>NZ_CP150267.1:0-4800000 GCF_037976585.1 Paenibacillus sp. FSL k6-2145 | reverse complement strand
CCGTTTCATCCAGGATTTATGCATATGCTCCCCCACTCCTTAACATCTGTTCTGGAATTAAGCATAACAAGATGTCCTCTAACATTTAAGGAACATAACCCTGTACCTGATATCACAGATATATGTATTTCGGCAGTGCCTTTAGGGAGGAAAACAACATGGAATTGTTCTATTTCCTTTAGCCCGGAAAGCCCTAGCTAATGCCATACATCTAATGCTCTATTGTTCTATTGCTTATATAGAAAAAACCGTCCCATTGGGGACGGCCTTTGGACTCATTGCTTTTGCATTCTATTGATTCTGCTTCAGCCAGTCATTATGGCGTTTGACCATGTTCTGTACCGTAACTTCGGCAGTCTGGTTACCAAGGAAGAACTTTTCATACTCCTGTGCACGCAGATCGACCACTTCCTGCGCAATGCTGCGGACAAACGTAGGTGTCTCGTCACCATACAACACAAATTCCAGTGACTCTTTATCATAAGAATCGGCATAATCGCCCAGCAGGTGATCAATAGCAGTCTGTTGATCAACCGCATTTGAGGAAGGCAAACGTCCACCCGCAGCCATTGGCATCATTCCCCCATCGGCGTACCATTTCAGGAACTCCCATGCGGCTTCTTTGTTTTTCGACTTGGAATTGATCGCGATAAAGTCACCAAGTCCTCCACTCTTCACCATATCTGCTTCTTGTGCAGCCAGTCTCGGTACAGGTGCAAAGGCGATTTTCCAATCCCGCGGGAACTCGGTCATATTGTTTGATGTGCGAATCAGCCATTCGCCGATATTAATCATGGCAGACTCACCGCCAAGGAACATGTTTTCCACCGGCATTTTGGAAGTCAGCTGCTCTCCGAGCGGAGGGGTAGTTGCATCCTCCTTCATCATTCCGTTCAACGTCTCCAGCCATTTAGTGACAAGCGGATCATCGAGGTTAGAAGTACCGTCTGCCTTAACATAGCCGTTCTTCACCAGAACGGAATCGAGCGGGTCTACATAGGAAGCGGTATGCTGCACCAATCCGTACTTGAAGCCAGCCGTCTTCAGTTTGAGTGCATACTCACGGGCTTCATCCCATGTCCAGGCTTTCGGTACACTCAGTCCGGCCTGATCAAGCGCTTTCATATTTAAAGCGAAGAAGGCAGCGTTTTTCTTGGTTGGCATCCCGTAATATTTGCCGTCCACTTTCCAGGAAGCCGCATCTTCACCCATTTTCTCATCAATGTTGTAATCAGTGAACTCACCTAGATCCAGCGCCGTCCCGCCCTTGATGCGTTTATCGAGGTTTGTGAGAGTGTAATTGACATATAGGTCAACGTTCTGCCCGGTGGACAGCGCCGTATCCAGCTTTAGGTTGCCATCATCATCATTCACAAACCGCACATATTCCACCTGAATATCAGGATGCTCCGCATTCCAGGTATCCACCACTTCCTGTGGACCATTCTCGGGCGGCACCGCGCCCCACATGGTGAGTTTCACTTTTCCCCCTGCCGCTCCACCTCCGTTGTCTCCACCGTTCGTCTCATTTTTACCTACACAGCCGGCAAGCAAGCCCAGCATCAGCGCACCTACGATTAACCCCGTTAATCCTTTTTTGATTCTCATCTGGTCACATGACCTCCCTGAATTGAAGTGTACCTTCCGTTACATCGTAGCAGGGACCTTCCTGGGTTCATAAGATACATATCCATGATTCGGATTGAACAAAAATACGGATTTACTTGTGCTTGCCTGAGCACTCGGTACACATATTCCTTCTACTCATCCTGTGAGTCACGAACGATGGCGATACTGGCTGGGCGTGCAACCGGTCCAACGCTTGAATATTTTGATGAAATAATTATCACTTCCGAACCCTACCCGGTAACCAATCTCTTGTACGGGAAGGTCCGTCTCGCGCAAATATTCAGCCGCTTTCTCCATCCGTACCCCATGCAAGTAGTGAATCAGGGTATGGCCGGTTTTCTTTTTAAACAAAGCGCTCACATAATTCTCGCCCATCATCACATATCGTGACATGGATTTGACGGTAATGTCCTGGTCGTAATGCTGTCCGATGTACTCAATTATTTTGCTAATCTCCGGATGCTTCACAACCGGCTCACGAACAGGTGTAAATGGAAGATCCGTATCAGACGGGGTCGCAGAAGAGACCGTAAGAGAATTAGGCAAAGCAGGCGTTGATGTGAGAACCGGTGTGGAAGGCGGCACTTCATGTTGATCTGTCTCTGTCCGGGCTTCAGCCGAAGCTCCCAGTTCCGCACTTACTTTACGCAGAGTATCACGCAGTGAATTTACACTCATCGACAGCTTCAGAATATAATTGGAAGCCCCGTATTCCATTGCACGGCGTACATATTCGAACTCCCCCATACAGGTGAGCATGACAAACTTGGTTTTTAACCCGGCCTGACGGGTCTGTTTGAGTAATTCCAGACCATCCATACCTGGCATGACAATATCGGTCAGCACCAGATCGGGTGTATCCTTTATAATCATCGCCAGCGCTTCGGTCCCATTACCGGATTCTCCGATGACCGTGAAGCCCAGCTCTTCCCAGGAAATAATCTCTCGCACCGACTCTCGTACAAATACCTCATCCTCCACAAGCAATACCTTCCACATGCCAGATTCCCCTCTCCAGTCGTCTAGTCTGACCGCTTCTGTACGTAAGGCGTCGACAATAAAAAAGGAATGCTGAACCTCACTAATGTCCCCGGCTTGGTATCAATCACTTCAAGTTCACTTTGGCCTTTGAACAATAATCGCAATCGTTCCTTAAGGTTAGACAGGCCGATCCCCGGGCGCGTGCGGGTCATCTGCAAACGCCGGGATTCCTCCATTCCAATTCCGTTGTCTGCCACCTCCAGCATCAGCATTCCTGTGTCTTGCCTGTAAATTCCAATACGGATCTGACCAAGTTGCTCCAGTGGCCCGACACCGTGATGAATGGCATTCTCCACCAGTGGCTGCAAGCTCAGTTTGGGCACCAACGCATATTCCAGTTTATCGTCAAATTCACAAGTCACCTCAAAACTATCCCGATAACGAATCCGCTGGATATGAAGGTAGGCTTGAACCAACTCGATCTCATCCTTCAGGTATACCAATTCGACCTGTGAATTCAGGCTGACCTCCAGTAATTTGCCCAAGGAAACACACATCTCGGAGATCTCCTCATTACCGCTGCGGATCGCACTCCATTTCATTGTATTCAATGTATTCAGGAGAAAGTGCGGATTCATCTGGGCCAGAAGCATATGAAAATGTACCGCTTCCTTCTGGCGTTCCTCCGCTTTGAGTCTGTTGATCATCTGATTGGCATCATCCAGCATCGTATTAAACGTGCGTGTCAGTTCCAGTACTTCCCCACGGCTGCGGCCTTCGGGAATACGAATCTTGAGGTTTTTGCGGACAACCTCCTTCATCTTATTCTGTAAGTGCGACAGAGGGCGCGTGAACGTTGCCGAGATCATAAAAGCCATCACTACAAATGCTCCTGTAAACCCAAAAAAGGTCAGAAAGTAACGCTGTTTAAGCTCGGATATCTCTGTAAACAGAATGGAAAGTGGAATACGATTCACCATATACCAGTCCAATGATTCGATGTACACGTAGTTAATCAGCGTATCCGAGGCTGGATCAGTCAGATAAGCCTGTGCCGGATGAAGAGCTATTTCACGTGTAACTTCCGGGGAAAGTGCCGCTGTTTTGGATGAACTGGCTATGGTCTCTCCACTACCTGTAATAAGGTAATATTCCTGGTTACTCTGTGAATCCTTCAGCATGGTTTGGAACCAGTAGGAATAATCGATGCTAATTCGTGCCAGCCCGTATCGCTTGCCGCCGCTATCTTTCATGTAAGCGTACAGTGACAACAGATACGGGCTGGAAGATAACTCTCTAAGCACAGGGTTGGTATCCCGTGCATCCCAGCGATAGAAGAGTTCTTCCGGTTGAGACGGTTGTGATTTCGCACCGCCTTTTGGAGTGGTTATTTCCCCCAGCCGCTCACGAAATTGTTCCAGATAAGGGCCATAAGTCAGTGCTTGTTTCGGCAAATACGAAGTGTAAACGCTATCATAAAAATCCAGCAAGGTAAAGTACACCGAAGGATTATATAGAAAAAAACTGTTGTTGATCATCTTGAACTTTTCTTCTACCAGCGACTTGTTCTCAAGCGGCGTACGACTGTCCGGGGAGGTTAGCACATTTCTTACCGCGGAATCCTGTTCCAGAAAAATAAGCGTTTTGAAGGCAATGCTCATCTGGTCCTCCAGAGAGCGGTACATCTGGACTAGCTGCTCATGGCTCTGCTCACTGATTTTCTGCTCGACCAGCGATTCAATCTGCTGATAATTGTAGACATTCAATGCACTGAACGGCAAAAGAATCAATACCACAAACGCGCCGAACAGGCGGTATCTGAGCCGCTGTGGCAACCAACTTTTCCAATTTGGCTTCTTCATTCCTTAGTGCTCGCTCCCCTACAATTAATGACCCCATTATAGCACCTGCCTGCCATTCACAGCCGGAGTCGAATGATTTGCATGGATTTGTGATATTCGTTGCCTGCACTCAAGAGAAATGCACAGATATGTTCTATTGGTGTAAGAAATGAATGAATGGATGACTGGCTGGATGGATGGCTAGAAGGATGGTACCCTTTTTTCATACTTGATGTCGTCTCCGATACTCCGAGGGACTGATTCCTATGGTGGACGAAAATACACGGCTCAGATAAAATCCGTTCTCGTATCCACATCTCTCGGCGATCTGCGTAAGGGTCAGACGGCTATCTGCCAGCAAGGCTTTTGCTTTTTTGAGACGAATCGCTTTCAGATAATCAGATGGTGTTTCTTGAAAGGCTTCCCGGAACCTTCGGGTGAGCTGAACTGGACTCAAAGCCAAATGTTCGGCCAACATTCGGAGACTGACCGCCTCTCCTGCCCACTCCTCCAACAATACCGCCGCTTCAGCCATGAGGGCATCCTCCGTGAACTTCGTTTCCATTAGCCTGCTCTGTCTGCGCTCCCATTGATATAACCGCCACAAATCCAACATCAGATGGGTTTTCCATCCTGTTGTAACTTCATCGTTGTCCTCACTCGCCAGACGCAGGTAGGCATATGTTGAAGCCAGACGCTTTGTATCATTAATGAGAGATTTTCCGATTGGGGGCAGAAGACTCTCACCCTCTGCGGAGTTACAACGGAACAGTATATAGTGAAACGTCAGCGGGGTTACCGCCTCTCTGCGAAAAGGAACGTGTGGTGGACACAACACCAGGTCAGCAAAACCCGCCTCTCCGCTCTGCCCGTCAATCTCGTAACGAAATACGCCCTCTTCAACAGCAAAGACCACCCAAGCGTCGTAGATATCTTCTGCTAGAGCAAATTCAGCTTTCTTCTTCCAGTAGATGTGATTAAGGAGGTCCATGACACACCTGCCTTTGTTATGAAATAAAGTATATGCTCGATGATAATATAGTGTATTTGAAAAGTAAATATATAGAACTAATATGAAATTATAGATATGAAATAGGAAATCTGAGCTTAGGCTCATCCATATTCAATGAGAGAGGTGTTCATATGAAGCACGAACTCGTTAAACCGGATATCACCGTCATCGGGGGCGGGCTTGCTGGCGTATGCGCTGCCATATCTGCTGCCCGGCTGGGCCAACAGGTCGCTCTGGTGCAGAATCGTCCTGTACTTGGCGGGAATTCCAGCAGCGAAGTACGCGTATGGGTCTGCGGCGCTACCGCCCATGGGATTAATCGCTATGCCCGCGAGACGGGTATCATGGGGGAACTGTTTGTAGAGAATCAGTATCGTAATCCAGAGGGCAATCCTTATCTTTGGGACTTGATCATTCTGGAAGCCGTTCGAGCTGAATCCAACATCAGCCTGTACCTGAACACGGATGTACATGAAGTCGAGGCCACTGGGGATGGAGATGAACGCATGATCACCTCCGTTACCGGGTGGATGATGGGTTCTGAGCGCAAAATCCGATTCGAAAGTCAGATCTATCTGGACTGTACGGGTGATGGATTGGTTGGCTTTCTGGCTGGAGCCAAGTTTGCACTCGGCCGGGAAGCTCGCAGCGAATATGGCGAAGAATGGGCACCGGAGGTGGCTGATCAAATCACGCTGGGCAGTACACTTCTCTTTTATACCAAGGATGCTGGTGCGCCTGTCCGTTATATCCCGCCTTCTTTTGCCAAGGATATTACACAGACCAGCATTCCGATTCGCCGGGTCATTCGCAGCGGGGATTCCGGTTGTCATTATTGGTGGATTGAATGGGGCGGTGAACATGACACCGTTCATGACAATGAGCTGATCCGTGATGAGCTGTGGTCCGTAATCTACGGGATCTGGGACTATATCAAGAATTCCGGCAAGTTTGATGCAGATCATATGACGCTGGAGTGGATCGGTTCGCTGCCTGGCAAAAGGGAGTACCGCCGCTTCACGGGTGACTATGTGCTCACCCAGAACGATATTATCAGCCAGCGGGAATTCCCGGATGCCGTTGCCTTTGGCGGATGGTCCATTGACCTGCATCCCCCACAGGGCATGTATGCCGAAGCGAGCGGCTCGAAGCATATGCATGCCGATGGCGTATATCACGTGCCGTTCCGCTCGCTGTATTCCGCAAATGTGCAGAATATGCTCATGGCCGGGCGCGACATCAGTGCATCACATGTCGCCTTCGGCACGACCCGCGTCATGGCAACATGCGCGGTCATCGGCGAAGCCGCTGGTACGGGCGCGGCGCTCTGCGCGGCCATGGAGGTGTCGCCGCGCGAGCTGCACGCGAGGCATCTGGCGTTGCTGCAGCAGACATTGCTGCGGCAGGACGCTTCCATCATCGGGGTGCGCAGCCACGATGAGCTGGATCTGGCCTGGCGTGCCAAGGCTACAGCCTCCAGCACGCTGACGGGCATCGCCCTTGAGCAGCCTGGCGAGACGTACCCGCTGGGTACGGATGTTGCCCTGCTGCTGCCTGTGCATCCACTGCTCAGCGGCCTGGAGCTGCTGCTGGATGCATCCAGCGATACCGAGCTGACGGTAGAGCTGTGGGATACGGGACGTAAGGAGAACTACGTCCCGCATTCGTTACAAGTTACGGTGACTGTTAACGTTACAACAGGAACTGCGCAGTGGGTGAAGCTTCCGCTCGAATGGCGACCGGAAGAACCGCAGAATGCTTTTATGATCATCCGCTCCAATAAAGCCGTCTCACTCTACCATTCGATAGAAGCACACAGCGGGGTGCTGATCTTCTTCAAAACAGAAGAAAACCACGTGTCCAAAAATCTGGAGGATCATGCCACGGATCAGCCTGTCGTATTATGGTCCATGCAGGGGTTGGCGCGTCAACCGTTCTGCTGTCGTACCCTCTCTGAGACCACGGCCTATTCAGCGGACAACACGATCAACGGTTACCATCGCCCCTTCGGTGGGCCCCAACAGTGGATGTCGCAGCCGATGGAGTCTGGGAAGCCAGAATGGGTACAACTGACATGGGAAGAGCCACAAACCTTGGCTGAATTGCACTTGACGTTTAATGATGATGTGAACGAGGATCTGGTTAACCTCCATCACCATCACACCACATTCCGTGTGATGCCTGAACTTGTGCGTGATTATCGGGTGGAGATATTGAGTCCGTCTCGGGAATGGATCGAGATTGTAAGTGCAACGGAAAACCGCAAAAGAAAAGTCATTCATACCCTGGATACACCTGTGTATTCACAGGCGCTTAGAGTGAACATGGATGCCACCAATGGCAGCAAGTACGCGGAGTTGATCGAGATTCGGGCCTATGGGGAGCCAACGTTGACAGGCAAGAGCTGAACGCAAAACACATTGGAATACCCCCCTGGGATTTCTCATGAATTCTAGGGGGTACTCCAATGCCTTTAAAGAGTCCATTTCAACTAGCCACTCTTTCACTGGAAAAACCAATGATAATCAAACTGATATACATAAAAATAGGGTTATTTCAGCTTTCATGATATTAACCATGATACGAGCATTTTTATATTGTCGTTCTGCATTCTCTGCATTTAAATTTTGATAATTATACGTATGTGGATATTTTTCAAGTTTTGATAACCCAAGCCATAATATAAGCCCGTCCCTCACTAATCTCTTTTATGGTAACGGATTGATAGCTTGCAGAGTTATTGATTAGGATAGGTTTCTTTTAAGAACTGGACAGACTGCACGATTAACGCTTTCAAAACATCCACTTGAATGTCTGCTACTTTGTTAATGTACACACAAGCTTTGCCCGTCGTATGTTTTCCAAAGTCCTTTAACAGGTCCGCTCTTTTGTTATCACCTGTGGCAAAATATAAACTGATCTTTGCTTTTCGGGGTGAAAAACCCACCAGTGGTGCATCGCCTTCGTGACCTGAATCATACTTGTAATGGTATGTACCGAATCCAATAATACTCGGCCCCCACATTTTTGCTTCATAACCTGTTGTCTCCGTGAAGATATCCAATAATTGATAGGCATCCTCCCTTTTTTTCGGATGTTCGATCTGTTCAATAAATGCAATGACACTTTGGTCTGTTACGGTTGTTTTTGGTTTGTACATTGTGGAATTCACTCCCTAATTTAAGTCCAGTCATCAAAATGCTTTTCAAGAAAGGTTAGCTCTTTTTCATAGTGTGCGAGATGACCTTCTTCTATCATTTTTATAAAAGCAACTTCCCCGGCAGCCGCTCGGTCAGACAGTGTTTTACACATAAAACGAATGCGGGATACGACCCACTCCTTCAAATCTGCTGGAACACTCAGACCGTAAGTAGTCATGAATAATGCAATCCGTTTCTTTCGAATAGATCCATGCATCTCGCTAGCGTATGGCATAACACCTGTTCCATCCATCTCTGGTGAAAATTCTGCTAGTGGAATGGAGGTATACAAGGCATAGGCGATATCCCACATTCGCGGACCCGGGCCCGCCATATCAAAATCAATAATGCCATGAGGACGGCCATCCTTGTACACCACATTATACGGCGCAAAATCGTTATGACATACAACTTCATCTTCAGTTAGGCCTGGATATCTGTTCGTTGATACTGATGTTGTTGTAAATCCAACGGTCGCATCATGGTAACTTCTCAACAGTTTCGCGACTTCAATCAGAGATTCGTCTGACCACATATACTCTTCTAGATCAGGATAATCATTGCCTGGAACGATGCCTTCGAGGTAAGAGAGCGTTTCTCTCCCCTGTTCATCTATTCCCAGAAATCGAGGGGCATGATCATAACCAACTTTTTCGAGATGTAAAAGCAATTCAATCACATATGGATTTGGTTTCGCATGCCGGCGAACCGTCTCACCTATTCTGACGACCATATTCACATTACCTCCCGATAACACTTCCTCCTGTTCGGCCACTTTCATCCCTCCTCAAGCTAAACTTCCTTGCTATGCCCATGATTACGATTTTTCTTATAACTCCCCGGGAATCCCGCGACCAATAGTATGAATCCAACAAAGAACATGAAGTATACGAGTAAACCTGTTGGATGCTCGTTCGTCTGAGTAAACTGTGGCACGTTAGTCCCTCCTGAAGCATATCCTGCTTCTACTATAGCGACAGATACTCGTATTGAGATTCGCTCCATTGTCGAAATAAACACACTGCCAAGCATGAGAATTACACCCAAAATCTTGTTGATATTGTTCATATCACGCCTCCTACATTAACTGCACACAATACTGCATACGCTTTATCTACTTATGTGACTTTCGATTCTCTATTCCATATTCCTGCATTTATGTCCAAATATGTACCATTTTCAATCTCATCATAGCAAATAGCGCCGTCATCTCTGACGCCGCTGTTTATGCTCTCTGAATAAGTTACGTAGCTACCACTTGGTGCAGATCCATACTATTTTCGAAAAAGGCTGACTGTCCAACATAATACAGATCATACATCTGTTCATTCATATTGATCCGTTGATATACATCTGGATACACATCATTGGCTAACTTCACATAAGGCAGTTTTTGTACGGCTTTTCTGGATCTTATATTTTGCTTGCGTATCTTCATAAATACCGTTTCAATCCCATGTTCCAGAAATAGTTCAACAAAGAAGGCTGATTTGGCTCTTTGGCTATACCCATTTCCAAAAAACGGTGAACCAATCCATGTGGCTAAAAAACCGGTTTGATACTCGATATGATATAGATCAATGGTTCCAATAGGCAGACCTGTTTCATTCAGAATCGTTCGGGAAATCACCGTTTTTTGTTCTTCTTCAGCCATCAATTGTTTGGTCAGGAATAGATATTCCTCATACGATTGGCATGCATAACGAACGTAAGGAGAAACTGCGGGGTCCATCATTAAGCTGTACAGCGAATGGCATTCCTGCAAATCACGTTTTTTTAACATTCTGTCTACCACCTAGTCCTTTTAGTTCGCTATATCAAGCAAATTAAGTATATAAAAGCTAGTGTGGGATTTAATGAATTCTGTATGTGGCTTATGTAAAATGCATTGGTAAATGTTGTTCAACTTTATCTCAGGGTAGCACAAAAAACGGCATGTCCCTTTTGAAGGAACACACCGTTTGCACGGATGCTGATAGACAGTAAATTATTGCATACCTTGCATGATTGCATTAATGATATTTTGCTGCGTCACGGTATTGTTCGAACGGTTAAACAATGCGAATCCATGTTGACCGTTATGCCCGTTATCCCAATAAACAGGAACCATTTTGTATTTTTTAGCTTTTGCGGTAACTGCTTTTGCGTATGCAGCACGATATACATTGTTGCTGGAATCGTAGGACGTTTTATCAATGGAACCGAACTCACCAATCACTACAGGATAGCCCTGAGTCACAAATTTGTCGTACATGGACTTGAACTGCGATTCAAGATAATCCTCTTGTCCCCAAGTAGACTTCTTGGCAGGATTCGTAGAAGTTGCACCCCACTGTGTGATATTACCGTTTTCCTCACCTGCAAAATCCCACGGAGAGTAATAGTGTGCCGAGATCATGATTCTCTTTTGCGAACTAGGAATAGCCGAGGATCTGTAATTATCTGTCGGAAGAGCAAAGCCATAATTACCAACAGTGTAGTCAATATTGGTATTCCAGCCTGGAATCAGCAACCATCTGGCATTGTTGTTACCTCCAGTCTGACGAACCGTATCCACGAAGATTTGATTGTATGCGTTCAGATTGGCGTAATACGCCGAGTTTGGATTGCCATAGTTACCATCGAATACTTCGTTCATGGATTCGAAAATAAGGCGATCATTGTAGTTGCTAAACTTGGTGGCAATCTGCTGCCACACCTTTTTATATTTTTCCTTAATGGCAGCCTGATTGCCACCATTTACGAGCAGCCATCCACCCTGTACGGAATTATACCCATCACCATGAATATTGATGATCACATACAGACCTTCATTGTACGCATAGTCCACGACTTGCTGAATTCGATTCAGCCATGCCGCATTGATAGTGTAATTGGGAGCGCTTCCAATGTTGTTCAAATAGGAAACGGGAATACGAATGGATTTGAAACCTGCCGCTTTTACCTTTTTGATTAACTCTGGAGTTACCGTAGGATTGCCCCAAGCTGTCTCATTCGGTGTACCGTTCAACGCTGCTTCCAGCTGATTGCCGAGATTCCATCCTGCACCCATCTCAGATACTATTTGCGAAGCGTCAGCTGCTGATGCTTTAGCGCTCCATCCGGTAAAGGCTACCGCAGCCACTAATACCAGTGCCAAGCTGCTGATGCCAAACTTCTTCCATTTTTTGAACATACCATACCTCCGCTTATTCTATTATTTTTAACAAGCAGTGCAGTTAATCTATCCATACAGATTGAATGATTCGAGAATACGTGCCTCCTCTCCCTATCGATCAAACAAATGAATTTCCCGTCTGACACCAACATAATAACACATTTATGGAAAATAAAGCGATATCTTTGTTGTTTTTTATGACTATTTACTACAAAATAATCCATCTATCCGATTAAGTGGATTGCTTGAATTTGTTCTCTATCAAAATCAATCACCATGATGTGATCATGCAGAATATGATCTCCGCAAGATATTGTTGCGCCGTAGTCGGTTATACCGTTAAATGTGATATCCACACGATAGACTTCAATCTCATTAAACCAATTCTGTTGTACTTTTTCCTGAAGTTCATTCTCATAATATTCTCGAAAGACAGTCTCACAAGTTGAAAACCACTTAATATAGTCTTCTATTTTATGAACAACTGAATCTAACGGTGTATTTGTGGACACATATATTCGGACGTCATTTAAATCCTCATCCTGTATGCAATGTTTAAATATTTGCACTGTATTTTGCAGAGTGTAACACCGGTAACTCTCATCACTCTCTTCTTCAAGCTCAATGAATTCACTTAACAATATGATCTTGCTCCTTTCAATGGTTATTAAAATAGCTCATTTAACCACTTTACGAATTTTTCTTTCTCCTCAAACTGTGGGTAATGCGCCGACTCGTTGAATACAATGAAGTCTTTGATCGGTGCATCCAATACATCAAAATAATCACGTGCTGCATTCGCAGTAGTCATATAATCATATTTACCCGTTACAAAATAGGTAGGAATCTCCAGATGATCAACAATATCAGGCAAATTTTGATCAAATGCTTCCTTCAGTAAGATGTCTTGTGAACTGAACATCCCTGTATAAAAGCGAATCATATCCAGCCCATTATACTCGGGATTTAAAAGGAATCCTGAAATATAATCTCTATTCTCGTTGATGAGTCTGGCTGCACCACCGTACTTTTGCAACAAAATTCTAGGCGTAAGTTCCTTTCCTTGCTCGATCGAGCTGCGAATTAGCTCCAGTTTTTTAACATCATCTTCATTGCCGGCTTGTTTCGCTTGCTCGTACGTGTACTCCAAACTTTCCAGTTCGCTCTGAAGTGTATTAGCCATCTGTCCAATGCCTATATAAGCGTGAAACTGAGCGGGTTCTTTAGCCGCAGCTTTCATCCCGATGTATGTACCAAATGAATGACCAATTAATATAACCTTCTCTTGATTTAACTCCTTTGATACATAATCCCTTAACGCTAACAAATCATCTACTAATAAATCTGTTGTCAGATTCGAGTAATCCTCAAAAAAGTGATAGGACTTCCCACTCCCACGTTGATCGTAATGCACCACCGTGAAGTGTTGCTCAAGCTCTTTCTGATACTTTCTTACGTAAGGGATCTCCGAGCATCCCGGCCCGCCATGCACAAAAATCAAGATAGGGTTAGTCCGATTAACACCTCTAATCATGACTTCGTGTCCTGCACCGTTAATTTCGACCTGCTCTAACATGCTGATGCTATTTTCACCTTTAATTTTGGGTGTCCATGTGGGAAATATCAGAGCTACTATAATCATTAACATAATACTGAAGATGCTGTACTTGAGTGTTTTACGGATTTTTTTGCGCATGTAATGCTCCTTACGTCATAAGTTTCATTTGTCATTCTACCAACGATTCATTTATCGTAACGGATACAGCAATTCAACGGGTTCTTTCACCAGCTCTTCTTGGAAAATATAATTATGATCGGCTCCTACGATACAGAGGATTCGTTTTCCTGGATGAGCTTCAATTGTATTTCTGACTCTTTGAACCATAATCTGATTACGGACCACCCAGCGAAAGTTCTGTGCCTTCGCGTTTACCTGATGCAACCATTCATATTTTTGTCTGGTTACACGATCAAACTCCTTTGAATTAAAAGGAATCTCGCCAAACCGATACGTCTCCATTTGCTCCGCAAACCAATGATCGTCCCGTTGTTCAAGTTCTTGGCGTTCCTCGCCCGAATAACCGTTGAATGGATCAAAAGCATTCCATACATCTAATTCAAACCAATCAATAGGGACAAATGGGATGTTATGCTTCTCGCATAAAGGGAAGACCAATTCCCAATACTCACTAGCTGGTTCTCCCCAGTATCCTCTATCATGTTTGTCCTTCAGGTACCTCAACCAACTCTGCGGATGAACTTCACCACAAATGAGATCTGGTTTAAACTCAGTGATCACATCCTTGTAAAGAGAAAGGGAACAATGATATCGCTCCCTGAGTTCAGGATTATGAATGGTTCCGAGTATCCCAACCGTTGTCATGGGCCCAGCTCCTTTATCATGTGTACATCTTTCGGCTCTTTGTCATAAAGTTCTTGATCAATCTCGCTTGCAATCTGACTGCCCTGACTTCTATAAAAGGATACCGCTGATTTCGTCTCTGTGGAGGAGATATACAGATACTGTGCACCACGTTTCTTAGCCTCTTCACCTAACTCGTTTAGAATACGTTTTCCAATACCTTGTCTTCTGTACCCGCATGAGACATACATCAAGTCAACTTGTAATTGATTTCGTTCTTTTCCTCTATATTGATGTGCCAGCACTCCAAATCCGATTAATTGATCGTCAGCAAACGCGCCATATGCCATGCCACCTTGTTCTAATTCGTACACATATCGATTTTGAATCTCTTTCAAAAGCATCTCATCCCAGTTGGAGCACTCATGATTTTGTTCAAGCTCAACCAATCGGTTCTCTTTCATTTCATAAATGAGATCAATATGTTCCGAGCGATCTATTTCCTGCAGCTGATTCACATCATCAAGGGTCAACGTTCTATACGTTATCATGATTGTTGCCATCTCTCCTTTCCCATGTTATTTCTAAAATCTATGGCTTTATAGATCGAAGTCTGTATTTATCAAAAACTCTTTTATCGTACAAAATAGTGTATTCCTTGTTCTCTTCAATTAGTTTTGACATATCCATTGGAACGGCTATTGTTCTTTCAAGATTATTAAAATTAATTACAGTCATTTCATTTTCACTAATCTTTTGAACAGTAACTGCTTCAAAAATTGAAGTTCGAAAGGAATTCCATAACAAAATTAAAATCAATAAAAGTAATAGTGACATGATGAGTCCCTTATTCTTATTCACTAGTTCTTTTCATCTCCTTTAGTTTCAAAATAGAGTTCCTCCAACTAAAACTAGCTTATTTTAATTACTGGTAACTCATTCAAATGATTTATCTCGATAGTGTATTTCTTAAGCTTATGGTTCTCAAGTCCATCCCATCTGTCTGAGAAACGATAAAACATATCTCCGAAGTTCATACCTTCAGGTAATACATCCACAAGCTTTATTTCATCGATTTCAGACTCCGGTAAGCTCTCCAGCAATTTAACCTCAGCATAAGAGACCATACCAAAGCTCCCATTCCATTCATATACACCATAAGGTATCAATTCGAAGTGTACTGCCCCTGTCTCTTCATAGAGTTCTCGACTTGCCGTGTGTAAAATGGTTTCCCCTATTTCTTTGTTGCCTCCTGGAATCTCCCAACCTCCTCTTTTCCTATTTTTTATAATGATGAATTTATTATTGTATTTAGCGATCATAACTGCAAATTTGATTAACTCTGGATCAAGTTCATCTAGATCAAACCATTGGCTCATGTTATCTCTCCCATAAACAACTATTCTTTCAAAATATAATTGTTAAACCATTGAAGTGGTAACAAGCTATCATCGGATATAATCGTTGTGAATACCGCAACCAATTTTCGCTTTTGGTTAACAAAGATATATTGCCCTCTTCCACCGCCCATACCCATAGCATAAAACGTTTTATTTTCAGCGTCTTCTTCCTTGATGCTTTTCATTATGCGCCAGTGGTAGCTATATAAGGGTTCGCAAGTAAGAGAAGGACTTACACTTCTAGCAATCCAGTCAGCAGAGATGAGTTGTTTAGAATTCCACTCCCCATTCTGAGCGTATAGCAGCCCAAACTTCAGCATATCTTCGATCTTCATTCGCAAACCAAAACCACCGATCGCAATCCCTTGTGTATCCTGATACCAATGGAAATCGTTAATACCTAGAGGTGCAAATAAGTTCTTTCTTGCAAATTCCGAAGTGTTCATACCAGTAGCCTTCTGCAATATGGCGCTAAGTATATGCGAACTCCCGCAACTATATTTCATTTGGATTCCAGGTTCGAATTCAATGGGTTGCTCAAGAACAAATTTCGTCCAATTCCTAGATGGGATCATCGCTTCATTCCCCGGATAGTACAAGCCCGAGGACATCGTTAATAGATGCTTAATCGTAATCCCCTTTTTGCTGTCATCCAGATCGTTAAAATAATTCACAATTGGGGTATCTTCATTCTCAATGTAACCCTGTTGTATAGCTATTCCCACCAATGCGGAGAGCACACTTTTTGTAATTGAATTCACTTTATGTTGTTTTTCTTTCGTTTTTCGATTCCGATAAAATTCATCATTCGTTAAATCCAATACTATGTTAGGTACTCGTCTTATAATCTTTTCTTCATAAAATATTGAATGATTCCATCAGGATACTCATCAATTAATCCAAACACTTCATAGCCCATTTTTTGATAGAATTTCGGTGATTGATATGAAAATGTGCTTGTGTGTGCAAGCTTACATTCTAATTCAGAAGCCTTGCTTTCTGCTTGCATGATTAAAGACTTCCCATATCCTTTCTTTCTGTGTTCCTCATCTATCCAAAAATTATCAATATATAATGTTTCACAATATGTAGCACAGAAGATCCCACCAACTGCCTTACCTGTCTTGTCCCGTAAAAAAAGATTGATAGTCTTTCCAGGCTTATTTAATAACCCATTTGTTTCAGAGACATTATAGTTATATAAGTTATTACAAACTTTTTTGTAGTCTTCTTCATGATCATCAAATACGATTTGTAACTCTTCTTCATAATTCATACGATTCATTGTTTAAGTCCCCTCATTTAGAAAATCATCACATGTAATCTTTACACTATTCAAATTTCTTATTTTATTGCCAACCTGTAGATCACTTCATCATCTGAATTGGTTCTATTCTCACTAATGAAGGACATGCTCTTATACAAATTCTGTGCTATTTCGTTATCCCGTTCAACCGTTAATGAAATAACCTTGCATAACGGATGTTTTTTCGTGATGTAATCTAGTATGGCTCTTAAAGCACGCTTTCCCATTCCTTTACCTTGATAGGATTTATCGATTTGAAAACCACCAATCCAGTAATTATCTGTACTATCTGGAGTATAACTTAGATAAAAGAAACCAAATACCTTCCCATCGATCTCAAGTACGTAAGGATCAAATGCTTCATCCCACGGTTTTATATAGGCGTAAGCGATCCCCTCAACAACGGATGGAACTAATGACGCTTGGTGTTCATACAAAGAGATCTTCAGCGCTTCTTCCCAATTCTCTCGTGTGACTGGTTGAATTTTTATATTCACCACTGTATCTCCTCTTTCGATAATCTTTGATTACCTCTAAGGTTCTTTTCACTTTCACTTACAACCACTTCCAAATGATGTTCAATCAACTGTATCACTTGTTTTTTATTCTTTGTGATTGTTGCAGTTTTGCGATTTGTGTTAATTGTACATATAACTTCTTCTATATTATATTGATGGTTCCATTTTACAATCATCTTGCATAAGTCCGTGAATAACTGCTTGTAATTCCACGGTTGCAGTCCCATTCTGGACAATACAAACCTCTTTATAATCCGATAATCTCTAATGAAAACATTTGGAGCTAATACAAAAATCAAATCCGCTTCCTGGATGGACTTAATGGTCCAATCTTTGCACTGCACTCCTTCTATGATCCAAGCCTCTGAACTGACAATAGATTGGACAGATTCATCCCTAACATGTTCAGGATATCTCAGATTTTCGGCGCTTCTGTCCCATATGAGATTGTCTAATTCATAAGAAGGAATACCGTATTTATCCGATAATTCTTTGGCTAATGTTGATTTCCCACTACCGCAAGATCCAATAATTCGTATTTTCATACATATTCTTTCTTCAAAAATGCATAGATGACATTATCAACAAATCGATTTTTCCAAATAAAATTCTCTTTCAATATGCCTTCTTCACTGAACCCAATTTTCTCAAGCAACTTTCTTGATCCCGCGTTCTCTGGCTCTACAAATGCTTCAATTCTATTTAATTCAAGGTTATTGAATCCATATTCAACGATTTTCTTAGTTACCTCGGTCATGTAACCCTGCCGCCAGAACTCCGGTGCTAATTCATATCCCATCACAGCTTTATGATGTTGTTTCATCCAACCATGAAATCCACATGTTCCAATAATTCTGTTGTCCGATTTCAAAGCAATTCCCCAGCGGATGACCTGACCATTTTCGAATCGTTCATTCCATCTTTGTATGAGTTCTTCTGCTTGTTTTGTATTCGTAAAACTTTCTACATCGTAGAACCTTGTAACTTCATCTGAAGAAAAATATTGAAATATGTCTTGGGAATCACTCTGTTTAATCTCTCTTAACAGCAATCTTTTGGTTTCTAATTCAGGAAATGGAGTCATATTCACTTCACCTCAATCGAGAACACTGCTACATTTTTCCCAATGATGTCTACGTCCTTCTCGTGTTTCATGCCATTCTTTTGCGCGACTTTCATAGAACCCACATTGCCATGTTGAATTAACGATATTAATCGTCTCTGTTTCAAGTGATCCATGCCATATTCTTTCCACGCTTTTGCTTGTTCATATCCGTAACCCATTCCCCAGTATTGCTCTACAACCCAGTAACCAACTTCAAGCTCATCAGTGCCTTCAATGATTTGAGGAATCAGTCCAGAGGTTCCAATTAACTTGTTATCCTCTTTATTAAATGCGAGAAACAGCCCTTTATCGTCTTTATTCCAGTTGATGAACTTTTCCAGGCTTTGCATGGTTTCTTCCTTCGTCCAGGGTCCTCCATGTCTAATAAATTTCATCATATTTGGCTCACGTGTCATCTCAAAAAGTAAATCGAAATCATTTTTGGTATATTTCCGAAATATAAGTCGTTCTGTCTCCATCTTTCTCTCAGCTCCTTTTTTATTCACTTCAAAATCGTTTGTTCGCGCTCTACTGTCGATGTGAAAAACACTTGCCTTATCTCGTCACGAAATACTTCTTTATACCGATGTCTTCCAATCTGATCAAAACGGGCTTGAACTCGCTTTACGTGTTCTTTATCTGATTTTATCTTTTTCTCAATTTCTTCGTATTGTTAAAGAGTATCGTATTCCCACATCGCAAAAATTTCGCTGGTTTCATCATCGATTGGTGT
Organism: Paenibacillus sp. FSL k6-2145; assembly: GCF_037976585.1. Taxonomy (NCBI): domain Bacteria; kingdom Bacillati; phylum Bacillota; class Bacilli; order Caryophanales; family Paenibacillaceae; genus Paenibacillus; species Paenibacillus sp. FSL k6-2145. The sequence goes on along the minus strand of NZ_CP150267.1, from coordinate 4,780,756 downwards.
GTGCCATCTCCCAATAAGTCTTGATCCGTATTTCAATTGGGATGGCAGCAAAATATCATTAAACAGAGCATTAAACTCTTCTTCAAAAGAAGTCGCAATAATATAAGTTTTTCTCCTATATATCATCATGTGTACCTCCTTATGTGTGATAGAAGCTATACAACTATCTCGTCACGATTCCCGATGTAATTTTCATGTTTGGAGCATAGGTTAACCATGAGTTTTCATTAAACTTCCTGGCAAATACACTCTCTGCTTCATATTCTCTATTCGCTTCTTCTGAATTCAGTCCTCTTTCAATCAGTTGAGCAACTACTTCATTTCTTGCATTCGGTTCTTGTCCCAGTCCTTCTTCTTTTAATGCATGAAAAAGCTTTCCCTTATCCGAATCTGCCATGTGTTGATCTAAGAAGTTAACTTTGTCACTCACCCGGCATTCTACATTTCGCAAGCCAAGTTGGCTAAGCAGAATCGGAATCTTCATACCGATATTTCCATATTTACCACTCCGTTTGGCATCCGCCTCGAACAATTTTTGGAGAATACCTAGCTTAATAATCTTGGATTGTTCAAGTCCATGTAATTCATAGTTTGACATGTTAGCGATCCAATGAGGTTCAAAACATATGATTCTACCCTCATCTACTACACTGTCGATCATCTTCTGAAGAACGGTGATAGGTTCTGTCATATGTAATAAGAAGGCATGACTTATCGCAATATCGTATTGACGTTTCACTTGCACTGTTTCAATGTCATCTACTATAAAAGTCGTTTGATAAGAGGTCTTTGAGAAACTCTCTTTGGCCTGCTTAATCAATTCTTCACCCTTGTCTAATCCGGTATAGGTTGATCCTTCGGGTAATAAAAGGAAGCAGCTTCAATCCGAGATAGCCATAACCACATCCATAGTCGATGATATCTACTGAATTTTCAATCTTCCATACACGTTGAACCAAAAACTCAAGATAATCATCGTTATAATAAAGCCACCGCGTATTTCTCAGATATTCAATTTGGTCATCCCAATAGTAATCAGACAAGGTGAAATCCCTCCTTTATAAGATGTAATCGTATTCATAAACATTCACATATCATGGGGAAGCGGACTAGAGTGTGTCTTCCAACTCAGGCGATTTACTAAGGAACACAGGACATCTTATTCGTCCCTCACGTCCTCTTTTAAAATTGTAAGGAACATGAGACATCTTATTTCCCAAAATCATCTGATAAAAACACTACAAAAGGCTATTTTTTCTGATATAGCGTGTCTCAGATTCCTTAGATTTCGGAGGACGTTTCAAATTCCCGAATAAGACGTGTCAGGTTCGTTGGCATTAACACCTAACACTAAACTCAACGCTATGTTAACGCATATCAACGAAAGCATGGGAAGATCTATCAAACCTTAGCAGTTAATCCCAATCTCCTTTATCACCAGACCGATAGTATTGTCCTCGTATCATTCTCATCCGTTAAATATTCGAGAGATTCAAATCCCTGTCTATTTATATGATTATATAATTCCTCGACTTTTTCTAGATCTTTACAATAAACCGTGACGTAGATACTATCGATCACAAGAAGAACCATCTGACACTCACTCTCCACATAATCTTCATAGGTGATTACATCTGTTATTTGTGTGCCTTTTGGAAATGCTTTTAAATTCGTAAATATTAAATAATACTCGTTGTTCTCAATAATCTTTTGTAATTCTTCTCCATTCATACCAATAATCATATCCGGAAAAAGATCATCCCCTAACGTATCACCCTCAATGAAATAGGATTCTTCTCCACCAATAAACCAATCGAAATTAGACACCTCCATTGGTTTTAAAATCTCTCCAAGAAAGCGACCATAGGCATTTGGTATTTCAAAACGTATTCCTCTGTTCATCTGTTCACCTCTTATCATTTTCAATTCGAAGCATGATAACAGTGCAGTTATTTCAATCGATATTTTTCATTATTTATAATTTCACTTACTATTTCAGGTAATTGTTCTTCTGTATAATGATTAGTATACAGCTTGTTATCTACTCTCAGATCCGGATGATTTTCAAAGTCATTCAGCAGGATTATACTTCTTTCTTTCATTTGATATTCTTCTGCTCTTAGACGGTCTCTACGAATAATGGTTTGACGATCAACCATTAATACAACATAGATTATGCGAACATGATAGTTTGCCAATTCGGTCATTAATCCATTAATGTCTTCCGGAAAGGCCACATAGTCCAGAACTACATCGTATTTATAGTCCAATAAGTTTTTCACTAGACTGAATATATTTGTCCAAGTTAAGTTATGTGTATCCTTATCAAGCCAGGGTTTACCTCGCCCTTTGACCGGAAAGTGACTAACCGCATCTCCAGAAATATACGCACTTCTCTCTAAAGTCTGAACCAGCAGCTTGGAAGTTGTAGATTTCCCTACTCCAGGGGGGCCAGATATAATATATAGGTTATTACTCATTCTGTATTCTCCTTACAATATCTTTTGGAAACTTCCAATATCCAGTTTTCTATCAAATTTATATCCGATCTCTTTAAACAGAGCACATTGTTCATAACCGTTTCTCTCAAATAATGATTTACTTCTTGTATTCTCCATGCAAATTGTCGCAATTAAGGTATGGAATCCTTGTTCTTTTGCAACCTTCTCAATGAAACCTAGTGCTTGTTTCCCCAAGCCTTTTCCCAAAATATCGTGCTTTAGAAATATGGTGACTTCACCACAGATATCATATGCCTGTTTGCTCTTATATTGGGTAATCAGAACATAGCCCATCATTTGATTGTTTTCAAGAATTACATAAGTTTTATACCGTGTATCTTTGTTCATTACAGAGGATTTAATCTGATCAAGATTTAATTCCTCCGTATGAAACGAAATCGTTGTATTCATTACATAATAGTTATAAATCTCTCTAATTTCAGGGAGGTGCTGTTCGGTTACCTCTTCAAAAGTCACAGTCGTCAATTACGATCCATCCTCTTCTGTTCATTTCTTCAACGATACCAGCGTCTATCCAAGAAATCCGACATCACCGCATGTTCTCTAAATCAGGAGGTAGGGAAAATCTCCCTTCTGTATTAGGCTCAAAATCATATGTATGAAATACCGCGTCAAGATTTAACTCACCGTAAATATGAGGATATTCCCTGCCTTCATTATACAGATCTTCCCATATAACTTCTGATTTTATTTTAGATGCATCCAAGCAAAGTAATACTAACCCCTTTGTCCCGGGGTAATTATAATTAGCCACAGCTACGATCTTATCCACAGGTGAGCAATGAATAAAACCTTCCTTTTCTAAAGATGCTGCTCTGTATACCCCATTGATCAACGCGGCTTCCCAATCTTTTCTTGAGAGTACATGTACAATCATCATCCTAAAATCCTCCTTAATAAAAAAGATAATTATTTGGATAGGACCTTCTTCAAAATGAGTTCTATGATTTCACTAGTCTCCAGATGATCGGTAATAATGCGAGTTTGAAATTGTTCATCCTTGAAAGCTTCAACACACTTTGGTGCTTGTTGATATTGCCAGCCTCCATATTCATCTCCACGTTTAGCCAAACGATGATAAATCGTCTCTTCTGTAGCCGTTAAGCAAAAATGATGAATGTTCTGATCGATCTCTTTCAACTCGTTATAAATGTAATTAAAGTTTTCCTCTTTATAGATGGTCATGGGGACAATTAAGTGTTTGTTGTATTTCTGCTTTACTTCTTTAGCTGTCTTTACGGTTAGAATTTTCCATAGATCGATATCTTGAAAATCATCCGTACGTTCCCTTTCCTCTCTACAATTCTCCGGAAGAAGTTTTCTGAGCATATAACCTATTTCTTCAGGATCGTAGATCATGCTGTTTGCAATTAAGGGCTGAAGTGCTTCTGCTGCAGAAGTTTTTCCCGAACCAAACGCTCCGTTAATCATAATGATCATGTGGTCAATCCACTCCTATTCCATAAATAGTTTCAATACAAACCAAATTTTTCCTATCCTCAATTTCATCCATTATAAATGTTTTTCTTCCACTTTTGTGTTACAAAATGGCCAAAAACATGATGAAATCCCATTGGATTAACCCAACGGGATTTCATCATCACGCATTATTTCTCAATTAACCTTGAACTTGTTAATGTATTTCCAAGTAATCAATATAGATATCCCATGTACCGTCATCGGCTGTTACAACCAACTCAATGACCTGATTTCCCGTTCCGTGGCTGATATTATTCAGGGTATAGACCGCTGGAGAGCTCCCGCCAAAGTAAAAGGTTCCCTTCGTCTGTCCGCCAATCTTCAAATCAACTCTCGCCATGTTGGCATTGTTTGAAGCTCCACGAAGTGAAAAATTGTGTGTGCTCGTTGCAAAATTCTGAGTATATTTAACCAAATCATTGTTAGCATAAAGGACCACGCCATTGAAAGGAGAACTGATATTGCCGGTGTATTGCCCACCTTTGGTCATATTCTCAGCTTCCACTTTTGTTCCGTTACTTGGCGGATTCGTAGTGCTACTATCGGGTGCAACTGCCCGACCGGTCGTTGATGAGATCATACCGGAGCAAAGGCCGCGATTCTTCAGATTTTGTGCAATCTGTGGAATGGCTTGAAGTGTCGTCTGGTACTGATCATGCATTAGAATGACGTCACCACTTTTCATCGTGTTCACTGCTGCTACAATCTGGGCTGCGCTGGCACCATTCCAGTCTTGGGAATCTACGTTCCACAGTATTTCCTTCAGGCCGTTTTGGCTCACAACGGATTTCAAGGTAGCATTTGTCGCACCGTAAGGAGGTCTGAACAGTTTAGGTGAACTTCCGGTAATGGACTGGATTGTCTGCTGTGTCCGTGTAATCTCTGACGACATCTGAGCGCTGTTTAATGTAGTCATATTCGGATGTGTATACGAATGATTGCCAATCCACATGCCTGCTGCCACCTGTGCAGTAACCAGCGATTGATTATTTTGCGCATTTTGCCCAACATTGAACATCGTTGCCCGTAAACCAGCTTGCTTCAACGCGTTAAGCATGTTTGTTGTATTTCCAGATGGGCCATCATCAAACGTCAGACCTACATAACCATTCGGACAACTTGCATCTGCAGCACGAGCATCGGGCACCGCCGGGATAGAAAATAAGGTACCAAAAAGTGCGAGAGATATTACCGCCTTTGCTAGCTTTACTTTAAACATAAAATTACCTCCTCATAATATATTCACAGCATACTACCTTCTACACTCCCTCTCTTTATCAAACTTTCACCCTCGAAAAAAGCGCTTTCATATACACGTAATCCGCTACGTCCTTTCTCATAGATAAGAGCTTTAGTTCAAGGTGAGTTCAGTATAAACGATAACTTTATTTAAAGTAAATTGAATTTTATCCAAAATGTTCTATTTATTCACGAATTCTAGAATCGCCTGTTGTACATCTCCCGTTTAGCACTCTCCTGTGTAAAAATGTCCTCCGGGGGCACCATGCGCTTTGGGAGTGTACGCCCTGCAATAATTTCTTTTGTAGCCTGCATAAGCTGAGGACCAAGCAGCGGGTTACATTCCACCACAGCGTTGATTTTCCCACTCGCCAGAATTTCAAGTGCTTTGCGGGAGCCGTCCACCGAGACAATGATAATGTCCTCTCCCGGCTTCAGCCCAACTTCTTCTATCGCTTGTATGGCGCCAAACGCCATTTCATCATTATGGGCAAAAAGAACCTGCGGCCGTTTGTCTTCCGGGACCTGAAGGAATTCTTTCATGACTTGTTTCCCGTTGTCCTCCGTAAAATCGGCAGGAGCACTTTGTGAGAAGATGATATCTGCTCTGGTGTCGAAAATGCTTCTAAATCCTTCACCACGCTGGATAGAAGGCGTAGAACCACTCGTGCCTTGCAGTTCGGCAATTCGTATCGATCCCGGATGATTTCGCATCCGATCCTGAACGTACTTTCCGGCCTTCACACCTTCCTCATAAAAGTCCGATCCAATCGTTGTCACAAAAAGTGAAGTGTCTTTGACATCAACTGATCGGTCTACGATGATCACGGGTATACCTGCATCCTTGGCCTCCTGAAGAATACCCTCCCAGCCCGATTCCACGACCGGTGCAATGGCAATGACATCCACCTTTTGTCTGATGAACGACCGAACAGCCTCGAACTGTTTCGTCTGAGACTGTTCTGCATTTTTTATCACAAGGGAGATTCCCGATTCTGCCGCAGCATTTCGAATAGACGTGGAGTTTGCCAGACGCCAGGCACTCTCTCTGCCCAGTTGTGAAAAACCCAAAACAATCGGTTTTATAGAGGTATCCCTTGCTACCGCTGATTCTATCCATTCCTCAACAGAGGGAAGAGTTTCCAAGTTGTTAGACGAGATGGGAGGAGGAACAGATTCAGACTCAGGGGTTGTGCAACCGACAAGCAGCAGTAGAATGAACAAGCACAACCCGTTCACATGTCTTCTCACTCACGCATCCCCCATCTCCATGTTAGTCTCTGCAGCCACCAATGCAGAGCACATCGTGTTATATCATTGTTTGGTATTTGTGTTCAGTTATTTAATTCAATTAACTTAATGCAGTGATTTCGAGGATACTCGCCTTCCGCTAAGAAGTCGCTGGAACAAAATAAAAACAAACAGCATTAGGCCAATCACAATCTTGGTCCACCATGAGCTGAGCGTACCTTCGAAGCTAATTATAGTTTGGATAGCCCCCTGGATCAATACACCAATAAAGGTTCCCGCCACATACCCTACACCACCTGTTAACAAGGTGCCTCCGATCACAACAGCCGCGATGGTATCAAGTTCAAGACCCATGGCGTGTAATCCATAACCGGATAACATATAGAAGGTGAAGACAACACCGGCAAGCGCGGAGCACAAACCGCTGAACGTATACACCAGGATTTTGGTACGTGCAACCGGCAGTCCCATGAGCAGCGCGGATTGCTCGCTTCCGCCGATGGCGTAAACGTTGCGCCCAAACCGGGTGTAATGTGCCAGGTAGATCGCGAGCAGTACAATAACCAGAGCAATAATCACATTAATGGAGACAAAACTGCCCCCTGGCAGGGAAATTTTCGCCTGCGCAACCTGTGTGTAAAATGGATTCGTAATGGTAATGGTGTCGAGACTGATGACATAACACAGCCCCCGCGCCAAAAACATGCCTGCCAGTGTCACGATGAAAGGCTGGATTTTGAAATAGTGGATGATCGCACCCATGACTGTGCCAAACAACGCACCCATGACAAGCACCATAGGTATAACAATCGCAGGCGACCACCCTTGCTTCTCGACCAGACTTGCGCTAATGATGGTCGTCAGCGCAATGACAGAACCTACCGACAGGTCGATTCCTCCCGATACAATCACAAAAGTCATGCCAATCGCCGTGATAATCAGAAAGGCGTTATCAATGAGAAGATTAAGCAGTACCTGAGTGGAGAAGAACCCCGTATAACGGAAAGAGCCTATAGCAAACATCACGGCCAGCAAGCCGAAGGTGACAAAGACCGGGAGATACTTACGATTAAGAAACATGGCGGTTAACCCCCTGTTCGGCTGGAAACTTCCGTTTTTTCCAACGGATCACCATGGAATTGCGGAATGAATCGGATTGAATCAAACAAACGGCCAGTACAACAAAGGCCTTGACAACCAACGTAACTTCTGGCGGGACTCCAATCATATAGATCGTCGTTGTTAAGGTTTGGATAATGAGTGCTCCAACGACGGTACCCATTAGATAGAAACGACCACCATTGAGCGAAGTCCCCCCGATGACTACAGCAAGAATGGCATCAAGTTCATACCACAGACCTGCGTTATTGCCATCCGCACTGGATACATTCGAGCTGAGAATAAGCCCGGCAATGCCGGCACACAGACCACAGAAGACATATACCGTGAGAATAACCGTTTTTGAACGAATACCTGCCAATCGGCTCGCGTTTGCGTTACTTCCGACCGATTCGATAAACAGTCCCAGTGCCGTTTTTCTCGTCAACAATGAGGCAACTATCAGCACAGTTAATACGATGAAGATGGAAAAAGGTAATGCTGCAAGCGAACCTGCCCCGATATAAGCGTAGTTCGCGTTGGATACAGTAATAATCTGTCCACTCGTAATCAATTGCGCAATCCCACGTCCAGCTACCATCAGAATAAGCGTTGCAATAATGGGCTGGATTCGGGCAACCGAAACCAGCGCCCCATTCCATATGCCCAAGATCAGGGAGAGACCTATAGATAATCCAAGTGCACCCAACACAAGCCCGAACGAACTCTGATCTACTCCTCTGCTGATGCTCATACAAGCCACGGCACCGGAGATCGCTACAATGGAGCCCACGGACAAATCAATACCTCCGGTCGCAATCACCAGTGTCATGCCGATCGATACCAGAATTAAAGGCGCTCCAAAATTGAGAATATCAATCAAGCTGCCATACAGATTCCCTTCACGCATGACGAGGGAGAAGAAATCCGGAGAGTACAGCAAATTAAAGATTAAAAGTAAACCAAGCATACATAACGGCCAAAACAAATGATGTTTACGCATCTTGCCCGCCATCTCTTTAACCTCCTGCCATTGCTTTCATGATTTGCTGTTGATGGATCTGATCCCCGCTAAGTTCTTGCACTTTTTTGCGGTCCCGGATTACGGCAATCCGGTGGCTGACACGAATCACTTCTTCCAGCTCGGACGAAATGAACAGCACGGCCATGCCCTGCTTCGACAGAGAGAGCACGAGCTTCTGTATTTCAGTCTTGGCACCGATATCAATTCCACGCGTAGGTTCATCGAGAATCAACAGATCGGGGTTCATCAGCAGCCACCGAGCAAGCAACACCTTTTGCTGATTACCGCCGCTCAGATTTTTAATTAAATGCTCCGGGTTTTTCGGATGGATATTTAACAGGTTGATGTACTTTTCGGCGATCTCATCCTGTTTCTTGCGTGAGATTGGTTTGGACCAGCCTCGTGTCGCTTGTAAAGCCAGAATAATGTTCTCCCGAATGGTCAAATCATCGATTATGCCTTCGGTTTTACGGTTCTCGGAGCAAAAAGCAATATTCTGATCAATTGCATGACGCGGCGACTTGACCGTACTTCCTGTATCTACAACGAGCAATTTGCCTTCATCTGAACGATCTGCACCAAAGAAAAGGCGAGCGATCTCGGTACGACCAGACCCCAATAACCCAGCCAAGCCTACGACTTCTCCTTTGCGAATGTCCAGATCGAACGGCTCAATTGCTCCTTTGCGTCCAAGTGCCTTAGCGGTAATTAACAGTTCTCCCGACTCCGCCTGGGCAGCATCCGCTTCCTTCGGAAGCTCCTCAAGCACCTCAAGCTCCTTGCCGATCATCTTGAGCACCAGTTCCATGCGTGGAAGTTCTGCGGCTATGTACTCTCCTTCCAATTCCCCGTTACGGAGCACCGTGAGACGATCCGACATTTCGTATACCTGATCAAGAAAATGAGTAACAAAAAGAATCGCGAGACCTTCACTCTTTAATTTGTGCATAATACGAAACAGTTGCTGAACCTCGTTTTTGTCCAGACTGGATGTGGGTTCATCCAGTATGAGCACTTTTGCCGAGATGCTGAGTGCTCTTGCAATTGCAATCAGTTGTTGAATCGCCACCGAATAGGTCTGTAAAGGAGCCTTAACATCGATGGACAGATGTAATCTGTCTCGCAGAAGGTTCTCCGCATCTTTGTTCATTTGCTTCCAATTGATTTTGCCAAATCGCATCGGCTCCCGCCCGATGAAAATATTCTCAGCAACCGTTAAGTTTGGACAGAGATTGACCTCTTGGTAAACGGTACTGATTCCCGCCTTTTGCGCTTCAAGCGGACCGGAGATCGAAAGATCCCGGTTATCCATCGTTACCGTTCCTTCGTCAATGGAATAAACGCCGGTCAGAACTTTAATAAGCGTGGACTTCCCTGCTCCGTTCTCACCCATCAAGGCATGAATCTCGCCCGGAAACAAGCGAAAGCTGACGCTGGATAGCGCTTTAACCCCGGGAAATTGTTTGGTGATGCCTGTCATTTGCAAAATGGGTGTTTGCTCGGCCATATAACCCTCTCCTTTGTTATGGAAAAAAGTCATTTAGCGACAGCCTGGTCGAAAAATGACTTTTCGGTGTTATACGAATCTGCTTTTAATATTCGCGTGTTGGCAATGCTTCTTTGGCTTGTTCCGATGTGAACGTTGTCTCGTCCGTTACGATTCGGGCTTCGATGTCTTTTCCGTCCACTACCGCTTGAACCGCTTCCATTAATTGAGGTCCTAACAGCGGATTACATTCAACGATAAAGTTGATTTTGCCATCAGCTGCAGCCTGCATCCCATCCTTCACGGCATCCACAGAGATAATGGTGATATCTACGCCTGGTTTCAGTCCTGCCGCTTCAATGGCCTGAATTGCACCAAGTGCCATATCGTCATTATGTGCATAGAGAACATCTATTTTTTTATGTGCTTTGAGGAAAGCTTGCATGACTTCTTTGCCTTTGGCACGTGTAAAGTCACCCGATTGTGAAGCAATCACTTTAAGCTTCGAATTGGAAGCAATCAATTCCATAAAGCCCTCTTGACGGTCATTCGCTGGTGCGGAGCCTGTTGTACCCTGCAGCTCAACGATATTGATCTCGTCTTGTGTGTCCTTGTATTGGTCACTAAGCCACTGACCTGCTTTGCGTCCTTCTTCTACAAAGTCGGATCCAATAAAGGTTTTGTAGAGGGTTTTATCTGGCGAATCCACAGCGCGGTCCGTCAAAATTACGGGAATGCCTGCATCCTTCGCTTCCTTCAATACGGTATCCCAACCGGATTCTACAACAGGGGAAAAAGCAATCACCGTCACCTTCTGTTGTATGAAGGATCGCAAAGCTTTAATTTGATTTTCCTGCTTCTGCTGCGCATCGGAGAATTTCAAATCATAACCCGCTTCTTTGGCTGAATCCTGAATCGACTTGGTATTCGCCGAACGCCAACCACTCTCCGCACCAACCTGCGAAAAACCAAGCGTAATTGTTTTGGCGCTGGCAGGTGTACTGCCATTCCCACTCGTTGAAGTTTCATTATCGGAGCCTGCTCCTCCATTGGTACTGCTACATGCCGTGCTGACCAGCATCACCATAGCCAATGTTATGGCAAGTCCCCACTTTTTTTTGGTTCGCATGTTGTGATCCTCCCTTTTTTCGTTTCACCTTGTGGTGTGACCACATTATAGAACGCTTTCATTCCGAGCTTATATGGAGTCTCATACTTTATTTATGTAATAATTTAGTAATTTCAAAAAATGGAGTCTAAAAAGTGTAATTTCTTTGTTTAATTGTGTAGTATTTAGCGATTCTCTTACATATTAGAAAATCATGTTATACTAATGATACATTTTTGATCCCTTCAGATGGAGTGGAATACGTTGAAACTCATTCAATGGATTGCTTCAAGCCTCAGGCTTAAATTACTCAGCATGTTTATCATCCTCAGTTCAGTACCACTGATCGTGGTTGGATTGATTTCTTACCACAAATCCTATACGGTCGTATCCAATCATAACAAGGCCTCGACACAGCTGGTTGCCGACCAGCTTGCCAGGAATATTGACATCTTGTTTGAGGATACGGAACGGCTGCTCGAACTGGGCAAGAACCCGCAGGTGCTTCAATACTTGTATTCTCAATCGGAGTCCTACCCGGAAGCCAAAGCCATCCTTCAGACATACAACCTTTATCGGGAAACCTACAAGTATGACAAGGTACTTAATATCTCGTTCGTGAATTTTTATGGAAAAGGCATAAGTGAACGAAAAGGCGTGTTCAAGCTGGAACGAAATCCGCTGCGTAACCCGTACTTCAAGTATCTGATACAGTATCCGGATGCCATTCTGCGCATCCCTCATTCTGCAGCCTATGCCGAATATAACAGGCTGGATGGGTTAGCTTACCCTAAACAGAATGCGCTTTCAATTATAACCACGGTCAAAGAGCGGATTACGCATGAGGTCATCGGGTTCATAGTAATTGATTTGAATGATTCGTTCATTGATGATTTTTTGACGAATACCCCCATTAAGGATTCCGGTTTTTTCTATATTAGTGATCAATACGGAAATACACTCTTCAGGCCGGATACCACCCCGGCATCCATAACCATGATGGATCAGATCCGATCGATTCCTTTACATCTACAGCACGACAGCTTTATCCTGTCTGCAGGATCCAAGCCCCAGTTTGTTGTATACAGCACCTCAATACAGACCGGATGGAAAATGATCGGGGTAGCTCCTTATCAGGAAATCATTGCAGAGGCCAATAGCATTCGCCAATTGATCATCATCACGGTGTTGTTAAGTGCGTTCTTTGCAATATCGTTATATTTTTTCCTGAATAATCGACTGATTCTTCCCATTCGGATTCTGATGAACAAGATGCGTAAAGCTGCAAACGGTTACTTGGAAGCCAAAGTCACACCACACGGCTCGGACGAAATTGCTGATCTGGGCAAAAGCTTCAATGTGATGCTGGATAAGCTCAAAACACTAATCGAAAAGAGCATTCGAGAGAATGAACAGGTGAAAATAGCTGAACTACGTACGCTGCAAGCTCAGATCAACCCTCATTTCCTCTATAACACGTTGGAATCCATTCTATGGATGGCTGAAGCAGAGAAAAAAGAAAATGTAATCAAACTTGTGCAAGCCCTCTCGAAGTTCTTTCGTTTGAGTCTGAACAAAGGATTCGACTGGATATCCATTCAAACCGAGCTTGAACATGCGCGGAGTTACTTGGTTATCCAACAGATGAGGTACCACGATATTCTCACCTACGAGATCAGCGTTGATCGTGAGCTTCAGGATTATCCCATTTTGAAAATGACGCTGCAGCCCCTGATTGAAAACGCGCTCTACCATGGAATCAAGAACAAACGCGGTCAAGGGCTGATATCCATCCACGGATATGTAGAGGACAATAGCATCATTCTGACCGTACAGGATAACGGAATTGGCATGTCTGCGGATCGATTGGCACAATTACGTGAAGAGCTGGAGAAGCCGGCTGGTTCCCGTTCACCCCAAGATGACGAGCAGGAAGGCGGATTTGGTCTGCTCAATGTACATCACCGGATTCGACTCTATTTTGGACCAGCTTATGGCGTTGAAATGAAAAGTACGTATATGGAAGGCAGCACATTTATGATTCGTATCCCCAAAAGCAAGGAGGTTAACCGTTGAAAAAGGTGATGATTGTGGATGACGAAATTGGAATTCGGGAGAATATACGGAGCTGCATTGATTGGGAAAAGGAAGGTTTTCACTATTGCGGGGATGCACCTGACGGCGAGCTTGCGTTACCTTTAATTCATGAATGGGCTCCGGATATTCTGATTACGGATATCAAAATGCCATTTATGAACGGATTGGAACTGACCTCCATCGTTCGCACTCAACAACCTGATATCAAAATCATTATCATGAGCGGTCATGATGAATTCAGCTATGCCCAGGAGGCCATCCGACTTGGTGTGACCGAGTACTGTCTAAAGCCCATTAGTGCAGCAGAGCTAATCCAAATGCTTCATAAGGTCAGCAAACAAATGGATGAAGAACATCAACGCATGACAAACCGAACGATCACCAAAGAAAAACTGCTGGCCGATCTGTGCGGAGGACTCATCGGTACAACCGATGCGATTGAATCAGCCAAACAACTCTCACTTCCACTCTCGGCCCGGTATTATACCATTGTCATTATCGACGTTCGATTAACAGATGACTCCCGGGACCCGGAATCCCTGATGAAGAAGCTGCTTCCCATACTGGAGGAAACTCGTGATCCCCACGTCGAACTTCTTCCTTATATTCGAAGCCGGACAGAGCTCGTGCTTCTGCTCAAGTATCACTCCGATGACAGCATATCCGTATATCTGGAGCAGCTTCGCGGGCGGGTTCGTATGGAACTTGAGCATACGTTCAAATGTAATATTATTCTGGGCATTGGCAGTCAACAGGAGCGGCTGCAAGGAATTCATGTCTCTTATCTGGAAGCGGAGGAGGATAAATATATTACCCGGCTCACCCTTCAGAACAGAGCTTCTCTACATGAAAATAACCTGGATGAGCAAACGACTCTTTTTCTCGACAGGAATTCGTTTCTTGAATTTCTCAAAATCGGCAGCCCCAATCAGCGTGACCATTTTGTGGAGGAGTTTGCCGCTCCATTACAATCCTTGGACTGGAAGTCCTCCTCGTATGGCTTCTATCTGTTGAATGATCTTACGCTGGAGTCGTTCCGGCTTGCGAATCAGCTGTTCCGCATGAGTGACCATTCGGATGAGAACATTACTTCCCTGCAACAGACGATTCGGAAGATTACGAGCTGGGAGGATTGCACCCAATACCTGTGTTCCCTACTTAACTTGTTATGGCAGAGAAGAGCAGCTTGCTCCGGAAAATACAGTGATGTCATTGATCAAGTGAAAGCCTATGTATCCCGTGAATACAATAACGAACAGGTCTCGTTGAAGATGATTTCTGCACACGTCAGAATCAGTCCAAGTCATCTAAGCAAGATTTTCAGTCAGGAAACCGGTCAAACGATAACGGAATATCTAACCCAGATTCGAATCGGTAAAGCCAAGGAGTTACTGAAAACAACCAACAACAAAACCTTTGAGATTGCTTACAAAGTTGGTTACAACGACTCTCACTATTTTTCAAATATATTCAAGAAAACAACAGGCTTTACACCAAGAGAATACCGAACTCAAGGAACCGAGGAATCGCAAGCCAGACCATCAGATATGAGAAAAGAGCCCATGTATGAATAAAGCCAGATTTGCACTTTTACTTACACTAATACTGCTGTTCCCGATGATCATTTCATCCGGTTCTGCACACATTCGTCCACAACAAATGGCTGCAACACTTCCTGCAACTTCACCTGTAGAGAAATCTGCAGCGAGCAAAACTTTCGGTATTATTTATCCAATGACGTATCCAACCTATGAGATGATCACGAAGGATGCAACGGAGTATGCAGGGAAACACAATATCACGTTAATTGTAAACGCACCTGATGAAGCCAACACCGAACAGCAGATCCGTATCATGGAGAATATGATCAAACAGCATGTGGACGGAATCGCTATATCGCCTGTGGATGCTGCTGCACTTACCCCCGTTATTGATGCAGCCCAAGCTGCGGGTATTCCGGTCATTACATTTGAGTCAGATGTTCCATCCAGTCACCGAATCGCTTATGTGGGCGCCGATAACTATCGCACTGGCCAGCAATTCGCGATGACAACTACAAGACTTCTGCATAATCAAGGCATGATTCTTGTCGAGAATGGTTTGGAGGAGATGCAAGGTTTGCAGCAGCGGCTTAATGGATTCATTGATTATATCCGCAGTGAAACAGACATCGAAATCTTGGAAGTTCGTTATCATCAAGGGAATGAAGATCAAGCCATGTCCGATATGGAGAATATGATTCAAGCTCACCCTCACTTCAATGCAATTATCGGGCTCGATTTTGTATCCGTCTCTGCCTCTACCTTGATCTGGAAAGCAAAAGGCCTTAATCGGCATTTAATCGCGTTCGGTGACAGCCCGACCAGTGAAAACGGGTTGCTCAACGGTCAATTGTCTGCTGTCATTTCGCAGAATGAAGGAGTCTGGGGTACCAAAATGATGGAGACCCTGTTACTTGCAAGCGACGGTGTGCCTGTGAAGGAATTTATTGATACGGGGATCATTGAAATAAACCAGGAAGGTAGTAATTAAGGGGAGGTCCTCCTGTCATTCTGATGACATGAGAACCTCCCCATTTAAATTTTCGTACACGTAGTTATTACATCCGTTAATCGAAGGGTTTCTCATGAAAGATGACCTTTTTCTGAGAATTGCTCATATCTATCCTTTACGTTTAAGCTTCATAATGAGCCGATCCAGGATGAACCCCACTCCGCCCCAAAAAATCAAATGTAACAAGTATATTAACGGCCTGAACAATGAGTTCGTCTCTGGATTTGTATTTATTTTGGTCAACCAGTCATTCAGCAACGGATTTATAGGATTCGTTAGATAAATCAGAATATTCTTATCATCGTTCCCTGATAGATTAATGAGACATACGGTTAGCGAGAAAATAACAAACCAAAAAGTCAGCTTTTTCAGTATGCTCAGCATGACGAGTGGGTAAACCTCCTCTCAAGTATGATGATCCTTTTGAGAAGTTATTTTTTCCATTCACTTTCTAAAATGCTCATCTCGATAAGATTCCAGAAGGTATCTTCATATCTTCTCGCATCACGAATAAGTCCTTCTTGTACAAAGCCCGCTTTTTCATAACATCGGATGGCTGAGACATTAAAATCAAATACGCCCAGACTGATCCGGTGTAACTTCTCCTCTTCAAATCCAATTCGAAGTGCCTCATCAATCATTTGCTTCCCATAGCCTTTACCCTGATACGACTTACCAAGAAGCACCTTACCGATACGCCCTGAACGATTATATCGATCAATCCCGCCAAGAGCAATATGGCCCACAATCTCCTGAGTCGATTCATCCATCACTTTATAAATGAACTTATTTGAAGTGTTCTTATCATTGGCACCATGCAAATAATCCGATAGCTGCTCTCTGGAAAGTGGATAATGGAACTGAGGGCCGGCCCACTGGAGCAGAAATGCTTCATCCCCACTCCATTCGATTAGTTGTTCAAAATCTTCTGGTTCAAAGTATTGGAATGTAATCATATCAATCTGCCCTTTCTTTTTATGTCATATCATAACCTATTTCAGTTCTCTTGTGTCGTCATAATTATGAGTTTCATCAAACGCTCTGTTTCTTATATTCATTTCACGGATGGAGTTCTGAACCCATTTCATTCTAGCTAATAAACAGATAACTCCACCCAAAATACATATCGCGCCTATCCAATAATTCAGTGCAAAATTCACTTGATAATCACTCGGAGTATAACTGCCAGCTGCTGCTGACTGGAATGCTGCATAGCCTAGCTTGGGAATCACCTCTTCAATCATCTTCGAGATCGTAATAATCACAATTCCTAACATGATAAAGAGTAATGAGAAAATAATGTGTAAATGCTTCAAAGACAAGCTACCTCCTTTATAATCCAAATCGCGTATGTTTTAGCACTACTTGCATCTTAGAAGCCGAATGACCTCGCCATCAATCAGCCCTTCACTTACCCTCTGAAAACCAAGTGATTCATACAAATTCCCGGCGATACTATTTTCCGGCCTATGTCCAATCATGATGCGTTTGCAGTTCAGCGATTCTTTCATTAGATCAATCAACTTCCTAAGCGCTTCTCTTCCATAACCTCTGCCCTGATATTTTGTATCTACCACTAGAGCAAGAAGCCAGTAGTTATCCTCATAATCCGGTTGATCTGAGTACACAGCAAAACCAACCAGATCCGAATCATAATAGATGGCCATGGGGTGAAAATCGGTCACCACCTTGGATTCAGCAATCCAATATACAACCGGCGCGGGAAAACTTTTTTTCTGTTCTTCCGTTACATTCAGTTGAGTACATGCATACCAGTTATCCACCGACACACGTTTTAAATGAATCATAAATTGAAATTCCTCCTCGTGAAGATTACACAGAGGAATCCCTCGGAACCTTTTCTTGGGTCCTCTGCGCTAGACAAAAACACCTCCGGCAACTTTATTTCTTCTACCCAGATTCGTATTGTTTCTCATACGACATCACTCCTTTCACGTTGTTGTGCAAACCTCTGGCAACTCCAATCACCTTATGCTAACCTTTGATCTCTAATAGTTCAGGAGTATGTTTTACAAGATCAGCAATTTCATAAGAGGCATTAACTGCTAATGCATCTTTAACTGCCTCAGTCCCTCTTGTCTTCCATATCGAATATATCCATTTGGAAAAACCATATGAATTCATGTGGTGACCACGTTCCTGTATCTGCATAAACAATTTCACACTTTCCTCATACCTTTCAATATCCGTTAAAATACAGGCCAAATTGTTCAACGCAATGTTGATATCTCTCTGCGAATTTCTAGAGACATTAATATCCTCCCAGCTACCGACCACTTCATCTTTTCTTGAGATAGGCATTGCTCCATCATTGATTGCATCAATCAAGTCTATCGTTTCGTTTACAAGAGCTTCGACTCCAGCAAAATCCCCGGCATGATAAAGCTTAGTCAGACGTTGTTTGTTATATGTAATCCGGGCAAAAAGAATATTGGACCATGTCTCATCTTCTTGTATGAGTTGGTTCATATTTTCAAGCACACTGTCCATTTCACTGTATCTCTCCAAAACCCAAAGCGAACCACCCATAGCCCGATGGCTCTCGAATCGAACACCTCGGTTGGTATCCACCTTCGGGGCATGATCACAAGCATATTGGTACCAATCCATCCAATGATCAAAGTAGTTCCCCAGAGATAATGACAACGCTTGTGTTGAATCCGAAACAATCCAGTGTAACTGCTCCGGAGCGAGATTTTCTTTCCCCCATTAAAAGAATGCCCGGTGATTGGCATAAAGCAGTTCCGGCTCTCTTAGCAAGGCATAACCGTCAGAAACATTCCAGTAGACCCAGCCCTGTTCATGGACAGATAATGGTCTGGATTGTTCGTAGTTTTTCAGTAACTCAATCATACCCTGATGATCCCCTCGAACTACTAATTCCTGAAAAGAATGAACGATATTCATACCCATCCTCCGTCCCTAATTAGTTTCAACCCAGCTATGTCAATGGCTTCGTGCCGCAAGCTGTAATGAAATTCATCATGGCATAGGCTTCCGGCGAATGATTTATCGCTTCAGAAGCTTGTTGCAGCTGAGCAAATTCCTCCGAACTGATCACACCTTTTTCAGCAAAATGTACAAAACGATTAAGATTAAACTGCTGCTTGAACCCTTCAATACCTAACAGATCACTATGTTGAAGGACAGAATCAATGTCAACATCGATGTATCCGTTCCCAGAAAGGAGACGCGGCAGACTTCTGCCAATTAAGCGATTACCGCCGTGTTGTGCCACATAGTCCGAAATTTTCATTAATACCGTATGTAAAGCAGGAACATCAGGATTCACCGCTCCAAAAACGCCGTCATCTACATCAATAATGGCAAGGCGACCGCCAGGCTTCAGTACACGATATATCTCTTGTGCAGCTTCGTCAGGATTGTTCAAGTGAAGGAAGATAAGTCTTGCCACGACAAAATCAAAAGAATCATCAGGCAGATCCATCTGGTAGATGGAAGATTCTACAAATTGCAATCGCTTGGAAGGAATATCTTTCAGCCGTTCTTTGGCTTGTGCTTGCAGTGAACGATCAATCTCAAGCGAGGTAAGCTCGCTGTCCGGCAGACTGTTCAATAGTTGCTCTGTAATGTAACCTGGTCCGCTTCCGACCTCCAATACACGCATTCCATTTTTCAACCCATACCACTCTAGATTTCGGAATTCTTTGGACCACCCCATTACCGCCTGTATCTTTAATCTCTCTAATTCCTCTTGTAAACTTAACACTGCCGTTTGGATACTGTATGTTGAACGCGGATCACTCATATATTCTCTCCTGTTCTTCAGTAGATTAATAAAACATATATCCTTAGACCTTTTTCTTCCCTAGAAAAAGAGCAACCTTATGTTGTTTCTCTATCGTTCCACCTGCAGCATCAATGGAATGTTTGATTCGCTCCATATGTAAAAATACCATCAAACATTTCACTCGGATAGACGGGTCTATATCGTTCATATTCATTGGTTACGAGATTAAACGTTTCCTTATTTTCCAAGTTCGCATCCTCCGATTTCAATTGTGGTTTTCCCATAATACATTGACTAAACTTACCATATCTTATTATTCTTGATAGTAAGAGGATAAACCTTTCAATAAGAGAATGATGATAGTTTAAGTTCAAATTTTATATCCTAGAGGACTGAGGTGTTCTTGTGAAAAGTATATTTGATACGATAAATGCTGCTGAAATTACAGAGCGAATGGATCAACTTAGTGAAAATTCCATCCCTAAATGGGGCACGATGCAAGTCTCTCAGATGCTGGCTCACTGTTCAGCATTTCATGATATCCCCTTAGGAAATGCTTTTCCACCTAGAGGATTACTTGGGAGACTTATAGGAAGGTTCGCAAAACCAATGTTTTATAATGACAAGCCCTTGCCCCATAATATGTCTACGATCCCGACAATCATTATTGATGATCAACGACAGTTTATGGCAGAAAAAGAAAAGCTAGAGCAGCAGTTTAATATCTTTCAACAAGGTGCTTCAGGAAAATTCTCCCGCCACCCCCATCCCTTCTTCGGAAAATTAACAGCCGAGCAATGGGGTAAAGGCATATACAAGCATTTAGATCATCATCTAAAGCAATTTGGAGTTTAGCGGTTATGCGCGGTGTGCCAGTTATCCACTGCGATTCCTTGATTATTAGATTGCGAAGTAAAGCAAGATATTCTTTTGCTTCAATCATACTTCCTTCATCCAGAGCTAAAGGAAAATTGTTCCCGTTCGCATTCCAGAAGGGAGTTTAGATTTCATTCGAAGGTTAGGCTTGTTAATTCCAATGCATAAATAACACGTTCATCCTTTTCATTCTAAATTAGCAATGACTCAACTTCATTAACCCAATCTCCTTCTTCGTCAGCCAGTAAAGTCTCCCAGCCAAGTAGCTTAGCAGAATGTAAATTTTTCTCTTGATCATCTATAAATAGAACCTCTTCCCCAGCTACCAGGAAGGTTTCGACCCGTTGGTATATCTCAATCTCAGGTTTGCATAAACCCACTTGATTAGAGATGGTTACACTTTTGGTAAATGAGCTTAAACGGCTAAGATTCGGCTCAATCCATTCCTTACAATGATTGCTGAGTAGATGGATATCGGCGGACTCACTCCATCGCTCAAGGTATTGAGCGGTTGGTAAGGGAACAATTGAATTGTATAAGATGTCCTTCGCTCGGCTTATTGATAATTCGGGATACATCTCCTTCAACGATTGCCAAAACTCTTCTTCCCTCATCATTCCTGTCCAGAGCTTTCGTTTGATTCCTGCAAAATGTACTTTCAAAGATTCTGCCGATAGGTTGGTTTCCTGAATCATATCTTTCCAGCACGTCAACGACATATTACTTAACAAAACACCTGCGATATCTAAAACGATCTGTGGTCTGCCTTTCATTTAATCGACCCCCAAGTTCATCTAATACGACGTATAACAGGCCTCAAGTTACTTAAAGGCATCATGTGGAAGGACAGCATGCACACCCTTTGGTAAATGAACCAATCAGATTTTCCTGAGTTAATTCAATCGTATGTGTACTCACTACAATCCCTCCCTGGTTTGGGATACGTATTATATTCAAAGCAAGCCACATGCTGCATTCCGTGCCGCCTCCTACATGCTAAATCCTTTACGCTTCAAGATTGGCAAGATATTTCTTCAACGGTTCCATATGATGCTGGTCATGCCATATAAAATCTTTAAGGTACTGGGGAATATAAAATACGTTCCCCTCTGCGTCTAAATACGTCTGATGAAGCTGTTCCTCCGCTAACCCTCGAATGTCATTCATAATTTTATGGCGGTACGTGATAGCCTTATTTACGATTTCGGACGTCTCTGTGCGGTTACCAAATTCAATAGCTTTGCGATTAAACTCTTCAAAATTCATATGTTTCAACGTAACTGCCTGCTTCAGAGCAATCTTCTCAATCGCTTGCTTGTAAAAATATCGGTCCCATAACATCACATGGCTGACGATGGATTTTATCGTCCATTTCCCTGCTTCCATGCTTGAATTCCATATGCTCTCCTCGAGATGAGTCATCGTCTTGACAAACAATGCCCATTCTTCAAAGGTTTGAAGCAAATGTTCAATCTCTTTTGTCATGTTTACATTTCCCCCTTCTTTCTTTTTGAAATGATTCACTGCTCTATTTGTTCTCTTCGGTTCCGATTCATCCATCCCAAAGCATAATCAACCATCTCTCTTTGGGGTATCAAATAACTCACAGCTTTCCCTACCATTCCTTCGGTAACAGCGTTAGTCTGGATCCTAAACTCATTAAAAATCAATTCAAAATCATCCGATTCATTGTTAATATCATCGTATGTAGTCCATTGTTCGATTCCATCCACCAGCATTTTTACTCCCCAGACTTTTGGTTTAACAAATGTATTCTGCTGTTTATACTCTGCCAGGTGCAAGGAGGTGTTACTATTTGTTGGCGCACCAAGTAACAGAATGTATCCACTCAAATCATAGATTTTTCCTAACGGAGATTTCTCATTTAATGCATAATGCAAGTTGTGATCTTCCGTTATCCGTTTTGCCTCTTTCCCCCAGGCAGCAAAAGACATGTGCGGATGTGAGCTTCGTAACACACCATCTTGCCTCCGAAACACCTCAGGAATGATGCCCATATACGAGGTTGGGGTTAGATCAGGATAATAAATAGGCATATTGTCTTTAATGAACTCAATTTCCTCTGAAGACAGGTTCGTATCATGCTCTGAAGGTTCACAAAGATGTTCTGTTTGAGTAGGGATGACAATGGTTCCATTGGTTCCAACGGCTTCTTCCAGAGCTAAAATAACACTTACCGGGCCGCCTATAACCTTACCTATTGCTTTGAAGGAGGAATGTACGATCACCGTCATGCCCTCCCTTACCCCCATTGACTTTAAATCATTAACTATACTTTTTCTTGTTTGTGACTCCATTGGATTCCTCATTTCACCCTCTAGACAAAAGCGGACAAAGTTGTTTATTTGATATCGATTCCACTACAGTTTCGTAATATCATCTTCACATATTTTTCAATGGTTCATGATGGGGGTTGAACAGCGCTGCAATAATCTTTTCTGCACATTCTTCCGGTGTGTTCATACTTGTATCAATTGAATAGCTATAGTTGATATTTTTGGCCATGATTTGATGCTGCTCATCCGACTGCTCTTCTCTTCGATCCCCACGTTCGATGTTCCGCTGACGACAGATATCGAGAGGACAATGCAGTTCCACAATATCCAGTGGATACCCTTCAAAAATCTGTTTGACTTGTTCATAATGCGGCGCGAGCTCCGGTCTTTCAACAAGTATGCCATCGATCAGAACATGGTTTCCATGGTCTGAAAATACTTTTGCCGTATGATACATCATTACAATCGCTTCACTCAGATACTTCCAGTAATCCGTCTGAAGATGTTTATCTCCGATTGTATTTTCAAAAAGATCATTAGCTACCACATAGAAAAACGGATCATCGTATGATTGCATCGCCTCTACAATCGAAGTTTTACCAGAGCTGGTTACACCGTTCAAAAATATAATTTTGCCTTTTTCCATGATAGTCATCTTCCTTTGTTTAAGTATAATTTTATAAACGTAATGCAGCGTGTACTACGTGTGTTTCATTGATTTTTTGAGCAGCATGATCTGGCCAATATGATAGGCATTATGAATACATAGATTTGATACAACTCCCCACCATGGCGCGTTAAAATAGGAAGGGATTTCACGGGTCAATTTATGTTCTTCACTATCTTCGAGTGCCCTGTTCCAATCACTAAAGACGGTTTTCAGTCTATGTAATGTCTTGCTCCACTCCACATCATTCAAGTTAGACGGATCTATGTCGAATGTATCCTCATTATTCACTGAATTCTGCCCGTCGACCTGTTCGGCAATATATCTCTCAAGCCACTTCTCATTCCAGAAAATAAGATGATTGACGATCGCCCAAATGGAGTGCTCCCCTTCATTCTTTACATAAGCGGCTTCCGCCGCATTGAGGTCTGTCAAAATATCATGAAGCGGTATAAACCAGCTCTTGTCATGATAACAGGCGTTTAATTGGTCTATGAGAATAGTTTTGTAACTCATCGTTGCACCTCACTCAGATAATATCATCATTTATCCGTTCATTGACTTCGCAATCTTCATCACAAGATCTTCTGACATGTTTCTGCCAATGATCTCGTATTGTAGCGCCTTCCCATGCACATTCTCTTCGATCCATATCAATTGGAAAGTTTCGTTATCGAAAATATAAAATGCTTGGACGCCACGTATGGCTGCTTGCTTAACCGTAGTACCATCATGATCAGGCAATGCGATCCGGCTCTTTGTTGTCCCGAAAATGTTAAGTTTATAACCACCATACTCTTTATATGTGATGCTGATGCCCACAACCTTCTTATTAGGCTTCAGGTCTCGGATCACTACATTTCTGCCTGACCTGTTACTTTCTTCAATCATTTCATCGATTTCTTGCGGAGTTAAATTATCAAATCCATAAAATACATGAATGGCATCTATATCAGAATCAATCGGAAATTTCGGCTGCCATGGAGAATAAAGTCGTTGCAATTGTTCCAAACCGTCATCCCATGGAATAGCTGCATAATTGGTCTGTTGCGTGAATTGGTTCTCTGTAACATCTGCGGTATAAATCGCTTTCCCGTCACCAGGCTTTAAGTCAATGACGATTCGGTCAATCGCATTATCGCGTAAGGATTCAATTTGAATTTTTCCAAGCACATCTCCGCTTTTGTTTTTGATATCCATTGATCTTCACTCCTTTCCTTTCAAAACATCTTCCTGATCCTAATATAATAGAAGCTGAGCCCTGCAAAAGATAAAGCGATCATAAGGGCTCCAAATATGCAAATGGTCTGCAAGATATCCTCGTAACCATAACTTGTCGTTTATTCGTCTGAGATAAAAACCTTTTGGAAAATCATTATCCTCCGTAAGGGCTTCAGATGCTATAGTAATGGAGCCGGACGGAGCTTTGTTACCCTCTGAAATATTGGTAGAACATATCTCAGGCTGATCCAAATATTGCATTCTTAGATAAGGTCCTAACTCAACCGGACAACATTCCAACCCAAGATCATTTGCTCTTCGAAAGAGCTGAAAAGTCGTAGCACCATCCGAAAATCCAAGTTGTTTGACGGTCAACTCAACCGTTTGCAAGCTTTGCTTTCTACTAGAAACTATAAATCTCTCATCATTTAATAACTGTTCTCCATATTTATTCAATGAAATAGAGTATTGATCCAGTTTCTGAATAAGCTGTGGCTTTGTTAAGCCGCCAATGTCTACAGTTCTTATTTCAACTGAACAGTCAGGGTATACGTTCTCATCTTCAATCAACATCCGCATCCCCCTAATCTAGATTCACTTCTATTATTTGACTTTATATATCAAATGCAGTCACTCACCTAGTTCTGAATCCGTTTACATACTAATCCTAGGTAATTGATAACAGCAGACCAAGGCTCCTCAGAAATTCAACTCACAATTACCCATATGTTACCTCCACACTTGAGATGTGTATAAGACCCTACCACCCTTGCGATGTTATACAAGATTTAATTTGAGCAATATGATGCTGCCCATGCCATACAAATCTTTGAATCGCGATATCCAGTGTAATTGTACCTAACACTTCTGTTCGGAGTTTTCGTCTAAACTGATCGGGATGTAAACTATACAACAGCGTGAGAAATCGCTTGTGTAGTATCTCCATCAGCAAAATTGAATCTTCGATGGTCGTATTCCTGTAATCATGTAAAGATGCCCATATATCCTCTCGATATGAGCTTGCCATCGGTTCCTCTTCAGTCAAGGCTCTCTTGAACCTGATATAAGCGTTCATGTCATTGTCCGCAAGGTGGTGCACAATCTGTGTGATTGTCCAACCGCCACCACGATAAGGAGTACAAAGTTGATCATCATTGAGATGTAGTGTAATCTCTCTTAAGGACTTCGTAATTCCGGGAATTTGACGAATGATATGGATTCGGTCCTCACTAGAGAATTTAATACTTGGCTCAAAGTGTCCTATCGGAAAGCGTATTTTTTCATCCAAGGTTGACCACTTCTCCATTTCTCTACTATAGAACCAAATCATATCCAATATAACCCACAATGTTCCATTTGCGAAGTATAAAAGCAAAAAAAAGCGCCCCTATCTTGGGTCGAATGGTGTTTGTCTAGAACATCACCAACCAAGATAGGAACGACTTTAAGGTGGAGTCTACCATAATGCAGAGCTTATGGAGTGTCATAAGGAGTCGTTTTCTCTCAAATTTATTGCGGTCTCGTCTTTGGGCCGAGGAAGTAAACCCGATGCGTTAATGTATTGTTAGATCACTCACATCTACTTTTTAACGCCAGCCCTCTTATCCTATAATTGGATATCACATCCATCAAAAGGTTTGTCACTTTCAATACGTTTTACCGCTTCAATAATAGCATTCTTCTGAAAATCAGTAAGATTCTCTTCATTCCCATTCCAATTGGTAAGCCACCAAAAGAAGGAACTAATATTTCTATATTCCATAAACAAAGGAATCCTCTGGATCCATTCTTGCTCTATACTATTCTGCTTTATATAACCTTGTAGAAATTCATTTAAGAAATGCTTTGCAAATTCATCTTTCGATCTCCAAGCCTTAAAATGTGAACCCCACCAAACAGCGTGAGTAGCGGCGATTCCAATATCAAGTGCAAACCACCCGTACAACGAATCATCAAAATCAAAAACAGTTATTTTTCCTTGATCGATAAGAAAATTATAAGGATGAAAGTCATAATGGATCAGACCATATGATTCTTTATCCTTAGGCAAGTTTTTCATTTCCTCTTCAATTGTTCTGAGTTTATTGAGGAGTATTTGATAATTACCAAAATGTAAATGTGGATTGTTTATTTCCGCCACATTCCATTCCATCCTTTTGTATTTCAAATCGCCAGGATCATAAGTTTTTGTCAACCGATGCATTGACCCCATTGTTTCGCCCCATGTTTTAAACAAGCTCTGTCCCCATAATTGTGGATCGCTATCGAAAAAAATTCCAGGGGCTCCTTCGAACGCAGTTGCAATATAGCACTTTTCATAGTCCTTACATACAGCAGTTAATTCACCTTCTATAGTTTGGATTGGCAAAGATGCATGAATGCCTCTTTCAACTAAATACCGTACCCAATGGACTTCTGCCTTAATATTAAGTTCAAATTCAACTGGTTTTTCAGATAAACGTAAAAAATATTCCTTATTCCATTTGTTAAACCTATATACTTCATTACAAGAATTGCTTACGAACTTTAACTTATTAGTATCAAATCCAAATGAATTAGCTGCTTGAGAAAGTATTTCATTACCAACCAAAATGATTCTCCTTTTCTACTTCAATGTTATTTCATTCAAGTGTGAGTTTCGGAGTGTTTCATCTAACGTTCCTGTATTCACTAACCAGCTTACGCAGGGTGTGAGGAGAATGCCGGACCAAGGACGAATGTCCGATGCGTTAATGTATTGTGATCTGATGGATGCCCTTATTCTGAAAATTCAATCAAAAATGGATGGCTTTTCTCATCTAATGCATTATGAATTCTGTCATAAAAATTTCCCCATGTTATCATTTGCCCAGCTTCTTCTAAAGTAAAGTAGCCCACCTCTTCACTTTCATCACTGGTAGTTAAAGCTCCACCAATCGGTTTTCCAGTAAATATATTGTTGCATACGCCTCGCGTTATGTTCTGATACAATCCACAAAATTTAATTAATTCAATGTCAATCCCTGTTTCCTCTTTCACTTCTCGAACTGCTGCCTGCCTAATCGTCTCTCCTTCTTCAACACAACCTTGAGGCATTTCCCAACCTCTTCGACCTTTCATGAGTAAAATCTCATTATGTTCATTGAGAACGATTACACTTGCAGAAACGATAAATTTCATTCTAATTCCTCCTATGTTGGTTTAAATAACCACTCTTCCTCGAATAGCTATAGCTAAATCCCTAGAACTGAAACATAATCTTGAGTTGTTAATTGCTTTTTAATCCATACAACAAACTCTATAATTAATTCACGAAGTCTCTGAACACTATTGAGAAAATCTTGTTGAAACTCATCTTTAGAACTGCCAAAGAAGAAATACACATGTTCATTTATTAATTCCATTGTTACTTTTTCATCAAGGAGATTAGCGAACGTTTTCAAATCCTCAAGGATCACCTCCCACGTTTTTCGATGTATTTCATTGAACGCATAATGATCATATCCAGAAAATATACTTTCTATTGTTTTCTCTATATAGCCGAATACTTCTTCATCAAAGTAAATTGAGTTTTCATTCCAACAATGCCCAAGGTACTTCCCGGGTAAAACTTCAATATAACCAGTTCCTTCAAGTTCTTCCCGATCTCTTATTATCTTCATTGTTCACCCTCGTTAAATAATTTCGTCGATTTCACATACTTTTCTGTATATAAGACCCAGCGTATGCTGGGTGTGTGAATGCTGAGTTATGGTATTTCACTGCCTTCATTGAGCAAAGTAATCATTTGCCTGTTGGTTTTTAAGATTATCACTTTGTCTTTATAAGGGGACAAGAAACTACAGATTTCTTTCCGATTTGTACTATTAAATTTATGATTCCAGATAAGCATTTCAATTAGTCCTCTTAATGTTTGCTTGTATATAGATCTTTCGGAGCCTATTCTTTGTTTAACAAATCTCATGATAATTCTAAAATGTCGAATCAACACATTAGTATCTAGGTAATAAATTACATCTGCTCTTGAAAAGCTATCAGAAAGCCATTTATAATATACTCCCTCTACAATCCAACTATCATTATCAATTATTTTATGTAGTAATTTATCTCTCACGTCTGGAGGATTTTTTCCTGAAAACTCCACTCTACTGCTCCACATGACTGTATCTAGTTCGTAGAATTTAATATTTAACTTCTCTGATAAAACTTGACCAAGATATGTTTTTCCGCTACCAGTTGAACCTATAATATGAATTCTTAAAGGTCTAGACATAATTAGTTTCTCCTCTTTAATTTATTGCAGTGATTTCTAATCACCTTCCTGTTTTTATGCAGTTCAACAAACTCGGAGGTGTCTACCATAATATCATCTTCGAAATCCATTCAGCAGACCAAGACTCCATTAGGAGCCGCTGCTTGAATATTATGTTATACGACAGAATCTCATCTTTGAGTAACCAGAAAATGTTCTCATCCCATCATTGATCTTCTATATGCTCCAATAAATCTCCGGGCTGACATCCCAATGCCGTGCATAATTTATCAATTACTTCTAAAGATACATACTCATTCGTATTGAGTTTTGCCATCGTTGCCGATGAAATCCCCGTCATTTTCAATAAATCCTGCTTCTTAATCTCCCTGTCAATCAATAATTTTTGAAATGGTTTATAACTTATCATCTGGTATCCCTTCATATCCGAATTGAAGTTTTATATAGCGACCTTCTCAAAAACAACTCTATCTATAATCAATTCTCATCTGATCGGAATCTTTACTTTAATGCTATACCATATCTGAAATAAACATGGCTTTTGTTCCTTCTTCTGGCTTAAATCCAAATAATCCATAGAATTTTTCTGCACTATCATAAGATATAAGCACTTTTGTTTTTATATTAGAATATCGGCTAAGCATTTGTTCCATCATTCTCTTTCCAATTCCTAATGATTGATATTCTTTGTGTACTAACATGTAATGAAAATATACTGTCATCACGCCGTCAGACAATGCATTTATTAAGCCAACTAATTTGGTATCATCCCGCAGTAATAACCGTATGCGAGTTGTTTATTGCTTGTCTAAGATCTTCTGGGAAATCTCCTGATTTCCAGTCCACCGAATGAAACAGTTCTTGAATTGCCTGTGTATCAATGTCTTTTATTTCTTTGAACATGATTGTCATTATATTGCTCCTATGCTTGTTGTTTGGATTGGGAGTATTGGACAACGTTTCTATATTCAAGAACCCCGAAGGGATGTTTGCTGAAACTCTTCTCGAAATCCATCCGCAGCCCCAGGCTCCCAAGGAGCAATGTTTGAATATTATGTTATAGGATGGAATCGCTTCTCGAATTGACCTTCACGATTTATTTTTCTCCTGGTACGTATTCAATCAAATCAGATAATTTACAATTAAATGTATCGCATAGCTTGAATAAGGTTTCCAGCTTTGTTGTTTCTATATTTGTTTCCCTATAGAGCTTATTGATCGAATTCCGACTTAAGCCCGATTTTGCCATCAATTCTGTTATATCATCTATTCGATGTTCCGCCATGAGTTCTCGTATATTACACTTGATTATGTTCATCTTTTCCCCTCCATAATTCTATCTTATCTTTCATATTAGCAATCATCAACAGAAAGCAAAGTTTTAACTCTACAAAGTCAAATATTCACCTTGTAATTAACCTTGAGGGGTTATATAATAACTTTATAGAGTTAATTAAAGGAGGAACAACATATGATTAATACAGTAGAATCATTAACAGAACCACTGATAAGAATACGTTTAGATTTGCTCTATACTAAGCTTCTGGAGTGTCATAGGGAGTACACTCAGCTTTCTGCTGAGACAGATGAATATTTTAAAACACTTCGTGATGCTTTGCCCGATCAACTTCAACATACAGTTTTTCTTTACGAAGACGCACAAATCTCACTCCAATCCATCCTAGAAAGAAGTATCTACATACAAGGTTTCAAAGATGCCCTACAACTATTTAGTGAATTGCAGAATTCTAGTATTTAGAGGGTTATATGACCCTCTTTTTCTATTGTTTTTGATTCTGTCGTATAACATACCCGTTTTTACGCCCCCTGCGAGGCCATTTCCTTGGAATCCTCGGTTGGACCTAGAGTTAGCACCAGTCAGTTCATGTGTGAATATGAGTTTAGTGATGCTGTACTGAATTAGCCCGCAATATAAATGCCTTTAATATCTTGTACTAAATTCTTGTACATATTTTTTTCGATCTTGTACATAGTGTTCAGTGTAGTTAGTTCCTTTAAAACCTTCTATTACACTTCTCCAAAATGTCCTTGCCGGAAGATTGCTCTCCATTTGCGAAATCTTCCAATTCGCTTTGTACATTTTAAATGCTTCTATTGCTGCTTTACGACCTATACCTGATCTTCTGTATTTCTGTAAAACCATAAAATCGTATATCACATGCGTCGGATCTGGATCAGTATCCATATTCTCAAAAAGGACTACTATAAAACCAACGATTATACCTGCTACTTCTATAAAAAATGGATTCCATCTTTCGTCGCCTTCCCAATAATAATCTATGTTTACTTCAAATTTTCCGTTTCTATCTATATCTCGACCTGTATATTTACTGAAGTCATACTCGTACAATTCATATAAATTGATTAGTATACTTTTATCTTCAGGATTTACTGGGACAAGTTTTAATTCCATGTTTGCATCTAGCTCCTTTTTGTTTTTTCAATGCACTTTGCGGTTTCGCCTAACGTATGTCCATTGCTAACTTTGATTCCCATTAGATAGCTATTATCTTAGGAAAAATCAAAGTGTCGTCTGAATTCACTTCATCGAAACGTCTCAGGCGACCAAGGCGTGGTATCCCCGCAACTTGAATACATTGTTATGTTCCGTTACCCTCTTCGAAGTATCACCTAAAACCTTTGATCCAGATTCCAATTCTATTTTTTACTTTAGTATAAAAACTCAACTTCACCATCTAACAAATATCGATATTCAAATAATTGCATTGTTCTTTCCCTAATTCTCTCCCGTATAACCGTGCCTAGGCTTACCGATCCTTGTGATCCTAGGTAACCATTATTAATAAATGTCTTCTCTACAAATTTTGTTTCCCTTAAGTGATACTGTAGCCATTCTTTCTGCGATTCAATTAGTGCTTCTCTTGGTTCTCTATCCAACTTAGAAAGCAGCTTTTTATATATTTGATTCATTTCTTTATCCCAAATCTCGGTATATTTGCTTTCCAACGCCCCCCATCCCAATGTTGTAATAATCTCTTTGGAAGTTTATTAAATTCCACTTCATAATCATGATCTATAGGATTTCGAAGCATTTCATCATAAAAATCTCCAGTCGAATCATAGTTCCCAATACTCATGGATAACACTTGATTATTAGAAGGATCTGATTGACCTTCAGTTATTTCTTTCGATTCTGTTCGATTACCTGTACTCACTACATCAGGAGGCAGTTCAGAATTCATTATTGATTTAGTTTCGCTGTTCATGGTAGTCAATTGACTACTATTTTGGCAAGATGAAAACACTATCGTAATAAATAATAAGAAGAGTATCTTACCTTTCATAAATTATCTCCTTAAATATTATCTTTGATATTTACCGATAATGGGGCATAACGTTGTTGTATCCATGACCCTCCCACCGACTTAAGAGACCAATTGGAGCGGCCGCGATGCGGTTAGTCTTACGGATGTGTCCGCTAATTCTCTCCCCTGCCGATTGCTTCTCGCGGACCGTGGAGCCTTTAGGCGCCGAAGCACGGATATGATGTTAGAAACTCCCTAGACCTATGGCCTCAAAGTCCTTAATGAGTCCTTTTGCTTCCCCAATATTATTTAATCCCCATTGAGCATAATCTTTCGCGTCCCTATCATTACCTAGAAATTTATGCGTTCGTGCAATTAACAAAACCAGCCTTAAATCAAGTGGAGCTCCAAAATCTTCAATCTTCTTAGATCTAGCTATTATCTCGGCCAATGAAATTGATGTAATCATCCTAGGATCATTAAATTGAGAAAAATAACTCATTCCTTGATCCAAAAATAACTTTTTCATTTCATTTATAGTAACTATCGCATCATTCTCTGTTTCTCCGTATTGAAACCATCTTTCACGCTCCACTGTAAAAAATCTCTTAAACCAATTTGCTTTTTTTATCAAGACGTTTTCTGAATTCACAATCATAGGTCGTGATTTCATTTGAAGACTTAAATTCACCAATAGAATTGGGGAGGAAATTTAGATGCACCCCCATCTCCATAACACAAGATCCACCGGATTTATCTGCCTGAATCACCAGAGTGTATATAAAGTGATTATCAGTTGTCTTAACAAAATGATGATCGGTTCCCATAAACCCAACCTCATGTAGTTTTGGAGCAAAATACACCCTAATTAGCTTTCTAAAATCTTTAGTATTCACGTTTTCATATCCTTTGTGAGATTTTCGATAACGTTGTTTTATTCACAAACCCGAGAGCTTAAAGAGCACCAGCGACTGGGTCGAAGACCTAGCATCATAGGAGTTGTATGTCTGATACGACTTCCTCGAAAGATCTCTGGCAGACCAAGAGGCGTTAACCCCGCAGCGTGGTTAATTTGCTATCGGATGTTTTAGTCCCATTGAGCAACCTACAAGTTCTTTCCATATTCATTAAGTACTTTATTTACAAATTCGGTCTTCCCATCCGTATAAGACTGACGATTTTCTCTATATTTAATAGCAAGTTCTTTCTTTAGATTGGCATATTTGACTACAAATTCGGGACTGCTAATTAATGCATCTCTGAAGGATATATGTCTTAATAACTCTTTGCTCTCTTTATTACAAACATATAAATGATGTTCAAGTTTCTGTATTTTTACTATACTATAAGGCACATTTGCATCCTTTCTTGCAAAAGCTTCTCTGTTCTCAACACCCAAATTCCCTTCATGATAGTAACCTAAACTTTCTAATCCTTGAATTACATCTGGAAGCAAGTCCATAGAATCAATTACTACATCAATATCTAAAATAGGTTTTGCCGCTAGTCCCGGTACTGCGGTACTACCAACGTGCTCAATTCTAAGTACTAGATCCCCGAGTCTATGTTCTATGATGGATTTTAGATCAGAAAACATTTCAGGCCATTCATTGTTGTAATTTTCAATAATTATTGTTTTTTCACTCATCCTTGAGATGCCCTCCCAAAAAATAAAGTATTTACGAATTTTTCCGATAATATTCCTGTATCTACGAACCTGAGAGGCGTAAGATGTATCGCACCTTGTCCGACGGATTTGACCTCGCTGGGCTGTCGCTGACTAGTCCGAATTAACCCACAATGATTAGTTAAAGATAGTTGTGAATATCTCTTCGAGATTCTCCCACTCATTCCCTATCCAAATCATTTCTTCTATAAACCGAGACATTGTTTTATCTTGACTATACTTTTCATGTACCCACTTAAACTCTTTGTACCAAGTTAATTTAATCGATAGTACCAATTGTTCTATCGTAAGATTAGTATGAATTCTATAACCATCAATATATGCCCTAGTTGAATCTACATTTAATTTCCCGTCATCTAAAAGTGCACTTGAGAGTATTGCACGGGAAATGTCAAAATCTGAATATACGTAGTGTAGTCTATCAAAATCTAAAATATCTTCTAACCTATCTTCGTGAAATAATAAATTGTCGACATGCATATCCCAATGCGCCCATCCTTTAGCACAGTCATTAAATATATCCAAATCTAATTCTTTAAGAATAATTCTTTGATTCTCTATAGCTTCTATGTATCTTTGATTAGTCATTTTTTTCATTTCATTTAGATTTGTTTGTATCTTTTCAAACATCTTTGCCTTTGAAGGCAACTCCCACTGTAAGTATGGTAATTTCGGCATATGTGTTTTCATCCACATATGCATACGACCAGTAGCTTCACCAAGACTATACATCTGAAGACTATTTAATTGCCCCGCTTCTATTAAACTTCCTGTGCTAACACCAGAAATCATATAATCCTCGCCGGAAAATGTGGTATGAACACATTCACTGTTGAAACTATATACTGGCTGACAAGGAATTCCATCAAGATGCATAAGATGTTGATACTTCAGTGCTTCTCGAACCCCATCTAATCCGCGTCGATACCTTATCTTACAATATTGTTTAACAAAGATGGGCCCAATGTTAGTTGTCATAATCCACTTTAAATTACCATAACCCAAATAGTTTGATTCAACTGCATGTACAATCCATCCATATTTTGTTTCGATATCTTTTATAATTTCGTTTTGTACGGATTTAGTATTTATAACACTCATCATTTCACCATCTTTCGAATAAATTAATTCCTTATTCACGACTCGAGAATCTTAAGTGACCGAAGCGAACGGGTCGCCAGACTTATGCTCGCAGGGGTATCCGGCTGTTTTCACTTTCCTGCTAATCGCTTCTCGCGGATCGAGGAGCTGTCAAGCTCTGAAGCGTGAATATAATGTTAAATGAAATCAGTTGCTTCTAGCGTTAACTCAATCCTTCTCTTACAATTTGCAATAGTTCTTCTTTGTGGTCTGGGTGACATGCAATTAGATAAGGTTCTTCTTTCATTCCATTAAACTTATTTCCTTCAAAATCTATAACAAGCCCCCCTGCTTCCTTAACCATTAAGATACCTGAATACAAGTCATCACCCTCAGAATTGTACAGAACAATTCCATCAATATCTCCTTTGGCCAACATACACCATTGAAGCGTTGGAGCCCATAATCTTAACATTCGTTTAAATCTAATATCAATGTGTTGTCTTAGTTTTACTGCTTGTGGGTCGTTTTGTACTCTGTGACCTTGAATCCAACCTATATTTCCTTTGAAAATATTAGGGTTACTCTTAATTTGTATTTGTCGATTATTGCAGCTTGTCCCTTCACCAATAACAGATACAAATAAACGTTCTGTTAGAGGTTCATAGACCACTCCAATCACAGGCTCTCTTTTGTACATTAAGGTAATTGATATCGAAAAAACAGCTAAACCAATTGCAAAATTATTAGTTCCATCTAAAGGATCAATTAACCATAACCAATCGTGCTTAGTTCCAATAAGCCCTGCCTCTTCACTGTGTATCTGATGATTTGGAAATACGTCTTGTATTTGTTTGATGATGATTTCTTCACAGATATGATCTACTTCAGTAACCACATCCCCAAATTCATCTTTAGATCTCAGTTCAACAAAGTTATCAAATTTCTCTTTAGAGATTAGACCTGCTTCGCGAATAATTCTTATTGCTATCTCTTTTGCGGTTTGAATAATCTTACGATCCATTACGCACCTCATATTAATTTTGATTTTAACTGATTTCTTTTGAATTTCATGTGTTCGGATCATTCCAATTCCAATTTCTTCTGTTGAATTTACCTCTTTTAATTCACCTCTAACTTCTGCCGAATCGAGGGTAGCTTGATGCCTGAACATTGTGTTATGTGGAGTCAGTCACTACGTTGAATTACTCACAAATTGATTTTTGAAACCTTTCTTAAAATTATTCTTATAACTTCTTCTGTTTCTTTATTATCTGTGTCAATATGTTCTTGAAATTTAATATCTTTAAATGCAATTAGACCCGCGTTTGTTTGCTTCTGATACCAAAAATCAAATTTGTCTCCACGTTTTTCAATTCGTTTTTTGATCATCTCTTCAGATGCTAAGAGGCAAAAATGAAAAGTATCTCGATCGATACTTCTAAATCCATTTAATATGTAATTGAAATTTTCAGACTTATAAATGGTCATTGGAACAATAAGATGTTTCTTATACTTATTCATTAATTCTTTAGCTGTCTGTACTACAAGTATTCTCCATAGTTCCATATCCTGAAAGTCATCAGTTCGTTCTTCTTCAAAGTAGATGTCTTCTGTTATGATTTTTCTCAACATATATCCAATTTCTTCAGGATCATAAATCATACTATTAGGTATTAGAGGCTGCAGCTTTTGAGAAGTCGAGGTCTTACCGGATCCAAATGATCCATTAATCATAATAATCAAGTGATCACTCCTTCTGGTTTAGTTTTACATTGTGCACTTGACTGAGCTTGAACATGTGGTTAGGCGATGTCGTTGCCCTTCATGATTACCCTTACATACTCATCCCAATCCTTACCATCTGTATTGATTTCTATTGTTGGCACTCTTGAGATTTGAGCTTGATGTCTTAAAACATTTTGGATTTTTAATAATTCATTTACCGACGATCTTACATCTTCTTCTGTTTTATAGATCCATTCTTCGGGTTGTCTACTTTTAATTCTTTCTTCTACGACTTCGGGCGAGATTGTAAGCAAAATACACTTGGCACCTAAAGACTCAAGCTGTTCTTCTATTTTATTTATCTCATCCAAATCCGAATCTACAAATGCGGCTCTATGATTTAAATGAAACCTTTCCAGAACATAAAATAGTCCCCTAGATCCTCTAGATGCAGGACCAAGTTGAATTGCCCATTCGTTAAGTTTCTTTAGCATTTCAACCCGCTCTTTAAGTAACTCAATGTGTCCTTCTCGGGTCAGACTTACATATTCTCCATGTTTATTATTCAAAATTTGAGAATAATGTTCTCCAAGAATAACTACGCTCCGTTCTGAGGATTCTTCTTGTGATTGATAACGTTTAATTGCTTTTAATACTGAAGTCTTCCCGGCATTGGAGTATCCTTCAAGAATTATTCCTCTAATATGCATTTAAATCTCCTTCCACTAGCAATTATTTCGCTTAACGTTTCTATATTCATCGTTCAACGTAGTTGAATATATGATGAAGCGCTTTCACCCTGCAGACCAAGACTCCGCAGGAGCCGCAGCGTAAATATTATGTTATCTGATGCTGATACTTCTTTTAACTCCCCCATACATTCTTTAGTTTTTATCTTTCAAAAGATCTTCCCATTCTTCGATTGATAATTTATTGGCTATATTCTTTAAGTTTTCAGGGACACTTACAAAACACATAATTCTAAACTATTTCCATCTGGATCATTGAAGTAGACCGAAGCATTTCCCTGATTAGGCCTTACAAATGGATTTATTGAATCTCTTTTTCCAAATGGGACAGGCTCTATTTCAATAGTTTGAAGCCATTTCACACTGTCTTTAAGATCTTCATAACTCACTCGAAATGCTATATGCCTTAATGATGGATGATAAGAAGTGAGATACTCTTCGCCTTGCCATAGACCGACCCAACTCTTTTCTTTTTCAATCCAGAAGAAAGCTGTATCTTCATCTCTCCAGGCCAGCTCTAATCCTAATTTAGAATAAAATTCGATCGATTGATGTAAGTTACTTACTGGTAAATGTGCTTCATACAACCCAAGTATCATTTTTCTCCTTTCAATCTTGCCAGTGATGTCCCGACGGGCTTAGGGGCTGAATCGCTTCTCAGAGTGACTACGAGCGTCAATATGTTGTTAGCCAAATAAATTTCTGGAAGCAGCCATTGTGTTTAAGGCGTTCTCAAAATAGCTATATACTTCATCTGCGATTTCCAGAAACTCTTCAACAGATACATCGCTATCCAAGTAACAAGCATACAGATACTCAACTAAAGCGGAGTTAATCTCACAATAGTTTAATATGGCATTCTTCATCTTAATGATTTCATCTTCCCATACCCCTGTATCTTCTAAAACCAAAGAGTATAATGCACGAATTAATCTCTTAGAGTAACCTTTAATATATCTAGTTTTCATTGAGTGATCACTAACATTAGAAAGTGAACGATGTACACGATCTACTTCCTCCTTGGTATCTGTATTTAAGTCTAAAATGAACTCTGGAGAAATTATGATCGGGGGTACTTTTTCACCAATGTCCTCCCCATGTATGCAAACACAAATGATCTTAACCCAAAAACCCCAATCATTCGGTCTACTTAATACATCATCAATCGAGCAAATGATCGTATCCATCTTAGTGACGAATGGATATTCTTCCAAAAGCCTGTCTTTGATATTTGACAATCTCTCGTAATCAATATCTTGGGGATTTGCACATACAATAGTAAAGTCTGCATCTGACTTAAAAGGTTGAGCCGTTCCTTTGGGAATCGAGCCACACATATAAATGCTATGAATCTTATCTTTGAATTCGTTAAGAATATGATCCACATACTTATCAACCAAATCCTTATATTCACTTTGTATTGCAATTCTATTTATAACTTTTTCTAATATCATATAGACTCCTCCTAAAATAAGAACTTCTTTCGGCTAACGTTGTTGTATTCCTGACGTTCAAGCAGCTTACCGTAGGGAACGGGTCAATAGACTTAGCTGATTGAATGTGTCGCCTTAATCAACTTCTCCGATATCCTTCTTGGCGACCGAGGAGCAAGTGCGACGGTGTATGCATGTACTGTGAGATAAAGTAACCTTGAGTTACCCACAAAATCTTTCTAGACATACAGCAACACCGTTTTCATCATTATTAACGGTTATTTCATCAGCGATTTCCTTCAATTCCCTAATCGCATTTCCCATAGCAATAGAATATCCCGCCATCTTAAACAGGCCTACATCATTATGATCATCACCAAATACAATAACGGAATCCAATTCTACATTATATAATTCACAGAGTTTAGTAATTGCCATTTCCTTCGATGCCAGAAGAGGCATGATTTGTACTAGTTTATTATTATCCGTAATTAGTATATTCACTCTACCCTGGAATTTTTCAATCAATCCAGAATTGTGATTATTGCCAGTCAGAAGTATCTTCGTAGCATCATATTGCTTTAATTCTTTTAAGGGTTTTACTATGGGGTTTGATTGTGTGTTCATTGAGCTGATATAATCAAGTTCTCTTAAACTAAACCACTCATCCTTCACTTCCATAGTCAGCTCAATTTGAGGGTCACACTTCAAACAGTAATCAAGAATTTCTGTAGTTACATTAGCAGGGATTGATTCGTTAATTTCTATCTTGGTTTCCTTACATATCACTTGAGCTCCGTTGTAATATACAAAAGCCCCGATATCTACTAATCCTTGTGGAAGCAACCAATTAACCGCCCTGGGCGGTCGAGCTGTTGCAAATATTATTCTCATTCCTTTCTGATAACAAGATAAGACCGCATCTACGTTTCTCTTAGATACTTCTTTTTTTGAATTTAATAATGTTCCGTCCAAGTCAAGAACTACAGTTGAATACTTCAATGAATCAACTCCCAATACAAACTTCTTCGTTATTTTATCTACCGTTGTTGTATTTACGAACCAGAGAGACTTAAAGGAGCGACTGGGTCGAAGACTTATCCTCACAGGAGTTGTCTGCTGGATACTACTTACTCGAAATCCCGCTGACAGACCAAGGGGCTAGCCCCGCAGCGTGAATACGCTGTTGGCAAGATTTCAGGTGTTCTTCGGGCTACTTTCAATGTGCTTGGTTCATTAAGATTAAGATATATTCTTCATCTTTAAGCCTTGTCACCTTACAGTTCTCATTGCATTCAAATTCTACTATTCTCTCTTCAATTGTTTTATTAGTACTATCTTTAAATATGTCCTCTCTATCATAGTGAGGAAAAATAAGCTTGTCGGTTACACCTAATGCCTTAAAATCCGTTAAATCCATTTTGTTCATCTGTGGAGTAAAGAAATCCACAATGTTGATATTCGGCCCCAGTAATAATGTTCCTGCACTTACTCCAACTATAATTACATTCTGTGCGGCCAGTGTTTTAATAATTTCATCAGCACCACTTTTCTTCGCGTAATACAATAATGTAAATGGATTTCCACCATTAATATATATAACGTCTCTATGTAAGAGAATTTGCGGGTCATCAAATTCAATATCTACAAAATTGATATGCTGAAATCCCATGTCCTTAAACTCTTGCATTGCTCTTTGTGCATATCTATTAGTTTCTTTTCTAGGGGATGCTGTTGTAATAATTGAGACTTTTAATTGAGAAATATCTCCATCAATAAAATCCAGAAATTGACTTTTAATATCTTCAGTATAAAAACCACAAGAGGTTAGTAACAAGCTACTCATTGAAATCCCCGTTTCTTTATTCATGAACCCCAAAGGGGTTGTCTGCCGAAATTGCCTCATCGGAACCCTTCCAGCAGACCACGGCTCCAACGGAGCCACAGCTTGAATATTTTGTTATGTGAAGTTCCCTCTTCTCGAAAAGCTATCAATTTCTTTATAATCGATTTTCTAAGTCATTTATTGTATTTAACCAGATCGGGTATTCTTCTGATTCTTCCCACAGCTCTTTTAGTTCTGAATCTTTCTTAATTTTCTTAACTGCTCGTTTAGCTTTTGAAATGAGTTTTTTTCCTTTACCTTTATGTTTATCAATCCAGTCATATAGATCCTCTGTATTACTTTGATTATTCAAAATTTCTGTCCCAGGATTACCTTGTAATGCTACAAGGATCTCAATTGCGCCTAAAGCATTGGAAGCTAAATCTGACTCAATATAATCTTCTTCTAATACTTCTTCAATCGTCTCTTCAATTAATTCGATGTCATCAGAATCAAGTAAATCTGCCTTCCAATCTAATACATCATCGTTCTCGAAAATTCCAGTTCCCCATGCTCCCATCAATTAACCTCCAAAAAGTGTCATTATGTTTTAAAGCTCTTAGGGACATAACGTTCCTGTATTCATGAACCCCGTAGGGGGTGTCTGCCGAACGAAATCCTTGCAGACCAAAACTCCGTGAGGAGCCGCTACTTGAATATGATGTTATAGGATGTCAGTGTATTCTTCCATAACACTTACACAAATATTCCACTTCCCATGATGTTAAATATATTTTTTCAATTCAAGTAAATCATCAATAATATAATCCGCTTGTTTAAGCTCCCATTCTTGGGCAAAGTCAAATCGACAACCAAAAGCCTTCAATCCATTGTTTTTTGCTGCATTGAAATCAGAGATCCTGTCACCAACTACAGCAGCGTTGTTGATGTGATATTTCATAAGGATATATCTAACTAAGTCATCCTTATTCTGAGTCTCTATTTGTTGGATGCTAAAGGTTTCTGTCACCCAATTATTTAACTTGTAACAGTTAACGATAGCATTGAGGTATTCGATTAGTCCATTACTTGCAATAAAAATTAAGCAGTCTTTCTGTTTTAAAAAATCAAAAACTTCTTTGACATGCGGATAAAGCGCACCTTTGCCATAATTAATATTTGCAATTAGCTTCTCTAGGAAGATCTCGTCCACAATTCGTCTGATTTCGTTTGAATGGTTCGGTAGTAGCGTTTCCCAAACTACTGGTAGAGGAACTCCCATAATTTCACGATATTTTTGAGTTGGAGTTTCACTCGACCATTCGTTACGAGACCTCAAGACAGAAAACGTTTCTTCTAACGATAACTCTAAGATTTTGTTTGTTTGAAATAGTGTACCATCCATATCGAAAATAACCGCTTCCAGCATGATTTCACTCCTATTCAGAGTTTGAAAAATTTATTTTGTATTTTTATACGCTGATTTCCTATAACGTCACTGTATCCACGACGCCCCACCGACTTAAGCCACGTTAGGGAGCGACCGCGATGCGGTTAGTCCGTGCGGATGTGTCCGCCTGATTCCACTTCCCTGCCAATTCCCTTCGGGCTGACCGAGGGAGCGCCAGAATCCAAAGCTTGGATATAATGTTATCTGACGTAAACCTCTACAGTGAATTAGCTATAATCTTCTTTGTTAGGTTAAACTCATGACGGCATTCATAGTAATAACTTTTGAGTTTATATCCCCCAGCTTTAAATACAGGCTTATGTTGATACCACACTATAATTAGCGTTCCTTCAAAAAGGATTCTACGAAGGATATAAACTATTCTGTTAAAGAGAACGTTCCTATTTTGAGCAAATTTATGAAGAGTTTCGGATTGAAACTGAACATGTTTCTCCTCATCACTTAAAATCTGATTACATAAATCTATTAATACTTCTGACTTTGTAGATTTTTGCAAAGCTTTATAGTACAACTTAGCAATGATCTCAGCAGTTAATAGAACAATGACTGATTGTTCTAGACTCGCATATTGACGTAATCTTCTAAATACATTGTCCACCCAATGTCTACGGAGGAGTGGGATTCCCTGTAACTTCATAAATCTGCCTAGATCTCTAGCGTGCCTCTGTTCTTCTTTAATGAATTCTATAAGCGCTTCATAGTAATCCTGATCTAGTGTCTGATGTACATATTCTTGCGCACGTTTAATTAGATGTTTACCTTCAGAGTTTTCTCCTAATTGAAACTGTTGAATTGACTTAATGATTATTTCTCTTTCATTAGTTGTTAATTTATAGTTGTCATCCCAATGAATATATTTGAGGTTTTGATTATTTCTTCGATAATATTGAACCCATGCCGAGAAAGTGATATTCATTATTTGCTCCTAAAATGTAATAGTTTTATGTCAGATAACGTTGCGCATTTCTGACGTCCAAACGGCTCAAGGACCGGAGGTCCGGGTGGCTTTGCCACTTAGCCGGTTGGATGTGTCGCCTGATTCCACTTCTCCGAAATCCCTCTTGAAGACCGAGGAACGTCAGCGACGAAGCAAAATGCATTGTTATACGCTGCCCCTTCTTCTTCGATTCCACATCCTTATATGTCTTGTGTGTTTTATGTATTTAATATGTCTTTACGTGTTTTGTCTCTTGGTTCTATCTTTTGCTCCTATCAAATCCGTTTCCGCATAGGAAAGATCCCCTCATTTACTCTCGTACGCCTTCAGCAGTATCAACTTTGGTTTGTTTAGTAACTTCATCCAATGAATGCTAGCCTTATAAGAGGCTCGTGTTCCTCGGACCGGAGATTTGCCGATGGCTTATTTCAGATTCCTGCTCACGTTGGACACCCCTGCCTTAAGCTATGGCTTACTTCTAACCTCACCATTCGAGACCTAATCCTTGATATAGAATACATGCTGAACGCACAATCAAAATTTAAGAGGATTGTTGTCCTCCCTTTAATTCGCAATAGACACATATGTATTAATGACATGCACAATACCAAAAAGTACTGTTGGTATAATAGCCAGATAATTTTGAAGCCAAATCTCAGCTAATATAAAATATACTACCGGGAGAACGGCCATCCCCAAAAAAACAATCGAGTTTGCGTTGCCTGTAAAATACAATATCCATAGCCCATAATAAAAAATCAACATTATTGCCATACCAATTATATAAGGACATCGCATTTCAGATGCTTGTTTTCTTACAACAAATATCAGAAGAAAGAAAAATATCGCCTGACTTCCGTGCTCCAAAACATCTAAAATCAAATGGCTATTTGCATTGTTTCCTGATATATCTGACGCAGGAATAAAAAAATAAAATACATTTGGTATCATTGGCAATAAAAAGATTATCAGACCCTTCCATGAAAAGCCAAAATGATAATTCATTTGATCCTCTCTTTCGCATAATAGAAATATTCTATAGTTTGCACTTTATTATGAATCCGCTTCTCTGGTATTTCTCTTGATGACCAAGGAGCATAACTAACGATGTGGAAATTTATTGTTATATGGTACACCTTCTAATATTCCGTTCATCTTGGTTTTCAACTGCTACGTGTAAATGTATTCTTTCACCTATATTTATTATTTGTTATTAATTGGTTGCATGGTTTAACATTCTTAAGGGGTTGCGTATAACGTTACTGTATCCACGACGTCCCACCGATTTAAGCCCCGTCAGGGGCGGATGTGTCCTCTGAATCTGCTTCCCTTGACAATCCGCTTCTTGCGGACCCAGGAGCTGTAAGGTTCCGATGCGTGGATATGATGTTAGATGGTGGTCACGACTTCTTGAATTACTATAGAGGCAAGTTGTTTATCATTTTCTTTAGCTTCTGTTTCTCCGAATAAAAATTTT
Source organism: Paenibacillus sp. FSL k6-2145 (assembly GCF_037976585.1). NCBI lineage: Bacteria > Bacillati > Bacillota > Bacilli > Caryophanales > Paenibacillaceae > Paenibacillus > Paenibacillus sp. FSL k6-2145. The sequence continues at coordinate 4,736,140 of NZ_CP150267.1, read as the reverse complement.
TCTGAGAACTAGAAAGACAATCCCACATTTGCTTCACTTTATAATCTGCTAATTCAAGAAGTTGGTCTTTATCCTTATTTTTCTTAATAGTCAATTTAAAATGGGACTTTATATGATTTATTTTGTACTTTTCCAACCTCCAAATTAATGTTGAAAGCTGTTTTGGAGTAAAGGCTCCATTATCTTTTAAGTATTTAATAAAGCTTTCAATCTCAAATTCATTATCAACTTTTGAGAGACTTACTAAGGAATTAATTACACTTTTTACTTTTGCTTCGGTTACTAGCTTGTTTTTATCTTTATTCACTTTCTTTTTTGCTTTCTCAGAGGATAGTAGCACCCCTTTATTATCAAGCACTCCAATCTCAAATCTATTGATACATTCTGACCCTATTTGAAGTGTATTTGAATTAATTATATTTACAATTTCAAATTGATATCTAATGTGTGGATGATCACATAATTCACACGTTTCTTCTGCAATTTCAACATCATACATATCACCTTCGTAAACCCATTCTTTTAAAGCCTTTAGCACATCAATTTGTTCTTCACTTACAGGGAGGATATTATTTTTCACTCTTTCCAGCCAAGTTGAATTCATTTAATCACCTCCTTTAAAAATGTTCTTCGTGGCTTTCATCTAACGTTTCTGTATTCACGACTCGACGCATGTCGAGTGTCCGGCAAATGCCGGACCAAGGACGTATGTCCGCAGCGTGAATATTATGTTATAGGATGTCGGTGCTTTAAAGGTTTATAATCTATTCAATTGATCCCTTTTATGCTTTTTCTAATCTCTTCATCAGTAATCAATTTATTAATACTTCCGTCTTGATTTCTTATTAATAATTTATGCTTCCCATAAGGATCAACTTCAATTGTTTCATCAGTCTTTGAAAATGGAATACAATATGATAATCCTAACAATTCAATCAATGACCAGAAATCTCAAGAAATTTCCCTTTCAACCAAAAAGAACCCTGTGCCATATCCTCAAAACCATTTTGTATATTAGTGGATGATAATTCACTTAACTACGTGATAACATTTCTATTCTCATCATAAAAATTTTCTATAAGAACTTGAATTTTACCTTCTACTAATTTTCCTTCTTTTATCAATTGGTCAATCTTGTCTTTTCCGTTCTCCGAAAAAATTGGTGTGTAAACAATCTCATCATCTTTGGGAGTAAAGATACTTATAATTACAAGAATCTTCATTATTCTTCCTTCTTCATCTAACTCTGTTGACGGTCTTAAATTGTACAATTGTATATCCTTCCCAAACATCTTCGAACTTGCTTCTGCATATTCCATGGCTGGCTTTGTATAGTCCGTTGCAGAAAAGAATGCTCCACCTGTTACTTCATTTAGATCCACTAAAGCTCCGCTTAACTTTTGAATATCTCCTCTCCCTACTTTTGCTCCCTTCACAGTATAATCCTTCGCCTCGCCCATTCTTTTTTTGGCTTCCTCTTCTAGCATCACATCTATTTGATATAATGTGTCGCTAAACTCTCCTCTAAGTTTTTCATCATGCGTCACCTTGCTATCTTTGTGTAGCAATTTCATAACAGCGGCTGAAATTTTCTCATATGCTTCTCCACTTTTTTTAGGCTTGAATCCAAAAAGCTCTTCAAATAAAATATCAATTTTTGAAGTCATTTTCTTCCCTCCAATAATTATTTAATACTCTTCTATACCTTTAATTGATAGTTCTTACCGATTTCCTATAACATCATATATACGAACTTCGTAAATACCTCTCTTTTCAAACAATATCCGAACTACATATAATATAACCCATATTAATCCATCTGCGAAGTCACAAACATACTCAAAAAAAGCAGCCCCCGTGAACTGTCCCATATGTTAGCCATAACTAACATGTAGGATGCAGTTTAACATTTGGGCTGCTCTTTCTTCACTCAACAATAGAAGAATTACGGATAACCTTTAGTGATCAACCTTTGCTCCCCTTCACCTAAAACATTTACTTCGCTCCGCTACTCCACACCACGCGCTCGCTCATCGCTTTATGCTGTGCAATCAGGCAGAGTTCTGCCGCTTTGAATGCATGTTCTTGTGTCATGGCTGTCTCGGTGCGATCCAAACAATCGCGAATGAGCTGACCGAAGAACGGATAACCGACCTTGCCTTTTACATTGTAGCGGTACTCCCCTTCATGATTGACCAGGTACACCTGATCCCCCTGAGATTCCCTTGCGATGTCAATATACTTCCGCAACTCGATATAACCGTCCGTTCCCAGAATAACTGTACGCCCATCGCCCCATGTGCCCAGACCATCCGGTGTGAACCAGTCCACTCGGAAGTAACCGGACGCTCCGTTGTCACCAATCAGAGAAGCTTCGCCGAAGTCTTCCAGTTCCGGGAACTGTGGGTGATTGAAGTTATGCACACGACTGAACCCTACCTCCGCGTCTGTACATGAGGCAAACGTCAGAAATTGTTCGATCTGGTGACTCCCGATATCACAGAGAATGCCGCCATACTGCTCATGCTTGAAGAACCAGTCGGGTCTTCCTCCTGCATTTAAGCGATGTGGTCCCGTTCCCATAACCTGAACTACTTTGCCGATTGCCCCTTGTTCGATGAGCTGCCCCGCATAGATCGCACTTTCTACATGCAGTCGTTCACTGTAATACACCATGTACTTTTTGCCTGTTCGCTTCACTTCTTCTCGTGCAAGCTTTAATTGCTCCAGCGTAGTAAACGGTGCTTTGTCTGTAAAATAATCCTTGCCTGCGGCCAGAACTCTCATACCAAGCGGTGCACGATCTGAAGTGATCGCTGCACTTGCCACCAATAACACCTCATCATCTGCAAGCACTTCGGCTTCAGATCCAGCAACTTGAGCCTGTGGGAACTGCTTCTGAAATGCCGCTACCTTCGCCGGGTCCGGATCATACACCCACTTGAGGGTAGCTCCAGCCTCCAACAATCCCCCAACCATGCCGTAGATGTGTCCATGATCCAGCGCAACAGCAGCAATCGTGAACTCACCCGGGCCACATACGACCTCTTTTGTAACACTTTTTGGTGCATAGAACATCCCGTCTTTAGCCATGTCATCCCATCCTTATTATAAAATGTTGATTACAATGAACTCGTCTTATATATCAAATCATCTTCATTTAAACGTCTGACTCAGATCAGCAGGTTGACTGCCACTGAATGCCTTGTCTTTCTTCGTCGTTGATCCAGCAATGCGTTCCTGCAGATGCTCATAGAACAGATCCTCATCGATCGGCAGATCCACCCAGTTATCCGTCCAGGTAGACAGCAGCATAGCGTTTGATAACGTTAATCCGTGTATACCATCCTCACCAGGAGCAATAAGGGGTGCGCCTGTACGAATCGCATCAACCCAGTTGCGAATCAGACCCGGATGCCCCGTTTCCACACCGGTAATCGGAATCTCACATTTCCAACATTCAGGCTGTCCAAAACCTCCGGTAAACCGCTGGTTGAATTCAGGCTCAGATTCCCGAAGTCGCCAGAACGTCAGCTTTCCATCTTCGATTACGATTTTCCCTCGATCTCCGTTAACCTCAAATCGGTTCGTACCTGGCGCTTCCCCAGTAGTCGTTACGAAGACACCTGTTGCGCCATTTTCATACTCCACATAAGCCGTTACATCATCTTCCACTTCAATATTCCGATACTTGCCAAACGAACAGAAAGCACGCATTCGCACCGGCATCATGCCGATGGTCCACTGCCACAGATCCAGTTGGTGCGGGTCCTGGTTAATCAGTACACCGCCACCTTCCCCTGCCCAAGTTGCCCGCCAGCCGCCGGAATCATAGTAACTCTGGGATCGGTACCAGTTCGTAATAATCCAGTTGGTACGCCGTACCTCTCCCAGTTCCCCCGAAGCAATCAAGTCTCTCAGCTTGATGTAGAGTGGATTGGTCCGCTGGTTGTACATCATGGAAAAGACTTTGCCGCTGGCTGTTGCAGCTTCATTCATCTTGCGCACCTGTTTCGTGTATACGCCAGCTGGCTTCTCGATCATGACATGCAAGCCATGCTGGAAAGCCTGAATAGCCTGCTCCGGATGGTCATAGTGCGGCGTTGCAATAATAACCGCATCAATCGTACCCGAAGCCATCATCTGCTCTGCATCCTGCCAATAGGTGACCGTAGCCGGAAGATGACTGTATACCCAGCTCTCCATCTCTCTTCTTACATCACATACGGCGACCAGTTCTGCACCTGGTACTTCTCCGGCCACCAATGTTCTGGCATGTGATGCTCCCATATTTCCAATACCAATCACGGCTACTCGTACGATACTCATGCCTGCTCCCCCTCTTCCACACGACGCTTAATTTCAGTGAATACATCTGCAAAATGCTGTAACATCGCCTTGGAGTCCAAGGCACCACTAAAGTCCTCAATTCCGTAGTATCCGTCATATCCAACGGCTCTCAGATCCCGGAACATCTGTACCCAATCCACCATGCCTTCAGTCAACGGTGTCCAGTGACATTTCCAAGGTGTATTCAGACTCATTTCGTTGCTCTTTTCAGTCACATTAGCCTTTTGCATATCATTCGCTTCTGCTTCAAACCACCCGGCATTCTTCACATGCACATGAGCCAGATACGGACCTAGCAACTCAAGTCCCATCCGATGATTCTCGTATCCTTCATGCACCATATTGCCCGGATCGTACAATACACCAACATGCTGCGGGTCCAGCGATTGCACCAGTCGATAGGCCAGCGAAGCTGTCGGTGCAATCGTCTGATGATGCGTCTCTACAAGGGCCTTGATCTTGTACTGTTTGGCTAGATCCTGTACTTCACTCAGATAATGAACGGCTTTACGATACAACTCAGGATAACTGGTCTTGCGATCATATCCGGGAACACCAACACGCATCATCGAAGCTCCTAACCCTGCTGCAGCCTGAAACGCCTGCTCTGTAGCAGACAGATCACCACAATTCAGATACGGTACGAGTGCAATGGATCTTCTACCTTGGCTTACCGCCGCTTCACGGAAAACAGGAATCTGTTCCTCCCAGCGACTCGGATCTACCGAGCATCGATTATTTCTCCAGTAAGAAGGTTCCTCGGATATCGCATACTCAGGAATTCCGCGAAAACGCCACTCGATTCCATCGATCCCGGCTGCTGCTGCAGCTGATGCCAACTCTTCTGCATTCAAATCTGGGGTAGCTACGGTGAATACAGACAATTTCATCTATGTTCCATCTCCTTATGTAAACGTATTCAATTCATGTCGTAAAGGCATTGTATCACCACACTGAACGTGACCATAGGGGAAAACGCCAACAGATGAATGACAGATAACGAACAGAGCACATTCCCCATTCAGAGATAACTTCCAAGAGAATGATGTGATCAAAAATCAAAAAAGACATCCTTGGAACAGATTTCAATTCTGTTCAAAGATGCCTTGTACAATAATTATATATAGGATGTTTGATGAAAAGGTTCCCTATCAGTTATCCAGTCGCGACTTCAGAAGCTGGGTATTCTGGTACTTGTACTCTTCCGACTTGCAACCAGCGCATATCTCTCTAATCCCGATCAAAGAACACGTGTTCAGCCTGTATTTTCCCCTGATCTATAGTCATGATGCCAAATGAGTATTGCTTCTGAAAACGCCGATCCGTAGGCGACCCCGGATTAAATACCAGTGTGTTGTCCACGGTATGCATCACCGGGATATGTGAGTGTCCGTAGATCACAGCATCCACATGCTGGCCTGCAAAGGTATGAATTGCATTCTGCTCCGTACCCTTTGATCCCAGATGACCGTGCACAAGCCCCAGACGAATTCCTTCCACCTCAACAATACGGGAATATCCCAGTTTTTCAGCGATTTCGGACGGGTCCGTATTACCAGCTACACCTTCAACTGGTGCATACTCACTAAGCAATGGGTATACGCTCCAATCCGACCAGTCACCAGCATGAAGAATGAGATCGGCACTGGACAGTACCTCAAGGAGCCTAGCCGGTAATTTCTGTGATTTACGTGAACAATGCGTGTCAGAGATTACTACAATTTTCATATAACAACCCACCTTTCCTTTAAGAGGTCGTTCAAAAAGTTCGCTTTTGATTACGAAGGATGCCTAATCGCATCGCAGCATCGAATATGGAATTCAGCCGAAATAAGCATATGCTTACGAAGGTTGTTTCCTACGGAAACATTGTAGTTGCTCACGTAGTTTCCTACGCTCCGCTACTCCATTTCTAGCTTCATCCCATCTTCTCGGTACTGAAAACCACCCTTTTTGAACATGCACTTTAAGTCTTTATTGCAATCTATTCTGTCTGTGATGGAACAGCTTGCATCTGGGAACTGGAACGTTCCATATCTTCGAGTGTAATGGATGCAAAGAACTGCTCTACCTTCTCCTCGGCAACCTGATACAGATTGGTCAGCAAGCTGTCAATATGCAAGCCCACTTCACAATCCGGGTTACAATTGCCGTGAATCGGGAACAATGGGCCTTCGTCCTTGGCAGCCTGATAGATCATGGCTAATGTGATTTCACTTGATGGCTTCGCTAAGTAGAAGCCTCTTGTTCCAGGAGAGGAGTTCACCAATCCTGCCTTTTTCAGCCCGCCCAGAATACGTCTGACGACGACAGGGTTGGTATTCACGCTACCTGCAATATGTGCAGACGTGATTCGTTCAGGCGCGCTGAGTGACAATAACAACAAACAATGCACACTGACCGAAAAATGAGTACTCATGATTAACCACCTTTATTTGATATAATCCAAGACATGCTGACCTTATTCAGAGAACAGATCCTTCTTTTATTCAGAAAACAGATCCTTTTCAGGACGTGCTCTGATCTTGAGCTGTCGCACACTGTATTCCAGTTGTTTCACAATATCATCCAGCTGTTTGCGATCAATCTTGGTCGGATCTTCCACCGGTTTCGCGGACGACTTGAGATCACGGATCGTTAACTGCTGTTCTTGCCATTTGTCCATCAGATCTGCAATATTGGCATAGAAACGTTCGTAATCTTTGATGACCAGATCAAGATAAGCATCTACCTCATCCGGATCATAACCACGAAGTTTATAATTAAATTGTTTTTCATGAATCGATAACGCATCTAGCTGCACACCCAATTGTTTGAACAATTGTCTCTGTTTATCCAATCTTCGTTTCATATGTTCATCCATATTGACAACCTCCATTATAAGCCAAGCCGTGGTTCTATTTCCTGTAAAGAACATACGGCATTTTCTCTCTCTATTTTTTATAACACATAATCCGTCAGATATAAAATGATACAGCCCTATTCCTTACGAAATGATTGCTTTTCATCCAATTCGGGTAAAGACTCACTACACCCCACAACGGGAAAGGAGCATGTCCTTATGAGTACATTAACTAAAGATCAACGCCAAGAACTGAAAAACGCCCTTTTGGAGCAACGTGAAAACTTGCAGCGTCATTTTGAATCCAGCATGGAAGACGGTGCTCCAGTCGAGTCGCTGAAAGATTCAACCGGTGAGCTGTCCTCCTATGATAATCATCCGGCAGATGCCGGTACAGAAACATTTGAACGTAGCCGTGATCTGGCAATTGACGATACATTAACAGACGAATTCAATCAAGTGAACGACGCATTGGAACGTATGGAGCAAGGTACATATGGAACCTGTGTAACGTGCGGAGAAGATATCCCCTTCGAACGACTTGAGGCTATCCCTTATACCGCTTACTGTATTGATGACACGCCTAACCGGGAGATAAGCAACGATCGGCCCGTTGAAGAGGAAGTAATGACCATGCCTCCAAGTGGTGCGGGAGAAGGAAGACAGCAGCGGGCCGGCAAGTTCGACAACGCAGATGCCTGGGAAGCGGTCGAAGAATATGGTACATCCAACTCCCCCGCAACCGCAGCCAAACGTGATGTGAAGGGCTATGATGAGAACATGTAACATCGTTATGAACTGAAACGGTAAGCGTCAAAATTAAATTGAATTCAATAGGCTGCTCCACCCGTAGCCATCCTCATCACGCATCAAAAAGCCGCCAATGGCGGCTTTTTCTAGTTTTCTCCAATGTAGTCACACACGTGTTGCCGTTACTTACTTCCAACAAAATCACTGAACACTTTCCGTCCGCTTATTCTTCCGACTCATTACCAGATGATGCAGATTCCTGCCGTTTCGAAACAGATCCAGATGATTTCCCAGTTGATTTGGCCTTACCTGACGCAGCTTTTTTTTTCTCTTTTGCATCTGCTGTCTTGGAAACAGGTGTCTGCATTATAGGTTTAGAAAGGGCAGAAAATAACTGAAACACCTCATGTTCCCCTTGTTGATTCTCCTTCGTTGTATAGGGTTCACAGAGTTTTATGATGTTTTTATACAACTGCTCTACTTCCTCACGGGTTGCATACAGCGTCATGTCCGAGAGAAACATCCGATCTTCGTTTTCCGCCTGATGCATGAACCGCTGACGACTCTGTTCGAACATCTCATTTAATAATTTGAGGGTTTCAGACCGAAACACCTGTTTCAGTGGTGAATTTTCATTGTCTTCATCTTCATGACGGAGATGGATCTCTCCGGTGAATGGTTCGTAGTATTTTGCGATAATCCCATTAATCTCACGCGTGGAAACGATCGTCAGTAGACCAATTTTCTCCAGCTTTTTTACATGATAGTGAACTTTGGCTGGCACCTCACCCATCTGGTCGGCGATCTCTTTGACAGTGGATGGTCTGCCCTGCTTGTTAAACATATTCATAATCTGTATCCGATACGGATCGGAGTAGATTTTAATTTCTTCAATGGTTGAAAGAACCTTGTGCTCCATTCCTGTATCCTCATTTCCGGGGTACCTGTTGTCCATCAATGTCTCTATTATACCGCTCCGTCTGGGCTTCGGTCAAAACGAGCCGGAAATGAATGGATACAGAAAATCAGCAAATGATTGCTTCTGAATATACTTCACAGAGCACTTCGAAAACTTTTGCTAAATAACAGCATACCTGCGGACATGGCAAGCATAATACCGAAGACGATAAACAGAACAGGCATGCTCATCCAATCTGCAAGTGCTCCCGAAGCCAGGCTTCCAAGGGGGGCGACACTCACGACGAGCATACTCTGTAGAGCATACACTCTGCCCAGCATTTCGGAAGGGGTAACTTCCATCAGATACGTCGCCAGCGGGGTCGTAGCCAGTGGAATACCCAATCCCATCAGAAGACAAAAGACTGCTGCAACAGGCAGTTGGAAGGACGTCATATAAGCCGGGAGTGCCGTCATGGCATAACTGAGACCCAACATAACAACACCACTGATGACCAGAACACTTTTACGATAATTGGCACCCCTTTGCGTCATCCACACCCCACCAAGCACCATGCCTCCTACCATCAGTCCACTGAGCAGACTTAATCCCCCGGCGCCAGCATGCAACGTTTCAATCACATAGGGTGTACGGAGCACATTGAACGGCATCAGGCAGAAATTAACGAAGGCAAACAAGATGGAGACAATTAATAATAAGGCATGTTTACGGAGAAAATAAAAAGCTTCCGCCATTTCGGAGAATATACTACGTTTTTCGGATGGAACAGAATTCATATCAGATGATGTCTTATCTTCATTGTTAGCAGATTTTGAATCTTCAGGGTAGCCAACTCGACTCATTATTAAAGCACTAAGCGCAAACAACCCCGCATCAATCAGGATCGTCCAGGCAATTCCTATTGAAGCAATAAGAGTACCAGCTACTGCAAGTCCTGCGAGTTCGGCCACTCGGGTTGCGGAAGAGGACATGGCATTCCCCGAAAGCAGCATCGATTGGGGAAGCAATCGGGGAACACTGGACACTTCCGCAGGAGTAGTGAAGCATTCCAGCAAAGAATTCAGAATCGTGATGACAAACAGATGCCAGACTTCGAGTTGCCCCAGTCCAAACAGCAGCGCTGTAATACCCACGAACAACCCCCGGCCGGTATTGGTGATCACAATCACTTTTTTGAGAGACATGCGATCTACCAAAGCCCCGGCAAACAGACCCAGAAAGATACTGGGCAAGAAATTTACCGCCAGCAATGTACCCATCAGCACTTTTGAACCGGTCAAAATGTACACCATCCAACTGTAGGCAATCGAATCAATGGAATCACCAAATCGGGATACAACTTTACTAAGCATAAACTGCATATAAGGCTTGATTCGTATTAATTCCCCTATACCTTGCTTGCCTACGGCTGTGCTATCATTCATGAACTTCCACTCCCTAACGTTAAAATATTTTTCATGTTAATTTTATTTTAACGTAAGTTATGCAGAAATCAATACCTTCGTGAAAATAATTTTAACGATAAGTAAGTAAAGTAAAATCTCGCTCTACTTTCAGATGATTCGTAATCAACACAAAGACTTTTTGAACAACCTTTTCGAACAACCTCCTATAACACAAAAAAACAGACCACATGTGGTCTGCTCGGCTGGACGGATTATATTTGAACTGCCTTTATTTGCTGCCTACTTCTCAACACGCAATTGAAATCCAGGCTGTTCAGCCTGTACCTCCAACATCAAATCACGTACCCGGCCTGCTTCATTCCCCAGTCGTTCTTCGCTGATTCGGTAGTTGGTCCATCTTAACTCTAGTGGAAGTTCAACCGTACCCGTCAGGCAATCCCATAGAGCGTCGAGATTACCCCCATAAAAATCCGGCAGCTTCAACTTATCCTTTAATTGCTGATGAAGTTCAGCGCTACTAGCAAAATCTTCTCCATCCAGAATCACGGTGTTCATGGCTGCTCCTTCCTCTACTTCATGCGTGTAAATGATGCATAGTGATCTGTCGTTTTGTAGATGAGTCCATCATTGGAGTACACAATCCGATCCGAATTACGGAAGCCGGAAGTATAGTTAATATCCGCTTCGCGCCATGTACGTCCACTTGCTGAAGGCAGAAGCCCCTCCCGATTGCCAAATACGTCTCCGCCGATACTTTTCCCAGGAGCCACTACTGCCAAGTTTCCTTGTGAAGCTACCCAGCCGAGTCCTGTTGCTTGTGATTTGGTAATAAAGTTACATGGCAACGTTCCGTTTGCACTCAAATAATTTGCTACACCCGTAAACGTATTGATGATGGTACATGTTGCAGCAGATGCCTTCTGCTGTCCGACTGGAGTGAACTGTGAACCTGTGAGGAAAACAAACGTTAACAACAATGCCAGTAATGCGGTGGATATCAACTTTTTCATCAATCCGGCCTCCCGATCCTTCAAAGTAGATGAACGTTGTCACGATATGCATCCTGCAAGCTGTAACTTTTCTAGTTGTGCCTTCTGCTAGATTATGTAAACGAGTCATCTCATGACTATTTATATCACATCAATTTGGTAGAAATATAAAATTCAGACGATTAAATTGTAAAATATTATAATTGTAACATTTTAAGACAGAAAAAAGACTCTCATCCCTGAAGATGGAGTCTGCATTTACCAGTATGTGTAAATTGACTTGACTTAATCTAATCGATCAGCTGCACACGTTGACGAGTTCGAGCCGATTCCAGGCATGCATCAATAACGCGCATGTTTTGAATGGTATTTTCCGGACTGAAAGGTAGAGCTGCTCCATCAAGTACAGCCGTTGCAAATGTCTCTACCTGAAGCACATAGGAATTCGACACCGATACACGCTCCTCACGGCTGACCGAATCGGTGTGCACAATAATCTGAGGTGGAATATCACTGTTCTCCCAGCCGAACACTTTTGGCAGTTCAATCCGCCCTTCCGTCCCGAGAATCTCCATCTCCGCTCGACCTGAAGCCCACATGCCACAGTCAAAAGTTAAGGCTACCGAATTCGGAAATTCTACCAGTCCCGACGCCATCATATCCACGCCATCATGCTCGTCCGAGAATAGAGCGTGTACGGTCACCGCTTCCGGTTCCTGTCCCAGATACATCCGGGCTGCCGAGATCGGATACACGCCAAGATCGAATAATGATCCGCCGCCCATCTCTCTTTTGAACCTTACATTTTCCTTGTCATCAGCGGTATTACACGTAAAGTTACCATGGATGGCTCTAACGATACCAATCTCCCCACTAGCTATAATCTCTTGCACACGTCTATGCTTGGGATGATATCGATACATAATCGCTTCTGCAAAAAGAACACCATGCTGCTCACACGCCTCAACCATTTCTGCCGATTCATCTGCATTCAGGGCTGCTGGTTTCTCACACAACACGTGTTTGCCAGCCTGTGCCGCTTTGATGGTCCATTCTTTGTGCATATGGTTAGGCAAAGGAATATAGACGGCTTCGATATCTGGATCAGCGATGAGCTCTTCATAACTGCCATATGATCTGGCAATGCCGAGTTCCTCGGCAAGGGTATCCGCCTTTTCTTTGCTGCGGCTGGCAATCGCCAACACCTCACCACGTTCGGACTGCTGGATTGCCGGAATGACTGCATTTTTGGCAATGGTTGACGTACCGAGTACACCCCACTGTAACTGTCTGTTCATGCTCATCTTCCTTTCGTACCGTAATTGTCCTCTTCTGCCTTGTGTAACATGCCGAGACAACGATCCAAATCCGTTTTGACCTGTTTCTTGTATAACTCAGCTTTTTCCGCACCATCATCCGTGAAATGATATAAAACGATTTCCTGAAAATCGACCTTAGGATCATTACCTTTCAGCTTCTTCGTGCGATAAAATACCCCCTGCTGTACCAATTCATGCAGTGCCCGATATACCTCGCTCTGGGGTGGAACATAACCGTAGTCTTTGAATTCCTGCTTCATCGCCTCCAGCATCTCGTAACCATACCCCCTGTGCTGTTCAACCATCGTAATTAGATACAGCTTGATAAATGCCCGCTGTGCAATCATAAAAGCCACGTTCATTCCCCTCCTGTCAGAACCTATATATCTAGTATTATAAAACTTATGTTCGGGTTCTGCCATCTTTCTCCGCTTTGCCTCCCTTTTATCCACCTTCAAAGAAGGTGAGAAAGAAATCGTGTGAATACGGGTTAGCCTGAGGTAGCACGGAAAAAGATTTTCTGTTGTGAATTTTTCATGTATTGAAATTTTAAATATTATTGGAAAGTTTGTTTTATTTCAGGAACTCAGCGAGTCGTTCGATCGAATTTTAAAATTTTAATCATAAGACTGTGCAGAGGCTGTTACATCTGTACATCTGTACTCCTGAATCCTGTATCCTGCATACCTGAATCCTGTGTAGCCAATCCTGAATTCCTATACCGGCATTGACCCTGTACAATCCTGTACAGTTGTGATTCTGTTATGAATTTTTCATATGTTGATGGATTCATTTGTTGCGGGCAGGCTTGGGGACAGTTCCCACAATCCATTTGCCCCAACTTATGCGCGAGATGAGCCATGTCAGCACACAGGATAATGTAAGAGCCAACAACCAGGTAATGATCATTCGAACGACAGGGTTCAAGCCCATAGCAACATAGAACAACTCATCCGGAATGTAGCTGTACCGCAGCATCAACATATGCATCAGATAACCGCCATACGATACACCACCAATCCATCCCAGCAATCGTGTAGCCCTGAGGTTATGCAGTTTCCCGGCCAGCTGGTACATGACCATAATGGAAGCGATCAGAAAGAGTGCCATATCAGGGCGGATCAAGCTGACTGTGTAGAATGTAATTTTGATTCCTTCCGGCTTCTGAAACTCCAGCATTAATAAGTAAGTAAACCGCAGACCCAGAACAATAAACACTGTCCAGTATATCCAGCGCAATCGATGAATCCATTCATTCCAATGCTGGACGGATAACCCCGCGGCTGCACCTAGCACAAAATAAATAAAAAAATAGAGGAAATTGCGGTCTGCATACGTTGTAAAAGCATCTGTCAGCACCGGGATATTCAGCCGTTCCATGAATTTGGCGATGTTACCTAATTGATCTGCAAGCACCAGATACACCACGCCAGAAATCAATAATGCGATCATACGCCCCTTGGCCTCATATCGGTTATATACATAACGAATTGCACGTAAGAAGAGCGGAAATAACAGATAAAACTGGATCAACATAATGATGTACCAAAAGTGTGAAGTCGTTTTGCCAGTAATCAACTTCAGGCCTAGGTCCGGGATGTCATTCCATCCAAATCCTGTCCAGCCACGCGGTGCAAGTGTAAAATAAATGAATGACCAGATCAGATAAGGTACGATGACGTCGTTTACTCTTTTTCTCATGAACTGGCCATAGTGCAGCTTGTCTCCCGTGTTATAAAACAGTACCATCCCTGTTATGAATATGAATAAAGGAACTGCAAATTTGGAGAGCATCAGCAGTATGGCCAGTAACACGCCATCCTCCAGTCTCGTTTCCGGGACCAGAGAGTAATGTGCGATGGAATGCTGGAGAACGACCGCTCCAAAGGCAATTCCCCTTAAGCTCTCTATTTCTGTAATTCGTTCTTTGCGAGGCATACATTCAGCCATCCTTTCTTGGTTTTGCGATAAAAACAAAGTACAATGAAGCCGTATATTTAATGAACGGAGTTGATTCACATTTCTTTAACAGACAAAGACGTAACCACTACTGACTCCAAGTATGTCCAACAACATCTGGCTAACGAGCGAACTTTTCTGGCCTGGGTACGCACGGGTATTGCCATGGCGGGCATTGGCTTTCTTGCTGCCGGATTTGGCTTCAATTCGTCGGCGTATGATCAACTTGCTCATGTTGCGGCGATTATTACCGGTATCACTTCTCTGATTGGCGGCATATCCATCATTGTGTACTCGGCAGCAGCGTATCATCGGAAGCGTACACAAATCAATGAACAGACGTTTCAGGCATCGACCGGATTAATCCGGTTTCTTACCATGATGCTACTGGTGATTGGACTCGCTTTGGCTGTACTGTTATATGTATTGTTATTCCCTGCTTGACTGGGTAAAAACACCATCCGACATTATTGACACCGACCCATATGCAACACAGGGACAAAAGCCGGCTTCCCTTAAGGAAACCGGCTAATGACCATCTGGTGGATCATATATGTCATTCCATTTTGCAGATAGTAAGTCATTAGATTCTATTTCATATCAACTCAATGCGGCAAGATTACAGGAATGTATTGTTGCCCAATCGTGCTGCTTTGGTTTGGGCTTCCAGTCTGCGTTCTTCCATATCGAGATCCGGACGTTCAGCAGGAACATCTGTACGATGAGCTTGCGCTCTGTCCCGATTAAGTTGGCTGTTGCTGCTAAACACATCGTACACATCGGTGTCCCGATCCGTAGAGTCTACGAGCAGCAGGATTTTACCATTCTGTACATACTCCTCATACTGTTTAGCGTCCTCTTCCGGAATACCGAGACCGACCAGCCCCCCCACCAATCCTCCAGCTCCCGCACCTACAGCTGCACCGGTAAATGCTGCTGCGATAGGGCCTGCGGCCAGAATCGGTCCTATACCGGGTATGGCTAGTGCACCAATACCTGCAAGCAGACCGGCTACGCCACCAAGTACACCACCTGTTGCTGCACCAGCAGCCACACCCTCAGGGGCTTTTGTACCTGTCTCTTCCCGAATCGCCTTCAATTCATCCCGATCTTGCGTAACAACCGAGATCTCGTCTGAAGTGAATCCTTGTGCCTTCAAACCCTCGATAGCCTGCGATGCTTCACGTTCTGTATTAAACACACCTACGATTTTCTTTTGCATAATGAATCCCTCCTCATCTGATTGAGTGGTTCGTTATGTTATTACCCGCCTTCGTTTCTTTCAAACGCTTGCAAGTCAATATCGTATGTGTTAATAGCAATGAATTGCTGAGGTTCATTCCTTTTTATTCCCTCATTATGGTGTGTCTTCAAACTCAGGCATGTGATACATTGTCAGGCATGCTCTACGTTGAAGGACGTGGGCGTCCAAAACAGCTTGAAGTACAGGCTGGCTGATCCTGGCGAATTGTCCAGAAGATTTTCTAAGGAACCGAGGACGTCTTATTTAGCCTTCGGGTCCTCCTTTTATTTTGTAAGGAACATGAGACACGTTATTTACCAAAATTACCTGACAAACCCGTTGTAAACGGCTGGTTATTCAAATATAGCGTGTTTCAGATTCCTTAGATTACTGAGGGCGCTTCAAATCGCTGAATAAGACGTCACAGGTTCGTTAGCGCTCCGCTCCATGGTTCTGCTCCAGACACGTGTCGTTGATATCTGAAAAAACGAAATAATTAATCTATTTCCCCCGCGGTTTAGCCCGATTTGTGGCGACCGCTTCAAGTGGATTATCCGGCCAGTAATGCTTCGGATAGCGACCTTTCAGATCTTTTTTGACATCAAAGTACGTCTCTCGCCAGAAATTGGCCAAATCTCGTGTGACCTGTACAGGTCGCTGAGCCGGCGATAACAAGTGGATGGTCAACGGGACTCGCCCACCCGCTATACGCGGTGTCTCCTGTTGTCCAAACATCTCCTGTAATCTTACCGCCAGCGCAGGGTCCTCTGGACGACTGTAGTCCACAGGAATACGTGAACCACTGGGCACCTGTATATGCGTCGGCGCTTCATCGTCCAGTTGTTGTCGTTGCGTCCAGCTCAATCCACCCAGTAATACATCATGCATCGACAATCTCTTGAGGTCAGCTGCCGAACGCATGCCTGTCAGATAAGGGGTAAGATGTTCTGCCAACTCTTCTGTCAGATCATCTTCAATCAGGTCAGGCCACTCAGGTAGATGGAGATGCAAGAACCGTAGCCTGTCCGCAAGTTGTCTGGATGTTTTTGTCCAGGGCAGACAATCCAGCCCTTCCATTCGAATTCCGGTTAATAGTGCTTCCAGCACCTGATCTTCAGGCGGCTGTGCAATACTGCTCTCTTTAATCACAAGGGCTCCAATACGAAGTCTCTTATGTGCGCGCACGCTGCGAGTATTGGAATCCCAAGCCACTTGCACTTCATTGTGCAGCAAGTGCTGACCTGCCTGCAACAAGGTCTGCTCCTGCAACGGCGCAGCCAGCAGGATACGTGCATCTGCGCCCTGGTCGTCTGCTTCGGCTGCGACCAGATACGCTGAACGGCTCAGCGATTCTGTCGCTGCGAGCCGTACGCCGCGACCGCTGCTCAGCAGATAGCGGCCGTCCTCCCGGCGTTGCCCGATCCGGTCCGGATAGGCGAAGGACAGCAGCAATCCGCAGCTGTCCTCATCCGGCTGCACCGGATCGGCCGCCGGGCCGAGCGCCGAGCGCAGCTGGCGGCTCTCCTGGAGCATGCGCCGCACGGCCGCGCCGTCTGCGACAGCCGCTGCCGCTTGCGGCATATTGCTGCTGTCAGCGGTCAGCAGCGCCTCTACGCGCGGGCGGAGGTCCGTGCCCGCGCCTGCACTGCCACTGCTGCGGAGGCCGGCAGGCTCCTGCAGCAGTGCCGCCAGCATGCTGGCGTAGCTGGCCAGCCCAAGCTCCGCTGCGCGGAGCAGCATGCTGGCCAGTCGCGGATGCACGCCAAGCGTGTTCATCCGCCGCCCGAAGGGCGTGATGCGGCCTGCGTCGTCCAGGCCGCCCAGCTGGCGCAGCAACGCCTGTGCCTGGCCGTAGGCGGCGTCAGGCGGGGTGTCCAGCCATTGCAGCTCTGCTGGGGACTGGACACCCCAGACGGCAAGCTCCAGCGCCAGCGGCGCAAGATCCGCGGAAGTGATCTCCGGGCGAGCTGCCTCAGGCAGCCCCCCATGAACCTCTTCGCTCCATAGCCGGTAACACACCCCCGGGGCAATTCGCCCCGCACGACCCCTCCGTTGGTCGGCTGACGCCTTGGACACCGGCAGGGTGACAAGCCGGCTCATGCCCGTTCGCGGCGAGAATGCCGATGCACGACTCAGCCCTGCGTCTACCACAATCTTAACTCCAGCGAGTGTGAGACTGGATTCCGCAATGGAGGTGGACAGCACCACTTTGCGCGTACCCTCAGCCGCCGGACGTATGGCCTCATCCTGTTGTTCCACCGGCATACTGCCATACAGGGAATGAACTTTCACATGTCCAGGAAGAGATCCATTTGATAACTCCCGCTCTGTACGGTGTATCTCTCTAGCCCCTGGAAGGAAAACAAGCACGTCCCCCTCCTGTTCGACTAATGCCTTGGTCACCGTCTGAGCCGTGAATTGTTCCAGCGGCATAGCTGCTGGTCTCGGCACATATCGTGTTTCCACCGGAAACGTGCGTCCCGGACAGTGAATTGATTTTGTACCTTCGCCAAGCAATGCACAGACGGGAACAGGATCAAGGGTAGCCGACATGACCAACAGTTTCAGATCTGGACGTAACATCGCTCGCGACTCCAATGTAAGGGCCAAGCCCAAGTCCCCGTGTAGATGCCGCTCATGGAATTCATCGAATATAATCATTGCCGTATCTTCAAGACCCTGGTCCTGCTGCAACATCCGGGTCAATACCCCTTCCGTCACCACTTCAATGCGTGTCCCCTGACTCACCCGGGTATCCATGCGTACACGATATCCTACAGTCTGACCCGCTTTTTCCCCAAGCGTAGCCGCCAGTCTCGACGCAGCCGAACGCGCGGCCAGCCTCCGGGGTTCCAGCATTATGATTTTCCGTCCCGCAACCCACGGTTCTTCCAGCAAAGCCAGCGGTACAACAGTTGTTTTTCCCGCTCCTGGCTCTGCAATTAACACACCTGTATCTTGATCCCGAAATAACTGTTTTAACTCAGGAATAACCTCTTGTATCGGTAACTCTATATGCATATGATCGCTCCTATTGAATGTACCTACTGCTCTTCAATATCTCTATTCGAATGTTAGCATTATAACAAAAAAAGCCGTTCCAGAGGAACGACTATCGCAGACACACCCTAAGACACGCCTTAGCAAAAATGAAATTTATCCAGAATGCTCACTTAGCTGAGCAATGATTCTGCACCATCAATCACGATCTCTGCTCCGGTAATATGTCTGGATTCGGACGATGCAAGGAAGCTTACCAGATCGGCAACATGTTCCGGCTGACCCGGCCCGTCCGCAAGCGGTTGCTGTCCTTCCGGGAACTCCATCGGAATAATGATCTGTTGCAGATCATCCGTTTTGACCGTACTTTGATCGATATTTGTCGCAATCGCTCCTGGGCAGATCACGTTCACACGTATCTTGAACTTCGCCAGCTCAAGTGCAGCCATCTTGGCAAAAGCAACCTGTCCTGCCTTGGACGTGCTGTACGCCGACATGCCAAAGCTTGAGAAACGTTGATTGCCATTAATCGAACTCGTGATGATGATACTGCCGCCACCCCGTTTTTTCACGTGAGGCAATGCATATTTAATCGTGAAAAATGTACCATTCAGGTTGGTTGTAATAATCTGCTGCCAATCCTCAACCTGAATCTCCTCAATGGGTGCCGAGACACCGTTAATGCCCGCATTGGCAAAAACAATATCCAAACCGCCGAATAACTCAACGGTTTCCAGTACAGCCTTTTCCACACGTGCCGGGTCGGAAATGTCTACATCAAATGCTCTTGCCGCACCGGGGTGCAGCGCATTAATCTCTGCTTCCGTTTCCGAGATCCGATCATTCACCAGATCAAACAATGCAACATGTGCACCCTCTTTAGCCAGCTTGACCGCAGTGGCTTTCCCAATCCCGGAGCCTGCTCCGGTAATAATCGCAACCTTGCCTTGGAACCGTGACTTGCCGTTATGCTGTGTCATTATCCATCCCACTCCTTCATTTTAGCAATTATGTAAGAATGTACGTTCAAGCTCAAAGTCAATTCTTCACAAGATTACCCAAAAAGAGTGTCTTTTAAATCAACACCAGCAAGTTTTTTCACCATTGAGCTACACCAACGTCACAGCAACTTCAGGATCGGTCCACAACTTTATAACTGGCACTCACCATTCCAGCTCAATGAAAGCGGCATCATCTTCAAGTCCGCCGGTATGTGTAGCATCCAGCAATACCTGAATGTGTTCATCCGGGACATAGGCTTGTATGGCATCCAGGTCGTTCAGTCCATCCGTATATAACTGGAGCCGCAGCGAATCACCTGCTGAACCTTTTGTCTCATAGATGTGCGGTTTACCTCCAACGGGACCTTCGAGTGTAGACCAACGCTCATTTGTCTTGCAGTGAGTCTGAAATAATTCAGACTGTTCCTGACCATTACGCCACAGGCGAATACGGGAATCTCCTTGCCACGCAAGCCACACCCGACTTTTGCGGCCGCCTCCCGTGAGCTCGATCCGTCCACATACATACATGGCCTGACTGCCCCGACTTCGCTTTTCCATCAACACTTCACGCAGCAACAAAGGGGAACTTTCCAGTGGCTGTAATTTCTCCAATTGCTCAGATGCAGGAAGGGTTAGATCATGGAGAAGACGCTCAACACCCTCTACCGTTGTGTGTTGCGTTGTTTCCAACCAATCCAGCAAAGCATTCCCTAGAAAACGCGCTGCAAAATCGCCCAGGTAACTCATGCCTACCCCATCACACAAAACAAAATTGCAAATATTCCCTTTCATACGCACCGCAGCAAAGTCCTGTCCGGTATCTCCCTGATGTACCGTCTCAGCCGCTCTGCCATAACCATATCTGCACTTGAATGTGCCCTGATAGCGAGTTAGCGGCTGTTCCCCGGTCTGTACACTCACATAGCGAAAGTTGCCATGCCGTTGCTCGGCATGGCCCCCCTTATCTCCAGCAGACAATGTTGCCAAACGCATCGCTCTCATGATTCCCCTCCTATCTCACAGGCGTAGCAGCGGACATCTGGAACCCGATTGATACCAATTCTGCACATGTACCTGGCAGCATCATGAGTGCACCGGGTGCAAGCAAATAATCAGCTTCAACAAGCATTTCCCGATAACTTTCGGGCAGGACGGATGACATATTCCGCAGCTTCTCTCCATGCTCATCCTGTAGATTTGTTTCCGAAGAGATTCCCTTCCATCTTCTAGGTTCAGCAATTGGTCCTTCCAGCAGATGATCCGATATAAAAATATTCTCCACCAGTACATTGCCGTCAGGTACACTCATGCCCATGATTCTTTTCGCAATGGGCTCAGGATCTTCACCTGTGGCTACCCCATCGGTCATATGGCACACAAGTGGTGCAGGACAATCCTGCATATTCGGAATTTCGGCCTGCAGAATCTTTTCCGCCTGCAGGAAAGCCTTCGCAGAATCTGAAAACCGTTTCGGTGTCAAGTCAGGCAGAGAACCAACGGCAGCGATCTCGTCAATTCCTTTGATACCGTTCAACAAGTCATATACATCATCGCTGTAAGCTAATATGGCTATACGATAGCGAGGTGTCAGACGATTTCCCTTTGTAGAGCGAAACACCATTTGGCGGATCGCGAGAGATAGGGCATCATAGACGACGTCAATCCGTCGACGATTTTCCAGAACCATGTTCATGGAGGCGCTAATATCAATTAAATATATAATAAGTGCAGGTGTACGCTGTGATGCTTGAATCGTGTAGTTCATCTAGGGTGAGTCACCTCCATCATTCACATTAATTTACAAGGTTGTTCAAAAAGTCCGCTTTTGATTACGAAGGATGCCTTCAGGCATCATCAGCATCGAATATGAAATTCAGCCGAAATGTCCGTTGCTCACGTAGTTTTCCCTACGCTCCGCTACTCCATTTCTAGCTTCATCCCATCTTCTCGGTACTGAAAACCGTCCTTTTTGAACACGTACTATAAGTTGGGCAACGTGTAGCTGTTGTTGCTCAGGAATTTGTTAATGGCACTCATTCGAGCGGCCACTTTGCCGACACCTTTGAAATAGGAAGCATCGGTATTGTAAAGATTTTTGAAATCACGGGCATATGCTTCCGCATTTTCAATTTTTCTGCCTTTTTGCGCGTTATACGTCTTATTATAATGAGCAATCAGCGTGACCACATTCTGGGCACGTTTTTTCTTCAGAGCTGCTTTCTGAGCAATCTCCTGTTGACGTTTAACTTCAGCTGCCGCTTTACGCTCCGCTTCCTGTTTTGCAAGCTTGGCATCATTCTCTTTTTTCCAGACCAGATAAGCTTCATATTTTGCCTGTTTATCGTACTTCTCCTGCTGCGCTCTCTTAGCGGCTTCTTTCTTCTGCTGCTCCTGCTTCACCAGATAGGCCTCATATTTCGCCTGTTTGTCGTACTTGGCTTGTAACGCCTTACGTTCTTCTTCTTTTTTCTTTGCTTCCGCTTCCTTCTGCTTGGCTTCAGCGAGCTTTTTCTTTTCCTCTGCGTCCAGTTTTGCAGCATCTGCGGCCTTTTGCTTCTCTTGTTCTTCCTGTTGTTTGAGCGCAGCTGCCTTTGCTGCTTCAGCCTCTTCCGCAGCTTTGATCTCTGCCAGTCGTGTGGCTTCCTGCTGTTCTTTCTGTTTCACCTCTGCCTGATCGGCGAGTATTTTAACCGTTGGCACGCCACCTGCCAGCAATAGAATAAGCACAGCGGAGGAAATCATGAACTTTTTGGATCTGTAGAATGGCACAGGTACAGGTTTGTCTGTGTCTTCTTTTGGATTAAGCTTGGCATCCAGTTCCTTGATTGCAGCCTCAACTTCCATCTGCATCGCGCTGTTATGAGGGATAAAATGATAAAGCGAGCGGTACACTTCCAGTGCTGCAGCCGGTTTATCTTCATCCTCCAGGGCTCTTGCTTGCAGGAACAGACGGTTCACAACCGCTTCCTGATCGGGAGATTGCGGCGTTTGAGGACGGTTCCCGTCTTGCGTATTCACCGGTTCACTTACTGGTTCTGAGCTCTTTTTCAGATTCACATCAGCTGCTTCGGACGGATTGGCAGTTTCTTCTTCCGATGTCACAGCAGCCGCCGCATTGGCCTGATCCACGTCTACCGCAGCCAATGCAACATACCACTCACCAAACGTCGGACAGCTGCTCAGATCGTGACTTTCCCAAGCTCGAATGAACAGATCTGACAGTTTGGAACCCCAACGCTTCTCAAGGGACTCCCGCATCGCATAATACCGTTCACTCACTGTTTGCATTTCATGCTGGTCAAAATAACTTTCGCCCCACGCTTTCTCTACAATCACAGGGTCCGACCAGCTTAACATTTCAGCAATAATAACAGCTCCGGCAAATCGGTCAGCATATGAACTCCACAAACCGCTGTGCACTGTTCGATGGGCTGCATAACCGGGTGACCCGGCAAGCAGGGCATCCGGACGATCCATTTTGGAACCGTACATCTGCTCGACATCCACAAGTTCTACCGCAGACGTCTTCCCCAGGTTCTCCACTTCGGAAAAAAACGGAATCATTACATTGGGAGCGGACATATCGCAATGAGCCAGTCCACGTTGTTCCATAGCCGAACCTGTTCCAGCAAGCGCTCTGGCCAGCTTCAGGCTCTCTTCAGCCGTCAACTGTCTCTGATCACTGATCACATCGAACCAGGTCTGACCTTGCACCCATGGCATCAACACCGCATATAACAGATCGGGATGTTTTCCAATGAGCGCTCCGTTTCTTTCCGGAGTGAGCACATCACGCTTGCATACCTGCAAACCTGGCAGTTCACTGTAAGACTCCATATGTTCAGACTGATACACCATAGCTGGAATACGGAATTTAGGAAAAAATACTTTTAGTGCTTTGGCCCCATGAATGGAACCATTACGGGGTATCAACTGATAAACAATCCCCTGCCTTCCGGCTTGGGCATAAGCCAGACCCGGCGCAGCCGGATGTTGCCCAATCGTATAGGCAATGTCGTTAATCACCACTTCATCCCCGGGATTTGGTTGAAAAGACATGCTTATCCCTCTCTCTGTCCTAGTGTCATAGTTGCAGCAAAAACCGGGTGTTGTGACAACGCCCGGTTTTTGCTGTAGTTGTACATCTTCAGCTTGCTATCCACCTATAATTCAGGACGAATTCAGACTTCACATCGGCCTGATCTATGTAAAGCAGATTAACGAGCTTGGTCAGCTGTACGGAATTTGTTAGCAATAGCTGTAAGTTCAGCGCTGATGCTGTTCAGCGTTTGAACGAATGATTGCATTTGTTTGCTAGCTTCTTGGAACTCTTGGAAGAAGCGTTGCTTTGTCATACCTTCCCATTGTCCTTCCATGCTTGTGATGGATTGAGTCAATGTAGATACGATTTGCTGACTTTGCTCACCGCTTTGTTTAAATTGGTTGGAAACCTGATCAAGCTGCTCTGGGGTAACTAAAATACGTCCTGCCATTTGTAAATTCCTCCTTGGTTTGTGCAATTAAATTTTTACTTGTTCAAATTGTACTATACCAGGATCGATCGGACAAAAGCCGAAGGACCTAATCCTATTTACCCCATTTTCAGTACTTGAAACTTCTCCTAACAGCCTATTTACAAAAAAAGATTCACTTCCTGCTGTTACTTTTATTCATGCTGTTCAGGAAACCACAGGCTCGGACCCTCTTCTTCCCCGAAAGGAAGGATCTGTGAATCTCCATGCTACAGGCTCAGGCTGCATAGCCTGCACCAGTGTAGCCGGGGAGCCATCAGGCGGAGCGGCATCCTGAACACGATATACGGCCGCCATTGCGGAAAGGGGATCGGATACTACAGCTACAGTTGCAGAATGTGCAGGCATGATTTCTCCTGTACGATTGTTCTGAAGAACATTCAGCATATTGACCGCATTACCATAGGCTGTGTTCACATGACTCAGCACGGAACGATACTCCATGTCTGCCTGCTGGAATAACAACGCTTTGCGTCCCAGCTGTACGCTTAAGTCCATTAATCGACGCAGCGCATCCTCGCCCAGTCGTTTACTGTGATTCCATTCATTCATCACCGCTGCGCGGGATTCTACCTCCCACTCCAGCGAATGAATCGCCTGATCCAACACTGTCATCTTTTGCTGTATTTGCTCCGCTGCATACTGAATCTGCTTGCTCAGTGCCCGAAGCACATCCGGTTCCACACGAATGCGCATTTACCATCACCTTTCCTCTTCCCCTGCAGGCTGTTTAAGCCAGTCCAGCAGCATCTCGTGAAACTGTTCTCTAGTCGTTAGTGCTGCAACAAGCCAATCATCTGAAGCCGCAGTGCTCATCCGGAACAACCAGTTGGATACCGCACTTGCAGCAAATGCTGCCGACTGCGACTTCCACCCGTCTTCATTCCATACAAGCAACCTGAGCTCCCCGTCTGACTCCTTACCCACCAGACAGCGTGCCAGTGCTAGTGAGCCCTCAGGATCACTTGTCTCCTGTTCGAGTTCCGCTGCTACGGTCTGTACTCCGCTGTTTTCGAGCTCATTCATGACATCATAAAATTTTTTCTTGGAGCACATTAGGGCCGGTTTCTCCGCAGGAGAATGGCCGCTCCATTTCATCCGCTCTATCAGAACATCAATGGCTTCACGAACACTTCCCAGATCGCTGAGCCGGAACGAGTCCGGTACTTCGTCAACACGGGAAACTTCAACGACCCGCTCATCCGTGCAATGGATATAACTCTCATACGACTTGCCGTTGATCGTGTAGCGAATCCAACAAGCTCTGTCAGACAATCCGGCAATGGCTACCCTGGAGAAAACGGTCGGTGTCATGATCAGCTCATCGGTATCCTGATCCCGAATCAGATATCCTTTGTCAAGCAGGGAGGTTTTGACACGCTCCCACTCCATCGCGATATCCTCCGCCATATAGCCGCGAAACGGATCTTCCACACCAAGCAGTCGGTCTGAACCGAGAATACCAGCTAGGAAAAAAAGTTCCTTTGTTTGCAACGTGACTACCTTTTGCTTAGAATCATGAACCGTCAACATTATGAGCCACCTCCCCTCAAACTACAACATGCCATCGGTCACGAATTTCAGAAATCCAATCGGTCATTTTCCAGCTGTCATCACATGGAACTGCACCTTTAACCCTGGAATATTTACGTTTTACATAATAACCTTGACCCGGAGGCAGTACCTTCAGCCCACCTGAACTACCTCCAGATTCGGAATAAGGTATACGGAAGAACGAGAGATCGTTAGGGTCTAAAGTCCCGAACAGCATTCCGCTCTGGGAAGCCTTCACATCCGTTACCCAGTCAGAACCGAAGGTCGGGAAGTCTGCCGGAACCCCGGACAGAATCACGTGTACACCGCGATCCCTTCCTTGACGAACAATCGCTCCCAATTGATCTTTTACATTAAAATCGTTTAGCTGCTTGGACAAGGTGTCCGCATCATCGATGACGAGCACAAGTTCCGGTCCACCGGAAATCTCGCCTCTTTTCAGAACTTCATCGTACAACTGTTGAATCACAGGTGCAAGCTGTTCTTCTCGCGATACATGTCCACGGACATGGGGCAAACTGCTGATTTCCCCCAGCCCACCTGAGCCATAACGCATATCTACTGTGTATATTTGCACATCTTCCGGAGAAGCATGATAAGCCAGTGATAACATCCATGTCAATAAAAATGTTGTTTTGCCGCCTTCCATCGGACTTGTTACCATGAAATGCGGACCTTCACGCAGATTAAGCTCGAATGGTTCCAGATCATCCGTAAGCAGTCCCACAGGGACAGTTACAGACGATGTATCCCAAGCCTGACCATATGATCCTGTCCGAATGAGCAGATCTTTCAGTTTGATCTCTTCCGGAAGTGGAGCAATCTGCGGTGCTTCTTCCCCTGTCCAGCCTTGGCGAATCTCAGCAATCGTACGGCGCAGTGCCGATGAACGCTTGCCCTCATCTGCCCCTGAAGAAGGTAATGCCGCCTGGAACATTAATGGAGGCACTTGCCCTTTGACCAGACCTCTTCCTGGCGGAAGTTGGCTTGGCGCCTTGGAAGGTCTTCCCACGGCATAATAATAATCGCTTGGATCGGATAACTCAAATGAAACCGCATTGGGAATATTGCTTCTGAATTTTTCAAATACATCTGTTACCCGATTGGCGGTGAGCACAAAGGTGATACCCAAACTTCCGCCTTCACGCAGGATCGTCTCCAGAAGTTCATTTTCTTCCGGATAGGCATTGCGGAATGAAAGATAACCATCGATAACGACCACAACCTGCGGTACAGCCGCGTGAGCTGTCCGGCGGTACGCCGAAATCGTTTTAACACCCGCCTCCGAGATGATATCTTTGCGTTGTGCTGACAGCTTGAGAATATAGCGGAATAACCGCTTGATCCGGTCTTCCTCTTCAGCCATCATCACGCCACCGATCTGAGGTAGTGCTGCAAAGTCCTTCATCATGCGACCCATGTCGATAATGTAACCATGCCAAGGCTCAGTTCTGTGGGAACGGGCCAGAGACATAAGCAAGGTCTGAACAAAAGTTGTTTTTCCTAGTCCCGGCATGCCGTACACGACCAGATGGCCTTGATCCACAGGCAATGCGAGCGGCTGTTGGCGCTGATTAGGGAGATCATCCAGCAAACCAACCAGTGGTTTCAGACCACTCGCTCCGCCATCAAGCAGCAGATCCCGATTCTCTTCTTCCTGCCATTCCTGAAGACCTTCCCATTCCAGTGTCTCTGGTAAAGGTGGCAACCATGGTCCTGGCAAACGACGGATACCCGCATCCGCTGCAGACTGCGCAACATAATCAATAAATACCTGAAGCTGTTTCGGAACATCTTCACCTTTGAGAACGGCTCTACGCTCTCCAGTTAACAGAGGCTCCCGCTTACCGTTCAGGCGTACTTCCATAACAGGCAATACCGTCGTTGAATCCTCCTGCTGGTTATAGGGTGCACCACTCCAGGCGAATTGCATTTCTTCAAACACTTCATCACTACCAACCTGGAAATATCCACGACCAGGCTTTGTAATCCAGGCAGCATTTGGAATCTTGATCATATCCCTGCTATCTCCCTCACTCTGTACGCGAAGGCAGATCCGGAAGCGCGAATTACTCCATATTTTATCGTCCACAACACCAGCTGGCTTTTGGGTTGCCAGAATTAGATGAACCCCAAGTGTCCGGCCAATGGCCGCGATACTGATCAATTCATCCATGAACTCCGGCTGGTCCCGCTTCAATTGAGCAAACTCGTCAATGATAATAACCAGATGCGGAAGTGGCTGTTCATGTCTGGAGCGCAGAATTTTGTAATATTCATCAATATGCTGGAGGTTTCCCGCATCATTTAATATTTTTTGCCTTCTGACCAGTTCGGCCCGAAGTGAGATATTCGCCCGCTCGATCAGATTGCCATCCAGATTGGTGATCGTCCCTACCACATGAGGCAGATCAACAAATGTATTGGACATCCCGCCACCTTTATAGTCAATCAGCATGAAGGCCAGATCGTGTGGATGGAATTCAGCAGCGAGTGAAGCTACGATGGACTGGATGACTTCACTTTTACCTGAACCGGTTGTACCTGCAATCAGACCATGGGGACCATGACCCTGACGTTCAATTTTGTCATGCAGGTTTATCGCTATTTTTTTGCCGCCAGCTCGTACACCCATTGGTACGGGCAGTGTGTCAGGATATCTCGTCTGTCCCCACCTGGACACCACATCCAGATCTTCCACGCGAGATGTGCTCAGCATATCGAATAACGGAAGCACTTGTGGGATATCTGAAGCAGATGACCGCTTTAACCGGATCGGTGACATATAACGGGAAAGTGCCTCTGCCATCTCCTTCGAGATCACATCAGGCTTGTACGTTTGTTGAATAACATCTGCATCTTCCGTTTTTTTGATATACACCCCTTTGCCTTTCGAGGCATCCATAATCAACTGACAATGCATCGGTAGAGACTCCTTGCGATTAGCCAGTATGATGGTGCATACATCAATGTCCTGAGCCGACTCCAGCAGCAGCGGAAGTAACGGTTCTTCTTCAATCAATTGCGTATCGGAGAGAATTACAACGTAACATGGCGTTTGTACGCTTTTCTTGTAACGGTCTTCCTTATTGTTACGACGCCGGTTCAACACGGAAAACAAGCTGTCCGCTAATTGATGCGCACCGCTGTGCCTGTCGGCCATATAGCGTTGTCCTTGGTCTTCATCCCAGATATGGGGCATCCAGCGAAGCCAGTCCCATTCCTTGCTGTCCTTTTCTTCATAGAAAGCAGCAAGCTTCAATTCATCCGGAGAATGGCGTACTGTCAGCTGTGAGATGATGACTCGCAGGGAAGCAAGCACTTCCTCCCGATCACCGACAAGTCCCATAACCTTCGATTGGAACAAAGGCAATGTAATGGAAGCATCCGGTACCGTCTGGAATTCAGCCGCAAGTTCATGGGCCGCTTCAATTAGCTCATCCTTCTCGTATCCATCAATCCGCGGAACCTGAAGTTTGATGCGAAATGGAATCTCTCCCGTACCAATGCGCACCTGAAGGAAATCATCATCCTCTGGTGAACGCTCCCACAGGGAACTGTTCCGGTTCTTCACCACTTGAAGACACACACCCGGATCACCATGAATTTCGTACAGGCTTTTCACTTGCTCCGCCTGAGCTTCCTTCAGTTCTTCCCGGTGTTTGTCCAGTTGGGCAAGATACATTGTTTTTCGTTCTTCCAATTTTTTGCGATATGATTTCTTGTTGCTCAGATACACGAAGAATGGAATGGTGTAAGAAGTAAGCATCATCATGACCGTCATCATCTGAAACATCATATAACTGCTGTTATTCATTTTGCCGGTCATATTGATATATACGTAGAAACCAATGCTGACCATGGTCATCATGATCGGCACAATAATGGATATCATGGAAAACGTGGGTTTGCTCGGTTCTGTTGGAGGCCTGAGTATTTCGAGTCCTTCTTCCTTGAGAACCGGTGTCATTCTTGGAGAACGCTGATATAACACATTCACGAAGAGAAGACCTCCTTTAGTTCGTTCAATAATGAATGTATACGTTCAAAAGCCCTATTCGTTGCTGTCCTGTTGAAACAATGAACGTCTTCCATATACAGGCGCTTCTTCCGAAGTCGTTGAAAAAGCCCGCTGGACACGTACGCAACTGCCTTGTCGCAGCCCTGTTTCCATTAACTGCTGTGCGTTCTGCGGAGAGAACCACAGACCTTCCGGAAACTTGGCTTCAAGGATGTACTGAATGCCGTCTCCCGGTGCCTGTCCAAAAATGCGAACACCGAGTAATGTCTTCAAATGTTCAATGGTACATTCGTCCGGAACATCAATGTCGAACCATTCTCCTTCCTCGCGGCCGGAATACACGGTTAGAATCATCCGAATCCCTCCCATGGTCTCATATGTAAATTGTCCTAATGTCAGATTAAATCAAAAAAAAGAGAATGAATCGTTATATCAACCCTATTTTCTTACATAAACACCCTGTTTGCAATGTACCACCTGTAATTTTGTTACATATGACCCACGTATATATTAAAATATCGTACATTCGACTCAGAACTTTCGTGGCAGTTATGCATTTAAATATTGCGAGGATACGAAACTCTTCGTTTTTTGTTCCATTTAAATGGTAATTAAGTTACGTTTTTCAGGACTTTTATTCCTTCGCTCACAATTGAATTGTGAACACTTTTCAAACATTACCCACCTTTATGTTTTCATAAGCTGATTTTAAGGTAATTTTAAGCATTGGAATTTAATATTACCTGTATGAAATAACAACCGTGAGGTGATTTCAAGTGAGAACCCTAATAACCTTTCAAAACAAATCAATCCCTGTATATTTTAATCAAGAAAACAAACAACCTATGCAGAAGACATTAAGATTGCTTAGCAGTGCTCTTGAGCATAAAATTAGCAACGGTAAACGCGCCATTCAAAAATGTCTGCATTCTTTAATTAGTATTGAGATTGTTAATGGAGAAGCCATTCTCCACAGTCGAAGTGAAAACGACTCCCTTGCTTTATCTTTATATTAAAAGGAGTCAACCAAGACACATTCATTACAAGACATGAAAAAGGAAGCTGTCGTTATAGACAAGCTTCCTTTTTTGAGTTGTATACACGTTAACAGCGGATCGCAATTATTAGCAGCCATCACTCAGTGCAGTTTGCTCAGGACATAGGCGGCATCATGTTCTTCCGCAATCTCGGCTTTACGAATACGAATGACAAACAGCCGAACCAAATTGGCACGTGTATGTTCTTCCTGACAGGTATTCAGTTTCCTCAGAATAAAGCGGTCAATGGACATGAATTTAAGCCCCTTTGCCATTGGATTTACGGATCGATTCTTCCGTGTATCCATAAATAACCAGATAGCGTCAGCCCCAAACAGCTTTTCCGCTCTTATATTAAGCCGTATTTTGCTGAGGTGTAAAATTGTGCAAAAAGCCCGTCCCACCAAGCTGGAGACGGACTTTCGCATGATTTGTCGATCTTTTTATAACCCACTCTAAACATTCATAAATGCCCCTGCTAGTTCACTCTTTTTCGACTTATTTCACTCCCGGATATTCCCGATATTGGTGCTGAATGCTGATCCAACGCGTACGTGTAAACTTCTCAATGGCCCAATCCCCACCGAAACGTCCAATCCCTGAAGCTTTTTCACCGCCAAACATCACATGCGCTTCATCGTTCACAGACTGATCATTTACATGCACCATACCCGATTCAATGCGCTGGGCAACCTGATATCCTCGATTCAGATCTTTGGTGAATACGGAACCACTAAGTCCATAAGGCGTATCATTTGCCAAACGAACAGCTTCCTGTTCATCATGAGCCTTCATGATCACTGCCACCGGGCCAAACAATTCCTGCTGCACGATATCTTGTTCAGGTTGAACATCGGCAAGTACAGTAGGAGACAGCACACTGCCTTTACTGGTCCCCCCGAGCAATAACTGTGCTCCTTCATTTTCAGCTTTGTTCACAAGTTCCAGCAATCGTTCTACCTCTTTTTCCCGAATGAGTGGACCCACGAGTGTTTTGGCATCCGCCGGATCACCTGCCTGGACATTCTTCGTTTTGGCAACAAATGATTCGACGAATTGGTCGTAAATATCGGCATGCACGATGATACGATTCAGAGCCATGCAGATCTGTCCCTGATGCAGAAACTTGCCAAAGACTGCCGCTTCGGCAGCACGTTCAATGTCCGCATCTTCAAGCACAACCATCGCGTTGTTGCCACCTAGTTCCAGTGCCGTTTCTTTTAAATGTTCACCCGCCAGTTTACCGATCCCTTGCCCAACTTCTGTGGAACCCGTAAATGAAATTACTTTGGGAACCGGATGAGCGACAAAGTAATCCCCGATCTCGCTGCCACTTCCCGCAACGACATTCAGCACTCCGTCAGGCAGACCAGCCTGTTCAAACAAATCGGCAATGAGCCAACCTGCCGTAATCGGAGTGTCTGATGCTGGTTTAATCACTACACCATTCCCAAGAGCAATTGCTGGAGCTACAGATCGCAGGCATAGATGCAAAGGGAAGTTCCATGGCCCGATAACACCAATCACTCCCTTCGGCTCACGAACCACACGGTTCTCTTTGCCATGAGTATTGGACGGAATAATCTCACCCTTCATGCGATAAGGAAAAGATGCTGCTTCGTCCACAATGCGTTTAGCCGCTGCAAACTCCGCCTCCGATTTGATTCGGGTACTCCCGGATTCCGTGATCAACAGTTGAATAATCTCCTCTTTTCGCTCTGTCATCTGGGATGAAACTTTACGCAATACCTCTTCTTTCGCAGCGGGCAAAGACTTCGCCCATTCAATCGAATTTTTCTGAGCTGACTGATAAGCCTTATCTATGTCTTTCTTATTGGAAGAGCGCCATGTGGCAATAACTTCTCCCGTATAAGGATTGATATTCTCCATTGTTTTCTCACCGGAGCCATCTACCCATTGGCCATTAATATATTGTTTCGTCCATGTTGTATGTTCAGTGTCCATTAAAGTCATGTGAATACGCCTCCTGATCAAGATTAAATGTCACACCTGCACAACGGTGTAATACATCATTAACCTTGTTCAGAATTACGCAAACGTGAAGACCTGAATTAGCTATTCCATTCTTTAAGCTTAAGGAAACAACACAACCCACACTATTCTGTCGCCATCTGGACGTCTTTCATCAGTCGGGCAGGCTTTTCTCTCCAAAGAGGCTCAAGTCTTCCCATCCGTAGCCAACTTCGATCAGATCTTGACCACCAATGCGGAGAGACTGTGTCTGGACTGGAGTGCCTCCCATCTTTTCATAGAAGCGACAAGCTGAATTACGCTCCAAAGCCCATATGATCAAACGTTTCATATTGTAAGTCTGCAGATGATGAACGACATGTGTCGCCAGTTGCTGACCTATCCCCGTTTGTTGCACTTCCTTCAGCAAATATATAGCGTACAACTCTCCATCATAAGGTAATTTGCCTTCACGCTCCTTACCCCCACACGCAAATCCGACAATGTTCCCATGATCCTGTTCAGCTACCACCAGGATCTGATCCTTTTCGCCAGAACGAATGGTCTTCTCCCACTGAGACAATCTTGATTCTATAGTCAAATGATCCAAAAAATCGTCAGGCACAATTCCCCGATATGTTGTTTTCCAACTCTCCGTATGTACATGGGCTATCCCCTGCGCATCCCCTTCACGCGCCGGCCTGATCAGCATAGCTATCACTCACTTTCTCTCGTAACTGCCGTAGATTTACCATATTATATGTTCTTCTTTCTATAATTCCAAATTTATCCATTGAACTACCTCTTATAAAGTCACATCCGGCCCTACGGCCGGATCGTTACCCTAGTGCCTACAGATACCTTGGAAGACAGGTCCAGTACATCCGAGTTGTACATGCGTATACAACCATGGGAGACGGATTTGCCAATAGACCAAGGCTCATTGGTTCCGTGTATACCATAATGGGGAGCTGACAGTCCCATCCAGAACACGCCAAATGGCCCACCTGGATTCGATTGTTTGTTAATAATAGTGAACTCCCCGTTTGGAGTCTGCGTGAGCATCTTTCCGGTTGCCACAGGATAGCCCTTAATCACCTGATTGCCATCCAGAAGATATAACATGTGGTCAGACAGATCTACAATAATCCTGTAATCTGGCATAATGACATCCCTCCTGACCTATCTTATGCAAGATGCCGGATGATGCCCGCCTGATTTCAGGCTTCCTCCCACTCTTTCACACTACGGGAGTGCTTGGGTTTGCGACTATTGGCCGGTTTGCTGGAGGCGGTACGCCTTCTGGATGCCACTTCTTCCTTGCGTTGCTGATATTGCAATTCCTTCTGCATTTTCAGATAATTATTCAGTCTTTTTTCATCCAATGAACCATCCTGTATGGCCTCTTTCACTGCACATCCAGCTTCCCGTGTATGACTGCAATCCAGAAATCTGCACTTGGCCGCAAGTTCTTCAATTTCTCCAAACGCATGCGACAGCCCATCATTGCCCTCATCCCAAAGATTAAGCTCGCGCATTCCCGGAGTATCGATCAATACGGCTCCCTGTGGAAGTACAAACATCTCCCGGTGTGTTGTCGTATGTCTCCCACGGCTGTCTCCCTCGCGGACGGATTGTGTAAGCTGCACATCCTCACCCATCATCCAGTTCACCAGCGTAGACTTGCCACTCCCAGAAGATCCTGTGAGCGCAACAGTCAGCCCTGGCTGCAAGTATCGTTCCAATAAGGATTTCCCTTGACCCTCCACTGCAGATATCGCAAGCACTTCAACGCCTGGAGCAATCCCTTCTACACTTCGGATCTGTTCTTCCACATTGTTGCACAGATCACTTTTGCTCAAGACAATGACTGGCCTTACGCCACCATTCCAAGCCATCATCACGTATCTTTCGAGTCGTCTAAGGTTAAAATCATGATTAAGTGCAGCCACGATTAACAGTGTATCTACGTTTGCGGCGATTAATTGTTCCTTGGTCACCGGACCTGCTGCCTGTCTCGATACCCTGCTCCGACGGGGCACCAGATTGTGAATAATTGCTTCTTCACCTGCCTGACCTGTAATCGCCACCCAATCTCCAACCGCTGGTACCAAGCTGGTCTCCAGACTATCATGACGCATTCTACCCGATATTCTTCCCCAGCATTCGCCCTCTTCTGTAACCAAACGTTGCAGATGTCCATGGTCTGCGATAATTCTGGCTGGCTTTTTCTCCTGCTCTTCCATTCCTGTCTCTTGCCACAGTTTCTGCCACTTTGCAGACCAGCCGTACTTCTCAATATGATTATCTAAAATAAAAATTCCTCCCAAAATAAGTTTGTTTACTTCATTCAAGCCGAGTGAACAATCATCTCCGGTTCAGATCAAAACAAAAAACCACGAGTAGAAATACACCCGCGGCAATAAGTAGTTAGCCGAATTAAAGACCATCCCTTCTTGTAGATCTACCGGATAGAGTACTTAACCCTCCGATATAAACAATTCAGGAACACCCTTTTATCGGCAAACAAAAAAGCCACGGGTGCGTCACCCGTGGCTTCATCTGAGCATGTGATACTTCACGTTACAATGGATACTGCTATCCAGCTAACGCAAAATTACATGCTTTGATCCGTTCCGGAGACGCTGTTCACATTCAAATTAACGTATACTGCATTTAAGTTTGTCATAAACAATCGCCTCCCTTGTAGAATTATCCATTATGTTACACACTGAGCTTTGCAGTTGTCAAGCCCAAACTATTTTACCTGTCTACTTTATTTGACCTGATCCCAGCGCGTCCACATTTCCTTCGGATTCAATTCATAGATCTCCTCTTCCCGATACATGAACTGATGCATGATAAATTCCCGCCGAATCGTGGCAAAGTCTTCATGGTATTGCTTTATAAATGTATTAATTTCTTTCTCCGTATACTTCCGACCAAATTCAAGCTGCTCGACCAGATGACCAAGTACAATCAGTTTTTTCTTGTATTGAGCCGGAATCTGACGCAGTCGTCCATCTTTGGAGAAAAAATTTCTCATGACCGACGCTTTCAATGTTTCGTTCACATCACTCATATCCGTAACCTCCTCTCGCTTAAAGATAAAATCAACCGAAGCCTGTGCATTCTCGCGGATAAACGAAGGATTTAGTGTGAAATACACTGTATTTTTCTCCCGTCGTTCCTTGATCAGCGCCGCCTCCCTCAGCTTGGATGCATGATGTGTCACGGTTGGCTGTGACAGATTCAACCGCTCGGCAAGTGCCTGTCCGTGCAGTTCACCCTGTGCCAACAACAGCAGCATGCGAAGCCGGGTCGGGTCAGCCAACGCTTTATGATAAGCCACAATTTTCTCCAGCTGCATCATCGTTCATCTCGCTTTCGTTTAGATATATATCTAATTTGATATTAGTCTTTTCTCCTCTCCACGTCAACTCCTTTGGATTCAAGTAAGCTTGTCTAATTTAAACTCACGCTTGAACTGGCATTGGCTCGTTATTTACGGTAGGATTATATTGCTTGAAATAAGGAGGATTAAGAACATGGAAGATGTCATTATTATCGGCGGAGGCCCATGCGGTCTGTCTGCTGCCATTGAATGTGAGCGGCTGGGACTGTCCGCTGTGATCGTTGAGAAATACAATATCGTTCAATCTATTTATCTGTATCCAACCCATATGCAGTTTTTCAGCACAGCCGAGCTGCTTGAGATCGGGAACGTTCCGTTCAGCACACCTAATGATAAACCGTTTCGATATGAAGCACTTGCCTATTATCGCAGGGTAACCGAACATTTTGGTCTGCGTGTTCATAACTATGAGGAAGCCCGTGAAATTAAACGCAAGGATGATGGTACGTTTGAGGTACATACGCTCAATCGCCGCGGGGAGGCCATCGTACATGTTGGACGCAATGTAGTTGTAGCTACCGGTTATTTTGACCATCCTAACTATCTGGGTATCCCTGGAGAAGATAAAGATAAAGTAACTCATTACTTCCGGGAAGCCCACCCTTATACCCGTACACGTGTCGCCATTATTGGAGGAAGCAACTCCGCCGTGGATGCGGCCATGGAATTGGTTCGGGTCGGAGCTCATATTGATATGGTTTATCGCGGCAACGGTCTGTCCCAGCATATTAAACCATGGGTACGTCCGTTATTCGAGAGCATGGTGACAAAAGGTCGTATCACACTGCACCTGGAATCACGCGTGAATGAAATACTGGATGATTCGATTCGTCTGATACACACGGATGGTTCCACTCGGGAACTGGATAATGACTTTGTACTGGCAATGACCGGTTTCCGTCCAGATCGTCAACTACTCACATCGGTAGGTGTGGAAATGTCTGATGATATGGATAAACCTCTATATGATGCACAAACGATGGAAAGTAGCGTACCTGGTGTATATGTGGGCGGAGTCATCGCTTCGGGGCGTAATGCCAATGAAGTCTTTATTGAATCCGGGCGCTGGCATGGACGTTACATTGCGGAACATATCGTTAGCAAACAACGTGGACAGACTGAAGGGAAATGAAAACCATGGATATGACTTCCCTGCTGTTGCTCGTATTTGCGGCTCTCGGGATTATCAGCAGCAACACACCTGTGACCGTAGCGATGGTATTTCTGTTGTTGCTACGAGTCCTGAACCTGAATCAGGCATTTCCATGGCTTGAAAAATACGGACTTACACTGGGCATTATCATTCTGACCATTGGCGTGATGGCACCTCTTGCCAGTGGCAAGATGAGTCTGCAGACGATCGGTGAGTCTTTCCTGCACTGGAAATCACTGCTCGCCATTGGTGTAGGATTACTCGTGGCATATCTCGGAGGACGTGGTGCTACGCTGATGGGTACACAGCCAACTGTCGTTGCAGGGCTGTTAATCGGAACGGTACTTGGCGTTGCCCTGTTCAAGGGTGTACCTGTGGGTCCATTGATTGCGGCGGGAATTTTATCATTGCTACTGGGCAAATCCTGATTCAAGTTGTGAAGGTTGTGACCTGACATGCTATGCAGATTGGCTGTATTTCCCACCGTTGTGTGATATACTTCTATTCATGCAAATTATGTACACGAGTCTACAGCAGAATAATGCATATTAGAGGTTGTTCAAAAAGTCCGCTTTTGATTACGAAGGATGCCTAGAGGCATCATCAGCATCGAATATGGAATTCAGCCGAAATGTCTTCTCGGTACTGAAAACCGTCCTATTTGAACACGTACTATTATGGTTATGCTGTTGCATGAAATATAGATTCACTTTGCAACTATTAATGGCGCAGGAGGATTAAGGAACCATGTCACGTCAGTTTATTACAGAAGCCGTGATGGTGGCCATTTACGGTCAATTGCTAGCGCCGCCCGCGCCTGTTGAATATATTGTTCCTTATACCACCATCCTTGAGCTATATGAATTCCAGACCAGTCCTGATCCCATGATGGATAACCCGGCAGATGATCAGCATGTGAAATCCAAAATCAATGAAATGATTTCTTATTTCGAGGAACCGCTGAATAAGAAAAAAATAGAGCGTGCGTTACTTGTTCCATGGGCCAAAAGCCCCTCCATTTTATTTGGTGACCAAGTATCCATTGCCATTATCAACGCAATAGATACGGCACAGTACGGGGAGTATTTCGATCCCATTGAGACAGAACTGCTGCTGACATCTCAGCGACTGAGTATCCCAATTCTCACCGATCAGGTTGAACTGATCGCACGCATAATTGAGTCCGAATCACCTGTACAGGTATTTGATATTGATGATTTTGATTTTGCGATGGATGATGAACCACTGGATCAGGTGTAATTCATGCTCTGAGCACGTAAATCGGATTTTTAAGAAAAATGACCTTGGCATCCACTTTATCGTGCATGCCAAGGTCATTTTTTTGCGTCAACACTTATTTTATTCTGCAATATCCCGCGCTAACAGAATTCGGCTAATCTGATTCAGAGGTGGTAACGACTCCAGCGAAAAAAACTTCAGACCTGCATCACTATTTACACGCGACTCCACAAGGCCATCCTGAATGATCACTGTCCGAAACAAAGCAATGACATAATACTCTTCATCTCCGCTTGAATGCAGATACCGAAGGTCAGGCCCCGAATAGAGACCTTCCAGTGTCATGGTATCAGCAGTCCAACCTGTCTCTTCCCACAACTCCCGATGTGCAGCATCTTCAATGGCCTCACCCGGGCGCATCTCACCTGCTGGCAACCGCCAGTGACCGTGTTCAGCATGCTGAATCAGCAGTAATTCACCTTGTTCGTTCTCAGCCCGCACAGCCGCCTTTACAACAATATGAGAGCGTTTTGCTATATACTGGGCCAAATCTCGTGCTGGCAGATTCACTGCTTATCCCCTCCTCCTACTCGGAAGCCGGTGGCGACCTGTAATCCATCTATTGCTTAGCAGAATACTTCAAGGATTAGACTTCGGTATAACGGTATTCGATATCCTGACCTTCATCAACGATATCCACATGCAGTTGGTGCCCTTTCAGATACCAATAATCGTGATCTTCCATAAAGAATTGAATCCCCGACACTTCGGTTTGATCCGCAGGATGTCTTGGTTTCTCCACAGCAATACCTAGCGAAAATCCAGGGTGAAGACCTCCGCCAGAGCTATAACGGGCAAAAAATCGAATGCTGTCTCCCTCGTTCAAATTCAGTTCTTCCTTGTACCAGCGAGCAGCTTGATCGGATACATGTATGGTACTCATTTGGTGTCAGCTCCTTCTGTATATATATGTTCCATCATATCTCGACAGGGACTTGAATACAAACCCAAGTGACCACATGAAGACAAATTAAGTTGTGAAAAATGTTTGACAGATTGTAAAAGCCGGTGTTAAGATGCAAACATACGAGGTCTACATTGTATTTATTTCCAAAAAAGAAAGGGTGATTACGGTGTTTAACAAACATATGATAGGTCAATTCAGTACACAACTAAATACCGGAGCACACCCGAAATCATTATTCCGTTCATAAGTCGGCATGACAAGGCGTTCTTTCATTAGAACCTCTGTGATGTTTACTCACAATCGAACTTATATATGGTGGCGGCTCTGTTCTCTGAGCCATGCTGCCGTATGATTATATGAAGACATACCGCCTGCGTGCGGTATGTCTTTTTTTGTGGGTACTTTTCGGCATACATGAACGGAATCTGCATTTCTCGGACATCGAAAGGAAGGGATAACACTTGTTCTCTGTACTTAAAAACCTGGCCTGGTTCTTCCGGCTGGAACGCAAACGATACCTAACCGGTGTCATCTTGCTTATTCTGGTGGGCATTGCCGAACTGCTGCCTCCTCGTCTTCTTGGTAATGCCATCGACGAGATTGTGCGCGGTTCCATTACCGGCACCTCACTTACCCGTTATATCTTGCTTATTCTGGGAACGGTCATCATTATCTATCTGGTTACATACGTTTGGATGCACAAACTGTTTGGTGGTGCCAATCTGGTGGAGCGGCTGCTTCGTTCACGCTTTATGGACCACTTGTTACGGATGACTCCTCCCTTTTTTGAGAAAAACAGAACAGGAGATCTGATGGCACGGGCCACCAATGATCTTCGTTCCATTGCCACTACAGCAGGCTTCGGCATGCTGACCTTAACAGACTCTACAGCCTTTCTGGCCACCGTATTGTTCGCTATGGGTTTCCTGGTCAGTTGGAAACTGACCTTGGCGGCAATCCTGCCATTACCTTTTATCGCCATTGCCATGATGATCTATGGTAAAGCTGTACATCAACGTTACACCCTGGCACAGGATGCATTCGGAGATATGAATGACCAGGTGCTGGAATCCATTGCCGGGATCCGTGTTGTGCGTGCCTATGTGCAGGAACGTCTGGACGAGAAACGGTTCGCCGACGTGACCGAAGATGTGTATCGCAAAAATCTGGCTGTTGCCAGAATGGATGCGCTATTCGAACCCACCATCCGGCTCTTCGTAGGACTCAGTTATGTGATTGCACTTGCCTACGGCATATATCTTGTATTTCATAATGAAATTACCCTAGGGGATCTCGTATCGTTCAACATGTACCTGGGGATGATGATCTGGCCCATGTTTGCCATCGGCGAATTAATTAACCTGATGCAACGTGGTAGCGCTTCGCTTGATCGGGTCAACGAGACTTTATCGGTAGAACCTGCCGTACAAGATGTGGAGCAACCTGCTCACGTTACGAATCCGGAAGAAATTGCGATGCAGGATGTTACATTCCGTTACCCCAGCTCCACTGTCGACAATCTCAGTCATATCAGCTTTTCGCTGCGACGGGGTCAAACATTGGGTGTTGTGGGTCGTACGGGTAGCGGTAAGTCTACTTTGCTCAAACAACTGCTTCATGAATACCCTGCCGGTTCGGGCACATTAAGCATCTCGGGTCATCCCATTCAGGATATCGCCAAAGATGACTTGCACAGCTGGATCGGGTACGTACCACAGGAACAAGTTCTGTTCTCCAAATCAGTTCGTCAGAACATTCAATTTGGTAAACCTGGGGCCAGTGATGAAGTCATCATGGAAGCCATTCGTACAGCCGCTTTTGACGGGGATCTGGGAACCTTGTCCGATGGACTCGATACACTTGTTGGTGAAAAAGGAATCTCTCTGTCCGGAGGACAGAAACAGCGGGTATCGCTGGCGCGTGCCTTTATTGCTAATCCTGATATCCTGATCCTCGATGATGCCTTATCTGCTGTCGATGCACGTACTGAAGCCAAAATCATTGAAAATATACGCAACAAACGCTCGGGCAAAACCACGCTGATCTCGACTCATCGCCTGTCTGCTATTGAACATGCTGACCGAATCATCGTACTGGAGCACGGGAAAATTACGGAAGAAGGCACTCACCAGGAACTGTTAGCCATGAACGGCTGGTACCGTGAACAGTATGAACGGCAACAGGTCGAGTCCAATCTGTCCACGTAGGAGGTCAATTCATTGAAGTCTAATACAGGCAAAAGGCTGCTTGATTACGCCTTGAAAGCCAAAGGAACATTTATCGCTGCATTAATTATGCTTACCATTGGTGTTGCGGCCGAGCTTGCCGGGCCGTTCATCGCCAAATCCATGATCGACAATCACTTGCTCGCGATTGAGCAGCCTTTTTATGAGACGACAGCTTCAGATGAAGCCGCAGTCTACAACGGTAAGAACTACAAACGCGAAGGCTTGTTCGAACCGGATGAAAACAAAGGTTCGGAAGTGCGGGTATTACAAGCCGGCAGAAGTTTTTATTTTGTAAACGAACCGGTAAGCGCACCTGACGGGGACCGCACATATGCGGATGGAACCCTCACGGTTACACGCGCAGGTGAAGTGACAGGCCAATATGCGGCAGCCCCCCTGTCCGCTGGTGAACTGTTTGCTTTTTACAAACCGGAGATGCCCAGCATCTATCAATTAATTGTGTATTACATGATCTTCCTCGTGATCTCGGTCATTATGGAGTTTGGTAAAACATTCTGGCTGCAGTCCTCGGCCAACAAGGTCATTCAAAGACTGCGTAACGATGTGTATGCCCATATTCAGCGACTGCCGGTGCACTTTTTTGATAACCTGCCCGCAGGTAAAGTTGTATCTCGGGTCACGAACGATACGGAAGCCGTCAAGGATCTGTTCGTTGCCGTTCTTTCGAACTTTTTCTCAGGAATCATCACGATTACAGGTGTGTATGTCGCACTCTTCCTGCTTGATGTTCGCCTGGGTCTAATCTCATTATTCGTTGTGCCGATGCTCATTACATGGATTGTGCTCTATCGCAAATTCGCTACTCGTTACAACACGATCATTCGATCCCGACTGAGTGAGATCAATGCAATCATTAACGAGTCCATCCAGGGGATGTCCATTATCCGCGTATTCCGCCATCAGAAACAAACCAAA
Source organism: Paenibacillus sp. FSL k6-2145 (assembly GCF_037976585.1). Lineage (NCBI taxonomy): Bacteria > Bacillati > Bacillota > Bacilli > Caryophanales > Paenibacillaceae > Paenibacillus > Paenibacillus sp. FSL k6-2145. The sequence continues at coordinate 4,693,306 of NZ_CP150267.1, read as the reverse complement.
CAGGAATTCGAAGATCTGAATGATGACTATATGAAACACCAGAACAAAATGCTTAACCTGAATGCCTTCACCTCACACAACCTGGTTAACGTATTACGGAATATCGCCTTTGCGGTGGTCCTGTGGTACTTCGGTTCCAGTGTCCTGGATGGCACAAGTATTATCTCTCTGGGTGTTCTGTATGCCTTCGTTGATGTTCTGGGTCGCTTGTTCCAGCCAATCACCGGTATGGTGAATCAACTCGCCAACCTGGACTCCTCCCTCGTATCTGCTGGTCGCGTCTTTGAGCTGATGGATGAAAAGGGAGAAGCTGTAACCGATGGCTCCATGCCAAGATACAAAGGGAATGTTGTCTTCGATGATGTATCCTTTGCCTATAAAAAAGATTACGTGCTTAACAATATCTCGTTTAAAGCATCCCAAGGTCAGACGGTCGCTCTGGTCGGCCACACCGGTTCGGGTAAAAGCTCAATCATCAACCTGCTATTCCGGTTCTATGATCCGCAAAAAGGCAAGATCACAATTGACGGTCAGAACGTCAAGGATCTGCCTAAACAGTGGATTCGCGAGCATATGGGGATTGTATTGCAGGACCCGTATCTGTTCACAGGCACCATTGCTTCCAACGTCAGTCTTGGCGATGAGAAGATCTCCCGTGAACGGATTGAACAGGCGCTGCGTGATGTAGGCGCTGAACGTATACTGGCTCATTTGCCTCAAGGCTTTGACGAACCTGTCATCGAAAAAGGAAGCACATTGTCTGCTGGACAGCGTCAGTTGATCTCCTTTGCTCGTGCACTGGCGTTTGATCCGGCCATCCTCATTTTGGATGAAGCGACAGCCAATATTGATACGGAAACGGAAGCATTAATTCAGAACGCACTCGAAGTCCTCAAAAAAGGACGTACCACCTTCATCATTGCTCACCGTCTCTCCACCATTCGTTCAGCAGATCAGATTCTGGTTCTGCATCGCGGGCGTATCGTTGAGCAAGGTGCACATGATGAACTGATGGAGCTTAAAGGCCGCTATTATAAGATGTATCAGCTTCAACAAGGTGCGCAAGCAGCAGCGGTCGCAACTCTCGAGAATCCGTCAGGTAATTCCGTTCCAACCTCAACCTCCTTTGCCGGAGGCAATGCATAACAGAGTAAAGCTGAAAGTTCTTTAAGTAACCAATCAAAAATGATGTACTCGACGGCAACACAAAAACCGATCTACACCGCAAACCCTGAGGTAGCTGTGTAGATCGGTTTTTTATATTTTCATCGGGATTCAAATTCCGATACTGTTTATTTCCTCCAGACAAAAAAACAATCCGCGTGCAACCTCATGGCTGCTGCGGATTGTCTATCCATCCTTTGATCGTATATCCCATGTACATCACGGTCTCTCTTGCGAGAAAAGGAAACTTGCTGCGCCAGGTTCGATACGCCGTTGTTCGTGTCGGAGAGGGTACGGCATCCATACCCAGACCGGCAGCCAGCTTCATGGCCCGTTTCATATGTAATGGATCACTCACAATCGTATAGGTTTGATAACCGGCCTGTTCACCAATTGGAATTGAATTGACTAGATTCTCCTCGGTAATTCTGGATTTGGTCTCTATGCGAATGTCCGCAGGATCTACTCCATGTGCGATGGCATACTTCTGACCCACTTCAGCTTCCGTATGTTCTCCCTCATCACCTGACCCGCCTGTGAAAAGCAGATTACGAACGGTACCCTGACGGTATAATTCAATCCCGTGTTCAATACGTTCGCGAAATACAGGTGAAGGGTTATCCCCCGCCACGGCTGCGCCCAGAATGATTGCTGCATCCGATATCCTGGATGAATCCTCATCCGTATATGCAGATATACGGATTGCGGTAACCACGGTCCACAGGATTCCACCCAATACTACAGCCAGAACCGTCATTAATATCCAGCGTTTCGTTATCCGTTTGCTTGTCATTCATCCTCTTCCAAAGCCCTTGCTTGCATACTCTCGGTATGAATCCGCTCCAGCGTTTGTAGAGCTGCTGCGGATTCGGCATCCAGACCAAGCTCTGCAATCCAGGCACCCGTATATTGCTGAAGACGGATCTCCAACTCCTGTGCACGGTCTTTGAAATCCTCCAATTCCTTAATCATGCGTGATCGTCCTTCCGGACTGAATGTCTCGTGAATTCGTTCCTTGAAATAATGATGTACGATACGGTTACGTTGCTGCCATAATTCATTCAACTGGCGAGTCTCTTCCTCAGAGAATGTAAAATGATGGCGCACTTCGTGAATGAGCTGCCCCAGTGAACTGCTCATCTTTCGTTCGTACAGATCTTCCAGATCCTCTTCAGACACGGCTTTGCCCTGAGACATTTTCATTAATAAAATCAGATTGACCAGCTGCTGTTCAAGCGCCTGCCCGTAGTACACGGCCAATCCGTAATAGGCAAACAATTCCCTGGAGTGTTCGCTGTCCAGCATGTCACCATTCTGGATATCTGTATTTTGCATATGCGAGCGCCCCCTTCAACCGTACAATGTTAACCATTCCATGTCCCTCTATCCTAACCAAACCAAGAGCAACATTCAAGTTATCGGGAAGCGCGTCTTCTAACTCCGCAGATCTCTTCTACCGGACAGCCACACATGGATGATTAGTAACCCCATTGCGTAGAGCACAGTCCACAGCGTAACCGAAACAAAAGAGTCCATCTTTGATTCATCAAATAACATCATCTCACGAACCAGATAAAAAGCTGGCGGAAGAATGCGGCCAAGCCATTCTAATGATTCAGGCAAACGTTCACTTAAGGAACCTTGGATAAACGATAGTAATAATACAATAATGAGGGCAGGCATACTTCGACTAAGCAAGGGAATGTACGATTTTTGAAAAAATACACTGATGCCTAATCCCAGCAGTGATAACCCCAAATGTCCTAACCAAGTCATCATCCACTCCTCACCTGTGGGTTGTCTCTCGAACATTCCAGCGAACACGGGATACAGCACAGTGATTACGGTGAGCATGAATTGCATTATCCAGGCACAAATGAGTTGACTTGTTACAACCTTACGCCTGCTTCCTGTATGAAGGACGAGCAATTGATACTGCTTTGCAGGTTCCGTATTCATCACCATTACTCCGAGCCAAGCAGCTGCCAGAAATAACAGCATAGCCGTAACACTGTAACTGTCCGCAATAGGGTTGGGTTTGTAGGAATAGATTAGCAGCATGGCGATGATATAAAAGATAACCGGTGCAAAATATTTCTGTGAGCGAATGTGATGCCTTAACAAATATCGGGTCAGATAGATCATTTGGCTTCTCCCCCCGCATCATCCATGGAAGAGCTTAAGTCCACAGATTCTGTGACATCTCCACGACTCGCATGTACAGCTGGATGTTGTCCTTCCAGCAGACTTTCCATATGTAATTGACTTTCTTCCTGTTGTACGGACACAACCGAACCTCCGGAAGCCAGAATCATTCTGAGTACATCATCAGTTGATTGTTGAACTACTTTCCAATCCCACAACCAAGACTTGGATTTCTCCGAGCTCGTATTACGAACTAAAGACAGTACTCCCGGTTGTTGTACAACGGATGGATTTTTGGCCAGATCCTCTCCAGCTTCCGTCAGACTTTGAATACATACAACGGGTTCGCCAGCTTGTAGTATATCTTCACGACTCCAGTAACGGAGGACGCGGCCTTGCTTCAACACAATCACCTGGTCTGCCAAACGTTCAATAAGCAACGGTTCATGGCACGCTGTAACGATGGATGTCCCTTCATCCTTCCATTGCCCCAATAAGGATACAACTGCCTCTTGAGCTGGAATATCCAAGCCTGATAAAGGTTCATCCAGCAACAAAAGACCACCCGGTTCAGGTAACAGGGCCTGAATCAAATTTACTTTTTGCAGTGTGCCCTTCGATAATAAGGGTAACTTCTGATCAATCGCGGTATCGAGATATAAAAGTTCACTAAGTTCTCTAATCCGCCCACGCAGTACTTCGGGGCGAATGCCCCGAATCCGACCCATGTCCCACAAGTACTCTCCAGAGGTAAAGGGTAAACGTGGCAGACCATCTACTGCATACCCATCAGAACCCTTCATTGTGCGCTGGATCGATCCTGTATCGGGTAACAAAATACCTGCCAACATACGTAGCAACGTGCTTTTGCCCGAGCCGTTTCTGCCAACAAGCACAGAACATTCGCCCTGTTTCACTTCCAGATTAATTTGATTCAGTACCTGAGTACTGCCTAATCGCTTGCTCACTTGTTGAAGCAACATACCTCGACCTGATGAGTCTGCTACATCTTGATCGGCTTTCTTGAAAAGTCCACGTGTACTCCATATCACCTGGGATCACATCCGCTCTGGAGCTTGCACACCTAGCAAATGTAAACTGTACGCGAGGCGTTCGGCAGTCCGTTTGGCCAATGCCACCCGGAAGGATCTTACATCAGATGACGCATCCGCAATCCGTTCGGCGTGATAGAAGCGGTTGAATGCTTGAGCGACATCTATTGTATATTTGGCAATGACCGAAGGCTCATTCCGATGAATTGCTTTTTCCAAATACTCGGGATATTCACCAAGCAGTTTCAGCAATGCCCATGAGGTATCTCCGACACAGGATGGAGTGGTCACTGTGTCATTCTCACCATCCGCAAGGCTGGGGTTAGGCAGAGGGTTTTCATTTTCCACGCGGATCGCCTCTTCTGCCTTGGCAAGCACACTTTGAATCCGAGCATGGGTGTATTGCACATAGGGTCCGGTCTCCCCTTCAAAACTCACCGCATCTTCCAGTGAGAAGTCCACATCGTTTAACCGATTATTACGTAGATCACCGAAGACAATTGCACCTACACCAACAGCCTCGGCCACTTTCTGAGGGTTCTCCAGATTCGGGTTTTTCTCCTGAATAATCTGTAGTGCACGAGCAACTGCCTCATCCAACACTTCCTGCAAAAAGACGACTTTACCACGACGTGTAGACATTTTCCGTCCCTCAAAACGCATTAAGCCAAACGGGATATGTTCACACTTCGCAGACCATTCATGACCCATCCGGGATAGGACCGCAAATACCTGCCGGAAATGTAGCTTCTGCTCGCCTCCGACCACATATAACAACCGATCTGCCTTCATCACCTCATGACGATAAACCGCCGTAGCCAAATCCCGTGTAGGATAGATTGTTGTTCCATCTTTTTTGATAATCAGGCACGGGGGCATGTTCTCGTCCTCCAGACGTACCACGAGTGCTCCATCACTCTCTTCAAGTAAACCTTTCTCCTTGAGTTCTTCAACCACCGCGCCCATCTTGTCATTGTAAAAGCTCTCCCCCAGCGTATGGTCGAACTGTACATTCAGACGTTCATACATCCGGTTGAATTCCTTCATGCTCACTTCCACAAAGAACGCCCATAACCGCTGTGCTTCATCATCCCCTTGCTCCAGCTTGCGGAACCACTCCCGTGCCTCAATCTCCAGAGAAGGATCGTTCTCCGCCTCATCGTGGAAACGCACATACAGCTCCAGAGAAGTACGGATCGGGTCTGCCTGCAAGGCTTCATCATTGCCCCACCGCTTGTACGCTGCGATCTGCTTGCCAAACTGGGTTCCCCAGTCTCCCAGATGATTCACACTTACGGAGGTATAACCCGCTTCGTTATACAACCTATACAGTGCTGCACCGATTACAGTAGAACGCAAATGTCCGATTCCGAAGGGTTTTGCGATGTTAGGGGAAGACATATCAATCACAACACGTGAACCTTGACCAAGCTGAAGCTTACCAAATGTGGCATTCCCCAGTTCTTTCAGCAGATTCGGCGCGAGCTTCTCCCGGTTGAAACGGATATTTACATACGGCCCGGCGGGAGTCACTTCAAGTCCTGCTGCCTGCAATCCCGTTGCGAGCTCGGTCGCAATGACTGCCGGTGCTTTTTTTAATGACTTCGCTAATACAAAACAAGGGAAGGCTGCATCACCCATCTCCGCCTGCGGTGGGACTTCGAGTAATCTCAGAACCTCTTCTTCATTCAATCCCGTTAAAGGGGCAATATCGGCCGCAGCCTGCTTCATCAACATGTCGAACACTCCTATCCATTCATTATTGGGTGAAAATAAACACAAAAAAGCTCTCGTCTCTACATAAGAGACGAGAGCTGACTTAACAGTTCCCGCGGTACCACTCTAGGTGAACAGCTACTCTTAATATGCATCAACATGCATACCAGTAAAACCTGTTCCGCTCGATGCGTATAACGGTCGCAAGCCGAATTACCCTCAGACAGATATAGTACACCCACACTCAGGATGCAAACATCTTTTCGGATAACCATCTCACGGGTGCGGTTCACTCAGGTCATATCATACCGGCTTCCACCTCTCCCGGCTCGCTGTCATGTATGGATCTGGTTACTCTCCCGATCATTGATATTCTTCGTTTCAATTCATTGCCATCATTATACATACCACGATCAGACTTGGCAACCCGCATTAAAAATCCCCTACTGAAAGGCAACACATAGGCACATCGTCTCAGATGCCTGTGTTCACTGCCTTCCCTTAGGGGACAACGGTCATTATCGGTTTTAATTATATATATTCCAGAGAAAAAATAATTACGCTACTGCTGCCATCAATCGGCAAGCTTCTGCACATCTGCGGCAAGCCTCTGCACATGCTTGGCAGTGATCATGGTGATGTTTGCCACACTCTGCGGCGCAAGCTTCACAAGCTTTCACACACAATTCGCATATTTCAGCAATAAAATCACTTCCACGTGTCATCGCTTGTGCAGCAAAACTGCAGATCTCCGCACATTCCCGATTCAAACGAATGCAATCACGCAGCATCGCCAGATCATATTCTTTAAGACTCGATATGTAACATACGTTGCAAGCATTCATGCACTCCAGGCAAGCATCGATACATTGTTGATATTGTTGTTGTGTCATTTAAAGTTACCTCCCAGGCAAAGTTTGCTATGCATCTTAATACCCAGTTCGGAGGAATATTGAATCATCTAACCTACTTTATCGCTTCCAATTCCAGTAATTGGTCACGAATGACAGTTTGGTCAAAATGTTCACCTATAAACACTGCAACATTAGGGACCTCTCCCTGAGGTGTGATCTTCATGTAGTCCGATTCACGGTAGGCATACTGGAACCAGAAACGGCTCGCTGTGTCACTAAACGATAAAATGCCTTTTGCTCGATACACATCCCGTGGCAATGCAGATACAAATTGTTCAAACGCCTCACTGTTCACCGGATGACTGAAATAATGCGTATACACCATAACATGTTCGTGTGAGGCATGTGGAGCAGAATGCTCGTGACCGTGGTCATGACTATGGTTATAAGATGCGTCAGTATTCGTAGCATCGCCTTGGACTGTACCATGTGTATGCTCATGTCCATGATTGCAGTCATGTGTACCACAGGTTTCCGTATGCACATGATGTTCTTGGTGAGCCGGCTTATCTGCTTCAGAAGCTGAATCACGTACATGCACGTCTGCCCCGCTGCGAAGCAGCAGATCCATCTCCACCTCACATTTCACTGTAGGAATTACAGGTGCGAAGCCATTCCATTTTGCCAAAAGCTGTTCCAAGTCCTTCAGTTCCTGTGCACTCACCCGATCCGTTTTATTCAAGAGAAGCACAGACGCACAGCGAATCTGCTCCTGCATCAGTTTGAACGTCTGCCCCTTCTGCTCCTGATATAGGCCAGATAGATGCGCTGCATCCACAACGGTAATGAGACTTTTCAGTTCCAGTCGCATGTAGAGTGAGGTCTCCGTTACCGCATCCAAAATCTCCATTGGGTTCGCGGCACCGGTGGCTTCAATGATGATCACATCCGGTGATTCCTCTTGAACGAGATCAGCAAGTTGCAATCCCAAGTCACCACGTACGGTACAACAGATGCATCCACCTAACATCTCTGTCATCGGAACGGTGGAATCCACAATCTGACCATCCAGATTGACTTCGCCTAACTCATTCATCACCACTGCGGGACGCAAACCCTGCTGTTGCCAATGTTCGATCAACTGAACAAGCAGTGTTGTTTTGCCACTCCCCAAAAAACCTGACAGTATATATACAGGTATGGATTGTTCTTTTAAAATCGTTTCGTTCATCCTTAAACACCTCTCTGATTGTCCTTCTTGTAACCTGATCTAACTATATCTAGCGAGTGTACACCATCCCGCATTCGTTGTGCAATAACGTTCAACTCTTCCCCATTACATTGCCTGATTCTACCGGATGGTCTATGCTATGAGGACATGTTGATTGAAGGAGGAAGTTTCATGACTAATTCAGTGGAACAACATCGCCAGGAAGCTCCGACCACGGTATCGTGCATGATTGTTACAGTATCGGACACACGCACTAAAGACACTGACACCAGTGGCCAGCTCATACACCAGCTTCTGAATGAAGCGGGTTATCAGATTGTTGAATACATCATCACACCAGATGAAACGGAGAACATTCGAAGCATCCTGCAAGATGCAGCCGTTCGTGATGATATCGAAGCCGTGCTGCTTAGCGGCGGAACAGGGATTGCACCCCGAGATACAACCTACGAAGCGGTATCCTCACTACTCGACAAGGAACTCCCGGGTTTCGGCGAGATCTTCCGTTTTCTCAGTTACACCGAAGATATCGGTTCCGCTGCCATCCTGAGCAGAGCCGTCGCTGGAACGATTGGACGCACAGCTGTATTCTCCATGCCGGGTTCCAAAGGAGCTGTCAAATTGGCCATGGAAAAACTCATTTTGCCCGAGCTGCGGCATGTGATGCGTGAAATATATAAACCCGTCTGAAAGATCAGACGGGTTTTTCGGGTTTATTTTCAGCTGTAGGGTAAGGATTGAAAGTTCTCTGTGCTCCCATCTTCTCCTACCTTAGTTGCTCCAGCACATGTTGGAACACCTGCATAACGTCCTGCTCATACTCGTCCTTTTCCCCACCAGAAGCCGTATACACGAGTGAGACGTTTCCTTTGCTGCGAATCGTTGTTCGGCCAAGCGCATTCTCCAAGACAGCTTCATCACGATTCTCACTGTACATTTGTTTCATGCTGGCAGCCCGGGTTGTCGCATCACTGAAAATGTGGACTTTCACGATATGTCTGCCACTTCCATTCAACAAATACATATAAGAGATCCCACCATGGCCGTCATCGGCAGACATATTATTCATCAGCTGAATGCCTTTTGCTTCAAAACTCTTACTGATCTCACTCACCAATTCACCGTTTAATCCGTGTCCTTGACTCTGTGCCCTCATATTTCCTTCATCTGTCGCTTCGCGGGTGTAGACCTTCCGCTCCTGTTCAATGGATGATGCCGAACAAGCCACCAGTGACCAGATACTCGTGATCAACACGCCACTTACAAGTACCAACTTCATTGTTCTTCCAGCCAGACTTCGGCCTTTTCTAGCAAACCACATGCCAATCCTTCCTTTCCAGCCACGTGTACTGTGACCCAATCAGGTAGAATTAGCATGTCTAAGGACTTAGAATCTTATGCGGATGGCAGATCTGATATCGTATTGACCACCGTACGACCTACTGCACCACCTTGGAGTATCGTCTCCAGCGTATGAGGCAACTGGTCTAGAGAAATTTCGCGGATTCCCAGTTCCAGCGCACGCTCCGGTTTCCATTCTCCGCCGAGCAGTTTCCACAATCGTTCCCGACGTTCCATCGGACAATACACAGAGTCTATACCAATAAGCTGGATGCCACGCAAAATAAACGGAAGTACCGTGGATTCAAAAGCTGTGCCGCCTGTTAACCCTGATACCGCTAACGCACCTCCGTATTGAATCTGTTTTAATCGCTCCGCGAGAGCTGGTCCTCCTGTTGGATCAACAACTCCCGCCCATAGCTGTTTCCCCATGGCTCCTTTGGCTGGAGCATCAGCTTCTTCACGAGTAATAACCTCTGAGGCACCCAAGTTTCGGAGCAATGACTCCTCCTGATCCTTCTTGCCTGTGCTGGCTGTTACTTCAAAGCCAAGTTTCGCCAGAATCGCAACTGCCATACTTCCAACGCCACCTGTTGCACCCGTAACCAGAATCTTGCCCATCTCCGGTTTCACTCCAGCCTGTAACAGCGCATCTACCGAAAGTGCAGCCGTAAATCCTGCGGTTCCAATCGCCATGGCTTCTTTCTCACTAAGGCCCGGTGGCAGAGGCACCAGCCATTCACTGCGCAGACGAGCATACTCGCTGTACCCCCCGTAATGGGATACGCCAGGTTCGAACCCTGTACTGATCACCCGATCTCCTGGTGCAAAACGTCCACTGACCGACTCCTCTACCGTTCCAGCCAGATCAATTCCCGGTACCATCGGATATTCACGAACGACACCACCCTTTTCAAGCGTCGCGAGTCCGTCTTTATAATTGACACTGGAATATTGCACCTTTACCATAACATCTCCATTTGGCAGATCTTCCTTCTTCAGTTGCTCTATAGAAGCGTTCACTCCGCCCTGTTCTTCTTTACGGACAACGTATGCGTTAAATTGATTTTTCATTGATAGCCACTCCTTCTTTGAATTTTGTATATTTTTCCATTAAGCACATGAATTGTTCGTATTTCGGCTTAACGGTTACCTTTTACTTTTGGATTCTTCCTCATGTTAATGATCAAGCTCTGTCTCTCCTGAGCGTCAACAGATAGATTAGTGGACCCACGATGGGGATAATGCCTGTCACTGCCCAAGCTGGTGAACGTCGACTCGCTTCAGTATCCCTGTATATCGCAATCATGGAAAGTAAGGTCAGCAGTACAAAATCAATCGTCATGATATGTACAAAGGCAGATTGATTGAATGCATCCATATATACATCCGGATGACCTTGCGTCACGGCATAGAATGCTGCCCCCAGTGTCAACAGCAGAAGGACTACATGCGTCAACTTATGAGCTGCTAACCGTCCAATTCCCCACTTCCGCTGACGACCAAAATGCAAGCTTGTGTAACCCGAAGATCTATTCGCGGACGATGACCATGCATAAAAGGGAAGCAGGGCAAAAGCACCCAGTCCAAAAGAAAGTATGACAAAAGGCCAAGCCGGAACACGGCCTCGTTCTTTCACAGATGTTCTTAACAGCATACAGGCATACACTGCCGGGAAAATACCTAACCACGAAAATACAGTAAGTAACCAAGGCTCTTTACTTTGCATTGTAATCAACTCTTTGAATATCGGATCACTTCCAGGTGACTGCCCCGGTGCCAACAACAATGCATAGGCAATAAAAGCAATCCAGACCAGTCCTAATATCCATCTCATGTCTGCACCTCCTCTTACTTTCATCCCCTACAGCTACGGGATTGAATCAATAGTTGCAGAATTTGGCGTCTCCTGCGCTTTCCCGAGAAATAATTACTGCTTTTCCCCTACATCTTGAATCGGGCATGGCTATTTCCAGTATAGCCTGCTACCTCGGCAGTCTGTCCATGAGATTTCTTACATCAATGGTCCATCTCATCGGGATCATATAAGAAAAAAGTCTATCAACTATCGACGTACTTTAACAGAAGACAGAACGCATTTAGCTGAAGTTTTTCTTGCGATCATCGAATCGTTCAACTCCGCTAAGAACGTATACATTTTATAGGCATCAAAAAGGCATAAGCCAGTATTCCTCACTGGATATGCCTCTCTGTAATTCTTATGTGTAGATCATTCCTCTGTGGATTTCACATGTTCCGCAATGAGCTTCTGCTTCATATTCCATGCCGCAGGGCTGATGTTCACACGATAGATCTCCGGATTGAGCTTCCGTTGGTATTCAGGCCAGAAGAGGTTCATCTGTTCCCGGTGGTACGCCCGAATCTCATCCAGATTAGGCAGTTCATACACTTTACGTCCATTCACAAAGATTGGCTCCAGCATATTAACCGCTTCGTAGCGGGTAACTGTCTTTTTCAGGTAAGGGTGTAGCGGGTTGAACAGCTTGAGCGGTCCGCCCTGTAGCGGCTGCTCTTCATCTGGATAGCAGATATAATCTGCAATCGCTTTGCCATGTTTCGGATCAATGATCCGGAACACTTCCTTTTTACCTGGAGTGGACACCTTTTCAGGATTGGCAGATATTTTGATCGTAGGTAGCATGGCACCGTCTACTTCACGCTCCACCAATTTGTACACTCCACCCAAAGATGGCTGGTCAGAAGCCGTAATCAACTGTGTACCAACACCCCATGTATCAATCCGTGCTCCTTGAGCCTTCAGGTTGAAAATCGTATTTTCATCCAAATCATTGGATGCAACAATTTTCACATAATCCAGGCCAGCCTCATCCAACATCTGACGTGCCTGAATCGACAAGTACGCTAGGTCACCACTGTCGAGACGAATGGCATTCATCTTTTTGCCTTGGCTCTCCAACTTCTTGGCTGTTTTGATAGCGTGAGGTACTCCACTGTTCAACGTGTCAAAGGTATCAACCAGCAGCGTAACCTGATCAGGTAACACTTTGGCATACACGTCAAACGCCTCCTGTTCGCTCATAAAGCTCTGTACCCAGGAATGGGCGTGTGTACCTGCTGTTGGGATCCCAAAGCGCTCTCCGGCCAGCATATTAGACGTTGCATGGAAACCTGCTACATACGAGGCACGTGCGCCCCAGATGGCAGCATCCGCTTCCTGTGCACGCCGTGTGCCGAATTCGAGCAACGTATCCTGCTGCGCTACCTGTTTGATCCGCGAAGCCTTGGTTGCAATCAACGTCTGATAATTCATGAAGTTAAGTATCGCTGTCTCCACCAATTGTGTCTCCATAATGGAGCCTTCTACCCGAATGAGCGGTTCGTCAGGGAAAACAATTGCACCCTCCTTCATGGAATGAATCGTCCCCTGAAATGAAAACTGGAGCAACTCTTCCAGAAAGACCGGATCGTAATTTTCCTCTTGTTTGGATAAAAATTTGATGTCGTCCATCGTAAACCGAAGCTGGCTGATATAGTTAACAATCCGTTCCAATCCGGCAAATACCGCATATCCGTTGCCAAAAGGAAGCTTACGGAAATAGGCTTCAAATACCGCCTTCCGCTTGTGAGTACCATTCACCCAATGGGCGTACATCATATTGATCTGATATTTATCCGTATGTAAAGCCAGGCTAGTTGTCTGCATTTGTCTCATCCTCTCTGACTTCCGCTCGTGCCCCCAGATTTCATCTGTGGACACGGGTTAACATATGGAGACTTATTCTTCATGATTCTGTTCATCCGTATTCAACAAACAAGTCTCCCGTAAAAAACTCTATACACCATTCACCACATTCATCCGGTTCCTAACATGAGGCCAACCAAACATGACTATGGAGTAAATTAAGCCAAGACTGTCTCGCTCGCCTTAACCACCGAAGCACCCAGGCTGGAACGAAAATGTCCAAGTGCCCACTCATGCCCTGCCGGATTAAAGCTGGCAACTGCATCTTCATATACCGTAATATGAAAACCTTTATTGTAAGCATCCACTGCGGTATGCAATATGCAAATATCCGTACATACCCCAATCAGTGCAATATCCGTAATACCACGTGCACGCAGTCTGAGTTCCAGATCAGTCCCACAGAATGCACTATATCTCGTCTTATCCATCCACTGTATATCTGTTTTCCGTTCTTCCATCACCTGGGCAAGACGACCATATAACTGTCTCCCCTCCGTATTTCTGATGTTATGAGGTGGAAAAAGGACAGTCTCCGGGTGATATGGATCATTTTCCTCGTGCAGATCCACAGCCATGATTACCTCATGTTTGTTCTTACAATAGGCCTCGGTTACAGCTGCAATCGTCTCGTCGATCTCTACTGCCGGCTGACCTACAGGCAAAGAACCTGTCACAAAATCGTTCGTAAAATCAATGACAATCAGTGCTTTCATCGTCAACACTCCCTTAGCCAAGAAATGGTTGATCCTGATTCAATCAGATTGACACACCTACACCTTATTACGTATAGATGGAAAGTCGTGGTACGAGTTCTGTAAAACGATATAGTTGCGCCGGACGCTGCGAGTACTGGTTGGAACTCACCAGGTTCCCCTCTTCATCCCGTACTTCTTCCACAATGCCTTTACGGCTGCGGGTAGACGTAATCTTGCGAATGAAGTTTGGTTCTTCAAAATCCGGTACAACACTTTGAATAACCTGATATAATTCACTTAATGTAAACTCACGTGGCAGGAATTGACGAGCAATCGTCGTTTCCAGCATCTGCTGTTGAATACGTCGATAAGCATCTTCGATGATTGTTCTGTGATCAAAAGCCAGTTCCAGTTCTTGCAGCGCCTCCTGAATGGTGAACAATCCAACATCCTCAGCATCATCTGCTGCTTGGCGTTGATCCAGCATCCATTCTTCCACAAGTGCAAAAAATGCGTGAGAGATAATCCAGCCCCTTGGGTCACGACCCGGCTGACTGTATACATTCAAGTATTCCAGATGTCCACCGTCTACACCTGTCTCTTCCATCAGCTCACGCTTAGCTGCACCGTAGATGGATTCATTCTCCTGACAAAATCCACCGGGCAATGCCCATCTGCCTGCAAAAGGCCAGCCTTTGCGCTTGATCAGCATCACTTTCAGTTCCCGAATGGGAAGTGTCTTCGTCACCGTCTTGCGCTCCCGCTTGGTCAAGGTGAACATAACGATATCCGCAGGAACACCATCGGGGGTACGATATTTTTTGGAACTATAAGCACGTGCTGCTTGTTCGTCGCTCTCTGCATTAAAGTGTTCGTAGTTTTCGCTCATGGGCACCACCGACTATTTTCATTTTGATAATTTCATTATGACATAATAATATCTTTTGTCAACCGCAGGATTCTTGCGTTACGTTCTCGGGCGTGCTATGCGGAATGTCGCCGTAGCCATACATCCCAACGTGCCCGATGCATCACGAACCTCCGATTGAGTCGTAACACTGCGTCCTGCTTGATGCAGTACCGTAGCTGTCACCGTTAACTCCCCTTGTTTCATTGGTGCAAGAAAATGCACGTTCAGATTCGTTGTCACACAGCCGTCCACTTCCATTGCTGCTGTTGCGACCATCCCCATCGCCTGATCCATCAGTGAAGTCAATACACCCCCATGAATAATCCCCATGGAGTTCGTATGATGTTCGCCTGCTGTCAACGCGATCTGTACTTCTTTACCGTCTCCTTTAATATAACGACAGCCGAGAAATCCCCAGAATCGTCCGTCTCCGTCTTCCACCATTTTGTCCAAAATACTCATTATTCATTTCTCCTTTATTCACTGTACGTATCAAGCTCTCTTGATGTCATGTGCCTTTATCATTAAAAATCAGCTGCGCCACACAAAATAACCCCACAGCGTGGAGCTTTGCTTGGAATTATATTCCGAGTACTTGGCGATAGCCACTCCACGTTTACGGTTATGTAATGTCAAAAAAGGCGCGGACAGCGTCCGCACCCTTCCGTCATTTAACCGCAACTGGTCGGAGGTGAATCCGTTCCAGCCTCCACGTTTACTTTTTCAGAAACCGTATCCCGGATTACAGAGATCACTAGTTGAAGCAAGTAGTTGATGTCGCTCTGGCTCTGCTGGAATTCCGTAACCAATGGAATACTGTCCAGTTCGCTTTGCAGATCGTCAATTTCCTGTTCAATTTTGCTGACCATCTCCACATTTTTGAAGCTTTCAAAAGCAACAATCTCTTTTTGTTTTTTCTTGATCGTTGCAATCAACTGCTGGATGCGCTCATGATCACGAATTTTGGTTTCAGCCTGTTGAAACTGTCTAACTTCCTCACTCGTTCCGAGCATATCAGCCAATTCTTTGGCTTTTCCCATAATGTCGTCGCGTATGACCAGATTGCGCGTATCGTAGGTTGGCATTCCATAATGGTTGTACTGCACTTCTTCCTGCGCCACTGAAATCGCTCCATTCTATGAGATGATATAAGATGAATATTCATGTTGCCCTAGCTCAGTTGACTGCTCAGTGACCGCTACGGTGTCGGATCGTTCTTTTGATCGCTGTTGTCTCCGAATTTTTTTCGATTGAACATATTCAAGGTGAAAATTCGGAGACAAAGGCGAACGCTTCGCTTCTACAGAATCGATTCCGTCACCTTCGCTACGCTCGGCGTAACCCCGCTAAGTGCAAAAAATCATTCATCTTATTGGTGTGTGTATTACTGATTGGCAGCTACCGGCTCGGAGAGCAGGTTGCCCCGAATATAAAAAGTCATCGGATCGGTGATTTCCACTTGTACGAAAGTACCGATCAATTCTTTGGGTCCTTCAAAATGCACCAGCTTGTTGCTGCGCGTACGTCCTGCCAGAACTTCGGAATTCCGCTTGCTCTCGCCTTCAACGAGTACTTCAACGATTTTGCCGCGTTGCTCTTCATTGCTTCGGTGGCTGTATTCGTTGATCGTTTCGTTCAAGCGTTTCAAACGTTCCTTCTTCACTTCCATCGGTACGTTGTCTTCCATCACCGCAGCCGGTGTACCTTCCCGTGGGGAATAAATAAAGGTATAGGCAAAATCATACCCTACTTCACGGACAAGGGAAAGGGTATCTTCAAACTGTTCTTCCGTTTCACCCGGAAAACCAACAATAATATCCGTTGTTAACACCACATTCGGGATGGCTTTTTTAATTTTGTCAGCCAGTTTCAGATAGTGTTCCCGGCTATACTTGCGGCTCATACGTTTGAGCACTTCCGAACTGCCAGATTGCACCGGAAGATGAATGTGCTCCACCAGGTTTCCGCCCTTGGCCAGCACTTCAATCAAGCGGTCATCGAAGTCACGTGGGTGACTGGTTGTAAACCGTACTCGCGGAATATCAATTTGGCGAATGGCATCCATTAAGTCACCAAAGCTGTAGTTCAGGTCGGTGAAATCCTTGCCGTACGCATTAACATTTTGACCAAGCAGCGTGATCTCCTTAAAGCCTTGTCGTGCCAAATCCCGAACTTCGGCAATGACATCTTCCGGACGACGGCTGCGTTCTTTGCCCCGCGTAAACGGAACAATGCAATATGTACAGAACTTGTCGCAGCCATACATAATGTTCACCCAGCCGCGCATACCCTCACGTTTCTTCGGCAGGTTCTCAATAATGTCGCCTTCCTTGGACCATACCTCAACAACCATTTCTTTGCTGAACAGCGCTTCCTGGATTAGATGTGGCAATCGATGCACATTATGTGTACCAAAGATCATATCCACAAATCCATGCTTCTGCATGATTCGGTTAACGACGCCTTCTTCTTGGGACATACACCCGCATACGCCAAGTAACAATCCCGGACGTTCGAGTTTTAGCGTTTTCAGGTGACCAAGCTCACCAAATACTTTATCTTCCGCATTTTCCCGTATGGCACACGTATTGAGCAGAATAATATCAGCTTCTTTGCGATTCTCTGTAGCCTGATATCCCATAGACTCAAGCAGTCCTTTGATGGTTTCTGAGTCATGCTCGTTCATCTGACATCCATACGTATATACAATATAATGTTTGCCTTTCCCTATGTTTTTCAGTTCATCGGGAACGGCATTTTCGTAAAGCACCTGGACGTCTTCCTTGCCCCGCTGTTTCTCCTGACGATGATTGGGTTCCGATTTGATGTTAATCTCACGGCCCCGGATTCTTATCTTTTTGCTGAATTCATCTTGCGAAATTACTTTGGCATCGGAGAAATCAAAATATTGGGAGTAATCCTTTTTTGAGTCTTTAGCCATTTCCTTCGGTCACTCCTTACAGCCTCTATTAATAAAAAATCGTTCATTCATCCCTGTTCCAGGTGAATTTCTTGCTTGGAACACCAAAAGAGCATTACAGCAAATTATAGCATGAATTGGGCTGTAGTTCCACATCCAAAGCACATGTCCCTTCGTCTAATCCGTAACATGCCATGTTCAGAAGAATACTCAGAAAATACAAAAACCTGAGCCTTGCCATCAGGGCTGGAATTAACCGTCCCCTGTTGGCTGTGCTCAGGTTTATTTGTTATTCAGACCGCCCCAATTGGCGGCTGAAGCTATTACACGTAATTAATCGATGATTTCAGCAGTGTCGCCATTACGAGCGCCAGCAGCGTTAGCTTCATCTGTATCAATATGCATGTCCAGTGCGAAAGAATCGGATACACGAGCCAGTACATTTTCCAGTACAAGACCGCGATCTCCGCCGAGGCGAACTTTCAGCATTTGTTTGTCCTCGATACCCCATTTAGCAGCATCAGAAGTATGGAAGTGAATGTGACGAGCAGCAACGATAACACCTTTATCAATCGTAACTTCGCCAGCAGGACCTTTAATTGTGATTCCTGGTGTACCTTCAATACTTCCAGATTCACGTACAGGTGCTTTAACACCAATGGCAAATGAATCTGTCATGGAGATCTCCAGTTGCGTTTCAGGGCGAACAGGTCCAAGGATACGCACTTTATCAAACTGTCCTTTCGAACCAATTACCGCTACAGTTTCGTTAGCAGCGTATTGGCCAGGCTGGGACAGAGGTTTAAATTCAGTCAGTTCATAACCTTTGCCAAACAAAATTTCAACGTGCTCTTGGGATACATGAATGTGACGGGCAGATACGCCCACAGGTACTGTTTTACTCATTGTAAATTTCACTCCTTGTTTATCTATGGCCTGTACTCAGGCTCTTAACAATCCAATGGTATTATACCCCTTTTTGGAGTGAAATGAAAACGAACTGGTGAAAATTCATGAAATACACTTATTTCACCATCATTCCCGTCCTTTATTTGGAAAACTAGTTTCATTTCAACACATTCAGCGCACACACCAGTTCACTATTTCATGGAATTCCCCTTTATCTTTGGATTGCTCTCTGGCAAGTGTTCCCCCAGATAACTCATCGCATTCCCCCACAACCAGCCGCGAACCAGATGTTCATCATAATGCTTGAGCAGGATTTCCGTCAGTCTCGGATAATGCCCTGAGTGTTCAAGTCTCTGAATATACGTGGAGATCCCATCAAAATCAGACCCCATCATCAGATGATGCTGCCCGCCCAGAGAACAGATCTCCTCAATATGAGGAAGCAGATCTTCTATACGTACCTCACCCTCCTGTTTTACAAACCAGGGCACAAACGTCAGTCCGATCCGCCCTTCCCGGGCAATGATGGCCTGAATCTGATCATCTTTCAGATTACGCACATGGGGACATACGCTATAGCTGTTGGAATGGGAGGCGATAAAAGGTCGTTTACTCAAATCAGCCAGCTCCCAGAAACCTTTCTCCGTCAAATGTGACACATCTAACAGCATTCCAATTTCATTACACTGGCGCACCAGTTCTTTCCCCTTCTCGGTCAGACCTGCTCCTCGCTTCTCCATCACTCCGTCAGCCGCCCAATTGGCATAATTCCACGTTAGTCCAATAATTCGAACACCCATCTGATAACATAACTCCAGATAGAACAGGTTGCCCTCCAGGCCATCTACACCCTCCAGTGTGATTAATCCCCACGGACCCTCTGTCTGCCCCACCTGAGCCACCTGTTCACGCCATAACAACGTCTGTGTGCCGCCAGGCCGCTCCTGACTTCTCTCCACACGTCTACGATAAATCTCCAACTGCCCCATCACATGTTCAAACTTGCCTCTGCCAAGTACTTCGGGTAAATAGATGGCGAACGCCTGCAATCCTACATTCCCCTCATTCAAACGTTTCAAGTTCACATCCAGTTGTGGAGCATCTTCAAATGAAAGAGCAGGCTGCATCAAAATTTTGCTCAGTGCATCACAGTGAAAATCAGCTACACGCCAATCAGACACGGACATCTTAAACCCTCCTCCATATTTTATTGCAAAAAAAACGCAAAAAAACCTGTCTACATCGTAAACAGGTTCAATGCATACTGCATGTATTATCTGGGCTCCACAATCAGCTTAATGGCCGTTCGGTCCTCGCCGTCGATCACAATGTCTGTAAAAGCTGGAATACAAATCAGGTCAACTCCGCTTGGTGCTACAAATCCCCGGGCTATCGCTACCGCTTTAATGGCTTGGTTCAGTGCTCCCGCTCCAATTGCCTGCAGTTCAGCATTTCCACGTTCACGAAGAACCCCTGCAAGAGCGCCGGCTACAGAATTAGGATTGGACTTTGCTGAAACTTTTAATACATCCATGGTAAGTACCTCCCTGGGAATGTTGAAAGTTTGTTTCCACTTACTAGATGTTATTCGCGGGAGGCAAAAAAATTCCTTCTTTTTAGACGGGTTTCCCTGCAAAATGGGACAATACCCCTATTCCATGCGCCACTCGTCCTCCGTCAGACGAATTTTTTCGATGCGTGTTGCCGCACCTGTGGTTTCATCAATTTCAACAAAAACACCATGGAAGTGCCATTTGCCATCATCCACAACAAAACGTACAGGTAGTTGGGTGTAGAACTTACGCAGCACGGCCTCACGCTCCATACCCAATATGCCGTCACGAGGTCCTACCATGCCTGCATCCGTCAAGTAAGCTGTTCCTCCAGGCAAAATCCGATCATCATTACTCTGTACATGCGTATGTGTACCTACAACGAGAGACGCACGTCCATCCAGATGCCATCCCATGGCAATCTTTTCTGACGTCGCTTCAGCATGCATATCAACTAAAATACATTTATAGTCTTGGCGCAACTCATCTACAATTTCATCAGCTACACGGAATGGACAATCCAGAGCAGGCAGGAATGTTCTTCCTTGCAGATTGACAATCGCTAGCTCTTTCCCTTCGCCTTTGACAACCGTGTATCCTCGTCCTGGTGTGCCTGGTGGAAAGTTCGCTGGACGAATCATGCGCGGCTCATCATCTATAAAATCAAAAATATCTTTATTGTCCCAAGTATGATTACCAAGTGTAATACCATGTACACCCCAGTTGAAAAACTCATTTGCGATTGCACCGGTAATGCCGCGACCTGCTGCCGCATTTTCACCATTCACAATCACTACATGTGGCTTATACTTCGATTTCAGATACGGTAAATTTTCCTTTAATGCCTTACGTCCCACGTTACCTACAATGTCACCAATAAACAAAACTTTCATTGATTACTGCCTCCTCAATTCCTGCAAAGTCCTCTTACTTCAAATGTTGAACCTTTGCAGGACTCTATCTCATGCTCCATAATGTGTAGTTGCCTTTTAACAGGCTATCAACAGGAAAAGTGGCCCACTACTGCGGCCACTTTTCCGTAATGCTCTATTTTGCGTATTCAACCGCACGGGTTTCCCGGATGACGGTGACTTTGATGTGACCCGGATAGTCGAGTTCATTCTCAATCATCTTTGTGATGTCACGGGCTAAGCGGAAGGCTTCAGCATCATCGATCTTCTCAGGCTGTACCATAACGCGAACTTCGCGTCCGGCCTGAATGGCGTACGATTTCTCGACACCTTCGAAGGATTCTGAGATTTCTTCCAGCTTCTCCAGTCGTTTGATATACGTTTCCAGCGTTTCGCGGCGTGCGCCTGGTCTTGCTGCGGATAGCGCATCTGCTGCGCCAACCAACATGGCAATGACCGAAGTCGCTTCGCAATCTCCGTGATGGGACGCGATACTGTTGATTACAACCGGATGTTCTTTGTATTTCTTCGCCAGTTCCACGCCAATTTCGACGTGTGATCCTTCCACTTCGTGATCCAGCGCTTTACCGATGTCATGCAATAGACCTGCACGTCTTGCCAGAGTTACGTCTTCTCCGAGTTCGCCAGCCATCAGTCCAGCCAGATAAGCGACTTCCATGGAATGTTTCAAGACGTTTTGACCGTAACTTGTACGGAACTTCAACCGGCCCAAAATTTTGATCAGATCCGGATGCAGACCATGCACGCCCACTTCAAAGGTAGCTTGCTCACCGTATTCACGGATGCGCTCATCCACTTCTTTGCGGGATTTCTCAACCATCTCTTCAATCCGTGCCGGGTGAATACGTCCATCAGCCACCAGTTTCTCCAGGGCAGTACGGGCGATCTCACGGCGAATCGGGTCAAAGCCCGACAGAATAACAGCTTCTGGCGTATCATCGATAATGAGGTCAATCCCTGTAAGGGTTTCAAGCGCACGGATGTTACGTCCTTCACGACCGATAATCCGGCCTTTCATTTCTTCATTTGGCAGAGTAACAACAGATACCGTTGTTTCCGCTACGTGGTCAGCCGCACAACGTTGGATGGCGAGTGTAATAATCTCGCGGGACTTTTTGTCCGCTTCTTCCTTCGCTTGTTGTTCAATGTCCTTGATCATTTGAGCCGTCTCATGACGAACTTCCTGTTCTACGTTGGACAGTATGATACTGCGTGCGTCTTCCATGGTGAGGTTGGATATACGTTCCAACTCTGTCACCTGGTTTTTGTAAATCATTTCGATCTGCTGCTGAGTCTCATCAATTCGTTTCTCTTTGTTAGCCACTTGCTCTTCTTTACGTTCGAGTGATTCCAATTTTTTATCCAGCGACTCTTCTTTTTGCAACAATCGTCTTTCTTGTCGTTGAATTTCATTCCGACGTTCACGAGTGTCTTTTTCAGCTTCAGCACGAATGCGATGGATTTCATCCTTCGCTTCCAGCACCGTTTCTTTCTTCAGTGCCTCTGCCTCTTTCTTCGCGTTCTCCACGATTTGTACGGCAGCTTGTTCCGCACTAGAGATTTTAGCCTCTGCAAGAGATTTGCGAATAAAATATCCTACTCCGAACCCAATGATTAGCGCGGCCACAACGAGAGCGATCGTGATTGCAGGATTCATACTGTTCACCTCCTCGTTGGTTCCTCCAAGGCATTCCTTGGGTCAATTTGCAGTTTTCAAACCTTACATATGTTTGGGAATAACGAATACTCACGGCGATCCCCCGCCGATTTTCATTTCACATGTACATGTTTCCACGTACTATTCACTGTTTCCAGCGAACCCATAATTAAGAATGGTATAAATCTTAAGAAACCGAAACCGCTTTTTTGGAAGGAAAAAGGGTTGTCCATTTCTTACAGACTCATGTCCATTTTAGTATTTGACGAAAGAAATTGTCAAGAGAATGCAGTATAGAGACTCTAGTCTGCTAATCCCATAACAACGCTTCGTCATCTTCAGGGTCCCCAGCCTCATCTTCTTCAATTAAACAATTCACGACCCGGCGCACCATATCCATTGAAAAACCACGTCTCATTAGGAAGGGAAGCGTTTTATTTTTCTTCTCTTTGACGTCCCCTTTGACCTGATTCCATTTTTTGCGTCCGGCACTCAAGGCAGTCTCAAATTCCGCATCTGTACTAATACCTTCTAGTGCCTCAACAATGAGATCATTGGCAATGCCCTTTTGACGCAGCTCTTGCCTTATCCACAGTTTTCCCTTCCGCTTGCCCTCCATACGCTGTCTTGTCCATTCCTTCGCAAATAGATCATCATCCACTAACTTCTCCCGCTCAAGGCGATCCAGCGTCTCTTCAATTAATGGTGCAGCAAACTCCTTCTGACGAAGTTTCTGACTTAATTCATGGCGCGTACGTGGCTTATGCTCCAAAAAACGCAGAGACTGTGCATACGTCCGCTGTCGCTCATCAGCTACAATGATTTCCTCCAGATCCTTCTTCATAAACGTATTGCCTTGAGTCATCCTGTATTTAATCATCACATCTTCAAGAACCGTAATGGAGTGGATACCAAAAGTGATTCGATAACGAGCTTGCCTGCTCTTCGTTCGTTCTACACGTGTAATAATAAGTTCTTCGTTATCCGGAAATTGGGATAGGCCATCCTGTTCTGCTTCTTCATATAAATCCTCGTCATGTTGATCCATTCAGGTCTCCCCTTTCATAACATTTTCATTCTGACTACGCCAAGCACATCTCCACACATAAGACAAAGAACACTAATAATACAAAAGACCGGGAACTCTGCCCGGCCTTTACTCCACAGTTAGCGTGCTAACAGCCCCTGTCCATTGGGACAGGGGCTGTTAGACAGCATGAGTACTCCCACTACAATCCATTATCCAGATTGATCCAAGCTCAATCTGATAAGTTTACGGAGCCCAGTGGGGAACACCCTCAGGGTCCTCCCTACAAGGGAGGACCCTGAGAAATTACTCGTTGATTTCAAACAATTCTTGTTCTTCTTCTGCTTCTTTTTGTTGCTCTTCACTAGTTGGCGCAGGAACTGCGGTAGTCAAGTTACTAGCTACCCGAATTTTTTGTTCAATGATTTCAGCAATGTCTTTATGCTCTTTCATGAACTGCTTTGCGTTCTCACGGCCTTGTCCTAAACGCTCGCCTTCGTAGGAGTACCATGCACCACTTTTATTAACGATATCCAGCTCTGTACCAATGTCAATGATACTGCCTTCTCTCGAAATACCCTCGCCATACATGATATCCACTTCCGCTTGTTTAAACGGAGGTGCCACTTTGTTTTTCACAACTTTAATACGAGTACGGTTACCAATCATGTCATTGCCTGATTTGATACTCTCAATACGACGCACATCCAGACGTACTGTGGAATAAAACTTCAGAGCACGACCACCAGGTGTTGTTTCCGGGTTACCAAACATAACGCCGACTTTCTCACGAAGCTGGTTAATGAAGATTGCGATTGTTTTGGATTTGCTGATTGCACCAGACAATTTACGCAACGCCTGAGACATCAAACGCGCTTGCAAACCAACGTGTGAATCACCCATTTCGCCTTCAATCTCTGCTTTTGGAACCAAGGCAGCTACGGAGTCAATAACAACGATATCTACTGCACCACTGCGTACAAGAGCTTCTGCAATTTCCAGCCCTTGCTCACCCGTATCTGGCTGAGATAGAAGCAATTCGTCAATGTTAACACCCAATTTGCTTGCATATTGAGGATCAAGAGCATGCTCGGCATCGATAAATGCTGCTTGTCCACCAACACGTTGTACTTCAGCAATCGCATGTAATGCGACAGTTGTTTTACCTGAGGATTCAGGTCCATATATTTCAACAATACGGCCTTTAGGCAAGCCGCCTGTTCCTAATGCAATATCCAAAGCCAAGGAACCACTGGGAATAATTTCCACATTCATATGAGTGGACTCACCCAGTTTCATGATGGATCCTTTACCAAATTGCTTCTCTATTTGACGGAGCGCCATATCAAGCGCGGCACGACGGTCTGACAATAAGCTCACACCCTTTACTGTTTATAAGATAATGATACCTTGTTTTAACACGTTTGCCAAGCTTTTTTTCGAACATACATTCGTTTTTTTGTAAAGGCCGAGGCGCCTCTTCCTCAAGGAAACTTTCCATTAAACAGAAAAAAGAACCGTAAACAAGGCTGTAAAGCCTAATTCTACGGTTCTTCCGTCTTCCTTAATTATACTTGCTTGGAACTGTAAATGCAATCGAAGCTATTAACTAATCAATCCATCGCCACAAGTTTTTGCCATAAGCGATAGAGAATCGCTTTGGCTGAACGAATGCGAACAGTCTCACGATTACCATTAATACGCAGCTCATGAATTTCCGTCTCTTTTCCACGTTCAGCAAGAGCGATGAAGACAAGTCCGGGTGGTTTACGTTCCGAATATCCCGGTCCAGCTACACCGGTAACAGCCAGGCCAAAATCAGCATCGCCAATCATACGGATCTGTTCAGCAAGCACTTTTGCAACCTCAGGACTTACCGCCCCTGGTGCATCTTCACCTTCCAGATAATCATGAGGCACATTTAGCAACTTTTCTTTAATTTCATTGGAGTAACAAACAATTCCACCTTTGAGCATTGACGCACTTCCGGGTACAGAGGTCAGACTTTGCATGACAAGCCCTCCTGTACAGCTCTCAGCAGCGCTGAGCGTCAACCCCATGTCAGACATCATGGTTACAATCGTGTACTCTATAGGCACATCCTCGTTCGCGTAGAGATGTTCTGTCAAACGCTCCCGAATCTGAACCTCCATCGCATCCAGCTTCAGCTTCGCCTCTCCCTCACTCGCAGCCTTCGTGGAGACACGTACCGTAACTTCGCCTTCGCTCGCGTAAGGAGCAATCGTGGGGTCTGTCTGCGCGTCAATCAGATCCAATAGTCGATCTTCCAAAGCAGATTCACCAATACCTGCGAATTTGAGCATTCGGGAATAGATTGGCATCTCTTCTGTGAGCACATGCTGGAACAGCCAAGGCTTGACTTCCTGTTCAAACATTGGAATCAACTCTTTAGGTGGTCCAGGCATTACAACATAATATTTGTCATTGTCAGAAATCGCATTTCCCGCCGCAAGTCCTGTTTCGTTGGCAAGAGGTGTGCCGCCATCAATAACGATCGCCTGACGTCGGTTATTCTCTGTCATGTCCACATTACGATCTCTGAAAAAGCTCTCAATTTTGTCCATTGCCATTCGATCTGTATGCAGTTTCCGGTTAAGAACAGCTGCGAGCGCATCCTTGGTCAGATCATCTTGGGTAGGTCCGATGCCACCGGAAAACAAAATAACGTCTGCACGGCCCTGCGCAATGCGTATAGCTTCACTAAGACGGTTCAGGTTATCCCCAACCACCGTTTGGAAATATACATCGATCCCCATCGCAGCCAATTCACGGGATAGGTATCTGGCATTGGTATTGACGATTTGTCCAAGCAGTAGCTCTGTGCCAACTGCAATGATTTCTGCCTTCATTGAGCATCCTCCTGTACACGTGGTGAGTGATCAAAGGGCAATAGGATAATTTCCTATTGCCCCTGACCCAATGCTTCCTTCATGATTACCCATTTAAGAACAAACCATTATGCTTTTGTTAAATGAAGCAAATTTTTGTTTTTGATAAAGTAATCGATACCCGACCAGATGGTAATAAGCGCTGCTGCCCATACCGCAATAATATCGACGTGAATACCCGTGTATGAAAACGGGAAATTGTTCAACAGCAACAGCACAATCGCCACAATCTGCACTACAGTCTTCAGCTTGCCCCAAGCACTAGCGGCAACAACCGAACCATCCAGCAATGCAATTTGACGCAAGCCGGTAACTGCGAATTCACGACTAATAATAACAACTGCAATCCAGGAATCCAGCTTGCCCATCTCCACAAGCGAGATCAAAACTGCAGTAACCAGCAGCTTGTCTGCGAGTGGATCAAGCAGTTTCCCCAGATTGGTAACCATGTTATTTTTCCGCGCAAGGTATCCGTCAATTCCATCTGTGCTTGCGGCGATGATAAAAATAACAGCAGCAATCAGTTGATTATACGGAAGCGAAAAGCTTCCAAGCTGCAACGGCTCTGGATAAAATGGAAAATCCACGAGCAGGAACACCATCAAAAAAGGGATTAAGCAAATTCGTGCAAGCGTAATCCGGTTGGGTAAATTCACAAGACGCCCTCCCTCATATCCTCCATTACTCCAAACAATCATCATAATCCCGTTATCATCATCCGGAACATGAAATGTACAGTTTCAATGTCAATCCATATTAACATGATCCCACTATGTAGAAACGCAAAAAATAAAGTCAACCGCTCAAAAGCAAAACCGCTTTAAACGTTCCGGTGACTTCCAGAAGATGTACTGCTTTTCACAAAGTCAGCAAACGATGAGGACTGGACTTGATGCATGACTGCCAGCAATGCACACTTAGTATAATATACGCCCAATACAGTGTCAAAAAACACTTTTGCTACAAAAAGGCCATATTACTTGAAATTTGTATATTGCAAATCCAGAGGTAGGTTAGCACCATTTAGCAGCTGCATGACAGCTTGCAAATCATTTTTACTCTTACCAGTTACCCGGAGTTGGTCTCCCTGAATCTGACTCTTCACCTTCATCTTGGAATCGCGAATTAGAATATTGATTTTCTTGGCGATGTCCTGATCAATCCCCTGTTTAAAATTCAAACGCTGTCGGACTGTACCAGAAGACGCTGGCTCTACCTTTGCGTAATCAATGTTTTTCAATGGTAGACCACGCTTCGCCATTTTGGATTGCAGCACGTCAATGACAGCCTTGAGTTTGGTCTCATCATCAGATACGATCGTTAACGCATCCTTATCCAGTTTCAGGCTGCTCTTGCTGCCCTTGAAGTCATAACGAGTGCCAATTTCCTTCTCGGTTTGTGTAACGGCATTTGTCAGTTCTTGCAAGTCCATTTTGGACACGATATCAAATGAATTTTCTGAACTCAAACCAGTCACCCTTTCAGTTAATCGTATGTTCTGTAACATTATAGAGGATACCTTAAGCAAAAGTCTAATTTCAAGCTGTTTTAGACAAAGAAAAAAGCATTTTTGGCTTCCACTTGAAGTGGCTGCCAAAAATGCTTGCTGGTCCAGCTTCCAACCTAATAGCGGCTGCGGTTGGGCTGTCTGAACATATCGAGCACACCCAAAAGCACATGTGCAAGTCCAAAACCCAATATTCCGTAACCCCAAGCACTTGGAGTCAGGTAATAACCCAGGAGGCTGACAATGATCCCTAAACCTGTTACGATCCAGCTGACTGTCACAGCCATCCACCTCACTTCACCAAAAGTTAACTGCAAGTTAAGACACGGTTATTGTCTCCTGCAGTTGACCCGGTTATTCGCTCCCCGTGGTACCCCCTGTACCGTCCGTTGATCCATTTTCAACACCTGTAGAAGAAGTAGTACTACTACTACTGTCTTCACCAAGCTTCAAACGGATCCGATTGGTCGCCTTGCCATCCGTTACAACTTGCCCGCCAACCTCAATCGTGGTCGCTGCAGCGTAACCGGACTTAATATACATGCCTGCACTATCCAACTCAAAGGTATAGCTGTCACCTTCCGCTGTGTTACCATACTCCAACTTCTCTCCACTGGAGTTTTCGCCTTTGTACACTTCCAGCCAGCTATGACCTGTTGCTTTGATCGTAACCGTTACAGGTTGCCCTGCACTACCGTTAACTTTAAAGTTCGTAATATTTCCTGATTTCCCATCTTCGGCAACAGTCACATTAGACGGTGAATTGTCAGTTGGTTCTTCCTCAGTTTCATCCGTCTGTCCGTCCGTTTGGCCATCAGTTTGACCATCCGTCTGTCCTTCCGTGTCTGTACCACCGCCGTTACCGCCAGCTTCGCCCTCACCAGTACCGTCAGTACCTGAATCTGTCGCAGGCGGATTAGATGCCTGTCCGTTGTCGGCAGGTTGATCCGGTTTATCCTCAGGCTGTTGTTGACTGTCCGTAATTTTGACCTGATCAAGCCCCGGATTATCTGATTCATCACCATTGTTATACACCACGTATACATACAACAGTACTACGATCAAAACAGGGAATGTCCACATCAGCGCGACAGACATCCACCGATTACTACGCTCAACCGGACGGCTGGAACGCTTCTGTATAACCGGTTCCATCGTTGCTTCCGCCTCTTCTGCGGGTACGTCTTTTTTGTGTCCCTCCAGCAGCTCATCAGGGTTCAGTCCCACGGTCTCCGCATAGGTTTTGATGAAAGCACGCACGTAGAAGCTACCCGGCAGCACTTTATAGTCTCCTGCTTCTATGGCCTCCAGATACCTCTTGCGAATTTTTGTCATTTCCTGTACATCGTCAAGACTCATCCCTTTTTGCAGCCGGGCCTCCCTTAACTGCTGACCCAGTTCAGACATGCCATCTCCTCCTTATGTTTATCTCTTGAGTTGTTGCTAATCTATTTCATGATTCCGTACGGTTCCTTACAATTCGTCGGTGTAGCTAGCCGTAAACGTATCATAAATAATTTCTTCATTCGGATTGTTGCGAAGTTCAATAATAATATCAAAATCATTAAAATCATATTCGGATTCCTGTACAAAAATATCCGGATGTTCAATAACTTTGGTGCTAGGCATGGTCATAATATCCTGCAACAGGTTGTAATGCCGCTCACTGGAGCGTATCGTGCTAACAATACCGTCGATAATGAACACATTGTTCGGGTTCAATTCGTCTTCGGACATTTGACTCCTTATCGTCTGACGAAGAAGTGTGGAGGAAACAAACGTCCATCGCTTCATTGCGCATACGCTACCCGCAATAATGGACTCCGTTTTACCAACACGAGGCATTCCACGCAAACCAATGACCTGATTGCCTTCCCTCTTAAATACTTCACCCAAAAAGTCCACAAGTAACCCAAGTTCATCTCGTGTGAAACGAAATGTCTTGCGATCATCCGAGTCACGGTCAATGTATCTGCCATGACGCACGGCCAAAATATCCACCAATTTAGGTTGACGCAAAGCCGATACGGTGATGCTGTTTACTTTGCCAAGCATTTCACCAAGCAAACGGATTTTTTCATCATCATCCGATTCAAGCAGCATGCCTCGAGTTTTGCCTTCAACACCGTTAATGGTCAATATATTCACTTCAAGCATCCCCAGCATAGAGGCAATATCGCCTAACAAACCGGGTCTGTTCTTATGTATTTTATATTCCATGTACCATTGTTTAGATTCCATTTCAACACCCCGTAATGCATTATTCCACATTATTCGACAGCAACAGAACGTGTCCACTGGACAACAATCTGAGACATCTTCTAAAAATGGGTCACGTTAATGATATATAAAATGAAAATGAATTACAAGAACAGCTCTGTAATCCGTTTGTAATCATTAGAGAAAAGCCCCCTTGCGGGAGCTCTTCATCTGTAATCTTATGCGTTTTGTTTGGCCAATTTGACCATCAGGCACGCAATCGTACGACGCTCATCTGCATCGCCGACATCCCATAACTCTTTCAATGCCCGGTTGGAATGGTTCGCCGGATCGACTTTCTCATCAAGGAAGTCGCCGATTTCATACGCAAGTTTGTTGATGGTTTCTTCACTCATCCCCATCTTCTCTGCTTGCAGTACGCGGTCACCCAGGAACTTCTTCCATGTGTCAAAACTGGAGAGCACTGTTTTTTCTGTTGACATGATAAATCCTCCTTAGATGACGCATGAGATTTAAAATCAACAGTTGTAATATGTGCTTTCGAGGCATTTTATATACGAGCATTTTGAAAATAATCCGGAAGACGGTTGCTTCCAGGCAATCTTCACCTGTTTCATCTACAGCCAGTCAAGTTTTCTTGCTTTTTTACGTTAACCAACCGCCATTTGGACTGATAATCTGCCCATTGATATAACCAGATTCAGGGAGTGCCAGAAAATAAACCAGTGATGAGATTTCATCAGGTTGAGCAAGTCTTCCTGCCGGAATTTCCTCTTCCAGCATCTTCAGTTCACTCTGATCCAGATGGTTCAGCATGGATGTCTGAACGGCGCCAGGAGCAACGGCATTTACGGTTACTCCGGAAGGTGCGAGTTCTTTCGCAAGCGCTTTGGTGAATGCATTCACCCCACCCTTGGTTGTGGAATACAGCACCTCACAAGAAGCACCAGACAGTCCCCAGATCGACGATACGTTAATGATTCGGCCATACCTTTGGGAGATCATGTGAGGCATCATTTCCTGTGTGCACATAAACGTGCCTTTGAGGTTAATCGCCATCACTTCATCCCAGATCTCCTCTGTAACATCAGACAACATCCCGTAGTGCGAGATTCCTGCATTATTCACAAGAATATCTGGCATGAGATTATGCGACTCGAGTTTCTCACGCATGCGCTCAATCTGTTCCCGGCTGCGAAGATCCGCAGACACGGTCATGATTTTTCCACTGCCCTGTTCCATACACCGTCTGGCGGCTTCATTGGCTGCCTCATGCGATTTCATATAGTGTATAACAACATTCATTCCCACTCTGGCGAAGCGTTCTGCGATAGCCGCTCCAATGCCACCGCTTGCACCAGTTACCAGTACAGTCATTTCCCCGATTGCCTTCAATTGTCCTGTTCCCCTCTCCATATCAAGGACTCACGACTAGCGATACAGCCAGTTGATCCCAGCGAATATGCTCTCTCAGTCTGAGATTTACCTCTTCCAGTGTAATCGATTCATAGAGCGGGAGCATATTGAAAAAATCACCGCCACGGAATTGCTGACGTGTAAATTCATGCGCAATGTTCTCCGGAGAATTGAGCATACGCAAATATCCGCCTATTTTCTTTTTGCGTGCACGTTCAAAATCCGTGGATTCGAACCCTTTTTCTACAATGGCATCCACTTCTTCACGTATACGCGCAAGCAGTTGATCAGGGTCTTTTGTATCACCACCAATGGCTGAAAACGCATATTGCGGCGAACTGTTATACTCATGGCCAAAGCTGTCCGAGATCAGATCTTCATCGTAGAGCTTCTGAAATAATCGTGTGCTTGAGCCAAACAAAAGATCCATCATCAGCTGCGTTGTCATATCTCGCCGTAACAATTGTTCTCCGGTAAGTCCAATGTCTGTCTCCTTGAATCCAAACAGACATTTGGGCAGTGAAACAGCCAGTTTTGCTTCCCGTCTGGCTTCTCCTACCTGCTCAGGCTCCGGTTCGAAGAAGCGTTCAATACTCCCCTGTGGCTTATAATCCTTCTGCTCCTGGTTCGATCGAACCATATCAATGACTTCCTGTGGATCTACACCACCCACCACAAACAAGAGCATGTTACTCGGATGATAGAAGGTGTTATAACACTCATATAACATCTCTTTGGTAATCGTACGGATGGATTCCACCGTTCCTGCAATATCGATATGCACCGGATGTTTCTGATACATGGCTTCGATCAATCCAAAATAAACACGCCAATCCGGATTATCAGCATACATGTCAATTTCCTGTCCGATAATGCCTTTTTCCTTTTCCACGTTTTGATCGGTGAAGTAAGGATTTTGCACAAAGTCGACTAATGTTTGTATATTTTCATTCACATGTTCGGTCGCTGAAAACAAATAAACCGTCTGATCAAAGCTCGTAAACGCGTTAGCTGAAGCACCATGAGACGCAAATGTTGCAAAAATATCACCTGTTGGTTCTTCAAACATTTTATGCTCAAGGAAATGAGCAATCCCATCCGGGACCTTCACTTCTTCCTGCCCTTCAACCTGAAAATGATTATCCACCGATCCATACTTGGTTGCAAACGTAGCATACGTTTTCTGGAATCCCGGTTTAGGCAAAATATAGACATGCAGTCCGTTATCCATTACTTCGTAATATAGTGTCTCCTGCAAATGCTCATACCGAATGCTCTCCACCGATTATTCCTCCTTCTCATCCCGCAAGAAATAAATCGTATCCAGACGGAATTGTTCTGCCGCCTCACGCACATCTTCCTTGCTAATATGTTCTACTTGAGCCAACAGTTCTTCAGCCGTTCTTTCTTTGCCAGACAACTGTCGATTGAAGTCATAAGCGATCATCTCAAAAGCAGAATCCTTCATTTCCTTAAGCAGGTTACGGATCATCGCTTTGGTCTGGGACATTTCAAGGTCACTGATTGTACCGCTTTTCATTTCTTCCAGCTGCTGCTTGATGATCGTGACGGCCTTCTCATAATTCGGGATTTCAATCCCGGATTGAATCGTTGCAATGCCCTTATGTCCGTCATATCGCGAAGATGCGTAATACGCCAGGCTTTCTTTTTCACGAACATTGACAAACAGTTTGGAATGAGGATAACCACCGAGAATCCCGTTGTACATTAGTGCTGCAGCATACTGAGGATCTCCATAAGTGATAGATGTACGGAGTCCCATATTGAGTTTTCCCTGACTCACATTCAGTCGCTCAACAACGGTCTCCACTTCCTTATCTCCTCGAACCGCTGCCTGTGTCTGGTAATCAGAAGAGGACGTTCGATCTACATTGAAATGACGTTGAACGAGGTTCTCAACCTCCTCCAATGTCGTATCACCCACCACATACAGATCCATACTCGCCTGTTGCAGCCACTCCTGATAAGACGCAGTCAGTGTGTCAGGATCAATTCCGGGCAGATCCTTTCGCTCACCCAGTGGGTGAAGACGGTACGGCTCGTTCTTGCACATTTCCTCAATACTGCGTTCAGCGGCATAGCGCATTTTATCATTCACGATGGACTCCAGCTTTTTACGAACCGTCTCTCGCTCTGCTTGTACATAAGACGTCCTGAAATGTCCATTCTCCTGTGCAGGTCGAGTAAGAACCTCTCCAAGGAAGGCAAATGAACGATCCAATAGCTGCTCATCCCCTCCAACAAAGGAATCATTAATGGTATCCATTCGGAACTGTACAATCTGGTAATCCCCGCGTTTATAGACGTCAAAACCAAAACCTGCTCCATACAGATGCTCCAGTTGCTCACGAAATTGCGTTGTTTCCGGATAGGACTGCGTGCCACGTCGCAGAACAAAAGGTGTCAGCGCTACTTTGGTTACTGTATCTTCCCGTAAGGGAACTCCTGCATATAACGATATAGCAAACGTTTTGAAACGTTTAGTCGGAAGCACATGTATACGAAACTCTCTCTTGCTACCTCGTTCGAATCCTGATGTATTCAAATGTCAAAACCCCTTTACGGCGTCATTTATCATGCAATCGTATTAAGCTAAACGTAACAACCATTTTAACCCATTCAAAAGGCAAGAAGCAACCGAAGTCACGCCTTCTGGTTGCTTCCAACATCATCACATACAAAAGATATGCTGTCCGATTGTTTTCACTTGTGGGCGGGTCCAGATCCATTTGGATGTTGCTGTCTTCGGGTTAAAATAATAGAGACATCCACCCGACGGATCCCATCCATTCAGGGCTTGCTCAACTGCCTTTTTGGCTTGTGCGTTCGGTTCCAGATAGATCTGTCCGTCCGCTACAGCCGTAAATGCACCTGGTTGAAAAATTACACCAGAAGGCGTACTTGGAAAACTTGGTGAATTTACGCGATTCAGAATTACTGCTGCTACTGCGACTTGACCTTCAAACGGTTCACCCCGGGCTTCACCATACACAGCGTTAGCCATAATCTTGAGTTCATTCTCTGAGAGACCAAGGGCATTGGCAGATCCCATATTATCTTGCTCTTTATCTGCCGTATTGCTGCCGCCTCCACCCCCACCTGAGGATTCCTTGTGCAGCGGCGGCTCTGTTGGCGACCATTTGGTTGACGCATTGTACAGCTTGAGCTTGGTCTCAGCTCCAACCACACCATCTGCCTTCATGCCAAACTCGGATTGAAACCATTTGACGGATTTCAGCGTACTGCTGCCAAAATTACTGTCGATTTTACCATTGTAAAATCCCAGGTACTTCAGACGCCCCTGAAGCTCATATACATCCTGACCGTAACTTCCATATTTCACTGTATTGCTGCTAAACGTAGGCAAGGCCTTTTCTTCTACCTGCGGTGTACGCTCGGCTGAACTTTCAGTTGCTGTATTCGCAGGAAGCAAATAACGAATCCCCAATGCGGATATCAGCAAAATAGCAGTGAAAAGCCATAGGTTCATTTTTCGCATCGACTGTGCTCTACCTTTCTCTTGTGGGATTAACAGAATCGCTAAGCTTATTATGACAAGCCTGCTTATTTCCTATGCACCAAATCATCCGATCTTTGGAGTAGATGGCAAAACTTCAGTCTCCTGAGCAAGCAAAAAGCCCTCAACCAATATGGTTGAGGACTTAAACGATTCGTTGTAACCATGTTACATGTTACACTACGAGCTTATTTTATTCTGCTGATACTGTTCAAGTGAAACCAGTACTTCCCTTGGTTTACTGCCCTCGTAAGGACCAATTACACCCCGGGCTTCCATGGAGTCAATTAAACGCGCTGCACGTGTGTAACCAACCCGCATACGACGTTGCAGCAGGGAGACTGAAGCTTGTTTTGCCTCCAAAATAATCTGTACAGCTTGCTCATATAACTCATCTTGTACTTCATCTGCTGCCTGAATGGAATCATCCACTTCAGGTACAATGGATTCATCATACTGCGCTTCACCTTGACCACGTACGTAGTTTACAATATTCTCGACTTCTTCATCGCTCATAAATGCACCTTGTACACGAACCGGTTTTGATGCGCCCATTGGCATGAACAACATGTCTCCACGACCCAACAGCTTCTCAGCCCCACCCATATCCAGAATCGTTCGGGAATCGACTTGGGAGGATACGCCGAAGGCAATCCGCGATGGAATGTTAGCCTTGATTACCCCGGTAATAACGTCAACAGATGGACGTTGTGTGGCAATAATTAGATGGATTCCGGCTGCACGAGCCATCTGAGCAAGTCGTGCAATAGCATCCTCCACATCTCCGGCTGCAACCATCATCAGATCTGCAAGCTCATCCACAATGACAACGATATAAGGTAGAACAGCTGCAGGATTATCTTTCATCAGATTATTGTAACCCTCGACGTTACGCGTCCCTGATTTGGAGAACAGTTCGTATCGTTTCTCCATCTCAACCACAATCTTTTTGAGAGCAAGTGACGCTCGTTTAGGATCAGTTACTACTGGCGCCATCAGATGTGGAATTCCGTTATATACGTTCAACTCAACCATCTTGGGATCGACCATCAGGAACTTCACTTCATCCGGCTTGGCTTTGTACAATATGCTGGTAATAATTCCGTTAATACACACCGACTTACCGGAACCTGTAGCACCCGCGACCAGCAAATGGGGCATACGAGCCAAGTTACCAATAATCGTCTGACCCGAGATATCTCGGCCAAATGCAATGGTCACTTTGGATTCTGCATCCTGGAACGTTGCTGTCTCCATTACTTCACGCATCGTTACAACTGATACCTCGCCATTAGGTACTTCGATACCAATAGCAGACTTTCCGGGAATCGGTGCTTCCATCCGAATATCCTTTGCCGCCAGAGCCAACGCGATATCATCAGTTAGGCTGACAATCCTGCTGACCTTAACACCAATATCAGGCTGAATTTCATACCTTGTAACGGCAGGGCCCCGGACCACTTCAAGCACCTTGGCGCGAACACCGAAACTCTCCAGTGTAGCTTCCAGCTTGCGTGCTGTCTGCATATAATCCTTCTGGTCACCCGCCTTGCCCCCATTGTTTGGCTTGGCAAGGAGACGGAATGACGGCAGCTTGTACGGCTTAGGAGGTGGCGGTGGTGGTTTCACCGGTTGTGTTTCCTGCCCTTCAGGAGTAGGAGTATCTGTTCCCTGCATTGCATCATTAGGTACTTCTTCTCCACTCTGAATCTCATCCACAGCATTCAACCCGTTCGTACCCGCATCGGATGCAGACCACTCTGTCTCTACCAGTTCATCCGTTATTTTAATGGCATGCTCGCCCTGTTGTACTACGTTTGGATCGGCCAGATCATCCGGGAAAGGATAAGCATCGTCCAGATCATCTTCAATGCTTGCCTCTTCTGCTCTGACGTGCTCGAAAAAGTCTCGAATGATCGGCGCTGAGTTAGGTTTAGCCTGAACAGGAACACGTGATGAAGCTGATTTGTTCACTACGTCTTCGGTCGCATCCTGCCACGCCTCTACATTGTGATCTTGTTCGGCGCGGTACACAATCTGTTCTGTTTCTGCCGAATCGACCTCATCCATTTTACGTCCTGATGTCGCCTGTTCCCGATTAGCTCCCCATTTCCCAAAAAGTTGGAAGAATATTGGCGATTTTCGTTTTGGCAGATGCTGTTCCTCTAATTCATCCTCATACTCGTCTTCGTCATCTTCAACAGGAACAGGCACCACTTTACGAGCGTTACCTTTCTTCCTTCCATCAGATGCTGAAGCAGAACGTGCAGAGGGCCTCGACTCCAGCTTCTTGTACATCGAACTCCCGGCATCCCAAATCTTTGTACGGAATATTCGAATCAGATCCACATAAGATAGACTTGTGATCAGCATAAAACTGATGATAAACATGACAATCATGATGAGTCTCGCCCCAAGGCTGCCGAACAGCCACAGGAAAAGAGCAAATTGCCCAGCTCCGAGATAACCACCGCTGATGTCCTTATTAAGCATGGAGTCCCTCTCACCTGGCGCAGCAGGAGTTAGTAACTCGGTTTGCATATCATTATGTACCTGTGTAATTACAGCACCAGGCTCAAGCGCACCAACCGGAATGAGCTTCTGGTGCATTGCAGAGACAGTACTCATCAAGGTTAAAGCAAAGACCAGCAATACCAGTCCTGTTTTGCGTGTAGTCCAGCCACTCGGCCATTTCCGGTGAATCATCACCATAAGACCATAATAAATACCAACAAGTGGAATCGCAAAATAAAACTTACCAAGCATCAGTCCGAACATCTTGGAAAGCGAACGTCCAACGGTGGCTTCACCCGATAATGCTATGACAGCAAGGGTAATAAGCACAATCCCGTAAATTTCATATTTTAAAACGCCGCTAAAACCAGCGCCCTTTTTTTTCCTCTTTTTTCTTCTGGCCAAAATCAGGTCACCCCCAGAAGAATATTATACCATACAAATATAATCCGTACATATGTTCTTTTTCTGCTCAATTTGTCTGAATTCGTCGCGTTATGCTGATCCCAAGTTACCCGAAAGCGGAATGGTCGAACCGGGCATATTAGCAGGATTGAGATAGGCTTCAAGTGGACAATCCAGCAAACGTACAATGACGGCTTCATTGTCATTAACAGGTCTCACCTGCATCAATAAACCATTCATCTTGATCTCCTTTGTATCTTCGCCCTCTTTCCACATTCCCGACCAGAGTTGTTCCGGGGGCATCACTGTATATAATGTCATTGGGTATAACCTCCCGCCTGCAGGGTCTGTCTCTTGTCTCCTATGAGCTGATTTAACTGAGCAATGGCTTGTCCAATTCCGCCTACTGCATCCATCAATCCATATTTCACTGCATCTGCGCTTCCTACAGCTGTGCCGATGTCCCGATTCAACTCACCGGTCTTAAACATCAGCTCTTTAAACATCTCTTCAGAGATATTCGAATGCGAAGTCACAAATCGAACAACCCTTTCCTGCATTTTCTCCATATACTCAAACGTTTGAGGTACACCAATGACAAGGCCGTTCATCCGAATCGGATGGATCGTCATCGTTGCACTTCCGGCAATCAGGGAATACGTTGAAGCTACAGCAATCGGTACTCCAATGCTATGCCCGCCTCCAATGACCACAGTAACCGTAGGTTTGCTCAGAGAAGCAATCATCTCTGCAATGGCCAGACCCGCTTCTACATCTCCACCTACCGTGTTCAAAATGATCAGAATACCTTCAATACGCTGATTCTGTTCCGCAGCCACCAGCTGTGGAATGATATGCTCATACTTTGTTGTTTTATTTTGTGGTGGCAAAATCAAATGCCCTTCGACCTGTCCAATAATAGTCATACAGAAAATATTCGATTCACCTGCAGGCGACTGTGTCTGCCCAAATTGCTGAATAGTCTCTGTCACGGGAGAGATGGCCTTGTCCTCCTGAATCGGAATCTCCGGTGCTTCAACTTCCGGTTGATTGGATCTTGATGCCTGCTTGCCATTCATACGTTCATTCATTTCAATAATCCCCTTCTCCATAAACATTTAATGTATTTCCTTAGTATGGGGATTTTTCCAACCGCCTTATACCCGGTACAGCAAATTGCTTCACATATTGATCCTATTGCAGATCTTCCTGAAAACGCAAAAAAAGCCCCTTCTCTACGAGGAACCGTCCAATATTACTCGTAGAGAAGGGGCGACTGTGTGCCTGAATATATGTTTTTGTTTAGCCTATTTTAAACTTCCATAATGATTGGCAAAATCATCGGTCTACGACGAGTTTGCTCATACAGGAAGCGTCCCAGTGCATCTTTAACATTTGTTTTGAGTGAAGCCCACTCGTTAACGTTCTCACTCATCAACTTCTGCAATGTGCTGCTAACGATCCGGTTGGCCTCATCCAGTAGTCCTTCCGATTCACGTACATACACAAATCCACGAGAGATGATGTCAGGACCGGAAACAATTTTTCCATCCTGTTTGCTCAGTGTTACCACAACAACAAGGATACCATCTTGTGACAACAATTTGCGGTCACGAAGTACAATGTTACCCACATCGCCTACACCCAAGCCGTCGATCAACACATTACCTGCAGTAACTTTACCTGCTCTACGTGCTGCTCCACCTTGAATTTCAATCACTTCACCGATATCCGTGATGAAAATGTTCTCAGGTTCTACCCCTACAGACTCAGCAAGAACCGCGTGGCGACGCTGCATACGGAATTCACCGTGAATTGGCAAGAAGAATTTCGGTTTCATCAGGTTGAGCATCAGTTTCAGCTCTTCCTGGCTACCGTGACCAGATACGTGGACGCCACTGTTAGCACCGCTGTAATGCACGTTAGCACCCAGACGGAACAGTTCATCAATCGTACGGCCTACATATTTTTCATTACCTGGAACCGGTGTTGCTGCGATAATGACGGTATCACCTGGCAGGATGTCCACTTTACGGTGTGTGGAACGAGCCATACGTGTCAATGCTGACATTGGCTCTCCTTGACTTCCTGTGCAGAGAATCACGACACGATCAGCTGCCATCTTGCCTACTTCTTCAGGTTCAATGATCATGCCATCCGGAATCTCAAGATAACCCAGTTCTGAAGCAATACCAACCACGTTCACCATGCTGCGTCCGATAACTGCAACTTTACGTCCAGTCACTTCTGCTGCATTGATCACCTGTTGGATACGGTGTACGTTGGAAGCAAATGTCGCTACAACAACACGTTGACTAGCTTTACGGAAGATATCTTCCAGAACGATACCCACATTTTTCTCCGATGGTGTGAATCCAGGTTTCTCAGCGTTTGTACTGTCGGACAACAGCGCTAACACGCCATTTGTTCCGATCTGTGCCATACGCTGAAGATCTGCATATTGACCATTGACTGGAGTATGGTCGAATTTGAAGTCACCTGTGTGAACAACTGCACCTTCCGGTGTTTCGACACATACACCAACTGAATCCGGAATACTATGGTTAGTAGCGAAGAACGATGCTTTCAGAACAGATCCAAGTTGGATCTCGGAATCAGCATCAATCAGAATACGTTTTGTTTCACCCAGCAAATTCGCTTCTTTCAACTTGTTTTCTACAAGTCCAAGCGTAAGTCTTGTTCCGTATACAGGAACATTCAGATGTTTGAGAACATATGGCAGACCACCAATGTGATCTTCATGTCCGTGAGTAAGGATGATTCCTCTTACTTTGTCACGGTTCTCAGTCAGGTAAGAAATGTCAGGGATGACAATATCAATACCAAGCATATCTTCTTCCGGGAATTTAAGACCAGCATCTACGACTACAATGTCGTTGGCGTATTGGATGACGTACATATTTTTACCAATCTCGCCTACGCCGCCCAAAGCAAAAATCATCAGTTTATCGTTATTATTTTTCTTAGACAAATGAATCTAAACCTCCTATGGTAGTTGGACGTCGTACCTTATTATTTATTGTAAGTTAAGAAAAGTAGTCCATACATCACATACCCACCTATCGGGATGAATGCAAAAGAACACCTTTATTCACGATATTTGGAAGAAGTTCTTCGAAGTTATTCCCTTTGACCAACAAGTTGGATTTGAAATTCCCTCTTAGCCGTTCCTTCCTTTTTCACCGCAAAGCTACACCACGAAACGATGTCGCTTTCAATTTCAAAAAAATACCGCACCCAGTCACTTGACATCATTATACATGATTAAAAACAAAAAAAACAAGTCACTCTCTCGTTAACCTGTAGGTTTCCCCTTAGCAGTGGAAAAGAAACCTCACATTACTCGTAAAAAAAAGAACCGCAGCCTCTACGAAGAGGAGCGGTTCTTTTGCTAATCTGAAGGATATTCCCATGATTAATAAAATAGTCCATATACAACCAAAATGATTACAAATTAAGCAAACCTTTGATATAAACCTTCTCCTCTTCCGTTGGCGGAATAAGGGGCAACCGTACGGAGCCAACGTCTAGACCACGCAATGTCAGCGCATATTTTACCGCTACCGGGTTCGGTAGAGGCTGTGGACACTCAAACAGGCCTTTGAACACTGGGAACAACTGCTGATGAATCTGAGCAGCCTGAAGAGGTGCTCCGCCATAGAAGGCGTCAATCATTTTTTTCATTTCTGCCCCTACGACATGACTGGCCACGCTGACAATTCCATGTGCTCCAACCGCAATCGCTGGTAAGCCTGAAGCATCATCACCGGAATAAACTCTGA
This sequence comes from Paenibacillus sp. FSL k6-2145, assembly GCF_037976585.1. Taxonomy (NCBI): domain Bacteria; kingdom Bacillati; phylum Bacillota; class Bacilli; order Caryophanales; family Paenibacillaceae; genus Paenibacillus; species Paenibacillus sp. FSL k6-2145. The sequence goes on along the minus strand of NZ_CP150267.1, from coordinate 4,651,161 downwards.
AATTTTCTGGAGCACTTGCTGCAATCAGTGTAACCTGCTCCATGGACGCACATTCCTTCGTAGCGACGATGTTAGGAATCTGTGCAAGACGAAGCGTTGTGGCTGCTGACAGGCTGGTTACTGTACGCCCAGGCACATTGTAGAGCATAACAGGTAGTTTGGTTGAGTTTGCAATTGCTTCAAAATGTTTGAACAAACCTTCTTGACTTGGTTTGTTGTAATACGGAACAACCAGCAATATGCCATCCACTCCGGCACGTTCAGCTTCCTGTGTCAAATGGATGGAATGTGCCGTGTTATTGCTTCCCGTTCCGGCTATAATTTTGCACCGACCGGCCGCATGTTTCACTGCAAATTCGAATAATTGAACTTTCTCAGTATCACTAAGTGTTGGAGACTCCCCTGTTGTTCCAGAAACCACAAGCGTCTCCGACTTTTGATCTACAATCAGATAGTCGATTAGACGTGCCGTTTCCTCCCAATGAATCTCTCCTTGTTCATTGAACGGAGTGACCATTGCTGTAATCAATCTTCCAAAGTCCAATTCGATTCCTCCTTCAAAACAGGTTTGGCTCCTCTAACTTCAGTTATTTACAAATGAAGTTCGAATGAGGCGTGAAGTGCCCTCAGGGCCTGAACCATATCTTCTTTTTTTACGAGTACCCAGATCGTTGTGTTCGAATCTGCCGATTGCAGGATCTGAATGTCTGCCAGTGTCAAGGACTCCACAATTCGAGCCATGATTCCAGGTACACCATTAATGCCTCCGCCAATGACGGACACTTTGGCACAACCGGAAAGGCTTTGTGGCTTGAGACCTATCTCCTGCAATACCTGTATTGCTTTCTCGGAATCACTGTCAAAAACCGTATAGACAACTCCCGAGGGGGTAACATTAATAAAATCAACGCTGATTGAATTATCAGCCATGGTTTTGAACACTTTTAGTTGCAATCGATCTGCACCACCAGGCACATCCACCGTAATTTGCGTTACATTGCTCACGTAGGCGATGCCTGTTACATAACGGTCAACAATGCCTGTCTGCACATCCTGGAATCCTTCCGGATGCGTAACCAGCGTTCCTTCCGTGTCTGCAAAAGTAGATCTTACCCGTACTGGAATCTGGGATTGCATCGCAATCTCAACCGCACGTGGATGGATAACCTTGGCCCCGTGGTGGGCCATGTTACAGATCTCTGCATAACTCACAACAGTCAGTGGACGTGCATCCTCAACAATTCGCGGATCAGCGGTTAGTATCCCGTTCACATCTGTGTAGATATCCACCATTTCAGCACGTAATGCTGCACCGAGAGCTGTAGCAGACGTATCGCTTCCCCCACGACCCAGTGTCGTGAAGTCTCCGTTCTCTGTCTGCCCCTGGAATCCGGTTACAACAACGACACGGCCAAGCTGAAGCTGCTCCAACACACGAACAGGACGGACATCCAATATCCGGGCATTCCCGAAATTGTCGTCCGTCACAAAACCTGCTTGTGCACCGGTCAGCACTGTAGTTGGAATGCCTTCATGTTCGAGTAAACTGCTCAACGTTGTCGCAGATATGATTTCACCACAGCACAGCAGTAAATCCTTTTCGCGTGCGGATAGTGCGTTTCCGTTCTGTGCAGCCCAGTCTAGCAACGTATCAGTCGCATATGGCTCGCCGCGGCGCCCCATCGCAGACACAACGATGACCAGACTCAATCCTGCTTCAAGTTCACGTTTAACGTGACGGAGCACATGCTCTCTCGCCTGAACAGTGGAGAGAGACGTGCCTCCGAATTTCTGTACCATGATACGCATCTTTATTCCTCCATTTGTGTACGCAAGAAGACTGGACACGGGTCAAATCAACAAATGGATCACTCTAGGGAGCGTTCTGATGCGATAATTTCAGCATTTTATACGGCATTCCATCCCGCTCCTTTTTTTGTAATTGTCTAGGACAATCGCAAATTAAAGGTCGCGGTTGTTATCGAGGTCATGACGCATACATTCACAATAGACCTCTCCCGCTTGCTTAACCTGTACTGCCCGCAAGCAGGAATGCCTTATATACAGGAACGTGGACATAGTAGCTGTTCAATCCAGCATATCGTCCCCCATGATTTTCTTTGTCTCTCGAACCCCTTCATTTCTCCAAGCGCATAAACGTTGTCACCGAATCATTGTTCCATCAAGCCTGTGAAGAACGCTCCACAATCATCGGCTGCAACTGTTTGCCCTCAAGAGCACTCCAGCAAGCCTCTGGAATCAATTCCATTTTGGCGACTAACGAGTTTGGTTTTTTCACTGGATCGTCTTGCCCAAATGGCACAAAATACAAGTATTTAGCCACGAGCAATTTGGCGATATTCGCAGCATTCAATCCCAGACCGTCATTCGTGGAAATCGCGAGCACAAGCGGACGCTGATTGCGCATCTGCGCTTTGGCTGCCATAAGCACTGGACTGTCGGTCATCGCATTAGCCAGCTTGCTTGTTGTATTCCCTGTGCATGGAGCAATCACCAGCACATCAAGCAGCTTGGAAGGCCCTAATGGCTCCGCTTCAACAATTGTAGAAATGATATCATTACCTGTTATATCTTTCAACTGTTTTTGCCAATTTTGCGCCGTACCAAAGCGTGTATCCGTCGTCAGAACCGAATTCGAAATAATCGGAATGACGTTGGCACCTTCAGCTACGAAGCGGCTAATTACCGGCATAACCTCTTCAAACGTACAATGAGAACCCGTAATTGCATAACCTACCGTTTTTCCCTGCCAGTTCATGATTTAACCTCCCGTGCGTTCTGTTCTTCCAAAAGCAAACGGATCAACGCGTCGGCAATAATGCCGCCAGCCGTTTTGGGAGCAACAATGCCGGGGAGGCCAGGCGCAAGTAGCGCTTTGATACCGCGTTTGTCGGCATACCTGAAATCACAGCCGCCAGGAGCGGATGCGAGGTCGATAATGACAGCCTTTTGCGGCATTCTGGACAGGATTTGTGCTGTGATTATCATAGTCGGTATCGTATTAAAAAGCAAGTCAACTTCCCCGGTTTGAGCGGCCAAATCCGTTGTCATGAAAGGCTTCCAGCCCATTATTGTAGCGCGGGCAGCATCCTCTTCCCGCCTGATTCCCACCCGTACATTTGCTCCAAGTCCCTGCAATGTTTTGGCCATTGTGAATCCTGTTCGACCAATGCCAAGCACAATGCATTCCGAACCATGGATTGTGAAGTCCGTCTCCCGAATAGCTATGGCGATGGCTCCCTCAGCTGTTGGAATAGAGTTATAAAGTGCAATATCATCACGATCAAGTACTTCAACAAGTCGCAGCCCATTTTCAAGACAAAGTTCGCGCAAGAACGGCTTTGCCATACCTGTGAACACAATACAATGCTCTGGTAATGCTGCAATATGTTCCTTTTTCAAATAGATCGGTGTGTCACTGAATGAAGTACTTACTTTTCCCTGGTCATCGCAACCGACAACAGGCAGTACCAGTACATCTGCGGAAGCAAACACTTCATCCTCCAGTTCCTGGTGCTCGATCCCTGGAATGGAACGCTCTATTTTATCGAAACCCACCACACTTACCGTTGCATCCAGCTCAGCGCACTTTTGAATGACTTCAAGCTGCCGCGCATCTCCGCCCAGGACTACAATCCGGACTCCGGTCAGCATCGGGACGTCACTCCTTTCACCACATGTATGCCTTATCGTATGCAGGGGCCCACAGGGGGGTGAAAACAATAATTGCATTCCACCGTCCGTTTCTCGAATGTAAAAAAGAGCCGCCCCTGTCAGGGACGACTCTAAAGAATGGGTATATTTACGCTGCTTATTTCCCGGTATGACCGAATCCGCCTTCGCCACGTACCGTTTCCGAAAGTTCATTCACTTCCGTCAATTCAACCGCAGGCACGGTCTGGAAAACGATCTGTGCGATGCGCTCTCCCCGTACAATCGTGAATGGTTCCTGACCCAGATTAATCAACAGAACTTTAACTTCTCCGCGATAATCCGCATCAATGGTCCCCGGTGTGTTGAGGCAGGTAATTCCATGTTTGAAAGCCAGTCCGCTCCGAGGACGAATCTGTGCTTCCAATCCAGCTGGCATTGCCATCGCAAGTCCGGTAGGAATCAGCGTACGCTGACCCGGCTGCAATACAACGTCTTCCTGAAGTGCAGCTACTACATCAAAGCCGGATGCCAGCTCCGACATTTTTTGAGGCAGTTTAATATCTTCATTGCCCGGCAGTTTCTGTATTTGAACGTAATGCAACAAAATCATCCCTTCTCAATCCAGCGATCGTTTTATCTGAAGCGCCAACCATAGCAAGTGCAAAAGGTTCAGCAAACATCAGATCAAGTACCGCATTAATATCGTCCATGGTAACTTGCTCAATTTTGGTGATCATCTCATCCAGCGTATGGTGTCTGCCCAGCATGAGTTCGTTTTTACCCAGACGATTCATGCGACTGCCTGTGCTTTCCAAGCTCAGAATCAAGCTGCCTTTGAGCTGTTCTTTTCCTTTACGAAGTTCATCTTCGGACAAGCCGTTTACAGCCAGATCGCGCAGAACCTCTTTGGTCAGATCGAGCACTTCTTTGGTCTGTTTTGGTGCTGTACCCGCATATATCGTGAAAAGTCCGCTGTCCGCATGAGAGCTATGATAGGAATACACGGAGTACGCAAGACCCCGTTTCTCACGAATTTCCTGGAACAGTCTGGAGCTCATGCCTCCACCAATGGCGTTATTCAGAACAACCATAGCGAATTGCAGCGGATCTCCGATTTTACAGCCCGGGAACGAAATACAGATATGATTCTGTTCCGTTTTCTTTTTGTGAAAGAGCTGTCCGCTTTGGAAGGCTGGCATCGTGACTGCTTCCGTTACTCCATTTACATCAAAAGCACCAAAATGCTTCTCCATCAGATCGATTACACTGTCATCAATATTACCCGCGATACTAATGACCGTGTTCTCAATCGTGTAGTGCTCCTTCATATATGCACGCAGATGACTGGAATCCATCGCTTTGAGACGTTCTTCCGTACCCAGGATTGGGTATGCGAGTGGATGCTCACCATAGGCGGCCAAGGCCATCAGATCATGAACCATATCATCAGGCGTATCTTCATACATCGAGATTTCTTCCAGAATGACGTTTTTCTCCTTGATCAATTCACCATCATCCATTTTGGAGCGGAAAAACATATCAGACAATACATCAACCGCAATCGGCAAATGTTCATCCAACACTTTAGCATAATAACACGTGTATTCTTTGGAAGTGAACGCGTTCACGTTACCGCCAATCGCATCGAACTGCTCCGCAATCGCCTTGGCATCATAACGATCTGTTCCTTTGAACAGCATGTGTTCAATAAAATGTGATACTCCGTTACTTGCAGGTTGCTCATTGCGCGAACCTGTCTTGACCCATATTCCGAAAGACACAGAACGGCAGGTCGGTATCTGTTCCATGACAACTCTGAGGCCATTGCCCAGCTGAATTTTTTTCATGGTTGGCCCTCCTACATCTCTATAATTGCCTTGATCTCAACCTTGAAATTGAAATCGACATTTGGTTCCAACTGTTTGATATTAACAAAAAAACAACGTTCACTCAACCGCAGAGGTATTTACACGTTCCGAGGACAGCGTCTCACTTACTGTTCCGAGCACCAAACCTTTGGCCCGTATGGATTGAATCATACCCTTTAAAGCTCCCGAAGAAGCAGCTGTAGGGTGCATTAGAATTAAGGTGCCTGCCTCGGTATTTTTTGCAATTTTGGCAACAACGGCATCCGGGCTTGGCTTACGCCAATCCACAGTATCTACTGTCCACAACACGGTTTGCAGTCCCATGGATGAAGCAATGTCAACGGTCTTCTGATTAAAGTCACCGGAAGGCGGAGCAAACCAACGATTCTCTACGCCAAGTGTTTTATGGAGCAGATCCTGGGTTTTGCTAATTTCCAGCTTGGCCCGTTCTGCGCTCAATCGGCTCATATTAGGGTGAGAATATGCATGATTGGACATCTCATGCCCACGCTTCTGAATTTCTTTGGCCAGTTCAACGTTTTTGCTTAACCAACTTCCATCCAGAAAAAAAGTAGCCTTCACTTTCTCGGCATCAAGCGTATCCAGCATCGGTTTAATGTATTCGTTCCCCCAGGCCACATTAATCATAAAAGAAACCATCGGTTTGTTTGCATTGCCCCGATAGATCGGATGTGCACCCAAATCTTTAAGCTGAATCTCCGGCTCAATCTGACGGTAGACATACGCTATTTTGGTATTCAACGTTCCACTCAGCGCCTTACGGTATGTCGCTTCCACATCAATCTCCATGCCATTATAACCAGGAATCGCTTTCCATACCCGATCCACTCTGGCATTCACCGGAGCAATTTTCGTTTCAGCCGCTTTATCCCGAATCGCAGACAACAGCGCATCTTCTCCAGTTGCCTCCTTAAACATGTCAAAAGCATTTTGCGTACCTGGCCCATCACGGATCTCCGTAATGTATGTACGTACACTGCCAACTTGTCCGATCAATATGACCGCAGTCACACCCGCCAGAACAGCCGCCAGCTTTTTGGATTGGTTTCCCACAGCTCCATCCTCCCGCCGTCTTTGTCCCCATCATATGAGGACAAGGGCAAAAATATGAATGCTAAACCATGGTTTCATCCTTGCTTTACGTATTTAAACGTTAAAAAAAGAGCCAGAAATTCACATTCTGTCTCTTCATTCAATCTATCCATTTATAACCTGTCGCTTCGGTATCCTAGGATTGAGCCGGAGCTTCAGCAGTCAAAACTGCTTTACGGGACAAGTTGATTCGACCTTGTGGGTCAATTTCCGTTACTTTTACCGTAATGGAATCACCGATAGCTACAACATCTTCCACTTTGGCAACACGTTCAGTTGACAGTTGCGAGATGTGCACCAGACCTTCTTTGTTCGGAAGTACTTCAACGAATGCACCGAATTTCTCTACGCGTTTTACTTTGCCGACATAAATCTCGCCGACCAATACTTCGCGCACAATACCTTCGATGATCGCTTTGGCTTTATCATTCATCTCCTGGTTGGAAGAAGCGATAAAGACACGTCCATCCTGTTCAATATCAATTTTAACACCGGTTTCTTCGATGATTTTATTGATAATTTTACCACCTGCACCGATCACATCACGGATTTTGTCCGGATTGATATGCATCGTTGTAATTTTAGGTGCATATTGTGATAACTGCTCACGTGGCGTATTCATCACTTCAGTCATTTTGCTCAAGATATGCAAACGACCTTCTTTGGCTTGAGCCAATGCTTCAGACAAAATTTGACGATCAATACCATCAATTTTGATGTCCATTTGAATTGCAGTTACACCTTCAGGTGTTCCGGCTACTTTGAAGTCCATATCACCGAGGTGATCTTCCATACCTTGAATATCACTCAGAATGGATACATGATCTCCATCTTTGATCAGACCCATAGCTACACCCGCAACTGGAGCTTTGATTGGTACACCTGCATCCATCATAGCTAGTGTGCTGGCACAGATACTTGCCTGGGAAGTTGAACCGTTGGATTCCAGAACTTCAGATACGAGACGAATCGTGTATGGGAAGTCTGTTTCGGAAGGGATGACTTTGGAAAGCGCACGCTCACCCAGAGCACCATGTCCGATTTCGCGACGGCCTGGAGCACGTAATGGACGAGCTTCACCTACGCTGAATGGTGGGAAATTATAGTGATGCATGAAACGTTTCGTTTCTTCAAGGCTGATTCCGTCCAAAATCTGAACGTCGCCCAGTGCACCAAGGGTACAGATGCTAAGTGCTTGTGTTTGTCCACGTGTGAACAAACCTGAACCGTGCGTACGTGGCAGCAGGGAAGTATCACATTCAATTGGACGAATCTCAGCAAGTCCACGTCCATCCGGACGAACTTTATCATGCGTGATCAGACGGCGCACTTCTTCTTTAACGATATCGTGCAGGACTTCCTTCACGTCTTTAAGCAATTCAGGACTTTCAATATATTTCTCTTCGAAGTGAGCAACAGTTTCGTCATTCACTAGATCGATTGCATCTTGACGAGCATGCTTCTCGGCAATTTTAACCGCTTCAACCAGACGAGCACTTGCGAAATCACGCACACTGCTGTTGACTTCCGCATTAACGGCATGTAACTTAACAGCCATTTTTTCTTTACCAGCAACTTGCACGAGTTGTTCGATTACCGCAACAATGTTTTTGATCTCGTCATGTCCAAACATGATTGCTTCAAGCATTACTTCTTCCGGTAATTCGTTTGCTTCAGCCTCAACCATCATGATGGCATCCTTGGTTCCTGCAACCACCAACTCAAGTTCACTGATTTCAAGCTGTGCAATCGTTGGGTTAATGATGAACTCGCCATCAATACGTCCAACTTTCACGCCACCAATCGGTCCGCTGAATGGAACATCCGAAATGCTCAATGCTGCTGATGTACCAATCATTGCAGCGATTTGCGGTTCACAGTCTTGGTCCACACTCATAACGATATTCAGAACTTGTACATCATTCCGGAAGCCTTCAGGGAACAATGGACGAATTGGACGGTCTGTCAGACGGCTTGAAAGAATAGCTTTCTCACTCGGTCTGCCTTCACGTTTAATAAATCCACCCGGGATTTTACCTACGGCGTACAATCTTTCTTCATAGTTCACCGTTAATGGGAAAAAGTCCAAATCTTTCGGCTCACTTGATGCTGTCACGGTACACAATACCACGGTATCCCCGTATGTTACCTTAACGGCAGCATTAGCCTGCTTGGCCAAACGCCCGGTTTCAAACGTAAGCTTTCTTCCGCCAAGCTGCATTTCAACACGCTGTTCCATGAAATTCCTCCTTTTATTCGTCCTAACTCAATGGATTCTGCATATTCACAGTATTTCCTGCTTGTCCTGCATTCATTAGCTATGTAAGATCTTGCAACATGCTAATCTGCACAACAAAAGCTCCTCACGGAGCCCCATCTACAAATATATGGCAACATGTTCATCTACAAAACAACCCGGCTGTAGGTTCCGCTTGTCCTTTTAGACAAAAGAATGACGGATAACAGCCAGGTTGGTTTTGAAAACATGTACGATAATTAACGACGCAATCCGAGTTTTTCGATCAGTGCGCTGTAACGTTTAACATCTTTGTTTTTCACGTAAGCCAAAAGCTTACGACGTTGACCTACCATTTTCAAAAGTCCACGACGTGAGTGGTGGTCTTTCTTATGCGTACGCAAGTGGTCTGTCAAACTTCTGATGTTTTCCGTAAGGATAGCAACTTGCACCTCTGGAGATCCTGTATCGGACTCGTGAGTTTTGTGCTCGTCGATCAGTTGTTGTTTACGTTCTTGAGTCAATGCCATCCTGTTCACCTCCTTCAATATAATCGCCATTAGCCTCGTCACCGCCGGTGAGAGCAAGCAACCAAGCCAAGGTTAATGTTGTCTCAATCGACAACGTAGTACAGTATATCATAATTGCCTAGTTAAAGTAAATGTAAACATACATTTAATCCTGAACCTTTAAGATAACAGGCGGCCGGCAGTTAATGCATCTTCACGAATCTGGCTAATCAATGCATCAATGGAGTCGAACTTTCGTTCTGCACGAATATAGTGAACGAGCTCAACCTTTAGTTCCTGGTCATATAGGTGTCCATCAAAATCAAGCAGGTGCACTTCAAACGTAGGTTTCATCCCGCTTTCGTGAAACGTAGGTTTCACACCGAGATTCATTACGCCATGCAGTTCCTGTTCGCCATACTGCACACGAACAGCGTAAACACCCTTCGACGGGGTAACGTAATGATCCGTGAGTTCAAGGTTGGCTGTAGGAAATCCAATCGTTCGTCCACGCTTCTCCCCGTGAATGACGGTTCCTCTGATGCTGTAAGGTCGGCCAAGCCACTGACTGGCCTCATCCATCTCCCCACGCTTCAACAGGCCACGAATGAGAGAGCTGCTCACTTTTTCACCATTTAACAAGAAAGGAGGAACGGTTTCCACCGTCATCTCTCCTTCTCCCAAAGTACGAAGAAGTTGTTCATCCCCTGCACCCTTGTGACCAAAACGGAAGTCAAAACCCACCACCGCTGTTCGTGTCTGAAGAGGAATCAACAAGTCTTGTACAAATTGTTGCGGCGTCAACCGTGAGAAATCTTCATTGAACTCCACCACATACAGTACATCAACGCCCATTCCTGCCAAGATGTCTTCTTTATCTCTCAAGGGAGTTAAATAACCCTCGTAATCCCCTTTGCGCATAACTTCCTTCGGATGTGGATGAAAGGTCATGACCGCTGCCTGCATGCCCGTTTCCCGCGCAATGCGGACAGCTGATAAAATGACACTTGCATGTCCGAGATGCAGTCCGTCGAATTGACCAATCGCAAGCACTTGGGGCAGTGTGCTCAGCTCAGTCGAATGTAACGTCTGCGGATAGGTTAGCATTACGGTTTTCACAATCATTCACCTGCATTTCACTAGATAGGCCAAGCTTGAGCATCACCACAACTCTAAGCCCGAGACCTCTTTATTCCGGCAAAAAGACTTTAACTGCCCTCACCGTTGGTTTTAGTTCATCCCGTTCAAATATCCCCAGAAACGTACCATCCTGAGCATACAACCGCAATAAACCAGGTTGCTCTACAGGCGGTTCCAGAAGACGTGCAGACAGTTTCTGACCTTGAAGTGCTCCTTTGGCCTGTTCTTCTCCAACCTTGTGGGCCGGAATTGAAGCAATAGCCTCGTCAACAGGAATCAGCGCCTCCGCCAAAGTCCCGTCAGCCATAAGTTGTTCCACTTCTTCAATACGAAGACAACGATCTGCAGAGATACCTGCCGATATCGTACGCTCCAGTTGAACCATGGTCGATGGATATCCGAGTTGCCGGCCAATGTCTACACACAATGTACGAATATAGGTACCTTTTGAACACAAGGCCCGGAAGGATATATCGGTGGTCTCACCCTGAGTCTCAATCCCTGTAAGTTCGAGCTCATAGATTGTGACCTCTCGGCTCTTACGCTCTACCGTCTTACCTTCACGAGCAAGTTCATAAAGACGTTTACCGTCTACCTTTACCGCAGAATACATGGGTGGTACCTGAGAGATCGTGCCCAGAAACTGTTCAAGCACCTGTTGAACCTGTTCCTGTGTTACTTCCACAGTCGTTTCAGCCCGCTCAATGACTTCCCCTGTCATATCCTCTGTGTCAGTAGAGAGTCCCAATCTGAGCGTAGCAAGATATTCCTTCGGAAGCTCCTGCATGTACTCCACCACACGTGTCGCCCGTCCAAGACAGAGCGGCAGAACGCCTGTAACTTGTGGGTCAAGTGTGCCCGTATGCCCAATGCGCTTCATTTTGAGAATGCGACGCATTTTGGCTACAACATCATGAGAAGTAAATCCCGCCGGTTTATATACCGGAAGTACACCTTCAAATGGCTTTACCATTGTGAATTCACCTGCTTCAGTACTTTTGCGACAATATCATCAAGTTTTCCTTCCAGACGACATCCGGCTGCGAGCACATGCCCGCCTCCGCCAAAGGTCTGTGCTAGTGCAGCAACATCAATCTTCCCAGCTGAACGCAAAGAAACCTTGACTGCATTCTCGTTGATGACTTTGAAAAAGATACCAACTTCCACGCCCTGAATGTTGCGCGGATAGTTCACTACCCCTTCAAGATCTTCATTAGCTGCTCCACAAGCCACCATATCATCTGGTGTAATAACAACCCAGGCTATCTTTCCATCATCTGTCATCTGCAGGCTTGATAGTGCCTGATTCAAAATCCGAACTTGCGGAAGAGTCACCTGCTCCAACAATGTCTGGGCGAGATAGGGTCCATCCACGCCATGTTCAAGCAGTCTGGAGGCCGTTGTCATTACATTTGGACTGGTGTTGGCATAGCGGAACCCACCTGTATCCGTAAGCAATCCTGTATAAACTGCCGTCGCAACATCTTTATCCCATGTTACTTGGAACAGGTTAAGAAAATCGAACAAAATTTCAGCCGTTGCAGCAGCATCTGACTTAATGATGTTGACTGTACCATAACCGTCATTTGTAGGGTGATGATCAATATTCAAAATAACAGCATCGTCTTCGAAATAATGACGTGTCAAACCTACTCTGGCAAAGTCTGCACAATCCACACAGATAACAGCTTTGTATTTTCGCTGCGGTGGTTGTTCGGTCATGTTCACAATGTTGCCTGCTTCCCACAAAAATTGCATGCGCCCGGGGATTTCACCTTCATTAATCATCGTGAATGTCTTACCCAGACATGACAGCAGCCAGCCCACCGTTACCGTCGAGCTGACTGCGTCACCGTCCGGCTGTACATGCGACACGACCAGGTAATCATCATGCTCCAGCAGAAATTGCTTTCCCGCCTGGAGCGCCTGTTCATAAGTGTGCATTGCCGTCTCCTCTATTCTGTTACTGGGATTCGTTCTTGTCGGAACCAATATCGCCAAGCAGCTTCTCAATTCGGCTGCCATAAGCGATGGATTCATCAATCTTAAATATCAATTCGGGAACATGCCGGAACCGGATACGTTTACCCAGCTCGGAACGCAAAAATCCATTTGCTTTTGCCAGAGCTTTGAGCGTGTTATCTTTTTGTTCCTGTTCACCGAAGACACTCAGATAAACTTTGGCTTGCGACAAGTCTCCTGTCACTTCGACTCCCGTTACCGTAATAAAGCCGATACGTGGATCTTTCAGTTCAGACTGGATGAGCAGACTGATTTCTTTCTTGATCTGCTCGCCCACTCTACCTGTACGAATCTTAGCCATCGTTGTTCACCTCATGCTTCCTTGCTTATCGTTGTACTGTCTCCATAATGAAAGCTTCGATAACGTCGCCTTCTTTGAGATCATTATATTTATCCAGTGTGATACCGCACTCGTAACCTTGTGCTACTTCTTTGGCATCATCTTTATAACGTTTCAGGGAATCCAGCTTACCTTCGTAAAGGACAATGCCATCACGAATCAGGCGTGCTTCCGCAGAACGCGTAATTTTACCCGAGGTAACCATACAACCAGCGATGGTACCCACTTTACTGATGGAGAACGTGCTCCGAACTTCAGCATGACCGATAACTTTTTCTTTGTAGATCGGATCAAGCATACCTTTCATCGCTTGTTCAATTTCTTCGATAACACTGTAGATTACGCGATGCAGACGAATGTCTACTTGCTCTTGATCTGCAGTTGCTTTCGCCTGGTTATCAGGACGAACGTTGAAACCAATCACGATGGCATTGGATGCTGCGGCCAAAATGATGTCGGACTCAGTGATTGCACCAGCGCCGCTATGAATGATTTTCACGCGTACACCTTCAACTTCGATCTTCGCAAGGGAACCTTTCAATGCTTCAACCGAACCTTGTACGTCACCTTTGATGATTACGTTCAGATCTTTGATCTCACCATCTTTGATGTGTTGGAACAGATCATCCAACGTTACGCGAGTATGTGTACCCAGATCGGATTCACGTTGCGTAATCGCACGTTTGTCAGCGATGGAACGCGCTTTGCGCTCATCTTCAAACACCATGAATGGATCTCCCGCACCTGGAACTTCAGTCAAACCTGTGATTTCTACAGGTGTTGAAGGTCCAGCCTCTTTCAGACGACGACCTTTGTCATTGACCATCGCACGGACACGACCGAAACAGTTACCTGCTACGAAAGCATCGCCGACTTTCAATGTACCGTGCTGTACGAGGATACGTGCAACTGGGCCACGTCCTTTATCCAGCTCGGCTTCAATCACCGTACCACGGGCACGTTTGTCCGGGTTCGCTTTGTATTCGTTCACTTCTGCAACGAGCAGAATCATTTCAAGCAGACCTTCCAGACCCATTCTTTGTTTTGCTGATACGTTAACAAAGATGGTATCTCCGCCCCACTCTTCTGGAACGAGTTCATAGTTAGTCAATTCTTGTTTTACTTTATCTGGATCAGCGCCCGGTTTGTCAATTTTGTTGACAGCCACGATAATTGGAAGCCCCGCAGCTTTGGCATGGTTAATTGCCTCAACTGTTTGTGGCATAACACCGTCATCGGCAGCTACGACAATAATTGTAATATCCGTAACCTGTGCTCCACGTGCACGCATTGCTGTAAACGCTTCATGACCCGGAGTATCCAAGAACGTAATTTTTTTGTTGTTGATTTCGACTTGGTATGCACCAATATGTTGCGTGATTCCGCCTGCTTCGCCGCCTGTTACATTCGTGGAACGAATGGCATCCAGCAAAGTTGTTTTACCATGGTCAACGTGACCCATGATTGTAACTACTGGAGGACGAGCTTGCAAGTCAGCAGCATCATCATTCTCTTCCAGTGTTTCGAAACGGTCATCTTCAAGCACAATCTTCACTTCAACCTCAACACCGAATTCACCTGAAAGCAGAAGGATCGTTTCGATATCAAGCTCTTGGTTGATTGTTGCCATAACGCCCATAGCGATGAGCTTTTTGATAACTTCGGAAGCATCCTTATGGAGCAACTTCGCTGTTTCACCTACAGTCATATCACCACGAACGATGATTTTCTTAGGTGTGTTATCAATTTTCTCACGTTGTTGGTACTGTTGTTGATTTCTGTTGCGGTTGTTCTTGCCACCACGGTTACCACGGAAGTTGCCACCACGGTTGTCATCATAACGACGTCCACCGCCACCGCTGTTCGAACGGTTACCACTATTGTTGTTGCTGCCAGTAGTACCACCTGGGCCGCTTCTGCGTTGGCCTTGTCCTTGGCTCTGACCTTGGCCACCGCTACGGTTGCCAGCAGTACCCGTATTGCCACCGCTGTTAGGTCCTGAAGTTCTTACTTGACCGCCACCGCTGTTATTTGGACGTTGACCCGATCCTTGCGGACGGGATGCAGTACTGCTTTGTCCACCTTGAGCTGGTCTTGGACGGTTAGTTGATTGTCCTCCTTGGCTTGAGCCTTGGGAAGAGTTCGTTCTGTTGCGGCTGTCTTGGCCGCTGGGTCTTTGGGTGCCATTGTTATTGTTGGAATTTGGTCTATTGTTCATACCTACCTGCTTTTCCTGTTGTATTTTTGTTTGTACGGGACTACCGGATGGGTTACTGCTCTTCGGCGTGTTCACTCCGCCGGCCGGCTTGTTGCTGTCCACTGGTTTGTCACTGCGCACTGCCGAAGTAGCAACTGGTTTTGCATCGTTGCCTTGTTTCGAAGCAGCAGTGGATTTTATATCTTTAAAAAATTGTTCCACCTTACCGACTGAACCATTCTCCATGACACTCATATGATTGTTTACGGGAATTTCCAGCTTTTTAAGAATGGTTATAATTTCTTTACTACTCATATTAAGGGACTTCGCATATTCATAAACTCGCAATTTATCCTTGTTTTCCTGTTTACTCAATATACTCCACCTCCGACATTATACCGACTTGCTTGGAGATCATTTTTGCAAACCCTCGATCCGTTACTGCAAGAACAACACGCGTGTCTTTACCGATACTTGAACCCAGACTATCCCGGTCAAATCCGATCAACAGAGGAACCTTATACGTTCCGCATTTATCGCGAAATTTCTTTTGTGTATTGGCTGAGGCGTCACCCGCAACAATAACCATTTTTGCTTCGGAAGAACGGATCGCTTTAAGTACAATTTCTTCACCTGTTACAAGTTTGCCTGCACGCATAGAAAGTCCCAGATAAGACAGCGTTTTAATATTAGTCATTTTCACGCTCCTGTGCTGCTTTGAATTCATCCTCAACCGCGATGAAGTCAGCTGCTAATTGCTCGTAAATTTCAGGTGAGACTTTGCCTTTTAACGCCCGATCCAAAGCCCGGTTTTTGAGTGCGAGCTTAAAACAGGACTCTTTGCCGCATAAATAGGCACCACGTCCGGATTTTTTGCCAGTCAAATCGATCAGCACTTCATCCTCTGGCGTTTTAACAATGCGAATCAGCTGCTTTTTGGGCATCATTTCTTGGCATGCCACACATTTGCGCAGCGGCACTTTTTTTGGTTTCATACGTCAGCGCCCCCCGTACTTTACTTTAGTCGACGGAGACGGAATCCTGATGCATTTCAGAAGAAGAATCTTTTTCTCTGCCGAATTCCTGTTCCGCCTGGCTCTCGCTCTTAATGTCGATTTTCCAGCCGGTTAATTTGGCTGCCAATCTGGCATTTTGGCCTTTGATACCAATTGCGAGCGACAGTTGATAGTCCGGAACGATAACCCGAGCCATCTTTTCTTCCTCAAATACATGAACTTCCAATACTTTGGAAGGACTCAGTGCATTAGCAACATATTCGTCTACCTGATCGGAGAAACGAACGATGTCGATTTTTTCACCGCGCAGCTCACCCACAATGGTCTGCACGCGCATTCCCTTAGGACCTACACAAGATCCAACTGGATCAACTTCCTCGTTGCGGGAATGAACGGCAATCTTGGAGCGGAACCCTGCTTCGCGAGCGACGGAGCGAATCTCAACTACACCGTCAAAGATCTCAGGCACTTCCAGTTCAAAGAGACGTTTCAAGAGGCCCGGATGGGTACGGGACAAAATGATTTGCGGCCCTTTGGTCGTATTCTCGACCTTGGTGATATACGCCTTAATACGGTCACCATGAACAAACTTCTCGTTCGGCATCAATTCGGTCAGCGGTAAAGCCGCTTCGATTTTGCCCAGATCGATGTAGATATTGCGCAAATCCTGACGCTGCACCACTCCCGTAACGATATCTTCTTCCTTATCTACGAAAGCGTTGTAGATCAGGCCGCGTTCGGCTTCACGAATCCGCTGGGTCACTACCTGTTTGGCAGTTTGTGCCGCGATACGTCCGAAATCACGCGGCGTAACTTCAATCTCCGCAATATCTTCCAGCTGGAAGTGTGGGTTGATTTCTCGTGCAGCAGGCAATGAAATTTCGGTACGTGAATCCAGGACTTCTTCCACGATCAATTTACGGGCATACACCCGAATAACTCCCGTATTACGGTTCATGTCAACACGCACATTCTGGGCCGTGTTGAAATTCCGTTTGTAGCTGGAAATTAGTGCAGCCTCGATCGCTTCAAACAGCACATCCTTGCTGATCCCTTTTTCCCGTTCCAATTCATTCATTGCTTCAATAAAATCCATACTCATGAATGTTGATCCCCCTTTCAAACATGGCATCTCATACGTAAAACGGCGAAAGGCTCTGAACTCATGAGCACCTTGCCGTTATCGTGAGATGTGTCTTTTTCATTAATAAAGTGAACAAGGCACTTAAAACAAAATAGCTAGGCGCGCACTGGCAACCTTATCATAAGAAATGGCATGCTGTTTTTTGCCTGCTTCGATCACGAGTTCCCCGTCATCAAAGGAAAGCAGCTTGCCTTCAAATTCCTTCAATCCGTTCACCGGCTCGTAGGTTGTAACAAAAACATTTTTGCCTACAGATTTGGTAACGTCCTCAGGTTTTTTCAGTGGACGCTCCGCACCGGGAGAAGACACTTCAAGGAAATAGATGGTTGGAATCGGATCGTTCTCATCCAGCTTGGCGCTCAGCTTTTCGCTGATCAAGACGCAATCGTCGATGTCGATGCCACCCTCTTTGTCGACATACACCCGTAAAAACCAGTTGCTGCCTTCTTTGACGTATTCGATGTCAACCAGCTCGAAGCCTTGTTCGTTCAAGTAGGGTTGGATCATTTCTTCCACGGTAGATTTAATGTTCGTTGTGCTCAAAACCAATAACCTCCAACTTAGGTTACACCAGCAAAAAAGCACTGGCAGATTATTCAATACCCAAGATTCTTGTATACCAAAGACTAAAGAGTGGGTTTCCCCACTCTTTAGAAATTCGTACTATCTCGTTCACTTCAAAAATTATAACATAGTCTGGTAATAGTGACAAGTAAGCGATGGTTCAGGCAGTTTACTTACTAATGAAGGAAAAATTACGTTCCTCCAACAATCGCTCTGTTTAGATCCAAATTCAATCCTAGAAAAGGGAAAGCTGATTGCTCTCTGGCAAGCCACGGAAACATCCCATATTCGACAGGAGTTCAACAATGGTCTTACTTGCTTTCGACTTCTGCTGGAAGTCCTCAACCGATAGAAACTCACCATGATCTCTTGCTGCAGCAATATTGCGAGCAGCATTATCCCCGATTCCTGCCAACGCCGAAAATGGAGGGATTAGTGATTTTCCGTCAACGATGAACTTTGTCGCTTCCGAACGGTATAAGTCAATGGATTTCAGCGAGAATCCGCGCGCTGCCATTTCCAGACCCATTTCCAGAACAGGTAACATGTTTTTCTCTTTCGGAGGTGCCTGGAAACCTAATTGCTCAATCTCCGTAATTTTGCGATAGATCGCGTCATATCCCTGACACATCAGTTCGATATCAATCTCATCCGCCCGAACGGTAAAGTAAGTTGCGTAATATTCAATCGGATGATAAAGCTTGAAGAACGCCGTACGTACTGCTGAAATAACATAAGCGGCCGCGTGAGCCTTCGGGAACATGTACTGGATTTTCAGACACGAATCAATGTACCATTGAGGCACTTTACAATTCTTCATCTCGTCAATCCATTCCTGTGGCAGACCCCGTCCCTTACGAACACTCTCGGTAATCTTAAAGGCAAGACTTGCGTCCATTCCCGTTTTATAGATCAGGAACAACATGATATCATCCCGACAACCAATTACCGTCTTAATGTTACACGTTCCGTTCTTAATCAGATCCTGAGCGTTTCCAAGCCATACGCCTGTACCATGGGACAATCCGGAAATCTGCAGTAAATCGGCAAAAGACGTCGGCTGGGATTCGACAAGCATCTGACGTACAAACTTCGTGCCCATCTCCGGCACACCAAACGTCGCGACTGGCGACCTAATCTGTTCTGGTGTAACACCCAGAGCGTCGGTTGAGTTGAACATGCTCATGACTTTGGGATCATTCATCGGAATGGTCGTTGGATCGACTCCTGTCAAATCCTGTAACATCCGCATCATAGTTGGATCATCGTGCCCCAGAATATCAAGTTTTAGCAAGTTTTCTTCAAAAGCATGATAATCAAAGTGTGTTGTTTTCCACTCCGCATTAACGTCATCAGCCGGGAACTGAACGGGTGTAACGTCTTCGACCTCGATATAATCAGGTACTACGACAATACCGCCGGGGTGCTGTCCAGTGCTCCGTTTTACCCCTGTACATCCCGAAGCCAAACGATTCAATTCAGCTCCGCGCCATTTCTTGTGATGTTCTTCCTCATATTTCTTGGCAAAACCAAATGCTGTTTTCTCAGCCACCGTACCAATGGTCCCCGCACGGAAAACACTCTTCTCACTAAAGAGTACTTTCGTATAGTTATGAGCATGAGGCTGATAATCACCAGAGAAGTTCAAGTCAATATCCGGAACTTTATCTCCTTTAAATCCAAGGAAGGTCTCAAACGGAATATCCTGACCTTCTCCTTTAAGTGTTCCACCACAATCCGGACACTCTTTCTCCGGAAGGTCAAATCCACTCCGAACACTGCCGTCCAGGAACCACTCGCTGTGTTTGCATTCCGAATTCACACAAATATAATGAGCAGGTAGTGGATTAACCTCGGATATACCCAGGAATGTAGCAACAACAGAGGAGCCTACCGATCCCCGTGAACCTACGAGGTAACCATCCTGATTCGATTTTTTGACCAAGCGTTCCGAGATCAGATAGTTGGCAGAAAACCCGTATTTGATAATTGGAATGAGTTCTTTCTCTAGTCGTGCCACGATTACTTCCGGTAATTCCTCGCCATAAATTGACTTGGCAGTGTTATAGCAGGTATTACGGATTTCTTCGTCCGCACCTTCCAGAATCGGAGTAAACAGTTTGTCCGGGAATAACTTAATTTCCTCAAATCGGTCAGACAACTCCACCGTATTTGTAACAACGACCTCGTAAGCTTTGTCTTGACCCAAGAACTGGAACTCTTCCAGCATTTCCTCTGTCGTTCTAAAATGTGCATCCGGTTTACGCTGATCTTTCAGTGGACTAAATCCTGTAATTCCGTGAATTGTGATATCCCGATATAACTTGTCACGCGGTTCCAAATAGTGCACGTTACCTGTGGCTATGACCGGTTTATTAAGTTTTGCACCTATATCAATGACTTTACGGATCGCTGTTTTGATTTCTTCGGGTGTAGCCACCAACCCTTTATCCACCAAATGCATATACATTGTAAGTGGTTGGATCTCCAGTATGTCATAGAACTCAGCGATCTCTTCCGCTTCTTCGAGCGATTTGTTAAGCACCGCTTCGAAAAATTCACCTTTTTCACAGCCTGATATAACAACAAGGCCTTCACGCAAATTAATCAGTTTCGATTTGGGAATGCACGGTACCCGCTTGAAATGTTCCGTATGAGAGAGAGATACCAGCTTATATAGATTTTTCTTACCGACATCATTCAATGCATAGATTCCACAATGGAAAGGTCTTGTATTCGACAAGTCGACACCTACATAATCATTCAAGCGATCAAGCCTCGTCAAACCTTTCATCTGGGCAGCATCATTTAATAATCCGATCAGTATACCCGCGAGTGCAACCGTATCATCAATGGCACGGTGATGACTTTCGAGTCCAACCTTATATTTATCCGCCATCGTATTCAGACGGTGGTTCTTATTTTTGGGAAATAACAATCTCGCCAGTTCCAATGTGTCAAGGACCGGGTTAGGAAGCTCTGGCAATCCAATTTGCTTCAGGGAAGCCTGGATAAAGCCCATGTCAAAACGTGCATTATGCGCAACAAGCACACCATCACCAGCAAACTGCACAAAATCACGAATAACAGGCTCCAGCTCAGGTGCGTCTTTTACCATGTCATCATTAATATTGGTCAACTGCTGAATGTTGTAGGGAATGCGTTCATGCGGATTCACAAACGTTGCAAACCGGTCAATTTCTTTACCATCTTGCATCTTCACGGCAGCAATCTCAATAATTTTGTTCTGCGTTACCGACAGACCTGTGGTCTCGATATCAAATACGATGTATGTCGCTGTTTGCAGATCCAATGGCTGAGGAGCCATTACAACGGCAACAGAGTCATTCACAACATTGGCCTCAAGGCCGTAGATCATTTTAATCCCGTTTTTCTTAGCAGCCTTGGAAGCCTCGGGATATACCTGCACACCACCATGATCAGTGACAGCAATCGCCTTATGTCCCCACTCAGCTGCCATTTTCACGTATTTGTCAATTGAAGTTACAGCATCCATCGTACTCATTGTAGAGTGCAAATGGAACTCCACCCGTTTCTCTGGTGCATTATCTTTGCGAGACGGCGGTGCTTTAACTTCAATCAAATCCGAAGGAATCATGGCGAGTTCAGGAATTTGCATAAACCGGTCATATTCTACACGACCACGCACTTTTACCCATTTACCGTTAGCCAGCAAACTGAGAATTTTAACATCCTCTTTTGTTTTGGCAAACATCTTCATTTGCATGGAATCCGTGAAGTCGGTCAGGTAGAAGGTAAACAACGTATTTCCGTTTCGCAATTCTTTACGATCCAGTCCAAACACCGAACCTTGAAGCGTGACCTTTTTCTCTTCATCTTGGATTTCCTGCATGGGTACTGCTGGCTCCTTGATGTCATAACCCATTTGCAAACGCAGATCACCCTGCTCCTCATCCACCGGGATTTCTGTGTCCACTTCACTCATCATCTTTTCGATGACCTCAAGTTCCTCTACACGTTTTTGGGCCTGGAACTGTTCCATGGCCTCTTTATTGCTTCCTACTTCGCCCACTTGCATCTTGATGCGAAGAGGTAGATGAAAGTATTTTTCATAGAATTTCGTAATAGCCTGATCAATCTGTTTCTTACGAGCCAATTCCATCGACGTTGCATCACTCATTGTCAGTTGTAGGAGATCCTCTTCACATTCAAAGGTTGTCCGATTCATCCAGCCATTTACAGACGGAATCTCACGGGTAACCCACTCCAGAAACAGATTCCAATATTCACTGACGATATCACCATTTTGTACCTTGTCCGTATATTTGAAGCCAAATGAAATTTTGGCGATATGATTCATCTTCTCTTGAATATGCAGACAAAATGTGCGATAGATTGGAGCGGGTACCAATGTGTCCTTCGCAATCAGAATATTCCATTCCCGATTACTTCGATTGGTCTCTACTTGTTCAATCCATCCATCCAAAAAATAGGGCTCTAACAGACCAGCCGGAAGCTCTGCCTGTTTCATCAACAACTCAAACCGTTTTCTTTTCTCCTCGAATCCGCTCATCGTGTTCCTCCTTGTACCCCCTTAAAGCATGAAAAGCCCCTGCATTCAAAAATGTCACCGATCCGAACTCGCACCGACTCATTTTATCCGACAGAAGCTCTCCATTCATTACTCAACTGGTGAATAAGTGCTTTTCGTCAAGTGATCCTGACTTAGTATGCTCTTGCAAACACAACCGTGTGTTCTGCCTGTTCACCACAAGCCAGGCACGTATGCTTTTCTTCCGCAGGCTGGAACGGAATGTTCCGGCTTGTTGCACCTGTGACTTCTCTTACTTTATCTTCGCAAGCTTCTGAACCGCACCATCCAGCCAGTGTAAACCCGCGTTTATTTTCCATCAGTTCTTTCATCTCATCGAGTGTATCCACGGAGTAGAAGTTATCCGACATAAATGTGCGAGCACGCTCTAACATATCTACCTGAATCTGTGTCAGCATAGCCTGGATCTCTTCTACCAGGTTTGCTTGTTCTACCACTTTCTTCTCACCTGTGATGCGTGATACGAGTACACAAACACCATTTTCCATATCACGTGGACCAATCTCCAGACGAATCGGAACACCGCGCATCTCGTATTCATTGAATTTCCAACCTGGGCGAACATCGCTGCGATCATCCATTTTCACACGGACTCCAGCTTTTTTCAACTCAGTGAACAACTCATCTGCACGCCCAACAACAGCATCACGCGTTTTCGGAGGTCCAATTGGGATCATGACCACTTGTGTTGGTGCCACTTTAGGAGGAAGTACGAGACCACGATCATCTCCGTGAACCATAATTAATGCACCGATCAAACGTGTGCTTACTCCCCATGAAGTAGTGTAAGCCAGCTCCAGCACATTATTTCGGCTAAGATACTGGATTTCAAATGCTTTTGCAAAGTTCGTCCCCATGTAGTGAGATGTACCTGCTTGTACAGCACGTCCATCCTTCATCATGGCTTCGATCGAGTACGTATCCACCGCACCCGCAAACTTCTCGGATTTGGTTTTCTGACCCACAATTACAGGAATAGCCAAGTATTCCTCAACCACTTCACGATAAATCTCCAGCATTTTCATCGTTTCTTCACGTGCTTCTTCTTCCGTCTCATGCGCTGTATGACCTTCCTGCCACAGGAACTCACTTGTGCGAAGGAAAGGCAACGTTCTTTTTTCCCAACGAACTACGTTAGCCCACTGGTTAATCAGTACCGGAAGATCCCGATAAGACTGAATCCACTTGGAATACATGTGACCAATAATCGTTTCGGATGTAGGACGGATTGCCAGACGTTCTTCCAGCTTCTCTCCGCCAGCTTCCGTAACCCATGGTAATTCAGGGTTAAAACCTTCCACGTGCTCTTTTTCCTTTTGAAAGAAGCTCTCAGGAATGAACATCGGGAAGTACGCATTGCGATGACCCGTTTCCCGGAAACGACGATCCAACTCATCCTTAATGTGTTCCCAGATTTCAAAGCCGTCTGGTTTAAACACAATACAACCGCGTACGGGTGCATAGTCCATGAGATCAGCTTTTTTGATAACATCGATGTACCAGCGTGAGAAGTCCTCACCCTGTGGTGTGATTTCAGTCACGAACTGTTTATCATTTTCCTTTGACATAAGACTCCAGCGTCCTCCCATAACGACTATCTCTGAATGTCCAGAGCGTAGTCCAACCGTAATTATCCGTTAATTAAACGTAATATATCATTGTAAGTTACTGCCAGCATCAACACAAACAACATCGCAAATCCGATGAAATGCACCATGCCTTCGCGATTGGGATCAACAGGTCTGCCGCGCAGCGCTTCAATTCCTAAAAAGACCAGACGACTGCCGTCCAGTGCAGGTATTGGTAGCAGGTTGAAAATCCCAAGATATAGACTCAAAATCGCTGCCCATCTCGTTAACTGCTCAATCCCTTGTTTAGCAATTTGCCCTGTCACTTCGAATGTACGAACTGGACCACCAATATCATCCATGTTGAATTGATTGATCAGATGTTTAAAACCTTCAAATATCACTTTGGTTGTATCAACCATGGCCACGCCTGAGACTTTAAATGTCTCTACAAATCCAACAGATCGGGTTGGTAACGTAGGTACGATTCCCACTTTACCGCCCTCTTGTCCTTCTACAGCACGTGGAGTAATCGTTATATTAAACGTATCCGAACCCCGGCGCAGCGTCCATTCCATCGGCTTGTCTTTGGAATCGGCAATCATCGACACCATTTTTTGTGAATCTGTACCAATCACTGTACCATTGATCGTCTCAATAATATCACCTTTTTGCAGGTTCGCCTGATCGGCTGCCCCACCTTCAAGCACTTCACCAATTTCAAGATTTTTTGGATTTTCCACAGGAACTCCTGCCATCTGCGCATATACAGCAAACAGCACAAAGGCTAAGATAAAGTTCATGAGTGGGCCTGCAAAAATAGCCAATGCACGCTGTCCAACGGTTTTGCTGCCGAATTGACGATCTTTCGGTGCAATCTGCGTTTGTTTACCACGACTTACCAACATTGCTTGAGGATGAATACGATACTCCTGAATCTCACCATCTACATCCAGTTGAAGCTTCAGGGCGTTCTCCATATCAATGGAGATAACTTCACCACGTATTACATTTTTACGGTTATCCAACTGATCCAGATAGATCATCTTCACCTGGTCATCCGCTGATCTTACCGCAATGGTCTGTCCTTCCTGGATCTCTACCAGTTCCGGATCTTCCCCTGCCATCCGTGCATATCCACCAAAAGGCAACAAACGCAATGTAAACTGGGTCTCGTTTCTTTTATATGAGAACAATTTGGGACCAAAACCGATCGCAAACTCCCGTACAAGAATACCGGCGCGTTTGGCAAAATAATAATGCCCCCATTCATGAACCGTCACGATGACAAAGAACATGAGCACCGTTAGAAATACCACTTGTATGGTTTCCAATCCCTATCCATCCTCCTTCACGGCACATACCGCAGTCTGTCCCTCTAGATTATCATTATTCTCTGATGCCGCACAAGAGAATCACTTCTTCCAATTTGTTATGAAAAAAGAGATTACAGACTGGCCGCAAGCTTACGGCTCTCCTGATCACAACGCGCGATCTCCTGCAGATCAGGCTCGTCCACATTGTGGTGTGCTTCCAGCACAGAAGCAATAATATCTTCTATTTTAAGGAATGAAATCTCTTTACGCAAGAAACGGGCTACAGCAACCTCGTTGGCTGCATTAAACGCCGTTGTTGCGGTTCCTCCCATTTTACCACACTCATACGCCATTCTTAAACACGGGAACCGTACCATATCCATCTCACGGAAATGTAATTTCCCAGCTTGAGCAAGAGACAGACGCTTTGCTGGTGATGGCAAGCGGTCAGGGTAAGTCAGTGCATATTGAATTGGAACTCGCATATCCGGATTCCCCAGTTGTGCGATGATGCTGGTGTCATCAAATTCCACATAGGAATGAATAACACTCTCTGGGTGAAGTAATACATTAATCTGATCATATCGAAGACCAAATAACCAATGTGCTTCAATGACCTCGAGACCCTTGTTAACCATCGTTGCCGAGTCTATCGTAATTTTGGACCCCATTGACCAATTCGGATGTTTAAGCGCATCCTCTATAGTCACGCTCTTCAACTGTTCACGGGTAAGATCACGGAATGATCCACCTGAAGCGGTGAGCGTAATGCCTGCCAAGCGTTCTCTGTTTTCACCATTCAAGCATTGGTATATCGCAGAGTGCTCACTATCGATGGGCAGCAAAGAGACTCCTTTGGCAGCCGCTCTTGTAGTAACAATATGTCCCGCCGTAACCAATGTCTCCTTGTTGGCCAGCCCAATCTGTTTGCCTGCGTCTATGGCAGCAAGCGTTGACTCCAATCCAACACTCCCCACCACCGCTGTTACAACCGTATGCGCATCAGTTCCTGCCGCAACTTCTACGAGTCCTTCTGTGCCATAAAATAGTTGCGTTCCTGCAGGCAAATGTGGAGCTACCTTCTCCGCCAATTCTTTGGACCCCACCGATACTTTCTTCGGCCGATAACGTTTGGTTTGTTCGATCAGCAGGTCTGTATTGCCTCCGGCAGCCAGTCCCTCTACTTGAAAGAGTTCTGGATGCATGTCAACTACATCCAGTGTCTGGGTTCCAATAGAACCGGTTGACCCAAGAATCGCAATTTTTTTCATGCTGCACCTCATCTTAAATTATCCAATGCCTACGGCGAACAATGCTGGTATCTCAGACTCATGTTCGTTCTTTAGTAGGGCAGTAGCATTAGTATATGTACGAATGGAAAAACAACAATCCAGCTGTCGCACCGATCAAGAATGCCTCCATGCCCTGGGAGAAGACTGCCTGAATCCTTGATATTATATACACGTTTGTATGCAGACTGGATCAAGTCACCCATCTGACCTACAACTGCACAGGCAATTCCGATCACAATCGCTCTCTGCCAGGAAAGTAAACCATCTGATACTAATGCAAAAATAACAGAAGTAACAATTGCAATCACGATGCCACCCAGTGCACCCTCCACGGTTTTGTTTGGACTAATGGAAGGCCACAGTTTGTTTTTACCAATTAGTTTCCCTACAAAATAAGCTCCTGCATCACTGGCCCATATGGAGCCCAGCAAAAGGAACGTCCAGAACAATCCATGATGCAGATGTCTGGATTCTGCAATGTAATAGAAACCGATCCCTATATACAACACGCCAAGGAAAAGCATGGCCACTGTATTCACGGGAACCTTATTTTTGGTGACAACCGAAGCTGTCATCAGTACAAGCATTACTATCCAGATGACCTGAAATAAGGATAGCGGTCTTGCCTCCCAAAGCATTTCCCAAGGAAACACAATGGCAAAAACACCAGCATATCCAATCAGGGCCACACCTGAAAAAGGCATCACCCCGGTCATTTTAACAAATTCATAATAACCGATGAGAGCCATAAGCAATACCAAACCATGGTACCAGGGTCCGCCCAGCATGCAAAAACCTAAAAACAACACACCTGCTATGATTCCTGTCGTTAATCGCTGTTTCAACGGCTTCATCCTCCATCTATTTCAAACCGCCGTAACGCCTTGTTCTGCGCTGATATTCGGCTACTGCTTCAAGCAAATGCTTTTTGCCAAATTCGGGCCAGTATATATCCGTAAACCATAATTCACTATATGCAAGCTGCCAGAGCATAAAGTTGCTTAATCTCAACTCTCCACTCGTCCGGATCAGCAGATCCGGATCGGGCATGTCAACCGTCAGCATATGTCTATCAATGAGTTCAGGTGTTATGTCCTCTGCCGATAGTTCCCCCGATTTCACCTGCAGAGCGATCTGTTTAACACAGTCCGTCATTTCACGACGACTTCCATAGTTCATTGCAAAGTTCAAAACGAGACCTGTATTATGTTCCGTAAGACGAATGGCTTCCCGCAAGGCATTAATGGTATGAGAAGGTAAATGTTCCTCTTGACCCATCATGCGAATGCGCACATTTTTTTCTATAAGTTCATCCAGCTCTATGGCTAGAAATTCTTGCGGAAGTCGCATCAGAAAATCCACTTCTTCTTTTGGACGCGTCCAGTTTTCTGTCGAAAAAGCGTACATCGTCAGATATTTGATGCCCAGTTCATCCGCCGCGATGGTCGCACGTTTGACCGCCTTCATGCCATTTTGGTGCCCGGCTATACGCGGGAGTCCCAAACGTTTGGCCCATCGTCCATTGCCGTCCATGATGATGGCGACGTGCTGCGGGATATTGTCCTCGGATATAGTCAGCGTTTCCTGCTTGTCAGCCCCATTCCACCACGACCGAACCCGTTTGATCATTCCTGTTCCTCCAAAATCCCTGAAGTTTCTTTATCTGAAGCTTGGAAAAAGAGACAAAACCCCACCGTATTGGAGGGGCTGCGCTTGTCTTACACTTCCATGATTTCTTTTTCTTTGGCAGCGAGTACCTTATCGACTTCAGCAATAAACTTGTCGGTCGATTTTTGGATGTCGTCCTGATGTCTCCGCGATTCATCCTCGGAAATATCTGACTTTTCCATTTTCTTGATGTCATCATTCGCGTCACGGCGAATGTTACGAATCGCTACTTTACCTTCTTCACCGAACTTCTTCGTCAGCTTAACAAGTTCCGCTCTGCGTTCTTCCGTCAATGCCGGAATAGACAAACGGATCATGCTACCATCATTGGCTGGAGTAAGACCCAGATCTGATTTCATGATGGCACGCTCGATGTCACCCATGGAGGATTTGTCCCAAGGCTGAATCATCAGTGTACGGGAATCCGGAGTACTGATATTAGCGAGTTGATTCAATGGCGTCATTGCTCCATAATACTCTACCTGAATTCGGTCCAGAAGAGCTGGAGTTGCGCGGCCTGCACGCAAAGTAGCCAGGTCACGACGCAATGCTTGAATTGCTTTTTCCATACGCTCTTCGGCATGTTGTTTAACCGCTTGTGGCATTAATCTACACTCCCTTTAACGATTGTTCCGATACGTTCGCCCAGAACAACACGTTTGATGTTACCTTGTTCCGTAATGGCAAATACGATCAACGGGATGTTGTTGTCCTTACAAAGCGAGGATGCCGTTGAATCCATTACACCAAGGTCTTTGTTAAGAATATCCATGTAAGTCAACTGATCAAATTTCACAGCTGTACTGTCCTTAAATGGATCTGCTGAGTATACACCATCAACTTTATTTTTGGCCATCAAGATAACTTCTGCTTCAATCTCCGCTGCGCGCAGTGCTGCTGTTGTATCCGTGGAAAAGAACGGGTTACCTGTACCTGCTGCAAAAATAACGACCCGGCCTTTCTCCAGATGGCGAATAGCTCTACGACGAATATAAGGCTCTGCAATCTGTTGCATTGCAATAGATGTCTGTACACGCGTAGGCACTTCAATCTGTTCCAAAGCATCCTGCAGTGCCAGCGAGTTCATTACTGTCGCCAGCATACCCATATAATCGGCAGTTGCACGATCGATGCCGTTTTCGCTACCGGCAATACCACGCCAGATGTTTCCGCCGCCACATACAATAGCAACCTGTACACCAAGTGCAACAACCTCTTTTACCTGTTGGGCAATCGACGAGATCGTATCTGCATCAATACCGTAGCCGTTTTGACCGGAAAGAGACTCTCCGCTGACCTTTAAGACAACACGTTTAAATACTGGCTGTTCCAATTATTCACCCTCCACTTTGAATCGAACACGCTTGGTGTCCAACCAACAAAACTTCTCGCGCATGGCCTCCTGCTTAAAAAGAAAGGAACACAGTTGTGTTCCGCTCTTTTAGGAAAAACATTTAACCGGTAAGGCACTGTTTTCCTGAGATATAAGGGAGTTTACGCTTCGAAGTTTCATCATTCTTATATCTTCGAAAATCAATTCTGCTCGCCGGTTTATAGAAACCGTCTTATTTGTTTACTTGGGACATTACTTCTTCTACGAAGTTGTCTACTTTTTTCTCAAGACCTTCACCCAGTTCGTAACGAACGAAACGACGGATGGAGATGTTTTCACCAATTTGGCTGATTTTTTCGTTCAGCAATTGAGAGATCGTTTTGTCTGGATCTTTAACGAAAGTTTGTTCCATTAGGCAGTACTCTTCGTAGTATTTACCGATACGGCCTTCAACCATTTTTTCAATGATTTTCTCTGGTTTACCTTCGTTAAGAGCTTGAGCTTTCAAAATTTCTTTTTCTTTTTCCAGCTCTTCTGTAGGAACTTCTTCGCGTGTAACGAATTTAGGATTAGCTGCAGCGATTTGCATAGCTACATCTTTAACGAAATCCTTAAATTGATCCGTTTTACCAACGAAGTCTGTTTCACAGTTAACTTCAACCAAGACACCAATACGTCCACCAGCGTGGATGTAAGATTCTACAACGCCTTCAGTTGCTGCACGGCCTGCTTTGCTTGCTGCTGCAGAAAGACCTTTCTCACGCAACAATTCAGCTGCTTTTGTTACATCACCGTTTGCTTCTTCCAGTGCTTTTTTGCAATCGAGCATACCAGCGCCCGTTCTTTCGCGAAGTTCTTTTACTGCACTCGCATTAACTGCCATTATAAATTCCCTCCAAAATTAAGTATTGTACGTACACTCTAAAAAAAGGGCAGTGAGAGGTTATCCACCTGCCAACCACCCTTTTCATTTAGTTTATAACATATGTTCGAATCTATTAAGCGGAAGTTTCTTCGCCTTGGTTAGCTTCGATTACAGCATCAGCCATTTTACCTGTCAGCAATTTAACAGCGCGGATCGCGTCGTCATTACCTGGGATAACATAATCGATCTCATCCGGATCGCAGTTAGTATCAACGATACCTACAATTGGGATACCCAATTTGCGAGCTTCCGCAACAGCGATACGCTCTTTGCGTGGATCGATGATGAACAGGGCGCTTGGCAGGCCTTTCATATTTTTAATACCGCCCAAGAATTTCTCCAGACGATCTTTTTCTTTGCGAAGCAAGATAACTTCTTTTTTAGGCAATACAGCGAATGTACCGTCTTCTTCCCAAGCTTCCAACTGTTTCAAACGATCAATACGTTTTTGAATAGTTTGGAAGTTAGTCAGGGTACCGCCGAGCCAGCGTTGGTTAATGTAGAATTGACCAGCACGTTCAGCTTCTTCTTTAACGGAATCTTGAGCTTGTTTCTTAGTACCCACGAAAAGAATTTTACCATTCTCTCCTGCGATTCCTTTAACGAAGTTGTAAGCCTCTTCGACTTTTTTCACCGTTTTTTGCAAATCGATGATGTAAATTCCGTTTCTTTCAGTGAAGATATAACGATCCATTTTTGGGTTCCAACGACGAGTTTGGTGACCGAAGTGTACCCCAGCTTCGAGAAGCTGCTTCATGGAGATTACTGCCATCTTCACACACCTCCTAATATGGTTTTTATTGTGTCCTCCGCCGGCATCATTTTTCGCCAAGACTCTCCATAAGGAAAGCACCCTCAACAAAATTAGCACATGCGTGTGTTTTAACACCGTTATCTAATATATCACAACTGACTGTCTGATGCAACAGTCTTTGAAGCTAAAATCTACTTTTTACTTTTTGCTAGTATCGAATCATTTTAAATCTGATATGTAAATCAACACTAATTATTATCAAGCTTTGAAAATGCACCGTTTAATACGCAAAAACCGCCCTGTCCGAGCATGCTCAGTTTGACGGTTCTTTCGTAATTTTTGCGATAATGGATTTGAAACTTTCACCTTTTTCAAGCGCATAAGTACCCACTTGGATTTTGGTATTGATTCGCTCAGCCTTGCCAGCCTTTATGAATGCTTGAGCATCATCTACGATTCCCGCGGTTTTGAGATTTGCTGCTACGATCGCCAGACTATTGCCTGAACGTACTTTGAATGATACTGTTGCGCCTTTTGGATTGCTTGGCGTTACAGGTTCTGTTGTCTTCGGCTCTGTTATCTCTTTCCGCCCTTCACCTTCACTTACAGCAGGCTCTTGTGGCTTCTCAGGCTCTGCGGGTGTTTCCGTAGAGGTTACTGTCTCAGGTGGCGTTGCTGTATTCCCCTGCAACTCACTGCTCTCCTGCTTTTTCTTTGCTACCCACTCTGCTTCTGTGTATAGTTCCTCTTCAGAACCGACCAACTTCATATCCAAGGTTTTTGCGACTGTTTCAAGCTGTTCTTTGGTCATATTGGCGGTCTGCTCGGGGTCCAGATTACTATCCGACAAAGCATTTTGTCCAACTGTGGCCAGTTGAAGCAAAACCGCA
Organism: Paenibacillus sp. FSL k6-2145; assembly: GCF_037976585.1. Classification (NCBI taxonomy): domain Bacteria; kingdom Bacillati; phylum Bacillota; class Bacilli; order Caryophanales; family Paenibacillaceae; genus Paenibacillus; species Paenibacillus sp. FSL k6-2145. The sequence continues at coordinate 4,618,997 of NZ_CP150267.1, read as the reverse complement.
CCAATAATCATGCCGCTCCCCAGACCAATCCATAAGGATCGCTTGTCCATGACTTAGCTTTCCTCCCGTTCTGCCAGTTGCAGTATTAACTGTACCTCACCACGCTGAATACCTGTCTGCTTGGATATGGCATCCATCGACTTACCCTCAGCGTGTAGATTAAAGAGTTCTGCATATCGATCTTTAATAGATTCACGCCCAGGCAAAGATTCGACTTCACTGGTCTGTACGTCTGCTTCTAAAGCCTGCTGGGCCGCCTCAGCTTGTACACTTTTCACGAGGGCTTGTGCTTGCAAACCTTCGGAAGATTGTACGGATACATTCCCGGAGTGTGGAACAGGTGATGCGACAGGTTCGTTCTTTTTGCTCTGTTCGAGCTGATCCAACCGCTGCTGTAATTCCTGAAGTTGCAATTGCATACGTTGATCGGCTGCTGTCGCTTCTCCCTTCATTTCAGCCACACGTTGAATAAGAGCATCATTATCATTTTCGATCTCGGTCATGTAGTGTTCAAGCGTAGATTCCATCTCCTGCACCAGTTGATGCCCGGGCTCTTGCGCCTTGTTTTTCCGAGGCATTATATAAGCGTAGGCGATGGCGCAGGCCCCTAATATGACAATAATGATCCATGGTGACAAATTGGGTTCTCTCCTTCTGATTCAACCATCGGTGCGCAAGACTCCATGTCCATAACAACCATTTATTATAAAGACAGATCTATGTGTTTTCCTTTGTACGGGTGCTCTGCAGGTTTAACAGTTTCTTGAGCCTGAGCAGTCTCCTGTCCATCGGAATCACTCTGCTGATCCCCATCATGGGTATGACCATCACGCACCGAAGTCTGTGAAGTTTCGTCCATTGCTTCACTTCGTTGCCTTGCTTCATTTGCTTCTTTCGACGTTTGCTCTGCCAAAAGATTCTGATCCGTAATCGGTCGCTGCTGGGCTTCACTTTGATAACGTCCCGCTTCACTTGTTCGTGGTACCGCAATCTGCAACTCCACTGCTTTGAAACTCATACGCTCACCTCACGGTTTCGAATGGATTTCTTCCTGTGCCTGAATGCTGTACTTAAACGTATGGAACCATCGTAATATCACCATCGTGATAATAAAATGAAATTCGACTCACTGGATCTTTAATAAATTTCGTGTATCTGCCGATAACTATTTTAGAGCCGCCATAAATCATCTTCAGAATATCAACACGAGCCTTACTTGTATCTTCAAGTGCCTTCTCAATTTCAAAGATACGCATTTTCGTTTCTTCACTTATACGAAGAGCGGATTTCTGCGTAGCATTCAGCTTGATTCGCATCGACATCTTATCTGGAGTTAGTTGTCCAGCGGCAGCTAATTGATCCAGCAATGTCAAAGCTTTCTTCGTTTTATCCAAGGAATCCATCTGCTCTCTGACTTCCTTGCGCAGATCATTAAGTTCGTTACGCAGCTTTGGCAGCACACCAACTTCAATGGAAGTGACCGTGGACATGCTGTTGCCCACAACACGCGCTGAGACGTTCTGACCAGCCTGGATCGAGCCACCAACGATAAGACCTTTGGTGCCCGCACAGATGACACCATGGCCAGCACGAATATTGGAATGCATAATACTTTGGGAAACCAGAACATCTTCACCGGCATCCACGTTGCCTTCTTGAATGAAAGTACACTTGACATTATGGCCTGCTTGTACCAGTCCTTTGTTATAACCAATAATACCACCGGTAATTTCGATTGAGCCGCCTGCTTCCAGTTCAGCTCCTTCGACACCTCCGACGACACGAATGTCACCTGCTGCTTTTACTTTAAATCCGGTAAGTACATTGCCTCGTATGACAACGGTGCCTACAAAGTCGATATTACCGTTATTGTAATCAACGTCACCATTGACTTCATAAACCGGAAACACATTCAGTTTGTTACCGTCCGTTTTGGTAACCAGCCCATCCAGTGCAGCATACATCGCAGAACCATCCGGGTTAATCACAACGTTTTTCCCAACTTTAAACCGAGCTTCTTTTCCCGGACGATAAGGAATTTCCTCACCCGTTACTGCCCTGCCTGGTATGCCATCGCTAGGAGCGATCCGCTCTGCAATGATCTGACCACTACGAACATTGTTTAACCGGGTCACTTCTTTGTAATCGACGGTTCCATCTTCCGATTCCAATGGTCGTCGTTCATTCGTATCGTCCATCCCAACCAGGACCTTGATGAAGCCATCTGTTCCTTGAATGGGAGCGACACCTTCTGCAATCTTGTATTTATCTTTCAAATAGGTTTCAGGGTTGCTCACAAAAAGTAATAATGCCTCTCGCGATACACCTTGTTTGATGCCCTTGTCCGCCACAAATTGTTCAAGTTCATCGATCGTGCAGGCAAAGCCTTCTTCCTCTTTGGAAAATTCAAGGTAGGCTGTGCATTTGTCGTCCGATAAAACAATGTTTAAACATTGTTCCAAAGCAGTCCGCTGTGTCACTGCAATTCTTCCCCCTTTTAGACTTTCCACTCCCCAAACTCCAATGATATTACTTCTCTTTATTAATCTTTACGCATCAACAAATCTTTCTGTTTGTCCAACGTGCCGCGTAATCGTAATATTGCCTTGGAATGTAATTGGGATATACGAGACGGAGAAAGAGACATAACCTCAGCAATTTCACTAAGAGAAAGATCTTCGTAATACAAGAGTGAAACAACCGTTCTCTCTTTTACCGTCAACTTGTCAAGCCCTTGCACCAAAGCTTCCTTCAAATAAAACTCATTCACTTTATAATCTGGATTTTTGGCTTTCTCATCCACCATCAAAGACAGACGAGTCTCAGACTCTTCCTCACGAATTGGGTCCTCCAGCGAGCAAAGTGACATGACTGCCACTTCCTGAAGCATATGTTGAAAATCTTTAGTGGATACGTCCAAGTACTCGCTCATTTCCTCATCACTAACAGACCTGAGATAACTTTGTTCCAACTGTTGGTAGGCGTCTTCAATTCGCTTGGCCTTCTCCCTGACAGAACGCGGAACCCAATCACCTTGACGCAGACCGTCAAGAATGGCTCCGCGAACCCTCCATGATGCATAAGTTTCAAATTGCAGACCACGTTCATAGTCGAACTTCTCCAATGCATCAATTAACCCCATAACACCATTGCTCTCCAAGTCATCCTTGGGAACATTTTTGGGCAAACCAACAGCCAGTCGACCGGATACATAATTTACAATATGAAGATACTTTTCAATCAAAGTTTTCTTGGCTTCAAGATCTCCATGTTCTTTCCACTTTTCCCACAGATCAGAATGGTTCAAATGTGAAGCTTTACGCTCGTTCAATTGCTTTCACCCTCCTTATTTGTCTGTCAGGTGACGAACGGCCTGCGCCAATTCCTCCGGATCCTTGGTCCGGACAAGTTTAGGCGGATCCAAAGGGGCGAATCCCGTTGGAGCTTTCGTCTCAGATGGCGGAAGATCGTCCCCAGATGAAGCGTTCTGTCCACTCTTGAGCAAATCATTCAGCTCTTGTCCATCGTCTTCGATTTTAATGTCCACCTGTGAACCTCTTTGATCTTGAGCATTTGGTGAATCATAACCATACCCATTTCCCTCGATCTGAGGGTTCAGCAGCAATCCCAATCCCCAGCGTAAACCATATGCAAGGACAAACCAGGCTACGAATCCGATCAATCCGCGAATTAAACTGGTCATCAGCACATTGCTGCTGTATGCTACAAAAAAAGTAAGAATAAACCCAACGATGCCTGCTCCAAGATTAATGCGGTAGTTTCCTATCATAGTCTTATAGTTCCTTTACACCCATTTGTACACTTCGAATAGTCAAAAGTCCAGTTTCACAGTCCATCTCAATCGTTCGTCCATAATTCCCACCCGTATCTTCTGCTAGAAGAGGGATATTGAGTTTTTGAAGCCACTCTCGACAAGAATCTGCATTCCTTGGTCCAATGCGCATTGTATCTCCAGCGCCAGCAAAGGCAAACATCTGAGAGCCTCCGGCCATTTTAGACACAATACGTGAGCGAGAAGCGCCTAGTTTAATCATCTTTTCCAAAAGCTCAGGCAACGCCGTATCCGCATATTTCGCAGTGTTCAGTTTCCCTTCACGGGCGATCTCTGAAGTAGGAAGCATGACATGCGCCATTCCAGCCAGCTTCAAATGTGGGTCATACATTGTTAATCCCACACACGAACCCAAGCCAGTCGTACGGATTACACCAGGAAGATGAGCGATGTTTAAATCCGCCATACCGACTTTAACGACGCTTTTGTCCTCAATCATGGCTCAGTGGCACCCCTAGCGATTCAAATATCTTTGCAAAGGATGGTGGATCCGGAATGAGGAAAAACTGACCCTCAACTTGATCTTCACCTTCAAAGAAAGATGTGTCAATTAACAATGCAGCGTCACCCATCTCGCCAAATTGCAGCAAGCCATAACTTAAAATGGCACCCGCCATGTCGATGGCAAGTCCAGGAACAGTTGGATACATAGCCAACTTCGTGAAATCTGCCAAAGAAGAAAGATAGGATCCAGCCAAAATATTTCCAATCTCGGAAAGCGCTGATTGTTCCATATCTGTAAAAGCGAGTCCTTCTTTCAGATCAAACCCGGCAAGTCTATTCAACAACATTTTAGCAGCCTCTGGTGTCATCATAAAGAAAAGATTTCCCGGTGCTTCGCCTTCTACACGAAGAAACACGGTAACCACGATGCGTTCATCTCCGCCCACTTTTTCGGCAACTTCTTCAAAAGGGAGCATTTGTACTGTAGGTACACCCATGTCAATCGGTCTGTTGAGGAGTTGAGACAACGCCGTTGCGGCGTTGCCTGCTCCAATGTTACCGACCTCTTTGAGCACATCCATCTGGAATACCTCAAATCGGTTGAACATCTCCACGGTACTAGCCCTCAACACTTTCCAGCTGTACAATCTCGCTTTTATTTAATACTTCGTTTAGGTTGAGCATAATCAACAAGCGTGAATCCTCCAATTTAGCAACACCTCGCAGGTATCTCGCTTTGACGCCACCAACCACTTCTGGTGGGCTATCGATTGCACTGCTCTTGATATCAATAACATCATTGGCTGAATCAACGATAAAACCAACTTGCATGTCGTCTACACCTACGATAACAATACGAGTCTGATCCGTGTATTCCGTTTCCGGAAGGGAGAAACGACCGCGTAGATCAATGACCGGAATTACAACACCACGTAGATTAATAACTCCTTTTACAAAGGAAAGTGTCTTGGGAACACGTGTAATTGGCATCATACGCTCAATCGTCTGAACCTTATCTACCTCAATACCATACTCTTCGGTACCCAATTTAAAGACGATGACTTTCAACTCTTCTTCCATGTAAAAAACCTCCCTATTAAATGTAAGACTTAGCTCAATGCTTATTTAATAAATGCATTAGGATCAAGAATCAGGGCTACTTGTCCATCTCCGAGAATGGTTGCTCCAGAGATTCCTTCAATAGCAGGAAGATAGGTTCCCATTGATTTGAGAACAATCTCACTTTGTCCAATAAATTCTTCAACAGCTACGGCTGCAAGACGGTCGCCTTTGCGAATCACGACTATTTCTGTTTCTTGCTCATCAGCGTCATTGAAATCCGGTACCGAGAATACTTCGCTCAAGGACAAGTACGGAATCAGTGACTCACGGAACGTGATCATTTTATTGCCGTGAATATTACGAACTTGCTCACGTTGTACAATGGCCGTCTCTACAATGGAAGACAACGGAACAGCGTATTTCTCTGAACCAAGTCGTACAAGCATTGCAGCAATAATGGATAGAGTCAACGGAAGCTGAACAGAGAAGTTCGTGCCTTTGCCTGGAGTTGAATGAATCGTTACATTACCGCCAAGCGAAGTAATCTTCGATTTTACTACATCCAAGCCAACGCCCCGGCCAGAGATATCCGAGATAATATCAGCAGTACTAAAACCAGGTGCGAACAACAGTTGATTCACTTCATCGTCACTCATCTTGGCACCTTGTTCTTCGGTTACAACACCACGTTTGATCGCAGTTTTCAAAAGCTTGTCGCGATAGATACCTTTACCATCATCTTCAATCTCGATAAATACGTGATTTCCACTGTGGAAGGCACGCAGGTTTACTGTACCCATCTCTGGTTTACCTGCAGCTACACGCTCTGCAATGGATTCCACACCATGGTCAACCGCGTTACGCAGTAAATGCACAAGCGGATCACCAATCTCATCAATTACCGTACGATCCAGTTCCGTCTCAGCACCTGTAATCACCAGATCGATTTTTTTATCAAGTGTCTTAGCCAGATCACGGATCATGCGCGGGAATCGATTAAATACGGTATCTACCGGAACCATCCGCAATTTCAGTACAATATTTTGCAAATCTGTGCTAACTCGACTTAAATGAGCTACTGTATCGGATAAATCATTGTTGCCTGTTTCACTGGCCAGTTGCTCCAGACGTGAACGGTCAATCAATAATTCACTGAACAGGTTCATCAATACGTCGAGACGTTCAATATCCACACGAATGGTACGTGAAGGTGCAGCAGCTTGCTTCGGTGCAGCTGTTTTAGCTGGTGCCGTTGTCGCCTCTTCTTTGGTTACAGAATTCTTATCCGGCGAAGCAACCTCAGCTACAGCTGTTGGTGCGGGTGGCGCTTCAACTGTAGCTGCTACCTGATTGGCCATCTGCTGAAGAGTCTCCTGATCCAGTTGAATGAGCTTCGCACTTTCAATTTCAGAGATACTCATGATGCCTTCTTCCAGTTCGTGCGCCTCTTTAGTTGTTATGTAATACAACGAGAAACTGCGCTCAAACTTCTCCTGCTCAATATCCTGAACGGATGGGTAAGCCTTAACCACTTCACCTGAACGTTCCAGCATATCAAAGACCATATAAGCCCGTACACCTTTTAACTGGCTATGCTCGCTAACAAGCACATCCACGTAGAACACACGATGACCTTCGGCGATCGACTGATCCAGCACTGAATATTGGAATTCATCCAGCTCAACAGCCGAAGAGATTGAAGTGTTAGCCGACTTGTTTGTATCTGTAGCAGGTCCATCTCCTTTTGTCATTTCACCATTTTCAATGGCCTGAAGTGAAGCTACAATTGACGACACATCTGCTTTACCTTGTCCACCTTCGGTAATATCCTGAACCATGGTTTCCAAAGCGTCCAGACTCTTGAACATGGTATCAAAAATGTAATCCTGCATTTTCAACTTCTCATTACGAACCAGATCCAACACATTTTCCATTTTATGTGTCAGTGATGCCAAATCTTCAAAGCCCATAGTTGCTGCCATACCCTTCAAGGTATGAGCAGAGCGGAATATAACCTGAACTATGCCCAGGTCTTCCGGATTGCCTTCAAGTTGAAGCATGTTTTCGTTAAGCGATTGCAGATGATCATTAGACTCATCAATAAACATGGATAAATATTGGTTCATGTCCATTGTGAGGCACCTCCTCCGTGAGTTACACTCCGTTATTTCACTGCTTGAACAAGTTTAGAAGCAATCTCCTGCAATGGCAGAAGATGACGAACGCATTGCAGCTCTACAGCAGAACGCGGCATACCATATACAACACATGTTTCTTCATTCTCGGCAAAGGTTGATGTAACTCCAGCTTCGTATAACCTCTTCATCATACGTGCTCCATCACTTCCCATTCCTGTCAGCAAAACAAGATGCCTTTGTAAAGATGTAAACGGCAGAAGTGACTCAAACATCGTATCCACTGAAGGTCTATGTCCATTCACTGGTTGATCTTCAGTCAGCTTCACGATAAACTTCCCGTCTGCTGTTTTGTTAACTTTCACATGGAATCCGCCGGGTGCTATATAGGCGGTTCCTTTTTTCAGAACCATGCCATCTTCAGCTTCAACCACATGCAGTGGACTGAATGTATTCAATCGTTGAGCCAGAGAACGGGTAAAATTGGGCGGCATATGCTGCACAATAATGACCGGTGCAGGCAAATCAGCAGGCAACTGCTCAAGCAATGTCTTGAGAGCCCTCGGTCCACCCGTAGAACAACCTATTGCCACAAGTTTGTTGAATGGTCCTTCCAGCCCCCCTCCACCTTTGGGAACAGGATTAGGCTTGATTACATCCTTGGCTTTTGCAGAGGCAGAGGTTGCCGCTATTTGATCAGCTGCCACTCTAGCTGCATTAGGTAGTCGAACTTCCTTTGGAGTCTGTACTGGATTAGCTGACCTCACTGCTTTTTCTGCCTTCGTCCCCAAATTACGCTCAGCCTTTGGCAAAGGCTCTGGTTTGTTCTCTACGCGACCTGGTTTTGAAGTTGACAATGGTTCAATTGCTTTCTTTGATTTGGCCTGAAAGGCTTCAGTCCGCTCCCGAAGAGAGCGTTGACTCGTTTGGACAGGTTCGATTGTTTTTTTCACAGGCTCCGCTGGATCCCTGACCGGCATTTCTTTCTGCACTGGCTGAGTTGGGGGAGCAACTACTCCTCGCAGCATGTCTCTATTTTTCATGGATAACTCACGATCAGCTTTTCTTTTGATCTCATTCATCGCAGCACGCATGCGCTCAACCAAGGCTTTACCGACTTGAGCAATATCCTGGTCATGTGAAATAGATGGTTTGCGAATGAAGTCAAATGCCCCAGCTTCAAGCGCCATAATGGTTTCTTTCATGCCTTGTTCATTGATACCAGAGAGCATAATCACAGGAACGAAGGATTCCTTCATAATTGATTTTAATGCATCCAACCCATTCATTTCGGGCATCTCAACGTCCATTGTAATAATATCGGGTTTCAATTCTAGTGATTTTTGAATCGCTTCTCTACCGTTTGATGCCGTTGCCGTTACCTTGAATTCCGGATCCGCTTGGATCAAATCCGTAACAATCTTACGCATAAAAGCGGAATCATCGACAACCAATACTTGATACGCCGCCATGTTGTGTCACCCCTGTTTCCTTTATTCAGAAATCATGTTGTCCGTTTAAGCCACTTATTCATAAATCCCCTGATTCCTGTCAAGGTTCCGGATCCCGGAGTTGCAGGTACAGCCAGATAACGAAGAGCAAGTTTCTCTATATCTTTGGAGGCTTTGGCATTGGGATAAGCCAGACTATAGGGCATTTGCCTTTTGACAGCCTTGACTACCTGGGCGTCTTCTGAAATATACCCAAGCAGCGGAATATCCGTCTGCAAAAACCGCCTTGCCACTCCAGCTATTTTTTCTGCCACTCGTTCCGCTTCTCGTTCGTCTTCCACCCGGTTAACGATCATCCGAAAGGGTGTAGCATTTTCCTGGCCGTGCATAACTTTGACTAAAGCATAAGCATCGGTTATTGAAGTCGGTTCAGGTGTGGTTATAATCAGGCATTCATCGGCAGCACCGATGAACTTCATATTCTCTCTGGAGAGTCCTGCCCCAGTGTCAAAGATGACATAATCCATTTCCTGGGCAATATCCTCGACTTGACTGGCGAAGAACTCCAGATCACGATCAGACAATGAGAACAACTCTTTCATGCCCGATCCTCCAGCAATGTAAGGCAAGCCACTGGCACCCAATTGTATGATTTCCCTTATGGATTTTTGTCGGTACAACAGGTGGTAAAGATTATAGGAAGAAGACGTACCCATAAGAACATCAATATTAGCCATTCCAATATCAGCATCAAATACAAGTACCTTTTGCCCCAAAGCCTGCAATGCCAAGGCAAAGTTCAGTGTAAAATTGGATTTACCAACACCTCCCTTACCACTGGCCACAGTAATGATTTTTGAGGATCGAATATCTCGCTCAATGCCTTCCAATTCCAATGGCGCGGAGACCATACTTCGAAGTGCAGCTGCCTGATCCTTCATTGTGACCATTCTCCCAGCAACTGTTTAGATAACGAATCTGCATCTGGTTTCAACAAATCGTCCGGAACATTTTGTCCATTTGCCACATATGCGAGCTTGAGTGGAAAACGGTGTAACAAGTTAAATAGCGGACCGCAGCTCCCAGTCTCATCCATTTTGGTGAAAATCACCTTATCCAGACCATATTTACTGAAATGTTCCGTGATCTGAACCATATCAGCACTTTTGGAAGTCATACTCATGACCAGAAAAGTTTCGCTATTCTCTACAGGAGCAAGCAAACTTTGCAGTTCCGAAACAAGTAATTCATTTCTGTAGTTTCTACCCGCTGTATCCATAAAGATCAAGTCACAATTCTCTAATCGAGAAATGGCACGTTGTGTATCACCGGGCGATTGTACCACCTCAAGTGGAACATTCAGTATAGAAGCATATGTTCTAAGCTGTTCTACCGCCGAGATCCGATACGTGTCTGATGTAATGAATCCAACTTTACGCTGTTTTTTGAACATTTGTTCAGCAGCCAATTTTGCAATTGTCGTGGTTTTCCCTACACCGGTTGGTCCAGCTACATAGACGATTCGCGTGGTAGGAAGAATGCCTTCTTCAATACGTTGCTCCAAAAAGTGCATGACCTCAAGCTTCACTACTTGTTCTACATCCTGTTCTTTCAATCCACCCTCAGACCATTTTGCTTGAATTGAATCAAACCAGGATTCCCATACTTCCGGCCAGACATCTTGTTCTGTCAAACGTTCTCGGATCATATGCAGTTCCTCTGGCACAGGGTCCGCAGAAGTACCTTGCTTCGAAAGCCTGGTCACCATCTGTTTAAGATCCTGCAATTCAGTCATCAACTTGTCCTGCTGCAGGTCTGAACCTGTTGGCATTGGACCAGTTGTTGAACCCGAAAAATCCGCCCCTTGCGGTCGCGGTTTATGATCCATGCTCGAAGAACCTGAGCCGCTGTCTATGTCTGAACCGATATTACGCGATTCAAACACAGACGGCGCAGCCGCAGATTGGTCCTGTACACTTTGATCAGCTGTATTCGTTGTCGCCGACTCATCAGAAGCCGCAACAAACGAACGAGCTGTTTGCCGATAAGCCTCAGGTACAAATGCACGAGGTACAGGTGTGAATTGATTTTGTACTGGCTTTGTTGTTTGCTTGTTTTCTTCCTTATCCACTGCAGCTACAACTTCGATCCGTTTTTTGCGAAACATTCCCATCACACCGCCCACCTTAATCTCTTTGGTGGACAGAATAACGGCATCACTTCCCAGGTCTTTGCGAATTTGAAGCATAGCTTCGGGCATGGTCTCAACAACGTATTGTTTTACTCTCATAAGTTCACCACCCCGATACTTTGAATTTCAACATTCGGCTCCAACTCGCTGTAGGAAAGCACAGGAATGTCCTGCATTGTACGTTCAATAACCTGACGCAGATACATCCGAATGGTTGGAGAAGTTAATACAACAGGTTGTTGACCTGATTGAATCAAACGGTTCACTTGTTCACTCAGCTTCTGATACACACTTTGTGTAGATACAGGGTCTAGCGCAAGATAACTGCCTTGATCCGATTGTTGCACACTTTCAGCAATTTTCTTCTCAAGACCAGGTCCAACCGTGATCACGCGAAGTGTCTCACCTTTCTGTGAGAACTGCTGAGTAATCTGACGTGAGAGGGATTGTCTGACGTATTCAGTCAGCACATCAGGATCCTTCGTATACGTACCATAGTCAGCCAGTGTCTCGAAGATGGTCACCATATCCCGAATAGATATTTTCTCACGCAATAACTTGGCAAGCACTTTCTGTACATCACCAATGGAAAGTAGAGAAGGGATCAGTTCATCCACAAGGGCAGAATAGTTCTCTCTGAGATTATCCACAAGTGCTTTTGTTTCTTGTCTTCCAAGTAACTCATGCGCATGTTTCTTAATCAGTTCCGTCAGATGTGTAGCTACAACGGAAGGCGGGTCTACGACTGTATATCCTGCAAGTTCCGCTCTGTCCTTGGTTACTTCATCAATCCAAAGTGCTGGAAGTCCAAAAGCCGGCTCTGTCGTTTCAATACCTGTCACGGACTCCTCATCATAGCCAGGACTCATGGCAAGGTAATGATTCAACAACAGCTCTCCTCCGCCTACCACATTACCCTTGATTTTGATAACATACTCATTGGGTCTGAGCTGGATATTATCTCGAATCCGTATGACCGGAACGACCAACCCCAGTTCAAGAGCACACTGCCTCCGAATCATAATGATCCGATCCAATAAGTCACCACCCTGCTGATTATCAGCAAGTGGTATTAAACCATAACCAAATTCAAACTCAATAGGGTCCACCTGAAGCAGGTTAATTACACTTTCAGGACTTCTAACCTCTTCAATCTGCTGTTCTTCTTCCAACTGTTCTTCCGCTACTTGTTTCATATTCAGATTATTTTGCATACGCCACGCGGCATATGCCAACACACCTGCCAACGGAAGCGTAGTAATAACATGAATTGGTGTGAAGAAACCGAGCATGGCAATAACGAAAGCTACGATATAAATAAGTATTGGATATGTAAACAGTTGCCCCGTAATATCATCTGCCAAGTTTCCTTCTGATGACGCTCTGGTGACGATCAGTCCTGCTGCTGTGGAAATAAGGAGAGCAGGGATTTGGCTTACCAATCCATCTCCGATAGTCAGTACAGAATACGTTGACATTGCATCTGCGAAAGCCATCCCATGCACAGTCATACCGATAATAAATCCACCAATGAGATTGATCAGGAGGATGATAATACTTGCAATTGCGTCACCTTTTACGAATTTACTTGCTCCATCCATCGCTCCATAGAAGTCGGCTTCACGTTCAATTTTGGAACGACGCTCACGAGCTTGTTGCTCGTTGATCAGACCCGCATTCAGATCCGCATCAATACTCATTTGTTTACCAGGCATCGCATCGAGGGTGAATCGGGCAGCAACTTCAGCTACACGTTCAGACCCCTTTGTAATAACGATAAACTGAACGACAACGAGGATCAAAAATACGATAAATCCAATCGCAATTTGCCCTCCAGCAATCCAACTACCAAAGGTAGCAACTACGGCTCCGGCATCCCCTTCACCAAGGATTAGCTTGGTTGTCGAAATGTTCAGTGCCAGTCGGAATAGTGTAGTGATCAACAGCAAAGCTGGAAAGATAGAAAACTGCAACGCTTCTTTGCTGTTCATTGCAACAAGGAGTATCATCAGTGCAATTGAAATATTGACGACCAGCAACAAGTCCAACAGCCAGGTCGGGATCGGAAGAATCATCATCAACACAATGCCAATGATACCCGCAAGGACAGCTATATCTTTAATCTTCAATGAATGTACGGCCTCCGATCCCCTTTTATTTCGTTCTGCCCTTTAGTTTATATACATAAGCCAGCACTTCAGCTACCGCTTGAAACAAATCGGCCGGTATAGCGTCACCAATCTCGGCTCTCTGGAACAATGCCCGTGCCAGCGGCTTGTTTTCCATCGTAATAACACCGTTTTCTTTGGCAATTTCCTTAATACGCAAGGCGACATAATCCTGACCTTTGGCAATAATCTGTGGTGCCTCCATCTCGGAACCTTCATACTTTAGCGCAACCGCAAAGTGGGTCGGGTTCGTAATGATTACATCCGCATTCGGCACTTCCTGCATCATGCGCTGCATAGCCATACGACGCTGACGTTCCCGGATTTTACCTTTGATCAGCGGATCACCTTCCATTTTCTTGTACTCATCTTTAATGTCTTGCTTGGACATACGGATCTTCTTCTCATGGTCATACTTCTGATACATGTAATCAAATATCGCAAGTATCATCAATGCCGCTGCAATCTTGATACCAAGACTTAAAGTGATCGACGCAGCGAAATGTAAAATGGCATCCAATGAAAAATGAGAAAGTGAAGCAATATCTGACTGGTAGCCCTTAATTGTACTGTAAACGAGATAACCGATAATCGACATTTTCAAAATGGATTTAGCAAATTCCACTAATGAACGGAGAGAGAAAATATTTTTGAAACCTTTAATCGGGTCCAGTTTCTCAAGTTTTGGCTTCAAACCTTCCCCTACAAGAAGAAAACCAACTTGCATGTAGTTAACGATCAAAGCAACCAGTACCGCACCCAGCAAAACGGGAGCGATCAATAACAAAACTTCAATGCCATAGCGCATCATAAGCGCCATCACATTCTCTCCAGTGATTTCCATACTCAATCGATTGATGAAGATATCTGTGAACAGACGAACTATACGTTCTTTATAGAAATTGCTGAATACCATCATGATCAAAAACGCGAATAGAAGAATGGATGCGCCAGATAGTTCAGCGCTTTTGACAACCTGTCCTTTTTTTCGTGTATCCTGTCTCTTTTTCGGGGTAGCTTTCTCCGTCTTCTCCCCTGAAAACAACTGGAGGTCGAGTTGAAGTTTCATCCGTGTCTTTTCCTCCGTTTCACTCAGCCGGGCCTTTGTCCAATGGTTCCAAGCAATTTTTCCATGGATCTGAACATTACTTCGAACAATTGACTAAATACAAAGGAGAAACTGGGAACCAGCAAAAGCAAAATAGCAACCCCGACGAGTACCTTAAGTGGCATTCCGACAGCAAATACATTAAATTGAGGAGCAGTCTTCGCAAGAAACCCCAATCCCACATCCGTCAAAAACAAGGCAACTACAATCGGTGCAGACATCTGAAAAGCCAGCATAAATGATTCACCTAACGTCCGAACCAAAAATTCAGCAATACTTCCATCTGCCAACCGCAGGAAAAATGCGTTCGATAATGGAATCCACCGGTAACTGTATACGACGGCATCCAGCAGATGATGGTGTCCGTTCATTGTCAGAAACAGCAGCATAGCAAAGGCATACTTGAAGTTACCTGTAAGCGGGGCTGATGCACCTGTCATCGGATCATATACGTTAGCCATAGCGAATCCAATCTGTAGATCGATAAAGGTCCCCGCAGTCTGAACAGCCGTCATCAACAGATAAGCCACAAAACCTAAAAGCAGGCCAATTAGAATCTCTCTGATGATCAATAAAACATAGCTCAGATCGGTGGGTACGGTCTGGTCTATTCCGTAAATCAGATAGACAGACAATGTGACAAATGCAGAAATACCAATTTTAACTGAAGTTGGCACATTTCGAGCCGAAAAAACTGGCGCAGTTACAAAAAATGATGTGATTCGACAAAACATAAGCAGAGCGACAGGGAAACTTTGCAACAATGTCTCCATCTGCTAAAGCCTACCCTATGTATCTGTATAGATTATCGAGTATGTTGAACGTAAAATCGACCAATATATTCAAGATCCAAGGTCCAAACAAAAGTACTGCCAGAAGTACGGCAACAATCTTGGGCACAAAGGCTAATGTTTGTTCCTGAATTTGAGTTGTCGCTTGAAAAATACTGATTGCAAGTCCTACAACCAGAGCTAGTATAAGCATGGGTGCACTGGCCAGCAATGACGTGTATACCGCTTTCCCGGCCAGACCGATAATAAATTCCGAAGTCATGACCGTCCTCCTTTAACTTTCCGGATCAAGTGTTAAAACTCAGCAACAGTGACTTGACAACCAGATACCACCCGTCCACAAGGACAAAGAGCAGTATTTTGAAAGGTAATGAGATCATGACCGGCGGAAGCATCATCATCCCCATTGCCATGAGTGTACTCGCGACAACAATGTCTATAACCAGGAATGGAATGAAAATCATAAACCCCATCTGAAATGCTGTCTTTAACTCACTGATTACATATGCCGGTACCATAACAGTAATTGGGATATCCTGGTAGGTCTTTGGTTGTTCAGTCTGATTGTACTTCATAAACAGCAGAAGATCTTTTTCTCTCGTGTGACTAAACATAAATTTCTTTATTGGGTCCGCTGCTTTTTCAAGTGCCTCGGTTTGCGTAAGTTCTCCCTGAAGATAGGGCTGAAGCGCTACCTGATTGATGGAAGACAACGTCGGCGACATAATGAAAAGTGTCAGAAATAGTGCCAAGCCAACCAAAACCTGATTGGGTGGCATTTGTTGTGTACCCAAAGATGTACGTACAAAACCGAGCACAATCACAATCCGAGTAAAACTGGTCATCAGTACAAGCATTGCTGGTGCAATGCTAAGCACCGTAATTAACAGAATGATGGACAGTGAACTTGTGCTTGGTGTCCCTCCGTCACCGTTTCCGATTTGAATATCAATATTCGGAATGGGCTCGGCAAAGGCAACTGTAACAGAAGCTAGACTGATAAGTCCTAGCAAACAACACGCTAACCAAATCTTTTTCTTCATGAATCCCTCGACCGATCTGTAGTATTGTCTTTATCCAGGAGCTTCTCCATCTTCTCCTTACGGTTAGGCATCTGCCGAAGTTTGGATTCAAACATTTCGTGAAAAGAAGTTGTGTCCTCCAGTTCCATTTCCCGCGGCGGTTCATCTTTACGGAAGCGTTTTGTGAGCTTGGCAATGAGAGGTGACAGATTCCCTTGTTGTGCAGCAGCATCTCGTTCAAAGGAATCAATGATTCTTTGCGCCTCTTCCAGATCCGAAACCTTATCTATCAACTGGATGTCTTCACCTACACCAAGCAGATATACACTCCCACCAATTTCTATAATTTGCAGCGACTTGTTTTGTCCCAGTCCAACCCCGCCAAGAGTACGAATTGTGCCGTGCCGGAACATTTGCTGATTCCGTTTGTTTAAGAACCGGATCAGATAAACAATAAGGACCAGGATGACGGCCAGGACAACAATCACCCATACAAGCTGTAAATAATAATTGGCTCCCGCGCCAGCTGCTTCTGGAAAATCACCCTGAGCCATCATCATGTCTCTTAAACGCCCAGTGTCTTGCTAATCGCTTCGATAACCCGATCAGATTGGAACGGTTTAACAATAAAGTCTTTAGCACCTGCTTGAATAGCGTCGATTACCATCGCTTGTTGACCCATCGCGGAGCACATAATTACTTTAGCGTTAGCATCAATCTTCTTGATTTCTTTCAAAGCTGCAATGCCATCCATCTCAGGCATCGTAATATCCATTGTGATCAGATCCGGACGAAGCTCTTTAAATTTCTCAATTGCTTGTGAGCCATCCTGTGCCTCACCAACAACCTCATATCCATTTTTGGACAAAATGTCCCGGATCATCATTCTCATAAATGCAGCGTCGTCTACGACTAAAATTCGGTTTGCCATCTTGATTCAAGTCCTCCCTAAATTGTGCTTATTGTAATTTCTGAATTCGGTCCCATTGGCTAACGATATCTATAACACGAACACCAAAGTTTTCGTCAATAACAACAACTTCTCCCTTGGCGATCAGTTTGTTATTCACCAAAATATCGACAGGTTCCCCGGCTAACTTATCCAGTTCGACAATCGAACCCTGTGACAGTTCCAAAATATCTTTAATTTGCTTCTGGGTCCTTCCTAATTCTACGGTGACTTTAAGGGGAATGTCCATCAATAAATTCAAATTGTTTTCGTCTACCTGCCCATACGCCCCATTTTGCAAATTGGCGAATTGAACTGGTTGTACGTTAACATTCCTATTTGGCATTCCACCGTAATGTTGAGGTGCACCATAAGGTTGCTGCGGGGGCATGCCATAAGGCTGCTGCGGCGGCATTCCTTGCGGCATCCCCATAGGTGCCTGTCCATATCCGTTATTATAGTCCTGAACAGGCTGCTGAGGAGCCTGTGGGGGCTGCTGGTGTTGAACGGGCGGCTGCTCCGCAACCGGTGGTGGCGTTGCTGGTACAGCTGCTGGTGCAGGTTCAGGTGTTGATGCCACTGGTGCGCTGGCAGTTGACTCCTGAGCGCCTCCAATCAGCATATCTACCATGTTTTTGGCAAAATGCACTGGAAGCAACTGCATCAGATTGGAATCGATCAGATCCCCGATCAACAAACGAAATGAAACTTGAATGAGGGTCTCATCTGCTGGAAGATTACTTACACCCTCTCCACTCTCCAGATTGAGAATATCGATTCCCGGAGGGGAAATATTCACAAAACGATTAAAAATCGTGGACATTGAGGTTGCAGAGGAACCCATCATCTGGTTCATCGCTTCCTGTACCGCACTAATATGGATTTCATTCAGTTCTTCATCGACCGGATTTCCTTCGCCCCCCAGCATCAAATCAGCGATGACTTGAGCATCTCTCTTCTTGATAACAAGTGAGTTAATGCCTTCGAATCCATCCACGTAATTGACATGAACGGCAACATGCGGCTTAGGAAAAGCTTCTTCAAACTGCGTTCGACTAATGATAGAAACTTTAGGTGTTGTAATATCTACTTTGAGGCCTAATAGCGTGGATAATGCTGTTGCCGCGCTACCAAATGTAATGTTACCAATCTCCCCCAAGGCATCCTGCTCCAACTCGGTCAAAAAATCATCAACCGTCTTTTCAGCGGGTTCCGAGCTGTTTATCGATTCCGATTGCCTGAGCAAAGCATCGATTTCTTCTTGGGATAAATAATCCTTACTCGTCAAATTCTTCAACTCCTTCGGTGACAATCTTGTCTATTTGCACAGCCACACGGTCTTTGATTGTCCCCGGACTGCCCATGTATTTCAGTTTGTCACCCACTTTAATGGAAAGTCCCTCATCAACTGGTTTGTTCAACGTAATGACATCACCAACGGACAGACCCAGAAATTCTGCAATTGAAATTCTCGATTCTCCCAATTCCGCAACGATGGGTAACTTGGCTTTGTTCACACGCTCTTTTAGAGCATCATACTCCTCCGGAGCTCTCGTTTTCTTCTCCGAAACAAACCACTGATGAGTTGACAACCGTGACATAATAGGTTCAAGAACGACATGCGGTATACATAGATTGATCATGCCTGTCGTGTCACCAATTTTGGTACTGAGCGAGATCAGAGCAATGGTCTCATTGGGAGATACAATCTGCATAAATTGCGGATTGGTCTCGAGCGCTTCCATCCTTGGGGAAATATCCAACACAGTCTTCCATGCTTCTTGCAAACTTTCAAATGCTCGGCTGAATATCCGCTCCATGATGGTCGTCTCAATCTCCGTCATGGATGCGATCTTGGTTGGAGCAGTTCCGGTTCCACCAAGCAGGCGATCCAACATCGCATATCCCACGTTTGGATGGACTTCCATCACCATTCGTCCCTGTAGTGGCTCCGCTTCAAAAATGTTCAATATCGTCATCTTAGGAATAGAACGGATAAACTCATCATAAGGCAACTGTTCGACCTGAACGACATTGATTTGAACGAACGTCCGCAGTTGGGCTGAAAAATAAGTGGTGAGAAAGCGTGCAAAGTTTTCGTGAATACGAGTCAAGCTTCTGATATGGTCTTTGGAAAAACGCACTGCCCGCTTAAAATCGTACGATCTGATTTTCTTCTGAGTTTCTTCCTTCTTCAATTCTTCTGCGTCCATTTCACCAGAAGAAAGGGCTGCTAATAGGGCGTCAATCTCATTTTGTGATAATACATCCACCATGTTCTCACCCCCTTACAGGTCTACAGCGTGTTCTGTTCATTTACATTGGTGCTATAACAATGTCTGAAAAACTAGTGCTTTTCAATTTCGGCTCAGGCAATGCCTCATTAATTAGACCTGTCAGTTTCTCATTGAATTGTTTCATACCCTTGGCCGAACTCAGTTCCTCAGCCTTGGTGTCTGCAAGTGCCTGAATAATAATGGGCTTCACCGTAATGCTTTTGATTTTTTCAAAATCTTCTTTGGCTGTTTTGTCAGATAACTTGAAAGAAAAACTAACCATAATAATACGATCCGGATCGGCCAGATTCGTTTTAATCTGTGCAAGCTCTGACGATACTTCTACAATTTCATCCGCAGTCATTTTTTTTTCTTCAGCAGCTGCCGCCGTATGTGTGTCGTCCTTATTCCCGTTCTGTCCTTGCATAAATACAAACACAACCACCACAATGAGTGTTATCGCCAGCAACATTGTTGCAAGCCAGGGCATCATTTTTTTCATCAGGATTCCTCCGTTTGCTGCACTTTAATAGTGGCTGCCTGAACCCCGATTTCACGGTTGTAATCTTTAATCTTGGAAATAACGTCAGTGGCTTTTTCAAGCACAATCAGTCTCTTTCCAGTTACCAGAGTAATATACGTATCCGGCGTCTCTTCCACAATTTCAACCATCAGCGCATTTAACCACATGGGAGAACCATTTAACCGCGTAACCGAAATCATGCTAAGCCCCCTTGATCAGAGTAGGAGGAGCAAGCTCCCCCACGTTTTAAAAATTCATTAATCAGTTATTAACGTTTCAGGTTAACAACTTCCTGAAGTATTTCATCCGACGTTGTAATGATCCGGGAGTTTGCCTGGAATCCACGTTGAGCTACGATCATCTCAGTAAACTCTCCAGTCAGATCCACGTTAGACATCTCGAGCTGTCCAGCAATGATTGCTCCTGTTCCGTCCTCAGCACTGTTCGCTGTTAAAGGATCAAGAGTACCGTCAGGATTTGCGTTAGCTGTCATCCGGTATAGGTTACCCCCTATTTTTTCCAATCCTTCAGGGTTAACTACCTTCCCTATTCCAATTTGAGTATCGCCTTCGATTGTTCCATCAGCCATTGTCTGATTAATCATACCGTTCTGTCCGATTGTGAATGAAACAACATCATCCCCAATTGTAATGGGCTCTCCCTCACTACTTAAGACGAACAAACCATCTGAAGTTACAAGATTTCGAGCAGCATCAACATGGAAATCCCCTGCACGTGTCAAGTAAGGAATTTCCTGATCTCCACCCAAGGAGACAAGAAAAAAGCCATCTCCGTTAATACGTAAGTCTGTCGGATTGTTTGTAGTCATTGGGCTTCCTGCGAGATGCAGTGTATCTATAGATCCCACAGATACACCCAAACCAATTTGCTTTGCATTCACACCACCAGATGGAGCATCAGTTGGGGCAGTTACCCCTGCCGTTGTTTGGCTCATAATATCTTTGAACATAACCCGACTGCCTTTGAAGCCAACCGTGTTTACGTTCGCAATATTGTTACCAATTACGTCGAGTTTTGTTTGGAAACCCCGCATCCCGGAAACGCCTGAGTACATTGATTTCAACATTTTTAAAAATCCTCCCAGTCTTCATTTGGTTACCGCATCAGTCGGTCAGCGGCATTCCGGCTCCCGAGAAGGGCCAGCCGGTCAAGAAATGATTACGGCACTATCAATCTGAGTGAACACATTATCCTTCATGCTCTCACTATCCATAGCTGTAACCACAGTACGATTTTTGACATTGACGATAAAAGCCATATCCTGCATTAAAATCAATGACTCTTTGGCTCCTTTGGCAGCAGCTTTGTCCAAAGCAGAACCAATCTGTTCCATTTGCTCGGTTTTGAGTTCAATACCACGCTGTTCCAGTCGTTTGGCAGCATGATTGCTCAATTTCAGAAGGTTATCTTCCAGCACCTTGGCAAAAGGTTTTTCGGGTATAGCCGAAGCTTCTCCCGTTTTGGGTCTTTGAAGCATATTCGGTGTAATCGGGCCTGCGTATAATTGTCCAACCGTTATGCGATCACTCATATCGTTTTCCCGCTATCTTCCGTATCACCCGTTTCAGCGGATGATTCAACTTCCTGGCTCTCGTTCGTTTCAGGGGTTACATCCTGAACGTTCTGTACCGGAGTTTGACTCTCTTCTGCCTGTTTTGGATAATTCACCTGAATGATCTCATCCAGCTTAATCTCGTCGTTGCCCACTTTTGCGTATTGAACGCCATCTCTTACAATGATGGAATCTACAATACCCTGACGAAGAGTTCCGTTATCATCTTTATTAGAAGAAAGCCAACTTACCTCCATGCCAATCATACCGGATACAGCACCAAGGGACTGGTTCAATGTTTTAAGCTGCGTAGAAATATTGACCAGTTGTTCCACTGAGCTGAACTGTGCCATTTGAGCGATAAATTCCTTATCCTCCATCGGCTGCATCGGGTCTTGATTTTGCAGCTGGGTAATCAGGATTTTTAGAAACTGATCTTTACCCAATTCTTTTGTTGCAGCACTTGTGGTTGCTTTATTGGCTGCCGAATAGTTCGGCCAGGTATTATTCATTGAAACATTTTCATTAGCCATTTACTCACCTCATTTCTGCTTAAGCCTTAGCACTAAATGTATCTCTCTGTAATTCGTTTCCTTCGACTTGCTCGCTACGCCAGTTACGCAATTCTTCTTGTATCCCTGCTGTAGCTATAGCATCATCCGATTGTTCCTCACGCTCACGCGAACGGCGTTGTTGTTGAGAGTTACTTCCCGGCTGACGGCCTCCGTCCTGATACATCTGTGATCCGATTGAACTGTTCTGAGTAACCTCAAGTCGTTCCACCTGAATCCCCTGGGCTTGAAGTGAAGAACGCAGCTGCGTCATTTGTTGTTCAAGCATGTCTTTAGCCATCGTATGCTCAGTCATAAACCGTGCAACCAACTGCCCGTTCTGCAAGGTAATTTGAACATCCAACTTACCTAGATGCTCAGGCCGAAGTGAGATGGTCGCCTCGGAAAATCCTTTTTGCTGGACAATATCCAGCTTGTTAACAACAAACTGTGTCATTTCCTTGGCAAACTGTGATGTTTGCATTACAGGTTCAGCCGGTTTTCCTGCTGTTGTACCTGATGAACGCAAGGACAACTCTCCTGCAGTAATGATGGTTGAGTGTTCCACTTCTCCACCTGCATTTGAAGCAGATGTGGTCTCAGCCTCAGCTTTCACCTGGGTTCCAGAATTCGCGACTGCCGCAACAAGAACTTGTGGCACAACAGAATCCTGTTTGGATGTTTGAAGCGAAGCACTTGGAGCTACCTGTGCAGTCTGATCCTTAACTGCAGTCAATGTATCCAGTATGGATTTCAGTTCAGTCCATCCTTTGTCACTAGTGGTATCCACTCCAGCCTCTTGAAGCTGACTCTGCAGAGATTGTAACAAATGTTTGAATTCAGGAGCGTTCTTCGCAACGTTACTCTCAGGATCATTCATTCCAGCTACTAATTGTGTAAGCATATCTTGCAGAACAAAACGTACTGCTGCCGGATGCTGCGACAGTTCAATTGCGGGTACTGTTTTTACGCTTTCCGCTCCAGTCGAAGATTCGTCGGAACCTTCTGTATTAGTACCTGAAGGATTACTTAATTGTGTATACATCTGTTGAATCAGAGTTTGCAAACCTGCAAGTAGAGCTGGGTCATTTTCCAAAGCTTCGTCAAGCGAATCCAAGTCCGTGAACAACGAATTCAGTATAGCCGTGATTGATGTCGCTTCTCCTTCTTCACTTGTAGCAAAGGAAAACACCAGCGGATTGGCTGTTAAACTTCCAGTAGCGCTTGAACTATCACCTTCTGTGTTTCCTCCAGATAGCGATTGTGCAAGAGTTTGGAGAAATTCACCGCTAGCACCTGCAGCTGAACCTTTCGATTGTGCTCCGGTTGTCTGACCTGCTCCTGTTGCTTTTGCAGATGCTGTGGATGCCATTTGATATACAATCGACATTTATTTTCACCTCCTCTCAGATATCACATGAATAAGATCTACTTGTTACCCATTAATTTGTTCAAAATTTTTGCAGTTTCAACCGAGTCCTCTGAAGACATGTTCTCAAGCAATTGAGAGCGTGTTGCATCATCTACTGAATTCAGGATGGTCAATGTTTTGTCAGGACTTAACTTGTATGTTTCCAATAATAGCTTGGCACCACTTGAAGCAGACATCGAAGCAAATGTTTGACTAAGCTGGTTTTTATCCAGGTTTTTGCTTGTGGTTGTGGATGCAGTTGAAGTTGCTGCGGTTTCTTTCTTCAATCTGGATTGCAGTGCATCCAGTGCCAGATCCCCGGACGGTTTAGCATCCTTCATCATCATGGTGACATCGGCTGCTGTTTTCGGGTCCATCTTTTCAAGCACCTTGGTCCGAGCAGATGACTGCATGGCATTCAACAACAATACCATTTCCTCATTCGTCATATTTTGCAAAATAGGTGCAGCTTTGCTTGGGCTCATGTCAGCATACATTTTAGCCAAATCTTTGATTTGTTTTTGATAATCAGATTCCGTCTCTGGCGTTGCTGCTGTAGCCGTTTCAGCCGCTTTTTCCGCATCATCCAACTTCTTCTGAAGGTCCGTTGCCTTCTTTGCTTCGGTTGTTGTAGCTTCCTGTGCTGCCTTGAGCTCTGTTTCTTTGGCAGTTACCTGGGATTTCAGCTTTTCGATTGTGGCTTCAGCACTTTCAACCTGCTGCTCACTCTTCTCCAGCTTCTCCTTCTCCGGATCCAGTACAGGATCAGGTACCCATTCCTTGACTACCGGTATCTTGTTGGCGAATTCAAACAAATTATTACGAATATCTACATTAAATAGCGTAAGTAGTACACCTAGCAGTACTACGGTGAATACAATCGGGATTGAAATCATGAGAAATTTTTCCCAACCGCCTCCCGACTCTTTTTCCATGTCGCTATCATCTTTAACAGCCATCGTTCATTCCTCCTTCACGAGACAACTTCGCGTCCGGCTCACATCAATTCGCGCGTCCGGCTTTGGCAGCGAAGCGTACAGTAGCCATCTCGTCCAGATCGTTCTGTTCCCGGAGGAGCATCTCCTGCTGAAATTTGATTTTGGCCTTGTCTCTCGCTCCAAGCCATACTTTTTCGTCAATCATCTTACCGTTTAGAAACGTCTGATTCCGCTGCACATTGACCTGAGCATGTTTAACATCACTGTTTTTGCGTGAAATGCACTCGTCAAGGTGATGTACATAACGCTGCATCTCCTGCAGACTGTTTACAGACGCTGTATTTTCCGTAGCAGATTGGATAATGCCGATCAGATTACTTCTGTCGTTCAGAAGTTGTATCAGATGTTCTTCCTCCGTCTGAAGTTTGCCGATCGCTGTGGATAACATCCACTCTGCCTGTGTTTTTTCATTACTCTTCAGGTCAACAACTTTCTGGAAATGATATCGAAATTTCATCGTTTACCCATTCATCTCCTTGCAAATTCAAGAATCAAACGTTCCTGTACTTCACTTAAAGTGACTTTCTCGTCGACTTTCTGCTTGGTAAAGTTCCATATACTATCAATCTGGTCTATCGATTCATCTATGGCTGCATTTGATCCCCGCTGGTAAGCTCCAATATTGATCAAATCTTCCGATTCTTTATACACAGCCATCAAACGTTTCATATTATTAACGGCTTCCAACTGCTCTTCCGGAGCAATATCCTTCATAACACGACTTATGCTGGCTAGCACATCAATCGCTGGAAAATGACCTTTATTTGCAATGGATCGATTTAACACAATGTGTCCATCCAGAATACCCCTTACCGCATCCGCAATTGGTTCATTCATGTCATCCCCATCGACCAGAACGGTGTAAAAGGCTGTAATCGAACCGGTAGGTCCTGTACCCGCCCTTTCAAGCAGTTTGGGCAAACTTGCAAAAACCGATGGCGTATATCCTCTCATTGCCGGAGGTTCACCTACGGCCAGACCAACTTCCCTTTGTGCCATCGCATATCGGGTTACCGAATCCATCATGAGCATCACGTTCATTCCACGATCTCGGAAATACTCTGCAATAGTTGTCGCAATAACTGCTCCCTTAATCCGAATCAGGGCAGGCTGATCTGAAGTTGCAACAATGACTACGGAGCGTTCCAGTCCTTCCGGACCCAAATCCCGTTCAATAAAGTCGCGTACCTCACGTCCACGCTCACCCACAAGCGCGATGACATTGACATCTGCTGCTGTATTACGAGCAATCATACCCATCAATGTACTCTTACCAACACCAGAACCAGCAAAAATACCTACACGCTGTCCCTTACCTACGGTCAGTAATCCATCGATAGCTCTTACACCAACACCCATCGTTTCAAGTACACGTGGACGATCCATTGGATTGACCGGAGTATTGGAGGTAGAGTACATCGGCATTCTTGATGGAAGAAGGGAACCGTCCAGCGGTTGTCCAAGTCCATCCAACACTTTACCGAGCAATTCGGAGCCTACCTGAACGCCGAGCGGTTTACCCGTACCTACTACATCGCAACCAGGACCGATGGATTGTAGTTCACCCAGTGGCATAAGCAGCACTTTGTTATCTCGAAACCCAACAACTTCGGCCTGAAGAGGCTTGGCTGATTTACCAGGATAGATATAACATACGTCACCGATACTTGCATCTGGCCCTTCTGACTCCACCATAAGACCAATGACCTGAGTAACTTTGCCGTTAATACGAACAGGATCGAATTGGCGCAAATGTTCCATATATCGCTGTGAACTAAGAACCTTCATGTTGATTTTTTCGCTCCTCATCCTCAAGTGCTATGCGGACCAGTTCTTTTTTAATCTCAGCAAGCTGTGTATCAATTCTCGCATCTACACTTCCGAACGAAGAACGAATGACACATCCCTTATCTTTGACCGTTGAATCAGGCAAAATCTGCAATTCTGCCTGAGAGTCAATGGACAGAGACAATTCTTCACGAGCTGCCTGTACAAATGTAAACTGATCAGGTGCCACACAGAGTGTGATTAACCCCTGCTCCCGTTTACGTGACAAACTCTGACGAATCAGTTCCAATGTATGATCGGGTTCAATGGTAAGTTGCTTATCAATGACTTTCTCAGCGATTCCGCAAGCGAGCTCCACGAGGAAAGGTTCGGCTTCCTGAATGATCTGATCTTTCGCTACATAAGCTTCCTTGAGCACTTCCTGGGCTTCAATCATCATCTTTTCGATCTGCACCTGGAGATCCAGTTCAGCTTGTACTTTGCCTTCTTCAAAACCCTGTTGGAAACCTTGTGAACGAAGCGCTTCAGTCAGATGTTCATCCTGTTGTCGTTGTTCCTGCCACCAGCTGTCGATCTGTTCACGGGCCTCTTGAAGCATGCGCTCTGCCTCTTCTGAAGCTTCACGTACTTGCTTTTCTGCAAACTCCTTGGCATCTTCCAGCATTTCTGCGGTAAGACGTTGTGTTTCTTCGTCCACGCGTGCTTGAAGCGTTTCTGCTTCAGAACCTTCAGCACTGTCACCGTATAATTCCGTTTCAGACTCCTCAGTACCACCATAATGATGATGATTTTCAAGTTTTTTGCGGTCATCAACGGGTACATACTGGAAAGATTTAATCAAATTAGACAATGATATCATCTCCTCCACCGCGTGCGATAATGATCTCACCGGCTTCTTCCAATCTGCGTATCGTTCCTACGATACGTGTCTGAGCTTCCTCAACATCACGCAATCGCACAGGTCCCATGAATTCCATCTCTTCTTTGAATGTCTCGGACATCCGTTTCGACATATTCCGGAACACGGCATCCCGAACTTCTTCGCTTGCCACTTTGAGTGCCAGCTGCAAATCTGCGTTGTCGATATCCCGAATAATGCGCTGAATCGAACGATCATCCACATTGACGATATCTTCGAATACAAACATGCGTTTTTTGATTTCCTCCGCAAGCTCAGGATCCTGAATTTCAAGCGAGTCCAAAATGGTACGCTCTGTACCACGATCGACTCCGTTCAGAATCTGAACGATCGATTCAATACCACCCGCATTCGTGTAATCCTGCGTTACGGTAGAAGAAAGTTTTTGTTCCAGAACCCGCTCCACTTGAGAGATGACTTCCGGCGAAGTACTATCCATAACAGCCACCCGGCGAGCGACATCTGCCTGTTTCTCTTGTGGCAAGGATGATAGAATCGCTGCTGCCTGTTCGAATTGCAGGTAAGACAGAACCAGGGCAATTGTTTGCGGGCTTTCATTCTGAATAAAGTTCAAAATTTGGTTCGGATCTGCTTTGCGTGCAAAGTCAAATGGTCTGACTTGCAGCGTAGCTGTCAAACGGTTAATGACTTCAAGTGCTTTTGAAGAACCCAGAGCTTTCTCCAGGATTTCTCTCGCATAATTGATACCGCCCTGAGAAATATATTCCTGCGCCAGACAGATCTGGTGAAACTCGGCCATAATCATGTCCTTTTCGGAAGAATCAACCTTGCGCACGTTGGCAATTTCCAACGTAAGTTGCTCAATCTCCTCATCACGCAGATGTTTGAAGATCTGAGCCGAGACTTCCGGACCTAATGTAATCAACAAAATTGCTGCTTTTTGTCTTCCAGTCAAACCTTGACTGCTTGCCTTCGCCAATGCGTTCACCTCTATTCGTCAGCCAGCCATGTACGCAGCAGATTGACGAATTCGTCTGGCTTTTTCTTGGCCAAACTCTCCAATTGTTTGCGCACCTGACTTTCGTTCGTTACACTGTCCAGCGTAATGGACGGGAACTCTGTTGCTATTGGAAGAGGAATCTCTTCTTCTTCGACTTCGTTTTGTTTGCGGCGACGGCGTACTAACAAAATAACTACCGCTGCGATCAATGCCGCTATGAGTGCGCCTCCACCCCACATCATCGTTGAGGAAAGCTGGAAACCTGTATTGTCTGTAGAGGCAGTCTGGAATCCTTGTGACATGACTGAAACTTTCTTTGTCAGATCGGCGTCACTTATTACAGTGCCTGAGTCTGCCAGTGAAGCACGAACAATGTTAACCAAAATGTTCTCAATTGCGTCCTGAACCGGTCCCTGTAATTCTGTTTCTCCATTCGGTGGTTCAACTGCAACGTTAATGGTTAAATCTTTTACAGTATACGGACTGGAAATAATATCCTTGGCGATTCGATTAACATCGTAGTTTATAGTGCTTGATGATTCTTCGGAGGTAGAGTTACCGGCTGCATCAGATGATGGATAACCCGGAACTTCCTCTTGTCCTGTGCCAGCAACTCCACCTGTTGGGTTGCTTGCGCCAGTGTAACTCTTTTGAATCTCCTGCACACTGATCTCGATGCCTTTCATATTATCTACATCAACAGGTGTGACCAGATTTTCCTTACGTGTTTCTTTGTCAAAATTAAGCTTGGAGGCTACCAAAACATTAACTTTGTCTTCGCCTACAATCTGGGAAAGGAATTGCTTTACGTTATTACGGACATCGTTTTCAAACTTTTTCTGTAATGCCATGTTCTCTTGGACTTCGGAAGACAACCCTCCACTGCCACCTCGGGCAGTTGGAATCAATTCTGCTTCATCTGTGTTCGTAATCGTGATGTTCTCAACAGGCAGATTAGGAATTGCAGTTTTAACCAAGTTAAAGTAGCCATCTACCGCTGCCTGATTGGGGTGATAACCCGGTTTGAATTGAAGAGCTACCGATGCTGATGCTTTGTCTTGTTCTTCTAAACCAGCAAAGATGTTATCTTTCGGCATATTAACGAGTACTTTAGCATCCTGTATCCCTTGCATCCGCTGAAGTAACTGTTCAACTTCTCCGTTTATAGCGTTGTTGTACTTTACATCAAACTCTTTATCCGTCATTCCGATCGGCGATGATGACTCCTCGAATGACTTATACCCTAATGAACCATTCTGAATAATCCCTTGAGATCCAACATTCACCTTTGCAATTGCAACACTTGTACTCGGTACGGATATGGTCTTGCCATCTGAACTTAATTTGTATGGAATGCTAGATGAATCGAGATAACTGATCACGCCCGCTGAATCACTTGCATTCAAATCTGTAAAAGCTACTTCATATTCCGTCTTGGACAATTGCATCGTGAGTACAACAGCAGCCAAAATCAGGAACAGGAAGGTGGATATAAATAATACTTTTTGCTTTTTGCTAAAACTATTCCAATACTGGGATGCCTTATCCCTGTACTGGGCGATTCTCTCATTCACTCTGTCACCCCATCCGAAACTTTGCTTAGTCTGTCCTTACTCAACCCTCGCCGTTTCATAGGTTGACGATCAGGAGCAGCATCGCAGCTGCTTTGTTGTAATGATCAGCGCTATTATCGAAGCGCAAGTAGGTTATTTTATAACTGCGTTCGCATAACTTCCTGGTATGCTTCGACCACTTTGTTTCGGACTTGAGTTGTGAGTTGTAGGCTTAACAAGGCCTGTTCTGAAGCAATCATCACCTGGTCCACATTCGCTTTGCCGACCAAAAATTGATTCGACATTTCATGCGATTGAGCCTCCTGTGCTGCGACGGATCCTAATGCATTCTGTAAGTATGTACCGAAGCTCTGAATGGTTTCGGCTGGTGTAGAAGGCTTACTTTCGGTTGCACTCTTCATCTGTAGCGGTTGTATCCCCTGTGTGCTAAACATGTTGTTCTGAATCATTAATGTCCCTCCCCTTCATCCCTGGTTTGTATTTTTCTTATTTTCATTTCAAAGCAGATTATCTTCCAATCTCCAAAGCTTTGGAGATCATCGCTTTGGTTGAATTCAGTGCTGTTACGTTTGCTTCATAGGAACGCGAAGCAGAGATCATGTCGACCATTTCTTTCGCAATATCCACATTAGGCATAAATACATATCCTTCTGCATTGGCATCTGGATGAGAAGGGTCATACACAGGCTTCAAAGGTGACTGATCCTCCCGAATCTCCGTTACTCTTACGCCATCTCCTGAACCGCTACCTCTCATCTGATTTTGCAACATCGTACCAAATGACGTTTTATTCGGCTCAAGCACAACCATTTTACGTTTGTAAGGGACCGCTTCACCATTGGATACGCTCGCGCGCGTCGTCTCTGCGTTGGCAATGTTGGAAGATATGACGTCCATCCGCAACCGTTGGGCTGTCAGAGCTGAGCTACTGATACTAAAACTATTACTAATGTTCAATTTAGGTTATCTCCCTTCCACGCCAACACGCATAATTTTAATTTGTTCGTTCACTTGCTGAATATAAGCGTTATAACGCAACTGATTCTCCGCCAGAAGACTCATTTCTCTGTCTATATCGACATTGTTTTCGTTGTTATTCATGGAGGTTGACTGGTCCATATTAACTACTGGCGTTGGTACGGAAGAGGAAGGACCTATGACAAAATGCCTTGCATCAGTTACTTTACCCTTAAGAACAGGCATATCTCCATTCATTTGCCCTTGCAACATTTCTTCAAAAGAAACGTTCGAGCGCTTGAAATACGGGGTATCGGCGTTCGCGATGTTGTCAGCAATCGTTCGTTGTCTGATATTGGACGCATCGAGTGCACCTTGCAATCTTTTAAAGCTGATATCGTTTAAAAGATTCACAATCCCCCTCCTCTCTTTAGAAGTAATGGAAAAAGATTGAATCTTTTCCCTTGAAAATTCTTATGTTTTTTTCGACAAAAACATTCGTCTTTACACGGTTTTCTAGGACTTAAGTAGAATTAACTCTGATGTTGTCGTATAACATAAGTTTCTTCGAGTTTGGGATTTATTACAATAAGAAAAAAGCCCTATCTTTTCTGAAAGACAGGGCTTTTTGTGTATTTTCTGCAAATTATGAATTTTTTCGTAAATGTTCGGGCCCAAAACAAAAGTATGTTAATACTCTCCCTGATTGTTCTTAAACATTCTTAAAATAAAAAAAAACTTTCAAGTCTCAACATGAGCTTACAACGCCCGTAATTATGTATATTTCCGAATATTTCATAGTTGATAATGTTAGAATTTTTTGCCGTTGTAGTAAGGGTTTAAGGACAATATGATAGATATACATACAAAGCTATATATTAATCAATTGACAAGTTATCTTTCAATGATGAAGAAAACTCGACCTTCCTACACAACACTTTCTTAACAATTAAGCGGCGTCTATATATTTTAATTTTAAGAAAACAATTAGTGGGTTCACACTTTTCAACAATTCATCATTTTGCGCATTTACGCAACATTTACCAATCTATCGACTAAACCGATGACCAGACTTGGAATAAGAAAAATTCTTTTAATGGGAATCATTGGGTATGTAAACGAAGCATAACTACCACTCTGATAGGTTTTAACTTCGTATACATGCGGCACAAGTCCTAGGTTTTGTCGATCCGTATAACAACCCCACATCTTTTATCGGCTGTAACATCGAAATCCTTTAGCTAGAAACAAAAATAAACGATATGCGTCGTCAAGTAAGAGAGCCTTTGTGGATCGCTAAAGGAATGCTTCCCTTTGTGGATCACACAAATGTTCTCTACTTTCTTGCATACCGTTCATTTATAACATCATTTTAACAACTACATTGCTAGTTCCATGTTACAGGATATACTGACTCAAATCACGATCAAGCGCAATATCATTTAATTTCTCCCGGACATACTCCGGAGTGATCACCATACGTTCCAGTGTAAGCTCAGGTGCCTCAAAGGATAAATCCTCCAAAAGCTTCTCAAGAATCGTATGCAGTCGACGTGCACCTATATTTTCTGTATTTTGATTGACGGATTCGGCCAATTTGGCAATCTCGCGAATGGCCTCATCCGAGAACTCAATCTCAATATTCTCGGTGCGCAGTAGATCAACATACTGCTTGGTCAATGCATTTTGCGGTTCAGTCAGAATGGATACAAACTCCTCCAGTGTAAGACTACTTAGTTCCACACGAATTGGGAAGCGCCCCTGAAGCTCAGGAATCAGATCAGAAGGTTTGGCGACGTGGAATGCTCCAGCTGCCATAAACAGAATATAATCGGTTTTGACAGGGCCATACTTCGTCATTACCGTTGAACCTTCGACGATAGGCAGTATGTCACGTTGCACACCCTCGCGGGACACATCAGGACCACTACCGCGCCCTTGACTGGCCACCTTGTCGATTTCATCTATGAAAATGATACCTGTCTGCTCCGCCCGGCGAATGGACTCCTGGGTAACATCATCCATGTCGATCAATTTCCCTGCTTCTTCCTGGATCAACACTTTACGCGCTTCTTTAATAGCGAGTTTACGTTTTTTCGTACGACGAGGTAAGAGGCTGCCAAACATCTCCTGCATATTCATGCCCATCTGATCATTACCTTGACCAGCAAACATGTCCATCATATTAGGAGCAGTGTCTTCTACATCAATTTCAATGATGTCATCCTCCAACTTGCCGGACAACAGATCAAACTTGATCTTGCGTCGACGCTCCGCAACTCCTGTATCCGGTTCTGGCTCATCCTGCTCCTGAACGTTGTTACCATTATTGCCAAAGATCATCTCAAAGGGATTGCGCTGATTCTTGGACTTAGACTGTGAAGGAGCCAAAATATGTACAATTCGTTCGTTGGCAGCTTCTTCAGCTTTGTCTTTCACTTTTTCAGTCCGCTCCAGCTTCACCATCCGCAGTGATGTCTCAATCAGATCACGCACCATCGATTCAACGTCACGGCCAACGTAACCTACTTCAGTGAACTTGGTAGCTTCCACTTTCACAAATGGCGCACCTACCAGTTTAGCGAGGCGACGGGCGATCTCCGTTTTACCCACACCGGTAGGTCCAATCATCAAAATATTTTTAGGCACAATGTCGTCCTGAGTGTGTTCAGGCAAAAGGCTACGCCGATAACGATTACGAAGGGCCACTGCTACCGATTTTTTAGCTTTCTTTTGACCTACAATATACTTGTCAAGCTCTGCAACAATCTGTCTCGGTGTTAACGCTTGAGTATTCATATTGCTTCCCTCCTACCAGTATGTTGAATTTATTTTACCTAACAAGGACAAAGAATCCCCTGGACGTCCTGGAGCAGATTACAGAATCATGCTCCACTACGGGAGATTTCTTTGGCTTATAATTCTTCTACAATAATATTACTGTTGGTATATACACATAGCTCCGAGGCAATCTGAAGTGATTCACGCGCAATATCTTTCGCTTCCAGGTTTACTGCATGACGTTTCAACGCACGTGCAGCAGATAAGGCAAAGTTTCCACCTGATCCGATAGCAATAACGTCATCATCCGGTTCAATAATTTCCCCGCCGCCTGAAATGAGCAGCATACCTGATTTGTCCATCACAATCAACAGTGCCTCAAGCTTACGCAAGATCCGATCCTGACGCCAATCCTTGGCAAGCTCTACAGCAGCACGCTGCAAGTTACCATGGTGCTCCTCAAGCTTACCTTCGAATTTCTCAAACAGGGTGATCGCATCCGCCACAGAACCAGCAAAGCCAGCAACAACCTGTCCGCGGTACAAACGTCTTACCTTCTTGGCTGTATTCTTCATCACAACACTTTGGCCCATGGTCACCTGACCATCTCCTGCGATTGCAGCCTTACCATTATGACGAACAGCACAGATCGTTGTAGCATGAAATGACATATCCATGATATCAGCATCCTCCCACGAATAATTTATACGCGTTCTGGAACAGTTAGACCTTCTGCCGCAGCAAAACTAGTGATGCCATCCAGTGCACGCTGTGCAAGAGCTTCATTTTTTTCCTTTTTGTTACGAATCTTCGTTTCAAGCTTCGGCAACAAACCAAAGTTTGCGTTCATTGGTTGGAAGTGCTTGAAGTCAGCCGTTGTAATATACTGAGCCATACTGCCAAGTGTTGTTTCTACCGGCAATACCACCAGTTCCTGCCCAAGTGCTGCTTTGGCTGCGTTCATGCCGGCAATCAGCCCTGATGCAGCAGATTCCACATATCCTTCTACACCCGTCATCTGACCTGCAAAGAACAGGTTTGGACGCTCTTTAAACTGATACGTCGGAAGAAGCAGTTTAGGAGAGTTAATAAATGTATTTCGGTGCATTACGCCATAACGAACGAACTCTGCATTTTCAAGTCCAGGAATAAGGGAAAAGACACGTTTCTGTTCTCCCCATTTCAGATGCGTCTGGAAGCCCACCAAGTTATAAAGGGTTCCAGCTGCATTGTCCTGTCTAAGCTGAACAACCGCATGTGGCAACTCTCCTGTATGAGGGTTAACCAGACCTACCGGTTTCATAGGTCCAAACAGAGCCGTCTGTTTTCCGCGTTTCATCATCACTTCGATTGGCATACAGCCTTCAAAGTAGATTTCTTTCTCGAACTCTTTCAATTGAGCGACTTCAGCAGTAATGAGAGCTTCATAGAAGACATCAAACTCTTCTTCTGTCATCGGACAGTTCAGATATGCCGCTTCACCCTTATCATAACGTGAAGCCAGATACACTTTGTTCATATCAATTGAATCTTTTTCGATGATCGGTGCAGCTGCATCATAGAAGTAGAAATACTCTTCCCCCATTAGTGCCTTAATTTGCTCAGACAATGCGGGTGAAGTCAGCGGCCCCGTTGCAACAACAACGATGCCATCTTCTGGCAGAGAAGTTAATTCCTCATTCACCACTTCGATGAGCGGATGTTGGTGCAACGTGGATGTAATCTCACCTGAAAATCCATCTCGGTCCACAGCAAGTGCCCCACCTGCAGGAACTGCATGTTTGTCTGCTGCTGACAATACAAGAGAATTGAGCATTCTCATTTCTTCTTTTAACACACCCACTGCATTGGTCAATCCATTCGCACGCAACGAGTTGCTACATACCAGCTCTGCAAATTTATCCGTATGATGAGCTGGCGTTTTCACAACAGGTCTCATCTCGTATAATTTTACGCGTACGCCGCGACTTGCAATCTGCCAGGCCGCTTCTGTTCCTGCCAGCCCGGCACCAATAACGGTTACTTGTTGTTCATTTGTCAAAATCATTTACCCCCATAAAGCAATTTCATATTTCACTATAATTGAATTGATTCACATATATACTAATCTGCTGATTCGTCATCCGGTTCATCCACCGGCTCCTGATGATCACATGAAGTGCACTGCAATCGTGCTCCCTTTTTGTTCCGCTTTTCAATCATTAGCGATCCGCAACTTGGACATGGTTTGGCTGAAGGTCTGTCCCATGAGACAAAATCACATTCAGGATATTTGTCACAACCGTAGAAAATACGTCCCTTTTTGCTACGACGCTCAACAACATGACCTTCCTTACACTTCGGACAAGTCACGCCGATATCCTTGATAATCGGTTTGGTATTCCGGCAATCAGGGAAGCCAGAGCACGCAAGAAACTTGCCAAAACGTCCAAGTTTATAAACCAGCGGTTTGCCACACTTCTCACAGATCTCATCCGATACTTCGTCTTCAATCTCGATTTCTTTCATTTCTTCTTCCGCAAATTCAAGCCGTTTCTCAAAAGATTCATAGAATTCTGCGAGTACTTTGACCCAATCCTCGGAACCTTCCTCCACATGGTCAAGATCACCTTCCATGTTTGCGGTGAACTCTACATTCAGGATTTCCGGGAAAAACTCTTCCATCTGTTCGATGACCAGTTCACCCAGCTCGGTCGGCATGAATTTCTTTTCCTCAATTGCAACATATCCGCGCTTCTGAATGGTCTCCAGTGTTGGCGCATATGTACTCGGACGCCCTATTCCCAATTCCTCAAGCGTCTTAACCAACCTTGCCTCCGTATACCGGGGTGGCGGTTGTGTAAAATGCTGTTTTGGCTCAATCTCCTGCTTCTCAAGCACATCTCCACTTTTCAACGGAGGCAGCAGACGATCTTCATCGGTTGTACCATCGTCGTTTCCTTCAACATATACCTTCATGAAACCTTGGAATCGTACCTTAGAACCTGCTGCACGGAAAATGGTGTCCCCCGCAGCAATATCTACAGAGAGTGTATCCAGAATAGCCGAAGACATTTGGCTCGCTACAAAACGTTCCCATACCAGTTTATACAACCGGAACTGATCGCGACTCATGAATGACTTGATTGAGTCAGGGTCACGCAGAATTGAAGTTGGACGAATCGCTTCATGCGCATCCTGAGCATTAGCTGCTTTTTTGGAATAGTTTCGTGGAGTCTCAGGTGCAAATGGCTCACCATACTTACCAACGATATATTCTTTGGCTTCTTCTTGTGCAGATGCCGCAATTCGTGTGGAGTCCGTACGCATATACGTGATGAGACCTACTGTGCCTTCTTTTCCAAGGTCTACACCTTCATATAGTTGTTGGGCGACCGACATCGTCTTGGAGGCTCTGAAATTCAATTTACGCGCCGCTTCCTGTTGCAGAGAACTCGTCGTAAACGGGGCGGAGGGGTTACGGCTCCGTTCTTTCTCTTTAACTTCCTTGATCGTAAAGTCTGCACCTTCGATCTGTTTCAGGATCGCTTGCACTTCCGCTTCACTGCCCAGCTCTGTTTTGGCCCCGTTCAGTTTATGAAACTTGGCTTCAAACGGATTGCCGTCTGCTGTCAGTTTGGCGGTAATGCTCCAGTATTCTTCCGGCTCAAAATCATCAATTTCATTTTCACGATCTAAAATGATTTTAACAGCCACGGACTGAACCCGGCCTGCAGACAAACCTTTTTTCACTTTCTTCCATAATAACGGACTAATTTTATATCCAACGAGCCGATCCAGAATACGTCTTGCCTGCTGCGCGTTAACCAAATCCATATTGATTTTCCGCGGCGTTTTGAACGCATCTTTGACCGCCTGTTTTGTAATTTCATTAAATACAACCCGGCAATCTGCCGTATCGTCCAGTTCAAGGGCATGGGCCAAATGCCATGCAATAGCCTCACCTTCGCGATCCGGGTCAGCTGCGAGATATACTTTTTTCACTTTCTTCCGTGCATCCTTCAGTTCTTTCAAAATTGAACCTTTGCCGCGGATCGTAATATATTTCGGATTAAAATCATTCTCTACCTCAACGCCGATCTGACTCTTTGGCAAATCGCGAACATGCCCCATCGAAGCTTTTACGATGAACTTGCTGCCTAAATATTTGCCTATCGTCTTCGCCTTTGAGGGCGACTCCACGATTACGAGTGCATCCGCCATAGGTTCATCCTCCTCTCAGTCATGAAACTGTCATGAAACTGTTTCTGTAAGCTTATGCATAGTTAATAACTTCTGCTAATTATATATTTCCACGCACCACGTAGGTTGTAGCTTCGTCATACCCTCGCGTATTTAGTGCCTGGTAATTGGCTAATCTGCTTTTTTATGATTAAAGATAACAGAACTGAATGCAAATGTCCAAAATCCCAACCAAGCAGCTCAACCAGTTGATCCAATGATTGTTCTCCCTGTTCCAACAGATAAATCACGCGTTGTTCATCTGGAGAGAGCTTTACCTCAGCGAATATCCCTCGCCCGGAAGGCTCGGTTGTTTCGGTCGAACGTCCTCTATTGTAAGGAAGTTGTTCTGCATTTGGCAAGCCCAATCGATACTCTTCCAATACATCTGCTGCACAAGTGACCAATTTGGCCCCTTGACGGATAAGATTGTGTGCTCCCCGACTTTTCGGCGATGTAATAGGTCCAGGGACTGCAAATACATCCCTGCCTGCTTCAAGCGCAGCATCTGCTGTAATGAGTGAACCACTGCGAATGTCAGCCTCAACAACCAATGTTCCCAGTGTCAGACCGGCAATGATTCGATTCCGTTCCGGAAATAATCCCTGGCGCGCTCGCGTACCTGGTGGATATTCCGACAAAAGCAGACCCGTCTCCGCGATTCGCTCGGCGAGGCTTGTATTTTCGGGTGGGTATATATTATCAATCCCTGTTCCGAATACTGCAATCGTTTTTCCTTTAGCACGTAGTACTGCCTCATGACATACGCTATCAATACCGCGGGCAAGCCCGCTTACAATCGCAAGTCCTGCATTGCATAATTGCTCTGCCAGCTTTTCTCCAACTTTGCGCCCATACACGGTTGGCATACGAGTTCCCACCATGGCAATAGACGAATTGTGTAGCAAACTAACATCCCCTCGTGCATACATTACCCAGGGAGGCTGAACGGTTTCCTTCATTAATATGGGATAATTCTGATCCAGATAAGTAATAACCTCTATCCCCTGATTGTAAACGTGTTCTCTTTTACTCTCAATCCAGTCGATAGTAAATTGGCTAGCCAAACGGGCAGCCTGATCTTTGCGCAAGCCTGCTGCGACCCAGTCGCTTTCCCCATAATTCAATAGATCGGGTAATTCATGTTGTCCCAGAATCAATTTCGAGATTGTTTTTTTACCAATACCCTCCATCTCATGCAACCCAAACAAGATCCATCGTTCTTCCATACCATAAACCTCCCAAAGCGGGAAGAGATCTTCCCTCATATTGTGTGTTAAGTGACCACGGAATGCAAGCGTTTACGTCGATGAGAGACAATCCAACCCCCTTTTCCCGTAAAAAAACGCAAAAAAGCAACCCTTCGCCCTGTTCAAGGACAAAAGGTTGCTTACCTTTTCCGTAACCATAATAGTCGATCTACCAGAAATAGATCATTTCCGAGCCGTTTCTTCTATTATAACGAAAAAGAATTAATGTGTCGTGCACAAATTCAAAATACCGCGTTCCTCAAGTACACTCACCAAAGTCGAACCCATCTCAGCAGGAGTTGGTGCTACTTTGATTCCACATGATTCCAGCTTCGCAATCTTCTCTTTGGCTGTACCTTTACCGCCAGAGATAATAGCGCCAGCATGGCCCATCCGTTTGCCTGGAGGCGCTGTTACGCCACCGATAAAGCCAACAACCGGTTTGGTCATGTTTTCACGTACCCAATCTGCAGCATCCTCTTCAGCTGTACCACCAATCTCACCAATCATGATGACCGCATGAGTCTGTGGATCTTCATTGAACCGTTTGAGGATATCAATGAACTCGGAGCCTTTTACAGGGTCTCCCCCGATTCCTACAGCAGAAGATTGTCCAATACCACGTGTCGTCAGTTGATGAACGGCTTCATAGGTAAGTGTTCCACTACGGGAAACAACGCCTACGTGCCCTGCCATATGGATATAACCAGGCATGATACCGATTTTACATTCGCCTGGTGTAATGACACCTGGACAGTTTGGTCCGATCAGGACGGTATTTTTACCTTCCATGAAGCGGTCAACCTTGATCATGTCAAGAACCGGAATACCTTCTGTAATACAGATTACGAGGTCCAGCTCAGCATCAACAGCTTCCATAATGGAATCTGCTGCAAATGCAGGAGGAACATAAATGACGCTCGCTGTTGCGCCTGTAGCTTCCTTCGCTTCCTGTACAGTGTTAAACACCGGCAGACTAGCTACTGTACCGTCTTCCAACGTGATATCCACATTAGTTCCGCCTTTACCCGGTGTAACTCCGCCTACCATCTGGGTTCCGTAGTCCAATGCGCCCTTCGTGTGGAACATTCCCGTTGAACCCGTAATGCCTTGCGTAATGACTTTTGTATTTTTATCGATCAAAATACTCACGTTGCTTCACATCCTTACGGTTATTTTTCAATTCCCGGACAGCTCCGGTACTAAGGAATGAACTTATTTTACGAGGGCAACAATTTTCTGTGCACCATCGGCCATGGAATCAGCAGGAACGATATTCAGGCCAGATTCACCCAGAATACGTTTGCCAAGCTCCACGTTAGTTCCTTCAAGACGAACAACCAGCGGTTTGGTCAGGCCAAGCTGCTTCGCGGCTTCAACAACACCATTGGCGATAACATCACAGCGCATGATGCCACCAAAAATGTTAACAAAGATCCCAGCTACTTTGGCATCGGACAAGATGATCTTAAATGCTTCAGTCACCTTCTCTGTTGTTGCACCGCCCCCAACGTCAAGGAAGTTGGCCGGGTCTCCACCGTAGTATTTGATAATGTCCATCGTTGCCATCGCAAGTCCCGCACCATTGACCATACAGCCGATGTTGCCATCGAGTGCTATGTAGCTGAGGTCGTATTTGGAAGCTTCGATTTCTTTTTCATCCTCTTCATCCAGGTCACGCAGTTCCAAAATGTCTTTGTGACGGAACAGGGCGTTGGAGTCAAAGTTTAATTTCGCATCTAGCGCGATAACGTTTCCATCTCCGGTAACAACGAGAGGATTGATCTCGGCAATAGAGCAATCTTTTTCGACAAATGCAGTGTACAGCGCGAGCATGAACTTAACAGCTTTGTTCACCAGTTCATTCGGAATCTTAATGCTGTAGGCCAGTTTACGGGCCTGGAACACTTGCAATCCAATGGCAGGGTCAATGATTTCTTTGAAAATTTTCTCAGGTGTAGCTTCAGCTACTTCTTCAATCTCAGTACCGCCTTCTTCGGAAGCCATCATAACTACACGGCCTGTGGCACGGTCCACAACAACACCCACATAATACTCTTTGCGGATATCGCATCCTTCTTCAATCAGAAGACGTTTCACTTCTTTGC
This sequence comes from Paenibacillus sp. FSL k6-2145, assembly GCF_037976585.1. Taxonomy (NCBI): domain Bacteria; kingdom Bacillati; phylum Bacillota; class Bacilli; order Caryophanales; family Paenibacillaceae; genus Paenibacillus; species Paenibacillus sp. FSL k6-2145. The sequence continues at coordinate 4,577,932 of NZ_CP150267.1, read as the reverse complement.
CTTCTGGTCCAGTCTGGTGTGTTACCAATACTTTGCCCAGAATTTCGGAAGCATAGGCACGAACTTCATCCGTACTCTTCGCCACTTTTACGCCGCCGGCTTTACCCCGGCCACCTGCGTGAATTTGCGCTTTAACAACAGTCACCGGACTGCCCAGTGCCTCTGCGGCCGCAACCGCTTCATCGACTGTATAAGCAACCTTTCCATTTGGAACGGTAACTCCATACTGTTTCAGTACTTCTTTTCCTTGATATTCATGGATATTCATTCTCGAATCCTCCTATCAACATGACTGCAACAAGGCGGGTTGGTAGACTAACAAAAGACAAATGTTGACTATTTTCACTTAAACCCAATTCATTGTAACACGTTTTTAAAACGCTTTCCTTAAAAAATTAATGGTTAATAGACAGTATTTTGATATGAGTATGATCCCATATTGTGAATGCTTGGGTATATATGGAAAAAACCTCAGCTAAAAGCTAAGGTTTCCTTGATGTAAAACTACATTTTATTTTTTGGCTGCGTTAGTGTTGGTTTGGTGAACTTTCTCCAGCAACCCTTTGAACTGACCCAGCAAAGCTTCAAACTCTGTACTGTTCAAACACGCATCTCCCTGAATGGATTCAGGGATGGACAATGCCTTGTTCCGCAGCTCACGGCCGGAGTCGGTTAATGTAATTAATACTTTTCGTTCATCCTGAGCAGAGCGTTCGCGATTAATAAGTCCTGCTGACTGCAACCGTTTGAGAAGTGGTGTCAATGTTCCCGAATCGAGATAGAGTGCCTCCCCGATCTCCTTAACCGTACATTCTTCACGTTCCCACAATACCATCAGAACCAGATACTGTGAATACGTTACGCCGAGCACCTCCAGATAAGGCTGGTACATCTTCGTAATCTCACGTGAACAAGCATATATGGCAAAGCATAATTGGTTATCCAGCTTCAAACTGTCAGTCTGCATATATCTTTCTCACCTGCCTATTGTGCATTCTATTCCTTATAAAAAAGGAACTATAAATCTATCTTATCACAAATTAGAAAAAAAACAGAATAATTGAGCACAAATGATTTTACTATTCAATTTAATTATGATAAATTAAATTGTGTAAAATATAAATATAGATAGAAAATCAGCAGTACATCCCCATGATTTAACAACAATAATAGCTAAGTCCAGCGAACAGATTCACGCTTTCTCGGGTCAAATTTAATAATCATAATGAAAGTTTATACTTAACTATTTTCGCCAAAGCTATTTAATGATTTCCTTCCAGAAATAAAATTCAGGGATCCCGAGAGATGACTACAGCAATGATAATGACTGGTTGACTCCATGATTCCTTTTATATAAAATGCTTAATAGAAGCTGAGGAAGCACCTTAATTCGTAGACTGGCCCGTATTATGCGGAGTCAAGAATCGAGTGAGGTGTTTCTTTGTCATGTACGGAAAATTACACAGTGCGTGTTTGTACGGAATCGATGGCGTTCTGATCGAGGTGGAAACCGATTTATCCAATGGTCTGCCACAGACATCCATCATCGGTTTACCGGATTCAGCCATTCGAGAGGCCGTTGAACGTGTTCGTGCAGCGATTAAAAACTGCGGATATCAGTATCCTTTACAGCGGATCACAATTAATCTGGCTCCCGCTGATCTGCGCAAGGAAGGATCTTCCTTTGATCTAGCCATTGCTATTGGTTTACTTATGACAAGCGGCCAGCTTGTACTTCCTCCCCAGGAACGGACACTAGTGGTTGGCGAACTGGCGTTGGACGGTTCGATCAGGTCCGTGCCCGGCATTTTGTCCATGGTGGATCTGGCCAAACGACAAGGCTTTACTTCCGTGCTTCTGCCTTTCGATAACGTAGAGGAAGCGTCACTGATTCGAGGTATCCAGGTGTTTGGCATTCGTCATTTACAGGATATTGCTCCGGAAAACCCAGATGAACGCGCTAGTTCAGTGGGAATACCAAATAATTCGAATGCAGGACCAGTCGTATTGAAAAATTATGCACACCTCGCTTCTCCTATAACAGATAGGCCACAGAAGAAAATGGATAAAAAGACGAGACAGACTCCATTACTGGTAGATGACTATAGCGATGTTCTGGGGCAGCACCATGTAAAACGTGCGCTTATGATCGCTGCAGCTGGCATGCATAATATACTGCTCGTTGGACCGCCAGGCACGGGCAAAACGATGTTAATCAAACGGTTGCCTACCATCCTTCCACCTTTGTCAGAAGATGAAGCGTTAGAAGTAACCAAAGTATTAAGTGCCGCAGGCAAATTGAAAGAAGCGCCTCAAGGCCTGATTGCAGATAGACCTTTTCGCTCCCCTCACCATACAATATCCACCTCTGGTCTGATTGGAGGCGGTGGTATCCCAAAACCGGGTGAAGTGAGCCTTGCCCACCGGGGCATATTGTTTCTGGATGAATTACCTGAATTCCAGCGTCAAGTGCTGGAGGTATTAAGGCAGCCGTTAGAGGATCGCACAGTGACAATTAGTCGGGCACGCGCTGCATTCACCTTTCCGGCCCAGTTCATGCTAGCATGTTCCATGAATCCCTGTCCCTGCGGTTATTTGTCCGCTCATTCGGAGGAGCAACGCTGCATATGTAGTCCAGCCCGTGTTGCCGCGTACCGAGCCAAAATTTCAGGGCCACTGCTGGACCGCATTGATCTTCAGGTTGAGGTTCCTCCACCAGGCGAGTGGCGCAAGTCTGCTGCTTCCCCTTCCTCTGAAGAAATGCAGACAAAAGTGATCCACGCTCATCAAATTCAGGCTACACGTTATGCCAAAAGTTCGGTTCGTTGGAATAGCCAGCTTTCGGGCACGCTTTTGCGACGGACGATCCATCTCCCCCAAGAGGCAGAGCAACTGTTAGAGCAAACCTTGCAAACGTTAAACCTGAGCATGCGGGCACATGATCGGATTATCAAGATGGCACAGACAATTGCCGATCTGGACCATGAAGGTGAAATTGTGACAGCTCATGTGGCTGAAGCCATCCAGTATCGTCAACTGGATCTTAATTTATTTTGAAGCTATTTTAGAAGCATATGGAGGAAAGAACAGGCCGATTTACCCAAAGGCAGTGATATGGGCATGAAACTGCAGACAGCAGAGGAAGATCGAGAAGGATTCCTTATAGAGATTCTACAATGCGGATATGCCAACATGACAAAAAACGTACAAGCCCTTCTCTTCTGTGAAGAAAGGTACTTGTACGTAAATTTCCCTGTAACATAAGGGGATCGTATATAGCTAAGGTCTACAAATAATTTATTATTCAAAAAGAGTGAGTTTGTCCTTAGCTGGTGTGCGTTCTTTGGCAGAAGGAATAACATCAGGGTATCCCATATAAATCATGCCTACAATCTTCTCTCCCGCCTCTATTCCAAGCGGTTTGCGGAATTTGGGGGCGTACAAGAATGGCTTGGTCACCCAGAACGTTCCAATGTCTTCACTCCAGGCTGCAAGCATAAAGTTCTGAACCAATGCACTGACCGCAGCGAAGTCTTCGTCCCATATATTCTGTCTTGGATCTTCCTCCAGAACGACAAGCATAACGGATGGAACTTGCAAAATATTGGCTGAGAATTTGTTGTCTTCTCCCATTTCTGCATCAATAGCCTCAGCCAGTTTCTTCCGTCCATTCCCGGTAAACAACAAAAATCTCCATGGTTCGCGCAATTTATGGTTAGGAGCCCAGACTGCGGTGTCCAGCAATTCTATAATCTGCTGTGTAGGAACAGCTTCTTTTTTGAATTTTTTCACCGTACGACGGTTTTGAATCGCATTTCTGACTTCATTTATTGTTTTCGTAGCTTTACTCATCGGCCGTACCTCCTGTTTATAATATGATTTGTAACCGTAACGATGGGTTACGGTCTGGAAAAATTCGTTTATGACAAATCAAAAGATTAAAACGCCAGATTACATCCTTGATTATACACCCATCTGATCACGAGATTCAAAGGGAAGGCCTCAACTACTAGGGCTACAGGTATTAAAAACGGTAAAGACGGCTCCGAATCCTGATCTACCGAGGGCGATCATCATGTCAGAGCCGTCTAATTAAATTAGCATCTTATACAAATCACACTATCATATCAATGATGAATCAATATGAACCCGCGCCTTCAAATGTGCCATTAACAAAATCCATTTTGTTGTACTTCTCCTGGTTACCTGCAACATCTGTACTGTAGTACTCTACCACCTTGACATCGGGAGCATAAAACTTGACGGGTCCTTCATAGTTCTTCCATTCTCCCCCATTGATTCGATATTGCGTTGTTTTAACGCCCGAACCTTTGACTTCGTCCGTTGCCTGAAGTCTGAATGTAAATCCTTTAATGTATACCTTCCCGTTCACAGTATCTGTAATAGGAACTAATCTGTACTTGGTTACTGGAGGTGTAATATCTGCATCTTTCTTAAGTACGATATTAAACGTATTACGATCTCCTTGTACGAGGGGAATGTTCTGAGTCGATTTTAAGTACCCTGCTGCTTCCCCCGTTATTGTTATGGTGCCTGTTGGCACGCGCTTTATGAAATAATTTCCTTGAGCATCCGTTGTTGTTGTTGCCGAGCCTCCGGCATTCACTTTAGCTCCACTTACTGGATTGCCCGCCTCATCTACTACTTTCCCCCGTACATGTGCGGCTTCTGTCAAAACAACATCTACGATTAAGGTTTTTCCAGCCTGAACATTCAAACGATCCTGTTCATAAAGCATATAATCCGCAGAATCTACCCAGATCGCAATGTTCGGATTGTAGTCAAAATCAAGCCCGGTAACGGCATACCGACCTTGCTGATCTGTTTTAACCGGGCGATCCAAGGCCCCTGTTACTTTGACCAGGGCATCTGGAATCGGTTTGCCTGTTTGATCGGTTACAGACCCTACAATCGTAGAAGGTTCATATAGCTCGAAATTAACCAGAATCTGTTCCCCTTCTGACAAATAGTAGGTATTACGGTGCCTGTCAGTCACATAGCCCTCTGCTTCAATTATAAAACTAATTTCCGTATAATCCTGGACAGACTCAAGTATAGAATAACTTCCAGTACCATCTGTCTTTACGCTTTTTTCAGTTTCTTCCCCTTGATATCTAAGGGAATACTTGATTGTTGCATCCTGGATAGGAAACCCTTCAAGATCAGTAACTTTACCTGATATTTTTGCCTGTGTAGACGGATCTGCTGCATAAGAAACTCCAGAATACATGATTCCAAACAAAATGAAACATAAAGATAGTGTACTTAGTCGAATTATCCATTTGATACTTGTCTGCATCTTCTCACTACACCTCACCATTTATTTTTATGGATCAAACATTCCTCTTTAGCCTCTTTAATTAACTGACTAAAAGCTCAAGTTTCCAGAATTCTCCGTCCCAAACATATTGCCAAATCCCCTGTCCACCGTTCATGGTCTCGCTGATATCCAGCACTTCCATCCGAGGACACTCCCATACTCTTTTTACTGTGTTGCTCGAAGCGTTCTGAAGCTCTTCCATACATCCCACCAACCTCTTTTTAAATTTTTCAACGTTCTTATTTTATTATAAATGATACGATTTGTATCTAAAAATTCTGAAATACAATGATTTTATTATCAATGCTCTATCCTCTGTTTTGTGATTTCATAGTTAAATCAAAAAAAGCCGCAGTTCCTGTATGAAGAGGAACTACGGCTTTAGTATATTAACTAATTCAAAACTAAAACGAATGCAAAGATAAGACATAATTAAACTTGTACTTCGAAATAACTAATCGACTCACATTAAACAAAGATACATTTAGTATCAATCAATACAGCAATAACTTCGAGTTTAATTCTTAAAAAGCATTAACAATATGATTCACAGAGACAGTCTCCCCTGCTTGATCAAGCATTACGGCAATTACATCAAAACGGATCTGAAGTTCCGTCTCTCCCGTCATTTGCAAATACACAGATGCGGTTGAACGTACCTGCTGCATTTTACGCATATCAACCGATTCCTGAGGTGTACCGTACTGAGTGGCTCCACTTCTGCTTCTTACTTCCACAAAGACAATCAGGCCCTCGCAGGAAGCAATGATGTCAATCTCACCGCTACGGCAACGCCAGTTCTGTCTAATGATCCGATAATCGTGCTCTCGCAACCATTGACAGGCAGCCTCTTCACCTAATCGGCCTTTCTGCTGTCGTGTGAGCTTTAATCCTGGCTCCTGACCCAATCTACGTTCTACCATGACTCATTTTCCTCACGTCCTGAGGCCATTCGATCTGCACGGTAGACATACGTTAGCACCTCTGCGACCAGTTGATACAGTTCTGCCGGAATCTGTTCATCCAGATCCAATTTGGAGAGCACCTCCACAAGTGCTGCATCCTCCTGAACAGCCACGCCGTTTTCTCTGGCTTTATCCAGAATGGCTTCTGCCACTTTGCCGCGCCCCTTGGCTACAACAACAGGTGCTTCACTCTCTCCAGGGACATACTTTAGGGCAACCGCCTTTTTGGAAAGCAGGTCCGGTTGTGACGACTCGTCTTTCATACCTTCAAGTCCACCCCTTTGTATCGTTCAGGACTATAGTCCGAGGCCCGCGTTTTTCGTTCCGCGCCCGGTTCCTGCCCCACAGGCCACGGTTCCGCCTTGAAGGTCAGCAGTTGATAGCCCAGCTTGTCCAATGCCTGATGGATTACCTCTCGTCCGCTCTCCAGGAGCGGTCCCATTCCTTCGCGATCATTTAATACACGCAGACTGACAATGTTATTAACCACATGGACATCTACCAGAGTAGGCCCAAGACTTTTCATATCCAGATCAAACCATAGACGGCAGTTGGACGCATCCAGCTCACCACGAGGTCCACGACGTGATTGAATCTGAACAGACGCCGTTTCTTCCCCATCCGGTCCAGTGATCGGAATAAACCAGTGCATCTGTGCAAAGGTAGCACTGCGATCTGTCGTTAGCAATAACTGCTGACCCGTCAGATATTGCACGGCCTGTCCGGCGGCATCCTTAAGCGCCGCTGGTGCACCTTCGCTGCTGGCAAGCTGCAGCAGCAAACCCTTCAGCGTGTCCGCATTCGCCGGACTGGCCGCATCCCCCACGCGCGGCTGCGCTGCCGCGCCGTGAACGGCCTGCTGCTCGTGCTCCGCACCGAGCAGCTTCAGCACGCGCCCCACCCACGGGTCCCCCTCGTGGGTGACAGGCGCGTGCACTGCCGCAGCTCCCGCAGGTGCTGCGGCATTACCGCCAGCCGGCGGCGCATCAGCGCCGGCTGGCAACGGCTGCGGCACGCCTACGGCAGCCGCAGCCGCCTGGCCGCCCTGCGATGCAGGGGCGGCCTGTACTGCCGCACCAGGCTGTGCCGGTGCGGCAGTGGACGCGCTGCGCAGGGCGTCCAGCAGCGCCAGCAGCTTGGGCGCCAGCTGCGCTGCCGTAGGCGCTGCTGGCGCCGCCTGGCCTGCTGCGGACGGAGTCCCCGCAGCAGCAGGCGTTTCAGCGCGGCCGTCAGTTCGCCCGGCCGCGCCTGCTTCAGGCTGGCCTGCACTTGCACGGCCTGCCACAGATTCAGCTGCCGCCCCTGGTGTACCCGGGCGGCTCCCAACTTGGCCCGCGTCAGCACCGCGCGGGCTCTCGCCAGGTATTCCGGTTCCAGACGGAATACCTGCACCTCCTTTGCCAGCCGTTTCAACATTGCTGGCAACTGCCTTGGCCCCGGCTTCAGCATTTCCTGCGCCTGCGACGGTCTGCTGGTTTCCTTTCATCGCAGTACCTGCATCCTCTGCCCCGCCATCCGTCATGGATATAGATCCTGCCAATGCCGCTTGTCCTTGTTGCGTTGACAAAGCAGGTGTTCCGGTTACAGTCACCTGACGACCATTGCCTGATACAGCCAATCCTTCTTCCGTCTGTGATGCATTTGATACAACAGGTACACCAACCATGACTGCTGGTTTCAACGTAGCAGATTGTTCTCCAGTCAGTACCGGTTTACCTGTTGTTTGAGTAAGCATCGTTTCCAACTGATCAGCCAACCCGCTTAACAACTGATGCAAAGGGGGGCCAAACACCGTCTGGTGTAATCCTTTTACTGTTTCCGCCGTAACCGGAAGCCCACGCTGAAAAGCAATCCCTGTCGCCTGCACCCATTCTTCCACAGGGACCTGTGCAGGTTTGGCAGTCATCATATTCTGGACCATAGCCACATTATCCTTCGTGAGCGGCACTCCGCTACGCTGCATGGCAAGTAACAGTTCCCGGTTCCCTTTTGTATCCGGCAGTCCTACATCCTTAAGCAGGTTGTTCAGCGAAGCTTGTGGCAGCTCAGCAAGTGTTCCAGCCATAGGTTTCATTACCGTTATGCCATTTTCACCTGGAGGCTGCACTTGAAGCAACGTGGTCTCACCCGGACGGAGTGGAGTCTCCAACTTGGCGCGCACCTGCACACCTTGAATCTGCAGAACTGCTTCTCCTCCATCATCGGATACACTAACGACGGAGCCACGAACCACCTGACCTTCCTTTAATTCAAGCGGTTTGGCATTGCCGGGCTTACTATCTCCCATTAACCCCTTAATCATGGAACCGATATTCAAATCTCTCCCCCTCCTTCCTTCAAACCTGTGTTAAAACAAAGATTGCTGCTCTCCAAGCAGGTTGCCGAGAAAACTGCGTCGATGCATCGGGGTTGCCCCCAATGCCATAATTTGCTCCCGATGAACTTTTGTTGCATATCCTTTATGTATCGACAAACCATATTCCGGATATAACGTATCCCATTCTTCCTTACACAGCCGATCTCGCGTTACCTTGGCAATAATAGATGCCGCTGCGATCGATTGACTATTAGCATCACCTTTAATGATGGACAGTTGAGGTACATTGACATCCACCTTCTCGGCATCCACCAGCATATAATCAGGAGTTTCTCCCAATGCTTCAACAGCTCGTTTCATCGCGAGTCTCGCCGCCTGCTTGATATTAAGCCGATCAATCGTCTCTGCATCCGCGTACCCGATACCTACCGCCAGCGCTTTTTCCATAATGACGTCATATAGTGCATCACGTTTTTTCTCCGTCAATTTCTTGGAGTCATTCACACCTTCCAGAATGAGATCCTTCGGTAAAATAACCGCCGCTGCGACAACATCCCCAAACAAGCATCCCCGTCCTACCTCATCAATACCAGCAATACGTTCAAATCCACTGTCCCAATACTCCCGCTCGAAGATCAGCAGGTCTCGAGGTTCACTGGCTTCTTTTTTCTTCTTCGGTCCAACCGGGGTATCCAGTAGATTCAACCCGATCTCTTCATTATTTTCAACCATAACGCTCATCTCCTCTACCCACGCTTTTTCAGCATGCGTATCACTTACAACTTTTTTATAATATAGACGTAGATCCTCTGTCTTTTGTTCTGTACAACCTGTCACTCTCAGCAAAACTTTTCCTTGAGATTTACAATATAAAGATAGTGATGTCTTCATTTATCGGTATTTGATGGTTTAAATTGAATATATCAGACCTCGACTAATCTAAATTGCACCACCATTCATCATAGCACGATTTAGACGCACCTGATATATAGGCCAGCCAATTCCATAAAGCGTACTGTTCTTCAATCCTCTTCCATTTTATCGTTTCGACATATGTTCCAGCGCTACTTCCGCGTTTGTATACACAAAAAAACGACCGCTCCGGGTAATCCGGTAACGGCCGCTTCTTTCGGCACTTGTATATATGAAATGAACAGATAAAGATAATGATCTTCATCGTGTAGAGTCCATTTTTTTAATAGGGAGCTTCCATAGAAAAACGTCCCATTTTACCCGCGCGCAGTTCACGCAGAAATGCTCGTGATGCCTTTTCCAGATCAATGCGTCCACCGCTTACAACACATCCACGGACACGGCCGACTTGTTCCATAATCGCAATAACACTGTCTGAATCATCTGCATCCTTGGAGAACTCCTGAAGTCCGTATCTCTCTTCCAAAGCGTCCCAGTAATAACGCATCAGGTAACTGATTCCAAAAAAGGCGATATCCTCTGCATTCAGAATTTCCTCTTTGATTGCACCTGTTACGGCAAGACGATAACCTACATTTTGATCTTCGAACTTAGGCCACAGAATACCCGGAGTATCCAATAACTCCATTTCTTTGCCTACCTTGATCCACTGTTGCCCCTTCGTCACACCAGGACGATCTCCTGTTAACGCAATACTCCGTCCAGCCAGTCGGTTAATCAGTGTTGATTTACCTACATTGGGAATCCCTACGATCAACCCGCGAACCGCACGAGGATTAATCCCTTTAGCAATTTGACGGTCAATTTTTTCTTTAAGAAGAAGCTTGGCCTGCACGGGAATATCTTTAACGTTGGTTCCCGTCGAAGCATCTACAGGAAAAGCGGTAATTCCTTCTTTTTTGAAATATTCAATCCATTCTTGCGTCACTTTAGCATCTGCCAAATCCGATTTGTTCAACAAAATCATCCGGGGTTTATCCAGCAATATTTCGTCAATCATCGGATTACGGCTGGAGACAGGCAGACGGGCATCCAATAGTTCGATGACCACGTCGATGAGCTTTAACTTATCCTGAATCTGGCGTCTGGCTCGAGTCATATGACCTGGAAACCATTGTATCGTCACCTTGTCTTCACCTCATTATTTACTTCAATTTCAGTGGTTGATCCACTTAATCTCACCGATCGGCCAGAAAATAACATCTGCACGACCAATAATATCTTTTAACGAAACATAACCGATCATACGGCTGTCTGTACTATTTGGACGGTTATCTCCCATAACAAATACATGACCCGCCGGCACTTTGCCGTCAGGGAACTGCTCATTCGGGAAATCCTTCACGTTATAGGTTCCACCATTTGCTTCAGCTGCATCAATGGCTCCTTGAATATACGTTTCATCAACCTTTTTGCCGTTAACCATCACGGTATCGTCCTGAACCTCAACTGTATCACCTTCAACAGCAATAACACGTTTAATGAAATCTCGACCTTCGGATGGTACGTGGAAGACGATAACTTCACCGCGCTTCGGTTCTCTGATATCATATAAGATCTCGTTGACGATCACACGTTCACCCGTTTCAAAGTTCGGCTGCATGGACGGACCGTCCACAACAAACGGTTTGAAGAGCAACCACCGAATCAGAATGACGAGAACTAATGCGATAACAATGGCTTTAAGCCATTCAACAATTTCATTTTTGGCTTTTTTGGATCGACTGTTTTTCTCTTCGGCAGGATTGCCCCGGTCATGTTGAACTTCTTGTTCCATTCAAGATCTTCCTCTCTTCACAGTACATGTTTATAGCAGTACACACATCCAGCATTCTGTATCGTTCCAATAACTCCATGGATGGATACAAAACATTCACATCAGTTATGTAATCTTACACCAAGCATTACAGTACATTTAATCCACAATTCAAATGCCTTCAAGAGGTTGTTCAAAAAGTCGGTACTGAAACCGGTCTTTTGAACACGCACTTCAATAACTGATTTTACAAGCCTCCCGGACTATTCCCCGCATGTGTTGCCATACCATTTTACTCGGAAGTGTACCTCCGGTTCAACTTTTCCCGGACAAAAACGAAAAGGGCTTGTCTCCAAGCCCTTCCCGGTATCCGTTATATTAACGAATTTCTTTAATTCTCGCTGCTTTACCGCGTAGTTCACGAAGATAATAAAGCTTCGCACGACGCACTTTACCACGGCGAGCCACTTCGATTCTATCGATTTTTGGGGAATGAAGCGGGAAAGCTCTTTCCACACCTACACCGTAAGAAATTTTACGAACTGTAAAAGTCTCACTGATTCCACCACCACGGCGTTTAATCACAACACCTTCGAACAATTGGATACGCTCACGAGTTCCCTCGATTACCTTAACGTGCACTTTCAAAGTGTCACCAGGACGAAAACTCGGAATATCCTTACGAAGTTGTTCTTGTGTAATCGCTTGAACGATATTCATCTATGACTCCCTCCTTCCGTACAGGCGTTCATACTTCTTCCAGAGATCACCTTGTCTCCTTCATTATCCATAGAGGACCGCCGTATTCCACATAACAGACTTATTGTATCACGCAGCATATCAAAACACAAGAGAAATTAAACAAATGCCTATTGTTCAATCTGCCGCTCTGAAGCTCATCCATCACATGTTGACTTCATTCTAAAATACATTCTCTCATGTGGACTGTGAATCAACACTCTCATCTGCAAGTCAAGCTGATACAGGAAAAAATACTGTAACTTCCCGTGTAGAAATATCGTCTATGATATAACTTAATGACCACTTTAAAAGGAGAACCCCAAGACTCATGAAATATTGGAAAAAGATCACACTTGCCCTGCTCGCCATGTTCATATGTTCCATTACACTGTATGCATATGCCGTAACTCATCCAACGAATGCACTGTCACACAAAGCCTGCACATCCTGGGACATAGTCAAACGCAAAGCATTCGAGCTGTCACACACTGACTTCTCTAACCAATCTGCGCTGGATCGTTCTAACTTCAAGATTGAACAAGGTACTGCTACAGAAGTTCCTGTGCTGATGTATCATTACATAGAGCCCAAATTGAATAATCATGAGACAGATAATAAATCCATCATTAATCTGGAGGATTTTGAGCAAAATATGAAATACCTGCATGATGAAGGCTACCGAACAATTACACTGGATCAGCTTGAACAATATGTTAATGGAAAGTTATCCTTACCACAGAAGTCCATTGTAATTACCTTTGATGACGGATACCAGAACAATTATACATTAGCTTACCCTGTGCTTCAGAAATATAATTTTCATGCCTCGCTGTTTGTCATAGGCAGTAAAATTCAGGAGCAACCTTCGGAATTTGAGCCCGCCATTAACAGTTTCATCTCCAAGCCAGAGATGCAGGCGGCAACCGACGTATTTGAATTCAACAGCCATACCTATAACCTGCATCACAAGGGATTTATGCGCTGTGGTAACAGTGTGCCTGTCGGTCTGGACACCAGTCTTCTGGATGATGATATCCAGCGTATGAAGCAAACCGGAATAGACACACCTTATCTGGCATATCCTTTTGGTTATACCAGTACACAGATGATCTACAAGTTACAACAACATGGATATCGCATGGCCTTTACCGTAAAGTCTGGATTTGTGCATCCAGGAGATCATCCCATGAAGCTGCCTCGCTTGACGGTCACCACAGGTACTGATTTGGCGACCTTGCTTCAACCCGAATCCAGTCCGCAGAACGAATCATCTGCATCGGAGAATGACCAGTTAAAATCTACACTTTAACTTCACCGCCCGGATACAGAGTCGAGCTATACAGCCTTTTGGGCTGTGGCTTGGCTCTTTTTGCATCGGTAAGTGATAATGTCATCGGGAAGCTGGAATAAATCACTGCTTCCTCTGCGTCATAGATGATGATTTGTTCTTTCCCCGTCTGAACCAGGTCTGCATGCACCGCATATCCCTCTTTCGGGAATTCAGTAACCGTTTTCATATCTCCATCTACCAAAGAAGGCAACACATCTCCACCTCGGCGATACGCCAAAATATAATCGAGTCCACCCTCATCCCAGTTACATACAGGCTCTATAATGGTTAACCAGCCACGAGTCGTGCGATTTTCTTTCCAAATTTCTTGCCCTGTACTATCCAGCATGAACATTCCATCCTTACCATTCTCATCCCCTCGGACAATCCGGTCCAGACCTGCAATCTGTAAACCTTTCATTCCAGAACAAAAATGGCCCAGTGCAATATGCTGTGATTCAATCGAATCTTCATAACGCCACTTCTCATTACCATAGCGGTCCATCATGACCGTCACACTGCCACCGATAACAACCTCGACTTCCCCATCACCGTCAACGTCTCCAAACCATATACAGTCAGCATGATCATCGAGATTATGACAAGACCATAATAACGTCCCATCATGATCCAGCATGTCATACCCCGCCATCACTTCATCTTTCCCATCTCCATCAATATCATATACCCATGGAAAATGTCCTGGGTTTCCCTCATGCTTCCACAACAAATTAAAATCATGGTCAAGTGCCCATAACGTCTTATAGCGGTCTTTCAGTATAATGTCCATTTTCTGCTGGTTGCCAGTCAGGTTGGCGAGAATAATGCAGTCATGTGCTTCATCACCTGGCAGATCACGTGTTTCTTTGATCTCTCCGGTCCGGCCATCCAACACGAGAAATTGTTTGTCCATGACACACAATACTTCATTATTTCCATCTCCATCCCAATCTGCGATCTGAGCGGGATAGTCTGAACCCGGACCACCTGCATCAGGATCAGGAGTTCCGACCTGCCATAGTAATGTTCCTTCCAGATCAAACGCAGTCAAACAACATACCTGATGCGGGACATACCGATCGTCTATACCCCCATCTGCCTGTACCAGCAACATTTCAAGTCTGCCATCCCCATTAAGATCTCCCAAAAGCATTTTGCAGCGTTCTCCGCCTTCGCTAATATCTACTCTGGCGATTTCATAAGGCTGATTGCTCATCATCTTCCTCCTCAGCGTATCGTTAACATTCCATTACAGCTGAGTTCAACATAAAGAAAACCCCTGATTTTTACAACCCTATTATGTGCTCATGCAAAAATGTTCAAAGCTGCAAAAAAGTACCTCGGTCAACAATAACCAATTTAAAGGAATGATTTAAACCCACTCTAAAAACTCAAGACGATTGCCAAAAGGATCATTTATATAGAATCGTCGTACACCTTCATCTGCTCTTGCTTCGTCATCGACAATATGAATTTGGTTATGAATGAGATGATCACGTAACTGATCCAAATGTTGTACATGAAATGCCGGATGAGCTTTTGTAGCGGGAATAAAATCTTTTTGTACCCCAATATGCACTTGGTGTCTGCCACACTCGAACCATACACCACCCCGTTTTCTCAGAATTTCAGGTTTGGGAATCTCCGTCCAGCCTAACACGTTATTGAAAAAATGACGTGCCTCCGCTTCACAACCTTCTGGTGCTGCGAGCTGAATATGATCAAGACCAATAATATTGTAAGTCATTCTTACACCGCCTTCGTTTCATTTAATGAAACTTAGTTTCATTAATTACACTTGTATTTTATATAATATACTAATGAAAATCCAGTTTTCTTTTCAATGTACACAAAAAAAGCCAACCTTTAGTATCAAGGTTGGCCCTTTCGAACTCTGGAAAATAATATTTACGTGTTTATACGATACAAATACTTACTCTGTGCTATTTTCACGGTTTGAGCGCATCTTTTTCAGCCAAACTCGCTCTTTATCCGTCAAATCGGCCGTTTCCAACATCTCCGGTCTGCGCTCCAGCGTACGAAGCAACGACTGTTCTCTGCGCCATGCCTCAATGTTAAGGTGATGTCCCGACAACAGCATATCCGGTACTTTCATGCCCCTAAACTCGGGTGGACGTGTGTAGTGTGGATATTCGAGGAGTCCAGTACTGAATGAATCCGTCACCGCACTTGTCTCATTACCAAGCACACCAGGGATAAGACGTACGATACTATCAATGGCAACCATAGCAGGCAACTCCCCACCCGTGAGTACGTAATCACCAATGGATAGTTCATCCGTCACGAGAAATTCGCGAATACGCTCATCGTAACCTTCATAATGTCCACATATAAAAATCAGATGATCTTCCTGCACAAGTTCTTCTGCTTTTTTCTGTGTAAACGTCTCACCTTGCGGACACATTAGAATGATACGTGGAGCTTTCATCGATGCCGCAGCTTCTCCGCGTTGCTCCAGAACATCTTCTACAGCAGCAAAGATCGGATCTGGTTTCAGCACCATACCTCCGCCTCCGCCATAAGGGGCATCATCTACTGTATTATGTTTATTGGTCGCATAATTTCGGAAGTTGGTTGCACCAAGGGATACGAGCCCCTTCGTTTGAGCTTTGCCCAGAATGCTTGCTCCGAACACACCGTCAAACATCTCCGGGAATAGCGTTAATACATCCACTTTCATGTTATAGCAGCCCTTCCATCAGGTGAATCTTCACTTGCTTCTGTTCGATGTCCACATCAAGTACTACATCATCAATAACGGGAATCAGCACTTCTTTACCTGCTGGCGTTTTGACAACCCATACATCATTGGCACCCGGAGTCAAAATTTCTGAGATGGTTCCAAGCGTTTCACCCTCTTCGGTGATGACCGAACACCCAACGATTTGATGGAAGTAGTATTCACCTTCGTCCAGCTCAGCCAGGTTCTCTTTTAACACTTTGGCCATGCCGCCTTTAAACTTTTCTACTTCATTAATATTTCCGTACTCTTTCAGACGAAGAATATACATATTTTTATGCAAACGTGAAGATTCCACGTTAACCATGACTGGATGATTATCTGGTGTAAAGAAAAACAACTCTGTATTTTTCGCGAAACGCACTTCCGGGAAATCAGTTAAAGGCATGATTCTCACCTCACCACGAATTCCATGCGTATTAACGATTTTACCTACATTCATAAACTCTGCCATATTTCCTCCTACGAAATTAAATCAAACTAAACAGCTACTTCGACTCTCGTACGGTCGTTTCGGCGACGGTTCGTTCTTTCGATCGCTGTTACCCCCTCATTTTTCAAACTTACTTTAAAGGTGAAAATGAGGGGGTAAAGGCGAACGCTAACACTTCTCCAGAATCGATCCCGTCCCCTGCACTGCTCCGAAGTCACTCATACCCAAATATATTTTAATTCAATATCTAATCCAACATATTAAGTTCAGCATGCACGAAAAGGGGCTAGGACATGCATCCTAACCCCCTTTCGTATATCTTTAAGATATGATATCAACGGTAACCCGTTTATCCATCTTAACTGCTGCTGATGTGACGACCGTACGAAGTGATTTCGCGATTCGTCCCTGTTTACCAATTACCTTCCCGACATCGTCAGGATGAACGGTTAACTCATAAACGACAAGCCGGTCTTTCTCAACCGTCCGAACCGCCACATCTTCCGGATGATCGACTAAAGCCTTAGCAATTATGCTTACTAATTCTTCCATAGATGACCCTCCGAATCAGCACTTTATTTAGATAATTTAGACTCGTGGAACTTCTTCATCACGCCCGCTTTGCTAAGCAAGTTGCGGACAGTGTCAGATGCTTGTGCACCGTTTTGAAGCCATGCCAATGCTTTATCTTCATCGATCTTAACAACAGCCGGTTGTTCAACCGGGTTGTAGTAACCGATCTCCTCGATAAAACGACCGTCACGTGGGGAACGGGAATCCGATACCACTACGCGGTAGAAAGGAGCTTTGTGAGCACCCATACGTTTCAGACGAATACGAACTGCCATTTGAAAATTCACCTCCTTCAATGAAATCTGTATATGATCCAGCTTCGCTTAAATCAACGGAAAGGAAACTTCATTCCTTTGCCCATACCTTTAAGCTGCTTCATCGCTTTGTTTTTACCGCCTTTAGGTCCCATCATATCCGAGAACTGTTTCATCATGCGGCGCATCTCATCAAACTGTTTGATCAGACGATTTACTTCAGCCAGAGATGTTCCGCTTCCGGTAGCAATACGCTTCCGGCGGCTATGGTTGATCATGTCCGGGTTGCGTTTCTCTTCGGTCGTCATTGAGTAAACGATCGCTTCAATCCGGCCCATCTGTTTATCATCAACCTTCAGGTCCTTGGCTTGTTTCATCTTGCCCATGCCGGGGATCATATCCATGATCTGATCGATTGGTCCCAGCTTTTTCACCTGATCCATCTGCTCCAGGAAATCTTCAAACGTGAATTCTGCATTACGCATCTTCCGTTCCATTTCCTTGGCTTTATCGGTATCAATGTTTAATTGTGCTTTCTCAATCAGAGATAACATATCACCCATACCGAGGATCCGTGAAGCCATACGTTCCGGGTGGAACGGCTCCAAAGCGTCAAGTTTCTCTCCAAGGGAAGCAAACTTGATTGGACAACCCGTAACTGCTTTGACGGAAAGCGCAGCACCACCACGAGTATCGCCATCCAGCTTCGTCAGGACAACACCTGTCAGATTAAGCTGCTGGTTAAAGTGTTCTGCTACGTTAACCGCATCCTGACCTGTCATACTGTCTACGACAAGCAGTACTTCATCCGGATTCACTACGCTGTGAATCTGGCGAAGTTCTTCCATCAGTTCTTCATCAACATGCAGACGTCCAGCTGTATCGATAATAACATAGTCATTACCATTATCTTTAGCATGTTGAAGACCTTGACGTGCGATCTCAACAGGGCTTGTCTGATCTCCCAGTGTGAATACCGGCGCTTTGATCTGCTCGCCAAGTACTTGCAACTGTTTGATCGCTGCCGGACGATAAATATCTCCTGCAACAAGCAATGGTCTGCTGTTTTGCTTTTGCAGCATTTTAGCCAGTTTACCCGATGTGGTTGTTTTACCAGCACCCTGCAAACCAACCATCATCAGCACCGTAGGCGGTTTGTTCGCTTTAGCCAGTTTGGCCTGGCTTCCACCCATCAAATCCGTTAGTTCCTTGTTAACGATGTCGATGATGACCATTCCTGGCGTGAAGCTCTCCATCACTTCTTTGCCAACAGCCTTCTCTTTCACCTTGGCGATGAATTCCTTGACCACTTTGAAGTTTACATCCGCTTCGAGCAATGCCAGACGTACCTCGCGCATAGCCTCGGCTACATCTTCATCAGACACCTTGCCTTTGCCGCGCAGCTTGCTGAACACATTCTGTAATCGGGTCGTTAATCCTTCAAATGCCATGATCCCACCTCCTTAAGCTTTAATACTGTTTTCAAGACCGATACGTTCCGCTCAGCCAATTTTTCATTCACTAAGCTGAGCAACGATATCGTGTATTTGTTTGTTGTTATCAATGGAGACGCCTGCGCGTTCCAATGCATTTTGCAAATCTTCAAGATTACGATTACGCCGTTCATGCTTTTCCAGCAAGCCCAGCTTGCTTTCGTAATTTTCCAGCACTTGTTCGGCACGCTTGATATGCTCGTATACCGCCTGGCGGCTGATCTCAAACTCGGCTGCAATTTCACCAAGTGAGAAATCGTCATGAAAGTAATACTTTAGAAAAGTCTGCTGTTTCTCGGTAAGTAACAATTCATAAAAAGCAAACAGCAAGTTAATCCGGTTTGTCTTCTCAAGCCGATTTTCTTGACTCACATCGGGGCACTCCCTTCGTCAAGGAAAAACACTTTACACTCTTGCAACGTTCCTAATAATACCTAAAACAAATCAGGTTGTCAAGCAAAAATACTTGTCACAATAAAAACAGCTCTGATGATATGTTATTTCGATGTTTAACGGGTGGTTTATACCCTTTTCGCTACAAGCAAATCCTGTCTGTATCTCTGCGATCCACCTCTATGTAGAAGAAAAAACGAATGCGTCTCAGTCCGTGGAGATGCATCCGTTTATGGTGTTCTAGCGAAGTGGTGTCAGATACAGCAGTACCATAAAGAAATGAAGAATACTGCCTGCTAACACAAAGAGATGCCAAATCGCATGGTGGTACGGAAATCCACGCCATACATAAAAGAGCGTACCCAGTGTATACATCAAGCCTCCAGCAACCAGCAGCACAATGCCGCCTGTAGGAATGGCAGCCATAAGCGGTTGCCAGGCAATAACGATGAGCCAGCCCATCGCAATATAGAAAATCGTGGACATGAATAGAAACTTTTTCGTAAAAAACGCCTTAAAGATCACGCCGAATAATGCGATACCCCAGATTATACCGAACAGAGTCCATCCAAGTGTACCGCGAACAGCAATAAACAAAAGCGGAGTGTACGATCCCGCAATAAACAAATAAATGGAAGAATGGTCGAAAATCTCAAATAAATCTTTCACTTTTCCATCTTTCCATGCATGAACGAGTGTAGAGCTTGTATAGAGCAGCAGCATGGTGATCCCGTAGATCGTGAAACTGACCACATGCCAAGCCGTGCCTTTCATACTTGAAAATACAATCAATATCACCAGTGCAGCTACACTGAGTGCAGCGCCGATTCCATGTGTCACCGCATTGGCGACTTCTTCACGGCGAGAATAGGTATACGTATTGGCCATTTTCAACCGTCCTTTCTAACCCTTTAACATTGCCTTCTTTATTCCCATTATACACGTATTGCCAGTGACATTACACGTGACACTTATCACGTATATCACTGGCAATACGGTTAACATTATTAATTCATGCTATTATTAAGGATTCTAGGAATTAGCTTCCTCTTCTTCAGCACTTTCCGCTGGCTGTTCCTGGATTAATCCGGCGAACAAAGCATGCACAAATTGCTCAGAATCAAACGGCTGCAGATCATCAATCTTCTCACCCAGTCCTACGAGCTTCACAGGCAAGTCCAGCTCCTGACGGATCGCAACAACGATCCCACCTTTGGCTGTTCCATCCAGTTTTGTCAGTACGAGTCCAGTTACACCGCTTTTCTCACCGAAAAGTTTGGCTTGGTTCAAAGCATTTTGACCTGTTGTTGCATCCAGTACCATCAGTACTTCATGCGGAGCATCCGGAATTTCACGCTGAATGACACGATAGATCTTGTTAAGCTCGTCCATCAGGTTCGATTTGTTTTGCAGACGACCTGCTGTATCACAGAGGAGAACATCCGCACCCCGTTGTTTAGCTGCCTGTACCGCATCATACATAACCGCTGCTGGATCAGAACCAGATTGCTGTTTGATAACATCGACACCGGCACGTTGTCCCCATACTTCCAGCTGTTCGATGGCTCCGGCACGGAACGTATCTCCAGCTGCCATGATGACTTTTTTACCTTGCTGTTTAAATCGATGTGCCAGCTTGCCAATCGTTGTTGTTTTACCAACACCGTTAACACCAACGAACAAAATAACGGTAATGCCATCCGGATTCATTTTCAATTCATTATTCTGTTCACCGCGAAGAAGATCCGTCAGTTTCTCAGACAGTACAGGCTGCAGCTCAGCCGCGTCCTCGATTTTGCGTTTTTTCACCTCAACGCGCAGGTCTTCGATCAGATTCATGACTGTATTCACGCCAACGTCTGCTCCGATCAAAATCTCTTCCAGTTCTTCATAGAACTCTTCATCGATTTTTTTGCGGCGGATAACGAGATCCGACACTTTTTCCACTAACCCTTTACGTGTCTTTTCCAATCCATCCTTGAACTGTTTGGTGACCGACTCCGTTTTGCTTGCAATGCTGTCTCTCAGCTTTTTAAAAAAACTCATAAAGCCCCTCCATCGTGTACATAATCTAAGCGCTTTTGCAAAAATGCTCAATCTGAATGATTTTCAATAATTACAATGAGTTCATTTATCTCGCAGGTTTGGATCAGATCAGGCAATTACTGCTTCCTCATCTTCCAGTTTAACCGAAACAAGCTTGGATACTCCGCCCTCTTCCATCGTAACACCGTACAGCACATCTGCCTCTTCCATCGTACCTTTACGATGGGTAACAACGATGAACTGTGTCTGTTCAGAGAATTCACGCAAGTACTGGGCAAAACGTACCACGTTAGCTTCGTCCAGCGCTGCCTCAACTTCATCCAGCACGCAGAATGGTACAGGTTTGACATGCAAAATAGCAAATAACAAAGCCATCGCCGTCAAAGCCCGCTCCCCACCGGATAACAGTTGCAGGTTTTGCAATTTCTTGCCTGGTGGCTGAGCCACAATATCTATTCCCGTTTCAAGCAAACGCTCCGGGTCCATCAGAACAAGGTCAGCACGTCCTCCGCCAAACAGCTTGGTAAACACGGTACCGAACTCACGGCGGATGGCATCAAACGTGATCTTGAATCGCTTCGCCATCTCGTCTTCCATTTCCCGAATAACCTGATACAACGTTGTTTTGGCTTCCACCAGGTCATTCTTCTGTTCACTCAGGAACTCGTATCGCTCATTGACCCGCTGGAACTCCTCAATCGCTCCCAGGTTAACATCACCCAGGGCGGATATACTGCGCTTCAGCTTTTGTACCTCTGCCTGTGTATGCTCTACATCTTCCGGCACAGGATAACGCTCTTTGGCCAGTTCATAGCCCAGTTCGTATTCATCCGTCAGCTTTCGCAGTATATTTTCCAGCTCAACATCCAACCGGTTCACGGAAATTTCTGTTTGTCGCATCTGCTCTTCCACTGCTTTTAACTGCGTACGCTGTTCCTTCGTTTCGCTCTCGGCAAGCTCAAGCTTTTTCGACAACTCACTTCGGGCAGCACGTTTGAAGTCCAGCTCCTGGGAAGCTTCCGCTTTTTTCAGCTTGTACTGGTTCAGATCTTCAATCTGTTTAACACTCTCGGTTTGTGTTTTCTTGAGATCTGCTTCCATCGAAGCCAGCAACGTGCGATTCTGACGCAGATCTTTGACCAGCGACTCTACTTCCCGCTCCAGACGCCGCAATTGTTCCCCATTGGAGAATCGCTCCTGATCGAGCTTGCCTTCGCGCACTTTCAGTTCGGTGAGTTGGCTCTGCAATTCTTCCTTCGCGGATTCATTGGCTTTCCGAGCAAACTCAGCTGCATGAATGGCACGATGAGTCGCTTTTTCTTCCTCTTCAAGCTGCTCCAGCTTCTTCACAGCAACGATGCGAGCCGTATCCAGCTCTTTGATCTCTTCGGTAAACCCGCTCTTCTCCTGCCCGGCAACGGCCACCTGTTCAAGCACGTGGCGAAGCTCATGCTCTACCTGCTTCATTTCCATCGAAGCCTGCTGTTCTGCATTTCGGGTATCGTCACCGGACTGACGAAGTTCATCCAGTTTGTCCTGACACTGCTCCAGTTGAACTTTTACATCATCCACACTGCGATGCAGTTTCACGATCTGATTTTCGGTATCCAAAATATCCTGGTCGAGCTGGTCCAGCTGCCGTTTCCGGCTGAGCAGACTCACATTTTTCTTGTGCTGGCTACCACCCGTCATGGAACCACCCGCATTGACCACGTCACCTTCAAGCGTCACGACCCGGAAACGATACTGGCAGCGAGCCGCAATTTTGTTCGCGACCTCTAGAGTTTCAGCAATAATAACATTACCTAACAGACTGCCAATGATCGAAGCATACTTGGATTCGAATTGTACGAGATCAGCACCGATCCCCACAAAGCCCTCCATGCCTTCAATCATGGAACGTTCAGCCGCGCCAATGGCACGTGGGCGAATGACATCCAGAGGCAGGAACGTTGCACGGCCCAATTGACGTTGCTTAAGGAAAGCGATTGCCTGTCTGGAAACTGATTCATTTTCCATGACCACATGTTGCAAGGATGCTCCCATTGCTGTCTCTACCGCAAGCTCGATCTTTTCGGGAACTTTAACGAGTTCAGCCACAGCTCCATGAACACCGGTAAGCGTGCCCTTACGCGAAGCCTTGAGAACCTCCTTGACACCCAACATGAATCCGTCAAAATCATCCTGCATCTCTTTCATCGTATCGCGGCGGGAGACCTGAGCTTCACGCTTCTGTTCCCATTTACGAACTGTGCCCCGACTTTCTTCGAGCAGCTTCTGCAGCGACTGGAGTCGTTCACTTTCCGTAATGTAACCACCACGTAGATCACTGATTTCTTTGCCCAAGCGAACAACTTTTTTCTCGATGTCCGCTTTGCGACTTTCCAGTGTCTCTTTCTGCTCTTCCCATTTGCCTGATTCTTCAGCCGCGCGATTCATTCTGCGCTCCAGCGTTTCTTTCTGCTGATCCACATAACGAATTTCATTGCGTGTCTGAGCCATCTGATTCATCAGTTCCAGCAAGTTGCCTTTGAGGCTTTCCTCTTGCTGCTGACTAATGCCACCTGTAACACCGATGAGTTTGGCTTCTTCCTGGGACAACTGATTTCTCACATCATTCAGTTCATGCTCAAGTTTGCCAAACTTCTCACGCAGTGCAAGCAGCTCGGTTTCCCGTTCGGAATGTCTCTCTTCACTGGCAGCAAGTGTTACTTTGAGCTGCTCCTGATTTGTTTGCAGATGGTGGGAGCGCTCCTTGAGCAATTCTCCAAGCCCTTCACTTTTCTCTGTCGCTTCACTGAATTGCAATAAAGCGGCTTGCAGTTGCTCTGTCTCTGTTTCTAGGATACGCAGCGCATTCCGATCATTTTCCAGCTTGGCATCATGCGTAGAGACAATCGCTGCGAGTCCAACCTCTTCGTGTTTTAGCGATTGCAGGCGCTCGTTCGCCTTACTCCAGGACGCATGAATCTGTTCGATCTGGTACACATACATGGAAATTTCCTGTGATTTGAGCTGAGAACGAAGTTCCTTATAGTGGATCGCTTTCTCTGATTGTTCTTTTAGCGGTCCAATCTGATCTTCGAGTTCAGTCACCAGGTCATGAATACGCAGCAAATTCTGCTCTGTCTCATCCAGTTTGCGCGTCGCATCCCGCTTGCGGGATTTATATTTAACGATACCTGAAGCTTCTTCAAAGATGCCTCTGCGATCTTCTGAACGGGTACTCAGAATCTCTTCGATTCGCCCCTGTCCAATAATCGAGTAGGCTTCCTTACCGATGCCGGTATCCATAAACAACTCTGTGATATCCTTCAAACGACAAGATTGCTTGTTAATAAAATATTCACTATCTCCGCTGCGATGTACACGACGAGTCACCGTCACCTCACCGAAATCCAATGCAAGTGCATGATCCTCGTTATCAAGTGTTAGCGACACCTCACCGAAATTAACGGCCTTCCGTGCGTCACTGCCTGCAAAGATGATATCTTCCATTTTGCCACCACGCAGCGACTTGGCACTTTGTTCCCCCAGAACCCAGCGAATTCCGTCTGATATATTACTCTTGCCACTTCCGTTCGGACCTACAACAGCCGTAATGCCACGAACGAACTCCATCTCCGTTTTGTCGGCGAATGACTTGAATCCACCCAATTCAATCCGTTTTAAAAACATAGGGTTTCTCGTCACCTCCTCTTGCAAATTTCAAGTATTGCATTCCAGCGCCTAAATAAATTGAACCATTGCATTACACATGATCACTCCAATTGCAATACCATCCTCCGATTGCGATTGGTTCTGCACTCTTCGTTTTGTGTAAAATACGGTTCAACTTATTAGTTAACGATCAGGCAAACTCCGCCTGAACCTCTTTACAAAAAAAAGAGCAAAAAGCAGTCCGGCCGATTACTTCCGCCGGGGCGGACCCGCGGGCTGCTCTTTGCTCTTCGTTTGTCTATGCGCTATCGGTTAAGCTCCGGCTTCCGGAAGCTTCAGTCGATCAAGTGCTGCAGATGCAGCCTGTTGCTCCGCTTCCTTTTTGGAACGTCCTGTACCTCTGCCAAGCCGTTCTTGACCCATATGGACCTCCGAGACAAACTCACGTTCATGGGCAGGTCCCCGTTCCTCAACGATACGGTATTCCAAAGCTCCCATATTGTGATGCTGAGTAAGTTCCTGCAGTTCCGTTTTGTAATCACTCATTTGCAGCTTGCTGCCCAATACGATTAATGGGAAGACATGCTGGTCGAGAAATGCCCGGACAGGCGCAAGCCCCTGATCCAGATACAATGCACCAATGAAAGATTCAAACACATCTGCCAGCAGAGCCGGCCGTGTCCGTCCTCCAGTTAGTTCCTCACCTTTACCAAGAAGTACATACTGCCCAAAACCCAACGCTTCAGCAAATTTGACGAGGGAAGGCTCACAGACAATGGATGCCCGCAGCTTAGTTAATTCACCTTCCGGACGGTTAGGATACAAATGATACAAGTACTCCGATACAGTCAGTTCCAGCACGGCATCGCCCAGAAACTCCAGGCGCTCGTTGTCCTGATGCTGACTGAACCGGTGTTCGTTTACATAGGAAGCATGGGTAAACGCTTGTTTTAAAAGCTGCCTGTTGTCAAATTTGATTTGAAGTTTATGTTGTAACTGCTTCAGATCTTCACTCAAACGAACTAGCCCCTTATGCTTCAAATTTTTTGAGAATAATGGTGGCATTGTGACCGCCGAATCCAAATGAATTGGACATGGCAATATTAACTTTGGTTTGACGTGGAACATTTGGTACATAATCCAGATCACATTCCGGGTCCTGATTTTCCAGGTTAATCGTTGGAGCCAGTGTCTGATGTGTCAGGGACAATCCGCAGATGACCGCTTCTACACCACCAGCAGCGCCAAGCATGTGACCCGTCATGGATTTAGTGGAACTCACGGCGAGCTTGTACGCATGATCACCAAACGCCTTTTTGATCGCAAGCGTTTCGGATCTGTCGCCTACAGGCGTCGAAGTTCCGTGTGCATTAATGTAGTCCACTTCTTCAGGCTCAATACCCGCATTACGAAGTGCCATCTTCATGCAACGTGCTGCTCCGTCCGGATCTGGTTCTGTCATGTGATGTGCATCACCTGTCAGACCGTAACCGATCACTTCACCATAAATGCGTGCACCACGTTTTTGAGCATGCTCCAGGGATTCCAGAATCAGAACACCAGCGCCTTCGCCCATAACAAAACCATCACGTTCTGTATCAAAAGGACGGCTTGACTTCGCAGGATCATCATTACGTGTAGACATTGCGCGCATCGCACAGAACCCTGCAAGACCCGTTGGTCTGATTGTTGCTTCCGCACCACCACAGATCATGGCATCTGCATCACCATTGGCAATCAGCTTAAAGGAATCTCCGATGGAGTGTGTACCTGTTGCACAAGCGGTAACAACGTTAATGTTAGGACCTTTGGCACCAAGGGAAATAGACATTTGGCCTGAAGCCATGTTGGAGATCATCATGGGAATAAAGAATGGGCTTACCCGTTTTGGACCTTTTTGCAACAATGCATTATGTTGGTCCTCCCACGTACCCAATCCACCAATACCTGATCCGATGGATACACCGAAACGCTCTGCATCAATATTCTCGTTAATTTTCAGACCACTGTCTTCAACGGCTTTAAAGCCGGCTGCCACAGCGAACTGTACAAAACGGTCCATTTTGCGAGCATCCTTACGATCCATATATTCTTCCGGGTTGAAATCCTTGATCTCGGCTGCAATCTGTGTCGTGTATTCACTAACATCAAACGCCTCAATCTGAGAAATTCCGGACTTTCCTGCCATTAAACTGCCCCAGAACGTTTCCAAATCTTTTCCGAGCGATGTCATTACGCCCATTCCGGTAATTACTACTCTTTGTTTCAAACCGAGTCACCTCTATATCGACTGCATTACGCAAGTATTTTGTGGGAATATCCGCAAACAGACATCTATTCAACCAAGATAGGCCTGTTTGAGTAGAGCTGCTTGCGGAATGAGAAAAACCAATGAATGATGAGAAGTCCCGCCTGTTCGAAAACATGTGCGGGACTAAAAATGACTTTAGGTATGAGATTGTATGTAGTTTACAACTTCACCTACGGTCGTGATTTTTTCTGCATCTTCATCAGAGATTTCCAAATCAAATTCATCTTCCAATTCCATGACCAATTCCACTACATCCAAAGAATCAGCACCCAAATCTTCTTTGAAAGATGCTTCAAGTGTAACTTCAGCTTCGTCTGCGCCCAAGCGGTCGACGACGATGCGTTTTACACGCTCCAATACATCGGACATCCGGTTCACCTCCTTCTTTGGTATTATACGAGAATCGCAGGCAAAATGCCATAGAAGACATATGCGGCTCCCGGCCGGGGAACCCGGCCTTTTTCCGGCATTTCGGATCGTCCAGCGCCTGTTCCCCGACTATTGTTCAAGTCCGGGAAGAATTACATGTACATGCCACCATCAACATGCAGCGTCTGCCCTGTCATATAAGATGAAGCCTGTGAAGCCAGGAAAGTGACTACACCAGCGATTTCATCCGGCTGACCCAAACGGGACAACGGAATACCACTTAGCATACCGTCCACCAGCTCCTGGGACAACTCTTTTGTCATATCTGTCTCAATGAAACCTGGTGCAACACAGTTAACTGTGATTCCACGAGAAGCCAGTTCACGAGCAGATGCCTTTGTCAGGCCAATGACTCCTGCTTTGGCAGCAACATAGTTCGCTTGTCCAGCATTACCGAGCACACCTACAACCGAGGAGATATTGATAATTCTTCCCGACCGTTGTTTCATCATTGGACGTGTAACCGCCTTAAGGCAGTTAAACACACCTTTGAGATTGGTTTCAATAACCTGATCGAATTCTTCCTCTTTCATACGCATGATCAGATTATCACGGGTAATTCCAGCATTGTTCACCAGAATATCAACGTTTCCCCATGCTTCGAGTGTAGCTTTGACCATTTGTTCAGCTTCATCCATCAGGCCAACATTGGCTTGAAGTGTAATCGCCTTGACTCCTTTGGCACGAATCGCTTCCGCCACTTCCTCAGCTGCCGCTTGGCTACCCGCATAATTCACGGCTACGTTCGCTCCAGCTTCTGCAAGTGCCAGTGCAATACTGCGCCCAATGCCCCGGGATGCCCCGGTAACGAGTGCATTTTTACCTTCTAATGGTTTAGACATAATCATTCCTCCTTTCCCCAAATCTATATCAGTTCAACCAAAGAATGTTTACACTTGCCACTCCGATGACAGAATAACCTTCCGATCGCTGTTATCCCCAGATTTTTTTGATTCCCTTTTCTAAAGGGAAAATCCGGTGATAAAGGCGAACACTCCGCTTCTTCAGGTTTTTTCTGTCCTCTCCGTTCTCGTGTAAAAAGTTTAGTTTAACTCATATAATTCCTTCTAATTCACTTGCCGTTGCTTCGAGCGTTTCAAGACTGTTCACATTGTACAGTTTTACGGTTTTATCTGTTTTTTTAATCAAACCGGTCAATACACTGCCAGATCCAATCTCGATGAACGTATCCACGCCTTGCTCAATAAGCCATGTCACACTGTCTTCCCATAATACAGGAGAATAGACCTGAGCTGTCAACAAATCCTGAACCTGTCCATCTTCTGCAGGTCTTGCAGTCACATTAGCGACTACAGGGACCGCTGCCGGTGAGAACGTGACGGTTTTCAGTTTCTCTGCCAGCTTCTCAGCTGCACCTTTCATCAATGAAGAGTGGAACGGACCGCTTACTTCAAGTGTAATAGCGCGTTTACCACCCGCTTCTTTCACTCGTTCTGCGACAGCAGCTACGCCTTCCTTCACACCAGAAATGACGATTTGTCCCGGACAATTAATGTTGGCAAGTTCAACCGCATGACCACTTTCAGATACGTCACGGCAAAGCACCCCCAGCGCTTCCCGATCCGCACCCAACACAGCAGCCATCGCTCCTTGTCCACCCGGTACTGCCTGTTCCATATACTGACCACGTGCCCGCACAGTGCTCACTGCGTCAGCAAACGATAGAACGCCCGCTGCCACCAGTGCACTGTATTCTCCCAGACTGTGTCCAGCCGTATAATCAGGCTGAATTCCTTTTTCTTTGAAAGCTTCAAGCAAGGCAATACTTGCTGTCAACAGAGCCGGTTGTGTATTTGATGTCTGTTTCAACTCGGTCTCCGGTCCTTCAAATACAAGGTTGCTCAGCGAGAAACCCAATGTTTCATCTGCTGTGCGAAAAATCTCGGTTGCCGCAGGCACGGACTCATACGCGTCCTTGGCCATGCCTACAGCCTGTGATCCCTGTCCGGGAAATACAAATGCTATTTTACCCATCTCATTCATCTCCCAGATGTCTATTTTACCAAACGAGTACCGATGCTCCCCATGTCAAACCGCCACCGAATCCAACCATCAGAACGGTATCTCCTGCTTTCATACGACCTTCCTCCGCAGCTTCTACCAGAGCAAGCGGGATGGAAGCAGCAGATGTGTTTGCATACTTATCCACGTTGACTACAACCTTTTCTTCAGGAAGTTCAAGTCGTTGCATCGCAGATTGGATAATCCGAATATTCGCTTGGTGAGGAACAAACAGATCCACATCCGTACGCTCCATACCAGCCTTGCGTAATACCTCAATGGTAGCCGTCCCCATGACACGTACCGCAAACTTGAACACTTCACGACCGTTCATGTAGATGTAATGTTTTTTATTTTCAACGGTCTCTGCGGAAGCAGGCAGACGGGAACCGCCGCCTTCCATCTGAAGAAGACTACCGCCAGCACCTTCGGCACCGAGATCGAATGCTTTGAAGCCGCGACCTTCGGGAACTTCACCAACAACTACCGCGCCTGCTCCATCACCAAAGAGGACACATGTGTTACGGTCTGTATAATCCGTAATGCGAGACAAACAGTCCGCACCAATAACAAGTGCATTGTTGTACATACCGCTTTGGATGAAGCTCGTAGCACTAGCCAAACCGTATACAAATCCGGAACAAGCAGCCGACAGATCAAATGCCGCGGCACCTTTTGCACCCAATTTGTCCTGCAAGATGCAGGCTGTCGATGGGAACGAAGAATCCGGAGTAATGGTTGCAACAATAATCAGATCAAGATCACTGCCTGTCATGCCTGCAGATTCAAGGGCTTTAATAGCCGCTTCATATGCCAGATCAGAAGTTGCCTGATCGGGTGCAGCGATGTGACGCTCTTTGATTCCAGTACGACTGACGATCCACTCGTCATTGGTATCGACCATTTTCTCCAGATCGCTATTTGTCAAAATTTTCTCAGGCACATATTTCCCTGTACCAATAACCCCTACTGGGCGCAAATTATTCATATCGTCACTCACTTCCCGCTAATTTCCTTAGATATACTCTCTACCAGCTGATTCTGCACTGCAATCCGAGCTTGGCGCACAGCATTTTTGATGGCATTGCCATCAGCAGATCCATGACTTTTCACAACCAGTCTGCTCAAACCAAGGAGCGGCGCTCCGCCATGCTCCGTATAATCCAGCTTTCGTTTCAACCCACGCAGCTCAGGCATTAGTACAGCTGCAGCCAGTTTACTTTTGAGAGAAGATGAAAATTGTTCCTTAAGCAAGGCGAAAATGGCACCTGCTGTGCCTTCCAGCGACTTCAGCAGTATATTCCCTGCAAAACCGTCACATACAAGCACATCACAAGCACCAGTCAGCACATCACGTGCCTCAACATTACCGACAAAACGAATTGGGAGTTGTTCCAGTAAAGGATATGCATGTTTGGTTAACTCATTTCCCTTGCCTGGCTCTGTTCCTACATTGAGCAAGCCCACTCGTGGGGACTCAATGCCCTGTACTTTTTGCCGATACAAACTGCCCATCAGGCCATATTGTGCAAGGTGCTCCGGTTTGGCATCCATATTCGCTCCCAGATCCAACGCAAGCACACCTACATCATCAATCGTTGGAATCATAGGCGCAAGCGCCGGACGTTCAATGCCTTCCATGCGACCTACAACAAGCAAACCCGCTGTCATCAACGCTCCAGTATTGCCCGCCGAAATCATCGCGTCCGCTTCGCCCTCTTTCAGCATGCGGCCTGCGACCACCATGGAGGCATCCTTCTTGCGACGCACTGCTTTGACGGGTTCATCATCCGAACCAATAACTTCGGAAGCATGCCGGACCGTAAGATTGGCAGGTCTCACACCTGACTGACTCAAAAGAGGCTCCAGCTTGGCTTCATCGCCGATCAGGACGATCTGTGTATCCGCCCATTCCGTGGCTGCAGCAATCGCACCTTCTACCGTTGATGCAGGTGCATTGTCGCCTCCCATGGCATCAATGACGATTTTCATTCCAAATGACCTCCTTCTCCGCTGTCTTCTCCACCTGAATGGTAGATTACAAAGTTGCCTTGAAACACCATTTCTTCACCTACATAAGTGAATACTTCCACTTTGGCTTTGCCCTTTTGACCCGGAATCGATCTCACATAAGCCTTTGCAATACATTTCTCTCCCAAATGAACCGAACGGACAAAGCGAATGTCTGCTGATGCAGTCAACGCGATCTCGTCATTAATAATCGCTACAGCCAAGGAGTTAGCCTGTGCAAAGACATAGTGTCCACGTGCAATGCCTGTTCTGGAAAACACGTGTTCTTCCTTAATCTCAAACAGGGAAATCCCGCTCTTGTCCAGTTGTAGATCCACAATATCACCGATAATCTCATGCAAGGGCAACGAGCGTACCTGATCATACGAGAGCTCTGCCATCAGTTTCATCCGCTCCCGAAGTTCGGGTATTCCAAGTTCCAGCCTGTCAAGACGAATCGTCTGAATACTTACCTTCAATTGGCGTGTAAGTTCCTGATCCGTCACAAACGGGTTCTCTTCTATCATTTTGGTTAACTGCTGTTGCCTCTGTCTCTTCGGTACACGTTCGATGCCTGACACCCCCCGCTGTATCGTTTACGGAACCGTCCCGTCCGGCCAGTTCAACCATTCTTTCGTGTTGCTTCTATAGTTGCATCCCTGGTCACCAGGGTCGTTCTCAAACGGATTATGGTTCATCTATATGTAACGTCAAATCTTAGAACCTGGTACTAAACTATAGTATATCTCATCCCGTGTCAAAAAGAAAGACTGGCCTAACAAAAACAATTCACCCTTGTGGAGCAAGGATTTCATGCTAGTTAGCTCACTCTACCTACACTCTCTAATCCAAAAAAAGTAGCACCTCATCGAAATGAAGTGCTACTTAATGTCCAACTATTATTGAGAGATGATCTCTCTTGCTTTGTACGTTCCGCACACTTTGCACACGTGGTGACTAAGTTTAAGTTCGCCACATTGTTCACATTTCACCATGCCCGGTACAGCCAATTTAAAGTGAGTGCGACGTTTGTCGCGACGCGTCTTGGACGTTCTCCGTTGAGGTACTGCCATTATTCCCACCTCCTTATCAAAATCAACCTTTGCAGGTAGTCTTAAAATGTTCGATTTTCAATCATGCTCATTTAAAAAAATCCTTGAGCCCTGCAAGCCGCGGATCGATAACCTGGTTATCACAACCGCAGTCACCTTCGTTCAGCTCATGGCCACACTTGGGGCATAACCCTTTGCATGTATCGCTACATAGCGGTATAAACGGAAGATCCAGCAGAAAAGCTTCCTCGGCATAACCCTTCAGATCAACGCTATCTCCATCCACATAGAGCGTATCATCGTCTTCGTGTAATTCCTCTGGCTGTTTTCCCTGCTTGAATTGCTCATGAAAATCAATATGAAAATGTTCATTGATCGGCTTAAGACAACGGGAGCACAACATGTCCACTCCTATGGTCAGCTTGCCATGAACATCCACAACGTCACCTTCTCTGAATTCTGCAGATAAGTCCGCAGTCAGCGGGGTAACGGCTGTGATATCTTGTCGGTTAGAAACCAGTTCCTTGATATCCCACTGTTCGTTAAACTTCAGGGGGCCATCACTGGTAGCCACTTTGCGAAATGGCATTAACATTTCCATCACTCCAAACGAAACCAATTTCATAATTCATGTCAAACGTATCACGACAGTTATACAGGTCAAGCCTGCTTTTGTAAAGCAATATATCCTGACTGTATGTATTCTGACGATTCATCGTTAAAAGTATTATGAAATTGACTTAACAAACAAAAATCATTATACCGATTTTTCAAGACGTTTGTCAACACTTTTAACTTTACACCCTTTTTAAAACCAATGGCTCAGAACCGTTTACTCCATCTGGTCTATTATAGACTCACTTCAAGATAAATCACAAGTCGTCATTTTAGTTGTAGTTCCTTGCAAACAGCGGTCACATTTCGTTAACGTTTAGTGTGATCTATATCACATAGACCCGCTTGCCCCCTATCTATACTTGCTATAAACCAAAGCACGATCAGCTCCATGACCGATTTATTATCCAACTATTTCATATCATATCGGGAGGGAAAATGTATGTTAAGTGAGAACACTATTAGAGTCATTAAATCTACAGTCCCCGTACTTGAAGTTCACGGTGAAGCGATCACACGCCATTTCTATGAAACGATGTTCGCAGCTCATCCGGAACTGCTAAATATTTTTAATCACGCAAATCAGAAACAGGGACGACAGCAAGCTGCCCTCGCCAATATGGTATACACCGCTGCCCTGCATATCGATAATCTGTCCTCCATCCTGCCTGCCGTCCGGCAAGTTGCACATAAACATCGCAGCCTGGGTATCGTTCCCGAGCAATATGCGATTGTCGGCACCTATCTGCTTCGAGCCATCAAAGATGTACTCGGAGACGCGGCAACGGATGAGATTATCACCGCGTGGGGCGAAGCCTATAATGTCATTGCAGACGCCTTTATCGGGATCGAGCAGGACATGTACACGGAAGCGGTAAACCAGACGGGTGGCTGGGAAGGATTTCGTACCTTCAAGGTTGCCAAGAAAGTGCAGGAAAGTGAAATCATCACGTCCTTTTACCTCGTTCCAGACGATGGTCAGCCTATCGCCACCTATGAACCGGGACAATACATCAGTATCAAAATCCAGCCAGAGGCACAGTCATTTACCCAGATTCGTCAGTATAGCCTTTCAGATACCCCGGGTAAACCCTACTATCGCATTTCCGTTAAGCGTGAGCTAGGTGGATTAGAGCGTCCTGATGGAGTCATATCCACGTATCTCCACGATCACATTGAAGAAGGTAGTCAAGTGGAACTATCCGCTCCTGCTGGCGACTTCACGCTGGATGCAGAGGATAAACGTCCTGTTGTGTTACTTAGTGGGGGTGTTGGCTTAACGCCAATGATCAGTATGTTAAATACGCTGGTTCATTTGAACGAAAACCGTGCAATTACTTTTTTACATGCAAGTCCCAATGGTCAATCTCACGCGTTCCGTGATCACGTGAACAGTCTGGCCGAACTTAATGAGAGCGTTAAAGCATATTATTGTTATACACAACCTGAGAATTCTGATCATATGAGCAGTCATTTTCATAAGGAAGGTTATATGGATGCGGTCTGGCTTCGCCAAGTGATTGAGGAACTGGATGCCACCTATTATCTGTGCGGACCCGTTTCGTTCATGCGGGCAGTGTATACGGAGCTTCTGGCGCTTGGAGTTGCAGCAGACAACATTCATTATGAATTTTTTGGGCCGAAAGCTAGTCTTTCTCCCGCGCCGGAGAGTGTCTAGGTGTTCTGAGATTGTGAGATGTGATTGTCCTAAATTCCTAATGTATAAGTTTATAGGTAAGTGTCCTATCATGCTGAATTATTAAGATGAAGTTATGAAGAGGTCATTCTCCATATATCGAAAATGTGTAATATACAATAGATTTACAGGCACATTCTGACATCCGTTGATGTTGGATTTGTGCCTTTTTCTTGTCTGAATTGGTGCATGATTTGATCTAATACATGACATCCCCTATGATGGAATGGATGTTATACATACTCGGTTATCCAATCGAAAGGAGTACGTCTAATCATGAAAGCCGTAGGCGTCATTGTTGAATATAACCCCTTGCACAATGGGCATGTCTATCATTTGCAAGAAGCTCGGCGGCTAAGCGGCGCAGACGCCGTTGTTGCAGTCATGAGCGGCCCTTTTCTCCAGCGTGGCGAGCCCGCCATCGTGGGTAAAAGGGCACGCACCGAGATGGCGCTGCACGCAGGCGCCGATCTGGTGCTTGAACTGCCGGTTGCGTACGCGGTCCAACCGGCAGAGTGGTTCGCCTTCGGTGCGGTATCGCTGCTGCACCGCACCGGCATTGTGGACTCGCTCTGCTTTGGCAGCGAGTCCGGTGACCTGGACAGCCTGCAGCGCATTGCGCGCGTGCTGGCTGTGGAGCCCGCAGGGATGCGCGAGGACATCGCGCGCCGCCTGCGGGAAGGCGCCAGCTACCCCGCCGCGTACGCAGGCGCGGCGGCGGCGCTGGCGCCCGGCGGCGTCGATGCTCACGACGCCGCTGCACTGCTGGAGCAGCCCAACAATTCGCTTGGGCTGCACTACCTGATCGCGCTGCAACGACTTGGCAGCGCGATCCAGCCCTTTACGGCGGCGCGTACCGGTGCCGCGTATCATGAGGCGACGCCCGGGCCGGGGGCGATCGCCAGTGCAACAGCCGTCCGCCGCCTGCTGATGGCGGACGGTCCCAACGCCGCCGCGCCATACGTGCCGGCGGCAACCCTTGCCATTCTGCATCGCGAATGGCAGGAAGGGCGCGCTCCCATACACTGGGAGCGCTTTGCGCAGCCGCTGTTGCACCTAGCGGCTACCCGCCGTGCCTCCGAGCTGGAACGCATCGCCGAAGTCACGGAAGGCCTGGAACACCGGCTGAGCCGCGCACTCGCTCAGCTCCCGGAGCCTTCAGTCGAAGCACTCCTGAATGCACTGAAGACCAAACGATACACACGCACCAAACTCCAGCGTATGCTCGCCCACCTGCTCCTGAATCACACCAAAGCCGAGTGTTCACCAGAGCAATTGGCTGCCGGACCCGGATATCTCCGAGTCCTTGGATTTAATGCTCAAGGGCAGAGCCTGCTTAAACAAATGAAGAAAACCGCGACACTGCCTGTTGTGCTGAAACCGTCGACGTTCACACACAATCAACTGGAACTGGATATCCAAGCTCAGGTTGCGTATGGACTCGCTTGCGAGCATAGGGACACACGCAGGATGTTCAGTGACTACTATGAGTCGCCTGTAAGGCTGTAATCCGCTTTTGACCACAAGGCTTCATCTCCTAAGGAGCTTTTTATTCCATCATCAATCAGATCATTGATGTCCACTATTCGTTACTCAACTATACAATTAAAAAATCCCCTTGCTGCGCACCGCTTAGGCACCTCGCAACAAGGGGATTTCCTTATTAACTTCTTTTGTTCTCTTAATTCTTTTGGTTATCTTTAACCTTTGGGTCTAGTGAGTTTGTTGATCTTCTCAAATCTCTTGAACACACTTCATTCCACTGTAATCAGTTATTCCGATTTCATCCGTTCATTATCCATCCGGTTCAACGTTGGCTCGATCTCTTCCCGCCCGATTATAATCTATGATTTCACGGACAGGGTTTTCAAATAAGCCAGCGCATCATCTACCGTGCTTACAGGCACAAGTTTCATTTTGGTGCCGATCTGTTCAGCCTTGGCTGCTGCTTCCTTATAGTTATCCTTAGGTACAAAGAAGATCTCCGCTTCTTTCCGGTCAGCGGCTACAATCTTGTGCACTACACCACCAATGGCACCCACCACACCGTCTTTAGTAATGGTACCTGTACCCGCAATTCGATGCCCCTTGGTCAGATCTCCAGGTGTTAACTGGTTATAGATCTCCAACGTAAACATCAAACCGGCAGACGGACCACCAACCTGAGTATCGGTAAAGGAGATCTGTTTGTCCGGATCTTCAGCTTTCACCTTCTGAACCGCACCGATCATAACGCCGAGTCCCGGGCGGGTTTCACCCGTTTTACTATCTTTTACCTGAATCAGTTTCACGTCCCGGCTAATGGTCTCTCCACCACGTTCCAGTTGCATTTCGACTGTATCTCCGACCTTTTTATCTTTTAACTGGGCAGAAAGCACCGTATTATCCGGCGTAGCTGTTCCATTCACTCCCAGAATGATATCTCCCGGAGCAATATCTCCTTCCGGTTTTGGATCTTCGGACAGTCCAAATACAAAGATATGTTCAGGTACAATAGAATAAGTCACACCAGCCTGCTCATATGCAGCCTCCATTGCGGAGGATTGTGAGTCACTCATGAACCACACCTGTTCGGCAGAATATTCCGCTTCGCTTTTGCCGCGCAGTCGGTCTTCCTTTTTATCCACTTGAGCATTTTTATTGAACAGAGAGGTTCCTAGCAAAAACACATTGGCATATGTTGCCGACACGGTCGTCATCATGAACACACCGCGTTCTTCCTGGTCTCCACCCTTAACGGTTACCATTGGTTTTACTTCGTCTGCACTGCCAGGCATATATATGATATACGGCGTTGGCATGTACACGGCAACATAGACGACCAGAGCCACCACGATCACAAAGATCGAAGCTCTGAATCCGCCAGATTTCCGAATCCGATTCATCGCATGAGCCTCCGTTCTTTGTATCTCTATATAAGCTGAACTCTACACTAATCAGCGATCGTAATTCCACCTTGTGAATACTTCCATTCGTCGGTTAGATTCACGCTCCTTATAATGCAGATACTCAGCTCATCTTGTTTAATCATTTTTTTCAAGTCTAACACTCTGGTCCTTGTGCATACAATGGTACAGGCCGGATAGGCCGCTGTATACAATAGCCTGTCCGGTCAAGGCCGAACCGCCCTTCGGGCGTCATTCGGCCGTCCATAACGATTCAGATGCCAAATCGGCGTTATCTGATATGAGGTGAAACGATGACATTACAGAGCGAGGTTAGAGATTCTGGCCCGTTACGAACGATAATCCTAAGTACCGGCGCTTTAATGTTGGTCATTGCGGTAGTTGCTTCCCCCAAAGAAGCGTTTGATGCCTCTATTCAAGGTCTGGATATATGGTGGAAAATCATCTTCCCTGCCATGCTCCCGTTCCTCATGTTATCCCAAATGCTCACTGCGTTTGGATTCACCCACGCGATCGGCGCCTTGCTCGGACCGTTAATGCAACGCTGGTTTAGGCTTCCAGGCAACGCAGGTCTGGCAATTGCCGTTGGCATGTGCGGCGGATTCCCCGCAGGAGCAGATGCAGTATCCCGTTTATTTCAGGATAGACAAATTACCGCCAAGCAGGCGGTTGTCCTTGCGGCGGCATCTCATTTTGCCAATCCAATGATGATCATACTGGTCGTTGGTGCTGCTTTTCTCCACCAGCCAGCAGCCGGATATTTTCTACTCATGGTCCACTGGATCAGCGGCTGGATTGCTGCCATTCTTGCCACACGTCTCCTGCCTGCACCGGGTAACCAGAAAGACAGGGTTGGCTCGACAGCCGTACAAGCAGATAAGAGCTCTCTTGATTCTCAGCCTGCAAGTTCCACAAGTCGCTCATCTGCATCCCACGACGCAACGTTCAAACGACGCAGTATATGGTCTGATATGATGATTGCAGCCAGAGAAGCCCATCGTCGTGATGGAAGAGGATTTGGCAAACTGCTCGGTGACACCGTATCCCAAGCTGTACAGACCTTGATGATGACTGGTGGATACATGATCGGTTTTGCCGTGTTTATCCGGTTGGTCTCCCTATATCTGACTCCCGGGTCCTCTGCTGCACTGTGGCCAGCCTTCTTTGAGCTTCATCTGGGCACCTATCATTTGAGCCATACTTCACTTACACCCATGCTGCTCATATCTCTACTTGCAGCCGTTCTGGGATGGGGTGGATTATGCTCCCATCTGCAAGTCTCTGCTGTCCTGAGAACAACTGGTCCAAGCAGCAAATCGATGTTGTACTTTGCGGGAGTTCGTCTGACTCATGGATTAATCGCCTTTTTCATCAGTCTGTTCCTATGGATGCCGTTCAGCCGTTATAGCACAGAAGTCTGGACCACATTACAAACGAATGCAGAGCAGGACCTCTCGACACCATTTAATTGGCTATTCATACATAGTCTTGGTAACACATACACAATCAACACTGTTTGGAGCGTCTTCCCTGTCGCATGCATGGGTCTTGTGTTACTTCTTGCAGTCATGGTTAGTCTATCGGGTCTTACCTTCTGGTTTAACCGCCGGTTTTCTCGCTGATTTTCTGACGGAGCGCAGCTTCCACTTCAGGTGATACAAGATCTGTAACATCTCCATGATAATGAGCGATTTCTTTGACGATGCTGGAACTTAAATAGGAATACTTCGGATTCGTCATCATAAATATCGTTTCCGCATCCGGATTCAACTTGCTGTTGGTCGATGCCAATTGCAACTCGTATTCAAAATCAGTTACCGAGCGTATACCACGAACGATGACCTGAGCTTCCTTTTGCCGGACGTAATTGGCCGTCAGATCGCGGAAACTGTCTACCTCCACATTTGGTAGATGGCGGGTTACTTCCGTAATCAGTTCTTTGCGTTCCTCCACCGTAAACAGTGGATTTTTGCTCATATTGTTCAACACAGCCACAATGACGCGATCAAATTGCTTTGACGCTCTGGCGATAATATCCAGATGCCCCATCGTTACGGGATCAAAACTTCCAGGATATACGGCGATCCGTTCCTGTCGGTGTATCATTTCAGTCATGAGGAGCCTCCTCTTCCGGTGTAATGGATTCTCCATCTTCAACTGCTTCTGGCGCATAATAATAGATGGATACTGCCGTCTCCCCATACAAAGCCTTGCGCGTTTGTTCAAACGGGCCGAATTGCTCAGGGTAATCATGTTTGGATTCATATTCAAGCACGATGGTTGCTTCGGGTTCCAGAAGTTCCAGTTCGTGCATGGTTAACATCAACTCGTGCCCGTTCTTCATGCGATATGGCGGGTCGAGAAATACCAGATCAAACGTTGTGCCTCGCTTGGCGAGTGCCTTCAATGCCCGACCTGCATCATTACGATATACGGCCGCCTGGTCTTCCAGCTTGGTCGCCTTCAAATTCATGCGGATAACTTCAATACTTTTTGATTCCAAATCAACAAAAACAGCCTTGTCCATGCCGCGGCTCAGCGCCTCAATACCGAGACCTCCACTGCCTGCAAACAGATCCAATGCTGTGCCGCCCTCAAAATAAGGACCAACCATGCTAAATAACGCTTCCTTCACCTTGTCGGTGGTCGGCCGCGTACCCGTGCCAGGAACAGCCTTCAGCGGCCTGCCTTTTGCACTCCCAGATACCACTCTCACTTGACGAGTCACCTTTTCTCTATGTAAGTTTATTGATACGACTATCGTACCACACTCGGGTTCAGTTTGAAAAATGTGCGGTCTTCATTTCCCTTGGAAAATTGTTGACGAATTGTTGACGCATATGTATAAAAAGAAAACAATCGGGCGATTCTATAATTATCGACATCACAAGTGTCGTAGACAACCGCGGAGAAGACTTACGTTTCCCCATAAGCTCTTCGTCCGGTTTCTCCTCTCCCATGAAAAGTAGGCCCTCGAAAGAGGGCCTATTTTTGTTGTTTATATCACTTTATTTTGTTAGTTATACTTTTCTTCAAATTCACTTATTTCGGCTTCATCTTTGGTCTGCAACCATCCGATCTCCCTCAGCCACATGCCCATATCTGTGATAAACTCATTCACTTTTAAATGTTCAATCTTGTATTTCTGGATCTTTTCACTCAAAAAAGCATAAAACTCATGGCTTAACGCATATCGTTGTTTGCTTTTGCTTAATGTCTTATACCGATCCTCGCTAACCACCAGATCGAAATATATAACATTCTCCTTCTTCACATGCCTGACCGTGGACCTTCTCTCGTATTCCTCAGGGAGACACCTGAAAACAAAGAATAGTTCAATATCAACTATTTGATATTTGCTTTCTGCTTGATCAAAAATAGGCTGCAACTCATCCGATAGATTGGCAACCTGCGTTAATCCTGAAGTATCCGTTGATTTTTCGAAGATCATTATTGAACTCCTCCCGTTCATTTTCACCATTCAGAATACAACTAAAAAAGGTTGACTAGTGATGTAATCTCCGTCAACCTTTCCTATGTTCATCCTCCTTGTGCCTTGCCCCAACGTAGCAAGACCTCACGAGTTCAACTCTCTATGTTTCCGATTGGAAATCCGCAAATTGATCAATGGAATGATAAGTAAAACAACCGGCAAGAGAAGATTTATCGAACCCGTCTTAATCATCATGAAGGTAATAAACAACACTGCGAGCCAGGTTATAATCTCCATCATTTCATATTTGGTTAACGTCAGCTTGAAAGCTTTTTTCGAAATGAAACGAATCAAGAAATAAGCGATCAAGCTATAAAACAGGACCATTCCCAAGATAGCAACAAGGATTATGAGGTACATATCCACCATAAAAATCTCACCCGACCCTTATATATTTCCTTAATTATACCATATAAGAGATAAGGTGTAATTCCAAATTCGGAACCAGCGCTTCTTCAAGACTCGCAAATAACGCTTTACTTCTCTTCAACAACAATCGTTGCATTATAGATCACAACACGTTTCCCATTGAGATCAAATAATACTTTATTGCCGTATTCCGTATCTTCCACGTCAATTTTGCCATCATAGGTCTGAATCAATTCACCATTATTGCTGTACACTTTAACAACCCTCTCCAGCCCACCCGAGTTATTGGACCTCATCGTTTTGAGTGCACGTTCACCTGAAGCGGTATTGAAATACCATATGAAACATCCAACAATGATACCCAAGAAGACCAACACCGTCACCCATATACCTGTCTTTGCTTTTTTACTCATCTTGAACCCCCTCTTATGTTTCCTGTCTCGTACATTACGAGGTTGGAGAGAGAACGGTTTCATACAATGCCTCTCAAGCTGTTCGTTGACATAACAAAACAGAGGCCTCCGATGAGCGAAGACCTCTGTTCTTTATAGTATACATTCTTTATTCTGTACGATTCTTTTACTTACAGTGCTCGAATGACAAATTCAAATGTCAGTTCGCCGTCTGAAGGGATCAGGTATTCCGGATGAACTGGAGCACCCCAGCTATCATCACCGCCAACACCCATTTGTTTACCTGCTACAGTCACGACCG
The DNA here is from genome assembly GCF_037976585.1 of Paenibacillus sp. FSL k6-2145. Classification (NCBI taxonomy): domain Bacteria; kingdom Bacillati; phylum Bacillota; class Bacilli; order Caryophanales; family Paenibacillaceae; genus Paenibacillus; species Paenibacillus sp. FSL k6-2145. The sequence continues at coordinate 4,535,319 of NZ_CP150267.1, read as the reverse complement.
TATAGTGCACAGGAGGTAATTCGTACGCATGCTGTGCGTTCTCCAGCTCAAATGCTGTATATGGTGAGACATTCAGCTCGACTGGAGTTCCGGTTGCTTCAATTTTGAAGCCACGTCCCGCGTTGTCTGTCAATTTGGCCCAACGTACGCCCGTACGGTTGCCTGATTCCTGTGGTACCAGATATGGAGCCATGGTATCAACTACCTTGCTGCCATGGATACCCAGACGTGCGCCAAATGCGCGGTCTGCATAATTTTCTTCGGGTCCCATCGCGAGCCATTCCACGTTTTCGAAGTCAGGTGATGTTCTGAAGGACAATGCATGAATTGGCAGGTTTGGCAATCCAGCTGTACCTTTGTACGTATTATGCACACGTACGCTTCCATCTGCATGAACGGTATATACCACTTTCACTTGTACATCCTCCGAAATGTTGAGCTTGTACGTGAACTCGATCCGGTATTGATCCGGTTTCTGTTCCGCTTTCCACTCTACAGAACGTGGCATCAGGCTCGCTGCATACCAGGCACCCAGTTCGAAGCCCATCGCCATACCTTTGTCATTATCCGTCATTGCACGCCAGAAGAGCGGTGCAGGTGGTACAGCAATCGTCTCACGACCGGACAATTTCAGGGAAACCAGTGTCCCAAACTGTTTGGAGAACAGCGCATGTGTCTTGCCAGCACGAACACCAATGTTAACGTCACCTTCAACCACCTGTACATCACTTACAAGGTTCAAGTCGACTTCAACTGCATCATTTACCTGATCCTGTGTGAAAATAAACTGTCCAAATGCCACTTCTTCGCCTTTGTCAGCCCACAGTGTAGCAGCTTTCAACACAAGTGCAGTGTTCACAGCATACTCGCCACCCGTCAGAGCATCTGCACCCAGCGGAAGTTTCACAACCGTCTCGCTTTGTGCATCCACGTTCACTTCCAATGTTCCACGCAGTACTTCATGCCCCTCGCGCTCCAGGCTGTATACCAGTTCCAGCGCAGATGTATCTGCGAACAGATTACCGTTCACGATTTTAACGCCTTCACGATCCGGGAATAGCTTGATGTTTTGATACAGGAATTTAACCTCCTGCATTTTCGCAGTTACTTTACGGTCAGCATGGACGATACCGTTGCCACAGAACGAATAGTCTGATGGACGATCACCAAAATCTCCGCCATAAGCGAGGAACTCTTTGCCGTAACGATCTTTTTTATAAATGGATTGGTCGATGTAATCCCAGATGAATCCACCTTGATACATCGGATATTTGTCTTCCAACTCCGTATATTTGTGCATACCGCCAATAGAGTTACCCATGGCATGCATGTACTCACAGCTAATATAAGGTTTCGTCGGGTTTGCATTCAGGAATTCCTCAATGTCCGCCGGTTTGGCATACATGCGAGTCTCCATATCACTTGTTTCATCGAAACGGCGATCATGGAATACACCTTCGTAATGTACCAGACGTGTTGGATCAGCTGATTTGAAGTATTGGGATACTTTGTAGATGACTTCACCACCATGTGATTCATTACCACAAGACCAGATCAGAATGGACGGATGGTTTTTGTCACGCTCCACCATGGATACAGCGCGGTCCATAACGATATCATGCCATTCCGGTTTGTCACCTGGAATAACCCATGAAGGCTCAACGGCACCAAGTTTCTGCCAAGATCCGTGTGTCTCCAGGTTCATCTCGTCAATAACATACAATCCATATTCATCACACAGCTCATACCAGAGACTTTGGTTTGGATAGTGTGACGTACGTACAGCATTCATATTATTCTGTTTGATCGTACGAACATCCCACAGCATATCTTCCTTCGTAACTGCACGTCCACGACGCGGGTTGAACTCATGGCGATTCACACCTTTGAATACGATACGTTTACCGTTGATGTGCATCACTTTATCAATCATTTCAAATGTACGGAAACCAACGGCTTGAGGAACAACCTCAACCAGTGTACCCGCAGCATCATATACTCGAATATAAAGGCGATACAAGTATGGAATCTCTGCGCTCCACAGATTCACTGTACCAATATCTTCACGAAGACTTACTTGTCCATCGTTAACCTCGGATTCAAACGTTTTAACGGTATTACCTTCACGATCACGAAGTTCAGCCTCTACACGTGCTCCAGCAACCGCTTTTCCTTCCAGTTTCAAATCTAGTTGCAATGTACCGTTCGTATAGGACTTGTCCAGATCTGTGCGCACATGAACATCACGTACGTGTGCAGCAGGGACCGTATACAGATACACATCTCTGAAAATACCGGAGAAACGCCAGAAATCCTGATCTTCCAGCCAGCTACCTGTGCTGCGTTGATACACCTCAACTGCGAGCTTGTTCTCTCCATCCTGTAGGAATGGCGTCAGGTCAAAATCAGATGGCGTAAAGCTATCTTCCCCGTATCCTACGAATTGTCCGTTAAGCCATACATAGAATGCAGACTCTACACCTTGGAAAGAAATATATACCGGATTCGACTCCCAACCTGTCGGCAGGTGGAATGTGCGAATGTAACTTCCAACCGGATTTTTATCCTGCGGCAATGCCGGCGGACGAATTTCGTTCAGGCCATCCCAAGGATATTGTGTATTTACATATTGAATCTGTCCGTATCCTTGTAGCTGGATGTGCCCCGGAACTTCAATATCATCCCAGCCTTCACTGGAAAAATCGGATGTATAGAAAAACTCAGAACGGCTGTCTGGACGAATAGCATAGTTAAATTTCCACGTACCATTCAGATCATAACGCATGGACATCGCGCTTGAACCTACTGCTTCTTCCATTGTTTGGTAATAACGGTGGTCGGAATAAGCATGCAGACGGTTCACCTCAAATACACTTACGTCCCCCAACCAGTTGATATCTGCCTTTGTTGCTTTCATCGGCTCTCTCTCCCTTTAAAACGTTATAGTTTGACTTATTCAAGGTTTACTCTGGATTTCCTTTTGCTTTACATAAACAAAAAAGACAGAGGTACGCCATAACAGCGCCCTCTCTTCTTTCCTGCACCCGTCATTTGCACGGATTATGCTGTTTTCATTACTTCACGGAACCTACCATACCTGCAACAAAATGTTTCTGCATGATGAAGAAAACGATTGCTGTAGGCAGTGTTGCAATAACGATTGCTGTCATGATTACTCCGTAATCTGGAGAATAACCAGCACCCAGATTTGAGATCAATAGCGGAATCGTTTGTTGGTCAGGTGTTTGCAATACAATGAGTGGCCACAGATAGTTGTTCCAGCTACTCATGAATGTAATGATTGCTGCCGCTGCATATGTTGTTTTCATGGTTGGCATATAGATCTTCAAGAAGATGCCGAGTTCACTCAAACCATCAATACGTCCAGCTTCGAGCAAGTCTTTCGGGAACATTTTGGTGTTCTGACGGAAGAAAAAGATCAGGAACGCTGTTGCGATGGTTGGCAGGATCACTGCTGCCATCGTGTTGATTCCGATAACCGGTGCAACTCCCGAGATTGTTGCGAACATACGATACAATGGTACCATAATCGCTGCAAACGGGATCATCATGGACAACAACAGGATATTAAACACGACATCACGGGACTTCGTGCGATATACCTCGAAGCCATAACCTGCCATGGAACCAATAAACAGTGCCAAGACAGTGGAGATTACAGAGATAATCGCCGAGTTTCCGAGAGCCTGTACCAGATTTGTCGAATCAATCAGTTTGTTAAAGTTATCAATGAAAGCTGAACCCGGCAGCAGTCTACCCTTGGTGACATCGACTGATGCATTTGTTGAACTGACCAGCATCCAGAAGAAAGGGAAAATGGATACAAAGGCGACGATGGATAGGAACACATACGTGAAAATCCGTTTTGCTTTAGCTTTAGCCATTTTTATTATCACCTGCCACTTTAAACTGGATGATGGACAATACAATAATCAAGATTACGATGGAATAAGACACTGTTGCTGCATAACCGAAGTCCGGTGAATATTTGAACGAAAGGTTGTAGATGTATTGTGAAATCGACATGGTCGCATTACCTGGACCACCTTTGGTAATATTCATGATCTCATCGAAGATTTGTAATGTACCAATCGTTGATGTGATCGACGTGAAGAGGATAATCGGTTTAAGCAAAGGTACTGTGATTTTGAAGAATTGTGTAAAAGCATTCGCTCCGTCAATTCTTGCAGCTTCATAGATCGATTGATCGATGTTTTGCAGGGATGACAGATAGAAAATCATGTTATATCCGGTCCAACGCCAAGTAACGGCGATTATGATCGTAATTTTAGCCCAGAACGGGTCTGTGATCCATTGAATTGGATCGCCAATAATGTGCAAGCCCATAAGGAATTGATTCACCATTCCATCTGGTGCAAACAAATATTTGAATACAACAGAGTACGCTACCAATGAAGTTACACAAGGCAAGAAAATCGCTGTACGGAAGAAGCTCCGGAAGCGTAGTGTGCTGTCATTCAGCAATACGGAAATAAACAAACCGAGAATAATCATTACAGGCACTTGAATGATCAAGTAGATAAATGTATTCGATAATGCTGTACGGAACGTTGTATCAACTAACAATCTTTTGTAGTTAGAAAGGCCCGAAAATTCAAGATTGGCTCCTACACCAGACTTGAACGATAAGAGCAGCGCTTGGATCATCGGGTAGAAGTAAAATGCAACAATCCCGACAACAGCCAGCAAAACAAAAGCCCATCCAGTCAAATTATTTTTCTTTTGGAGACTGTCTCCTGTATTCATGGCTTTCACAGTATGGCTCCTCTCTCTCCATGGAACATGGGTAGAACCCACGGAGCCTCTCGCCATATCCGGTTCGACTTGCGCCGGACATGGGAGACGGCTCCGATGTTTCCTAGGGTTCTATAAGTTACCTTGGGTATCTTAGTTTAATTGTGCTTCAGCTTGTTTTTGTGCATCAGCCAGAACGTCATCGATTGATTTACCGTTCAGGAATGCTTGCATTTCTACTACCAGAATATCTTCAATGGCATATGTGTTGATACCATAGTTTACGCTTGGAATTTCTTTCGTCCAATTCGCAAAGTCTGTGAAGATTTTTTGTCCGCCGAAGTACTCGTCTGCTTTGGCATACGCGTCACCATCAACTGCTGGTTTGTACGTACCAATTGCGCCGATGTTGTTCAACAGATCTTGATACAATTGTTTGTCAGAACCAAATGTTTTTGCTACAAAATCAGCTGCTTGATCTGCACCAGGAACGTTGTTCATAACATACCAAGAGCTACCACCCAAGTTGGATGCGTGAACAGATTTTGGTTGACCAGCCATTTTCGGCATTGGAGCTACAGCCCATTTACCGGATTGGGAAGCTTCTTGACGTACAGATGGTGAGAACCAGTTACCTGTAGGAATTGTTGCTACGCTACCGTTATTGGCGTTGGCAACGAATTGACTCCAGTCAGAGTGCAATTTAACAATGTTGGCATCCATCATTGCTTTGTAAGTAATAAACGCTTCTTTCAGAGCAGCATTATTAGCAATGTCAGGTGTTTTACCATCTTCTGCGGAATACCATTTACCTGCAGTTTGGATCATCATACGAATCAAACCAAGGTCATTCGGGTCAAGAGAAAGAAGCTCTTTACCTGTTTTAGCTTTTACGTCTTTACCAATTTGGATGTAGTCATCCCAAGTGATGTCTTGCAGGTCAGCTGCTTTGTAGCCAGCTTGCTCCAGCAGGTCTGTTCTGTAGTACAAACCAGCAACGCCGGAGTCAAATGGTACTCCGTATTGTTTGCCATCAAACGCTGTTGGTCCGAGTTTGTAATCTGCAAAATCGGAAGCCGTGATACTGGAAGACAGATCTTTGAACGCATCAGGATATGCATTCAGGAAGCTTTGTGAACGATAGTCTTCAATCAGAACTACGTTTGGGAGACCGCTGGCAGTTCCGGAGTTAAGACCTGTGTTCAGTTTCTGAATGATATCAGCTTGAGCGTATTCAATGATGTTAATTTTCACATCAGGATTTGCTTTTTGATATGCTTCTTTTGCTGTTTCCATTGCAGCTACGTTAAAAGCTTTGTCCCAAGCCCAGACCGTAATTTCGTTTGTTTTTTCGTCACCACCACTAGCGGAATTACCTCCGCCACCGGATGAACATGCGGACAACAGCAGTACTGTAACGAGCATCAATACCCACATTTTTTTCAAAACATTCAACTCCCCTTCGACCTCTTTGTGTGTAATTTGTTTACGTTTTCTGAAAGCGGTTGCTTTCGATGTATTCATCTTATCATTCCCATATCTCCATTCGTTAGTAATAATTTTGTACGGATTTGTCATCTTATTGCCACAATGAAAACCTTTACAGAAACCGTTTGCATTAAATTTGGTTTTTTGTAATTTCTTTTGATTTTGTAATTTCTTGATCTTGAAATAGTACAAAATTCACCCGCTTTACCTCTGACACGTGAAAATCCCCCGCCTCTGTAGAAAACAGAAGCGAGGGATCTCGATTTTAGTGTATTCAATCGAATCGGGTTTCAATTCAACTCGTGATTAAAGGCAATGTAACCGTTACTCTCGTCCCTTCACTGACATTGCTCATAATCGTGACACCGTAAGGTGAACCATATAATAACTCAATACGGTCATGTACGTTGCGAATACCGATACCACTGAATAGTTGACGATTGTTCTTTGGATTGGGCAATGTTTCTCCCATGACAAGCCCTTCAATTCCATCACCATTGTCCATAATCTCACAGATGAGTGATTCTCCCGCTCTGGAAACCATGACATGAATCGTACCCGTTTCTTTCTTGATAAATCCATGGAAAAATGCATTCTCGATAAACGGCTGGATCACCAGTTTGGGTACATGATAGTGTGTACAATCCGGAGCAACGTAGAAAGCTGCTTTAATCCGGCCACCATATCTGACGTGATTAATGAAGACATAATTTTTCAAGTTCTCGACTTCTTGCTCCACTGTAACCGTCTGACTCACATCACTGATCGTATTTTGCAGCAATCCAATTAATGCGTTAATGGTCTCCGCAGCCCTGTCTTTGTTGCCTTGTTGCACCAGAACTTTGACAGATGCAAGTGTATTGTACAAGAAGTGAGGATTAATCTGACTCTGTAATGCCGCAAGCTCTGCGTTGCGTTGTTCATGCTGTGTCTGTACTAATTGATCCACATAATCATGCAGTTCATCAAGCATGTAATTGTAAGCATGACCAAGCTGCCTGCTCTCGTAGCTTCCACTCACCGGAATGTAGTTGTCCAGATCACTTTTTGTAATGTTGGACATCTGCTTCACAAGTCTGCGCAGTGACTTGGTAATCTGGCTGGTGATGAGAAACACAAGGATGAGTGCCCCCACAACGATAGCTGCACAGATCAGGGCAACCGTCTTCATGTCGATAAGTTGACCCATCGCCAGGTCCTTATCCACTACATTGACAATATAAAACCGATAGAACGGTAGATACTCGGATAGCACAACGCTATCCTGATCCATCACACGAGCATTAATACTTCTCGGAGAGTTGTTGTTCATATCCCGGGCATACGATAGCAAATCCAGCTGAGTTGTTCCGATCCAGTCTTCACGATTCGATGATACAATCTCACCTTTTTCATTCATAATGACCACATCATTGCCACGACTTGTAAAGCTGCTGTAAAATTGCCGGAATATGTCTTCTCTCATCGTGACATAGAGCGTACCGTATATTCGGCTGCGTGTTCGGTCCGTCAACGCTTTCGTCGCAGAGATCATCTGCTGACTCCCGATCGTTGCCTCGTTTTGGTAATCATCAAAGATAAGACGACTGGGCGTCTCAGCAGCTTCCATCGTAATTGGCTCTTGCTTCAATTCATCCACGGACAACTGAAGGTGAGCACGATTCGTGGAATAGCTCCGTCCATTAATCCCGATAATCGTTATCCCTACTTCGTAGGATTCGGTTATGGACTGAATTCGATCCATCGTTTCCCTCATATTATAGAAGGATTTGGCCATCGTGAGGGAATCGGCATCTCCTTCGGACAGGAATCCTCTGATCGCTCCACTCTGCGTCACATTATTGGATACGGCAGCAATGGCCTCATTAAAGGATTCAAAATTTGTCTTGATCTGATTAAGCACCTTGGAGTTTGTGATACTGAACGTCTCAGTAAACAGATTGGTTGACATGTGAATGGTCGTCCATAAGATGAGTACAGAAACGAGGACAATACTGACCACCATAACCAAAAACAACTTGGGAAACAATCCGAGACGAGATAATTGGTTCATCCATTTCTTCATGATTTTATCCTTCTGACTTTATGCCCAGAATTTGCGCCGGTATCGGCTTGGTGATAATCCAGTGAATTTTTTGAACACTTTGCAAAAGTAACTATGATCGGAATAGCCTACCATACTGCTAATCTCAGAGATCGTTACATCATCGGATCGGAGCAGTTCCTCGGCTTTTTCTATCCGAATTTTATTTAAGTATTCATTAAATCCTTCTTTTTTGTGAGATGAGAAATAACTGGATAAATACGATGGATTAAAATGAAAATGCTTGGCTACTTCAGCAAGCCCGAGCGGCTGATCAAAGTGCTCATGCATGTAATCCAGCAGCATCTTCATGTTGGGATCACTTCGTTTTCCACCCGCACCAGCGGTGCACTCCTGAACTTCGGTCATGAATTGGTCAAGCACAGTCATGACTTCGTCCAGACTTGAAGCCCCGTCCACATTTTTAAAATACGTATATTTGCTCTCTTCCAGCCCGGTGGACTGGACATCCATATCCGCGAGGGTAATGGTCACGTTGAAGATCAAGTTACCGAGAAATGATTTGATCTCAAACACATCCGCAATATAATCCCGTCCAAGTGTTTTTGCATGATCCTGTAAATACTCCCTTGCCGCTTCGACCCGGTTACGCTTCACATGCTGCAAAAACATATTCACATTAAACTGATAACCTGCGGGATGCATTGGAGGCAGTTCACCATACACCAGGATTGGTCGATCCTTATAATAGAAGCGATATTCAATCAGCTTAATCAGATGTTCCCGGTAAACAACACCCATTTGTTCAAATGAAGTAAAGCTTTCACTAAGCACCCAACCAGGACTGCCTTCTCCTGCTGCATTTTCACTGGCCAACTGTCTGATCCGTTCAAGCATCCATTCATCTCTTGCAGGGTCGACATTAAGAAGCATTACAGGTAATGTACCCTCTGCTGGAACCATTGCACATTCTACTTCAGGCAGATCGCTCCTGAGCTTGGATTCAATCTGTTCCTGATCCATCTTCAGTGGATTTCCCCCAGCACCCACGGGTTTATACACAAGCAAGCGAAAGGATTCATACGGAAAGGTATCTCGAATCATCGGCATTTCGCTATCTTCATCCAGTGTAAATCCGGACAGCATCTTCTCCATCAGTTGCCCAAGTCTCCAGCCATCGTGCGACGGCTCGAACTGTAGCTCCGGAATTTTACCCGCTGTGCGTTGAAGGACTTGCAATAATTCATTTGTATCCAGCTTGGGTTTCAGTATATAATCGGCTGCCCCGTGCTGAAGCGTTGAACGTACATACTCGAATTCACTGAAGCTGCTAAGTACAATAACTTCAATCTGCGGATTACTGGCTTTTAGTGTACGGACAAACGTTTCGCCATCCATGACAGGCATGACAATATCGGTGATCACAATATCCGGTTTTAACAGGTTCACCTGCTGTAATCCTTCTTCACCGTTGGAAGCTTCACCCACAATGATAAATCCTTCCGCTTCCCAGTTCATATGGTGCTTTATGCCCTGTCTTACCAGAAACTCATCGTCAACAATCAGCACCTTGCACAACCGGTTCATGATCGCGACCCCCTTGTCTAATCTTTCCTCTATATCTGTACAGGCTATACCAACTATTATATATCGGTTATAAACACTTTCCAGTGTTAGCGGTTACATTAATTTTAAATTGATTGTACATCTTTTTATATCTTAAAATGATCCTTTAAGCAATGGTAACTATCTATAGTTTACACTATATTTCGACAAAATAAGAAGCCCCGACTCGCCATTTGATCATTTGGCGAATCAGGACCCCTATTTCAATCCTATTTCGTTAAATCACTCACTTATGGTTCAATTCCCCATTGGAGACTTCCCGCGATATAACCGGTGACTTTGGACCAGTCCGTATAGGAAGTCTGACTACCTGCAAAAGAATAATCATCCGTTTGCGTATAGTTGGTCCAATTGTTCTTTGAGATGCGCGTATGGATTTCCGTGCTTTGTCCTGCATTCAGAGTTCCAGCGGAAGCTGTGAATCCAATCTCAAGCACGTGGTCAGCACCTGTCCGAACTGGATTGAGTGCACTGAACGTGCCTGTTACATTCGAACTGCCAGCAGTCGCCCAGTCAGCGAAGAAGTTCTGAGGCTGTTCACCGTTTATCGTATAATAGTATCTGATTTTCACATCAGACAGATTCAAAGCTGTAGTATCCGTATTTGTCAGTTTGAATTTGGGACTAATCGAGCTGCCCGTTGCTGAAGTGTTGCTGTTAAACATCTCAATGCGTATGGTTCCAACAGGTGCAGCTGTCGTGTCTTTAATAAGCAGATTCAAGGTCGCATGAGCGCCTGCGCTGAATTGAAAGGTTAGCGCCGCTGCGCCATTTGGCAGTGAAGCCAGGTAGTTTTTACTTAATACGACCTCATTGCCTGTCAACGTGTAATCTGTACCTGAAACCAGCGTTGCATTCCCGTTGCGAATGGAGACAAGTGTATTGCCGTTCAGCGTTAACGTGACTGGAATATTAACCTGATTGCCTGCTTTGCGATCAAATTCGGCTGTAACCGGTGTAATCACAGAGTTGGTCACTGGTGTACCCCCGCCGTCTCCACCGCCATTGTTACCTCCAACACGGTCAGCATATAAAATTCCGCGGCCATTTGTTCCGAGATATACTCTTCCATACAAACGCGGATCACCCGTAATAGTGGTTACACGAGCATACTGATGCTGATCATCATTGATACGAACCCAATTAGCCCCACCGTCATCGGAGCGGAAGAATCCACGTGTTCCATCGATCTGTGCAACCGTGTATAACGCAACAACGTTTTGCCCTGGGGCCGCTTTACCAAATCCGATACTGTCTGCTTCCTCTACATTGGCAAGCTTCGTGAATGTCGCTCCTGAATCCGTGGAATGCCATAATCCGTAAGGACCTTCTTCCTCACTACCACCAGCAAACCAGAGTTCGCCTTCAACGCCTGGAACGGCATCCAGATCGGCATTTCCTTCCATCGGAAGTCCGGTCGCAGGTGAGGCCGTGAAAGTAGCACCACCATTCACACTCACATAGATTTTACCGGCTGCAAATCCATAAAATTTGTTTGGATTGACACGATCCGATATCACTTTTGCCTGTGCAGGTATCCCCGTGCTTGCCGTCCATGAATTGCCGCCAGTCGAATAATGTACACCTTTATCTGATGTGCTCCATACGAGTTGGTTACCATTCGCAGAGATGGCTACGGTCCCTCCTCCGGTTGTGCCGGCAGGTTCTGCATTGGCCTTATACCACGTAGTGCCTCCGTCACTGGACAAACCAATGGATTTTGCATTTGGATCAGCAGCATAATCTGCTTTACCTACGCGAACCATCGTATTTGGACTTAACTCTGCAAAATCCAGACTTTCTGTGGAAGAATAGTTCGGGCTCGTAAATATGGTAGCTGGCGCCTGGTCCAGATTGTTATGACGGAATCCGGAGACATCCCCCACTCCACTTATCAAATGTGCACCACTTGGCGGGCTGATCAGATCCAGTACGGCAATCTCCTCAACCCCTTTCGCCATCACTGAAATATTGATTTTTTCGTCATCATCCCAGTCTGTCAGGTTCTTCGTCCCATAGATCGTAGCACCTGTTCCATACATCATGCGATCCGAATCAAACGGATCAATCTCCAGATCACCGATCATCCAGCCCAATTTTGGGGTTGTTTCGGGTGGGGCAGGATTGGTGCCAAATGTGAGCCATGGCGCTGCCGAAATATCCTGTGTATAACGCAACTTCCGGTTCGGATATCCTTCAAATTCCCATATGCGTGTCCACGTCGCTCCGCCATCTGTACTGCGGAACAAGGTGGCATCCGGCCACCAGGAATTCAATGTAGCGACCATCAATGTACCGGGATTCTGTGCATCAACAGCCAATCCGCCATATCCAAAATAATTATCCGTGCTGCTGCTTGGAACAGGGCTGATGTTGCTCCAGACACCTGTCGATGTATTCAGTTTCCACACGTCACCTTTTTCCCCATCATACGGTCCAACACCATCGCTGTACGTAATATAGAGGCTTCCGTCTGAATCAAACACACCATGATGCGGGATATAACCTGTAGGTTGACCAGCAACTGCTGACCAGGTCAGGCCGCCATTTGTGCTGCGATACACGCTTTGAGCTTTATCCGCAACACCTACATAGATTGTCTGGGTTGCTTGCCCTGCCGAACCTGTTGTTTTGTCAAACGTGATCCATGCCAGACCTACGATGTCACTGGTATATTCATTCGAAGGATCTTGCACATAATTTCCCGGATTCGGGAAGCTTGTGACTTCGTTCCAGGTCACACCGTAATCGGTACTTTTCCATAACCCATGACCACTTCGTGCACCGAAATACAGAATACTGTTATCATTTGGGTCCACGGTCAGGCGTTCTCCCATTGAACGTCCCGGCATGTTGCCGCCCACTTTGAACGGAAGTGTTGTGGTTTGCCATGTATCTCCCCGGTCCGTAGAGCGCAAGATGGAGCCATTATTTTGGTCCCACGAATTCGTATACGTCCCAACTGCCATATACACCCGATCGGGATCAACCGGGTCCGTAGCCAGTGCGTCCACACCATTCTTGTTCCAGTCATCCCAGCCGACAAAATCCGTTAAGGGTATCCACCTCTCGTCAGCCGCATTCCAGCGATAGGCTCCCCCGATATCCGTACGGGCGTAGATCAGATCCTTTTCCGACTCGTTGAAAATAATACCCGGTACAAACCCGCCTCCTGCACCCGTCACCACATTTTTCCACTCATAGGCTTCACTTGGTGCCGCCAGTGTCGTTCCAGCAAGTCCTCCCAGCGAAGCGGTTACTACGGCAACCGTCAGACTCATCATTCGCAATTTACCCATAAACGTTCTCATATCAACTTATCCTCCTCTTCTACTTCGTTACTGCATTTCGGTCTATCCCCGCTGTCTCATCGTGCTGATGATGGCGTGCCAGACGAATCAATGCATCCCTTGATACAAGAAGCCTCACCCCCTTTCAGTCATATTGTTAAGCGCTTACATAATTGTTCTTGATTCGCGGTTATCTGGATAATACTTTCAATAAATAACATTCGCTGGAAACCCCCAAACCCCTCTGTCGAAATTCCGATTTTTGTAAAATATTTTCAGTGTTTAAAATCGTTTATACAACAAAAAAAGCCGCTAAAATAGCGACTTCAATGGGATATAGATTAACACAAGACTTCAACAGTAAATCCACCAGGGGCTTCAACATAAAAAGTATAACCGTGTGCATGTTTAGGTGCGTCTACTTCAAAGCCATTGTCTTTCAAAAGACTATATATTCTGTCAACCTCTTGTTCGGTCGGTTGGGGAAATCCGATATGAAAAGTCACTGGATAGAGTACGTTTTTACCCTTCATTAGAGTGAGAATAAAGCCTTCATCATCAAACATAACTGCAAATGCGTTTCCTCTCGTACCTTCACATTTCATACCAAAATAAGTCTCTAAAAACTCGCGAGCAGCTGGAACATCAGTAACTGTTAGGTTCAGATGATTTAATTTCATAATTACACCCTTTCCTACATATTTAATGCGTCCTCCGTAGAGCTTTATCTTCAATCCAAATAATACCACAAAATGGAAGTGTTCGGTCCGTTACTTCAATGAAAAGTCGTTTTATTTTTGTTCTATACAGACGATAATCTAAATCAACAAAAAAAGATGCTGTTAGAACAGCACCTTTTGACATTTTATATAAGAGTAAAAAATGAAATCGTTTCTTACCTGGCAAACCAGGCAGAGGTTCACTAAGGTTCACTGCATGACTGGCACCTGTTTATTGCTGGCTACCATAAGCGTGAGTCTCCTGCCCTTTAACTCCCGGTCTGATGACAAAAAGTGAGCCCGCATCCGGTGTCTCTTTCAGACGTTCTTCCTTTATCCCTATACGTGCTGTTGTAATGTATAACTCTTCGAGATCCGGTCCACCAAAACAGCAGGATGTTACCTGATCTGCCGGCACCTCGATCTGTTGCAACAGTTCTGATGTATGGGGGTTCCAGCGAGTGACTCTTCCTCCGCCCCAGTGCGCAACCCACAGCATGCCCTCACCATCAACCGTCATCCCATCCGGAAAACCAAATTCCTCCGGTATGTGAATGATACTTGTCCGATTCTGTATCGTACCTGCCGTCAGATCAAAATCAAACCGGTCAATAGAACGTGTCGGGGTATCAATGTAATACATGGTCTGCCGATCTGGACTCCAGCCCAGGCCGTTGGATGTAGACACACCTTGTACCATTGTGCGAACGGGCTGCCCTTGCTCCAAACAATACAACGATCCGGCTTTGCTTTCATTATTCATGCTCATCGTGCCTGCCCAGAAGCGGCCCTTCGCATCACATTTTCCATCATTAAAACGATTGGTATCCTTATCTTGTTCGGGGTCCTCAATGGCATGCAGCTCACCCGTATGCAAGTGATACGTATGGAATCCACTGCGTAAAGCAACCAAAACTTCGTCACCACGATAGGGAACAACAGCCCCGACATGTTCACCGACATCATAAGCCTGATCCTGCTCTGTAGCCGGATCATACACATGCACCTTAAAACTTTCAATATCTACCCACAATAATCGATTGTTCTCCGCATCCCAGCTTGGACCTTCCCCCAATAATGCCGGGGTTTGTACTGCTACAGTTACGTCGCTCATGCCATCACGTCCTTATTCAGATTTGACGCCGCCTGACCATTCGAATCCGATGGCATCCAAGAGTGCTTTGGACAGTACCATATGGCCCGTTGCATCCGGATGTACCCGGTCATAAGTCAACACAGACGTATAGAAATGATCCCAAAATGGAGCAAATGCAGCCTGTGTATCCACATACACCGCATCGTACTCACTGGCTACCCTGCGTACCGCTTCTCCGTAGATATCCATCGTTGCCCGCATCGGGTCTTCCGGATTGGCCTCAAGATAATAAGGCGTCATTAGTACCAGACCTTTCAGGTTGGGACGAACCGAAGCCACCAGTTCACGCAATGTGGATTCGTATTCTTCAAGATACACATGTGAGTCTGTTGACAATGGGTTGTCGAACTGACGCCATACATCATTAATGCCGATCATGATCGTCAGCCAGTCCGGTTTAAGGTCAAGCACATCACGATCCCAGCGCTGTTTCAGATCACGAATCGTATTTCCACCATTACCCACATTCTGGACACGCAACATCAACTCCGGATATATGGACCGCAAGAGGGCATAGACTTGCGCTACGTAACCATGGCCCAGACCTGAACTGCCTTCACCTACAGGATGTTCCCGACCACAATCCGTAATCGAATCCCCGATAAACAAAAGCTTGTCGTTTTTTTGCAATTTCATCGTTATTTTCTCCTTCGCTTCAAAGCGCTAATATACGGATTGCTCGATTAGTCAGGACCGTTCACTTGATACCAGCCAGAAAATTACCAGCCTTGATTCTTGAGCCATGTGAGACACAGATCCGACCATACCCGAATCGCATGGTTGTCCTCAGCCAATCCAAGACCATGTGAACCTTTCTCAAAAACGTGCAAGTCATAGGGAATGCCATGCTCGCCCAATGCAAGCGCATAACGCAAGCTATTCTCCACAGGTACTGCCTGGTCATCGCTGGTATGCCAGATGAATGCTTCTGGAGCATCCGCTCTCACCTGCTGCTCCGCACTGAAAGCCTTGATCTGCTCGGCAGACGCGTCAGACCCAAGCAAATTCTCACGGGAACCAGCATGTCCGTAGGACTCCATCGTAATTACCGGATAACAGAGAATAACTCGATCCGGGCGTGAACTCTGGCGTTCAATGAGGTCCTCATGATCCGGTTGTCCCTCGTCATATAGCGTTCCCAGTGTTGCTGTGAGATGTCCGCCTGCGGAGAAACCAAGTACTGCAATCTTGGCAGGGTTGATGCCATACTGCTCAGCATGAGCACGAACATAACGTATGGCTCGCTGACCATCTGTTATAGGTGCAGGATGCTGGTGAGGCGCCACCCGATATTTCAGGACAAATGCACTGATACCTGCACGGTTCAACAATTCAGCTATTGGAGCACCTTCATGATCAGCCAAAAATCCATAACCGCCACCTGGACATACAATGACAGCGCTCTCTGAACCGGGGTGAATAAATGGAATCAAATGTGGCATTTCGTCTTCATGGCCCTGGGCTGCATAAGGTGCAGCATGATCCCATAAAGGTATAGTTGTTGTCATCTTCAATCATCCTCTCCAAGTAGAACGGAACCATGGGTCCGTTTAAACGTTTTCGAATCTCAGGAATCGATACCATCATAACGGTAATGACCCTAACGCATCAATACCTTCCTGGCATCACTTTTTGATCATTTGGGTACATGTTAGTACAAATTACGGAACTGTTCAGGAGTCACCCCCTCAATCCTGCGAAAGGTTGCAACAAAATGGCTTGCATCTCGAAACCCTACCCTAACTGCAGTTTCCCTAATCGTGGGTCTATGTTCTGCGGTCATGATTTCCTTGGCTTTGCGAATGCGCAGCAAAATAAAATAACTGTAGGCTGTCATGCCAAAGGACTGCTTGAACAAGGTATTCAGATGTCTGGATGAGATCCCCGTGAGGTCAGCCATATGTTCGAGCCCAATCTCGGGATTCGCATAATGCTGTTCCATGAATGCAATGAGCGGAGCGAGTCTCTCCACGGCATGTGAGATGGAAGAACGATTGCCCGTCATGCCATGTTTTTTGAGCAAAATCAGAAATCGGTATATATCCGCTGACGCTTCGAGTCCCGATAAATCCTGATCACTTCTGATTGAATCCAGCACTTCCTGGCCGTAATCGTTGAACGGACTGCTCTGCTCCCACTGATGGAACGCCGCTTCACCCAGACTAAGCGACTCCAAGATTGCCGGACACTGGGAACCGCCAAATGTAATGTAAAGAGTCTCCCACTCTCCTTGGGCGCGCACATATTCATGCGGTTCATTCGGCGGCAGCAAAATACCTGATGCTTCCCCCAGTATGACCGTGGACCCGGCAAACTTGAATTCTCCGGCTCCCTTCACGGTCTGAAGCCAGTGGTAACAGGGATACCCCACAGGTCTGGACACCTTCTCCTGATTGCCGTTATAACCCAGGCTCTCAATATAAAGGGGTAGCGGCTGATCACGTGATGTCATGAAATATCGTTGATGTCGGGGGGAGATAAACATGGGATGCCTCCTTGGGTATAAGCTGAAATAGACTTCCGTATTCTTATATGAGTCATTACTTTTATTATATTTTAAAAGTCATATGTATCATATAGTATAGGATTATTCTTATACAAGAGGTGAACACATTGATTAGCAGCAAACTGCCCAAAATGTTCTACGGGGGCGATTATAACCCGGAACAGTGGGATCACGAAACCCACCTTGAAGACCTGCGCATGTTCCAATTGGCAGGCATTGATATTGCCACAATCAACGTATTTTCATGGGCACTGATTCAGCCTGATGAAGTTACTTACCGTTTTGAAGAACTCGACCAACTCATTAATCGTTTATATGAAAATGGTGTCTATATATGCCTTGCAACAAGCACTGCTGCCCATCCGGCTTGGATGGCAAAGAAATATCCAGACGTGCTTCGTGTAGATGCCGATGGACGCAAACGCAAATTCGGTGGGCGCCATAATTCCTGTCCCAACAGCCCGACCTATCGCAAATACGCTGAGAAGATTGCAGATAAACTGGCCGAACGATACAAGGATCACCCTGCGGTTCTCGTATGGCACATCTCCAACGAATATGGCGGTGAGTGCTACTGTGACAACTGTGAGAAAGCGTTCCGCGTGTATCTGAAAGAACGCTATCAGACTCTGGAACAGGTCAACAAAGCATGGAACACGAATTTCTGGGGGCATACCTTCTACGATTGGGACGAGATCGTATTACCAAGCAACCTGAGCGAACATTGGGGTAACAATAATTCAACGTTCCAGGGAATCTCGCTGGACTATTCTCGCTTCAACTCCGACAGCATGCTGGATTGTTATCTGTTGGAATACAATGCGATCAAAAAACATATTCCGGACTCCGTTGTGACTACCAATCTGATGGGATTCTTTAAACAATTGGACTATTTCAAATGGGCAAAATATATGGATATTGTCTCCTGGGACAGCTATCCCGGTCTCGCAACACCCGTCAGCTTCACGGCAATGGCTCATGACCTTATGCGCGGACTGAAAGATGGTCAACCGTTTATGCTGATGGAGCAAACACCAAGTCAGCAGAACTGGCAGCCATATAACTCCCTGAAACGTCCAGGTGTCATGCGTCTGTGGAGTTATCAATCTGTTGCGCACGGGGCCGATACCATTATGTTCTTCCAGCTTCGCCGCTCCATCGGTGCTTGTGAGAAGTATCATGGTGCAGTTATTGAGCATGCTGGGCATGAGAATACACGTGTATTCCGCGAAGTTGCTGAGCTGGGTAAGGAATTGCAGATCCTTGGAGATACCACGCTAGATGCATCTGTTGAATCCAAAGTAGCGATTGTGTTCGACTGGGATAACTGGTGGGCCATCGAAAAATCAAGCGGACCTACGGTTGCCCTGAACTATGTGGATCAGATCCATAAATACTACGCAGCCTTCTTCCGCCGCAACATACAAGTAGATATCATCAGTGTGGATACGGATATGAGCAAATACGACATTGTCCTTGCCCCTGTCCTTTACATGGTTAAACCAGGATTTGCCGTCAAACTGGAGAAGTTTGTTGAAGCAGGTGGAACATTCCTGACAACCTTCTTCAGTGGCATTGTCAACGAGAACGATCTCGTGACCACAGGTGGATATCCGGGAGAACTTCGTAAACTGCTCGGAATCTGGGTGGAAGAGATTGATGCCCTGCTGCCTGAGCAAAAGAACCGCATTGTCCTCAAAGAAACCTACGGTGATCTTCAAGGAGAGTATGGCTGCGGTATGCTATGTGACCTGCTGCACAGTGAGGGAGCTGAGGTCATCGCGGAGTATGGAGACGACTTTTATAAAGGCATGCCTGTTGTGACACGTAATACCTTTGGTCAAGGTGAAGCATGGTACGTTGCATCCGACCCGGATGAGCGCTTCCTGGATGGTTTGCTGGGACAGCTTGCAGCAGCCAAGAACGTAGAGTCCTTGCTTGAGACACCAGAAGGTGTTGAAGTAAGCGCACGAACCAAAGACGGCAAGCCCTACCTGTTTGTCATGAACCATAACGCAACCACGCAATCCTATGATCTGGGAACAGCTAAGGCACATGATCTGCTCACCAATCGTGAGCTTTCGGGAAGTGTTGAGATTGAAGCCCGTGGAGTGCAATTGCTCGAAATGAAATAAGCGATTTCGCTTAATTGGAATTATTCGGAATGAAAAAATGTGATAGAAATACCCGTGATACAAAGTGTCACATATTCATTCCTTTTATACTTGTTATTGTCTTCAGCAAGGATATTGGTATAGATTTCAGACCTTTATCGTCTTCTGTAAGCCAAAAGCTGCTACTTCCCGTATCCGTCTACACCGGATACGGGTTTTTGGCATGATCTGTGGTCTTTTTGATAGAAGGAAATATCAGTATGCAAAGCGAATTGGACGAGAAACACATTTTAACAAAGCCTGCCGGAACATGCTTGTGAATCCTGATGTTGATCCATTATAAAATAATGAACAGTTGAAATATTGGTGACACTCATGATGTCACTTATTCGTTGTTACAATAGAAATATAACTACGACATCACTTTCCGGCGGCGCAGATCGAAACGGAGTGGCTGACATGAACAGAACAAATCGGCTTGCTGCCATCGTAATGGCATTACAGCATGGTCACGAAACGGCACACTCATTAGGCGAGAAATTTGAGGTTTCCCGTCGCACGATTCTTCGGGATATTCAGTCCCTCTCCGAGATGAATGTGCCCATTATTGCCATTTCCGGTCCGGGAGGCGGTTTCAGACTTATGGAGGGTTACGTATTACCCCCATTACAGCTGGACCCGGTAGAAGCAGCGACGCTCATATTCGCTCTTGAAGGTCTAAGTCGCTACGCGGATACACCCTTTCATGAGAAACGCTGGACCCTGATGAACAAAGTTAAGGCCATCATTCCGGATGATATCATGTCGCGAATTGATCCCATGCTCAAACAGCTGCATCATCATATTCCAGACCGCAATTACATTCTTCCTCATCTGGACGCACTGCTGGCATGCATACCCGAACATGGGTGGCTTAGTGTGCTATATCGCTCCGCAACACGTCAGCGGTGGTTGCATATCTGTCCCTCACGGGTATATGCTTCCTCCGGCTTCTGGTACTGTGAAGCATATTCGATCGAACATGGTGAACAGCGTCTGTTCCGGGTTGACCGAATTATCGAAGTCAAGGCGATCGAACCACAGGATGCACTCGTGTTTCACGAACAGGCGGAGCAACAGCAGAGCAAGCCGATCCCTCCAGAACAGCCGCCAACACTAGTTAAGGCACGACTGAGTTACCGGGGAATGATTGAAGCTGAACAGGACGAGCATATTGGTGAAAAGATGATTGAAATTGCCCCGGATCTCTGGGAATTATCATTCCTTTGTCCACCAGGGGA
The DNA here is from genome assembly GCF_037976585.1 of Paenibacillus sp. FSL k6-2145. Classification (NCBI taxonomy): domain Bacteria; kingdom Bacillati; phylum Bacillota; class Bacilli; order Caryophanales; family Paenibacillaceae; genus Paenibacillus; species Paenibacillus sp. FSL k6-2145. Next base: position 4,514,320 of record NZ_CP150267.1, on the reverse strand, counting down.
ATGGGACTGGGCCGTCCGATTCTTTTACCGATTGGGACGTGAAGCTGAAGTGATTGAACCCCTCCAACTTCGCAGTGAGATTCGTCAGCATGCCGAGGAAGTGAGCCAAAGATACCTCGCTTCAACCAAGTCGTAGCCTGACTACACACAAAAAGGAGCCTACTGATATCATGACATATGAAGCCGTTATAACGTACGAACAAGCAGTACAGCGTATCCAGTCTATAGGGCTGCTGCCTCTGGCACCACTATTTGCCGATTATCCTTCGCTGTCATCGCTAACCCCCAAAGAACATTGGCACAAGGATGATGAACTCGATCCTTGGTTATGGCGTTCACGCCTGGCTGAGGAGGGCATTGCTGCATATGGAAAATTTGTCAAAAAGAAAGCGCTTCTTGTCTCATCTGAATACTTCCCTTGGGTACACCGACTGCTGGCCGATTCCAGAACCATCAAGGAACAGTATGAAGCGGGTCTACTCTCCCGTGAGGCGTTCAAACTCCATGCGTTAGTTGCAGAACAGGAAGGCATCGATGGACGTGCCTTGCGATCACAAGCCGGTTTCGGGGCAAAAGAGGACAAAAAAACATTTGACCGTGGACTTCTGGACCTTCAGGGCTGTGCAGCCATTGTGATCAGTGGAACCAAAGAAAAAGAGGGGCTCGCCGAAGGCAAAGTTGCATGGAACAGCTCCGCATATGAAACCGCAGATCACTGGATGCAACGTCATGACATTAAGCCATTTGAAGGCAGCATAGAAGAGGCACGTGAACTATTGACTGTGCAACTACAACAACATGCTTCACCTGCCGCATTATCAAGCATCTCCAAAGCGCTTGGCATCCGTACAATCTAAATAAAGCCAATCCCGGTTGTAGTTCAGATTTCAACCGGAATTGGCTGTGGTTCACCCTATAATGCAACCTAGACGATTAACAGCCCCCATCGACAATGAATTTAGAGAATTACGCCATCCTTGAATATGGCAATCTCCCGGAATCCATGCTGCTCACTGAGTGTATGTGACCGTCCTGAAGCAATATCAATCAGTTGGCTGAACAGCTGTACTTTGACCTCATCCATCGTCTGCCCCTCCAACAGCTGGCCTGCGTTGAAATCAATCCAGTGTTTTTTGCGATTAGCCAGATCGGATTGGGTCGCAATCTTGACGGTAGGTACCGGACCTCCGAAGGGAGTCCCCCGCCCTGTTGTGAAGAGCACAATATGTGCACCCGCCGCAGACAGTGCCGTTACAGATACCAGGTCATTACCCGGTGCTTCTACAATGTTCAGACCGGTTTGAGTTACTCGTTTGCCATAACGTAAAACGTCGACTACGGAAGAACGTCCTCCCTTTTGCGTACATCCAAGTGACTTTTCCTCAAGCGTTGTGATGCCACCAGCCTTATTACCAGGTGAAGGATTCTCATAGATGTTCTGGCCATGGTTCACAAAATATTGCTTGAAGCCGTTCACGAGGTCCACCAAATCATGAAATACCTGCTCATTGGCAGCCCGGTTCATTAAGATTGTCTCCGCACCAAACATCTCCGGAACTTCCGTCAGAATAGCCGTACCCCCGGCAGCAACCAGCATATCAGCAACTGCACCGACCAGCGGATTGGCTGTAATGCCAGATAAACCATCGGAACCGCCACACTTCAAACCAATTTTGAGTTTGCTGAGCGGAAGCGGCTGCCGTTGTTCATGTTCAGCGATCTCCACAAGTTCTTCCATCAGTCGAAGCCCTTCCTCAAGCTCGTCATCCGTTTCCTGTGCTTTGAGAAACCGTACTTTGCCGCGGTATTCCGGAGCAATACACTCACGGAATTCATCGACCTGATTGTTCTCACAGCCCAGACCGATGACAAGCACGCCTCCTGCGTTCGGATGCTCCACTAAGGAAGCCAGCAACTGTTGTGTATACTTCAGATCATCGCCAAGCTGTGAACACCCGAATGGATGCGGAAAGTGAAATACACCATCTACCCGGCTTCCAAATTGGGACTGACCCATACGTGCCAATGCTTCACACACTTTATTGATACATCCAACCGTATTCACAATCCAGATCTCATTACGAATTCCTGCTTCACCATTGGGGCGCAAATATCCATCGAATGAGCGCAGATGTTCCGGAGGCATGTCTGTCTGAACCTTGGCTCCTGGTTGGTACTCATATTCAAGCAATCCGTGCAGCCCTGTCTTCAGGTTGTGACTATGAATCCATCTTCCCTGCTCGATCTGCTCTTGGGCAATCCCGATGGAGAAACCATACTTCATTACATCATCACCTGGTGCCAGCGTATGCACAGCAATCTTATGCCCCTTCGGCACGTCATCGAGCAATGTAAAGGAAACACCGTCTGGCAATGTAATACGTTCTCCTTTGGCATAATCCCGAAGCGCTATAATGACATCATCCTGTGGTTGAATGGCAATCCAGTCATTGATTGTACTTGTTGTGTTCATTTCCCTTCACCTTCCAACAATCCGATTTCACGAACAAGTGCTGCACGCAGCCCTTCTCTTGCATCCAGATTTTCGCCCCAGATCAGGGTATCTGACAACACAGCCGCTACCCGGTTATCCAGTTGGTTCTGATCCCTGTTAAGCATGTCATAACCGTCCCAGTGTGCAGCCAAAGCAGCCAGGACATCCGGGTCATCCCGCAGCAAAATGTCCTCTCCATTCAGTCGTTGTGCCTTGTAACCTTCTGGCGTATTTACCGGACGATAGAGACACAATAATCCAGCAAACCCTTGAATTAAACGTTCTGGCCAACTTCCCTGATTTTGCTCATAAGACAAAAGTGTAGGCAGCACACGAACCTTGAATTTCCCGATCGTATTCAAAGCAATATCTTGCAATTTGTGATTAATATACGGGTTAAGGAACCGTTCGAACACTTCTTCTGCATACTGGTCCAGCTGATGATCGGGCATATCCAGAGCAGGGACGATCTCCTGATGCACAGCTTCCCTGATCCATGAGCCAAAATGTGGATCTTCCATTGTTTCTCTCACATGCTGCTTGCCTTGAAGAATGCCGAGGGATGACATTAAGGTATGCGCCCCATTCAAAATACGAACCTTGCGTACCTGAAAAGGCTTCAGATCTTTCACCCAATGTACATTAAGACCTGCCTGCTTGAGAGGAAGTTTTTTGTCCAATGATTCATCACCCTGAATGGCCCAGAAATGATATGGCTCTGCCGTATTAATCAACTGGTCCTCATAACCCCAACGATTCGTCAGGGAATCGGCTTCCTCCTGGGTCGGCGCACCTGTGACAATTCGGTCTACCAGATTGTTCAAGAAGTGATTATGTTTCTCGATCCATGAACGGAAGCCATCCGAATACCCATAATCCTCACTATGACGGAGGACACAACTGCGCAGCACATCCCCATTGCCTTCAAGCAGCTCACATGGCAGATGAATCAAACCTCTGGATGGATCACCATCAAATTTCAAATATCGCTGATGCAGAAAAACCGTTAATTTCCCCGGAAATGATTGAACGGGTTCACCCTCGATATAGTCCGCATACGTATATTTCAATCCTGATTCGGTTGTATTGGAAATAACGAACTCAAGTGAAGGCAGTTCCGCCAAGTTCAGAAAGGCATCCCATTCCTCATACGGATTGATACACTGTGAGAAAATGGAGATCAATTCTGTCCGCTCAACCGGCTTTCCTTGAGACAGACCACGCGTAATCATTGTATATAACCCATCCTGATCGCGAATCTGCTCCAGCTTGGCCTTGCCTCCCGGTCGTGGTTGGGTAACAGCTACACTTCCATGGAATTTGCCTTGTCTGGCACTCACATGAAGCATCCAGTCTGCAAATCCCCGCAAGAAATTACCTTCTCCAATCTGCAAAACCTTCACGGGACGCTCCATAATCTCCTTGCACTTGCGCTGACCATCGCTCCCCAGTAAATTCAGCTTCAATCTTGGCCGTTTCGTGCTTGCCGACATGGACACTCACCTCATCGATTATTTGTACTGTCGGGATGCAGCTCAAAGGCTCTGCACCCTTTTATTGTAAACGCTTTAAATTCATTGTATCATCAATAAAAGGAAATTAAATTGCTTATATTGCGGTAAATATACTCTCTCATGACCAGGTATAACATCTCGTTGAAGACGATCGTCTGGAAAGGAGTCTTTATGGAACGTTCACCTGTTCGTACGACTATTCAAGCAGAATCCGGTATTCCGTTCCGCCTGGTGTACAGCGACACCAAATCCCCTCAGAACGAACTGCCAGATCACCTTCACGACTGGCATGAAATTATCTATGTATATCGTGGACAGGGAAGCATTTTTATTGATACGGGACTTGAGAATATGCAAGAAGGAGATCTGTTCATCATTCCAGGCAGCACGGTTCACCGAGCCTTGCCGGATGCAGGCAACCCTGTCACATCTTCGGCATTGTTCTTCAGCCCGGGATTGCTTGCATCCACCGCCGGAGGTGCTGCTTCTTCCTTGCTAAGCCTGTTTGAACGTTGTCGTAAACAACGCGTGTATAAGAGGCATCTAAACACAGAGGAGCAATCACAGGTGGCCGCTTTTATTGATGATATTCAGACCGAATTCCAGCTAGGTCATCATCTAAGCGCACATGCGGCCCTGTTAAGGCTGCAACTGTTACTCATTTTTCTGGAACGTCTGGAAGCTGCAGGACCTGCGAATCCGGGTAAATCCGCTCCGGGTCCCTCATGGCTCTCTTCTACGATCTCTCATATTGACGATAACCTTCGGAGTGGCCTGTCCCTCCCCGAACTGGCGCAGTACGCCTCTGTATCCCCTGCCCATTTCAGTCGTGCCTTCAAACGATACACGGGAATGACTCTAACGGATTACGCATTAGCGCGAAGGGTCATTATGGCGAAAGAGCATCTGGTACAAGGTGATGAGACAATGGCAGCCGTTGCCGATGCTTGCGGGTTCGATAGCCTGCCCCACTTTTACCGTCAATTCAAAAAATTAACCGGTACAACCCCCGCAGCTTATCGCAGAACCATGAACAGTTCTCGTTAAAATAGAAACGCCCCAATCATATATATCCACATATTCTTCCATATGGAAGATGTGGTATGATAATCTGGATTATTACTTGTCGGAAACATTGCATTCCGTTGTCAGAGGAGCTTAGCATTCCATGTTAAACGAATTGAATCGCAGGAATATTGGCATCTTCGCCCATGTGGATGCGGGAAAAACAACTACCACCGAGCATATGTTATTTGAGAGTGGTGTCGTCCGCAGTCCGGGACGTGTAGATGACGGAACAACAGCCACAGACTCCCTGGACATTGAGAAAGAACGTGGCATATCCGTACAGGCAGCCATGACCTCTCTGATCTGGAAGAACACCATCATTGACCTCATTGATACACCTGGTCATATTGATTTCAGCTCCGAAGTAGAGCGAACGCTACGGGTAATGGATGGCGCTATTCTCATTCTGTCGGCAGTAGAAGGCATTCAGTCCCAGAGTGAAGCCATCTGGCATGCCCTTCGTTCACTTCGCATCCCAACCATCATTTATATTAATAAAATGGATCGGATTGGCGCATCTGCCCCAGCGGTAATGGAGCAGATTCGTTCTACCCTGTCCCCTTTCGCATGCGAAATCCAAACGTATCAGCTCCATGAAGATTCATTTCATGGCATCGACTCCCTATGGAACCCAAATCAAGATTCTCTGTCAGATGGCACCCCTTCCATTCCAGGTCTGGTCGAGATACTTGCCGAGCTGGACGAAGAGGTCATGGAAGCCTACATTCAGGAAACTCCGTTATCGCAAAGGGATCTGAATGAAGCGTTCCTGCGGTATGTGCATCAGGGTGAGATGTTCCCTGTGTGTTATGGTGCTTCCGGTAAAGGAATTGGCGTCACGGCATTGCTGGACACAGTCCTTGCATTTCTGCCTGCACCTGCACAACCAGTGGACTCTCCCGTATCCGGTGTTGTGTTCAAAATTGAACGTGATCGCACGATGGGACGTACGGCTTACGTCCGTATGTATGGTGGCAGCTTACACAATCGGGATACCATCCATAATTCGACGCGGGAGCTTGAAGAGAAGGTGACGCAGATTCGCCGCATGGATGGGTCGAAATGGGCGGATACCGGTGCCGTTCACGCGGGGCAGATTGCTATGCTGTACGGACTGAGTGACACACATGTGGGTGACATTATCGGCAATCCTGAGGGTGTGCCTCCTCTGCCACAGATGGCTGTACCTTTGCTGACCGTACAAGTGCACGGTAAGGACTCGGCACGTTACCCCGATCTTGTTGCAGCATTGCAAGAGTTGACGGATGAAGACCCCTTACTCGACCTGCAATGGTTGCCGGAGGAACGGGAACTGCATCTCAAGGTCATGGGAACCATTCAGCTTGAGATTTTATCCAGCCTGTTGCTGAGTCGTTTCGGATTGGATGTCGTGTTTGATCCGCCATCCGTCATCTATAAGGAGACACCCCGTACAGCCGGAGAAGGTTATATCGCCTATACGATGCCTAAGCCCTGCTGGGCCATCCTCCGCTTCAAGATTGAACCTTTGCCTCGCGGAAGCGGTCTGATCTATTCCTCAACCGTAAGGACAGATGATCTGCTGTTACGTTATCAGAATGAAGTTGAACGACGAATTCCGGAAGCCTTGTCTCAAGGTATGCTCGGTTGGGAAGTAACCGATCTGCGCATCACGCTGGTGGAAGGGGAACATCATGTCTGGCATACGCATCCATTGGATTTTGTCGTAGCCACGCCTATGGGAATCATGGATGGATTGTCGAGAACAGGTACCACGTTGCTGGAACCCCTTCTTCAGTTCCGGCTGACGGTCCCGGAAGAATATGGCGGTAAGGCCCTTAGCGATCTGGTACATATGCGGGCAACCTTCGAAGCCCCCGTCATTGGTAGCGGACGTTGTATTATTGAAGGAGTTATGCCTCTTGCCACCTCAATGGATTATCCGGTGAAACTGCGTTCCGAGACAAGCGGCCGCGGGGTGCTTACGACTTCGTTTGCCGGATACCAAGATTGTCCTGCGGATGTGAATCATGCTCGCAAACGCAGAGGAGTTAACCCGCTGGATCAGTCGAAATATATTTTAAGTGTACGAAACGCGATTACATCATAAATGGAGTTGAACCTGTGCTTATAAAATTTCTTATCTTTGGGCTTCTATGGCGGATTGTAGGTAATCCGTTCATTGCCATCCTTATTTTACTCGTTATACTGTATTTCCTGGATCGTCGTTACGTTGGCGTATTCCCAAGCTTCACGAAACCTCTGAAGCGTATGCGTAACATCTCCCTTCTTCGGCAGCAGCTTGCCATGAGTCCCAATGAAGTTTCTTCCAAGCTGGAACTGGCTCGCCTGTTAATTGAGCGCAAGCGTTACAATGAGGCACATGCGTTATTGCTTGAACTGGAGCGCCCATACGAACAATCGGCTGAGTACTGGGAGGCATTAGGGACGACTGAGCTTCATTTGGGCAACATCGAAAAAGGCGAACGTCATATTTTGCAAGCCCTCGAGATCAACCCCAGAGTCAAGTACGGACGCCCGTACCTAACCCTTGCTGGAGCCTTCAAAGATACGCATGAGGACAAAGCGCTGGATTATGTGCATCAGTTTCAGGAGATTCATTCCTCTTCCAGTGAAGCTTATTATCTGCTCGGCTCGGTTCACCGTTCCCTCGGACGTAATGCAGACGCGAAGCAGGCATACGAGCAATCGTTGAACGTTTATCGTTCGTTACCCAAATACAAAAAACGTCAGGAGCGCCGCTGGGCTGTCCGCAGTTGGTTCCGCAAACGTGGCTTGTAATGTCGTAATGTCATCCGCTATATACTGTAATCTTCATATATCACTTTTCTAACCAATAAAAGTGCACTGATCTCTGCCCTCGTATGAGCAGAAACAGTGCACTTTATTCATAACAGCGATATTAATATACCAATATTTCACGCAGTCGTTCTTCATGAAGACGCATCCAGTCAATCCGCTGTTTGAGCTTCACAATCTGATCCACAGCCACTTCCGGCTCATCTGTACCCTCGAACATCCGATTGATGAAATGCATGACCACATCCAGACTACGCAGCAAAATCAATCGAGGTATGGCCAGCAACTCTTCTGGTTCCAGGCTGACCTGTTCCCGAAATCCCTCGATCAGTCCCTCCTGAGCCTGCCACATCCAATCCTCACTCTTGTCCATGGTAAGGAGGTCAGACATCGGAACAGCCAGCTCCATTACCCGCAAATCCCATGTCGCAAATTCAAAATCCAAAATGGCACAGATTTCACCATCCTGCTGATCTACCAATACATTCGAGGCATTCACGTCCCCATGAACTAATTGATGCGGCAGATGTTCCATTCCCCGCAGGGCTTCAAACAGATCTGGCAGCTCATCTCTCAGTTGCTTTAGCTCATTCGCACATGCGGCCAATTGCTCCGGCGGCGATGTGCATAGCTGTAATAATCGTTCTGGTGAACAGAGCGGATACGCATCCTGAATTCGATAGTACGGTGGGTATACAGGTTCAAGTGGTATATCCAACGTAGCCATAACAGAAGACAGGGCCCCCGCCGCTTTACCGAGCCCCATCAATTGATCTGGTGTAAGCCAGATGGGATTGACGCCTTCCCTATAACGAAACAGAGTCACGATTTTGGTATGACCTGTGAGGGGTTCTTTTACTGGAAGGAATGTACCTCCCTCACCAGATAACCGCCTTACAGGTGAAGGTGTATCAAGCTTAAAGTTCGAACGTTGGAGGGCTGCCAGCACCTCGTGTTCAAAGGCGATTTTCATCGGATCATTATGTGTTTCATATTGTCTCATGACGTAATTAGTCCCGTCTACATGGAGCATGTAAGTAGAATTATTCATCCCACCCTTTCCACGCTCTCCTTTCCAGTCCGATGTGAAACCATATAAAGCCAACACTTCGGAAATACGCTGCTGCTCTGAAGGATGGAGGGAACCGGAATCGATGTTTTGCACCTAAAATTAACCCCTTTATCTCACAAAATGGAACTGTCTTCTATTTATCTTAAAGGAAGTCCATCGCTCGGTCTAGTTCAGTTCCGGATCTATCAAGAGAATGGATAGTATCCAGTCCGATTAAGCTGCTCTGCAATGACACGATATCCTCTTGCATTGGGATGTACTCTGTCCCAGAACAACAGTTCACGTTCACGACCTTCAAACCTGTCATATACCTGAGCACACGCATAGTTGCCCGATCCCGCTCCATTCAGAAACGAATTATATTGGCGAACCCAGTACGCAGCTTCCGTCGCTTGTGGGTACGGGTTGTACAATCCGATGGATCGGACCATATACTCATGTTTGCCCTTTAACTGCCGAATGTGCCGCATGATCTGGGATACATTACTGCGGGTTTCTCCGAGTACCTGTGTCATTTTACTGGCATTTGGAATGCCATTACTTGCTTTGAACGTACGAATCAGATCATTCCCGCCAATGGATATGGTAATGATATCCGCTTCACGCAGCGATTGCCGTACTCGGGGATGCGAAGAGATCATCTGCAACATTTCCCCCGACGTCAGTCCATTTACGCCCATATTTTCCATGGATACAAACGTACGAACATTCATTTCTGCCATTCGCCGATATAAAGGAACAAAGCCGGTGCCCAGCAACGCTCCTGTACCTACCGTTAATGAATCGCCTATAGCCACATATCGATATACCATCCCGTCGCCCCTCTCTGCTGTGATTTCTCTGAACCATAATGAACTGCTCTATATCTTATGATGAGTGGCAAGACAAGGCGCGGGATGGTGTCCTTAGGCATGCACCTTTCTTTTGCATAAGATTGTAGTTTTCCTGTAGAGGTAAAAAAAGAAAAAGCCCTGCCGCATAACGCGGCAGAGCCTAATCCATTGCAATGCATTACATGCCTATGGTCCGATCCGAATCAACGGAATCTGATTGTTCCTTGTTCGGGAACGGCCACCAGTTGGCCCGGCCAAACATCTTCACCATCACTGGGACGAAGAATGGCAGGAACAGCAGAGAGTACAAGATCAGTCCGCTAAGGACTACTGTGGCAATCTGCATCATCGAGAGAACACCGGATGGATACATGGCAGCAAATGTACCGCTCAGAATGACCGCTGCAGATAAAATGACGGTTCCCATGTTCTTCATCGCGTATAACATGGCATCCTGTACTTTCATACCTTTGTTCTCATTGAAACGGTCCATCAGGAAGATGCTATAATCCACACCAAGTGCAATCAGCATGACAAATCCGAAGAACGGAGTAACCCAGCTGATGCCTGCAAATCCGAGGATATTAACAAAGATCACTTCGGTTAACGCCATCGATGTGAAATAAGCCAGTAATAAGGAAACGATCAGATACAATGGCATAATGACCGAGCGAAGCAGCACGACCAGAATAATGAATGTACCCGCCAGCATCAGCATTACAGTACGTGTATAGTCGTTATTCGAGATCTCCTGCAGATCTGCAAATGTACTCGTAACGCCACCTACGGCGATGTCTGCTTTTTCAAGCGTACTGCCTTGTACCGCACGATGTACAGCCGCCTCAATGTCAGGAACACGATCAATGGCTTCTGTTCCGTATGGATTTTCGGCGAAAATAACATCAATCGTCATCGTCTTCCGATCTTGAGACAGATACGTATCAAATACTTGTGTGAAGTCTTTGCTGTTCAGTGCTTCTTCAGGAACGTACCAGCCTGCCAAATCGGAATCTGGTGAATTTTGCAATTGCGTCAGGTAGCCCTGCGCTGAATCCAGTCCCCCGGACACCTGTTTAATACCATCGACACTTTGATTCAAGCCATCTGTCAGTTGTGTCAGTTGACCACTCAGATCCGAGAAGCCTTGCTGAATTTTCTCCTGACCACCCTGAAGCTGGCCAAGTCCATCCTGAATGGAAGGAATTTCGCTAATCACTTTGCCCTGACCATCCGCAGCCTGTTTGAGACCAGATTGCAACTGACCGATTCCTGTTACAATTTGACCCAGGCCATCGGCAAGCGCCTTTTGTCCGGCTGCTGCGGAGGCAAACCCTTCATTGGCCTGATTAATTCCAGCAGCGGCTTCCCCAAGTTTGGTCTTAATCTGACCCAAACCTTGAGCAAGCTGCGCTGTGCCAGAACCTGTTTCACCAATTGTACCTTTGATACGCTGGTAATCAGCATCCTGCTGTAATTCAGGATAACGCTCTTCAAGTGCTGTGAAGGATTGGGACAGACTCGTTAGAGCTGTTGAAACCCCGTTCAGCTGTTGTTCCAGTTCGCGGGTTCCATCCCCCAATGCAGCGACCCCTGCTCCCGCCTGACGATAGGCTTCAAGCAACTGATTGTTCGCCTGCGCAAGTTGATCTGCGCTCGTTTTGGCTTGCTGAAGTCCGGCTTTCAGATCACCCGCACCTGCGGAACCATCTCGAATGCCTTTTTCAATCTGCCCAAGTCCCTGACTGAGTTGCGTGATACCCGATTGCAGCTGGGCGGTCCCTTTGGTAAGTTCCCCTGCTCCATCAGCAGCTTCTTTTAATTGTGGTTCATTTTTACTTAGCTGACTGCTGGCTTCACTCAGGCCATCACGGATTTTGTCCAGACCCGTCTTGCCTTCACCCAGTCCATCCGATAATGTTCCGACTTGCTGTGTAACTTCAAAATCTTTAATCTCATCACCCGTAGGTCGTGTCATACTGCGGACACCAGAGACTCCGACTACTTTCTCTACTTCCCGGCTAATTTTCTCGGCAACGGCCATATACTTCGCATTATCCATCGCTTCATCGTTCTGGATGACGATCTGACCCGGCAGTGATTCACCCGGACCAAAGCTGTCAGAGATAATGTTGAATGCTTTTACGGAATCATATTTCTCACCAATCTCATCGAGACTATTGAACGAAAGTTTGCCATCGTAGGTTGCCAGAAGAGGCACACAGACAGCTGCAACGATGAGTAACGCAGCCCATGGACGTTTAAGTGAAAAGCGACCAGCTGCACCATAGATCTTGCTCTCCGCATGTTCAAGTGAACCCTTCGACGGCCAGAATAACTTCTTGCCCAGCACCGCCATGAAGAATGGTACGATGGTCACCAAGGCGAGCATCATCACAGCAATACCTACAGCTACGGCAACCGCAGAGCGGTACAACATAAACTGGGCAAAGCCAATCGCAATGAATCCAACCAGCACGGCAAGTGCTGAGAAGAGTACCGTTTTACCGGCAGTACGATAGGTCGCAATGATGGCATCCCACGTATTTTCATGATGAGCCAGTTCTTCCTTGAACCGACTGATCAGCAGGATGCAGTAATCCGTACCAATCCCAAACATGACGGCGACCATAAAGATCTGTGTAAACGTGGATATCGGGAAGTCGAGCCCATCCACCAGGAATGCAACAATCTGTTGCGATACAATGTAACTGATCCCCACCGTCAGCAGTGGGACAAACGGAGCTACAAACGAACGGAAGACCAGGAACAGAATAAGTAAAATAAAGACAACGGTAATATATTCCGATTTCTTAAGCCCCTCTTGTGAACTTTCAATGGTGTCTTCATCAATCAGACCTTTACCGGTTATGTAGTGCTCCACATTGACGGACTTCAATGCTTCATTCAGGTCTTCCCGCATTTCCTTGACCGTACGATCTCCCTGATCAATGGATAGCGATGTTAGAATCGTTTTGCCATCAGCCGAGATCATCTTCTCGGACAATTCAGGCTGAGAGAAAGGTTCCAGAATGGACAGAATGCCCAGCTTCTCCTTGTCGGCCTCCAATTGCTTAACGGCCTTCTCTGCCTCTTGTTTTCCGGTGGTACCCAGACCTTCCGGATTATAAAATACAAGAGCGATCTGGCTGCCTTGCTGCTCTCCTTTTTGTGCTGCAGCTTCATTCAAAATTGCTGCTGCCTGGGTGGAAGAGTACCCTTCCGGAACCGAAAACTGTCCCTTTTCCCGAATCAGTTCACTCATGTTAGGGGCAGTAAACATCAACACGGCAGCTACAACAACCCATAGCCCCATTAACCACCATCTTGCTTTTAGTATCGCTCTCATTCGTTCTCCTGTCCTCCTTCATGCGTTAACAAAGCTGCAAGCTTCTCAAAAGATTCAATGAAAATTCGGACTTCTTCCGGTTTAAAATGAACCAGATATGGCTCCAGAATCTGCTGTATTTCCTGTTCTGTTTCCCTATATACATGTCGTCCGGTATCCGTGAGTGTCAGATATACAACGCGGCGATCACGTTCATCTCCGGCACGATGGACCAGATCGCGATCTACCAGCTTGTTGACCAAAGCGGTAATGCTGCTCTTGCCTATGCACAGAAGCTCTGCCAGATCAGAGGGCGTGCAGGAAGGTTTCTCTTCAATCAGACGAAGTGCGCAGAACTGATCGGTCGTTATGGTCTGCCCCACTTGTTCACGTATCCGCGTATCAAACCGCTTATTGACCAGAAAGGAAGCATCCAAATAGCGGTTCACCAAACTTTTCGCATCCGGTGTATTCATTCTTCATTCTCCTTTCCCTAATCTATATAGTTCACTTAACGAACTATTCTTCTGTGAAACTATTCTATAATGAAACAATCTCTTAAAGCAATACTTTTTTCCTGCTTTTTTGATGAAAACGACAAAAAAAACAGGACGTCCGACTCAGCTCATTGCCAAATCCAACATCCTGTAATGATTATAATCCATATATTTCTTGAAGTAATAAAATACCTCTGTGCTACTCTTCGTCCGTATCTTCCTCTTTTTCAAGCACACAACGGAATCGCTCCACACCTGGGTATAATTCACCCAGACTATATACCACAAACCCCGTATTCCGATAAAACTCCACGGCTTCCAGCTCGGTCTCAGCAATCAGTCTATCTGGATTGTATGTTGCCAACAGTTGTGAGATCATACCACGTCCATAATTTTTAAAGCGGTTTTCAGGCAAAACCGAGATATGATGAATGGTAACCTCACTTGTTCCTGTCTTCTCATATCCAATCAGACCGATCAATTGTCCCTCATCTTCGTAACCGGCCAGATACAGTTCGTCATTCTCTACATATTGTTTTAACGCACGTTTCAGATGATCCGGATCAGGAAAGACCGAGTAGGACAACAGTTCCTGTACTTCCGGCTCCTGTATGCGTGATTTCAGATTAATTAACACCTTGATTCCTCCTATACCTTGCTTGTTTCCGTTATCGTATTGTAGTCGTTAGCCTCTAAAAGTTCAAGTCGTGTGCCGATTCAGCTCCGATTGAAGCACAGTTGAGATGTTATCCGATACGTTGATCTGCGCCAAATGATAGGCATCCAGCAGTGCGCCCCCAACTGCCGGCAAGTTACTGGTTATGTATTGAATTTTTTTCCCTTCGCGCATATAGGCAGCATCCAGCCCTTTCTGAACAGCCTTCACCATATATGGTGAACTCAGACAACTTCCGGTAAGCGTCATGGACACTGTTGGATGTTCAAAACAGGATGCCAGCATGAGGATTCCCACAACAGCCGTATCGGCAGCCGAGTCACATACCCTAACCGCGAGGGGAATATTCCGGGCAGCAGCTTCAGTCACCATAGACGCCATCTGACCAAATTTGCGATTGGTCACCTGTTTATTTTCGGCAAAACCGGCTATCCCCAGCGCAGCGAGCTCTCGAATTGAGGCAACATTCCAATATTTCAACACCTGCTCAATCCATTCTTCATCCTGCAACTCATAACGTTCCGCGAGGATGGAATGCACCGTGTCGTAAGCCAAGAAACGTGCTGCTGTCGGCGCATAATGACCGAACTGATCATTGCGGAGCCAAGCTCCCTGTTCGGTTCTGCCAAGGATCAGAGATCCTGTTCCTCCAATAGCGACAATACCTGGCTCACCGTCGAAGGCCGCTGTATGGGCGATGTGCGTATCGTTTACCGCACTGATCCTGCCTGTAATCCCCGTAAGAGCGAGCAATGCCTCCGCCCAAACTGTATCTTCAGGCCGATTTAGACCCGCCATTCCTGCCTGAATGGCAGCGATCTGATCTGATTGGAGTCCAGCCTGAGTTATGGCTTCAGCGATACCTTCCAACACATTTTGCTCGGCATGGATATCGTGATAACGATTGCAACCTCCCTTTTGCACATATGACAAAAGCTTTCCGTTCTGATCGGCGACAGCCACACGAGTGTGACTACCTCCTCCATCCATCCCAATCACGTATGTATTCATCCTTGACTCTCCCCTCCCAAGCGAACAATAAGAGTGCCGGGGCTTTATCAGGTCCCGGCAGAGAATTTATTGTTTTTGCACAGCGAAACGAAGCAGTTCACAACGAAATTGTGTCGGTTCATCATACTTTTCCTCTTCAATCGTCTGTGTAATATGCTCCTGAAGCAGAATATTCCAGCCTTTGTAGGCATCCTCCAGTATAGCAATCGCCTCGGCTGTGGGCAGGTTCAGCTCAATTAATGGTTTAATCTCCTTGCCTGTATTGATTTCTTTTTCCTCCACATTGGTACTCATCGTAATACAATGAATGCCCCCTGTACGAGTTCCGACCTGTAATCGGTATATCGCTTCCATGAAGGCTTGCTTATTTGAGACATGTTCCAGACAAGAACAAGCAGCGATATAATCAAAATAGTTTGGCTCCACAGCATAATGTTCAACATCTGCTTTCACTGCCTGTACGATATGATCAACCTGATATTCTTTTGCATACTTGCGTAGTCCGTCTACTGCCTCATCCAGCAAATCCACACCGATGACTTCACTGTTCGTTTTTGCAAGGCGCTGTGCAATCGGTATCGTATGCCTTCCCACTCCGCATCCCAGATCGAGGACACGCAATTCCTCCTTGTGAACAAGGAGACGTTCCAGCATATCCATCACCATAGGCATGGGCCTCGACATCCAGGTACCGGAGGCGAATAATTCATTATTCTGATAGAAATTGGAATGATAACCTGCCTCTGCTTTTCGCGCAGCCTCAAATTGTTCGTTTCCCATCAAGACACCCCCATCGCTTAGAAAATGATTTGCATCTTCTACTTAATACCCAGATTGTCACAAAAAAATCAATTAAACGCCGCACCCCTTAATTATTGGCATACCTATATACACAAGGTCATCGCTTTACTTGGCCTCTGCACTTTCAGGTACGAAGCACGAAGGCGACAGATTTTTCTTCATAAAGGATTCCAGTACCGCCTCATATCCGGTGCGATCAACTTGAAACGCTGTGCCATGACCCGCACGGGGGACGGTCAGCAATTCCTTTTCGGTTGGGCAAGCTTCATACAACCTGTACACCATTTCCGTTGGTACAAATGTATCAGCCTCACCGTGGATGAACAGCACGGGAACGTTAACTTTGGCAAGCTGCTTGAGTGCCGAAGCCTCTCTAAAGGAATACCCTGCTTTCCACCGGGAAATTAGACTTGTGACAGGTATAAAAGGAAATGCAGGTAGCTTGTATAATTGCTTTAACTGGAACGTCAGTTCTTCTTCCACGGATGTATACGCACAATCAGACACAATCGCTTTGACCTGAGTCGGCAGGGCTTCACCACCTGTCATCAGTACGGTTGCTCCTCCCATGGATATGCCGTGCAATATGATTTCCCCTTGTGTACCCACTTTTTCAAGCACCCAGTTGGTCCACTGGACATAATCCTTCCGATCTAACCAGCCAAAACCGATGATATCACCTTCACTCTGTCCATGACCTCGATCATCTGGCATGAGTATGTTATAACCGTGCTTTTCCGCATAAAACCGGGCAAAACCAGCCATTTCTCTGCCTCTCCCCGAATAACCATGTGCCAGAATAACCGTCTGATCCGCCCCTTTATTGGAACCGAGCCATGTACCATACAGTTTTAATCCATCATGTGATTGAAGAGATATCTCTTCTGTAGGCTGAGCATCCAGCCACTTCAGGTCAGAAGCACTGCTAATGATTTCATTGTCCGGTTCAGGCATCAGATTCGGATTATCCACCAAAAATGTTTTTGGCGTACGGCGAATGGCAGTTTTGAAAAAATAAAGCCCACCTGTCCACAGAAGAGCAAGAACGATCAGTACCAGTGCTGCAAGTACGTAAAATAACATGAACGAGCCCTACCCTCTTTCCTTATTAGAATGTTCAATCTTTACTTACTCGTTGCAGTGACGCACATGCTGCTTGATAGGCGGGTAACAAAGCATCCAGCAAAGGTTCTGCTTTCCGTGATTGACCTTCCTTCGCGAACTGCTCTATCCGGGCAAACAAAGTTGATAGATAACGAATCCCCAGACTCAAACTCCCTGATTTCAGATCATGGGCTACCTCAGTTGCAGCAACATGGTCGCCCGACACAATATGTCTGCGCAGCACCTCAATCTTGCCAGGTGTTTCGGTACGATACATGTCCAACAACATACCAAGGAGTGTACGATCGCCATCGGTGTTTAATTCCGCAATCTCATGTACGATGCTCATATTTAATACCTCTGTCGGTTCGGAGGATTGCTGCCACTTCTCGATCATCTTACTCAAAATTTCCAGTGTGAAGGGTTTGCCAATAAAGTCATTCATTCCGGCTTCCATACACTTGTCTTTTTCTCCCTGCATGACATTACCTGTCATTGCAATAATGGGTGTGGAATGGCGCATTTCATCCATTTCTATCGAGCGGATTTTGCGTGTTGCCTCCAAACCGTCCATCAATGGCATCATATAGTCCATGAGAATCAAACTGTATTTTTTGCTGAGAAAAGCAGCTATTGCCTCTTCCCCATTCACTACAGCGTCCACTTGGGTTATTCCCAGTTTCTTGAGCTGTAACATAACAAGCTGTCGGTTGATGACATTATCATCGGCCAGCAATACAGATACAGAAGGAGCTTCATCATCCATATCCTGCCCCTGATGCTCTTGAGCGGAAGCAACAGACTGATTAGCGGATTGGTTACCGTCTTTCTTACCAAGTGTAAGTTCGAACCAGAATGTTGATCCTTCCCCCTCCTGACTGTCTACTCCAATCTGACCTTCCATCAGTGTAACGAGAGACTTGCAGATCGATAATCCAAGGCCCGTTCCTCCATACTCACTTGAGCGTCCTCGTTCAGTCTGCACGTAGGGTTGAAATAACTGGTTCTGATCTTCTTCCGAGATACCAATCCCCGTGTCTTCGACTTCAAATCGGATCATTTGTGTAATCTCATCATCTTCCATAAGGGTAACTCGTATCCGCACTGTACCTTCTGATGTGAATTTGTTCGCATTCTGAATTAAATTGATCAGTATCTGTGTAATCCTCGTTGGATCCCCTTCAAGAAGAGTAGAGATTCTGGGGTCACAGTCTATCGATAACTGATTTCCGTTCTTTCTGACTTGGGGTTCGAGCAAACGAACAATATAGTTTATCGTCTCTTGCAGATCCACTTCTCCCAGTTCAAGTCGCATCTGACCCGCCTCAAGTTTGGACAGATCCAGAAGATCCTGAATCAGCTTAAGCAGCAGTTTGGCAGCATCCTGTATAACGGAAACCGAATTCTCCTGTTCTTCAGACAAGGGAGACAACTTGAGCATCTCAGCCATCCCCAATATGCCATTTAATGGTGTACGAAAATCATGACTGATACCTGCAATAAATGCGATTTTTGAATCACCTGCATCTACTGCTTGCTGACGTGCAGCTTCAAGACTGTTATTGTTCTTTGCAAGCAGACGCTGGAGTGTCACCAGTTCATTATTCATATCCGAGAATTCTGCAAGTGTCCGTTCCTCTTGCTCTTTACTCCGAATCATCTGATCCGATAACTGCTCAATCGTTCTGCGTAGCCTCTGTATCTCTCCGCTCTCATTAGACATCACATCATCCCTCTCTTAATCCCTAACCATATCAAGCTGATTACATGTAGCTGGCTGAGCCAGTAATTGTTCTGCAACCGCTACCGCTTCATCGGCTCCTGGAGCATAACCGTCAGCTCCTATCGTTTTCCACAACTCCTGATCAATATTAAAGGGATATCCCCCAACCATAATCTTCACATGTGCCGTTGCCGGATGATGACGGATCAGATGAATCAACTCTTTGGCCAGATGAAGGTGATATGTCATCGTAACCGATATCGCAACAACATCGCCCTGATGCCGCTCTATAGCCTCTATTACACTTCCATTGGGAACATTGGCTCCCAGATAGTGCGTATCCCAACCTTCCATCTCGAACACATCTGTGAGCATACGCAGTCCGATCTCATGTTGTTCACTACCTACACAGGTAGCCACTAGTTTTTTATCCTGACCTGTATGAATCAACCAGCGAGAATAAAGACGTGATATGAATGACTGGGTCGCTGCCGTACAAAAGTGTTCCTGTCCCACACTGATACGATGGCATTGCCACAATCGTCCAATTTCATATTGGGTGGGCTGAAAGATATATCGATAAATATCACGAATCGTCACCCCAGCTTCTAACTGGGCTTCAATGATCTCGAAGGCTTCTTTCCGTTTATTCTCAAGCAAACACTGCAAGTACGATTGCGCGGCATCTCCATATGGCATGGATTCGTTGATGTAACCCGCCTGTGACTCCATGTGTGTTGTTCTATATATTCCCATCTCCAGGTACTCAAGCAAAAATGCCTTTGACGGATGGTCAAATTCTTCTTCCAATGTCTCTTTGATCAGATTGAGATTAATCGCCAGGTCTTCTGGTGATACCTTATAACCCTCAAGTAGAACTTTCAGCCAGGCAATATAATGAGTAAACAGACCTGGACTCTGTACGAGCGCACTTTCTGCCAAATAGTTCAAGCTATACTCCGAATCCTGTTTGGTTCGCATTTTTCCATTCTCGCCAAATCGCTCAAGTAAATCGGGCTGTCTGAGATACTGTTTCTCCGTTATTTTATCAGCTAATTTCGCAGATTCTTGGAGCAAACGTTCTCCTGCTTCTTGATGACTCATAGATGCACCTCTCCTCTACCCGCATCACATCTCCATCATCATTCGTGACTAATCCAGAATGAGATCGATGTTAGCTAACTTGCAATCGGGATAGGTTCTTCTACTTGATCCAATCCATCCATTCCGCTCTTAATCGTTCTGTTCCATTATACATGAACTTTCGATGATCATGTTTTACACACGATGAATGTATAGAACAATCTTCCTATATTATGGAGGGCCTTGCAAGCCAGTCAGCCAGTATATGCCTGTACTTTTCGAGATCCACAAAAAAACTGACCTGCGTTATGAACGCAAGTCAGTTTTCCCTTCTGCCGCCAATCCCAGCTTCTTCAACATCTTAATCGCATCCACTTTCTCGGAAGGGTCAAGTCCTTCCAAAGCATCAATGATGACCTGATGGTGTTGAGGAAATATCTGTGTGAACAATTCTCTTCCTTCCTCGGTTAACTCAGCGTAAATGACACGCCGATCTTCCTTGGATGGTCGACGAAACAGCAGATTTTTATTTTGCAACTTATCTACAACGTACGTAATATTACCACTGGACATTAACACCTTTTCACCAATCTTTTGCAATGCCTGCGGTCCCTTATGATATAACAAATCAAGCACACCAAATTCTGTCGTATTCAGTCCGTGACTCTGGATGTCCCGATTGGAACGTGAGGTCACAGAATTGTAGGCCCGAACAAGAACCACGAATAATTGTAAAGACAGTTCCCGGTTGTCCTCCGTGTTCAGCATTTCAATAATCCTCCATCAGTTGTTTACATTTCGGCTCGTATGAGAGGCCCGCTTCTGCTCCCACTCCTCACGGAGCATCCCCATACGAATTGAATCATAGTACTGCCCGCGAACCATACGACACTTCCGCATTCGCCCCTCCACCTGTAATCCGGCTCTCACAGCCGCACGCATCATACGTTCATTACCAGACCAAGTAGTCAATCCAACCCGAACCAAAGGCATCTGTTCGAACAAATGACTTGACCACATGGTAAGTGAACGTGTGCCAACCCCGCGTCCCCACTGGACAGATCTGTATATTACAATCCCCATTTCCAGCCACATGGATAACTCATCTTCTATGTAATAGCTGATTGTACCCACAATTTGTCTGTCGGATTCAATAATACGGATTGACACGGGTTTGGAATCGCCTGGATCTACGTCCATACGTTTGAGCATACCTTGTTCAAAACTTTCATAACTTTCGTGTTTAAGTGGGTAATAGGGTGCATCCCATTGCTTCCATTCAGGTACGTCATCACTGTAGATCAATTCATAGAGCTCTTTCAGATCCTGTTTCTCCACACACCTGAGTACAAGTTCACCATCAACGATAGGCAGTTCTTTCATACGATGAAAAGCACCCTCTTCCATATTAAGAACGATGAAGCTCTTCGATACTTCCGTCCGCATTGGCAAGAATGACTGTACTAGCCATATCCACAAATAGTCCGTTATCAACAACACCTGGCAGCATGTTCAACTGAACATTAAGGTCCGCAGCGTGATCAATCGCCTCCAAGTGGCAATCTGCTATCAGGTTTCCGTTGTCTGTCAGATAACGTTGCTGTCCATCCATCCGCCACTGTGGCTGACACCCCAATTTTTCGAGCGCCTGTAAGGTCCACTCAGAAGCAAATGGAACCACCTCAACTGGAAGCGGGAATTTCCCCAACTTTTGCACGGCTTTGCTGCCATCCGCTACAATAATCAATTTGTCACTATTGGCTGCCACGATTTTCTCACGCAAAAGAGCCCCGCCCCCCCCTTTAATCAGGTTAAATTCGGGATCTACTTCATCAGCGCCATCAATGGTCAGATCCAGACGTCCAATCTGGTCAAATGGGACGATGGGAATCCCCCATTCACGGGCAAGCTTGTCCGAAGCCTCTGAAGTGGCAACTGCTTGAATGTTCAATCCATCACGTACCCGCTCACCGATCCGGCAGATGGCATAATAAGCTGTTGAACCTGTACCCAAACCAACCTTCATTCCATCCTCAACATATTCTGCCGCACGCTCTGCTGCTATCTGTTTAAGATTCATCTATAAACCCCCGCTGCTCATAATTTGAGAAATGCATATGTAGTTATTATAGATAAAACCGCTTCCGATGTATATCCGTGCCTTCTGTTGCATCTTTGCCATCATATTTTTGTTTTGTTGAAGGATGTATTTTTACCCACCATGTTATAGAATACAGAATGAAGCTAAAAAATGGGAAATTTTAAAATAAACAGTTCTAAATACCTATAATACATCTGATATGTCCATAAATACGTAAAATATTAAAAAAAATTTAACGATACTATTCAATTTAACGACATTTTATACGACATATTAATTATAGATGTGTTTTAATAATTAGACACCTATGGTTCATACGGTACATAAGTCTCTACGAAAGCGACTGATAAACCAAGACCATGGTCGCATAAATTTCCTTTGGAGGGGATCACGGAATGATCTAGTTCACTGTACGAATGCAACCCTAAAGTTTCTTAATTTAAAGAAGATCAGGAGTGGAATTAAGTGAAATCATTAAGTTGGAAAAGCATGTCGTTTTTCTCCAAAAATCTGTTACTCTCATTTACCAATATCATTATCATCGGGGTAGCACTTATCGCAAGCAGTTACTATTTCCAAAAAACAGTTCTTGTTGATCAACTGCATGGACAGGTAGAACAAATTACCAAAAAGTGGGCTGAAGATATCAATCCTGCCGAGGTACAAGCTGCTATTGCGGAAGGTAGCTATGATGGAGCAACACAAACGAAATTACGAGCGTATTTCGATGAAATGCAAGAATATTATCCTAACATTGCACAAGCCTACATCTTCGGTGTTGAGCTCGGTGGCGATAACAAGAGATTAACTTCCCTTGTAGCGATGCCGACCAACCTAAGAGAGGCTTTTCAAAGTGAGAACGTAAATATTGGTGACATGTATGAGCAGCCGGTCGTTGTAGCCAATGCACTGAAAGAAATGCTTAATACGGATCGCCCAACATTCACAACATTTTATTCCGATGATTTCGGAACATGGACAACCATTGCATATCCAATCAAAGACAGCAACGGAAAGATTTTCTCATATTTTGCCATTGATGCAGATGCATCAGCCGTACCCGCAGGACTGAACTCCTTGCTTAAAAACGGAATTATCATCCTTGTCGCCTTCTTGCTGTTATTCCTGATTATCCAATACCTTGTAGTTAAAAACACACTTTCCCCTATCCGTCACTTGATCAAAGGAATTGATGACGTAAGTCGGGGTAATTTGAATGTCAACATTCCGACAGGCAAAGACGATCTGGGACTCGTTAACGAGAAGTTCAACACCATGGTTCGCAAAATCAACGATACTATCGTTAAAGTGCAAATCACATCACAAGAAGTAAATCAGTCTGCCAAAGAACTATATGAAGTATCCGAGCGCAACAGTGAGAATGCAGATTCTATTAATAATAATGTGACTCAAATCACTTCCAACATTCGTTCACAGGAACAGGCAACCCGGGATAGTGCACGTGCCATGTCCGAGATGGCTACCGTAATCCAGACGATTGCCAGCAGCTCGGCAAGTGTAGCGGATGAAGCCTATGAGATGGAACGTCGTTCGCAACAAGGTAACAGTGTTGTCCGTCAGGTATCTGAACAGATGAATCTGATTACGGAATCGGTTAAGAATACGGCTTCTGCCATTAAGGTTCTGGAGAGTCGTTCACAGGAAATCGGCGATATTCTCAATATCATCTCGGGAATCTCCAGCCAGACTAACTTGCTTGCTCTTAATGCATCCATTGAAGCAGCTCGTGTTGGTGAAGAAGGAAGAGGATTTGCAGTTGTTGCAGGTGAAGTACGCAAACTTGCTGAGCAGTCTGAACAAGCAACCAGCCAGGTTGGCGTATTGATCCAAGAGATTCAAGCCGGAATTAAACAAGCTGTACGTGCTATGGAACAAGGTACATCAGAAGTAGATACAGGGCTCAGCGTAGCCGATCAAACAGGACAACTGTTCGAAGATATTTTAGAAGCAGCGAAAAAAGTATCTAATCAGATTCAGGAAGTCTCAAGCGCGACGGAAGAAATCTCTGCGGGTACGGAGGAAATGACCGCTACGGCAGATGACTTGTCTTCAAGCGTAAGTAAGACAGCAAACAGCAGTGAACAAATTTCCTCATCTGTTGATGAGCAAAAAGCATCTTTGATTACACTGGTGGACTCCTCCACACGTCTTAACAGCATGTCTGAGGAACTCCAAGAATTGATCTCTCATTTCAATGTAAGCAAACAATAATTCAAATCCACAAACATTCGGTTTGAACCAAGGAGGAATAACTGAAGTGATTGAAAACCAACCATCTTCTTCCCATTCCATGGAATCTAGCTTGCCAGTTCTGCAGATTCCACTGGATTTTGGGCGACGTCAACAATCATTCTCTTATCAGTCTGCTCAAATCACATTACATGCTTCTCTGAGCCGTGAACTTAAACAGAAGTATGGAGAACAGATGGTGTACCCGGTACTCCTCTCAGCTTATGCAGCCTTGTTATTCCGATTGTCAGCTGAACAGGAACTTGCCATAGGTATACTTTCCCCCGATCAGGCAGCTTCCTATCTTTCTTTACAGATTCAGGGGAAATTGACCTTCAGCCAACTATGTCATGAGGTTTCAGAACAGCTCAAGATTGAATACACGTTGCAAAACGGTGGATACCCTGAATCGTTTTTTATGCTGAATAGTGTACAGTTGCCTCAAGCTCCTCAAATATTAAATTGGAACGTTCGAGATGATCAGAACATGCTCATCCTCGATCTGTTCTATGATAGTTCACTGTTAAAAGAGTCTACCGTGCTGAGATATGCAGAATATTATCAGACTCTTCTACTCGCCCTTGTGCGTGACGGTGAGAAAGCAATCGGTACGGTAGATATTCTTTCCGCCTCAGACCGATTGCTTTACCGTGAAATGAATGATACTTCTGTTCTCGAACCAGAGAATCAGACGGTTCATGGCTGGTTCGAAGCAACGGCAGCGGCATATCCGGATTCACCGGCGATAACATCGCCATCCAAAAGTTATACGTACAGAGAATTGAATGAACGAGCTAATCAGGTTGCACGTGTTCTGTTATCCAATGGATTGCAGAAAGGTGAATTCGTCAGTATCTTTATGGATCGAAGTCTGGAGACCATCATCTCCCTGCTTGGAATTCTGAAAGCAGGTGGTGCATATGTTCCGATCGACCCTGAGCATCCACAAGAACGTAACAGTTATATTGTGGAAGATACGGCGTCCTCATTCGTGCTGACAACGGAGGCTTCTTATGCCCAAGCTTCCAGCTTGTTCTCCAGTATAGCTACGGTCCGTCAGATTCTCGCTGTGGATGGTCGTTTAGCTGGATTTGCAGCAAGTAACCCCAATCTGGATATTCAGCCAGATGATCTTGCGTATATTATCTACACGTCAGGGTCGACCGGTAAACCCAAAGGTGCACTGATTGCCCACCGGGGTGTAACCAATCTTGGCAGTGTGGTTCAGCGTGATTGTGACATTCAACCAGGTGATGTATTAACCCAGTTTGCTACATACAGCTTTGATGCATCCGTGTGGGATACCATTGGCGCCTTGTTCTATGGAGCAGAATTATATCTGTTGTCTGCGGAAGAACGTGTATCCGTTGAAGAATTCGCAAGTGCAATTGAACGGACAGGAACAAACATCATTACGATACTGCCCACGATTTTCTTCAATCAGCTTGCTTCCTACTTATCCGATGAAGGTTTCCACAAGCTGGCCAAAGTCAGAATCATTACTGTAGCCGGAGAAGCGCTCTATGGTGAACAGGTTCGTGCCTTCCAGCGCAAATTTGGAAACCAGATTGATATTGTTAATGTGTACGGACCTACCGAATGTACAGTAGCCACAACTACTCACCGCATCAGTGAGCAGGTTCCCGAACATGTGGTGAACATCCCTATCGGTAAACCAATTCATAACTACAAAGTATACATTGTAAATGAAGAACAACAGCTCTGTCCGGCAGGTGTACCTGGTGAGGTATATATTGCTACCCCTGCACTGGCCAAAGGTTATCTCAATCAGCCAGAACGTACTGAGCAAGCATTCATTGAGAACCCGTTTGCGATAGGTGAGAGAATCTACAAGTCTGGCGATATTGCCAAATTGCTGGATACCGGGTTGCTGGAATATGTCGGTCGCAGTGACTCACAGCTAAAAATTCGTGGTCACCGGATTGAGATCGGGGAGATTGAAGATCACTTTGCACGGCTTGATCAGATCCAGAACGTTGCCGTCATTCCGAAGAAAGAATCCGATGGACAAAATATGCTGGTTGGTTACTTTACATCGAAAGATGGCAGTACCCTCTCTGTTACGGACATCAAGGCAGAACTGACGGAGAAACTTCCTTCTTATTTTGTACCGAAGTGGATCTGTCAGCTGGATGAAATGCCGATTGCACCGACTGGAAAAATCAATCGCAAAGCGATGGTATCCCTGCCTCATGTGGAACGACATGAAGATCGCCCTGACCGGGTCATGCCTGAGACGGAGACGGAATCCATTATCCTGGACGCATGGAAAGAAATCCTTCAGCACGATGACTTCGGTGTCGAAGACAGCTTCTTCAATATCGGTGGTGATTCACTCCGGGTCATTCATGTACTGGTCATTCTGAAGCCACATTATCCGCAGCTGAAAATTGCCGACTTCTTTGCCGAGAAAACAGTCCGCGCTCTCGCTCGGCGTGTGGAAGTATTGTCTCTCAGTGCTGCAGAAGTTACGGATTCAGTGGTGACCGACGGTATGATTACACAATTATCCGAACACCCTGTGGAGCTAACATCCCAGTTGGGGTACCCGCTCATTCGTGAACCTGAGCATGTGTTGCTGACTGGAGCAACTGGTTATCTGGGCTCTCATGTGCTGCAACAGTTAATTCTGAATTCCAGCACACGAATCTACACCCTTGTTCGTCGACCATCCAATGGAATAACTGCAATGGAACGTTTGACTAACGTGTTGGAAGGTTATTTCGGCAAACAACTGACTGACCATCTCTCCACTCGTGTGGAGATTATTGAAGGGGATCTCGAACAACCTAATCTCGGTCTGTCCGCTGAACAAACGGCTTATGTTCAGGATCGAATTGACCGTGTCATCCACTGCGCTGCAGACGTACGTCATTTTGGAGATGCCGATCAGTTCGCCAAAACAAACGTGGAAGGAACGGTCGCATTGCTTGACTTGATTCGCAGCAAACCAGGTGCTTCCTTCCACCATGTATCCACGATGGGTATTCCAGAAGATCTGGCACTCAGCGGACAATGGGAATCTTCCCTGCAATATGATCGGTTCCCGGCTGACCTGCATGTGGACAACCTGTATTCGGACAGCAAACTTGAAGCCGAGAAAGTGCTCATGATTGCGGCAGAGGAAGGTATACCTGTCAGCATCTATCGTGCTGGTAATCTCACTTGCCACTCCGAAACTGGACGCTTCCAGTCCAATATTGATAGCAACGCCTTTTATCGTATGATCAAAGCAATGTTATTGCTCGGCAAGGCTCCTGCGGCTGACTGGATGGTTGATTTTACACCGATCAACTATGCAAGTGAGGCTATCGTTCACCTGGCCTTACGTCAGGATACCGCCGGTCGTGTATTCCACATCTGTAATCCGGAGCCCATCCGCTATGACGAGCTGATCCGTTCTGTGAATCGGGCTGGTTACGAAGTTGAGACGCTACCATTCGCGGATTACACACGTTGGTTGTTCGATGCGAGCATCAGTAAAGAGCCGGAAGCTCTTCAGTTGGCTATTGCACAGCTTGAAGGCGACGGCGCGAAGGATTCAGCATATGTCTATGCTTGCCCTGTCACAACGGCTTATGTGGAACCTGCCGGAATCTCATGTGCAAAAACAGATGATCGCTTCATCTCCGCCATGTTAGACTACGCCGTTCAGATTGGATATTTCCCGTCTGCAATCCGGCGCCATAACGGCACTTCTACAGCAATGGAGTAAGTTCCGTGAAGTTCAACTTTAACTAATAGGAATACGCAGAAGCCACCTCATCGTCATTCACTGACGAGAAGGTGGCTTCTTTACTTCGCATTTTTCAGACGTTTTAGCATTTCTATATCAATCTTTTAGACCCATCGGATAATTGCAATGATGGCAAGATGCGCTGGATAGAAATAACGCCAGACCCAACGTGGCCCCTTCATACGGAATCCCGCTTGGTAATACTGAGCAATAGCAATGCCGGCGGTTGCGAGCACACTATACATTTGCACAGAGCTGTTATGCAGGAGAAGATATAGTGCATTTAACACGACATGTGCCACGACAAGTACAGGACCCCGGAAATAACGGAATAACAGAACCAATAACAACCCGTACATCCCGTAATCCATATGGCTAATTTCCATGAACCAACCTGCTCCAATTACAATCGGAATCCCCAGTAGTTTGGATGGCAATTTATCAATAACAAATAATACCAACAGGGCTGACCACAATGTCCATACCACGTTCAGAGAGTAATGATTAAACGCAGCCATGAACGGCACCTGTGATATGATCGCGATCCAGAACAGCCGCCATATGTATTTTTGTACGTCTCGTGTATGTTTATAACCGATATACACTGCAAAAGCATAAATTGGAAAAGCGATACGACCTATGATCCTCAACTCTATAATATGTGGAAAAAAGACAGCCCCTATATGATCAATTAACATCGTGATCATGGCAATCCACTGCATCATGTTGCGACTCCCCTCCCTCTTTCCCGACGACACGAGTCTGCCATTCATTTATATAATGCGTCTTTTTGAGCAACTTCTTATACATTAAGTTCATAATACATGAATCTGGTATCCTGTGCATATCCTTCGGATTCATATAAAGCTTGTGCTTGTTTGTTACTTAACTCAGTTGAGAGTGATATACGAAGAACTCCTCGCTCAGATGCCAATTGCTTGGCTGCTTGCAAGAGCTTCCTGGCAATGCCTTGCTGACGATAATCCGGGTACACATATAGATCATTAAGCACCCAGACAGGCCCCATTGATACCGAACTGAAACTGGGATATAGCTGAACGAATCCAGTACAGATTAAGCCATTCGAGAGTGACATACCGTTACTTTCATCTGTCCCATGTTCACTTTCCGCATCTGTTTCTGCTACCAAAATCACCGATTCATGGCCTTCCATTCGTTCTCTAATATACTGACGTGCTGCCTCAATGTCAGCATTTTGGTTGTAGAACATCCTGTACTCATTGAACAATCGACCCACTTCGTTACTATCAGGAAGACCCGCTTGTCTGATTCGGTGCTGCATTTCACTCAACTCCTCTGAGATGGAGACCATCGTCTCATCGTTTGTATTTCTCAATTGTAAAACATTCTTTTCCTTTTCCCCATTCATCATCTGCATCAAAGTTTGTAGTATCTTGAGCAGTGAGCTGACATTCGTTCATGCGCGCTTCCAGATTGCATCTTGCTTATCTAGTCCATACCAATTCTGTACGTTTTGTTATATTTACTTCGTATTGGCAAAAATAAAAAGGCGACCAAAGCATCCACTGCTCCGTCGCCGTAATTATTCAGTTCGATTCAGCATTCTGCTGTTCCTGACCAGAATCAGCATCGGGGAAAATGACGCCTTTCTTCAAAATCAGATTGGCATATTGGGCGCGCTCACCAGTTGCAACAATCACATAGGCATTCGAAGCGCGTTTATAAAAATCAAATCGCTCTTCATGATCAAAAGCATCCGTAATGCCTTCGTATTCTTCAATCAACCGGCGATAGTCTTCCCATATGATCGGGATCACCTGATCCCCTTTCACAACCTGCATGACAGCAGCGGGACGCTCAGCATAGGTATCCAGTGGATATAATTGCAGGATGGCATCCAGCAGTTCAACGACTCCCAGTGCGTCACAGCGTACCAGTCGCTTGGCATGACTGGCTGCGGGGAAATTGCCATCCGCCAGAACCAACTCGTCTCCATGGCCCATTTCGGACATGATTTTGAGTAACTCTGGAGGTATT
Organism: Paenibacillus sp. FSL k6-2145; assembly: GCF_037976585.1. Lineage (NCBI taxonomy): Bacteria > Bacillati > Bacillota > Bacilli > Caryophanales > Paenibacillaceae > Paenibacillus > Paenibacillus sp. FSL k6-2145. The sequence goes on along the minus strand of NZ_CP150267.1, from coordinate 4,484,193 downwards.
ATTGCGGGTATATTCTTTAGCATATACAGCTCTCCTTGGTCATCTCCAACATTAGTTAGAGCAAATTGGTTTTCTCCATACTTCAAGCACTTTGATATCGATTCCATAAAAGCGGTTTCATCACTATTCTAACAGTATTTTTGGATGATTGCACAGCGCACACGTACGTTCGATAAGAGAATATTTCATTTTGACAAAAATACTTGTTTGACATATAGTTGTTATAACAACTAATTAATCGGGACATCTTATTATGGAAGCGAGGTCTAGCAATCACATGGACTATACACTGGAACAATCTGTTGGATTCATGCTGGGTTTCACACATCGTAAAGCTGTAGCTTTACTTGCGACGCGATTCAAACCTTATGATATTACGACAGAGCAATTTTCTGTTCTCTTTAATGTTGACCGCGGTGAAGGTGTTAATCAGAAGGAGCTTGCTGCACGTGTCTTCAAAGACCAACCCACCACTGCGCGGATTATTGATCTGCTTGAGAAAAAAAGCTGGGTAGAACGCCGGACCAGCGAACAGGATCGCAGAGCCTATCTGTTATATCTCACCACGGAAGGCAAAGCGTTAATTGATATCCTCGTTCCGATTGAAAGAGAAATGAATAAAGAACTTGCTGAAGGTATATCCGAAGACCAGATGGAAGCATTTAAACATACTCTTTCCCTCATTAACCGCAACTTGTAATGAATCACAACTCAGGGGGAATACAACATCATGAAAGAACAATCTACACAACAAGTTAGACTATGGACCACCGATTTTATACTGCTGATGCTGTGCAACTTCTTGTTGTTCTTGCAACTGCACATGATCGTCTCTCCGCTTCCGTCCTACGTTCAGGAGCGATTTCACGCCAACGCATTTGAAGTAAGTTTATTCACCTGTCTGTTTGCACTAAGTGCCATTGCAGCCCGTCTCTATTCCGCGAAAGCGCTGGAGAAGGGCCTTCGTAACGCCATGATCTATATAGGCCTGTCCGTTGCCCTGCTGGCAACGCTCGGCTATTATTTTGCTGCTGGTATAGCTGTGCTCTTGTTGCTGAGAATGTTGTTTGGTATCGGGTTTGGTATGAGCAGTACCGCTTTTCCAACGATGGCCTCGGACATTGTGCCCGTCAAACGAATGGGTGAAGGTATGGGTTACTTTGGTCTATCGACTAGCTTGGCTATGTCTATGGGGCCAATCATTGGGGTTACTCTGCTCCAGGGTGCTGGATTTGTAACTCTGATGTTATGTACTGCGGGTGTCCTCGCTGTGATCTATCCACTGAGTTATTCACTGACACGCAAAAAAGCAGTCAGAACCGATAACAGTACAACCATCATGCCACAAGCCACAACAAGTGCTTCAGGGTCCAACCCAAAACAGAAGACACCTTTCAACCGCAAGCTGATTCTGCCCAGTGTGCTGAATTGCCTGTTATCCATTACCTATGGTGGGCTTGTCGGATTCATCGTTTTGTATGGTAAGGAAGCCAATCTGGCCAATCCTGCACTGTTCTTTTTGTTCAATGCACTCGCCGTGTTATTGGTTAGACCATTTGCAGGGCGGATCTATGACAATAAAGGTCCAAAAGCACTGCTCATTCCAGGGGCAATATTCGTTGCTGTCGGCCTCATTCTGCTCTCGTATGCAACCTCCATGTCCGTACTGTTCATCGCTGCCTTTATCTACGGAATCGGTTATGGTTCCATGCAGTCGTCTCTGCAGACCTGGATGATTCAAGTTGTATCTCCTACTCAACGGGGTATGGCTAACGGTATGTTTTTGAACTCGCTGGATCTGGGTATTGCGACCGGTGCCCTTCTACTTGGCGCCATTGCGGCCATCACCAGTTATACTGATATGTATCGATATTCCGTGATGTTTATGATTCTGTTCTTGCTTATATATCTGATTCAGGGAAAACGAAGCGGCAGCTTCTCCATTGAACCTCATGCTCTGCTCGCTCATACTCATATCACTGCAACGGAACCACCTCAAGATCAATCCAAGAATTCAGAATCTGGAGCCGGCAACACCGAAACTAGCCAGTCGAATAAAAGTAAACACGAATGATTGATTAAGGTCATTCTGAACATAAAAACGCGTTTACACCGAGAAAGCAAATTCATCCGCTTTCTTAGGCGTAAACGCGTTTTTTTATTAGAACAGATCTGAATGTTAAACTTAAGACAGCATGGAAATGAACGCAGCATACAGCACCGTCTATCTAAAATGGACTTTTCTTGCGACCTATGGGAGCATACCCTCTACTTGTCTCGATCACATCATTAGATGTTTCATCCTGTTTCTGCTTGCTTCCTGAAGTAGGTTGGTCTCCCTTATCGGGTTTAACTGCGAATAAGGTGAGCAATCCGCCCACTGCGCCAGACGCAGCGAGCACACCAAAAAGCAGGAAATGATGAGAACCGATCAGCAAAGAAACGACAGGTGGACCGAGAGATACTCCAATGAATCGCATGCTGCTGAACAGAGCCGTGATTGTGCCCCGCTGTTTTTTGTCCACGCCTTCTGTAATCAAGGCATCCAGACATGGTAACGTTGCACCTATTCCGGCACTTCCCAATGTGAAAAGACCTACTACAACATAGATATTATCGAATAAACCTATAACGCCAAGGGATACCGTCAGAAGCGCAAGTCCTGTGAAGCCAAGCCACTTCATTCGCGTTTTGTTCTTTCCAATCCACTTCCCTGCCAGGAAAGAAGACAGACATAACGCTGCCAGCGGGATCGCAAGGACAAGTCCTTTAAGTACACCTTTCAGGGCAAATTCGCTCTCCAGCGTCTCGGATAGATAATATAACACACCAAAGATGACAAACATGCAAATACCACCGATTGCAAACAATGCATACAACCAGCGTCCCTTTTCTTTTAATACGTCACGAATGGATGCCACAAATTCTACAAAGGTGGGAGGCTTTTCTTTTTTCCGTGGAGTCTTCACCAGGAAAATAACAAGAACCAGCGAAAGTACACAAAGGATAGGAATAGCCATGAATGGCGCATACCACAACCAGACCGCCAGCGCTGCACCCAGAATCGGACTTATGACTTTACCAAACGTATTCGAGGTCTCAATGATACCCAGGCTTTTGCTTACTTCGTTCTCATCATTAAACATGTCCCCAACCAAAGGGATAACAATAGGAAATGCGCCGGCAGCACCTATTCCCTGCAATAACCTGCCACCCAGAATGGTCCAGTAGGCTATGTTTCCGTTCAGCATCCATGCTGCCACACCAGCGACAGCACCTCCGACGGCTGCAATAACGAGGCTGGGAATGATAACTGCTTTTCTGCCAAAACGATCCGACAAGTACCCTGCAAGAGGAATAAGCAGGATCGCAACTACAGCGTAGACTGTAATGAGCATACTGACCTTAAATGCAGATACCTTCAACTCACGTTCAATCTGTGGCAGGATCGGTATTAGCATGGAATTACCCAAGGTCATAATTAAAGGGATGGAAGCAAGTGCGACGAGGTCCCACTTTTTATCGTTCATACCACAACCACCTTTACAGATTCTACACACATCAGCATTATTGTGCTTGTTTCGGAGGTTGATTATTCAGGACATGCTACAACTACAACAATCTAAAGTGCCGTAACGCTGCTCCACCTTTAAAAATAATATACAGCTCATTCACCTTACGTGGCGCCTCAAGCGAACATTGGACGGTTGTCCACTTGATATCTTTTCCGTTCACACTGCCACCCGGTCCAGAAACTTCACACACACCGAGCAGTTCGCCCTCCAGTCCTCCGGAACGAATCTCCAGTCTGCCCTCTTCCCCAAAAGCTGCCACTCTGGCTTCAAATCCTTGTACTTCCTGAACAGCATTATGGTTGAAAGCGATCCAGGACGATTGCTCCTCTCGATATAAGGGTTCTTCCGGAGTGATTGCCCGAACTGCCGAACGCCCTTCCAGACATTCATCCAGAAGAACACCTGCACAAGCATCGTAATTCTCGGCAAAGGTAAGCAAGTGCAGCGGACGATCCGGAATCGTCTCACCTTCAATTTCAATATCAGCCGACTGACGTATATCTGCGGAAGAACGCCCTGCGAGGATGGCCCAGGTCGCTGTCTCCAGGCAGTATCGATCTCGGGTAACATCCCATAGCGCCAGCTTCTGAACAGGAACCTCGAAACTTATCGTAACACGCGTCCCTGCTTTGACATGAACACGACGGAAAGCAAGCAGCTGCTTCTGAGCGCGTTTCACTCGGGAGGTATATGAAGATCCATAGATCTGTAAGACTTCATCACTGTCACGTTGACCTGTATTGTGTATCTCCACTTCAATCTTCAATTGATCTGTGGTGGTGGATTCCGGCGAAGCACTTCGACTTACACGAATTGCTTCGTATTCGAATTCGGAATACGTCAGGCCATGACCAAATGCATATTGAACCGGTCCTTCATGATACATATAGGTCCTGCGATTCTGAATGATGTCATAATCCATTATGTCAGGCAGCTGTGATTCGTCTTCATACCATGTCATATTCAATCTGCCTGCCGGGGCATAATAACCTAACAGCACATCTGCAAGCGCATTCCCCAATTCCTGACCTGCATGTGTCATATAAACGATTGCGCGGGCAATACCTTTCAACTCCTGCAAAGCAAATGGATAACTGCCCATAATCACAACCACCGTATTGGGATTGGCTTCACATACGGCTTTGACAAGCTCGACCTGACTCGGCGGAAGCAGCAGACTTGGGCGGTCAATTTCTTCTTTGCCGTTGATATAAGGGCTGTTGCCAACAACGACGACAGATACCTGACTGCTACGTGCAGCTTCTACGGCTTGTTTTATTCCGCTTGTCACAATATCAATATTGAATGCAGAAGTTATCTGTGTATTGCCTGGTGATTGACTTGCGTGTCCAGAGTCACCAACATCATTCGGATTTGTACCTGTAGCTGTAGTTTGTTCTCCTTGTGGCCGGAGTGGTGATACAGCAGAATGTCCCTGATACTCGCTCAGTCCAACAGGAATACCGTTCCACGTCCGCAAGGTGTTACTTCCGTCCGTTAGAGGATCTATTCGAACAACTTCCTTCACAAACCAGCCACCAATCTCTGGGGCGTTTGCCTGATAGATGCCTTGCTCGGTTAAACTAACGTATCGATTATTGTTCACACTTCTTAGCGTATGACTTCCCCAACCCCAATCCTGATGTACAAATTCGGCGGCTGTAGGTGCACTGGCTTCCGGCACAGCGACGAGTGTACCTTCCGCACCCAAGGTTATAACCTGACCGTCTGTTGTCTTCAGCTGAATACGGTCATTCCCATCTGAATACGTTATGTCTGATTGAGGGAGTCGATTACGCAATCCATCGAGGACGGATACACGATAAGGCAGTGTGCCACTGTACCAATCGGTATAGACAACATCCGCAAGGGGCCCAATCACACTGATTTTTTGCAACGTTTCTGGCTTCAAAGGAAGCAATCCATCATTTTGGAGCAAAACAATCGATTCGGCAGCGGCACGATAACTAAGTTTGGCATGTTCCGGTGCACATAATACCGACTCGGGAATAGACGCATATGGATTTTGCCCCGACTGATCCAGTTGTCCAAGTCGCATTCGCACACCAAAAATGTTACGAATCGCTCGGTCCAAATCAGCGATCTCCAACAGATTCCGGTCAAAAGCATCCTCCAGAGCAGATATTACAAGATCAACTTCATCTGTAAGACAATCCACTCCTGCCTTCAACGCGCCTGCTGCTGACTCGGCATGGCTGGTATGATAACCATGATAATTCACAGTCTGTGACAGGTCTCCACCATCACATACAATGAAACCTGGCATCGCCCACTCACCCTTAACCACATCATTCACATATGGACTTTCAATGGCAGGTGTACCATTGATGGAATTGTAAGCTGTCATCATGGACAATGCTCCGCCTTCCACAAATGGTGTCTCAAATGCTTTTAAATAATATTCCCGCAGATTGCGCGGATCGATGCTTGATGAACAATTCAGCCGATCTTTCTCATTATTATTGGCAAAAAAGTGTTTCAATGTCGCAACCATTTTCAGATAAAAAGGATCACTTCCCTGCATTCCTTTGACGAGAGCTGCCGACATTTCTCCCGTGAGGACTGGGTCCTCGCCATACCCCTCTTCCGTTCTGCCCCAGCGTGGGTCACGTTCCAGGTCAACCGTTGGTGCCCACAATGTTAACCCATGAACCTCAGGATCACGGTGATGATATGCCCTCGCTTCATCGCCAATGACGGAACCAATCTCCCGCATGAGCCTTGTATTCCAGGTACTTGATAGACCGAGAGGTTGCGGAAATACCGTTGCCTCACCTTTCCATGCAACCCCGTGGGCAGCTTCGCCCCCAACGTTGTAGGCTGGAATGCCCAGTCTTGGCACAGCTGCTTCGCGTGTAGGAATTAGTCGGATCTTCTCCTCCGTTGTCAATCGTGCAATCAGGTCATCCAACCTTTCCTCAAGTGAAAGTGACGCATCCCACATCGGGTATTGATGATACTCCTTCATCCTTCATTCCCCCTGCGAATTAGTTATGTCCGAGTTGCTTCCATTGCTCCAGTAAATCCAGCGTGCGCTGGCGATACTTCCGACCATCTTCAGGTTGATTGACCTGATGTTCATGAACGTAGGCATTAAAATACGAAGACAGTATTCGGTACGCAAGCCTGCGTGCCTGTCCTTCAGCGGATGAGTCCAGTGGACGATCATATCCTTCATGAAAAGCCACCGATTCTGTCGACAATATGGCTTCAAACTCCCTGTCGGCAAACATGGAACGATCTCCATCAATGATGGCCGCAATGTTTAGCTCACCATCTTCCTGATGAACAAGCACATTGGCTTCCGATAGGTCATTATGAACCAGTACCGGATGGGTCACTTGATCGAATAATTCTTTATTTTTGATGAAAATAGCGGCGATTTCTTCTCCCACACCTGACATATAATCGGCTTGTGCCGCTTTAAGTGCCGTTTCTTCTGCAAAAGAGTGCAACACCTCGGACCATTGATCCGAGCCTTTAATCGTCCCATCTCCTTGCGGCCAGCCAAACGATGCACCCTCGATCTGATGCATGATGGCGGTATACGCGCCAAGCTGATGATACAATCGCTCTTTGTCTATGTCTGAAATCGATGCGTGATCCAGCTGCTTACTCGGGATAAACTCCATAAACATGTACGTTCTTGGAATGATGGATCCGCTATCATCACAGGCGATAATGTTGGGAGCAGGAATGCCTGCCTTACGGTAATATTCATACACAATCGGTTCAGCCGCCATCATCGTACGTTCAAAAGAAAAGAGTGGGTCACTCGCAGAACCAGCCGCCATCTCTCCCCGCTCTGGAGCCAAACGTAAAATCACATCTGTATAGGAAGTATGTTCAAGTTGAATCCGATAGGTTGTATTAAAAAGTCCACCTTGCAGGAGACCAAACGCCTTTACTTTGGTATCGCTTCCAAAATTAATCTCTACCAGTTGATGCAGCATCTCTGCTGATATCGTGCAGTGCAAACCGGAATTCATTGTACTCATTTCATTCAATCTCCTATCATCGTAGACAAACAGACGGCACCTTTCGGCACCGTCCTTTTCTTTTACTATATCATTTTACAGTTGGATTGTAAGCGCGCTTTCGCCTGTTGCTGCCGTAACGACAACACCATTTGCACCAGACACTTGGGAACCACCTTCAACGCTGGATACACTCTCAATGCCGCGAAGCACCAAGTTCCATGGTTTGCCTGCACCTTCAGCACGAACATCCAGCACTGAACCATTACGTGTAACGTTAACTGTCAGCTCCTGCTCTGCCGCTTGGTTCACAACGACAGCTTGAGCCGTTTGACCATCAGCCAGTTCGAACAAGTGCAAGGACACATCATTCGCAAAGTCGTAATCCGGTTTGCTATCCACCGCACCCACAGCGATCAGACTGTTTGGCTTAATCATCATTGGCAGTGTTTTAAAGTCATGGTTTTCACTGATCCAGCGTCCACCTTGTACTTTCGCTCCTGTCAGATAGTTCGTCCAAGTTCCTTCAGGCAGGTAATAACGCACATCACCTTCCTTGTTGAAGATTGGAGCCACCAGAATTGAATCACCAAACATATATTGCGTATCCAGGTTATATGTTGTTGGGTCCTCTGGGAAGTCCAGCAGCATAGCGCGCATCATCGGAATACCTTTTACCGTTGACTCTACCGCAGAATTGTACAGGTACGGCATCAGGCTGATTTTGAGTTTGGTAAAGTCACGAACAACGTCCACGGATTCCTCGTCAAACAGCCAAGGCACACGATACGAAGTGCTGCCATGCAGGCGACTGTGTGAAGATAACAATCCGAATTGTACCCAGCGTTTGTATACGTCAGGGCTCGCTGTGCTTTCAAAACCACTGATATCATGGCTCCAGAATCCGAAACCGGAAAGCCCCAGTGAGAGGCCACCGCGAAGTGATTCAGCCATGGATTCATACGTGGAAGAACAGTCACCGCCCCAGTGAACCGGGAACTGTTGCCCACCTGCTGTTGCAGAGCGTGCAAACAGGGCAGCTTCGTTTTTGCCAATCTTCTCTTCGAGCAATTCAAATACAGCTTTGTTATAGAGCTGTGTATAATAGTTGTGCATTTTAACCGGATCAGAACCATCGAAGTACACAACATCGGTCGGAATTCTTTCGCCAAAGTCTGTCTTGAATGAATCTACACCTTGATCCAGCAGGACTTCCAGCTTGCTCTTATACCAGTTCACAGCATCCGGATTCGTGAAGTCAACCAGAGCCATACCTGCTTGCCACATATCCCATTGCCATACGCTGCCATCGGCTGTTTTGACCAGATAACCGTTCTCCATACCTTCATCGAACAAGTAGGATTTTTCTGCAATATATGGATTGATCCAAGCACAGATTTTAAGGCCCTTCTCTTTCAGACGTGCAAGCATGCCTTCCGGATCCGGGAACATCGCTTCATCCCATACAAAATCAGACCATTGGTATTCCTTCATCCAGAAGCAGTCAAAATGGAATACAGAGAGCGGAAGATCACGTTCAGCCATGCCATCTACGAAATGGTTAACCGTTGCTTCATCATAATCCGTTGTGAATGACGTTGTCAGCCACAGACCAAAAGTCCACGCTGGTGGAAGCGCTGGTTTACCTGTTAATTTCGTATAATTATCAAGTACATCCTTTGGATTGTCACCGCCGATAATGAAGTATTCCAACGTCTCTCCTTCTACGCTGAACTGCACTTTAGATACATTCTCGGATGCAATCTCATACGATACGCGTTCAGGATGATTTACAAATACGCCATATCCTTTATTGGACAAATAAAACGGAATGTTCTTATAGGACTGCTCACTGCTTGTACCCCCGTCCTCATTCCAGGTATCTACAATTTGGCCATTCTTAACAAACGGCGTGAAGCGCTCACCGAGTCCGTAAACGTATTCACCAATACCGAGATCCAGCTGCTCGCGGAAGTACGCTTCCTTGCTTGGACCTGTAATATAACCAGCAGCTCTTTGACCGCTACCTGTAATCCGTTTTCCTCCATACAGGAAGCTAATGTCCCAACCGTTTGTTTTGTCGATTTGAACTTCCAGATTGCCGCTTTTCAAAACAGCACCTTGTTCATTTTTTGAGATCTCAACGTTGGCTTCTTGTGTGTTAAGCTCAAATTCAGGCCCTTTTTTCACGCCGCCCTTATGGTGATTCAAGGTTACACGAATAACGTTAGGCATTGGTGAGCTGTACGTTGCTTTCAGCAATGTTCCGTTCAACGTGTCGCCTTTGGTACGAATATATTTAGTTGCCGCATATACGGTCACAGAATTCTCTTTTTGCACAATATCACGAATGTCAGTCGGGTTTTGAATCTGGTACCCTTCACGAGTCATCCAGAATCCATCAGTAAATTTCATGTTTTCTTTCCCCCTTTGGTTATATTATAATAATATTGATATTAATAACGAATTTCTTCTCTTATTTTGACCAAATATATCACGATTTTGATAATAAACATCCGATTCTTGAACATCATCACCAATCTATGGAAACGATTACATTAATAATGTAACAAAAGGAGAATCTGATATGGAACGTGAACGATTACGGGAAGACCGGATTCACGGCAATGCCATGTATCCCGTCAGTGTGTACCCGGATATTCAACAACTAAACGGAGATAGCATTCTCGATTGCCACTGGCATGATGAGATGGAGTTCACCATGGTGACCAAGGGCTGCGCCGTCTTTCAGATCGATATGAACACTGTTGAGGTTCAAGCTGGAGAAGCCATTTTCATCAATAGAGGCGAGATTCATGCGGGGTATCTGAAGGGTGATGTTCCCTGTGTATTCTCTTCCATTGTATTTAATCCCGAGCTGCTTGGCAGCCGCACCTTCGATACCGTCCAAGAGAAATTCATCGGTCCACTGGTACGCAAAACGGTGATTCCCCCCAGTCATATCAAGGCAGATGAGGATTGGGGACAAGAAATTCTGGATCTCCTGAAACGTATCTTTGCCGACCACGCTACCCGAACCGAAACGTGTGAAATGTCAACAAAAGCGTACCTGTATCTCATATTTGCCCGTATGTTCGAACATATGAGACCTGCTCCGCTTAAAGGCACCGTGGCTACAGGGAGTCATGACAAGGTAGAGCGCCTGAAATCCGTGCTCGGTTATATCCACAAACGTTATCCTGAACCGTTAAAGCTGAAAGAACTGGCCGATGAAGCCAATATGAGCGAAGGACACTTCTGCCGTTTCTTCAAACAGATGGTGCAGAAAACCCCTGTAGATTACATTAACTATTACCGCGTTCAACAGGCCTGTGTTCAGCTTGAGAATACGGATCACAAGATTGTTGATATCGCCATGGATGTGGGTTTTGAGCATCTAAGTTACTTCATCACTACATTTAAAAAACATAAAGCCACTACACCTTCACAGTATCGCAAAATGTTCTATGAGAACGTAGGAATGGAGTCTGCCCTAGTTCAGGTGTAAAAGAAGAAGGTGCTCACAGCTATTCAGCTGCAAACACCTTCTTTATCAACTTCCAATTCCCAAGAACTAACAAGATAAGGTTCTGAGGCACGTTGTCTCAGCTAGAACTCATTTCATGTGCTGCTACAAGAACTGCGCTAAGGAATTTATTGATGTCTCACTTTTTCAGCGTCTTCCATGAAGTGTACTCATGTACGGAGAAACCGTTAAAGGACGCATGTACTGAAGCCATTTTTTCGACCAACTTCAATTGTGCTTCCATATAAGCAGATCCCTCTTCATAAAAAGTAATGAAGTCGCCTTCCTTGCTTTGCTTTGTTTCCACGGCGATTGAGATCGTCTTGCCAAGCAGAGCTGCTTCTGCAAGTTCATCCTTCGCCACACTATAGATTGCAGCAGCTGTATCGCGGTAAGCCATAATGGTGATGGAATCAAACTTGCGAATCATCCAGCTACTTACGGCCATCGTGGAACCCGGAATTTTGTAGTTATCGAGCCAGAAAGGCAGATCAGCCGCTACTGGCATCTTCATCCGTGATGCTCTCTCAACAATGTACTCCACATTGCCTTGCCACTGGGTAATTACACTGGCCTGATTGATTTTCCACTGCGGGTGCACATGTGGCTCAATATCCAGATGAATACCAGCAAATTTCTCATTGGGCAACGCTTGCGCCTGATATGTCTCGATCCAGTCCAGGAAAGATGCAATCTGCTCCCGACTTTCCGTCAAGCCCCAGGCTGATCTTCCATCCATGACGTCAACCGCAATGTTCTTGGCTCTCGCCTGACGGATAAAACTTTTATATTCAGGAATTTTTATATCCCGGTTCATCTGCAGATAGATCGTATTGATTTTGTTCGCTGTAGCATAATTTAATACCTCTTGAGGATTACTTCGGATCTGGGTGGTATCCCACACCCATGTCGCTCTCACCGGTGCATCAAGTTTTCCATGAATCGTTGCATAACTGTCGACTGAACCATCCGCAATGGCTTTGGAAGAACAGGCTGTACTCGCACACAGGATCAAACAACTCAGTAATACGATAAAACGGTAACCCCTTTTGCTTTTCATATTTGTACACTCCCTCTGAAGTTATCAGCTCTGACGTGCAAATCTGGATGAAATTGTGTCGTTTCATATTCATTTAATGGATATTTATTAGGTACGACGAATTTGGATTGCTTCTATATGCAATATCATCTTTAAGACTCACTACGAAAGAATCATATAACTATATTTCGGGAATTCGTAGTTCTGTATGTATAGTTCAAAAGTCACAATTATTCACTATTTTCTAAATTAACCCTTATTTCAGCATGACTTCAGTCATTATTGCCATATGCACACCGAGATCCAGAAGACCTAGAAAGCGTTTTCTCCCACAATGTACAAAAAAACCGCCCTAAGGCGGCTTTGCATGTATCTTAATTTATTTGTGCTCTAGTCGACATTTCCGTTCATTCATTACCCGATGGAGCTACAGGTGTATTCTCAACCACTTCATCGAAAAGGGACACCAGTTCAATACCTTCTGCCGAGATCCGCACAAGACCCTTGTCGGACAAACGTAGTTCTGGAATCACAACCAGCGCGAGCAACGAAAGCGTCATGAACGCATTATTCAACGTACATCCTGCAGACTGTAAAGCTTCACTGATTGCTGCCGATTGGGCTGCAACGACTTCGAATGGCTCGGTTGACATCAAACCTGCAATCCGCAGCGGGAATTCGGTTACACCTGCTGCCGTTACCACGGCGACTCCGCCCTGCATTCGAATGACACGGTTACCGGCTTCGGCCATCAGGGCATCATCATTACCGATAATCAACAGGTTGTGACTATCATGAGCAACCGTCATCGCAATCGCTGCAGGGGATGTGAAGCCGATGCCTCCAACAAGCGCTACCGCTCGATTCCCGGTTTGTTTGTGACGCTCCAATACCGCAATTTTGCATACTTCCCCTGAAGTTGAAACCACAACCTTGCCGTTCTCTACGGTGACGGGCAGGTGTTTCTCCTTTGTATCCACATGGTTCTCTGTCACATGAATGATTTTGGCACCAATGATCCCCTCTTGAATCGGCGCAGCCAACTCCAGATCTACTGGCTGAATATTAGCTTCTAACTTCACTGTGTTCAGCGCTTCCTCAGGGTACGTGAAGCTGTCCCAGACCGCCGTCATTTTCCCGTTCTCGGCTACAACTTGCCCGGCAGCAATCGTCATGCCCACACGTACATCCGCCAACCGGCCGTCCAGCAGAATAATATCGGCTATATTGCCCGGAATAACCGCACCAATATCACGCGCAACACCAAAGCGCTCAGCCGTGTTAATGGTTGCCATCTGAAAAGCAGTGACCGGCTTCACACCTTGGGAGATTGCAAGACGAACAACAAAATCCATATGTCCTTCTTTGAGCAGGGATTCAGAGCTTCGGTCATCGGTCACCAGCATCATCCGGCGTGTATCCAGTCCAAGCTCAGTGCAGGCTTTGATTGTCTCAGCCACATCATGCCATGCCGAACCTTGGCGCATCTTCGCATACATCCCGAGTCGCAGACGTTCAACCACATCTTCCTTGGTCACACACTCATGATCCCCTGTAACGCCACTCGCTGCATACGCTGGCAGACGCCAGTCATCTGCAGCCCAGGTGAAATGACCGTCTGCCACTTTACCTGCCCGGATCGTTGCCTGTATCTCACCAATCATCGTCTCGTCCCCATAGACTACCCCAGGGAAGTTCATCACTTCACCAAGACCAATTATGTCTGGACCCCAGGAAAGAGCCTCAGCTACCTCCTCAGGCCCGATATAAGCACCTGTTGTCTCCAATCCTGGATGAGTGGAAGGCACACAGGAAGCCACCTGCATATAAGCAGCCATCGGTGTGGTCCGCGCTTCATCCAGCATCAGTCTCAAACCTTTGAGACCAAGCACGTTAGAGATCTCATGTGGGTCAAAGAAACCTCCGGTCGTGCCTGAAGGCAATACCGCTCTCGCAAACTCGGTTACTTTCATCTGTGTACTTTCGATATGGCAGTGTCCATCCAGCAAACCAGGAGCGATATACTTACCGTTCGCTTCAATAATCCGGGTATGTTCTCCGATGGTGTGGCTTACATCTTTACCGACATAAGCGATTCGAGCTCCCTGTACAGCTATGGACATCTCAGGCAAAATCTCACCCGATATCACGTTTACCAGCGTACCTCCCCGAATGACCAAAGTCGCTGGCAAATCTCCCCGTGCTGTAGCGACCAGATCAGGTACACAATCGGCCATAAGTGGCCGTTCAAAAGATGGTTTGTTCATTTTGTTGCCTCCTTTAATAAACGATCCAAAAAAAATATATTGTTACGATTATATGAGTCCGGACTTCATGTGTAAAGAAAAATCACATCTATTGTGCTTAAATACAAATTATGAAGTCCTCTTTATCCACGGGACCCAATCCTTACGGATTCACGTTAGGTATTTTCATTCAATACGATCACTTAAATGGCTGGAACCTCATCTCGTATAATTCCCTCGCTAAGCTAGCTTCTTCCCGATCTATGTATCATATACAGAAAAACTCCCGTTCCATTGAACGGAAGCCTTCTTCATGCATATGAAGTGTTATGTCAGTCCACTTGCGCAGCAGACACCTTGCCAAGATCATACCATTCTTCCGACTGGGCAGTAATGAAAGGACTCGGTGTACCCACGCAGTAAACGTGCAGCAGATGCATCGCTCGTGTACAAGCCGTATAGAACAACTTGCGTTCATGTTCCTGCGCATACTGCTCCGCAGAGCCGTCATAGATCAGGACAGCATCGAACTCCACACCTTTGGCCAGATACGCCGGGATCACATGAACACCCTGCTCAAAAGCCAGCGTCGTTTTTTTGATTAACTTCGGTGCTGTGGGGAGTACCTTGCTCAATGCAGCATGTACGTCTCTGCTCTCTTCGGCGGTCTTGCAGATGACTGCGACCGATTCGTATCCTTCCTTAATCAAGTGCTTGAGGTCTGTCGTGATGACATTCATATGACGCTCGGGATCAGAAGAAACGATCACTTTAGGTTTCTCACCGCTGCGGTTAAATGGAATTATCTCTTCCCCACCAGGCACCATACCACGTGTAAACTCCACGATCTCCCGGGTAGATCGATAACTTCTAGTCAGCTCAATCACTTCCGTATTGTCTGGTCCGTACAGGTTAGTCAAGGGTCCTGTTCCACTAAGTACTGAAGAGTGGGCATAGATTGCCTGATTAAAGTCACCAAGTGCTGTTATTTTCGCCCGTGGGAACAATCTCTTCATAAATGCCAACTGAAACGCAGAATAATCCTGGGCTTCATCAATGATGACATGGCGAATATTGGAGTTAATATGGAATCCAAGCATAAGCTCACGCAAGTACAAGTATGGCGTAATATCTTCATATGCCAACTCCTGAGACTTCAATCTGCGTAAAGTCATCTTACCAATTTCATCCCATTGAGCAGGCAGTGCTTCGTCACCCAGCAATCGCTCCATCTGAGCCTGATCGCTGAACAGATGTGCATATAATTGTCTTATATCAACGAATCGTAAGGACTTGATCCATTTGCGCAACGGTTTGAGTCGGTCACTGACCACCATACGTGCCAGAATTTCTCTTTCCTGCTCGAAGTCATTAAATGTATGGGTCTTTCCTTTTTGCTTGCGCTTCAACCGTTGATATGCACGTTGCAGATCCTCCGGCTCCATCAGATCAAGCTGCTGATCAACCCAAGGCGCATCCAACTCACCTTTACCAAAGGCAGACAGTTCTTTCAGCATCCAGTCCCGTAACATCTCCAGTCGACTCACCAGCTTAACGGACGACTCGAAACTATAGAATTTCTCAGCCATAGCCTCTGACGTGACAATCGCTCGGCCCTGGAAGCGAACCGGCTTGAATTTCATGCCACCTGACAACATGCTTTCCTTATAACGTGTAATGACTTTCAGGAAAGTTTCGGACGACTTGAAGCGAATGCTGGACATGCGAACATCGTAATCGGGATCTTCCGTCCCCGTAAGTACATATTCGAGTTGAATAAACGGATCTTCCAGTTGATATTCACGACCCAAACGGCGCTCCAGATACTCCTGGAAGGTCGTTTGCAACATGTTTTCCTCCCCAAGCTCAGGCAGTACCGTGGAGACATAACTGTTGAACATTGGATTCGGTGAAAAAAGAACCATCTGATCCGCTTGCAGATGCTCGCGGTATTTATAGAGAAGATATGCCACACGCTGGAGCGCCGCGGATGTTTTGCCACTGCCGGCTGCGCCTTGCACAATGAGCATACGTGTCCGGTCATTACGGATAATCCGGTTCTGCTCCTTCTGAATGGTCGCTACAATACTCTTCATCTGTGCATCTGAAGTTCGACTGAGCACGGCCTGCAACAACTCATCACCAATCGTAACCCCCGTGTCAAACATAAAACGGATACGTCCGTCCCGAATGACAAACTGCCGCTTCATCTCTATATCACCGCTGATCTCTCCGCTTGGTGTATGATATGTGATCGGGCCCGGTGCTCCGTCATAATACAGGTTAGAGATTGGCGCACGCCAGTCGTAGACCAGAAAAGATTCTTCCTTCTCATCCAGCAACGATGCAATGCCGAGATAAATTCGTTCTGCATTTGGATACCCGTCTTCCTTAAAATCAATGCGCCCAAAATACGGTGAATGATGCAGTCGTTTCATTTTATCCAACGCAGCTGCTGTATTGAGATGGCTGCGCTCCCGATCGGACAGTACCTGTGACTGCTGCCGCATGCTGGTTGAAGTCTCCCCGACATCGTCCGCTTCACTGAAGTTCATCGTGACTTCGTCCCAGAAATCTTTTCTCATGCCAACCACTTCGTCACGGAAGGAACCTACTTCATCTTCTAACGTTGTGATCTTGCGTTCAATCTGATCGGTCACCGTGTTGACCCGTTGTTGTTCCTCAATCCATTGCTGATCTGTACTCATATGTTAATAGCCCCTCTTTCCCCGGATTGTGTCCTCAAAATCCCATTTGACAAGCCCGAAAAGGCAATGGTATAATTATTAGAAAGTAAACATTTTAATTATATGTTAATTAGTTCTAATTTTCTGAAAACCATTTTTTATTGTACCAGTGACAACGTCCCGATGCAAGCGGAGGCGTTTTTTGTTGTTTTCTTCTTCATTATTACCCAATTACCGGTCCTCAACTGACCTAGCTACTCCTGCCTACTTTCGTAATTCTTCAATCGTCTCTTTCCAGCGTGTAATTGCCCCAAGTTCATCTTTTAATTGAAAGGTTATTCCTGAAGTGATCTCCGCATATGGCGCTTGATCCACACGTACATGGAGCACTTGTGCTTCAAAACGATCTCTCGGATGAACAGCGCTCTTAATCTCAGGCAACCGTTCTACTTCTATACGGATATGCAGCAATCGATGTCCTTGAACCGCAATCAAGGTAGCCTTGCCTGTTTTGCTCATGTTCATACTGGTCTGTGTACCTGGCCATAAAGCAAGTCTGAGCTGATGCGGATTTATCGCAATCACTTCCCCCATACTGATCATCGCCTGATGCGGCCATTGATCCTCAGATACGGTTAGCAGTTGCATGGCCTCATGCTGTTTATGCTCCAGATTTGTCCCACTCAACCATTCCATTAGTTCAGCGTCCAATTCCTCAATAATCATGTCTCTATCCCTCGGTTCGTTAATATTCATGCCATTCAGCCTTATGTATGACAAAACAACCCGGACACGATTGTCCGGGCAATGTTGTAGTTCCATTGTATATGATCACAAAGCAGGTGCGCAATTCGTTATCAAGGCCACTTAAGCCAATTCAAAATTTTGTCCTGTGATTCTTTGTCTTCACTGGCACTATGCACATGTTCGGCAAGTCGATTCAGACGTTCCAGCTGATATCCGTAATCATAAATCGCAGCAGCCACGATGGACAATCGTAACATCCCTTCCTTGTCGATATCAAACTGGGTGATCGCCTGCTCCATGAAACGGTCATTATCCAATACAAACTGTGCGGCCTCTTCCCCATTAGGTTTCAGCTTATCCTCGAACTTGAGCAGTGCATGCTCATGGAATTTGATAACCAGTTCAAGATGTGAGTCAAAAAACTGATCCATGGCCGTTGTCCGTGGTGCCTGGAAATAGTGGCGTTCCACCGAATCCAGCACCTCATACCCTTTTTGCAGACTCAGCAGCATTTGTTTGTAGACCACCATCTGACGAGTTTCGCTGAATTTCGAACGTTTCATCTTTTTCTGTTCCTCTTCGAACAAGTTATACTTGTCGGACAGAGACTTAATGGAACCGCCCAGATTGCTTTTCTCCTCCCGGAATACAACTTCCTTGATCTCATCCGAGATCGAGGTTCGCAGAAGCAACGACATACCGCTGAATACACTATGGATCTGCTTCACGAACTGAACCTTCGGTTTCGGAGGAAATACCGTAATGTTGATGAGAAACGCCGAGACAATACCAACCAGTGTCAACAGAAAACGATTGAGTGCAAAATGCCAGTCACCCGAGGCTTCCATAATGGATACAACCGTGACCAGTGTCAGGCCAACCGTCTCACCCATATTCAATTTAAGACAGATCATGATGACAAGTACAATAATTAATCCAACGGCGATTGGCTCATTGGACAGCACCATGCCCCCCAGAAGGGCGACAATAGCTCCCAGCGTGGTCGTTTGCAACTGATCCAGGAAGTATTTCCAAGAACGATAGATCGAAGGCTGCATGGCGAATATAGCCGCGATTGCGGCAGGCACGGGAGATTGCGGGTTCAAGAACAGGCTGCTTAGGTACAAGGCAAGCGTGACCGCGATCCCCGTCTTAAGTACACGTGCACCAAACGACATGGTGGTGACCCCTCCTCTTTACCGAACCTGAAATTTTACATTTGATGATCATTTTCATTATTACCCCATATTTCTTTTTTTGCCTGAATTCATTCAGGAGAACGATTTATTGTACCATGTAAGGTCTTCCGTTGCCATGTCATAAGTCAGAGGTATTGTGAAATTGATTTCCTTATGTATGTTAATACACATTATTAACCCAAAAAGAAGCAAATCTTCAAAATGGATTTTCACCACTTCAAAGATTCGCCTCCGTTACTTAATTATACTTTGTGGAATGCTCATGCTTATTATGCCTGCCTAACGGTCCGTGCCCTCCCATTCCCTTTTGAACTGGTCCACAAACTGCACCATATAATCATGACGCTGCTCCGCCAGCTCCTTGCCATAGGAGGTATTCATCAGATCCTTGAGCTTGAACAACTTCTCGTAAAAGTGATTTATCGTTGTGCTGCGCCCATTGCGATATTCCTCACGGGTCATCTGCTCCCGTGGGGGGAGGGACGGATCGTACATCTCACGCCCTCTGGCGCCTGAAAAGGCAAAGGTTCGCGCGATCCCAATCGCACCCAGTGCATCGAGTCGATCCGCATCCTGAACAACCTGTGCTTCAAGCGAACTGACCGCAGGACGCTGGCCTCCCGCATATGAGATGGTGCTAATAATACCCACAACCTTATTACGTATATCCGGGTCAAGAGGCTGGGTATCCAGCCAGTCATTCAGTTTGGCCATCCCGGCTTCCAAGCTCTCATTCAGCTTCTCATCTGGTACATCATGTAATAATGCGGCCAGTTCGCAGACAAATGGATCTGCACCCATGCGGTGAGCGAGTTCAACCGCAAGTGCGGTTACCCGTTCAATGTGCGGCCAGTCATGACCATCACTATGCTTGGATGAGTCCCCTTGAACAAAGGATCGGGCAGCGCGCAGAACAGCCTCTCCTGCCGTTATTCCATCTATATTATGCATGTGCCCTAATTCCTGCAGATTCCCACCAGATTGAAGAGGGTTCTCTGACATCTTACGATTCCCCGCCTTCACGGGCCTGTTCACGTGGAATACGCCGAGCTACACCCGTCTTAATAGCTGCTTCAATCACGCGACTGCGCATCGATTTGACCACTTTATCATTGAACACACTCGGAATAATGTAATAACGTGTACGCTCTTCATCCGTAATGGCCGAAGCAATCGCTTGAGCGGCTGCCAGCTTCATTTCTTCATTAATTTCAGTAGCACGGCAATCCAAAACTGCTCTGAAGATACCCGGGAAACATAACACGTTGTTGATCTGATTCGGATAATCGGATCGGCCTGTTGCCATTACCGCCACAATGTCTTCCACCAATGCAGGCATAATCTCAGGTACCGGGTTTGCCATTGCAAACACGATTGGATCTTCTGCCATGGTCTGCACATCTTCGCGAGTTAACAGATTCCCGCGGGACAGGCCAATGAACACATCGGCTCCACGAATGACATCACGCAGCGAGCCAGTCTCCAGTTCGGGATTAGTACGAGCTGCATAATCACTCCAGACTTCATTCTCATAGGTTTGTGTCCGTACAATCGCACCCTCACGATCGACACCTATAAGCCGGCTGGCTCCCGCGGACAATAATATGTTGCTGCATGCTACACCTGCTGCACCGATACCACAGACCACAATCTTCACATCATCAATGGACTTGCCCACCAGTTTGAGCGCATTGATCAGACCGGCATATAACACAACCGCTGTGCCATGCTGGTCATCATGAAATACAGGAATATCCAATTCCTCATTCAGACGACGTTCAATTTCGAAACAACGCGGTGACGAGATATCCTCCAGATTAATGCCGCCAAAACCAGGTGATATCGCTTTCACAGTACGTATGATTTCCTCCGTATCCTGTGTGTCCAGGCAGATTGGGAAGGCATCCACACCTGCAAACTGTTTGAATAACATCGCTTTACCTTCCATCACAGGCATCGCTGCACGAGGACCAATATTACCAAGTCCAAGCACCGCACTGCCATCAGATATGACGGCCACTGTATTCCGTTTAATTGTCAATGAGAAGGCTTTGCCGGGTTCTTCTGAAATGGCTGAACATACACGAGCCACATCCGGTGTGTACACACGTGACAGATCTTCCCGGTTTTGAATCGGGGTCTTTGGTGTTACTTCGATCTTACCGCCCAGATGAAGCAGGAACGTCCGATCCGATACGTTAATAATGGACACACCTTTGAGTTGGCGCACCCCTTCTATAATTTTACTGTTATCTTGCGCATCTGTAACGGCGACCGTCAAGTCGCGCACGCTTACATCCTGATTGGTGGAAATCACGTCGATGGCAATGATGTCTCCCCCAGCTTCCGAGATGGCCGAAGCCACTTCGCCAAACTTGATATCCTTAGTTGTCATTTCCAGTCGAATAATAATGCTGTTACCATCCAGATTTCTTTGATTCATTTCCATTCCTCCCAGACTGAAAGTCTTGAGTTACATGTTACGTGTTTGTCTTCGCTGCGCGGACACGTTTATCCTTTATCTTGTCCAGAAAAAGTCGTTCAACAGCCAAATACATAAAATAAAAAAGGTGCCCTGAACACCAATGCAGGCGTTCAGGGCATCTCTTCTTAATACTAATTTCATTTATTTAATAACATATAAAATCTATATTATTTCCGGGCAGCCGGTCTGCGCAGAACACAAATATCATATGGCTTCAAGCTGAGACTTGCTTCCACAGCATCACCACTGAGCAGATCGGTATAGGACTGTCCATCTAATTCAACCAGCTTCTCATCTGGTGTGTAGTTCTGTACAAACACATAATCTGCAGTACCATCTGTACGTGTATGTGCCGTTGTTCCGGCAGGCAGCTCAGTTTCAAGTCCACGCTCAATGTTCAGGTCAGCGATTAGTTTCGCATAGAAATCATCATAGAATGGTGCTTTCAGACGTGTCGCTACGTAATATGCTTTTCCTGAACCCAATTGGTTGACCGTCAATGCCGGACGTCCGGCATAAAAGTCAGAACGGTACGTAGCCAGAGACTTCGCGCCTTCCAGATGAATCAGATCACACAGTTCAATTGCATCATACGCTGTATTAAGCTGAAGCTCATTGCCCTTCTCCGGAATGATTTCGTTCAGATCACGATCATGCAATCCGTCAATTTCCTCGGACCAGATGCCAAGTGTCTTACGAAGCGGGCCTGGGAATCCACCCAGGAAACACAGATCGTTTTCGTTAACAATACCAGACCAGTAAGTTGCTACAAACGTACCACCTTGTTCTACAAACTTCTCAATGCGTTCCCCGACACCTTCACGTACCAAATAGAGCATTGGAGCAATCAGCAGCTTGTACTTGGACAGATCTGCATCCATATCAATAACGTCTACAGCGACTCCCTTTTTCCAAAACGCTTCGTAATGCTCTTCCACGGTCTGCTCATACTTCACACCGATATTGCGTGGACCCTGGGAATCATTAACGGCCCAGCGGTTTTCCCAATCAAATATGATCGCAACTTCTGCCGGAACCGCTGTTCCTACAATAGCTTCCATGCCTTCAAGAGCCGTTCCTACGTCGGTGACATCTTGGAACACTCGAGTGTGTTCCGTTCCTACGTGGTCTACCACCGCACCATGAAGTTTCTCACTGGACCCCCGGCTTTTTCTCCACTGGAAGTACTGAACACTATCAGAACCGTGTGCCACAGCCTGGAGGGAAGAGAGCAAATGCATACCCGGTTTTTTCAGCTTGCTGACATCTTGCCAATTCGTTGAACTTGGAGTACTCTCCATCAGCAAGAACGGCTGACCGCCTTTGATGGAACGAACGATATCATGCATCATGGCGATACGGGATGCCTGTTTCGCGTCGTCATCTGCATCATGCCAAGTCGGATAACTGTCCCAAGAGAGGAAATCCAGAATATCAGCGAACTTCCAATAGTTCAGACCGCCATAGAATTCCATCAGGTTCGTTGTGACTGGCAGATCAGGATTCTGAGCTTTCAATGGTTTTGTTTCATGGACGATAAAATCAGCTGTCTGATCCGTAACGAAACGGCGCCAGTCCAGATTCATCGCGTGTACCTGTGTCTCACCGTGTGGAGCCGGAGATTCCACTTGACTCCAGTCTGTAACCGTATGGCTCCAGAATGTCGTCCACCAGGAATGATTCAGTTCATCGAGTGTTTGATACTTCTTCTGAACCCAACCACGGAATGCTTCCTGACAATAATCACAATGACAATCTCCGCCGAACTCGTTCGAGATATGCCAGCCGAGTACAGCCGGATGATCCGAATAACGCTCTGCCAGTTTTGTGTTGATCGCAGTAACCTTCTCACGGTATACCGGGGAAGTATAACAATGGTTGTGACGGAAACCATGCAGATTGCGGACACGCTTCTCGGATACACGGAGCACTTCCGGGTACTTCGCGGACATCCAGGCAGGTCTGGCACCACTTGGTGTAGCGAGGAATGCATAGATGCCGTTTGCTGCAAAACGATCCAAAACCTGATCCAGCCATTCAAACGTATATACGCCCTCTTCCGGCTCAAGGGATACCCACGAGAAGATACCGATGGACATCACGTTACACTTGGCAAGCTTCATCAAGCGAATATCTTCTTCCAGAACTTCAGGATAGCGGAGCCATTGCTCCGGGTTATAGTCTGCGCCATGCAACATGTGCGGGGCTTTGGAACTTACAGGTGGAAATTTGTATGTCATAAGGACAACTCCCTTGCATTAATTAATTACTGTTTTTAGTTTATATACGATAACAACGATTTCACAGAAGATACGTATTACGCTAGATTACACATATGTCACGACATCTGATTCTTCTGCAGTAGTGAGTGCTGTAAACGATTCCAACTTGCGACCTTTAAAATCAAACATGGTGAGGTTGCCCCAGTTATTCGGATGACCGACGGACCATTCTTCTTTACTTGGTATCCAGGCAGGTTCCCAATAATAGAATCCGTGCCCCAAACCACCAGGAACTTCGCGGATAATCTGCAATAGATCCTTCAGATATTTGGTCTGTCCCTCTACACTTGCAGGGTATCCTGGTAACAACATATCTTCCTGATTCAAAATCCATTCAATGCCTTCCGGCTGTTCCAGCGTCCATGGATAAGCGGTTTCAACTACATTAATAGGTTTGCCATAACGCTCAGCCAGATCATGAAGATTGTCACGTAACGCATCAAGTGTGCCATGCCACCAAGGGTAATACGAGAGACCAATGATATCAAACTCCACACCCAGTGCTTCAAAGCGATCGTAAAACTTGCGGCTCTCGGCGTTATCTCCACCACGATCAATATGTATCATAATCTGAATATCCGCGTCAACGGATTTGACCGCAGCAATTCCGTACTTCACAAGGCCTGCAAAACGCTCCCACTGTTCATCCGTATCATGCTCTTCTCCACCAACACGTCCCTCATTCCATAACATGCCTGGTGTAATCTCGTTGCCCACCTGCACCATGTCTGGAAGCGCATCGTGTTCCTTCAACGTTCTCAGAACGTCAGCCGTATACATGCATACCGCACGTTGAAGCTCTTCATAGGACAGATTCTCCCATGCTTTCGGCTTCCATTGATTGGCTGGATCAGCCCAGCGATCAGAATAATGGAAATCAAGCAAAAATTTCAATCCCTGTTCCTTGATCCGTTTGGCTACCTCCACCGTTCTCTCCAGATTGCAGAATCCACCAACAGGATCATTCCAGATTCGAAGTCGTATCGCGTTAGCGTCATTAATCTTCAGGATGGACAGCAAGTCTTGTTCCTTGCCATCCACATCACTATAACTCCCGCCATGCTGTTCGATTTCATCCATAAAGGACACATCCATTCCCAGAATGAATGTCTTTTCCGTCAAATTGCTCACTGTATCAACCTCCATTAATTTGGGGTACAGGCTCAGCCTTTAACTGAGCCCAACGTCATACCTTTGACAAAGAAACGTTGCAGGAAAGGATACACAATCAAGATTGGTGCACTTCCGATGAAGATCTGAGCTGCCCTTACCGTAGTTTGAGAGAGAGCTTCCATTTCTTTTGGATTCATGCTCATGCTACTCATATCACGTCCAATAATGACCGTTTGCATAAATGTAGCAAGTGGGTAATCCTTGGCGTTATTCATGTAGAGCAATCCGTCAAACCAGGAATTCCAGTGGAACACCATACTGAACAATGCAATTGTTGCAATGGACGGCATCGAAATGGGAAGGAAGATACTGAACAATGTTCTGAAATGGTTAGCTCCATCCATCAGTGCCGCTTCCTCCAGCTCTTTTGGAATACCGCGGAAGAAGTTCAGCATCAGAATGACAAGGAATGTGTTAACTGCCCCAGGGAGTACCAGTACCCAGAAGGAATCCATCAACCCGATCTTCTGGATAACCATGTAGAATGGCACCAGTCCCCCGTTGAAAATCATACTGAATACAAAAATCCAGGAGTAGATTGTTCTGCCTTTGAATTCACTATTTTCTTTGGACAACGGATACGCCGCCAGGAACGTAATCAGCAAGGTAATAGCTGTACCAATTACTGTACGTAGAAGTGAGATCCAGAGCGAGTTCAAGAAAATTGGATTGTTCATCGTTTTTTTGTAAGCCTCAAGTGAAAATCCTACGGGCCAGAGATTGACCAGATTGGCGTCGGCAGCTGCCTTCGTACTAAAGGATACAGCCAGTACATGAACCATCGGTATGATACACATAATGGCGATCAAAATCAGAAAGCAGGTATTGACTATATTAAACACGCGATAAGGCAATGATTTATGATACATCGTGGTCCCTTCTTTCTCTGTTCATTCGTTTAGAATATGCGATATCCAGCGTACTTTTTGGCTAAGCTGTACGATACAAGAATCAAGATCATACTAATGACCGATTTGAATAATCCGATCGCGGTTGCAAAGCCCATCTCACCATTCTGCATTGCGGAACGATATACGAATGTATCAATGATGTCACCCGTTTGATATACGAGCGGGTTATACAAGTTGAATATCTGGTCAAATCCGGCATTCAGTACGTTACCAAGTGCCAGTGTTCCTACAACCATCAGCATCGGCACAAGCGAAGGGATTGTAATGTGCAGTGTCTGTTTCCAGCGTCCTGCTCCGTCAATTTCCGCTGCTTCGTACAATGCTGGATTAATTCCGGCAAGGGCAGCCAGAAAGACAATCATGTTATAGCCAAATTCTTTCCACACATCTGTCAGAATGACCGTAGATCGGAACCAACTGTTGTCTCCAAGGAAGAAATATGGCCCGAGTCCAAAGGTTCCCAGAACCCGGTTAACCAAGCCGCCTGTTGACAACAGATCTATCAAAATCCCGCCCAGAATGACCCAGGACAAGAAGTGAGGTAAATAGACAAGTGTTTGAATCGTTCGCTGTATAGCCATCTTGCGAACCTCATTCAAAAGAATGGCAAAAACAAATGGAACAAATAAATTAAAAATCAGTTTAAGTACAGCAATAATCAATGTGTTCCAGATGACCTGTAAGCTGTCTTCACGTTCAAACAGATATCTAAAGTTGTCCAGTCCAACCCATTCAGAACCGCTAATCCCAAGCCATGGCTTGTAGTTCTGGAATGCCATAATGATCCCGCCCATAGGCACATAACTGAAGATAATCAGAAAGATAATGGCTGGCAACAGCATAACGTGGAATGGCCAAGTGCGTTTCAAAGTTCTCATGATTGCTCCCCCTGTATTTCTTCCTACTCAAGTACTCCCTGAGTGGCTTATAATGCGATTATATCAACCTTTTACGGGGTCCAAACAGCACATAAAAGCAATATAAATGGCACAAATTCAACCACTTTGCCTCAGCTTGAATAAACAAAAAAAACGCCCAGACGTTAGTCGTCTGAGCGCTGCTTGTAACTATTTTTTCACACTATCATACCATTCGTTAACCTCTTGCGTGATTTGGTCACCGCCACCCGATTTCCACGTTTGTACAAAGGTATCAAACGCATCCGCCGGATTTTTGCCATAGATAATTTCGTTAAATGCCTGATTCTCGATTTTGTTCAGATAGTCCAACTTGGATTTCATCGTCTGTGTTGTTGGACCTGTGAACATGTTTTTGAAAGAAATTTCTTCTTGGCTCAGTAACACTTTCGCTGCTGCTGGAGTTTCTTTACCGTAATTGACAGCAACATCTTTCTCAAGTTTCGTTTCAGGCTCTTTGCCATCCGCTAAGTTCAGAAGTGCTTTCATCTGGGCATCTGGAATACGAGCACCGTCGCGAACAAGCAAATAACGTACAACGTTCACGTATCCGCCTTCGATCTGGTCAATCGGCATTTGTTTTCCATTTGCATCCAATTGGTAGTCATAACCTGCAAACAGACCGTTATCATAAGGGCTACCTGGTGCTGGGTCTGCATAATTGTCAAACAGATAGTTCTGATACGTAAAGAATGCTTCTGGGTGTGCCATATCTTTTTTGATCAACGTAACACCATTAACAAACTGTGTTCCGTGACGCATCGCTTTTCCTTCAGGACCGGTAGGAATTTCAATCGGTTTCCATACCGCACTCGGTACATTTTTCACTGTATCGAGAAGTGGCCACCCACTCATCCAGTAAGGTCCTGGAATAATGCCGGCAGTTCCTGCAACTGCTGGCTCTGCTGTTTTGTTTTCATCCCATAGAGCTGCTTCCTGGGGGATATATCCTTTTTTGAGCCATTCGCTCAATTTGGTCAGACCTTGCTTCATGCCTGGATTAATGGAGCCATACTCGAGCTTGCCATCAGTTGCCAGATTCCATTGTTGAGGTAAGGTGCCATATGCACCAAAGATCCAGGATACATCTCCCATCCATGTGTTCATGGATGTTTTGAAACCAACGCTGAGCGGAGTGACTTTTTCAGGAGCCAGGCCGTCAGGGTTATTGTTTTTGAATGCTTCCATAACGGTTTCCAGCTCATCGATTGTTTTTGGTGCTTTCAGATTCAACTTGTCCAGCCAATCTTGGCGAATCCAGAGCAAGTAATCATTGTTGTATGCGTAGTCCAGAACAGGGATACCCATTCTTTTGCCATCACGACTATATTGGTTCCAGACGTTAGGATCTTGCTCCATCGCTTTTTTCCATGTGTCTGAAGCATATTTGTCGAACAGTGGACCGACCTCTTCGTACATGCCAGAGTCGATCAAGTCTTGAGCAACGAGATTGTCCGCACTACCAATCGTCACGATATCTGGCATTTCCTGTCCAGAGGACATAGCCAGACGAAGTTTAGTTGCAAACGCACTGTTTGTGTCTGTTACTGACCAGAGCGCGCTGACATTAATCCCGAATTTTTCCTTGGCCCACTTGGTTGCCACGTTATTTTCCATGGATTCGCCATTTTTAAACTTCAGCTCAGGATCGATTCCCCATGCTGTTGTAATGGTTACTTCCGGATCATACTTTTCTTTGTATTCGTTTTGGGTTCCAGATGTACTTGGTGTTGCACTATCTCCGCCCCCACTGCCTCCTGAACATCCTGCAAGAACGACAGTTAGACTCAGCGTTGTAGCGAGAAGCGTCAAGAATCTCTTTTTCGTTGATTGCGCTCTCATGTTGTTCCCCCTTAAATCGTTTTGGTTACCCTTTCATTATAGGCTGACCAGGCCTTTGAGCCTATGATACGAAATCAAGATTTCTGCACCTTTGCCAACCTATATTCTGGAATGTTGTTGTAATTATGCCTGATCCCGAAATTCATTTGGCGTCATGCCATAATGTTTTTTGAACATTTTGCTGAAATATTGCGGATTTTGATAGCCAAGTTCACTCGTAATCTCGTATATTTTTTTATTGCTATTCTTAAGCAGATACAGAGCACGCTCCATGCGCATACGAATCATGTAGTCCCCAAGACCTTCCCCTGTCTCTGCCTTGTAAATTTTCGATAGATATACGGGGTGTAAATATACCTTGTCCGCAATCATCTTCACTGACAGATCCTGTCCTGTATCTCTTGTAACCAACTCCTGAACCT
Organism: Paenibacillus sp. FSL k6-2145; assembly: GCF_037976585.1. Lineage (NCBI taxonomy): Bacteria > Bacillati > Bacillota > Bacilli > Caryophanales > Paenibacillaceae > Paenibacillus > Paenibacillus sp. FSL k6-2145. Next base: position 4,455,144 of record NZ_CP150267.1, on the reverse strand, counting down.
GCTTGATCACATGTCTGCGGCTCTGCACACCTTCCTGATCGGACAACTCTTCCTGAAGCTTCGCCAGCATCTCGGTTGCCCAGCGCCGCAGCTTCTCGGGGGATTGAATCAACTGATGAGCAAGGAGCAGATCGAATCCCGCATGATCAATCTCATGCACCAGATGCCCCTGTTTATGGGCGATATACATAAATGCATTGGTTACCGACAGATACATCTCATACACGTGTTCTCTGGACAATCGAACCTGTTCTGCCGCGTCAAAGACCGCGTTCAGCTTAAGCGCTGCCGCTTCCCATTGCTTGGTCTCAAGCAATTGAGGAAGTACAGGCGGTTTGTACAGCTCTTCGAGCGCCTGCGTTGCATCATTCTCCGGTCTTTTGCTGAGTGCCTGATCCATGTCCATATATATAATCTTGTGTTCTTCCGGTCCTGAAAGGACAAGCGAACCCAGACTTTTCCGATAAGCTGCTGTTAACTCATTAAAGGGAAATGACGGTGTAACTACCATGGACAGGTCTCCCTGTAAATATCGAATGACATGCTCACGGAAAGTTTCAGCTGAGATTCTCAACGTCTCCAAGTCCATCTGCGAAGCTTCGATCTGATCTTGATTCTGCAAGAACATAACCAGACACTCATGGGGTCCGCGACCAAACCACACGTTAAATTGCTCTCCGAGTACTTCCTCTGCAATATTACCTACCGCAAAATCCATCAGATCCAGAGATTGCTGGTCCATTGATGAGAAGCGTCCTGTAAGCCGAATCAGCATCATCACAGCCGATTGTTCCGGATCAATATGAATCTCATATTGTTGCAGTTGTTCCCGAAGTGCCCGCGCCGTGATCTCACGCCCCAGCAGCAGATCATGCATAAGATTTTCTCGTAAAATTTTATAGTCAGACTTCCGACTGTATAAAAGCCGGTGATATTTATCAAATTCATCCCACTCATCGCGAAGAGACGTGATGGCTGCCGACACCGATCCCATAAACTCATCATCGTTTACGGGTTTCAGGATATAATCCGCTGCCTGTAATTGAATGGCTTTTTTAGCATAATCAAAATCACTGTGACCCGTTAGTAAAATACAGCGAATATGAGACCAGCGCTTGCTTACCTCTGCAATGAGATCCAGTCCGGACATGCCAGGCATGCGAATATCGGTCACTACGATATCTACTGCATTTTCCTCCATAATCTCCAACGCTTCCTTACCGGATGCGGCACGTAGCACGGTCGTTACTCCAAGCTCTCCCCAGGGGATCGTAAGTTCCAGACTTTCTGTTACGTATGTCTCATCATCTACCAGCAATATATCAATCAAGTGATTCACTCCCTATTTCGTTCATTCTGCAAATGGATTCCATCGTGCATCATGCGCTACACATTCCAAGTGCTTATCCTTCATTCTCCAGAAGAAACTCCTGCTCGGCAGGCCATGACAGCGTAACGCGTATTCCGCCAAGTTCCGATTCCGTTATATCAAGCCCAGCCTGCTCCCCATATCGAAGCTGGAGTCTCTGATTCACATTCCACAGGCCACAGCCCATCTCCTGATCCATCGTTCCCCTGAGCTTACTCAGAAGCGCCTCACGTGCCTCCTGCGTCATGCCTTGCCCATCATCTTCTACCACAAGAACCATGACACCGCCCTGTTTTTCCCCGGATACTCTTATTTCTCCTGCTTCCGCATCCGCTTCGATACCGTGAATTACCGCATTCTCCACCAATGGTTGCACGATGAGTGGCGGTACCTCCTGTCTTAACATCTCATCAGGCAGATCAATCTTGTAATGAATGCGGTCCATACGCATCCGTTGGATCTCCAGATAACAGCTGACAAATTCAATCTCTTCTGTCAACGGTACCACGTCCCGCTCCTGTCTTGTCGTATACCGATAATATCGCGATAGGTTATGCGACATCGCTACAACAGCGTCCATACGCTTCAGCTTCGCCATACTCGTAATGAAGGAGAAACAATTATAGAAAAAGTGCGGGTTAATCTGCGATTGCAGCTGCTTCAACCGGGCTTCACGCACATGAATCTGTTCCAGGTAAACGTGTTCAAATAACTGCTGGATCTGCTCCACCATCAAGTTGAAACGTTCGGACAGGAAACTGAATTCATTGCGGCCCTTTGGTTTAATCCTCACGGAATAATCTTCCTGCTTCAACCGCTGGAACCCGCGAATGAGTTGTTTCACTGGTACCTGTACCTGAACATAGAACAAATACGCCACACCAAAACTCATTAACAACAAACAAATCATGGAAGAATAGAACAGCATATTGGATTGATGAATAGGCTTCAGAATATCTGACAGGGGCATGTAGTCCACCAAATACCAGCCTGTTGTACTGGATTTCACCGTGTTAACCATGTAAGGCTCGTCCCCGATCACCACTGTACGGTTATCAACGTCCTGAAGTTTATGAACGGACAGTTCTTCCATCAACTGATTCGTTAGTGAACGATCTGAAGTCCGGTTATAGATGACCCCCGATTCTTCTCGGAAATAGAAGGGATCATGCCTGCCATCGTCTTTGAATTTGTCGAGCATATCCCGAATGTTGTCACTATCAAACTCCAGTTTAATAATCGTTTCCGCATTATTAGCCGGGTCTTTAATACCGTACGGAGATACCGTAATCCAGCTAAACATGAACCGATCATCTTCCCCATCCTGAATTTTGCGTACATCCCAGCCGGAACTGATATTCTCCCTTAGCGCTTGTTTATCGTAAGAACGTGCGTCCCTTTCGGAAACCACCCTGCCCAGCGAAGGAGAATACAGATATAATTTCGTGGCCCAATTGGATGAGCTTTCCTGAATACTCAGCTTATTCTGAATACGTTTGACCAGGTTGATCGCATCCAGGTCAAAGTAGTTACTGTCCGCATAGATTCGCCGGAAGCTGGCAATATCAGGATCATGTATGAGCAGATTCGGCCATGAGGATAACAGTTCGATGTTTGTGTTCACTTGATTTTGGAAAAATTCAAGCTGATTACTATTTGATCGATTCAACTCATCTCTGAGAACAGCTGTTGTTTTGTGATTAGAGTACCAGTACAGAAGCACTACAGGAATCAGCATAATCAGAATAAGAATGACCATTTTGGAAAACAGATTTGTCCGATATGACATCTTTTCATCTCACCTTGTCTTAATTTGTCGTGACATTAATTGTAATGATGTAAGCGCTAAAGACAAACTATTTTTTTGAGACAAACCGATTCATTATCTAGCGTAAGCGTTACCAATTCAAGGTGAAAGGAGATAAAACCAATATTTCTGCACTAAATGCAACTTCCACGCACAAAAAGAGCCAGCGATTAGCCAGCTCTCTATCTAATTTCAGTATATATCTTTGATCTTTCTATTCAACTCAAACCTTATTCCACTTCTGTTTATGTAATTATTCTTTTTTTCTATAAAAATATCAACTATGGAATATCATAATCAAATACCGTATTCGCTCCATCCACGCCTACATCCAACACAATATCCATAAGTTTTCCATTGACGAACAGAGGGGATTCCGCTTTCCCGTAAAACTCCAACTTACCTGTAAACGTTCCATGACGTTCAATCTCAACATGTACGGGCCTCAATTGGACAGACTGCAAAGCTTCCAATAGTGGATCGTCCTTAAACTTATAACTGCGTGCGAGATCAGGCAATAACACGGCGGATACGGAATCTCTGCCGTAATTTTTGAGTGTCAGGTCACAGGTTGCTCGGGTCTCACCCGTTTTTAGCACGTTAAAGGTACAAGAGCTTGCATTCTGTACATAGGATACCGCATTAATGCCTGTAGCTCCCCACTTGGCGACATACATGAATTTATCCGTCATGTACGAGTAACTGAGAATGATAGCGATAACTACGATCCATAACCCTTTTGCAAGACCGGGGGATGATTTCCCGATTTCTTTGCGTGTAAGGTAAAAGCCGCAAGCGAAGATCCCCAATCCAAGGAAAAGTGTGATATGTACACCACTTAAATAAGACGTAGTATACGGTGATATACCTATTGCTGACAGCATGGTATCCCCAACAGAAAAACCAAGATGATGGTTAAATGTAAAGATGATAGCAAATAGCAATAAAGCCCCTGAGAACACAAGTCTGGTTCTCGACACACGAACACCCCCTAATCAACCACCTTATTATATCATATTTTTCCTATTTATGATTAACAATCCAAATCAAAAAACAACATAAAAAGAACGCCTTCGGTTGTTTACCGAAAACGTCCTCCATTTTCACCGCTGACAAGAGCTTGTAGTAACACAGGTCTCTCTGTCATGGCTGACGATCATTTATTGCTTAGACAAGAATGCATCGAGTTGTTCCTGTTTGGCTGCAATAATTTTATCAATTCCTGCTGCTTTCAATTTCTCCAGATATTTCGGAATCATCTCATTTGGATCAACGGCACCCGATGTCATACCCGGCTTGAACTGTTTGTTCACGTTGTTGACCGCAGCAATTTCATTTTTGACAGATTGGCTGTTGAATGTAAAGCCCAGTGCTGGAGACTTGACACCTTTGGCGTTAAATTCTTTGAACTTCTCCCATTTCTGTGGATCTTCATTATCCCAGAGGAAGTTCAGGAACTGGTTACCAAGCTGCCATTGGGCACCTGGGTTATAGGTACGACTGTTGGCATCTACGCCATCAGGGAGAGCAATGATATTATCCTGTCCGTCTTTTTTCACATAATGTGTACCTTCAATTCCGAAGTTCAGCAAGTTGTTAATTTCCTTGTCGGAATGCAGCAGGTTAATGACCTGCATCGCTTTCTCCGGTTGCTCGGAAGAACGGGAGATTGCAAGCATCGCTCCAGACGCATCACCCGTCGTGATTGTCGGCTGTGTCATCTCAATCTGAGTAAGTGGGAAACCCACATACCCTTCTTCTTCTTTATCCTTGCCTGGCTTCATGCCATCTGTCCAGAGAAACGCTTTTCCAGCCTTCGCCTGGTCTTTCGGGAACACATTAGAAGTAGCAGCATCACTGTTGATATATCCCGCTTGATACCACTTGCGAGCGAGTTCAGCTGCTTCTTTGAATTCAGGGGTCTCCACTTCATTCAGCACCGTTGTTCCGCCTGCTGTTTTGGAGATGACTCCAGGTACGGAAGCATCACCGAGATAATCCCAATCCAGATTCTCCAACAGCCCGTTACCGTTGGTATTGGACATATAGAATGGTGTGATGGCTGGCTCGTTTTCCTTAATTGTTTTGAGCAGGGGCTCCAGATCAGCCCATGTCTTTACAGCTGTCAGGTCCAGCTTATACTTGTCAGCCAGATCTTTACGTACCAACACACCACGTGTGGCAGCGAGTTCCTTATTCGTAGGAACGCCATAATTCACGCCGTCCACCTGGGAACCTTCCAGAAAGGCAGGGTCCAGGTTTTTCTTAATATCCTGACCATGTGCATCAAGCAGATCATTCAAGGGCAAGAATGCGCCTTTAGCCACATTCACCGTGTAGTTCTGCCAAGCTGCTGTGAAGATGATGTCTGATTTTTCACCTGAGGAAATCATGAGATTCAGCTTGTTATCCCACTGTCCCCAGTCAATTGCATTGATCTTAAGCGTGGCTCCGATCTTCGGTTCCATCTTTTTGTTAATCTCGGCTTCCACCAGAGCGACATCCTTCTGTGGTGTCCCTGGGTAGAACAGTGTCACTTCATAGGGTTTGCCCCCACCTTCACTTGCTCCTCCGCCTTCTGCGCCAGGTGTTGTTGTTCCACCCTTGTCTGATGAACAAGCAGCCAGCACCAGGCTCAGCGCCATAACCGTTGCCATCATGCGTGACCATACCTTTAATGATCTAACCAATTGAACCCCTCCTGTCATGTGTTGAACCATACAACCGAATTCCCCAATTCACAATTAAACCGATAACTACTTCTGTATATGCCCTTTCAGTCCATCTTCATTTACCTTGCCCACTCCGCTAACCGGTTCAGAGTTATCCCTTCACAGCGCCAACCGTAAGACCTTTGATGAAATAACGCTGGAAGAACGGATATGCCAGTACAATTGGACCAATACCGACCACAGCCATCGCCATTTGCAGAGTTTTGTTAGGCAGATTGAGCAATCCACCCTGCGACGAAATCTGTGAAGAGACGTTGGAGTTGGTTGTTAAATATTGAATATCGAGCAGCGTCCGGTACATAAGGTACTGAAGGCTGATCGTCCGGTTATCTGATATAAAAATCATGCTAAGGTACCAGTCATTCCAGTAATTCAATGTACTGAACAACGCGACGGTTGCCATTACGGGAAGAGAGAGCGGAAGCACGATACGTGCAAACGTTCTCAATTCTCCCGCACCATCAATCCGAGCCGATTCCAGAATAGACACCGGAATGGAGTTCGCGAAGAATGTACGCATGACCAGTACAAAGAATGGGGATAGCAGTAGCGGCATAATGAGTGCCAGTAGGGAGTTTTTCAGATCCAATACGTTGACATAGACCAGGTACCAAGGTACCAGCCCCCCATTGAACAACATCGTGAAGAAGATGAAAAAGGCGAACCAGCCCCGGTAAGGCAGATCTCTCCGTGAGAGCGGATACGCATACAATGCGGTCAGCGCAACGCTTGTAATGGTACCTACAACGGTAACGATAAAGGATATACCATACGAGTGAATGATCTGATCCATATCTCTGAACAGAAACTCATAAGCCGTCAGGCTGAATTTCTCTGGAATAAGCTTATAACCATTGGCAATTACTGTTGTCTCGTCCGAAAATGAGATGGCGAAGACAAGCAGGATCGGCACGATACAGGCAATGGCATAAAATAGAAACATCGCATGAATAACGGATGCGGAACGCTTCGATACGGCTAGTGGATCACGTGATTTCACAGCTGACTTGCCTCCTCTCAAAATAATGCATTATCTTTATCAATTCGCCTTACGATGGTATTGGATACAAGAACAAGCACAAATCCAACGATTGCTTGATATAGACCGGCTGCTGATGACATCCCGATATCTCCACCGATAAGGAACGTACGATATACGTAGGTATCCAGTACATTTGTTACAGGGAACAGCGCTCCCGATTCCAGTGGAACCTGATAGAACAGACTGAAGTCTGCATAGAATATACGGCCAATTTGCAATAACGTCATAATGACGATTAATGGGACGAGAAACGGAATGGTAATGAAGCGTATCTGATGCCATTTGGTTGCTCCATCGAGCACAGCTGCTTCATAATATTCTTCATCGATACCCACGACAGCTGCCAGATAAATGACGGCATAATATCCAATATTCTTCCATGTGTTCACCAGTGGCAAAATATACGGCCAATACTTTGGCTCTGAATACCAGTCGATCGGCTGACCGCCGAACATCTGCAGAATCGTTGAGTTCATGAAGCCTGAATCCTTGCCCAGGAAAGCCAGTACCAGATAACTGACCACAATCATGGACAGGAAATACGGCAATAACATAAGTGATTGATATAACTTGGACATTGCCTTGTTCTTCACTTCATTGAGCAGAATAGCAAGCCCGACACCTACAAAGAGATTCAGTGCAATGAACACCGTGTTATACGCGAGTGTATTTCGGGTAATTTCCCATGCATCACTGGTTGAGAACAAATATTTAAAATTGTCCCATCCACTCCATGGGCTACCCCAAATACCATCAGCATAGTTTACATTTTTGAATGCGATCAGAACGCCGAACATCGGCATGTAGTTGTTCACCAGCAGAAACAGGACACCTGGCAAGAACATGAGATACAGCACCTTGAATTTGCCAAGATTGTGCCACACAGACTTGCGCTTTCGGACTGTTTCTCCCGGTATTTCCGATATCCGTACTCCCTTACCCGCCTGGGGTTGTGTCTTCATAACTTGTTCTCCCTCACTCCTCTTGAATTCTTCCTCAGGATGAAGCTCCGTTGCGGCTCCTGTGGTTCAAGTATACGGCGGGGCGAGTAAGACCTCTATCTGCTGTGGTGACCTGTTGACTTATCAAATTATGACTTTAGTGCCAAATTAAACAAAACAAAAGGCGCAGCATGCTGCGCCCTGAACTATACGGTACGTGACTGTTTTCGAAACTCCTGTGGCGTTATACCCGTGCACTTTTTGAACATTTTGGTGAAATGCGAGTAATTGTAGTACCCCACCTTGCCAGCGATATCCGTCACTTTAACGGTGGACTGGGACAACAATGTCTTCGCTTTGGCTACTCTGCCCTGCAGGATAAACTCAGATAGGGACATCCCCTTCTCTTTCCGAAACAGACGTGATAGATAAGCGGGATTGAATCCGGCAAAAGCTGCAAGCTCCTCTCGCATAAGTTCTTCACCAATATGAGTTTCAATATAAACGCACAACTGATCCACAATGGTCATGGTGCTATGATCGTCCGGATACAACACCGGGATAACACGATCAATCAGATCAGACGTCCATTGCTTCAACTGCGGCAACGACCTTGTCACCATACCCTCTTCCGGCTCCCGTTCACCCGGATAAAGACTGCGTATTGATACGTTTTTCTGATGAAGCAACGGATAGACCACATGCAGCATGGCATGATAGTAGAGATGAAGCATTTCAGGAGACAAACCCTCCTGTGCTGCAAGCAACTCAAAAATCTCATCCACACGTTCTCGCAAATCCCCCACTTTACCCGTCTCAAAAAGAATAGATAATTCCGAAAACCATGGAATAGGCAAAAAGCGATCTTCCTGATCTCTTCCCCGCTCATCATAGACAAAAACTTCTTCAAGCTCCTTAATATTACGCCGTTCCATATCCATCAGTTCATTCAACATGCCTTGCAGTTCAGTTACAGCAACCGGGGCACCAACATAACAGGACAACCGACAGTAGAAATACGTACCACATTCCTGAATATACCCCTGACAACGTTGTGCCACTTCGCTCGCACTCGGGATGATGCCATCTTGCTCGTAAGCAAGCACAATATTTAATCCACTTTGATCCTGGAACACCTCACCGGGCTTGTCGCCTAGCAGCATCTCTTTGGCTGCATTACGAAGGGCATATTCCAATACCTCTTCGTCACGCAAATCAAAATCACGCACCCATTCCTCTACCGAGATCACAATGGGTAACACACGAGCCTGCGGATCAATCTCGGCACCATACAGTTCTGCGAGCTCTTGCAACCGTTGTTCGGTTAACGTGATACGCTGAGAGATGGCATCCTTCCAGAAGCGTTCCGTCAGTAGCGGTTTATGGGTTTTCCAGCGTTTGTATACGGTCTCATAAACTTCGTTGGTACGGGTACGCTGCTCTCCATCCTTGATCTTTTCCACTGCCTGAGTTACTACCTTAATCAATTGATCCGCTGGAGCCGGCTTCAACACATAATCAAAGCTGCTTAGCTTAATGGCTGTCTGAGCATAATCGAATAAAGCATGCCCTGTCAGGAAAATGGTCAGTATGCCTGGATCATGTTTTAACACCCAGCTTTGCAGGTCAAGCCCTGTTTCACCAGGCATCTCGATATCACAGATCATAATATCGATAGCATTTGCCCTTAAAATCTTTCTTGCCTCTTCGGCATCACCAGCACTGTATATCTGGTCAATGCCTGCTGCTTGCCAATCGACTCCTTCCACCATTGCTTGTAATGCATACACTTCATCATCCACGATCAACAGGTTCCGCATAGGCTCCCCCTTCTTCCTCTTCAGTCTGAGCGGGTAAATCAATGATGACTTTGGCGCCATGATCCACCTCATTGCCAAACTGCAAACTGGCTTGATCACCATACTTTACTAAAAGCCGATGAGCCACGTTCCATATACCGATATGCTGTCCACTCGGGTCTTCAGCGTATTGTCCATGTTGCAGACGCCCCAACAATTCCTCTTCAAATCCGACACCATTGTCCATAATCATCAGTTGAAGCACCGTCCCATCGTCCTGACCGGACGACTTCTCACCGAGGCGCGCCACGATCCGAATGACAAAGGCTTGTGTCCGGCGCTGAAATCCATGAATAATGGCATTCTCCACAAAAGGCTGAATGGTTAATGGCGGAATCACATAATGTCCCAGATTCGACTCAACATCCAGTTCAAAATCGAATCTGCTTGGAAACCTCAGCTTTTGAATTTCCAAGTAATGACGAATGTGCTCGAGCTCTTCATCCAGACGAATAACACGTTTGCCTGCACGCAGACTGAATCGAAAATAATCGGCCAGATGACCAGCCATCTGCTGCACCAACTCATGTTTTTGCAAGGAAGCCAGACTATGAATAATATTGAGTGAATTCAGGTAAAAGTGAGGATTGATCTGCATCTGCAGTTGTTTGAACTCTGCCTCCCGCGTCCGCAGTTGTTCCTCATACACATCAATCTTCAGATGCCTGATCTCACTGGTCATTTGATTGAAACTTCGTGTCATAAATTCAAGCTCCGAAGAAGATGGCGGTTCCAGCTTCACATCGAGATCTCCACGGCTGACCCTTCTCATGCCTCGGATTAACGCATTCATCGGGCGGAATAACAGATGTCGCAAAAAGATCAGTGCAGTAACCAGAATTACTGCCGCACCAATGGGAAGCAGACGAATGATCTGCTGGAAAAACGGGAGGTTACGCATCATGTCTTCCTCAGGCAGCAGCACGATATAATTCATCTCGGACATGGCCGAGGCAATACCCAACATCAAATATTGACGTGCTTCTCCCTTGTTCACAACTTCAGAGATAACCTGATACGGATTCTTCAGGCCAGGAAGATGTGCTGCAGCCAGCTGAATCTGTGCAGTATTTAATGTGGAATCCGATAGTGCCCCACCGTCTGTTCCAACAATGACTGCGCCTCCCCGATCTCCGGATTCAGTGAATTGTTGTGTATGATTCAGTGCATTCATATCAACAAGTGCACCTGCATAGAACTGCTGGTTGATTCGCACCGTTTTCACCAGCGCATTCCACGTCCCGCCTCGCACGATGCTCCATTCGGGCTTCTGGATATCCCCTTCCAATTGCTGCATCTGGACTGGCATACTCTCCTGCACAACCGACTTTTTGACATCATAATTGCCTGAAGTGGCGAGCAGCAGATCATCATTCACGGCATCATATAGAAAAAAAGAATCGATTAGATTATAAAAACCGATATCTGTCATGAATTTGTTCATAATCCGTTGCTTTGCAATGATATAATCACCGCTGCCGTATTTCAGAAAAAACAGAGAGATAATATCCGGGTCCCGCTCACCCAGACTATATAAATACCGATTTGTCTCCTGTAACACACGTTCATTCTGCTCCACACTCTTGGCGAGATGATTCATATTGGTGAGGGATACTTTGTCACGTACAACTTTCATGGCGTAGACGTTGTTGTAATAAAGCAGCATGAATAATGGCAGCATGATCAATGTAAGGCCCACTATAAATTTAAAACGAAGTGAACGGATAAAGCTCATGGATTATGGATTCCCGCCCTTTTAGAGGTAGTTTAAAAAGTCCGCTTTTGATTACGAATTATGCCTAGCGGCATCATCAGCTTCGAATATGAAATTCAGCCGAAATGTCCGTTGCTCACGTAGTTTCCCTACGCTCCGCTACTCCATTTCTAACTTCATTCCATCTTCTCGGTACTGAAAACCAGACTTTTTGAACACACACTTTATTTCAACATAGTTTTTTCTATTTTCTTCCTTATGATGGCATGTTTATTGTAATCACCCCTGCTTGCCACTGTCTATGGGGTCGCGTGACCTTCACATATCAATTCTGGTGACTTTCATCCGCTCCGATTTCAAGAGTAACAAGCTTCATGTTGTAATAAATTCTCCAGTTGTAAAATAAATCCTTCATTTATAGCTCAGAAGCTTCTCCCTAAAAATAAATGCTGCGGCAAGCCCCGGACTCCACGAACGCCCGATCTTGACATGCATACGATATATCACTCCTCGGGTTAGTCACCAGGATGTAGGGAGGCCTGTTCGATGAATATTCAACTCACTGCGTTACACTATGTCTATCTGGCATTTATCGTCTTGATCATTGCCGTAATGATCCGGCGCAGGGACACCACCATCATCTGTGTCGCAGGTATTATGACCATTGGACTTCTGGCAACAGAAACCTTAAGCGGGTCAGTTGCTGGGATCTTCAGCAGTTTTATCTATGCAACAAAAGAATTGTTAAGTACGATTTTCATCATCTCGATTATTGTGGCAATGAGCCGTGTTCTGATCAGAACAGGCATTAATGAGGTCATGGTAACACCTGTCACCCGGTTTATCCGTTCTCCTCAGGTCGCGTATTGGGGTATCGGATTGATCATGATGGTCGTATCACTATTTTTCTGGCCATCCCCGGCCGTAGCACTCGTCGGTGCAGTACTCCTTCCTGTAGCCGTGCGTGTAGGTCTTCCCCCGATTGGAGCCGCCATTGCCATGAACCTGTTCGGACATGGGATTGCACTGTCGGGAGATTACATTATTCAGGGGGCTCCCAAACTTACAGCTGATGCGGCGGGTATACCGGTTACTTCCGTCATGACGGCCAGCATACCTCTGGTCATTGTCATGGGAACGGTATCTACACTTACAGCCTTCTGGATGCTGCGCAAAGAGATGAAATCAGGCGCACCTGTTCATTCCCCAAATTTTATATCAGGTACCGTGACCACGGAACCTTCTTCCTCATCAGAGGCTGTGTCCACCTCCCTACCCACTGATCAGCCTGTTCAACGTCAAGTCATGTCGCCCCGTTTGCAAAAGACGTTCGCTCTGCTTATCCCTCTGTTATTCGCAGTTGATGTGATTCTGATGTTTGTATTGAAGTTGCAAGGCGGCGACGCAACAGCTCTGATTGGCGGAACTGCTGTGGTTATACTGATCGCTGTTACCCTTGCCGCACATCGACATGCGGGACCAGAGGAAACGACCAGTTATTTAATAGAAGGATTTCAGTTTGGTTTCAAGGTGTTTGGACCGGTTATTCCCATAGCCGCATTTTTTTATCTGGGAGATGCTGCGATTACGGAGTTGTTCATCAACCCTCTTCCTGAAGGTTCACACGGGATTGTGAATGATCTCGGGGTTGCACTTGCTGGACTGGTGCCATTGAATGATACGGTGGGAGCCATTACAATGACGGTAACTGGAGCAGTGACCGGAATGGATGGTTCGGGGTTCTCGGGGATATCCCTGGTTGGCTCGATTGCGTCCATGTTTGCAGGATCGGCAGATTCCGCACCTGTGCTGACAGCACTCGGTCAGGTTGCAGCTATATGGGTGGGTGGTGGGACTTTGATTCCATGGGCATTGATTCCTGCTGCTGCAATCTGCGGAGTCAATCCTTTTGAACTTGCAAGACGCAACCTGAAGCCTGTACTGCTGGGACTCACGGTAACAACAATTGTAGCCATCTTTCTGATCTGACCAAAGGTTATTTACACTGACACTACGATGACAGAAGCACCTTCCAATCGCTGTTATTCCCAGATTTTTTTGATCCCCTTTCTCAAGGGGAAATCCGGTAATAGCGTATGCTTCCGATGCAGCTTTCTTTCAGAAAGCTTTTAGGCTACCGCTTTGCTTTTTCAGGTTTTTTCTGTCCTCTCCGTTATCGTGTAAATGATTAGTTCATCTCAAATAGACATTTTAAAAAGACGTGCGTGAACGCGCCCAGTTCCAGAGATTTTCACGTTTCATCTCTGCCAGATGCAGCATGTCCACATATGGATCTCCCTGTAATCCAAGTACAGAAGCAAAAGCAGGCTCCGTCTTCCACCCTGCCTGTTTCAGTCTGCGGATCTCACGGTGTCCCGCGTCTCCCCAACAGTTGCAACAATCTCCACTCTACGATCATATGTAGGTATGCATTCTGCCTGTAAACTGGCACGGATTGGGCAAAAATCTCCACAGACCAATGTCCCACTTGCAAATTACAAGTCACATAAGGACGTTGGTCTGGAAGATCCCCACCACGTACACATTGAAATTCAGCAATGGCTCCGATTCGATTGTATATCTCGGCTTCAAACACATCCAGATCCTCTGCATAACACAGCAGATCCAGATCACTGCCCGGAATATCAATATCAATTGGTACCGTTCCTGCTGGATATGGGTGATAGTCAGCTAATATCTCGAGCAATCCACTGCTCTGTAACACATGATATGCGTCCTGCTGACGTGCATTACCCGAAGCCAGATGTGCCATTACTTCTGCGGTAGTACTCATCTCCCCGCCTTGGACCACAGTTAGTTCGAGCCGCCTGTAATGACCTGTTTCACACGTCCCACTTGACCGCTCGTCAGTCGTACTTTGATTCCGTGTGGATGCGTAGGTGACTTGGTTAACAGATCCTTTACAATGCCACGTGTCAGCTTACCTGTAGCTTGATCCTGCTTCAGCACAATGTCCACTTCCAGACCTGGCTTAATATTTACACGTTGTTGTCCATTCATCATATTCACTCTCCTCTATGTCGTAATTCATATCTTGTATACTATATAACCCTTAAACACAAAGCTCCATCTATTGTAGACGTTTTGGTTTCAAAACAAAAGGGACGCGGCAATAACCTCCTACGCCTGGTTCAACGTTTTATATGGGACACATGGAGACCAAGATAAAGAAACCGCAGGTCTCTTCATCTGAGACTTACGGTTTCTAAATTGGATTACCATGCTTAGGGTTGCACGTGCTCCAATATTGACGAAGGTGAAGTGTTGTTCTTCGCAGCTTCGCGTGCCTTCACAGCAAGCAGTTCAGACACCGTCACGAATTGGTATCCTTGCTGCTGTAACTTCGGCAGAATTGTTTTGAGTGCAGCTACCGTATGGGACTTGCCTTCCACCTTATCGTGAAAGAGTACAATATCCCCATTTCGTGCGTTATTCAGTACTTTTTTAACGATAGCCGATACACCTGGAGAAGCCCAGTCCCGTGTATCCTGATGCCAAGACCAGAGTACAATGGTATACCCTTTTTGTTTGGCAGCCTGGATGACCATGTCATTGTAATAACCGCCCGGTGGCCTGAACAACAGGGGACGCTCTGCACCTGCTTCAATGATGGAACTTTCTGCTTCGTTCATATCCTTCATGTACTTGTCCGCACTAGTAGATCGAACTGCATACGTGTGCGCATAGGTATGATTGGCGATTTCATGCCCTTCGAGCTGTTCCTGCTTAATCAGTTCAGGAAATTTATCTGCCCACTTGCCAAGTACAAAAAAAGTTCCTTTAGCATGATACTGCTGTAACAAAGCCAGAATCTGCGGAGTCTGAATCGGATCTGGTCCATCATCAAAGGTAAGGGCGATGAGTTTATCCTGTGTGGGAACTTCCCACACAATCTCTCCTCGTTCCTCATAATACTGACGGTTCTTCTGTACAGGCTTCGCATAGGCAGAACTGCTACCCAGCAAAATAATTAGCGTGAACATTCCGATGACTCGGGCTGCCTTCAGGTTCATGTGGTGTCCTCACTTTGTCTTCATACGTAAACTCCCTGTTAGCATTTCCCGATTCACCCGAACTCATTAACGAAAGATCTGATCCACGACTGCAATTTCCTCAGCAGTTAATTCCACATTTAATGTTTGCAGATTGTTAATGACCTGCTCCGGTCGCTTGGCACCCGGAATCAATGCATCAATCGAAGGCTGAGTCAGGTACCAGGCCAAAACCAGATGAGCAACCTCAACATCTTTGGATTGTGCTATGCTGCGCAGTTGCTCAACTTTATCGAGATTTTCAATAAAAGCTTCACCTGTAAACAGCGGGTTCTTCGCCCGTCCATCCTGAAAGGTTGTATCACGATTATATTTCCCGCCAAGCAGTCCCGCTGCCAGAGGGAAGTAAGGAACAAAAGAAATGTTATGCTCAGCCGTATACGGCAACAGCTCTTTCTCCGCATCTCTTTTGAACAGATTATATTCAGATTGCAGTACATCTACATGCCCGTCCTTGTTGGCTTCACGCAACTGATCAATGGAGAAATTAGATACGCCAATGGCACGGATTTTGCCAGCGTCTTTTAATTGTTTTAACGTATCTACCGCTTCATCCTTAGGCGTATGTTCATCCGGAAAGTGGATGTAGAACAGATCAATGTAATCGGTTTGCAGACGTTTCAACGCCTCATCCACGGATGTTTTCAGAAAAGCAGGTGAGTTATCCATGACAATCTTGCCATCCACTAATTTATGAGCTGCCTTGGTTGCAATGATGGTATTCTGCCGCTGACCGGTTTCCTTCAGTACTTCACCAATCAGTCGTTCGGAATGCTCCGGTCCATAGATGTATGCCGTATCCACAAAGTTAATACCTTGTTTCAAAGCTGTACGAACCACTTCCTTACCCGTCTCATCATTCAGCATGTCCGGATAGATATTATGTCCGCCTACTGCATTCGCACCCAATCCAATGGGATTCACGATCAGATCCGTATTGCCCAATCGAATTTGTTGTTCTGCCATGTCTCATCTCTCCTTCACTGATCGATATAAGTACATTTCTGTAATGATGCATGTTTCTTGTTACATATTATATCAAACCATTTAGCATATTTAAAATATCGGATTTATCGGATTAGGTGTTTTTCAGCGCAGTTGCTTCCACGTCGTTAATAAACCGGCGCAGTTTCGCAGCCACATCACGGGTGATTTCGCCGTTTTCATACAGTTGCTGAACCGTATTGCGCTGTTCCTGAATGGCCACCATCTGCAACTCCAATTTCTCCTGATTAAACGGATCTTCCGTTTTACCCTGGTTCCAAGTGCGCAATTTGGCAATTACACGCTCATACTTGGCAATGACCGACAGTGCGACGACTCGATTCCCATCGTTCATATGGGCACGAATACCCTTAATTGCTGCTTCAGAGGTGCGTAACTTCACCTGACGGAACAGTTCTGCATTCTCAAGCATGAATGGTTGCTTCGGCTTCTGGGACCGGTTGGTGAACAGATGTCCTAACACACGGCCGATCTCGCTGATCGAAGTCATGAACTGAGTGTTTGTGCGATTCGCCAGCATCATTTCCTTGCGATCCAGCCAGCTGTCACATTTGAAGGCCGCATCAGAAGCAATTGCATTTTCATCCAGCATTACTTCAACTTCTTTACGCTCCGCGCGGGTGGCAATCAGGTTAATAGCCGTTTCTTGTTTCTGAATATCTTTGCGTTTACCGGCGGTAAGCTGACCTGCGGCCTGTCTGATGTACTTGGACAAGTCGGAGACAACTGCGAGTGCAGCAGCTTTATTCTCATCGTTCATTTCGGATTTGACAGCTCGTATTGCCGCATTGAGCATAATATCATGTGCTTTTCGTTCTGACTTCTGCGGTGTTTCTTCTGTGGATTTCCCATCGTCCTTGGCCAGAACCGGAAGAAACACACTCGCCGCAATCAGGGAGAAGAGGATAACCCCTGCCGCGAGGAAAATAATCAGATCCCGTTCAGGGAAAGGTGATCCATCCTGAAGCACATAAGGGATTGAGAACGCACCCGCCAATGTTACAGCCCCCCGTACCCCAGAGAGGGAAATGATCGTAATATCCTTGAATCTGGGCCGGCCAATTGAGGATTTGGTACGCAACAATTCATTCCCTTGCCAGAACAGATAGATCCAGAGAAAGCGCAGAACCAGCAATAGCACTGAGATCAAACCCACGTATCCCAACACCTGCAGATTATTAAACGATACATTTTCAAAAATGGTACTCAGCACATCCGGGACCTGTACACCCAGAATAACAAACACCAGACCATTTAGTATAAATAAAATGACTGACCATGTGCTCGCAGATACCACCTGCATTTTCAACTGAACAGATTCAGCGCGGTCACGCTCAATGGCGTGAATAATACCGCCTGCCACTACCGCAAGAATACCTGATACCCCAATTTCTTCACTCACCAGATAGATGATAAATGGCGTCAGGATTTGCAGCAACATGTGAATGGTCACATCTTCCATACCCAGTCTACGGATCCATACCCCTAGCCTGATTAACAGAAAAGATAACAATGCCCCGACAAGAAGTCCGCCAATCGCAATCAGAATAAAACTGAAGGTTGCATTCGCCAGGGAAAATACACCTGTAACTGTTGCTGCAATCGCGAATTTGAAGGCCACGAGGCCAGATGCATCATTCATTAATGCTTCACCTTCAAGAAGCCTATGTATGCCTTTGGGCAAATGTACTCGCCCTGCCATGGCGCCAACGGCCACTGCATCTGTCGGGGACAATATGGCTGCAAGAGCAAAAGCAGCAGGTAACGGAATCGAAGGAATCAGCCAGTGAATGGCATATCCCGCCACGACTACCGTCACGAATACAAGTCCTAGTGCAAGCAGAAGTATCGGTGCACGCAGATTCCATAATTCATTCCTTGGTGTTCGCTTACCATCGTTGTATAACAAAGGTGCGATGAAAAGTACAAAGAACAATTCCGGATTCAACGGCAGGTGAACACCTGCGGGAAGCAAAGCTATAGCTACACCAAGCACAATTTGAATGAGCGGAACGGGAATAAAGGGTACAAACCGGTTTAAAATATTTGATAAACCAATTAGTACCAGTAACACAAGTACGGCAATAAATATTTCCATGATGACAATCCCTTTCCGCTATAGAAGTGGTGAAACCTTTGTTGTATAGGTTTATTTTAACATAATCCATACTTTATTATAAAAATGTTGTCATATTCATATACCCATTCAACTGGTTTCAGACTAGTCTGAATGAAAGAATTCTGATGGATTCTGTATATAAGATGTTACAATATGCTCAGGACAATACCCGTTTGGAAAGGAACTTGCATCTATGGCATTTGGAATTAAACGACAAGAGCTTGCTGCGTGGAAGGAACAAGTGGCTCGGGGTGAGATCGCGTACCTCACTCATTTCTGGATTGACAACCGATTCCCCGGCATCACCAGTGTCACCAAAGTTGGCTGCGCAGATCTGGAACGTCTCGAGCGTTGGTGCAACGATCATGGGCTGGACCCGCGATACATTCATCGGCGGCAGCCATTTCCCCACTTTGACCTGATGGGCAGCAAACAAAAAGAAGTTTTGATCCAGGAAGGCTTAACGGATCATGTGGTTCGCTTTCATTTGTAAACCAACTCAAAAACGCCAGTCTTCAAGGTTCATCCCCCCGCAATTAGGGACGAACTCATGAGGACTGACGTCTTCAAGGAATCAAGTCATATATGGACTACCGGTGGATCTGCTCAAACGACTTCATGTTCTCCAGCAGTTTCAGTTCAATTTTCTTCAGCATGCCAAACATCTGCTGTTGCTCCTCTTCGGAAAGTGCTTGCAACAATTCCCACGTCATTCGGCCGCGATTCGCATTAAGTGTCTTGGCAAGCTGCGCGCCTTCATCCGTTAAGGACAGCCACACAATTCTCCGATCTTCTTCACTGCGCACCCGCTGGATCAACCCTTCCGTCTCCAGTTGATTCAGTACAATGGTGGTTGCGCCGGAAGACAAACTGAGTTGTCTGGCCACATCAACCGCCATACATTTTTTTTCACGTAAAATCATGCCCAATATATGACTTTTTGTCGGATTCAGTTTACAGTTGGTTTCGGTCTTCTGCTGCTGATCCAATACTTTATTTTTATATCTGAAGAAGGCCTCCAACAATTGATCTACATTTGCCAATTGAGAGTTTCGCTCCGTATCCGGGCTCATAAACGTTCCTCCTGCCTTTCATCATAACCTACCTTATATTGTAACATATTTACACTGTGATGTTTGTGAAAAATGCGCTTGTATCCCACACCCTATCGTTGACTGCAAGACTCTTGTTTTATTTCGGGTTTCACCTATTGCATTATGGCAACGGGTTTGTTTATAATAACCTATATCTTTAAAGTTACTTTTAGTTACTTAATGATTTTAATAAATCTGTTGTTATAAAGTAAATAAAGCGTCACCATTATAATGTAAGGGACTTATGCACATGAATCAGAATATACAATCTCAACTCAAAACGGATGTTTGTATCGTCGGCGCTGGACCTGGTGGTGCTTTGCTTTCTTACTTACTGAATCAAAAAGGAATCTCCACGATGCTCATTGAGCGGCAGCCCCACCTGCACAAGTCGTTTCGCGGGGAGTTGCTCAATGTGGACGGCGAAGCCATTTTAAATAAACACGGCCTCTATTCCCTCATCCAGGAACGGGGAGCGCTACTCTTGGAGCAGATTCAGTATTGGGAAAATGGGCAGATTATTCATACGGTATCACCAGGCAATGGAGAATCTCATGTTGGTATTCATGTACCCCAAGATCATCTCCTGGAAGCCATCGTGTCGCACGCTCAGCAGCACAACTCCAATGAACAAGTACTGTTTAATACCATCATGACTGGCTTGCTACGAGACAAAAACGGCCAGGTCGTGGGTATTAACATTCGGCAGAACGGCGTTCCTGCCTCCATTCAAGCATCTGTTATTGTTGGTGCTGATGGCAGATACTCTGCTGTACGCAAACATTCCGGTATGACCCCGGAGATTCGCAAGCACGGGTATGATCTGCTCTGGGCACGCATTCCGGCACCCGTAGGTTGGGAACCCGCTGTTCGGATGGCCAGCATGGATGGTCAACAGCTCGCACTGTTCTCACAG
This sequence comes from Paenibacillus sp. FSL k6-2145, assembly GCF_037976585.1. NCBI lineage: Bacteria > Bacillati > Bacillota > Bacilli > Caryophanales > Paenibacillaceae > Paenibacillus > Paenibacillus sp. FSL k6-2145. The sequence goes on along the minus strand of NZ_CP150267.1, from coordinate 4,434,473 downwards.
TTCGGCGGTTATGTTCAGATTGGATGGAACATTCCCGAGGGAGCTTACTCCAAGCTGCGAGAGCAGCCGATTGCTCCTTTTGTAGATAAACTTGTATCTGCTTTTCCTTGCCTGTCTGATTCTGTAGCTTCCAACATTCAGAGCTGGAGTGATTTTGTTCTGTTATCTGTCGAAAGCAGCTATTGCCAGTCGTGGGCACAGGACAATGTTGTACTCATCGGTGATGCCGCTCATACCATGACACCAACCGGTGCGTTTGGACTTAATGCCGCGCTCGAAGATGCGGATGTGCTCGCCGAATTACTTGTCCAAATGGCCGCAGATCAATTCAGTTCCACTGCACAACTTCAGGAACTTCAGACGATTCGCGGTGCAAAGGTACAGCAGCAACTTGCACGACAAGTGGAGATGGAATCCTCTTTCCAACAGCGTTATGAATCCTTTCTCTAAACCCAGTTAATACGGATAAAATGTTTATATGCCCAAACAGCCGATCACTTCCTCATAGAGAAGAATCGGCTGTTTGGCTTGTTGGTTTATCTTTTTTATGTAATTCCGTACCCTTCTTCATTTTCGTTTGCGTGGAGCAAACGTGTCTTCTCTGGGTGCTTCTTGTACAGTATCAACGTCCTTCGGATAGGATGAGATGTTATCTTTTTCATATACCGCTTTCTCCAGATTGCTTAAGCGGCGCAATACTTGTTTGCTTTTACGAACGATATATACAATACCAATAATCAGCAGGATCAACATCAGAATGAATATAACCATCTCCGGATAAAAGACAAATGACATAAAATTACCTCCTTTTGAAAACGATTGCTTTCCATCATTCTAACCTTAATATGCCAACATGTGAACCCGATTGGAAGTTTCGCTTGTGGACTAAGGACAGGGTAACCTGACACAACGACATGAACTCGCCTGCTGCAAAAGCAAAAAAAGGTGGCATCCCTGATCAGGATTACCACCTTGAACCTCGAATAATATTTGAAGTCTATTATTATTATTATTTTATCCTTCTCTGCCGTTCATGGCACTAACCCGAAGTTCTGTCAGTGGCAGAGACGTTTGCTCTGGGTGACGTAGTCTCACTGTTCGGCTTTCACCGGGGAGCAGATCGAAATAATTGTCACTGAATCGGACACGCCCAAGGGGAAGCTCCAGCTTCACCAATCGTGCAATCGCTCCACTGGCCGTAACCGTTACAGACTGTTCCTCTTCGTTCACATGTACGCTCAATTGCGACTCTGGCAACGTCACATCCTTAGGATCACGCAAGAAGTATCGATTGCTCGGCGCCGCAAACCCTTCGGATACCAGCTCAACCATTACTTCCTCCGCACGTCTGCCCTGTAACACCTCTGCTTCAGTTAATTCAGCAATACACAGTGAGGTTTGAGATGTTACTTCAACAGCATGTGAGCTGGAGTAGATCTTCTCTCCATTTAATGCATAGACATTGAGTCGAAGCTCCCCTTTCAAGACTTCACGTGTATCGTTCACGACCCACAATGCAAGCGGCTCCCCCGGCTCATGCTCCAGTGACAACAGGACAGGATGAAAGAATATTTTCCCGTAATAAAAGGATGCCTTCGGTAGCAGTTCATAATCAATCATGGACCAGCTTGTTCCTGGCCAACTGTCATTTAATTGCCACACAAGCGCACCGCTGTTACGGTGATTGATGCGCCGGAAATGTTCAATTCCATAGCGTAATCCTTCTGCTTGAGTCAGCATGGAATAATTCATGTACTCCTCTATATTTTGCGGAATGCCTGTGTAACCTTCCATCAACAAAATACCTTTTTGATGATTGGTATCCTTGTTACGATAGGCCATCTCCGGACTGCCCCAGTAAAACTGCCCTGCGGGCATATTTTTCTCCAGCGTGTAACGATTGGCCGAGGCGTGCATACCAAATTCACTGCTGAACAACGCATGATCCTTTTTATAATTTTTGAACGTTACACCTTCAATGCTGTAGTCCAGCAGTGGTGGCTCTCCATGCTTCCTTGGATAGACCGAACCATGCCATACCTGCCAGTTGTGGCGATCCCCCACATCCGGGTCATTCGCATCCTGACCGTTGCTGTCTCCGAACGGCGAAGAAGGCCAGTACGGACGAGACAGATCCAAGCGCTCCAGCACTTCAGGGATTAGCTCATGATATATCTGTTCGCCGTAGAACGGACTGGTAATATCTCCACTTGCCGACTTCATATCATAGAGCCAGTCTATCTCGTTATTACCACACCAGAGAGCAAGCGAGGCACGGTTACGCAGGCGCAGGACATTGTTTTCTACCTCTTGCCGCACATTATCCATGAAATCACGATTGAAATCAGGGAACAATGCATTCGCAAATGCAAAATCCTGCCACACCAATACGCCTTGTCGATCACACTCATCGTAGAAGACATCCTTCTCATATATACCACCGGCCCAGACACGCAGCATGTTCATATGTCCTTCCACCGACAGCTCGACAAGCTCACGATATCGAGAGTTCGGGATGGCGCCAATCAGATGATCAGCCGGAATCCAGTTGGCTCCCTTGGCGTAGATCTTGACTCCGTTCAGGATAAAAGCAAATACATCTTCACCCCGTTCATTGTGAAGAGCCAGCTCAATCGTTCGTAACCCATAAGGCTCGCTATAACGATCCACCTCAACGCCATCTGCGAATAATGTAACCTCCAGTGTATACAGATACGGCTCACCCAGATCATGAGTCCACCATAACTGCGGTGACGTAACGTTTAATGTGGTATCCGCTTTGCCACCCTCTACGGGTAGTTCAGTGACACCTGCCACCTCGTGTCCGCTGCGATCCAACAGACGAACATTACAGGACGCAACCACAGCCTGCTCTCGTTTTTGTTTGCTACGGAAAGACAAGACGGATTTCACATCTGCCGTGACACGCAAAACAGCCATCTCAGTACTGACTGATTCCGTTCGAGCATACACATTTTCCAGCTTGGCGATTGTTCGTTTTTCCAGCCTTACAGCACCCCAGATCCCCACTGTAACCATACGTGGACCCCAGTCCCAGCCAAAGTTCATCGCTGCTTTGCGCAACCATGGCCGTTCCTTCGTATACGAGGACCAGTCGAAGGTTTCTTTGTCCCGGTGATGCAGGTGTAGCGGATCGAACTTGACAGCAATCGCATTCCAGCCACTGCGTACCAGAGACGTTACATCAAATGCATGTGACATAAGCATATTGGCCGTTTTCCCGACTTCATGGCCGTTCACGTAGACCGTTGCAAACGTATCCAATCCTTCAAACACCAATTCAAAGTGCTCCTCCGTCTCTGCATCTCTCACCAGATTGAAGGTTGTGCGGTACCACCATTCCTTTTGTTCAATCCAGCGACTTTTGGCATCATTATGTCCATAATAGGGCGGATCAATGATACTACGCTCAACCAATGCAGCATGTACATCGCCAGGCACTTCAGCCCCAATCCAGAAACGGTCATCCAGCGCAGCTGCTGCCACATCCATTGCCCGCTTCTCTCCAACTTCAAAATGCTGTATCTTCCATTGTCCCGATAAATCCTGACTTGAACTATAAGTCTTCACAGTACGCCCTCACTCTCCAATAACCCTGAGTAATACCACATCGAAAACGTTTGCAGAAAGGCAAGACATGTTTCCTAATCTGCTCATTTCTAACTTCCAGAAGGCTTGAACGACAACGCCTCTTCGCGATATTCACTCGGGGTCTTGCCGGTATGTTTTTTGAACAGTCTGCTAAAATATTTCACGTCCTCGTAGCCGCTGATGGCAGCGACTTCACTGACCTTCGCTGGAGACACCGCCAGCATATCCATCGCTCTTCGTATACGCATATCGGTGACAAAATCACCGAAGGTCACACCCATTTCTTTTTTAAACAGCTCACTGAGGTGACCCGGATGCAAATGAACATGTCCAGCTACCTGCTGCAGATTAATATCCTGCGCCAATGAAGATTCAATATAACCGATAGCCTTCTGCACATGAGCAGCCTGTCCCTGACCCATTCGGCTATGATAGATATGCATCAGACCATACAGATGATGGAACAGCATATCCCCGAGGTCACCAGCTTCAGCATCCGGTTCCGGCAACCATGGCTCGAGCCTTGCGGGTTCTTCACGCCCTGTGGCTCGCATTGTGCGAGTCAGCCAGCGATGACCTACAATGACGGCTGAGTGCAGACAAGCATTGAACGATTCTGGTGTGACCTCCGGCTCTGTAATCAAATTAGCCACAAGTTCCCGCGTCCATGTCGTTAACGTGACTGAATCATTATCCAGCAATAATGTACCAAGTGTGGTCTCCTCTTCGTGCGTAAGTACAGTTTTACCACCTTGGCGATCCTGAACATGCTCATAATGCCATACTTTATAATCCACCAAACCCCGATATCGGAATGCAGCTGACGCAGTACTGTAGCTTTCGTGCAGATCTGCATATCCACGCACAGGCAGACCTACCGCTGCGCGCAGGGTACACTTCAGTAATTGCTCCACCCGACGTAATGCACTCTCCAGCCTGAACGTAGTTTCATGTTCCACAGGCGGCCATGAAACTACACAAATAATTTGCTGTTTCTCTACATGAGCAATGGCACCAGGTAACATATCCTCCAGGGTATTCTGCACCGCAAATCGTAATAGCGCATCCGAGGATCGATCCCAACCCTCTGCTCGAAGAATAATGACTTGTCTGAGAATCTGTTCATCATCAAGGCCACCAACCCCTGCCTCTTTTCCAACATCAGATCGCAAGAATGAAGGAAAATGGCCCGAAGCGGTGTCACCATCAATGATCCACCCGGCAAATAACCGCTCTCGATTCTCCCGCATAAGCTGTCCCTCTCTGGACTTCTCTGCCCAACGTTCCGAGATTCGCTGTTTGGCCTGTAATACGGTTTTGATGATCTCTTCCGGCTTACTTGTTTTGAGCAGATAATCTGTAACACCTTGGCGAATCGCCTGTTGGGCATAAGAAAAGTCATCGTATCCGGACAAAATAATGACCTCCAGCTCAGGTAACAATCGCAGGCCCTCTTCAGCCAGTTCGAGTCCCGATCTGCCTGTCATCCGAATATCGGTCATCAGGATATGTGGACGTTCCTCAGCCAAACGTGTTAACGCCTCCTCTGCCGAGGCAGCAGGTTGAAGAAGTTCAATTCCGAGTTCATGCCAAGCGATAACGCTGGCAAGCCCTGTACGGATAATCACTTCATCATCAACAATTAATAGTCTCATGGCGAACCCTCCAAGATTGGAATGGAAAACGAAATCCGGGTACCTCCCCCAACCCTGCTGTCTACTTCAAGCTGTGCATCCGCTCCATAATGGAGCAGCAGTCTCTCATTCACATTGCAGAGCCCATAACCGCCTTGGTTTAGCTGTTTTTCCGGCTGTTTTCCCTTCCATTCCCTAATGCTTATCCTTAATTGTTCCAGCCTGTCCGGCTCCATGCCGACACCATCATCCAGCACCAGCACATTCATCTGTTCATTATCCGGGTCCTTGCGAATCATTATGGTGATGGTGCCCACGCCTGTTTTGGGCTGAATGCCATGAATCATGGCATTCTCAACGAGCGGTTGCAGCAATAGCTTCAGCATCATTCGCTTCTCAAGCGCTGGATCTACGATATAATGCAACACGAATTGATCAGGGAAACGAATCGACTGCACACGCACATAATGGCGAATATGAGCGATCTCCTGTTCCACAGGGCAGTAATCCTGACCATTGTTCAAGCTGATACGTAGAAAATCACTCAAGCCCTCAACCATATCCGCGATCCGCTTCTCTTCAGACATCAAGGCAATCCAATGAATCGAAGAGAGCGTGTTATAGAGAAAGTGCGGGTTAATCTGCGCCTGAAGCACTCGAAGATCTGCCTCTTTTTTGCGAGCTTCACCTCGAATAACCTCTTCCTTCAATAACTGAATATGTGCACCGAGCAGATTGTAACTCTCCCCAAGCCTGCCAATCTCGTCATCACTTTCAGACCGAAACAGCGGAAGAGGACGCTCCGGATCAATTCGGGACAGATGTCTGGTAAGCACACGAAGCGGCCTCGTCACACGCCGCACCGTAAACCAGACCAAGGCAGCACTGATCGCAGCAGACATTGCAACGGCGCAACCGGTCAGAATAAGAATGTACCGATTCTCGGACTTGTACTGGTCATAGGGAACCGTTCCAACCAACGTCCACCCCGTCAATTCTTCGGGATAATAGAGCAACGTCCGTTTATCCTCACCACTACCATATGTGGTTGTTCCGCTACCACCACCCTGAATTAACGTTGTGACTCCTGGTTCGGCCTGCTCCAGCTTAAGTCCAAGCCGGGATTTGTCCATTGAAGACAGAATCTCTCCAGAACTGCCGATGAGCTCCAGTCTGCCTTGCCCTCTGCCTAATCCCAGAGCGGCCCATCCCTTGGATATGGCCTTCTCATCCAGACTAATGGCTAACCAGCCGATGGGTCGATAATCATGGATACTGCGGATTGGCCGAACCAATGTGATCACATTTTGAATACCCGCGTAATTCTGCACCGGGTATACCCCCGTCCATTGTTTGACTGCTTCACCGCTTGGAACAGAGGGATACGACAGGTTGGATTCATTGGATTCATACCAGGTAGCGGTTGACAATGTGGCATCAAAACGTCCCGGATATATGGCGATGTTAGCGATATATTTCTTGGAAGCCGCCAGATTGGTCATTCTGCCCAGGATATCCACCCGGTCCAGCTCATGATCTTCATTGTGGCTAAGATACTGCTGGATGTCCCGTTCTCCAATCAGGAAAATCGATAGGTTCTCGGCATCTTGCAGCATATAACGAAGATTCGCTTCCACCTGTTTCAGTGTATCCATGCCGGACAGTTTTGTTTTTTGCTCTGTAATGCGGGAAGAGATCAGAAAGGCGAACAGGCCCAAGGCCAGCAATGGCACAATCATTGAAGCCGTCACGACGACCGATAGCTTCCTTTGTAACGAAGATGTGAGCCAGCGTGCCAAACGTTTCTCCTCCTCTGGATGCGCTTTCGCTTATCCTTTGACAGCTCCTGCTGTCATGCCTTTCATAACCTGTTCCTGGAATATGAGATACAAGATAATGGTTGGAATGACCGACAGGGTCATGGCAGCAAGCGTTAAGCCGTAATCGGTTTGATACCCATCCGCAAAGTTCGCAATGGCCAGCGGTAACGTTTTCAATCCGGTTTTGTTGATGAACACAAGCGCAAATGAAAAGTCATTCCATGCATGCAAGAAACTTAGGATCGTAACCGTAGACAACGCTGGGACGGACATCGGTAACATGATCCGGGTAAACAGCCCCCAAAGTCCTGTTCCATCAATAAAAGCTGCCTCTTCAATATCACGTGGAACACTTGTCAGATAAGCAGTAAGCACAAAAATTGCCGTAGGCAAAGCAAAAGCCGTATAAGGTAATATTAAGGCCCAGTACGTATTTAGCAAAGACATCTGTTTCATTAAAATAAATAAGGGGACAAGTGTACTATGGATCGGAATGAGCATACCAACAACAAAGAAGGTCATGATTAACCCTTTCCAGCGAAACTGGAAACGAGCCAGGATGAACGAAGCCAACGCTGCAATAAACAGCGTTAGAATAAGTGACCCCACCGATACGATTAGTGAATTGCCAAAAGCGGTCCCCAGCCTGGAGCTTTCCCATGCATTGCTAAAATTGGCAACATTCCAGTTTTCCGGCAGTCCGAAGGGCCTGCTATAGAAATCTTCATTTGTTTTGAATGCACTAATCACGAGCCAGTAGAACGGATACAATGTTAAAATACCATAGACCGTTAGCAGCGTCCAAACAATTCCGCTACGTAGGCGGCGAACCGGATGGCCCGAGCTGCTTCGTGGTGATGGCATGGATACAGGTGTCACGCGCATGATAACTCCTCCTCTCTATTGATTCTCTTTTCGTTTGCGACTGGTTAACCACTGGCTTGTTCCGATCAGCAGCAGGGAGATCAGTACAATGGTTGTTGAGATCGCACTACCAAAACCATATCGGTATGTTGTAAAGGTGGAATTGTACATATACGTTGCAAGCAGTTCCGTCGCATGTGCCGGACCACCCTTGGTCATGATGTAGACCAGATCGAATGATTTCAGACTACCCGAAATACATAGAATGATCGCTACCTGAACCGTACCCCAGATCATGGGCAGAGAGACGGATACCAGCTTCCGGATTCCTGAAGCCCCGTCTATTTTGGCAGCATCATGAATCTCGCCGGGAATATTCTGCAACGCCGAGATGAAGATAATTAGATACAACCCGACAAAGCTCCAGAGCAGCGGCGGTACCAATGAGAAAATGGCAATCTTGTCATCGGAAAGCCATTGCAGCTTCCAACTTTCAAGCCCCAGTGCGTCCAGCAGAAAGTTCAATATCCCGATCTGCGGATGATAGATATACTGCCAGATCATACCAATAACTACAGTGGATAACACCATCGGCAGAAATACGGCTGAGCGCAGAAACCGCTGTAATGGATTGCTTTTGTGTAAGATGACCGCCAGCATAAGCGCTAACGGAATTTGTCCAAATACCGACGCCAACACAAAAATAACGTTATTTTTCAGCGCCCGCCAAAATACAGGATCATGCCAGATCTCCACGTAATTATCCACACCAATATATTTGGATGCGCCGATGCCGGACCAGTTGAAGAAACCGTAGTATGCCGACCACACGACCGGTACAAATACAAACAATGCATAAATGATGACTGCCGGGGCCAACCCCAGCATAATAAAACGCCGACTGCGCAGTGCGTTCATCTGTTCACTTCCCTTCGATAAATTCCTTTACCAACTTGCAACTGACTATCCCATTCATACTTAAAACCCCTCCCCTGCCGGGAAGGGGTTTTAACGAATGCTTACTGACTAACTGCATTGGCTTGAGCCGCCTGAATTTTAGCCGCAATGTCTTCGGCCTTGCCACCCATAAGCAACTCTTGCAATGCATTATTAATAACCTCAACCGTTGCCGACCCCAGCTTGGAATCGTATACTGGCGTGATCTTCACTTCCTGCATCAGATCATATAATTCTACGAACAATGGATGTGCTTTGGTTTTGTCCAGATCAATCTTGTAACTCACCAATGTGCTGCTATCCAATGTGGCCTTCTGACCATCAGGTCCTGCCAGCGCGTAGAACAGCTCCATCGCTGCCTCTTTTTGTGCACCGCTCAGCTTTTTACTTACACCCAACCCGGTTCCTACTACACCGGATGTTGTTCTTGGCTCACCCTGACCTCCGTCCACTGGAGGAAGAATCGTAATATGTGTGTTGTTCAACACCTCTTCAGGTGCATTGTTCACCAGATTTGCCAAGGCCCATCCGCCGTTCATGACCATCGCTGCCTTACCTTGGAAATAAAGCTGCATCATCTGTGTCTCATCGATACTGTTGAATCCATCTTGGAATGCTTTGGTGTTGCCAAGCTCCTGCATCTTGTTCAAGGCTTCAATAAATTGTGGATCGGTAAAGCTTGCACCCTCTTGTGCTGCCGCTTTCAGGAACCAGTCTGTGCCGGTAATCCGATCAGCCAGTGTACTGAATATCGTTGATTGAGCTACCCAGTTGGCTTTGTTGCCAAGTGCCATGGGAATGACTTTATTTTGATTAAAAGTAGCAATCGCTTGTTCCAGTTCCGCCCAGGTCTCAGGCACTTTTACGTTGTACTGTTTGAACAAAGCTTCATTGTAATAAATGAAGGAACTCGGCGCCAGATTCATGGGCACGGAGTAGATATTCCCGTCTACGGTGTATCCGTCCAATGCATTGGGGATAAAGTTATCTTTCCACTCTGGCTTTGCGTCCAGCTCTGTATTAATGGGTTGTAACAGATCCCCTTTTACAAATTCCTTAGTCATGGCATCCGGCCACATCACGAACAGGTCTGGCATCTCGTTGGCAGCTGCCACCGTACGAAGCCGAGTTTTGAGACCATCTGTTGGCAGGCCTTCATCCACAACTTCAATATCTGGATGCGCCGCGCGAAAATCTTCAATTATTTTGCGCATCGCAACCGCCTTTGCATCCTGTCCGGTCCAGTTGTGCCAGAGAGTGACGGTTACTTTGTCATTGCCGCTGCCTCCTTCTGAAGTGTCCCCGCCAGCACAACCAGCCAGAATAATGGAGAACAATGTTATTGCCAGGAAACCCGAAAGCCATTTTTTCAACATCTCTATAATCCCCCTCGGCGATTTGAATACACTTATTGTAAATGTTAACGCTATCATACCGTAAGGTGACGATCCACGGATGCAGGGGTGAAAAATATCGGTTTCCCTGTTTGGAATTCACTTTGCTGACTAATTGTTCCTAACATATAAAAAGAGCCCTCACAATGAGAGCTCTTTCTTGTTGCAGCCGTCGGTAGCTTCACCCCAGGCTATATATAATGAATAAGTGCTAAATCGTATTAAATATGATTGCGTATTATTGGATACTGTTTTTCACCAGTTCTGCAAAAGCTTCGGATCCTTGCGTAGTGAGATGTACGCCGTCTTTTTCAAAATATTCGTCATGTCCCTCACTTGCACTGTTCCAGTCAATCAACGAGACATTGCTGTATTTGGATGCTGCCTCATTCAAAGCCCTGTTCACCGTTCGTTCCCACGGACGAGGTACGCGCACAGTAACCAGATATACCCGATCCTCATCCTTGAGATAATCAAGCACAGCATTCAAGTTTTTGGAGTTAAAGGAACCATTCGTCCCGAGCTCCAGCACCACTTTGCTGCCCATTTGGTTGTTTTGTTTCAGACCTTCCAATACATCACCTGCCTGCCACATCTGACGACCGACATGTCCGTCCACATACACTCCCGATATACTTTGCTCCAGATACGGTTTTGCATCCAATATCACCGAATCTCCAATGACGGTATAATGAATCTTGCCATCCTGGGCAGGAGGAGCCGTTTCTTCATTGTCCTGAGATGAATCAGGTGTATCATCCGTATGATCCGTATTATCGGATTGATTCGCTCCAGCGTCATCTGGTGTATCATTCTCGTTAGTCACGGAGTCATCGGCCGGCTTATCTTCAGACTGATCGTCCTTGCCAGGATTCACTGAATTGTCTTGGTCGTCAGGTTTCGAGTCTGGAGCAGACTCTCCTGTTGGCTTCTCGTTTTTCCCCGGATCATCTTTCGTTCCTGCTTCCGGTTTATGTGTATGAGCATCGTTCTTTTGGCCAGAGCCTGACGTTCCTGTAATAGCTGGCAACACATCCTGTCCCTGTTCCTCCGCCACGGAATTCTCTCCATTCAATGTGTTGGACATCGATACCGAATGGGAGTCGGAGTTCGCTGCATGTGAGACCATCATCTGGGATACCGTATAGGACAACAGCAGAATCGTCATCAACAGACCTGCCCGCTTCCACCATACGTTACGTATACTGATCGATGACCGCCCTCTTCCCCATAATCGGGACCAAGAATCACGGAATCCGTTGTACCGAATCGGATTTTCAATATATTTAAGAGACAATGAAGCCAGTACAACCGTTGCAGCAACCTGTAAAATGATTCGTACAGGATGTGCTCCTCCCGTATCCACCGCGGGATTGGTTAACATAATGACAGGATAATGCCACAGATATAATCCGTAGGATCGCTCTCCGATCCAGCGTAGTGGCTTCGCTCCAATGATACGTCCTAGGAAAGACGATGGGTGAGCCAACACCGCTACCAGCAACGTTGTTGCAATAGCCTGAAGCACCATGCCCCCTTGATACAGAAACGGATCATATTCACTGCTATTCAGCATCATGTAGATTAATAAAGCAAGCGCAGCAAGTCCCGACACATCGAGCACAAGCCGATTCATGCCAGGCAGAGAGCTCGACAGCTTACGACTAGGCCATACCACGGCAAGAGCAGCACCAGCAAGCAGTGCGAATGCCCGCGTGTCTGTTCCATAATATACACGGCTCGGGTCCAAATCTGGATTATACATGATGGCCATTGCACCAGCAGACAATTCAGCTGCAACAACAATGAAGACGACCAGCCATCCCTTTCTTTTGAACACTACGATTGCTGCGATCAGTAGAAGAGGCCATATAAGATAAAATTGCTCTTCCACAGCCAGCGACCAGAAATGTCCAAACGGTGATGGAGGGCCAAAACTTTCGAAATAGGAAACGTTGTGAAAGATATACCACCAATTGCTTATGTATAATACACCCGAAACGATATCACCACGAAGCGCAGCGAGCCGGGATGGGTCTGTACAGGCCAACCAGATCATCACCACAGCTGTCATGGTCAGCATGCCTGGAAGCAAACGCCTTACCCGTCTTACCCAGAAATCACCGAGTGAAATGCGTCCATGTTCCTGCCACTGTGACACGAGAATATCTGTAATTAAATATCCCGAGAGAACAAAGAATATCCCTACACCGAGCAGTCCGCCCGGAATAAAATCCAAATTCAGATGATACGCGATTACCGCAATTACAGCGATGGCTCGCAAGCCGTCAAGTCCGTTCATATGTCTCTTACGATTTAACGATTGTGACATGCATTCCCCTCCTTGTTACTGTGAGTCAACAACATCGGTGTTGGGGGCATAAAGGAACTCCTGATCGTTCTGGTTGTCATTAACATACGTATTGCACCTTCCATCTTTCATTTACAACATAAGAAAAGCTTCTGTTTGAAGCACTATCCGATGATGCTACATTCTGTGTGAATTCTATAATCTTAAAGAAGACGAGTTGCCTGTCCATTAAGTTTAATCATTAAAATATTCTTTATATTCATTCGTGAGTTCACGTTTAGCATTATACGCCCGAAATAAGCCTCATACTTTACAGGAATAGTTACAAACGATTAAACCGATGTAACCTTTCCTGCCAGCTCATATAGCTGTAAAATCATACTCTAATTTTGTCGTTAAATATAGTACTTTTCATCGAGTGGCTAAAATTACCTGTCCCGCTTGCGCAAACCAGCATACCCACGCACACAACGGTTGAAACAATTGAATTCATAACAAAAGGCTGCCGACTTGCTCAGCAGCCAATATCCATTATAAACCTATGTCAGACCGGATTGAAAGTTTTGCTCATAATTGCTTCTTCTTGCCTAGGACCCTAGAGGTGGAACGGGTGAATCTTTTCTTCTGTCCTCGCATCCATGATCCGGTATGTTGAACGCCCTGTGTACATTGGGATTTGCAACTTCTCCAGATCAACCATTCCATTCTCCAGAAAATACTTCTGATCCTGATATCGCTGCAACACTTCACCTGCAATCCATTCATGGTCACCATATGTCGTAATCTCCATAACCTTGCATTCATAAGCAAAATAAGCGTCTGTCAAAATGGGTACACTTACCTTGATTCCTTCCTCATATGGAATGCCGAATCTTGTGAATTTATCCGTATCTCTTCCACTGAACGTTCCTGCAGCTTGAATCCACTCCGATCGATGACCTGGTAGGAAATGAACACCGAATACGCCGCTCTTCTCAATGAGTTCATAGGAGTATGTTTCCTTACGAAGGGAGATGCCATATACGCCTGGTGATGATCCGATGTATGTATGCCATCCGGACGCCATCACATTCTGGACTCCCTCATGACGTGAAGTCACCACCGCTACCATTCCAGGATAAGAATAAAATATGGGTTCTTCTATCGGCTGACGCATCTAATCCCCTCTCTTCTTCGTTATAAAGACAATTTTAATTATAAAGTAAAGAAGCAGGTTGAAAAAGCGTTTTGCAGAGGATTTCGCTATAAGCGACACATTCAGTATCATGTTATACTGAGATGGTCAATTTCTAAAATACGATACTGGGAATGTGATAGGATATGGTCAAATCAGTCAAATATACCTCCTAAATGAAGGCATTATTCAAATTTAGGAGGTTATAACTTATGTTTAATTCAATCGTGTTAGATCAGTGGGATCGAAAGCCATACTTTGACCACTACTTGAATCAGGTCAGATGTACCTACAGCATAACTGCTAATCTGGATATCACTCTATTGAGTACCGAACTCAAGCTTAAAGGATTGAAATTCTATCCTGCTCTTATCTATATGATCTCTACGGTTGTCAATGCACACAGAGAATTTCGAACTTGTTTTGATGCCGAGGGGAAATTGGGCTATTGGGACGAAATGTCTCCGAGTTATACGATTTTTCATGAGGACGACAAGAGTTTCTCAACGATCTGGACAGCATTCCATGAAGATTTCGAGACGTTCCACAATCGTTATCTGGAAGATATGAAGAATTACAAAGATCACAAACAATTTGTTGCCAAACCCAATGAACCGCCAAATACTTTTCCCGTTTCCAGTATTCCTTGGGTGAACTTTACGGGATTTAATCTGAATATTTACAATGAGGGAACCTACTTGTTGCCTATTTTCACGATGGGGAAATATGTTCAACAGAACGATAAAGTTTACCTTCCCTTGTCTGTTCAGTTACATCACGCCGTGTGCGACGGCTACCATGCTGGCGTTTTATTTAATGAATTGCAATCACTTGCAGATCGATGCCAGGATTGGTGTTAATTAGCTAAATGACAAAAAGGCATTCCTGACTTCATGATGGAGTCAGGAATGCCTTTCTTTTTCTCTTTTTTTCAAGAGATATTTAATTGCATTTACTGTACCCACAGCTGCTGCATGTTTTGCATCCTTCCACATTCATCAGGGATGCCGAGCCGCATGAAGGACATAAATCTCTCGATTCGTTAAAGGTTTTCTGATCCTCCACTTTTGGATACGTGCTCTCCACTTGATTCTGTTCTATTAATGCTTCAGGTTCGTTCCCCTGCACATCGCTTTGTACATGACTTTCCAATGCTTTGGCGACTGCATCAGCAATCGATTCCACCCGGTTGGCCCCGAAGCCAATCGCACCCGAACCACCGATTCCCTTGAGATGTTTGATCAACAGTTCAACCTTGTGCCCATGATCTCCGTATCGCAGGAACAGAGAGCACACTCGACCGAGTGCCTCAGCCATGGCAAACACGTCCGATCCCGCTTTGCCCACGTTCAGGAAGATCTCACCCGGCGTTCCCTCCAGATCATTGATCGTAATGTAAGCCATGCCAAATGGCGTATTGATTTTGTATGTCGCACCGCGCAGTACTTGAGGACGGCTTCTGTATTGTTTATCCAGCACTGTAGAAGAGGAAGGGGTTTGCTCGGAAGAATGCGTACTAACACCGTCCTGGCTATTGGAAGTCCCATCACTTGCCTGCACTTCAGCATTATTCGGGTTTTCTATGGCAGATACGACTGTCTTCTCTTCAGCTTCTGCCGTGTTCTGATCTTCAGCCTGGGTCTCTTCCTTCTTCGACGTGGACAACACCTGCACATCCCTGCTGCCGTCGCGGTATATCGTTACTCCCTTGCAGCCTAGGTCGAAGGCCAGTTCGTACAGCTCAGCTGTATCCTCCACTGTAAAATCAGCCGGACAGTTGGCCGTCTTCGAGATCGAACTATCCACCCATTGCTGGATCGCAGCCTGCACCCGAATATGATTCTCAGCCGACAGATCCATCGCCGTCACATAATAATCTGGTAAAACTTCACCCGGATGTTTATCCAGCCAGTCTTGTGCAATCGGTACGAACTGTTCATCATAACCTAGACGGCTTTGACGGAAATACTTGAAGGCGAAATACGGCTCAATACCTGTGGATGTGCCCACCATCGTACCAGTACTTCCCGTTGGCGCCTGAGTGATCAGTGTGACATTTCGAATGCCCTGTTTACGAATGGCCTCTCCCACTTCAGGGTACGTCGCAACCATGTTTTTCATGAATCCACTCTGTAAGTACGGTTCAGCTTCGAAAGCTGGGAAAGCTCCCTTCTCTGCTGCAATCTCTGCTGATGCCAGATAAGCCTCCTTCGCCATGAATCCATACAGTTTATCCAGAAAAACAAGAGATTCAGGACTGCCATATCGTATACGCAGCTTAATCATCAGCTCTGCCAGTCCCATTGTGCCAAGTCCAACCCGGCGTTCACGCTGCTGATTCAATCTATTTTCCTCAAAATGATATGGTGTTGCATCGATGACATTGTCCAAAAATCTAGCCGAGATACGAGTGGTTTCCGCCAGTTCATCCCATGCCACATCATGATTTGTTTCATCGTAGAATTTGGACAAATTGATTGCTGACAGATTACATACACCCCAGGCAGGCAGACCCTGTTCCGCGCAAGGATTAGTACAGATGATCGGATTGAAATACCAGCTGTTGGACATCTGGTTATAGTACTCCATGAATACCACACCAGGCTCTGCCGATTTCCAGGCTGATTCAATAATGGTATGCCAGATTTCGCGAGCCTTCAGCGTACGATAGTGCACCACCGAATGACCTGCGGCTTTCCATTGCTGCATATCCCCGTTCCACTCGGTGTCGTAGTCCGGATCGTTCGTATCAGGGAAAACCAAGTCCCAATCTCCGTCCTGCTTGACAGCCTCCATAAATGCGTTGCTCACACATACAGACAGATTGGCATTGGTCACCTGCCCCATCGTTTGTTTCACGGTAATAAAATCAAGCACATCCGGATGCCAGTCATTCATCATCAGCATGAGCGCACCCCGGCGGCTTCCGCCCTGTTCAATCAGTCCAGTCGTATAACTGAACAATCCGCCCCACGATACGGAACCGCTGGATGATCCGTTGACACCTTTCACCACCGCTCGGCGAGGACGCAAAGAGGACAAATTAATGCCAACACCCCCACCACGTGCCATAATTTCCGTCATCTCGGTCAAGGTTCTCATGATGCCACCCCGACTGTCTTGCGGAGATGGAATGACATAACAATTGAAGAGTGTCAACTCATCGCTTGCCCCCGCACCCGCAGCAATTCGGCCTCCGGGTACTAACTTCCAATCCTCCAACACAGAGCGGAACTTGGACTCCCACGTTGCCCGCTTATCGGCTGTGGATTCGACAGAAGCCATGGCTTTGGCAAGACGGTCCCACATCTCTTCCGGTGTTTTTTCTATATTAAGTGTCAGTTTCTCCACGTTTGTCTCGAGGATCTCTCCGCTTCGAGTCCTTACTTGTACAAGCTGGCCCTGTCGTTCTATGATTTCGCCCACTTCCTTGGTTGGGAACTTGGGATCATCCTTCGTTAATACCAATACCACATCTCCGACCTTGGCATGATTCGAATCAGCGTCCTTCCAAGCGTATCGGTCCAGAAATATTTTTTCGCTAAGTCCTTCTAATTGATGCGATCGTTGGTTTGATTTCATCGCTACGTTCAACCTCCCCGAATAACGCTACATTTTCACTACAAGAGTAAATTATGATAAAACACCACATATAGTGATATAAATTCAGTATAATACACCATATATTGATTTCCCATATGACTTTTATCACAGTCCATCTTCATAGACTCCCTATACTCGGACAAGCTTCTTCACACACCCTCATACGCATGAATACGACATCTGTGAATTTTTTGGCACAGAAAAAACATGTGCCTTCACTAAATTTCTGGGTTCAATATAAGTTAAACTAATCATTTGCACGTCAACGGAGAGGACAGAAAAAACCTGAAAAAGCGAAGCGTTCGCCTAAAAGCTTTCTGAAAGAAAGCTGCATCGAAAGCATACGCTATCCCCGGATTTCCCCTCCAGAAAAGGGAATCAAAGAAATCTGGGGATAACAGCGATTGGAAGGTTGTTCTGTCATCGTAGTGTTCGTGCAAATAAACTGTAGTTCAACTTGTATAGTTATGAACTGACTCTCATTCGTCCATACTATTACCTACGAATAAAACGTCATCACGTATGGCAGGGGAGGAAGCACAATGAACCGGAAAAACCCGCACCACATGAATCAACCAGTAGCCGAACTGCCCGTTCCGTTGGAATTTGATCGAAGCTGGATTAATCAATTGGAATCACGACTGGATAAAGGAGGTCCTTGGGGGGATTATCGACTCTTCCAACTGGGCATTCAAGCCGAAGAGACCAACCTGATTCCCAATTTTGACGAGATCCAGTGTTTGAAACATCTACAAGGCCTTACTCCACTTCCTCACCAGATGGACACTGCACGCAAAGTATTATTTGAAATGTCAGGCCGGGCCATTCTCGCCGATGAGGTGGGTCTTGGCAAAACCATTGAAGCCGGTCTCATTCTGAAAGAATATATGGTTCGAGGTCTCGTATCCAAGGTACTCATTCTCGTGCCAGCATCTCTTGTGTTGCAATGGGTACGGGAGTTGAATTCGAAATTTGGCATCCCTGCGATTGCCCAGAAAAAGGCCTATTCCTGGCAGAATGAAGTGGTTGTTGCTTCCATGGATACAGCCAAACGGGACCCGCATAAAGATATGCTGCTGAATACTGATTACGACATGATTATTATTGACGAGGCACATAAGCTCAAAAACAAGAAAACAACCAACTATCAATTCATGCTGAAATTGCGCAAAAAGTATTGTCTGCTGCTGACAGCTACACCTGTGCAGAACGATATGAGTGAATTGTTCAATCTGATCAACCTGCTGAAGCCCGGTCAACTGGGTCGTCAGGGTGACTTTGCGGCCAACTTTGTCGTAGACAAGCGGGTTCCGAAAAATCAGGAACAGCTTAAAAACGAGTTATCCAAAGTCATGATTCGTAACCGTCGCGGCGAAGGCCCCGTTCAATTTACCAAACGGAACGTCTCCAACGTGAATCTGCAATTATCGCCCGAAGAACAAGCGCTTTATGATGGTGTGACTTCCTTTGTTAAAGACCAGTACCAGGAAGCTGGCGGCAATCTGAGCAGCATGCTATCCCTTGTTACATTGCAGCGGGAAGTGTGCAGCAGTCGGGATGCCGTGTTCGTGACACTGGTTAATCTGTCGAAGAAACTTCCGCTGGACTCTCCCCTTCGGGACAAAATTTGGGAACTCGTGGCCCATATTAAAGCGATCAAGGAGAATACCAAAGCGGAAAAAACGATGGAACTGGTTCGGAACATGAATGAAAAAGTAATTATCTTCACCGAATACCGGGCCACGCAGGAGTATCTGCTAAACTATTTCCGCAACAATGGACTTACAGCTGTACCCTATCGGGGTGGCATGAATCGAGGCAAAAAAGACTGGATGATGGATCTCTTCCGCGGGCGTGTGCAAGCCATGATTGCAACCGAAGCGGGTGGCGAGGGCATTAATCTGCAATTTTGCCATCATATGATCAACTTTGATCTGCCTTGGAACCCTATGCGGGTAGAGCAGCGGATCGGTCGGGTACACCGGCTTGGACAGCAAAATGACGTGAACATCTTCAATTTATCTACGAGCGGAACCATTGAGGAACACATTCTGAATCTGCTGCATGAGAAGATCAATATGTTTGAGATGGTGATCGGCGGGCTGGATGTCATTCTGGAACGGCTGGAGAAGAAGGAATCAATTGAGAAAAGTTTGTACAAAATCATGTTGGAATCACAAACTGATGAAGATATTCGCCGTAAAATGGACTCACTTGGAAAATCGCTGAACTCCATTCAACGCGAGGTTGCCGATGAAGGCCCTGCCGTATCCGGGTTGTTAGATCTTCGCAAAGGAGGTAGCTAACTCATGACGATGTCTCCCCATGAAGTGCAGGCTTATGTTCTCACCTATCTGGAAGCACTTGATTGTCAGATTATGGAGCGTTCCCCTGCCCATGTTACAGTCAAACTCTCGCCTGAGGCGGACAAAGCGTTGACCAATCGTCCCTATTATTGGGGGTTCGTGGAACGAACCGGAGCACCCGCTGAGACGATGTCCTTTACATTTATATTTGATCCTGACAGTTATCAGCAGGCCATTGAAGCAGCAGAAGCCAAAGTTGTGCAAGCATCACCTCCTGTTGTACCTAACCCTGATGGAACGAATGGCGTAACCAACGGCACTCCTCAAGGCGAGCTACCAAAAGAAACTATTCTAGGCCGTTACTTCGGTATTACACCATCACTGCCACAGCTGGGCCCAGGACGAATATTACGTGAAGAAGTGGTGTACGGCAGTCGCAGACTGCAGCAGATTTTCGGCGCTGCCCGTGAAGGCGGTGCCTTCGTAAACCTGTTCGAACAGGCTGCCAAACGGCAATTGCGCGCTACAGCGCCAGCCGTATATGAGCCTTGGCTTGGTGTGTGTTTCAAGGTGGAATTCGCCTGTGATTTGAAACGGGAGGAATTGCATTTTCTCGGCATCTCCCTTCGCTCGGGTGAAATTATAGAAAAATTCGGCACCAAGCTGAACCGACGTGATCTCAGTCCGAGACTTGCGGAGAACATGCATGTACAGACAGCTAAAGTTTCGTTACTTGATGCCGGAGCTGCTTTGGAATCTCATTTGACAAATCGCTTGCTGGAACTCGATTATAGCTGGGCAGAGAAAGCCCAAGAGCGGCTTGATCTGGAGCTGGACGTGTTGGACACCTACTATGAAGCGGTACTCCGAGAAGATACGCCTGAGGTAGAATCACCAGGTAACATAACCTCAGACACGGAGAATGTCCAATCTGACCGCACGCCACCTGCACCACTGAAAAAAGTTCTGGATATAACTAACGCTAAACCCATTGGAGCAGATGTAGAACTGGCGGCAGAAGCCACAGTACCGATCGACTCCGAGACAGATGCCGAAGAAGAGAAAGCAAAACAGGCGGTAATAGATCGTGAAGCTATGAAACTGCAGTATGAGACACGCCGGACCGAGATGATCTGGCAATATGAACCCAAAGTGAAAGTGACTGCCATTAGCAGCGGCATGTTTCACTTAAGATAGACGAAGACACTACTTTTCCTGCAAATGCTGGCAAAAGTAGTGTTTATTCATGATCAGCTGCCCGACAGGTTGCGGCAACCTTTGCATAGCCTGTCCCCTAGAATGAAACTAGGACCCGCTCAGGTAACGGATAAATGAAAAGTAGGTGTAAATTTGAAACGATTCTTTCATACATGTTGGAACAACGCTCGGAAAACAACCTGTATAACCTTGGGCTTGCTCAGTTGTCTTGCCCTGTTCTCTTTTTGGTCGATAGCCAATGCAGAGGAACAAAAAACGTCTTCACTATCTCCCGTATCATCTACAGAATATAGTCCCGAACATCATGTCATTCAGAATGAAAAGCTAGCTCCCGCTGCTGTACAACGGTTTGCAGAGCAACAAGCTATTACACTTGGTAAAGGTACCGCCGAAGCACATTGGAAGAATGCCGATCTGGCCTTCTACCCTCTGGGGCCGGGTACACATAGCTGGCTCGTGCAAGCTGAGTTTGAAGGCAAACCTATCGGATATATGATTATTACAGTCACAGAGCAGGGTCAGTTGATGCTTAGTGAATATGGTCATGGAGAACAGTCACCATACAACAATGAACTTCTTGGACAAGCCTTGGATCGACAACATGTGAACCTTGAGGCATTACTTGCTGGCGGAGGAGAGCTTCATCTTGGTTATGCTCTTCCCCTGCTTGCTTATTGGAAAGTGGAACAACCTAACCATCCTGCACTTTATATTGATGCTACGAACGGAGATGTACTACCGTCAGAGTTCCTGAACCTGCTGGAGGCTGATTCCAAACAGACCTCTGCCAGCATAAATGATTTGTCCACAATACCATCTTTATCAGTTGATCCACTTCATCTCCGACCCGTCTTCAATCCGGCTGACAATCTGTTGTGGATTACCGCCACGCCTGTTGCTGCCGACCGGGCACAAGATGTGATACAACACGGAGAGAATCAAGAGATTGTTTTCTCAGCGGGTGATCGTAACGTCGTATACGGCGGTCCTCTACCCGTTAGCGGTTATCAGCTATGGCATACAGATCAGGAAGCAGAGTCCATTCTATATGTAGCGCTAGGTGGAAAATCATCCATTCAACGCTTTGTCCCTTTGAGCACATTGCAACAAGACGGCCATTTTTACATCGTTAATCCTTGATCATCAGCAAATTTTTAAGATACAATCAGATAACCTGTACATCTATAAACATCCACAACAAATAAGACGCCTTCCCATTTTATTAAGGGATTGCGTCTTTTGGTTTTACATTAGTGAAATAGGTAAGCGATTGTCACCCTTTACCCGAAGAACTTCGTTTATGGGACTGTGTATCGAATTCTTTTTCCTTTTTCCCCACCCACAGGGATACAGCGAAAGGGATCATACCAAACCACTTCATCGCCCACGGCTCTTTCCTTTTGGTGCGACCTTTCCGCTCTTCCTTCGGCGTATCAATATAATGAACAACACGCTGCGTAATATATTTTACCAATTCATCACTTTTGGCCATAATTCTGCCTCCTTCGCTCCTGCACATTCGCGGAGCTTACGATAGTTCTATTGTGTGCAGGATGTGTACTGGTTAAACATTTTTTTATTGAAAGAAGTATGAAAACCCTCAGAATGCACAGTCTAATGCCAAAGGTATCCATCGAGTCGTTAATCTGCATTCGATACCTATTTCATGAAGGAGTGTGTATTCCCATGTATAAGCTGCTGATCGCTTCGTTAGCCTTGCTAATCAGCTTCCATTGCCTTCCCATGCTTCCCCATGTCGCTTATGGAAAAGCAGCCCCGTCCCAGAACAGTCCATCCATGCTGCCGGTGACCGATGGAGATGCTTATCGCTCAAGTCATCATGCCTTTGCAGCACCCGTTATCCTGCTCGATGTAGGCCATGGCGGTATTGACGGTGGTACCTCAGCCCAAGGTGTGCTGGAAAAAGATATCAATCTGGCCATTAGCCAAAAGGTCTATCTCCTGCTTCGCAGCAAAGGTTATGCCGTTATCATCAATCGACTTGGTGATTATGCACTTAGTGATGAGAACCGCTGGCTGAACAGCCGCTCCCGTCATACCAGAGATCTTGCCCAACGTAAAAGCCTTAGCGAAGAAGTAAGTACTGATATCGTGGTCAGCATTCATGCGAACTGGAGTCCCCGATCGAATGCACATGGCCCGGTGGTACTGCACCAGAAGGAAGGCAGGAGTTATTTGCTGGCCCAATCCATTCAGGACGCCATGAACAAGTTGTACGGAACGGAGCACGGGGTCGTATGGGGCAAGCCCTTTTATATATTGAATTACGTGAAGCAACCTGCCGTCATCGTTGAAACCGGATTTTTGAGCAATGCAGCAGACCGAGCCAGAATGAATGACCCCGCTGAGCAAAAACGAATCGCCCAGTCCATTGCCAATGGCATTATTTATTATCTGTCGGTAGTGTAGGAGCAGAATGCCATTGCCACACCTCTCGAACCAGATCACCGATTCCTACAAATTGAACCTGGTTTTGCAGACGAGAGACGGATTCACGAATTACTGCGGATGTGTTCATCCCCGAATGACCGACATGACCAATGACAACACAGATATTCTTGTCGATCGCACGCTGAGCAGCCAGATCCAGTTGCTTGCGAATGTGTGGCTTGGAGTTTTGATCATCCAGAAAAATGTCATTGCCTACAGGTGGCATATTTTTGGATACGGCCAGTTCCCCCACCACGGAGCGAAAGTTCGTACGGCTGTCTACAAAGAAGAGGCCCCGCTCCTTGCATACATCGAGCACAATTGACATGATGCGTTTGTCCGAAGTAATTTTGGAACCCATATGATTGTTCATGCCAATTGCGTGGGGCACATCATCAATCGCTTTCTCCACACGTGAACGGACTTCTTCATCTGTTAGATTGGATGTGATTGCACCCGGGCCCAGCCATTCAGGTCGTCCTTTCTTGGGTTCCATGGGCATGTGCACAATCACATCCATCCCCTTTTCATGTGCAGCTATCGCATCTTTCTTCGTTGTGGGTAAAAAAGGCATGACCGCTACCGTTAGTTTAACTGGCATCGCCAGGATCTCTGCCGTACCCTTCATGTCATTACCAACATCATCGATGATAATGGCTAACCGTTTGTGATTCGATGTGGACTCTGAAGCTGCCGCTGTTGGCCCTCCTACGGATATGCCTGCGTAAATCACAATCAAAAATGCCATAATACCTGCAATTAATCGATAATTCTTTCTCTGTTCCTTCATCAAGATTCCCTCCCCGTAACTTCTGTGATCTCATTGTTTGATAATGAAGGGAGGAATATGTAAGCCAAAGCCTTCCTTAATAACAACATCCCCAGCCATTGGAGACCTCTATCTCAAGCGAAGATCCCCATTATTCCAGTTTTTTCCTATCAATTCAGACAATAACTGTCATTGTACAGTTGGAAAATAGAGATTAATTAGAAAAAATACTGTAATTTGTCAGGTTTTCAGTTTAGGAATTATTTAGTAGAATCAACAAATGAAAGAGCTTATATGCTACATTTCTTTCCTATGATTTATGGAAGGAGGTTTTGAAAGGGTTTACATAAAATAAATGCAAGACAATCCGCTATTCTTGTTTGTTATTCCTGGTCGCGGTTTATCTATGTAACCATTTACCATTATCGAGGAGGATGAAAGTAGTGAAATTCAAACTAAAAAAGACGATTAATGTTCTTTTGGCCTGTTTAACAGCCCTGCCTTTGATGTTAACCCCGACAAATGTGTCAGCAGCCAGCGATGCCAACATTAATTTGTCCTCGGAAAAACAACTGATTAAGGGCTTTGGGGGCATTAACCTTCCTGCCTGGATTGGTGATCTGACTCCCGCTCAACGTGAAACTGCTTTTGGTAATGACCAGAATCAGTTAGGCTTTTCAATTCTCAGGATCTACGTCGATCCGGATTCTAATAACTGGTATCGTGAAGTTGCCACAGCCAAACGGGCTATTGAAAAAGGGGCTATCGTATTTGCATCCCCATGGAATCCTCCAAGCAGCATGGTTGAAACGTTCAACCGCAATGGGGACACCAATGCCAAACGTCTGAAATACGACAAATATGCCGCATATGCGCAACATCTGAACGACTTTGTAACCTACATGAAAAATAACGGCGTAGATCTGTATGCCATTTCTGTGCAAAATGAACCGGATTATGCTCATGACTGGACCTGGTGGACTCCACAAGAGATCCTTCGATTCATGAAAGAAAATGCCGGGTCCATTCAAGGTACCAGAGTCATGGCGCCTGAATCCTTCCAGTATTTAAAGAATATATCCGACCCAATCCTGAATGATCCGCAGGCACTTGCCAACATGGACATACTGGGAGCACATACGTATGGAACCCAGATTTCGAATTTTGCCTACCCTCTCTTTAAGCAAAAAGGAGCCGGTAAAGAACTGTGGATGACTGAGGTGTACGTTCCGAATAGTGACAACAACTCAGCAGACCGCTGGCCTGAAGCACTGGACGTTTCCTATCACATGCACAATGCCATGGTAGAAGGTGATTTCCAGGCCTATGTGTGGTGGTACATCCGCAGACAGTATGGTCCGATGAAAGAGGACGGTACCATAAGCAAACGCGGATATAATATGGCTCATTTCTCCAAATTCGTGCGTCCAGGCTACCTGCGAGTCGACGCAACGAAAAATCCGGATACGAACACCTTTGTCTCAGCCTACAAAGGTGATAACAAAGTTGTCGTCGTGGCGATTAACCGTGGAACTTCAGCCACAAGCCAAAAATTCGTTCTGCAGAATGGTAATGCCTCCACTGTGTCCTCATGGATTACGGACAGCAGTCGAAACCTGGCAAGCGGAACCCTGCTTACCGTATCCAATGGAGCCTTCACGGCACAGCTCCCGCCTCAGAGCGTAACAACATTTGTTGCCAACATTACTGGCGGAAATAGCGGCGGGAATACAGGCAGTGGCACTACGTATGAAGCTGAGACCGGAACGTCACTTACGGAAGCTGCCATTGAAACAATCTACCCCGGTTACACTGGCTCCGGGTATGTTAACTTTAATGCGATGACTGGTTCAGCCATTCAATGGAACGGCATTAATAACGCTACAACAGGTACCAAAAACGTAAAGTTTCGTTATGCGCTGGAAAGTGGAACACGGAACCTCGACATTTTTGTGAACGGAACCAAAGTCATCAGCAACGAACCCTTTCCGGCTACGGGAAGCTGGTCCACTTGGGTTGAAAAAACAATACAGGTCCCCATGAACACGGGGACCAATACATTGAAAGTGGTTACCACCGGATCGGAAGGACCGAATATTGACAGCATTAATGTTACCGCAGCGCAATAAAAGTTCCATATGGCTGATGGAAGACCATTTGCTGTAAGAGCAGCTAAGTAGTAACCTCTTGGATACTCAAGTCTAAAGTTAGTGTTATATCAAAAAATGCAAAAAAAGACTCCTTAAGCATTAGCTTAAGGAGTCTTTTTGTTAGATGCGGTCGAGAGGACTCGAACCTCCACGGGGGGGTTAGCCCACACGGACCTGAACCGTGCGCGTCTGCCAATTCCGCCACGACCGCATATTGTATCTCCGTCATCAATATTGGCGACAAGAAATAATATATCATGTGGAATCTATCATGTCAACACTGAAAATAATAACAATAAAGCCCGAACCAGACATCCATGTCGATTCGGGCTTTACCTTTAACTACAAATTACAGCTTGGAAGGCCAGTTGCCATACCAGGCATAACCGCCTCTTCTTTCTTTATCAATATCACTTAATTTGTATTTAACTACCCCGTCACGACCAATAAAGATTGGTTTATCCGTTCCGATCTCATAGAAGCGTGCCCAAATTGGTGCAGCTTTGGAATCTGCGATAATTTTACTGTCTCCATTAGCTCTTTCATACTTGTAACCCGTAATTTTCACCTTGTTAAACCAAGCCTCAGCTCCTTTAATGGATGCGGTAATTTTAGCGTTAGCAGGTCTGGTTTTTAGAAATTTAACAATCGTTACACTCTCTCCAGCTGTCAGCGATGGCACTTCGTAGATTCTTGCGCTCGCTGGTTTAAGGGAACTGGAATCATGTTGTTGTCCCCATGCTGTCAGCTTACCACCTGAAACGACTTGTGTATTCAGAATCGCCTCCACACCTTTGGCAACTGAATTTTTACTGCGGTTAGCAAGTGTGCTGTCGATAAATGAAAAATCACCTTTGCGGGCTGCTACTTCATCCAGCATGATCATTACATTAATCATGGCATCATCATTATAGGTAATGTGCTTGTGATATCCGGAGCTTTGGTAGACCTGTGGCCATCCTCCGTTTGAATACTGCATGTTGATCAAAAAGTTAATTCCTTTGATTGCAGCTGTGGAGTATCGCGGATCATTCGTCTTTTTAAACTCCTTCGCCAATCTTCTAATTTCTGAGTATGTAGCCTTGTTGTCTATCGTGGACTTCGCCCACTCTCCACTTGTCTGTTTATAATCTTTTCTCCAACCTCCATCTGGCAGCTGGTTCTTCAAAATATCAGAAATACTCGCTGTAGTACCCGATGCATCCGCAGCAGATACCGTCCCTACAGGGAGAACTGCCATTCCAACTGCTGAGAACACCATCGTACATGCCAGGACAAAAGTAATTATTTTCTTCGCTTTCAAATGTAACACTCTCCTATGTTCGTTTTTATAAATCTGCCACTTCTACTTTACCTATGATAAGCGTCCCCAAACCTCCTTTATTTGTATTTATCGCATAATAAAATCAATTTTAATCCAATATGTGGATTGGATAATCAGATAATATGCAAAAAATCGATTTTTGTCAATATATGCAACTTAATGAATATAATCTCTCTAATTCTACATAACGGAATAGTTCTTTTAACTCATGACAAACCTATTTATTTATCCAAATTCGTCTTAAACGAATCAATAATGACGTTTTTGTCATGAATGATACCCAAACTTAATCCCTTCTTTCATATAAAAACCTTAATTCCGCTAACATTGAGGTATTACGAAGGGTTTTAAATGGGTTTGACAATTACGCATTTATGCAATATAGTTTCAAATAGTTACAAAAACTTAATTATTCATTGCCGAGTTTCATGTTTGAAAACGGGGGAACCAATTTGGGTGAATTATTCTTATACATAGGAAATATAGGGAACCTTCTACCGAACCCTTAGCTAACTCCGTAGGCATCGAAGGGAGAACATTGATTTTGAAAAAACTGATTATCTCCATTTTTGGAGCAGCTGTATTATTTACATCCGGGGCAACAAGCACAGAGGCAAGCAGTATCAACTCCGTAGTGAACAACATGACAGGTATTCCTTACAAATGGGGTGGCACGACTGTAGCCGGCTTCGACTGTTCTGGTTTTATGAGATATCTTTTCAACAAATACAGCATTGAATTGCCACGTACTTCTCAGCAGCAAGCCAAAGCAGGTACTCCGGTAGCCAAAAGCAATGTTCGGACAGGTGATCTGGTGTTCTTTAATACAACAGGCAAAGGCATTTCACATACAGGTGTATATATCGGCGGCGGACAATTCGCTCATGCCTCCAGCAGTAAAGGTGTAAGCATCACGAAGTTATCGAATCCATACTTCAATGACCGCTATGTAACAGCACGTCGGGTAACTGGACAGTTTATGTATGATAAAATGTTAGGTAAAATGTAATTCACATACAAAAAGGCATCGGTTATTAACCGGATGCCTTTTTTGTACTTAAAATGTATGTTGCATTGCTTACTAATGCAGCGCCTTCTGCACTCGCATCGCACCCTGAGACAGGGCATGTCCTCCTCCAACAGCTCCGGCCACGGCTACGGTCTCCATAATCTCCTGATCTGTTGCACCCTTGGCACGTGCTTCTTCTACATGGTAGAAGGTACATACCTCATTGTTGGCGAATAATCCAATGCCAAGTGCAATTAGCTGTTTTGTCTTGGCATCAATCACGCCTGGTTGGAAGCATTCTCCCGTAAACTCATGATATGACTTCACCACACCTGGCAGTACATCGCTTAATGCTCCAATCTGATCCTTGTAGGCATGAACTTTATCATTCATCAATGTCATGGCTTGTAGCACACCCTCTCGGCTATAGTTACAGATCTTCCTCACTGTACCTATCTTCTCTCCCGAGTGAGTCAATTATGCCAAGAAATCATGGTAATTCCAAACATTTAACGCTCATGGCTCTGCCATAATTATAAGCTGTTACTCACTAAGTGGACTCTGGCGCGGCTCACTGAACAGCTGATATTTGTAACTGCGATCCAGCTTAACGACACGTCGATTCTGACGACGGATAAGTACCTGCTGGCCATCCCAGGCAACAACAATCCCGGTTACATCGTTAGATTCCAGCTCGTCCCGTACTACTCTTACTTTCTCACCTGACAGACGCAGGGCGTCCAGTTCTGTATCACTTATCATCTTCATGGCTCCTATATTCCAAATTTATTTACAAAAAGAGACCTAAATGAAATGTCATTTAGGTCTCACGTGACTGTATTGGACTGTCATGTCATTCGAAATTATGTCCCGACTGAAAGTTACCGCTGCGCGTGCTCTTTGCTGTCGTTCTTCTCGAACCAAAAATCAAGCACTTTGGCAGACATCACACGTTCTTCAAGGTACTCCACTTGATGCGGTGTAAATTGTTCTTTCCAAGAGAAGGACAACTCTTCGCATAAGCCTACAATCGTCAGTAATTCTGACCAGGCAACATAGCGTTTGTACCAGAAAAATTGAGGATGTTCAATCATATAGGGATAAAGGTCATCGAATTCCGTATGTTTACAATCCAGGGCACGTTCAAAATGAACTTTCGATTCCGCCAGCTTATCATTGAAAAATTGTTCTGTTGCCGGTTGGTTCCCCATGGTGTTGCCTCCTCTCCCTAACATAACCCCATTATAAATGAAATCGGCGGTCATGCAAAGGCATAGTTCAAAAAATAGGCCCTATTCCTTTAAAATGTCACATTTCGTTATCGTCAAATTGTACCGTACCATCGTTCAGGGAACGAATGCGTACCAAGGCTTCCACCGGAATACCCTGTTCACGAATCGTGCGTGCCCCTGCCTGAAAACTTTTCTCGACCACAACGCCGAATCCGACAAGTTCCGCACCGGAACGCTCGATAATTTTGATGACGCCACGAGCGGCATCGCCATTGGCAATGATATCATCAATGAACAAAATACGGTCATTCTCATGAATGAACTCGCGGGATACCATAATGTCAGTTACAATTCCTTTGGTAAAGGACGGTACACGTTCACAGTAAGCATCAGGATCAGCCAGAAGTGTTTTTTTGCGACGGGCGAATACAAGTGGCACCCCAAGTTCATAGGCTGCGGCAAACGCAACCGGAATCCCTGAGGATTCTACCGTGATTACCCGAGTTACTCCACTTTCACGAAAACGGGCAGCGAACTCACGTCCCATCTCCATCGTTAATGCAGGATCAATCTGGT
Source organism: Paenibacillus sp. FSL k6-2145 (assembly GCF_037976585.1). Taxonomy (NCBI): domain Bacteria; kingdom Bacillati; phylum Bacillota; class Bacilli; order Caryophanales; family Paenibacillaceae; genus Paenibacillus; species Paenibacillus sp. FSL k6-2145. The sequence continues at coordinate 4,404,069 of NZ_CP150267.1, read as the reverse complement.
GGTTCAACAGACCATCCAGCTTTAATACTTGATCCGAGATAACCACACCTTCTTGTAAAATTCGTTGTTTCAATAATTCCATGATTTGACCTCCCAAGCCTATCCTATGAGGTAAAAGTATCATATATCTATCTATAAGTTCAAGCGAAATTGCCTGGGCGCTTTCCTTGGGACGCAATTCAAGCCAAAGCTCATTATCGATTGTCATGACTTTCGTGGGTCAAGCATACCTTGTACCATGGTACCCGCATGTCCAAACTAAACAGGGGCCTGAGAGGGGAAACACATGAAACAGGCATTTCGGGTGCTGCAGATCGCATTTACATACATCGGAACGGTTGTCGGAGCCGGCTTCGCTACAGGGCAGGAAATTTTGCAGTTTTTTACCCAGTATGGCAAATGGGCCACCGTCACCATAGGCTTATCCACCATGCTCTTTGTCTGGTTAGGTACCAAAATGATGCTGATCGCTCATGATACCGGGTCCCGCTCTTATGAGGATCTGAACAAACATTTATTCGGCCACAAGGCAGGCAAATGGATCACCTGGGTAACCCTTCTCATTCTCATTGGTGTGAACAGTGTCATGCTTGCCGGAGCAGGTTCCGTTTTTGTCGAACATCTGGGTTTGCATTATCAGACAGGTCTGATCGTCACACTTGTAGGGACATATCTGCTTCTCGGTCGGGGCATTCAGGCCATCCTACAAATGAATAGCATCGTCGTGCCCATGATGCTCCTGTTATCTCTGCTCATGATCACCAGTACGATCCATCATCCAGGTGCTTCCCGATTCATCACACTGACGACAGACTCAAACCCTATTCAAGTGTGGCTGTCTCCACTGTTGTATACTTCATTCAATCTGGTGTTGGCTCAAGCTGTTCTTGTGCCAGTAGGTAACCAGATTCGTAGTCGGAATGTGCTGAAGTGGGGTGGAGTTTTGGGTGGAATTGGCGTTGGTTTCATGCTGATGGCAGCTCATTTTGCCATGTCAGCTCAGATGCCCGGCATCATCCAATTCGAAATCCCGATGGGTAGTATTGCCTTTCAACTTGGATGGGCAGTGCAATCTGTATATGTATCCCTTATTTTCATGGAAATATTCAGTACCTTTGTAGCCGATATCTATGGAATGACCTTGCAACTGAGACAACATATACGCGTTCACCCCCGTTTCATTACATTAACCATTATGCTGTTGTGTTACTCACTCAGTCAGTTTGGATTCAGTTCCCTGCTATCCATCCTTTACCCCATCTTTGGAAGTATGGCATTAATCTGGGCTGCCAAATTGGTACTGAACCGCTGGGGCGCCTTTCGTAGACGCAACAATATATAAATCTCACGGTCCATGTGCTTCATGAATATGAGCATCCGTTTGCCTCATAACCACAAGTCACCGCGGTTACTCTTTCCTTAAACATGACAAAAAGCCGCTGTTTATCACAGCGGCTCGCACTTTTTGCCCTACGTTTTAGGCTTTGCTAGGAAACTGCAGATACATCTTTTTCAACTCATTGACCGATCTGCCGAGCGAGTAATGTGTCTTGGCTTTTTCACACGCTGAACGGGCAAGTTCATAACGATAAGCCGGGTCCAGCATCACCTTTTCAAGCGCTTCAGCCAATGCAGAAGGATCTTCTGCCGGTACAAGCAACCCATTGCTACCGTTCTCGATCTGTTCCGGTATACCACCTACATCCGTACCCACAAGGGCAAGACAACTCAGCGCCGCTTCAGCGAAGACGGAACCAAATGCTTCTGCCCGTGAAGGAAGTACAAAAATATCAAAGAATGGCATGAATTCCTCAGGGTGCAGTGTGTAACCATAGAAGATGGTCTCATTATAGATCCCCAATCGTTGTGCCAATTCTTCCAGATCAGGACGAATCGGTCCATCTCCAATAATATGTAACACATAATCATGACCTCGGCCCTTCAGTTCCGCACAAGCTTTGAAAAGAATATCCAACCCTTTTGCCGGAACAAGCCGACATACCGTGACCAGTTGTGGTATCGCATTATCATGAGGAATCGGCTTAAACCGCTTCTCATCAAATCCATTGGGAATCACACCGATGACATCAGGTTCCTTCACGTAGGGAGCCAGATAACGACGGAACGAATCCGACACCGTCAAGAGGCGCTCTGCCTGATGTTCCAGCTCACCATATATCGCAAGCAGGAATCGATGCTCGGGTCCATCCGTTTCAATGCGTCCATTAAGGATTAATTCTCGTTCATAACTAGAGTGAATCGTCTGAATGAGGGGTGTATCCGGGAAAACCGTTTTCATCGCAAGTCCTGCAATTGGGTGGTGTGCATGGATCAGATCATAGGGCTTCTGAATACGCAGTTTGGTCCACCAAAGATAATCACGATAGGTTTGAATATATTTTTGGACAACAGGACTATCCTGATATTCCGTCCAGTCAAACGTTTCGAACTGAACTTCCTCTCTGCCCTTGTTGCGAATTCGCTTTGGCAACGAGAACAGATCCATTTCCCACCTCGGGGTTGTAAATCTCTCTTGCATATACGGAATCATAGAGGATACACCTCCGGGCTGCTCCGGAGGAAAGAAAAGCGCCTGCAGCAATTTCACCGTTAGTTTCCCCCTTTCTAACTTACGTACTACTCTACTATCCATTATGACATAGGGAAGCCGGAACATCTATATTACGTAAGATAGTGCAAACTTTTGGCTATTTAAACCGCTCAATCAAAGCTACACTGATCAAGCTTTTGTTCACCAACTCGTATATACAACATATTCATGAAACGTGCCCCTCAGAAGCAAAAGCTTTAATCCAGCTGTTAACCGCTCGCGTTTGTCGTCAACATAATCATTGGGTATTCAGAATTCTCAGCTCAGTAGCTCCACGGGCTTCTCATATGTACTGTAACCATCTGTCTCTCCCAAAAAAGTATACCCGTTCCGCGCGTAAAAGGCGTTCAACGTTGCGTTGCTCGCTCCGCAATCTAACCGAACCGTATGTTTGCCTTCAAAATGTATGCCACTGCTGGACCATTGCAAAATGGACCGTCCCAGACCGCTCTGAGCATATTTTCTTCGAATCGCCAGCCGATGCAGATAAATTGCACCATCCTCGGGATGAGCTTTTGAACCCCAAAGATGAATATCCCAAGGGCTTGGCTGAACCAAAAGGATGACCATCCCCGCTACGTCCGCTCCTTTTTTAAATACAAACACATCTCCACGCCGAATCGCCCCTGCCGTATCATGAGAATCTTCCCCTTTAAGCAGAGCGTTCCATTGGGAAGAACCTTGGCTCTGTAACCATTCGGCTGTCTCCACCAGCAGCGACATCACATCGTCCGTATCTTCCGGCTTCGCCTGAACCGCTTGAAAACCATCGTTAATATATTCGCTACTGATCCTGAATGAGTGCATCATTGTTCTCCTCCGCTTCCTGATCTCTTTTAAACTAATGGTACTATACCGGGAAATGGATTTTTCGTCAAAATGAGAACAAAAAAAGGTAAAAGGCGGTTGCCCTTTACCCATCTATTCTGGCTTCATCAATAATCTGATTTCGATACAACATCGTCAGGTGCAAGGTATCAAACTCCATTTCCTTGTCCAACTCCTGCATCAACACTTCGACTAGACTCTTTCGCTGAATGCTGGTACCAGGAACCTCGTAATCAATGTATCCCGTCAGATCGGAATGAGAAGTGTCTATTGTTGCTGTTCCCACAGGCAATCCACCTCGCTCCTGAAGAAACAGCTCATATACTCGGAACTCCCGATCCTTACGCTTCAGCATGACATAACATGTTTCTTCAGCAGCTTCCAGCTCATCCAGACCCGATTCATCGGTATCCTCAAACTCCTCGGAGAAATCGCGATGTACCCACTCTAGCGTCTCAAGTTCGTTGCCCTGATGCCACATGCGGATCGTAATCGTATCGATGATATCTTCATCCAGCTCTCTGACCAGCAACTCTGCCGCAGCTTCCAATTGATTCTCTTCCGGCTCGTCATACCAGTGTATTTCACCTTGTACATCAGCGCCATATTGTTTCAAGGAAGCTTCTGCAAGTTCCTGCCCTTCGACATCATTGAATATATACGTCGATATACTGCGTCCCGCGCTTACCATTTCCATCTCCAGAACCTGATCCCGATCTTCATATGTAAACGATTCGGCTTGTGAAACAGGAATTACCTTACTTTCACTGGTGTCTATATCGTCATAGCTGCCTTCGTCATGATTCATATCTTCAGACGGCCATGTGTTCTCTGACTCAGGCTTATGGAGAACGGAATGTAATGAGCCACAACTAACCAGCACTTCATAATATGCAGCTTCCAACGCGTCTGCAAGAGATCGGACATAGGCATGCACTTTTTCCACGATACGTTCCTCTGTACCATCTGGCAGAGACTCCTGCTCGATCTGAAGACACCCTGATAAACGATCTCCTTCTCTGTACACAAGGAAAAGTGAGCCTGCATATTGACCATTAACCATCACGTCCTGTACTTCTCCACCTGATGTCCGCAGGTCTGCAACCAATTCCACATCATAATTCATCACGTGTCCTCCTCCATTCCTAACGTTATTCTCTTAGGATGCCCCTGAGGACGGTAGATTATGAGGGAAGCGTGCATTTTAAGTATAAGATGTAGGGTTAGACGGATAACACATATTTTTGGATTGCGTGTGCCACACCCTGCTCGTTATTGGAGAGTGTAACCTCGTCCGCAGCAGCTTTCACCTCTTCCGGTGAGTTATCCATGGCAATGCCTTTGCCAGCAAAGGTCAGCATCGTAATATCATTGAAGTAGTTACCAATCGCCATAATCTCCGAAGGCATAATTCCTTTCGATTCGGCAAGCCTTTTCAGTGCAGCGCCTTTGGACGCTTCGGGATGCATCAGATCAATAAAAAAGTCACCACTCCGTGTCATATAATAAGGCAGATTCCAGGTAGACCATTCCTGAAGCACTGCATCCATCTGTTCAATCGGACCAAATGCAGTGAATTTCGCCAGCGGTTCTGTCATGTCAACCCACTTGGGTAACTTCAGTGGCTCTGCCATAAAGTTGTAATACATCTCACGCACCTGCAAACCCAAACCTTCCGGTTGATCCACATACAGACCAAATGCTGTATTGATATCAAAATGTACTCCATTGGTTCGACAGTAGGATATGATTGGCTCCAGTCCTTGTCCATCTAATGCAAAATGATGAACCACTTCACGGGTATCGACTTGCGCAGTAACGGCGCCATTATGTGTAATCACATATCCATCCAGTCCCATCTGCTCCATAAAAGGAATCGTGTTGGCAGGACCTCTACCCGAACACAGAACGATCTCTGCTCCCTGACGGGAAGCTTGGATCAAGGTCTCCTGAGTCCATTCGGTAAGTTCATGATGATCATTCAGCAATGTTCCATCTACATCAAGTGCAATTAATTTATAAGTCATTCTGGCTTCATCCTCATCTGTTAGTAGTCGCACCCACCCAAACCCTCCCTTCCGAGGGAGGGCCCCAGAGGGCTCTGCCCTCTGGACTCCCGTCTTGCTCACCGGTGTTAGGTCGGGTCTTGCTATGTCACGGTTGGCGTAGGAACGCTTATTGCCGGGCACACCGCTGGTTAGCGGCGCTCCCGCCCAAGCTTAACCGGGACCATTACGGGCAGGGCTTCGCTCTCTGCCCGGCTCCCTGCTTCACTTCGTGAAGGTCGGGAGCTTTCTCGCCTGCGGCGTTTAGTATCGGGGCTTCGCTTCCCTCCACGACTCCCTGCTCCGCTTCGCGAAGGACAGGAGCTTTCTCGCCTTCGGCGTTAGTATCGGGGCTTCGCTTCCCTCCACGACTCCCTGCTCCGCTTCGCGAAGGTCGGGAGCTTTTACTTCCGCAGAAGGTTCATCTCGTCTGCGGTTAGTTCACGATAGCTTCCGATAGCAAGATCGGAAGCTAGTTCCAGCTCACCCATGGCAACGCGTTTCAGATAGATCACACGCTTGCCTACCGCCTGAAACATACGTTTTACCTGGTGAAACTTCCCTTCGTGAATAATAAGCGAGATTGACGAAATCGTGCCTTCTTCCGTTTCTTCCTGACCAAGTATAGTCAGTTCGGCCGGCAGCGTCTCGTATCCGTCATCCAATTGAATGCCCGCCTTGAAACGTTGCACATCTGCTTCATCCACGTTTCCCAGCACACGGGCTTCATAGGTTTTGGGCACATGCTTGCGTGGAGATAACAGATCATGAGCAAGTGGACCATCATTTGTGAGAATGAGCAGTCCTTCCGTATCCTTATCCAGTCGTCCCACAGGAAAAGGATTGAACACCCGATCCTCTTTGCGTAGCAGATCCAGTACCGTCTTATCTCTGTTGTCCTCGGTAGCAGACACAACACCCGGAGGTTTATGCAGCATCAGATAGATCATCTCCCGATACACAATCCGCTCGCCATCGGCTTCAATGACGTTGACCTCGGGATTCACCTGTACACCACTGTCTTTCACCGCTTTGCCGTCCACATGGATTCTGCCTTGTTTCACCATCTTTTTGAGTTCACTTCGTGTTCCCACACCCATATGGCTTAATATTTTGTCCAGACGTAGCGTTTGTTTGCCTTTTCCACTCATACCGATGTCCACCTCCAGCCTGCCGGATATTCATTCTTCAGCACACCATCCAGCCATTTTCCCCAGCCAGCGGCATAACCATCTACACATACAAGAACGTACCCTTTGGCAAACGTATCCGCCTTGAGCACCACTCGTTTTTCTTCAATATTTAACGTTTCACCCTTGAGGTACCTCACGGCTTCGCCATCAGCGGACGACAGATTTACGCTACGCCGTGCTTCAGATGCATTCAGAGCACATGCAAGCGGGTGGGACGGAACAAATCGTCCATTCTTGATCGTGCCCATAAACCAGCCTGGACGAATGACTTTCAGTCCCTCCAACCGAGCTGCACCAACCGAGGATTGATACACACGATCTCCATAACATACCGTTTCTCCAGTTAACTCAATCTCCATTTGTTCTTTCATAAATGAAGTGTAGATCGCAACCGAATCAATACTTGCTGGATCAGTTCCGCGTCCCTGACCCCGTTCCGATTTACGTCCACCGTGATCTTTACCTTTTTTGCTCTGTCTACCCGAATTCTTGCCGCCACCAGCCTGTCTGTCATGGGACTCTCGGGATTCAATTCGCAATAAACGTTCCTTTTTGCGATCAGCCTTGGTCATAGCAATTGAAGAAGCAGCAATAGAGTGATCATTGTTCCCCTCTACTTCAATCCTGGACACATCCACGACCTGTCCATACTCCATTGCTCCTTCTTTAACTACTCCAGGTTGATCTGTTTCTATTCCTTGCCCTGCACGATGCTGCAACACAGCGACATAATGTCCCTCGCCTTCCAAAAGGTGAGGCCACAATCTTGCGGTGCCACGCGTTTGCCCCAGTACAGCTTCCGTCTCATCCGCCTTCTCAGGCATCATCTGACGAACCCATTCCGGACGTCCTGGAGCAAATCCTGTCTCTTCAGGAATGTCACTTATTACGAAATCACTGTTTACATTCAGGAACTCCGCAATCATCGCTTCGTTCTCCTCCGGCGCAAAAGTACATGTCGAATATACGATGGTTCCTCCCGGGGCTAGCAATCGTGCCGCAGTTTCAAGAATATCGCGCTGCATGAGCACACATTTTTCCACCGAATGATGTTCCCACGATTTCACCATGTCTTCATCCTTGCGGAACATGCCTTCACCTGAACAAGGCGCATCAATTAATACTTTGTCAAAATAATGAGGAAATGCATTTGCGATCCGCTCGGGCGACTCATTCAAAACAACGGCGTTACGCACCCCGTACAATTCCACGTTCTTGGCCAGCGCTTTTGTGCGTTCAGCATGGATATCGTTCGTGACAAGTACACCCTTTCCTTGCAGCTTTGCAGCAATCTGTGTCGTTTTTCCTCCCGGAGCAGCACACAGATCAAGCACGCGGTCTCCAGGCTCCACCTGCAATAATTCAACTGGAGCCATTGCACTTGGTTCCTGTATATAATACAGACCTGCATGATAATAAGGGTGCAACCCCGGTTTAACACCATGAGGTACATAGAATCCTGTCTCACACCACGGAATAGGTCTTAGGTCAAACGGAGCGATCTCATCGAATTGTTCCATCGATATTTTTAACGTATTCACTCTCAGTCCCGCATGAGGAGACTGTTCATAAGATTTCATAAATTGTTCAAACTCATCACCCAGCAAACTTTTCATTCGCTCAGCAAATATCAAAGGTAACTTTACACCCATATTCCCACTCATCCTGTCTTGGTAAGATTGCAATATCGTTTTATTTTATCATATCCAAGCTTTGCTTTCCTATCATATCGTATCTATTCCACTACAGCGTGTAATGTAGTATAATGGCAAGTAGATTGATTCCTGAGCAAAAATTCGGGTGTTTATGCATATTATCCCAACCTTTATTTTTGCCCAAACTATATTTCGATATGATCGATGGGGGATGTCCAATGAAATCCAAGAAGAAAAAGAAAAGTGCTGCGATCCTTATATTCCTGGGTATTTTAATCATTATGATTGCAGCACTGGTTGTCGTAGACCAGCAATCCAAGAAACAGATGGATTCAGTGGAAAATGCTTATGGAATCGCTGCTTCCAAGCTTAATCCAGCTACACGGGAGCTACTTAGTGATCCCAACTATCAACAAATTATTGTACCCACTGATCTCAAAGCCAAAATCGATAACAAAGACAGCTTTTTTGTTTATTTCTTTGCTTCCGACTGCTCGCATTGCCGTGCAACAACACCTCAGTTGATGCCACTGGTTGACAGTGAAGGTATTGAGCTTCCGCAGTTCAATCTGCGTGAATTCGAAGCAGGATGGACCGATTACAATATCGAGTTCACGCCTACACTCGTCTATTATGAGGCTGGTGTCGAGAAAGACCGTATGGTTGGCGGACTGAAAGAGAATGGCAGTGACCAAGGCTACACACTGGATGATTACAAACAATTTTTCCAAAAATATAAAGGTAGTGCCGCTCCTTCAGCAAGCTAACTGATAGATCAGTTTCCACAAGTATCTACAATCAGGCACTTGTATCACCAGACGCAGTTGTTGAAGGACAGGCTGTGCCACCTGCAATCATCTGGATATGACGCAACATTCAAAAACACCCCGATCTTTCCCTTTACAGGAATCGTCGGGGTGTTTCATATACATGGAACTTCACATCCATGGGATGCTCATTTGGATGTTAACGCTAATAACAGCTTAACTTTTACCCTGATCCATCGCCTTCATCTTCTCTTCGTATATTCGCCCTCTGGTAGGACTCCGGCGTTGCGGAATATTAGGTTTTAGCTCAAGCGATCTTCTAGATATCTCCTGTTCTAAGACCTCATCAACAATTCGTATGGACAAATCCCTGTAAGTCACAGACTGAATATCTGATTGGGACAGTTCCTTCACGATTTCCTGTACATCCCGTACCAAAGTCCCAAGGTCAATGCCCAGAATCGTAGCAGGATAAGGTTCCAGAAGATCAAGTGAGCTCTGTAACATCATCGTTCCTCCGCGGAGATTGCCATTCCTGAAGTGGTATAAACCAACCGCAATTTGCAACAACCCTTTATAGAGAGAATCCCGGTTCCGTTCAAGCCACAATTCTTCCAGCACCTCATGGCACTCGAAATAATCCTGATCCCGATTGAAGTAGATTAAGTAGTCAATGTACAGTGGCTCATAGATGCTCATCCGGGTTTTCGCCCTTTCTGGCGTTGTTCAGAAGTTTCTTCACGTCATCCAGCAAGTCTTTGAGCCCTTCCATATCATGCCGTTCCCAGTAATCGTTAAATCGCTTCTGTGCTTCAATCGCTTCACTGACAAGGTGGTAGAAGTATAATTGATGAATGATATTCAATGTTCTTGAGACGATATTGGAATCATCCTCAAATGCCTTCTGCGCCTCCAAAATCTGTAGACGAATTGCAGACATCTCATTATCCAGTACAAAAGCGGCCTCAGCTGTTTTTTTCAGCCTGGCTCGCATGTCATCCGGTAAGCTCTCCCGAAATTTGTAACTCAGAGAATGTTCAATGGTAGCCCAGAAATTCATGGCAAGTGTCCGGATCTGAATCTCGGCTAATACGATCTTTTGTCCCAGAGCCGTCTGAACGGGATACTCAATAATCATATGGAAGCTGCGATAGCCGCTCTCTTTGAAATTCGTAATATAATCTTTCTCAATGAGTACCGTGAGATCCTTGCGGCCTCGAATGTATTCGGCAACCCGACGGATATCGTCTACGAATTGGCACATGATACGGATACCTGCAATATCCTCAATGCCTGTCTCCACGTCATCAAGCGACACATTCAGTCGTCTGGATTTCTCCAGAATACTGGATATTTTTTTGACACGACCGGTAACGAATTCAATCGGGGCATACTCTTCCCGTTTTTTCAGCTCCGCCCGCATTGTCTTAAACTTGACTTTTAATTCCTCTACCGCTTGTTCATAAGGAAGTAAAAATGTACCCCAGTCTCTACCGTCCATGCTTATGCCTCCTGTCTCTATAGCGTCCCCTGTTCTATTCCATTATACATGATGTTTGGTGGGGGGAAGAGTCCCGAACCATTTTACGCTCTTCCATGCTTCTATATTTTCAATCCGGGGATCCACATTCCTTCTTAACGATGCTCCGCACCAACCGCTTCAGAGATATGACGATAACCGTCCTTGCGCAGTAACTCACGCAGTCCGGCATGAATGCGCCGATTCACCTCAGGTCCTTCGTAGATTAATGCTGTATATATTTCGACCAGACTTGCTCCGGCTTTAATTTTCTCGTAAGCATCCTCACTTGTGAAAATACCACCTGAACCGATGATCGGAAGTTTGCCTTCAGTCTGACGATAGATCTGGCGAATAATCTCCGTAGAACGCTCACGCAGAGGTTTACCGCTCAGACCGCCAGTCTCTTTTGCATGTTGGTGGGAAAGTCCTGTACGACTGATGGTTGTGTTCGTTGCAATAATGCCAGCAACACCGCTGTCTGCAATTGTGCGAACCATATATTCAAGTTCCTGATCATTCACATCCGGTGCGATCTTCACCAGAACGGATTTGGTCGCTCCGCCCGCTCGTGCATGTTGCACGTTCATCTCGTTCATAACCGCAGCGAGCAGTTCCTTCAATTCATTCCCATGTTGCAGATTACGCAAATCCGGTGTATTTGGTGAACTGATATTAACCACGAACAGATCAGCATAATCGTATAGTGCCTGAATGCACTTCGAATAGTCCAGGTGAGCTTCCTCATTAGACGTTGCCTTATTCTTGCCGATGTTAACAGCCACTGGAATACGCCGATCCTGTAGACGTGAAAGTTCTCCTGCCATCGCTTCCGCACCCAGATTGTTGAAGCCCATCCGGTTCACCAAAGCCTCATCTGGAGGCAAACGGAACAGCCGTGGTTGATCGTTACCTGGTTGTGCAAGTGGCGTCACGGTTCCCACTTCCATGAATCCAAATCCGATGGAAGAAAAGCCCGTTACGGCCTGTCCGTTTTTGTCCAGACCCGCAGCCAGACCAACAGGTGTAGGGAAATGACACCCAAACATGTCAACAGCCAGATCAGACGTTTCACGAACGCCGTACATCACTCGCAGTCCGGAAGGAACCGGACGGATGCTGCCCATGCCACTAAGGCCGCCAATAATCAGATGATGGGCCTGTTCAGGGTCCATTTTGAACAACAAAGGTTTAGCAAGACTTCTGTATAACAAATCACTCACTCCGTTCTGTTCCGGTACGCCAAAAAGCCGTTTTCCGTCTTTTCATATGTAAAAAAACACTCTACACACAAGTCTATCTGTTTCTTATTAAAAAGGAAAGTAGTTTGCGCATAGACAGCACAAATCGAATAATACAAAATGCTCACAAGAAATCCACCCGCCCACTGGAAATGACGAGTTGAATTCTTTACAATGAGAGCATGGTTACTCTACACTAGTTCTATTCCAAATAAGGAGGAATAACTCATGGCTCCCAAACGTAAACCACCTGCATTACAGCAAAAGAAAGAAGAAGTGAATCGCAAAGCCATTGCATGGACTGCAGCCAGTGTAGGCGGCTTGATCATCATCATTGGTGCTCTTATCATTATTGCCAACATGTAGATGATTCAGGCTGAATCCATCTGATTCTACATATCAAACAGATCAATTCAGCCAGTGATACGTTTTGTTCGGATTATTCTGCTTTGGAACAAGCGTATGCTGATAACGCTGCTTTGCTTCTGGAACAAGCGTCAGATCTGGCAGTACATCTTCTCCAATACGTACCGGAGTGCCTTGCGGAGCAAGAGCGAATAACTCTTCTACATCTCCTGTACGCATTCTCACACATCCAAGGGACTCATCCAGTCCGATACTGTCTGGCTTGTTGGTCCCATGGATGGCATAATTTGTATTCGAGAGCTGCATACCCCTGCTTCCAAACTCACCGTTCGAGCGCCCATTCGGATTGACCACTTTATCTGTAATGACAAATGAACCTTCCGGTGTTCGATCACCGCCAAGTCCCACATCATACATACGAACAATGGTATCCCCACTGATTAATGCAAGTTTATGTATATCCTTATCAATGACAATCTCCAGCGGTTCCTGCAAAAAAGGCTGACCTCCCAGCGTATCTGCAAAAGCGGCATTTTTGCCTTGAGCCGAATTCGAAGTCGTTGAACCATTCTCTTTACCACTCGAATCGTTCTTTCCTTCCTGTGCCTTTCCTTGATGCAAAGCTAGCAGCTTCGGAAACATCTCAGTCATCCCTGGCGCAGTCTCGCCCAGAATATTATTCGGAAATGGCTGAGCCATTTGCGTTACACTCTTGGGCCAAGCGTCATTTTTTTTGCGATAGGCAACGATTGCACTTGATAATGATGCAGCGGCTTCCTGCTTGGCGGTCCACGCCAAGGCCATCTTTTTGATTTTCGGCGTAACTTCAGGAGGTTCACAGTTACATTGCTTGGCATCATAACTCTGTGCAGTTAATTTACCGCTTGTATTAGTTTGTACTATGTATTTCACAGGCATATTTCGTTTCCATAAAGACCAGTCATCCGAGGTTTGCATACCCAGTACAGCCGAAGTCTCTACTTTTGGGCCAGACCCGGACCAGGCAGCTGCGAGAGCAGCCTCGCCATGGTTGCCTCCACCAAATGCCGCAGCGGTGAACACATTGCTTGGCGCAATGGATGCAGTTCCAACCTGTTTATCCGCTTCTACAGGCGCTTCGATGTCATCTGTGGATTCCAGTGCTGCTGACAGTGCGTCGGCCGCTTCACGACTGAAACCCGGAGCGTCCGCAGGTGGCAGACCTGCCAGCACAAGCAGCATGAACAGCGTAAGCCACATTTTGCGTCTACGTTGTTTTTTCTCTTTTTGCTCAGACATCTCCACCAATTTCTCCTGATAGTCCACCCAGATGTCAGCAGGAGCTTTACTGCGTTCAAATGCCTCGTAAACCTCGCCCGCTTGCTGAAAACAATAATTGGCTTTGGCCTCCTGTCCTTCGCCCAAGTACTCCTTTCCAAGCAAGTACCAAGCCATTTTATTGTCTGGATGTTTCTTGACATATGTTCTTAGATGAGTATTTTGCATCCGATCCTCCACTATTCACCTTTTTCCGTATATCATTATATATCGGCATAACCAGGCGTTGAATCCATAGGACTTGAGTACCCGGTGGAAAAAAGGGTTTTCGACAATAATCGTCCTTGATCCACAGGTCATAAGATCACAGTAAAATGAAAACAAAAAAAGCACCTTCCCTTGTCGTAAAGACAAAAGAAAGTGCTCTGTGTTCATGCAAGAAATACTTAACCCTCTTTATTGAAAGGCTCATCCGCTACTTTGATTGAATCTGTAGGGCAGCCATCGCATGCATCCTGCATATCGTCAAACAAGTCGTCTGGAATAGCTTTGATACCATGGTTAGCATCGCCGTCAAAGATAACTTCTGCCAAACCTTCATCATCGTAATCGTAGATGTCAGGAGCCGTTGCTCCACAAGCGCCACATGCGATGCATGTGTCTTTTTCAACCCAAGTATATTTACTCATTTACATTCTCTCCTCCTAAAATTCGAAACGTACAGTGTTTTTATCTAGAAACATATTAATACAAAGTAAGGATAATTACAAATCATTTTGCAACCACAAGTCTCTATTATCCCTTATTTAATCAAGACTTTGCAAGTTATCTTTTTGCAGGGAAGTACCGCGCACTTTATGATTACGAAGCAGCACGGAAGGATCGTCTCCAAGCATACCTGCGGTCACAACAGCATTCTCACCAAATTTATCACGTAACTGATCCATAATCCGAATCAGATTGTCCTTCTTGGGCTTCTGCTCATATTCGAACAAGTCCATCTGTACAGCGGATTCCTCTCTTGGAATCAGGTTCTGAAGTGTCACACCGAGCATGCGTACAGGCTTGCCACTACCCCAATGCTTCTCAAATAGTTTACAGGCCTCACGGTAAATGACCGTTGCATCCTCCGTAGGAACTTCCATTAGACGTGATCGGGTGATTGTCTTCATATCCGGTGTGCGGATCGTAATCTGAATCCCCTGGCTGAACATTTCGTGCTTGCGCAACCTTCTGGCTACCTGATCACTTATATTGAGGAATACCCGATGAATCTCATTCATATCCGATACATCCGCCGGTAAAGTGGTTGTATGCCCAATGGATTTATTGGCTTCCCGTTCCGCGTGAACTGCGGAATGGTTAATGCCATTCGCAGAATTTTTGAGCCATGCTCCATTAACTCCAAATAGTTCGGTCAACATGTTCTCATCCGACTTGGCCAATTGACCAATCGTTTCAATGCCCAGTTTTTTCAGCTTTTCAGCCGTTTTTTTGCCAATGCCAAACATCTCGTTGCATGGTCTGTGCCAAAGAATCCGGGGTACGTCCCTCATGCGTAAAATGGAGATACCGTTCGGTTTTTTCAGATCCGAAGCCATTTTCGCCAATAATTTGTTGGGTGCAATGCCAATGGAACATGGCAGCCCCAATTCATCCTTGATTCTACGCTGAATGCTCTCCGCAATCTCCATTGGATTCCCGAATTGCCTTGAACCTGTAATATCAAGATAACATTCATCAATGGATGTTGCCTCAAGTTGAGGGGTATAACTATACGCAATCTGCATGAAAGCTCTTGAATATTGACGATATAAATGAAAATCAGGACGAATCACAATGAGATCAGGGCACTTTTTCATGGCTTGGTGGACAACCATACCTGTTGAGATGCCTCGATTACGAGCGGCATATGAGCAGGTTACAATTACACCCTTTCGCAGTTCACTGCTGCCCGCAACGGCCGTTGCTTTTCCTCTATATAAATCTGGTTCCTCGGCTTCATGTACAGAGCAGTAGAAAGCATTCATATCGACATGCAGAATCACCCGTCCGGCTGTAGGGTAGTATTGATCCACATTCGCTGGAGGATTGCCGTCTGAAGACATCATGAACCCCCGCCCTTTCTTGCACACTAATTAATGAAACGAATTTCTTTCTTCTATAGTATATCAAACCCGTTATGTTAATTCAGTCACGAACATTTATTTTCTGCGAGAACTGATCAGAGACCGAATAATTAACCAGCCTACACTCACAAAAAGGATCAATGTGATCAGCGCAATAACCGTATTTTCCCATACAAAACTCAAAATCAACCCTCCTTTTCTTCCATATATTCCAATTAAAACTCAATAATAAATTATAACACACATCCGGATTATCATTAACATCCTTCTTTTTGCTCTAAAATCCGTTAATTGTTACATGAAACTGCGATTTCTATGTAGCATTTGGCTATAATGGTGCTATAATAATTAATTATACAAATTGACGACTTTAGGACAAATCAGCGCACCCAATTTAACACAGTGTAGCGTTGCCGAATCGAAGGATTCGTCCACTAACGTACTTAACAGCTTTCCCAACTTACAATCCAATCTTTTAAAAGAGCGCTTTATCTCAAAGGAGGATCTTCATGTCAAAGGCCATTTCCATCTTCGATACGACTTTACGTGACGGCACACAAGGGGAGGGTGTCAGCTTATCGGCAGACGACAAACTCAAAATTGCCAAGAAGCTTGATGACCTGGGTGTCCATTATATTGAAGGCGGAATTCCCGGCAGCAATACCAAGGACATTGAGTTTTTCAAAAGAGTCAAGGAATTAAACCTGAACGCAAAGGTTGTTGCTTTTGGCAGTACCCGCCGTAAAGGCAGCGTTGCTAGTGAAGACGCCAACCTGAAGCGCATGATCGAATCTGGTGCTCAGGCTGCAACGCTGGTCGGTAAATCATGGGACTTCCATGTGCATACCGCTTTGCAGACTACATTGGAAGAAAACTTGTCCATGATCTATGATTCCATCGCCTATCTGAAACAAAATGGTATGGAAGTGATCTTTGATGCAGAACACTTCTTTGACGGATTCAAACATAACCCGGAGTATGCTCAAGCGGTCTTGACCAAGGCTCACGAAGCTGGAGCGGACTGGCTCGTCATGTGTGATACCAACGGCGGGACCATGCCAAACGAGGTACATGAGATCGTATCCACACTGCATAGAAGCCTGCCTCATGCACATCTCGGCATCCATACACATAATGATTGTGAACTGGCTGTAGCCAACACACTCAGCGCTGTACAAGCCGGAGCCCGTCAGGTTCAAGGAACAATGAACGGTTATGGAGAGCGTTGCGGTAACGCCAATCTCGCGTCCATCATCCCGAACCTGCAACTGAAACTTGGCTATGAATGTGTTACTGAGGATTCCATGAGACAACTTACAAACGTGGCTCGTTATGTTAGCGAGATTGCCAATGTAAATATGCCGATTAATCAGCCTTATGTCGGCAATGCTGCTTTTGCTCACAAAGGTGGAATTCACGTCTCTGCCATCCTGCGGGATTCCCGTACCTATGAACACATCGTGCCTGAACTGGTTGGTAACAAACAACGTGTGCTGGTCTCGGAACTTGCCGGACAAAGTAACATTGTATCCAAAGCTCAGGAACTGGGGCTTGAGTTCGATCCAAGCAGTGCCAATTCACGTCAGATTATTGAGAAAATTAAAGACCTGGAGCATCAGGGTTACCAGTTCGAAGGTGCAGATGCTTCGCTTGAATTGTTAATTCGTGAAGCGAACGGTGACATGAAAGAATTGTTCACTTTTGAATCATTCAAAATGCTTGTAGAGAAAACGGCGGGAAAATCTGTTGTTTCCGAAGCTTTTGTCAAAGTGAATATCGCTGGAACAAGCGCTTATACCGCTGCTGAGGGCAATGGTCCGGTTAACGCACTCGATAATGCGCTTCGGAAAGCGCTGGTGCAATACTTCCCTTCACTTGCCAATATGCATCTGTCAGACTACAAAGTGCGTGTACTGGATGAGAAAGATGCCACAGCCGCCAAAGTTCGTGTATTGATCGAATCCAAAAATACGGAAAATACATGGAACACAGTTGGTGTATCCGAGAACGTAATTGAAGCAAGTTGGGAAGCTCTTGTACACAGTTTCCGCTATGCTTTGCTTCAAGAAAAATTGCAGGATGAGCCGGGCACACTCCCTATTCCTGCTCATGGGATAAGTAATCATTAAAGTGTATGTTCAAAAAAGGCTTTTTTTGAACAGGCTCTTAAAGCTTATTTCCCGGAAAATAAAAAGGAAGCCTCTGCACCCATGATTCATGGATGCAAAGGCTTCTTTCTTTGCAGAAAATTAATTCGCAATTAACTTTTCAATCTTACGCTCCAACTCTTTTTCGGGCAGTATGCCCAGAACAATCTCCTGTATAACTCCTCTGGAGTCAATCAGAACATTCGTTGGAAAAGCCACCCCATTGTATTGAGCATACACAGTCCCCTTCTCATCCAAGGGAATAGGGAATGTCAGTTGGTACTCATCCACAAAAGCTTTGGCATCTTTGAGTTTATCGTATGACGTTACATTAACCCCATACATGTCAAGCTTATCCTTGTATTTCGCAGCCATTCTGTTCAGCTCTGGAGCTTCCTGCTTACACGGCTCACACCAGGATGCCCAGAAACTGACGAACGTGGCCTTATCTTTGGCACCGCCCACACTGTACGTCTTTCCATCCATTGCTGTCAGAGAAAAAGCAGGTGCCAGAAGACCCGCACGTGGTCCCGTCTCTGTAGGCATCGGTTCTTCCTGCTTAAAGACGGCTGCAATGCCGTCACCCGCATTCTGGGCCAGTGCAATACCAACCAGCAAGACAACACCAAGGAGTATGTATATGTTTCGTTTCATAACCCGCCACCCTTTTATATAATTAGCATATTGAAACTGAAACCGTAATTTCTGCACATGCTAAGTGTTTATCACGCTCTATCACAGTTCACCAGAACATGATTGCCAAATGTTCTCTTTATTATTGTACCCTTTTCCTTTAAAATTTTACAATCCGGATTACAGAAAATAAAATGAAAAAGGACTCCTGCCTAAGCAGGAGCCAAAGAGAGAGGGGTGAATACAAATGGCAGCACTTCACGGGCAGCAAAACGTCTTTTACATCCCTTCTTCCGTAGAACAAGAGATGTCAAAGCACATGTTCCTTTCGCTGCCGCAAGAAGCCTGCGGGGTTATGCTGGGTGAAACCGCAGCGGGCGGTATACGAATCAGTCGGTTTCAGCCCATTCGTAACGTAGCACCTGACCCGCTGCACCATTTTACTCTGGATGATGCCGAATGGATTCGGTGCGTATTCTCCGAGCCCAAGCTCATTGGTATCTTCCATTCTCATCCGCAGACCAGGCCTGTTCCTTCCTTAGAGGACTTGCAAGCTCTTCCGGCCTTCGCCAGTTTGCTTCAGATGTACCTCATCGGCTCACCCGACCTAACAAGCGGGTTGCGATCTCATATGCATCTGAACGGTTATCTGATTGAACCCTCGAAGAAACCGCAAGATCCGGCACACCGCGTTGCGCCTTCATACAATCTGCTTCCCGTTCCGTTATGCGTGACTTAGCTGGGTATACAAATCACCCAAGGTCTCCACATTTTTACGCATCATGTCCTCCAAATAACAGGACCATAATTGTGCAGTCATTTTGGAATCTTCCAGTGCATGGTGACGCCCATAGATCGGAATGCCTCTGGATTCCAGCAATTCATCCAGACCATATCCCGGCCTGCTCGGTTCAAGCCAGCGGGCCAACATCATCGTATCGATTAAACGATGTGTCAGCCTTACCTTTGAAGTCCGCCACAGAGCCGCATTCAGAAAAGCTCGGTCATGCGCACTTGCGTGTGCAATCAGAACATTTCCACCTACAAAAGACATGAAATCATGCAGCCCTTCCAGCAAAGTTGGTGCGTCCAGCGTCATCTCCTGCGTAATACCTGTAAGTTCAGTAATATGTTCCGGAACCGCAGTCTTGGACTGCACCACCGTATAGAACTGTTCTCCTTCCAGTACCACACCACCATGTATACGGACCGCACCAAATGAGATAATCTCATCCCCATGCTGGGGCGAAAAACCCGTCGTTTCCAGATCAAATACAACTGCGTCCAGCTCATTTAGAGGCGTATGCAGAACCTCAGGTCTGCGCTGTTCTCTCATCATAGAGCGGATAAACGCCATGTGTTGCGCCGTAGGGGCTCCCATAATGGAAGCGATGGCGGAAGGAACCCCTCCCTGACGCAGCGAATTCCAGAATCCTGTATTGCCCCTTGCCGGCTCTCTCATGGACGTCTCCTTTCTGCAAAACGCAACTGTCTTTGCAAAGCACGATGCACTCGTCGTACCAACCCGAGCGTATCCCTGAGCTCATAATGAATCTGCTTTTGTTTCATCTGTTTCTCATCCAGGAACCCACTGCTATGTTGCAAATCCCCTTGGATGACAACCGGTGTACTTCTGCGAAACTTCAAAGCGGCTAAGAAGGCCCGCTGGCATGCATCCAGTAATGTAAATGGAACAGCTTCAAGTGAAGTCAGTCTCTCCATTCTTTTTAACGTCGATGACTCCTTGATCCCATGTTGCAAAGCCAAATAACGGGCACTGTTCACCAGCGGAATGTACAAACCATACTTAACATCAAATCCGCCTGCATGTTCACCAAATCGTTCTGTGACCACACGTCCAAGTACATTTAATGTAGCTTTATGTTTAACCGTATTGCGAAGAACTGCATCCGAAAGTTCAGGAACCAGTCTGAACTGTTCATAAAAACTCGTGATCCATTCCTCCGCCAGACTTTGCTCACCTGCAACAAAACGCATGTCTGAAGCAATAATGAGATTACGAACGGGCTCCCAATTCAGATCCGAGCTCCAATCTGCTAATTGATGCTTCCATGACGCCAGCGTTTTTCTCCAGAGTGGCTCAGAGCACATGACTTTGCCTTCGCATTTGGCGTAACCAAGCTCTTCCAACATATCCGTCATTCGCTGTCCGAGCTGAGCAAAATATTCCTCTTTACCTTCATGCGGAGTATCGCTAATGATCATGCCATTATCCTGATCACTCCATAACGTTGCTTCTTCCCTGCCGGAACTGCCAAATACGATAAAGGCATAGGGGACGGGAGGTTGGCCGAAGCCTTCCTCAACCATCCCCTGAATGCATAACTCTACTGCTTTCCGTGCAATCCGGTCATGCAGTTCATTTACCGTTTGGTACCACTCGATCGGCGACAAGGAAGCGGACAACAATTCCTGGAGCTCGTTCTGTAATATCACACGTGCCTGGCGCAGTTCTTGAGAAGACACCGCACCATCGATTCCCTGATAAGACCAGGAATAGTTTGTATACGAGATGGGTTCCATCATGTCCAGCCTCCTTGAAGCATGATTCAGCATCATTCACCTCAGGAGCTGAACGTACCACCATTGGATTTAGAATCTACATTTTTCATTTGTTCAGGGTATCCGTAAGTACCGTGCTCACTGATATCCAGACCCATTGTTTCTTCTTCTTCAGTAACACGGATGCCCATGATTGCTTTCATTCCGCCCAGAATAATGAAGGACATTACCAGTACGAAGGCAAAAGCACCTGCCAGACCGAGAAGCTGTACGCCCAATTGGTGGAATCCACCGCCATAGAACAGACCCGCTTGACCTACACCAGCATTCTCGGCAAGTTCAGGAGTAGCGAACAAGCCCGTGGAGATCGCACCCCACATACCCGCAATACCATGCACGGAGAAAGCGTAGATTGGATCGTCAATTCCTTTACGATCGAAGTACTGTGCTGTGAAGAATGTGATGATACCCGCCAGAGCACCGATAACCAGCGCTGCCCAAGGTTCAACGAATGCACATGCTCCTGTAATTGCAACGAGTGCCGCAAGCACACCGTTTAACATGCTAGGAATATCAGACTTACCAAGTACTGCCCATGAGATCAACAGCGCAGCAACACCACCGGCTGCAGCAGCTACGTTAGTAGTTAATGCAACATAACCGAAGAATCCATCCCCCATGGCAGATAATGTACTACCTGGGTTGAATCCGAACCAACCGATCCAGAGGATAATAACCCCGAGTACGGAATACACTTGGTTGTGACCTGGAATGATGTTAGGTTTGCCGTCTTTGTTATATTTACCAATACGTGGTTTCAACAAGATGGTCGCTACCAATGCTGCAGTCGCACCAGTCAAGTGAACAACCGTCGATCCTGCAAAGTCTTGCATACCCAGCTCAGCCAACCAGCCGCCGCCCCATACCCAGTGAGCAACAACCGGATACATGATAATGGTATAAAGAGTACCGAAAACAATATATACGCTCATCTTTGCACGTTCAGCCATACCACCGCAGGCAATGGCCAGAGATACCGCCGCAAAGGCGAGGTGGAATACGAATTTAATAGTCAGTGGAACATCGGAGAAAGCCAGTGATTCGAAGGAAGCAGCCATCTTGTCACCACTCAGGAAGAACCCTGTTGTTCCAAAGAAGCTGTTACCATTACCGAAACCAAGACCGAAACCCAAAGCCCAGAAGGCAATAACTGAAATTCCTAATGTCAGGATGGTCTTACCCGCAATGTGTCCTGCATTCTTCATTCGTGTTGAACCCGCTTCGAGTAAAGCAAATCCCCCTTGCATCAAGAACACCAGTACAACAGCCAGAAACGTAAAGGCTGAGTTCAAACCACTTTGAAGTTCAATGTTAGTCGGACCCTCCGCAGCCGCAAATGCGCTGACCGGAAAAGCGAACAAAGTAAGCATTACTAACATGGAAACTAACCATTTCTTTCTCATATACCCCACTCCCTCTTATGTTAAGTTTCTTCACATAACGTGAAACTCTTAATGTCATTATAAGCAGAAGAGAGGAAAGTTGACAAGAGTATTTTCATCAAAACTGAAAATTATTTCTGGGAATAAAGTCATACGTCTTTTTCTTGCACTTAAGTACATAATCACATTCTATGAGCACATAGATATAGAAATGCAGTATGCTGATTGCCAAAGCATAACGTTTGACTGTACGGTTAAAGATCATGTATCATACTTATTAGTAAGAAAAATTGGGCGTAGTCTAGAAATTCACAAGTGGAAACTACAATTCCCTACATTTGAACTTGCAAGCGAGGTGAATATCATTGGGGATATGAAACTTTTTCGGATTGGCGAACTTGCCAAGACCGCTGGTGTTAGTGAACGGACGATTGATTATTACACAAAGCTTGGACTAATCGCTCCCGAAGAACGTACACAAAAAAATTATCGTCTCTATAGTAATGAAACTTTAACGAGGCTTGAACGTATTGTACAGATGAAACAAGAGAAGTATAGTCTCGACGAGATTAAGCAATCTCTTGAGAAGTGGCGTCTGGTTAGTACAGAAGAACAAGTTGCCAGCAAACTGACAACGTTGGAGCTTCATGTACAACAACTTGAGCGAGAGGTTAACGAACTCAAACCGCTACTTGGAGAGATGAAACCTGTACAAGCACGTAAAATGATGGCAGGACTCCTCACCAAAAGTGCCGGTACAATGGAGGCACTAAAAATCTTGCTTGAGAACACCATGATGTAGCTTATTTTTAGAAAGCGGAGGAATGAATATGAGTTTTAATAACGGTATGTTCGTATTGATCATTATCGCCTTTTTGCTCTCTTTATGGGCGCAATTTCGCGTTAAAGGTACGTTTAGACGTTGGTCGGAGGTACCGAACCAGAACGGAATGACTGGTTACGATGCCGCTCGCCAGATGCTTGATGCTAACGGCCTGCACGATGTTCCAATTGAACCTGTACGCGGCACGCTCTCTGATCACTATGATCCGATCAATCGGGTTGTACGTTTATCAGAACCAGTATATTATGAAAACTCAATCTCAGCTGTTTCGGTAGCGTGTCACGAAGTTGGCCACGCCATTCAGCATAAAGAAAGTTATCCGATGCTGGCACTGCGTCACCGGATCTTCCCAATTGTGAACTTTGCATCCGGATTAGCTCCATTCCTGTTGATTGCAGGATTCATCTTCAATGCCATGAACCTTGTAGGTATCGGTATCATCTTCTTCTCCGTAACTGTAGCATTCCAACTCATCACTTTACCGGTTGAGTTCAATGCAAGTAATCGCGCTAGAGAGATTATGGTATCCGAAGGGTACATTCGTAATGAAGAAGAAAAAGGTGTTGCAAAAGTTCTGAATGCCGCAGCCTTGACTTATGTTGCTGCAGCGTTGATCTCACTGCTTGAGTTGATTCGTTACATCGGAATCTTCAACAGCCGCGATTAATCAGATACCTAATACAACAACAACAACAAAAAAAAAAAAAAAAAAAAAAAAAAACAATACCCCACCGTTAATCGGATGGGGTATTGTTTTGTTGTAAACCAAAATAATGAAGCAAAAATGAACGAAAGGACTGGGCAACCAGCGGCAGCTTGTCATCCGCACGGTGAATTAACCCAATGGTCCGTGTTACTTTGGGATGAGAGATGGCCACATGTGCCGGTTGCAACGGGTTCGTCTGGAATAACGCCATCTCAGGCAGCAGACTGACCCCCATGCCCGCAGCAACCAATCCGCGGATAGTGTCGGTCTCTTCCCCTTCAAAAGCAATCTTGGGTGTAAAACCAGCTTCCAGACAGGCATGCCACACAATAGGACGAAGAGAATAACCTTTGCTAAACAATACAAATTTATCATCCTTGAGCTGTTCAAGCGCAATTGTCTCTTCACCAGCTAACGGGTGATTGGGGGGAAGGATGGCGTGTAATTCTTCCGTAAGTACAATATCACCATCTACTTGATCATGCTTCTCTGGAAAAGGAGAAATAAATGCCAAGTCTACCTCACCCGATAATACATCACGAATCAGTGTAGGGAACATCCCCTGCTTAAATCTGAATTTCACGTTGGGGTAGCGCTGACGGAAAGCAGCCACCACGGAAGGAATGAGATGAATCCCCAGGCTATGCGGAAATCCAATTCGAATCTCCCCATGCTCCGGGTCCAGAAACTCATGAACTTCCCCGACTGCCTTGTCCAAATCTTTCAAGATACCTTCAATTCGTTTGCAAAAAAGCTGCCCTACTGCAGTCAACTGCAGATTTCGCCCCTTTTGCATAAAAAGATCCACGCCCAGTTCTTCTTCCAGCTGATGAATCTGACGACTCACCGCCGACTGTGCCACATGCAACTCTTCAGCAGCCTGTGTTACATGTTCCTTCTGTGCCACTTTCAAAAAGTAATGCAACTGTCTTAATTCCACTCGCCTGATCGCTCCAATCTGTTATACCCTACTTATCCTTGATTGCATTCCATCTTGAGAACGTTCTGACTACCGCTTTAAGCTACGGGGTTTCCACAACCTGATCAACAGTCCGTAAATAAAGAATCCACCCAACAATCCTCCGAGGTGAGCCATCCAATTGATGCCTGACATGGCGAAGGAGAATATGATTCCGAACAAAAGCAACGTGTACATCGTTTTGCGAGAAGCCTCGTCCATCATCGTTCGCTGGAACAGTGCTACATACAGGAATGCACCATAGACGGCATAGATCGCTCCTGAAGCCCCTACCGAGATGGTAATACTCCCAACCGAGTTGTACCACGCAACAGCAAGAATATTACCCAATACACCGCCACCCAGGTACAATACACCATACCTTACCGACCCGAGCAACCGCTCCATCGGTGGTGCAAATACGATTAACGCAAAGCTGTTAAACAATAAATGACTGAAGCCCGCATGCAGGAACATGGATGTAATGTAACGCCACCATTCATGTGCGAACAGTTCATGATTCGTGAGTGCCCCAAATTTCAGCAGCACCATATTGTTCGTTGATCCACCGTTCACCGTTAACACAATAAACATGACTACATTGGCAATTAAAAAAAGCGACGTCAAAGGGAAATACTTCAAATAACCTTTCCAGTTCTCATAGCGAATAAATATCATAAATTTCTTCTTTCACTCCACCCTGTTCAGATCGGACTTACATCTCTGATCCATCGTAATGGTACATGCCCGAATTGGACAATGCCTTTCATAAAAGATTATAATGGATTTTGGCACGGATCACCAATTTATAAGGAGGAACATTATTATGACACAAGAACGTACAGGCGCAGCCACATTTAAAGGCAACCCTATTACATTGATCGGACCCGAACTGAAAGTGGGCGATCAAGCACCTGATTTTACACTGAGCAAGAACCTGGTTGAGGATGCTTCCCTGAAAGACTTCGCAGGCAAAATCAAATTAATCAGCGTTGTTCCTTCCCTGGATACTGGCGTATGCGATGCGCAAACTCGTCGTTTCAACGTGGAAGCTGGAGAACTCGGAGACAATGTTGTTGTCTTGACAGTCAGCGTTGATCTTCCGTTCGCTCAGGCCCGTTGGTGCGGAGCAGCTGGTGTTGACCGCGTAGTTACATTGTCAGACTACAAAACACGTTCTTTCGGTGAAGACTACGGCGTTCTGATCAAAGAATTCCAACTCGACATGCGCTCCATTTTTGTTTTGGATGCCGAAGACCGGATTACATATGTGGAGTATTTGCCTGAAATGACAGACTCCCCTAACTTCGAACAAGCAATTGCTGCTGTAAAAGCTTTGCTGTAGAAGTTATCATACGTTCAGAACAAAAGCGAGGAAGGTTAACCTTCACTCGCTTTTTGTTATTTATCATCTATTTCAATCATTTGCTTTATACTTGCTTAGCTTTTTATCGAGTACAGAGAATAAATTCATAATCGTGCGATAATTGGAACCCAAGTCTCCAAGTGAACCACGTGAAGCTGAATACATATCCACCGCACTACGAACAGGACTTACCGAGATAATGGAAACTGTAATATCCATCGTCCGTCCAAAGGTAGTCCGCTTCTCCAGAATAACTTCTCCAACAGAAGGCACTTCATGCAGCACTTTATAACCCGGAATCTTTTTGAGTGTCGAAGAGACCTCTTCCCAGGCTCTGTCTTTGGATAAGTTATAATACCGTGTTTTTAATTTGGGATCCTTGGCTCGATCGCTGGTCCCCTCCATGCTGCGGATGATACCGACGAGCGTTCTCTTTAAGGTCAAGACCCTTCCTCCTTTGAATGTAACCGTTCCATTTATGTATCTTAGTGTAACATTGTTCAAGTAGTAACAAAAGGGCAAGCATCATATTTATCGTAAAACCAATCAAAAACATTCATTACAACTTAAAAACACCCTGAAATTCCTTCTGAAGAGGGAAAGTCAGGGTGCTGTACATAAGATTTAGGAACCCGCCTATGCCGTCCGGCTACATTGTCTTATGAACCTGCTTGGCAGGTGGGTGACCGCAAAAATGCTTTTTGAAGTCCCCATGTCGTATAGACAGGGCTTTTCAGCAACATTCTGTGTTGATCTCCCGAAGACATCATCATTGGTTCAAAACAACGAATAACCGAAACGTACATCGCAGGATGTACAATTATTATATCCCTAACTGTGTAAAAAGTAAATGGCGATCCATCATGTTTTATTTTTGCAATGTAATGTTTTTGTCGTCTGATGGCTCAGATGTTTCACCATTCTCTGCTGATTGTTCAGCCAGCGCGGCAGCTTCCTCTTCTTCCTTCTTCAGCTGCATCTTCTCCATCTGCTCCTGCATCTTGTTGAAGGTTGCGTAGAAGTTAAAGAAAGCGAACCAAGCAATGATACTGATAATGAAGAAAACGAACAAGACCGGATAACGGAAACCGATGTAGAACAACAATCCGCTTCCCAGCAATGTGGAAAATACACGGAATGGTCTGATCAGCGTAAGCAATACCGCGTTTTTGATAATGAGTCCGATGGACATATGATAGTGTACAACCATCGAGAAAAAGTTAAAGAGTGATACAAATAACAAGAGAAGCAGTACTAACATGATGATTCCCACGAGCTGCATATTGCGGAACTGCGTCATGTACACTGTATAATCCAAATACATAATCGCGAACAGCAGTGTGTAAAAAATGCCCCCAATTAAACTTTGCTTGTAGTTTTCCTTGTAACCTACAAAGAAAGTACGGAAGATCGGTACATCCGTATCGCCCATATTCCATTTACGAACAACCGTAAACAGCGCCGAAGTCGCCGGGAACAGTGTAAGCGGTGCCACAATAGCTATAGCCCAGTTCATTTGCAATGATTCGTTTGCGAGGTTCTGCTGCATCACGAGCAGTTTCATAATCAAGAAAAACAAGAACGGAGACGAACAAATAGCCCACAACAGATTGGTTGCGGCCAGTCTCGTAATCCACTCTGTAAGCCGGTAGATCCCACCCATAGCTCCTTTAAATTCCAAACATTTCTCCTCCTCTGCAGCCTTGCGTATTACCTGAAGTCTAATATTAATATACCTTATTATAGATAGGAAAAGCCAGTACTTCCCGAAAAGAGATCGTCATTGTCCTTAACTAGCGCTTCTAGCCGCTTCTGGCAGTGAAATAAATGATGCAGTAATTTTGAAAATAAAAAAATGGAGCAGTTGCCCGCTCCATTTTTCAGATTATACGTTTATATTACTCGAAAGAAGAATCTTTCGCTGGACGACGCCCTTCGTTACTGCTTGGACGCGGTTTGCGGTCACGGTTGTAACCACCTTCTCTGCTTCCACCGCCAGTGCTGCTGCCGCTGTTACGATCACGGTTGTAACCGCCACGTCCGCCACCACTACTGTTGCGATCACGGTTGTAGCCACCACCACTGCCGCCGCTACCACTGCTGCGGTTACCGCTGTAGCCAGATGGTTTACGTCCGCCAGAGCGAACATCCGGTTTGCGACGTTTCGCACGGATTGGATCTTCAGGAGTCAGGTCAACTTGAGCGTCTTTTTTGTCACCTGTCAGGAGCTTCAGAGCAGCCGACAACAGTTGAACAGAATCATATTGCTCAAGCATTTGAATCGCGATACCTTTATATTCGTTCAGTTCGCCCGATTGTACGATTTCCAGCAAACGCTCTGCTGTCAAACGTTGTTTTCCTTCAACCGCTTCTGCCATTGTTGGCAGTGGTTTACGTGGAATACGGTGACGTGTTACACGCTCAATGAAGTGCAAGTGATCAATCTCACGCGGTGTAACGAAGGACCAAGCAGCACCCTCTTTACCCGCACGACCTGTACGACCGATACGGTGAACATAACTCTCCGGATCTTGCGGAAGGTCAAAGTTAACAACGTGAGTTACACCAGATACGTCGAGACCACGTGCAGCCACGTCTGTTGCAACGAGTACGTCAATGCTGCCGTCACGGAACTTACGCATTACCGCATCACGTTGATTCTGGGACAAGTCACCATGAAGACCGTCTGCAGAATATCCACGTTTTTGCAAAGCTTCAGCCAATTCGTCAACACGACGTTTTGTACGTCCGAATACGATCGCCAGTTCAGGAGATTCCATATCCAACAAACGGCTTAATGCTTCGAATTTTTGACGCTCAGGTACTTCGATATAGGATTGGTCAATCAATGGTGCACTAACATGTTTCGGAATCACAGAAATGTGTTCAGGATTGTTCAAGAATTGTTGTGCCAATTTTTGAATGTTAGGAGGCATTGTTGCTGAGAACAGCATGGTTTGACGCTCGTCTGGAACTTGTTTCAGGATGGATTGGATATCCTCCATGAAACCCATGTCGAGCATTTCATCTGCTTCATCCAGTACAACAGTTTGTACATCATCTAGTTTGATTGTTTTGCGGTTGATGTGGTCAAGGAGACGTCCAGGTGTACCAATGATGATCTGTGGTTTTCTTTTCAGTGCACGGATTTGACGCACGATATCTTGTCCGCCGTAGATTGGCAGGGAGCGAAGACCTTTGAAGCGAGTGAGTTTTTCGATCTCTTCAGCAACTTGAATGGCAAGTTCACGTGTAGGTGCCATAATAAGGGCGCGGATTTTCTCATCACTTTTTGTGATTTTGCTGATCAACGGAATACCGAATGCAGCTGTTTTACCCGTACCTGTTTGAGCTTGACCAATCAAATCTCTGCCTTCGAGTGCCAAAGGAATCGCTTTGGATTGGATCGGTGTTGCTTCTTCAAACCCGAGCTCAGTGATGGCTTGCAGCACCAGTGGTTCAAGATTGAAATCTGTAAAGTTTAAATTTGTCAAAATTATTCATGCTCCTTTTATATGGTGGACATGGTGGACAATCCACTTTGTTGTCTGTATTCTTAAGTAGCGTTAATATTTATAGGGTATCCCAACGGGACGAATTATTTTCATAACGAATATAATTCCATGAATGGGTCCCCAACATAAGACTAAAACTACATACATGTGTTTGAAACATTTCAAAATTTTATTGCTCCATTTAGGAAAAGTTTCCTACTCAAGAATATCCACAAATTATTATATCACAAAACAATTCAAGATTACCAGCAATCTGGTTTTAAATATAAATGAGGTGATTAAATTGCCCAAAATAATTTGGCACTCTTTAGTGATCATTTTGGGTGCTGCAGCTATTGCCTGCGGCTTTAACTGGTTTTTGGTCCCCCATCAGCTTTTAAGCGGCGGGGTGTCCGGTATTTCAATGCTTCTGGGTTATTTTACAACGTTGAATCTTAGTATAATGTATTTTGTTCTTAACATTCCCCTGCTCATTGCAGGTTGGTTTATTCTTGGACGACGCTTCATTACGTTAAGTATTCTTTCGGTAGCAGCCACCTCCTGGTTCATTGCGCTTCTGCCTGTTTTTGCTGTGGCTACAGACCCTTTACTTAGTTCTGTATTTGGCGGTGTGCTTATTGGAATGGGCACTGGTGTTTCCTTCCGAGTCGGCGGCTCCACAGGAGGACTCGACATTGTTGGGTCCATTTTCACGCGTAAACGAGACTTTCCGATTGGTACAGTGATGGCCGGTATGAACGGTACGATCATTATGCTTGCAGGATACCTGAGTGACAATTGGAATACAGCCTTGGCCTCCATGGTATCCATCTACATCACAGGCAAAGTGCTTGATCTGATCCATATCAGTCACGTCAAAGTAACACTGTACATCATTACAAACGAAACCGAAGCCATGTTAAAAAAATTACTTGTTCGGCCTCGTGGAGTTACCAAAATTAAGACTCAGGGAGCATACACGGATATTGAAAAGGACATGCTCATGACCGTAACTACCCGCTACGAGTTGGTTGAAATTAAACGTATTATCAAGGATACAGATCCAAACGCTTTTGTTAACATTGTGGAAACGGTTGGTGTTATGGGTTCATTTCGCAGAAGTTGAGACACCTGTACGGTTA
Organism: Paenibacillus sp. FSL k6-2145; assembly: GCF_037976585.1. NCBI lineage: Bacteria > Bacillati > Bacillota > Bacilli > Caryophanales > Paenibacillaceae > Paenibacillus > Paenibacillus sp. FSL k6-2145. The sequence continues at coordinate 4,373,203 of NZ_CP150267.1, read as the reverse complement.
ACAATTCACAACATTGTGGTATAATAACGGTGTACGGCTCCTAAATATGTTGTATAGCAGGTTCAACCCTTCAATTTCACAGGCCATATGCTTTCCCGAATCGCGCCGAATGACTTACCATTTTGGAATTCGAGTAGGAAAGGGTGATTATTGTGGATATGGAAACGGTAAAACTGTTTGAGATTGTCAACAGATGGTGCCCGGAAATGCTCCCTTTCTTGAAACCGAATGAACTCGACTCACTGATTGTCCTCCGGGATGGGCTGGGCATCCTGGAACAGGGAGACGCAATGGAAATCATTCAGTACAGTATTTGTGAGCATCAAAATGAGATTTACATTCAATAATTTTTTTCAGATTGATCACGCCGCTTCTTGCAGGGGATTTCCTCAGCAGGAAGCGGTTTTCATTTTTTCCATGTGTTTCATTACTTGATTAATATGGTTAAAAGCCCAGAGGCTTTAATGTATAATTCATACATGGAATGCACACATAAGGGAGTGGAAATGAATGAACATGTTTTGGGCTTTACTGGCTATGGCCTTTGGAAGCTTTGGTGGTGCCCCCGCAGTGGCAGACCAGGGAAACCCTCAATTCCAATCGTTAACCAACAGTTTTAACACCGCAATTATTCAATCTCAAAAAGATCAGGTTGTTATCGATGCCGATAACCCACCTGCCAAAATTGATCCTCAACCTGATGCACCTGTGGTCAAAGGTATTTATGTAACGGCCTACAGCGCAGGCGGCGCACGTATGAAAGAATTGCTGGAACTGACAGACAGCACAGAACTGAATGCCATGGTCATTGATATCAAAGACGATCTCGGATACATAACTTACCCCACAGAAAACAAAGCGCTTCAGAAAATGGGTAAATCCCAACCTTTTATTCGGGATATCGATGCCTTGATGAAACGATTGCAAAAACATGAGGTCTACCCGATTGCACGTGTCGTTGTATTCAAAGATACGATTCTTGCCAAGAAAAATCCGGAGCTCTCCTTCCGTAACAAGGATGGATCTGTCTGGGCAAATGGCAAAGGCGATAGCTTTGTGAATCCGTACAGCAAGGAAGTATGGGACTATAACATTGAGATTGCCAAGGAAGCTGCCAAGCTTGGATTCAAAGAGATTCAATTTGACTACGTTCGTTTCCCGGAAGGTTTCGAAACTCGAGCCGATGTACTGAAATATACCAAATCCGACAAGTCACGAGTGGATGTTGTGGCTGAATTCGTGCAATATGCACGCAAGGAGTTGGCCCCGCTAGGGGTCCGTGTCTCAGTTGATATTTTCGGTTATGCCGCTTCTGTACCTGCGGCTGAAGGCATTGGACAGGATTTTGTTAAAATATCCGAAAACGTGGACGTGATCTCACCGATGGTATACCCTAGTCACTATTCAACTGGCTGGTATGGGGTCAAGGACCCTGACAAAGATCCTTACACAACCATCAAGGGCTCAATGGAAGATACACACAAGAAACTAGACCCTACCAAAGAACTCAAACCCGTCATTCGTCCGTGGATTCAGGACTTCACAGCAAGCTGGCTGGGCAGTGGGCATTATATCAAGTATGGCAAGAAACAAGTAGAAGACCAGATTAGAGCGATGAAGGACATGGATGTGCATGAATATCTGCTCTGGAATGCGTCCAACCGTTATACATCAGGTGTACAATATAAGTAATCCGCACTCTTTCATACTTTTCATTTCATCCAACCTCGTTCTGCTTGAAGCGGAGCGAGGTTTTTTGGTGTTCATTTTTCTCTGTACACCCCTACTCTGCTTCTGTCCCTATTCAAATTGAACAAAATCCTCTACAATAAGTAGCTGTCCATATATGACACTTGGATGACATCTCTTTAGAATAGCGAGGCACTGCCATTGAACATGAACACAACAAGTTTTTCCCAAAAAGTGAAGCAATTCCTGATTATATTTTTGCCCATCTTCACCACTCAAATCGCCCTCTCTGCCATGTCGTTCTTCGACACCAATATGTCAGGCAAGTTTTCTCCGGCCGACCTTGCAGGAGTTGCAATTGGTACAAGTCTATGGATGCCAGTTCAAACTGGACTAAGCGGGATTCTAATTGGCATAACGCCTGTTGTTTCCCATCTGCTGGGTTCCAAACGTAATGATCAGATCGGGTATAACGTCATCCAGGCGTTGTATCTCGGGATTGCTGTCAGTCTCGTAGTGATCGGAGCCGGGGCGTTGTTACTTGGCCCTATACTGAACGGAATGCCACTTGAACCCCGAGTTGCCCAAGTTGCCTTCTATTTTTTGTGCGCACTTGCTTTTGGCATTATCCCGCTCTTCGGATATACGGTGCTGCGCAGCTTCATGGATGCGCTGGGCCAGACAAGGACTACGATGTTCATTACGTTGGTTTCCCTGCCCGTTAACATCTTTCTAAATTATCTGCTGATATTCGGCCGCTGGGGCTTTCCACAATTGGGTGGTGTTGGTGCTGGTGTTGCTACAGCATGTACATACTGGCTGATCTTTCTTATTAGTCTCTGTTTTGTCCATCGGGTCGAACCTTTCGCTCAGTATGGCATTTTCCGTCAATGGACCCGTGTATCATTGTCCAAATGGAAAGAGTTACTTAAGATTGGAGTGCCCATCGGATTTGCGACTTTTTTCGAAACGTCCATCTTCGCTGCTGTGACTTTAATGATGAGCCGTTTCGATACCACAACAATTGCTGCCCACCAGGCGGCGCTGAATTTCGCTTCTACGCTCTACATGTTGCCTGTGAGCATATGTATGGCTCTTACGATCCTTGTGGGCTATGAGGCAGGTGCGGGACGTCTGAGAGATGCCAAACAATACAGTCTGCTTGGAATTGGTGGAGCCATCGGCCTCTCACTGCTGACAGCGATCGTGTTGATTGTGTTCGGCGAACAGATTGCAGGCGTGTATTCAAACGATCGAGAGGTCATTGCACTTACGCAGCATTTCCTCATCTACGCCATTTTCTTTCAGATCTCTGATGCGATTGCTACACCGACCCAAGGAGCATTGCGTGGCTACAAAGACGTTAATCCGGCACTAATCATCACGTTCGTAGCGTATTGGATCATTGGCTTGCCTGTAGGTTATCTAACTGCTACGTATACTTCACTCGGTGCCTTCGGATACTGGATCGGCCTCATTGCCGGCCTTGCTGTAGGAGCAACAGCGCTTCTCTGGAGACTCTTCCTGGTACAAAAACAAGCCGTACTCCGCAAGGCGTAGTATTAATATACTCACTCTGTGAAACAACAAAAAGAGCACAATCCACGTTAATGCGGGATTGTGCTCTTTGTTTTTGAATCGAATTATTGGGACAAACGTTGTGCGAGCTGGTACGTTTCCATATCGAAATCTTTTTTTGTGTTAACCACTTTATCAATATCTGTCAGGGTAAGTTCACCCTTAATAATGCCACAACCTTTGTCTGTCTCGCCTGCGATCAGACTACGAACAGCGAAGTCGCCAAGACGACTTGCCAGGTTACGGTCGAAAGGTGTTGGCGTACCCCCACGCTGAATGTGACCCAGAACGGTTACACGTGGCTCATACGTTGGGCAACGTTCCATCAGTTCTTTTGCTACATCCTCACCTTTGCCTACGCCTTCTGCAACGATGATAATACTGTGACGTTTGCCATGTGCAAAGTTAGCTTTCATCCGATCTGCTACTTCGTCCATGTCAAATGGAACTTCTGGGACAAGAATCGTTTCAGCACCGGAAGCAAGTCCGGCATGCAGAGCGATATCTCCACAGTGCCGACCCATAACTTCAACGATGGAAGAACGTTCGTGTGAAGACATTGTATCACGTAATTTGTTTACTGCATCAACTACTATGCTTACAGCTGTATCAAATCCGATGGTATAGTCGGTGAAAGAAACATCGTTATCAATCGTTCCTGGCAGACCCATGGTGTTAATGCCCAGCTTGCTCAGTTTATTCGCTCCGTTGTAGGAACCATCCCCACCGATAACAACCAGACCATCAATGCCACGCGCACGCAGAATGTCCGCACCTTTTTGCTGACCTTCAGCGGTATAGAACTCCTTGCAACGTGCCGATTGAAGAACCGTTCCCCCACGTTGGATGATATCCCCTACACTCCGCAAATCCATTGGGAAAATGTCATTATTCAAAAGACCCTGGTATCCACGTTGAACTCCAAATACTTCGAGACCGTGAAACAGTCCGCTGCGAACAACCGCACGAACAGCCGCGTTCATCCCCTGTGAATCACCACCGCTCGTTAATACTGCGATTTTCTTTACTGCTGTCATGATGTTTCTTCCTCCTCTAGTTTCACTTCAGGCTCCGCAATATCACACCTGACTTACATATTTTTCCGTATCCAGCGACTGAAAATGAAGAAAAATATTCTTGTGATCGGACTATTTTTCAGCAGACGTTTGGATACAACGCGAACTTCCTGTTGTTCGCTGACTTTGGGATCAGACAGGTAAATGGCAATCAGTCCTTCGATGATCATCCGGTGAAAGGAGCTTCCCGGAATCTTCTGCACATCGCTGCGTGCCATCTCCACAATAAAAGCAATTCGGTCCAGCATTGTCTCTACATTCTCATAATAGTTGCAGAAGTTGAGATCTCCCCCGATGCGGTCCTCATCCTGATCAATTAAATAATCGAGCATAATGTGCAATGCGCATACATGTGGGAAATAGGCCGTGTGGATCGAGGCCGCTTGCTCTTCAGTCAACTGATCGTCACTCGCAGCCAGAAACAGCATGAAAACGCCCAGTGTAGAGCCAGTTGCAGCAGCAAATTCGTTCCAGCGAAACTGAGGTGTGCGATGCCGATGCTCCGACCACCATTCGAGCAGTGCCGTTTCCCTCAGTTCCGGCTTGATATGCTTATATACCTGCAGGTCCGTGTATAGGCCTGCCAGATCCTGAATTTGGGGCTTGGCGGACGTATAGCCCGGTAACTGACGGGTCAGTTCCTGACATGTGGTCACCAGATTCCGTAGATATCCACCGTCATCCTGCTCCTCACGGAGGGCATAATAATTGACGGGAATTGCTTCGGGATCTACCGCATCAAGCATGGATTGATGGAGAAGACGAAAGTCATCCGGGTCCATCGACGTGCTGCGGTCGCACAGATTGTCCAAATAATCACTAATAGTTTGATATGAAACGATCAGCGGAATCAGAATGTGTCTGTTGGGCAAATCAGCTAATGCGTAGACGGTTCCGCCTTCACAGTGAAACTGTTTATCCTTCAGACTGGCAAGTGCCTGTGTACGCAATTCCTCATTCGGAATCGCCTCAGCTTGAGCACGCCATCCATTCAGTGCCTTCCGTGTTTCCGGAATGGTGTATTTGTACACCCCTCTCATCAATGCCAGCGGTCCACGCGGATATTGATGACGTTTTCGATTTGATTGGCTCAAAATAAATGTGCCTCCACTTGGTTGAATACGTATTAGAGCGATTTTTAACCATTCCTATTATAATATGATCCCCTTAATTGTACAAATGATCTGCCGCATATTCCGCATAAAAAATCGCATCGGCGTTCAATGCTTTGTGATATACTAGGCATATTTCATCCATCAAAGGAGTCGTTGACATGTCGTCAAGTGAATCACTTTCGTGGAGACGGTTATTTTCTTTTTTTGTGCCACTTGGCATTTCCGCCTCTCTCGTCACCATTTCTCACGTCATCATAAACAGCACATTAGCACGTTCCGCTCATCCCGAGACGGTTATTGCCAGCTATGCCATCGCCGGTAGCTTGTTAACCCTCACGGAACGCCCCTCCACCCTGCTGCGGCAAACCTGTTCCGCACTGGTTCGCGATCGCCTATCCTTTCAGGCCCTCACGTTTGTGACCAAAATATTCCTTGCTTGTGTGCTTCTCATTGGGTTTCTCATCGTATACTCTCCCGTTGGTACCGGGGTGTTCAAATACTTGTTTGGTGTAAGTCCGGATCTGCTGAACAAGGTCATCGACGTATATGAAATTCTCATGTATGTGAGTATCTTTTCAGTGATCCGCAACATCTATCAGGGGATCATCATTACGAATAACCGCACCAAGTGGTTAACCATCGGTATGGTATTCCGTTTAGCCGGCATGTACGGCCTATCCCTCTATTTCATATACACAGACAGCATTGACAGTGGACGTGTAGGCGCTATCATTTTTGCTGCTGGCATGATGATTGAGGCGCTCGTCAGCTTTCTGGAGGGAAACAGCATCAAACGCAAGATGCCAGCCAAGCTTGAGGATCATCCCGTCGAGAGCAAGGGAGACGTATTTCGCTTTTATAAGCCGCTGCTGTTATCCAGCTTTGTAGCACTGTTCATAGGACCGGTTATTAACATCGTACTTGGCAAAACGACCGGGATCGCACTAGCCATTTCTTCCTTTGCCATAGCAAGCAGTCTGATGCAGTTAATGCTAAGCTTCTTTACATACATCCATCAGATCGTGCTGAATTTCTACCTTGTGGACGCCAAACTGGTACGGAAATTCGCACTTGTGACCGGATTTATTCCGTTTGCGATGATGGTGTCGATTGCCTATACCCCCTTGGGACCTTGGGTACTCGAAAATGTCATGAGCGTTCAGGGTGAACTGTTGGAACAAAGTCTGTGGACACTGCGTGCGTTTGTCTTATTTCCGCTGATCTTCCCTTTTCTGGATTTCAGCAATGGTCTCATTCTGCTTCGCGGCCAGACAAAAACGATGTTTCGTTCGCAAACGGCGAATGCAATCTGCACGGTAATTGTGCTGCTTATACTGGTTAGTATTTTCCCTGCGTGGAACGGTATGATTGGCGCTGTAGCCCAATCCCTTGGCCTGCTCGCCGAACTTGTTATTGTCTGGCTTGTCATCCGGCGCACGAAGCAGGAACCTACGATGTCTGTGCCGAAAGCCCGTAAATCAACATCCCTGAAAGGGTAATAAAATCATTGAATTGTTATCAGGATTGGAGTCTCTCATCATGAAATTAAGTCACAACGCCCGCCCGGACCAGAACTGGTTGCGGGCTCTCATGTTCACCATCTTTGGTTCCACCGTTCTGGTGGTATCCTACTTCCAGCTTTACTTCAGTCATCTGGGCTTCAGTCGGGCTGAGATTGGATATCTTTACGGAATTGGCCCCCTTATCTCCGTGTTCTCCAATATGTTCTGGAGCATGGCCAGCGACCGCTACCAAACAGTACGCAAAGTGATGATCATTCTGCTTGGTGGCCAATTGATCACAGGTATCATGCTTGCCAACGCAACAACTTTTGGTCAGGTATTTGTACTCGTAACCCTGTTTTACTTTTTCTATTATCCGGTCTATCCACTCTCCGATACGATGGCTATTACAACCGCCAGCAAGTACGGCCGAAATTTCACTTCCATTCGAGTCTTCGGATCGATCGGTTATGCCTTCTTTGCATTAAGTATCGGGTATTTCCTTGGATCTTTTGGTCCAGCATGGACGATTTGGGTCTGTGTTGGTCTTGCTGCCACTACACTATTGATCAGTTTTCAATTGAAGGATCAACCTTCGGGAAGCAGTAGCAAAATGGATCTATCGGGGTTATGGGCTATTTTGAAACGCAGAGATGTGCTCACCTTTTTTGGCTGTGTGTTTTTGCTTGCCATGGGACATCGCATGAACGAAGCATTTCTTACCATCACGCTAAAAGATCTGGGTGCCAGCGAGGGGCTGATCGGCTGGTCTTTGCTGATCTCTTCCGTAAGTGAAATCCCCATATTTCTACTGCTCAGCAAGTATGGAAACCGTTATAAAGAGCTGCCGCTAATTGCTTTTGCTGCACTGATGTATACGGTTCGTTTGCTTCTCATGTCCATATCCGATACACCTGCAGCTGTCGTTGCGATTCAGACGATGCACAGTGTTACCTTTGGTATTTTCTACGTTACGGCGGTCCGCTATATCATTCGCCTAGTTCCAGACGGTTACAGAGCTACGGGTATGGCTTTGTTCACCATTGTCTGGTCCAGTGCTTCGGGACTTCTTAGTGGAACGTTGGGCGGGCTGCTGCTGGAACATGCAGGCAGACAAACCTTCTATCTCACCGCTATGGCTTTCTCCCTGGCTGCACTGATCGGTTTCGGATTGAAGTTATGGTCCAGCATGACCAATCGTGTCTCCTGAACACACAGGGAACATACATCGTATTCAACCGTTATTTACACTGAGAAATCTTAGAATCAAAAAAAGCACAGCCTCCCTTGGGGGACTGTGCTTAGGTTCTTAATATTCAGCTATAAATTTATCATATATAAGAAGTCCGTTGACCGGAAAAATTCTTACAGTTTGTTTACGTTAGCTGCTTGAGGACCACGGTTTCCATCAGTGATTTCGAATTCTACCGCTTGACCTTCTTCCAATGTTTTGAAGCCATCTCCTTGGATTGCGGAGAAATGTACGAATACGTCCTCGCCGCCTTCAACTGAAATAAAGCCATAGCCTTTTTCTGCGTTAAACCATTTAACTGTACCTTTCAAATGAAAAACCTCCTAAAAATATCGCCATCTATGGCGAATACCCTTATTATACTGTATGGGCTTCCATTTTGCAATTTATCTTTCCATAAATGTCGAAAAAATTTGCTTTGAATCGTAGGGTACGGTATCATTTTACCAAAACCGTTAGTTTGGAGACTACCTATGATAAAAAAACATGAAATATACAAAACAGACAAGTGGAATATGATGACCGTAGAAGTTCAAGGCAAATATCTCGTACTGCGAGAAATTTCGGAAGAGTGGGGCGAAGAATGCCATACGTTCCTTAGCCGTCCTGCATTAATGCACTGGGCTGAACGCCGTTTTCCAAAAGCAGATTTTGAGAACCGTGAGGATGAATGGCGTCAATTGATGGCTGCCTTCAAAGGGGTCTAACCCATGCAGCTTGACTCAAGCAATGTCGTCATTTTTATTATCCTTGCCTTCTCTCTTGGTATTGTGCTTATTTTGGGACGCAATTCCATCCCGGATCGATTGAGACGGGGAATGGCGCTTATTGCTACCCTGCTCATTTGTTTCGCCTTTTTCCTGATCGTTTATTTTCTGTATAACATGGGAACCTAATCACGGGGACCCAGATGCTCAAATATTTCATCGTGCCTAAGGTCATACTATACGAGATTATTCGTATTGTAAGGAGGAAGGCCGTTGAAATACCAGAAATCGCTATCTGTTATCCTGGTACTTAGTCTGATTCCTTCGTCTCTCTCCGCACAGGCAAGCGAGACGAAGGTAGCTTCGTCCATACATTCATCAGATCATCAAAGGAGGATTTCCATGAGTCAATTATTGAAACGTTCCGAGGTGCCGGCTGAGCATAGCTGGAAACTGGAAGATTTATTTGCCGATCAGAAAGCCTGGGATCAGGAATATGAAGAAGTATCGTCTTTGACCAAGAAGGCCTCCGAATTCCAAGGCAAACTGAATCAACCTGATGTACTCAAATCTTGCTTCGAATTCGAAGATGAGATCAGCCTCAAAATAGAACGCCTCTTTGTGTACGCACGTATGCATCAAGATGAAGACACAGCGAATCCTACATATCAAAACCTGTCCCAAAAAGCCCAGAAATTAGGCGTACGGGTTGGTGAAGCACTTTCTTTTGTCACACCGGAGATTCTTTCCCTGCCGGATGATCAGTTGGACGCATTTATTGCGAACGAAAAACTCTCTGCTTACACGTTTACATTGGAAGAGATGAAACGCGAAAAAGCCCACGTTCTTAGCCAAGCTGAAGAGGCTTTGCTTGCACAGGTAGGCAACCTTTCACAAGCACCACAGACAATCTTCAGCATGCTGAATAACGCTGACCTCAAGTTTCCAAGGATCAAGGATGAACATGGTAACGAAGTCGAGCTGACACACGGCAGCTACATTCAGTTCCTGGAGAATCCTAATCGTGAAGTTCGCGAACGTGCCTTCAAAGCGGTATACGAAACCTATGCCAAACAGAAGAACACAATTGCGGCTGCCCTGAATGCAAATGTAACCAAAAATATGTTCTATGCTAATGTTCGGAAGTACCCTTCCGTGATGGAAATGTCTCTATATGGAGATAACATCCCAACGGATGTGTATACCAATCTGGTAGACACCATTCATGAGAGCCTTCCGTTATTGCATCGTTATATGGACTTACGCAAAAAGTTGCTGGGTGTGGATCAATTGCACATGTACGATCTGTTCGCTCCACTCGTAGACGAATACAAAATGGATATTACCTATGAGGAAGCGAAACAAACGGTCAAAGATGGTCTGAAACCACTCGGCAAGGACTATGCTGACGCATTGCAGACTGGATATGATAACCGCTGGATCGATATATATGAGAATGAAAATAAACGTTCAGGCGCATATGCCTGGGGCGCTTACGGTACTCACCCGTATGTCTTGTTAAATCACAAAGATAACCTGAACAGCATGTTCACACTCGCACATGAAATGGGTCACGCTCTGCATTCACATTACTCGGATACAGCACTTCCGTATCGTGATGCACAGTACACCATCTTCCTGGCTGAGGTTGCATCCACAACCAACGAAGCGTTGCTGATGGATTATCTGCTTAACAAATCAACAGATCCAAAGGAAAAATTGTATCTGTTGACCTATTATGCCGACCAATTCCGTACAACGGTATTCCGTCAGACCATGTTTGCTGAATTCGAGAAAATCATTCATGAACGTGCGGAACAAGGTGACGCATTAACACCACAATTGTTATCCGAGATCTATTATGATCTGAACGTTAAATATCACGGAGAAGGCATGGCTGTCGACAAAGAAATTGAAATGGAATGGGCTCGTATTCCCCACTTCTATAACAGCTTCTACGTTTACAAATATGCTACAGGCTTCTCCGCAGCGACAAGCTTTTCCAAGCAAATTCTGGAAGAAGGCCAACCGGCTGTTGACCGTTATCTTGGCTTCCTGAAGAGCGGTGGCAGTGATTACTCCATCAACATTCTGAAAAAAGCAGGTGTGGATATGTCTACACCACAGCCAATTCGTGAAGCTATGAGTGTTTTCAAGGAACTGATTGAACAGATGGAGCAACTAACCAAATAAGGTTGTCTATCCATGTGACCTGCATCCCTTGCCCGTTTGGGCAGGGGATTTTATCATCATTGCTAGATGCAACATACCCGAATATGGGTAATGCATATCTAGTTCTCAATTGTTCAACAAGGAGGCAACACCATGAAAATGCAATGGGCACTCATAGCAGGTCTTGTTTTTGCACTGCTCACGGGAATCTTTGCGGTTATTAATGTGGATTCCGTACAAGTCAACCTGTTATTTAACACGGTACAAATCCCGCTGATCTTGCTGATTCTCGGCTGTACCCTGATCGGTGGAATTATTGTAGGGTCATATGGCATCTATCGCCAATACAGACTGCAACGCGAGAACAAACAATTGAAATTGCGTGTATCTGAATTGGAAAGTTCCGCGACAAGCAAATCTACGTTGGATTCTTTTAAATCGATGGATTCGCTTGACTCCAATGAATCCGACAGCCTATTGGAGAATGATTCGATCCAGAGTCAGCGCAAAGGAAACCCTACGGGAACACTGTAACCAATCAGAGACAGCCTGCTGGCGAGTCAGGAATGGTAGTATCACATTCTCTCCCCCAGACAGGCTGTATTTTGTTTCACACCATACCCATGATCCGAGGAGGAAATTACACAATGAGTTTTAAAATTGATGAATCATACGTCCTGTCTTTTCTGAAAAAATTGCTGGATACACCAAGCCCAAGTGGTTACACCCATCATATTATCGAGATGATCCGCAAGGAAGCAAAATCACTGGGCATCGCCTGTGAGCTGAATAATAAGGGCGGTGCAGTGCTTACATTGCCAGGGCAGGATTCGTCCAAGACAATTGCTTTGAGCGCCCACGTGGATACGCTAGGGGCCATGGTGCGCTCCATTACATCTTACGGCACATTGAAGCTTACCTCTGTTGGTGGATTTTCCATGCAAAGTATCGAAAACGAATATTGTACCATCCATACTCGGGATGGAAAAACATACACAGGCACGATCCTCTCCCTTCACCCGTCTGTACACGTCTATCCAGATGCACGCACCTTTGAACGGACCGAGAGCCATATGGAAGTTCGAATCGATGAAGTCGTCTCTTCCAAGGAGGATGTGTTGAAACTCGGAATCTCTGTGGGCGATTTTATCTCCTTCGATGCTCGCGCCGTCATCACTCCGAGTGGTTATATCAAATCACGTCATCTGGACGACAAAGCCAGCGTGGCTGCGCTATTCGGCATCCTTGAGTCTGCACATCGCGAGGGCTGGAAACCATTACATAACGTCTCTCTGCTCATCTCGAACTATGAAGAAGTCGGACATGGCGCATCGTATATCCCTGCGGAAATCAGTGAAATGATCGCTGTAGACATGGGTGCGATGGGTGACGATCTCAGTTGTAAAGAAACCGACGTTTCCATATGTGCCAAAGATTCTTCTGGCCCGTATGACTATGATATGACTAGCCGTCTCATTGAGCTGGCCAAACAAGATGGCATGGATTACGTCGTCGACATTTATCCTCACTATGGCTCAGATGGCAGTGCAGCATTACGCGGAGGAAACAATATCCGAGCAGCACTGATCGGTCCAGGGGTTCACGCATCTCATTCCATGGAGCGTACGCATAAGGATGCTGTCCTGAATACGGCACGATTGCTCGCTGCCTACATTACAACCAAGTAAAAAAGCATCATTTTTCTACGAAATCATCATGGTGACATCCATAAGTCTTGTCTAATCAAAAAGGACACTTCCAAGCACAGCAAATCGGTGCGCTATCGGAAGTGTCCTTTTTTGTCATATTTCTTAATCTGCCTGTTCCACATATGCATGGTATTTACGATCCAATATCTCTAACTCTGCCTTATGGTCACGCATTTCGTTTCTTAACACATGCATGGTCTTCCGAACCGCGCTCAGTCCATCCTTCACCTGACGTTCGGCTTTGCGAATTTTGTCCTGAACCATCCAGTCCACAAAGAGGTTATCAAAGAAATAGTCTGCGAATGAAAGCAGACCTCCAAGATGCAGATCGGCATGTACGGCCATCTCTACATCCTCCAATTCCTTCTGAAAACGTCGTAGACGCTTACCTGCATCCATAATAGCGACCTGAGCGTCATCCATTCGTCCCCGCTTGATATGTGTGGAGATGACCCCACCGCCCATCATGTCATACACACCCCAATTACCTGCCGAAGACAAAGCCTTCTCCGCACGTTCAAGGGCATAGAGCAGATATTCCCCCTCCCGAAAAGCTTCATCCAGTTCCTGAAGCTCACTCGCCAGATGTTCCCGATTCTCAGCCATGTGTTGCAATTCCCCATCCTGGTCCAGCAGACGACCTTCCTTCTTCCCCCACAGAGCGTTGTAGTCGCTCTGCCAGTACTGATACTGCCGCCCGCCCTCCAACTCCTGCTCCACATGAATTCGTTGCTCCTGTACGTCTTGTAACATGCGACAAGCGGTGTCGTATGCAGCCTTGCTCTCCAAGAGCTCCAGCTCTTCCTTCTCCAGCCGTTCTGTCTTCTTGCCAATCAGTTGATAAAAAAATGCTGACAATGTCATACTGTTCAGTCGATCAACATCCTTCTGTTCCTTCTGGAGATGCTCCAGACGACGCTTTACCTTTGCTTCCCATTCACTTTCCTCCGTTTGAAGCTTCTCCAGACGCTTGGTCCATTTCTCGTAAATTCTCCCCTTTTCCTTGAGCACTGCCAACTGTTGATTAATTTCCTTATACATAAGTGTGGTGTTCTCTCCCTTCTATGGAATTCTTTACTTATACAACGTAATGAACATACAGAACGTTTCACATAAAAGCGCAAATTCGCAGACAAAAAATCGCCCTTTCCTCCAATGCGACATAAAGTCACTATGGAAAAAAGGGCGATGTTTAGTTATAAATCAAGACTTGCTCTGTTCAATCTGCTCTGCAAGTTCATTCAGAACGGTCCAGCGTTCCATCAATTCATCCAGATGACGCTCAGCCTCAACCTGCTCCGCCATCAACTCCTGCAGACGGGCAGAATCACTAAATGACTCTTCCATCTCTTTGTTAATCCGGACAAGATTGGCTTCAGCCTTCTCAATATTTTCATCGATCTGGTCGTATTCACGTTGCTCCTTAAAGCTGAATTTCAACTTCGGTTTGACCGCTGACACTGCAGGCGTCGTTTTCTCAGATGACTGCTTCACCTTCGCTGCTCCTGTATCACTCTCTTGATTAGCTCCAGGTGCATTTTTCAGCATCCATTCCGCATACTCACTGTAGTCGCCGACGTGTACACGTACAGCACCGTTGCCCTCAAAAGACAGCACTTTATCCACAGTACGATCAAGGAAATAGCGATCATGGGATACGACAAAGACAACACCGGGGAAATCATCCAGGTAGTCTTCCAGTACAGCGAGTGTCTGGATGTCCAGATCATTCGTCGGCTCATCCAGCAGCAATACATTCGGCGCAGCCATCAGCACACGCAGCAGATACAGGCGACGCTTCTCTCCACCAGACAGACGCGAGATTGGCGTCCACTGGGATGCCGGAGTAAACAGGAACCGCTCCAGCATCTGGGATGCTGTAATCAGAGAGCCATCGGCTGTTTTCACATTCTCGGCCACTTCCTTGATGTACTCAATCACACGAAGAGATTCATCCATCTCCTGATGTTCCTGTGTGAAATAGCCCAAATTGACCGTAGGACCGACGTCAACCACGCCTGCATCGGGTTCCAGCTTGCCAGATATCATCTGTAACAACGTGGACTTACCACTACCATTCGGTCCGACAATCCCTACCCGATCTCCAGGTACAGCAATATAACTCAGATCTTCGATCAGTTTGCGACCACCGACGGATTTGGAAAGATGCTCAATCTCCAGTATCTTTTTACCCAGACGCGTGGAGCCAACCGATACTTCCAATGAACCCGAGCGCTGGACTCCTTGTTGGTCTTTGAGTTGTTCGAATCGATCAATTCTCGCTTTTTGTTTTGTTGTCCGTGCCTTGGCACCGCGACGAATCCACGCAAGCTCTGTCCGAAGCAGGTTCTTACGTTTCTGTTCGGAAGAGGCTTCCCGTTCTTCACGTTCTGCCTTCAGTTCAAGAAAACGTGTATAGTTGGCTTCATATCGGAACAAACGACCATGATCCAATTCCAGCATGACATTCGCCACACGATCCAGGAAATACCGATCATGCGTAATCATAAGCAGTGCGCCGCGGCGCTTCTGCAAGTACTGCTCGAGCCATACGACCGAATCATTATCAATATGGTTCGTCGGCTCATCCAGAATGAGCAGTTCGCAAGGATGAATCAGTGCAGCGGCAAGTGCTACCCTTTTGCGTTGTCCACCAGACAATGTGCCCATCAGTGCATCGAATTGACGAATACCCAGTTTGGACAAAATGCTCTTCGCTTCACTCTCCATCTGCCAGAGTTGAAGCTGCTCCATTTGCTGATTCAAACGTAATAACCGCTCTTGCAATGCTGGATCGGACGAATTCAGTTCCAATAATTCCATCGTTTCCGTATATTCACGCACGGTTTTCATTTCCATGCTGTCACCTTCGAATACTTGTTGCAGTACCGTATTATCCGGATTGAAGTCCGGATTTTGCGCCAGGAACTGAATACGTACATCATTACCGATCGAGATCTGTCCCGCGTCTGCAGGCTCCATACCGGATATCACACGCAAAAACGTGGATTTACCGGTTCCATTTACCCCAACGACACCAATCTTGTCCTGATCAGCCATACCAAATGAAGCATCCTTGAACAATATTTTTTCGCCATAACTTTTTGCAATTTGTTCTACCGTCATTATGTTCATTGCTCGTACCCACTTCTCTGTAAATTAAAATTCAATATTACGTACATCCGCGCACTTACTTTACACTTGTAAAAAAGAACGGCATCCGTCCAGAAACAATGCTGCTGCAAAAGCAATTCGTTTGTTCAGATGTTCCTCATTAAACTCCGGATTTAACATAATATCCATCTTCAGCCGGTCCAGAATTCCAATGTAGGCTTCAGCGAGCAATACAGGCTCAGGTACACTTGCACTTTCCAATACCTCACACACCATACTCATGTATTGATTCATGAATGCCTTCATGAATTTCATCAGATCCGGATCATTATTGGGTGCCATAAAAAAGAGCTTGGTATGATTGCGACGCTCATAATAATACGTAAGGTGGGTCTTGGCTATTGCTCCAAGTTTATCACCTGTGTTCTCATGCGAGTTCAAAGCATATTCAAGACGGCTGATAAAACTGTTACAATCCCGCTTGGATACTGCGATAAAAAGTTGTTCCTTGCTTTTGAAATATAAATAAATGGTGCCTTTTGCGATGCCGGCTTCGTCTGCAATATCAGACATTTTGGTCTCATAAAAACCTTTCGAGCCAAAAATACCATAGGCCGCATCCAAAATAGCCTCCGATTTGTCTCCCTGTACAGTGCTCAAAATGTACTCCCCCCTACAACGCCAAAATGTTACCTAAACCAATCGCCACACATCCGCCGATCACCGAGCTAAGCACGTTCACCAGGTCGTTACTCATCCATGCCCAGCCACGAGCCCGAACCGTCGGATGCCCGCAATGTTCATGTACCTCAACTTCACGGCCACACACAGTACAACGATACATCATCTGCACCGTTGCGCCCAGATAGGAATCGGCAAAAGCCCCTGCCAACCCGCCTACAAGACCGACAAAAGTCCAACTAAACAGACTAAGCCCTTCTATCCCGGCGATCCAGGAAAACAAGAATGCTCCCGCACCAATCAGAGCCCCGCCTACGGCTGCAGCCACGGTGCCAAGAAGTGAGACCCCTCCTGAAGCACCAGGAGTAAGTACCTTCCACGTGAGAACAGAGCGCGGCGGCTTGCGACTGAGACTCCCAATTTCGGTTGCCCATGTATCCGATGTAACAGTAGCCATTACACCAATGAAAGCATACACCCATGCCGGATGTGGAAATATCCAGTATCCCAGGCATAGGAACATGCCCATTCCACCATTAGCCATCACTTGTCCCGCATCCCGATTTCCTGACTTGGCATAGGATTTCTCCAGCTCCTGCTTCCGATCTTTACGGAACCTGGAGAGCAACGTTGAAGTAATGAAAAACAACAATAACGTGCCAAACCAGAACAGGTTCCCCGCTCCGTAATATATCGTTCCCATCATGATTGCTGCCAGGCAGCCAGACAGGGTTAGCGACTTTTTCGCATAGGCAGCACCTGCCACCATAGAAGCGCATACGGCGCCAATAATCCAATCCATAATGTCTCCTGCATGCAGCGTATGTACAGCCCGCATGACGTTTATTGTATTTTTGAAATTCAATTATACCACGGTTTGATCCCAATGC
Organism: Paenibacillus sp. FSL k6-2145; assembly: GCF_037976585.1. NCBI lineage: Bacteria > Bacillati > Bacillota > Bacilli > Caryophanales > Paenibacillaceae > Paenibacillus > Paenibacillus sp. FSL k6-2145. Next base: position 4,355,718 of record NZ_CP150267.1, on the reverse strand, counting down.
CGAAACTCCTTACGCCAGCACACAAAAAACCTGTTTTGGCCTCGTGTAGAAGTGCCAAAACAGGTTATCGATCAAACGTCAAAACAAGATAACTTCCCTTTTCAAGTAACGTCTGGAATTCAATGTTCCTATGTTCTAATTCAGACCCGCTTCGCTCCGCCAATTACCCCATATCGGTAGAGTACTCTGCGACCAAACCAGTTGAACAATCGATCCGTCAGGAATCCCATAAAACCCAGGGAAATCAGCCCGACAAAGATCCAATCTGTTCGGAAAAAGAGTCTGGAATTCCAGATCAAGTAACCGACTCCCTCATTCGAGGCAATCATCTCAGCACCGATTATGGCCATATAAGAAGTTCCCATCGCCAGTCGCACACCCGTGAAGATATACGGGGTTGTCGCCGGGACAATCACATGCAGCAGAATCTGCCGTTCATTGGCTCCCATACTGCGGGCCGACCGGATTTTGTCTTCTTCAACGGAGAGTACACCTGTCAGTGTATTCAATACAACAATGAAGAAGGTTGCGTACATAATGAGCGCGATCTTGGATTGCTCACCAATTCCGAACCACACCAGAAATAAGGTAATAAAGGCGATCGGCGGGATAAAACGTATAAAGTTAAGGAACGGTTCGGCGAACAGCCGGATGAGATGAACTTTGCCAATAATCAGCCCTACCGGAATAGCAATGATGCTTCCGAGTACCCAGCCGGCCAGTACACGAGTGAAGCTGATTCCGATATACTCCATCAGCGTACCGTCAGCTATCAGTTCGCGTGCTCCCAGGATCGTGTGCCACGGACCAGGGATTACGTCAGGCCCATAGATAAGGGCACCAAGCTGCCAGATTAAGATGACCGTTACCCATAGAAGCGGGATAGACACCCATTTTTTCTCCAACCATTTCATCTTGTATATCACCTCAGTTATTCTTCAAAGTGGCCTTGAATACGGTCATATAGGGTGTTGAACTCAGACGAGGCGATGTTCCTCGGGTAAGGTAACGTGTTGTGGTAAATATCCGTGATATTCGAAGACGGACCTACAGACATAATGCCTATGCGCTCACCAAGCAATAACGCCTCCTGAATATCGTGTGTGACAAAGATAACGGTTTTATGTGTTTCTTTCCAGATATTCACCAGTTCCTTCTGCATGGTCCGTCTCGTCATCGCGTCCAGTGCACCGAATGGCTCATCCATCAACAAGATCGCCGAGTCATTCGCAAGTACGCGGGCCAATTGAACCCGCTGCTTCATGCCACCCGAGAGTTCTTTTGGAAATTTTCCCTCATGAGCACTCAGTCCAACAAGCTGGATGTATCGATCAGAGATCTCACGTCGTTGTGTCTTAGGCACCTTGGACATTCGAAGTCCGAATTCAACATTTTCCCTCACAGTTAGCCATGGAAAGAGAGAAGAATCCGCCTGCTGGAATACCATTGCCCGATCCCTGCCCGGTCTGTCGATCTCCTTGTTGTCTACCTTGAGCTGCCCACCCGACTTGGAAATAAAACCAGCGATCATGTTCAGCAGCGTTGACTTCCCGCACCCACTGGGACCAAGCAGGACAAAGAACTCCCCTCCCTTGATAACCAGATCAACATCCTTAATGATATAATGCACATCCCCATTGGTCGGGGCATGATACGTTTTCCGAAGCTGTTCAATATGAATGGTATGCTGAGTTGCAGGTAAGGACATAACGGACACCTCCCATTTCAATAAGAATTATTTACTGTATGTCACTTTTTTCGGCAACGCCTGCTGGAGAGAAGTCAGATTGAGTTTGGTGTCGAGATCAAAATCCTGTTCGATGATTCCGGTGTCCACCATATATTGCTTCTGACCTGCCAAACTATCATAAGCGGCCTGCGTAAACCCAACTTCCCATGGATTGATCGGAAGGTCTTTCAACGTGGCATCTTTAGGCTGTTTGGTCTCTTGATACATCAGATCCGCCACTTCTTCAGGATGCGCTTGGGCATACGTGGATGCCTCATCAAGAGCCGCGAGGAAGTCACTGATCTTTTCGGAGTTTGCCTGGATGAAGTCATTACTCGATACCAGCCCCATACCAAGGCGTATAGGCGTCTGAGACATATCCGTCAGCTGATGTACTCCTTCGAGTGCATCGAATTTATCGGTTAACGCTGAACCTATAACCCAAGCGGCATCAAGGTCTCCCTGTTTCAGTGCGATGTAGGCTTCATCAAAAGCCCCCTGACCAATTTGCGTCACATCACTCAGCGCCACCCCCTGATCTTTCAAATATTCATCCCATAGATATGGAATAAATGTACCTCGAATGAAACTCACTTTCTTGCCCTTCAAATCCGCTCCACTCTGAATATCATCCCTTGCATACAGTTTCCAGGCGGCTGCCGCTTCATCCGTAGTCTGACCTGCGGAAGCGATGACTGAATATTCCCCTTTAGCCAAAGCATTTAATACAGGGAAGTCCGCCCCGTACGCAATATCTACCTGTTTGATAAATAGTGCATTTACACCTTCAGCCGGTGAGCCAAACGTAATACTCTCTGCATCAATGCCCCGTTTTTCAAAGAACCCTTTGGCAATGGCTACCCTGAACGTTGGGTTGGTACTTGTATCTGCGATGCGAATTTTTACATTATCGGCATTCTTGTCGGTAGCGTCTTTTGCTCCAGATCCTGCTGCATTTGAGCTGCATCCGGATAATAGGAGTGCCGTGGCCAGAAATAATATCAATACGCCAGTTACTATGGATGGTTTTCTCAAAATATACACCCCATTCGATCTAGTCATGATTCTTGACGCTTAACCGCCTGACTTGCCTTCATCCGACGTTGCCACACAGGCTGCACCCTCCACAAATGGAAGAGTTGTCTCTACGCTCACGATGGATGCAGAACCTTTGGGCGCTGCTCCCGGCACCCTGTAGTTGGAAACATCAATAGCTTCGATCGCAATCTCCTGCGGTTTCTCCAACTGTGGAACCCACTGATAAGGAACTCGATACGAACGATAGACCATATTGGTATTCCGCCCATCTGTGTACGGGGAGACATACTCCCAGACCAGCTCATGCTCCGCTGTCACTTCGAACAATCTGCCATTGGAACCCTCGGTTATCAGGGTGTTGCCGTTAGGTAAACGCTGGGCGGAACTGATGTATGGGCTATAAAATTTATAAGAATCCGTCGGAACCGAGAAACCTGCTTCTGCCGAGGTATACTGCCAGACAATCTCCAGGGTGACCGGGTTAATCTCCAGTACACGGGAGTGATCCCGAATCGCATGTTTCAATCCAAATGGAGAAGCCGGATTTGGGAGGCCATAACCTGCCCAGCCGCCATTGTCGAATACAAGCAAGTTGCCTTCTCCCGGTAGACCTTGGGGAATGATATGTGCATGATGCTGCCCGATAATTGTGCCGATGTGTTTCACTTCAGGTGAAGTATAGTCTGGCCCTAATCTCCACACGATCTTTCCGCTCTGTCTGTCTGTAATGGCGATTATGTTGGCCTCTCTGGCATCCCAGATAATATTGTCGGGGTGGAAGCGTTCGTCTCCTTCTTCATAGAAGCGGTTGGGTCCGACATAAGAAGCAGAATTAATATGTAACCAGTCACCAACGCCACCACCCAGATGACCGAAAGAACGTGTATTCGGGTCACGGAACAGAACATTTCGAGCAGCTTCATCAAAACCTAATTCTTCAAAGTGTTTGTTAGGCAGCCATTCCCAGAGTACCTTCCCCTCCCAATCCACTTCGATAATGGCATCATCAAGCAATGGCTTATCTGAAATTTGCGGATTACTCACATTTTTGTGTGCCAGAATAAGTGTTTTGCCACTCTTCGTCTTTGGCGCAAGGCCAGGTGCATAATAACCTACCGGATTTCCCTCACGCTGATAATCATGATGCTGGCGGGCATACCATAATGGCTCATACCCCGGATCTTCGATGTGTTCGTAGCTATTGTATTTCCATACAATGTTGCCGTCCCAATCCACCTGAACCAGATCGACATTATCCTGAATACCGAACTTCGGATCTCTCCGGCCTGTGCTGCCCAGCACGTAGCCGCCAGGTAATATTTTAGCCGGAAAACCTAACAATCCTTTCCACAGGTGAACCTCCTTGCCATTCATATCGATCAACACTACGCCTTCCTCACCTGCCTGATAAACGGTATAACCGCCCCAAGCCTTATCCGGATTGTATAACGTCGCTCCAGTTGGATATATTGTTGAGTGTCCCATTGATCATCTCTCCCCTAGAATGTTTGTGGTATATCAAATGTCCTTACTTTGACCCAACCTCAATAACTGAGATAGTTACTCTTCCCGGTATTGTCCCGCTGCTTCTGCTCAAGGTTACTTGTGGAGGACCGATCATGTTCTTGTATCCCGTTGTTCTCCGCCAATTCCAGCACCGTGTCCGAGAATCCCTCCAGATTCGCTACTACCCGCTCGTAGAATTGACTTTGCTGCTCCAGTTCCTCACTCGTAAAACCCTCAAACAGAAGCGTGATACATCGGGCACCGATATTGCTGTTTCTCGCATACATCTCCCGCCCGCTGGATGTGATGTCCAGTAAAACCGTCCGGCGGTCGTCTTCCTTTCGTCTGCGGATGGTGAGTCCCTTTTTCTCCAACTTATCGGTCAGAGCTGTAATGGCACCCGATGTAAAGTCCAATTGTTCCGCCAGATCTCCAAGCCGCTGTTCTCCCTCACGAATGATTTTGTGCAGGATAAGCATGCCTGGCAGGCTGATACCTTCTACAGAGATGCGATCCCGCTCTTTGACGAATCGTCTGACCATTTTGCGAAATAACCAATCCGTCCGCTCCAACGCTTCCCAGTCTCTATCACTCATTCCATAACCTCCTTGATCGTCTGAAACCCCAACAGCATACGAAAAAAGGCCCCCGAGGACATTCCTTAGAGGAGTAGTCCCGGGAGCCTTTGGTGGTCCAATCAGCTCAATGCAGTTTTCAGTTCAAATTATTTCACTGTTCATTTAATGAGTATTAAAATAATTGAGATTATCATATAACCAACTAACCCAACCTGTCAAGTGCGAATTATATTAGTGATCTTTTCTTTTTGCAGCCATTCTCCGCTAGGTTGAAATTACTTATCCTGTTTTAAGTTTCACTTCAGGTTTCCCGTTTACACTATTCTCAGATCGAAACATCTACAACTACATCAACGACAAGTTACGATTCAGTTCGTACTCAACTACAGAAATGAGGATTATCCATATGAATATGAAAAGAGTCATTATTATAGGCACAATGATTGTCACCATGTCCTTCGCCGGAACAGCATGGGGCCAATCCGCCATCTCTCCCATACCTACTGCTAAATGGTCCATCGTTGACTTGGACACTCGTGAGGGAAGTAGCGACGAGCTGCTCAGCGCTCTGAATCAGCCTTCAGAAGCGGATCTGTATCAGGAACTGTACAACGGCAAATCACTGAGGATGATTACGGAAGAAAACAACGGGAATTTGGATGAGGTCATTGCTATACAAGTAAGACAGCTCAGAGAGCAGTTGGATGAACGGCTCGCCAGTGGAAGTATCAGCTCGGAGCAACATGCTGCACAACAAGCTGAACTGGAAGAGTTGGTCACACAGAGCGCAAATACAGCATACAGCTTGGCGTAAATTAGTAGCGTATCCGTACGATGAAGATATAAACATATATCCACGATAACACAGCAAAAAGGAGCGTATGCACGCCCCTTTCTTGTACCCTATTCATCTCAAGCAGGTATGATGTGTAATCCTTATTGCGCTGCCTCAATCGTACAGGCACCCAAGGATTCGCCGTCCCATGCCAGTTCGAGCACATCTCCTGCTTGTGTTGGTCCAACACCTTCGGGTGTTCCTGTAAAAATGACATCGCCCGGCCCCAAGCCGTAATGGTGACCTACATATTCCACAATGTCCTGTAAACTGAAGATCATGTTACGAATGTTACCACGCTGGACTTCCTCACCATTTTTGGTCAATGTAAAGTCTTTCTCCAGTAATGCTGCCGCACCCGGGAATGCCTGAAATGCAGTAACCGGAGCGGAATTTCTGAACCCTTTGGCCGCTGTCCACGGGTGGCCCTTTTTCTTAATCACGGTCTGTACGTCACGTAACGTAAAATCAATACCAAACGCATACGCATCCACCAGCTCATCTACCGCCATACCTGGCTCATAACTCCGGCCGATTTGCACGACCAATTCAGCTTCATAGTGAACTTCACCCTTGGTAGCAGGCAATTCAAGCGTTTCACCATTCAGGGACACGACTGCATGAGAAGGTTTCATAAAGATCATTGGCTCATCCGGAACCGCGTTACCCAATTCTTCCGCATGAAGTTTATAATTGCGTCCTACACAGTATACATTGCGAATGTTAGTCAACATGGGTATATAACCACCTTTATTGGATTCATTAGTGTGTATGGTGTGAATTAGGGTCTGAAAAATCGGCTGCTCGTCTCCTGAAATGCCAGCTCCCATACGTCAGGACGGTTCGTACATAACATGAGTTCTGGATCAACTGCCGCCAGTTTCTTCATAATGGTCTTGTCATCCACTGTCCAAGCCATCACCCGAATGCCTGCACTCCGCATCTCGTTCATTAAGGATTTGTCCACATTGGTGTATCCAATCGAGAGGAATGTACAATTCATCTGCCGCAGGGCGGTTAACAGATCACCTGGTCGTGCATCGATAATCAGCCCCGTCTGGATCTCCGGTGCAAGTTTCTTCACTTCGATCAGAGCGGCTGGTTCAAATGAGGTGATCACAACATCATTTTGCATATGTCTTTTTCTCACTTCATGTATAACAGCCGCAGGCAGACCCGGGTACATGTCTCCCTGCGTTTTCAGTTCAATGTTCAAACGTACTCTGCCGCACGAGCGATCTAACAATTCACTTAGCGCCGGAATCCGTTCGCCTTTGTAAGACTTATTTTTCCACGATCCGGCATCCAGTCGTTGCAGATCTGCCCAATCGGTTTCCCGAACCAGGCCCTTGCCATTTGTCGTGCGATCCACTGTAAAATCATGAATGACCACCGGTACACCATCACGCGACAACTGCACATCCAGCTCCATCCACTGAACTTCAGGCCGTTCCATGGCCATCAGGAATGCAGCCATCGTATTCTCTGGTGCAATAGAAGAAAATCCACGGTGCGCTACACAAAGGTTGTTCATTCGATTCCCTCCTCAAAAAGGTTATTAATTAGGTGAAGCGACTCCATTCCCATCATATCGAATACCAGGAGAGAGCTTTGCCATCTGTTCCAACAGCAGTTTGTTCGCCTCATCGATCATCGGAATGGCCTGACCTAGCCCGGCCTCATAAGGGATAACTTTCATGCTGCAAGCTGCATCTTGACTACAACGAGCCTGAAATACCGCCGTTTTCCATGTCTCTTCGGTTGTTGATCTGGAGAAAATGAAATTTCCCGTACTGTATGCAATCCACTTCCCCTTATAGTACTCCAGCCCTTGCAACACATGAGGATGACCACCTATGACCAGATCAGCGCCAGCATCTACAAACTCATGAGCCAATCGGGTCTGGTCACTATTCGGAGTACTTACACGTTCCTCTCCCCAATGTGCAACCACGATCACCAGATCAGCCTTCTTACGGGCCTCCTGGATCGCTGTGACTGCCCCTGTGGAATCATAAGCTTCAGCCACGCCTGCCCGATTACCTTCCGCCTTCCAACTCGTTTCCGGTACAACTCGTGAGAACCCAAGCAATGCAATCTTCATGCCTTTGCGTTCCAGATACGCTGGTGCATAGGCCTCATCCCTGTTCATACCTGCCCCGGTGTGAGCTATGCCATATTCCTTGAGATAAGTTAACGTATCCACCAAACCCTCTACGCCCTGATCCAGAATATGATTGTTAGCCAAGTTGACAGCATCAAAACCCGCAGAGGCCATTGCCGCCAATGCTTTGGGCGAAGATTTGTATACATAGGTTTTGTCGACTGCACCAGTACCACCCAGGGTTATCGGTGTCTCCAAGTTGCCGATGGTAAGATCATCATCCTTGAATAATCTGCCGAGTTTGGCAAAGGGATAATCATAACCGTTCTTATCCAGCAGTTCAGCAACTTTGCCCGAGAATTGAATATCACCCACAAAGTTAATCGTGACATCCTTCGCTGAATTGGAAGGTTTCGATGTCCCTGATTCCTGATCCACACCTGCATTTCCCTTGGTGCCGGACGGTGTAGAATCTGCCGCTGGTTTTTTCGTTCCGGATTCTGCTTTCCCACTATTGGTATTGCCTGAAGTGTCAGGTGTCGCTGCTCCAGATGTCTTATCTGCATCCGCTGTTGTCTCTTCATCCGTAGCTTCGGGTTCTTCTTCCGAAGTCTCATCGGATTCCGAGTCTGGAGAACTTACTTGATCCCCGCCTTTGGCATCGTCTCCAATGGAAGGCTTATCCTGATCAACTATTTCTTGTTTCACTGGCTGGTCCGCCTGTTGCTGACGTGTATTAATAACATAAAAAATGCCCACCAGACCAATTGCCATGATCAATACAATATTAACTGTCCAGATAATTGTATTGCGCGTGCGTTTGCCTTTTTTCTTCTTTACACTTCGCTCTGATCTTGGGGGATACATAAGCAACTCCTCTTCTTCTTCACAGCCATACATACCATTATATCAGGCATATTCTGGATTTCCATCATTCCTTGGAACTGTATCGATTGAAAGGGTATTAACTCGGTTAGCTTCCAGATCTTCATATAAAAAAAGCCATCTCTCCAGTAGATAATTCTACGTTTGAGACAGCTCTCTTGCTGTACTTAATCTGCTGCAAGCTCTTGTGTAGCCTGGACAGACATTTCCTTCGCTTGTCTGATGCAATCAGGCAAACCTACACCCTCATAACCTGCACCCGCAATGTACACACCCGGTAATTTGCTGCCAAGCTCCTCACGGAGGGCGGCAATATGTTGGAGGTGTCCCACCGGATACTGTGGCATGGACTTACGAAGCCTTGTAATCTCGGAGAAGATCGGCACTGCTTCAATACCCATCGTCTCTCTCAGATCCTTGAGAACCAGATTCGTCAGCGCTTCATCCGGAAGCTCCACATTCTGTTCGTCACCGGAGCGACCAACATAACAGCGGAGCAGTACTTTATCATCCGGGCTGGTATGCAGCCATTTCGTCGATGTCCACGTGCAAGCCGTAATATTCCGCCCCTCTTTCCGCGGAACGAGGAAACCCGACCCGTCGAATACATGCTCCACCTCTTTTTTCTCAAAAGCGAGCACGACATTGGCTACAGACACATAGTTAATCGCATCCAGTGCCGCTGTGTCCACGTGAGGCTTCAACAGCTCCGACGCGACATAGGTCGGCACAGTAATCACTACATCATCGGCTTCAAGCATTTCGCCATTACCAAGTTCAACACTGTATCTGGTCTGCGCTCCATCAAGGCGTTGCAGCGACTTCACCGCAGTGTTCAGACGTTGATCCACATCCTGCAACTCATGGACGAGTGCATGAACAAGGCTCTGAAGTCCCTGGCGAAAGTTCAAAAAAGCGCTCCGTTTTGTTCCGGTATGTGTCTCAGCCGGTTTGCGACCCGTCATCATACCCCGGATCAAGCTGCCGTAATCGCGCTCTACTTCTCCGAACTGCGGGAAGGTAGCCTGGAGGCTCAATCGCCGCATATCACCTGCATAAATTCCTGCGAGCAGTGGTTCCGTCAAGTTCTCCAGCACTTCTGCTCCAAGACGGCGTTCAATCATATAACCGAGCGATTCATCCTCTGTTGTACGACGCGGCGGGATGACAAAATCCATCAACGCCCGCAGTTTGCCTGCCGGAGAGACCAGACCACTTCTCAAGAATGGTCTTAGTTCTGTAGGAATACCAAGAACAAGTCCTGCTGGCATAGGATGAAGTTTGCCACGCTGCATGATATACGTTTTCTTCGACTCCGGATTCTGACTGACCAGCTCATGATCAATCTCCAATTCTTTAGCAAGGTCAATCATTGCTGTTTTGCGAGCCAGGAAAGAATCGGGCCCTTTTTCAATCACAAATCCATCCCGGTGCAGTGTCTCAATCATGCCTCCCATGGACGAGCTTTTCTCGACCAAAGTAATCACGGGTTCAACTCCTGCTTCCCGGTAATGCTTGCGGATATAAAATGCCGCGCTGAGCCCGGTAAGGCCACCACCGACAACAACAACACGGCGTTTCTTATCACCCATTACTCATCCGACCCTTGCTGCCATTGGCTTATAATAACGTCGCTTAACGTCTCCATGTATAGAGGATCGCTATTGAGAGAATCAATACGCATCAGGCGCATGTCGATCTCTTTGGCAATCGATTTGGCCTCAATATCGAGATCATAGAGCACTTCGAGATGATCCGAGACAAACCCGATTGGTGCCACAAGCACATCCTCTACCTGTTCACGCGAAAGCTCCTGTAACGTATCCAGAATATCCGGTCCAAGCCAAGGCTCAGCTGTTCGTCCGGCACTCTGCCACGTAAATTGCCAATTGGTTATTCCTACACGTGAGGCAATCACTTCCGAGGTCTCCAGCAATTGTTGCGGGTATGGATCACCCATCTCCACAATACGTGCCGGCAGGCTGTGCGCACTGAACAATACCTTCACATCTCCGCGTTTTGCTCCAGCTTCTTCGAACGCATCCAACTTGGCACTGACACGTGTGGACAACGCCTGAATTAACTTCGGATGCAGATGATAACTCTCAATAAAGGACATATGAACGCCCAGCTCTTCTGCTTTTTCACGCGCACGTTTGATATAACTGCCTACACTCATCGTTGAAAAATGAGGAGCCAGTACAATACCAATTGCTGTCTGAATTCCATCCTTCGCCATCTGCTCCACGCCATCCTCAATAAACGGATAGGCATGCTTCAGTCCTTGATAACAACGGAATTCCACATCAGTGCCACGCTCATCGCGGTTTAATGTCTCTTGAAGGGCCTTGACCTGATTGTCTGTGTTCTCCCGAAGGGGGAAAACACCGCCAACAATGGCTTCATAACGATCCGTCAGTTCTTTCAATTGCTCCGGTTCAGGCGGACGTCCTCTGCGGATATGTGTGTAATACGCTTCAACACTCTCCATATTTTCGGGTGTGCCATACGACATCACCAGTACACCTACAGTATTAGTCATTAGTTACCGTCACCCCAGTCTTCATTGCTTCGGCAGAATATTCATGAATATACGCCGTTAGTTCTCTGAGCTTCTCTAGCGATGCTTCAGGAAACAATCCGTGTCCCAGGTTGAAAATATAACCCGGCTCCTTGATTCCTTCGTCAATAATCACTTTGGCTTGCTCTTTAATCAGTTCCATCGGGGCAGTCAGCACATATGGGTCAAGGTTACCCTGTACTGCAAACTTGCCACCAAGACGTTGACGCCCTTCTGAAATGGATACTCTCCAGTCCAATCCAATTACATCGGCTTGCAGATTATGCAGTGCTGGCAACAACTCACCCGATGCAACACCAGGGAAATAAATCTTCGGTACATTCAAATCCGATAATTCGGTAAAGATACGGGTAATCGTAGGCAACACATATGTTCTGAAGTCTTTGGGAGAAAGTGCTCCAACCCAGCTGTCAAACAACTGGAATGCCTTACCGCCATTCGCAATATGCGCACGGACATATGTAATAACCATATCACCAAGCTTCTGCATCAGCTTATGCCACACCTCAGGCTCGCTGTACATCATCGTTTTGGTGCGGATATAACCTTTCGAAGGTCGGCCTTCAATCAGATAACTCGCAATCGTGAATGGTGCGCCCGCAAACGTAATAAGAGGCACATCAAGCTCCTTATCCAGAATTCGAATGGTTTCCAGAATATGTGACAGATCTCCTTCTACGTCGATGGGACGGAGCCGATCCACATCTGCAGCAGACCGAATAGGATTATCGATAACTGGACCAATATTTTTTACAATGTCAAAATCAATGCCCAATGAGGCAACCGGATTCATAATATCGGAATACAAAATAGCCGCATCTACACCAAGTTTGCGTACCGGCATGAGTGTAACTTCAGCCGCCAGCTCGGGTTGTTTGCAGATTTCTAACAAGGAGTACTTTTCTTTAATTTTGCGATATTCAGGATCGTAACGTCCAGCTTGACGCATGTACCACACCGGGACACGGTCTACCTGTTGTTTGAAACTTGCCCGAATCAGTCGATCATTATAGCTCATGTAAGAAGCCTCCAATAGTTTTTGGACTCATAATTACCATTATGCCCTTTTTAAACAGCCGTAACAACCACATGCAGATGCGTTCTACGTGACAATACTATGACATTCCTTACACCCATCCCTCATATGCCAATTATGTTATAATGAAAGAATGGTGTTTTTTTGAGAATTACAGAAATATCTTTGAAAGGAAGTGAAAGCACTTTGAAAACGTGGAAAGTAAACCTCATTGTGCTTTGGTTCGGACAATTTTTGGTCAATTCGGGCATGACCATGATTACCCCATTTTTGTCTCTTTATCTCGCAAGAGATCTGGGCGTTGTTGGCGAACATGAAATTGGCATATGGGCGGGATTTATTTTTGCAGCCAATTTCCTCACCTCATTTTTGTTCCAACCGCTCTGGGGCAAGTTATCGGACAAGTATGGCCGAAAAGTAATGCTGCTGCGTTCGGGATTCGGGATGGCCATCGTAATTGCCCTTATGGGTCTGGCACAGAATCCTTGGCAGCTTCTCTTATTGCGTTTGCTTAACGGTACCATCTCCGGTTTCAATCCTGCAGCTGTTGCGCTGATATCGGGTACCACACCGAAAGACCGCATGGGTTTTGCCATGGGAATCAGTCAGTCCGGGCAGGTTGCCGGCACAATCCTGGGTCCACTCATTGGTGGTTTGTTAGCGGATGCGGTAGGCTTCCGCCCCATTTTCTATATTACAGGTGGACTGATCTTTGTCGCTTCCATGCTCGCCATGTTCCTGGTGAGGGAGAAGTTCGACCGTCAAGAAGCAGCCAAACTGCCGGCACAATCCGTATTGTCCGGTCTGAAGGAATTGAATAAGTCACCTCAACTTCCCGCACTGTTTGCTGTGACGTTTCTGTTGCAGTTTGCGATGATTAGCCCCATGTCACTCTTGCCGTTGTATGTGCAAAAATTGCATGGTTCGGATGTAAATGTGGCCTTCTGGGCAGGACTTGTCGGTGCAGTTACGGGACTATCCAATATGGCGATGTCTCCGATTCTCGGGAAGCTGAGTGACCGGATTGGTCCTCACAAGGTGCTGACGTTCTCCCTCATAGGTACAGGACTCATGCTAATTCCGCAGGCATTTGTTCAGACCGTATGGCAACTCATTCTTGTTCGTTTCATGATGGGTGTGTTCATGGGTGGACTGCTTCCGAGCGTTAATGCCCTGATCCGTTCCTATACATCCGATAGCATGATCAGCCGTGCATTCAGTTTTAATACGAGTACTCTGGCGCTGGGCAACATGCTTGGAGCGATCATTGGAGGATTTATGGCAGGATTCATCGGAATCGAAGGTCTGTTTATCGTATCTGGCGGACTGCTGCTGCTTAATATGGTTTGGGTCCGATTCAAATTGTATAACAAACCTGCTTCTATTCGGGAATCCTGATTCCCTATCCATTTCTTAATTAGTACATCTTAACTTTTTCATTTGAAAAAGCCGCTTCCAGCGCCTAATTGGCCTGAGAGCGGCTTTTGTCATTCATTCGCCATTCATCATTTATTTATTAGATTGAATTGTATCGGATAATGTTTCACACCAAATACAAAAGCACTTTGTATCGGTTGCAGAGCCGTTCCCGGAACAAGTTGAATGTTTCCCATGTGCTGAAGCAATGTATGAAGAACTACCCTTGCCTCCAATCGAGCGAGTGGTGCACCCAGACAAAAATGAATGCCAAAACCAAAGCCCATATGCCTGTTCGGCTTGCGATCAGAGATGAAATCTTCCGGGTTTTCAAATTGGGCACTGTCCCGATTGGCTGCTCCAACCCAGGAAATCACCTGCTCCCCGGCTTGAATCATCTGACCATTCAACTCTACAGTTTCCTTGGCAACCCGCCCAATCGCGACAATTGGCGGATAATATCTCAGCGTCTCTTCAATCGCAGAAGTAATCCGTTCAGGATGTTCGCGCAACTCCTGTTGTAGCTCAGGTTGTTCAGACAGAATACGAACCGCATTGGTAATCAGGTTGGTTGTTGTTTCATTACCGGCAGCGAGTAAGAGAATACAGAAGCCTACCACTTCATCTGAAGTCAATTTCTGACCATCAATCTCCGCAGCAAGCAGTAATGAGATCAGATCATCCTTTGGCTGCAACCGACGTTCTTCCATAATGCCAGTGAAATAGATATGCAACTCCTGCATATTTCTTTTTTTCTCCTCCAATAACTCCTGGAAAGCCTGCTCACTATCATCACGTGCGCCTTTCACCAATACATCAGACCAGTCCTTGAACTTTTGACGATCCGCCGCAGGGACTCCGATCAATTCCGCAATGACAATGACGGGCAATGGTGTTGCAAGGTCATCAATAAGTTCCATATGCCCTTCTGACAGGTGTGGAGCAATTAACTCATCTGTGATTTCCTGAATACGGGGAGCCAATGCTTCAATTGCCTTGGGTGTAAACGCCTGGTTCACCAGATCACGCAGCTGTTTGTGTTTGGGAGGGTCTGTCGTCAACATGCTCGTATTGGCACGATCACGTGCAGAAGAGAACAGTTTGGGATTTTTCAGAACGTACTTCACATCTTCATACCCGAAAACATCCCAACATTCTCGATGCTCATCATATCGGACTGGAGTGTTATCACGAAGTTCTGCATACACCTTGAAGGGAGATAACCTCTCTTCCAAAGTCTCCAGTTCCCGAATCGGAATGTAATTTGCATACTTTCTCGGTGCCTGTTTCATCGTTTCTCCTCCAATCAGTATTATATATTTATTTACATATGTTGATCACCCCTATTATAAACATAACTCTATAACGAAACCACTCTTTAGACCGTAATTGAGCCCCATTACCTAATATGCGTTACTATCATCCTCTCATTCTGTTACCTACTTCTGATATGAGTCCCAATTCGACATTCTTTTATTAAAATACATCGTTTTATCAGGACAAAAGACTCATTATGTAATATTAACTAACACAATGAAGGCGTATTTCTCTTCAAAACAACTAAAATCAACTCTTATATATCTCTATCAGACTGAATATTCTTTCGTAATTCCTCATAAATAATCATTTTACTCTCACTATCTACGAATGTAACCGATTACTCTACCATTATCTATGTTTGTCATATTACTTGACATGAAATACAATCAATTTGAAATGGTATACATATTCTTCTTAAAAAACTTAACATCACACTTACTTGAAGGAGAGTGCTATTCATGAGTAAAACATCCAAGCTTCGTCCCTGGGCCGTATGGAGTACCGCAGCTTTAACAGCATTGACCATCTCGTTGTCCCCCATTGGAACCTACGCTGCGCACGCAGCTACGGTAGAGGTGAAAGGCACAACAGGTGCTGTTCAGACAGCAACCACTACTCCGGCTCGCAATACTTCCATCCCTGCAATACCAGACTCTTCCAAGCAATCTGCACTCCCTAATGTATTGGTGATCGGAACTGGCGGAACGATTGCCGGTCAATCCGAGGATGCCACCAGCTTCCAGAATTACAAGGCAGGTACGCTTCCCATTGGAGAGATGGTAGACGCCTTACCGGATAAACAGAAGATTGCTGATGTTAGCACACTCCAATTCGGAAACTCAGGTTCAGGTTCCTATAGCATGACCGACCTCTATGACTTGTCGCAGACGGTAGACAAAGCTCTGGCAATGTATGACAGTGTTGTCGTTACCACGGGTACAGATACAATGGAAGAAATCGCTTATTTCCTCGATATGACGGTTCAGAGTGACAAACCTGTCGTGATCACAGGCTCCATGCGTCCATGGACTGTCATCGGTTCTGACGCTCAAGCCAATCTGTACAACGCAATCAAACTTGCAGGTAGTGGTCGTACCACTTCATTTGGCACAGTGCTCATGTTGAATGATACAATCCAGCTTGCTCGCGGTGTAACCAAGACAAATGATTATCGAACAGATACGTTTGAAACGCCGATGCTCGGCGCTGTAGGATATATTGATGAAGAAAACATTCGAATCTACCGCGCTCCTGCACGTGCCTTGAAACCTGAAGGCACAGCGAAGCCCGTATTTGATCTAAGTAAAATCACAAAGGCAGATCTGGCCAAAGTAGAAATTGCGATCTCATATCAAGAAGCTGGCGGTGGAGCCATTGAAGGATTCGTGAGCAGTGGTGCCAAAGGAATCGTGACTTCCGGTACCGGAGCTGGCGGTATCTCCAGAGCTATGGGACAAGCTCGTACCAAAGCCATTGAAGAAGGTGTTATCTTTGTGACCACCACTCGGACGGGTTCAGGAAGTGTGTACGGCGGTGGCAAAGGTATCATTGCAGGCGACAACCTGAGTCCACAACAAGCTCGTGTATTATTGATGCTGGGCTTGTCCTTCAGTGATGATTTTGACACCATCAAAAAATGGTTTGAAACGTACGGAACACCTGAAGTATAAATAGAACGACTACAACGATATCTGTAAATACAAAGAAAGAGACGACACATTTTTGATCATTCAAAATGTTGTCATCTCTTTCTTTGTGTGTTTTTAGAAAACTCCGTACAGAATCACGATCCACCTCACAAGCATAAAAGCGCGAGATCGTGTTCCATCGGAGTTTTATCTTTAGGAAATATCCACTTTTACTTCACCCAGGCAAGTACCAGCCCATCGTAATCCGGCAACATCGTCGTCACCAGACGCGGGTCACTTGCCATCTGTTCATTGAAACGACGAACAGCAAGCACGGCCGGACCCTGCTTGTCCGGATTCAGTGTACGACCACGCAGGAAACAATTATCACCTACAATGACCGCACCTGGCCGAGCCAGCTTAATGGCATAGTCAAGATATACCGGATAATTCTCCTTATCTGCGTCAATAAAGAAGAAATCAAATGTGCGACCTTCTTGCTCCAATTGCTCCAGGCTGTCTGCTGCTGGGCCAATGCGATACTCTACCTTTTCGCCAAAACCGCCTTCTTCCAGATGACCACGCGCCATTGCCGCATATTCCTCTTTCAGTTCCAGCGAAGTCAGGGTTCCATTCTCACGCAAACCTCGTGCAATGCAGATCCCACTGTAACCGCCCAGCACGCCGATTTCGAGCGCAGCTTCTGCTTTGGATGTCTTCGCTAGAAACGTGAGCAATCGTCCATACGCCGCAGCAACGGAAACTTCAGGCATCCCGTTCGAACGGATGGCCTCTTTCACTTTTAGCAAAAGCTCATCCTCTTGAAATAATTGATTTACATATTCATCAGGGGTCAGATTCACCACTAAAATCCTCCTTGGACACTTGGACTGCTTTCCATATGGATGCCAATGTTCTATAATAAATGTTTGTTATCAACACAGGCGGTTGACTGATGCATCACCTCGAAAGAGGAGTGCATACGTTCACCGCATTTCTCATTGTAAGTTTTTTCACGGAAAGCGGCAAGGCCGCACCGTTACTATACAGCAGAGAGAAGGATCTCCCTTCTCCAGCTTGAAATGGAGTTGAAATGAATCACATGGCTCAATTGCAATTGATTGCAACCTCGGCGATGGGACTCGAGGCTGTTGTTGCCCGGGAACTAAAGCAACTGGGGTATGAAGATGTTACGATCGACAACGGCCGGGTTTTCTTTACAGGAGATTATATTGATATATGCCGTTGTAATCTGTGGCTGAGAAGTTCGGATCGCGTATTGGTGAAAATGGGTGAATTCCCTGCCACAACTTTCGACGAATTGTTTGAAGGCACCAAAGCACTGCCTTGGGAAGAGTGGATTCCAGCCGACGGCGAATTCCCTGTAGAGGGTCGCTCTCAAAAATCCCAGTTAAGCAGTGTGCCTGCATCACAAGGGATCGTGAAAAAAGCAATCGTAGAGAAACTGAAGCTGACTTATGACACAGAGTGGTTCCCAGAGGATGGATCTCGTTATGTGATTGAGGTTATTCTGCTGAACGATCGCGCCCTGCTTACTTTAGATACAACGGGACCAGGTCTGCATAAACGGGGTTATCGTAAACTCGTCACCGAAGCGCCACTCAAAGAAACACTTGCTGCAGCTCTTATTCAGCTTAGCCGCTGGAATGTAACCCGTCCATTCTATGACCCGTGTTGTGGATCAGGCACAATGCTGATCGAAGCCGCTATGATCGGCTGGAACATTGCACCAGGACTTCGTCGAACCTTCAACTCTGAAGACTGGGCTGTCATTCCTGAAGAATTATGGGAACAGGCGCGCGAAGAAGCATTCGATGCTGTACGTGACGATGTCCCATTACAGATTTCAGGTAGCGATATTGATCCTGAAGCGATTGAAGTTGCTATGGCAGCGATTAAAAGTGCTGGCTTCGCCAAAGATATTGAAGTCAGCGTCCTGCCCGCTCATCGCGCAAGACCACAGGGTGAATATGGTGTCATCATTACCAATCCCCCATATGGTGAACGTTTGAGTGAAGAAAAAGAAGTTCAGAAGTTGCTCCGCTCATTAGGGCGCAGTTACCTCGACATGCCAACATGGTCCTTTTTTGCCATCACGTCGACCAAAGCTTTTGAGGAGTATTTCGGTCATAAGGCAGACAAACGTCGCAAGTTGTTCAACGGACGAATTGAAACCCAGTACTATCAGTATTTGGGCCCACTGCCCCCACGAAATAAAGCACCACAATCTTCATAATTATTTCGAATCTAAAGTGCTCCTGCCATTCATGGCCGGCGCACTTTTTTTGTGCGCTTTTCTGGTCATAAGAATTCACCGACTTCGCTCTTCGCTTCAGCAGAAATCAATTCTTCTGAGGCATAGTTGAAAACACATGAGGCCACGCTATAATGAATGGAGCCCTATTTTACATTCCGATAACAAAACAACAAAAAGCAAGGGGGACATACATATGGTTGTCACTCGGCCTACGCGCAGTTCCATGCCACGCGGGCTTCTAAATCATCCATTAATGTTATATCTTATTTTTCTAGCACTTATGCTGCTCAAACTCATGTGGCTCCATCACAATCTTCACGCTTATAACATTACGATGGGACTGCTGGATAAAGTCATTGCCATTGGATCTTTACTACTCTTGTCCTTCTGGACCTGGTTGCTGCCACGTAGAGGCATGATCGTGTCTCTCGCCGTCCTTAACCTGCTGCTTACCGCACTAATCTACGCCGATATGGTGTATTATCGCTATTTCCAGGATTTCTTGACCATCCCGGTATTGTTGCAGGCGAGACAAGTTGACGCATTAGGTGACAGCATCGCTACACTGATCTACACAAGTGATCTCTGGTTCTTTGCCGACTGGCTTGTCGTCATTCCGTTCGCAGCTATCGTACTGTTCAGCAGACGTTACCGTTCGAAGCACTCCAGCACGTCTATTACTGGTTACGGGAGTTATTCGTATAACGATGGCAAGGCACGGTTGCGCCGCCGTCTCACGGCTGGCAGTATTGCCCTTGTGCTGGGACTTGGCCTCGCCGTCGGCCCGATTTATTTTTATAGCAAAACATGGGCCAAAGGCCTGTTTGATAACAACTGGTGGAATGTATCCATGTACAATGTGACCGGACTGCTCGCTTTTCACGGTTATGATCTGTACAACTATGCCAAAGACCACATCGGCTCCGGGCCGCAGGCTGAACCCGCTGATGTTGAGCAAGCAAAGGCATTCTTCGCTGAAAGGCAAGGAACTGCCCCGCAGAATGATGCCTTGTTTGGCAAATATAAAGACAGCAATGTGATCATTGTCCAGGGTGAGGCTTTTATGAACTTCATGATTGGCCAGAGCATTGGCGGTCAGGAGATCACGCCCCATTTTAATGAACTGATGAAGGAAAGTCAGTATTATAGTCACTTTTATCACCAGACCGGTCAGGGCAGAACGTCAGATGCCGATTTTGGCGCAAATATTTCCCTACATCCACTTCCGGTTGGATCAGCCTTTGTACGATATGCAGACCATACGTATGATTCCCTTCCTTCCATTCTGAAGGACAACGGGTACAGCACCAACGTATTTCACGCTTATGAGAGTGGCTTCTGGAATCGGTATACGATGTATCAGAACATGAAGTACGACAAGTTTTATAGTAAAAATGATTTTGCACAGGATGACCCGCTTGGCTGGTCCCTGTCTGATGAATCCTTTTTCCGGCAATCCGTTGAGAAAATGAGTAGTGAGGTGACCGAACCGTTCTATTCCTTCCTCATTACACTCAGCAGTCACCACCCATACGCCCTGCCAAAAGAGAAGCAGCAACTGGATGTAGGCGAGTTCCAGGGAACGATGTTCGGTGATTATCTGCAATCCGTTCATTACGTGGATTCGGCGCTTGGCAAGATGGTGGAGGATCTGAAAAATCGGGGATTATGGGAAAATACCATTTTTATGTTCTACGGAGACCACGACAACTCGATCAAGGAACAATCACAATACGAACAGTTCCTGGGACGTTCGCTGAACGAACTGGATATGGCACAAATCATGAACGAGGTTCCCCTGCTCGTGCATTTACCGGACGGAGCAGATGCCGGAACCATCGACGAACCTTCGGGACAACTGGACATCACGCCATCCGTATTGCATCTGCTCGGCGTGTCCGACCAGTCCTATTATCATATGGGCAACGACGTATATGACGGGTCTGCACGTACGGTTGTGCTGCGTAATGGCGCATTCTCGGATGGTTCTGAATTTTATATTCCATCGGATGATTATATCTACGAGAATGGCGCTTGTTATGACCTGTCAACACGTGACAAAACAGATATCAATGCTTGCCGTCCAGGTCATGATGAAGCAGCCAAGCGATTACATGTCTCGGACACCGTGATTACCTATGATTTGATTGAGCGCTTTCGAGAGGAAGACAGTGGAGCAGCAACATCTCAATGATTAATATCGTAATGACAAACTAAACAATACACGAAATGAATTTAATTTGTATTTGCATTTAAAAAGGGGAACTTGTATTACATGACATTACACACTGAACCACTTAATATGGAACAGAAATTGTTCGATGCAGCCGCAGAATTTGTGAAGCAACGTTATCCTCAGGGATGGGGTGGCGCAGGTGCCGTCTATACTGAAGCCGGTTCCCTACTGATTAGCGTAGCGCCAGAGGTCATCAACGATGCCACACATCTATGTATGGAAACAGGGGCTTATCTGGAAGCTCACAAATTGAACGAACGTGTCACCCACTCCCTCTGTATCGCTCGTGATGACGAGCATTCAGAATTTAAGGTCCTTACACCTTGCGGTGTATGCCAGGAACGATTATTTTACTGGGGCGAAGAAGTCAAAGCTGCCGTATACGACCCTTCTGGTCAACTGGTCTTCAAGAGACTGGATGAGATCCAACCGTACCATTGGTCCAAGGCATATCGGGATAAAAAGTAATCTCCTTGCGAATTATAGAAAGTGGCTTTATAATTGTAACCATATTGGTTTCAACTAAAAGGATGATGGAGGTTATAATAAAATGAATATTGAGATATGGTCTGATTTTCTGTGCCCTTTCTGTTATATCGGCAAACGCCGCCTGGAGAATGTACTGGAACAGTTTCCACACCGTGATGAAGTGAAGCTGCAATTCAAAAGCTTCGAGCTTGATCCAAACGCAGCATTGAACCCAGGCAAAACCAATTCGGAATATCTGGCTGCCAAATATAATATGAGCGTGGAACAGGCCAAAGGTATGAATGCCCAGATGAATGCTAATGCTCGTACGGCAGGACTGGAATACAATATCGATGCCATGATCCCTACGAACTCCTTCTCAGCTCACCGCTTGACACACTGGGCGGATACACAAGGCAAAGCGCTTGAACTGAGTGAACGGATATTCCAAGCTGTGTTCATTGAAGGTAAACACTCCGGCGACCCTGAAGTGTTGGCTCAGTTAGCAGAAGAAGTCGGCTTGGATCGAAATGCAGCTACGGCAGTGCTGTCCAGTGATCAATTCACCGACAATGTCCGCGCTGACCAAGCAGAAGGCGAGCAACTCGGTATCCGTGGTGTACCTTTTTTCGTATTCGACCGCAAGTTCGCTGTATCGGGCGCTCAGCCTGACGAGGTGTTCCTGGATGCCATTCAAAAAGCATGGGACGAGCGTTCCCCATTCACAATGGTTGAATCCACCACAACAGAAACAGACGGCAGCGGAGTCTGCACAGATGACGGTTGCGAAGTCCCGAAAAAAAATTAAGCTAAGTCACACACACAAAGCAGCAGGATCAGGGGATATTCCCCGATCCTGCTGCTTTTTTTATATGCTACACACCACTCAAGCTCATTGTATATACTTGTGTTTGATGAACAGTTACTGTGGAGGGGACGGAATCGATTCTGAAGAAGCGAAGCGTGCGCCTTTGTATCCGAATTTTATCCTCTGAAAAGAGGATTCAAAAAAATTTGGAGACAACAGCGATCAAAAGAACGATTCCGTAACCGGAACAAACACAAGTAGTTCATCAAACACTTATATTCAATTAGCGCCACCCACTTAATCCCAGAACAGTTGATCTGGATGTGGACCCGTCCGCTTATCCGAATCCAGTGCATCAATTTGTCTCAACTCATCCGGTGTCAATTCAAAGTCAAAGATGTCCGCATTCTCACGAATACGCTCCGGGGTAACGGACTTCGGAATCGTCACAATCTGATTCTGAATGTCCCAACGCAGAATAATCTGTGCTGGCGTTTTCCCATATTTCTGGGCCAGCGCTTTGAGGGTGGACTCTTGGTTCAGCTTGCCTTTCATGATCGGGCTCCAAGCCTCCAGTTGAATTCCCTGAGCCCCACAGAAATCTTGAAGTTCCTGCTGGATCAGACCCGGATGCAGCTCTACCTGATTTACCGCAGGCACCGTTCCGCCCTCATCTATGATATCTTGCAAATGATGTACTTGAAAGTTACTCACACCAATCGCACGGATGCTTCCTTCGCTATATAGACGTTCGAATGCTCTCCACGTCTCCTTATACTGGTCTCTGCCAGGCCAGTGAATTAAGTAAAGATCAATTACATTCAGTCCAAGTGCCTTCTGACTAGCTTCAAATGCTCTCAACGTTGAATCAAATCCCTGATCCTCGTTCCAAAGCTTGGTCGTCACAAACAGTTCGTTACGGGCAACACCACTGCTTGCAATAGCTTGTCCCACTTCTTCTTCATTTCCATAGATGGACGCGGTATCAATACTGCGATATCCAACCTCCAAAGCGGTCTCAACCGCCTGTTGTACTTCCTTACCTTTTGCTTTATATGTTCCAAATCCTAGCCATGGCATCGTTACTCCGTTGTTCAGAATCGTACAATCTGTAATATGTTTTGTCATTCTGTACCTCCCGTATGGAATTTTGCCTGCTCTTGTTCTATTAACCTTCTCACAGAATTTTAAGCGACCATTCGACATACTGTCGGAGTAAACCCATGGACCCAGAGTCTTTGCAAATGATATGAAAAACCCGCAAAGCATTGCTGCCCTGCGGGTTCTGATGTGACAGGAACGTTATAAATTCCCTTGACCGTGCTGACTCTGGATTGAATTCAATCTTCTCTTCTCCTCGATGAACATTTCCTCTGCCAACTCAACACCTTGCCCTCCGAGCGAAAGCTCTGCTTGTCGCATCGCCTGCTCCGTGTGTGCCAGACGACGTTCCGCCTGTACAATGGTCTGTGCCGTCGGATGAGACATGGCCTGAGATACAGCATAATGAAGCTTGTTCACCGCATTTTGCGCCTGAGATACGGTGGTATCGGCTTGCAAACTGGAATCATAACGCTTCGGCATGAGTATTCCTCCTTGGGATTATCATGTTCCTGTTACCCCTTTAGGATGGATAACACAAGCCTTCCTTATTCTTCTTTTGTGTTTTTAACGTAACTTTAGTTGATTACGCTACGTTAATTAGATAATCATGACGAAGCAGGAGGAAATCATTTGAAGAAAATAATATTGACACTCTGCATGTTGCCCTTGCTCATTTGGGTACAAGGCTGCGCTCCAGCTACATACGAGATAGAAGGATATACAGCGTCATCCATGAACCCAGACATCCCGGTTCCAACCAATGCAAAACTTATTGAGAATATAACTTATTCCGATGATCCCAACCTTAAAAAAGGGGCTAAGTACGAACTGAAACATATTGGGGGTGAGCAAGGACTCTACCCACCAATGGATTATTTTCAGAAGTTAGCGGATACAGGCTGGGTAGAATTGAAGGAAGAACGACTTGGACATGTCCATTTCCTGAAAAAGGATATTACCGTCATTGCCATTGAAATTCAAGAAGATTCCTTCCAAATT
Organism: Paenibacillus sp. FSL k6-2145; assembly: GCF_037976585.1. NCBI lineage: Bacteria > Bacillati > Bacillota > Bacilli > Caryophanales > Paenibacillaceae > Paenibacillus > Paenibacillus sp. FSL k6-2145. Next base: position 4,331,169 of record NZ_CP150267.1, on the reverse strand, counting down.
ACTGAAATGGTCAAAGGTGGTATGGAGTAAAACATCCTTTCACTGCTACCCAAACGCAAAAAAAGGAGAGGCACTTAGCCCCTCCTTTCTGATGTGTGGACAGTTTTCTCCACTCACCTTGTTATATCCTGTTACTTCACGAACTTTGCGACTTTGACGAGCACTTCTTCTTCTGTCGGCGCACTGATGTACCGACCGTTGATAAAGACAAACGCACGTTTCGCGCAAGGACCGCAATAGGATTTGCACCCAATCTTGATCTCCGTGTCTGGAGCCATTTTTTGCAACTTGGGTACAATCGATTTCAGTCGGACATGATTACACTTTTCGCATACACGGATATCGTTAGCCATGAGTTCCCCTTCTTCGCGCCCTTAGTGGTCGCCGTGATTACCTTGGGACGGATTCGTAATAACAAATCCCTCTTCCGGGAAGTAGAGGTAGTCAATTTTAACACCGTTCAACAAAGGCTGATCATTCGCAAGAATGACATCAATTTCTTTATCCGTAGATACAACCGTATCATTTTCTTTTGGTGTGTCGAGATCAAGCCCGTAGTGAGCATGGTCACCATGTGCATGTGTGATGACAACGCGCAGTTTTTTTCCTTCGTTCTCCGGCTTGTCCAATTCAAGCTTCAATACTTTAGCAGCATTACGCGTAATTTTGCAGTTCATTCTCTTCATCTCCTATATTGTAATTGCTGGGTTCAACAATTTCAGCATTCTTAAACTACAGCATCTATTGTAAAGAAAGTTACCGCTCTTCGCAATAACATTGATGCGAATTCAATGTTAAAATGATCCATTTGGTCGCAAATTAAGAAGGTGTCCCCTCCTGAAGCACAGGATATTTACGTTCTGCCCGGCTTACAAACCAGTTCATCAGAATCAAAGTGACCCCGATATCATCGATGGGCATAAACGGCATTACGTCAGGAAGCACCCAGTACAACAGCGCTGGAATAATAAACAACAACTTTTCTCCCAAAGGAATCTGCGGAGCCCGGAGCAGCCGGGGGAGCCTTTTGAAAACTTGTGTCCATCGTTTGAACGACAGCAGTCTTCTCCACTTCATTTGAATCCCTCCGTATAATAAATATATGTCACCGAAACGGCACATCCATCATTACCCGTTCAAAAACATTCAGAACGAATGACGTAGAATGTCATTATAAAAAATAATAAAAACGGAACGTCGCTCATAGCGTCCGTTCCTGTTATACGAATGATCTACTGTTAAGTTTCACACCATCATAATTCCGGGTCTTGCCTCATTGTCCATTGGATAACAGTTCAGCCAGCAACATTCCCACTTCTATACAAATATCATCAAACTGTTCTACGGGAAGCGGATTAACACCCAATCCAACTTCTACCGTGAAGCCCGGTCTACCGAAATCTTGAATAAACCAGTCCTTGTATCCGGCATCACTGCCACCGAGCTTCACCGCCTTGTAGCCGGAAGCTTTGGCGAGTCTACGCGACAACGGTCCACTCTCTCTAGGTTCCAGATCACGGTAGTTCCAATAGATCTCCTGTCCCTGACTATGCAGGGATACAACCGCATCAAATGTATGTTGCTGCGTCCACTGCGCAAGGGCCTGTGCCTCCGGTTCTGTCAATGGCGCTGTCCCTGCATAATCCCTGGGGCCAGGTGAGGTCACACCTCTTCTCGCTGCCTCTTCATCCCAATGGGCTGGAAATTGATCATTTAGATCCACCCCTCTGATGTTGGCCTTCCAATGGGTAAAATGTGATCTGTCGGCATTCCAGGCCAACAACTGCTGTGCATGTGGATGCTGATTGACCACACCTTCCTGAACCAGTTCGACCCCGTCCGGATTAACCATAGGCACGGCCCAGAGTGTCGTCTCTTGCATCCAGCGTTCAGTCTGGTATTGATGCCATGTCCTATGCGCACTATACGCCTCGGCATACTCCTCGATAAACTTCATCAGAACTGCAGTTGTCAACCACTCATTAGCATGAACGGAAGCGTTAACATGGATATGTCTGGACCCTTGCCCAATACGCAAATAAGGCAGCGACTTCCCCATGACACTTGTTCCAATGGACCCCGTCTCGATAAACGGGTATTGATTCTCCAGCTTGTCTATATCCCTGATTAATTCTCGATAACCATACTCTCCCTGAATCTTCACAATAGTTTTTCCATTCGAAGCCGGAATATGAATACAGCGACCAACCCAGTCGGTTACATTGGTGTTTTCGGGATTGGCCTGGCGCAATACCTCTTCGTCCAGACCAAATCTGCCTGCAATCTCCCCTACACTTTCTCCAGGTGGTACAGCGTATCTGCGACCTGTCCCGGGGACAATACGCAGCATCTGACCCGCCAGCAAGTATGGCTGGGCAGCTACTTCCGGGTTCAGTGCAGCAAGAAACTCTTTGGTCATATGATGTGCTGACGCAATTCGCGGCAATGTATCTCCCCGCTGAACGATAATCCACTGCAGATCCATGTTGTTCTCCTTTCCGCAGGAAAAGACAGTTCTCCTGTCCAGTTCTGACCGATTTTGTGTCTGTAACATATGTATGCAGGTCAGGTTGTCCGTCATGTGACATGAATCATGTTTCTCTCCGGTTAATGCATAATGACGACAAAAAATCCCGGAACTTCACAGTTCCGGGATCGTCCACAACCAAAATACATTAATTAAAAGTCTTATTCATGCATATTTTGAGTATAACTATGATAATTGCGTTACCTGCCAGACAACAGGGGTCTTGGAGATCTGCTCCCCCAACCATCGACGGGTGATATTCTGGAACATTCGCGGGTCACCCGTGCAGAAAAATTGATGCACCGGAGTCTCATCCCCACTGGCCAGCTTTCGTTTATCATATAAAATCGTACTGATTTCACGTGCCGTTTCATCTGCTGAACTGATTAACTTCACTTCCTGCCCCATAACTTCCTGAATCGTGTCCATGAGAAAGGGATAATGCGTACAACCCAGAATAAGACAATCGATTGGCTGTTGTTTAATCTCGCCCAATGATTGTTCCACCGTATGTGTCGTGTGCTCGGAACGAAATTCACCTTGTTCCACCAACGGCACCAGCGCCGGACAAGCCTGACTGACCACATCAATATAGGGGGACAACTGTTTGAGTGCCGATGTATAAGCCCCACTACCTATGGTACCCGTGGTACCAATCACACCAATACGTCCTGTACGTGTCGCTGTGATTGCGGCCCGCGCACCTGGATGTATAACACCAATGACAGGCACATTCACCTTGGCACGGATATACTCCAGCGCGGCTGCTGTTGCTGTGTTACAGGCGATAACGATAACCTTCGGATCGAATTGGATCAAGAAATCAACGATTTGTTCCGTAAATTGTTTTACTTGTTCGGACGAACGGGGTCCGTACGGTGTCCGGGCAGTATCCCCAAAATAAATGATCTTTTCCCGCGGGAGCTGACGCATCACTTCCTTGGCGACGGTCAATCCCCCCACACCGGAGTCTAATATAGCGATTGCTTGCTGCACGAACACACCGCTTCCTTCTTCATTGAATTGGTTCTCAAAACGATTGTTTCTCAAAGCTTTCTTCCTACCGTATGAACATTCCGGCAAAAAGGTACCTACATCTTACCCGATTTCATCGCAGGGTTCAAATTAAATCCACGCGCTACGTCATCTATGTGTGGACACGCAACAAAGCAGGCTCTCCTCTAAATAGAGGAAAGCCTGCTTATCAAGCTTTGCTTAGTTGTCGTCCTTGGACTCATCCGCAGGAAGCTTCGCTACGATGTCAATTCCGGGTTCATCCACTGCTTTATCGATATCGTTATCAACAATGGCTGCCGATATGCGAATTTCTTTCCCTTCAGCGCAATTGCGCCAGGATTGAATATCCTGAATCACGACATCTGCGGTCTCTTTAACTTTGGATACGATCTGCGAACTTTGTTCTCCCACGATACCAGCCAGTTCCTGACCTTTCTCCGATACCTGACGAGCACCTTCTGTAATATCCTGACGAAGTTCACGTCCCGATTTCGGCGCCAGCAATAATGCCGTTACTGAGCCAACCACGGAGCCAATTAGAGCTCCCCACAACAAACTTTTGTTAGAATCCTTCACGTCACATCTCTCCCTTTACTATTGTTTAAGTACCGGACTAGAAGCAACGGTCTGTCGCTCAGCCATCCGGGCGAATGCCTACTCTGTTGATGCATTATAAGCAGCACAGGCTTGACTTGACACTCCAGATGTTAAAAATAATCTGAACGCTCTTTTTGAATGGATGCAGATGACTTGGCTTAAACTCAATTCTGACGAGCCGGCTCGAGATCAGCCGCGGCATGCTCATCCCCCGGGTCCAAATCAATCACATATCGTCCCGGTGCAATCAATGCCGCCTGATGTTCACAACGCCAGCGACGTCCACCTGAAGAACCCAGCGTCTGTCCATCTTGCAGAACATCCCCCTGATCAAATATGTAATACGCTGCACCCAGTAAGGTCTGAGCCACCGTATCTGGATCAAGACCGACGAAGTGACACTGGACATCAGGTACACCCAGCGCAGATAATCCCACGGTATCCATGACCAACCCGCGTTGTTCCTCTGTACCTCCGGCTTGATACATTCGAACGTTCATGGCTGCATACAGATGTTCCTCACGTTCCTGAGCTTGCGTATATGCTTCCGGTTCAACCAGCTTATCACTGCCATACCAATACAGCGCGTCACAGGTGACACTCTCCATGATTGCCAGTACAGTCTTCTGAAACAGCTCCAAGCGCTGTTTACGAGGCATAGCAGCCGTGAACATATCATGTATCCGGATGGAGTAACGTGAAGCTTCTACAACTTGTCCCACTTCCGGCCAATGCCATGCTTGCTGCAGAGCCCCGCCAAAGCGTGCACGATCTGCAATTTTATTCACAGGGAGCATACAGGTCTGCGCAGGGATATTTCCTTCCTGGAAGGATACCTTATGGTCCAGATGATAGAAGACAAGCATCTCATGCTCTTGCTCTCCACTCCCTTGTTTCACATCCAGTCGGACTTGTCCTGTATGACGAATCATCGATTCCTGCAAACGCAGGCGATCCACCTCTGGACGTTCCCGGAACAAGAGTTCAACCATATACACCGGATGGAATCCGGAAGGTGTTTCATTCGTTTCGTTACTTTCAGTATTTACTTCATTAAATTCTTTTGATTCATTTGTCATGCGATTTCCCTCATTCCTTACGCTGTCCCTCGGCCTGTGCCGTATTGAAAGGACCAAGTTCTGTTTCCACGTAGGCGCTAACCTGAGTAGTAAAATGTTCAAGTATACTCGGCAACTCTACGCTAAGCGGATGAAGCTCAGACCGCTCCCAACTGTAATAATCCTGCACCAGTGGTTTGCGTAACGTGACAAGCTGACGCAATATCTCATAGGTCGAATGATCAAAAACCTTTTCTTCATAATTAATCTGAATAATATCATCATAACTGCTCGCATCTCTCATGATGAAGCCGTCTATCAGATAACTTCCCACATCGGTAACAATTTCGATCGCCAGGTGAAGACAACGTTCCTGTACCATCCCCAGCATGAGACCGCCATCCCAAGCCTCTGCTGCCCCACGAAGTCCTTCAGCTACTTCCGGTACAGCAGCAAGCCGGCGGGCAATCTGTTCTCTGTTCACATAATACATTCGTTCACTTCCCGTTCAGTGAGTTATCGGTTCCGTTTCCCTCTTCGCTTAAGCCAGAATACCATCACAGGACAAGCGATTAGAAACACAACAAAAATATATAGAAATTCCATAACGTCTCTTAAATCGCTCATGCAGAGTCCCCTTTATCTCAACGTAGTTTGAATGACAGATCAGATTTCGTAGTCCACTGCAATTGACTGTTCTCTGACTTCGTTCATGTACTTGATAACTTCCTGATGAAGCGGGTGTACCTGATACGCCTGAAGATCTTCCAGTGACGCAAACTCCGCCGTGAGTGAAATGTCGAACGATCTCTCCGAGCGAAGCACATCAATCCCAATTTCAAGTGAAACCAGAACATCAATTTTACCTTCCAGATTGCGAAGCACCTGGGCTGCAGCTTCAATACTTTCTGCTGAGCGATCTTTCATTTTGAACAGGACAATATGTTTTATCATCTGGGCAAGCACCTCGTTTAATATAATAGTAGAAATGAATGAATTTTCATGTATCCAAAATATATCATAACGTTCTCTATTACGAAAGGATACTTGGAAACGTTCTCTTGATAAGAAAAACTAATCCGAACCGTTTCCTTTCGATTCGGATTTCTTTTGCGATCCATCCTCCGTCTGTTTTGCTGAGTCATCCTCCAAAGTTTGTCCTGTTTCAGCCTGCTGCTTGATGTTGTCTGGAGTTTGCTGCGGTTTGGCCCATTCACGATTCATCAGATACTCCTGATCTTCCTGTTTCTTCAACACTGCAATGGCCTGTCTGAGCTTTGCAGGCAATGGAAGACCGATTTTGGCATAATTCTCGGTAATTGAAATGAGTTCATTCACCAGATAGAAATAAATAGCTCCGCCTTTGATAAAATCGGTTCCCATGATCAGATCAATTCGATGAGCAAGCAAAACAACGGTCAGCATGAGCCCTTTGCGAGCAATCCCCCAGAATCCAATGTTGCTATTCAACCCGGTACCTGTTCTTACCGCCGCTGCCAAACCTGTTATATAATCCACAGCCATCGCGACCGCGAGCAGGCTCAGTAACTGATCCCATCCGCCAAAAGCAAACGTAACAAATGCTCCCGAGATGGCAGCAAAGGTATTCACAGATAGATTCACGTCCCTCACCTCTCCCTTACACTTGAGTATCATACAATATATGTAAAAGTAAGAGATTTGACAGGTCACATGTCATGCTGAACATGCGGATTTATCATTTCAGATTTGTGCACATCCTCTTCGCAACAGGAGAACGAAAATCACATGCTTTTGGGGAATTCAGGGAAATAAACCGCATCATATCAACAAAAAACAGATAAAAGTTCTTTAGACCTAATAATAAGTAATTAGAACTATATTATTTTTATTCCTGTTCAATATCTCCCCTCATTTTTAGTGAAACATTGTAATCTAGGAATATACTAGGATGTGAATTGCGCATGGTCTAGTTCGTAGTTCCCTCTTTATCATGAATTGACGCATTGACGCATTTGTAACCGGTAAACCCGGCACTTGAAAGTACCCCGTTGTTTATTGTAGTATTTGGTTAAAAAAAATCGGAGGAAATATGCCTAATCAACCAGAACAACATTCCATCCAGGCGTGGTCTCTGATCAACCGTAAATACTTGGGAAAAGGCGTCCGTGTTAAACGATTCCGAAAACCGACACGCTGTCAAATCCGCAATCGGGTTCTTCTTGCCGTGCTGATGGCCAATGATATCAAATTGTCCCAGCTTGCTGAAGACCTCTCCATCTCTTCACGCAGTGTCAGTGCGTGGGTATATGAAGGACGGATACCCGGCAGTACCAATTTGGACAAGACTTGCCAATTACTCGGCTACCCCCGTCATATTCTCTTCAATGAAGAAGTTGTGCGTAATAGCCCTGTTATATGTCAACCCGAGTCATCTCGCTTCATGAAGCGTACGGTGACCCGTTCTCCGGTTAGTAACCGTATTTTGACAGGCTTGTGTATGGTCCATGATTTGTCGGTGACAGATGTCAGCCACTGGATCGGGGTTCATCCCGGCACTTTCCGCAAATGGCTGCATCAGGGAACACTGCCTTCTGCTGCGTTTCAGGAACAAGCGGAGCAATTTTTCCGTATCCCGAAAACTATTTTGTTCGCAGATGTCATCTTGAAAGATCGTCGCAACAACTAAATAAGCGAACAGCCAAAAGGCTCTGACCTCCTCTTAGGAGGCCAGAGCCTTTTTAAAATGAAATGCATACCTTCTCTCTCGAACTTGAAGCACTGTTCTGGCTATTCCATCAGAAGTGTCAGGTAACCTACCCTTTTTCGCCTTTCGCTCCCAAGGAGAGCCATCAGAGCCCGCTACAAGCTAAGTTTATGCATTTCATCATGACCATTCTCACTAAAAGGTCATCCTAACTTCGTGTTCAACACTTCATTGATATATCTCAACCCCGTATATCGAGGACGAAGCGTATGCGCTGTGTTGAACGCATGTTCCACCATCTCCGGGGTTACACCGAGTTGCTCAGTAGTCACAGGTCCACCTACTTGTTCCAACCATACGATGAGCTGAGAAGCCTCCGGCAATTGGTCATATATCCCAAACACCGGTTCACCCGATGCCTGTGCAAGTTCTTTATATTTTACCGTAAGTAATGCACAAGCTACGCCAACTTTGGCACCATGCAAAACCGGTCTTTCTCCCGCTTGCATCAGATCCATCTCCAAGATGTGAGACAGATGATGCTCACCTCCGGATGCCGGACGGGAATGGTCAATGATCAGCATGGAGATACCGGAAACAATTAATGCATCCATTAATACAGCTACTCCCTCTGCTCGCCCCTCCGCAATAGCTTGTACATGATCTATGCAGGTATTCAGCGCTTCTTCTGTCATCCGATAAGCAACTGGACAGAACGGTTCTCCGCCCAGTTCACGAGAAACAATCCAGTCTGCAAGTGAAGTATATTTACCAAGCATATCTCCGAATCCGGCAGCTGTCATCACTTGGGGGGCTTGCTCCAGAATATCCAGGTCGGCAAAGATAGCCTCCGGCGGAACAGCCTGAAATGTTTGTTTGACGCCGCTTACAATTAAGGGTGCACCCGCAGAGGTAAACCCATCCACTGAAGCCGCTGTCGGTATCGACAGAAAGGGCTTGTTCATTTTGGAACAAACAAATCTCACCAGATCATGAATGGTACCTGAACCCACCGCAATTACAGCCTGACTTTCCAGTTTCACACCCAACATGACCTGTACAATAGCTGCTTCATCCGCAATGATATCACCCGTACGATTCTCCGGTAGAGCGATCTCATCCACATCCATTCCCGCTTCCCGAATTCTGCTCAGCACATCAGATCCAGCGGCCAGAAACGTATGTCGATCATAAACAACCGTCACCTGACGATATCCTTGCTCAGACAAATAACCCGGTAACCTCTGAATGGCCCCAGCTTCCAGATGAATCAGCATATCCACCACCCGGTGTTGATGACCGCAAGCACACTGTTGTGCTTCCTCATTCCATGCTGCAATTCGTTCGTTCATATTCATTCGCTCTTACCCTCCCATATGAGATATCATGCATAATTAACGGGTTAAAACCACAAGATAAAAAAGGAAATAAAATGTGATGATTTTCCTGATCACACTTTACTGCCTGTACCCAATATTTGCAAATCCATATCTCACATTTCCAAGTAGGTGAAGCAATGAAATTAACCAAAGAATTAGGAATTTCGCTCGGATTTCTCGCTGGAACCACTTTTGGCAGTGGTATCGCTTTTTTGTTTCGTCTCCAGTCGGTTGAAGTGGTTGCCAGTGTTACGCTATTTGGTATTGCAGGAGCCATTGCCGGAATCATCATGGCAGTCATTCTGCGCCAGCGGCAACATTAGCATTAGCAAGCCGGTAGCAAAATGTAGGCTTCACACGAATGATCCACAAAATAAAAAAAGGTTCGTGGATTGCCCTAGAGCAACTCACGAACCTTTTTTGTTAGATGCGGTCGAGAGGACTCGAACCTCCACGGGGGGTTAGCCCACACGGACCTGAACCGTGCGCGTCTGCCAATTCCGCCACGACCGCATAATATGTATCTCCTCATCCATCGATGAAAAGCGTTCCGGTGAAGCAATTCCTTGTTTTACCGTAATTCAGAGTATACATGCTCCAAAATAAAAATGCAACTTCTTTTTTATTCATTCAAGAATAGGACATATGTCCTTTTTTCTCAACTTCAAACACCCTATCGTAACATTAAACAAATATACCATCCATACGAATGCAAAAATGAAGGAGAGATCCACCTTGAAAACAACCCATCTGTGCTTTATCGGTGCCGGGTTTCATGCATCCACAAATATTTACCCTTCTGTTGTTGAAGCCGGAGCGCAGATCCAGGCCATTGCCACACGCAGTATGGAACGCTCTGAAGCAGCTCTGCTGCGATTTGGCAGCAACGGAAAAGCGTATGATAACGCTGGGCTTATGTTACAGCAGGAAACTTGTGACGGTGTCGTTGTGGTCGCACAGCCTGTAGATCAGACCGCTCTTGTCCTTGAATGCATTCGGGCTGGTAAGAATGTATACGTGGATAAGCCGCTCGGATGGAATGCAGCGGAAGCCGCCGCTGTAGCAGAAGCTGCCGAGCAGGCTGGCGTCATTGTCATGGTCGGTTTTATGAAACGTTATGCTCCGGTATATATGAAGCTCAAGGAGCTCATTGATAGTGGTTCGCTAGGTAAAGTACGTTCATTCCAGATGAAATTCGCTGTAGACAGTACCCCATTTTGCAAAGATGAGGAACAATTCATGAAGCTCGCTGCCATTCATATGGTCGATCTGATGCGTTACTTATTTGGAGAAGCAATACGAGTTACAGGCACAACCGTGAAAGATGGGGAACACATTAATCAAAGCATTTCCCTTGTATTTGAGAATAACGTAGTAGGCAGTGCTTATTTTACCGGCATGAGTGCTTGGTCACGGGAGAGTGAAAGTGTACTCGTCACCTTTGACAACGGATTTGCGTCAGCTGAAGAGATCAACACACTTACTGTTCATCAATCCCGAAGCTCGACCAACCTTCCCTGGAAATCTCTCGAGGAGCAAGATACTGTATATACACCTTCCGGATCTCCCATGTCAGGAGCTTATCGCGACCTTTATCTACGCGGGTTTGTTGGTGAAATGGTGCACTTCATCAAGTGTTGCCAGAATCAGACCGTCCCATATTCCAGCGCCAAGGATAATATTGCAACGATGGCTCTATGTGACTCCATTCTATCATCACTAAAGTAGCGTAAATACGCTCATCATCATATTTTATACATCCAGAGAAGAGCCTGAAACCGGGGCTCTTTTTTTTATTATAGACATCAACACATCTGCCTTCGACTATAATTAGGGTTTATAATCTTCATCATAAGTGATATGCTCTTTCATGAACTATACGTACTTTATGTAATGTAACCACCCAAATGGATACCATAGAAAATCACCCTAAAGTGGAGGTGTACTATAATGAAAAAGGACGCAACCAAGCTATGTCCCGCGCCATACGGCTGTTCCGTAGAAGTTACCCTCAGCGTGATCGGAGGCAAATGGAAAGGTGCCATTTTGTATCATTTATTCTCCGGTCCTTTGAGATTTAACGAGATCCGAAAATTGTTTCCTGACATCACCCAGCGTATGCTCACCCTGCAACTTCGAGAGTTGGAAGGCAGCGGAATTGTTCATCGTGAAATATACCCCCAGATCCCACCTAAAGTGGAGTATTCCCTCACACCATTTGGTGAAACGTTACGGCCGATCATCTTCAGCATGCGAGATTGGGGAGAAACGTATACAAATGAGGTTCTGGCCAGAACCTCACAAGAGGTATAGAAAACAAAAGAAGCTGTTCCTAGTTTTTAGGGAACAGCTTCTTTGCTTGCTTATTTAATAACCGTTTGGATCGTAACCGTACGGTTACGCCCCTCTTCCTTCGCTTGATACAGTGCATTATCCGCCAAGTGAAACAGTTCTGTGGATGTTGTGGAGTGTTTCGGATATTCAGCAATTCCAGCCGAGATGGTGACGGAACGATCTATAGGCAATACGCTTTCTTCGACCGTTATTCGGATACGTTCAGCAATCTCAAAAGCTACGTTAGACTCGGAATTTCTTAACAAGACTACAAATTCCTCTCCACCAAACCGGGCGCAGACATCTTCTGGTCGAACAGACAATTGAATGATATTGGCAATGTGTTTCAAGACCTCATCCCCAGCATGATGACCGAATGTATCATTAATGGACTTGAAGCGGTCGATATCCAGAACAATAATGGAGAATGGCGCCTCATCCTGAATCCATTCCTGAATAACTTCTTCGAAGGTTCTGCGATTGTTCATACCTGTTAAAACATCTGTTCTGGCATCATAGACAAGCTGGTTTGTCTGTTTCCTAAAGTTCGCCAATGCGCCAACAACTGCTCTTGTTAGAAGGTCTGCCTCTCTATTCCAGTGAGGTTTCATCACCGGTAGATCCACTTGTCCCTTATCGACCTGATTCACCAAATCAGCCAGCATAGCAAAAGGACTGGCCAGCTTGCGTGCAACCCGAACCACAATAAGGGTCAGGATCAGGAAAGGAACTGAGGTGTACAGCAACAACATACGGATATGATGATTCAACTGATCGTACACCGTTTGGGTTGGAGACACGATTACGACACCCCAGTCTGTTGATGGAACTTTGTAATAACCTGCAAGCGAATCCACACCTGCCAGATTTTTGTATTGTTCTTTACCGTGCTTGTTTACTAGCAGCTTTTGCACCACTTCATTTTTACTGACATTTTCACCAATTCGGTTGGTGTTTGGGTGAAATAACAAAGTGCCCTTCTTATCCACAATAAAAAAGTAGGAACCATTACTTGTCTTGAGCTGACTGCCAAAAGACAGACTCAATATATTATTTTCCTGCAGAAAGATATTTCCACCGATTGTTCCTTGGTACTCCCCTGCCGAATCAAAGATCGGTTCACTGACAAATACAATTCTGCGTTTCGTTCTGGGTGTCTGGTACGCTTCGGAGATATACGAAGTCCTCAATTTAACCGCTTCTTTTGCTGCATGGGAACTAACATGGTGACCTACACTAGCCTGTGAGTAGGGTGAGGTAGACTTGATTACTCCCGCTTTATCTACCAAAGAAACGGAATTAAAAAAATTACTGCTATTGCGAACCAAATCCAATGTGGAATTCAACTCTTTTGTATTGGACTGATCCATATCCGGGAAATAATTGGCTGCATATTTCAAGCTCTCCTGCATGGAATAAAAAAGCGAATCCAGCGTTTGGCTCATTTGCACAGCGCTTGCATAGTTTAGCGAAAGGGTGTTATCAATGAGTGACTGTTTCTGAGATGTATAAGATGAGATGACCATGAGGGTCAATGTCATTATAACTGAAATAGTGACCAACCCACCGAGTAAAGCCGTGAGGCTGATCTTCTTGATGTTTTTTATTTTTTTTCGTAATCTATATCTCTTGATCTGTGCAATCATCGTTTACTTCCCCCGGATTTTCATGAAAAGGCATATTCCTTCTATCTTATACGAAAGTTGTTAAGATCAAATAAAGAATTTGAGAAATCTTAACAATTACATCGTAAGATTGACGATTTAATGACATTTTACTTTCCCTGGAAGAATCACTGTTCAGGATCGCCCTAATCGACAATGATATATCCTTCTTCTGGCTCTTGTACAACAAACCCTGCCATCTGACGAACCTGAAATTCGATCGGGTGATGACTACCCATTAAAATGCGATTTTGAACTTCATCCGCTGTTTCTGTAGGTAATGCGAATGCACGTGTATAGGCAAACTGTGCCTGAAGTGTCGTATAGATCGCATTGACAAGCCGATCGTTGCCCGCACGCCCAAACACATTAAGGATCACAGCTCCGTCCGAGTCCAGCTTGTCCTTGACCATGGCAAAAAAATCACTGGATATAAACTGCTCGGGTGTACCCGTTGCCGTAAAGGCATCAATAATAATATAATCATATGTCGCAGCGGGTTCCTTGCCTAATAATTCACGACCATCCCCAATGAGCACAGGACTTCCCTCATATCCAAAAAAGGTTTGGCTCAACTCCACGACCTCTGCGTCAAGCTCAGCTACCTTTACCTGACGATCAGACAAGTAGGTTGGCAATGTGCCAATACCATGTCCCACCACAAATACGGTATCAAACTCAGGATCATTCCGTTCCATTAGATGCACCATCGCTCTCGGATACTCCAACACCATCCGGTTAGGCTCATCCAAATCCATGGCTCCCTGCACAGCTGCGTTGGAGAATTCTAATACACGAAACCGGCCCTTCTCTCCATAAAGCTTTTTGGTATCATATACCGTCAGCTCATGCTGTTCACTTTTATTTCGATACAGAACTCTCACTAACCGTTCTCCCTTCGTGCTTTCACACCTATTCGACATATACCTTCATTCTATTACACGGGATGACAACATACCACCCTATACTTGAAAGATCGTAGTACAACAAAAAGACCGTTCCGATCATTCGGAAACGGCCTTTTGATGAACCATACAACACCACTAAGACCCTATGGCCTCATGCAGAGCCTGGACATATGCTACGCCCAGATTAGAGAGAGAAGTACTTTTGTGGCTTATCCACCCTACATTAATCGATTCCTCACATTCCAGCGGTACAGGAATTATCTCGTTTCCGTTCAGATCAGCGCTAAGTACACCCGTAGAGATCGTATAACCATTCAGACCAATCAACAGGTTAAACAATGTTGCGCGGTCATTAACCTGTATGCTTTTGGGGTGAGATAACGTACTTAGGATTTCTTCGGAAAAATGAAAGGAATTGTACTCCCCCTGGTCAAATGACAAGTACGGATAATCCTGCAGTTGCTCGATTGCAACCGACTCCTGCTTCGCCAGCGGGTTCTTCACACTGATAAAGATATGGGGCTTGGCTATGAACAAACTCGTGAAAACCAATCCCGCATCTTTTAACAATTTGTTAATGACCTTGGCATTGAACTCATTCAAATACAGGATGCCAATTTCACTCCGCAGGCTTTTCACGTCCTGAATAATCTCGTAGGTCTTTGTCTCCCGAAGCGCCAACTCGTATTCATCCTGACCATACTGCTGTACCAGACGAACAAAGGCATTTACTGCAAACGCATAATGCTGCGTCGATACGGAGAAGTGCTGAGGGGATGGCTTGGCGTTCAGATAACGATTCTCCAGCAGTTCAGCTTGTTCTACCACCTGACGTGCATAACTCAGAAACTCAACGCCTTCTTTAGACAGAGATATCCCCTTATTGGTACGTTCAAAAATAGTAATTCGCAACTCCTGCTCCAGATCCCGAATGGCATTCGAAAGGCTGGGTTGCGAGATAAACAACCTCTTGGCTGCTTCATTCATGGAACCGCGCGTGGCAACTTCGATCACATATTTTAGTTGTTGTAATGTCACTGCACTATTCCTCTTTTCGTATCAATTGAACCTATTATATACCAAAAGAGGATCCAACCTTAAGCCATGCTTGC
Organism: Paenibacillus sp. FSL k6-2145; assembly: GCF_037976585.1. Lineage (NCBI taxonomy): Bacteria > Bacillati > Bacillota > Bacilli > Caryophanales > Paenibacillaceae > Paenibacillus > Paenibacillus sp. FSL k6-2145. Next base: position 4,315,887 of record NZ_CP150267.1, on the reverse strand, counting down.
TGTCGGTCTCACTACAATCTCATTTACGTCCACCTCTGCCGGCTGGCTAATGGCATACAAGATACTTTGCGCAATCGCCGAGGCGGGAATGGATATGCGCCGATACTCTTTCATGAGATCACGTGCTTCTTCATCAGAAATCGTATCCGCGAGTTCCGATTCCGTCACGCCCGGTGATACAAGGGTTACACGGATATCTCCGCCTACTTCCTGTCGCAACCCCTCCGAGATGGCGCGGACCGCGTATTTGGTTGCACAATACACCGCTGCCGTTGGTGACACGGCATAGGCTCCAATAGAGGCGATGTTAATAAACTGGCCGAAACCCTGCTTTTTCATGACGGGTAGTCCAGCCGCAATGCCATGCAGAACACCACGAATGTTAACATCGATCATGCGATTCCACTCATCTACTTTTAACGATTCAAGGGGAGATAGCGGCATGACTCCAGCGTTATTTAAAATAACATCGACACGTCCATAGCGAGTTTGAGCGAGGTCAACGATCGTATGCATCTCTTCCAATCTGGTAACATCCAGCGAATGATACTCCACCGATCCGCCTTCCAAACGAATGGCGGAGGCCAATGCCTCCAAACGTTCCATACGTCTAGCTCCAATAACTACATGCGCTCCATGCTGTGCAAGCAATCGAGCTGTTGACTCACCAATTCCACTACTCGCACCGGTAATGACAGCAACTTTCCCTTTTACATTGGACATATTAAATCGCTCCTTATTTGGTTGTTATTGTACATTTTCTCGATACAAAACCATGCCTGCATGATACAAAACGCCGCCCCTGAAGTCTCCATCCGCTGTAAATCCCGTATCATCCACGTATTCTATATGTTTCCCATGAACAACATAGCGACCCTGATATGCACTTTGCCGATCCCCTCTCGCTTCATCATATCTACCGCAAGGAAGAAGTTCGTGTTTGATATATCCATCCTTCGTGACCCACATCCCCACATACGAGTGTTTTGGTTCTTGTTGGTCGCCCATTGAATAACGCTCCATTGTTTCTCACTCCTCTCTGCTTCAAAAGATTCCGTTGCTTATCTCCATTATGTAGAGGATCAGTCGTTGTACGATAGAAAAATCCCGCAATATTCTTGCCTATTCCTCCAGCGCGGTTTAAAATAATAGTAATAGTGGTTTACAGGGGGGCTGCAATTCATGCTTATCAAAATAAATGAAACGGATACGGGCATCACGGAGCAGCAGCAACAATTGGCTCAACTTATTGAGCATTTCACCCCAAATGATGGGATACATACAACAGCAATTCCATCCCTTTCCTTAATCCGTGCCTCCGAGATCTCACAACCCATATATTCCGTTCATCAGCCTGCCCTCTGCATTGTCGCCCAAGGTTCCAAATTAGTTATACTCGGCCGCGAGAGCTACACCTACGACTTGTCACAATACTTGGTAGCTTCCGTAAACTTGCCTATTTCAGGGCAGGTTGTAAAGGCTACAATCAAACATCCCTATCTATGTATTCGACTCGATTTTGATTCAGGACAGATTTTCGATCTGATTCAGGATACGCCTTCTGCACAACCCAAACCTGACCATTCAACACGAAGAGGACTGTTTGTTAGCTCAACCAAACCTTCCCTTCTTGAAGCTGTGATCCGATTGGTTCGGCTGCTGGATACACCTGAAGACATTCCCGTCCTTGCCCCTATGTTTATCCGCGAGATTCTATATCGTATTATTCAGGATGAACATGGACATTCCATCAAGCAGTTTGCGATTCAGGACAGTCATGCACAGCACATCGCCGAGGTGATCGAAGTCATCCAATCCGATTACGCCAAGCCACTTCGGATTGAGCAACTTGCTGCCATGATCAACATGAGTTCTTCCTCATTACATCATCATTTCAAAGCCATTACCGCCATGAGCCCTTTGCAATTCCAGAAACAAATTCGATTGCATGAAGCCCGGCGAATGCTGCTTGCAGGTTCAACCGATGCCGCCGACGCTGCGTTCCAGGTTGGCTATGAAAGTCCGTCTCAATTCAGCCGGGAGTATGCCCGCATGTATGGTCTCCCTCCCAAAAGCGATATCAAACGACTTCGTCATACACTCGATATTTAAAACTAGAAACAACAAAAAGACCCGCGTCATCATGACGTGGGTTTTCGGATTCAAATTGCAGCATCGCCATCAAGAGAATATGTTCTGTTTTTCAAAAACAGACAACTGGTTCTCCCCGGTAATAGGACATTCATCAGGATACATACTTCGTTTCTCCAACTTCTCATCGATAAAATAAACGACTTGCTGTAGCGAAGCAATCTGTGCTTCAACTTTCTTCCGGTGATTCACCAGCATCTCCCGTTCATCCGGGAAATCTGCGAGATCGGAATCCATGGACATTTGTAAATAAGGCTTCATTTCCTCCAGAGACATTCCTGTTTTTTTCAGGCAAGTGATCAACTTCATCGTATGGATATCCTCCGAGCGATATACCCGATGGCGATTGGCTTTGCGTTCCGCTCGAGGAAGCAGCCCAATCTTCTCATAATAACGAATTGTATCTTCCGATAATCCGGCCTGTTCTGACGTTTCTTTGATGGAGAACATTACATTGTCGCTCATCATATGGGGCCTCCTCCACATTCATTTCTCTCCATATTACAACTTGGAGCTGACTCCAAGTCAAGCATGATCCGTTTCAGCCCCCCCCCCTTGACTTGGAGTCGACTCCAAGTTATAGAATGAGCGCAGCATACAGATTCGTTCTGTAATCCCATTCTTCTGGAGGTATATATGAATATACAAAATCAGGTTCGCACCGCTCTCATCACAGGTTCAACGTCAGGAATTGGTCTTGAACTGACACGCAAGTTACTGGCTGAAGGATGGCAGGTAATCGGTCTCAACCGTTCTGCTTTCCCATCCGAGGATACCGATATTCAGAACGCCTTACGTTCAGGAGAGCTTCGTTGGGTTCAGGCTAATCTGACCAACTACGACAGTCTGAGAACTGCACTGGATCAGATTAAATGCGATACCGATTCGATCGATGTCTTGTTTAACAATGCGGGTGGCAGCGCTTCGGAGCTTCTTTTCTCTGATCAGGGGCATGAACTGCACTTTGAACTTCAGACGGTAGTCCCTTACATCATCTACATGGAATTAGTGGAGCTATTGCTCAAAGGACAGATGAAAACAGTCGTCAATACTTCCACCACCGCGTTCAGTATGGTCAAACAATTTGATCTAAACATCCTGGAACGTCCAGCTGAATTCAAAAAGCTGTTTGGTCCCTATGCTGTCTCGAAGCTCGGTCTATCTCTGTGGACACGTGAGGTTGCCAAGTCTGCCAAAGCGAATGGCATACAACTGCTAAGCGTAGATCCCGGTGGAAATAATACGCTAAGGGGCAACAAAACATCCGGCCTGCCCTTCTATATCAAACCCATTATGAAATGGTTCTTTCCCCATCCAAGTCATGGCGCTTCATTACTCTACAGTGCGGCTTTATCACCCACCAGACATGAATCCGGTACATTTCTGGTGAAAAATAAAGCGACAGCACTTCGTTTCACAGAGCAAGGCCCTGCTGTTCTCCACCGGGTAAACGAGCTTTATGAGCAGCGTTTTCGTACAACGCAGTCTGGAAAGACCACATTCACCCCATCTTAACCATGATGGATGTTGGGCACTATATTATCAGTGCCTTTCCTCATTGAAGAGCATCTTCAATTCGATCTGGAATTCTGCCTTCATTTGATTCAATAACCGGATTCATGGATTGTTCGACTTTCTCACATCCGTATAAAGACGTGACCGCATGCGGTCACGTCTTTATTTTTCGTTTGTCCCTCATATTATCCAGGCCCTGATTCATAGGTGTAAACATAACGATACAATGTCGCGTGTGACATGTTATTGAATCTGGAGGGATTACCTAATGACCAAAGGACAACAACCAAATGAAAAACCATTTATCATCCCGCAACCCATTCGCAGTGATGGAGCCGGTGGACCTGATCTGGGACCCAGAGACGTCATGAGAGATATGCAAAACCCCGATATGCTGGTACCTCCGGCAACCGATAACGGGTTATTGCCCAATCTGAGAATGTCTTTTTCCGATACACATATGCAATTGAACCATGGGGGCTGGTCACGTGAAATCACCGTACGGGATCTCCCTATTGCCACTACACTGGCTGGTGTGAACATGAGCCTGACACCGGGGGGTGTACGGGAATTGCACTGGCATCAACAATCCGAGTGGGCCTATATGATCTGGGGAACGGCAAGAATCACTTCGGTAGATCAGAACGGACGTAATTTTATTGCGGATGTCGGGCCCGGTGATCTGTGGTTTTTTCCTAAAGGTCTACCCCATTCCATTCAGGGACTGGAGGATGGTTGTGAATTTCTGCTTGTGTTTGATGACGGGTCCTTCTCCGATCTGAATACGTTATCCATATCGGATTGGTTTGCCCATACCCCACCAGAGGTATTGTCTGTCAATTTCGGCGTGCCCGAATCCGCTTTTCAGTCGATGCCGAAGGAACAAGTGTACATTTTCCAAGATACCGTCCCGGGTTCCATCGAAAGCCAGGAAGTTCAATCCCCATACGGCACCGTTCCTCTCACATTCAAACACCGATTGCTGGCCCAGGAACCACTCATCACACCCGGCGGAAGCGTACGGATTGTCGACTCCACCAACTTCCCCATCTCAACTACCGTTGCAGCAGCACTTGTTGAGATCCGACCTGGCGCCATGCGTGAGCTGCACTGGCATCCCAATGCGGATGAATGGCAATATTATCTGACAGGACAAGGAAGAATGACAGTGTTTGGAGGCAATGGCATTGCTCGTACCTTTGATTATCGGGCTGGAGATGTCGGATATGTTCCTGTCGCTATGGGACACTATATACAGAATACCGGCACAGACACTTTATGGTTTTTGGAGATATTCCGAAGTGATCGATTCGAGGATGTATCGCTGAATCAGTGGATGGCGTTAACCCCGCGGGATCTGGTCCGTGACAATCTGAATGCGCCGCCCGAGTTACTCGATGCCTTGCGTAAAGTAAAATGGCCTGTCGTTTAATTTAATATGTATATCTATCATTTATGCTGAAATGGGGTAATTGTCAGAGAATCCCACTATATAAGGAGGAATATGAAAGATGAGAGCCGTTACGTTTCAGGGAATAAAGGACATTCAAGTCAAAGAGGTTGAAGATCCCAAACTGCAACAGAAGGATGACATTATCGTTCGTATTACTTCCACAGCTATATGTGGATCCGATTTGCATATTTATCAGGGAGCTCTGCCTGCTGCCAAAGATTATGTTATCGGTCATGAACCGATGGGCATTGTGGAAGAAGTAGGTCCGGAAGTGACACGTGTGAAGAAGGGGGACCGTGTGGTCCTGCCTTTTAACATCGCTTGTGGTGAATGCTTCTATTGCAATCATGACATGGAGAGCCAGTGCGATAATTCCAATGGCAATCCGGATATTCATACAGGTGGTTATTTTGGGTTCACCGAACGCTACGGAAATCACCCCGGAGGTCAGGCTGAATTATTGCGTGTTCCCTTCGGGAACTTCACTCCGTTTGTGATTCCGGAATCCTGTGAACTGGAAGATGAAGCCTTATTGTTCCTGTCCGATGTTCTTCCAACGGCTTACTGGAGCGTCGAGAATGCCGGGGTTAAACCGGGAGATACGGTCACTGTACTCGGTAGTGGACCCATTGGACTGATGACGCAGAAGTTCGCCTGGATGAAAGGTGCCAAACGCGTTATTGCTGTGGATCGCCTGCCCTATCGACTGGAAAAAGCCAAACGTTTGAATGACGCAGAGATCTTTAATTTCGAAGATTACGATGATATGGGTGAGCACATTCGTGAGATTACACAAGGCGGAACCGACGTTGTTATCGACTGTGTAGGTATGGATGGTAAAAAAACCACGCTGGAGGAGATCGGACAGAAGCTAAAACTTCATGGCGGTTCACTGAGTGCGATCGAAATCGGCATGAAAGCAATCCGCAAATTCGGTACACTCCAACTTACGGGTGTATACGGCTCTTCCTACAACATGTTTCCGTTAGGCAACCTGTTTGAACGCAATATCAATCTTAAAATGGGACAAGCTCCTGTTATACATTACATGCCTGAATTGTTCCGCAAAATCACTGCTGGTGAATTTGATCCAACGGAGATCATCTCCCATCGAATTTCACTAGAGAATGCAAGCGATGCGTATCGCATTTTCAACGATCATGAAGACGAGTGCACCAAAGTTATACTAAAACCCTGAACCGTTGCTTTGATTATAAATATGCAAAATAAAACAAGCAGATCTACCTGTTCAAGGTACTCTGCTTGTTTTATTTTATCGACATTCATCCATTAACTCTTTTCATAAACTGCTCAGCTAAATCATTTGTTTTACCTAATCAGACATGAGTTGGTTTAATCGCTTGGATATACACACTTTCTCCTTGGAAGCTGTCGAGCTTCCCGTTCGTTGTCACTTCAAAATTAAAAAATTTTCTGATGATGGATGGTGCGCTCAACATGCTCGCTTCAAGTTCCCTTCTCTCCCGTTCCGGCAGTGCTGCACGGTTACACCACTCTTCAAACTTAAAGCGCTTCTGGAAGGAAACCATCGTTTCCATTCGGAAGCCCGCATACTCCAGCATATGAATCCATTCCGTCTTGCGCCATGCTCGAACATGGCTTGCATCTCGGCACTTCTCCACTTCATTGTAAAACTGGTCATTCTCATCACGTTCAGGTGCCACGTTGTCAATGAATAACAACCTTCCACCGGGCTTCATAACTCGTAATGCCTCATGAACAAACGAAGAAACGTCCGGAAAATGGTGAGCAGCGATTCGGCAGGTTACAAGGTCAAAGATATCATCATCAAACGGCAGCTTCTCTGCATCTCCGGCTACAAAATCTACATTACCGTGTCCATTCCCCTGGATAAATGCTTCAGCTGCCTGAAGCATTTCCTCCGTTAGATCGAGGGCTGTCACCCGCTGAACAAGTGGAGCCAAAGCATTAGCAACATGCCCTCCCCCTGTGGCGATATCCAGCACGTTCATATCCGGAGTGGCTTGAGATGAAGCCACGAGCAACGCGAGATCCTCACCTTTGGCATGCCCCGCACTCGTCACGTATTTTCCTGCATTTTTCGCAAACTGCTTCTGCACCTGACTTTTAATTACATCAGACATTCCAATTCCTCCTGCATAAGTTTCATTAGACGAAACATAGTTTCAAAATATAATTATATTTAGTTTACCACACATGAATGTAAAATCTAAATAAGCATTTTACACAAATCCGGAGGCAACTTTCCACTACCTGACGAAAAAGCTGAAATAAAAAACATCCCCCAAGTGAGTTTCACCCAGGAGATGTTTCTTATATTTGTTACTTCACAAGCGTTGGTGACTTCTTCCACAGTCCCAGAATCAGACCGGAGATCACAGAACCAATCGCAACAGCGAGCAAGAACAATAGTGCGTGGTTCGCCAGTGCTGCAACAAAGATCCCGCCGTGCGGAGCTGGTACATTAATGCTCCACAGTTGTGTCAATCCGCCAGCAACAGCGGAACCCAGAATACAAGAAGTTAATACACGCAATGGATCAGCCGCAGCAAATGGAATTGCACCTTCTGTAATGAAAGAGAATCCAAGTACATAGTTAGTCAGGCCGGATTTACGTTCTTGCTCCGTGAATTTGGATTTGAAGAACGTTGTTGCAAGTGCAATCGCCAGAGGAGGCACCATACCGCCTGCCATAACCGCTGCCATCCATGCACCGTCTGTGTTACCACTGGATGTGAATACGCCGATAGCGAACGTATAAGCCGCTTTGTTGAACGGTCCACCCATATCGATGGACATCATACCGCCAAGCAACAAGCCCAACAATACCGCATTACCTGTACCCAAGTTACCAAGTGCATCTACAAGCCATGTGTTCAGGGAACCAAAGATTGGATCAAAGACATAGAAACTGATGGCACCCACGATCAGCAAACCAAATACCGGATACAGCAAGATTGGTTTCAAGCCATCAATCGCTTTTGGCAATCCTTTGAACAACTTACGGAGACCAATAACAACATAACCCGCCAGGAAACCGGCAGCCAAACCACCAAGGAAACCGGCGTTTGAGTTAACCGCCATCAATCCACCGACCATACCAGGCATCAGGGCCGGGCGATCACCAATGCTCATCGCGATAAATCCGGCAAGTACCGGAATCAGGAAGTGGAATGCACCTGTTCCGCCACCGATCGTTTGAAGCAGTTGCACAATCGGATTCTCAGGGCTAGCAAGCTGTTCGAACAAGAAGGAGATTGCTAGCAGGATACCGCCACCTACAACGAATGGCAGCATATGCGAGATACCATTCATCAGATCTTTATAGATTTTGCTACCTACACTGATTTTGCCACCGCTTGCGCCCTCTTCTTTGGCATTTCCGCCTTGGCTGCGATAGATCGGTGCATCACCGTTAACGGCCTTGCGAATCAGCTCTTCGGATTTACGGATTCCATCACTCACCGGTCTTTGCAATACCGGTTTGCCATCGAAACGTGCCATCTCCACATTTTTGTCTGCGGCAACGATAACCCCTTTAGCCCGAGCGATCTCATCAGCAGTCAGAACATTCTGCGCTCCTTCAGAGCCGTTTGTCTCTACGCGAATATTGATGCCCATTTCCTGAGCTTTCTTTTTAAGTGCATCTTCAGCCATAAACGTATGCGCTATACCAGTTGGACAGGCTGTAACCGCAACAACAAAATCTTCCGAATTTGCATTACCTACAATCACACCAGAGGTATTCTGTTGCTGACCAGTAGTAGAAGTGGATGCGACATTTGCTGCTTTTTCAGCTTTTGCTTTTTCTTTGGCTGCTTCCTTCTCCGCTGCTTCTGCCTGTTTGGCATCAAACAATGCACTAACTTCGGCAGGTGTATCTGTACTCATCAATTGTGAGATGAAATCGCTATCAATCAACAACCTGGAAAGAGCTGCAAGCGTACGCAGATGGGTATTACCTGCGCCTTCTGGAGCTGCAATCATGAAGAACACATGAGCTGGCTGATCATCCAACGCTTCAAAATCAAGCCCTTTTCTACTTTTGGCAAATACAACTGTTGGTTCGTTCACCGCTGTTGTTTTGGCATGTGGCATTGCAATTCCGCCACCAATCCCCGTGCTGGATTCAGCTTCTCTTTTATAGATCATTTCCTTGAACAGGACCGGATCATTAATTCGTCCGCTTCGGTTCAGGCTTGCAATTAGTTCATCAATAGCCTCATCTTTGGTTGTGGCTTGCAGGTCCATGATCATCGTTTCCTGGATCATCAAGTCTGTTATTCTCATCTTGGTACACTCCCTTAAGTTCAGTCGGCCTGCATAGGCAGGCCTCACTACATTACAATTACAATGAAAACCTTTTATATGGCCTTTAGACTAGATTGTCGTAATGGTTACTTGATTGCGCAATTCATCAATCAATTCACGTGTTGCCAGATCATCCGAGAACGCAGTCGCGCTTCCAGATGCAACCCCTGTGCGGAAAGCTTCCAGCAAATCTCCGCTCTGTACATAGGTACCTACGAATCCGCCAATCATGGAGTCACCGGCACCAACCGAGTTTTTCACAATGCCTTTTGGCACATTCGCATGATGAACTTCCGCTTTGGTAATGAATAATGCACCCTCACCTGCCATGGAGATCAACACATGTTTGGCACCGGCTTCCAGCAACTTACGCCCGTATAACACCAGTTCCTCGCGAGTATCAATCGTTACACCGAACAGTTCAGCCAGTTCATGATGATTTGGCTTCACCAGCAATGGTGCATGTTCAAGAGCTTCCATTAACGCAGGGCCAGTTGTATCAATCACAAATTCAGCACCCGTTTGCTTGCAGACTTTAATGAGACGATCATAAAAATCCGTTCCAAGTGAAGGCGGTACACTTCCGGAGAGAATGACAATATCTCCTTTTTCCAACGAAGACAATTTGTAAAGCAACTGCTCTGCCTCTTCTGCACTTATTGCAGGTCCAAGACCATTAATCTCTGTCTCTTCTCCATGCTTCAGCTTGATGTTAATGCGAGTATCGTCTGCAATCGTGACAAAGTCTGTCCGAATGTTATCTTCTTGCAACTTGTCATTAATGAAACGTCCAGTAAATCCACCAAGGAAACCAATGGCCGTGTTATCTGCTCCAAGTTGATTCAGTATGCGAGAGACATTAATGCCTTTGCCGCCAGGGAGCTTCAAATCCCGATTCATTCGATTCAATCCGCCAAGCTTCAGCTCATCAATTTCCACGATGTAATCAATGGACGGGTTAAGTGTTATCGTATATATCATCGTTATCCCTCAATTATTTTAGTTTTCTGGGCGATTCCAGGCCGCCAGTGTTCTGGCATCTGCTCGGTAATCAAATCGGCCTCCTCCAAATCAAACAATTTGGCAAAAGTAATTTCCCCTATTTTGCTGGAATCAGCCAGCACATAAGATTTTCCCGACAATTGATGTGCACGCCTTTTAATCAAGGCTTCCTCTGGATCCGGTGTTGTATACCCCATTTCGGGATCAACTCCGTTGCTTCCAAGAAAACATTTATCAAAACGGAAATTATCCATGTTCTGTAATGCGATACTGCCAATGACTGCTTTTGTATGAATTTTCATCATACCTCCAAGCAAATAACTGCGAATACGTTTGCTTACCAAAGCTTCAACATGTGAAAGTCCGTTGGTAACAACCGTTACGTCCTTAGCTTCAATAAAAGGAATCATGGCTAACGTTGTCGTTCCTGCATCCAAATAGATGCATTCGCCATTTTCGATCTCCTGTGCAGCCAAACGGGCAATCGTCGTTTTTTGTTGAATGTTTTTGAACGTTTTTTCTTCCATGCCCGGTTCCAGCGTTTTTTCATTCACCAGTGCGGCACCGCCGTGGATGCGTTTGAGCATCTGACGACTCTCCAGATCAATCAAATCACGCCTAATCGTTGATTCAGAAGCACCCAACACATCAACAAGCTCTTGTAACTTCACAATTCCCTGTAAATGTAAGCGCTCTATAATTGCAGCATATCGTTCTTCAGTCAGCATCTTCATTCCTCCAACTGCTTCTATAGTATCATAATCCACTCAAAAAACAACCACTTTCATTCAAAATAATTTAAAAACATTCAAAAACACGCATCTTTCGACTTATTTCCTTGTCCAATTGTCCCTTTCTCTGACGCCTGAACGCACATCTGATATTTTAGTCCCTATTTTATCGAAGGTGGTAACCTGACTTACCTCATGTTCTTAAAGTTGGAATTTCGCGCCCTTCGTGTCTCCACTAAAAATCCTGCAGCCTCCAGCGCTTGATGCGCGGCGTTGCAGGATTTTGCTTATCATGGGAACTTTATGACGTTTATGAATCTACAAACATTGCATCCGGTTTGGGTTTAAGCCATTTTCCATCTTCATTAATAAAAGCCCCCTTGAAGCGGCCCATCTCCAATTGTTCAATCAGCCTCTCCTCATCCATGGCCAAAATTTCAGCGAGCTGCCCCGAGGTGTAATAATGAGCGGGGTTGTAATCGAGCAGCACAGGAACAGACGTATCATATAGTTCTTTGATCAGATTCTCAAAAGAATGCCGACCCAGGTTCTCCATGTCTCTATAAAACTGCAAATGTTGGGACACCATATTACGGAAAGATTTATTCTGCAGATGCATCCACAGCGTATTGCAGGCCTGAACACTCATATGATTTTGTTCCACATCGTAAAATTGAACTTCTTCAATCTTCATGTATTTCTCTTGAAATGCAACGATCTTAATCAAAGGTACATTTCGTTTACGTGACGCTTTCTTCAAATGGGCTCTAAATTGTTCATAGTTCATTTCATTCATCTATTATCCCTGCCTTTAACATGTTCCAACCGACATTTTACAACAAATTAAAGGCAAGTGTAACCTTCATCATATGAAAAACAAAAAAACGTGCAGCAACAGATGCCACACGTTCACAATATTATAGAGCGCGATTACTCAGCGAGGGCACCACTTTTCACCCACGTAGCCGTAAATTCCTGTTCTTCATACGCATAGAATTGTTGCAAAATAACCTCCCGATCATCGAGGAACAACTGATCCGCTATGGCAGAGACCAGTTTGGGCACCGCGCTCTTGGTTCCCGATATTGCCGATGCCGACAGACCACAGCTGGCAAGTGCAGAGTAATTGAATACAAACAGTCCATGCAACTGCTTCTCACCCTGTTCACTCCTGCTTGTCATTGCAAACCCGGAACTCAGGTAAGGATGTGCGTCCAGCAATGCATTGCGATGCTCTGGCGGAGCCTGGTAACAGTCCTCCCAGCGCGCGATGTATGGCTCCACAAGCCTCAGCTCAGGACGGAGTGCCGGATCACTGAGAAGACCTGTGCTAATAATTAGAAAATCAAACTCATATACTCCCTGTGCGGTATGCACAATCGCGCCTTGGTCCGTCGCTTCTACACTCAGCCATGGAGCGTTCAGATGCAGCTCGAATCCTGGCCAAGCTGCCGCACGATTAAACGTATCGTTGGTTGGCGGTTGATTGAATTTGAAGAAATGAGAGATCACTTCATATTTATCAGCAACCGGAAGAGCGTGGTATCGCTCGATCATACCGGATTGTTCCATCTGGCGAATAGGATTAACACTAGGCAGCTGTTCCCGCCGCACAAATACATGAGCTTCTGCCACACCAGTGGCAAGCGCATAACTGGCATTATCAAAAGCAGAAGCGCCGCCGCCAAGCACAGCAACCCTTTTACCTTTTAACCGATCAAAATCAATCGCTTCCGACGTATGGGCATACCGATCCCGAGGTAATCTATCCGCAATCATGGATGGCACATGCCACTCTCCACCACCTTGTATTCCCGTAGCAAACACTACTTTGCGAGCAAGTATAACATCCATCTGAGTTCCTGCCTTGTTCACATGAAGTCGATGTATTCCGTCCTCTGTTGGCTCAACCAGTGTCAATTTCACCTCATTAAGCACAGGCAGCTTCAATACTTCCCGATACCAGCGCAAATAATTCATCCAGTCTCCACGCGGGATCTTGTCTACCTCTTCCCAACCTTCGGGCCCAACCTGTGCTTCCCACCATGAGCGAAAGGTTAACGAGGGGATCCCCAGATCGATGGAAGTCAGATGCTTGGGTGTACGCAAAGTAACCATACGCGCATATGTCTCCCAAGGTCCCTCAAGCCCCGATGTATTCTCGTCAATGACGACAATATTGGAGATCCGTTCACGAAGAAGTCCAAATGCCGCCCCTAATCCACTCTGGCCTCCGCCCACAATGACAACATCATAGACATGACCATCCGCATGTTCTCTTGGACGCACCCAATTCGCGCCACCAAATGACAAATAAGCTAGATCTTTCTTCACACGTTCATTCAAAGCCTCCAGACTCATGATTCATCAACCCTTTCGAGATACATATATGAACTAGTCTTTCTTTAATTATTTGATGTGAGTTTTTTGTCAGTTATATTGAGGGGAATTGTGCTTTTTGTTTGTTTTCTGAAATATATTAGCGTTATTATATGAGTTATCAGAGATCATTTGAAGTTCGCGGTAGCTTTATTGTCATCAACACTAAAAATATCTAACATGCTTGTTAATTCGCACGAAATCCGAACTAGATTTTTGATGCAGTTCGTGCTGAACGAATGATTTGCAGAAAAAAAAGACAGACCAAGATGTAACCTTGGTCTGTCTTATTAAAGGAATGCTATTGGCCGGCTTGTTCACGGCGCTGCAATTTTTCATTGGTTAATTTCTCAGGGGTCACATCATGCCCCAGTGGGTCCACAACGGATACTGCCAACATGGTTGTCAGTACCTGACCTCGAATAGCCTGCAAATATTGTTTTCTAAGCTCCTGCTGCTCGCTTTTTTCTGCTTTTGTCAAGCCCAAGCTGCTGCGTTGTTTTCGACTTAATTCATTGATGCGTCCCAAAATAGGAATCATGTAATCCACCTCACTTGTTAGTCCAATTTCCGAAGATATTTCGAATATCTTCAAACTAACTTATTACAACTTTACGAATTTGTCCATAGGCGCAATCCGTTAAGAAGTTTTTAGGTGATCTCATGCACAGACCACACAATGCCATTTGTAGCACCACTGCCCAGATTCAACGTAATCGTCAGTCCGTTTGCAGCATAGAACAGTCCAATCACATCTCCCGCATTCAATGCCACTTCTACCGCCAAAGTAACTGCACCGCTTCCCAGCACTGCCCGCAGTGTTAGTAGTGTAACTGCTATATTGAGTACGGGCAATAAACCACTAACTAGCGTTGTAACTGTCGGTGATGTCCTCTGGACTAGAAAGGCTGGGTTAACTCCAGCACCCAGTGATAGGGCGATCGCTGCGGTCGTTGCATAATTGATCGTGGCCACAATGGAATATCTCCCTGTCACCGGGACCGTATAATTTCCTGTTGTTGCATTGAAGTTGGCATTACCGTAATAAGGACTCGTTGTCGTCCAGTTGGTTAACTGTGCGCTCGTTGCTGTCGAAAGTGTAGCCAGGAAGGCCGAGAACCCTTGTGTTGCAAAATTGGGGCCGGTTGGTCCAGTGGCTCCTGTCAATCCCGTGGCACCTGTTGTTCCTATAATTCCTGTTGCTCCCGTAGCTCCCGTAGCTCCCGTAGCTCCGGTTGCACTAGTTACACCAGTTATGCCGGTAGCTCCTGTAAGTCCGTTAGCACCAGTTGGTCCAGTCGGGCCGGTTGGACCTGTGATGCCTGTAACCCCAGTAGTTCCAGTAGCTCCGGCAACCCCAGTGACCCCAGTTGCACCTGTAGAACCAGTAGCTCCCGTTATTCCTGTTTCTCCAGTTGCTCCGGTCGCGCCAGTTATACCTGTAACTCCTGCTGAACCAGTACTTCCGGTGGCTCCTGTTACACCCGTGATACCCGTAATTCCTGTTGTGCCGGTGGCTCCTGATACACCTGTGAGCCCTGTAGCCCCAGCTGCTCCGGTCGCGCCGGTCGGTCCCGTTACACCTGTCGTGCCGGTTATGCCAGTTGCACCAGTCGCACCCGTAATTCCAGTCGCGCCGGTTACGCCAGTAAGTCCCGTGGTTCCCGTTGCTCCAGTAGCCCCGGTGGGTCCCGTCTCACCAGTCGTACCTGTAACCCCTGTTAGACCCGTCTCACCAGTTTGGCCAGTTGTGCCGGTGGCACCTGTAATTCCAGTAGCTCCAGTCACACCCGTAATGCCAGTCGCGCCGGTTACGCCAGTAAGTCCCGTAGTTCCCGTTGCTCCAGTAACCCCTGTTAGACCCGTCTCACCAGTTTGGCCAGTTGTGCCGGTGGAACCTGTAATTCCAGTAGCTCCAGTCACACCCGTAATGCCAGTTACGCCGGTCGTGCCTGTTGGCCCTGTTTCACCAGTAATACCCGTTGGACCGGTGGCCCCTGTAGCACCAGTCGTACCTGTGACTCCGGTTGTACCTGTCGTGCCGGTCACGCCATTAACTCCCGTAGATCCGGTCGCCCCAGTCGTGCCTGTAAATCCTGTTAGACCTGTTTCCCCAGTGGCACCGGTCGCACCTGTTGTACCCGTAACTCCAGTTAAACCAGTCGTGCCTGTTGGTCCTGTGGAACCAGTGGGTCCCGTCTCCCCAGTGCCACCAGTTGCTCCCGTCGCACCTGTACTGCCCGTAAATCCCGTAATACCGGTCGTCCCGGTTGCGCCAGTGATTCCTGTGATACCCGTACTCCCCGTTACACCTGTCGTACCTGTAACGCCTGTTACACCCGTTTCTCCTGTAATGCCCGTGGTTCCTGTTGCTCCAGTTAATCCGGTAACACCAGTTGGACCAGTGATTCCTGTCAGACCTGTTTCCCCTGTGATGCCAGTTGTGCCCGTTACGCCAGTAGCTCCGGTTGTTCCAGTCACACCTGTGATACCCGTGATTCCTGTTGCTCCAGTAGCCCCGGTGGGTCCCGTCACACCAGTCGTACCTGTGACCCCTATTAGACCCGTCTCTCCAGTGGCACCAGTTGCTCCCGTCGTGCCGGTAAATCCTGTATTACCTGTAACCCCAGTAAGTCCAGTTACTCCCGTCTCACCAGTTTGGCCAGTTGTGCCGGTGGCGCCTGTAATTCCAGTAGCTCCAGTCACACCCGTAATGCCAGTTACGCCAGTCGTGCCGGTTATTCCTGTTTCACCAGTAATACCCGTTGGACCGGTTTCCCCTGTAACACCTGTAAATCCAGTTACCCCAGTAATTCCAATCGCACCAGTCGGTCCTGTACTACCTGTCGTTCCCGTGATGCCGGTAACTCCGGTGGGACCTGCACTTCCTGTTACTCCGGTCGATCCAGTGATACCTGTAAATCCGGTTACCCCAGTAATCCCAGTAGCACCAGTCGGTCCAGTCGCACCTGTGATCCCGGTTACACCCGTCTCACCAGTGAAGCCAGTAAGTACAGTTACTCCCGTAACGCCAGTAACTCCGGTTGATCCTGTCACACCAGTTTGACCAGTAATTCCAGTAGCACCAGTCGGCCCGGTTACGCCAGTTATTCCTGTGGAACCCGTACTCCCCGTTGCTCCTGTAACTCCAGTCGTACCTGTGACTCCGGTTATGCCAGTCGCACCAGTGGCTCCGATTGGTCCTGCTGTACCTGTCGTGCCGGTAACGCCTGTTACACCAGTCTCTCCTGTGATGCCCGTGGCTCCAGTTAATCCCGTAACACCAGTTGGACCAGTGATTCCTGTTAGACCTGTTTCCCCTGTAATGCCAGTTATGCCTGTTACACCAGTAGCTCCCGTAGTACCAGTACTTCCCGTTGCTCCAGTCGTACCCGTTTCCCCTGTGACCCCAGTGGCTCCGGTCGCACCGGTTGGTCCTGTGAACCCTGTTTCTCCAGTTGATCCCGTCACACCAGTCGTACCTGTCACCCCTGTTGGACCTGTAGCTCCAGTAGTTCCGGTTGCACCAGTAACTCCCGTGATACCCGTGGCCCCAATCGTACCTGTTGGTCCTGTTTCACCAGTAATCCCTGTTAGTCCAGTAGTGCCTGTCGGACCGGTTATACCAGTAACTCCAGTCGTACCTGTCCCCCCTGTTAGCCCCGTCTCTCCAGTTGTACCAATTGTTCCGGTTGCGCCGGTTACTCCTGTGGCACCGGTACTTCCTGTTTCTCCAGTCGCACCCGTAGGACCTGTAATACCAGTTGCACCTGTACCTCCTGTTAGACCCGTCTCTCCAGTGACACCAGTGGCCCCGGTTGCTCCAGTCACCCCAGTCGGTCCCGTCGCTCCTGTCGTGCCTGTGAATCCTGTTAGACCCGTTTCCCCAGTGACACCAGTCAGTCCGGTAGCTCCGGTCACGCCTGTGATACCCGTGGTTCCAGTAAAACCAGTTAGTCCAGTTGTACCTGTAATCCCTGTGGCTCCGGTCTCACCGGTGATTCCGGTTCCCCCTGTTGGACCGGTATCTCCAGTAGTTCCAGTTGCACCAGTAATTCCTGTGGCTCCTGTTACACCAGTATTGCCGGTTATGCCAGTAACGCCGGTTGAACCTGTACTTCCCGTTGCCCCTATTGCCCCAGTAGATCCTGTAGCACCTGTAACTCCGGTTGTACCTGTCGTACCTGTAATTCCTATTTCTCCAGTAGCGCCGGTCGGTCCTGTCTCACCTGTCGTGCCGGTGATCCCTGATAGACCCGTCTCTCCAGTGGCACCGGTATTTCCCGTTACTCCTATATCCCCAGTGAGTCCTGTCACACCAGTCGTACCTGTGACTCCGGTTGTGCCAGTGGCACCAGTTGCTCCGATCGCACCTGTGCTACCTGTAAATCCAGTAATACCTGTTGCACCGGTCACTCCAGTCGTTCCTGTTGTGCCCGCAATTCCAGTAACGCCAGTCAATCCGGTTGTACCTGTTGGTCCTGTTTCACCAGTGACCCCGGTGGGTCCCGTTAGACCAGTCGTACCTGTAACTCCTGTTAGCCCCGCCTCACCAGTACTTCCTGTCGCTCCGGTGAACCCTGTCAAACCAGTCGTGCCGGTCGCACCTGTACTGCCCGTAGATCCAGTAATCCCTGAAGCACCAGTATTTCCAGTAACGCCAGTGATGCCTGTCGTGCCTGTTTCGCCAGTTGCTCCCGTCACACCAGTTAATCCAGTTGCCCCCGTAGTGCCTGTTGTTCCAGAAGTACCAGTGCTTCCTGTAACTCCAGTCTCACCCGTAATACCTGTTAGACCCATCTCTCCAGTGACGCCAGTCGCTCCGGTCGCACCAGTAAATCCTGTCGTTCCTGTGTTACCTGTTTCTCCAGTAGTACCAGTTGCGCCAGTTAGTCCAGTCGTACCTGCTATACCCGTAACGCCAGTTAAGCCAGTCGTGCCAGTGACACCAGTTGGACCTGTGACCCCTGTTAGCCCCGTCTCACCAGTACTTCCAGTAGATCCGGTTACACCCGTAATTCCAGTAACTCCCGAAGACCCAATCCCCCCAGTGGCACCAGTTGCGCCGATCGCACCTGTTATCCCTGTCGTGCCGGTTATGCCAGTATTTCCAGTTGGACCCGTACTTCCCGTTGCTCCTATCGCCCCAGTAAATCCTGTAGCGCCTGTAACTCCGGTGATACCTGTTTCTCCAGTAGATCCAGTCAAACCAGTCTCACCGGTTGAGCCGGTCGTACCTGTAATCCCAGTTTCGCCTGTAGTCCCTGTCGGTCCCGTTACACCAGCCGGACCCATAGCTCCTGTAGTACCGGTTATGCCTGTTGCTCCAGTAGATCCAGATGGGCCGGTTGTTCCTGTAACACCTGTAATTCCAGTTGCGCCAGTGACTCCTATGGTACCCGTTGATCCAGTAGCCCCGATTGGTCCCATCACACCAGTCGAACCGGTACTTCCCGTCACTCCAGTCACGCCCGTGATCCCTGTGAATCCAGTAATACCGGTTACTCCAGTCGGTCCTGTTAAGCCCGTTGCTCCAGTAAATCCTGTTTCACCAGTAGATCCTGTTAGTCCCATCACACCAATTCCAGTTGGACCAGTTGCTCCAGTGAACCCGGTAGCCCCAGCTAATCCTGCAACTCCAGTTGGACCTGTAACTCCGGTGCTGCCCGTAAAGCCGGTTATACCTGTATTTCCTGTAGCCCCGGTCATGCCTGTAACACCAAATCCGGTATTTCCAGTTGCGCCGGTTGTTCCTGTGACTCCAGTCGATCCAGTCCCAGTCGCACCTGTAACTCCTGTGCTTCCTGTAGATCCAGTTGCTCCCGCTTCACCCGTTGGACCGGTCTGACCTGTAGATCCTGTAGTTCCAGTCACACCTGTCGTGCCCATCAGTCCGGTAGTTCCAGTTACACCTGTGACTCCAGTTATTCCGGTACTTCCCGTGGTTCCAGTTAATCCGGTCCGTCCTGTTAAATAGGTTGCTCCGCATATGCCGGGATACCCAGGGGCTCCGGTTAACCCAGTAGCACCTGTTGCTCCGGTGTATCCTCTCATTCCCCGATAACCCCGTGGGCCGCGAAGGAAAGGAATCCTGTGACTTTTCTTTTTTTTGCATTTACGTCTGCTTTTCTTACAAGACTTACTCTTCTTCTTTGGGATAGAGTGTTTTTTTGCTTTTTTTGCTTTCCGTTTACCTGTACTGATTGAGGAAATTTTGCGTTTCTTTTTGGACATACCGCTCACAAGAAAATCCCCCCTCCTTGTACACCACGTCAAATCCCCGCATTTTACAATAGTACACTCTATGCCCGGGACTAGCTTTGTGCGCCCCCTATTGAATATACCTATGAAACCTTCAAAGTTAGTGATCAATCAATTACTTTTCTCCAAAAAAATATATTCCCCTCTACTCCCCCCGCAACTCCAACTCCTTAATCGTCAACTTAATTCCTTCTTCAAAAGATGTTGCCACAACTGGGCCAATCCGTTCCACATACTTCTGTCTACTCAAGATCAGGGGTTCCTCGGTCAGATATAACATTTCTACAATTTCTTTCATAACGGGTACACCTAGTCCAATCAAAGACAATCCCACTCTTCCTAACGCCATCACAGGTTTGCTTCTTCCAGCAGCCTTCTGTGCCAATCGCACGATGTCATGACCCGAGATGATCCCCGATCCAGGAATGTTCCAGTTCTGTCCATACGTCTTCTCTCTGCTTGCCAGCTCCACCACCATGACCGCAGCATCCGGTAAATAGATGTACTCTCTGGGTACCTTCATATTCCCGATAAAAAAAGCCATCTTTCCTTTTGCTATTGCTTCAAGGGTTGAACCCAGATAGGAAGCCTGATTGGCCGATGGGCCATAATAGTCTGGCAAGCGAACAATCATCACCTGAGCTCTGCTCCATCTTGTGCTGAATAACATCTGTTCATAGGCAAGTCGTGTCTTGCCTTTGCGGGTATGTGGCTGTTTCGGATGTTCTTCGGTTACTTCCTTCATTTGTCTTCTGCCATAGGGGTAGATTCCGTCTATTACAACCACGTTCAGACCCAAGTGTTCTGCCGCCGCCATCACAGATTCGCCGAGCGGAATCAGCCTGCTCTCCATCTCGTTATAAGGGACATTCGCACAATGAAATATGACATCGCATTCCTGGGTAACAGCAATAATATCATCCGACCGAAATGCATCTCCAACTCCGATTAACAGGTGATCTGGAGATCCCAATTTTACCGCAAGCTGCTCCAGTTTTTGACGGGATCGCCCAAATGCAATTGTAACAATACCCCTTTTAATCAATTCTTCCGTAATTGCTGCACCTGTTCCACCTGTGGCTCCAATCACAATAGCTCTTTTCATCGTAGATCGACCTCTCTCACCCATTTAGTTATTGATCAATTACTTACCTGAAAACAATATAAACCATAATTAGTGATTGATCAATAACTAAAATTCAAAAAGGGACTTTCCCTCCCCCTCTATCGTTCCTTCAGCTCCGGCATATCCAGTGCATTAGATACATTACACAACATCCCGATTGCCAGAAAAATCATGGTTCTTTTTAGCGGTTCAGCCATTCCTGCAACGGTGAAAGCTTCCAGTACCATACTTCGTACATCACTAATGCCTTTTTGCATGGCCTGACGAATGACTTCCTCCCGGATCGTTTGCGCCTGCATCTGAAGCAAGATTTCGCTCTTGTGCGATTCCAGAATCTTATCATAGGCTTCTATGAGATCATTCTCTAACTGATCTGGCGTCGCCGTCTCCACCACAATTCGAAACGAATCAATCACCCGTGTCCATGAGACCTCAATTGCAGTTAATAATAAAGCTTCTTTTGTTTTGAAAAAACGAAATATATACGGCTGTGAGATCTGTGCCCGTTCAGCCACCTGAGCTGTAGTCGCACGATAATAGCCAATTTCTGCGAAGACGTCAATTGCTGCAGAGATAATATCATTTCGCCGGTTAACTGACGCTATTGTTTCCTTAGCCATGATAATCCGCCCTCCAATAGGTAGTGATTAATTGATCAATAGCTTGAAGTATAACGAATACTATCCCTCAATGCAAAGGTATCTTGACCTTGTACAAAGCCAACAAACCCGCAGACGCTGGCTCAAGCCGCTGCAGGTGTAGCTTGTCGATCATAGATTCTACCCACTGGAAACCGAAGAGAACACGGATTGTCTGAAACAGTTTCGTACCATGCATTACAAGAGTGTCTGTTCACTGATGGAGAAGTTTGCGCAATCGGGATTCCGAATCCAGCTTCGGACAACTATTACAATATCCATGTGCGTGACTGCCGCTCCCAACCTGATATGCCAAACAACAATATCGGCGTATCAGGAACGGCGGTCCCTGCCACTTGGGGTGATCAAAGCGATGCAGCTCGAAGGCAAATGAAAATGCATTTTCATTTTGTTGTTTGTCAAGCCATATACTTTGATCTTCCTTGATCTGTTCAAGCCGTTCATCTGTCTTCCAAATGCTCCGATCATTGATCATTCGTGCATACAATTGTTGCACATTATGGGCAACCAGAGACCACATGACCTTATCGCTCGCTCCTGTACTAACGGCTACTGCTCGCAGAACAGGTTCCAGATGTAACAGCATTCTCTTCTTGAGCAAGCCGCTCTCTGATCTGCGCTGAACAGGATCTCCACCCTCCAGAAAGGAGCTCTTCAGCCGAGTCTCATATCGCATGCCACCTGCTCCATTCAATTCAAACCGCACATCATCGTCTGCAATGCTAAGTATAGTATCGTATAGACTGAATGCTGAGATTACGGACATAACAAATACGGAGTAACGTTTGGCAAAAAGTGTACCGACGGCCACACTTCCTTTGCCGCCCAGTTGAAGCCCTTGCTGCACAGCCTGTTCATGCAATATCGAGTTTCGTTTCTCATCATTCAGCACATCCTTCACACGAATAGGATACTTGGAATCATCGCAGTCCACTCGAATCGTCGTCACAAAAAATTGCTGTAATGCTTCAGACATCTCTGAATAATCATGTCTTAGATAACGTCTCATCTATTAATCATGTCTTCAACTTCGTTGATAATCTCGCTTCGCCCAATTGCTCCCCAGCCCTTAAACAACCAGAACGAATCTGTCGTATAGACCTGATCTGCACCAACAGCTGGTACTCCCTTCCAGAGTGAGCTTGCATTGATGTTGTTTAAATACTCATCGGCATTCGGGTCAATCTCCAGAACTACGAAATCAGCATCCACATCTGCAATTTTCTCCATGGACAGGTCCTCACGTTGTTCGGCAGGTGTCACAGTCGTTGGCACAAATCCAAGATCATGATACAAAAGTGTGTTGGTTGGATGTCCTTTTGCCGCGTAAATCTGCAAGGTCTTCTCTCTTACACGCAGATAAGCCAGCTTTTTTTGATCCAGTTGTTCGATCTTCGCCTTTAGTTGCTGCGTCTGCTGCTCTACCTCGGCTATCTTTTCTTTTGCCAGATCCACTTTGTTGTACATCCCGGCAATGGTCAACAGATCCTGTGTCCAATACGTTGTATCATCTGCATAATCCAGCCATTCAGTACCAAGTACAATCGTCGGAGCGATTTTCTCCAACTGTTCATACGTACTCTCCGCAGTTCGACTCTCAACAACGATGACATCCGGATCAATCTGAAGGATAGCCTCCAGGTTAGGACTATCTGCCGACCCTACCGTTGCAACGCCGGCAAGCTGATCTGCAAGGTAAGGCAAATAATCTCCTCCGTAACGAACTTCTACATTAACGCCTGCTGGTTTCTCACCAATCGTCAACATGTGATCGATGTAAGCAGCAGATAATACCACCATACGATCTATCTTTTGCGGTACAACCGCTTTTCCTTTAAGATGCTCAATCGTTTGCGTACCACTCTCTTCCACAGGTGTATCCTGTTGCGGAGGCGTTGCTTCCGTTACTTCTGATGCCTTGCTACATGCCGTCAGAACAAGCACAAGCAGGGCCAACAGTATCATCGTTGCTGCTCTCTGTCTTACCATTTGTAGTGAATCCCCTCTACTATTTAATAATAATAATCATTATCACTATAGTAGGGAAAAGCGTACAGGCTTACCATGGATTATTCCACTCTCTTCTCTTGCACAATATCACCGTAAGGTAACCCCAAGTTGCTCTGCCACATATTGCATGGCCCACATGCGTCCGGTTGGACCCAGCGTTTTGAAGAAAATATCTCCTGCATTATATACATGGCCTACTTGAACAGCCTTTAATGCCAACCATGCGCTGGATTGCTGCAATTGCCTCAGTTGAGCACGTGCCTCTTCTGTGGGATCGACCATTACAAACACATGATCCGCGTCGTATAAATGCAAATCGCGAACTTTACTCTCTACAGCCCACTGTTGTTCCGGAAAATCACGAGGCAAATAAAATCCCAGATCATCATACAACAGGGCCCCTGTCTGATTATTCAATCCATACATTCGGTAGAAATGAGAAGTCACCCGGATGAACATGGCACTCTGTTTCCCCCACCTCGATTGAATGCGCCCTCGAAGAACCCGGCTCAGTTCAGCATGTTGTTCTATCCACTGTACAGCCTGCTCGGTGCGGCCCATAATATCCGCCATATACAGGAGCCTCTCGCCAAAATGGTTGGTGTGCTCCAGCATGGTGGTAGGCGCAATACGATGCAGGGAGTCATTTGGCTCCAAACGATCACTTGTAATGATCAGGTCCGGTTGGACTCGCCTCAAATCATCATAGTTCTGATTGAAGCTATCCAGGATAAGTCCCTGATGACTGTGTGCTTGAAGCGCAGGTATGGCAATATGACGAGCCACCCTCTGACCATAGGATAAAGCGGATACTGGCCTCAAACCGAGCGTTATCACATAATCGTCCAACCCGTAATACAAGGTGGCAATGCGATTCACTTTATTTTTCATATACAACGTTGGGGCGATTCCTTCGTTTTTCTTGAAAACTCTGCTGAAATAGTGCTCGTCCTTATAACCCACTTGCTCCGCAATTTCCTTGATTTTATCTGAAGAAAATAACAGTCGCTTGGCCTTTGCCATACGTAGTTTCAGTATATATTCATTCGGGGTCATATTTAATTGCCGTTTGAATGTTCTTATAAAATGATTCACACTAAGCCCTGCCATGCGGGCCATCTGATCAATTCGAATGTCTTCCGTATACTGATGCGTCATATACTCAAGTGCCAAATCCATCCCTGCTACAGGGGGAGTTGCTTCTTTCACGTGCATCATTAACTGAATCAACAACTGATGCAAAAGATGTTTCCTGCGTGTCTTTTCCAGACTCGTGATGGAGTACTTTCCACTCACCAGGGTATCCATCATCTCCTGAATATCGCGTGTATTGGAAGGAACATTAAGTTTGCCCGTCACAGGAACATCAAACGGCTCGGTATACCAAGCATTGCGACTCCGGGTAAGCGCCACACAGGAAAATAAGATGATCTGATATCGAACAGGTGCTTGCAAATCCGTCTGAAACTCCACATGCATTCCTGGCTTCAACAAAAACCACTCGTCTTGAGACACCGTATGTACATTGTTATCCATAGACAAAGATCCCTTGCCAGCGATGACCCTGCAAAGGGCGAACCTTTTCCAGATCCGACGCTGAACAGCCCCCGGATTGCTAGAGTAATGGCAGACGTGGACAGCAGAGAAATGTAGTTGCTCCAATCGTTTGATCCAATCATTTTCCTCCATGATGACATCACCTCCCTGTTTGGATCGAACCCTGTAATCGTCTGATTAACAATATATTTTGCCTTTCAGTTAATTATAGAAAGATTGATAACAATTCTCAATAACATAAACAATCAATATTAACTTATCTATTTGGACATCCTATACGGACTACAATGTAACGTAGCGGGATAATAACGCTAGAATCAGCAACATTTTCTAACCTGTTGCAAAATCATAAAAGGCATGATATATTAATTGAGCCATCAATGATTGACGCATCAAATATTGATACATCAATGATCGAGAGCATCCAAATAATCATTAGGCAATGGCATTGTATACTGCAATATTAATCATTGGTTAACATACGCCGTTGTTCATGATTCAGATTCACCCGGGAGGTCTAGTCATGACACGTATTGTTTCCAAAGAAGAACAAATCATCAATCTGTTGAACGTGTTGGGTAATAAAATCAGTCCCAAGTTTGAACGCTGTACAGGTATCAGTTCCTCTCGCTTTGAAATTCTGCATGAGCTGGATCAGGTGGATGAGATTAACCAATCCATGCTGCAGAAAATCATTAATATTGATAGTGCTGCGATTACACGCCACTTGAAACAGCTTGAGGCGGACCTGATGGTTACAAGACGTAAGAATCCCGATGATAATCGGGTCACTTTTGTTCGTTTGACGGACCACGGTCGGAAGCAGATTGAAGGCTACAAAGCAGAGAAGACCAATTTTATCAACCAGATTTTACAGGATTTTAGTGAAGACGAAGTTCAATCACTCGCCGATTTCCTGGAACGTATGCAGAACAATTTCTAAACCCATATATATAGAGGAGAGATCCATTCATGAGTACAATTCAAAGCAAATTCCAAAAAACCAATGATTTTAACGAAATTACCTACGGCCGCCGCTCTGTTAAGCTTTACGATCCTGAAGTAAAAATCAGCCGTGAAGAAATGACTGAAATTCTGGCAGAAGCTTCCCGTGCACCATCTTCGATCAATTTGCAGCCTTGGCGTTTTCTGGTTGTAGATACGGCTGAAGGTAAAGAAAAACTTGCTCCACTTGCAAGATTCAATCAAAATCAAGTGTTGACTTCCTCCGCAGTCATTGGCGTATTCATTGACATGAAAAACGCGGAACATATGGAAGAAATTTTTGGTAAAGCTGTAGAACTCGGTTATATGCCACAAGAAGTCAAAGATATGCAACTCTCAAAAGTATTGCCTTATTATGAAAGTATGCCTGCTTCCGCTATTCGCGAAGTTAATATGATCGACGCTGGCCTTGCTTCCATGCAATTAATGCTTGTAGCACGTGCTCACGGTTATGATACCAACCCAATCGGTGGTTACGAAAAAGATCAAATTGCAGAAGCATTTGGCATGGACAAAGAGCGTTATCAAGCGGTTATGCTGATCTCGATCGGTAAATCGGCCAAAGAAGGTCACCCATCCTACCGTCTGCCTGTAGAAACAATCACAACTTGGGCATAATATCAGGGACGGTTTCCCTGTAAGTCACGATTTTACTAGTTAATAAGCATACATTCTTAACACATTCCAAACAAACACAATATGGAGGTTTTACATTATGATTATCATTCACGCTCATCTGCAAGTTAAACCGGATCAAGAGCAAGCATTCCTCGCAGCTGCGAAAGAACTGATTGCTGCTACACGTCAAGAAGAAGGTAACATCAGCTACGATTTGGCAAAAAGCACAGAACGCGAACAACAATACACGATGATCGAGCTGTGGAAAGATGAAGCTGCTACAGCATCCCACAACACAAGCGCGCATTTCCAAGCTTTTGTTCAACAAGCAGCAGCATTCATGGCCGCTCCAATGAACGTTGAAGTATTTGCTGGAGAACAAGTTAAAGCTTAATAGCTCATTAACTGCCATGCGTATCTAACATGCGAAGAAGCCGCTCTTGGTCATATGACCAAGGGCGGCTTTTTGTATTATCAGGTTAGCCAGTAATTACTGGTTGGCCTTATAAAATGTTCTTTCAGCATCACCAGTAATTCTACGATCCTCAGATTGACTAAGATAGCCTGATTGGGAGCTAAATCATTTCCATTAGAAGATCATCCCCCGTGTATGACGTCGTTTAGTTCTCATGTTTGACCGTAATCACGACATTTCCCCTCTTTCGTCCTGTTTCCACATAACGATAAGCTTCCTGAATTTGCTCCAAGGCATAACGTCTGTCAATCACTGCTTGCATCTCACCAGCCTCCATCAACTCTTTAAGAAGTAGCAGATCCTTTGCAGTGATCCTTGCGATGCCTTGCCCATCAACAGTGACATATGTGCCGTTAGGTGCCACTAGGTGCCGACACTGACCTTTGGTGACTTTGCCGACTGCATCCAATATCAGATCATACCGCTGACTTGTTTTTGTAAAGTCTTCCTTCATATAATCTATAACATGCTCGGCACCAAGTGACTTCGCGAACTCCACATTCGTTGTACTGCATACCCCCGTCACTTCTGCTCCAAAATATTTCGCAAGCTGTACAGCAGCAGTTCCTACGGCTCCCGAAGCTCCATAGATGAGCACTTTCATTCCCCGTTTAATGTTTCCTTTGCGCAGAAAATATAAGGCCGTAGTTCCACCGAACGGAATTGCTGCTGCTTCCTCATACGTTGCGTTGAGCGGTTTCAGAGCGACTGGATCCTCTTCGGATAGACATATATACTGAGCATGGGCACCAAAAGACAATCCATTGATAGCATACACCTGATCACCTAACTTAAATTGCTTGATTTCCTTGCCAATCGCCGTAACTTCTCCTGCCAACTCTACGCCCAGGACCGAATTTCGAGGTTTTCGGAATCCCAAAAAAAGACGCATCGGTACCCAGTACAGAAACGGAACATTGGAACCACGAACTCTGCAGTCCCCGGATGTTACAGTTGTTGCGTGTATTTTAATCTGAATCTCATGATCTTTGGGTGATGGCTTCGCTATGTCTCTAAGCTGCAACACATCTGGTGATCCATACTTCGTACATATGATAGCTCTCATATCTTTTCCCCCACATGTTCCTGTTTGTCAAGAGTATATCTGGAAGTGGGTTCGGCCCCTAGATACTAAAGTATCGTTTCAAGGATACACCCGTTACAGGATTTTCCATTCACGTGCTTTTGCCACTGCTTCGGTTCGTCGCTTCACCTGCATTTTGTCAAAAATAATCCGGTTATGTCCTTTCACGGTAGGCAGTGCAATATGAAGTATCTCACTAATCTCCCGATTGGATCTTCCCTGCGCAATGAGATGTAATACTTCGAGCTCTCTCACGCTTAACGGATCGATTTGCTGTTCAGAAACGTACGGATATACATCTGTCTCTTCCAAAATCATTTCTATTCTGTTGTCCTCAGCTTCATCAAATGCAGCCAGTAATTGAAGCAAATATAAACGTGAGTCACCGCGTGCTGTTATCCTCTTCAAAAGGCTGTACACAACAACACCTTCGTCTACAAATACACGAATGAAGCCTGATGGCTCTGCCATCATCATTGCCTCAGTCAGGAGCTCCATAGCTTGTGTTCTATTTCCATGTTCCTCATGGATAACCGCCAGAAGGATTGTTGCCTTGAGCTGTTCATCCTTGAAGCCTTTGGTTATGGCCAAGCGAAGACAGGATTCCATCATACCAAGTGCCTCCAAGGTGTTCCCCTGCTTCAGCAATACTCTGGCCTGACTAAGCGCATGATTTCTGTCCCATGATAATCGCATTGCTTTTTTCAGATCGCCCTGACGAAGGAGCACAAGAACGTATGCAGCAGTAATATCAGGGATCACCTTTGTAAAATTTAACCGTTGGGCCGTTTCGTTGATTCTATCTAACATGATAGCGGCTTTATGAAGATCCGCCTTCGCAAGCGTCACTCGGGCGAGCCATAATTCACTTGCAACAACCCTGTCCGTCTGGACAAATTGATGTGCCAACTGCACACTCTGTTGAGCGTGCAACATCGCCACATCAAGGTTATTCCATTCATAATGAACTCGCGCCAGACCAAAATGGGCTTCACATGCAATGGGCAGCGGTGGCTTACCTGCCATATGTACCACCTGCTGATAGGCTTCAGCCGCCAGGTGTAGCTGATTGTTGGATTCCTGCATATTCCCCATGCCCAGTGTCGCCATCATCGTGATGATATGATGTCCGATCCTGGTACTGTTCGCTAATGATTCCTCGTAGGACAATTCGGCTTCCACACGTTTTCCCTGAAGCTGATATGCATATCCTAATGTCCAAGCTGTTGCTGCACGAATGGGCAGATTATGAGGATGCAAATATTTGAGTGCTCGAAGTGACTCCGCAATAATTGTATCCGCATCGTGCCGGCTGACAGCCAGCGTGGCTCGGATGGAAGCGATATGTCCGATGAGATCAGAATTTATCTTTTCAGGTTCCGTATTTTGTAACGCTTGTTCAGCAGACTGCAATCTGGGTTCCACGTCTATCATATGTCCTGACACTAATAACGCAGCCGCATGCATCACCCATAGGGAAGGTATTGAATCCATTTCTACTGAGGATAGAGAACTCAACCATTGCAAGGCAGAAACAGCACCCCCGCGAAAAAGAAGTGGCATACCTTTACCTTCCAACAGATTCGATGCCCGATGAGTATCTGCCGCAGCTACAGCATGATTGAAAGCCTCCAGCTCCATTTGGTGCTTCTCATACCAGATGCTCGCTCGCTTATGTATCTCAGTAACAGACAGATCGGTCTCAGCTGTGCCGGCGTAATTTGAATTCTGGTGTACTCTTGTACGCAATAAATCTGCAAACAGATGATGGTAACGATACCATCGCCTCTCATTATCTAGGGGAACGATGAAAAGATTGGCTTGCTCCAGCCACTCCAACATGTCCTGTCCGGTAAAATCAACGGATTCATGTTCCTTTGGTTCATCTATATCAAAGATCGCATCACACAATGAACCGCATAATCGATCCAACATGCACGTTTTCAACAAAAAGTTCTGTACCTGTTCGGTTAGCCCTTGTAATATTTCTTCCATTAGATAGTCCAGTACAAATGGGTCCCTGCCACTGAACGTTTCCATAAAGTGATTTGGATCAGAAGAACCCTGCATGGATAAGGCCGCTAACTGCAACCCGGCAACCCAGCCTTCTGTTCGTTTTTCAAGGAGAGCGACATGTTCCTCTGAAAGTTTCAATCCCATGACCCGATCCAAAAACTCACTGCTTTCGGCAGAAGTAAAACGCAGATCACTACCACGTATTTCAATCAATTCCCCCTTTGCCCGTAGTCGAGCCAAAGGTAACTTGGGTTGCTGACGCGTAGTCATGACGATATGCATATGCGGGGGCATGTGCCTCAGTAAGTAGACAAGCGCTTGATTGATCACTTCTGAAGTCATGAGATGATAATCATCCAGAACAAGTACAAAATGATTTGTTATTTCAGAAACTTCATTAAGAAGGTATGTAATAATGGTCTCGAGAGGTGGCGGCTCGGAAGATTGAACAAATCCCATGATTCCTTCAGCAAGTTGGGGGACAATCGTCTGTAACGAAGCACATAGATATGTCAAAAAACGTGAAGGATCGTTATCCGCTTCTTCCAGCGAAAGCCAAGCAGTATCTATTGAAGAAGACTTAACCCATTGATTGACTAGTAGTGTTTTTCCTGATCCTGCAGGAGCAGAGACCAGTATAAGTTTAGCGTGCATCCCCTCGCCCAAACGGACATACAGGCGGGGACGATCGACTACATGGGAGCGCTGAACTGGAATGGTTAATTTCGTAGATAAGATCGGTGCATACATGAGCCAAACCTCCATTCAAGGGTCTCGAACAGCAACTGTATCGTTTCATATATCGTTTTGGCATCTATACTACCATAAAAATCAATAAGACACGCCATAAAAGACGTGTCTTTATTATTAGTAGTACATAGATGAATTTAACTTCTGATTAGCACTAGCTGCTAGTATAAATGAATGGCTCTACCTTACACTCTCCGAGCCGGCGTGATGCTTTGCGGATTGTTAAACACATTTTTCGGGTCATACTTGGCTTTGACTCTCCGCAGTCTGGCATAGTTGGCTCCATAGTACACTGGACCGGAATTCTTGATCCCTTGGTCTGGAACGTTGATATAGGAACCCACAATGTATGGTTGCAATTTCTTGCGAGTATTACGAGCGAGTGCAATATTTTTGGCGGCATGGGATGGTTTGAGCCACGTACTGGTCCATTCCACATAGAACTTCTCTTTGCGCCAGAAGAACGCGGTAGATCTAGGTGATTTGCGACTTACCGCTCCGCCCCAGTTGAGGAAATAGAACCCGCCTGGTCCCTCTTCCAAGTTCTCCAAAAATGCGCGCATCGATTTAATCGCTTTGTCGGGGAATGGTTTTCTTCCAAAACCGGACGAGAACTGGTTGCTATACCGTTGAGTCTCGGTCGGATCAGGTTGTAATAAGAACTTCACAACTTCTGTGTAAGGTAACAAACGAACAATGGAACTTGTCGGTTTGCCAACACTCGTAATTGGCTGTAATAAACGGAGAGCCTCTGTTTTAGAGCCTAAGAACAGCCCTTCCATAAGGACGTTGCCACCCTTTTTCGGTCCGATGGACAACTCGCTACCCAGTCTCGTATCCACAGAGGGAGCCCACCTCTGCCATACTTTAAGTACCTTCTCGAATTGAGACCATGGCCAGGTGATTTTAAATACAGTCGCCTTCGCTGGAGCACGGCGCACTTTGAATTTGTAGCGGGTGTATACTCCGAAGTTACCACCGCCTCCTCCCCGAGAGGCCCAGAAGAGATCTGCATTACGATTTTTATTGGCCCGAATCACTTTTCCTTTGGCGTCCACCATCTCTACCTCAAGCAGGTTATCACTGATAAGACCGATGGTACGCTGGAGAGGTCCAATTCCCCCACCTAATGTAATTCCACCGATCCCTACAGTAGGGCTGTCACCAAAAGGAGCTATGAAACCTTGCTTGGCAAGGGTATTCGCAATTCTTCCAACTCGGTTTCCTGTTCCAACAACAACCGTTCCATTTTTTTTATCAAGTTTGATGGAATTCAGATCACTCACATCAATCACAATTCCGCCGTTAACCTGTGAAAGATTAACCTCAAGTGCATGCCTGCCGCTTCGCGGCCTGATCGGTACATTATTTTCACGAGCCCATCGGATAGCGTTGGAAACATCTTTCGTCTTTTGGGCAAAAACAAAAACTTTAGGATATTTGTCGGTATGCGGGTCCCAGTTCTTGCGCGCGGCTTCATATCCTGGATCACCCTTGTAAATAACCCGTCCGGTAAGCTTTGTTGATGATTTCACACGTCCCACTCCCTGCTGAATAATCGTCCTACAGCCTCTACTGCATCAAGCACTTTATACTGTATGACGGACATTCGCGGAGGGAATGGGCTGGTGCCCTTAATTTCAAGGTTCGTGTTTCGGATTGAGTTAGGCCACAGAACAGCCTTGAGGAAAATCCCTTTTATCTCGAAACTAGTCGCTGCCCGAATCGGAATCAATTTTGATTAACTTGCGTGCTTCCTGTTCTTTTTCACCATACCAGACGAGCACGTCGGCAAATAAATCCATGATGCGAACAAAGTTCTGCTTATCCACTTCTGAAATCTGATCTGCATACTTGAAAATTTCATCAAAGCAAAGCTCCCTTACAAATTCGGTATACTTCGCATATACCTCGCGACCTTTCGGCGAAGGTTTGACGTATATGTCTTTGCGGTTACCGCTTAGATGAAATTTTTCGAGCAGGCCTTTTTCCGTCAGATTCTTCACGTTCTTGGAAAATGTACTGCGGCTTACGCCCAGGCGTGCCGCCATTTCCGACATCTTCTCTTCTTTGTCCTCGGCTTCCAGAATGTATTCCAGCGTCTGGATCTGTGAAGCCGAGAACATCATGTCTGTACCATAACTTCGCTGCAGCTTATAGGTATTCGAGTACGCATTACCGTATTTGATAATTTTCTCAATCAGTTCCCGATGGTCGCCCATCCAATCTAATTTCATGAGTAATCCCTTTCATATTCAGATTCTCTCTTACTCTACTGAAATCAGATTCGTTTTTCAATCCATGTAATTGCTTCTTCAATAACATCATCACGAGTTGGTTCATTAAATATCTCATGCATCAGATGAGCATATATTTTGAGTGTTTTATCCGTCGAAGCGATATCGCCGTAAAAATCACGGGAATCCTTTTCGCTGACCAGTCCATCATTGGCTCCATGCAGTACAAGCACGGGATCTGTAAACTGTTTGGCTTTCTCCTTGAGCCATGTTATGCCATTTCCCAGACTGTTAAATAAATCTACAGAGATCTGCTTTTCCACCAGCGGGTCATTTGCGTAAGCGGATACAACTTCAGGATCGCTGCATACACCGCTGCCCAGCTCATTTGGGAAATACGTGCCTGTAGGAAGATCCATCGGCAGTTCTCCGGCAACTTTTGTATTGTAACGAGTGAGCGCTCCGGATAGCACGATGCCTTTAACCTTGCCAGGATATTTCGTTCCAAAGGATGAGGTTGCAAAACCGCCCATACTATGTCCGATGACAAACAGCGGAAGATCTCCGCTCTCTTGCAATGCCGCCTCGACAATGACATGAACATCTTCAATAAGATGATCAAATTCTTTATAAAACGTTCGCTGTCCTTCCGATCTGGCATGACCGCGATGGTCAAACCGATATACGTTAAACCCGCGCTGGCTCAGCTTCTCTGTCACATAATCGTAGCGCCCTGCATGCTCAGCTAGTCCGTGTACAATAACGACAGCGGCTTTTGCATTTTCTACTGTATCCTTGCTGAAATAAAGCTGTGTACCGTCAAAGGATTGAATCTTTGTCTCAATTTTAGTCATCGTTTCCCCGTCCTTTTTGTGATGTCCAAGCTTAAGCTCCGAGAGATCATTTCCTCCGCCCTACCATGGACACGCTTATTATTATTTCACTTAAAAATGATATTGTTTCTCACAGAAACAATATATCATCCGACATAACTGTTGTCCACAGTAATTTTAAAGCGTTTTCAAACAAATAAGTATCACTGCTATGAATCATAAAAAAACCACTAAACACTCGAGAATCCTTGTGTTTAGTGGGAGGCTTTTAGTTCATTTCATCAACAGCAGTCTTACCTGCGATTCGTCCAAAAGTAAATATGTCTGTCAAGGCATTACCACCTAAACGGTTGCCTGCATGTATACCTCCTGCTACTTCCCCAGCGGCATACAGATGTGCAATCGGCTGACCGTTTTCATCCAATACGCGAGTTTGGGTGTCGATCTTAATTCCGCCCATGGTATGGTGAACCGCCGGTTTTCTAGGTGTGGCATAGAATGGAGACTTCTCGACTTTTAAGCTAAACGTATCCTTATGAAACTCCGGATCAAAGCCCGCATCCACATATGAGTTATACTTATCAATCGTATTTCTAAGAACTTCAGGTTCCATATTGATTTTCACTGCCAGTTCTTCTATGGTATCGGCTCTGAACAAGGTACCTGCTTCGACTTGACGGTCTATCTTTTCCTGACTTGTATTCGCTGCGGTTTTCTTGATCTCGTCATCCGCAATCAGGTAAAATAAACTTCCCTGCTCGATTGCCGCTTTTGTTAAGACATCTCGTCCAGAGAATTCATTAACAAATCGTTCTCCCTTTTTGTTCACAATGACAAAGTTCTCAGGTGGTACTTGCAGTCCACTGAAGAGTTCGCCCGTTTCCGGATCGGCTACCGGCATCATTTGAGTGAAGCCCATGCCTGTCAGTGCTGCTCCTGCACTCTTACCAAGCGATATTCCATCACCAGTCATCGCATAGGAATTTGTTGTTTTGATATCATCGTCAATATGGCTCCAGTACGTGTTATATTCCTTGAGCATCTGTGTATTTGCACCAAAACCACCACTAGCAAGAACAACCGCTTTAGCATGAATCGTAATTCTCTGTCCGTTAACTCCGGTTGCGATGACACCTGTTATTTTTCCATCTTCGATGATCAGTTGTTTGACCGGGCTATCTGTAATAATTTTTCCTGAATGCTCTTCTACATATTTGCTAAGTGCAATGATAAATGCAGAGCCATAACTTTTCACAGGTTTATGACCACGGCGCCAAAGGGCACCCACTGGAGCAAACACGATGCTTTTATCGTATTCAACACCGATATCCTCAAGCCATTGCACACTTTCCAAGGCATAGTCTGTAAGTACTTTAACCAGATCGTACTGTCCATAGATCGTGTTTCCATTCAGGTCCGTTCGTTTGCCCCCGAAATACGTTTGCATTCTGTGAAGCAGCGGGGAATCAAATAAATAAGCCTTTTCTGTGCCGAACTTATCCTGATACGCAGTAAACTCTTCTTTGAGTGCATGAAAATCATCGATATATTCCGGATGGATCAAGCTCTCATCGGTACTTAATAAATTCTCAATCGTCTGTCTTTCCCCTGGATTCTCAGTGAACTGTTGTTGCCATACAGGATCTGCAGCATTAACAGGACCACCTGAACGGATCGTGTTTCCCCCAACAGCAGGATATTTCTCAAGCACAATCGCACTTGCTCCATACTGTAAAGCTGTAGCAGCCGCACTGAGTCCAGCGCCGCCGCCTCCTACAACGACTACATCACAAATATATTCCTCATCATTCTTCATCTGACTGCTGGCAGGTTTTGGACGTCTTTTCAGAATATCCGGGTTAACTCCGGCAAGTTTAACCGCTTTGGATACACCGTTAATCACAGCGTTACTTGTTTCAGAAGCACCAGAGAGAGCATCCACATTCAGCGTCTGACCCTCGATAATTTTATTCGGAATTCTTACAAAAACAACATCCGCGATACCTTCGGTTTCTCCGGTGGAATCAATATCGATGCTTTCGATCCGATTTTCACTAAAGGATACCTTCATCGGCAGATTGCCACTATGACCTATGGCATTGACCTCATACACACCGGGATTATAAGTGAATTCTTCTTCTTCGTTCAGCTGATTTGAAATTTTGGCAAACCGAAGGAACCGCAGGAAACATGTTTCCAGGAAATCGATCGTTCCTTCATTGTTCAGGTTGCCTGATTCGTCAAATGCTTTATGTGCGCTGCCAAGCAAAAATTCATACCCTGGCATCACATTAGCTTCGACACCTGGTGCATCCAGAATTTGACGAAGATGCAGCTGTGCACGCGAGGAACCTTGTGTTCCCTGTGACGCACCTATGATCATCACGGGTTTTCCAGCCAGCGGATGGATTTCAAAGCTCAACCATTCCAGCAGACTTTTAAGGGATGAAGGGATGGAATGGTTATATTCTGGAGTCGCAATAATGACACCATCACTTGCCATAATTTTTTCATTAAACGATTGTATAATTGCACTGTTTGTTTGGTTATCGGACTGATTAAACATCGGAACATCTGTAATATCGAGGATTTCAATGGCTGCTCTGGACTCAAAATGCTTTTGTATGAATTGAAGCAGCTTGCGATTATACGATTTCTTTGCATTTGTGCCAACGATCGCTATGATTTTCATTGTGATTAGCCCCCTACTCTTGCCAGGAAAATTTCTTCGTTTTTTTCTTCAACGTCCGTTTTGACAGCAGTTCCGTAGTGATCTCCGTAAACAAAACAAACTCCCTGAAGATTTCGTCAAGCTCCGCTACTTTGTCAGCGTCAATGAGATTACCACTGCTATCAAATGCACTCTGTGATTTTCCCAAAAGAAACTCGCTGCTAGGCATCATTCTCGCACCAAGCTCAGGCGAATCCAGGATTTGTCTAAGATGTGCTTGTGCCCTGGAAGAACCGAGTGCACCATGTGAAGCACCCACAATCAGAACCGGCTTGTCTTTCAAGGTTTGAGTGGTATAACTGATCCATTCCAGCGCACTTTTCAGAACGGCAGGAATCGCATGGTCATACTCAGGAGTAGCGATAATGACACCTTTCGCTCTAGAGATTTGATCTAATAAGTCTTGTACCTTCACAGGAATATCAACTTCAGCATCCTCTAATTCATCTTTTTCAATAAAAGCAGGCAAATCCTTAATTTCAAACAAGTCAATCTGGGCTTCACTAGCAAAATGCTTTTGCATAAATTGAAGTAACGTCCGGTTGGTTGACACATCTGAATTTGTGCCTACGATTGCTAAATAGTTCATCATAATCCCCTCTCTGTCATTCAAGATGATGTTCGTAAATGTCAGACTCGTTCTTTCGGCATAACTCTAACATTCAAAGCTCAAATGATCTAATAGTTATTCATTGCAGTTTGATAACTAATTTGTTATAATCACCTCAAATTCAAAGTTTGTTACTTTTTTCACAAAGGGTGAGGAACATGTCTAAGTTAGAATCTCAAGATATCTTGTGTTACATTGACAGCCTATTGAAATACAGTAACTATAGCAGGGCCGCACAATCCCTTTACATATCTCAGCCCTACCTCACTAAGGTTATCAAGAAAATCGAAAGTGAATTGGGCTGTGAGCTAATCACTCGCAACAAACTTCCGTACCGATTAACCGAGCAGGGAAAAATATATTATCAATACCTAACGTCACTCGAACATAGCTACGCCAAGCTTATGAGGGAAATCTCATATGTATCGGATCTCGACAATATAGTGTTACGGATCGGCATTCTTCCGAGCCTCGGTGCGTACTTAACGCCCCTTTTTTTACCAGCTTTTCTGGAGCTTCATCCTGCTTATAAAATTAATCTTGTCGAGGATTTACCTGAAAAAAATGAGAAACGTCTCCAAAATAATGAGTTGGACTTCTGGATCGGGCAAAATTCAAGCAGTATCTCCCCTAACTTGAACTCGTTTAACTGGGGCAGGCACAGTTACCAGGCCATCATTCCGCGTTGCTGTGAATTATATCAAGAGAATGTTGCAATTATCCCGGAGGGCACGATTGAGATTAGCACCATTTTGAATCAACAGCTTATTCTAACGTCCAAGGGTTCGGCAATCCGAAAACAGATTGATCAATTGCTCAGTGTCTACAAGATACAGCCTAATATCGTGATGGAGAGCAAAGAAATTTACACGGTACTGAAGCTGGCAAAGCATAATTTAGGTCTGACCTTTGTGCCTGAAAGTATCCATATCAAGGAGTGCCCTTCGGAATACAACATCTATCCAATCCCTATAGAGAAGATGAGTCTGGATTATTTTATAGCCCATCATGGAGAAAAAAAGCTGAATAGCGTGGATCATGACCTCATCCATACTTTTCTCAATCACGGACAACAATGTGCAATATAGGAGGCTATCATGAAACCTTTTACGAGAACGATACCGCTTATGGGAACTAACATATCCCTCTATATCGAGGGGACAGATGCTGAAGAGCTTGCCGAGGAAGCCGCGAATATGCTCGTCCGTTATGAACAAGTGTTTAGTGCCAACAGTGAGCAATCGCAGCTTGCCATGCTAAAAAAAGAAGCCGCATCACATCCGCTTAGCGTAGACAAGGAACTGTATGATCTTATTAAGATAGGCAAAGAACACAGCCTGAATAAGGATTCTTTTCTGAATATTGCGATAGGGCCTTTGATCAAATTGTGGAGAATTGGTTTCCGCGAGGCACATGTGCCGGAGGATACAGAGATTAAAGCGGTGCTGGAGCTCTTGAATCCGGAGCATATACAGCTTGACGATGAGCAGCAAACGGTTCATTTATTCAAAAAGGGCATGGAAATTGACCTTGGAGCGATTGCTAAAGGTTATTTTGCCGATCAAGTTATGTCATTTTTCAAAAAAAACGGAGCTGCATCAGCTATGGTCGATATGGGCGGCAATGTTTTGGTTCATGGCGATTCTCCTACCGGGTCCAGTCACTGGAAGGTTGGAATTCAAAATCCCTTTTTACCTAGAGGAAATGCAGCAGCACTCGTTAGTATACGCGAGCAATCCGTTGTTACATCAGGAATATACGAGAGAGTTTTAGAGAAGGAAGGGAGTCAGTACCATCATATATTTAACAGCAGAACAGGTTATCCCATCGAAAGTAATATTGCTTCGTTAACGATTATTGCGGATAAATCGCTGGACTGCGACATATATACTACAGAATTGTTTGGGTTAGATG
The DNA here is from genome assembly GCF_037976585.1 of Paenibacillus sp. FSL k6-2145. Lineage (NCBI taxonomy): Bacteria > Bacillati > Bacillota > Bacilli > Caryophanales > Paenibacillaceae > Paenibacillus > Paenibacillus sp. FSL k6-2145. Next base: position 4,276,456 of record NZ_CP150267.1, on the reverse strand, counting down.
CGGTCTCGATTATTCATAAAGTAAATAATATGAAGGATATCGAAGCTGCCGTAATTACGACGGATGGAAATCTGGCCTATACCGATAATCTTAGGGGAAGAATTGAGCCTGTATTAAGGTAAAGTGGACAGACCTATGACATAAGTGGATATCATCTTTCATCCTACTCACTGATTAAACAAATAATAAAGTGGACGGAAAAAGTTCTTCCGCCCAACTTTATTATCAGAGTGAATCAATAGCAACTGCCCTTTACTTCACGTGTCTACATCAAACCCAACACATTATAGATCATCACTGCTGCTTCTGCACGGCTAGCATTCTTCTTCGGTGCAAACTCATCGTTGCCCACACCGTTTATTATGCCCGCTCCCTGAATTGCCTCTACCGCTTGCTTCGCATAACTTGCGATGTTTGCTTCATCCTTGAAGGCTGTAACTTCACCACTTGCTAACGCTAGTTGCTTCATTTGGATCGCCTTGTATACCATAACCGCCATATCTTCTCGCGTAATGTTCTCATGAACTCCGAATCTTCCATTTGGTTTCCCGTTCACAATCCCCAGCTTCTGCGCGGTTGCGATATTTCCATGGTACCATTCTCCTTGCTTCACATCACTAAAACTTGTCGTTGCGCTCTCATCCGATAGCTCAAACATATTCATCAGCATGGTGATGAATTCTGCTCGTGTCACTCGACCATTCGGATTAAACTCTCCGTCGCCTACACCCTTCACAATGCCTCTTGCTCCCAATGCTGAGATTGCATCCTTCGCCCAGTCTTGGGTCACATCCTTAAAGCTCGTTGCAACATACGCTACCGTATACTTGAGCAGATACGTTGGCTTGAACTCTACTTTTCCTGTCGCTGCATTGTATTTACCATTCGTCACCACTCTTAACTCTCCGTTGTCCTTCACATCGTATACGACGACGTTGTTTGGATTTTCGTTAGCCTTTAGTGTGTATGGCAATGCAATCACGAGATCATCTCTGCCATCAAACTCTGTAAGTTTCTTACCATCCATCGTTAGCTCGATATCGTATACGACTTCACCGTTCAGCTGAGCTGGGGCGCCAGCTGGCAGTTGATTAGCTGCGATTTTCTTAATCGACAATCCTAACGTTTTCCCCGCATTTGTTCCTGTTCCAAGCAGTTCGGTTGCCACGGTTACGACTGCAGAGCCTGTGTTGATCTCGATGCGATCTACCGTAGAAGATCCACTTGTTAAACGCGGATCTACGGCTAGCTCAATCGTTAGCCCGTTCAAGCTTGCATCAGCTTCAACTCGCATGTGTAACTTACCGCCTGTCATTTGATCAAGCGCACGCTTCATTGTATCCGCACTTAACTTCACTTCAGAAGTACCGCTCTCATTTACAACTGGTTTAATATTTATTTGGCCGTTGTCCATGACCACTGGCTCACTTCCACCTGGAGCTGTTGGTACTGTAGGTGCAGGGATGTTACCGTCACCGCCACCATTTCCATTACCACTGCCTGGTGCTTGTGGTGTTCCATCAACCAATGGTGTTACCGTTACCGTAGCGCTGGATGATAAACCACCATCCACTGTAGTTACTGTAATCCTTGCTGTTCCTGGTGCCACCGCTGTTACTTGACCTGTCGCACTTACAGTCGCTACAGCTGTATTGCTTGAGCTCCATGTTACTGCTTTTTTCGTTGCATTAGCTGGTGCTACCGTAGCTGTCAATTGCCCTGATTGACCTTCTACGATGGACAACGTCGTTTTGTCCAAGCTAATTCCGCTAACGGGTACGTTCGTCCCGTTGAGTGCATCATACTCACTTTGTGTAATTGGAATTACCGTTCCGTGACGCGGACTAGCCGGTAAGTTGTAGTTAGAAGATAATGTCCAGACACCTGATGCAAGATTGGTTGTCTCGAATGGAACATAACCTCTTCCACCAAACTCATCTACGAATAAATACCATTTTTCATCTGTATTCGATTTGAAGATCGTTGGACCCTCGACCCATTTGATGTTACCAACGCCTTGATTAATCATCTTGAAGGTTGGATCTAAGATCGAGTCACCCACCTCTTGGAAGATCATCTTGCCAAATGGAGCAGAAGCTCCGTTGTTTTGCTCATCCTTCGTAAAGCGATACACTTTTCCTTCATGCTCAATCATCGTTGTGTCAATGATGGAATATCCATAATCCAAATATACTTGCGGTTCAGTAAACGTATAGAAATCTCTTGTCTTGCTATACATCATTTTTTGATAAGCACTGCCTGTATGAGATGCATCCTCAAACATTCTTGATGCCCAAAATACGATATATTCACCCGTTGTCTTGTCGTACATAATTTCTGGTGCCCATGTATTACCCGCTTCTTCCGGTGCAACCTCTACCATGCGTTGATCTGTCCAGTTGACTAGATCATTCGATTCCCAAACCATAATGGAACGACTGCCCCATGTCTGTGCTCTACCCCAGTTACCATTGCCGTTAATTTTCAGATCGGTAGCGATCATGTAGAACTTGTCACCTTCAGGCGAACGAATAATGAACGGATCACGTACCCCTTTCTCCCCTAAGGTAGAGGTCAATACCGGTTTACCATCATTCAATTCTCGCCAGTTCAACGGATCATTACCGTTACTTAGTGCAAAGTAAACTTGCTCGCCTGTTGAAGTACCTTCTCCAGTGAAATATGTGAAAAAGTATCCCGCATAATTTTCATCAGCAGGCAGTTCCTTCACCTTTGCAATGAATTCCTTCGTAGTGGATGCTGAATTTAATGTAATCGTAGCTGTAAGCTTCACGTCTACATTTCCACTACCGTGTGCCGGACGTTTTACTTCTCCAGTAACTGAAACGACGTTTGTTTGTACAGAAGCCCAAGTAATTGTTGTTCCATATAGTCCAGATGCTGGTAGTGTTATATGGCCTCTTACATCATTAATGTTATGAACGACTAGTGCTGCTTTTGCTTCATCTACAGAAGTGCCATCGTTTGGCAATGCCTTAACCGTCAACTGAAAAGTTTTGTTAACTGTCTCTGTACCATCTGTAAATACTGCTGTTAACGTTACAACTTGATCACCTTTTGCGTTAGCTGGTCTAGTTACGGCACCTGTAGTTGAGATGACATTCCCCTTATCTGAAGTCCAGCTTATTGTTGTGCCATAAGCACCTGATGTTGGCAATGTTACATTGCTTATAATCGTATCTTTTGATGCATTAGAAGCAAGAAGATCATTAATCGTTAATTTCTCTGTCGCAGCCGATACAAGCATGCCCTCCATTAAAGCAATCTTCTGATCTGAATGGGCCTTAAGTGATGTAATATCTGCCGCAGTCATAGCACCATCATAGATTTGGAAGTCTGCAATCATACCACCGAAGTATGGATCAGCTGGATAGAATGACTTACCGATATATCCACTACTGCCTGAAGTATTTTTTATTTGTTCTAGTGTCATTCCATTCGTTGAGCTTGATGCAACAGCAACACCATCAATATAAAGCGTTAGTGTACCATCCGTGCCTGAAACAACAGTTGTAACTACTTTCCATTCATTATTCTTTAAGCCCGTGGTAGAAGTTGATGACTCATTATTCCAAGCATTCGTCGCGATACCAAGGCGAGCTAGACCGTTAGCGTTATAACGTGGTGTGAAATACGTATAGTGCGTGTTATTGTCTGGTCTTCCTAATGCATACAACCACTCCGCAGCGTTTTTACCGCTCCAGTTCACAATGGATGAAACGGTCATATCCGTTAATCCATCGAGTACTCCTTGTGGTAGCTCTACATAAGAGTTAGTTGTGCCACCAGTAAAGCTTAGTACACCAGCATCTTGTGTACGAATCCATTCAGCTTTAGACGGATTCATCCATTTTCCGTTGAAGTTTCCTGTTTGGTCAATAACCATGGCACCATCGATATCATTCATATCGTAGTGAAGAATGAGCTCTGCCCCAGATGGCTGCTCTACTGGAGGAGTAACGTCTTCATCAGCTAATGTTGCAATCTCTTCAACGGATAATGCACGATTATAAATACGGAAATCATCCAATTTACCATCAAATAAACTATGAGAGCTGTTTCTCGATTTACCAATATAATTCATCGTTGTTTCCAGTAACATTCTCGGCTCAACGTTAAATGTCGAGCTACGTTTAACCTCTTGACCATTCACATACAATACTGCATCAAATTCATCCATTGTAATTGCAATATGCTGCCAAGTCTTCGTTGGTAATAGCCCGGAATTTCTCACCGCATATTTATATTCTGATCCCAGTCGCGTGCTGTCACTGCTAAATTTCTCTGTAAAAGGTGTTACGACAGCAAACTCCAGACTATCTGTATCCCCTTGTGTGCTCAAGTACATGGTGTTGCGGTTAACCTGTCTGCCTGTCTCGGAAGCAAAATCAAATATTCTTTGATTTGCTTGATTTCTGTCCATTTGAACCCATGTAGAGAACGTAGCCTTCTCAAGATTCAAGGATTGAATCAAGTTATCTGGCAGCTTCACATATCCTGTTGTTCCATTAAGCTCTAGTGCACCACCCGTTTTACCGATACGATCCTCTTCATTAATCGTTGCTCCACCTACTAGTGTTGCGTGATGACCATTACCAGAAATGTCATTCAACGTTGTACCATTCACTGTATTTGCATCAAATGAGTAATGTACAACCGGGTCTGTTGATGGTGCTGGACCTTTCCATGCATACTTCTCTTGCAAAGCATCATACTCTGCACGTGAGATTGGAATTACCGTTCCGTGTCGTGGTCCTGGCGGAAGTGCATATTGATCACTACTTAATACATTGTTAATATATTGCGTGCTACTATCCAGATCTGTTGTATATCGGACATGATATGGCCATGAATCAAGGAACAGATACCATTTGTCTTTATTATTATCCTTAAAAATCGTCTGCCCTTCGTTGTTTCCATTATTTCCGATCAAGCCAAGTTTATTATCACGGGTACCCGGAACAGCGTTGTATTGAAGGCCGTTTGCTGCAATACCGTCCTTGTCATCGTAGAAAGTTGGTGCTTTCTCCACATACACTTTAGTATTCACTTCTGATTTGGTGAATCGGTACAACATATCATTATGCTCAATAAACGTCGTATCAATGGTTGGAAGTGACTCATCAATCATGACCTTTGGCTCAGAGAAGTTATAGAAGTCTCTTGTTGTTGCGTAGTACATCACATTGTACTGACCTTCCGGTCTTCCGTTATAGTCACCATATGTCTCTGTGTTTTTCATCGATGATGCCCAAAATACGATATACTCTCCAGTTACTGGATCATAGATAGCTTCTGGTGCCCACGTATTTCCTCCAGTCTTAGGAGCAACCTCGATCATTCGCTGCTCGCTCCAGTTAACGAGATCCTCTGACTCCCAAACCATCATGTAATGACTGCCAGTAATTTGAGCTTGGTCGAAATCGGTACTTTCACCCATTTTCAAATCCGTGGCCAGCATATAGAATTTATCCCCTTCTGCTGACCGGATCACGAATGGATCACGAAGTCCTTTTTCACCCATATCGGATTGAAGGATCGACTTACCATTATTCAGCGCTTTCCAGAACAATGGATCTTCAGCTGTGGCGAAGGATACCTCTTCACCGCCCTCATATTCACCTGTAAAGTATGCAAAGAAGTAAGCATCATGCTGTACTGGCGCAATTGCTTGTTTAATCGTAACGTTAAGCGTAAGCTGTTTAGAAGCTGCACCGTTCGTAATTGTAGCTATTAGCGTAACGGGCGTATCCGTAGCTTGACGGCTTACCCAGCCTAGCTGTGTAACGTTACCAGCCGCTTCAGCCGTTCCTTTAACAACTGCCGGTCTGCTAGATACCCATGTAATTGCGGAGCCTTGTTCACCTGTAGTGACAAGACGTAAGTTACCTTTAACGTTGTCAGCATTGTAGATCTCTATCTGTTCAGCATCTAAATCAACCTTCTGCTGATCATCGAATTGCTTCAAGATCGTAACAGGGAATATAGCTGTAGTCGATACGCCTTGATACGTTAAAGTGGCCGTAAGCTCTGCCTGAACATTACCTGCCTGAACAGCTGGACGTTGTACAGTGCCATGGTTAGAAATGACATTAGGATGACTAGAACTCCAAGTAATGCTCACGCCGTTTTTACCGCTTGTCGGTAATGTAACGTTTCTCGTTATCTTATCGGTGCTCTTATCGCCTTCACCTAAGTAAGTACTGATGTCAAGTTGATTCGCGGCATCATCAACAGTGAGCTGACGTATTTTTGAGATGTGAGTTGCTCCCTCTTGTTGATATAACTCGCCTACTTCTTGCTCCGTCAACGCGCGATCATATACTCGAAAATCAGCTACGCTACCTTGAAGGTATGGATCGTTTGAGAAGATTGATTTACCGATAAAGCCAGAGAAAGTAGCATCCGGATTAATAATTTCTGACAGCTTTAGTCCCTTCGCATTACCTGAAGCAACCTTAACTCCATCCACGAATAACGTTATCCTATTGCTAGCTTCGGACAAGGACACCGTTACATGCTTCCACTGCCCACCAATCAGGTTTGAGTTTGCGCTACCTGTAACTAATGCTTCGTTTGGCCAGCCATTTTTGGAGATACCTGTAGCAATCATATTACCTGATCCGCTACCGTGACGTGGTGTTACGAAGAAATATTTGTTCGTTTCTGGTGTTAATACCGTACCCAAACCGAAGATCCAGCGATTCGTCCCATCATTCGTCCAGTTCACGATTGAAGATACTGTAATCTCATTCAGACCGTGTAGTAGATCTAGTCCATTTGAGCCCTTAGGAATCTCAACATGCCCACTACTAGATGTAGAGCTTCCACCATTGAAGGAAACAAAGCCAACCTCACTATTTGAAATGAATTGTCCATTGTTTGGATTTCTAAATATTCCGTCAAATGTAACTGCCTTGTTGGCAACATCCTTCAGTACGAGTTGACCGTCTACTTCTTCGGTCGTTTTCATGTTGTAATGAAGAATAAGATCATCTTTTAGCGATTTTCCCTTAACGGTAAGGGCTGATGTAGCTGTAAACTCTCCATCTTCCGTCTGTACCGTAATTGTGGCTGTACCTTCACTAACAGCTGTAACTTTACCCGTTGAATTGACAATCGCTACACTGGAGTCACTAGATGTCCAGATAACTCTTTTATTCGTTGCATTTGAAGGTGAAATAGTAGCCACTAATGTTTCGCTGTCCCCCACTGATAAAATAAATGTAGGTTCATTAAGCGAAACATTCTTAACGGCAATCTGCTCAATAGAGTCATCCTTAGGTAGTAAGGTAACAATAAACTCCTTCGTTGCCTGGCTTCCACCTAAAGAAATGGTTGCAGTTAACGTCACTTGTTGTTCCATTTCTCGTAAGAACACTTCACCAGTTGGACTAACCGCACTCTCATCACTAGAAGTCCATGAGATCATTGCGCCATTCTTATCTTCAGTAGGTAGTTCAAGAGATTCTGTAACTGCCGATATATCACCTAACGTTAGCTCTATTTTGCCTTTTTGTACTTGCTTGTCATTAAATGATTGTTCATATACTACAGCGATATCTTCATTATTTAGTGCCTCTCCGTAAATTCTTAAATCTTGAAAGCTGCCCGCAAAAGTAGCATCCCCTAAATAATTGGAGCGACCGATGTAAGCATGCAAATCCGTACCAAAATTTGCTGTTGTTTTCTCTTTGGCGGTCGTGCCTATATGAACACCGTTAATATAACCTGTAATAGAGCGTTCTGTAATAACCGTCGTATAGTGAACCCATTGACCTTTGTACTGTGACGTAGAAGTGCCTGATACCCCTACCTCAGTCGTCCAAGGCTGGTCAACATTATTGCTATTCGTAAATACTGACTTAAAATCACCACTTGGATTCGATGGATTCAACATCCAGTAATTTGTTGGCAAGTTATTGCCAGCTGCTGGCGTACCGTAGAATAATGCTGAGTAGTTCCCACTCCCCGTGTTGCTCTTGATCCATACAGAAATCGTTGTATTTTCTTGATGATCAAACAAACCCGTAGGAAGCTGAACGTAGTTCGTATTACTATCTGTTCCCCCAGGTAGAGTGAGACCATCGGTGTACGTAATATTTCCTACGGCCGTTCCATGCTTTTTATTACCTGATATATCCTGTACATCCTCAAGCAATGGATAATGCGCCAACATCGTTGGTGTTATTGTGTCCGCTGAAGCTTGATTGCTAAATGGCAGAACAAGACTAAAACAGCTACTAAAGGTCAAAAGAAAAGCTAACATTATGATTGAAATCCGTTTTCGCATAGCATTCTCCCCTTCGGTTAATATTCAGAAGCATACAACCCCTTCTCACCTTTAAAACTAGACCACCTCGCTCAAGGAAATAGAGAAGCACCTTAAAAAGAATGCGCTTACATTTCTTCTCATATTACGTATTCAAGACTTTCAATTCAATGTACTATCTTGTTAATAATGTGGATTTTTTTATTGCAATTTGAAATTGATGCAGACTGCAACACCATTCATATGAAGCAATCTACATGCACAGATGCGTACAAGATTATCAAAACAATAAAACGGCATCTCTGCCGTTCTAGATGTTTACGTATGGTTTATGTGTAAATTAAAGGATTTAACCCCTGATAAACTTAATATATATAGTTGGGCGCTTGTCATATGGACAATGTGTCCAAATACGATGCGGGTAAGCCGTGGGCGCACCCGATCGAAAAATAAGGAGGATTTTCATTTATGCCAAAACGATTTAGCAGAATGCTCGCGTTCCTCTGTTGCTTGGTAATGGTGGCGTCGCTATTGCCTACCAGCTATGCCGCCGCTACTGACAACATCGAGAACGCAGAAGCGAATGAAACACCCACCGCCATTTTTGGAACTCCCGAACTCGGGTCAAACGACCCACTCTGGAGCCAAACAATGGAGCATCACATCAACAAAAGCACTGTGCCCACCGACCCAAGACCCCATGCCACGGGCACAGCCAGAATCCTTTGGGATCATGACTATCTGTATGCCCGCGTAGTTGTACAAGACAGTAATCTATATCAGGGAGCCGGTGGAGATCACCGATACGACAGTCTGGAGTTTTATGTTGGCACCGGAACCTCAGGCTCAAACCAATGGCGCGTCAGCGCGACGGGTGTGTTTTCAGGGCAGGCCGCTCCAGGCAGAGCTGCATGGACCCAGATCACGGAAACAGGATATATCGTGGAGATGAGAATACCCAAAAGAAATTTGATCTTACAGGAGGGAATGCTTACCTTTGAGGTTTACATTAATAACTCAACGGAAAAGGGCGGTGACCGCTATGAAGTCGTTTCCAGTTTCGGAGATCCGGACGCGGCTTATACCAGCTCTGTTTCATTTACAGACAGCCTGCAGCTCACCTTAGCCAATGAAGTGGATAACAGATTATCAATCACCGCAACTGCAGGTCCGGGGGGCCGAATAACGTTGAACCCACCCGGCGATGTTCTGAGAATAGATCGAGGCTCTAACAAAGAAATTACGTTTACCCCCGATTACGGCAAAGTTGTGGATACTGTAACGGTAGACGGCGAGATCGTAACTCTATCTGCTGGCACGTATACCTTTACGAATATTGAAACAGACCATACCATTCATGTGACATTCAAAAATGATCCGGACGCGGGGATACTCCCCTTTATCGTATGGAATGACAACTTCGCCAGTGGCGAATACACAACGGCTGTCATCATTGACTTAGGCGAGGGGAAGGCTGCGTTAGGCTCCGAGCTTAATCCGGGCTTGTTTACTTTGTCAGCTAGGAACACGACTCTGAACGGCGAAGCGGTGACCTTTGAAGGGACGCGCAAGATCACTAGGGTATACGCTAATGACGAGCCAAAGGTACGCGGCTATGTGGGGCAGGTTAGCAATTCACCCGATTATCAGGACGGACTGGAGAGCGGTCGTTACATCGTCGTTGAGTCTGAGTTTTATTCAGAGAGCGGCGGCAATACAACGCTGGATGGCAGCAGTAACTCGACAAAGCAGGTTTACACCATTGTCCAAAACGGAGAGATTGTACTGACAGAAGGAAATCCGCTTCACAACGTGGTTTTTGAACAGGAAAAGGTTGTGAATCCAATCCTCGATAAGTTCACTACTTTCACGGACAATTCGGTCAATCGTTCGCTCTACCTTCACAGGGATGATGATGGTAAGGTGATGAAAGGATTGCCACTGTATGTTTATACTCACGGCATGTCACGCGGCGGCACAAACGCTGCGACAGACCAAAAAGCGGCCATGAAATCCGCCAACGGCTCAGTCGCTCTAATGAAAAAGATGGAGCAAAATCCCGATAAGTACGCCAGCCATGTACTGAATATTTCCTATAATGGCGTATCTGTTCCCTCAACAGAGAATGTTAAGAAGGTCATAGACGCCTTGATTGCTAGCGGCGAAGTAGACTCTAACCGTGTTTACGCGGCGGGCTTCTCCTGGGGCGGCCAGTATACCAACAACTTAGTTAACAGCTATCCTGGCTTCTTCGCTGCCGCTGCACCTATGGCCCCGGTAAGTGGTTCACCGAACGCTAAGGACAATGACGCTCACAACAACCTGGCCTATTGGATGTTTGTAAATGCTCATAATGTTGGAGGCTACCAGACTAACCTCAATAACTTCATCAATAACAATATGCCGAAAATGATCAACGCAAGGGCTTCACGCTTTGAGAGTAATGAGGCTCTTACGTGGCCCTACAATCAATTTGATCAGCCGAATCTGAGGCCTAATCCTGCCAATACACCTGTTATGGCTGATTATATAGCACATGAAGTGGAAGCAGCGGTTCTTTACAATCAGATCACTATGGGAACTTGGAGTATAGCTCCTACGGCGCAGTCCTCTAACTTGCCGGCTTGGAACAATGACTACACAGATGTCTTTGATTGGATGTTCGCGCAGAGAAAACCGGTCGTGCCCGGTGCTCCGAGCGGCTTCAAGGCGACAGCGGGTGACGGACAGGTCACATTGAGCTGGACTGCTCCTGCTGACGACGGTGGCAGTCCGATATTGGGCTACAAGGTATGGTATGGCAACGTAACGCCGGTCACACTGGATGCGGCGGAGACCAAATATACCTTCAAGAACCTGACAAACGGTCAAGGCTACAGCTTCACCATCATCGCGGTGAACGCAAAGGGCGACGGCGCGGAGATCAGTGCGACGACGACGCCGATGAAGACGACGAACCCCACTGTGCCTGATTCTGGCGGCAATACGGGCAACACCGGAAATACCGGCAACATCGGTAATACGGGCAACACTGACAATACGGGCACCGGGACAGACGCTGGAACGCCAAAGTCGACCTACACAGTGAATACACCGAAGGATAAATCCGCGGTCACAGACAAAAACGGCAACACCACCCTCCCCGGTGGCGGCGAGATTACGACCAAAGGCGGGACGAAGATTAAGGTGCCCGAAGGCACAACGATAGACTCAAACGGTAAGGTAACCATTCCGGCAGACAAGAGCGCCGAAGTGACACTACCCGGCGGCAACAGCACAGTGACTATTTCGGGTGGCTCGACGATATCGAGCGACGGTACGGTCACTGTAGGCGGCAAAGACGCGCATGTGGACCTGCCAAACAGCAACCAGCTGCATATCCACGACGGATCGAAGATACGGAGCAGCGGAGCGGTTGTGGTAGGACCGAGCGGCGCAAGAGTTGGCTTAGACAACGGCATGTCGCTGAACATCCGTGAGGGTACGGAGCTGGCGTTTGATGACGCCACCCCACTGGGCTTCCTCGTGATAACAGGCAATCCTTTCAGGGATGCCAACATGGACGACTGGTTCTACAACGATATAAATTTCGCCTACACATACGATCTTTTCAACGGCACGACGTCCACAACGTTCTCACCCGGCACCGCAATGACGCGTGCAATGTTCGTGCAGGTACTGGCCAATCTTGAGAACGTAAACCTCTCCAGCTATACGAGTTCCCGCTTTAGCGACGTGACGGACGGACAGTGGTACACGGCGGCAGCCGAGTGGGCGGCCGAAAAAGGCATAGTCAACGGTACAAACGCAGACCTGTTTGACCCCAATTCACCGATGACGCGCGAGCAGATGCTGGTGATCCTGTACAACTACATGAAGTACAAGGGCTATGAGATACCTGAAAGCCACTCAAAGTCCTTCGCGGACGAGAGTGAGATCAGCTCTTGGGCATTGGAGGCCGTTCAGGCACTGCGGGACATCGGCATCGTATTAGGCAAGCCGGACAACTTTTTTGCTCCCAAAGCCAACGCCACCCGCGCCGAAGTAGCCACGATCTTTGTAAGGTTCGTTGAATATCTGGTTAAGTGAAAGCGTATACAGAAAAATACAAACCCCTCCGGTTGGACAATATCCAGCCGGAAGGGTCTCCTTGTTTTCAAACTGTACTTTTTTGACAACTCTACGATCAGGACTTTAAACCCTCGATTTTTGCATCTAGAATATTCGTCCCCAAGCTCGACCCCAAGTCCAAAATTCTACTTCATTAATAAATGTTCTGATTTATTTCACCACAAAAAAAACGCCATCGCAATAATGTGATGGCGTTCTTGATTATGGAGCCTAGGGGGATCGAACCCCTGACCTCATCGCTGCCAGCGATGCGCTCTCCCAGCTGAGCTAAGGCCCCAGGATATGAAATAGATAACTTGTCCAACACTGCTACGTTCCACAGGCGACTCCTATATCATATAAAATCCAGCTTTCGCTGTCAATCACTTTTTCATGATCCAAAGTGTTTGGAGAAGAACAACCGATTTCACTGGCACATACGGACTGGAACTCCAGACTGCTCTTCTCCCTTTACCCACTTCACTAATCCTCCAGATCGTCTTTGGACAACAGGGATTTCAGTTCTTTCATGAACATATTGATATCTTTGAACTGGCGGTATACCGACGCAAAACGGACATACGCCACTTCATCGACCGGAAACAATTGTTCCATCAATAGCTCGCCAATCTGGCGACTCTCAACTTCAGCATCAGCTGTATTACGCAGAGATTTCTCCACTTCAGATACCATCATTTCCAGGGTCTCTACGGAGACTGGACGTTTCTCACAGGCACGAATAAGCCCGCGGAGAATTTTATCCCGGCTGAACTCTTCACGACTGCCATCTTTCTTAATAACAATCAGTGGAGTCTCTTCAATCATCTCAAACGTTGTAAATCTTCGGGCACACTGCTCACACTCACGGCGACGACGAATGGATTTTGCTTCGTTGGCCGGACGCGAATCAAGCACTTTGGTACCCATATAACCGCAATAAGGACACTTCAAATCAGATCACTTCCCACGTTTTACTTTTTACCACATATTCCCTGTACTGATTTTGTAATGAAAAACGCATTGCCTACACATAATACTTTTACCAACCCGCGAGGAGGTGAACAGCAATGGCACAAAGCAACGGTAACTCCAACAACCTGGTGGTAACTAGAGCTTCCGCAGCCCTCGAACAACTGAAATACGAAGTTGCTCAAGAACTCGGAATCAGCATCCCACAAGACGGATACCAAGGTAACATGACTTCTTACGAGAACGGTTCGATCGGTGGATACATCACGAAGCGTCTGGTAACAATTGCAGAACAGCAATTGGCAGGTCAATACCAATAATATCTGCATCGTAATACGCTACAAGAGGAGCATGGAGCGGCCGGTGAATAACCGGCCTGCTCTGTGCTTCTACTTATATACTTAGAACGTATTATAGATCTTTACATACTGATTATAATAGTAAATGACTCTTTGTACATAGTGACGCGTTTCACCAAACGGAATATCTTTCACCGTATCAAACGAGCCATCCCATACACCATCTCTAAGCCAACTGTTCACTTTGCCTGGACCCGCATTATAGGCAGCGATCATAACTGCTTCATTGCCATCGAATTGATCGGACAGATTTCGCAGATACCATGTACCTAACTGAATATTGCGTTCAGGCTCGTGCTTTAATTCCTCCAGCGAAGTGTCGGGAATTTTGGCTTGTTCCAGTATCCAGTTGGCCGTGTCTGGCATCAGTTGCATGAGCCCAATGGCTCCTCGTTTGGATTCCTTGCTTGTCTTGAAATTGGTCTCCACCTTGATAATGGAAGCAATCAGAAACGGATCAACCTCATAGCTCTGAGATTGGGTACGAATCTCTTCCTTATAATGAATGGGATAGAACCATGCCATCCAGTTTGTATTCAGAAATAATACCAGTACAAAGGACACAAACATCAACAGCAGTACACGTTTCTTGCGTAATACTCTCATAACAAACCCTTACGCTGTAGAAATGAGTCAATTTGCTGCTCCGTCGCAGACCATAAGCCGCTGTTATCAATGACAATGTCTGCCAGCTGTTTTTTGCGCTCAATATCCATCTGAACATCCATTCGTGCCTCAGCCTGTGCTGCAGTCATTCCATCCCGACTCATCAAGCGATCTCGTTGGATCGACCTTGGAACATATACAACCATGACTTCCTCGAAACCATCTTCCAGACCTGATTCATAGAGCAAAGGAATATCTGACACCACAAGTTTATCCGGATGTTGCAATTCGTATGCAGCAGCCCGTTCGCGCATCTCTCTTCGGATCGCCGGATGTGTAATAGCCTCAAGTGCCTTTCGTTCCTCAGGTTGTTGAAAAACAATACTCCCAAGCTTTTTCCGATCCAGTGTTCCATCTTCGTTCAGTATGGCTTGTCCAAACCGCTTAACAGCGGCGGCCAACACGGGATGCCCGGGCATCATAACTTCCCGGGCAATAACGTCTGCATCGATGAGCAACGCTCCCTTACTGGCGAGATAGGCGGAAACACTGCTTTTGCCTGTCGCGATCCCGCCGGTTAAGCCTATATTCATCGTTTCACCTCATAACAGCTTCATTATTCCCATAATCATTAACAATAGTGCTGGCAATACAGACAGTCTTCGCATCCAGCGCAGAGCTGAGAATCGTAGGCCAACCTTCATGCCGAGTGACAGAAACGCCCCACTAAACAGTGCAATAATGAGTGCTGTCCATAGTGTAGGGAATCCCAGAAGTGCCGCTCCCAAACCTGCTCCAAACGCATCCAGAGACAGGGCAATACCAAGCCACATCGCTTCCTGGGCAGATATACTCCCCGAGTTATCCATATCCGCCTTGGAGGGACTGCGAAGGATCTGAATGACAACGCCCAGCTTGCGCAGCTCCAGTGTAAATACCATTCGTTCCAGTGATCCACTTGAAGCCGACTGTTCCAGATCCAGCGCGAGCACCTGATTCCTGCCCTTTGAATCCGACAGTTTCTCTTGTGCTTCTCCCATCCCAGTTACCGTTGCTTCTCTTCCCTCACCCGTTCCAGTGTCTGTTTCCAGCTGTTCTTTGCCTTGCTTTCGAATAAGTTGCAACAATGACCATGCGCCAATACCTATCAATATGACGGCTCCCACAATCGAAGCGATATCCGGTGACACCACATGGGACAACAACACACCTACTTGCATCGACAAGGCAATAACCAATCCCGAACAGATCGAAATAACAGCGATAGATAACAGGGGAATCTTAGTCCTCCGTAACCCATATGTAATCCCGACTCCAAAACCATCTAAACTAAGCGCCAAAGCAAGCGCCAGCAATGAAATAAAATGATGCAGCACCCCGGACTCCTCCTCTGTGCGGTACTCGTGCCAACTGAAGATGCCAGTATGGGTATACGCCCGCTTATTTCTGCCATATCAGTATATGGAGGGAGGAATCCAAGGGTGCTATGATTTCATCATTTCGTTCATTCAGTTCATGTTACAGCAGCTGACAGTTCGGACAAAAATGCGTGCCACGGCCACCAACCACCGTTTTTTCAATTAACGTACCACATGTTGTACAAGGTTCTGATTTGCGTCCATAGATTTTCAGTTGATGCTGGAACATCCCCATCTCACCCTGTCCATTCACATAGGACTTGATGGAAGATCCCCCTGCATTCACTGCATCTTGCAACGTAGCTACAATCGCTTCATGCAGCACCGTTAACTGAGTTTCGGTCAGTGTCTTGGCGATGGTCTCGGGATGGATACCTGCGCGAAATAGAGCCTCGTCCACATAAATATTCCCGATACCGACCACATATGCCTGATTTAAAAGCACTGCCTTGATTTTGGTTGTGCGCTTGCCAACCGCCTCACGGAATGCAGTTACCGTAAAGGCGGGATCAAGCGGCTCCAGTCCCAGCTTCAGCAAAGGTTTGGACACCAGTTCCTCACCTGCATTGAACAGATGCATCGTACCGAACTGACGCACATCCTTATAACGCAATTCCGTACCATCATTAAAATGGAAGATCACATGTGTATGCTTCTCCACATCTTCATGCTGCTCGTACACACCGTACCTTCCTTCCATCCGCAGATGGGAGACAAGCACCAGCCCGTCCAGCAAAATACGCAAAAACTTGCCTCGACGCTCCACCCCAATGACGGTATGTCCCGCGAGTTCCATTGCAAATGCATCTATGTCGTCCGGCCGCTGAATAATCCGCGGCAAGCTAACGGTAACATGATCAATCGTTTTGCCTACAATAAGTTGATTCAATGTTCTTCTGACTGTTTCGACTTCCGGTAATTCCGGCATGATGTTCTCACCTCCCCTATATTATAACGGAAGATGGCGCTCAGCGGGACCCTTTTCTTATATCTCAAACATGGAAAGTCCTTTTGTAAAATACCGGAAAAACCGCGCAGCACTTGATTTATTTCGCTTCGTACCAGTTATCACCAAAGCTGACTTCTGCTTTTAGCGGAACCGACAGTTCCAATGCTTTTTCCATAACAGAAGGGACTAACTCTTTCATCAGTTCCAATTCATCCGCAGGCACTTCGAATACAAGTTCATCATGCACCTGAAGCAACATACGGCTCTTCAAATTGCGTTCCCGCAGCGCTTCATCCATCTGTACCATGGCCAGCTTGATGATATCTGCCGCTGTTCCCTGAATCGGTGTATTCATCGCCGTACGCTCTGCGAAGGAACGCAGATTGAAGTTACTGGCGTTAATCTCTGGCAGGTAGCGACGTCGTTCCAACAGCGTTTTGACGTAACCATCCTGGCGAGCTTCCTTCACAATGTCATCCATATATCGACGGACACCCTGGAATACTTCAAAATACTGGTCAATAAACTGCGCGGCCTCTTTACGTGTGATGTGCAGGTTCTGGGATAAACCATAATCACTTATTCCATACACGATACCAAAGTTTACTGCCTTGGCGGAACGACGCATATCCCCATCCACATCCTCAGGCTTCACGCCGAATACATCCGAAGCGGTCTTTGTATGAATATCCATATCATTGACAAATGCTTCCTTCAAGCGCTCATCGTCCGAAATGTGTGCCAGTACACGCAGTTCAATCTGGGAATAGTCTGCTGCCAAAATGGACCATCCGGGTTCCGAAGGAACAAATACCTTCCGGATTTTGCGACCTTCCTCCATCCGAATCGGAATGTTCTGCAAGTTCGGGAATTGACTGCTAAGTCGTCCCGTTGCAGCAATGGTCTGACGGTAATACGTGTGCACTTTGCCATCGCGATCGGAAATCTCTTTGAGTAATCCTTCCACATAAGTGGATTGCAGCTTGGCAAGCTGACGATATTGCAGAATATGCTTGACCACATCATTATAAGGGGCCAATTTCTCTAATACTTCAGCATCTGTGGAGTAACCCGTTTTGGTTTTCTTCACCACTGGCAAGCCCAATCTATCAAATAAAATCTCACCCAGTTGCTTTGGTGAATTCAGATTAAATTCCGTTCCTGACAGCTTGTAGATCTCAGCCATCAACCTGCTGATCTGTTCTTCAAACTCACTGCCCAAAGCCTGTAGATCTGCCGTATTGGCCTTGATGCCCTGTTTCTCCATGTCCGCCAATATGCGTGACAACGGCATCTCCAGTTCATGGAACAACGAATTCATCTCATCCGTTTCCAGCACCTGCTCCTGAAGTGGAATAATGGCTGCGACAGCAGCGGCTTTGCGGCACAGGAAATCACCCAAGATCTCTACTTCCGGCACCTTGTACTTGGCCCCTTTGCCCATAACCGTGTCATCCTCTACAAGCGACGGCAGACCATACTTGGTCGTGAGTCCACTAATCGTCTGGTTGGATTCCGTTGGATCAAGCAAATAAGCTGCCAGTTGTACATCAAATGACGCACCAGCGAATTCAATGCCATGCGCATGCAGGGCCAGGTCTACACGATGAAGATCATAACCGCGCTTCGGCTGGTCTGAATTACCAAGCCACGCCCGCACTGGAGCCGCAGCCTCGGAATGAAGCAATTCGGGAGATATGAACGTATACGTTCCAGCGGAACCTAGAGCTAGTCCAATCAATTTCGCTTGGTGCGGGTTATCCCCATGTGTCTCCACGTGGAGGACATCAATGGAATCCAGTGAACTGAACAGCTCACTGATGTTGTCCTCTGTTGCTATGGAAGACTCTACCTCGGCAGCAGGGACCGCTTCCTGTTCAGAACCAATGCTGCCACTGAACGACAGGCGTTCGAGCAAGGATTTGAATTCAAGCTTAGCTAGTGCAGGGCCAGCATGTTCTTCTTTTAATCCAGCGAATTGCATATCCTCCCATGTCTGCTCCAGCGGAACTTCCCGGTGAATCGTCGCGAGTTGTTTGCTCATCCGGGCATCTTCGGCATGGGTCTCGATCTTTTCTTTCATCTTGCCTTTCAGCTCACTTGTGCCGTTCAGCACATCTTCTACCGATCCGAACTGGTGCAACAGTTTCAACGCTGTCTTCTCTCCAACTCCGGGAATCCCCGGAATGTTATCGGACGCATCGCCCATCAGACCTTTGAGATCAATGATTTGCAGCGGCGTCAGACCATAACGCTCTTTAATCTGAGCAGGATCATACAGCTCAATATCGGTTACCCCTTTACGCGTCAGACCGATATGTACATTTTCGGAAGCAAGCTGCAGCATATCTTTGTCACCCGATACAACAAGCACCTGTCTGCCCGCTTCATCTGCGCGTTTGGTTAATGTTCCGATGATGTCATCCGCTTCAAATCCAGCCAGCTCAAACTGAGCGATGCCAAGTCCTTTCAGCAGTTCTTTGAGCAATGGGAATTGCTCTGACAACTCTGGTGGAGTTTTCTCCCGACCGCCCTTGTATTCCTGATACCCTTCGTGGCGGAACGTGATCTTGCCTGCATCAAATGCAACCATAACATGTGTAGGCTTATGCTCTTCAAGCAGTCTCAGCAGCATCGTAGTGAAGCCATATACCGCATTGGTATGCAGACCTTTCGAGTTGGTCAGAGGCGGCATTGCAAAAAACGCCCTGTAAATAATGCTATTTCCATCTATGAGAATAAACTTGTCCATTCCAGCACCTCGCGTATTATATGGTCAACCTCTTCAAAATACATCTACTCTCATGATACCATACCCACCTGTCACATCAAAAAGAATAGCCTCTTTTCACTTCATTTTAATCGCAAAAAAAGAACCTTCTCCACAGACAGCTGTATACAGCCTACCTGAGAGAAAGTCCTTTCCATTCATATGATTGCATTACTTAATCAGTACTGATTCCCCAATTCCATAGCAATACTCTTCTATTGATTCAGATCCGGACGTTTACCTGTCACCAGATATACCGTGCTCTCACCAATGTTGGTGGCATGATCGCCAATACGTTCAATGTAACGTCCAACCATCATCAGCAGCATAGCCTGTGAAGCCTGATTAGGATGCTCTGTCATTAACGTATAGAGATCACTGATCATGTGACTGTACAGTTGATCGACCTGATCGTCAGTCTGAGCCATTTTGTAGGCCAGGTCTGTGTTTTCTTTCAGGAAAGATTCGATGGATTCATCGATCATGGATTTCACGATTTCTGCCATTTGCGGGATATCCACCAGAGGTTTAATCAGCTTCTGTCCATCCATTCGGAGTGTCACCTTTGCCACGTCGAGCGCAAGATCTCCCATACGCTCCAGATCACTGGAGATTTTGAATGCCACGATAATTCGTCTGAGATCCTTCGCCACCGGCTGTTGTGTGATGATCAGTTTGGAGCCAAGTTCCATAATTTTGTCTTCAAGGGCATTCAGATTCGCATCATTCTTGATGATGACCTGAGCTTTCTCCGCGTTCATCGTTTGTAAACTCTCAATAGCACCATCCAATGCTGCTCCTACATGTTCACCCATTTGTTTGAGCAAGGTACGCAGCTCTTCGAGCTCCTGATCAAATTCTTTTCTGCGAATCATAGATTTCATGTCCTCCTTATCCATCATCTCCGGGTATGCCGGGATCATTCCAATTCAGCTCGCTTAACCGAACCTTCCAGATATATAATCCTCGGTCCGGGAATCTTGCGGTGTGGAGAATAACGTCTCCGTATCAGCTGCCTCCACCACTTCACCATTCAGGAAAAATACCGTGCGTCCAGATACCCGTGCCGCCTGATGCATATTGTGGGTAACCATAACGATCGTGTACTTGTGATGCAATTCCTTCACCAGTTCCTCAATCTTCAATGTGGAGATTGGGTCGAGTGCAGACGTTGCTTCATCCATCAGCAGAACGTCAGGCTGGACAGCCAGCGCCCGTGCAATACAGAGACGCTGTTGTTGTCCGCCGGACAAACTAAGTGCCGATTTTTTTAATACATCCTTCACTTCATCCCACAATGCAGCATGGACAAGACTTTGTTCCACCAACTGGTCCAGTTCAGCCTTTTGGGTTACCCCGTGCAAGCGTGGTCCATAAGCCACGTTATCGTATATGGATTTTGGAAAAGGATTCGGTTGTTGGAACACCATGCCAACTCGTTTGCGCAGTGTCTCCACTTCAATCTCATTACTGTAGATATCGGAGCCATTCAGCATAACCTGTCCTTCCACACGAACACCCGGAATCATGTCATTCATCCGGTTTAACGTGCGAAGCAATGTCGATTTACCACAACCTGACGGCCCGATAAACGCAGTAACGGTTTTTTCCGGCAGATCCATCGATATATTTTTAAGCGCGTGATGCGTATCATAATATAAATTAAGATTTTCAATGTGAATGAGGTCCTTCATGGATGTTCACTTCTCCTTCGCTGCAGGGACACGAAAACTCCCTTTACGTTGAGACCGATGCTGATAATCTTTCATCGCTGCTCGGCCATCTTTAATATCCTACCCTTTCATTGTAAAAACAGTATCACTTTCATGTTAACGGAATGTAAAAAAGACATCCTTAACCTTCATGATCTGCTTGATGGATCAATCTGATTGCTGATGCCTGCTTTATTGACTACCTTATATTACTCACCATTCGAAACCATCTCATCCAGCTTCGTACGAATGTGCTCTGCGACTTCTCCAGCTTTTCCGCCTTCGATGGCGATCTCCTCTGCTATACGAGACAAATCTCTCACTGCACTGTTCAGTTGTCGGAACGTTGCTCCCCCTGCGGTGACATGCACCGAACTGTCGTCAATCTCCGCTCCGCTTGCCTTAACCAGTTCAACAGTCTGAAGGGTCAATCCACCAATATTCTCTAGCAATGAAGACATGTTCCCCGCAACCTCACGGGTCTGTTTTGCGAGCGCTCGGATCTCGCCTGCAACAATCTGAAAACCTCGTCCATATTCACCGGCATGAGCTGCTTCGATGGAAGCATTCAGGGCGAGGAGACCACTCTGATCTGCCAGAGAGCGAATGGAATGTGCCATGCCTGAGCCTGTTTTGATCGAATTCAGCATGTGATCCGCATGTTGTCCTTGACTCTCCATATGCTGATGTACCCGGTTATAGGAAGCATCTACATGCTTCAAACTCTCTTCGCCCTGCTTGGACAATGCCATGATCTCACGTGCCTCATGAACGGTCTGATTCGCTGCATTCACCAGCTTGGTGACCGCATCGTTGATTCTGGATATCTCCTGTCTGCTCTCGGACACCGTACGTACCCGTTCTGCTGAAGAAGCCTGTTGCAATCTGCGGGAGAGCGACATTACGTCACGCATCGTCAGCACACCAAGCAGTCTGCCTTGGTCCGTAACCAGCAGACAATCGTAAAAATGCTGTTCATTCCGTCCAAGTGCGATATCAATAATCGTTGAGGCTTCCATATGAATATCTGCTATAACGGGAGATGTATTCACTACTTGTATGACCGGCTTACGGTAGAATAGATCTGCGGCAAAACGGCCATTTAACATCCGATATAACGTCTCTCGCATTAACAATCCAGTAGGTTTCATCTGCTCATCACATAATACGATGCATGGGTGCTCCTGATCCTGATTCATCATCGTCGCAGCTTCTCCACAGGTCGTATGGACCCCGGCGACAGGAACCTGACGATAATAGTCATGCAAATGGATTACAGATTCTTCAGCAACAACCGTTTCTTCACTCTGCTTCATTTGGGATGTTATTAATTCTTCACTATGTAAAACAACATGAGGCTGGTCAGGTTTCACTTCGAGCAACATGGGCATAAATGCGCAATCTCCTTTACGTATTAGCTCCGTCTTTAGATAGATTATGTAGGTATAAAGTATCACCCAGATAAGTCCATGCTACTCCCTCTACGTAAAGTAAAATCCTCCTTTATGTTAAACAAACGTAAAATAAAACTCCCCGATCATTGTTAACTTGAATGATGGGGAGTTTTTCTTTTGACAACCAATTTATAACCTACACCACGAATGGAATCAATGTGAACTGATTCCGGGTCCAGCTCCAGCTTTTTACGTAATGAGCTGACGTGTACGTCCACCGTTCGTTGACCTCCAATATAATCGAAGCCCCACACAGCGTTCATCAGATCATCCCTTGTCAGTACCACACCCGGCTTTTTGGCCAAATATAGCAGTACTTCGAACTCTTTCGGACGCAGACTGATGGATTGTCCACCCAGTGTCACTTCATATTTCAATGGATAGATCTCCAGCTCTCCCAGAATAATTCGTGAGCCATCTTTGTCCTCAAGCTGTGGTAAATCTTCGCCATTGGAATAACGTCTTAATACCGCATCCACCCGGGCTAATAACTCAGATACACCAAACGGTTTGGTAATATAATCATCGGCACCTGATTTCAGTCCCTGTACAACCTCGGCTTCACCGTTCTTGGCCGTCAGAATGATAACCGGTGTACTAACACCCTGTATTCTTAACTTGTTCAGAATGTCCAGACCATTCATACCCGGAAGCATCAGATCCAGCAAAATGAGATCAAATTCCTGGGACAAGGCCCGATCATATCCTGCAGATCCGTGATCCTCTGCCGTAACGTCGTAACCTTCCTGTGTCAGGTTATACGTGAGTAATCTTGATAATGTAGGTTCATCTTCAATAACTAGTAAACGCTGTGCCATGATACCCCTTCTCTCTTCATAGGTTGTCTGTTGCCACAACACTTTTTCTATCATAGCACTAATTTGTTAACGCGGTGTAAAACAATACACACTTTTTACATTTTGATACCAGACGCCTACATCTCTTCGTCTTGAATGAATGGAAGGATCACACGGAACGTTGTCCCCATGCCCAGTTCACTCTCTACAGACAATTTGCCATGATGCAATTCCACCAGATGTTTAACGATAGAAAGTCCAAGGCCTGTGCCCCCTGAATTACGGGATCTGCCTTTATCAACACGATAGAACCGTTCGAAGATTCGCGGCAAATCTTTTTTCGGTATGCCAATTCCTGTATCTGACACCGCAAAGATGACTTCATCATCGTTATCCATCGTCACCTGTAACTTCACTCGCCCACCATCGGGGGTATAATTGATTCCGTTGGATAACAGATTGATGAATATCTGCTTCATCTTGTCCTCATCCGCTTCAATGTACAGTTCCTCCGGAACATGCATTTCCAGACGAATTTGCTTTTTCTCCGCCACCTTGGACAAGGTGCCCAGTACCATTTCGAAGAAAGAGTGTACATGAACAGGTGAGCATTGCAGCGGTGCGCGTTTCGATTCAATTTTGGATAACTCCAGAATATCCCCAATTAATCGGTTAAGTCGATCTCCTTCATCATAGATGATTTTCAGGAATGATCGCTCTGTCTCCTTATCCTGTACCCCGCCACTGAGCAACGTTTCGGCAAACCCTTTGACCGCAGCAACTGGTGTCTTGAGCTCATGAGAGACATTTGCAACAAACTCACTGCGCATTGACTCCAATCGGCGAATCGCCGTCACGTCCTGCAACAGGAACAACATGCCTCGATACCCGCCATCATCTTCGGACATCGGTACTCCATCAAGACGGATCAGTTTTTCCTCCGGGTTAAACACACTCACTTCTTCATGCATCCGTTCTTTCAGGGCAACACTCTCTTCAATGGTACGTGTTAATTCGTAGTGTCTTTTCAATTCAGTATAAGGCTTACCCGTAACTTTTCCTGCCTGAATACCAAGCATACGCTCCGCTTCCCGATTGACCAGTGCAATGGATTGCCCTGCGTCGATCATGACAATTCCTCCGGTCATGTTCGCGAGGACACTCTGTAGCAACGCTTCATTGTCACGAATCGTCTTCAGTTGGGACTGCAAGCTGTCTGCCATTCCGTTTATCGCAAGCCCCAGCTGTCCGATCTCATCTCTTCGCGTTACATCAACTCTCGCATCGTATTCCAGCTTGGTGATCCGATGGGCAACTTTTGTAATATGCTCAATCGGGGAGGTTAATCCGCGTGCAACCCGATAACTGACAAACGCGACAATTAAGAACAATAGCCCTAGTGCAGCAAACATAATCATCCAACCACGCTGAAGACCCTGATCAACCGCATGCAGACTCATGGAAAGGCGAATGTAGCCATCAAATTTGCCGCTAGGTATTTCAATCATGTCACTTTGATCCGAATTCACAGGTAGTGCTACATACAGCATGTCCTGTCCCAATGTCTCACTGTAACGTATGGATTGCCCGTATCCATCTCCGACGGCACCCTTAATCTCCTCACGGTTCAAGTGATTATCCATGGATGCCGGATCACTCTCGGAATCTCCAATGACCATGCCGTCTTTATTGATGAAGGTTACACGGGAATCCGTCAGACGATCCAGTTCCAGCGCCCGATCTGAATAATACTTTCGTGTGGCTTCCGAGGTTGGATCACTTGCATCATGGAATGGAAAAGTTGCTTTGAGCAAATTAATCTCGCGCACCATGGTTTGCTCCAATGCGGCTATATGCGTAGTCTTAAACACTCTGCCCATCGTATATCCAGCCACAATGACGGATACGCCGATCAGCACCATCATAATGATGGCAAGGCGAATTCGGAACGGTCTCATCTATCTCTTCCTTTATGATCAGAATAATATCTAATGAATTGCTCTACATTGAATCCAGTTCGATTCGGTCCCCACGGGTACCCGGATTGGAAATTACAAGAAACTCCACTTCTTCGTTGCTCCGATTCATCATCTGATGCGGCATTCCGGGTGCAATTTCTATTCCTTCATGGGTTTCCAGCACAAACGTTTCTCCATTAAGTTCCATACATGCTTCACCGCTGAGGATGAAAAAAAACTGACGGCTTACCGAATGATAATGTCGTATTTCAGCCGTTCCTGCGGGCATGCGTTCATGAATAATGCTCAGTGTTTCATTTTGAACGAGATGCCAACCGTCGCACTGTGCACCCCATATATAATGTGCTGCATTCTGTTTGCTCATTTTCATATGACTTGTCCCTCCGAGTATAATTGCTCGATCTATCATATCACAGATTAGGGAGTTTCCAGTCAGACAAGGCTAATAATAAAATATCATAGTTGTATCAACAGAGATGCCGACTTTTGTAAACAGGTGCTAAACCGCATCTTTGACATACAAATTCACCTGATATAAAAAAGACGCACCGCTCAGCCATGCTGAAAGCGATACGCCTCTTTATATAATCAATCTTATCCTGAGTCTAAATGTTCTTAACGTATTATCCGTTCACCACTTCGCCGCCATTCACATGTATCACCTGTCCGCTTACATACGAAGAATCATCTGAAGCTAGATATACATAGGCGGGAGCCAGTTCATCCGGTTGTCCTGGCCGCTTCATTGGCTGTGTTGCGCCGAACTCACTTACTTTTTTCTCATCAAATGTAGATGGAATGAGTGGTGTCCAGATCGGCCCTGGTGCAACGGCATTAACACGAATTCCCTTCTCAATCACATTCATCGATAGCGAACGAGTGAACGAAGTGATTGCTCCTTTGGTAGATGAATAGTCAAGCAGGGTCGGGCTGCCGCGATAGGCTGTGATGGAGGTTGTATTAATAATCGTACTGCCCTTCTTCAGATGTGGCAGGGCTGCCTGCGTCACATAGAACATGCCAAAGATATTGGTGCGGAATGTACGCTCCAGCTGTTCTGGCGTAATATCCTCCAGATTCTGCTGTGGATGCTGTTCTGCTGCGTTATTCACGACAATGTCCAGTTTGCCCAGTTCATCTACTGTCTGCTGAACCGATTTCTTCGCAAAGGCATCATCACCAATGTCACCTGCAATCAAGATGCACTTGCGTCCTTCCTGTTCGACCTGACGCTTCGTTTCTTTGGCATCTTCGTGCTCGCTCAGGTATACAATGGCGATATCCGCGCCTTCCTTGGCATACGTAACAGCAACAGCACGTCCAATTCCGCTGTCACCCCCTGTAATAAGCGCCACCTTACCCGTCAGTTTACCTGCTGCCTTGTATTCAGGCTTCTCAAATTCCGGTCTGGGATGCATCTCTGATTCGATTCCGGGGCGTTGATCCTGGTGCTGTGCCGGCATTGTTTTTTGATTTTGTGGTGTAGTTGACATCTAACATTCTCCTCTCAAAATGTGAACATATTTGGATTACAGAAGACATGGACATAACTGCACACTTCCTTGTCTTTCGTTCTCTGAAAAAAGTCTCATTCTGTAGGATGGCAGTAACAGTCCAGATTATTCTTTTGCGATCAACAGCAACTCAAGCCTCAGCGCGCTGTCTCTAATCGTTATTTACCACGATCTTTGGACATCAAACAATCGATTTGCTTCAATACGTGTTTAGCCAAAATTCGAAATTTATTCGAAATTAGACTGTTTCATGATACAAAGTGTATTCCTATGCTGCTTAGGCTGATGTACAATGTACAGTATACTGATGTGCTTTAACTTTCATTTTTTACTGGTTTAATCATCCTAACCTAACATGGAGACCTGACAATGGAATCGCATATTAATTCATATATAACACTCGTAGCCACTTCAGCCGTGCTGAATGTCTTTTTGTGTTTATATACCTATTTCAGAAGATCCGAGATCCCCAGTTCCAGAATATTCATTCTCTACACAGCAGCACTCTCCATATACACTTTTGGTTATGCAATTGAGCTGGCCAGCAACACGCTGGAGCAGATGAAGTTTTGGACCACCGTGGAGTATATAGGCATGCCCTTCTCCGCTTCTCTTGGCCTCATGTTGATGATAAAGTACACAGGAAAAACGTTATCCAAAAAGGTAACTGCCGCATTGTTTGTAATCCCTTCCATTACACTATGTATGGTTGCAACCAATGACTTTCATCATCTTTTTTATAAAAAAGTATGGCTGAGAGAAGATAGTCCCGTTCCTCTGATGGATATCGCAGTGGGTCAATGGTATGTTGTGCACGGTGCATTCACCTTCTCCTGTCTGTTATGTGCCTGTCTCATTCTAATTGGACAATGGAGACACACCAAGAAGATGTATCGTCGTCAATTACTTACTCTGATTACTTCACAGATTATTCCTATGGTCGCAGCTTTTCTGTACTTGCTTGGTTTGACTCCTGGCGGAATGGACCCCGTACCCGTACTCATGTGTATCACATCTGCCATGTATATCTGGGCCATCCTATCCTCTCGTCTACTGACCATCGTCCCCATCGCCAAAGACAGTATTTTCGAGAGCATGCGTGAAGGTGTTATTGTACTGGATAGTTTCAATCGACTGGTCGATTACAACAGATCTCTGCGTGACATGTTGCCAGAGCTTAATACAACCATGATTGGCCAACCCTTGGATGATATCTGGCTTAATCTTGCTGGAAAGACGTTTCCCGTTGAATACGGCAGGGAAGGATTGCAAACAGATCTGTACTGGCAGTTAAATGGAGAGACCGTTTGTTATCAGGTCAGGACATCTTACGTGTATAACAAGGATGCACAGACTGTGGGCAGTCTAATTATGTTAATCGATATAACGGAACAACGCTTCTTGCAAGAACAGCTGAAACAACTGGCTTATTTCGATGGTCTGACCAAAATCTATAATCGCACTCAATTTTTGCATAGAGGACGGGAGATTTTGAGTGAAGCTCAGCTTAATCCGCAACCTGTTTCATTTATTTTATTTGATATTGATCACTTTAAACGCATCAACGATACGTACGGGCATGATGTTGGCGATCAGGCCATCATTCATGTGGTCTCCGTTTGTAATCGATATTTAAGCCCTGAGATGTTATTTGCCCGTTATGGAGGAGAAGAGTTTGTCATCGCTCTTCCGAATACCTCGCTTCAAGAAGCCGAGAAACTTGCCGAACAACTGAGAGTTGCCTTGTTGAATGATCCACTGGATGTTAAGGGAGTGCCTATTACGCTGACCTCAAGCTTTGGTATTGCCCAGTACAATGGAGGTTCCGATTCGCTGGAGTCCTTGTTACGCGACGCTGATACTGCCTTGTACGAATCCAAGCGTAATGGTCGAAATGCAGTTCATGCGTATACTGTGAGTACAACCTAACCAATGTAGACCGTGTCTGATGGAGTATGCATGCTGTTATGTATGATAGTGATCACTCTAGTTCCAGTTCAAATAAACCCAGGAATGTTGATTTTATCTTGGTAATAACAAAAAATAGACAGCCAATGAGGCTGTCTATTTTTTGTTTGTTTCAACGAAACACCATCTTACATATCATCCGGCTTGTCCTAATTCCGTCTGCAAACGCTTAACCAACGACTAACAATACATCTTTGTAGGGTGGATTAACCGTCCACAACGCACTTAGATCACCTGATTATTCACCATCAGGTACACCATGATTAGCAAGAATACAGCCAGAAGTGTACTGAACATACGGATCTTGCTTTGCTCAGGACCCACATCACGCTTGTTTTTCACACCTTCTGCAGCGAGTCGGAGCGGTTTACCCATAATTCCTCCAATAGCCGCAATAGCCAAGAGCAGAACAACAACGACAGCCATCCAGACATGAGAATACTCACCTTTGGTCATCAGGTAACCACCAGTAAGAAGTTGGATTACAAGTCCATACTGCGCGACTTTATTCAAAGAACGAAGCGATGCAAAGGCTCCCTCTTGTGCTGCAGCATTCAAGGTACGGATTTTACCGACCACAAATGGCAGAATCAAATAGAATCCCATCGCCAGTGCTCCAACAATATGGAGCAAATACATAATCATTGTCAAAATTTTCATCCTCCTCAACATTTTCGGTGTGCTATACATCACATCCCATTATACTGGGGAACTTATCCAAAGAAAAGAAAACCTCCGGGTTTACCGGAGGTTTTCTTTTAGCTTCTGTTCAAAAAGTTTTCAAACTTACAGGTTTACTACCGAAATGACGTTGCGAACCGAATCAGCAGATTTATCCAATCCTGCTTTTTCTTCTGCAGTCAGGTCAAGTTCGAATATTTTCTCAATGCCGTTACCACCCAAAATGGTTGGTACACCGAGGAACAGATCATTATAGCCATATTCACCTTCAAGATAAGCGATCACTGGAATGATACGTTTCTTGTCCTTCAAAATCGCTTCGGTCATCTGAACAAGTGAAGCTGCTGGTGCATAATAGGCACTGCCATTACCCAGCAAATTCACAATCTCACCACCACCTACACGTGTGCGCTGCACGATGGATTCGATCCGGTCTGCCGGAATCAGCGTATCGATCGGAATACCTCCCACGCTCGAATAACGAACGAGGGGTACCATATCGTCTCCGTGGCCGCCAAGAACGAATCCACGAACATCTTCAACGGATACGTTCAACTCTTGCGCAATGAAGGTACAATAACGTGCTGTATCCAGAACACCTGACTGACCGATAACACGGTTTTTAGGAAAACCAAGGGTCTGATAAGCAGCATAAGTCATCGCATCCACCGGGTTGCTTAGAATAATGACGATGGAATCAGGGCAATATTTTTTCACATTTTCACAAACGGACTTCACAATACCCGCATTCGTATTGACCAGATCGTCGCGGCTCATACCCGGTTTACGGGCGATACCAGCCGTGATAATTACAATCTCAGAACCTGCAGTATCTTCGTAGTTGGAAGTACCGACGATATGACTGTCAAATCCTTGAACAGGACTTGCTTCCATCATATCGAGTGCTTTCCCCTTCGTCGGGTTCTCCAGTTGAGGAATATCAACCAGCACAACATCCCCGAGCTCTTTTTGGGCAAGCATTAATGCGGTCGTAGCACCGGTAAAACCGGCGCCGACTACTGTGATTTTTTTGCGCTGAATAGTCAAGATTCACATCTCCCCTTACAGGTTTTTAATGATTTGATCCGCGAATTCAGAACATTTCACTTCAGTAGCGCCGTCCATCAGACGTGCAAAGTCATACGTTACTGTTTTATTGTTAATGGATGTTTCCATACCTTTGTAGATCAGGTTAGCTGCTTCTTGCCATCCCAAGTGCTCAAGCAACATTACTCCGGACAGAATAACGGAACCAGGGTTCACGACATCTTTGTCCGCGTATTTAGGTGCAGTACCGTGAGTTGCTTCGAAGATAGCATGTCCTGTTACGTAGTTGATGTTCGCTCCAGGAGCGATACCAATTCCGCCAACTTGCGCTGCAAGTGCATCGGACAGATAGTCACCGTTCAGGTTCAATGTTGCGATAACATCAAATTCGCCTGGACGAGTCAATACTTGTTGCAAAGCGATATCGGCAATCGCATCTTTTACGATGATTTTACCAGCATCTTCAGCGGCTTTTTGTGCTGCATTCGCTGCATCTGTACCTTCGTTATCTTTGATGATGTCATATTGTGCCCAAGTGAATACTTTGTCAGCGAACTCTTCTTCAGCCACTTCGTATCCCCAGTTTTTGAAGGCACCTTCGGTAAATTTCATGATATTACCTTTGTGTACCAATGTAACACTCTTACGATTGTGATCAATTGCGTATTGAATTGCTGCACGTACCAAACGTTTCGAACCTTCGGAAGAAACTGGTTTGATACCAATACCGGAAGTCTCAGGGAAACGGATTTTGTTAGCACCCATCTCCTGTTGCAGGAATTGGATCACTTTTTTCACTTCTTCAGAACCTTCAGCATACTCGATTCCTGCATAGATATCTTCCGTATTCTCACGGAAAATGACCATGTCTACCAGCTCAGGACGTTTAACCGGAGAAGGTACACCGTCGAAATAACGAACAGGACGCAAGCATGTGTACAGGTCAAGCTCTTGACGCAGGGCTACGTTCAGGGAACGAATACCGCCACCGATTGGCGTAGTCAATGGTCCTTTGATCGCTACGATATACTCACGAATGGCTTCCAGTGTATCATTCGGCAACCACTCACCGTATGTATCGAATGCTTTTTGTCCAGCAAACACTTCATACCATGCGATTTTTTTGTTGCCATCATAAGCTTTTTCAACAGCTGCATCCAATACACGTTTGGAAGCTTTCCAGATATCACGGCCTGTACCGTCACCTTCGATAAATGGAATGATTGGATTACTAGGTACTTGAAGTGTACCGTTATCAATTTGGATTTTTTCGCCTTCAGTTGGGTGAGCAAATTTTTCTAATTTCATAGTTAAAATTCCTCCTAGGTTTCGTATATGCAGTATTCATCATACCACTAGTCTTGTTGAGAGAAGGGTCCTGAGAGCTTAAGCCAGTAACGCCTCTGCTTTCCAACCCTTCACCTCGTCTATATTATTATACTGTTTTTGCGGCTATTAGCGAAGTTCAATAGAAACGTATTTCTGTTCTGTAGGGCCAGTGTACTCCGCACGTGGACGAATGATGCGATTGTCCGCAAGTTGTTCCAGAATATGCGCAGTCCATCCAGACACCCGGCTGATGGCAAAGATCGGAGTAAACAATTCCTGTTCGATCTCCAGTTGGGTATATACAGAAGCAGAATAGAAGTCTACGTTAGGCTTCAGTCCTTTTTGTCCTGTTACCAGTTCCTCGATCTTCACAGACATCTCATACAAGCGCGTATCATTGTTCATCTCGCCAAGTTCCTTGGACATCTTCTGTAAATGTTTGGCGCGTGGATCACCGTTTTTGTATACGCGATGTCCAAAGCCCATGATCTTTTCACGGTTGTTCAGTTTTTCCTGAATAGCCGCTTCCAGACGATCAGGCGTGCCAATCTCATTCAACATTTTCATAACGGCTTCATTAGCACCGCCATGCAGTGGCCCCTTCAGTGCGCCAATGGCGGAAGTTACACCGGAATAGATATCCGACAGCGTAGCAACCGTTACACGGGCTGCAAATGTCGAAGCGTTTAACTCGTGATCCGCATGCAGGACAAGCGCTTGGTCCAATGCTTTTACTGCGGTCTCGGATGGTTCTTCACCAGTCATCATATATAAAAAGTTCTCTGCGATGGAAGCGCCTTCTTTTGGAGCCACAGGTTCTTTGCCCTGACGGATACGGGCGATGGCTGCCACAATCGTTGGCAACTGTGCTTGCAACTTAACGGCTTTGTTCTCATTCGCTTCCGTTGTCATCTCATCCGCTTGCTCGTCGTACAGTGCAAGTGCAGAGATCGCGGAACGAAGTGCTGCCATGGTACTGACGTTTTTCGGATACAATTGGATTTGTGCAATCAACTCGCTCGGAATCGGCGCGTAATCGCTCAGGCTTTTACGAAGGGATTTCAGTTCATCTGTTGTTGGCAATTTACCAAACCACAACAAATAGGCAACTTCTTCAAAGCTGGCATGTTCAGCCAAATCGTCGATATCGTAACCACGGTATGTGAGCACACCGTCTACAATAGAACTGATCGAAGAGGTTGTTGCAACGATGCCTTCCAGACCTTTGGTAGCTGTCATATACATCTCTCCTTTAATAAGCGAAATCAGGAACCATTCCAGAGTGTCATATAAGTGCCAAAATGCACCTATTCTCTTTTTGTAAACATTTTCATTTTAAAATTAACAAATATTTCAAACTACGGTTTTCCTATCTGTCAATCGGTATTTACTTATAACATCATACTGGATTTTGTCGTTTATGTGAACATGATGAGAGTTCATTCGCACATCAAACTTCTTTATCGGACTGATAAAGCATTTTTGAAAGCCTTTACAAAAACAAGGTTGACATTTAATGTTTTTTAACCAATCCTGTCTTATGAGGAACTTTCTATTGCTATATTCTGTAATACTAAGGCATACTCTAGGCAAAAGAAAGAATCCCCGTAGATCTTGTTCAAAAGTCCGCTTCTGAACAAGATCTGGTAACATCCCGGCGTTTCAAAACCTTGTAAATGCTCTATATTAATTAAGATAGCCATCTATATCTAATACTGCTTCATGGATCATACATAGGTCGGCTTAATTGAAATAAGGAGAGTTGATGCTTGGATAGAATTATAATTAAACGCCTGCTCCGCGGCTTATGGGTTATCATTGCGGCCGTTCTGATCGCCGTTGCCATATACTTGCTGTTCCCGCTTTTGTACCCTTTTGCGATTGCCTGGATTATCGCCTATGCCATGAATCCATTAGTGAAACTGCTTCAGCATCGAGCACGATTCCCGCGCTGGCTGGCTGTGACTCTTTCATTGATCCTTTATTTTGGAGCCATTGCAGTGGTGTTGTCTGCGGCGATTACCCGCATGGTGAAAGAAGTCATTTCACTTACGACAAGCTTTGATCTTCATGTTGATGAGATTAAGGACACGTTTGTACGCTGGACCCAGAATGACACCATTCAAAGTTTGACTGCGCAGATCAATGAATTTTACAAGGAAAATCCCAACTACCAAGAAACCATTAACAGCAACATTAGTAAAACGACCGAAACAGTAGGTACAGCCGTGACCGATCTGGTCACCGGATTTTTCAACATGATTCTGAGTCTGCTGACTTCCCTGCCTAACATGGGTGCGGTATTAATCGTTGTGTTGTTGTCTACATTCTTCATTAGCAAAAGCTGGACCCGGCATGGCATTACCGTATCGGGCTGGGTGCCTTCTTCCATTCGCAAGCCAATATCAGACATATGGACTGACCTTAAAAAGGCTTTGTTTGGGTATGTAAGAGCACAATTGATCATGATCTCGATTACAGCACTATTCGTCATGATTGGACTGCTTATATTGCAAGTCAATTCAGCCTTCACCATCGCTCTGATGATTGGTTTGGTCGATCTGCTTCCTTATCTGGGTGTTGGCCTTGTCATGGTGCCTTGGGCAGCATACCTCTTTATGAATGGGGATCTGTATCTGGGTATTGGCATTAGTATTATCTATCTGATCTTATTGATCGCCCGTCAGATTATTGAACCGAAGGTACTTGCAAGTAGTGTAGGGCTCGACCCACTTGCCACGCTGGTTGGCATGTTTGTGGGTTTGAAGTTGTTCGGTGTTCTGGGCTTGATTATTGGCCCTGTCAGTCTCGTGATTCTCGATGCGTTCAATCGGGCTAACGTATTACGCGACCTTAGAACGTATATCATCAACGGACGTGTCCGATGAGGCATCATCTTATGAGCACCCAGGAAAAATAGAAAAAGGCTTCGTTCAACAGAAATCATCTGCTGAGCGGAGCCTTTTCCATTATGCATAACAACTGGTGTTTCATTTCGGACGGCGATAAAACGTAATTTTACCACTTTTCATTTTTTTCTCCAGCCACCCCAGGAAGAACAGACGGTAAACCGGACGTGTTAATGGAAATACCAGTGTAAACCCGATCAGATCCGTTACAAAACCTGGAATCAAAAGCAGGAAACCACCGACAAAAATAAAAAGACCATCGACCATTTTTCTTCCAGGTACCTTGCCACGCTCCATCTCGGATTTGGCGTCCACAAGTACTTTTCGCCCTTCAAACTGCAACATTGCTATACCAATCAAGGACGTGAGAATCATGAGAAGCAATGTCTTTCCGGCTCCGATCCAGTCACTCATCAGAATAAAACCAAATAATTCAATCACCGGAATGATTAAGAGTAAAGCCCACATCCATTTTCGCATTGACGTATTACCCCTTTCCCGAAAGCCACACCTTTTCAAGCGCGCTGTATAGCACAGAGGCTGCCTTATCCAGCCGAACTGGCTTCCAGTCCCCATTCACCCATACATGCTGGGTAGTACCTGTAACTAGCCGTTCACCGGGGAGTGATTCATCAGCTGACCATACCCGTTCTCCAATCGCCATATGCTCATCAGGTTCTTCAGACATGCGTCTTACGTCATACTCATAGTTCAGTCGCAGACCACTAAATGCAGCAATACGGGTGAAAATGATAATTTCATCATCATATCGGGCAGGCTTGTGATACTTCACATCCAGTCCGGTTACGGGAAGCAGTAACCCCTGTTCCTCCATTTTACGATATGTATACCCCATTTGGCGAATCATCTCAGTTCGACCGATTTCAAACCAATTCAAATAGTTCGCGTGGTAGACCACGCCCATCTGGTCACTTTCTTGATAGCGTACACGAAGACGTGCCGCATACCAGTTACCATTGCTCTGTTCTCGCACGTTATCGGCCTCCTTCGTTCTATCATTCATACGTGTTACATGGTTGTAAAGTGTCAATAAGATGGAAAAAAAGCAACGGGACAAGAACGCCCCATTGCTTCTTTCCTGTTGCTTCTCCATCCAAGACGCTATTAAGCGTTGTTTGGAATTTGGCTTACTTTAATCAGGTTGGTAGAACCGGAACGACCCAAAGGTACACCTGCTGTGATCACAACCAAGTCTCCTTCTTTAACAAGTCCGGATTTTACGCCGCCTTCAATTGCATTTTCGAACAAAGCATCCGTGGAATCAACCAGTCTTCCTTTAACAGGAGTTACACCCCAAGCCAGAGCCAAACGACGGGAAGTTCTGTCTTCCGTAGTCACAGCGATGATTGGAGATTCTGGACGATACTTGGAAATCATGCGTGCAGTATGTCCTGATTCAGTCGAAGTAATGATCGCTTTTGCGTTCAAATCTTGAGCTTGGAGAGCAACCGATTGGCTGATTGCTTCTGTAACTGTTGTTTGTTGAGCAACACGTTGTTTCAGGTACAACTCTTGGTAAGGCAGAGCCGATTCTGCTTTTTCAGCAATACGGGACATAGTCAGAACAGATTCAACTGGGTATTTACCCGCAGCTGTCTCACCGGACAACATGATTGCGTCCGTACCGTCGAAGATCGCATTCGCCACGTCACTTGCTTCCGCACGTGTTGGACGCGGGTTACGTTGCATGGAATCCAGCATTTGTGTAGCTGTGATAACCGGTTTACCTGCAACGTTACATTTTTGGATCATGCGTTTTTGTACCAATGGTACTTCTTCCGCAGGAATCTCAACACCCAGGTCTCCACGAGCAACCATCAGGCCGTCAGACACTTCAAGGATTTCGTCGAGGTTATCGACACCTTGTTGGTTTTCGATTTTGGAGATGATTTGAATATGTCCAGCATTGTGTTTTTCAAGCAATTCACGAATCTCAAGTACGTCACTTGCTTTACGTACAAAAGAAGCCGCGATGAAATCGACACCTTGTTCGATACCAAATACGATATCGTTAGCGTCTTTTTCGGTGATACCCGGCAGAGAAATGGCAACGCCCGGAACGTTAACACCTTTTTTGCTTTTGATCGATCCGCCGTTAACGATACGGCATTTGATCTCGGTGCCTTGCACTTCCACCACAGTCAGTCCGATCAGACCGTCGTCGATCAGAATTGTAGATCCCGGTTCAACATCATTCGGAAGATCTGTATACGTAATGGAAAGACGTTCTTTGGTGCCCAGAATTTCTTCTGTTGTCAAAGTGATGTACTCGTCTTGAACCAATTCGATCGGTTCAACTTCGAGTTTACCTGTCCGAATTTCCGGTCCTTTGGTGTCCAGCAGGATCGCTACTGTTTTGTTTAACTCTTCGCATGCTTGGCGAATCGCAATGATCCGTCCGCCGTGCTCATCGAAATCACCGTGGGAGAAGTTCAGACGGGCCACATTCATACCGGCCATAATCAATTTTTTGGTGTTCTCCAGAGATTCACTGGATGGACCAATGGTACATACAATTTTCGTTTTGCGCATTTTGGGTTTCCTCCGATTTTAAAGGTATTACTCTTTATCTATTTTTCTTTTTCCAACTATTAAATTTACTATACTTTTACTCATTTGTATAGGAAATTCGTCACATTATTCAGCATTTCCCGACAAATTACTCGCTACATCGACTTCTACAAGCTCTTGAGGAGCTTCAATGGATGCTTGAGGTTCAAACGTGACCGATCCAATTTTACGGAATTTCTCATAACGATCTTGCTTCAGCTGATCCCCGCTCCAACCCTTCATCTCGTCGAGATGACGTACCAAAGCTTCACTGATGAAAGCAGCAGACGCTTCATAATCCCGATGAGCACCGCCGCGTGGCTCAGGGACGATCTCTTCAATGACTTCCATCTCCAGCAGGTCTTTGGCTGTTATTTTCATCGCTTCAGCCGCCTGATCTGCCTTGGATGCATCCTTCCAGAGAATCGAAGCAGCGCCGTTCGGAGAGATTGCCGAATAGATCGCATGTTCCAGCATCAACACACGATTACCCACAGCCATAGCGAGGGCACCGCCGCTTCCACCTTCGCCGATGACCACAACAATAACAGGAACCGATAGCTTCGCCATTTCCATCAGGTTGCGAGCAATCGCTTCCGATTGACCTCTCTCTTCTGCAGTATTACCCGGATACGCCCCTTTAGTATCAATAAACGTAATAATAGGACGGCCAAATTTGTTCGCTTGTTTCATCAGACGAAGTCCTTTTCGGAAACCTTCTGGATGAGCGCTGCCGAAAAAGCGGGCGATATTATCCTTCGTGTCTTTCCCCCGCTGTTGTCCGATTACCGTTACTGTCTTTCCATTCAACTTGGCAAGTCCCCCAACAACCGCAAGATCGTCTCCGAACATGCGGTCACCATGCAGCTCAATGAAGTCTGTAAAGATCAGCTGGATCAGGTCCAGCGCTGTTGGGCGCTGCTGATGACGCGCCAGATGCATCTTCTGAGCTGCTGTTATGCCAGTGTAGATCTCTTCTTCAAGTCTATGGTAACGTTCTTCCAGGCGGGCAATCTCGTCCGTAAAGTCGATGCCTTTTTCCTGTCCAAACTGTACGAGTTCATCAATCTTTTTGCGCATCTCAACCAGAGGCGCTTCATATGGCAACTCACCCGCCATTTAGACCCCTCCTTTTTCACTATGCATATCCAAAAGCTTGCCAAGAGTGGCCCGAAGTTCTTTCCGGTGCACAACCATGTCCAACTGACCATGCTGCATATTAAATTCAGCCGTCTGGAAATCATCAGGTAACTTCTGACGGATCGTCTGTTCGATAACGATTCTGCCGGCAAAACCAAATACAGCGCCAGGTTCGGCAATATTAATATCGCCCAAGCTCGCAAAACTTGCCGAGACTCCACCTGTCGTTGGGTCCGTAATGACCGAAATGTACAGCCCGCCCTGTTCATCCAAACGGGATAAAGCTGCGCTTGTTTTGGCCATTTGCATGAGGCTGAGAATACTCTCCTGCATCCGGGCACCACCTGATGTGGAGAAAATAATCATTGGCAAGCGCTTCTCTGTTGCATGCTCAATGGCACGGGTAATTTTCTCCCCTACAACAGAACCCATGCTGCCTGTGAAGAAATCAAAGCTCATGACAGCCACAACTACAGGCAGGCCCTCAATGGTTCCTTCCCCTGTAATTACCGCTTCCTTCAGACCCGATTTCAGACGCTGTTGTTCCAATTTGTTGCTATATCCAGGAAAGCCAAGTGGATCAACCGATATCATATCAGCATCAAACTCAACAAATCCTTGATCATCGAGTACCATAGCAATGCGCTCCATAGCGTTAAGACGCATATGGTAACCGCAGGCAGGACATACTTTCAGATTTTTCTCCAATTCCTTGCTATATTGAATGGTGCCGCATTTGCTGCACTTGTTCATAAGCCCTTCAGGTATTTCACGTTTTGGGCGTTCTAGGACTTCCTGGCCTTCGCCGGGAAGTGCACGCTCGGAAGGTATGGTAGCGTACTTCCGTTTCTTCTGGAATATATCTTTGAACACAACTACACCTCTCCAGCCGTTGATTTGATGGCCGCAACCTGCAGAGCGCTGCTTGTGGCAGCTTCATCCGCGTGTTACGGTAAACCGCTTACGACCCACACGCTGCCATGGGCCTTGTCCAGCATTCACAACAAAAAAATCCGCCGGTACAGGGCAAGGATCACCGGCTTCTGTCAGCACGATTGATGTTACCTGCAAAAACCGAAAGATTGTTGCGCCGATGTTTGAATCTATCTTGGTAGGGTCTCCGGGAGCAACCAGGTCGGTCCTTGTCCTAACAAAAAAAGAAGGAAGGACAGCAGCATACAATACATGCAAGTCGATTCCTCTCTCCGCTTACGCGATTAGTCCCTTATGTACCGATGGTACTTCTTCATCTGCCAAGGCACGTTGATGTCGAACGAATCAGGAATGCAGAATGGAATTCAGCACTTCCTGGACCTCTTCCAATTCCCCAGAAGGGACGCGAATCTCAAATTGCTGCTTGGATAAACTGATGGGACGGGTCTGTACCAGAAAACCTTCTTCCGAAAGCTTGGTCTTGATCTTGTCCGCAACCTTTGCTGTCGGCGCAATGTAAATCACCGTCCACATGCCTTGTCCGCCCCCTAAGCTAATGTTCAGAGCCCGTATATTGGACTAATGATAACATACCTCACTTTTTTTCTGCAAGAAAGGGTTCGGGACCTTTGGGGAGAATTTGGGATCATGAGGGACATTAGTCCCCCACGAATAACTCATATGGTTGACGAAATCTTCTTGTTCTTACCTCTTCCATAAGCAGCCGCAAGCTTATCAGGGCAGCCTCGGCCGCCCTTGATGACTTCATATGAGCCATTGGAGTGACAACAGCATATAAGCATGGAAATACAGGGGGTTACAGGTCTGAGGGGTATTTTTTGGCTTTAATATTTTTGTGTGCAATCCGGGCAGATGCGGCAGCCGCCACCCCTGCGACCAGATCATCCAAAAAGACATGAATGGCTGTTGTGTGTTCGTTCAAATCATGAATTACACCTATTTTTTCTTTATCCAGATAACCAAAGCTGGTTAAACCGATCATACCATACACATGAGTAATGCCGAGGGCCAGAGTCTCGTCCACTCCATACAGGGATTCATCCGCTTCCATAATAGCCTGTAACGGTTGGGGCAAGAGTTTTTTCTCCGCAAGTTCGTCGAGAGCAATGCCCGTATAGAGCGTATATTGCACCTCTCGTTTCTGCAGAACGGATTTCACGCTGGTTACACAGTCGTCCAAGGTCAGTTCGGGGTGGTACCCTTTTTGCAGACGGTATACAATTGCTGCGATTGCATCAATCCGTACACCCCGCCGGGCCAGCATGGCTTCTACGATTTCATATGACATATCTCGACCTCCCGCATCAATCCCCCGAGGACCACGAGGTCCTTCGGTGTTCTCAAGTGTATGCAGCAACCTGTTAAAATGTTCATAAAATGTGCGGATGGTTAAGACCAGTCGCAGCCTAAACCTGTTTCAGGATTGTACATTCCGCTCTGGTCTGTAGCTGGCCTATAACAAGTCTGCAATTTGTTTGTTTAAACCCTGTCGTCAGGGAACCGAGCTCGCACTAAAATAATCAAAAAAAACCTGTTCAGCATTGAGCCAAACAGGTTTCATACTATGGATAAGTGCTATCACTTACGGGACAGCCTCTTATTTAATTTTGACTGTGCCTTCACCCAGCATTTTCTCCATCTCGGAGAACAAGGTTGGTGATGGCTTAATCCGGTAGGCATCACTCAGCGCAAGCAGCTTCTGCTGCTGCTCATAGAAGAGCACTGTCGCCACAGGTCCGGGATGCTCCTGAAGCAGCTGCTTCAGACGTGCCAGAAGCTCAGGCTTCTCCGCATGCGGGGCAATCTTCACGAACACCCGCTGCTCCACAGCCCGCGGTTCGCGGCTCTGCTCCGGGCTGCCTGCCGCCTCAGCGGCACCGCCCGGCCGGGAAGCCGCAGCCGTGGCTGCGCCCGTACCCGCCGCATCGCTGCGCGTCGCTGCCGAGCCTTGGCTCCCGCTGCTGCGCACAGCGGAAGCATCCCCGCCTGCGCTGCTGCGCTGCGCTTCGGCTCCTGCGCCCGCTGGCCGCCGCGGCGAAGCCGCCTGCGCCGGGCGCGAAGAGCTGCCGCTGCCGGGCTTGCCGCGCCGGTCGCGGCTGCGCAGCTGCTGCTCCAGTGCTGCCGGTGACAACGGCACCACTTCCTCAGCCAGCAGCTTAAACCCTTCGTCCTGCTGCTGCACTTTGGCACGCACGACGAGCAGTTCACCTTTCCCGACATGTTGCTGGCTACGCCTCCATACCTCGGGAAAGAGAACGACTTCACAGCGTTCGATCTGGTCTTCCAGCTCCATGAACGCCATAGCCTTGCCCTGTTTCGTCGTGATCGACTTCACAGACACAACCATACCCGCGGCGACGGTCATCGTGTCGTCTGCCGCCTCGGTCAGCTCCATGATCCGGTCAGCCCCACTCGATTCCAACACATCTTCATAGTCATCCAGCGGATGCCCGGAGAGATACAAACCTAACAACTCACGCTCTAGCTCCAGTTGCTGCCCTGAGGAATAAGGAGGAATTTCCGGGTATTCAATCTCCCAGTTTGGCGTCTCAACAAAGTCGAATAATTGAATCTGCAGATCCTCGCGTTCCTTGCGCCATTTCAACGCCGCCTCAACAGTTTCATCCAGCATCGCCAGCAATTGGGCCCGGTGACCAGGTAATGTATCAAAAGCTCCGGCCTGGATCAGCGATTCAATCACCCGTTTGTTGCATACACGCAGATCCACACGACGACAAAAATCGAGCAGACTGTCGAACGGTCTCTCCTGCCTTACGATCATAATGCTTTCCATTGCTTGGGTACCGACATTTTTCACAGCGGCAAGACCAAATCGTATTGCACCCGTTAATTTTTCCTTATCTTCATCCGCATTTGCATTAGACACTGCATCGTTTTTCTTCACAGAGTACAGTTCACCTTGCTCCGTGTGCGAAGAAGACGCTTCTTTCCCCTGGTCATTACCATTTTCCGTTGAAGCAGCCGTCACCAATCCCGGTTCCTTCCGGTTGTCGGATGCCTCAGGCATGGATGTCGCTGCTTGCCACTCATATCCGCCACTGTCCTCTTCCAGTCCAGGACCGGGATCATCCGGCAGAGGTGCTTCACCATATTCTGCTTGTCCCGAATGCCCATCATGCTCATGAACGCGATCTTCCCTGAAGGAGCTCTCATTACCGTTCGCGGCATGTTCTTCAGCCGAGCTTCCGGGGTTACTCTCTGCATCTGCTCCCGCATTCTGCTGCGATACATTGCTCTGATCCCCAGCTCCTGCGCGGCCAGACGGCACAAATACAGGTGTAAACAAAATACCGCTCTCATTCACATCCGGCGGAAGCACCTCCATGTCCATACGTCGACATTCCACCACGTACTCTGCCACTTTCCGATGACTGCCCATTACGGCTGTTAACATGGATGCCATAAAATGAACCGGATAATGCGCCTTCAGATACGCCGTCTGGAACGCAAGCACACCATATGCCGCGGCATGAGCACGCGGGAAGCCATAGTTGGCAAACTTGACGATCATATCGTAGACCAGGTCTGCCTCTTCTTCGCTATACCCTTGTTTCAGGCTGCCTTGTACAAAGTGTCCACGCTCCAGATCCAGCACTTCCCGTTTCTTCTTGGAGACCGCTCTGCGGAGCAAATCTGCCTCACCCAACGAGAAACCCGCCATCCGGGAAGCAATCTGCATGATCTGTTCCTGATACACGATGATACCGTACGTATCTTTCAGGATAGGCTCCAGATCCACATGGGGGTAATCCACTTCAATCTGTCCATGCTTACCCTGAATGTATTTGGATATGAACTCCATCGGACCCGGACGGTACAAGGCAAGTACAGAGATTACATCTTCAAAACTACTTGGCTTCATCTCTTTCAGCACACGGCGTACCCCGGCAGATTCCAGTTGGAATATGCCCATCGTGTCCCCTCGCCCAAGCATCTCGTACGTTAACGGATCATCATCGGGGATAAGGCGGAAATCCGGAATTTCTCCATGTTCCCCAATCCAGCGTACACACCGCTCAATGATTGAGAGGGTACGTAAACCAAGAAAGTCCATCTTAAGCAACCCGATCGACTCCAGGTTTTCCATGGAATACTGGGTTAACGCTGTCCCTTCACTGCCCTCCTGAAGGGGCACCGCATCGGTCAGCGGGTCACGGGAGATAACCACTCCCGCTGCATGCGTCGAAGCATGGCGTGGCATACCTTCGACCTTCATCGCCATATCCAGCAGTTCACGCGTCTTGGGCTTGGTTTCATACAGCGCCTTCAGTTCAGGTGTAGCTTCCATGGCCCGCTCGATGTTAATGCCAAGCTGCGCCGGAATCAGCTTTGCAGCCTTGTCCACTTCACCATAAGGCACATTCAGGGCCCGCCCAACATCACGTACAGCTGCACGGGCAGCCATCGTTCCAAACGTAATAATCTGGGCGACATGGGCTTTGCCATATTTATGAGCGACATAATCAATGACCTCATCCCGCCGTTCATCGCTGAAGTCAATATCAATATCCGGCATGGAGATCCGCTCGGGATTCAGGAATCGTTCGAAGAGCAGGTTGTATTTCATCGGATCCACATCGGTGATGTGCAACGTGTATGCTACCAAACTTCCTGCCGAGGAGCCACGGCCTGGTCCAGTAACAATGCCTTGCTTATGCGCATAGGCGATAAAATCCCAGACAATCAGGAAAT
Organism: Paenibacillus sp. FSL k6-2145; assembly: GCF_037976585.1. Taxonomy (NCBI): domain Bacteria; kingdom Bacillati; phylum Bacillota; class Bacilli; order Caryophanales; family Paenibacillaceae; genus Paenibacillus; species Paenibacillus sp. FSL k6-2145. Next base: position 4,232,214 of record NZ_CP150267.1, on the reverse strand, counting down.
AATCCGAGAATCCCATGCTGTCGATTATACCCAGCTCATACGCCAATCGTTGTTCGAGTTCGGATCGAAGCTCCGCATCTGTCCAACGTGTGGACTGCGCATAACGATCCTCCATTCCTTCTTCGCACAGCTGACGCAGATACGCCGAAGGGCTGAGTCCATCAGGAAGCGGTCTGTATTCCGGCAAAATCGATTTGCCGAATTCCAGCTTCAATTCACAGGACTCTGCAATGCGGACGGTGTTTGCCAGAGCTTCCGGTACATGAGGAAACAGACGAGCCATCTCTTCTTCACTTTTCAGATAGAGCTGATTGGTTCCAATCCGAAGCCGATTCTCATCATCCACGGTCTTGCCCGTTCCGATACAGATCAGCACATCCTGAAGCTCAGCATCCTCTTCAGACAGATAATGCGCATCATTGGTCGCTACAAGCGGAATCTCAAGCTCAGCAGCCAGTTTGATCAACTGCGGATTTACCCTTTTTTGCTCGGAAAGTCCATGATCCTGAAGTTCCAGATAGAAGTCGTCACCAAAGATATTTTTGTAGCGTAACGCCGCACGTCTTGCCTCTTCTTCTCGCCCATGCAGCAGATGCTGTGGTACTTCACCACCCAGACACGCGCTTAGACAGATAATGCCCTCATGATGGGCAGCCAGACTTTCCATATCTACACGGGGTTTGTAATGAAAACCCTCGAGATGTCCAATCGAGCACAATTTCATCAGATTACGGTAACCCGTCATATTTTTGGCCAGCAAAATCAAATGATGAATCGGTTGATCCTTGCGGCTTCCCCGCTCTTTGCGGGACCCCGCTGTCATGTATGCCTCGCAACCTATAATCGGCTTGATGCCTCTCTCCATACATGCTTTATAAAAAGGAATTGCACCATACATCACGCCATGGTCGGTCAGCGCAAGTGTCGTCATTCCGAGATCTGCAGCCTTATTCACGAGATCCGGAATACGCGCAGCGCCGTCCAGCAAACTGTATTCGCTGTGAACGTGCAAATGCACAAAAGAACTCATGTTTTTTTCTTCCTTTCGCCGCAGATAGTCGCAGCATCGATCTTCTGATCCGTCTGCTACCCTATCTATCTCATATATATGAATTAAATAAATAATAAATGGAATCCCCATATTAGAATTTGTAACAACCTCTTAAAAGGAGACTTTATTATTCTATTTTATCATAACGTTCGGGGGCACGCCCATACAATAGAAGTACAAGCCGCTCCCCCTGTGACAGACCGAAGACAGGAGGTGTGCTGCTAGGTCTGAAAGGGGTGTTGCCAGTGAGCACATTTTTGTCCAAAGCCATTCTTGATTTCTTTATTGCGTTTGGAATCGTGCTGGGCGGCGCGATGATCGGAGGTGTTGGAGCGGTGATTTCTCTTCAGCCTCCAACACAAACGATGCTCGATATTTCTGGAAAAATAAAGATATGGGCACTCGCAGCCGCTGTCGGCGGCACAATAGATCCCATGCGTGTCATCGAGAGCAATTTCCTGGACGGTAACCTGTCTCCGGCGGTCAAACAAATCCTGTATTTGATCTCTGCTTTTATGGGCGCGCATATGGGAACCGAGCTGGTGAAATGGGTGTGCGGCGGAGGCCGGAGCTAATATGAGACAGGAACAGCGTTCATGAGAATTCCGCCATTTTCCCGTTACCGCCCGCTAATGCGAATGACCGCTGTGTTTGTTCTGGGAATGATCGCTGGATGTGTCGTCTACAATGGTGTATTTCACCTGAGTTACAATGCGTTGTGGCTGAATAATCAGGAGCTGCAGCTTCAGCTGCATCAGAATGAGGAGGATATCAAAACGCTGAAAAAATACAGTAAACGCCAAACCGTTATCAAGGAAATCAAGGTCCGTGCAGAAGAATCGGATAAGGGGCCAGATGAGGCTTCTCTGAAAGTGATGTTACAGAAGCTCGGAGACGAACTTGAGGTACTTCGGGGCAGAGATGTATTCAACATCGATGAGTATAGCAAAATGACGAGAATCATGCTGAATCAGAAAGTGTACTCGGTCAGGGAAAAAGAGTACACCGTTCAGGTCAAAACGATGCTGGTTATGGAAGGCGTACTGCAAGTTTGGGTACAGATTCGCATGCACGTTCCTGCGTAACAGCAAAAAACTGCCCTTGTCTGCATCTCTCCATGGTACAATAAGGGCAGTAAATGCTTTCCAGAAAAGGAGCTGCGTCTTTGTGTTCATTGATGTACTCAAATATGCTCTAATCGCTATCTTTGCTGTTGCCATGGTTTTTGCAGCGTTGAACAGTATTCGTTCACACAGAAGCTCGGATGCTGCCAGAGCCGGTCTGTACCGTTCGTGGACAAATATCTGGATGGGTGGCATGCTTGTCGTGCTTGCGCTGATCCTGATGTTTGTCTTCACGGGTTCCACTTTATCTGTGGTTGTGGAAGCGCTATTTCTGATTATGGGTGCGTATAATGTATTTGCCGGAATACGTAACCGCAGTTATTATGCACGGCTTCAACAACGGTCCAGTAATGGATCAGGTACAACCTCCGGACAATCTGCATGATCCGTTGAATCGCTCGTTGTTTTTGCAAAAAGAGAGTACTTCCCCTTCGTTAAGCGAAGCCAGAACCGCGCGACAGCGCAACCCGGCAGAGCTTCTCGATCGGGGAGTACTCTCTTTGTCTGTGCCCGAGGCAACGTACCCTGCTAGGCATGGTCAATCGACTGCAATGTCATTACCGCTTTGCATACCACACTACCTTCACGGGTAACCACAATGTCCATTTTGCACGTTCGACGGCTGGTTTCCAGAATTAACGGTCGAACCAGGATCTGATCCTCAATCTGTACCGGTCGAACAAAATAAGTCGTTACATTATCCACCACATGGTCGTTCCCTGTAACATCCCACGCTGCCCGCCGGCCAGCCTGTGTCATCACATTCAACAGAACACCTTCGGAGATCGTACCCAGATCCGTTGCCATCTGAGGAATGATGAATCCGTGAAATAACAATTCGTTCTGTTCACCGCGCTCCTCGGCAAACCCGTTCCAGATCAGATGATCAAACGTTTCTCCCAGTTGTGGCTGCTTCTGTGCATCCCGCATGGCCTGAAGCACTTCCTTGCGTGTGACGGACGCAATCAGTTTGCGATTCCGATCCACGATTGGCAGAAAATCGATGCCTTCCCAAGTCATAATCTGGGCAGCAGAAGCAAGAGATGTCTGCAATGAGGCCGTAATCGGGCGGCGTATCACACATTTCTCAATACTTTGATCTTCTTTCAGCTCACTGACATCCTTCAGACTCACAATCCCGATGACCCGGTTCCATTCATCCACCACCGGGAAGCGATGTTCACCTGTCTCTGAAACCAACATATGAAAATCTGCGGCTGAACTGGTCACCTTCAATACCTGCAAGCGAGGTTTCTGACCAATGATATCCTCAACAAGCATAATTTTTTTCTTAATCAGCCGGTCGAAGATCGCACGGTTAATCATCGAAGCCACCGTGAATGTATCATGTCTGGATGAAATAATCGGTAGCCCAAGCTCGTCAGCCATAATTCTTACTTCACGACTTGTCCCAAAACCACCCGTAATCAACACGCCCGCTCCCTGTTCGAGGGCAAGCGAGTGAGCATCTTCACGGTTACCTACAATCAGCAGACTCCCAGCGTCAATATAACGGGCCATTGCCTGTTCTTTCATCGCACCAATCACATACTTGTGCAGCGGTTTGGCGAGACCTTCGTTCCCCCCCAGCACATGGCCTTCCACAATGGTCACAACATCAGCAAAGGTCAACTGTTCCGACATGCCCCGAGGTCTCTTCTCGATCCGCACCGTTCCAATTCGTTCCTTGGTCACGACCAGCCCGAAGTTCTCCGCCTCTTTCACCGCACGATACGCTGTCCCTTCACTTACACCCAGCTCCCGCGCAAGTCCACGTACTGATATTTTGCTGCCAACCTTCAGTTGTTCAATATGTTGAAGTAACTGTTCATGCTTCGTGACGTTCTCTTCCTGTCCGTCCAACTGTACCACCCCCGAAGATGCATCTGTACTATACTGTATCTATTATAACACGGCTCTAGGAAAATAACCCCACCTCTACCCATTCTCATAGGCAAGTTCGCCATCTAAATTTAATCATCTGATTAACCTCTAATTCTGTATGTACCAAAAAAGACCGGCCCCCTTGTATCAAGGGATTCCGGTCTTCCATGTTGGATCTCATACTGTACCTTATACTGACTCGCTCCGCTCCTGCTTGTCCAGCAGTTTCATCTCCCACTGCCGCAGCTTCGCCCGGCGAACGGCTTCCAGTGCACGCTTCTTCTCTTCATCCACACCGAGAATAAAATGCAGATGTGCACCAACGATTAATAAGGAGAACAGCACCCATACGATGCCAAAAATATTAACCCAGTCCATTCCTCCAGCAAAGGAAATCCGCGGCAGTGCAATGACCAGCATCGACAACGCAATAAGCAGATAGATCACATGTTTTGCTTTTTTCAACCTCTTCACCATTCACAGCTCCTTCGTTCTTGATCGACTCTATATGTCTAGTCTATGAACGATAAGGAGCCAATATGAAAGGTTCAGGTAAAAAAACAAGACAACCTTTTAGTACGTGTTCAAAAAGATCAGTTTTCAGTACCGAGAAGATGGAATGAAGCTAGAAATGTGGAGTAGCGGAGCGTAGGACAACTACGTGAGCAACCGCAATGTTTCCGCAGGAAACAACCTTCGTAAGCCCACACTTATTTCGGCTGAATTTCATATTCGATGCTGATGATGCCTCTAGGCATCCTTCGTAATCAAAAGTGGACTTTTTGAACTACCTTTTTACGCTTCAGCGCCACCGTACAGATGACCCAGGCTGTCAGCAATAATTTTGTTCACGTCTTCAATGATGACACTGAGACGACGCTCCGCATCAAACAAGCGACGGATGTTCAGATTCAAGCTCAGTACTTCGAACAGTTTCTCCATTTTCTCCATCTCATCCGGAGCTGGCATATCCCCGCTCATCATACGTTGTTGCAGTTCCATTTGTTGATCACGGAAGTTATCCAACATTGCTTTTGCATCCGGATCAGCTTCAATCAGCTTCATCGCGGAAGTAATCTCTTCCACCTCGCTGCTTTCTCTCAGTGCTTTGGCCAAATCATTGGCTTTGTCATAAATGTTCACTATTATTCCTCCTCAGATTGGTTTGTTCATCCGTGTTAATACACGCTTTTCTCTCCTGTCAAACAAGGGCGATCTGAAACAGGTCATCAATAACCTGCCTCGAAATCAAATGCATTTAATCCATATGGGTCAATCACCAAGGGTTATATGTCCTCATATGATGAAGCACATGCCATGTTCAGATGCCGTTCAACTTCGAGATCAGACATCAAGTTGCCGCCCGGAAGGAGATCCGTGATGTCCACTAAAAAAGTAACGATTCAGGTTACCGGCTCGGGCATCCTGCAGGACGACGTCATCATGCTGGGCGAAGGGGTACTCAAGGCGCTTAAAATCCCTTCAGGAAGGCCGCTTCAGCTGCAATTTGGCTCTTTCCGCCGAGAAGTCACTGTCATTCCGGTACCAAGGTATGACGGGCTGCGCATCAATCAGACAGTTGCCAGCAAGACCGGTCTCGTTCCGCGTTCGGTCCTGAGGGTATCCTATCGTTCAGCCAGCCGTACGCTTCGCCTTGGACCCTACATCAGTGTACTGGTTAGCCAGGATTATCCCGATCAGCCCGATCGGCCCTTTGGCTCCATCACGATGTTCTGTCAAGAACTGGTGAACGCCTGCCGTAAGCAAGGCGCCTATGTATCCTTTTTCACACCGGAGGATATTGGAGCGGTAACGGGTTATATGAAAGGCTGGGTGTATGATGACGGCTGGAAAAAGACTGTTCTGCCTGTAGCAGACGTCGTCAATAACCGGCTAACGTCCCGCAAGCTTGAGAACAAACCTAGCGTACAGCATTTTATGAAAGAAGTAAAATCGCTCTACGGCACGCAAACCTTCAATGAAAAGTTTCTGGACAAAAACGAAGTGTTTGACGCACTCAAGTCCATTTCAACGCTTAAACGAGTTCTTCCCGAGTCTCATTTGCTCAAGACGTCCGCCATGCTCAAGACGATGTGCAACCGACATCCGGTTGTATTTCTGAAGCCCGTACGCGGTTCTTTGGGCAAAGGGATCATCCGGGTCTCACGTCAGACTGACGGAAGCTTCCTGACTCTGGCGACTGGCGTCGGGGGTACCCGGAAACAAACGTATACTTCTCTGGATAAACTGTATGCCAGTATGTCTGGGAAAATGAAAACAACGCGTTATCAGATCCAACAAGGGCTGACTCTCATTGACAACAGTGGCAGACCCGTGGATTTCCGTGCGCTCGTGCAAAAAAACCGTACAGGTAAATGGAGTGTAACCTCCATCGTCGCCCGGATTGCGGGCGGGAGTCACTACGTATCCAATCTGGCACGGGGTGGAAGTCTCAGCACCGTCAAGGATGCTGTTGCCAAAACACAGTTGTCTGGATCAGCCAAAGCTTCCGCGTATGCAGGATTGCACACCGCAGCACTGGATATCGCAAAAGGGATCGAGAGTGCCATCCCTGCTCATTTTGGTGAACTTGGTATTGATCTGGCTCTGGACACCACTGGGCGCGTATGGCTGCTCGAAGTCAACTCCAAACCATCCAAGAATGATAATACACCACTGAGTGAGAGCAAGATCCGCCCTTCCGTCAAAGCCATGCTTGAATACTCTACGTACCTGGCGGGTTTTTGAAAAGTTATTTCATAGAGGAGAGGTGCAGCGTAATGTTTCCATCATCTCAGACCAAGACACTGGCCATTCTGGTACGTGCAACCGAAGGCTCACCTCCCTTTACAGATGAACTTTTCTGCCGTCGTCTCAGTTTGGGGAGCATGCGATACGCCCTTCAGATTATTGTGATCCCGATATCGAATGATGCAGTCCATCTCCCTCTTCAATGGGGATATATCTATCATCAAGGGAAGTGGAATTCGGTACCTGTTCCTGCAGTCGATCTCATTATGGATCGTTGTCTTCGCCCTATCTCCAGGTACGTCAGACAACAGCTTAAGGAATGGATACCAACCAACGGCACAGATCAACACCGTTATTGGTCTGCTTCCCTTCCAGGAAAATGGGAGGTACATCGTGTGTTGTCCCGAAATCCTGAATTGAGGTCACAACTTGCTCCCACAACCCGGATAGGATCGCATATTCCTTGGGAAACATGGCTGGACCGTTGGCCCAGAGGACTGTTCTTCAAACCGGTATCCGGGACTCATGGCAAAAATACCTTTCGCCTGTCTCAGGGAGCGACTCCATCAACATGGGTCGTGGAGGGGCGTAACGAGGACAATGAACCCTTTTTTCTTACATTCAACCATACCCAGGCTGTATCTTCCTGGCTAGCATTACATCAGGCTGAGCGTAAGATGATCGTGCAGCCATATCTGGATCTTAGCCATCATGGAAGAGCATTCGACATACGGGCTCTAATGCAAAAGAATGGGCAAGGTCGCTGGACGCTTACCGGATGTATGGTACGGGAAGGACCCGAAGGTTCACTCACGTCCAATCTTCACGGTGGGGGTAAAGCATATCCTGCCCACGCATATCTGCTCCAGCGATATGGAACAATCCGCACGGAAACTCTGCTGAAGAGCATCCGGCAGACTGCTACTCTTATCCCCACCCTGCTGGAAAGCCGTTTCGGCAGGTTAGCCGAATTGGGGCTTGATTTCGGAGCAGATGCAGAGGGCCAACTCTGGCTAATTGAAGTCAACTCCAAACCAGGCCGCACCTCATTCGCAGAAGCGGGCGACCGACGCATGCATACCCTGACTTATACCCGGCCGCTTGCCTATGCCCGTTATCTGTTGCAACAACATGTTCTCACGGACGTCATTCGTCCAATGAAATTGCCGAATACATCCAGCAAAGCTGGCCTGAAACCCATCCCGATTCACGGCGGCTGAGGCCCGCAGCGCCCGCTTGCCATGGAGCCCAAGGATCTTTTCAGGATAGGAGGATAAATCATGAGTTTGACCTTTTGCAATCTGCATTTCACCAAGCAACCGGATAAAGTGGTTTATGTATCCAACGCTTTAATGAAGAGCCTCAACCTGTCCGGCAAAAAAACGGTGCACCTTCGCTTCGGGCGTGACCGGGTACCTGCAACGATCAAACCAATCAAAAAAGCAGGTAAACATCTGTATCTCGCTTCAGGTATCCGTAATATGATGAACGTTCCCAAACGGGGCAGTATTTATCTCCGGAATTTGCAAAATGATGAGGTCCAGTTAGGTCCACTGATCGGCGTACTCTCTGATGGGCCTGCGACGAGCACTAATCCATTCGGTTCCCGTACTGGTTTCATCAAACAGTTACTCCGTGAAGGTAGCCGTAAATCCTACATTTACGCATTTACTCCTCGGGATATCAATTGGCAGAACGAGACGGTATCGGGTTTTTTCCTGAATGATAACGGAAGCTTCACACGCAAAACAGTACCTCTGCCCGATGTTGTCTACAACCGATTGCCGAGCAGACGCTCAGACTTCTCACCAGCAATCAACCAGCTGCGGGAACGATTTGTTCGCCGAAAAATTCCGTTCTTCAACTGGAGCTTCTTCAACAAATCGGATATCTATACGTTGCTGGAGAACGAGCCGGCAGCAGGACGGTATATCCCTGAATCGATTACCAATCCTTCCGTTGAACAGATGAAGGAAATGTTGGAACGCCATCAGTTCGTCTACTATAAGCCTACTGCTGGAAGTCTGGGGAACGGGATCTACCGCCTGACTTATTCGCCCAAACGCGGATATTTCGCACGTTATCGCAAAAAAGGCGGTAATGCACTCCTGCGTTTTGGGTCCTTCAACAGTCTGATGCGCATGCTTCAGGGAAGACATGGCAAACAGCTACGCGGATATGTTGTTCAGCAGGGAATACGTCTAATTGAGATTGATGAATGTCCAATTGATTTTCGTTTTCACATGCACAAAAATGGTAACAATCAATGGGTTGTTGTCGGGATTGGAGCCAAAAAGGCAGGACGTGGCAGCGTCACAACACACATCAAAAATGGCGGCTCCCTAATGACTCCTGAGCAGGCGCTCAGTCGCAACTTCGGCGATCGTGCGGGAGAAGTTCTTCAGCAGGCCAAATCCGTCGCTATTACACTGGCCCAGGCGATTGAAACCCAGCACCAGCATCTGATTGGTGAGATTGGCTTTGATCTGGGCATTGATCAGGAGGAACATGTATGGATGTTCGAAGCGAACGCCAAACCCGGGCGCTCCATTTTCCGTCACCCTTCACTCCGGGTGGAGGGCAAATCGTCGGTGGAGCACATCTTGGAACACTGCCTGTATTTGAGCAAGTTCCGGAAGAAGGAAGAAATTTGATGAGCCTTCATGATGATTTCAAACCTGTCATTGCTGTTTTGACCATGCATGATAAACAGCGCATGTTCAGGGGAAATCATCAAAATTTTCAGGATATCTTACAGACAGGCGAGAGCATGGGATACGTGGTGTACATTGTGACTGTGCGGGATCTGAACGTGAGTGGTCCCACCGTGAAAGGATATACGTACAACAAGGGGAGTGGAAAGTGGGTTTCACAACCTTTCCCCCTTCCCCATGTTCTGTACAATCGTATTCCCAACCGGGAAGACGAAGGAAAACCTTCCGTTCAGCGCAAAATTGACGAATGCATGCAATCAGGAATCGAACTGTATAACCCATTCTTTTTTAACAAATGGGATCTGTTCGAATGGCTTAAGAAGTCCAAATCGACTCAGCAACTGATCCCTTATACTCGGCGGATGCGAAGTGCTTCTTCTCTGGGTGCCGTTTTACGGGCGTATCCCTATCTGTACCTTAAGCCCGAGAGCGGCAAAGCTGGCAAAGGAATCATGATGCTTAAATTCCAGGAAAAAGAACGGCTTCCCTACCGACTCAAAATACAAACCACACGTAAAAGCACGACCTATAAAGCAGCTACACTCTCCAAGTTATGGGCACGAATCCGCAAAGAAACCGGACATACGCCCTATATCATGCAACAAGGCATTGAATTGGCATCCTCTCGTAAACGCCCCTTCGATTTGCGTGTTCTTGTACAAAAGAACACCAAGGGCCAATGGAGCGTAACCGGTGTAGGAGCGAGACTTGCTGGCTCCCGCAGCATTACAACTCATGTGCCACGCGGCGGGAGCGTAGAAGACCCTGAGAAGCTGCTGACTGAGCTTTTTGGCGAAGAAATGTCAACAACCCTGATGAAACGTGTGAAATCCACTTCATTAATGATAGCAAGACAGGTAGAACGGGGATCAGGTTACACGCTCGGAGAAATGTCCATGGATCTGGGCATTGATGACCTGGGGGAACTCTGGTTCTTCGAAGCCAATGCAAAGCCCATGAAGTTTGATGAACCACAGATCAGACGGCGGTCATTGGAACGTATATTTCACTACAGCGCTTATCTTGCCCGTCAGTCCAAACGATGACAGACAGGAATACTGCAAAAAGAAGGTGATTGTTTGTGTCCTCACCTGTTCTGGGCATTATGACGTTGTACTTAAATGAACATCGCGCTCTTGAAGAACGAAGCGTTTATCGCAGAATGATTCTTGAAGGGCGCAAGCGGGGACTCGATATCTATGTATTCACACCAGCCGACGTACACCCCGGCGGCAAACAAATTGAAGCCATGGTTTTTCATGAGGGAAAAGGCTGGTCCAGGGAGTGGCGATCATTCCCGGACCTGATCTTTGATCGCTGCCGGATTCAGCGTAATCGAAGGTTCCAGCAATTGCTTGCTTTTCGTGAGAAATATGGGCATCTGCTCTTTCTGAACAGGCCACTGCGCAATAAATGGACCATCCATCAGACCCTTTTACAAAAAGCAAACTTTCGTGAACACCTGCCGGAAACCGCTCTATTTCAGGATATGTCCGATGTAAACCGGATGCTCAAAGTTTCTTCTCTTGTCTATCTCAAACCCATTAATGGAACAGGCGGACGTGGTATTCTGCGCATTGAACGCAGCAGTAGCGAGGCTAATACGGTGCTTGTTCAGGGGCGGGATCAGAAGCGTCGTATCATCACTCCACGTAAAGTTCATTTATCACGACTTGGCGCGTTGCTCCAGCACTGGAACATGAAAGACAAGTATCTTGTACAAAAGGGCATTCAACTTCAGCTTCCGAATGGACGTGTGCATGATTATCGCATGCTCGTTCAGAAGAACGGTGAAGGACAATGGGAGCTTACTGGATGTGCTGGACGCATGGGTGCAGAAAAAAGCGTGACCTCCAATCTGCATGGCGGCGGTCAGGCAATAGCGATGAACCGACTCATGAAGCAATGGATCGAAGATGACGACCTCCGGGCAGAAATTAACACAACTGCAGAAACGTTTGGCATTGATGTTGCTTCGTTTCTGGAAGATACGTATGGGGACCTGTGTGAGCTGGCACTGGATTTGGCGATTGACAGAAGCGGACGTATCTACCTGCTTGAAGTTAATCCCAAACCTGCACGTGAAGTATTCGCTCGCATCGGGGAGCGGGATATCTATTATAAAGCCATCACTCAACCGCTGGAGTACGCCTTATGGGTATATCGCAACAGACCTCCCGGAACGTCCAGAAAGCCAGCCATTCCCAAGCCCGTTTCGCAAAAAAACGCCAAAGTAAAAAGAAAAAGGAAAGTCAAGTGAATGGATAAGACAAAGCAGGAGTGTATGTTCGCCAAGTGCGAGCATCTGCTCCTGCTTCACTGTTTTTTATTTCTGTTCTTTCGTCCATTGCAGCGTGTCGTTGTCAATCACAATATACCCTTTTTCCTCACCTTGCACATAAGATAATGTCAATCTCATCAGGTCAGGTTCTAGTTGACATGTGGTAACACGTGTAACCTGGTCAATATGATCCGCAGGCAGGCACAACGTCAGAATACCCACTTTACCCGAGAAATCAGTCTTGCCCTGAATGACCGATGTTTCCGACTTGGAACCGTACACCTCAGATACCCAGCCGGGCTGCTCCGTCAACGCGAAGGCTCCCTTCCCGATGCCTGCCGTAACCCATTGCATAATCAGCGTTATGGAAGATGCCTCATAGCTCATATCCGCCGTCATTTCTCCAGCTTCATTCATTCTCAATGCAATATCCGCTTGCGGATGCAAGTGAAAACGTTGCTCCAGCGTATGCTCTGCTTCTGCTTCCAGCCAATCCACAATTAGTAGTATAGGGATCTCCACCCCTGCCAGCATCCACCGACGATGTGTAACTGGATCTGGCAAATGTGTATATCCATCCTGTGAAGCATCAATGAAGTGATAGCTGTCATTGCTCTCCCAACGTAGCGTTGTGGCCTGAGCCTCCGGTTCACCCCATTTCTGTGTGGAGAGATAAGGTGTCTGATCCAGACCATCCACCGTGACGGTATTGTGCGCCCGCGTACTTTTGAAATACCGCCGCCATTCCCCTTCTTCATACGTATAACGTCCGGTGTCCGTGAAGAAAAGCTGGTTCTTCCACATCCACTCCACATTCAGCGCATCCGCATGTCCGTGTGCTCCGCCCATGGCAGCCGCATCAAAAAATAGATATTGATACTTGTCCCTCATGACATAATATCCTGTCTGCGGAAAAGCCCGACTCGACAACGCCGGAGAAGAAGAAGCCTGTAATCTGAGGCATCGCTCATATTTCTCCACACCCAGCAACCAGAGACACTCCGAGCTATCTGTTCCGCGAGCCATCAAATCATCATCGTCCAGAATCGCTCCAAGCAGGGTCAGTCGTTGTCGTCCATCACCAACCCAATCCGAATCACCAATACCGGTAGACTGATGATCTGGTCGAATCAGCGCCTCGGTGAATGCAGCCATTTGGCGTAAACAGCGGGCATACCATGCCGAGAAAGGATGTCCTGATATCTCGCCCAACCGATAAGGCGTGCCAAACATTTCGATGCTGGCATTGTGGTAATGTGTTGTCAGTTCAACCTGTATCCCTTCTTCACCCAACTGATGCAGCAAACACAACTCAAGACGTTCCATCGCCACTTGACGCCAGTATGGACTTCGCGGATGCTGGTGGTAGAATGTAGCGATCATGAACAACCCTTGCATATGCATAATGGCATGATTGATTTCCGTGCTGCCGAGGTAACGGGTCAAAAACTCGGCGTGCTCGTTCAGACCTTGTCGAAACTCCGCTTGAAAGCCTTCGTCTATCAGTGAACTTGCTTCCATATATTTATATGCCGATATCCAGGACTGCACACGTAGTCCCGTCTCCAGCAGGCGCCATGGACCGGGCTTTTGAAAGAACACGGCCTCGTCATAAACCAGATTTACAGGTACCGGGTTTCGCTGTCTCCAGCTACGGAAGTGGTCAATAAATGTTGTTACATATAGCGGATTGCCCTTCATCAGATACGCCTTGCCTAGATCGAGCATATGCCAGTGTCGATTGATGCCCCATGTGAACTCCAGATCATTGGTCGGGTTGTGAAGCCAGTCCACAGGTGTCCCCATCGGAATCCAGCGATTCAGATCGTTGGTATAAGGAACGATAAATTCATTCAGGATGGCACGATTGGCTATCGTGAGCGAATTTCGGGCTTCTTCCGGAAAATGTTTTTCATAATATTGGGCAGCCCGTTGCAGATCCGTTGCCGAAAGGTAAAAATCGCTCATTGGGACGCCTCAAGGAAATCCTGACGGAACGGGGTAAACACATCCAGAATGACGGAGTCCTCTAGTGCCTTGACCCCATGCGGGACGTTAAAACCGGCATAAAAGCTGTCCCCTGCTTTTAAGATGCGAGTTTCTTCACCGACCTGTACCTCAAAGCTGCCTTTGACGATATAGCTGACCTGCTCGTGCGCATCATGGGAGTGAACTTCTCCAATACCCCCTTTAGCAAAGGTAACCTCCACCATCATTAATGTACCCCCGATACCCAAGATCTTCCGGGAACTCGTTTCGTTAATGATATGTGCATCGATAGACGCATGATTAATAATCATTTTTCTTTTCCCCTTTCCTTGTGAATAAGCGACCGAAGTAGTTAAACCACGGCCGCTATGAACGTTTATTAGTCTTCTGTGGACAATTTACCCTGAAGCTTGGAAGAATCAAACGATGGATCAGCAGTTATATTGGTCAGCCCTGCTGCTTTGGTTTTCTCCAGAGCTGCATTGTATCTCGTATCCAGATCCTTGATTACACTATCGAGATCACCACCCGTGAATACATAGATGGAGAATGCATCGCTCCATTTATTTCCTTCCAGTGAACTCTCGGTCACCACACTTGGATTTGCCGGGAAAATGGCATCATAACGTTTGGGCAGGAAACCTTCAATGCCCGGAATGCTTGGTTTTTTACCAGAGCTTAGTACAGCAGGAATCAGTGAAATCCCATATCCTTTTTCGTAATACTCACTCTGAAGATCTGTGCTATACACATACTCCATAAACTTCCATGCCGCTTCCTTGTTGGCAGAATCTGCATTGATGCCGATGTAGGAGCCCCCGATGACTTGCGAAGCGCCCTTGATCGTTCCATCATTAGTTGGTACAGGAGCGGCTGCCCAATTTTCTTTTGTAGGAAACTGATCTTTATATACACCTGGTTCACCGGAGTGGTTAATGTACATTCCGATTTTACCTTGAGCAAACTGGGCTCTGAGCGGATCGATGTCCAGACTTTCAACACCTGGCAGCATGCTACCATCCTGATTCATCTGACGAAGTGCCATTGCGATATCCTTGTACATCCCAAAATCAAATTGGCCAGTCTTGTAGTTGTAACCATCAATACCAACATTATTGCTTGCACCTGCAATCGTATTGGCTGCTCTCCAGAAACCGCTGCTGCTCTTGAACGGGCTGGCAAAACCATAGATGCCTTCACTTTTACCAACTTCGGTAATTTTTTTGGCATCCGCAACCATCTCAGCCAACGTTTTTGGCGGACTCTCGATCCCTGCCTTTTTGAAAATATCTTTGTTATACACAAGCCGCCAGACCTGCCCTGTATTGGGGAGGGAATATATTTTTCCATCAATTGTGTTTTTATTCTCAATCAAGCTGTCTTTAAACACGGCCTTCATCTCATCACTCATGTATCCATCGATCGGGGCGAGATACCCCTTCTGATAATACGTCTGAAAATCATTAACTTGCAGCACATCGGGTGCCTGCTTGCTGGCAAAAGCAATATCAACCGCCTGTGGATAGTTGTCCCCCATCACGGTCATCTCCACTTCAATGTTGTCCTTGTTTGTCTGGTTGAACTCATCGATCTTGGATTTCATAAAATCAGCATCATGGCGGTCCGGTGTCCAATATATGATTTTGGTTTTCCCTCCGGAATTCTCCCCGCTGGTCCCCGATTCGCTATTTGCCGAAGTACCACTGTCAGCAGAACAACCTGCCAAACTTAGCGCCAGCAATGCACTTAGCGTAGTCACCATCCACTTTTTAACCATTGATATGCCCCCTTATGCTTGTCTGGACAACCCGTTTGGTTATCCGTTAACGTAATGATAATCGCTACGCTTTCATGGAGGTGAGGGACATTCTGACTTTGCATGGTGGGAAAAATGACGTTCCGTATCGGTTTCAATTCTCATACATTTGTCGGAAGCAGGTTGGCGTCATGCCGCAATATTTCTTGAACAAACCGCTGAAATAAGGCCTGTCCTCATAACCCAGCCTCTGGCAGATCTCTTGCACCTGTACACCTGCAACTAGCAATTCTTTGGCCTTTTCCATCCTCATCTTAGTAATATATTGAATCGGCGTTATGCCGGTTTCCTTTTTGAAGGCATTGGCAAAGTAACTCGGACTTAAATGTACGGATTGGGCACAGGCATGCAGCGTCAGATTCTCTGCAAGATTCAGACTGATATATTCCTGGGCTTTGCTAATCGCCTGTTTGACATCGGTGAGTCGTTTTTTGTCCATAATCTCGCAACCCATACTGCTAAAATGTTTGATATATCCCCTCCAGCCCTCAAACGTCAAGGAGCGCATCGCCTCAAGCACTGTCAGGTCGGCCTCCAGACGCAAGCGTTCCTCTGCTGTAATCTCATCACAAAAGGCACGGTAGATGGCAAAAGCCAGTCCAGACAGCAAACGAATCATCGTGAGCGGCTCGGGAAATCCTTCGGAGACCTGCCATTCTTCGAGAATTTCATCAATGATGCGGTGACAGGTGCTCTCATTACCACATTTGAGTGCGTAAAAAAGCTCTTTCTCCTTCTCCAAAGGATATACCGGAGCCACACAGGCCTGATTTTCCAGTTCAGTATACTGGAGGATGCAATTTCCTTCACTGTAAAAACGATAGGATATCGCCTGATCTGCATGTGCGTAGGACGTCCAGATTTCCTGTGGTCTGCGGGCAATCGTACCAACACCAATCGAGACTGTTTTTTTGCTGAATCGCTCCACATTTTGGCGGCATTGCTCCAGTAGCTCAGAGACGTCGATCTGGCTTGGTGTGTTAAATATGGCTGCAAGCCGGTATCGGTTTTCCCGTAAAACAACGCCTTTGGTATAGCGGTTTAAGGTTTCTCCCACAATATTTTGGACCGCAAAAGGAACGATTTCGGCATCCAGATGCATCGTGTATCCATATCGCGTATAACCATCCACCTCGATGACCATGACGAGAAGATTGGATGAATCGAGATCAATGTGCAGCTCGTTCCAGCGACTTTCATTCAGGAAGCCCCCGATTTCATGACGCAACAAGCCCAGGAGATAGCTGTGACGCTCGTACTGGCTGCTACTCTCCACCTTCTGCTCCAACTGTTCCAACTGTTTGCACTGTGCCTGCTCTTCCGTAATCACCTGTCTTACCTTCAACACCGCACCTAGTATTTCTTCAGGGGTAAACGGTTTGAGCAAATAATCGGATGCACCAAGCTTGATGGCCTCCTGTGCATATTGAAAATCAGAATAACCACTGATGAAAATAAATTTGGCTCGCAGTCCGGCATCCAATGCCCGCTTCATTAGTTCCAGCCCGCTCAGCTTGGGCATCCTGATATCACTAATCACGATGTCGGGTTGCTGCTCCAGCAACAAGGACCAACCGCGCTCTCCATTGCCCGCCGTGCCTACAATCCGAACCTGATGATCCTCCCACGGAATAGTTGAAGATATGCCCTTTACAACTGCCTGGATATCATCCATAACACACATCGTCAATTGGCCCATACTGCCCCTCCTCAGGTGATCGGAATCGTGATAACAACCGTTGTTCCCACATCTGTACTGCTATGAAATACAATTGAGGCCACATCCCCGTAGTGCAGGCTTAATCTGCCATGGAGATTGGATAGGGCATAACCTTTGCGTCCCCCGTCAGGAACATCCTCAGCATAGATGCCGGCTACATCCATACCACATCCATTGTCAGCCACCTCCAGCCGTAGTGTGTCACCCTGACGATCAATGCGGATCAGGATAACGCCCAAATCTTCTTTGTCATTGAATCCATGCAGGATGGAATTCTCGACCAAGGGCTGAAGTAATATTTTTAAAATATCAACAGCGTAACAAGAGGGGTCCCCCACCTCAATCCGATAAACGAACAGATCCTCGTAACATTTTTGCTGAAGCTGCATGTATTGTTCGACATGTTTGATCTCCTGCTCCACACTGGTGATGTCTTTACCATCATTCAGGCCCAGACGGAATAATAAGGATAAGGAGACGATCATCTCACTTACATCCTTCTTCTCTCCGCTCTCACTTTTCCAGAACATCGTATTAAGCGTATTGTAGAGGAAATGAGGATCAACCTGCGCCTGAAGCGCCTTGACTTCAAACCGCCGTTTATCTTGCTCCGTTGTCCGTACTTCTTCAAACAGAATCTGAATCTGGTCCAACATCCGGTTGAAACGATGCCCTACAGCGCTGACTTCATCGTCATACTTGCTGCGAAACCGTACATCCAGATCATTAGACTCCACCTCAACCATCAAGCGTCGCAGTTTGTTCAGTGGCTTCAGCAGAGCGGAGGCCAGCAGCTTGGACAACCCGAGTGCAAGCAAAATGCAAAACAACATGATCAGGATGATCAGCCAGCGTATCTTTTGGAGGGGGGACAACAAGTCAGCCTTGGACTGTACACTTACCATGACCCAATCCTCGTTCATCGACAATGCCGAATAGTTAACAAGCATGTCCTCCCCCTGATCGTTCCTGTAGGTGAAATCCCCAGCATCGTCACGGCTAAACTGTTGTGTAAAGTCAGGCTCCATAATGAAATCGTAATTTCGGGACCTGGGCCGAATGACTTCATTTCCGTTTTTGTTCAGCAAAAACAGTTGAATCTGGTTATTCATGAGATCCTGCGTCAGAATGTCTCGCATCGCCTCTTCCTTCATATTGACGACCATATATACATTCGAATAGGTATGATTATCGATCACAATGGGTTTGAGCAACAGAGATAACACATTTCCTCGGGATTGAAATAACTGACTCTGATGTGAACCAAACCACATCGTATTCCAGCCTTGCAGCTTCACGTAGCGTCCGTATTCCCTGTCGAACGAGTTATTGCGATTCGGAAAATCTTTGGTTGAGAAAAAATCACCGATAGGTGTTTTCAGATATGCGGTATCAATCAGTGGCTCTACGAGCTTCAATTGAGCAAACGATGTTTGCAGCAGCGAGAGATTCTGATAATAATGAGATGTTTTATTTTTTCCAACGTCCTTCATGACCTGGGTGAACGTTTCATTAAGCATAAAAGAAAAAGAGGATACAACAATGTGCCTTAGATGTTCATCCATAACCTGCACTGATTTGTTCAGAATGCTTTGTTTCAGTTCAAGTGCATTCTGCTCAATGCTTCGTGCAGCAAAGAGATAAGAGCATATCCCGGTCACACTGATGCACAAGACCACGAGAAAAATGTACAGCAGCTGTATTCTTTTTTTCAGGGACATTTTATAAAAGTCGAATATCATCGGCGCTCGCTCCTTGAACACGGCTTGGCCCGTCCGCTGTGAATTAAAATGAGTATAGCACAGTGGAATAACCCGTAAAACCGTTTCCATGATTGTGCTCACGCCTATCCTTTCACAGCTCCCAAGGTCACTTGCATGAATGATTTGTTGGCAAAAATATAAACGATGAGCAGCGGCAAAATGGACAGACAGGCTCCGGCCATCATCAGTTGGACCTCAGCTGCAGCTCCGATGCCATATCGCAGATTAGCCAGCCCAACCGGCAAAGTCTGCAAGTCCGGATTGCTCATGGTGAACACAAAAGGAAGAATATATTCATTCCATGAACTCTGGAATACACCCAGACCTGCAACGGCGAGTCCGGGCCGCAGGAGCGGAAGAATAATGCGCCAGTATGTGGTGAAGAAATTACAGCCATCAATCATCGCCGCCTCATCCAGTTCGCGCGGGATGCTCTTGAAGAAACCAATGAGAATAAAGTATGTGGCAGCGTGTGCGCTGATCAGTATAATAATAACGCCCCACAACGTGGTATTCAGCCCCAGCTTGACCATGAGGTCAAATTGCGGACGCAGCACAACTGCGCCTATGGAAATAAACAGAGTAGATGCCATGAGCAGGGTGTACCCCTTTTTCCCTTTGAAATTCACTCGATCCACAGCGTAGGCTGACATCGAAGCTACCAGCAGCGTGCCAACTGTTGTACTGATGCTAACAAACACGCTGTTAATGGTAAAACCCGAAAAATTGGCGGTTTTCCAAGCCTGAGCATAGTTGGAGAACTGCCAAATCTTCGGCCAGATGGTAGCTCCTCCGGTTAATTCCTGGTTTGTTTTGAAGGAACCGAGCAATACAAGTATGATGGGGAACAGCGACAGCAGAGCGATTGCGATCAAAAACAGCCAAAGTACTGTTCGTTTGGTCCAGCGAATGAGTTGGGGAGACCCTGAGGGCGCAAGTACTTTTTGAGTCATCATCGTTTCCTCCTGATTAATTTTATACGTGTTCAAAAAGTCTGTTTTTCAGTTTAATAGACATCATTGAGCTTTTTGGATATCCGGAAATAAATGAGCGTCACAGCCCCTACGATGAGAGCCGTTGTAAAACCGACTGCACTGCCATAACCGAGCTGCTGGAGTGATTGTGTGTCAGCCGACACGGGAAACAACAGTTTGAACAAATACAGATACATCACCTCTGTTTTGCCATATGGCCCCCCTTCGGTCAGCACCATAATACTCTCGTAACCTTTCAGCGCCGTGGTAATTGCCAGCATGATGATCATCTGCAAGACAGGACCCAGCAACGGAATCGTTACATTCCGCAGTTTCTGAAACTCACTTGCTCCATCCAGCGATGCCGCCTCATAAAGCTCTTCAGGAATGCTCTGAAGACCCGCAATGAACAACAACATATAGTTGCCCACAGCCCCCCAGATGGCGATGATGATGGTTGTTAACATGGCATGTTCAGCCCCCAGCCAGCTAATGGATTCGGAGATCACATGATACTTAAGCAGCAATTGGTTCAATATTCCGTTATAGGAGTTGAAAATAATAAAAAATACAATCGCCATGACCGAAGCGCTGAAAATAGTGGGAAGATAATAGATCGCCCTAAAGAGGGATCGACCTCTCCATTTACGATTCAGAATAATCGCCAGAGTTAACGACAGTGGAATCGTAACGACGAGTTTGCCCAGGGCATACACACCCGTGTTGCCTACAGAATCCCAGAATTGCCCGTCACGCAAAATGCGTCCAAAATTGTCAAGCCCAATAAAGACAGGCGTCCCGATGCCTTGATAATCATAGAACATGTAACGCAGCGCCCATAACAGCGGATAGATCCCGAATACAACAGTTAAAAAAAGACTTGGAAAGATGAACATATAGGCATGTATTTTGGATGGTTTCACCAGAATCGGACCCCCTATAGCTTTTGAATGAAGTATAGAGGGAATATGAAGGAAAGCGGGATAGGGAAATCAACTTTCTACAGGGGAGAATGTGACTGCATGACCAAACAAAAAAACCTGTATTCAACGAATTTCCGTTGAGTCTACAGGTTCATATCATGCGGTTCGTAATCTTAAATCTCAGTAAACGTATACAGCGTAGAGACTACTCTGCTTCATCATACAGACGCAGCAGTTCTGTAAAATCAGAGATGAGCACATCTGAGCCCGCAAGCTCCTCATCACGTCCGAACCCGGCATAGGCACAGCCGATGACCGCCTGACCGTTCATTTTACCAGCTTCCACATCAGAAGAGCGATCCCCTACCATCCATGCGTCCTGAATACGATGTTTCTCAAGCAGGATCTGCACCAGATTAATTTTGGAAGGAGTCTTGTACTGGCCTGCACTGTATACCCCTTCAAAGAAAGGCATAATCTCGTGTGCAAACGCCACACCCTTCACATAGTCCTCCAGCCCATTACTTGCGACAAAAAGACGCACTCCTTGTTGTTTTAATGCTTGCAGCGTTTCTTTCACCCCAGGATACAATTGAGAACTTCCTTGATCAAGCCCCTCAATCTCCAGTTGAAGCAACAGTTCGTCTGCCCGGCGATGTGCCGCTTCCGATGCCTCAGGCATAACCACTTTCCATATATCTTCGAGCAACATGCCCAAACTTCCCAGCATCCGTTCCTCGGGTGGAGTTTCTCCTTCAAAGTGCCCTTCGGCACGCAATGTATCAAATAGTTGCTGGTATGCTGGCAACAACAGGGTCTCTGTCTGGAACAGCGTACCATCCATGTCAAAAATCATCGCTTCCGGTTTGAGCAATACCTTCTCTTTATTCATGTCCAATGTTCCTTTCGGATTGGGATATTGTATATGTAATTGGAATCGTTCCCTTCCCATGATAAACATAACGTTTCAACGTGTAAACCAACGATTGTAAAACATCATCATCCCCAACCTTATACAGCATTAATCAAACGTTATATTGTAGTTAAACAAACTATATACAAAAGAAGTTTCTTTACGTATAATACTAAAAAAATAGTGCTTTAGACACCTAATCTAAAGACCTATAATTATCACATTTCCGGTTTTTTCGACAACTACATATACCCCATAGAGAGGAATAACAAACATGAAAAAGCGTAAGACCTTTAAGATTTTTTATAAGATAGGATTAGGATATTTACTCGTACTGGCTGTACTGGCTGGTTGCATCCTGCTGATTCAGAACAGCACAAGTCAGCTCCAACGGGAACTGGATTTTCTGGTCGATCACGATATGAGGGTACACGCCCTCACCTATGAACTCGAAAGAAACATGGTAGATATGGAAACAGGTCAACGTGGTTACATCATCACGGGTCAGGACAATTATCTCGATCCCTACACCCAAGGAAAAGAGCAACTTATTACACTAAGAGATGAACTTGCTGCTTTAATTTCGGATAATCCGGCTCAACTTGCACTTTTGGAAGACATACATACTAATATGGAGAACTGGGTCCAAGTCGCTGGTGAACCTATGGTCGCCCTTCGCCAAGCCAATAATACGCAGGCCATTCGAGATTTTTTCGCAGATGATCCAGGTAAAAGAGACATGGACCAGATTCGGACTGCTCTCGATACGTTTCGAACCAACGAGCATACGTTAACCGATAACCGCACAGAAGCACTGAAGCAAAAAAACACACTACTGAATCTGGAACTGTATGGCGCACTTATCGTTGTGGCCATTATCTCGTTCATTACTGCATTGGTCCTGTCACGTGCCATTGTTAGAAACATTCGTACCGTAAAACAGGCATTAAATGACATCGGTTCTTCCAATGGTGACCTGACACTGAGAATCGCTACGCCAATGAAAGACGAAACTCGTGAACTTGCGGAGGCAGCCAATACAATGCTCACTGGTTTGCAGCAAATGATGCTGGACGTTCAGAGCAATGCCATGATTCTGAGCACAGCTTCGGATCGATTGGATAAAGGGGTTGCCGATAGCCATCTTGCAGGAAAAGAAGTTGCCACTGCCATGGAACGCGTCGCTGAAGGCGCTGATGAACAGGTTACTCTTACGCAAACCATGGTAGCTGCGATGCAGCAATCCCTCAACGGGCTTAATCGTGTCGCCTCCTCGGCAAGTGACGTGGCAGGCCGTGCAGTTCGTACCGAATCCATTGCCGTGGATGGCCAACAGCGCATTGATAATGCTGTAGGTAAAATGAGTTCCATTGAACAATCCTTCCGCTCTGTACAGGAAGCCATTAATGAAATTTCGAAGATGTCTGATCAAGTGATCAACATTGCAGATTCAATGTCGGGTATTGCGAGACAAACCAATCTGCTTGCACTTAACGCCGGAATTGAAGCTGCCCGCGCTGGGGAAAATGGACGCGGCTTCGCTGTCGTTGCCGCGGAAATCCGTAATCTTGCAGACCAAAGTGCAACATCAGCCAAAGAGATTACAAGTATATTGGAAACCGTGGTAACAGGTGTTCAAAGTACGGTGCAGGTGGTTGATGAGAGCACTCTACATGTGAATGAAGGATTGCGGACCATTGAGGATGCAGGTAATGCTTTTTCAACCATTACTCAGCATATTCATAACCTTAGTGGTGAAATTATGGAGGTATCTGCTGTTGTCGAAGAGTTAACTTCCGGTAGTGAGGCTGTGATGAAGTCCATCAATGAAGTATCGGCTGTTGTGGAGGATACTGCATCAGCCACGGAAGAAGTATCTGCGATGACGGAGGAACAGCTTGCTTCTCTGCAGGAAATGTCTGACACGTCCAAGCAGTTGAATGAAATGTCCGATGCACTTGATCAGCTGGTTAAGCGATTCAAGCTTAAGTAAAACTCTTGCTGATACGGCTGAGTTGAAAGAAAAAGATGATTTCTGTATTTACAGAAATCATCTTTTTTCATTCCATTTCAGAAGCATATAGAAACACCCTCAGAGTGAACGCTCCTCAACTCCAAGGGCGTATTTGAAGAGGAATGCTCGTTATTTTTATTTTTGCAAAACAAGAAAATCATTAAGCTTGTTATTCGTGCCTGAATCTACAGGCTTCGTAATCCACTCCGATAACAACCCCTGTAAAGTTTCTACCTCTGACACAGTCAACTTATGCTGGTAACGTGGGTAATCTCTAAAAAATCGTTCAAGATTCATAGAAACATTACTTACTAACGACTGCTCACGATAATAGGTTGTTCCTGTAGCTACCGCATTTAATTTGGAAGCTTCCGCTTGATACTGGTAGATTTCTTCCTCCAAACCCCGTTCAGCATTTTTTCGCAATTGATCCTGAATATTCTCCGCATACGTTGTGAAAGATTGATTCATTTTGTCCTGAAGTCGATCATACTGAGTGTTCGAATTCCAAAGCATATAGGTTACAGTCAAATTTGAGAGAATGAGTAGGATGATGATATAGAAAGGCCATTTTTTTGCCCCCATCTGCTTCACTCCCTTGAAAGTATATTATTTATATTGTAGTTGAGCGAAACTATCCACTTCTGAAAACATATCTTGTTGATTTAAAGACAAAGAACCTCCTTTTGGAATAGAAACGCTAATGGAGTTAGTCACATTATTTAATTTCGCAACGCTTCCAGTATCAATTGTGCCTGATACCCATCGTTAAAGTCATATATTTTAGCTGGTTTGCCTTGTATACGGGCAATGACATGTTTCAGAACTGGCAATTCACTGGCGGATTCAAGCACTTCTACTCGAGACAGTGGCTGTCCCACCCGACCCGTCTTCAATTCTTCCCAATTTTCCAGAGCAATCGTGCCCTTCGTACCGTACACCACCATGGATACACGTTCTTCCCCCGCAAATTGAGAGATGCCGTTTAGCTGAATTCGAGTCCCGTCTTCCAATTCCATTGCAGCCTGTACTTCGAGTTCACAGTCTCCATTCTCAGGATATTGAACCTGAGTGCTCACTACCCGGATGGCACCAAACACCTTTTGAATCATATGAATCCAGTGAATTCCCACTTCAAGAATAAATCCACCCTGTTCCCGGCTCGTAATCCATGCATTCTGTTGCCATGATCGTGGCCACTGCGGGAATTGCAAAATGAGATCTATTTTGCGAATTGCCCCCACAGTACCCTGCTCGATCATCTCTTGCAACTTCAGCACAGAAAGTTCATGCGGCATCGAGAAGTGGATGGCATGAACAATGCCCGCCTGCTCCGCTGCATCCAGCATCTCTTTGGCTTCTTCTACACTATTGGCAAGCGGTTTCTCGCAGAACACATGAATTTTGCGCTCCAGCGCTTCCATGACAACCGGATAATGAAATTTCGGCGGAACTGCAATATACAACAGATCAATCTGATGTTCATTCATCAATTGCTTGTAATCCGTATACGTCCTAACTCCCCGATGAGAAGCTGCAAAAGACGCCAAACCGTCCTCATTCGCATCACACACCGCTACAATCTCAATCTTTGTATCCATCTTTGTATTCTCGATTAGATGAACCATATGTAGTCCC
Source organism: Paenibacillus sp. FSL k6-2145 (assembly GCF_037976585.1). Classification (NCBI taxonomy): domain Bacteria; kingdom Bacillati; phylum Bacillota; class Bacilli; order Caryophanales; family Paenibacillaceae; genus Paenibacillus; species Paenibacillus sp. FSL k6-2145. Next base: position 4,206,659 of record NZ_CP150267.1, on the reverse strand, counting down.
ATTTTACCCAGCCCAATCAGAGCCATCTTGATGATTGTCATTCCATCCCCTCCCAATTCCTTTCCAGTATAGCAGAAAGCAAAGAAATGCGAATGCGATGATGCGTTGATACGAAAAAAGATAAATCTCAAGCTTTCAAGTCGCTATTTGTGGCTGAAATTCATCATTTACAGTCATCATTTTACATTATTTGTAACTTTGTTGCGATTGGGTAATTCGTTGCAGGGATATATAACCAATTATTTTTACTTTATCCAGCAACACTTAAAGCGTTACCAACTTAAGAATCAGGAATTTAGACTCACAAAAACAGGTTGACAAAAAACCACAAAAAAAGATACTCTTCCTAATAACAATGAATATTTCCTCTTACAACCTTAGACAGTAACTTGCATTCAACAAATGGAATATGCGTATGGTTCTAATAACCTATTTCATGAAGCGAGGTGTCCCGCATGAGAACAGTTGCGGACTATTTGGCAGAAACTCTGCGTAATCTAGGCGTTACTCATGTCTTTGGTATTATTGGTAAATCCATCTGTCCTGCTGTACTGAAAATGGTGGATTACGGATTAGAGTTCATTCCAGGCCGTCATGAATCCAGCTCAGGTTTTGCCGCATCCGGTTATGCATTACAGACGGGTAAACTCGGCGTTGCCTTTGCCACATCCGGTCCAGGCGGAACCAATCTGCTTACTGCAGCAGCCCATGCAAAGGCCAACAATCTGCCGGTACTGTTTATTACGGGCCATCAATCCATTCAGGAACTGGGGCTACCCCAGTGCCAGGATTCCTCTTCCTATCTGGCTGATCTGGCTGAGATGTTCAGGCCTGCTACGCTATTCAGCAAACTGGTTGAGCGTGGAGATCACTTCGGCACACTTTTGAATCACGCCCTTTCCATTGCACTCGGCCCTAATAAAGGCCCTGTTCACCTCTGTATTCCTTTTGACGTACAGACCGAGTTGTTATCCCAATGCCGGATTGTCATTCCCGAACCGGAACCTCTGCTTAGCGTATCTAATCTGAATCGCATTCTTCCTCTCATTGAGCAATCCAACCGTCCCTTAATTATTGCTGGTAAAGGTGTAAGTCGCGCCAGAGCCCATGATGAATTGCTTCATTTGGCTGAATCGTTCAACATTCCCGTCATTACTACTCCTGGTGGAAAAGGAGCGATTGCGTGGGACCATCCCCTATACCATGGACCTTGTGGTGTTGGAGGTTTCCCGCATGCAGACGACATGTTGAACCAAAGTGACCTTTATATCGTACTCGGTTCACGTCTGAGTGACATGACCCTCTGCAATCTGAAGCCTGAACATCATCCGGTACACCTCATTCAATTTGACGCTGATCCTACGTTTGTAGGCAAGATTCTGAGCGCTCAAACCTTACATATCACCGGTGATTTGAAGGACAACCTGCAATATTTGCTGGGCACATTAGAAGACCTCCCTACTTCTGAGAGAACCACGACACCCATGGATTACACTGTCCCATTACCAGATTTGCCCCGCCTGTCTCTGGCTTCTGTACTGGACGGGATGAGCGAACTTCTTCCTTACGATCATAAGCTGTTTGTTGATGATGGCAGCCATGGATTTCATGCGGTCCAGCGATATAAAGTCAAAAAACCAGGCAGCTTTGTGTTTGACGCGTACTTTGCCTGCATGGGTAACGCCATTGGTATGGCGATAGGTGCAAAGGCCGCTTCACCTGAAGAGACCGTTGTATGTATCACCGGGGATGGATGTTTCATGATGCTGGGGACGGAGATCAATACCGCGGTATGCAACAATCTGAATGTCATCTTCATTGTCGTTAATAACAAACAACTGGACATGGCACTCAAAGGAATGGAAAAAACAACAGGCAGAATTGATGGCACATTATATGAAGTTCCTATGGATGCTGCCAAATTTGCCGAATCTCTCGGTGCGGTTGCGTTTCGAGCAGAAACCCTTGCTGAATTCTCATCTGCGCTGAACACAGCTCAGACGTTGAATCAGGTAACGGTTATTGAGCTTCTGACCGATCGAGATGAAATTCCACCCACGGCTCACCGCACCGTAACTTTGAATTAGGAGGAGCATATCATGAGTGAACATGTAGCTCAGGGACTAGACCGTTTCGCAAAACTTTCTGGTGAGTACGGCGCAAGAGCCCTTGCCCCCATCAAAGAACATTTTCCCGAATTGTCGGAATTTATTATGGGGACAGCATACGGGGATATTTTTCAGCGCACCACGATTACGGATCAATGGAAGGAAGTTGCTATCATCTCTTCGTTGATCACCCAAGGACAGTATGAACAATTGGGGGTACATTACACGATGGCTCTGAGCGTGGGAGTAACGGTGGATCAGCTCAAGGGAATATTGCTACATCTGGCACCCTGTGTGGGTGCTCCACGCATTATTAGCGCATTTAATATTTTGCTTGCTACCTTGGAAGAAATACAGTAATTCACTTTTCTACATTTTTATACATGATTCGACTTTTTTATTGATCTTTTTACATTCCTACCTTTATAATATGGTTAAATTATCCTTCGAACCAGCTCTCATCTTAGAAGCTTTCAACAGAGGTCCTATGGGGCTGTGTATCCATTAGCAGGATAGCCTTAACTCATTTAAAGGAGAGAGATCAAACATGGGAAATTTCATTCTTAAGACTGACGTTCCGAACAAGGTGTTAAACATTGAACTGGAGGGTTCTTTCTCTCAAGAAGACGGTTTGCGTTCCATCTCGGCATATCAGGATACGATCGCTCCTCTTAACACCAAGGAGTATGACCTGAACATCGATTGCAAAAAGTTGAATGTTACTGCTCCGGAGATTGTTCCTCTTCTGGAAGGCTGCCTTCAAATGTTCAAAAAAGATGAATATAAAAAAGTCGTGTTGACCCTCGAGAACAACGCGATTCTAAAAATGCAATTGTCCCGACTTGGTCGGTCTGTTGGCCTGGACAATCTCGAAATCATATCTACCGTTACCACTTAATAAACCAGGCGGACAAGCTGTGAATTCACCCTTCCGCTCAAGAGGAGAATGAAGATGGCCGGAATTCGTATTGTAGATATCGATATCTATCATCCTGCAACCAAGGTGCACAATGATTTTTATATCGAACATTTTGATGCAAGAGGTGTAGATATTCGTGGATTGTTAAAGGCACTTGGTCGTGATACACGTTATAAAATTGACAACGATGACGAAAATTCACTAAGCATGGCCTTTGAGGCAGCCAGTAACCTACTGGAAAAAACCGGACTTACCGGTGCAGATATTGATCTGATTGCTTATGCAAGCCAAACGCCGGAATACATCTTTCCTACGAATTCCTTGATGATTCATCGCCTGATTAACGGAGCTTCTCACACGATCTGTATTGACAGTAACGCGAACTGTGCAGGCATGACCGCTGCTTTCGAACAGGTTAGCCGGCAGATGCTGGGCAATCCTCGAATTCGCCGGGCATTAATCATCGGCTCGGATTACGTAGCTCCTCACGCCAGTCCCGATGATCCCGTATACTTCGCCAATTTCGGTGATGCAGCAGCGGCGGTTATTGTAGAGCGGGATGAACATGCTGTCGGTTTCATTGATTCCATCTATCAGACGGATACCTGTGTGTATGGTAATTCTCTTTTTCCTGCAGAAGGCTTGGCGAAATTGGGCAAAACAGGTGTGGATGCAGGTGCCTTTCATGTGAAATTCATCCCATTTGATGATTCGATCTGTGTGGACGCCGCTTCGGAGTCCATTCGTACCTTGCTGACACGCAACGAGATTGGACCAGACGAGATCAGAGCCGCCTGCTTCTCTCAGCTATCCATTAGTAACATTCGGGCTGTATCCGAGAACGTTGGCATTGGTGATAATATTGCCGTCTATATCGGAGATGAGTTCGGATATACCTCAACCAGCAGTCCGTTCATTGCATTACATCGAGCGGTTACAACCGGTCAGATTCAGCGTGGTGACAAAGTTCTGTTCTGGACCGTTGGAGCCGGGTGGCAAAATGTTGCCATGGTGCTTGAATATTAGGCCATAATTCACCAAAATAATAACCAGGACGATCCCTTTTATTTTAAATTCAAAAAGGATCGTCTTTTTATTTGAAAGCAACCCTCAATACATCACGTACACTGCTTCGGGCTTTATTAACTCATAGCAATTAACTCAAAGCAAAAAGCAGCCCTATCGGACTGCCAGACTTCTGCTTTTATACCAAACGTTCAGAAAATCTTCTTTGTCTCCCGATCATCTTTCAGGATCTCTACAGCCTCCCGGAAGCGCAAAGAATGCACGATCTCGCGTTCCCTTAGAAACTTCAGACTATCCTGCAGATCCACGTCATCGGTCAGGTCGATCAACCATTGATATGTAGCCCGGGCTTTCTCTTCTGCTGCAATGTCCTCGTACAGATCCGCAATTGGATCACCCTTTGCAGCAATGTAAGCAGCTGTAAAGGGTACACCGGAGGAATTGGTATAAAACAAGGCAGAATCTCGTTGAGCATAGTTCGGCCCAAGTCCCGCTTCTTCCAGTTGATCCACTGATGCGTCCTTGGTCAACTTGTAGATCATGGTGGCAATCATCTCCAGATGAGAAAATTCCTCTGTAGCAATATCCGTCAGCAGACCGATAATCTTGTCCGGAATCGTATAACGCTGATTCAGATATCGAAGGGCAGCGGCCAACTCCCCATCGGCACCGCCATATTGTTCCATCAGCAATTTCGCCATACGAGGATCACATTTACTAACCCTTACGGGATATTGCAGTTTTTTCTCATACACCCACATGTAAGACGCCTCCCTCTACGTTATCAAAATACAGCTCTTCTTCTAACCCTCGGGCTTCCTGTCCCTAAAGTCCTGCAAGGAAGCCTGAGGCTGATGTGTCACACTTGCCATGGCCAGGGCGTCTGAGACCATTCCCACGGATACTTGGAGAAGGCATGACCAAAGTTCATCAGGGGTCCATACAATTGTTGAAACTCCTGCGCCACCCGCGTACGTTCTTGCGTGAATTTGTTATATTGCTCTATGCTTTGATAATCCCCAGGATGGGTGTCCAGGTACAGATTCAGCTCCACTAATACAAAATCCAGAGCCTGAAGCTCCTCCAGCAGCTCATAGTATTGGGTATCGCACGCTTTTGCTCCTTCAGGTTCCATCCACATCCACCTTCCTTCCCTTCGATCTTGCTGGTGTATAAGGGCTGTATAATGCAGGCCATAACGTCCCCACTCTTAATGCTTCTGCCGGACTGTACTGTGGCCAGCCCATAGGCTGAAATGGAATAAATAATTGCGGAGGTACCAGATACGTCCGAATCTCTACTGGCGGACAAGGATCAAACGGCCCCACAAAAGGGGCGTAAGCACGAAGTTGCGGATCTTTCACAGAACAACGCCTCCTATAATACATCATTGGTGCAACTGAATATTACTGAGGTCCTTCCAGTTTCCCGTCTATATAACCATATGACGCTGTCCCCAAAGTTAATCCGAAATTCGTTTCAACTATGTGCAGAATTTCTCCAAATTCTTCTTTAAAATGAAAAAAGACCTTCGGTTCGTTCCCCTTTCAGGTAACTTCCAAAGGTCTTATATCCTGGCAGATTTTCATAATCTGCGTCATTTCATACTTTTGCTCGTCTTATCTTGCTCCTGCAACGAGTTCTATTCTGCTGGATTTTCTTCCGAATTCATGTCTTGAGGAACAGATTGCTTGTACACTCGAACCCGAGTAATTCGCAAACGAGTGGACTCTTCCACTTCAAAGACGTATCCATTCAGCTCCCGAGTTTTGCCCTTGGCTGGAGTACCTCCAAGCTCTTTAAACAACCATCCGCCAATGGTATCCACTTCTTCATCCTCAATGATGGCTCCAGTCCACTTATGAACTTCTTCAATAAGCGAACGACCATCAATGGAAAAGGAATCTCCACTGCGTTCCATATGCGGACGCTCATCCTCAAACTCGTCATACAAGTCTCCAACGATCTCTTCCAGAATTTCTTCCGCAGTCAGCAATCCAGCTGTGCCGCCATATTCATCCACAACCAGCGTCATCTGAGAATGTTTCTTCTGCATGAGACGCAGCACATGGCTGATTTCCATGGATTCAGGAACGTTTAAGATTGGACGAACAAGTGAAGCCAGATCATGTTGTTGCTCCGGTTTAGCCAGCAACAGATCGGTGATGTGTATAAATCCAATGATCTCATCCTTGTCTTCTACTGCTACGGGATACCGGGAATGTTTGGTTGCATTAATGATCTCCAGGTTCTCTTCCAAAGACATATGCGTGTACAGACAATCCATGTCTGTACGTGGCAACATCACTTCACGTGCCAGCATATCAGAGAAATCAAAGATGTTGTCCATCAGTTTGATCTCATCTTTATCGATGACACCACTTTTGGCACTCTGCTTCATCAAAATTCGAAGTTCATCTTCCGAGTGAGCTTCTCCTTCACTGGCAGGTTCGATACCCGCCAGACGCAGCAATGCATTAGCCGATACATTCAGTACCCAGATGAACGGGAAGAAGATTTTGTAGAACAACAGCAAGGGCGCAGATAAAAACAATGCCACTCCGTCTGTTTTTTGAATTGCCAACGATTTAGGCGCAAGCTCACCCAGCACAATATGCAGAAACGTAATGATACAGAAACCGATAATGACCGACACGGTCGAAATAAGCCCTGTATCTCCTACACCGAGCTTAAACATGAGAGGCTCAACGAGCAATTCAGAGATGGCTGGTTCTCCCAGCCACCCGAGTCCAAGCGATGTCAATGTAATCCCGAACTGAGTTGCCGATAGATAGGAATCCAGTTTACTATTCACCTTCAGTGCATAACCAGCCAAACGGTTTCCTTCACTCTGCAATTGAGTTAAGCGCGTTTGCCTTACTTTAACAAGGGAAAATTCCGCTGCGACAAATACGCCATTCAAAAATACGAGCAAAAAGACACAGACCAGATTAAATACCAGCTGTCCAAGATGAAATTCGGTATGAATATCCAAGTTGAAACTCCCCTTTTCTATCTATTTCAGGAATACACCTGGAATATCAACGTGTGATTGCCTTTCTCGATTTGAAATCCACACCCTTGTAATACATATCTGCCACTAGCAGGTTTGGTCCGCAACAGGATGCAATATCGCAATGGCAATTGACCGTTTGATTCAACGGATGTTCAGCTGACCATTCATGGAACACATCATCCAGTTTACGATCACGAATGTTGCCAAATGCCGGGATGTCTGCAAAATCCGTCACATACACATTACCCGTGAACATGTTGACATTAACGCGGTTGCGTCCGTCCGGATCGTTACGTACCGTCACATTGGGTTCGCTGTATAAACGGTTGATCAGTTCCCGATCCTGCTCTGCTGCACTGCACGCGAAGAATGGCAGGGTACCGAAGAGCATCCACATATCCTTGTCACGCACATCAAGCAAACGATGAATCGCTGCTCTCATATGGTCCAGTGATAACACAGGCAACGACGAAGCAAAGTTCGAATTATACATCGGATGCACTTCATGACGGACACAGCCCATCTCACGAATTAATTGGTGAATACCATCCAGCTTGTCGTGCGTACGGAAGTTAATCATCGATTCCGCAGAGATAAACATGCCTGCCTCACTCAGTTTGCGTGAATTTTCAATCATTTTCTCATACATCTTTACCGCTACTTCACGTTTCACAGGTCTGCCACTATTCGCAAATCCAACTTGATGGAAATCGTCAGCATTCAGATAGTTGAATGAGATATGCATAACATCCAGATAAGGTAAAAGTTGCTCATACCGGCTGATATCCAGCGTTAAATTCGAATTGATCTGGGAACGAATTCCACGTTCCTTGGCATATTTGAGCAGCGGGATAATCATCTCATCCACTGTTTTCTGGCTAAAGCTTGGCTCGCCACCCGTCAGACTAATCGTCTGCAGATGCTCCACTTCATCCAATCGTTTCAGCATCAGAGGGAGCGGAAGAGCCGGCGCCTCACGCATCGTAAGCATATCTCCCACGGCACAATGCTCACACCTCATATTGCATAGATGTGTCACGGTCATTTCTACACTGGTCAGCACATGGCGTCCATATGTACGCAGAGAGCCGATCGGATCCCACGGATCATTCGTTGGCGATAAAGGCATCGGTTGTACCGATCCTGAGTTTAGCATGGTCATTGTTCTTCACCTTATTCCTTTTATTAACCTAAAAAGTTTTATTTACATCATACCTTGTGTTTCTCTTTTTGGAGTTATCTTTTATCATAGCACAATTTTGAATGCTCCGGCATACGCAGACCCTGTCCATTACATGACAAAAAACGCTCAGGCAACTCTGGACCGAATTACGAAACGGCCCGGATATTACGACATGAGCGCTAATCAACTTTCAATTAGTTCAGCTTTCCACCTGTTCACTTTGAGCCGCTGAAAGTGTATCCTCCACACCCTCTACACCTGTGATCATCACAGACAGAGCTGTCAGCAGGTTAATTTCATAAGGCGAAGATAAAGTCTGACCGTCCGCATCTTTTAGAACACGGATAAGCGGACGTTGAGGAACACGTGAATGAATTGATGCAACTACCCCAACCTCTCCCGTGCTGAGCTTGACTGAAATACCTACTGGGTATATCGCGACACAATCCCTGAACTTCTCCAACATCCGTTGTTCATAGAGGGTTCCTGAACCTGTATACAACACCTCTACTGCCTGATGCGGCAGCAAAGCTTGCTTGTACACCCGATTCGTTGTCATGGCATCATACGAATCAGCAAGCGCAATCCATTTGGCATATTCATGAATTTCCTTGTCTTTCAAACCAAAGGGATATCCACTGCCATCAATTCGTTCATGGTGCTGCAATGCACAATGCGCAGATAGAAGCGGTATACCTGGTTCATCTTTGAGAATACGGTGTCCATATGTAGTGTGCTGCTGAATGATTTTGAATTCCTCGTCACTCAATCTGGAGGGTTTATGCAAAATTTCTGGTGCAATCTGTGTTTTGCCGATATCATGCAACAAAGCGCCCAGACCAATCTCCATTAATTGCTGGCGTGTGTAACCCGAAGCGACACCAAGAACCAGCGTGTACACACATACATTCAGAGAATGGTTATACAGGTCAAAATCGCTGGAGTTCATGTCCATCAGCATAATCATGGCTTCCTTCTGACTGCCGATGTCTTCCAGAATCGCATTCATCACACCACTAAGCGCTTTACCGAAATGAGGAATCTGATTTTTGGTTTTCAGTCCTGACATACTCTGAAATTGCTGTTTGATCTCTACCAGTGCCTTCCTCCTGGTCTCTTCCTGCAACATTTCAGGAACGATGATGTCCTCTGTCGCAGCATCTTTAATATACACATAACCGACTCCGAGATCCTTAAGGCGTCCAATCAATCGACTGGTTAGCTCTACATCCTCACTAAGTAATACAAGGCCTTCTTCACTATAAATACGTTTCCCCAGCTTCATGCCAGGCTGCAATAAGTTTATATGTACTAAACGCACAGCCTATCCTCTCCCGCTCCGTAGATGTAATTACCACTAGCCGCCGCTTCAGCAGAAGGCAAGTACTTTTAATTTAGCTTTGATGCCAGCGGGCTCGCAGGCTGTCGTCCAGAGCCCCTGGTCGTTTTATTTCCGTTTCCAGCAAATCGCGTATGAATTCCGGAAGATGATAGAGCGTACGGGTTCCATGAGCCAGAGGAGGATACCCCACATTGAACGTAAACATGTCCAGTGTTCCAACGATATACTCACATTGTTCGTCCATAGGCTCCCCATTGATGGATATGGTCTCGATCTTCTCATAGGCTGGCGCATGTGGATTGTATTGAACTTCCATTCCGTCCATACATAATGTGCCTAGAATATGACCACGAAAACCAAATCCCACAATGGGCTTACCTGAAAACTCGTCCAACAAGGACTGCTCAAGTGCTTCACGAATATGACTTCCACTCAAGCATATTGTACAAGCATTTATAGGAGATGGACATAGGGAATGCAACATTCCTTTTGTAATATTACCTTGTGGAAGATCTCCCAGAAGCTGACCTGCATTCACCAGAGACAGCTGTGCCCCCGTGAAATGACGAACAGCTTGTGCAAGCAAGGTTGCAAACGGGGATTCCCGGTCATACGCGATGGGCAGCACCCGATCCGTTATCACTGCCGTCTGATTGAGTGTCCTTTCGGCTTCCGTACGATTCGTAGCGATTGCCAGCGCGACCTGATCATCCAGTAATATACTCTTGGCAGCCATACAACCGCTACTTACCAGTTGGAGAGGTTTTCCCACACTTGTTCGTTCCAGAACCACTTTCCCAAGCCATTGGCCAAATTTCCCAGCTGCACCCAGCACGGTCTGACCAATGACTAATGGTTCTTCGAGAACATGATGGGTATGTCCACCGAGAATAACATCAATTCCAGTAATCTGCTCCGCCAGTCTCCGATCTGTCGAAAGTCCCAGATGTGAAAGAACAACCACCACATCCACTTCATCACGTAATGCTTCCACTTGAGTTCTTAGTGACTCCACAGGGTCCAGAACATCCCACCCAAGCAGTTCGTAAAACGTGGTAAAAGGGGCAGTTGCCCCCAGCAGACCAACGCGAAATGGACCTTTCTCCACAATCAGAGAAGGTTTCATCCACACTGGTGGAAGTCCAGTATCTTGCTCCACAACATTGCCGCATACCACAGGACACAGAAGTCCAGCGTAGGACTGCGAGAGCTGATCTGGCGTAAAGGTTAGTCCTTCGTTGTTACCGATTGTAATGGCATCGTAGCCCGTCAGGTTAATAACATCAACATTAGCCGTACCCAGTGTTCCTTCTGTTTCAACGGCCATCCGGTCCATATGATCGCCGATATCCAATACAAGGAAGTTGCCACCTTGGTCACGTTCCTCATTGATCATAGCGGCGATGGTGCTCATGGAGCCGAAGTGGCTATGGATGTCATTGGTGTGTAGAATCGTTAACGTTTGCTTCTCCCTGGTGCTCATCACACCGCCTCCCCTGCTCTTCAATAAACGTTCATTCTTCTAATGGATAAGCATAACATTTTCCGCGTCGTTATGATATATTTAAAGGGTTTAGAGATCAAAAAGAGGTGAGTCATATCTATGAAATTGACAATTCAACTATTTGCAGGCATTGCAGAACGTTTAAATACATCCCTCCTGGAGTTTGAGTACATTGGAGACCTTCCAACCGCTGCCAATTTAAAAGAAAAACTGAGTCTGGCCTACCCAGAGGCAGCTTCTCAGATAAGGACATCCTTTTTGGCAGTTAACCAGCAGTACGCTCCTGCCGATACTATACTTAGCTCAGAAGATGAACTTGCGTTGATCCCTCCCGTCTCTGGAGGCGATGGTACGGATATATCCGATGAGAAGCATCGCTCTACCGTTCCAGAGCATCGGACTGAAGATGGCTTATTTCTGATTACAGAGTCCACCTTGTCCGTGGAAGCAACAACGGCGCTAGTGATTACCCCGAATCACGGGGCAGCTCTTACTTTTGTAGGTACGACTCGTGAAATGACTGGTGAACAACGTACCGTTCATCTTGAATACGAGGCCTATGTGCCGATGGCTCTTTCTCAGATGGCAGCCATTGGTGTGGAAATCTCCGATCGCTGGCCTGGTGTGTTATGTGCAATCAGTCACCGAATTGGCAAAGTGGATGTGGCAGAGATTAGTGTAGTCATTGCCGTTTCCTCGCCTCATCGCAACGACTGTTATGATGCAAGCCGTTACGCCATAGAGAGACTCAAACAGACCGTTCCGATCTGGAAAAAGGAAATTTGGGAAGATGGATCTGAATGGAAGGGACATCAATTAGGACCATGGAACCCCATGGAGAACTAAATAATGAGCCTTTACACCTTTTAGACAGAGTGGGTTAATAGTAAATAAGTCGTTGTCAACCCATTTTTTTCTTGTTATTATAATTATATGTGTCGATATTAGTCGAGAAAAGGTGGTTTATACGTGAGAGTGCATGTTACTGATCTTAAACCGGGTGACCTGTTAAAAAATGATGTATACAACAGTTCGGGTCTCCACATGCTGATGAAAGGTTCCACCCTCAGTGAAGATGACCTATCCAAACTGTTGCAACATGGAATCGAGTACGCAGATGTAGAACACACAACATCCGACCTACACTCTGATGCACAAACCTTACCTTCCGATCAAACCCGTCTGTTAACTAACTTGTTTAACGATACGATCAAAGGTACTGAATCTCTATTTCAACAAGCGATGGAGAAGGGTTTTATTGATGAGACACAGGTCGATGAGATTTTGTTTACCCTAACAGAACAGTTGGAAAAACAAAAAGATGTTGTCTCCTTGTTGCTTATGCTGGACGGGGATAGCGATTATACGTACAACCATTCATTGCAAGTCGGAATGCTCGCTTTTTATATCGCCGGCTGGATGGGTTACAACCCCGAGGAATGTCTAACGGTAGCCAAAGCAGGATATCTTCATGATATCGGCAAGTCCAAGATTCCTTCTGAAATGTTACATAAACCTGGTAAATTGACCACGGAAGAATTTGACGAAATGAAGAAACACACATTCTATGGGTACGATATCATTAAAGAATCCACGCAGGATGAAATTCTGGCAACGGTTGCACTTCAGCATCATGAGCGCGAGGATGGAAGTGGTTATCCTCATGGACTGCGAGGAGACGAGATCCACCCATATGCCCGTATAACTGCTGTAGCAGACGTTTACAGCGCCATGACGACGAATCGGGTGTACCAGACCAAACAGGAACTGATCTCTGTTCTATGTGAACTGTACAGCCTCAGCTTTGGTCAGTTAAATGCTGAAGCAACGCAGGAACTGATCAAGCACATGCTGCCTAATTTTATCGGTAAAAGGGTTCTGCTCACCACGGGTCAGACGGGACTCATTGTCATGAATAATCCTGCGGATTATTTCCGACCACTCGTTCAGACCTCTACGGCCTTTATCGATTTAGCGAAAGAAAGAGATATTGCTATCGTTGAGATCTATGTACAGTAACTGTTCATTGTACACAGCATGTATACGAAGAACTCCATAGTAACTGAAATAGCCAACTCATAGGTCGGCATATGACAAAAGGGAAGCCGTAATCGGCTTCCCTTTTGTCTATTCCGATTCGATCATGTTGGAATTACACGCAGAATGCTTTTGTGATGATAACCAACAGAATGAACAGTACCAAGATTGCACCAGTGTTTGTGAACATATTGTATCCACCAACGCCGCCTACTCCGCCTACGTTGCCACCACAGCCATATCCTACTTCGCTCATGTGATTGCCTCCTCTTCATCAGGTATACCCTAACATATGACGTTTCCGTTGGAATGAACCGGGCGAACAGGCAACATTCGATAAATGGTTGTCTGTCTGCATCTACCTGAGTGGATCAGCCTTTTGCTACTCCCTGTTCTTTGCAGAGATCTATATGTCGGAATCCGAATGAACCTGAATGCCTTTTTCCTTGCGGTGCATAATAACAAGTAATCTCCAAAATTCATAACTGCCTTTGTCGTTCATAATAAACGGTCGATAATAATCAAACGCTTGCTGCGCCCATGCGGGACAATCCATATTGGAAAGTTGCTCCTGTTGCTGAATCCATCCCCCTTGAATCTCCAGCGTTTTCTGCATGGCTTCAAACATTTTCTTCTGCTCAGTGGTCATCGGCGGAGCCTCCTGTTCCTGGGATGCAGTTCCGTATTCGGCCTGTAGATACGCACCCGGTTCCGTCACACCATCTTCGCTGGCTGTATACCCGTAAGATGGTGCACTTGTTTTACGAATCTCATAATGTACGTGCGGGCCAGTACTCTGACCCGTGCTTCCCTGATTACCGATAAGCTGCCCTCGCTTCACACGCTGCCCAACGGTTACGGCAATCCGCGAAAGGTGAGCATAACAATGCAAGTAGCCACGATGATCTTGAAGGGCAACTGTAAGCCCGTAACCGCCGAATCCGGAGCCTGTAACTCCTTCGGAAGAAAAACGTACCCTACCTTCCATAAAGGCATAGACGGGGCCATTCCAGGGCTCTGTCACGAGATCAATTCCGCGGTGAAATGTCTGTCCACCATGAATAGGATGAATTCGATAGCCGAATGAACTTGTAATCCGATAGCCCTCGAAAGGGTTTACACTCATACACTCACATCCTTTTCTATCATTAAATGCTTAAATCTACGAAATGGCTTGTGCTATTGGTCTTATTTTATTCCACAAAAATACCACTCAGAATAGCATTGGGAAAACCTTGTGGTCTTTCCAACGTATATTCCAAGCGGCGCGCTATGTTTCTATGATTACTCTATCAGTTACATATACTATGTTTTTAGTTCAACCACTACACACTCCTAATTCAGAGGTCTGTATATGACCCCTAACTGATCGAGTTCCTGTCCTGCTCTTCCATAAAATCCGGCTATATACCACCCTGCTGGTGCCTCAAGTTTAATTTGATCCGATGTCTTTTGTCCGCCTTCAATCTTATTTCCAAGATTGGTCGACAACTCCACGTAAAAGATTCGTTTATCTCCATTACGTGTCCCCTGACCAATTGTTGCCTGAGTTAAGTACTCTCCGTCTGCCAAGGTAAGTGTGGCATTGTTGGATTGACCACCATGTGCCAGGTTCGTTCCATCCCTGTACAACGTTGAAATGCCGTCTACACGGTTGCCCGAGTTAAGCACCACTGAGCTAGGTCTGGACTCCGGAATATGATTTAGATCATTAAACCCAGTTCCTCCAGACCCTCCGATTGTTGAACTTAGTTGGTACTGAGAAGATGTGCTGTACACAAATTCCGCTGTAATCGGATAATGATCGGAGAGTTGCTTCCCACTCGGGTCAACAAATGTTTGATTTTCTAATCGATAGCTCTGTGCATTCAGGGACAATGCTTTACTTCCTCGATACAAAATTTTGTCCACTATCTCATAGTTTGGTCCATTTAAATTGGTTGCATCCATAAGGGCGTCTCCATCAGCGGGAATACTCCCACCTCGAATCAAATCGATCCACGGATCTCTTAAACCATTCTCAGACATGAGCAACTCTATATTGTCAGCCGCACGGGTGTACCGTGTATTGGTATCCCCAAATACGATAACCGCGTTCCCGTCCGAGTGCTCCTTGATGTAATTGGAGAGTTGTCTGATATTATCTCGTCTGGCTTCAAGCGATTTATCATCGCTACCTGCGTCCGCATGCAAGTTGTACACGTCCACTTTCACCTGAGGTGTGATCTCATATGTAGCTGCTGTAAATCCTTTTGGAGTCAATTCATCACTTCCATTGTCAAAAAGACCTGATCGCTTATCCCAGGTTACACGCTTCAAGTCACGGAATGGATATTTGGACAGACTGTTCAACCCACTACCAAAACCCGCAATTCCGCTTGTTGTCGTCAAATACGGCAGAGTGACTTGGGATATCAGCTCATTATGATAATTAAAATCCTCTTGCACATTAATGATGTCATAGTCATTTAATTTTGGGGATATCTGAACGGTGTACTCCTTGGGGTTGGAACTGGATACCAGATCCGGAAGACCACCTACATTGTAACTAAGTACGTTGAATGAACCGGATACCGTACCACCTTCTGCTGCACTGGCCGAGGATAAAAATAAAGGAGAGCTCGTAAAGACAACAACAGCAGACAATACCAAGGCTGCTCCTTTTTTAATTATACTTCTTCGCATTATATACCTCCTCATATTTGAATCAATTCAAATATATGTAATATTCGTTAATGGAAGAATAACTCTGGTCTATTCATTTGTAAATATACAAATTGGACTAAAGAATATTTTCACTCGCACTCCGATGACAGAACAACCTTCTGAACGCTGTTATCACCAGATTTTCGAAAAAAAAAACACCCCCTAGAGAGACTTTTCAAAAGTCTGCTCTAGAGGGTATTCGATCACATGAAACTATATCTACTGCTTAACATCAGCAGCTAAGTTTAGCTTTACGGCTTCGAAAGGCGCTGCATTGGATTAACCAATGGAGCCCTCCATTTCGAATTTGATCAATCTATTCATCTCAACGGCGTATTCCATTGGCAATTCCTTCGTGAATGGCTCAATGAAGCCCATGATAATCATCTGTGTTGCTTCTGCATCAGTCAGACCGCGGCTCATCAGGTAGAAGAGCTGATCCTCAGACACTTTGGATACTGTAGCTTCATGCTCCAGCATGATGTTATCATTCATGATTTCATTGTAAGGAATTGTATCCGATGTGGACTCATTATCGAGAATGAGTGTATCACACTTGATGTTGGATTTCGCGCCCTCAGCTTGACGTCCAAAGGAAGCCAAACCACGGTACGTTACTTTACCACCATGTTTACTGATGGACTTGGATACAATCGTAGATGTTGTATCCGGAGCCAAGTGAATCATTTTCGCACCTGCATCCTGATGCTGGTTTTTACCAGCTACAGCGATGGAGAGTACGGAACCTTTAGCTCCACGGCCTTTCAGTACAACCGCTGGATATTTCATTGTCAGTTTGGAACCGATGTTACCATCGACCCATTCCATTGTTGCATTTTCTTCTGCAACCGCACGTTTCGTAACGAGGTTGTAGATGTTTGGTGCCCAGTTTTGAATCGTTGTGTAACGAACACGGGCATTTTTCTTACAAATGATCTCAACGACCGCACTATGCAGTGAGTTCGTGCTGTAGATTGGAGCTGTACAGCCCTCTACATAGTGAACGAAGCTATCTTCGTCGGCAATGATGAGTGTACGCTCGAATTGTCCCATATTCTCGGAGTTAATCCGGAAGTAGGCTTGCAGAGGCACTTCACATTTAACGCCCTTAGGCACGTAGATAAAGCTTCCTCCGGACCATACCGCACTATTCAATGCAGCAAATTTGTTATCTGCTGGCGGAATAACTGTTGCAAAATATTCACGCAGGATTTCCGGATGCTCTCTGAGAGCCGTATCCGTATCCATGAAGATTACACCTTGGTCTTCCAATTCCTTTTGCATGTTGTGGTATACAACCTCGGACTCATACTGAGCCGATACACCTGCAAGGAACTTTTGCTCTGCTTCAGGGATCCCCAATTTATCAAAGGTTTCCTTGATTTCAGAAGGAACCTCTTCCCATGTTTTACCTTGTTTTTCAGAAGCACGCACATAATACTGAATATCGTTGAAATCCAATCCGTCGAGATCTCCGCCCCATTTCGGCATTGGCATCTTCTCGAATTGTTTCAAGGATTTCAGACGGAATTCCAACATCCATTCCGGTTCATTCTTAATCTTGGAAATCTCGGTAACCACTTCTGCAGTCAGACCTTTACCGGTTTGAAAGATGGATTTGTGCTCGTCGCGAAAACCATATTTGTACTCTTCCATTTCTGGTGCTTTTTTAGCCATCTTGCTCTACCTCCCTATCGTTATTGTACTTTGTTCTCTTCGTCAATCCCTTTGCGTAATGCATTCCAGGCCAGAGTGGCACATTTGATGCGTGCAGGGAACTTGTTCACACCGGATAGGGCTTCGAGATCTTCATAATCGTCGAAATCGACTTCTTCACCTTTCATCAGTGAGGAAAAACGGTTAGCGATATCGAGTGCCTGTTCCATCGTTTTGCCTTTGACAGCCTCCGTCATCATCGATGCAGAGGACATGCTGATGGAGCAGCCTTCACCCGTATATTTGGCTTCCTGAACGATTCCGTCTTTCAGCAAAATTTGCAGTGAAATCCGGTCGCCGCACGTTGGATTGTTCAAATTCACCGTGACAGCGTCATTATCAAATGTTCCGCGGTTACGCGGGTTTTTGTAGTGGTCCATTATAACACGTCTGTACAGATCATCAAGTTGCATCGCCAAAATACTCCTTTGTCTGGATTAAGGCGCTGACAAGCCGATCTACATCTTGTTCGTTATTGTATAGATAGAAGCTGGCACGAGCTGTTGAGCTAACTTCAAGCCAGCGCATTAGCGGCTGACAGCAATGGTGTCCGGCACGAATGGCTACGCCACTCGCATCCAGCACTGTTGCCACATCATGCGGATGAACATCCCCCAGATTAAAGGTAACAACACCCACATGCCGCTTGGCTGGGCCATAGATGGTTAGCCCATCGATCTCGGCCAGTCGTTCTGTTGCATAAGCTGCCAGCACACTCTCATGATGTGCGATCTCATCCATACCAATCTGCTCCAGAAAATCAATGGCAGCTCCCAACCCTACCGCACCTGCGATAATCGGGGTTCCACCTTCGAACTTCCAGGGAAGCTCTTTCCAGTTGGATTCGTACAGACCCACATCATCAATCATTTCACCGCCAAACTCAATGGGTTCCATGGACTCCAGCAGCGCCTTTTTGCCGTAGAGTGCACCGATTCCGGTTGGTCCGCACATTTTATGACCGGATAATGCATAGAAATCACAGTCTAGATCCTGCACGTCCACCTTCATGTGAGGTGTGCTTTGTGCGCCATCAACAACGATGACAGCACCATTGCGGTGTGCAATTTCAGCAATTTGTTTCACAGGATGGATCAGACCCATAACATTGGATACATAAGCGATGGCTACAATTTTAGTATTGTTCGTAATCGTCTTCTCGACATCAGCCAATTCAATATGACCGTCAGGCTGAAGCGGGATGTATTTCAATGTTGCACCTGTCTCCTTGGCAACCTGCTGCCAAGGAATCAGATTACTATGGTGCTCCATTTGCGTGATAACAATTTCATCGCCTTCTTTGCAATTGGCGCGGGCATATGATGAAGCCACCAGATTCAGGGCTGTCGTTGTCCCGCGAGTAAAGATAATCTCCTGTGTACTACGAGCATTGATAAACTTGGCTACCTTCTCACGTGCGCCTTCGTAAGCGTCGGTTGCACGGCTTCCAAGGGTATGAACACCGCGATGTACGTTGGAGTTCTCATACTCATAATAATGTTTGACTGCTTCGATCACAGCACGAGGCTTCTGTGAAGTCGCAGCACTATCTAAATATACGAGCGGGTGTCCGTTAATTTCCTGGTGGAGGATCGGGAACTGCTCGCGAATGGACGGGTTCATTGTCCCAGCTTCTTCTCAATCAGGGACTGCAATTGGGTGCGCAGTGCTTCCAAAGGAATATCCGCCACCACCGGAGCCAGGAAGCCATAGATGATCAGGCGTTCGGCATCCGTACGGTTAATTCCGCGCGACATCAAGTAATGAATCTGCTCGGCATTGACTTGACCAACAGAAGCCGCGTGACCTGCTGTTACATCATCCTCATCAATCAGAAGGATTGGGTTGGCGTCTCCACGTGCTTTAGGACTCAACATCAACACTTTCTCTGTCTGCTGTCCATCGGCTTTGGTAGCGCCTTTCTCAATCTTCGTGATCCCGTTGATGATTGCAGAAGCTTCTTCACGCATAACTGCACGTGTAATCATCTGACTTGGTGTATTCTTGCCGAAGTGACGAGCTTCTGTGGTGTAGTTGATTTTCTGTGAACCGGAACCTACAGCGATGACTTTGGAATCAGAACTTGATCCATTGCCTTTCAGCACGGTCATCGTGTTGCTCGCTGTATCGCCGTTATTCATTTCGCCTACAATCCACTCGATCGAAGCATCATTCTCCAACACTGCACGACGGAATGAAACATCAGTTACATTCACACTCAGTTGATGAACCGATGCGAAACGTACTTTAGCACCGGATTTTGCGAATACTTCCACAACACCATTATGGAAAACAGGTGCGGACAATTCGCCAGATACATAGTTATCAACATAAGTTACTGAACTGTTTGCTTCTGCAACCACAAGCACGTGAGGTGCAAACGTTGCAGATGCGTCATCCGTAAGTAACACTGCTTGCAGTGGTACTTCGATTTCGACATTTTTCGGAACATACAGGAAGACCCCGCCATTCCAAAGTGCCGCATGCAATGCAGCGAGGGAATGCTCATCCGCTTTCACCGCTGTGTTCAGATATGGTTTTACCAGATCGCCATGTTCGCGAACCGCTGTAGCCAGATCCGTGAAGATAACTCCTTTTGCCGCCAGATCAGCAGACACCTTGGAGTATACCGTACCGGAATTGCGCTGGATAACCAGACTGCCTTCAGCTTGATCCTGAACCAGATCTTTGATAGAAGCAGGTACTTCTGTCAAAGAAGAAATAGCTTCACTTGTTTTATATGTTCCGTACTCGCTGACATTCCAGCGTTCGATTTTTTGTTTTTCCAGTTTAGGAAGCGCAAGCCCGCTCGCAAGCTTTAAAGCTTCGAGCCGCTGTTCGGTCAACCAGCCGGGTTCATTGTTGCTTTCCGACAAGGCGCGAAGCGCTTCAGATTCAACCGGAAGAATTGTTTGTGTAGTCATTGATTAATCCTCCTCCGTTTTGTCTTTACGCTTCTTGACCTACAGTTTCGTCTGTAATTCCCAGCTCTTCCTTAACCCAGTCATATCCTTCAGCTTCCAGACGGTGTGCCAGTTCAGGTCCGCCGGATTTCACGATACGACCTTGCATCATAACGTGTACGTAGTCAGGAGTAATGTAGTTAAGCAGGCGTTGATAGTGAGTGATGATCAAGAAACCACGATCTTCGCTCTTCATTGCATTTACACCGTTTGCTACGATTTTCAGAGCATCGATGTCCAGACCGGAGTCAATTTCATCAAGTACTACGATTTTCGGATCAAGCAGCATCATTTGCAGAATCTCGTTACGTTTTTTCTCACCACCGGAGAAACCTTCATTCAGGTAACGGTGAGCGAACTCAGGGTTCATGTCGAGTTCTTTCATTTTACCTTCCATTTGACGAATGAACTTGATCAGGGAGATCTCGTTACCTTCGCCGCGACGTGCGTTAATTGCACTACGCAAGAAGTCGGAGTTTGTAACACCTGCAATTTCACTTGGGTATTGCATAGCCAGGAAAAGACCTGCACGTGCACGCTCATCTACTGCCATATCCAATACATCTTCACCATCAAGTGTAATTGTACCGTCAGTTACTTCATATTTCGGATGGCCCATCAATGCAGAAGCCAGAGTTGATTTACCTGTTCCGTTCGGACCCATGATTGCGTGGATTTCTCCACCTTTCATTTCCAGGTTGATGCCTTTCAGGATTTCCTTACCTTCGATCGTCGCTTTCAGACCTTCAATGACGAAATTCGTAGCCATGTGTATTGTTTCCCTCCATTGATTAAATTGATGTTTACTGTCGAAAACGAAAAAGCGCCTATTATATCTGAACAGGGCTTCCCCTGAATTTCTCTTGTACTCGATTCCTTAAAGCAAGAACACTTTAGAATAATTCTAAACTGATTCTCAATGATAATCAAGCTATTTCCTCAGAGTGTATATTCCTTGCAGGAAACATTATTCTTTCTGATTCTATAATAAATACCAGATTGAATCAAATGAGAAAACATCTCCCGCCAAGATGGACAGTGAGAAAAATCACAGAAAATCAAGCTTTTATCGTATCTGCTATACACTAATCCAAAAAAAGGACTTATCCATATTATGGACAAGCCCCTTCATTAATAATATTACAATTTGAGCATCTCGTTAATCTTCTGTACCTGTTCGTCAAAATCCGCAACGTCCACCACCGGCGTCATTTCGCGCGGCACCGGACCATTCGGAATAGAAATCCATGAACGACAACCGTTATATTCAGGCAGTACGGGGATTTCCATCGGTTCTTTCAAAAGGTACACACGTAAAATCAATACATGGAGCGGATCTTTCCGTTTCCATTTCAAACGGTCTTCGGCAAAATCCGCTGTCCACATATGAAAGTCAAGAAGTCGATCCAGCATCTCCTGATCTCGTATCTCCAGATCCTGCGTTACTTCGGCATATGCAGTAATAGGGATTGTCGAAGCTTCGGGCACCCATTCGGCCAGTGATTCTTCAACATAGGATTGATCCGAGGACTTAATCAGTTCTTTACGCTGA
Source organism: Paenibacillus sp. FSL k6-2145 (assembly GCF_037976585.1). NCBI lineage: Bacteria > Bacillati > Bacillota > Bacilli > Caryophanales > Paenibacillaceae > Paenibacillus > Paenibacillus sp. FSL k6-2145. The sequence continues at coordinate 4,184,587 of NZ_CP150267.1, read as the reverse complement.
TGTTCATAAGTCGGATACAGGTAAAACGCCGGACTTTTCAGCTCAAAATGTCGGGTTTCCTCTACAATACCACCTTTGCGCATCACCATAATTTGGCGACCCGTTTCCAGTGCTTTGATTGCAGAAGCCCATTCTTTTAAAGCCGGTATCGTTGGTTCTAACATAAGCGGTTCCCTCCCCTATCATTCTTGTCAGCAGTATAGACGCTCAGGGCGTTTCTGACAACAAAGATCCGAGCTCAGAAAGCTTACGTAAGAGAACCACTTGTATTAGGCAAAATCTTGGCTATATTAACCTAGGAAAGAGCGAAGCATCCACATGTGTTTCTCCAGGTCGGCCTTGAAGCCTGTCAGCATATCGGATGTTGGTTGATCTTCAGCTGCATCTGCAACTTCGATACCTTCCTGATATTCATTCGAAAGTGTAGCGAAGTCCTCGATGAGGTTTTGCACCATTGTTTTTGCGTCTTCTCCGCCTGCTGCTTCCTGGATAGAAGAAAGCTCCAGATACTCTTTCATTGTAGCCGCTGGGCTACCTTTCAGCGTTAGGATACGCTCTGCGATTTCATCCATTTGTACTGTAACTTCGTTGTAGAACTCTTCGAATTTCACATGCAACGTGAAGAAGTTAGGTCCTTTTACGTACCAGTGATAGTTATGGATTTTAACATACAATACGTTCAGGTTAGCTACCTGACGATTAAGTACTTGTTCCACCGATTTTGCTTGATCTGTTTTGTTTTTTGTAGCCATATTAATCCCATCCTTTATTTAAAATTAGTCTGTCATGGCATGATAAGCAGGTTGTCCCGCAATGCATAACAGAGAGTTAATAATGTGTCACCGCTTGCTAGCGGAGAGGCTTATGAACAGTGTTTCTCTCAACTGTCCGGCCTATTTGTTTTTACCCTGGAACAGGAAGTTCGAATCAGGATCAACTTGGCTTGTCTCAAAAAAAAGTTCAAAAACCACGCTATTTCCGATATACTGACATATACCAAGCAAAGAAGTGGGTTTTCCTGTTTCTTCATATATATGGAGGTGGCACCTTTGTCCCAATATCGCCCGTTTACCCCCCAGGATGCAATTGAACTGGCCAAAACATTACCGGGTCCATTTGCGGCAGATGCAAATCTGGATTGTCACGAGATCGGCGACGGTAATCTGAATTTGGTTTTCCACATCACGGATCTGAACTCCGATAAAAGTATCATTATCAAACAGGCGCTTCCTTATGCGAAAGTGGTTGGAGAATCATGGCCACTGTCTCTGGTACGTGCCCGCATTGAACGTGAGATTCTTCAGGAGGAGTATCGTCTGTGTCCAGGGATGGTACCCGAAGTGTATCATTACGATGATGACCTCGCCTTAACGGTTATGGAAGATCTGAGTGATCATGTGATCATGCGCAAAGGCCTGATTGAAGGTGTTTCCTATCCTCTTTTTGCACAGCATATTGGGGAATTCATGGCAAGAACGCTGTTCTTCACATCCGACTTGGGCATGGATCAGCAATTGAAGAAGGAACAACAGGGCAGATTCATTAATCCGGACCAATGCAAAATAACGGAGGATCTGATCTTTGATGAACCCTACCGGATCGCCGAGAAAAATAATTATGATGCTTCTATTGAAGACGAAGCTGAAGCCCTGCGCACAGATGGAGAGCTTCACCTTGAAGTGGCCTTGCTGCGGGAAAAATTCCTGACATATGGGCAGGCATTGCTTCATGGAGATCTGCATACAGGCAGTATTTTTGTTACACCTGAATCGACCAAAGTCATCGATCCCGAATTTGCATATTACGGACCCATGGGATTCGATGTTGGTGCAGTCCTCGCGAACCTGCTCTTGAATTACGCATCCCTGCCAGGATGGATTCAGGATGAGACTGCTTTGCGTGAGCGTGAGACGCTTTTGCTGAACATGGTTCGTGATGTATGGACTGAATTCGAATCTCGTTTCCGTGCCCTCTGGGTTAATGACCTCGTTGATCCGATGGCAAAAACGCCAGGCTATCAGGATCTGTATGTACAACAATTGTTCAGAGATTCCATTGGCTTCGCAGGTGCCAAAATGGTTCGTCGTATCGTTGGACTCGCTCACGTGGCGGATATTGATACCATTCCAAATGCGACTGAACGTGAACATGCTCAGCGTAAAGCATTGTCCATTGGTAAAGCATTGATCAAGAACAATCGTCGCTTGAATACCATCGGCGAAGTACTGGATATTGTATCCACAGCTGTTACTACTACTAAGGCTTAACATAAGGAACGGAGGAACCACCCATGACAACCCCTGAATATCAGCCTCTGTCCTCTCTCATCTGGAAAAAGGACAAGCTTGAAATGCTTGACCAGCGTCTGCTGCCCGAAACGATCCTCATGTTGAAACTGTATACACCCGAGGAAGTATGGGAATCCATCCACTCCATGAAAGTACGCGGTGCTCCGGCGATTGGTATTGCTGCTGCATTTGGTGTTGTATTGGGTGCCAAATCATATGACGGAACGACCATTCAAGGTTGGTTGGACCACGTGAAATCCATATGTGCTCATCTGGCCACTTCCCGTCCAACAGCGGTGAACCTGTTCTGGGCATTGGATCGCATGATGCAAAAAGCAAATGAGGTCGTTGAATCCGGCCTGAGCCTGGATGAGGGCAATGATGCTCTTGAAGTAGAAGCTCTGTTAATTCAGAAGGAAGACGAAGAAGTATGCCGCATGATCGGCGAGAATGCACTGCCTTTATTCGAAGATGGTATGGGTGTTCTCACTCACTGTAATGCAGGCGGACTGGCTACTGCGAAATACGGTACGGCAACTGCTCCAATGTATCTCGCACAGGAACGTGGCATTCACCTGAAAGTATTTGCAGACGAAACTCGTCCTGTACTTCAGGGTGCACGCCTGACTGCATTTGAGTTACAGCAAGCCGGCATTGACGTCACGCTGCTCTGTGATAACATGGCAGGCATGGTGATGTCCAAAGGCTGGATTCAAGCTGTTATCGTCGGAACAGACCGTGTGGCAGCGAACGGTGACGTAGCTAACAAGATCGGAACCTACAGCGTAGCCGTGCTTGCCAAGGCTCACAATATTCCGTTCTATGTAGCAAGCCCATTGTCGACCATAGACTTGTCCACTCCATCCGGCGACCTGATTCCAATTGAGGAACGTGCCGCGGAGGAAGTGACCGAAGGATTTGGTAAACGCACAGCACCGCGAGGTGTTAAAGTATTTAATCCAGCATTTGACGTAACGCCTAACGAATATGTAACAGCTATTATCACGGAAAAAGGCGTTGTTCGCGCACCTTTCCAAGAAAATCTGGCTGCCTTGTTCGCGAAGGAAGAAGTTTAATTAAATGGAAAGCGTTCGTGTGTATAGAGGTGGGAGCTACGATGTGCCAGGCTCTGTATTACGACGCTAAAGAAGGGCTTCCCATATGGGGAGCCCTTTTGTTAGTGATTAGATCATTTTCAACAAAGCTTCTACACCCGTCATGCCAACCGTAATGCCCATGGCCTCGGCTTCTGTTGTTACCGACTCCATAGGTGCATGCAACAATTGCTCCAGTGTACGCACACCAACCGCCCGAGCCGCAATAATCTTGCGATCCCCGAGCTTCTCATTAAGTAATCCCACATCGAGTGCTCCGCACATGATATATCCTTTGGATGTATTAATGGTCAACAACGTTGTTTTGGGCAGCTTGACTTCTACCCCAACCAATACATGCTCTCCAACTACAATGGGCTCCATCGTCACCATAATTTCCCGATCCACCTCCTCTTCCACAGGTCACGATAATTGTATGCCTCATTCTGGATTGTCGTGTGGACACCTGCCGTGTTTGAGAAAATGTAGGTACTTACAGTTCAATTGTTGGTAATTCTCCTCGCAGACTTTAGTAGAAATATGCTTTCATTGAAATAATCATACCACCTCTCCAACATGTGTTTTTTTGTTTTGCGCGTTTCACGCACTCAACTGGTTAACGTCATATTAAAATAGACGCAATTATGAGCGCCTTCACTGTATGTACTTATAGGGTAATAAGACAGTTGCAATTTATCATCTCAAATTTATTCAGTTTATTATCATGTTACTTTTCAATTTTTTTCTGTAATTTAACAAGGGGATCAATAATCCCCTTGCATTTATCACCATGCCATTTTTAAAAATTATTATTAAAACGCTACCCAACCATTGGTAGGTGTCATATTAGAATGACTGGTAGTGAAAGAGTAATATCTATGTGATGGCGTTGAAGCTTTAATGTTTATTCCTAATGTATCGCTTAAAAAGCCAGCAGCCCCTGTTGCTCTCATAGTCCAAGTGCCCGATGCATTGAAGTAGCCCTCAGAAATGAAACCCGGACTATTGTTTGATGTTTCGCTCAAAAGATATAATGGATTCTTATTCGTATGACCTTGTATAACTTGAAGAGGTTTTACTGCCACGCTTCCATTGTGCTCCCAACTGACTGTCAGAGTGATAGTGGTTGTATCAATGCCAAAAGCTGCTAATTTAACAGAGCGGCTAACTGATGCATGTTGATTGGCTTGTGCGGCTAAAGCATTCGTTGAAAATTGATTTGCTTGACTATCTTCTGTTGTGATAGTCTCAACTTCAATAGAAATTTCCTTATACTTGTCTTCATATAATGAACCCTCCTTACCAGATAACATATCGCCTATCGCATTTACATAATCTTCTGATGCGATAAAGTTCAGGAAAGCATTTTGCTTAGAGGGCCCTAAGTTGGTAAACTGTTCCAAAGTCTCAGTAGCTTCTGTATCTCCCTCACTAATAAGTTGATTTAAATAATTCACATATTCCTCAGCAGTATATTTTACTGGTTCAGATGAAGCATCTGCTAATGCCGTAGATGCAAATAACGTTGTTACTAGAACTAGTACTAGCGAACTTTTTGATAATTTCCTTAACATTGAATCAATTCCCTTCAATTGGTTATATAGTAGTATAGGCAAGGTGATATTAATATGTTACCATTAATTAGGAAGTTTGAAACAGTTATTCTAAATTTTCTCAAAAGGTGATGATAACTTGAAAAAAAATGGACTTATGTGGATTGTAATAGTTATAGTAGCTATAATGGTCGTTATGGGAATTTTATATTTTTTCGTTGAATCTGCATAAAGAATAAGGGAGATCTCTGAGATAATTATCTCTGATCTCCCTTTTGATTCTATAGTCTAAAGATAGTTTTTCTTACTTTCACCCAAAGATATGGTTTTTATAAATACCATCTATGAACACAAAATACCGAAGTAGAAAAAAAATCAGCTTATTGCTTCTTTTACTTATCTTTGCCTTCTTGAGAAATGATTGAAGTGACTACGCTACCCATCAATCCCTTTTTCCCGGCATGTCTGCAAACCTCCGTAAAGATATCTTGGATTACAACGTCAATCTCCCATACTTCTGTATAATCTCTTGAGAGCGTCATTCCCATTCCCAATATCCTTTTGCACACTATGAGTATTTATGGTTACTGGACTATCCCCAATCCATTTGCGACTCCTTACACAGGGAATAAACACCCACAAAAAAAGACCCCCTCATCCAAGGAAGGTCAAAGTGGGCCTACCTTAAAACGCATGCTCATCATTCTTTAATCGCCTTATCTCCGTTAACTCTCTTCTAATTCCTAGTACACGTCTATGAAGTACACTGCGGTCTATTGATTCAGCTACCGACTTTTTGAACTGGACATCCAAATCACTTAATTGCTCCTGAGCTAGTTTCTTTTTATGTATTAGTTTAACTTGAACTTTTGTAGTTTCAGGCTTGATAGGCTTCAATCTTTTCTGCTTCATAATCTGTTCAAATACACTGTCCTCTTGATGCATGGTCTTCATTCCTTAATGTGTGATGAACACATTGTATCATAACGAGAAGACGACTGTTACACAATAAAGTACAGATGCTTAGGGATGGACATGAGCCTAAACGCAAAAAAAAGAGGGCCAACGCCCTCTTTGATGATGTACTCATTTTATAAAATGTAAAAATACGCTTGATTTCCTGGACTCTTCACAATTACTGTGGTCACTAAATCACCGGCATCCAGTTTACGGATACTTGTGATCGAATCCAATTCTTCATTTGCAATAACTCTTGGTCGGATATACGCAGCCAGATCAGGCTTGGAAATTGTCATTTCAGTAGCCATATCGACAATCTGTCTCACATCTACTGTAGACTGCATATCCTTCCACTCTCGCACCTGAAGATAGCTATCCAAGTATTCTCTTTCCTTGATACTAATGTGGCCATCCAAAACATCCATATACTTGACCTCAATGCTGGAAAGCACATCAGGTCTGGAGATATATAATTGCCCAAGCTGTTCTTCCAAATAAGGAATCTCAAGACTGCCTGCCCTCTCATCATGATTTAATGCTCTGACTTGAAGAACACTATTCAGATCAGGCTTATTAACCTTAATCTCCGAAATCACAGTCGAATCACCATCGTACATGACCGTAAGCAAAGACCCCAACGTTGAAGTTGCTTTTATATAATTGGAGACTTCCAATGAAGCATGAAGATCTGGTACGGATACAATTAGACTCGTATCCCGTCCATCATCGAGCAGTTGTGATATCGTTAACGTACTAACTAGAGACATTTGTCTATCTACCGTAATAACTGAAGGCAAGTCAGGATGAGACACTGCGATTTCTACAGTTTTTTCATCGTCCAGACTTGTTCTAACGGCAAGATTACCGTCTCTATCCTTAGTTGTTCGTATGGCGGTAATGAACTGCGAATGAAGCTCGGGCTTAGAAATAGAAACCAATGTTTCCTTCTCTTCTGTCCTACTTTCAGCAATAGAAATGTTCGAACCTAGTTCTGCATCTATACGTTTAGCTATTGTCAGATCTACATCCAGGTACGGACGGCTGACCGCGATTACTTGAGGTATATCATGATGCATGTGATCCTCATAACGGTGGACGTACAACTGAGATTTGAGCCAGTCCAGCCCAATATCACTGTGTACAACTAACGTTGAAGCTATATCCTTGCGACCTGCACCATAAATAAAAACTTCACTTTCAATTTCGGTTCGACCGATGGAATAGATCTGAGAAGTGATATATTTGATCTGCAAAACAGGTGGTTTGGAAGACTCACGAGTGTTGAAATAGATCGGCGTGTTACCGCTAGACTGAATAATCATTCCAACATTCGAAATAATACCTTCTCTCCACATTCGAAGCAATGCCATCATATCAAACTCAACATAACGTTCAGTCGTATCCAGGATATAACTGGACGATAAGAGCTGAATGGACTGAGGCCTGTTCGCATACGTAATCCCGTACTCACGCCACAACGTATCAGGCTGATGCAACTCAATGTGTGCTCCAGGTGCCAGGGTTCCTGTGTAAGATAACCTCAATTTAGCGTCTTCCAGATATAAAAGATCAGGTATTCTAGTATCCAAATCACCGAAATGTATAAACGATTCGAATTGCTCTATCTCGTCTCTACCGATCATCATACGCTGTGTATCACCAAAGTTGAGCGTCTGCAGGTGAGTTTGGCTTCGTGTGGTCGCATCAGCAACAGGCTTAAGATTAACAGTTACACGCGGCGCTTCCAGTAATTCATATTTGCCGTGTGCACGGTTATGTGGGCGAACGTACAACATGCCTTCAAGATCAACTTTGGATGCCGTTTGAATGGTTGCGCCCAGATCTCCTTGCGACCTGTACATCACCGATAGCGAATTGCTCAATTCCTGTGACCGTCTGACGCGTACGGATACATTGGAGACGATCTCGCTAACTTTTCTTGTAGCAGCTATTAGGACCGAAGGCAGTTCTTCATCCACCTGATTGTACAGGATATACTTTGCTGCAAAACGATTTTCCGGACTTTTAATATGTATAAAACTATCTAATAGAGTCTCCCCGTTATTAATTTCACTCACTTCCTGTCTCATTGTATTGAGAGCTATACACGGTCTGCTGTGACCTTCATTTCAAAATTACCATTAGGATTCGGCTTGGCATGAATATCCGTTGCGATACGAATATAAAAATCGATGCTATCCTCCGTTTGGATCAGACCATAGGTCAGATAATCGATCGGAAGAAACGGGTCGGCCTGTCTGGATAATTGGACTTCAACACCATCCGTTTCGAATTTCTTATCCATCTCCAGGTATACATGATCCACAGCATAACCAAGCAAGTTTTTGATTCTGACTTTCTTTGTTAACGTCGTCTGTCCAGCAATGATCACCCCATAATCAAGTTGTTTCAAAATACCGCCAAAGGTATCTGACAGAAAGTCTCCAGACTCATCCATAAACATTAATCCTGAATACGATCCGATAAACTTGGTTTCCCGAGAGTCTACTGCACCCCAATAGTCCTGAAATTCAACCTTCAATATATTCTCTACGCCAAAATTAACATTTCTCTCGTCAATATTGAGTTCAATATTGAATGGTGAAGCTGCTAGTCGCGTAAAATTGCCATCCGCCGGATAATACGTTTTACCGTTCAACAACACGCGGTACTTAACCTTGCCTTGATCTGCATCATCAAGCACACCTGTAAGTTTGTTGCCAGAGAAGGTCAGGTCGATTGTGGCAGTGGTGTTTAACAATTGCAGTGACATATCTCTAAACTCCACCGCATTACGCGGTGCATCAACGATCATCTTCACTTCGTCCAGCGAATAGCTGTTTTCATAGTGCTTACTGCTATCGAAGTAATAGGCGATTCGTGTTAAAGCTATTAGATCCTTTTCAGGGATGGCGTTGAGTGTGTCCAGATTCATTCCTTTTCTTTTGAATAAGGTTGTATCCTTGATATCCAGATCAAGCCACTTGTTGAAACGGTATGTCTTCCATGTGAGCCCCGAATCGAACGAAGCAGCCATTCTTAATATACCTTCCGGACTGTTCTCCGTTACTTTCGTAGCGACAACCTTTTTCACGTCTCCATATAAAGCTATGTCTGTTGGTTGCACAATTAATTGTTCAAACGGTAGCGCGTCATACGTTAGCATCATGTCCCGATTCCCTGCAATTACCTCTTCATCATTCGTCCACGTAACCACGTCAAAATCTCCCTCAAGTTCATCCAATGGGGAGTAGTTAGCCGTGATATTCAGTTCCGCTGAAGTTTTGGATGGATCATCCGTGTAGTATAGAACATCCACACTTTCGCCCAACTCGTCGTATATTGTAAAAGGTTCGGTTTCGATTGTAATCGTAGATTCAGTTTGGTTGGGGTCATCGGTGTATTCAATGATTTTGATCTCTTTGTCTTCCCATTCTTCGGCTAGGGTGAAGGGATCAGTTTCAATGTTGAAGGATGCTTCTGTTTTGGTTGGATCGTCCGTGTAGTAGCATAATTCGACTTCACCAGTGAGTTGTGACCATGCAGATTCAGGTACTATGGAGATGTCGTCCATCCCATAGTTTAAATAGTCCTGCTCGGTGGGTGAACCTGAAATCACTTGCCATTGTTCACTTGCGTAATACTTGTAGGTTGAGCCATTTTGCACTAAATACTTATTGTCATAGACCCAATCCATGAATTCAATCTCATGGATATTGATTACCTCAGCAGTGTTATTTCTTGTTACCCGTACTCTATAGTTGAGATAGGCTTTAGTGGGAGCGATATTGAAAGTGACTTTTCTATTGTTTGTCCATGACGCGACTACATAATCATTTCTTGTGTCAATTATATCCCATGTAACTGCATCATTACTTGCTTCCAGAACCCAAGATCGAGGTGGCGAGTTGTTTTCCAAGCAATATATCGAGTACCCTGCCAATTTTACAGAGGTTGGAAACCTGTAAGAAACCCATGTATTAGTGACGCGATAGGTTCCGTAGAACGTACCTTGACTTCTATCAAAGGCTTTATAAGCGTAATATGTACCATTTTGACCATTATAGCTTACTGCTCCTGAAGGTGAAGTATACGATGTCATAGGTGGTACAATATTCACAAGCTTTGCCATAATCCCATCTCCTTTCTAAATATAAATAGAACAATTTCATTCAACTTATTCAAATAATTGATGCTTTTTTGATTGACACTTTGTCAGTGTTAATCTTTTGTTTGAAGACTTTTCCTGAACCGATTTTTTCACTATCTTTAACCAATGACCTTCTTTCGCTGAATTCATCCTCCAAATCAATAATCATTCCTTTGCTTATCCCATGTTCAAGAATACTTACTTCCGAAATTCCCACTAAAGTTATGTACCTTTCGGATTCATACATGCCAAAATCACCAATCGCCAAGAAGTCTCCAGCGCCTTGGTTGGCAGTAACATTAATTCTATATTTTTTGAACCCAACTTTATTCTTAAACCCGTAGAGACGGAACTCTTCGACAGTAAAGTTAGGCTCATTTATTCGGGTGTCAAGGATAACCCATTTCGTACCATCCCATCCCTCAAATGTCCACGTTTTTGGAGGTCTGTTGACTGGAGTTGCTCCAGATTTAATAGAATATGCAGTTATCAGTTTGGCCTTTGGAAACTCATAGCTTAGCCATCCCACCAAAATTCCACTTGCGGCAACCCATCCATTTGGATCAACAATTCTATCAAATGCTTTCCAAGGATAAAATGTTGTGTAAGTCGAACTTGCATCAACAACACCTGATGGAGTAGTGTTAGATGTCATTGCAGGAATAGCATTATCTTTGTATTTATTTGTAATGCTATAGTGCTTGTCTTCTGATGAAAATAAAAATTTATTAGAGTACACTAAGTTATAAGCTTTAAATCCAGAAGGAACATTATGTACAAAGGGTCTTACACCAAAATTAATTGTGACTGTTTTACTGTTTGAACTAAATGAGCCTAGAGTAGGATAAACTTCTCCTAATTCCTTTACATTAGTGTGACTAATGCCCATACTAACACCATTCTTAAAAAACTCTAATGTTCCATTGTCAAGATCAAGTGCGACACCCACAACTGTCCCAATATCCCAGACTGTACTGTATGCTGTATTTTCCGGATACTTGTTCCCGCTATTACCATAATAAGTTCTCCACATTGAGCTATCTGCAACAATATTCCCTGTTAAAAAGAATGATTTGTTGGATACCCCAATATGAACGTTTTTTACTCCAGCATCATATTTAACCTCCCAATACCATTTTCCATTTGACTTACCGTGTGTAGCACGAATAGCACGATAATCAGTTGAGGTGACTACGGTAAGGTTACCATTAGAAAAAGTGAACCCTGAACCCATATCGTTTGGGTTTAATGTAACTGGGATTGTTTCCATAAATGGAGCATCTCCTTCCCAAAAATAAATAGAACACATCTTATAGAGGTGTTCTCGATTAACCGAGGGTAATTTTATCTACTCGGCGTTTTGACATATCAACTGTGTGTTCAAAGGTTTTACCTGATCCTAATGAGTTGTACTCATCCTTATTTTTTTGAACCTTATTAATTAAATTGAATGGCACTGAAGAGTCTCTACCATATTTAAGAAAAGATTCTTCATTCAGTTTTGGCACACTAACCAAGTAAGACGGGGATAAATGTAATAATTCGAATTCAGCTATAGCCCAAGTTATGTTCAATGTTCCTCGGATTCTATAGTATCTGTATGATAATTCATTCTTAATAATAAATTCCTTTGTTTCCCCCTTAGTCCAACTGATACCAGTTTTTGTGTCTAGAATAGTCCAAGTTGAATTGTCATTGCTTGACTCAAAATACCAAGCAGTCGGAGGTGTGTTACTAATACTTGAATGGGATGTTAATCGATAACCAATAATTTTTTTCTCAATCGACCAGTCAATTCCGATATAATATCCAGATGAAGCACTAGACCATCCAAAAACTTTTTCTTTATCTCCGTCAAATGCATTGAACGCTGAACCCGCTCCAGTCTGAATACCATTTGTCCACTCTGTTGAGAATATAGGAACTATGGGCGAAGCAGAAGTGTTGCTGGTCATTTTTGGGATTGCATTCTCATATTTTATTCCACCTACTGAATAAAACTTATCGCCTGATGAAAGCAAGATTTTATTATGATGTACATACTCTAAAAATTCAAACTCTTTGATTCTCATTGAGTATGTTCCAGAAGTGAAGTTAACCCTGTAATATCTATATGAATTTGAATTGTTTGTATCATATTGATTTTTACCATCTGTATTCCACACAACAGAATTTCGCGAATCTAATATCACCTGTTCTCCTGAAAATAAACCAGTCTCACTTGCTTCTAAGTTAAATCCAGTAGGTGGTACTGTTGTATCTATAGATATAGAATATCTAGCAACTTTAACTTTATTGCCGAAGTCAACCCTGAACCAACATGATGGAGCTTTCGCATTTGTACTCCAAAAAGTAGAAGAGTTTTTATCTACTGCATACCACAACAATCCATTTGTTACTTGTTCGTTAGCTTGAACAGCATATGGTTGCGGCACATTTGCCGCAGTCATTGCAGGGAGCAAATCTTTATAATACCCCATAAACGATTCTCCTTTCTAAATAAGATCATTATTTCAACAACAAAAAGAAGTAGAGCATTCAAGCCCTACTTCACACTTACGTTCGTTATTTCAAAATACTTCTTCAGATCGATTCTTTCTTTGAACAACTTGCCTGATCCTAGTGAGCCATTTGCATTCATGGTCTGTATGAAAACTTCGTTTTCCCTGTCTAATACAGATAGATCATCCATTCCTTCATTAATAGAAGTGTCTTCTGATGGTAAAGTTGCTGAAATTGTATTCCATTCTAAAGTTCCAGTATCAAGCCTTTTATAGGCTCCATCATGTTTGACGAAGGATTTAAACATTGGCAAAGTTTCTAGTTCAAATAATGGTCTATATCCACTAGAAGATGTAGATGAAGAAGCCACCGCACTAAATGTTGCAACCGTAGTTGCCCCTCTTCGAACCCTGTTCGCACTATTAGAATTTGTTGTGCTTGCTAAGGAATATCCTGCGCTCCAATTCCATACTCTATCGTCTCCAGCAATAATATTACCATTTAACGTTGAGTTGACAATGTACTGATCCCATTCATTGTCTTTGTCTGCCGCCGAATATCCACCAGATAGGAGTCTTGCAACGAACATATAATTCTTCTCTCCTAAATCCTTTTGAACGCTAAATACAAGACCATTACTATTTAGTGCATCCCATGTGATACCCGCTTGAATATTCCTGTCTGTAATCAATATCTTCTTCTTATTGTATTCGTCAGCAACAATAAAATAGAAATCGCCATTAGGCACACTTGGAATAGATGTTGTTGAGATAAAGTCAGATGTTTGTTTTCCTATATTTTTAAACTCTCCTGCCGCACCAGAAGCTAAAGCAACATAGTTACATCTGATACGTTTACCAACCTCAAGTTCTGCAATGCTTGTTACTTCATCTGGATGGTATAATCGACCATCGGAATCAATATCGATGGCATCGAGTGAAATATATGTTCCAGACACATAGGATATGGTCACACTATGTTTCTCCCGAGGTAAGTCAAGCAATTCAAAAACAAGACGCTGAAAATTCCCACTACTTGAGTCAGTAGATGAATATGTATATTCAGCTCCATCGACTTCAATCTTTGAAATACCACGATTTTGATGCATTACATCAATGACTCTAATTTTAGTTCCAATAAAATCAAAGCTTATTTTAGTTTCGCCACTTGGTTTGGTTGCATATAAAAATGATCCTTTGTAGGCGCTAGAGTGGGAGTAGAGTGTCCAATCAGAGGTATTGTCACGAACAAAGTAGACATCTTGGTCATCATACCTTCTCCAACCCTCATCTGGTGTAGTCAATTGGGTTCCAATAAGTCTTACCATGCGTCCAGTTACATTAATGTCTATTGCATCAATATGAAAATTACCTGTGCCACTAACTTTTTTAACTATAACCTCATGACCCCCATCAGTTAAACCTAATTGTTCAAAAGCGATCCTTTGAGGTTGATATTGAATAGAAGAAGATGAAGTTGTTAGGTCGATATATTTTATTACTCCATCAATGCTAACTTCAACATTTGTATCATATGCGCTACCATACTCTGCAATGAGTCTAAGCTTGTCTCCTGTAAAAGAAAATTTTATATAATTCCCAATTACATTGCTATACCTAACTGAGCCACCTTCAAATACACGCCCCGTGGAATTCGTTACTGTCTTCCAATCTGTACCCAAATACAGTGCGTAGTTATCCGTGTCATACCTCTTCCACTCTGGCTCTGGTGTTGTCAGTTGTTGTCCGACACGTGCTACCAAATAACCGTTATCATCAATATCTACAGCATCAATATCCAACCTCCAATCTCCGTTCGTTCCGCTGATAAGATTAACTTCATGAATACCTAATGGTAGATTGGTTTTTTCATAGGTTACTTTCTGTCTTTCGTCTGCTGTTGTTGGCATTCTTGGATTAAACTTCTCAGTTACTCCATCAATGACCACTGAAATATCATTTGCAAAAGCCGGACCTATGCTTGAAATTAGTCTAAATTTGGTTCCGTAAAATTTAAACCTAATTTCAGTGTCACCTTTTCCTTGAGATGTATAGTGATGACTATTGTTGTAAATACCTTGATTTGCCCCTGTATAAGCAATCCAATTCGCTCCAAGATAAGCAAAAGCATCGTGTGTATCATCAAATCTTCTCCATCCTGTTTCAGGGGAGGTTAGAGCGTGTCCATACAGATACCCCGTTTCATCAATATCTATAGCATCTAAAGTGAAATTTATCCGATTATGACCTGTTGCAATAGTAACCGTGTGAAATGCAAGAGGTAATCCCGTCTTTTCATACACTATGGATTGCTGAAGGCTAGGGGAACCTACTGCACGAAACGTACTATACATCTCTGTTACACCATCTATCGTGATAGAGTTATCAGAATGCCTATCTGAGTAAAAGTCAGAGATAATCCTAAGCTTTGTTCCGAAAAAAGAAAATGTAACATAGTTATTGTCGACAGCTCGGCTAGTTACTCTTATACTGCCACCATAATAAACTGTATTGGATGGGGATGGGGTGGTCCAAGTTCCTGTATACTTTAAGCCAACATGTGTATCATCATAGCGTCTCCACCCTGATTCGGGTGCAACTAATTGATCTCCTAATACTGCCATCATTACACCTCCTTATATTCAAATACTGGACGAAAACCAATATAGTTTTGTGATGCCGAAGAACCTGTAAAAGCTACACCTCGATTGTCTGACCTTGATTCATATCCACGTACAATTCTTGAAGTATTAGTTGCACTTAATGATGTTCCAGCATTTGTAGTCCATGTGCCAATAGCTGGAGATTCTTTAGTCCAAGAAAAAACATTTAGATGATGCCAAACATTATCGTCATTGGGCTTTACCTTTCCACCCAAACGACCATTTTTGATATACACATCCCACTCATTAATTGTAGGGAATGCTCCCAATCCTAAGTCCTTCATACTCAGTTTTCCATCCTTATCTGCATATCCTACTCCACCAGATATACTACGGACAATTCCTGAGACACCACCAAAGGTTTTAGGCAACCCTTCGATAATCTTATTTGCATTCATTGAATCCCAAGTGACAGTATGATGTCTAATGCGATCAGAGATTAAAAGACCTTTATCTACTTTAATAGCGTACCAGTAGTAGTTGTTTAAACTTGTAGTACCAACCAACCCATTTACAGGTATTTCGTTTATTCCTAGAGTGCCATCTATAAATTGCTCTCCAGAAGAATCATATCTCCATACAATATAGTCGCCAATCTCCATATCACTTATATTCGATCTCAATACGCCTATAGTCGCTGGAACTGCCATAAAATCACCCCTTACTCACTCTGATTCTATCTACTTTCTTAAATTTTGCTTTTTCAACCTTCTGACGTAACACCATGCCTGTTGGAGTGTCAGATGCTTGTTCCATTTTTAATTGATATATTTTCTTTAAGCTTAGTGAACCCGAATCACTTTCAATAAAAGGATTACTGAATTTATCCTTCTTGTTAAAATCGTCTATGTAAAAGTTCGAATATTTCTTTTCTGCAAAAATCTCAATTTTCACCTTCGCATACTTTGCAGGCGATTTGGACACAGCGCTATTAGCTGAGACTTCCTCATACTCCAGCCACTCAAAGCCGTCTTCAGATGTACTCCAGTAGATCTTGTATTCTGCGCCCCCCGCGACATCTACCTTTGCAGCCACACCTTTAAATGATGCGATCTTATCCTGAATTCGAATCACGGTGGACTCCCAAGATCCAGTAGCAGGATAGATTGAATTCCCGTCCGCATCATGACCCAGTTCTCTTAATTTCAACCTCTGATCCTGATATATCGTATCTTTGAAAACACCAACAGATAGATCTATATCCAGTGCAATTTCTTGAATTGCCATACTATCACCACCTATCTCATCTCAAAATCCAACTCAACGAATGTCCCAGTTTATGATTCCTGCATGATTTGCCTTCAGAGGAGCTACGATTTGATCTATAACAAATCCATTTTTACGAATAACCAATTCCCCTGGCAGGTCCTGATCTGAGGTGATTTTAATTTGGAGAAAAGCATTTCCGCTGAGCGGCAGAGAACACACACATTGAAAGTTAATCTGCACATCATTCAAATTCATCATTTTTTTGTACCCGAAGTTAAAACATTCAATCGTATTATTGAAAGCCCCCGAGCTCCCAGGACCTGAATGTCCACTCATATTCACATCTGAAGAAACATTCTTGAATTGAATGATGTCTCTGTATAGAAAGGTCCTACCCGTTAGCGGGTATTCTTGTTCTTCACATACGTAAGATACAGAGTACCGATCCGCATTAATATGAAACACACCGTTGGCAACATTGTGATACACGTGAGATCCTTGCCCGATCAATCCAAAAGAGACCAACTTTTCCTTGTTAATTGTATAAAAACTGTTTGATTGTTGTGTCTGCAAATCAAATTCGCTTAAATAAGTACCGTCATAGTAATCAGCAATCCATATGTAAGCTTGAGATACTGGTGAGCGCGTAAATTGTGTATTACCTAGAATCACAGAACTTCCCCCTTTTAATAAAAAGGACAGGCTGCAATAGCCTGTCCACATGATTGGTTCCTTTTACACGTAACGGTAGGAGATACGTTTCTTGAACTGTTGCTTGCCACTTTTTGCATTCAGCGGTACTACACATTGAATGGATAGGGTCACATAGTTACCGGCCGCATCTTGAGGATTTCCATTGTTACTAACGCCTAGGATTTCTTTCGGTCCCGGTGCAAATGGTGTTGCATAAGCGGTTCCTGTATGATCTTTGGTTGTCTTGCCTGTTGTTCCGATGGGTTTGGAAAAATCCCTGCCAATACGAGAACTTTCCTCTTCCAGGTCTGTCTCCCCCAAGGAATCAACCTGAACATGGAACCAGTTATTCTTCACCACTTCTACATCATGAGCCTCCGTGTCACCAGTACCACCAGTCATATCTCGCGTTGTAATCGTGCAATCTTCCATTTTAGATACGTCCGAAGCACCATTTTTATTGTTCCATACATTGAAAATAAAAATATCACTTTTGCTATCCGCATCAATAACCTTGTAGTCAAAAGGGGTGATAATCTCATTATTATGTGTTGCGTCCATCCATGTAATAATTGGTTGTGTCATTATATTCTATCTCCTTTTTTATGTTCTGATCGTTAATTGAATCGTAAGATGTTGAATGTTTGAAGCTGCTTCGATGATGTTGATTCTGAAGATATCTCCAGCCTCCACTTTTTTGATCTCAAATGCAGCCTTACCGTCATCTTGATGTTGAAATGCTTCAAATTTCAGTGGATTCCCCATCACATCCTGCCAGTGAATGAGATCCTTGGATCGTTCAATTCTTATTTCAGTTGCGCTATCTCCAGAAACTCCGCAGTAGCCCTTTACATGTAAAATCTCGCCATTGAATGGAAAGGGAGCTAGAATCCCCAGTACTTCCGGGTACACCAGTGATTCTTTGCAAAAGACCATTACGCGATCCTGTACTTCCAACGGAATCTTATTTAATTTCAGGTGTTCAGCTCTACTCATGAGCCCATCCATATCGGAATTAACCACCTGAAGGTTTTGACCAAATACATCAATCTCTACCCATGTCTGTCCATCATAACGATATCTCTTGCCATCCTTATACGTCTGTACCGTCCAGCCTATTTCAGGAGAAGGGTACTGGTTACTTAACTCTTCAAAATCAGCAACTGGACTCTGGTACACAAGTCGAGTCGTCTGATAAGCCTCTTTTGCTTTTCCGGCAGCCTGTAAGGCTTCGCCAGCAGCCTCCAGTGCACGTTTGATGGCGAGTTCGGTTTCCCCAGGATCTCC
The DNA here is from genome assembly GCF_037976585.1 of Paenibacillus sp. FSL k6-2145. Taxonomy (NCBI): domain Bacteria; kingdom Bacillati; phylum Bacillota; class Bacilli; order Caryophanales; family Paenibacillaceae; genus Paenibacillus; species Paenibacillus sp. FSL k6-2145. Next base: position 4,166,189 of record NZ_CP150267.1, on the reverse strand, counting down.
AGGCTGTCCAGGACCGCTATGTTTCACCGCTTCTCTAATTAAAGACTCTACATGTGCTAAAGTTATCCCATTTGACATAATTCACCTACCTAAGCGTTATGTAGCGTATTTTCTTTATAAGATGGCTTCCAAGTTGATACCTCCCCCTTAACTAGGAAACCTGTCCCTGGCTTATCATTAAAGAAATTCTTGAACAACCATGCAAAGCATTGCTGTGTCTAGCTTTAGAGAAGTTTTCTAATGGGATTACTGCCGGCTTTTTTTGCATTCCTTGCAGTATTTCATTCGGTTCGATTTTGCAAGCATCCGTTTTCCGCATACGGTACAATTTTTGATGTTTTCTCCTTTCCAGCGAGAATACTCCAACACAAAGTCATCGAAGCGAACTAACTGGAAGGCAACCTCACCATGCTCCACAGCGAACAAAACCTGTACGTTAGTTGAATCGACGCGTTTACTTTCTTTGAGGTACCCTGACTGAATAAGTTTGTGCACCAATAACCCCTGATCTTTTTTGCTTACTGCCATTTGGGTATCGCCATAGATTTCTTTCCATTCATTATTAATCCAATACGTATCATTTTCATTGATTCGATTGTTAATCTTGCTGTAGACCAGCAAAACAAAGGCCAATTTCTCAAGTCGTTTACTTTTAAGTTGTTTGATCTTTTGAAGTTCTTCGTGTGTTACAGGTACATGATCAATCTCGATTAGCGTACTCTTGCCCGCCTCCTCCCTTATCTTGATATACTTCTGAGACTGCTTAATGATACGATTGAGAAATGTTTCCCATTGGACAGCATTGTAGTCTGGATAATATTTGGACATAAACTGATTTAAAAACGCATACGCATCCTCGGCGTTCTTCCCCTGTTCAAGCCCGTATTTGGCTAAACAAATTAACGTTTTGGTTGGCTTCTTATCCATTTTCCCATGTGTAATGGCCTGCTCGGCATGATGACGTTCATTCAGAATGATTTTCAAGGGCGTTGCTCCTTCACATGCATTTGGGTCATTTTAAAGGTTCTTCCCGCGTATTCAATATCGCCCTCCGGGTCTCTAACCGGATAATGGATGATGTGATCATTGCTGAGCAATAAATTGCGAATAATTTGATCCCCCGAGACATCCCATACAAATTGCTTGGATTTCTCCGCATTTCGATAACACATGTCCACAATCATATTGCACAGATCTTCTTCGTTATTGCAGATCTCCAGTGCCTGCTCCTTGAAACGTGAAACAAACAACTGCCATCGGGCTGATCTTTCTTCCTTTTTCACCTTACTCTTGCGCAAGTTAGTCATATAGCTACGTAGCTCTTCGTTATGCATCTGATATAAACGTTGAATCTCTTTGTAACGAGCTTGTGAGTATTTTTTGGTACTCATCAATATCGTATGATCAAAAGGACTCTCGGACTGTTTTAGCTTTAACTTGTTGAACTCGTCTTCCACTTGATGGCATAACCGGTTCATCACAGAAGGTGCCGTGGATACAGGCATTCTCTGTGCATACTGTGCCAGGAACTGTTCCTGATCGGGAGATAGCTCCTTCTTCGAATACAACTCATCAACAGTCATGCCAAATAACTGCAAGCACTTTTGACTCGTTTTTTCTACATAGGTTGTATATTCTTTTTTCTGTTCCGGGTCATTGTATATGAAAAAATATGGCTTCTTGTGTGCTACCATTTTCAAGGCAGACTCGTCCGTTACCGCAGCGCGAATATCATACCAGTGCTCCGGCATCTTTTTACATTCAATCCCTTTAGCCTGATCAATAGCATTTTGTTGATAATGCTGACCACATTGAATTCGGTACATCATTTCCTGATATTCTGCACTATGCTCCTCATAATTGGCTAATACATCAAACATTGATGTAATTTTGTTCGTTGTAAAACCGATCAGATCACCAAAGCTGTCTTTGTTGGCCTGAATCAGATCCTTTTCATCCGGAATTTTTTGGGCTGAGGTTTTCTGTACACATACAATCGCATCAAGCTCCTGAATTGCCCCAAGAATTGTGTGGTTGTCTGTAGTTAAGACCTGATCACTATCCATATCTGCACCATTTAAAGAATGTGTCGTCGTATCCCATGAATTTAAGATCGTGACCGTGTTCATATAGCGATACCAATGCTGCATCTCATCTGTATTTTGAAAACGAAGCACCTTGATATTGTTATGACAAGTCATCGGAGCTCTGAAGCAAGCTACGCGGCCCACATGGCGTTCATTCCAATATCTGGAGTAGAACTGACCCGAGCTCAGCAATCCTGTTAAAGGTAAGCCAAATATGCTCTGACACAATGTATAGGGATCGCCAGATATAATGCTGAAATTGCCTTTTACTCTTAAAACTCCGATCTTGGCTTCATTCATTCGCTTGCGTATTAATGTATGGATTTTGCTCCGCACAAAAGGATCATCTATAAGTCGTGGGTCTACCATCAACCCTTTAATATAATCATCTGGACTATTTCTATAATCGTTCTCATGGATGTGAATTCCTTTGAGAAATAAAAGTGCCTTGCGATAGTCTTCACCTAGCACATCTTTAATCGAGTCTACCGTGGGACGAATAAGTTCACCAATCTCGTTATCATCTAATTGGAGCGACTGAATAAACTGGTAGTTTAAATGACGCTCATCCTCCAATTCTTCGGGTGTAACTTTCGTAACGCTGAACGTGTAGCCATAATAACCGCAACATAACAGATAATCGTCGATACTGTTGTACGAGCTCCAGAGTTTTAGCATGGACGTTGTGATGATGAGGTCTACCTCTCGAATATCCACAGGATTACCCCAGGCATCGTCCACCATATATTTGCCTGCAACTCGATCAGCAAATTCGTGATAATCAAATGTAAAGACCATACCTTTACAGAAGCTATTACGGATACAGAAGCCACTTGGGATATATTCATGTCCAAGCTCGGTTGCCCATCGTTCACTAAGTGCAGGAGAGATAAGACCGAACCCATCACTCATATTCATCTGAATAGGCTCATTTTTCCTACTCTCAATGCGAGGGTATTCTGTCTCGGTATCATCAATCTGAATAATGTCTGCGCCAAATTGGGTTATACAATCCTGAACAACCAATACGCGTTCGGGATGTGACACAGGTGTGCTCGTGCTGCAAGCTAGGGCCTTATATGCCTCCAGTTTAGCAGGAACCAACTCCTTATTCGGATCTCTGCCGTTATTTAATCTTTTCTCCAACAACGGATGAATATTCTCACTCACATAGATGACCGTTGAACTTTTGGCTCCACCTGTCGTAGCCAATAACCGCTTGTATTTCTTGCCGTTGATGGAGAAAGCTTTCGATGAATTCAGCCGGTCATAGTCTTTATTATTTTCAATGACCACCAGCAAGTAATCATCGGCAAACTTCAGATTTTTCAGTTCTTCATGCAATTTCTTCATTGCTCTTTTATGTTCAGCATTGGTTTTCAAGGCTTTTAATCGCTCTATTTCCAGCTTGATTCTAGCCAGATCTTGTTCCCTCTCCTTGTAGCCTCGAATACGATCTATAAAGCGAAACACCTGATGGTTTCCAATAGATGCCACTTCTCCATTTACTGTCGCTTCTTGATAAGTAAGATGCAGATCATAATCCGCTTTTCTAATTCTGGAAGATGTAATTTTATAAACGTATCTCAATCGATCCTGATATGCATTGCCCATTCCCGATTCCCCCTGTTGCTTCCTGTCCTGATTAAATAAATTATAGATTAGACCCGCACGACTAGCGCAGGCAAACAGGATGATCAGGGGATGAAAAAAGAAGAATATTTGTTCTATTCTGGGGAGAAATTTAGGGGCACTCCGGGACTAGATTCATTTCGAATCGGCATATTTCTGCGTCTCTAGCACTATGATAATTTCCTTTTTAATGATATAGTGAATTGAAGCGTTTTTTTGAGCTGACATACTTTTTAACGGGGCTGGGATGAATGAAAGAAACCTTATCCAATCAAGAGGACATCGGCTTTTTATTTAATGTCGATATACTTATTAAGAGCCGCTCAAATGCATTGGCACTGCAGTCCCTGTTGGAGTTCATAAACAATGAAGAACAAATTGCGGACTTTCGGATTCAATCCGGCATAGAGCTAGGCAAAATTATTGAAGCGACACTCCAGTCCAAGAAGGACTCTTTCGTCACACTTCACAACGAACGCAAAAAAGCCAACGCAGCACAGAAGGCGTCCACTGCAGCTCAGACACCTGCCTCACCTGCTCCAGTCAAAACACAGAATCAGCAAGAAAAGCCGGTTAGCGAGAAAAAGCCTGCCACCCAAACATCCAATGTTTCCGATGGAAACTCGTTTGACGCGTGGATTGACACGCTCATTAAAGAGAACAAACTCACCCGTATTGTTGTTAATAACAAGAACGGTAAACATCAGAGCATTCCTTGCCGCATTCTGAATTTTGATCGAGATACCAGTATTGTGAGCATCTACCATGTCGATGAAAAACAGGTGTATACGTTCCGAACCAATGAAATCGATGAGTTTCTGTAACTAACTTCATCGGATTAAAACAAAAAGCAACTTGCGTTAGAATGACGGGACATTCTAACGCAAGTTGCTTTTTTAGTTCTATGGTTCATGTAGGATTGAACCCTCCGAGATTTGTTTGGACCGATCAGGAGCGATCCTTACCTCGCTGCCATACATCTAATGCCAATAACAACCATCCGGCAATGAAGGCTACCCCACCAATCGGTGTGATGGCACCCAGAATCTTGATGCCAGAAATACTAAGCACATACAGGCTGCCCGAGAACACGATAATTCCGATAAACAACAGGCGCGCTGCCCACTTCAGTTTTGTAGATGCTCCAAGTTGACCAGCCGTCAAACCAATAATGAGCAGGCCCAATGCATGAATCATGTGATATTGCACACCCGTCTCATATGTAGCTATGGCCGCGGGCCCAATCGTATCCTTGAGCATGTGAGCACCAAAAGCACCTATCGCCACCGACAGCATGGTCATTACAGCTCCAAGCATCATCCATCTTCGTTGCATATAAGTTCTCTCCCTTAATTCAACTACACTTCACTCCTATTATTGTAGCGAATCCACTCCTCCTTTACCAGTCGGGGTGGAGCTTCATAGATCATATGTCTGTTTATACTTACTAATCCTATCTTTACCCTATATATCGTAGAAAACTGGCGTAAATCCTTGATTTTTATCGATAATTATGGAAAAGTAACAGGTATGTAATCGTTGTATTGTAAGTGCAAGTTCAAAAAGATTGGTTTTCAGTACCGAGTTTGAACAACCTCTAAAAGGAGAATCATTACTCATCGATTAGGTTAATAACACTCAGTACGATGATTAAGGGAGGCAAGTCAAGATTATGGATAATCGCGATTCCTATAATTCAGGTTATAACAACACGGATCAGAACCCTGGCCATGCAGATCCATACAATAACAATGGGTATGAAGCATACCCGCCAGATTATGAGAGGCAACCAATGGCACCACTGAAACATTCCGGACCTGGAATCGCCAGCTTTGTCATTGGATTGGTTGCAATCTTGGGTTATATTCTGATATTCTTTATTGCCACCATGGCTGTAAACGAGTCCATCGGAGTTCTCACCCCGTTGCAGACAGAAGAGATAGCCTTGCATCCAGCCGTGGTTCTGGCTTCATTAGCCATTCTGGTCTGCCTGATTCTCAATCTGGCCGGAGGCATCGTCGGAATTATTGGTCTTGTCCTCAAGAATCGAAAGAAAGTTTTTGCCATTATCGGAACCATATTAAATGGGATCATGATTCTGTTATTCGTTGCACTTATTTTGGTAGGTATGACGCTGATGTAACGCTTTGCACCAGCGTCATGTTTCCTTATAATTAAAATGAATGGGTTTACACATAAGTATAATCTATATTTTTTGCCAAAATCATTGTTTTCAAAGGAGATTGACATGTCACGAATCAAAATTTTTGCGGACAGCACAAGTGATCTGGCTCCAGAATGGATCCAGCAGCACGATATCGGTATCATCCCCTTATATGTCGTGTTCGGTGATGAATCACTGAAAGACGGTGCTGAGATTAAGCCTGAACAGCTATATGAACGTGTCAGCCAAGATGGGCGTCTTCCCAAAACAGCTGCACCTTCCCCCGCTGATTTCATAACGGCATTTCAACCTTACATAGATCAAGGGGATGAGATTTTATATATCAGCTTATCTTCTGAACTTTCCTCTACCTATCAAAATGCACGACTAGCGAGTTCCGAGTTCCCGGAAGGTCGCATTTCGGTCATTGACTCACAGAATCTCTCATCAGGAATTGCGCTGATGGTGATGAAAGCTGTACATGCTGCTGATAAAGGACAAAACCTGACTCAGATTACACACCTGATTGAGGCGATGAAATCAAATGTACGCACGGAGTTTGTCATCGATACACTGGAGTATCTGCATAAAGGCGGACGCTGTTCGGGCATGCAGAACCTGATTGGAAGCCTGTTGAAGATTCGTCCTGTCATTCGGGTAACGGATGGCAAGATGGCACCTGCCTATAAAGTCCGCGGCAAACGGGAGAAAGCTCTGGAACAAATGCTGAATAATACGCTCAGCCAGAAGGATCAGATCGATCCAGACCTGCTGATCGTTGTGCACACCATGGCTGAAGAGGATGCGCTTGACTTGCAGAAGTCTTTGCAGGAACAAACGGGTGCCCGTGTGGAACTGACCACTGCTGGTTGTGTAGTATGCAGTCACTGCGGCCCAAAAACGATTGGAATCATCTATAACACTGTTTTATAGTATTACACGTTACATTGTATCGTATTACCCAATCCTTTCTTCTTAATCTGTATGTGGTACATCCAATACTTGGATTGGCATACCGTTATAACTAAAAAGGGCATTCCGAGCTTAATCGCTCAGGATGCCCTTTAATATTTTGCCAAACTCAAGAGTAACCTTGGTCATTACGATACAGATCAATAATTTTTGGTCCGCAGATCATCCAGACTTTTGAATGCGTATCCTTGCTTGCGAGCCTCATCAATGATGGAACCCAGAGCTTCCGTGTTATCTTTGGATACCGAATGAAGCAAAATGACAGCGCCCGGATGGAGTTGTTTCAACACCTGTTGATGAGCATATTGTGCGCCACGCTGCACATTGGTATCCCAATCTTTATAAGCAACAGACCAGAACACATTCACATAACCCTGAGCATGACTCTCTGCGAGCGTACGATTGTTAAAAATCCCGCGCGGTGGCCGTAAAAAGGTCGCTTGTTGACCCGTCAGCCGATTGACCTCCGACTTGACCTTCTCGAGTTCCTCTCTAAGCTTTTCATTGGAGATGCGGGTCATATCCGGATGACTCCATGAATGATTACCGACAATATGACCTTCAGCCGCCATACGTTTGACCAACTCAGGCTGATCTTTCAGATAATGACCTGTCACAAAGAAAGCAGCTGGCACCTTCTTGGTACGCAAAACATCCAGTATGGCAGGTGTGAATCCATTCTCATACCCGTTATCAAACGTGAGATACAATTCCTTCTGTTTTGTATCCCCCAGGAAAATGGCATCGTTATGTTGTAAGATCGATTTAAAGCCTTCCTGATCAATGGAGGGCAGTTGACCGTTTTGACTTTTTTTGAAGCCAAAGTGATACGCTCCGGTAACCGGTGATGCTTCAGTCTGTGCCGGTATCATACTGATGGATAACAGTCCCAACAGTATATATAGAACCATTCGCTTCATTCTATCCGCTCCTGTTCCTGAAAAATTCGGTTAGTCGTTTGCACACACGAATACCTTCAGGTAATATGCCACAGGAACGGCTAATGTATGTAAATCATAAACGATCGAAACGTTTATTTTCAGGTTGTGGCGGAGATTGATGGAACAATTCAAGCAAGGTCTGAGGTTTGCCACTGGAAGCAAGCCATTCCCTCACGGTCTGTATGGCACGGGTCTGTCCATCTCCCCGATCACGCCATGTAAGCAGCTCGATAACTTTGATAATCAAGGCCGACATATTGTGATTATCCAGTTCAGACCGCTCTGCCCTCAGCTTGTGATACAAAGCCTCCTGCTCCCAATCCAGTAGAATCTCATCACCGATGGTTGGCTTCAAAAGTGTATACGCTCTGTCACAACCTTTACAACGAACCGTACTGACCTGTTCATCTATAAATTCCGCTCGGATATCCTGCTGGCAATCCGGGCATTTGAATCCAACTTGTATGTTTTGTATGTTTTCGTTCATGACATTGTTCCTCCTGCGATGTGGGCATTTGCATCATTCAATGCAAAATACTCCTTGGATATATGCATAATGCTTATGTATGTACTACATCTATACCCGATATTTTGTCGATTCACGCTTATTTTGAAGAAATCTGTAAGGTGCTATAATCTTGTAAATATGTTAAAATATTATACATATCATGGTAGGGAAAAGGCGGGATACTCATGTCGAAGGAAGAGCGCAATATAACCTGGCAATCATCCAGCATCAACAGACAAGACCGGGAGAAGCATAATGGGCACCGTAGTCGTGCCATATGGTTTACCGGGTTATCAGGTGCAGGAAAGTCATCCCTTGCATTTGCCCTGGAGCAGTATCTCTACGATCAAGGCGTACGCTGTTATGTTCTGGACGGGGATAATGTACGTCATGGCCTGAACCGTGATCTCGGTTTTACAGCAGGGGATCGTCAAGAAAATCTGCGGCGAATTGGTGAAGTATCGAAGTTAATGGTAGATGCCGGGTTGTTTGTACTTTCGGCTTTTATCTCTCCTCATGAACAGGATCGGGAGATGGTCAGACAGTTATTTGAACCAGAAGATTTCATTGAAATCTATGTGAGCTGTTCAATTCAAGAATGTGAGCGGCGTGACCCCAAGGGGCTTTATAAAAAGGCACGCAACGGTGACATCCCGCATTTCACAGGCATTTCCGCCCCCTATGATGTACCAAAATCTCCTTCATTCATCATTGATACGGAGCAATCTTCCATTGAGGAAGCCGTGCAAGAGATCGTACAACATTTGGAACAGATCGGCGCTCTCCAGCTTCCGCGCCCTTCCAATACAGAACTGGTCCATTAATTCTTGCTCATTATATTAACCTACTTACATGAAAGGCGCGCCCATAGTGGCGCGCCTCTTTACGTGATACATTGCTGGTTATACCAGCGATAAATGAATATACAGAAGAAGATACAATACTCTATCATCGCGGTTTAACGTCTTTTGATGTCCCCTCACTCACTCACTTTACTGCCCCACAACACCCGCTTGCATATTAAGAAGTTTGCTGAACGTCCCTACCGGATCAGTAGATAACTGCTGGTACCCGCCCTCTTGAATCACCCGGCCTTCATCAAGCACAATTACACGATCTGCCGTCCGAATTGTGGACAATCGGTGCGCAATCACGATAATGGTCACATGTCCTTTCAATCGTTCTAACGCCTCATGAATGTACTGTTCATTCTCACTGTCGAGTGCACTTGTTGCTTCATCCAGTACCAAGACCGAAGGATTCCGCAGCATGGCCCGGGCGAGCACCAATCGCTGACGTTCACCCCCAGATAAACGAATACCCCGATCACCAATAATCGTATCCAGACCCTGAGGCAACCTCCGTACAAATGCCGCAGAGGAGGAAAATTGCAAAGCCTGCCACATCTGTTCTTCACTTGCATTTGGATCAACCAGACGCAGATTCTCACGAATACTCGTATGAAACAGGAATGGGTCCTGGGAGACATATCCGATGGAACTTCGCCAGCTCAATAATCGTTCTTCTGACAGAGGCACACCGTCAATCAGAATACGACCAGTTTCAGGCCTTACGAGGCCCATAATCAGATCTATCAAGGTGCTCTTGCCTGCTCCGGATTTACCTACAATTGCGGTCATACCCCTTGCTGGAATCGAAGCTTGCACATTTCTCAATGAGTACGTATCACTTCCCTCATAGCGATAGCAGACATCCTCACAGGTAATAGATTCCTTCAGTTCCATAGGTTGAATCCCATCAGTTCCAACGTCTCCTGCCGAAGCAATCTCTGCACTAATCTCACGACTTTTCGCCGTCTGCGCTTGCAGTTCTCTGACTATCCGAAATGCAGGCAGCATGGAGCTGATGTACTCCAGATTGGACTGAATTGCCGTAAATCTTGGCCATAATCGGGAAAAAATAAGGATGATGAGCAGCAGACTTGCAGGTGGCACGGTCATTACACGTAGAGAAAGATAGATGAATGCAGCGATAATGATTGCCGCGGACATCCGGTGAATCAGCTGTGTTCCACTGTTCAATTGACTAAATTGAATGACGTTGCGTTCAATCTGTCTGCACATACGCTCAAACCAGTTCATGTGTGAGCGCTCAAGCATGTTGCTCTTAATATCCTTAATGCCGTTAAAATGCTCGGTAATGCCGTTATAATAACTTTGCGAGAATTCAGAGGTCTGGTCTCCGATCTGCTTGGCCCGCTTGACGAATTTTCTCAAGACAAAAAATAATAACAATCCACAGACCAGCACAAGTGCCGTCAGCTTGGCGGATAACCAGAAAGCAAGACCGATCTGAATGCCCGTAAAGATCAGAGAGGCTGCCATTTGCAGCATAATGCTCGTTCCCTGGCTCACACGTGCAAGTTCAGTCGTTAATATATGGTTAAAATCGGATTTTCGTTTTTGGAGAAAAAATGACCATTGCGCCATAATAATAGCACCATAGGTTTCCATGCGCAGCGTTCGTACAAATTGCTGCTGGATTCGAGTATTACGGATCGTTTGGAGACGCTGCATCCAGGCCTGTCCGGAGACAATCAACACAAAGGTGAACAATACGAATAACAATTGGCTATTTTCAGAAAAACGATTCAACATTTCGCCAAGCCAGGGAATGTTTAAGCCTGTGGAGCCCATCTCAAATATGCCAATCAGACTCAGCATCGGAACAAGCATGTAGATACCGATCCCTTCCATGAGACTGATACAGATCATCCCTAGCAGATTCCAATATAAAATGGGCCCCGTGACATGATGCAACTTTCGCATGAAATACCTTAATTCCGAGATCATACTTTACCCCTTTCCGTCACCGTATACCTTTTAATTCGCCGCCAGAACCAGAGAAACGGACGTAACGGAAAGTACAGAAAAAACAAAGAACGCGGAAGCGGCAATTGATCCACATCCCATGTACTAGGATATAAACGTTCAATAAAGAAAAACCATTTCTGTTTTGTACTTCGAAGTTTAAACAAATACGATTGATAAGACTTCATATCAGCCGGACTTTCCAGCATGTCGTTCATGAACTTTGCGCCTTCGTTGGCTAATCTCTTGCCTGTACGGTCACTTAAGGACATCAAGGATCTGTACTCTACATCCAGCGGCGTGTTCAGCAGCTCCGAGGCCAGATAAAGAGCCTGTGAACCGATTGATAAACGTCCCTCCGCTTTCAGACGTCTCTCTACTTTCTTCACATCGAGTGGCATGCTGCGGATCATCTGGTCGATATCCAGTAACCAGCGCAGTCTGAACCAGCCGTGTCGTGCACCATGGGTTACGAGATAAGCCCATAGGTCTTCTTGTTCGAGCATACGGACAGGTGTCTGTGTGTATGAACTGAACCGGCTGCGTTTCCACAGCAATTCAAAATCGGTTTCTTTGCCCGAATCCGGGTTCAGGCGCCAATGGATCTCCACTTGAGTCCTTTTGACCGGATGGGTGTAACAGATATGATGTTCCCGCCATTTCCAGCTGCGCACCGTAGGTGCCCGCTCCCCTTCCTTGGATATATATCCGAGGGTAGCCAGAATGCCTTCAGCCGCTTCCACATCATCAAACGGAATCAGGATATCCAGGTCTTTGGAGGTTCGCATCGATACATCGCCATAGAGATCATGTGCGAGCGCTGGTCCCTTTAGTGTAATATTGCGGATGCCGCGTTCACGAAAAGCTCCGCACACCTGCTCCATTTCAGCTGTCAGATGTAACATGCGGAACGTATTGACCGTATATTGTTGTCTCAGACTCTCCATAACATCTGCAGGAATGATTGCAGAGTTCAATTCTTTCATTTTCAAATAAAGGACAGAGTATAAGCGGTGATGATAGACAAGCCGCAGAAAGAGCTGCCAATCGGTTCCTTGCAAACCCGCCTTAAGTTCTTCAGGGGATAGAGCCGTCAGATCACCTCTAATCATGCTCAAAATCAGCTTAAGCTCCTTCGGAAACCCTGATGAATAGAGTTCACTTTCATGTATCATAGACAATCTCCCCAGATCCCTTCTCCGGACACCGTTTGCCAAACACACCGACAACCGTATATTGGTCCATAGTATCAGCTCCGGTCACGATCAATTTACCACTTCGTAGCCAGGCATGAGCCATCATATGTCCTTGCTTATTCCGTGCAGTCCCCATGTATAACGTACTCTCTATCTTGCGTCGCTCAAGCATCTTCATCCCAGCAATCGCCATTACAAGGCAGCGGCTTTCCCATAACGTATATTTACTGGCGAGCGAAATCGCTTTGGAAATATTCCTTATAGTGATGACCTCGCTGCGTTCGAGTCCTGTCATCGGTGTTTCAACCATGGGTGTACCCAGCCCTGGCGCGATTTTGGCAAATGGCATAGCCTTCTGAATGCGTGCCCAGCCAAGGAGGATATAGGCCTCCCATACCAGTCGACGCATCGACCGCGGGAGCGAGAGATAAACCTTTATTTTTCGCAACATGATTCTACACTCCGCGAGTAACGTCGATTAAACCTTCACGGGACAGATGTTCCAGGAATTGCACCACCTGCTCACGACATACATCTGGCTCAATCTCATACTCCGCTGCAAGTACCTCAACAACCTCACCCAGCGTGCGTTCTTCTGCGATCAGATCCCAGATTCGTCCACCGGTACTCCCCAGATTATAGTATTTTCCAGAGCTAATGCTCATCATAACTTTCTCACTGCCCATATCACTGACCAGATTGCCTTCCTTCCGGGTTACCCGGTCTTCCACATTCATCGGCGTAGTCGCTGTCATTGTCCTGTATGCACTCCTTTACGTATATGATCTGTGATCCGATCCACCATCTCAAATGCTGTAAACTCCGCACCCGTTCTGACCAATCTGCCAATCTCCACACTTGCTGAAAGTCTTGAAGCCGTCTCGAACAACCACTGTGCCAGCCCCTGTCTTGCAACGAGTCCACCACGGAACGTATGCGAGCATAACAGATGCAGTCGTTCTAGCCCCGTCACTTCAACCAGTTGAACAGATGTATGGTTTTCCTCCGGTTGTGGAGCCAGTTCGAATATTCCACCTAGTGGCACAGCCATCTCATGAAAATAGTGCTGAACAGGTATCGCATACTTTGTAATCTCTGCGTGAACCGTTGCATAATCCTGCTCCTTCATGCCGAAGCCGTCCAGACTGGGCTGCCATAACTTCTGTTGCGGGTAACCGGGTGATACGATAGCTCTTCCTCCGGCATCCCAGGTCAGTGCAACAACATCATCGGTGAGAAGCGGATATCCGCGTGATGCCAGTGCGGCCGACAACGTCGACTTGCCTGCTCCCGAATGTCCGACAAATGCGTAAGCCCAGCCATCAATAACAACTGCACTACCATGCAGTGGAAGAATGCCACGCTGCATCATAATGACCGCCATACATGTGCCCAGAATGAATAATCTGACCTTTTTCTCATCTGCACCCGGTATAGGGGATACGACAATGCGCTTTCCTTGCTCCATTAGAAACAGACCTGTATCTTCGATTTTGAAAAAAAGACTGCCCTCTCGTGCCACAAAGTTGTCGTTGCCTACATCCCAATCCTCCCACAATAGAGCCAGATCTGAAGACTCGATGTGCACATCCACGACATCAAAATCAGTCTCTGCATCCTTGGGTGCGATCTGTAGTTCAGGCATTCGAATTTGGCTCGACCAGCGTAGACCATACGCCACATAATGCACAGGCAACAATGAACGACGCCTCCTTCGTAATAAAATGTAAAAAAAAGCCCTTATATTCATGTTGCTCAATATAAGGGCGGAGGCGAAAAGCTGGATTTGTTGCATTTCCGCCCTTTAAGTATGATGACACTTCATAAAACTTAACAACTTAGGAAGTTGGATCGTACAGATCCGCATCGTGAACCGTTACCCAGTCAATTTGTCTGTAGCCAGTACCGGCCATCGTTTGATTGACTTCCAACACTTCAAGAGCTGGTGCTTGCCATTCCTTTTTTTCCATTTGCATCGTATTCACCTCCTTTCATGTGCCCTCATTCAGAATTTCCGAATGAACCGATAGACAATCAGACTATGCATCATCAATCGCAGATCTGGATGTGAAGCAAGCTCTGGTCTCGGACTCGGAAAGTTCGCCAGGGCAGATTTGATACGCTCCGTGTTTAATATGCCAGCGACCTTGCTGTCAGAACACAAAGCACGCAACTCAGCCGTAAAGGCATCCCAATTCGGAATGATGCGATGCAGCCAATCCGCCGGTTGTACACCCCGTACCCGCTGATTCAGTCTGACCTTGTCAGGCAACTCCGGTGAAGTAGCCCGGCGAATCAATGAACGATCCGTCCCTTGTTTCACATATTGTTCAATCGGAACGGACAGACAGAACCGGATGACTCTGGCATCACTTGTCGGATCACGTTCCCAAGCCCGGTAACGGAGAGAACATTTCGTAGCTACAGCACCGTTTTTGTTGGCGATGGCCAGGTTATTGAATTTCTCGGCACGTACTTTGAGTGCATCAGCCTGGGCACCGCCCTGCAGAACAATAATGGATTTGAGTCTTTCCAGTACACCTGTTCTTTGCGCAAAATCAGGATGGATCAACTGCACGGACGCGGCCTGGCTTGCTCCTTTGGACTGAGCCTTGAACCATTCCGGATATGCCTTTTTCCCGGTGATCTTAGCTATACGGGAGAAGGGCATGCCGGTCCGCTCACTATACTGCTGCATCTCACGGAACCAGCGATACCAGCGGCCACTTTTCAGTAGACTGGCGTAATAATCCAGAGCCGGCCCCCAGGAGATGGTGAAATTACCACGTGCGCCTGTGAGCAGGATGCCTGCATCCTGCTGGCTCGCTTTTTCATAGAATCCGCGAATCCAGAATGAATTTTCAAAGTATTTATAGGGCATTTCCATAATGTCGAGCCAGGTATCCACTTCACTAAGTGGACTTCTGCCTTCAAAATCAAGGTAGTTCTCTGTGATATTGCCGACATGATTAATGGTTGAACGTATAAAGGGCCGTTCGTCTGCGAGCAACGTTTTCGACGTATAATCTGTGAAATCCGGTACGGGAACATAACTGTAGGCCTGCAGCCGTTTGCCCTGACTTCTCAATGTTCCGGAAGCAAAACCAACCACGGCTCCCGAGTCCAGCCCTCCACTTAAAGCAGCAGCCACCTGCCTGTGCGTTCGTAGTCGTGATCCAACCGCCTGCCCAAAGATCTCCCGAAACGCTTCTACATACTCACCATCGGATTTAAGCCTCAGAGGTTCGACTTCATTCCAGCGATGATATTGCTTCAGTTCCAGTCTCCCATCCCGGAAGACAAGTGTATGTGCAGAAGGCAGTTGGCTTATTCCCCGATATACGGTCGAATTGATATCTGCTGAATCATGCATGTCAGGAATGGCAAGGAATTCGGACAGCCAAGTCTCATCAAGTTCTTTATGTACCCCTTCAAGCCCAAGCAACGGATTCATGAGTGTGCAGAAAGCAAAACGTGAACCATCATGTCGGTAATAAAAAGCTCTCATACCTGTAATGTCTCTCGCTGCATACAGTTTGCGATTCCGCTCATCCCAGATGGCGAATACAAAATCGCCCAGTAATCGGACAGCCACATCGTCTCCCCAGCGCTGATAGGCACGCAAGATCAGTTCACTATCCGCCAACATAGCCAGTTCAGCTCTGGATATCTGTAATTGATCTGCCAGTTGTTCCCGGTTATCCAGAATCGCATCTGCCGTGATGGTCAGACCACTTTCCTCATCATATAAAGGCAACTTCTCGCTAACCGATTCCGGTGTAATCCATTGGGCGTGACAGCTAAGGAACGCCTCGTTGCCTTTCCACACCCCTGTTGTATCCGCAGGGACATGCCCCAGGCTTGCGTACAGACGCCAGCTGTCTTCCCATAGCGCCTGCTGACCATCGTTGTGAACAATTCCTGCTATGGCGCTCATGACTTGCCTCCCCGTAGAATCTTGCGCTGTGAAGCCCAGGCGCTGATCTGATGACCAAATGGTACCCATGATTTGATACGCTGTATTTTGCTTTGAGCAGAAGCCAGCTGGACTTTCAAGCGTTCTCGCTCACTGTAACCCCGTTCCAGACGATGATCTGCTGCCCGTAATGCGGCTTGCAGCTGTCTGATCGTCACCAGTGCAGCTAGCGTCGGGTCTGTCTTTTCCGGTTCTTCGGCAACTTGGTCATTAAGATTCCCAAGCGGATCATGAACGACAGAATCTGCCGGTTGCATTCGATATTGCGGTTGCCACTGGCAACCGGTCGCTGCTGTCAACTGATGCGTGATTCGGTCAATGACCTCTTGATCTGGACTTGCATCATAATGTACACCCGTCCATTGTTCGGCTTCTGCCAGCTGTTCACTGTATCCCATCCGGTGGAACAGATCTGCCCCCATCACACGGCAATACAGTTCAACTTCATGTGGTTCTAATATGTTTTTCCAGTTGTTAACAGAACCCTGATGTGCCTCTTGATGCGAAGAGAGGAAAGGATCACCCACGCCCATACTGTAGAACATGTCAGACTTGGCACTGTCCAGAAACTGTCCATACTGCTCCATTCCCTGTTCATATCGAATTCCCAGAAACGTGCATAGTTTCTCAAGTTCTTCTTGAGGATTGGAAACCAATCGTTCATATTGCAATTCATACGCATTGGAGTGGGGTTTGGCAAAATACTCATTCAAGCGGAGCATACCCAGTGTAAGATCTACGGATTTCATATTTAATTTGGGGCTCTGCAGACTATGAATCAGGTCGAATCCTTCTCCTGTGTGGCGGTTTACCTTTTTGAATGATGCAGCTATGGCCAGAGGATTACGCTGGAGATGAATACGCTTGGACTGAGGGAACAGACGATCCAGCCATTCCAGCATGTAATAGTATCGTGGAGATTTATCAACGATGAAGTCTGCACCGCTCCCTTCCAGGAATCCATTGTAGATCTCAAGAGCAAAACTTCTGCACGCCTTTTCGAAGACATCCTCGGATACCATGGCATTGTAGAACTGACGAATGATGGAGCTGCCACCATAAGCACGTGAATCAGCCTTGGGCAAATCGACAAGATTCATCAGAAACCACATTTCCTGGGTGGCAAATATACGACTATGATTTTGCAGCATTACGGTGGATAAGGAACTACCACTGCGGGGAACACATAGTAAGAAAACAAGTCCGTTACCTTGAGCATCGATCAATGGCAGCCTCTCCTCTGTTCATTAGTATAAATATGTAGCTGGGATAGACCAGACTCTACCTTTGTGTTTGGCAAAACGAGTAATATGCACGCTATAGGTCAGCATTTTGCAATATTCCGTCGGAAGTTCACCCGGGAATGAAGCAAAACACATGGTTACATTCGACAACTCTCAGATACAATATGTATTTATAGTTTTACTCTATGATACAAAATGTATCATGTCAATCTTTTATTTTCACCTTTTCATAAATTCATACTCTTTCACTGTATTCTGCTGTCTGTCATTTAAGCACTTATTCATGATCAATTATGTTCTGATTGCACAAACGCGAATAAGCTCCAGACATGTTCTGTGAGGAACAATGCCTGAAGCCATACGTAATCCGTTGAGAAACTTAATATGAAAACGGGTGAACAACCATCAGGTAAACCTTACATCTGAACTTTTCCCAGGAGCTCCAACGCTCCTAGTTCGCTCTTCTTCCTGATCTGCCCGTGTAGCATCCTGCATCCCCTTCTGTACCTTCACGGTTAACAATACAGCAATTCCCGCGACGAAAAAGAAGATGAGCGACAGAATACCCCAACGCGTGGAACCCGTGATCTGCCCAACATAACCAAACACAAATGGACCAAAGATCGAAGAGAATTTGCCTGTAATATTCACAAAACCAAAATACTCTCCTGTTCTGCCTGCCGGCATCAGATTGCTAAACAGGGAACGCGCTGTGGATTGACTCACACCCTGCACGACACCAACCAACCCGGCGAGCACATAGAAGTGGATCGCTTGTGTCATGAAATAACCGAGAATCACAATACATATGTAGACCGATAAGCTAACAATTAATACCTGCTTTGCTCCCCAACGCTGTGCCCATGCTCCCAGTAACAATGTACACGGGAACCCGATGAACTGGGTTAACAGTAGCGCGAGCATCAGGTCGGCTGTGCCTATGCCTATACTTGTCCCATAGATCGTAGCCATCAGAATGATGGTATTAATGCCGTCATTAAAAAACCAGAAAGCCACTAACATGCGGATTAACTGGGGAAAACGCCGCATCTGACGAAAGGTTTGCCGCAGTCTGCGTACGCCCACCGCAGCATACCCTGTCCACGTTCCGGGCAGATCCGGTGATGCAGGCCGTCTTGGAGCATGGCGAAAGATCGGTATCGAGAACAGCAACCACCACAACGAGACGGAGATGAAAGCAAGTCTTGTGCCTGCTAGTGTACTGCTCATCCCGAACCAGCCCGGTTGCTGAATCATCAGCAGGTTCACTGCAAGCAGCAAACCTCCTCCAATATAACCATAGGCATAACCTTTGGAGGATATCATGTCCCTTCGTTCCACGGGTACCAGATCCGGCAGCATTGCATCGTAAAAGGTGTTACCACCCGCAAAACCAATCGTGGATATGACCAGCAACGCGGAAGCAAGGAACCAGTCCCCTTCACCGATTGCGCTGAATCCCAATGTAGCAAGGACGCCTATAATTGCAAATACACGCAGGAAGTCGCCCTTCCGTCCTGACAAATCAGCTAGCGTGCCTAACAACGGTGTTAGCAGAGCTACGCACAACATGCCAATGGAGTGTGTATAGGCCAGATAGGAGGCGGCGGTGTCCGTATCCAGCGTTGCTGCAGCCACCGAAGCATAGAATACAGGCAGTACTGCGGCCAGCACAGTTGTTGCGTAAGCCGAGTTGGCCCAATCATACATAATCCAAGCCTTGATCGCCTTTTTATTCACATGAATCCTTCCTTTACATGCATCTCTATATTAGTGCGAGTTCAACAAGTCTAAGTGACTTTTTAAACAACCTCTATTAGATGCCAGATCGATGTCTTTCTCCTATTGTAAAGGAAGGATATCACACTTGTTCACTGTTTCTGTAAAAAATGGTGCAGTTCTGTTCTTACGACTCACCTTACCTCCGAGGTGAACTTGCGTAATTGTATCATTTTATATCCACTCTCATCACATATCGTCCTCGCCCGTGAATATACTTAATTACCGACAGGCCAAACTGTGCCGCGTAATCAATGGGGGGTGCCTACATGTCAAATTCACACCAGCCTTACTCGTTCGTCGTGTCGAAGGAAGATTGGTCGCTTCACCGCAAAGGGTACCAGGACCAACAGCGCCATCAGCAAAAGGTGAAAGATGTCATCAAGCAGAATCTGCCTGATCTGATTACGGAAGAAAACATCATCATGTCTGATGGAAAACAAATCATCAAGGTACCAATCCGCAGTCTGGATGAGTACCGTTTTGTGTATAACTACCAGAAGCAAAAACATGTCGGTCAGGGAGACGGTGACAGTCAGGTCGGAGACGTCATCGGTCGTGATCCATCTGCTTCGCAGAAACCCGGCAAAGGTGAAAAAGCTGGCGATCAGCCTGGTCATGATATTGTGGAAGCCGAAGTTAGTATTGAGGAACTGGAAGATATGCTCTTCGCTGAGCTGGAATTACCCGATCTGAAGCAGAAAGATAAAGACCTGATTGAGACACATACGGTAGTTTTCAACGATATTCGCAAAAAAGGCATGCAGTCCAATATTGACAAGAAACGTACCATTCTGGAGAATCTGCGTCGTAATGCAACGACCGGTACGCCAGGCATCCATCACATCAGTCCGGATGACCTGCGCTACAAGACGTGGGAAGACAAAATCATTCCACAATCCAATGCCGTTATTATTGCCATGATGGATACATCCGGGTCCATGGGTTCGTTTGAGAAATACTGCGCGCGCAGCTTTTTCTTCTGGATGACTCGTTTTCTACGCCGTCAGTATGAGAAAGTTGAGATTGTTTTCCTCGCCCATCATACGGAAGCCAAGGAAGTAACCGAAGAAGAGTTCTTTACCCGTGGCGAGAGCGGAGGCACCATCTGCTCCTCTGTATATATGAAGGCACTGGATATTATTGACAGTAGGTATCCACCTTCTAGCTACAACATCTATCCTTTCCACTTCTCTGACGGGGATAATCTGACCTCGGATAACGAACGGTGTGTGAAGCTGATCGGTGAGTTAATGAAGCGTAGCAATATGTTTGGATACGGCGAAGTGAATCAGTACAACCGCAGCAGTACACTGATGTCGGCTTATCGTCATATCAAGATGGATCAGTTCATGTATTATGTGATCAAAGAAAAAGGCGAAGTGTACAAAGCTTTGCGCAGCTTTTTCCAGAAACGGGAAGGAGGCAGCGTTAGATGACAGATGAGATCCGCGACCTAGAATACGCTATTGCCGAGATTATGGAGATTGCCAATGGTTTTGGTCTGGACTATTACCCCATGCGGTACGAAATCTGCCCATCGGATATTATTTATACATTTGGAGCCTACGGCATGCCGACCAGATTCAGCCACTGGAGCTTTGGCAAAACATTTCATAAGATGAAAATGCAATACGATTTTGGACTCAGCAAAATTTATGAGCTTGTCATCAACTCCAACCCTTGTTATGCCTTCCTGCTGGATGGCAATTCCCTGATTCAGAACAAATTGATCGTAGCCCACGTATTGGCACACTGCGATTTTTTCAAAAACAATGCCCGCTTCTCCAAATCCAACCGTAATATGGTCGAAAGCATGGCTGCTACGGCGGATCGGATCAGCAATTATGAGATGGAGTACGGAACGGAAGCCGTTGAAGCATTTATCGATGCCGTGATCGCGATTCAGGAACATGTGGACCCACAACTCATTAAACCCCGCCATTTGGACAAACAACGCTACATGGAAATGAAAATGCGGGAGCAGCGCGGTGAGAAAGCACCCCGGCCGGAAGGTCGCTATGATGATCTATGGTCGCTTGATGATGTGCAGACGGAAGAAGCACCCGCCGAAGGTATTCAGGTCCATCACTTTCCGCCTGAACCGGAGAAGGATGTCATGTGGTTTATTCAGGAATTCTCGGAAGTGTTGACCGACTGGCAGCGGGATATCATGAGTATGATGCGTGAAGAGATGTTATATTTCTGGCCACAGATGGAAACCAAAATCATGAACGAAGGCTGGGCCTCCTACTGGCATCAACGCATTATCCGTGAACTCGATCTGAACAGTGAGGATACGATCGAATTTGCGAAACTCAACTCCTCCGTGGTGCAGCCATCGAAACAAAGTCTGAATCCGTATTATTTGGGACTGAAGATTTTCGAGGATATTGAACGGCGCTGGGATAACCCAACCCGTGAAGAACAGGAACGTTGGGGCCGCAAACCAGGGCAAGGTCGCGCCAAAATGTTCGAGGTGCGTGAATTCGATTCCGATACCTCCTTTATCCGCAATTACATGACCAAACAATTAACCGAGGATCTCGACCTCTACGTATTTGAGAAAAAAGGGCCGGACTGGAAAATCACCGACAAGTCTTGGGAGAACATACGGGATCAGCTCGTATTTTCACGTGTCAACGGGGGCTCCCCTTACTTAGTCGTGCAAGATGCTGACTATCTTCGGACCGGTGAACTCGTGCTCAAACACCAATATGAGGGCATCGAGCTGGATCTGAAATATATGGAACGCACCCTGCCTTATCTGTATCGCCTCTGGGGACGTACCGTACATGTGGAGACACGTGTCGAGGATAAACCAATCTGGTTTACGTATGATGGTAAGAAACACCACCGCAAGTTTTTGTGAGGTTGTAAATTATCCTATTTGAAACTAAAATATAAATGCTCTTATCATGAGTGAGATTAGTGATTAATAAAAGATAAGACCTAAAAAAGCGGCAAGTTCCCGACATACACAGGAACTTGCCGCTTGGCATTTATAAAATTAATATTTAAAATTACGTTTCATTGCACCATGCTTAAAAGAAGTGATTACATATCCCTCACCGTTGTCCAACAGCTTGTAAGATACAACGTATCGATCCACAAAACAGTAGTACGTGTTGCGGTACTCACGAGACGGCAGCATTGTTCCCATAGTAACAATCTTCTCTTCAACACGGCGAATGAGATTAATTTTGTATTCCATCGTTTCTTGATCTTTAAAATGTTCGCTTTTGATCTGGCGAAGTCGGTTCATTGCCGTGGCGGTCCATTGAACCATCAATTACAGCTCACCACGCTTCACCAGTTCAATCAAGTCATCTGTTGAATACAGCTTGCCTTGTTTTATGTCTTTCTCAGAAGCTTCAATCATTTGCCGTATCTCCGGATCGGAGTCTAGCTCATCCACCGGGTTATAGATTTCATATTCCAGACCAGCAATACGAATGAATTCCTTATGATCCTTCTCATAGGATTCAATGACGGTCCCATCAGGAGCTTTAAGACTAAAATTCATCCTCACAACCTCCTTCAATGATATTGCTAAACTGCTAAATAGAACTTTTACCTGAATTATAGCATACAACCATGTTGCATCTCAGCCATCAATTTTAGGATTACCAATAATATCAATCATATAAAATATACCAGGTTTTAACTCCCTCTTTTCTAATCATTCCCCTTACAAACTGCTCTAAAAACTAAAACGGCAAGTTCCCTATACGTGATTGGGGATTTGCCGTTTAAGATATACTTCAGCTAAACTGTAAGATCCTTTAATTGAAATGTTCACTCTGATTATACCAGTGGTGCACCATTACCCTGCAATCGCAGCGGCACAAAAAAATCATGCTCCACTTCACTTGCTGGCAGCGGACGACTGAAATAATACCCCTGTATCTCCCGGCAATCATTCTGCATCAGAATATCCAACTGGCCTTTCGTCTCAATGCCTTCCGCAATGACTTCCATCTTGAGATTCTGTGCCATCGATATAATGGTCGCCACAATCGCTTGATCGCTGTGACTCTCTGTAATGTCCGTCACAAACGAACGATCAATCTTGAGTTTGTGAATCGGGAAATGCTTCAGATAACTGAGTGAGCTGTATCCCGTACCGAAATCATCCAAGCTGATCTTGACACCCAGTGCTGTCAGTTCATTCAGAATCGCCGTAGATACCGTTGCATCCATCATCATGCTCTCTGTTATTTCCAGCTCCAGATATCGGGACTCAAGCCCTGTCTCTAAGAGTGCATTCTTGACCTGTTCTACCAAGTTGGATTGGTGGAACTGCTGGCTGGACAAGTTAACCGATACCGGAATGAGCGGTCCGCCACTGGCGTGCCAGAGCTTCATCTGTCTGCAAGCTTCACGCAGCGTCCAGTTGCCAATCTCATAGATCATGCCTGTCTCTTCTGCAAGCGGGATAAACACATTGGGTGCGAGCAGACCTTTGAGTGGATGATTCCAACGAATAAGAGCCTCCACACCAATCATGCGGCTATCCTCGGTACGAATCTGTGGTTGATAGTATAGGACCATCTCATCGCGTTCCAAAGCTTTACGAAGATAACCCTCCAGCTCAATGCGTTCATATAGTTCGGAATCCAGTTGGGCAGTGTAGAATTGGAAGCCATTTTTGCCGTTTTTCTTCACTTCATACATGGCGGAGTCCGCATGTTTCAGCAAAGCATCCACGCCCACTCCATGATCCGGATACATCGCAATCCCAATGCTGGCGGTCACATAAAAATCATTTTCCTTCAGTCGATAAGGTAACTGAATGGCTTCAACAATCTGTTTTGCAAGTTCTGCCACTCTTACTTCTGTCGCTTGATCCTGGGTCACAACGAGTGTGAACTCGTCACCGCCCATCCGGGCCAGCATGACATTCTCCATAGCCAAGGGATCAGAAGCTTCTATAGCTTTCATGATCCGGCTGCTGACTTCTCTTAGAAATACATCTCCAATGGAATGGCCCAGCGAGTCATTAATCATCTTGAACCGGTCTATATCCATCACCATAACGGCAAAAGAATTCCCTTTTTCTGCTGAATCGTGAATCGTACAAGCCAGCACATCATCCAACTTGCGCCGATTGGGCAACCCCGTCAACGGATCATGCAAAGCTTGGTGACGAATCTTCTCCTGAGCCTGTTTCTCCTCCGTAACGTCTTTGATCAAAATGTGACTTCCCACATGTCTGCCATCAATGACAACAGGAACTACAACAATACTAAGGTCCAGAAGTTCACCCTGTACGTCTCTCATTTTGGCCATGTAGTGCGCCTGCTCCAGCCCATGATCATCCCAATCGATGGAATCAAATTCACTTATCCACTGGATATCGATTTGCTGAGCGATCTCATCAATGGAACGATCCATGACCCCTTTTTCAGGATATCCGGTGATTGTTGTTACAGCAGCATTAATCCCTTTGACAATACCTTCCTTATTCACTGAAATAATAGCATCCGAATGGTTATGATACAGGGCCTGATACCATTGCTCATTCTCATGAATCCGTCGATCTTTCTGTGACATTCGCTGATTGATAAATATGCCAAACAACGTCAAGCCCAAAGCAATAAATGTGCCCGATGCGATCAAGTAGGCGAGAATGCCTGGCTCAATCTGCATACCTGAACTTGCCATCGAACCATGTGAGTGATGGAAATGTGCGGCTGACATCCCGGTATAATGCATGCCAGAGATTCCAATACCCATAATGAGACCGCTGCCCATCTTGTAAACCCAGGTATGTCTTGATTGATGATAACGGAAGAAAAACATAAGCCACAATGCTGCAAAGGAAGCAAGCGCTGCAATCAGAATGGATAACACCACTCTGCCTGGTTCATACGTAACCGGAGTTGACATCGCTGCCATTCCCACATAATGCATCGAGCTGATCCCCGCTGTCATCAGCACTCCAGCAATCATGAGCTTGCTTATCCTGCCCGATTGTCTACCCGCAATGTTCAAGGCCACCCCCGATGCGACAATAGCAAGTAGAACAGATAAAACAACCTTACCGGTGGAATAGGAGACTTGCGTAGGCAGAACAAAAGCCAGCATACCTACGAAATGCATGGACCAGATTCCCAACCCCATCGAGACTGCTCCGCAGGTAAGCCATACATTTCGCGCCATCCCGCTGGCCTGACTTACACGGCCTGCAAGGTCGAGGGCTGCGTATGAAGCTAACGATGCAATAATATAGGATAAAATAACAAGTTCTAAGTTGTACGTACCATGTAGGTGCTCCACTCACTCTGTCCTTTCAACCGGGAAATGCCTTGTATGTATGCAAAAATGTAAAAAAGAAGCGAGTGCGCTGTCTGGATGACAGGCACTCCCTCCGCATCATTTGACTCGTGACCACAGACTTAGTTTGAAGCCGTTGTCATACATTGGAACCCGTTTATTTGAATGTATATAGTCTAAACGTCCCAGCATTTAAAATCAACACTTATTTCCAGATATACGATGTCGAATAGCTGACATTCTCATATTCTAATTTACAACTGAATATTCTATTTGCGAGTCAGTAACAGACTGCCAAAACCGGAAGTATCTTGATAAGAATTACCTGATGAATCACTCCAGATGGACACACTGCTTCGCTTGCCATCCCCCGCGCCATCATCATTAACTTGCAGATCAAATCCAATCCATCTTTGGCCTTCAGCACGAACGCTATCTAGTGGGATTGCCACTTCAACTGTATACCCTCCGCTTGTTAATCGAGTAGCTGATTTGAAGCTTTCTTTACGTGCATTTCCTCCAAAAGAAGCCTCATTATCAAAATTGACCCGGTACTGGGCGTCATCCTCCTGATAGAATGTTGTCTGATCTTTGCTCGGGTCGATAAAAATCTCAATCGAATCCTGCTCATGTGCATTAGAACTTAATTTGCTTCGCAAAGGATCCTTCACATCTGCCAATACGTACAGGTATTTCTCATCCCATAACAGCCGTGCAGTTGCCGTTGCTCCGGAGTTTCCGACCACCCAGACATCCGTTTTAACAGATGCAGCCTTTTTCCAGACGTTATCCTTTTTTGCATCAATTACAGGTTTGCCATAAGTGACCTTGGTTTGTTTCAAGACAGAACCGAGCTTCAGTTTGCCCCGGTTGGCTGGTTTGTCGGGCTGCTGATTGGAAATATCATTCCAAACAATGGTCGCTGTCTTTCCAGCAGCATGTTCATCCGTAATCCTAAAATCCAGAGACAAGACCTGGCCTTCGGTAAGTAAAGCAGCTGACACAGGCAGTGATGCGTATACAACATACCCGGTTTTTGTCTCCTGTACGTTGTAAGTATTTTTATCTTTGCCTTTACCGCCATCCCGTTTAAATGTATATTGACCATTTGCAGACGACGGATTTTTCTTCTTGGCAGACAGATCAGCTTCAGAAGTTGCAGCGCCTGTCCCCTTGACTTCTTCCGCGAGGAAAACCTGCACCTGATCCCCTTTGCGACGTGTGGTATCCTTCACTTCCACTCGTAAATTCACCTTTTTGGCATCCCACATCATACGAGCCTCACCCGTAACCGCAGATGTACCATCTGCCAGATGATTAATTTCAAGTCCTTTCACAGCACCCCAAAGAATATCTTCCTGTCCTTTGTGATTCGGGAAAGAAGGGCTGGCCTTAAGTGCTGTCCATTCATTACGATAGATCGGAAGAGTGGTAGCATCCACCAGTGCCCAATAGGCCGGTTTCGCTTTCAATTTACGATCAAACAGCAACGGTGCATCTTTGCGTCCTTTGACTGGATGATTGTCAAGCCATGTACCATCATCCGCAAGTCCCCAGACCGTAACACTGTCCATTACACCGCGTTTTCCTAACTCGTCGAACAGGTCGAACAGGTCACGATAACGATAAGCCTGTTGCAGCATTAATTCATCTGTGACAGGCATCTCCAGTTCAGAATTACTTGAATAGATCGAAACGTCCAGCTCTGTAACCTGTACATTCACACCAAGAGCGATCACTTTCTCAAAAGCCTCACGAATGAGCTTTACATCCGGTCCGTACATGGATACATGCATCTGGAATCCAACCGCATCAATCGGTGTTCCTTTAGCAAGCAGCTTCTCTACAAGCTTCACCATATCATTCAGCTTGTTTCCATTGCCCTCCATTCCATAGTCATTAATCACCAATACCGCATCAGGGTCAGCCTCGCGTGCATATCGGAAAGCCAGCTCAATGTAATCACTGTCATCTCCGTCGCCATCCACATCCCCAATAATATCTTTCCACTTGGAATTACTGGCCCCATTCCGCAAGCCGCCTCCGTCTGAGATGACTTCATTGACGACATCCCATGTATGAACCTTTCCTTTGTAACGAGTCACGATGGTCTGAATATGAGTTTTCATCCGTGCAAGCAACTGTTCCCGCGTGGCAGGTTTTGAAGCATCATTCGGATCGGTAAAGAACCAGTCCGGCACCTGACTATGCCATAACAGCGTATGACCTCTTACCTCCATGTCATTTGCTTCGGCGAAGTTCACCAGACGATCCGCCTCTGACCAGACAAACTGCCCTTCCTTTGGTTGCATCGCATCCATTTTCATAAAATTGCCCGCTGTAATACTATTAAAATGTTTCGTTAACAACTGGGAATGTGGATCTTCTGCATCCAGTGCAGACTGGTCGATTGCCGCTCCCATTGCATAGTGTTGTCCCACAACATCCACTAGATTCGGAATGTTTGGCTCTATTTCAATTTTTTCGGCTTCCGTAATCAGAACATCATCCACGTAAAATGTAATTGTATCCGCCGGCGTCACTTCCGCTGACGTCTTCCAAGGTGTCTCTGCATACATGCGGAATCCAGTGATGCCGCTATTTTCGCCAGGGATCACCACATCTGCCTCGATTTTTTTCCACTGTCCCTTGTTCAGAGTTGCAGAGGCAAACGTAGCATATTCACGACTTGAAGCATCGTTATTGTACTCTTTCTCAAGCGAACCGTTAATGACCTGACTGTCCGGTCCTTCATCGTACATGGCCCAAAACGAAATATGAACCGTGCTGCCCTTTTGTACATGGTCTATTACTTCAATTAAGGGTCCATGGAACGTTTCGGTACGGGAAGAGGTTCTCAGGCTGCGTGTACTGTCGTGACCTACTTGCGTTACGATATCTAGCTTTTCACTCGCACGTGGACGCCATTGTCCCAATACACCATCTTCAAAATTAGCCTCGAACAGCACTTCATCATCGCCAGTCTTAACGTCCGCTGCCGAAACACGTGTCCCTCCTGTTCCCACACTTGGGAACAAACTGAAGATCAATACAGCCGACAAGCACAAGCTCCACCATTTTCTCAAATGCATCCGATCTCCTCCTTGGTTGGTTGTGAAGAGTAACCTTTGTTCTGTCATGCGCCAGCCCTTTACAAGATCGTTGTGCAGGATTGGATAGACGTTATTCAATAGAAATTGAAAGCACTTTCATTATACGATTGCCAGCGAACTTTGTTTACCCGTTAAACTATAGGACTTGCACCACTCCATAAACCATATGTTTCCAAATCAGATATAGAACGACAAAAAGCACAGCTTATTAGCTGTGCTTCGTGTAAACATCTTTACTATTTAGGCTTTTAAGGGTGCTGTCGTCTGACGAATGACCAGATTGGAAGGTTCCGTCACCACAGGAGGAGAATAAGATGGATTCTCGATCATCGCAATCAGATATTCGATGGACTTAATGCCGATGGAATAGATATTCTGATTCACCGTGGTCAACCCCGGTTTGAATACCTCAGCATAATACGTGTTATCGAACCCGACAACCGAGATATCTTCTGGTACACTCAGTCCATGCTTTTCAATTTCATGAATCGCACCAAACGCAGACATGTCTGATGCACAGACAATTCCCGTTGGTTGATCCTGAAGTGCCAACAATCGTCGGGCAGCCTTGCTTCCTCCGTCGAAGGAATAATCGCAGATCTCCAGATATACCGTAGAATACGGGATGCCGCATTCTCGCAGCCCTTCCCGATATCCTTCCAATCGCAGATTGGCTACGGCAGGTCCAAGTGTCCCTGAGATATAGGCAATTTTGCGGTGCCCAAGCTCATGCAGATGTTTGACACCCATCGAGATCCCGTTCGCGTTATCCGTAGTAATGTAACCGGCACGCTTGCCCAACATGTCCGTATCGATAAACATCGTTGGAATCTCTGCATCCACCAGTTCCTGAATACTCGCGTTTTCTCTGCCTTCCCCGAATACCACAACCCCATCCACATTACGACTGCGGCAATGTTTGATGAACGAGTACGCCGGATCATCGAATCGAGTAGACAACCGGACCAGATCATATCCACTGTTCTCCAGCGCTGTTTTGATCCCTTCCAGCAACTCCGACACAAAAGGGTTCGTAAACGGAACCGTTAACAGTACTCCCACCGTCCATGAACGGCGTTTGACAAGTCCACGTGCGACCACATTGGGTTGATATTTCAATAATTCGATGGCTATATTGACTTTTTTGCGTGTTTTTTCACTTACATCAGGATAATCGTTTATCACTTTGGAAACGGTTGCAACAGATACTCCCGCTTCCTTGGCTACATCATGGATAGAAGCCATCTGATCACCTCAACCTCTTTCAAATCCCCTGTCTCCGGCTGCTTTTCTATAACATCGGCAGGTTTGTCTACCCATTATAGCTTAAAACAGCCTGAAACGGTATGGAAGGTTCCTAATGCTTTTAAGCTCTATTCCTGCTGTTCCAGATTCTTCAAATCCAGAGACAGTTTCTCCATTGTTGTTGCAAATACAGCGAGTTCAGCCGAGCGTGAAGCTTGGCTACGTGCTCCGCGAGAGGTATGATCTGACTCCTGCTGCACACTGCTCAGTTTCTTCATGATCTGCTCCAGATTAGACTGAATTTTACCCTGGGCGTCCCGAGAACTGGCTGCAAGCTTGCGCACCTCACTGGCAACCACTTCGAAGCCACGTCCGAACTCTCCTGCATGAGCAGCTTCAATCGCTGCATTCAGACCGACAAGATGACTCTGATCCGATATCTCGCGAATGAGTTCACCCATTTTTCCGATCTGCTGGATCTCCCCTGTTAATTCCGTGAGCAGAACTTGAGCCTGATCCTGAGAAGCCGCTGTTTCTTTGGCTACACTCGATATAGCCATTGCACTCTCATTTAATTCACTAATCATGCCTGTAAGCTCTTGGGTAATCTGCGTAATCGCCTGCAACGTATGTTGTTGGTCATCGGCAAGCTGATGTAACTTTTCTTTTTCTTTCTTCTCATAGGCTTCAAGGACAAGCTGTGAATCCAGATTAAACATTTTGCTGAGCGCCTGAATGACAAGATGCCAGGAATCAGGGATAACCTGTTGGAATATGCTCGTTGCAATATCTAGGTATACCATATAGGTACCCAGATAATAATCTTCGGACAGGCCAATACGGGAATGAACAAGCCCAATTGCAATCCGTTGCTCAATATATGCGTCGTCCACGATTCCATCCGTCATCGATAACCAGTACATCTTCTGTGTTTCTTTTAGACGATCAATGGTAGAAAATCGAGCGATCAGATCTACCAATTCAGGATAATTTCCCACATGATTGTAGAAATGATCTACCACTTCATTAACGACTTTTTTAAAAACAGGCCGATGATCGGCAAGCAGTTTTAGATCCCCTGCGGTTAATCCCATGTAATCAAGTTGCTTCTGTCTTGTTGCGGAAATACTGCTCATATCTGGTTCAGTCAGCTCCTTAATAAACACTAAATTACTTTAAATTGTAAATATATGTATTGATTATAGACTAAAATACCTAAATATACATATACCATTAGAACTAATTCTCTTTAAAATTAACCTTATTTGTCAGCTTTTTAGATTAATATGACCTTCATGTAATTAAAAAGGCCCTGACCCTGCTGTGAAGGAGCCTCACAACAGGCATCAGGAGCCTGATCCGGAATGGTTCGTTGCCGATTAGCGGTTAAGCAGACTGCCCACATAACGTAACAGTTCATTCGCGCTGGCTGCGGTGTATCCATGTTCCTCAATTAAGCGTTTAATGACTTCATTCATACGTTTCAATTGTGTTGCATCCGGTGTTTTGGTTGAGGTTGTGATCTTGACGATGTCTTTCAGATCGGTGAACAACTTCTTCTCAATCGCTTCACGCAAACGGTCATGACTGCTGTATTCGAACTTGCGCTCCTTGCGGGAGTATGCCGAGATTCGGATCAGAATCTCTTCTCTGAACGCTTTCTTTGCATTCTCGGAGATCCCGATCTGTTCCTCAATGGATCGCATTAGACGCTCATCCGGGTCCATCTCTTCATCCGTGAGCGGGTCACGAATCTTGGACCAGTTGCAGAATGCTTCAATATTATCGAGGTAATTCTCGAATAACGTTCTTGCGGATTCCTCGAATGAGTACACAAATGCTTTCTGCACTTCCTTCTTGGCCAGTTCATCATACTCCTTACGTGCAAGAGCAATGAAGTTCAGATAACGCTCCCGCTCTTCCTTTGTAATCGAGGCATGTTGGTCCAGACCGTCTTTGATCGCCCGCAGAATGTCCAGCGCGTTAATGCACTGAAGATTTTGCTTGATCAAAGCACTTGAGATCCGGTTAATAACATACCGTGGATCAATGCCGGACATCCCTTCATCCAAATACTCATTTTGCATCTCGCGCAGATCGGCTTCTTTATAACCTTCTACTTCCTCACCGTCATACATGCGCATCTTTTTAACGAGATCCATGCCTTGTTTCTTCGTTTCCTTCAAGCGGGTAAGTATCGAAAAAATGGCTGCAGTCCGCAGTGCATGCGGTGCAATATGAACATGCTTCATGTCACTTTGCTGAATGAGCTTGGCATAGATTTTCTCTTCCTCGGACACTTTCAGATTGTACGGAATCGGCATGACAATCATCCGGGATTGCAGTGCCTCATTCTTCTTGTTGGAGATAAAAGACTTATACTCCGATTCATTTGTATGCGCCACAATCATTTCATCCGCACTGATTAAAGCGAAGCGTCCTGCTTTGAAGTTCCCTTCCTGCGTGAGCGACAGGAGATTCCACAGGAATTTCTCATCACATTTCAACATCTCCTGGAACTCCATCAGTCCACGGTTCGCCTTGTTCAACTCCCCATCAAAACGATAGGCACGTGGATCGGATTCGGAACCAAACTCCGTAATGGTGGAGAAGTCGATACTACCCGTCAGATCGGCAATATCCTGTGATTTCGGATCGGACGGACTGAACGTTCCTATCCCCACCCGATTATCTTCGGAAACAATGACCCGTTCCACCGGCACCTTGCTGATATCACCACCATATTCGGTACGGAGTCTCATCTGGCAGGATGGGCAAAGGTTACCCTCAATACGGACTCCAATTTCCTTTTCCACTTCAGGACGAAGCTCCAGTGGAATCAGATGCAGCGGTTCCTCATGCATCGGGCATCCATCAATGGCGTATATGGCACCTTTCTCTGTCCGCGAGAACTGTTCAAGCCCCCGCTTCAGCAGCGTCACCAGCGTTGATTTCCCTCCACTTACGGGACCCATCAGGAGCAAGATCCGTTTACGTACATCCAGACGACGTGCTGCCGAGTGGAAGTATTCTTCAACCAACTTTTCAATCGAACGATCCAGTCCAAAGATTTCCTGTTCAAAAAACTTGTACCGCTTATGCCCACCTACTTCTTCCACCCCAAACGATTCAATCATCTCATACACTCTGGCGTGAGCCGTCATTGCCGGAGTCGGGTCCTCTCTCAGCAGTGCAATATAATCTTCAAATGTTCCGTTCCATGTCAAACGGTCACTCTCTGCCCGATGTTCCGCAACGCGTTCAAAAATATTCATGCTTGGTACCTCCCATGGCTCCTTTAGTGTGATTGTCAACCATTCCGAATGGTATGAAGAAATCAATAGAATTGCGGCTCCTGCTTGAATACCAATCTTGCGGTCCTGTGTAGTCCCGCCACCCTCTGTCCAAACGTCTTGTTTTGTTGTGAAAAGTGTATTACATACCTATGCGGCAATTCGGATAAGTTGACCTCTTTTTTTCAATCAACTGCTTCGAATTTTGGCTTTTCCCTGTTCTATCAGACATCTTGTGCCTTCAGAAAAAAAAGAACGAATATGATATAATGAGGGTTCTAAATTCAGGAAACCGGACAACACATGGTCAGAGACAGGCCACTTCT
The DNA here is from genome assembly GCF_037976585.1 of Paenibacillus sp. FSL k6-2145. Lineage (NCBI taxonomy): Bacteria > Bacillati > Bacillota > Bacilli > Caryophanales > Paenibacillaceae > Paenibacillus > Paenibacillus sp. FSL k6-2145. Next base: position 4,132,603 of record NZ_CP150267.1, on the reverse strand, counting down.
GGAAAGGAGCACGGACGATGGCAGTGAAATACGAAACCGAATTATATTCGCCTGTGAAGGCTTTCTTCGAGCAGCGTGGCTTCGACGTCAAGGCGGAAGTCAGACATTGTGACCTCGTAGGGGTCAGATCGGACCAGAACGAACCACTCATTGTGGAAATGAAAAAAACATTTAACCTCTCCCTGTTGTTGCAGGGCATGCAGCGATTGAAGCTTAGCCCGTTTGTGTATCTGGCCGTCGAACGTAATCGCAGCAAACGCGGAGCTGTGAACCAACGCTGGAGCGAACTGACCGCACTATGCAGACAACTCGGTCTGGGGCTGCTGACTGTCACATTTTACAAAACCAAAGCTCCCCTGATTGATGTACTGTGCGAACCATCTGCCCAGACGGCCCTCACTAGCCACAATCAAGTTACCCGCAAAAGCGGTATTCGGCGGAAACGTTTGCTTAAGGAATTCGATGAACGCAGCGGAGACTACAATACGGGAGGCAGTACACGCAGACAGCTGGTCACCGCATATCGTGAGAAGGCCTTACGCGTCGCATCCGCTCTACGGACGAACGGAGAAGCCTCTCCTGCCAATCTTGCCAGACAGACAGGTGTAGGTTCTGCAGCGGCGATTCTGCAAAAAAATTATTATGGCTGGTTTGAACGCCTCTCCCGCGGAAAGTATATTCTGACAATTAAGGGAGTACAGGCGTTAACCGAGCATGCACACATGCTTGAGGATAATGATATGATTGAACAAACCATTAATGAACTCGATGTAACGTATTCTGTATCTGGTGATAATAAGGACGACCTTGCACACATCGCTGAAGCAGCGGAGTTTTACTTAAAAAATACAGGCAAGATCTGAACCGAATCATCTGAAGTAACGGATGTGAAAAAAATGAGAATGCAAAAAAAACACCTGTAATCTCCACTGGAGACTACAGGTGTTTTGATGTGTTCTATATAGAAGATTGTTATTAGAATTTTACTGCTACTTCGGAAGCCAATTTCAGACCTGCAGTAACGATTTCTTCAGCACGATCTGCAGAAGCGTTATGTCCTTCAACGATAACCAATTCAGGGTTTTGAATGCCCCAGAAAGCCAATACGTTAGTTACATATTTAACAGACATTTCAACAGAAGCCATTGGCTCTACGGAATAAACGCCACCACGTGCGTTCAGCAATGCCACTTTTTTGTCGCCTACGAGACCTACAGGGCCTTCAGCTGTGTATTTAAACATTTTACCAGCTTGGCTCAGGTAGGAGATGTAGTTTACCAGTGGAGCCGGAACAGTGAAGTTCCAGAGTGGGAATGCAAATACCACTTTGTCTGCTGCCAAAAATTGATCTTGCAGTTGTGCAGCAAGCGCTGCAGCTTTTTGCTCTTCAGCAGTTGCTTCAATGCCGTTTGCTGCTTTATAGCCACCTGTAATTACAGTGTTGCCATAGTAAGGAATATCTGTATTGTAGAGATCCAGCTCAGTAACTGTGTCACCTGGGTGGGACTCTTTGTATGCGCTCAAGAATGCATCGTACAATTTAACGCTGACTGCTTGATCTGCAGGACGGTCATTTGCTTTTACGAATAAAATATTAGACATGTTGAATTTTCCCCCGTTAAATAAAATATATGAGTGCTTTTTCTGAACTGGCCACCATTGTAGCTTATATAAAGAAACCAACAACTCATTAATACATATTATATATAAAAATGTTAGTGGATGCAATAACGTAATCACTTTGGTCATGAACCAATTTTAATTTTTGCTACAATCTATTTGTTGATCTGACTTAGCTACGAGCCGTAAATTCGGAAATGGCTTCACTGATCAGGTTCATGCCAAGCAGCAATTCATCCCGGCCTGGATGGCTAAAGTTCAATCGAATGTAACGTTGATCCTGTACACCTGTGGAGCATAGCGATCCAGGAAGAAAAGATACACCTTTGGGCAAAGCCGCCTTAAGCAGAGCGCCACTATCCAAACCTTCAGGCAACTGTACCCACAGATACATTCCGCCCTGAGGGATGTTGTACTGACACCCTTTCCAGCCCGGTCTCTTCAACAGTTCAAGCATCAGTTTGAGTCTTGTCTTATACTCCCTATTCAACATGGATAGGTGATCACTCCAACGAAAAGGGGAATGGGCAAGCAATTGATACAACAGCCGCTGATTCATCGGACTGGACTGACCATCTGCAATTCGTTTAACCGAGGCCATTGCCTGAATCAGCGCAGGATGTCCAGCAGCCCATCCGGTTCGAAGAGCGGGCGCTACTGTTTTGCTGAATGAACCAATGTAGAGAACATGTCCACCCTGATCGGCAGTATCCAGTGCAAAGAGTGAAGGATATTTACGATAGAATTCCGTTGGCTCAAGGCCATCGAAATGGAGCTCTCCGTAAGAATCATCTTCCACAAGCAGTACACCATAGCGCGAACACAGCTCAAGGACAGCCTCCCGCCGCTCCATACTCCACAAAGCACCGGTCGGATTCGAGAAACTGGGTGCAGCAAAAAGCAGCTTCGGTCTAACCTGCTGCATGTGTTGCTCCAAAAGGTCTGGCAGTATGCCGTCCCGATCACCCATTACGGGCACAATCTTGGCTCCTTGCATCTCCAATACCTCAAGACAGCCTGGAGATGTGGGATGTTCAACCAGTACAGAATCTCCTGGCTCAAGCAATAGACGCATCACCAGATCGATGGCCTGCTGGGTACCAGTGGTCAACAGAATCTGCTCGGGTACCGTTCGTATGCCTTTGCGTGCATTCCAGTCTTTGTTCAACCACTCTCTTAGGGGCGTGTAGCCTGCTGGCTCTCCATATTGCAATGCGGAGGGGCCTGAACTAAAGACAGACACGGCTGCTTCTTCCAACAATTTGAAAGGAAACAACTCCTCCGCAGGCAATTCTTCTGCCAGAGAAATGAAATAATCCCTGCCAGACATCTCACGTATATCCCTCAGTGGTGATGACAAAAGCCTGTTGGTACGGGAAGCAAAGAAATATTTCATCGATCCGTTCCCCTTTCGTCCCTATTCCGAAACTGTAATCGCAGTCCGCAGCCCTACAACCTATTCCTGCGCGCCATCGAATATGACCGGATGCATACAGAACTGTTGTGATCATGGGAAGAACAAACCTGTTTCGTCAGGATCCCGTCTTCACTTGTCTTGCATACAAGGCATAACGTTCAATGGCCTGTGCTCTACTGCTTACTTCCAGCTTCACGTATATTTTACGCAGGTAATTATCAATGGAACGTCTGCTAACGTTGATCTCATTCGCTATTTTATCATAGGTTACACCCTGAACAATTCTTTCCATGATAAAAGTTTCGGTTTCTGTTAATTCAATGACACGTGCTTCTGTCGGAGACTCCACAGGTTGCGCCCACTCCGCACTGTTTAACCACGACAATGGAATGGACACATGGCCCTCACGTAATCCAGAGATCAGATGAATCAGCTGGCTAGGGGAAGCCTGTTTGGATAACATGCCGCTTGCACCAAGGCTCATCAGATGACGAAACAGCTTCACATTGTCTTCATCCGTCAAAATGATGATGTGACTGTGAGCTGACAGATTCTTCATCTGGGCAATATATTGATCTGCCTGGCCCTCTGGAAGACGATAATCCATGAGAATCAGATCAGGCTGGTGAATATTCACCAGATCGAGCCCTTCTGTTCCGGTCGAAGTCATGCCACGTACCGTCAGATCTTGCTGCTCTTCCAAAATCAATTTTGTACCGAGCATGCTGGTGGGGTGGATATCTATGATGACCACCTGCCATACTTTTTTCATTGTTGTTCCCCCTGTTATGTATTGGACAAATAACTTCTAGCTTCTATCATGATATTTCCATTGTCTATGCGACAGTCCGAGTATAGAAGAAGCATAGGTCGGATTATGTCGAAAAACAGAAAAATACAGGAGGCAGCCGATAAAAAAGCTCTATTTTCACTGTATTTTGTTATAAAAACACCATGACGTCCATCTTCCCATCCCCGGAAAGGTCAAAATATAGTATAAATTTCCTGCATTTCTATCTAAAAAAGTCGAAAAACCTGCCCAAAGTTCCTACTTATTGCATCTATAAGAAATTGTATCCTAGGACTTCCTTCCGATGCAATCTCTTTTTACTCTATTAAGTAAAGAATTTCATTTTTGCGTAATCAATAGGGGCATGATAGAATGAGGACTGGAAATTTTTTTGTACCTATTAATGACCAGGAGTGATGATATGAAACCATCTGCCCCGTCCTCTGACATCCATCACACCCGGAGCGCCAAAGGCAAGGCTGGATCTTCAATCAAGCTGTTTCTGGTAATGTGGATTGTCCTCATTGCACTAGGAGTCGTTGGAACCTACTATTATAGTAACCATCTCCAACAACAGATGATTAACCAGCTTCAAGCCCATAATCAGCAGCAGATTGCAGCGCTAAAAACCGACTACGAAAATCAGCTAACAACGATATCTAAGGAAGTAGAAGACCTGCAGGGACAGGTTCAATCCTTCAATGAATTGCTGACTTTCACCAAGGATAATGCAAGTGACAAAACGGATAACAGCAACAAACTGTATACCCAGCTGAGCGAAGTCAAAAAACAACTGGAGACACTCCAGAAAAAGATGGACCTGCTCAAATGATTACACCCGTCAAACAGGTTAATCGTTTTTTTATGCTTGCACTCGCTCCTTTTGTTGGATTGATATTATGCCTGCTGCTGCTTCGTCCTCCACTTGAACCCGGAGGTTTGATGCCTACCGAACTGTCAGAGGATACGATTACACCCCGGACCCAAGCAATTAGCCAAGAGCTTGCGGGGGCAAAAGATGCTGCTGTCCAGACTTCTTCTTCTATTAAAAGAACGACACAGCTCTATAATAAAACAACAAGTACGATGTCTACACTTGTGCAGAAGGCTTCCGCCCAAGCGGATCGTCCGGAAACGATCTACAACAAACGGATTTCATCCAAGCTTGGCGTTCCATTTGAACGGGTAGACAGTGACCGGCTAACGATTGAAATGTACAGAGTGAATCCTGGCAGCTATAAGGGCTATGCCATGAAGATCAAGTTAAAAGACCCTACGGCCATGCAGATGGCTCTAGACAGTGAACCTGGGCGTTCTGAGACGACCATGCAGGCTGTGAAGCGTAACGGCGCAATTGCCGGGATCAACGCAGGTGGATTTGCTGACAGTGGAGGCAAACGTTATCCACTTAGCACAACCGTCATGGACGGGAAATACGTGAACGGTTTCCAGGCCAGTTTCAAAGATCTGTTTTTTGTAGGACTTAATGATGCCGGCAAACTGGTTGGAGGCAAGTTCTTTGACAAAAACTCACTGGATCGCCTGCAACCACAATTTGGAGCTACGTTTGTACCCGTGCTGTTACAGAATGGACGTAAAACCGCAATTCCCGACAAATGGAAAGTATCACCAAAACGAGCACCACGTACAGTCATTGGCAATTATAAGGATGATCAGTTATTGATTATTGTAGTTGACGGATATAATGAGGGCGGAAGTTCCGGTGCTACCCTTGAAGAGTTGCAAGGGCGGTTGTACAAGCTTGGGGTGATCGACGCCTATAATCTGGATGGCGGTGGATCATCCTCGCTTATTCTGAATAATCGGGTCGTGAATAACCCTTCAGATGGCAGCCTCAGACCGGTGCCCACACACTTTTTATTTTACAAATAATAGGGTGAAGCATTTCTTTTCTACCTATAATGGTTATAATAGAAGAAAATGAGCTTGTGCAGGAGGTGCGAAGGGCATGTCATTTTCACTGACATTCTGGATTATTGCAATTGTATTGACTCTCTTCATTACAGGCATTCTCACTTCATCCTACAACAATGACAAAACAAAAGGCTTGTAAAGGCCAAGCCTCTCTCCGGAGAGGCTTTTTCTATTGCTTCATCCTCGAAATAGCAAGAGACAAGGCTTAAAAGAATGATTCGATTCTTCTAAGCCTTGTCTCTTGCTGTATTCGGGATCAATAGCTAACCGCCCGGTCATTCCGCATAGATATAACCGAATCAGACGAAATAGGCCCACTCACCGACCCACCCTCAACTAATGTCACATAAATTCGTTCATGATCAACGGGTTCTCCAGCAATAATTTTGATCAATTGTTCAGCAGCGAGCGATCCCCACTTGCGTTTGGAATAATCAATGCTTGCCAGTCTCGGCTGGACGTATTTGCTCAATTCAATATTGTCGAATCCGATGACGTCAATCTCCTGACCAACGCCAAGTGTACTGTCTGCCAGACGATCACACAAGCCAATAGCCATCTCATCATTGAGGCAGAATACCGCTGCGGGTCCATCATACACCTGCACAATCTGATCTGCGGCTTGTTCTCCACCACTCTTTTCAAAATCTCCCGTAATCTCAATCCATTCCACATCGGCTTCACGTTCAGCAACCTGTCTCACAGCCTTTAACCGCTGCACAGAGTCAAACGAACCTTCCGGTCCTGTAACCACGTAGATTTTCTTATGTCCCTGTTCAATAAGATGTTCCATCGCAAGTGTTGCCCCGGCCTTATTATCCAGCAGAACCTGATTAATGTTGGGATGATCCATCTCACGGTCCAATACAACGATTTTGTGCCCACGATCGGCATACTGCATTAGTTCCTCACTTGCAAACGTATGATCCAGAATGATCGCACCATCAATCATCCTCTCTGGAAGCATGCGATGGGATTGTTTACCACTGCACACGATCAGGTCATAACCTTGAGCATTACATACGGCTTTCATGCCACTCAGCAAGTCTCCGTACACATCTCCTCTAAAATCGGTCAAGAATACACCTAGAATTTTGGATTCCCTCTTCTTCAGTGTTCTTGCTGCGGCATTTGGAACATAGTTCAGTTCTTTGGCAATGGCCAAAATTTTGGAACTCGTCTCATCGGTCACTTTGTTGCTGCCATTCAGCGCATATGACACAGTAGAGATGGAAACTCCCGCCTGTTTGGCGATATCCTTGATACTGACCACATTCTTCGCTCCCCTGTTATGTTTATCAGGCCTTTCATAACAAAAGGCCTGACACATTACTCTTTCCATTCACCGGATTAAACAAGTCTGAATGATTTCTTCTGAGTATCCCGACTGTTTGCACCCACAAGAATATGGAACTCGCCTCGATCACTGCGGTGGCTTAAGTCGGAATGGTGATAACGAAGCTGTTCTTCATTTAACGTAAACGTGGCTGTACCACTCTCGCCTGGCGCCAGTGCAAGCTTCACATATCCTTTCAGCTCACGCATCGGACGAACGACTTCACCTGTTACATCACGAACGTACAACTGAACGGTCTCCACACCTGCACGGTCACCCGTGTTTGTAACACGTACCTGGATGCTCAGGGACTCATCTGCAGTCATCTCATTACTTGAGACTTCAAGATCACCATAAGAGAACGAAGTGTATGAGAGACCATAACCGAACGGAAGCAAAGGTTCATTCGGGCTGTCAATGTATTTGGATACGTAACGTTCTTCCGTCTTCTCCGGGTTCAGTGGACGACCTGTATTGAAATGGTTGTAATAGACCGGAATCTGACCTACGGACTGCGGGAAGGACATCGTCAGACGTGCGGATGGATTCACTACACCTGTCAGAACATCTGCGATCGCTGCTCCGCCTTCACTACCTGGGAACCAGGCTTCAAGAACGGCATCCGATTCATCGATTACACCATGCAGATCCAATGGACGGCCGTTGAAAATAACGGTGGCAATCGGTTTGCCGGCTGCTTTGAGCTGTTTGATTAATTCCAATTGGGCTGCTGGCAGACGGATATCCGTGCGTGAGCCACCTTCTCCGCTCATCTCAGAGTCTTCACCCAGAGCGAGAACAATCAGATCTGCTTTGCTTGCCACTTCCAGGGCTTCGGCAATCTGCTCAGCTGTAATCGTATGAACATTACTGCCTTGAGCAAATTGAACTTTTCCACCTGTCAGGCGTTCTTGCAGAGCTGTTCCCAACTTAACTGCATCTTCCTTAACTCCTTCACAGGACCACCAACCCAGAATGTCAGGACTCTGTGCAAAAGGACCAATGAGGGCTACATTAGCGTCAGGTTGAAGTGGAAGCACACTGTCATCATTCTTCAACAGGACAGCTGATTTTGTTGCCAGTTCGTACGATACCTGACGGTGCTCTTTGGAGAACACAATCTCACGTTCACGTTCAGGATCAGCTGCACGCAGCGGATTGTCGAACAATCCCAGCTTTTCTTTCAGTTGCAAAATTCGCAGAACGGCTTCATCAATGAGCTCTTCTTCCACTTCACCGCTCTCAATCAGCTCAGGCAAATGATGAACATAACAAGGTGTCATCATCTCCATATCTACCCCTGCACGAATGGCACGATATGCCGCTTCACGATCATCTTCTGCAGCACCATGTGCAATCATCTCGCGAATGGAAGCCCAATCCGAGATTAATACACCATCAAAGCCCCACTCGTCACGCAAAATGCCGCGCATTAACTTCTCATTGCCACTTGCCGGAATACCGTCAACCGTATTGAACGAAGTCATGACCATCTCCACGCCCGCATCCAATGCTGCTTTGTATGCTGGCAAATAGTACTCACGCAGGTTACGCTCAGACATGTCCACCGTATTGTAATCCCGACCACCCTCAGCCGCCCCATACGCCGCAAAGTGTTTAACACAGGCTGCAAGACGATCTGGCTCATCCTTCAAGTTATCACCCTGATATCCACGTACAAACGCAGCCGCAAACAAACTGTTCAGATAAGGGTCTTCTCCTGTCGTTTCCATCACACGGCCCCAGCGCGGGTCACGAACCAGATCCACCATGGGTGCAAAGGTAACATGCAAACCGGATACAGCTGATTCACGTGCTGCAATTTCAGCACTTTTCTCAGCCAGTTCTGTGTCCCATGAACAACCGATCGCCAATGGAATCGGGAAAATGGTTTTGAATCCATGAACTACGTCAGCCATGAACAAAAGCGGAATGCCCAAACGGCTTTTGTTCATATAAGCTTGCTGTACATCAACGATGGCCTGCGCACCGGACAACCCCAGAATGGACCCACTGGCATCCACGGACTGCTCCGTAATTCCCATCTCTTCCATCGGCCCTGTGATCTGACCTTCGACATTTGTTCCTTCATAAAAGTTGGCAGTCAACTGAAGAAGCTGAGCTGTTTTTTCCTCCAACGTCATCTGTTTTACCAGATCTAGCAACTGCTCGTTATTCATCTGATCGTATCCTCCACTATAAGTTGTTGAAATAAAGAACCCGGCTGCGTTCGGGGAGAGACCGCGCACCGGGTTCAAAATGAATTACTGAATGATTACTAGAATTTATCGTTTAGCTCATCCAGATAAGGTTGAACCAGGGACATTTTACTGTTTACCCATTCTTTCCAGTTCGCCTCTAGATCTCCGTTTTTGAGGATCAAGTTGGCATATTCGTTCTGGTAGTCGAATGAAGCCTGACTCTTAGCTTTGGAATCGTACAGGTTGACATCCCAATCGTATGGTGCAAGCGATTTGCCTTCTGTACCAAGTTTTGCTTTTTCTTCGAACAATTTCACGGCTCTATCACGGTAATCTTTTTTGATTGCAGGGTTTACAACACTGAAGTCGTCACCGAGCAGGTACAGACCTTCGAAACGTGCTGGGTATTTATCTTCCAATACCGTTCCTTCTGGCAACAAGCTAACAAGTTCGTTGTTTTCATCATATTTCCAATCGGTTCCTTCAAAGCCCATGTTGATGAGCAACTGTCCTTCTTTTGTTGCGGAGTAATCGATCAGATCCATGATCCGTTCGAATTTCTCGTCACTGATGTCCGGATTGAAGATCAATGCCGACCAGAAGTTGGCTTGCTCCATGTTACGGTATTTACCGTCATCGCCTACTACGATTGCTGTGTGTACCAGTTCATCACTATCTACACCCAGATTTTTTTTCATATCGGAATCCAGACCTTGTCTGTACGAAGCCAGTCCGCCCAGACTTGTTACAGCAGCTGTACCTGTTACTTTGAAGTTGTTTTGACCTTCATTGTTTTTCCATGTGTAGAACTCAGGATTGAGCAGTCCATCTTTATAGGCTTTTTGCATCAATTTAAGTCCTGTCAGCGTTTCAGGATCTGCTGGTCCCCAGTGGAATTGGCCATCTTCACCTTTGTAGAACGGAGAGTCAGTCATGGCATGCACACTGTTAGGCATAATCATGTTTGTCATGGCATCTGCCGCATTGTAGGACAGAGGTACAAGTTTGTTACCCACTTTGCCTGGATCTTTTTCTTTCACTAGCGCAGCATATTCGTTCAATTCGGTTGTTGTATAAGCATCTTTCAGTTCAAAACCAACCGCTTCAGCCCAGTCTTTACGAAGCGCAATGACACCAATTTGGTTCGTCAGTGGGTCAGCCGGTTTGTTCTCGAAATAGATTGGTCTAGGCAGGACATATGTTCCACCCGTCAATTCTTCCAATTTGTCTCCAAGACCCGTCAAATTGTAAGCTGCTGCCACGTTAGGCCAGCGTTCTTTCCAGTCATCCGGGAATTTGTAGAACAAACCTTGTTCAATACTGTTAATGGCATCGCCATGTACGTAGTTCCATACCGCTACATCCGGCAAGTCGCCAGAGTTGATCCACAGACGAAGCTTCTCGCCCCATGAATCCCAATCGATATAGTTGTAGTCCCAAGTTACATTGAATTTGTCTGTCCAGAACTTGTGGAAGTCATTATCCAGGTTCCCGTTTTTGATTTCTGTCAGGTTAGCTACAGAGATGGTCAGGTTGTCTTTGTAATTTCCCTCTGCATCTTTTTCGTTACCACCTGAAGCTCCTTGGCTGGAACAAGCGGTCACCATCAGCATAACTACACTAAGCGTGATGGCAAAGAGAGCTCGTACTGACAACTTTTTGTTCGTTTTCATGTTTTACCCCCATGTTTTTAGTAGAATTTTATTGCAAAATCCTATACGTATAATCAGGTCTTGATTGCCCCTGTTAATACCCCTTTGGCAAAGTGTTTTTGCAGCATTGGGAAGAAACACATAATTGGTACCATGGTGACAAATACGGCTGCCATCTTCATGCCCATTGAGAAGTTGCTTGCCTGGGCAGCATCCACACTGGATGCATTGGATGCATTCGTCGTAGATGTCACGATAATATTTCGGAGTACATTCTGGAGCGGTAACTGATCCGCTTTTCGAAGGAATATCATCGCATCATACCAACTGTTCCAGTAAGCTACACCGTAGAACAACGTGATTGTAGCCATAATTGGTGTAGCCAGCGGAAGAACAACAGAGAACAAAATTCTCCACTCTCCGGCTCCATCCAGTCTCGCCGATTCCATCAGCGATTCAGGCAAGGTGTAGAAGTAGTTCATCATCAGAATCATGTTAAAAGCACTAAAGCTTCCCGCCAGGATAACAGACCACAGCGTACCAGTAAGATGAAGTGATTTCATGATCAGGTACAGCGGTACGATACCACCATTAAAGATCATGGTGAACAGTACCAGGAAAAATATAAATTTCTTAAACGGAAATTTGTTGCGACTAAGGCCATATGCCATGCTTGTTGTCAGGAACAAGCTGAGTGGCAAGCCGATGACTAGCAAAATAATTGTATTTTTGTACCCCGACAGAATCGTTCCGTCAGCGAACAATGCCTTGTAGGAATCCAATGTCCATTCTTTAGGGAACATCAAAAATGGATTGTCAGCATATTCTTTTTGTGTTGCAAACGAGATCATGATGACATTCCAGAACGGAATCAGGATCATCAGGGCAAGCACTAGTAATACGGCAAAGATAATGTAATCGAGAAGTGTCATTTTTTCTGTACCAATTCTCGGTTTTTTGTTAGCTTTCTTGCTCATCTCATTTTTCCTCCTCTCTTATCGGAACAAACCGTCTCCGCCAAGCCACTTGGCAAATCTGTCAGCAAGAAGCAGCAAGGCCATATTCACCAGGGAACGGAACAAGCTGACCGCTGTCGAGAATGAGAAATCGGTAGATGACTGGAACGTAATCCGATAGATATATACATCGAGTACTTCCGATACATTTTTGGTAGCGGCATTTGCCAAGTTGAAGATCTGGTCAAACCCGGAAGACATCAATCCACCAACCGACAGAATAAACATAATTGTGATGGTTGGAAGGATGTTAGGTAAAGTAATTTTGAACATCTGTTGCATACGGGAAGCCCCGTCAATCTGTGCTGATTCATACTGATCCTGATCAATACCGGAAATGGCAGCCAAGAATATAATCGCGCCCCATCCACTTGATTTCCAAATATCAGTCAACAGCAACATTGGTACAAAGTTGGATTCAGACCCCAGGAAGTTAATCGTTGGCAATCCGAGTAATCCGAGCGCGCTGTTTACCAGTCCGTCATATGCCAGCACATTGATGACTACCCCGGATACGATGATCCAGGACAGGAAGTGCGGAAACGTAAGAACGGTTTGGAACAATTTTTTCCCTCTTCGCATCCGCAATTCATTCAACAACAGCGCCAGAATGATCGGGAATGGGAACTGAATAATCAGTTTCAGAATATTGATGTACAGCGTACGCCATACTGCGTCGATAAAGGTTGGATCACGGAAAACATATTTGAAGTTCTCGAATCCGCTCCATGGACTTCCCCAGATGCCCAGGTTGGCTTTGTAATCTTTGAATGCCAGAGACAGGCCACCCATCGGCATGTAGGCAAACAGGATTAGCCAGACAAGCCCCGGAATAAGCAGGGTGTATGTCATTCGGTGCTTCCAGATTTCAGTCCAGAGCGAATTGCCCTTCACGTTTCCCTTCAGCTTTTTGCTAGGTCCTTCGGCTGCAGGTTTCACATTGCATCTCCTCACTCTACTATGGTCTTGTCGTTGTACAGAAAATCAAACATCGTTCTCAGGTGGTGCTCCCAAAATCTCCATTCATGAGCCCCCGGCGTCTCCACATACCGAAAATCAAAGGCAGTCCCCTGCATGTATTTCGCATAGTCGCGATTCATCTCTACGAAGGGGTCACTATCGCCACAGCAACTGAGGATATCCGGTAAAGGAACACCCTGTTCCAGCAACTTGGCCGACAGTGCGTAAATATCCTGATCGGCTTTCACCTGTAAACGTTCTCCAAAAACCGCTTTCATTTCCTTGATCATGGTCGCTGGCATATGGGGATCATGAAGTCGTGTCTGGATATCCGTTACGCCGGATAGAGACACTACTTTGCGATATCGCTCTGGATAAGTTAGTCCACATTTCAGTGCACCATATCCACCCATGGATAAACCGGCGACGTATGTTTTCTCCGGATCAGGATTCAGATTGAGCAGACGCTTGCATATTTCAGGTAACTCCTGCGTGATGTAGTGGAAGTAATTCAGGCCGTATTCCATATCGGTGTAGTAGCTTCGATTCGCTTCCGGCATAATGATGGTACAGCCATATTGGGCTGCATACATCTCAATTGTAGTTAACCGCTGCCAGGTACTCGCATTATCGCCTGCCCCGTGCAACAGATATAGTGTACCGCCTGAAGTCTCTCCGGAGTCACTGGACACAACATGTATGCTGGTGTTCATGCATAAAGTTGGCGATCCAGTTTCGATCGTTATATGTGCCATAATGTAACCCCTCTCATCATCGCCTGCTGTCTTTACTCATTCGTTTCTCTGGCGTTGGATTGCAGGCTGTTGTAGATTCCCTTGTATTACGATGGGTTATCGAAACGATTTTCTCGAATCGTTTCAAAACATAGCCAACGTTGATTCACATGGACTTCATTACAACACTTTTAATGTGGAAGCGATTTCTTCGAATCGTTTCGAATAAATCATAAGCCCGATGAGTAAATCCTGTCAATAACCTTTTTACAAATTTCGCGTTTTTTTCTCGAAAAAATGCTTTTTTAAGTCTAAATTTGCATCGAAAGACACTATTATTACGAAAAAATGAAAATTTAGTAAGTGCTATTACAACTTTAATTGACACCAAACCAGGTTTATACTAACATGAGTTCTGATTTTGCATTCGAATTACGGAAACGTTTCACCAACCGATTTTACTCAGGTTTCACCTGATATTAGGGAGGTTAATATGTCTGAGCAACTCAAAGGTTTCATTCATACGATTACTGAGCAAAAATTGAACGTTTTTTCCATTCGCATATTACAAAAAGGGCATCTGCTTGCCCATTGGGACCGGGATAAGGATCAGCGCAGGGTACAACATTCCATCAGTAAATCCTTCACGTGTATGGCCGTTGGTCTTGCGCTTGAAGAAGGTCTGTTACATCTGGATGCGACACTTGGTGATTATTTCTCTTATGATCATGTACCAACTGCACAGCGCAATCTTCCATCGCCGCAGGAATTGAAACTGCGTGATCTTCTCCGAATGTCTTCGGGCCATGACTCTCCCCCTCTTTGGGCTGATGAACGAGCTTCATTGACCGAAAAGGACTGGGCGAAATATTACATGTCGCTGCCTCTGGACCGGCTACCTGGAGAACAATTTACATATAGCAGTGGGGATACATTTATGATCTCAGCCATGCTACAGGCTGCTACAGGCCAAACCGTGAAAGATTACCTGACTCCACGGTTATTTGATCCACTTGGCATTCATGATGTAGAGTGGGAAACCTCTCCATTGGGGGTAACACTTGGCTGTGCAGGTCTTTGGATAAGCAATGAGGAACTGAGTCGATTTGGACAGTTACTGTTGCAGGAGGGCTTTTGGGAAGGCAGACAGCTTGTACCTGCGGATTGGATTCGACAGGCTACGTCCCAGCAAATCGAAACGACTGGAGACGGTGATTGGGGAAAAGGTTACGGCTATCAGTTCTGGATGTGTTCTCATGGCGCTTATCGCGCGGATGGAGCCTATGGTCAATTGTGTATCGTAATTCCCTCAAAGGAAGCTGTCATATGTATTAATAGTGAGGAAGAAAATATGCAAGGCATCCTGAATGCCGTATGGAGTGAGGTTTTACCTATATGTATTCAACCTTAGATTTCATACTCTTCTTTTATTCATATGGAACTGAACCATGCACTGGATACTGAAAACAAAAAAAACGCCACGGGGTTAATAAACCCCATGGCGTTACTTCTTATCCGTGTTGTGGAAGCTGAGTCATTTCATCTAAACATTGTGCGCATATGTAACGCTCTTTGAACTCGTTGACTTCCTCGATGGATCCGCAGAAAATACATTTTGGACGATATCTCTCCAAGATAATATGGTCCCCTTGTACTAAGATTTCTACAGGATCTCCCTCATTCATTTGATACCTTTTACGCAAAGATTTAGGCAATACGATCCTACCTAATTGGTCAACTTTGCGAACTACTCCAGCTGGCTTCATAGCTACGGCACACCTCTCCTATCTTACTCTAAATTTCTAGGTACATTTGTACTATGTTTATAGATTCGCCAACATTTTGTCGAATCCTGCTGGAAATAAACATTTTTTGTCCTTTTTTTTGAAAAATGTTTTTTTACCGAATTCTAGCCGTCATTTATAACCTGAATTTATCCTTCTAACCCTGGGAAATTGAGCTGGCGCAACGCTTCATATACAATAATTGCTGCCGAATTGGACAGATTTAATGATCTAACGTCACCAGTCATTGGCATTTTCATGCATGTATCGGGATTCGCAGCAATTAATTCAGGTGGCAGGCCTTTAGTCTCTTTACCAAAAACGAGGAAATCCCCATCCTGAAAATTAAAGTCACTGTATCGGTTCTTTGCCTTCGTAGTTGCGTAGAAGAAGCGACCTTCCGGATATTTTTCCTGAACCTCTGCAAATGAGTCGTGGTATTCAATATGAACGGCATGCCAGTAGTCCAGCCCTGCCCGTTTCAATGTAGCATCATCTGTTCGAAATCCAAGTGGACGCACGAGATGCAGATGGGTACCGGTTGCCGCACAAGTACGCGAAATATTTCCTGTGTTCGCCGGAATTTCTGGTTCAACCAGAACGATGTGTAAAGCCATATGTGTTCAATCTCCTTTTCATTTCATGTTGACGACAACCCTCTAATCTTAAAGAAAAGCCCTCCACACGTCAATGTGGAAGGCTCTGGTAAGGCACAGGATTAGACACGAAGGTCCATGACACCATACCTATACTTTAATTATCCATTTGTCTTCTGGAAGTGGCTCATGAAGTCTGTCAGTGCCTTAACACTCTCATAAGGAGCAGCATTGTAAATGGAGGCACGGAGACCACCCACACTGCGATGTCCTTTCAGACCTACGAATCCTTCTTCCTCCGATGCCTTGATAAACTTCTTCTCCAGTTCCTCAGAAGCAAGACGGAAGGTTACATTCATCAGGGAACGATCTTCTGGTTCCACACAACCACGGTAGAAATCGCCGGAAGCATCAATTGTGTTATAGAGCAATTCGGCTTTTTTCGTGTTTTTTTGCTCAATACCAGCCAATCCGCCCTGTTCTTCAATCCATTTCAATACTTCATTCACCATATATACCGAGAAGGATGGCGGCGTATTGTACAGGGAGTTATTATCTACATGTGTGCTGTAACGAAGCATGGTTGGGATCGATTTAGGTGATTCACTCACCAGTTCCTCACGAGCAATCACAACCGTAATTCCGGATGGACCCAGGTTCTTCTGTGCACCCGCGTAGATCATGCCAAACTGATTAAGATCAAATGGTTTACAGAAAATATCACTCGACATGTCCGCAATCAGAGGTACTGAACCGGTATCCGGGAACGACTTGAATTGCGTACCTTCGATCGTTTCGTTGGAAGTCAGATGTACATAAGCCGTACGTTCTGGCAAACTCAGATTCGAAACATCCGGCAATTTCATGAACTTCTCTGCTTCTGAAGATGCAGCAACATGTGTCTCGCCAATCAATTTCGCCTCAGACAGAGCCTTTTTGGCCCAGCTGCCAGTCATCACGTAACTTGCAGTCTGCCCTGCACCTAGCAGGTTCATTGGCAACATCGCGAACTGAGTGCTTGCACCGCCCTGCAGAAAGAGAACCTTGTATCCTTTTGGATTGCCTAGAAGCGACAACAACCGCTCCTGAGCTTCATTATGTACAGACTCGTACACCGCTCCACGGTGGGACATCTCCATAATCGACATGCCTGTATTACGAAAATCTACAAATTCCGCCTGTGCACGCTCCAGTACCTCAAGTGGTAACGCCGCAGGTCCTGCATTAAAGTTATACGCTCTTTTTGTCACAAAATCCCCCGCCCTTTCCATCCGTAACTCTGACATACAAACAGCATTTTGCACAATTCGATTAGAATCGCTCACGGGTATAAGATATAGACAAATTGAATCATTTTGATCTATATCTTACTTATTGAAAGTCGCTCTATGGATTTGTGCAAAATGCACTCAAAGTGAATATTATCGCTATGATATCAGTATTCTCTATCTGCTTCAAGGGCAATATGCACTGAAGTGTTGAATTCAGGTCATCAAATTCCTTTATCACCCTGCAAAGTTAAAGCACTACATTGTTTAATTCAAGGAAAAGCCTCCGAGAACGTGTCCCGGAGGCTTTAAGTTGGAACAAGAACTGTTCCGACCCCGACCGATTAGCAGTCGAAGTAGAGGCTGTACTCGTGCGGATGAATGCGGATCGCTACTGCTTTTGCTTCATCACGTTTGAGGTTGATGTAGTTTTCAATGAATTCTTTTGTGAATACGCCGCCTTCAGTCAAGAACTCGTTATCAGCTGCCAATGCATCAAGTGCTTCTTCGAGGGAAGCTGGCACACTGCGGATGTTTTCTTTATCTGCATCAGACAGGTCATAGATGTTTTTATCGAGAGGACCATATCCAAGCTCAGTTGGGTTGATTTTGCGTTTGATTCCATCCAGACCAGCCATCAACATTGCGGAGAATGCCAAGTATGGGTTAGCTGTGGAGTCTGGTGTACGGAACTCGATACGACAACCTTTTGGTGTCACAGCTGCAACCGGAATACGAACTGCTGCGGAACGGTTACCTTTGGAGTAAACCAGGTTTACTGGTGCTTCGTAACCAGGTACAAGACGTTTGAATGAGTTTGTACTAGGGTTAGTCAAAGCGATCAGTGCCGGAGCATGGTACAAGATACCTCCGATGTAATGTAAAGCCATTTCACTCAGGTTAGCATATCCCGCTTTGTCATAGAACAATGGGGAATCGCCATCAAAGATGGATTGGTGAACGTGCATTCCGCTACCATTATCACCGAACAATGGTTTTGGCATGAATGTTGCTACTTTACCATATTGACGTGCAGTGTTGTGCACGATGTATTTGTATGCAAGCAGGTTATCTGCTGTTTTCTTCAGTGTATCAAAACGGAAGTTGATTTCAGCTTGACCCGCTGTCGCCACTTCATGGTGATGACGCTCAATCGACAGGCCTGCTTCTTCCAAAAGGCGACACATTTCGCTACGAATATCTTGTTGTGTATCCACTGGCGCTACTGGAACATATCCACCTTTAGTGCGAACTTTGAAGCCCAGGTTTCCGCCTTCTTCTTTGCGGTTAGTGTTCCATGAAGCTTCTTCGGAATCTACATAGTAAGAAGAGCTGTTCGTGCCGCTCTCATAACGTACATCGTCGAAGATGAAGAACTCGGATTCAGGTGCGAAGAATGCCGCTGTACCTACACCGCTCTCTTGCAAATAAGCTTCTGCTTTAACAGCGATGCTGCGTGGGTCACGCTCATAACGCTCGCCATCCGGAGTGAAGATATCACACATAACATTCAATGTAGGGTGTGCAGTGAACGGATCGACATAAGTCGCTTCAGGGTCTGGCATCATAACCATATCGGACTCTTCAATTCCGCGGAAACCTTGGATAGAAGAACCGTCAAAAGCTACTCCATTTACGAACGTGTCTGCATCAACAGCCGAAGCTGGCAACGAGATGTGATGTGCACGACCAGCTAAATCTACAAAACGAAAATCTACCCACTCGATGTTGTTCTCTTGAATTGATTTCAATACGTTTTCAACCGACATGTATTCGTCCTCCCAAATATTCCGAACATTAAACAACCCCACTAAGAAAATGTCTAAATTCGAATTTTTTTCTGTCGTCATTATAAATTTTAAAACATGACATCGTCAATACTTATGTAAGGTATTTTTTGAAGGGATGTTAGATATACTCACACTTTATAAATAACATAAATTCATATAACAACTAGTTTCATATACATTTAACTGGTTTAATGCGGTAAAGCGACCTCTATTTTAACCTAAATCATGGAAAAAACTTCACATCATAAATGTTTCTTATCACTATTGATTAATAAATACGTTCAAAACTGCAAAATATGCAAAAAACCGAGCATCTATCTGATTCCGTTGCAATGAACGAGATCGGAGGAGATGCCCGGATGATGATCCAGACCTTGACTATGAAATTCTTATTATACGCCTACACGTGCCGGGAAAAATTCTGCCGGTTGTTTGGCTGTGCTGAATGATTTACCCACGATTGGTGCCAATTTCTCCAGATCCTGCAACAGGTTGGCGAATTGGTCAGGGAACAAGGACTGCACACCATCTCCTGTCATGGAGTTATCCGGATCGGTATGCATTTCAATGATCAGTCCATTGGCGCCCGCAGCAACGGAAGCTTTTGTCATCGGCTCCACTAGTTCACGTCGTCCAGTACCATGACTTGGGTCAGAAATAACCGGCAAATGGCTCAGAGACTGCAGAACAGGGATCGCTGACAGATCCAGCGTATTCCGTGTGTAGGATTCAAACGTACGAATACCACGCTCACACAGCATGACATTTGGGTTACCACCCGCAAGAATGTACTCAGCCGCATTCAACAATTCATCGTATGTCGCACTGAAGCCACGTTTCAACAATACCGGTTTGCCACACTCACCCAATTTGCGGAGCAGATCAAAGTTCTGCATGTTACGTGTACCTACTTGCAGAATATCGGCGTACTCGGCGCAAATATCCACATACTCAGGTGTCATGACTTCTGTAATGGTCAGCAGATCATGTTTCTTGCCTGCTTCCGCCATCATGATCAATCCCTCTACGCCCGTTCCCTGGAAACTGTAAGGACCCGTACGCGGCTTAAATGCACCTCCACGTAACACTTGCCCACCAGCAGCTTTCACAAGCCCGGCAATCTCATCAATCTGGGCAGCGGATTCAACCGCACATGGTCCGCCCATGACAACAAGTTCTTTTCCGCCGATATCTACACCTTTGATGGAGATCACCGTATCTTCCGGATGGAAGTCGCGGCTTGCCAATTTGTAGGACTTCGAGATTTTAACGACATTCTCGACACCTTTCATTTGGCGAAGATGCTCTTGCATTTTAGGTTCAACTTTTCCAATCAAACCAATGATAGTACGATCCTCTCCGCGAGAGATATGCACCTGAAGCCCTTCTTTTTCAATAACTGCAACGATATCCTGAATCTGTTCCTCCGGTGTAGCCTTGCCTGCAATAACGATCATATTAATTCCCATCCTTCCTTGTATGAGAGCACAATCATTTCTTAATGTGCGTCTGATTAAATATAAAAACTCTGTCGCGCTTAAACGCTTGTTCGCTTTTAAGCTTTTATCCGTTAAAGTGAATATAACATAGTTCTCCTATTGCGTCAAGGTACACATTCTTTATCCCTATATCAAAAAGAACCCTGCTCCACAGGCTCCGACATTCGGATCTGCGTAACAGGGTTCTTCTCATTCACAACTCGTTTGCAATTCACATACACGTAGACTTACATTTTACATTTTTTTCGCCCTATGGTGTACGTGTTTTTTCTCGAACTGGAGGCAGCAGTTTGCTCATGTTCACGGTACGTTTGATCTCCCACGTCTCCGGCTTGTCATGTTCATACTGCTCCAGATAAAGGATGACTTCCTTCGTAATCGGTGTTGGTGTTGATGCACCCGAAGTAACAGCCACCTTATTTACACCTTTCAGCCATTCTTGCTGAATCTCGGAGACATCGGATACACGGTAGGCCGTAACCCCGGCGATCTCCTCCGACACTTGTGCCAGACGATTAGAGTTATTGCTGCGAGGATCACCCACCACGATAACCAGGTCCGCTTGACCTGCCTGTTCAGCAACAGCTTCCTGACGAACCTGAGTTGCGAGGCAAATCTCATTATGAATCTCTGCGCCCGGAAACTTCTCCAGCAGACGGCTCATAATGTGTTTGATATCCCACTGGCTCATCGTTGTCTGATTCGTAATAAGGATTTTGCCCGGAGATACGTTCAGTTCTTCGATCTCTTCTTCCTTCTCGATCAGATGAACGAGATCTGGTGCAACACCTACGGCACCTTCTGGTTCAGGGTGATTCTTTTTGCCGATATAGATGATCTGATAACCTTCTGCTGTCTTCTCCCGAATGAGATCATGGGTCTTGGTGACATCAGGGCATGTTGCATCCACTGTTGTCAATCCTTTGTCCCGTGCCAACTTGCGCACTTCAGGAGATACACCGTGAGCTGTGAAAATAATCGTGCCACTCTCCACTTGGCTCAAAATATCCATCCGGTTCGGACCATCCAATGTAATAATACCTTCATCTTCAAAGGAATCCGTCACATGTTGGTTATGCACAATCATACCCAATATATAAATAGGTCGTGGTAAATCCAGATTGCGTGCCGCTTGACGCGCGAGCACCATCGCATCCACAACGCCGTAACAATATCCCCGCGGCGAAATTCGTAGTACTTCCACTTGGTTGCCACCCGCTTTCTTTCTCGGCAACGTTGCCGATGTAATTGCAGTCCTGTCTATTATACCTTTATTCGATAGGCGGAGCAAAGACAACCGGCAACCAGATAATAAAGGTGGTTCCTTCTCCACGTCTGGTCACAACCTCAACCGATCCATGGTGTTCCTCAATAATCCACTTCGCAATCGAAAGTCCCAGACCTATGCCAGGTGTAGCCCCGCGGGATTCATCTGCCCGATAGAAGCGATCAAAGATGAACGGCACTTCGTCCCGATCCATCCCAATACCGGTGTCGCTGATGCGTAGTCCCACCTGGCCTTTGTATAATACGGCATCCAGCGTCACGGAGCCTTCAGGTGTGTATTTAAATGCATTTTCGATGAAGATAAATAACATCTGTTGCAGATAGTCCTTGCTACCGTTCACATAAATGCCGTTAAGGATGGAAAAATCTCCCGGAAGCCAGTCTGCCTGACGATCCAGAAATTGTGCTCTGCGTGCCACTTCCTGTACGAGAATCTGCAGCGGGATCGGATTCAGTTCAATTTTCTGACCCGTATCCGCTCTCGCCAGCGATAACATGTCGCTGATCAGCCTGCTCATACGTTTTCCCTCGTCCGCCATATCTTCAATGGCTTCCAGCGACATTTGTTTGACAGTCTCCTCATCCAGATTCGGTCGGTCGGTTCCCTCCTGATCCCACAGCTTCTTCAAGAAGTCTACGTTCCCGCGAATGGTGGTCAGCGGCGTACGCAGTTCATGCGATGCATCGGATACAAAGCGGCGCTGGGCAGCATTCGTCTCCTCCAAACCACGGAATGACAATTCTGTACGTTCAAGCATATTATTCACCGTTTCAATCAGACGCCCGATCTCATCCTTCGGCCCAGCATATTGAATACGTACACTTAAGTCATCTCCAGATTGAATCTGATTGGCGGCATCAATGACAGTCACGAGCGGACGCATCGACTTGCGAGCCAAGACGAGACCTGAGGTAATAGCGAGGGCCATCGCTACCAGCCAACCAAAAACCAAAATATTAAGCAACGCTTCCAACAGGCGCTCCTGTGAACTTACATTCGCACCAACCTGAAGAATTCCACGTACTTCATTGGTACCCTGAAGAGAAAGGGGAAGCTGATTCACCAGAAACGGTGTCCCATCCACATAGATCTTGGATATGCCACGCTTTTCAAGAATTTCATTGGTTTTTAATACCGGAAACTGAATCCCTAATTTCTTCATATTGCCGGAAATTATGCCCGAGCGGCTCTGGTAATCCCAGAGTTGAATATAGATTTGTGCCTCCTGAAGCTGACTCTCTGTAAATGGGTCCAGATCCAACGACTGTGAAAGAGGATTAACACCGATCTGCTCCGTAATCCGGGTACTCTTCACCTTCAATTGCTGTTCGACTTCCTGATAGGAGTTAAAATACACAAAGGCATAGATTACAACGCCCCAAAAGATAAGAACAGCCGCCAAAATGCCAGAATACCATGCGGTTAGTCTTAACCGGATGGACATATCAGGAGTCACCTCTCAGGATATAGCCGGCTCCCCGGATGGTCTGGATTAGACGCTTGCCACCGTATTCTTCGGTCTTCTGTCTGAGCATGGCAATGTACACTTCAAGCACATTAGACTCACCGCTGTAATCATAACCCCAGATTTTATCCATAATCAGATCACGGGAAAGTACCCGTCTTGGATTTTGCATGAACAGATTCAACAGTTCGAATTCTTTGGCAGTCAGCTCCAGACGCTGCCCATCTCGCAATACTTCACGTGAGTCATTGTCCAAAATGATATCTTCATACATTAAGCGGTTGTCCGGCGTACCCCCACTATCAGACTTGCGGCGCAGCAATGCACGGACACGTGCCAATAATTCTTCCAGCGCAAAAGGTTTTACAAGGTAGTCATCGGCTCCCGTGTCCAGTCCGGTCACGCGGCTCTGCACTTCATCCTTGGCCGTCAGCATCAGCACAGGCACTTTACTGCCTGCTTCTCTCAATCTGCGACATACCTCAAATCCGTCAATCTGCGGCATCATCACATCCAGCACAACGATGTCCGGCTCCTTGTCCATCAGTTTGCTGAGGCCTTCAGCTCCGTTGGAAGCCGTCTGTACCTCATATCCTTCAAAAGCCAGCCCCCGGCGGAGCATGGATACAATTTTTTCGTCATCATCCACAATCAAAATAGTTGAGCGCATGGTCTTTCTCCTTTATCCTAACGTTTTATCCCATTGTAACAGGCAGAAGCACAATCTGCATCTTCAAGTAGGCGGACTCCAATCAGTATTAGTCCATTAAACCTTACCCCATCAGGGCAAAAAAACGGAAGGGCCTTCAAACCCTTCCGTTCTGTCAATCCGTACCCGATATTTATGGTTGCTGCTGTTGTGTACCTGTTGTTTGTGAAGTATCAAAATCATTTTTGTTGCCGATTTTGATTTTCAGATCCATTTTCTTACCGTCACGCACCACGTTTAATGTCACTTCACTGCCGATTTCCTGTTTCTTGATGAAATCAATCAGATCTTGACTTGTCGCGTAAGGCGTACCGTTGGCACCTGTGATGATGTCATATGCACGAAGATCTGCTTGATAAGCCGGTGATTGGAAGATCGTGCTGGCTACGACAGAACCTTCGGTTACATCTGTTCCCATTTGTTTAGCAACTTCAGGCGTGAGAGCCATCAGGGACGCACCGATAAATGGTACTGGCTCTTTGGGAACTTCTTTGTTCTCTTTAAGATATTTAACAGCTTCAGAGATGACGCTCGACGGGATCGCAAAACCAATCCCTTGTGCATCTGCGCTTACTGCAACGTTCATTCCGATGACTTCCCCATTCAGGTTAAGCAATGGGCCACCGGAGTTACCCGGATTAATCGAAGCATCTGTTTGCAGCAAATGGCTGTACTCACGTGTTTTTCCTGTTTCTTCATCTGGAATGCTGATCGTACGTTCTTTAGCACTCAATACACCTGCTGTAACCGTGTGTTCAAATCCTTCCGGGTTACCAATAGCTACAAGCCATTCACCGACTTGAGTACTGTTGGAATCACCCAGTGGAGCTACAGGGAACGCATCGTCACCACTGTTTTTCTCAATTTTCAATACAGCCAAATCCAGATCAAAGCTGCTTCCCAGCAATTTAGCTTCATAAGGTTTACTGTTGTTCTCCAGGGTTACCTGGATTACGTCTGCACCCTGAACAACGTGTTGATTCGTCAGGATATATCCTTCTTTGTCAAAAATGAACCCGGAACCAATGCCCATAGGCACAAGCTGATTACTGCTTTGTGGTTGCTGGCTTTGGCCTTGATTGCCTTCCGTTCCGCCGCCATTACCAAAGAAATATTGGTACAACGGATCACTTGTATTTGATCCACCCTGACCCAATCCTGTACGTGAGGACTGCTTCGCGAGTGTTTCGATTTTGACGACAGCCGGACTTGTACTTGTTACTACGGAAGACACATCTTCTTTGCCTGTTGGCAGTAACGACGCTGTCACATTGTTGCCTCCGCCTGTGTTTGTGGACGCTTCCTGTCCTGAACTTTGATTGTCAGTGTTCGTAAGTGCCGTCTCCGGTGTGAACATGTTTGTTCTGTCAGCTGTGTACATGAGAACGGTGATGACCAGCATACCGGCAATAAAGGAAAATAGAAGTGATCTTACGGAAGAACGCGGCTTGCGGTTATTATAGTTCCAGTTGCCTTTGCCGCCATTCCCTTGATCTCCACCGTTACCTGAGCCGTTTCCGCCGCCTCCTGATGATCTTTTCGCTTGTTCAGATGATTCACTATTATAGTAAGTAGGTACGGGTCTCACCGGATCAGGTTTTGTAATCTCTACATTTCCTTCTTCACGCTGATTATTGCTTCCCATGTGATTTGCTGTATCTTCCTGATTCACGGACTGAAAAGGTCCATAAGAATAATAATAGGAGGATTCGTCCGTTCCGGAAGAATTGCGGTTCTCCGTTTGTTTGGTTTCGTTTTCCTCGTCTTGACGGTTCGATCTATAGTTGCGTTCGTCCATGCCTCTCTACCTCCCAATCTCTTATTCCCAAGAGATATTCTTTAACTGTCCTTATTTTGTACTTTAAACCTTAACCGTACCTTAAAAACAATTAAAAAGGAGATAAAAGCACGTAAGAATAGACTCTTTTCCCTGTCATGACAGCATTTTACCCTTTCGTTTTCACCCAACCCTGACGATGCGCATAGATGGCCAATTGTGTACGATCGTCCATCTCACATTTCATCAGCAGGTTACTCACATGTGTTTTGACGGTTTTGATACTGATATGTAATTCTTCTCCGATATCTTTGTTGGTCTTTCCCTCTGCAATAAGCAGCAGCACTTCCTTCTCCCGTTCAGTCAGACCCGATTCACTCTCTCTAGCTGTACGTTGTCTGATTCCCCGGGTTAATGCCTGCGACACATCACCTGTCATAACAGGCATGCCTCTATAGGCCCCTTGAAGAGCATATATCAGTTCTTCAGCAGAGACTGTCTTCAGTACATAACTTACCGCACCCGCTTCAATCGCTTGCACAACCAGATCATCCTCCAGGAAACTGGTGAGCATCACAATTTTCATCCCTGGAAATTCAGTCATAATGGCTTTTGTTGCTTCAGCGCCATTCATTACCGGCATCATCAGATCCATTAGAATCAGGTCCGGCATTTCACTATCATTTAACTTACGTAACTGATCAAGCGCATCCTGCCCGTGGCCCGCTTCTCCCATCACATGAAAAGTAGGTTCCAGCATTAGATATGTTTTCAACCCCATGCGCACCATATCATGGTCATCCACAATCATCACGTTTACTTTACCACTCATTCCGTCTCCCCCTCTGGTTCACTCAGGAACGTTCGGGAATTTCGGGATCAATACCCGCACCGTCGTTCCCGCTCCCGGTTTCGATATAATCTGAACTTGCCCCCCAAGCTTCTCCGCCCGTTCACGCATGGTAGATAACCCGTATGAACCCGGACGCTCCGCTTGCTGCAAAAATCCCTGACCATCATCGCTGATGCTCATGCTGATCTGATGTTCACTCTCCCGTATGGACAGACTAACCACTCCCGCCTCTGCATGCTTCACAACATTGGCAACCGCCTCCTGAATAACAAGAAACAGCTGGTGCTCAATGGCATCCGAGATTCCGCCATCCAGTTCCAGCTCTTTCACACCTTTAAGACCATTCTGCCTGCAATAATCAGGAAACCAACTATCCAGTGCTGCGGTGAGATCACGCCCTTCCAGCTCCACCGGTCGAAGTTGGGCAATCAGTCCTCGCATCTGACGCTGTGCAATATGTGACATCTGGATTAACTGGTCCAGTACTTTACCGCCATGTTCAGGATTCATCTCCAGCAGACGAGGTAAGGACGAAGCCGACATATGCATGGCAAACAGCTGCTGGCTAACCGTGTCATGGAGGTCCCTTGCCATTCGTTTGCGCTCTTCAAGCACAGCCCGCTCCGAGGCTTGCTCCTTCTCAATGACTTCCTGCTCACCGAGGCGCTGAAGCAGTCTCATTTTTTTCTCAATCGAATCCATCATGACATTGA
Organism: Paenibacillus sp. FSL k6-2145; assembly: GCF_037976585.1. Lineage (NCBI taxonomy): Bacteria > Bacillati > Bacillota > Bacilli > Caryophanales > Paenibacillaceae > Paenibacillus > Paenibacillus sp. FSL k6-2145. The sequence continues at coordinate 4,105,200 of NZ_CP150267.1, read as the reverse complement.
ACTCCTGATAGACACGACCAAACGAAGCGTCATCCGCTTCAGGCATTCGCACCGCCAGATTACCCTTGGAAACTTTCAACATGTTGAGATCTAGCAGGTCGATCTTACGCTGAAGCCGTAATGCAGCGATATATCCGGTGATAACGGTGGCCAGCACAACAACGGCAACATAGGTCCATGCCCGCTGACGACCAGCCCCCATCAACACCTCTCCATACAATAGATAGAAGCCGCCCAGCGTAATCAGACCGGTTAGCGCAAAATACATCATCAGTTCCCATTTATTGGCCTTGAGAATTGTTCGAATCATGCGTTAACCCACCTTATTCACTTTGACGTCTCCGATAAACACACTTACGATAATCCGTACCTTTTTGCTTGCTTCATGGTAATGAGCAGTTTCAGCTTGGGCACTACTCAGGAATCCGCCGCGTTTCTGGTTCAACAGTGACATATCTCCAATGAAGGAATTTGTCGTCACCGTCACACCCAAATCCATATCTTCCGGTACAAATACTTTCACATCCCCAATAAATGAAGAAATGACAATCTTCGTCTCCCCATAAGGAATCTGTGCCTTGGTCAAATCAATTACAGTATCTCCGATAAAAGCCGAGATGTTCATTGGTTTCAACGAGAACACTTCCTGCCCCATGTACAGATCACCGATGAACGCCGATTTGTTAATGGTATTGCCACTGCCATAATCCCCATAACCATTTCCGTAGCCATCACCATAATGTTCTCCATATCCGGTATCGTTAGAGTTATACGATTGATGTTTCTTCTTATATTGATGCCCTTGTGATGATGAATCCGTTGATCCTGTGAAATGAGGGCCATGTGGATCGTTCTTCTGTTCCTGTTTTGGTTTGCCAAATGTTTTCTCGAATTGTTCGTCAAACGACGACGGCATCTCCAGATCCTCCGGAGCCAACGGTTTATAGGGTTGCTCAGGTGCGGGAGGTGGCTGCATCTTGTCATGATGTTTCCGATCACGACGTCGTGGCCCGATCAGTACAAACAATCCTCCGCCAATCAGCATAACCGGAATCAGATAACGGATGAACTCACCCATGGAGTAATCAATCCATCCCAGGTTACGGGCAAGAAAGTAACCACCAATCGCCAGTACAATTACCGGTCCAATAAAGGCGTAACCCCCGTTTCGACGAATCTCGGAGATTCCTTTGACCCCCCACCAGATTAGAAATAACGGCCAATATGTTCTGAAAATATATCCTACATCAATGTCATATCCCAATTGTCTGAACAAGATCATCGCACCAATAGCAATAAGAGGTATGCCAACCCACCAGCGGTCACGCGTCGATCGTTTCATCGCTCATGTCTCCTTTGTCTGTATTATGTATCCAGTGTAACTCAGACAAGACAATGAGAACAGCGGCGGCAGATGGAATTCATCTCGGTCTCGAGACTGAGATGAGAGGATATTAATGTAAAAAACTTCGCATATGTAAAACACCCCGGAGCTGCTGCTCCAGGGTGCTGAATCATCATTAGATTAATGAATCTTCAATTATTTTTTGTATTTTGATGCTTTGCCTTGACCTTGGCCAGTTTGGCCTGTGTTTTCTACACCGAACTCGGCATTGTATTTTTCATCAGGTGTTTGGAAATTATCTTGTACTTTGTTTTGAGCGGATTGCTTCACTTTTGCTGCTGCATTCTCTTCTCCAAACTCTGCATTGTACTTCTCGTTTGGCGTTTGGTACCCTTGTGATTTCTTAGCCACAACGAATCACCTCTCTCTTCATATTTACGATGCATTGCTGCACCGCGGGGTTCGTCCCCAGTCAATATTATGTGGAGAGAGCACTTCTGTTATTCATGTTCACATGTGAAATTAAATGGCCTTGTCCAGCCAGGAATCCGGTACAGATTTGTACACATCGATCGCATCGGCCAACTCGCTGAGCATCTTTTCTGTACACTTTCCAGCGCCTTGCCTGATCACCTGTACCTCCACATCCTTTTTGCCCCACTCTTTGTACACTTGCTTGGTTGTCGGGAAATACAGATCGATTTTATTACCTTTGATCGCCGAACCAGTATCTGCAACAATACCGTATCCATAACCCGGAATATACAGAATGGAACCCATCGGGAACAATTTTGGATCAGCTGCAATCGTGGAAACTGTTTCTTTATCACGACGTACTTTGACACCGGAATACGTAATTCCGTATTGAGGATGTTTAGGCCCTTTTCCTGTAGACTCCACTCCTGCCGTGTATCCCGTTGCTGTAACCTTTTGTGTACCCAGGATTTGTTCTGAACGCGGAGCAAGCACCGGCATAGACGGATCCGCCACTTGTTTTTCTGGAAGCTCAGGCCTTGGAATGACCATTGGTTGTGGTGACCACAATAATGCCATATACACCATGGTGGTCAGCTGGGCCTCATCGCTGTATTGATGGCTGACCTGTTCTGGAAATTCTTGATAAGACTTGCTCGAAGTTTCAATAATCGGACCTTCACTGCTGCTGCTCTGACTCTCGACATGCAGTACTGTACTTTCCTCTTCAAATGTATAGGCATCCGCCTGATTCAGGTTAATCATCATCCCGGCGAATATCACACAGCCAACCAATAAACCCCGTATATGTTTCTTTTGAATTGAGAATTGCTTTTTCATTGTATAACCTCCCCCTCACTGCAAAGGTTTTCCAAAAAGCAATTAATCTATACTTTTTACTGCAAACACTACGAAAAAACGCCTGAATAACATAGTCAATCCCATGTTATCCAGGCGTTATGCAGAGTGATCAGCGCAACTTATGCACTGGTTATCTGATAGATCATTTGTTCATTTATACCAAACGTGTTGCAATTTCTTCTTTCAATTGAGCGATAATTTCATCGACCGGTTTCATGCCCAGATCGCCTTCTCCACGCTTACGCACAGATACTGCTTCTGCATTGCGCTCATTCTCACCAACAACAAACATATAAGGCATTTTCTCAAGCTGCGCCTCACGGATTTTATATCCAAGCTTCTCATTCCGCAGATCAGCTTCAGCAGAGATTCCCGCACGTTTCAGCTTTGCTTCCACTTCACGCGCATAATCGTCGAAGTTTCCGGATACCGGGATTACTTTTGCCTGAACCGGAGACAACCACAGCGGGAAAGCTCCTGCAAAGTTCTCCAGCAAGAATGCTGTGAAACGTTCCATTGTACTAATTACACCGCGGTGAATAACGACCGGACGATGTTTCTGTCCGTCATCTCCCACATATTCAAGTTCAAAGCGCTCAGGCAACAGGAAGTCCAGTTGAACCGTAGACAATGTCTCTTCTTTGCCCAGGGCTGTTTTGATCTGAACATCCAGCTTCGGACCGTAGAACGCCGCTTCACCTTCTGCTTCATAGAATGGAAGGTCAAGCTCTTCCACAACTTCACGCAGCATGCGTTGGGACATTTCCCACATCTCGTCGTTCTGGAAGTATTTCTCGGTATCCTTCGGATCACGATAGGACAGACGGAAACGGTATTCGTTAATACCGAAATCCTTGTACACGGTTTGAATCAACTCGATAACACGAGCAAACTCTTCTTTGATCTGATCCGGGCGTGCAAAAATGTGTGAGTCATTCAGTGTCATTGCACGTACACGGTGCAGACCTGTTAATGCCCCCGACATTTCATAACGGTGCATCATTCCAAGCTCGGCAATCCGGATTGGCAGATCACGGTAGCTGTGCATACTGGACTTGTACACCATCATATGGTGAGGACAGTTCATTGGACGGAGAACAAGTTCCTCATTATCCATAACCATTTTCGGGAACATATCTTCCTGGTAGTGCTCCCAGTGTCCAGATGTTTTGTACAATTCCACGTTACCCAGAACCGGTGTGTATACATGTTGGTATCCCAGGCTTTCTTCCAGATCCACAATATAACGCTCCAGAGTGCGGCGCAGCTTCGCACCGTTAGGCAACCAGATTGGCAGACCTTGACCGACCAGTTGGGAGAATGTGAACATTTCCAGCTCTTTACCCAACTTGCGGTGATCGCGTTTGCGAGCTTCTTCAAGGAAGTGCAGATGCTCGTCCAGCTGTGCTTTTTTCACAAAAGCCGTACCATATATACGTTGAAGCATTTTGTTTTTGCTATCTCCACGCCAGTAAGCACCAGCGACATTCATCAATTTGAACACTTTGATTTTGCTAGTCGATGGTACGTGAGGACCACGACACAAGTCGAAGAATTCACCTTGCTCATAAATGGTGATTACACTGTCTTCCGGCAAGTCACGAATCAACTCAAGTTTGTAAGGATCGCCTACTTCTTCGAACGTTTTGATCGCGTCCTCGCGGCTAACTTCCTTACGTACAATTGGCAAGTTCTCGTTCACAATACGTTCCATTTCCTTCTCGATCTTTTGCAGATCTTCAGGATTGAGCGCATGTTCGAGGTCCATATCATAGTAGAAACCATCTTCGATGACAGGGCCGATACCGAGACGTACCTCTTTGTTACCATATAAACGTTTCACTGCTTGAGCCATCAAGTGAGCTGTACTATGACGCATCACTTCAAGTCCTTCTGGTGAATCCAGAGTTACGATCTCCACCAATGCTCCCTCATGAAGTGTTGTGGACAAGTCCACCACGATACCATCCAGCTTGCCGGCTACGGCATTTTTGCGCAATCCGCTGCTAATCGAAGCGGCTACGTCCTCAATGGTGCTGCCATCCGCGTACTCACGTACCGAACCATCCGGTAGTTTAATGTTCACTGCCATTTGTCTCATTCCTCCTGTTAATGTAACCTTCGTGTCCAGATATTTATGGACTGATTATCTATTGCTATTCCAGTCATTTTGCAAAGGAACGCAAAAAACACCCGTCCCGGCAAAGGGACGAGTGATATATACTCGTGGTTCCACCCTAATTCAGCTGATTCATCCATATTCGGAAATACAGCCCTCATTGGCATGACGATAACGGGCATGACCCGGCAGATCCTTACTCGCGGATAATCCCCAATAAAGGCGATATTCTAACTCCACTTTCAAAATTGCAGCTACAAAGGGGTAAACCATACGTGATATCCGGAGGAAATTTCAGCCTAGGTTCCTCTCTCTGCACCGATCTTGCGTGTGGTTGTTGTCTTTGTCAACGCTTTTGGTTCAATGGTTCACATGAAAAATTCATGGATCAACAGTTATTATAATTGCCGAGATCACTTGCGTCAAGACCTGTCAACAATCCTGAGCGCAGCACTTCGCATTCCGGGCAATGATGACATATTTGCACTTTGTCTTCAAAGATCTGGCATATGGTCGAGATGATTGGCAGATCCGGGGTGCGTGTATGGAGCATGACCTTCTCAGGAGAGATGGAGATGAGTGTACTTACAATCATATCTTCGATATCCATCTCCAGTTCCAGACCCGGCATTTCCACAACGACCTGTTCATCCTTTTGCACGGGTAACAGATTAAGTCCAGCATCCAGGACCTGAAATTCATGCATTCCCTTGTGTACAAGATGAACCAGAGGTACTTTGGCTTCTTGAAAAAACACAAAATATTTTAACAGCCCCATAAACTCTTCATACTGCCGATCCATCCAGAACTCATCCAGCGCATACTCCACTAATTCCTGAAGCTCCTGCTTATATGGCCGTATGCGGAAGTTGATAATACCTTCAAGGTGAAAAAAGTGAACATCCTCCAGATCCTGCCGTAGTCCACTGGCTAACGTAGTACGGCGGCGCTCTCGAAGTCCGGGCTGATCCAGATCACCATTTAATAGAAGTGGCATGCAGATTCGATTGACCTTTTCCACCTCATGCTCATCCATAACAGAACACGCCTTGGCGATCATATCCTCCACCATGCTCCGTTCTTGTGTCTCCATAATGAAGTCGGCGAGTCCAAGGGAGAGCAGATCACTAATCCGGGGAAGCCATTGCTGGAAGTCTTCGTGATTCTCATTCCCTCTGCACACCCAGGTTGCTCTTCCATCATTATGTTTGAAGGTGAGCCGGAATCCTCTTTTACTTATATGTAAACCTTTGGTTTTCTCCTTGACACAACGATAAAATTGATCCGCTTCCTCTTGCCCTGATACATCGGTCCATACAGCAAACAGTTCCACAAGAATCACTCCTTTCCTTCCTGTTCAAAGTATATGGCAAGGCCGATAGGGATATACGAAGCGGATTGATGGAAAGCGTGTCATGATTTCTCAGTATATTATGAAGAGGTTTGGAGTTAAGACAAAAATGTGTTATTATTTTAATAACAGTATGTTTCACGGAAAAGGAGGGAAGCCAAAATGAGACAACAACCTAGAATACTCCACTATACTATCATTATCATTTTGTGCGTTTTCCAAGCCTTGTGCTTCCCTATTCCGATGCAGTCCGAATCTGCCGTTGGGGTGTCTGTAGAAGCAACTTCCAACAAAGAAGTGCTGTTGCAAATACCCGAATCCCAGCAGAAACCTGTCATTCGCAAATACCCACAAGTCATGTCCAAGCTGATTGCGGTTACGCATAATAAGCCTGTCTTTCTTGTCCTCGCATTGTTATTGATGCTGCGAATCCCTACAACGGGTCTGTCCTTTAAACCGTGGTATTGTCTGTTTAAACGCAGATTATTTCTGCTACCTATTAAGTTTACCAGCATGTATGTATCCCTCACCCCTATAGCACCAAAATACGTGAACGCTCTTAACTAGCCGTTACGACGTATTTACAGGTTGCTTTTGCATGGAGACACCTCTGTATTTAAAGACGGTGTGCTTGTGCATAACTTATAACCCTTTTAGCACACGTTAGATAAACCCATGTTTATGACAGTACCTATTTTTGTTGTACCCACACCGACAAATTCAAATCATATGGCTGTGTCAGGAATTTCTGGCTCTGTTTACCCGCATCTTTTGATGTTCCTTTGAGCAGCAGATTAATCATTTTCGGGAAATAAGCCTGTCTTCTGTGGCCAGCCCCTAATTATAAGGAGGCAACAATCCATGGATGTACGCGAAACAGACTTGCCGGGAATCGGCAAAAAATTTCAGATTGAAACAAGCAGCGGTGATAAAATTGTCATTATTATTCACGATGACGGTCGCCGGGAAATGTACCACTTCGAGTATGATGATCCCGATCAAAGCATCTCGATGATCACACTTGACGATTACGAAGCACGACAGATTGCTGCTATTGTTGGCGGATTAACTTACAAACCAAAGCAGCTTGAAAATATTGAAGTAACGTTTGACGACCTGATTATCGAGTGGTACAAAATCGAACCATCCTTCGGATGTATCGGCAAATCCATCGGTGAATTGGACGTACGTCAAAACTCTGGGGCAACGGTTATCGCCGTTGTAGAGAAAAATCACAAAAAACATATCAGCCCAGGTCCGGAGGTAGTTATCAGTGCAGAATCCACGGTGGTAGCCGTTGGCGAACGCAATCAGCAGAAACTGTTTAAATCCCTCCTCCTGACTGGAAGGGGGTAAATAGATGGATCATTTGATATTCGAAGTAGGTCTGGCCCTTGTGCTCATTGCGGCAGCCGGCCTTTTATCGGCAAAACTAAGATTTTCGGTCGTTCCGTTTTATATTCTGATCGGGATGGCCGTTGGGCCACATGCCATGAAAATCTGGCATCTGGACTTCCGTTTTATTGAGAGTCAGCCTTTTATTGAATTTATGGGTCGGATCGGTATCCTGTTCCTTCTCTTCTACCTTGGACTTGAATTCTCGGTAGGTCGTTTAATTAAATCGGGTCGCTCTATTGCAGTTGGCGGCTCGATCTACATCGGCATTAACTTTACGCTGGGATTAATATTTGGTTTTATGTCCGGTTTCCCAGTTGCAGAAGCACTTATTATCGCAGGTATAACTACCATCTCTTCCAGTGCCATTGTGGCCAAGGTACTCGTCGATTTGAAACGAACGGCCAACCCGGAAACAGAGATGATATTGGGTATTATTATGTTCGAAGATGTATTCCTCGCTGTATATATCTCGATCTTGTCCGGACTTGTGCTTAGTGATTCATCCTCCATCGGAGGCGTCATCATGTCCGCACTTATTGCCCTAGGATTCATGCTTATCGTGATTATCCTTGGACGCAAAGCAACACCGCTACTAAACAAATTGCTTAAAATTCGATCGAATGAGCTATTCTCTCTCGTTGTATTTGGAGCTTTGTTCCTAGTAGCCGGTTTCTCTGAAACCATTCATGTTGCCGAAGCAATTGGTGCATTACTGGTTGGTCTGGTGCTTGCTGAAACAGAACATGCAAAACGGATTGAGCACTTGATTCTACCGTTCCGTGACTTCTTCGGAGCAATCTTCTTCTTCAGCTTTGGATTGTCCATTGATCCGTTGTCCTTGGGTGGCGAAGCCGTATGGTTAGCTCTGATTGCAGTTGTTATTACATTGTTCGGTAACTTCCTGGCAGGTATGATGGCCGGACGCAGTGCAGGACTATCGCCCAAAGCATCGGCCAATATTGGATTAACCATTGTGTCACGGGGTGAATTTTCAATCATCTTGGCCAACATGGGGAAAGCCGGGGGACTGTTGCCAATGATTCAACCGTTTGCCGCACTGTATGTCCTAATTCTGGCCATTCTGGGTCCTTTATTAACCAAAGAGTCCAAACATGTATTCCGTTTATTGGATAAAATATTCAAGTTCAAAGATCCTCGGAAAAAGAAAGAAGAACCGAAGGTTCTGCAGAAAGAAGGATAATCCCTATGTCTGTACAGAACAGACATACTATCGTACTTCGCGGCTCTACGCCGATCTTTCTGTGATGAACCCAGGGGGAAGGCTCGAAAGCCGCACTAAGGAGGATGACCTATGAAAGCACCTCTGATATCGGCTAATCCGGTGCCAAACACCGCCAAGACCAGAATATCGTCAACCCGCCGCTGGTTAAACCTGTTTCTCGTTATTGCGGGCGGAATTCTGGCCTCCGTGGGACTTGAATTGTTCTTACACCCCAATAAGATTATTATTGGAGGCATTACAGGCATTTCCTCACTCTTCGCCCACTGGACCGAAATGAGGATTGGATTGTTCCTATTTTTATTCAATGTTCCGTTTATATTTCTGTCTTACAAGATTGTGCAGAAGAAATTTGTACTGGTTACTGTTCTGGGTCTGGTTGTCTTTTCGATCGGTGCCATTGTGCTTCATCCCATGCCGCCACTTGTAGAGCATCCGCTGGCTGCCGCCATGTTTGGCGGATTATGCCTCGGACTCGGAATTGGGCTCGTCGTGCGGTATGGCGGGACACTGGATACGCTGGAAATCGGTGATCCGTCTTCCCGCCCACCTGAACGTGTATTTAGCGGAAAACGGATGCTTATCGAAAAAATAATCATGCTGCTTAACTTGTTGATACTGACAGCCGCTGGTGTTGTCTTTGGCTGGGACCAAGCGATGTATTCCGTAATCGCCTATCTTATTGCTTATGAAATGGTATACATTGCGTTCAGGGGTTTCTCCTCCAAACGCAAAGTATGCATTTTGACCACACAAAGCTCTCAAGTTGAAAAAGCTGTACGCAAACGGCTGCGCCGTGAACCTGGAACGCTGGAAGCCACTTCTGACTCAACACAACTCGCGATGGCGGAAGGATGGATCAGGCAGATCCCGGGTGCACTTTATTATGAGGTACATGTTCTGGAGATGATCTGGTTGAAGTCCATTGTGCGTCACATTGATCCACATGCGGGTATTGTGACAAATCCGGAAAAATAAAAATGGATCTGTGCAAAACACAAAACAAAAAACGCTCTCTTACCCTATGGATGAACAGTTTTGTTCAACAAGGTCAGAGAGCGTTTTTTTCTGTTATCAGACTTACTTGTTATTATAGCTCAACGATGGCTTTGACTACATGTGAATCTGGCAATAGCCATTGGTCTATTGCAGTAGGTAACTCATCAAATTCCACTCGGTGTGTGATATACCCATCCATACTTAATTTCTTTTGACGCAAGGTGGACAGGACCTGTTCAAAATCTTCACGGGTTGCGTTTCGACTGCCCAGGATGCTCATCTCCCGCTTGTGAAACTCAGGATCATGAAAGGTAATATCCGCTTTCACCAGTCCTACAAAAATGAGTTGACCACTATGCGCAACATATTGAATGGCCTCATTCATGGAATTCACGTTACCTGTTGCATCGAAGACAGCCGTAGCATAGTCGCCCCCCGTGATTTCAGCCACTTGTTGTACAGTATGTTCATTAGCCTGGACCAGGTCATCGGCTCCAGCCCAAGTCCGGCTAAGCTCAAGTCTGTCCAGATTACGATCAACAGCGATAACACGCGCCCCCGCCTGTTTGGCAAATGCCATCACGCCCAATCCAATAGGGCCAGCTCCAATCACAACCACATGCTCACCAGGTTTAATTCCTGCTCTTCTGACGGCATGGGCTCCAATGCTTAATGGTTCTACCATTGCCGTCTCATCCAGCGTCAAACCTTCTGCTGAGAGTAAATGTGAGACAGGCACGCTGATTTTTTCTCTCATGCCTCCGTCTACGTGCACACCCATGACTTGCATGGACGCACAACAATTGGTTTTTCCACTGCGACATGCAATACAGTGACCACAATGAAGATACGGAATAATACTTACCTGATCCCCTGGCTGTAGCCCTGCATCGTTCGGACCGATCTCTTCAATAACAGCCGCCAGTTCATGACCCAGAACACGAGGATAGGTAAAGAATGGTTGGTTGCCTTTGTATGCATGCAGATCCGTTCCACAGATCCCAATCCGCCGAATGGCAACCAACGCCTCTCCTTCTGCTCGTTCCGGTTGAGGCAGGTCCTGGAGCTTCAATTGATCTATTTCTTCACATACAATGGCTCTCATCGTTGTTCCCCCTTGGATGCTTTCGCTGTCGTGTTGCTTGGCTTAATATTATATTCGGGTCGTCCGCTTGACCACGTCTCGTTATGCAATGGAGCCAAAATGCGCAGCACTTCATCCAGCAGGCTCTGATCCAACGGTTCCTCTATCCAGGCTGCATTATTGAGGATATTGCGCTGGCTGGCACTGCTCACCAGTGTTGTCGGAATTCGTTCATTCGACGTGGAGAATTGCACGGCCAGCTTGGCAATGTCACTACCTTGTTCTGCACAGAAGCGGGCTGCCTTCAGGCAGAGCTCTTTCACCCGATCATCTGCCGGATGCCAGGCAGGAGCACCTCGGGTACTCAACAAGCCCATAGAAAGAGGCGAAGCATTGACGAGGCCAATTTCTTTTTTTTCCAACAAGGGCAATAACGATAATAATGAGGTATCATTCAATGAATAATGACAATACGAGATGATCGCATCCGCATCGATCTGCGGCAGAACCTTCTCGAACAACGGTAAGGGCAATCCACAAATGCCCGCATGTCGTATAACTCCCTGCTCTTTCAGTCGCAGCAACGTTGGAAAGGCTTCTTCTACGATGATCTCTGCTGGCACAAATTCAATATCATGCAGGAACAGAATGTCGATATAGTCTGTATGCAGTCGATCCAGGCTCTCTTGCACGCTATCCAGAATCCGCTGACGTGAAAAATCAAACTCATTTTCCCCGTACCGTCCGGCTTTGGTTGATAACATATATGAACTGCGCGGCAAGCTGCAGATCGCTTCACCCAACACTGTCTCCGCCTTTGTCAGGCCGTAGTAAGGTGAAACGTCTATGTAATTCATCCCCGCATCTACGGCCGCATGTACAGTGCGAATCCCTTCGTCCCGGTCAATGTCACGAAATACAGAACCGAGTGAGGATGCTCCAAAGCTCAATACAGGTACGTCCAGTTCCGTCTTGCCAAGTATTCTTCTCTTCATCGGTTTACCCCTTCCAGCGTGTCTGACTACACAAGTTCCCTTTCATTGTAACAGTTCAATTTCAATATAAAATATCGCCAATTGCGTAACATGTACTGTTTGATGACCTCAATCCGCAGAAACAAATCAAAAAGCCCGCCGTCTCTCCAAACGGAGTAGTCAGCGGGCTTGGTTTCATAAATACTTATCTAACGATCAGCATTTATGGGAGTAGTATTCAAATAATCAGGATTAGTTCTGCATTACGAAATCTTCATGCACGGAATTTTCTTCGTCGAACATGCGCACGATGTCATATCGCGTGTTACGTTGTGCCGGAATATAACCGGACTCCCGAATCAAACGCAGAATGGATTCAATGTTAACTTTATATGTTGCACCAGCAGCAGATACAACGTTCTCTTCAATCATGGTACTACCGAAGTCATTGCAGCCAAATTCAAGCGACTTCTTACCAATCTCCGGACCCATGGTTACCCAAGAGGATTGAATGTTCTTGATATTATCCAGCACCAGTCGGCTGATGGCTACAGTCTTCAAGTACTCTTCTGGAGTCTGACGCTCCAGCTTCAGGTTGGTATTGTCTGGCTGGAAAGTCCAAGGAATGAACGCCAGGAAACCTTCGGAATCATACTTGTTCGCAATACATTCGTCCTGAGCTTCACGTACACGCAGCAAGTGTAATGCACGCTCTTCCATTGATTCACCAAGGCCGATAACCATCGTTGCCGTGGTGTTCATGCCGATGCGGTGTGCAGTTTGCATAACGTCCATCCAATCCCGCCATGAGCCTTTCAAGCGGCTGATCTTCCGACGTGTGCGGTCATCCAGAATTTCAGCACCGCCGCCAGGCAAGGAATCCAGACCAGCTTCGTGAATGGCACGTACAACCTCTTCCAATGTAAGGCCATCGGATACTTCAACCATTTTCATAATCTCCGCTGGGGAGAAAGAGTGCATCGTGATATTTGGGAAACGCTCTTTGATGGCTTTCAGCAGGTCTGTATAATAGCTGAAAGGCAAGTTTGGATTCGTTCCACCTTGCATCAAAATCTCGGTACCATTCACATCTTCCGTTTCCTGAATCTTCTGGAAAATAACTTCGTCCGGAAGCACATAACCTTCATCCGAACCAGGTCTCCGGTAGAAAGCACAAAAACGGCAGTACACATCACACACGTTTGTGTAGTTGACGTTACGCCCAATTACAAATGTTCTGTATGGTTCAGGGTGCATGCGTTTCATAATAACATTAGCAGCTGCCCCGATTTTGTCCACTTCATTCGATTCAAATAGCTCAATCGTGTCTTCCAAGTCCAAACGTTCGCCCCGAAGGGCTTTATCTAAGATACGGTCTACCGTACTCATCGTAAAAAAGCCTCCCTCATGAAGAGAAATTATATAACGATCCGTCCCAACTTGTTCAAGAGAAGCAAGTTCTGGTGGCAACATCGTATTTCTGTACTCCACATATCGTAACACAGGTTACATGTGAAAAAAAGCACCTTATGTACAGGTGCTTTAAAAATAAGTAAAAATTTTTACATATGGAATGGAATTTATTCGAGATTAAGTGATACGCATCGGCGTATTCGGTCATCCACTTTTACTAGGATTCCTGAAGTGCTTGCTCCAAATCTACAATGAGATCTTCGATATCTTCCAGACCTACGGAGAAGCGCAGCAAACCATCTGTAATGCCACGGTCACGGCGAACCTCAGCTGGCATTGCCGCATGAGACATCATGGCTGGGTAGGACAGAATACTCTCCACAGCTCCCAAGCTTACAGCAACAATGGGTAGCTTCACCCGGTTAAGAACTGCTTTTGCGCGATCGCCTGAACCGACGTCAAATGAAACGACAGCTCCATATCCTGTGGACTGGCGCTCATGTGCCTCACGGCCCGGATGATCCTCCAGTCCAGGATAAAAGACAGCGGTAATATCACTACGCTCATTAAGCCATGCCGCAAGTTTAGCTGTGCTCCGTTCACTATGAGCCATGCGAGCCCCCAAGGTTTTCATCCCGCGCATCAGAAGCCAGGATTCTTGTGCCCCGAGTACAGTTCCGAGTCCATTTTGCAACTGTTTCAGTTGTACGCCAAGTGATTCCGTGCGAGCAACGGCTAACCCTGCCAGTACATCACTGTGACCTCCGAGAAACTTCGTAGCACTATGTACGACGATGTCCACACCAAGCTCAATTGGACGCTGATAGTACGGTGTCATAAAGGTGTTATCCAGAATCGTGATCAGGTCATGCTCCTTCGACCAGTCAGTTACGGCAGCGATATCCGTAATTCGTAGTGTTGGGTTGGACGGTGTTTCCATATAAACTGCCTTAGTGTTTGGCTTGAGTGCCGCTTTTACTTCATCTATATTGGTCATGTCTACAAAGGTTGTCTCGATCTGCATACGGCTTAATATGGAAGTAAGCAAACGATACGTACCTCCATATACGTCTTCCGTTACAATCATGTGATCTCCTGCGGAGAACATCATGAACACGCTTGAGATCGCAGCCATCCCCGAAGAATAGGCAAAGCCTCGTGCGCCGCCCTCCAGCAATGTGATGTAATCTTCCAAAGCCTGACGTGTCGGATTACCCGAACGACTGTAATCATGCTGAGGCGGATTGAAGATATCAAAATGATGGAAGGTTGATGCTTGATAGATCGGTACACTGGAAGCTCCAGTTGTTTTGTCAATCTCATCTCCAAAATGGAGCAATTTGGTATCAAATTTCAACTCGGAATTGGGTTTATTGTTGGACTCACTCATGAGTGCATGCCTCCTTCCACTTCCTGCTGTGCAGCTGTCAGAGCATTGCCGAGATCTGCAATCAGATCATCCGCATGTTCAATGCCTACGGAGAACCGGAGCAGACGGTCATCCACACCTACGGCGTCACGAATCTCAAGCGGAATATCCGCATGAGTCTGTACTGCCGGATAAGTCATGAGTGATTCGACTCCGCCGAGACTTTCGGCAAAAGCAATGAGTTTGATATGACGCAGCAACGGTTCAACATAACGTGCATCCTTCACTTTGAAAGAGAAGATACCTGTGTTACCCGTGGATTGTTTGTTCTGTATCTCATAGCCCGGATGATCGGATAGGCCTGGATGATACACTTCAACCACCGCTGGGTGCTCAAGCAAGTATTTAGCAATAGTAAGTGCATTGTGCTCATGACGCTCCATGCGAAGAGCCAGCGTTTTCATACCTTTCATCAACTGGTAGGAGTCACTTGGAGACAATACCGCTCCAATGGAATTATGCAGGAACGCCATCTCTGCAGATAACGCTTCACCTTTGGTAATAATTAGTCCGGCCAACACATCATTGTGTCCGCCCAGATATTTGGTAGCGCTATGAATGATGATATCGGCACCCAGTTCAATCGGACGTTGGAAAAATGGAGTCAGCAACGTGTTGTCAACAATAGTCAACAGGTTGTAACTTTTCGCCCAGGAAGCAACGGCTTCCACATCGGTGATCATCATCAGTGGATTGGTTGGTGTCTCAATAAATACAGCTTTTGTATTCGGCTGACGAACCTTCTCCAGTGCTGCAAGGTCATTCGTGTCCACATAACTTGCCGTTACGCCGAAACGGGACAGAATACGTTCCAGCAGACGATAGGTTCCACCATACAGATCCAGCGATACAATCAGATGATCCCCTTGACCAAACATGGCAAAAATCGTTTGCAGCGCGGCCATTCCCGAGCTACAGGCAAACCCTGCATCACCAGACTCCAGCGCTGCGGCCGCTTCTTCCAATACTTTACGGGTTGGATTAGTCGTACGAATATAATCAAACCCCGTGCTTTGTCCAAGCTTCGGGTGGCGAAACGCAGTGGATTGATAGATCGGAAAGTTAATGGCGCCTGTTACCGGTTCATTGATGGACCCAATTTGTGCTAAGCGGCTTTCGATTTTCAACTTGTTGTTGTCTTCCATTGCTGCATCCTCCTGTAATCTCGATTAGATTTGCGGGCCAATATCGTAAGGTGTTTCTTGATACACATAGTAATTGAGCCAGTTAGAGAATAATAAGTTGGCATGAGCGCGCCAAGTAGCCGGTGGCACACGGGAAGGATCATCATTCGGATAATAATGTCTAGGCAATGCGATATCCAACCCTTTGGCTGCATCCCGGTCATACTCCCACTTTAATGAGAACGGGTCATACTCGGCATGTCCTGTGGCAAAAATCTGTTTGCCGTCTTTGGTAGCAACCAGGAAGATCCCCGCTTCCTCGGATTCAGCCAAAATCTCTAAATTCTCATTCTTTTCAATATCTTCGCGTCTCACTTCCGTATGACGGGAATGTGGAACGTTGAATACTTCATCGAATCCACGCAACAACGGAACATGTGGTTTATTGATGGTATGCGGGAAAACGCCAAAACACTTTTCATCCAGTGCAACCTTAGGTACGTCAAAATGATGGTATAAACCTGCCTGGGAAGCCCAACATATGTGGAGGGTTGAAGTCACATTGGTTTTAGTCCATTCAAAGATCTCTTGGATTTCATTCCAATAGTTCACGTCTTCGAAATCCATCTGTTCCACCGGAGCACCCGTAATAATCATTCCATCGAAACGGCGGTGCTCAATCTCATCAAAGGTTTTATAGAACAGATCCAAATACTCCTGAGACGTATTCTTCGACGTATGGGATTTGGGATGTACGAGAACAACATCTACCTGAATAGGCGTGTTTCCCACCAGACGAAGCAATTGTGTTTCGGTCGTTTCCTTTGTGGGCATCAGGTTTAATATAGCGATACGGAGTGGACGAATATCCTGCTGATATGCAGAAGTTTCATCCATGACGAAGATATTCTCTCCTTCAAGTACTTCTTTTGCTGGTAGAGTATCGGGTATTTTGATTGGCATAGTAAGTCTAACTCCTCCTTTTGCATAGATAGATGCAGCCACCCCTGGCTTGATGTCTTCACATCAATACAGGTATAGACTGCCTTGAGCTTGTAAAAACATTGAATTGCTCTTTCATCCAACGTTACAAACAACCTCAAGTTCCTTAGCGAAAATCACTGCTGAGAAGTCGGGGCATATAACAAAGACCTTCCTCGGATTTCGAGAAAGGTCATATGTAAAAAAGATATGCGCCTCTCTCATCTCTCAGTTACAACAGTGCCACTTGACACTTAGTCGCTGCAAGAATTAGCACCGTGCGGTATACCGCCGGTTGCCGGGTTTCATCGGGCCAGTCCCTCCACCTACTCTTGATAAGATTTCGCTGTATTAGATTGTAATTAAATATGGTTCACCGTCTACTTTATTACATTAATGCCCTCACGTCAAGATGCAGTTCGATGTCTGCTTCCCAGATCGGAACCGTTCATCATCCGTTGTCATACACTGCCTCAGGGCGCGAAATAGACACATTTTTGCGCTTGAAAGCACCTTGTACCAGCGGTATACTAAACAAGGTGTTATAAACCCTTATGTGAGAGGTGACATATTAAATGGATGGCGACCCGAGGCCTGACTGGCAGCCGAATTCCGACAAACTGCATAGAGAATTGACATCAGCATGCCGGCAGCGGGACGTGACTTCCGTTTGATTATATAGTGAACGCAGCCCTGATCTCCAGGCTCCGCTGCCGACCGGCTGATTTGTTCTTTTTGCGCCCATAATGATAATATCCGCCAAGTTGGCGGGTGCAGAAGGAGTAGATTAACGATGAAAATCCGGTTGGTAAACAACGGTGTATTTATTCCGGTGGACGACATTCAGCAGGCGCTGACTCCACCAGCGGAAGGGTTTTACTGGATTGATGCAGACGTAGACGATTTGGCGGTACTTCAGCCGCTGTTCTTGATGCATGATCTGGCTGTGGAAGACTGTCTTAGTGACGAAGAACAACGTCCGAAGATTGAAATTTATGAGAACCATTATTTTATTGTGATTA
This sequence comes from Paenibacillus sp. FSL k6-2145, assembly GCF_037976585.1. Lineage (NCBI taxonomy): Bacteria > Bacillati > Bacillota > Bacilli > Caryophanales > Paenibacillaceae > Paenibacillus > Paenibacillus sp. FSL k6-2145. The sequence goes on along the minus strand of NZ_CP150267.1, from coordinate 4,087,386 downwards.
ATAGCATCCGTTTCGATGATGAAGAGATATTTCTACGTGCGGTGAACTTATTCCTCGGCAGACATTTCATTATTAGTGTTACGAAGCAAAAGGTCAGCGAATTGCGCACACTGAAACCAATCCTGTGGGAACAGGAAATCAGCACACCGGATCGTCTGTTGTATTTGCTGGTTGACTTGATCGTTGATAATTATTTCACCGTAGGTGACCGAATTGAAGCACGGATTGAGAAGCTTGAGGAAGACATTCTGATGCACACCAAAAAGTCACATCTGAATGAAATTATCGGGCTACGCAGTGAGATTCTGTGGCTCAAGAAAGTGCTCGGACCTCAGAAAGAGGTCATTAACACCCTGAACAAAAAAGATCTGCGTCTCATTGATGATCAACTGCAAAAGTATTTCAGTGACATCTATGAGAATGCTGTAAAAATATCTGAAACCTTTGAGACTTATCGCGACCTGATGGGCAACTTGCGAGAAGCCTACCAATCCAGTATTGCGAACCGGGCGAATGAGATCATGCGTGTATTTACCGCCATTACCACGGTCTTCATGCCGCTGACGGTCATTACCGGTATATACGGCATGAACTTTACGAATATGCCAGAGCTTAACTGGAAATACAGCTATTTTGTTGTGATTGGTCTGATGGTTACACTGGGCCTGAGCATGTTCTTCATTTTCCGCAAGAAAGACTGGGTATGAACTCGTATGAAATAACAAAGACGAAGCGCTCCTCCGGGAGAAACGCCTCGTCTTTTTTCATTTCTGATCATTAACCAACATTCTTCTCTGTCTCTGCGTGCCGACGAAAACGGATTCGAATCATGCGCAGTCTTTCATAGACCTGCTCCAGACTTCCTCCATCGGGTTTCTCTCCTCCATACACCTTATGTAATACTGGCTTCAGGAACGTATCTCCCAGCTCCTCATACGCACTCCATACGGCCTCTTGTTCGTTCTCTGGCATCACTGCCAGCTCCACGTCAAGAAGACAATCGGTGTCATAACCTTCGTGATCCAGTGCCTCTAACAGCTCAACCAACTCGCGTCGGGATAATCCGGATCGATTAACAATCTCCTCTAACGTATACCCTTCCTTCATGCCTTCAAGCACCTGCTTACGCGTGGTGAACTTATCAAGTTCCTGCTTGTACTTCTGCTCTCTCTGCTTGTATAACCAACTCTCATACTCTTCTTCCTTCAGCGCCGTGTATACCCAGTCCAGCGGGAATGTCGTTGAACGCTCCAACCCGTTTGTAATCTCCATCCATTCCGTACCATACTCAGTCGCTTTGCTCTCTCCTACGCCCGGCAGTTGCATCAGTTCATCCAGCGATTGCGGAACAAAGGCACTGATCAAACGCAGAAGACGATTGGTTGCAATAAAATACGGTGCCTTCCGGTCAGACACAGCTCTCTTCCTGCGCCATGTGCACAGATCCGTATATAATTGTTCATTGCCGTATAACTCACTGTAACAATGGAGCCGCTGTCCACCATAATTGCGTGACTTCAGATCATCATTCTCATGAAATAACCCCTGCAACTGCGGTCGGTACCCCTCACTCATCTGTATGGCAAGCTGATGACGGTAAATATGAAGCAGCTCCTCCCAAGAAGTCCCTTCATACCAGATGCTGTCCTCACGCTCTCCTTCCTCGTAGCGACTCCATCCCAGCTGCCAACTATCTTCCTCTTCCCCAATCCATAACTGTGCATACTCTGCATTCTGATCTGACATTCTGGACAATCTGTTCATGAAAATGACTTCCATTTTCGTTCCCTCCCTTTGAATATTCAGCTTATACGAGTTAGAGATACTACCTACAGGCAGCACAAAAAAACACCCCTCCTGCAAAATCCATGCAAGAGAGGTGCTTCCTCATTAACCGTACTATGCTGTTGCCCATATCATACCACAATGGTAAAATTCGTCAATCCCTTATTGCTCTACTTATTCAATGCCAATTTGGCAAGCGCCAGCGAACCACACAGCCCTGCATTGTCGCCAAGTCCTGGTGAGACAACATACTGGTCAATCTCGGATTGAAGTGCCGGATGCTGAACGTACCCTGCCAGCAACTCTTGCAGTTTGCTACGAACCATCGGGAACAGGTGCTCCTGCTTCATTACTCCGCCACCCATGACAATTTTCTGCGGAGAGAGAATCAGAACATAATTCATCAGTGCGTGTGCCAAGTAATGTGCTTCGATCTCCCAAGCTTTATGATCTGCAGGCAGTTCATAAGCCGGTTGCTCCCAACGTTTGTTAATGGCTGGTCCTGCTGCAAGGCCTTCGAGGCAGTCACTATGATACGGACAGAAACCTTCGTATGTATCCTCCGGATGTCTGCGTACAATGATATGTCCCATCTCTGGATGTGACAATCCATGGACCATTTTACCGCCAACCACAGCACCTGCACCAATACCTGTACCCACAGTGATATACAGACAGCTCTCAAGACCTTGTGCAGCGCCCCAGGTTGCTTCTCCAAGTGCCGCACCATTCACATCCGTATCAAATGTCATCGGTACATCAAAATGCTCCTTGAGCTTGCCAATCACGTTATACTGTCCCCAATGTGGTTTTGGTGTTGTTGTGATATAGCCATATGTTGGGCTTCCTTCAATTGGATCAATCGGACCGAATGATCCTACACCCAGAGCTTCAATGCCTTTGCCTTCAAAAAATGAAATCACTTGAGCCATGGTCTCTTCCGGTGTTGTTGTTGGAAAACTTACGCGTTCCAGAACTTCTCCGTTTTCTGTGCCAATACCACACACAAATTTGGTTCCGCCTGCTTCAATTGCGCCTAAGATCGTCATGTTAGTCACACTCCCAAGTTAGTTTAAAAAGGAATTCGGATTGCTTTACTTGATGACACTATAATTACCCTGCTACTTGTTCTCCAGCTTGGACAATCGTTTCATTAACGTTTGCCTCCAGCTGTCTGACAGCGCAGGAATGGCCAGCAACGCCTGGATACCATCGACATTTTCTTTCCCCTGATGCATAATTCGATTGGCTTCAAGAACCGTCATTGATGTTGGATCGGTGCTGATCCGTCGAAATATCGATGAAGGCCCTACCTCACCTTCTTGCAGTACACGAAAGTAAAAGCCGGTAAATCCACTCTCCTGAAAATAAACAGGCAGCTCCTTATAGTCATACCTCGCACCCAGCTTGAAGCAAGGTTGTCTGGGCTGACTGACCTGCACTGTGGCTTCGCCCAACTCGTACACATCACCAATCCGTACGTCTTCTTCGGCACAGCCTTCAACCGTCAGATTTTCTCCACAAGCTCCCCAATCCAGCTTGCGATCCATCAGTTGTTCCAGCGCCGGATAACGACTGTAATCGTATACACAAACGGCTTTGTCAGGGCCGCCATGATGCACCAGATCCGCCTGGCCGTCCCCTGTCATTCCAGTGAATGACAGGAAAACCGCGCCGGATACAGGATGTTTCACAATGCCGCTCAGCACTTCACGCTTCTGCCCAGGGAGCGGCTGCGGCAGTCCTACATTAATGGCCAGAACAGCTGTATTGCCCTCCTCTGGCTTTCGATCAGATGTGAGTGTCATTTGGCATCATACCTCCCATAATCACTTTCTTTTAACGCACAGAGCCGCCAAATACGAGTGTATTACTCAAGAGCCGGCCTGGAGAAGTCAGCATTTTTCCCCCGGCATACATACCCGAGGAAGCACCGCCATCCAGATTCATGGCCTGTTTGGCACCAAGCTTCTGCATCACCGCTGCCCACTCCTTGATTGTTGCTCCGGAAACAGTAGCCAGCATTACGGAACCATCCGCCATGATCGCAATACCACTTCTGGCTCCGGAAGCATTAAGAATCTTGGCATCCTTGAAACCTTCGCTCGTCGGATTTACAGCTACCTTGCCGTCTTTCACCAGACGGGGTCCTGCCCCAACAGCAGTCACTACATCTTGCCAAGGGATCTCTTTGCCTGCTGCGTTCGTATACTTATAATTCATTTCTACGGTCGAACCAACGGTGAAACGATCCGAAGAAGACTTCTGGTTGCCTGTGAAGACCAATACCGAGCCATTCTTAGGAATCGCTACATTTGTATTGGGCACTTTTTTGGTCACGATACCTTTCTCCATGACAACCGCAGTGCCACCTTTGAACCCGACTGTGGCACCTCGTTCAGGCGTATACAGCATTGTTATGCTCGCGTTCGCTGAAGGTGTTCGATTAATAAAGGTTGCATACCAACTCCGTGATTTACCTTTTGTATCCGTTACTTTACCTGTCAAACTCACCTGAAGTGAATCCATGATCGCCGAGCCGTCTTCCTTAAATCCAATGGATGTTCCGTATCTTCCAATATGTATGACCTTACCATTTGCTATTAACATGCCGTATGGATCTGGTGCTCCGTTGTATGCTTCAAAAAATGCTCCGTTAATGGCTGCTTGTGCACCATAGGCTTTCACAATTGATGGTAATGTTGCTGTCTGGCCAACTTGCTTCTTCGCGAGTCCCACAGTAACCGGTGTCCCCTTCGGAATCGAAACGGTCTGTACGGTAAAATTACGTCCTGCTGCTTTTACTTTCTGTACTTTGGTGCTAATTGCTGCTTTGGCATCCACTGTCTGTGGCGCACTTACTGCTCCCGAAAGAATTACGGGCAAGGCCAGGACGAGGGCCATAGCCCCTGTCCACCACTTTTTGCCTGTTCGTACGTTCTGCTTGTTGCTCACCCTATTGCCACTCCCATCCAAGAGCCAAGGCTCTTCATCTCAAGTTGTTCAAACTTGTCCATCACCATATCCGGATCAAGACGCAATTCACAGATATCCAGCGCACAGGCAACCGGAACAGCACAATGAATCTCTGCCAGTTTGCGGGACAGATGAAGCATGTCCAGATCATTCTCAATCTTGTTACGCACCGAAGGGGTCAGTTTATCCATGTTGCTCAAAATCCCTTCAATGGAGCCGTATTCCTGTACAAGCTTCAACGCTGTTTTCTCACCAATTCCCCGTACTCCCGGATAATTGTCGCTGGCATCTCCCATCAGACCCTTCATGTCAATCACTTGACGTGGTGTCAGTTGTTTCTCTGCCATGAGCGTTTCAGGGTTGTACACCATGTAGTTGCCATGGCCTTTTTTCATAATAATGATACTTGTGCGGTCATTGATCAGTTGCAACATGTCGTGGTCACCCGTCAGTACCATAACATTCATATCGGTCTCTTCGGTATAATACTTCGCAAGCGTCCCGATGCAATCGTCGGCTTCGAAACCTTGTGCACCTATGTTCGGAATACCCAGGCTATCCATGACTTCACGAATCAGGGCAAACTGGGGAATCAGGTCATCCGGAGCTTCGGCCCGGTTGCCTTTGTAGGCTGCATATTCTTCACCGCGGAACGTCTTACCGCCCATATCCCAACAACATACGACATGACTTGGCCCAAAAGTCTGAACCGCATCCCAGAAATAACGGATAAATCCGTAGACTGCGTTGGTAGGCACTCCTGCCTTTGTACGTCTGATATATCCGCTTGCAGATGTCGCATAAAAAGCACGGAACAACACCGCCATACCGTCTACCAGCAACAAAGTAGGTTCATTACGTTGATTCACTTGAATTTGTTCTCTCCTATCTAAATCTAGCATATAAAATATCGAAACTAATTCTATCATTATAGCATAGTTCCGCCAACCATCGTTCAGCCAAAAAAGCCCTGAATTTTTGAACATTCAGAGCCCATTAAGTGTTAGTTCATTCGACAATCATAACAATCATCGAATGACCGATCCCACCAAAAATCTATTTTACGCGTTATTCCATTCCTGCTCGTACGTTTCTTCCTTGAATCCAACCGTCACCTTTTCTCCATCCGTAACGATTGGACGTTTGATCAGACGACCATTGGAAGCCAACAAACGAATCTGTTCATCAGCGGACATGCCTGGCAGCTTGTCCTTCAGTTGTTGTTCTTTGTACACTTCCCCGCTCGTATTAAAGAACTTCTTCACTTCCAGTCCGCTCTTTTGGATGAGTTCTGTTAGTTCAGCTTCTGATGGCGGTGTGTCAAAAATAGGGATTAACTCCAGCTCATGTCCTTGAGCTTCAAGCCATTTCACAGCTTTGCGGCATGTGCCGCATTTGGCATATTGATATACTTTTAAGTTGCTCATGTATGTGTTCCTCCTGTGGCTCCGGTGTGGCTCCGGTTTCGACTTCTCGCTTCCCTTGGTTTGCTTCGCAAATCCAAAAGTCGCTCCAAATCGATACCATCGCCATGTAATTTTACTGACTTTTGCGAATGAGATCAAAACACACATTCGCTATATTTTTTGGGTCAAAATCTTACAGCTTTTATATCCTTAAAAGCTTTTGAGATTTGAATTTTTGAAATATTTAACATGAAATTGGTAAACATCAATACATTAAACCATGAAACCGTAAGATTAGCCTACGGCATGTTGTTCGGGTGCATTAAGCCCCCCTCACATGGAATAGCCCACCAGCGTTGACCTCAACCAAGGCTTGCCGTACAGAAAGCTACGACACCTACTACACAGAGGGCGTATCTAAGGAAATCTAAGAGTCCCGTCGCAGCTTCCTACAGTTCTTCTCTGGGAGCTGCCTCATCATTCAAACGCTGCTCCAGCGCGGCCATATCTGCTGGAAAAGGAGCCTGGAACGTTATTCGTTCCTGTAGAATCGGATGTTCAAACGTCAACTCACAGGCGTGTAAGGCCTGGCGTCCGATCCAGCTGTCCCGTTCTTCTCGAACAGCCATGGTCTGCTCATCGATCTCATGCATAGGTAGTGTCTTGTACATTCGATCACCGATTAATGGACAGCCGATGGACGTCATATGTACCCTGATCTGATGGGTTCTGCCACTTTCCAGCTTAAGACTTACTGCACTGGCGCTGCCTTCTGCCCAACGTGTTAAGGTCGTGTACAACGTTCTTGCAGCGTAGCCATCAGGTGTAACGATTCGGCGGTGCGGCTCTTCAGGATCACGATCAATCGGGCCATCCACTGCGCCCTGTTCCGGGACAGGGCTGCCGTGCACAAGTGCAATATATTTCTTATCCACTGTCCCTGCAATCATCTGTTCAGAGACATGCTGATGGACATAAGGATTCTTGGCTATCGCCAGCACTCCTGACGTTTCCTGATCAAGTCGATGAATCGGTCTGAACCGGAAGCGCTCGCCCTTGGATTTCCAATAATGAACAACGCCATTTGCCAAAGTACCCGTGTAATGTCCATGTGTCGGATGAACGATGATGCCCGCGTCCTTGTTAACAATAAGCAAGTGCTCATCTTCATACAGAACGGTAAATGGAATAGGTTCAGGCAAAATATCATCCGATTCCTCTTGCTCCATCCGAACTTCAACGACATCACCCGCAGCCACCTTGACGCTAATATAAACGCGCTCTCCATTTAGCATGACACCTTGTTCAGTCAGCTTAATTTTAGACAAAAGCTTACGCGACACCAGCAACCGGCGCTGAAGCACGGTCTTCAGCAGCCAGCCATCTTCTTGTTCGGTCACCGTGTAGACAATCGGCGAATAATATTGGCTCATTCTTTGCGGCGGAAGACTTTTTTGCTCCGCACATATTCAATATCCGCCACCTGTTGTCTCGCGTTGGCCGTCCGTGCAACCACGAAGAAGTAATCAGACAGTCGATTTAGATACCGTCGTACAGACGGATTAATATCTGTATGTTGTCCAAGTGTTACCGTGCGACGCTCTGCGCGACGACATACAGTACGGCACACATGAAGAGCAGAAGACAGCTGACTGCCACCAGGAATAATGAATCGTTCCACTTTTGGATTCTCTGCATCATACTGGTCGATCCATTGTTCCAGACGTGTGACCATTTCATCTCTCACCTTATATTTGGTCTCACTAATCTTCACAAAGGCCAGATCCGACCCACAATCAAACAGTTCCTGCTGAACTTCCAGAAGATGCTCACGCAGATCTTCAAATTTCCCTTGAGCAGAGTCAATAAGGCTGATCGCCTGGCCTACAAAACAGTTCAATTCATCAATCGTGCCATAAGCCTCAACCCGATCATCATCCTTGATGACGCGTCCACCAATGACCGAAGTCTGCCCTTCGTCACCTGTTCGTGTATATATGCCCATCGTTATCCCTCCAATTGGTAATATAATAATGAATACGGGAATGCCATTTTTTCAGAAACCCGTCTATCGCTTTACACGTATATAAGAATTGGTGTGCTCTGCCGAGTATACGACAAATCGAAGGAAACCAAAAGTAAAGGAGACGATTATGCAAAACTGGATAACCGATTTCATGGAACAATACGGCTACATAGGCATTGCACTCATTATTGCTCTTGAGAACGTATTTCCCCCGATTCCATCCGAAATCATTCTGCCGTTTGGCGGATTCATGACCACCTATACCAGTCTCACTCTTCCAGGAGTTATTATCGCCGCAACCATTGGTTCTGTCCTTGGTGCTGTTCTCCTGTATGGTATTGGTCTACTCATTGACGTCGAACGCCTTGAGAAAATTGTGGAACGCTGGGGACATGTTCTGCGCATCAAAAAAGAGGATATTCACCGTGTCGATGCATGGTTTGACAAATATGGCATGTGGACCGTATTGTTCTGCCGAATGGTTCCCCTCGTCCGTAGTCTAATCTCCATTCCCGCAGGCATGTCCAATATGAAATTTGGTTTATTCCTTCTCTTTACAACCATTGGTACATTGATCTGGAATGTCATTCTGGTCTGCGTTGGTGCTGCTCTTGGCGCATCATGGGAGAGTATTTTGCACTTCATGGACGTCTATTCCATTGTAGTGTACGTCATTCTGGCCATCATTGTCATCGGATGTATCATCTGGTGGATCAGACGTAGCAAAAAGCAGAAATAAAAAGGATAACTTAATAAATAAAGCCTCCTCGCCACCAATTCGTGGTTAAGGAGGCTTCTTTATGTCACCCGTTTATGTCATCTCGCTATCGTTCATCTTCATTTCGCATGCCCTGACTCTTAAGATCGATAGCCAGACCAGATACCAGCAAGTACATCTTTTCAGCATGTATCTGCAGCATCCGATTAACCGAAGCCATTCTCGCTGTAAATATTCGTTCTTCCTCGGTAGGATGCAATGTGCCATGCATTTCATTGGTAATCACAAGCAACTTCCCCTGATAAGACAATAAAGCATCAAGCAAAAGCTGTGTCTCTGAACGCTGATGATCCAGATCCTCTGTTGCCCTGAAACCGGCAGCCATCCAGGAGGTCAGACTGTCTACAATTACAATTCGCTGATCCGCCAAAAACAGATTGGATTCCCGATTAATCTGGGTGATCACCTCTGTCAGATGCTGACCGTTCCCGGCATGAATGGCACGATAATGAGCGGATGGCAATTCGGGAATAACGGGATCATGATCACCAGTGGATAAATATACACCCTCCCGGCTAATCCCGGCTGCGTACTTGAGGGCAAACCGGGTTTTACCACTACCTATGCCGCCTGTGACCGTAATCAGCAATCCGCTTCCCTCCTTCCATAGCCATTCTGAATTTTCTTTACTCTGTCAGCGCCTTCAGCACTTTTTTGGATTCTTCGACATTGGAAGATGACACTGGAATGGTGGCGAACAAATTGCTCGCAGCATATTCTACATCTTTAAACATTTTCATATCTTCGAGTGGAATGCCATAAAGATGTGATTCTTGCTTGAGATCTGAACCTCCATCTCCTTCACCCTTCTCTACCAATACTCCTCCCTCAAATACACCCCGTTCAAACTTCTTGGGATCAAAAGTATCATCCAGCGGAACATTGGAGCCATTACTTCCGTATTGTTTCATGTCGGACTCAGGCAAAATGAAGATATCATGTCCTCCAGCCGCATATTCTACCATAATTTTCTGAACATCATACATTGCACTGGTAATCACTTCCACCTTGGGTTCCTCGCCCAGTTTCTGTTGCAGATTGGCCTGTAACTGCTCTGAGATTACAGATGGATTTCCTTGGTTATCAATGATGAATATGGAAAAACCATCTTTACCTCCACAACCAGCAAGCAGAAAAACGATAGAAATGATTGCAGTAAGCCCCCAAAATCTCTTCATTCCAGTTCCCCCTTTAGTCTCCTATGTCCAATATATCACAATTGTTCCACGCAAAAAAATAACCTGGCTTATCGGGGGATCACCCTGCCTTTACATACAAAAAAAGAAGACCCTCTCAGGTCTCCCTTTCTAATTCGATTAATGAAACGTTTCGCTCCAGCATAAACGTTATTTTCCTTTAATCGGGTTAGCCTTCATATATTCGTTAATCTTTAAATCAAGCAAACTGCTGATTTCAATTACAATATCGGATGTGAATGATTTCTCTTCGAGGAAGATCTGTTCCATCTTGCGACGAAGCATATGAATTTCATCTTCCAAGGAAATGTCATGCAAAGATGCGTTATCGGGTTTCACCGACCATCGGTCGCCATGATCGCCTTCTGCCAGATAGTGCCCACGATTCGTCGGTAAATCATATTCAACACAAAACAAAGCTAACCCCTCCTTGGAAAAATGGTTTCCAAATTTATGAAAACTTATTTCAAATTGAAATTATATCACATTATTTTGTAAAAGAAAGTTATTTTTTTTCCAAAGATAACAATGTCACATTTGTAAATAGATTCTACTTTAGTATTAACCCTCTTTTTGCAGTTTGTAAACAAAGTTTCCGATTCGTTCCAAAGCTTCATTTAATTGGGTTACGGAAGTAGCATAAGAACAACGCAAGAAGCCTTCACCCTGAGGACCAAAAACATTGCCCGGAACAGCAGCCACTTTATTCTCCGTTAACAATCGTTCAGCAAACAGGTCGGAACTCATACCCGTCTTTTGAATGCTTGGGAATGCATAGAATGCTCCCTGAGGTTCATGACAATCAAGTCCAATATCCCTGAAGCCCTGCACAATTAAACGTCTACGCTGATTATACGATTCTACCATCCGATCTTTCTCACCCAAACCATTTGTCAACGCCTCAAGTGCAGCAACCTGACCCATGGCCGGCGCACACATTACCGTATACTGATGGATTTTGAGCATGGCTGCAATAAGCTCAGGATGACCACACATGTAACCGATCCGCCAACCTGTCATTGCAAAAGCCTTCGAAAATCCGCTTACGAGAATGGTCCGCTCCTTCATGTCAGGGATAGCTGCAAAGCTAACATGTTTTTGCGTATACGTCAATTCAGCGTAAATTTCATCCGCGATCACAATCAGATCATGCTTTTTAATCACTTCAGCAATAGGCAGCCACTCTTCATACGTCATGATGGCTCCAGTGGGATTACTCGGATAACACAGGATAACCACTTTCGACTTCGGCGTGATGCCAGCTTCAAGTGCTTCGGCCGTTAACTTGAACTGATCTTTCGCGTAGGTTTCAACACCAATCGGTATACCGCCACCGATTGAAGCGATGGGTGAATAAGCCACGTACGAAGGTTCAGGAATGAGAATCTCGTCGCCAGGTACGATTAATGCTCGCAAAGCCAAGTCAATCGCTTCACTGCCACCCACGGTAACAATAATCTCATCCTTGGGATCGTATTTGGTATCAAACTGAGTATCCAGATATTCACTGATGGCTTCTCTCAACTTCGGCATACCTGCGTTGGATGTGTAACTGGTCATACCTCTTTCCAGCGAGTATACACAAGCTTCACGCATATGCCAAGGTGTAACAAAATCAGGTTCACCCACACCCAATGTGATAATATCCTTGTTGTCTCCAACCAGATCAAAAAATTTACGAATTCCGGATGGAGGTATCTGCTGCACGAGGGGTGCCAGATAAGATGTCATTTTCTTGTTGTTCCCGGTTGTCTGTTCATTCACTATCATGACACATCTTCCTTTACGGCGAGATCATGAGACGGTTGTCTTCCTGATGGTCTTCAAAAATAATCCCGTCCTGCTTATATTTTTTAAGAATAAAATTCGTTTTGGTTGAAAGTACAGAGTCTATCGGAGACAGTTTCTCTGACACAAAATTAGCGACTTCACGCAGGTTGCCACCTTCCACTTCAACGAGCAGATCGTATGCACCAGACATGAGATATACGGACTTCACTTGCGGATAGAGATAAATGCGTTCGGCAATCCCTTCAAAGCCACGACCACGCTCCGGCGTGATCTGCACCTCAATCAGGGCCGTTACTTTCTCATCATCTATTTTGCTCCAGTTCACGACGGTTGCGTATTTTACGATGACGTGGTCTTGTTCTAGCTGTGCCACGGCGTTCTTGATCTTGTCTTCCGACTCCCCCAGCAGCGTCGACAGCAGTGCGGGAGTCCTTCTCGCGTCTTCCTTCAGCAGATCCAGAACTTTTAATTGCAGATCGTTCAAATCTTTCATGGTTTTCCCTCCAGCATCATCCAGGTTCCTGAAAATGAATTAATACTTATATTACATGAATTTGACGTTGATGCATAGACAAAAGACCGCCTGCCCTGAATTCAGGCAAGCGGTGGTATGGTCCTTTAACGTTAGGTGCTTCAAACCTCTTTTACAAAGGTTACATGTAATAAGGGTTACCGTTATTCGGTTGATGCTGAGGCACATTAGGAGCTTGGCTATATGAACTGTTCTGCGAATTCTTTTCCTGGATGAATTGCTGACACTTCTGTTGGGTCTGGTGTGCAGACTGGATTTGCTTGTCCACATCCTGACGAAGTGCTTTGGACGACACCGAATACATGTTGTTTTGCTGCATCAGATTGAACAGTTCCCCTTGTAATCTTAGGGTATCGTTCGTTAAGTCTGTGAACATTCGACGTGTCATGGGGCAAGAAGCTTCAGTTGTCGCAGTTGTGTATTCGCGCGAGGTTCGTCTTAAATCTGCAAGAATCGACTTCAGCAGATCCTGCTCCTGCATAAAATTTCCACCAGATGACAAAGATTGAGTGTACACGTATTTTCCTCCTATACATTGAAATAACTTGTCATGTTTTGAACTTTACTGTGATTGCGCTGGTGCAAGAGATTGATGTTGCTGTAACGTATTGACAAGAGTATTCAGATGCTGCTCATGTGAGCGAACATAATGATTCAGCGCCTGTTGAATTTGCGGATTATGTGTGATGGAGGCTGTAGCTGCACATTGTTTGATTAACATTTCCTCATTGGAAATTGAATCCGCAATATAGTTCAGTTCCTTGGGGCTCAGTGCTTGCATTTGTGAGTTTTGCATGTATATTTGACCTCCTTAATCTAAAGTTATTGCGAATTTATTGTTACCCTAACCTGAAAAAGTATACTTCAACTATATTCAACAGAGGTGATCAATTATGGAACTTATTAACGGAAAAACATTTTGGCCAACTACCTTTGCTTCCCATCCCCATTATCCTGTTTTGCAAGAAAACCTGTCCTGTGATTGTCTAATCATCGGTGGTGGAATGGGAGGCGCGTTGTCTGCTAAGCTTTTGACGGATCAGGGGATTGACACCGTTGTTATTGACAAAAGAGATATCGGTTATGGCAGTAGTATGGCAAATACGGGCCTGCTCCAATATACGAATGACAAAACGCTCACCTCTTGTATCCAGACATTTGGAGAAGAACGTGGTGTTCGATTCTACGAATTATGCCGGGATGCCATGCACCATCTCGAAAAAATTTCATCGAAGCTTGAGATAGATCCTTGGTTTGTGCCTCGCACAAGTCTCTATTGTGCCAGTCACGAGGAAGATGTATCGTTGCTAGAGGAAGAATATCGTAACCTGAAACATTATGGATTTGATGTGGAGCTGTGGGATCAGGAAAAAATTAGTGCACTATTCCCGTTCAGCAAACGTGCTGCATTATACACAAGCGGGGATGCTGAGGTTAATCCGTATCGTTTGGTTCACTCACTATTCCACTCAGCCTCACGTCAAGGAGCAAGAGTCTATGCTCATAGTGAATTCACCCATTGTGATTATGATGAAAATGGTGTCCTATGTTACACACCTCATGGCACTGTACGTGCCAAACATGTTATTTTCTCAACAGGCTATGAAACACAAGAAATTAAAAAGGACAGAGGCGCATACCTTCAAAGCACCTATGCTATCGCTACCAAGCCACTACAGGATCTCAGCAGCTGGTACAAGCAATGCATGATATGGGAGACCGAACGACCTTATCTATATATGCGCACAACTCCAGACGGAAGAATTATTGCAGGTGGACTTGATGAGAATCGTCCTCGAGAAGAACAACGGGCGATCAAGGCGGTTCATAAAGGTGAGATTTTGTTACAAAAGATTGCCGAGTATTTCCCATTACCTGATCTCGAAGTCGATTACGCTTGGGAGGCTGTCTTTGGAAGCACCCATGATGGTCTTCCGTTAATCGGTCCACACCCAGACTATCCGAATTCGTACTTTGTAGAAGGGTATGGAGGTAACGGGACCGTATACAGTATGATTGCTGCTTCCTTAATTGTGGATGCCATTACGGGCAAACAAAACCCTGATATGGATCTGTTCTCTCTCACACGTACAAGTAAACCATCTCCTGTATAACCAACAACTGAACCAATACAACTACAAACAGGGTACAGCACACGGAAAGTTCTCTTTTCCCGCCGCTGTACCCTGTCTATATATTGGGAAGCCTGCTAAGCCGAGGGCTCTTGCCCTTCCGTTTGGTTCAATAACTTGCGCATAAAGATCCATCCAATTAGCGGAGAAGCACCGAGGACAATAATAAGCCAGGTTAACATGCGTAGAGACGGAGCATTTAAGACTGTCACAATAAATATGACCAACCCACATAGTCTGCCAAGCATCAGGCATAACTCTCTCAAAACGACAAGTTCAACCCTTTTCTCCACATTTTCGCCACTTGTGCCCATCATGTCGAATCCCGCTGATATCATCGGTAGTACATATAACGGCATCGCAACAGCACTCCCAATCCCCATGATTAACAGCGTTCCATAGGTCACTTTCCAGAGAAGAGGAAGAAGCACAACGAGCAGAATGAGGGCTCCGATGAACATGCCTTTTGATCTATACTGTGGTTTGAACCATTTCCCAGCTGCCCAATAACTTACTAGTGCCACAGCTGAAGTGATGAGTGAGAACTGCCCCAATTTGTACTCCTGTGCGGTAGCCAAATATACAAGCAGTGCAATCAGGAAGGCAAAGACACCTTCACGGGCACCCTGAGCGAATAACCCCAAGCCTAAGGTCCTCCAGGGACTATCCCGCTTGGATAGCTGTATCCAAGGTTCTGACCAGCGGTATGTACCGCTCACCTTTCTTTTTTTTAGAAAAAAACTGAAAACTACCGCTATGACATAAATAACGAGTGATACCGTGAAGATGAGCCGATATCCTGTGTTGTCTGTCATGCGAGTAATAATCAGACCAGAGAACCATGGACCTATAATTCCGGTCATCGAACCAAGTAACCCAACCCAGCCATTGAATAGATCCCTGTTTTCCCGATCCGTTATTTCAAAATACACAACATTAAATGCGATCCAGAATAGCCCCAGGGAACAACCCAGTAGTATACCCAGAGGCCATATCCAGTCTACAGCTTTGGAACCAGCCCAGAGGACTATCATATAAAATATGCCGGACAGCGCAGTACCTAATCGTAGTGCACTCATTTTATTGTGTTCCTTGACCCATTTGCCAGCAAGCCAGAATGTCAGTCCAATGGCCAGTTGCTGGCTGAGAGTGAACCACCCCAACATGGCATAATCCGGACGGCTTTTCCACAGAAACACATTCAAAAAGGTTCCCGACAACGCTCCGGCTAACGCAAACAATCCATTCACGCCCAAAAGCAGAATGGATTGTCGGCCTAAAGTAATCTTCATCTGCTCCTCCTTCATCCACCTGAAGTGAATTGTGTACAGGTAGGTCTTAGGGTTAACGTGCCCCAAGCAAGAGGAAAACATGATGAATCTTCAGGATTGCTATGAAATTGGTTAGAATCTTCCGAAATGTTTATTCCTGCGTACTCAGGTTCTTGATCAGACGCAGACGATCTTCCTCAGACAGACTGTATTGAACTTGGAAACATCCCGAACATACATAGGTCAATACTTTAAACGGTGGTGACAATAGTGATCCTTCGCCTGAAGCTGCGTTAGCAACTGGCATGAAGTTATCCTGCGTTGTAGCTTGCGTACCTGCGAGAATCATGAATTCCCGGCAATTCGGGCACTCAGGCACTTCTTCCTGATGATCAAGTTGCTTCTGGACACCTTGTTCATACTGAATGAGGTCATTACCTTCATCCGCATATTTGGTCAACGTTCGCAATTCCGGCAATTTGAGTTCAACTTCATCCCCCCACAGATCTGAAAGATCCGTAGTCTGCTCCTCATCCTTTACATCATCCACATCATAGATGTCGTCCTCAGCTTCATCGTTCTCTTCATCACCGATGTTAATGTTGAGCGTTCGATATCCCTTTAATTCATTGTGGCAGTATGGACACTCTTCTTCAGGACCGAGTTCCTCATCCCATACAATTTCCGTGTGACACCAAGGGCATATTGTTGTTTCCATATTGAATCAACCTCTCTCTTTAAATCATCATGTATTCATTACATAGATCACACCGATGGCAAAAAACACGATCGATGCCGCAAACAGAATCCGTATCAATATCTTCATGACCGGTCCCCCTAGATAATGCTCGCGCCAATAACAAACGACAGCGAGACTGAAATAATCATGGATATCAATCCGACAGCTCGGTTATCCGATTCGATCTCCTTATCAATGGAGAACACGGGTGTCAGGAATTCGAACAAAAAATAGGCAATGAGCAGAAGGATAAACCCTACAAACGACCACGTCATGGCTTCATATACCGAAGATTTTGCTTGTATGCAGAACCGCAATACGTTGCAGATCCCGAAGATCTTACCTCCTGTAGCCATCGCAACGGCCACATTGCCCTTCTTGATCTCAGTCCAGCATTTATACTTAGTCACCAGTTCGAAGCAAGCCAGAAATACAAGCAGCTCCATAATCGCTACCGAGAAAAAACCGAGTACCATCCCCAAGGGATGAGATAGCAATTGGTCAATGCTTTCTATCACGCACCGTTCCCCTCTCCCCATCTGCGACCTTCATGAATAAGGTCGCAGAATATCATTGATTCATGGACCGGCTATTCCAATTCTGCGACGGTCACACCGTTCCCGCCTTCTCCGTAATTGCCCAGCCGGTAGCTTTTAATATGTTTATGCTTACGCAGGTAATCCTGAATACCGGAACGTAAAATTCCTGTACCTTTACCGTGAATAATATAAACTTGGCCCAGGTTGGCAAGGAAAGCTTCATCAATGAACCGATCTGTCTCCATCAGGGCTTCTTCCAGGTTGGTACCACGCAGATCCAATTCACTTTTCACATTGTCATCACGTGTACGTTTCATACCTGTTACCGGTTTTTGTTTCGGTTTGGCTGCGGGAGCCGACTGCTGCAGTTCCAGGTCATCCAGGGATACTTTCATTTTCATAATCCCCAGTTGTACCATAGCGTCTTTGCTGCCCGCCATCTCTACAACATGGCCTTTTTGATTCAAACTGTAGACAAGCACTTCATCACCAGGACCGATGGCACGAGTCTTCGGCGTGGTTGCCGTCTTCTTGACCGTTTTCCGGCGTTTCTCCGGTTCTGCCTCGTCCAGCTGTTTGCGGGCAGCAATGAGTTTGTGCTCCTTCACGGAAGCACCTTCTTCCATAGCCAACAGGCGAAGATCTGCTATAATCTTCTCCGCTTCCGCGCGAGCCTTTTCCACAATGCTGCGTGCATCTTCTTCTGCTTTTTCAATCCGGCGATCACGCTGCTGTTCCAGCTTCTCCAGTTCGGTCTGATGACGACTGCGTAATTTCTCCATATCCTGGCGCAAACTCTCTGCCTTCTCACGCTCTTGTTCAGCCGTAAGACGGTTCTCTTCAAGAGAAGCAATCATGTGCTCAATCCGTTGATCCTCTTCCTTCACTTCGCCACGGGCGTAGTCGAGAATGTAACCCGGCAGTCCCAGTCGCTCTGCAATGGCAAATGCATTACTTCGTCCAGGCACACCCACCAGAAGGCGATAGGTCGGGCTCAGTGTGTTGATGTCAAATTCCATGCTGGCATTAATGACACCTTTACGCTCATATGCGTATGCTTTCAGTTCACTGTAGTGAGTTGTTGCAACCATGCGACATCCCGTCCGGTGCATATGCTCCAGCATGGAGATCGCCAGTGCAGAACCTTCAGCCGGGTCTGTCCCTGCTCCAAGTTCATCGAGCAATACCAAACTTTTCGGCGTCATGTTTTTCAGAATGCGAATGATGTTGGTCATATGACTGGAGAAAGTACTCAGATTCTGCTCGATACTCTGCTCGTCCCCAATGTCTGCATAGATCGCATCAAATACACATAACTGACTGCCATCCTCAGCCGGAACAAATAAACCGGACATAGCCATCAGGCTCAGCAATCCAATCGTTTTGAGTGTTACCGTCTTACCACCCGTATTCGGACCTGTCACGATAATGGATGTGTAATCATTGCCCAGCTCAATATCGATTGGAACCACGTTTTCGATCGCAATCAGCGGATGCCGACCTTTTTTAAGTTTGATGAATCCGCGGTCATTCATGCGAGGCAATGTTGCTTTCAGTTCACGAGCCAGACGTGCTTTGGCAAAGATAAAATCAAGTGATCCCAGCAAGTCGACATCATACAACAGCCACTCTCCCTGCTCACTGACAAGTGCTGTCAATTTCTGCAAAATAATTTCTATTTCGCGTTCTTCCCGAATCCGGGTTTCGCGTAATTTGTTGTTCATTGCAACAATGGATTCCGGCTCAATGAACAATGTCGCACCCGAACCAGATTGATCGTGCACAATCCCGCCAAAGTACGAACGATATTCAGCTTTCACCGGGATAACAAAACGGTCTCCTCTGATGGTGATGAGCTGATCCTGAAGCATCTTGGATACGGTAGAGGATCGAATCATGGAATCCAGTTTTTCGCGAATCCGCGCTTCTCCGCCTCGCAGTTCACGACGAATCTGCGCCAACGTTACGCTTGCACTGTCGGCAACCTCTGCATTATCGTCAATACAGATTTTGATGGCATCCTCAAGCGTTTTTTGCTCTGACAGTTGATCACTGATATAGAACAAAGATTCGATGGGCTCATCTTCATGCAAAGTACCAATCTGACGTTTCAATCGCCGCGCCGCAAAGGTTGTATTGGATATTCCCAAAAGTTCGTGAGGGTTAAGTGTGCCTCCAATTTCAGCACGTTTGATGGAAGCCGTAATATCTACAATTCCTCCAAACGACGGTGAGCCTTTTAGACGATCAAATGTGAAGGCTTCATCAGTTTGCTGCAGCAACCGTTTCACTTCTTCAAGTTCACTGCTTGGTTCAAGTTGCTCCGCTTTCTTTTTTCCCATGGTTGTCTGAGCAAAGCTAAGCAATGTATTTAAAATTTTGCGATATTCCAGTGTGTGTAAAATTTTCGTGTCCAAGTGTACAACTCCTTCCAAACTATATCTGTATTATAACGAAAGAAACTTTCTTACGCTATTTAACGAATCCTTCCACACATAACTTCAACCATAGCACCACAAACTACAGGTGTCAGGACTGTGCAACCTCTCCATCCCCTTGGAGTTGCCCTGCTCAGTTCAATCCGAATAAAAGGAGGTAAACACCATGAATTTTCTGGGACATGTCGTGCGATTTATCATCGCTGCAATTGTATTAATGGTGGTTAGCTGGATCGTTCCCGGATTCGCCGTTGGTGGCTTCTGGAGCGCCCTGTTGCTTGCTCTCGTCATTGCCCTGCTCGGCTGGATCGTTGAAGGTATCTTCGGCAAAAGAGTCAACCCGTTTGGTCGCGGTATTGTCGGATTTATCGTTAGCGCACTGGTGATTTGGCTTGGTCAATATGTTGTAGATCATGTTGAAGTCAGCCTGCTCGGTGCCATTCTCGCTGCGCTGGTCATCGGGATTATCGATCTCTTCATCCCGGTATCCACCCCTTTTGATGCCGGACGAAGCTCCAAAAGTTAATCTCCACTTCACCTTAACGTCCCCATGAATTCTCCTAAACCTCTGAAGGCCCTGTGCCGGAAGGGGTTTATTTCATTCGGGCAGTACGCACGCTCTGCCGTACACGTTCAATTTTCAAAAAAACGACATACGCAGCGTGTACAGGCATCCACATATTGCGGTATGATGACTGGAGCAATCATTCAAATTTTATCCAAATCACGCTTTAAGGAGGCACATGATGAAGAAAGGCATAACATGGCTTGCTGCCTGTATGTTAATTCTGGTCCTCACTGCATGTGGAGGAGCGAAACAGTCCGCAGAATCTGGCAGCAATGGATCCGATGCTGATGCTGGAGTTACAGCCAGTGAAGAATTGGTCATCAAGGCGAGTAACTATGAATTCGATCAACATGAGTACCATCTTAAAAAAGGCGTTCCAGTCAACATTGTTTATGAAAATGAAAACGGAAATCACGGTATCCTTGTGCCTGAGCTGAATCTTCAACTGGATACCAGAAATAGCTCCAAAGTCATAACCCCGGACAAAGTTGGTGAGTTTGAAATGTCCTGTTCCGTCTTCTGTGGTTCAGGACACAGCAGCATGATCTCCAAAATTATCGTTGAAGAATAGTATTCAAGACAAGGAGCCCCCGCAGCGACGGGAGCTCCTTCTTTAGTATAACAAATTGTACCAGAGTACGTTGCCCACGAGCCAGTTCTGCTACATTCATTACGCTAGGTCTGGTCCTGTTCAATCAATTCAATCCATTCGTTATATTCCGTCTGCAATTTCGTATATTCATCATGCAACTGACGATATTCCGTGTTCAGCTGCTCTGCCTTCTCCTGCTCCATTTCACGTTCAACCTGTAACAAACGTAATTGATTGGCCGCTAGTTCGTAACGCTCCCCCATCTCAAGCAGTTCCGTTTCCATGATCTCTTTCTCTTGGGTCGCTTCTGCACGTAACTTGTCCAGCTGCTGTCGTTCTTGCTCCAGTCCCTCCAGCAACTCACTACTTGCCGCACTTTCTCTCTTCCAAACCGTCAGTTCATTCTCAAGTGCAGCCCAGCGTTCCTGCCAGGATTGTTCCTGAGCCGCCCATTCATCTGCACGGCGTTGCCATACCTGATCGTTCTGCTCTGCTTGTTCAACGCTTGAGCGAAGTTCTTCTTCACGTCTTGTCAACTGCTCCAGACGGGATGCCAACTCGGTCTGTTTGGCTGACAGTTCTTCGTATTTGATCTGCCACTCCAACGCTTCTTCCTCAGTCTGGGCTAGCCGGCTCTCTTGCTCCGAGTAGCGCTCGGAAAGTTTAGCTGAAGACTGTCTCGCTTCTTCAAGTGCGCTCACAATCTCTTGTTTCTCCTTGCTCAATTCATCCAGCTTGGAACTATAATTCTCTTCCCGTTGTAATGCATCACTGTAATCATTACGGATTTGTTTATAGTTATCCTGAAGTCGGTTCAGCTCTTCCCGAACAACATTTAGCTCAACTTCAAGCTGATTGCGTTTCTCTTCCAAAAGCTCTGCATCCTTCTGGTATTGCACAGCCTCTTCATGGTTGAAACGAGACTCTTCCTTCACCACGGACAATTCATCATGAAGGGATTGCACACCAGACTCCAACGTTTCATTTTGTTCAGCAACTTCAAGAATCTGATTCTCCAGGTCCCCGATCTCAGCCAATCGCTGCTCAGCAAGGTCCTTCCAGGACTGCTCACGTTCCGTAAGCGTGCCGATCTCATTCTGCAATGTACGCACCGCGGCATGAGCCTGTTCAAGCACCTTATGCAACCTACGCTGTTCCTCTTCCGACTTCACTTCAGCCTCACGAAGCTTTTGAACTTCCTGTTCAAGCTGTGCATGTTGCTCCTGAAGTTTGCGTAGCTGTGCTGTGAGAGAGGTTTCTCTATCCACAGTTTCATTATACTTCTGCTTCCATTGTTCCTGTGAATCACGGGATTGCTGGGCAGCCTGTTCCGTTTCACGCAGAAGCTCCTGCAACTGGGAACGGTCCTCTTTCAACTGCTCCAGTTGTTGCTCCAGTTCCGTGATTCGGCGAGTCTGAACTTCCTGCTCCTGTTTACGGACCCCATGCTCATGACGTAACGATTCCAATTGACCACGCTCGTGCTGAAGTTGCTGTTCTTGTTCAGCAACCATGTCCTGTGCACTGATGAGCTGGGTCATCACTTCTTCTAATTGCTCTTCGACATCTAATAGTCGAGTCTCCGCCTGTTTACGTTGTTCCTCAAGTTGCTGCTTGAGCTTGCCCTGTTCTTCTTGCAATAAGGCCTCTGCCGCCGCTTCGGCTTCTTTCGCCTGGGACGCTGCTGCTTCCTTGACTTGCTGTAATTGTTCCTCGAGGGCCGCTTCTTTCTCCATCCATTCGAGTTCCAACTGCTCGGATAACGCCTTAAACTCCGCATTCAACTGATTTATCTCAGTCAGGCGCTTCTGCTCCGCTTGTGCCTGCAAGTCAGCCCGTTCCTGATTCGCCTGATCCGTGAGCTCTTGTGTCTGTTGCAGCGCTTTTTCTTCAGCCTGTTGAAGACGAAGTTCCATCTGTTGCTGAAGTTCGTTATACTGTAGCGCTGCTTCTTCCTGAGCTTTCTTCAGATTGCTCTCTGCCTGCTCCAACTCGGACAAAATGGCCGACTCGGCTTCTTCCTTGGCTGTCTGAACCTGCTGCGCAGCTTTGGCTTCAATCTGTTGACGTTCTGCAACGGCACGGCTTTCGGCTTCTTTTAATTGAGCTGCAGTCTTGTCCTGCAGCTCTTTATATTGCGCCGCAGCTTTGGCCTGCGCCTGCTGCAATTCGGCTGCAGAACGGTTCTGAGCTTCTTTGAGCTGGGAAGCAGCCTGTGCCTGTGCATTTTTAAGCTGGTTAGCCGCTTTCTCTTCCATTTCCTTCAGCTGTTTCGTTCCCTTGGCTTCTGCTTCCTTCAGTTGTGCCGTCGCTTGGGCCTGCAATTTCTGCACTCGCTCCGTTGCTTGAGCGCGTTCTTGCTCCAGCAGCGTATTCAACTTGGCTATCTCTGAATTTTTGTCCAATTCGGACTTTTGCAACGCCTGCTCTGCTTCAATCTTCAGCTTTTGCAAATCAGCAAGAGCCTGGTCACGCCGTTCCAATTCTTGTTGATGTTCATTTTGTATGGCGTTTAACCGATTCAATTCGTTTCTCAGTTCTGTACGTTCTCCAGTAAGCATCTTCAGTTCATTACGGATTTCCTGAGTCTGAAGAGACTGTTCAGCCATATGTACAGCCGCCAGTACCGCAATACGCGGAGTATCCAGACGGGAATTTTGCTTGGAGATTGCGCCCATACGCTCATCTACCAGGTTAGCTACTTGTTTCATATAGTCGGCACTGCTGCCAACCAGTTTATAGGAAGTCCCGTAGATCTCTACGGTGACGCGTGTACGATCAGGTGTAGTCACAGTTGTGCCCTCCTTCAAGTCTGTATGTTGATTCTAAGCTGTAATCACAAAAAAGTCACATCGATCCTCTAATGCTAAGGATTCGATGTGACTTCAAACAATTCCTGCTAATCTTTGTTCAAAAAATCTTCTTTTGTCCTATTTGCGCAATTCCGCTCCGAATTGCTCTTCCAGACGAGCCACTACACGGGCATGAACTTCAGTAACTTCCTCATCGGTCAGTGTACGTTCACGATTCCGGTATACCAGTGCCATCGCCACGCTTTTCTTGTTTTCACCCAGTTTACTGCCAGTAAACACATCGAATACCTGTACGTTTTGTAACAATTCACCCGCCGATTCACGAATGGCGCGAAGCATATCTCCAGCTTCAATATCCTCATTCACAACAACCGCGATATCACGTTCCATGGCTGGGAAACGCGGAAGTTCACGATAACGAATGTCAGCGTCTGCTTCGTTGTAGATTGATTCAAGTGCAATCTCTGCGATGTACACATCATTTAGATCATACTGCTGTTGCAGTTCCGGATGCAATTGACCCAATGTACCGATCAATGTGCCTTCCCCGCCATCCTTGCCTTCCAGATAAACCGATGCGGAACGTCCCGGATGGAATCCTTCAGGGCTGTTTGCTACCAAGCGAATGCGTTGTTCAAGCCCCACATAGGCGAACAGATGCTCAAGTGCACCTTTCAGATCGAAGAAGTCTACTTTCTCTGCTCCAACATTCCACTGCTGGCTTGCACGATTCCCGGTGAGCAGCAAGCCCAGTACCGGAATCTCATGCGGTTGCTTGGTCAGCTGATCTTCTTCGGTGAAGAACACATTGCCCACTTCAAATACAGCCAGTGAATCCTGTTTACGGTTCATGTTATACACCGCTGCATCCAGCATTTGCGGCAAAATACTCGTACGAAGCACACTGCGGTCCTCACTCATAGGCATCGCGAGTTTCACGGCTTTACTGCCTTGTGTCAACGCCGGGAACAATGTCGCTTTATCCGGGTGTACAAAGGAGTAACTGATCATTTCCTGCCAGCCACTGCCGGAGAGCAATCCACGAATGGTGCGACGCATCGCTTGAGAGCGTGTATATGCCCCTGGAGTCGTTGGTCCTTCAATCCATGTGGTTGGAATGTTGTCGTATCCGTACAGGCGTGCAATCTCTTCAAACAAGTCTACGTCGAGCGTAATATCCCCTCTGCGTGTTGGTACTTCCACATCCAGCAATCCTTGATCGGCATCACCACATGCAAAGTGCAAACGAGCGAAGATGGTTTTTACCTCAAGCAAAGACAGATCGGTTCCCAGATAACGATTCAGTCTATCCAGCGACAATTGAATTACACGTTTCTCCGCAGCTTCAGCTCCAGCTTCCAAGATTCCTTGGTGCACTTCACCTTCAGCATAACGCTGAATCAGTTCAGCTGCACGATCCAAAGCCGTAATGACCGCACCCGGATCTACTTCCTTCTCAAAACGCATGCTTGCTTCGGAACGCAGCCCCAGTTGGCGCGACGTTTTCCGAACGGTTCCGCCGTCGAACTTGGCGGACTCCAAGAGCAGATTCACCGTGCCTTCCGATACCTCGGAATTCTCGCCACCCATAACCCCAGCGATGGCTACAGGTTTCACGCCGTCCGTAATGAGCAACATGTGCGGCTCCAGCTTACGCTCCTGTCCATCCAGTGTAACAATCGTTTCGCCTTCGTTGGCCATCCGCACTTCAATATGGCCCTTTTCCAGCTTATCCGCATCAAATGCATGTAGCGGTTGACCGTATTCAAGCATGACATAGTTCGTGATATCAACGATGTTATTGATTGGGCGAACACCTGCCGCCATCAGACGGTTTTGCATCCACAGCGGGGAAGCACCCAGCTTAATGCCGGTTACATAACGAGCTGCATAGTGACTGCATTGCTCCTGTGCCTTAATCTCTACAGAGATATGATTCGCAGCTGCATTACCAACTTCAACCAGTTGGTCTTTGGGACTCGGCAGCTTCACTTCACGACCCAGGATGGCACCCACTTCATAAGCTGCACCACGCATGCTGAGACAGTCGGAACGGTTTGGTGTCAGGTCCAGTTCAAGCACATGATCGTCGAGACCAAGAACCTGGCTGATTGGCGTGCCAACCTCCGTTTGTTCTGGCAGAACGAGAATACCTTCCTGCTGATCTTTCGGCAGCAATTTGTCGTTCATGCCCAGCTCTTTGGCGGAACAGATCATGCCAAGGGAGACAACACCGCGCAGTTTGGCTTTTTTGATATCCAATCCACCAGGGAGCTTCGCTCCAACCAGGGCTACGACTACTTTTTGGCCAGCATCCACATTTTTCGCACCACACACGATCTGCAGATCTTCTTCTTGGCCGGCATCGATGACACATACATTCAGTTTGTCTGCATCGGGATGTTTCTCCTTGCTCTTCACATAACCTACAACAACTTTATTCACGCCCTTGTTGCGGTTCTCCACTACATCAATTTCGACACCCGCACGGGTGATTTTCTCCGCCAATTCCTGTGGCGTCACACCTTCAAGGGAAATATAATCAGACAGCCAATCTGTCGATACTCTCATGGACGTTCACTTCCTTCATCTATAAATTGGTATTCCCGGTTCATAACGCTTGCTCTATATACGTTAATCTATTTATTGTAAAGTTACAGCCGTCCGAATTGCTTCAGGAAGGTCAGATCACTGTTGTAGAAGTGACGGATATCATCGACACCATACTTCAGCATGGCGATACGTTCTACGCCCATACCAAATGCAAAACCACTGTATTTCTCCGGATCATAACCACCCATTTCCAGTACTTTCGGGTGAACCATACCGCCGCCCAAAATTTCAAGCCAGCCTGTTTGCTTACATACGCGACAGCCGCTGCCGCCACATTGTACACAAGTTACATCCACTTCCGCACTTGGCTCTGTGAAAGGGAAGAAACTTGGACGCAGACGAATTTCTGTGTGGGAACCGAACATTTCGCGCACGAATTGCAGCAGGGTTCCTTTCAGATCGCTCATACGAATGTTTTCGCTGATGACCAATCCTTCAACCTGGTTGAATTGAAAAGAGTGCGTCGCATCATCATCATCACGGCGGTATACTTTACCTGGGCAGATGACTTTGACAGGCACTTCGCCCTTCATGCTCTGCATGGTACGTACTTGAACCGGAGACGTATGGGTACGCATCAACAAGTCTTCTGTAACATAGAAGGAATCCTGCATATCGCGCGCCGGGTGATTCTTCGGCAGATTCAATGCTTCAAAGTTGTAATAATCCATTTCGACTTCAGGACCTTCCGCAACGCGGTATCCCATACCGATGAAAATATCTTCGATCTCCTGTACCACTTTGGTCAGTGGATGCAGTCCGCCTTGACGTCCACGACGTCCTGGCAGAGTTACATCAATTTTCTCGGATTGCAGACGTTTCGCCGTCTCTTCCTTCTGGAACTGATCCTGCTTGCTGTCGATAACTTCCTCAATGGCAGCTCGAACATCGTTGGCTACTTGACCAATAACCGGACGTTCCTCTGCACTAAGTGCACCCATTCCGCGCAAAATCTCAGTCAATGCACCCTTTTTCCCCAAATACTTTACACGCAGATCACCGAGCGTCTGCGGATCATTCACACCAGACAACTGCTCCAGCGCTTCGATCTTCAATGCCTCTAAACGTTCTTTCATGTGTAATTGCCCCCTTTTTGTGGTGTTTTTGCAACAAAAAAAGGCCTTCTCTCCCCTGAAGGGACGAAAAGACCGTGGTACCACCCTTGTTAGACATCCATTGCTGCGTGGCCTTCTGGCCTGCAACTGGTTCTGTCTCACTTTGTACGGAATAACGACCGTTAACCGTTTGCCCCTACTGTTGCCTCTGTGTCTGCACACAAACAGGTTCAGGGAACCGCTTCGGAGTGAATTTCGGCAGCCTTGTTCTACAGAAACGCTCTCAATCTACGGCGCTTCCTCCCTGTCCAGAGGCACTGCTTACTTATCTCCATCATCACGTTTCTTTGTTAGTTAAACCTCTAGAGGTTGTCAAAAAGTCCGCTTTTGATTACGAATGATGCCTGGCGGCATCATCAGCATCGAATATGGCATTCAGCCGAAATGTCCGTTGCTCACGTAGTTTTCCCTACGCTCCGCTACTCCATTTCTATCTTCATCCCATCTTCTTGGTACTGAAAACCGATCTTTTTGAACACATACCCATATCGATGTAATCATCGATGATCGTTCATAATTATATGCAAAATAGTTCGAAATAGCAAGCCGTCCATGTTCTAATTTATGCTTGCACCCTTATCTTTCAATTGTTTCAGGCGCTGCTGGATTTCGCGAATCTCAGCTGCCTCGACTGCTCGCTCATTCGAATGCTCGGGCTGTGTCAGACTGTCTTTTCCAGCAGTGCTTACAGGAGACAGCAACTCCGATAGTCGCATCTCCAATCGTAACCGCTCATCATCGGATTCACGGGTCTCCAGCGCCACCTCCCGAAGTTTGGTGGACTGCTCCCAATCCGACACACCTCCTTCAAACAGAGTTGCTGTGCCACCAGTCTCCAGATCGCATAACCGATTCGCGAGTGACTTCGTCAGCATCCGGTCATGGGATACAAGCACCAAAGCACCTGAAGCCTGTTTTAATACATTCTCCATGACTTCCTGGGTATCGATGTCTAGGTAGTTTGTCGGTTCGTCCAGCACCAGCAGATTTGCTCCGCCAAAATACAGTCTCAGAAATGCCACTCTGCACTTTTCCCCCATGCTCAAATCCCCAATGTGCTTGAACACATTGTCTCTGGAAAAAAGGAAACATCCCAGAATGGTACGTGCCGCACTTTGTGTCATGGATGGAAGGGTAAGCAAGCTGTCCAGCAACGTCAGATTTTCGGGAAGCCCTTCCAGCTCCTGTGAAAAGTAACCGATTTTCAGCTGTGGATGCCGTGTGACCTTGCCTTGCAAAGGTTCCAGTTCACCAATCATCAACTTCAACAGTGTTGTCTTGCCCGTTCCATTAGGACCCCGTACAGCAAGCCGATCTCCACGTTCCAAAGTAATCCGAAGATCCCGCAGCAATAGTTTGTCTCCCGTATATGAAAAACTCACCTCTTCCAGCGCAAGCAGCTGGCGTGCAGCCAGTGGATTCATCTGTAATTCCATGTTCAATTTTGCAGCTTCACGAGGTTTATCCACCCGTTCCCGCTCCAAACGTTCCAGCTGTTTTTGTTTCGCATGGTATCGTGAAATATTTTTGTTGGCTTTGGCCTTGTAGAAGCTCTGGGTGATCTTCACCTCCACATCGGTTGCCGAATTATGCGCTTTATGGAACCATTCCTGATAATTTCGAATCGTTTCTTCCAGCGCCTTACGTTCCAATTCCTGCCTGCGGTAGATCGTTTCCTGTTCGCGTAATTCACGCTCTTTGTGGATCTTGTAGTCGGAGTATCCGCCCTTGTATTTGGTCAGGGCATCTGGACTGAACTCAATGACGCCTGTTGCTACCTGATCAATAAACGTACGATCGTGTGATACAAATAACAGCGTACCTTCATATGAGGATAACCACTCTTCAAGCCAGCGCATGCTTCCCTCATCCAGATGATTCGTCGGTTCATCCAGGATCAGGAATTTGGGTTTACTGACAAGCAGCCCCGCCAAACGAGCCTTTGTTTTTTGTCCACCGCTCAAAGAATGATAGGGTCTATTCCAATGCTCTGCGGATAATCCAAGGCGAGTCAGTACTTTCTCTACCTCAGTCTCCCACATATAACCGTTCAACTGTTCATATTGCTCCATCACCTGTGTATAAGCTGCAAGCAGTTCTTCATCCGCTTCAGTGCTGATGCTCAGACGTTGTTCCAGTTCTTCCAAGTTCCGTTTTACTTCATAGATCTGACCGCTCTCACGCCGGACCGCATCCAGTACATTCATCCCGGCCTCAATCTCCGAGCGCTGGCGCATGAACCCCCATTCCTGCTGAGGGATATGACGTTCTATCCGTCCGCCACCATGCTCCTCACCCAAAATGATGCGTAACAACGTTGTCTTGCCACATCCGTTTCGACCCAAAATGGCGAGTTGTTCGCCCTCATTAATCTCCAAATTCAATCCTGTAAACAATTCATTACCGTTCCACTCTTTTGATACTTCATGTAAGCGTACCAATGTCATCATGAGGCCTCATCCTTCCTGCATCCTTTTTGCTGAACAAAAAAAACCGCTGGCATCAGCCGGCGGTTTGGCAATTCAGGGTTGGATCAAGCATTCAAAGACAGATCTAAGGTAAGCTACGGCATGAACAAAGAAACCCCAAACACAGGGTACACGTAAACCTTCGAGGCTTACTTGTTCCATACCTTTTCCCATAGCTGAATTTGGACACACGAATCCCCTCATTGCTCAGCCGCTCTGGCTGACTGCGTTATAAAACCGTCTGCAGTTAACTGGGGTTCAATTCATGTGTTTTACTTCATGGGACGTATGGTTACCTCTCATTCATGTGTAGTATCAATTTCTCCGTTATTGTACCAGATCATTGTAAAAAAGCAAAGGGTATATAAATTAAACTAAAGAATACTTACTTACTGGCCACTACGAAAACAGAACAACCTTCTGCTCGCTGTTACCACGGGATTTCCTTTAGCGCAATAAAAAAAGTCCTTGCATCGCAAGGACTCCGGTACTGCTTCGTTAAGCGGGTGATGGGAATCGAACCCACGCTATTAGCTTGGAAGGCTAAAGTTCTACCATTGAACTACACCCGCATGATTGAAGATTTTATTGTTAAGTTCCTTAGGAATTTAACAGTGATTTTACAAATAATAATATACCATGATCCTCTATAGCATGCAAGTCATATTTCCCATTTTTTTCATTACGCATCCATCAAAAAAAGCAGGAGCACCCTCGCGCCCCCGCTGTTCCCTATCCTGTAGGCTTATCCACATCTCTCAAAAACTGCTTTTCAAATTCAGCGGCTTTAATCGGTTTACTGAAGAAATAACCCTGTGCCTCGTGACAGTGTTGATTGCGAAGAAAGACCATCTGATCTTCGTTCTCCACGCCCTCAGCTGTGACTTTCAGCTGTAAATGATGCGCCATTGAAGTGATGGTAGATACAATCGCGGCGTTATTGCTGTCTTCCATGACTTCATTCACAAATGAACGGTCAATCTTGAGCCGATCAATCGGCAGATCCTTCAGATAGTGCAACGAGCTGTATCCCGTTCCAAAATCATCAATACTGATATGCACACCAATTTCTTTGATTTTGCGCAATTGTTCGAATGACCGGTCTTTATCAAATGTCATGCTCTCTGTAATCTCCAGTTCAAGCCATACAGGCTCTAGTCCCGTCTCTTTGAGAATGCCATTGATATTGTCCAACAAATGGGAGTGCCTGAATTGTCTCATCGACAGATTCACCGAAACACACAGTTTACGATAACCGGCTTCCTGCCACTGTTTGTTCTGTGCACACGCTTCACGAAGCACCCATTCGCCAAGTGGCACAATGAGCCCACTCTCTTCAGCCAGAGGAATAAATTCCGCCGGAGATACCGAGCCTCGCTGCGGATGCTGCCAACGCACCAAGGCTTCCATGCCAACGATTAGCCCACTTTGCAGATTAACCTGCGGCTGGTAGACCAAGTAAAACTGACCTCGATCCAACGCCTTGCGCAGATCATTCTCAAGCTGCAAGCGCTCCTGTGCCTTCATCTGCATCGCATGGGCAAAACGATTCAGTTCCATTCCTTGTTCCTTGGCACTGTGCAAAGCCGTATCTGCATTCTGAATAATCTCCAGTGGTGACTCCCCATCATGTGGGAAAATGGCCATCCCGATTCCAAGTGTAAGATGATACTCATTGCCATCAACCAAGACGGGCTTCTCAAAAAGTTGCAAAATGGATCTTGTCCGACGCAACGCTGTATCGGTTGAACTGAAATCTGTCATCGTTAATGCAAACTCATCTCTTCCCAATCCAAAGACTTCTTCTCCTGGAAGTGACAAATGTTTCAGTCGTTGACCTACCTGACGCAAAACCCGATTAGCTGCTTGCTGTCCGAGCGAATCATTAATGGTTTTGAACCGATTAATATTCAGGACCAATACACCAACAAGCTGTTCCTGCACCACGGCATCATCCATCATCTTTTTCAACCGCTGGGAAAGGCGACGACGGTTGGGAAGTCCCGTTACATCATCATGATGAGCAATATAGTTCATCTTGGCTTCCGCGACCTGCTGTTGCAGGAAAGGTGTGTCCACAACGGACGTATATAGGCCTTTTTGAATGAAAAAATACGCCATGCAATTACTCAGCAATCCTAACAGCAAATTGAGATCGTTCACCCCAGTTGCTGAAACAAAATAACATTCACCAAAAAAGAAACACAGAATGCCACATAGAATGGTTGGTAGATCACCATCTTTGGTTTTTTTCCACTGCACAAACAAAAGAACTGCAATAATGCCATAGAGCAATCCGACCATAAAATGAACTCGGGTGAAGATACCACCAAGCACTTCCCCATCAAGCATACTTGGTAACATGCTCCATTCCTGGATAGCCAGTATGTACAAAATAACAAAGGTACCCAATGTCCCACTGAACAGTAAGAATTTGCGTGGTAATGCAATTTCTTTCTCATTTAAGGTATACACGAGCAGTAAACCTACGGAACATACCAAAGATCCCATGGTTGACATCATTAAGGAGAACTCCGATTCCATCATGGCTCCATTAGGAATCTCTTCTGCAAATGAAACAATATGAACCAGTTCAAACAGACCAATCAATAAAAAGAGTGTTGTCAATAATGTCCTCCGAAGAGTTAGCTTCTGTGTCCGAAACAACCAGCTTTGATTGTAGATGCCGATACAAGCCGCCGCCGCAGCGAATCCACCCAAGAGTGTCAAAACCGGGTAACCCGATATGATCAGATCAGAGCTTGAAGAAGAACGAAACCATTGACTTGCGAGGAAACACAATAAGCCGCACACAGCGACCCAACTTATTTTTCTCTGATCTTGCAGATTAACCTTCATGCCGTGTTTTCCTTCCCGGGATCACCTATCCTGAATTACATTAACCAAACCTAACAACTTACTACACGATTCGACAAAAAAAATATTAACCAACGTTCAATTCACATGCATACACATGCTATCTGGTACATAATAACATTTAATTTTGTATACGTGAACTAAAAAATAGTTACTCCTAGGAATATTTATTCATAAATATAGAGAAAAACAAGGCATTAAGAACTAAAAAAACATGGATCTCCATTTAGAGTCCATGTTTTCCTATTTTACAACTGTATTTCAGACTATATTACTTATCAAAATTCACTTCTGGTGTTGTTAATTTATCATAAAAATCAACAACCTTATCCTTGTCTTCCGATGAGCGAATCGCCATCGCTGAACGTGGATGCTCGTCCAACGCACCTGTAATCATGTAAGGCAGAATGTAACCCCATTCTTCTTTTTCTCTCAGTGGAACCATCAGCTGTTCCAATACACCAAGTACTGGACGCAGATTGTATTTCGTTCCTTTCAGATGAGCTACGAGCAATTCGGTTGGACAGTTTCCTGCCGCACGTCCCATGCCATACACAGAAGCATCAAGCAGTTCGACGCCAAGTTCTGCCGCAACCAATGTGTTAGAAAACGCAAGCTGCATATTATTATGTGTGTGAACACCAAGACGCTTGTTAGGCAAGTGAGTCTTGAACTTCTCTACCAGGTATTTCACATCATTATGGTCCAAGCTACCGTAGGAGTCTACAATGTAAACAACATCCACAGCACTTTCTTTGATCAATTCAAATGCTTCCAGCAACTCATTCTCCATAACATTGGAGAGTGCCATAATATTAAGTGTAGTTTCATATCCACGATCATGGAATGTTTGAACCAGAGCAAGTGCCTTGTCCACATCTTTGCTGTAGCAGGCAACCCGGATCAGATCCAGCATGCTCTCACTGCGAGGCAAGATATCATTTTCGTCCACACGACCTACGTCAACCAGAGCAGACAGTTTGGTATTTCCTTTTTGAGGAATAACTTTACGCAGGAAATCATCGTTCAGGAAACGCCATGGTCCTGCTTCCTCGGCACCTTTAAGCAACTTCGGAGAGTTCTTATATCCAATTTCCATATAATCAACGCCAGCTTCATTCAATCCAGCATACAGCTGTTGAACAAAGTCCACGCTAAAGTCCCAATTATTCACCAATCCGCCATCACGGATCGTACAATCTACAATTTTGCAATGATTTGTCTTCATTAATGTCTGCTCCTTTTCTGACCAACTTGTGTATTCCTCTCATGATACTTGAACGTGACAAGAAAAGTAAAGGGATTCCGGACTTATTTACTTCGATAAGATCTCCAGATTCGGTCAATCTCAACCATATCGGAACGATCGGGAGCTTTCTCTCCATAACGAACGGCATTATACGCATCTGGCAGTCTCGCAGACAGCTCATCTTCTTCTACCTTCACACCATTCTGAATAATGGTCTGTGCAGCCTCCAGCGGAGTATGCGTCCCCTGTATTACCACGCCTCGATGAGCTGCTTTTTCAATCCAAGTCCGATAGTAATACCGAACACGTTCGGCATCCTGTGCAGGGGGCGCTTCTTTCTTCCGAAACCAATTCTTTCGGACTTTTGCTGGCGCATCAAGCGTCTCACTGACATCGATATACTCCGTCCGTGGTTCCGCCTTCTTTTCACCGGGTTGTAACATCCCCTTGAATCGGTCCATAAGTCTGTTTATCGTTTTTTGACCCAACCTCAGAAGCAGCCACAGGATTGCTCCTGCTACAGCACACATCACTACCCATCCGAGGATGTTCCAGAAGACTGAGGGCTCGGATGGCGGCTCTCTCCAGTCATTCGGTATATTTAACTGCTGATTGGGGTTGTCCATTGGTAATCGTGGCTCCTCGCCGGAAATCGGACCAAACCATCCCCTGATCCATGCGAGCAAGCGATCACGTAGCGGTCCCAGCCAGGCAGCCAGACTTGGGAAAGCACCAATCGCGACGATAACAATAAACATCCACATGAACCGCTGATGATTCGCACGTGCAAAATCTCTTAATACCAATCTTCTCTTGCCGTCATTGAGTATTGCCTGATCCAGTTGCAGCATATATCGTCCAACCAGCCAAAAGGCAAAGCTGATCACTCCCGCAATATAAATCCATAGGGTGTAGGTTCGTATCGGCTGCATGAATTCTAACGAGTTCGAAGCAATCATAAGCACGATCGCACTGATTACACCCATAATCTGCAAGCGCCATAACAACACAGAATGAAAGACTGGCTGGAAGGTCAGACCTGCATAAGCCGAGATGACTCCACACAGTACCAATGTGATGATATCCGGCAACGGGAGAATGAGGCTCATCCCAACAACGAGTGCAAAGAGAAATCCTATGACGAGTGCCGTTACTCCACGAATGAATGTACTCTTCTCGCTAAAACCTGGAATTTTATGTTGAATGAACTGTCCTAACCAACCTACAAGAATGACCAGGATGAATAATGTGAACGGCAAATGTTCCATTGCGTAGAATGAAGCAAGCGTAAATATCGGAAAAAGGTAGATGCCAGCCATCAAGACGGCAAGCATTGCTATGAGTCCTTTGGTCGTCGCTACCGGTCTGTTCCTCATGCACTCACCGCCTTTGTATTACCCTTCACGTCCTCTACCGGGAGAATCGTTACACGATGTCCTTGTTCGTGCAGACGTGCAATCTCGTGCTCCATAGCGGCAGATACATAGGATGTAATCAGCAGATAGCTGCGGATTTGCTGTGCTTCTTCATTCAGACGTACTTCATCATTCAGGAATTGCTCCATGGGCACCATGCATTTCAACTCTGTCTCAGCCATAGCTTCCAGTAACCGTTCCAGATGAGGCGTGCCATAATCCGGCTCAATCCGAAGTGTATCGCGGCCTCCACCCACATGATAACCATTATGGGCGAAGCCTGCCGGCAACCCTCTACCAATGGCATCCACTGCAGCCGTGGCAGCATAACGGAGTGCCCGTTCAATCTTTTCCGGTCGAGTGACTACACTCCACATATCTGCAGATTCTTGAATGTTGACTACAATCCAGGACTGCGGATCAGCTGTCCATCCCTGTTTGTAGACCTGTAATTCACCTGTACGTGCACTCGCTTTCCAGTGGATACGATTCATGGGGTCTCCTGCACCATAAGGCCGAACACCCAGGATCAAGAACGGATCTTCAACGATCCATCGTGATACTTCCACTTCTCCCTGCCATACCTGATAAATTGCAGGAAGATCCTCTGCATTCACTAATGAAGGATACACAATCATAGACATTTGCAAAGGAATCGGTTTGGTGGAACGCCACACGCCAAAGAGATCCCCACCTGTCATCGTTGCTGTATTTAATGGATAAATTCCACGCTGAGTACATGTAAAAGGATGCTTACGCGTAATACGAGTAAACGGTTTTAACGTAAAAATACTCTTATGGTTCTGATAGATTTCGCCTTGACTAATATCCATACCTGAGCCGGAACGAAATACAAACGACACTGGCATCATCGATTCAAGTCTGAGCCACGGAACAGAGACTCGTTTCTCATTCGATATCGTCTCCACCATCTCAAGTTCATCTCCAGCGTAACAACGCAGCTTGCTGAATTGTCTGCTGTACTTGAGTTTTCGCAGTGCAGGTCGTCCAAACCACACACCATGTATAACTACGACAATGCCTCCAACAAGGACAAGCCATAATAATGCCATAAGATTAACGCCCGCTTGTAGCGAGATTCTCCGTAGGCACTTCTGTCTGATTCAGAAGTTCCTGGATGATACGCTCAGCCAAGCCCTCTTGTTGTCTGATCCGGTTACGGAATACAAGTCGGTGGGCCAGCACAGGTTCCGCCAGCACTTTAATATCATCAGGTAAAACAAAATCTCTGCCATGCAGTGCAGCCCAAGCCTGACTTGCCTTGAGTAATGCCTGAGCCCCTCGTGGACTTACGCCAAGCGAGAGCTCGGGATGTTGCCTTGTCGCTTCGGTTAACTGAATGATATATCGCAGCAAATCTTCGTTGATTTGCACTGTTTTATACGTATCCTGCGCCTTCAAAAGTTCTTCACGACTGATCACTGCCGAGAGATCATCAACTGAACGACTGGCTACCGTACGTCTCAAAATTTCTACACTCTCTTCACTGCTTGGATAACCCATGCGAATTTTCATCATAAAACGATCCATCTGCGCTTCAGGTAGTGGAAAAGTTCCCTGGTTATCTACAGGGTTCTGGGTAGCGATAACGATAAATGGCCGTTCCAGCTGTCTCGTTGAACCGTCGATACTGATCTGGCGCTCTTCCATGCACTCCAGCAAGCTTGATTGTGTACGCGGTGTAGCACGGTTAATCTCATCAGCTAGTACAAGATTGGCAAACAAGGGGCCGGGTCGGAATTCAAAATCCCCTTCTTTTTGATTAAAAAAATGAATCCCTGTTAAGTCAGAGGGCAGCAAGTCCGGTGTAAACTGTATCCGTTGGAATGTGCAGTCCAATGAAGAGGCTACCGATTTGGCAAGCATCGTTTTCCCGGTACCCGGTACATCCTCCAACAGCACATGTCCTGACGCTATGATGGCTGTCATCACCAGCTCTATGGTATGCTCTTTTCCCACAATCACTTTTCCCACGTGATCCATCAGTTGTTGATTCATTTGTTCCATTCCTTGGATTTCCATCTGCATCTCATCCTTCCGTTATGGAGCTTATGTATTCGCATTCATTACTAACTATAACCCTAATTGGCAACATAAAACAAAGGAGTTGGCAAATGGCCAACTCCTTGACTCCCCGCTTTTCTCAAAATACCAAGGGTAACATAATCATAAACTGCGTTCCTTCGCCCTTTTTGCTATCCACAGAGATGGTGCCTCCATGGTTCTTGATGATTCGGTAACTCACCGAAAGTCCAAGCCCCGTTCCGCTCTCCTTGGTCGTGAAGAATGGATCAAACAAACGTACAAGCGTATTATGGTCCATTCCATGACCGTTATCCGCGATGGAGATCTGCACAAACTTGTTTTCCGTAGCGGTAGATATTCGAATTAAACCCGTATGTTCTTCGCCAACTTCCTCAATGGCATCCATTGCATTTTTCACCATATTCAAAATAACCTGCTTAATCTGTTTGACATCAATGGACACATTCAGCGGGGCATCCCCTTCATCCAGTATAATCTCGCATCCCTTCATCAAACCTTCGCTTTCGGTCAGCAAGACCACCTCTTTGAGCAAAGAGTCGACGGACATCACGGTCTTCTGTGGAGCTGACGGTTTGGAAGAATTCAAAAATTCGTAGATGATGTCATTCGCCCGATCAATCTCCGTCAGTATGATTCGAGCGTACTCGTCTTTGCCGAGCTGCAGCAAATGGGGCCTGAGCAATTGGATGAACCCACGGATTGCAGTCAACGGATTACGAATTTCATGAGCAATAGATGCTGAAATTCGCCCCAGCATCGCAAGTTTGTCATTTTGATAAGCGGTCTGTTCAATTTGTTTATAATCAGATACATCTTTGACGCTGAACAAGAAGTCGCCATCCATCTGATCACCGTACGTCACAGTAACCAGCCAATGCCTTCCGTATTCATCAATCAACTCATGATAGCGCTTACGGTGAAAAATAGTTTCCCGATAGATACGTAAAATTTTCTTTTTCTTGAATCGGCTCATCTGCGGATGATGCAGCATTTGCATCAGGGTGCAGCCGCTCAACAGACTTCTTGGAAGTTCCAACAACTTTGCCATCTGAACGTTAATAAACGTCAATACACCGTGACTGTCAAACAACATAATACCGCTATCCAGATGTTCCAGTACATTCTCGTACTTGTTGTTATCCAGATGCACAGGCGGGAAACCATCCGTTGGTTGAGGCACTGTATCCTGAAATTCACTAATCATGTCAGGTTCCTCCTTTTCACGTAAATGATAAACTTGCCATTCGGACATCATATCATCACAGAAACAGGAAGGGCCGATTTTATTTTTCATTACCGGTGCCCTTTCGTTGGGGGGCTGAGCCGAAAATATGGATGGCATGGCCGGAACTCAAGCTGGTCTATTCCCGGTAACCAACAGTCGATCCGGAAAATCATATACGTTTGTCCCATTCTGACCTTCTCCTATTCCCAAACACGAACATTTTTTTTGCTCCGCCTCTTTTGCAAGTCTGTTTTTATCATAGACAAGTTTATAGAAGAGAGTCAATCGGAGAAAGTGTCGAATGGAAATTATTTTAAAAAAAACCTCGAACTAGTTCCAGAATACAGCACAAAAACGAAGCCGTTTCACCCAATAGGCAAATCAGCTTCGTTTTTAATATCTTTAATTTGTGATATATCCGAGTTCATCTATAGTCCGGTCTTATTATGCTGAATTTTCAGTCTGCGCTGACTCATCACAGCTAATCGACGTTTAAGTTCGCTTTCCCACTTCTCGTCTTTGGTTTCCTTCGCGAGCCTGAGCAAATCCAGAGCCATATCAATCTGGCGCTGCACAATAACCATGGCATCCTCGCTCTCACGGTTTACACAGTTTTCAAAAATCGCATCCTCATCTTCTGTAACATAATCTTGAAAGTCGATCTCGGATGCACCGTCTCCATGCGCATATTCAGCCAGAATTTCATATTCATTTTCCACTTTATAATGCACCTCAACCCGGTGACACACCGGGCAAAACAGCAGGGGAACATTATGAACCTGGGTGCGGTAATGCTTCAGCGTGCCCTTCGTTCCAACCATACTTGCCCCACAACAGTAACTCATTTTTGTTCACCCTCCTTATTACGTGCCGGGACTTTTTTGTTAAAATGCCATCCCGTACACTTCCAGCACTTCCGAAAAGGAATAGTTCCATCAGTGTATCACATTCATGTACAGATTATAAATGCAGAGCACCGGAATATTTACCGGGTTTCCATACCCTATTCGCCTTAAAGGCCATCAATTCCTCTTTCAACAGATAAAAAGAAGACTTTCTTCTAATATATTATTAACACGCTTAGCTGCTTGTTCAAACACTTTTGATTAACTTCGTAATAACTTCCGGCAAAAGGGTGCAAAAAGCCCTCAATCCCTAACGGGATGAGGGCTTGAACAAAAAACGTTCAAGTTAATCTGGCTTACAGGTTATTGTCGCCTGGTTTCCAGTTCATTGCACACAATCCGCCGGATTGCAGTGCTTGCAGTACGCGAAGTGTTTCTTCAACACTACGGCCTACATCGTTGTGGTTAACCACTTGATATTTCAATTCGCCTTCTGGATCGATGATGAACAAGCCGCGCAATGCTACGCCTTCTTCTTCGATCAGAACCCCGTAATCTTTAGCCACTTGCTTCGTGATGTCAGAAGCCAGCGGGAAGTTCAATTGACCCAAACCATTGCTGTCTACTGGTGTGTTGATCCATGCTTTGTGGCTGTGTACGGAGTCTACGCTCACGCCAAGGATTTCTGTATCCAAAGCTTTGAATTGCTCGGAAGCAACGCTCAAAGCTGTAATTTCAGTTGGGCACACAAATGTGAAGTCCAAAGGATAAAAGAAGAATACAAGCCATTTGCCACGATAATCGGACAGTTTAACGGAACCAAAGTCTTGTCCGTCTCCCGATACTGTTTCCATTGCGAAATCCGGTGCTGGTCTACCTACCAAACGTTCTGCCATAACTAAAAATTCCTCCTTTGGGATTATGTAAGCATCCTTGCGGATTGCTCATCATCAAGAAAAACGCGTACGCTTTTCCTGTAATTAAAATGATTTGATACTTGATAACAAGTACAAGTAAAATGTTATCATCCGGACTTCCCAAAGTCAAGATTATAAACATTATTTTTTTATAATCATTATAAATAAGGATTTTTCGTGGCAAAAATGATAAAGGAACAGCCCTCTGTACATTCCATAACTGGAAACAAAGGGCTGCCATGTTGTTGGTAATATAATTACGCCTGTTTCTGAATAGCCGCTACGATCAAATCGCCCATCTCGGTCGTGCTGATCGCTGTGCTCTTGTCTACAGCAATATCACTTGTGCGATGTCCTGCGTTCAATACATCCGACACAGCTGCTTCAATGGCATCTGCACCCTCTGCATAACCAAAGGTTGTGCGGAACATCAACGCCAAAGAAAGAATGGTTGCAATCGGATTAGCGAGGCCTTGACCTGCGATATCTGGTGCAGAACCGTGTACCGGCTCATAGAGTCCGAAGCTGCCTTCTCCCAGTGATGCAGATGCAAGCATACCGATGGAGCCAGTCAGCATCGCTGCTTCATCACTCAAGATATCTCCGAACATGTTTTCCGTTACGATGACATCGAAGCTGGACGGACGACGCAGCAATTGCATCGCGCAGTTGTCTACCAGTACATGCTCCAGTTCAACATCCGGATAATCTGGTGCTACCCGGTTCAC
The DNA here is from genome assembly GCF_037976585.1 of Paenibacillus sp. FSL k6-2145. NCBI lineage: Bacteria > Bacillati > Bacillota > Bacilli > Caryophanales > Paenibacillaceae > Paenibacillus > Paenibacillus sp. FSL k6-2145. The sequence continues at coordinate 4,046,285 of NZ_CP150267.1, read as the reverse complement.
GACTTCACGCCAGAGACGGGAAGTTTCCAATACGTTGGCTTTGTCTACAGAAGCCAGCTTTTTGCGACGTCCTTGCGCAATTTCGAATGCCTGACGAACGATCCGCTCCACTTCTGTTACATTATACGCACATGTATCTACTGCCTCTTCGCCCTGTGCACTTTCACGTCTGAACTTCTCACCAAAGTAAATACCACCTGTCAACTCACGTACCACCATCAGATCTGTACCTTCCAGGACTTCAGGCTTCAGAGTTGAAGCATCCTTCAGGCAATCAAATACGACAGCTGGACGCAGGTTGGAGAACAATCCAAGTGCTTTGCGAATACCCAGCAGGCCTGTTTCCGGACGAAGCTCCTTGCTGTTGTTATCCCATTTTGGACCGCCAACTGCTCCAAGCAGGACTGCGTCTGCACTTTTACATACAGTCAATGTTTCTTCAGGAAGAGGTGTACCCTTCTCATCAATTGCGATTCCGCCAAACAGCGCATGCTCTGTCTCAAAACGATAACCGAATACTTCCTCCGTACGTTTAAGAACTTTCTCAGCCTCAGCTACGACTTCAGGGCCGATTCCGTCACCAGCAATAACTGCAATTTTTTTCACATCTGCCATTGGGTTGTCCACTCCTTATATTTCATTCATTAATTATTCATAAAGTAACGTCTCATATTAACTCTCTCTTTTGTATCATATTCCAAGGTCATTTGACCAAGATATACAATCTATGACTTTAATAGATTTTACCTATAAGCCAATAGAGATTGGCCTTTCCAAGTTGTTCTGACCTCCCGGCTGGGTTAAAATATAGCTGAATTCAAATTAGGTACGCAGGAGGGATAAGCAACATGCAATATTCGTATTTGGGTAAATCAGGACTCAAGGTCAGCCGAATCTGTCTCGGTACCATGAATTTCGGGCCTGCTACAGATGAAAAAGAAGCTTTCCGCATTATGGACGCAGCACTTGATGCAGGCGTGAACTTTTTTGATACCGCTAACATCTACGGCTGGGGTGAGAATTCCGGTCTTACCGAAGAAATTATCGGACGCTGGTTCAACCAGGGTGGTGGCAGACGTGAGAAAGTGGTTCTGGCCACCAAAGTCTATGGCTCCATGCATGATGATACAGATGGCCCCAACAACGAAGCTGGCCTCTCCGCTTACAAAATCAGACGGCATCTCGAGGGTTCCCTCCGCCGCTTACAGACCGATCATATCGAACTATACCAGATGCATCATATAGACCCTGCCATATCGTGGAATGAGCTGTGGGGCGCATTTGAAAATGCCGTTCATCAGGGTAAAATCGGTTATGTAGGATCGAGTAACTTTGCTGCATGGCAGATTGCAATCGCTCAAAGCGAAGCCAAGAATCGTCATTTCCTCGGCCTGGTTTCCGAACAACATAAATATAGCCTCAACTGTCGTTTGCCTGAGTTGGAAGTACTGCCCGCTGCCAAAGAGCTGGGCCTCGGCGTTATTCCATGGAGTCCACTGGATGGTGGTTTATTAGGACGTAACGCTCTGCAGAAGCTGGAAGGAACACGCAGCGGCGGCATCGCTGGACGGATCGAGCAGCAGCAAACTCAGCTTGAAGACTTTGCCGCACTGTGTCGTGATCTCGGTGAACCACAGGATACGGTGGCTTTGGCATGGGTTGCAGCCAATCCGGCAGTGACCGCCCCGATTATCGGACCGCGTACGCTGGAGCAGTTTGAGACCGCACTCAAATGTCTGGACGTGACTTTGGATGAAGCGGTGCTCAAACGTCTGGATGAGATTTTCCCGGGTCCAGGTGGACATGCCCCTAATGCATACGCGTGGTAATAGCTTGATAGCGTAAGCCAATGCAATAGGTAATCGTAGAAAAGGTTCTGTGTTTCACTGCCATAATTATATAAATCAGCATTTTGCATAATTCGAATTATACCGCTCACGGGTACAAGATATAGACGAACAGAATCATTTCGATCTATATCTTGCTGATTGGAAGACGCTTAGAGGATTTATGCAAAATGCTTAAATACAAGCAAAAGAGTCTGACCCTCCACAGGAGAGTCAGACTCTTTACGTACCTCACTAAACGTAACAAAGCAAGCCGAACGAATTACGATATCAATTCAAATCAAGATAGATCTTCCTGGCAGCGTACATACGTCCCAGCTTAAAGTTCAGTTCAAAGAAGGGGGCGTGCTCCTTTCATCGGAGCCTACAGGTTAACGTTTACACGGTTCGTATATGTCTTGCGCTTCTCAATCAATTGATTCAGGCCGTCTACATAGGCACGTGCACTTGCACCCAATATATCTGTGCTTACGCCACGTCCTTGTACCGAAACCTGATTTTGAGTCAACACAACATGTACTTCACCCAATGCATCCTTGCCATGTGTTACCGATTTGATGGAGTAGTCAGACAACGTTACGTCTTCCCCACTCACTTGGTCAATCGCATTGTAGATTGCATCTACCGATCCATTACCCTCTGCTTGCTTCTCAAGCGTATCCCCGTCAAGCGTTGCAATGCGAACTTTGGCTGTTGGTACCGATTCATCTCCGTACGTTACGAAGATCGATTCCAGTTTATACACCTCAGGTGCATCCTGCAATTTCTCTTCAATTACGGCAAGCAGATCTTCATCAGTAACTTCTTTTTTCTTATCAGCCAGATCTTTGAACTGGGCGAAAGCCCGATTCAATGCTTCTTCTTCCAGCTCATATCCCAGATCAATCAACCGCTCACGGAAGGCATGACGACCAGAATGTTTACCCAGTACAAGCTTGCTTTCTTTCAGACCGATGGACTCTGGAGTCATAATTTCGTACGTTGTTTTTTCCTTCAGCATGCCGTCCTGGTGAATGCCGGATTCATGTGCGAAGGCATTTGCGCCAACAATGGCTTTGTTTCCAGGCACAACCATACCTGTCAAACGGCTAACCAAACGACTGGTCCGTGCAATCTCAGACAACTGCAGCGATGTTTTCGCCTGGAAAAATTCCTGACGTGTCTCCAGTGCCATAGCAATTTCCTCGATCGCCGTGTTTCCGGCACGTTCACCAATGCCATTGATCGTACCTTCGATCTGATCGGCTCCGTTGAGAATGGCAGCAAGTGTATTGGCCGTCGCCATACCCAAGTCATTATGACAGTGGGCACTCAGCTGTACCTTTTCAATACCGTGTACATTCTCCTTGAGATGTTTGAAAATGTTTCCGTATTCATATGGGCTCAGGTAACCAACCGTATCCGGAATATTCACGACCGCTGCACCTTCTTCAACAGCCATATTCACCATTTCCACGAGGAAATCATACTCGGTACGACCTGCATCCTCAAGTGAGAATTCAATCTTCGAGAATGTTTTCTTTGCATAACGAATCGCGGAACGAGCTGTATCCAGTACCTGCGCTTTGTCCATGCGCAATTTATGTTGGCGGTGAATAGGTGAAGTTGCCAGGAAAACGTGAATACACGGGTCCTGAGCACCTTTAAGTGCTTCTTTAACCGCATCAATGTCTTGCTCTCTGGAACGGGACAAGCCAATTACAGTCACATTTTTGACTGCATTTGCTACTGCATTGACAGCTGCCAGATCACCTGGAGATGCCGCCGGGAAACCCGCTTCCATCCGGTCAATGCCAAGCCGCTCGAGCTGATGGGCAATTTCCACCTTTTCACGAGTGTTCAGATTGACTCCCGGGGATTGCTCTCCATCACGCAGCGTTGTGTCAAATACATAGATTTTACGCACGCTTCGCACCTCCTGTACTTGTTATTATATGTTTCTCTGAACCAGCAATAGCGGCTCACGCATAAGCACGGCCGCTATTCCCAGTTAAAGCTCTAAGTTTACTTGAATACCTTAAAGTGCATGTTCTAGAAGTTAATGCTTACTTCTTGATCCAGTGCATCATCTCACGCAATTGTCCGCCAACCACTTCGATTGGGTGTTCAGCTTCGTTACGACGAGTTGCTGTCAAGAATGCACGTCCGGATTGGTTTTCCAGGATGAAGTCGCGTGCGAATTTACCTTGTTGGATATCCGTCAGCACTTCTTTCATTGCTTTCTTCGTATCTTCAGTTACAACGCGAGGTCCAGTTACGTAGTCACCGTACTCAGCTGTGTTACTGATGGAATCACGCATGCTTGCAAGTCCACCTTCATACATCATGTCAACGATCAGCTTCAGTTCGTGCAGACATTCGAAGTATGCCATTTCAGGAGCGTAACCTGCTTCTGTCAATGTTTCGAATCCAGCTTTTACCAATGCACTCACGCCACCACACAGGACAGCTTGCTCACCGAACAAATCTGTTTCTGTTTCTTCACGGAAGGAAGTTTCGATAACCCCTGCGCGTGTACAACCGATACCTTTAGCATAAGCCAAACCGATTTCTTTAGCTTTACCCGTTGCATCTTGCTCAATCGCGATCAGGCCCGGTACACCAAAACCTTCCACATAAGTACGACGTACCATGTGACCAGGGGACTTAGGAGCTACCAGCAATACATCGCTGTTTTTTGGAGCAACAATTTGACCGAAATGAACGTTGAAACCGTGTGAGAAGAGCAATGCAGCGCCTTCTTTCAGGTTTGGTTCGATTTCGTTTTTGTATACAGAAGCTTGAGTTTCGTCTGGCAGCAAGATTTGAACTACATCTGCGCGGCTTGTTGCTTCAGCCGGGGACAGAACTTCAAATCCGTCATTTTTTGCAGTGTCGAAGGATTTACCTTCACGAAGTCCGATGACTACGTTCAATCCGCTATCACGAAGGTTTTGGGCTTGGGCGTGGCCCTGGCTACCATAACCGATTACCGCGATCGTTTTTCCTTTCAATACGTTAAGCTCTGCATCCTGTTCATAATAAGTAGTTACTGGCATGTTTATAAGTCCTCCTTTGTATTGTAAAGAACCCTTCATTAATGAGCGGGTGTCTCAAGGGACCGACTCGCTTGGCGTATCAAAAGCGTCTCTGGTCTGATCCGATCCGTTCAGACACCCGCCCATTAATGCGGGAATGTAGCTATCTTTTCAAGCGTTACATCACTAAAATGTTACATTGCAACTTTTAAGGGACTGACACTCTCACATAAGATCAACTGTATATGTTAGCTAACCGTCGTCCCTCTTCAATCATTATAGCCTTATACGTTACCGCGTACCAATGCAGTTATGCCTGTACGGGACAATTCGCGAATACCATATGGCTTGAGTAATTCAATCATAGCATCAATTTTGTCCGTATCTCCGACTACCTGCACAATCAGGCTGCCTGGGCCAACATCTACAACGGATGCGCGGAATGTTTCTACCACACCCAGAATCTCAGGACGCTCGGAAGGCTCTGCTTTCACTTTAATCAGGGCGAGTTCACGGGCTACCATCGGTTTCAGGCTGAAATCAACCACTTTAATAACATCGATGATTTTGTACAATTGTTTCTCAATCTGCTCCAGCGTTTTATCGTCACCAATGGTGACAATAACCATCCGGGAGAGTCCGGGTTCTTCCGATTGACCTACTGTAATACTCTCAATGTTAAATCCGCGTCGACCGAACAACCCTGATACCCGCTGAAGGACGCCAGGCTGATCGTTTACCAGTATCGAGATCGTATGTCTTATCATTCGTCAGCATCCCCCATCAGCATTTGATCAATTGTCGCTCCTTGCGGAACCATTGGATATACATTTTCTTCCTTGCGTACTACGAATTCAACAACGACCGGTCCTGGTGTATCCAAGGCTTCCTGCCAAGCACGCTGGGCTTCTTCCTTATTGGTTGCACGCAAACCTTTTACGCCATAAGCTTCAGCCAGTTTTACAAAATCCGGACTTCCTGCCAGATCAATATGGCTGTAACGGTTCTCATAGATGATCTCTTGCCATTGGCGAACCATTCCGAGTACCTGATTGTTAATGATCACAATTTTTACCGGTATATTGTTAATGGCACAGATCGCAAGTTCTTGGGAACACATCTGCATTCCGCCGTCACCGTTAATGGAGATAACGAGTCTGTCCGGATTGGCCATCTGAGCACCTATGGCAGAAGGGAATCCAAAGCCCATCGTTCCAAGACCACCCGAAGTTACCCATGAACGCGGTTGATTAAATTTATAATATTGTGCTGCCCACATCTGATGTTGTCCCACATCCGTAGTTACAATTGCTTCACCTTTGGTTGTATCATTCAGCATTTCAACAACCCACTGGGGTTTCAGCACTTCGTCTGAATCCGTGTAGCTGTAAGGTTTCTCTTGTTTCCACTGTTTGATCTGGTCTCTCCATGCATCTGCACGCTCTGCACGTCCAACTTCTTTGTTGGCTATTTCCAGTACCGTCTTCACATCACCAACGATTGGAATATCGGTTGCAATGTTTTTACCAATCTCAGCCGGATCAATATCGATATGAACGATCTTGGCATGTGGAGCGAATCCATCCAGCTTGCCTGTTACCCGATCATCGAATCGAGCGCCGATATTAATCAGCAGGTCTGCTTTTTGAATAGCCTGATTGGAAGTGTACGTTCCGTGCATACCTGGCATACCCGTCCATAATTCATGACCGCTTGGGAAAGCGCCTAGACCAAGGAGAGTAGTCGTAATTGGAATGCCTGTCTTCTCAACAAACTCGAACAGTTCTTCATGTCCTCCCGAGTATACCACACCGCCACCAGCGAGAATCATTGGACGCTCTGCTTCCTGAATGGCTTGGGCCAAACGGTCAACCTGCAGTTTGTTTGGCACTGTCCGTGGATTGTACCCTCTCAATATAACAGGTTCAGTTGTTGGTTCAAACAATGTTTTGTTCGCTGATACATCTTTTGGGATGTCGATCAGTACAGGACCTTTACGACCGGTATTGGCAATATGGAATGCCTCATGAATTACGCTGGACAGATCTTTTACATCTTTCACCAGGTAACTATGTTTAGTGATTGGCATTGTAATCCCGGTAATATCCGCTTCCTGGAAAGCATCTGAACCGATCAGGCTTGAAATAACGTTCCCCGTAATGACTACGAGTGGTACTGAATCCATATACGCTGTTGCAATGCCCGTAACCAGATTTGTTGCTCCTGGTCCGGAAGTAGCGATGCAGACACCAACTTTGCCGCTTGCACGTGCATATCCGTCAGCTGCATGTATTGCACCTTGTTCGTGACGGGTGAGAACGTGTTTGAAATCCTCGAAACCATACATCGCATCGTAAATGTACAACACTGCGCCGCCTGGGTAACCAAATACGCACTCGACACCTTCAAGTAACAAACTTCTCAGCAGAATTTCGGATCCGCTAATGACCTCCGGCTTCATCCATTTTTCACGTAATTCATCTGTTGACCGTACTTCTGGAATTTGAGCTCCCATCAGTCATCCTCCTCTCGAAATTTACACCATTCTGACATTTAAAGTTACAAAAAAAACCTTCCATCCCTGCAAACAAGTTCATGCTTGCGAGGGACGAAAGGTTATCGCTTCCGTGGTACCACCCAACTTTGCCCGAAATTTCGCAATAACGGACCTTACCAGGTACAACAAAACGAATAGCTCAAACGAACATAGTCGTTTCCCATACCTGTTGTCTGTAACGCAGACATACGATTTTCCCTAATACGCGAAAGGAGTGACATCCAGTGCTTTTCAGGAAAACAGCTCCGAGGTGAGCTCGTATATAAGGGATAATGGTGGTGGTTTCAGCAATTCCAGCCACTCTCTGAGCAAAAGAGCCCTTAAAACTTCGTCCTCTTCATAGCCGATGAAATATTCTCGTTAAATGTTAGGAACATTATATGATTCCTCCAACCGATAAGTCAATACCTGTTTTGCATAAAAATTCAGAGAACCTTCCTTCTTCCCTCTTCAGCCTATAAGGTTGCCCTAATCCCAGCGCTTCATTCAGTCACCTTTTATCTTGCTTCGGGCATAGGATATACGAGCAGCACGACTGGTCCTGAAAGGAGGCTCCGCATGGTGATTCGGCAACGCACATCCAAGCTGGATGATGGCGCCATCATGAAGTTGATTGACACTCAACTTGTTCCTTTATCCCATATGAGCGAAAAGGAAATTAATAAAATCCGCAAAGAAATACCCCTGCGAATGAACAGGGGCATGACCTTTGTTGTCTCGCCGGAGCCAGACAAAGCTGCTGTGGCATTCATCCATTTTCTCATGCATGGGGAATTGCTCTATGTCGATATGATGGCCGTTAGTCCGAAAGAACAACGCAAACGTTACGGGCAAACTTTGTTGCTCAAAGCAGAGAGCTTTGCGGCATCTCGGGGTTGTCGAAGATCTAAAGTGATGGTGGATGAGGGCAATACCAAAGGGCTTCAGTTTTATCAAAAAAATGGATACAGCGCGATTCGATACATCATGATAAGCCGTTGCTACGAATTGGAAAAAACATTGTAGAATATCCTAGAAAAATCCTGGTGGGCGTGGACCTGGACCATAAGGGCCGAATCCAGGACCAGGTCCATATCCGCCACCAGGTCCTCCAGGTCCATATCCCGGTCCGTAGCCAGGACCATATCCAGGGCCTGGTTTTGGTCCAGGTCCATATCCGGGACCGAAGCCGGGACCACCTCCATAAGCATAAGGCAGTGTGGCAATAGCGAGCAGATCAAACAATACCAGTGGCAGAATCGCTTTTGTACGTACTTTTTTGCCATTCAAACGCTTGAGTACCAGTTTGTTGCCCGATACTTTCAACAGCTTTCCCGTAACCCGAGTGCCGTCTTTTTTGATTGCAACAATATTTTTGCCTATTAATTTCATCGCTTCATCACGCGTAACTTGTTGTTTCATACTTTCCCCTCCTCCTCGGATCGTTCAAAACAGTGTATTCGTCCATCACTGAATTCGCCTGTTTCTTTGTCCCTACCTGAAAATATGGGTATCTGCATGAGAACCAAAACAAACGTGAAAAAGTGGATTGGTGATGCTCAAGAAAACAAAAAAAGGCCCGCACAAGGCGGACCCTTTTATCAAGCTTTTGGATAGTAAATTGACATATTGCAAGTTTACCTTTTACCCGGGTCATACGCTTCACCGAGTGCAGACGGAGCCGAAGAACGTCCAACCGCTGCAACGAGAACGATGATGGTAAGCAGGTAAGGCAACATAAAAATAATTTCCTGGGGAATACTTTGTGACCATTCAAACAACTGTACATAGTTTCGGATCGCTTGTGAGAATCCAAAGAAGACAGCCGCACCAAAGGCACCAATCGGATTCCACTTACCAAAGATCATAGCTGCAATGGCAATATAACCTTGGCCGGAAACTGTATTGTGTGAGAATGTACCCGTAGTTGTCAACGTAATCGCAGCTCCACCAATGGCCGCAAGCGCACCACTGATCATAACGCCAATATAGCGATAACGAAGCACTTTAACACCAACCGTATCAGCCGCACTTGGATGTTCACCTACAGAACGAAGGCGCAGACCAAATGGCGTTTTGAACATAATGTAATACGTCAGGAATACGAACAGAATGGCCAGATATGTCGTTGGATATACGTTCTTGAAAAAGGCTTCTCCAAGCAAAGGAATGTCTTTCAAGAATGGCACATCAAACTTGCTGAAGCCTTGAACCAACGGTGAATCACCAGAACCTTCAAACAACAGTTTAACCAAGTACAACGTACTTCCTGCTGCCAAAAAGTTAATGACGATACCACTGATAATCTGGTCTGCCTTAAATGTGATAGACGCAACGGCATGAATCAGCGATACCAGTACGCCCAATACAATCGCAAGCAAAACCCCCATCCAGGCCGAAGTCGTTCCACCCATGCCCGCTTCTTGAGCATAATGCGCCCCGATTCCAGCTGCAAAGGCACCAAAGACCATAAAACCTTCAAGTCCAAGGTTTGTTACACCTGATTTTTCCGAGAAGATTCCGCCGAGTGATGCAAAAATCAATGCCGTAGCAAAGACAAGCGTCGTATTGATAATTTGCCCAATTGTCAACAAGTCCATCTACAACACCTTCTCTTTCTTACGCTTCGAATAGAACGGTTTGAGTATCCAGCGCACGATGCCTTGTGCCGCAATAAAGAAGATAATCGAACCGATCACAATCCGAATAATCTCAGGCGGAACATCCGCAGCAAAACTCATACCTGCAGATCCGTACGTGAGGGTACCAAACAACACTGCACCCAACAACACACCAAACGGATGATTCAAACCAATTAGCGCAACAGCTATTCCGTCAAAGCCTGTACCTGGTGAACCCGACATTACGGTCTGGTAATGGAACACACCAAGAACCTGGAAGGCACCACCAAGACCGGCAAGCATACCACTGATAAACATCGCTTTTACGATATTCCGGTTAACATGCATACCTGCATATTCAGCCGCATTAGGGTTGTAGCCTACCGCGCGGATTTCAAAACCTTGTTTTGTTTTCCACATATAGATATAAAAGAGCACAGCCATCACAAGGGCAATCAACGTCCCCATGTGTACACGGGAGTTGCCCATCAGTTCAGATAACCATGTGAGACTAATCGAAGCCGATTCGCTGATATCCACGGAGCGATTCTCGCCCTTCAACAGCAAGAATTGGCGTACGATAAGGTTGGCCAGATACAGACCAATCCAGTTCAACATGATACTACTGATAACTTCATTGACCCCACGTGCCGCTTTCAGATAACCAGCAATAGCTGCCCAGAGACCACCAAACAGTGCACCAGCAATCAAAGCCAGTGGCGCATGAAGGTAGATCGGCAAACCTGCAAATTTAACACCAACAAATGTCGCAGCTGTCATTCCGACGAGAAATTGACCTTCTCCCCCGATGTTAAACAGCCCTGCACGTGATGCAAATGCAAATGCAAGTCCAGTCATAATTAATGGTGTCATTTCCCGTACTGCTTCACCAAAGTTGTACATGTCTCCAAATACCTTGGTGAACAATGCACCATAGGCTTCGATTGGATTGTAGCCACCAATCAGCATGACAACTCCACCGAGAATAAGACCCATAATAATAGCTACTACAGGCAAAATAAATGAATCTCGCGTAAACCATTTCAATACGTTATTCATGCGCAGTACCTCTCTTTTGAGTGCTGCCCGCCATCATCAAGCCGAGCTCCCTATCATTGGTTTCTTCCGGCAGCACCTCGCCAACGATCTGGCCTTCATAAATGACAGCAATTCGGTCAGATACATTGATAATCTCATCAAGCTCAAATGAAATCAGCAGAACAGCCTTACCTTGATCACGCTGTGCAATCAGTTGCTTTTGCACGAACTCAATAGCCCCTACGTCCAAACCACGCGTTGGCTGTGCAGCGATAAGCAGTTCAGGGTTTTTATCTACCTCACGGGCGATAATGGCCTTTTGCTGGTTTCCTCCGGACAAGGAACGAGCTTTGGTCTCGATGCTTGGTGTACGCACGTCAAATGCCTCAACAAGCCGCTTAGCCTGCTTTTTGATCGCATCGAAGTTAAGGAACCCTTTACGGGTGTATGGTGCTTTATAATACGATTCCAGAACGATATTTTCACTCACTGAAAAATCAAGTACAAGTCCGTGTTTATGTCGATCTTCCGGAATGTGGGCTACACCCGACTCCGAGATATGGCGCGGAGAATGATTGGACAGCTCCTTGCCCTCCAAAAGAATCGAACCACTCTCGACTTTGCGAAGTCCGGTAAGGGCTTCAATCAGTTCACTTTGACCGTTACCATCCACGCCTGCGATTCCGACAATCTCTCCTGCACGTACGTTCAGGTTAAGTTGGTTCAGAACCGAAATACCTTCTTTATTCTTGGCCGTTAATTTACTGACTTCGAGCACATTAGCTCCAGGTGTAGCCGGTTTTTTGTCCACTTTGAATGTGACATTCCGCCCCACCATTTTCTCTGCCAGCTCATTCGGATTTGTTTCCGAAGTTTTGACCGAATCAATCACTTTACCCCGACGGATAATCGTTACCGTATCGGAGATTTCCATGATTTCTTTCAGTTTGTGCGTGATCAAAATAATGGACTTTCCTTCAGCTACAAGCTTCTTCATGATGATCATCAGTTCTTTGATCTCTTGAGGAGTCAATACAGCTGTAGGCTCGTCAAAAATCAGAATGTCTGCACCGCGATACAACGTTTTAACAATCTCTACACGTTGCTGCATTCCGACAGAAATATCATGAATTTTGGCATGAGGATTCACCTTAAGTCCATACTGTTCGGAAAGACGCTGAACTTCAGCAGCTGCTTTTTTATAGTTAATATTGAGACCCTTCGTTGGTTCAGATCCCAAAATAATGTTCTCTGTTACCGTGAACGGCTGTACAAGTTTAAAATGCTGATGCACCATGCCTATGCCAAGATCGATCGCTCGGTTAGGGCTGTCGATGATGACAGGCTTGCCATTCACTTCAATGGAACCTTCATCTGGCTGATAGAGACCAAATACAATATTCATCAACGTTGACTTACCAGCGCCGTTTTCGCCCAGTAGCGCATGGATCTCGCCTTTACGAAGCTGAAGGCTGATGGCGTCGTTGGCAACAATGCCTGGGAAACGCTTCGTAATTTGTTTTAACTCAACGACGGGGGTTGCTGCACCCATGTAATCACCCTTATAACTGATATAGTGTGGTTCCGCAAACGTAAAAAAAAACGTCTATCGACGTACTTTCAAAGAAGACAGACCGCGCTTAGCTGAAGTTTTTCTTGCGATAATCGAATGGTTCAGCTCATTAAGAACATATCAATTCCATTATCTTAAGAAAAGCTCCTACCGGAGCGTTGGTGCACAGTGACCTTGTACAATTGTTATGATGACTTGATCAAATGTTCCTGTTTTTGCAATCATAAGGCCGGTCAAGACCGGCCCCAATGATTATTCATTTGCGACTAAGATAAAATTCACTCCGTAGGAACTTTGATTTCGCCGCTGATGATTTTTTCTTTGTACTCTTCCACTTTTGCAAGTGTATCAGCAGATACATTGGCAGTAGAGGTATCAGCAATACCTACGCCGTTTTCTTTCAAAGTCAGGTTCTCGGAACCGCCAGCAAATGTACCATCAACTACTTCTTTGTTAACGCGCTTAACTGCTTCGTCAACTTTTTTGATCATGGAAGTCAAAGTGATCTCATCACCAAACTCAAGAGATTGGTCTTTGTCTACACCGATAACCCATACATCTTGACCTTGCTTCTTACGAGCACTTGCTTCGTTAAACACACCGTTACCTGTTGCGCCAGAAGCGTGGAAGATAATATCTACGCCTTCATTGTAAAGTGTTGCTGCTGCTGCTTTACCCAAGTCAGGTTTATCAAATGCACCTGTGTAGTTAGAAATGAATTGAGCATCAGGGTTAACTGCTTTAACACCTTCTCTGAATCCTACTTCAAACTTTTTGATCAGTGGGCTTTCCATACCGCCTACAAAACCAATTTTGTTGGATTTTGTTGTCAGACCAGCTACAACACCAACCAGGTAAGATCCTTCTTCTTCAGCAAATGTTACGGATTTAACGTTAGGAGCATCAACAACACTGTCGATGATCGCGAGTTTAGCATCAGGGTTTTGCTCAGCTACAGTTTTGATTGCATCAGCCAATTGGAAACCGATACCCCAAGTCAGATCATATCCACCTTTAACGAATTCGTTCAGGTTAGGAATGTACTCTTCATCGGATTTACTTTGCAGGTATTTAACAGCAGTACCTGTTTCTGTTTCAGTCGCTTGCAAAGCTTCCCAAGCGGATTGGTTAAAGGATTTGTCATTAACTCCACCTACGTCAGTAACCATACCGATTTTGAGATCGGATTTCGCTTCAGTGGATGTGCCACCTGTATCTCCTCCGGCATTTGTTTCTTCTTTCGGTTTGCTACCGCAACCTGCGAGCATAACCGATACCGCCAGCAACATTACCAAAGACAAGCTGAGCATCTTTTTCATTTCTCTTTTTCCCCCTTAATGATATATCCCTCATTCCAATCCAGCCTAAAATTGAACGGTTAACAGATAGCAGGAATGACTTTTATGCAGAATGTATGGTTTCTTCGACATTAAAAGCGCATTCTCACCCTTGTAGCATCCTATCATCTGTCGAAAAACCGAACATTATGACATGGAGAGAAAAATCTAGGACTAGCCTACTAGAGGTGATTATACAATCAACCAGTGTTAAAATCCAGATGTTTCATCACCAAATATCACATATTTTTGTTCTTTTTTTATTGAAAACGCTTAATAATTTAGCGTTTTAACACACTAACGTTACAACGATGTGATGTTATATAACAAAAACATATCGCGAACTTTAGTGATGAGTGGGATTTACCTGTTTTTATTTGTATTATTTCACCGTTCGTATTTTATGTATTCCCATGGGCCTTTATTCACCAGTTATCTGGTTTCATTGTTCCCTTCCAGACTTCAGCCTATTCGCTCTATTCATTCAGAGATTCAGCTTCGAATTTCTTCCAAGCCGTAAAAAAAGCCGCCATATAGGTACGGCGGCTTGTATCATACAATTTAAGCGTTGATTTTGCCTTTAGCTACAGTAGCCAAAGAGTTGAACGCATTGATGTCGTTAACGGCCAGATCAGCCAACATTTTGCGGTTCATGTCTACTCCAGCAAGTTTCAAACCATGGATCAGTTTGTTGTAAGACAAACCATTCATACGTGCTGCAGCATTGATACGAACGATCCACAGTCTGCGGAAGTTACGTTTCGTGTTGCGACGGTCACGGTATGCGTATACCAGGGATTTCATTACTTGCTCGTTAGCTGTTTTAAAAATACGGTGTTTGGAACCGAAATAACCTCTTGCCAGTTTCAAAACCTTTTTATGACGACGACGTACTACAAAACCGCCTTTTACTCTTGCCATATTAAAGAACCTCCCAAATAAATATAAATGTATCCGTGGTATGTGTACGGCCGTAGCCGATCCCCCATACGGAATCTACTAATTAGAATTAGCCTTTCAAGTTAGCCAAACCTTGTTTCAAACGTCTAACATCCCCGGCAGCCATAACTGGGTTACCGTTCAGAACGCGCTTAGCACGTTTGGATTTGTGGGAAAGCAAGTGGTTTTTGTGAGCTTTGTAACGAAGGACCTTACCGGAACCGGTAATTTTGAAGCGTCCTTTCAAACTGCTGTGTGTTTTCATTTTAGGCATTTTGTGTTTCCTCCTCCAATGTTATCAGGCTTTAGGAGCCAAGATCATGATCATACTGCGGCCTTCTAATTTTGGTTGACGTTCAACAGTACAAAGTTCTGCAACTTCTACCTTAACGCGCTCCAAAATCCGTTGACCAATCGCGGCATGTGCAATTTCACGTCCGCGATAACGAACAGAACATTTCACTTTGTCGCCTTCGTTCAAAAACTTAACTACATTACGAAGCTTCGTTTGATAATCGTGCTCCTCAATATTGGAACGGAACCATACTTCTTTAATATCAACAATTTTCTGGTTCTTACGGGCTTCTTTATCTTTCTTTTGTTGCTCATAGCGGAATTTGCCATAGTCCATAATACGACACACCGGCGGTTTAGCCTGTGGTGCCACATTGACCAGATCCAAATTCAGGTCAATCGCCATTTGCAGTGCTTCGCGAATGGGCGTAATCCCAATTTGTTCTCCTTCAGCTCCGACAAGGCGTACTTCCTTCGCCCGAATCTCATCATTAATCATGTGATCTTTACTAATAATCGTCCACCTCCAGGTCATTTTGAATATCCAGTTAAACAAAAATAAAAGGGATGCCGGTCAAGCTACCGACATCCCTGTAATCAACACAATTCTTCATGAGTATACACTTCATAAATTATTGGGATCGTTGACCAGCCAACATGTTTGTTGATCAGGTGAGAAGTCGGACTTCTGCTTGTGATTCCATTTCTATTCGTTTTAAGGCACTTGAATACTATATCACCCACAAAACACATTGTCAACATTCTTCACAACTTTTTTTGTGAATTATACATTTGTTATATCAGATGTCAACAAAGTATCGCATGCATGTTCCTTACCCTTGTTTGCTCTGCACCTCATCCAACCGTACAACACGTGTATGTTGAGTGTGGCTCCACTGTTTGTTGTTCTGCGTAAAGAAAGCGTAGAACGTAATCGGGTACCAAGACAGCAGGTAGATCGGGAACAAAATCAGATATAGATAAACTTTGGCAAAGGTAACCTTCTCCAGCGCCATGGACAACAGGAACGTCAGGATGTTCAAACCAATAGCCACGAACCCAACCCATAACGGGAAGTATCCATAAATATTAGCAATGTGCGGACCACTGAATATAGCCATATCTACCCACATCACAGCCGTCATCAGGAACGTAAGCAATACCACATAGACATTGGCTCCATAGATAGCAAGGTCAAATTTCACCAGGCTTCTTTCCTTAATGGACTGCCATAGCAACGGGAAGAAGTATCTACGCGCAACTGTAAAGTGACCTTGCATCCAGCGCAGACGTTGTCTCGCTGAAGCTTTGAATGTTAATGGCTTCTCATCAAATACTTTGGCGTCATAGTTGAAAACAGGATACACATTACGTTGCACACTGCGCATCGTAAACTCCAGATCCTCAACCAGACTTGTTGCACCCCAACCAATTTCCTTCAACAGGTTGGTCTCAAAGCACATTCCGGTTCCTCCGAGGAAATTCGCCATATTCAAGTTATGACGAGACAACTGCCACAGACGGTTGATGTACCAGTAAGAAACACCGTAAGCTGCAGTAATCCAGGAATCCTCCGGATTTTTCGTATCAATGTATCCTTGGATAACACGCGAACCATTGTTCAAGTCATCATTCATCTCAAGCAAGAAGTTACGGTCAACCAGGTTATCCGCGTCAAACATAACAACTGCGTCATACTGACGTGGCAATTTCCACAAGTACTTAAGCATCCATTCGATGGCGTACCCTTTCCCTCTTAAATCGGCATTGGTACGTACACAGGCGTTTAATCCATGCTCTCTGACAATTTGAGCCGTTCCATCCGTACAGTTGTCACAGATGACAAACACATCGTACAGATCTTCCGGATAATCAAGTTGTTTCAAGTTCTCCATCAAGGCACCAATGACTTGTTCCTCATTGTGTGCTGCGACGAGTACAGCGAATGATTTTGTCGCCGGATAATGTTTCTTTTTCTTTTTCTTAATCAGACCGAACAGCGAAAACGTGAATTGGTACACGGCTAGCAGTGCCAGAATGACCTGCATCGTGACGAATATAGCGTCCAACATCGTTCTCTGTTACCCCCTTTTTTTCAAAACCCAGTTTACTCAAGCATTTCTCTTCCTGATTCTGCAATTTATTTTTTTTTGATCTGCAGAATATGACCCTGTTCTTTTGTGTACTACGTGAATATATCAGGCAATGTTTCAAAGCTTGGTTGCTATCAGTTGGCTGCTTTATCGATTCTGTATCCTTTTCAGTCATTTGTCAAAACCCCAATTCCACTTTCTGAAGCAGAAATGTGATCTTTAAACGCTGAATAGACACTTCGTGATACCACAACCTCGCATTCATGCCTGTTATATCTTATTTTCAGCCGTTTACTTGATTTTTATTTCTAAAGTCCCTGCTTTTTTCATCAGCATGTTATTCTTCGTCAGAGGCTCTATAACAAATAACGCAAACAGACCTCAAAAAGTTTGAAACAGAACTCACATTTTTTTACCTCATTTCAGCCATGTTGAATCATTGTATCTTTTTTGGCTGACTCAAGTCAAAAAGTTAAGATGGGTATATATCCACTCTTTAACATGAATTTAACGTTCTTTACATGGGTTCTTCTTGAAAAGGACAACATTTAAAAATATGATAAACATATACCTGAAATAACCTCAAGTTCATGAAAAACGGTTATATACTAATCAGGACGAAACCGGATGCAGAAAATCACCGGAAATAATGCCGCCATTACGGGCGGCCTGACTGGCAGGAGGCCAATATGAGCCGTTTATTCTTAAAGTTTCAAGATTATGATCGAAATGTTTTTATGTGGATCAACGGCCGACTTCATAATCGTTTTATGAATTTTTGGCTGTATTATTTCACCCATCTGGGTGGAGCAACTTCTTCTATTGCAATATCACTGTTAATCTGGCTGCTTGCTCCAGCTCCTTGGAGCACAACAGGACTCCAGGCATGTATCGCTCTTGCGGTCAGCCACATCCCTGTAGCCATCGCGAAAAAATTGTATCCCCGCATTCGACCTTATCTGGCATTGCCGGATACAATTACGTTCCGTAATCCCCTGACGGATCACTCGTTTCCTTCAGGGCACACAACTGCCATTTTTTCGGTCACGGTTCCCTTTATGACCACTGATCCGATCTTATTGCTAATATTGTTGCCTGTGGCCCTTATTGTCGGATTCTCTCGAATTTATCTGGGATTACACTATCCTTCCGATGTTCTGGCGGGTGCCACAATAGGTACTTTAGTCGCACTTGCAACAGTTGCATTCTGGTCTTAAAGCCGATATGTTAGACTCAGAAAAACCTAGCAGGAACAGGTGAAGCAAGCGTGGAGAAAAAAAGAGTATTACTATTATCTGAAGGCTTTGGTACGGGTCATACTCAAGCCGCTTATGCACTGTCCAGCAATTTGCGAAAGCTCTCGCCAGACGTGCAGACAAAAGTGCTTGAACTGGGAAGTTTCTTAAATCCCAAGGTTGCACCTCTGATTATAACAGCATACAAAAAAACGGTTACCAACCAACCCAAACTTGTCGGATACGTATACAGACACCAATATAAAAAATCATTGAACAGGCTGACGACACTGGCGCTGCATAAACTGTTCTATACACATACACGCAGCGTTGTGCGCCAGTTACGTCCCGATGCGATCGTCTGTACACATCCGATTCCAAGTGCTGTCATATCCAGACTGAAACGTCTGGGTGTACAGGTTCCCCTATGCACAGTCATCACCGACTATGATGCACATGGGACGTGGATTAACCGTGAAGTAGACCTTTATCTGGTTTCTTCAGATGAGGTTAAGTCCAAACTAATGCTACGCGGCGTACCTACAGACAACATTCGAGTCACGGGCATTCCGGTGCATCCAAATTTCTGGGAGCATCCCGGGCGAGAAGAGATTCGAAGCAGATTCAACCTCAAGAACATGCCTACTGTACTGGTGATGGGTGGCGGCTGGGGAATGCTCAGCGACAAGCTGGTCCATCCGCTGCTGACACGCTGGCATGAAGATATTCAGATCATTTTTTGTCTGGGTCGCAATGATAAAGCACGGATCAGCATGGAACAGAACCCCATGTATCGCAAAGAAAACATTCATATTATGGGGTACACCAACGAAGTAGACAAATTGATGGAAGTATCCGACCTGCTGATCACCAAACCTGGGGGAATGACATGCAGCGAAGGTTTGGCCAAAGGAATTCCAATGTTGTTCCACAACCCTATACCTGGTCAGGAAGAAGAAAACGTCCATTATTTTACGGCAAGAGGGTTGGGAGAACCCATAACTTCGCTCGACGTAGTGGTCAAATGGATGAACAAGCTGTTGCATCACTACCCGGATGTTGTACGTAAACGCAAACGTCATCTGGCGGAAATCGCCAAGGTTCATCCGATGCAGAGCGCTCAAAGTATTATCGATCTGCTGGAGGACGTTCGTCCTTCATCCGCAGAAGAGGCCCGTTTATGAATTTATCCAAATAAGGTGCTGCTTCCCGCATTCTTCGTCAATCATGCCTCTAACCAACGGCTTCAAACAAGCCTGCAACCACATTGAAAAGGTGCCTTCGGATTTGAAGGCACCTTTTCTTTATGAAGGAAAGTACAAACTATTGAATGCCTGTTGACTTCAAGTACTCCTGCCACTGCTTGGTGTATTCTGCCTGAATTTTTTCCAATCCTGCTTGTTTAGCCTTCTCCATAAATGTGTTCAATCCAGCTTCTACGTCTGCCACCAAACCTACATTAAGCGGATACAAATATTGCTTTTCCACTTGCTCCAATGCAGCCTTCTCGGCTTGGTACGGAGTCCAATCTTCAGCAAATCCTGTAAAGATATCCGGCTTTTTGATTTTGTCGAGATCTTCAAACATGCTCAGGACATCATCAAAGGTTTTATCATAGAGCATGAATTCCGGATTACGCCAAGCCCAGCCATTCATGCCCTCACGCGGGAAGCCGTTTGTTTGTGCATCTCCCACCATTTTGTAGTATCCATTATCTACCTCGAAGTTTTTGCCTTCAACGCCGTATTCAGTCAACCAGTTATATCGTTTGTCTGTAACCAGTTTCTCATAAAATGCCAAGGCTTTTTCCGGGTTTTTACTGCTACGCGGAATCGCAAATCCGTTGTGGATCGGGTGAACCGGTTGTGCAAACCCTTTTGCATTTGGGTAAGGGAAATAAGCCAGTTTCCAATCTGGATGCGTAGACTGCACCTTGATTACATCTGCATTAAATTTGTTAGGGTTTTCCCCGGACAGAACAACAGCTGCTTTTCCATTTTGCAACAACGAGTTGGATGTATCTTTTACATTCAGTACGTTTTTCGGGAAAAATCCTTTGTCCATCCAACGTTTGTATGTTTTCAAGTCTTCCAGGTGTTGCGCGGATCCCCAATAGGACGTCACGCTTGATGGTGTGTCATACATAATATCCAGTCCATATGGAAGTTGACCTGCTGTATTAACCAGCTTGGATGTCAATTGACGAATACCATGGGTATGGTTGGCATTGCTATCCGCAATCGGTATCATATTGGGTTCGTTGGCTTTGATGCCCTCCAGATACGCTTCGAGCGTCTCCAAGGATTCCGGTTTCGGAAGATTGTATTTCTCGCGCAAGTCCTCACGGTACGCAATTCCCTCGGTTACATACTCAATCCAAGTTGATGGAACAGTATAGATTTTGTCATTGATTTTGACCGCATTCCACATGTCATCAGGTACATGAGCTTTCAGGGCTGGCGCTGCTGTAGGCAGCATTTCATCCAGTGGCAGGAACGCGCCCTTCTTGGCATAGGACTGGTAGAATGTCCAATCCGCTGTGAAGATCAGATCGATCGGCTGTCCGGAAGACAGCAGCAGTTTATATTTTTGATCCCAGTCGGTCCATGAGGTGTAGTTGAATTTCACATTGACGTTCAGATCAGCCTCAGCCAACTTATTGATCTCGGATTCAATAACAGGCAGATCTTTTGGAGCATCCCCAAGCATGTAAAATTGAAGCGTGACTTTCTCGCCTTTGTTCCCGGATGTTCCTCCCTGCCCGCTTCCTTGCGTCGATCCCCCCGAACCGTTATTACATGCGGCAAGCACCCCGGCGAACAACATCAGGGCAAGTACCAGAGACAGGTGCCGAATTGTTTTGTTACGCATACGCATCCTCCCTTTTTGTGGTGAACCTTTATATGTTAGCGCAGACTCGCCATGTTTCAGACCGGAAATGATGTCAATGGCCTTCACAGCGTGTTCACGTTCTAACCTTTCACTGCACCAATGGTGAGTCCTTTGACAAAATAACGTTGTACAAACGGATACAGGAACAAAATCGGTCCCGTTACAACGATAGCCATCGCCATCTTGGTTGATTCAGTAGGCACATCCTGACTGAGCGTGATCCCTGTGCCAATTGCCATCTGGTCAATGAATGTAATCGTGTTCATCGTGTTGTAGAGATAAAATTGCAGTTGGTACATATCCGGGTTGTTAATGAAGAGGGATGAGGTAAACCAGTCATTCCAGTACCCCAGTGCCAGAAACAGACCTACGGTGGCGATACCAGGCATCGCCAGTTTCAACACAATGCTGAAATAGATGCGGAAGTCATTCGCTCCATCAATTTTGGCGGACTCAATCAATTCATCCGGCACTGCCGAGCGAATGAAGTTTTTCATCAGGATAATCAGGAATGGCGTCATCAACCCCGGGAAAATAAGTACGGTGTACGTATCTGTGAGATTGAAGTAGTTCGCCAGCATAATGTACCAAGGCACAAGTCCCCCACCAAACAGGGTTGTGAAGTAGATAAAAAACGAGAACGTGTTCCGATATTTAAAATCCTTACGCTGGAGCACAAATCCGGCCATCGTGATGAGGAACAGCCCTAGCGTAGTCCCCACCACCGTTGTAAAAACCGTTACCCCATAAGCCTTAAGTACCTGAGTCGGGAATTTGAACACCATTTTGTAACCTTCCAGGGAAAAGTCCGTTGGAAAGAGGTGATAACCATCCCTCACAATGGACTCGTTGCTGCTGAATGAACCGGATAGAATCAGCAGAAAAGGTAGCAAGCACATGATTGATAAAATGATGATGAAGCTGTAGGAAATCAGTTGAAACATAAAAGTGAATTCCGAATCTCTGAGACGAGTATTCGTACGCGTGTGAGTATTCATTGGCGTGTTCATGATCGTTCTCCCTCCTGCCCTGCGGGCGTTCTAGAACAAGGCGTAGTCCTCATTTACTTTGCGAATAATATAGTTGACAGTCATGATCAAAATGAATCCGAATAACGACTGATACAAACCAGCTGCCGTTGCCATCCCGATATCAAACGTTACTTTCAGTGAACGATACACATACGTATCAATAATATCTGTAGCGTTGTACAGCACCCCGTTGTTACCTATCAGTTGATAGAACAGATCAAACTGCCCCTTCATAATGCTGCCGAGCGAGAACAACAACAATATGACAAAGGTTGGCTTCAGCATCGGTACCGTAATGTACCAGATCCGCTGAAATATATTGGCCCCGTCGATTCGGGCAGCTTCATAATACTCGTCACTGATACCCGTTATGGCGGCCAGATAAATGACCATGCTGTATCCAAGATTTTTCCACAGATAAAAGATGATGATCAGGAACACCCAGATCCAGGGTGTGTTATAAATGTCGACCGGGCCTGCCTCAAAACGTTTGAGCACCGTGTTCACAAAACCCGACTCGTAGTTAAACATGTTGTAAGCGATTACACTTAATAGTACAAATGAGATGAAATACGGCAAGAACATGACGGATTGCGTGATTTTTTTGAATAACCTGCCCCGGATTTCGCTAAGCATGATCGCACAGAAGATCGCCAGACCGTTTCCTAATATAATGAAGGCGAGATTGTAACCCACGGTATTGGTTGTGAGCTTCAACAGCATTCCGGATTGCCATAGGAACTTAAAGTTCTCCAGACCGACAAATGGACTACCAAATAATCCGCCTTCAAAATCATACCGGGTGAACGCATAATAGATGCCGACCATCGGAAAATACGAGTTAATCAGAAAAAAGATCAGCGTGGGCAACAGCATCAGAAACATGATTTTGTTTTTGTTCAATTCTTTGAGCATGGCTCGATCCCTCCCGAATTTCTTGCGGTGCTGCGTGGTGGAGCTCTCTTTTTATTGTAGATGCTCTCTTCACTCACGAATACTGAAGCTTCCCATCAGAAAATGAACGATTCTGCGAAATGAACTATGAACAAAATGAACGAACCATGAAATGAACAGACATCCACACACATCCGTTCACAAATGTTGATATCGTGCATAGGCTACACCTAGTGAACAATCCAGCGAAAGTTGAACTTTATGTAGAGAAACAGGCAAAATGGCCTGTCCAACATTGATGTAAACGCATACATAATATATAATTCAAGTTACTCTTGCTCTTCTGCTCATCCATATATGAAGCCTCACTTATGTATATGAAATTCTATGCTGCTCACCCAAAACAGGAGGTTCGAGGGGGAAGAAGAATGCGTAAACGTTCAGAGGACAGTCAGAAGGTCTTCACACGGATTCTGATCGGCATTATTATCAGTACCGTCGCTACCTTACTTGTGGCTTCTACTATTTTGTACGTCAACTATAATCGGATTGCTCTTCGCCAGGTGTATCGTACAGATATGAACAGTCTTACACAAACCAGCCGTGAAGTGGCGAAAATGACCGAGACTGCGAAATCATTGTCATATCAGATCTATCAGGACTACACCATCTCTTCATTACTGCTTTATTCCAAACCAAATATCTATGAGATCACATCGGCGATGGAGCAGCTAGACAACTACCGTATGTCCCTTCCCTTTATCGAATCCATCTATGTATATAACTCCAAAAGTAATGAATTCTTCATCAGTTCCAACGTGCGCAATGGGCAGCAGTCCATCTCGGAGATCGATGATCAGGGGATTACAAGCATCCTCCAACGCTTCCATGACTATAAACCTTTTGTGCCCATCCCGCGTACATATCAGGTCGGGTCTACCGAAGCAACAGAGGTTAACAGCTACACCTATCTCTGTTATGACACGATTAATGATAACGCGAAGCTAAACTATGCTGTCATCGTTAATATCAAGGATGATTGGCTCAGTCCGAATATGAATGCTGTGGATCAACCAGGCAAAACCTTTATCGTGAATGAGAATGGAGACCTTTTATCTGACTTTGGCGACCGTGCATTGATGAAAAATCTCTCCAGTGAAGCTTTTATGAAGCCAATTATGCAGGATACGGAGCAGTCAGCTTACTTTACCGAGAAGGTCGACGGAGAAAAATCTCTCATCACCTATACCGCTCCCGATGACTTGGGTTGGCGTTATGTGAGAATAACACCTTATGATCTGATTACCTCAGATATACGGAGTATGCGCACACATACCGTTCTGTTTTGTGTTGGACTTCTCCTGGCAGGGTTACTGCTCTCTTACCTTGTGTCCCGAAAACTATATCACCCTATTGATAAGGTGCTTGTTCGTTTACGTGTGATGGAAGCAGAGCGACGTGGCAGTCTTCATTTGTTACGGCAGGATTTTCTGCGGGGGGCGCTGCAGGGCCGTGAAACAGTAACTGGAGGTATGCTGGAAGAACGAATGAAGTTCTATGGTTCCTCTATTGACGTTCAGCGTACATCCAGGCTGGTATTGCTACGTATTGACCATTTTACCGAATTCTGCGAAACGTACCGTGATGAGACCCAGCTTGTAAAATACGCCATGATGAACATATGCACTGAGACAGCCGATCTCCACTACAACGCAGAAGCTGTGGACATGGGTGGTGATCTGATCACACTCATCTTCAATGAAAAGGCGGAAAGCCATGAACTTGAGCAACCTGCTCATAACCGGATCGAAGAGCTGCTACGAATAATGCAGGCAGCTGTAATGACCCATTTGAGATGCTCCATCTCCTGTACGATCGGCACGGAAGAAGATTCATTGGAAGACAGTATTGCATCCTACACCAGATCAGCCGAAGCCTCACTGCATCGTTTGTTCATGGGACCAAGCTGTCTGATCTATACCGCTGACATCATGGCTTATCACGCCAAGGAGTACGCATTTCCAGCAGGTAAGGAAAGACAACTTGTCGATCACTTAATGACAGGTAAGACACGAGAAGCAAAACAAGTCTATGCAGATATCGTCGGCGAAACAGCGGCATATCCGTTTACCGTCTTCCAGCTAGCCTTATCCCATCTGACGATGACACTGAACCATGTACGAAATACCCTCAAGAAGAATAATCAACTCACGCTTGATTCAGTCTCGGATGGTCTAATGCTGCCTATCAAAGACGCGGAAGACATCAGTGAAGTACATGAACACTTCTATCGGATGTTTGATGAGCTTGGTTCCAAAGTTGAGGAGAAACGTACACTGAAGCACGAAGAGTTGATTCGTAAAATCAATGGCATTATTGAGCGGGACTATGCGGACCCCAATCTATGTCTAACTTCTATCGCAGATGAGTTGGGCATGTCGCCCATTTATGTGAGCAGGCTCTACAAACAGCTCACCCTGAAAGGGCTCACGGACGTGATTAACGAAACCCGCATAGCCAAGGCCCAGCATCTGCTGGTGGAGACAGAAAACTCCGTTGCCGATATTGCCGAGAGAACCGGATTCACCAACAGTTCATACTTCTATCGCATGTTCAAAAAGTTCAACGGTGTTACACCAAACGATTATCGCCGCAAAGAGTTTCATTCAGAGAACTTTTGAAATCATCCCTGACTTGAGTTTATGGAGTATTGCACATCGATTGTTAATGCAAAAAAAGAGCGACCTATGAGAATGAATCATTCACCTCATGTGTCGCTCTTCTTTAATGAGTTTAAGTTAGATTTCGATTTATTCCTGTTCCTGATCTTCGCCAGACTCATCAGAAGCTTCACGAACTTTATACTTGTCCAGACGTGTCTGCTGATACTCACGCAAGGCCTCTTCACCCACAATCACTTCAACCCGGTGAATGTTCATACCTTTACCCATGAATTTCTGCTCGTACTCCGTCATCACATGTTCTTCATTCAAACCATCACGATGCAGATTCAAAGAAATATTGGTCATTTGCAGGCCGAAGTCGGCAATGGCATTGAGTGAGAAATCAAACAGCGTCTCCGAATCGGTTTTGAAATGAATCTGACCTTTGGGATTAAGCAATTCCGTGTATTTCTTCAGGAAGCGCGGGTGCGTCAACCGACGACGTGCATGCTTTGCTTTTGGCCAAGGGTCACTGAAGTTCAAATAAATGCGCTCCAGTTCTTCCGGTTCAAAAACTTCTTCGATCTGTTCGATATTTGCCAGCGCAAGCTTCAGGTTAGGGGGTGTCTCCACATCAGCCTGACTCCACGCATTACGAGCTTTCTCACTGGCACGACGCACCAGTTCATCATACATATCAATACCGATGAAATTAAATTCCGGATATTTATAACTCATTTGGCTGATAAATTGACCTTTACCCATACCAAATTCCACGAAGATCGGGTGATCATTGCCAAACAGTTCAGACCATTTTCCTTTATGTTGCTTGGGGTCCAGTACAACAAGATCAACTTGTTGCTCCAGATTTTCTCTTATCCCTTTTCTGCCACGTAAACGCATTTTATTCCTCCGTTTGTCCCATACTTGTCTCAGACTTATTTTGCCGAAGAACTGGCAAATTGTAAAGAGCAATGAAAAGGGAATCTTCGGATCTGCCACTTTGGGCAAATCTCAAAGATTCCCTCTTCGATTTATTTGGAATTGGGGTCCAACTACTTTAGTAGTTCATAGTCTACCTTATCTTGGTGTGAAAAATCAAATGTCTTTTCGAAAGCATCGCGAACTTTTTGTCTTGCAGCCGCTTTCACTTTCGGATTTCCATTAAAACGAACACCTGTTAAAGCCAGTGCTTCTTCTGCTGTCAATTCAACAGACACATGATTCAATTCATTGTTTTTAACTTGGGAATTCATTCATATCACCTCACGGTATAGTATGGTCCATGACGTCAATCTTGATTCAAATGCTATGATGAATAATACCCACTAGATGGTGTCTGACGCTGATTTAAATATAACATAAGGTGTAAACTATAGCAAGGAGAAAACCTTGATTTTACGGCCTATTTTTGCGTTTCGATTCCCTTTTTTTTTAGTTTTTTGATACAATGATAAAAGTTCATGAAGACACCTATAATCGCTATCAATCGTCTATGACGGAAATCGCATAGCGCTTCTTCTTTTGTTCACGTATGATTACTGTAATTCGACAGCCAAAGGAGTACCCTGAAGATGAATGCACCTGCATTACAGTCCCCTCTGTTGTGGGGAGATAAACGATTCCATACCTGGAATTATGAGATGCGCGATCAATTTAACAATAAGGTTTTCAAAGTGATGCTGGATGCTGGATTCACCTGTCCCAACCGCGACGGTTCCATTGCCAAAGGTGGTTGCACCTTCTGCAGTGCGCGTGGATCAGGCGATTTTGCTGGCAACAGACGTGAAGATCTGGTCACCCAGTTTAATACAATTCGAGATAAACAGCACCTCAAGTGGCCTACAGCGCAATATATTGGCTACTTCCAAGCCTATACGAACACATATGCTCCGGTTGAGGAGCTGCGCGAATATTTTGAAGAGATTCTGGAGCAACCCGGTGTTGTTGGTTTATCCATCGCCACTCGCCCGGATTGTTTGCCAGATGACGTTGTTGATTATTTGGCTGAACTGAACGAGCGCACCTACCTGTGGGTTGAGATGGGGCTTCAAACCATCCATGATTCCACATCAACATTGATTAATCGCGCGCACGACACGAAGTGTTACGAAGAAGCCGTTGAGAAACTGCGCAAACGGAATATACGAGTGTGTACACATATCATATATGGTCTGCCTCAAGAGACACATGAGATGATGCTGGACACTGGACGGGCAGTTGCCAATATGGATGTACAGGGAATCAAGATTCACCTGCTGCATCTGATGCGCAAAACGCCGATGGTGAAGCAATACGAAGCTGGTCTTTTACGTTTTCTGGATCAGGACGAGTATATCAAGCTGATCGTAGATACACTGGAGATGCTTCCACCGGAAATGATCGTACACCGCCTTACAGGCGACGCACCGCGTGATCTGCTGATTGGACCGATGTGGTCCATGAACAAATGGGAAGTTTTGAACTCCATTGATCGTGAGCTGCGAGAGCGGGATTCATGGCAAGGTAAGTATTGGAGGCGAGCATAGATGGGCTTTCTTTCGGTTCTCAGCTGTGCACATCAGTGGATTGCTTCCCGTCTGCAGCCAGGTGATTTAGCCATAGATGCAACGGTTGGTACAGGAGCAGACACACTATTTTTGGCACAACAAGTAGGCAGGCGTGGTCAAGTCATTGGATTCGATATTCAAAGTGAAGCCCTCACGCTGGCACAGGCCCGGATTCGAAAACAAAACGACGAAGCCAAGCTTGGCTCCATCTCCATGCTTCAACTCAGCCATGATCGAATGGCAGAAGCGGTGCCTGAGTCATGGCTTGGTGCGGTTGGTGCAGTAATGTTCAATCTGGGGTACCTGCCTTCAGAAAGTGCAGATTCCTCCATCATCACCGAGACAGACAGCACGATCGCTGCACTTGAGGCTGCACTCGCTTTATTACGCCCTCGCGGCATCATTACGGTTGTGCTCTACCCCGGTCATGACGGAGGGGAACAGGAAGCAGCAGCCGTATTGGAATGGTCCTCTGCCCTGCCGGTGGAACAGGCACAGGTTGTGATGTATCGCCAATTGCAGCGAGAAACTTCTCCTTTTCTGATCGGAATCGAGAAAAAATAATTTCCTTTGTTCACCAAATACAATAAACTAGACACAATCGCAAAGCGAGCTATTAACGGCTTCTTCTTCCTGCGATCTGTGTTCTAAATCTACATATGCAAACGTATTCACTTGTTTGTTCATGGCGATTACACGCCCATGACTGATTAAAGCGATCCACCATTTCATATACTAGAGGAGAGATTACTGATGTCTACGCCATATCCATTACAATTCCAACCTGAATTCAAAGAACGTGTGTGGGGCGGTCGTGCGCTGGAGCAATTCGGCCTTACGCCCCCTGAAGGACATATCGGAGAAGGATGGATGATTGCGGATCATCCAAACGGTACAACCAAGGTATTAAATGGAGCACTTGCTGGCAAGGGTCTGGATGAAGTTCGTGAACAACTGGGCACCGAATGGCTTGGAACCAAAGGCGTTTCCGAAAAAGGCGGCCGTTTCCCCCTTCTGATTAAGCTGCTTGACTGCAACGATGACCTGTCCGTTCAGGTCCATCCAACAGACGAGTATGAGGCACTTCCTCCTGGCGAGCTTGGCAAAACAGAAATGTGGTATGTACTCGACGCAAAACCGGGCGCACATATCATCTATGGCTTGAATGAAGGCGTTGATCGGGCAACATTAAAAGAAGCATTGGAAAACGGCACGGTGATGGATACCCTTCGTCAGGTACCTGTTGAAGCTGGTGATACGTTCTTTATCCCTGCCGGAACAGTACATGCGCTCTGTGCAGGTGTCGTTGTTGCTGAGATTCAGCAAAACTCGGATACGACGTACCGGATATACGATTACAATCGTCCAGGGCTGGATGGAAAACCACGCGAGTTGCATGTTGAAGACTCCTTAAATGTCACCGCCTATGAGGGCGCAGGTGCCTCAACGATGAAAACAAATAACGCTACTCCTGGTGAATGGCTCAAGCTTGCGGAATGCCCTTATTTTGTGGTGGAAAAAGGGATTGTGACTGAACGGTGGGAACTCTCCACCAATCCTGACAGCTTCACGATTCTCGTTGTCTGTGAAGGAGAAGGAACTTTGGAGTGGGCACATGCTGAATCAGACAGTATTGAATTGAAAGCTGGACAATGTTATCTCTTGCCAGCCAATCTGGGTTCTTATACATTAGATGGAAATACCACTGTTCTTCGCTCTTATCTGCCATAAATCAAGCTTATATGTAACCTGTGAAGGAGGAATTACACGAGATGCAGGAATCTACCTTTGCCTTGGTCGCTAGTGAAGGTACCCGTATTCATGTGTACCGCTGGCTTCCCGATCCGGAATGCAACGTTAAAGGTGTAGTGCAAATTGCACATGGCATGGGCGAGACGGCAGCCCGATACGCAGAATTTGCCGGCATTCTTACCCAAAATGGCTATGCGGTTTATGCCAATGACCATCGGGGTCATGGCAAAACTGTGGAGAATGCCAAGTTGCTTGGTAATGCTGGTATCGATGCCTTCCGCTGGATGGCGAGTGATATGATTAATCTGGGCGAAGTAGCCGCCAAGGAGAATCCTGGGGTGCCTCTGTTTCTAATGGGACATAGCATGGGCTCATTCTTGGTACAACATCTCATGTACGCTGGTCATGAGCAGTACCATGCCTTTATTTTATCCGGGACAAACGGCAGACGTGGTCTGCTCCGGTTTGGAGAGAAGCTCGCCTTTTTGCAATGCGGCATTCAGGGGGCTACTCATCCCAGCATGTTGCTCAACGCGATTGTATTTGGTGGATTCAACCGCTCTTTCCGCCCTGCGGCGACACCGTTTGATTGGTTGTCCCGGGACCCACAAGAGGTTCAGCGATTCATTGATGATCCCCTGTGCGGAGCAGTCTGTACAGCAGGCTTTTTCCGCGACTTCTTCAAATTGCTGCTTGAAGTCCATCTTCCACACAATATGGAGCGCATACCCAAACACAAACCCGTATACCTGTTCTCAGGTGAGAAGGACCCTGTCGGACTTCATGGCAAAGGCGTTCTTAATCTGGTCTCCCAGTATAAGAAGCTTCAACTGGAGAATATTGAGTATCGCCTGTATCCGGATGGACGCCATGAAATGCTGCATGAGATCAACCGAACAGAAGTGGCTCAGCACGTTGTGAACTGGCTAGAGCGGAATACCCCTGGCTCGAATACACACCCTAGTCCGTTGAACCCTACTGAGACGGCTGACTCTATATAATTAAGTCGGAGGCAACATACCAAGAGCAACAGCAAAAGAAACCCCTGAATCGGATGTGCAGCTCACGCTGCGCTCCAGTTCAGGGGTATTCTTGTTAAGCGATATGAATAATAGCTATAAACAAGCTTTATGGATTAACCTTCAATTAACAGGGATTCCGGGTCTTCAAGCAGTTCTTTCACGGTCACAAGGAAACGTACAGCTTCACTACCGTCGATAATCCGGTGATCGTAGGACAACGCGATGTACATCATTGGACGGTTCTCCATCCGCTCTGCATCAATCGCCACTGGACGAAGCTGGATCTTATGCATCCCCAGAATACCCACTTGAGGTGTATTCAGAATTGGCGTAGACAACAAGGAGCCAAATGTTCCACCATTGGTGATGGTGAACGTTCCACCTTGCAGATCAGATAACGCCAGCGTGTTGGAACGAGCTTTGGATGCCAGGTCCGCAATGCTCTTCTCGATCTCGGCAAAGCCCAGACGATCGGCATCACGCACAACCGGTACAACCAGTCCTTCCTTCGCAGATACGGCAATGCCGATATCATAATACTTTTTGAGCACAACATCTTCGCCATCAATCTCTGCGTTAATTGTAGGGAATTTTTTCAAAGCTCCCACAACCGCCTTGGTGAAGAAGGACATGAAGCCCAGGTTGATCTCATGTTTCTCTTTGAACTTGTCCTTACGGCGTTTACGCACATCCATGATCGCAGTCATATCAACTTCATTAAACGTAGTCAACATGGCTGCTGTCTGCTGAGCCTCTACCAGACGTTTGGCAATGGTCGCACGGCGGCGAGACATCCGCTGACGCTCCACTGGTTTGGTATAGGTAGAACTTCCAGCTGCCGGAGCGCTTGGTGCTGCTGGAGCTTTACTCGCAGGTGGAGTAGCAGGAGCAGGCGCCTGATTGTTATGGCTCTTCACATCATCCTGGTATACCCGTCCAATCGGATCTTTGCTCTGAACCTGATCCAACTCTATACCACGTTCACGTGCAAGCTTACGAGCAGACGGTGAAGCCGTCTTGGCACTATCGGATGACTCCGGTGCTGCCGCAACAGGTGCTGGTGGTGGTGTTGGAGCTTCAGGTGCAGGAGTAACGGCCTTTTTCTCTTCAGCTGCTGGTTCGGAAGCGGGTGCACCGCTTCCTCCTCCAGAACCAGCTGAGAGTGTACCGATCGTTTCACCGATCTCGACCGTCTCTCCTTCCTGACGAATGATCTTCTCCAGCACGCCACTTTCTTCTGCGCTGATCTCAATATTTACTTTATCCGTTTCCAGTTCAAGAAGCACATCACCCTGATTAACGGTATCCCCTTCTTTAACCATCCATCTGGATACTGTTCCCTCAGTTATTGACTCACCCATTGCAGGTACTTTAATTTCACTCACAGCTGTTACCTCCCCAGTGGAATATTATTCTTCGTCGTTTGTTTCAACGCAGATGTAATAATCTGTTGCTGTTCCATACTATGCACAAGCTGATAACCGCTGGAAGGACTTGCGTGTTCCGGGCGACCTTCGTATCTAACGGTTGTGCCTTCCGGGGCAACTTCACGAAGACGAGGCTCCATGTATGTCCAGGCACCCATGTTTTTGTTTTCTTCCTGTACCCATACCAGTTCTTTTACATTGCTGAAACGTGCGAGTATACGTTTGATCTCTTCTGCCGGGAACGGATATAGCTGTTCCACTCGAATGATGTGAAGCCATGACCAATCTGCTTTATCTTTTTCAAAAGCATCTTCCAGGTCAATGGCAATCTTGCCACTGCACAAAATAATGCGCTCTACGCGATCCGGCTGTGTACCCAGTCCAGCTTGCTCCAGCACAAGCTCAAACTTGCCTTCGCTGAATTCGACTGCCGGTGAAGCAACACGCGGATTCCGAATGAGACTTTTCGGTGACATCATCACAAGTGGACGAGCATCTTCGGTTTCAGTCAACGAAGCTTGTCGACGCAACAAGTGGAAGTACTGAGATGCACTCGACAAGTTGGCAACCGTCATGTTGTCTTCTGCACAAAGCTGCAGGAAGCGTTCAAGGCGAGCACTTGTATGCTCAGGTCCCTGACCCTCATTCGCATGTGGAAGCAACATGACCAGACTGGATTTTTGAGACCATTTGGCACGCCCCGCTGATACAAACTGGTCAAAGATAACTTGTGCACAGTTGGCAAAGTCACCGAATTGAGCTTCCCAGATGACCAATGTATCGGGTGAATATACGTTATATCCGTATTCGAATCCAACAACGGATTCTTCAGACAACGGACTGTTATAGATTGCAAAGGATGCTCTTGCCTGTGGCAAGTGATGTAATGGGCAGAACTTTGCTCCATTCTCCGAATCATGCAACACCAGATTCCGATGAGCGAATGTTGCACGCTCTGCATCCTGTCCACTAATCCGAATTGGCTTGCCATCTGCCAGAATGGTTGCAAATGCGAGTGTCTCCGCAAGGCTCCAATCCACTTTTTCCCCTTCGTTCAGGGAAGTGCTCCGGCGTTGCAAAATCCGCTGTAACTTCGGATACACGTTGAAGTTCTCAGGCCATTTCAGCAGATCGGCATTAATGCTGCGCAGATTCTCCAGTGGTACCGCAGTCGGAGTAATCGTAACAGCCTCCGGCTCACTGATTTTCCGTTGGTAATATTCATGTACTTCGTTTTTCTTCATCTGGTCATAAGCTTCTTTTAATTTGTTCGTTACTCCATCGCGAATGCTCGTAATGGACGCATCATCGATAACCGATTCCTGTTTCAACTGATCCTGATACAAGTGACTTACCGTTGGATGGTTTTTCACCTTGTCATACACGATAGGTTGAGTTGTTTCGGGATCATCGGTTTCATTATGGCCGTAACGACGGTAACCAATCAAGTCGATCAGGAAATCCTTTTTGAAACGATTGCGATACTCTGCTGCCATACGAATGGCTGCAATACAAGCCTCCGGATTGTCCGCATTCACGTGTACAATCGGAATTTCGTACCCTTTAGCAAGGTCACTTGCGTAGTACGTTGAACGGGAATCACCGCTATCTGTAGTGAAGCCCAGACGATTGTTGACGATAATATGGATGGTTCCGCCATTCTGATATCCTGGCAGAGCTTTGAAGTTAAGTGTCTCTGCAACGATCCCTTCTCCAGGGAATGCTGCATCACCGTGCATCAAAATGGTAGCTGCCTTCGTCACGTCCTGCTTCGGGTATCCAGGGTCACGACGGTCATCCTGAGCCGCACGAGCAAACCCTTGTACAACCGGATTGACGTATTCCAAATGGCTCGGGTTATTCGCCAGAGTAAGGCGTGCCTGTACAGTTTCCCCGTCTTTCACAAAACGGTTGGCACCCATATGATATTTGACATCCCCCGTCCAACCGTAGTTGATTCCAGTCGAACCTTCCGATGGAACCAAATCTTTGTTCGGAGCATGATGAAATTCAGAGAAAATTTTGCTGTACGGTTTGCCCAAAACATGAGCCAGTACATTTAACCGTCCACGGTGGGCCATACCCATCAGAATGTGGCTTGATCCGGCTTCTGCCATGATGCGAACAGCTTCATCCAGCATCGGCACAAGCACATCGTTACCTTCGATGGAGAAACGTTTCTGCCCAACAAATGTTTTGTGAAGATAATCTTCAAATTGCTCAACTTCAACCAAACGTTCTAGCAAAGCCTTACGTTCTTTCGGCGTAAGCGGAGCTGGTGATGTCCGGGATTCCGCACGACGATTCAGCCACTCACGCTCTTGAACTTCGTGCACATGACTGAATTCGTAGGCCATGGGTCCAGTGTATATCTGACGCAAACGTTGGATTGCATCCCATCCGGTTGCTGTCTGCCCATCTGCACCTTCCCAGATCAGGGAAGCAGGCAAAGCTTTCAGATCTTCTTCGTTTAATTCAAAATGCTGAGGTTCCAGCAAAGATGTGTCTGTATCTTCACTGATTCCAAGCGGATCTATATCTGCAGCAAGATGACCATAGGTACGGATGTTCCATACCAGTTTACCCGCTGTAACCGCTTTCTGTAATAGTTGAATGTCTACGCTTCCGGAAGCCGATTGGGCGTTGCCGGAATTCAAGTTTGTGCGTGCATCCGTGCCAGACATTGGCGGTGCACCCCATTGTTCAAATAGTTCACGATAAGCTGGTGTAACCGAACCAGGGTCTTGAGTGAATAATTCATATTGTTCCTGTACGTATCCCATATTGGGGCCATAGTAACTTTCCCAGGGCTTCTTGTTGCCTTCCACGATCGTCATCGACGTTCCCTCCGTCTTGATTTAGTCATAAGTTTTTGACGGAAATCATTGACTAAGCCGTAATTTGCGTTCGTTCAACATTTTAAGCGAAATTTTTCATGAAGTCCAATAATCGTGCTGTTGGTGGTAGTAACGTTAGTCCGACGCTCCCGTCAAGGTTTGTCTGCGTTTTCAAAATCAAAGTAAAACAATGATTGTATATACCGTCGCACAGATGTCGAATACTGTCCTGATCCGTTCGAAGGTTACACTTTCTCCTCTTCTTCAAGTGAAGTCCATGTTCTAATATCTATTCTATAAACTTTTACGCTCAGGAGCATTTCCTATTTTTAGTTCAATTGATGCATAAATTAGATGAATCGAATAAATCGATCAATTTGAGCAGAACAACGAACGCTTAATTACAACAAAATAGGCATACGATCTCCCATTTTACCTCCTTAATTGAATTGTGGTCCATTATGTTCAAAAACAAACCGTCAAGTTAAACATTAACCATTTGACGTCACATTCAACAAATAATTGGGGTTTTCTTCAGGAGACCAACTGAAAAAGCTGGCCCAGACATAAATTATCCGAGCAGCTTCTTTGGATTCAGCAAATTTAAGTTAACAATAAAGTTGAGGATGCGCATCAAGATGTACTTTGGTTAATCATATACTCTGCAAACGGCGTTAAGGAAAGATCTCTAACCTGCTCCAGTGTAAACCAGTCCGCGCCCAGCGAATCTTCACCATCGGGTTCTTTTTTGATATGATCCGGCTGACTTGCTGTGGTCAAAACAACATCATACAACATCCCGATATGGTGCAGCTCTTCCGGCTCACCTTGATACACCCATTCCAGTACCGTAGACTCCGCAGAACGAATCATCACTTGTAGATGGGTCAGGCCCGTCTCTTCTTCAATCTCACGATGAAGAGCAGTCTCTGGCTGCTCGCCAAATTCCAGCCTTCCGCCTGGTAAATCCCATTGCCCCTGATATGCTCCGCGAGCCTTATGAATCAACAGGAATTGGTCCTCCCAAGCGACCAAGCCATATACCCCAATATGTGTATGCCGATTCACTTAAGGGCTCTTCCTTTCGTTTTCATCCTCTGTAACAGCATCCAGATCTATGGCCATACGGATCATATCCACACAGCGGATACCATCCTCTATAATCTCTTCCTCATAATGCCTCACAAAGAAGTCACGATCAACTCCGATAATGCGGAAACCGCAACGTTGGTATAACTTCAATTGATGAAAGCTGGAGTTGCCTGTCCCAATCTCTAGAATTCGACATCCCAGTCTACGTGCAGCTTCCATCGCTTCCTTAATCATGTGTTTGCCTACACCTTGACCCTGCAGTTCTTCCTGTACGGCAATATTAACAATCTCCGCAGTCTCCGGACGAGTCTTCAACAATACGAACTCCCCAACCATCTCTCCTTCATAC
Organism: Paenibacillus sp. FSL k6-2145; assembly: GCF_037976585.1. Lineage (NCBI taxonomy): Bacteria > Bacillati > Bacillota > Bacilli > Caryophanales > Paenibacillaceae > Paenibacillus > Paenibacillus sp. FSL k6-2145. Next base: position 4,009,247 of record NZ_CP150267.1, on the reverse strand, counting down.
TCGGCAATAAAACAAACACCCCGACTCAGGTACTCATCTACAATTGCTTTTGAAGGATCAGCCAACAATAAAAGTTCGTAGGGTCTCTCTTCTTCCCAGTCCAAAATCCGGAACGACAATTTCATGCCAATCTCCACCTTTTCATCGTACAATATTCATTTACGTCCTGTTTGCAGAAGCCTATGTATGGCAAATCCACAAATATATCATTCTTCATTTCGCCAAACTAGTTTACTCAATCTATTAATCACACACTATTACCCACAGACTAGTCATCTCCTATAAAAATAGTAAACTTCATTATATCATAATATTTGGATATAAATATATAGATATGGATGATACATTATGAGGCATTATTTTATATCCTAACCCAAGCTTAAATGCTCATGGATTAATTTCCATTCCCCATCAAACCCAGCAACAAATACATTCGTGGCCCGACCCTTTCCATAAGCAGGCTCTCCCTGATAAATTCCCTTCCAGTGGTAGGTATAAATACAAACGGCCTGCTCTTTGCTAGTCGTAATCCACTTAACATCTTCAGCACTGTACACTTCTTCCTTGACTGTCTCCCAAGCGTTCTCAAAATAAGCCCGAATTTCGTTAGGGGTAGTACAGGACGTTCCCGTAAACCAATATACGGCTTGTGGCGATAACCATTTACTGACTTCATCAAACTGATGTGTATTTGTCGCCGCAATGTATCCTTGCAGGGCATGCTGGTATCCCATGATTTTTCCTCCTTCTGACGTTTTAACTTATCGGGTCCCACTCTGTTCAAGTACCGAATCGCTATACACCATAAATGTCTCTTGCAACGTACGTCCGGATGACTTCTCCCAGATCACGCTCCGCTCAAAAGTGCCTTTTTGGAAAAAACGCGGGAAACGTTCAGCAAACCAATCCTGCATAGGTAGCTCAAAAACCCGCTTCATAGGCACCCATAACAGTTCGCCTTCGGGCGGATCTTGCAATAACTGACCCTCGAATGAAGTCGCCAAATAGTTAAATACCATGTACCGCAATCCTTGTTCGGGATCACAGAACTCATCAAGCCCTTTATACGTAATCTCATTGACCGCTAGCCCCGTCTCCTCCAGAACCTCCCGCACGGCACCATCCACGATACTCTCCGGAAAGTCTACCTTCCCCCCAGGAGCGATGTATCCCGGAAATCCTTTGCGATCCGGCCGATTCATTAGCAACACCTGATCATTCATTTTGTCCCATACCATACACATCGTTAATATCTCAATTCTAGTATCCATATTCGTCCTCCTGCTAACATGCTCTTCTCTGCTGTACACTAACATTTCTGGGAATAACCTGTGTTTTCCTTCTTTATTCCCACTCTGTTTCATTGCAATTTTCACCGGTCTCACAGTATAGTCTATGATGATATATATACATACGAAAGGCGGACGCCCTGTACACCTGTACATAGAAGCCCGCCTGTTTTGTGATATTCTATGCTGCTCTGTACTCAAGCTTGGAGTTTCCAGTTCTCAGTTCAATTCCGTAATCAACACCCGGCGTTCCTTCCATTCAGCCCGGCGATAAGCCTGTTGCATACCAAATTTGCGGATACTTGCCTTTGGCACCGATTTATAAGGCAAAACGACCGTAAAGTCCTCATCAAACGGGAAAAAAGACAGGCCTACTTTTTCATTGGATAACCACTCTGCCTGAATTGGTTGTCTGGAACAGGCATCAAACGTACAACTGAGCCCTTCTGCAAAAAAATCATAACGCGCAGCAGGTGTTCCAGGTTCCTCCATACAGAGAAACAGACTGAGCTGATCACAGAAAAGCATGATCTCCACATCACTTTGCAACCTCTGTTTCAGTGCTTCAGCATCACCACCAAGCTGTTTCTCCCAATCCAGCTGACGTTCGTGTTCTTGTTGCAGATAATCTCGGATGTCATCATCATCCTGAGTATTGGCCCCCAGATTTTTCTGAAACAGTTCCGTATACATCAAGCTACACAATAATCCGGCGTAGAGGTTTTTCTGGCGAACTTCTTCAATCCCTTTATGGTAGAATACAAAACGCGGACGCAATGGAAAATCACGAAACGAATACGGCGATTGACTGTAATCATTCCAGAATGGAGATGAATCCAGTTCAATCCAGCCACGGTCATGTTCCTTGGCCGCTAGAATCAATTCATCCCGATGCCCAGCATCGGCTAATAATTCATTTTTCCAGTGGGAAGCCATCTCACCGGCTACTAATCCATGCTCATGCTGTGCGGTCAAAACAAAATCATGCTCTCTCTCATATACGATCATGTGCTGTCACCCTTCCGCATGGTATACGTTGACTTTAACATAAATTGGGTTAAACTTTCCTATAAGTTGGTTTTCGCTCCATTTTGACGAAAGGCATTATGAAATGCACAATGTAAAGGTGTTGTCAGTTTCCTGAAATTTGATACACTAAAGGTTGTGTCCACAATTATATTACATACAGAAAGCGGGATCTCATGAATTTATACTCTCCTTACATCGAGTTTAACCGCAAGGAATGGGCTGAACTTAAAGAACATCAGACCACTCTTCCACTGACGGAAGCCGAATTAGAACAGTTAAAGGGATTGAATGAAGAGGTATCGATTCAAGAAGTCGAAGATATATATTTGCCTCTTACCCACTTTATTGACCTATATGCAAGAGTTTCACGAGAGCTGAATCGACTGACGGCCTCCTTTATGAAAAAAGAAGCTCTCCCCACCCCCTACATCATTGGAATCGGGGGAAGTGTTGCCGTGGGCAAAAGTACAGCGGCCCGCTTGCTACAGGCACTGCTCGCCAGAGGCAAGAACAGCCCGAAGGTTGACCTTGTCACAACCGACGGTTTCTTATATCCCAATGCGGTGCTGCAAGAGAAGGGCATCATGAACCGTAAGGGATTCCCGGAAAGCTATGATATCAAATCCCTGATTCAGTTCATGGGCGATGTAAAATCAGGCAAACCCGAAGTGAAAGCACCCGTATACTCTCACCTCGCCTACGATGTCATTCAAGGGGAAGAGAAGCAGATCTGTCAACCGGATATTCTCATCATTGAAGGCATCAATGTACTTCAGATCAAAAAGGAAACACCTTTGCTGGTTAGTGATTTCTTCGATTTTTCCATCTACATAGATGCAGAAGAAGAGCATATACGACACTGGTACGTTGAGCGTTTCAAGCTGCTCCGCAATACAGCGTTCCAGAACACGGATTCCTTTTTCCATCAACGATTCGCCAATATCGATGAAGAGGAAACCGTGCGTACGGCCAACCAGATCTGGCAGGATATCAATGCCAAAAACCTGCATGAAAACATTTTGCCAACCAAAGGGCGTGCCAGACTGATTCTGAAAAAGGAAGCCGATCACTCCATTGGACAGATTCAATTGCGCAAACTGTAGACAACACTCGTGCAGTACACTCTTATGTTATATCTAATTACCCTTAAAAGGAGAGAAAAACACATTGCAAACCCTGATTATACTCGGCAGTATTATGATGTTCCTGGCTGTTGCTTTGGGTGCTTTTGGCGCACACGCGCTCAAGCGCAAACTATCCGCTGACATGATCAAAATCTATGAAACCGGTGTTCAATATCACCTCATCCATGGACTTGGCATCATCCTGATCGGACTGCTGGCAGACCGTCTTGAATCCTCTTCACTTGTCATGCTTGCCGGGTGGCTGATGTTCGCCGGAATCATCCTGTTCTCTGGGAGCCTGTACGTTTTAAGTGTAACGGGGGTTCGCAAATTGGGAGCCATTACCCCACTTGGCGGAGTCGCATTTTTGGCTGGATGGGTTATGATCATGATTGCCGCATTGTAAATATGCCCCGTGGATAAACGAAAAGAGTGTTCTGGCTGATGTAATATCGCTGGAGCACTCTTTTGCTGTTTAATCTGTCCAGATTCTGCGAATGGTGGATAGCCCTGCATCTGGCCGTTGTCGCTCCAGCACATACACATCCGGGTTAGAAAGTTTCGACCACTCTTCATAGCCAAAGGATGGTTCATACTCACGAATAAGCAGTGATAACAAGTTCCCATGTGTAACCACGGCCCCGTGCTGTTCCGGTCTGCTCCACAACTCTTCCAGAAGTGCCAACCCCCTTGCAGCCGCGTTTCTCGAAGATTCCCCGCCCTCTTCCACCCAATCCACATCATCGTATGTACGTTTCAGTACATCCATCCAGTTTGGCAGATCAAGAGAGCTAAGTATCCTCTCCTGGAGACGTTCATCCGTATGTATATGTTGCAGCATTGCTATGCCCAGTGGCATAGCCGTCTGAACGGCCCTTTTCCATGGACTGGAGACAATATACGTTATGGAATGATGAGCCAGGATATCTGCAAGTTTTTCGGCCTGCCTGATCCCTTCATCTGTAAGCTCTGCATGGGGTTCTTGCCCTGTGGCCTTGGCGTGACGGATAAGATAAATGGACTGCATAGCTATCACCTCCTATGGTGTAACCTACTTGGAGTTCATCTCAAGATATTGAAGTGCACTGTACATCTTCTCCTGCTCTTCCGGTCGGCCTGATGAACTGAGGAAAGTGACCTGTTCCCCTGTTCTGTCTCCATGTTGAGCCACCAGTCCAAGCCGCTGCTTCAGATGGTTCACCGTACCTGTACTGCCATCAATAATCTGTATATGATCGGGCAGAACCGTGCGCAGAATGGACGTATAGTAAGGATAATGCGTGCAACCAAGCACCACTGTGCCATACATATGAAGATCGAGATCTGCCAGCTTGAACCGGAAATAATCAGCGATTTTGCCCGGATCAAAATCCAGCTGTTCACACCACTCCACTAGTTCCGGCAGCGCAATGGAATCCACACTGTGGTGATCATCAACACGCGATACCAGTTCGTTATACTTGGTTTGGCTCAAGGTGAGGGCCGTGGCAAATACAAGCACTCTCTTACCACTATCACGATTCATCTCCACGGCTGGTTTCACCGCAGGCTCCATGCCAATGATCGGGATATCGTACTTGGCGCGCAGATCCTTCACAGCCAGACTTGTTGCTGTATTACAAGCAATCACGATTGCCTGGACATCCTCCTGAACGATGGCTTCCACACAATCAAAAATATGTCCTCTAACCTCATCCGCAGACTTGGTTCCATACGGGACATGTAAAGTATCCGCATAATACAGAAATTTTTCTTCCGGAAACTGTTGTAATGCCTGATGCAAAACGGTCAAACCACCGATGCCTGAATCAAAAAAAGCAATTTTTTTAGTCAAGGATTTCACCTCTATAATGTATTCTTTCGGGTTCCAAGAACCTCTCAATGCTGCTCATGCTGACTGGAGGTGAGGTTTGTACTTCCGGCTCATCACACACTATGGATGATGAACCATTATTCTATGTTCATTTTATACTGCCTGAGCCAGTCCTTGCCACTATGCCACCCCTCTACGGGGTTATGCTCTCCAAGCAGTTCAGTACTGGCCTGAGCCATGATCCATTCCTTGAGACCGTTATCCGGACTGGATTCGAGCTGCTGTAACAGGAGAAACAGTCCCGCCTCACCCGTACTCAGGATGTCCTCGTAAGCCTCCCGGTTACCAGCAATATAATCATTGGGATTACTGCTGGTCAGGAGGACAGGGTCGCTAACCATCTGCTGCAACTTGCTTTCAATGGTTGCTGATAATGCTTGGTCTTCTGTCCGAGTCGAACATGCTACTACCATCAATGCTGTGCATACGGATAACAAACCCAGAATCAGTCTTCTGCGATTCACTGTAACACTCCTTTCAACAACGAGTTAACGCAATATGCAGCTTTCATGCTCAAGCCCTCGGCCAACTACAGAACAAGTTCCCATTGTTCTTCGGTAAGCTCCTGACCAGACAACTTCTGCTTGCGGACTTCCTTCACTTCAAAGCCCACAGATTGATATAATCTACGCGCGCCGATCAAAGACTCATTGGTCCACAGGATCACGGATGTGTAGCCTTTTTCTTTTGCAAAAAGAACTGCCTGTTCGATAAGCTTCCTGCCCCATCCTGCACCACGTGCTTCCGGTTCGATCAGAAACCAGCGCAGTTGAGCCGTATTTTCATTCACCTGAGTAAGACCTATGGAGCCGGAAGCTGACTGATTCAACTCAACGATCCACAACATCTCCCTCAAGTGATTACCCGTCAGTCCAAACGAATTCACCGCATTCGTGATAAATTCAGCAAAGCTATGATCATAATTATACTCGTTTCGATAGATTCGGATATGCGCTTCAATGACATACTGCAGATCCTTTTGTACGAAAGTGCGGATCATCAGACATCACAGCCTTTCCTCAACTCCACAGTTGTGATACTGAAATCCACACCGAACTGAATTAATCCCAGTTTATGGGCAACTTGCTGTGAAGCGAGATTATCCCAAGATGTACTATAGATTGGCATGCGTCCACGCTCCTTGACATAATACTGCCAGCATTTTACCGTCTCTGCTGCATATCCATGTCCTCTATAACCGGGTGCCGTATATAGACTCGCTTCCGCCCCATAATCGGAGAGCCTTGCGGAGCAGCACACTGCCACAGCAGATTGACCAATAACATAAGCGGCAACAGGCCATTTTTCATGCAAGTGATCTGTTAATTCAGGGAAATGCTCTGCCAGCAAATAACGCTGCTCCTCACCAATCAACTGAACCTTCTGATTCCACTCGTGAGATAACTCAGGAAAAGCATAGGCAGGTCCCATCCACACACGGTTAACTGGCTCAAAGGTTTCCACCTTGCGAATCAGTTTTGGAATATCCAACGGAAGCTCGAAATCCTTACCCAACTCATTCATTAGATCCGGCGGTAACTGCTCATGATAATAGATCAGTGAACCGGCAGAAGTCATGCCAATAAAAATGGCTGGAGCCTGCCCACCACCCGGCTCGTTAATGCTTAATAGACGCTGCTGCTCATTGATTGTATACAACGTGCTCACCTGTATTTTCAACATTTCCATAGACGACAGGTTGGATTTTGGAACCATAATTATGAAGTTAACCTTTGCAATAATCGTTTGCCTACACTGCCTTTACCAGCTTCCTGCTGCTCCAGAAATTCGGATAATTCACGTAAATCAGACGGGCGATATCCAGCCCCGCACCCGCAATTATGATAGGTATAACCATGACGATACAACATCATCACTTTGGTCCATTGTTTGGTATCATTTTGCTTGGGTGCCTGGAAATCCTGTCCCATGCTAACCATGGACGTGGCACATTGGGGGCATTTATATTCAAGTTGTGCCACCACCTCAGGGCTTAGGTCATGTCTGGAAACTTGTTTAAATGATTTGCGACAATTAAAACATGCATAGATGTCTTTATATGGTCCTGACATGGCATATCTGCACATCGTCTGCACCCCCTTAATAATTTCCATTATACGGGATTTCACACACACATACGAATGGATTTTGCATATTTGCGAAAATTACACCGATCCACTCATTTACCTTGCATGGCAGCTTGTTTCCAAGCCTCACCAAGTTCCACAATCGTTACGTACCGCTGGGACCGATCAGCACTGACTGCACGTATCACAACCTGATACAATGCTTCTCCGGCATCCCATCTCTCATAGGAACGATCTTTCTCCCCGCCAAGCAAACCAAACCCCATTGCCCCCATGTTGAATACATTGGTAACCACATCTATGGGCGCGCCTAGCTCAAACTCTTCGGGAGACATAAAACGGGAAGATCCCCACATACGCCCCATGGTATTGGTAAAAGAGCCCTTCCGATACAAATCGATATCACAAATTTTCATAAAGTTTCTGTCAAAATCATAGATCAGACTGCCATCATACAGATCAACAGCCACATAACCTCTTCGTTCCACCTCGATATGAAAATCCAGAATCTGTTCCATCGCCCGAATGCGTGTCTCCACTGGAAGCTGTCTGAACCGATAATAGGGCGAACGCGGATCTTCATACTTGGCAGGAGGCGGAAAATACCAGTGGGAGTGCAGACACTCCCCATCCACCCAATCGAATACACAGGCATAACCCTCATCCGTTGCAAAATGATCCGTTAGTCGAATCAACGTGTCATGCGCCAAATCTTCGTAAACGGAAACAGATGATTTCAGATTACGAATGGCTTCCGGGGGACTTCCCGTATGATTCGCATGAATTGTATGTGCTCCCGCATACTTAACAAACAATCTCTTTCCATCCTTTTGCACAATACCGAAGGAGAGATTCCCTGAATCTTGCTGATCGAATACGCGAAAGACCGTACCCAAGGGCTGTAACCAATCGAAAGAATGAGACTCTTTTAAGACAAAGGAAACACCATCGATCTCAAGTTCAACATGATCTGTCATCGGACTCCTCCTGTGGTGATATCATCATCCAATCTTGAGGGCTCTGTATAAAAGTAATTCATATGCGCCTCATCATATCCCTGACCGCAGACTTCCAATGCGTTACGCTCGATTCCATAAACTTCAAATCCATATCGCTCATATAAACGTCGGGCTGATTCATTTGTTGTCACTACACTCAGATTAATCTGCTTGATACCTTCCAGATGTCTTCCCCGATCCAGCACCTCGCAGAGCAAGCGCGAAGCCAGCCCACTTCCCCGATATGGCGGAGCAACATAGACGCCCCAGATCATGCCTTTGTGCCTGAGTTTCAGGCCGTGTTCCCTTTTGAAACCCATCATTCCCGCCAAAGTTCCTTCTTCTGTATATGCGCCCAGAATATAATCATCCGGTTCATTATGTATACGTTCCTGCACTTCATTCATGGGGATCTGAACGGACAACTCGAACGAAGCCCCGAAGGCTTCAGGGTGTGTTTTCAGTGCTTCCAGTCGCAAAGTCCAGTAGATGTCTGCTTCATCCCGCTGAATATTGCGAATGATATATGTCTCTTGCTTTCGATCTTCGTTCATTCTTCGACCACTCCCTGCATTTCATAAGGATAATCGATCTGAAGTTTTACATTCGCTGCCGCTTCCTGTCCTGCAAGCAACCCAACAACATAAATCCCCAGATCAATGGACGTGGCTACTCCACCAGCCGTAATTACATTTCCATCTTTTACAATCCGCTTCTGAATCACCTCATCGACATACGACTGAAGCAAATCATATGCATAGGGATGTGTTGTTGCTTTTTTGCCGGATAAAAAACCAGCCGCACCCAGCAGCAGAGAGCCTGTGCACACGGAAACCTTCAAAGGCACAGACTCAGCCTGTTTCAGCCAACCTACGAAGGCCTCGTCATATCGAAGCTTACGCGTTCCCATACCTCCAGGGATAAACACGAGATCATATTCCGACAGGTCAGGCTTCACTCGATCCACTTTCAACGTTAGACCAGACTCATCCGTGACCTGATCTGTCATTGCACAGGTTTCCCACGTCGTTCCTTTGGTAGGTTCAAAGAAATTCAACCGATTGATCACATCATAAAACCCTGCAAAATCAAGGAAAGTCAGTCCATCAAACAAAACGAATGCAATTTTCATTGGTAACCTCCGCTTTTTAATTTGGAGCATCCTGATTATGTTTCTGATTCCGATCACGTTCCATTGCTTCCTTCACCCGGTCACGCGCTGGCAGCTTGCTATTGATATGAAAGAGCAGACCCACAATCGCAAGAAGTAAAATAATGACGATGAATTCGAATATGGCTAACCCCTCCCATTCGCAAACTGTACAATTTTGGCTCCTGCCTAATCTCTATTTTAAACCACGGGCGATAATCCGCTCCAGCCACTTCCACGGTAGCAGTGCTTTACCTATGATGAGCACACGCGAACCTTTTCCGAGCGCATATCGAAGTCTTGGTGCACGCATCTGCGCAATTCGGCCAATCAGATCTGCCACTTCCTGTGGATCAGGTGCCGTCTCGCTCGCATGTTTGGAATAACGAAGAACCGCATCCAGCTTATGCTTATATGGGGAGTTCTCGCTCCGGTGAATCTCACCCAAACCTTTATTCCAGATCGGCGTGCGATAAGCACCTGGTTCAACCAATACCACCCGAACGCCAAACGAAGACATCTCATGCCGCAGACTTTCCGTGAATCCCTCCACAGCGAATTTGGAGGCAGCATAGGGCGCATACCCTGGAAAACCGGACAACCCACTTACACTGGACAAGTTAATAATCAGCCCCTGCTTCTGTTCACGCATCACAGGCAGGACCGCACGTGTCACGGCGATTAATCCAAACAGATTCGTATCCATCTGGCGCCGCCAATCCTCCATTGACACTTCCTCAATGAACCCGCCAACCGCAAATCCTGCATTGTTCACCAGTATGTCGATTCGGCCACTATTAAGAAGTACGGACCCCACAGCTTTCTGCACGGATTCAGCATCGGTTACGTCCAGTTGCACATATTGCAAACGTTCGGATATCCCTGCCTGTTCAGCCAACCTCACCAATTCTTCTCTTCGACTCAGATCACGCATTGTAGCAACAACAAGATATCCCTGCTTGGCAAGGGTGATTGCCGTAAGCATACCAAAACCACTGGAGGTACCCGTAATTAAGGCCACCGGAGCGTTCGCTCTCTCCTTTGTCTTCTTCACTGCACCAAGACCCATGTTAATTCGTCCCTGCCCGTCCTTTGTTAAGTGTTCCTCTGCTGTCACGGTGTGTCCTTCTTTCCTCGGTAAATTACTTACTTCCGTTTCTACCTATACCGCACGGCCCCTGCTGCTTAATCCGCCACTCCGTTATCTTTTCTCTCCACCCTGCGCAGCTTCGTGATTCCCGGTTCGAACGTATACGGAACAAATCTGATCTCAGGTAAGGTGCATTCCAGACGCTCTCCCAGCTTCATCAGCTCACTCCGTACACCCGTCTCGACCTGCTCCAGCACTGCGCTCCCGCCAAGCCGAAGGGATACTTCCATTGTTCCGTCTCCTTGCTGCACCACACGATAATGTTCAATATCCGGCGAAGCCGCAATGACCGAACGGGTAACGAAATCCGGAAAGATCGGTACAGCCTCACCCGTATGTAGTTGTGTAAAATAAAGCGTGTCATCACAGCGGCCTTCAATCCGCTCAATGGCGGTAAACGGGGAACCACAGGCACATGGCAGCGCCGCCTCGGTCAGAATATCATTCAACCGATACCGGATGATCGGCTGTGATGTTCTGGAGAAGTCCGTAATAATGGGCACGAACCGTCGGGTAGCGGGATCAATGAACTCTTTTTCAATATACACGATGTCTTCATTCAAATGCAGTGTGCCGTAGCGACAGGTCGCACCCAGAAATCCTTCCGTACACTGATAGACTTGATGAACGGTCTGTCCGAAGACCTGCTCCAGCACCTTGCGATCCAGGGGGGCCAGCACCTCGGCAACCGAGATGATTTTATCCGGTACAGCGGTCAGATGGCCCGCCACATAGGCGTCCGCCAACAGACGCAGCATAGATGGAGGAGCTACCCATACGGTAGGTTGGTAGGTTTCCAGCCGATTCACCAAGGTCTCCACACGCTCCAGCAGATCAAAGTACTGAAACTGCAATTTGCCACGTTGCACCGATTCATACAGATTACTGTTGGCCCGCAGGAAAAACGCAATCTTGGCAGGTTTCCACAGTCCACCAGGCAGCAACTTAGCCAGCACCGTGCCCGTCCACGCATCCTGCTCCCGATCACTCACCAGAAATATCCCCCGGTTCCCTGACGTACCCGAGGACAGCCCAACGGTCACGCCTTGAATGGAAGGTTTGAAATCACGTGTTTCTTCACTTTCGCCTGCTAGAGCCAGCGCTTCGTCCTTGGTAATGCCCACCGTGTTCAGTGTATCGAAATGTTCCATCATGATCGATTTGTCAATCAACGGAAATCTTCTCCAGTCGGATGCGTTCACGCCGTCCCACCACTTCCGGTAAAAGGGGGATCGGGCACGGATCTGATGGACATGCCGAATAATCCGGCGCTCTTGCCAGCGCTCCAGTTGTTCTCGCGTTTTCCATGTTCGCAGCCCACGTGCGAGTGCATAATGAACCACAATACGAAAGGTATTACTCATCGTGCTGGCCCTCCTTCACCCCAAGCGTCCAGTGCATCTCGACAATGACTCGGCACAATCCGAATGTGGGGAAACTGCTGATGCAGCTGAACCAGTCGGTCAAAGTTCCGTCCATACTGCTGTCGATCCGACATAATGATTCCAGCAAGAATGTTCGGTCTGCGCTGTTCACGAAAAGCCCGACTCGACCACACCGCGTCCGCGCACAGGAAATAGTCATGTTCTTCCGTACGAAAAAGTAGTCCCATCATGCCTTCTGCATGACCGGATACATCCACCCCCAGCAGACTGCCATCACCAAAGATGTCGTAGACCTCATCAAAAGGGAACTCTTTCCCCGCTCTCGTCCATCGCTCAGGCTGACACATAACAGGCCATGATCTGGCCATAAAATCCTCGGGCAACAACCCGGCAAGAAAACCTGCCTTTACAGCCGCAATTGGACCGAGTGAGCGCACAGCATCATAGGCTCTTGGCAGATAGACGAATTGTGCCTTCGGGAAATCTCGTACACCTGCGATATGATCGCCGTGAAAATGCGAGAGGATAATATACCGAATATCCGAAGCTTTCAGTCCAATTTGAGCCAAAAAATGAACGGCACTATTCTCTTCACGATAGACCACAGGTGTAATATGACGATACAGTGCGTTAGGCAGATGAGCCGTTTCCTCAAAAAAGCGGGAACTATATCCCGTATCCAGCAGGATCGGTCCATGTACGGGATGAATGATGCAGGCAAATCCTGCCGGGAAAGGCACCGGGCTCAACCGACCACCGCGCAACGTCAGAAACTCTGGATGTGTACAGTAACCCGCCGCACCCAAATATAGTTTCACCGGAGTTGTTGTCAGCATGATTCAGCCCTCCACCAGTCTGCAAATTTTTGCAATCCCTCTTCAATGGACACCCGAGGAATGTATCCCAATTGCTCCCGTGCATCCGTAATATCCAACGTCTGTGGGATGGATAAGGATCCGACTGTATACCGTGTCAACGCAGGTTCACCCAACGCAGGAATATAGCCATGAACTTGCTCCAGCAACGCTGCCACACCATATGCCATCCGATAAGGAATGTTTCGACGACGCAAGGGCATATCCAGCATACCAAACAGGCTGCTCACCAACTCACTGAACGCCCTTGGATCACCATTGGAGATATTGTAAGCTCTTCCGAGCGCTTCGTCAGAGGCATCGCGACACAATAATAGGGCATCCACCACATTATCCACACAGGTCAGATCGATTAAAGCCTGTCCACCACCGATCATGGGCACGCCCGATTTTGCGTTTGCTGCGACAATTCTGGGAAATAACGTCTGATCATACGGACCAAAGATCGCTCGCGGTCGAATCATGATCGACGGAAGTCCCTTCGCATGCCCCTCCATTACAACCTGCTCAGCGAGAAGCTTCGTGGCAGCATAATGATTGGCTGGTTTGGATGGCAACGGGTCATTCTCATGTACGTTATATCGCGGTATGTAGTTAAAATATATACTTGGAGTCGAGACATGTATGAATCGCTGCACCTCATTATGTAGGCAGCCATCAATGAGGTTTTGTGTCCCTTCTACATTGCTGCTGTAAAAGTCACGATATCTGCCCCATGGCGATGATAGTGCCGCACAGTGAAAGACCATATCCTGCCCCGTACATGCTTCGTTTACTGAAGCCTCATCCCGTATATCTCCATTCAGGAATCGGATTCCTGCCAACTCAAGTTCCGCCCCAACTTTGGGCTGTCGGCCCATGCCAGTTACTTCCCATCCCTCTTGTGCAAGCCGTATCGCGAGGTGCCTGCCCAGACATCCCGTAGCCCCTGTAACCAATACTCTATTCATTGTTGTTCACCGTTCCATTCTATGTCATGAGTCAAAGCTTCAGTCAGCGAGCAATTCTGCGATCTTGACAGACGCCATGCGGCTAGCACCACTGCAAATTGTTCAAATACAGGCTGGATATCCTGCCCTCCATAGACCACATCCCTGGCTCCACGCCACGCAGCTATCCATGCACGGAGTTTCCCTTTGCCAAAGATCTGCTGTACTCCACTTCCCAACATGGGAAGCATGAGCATGGCTTTGCTGTCCCGTGCGGGCGTGATCATTTTTCTTTCTTTGACCAACGTCTCCGGTTCAGTCAATGCACGCACCAAGTCATCTCCGGGGTGAAACAGATGAATCCCACTCGTTGCCCTCGGATTACACTCAATCGCGTACACTCGCCTGTCCTGACCTTCTATAAAATCAAACCCAATCTGTCCACTAAAACCCGTTGCCTGGGCAAATTGTCTCACCCACGCAAGAGCACCTTCATGTTCCACCTGTTCAAAAAAAACACTGGCTCCCACACTACCTGTACGATAGCGGCTGTCGTAAGTGGCATGCACAACCAGTTTCCCTTCATGCGCTATGCTGTATGTACATAACATCTGACCAGGAATGTAGGCTTGTGCAACCCAAGGTGAAATAGATGATAATTCCCCTTCTTCCGGTGGGTCGTTACGGATATGTCGACGCTTCTTTTCACTTACGTTTCCTTCCTGATCCGTCCCTGCCCTAGCCTCATCGTTCATGAGTGTTGGCATGCGAACTTTGGCTGCGAAGCGGGAATACACCGGTTTCCACACCCAATCTCCTACTTTTTCTAGAACAGACTGGGCTTCCATCCATTCCTGCCGACTGTGGATCAGACGTGTATCCGGAACCGAAAGACCGAGTGACCCTGCAAGCTGGATAAAATCATATTTATGGTGCAGCACATGCAGCTGCTCCAGAGTCGTAACCAGAACACGGCAAAATGCACGCAGTCTGTCTGCCCCTTGAGCAACATAGAATACTTCTTCACACATCGGAATCAACAGGTCGATCTGCCAATCCTGAACCAACCGTTCCAGCTCCGCCAGATACGCACGTGTGTCATGACGTGGCGACGGGACCACAGCGCACTGTTCCACTGCACTGGATAATCTGGTCAGATGCCGTGCAGCACTCTCCGCAACATAAACCCGATGGCCTGCCCGATGAAGCATGCGTGCCAGATCAAGCGTTACGGGAGCCCTTCCGCCTGTAAGCAGCACACGGAGAGAAGCAGCTGTACGATGTCTGGTTTCCCCAGATCTAGTAGTCAAAAATGAGTCCTCCCAATGATAATCCGGCAGCCGTGCCAATCATCAACACCCGATCTCCACGCTGAATACGCTGTTGTCTAATCGCTTCATGCAGACCCATTGGGATCGATGCCGCAATTGTATTGCCGTGATTTCGTGTGATGTCCATAAACCGATCTTCAGGAATGCCAAGCTTCTTGCGAATCAGTCTCATCGCCATGGCACTTCCCTGATGAGGAATAACCAATTGGAAATCCTCCATCCTATTCCCGGTCGCCTGCAACATACCATCAATGAATCCGGGCAAAAGTCTGGAAGCCATGCGGAAGATGGCCTGTCCATCCATATGAAATAGATAGGGTTCCGGCTGATCTGCCTTATAATTCGAAGCATGCAGCCGTGTACCTCCACCTGCAATCTCCGAGAAGCGAGCACCTCGGCTGTAGGTTTGAAGGGAAGCATGTACAATCTGTGAGAATGACCCTTCAGGCGAACGCTCAATAATAACGGCGGCCGCTCCATCTCCGAACAGGGCCGCACTTTCTTTATCAGACCAATTCAATCCGGCGGAGGCAATCTCGGTGGCTACGAGCAGTACTCGCTGGTAACGTCCGGCATCTACCATATAGGAGATCACATCCAGTCCGTTGAGGAAACTTAGGCAGGTTGCATCCATGTCAAAGGCAGGTACGCCCGAATCTTGCTGCCCCATGGCCTGCTGGATAAATACCGCCGTACTTGGCAACGGTTGTTCCTTCGTGCCACTGGTACACACCAGACAGTCGATATCACTGAATTGTAATCCTGCATCCGCCAGTGCAGCTTCGGCAGCTCTCGCGCCCATGAAAGAGGAGGTTTCTTCACCCGAAGCATAATGGCGTACACCTACGCCTGTGGCTTTGCTGACCCAGCCCGCAGGCACGTCCAAGCGGCGATCCAGTTCCTCATCGGTGACTTCCTGCTCAGGCAGGTACTTCCCTGTTCCTGCGATCCTTACTCTTCTAAGTTGCATTTCCCCAACCTCTTTCTGTTCATCTGACTGATTTAAATGAAATTTACACCTCACCTTGAATGGCGAAACGCCATCAAAATAGAAGCTTTGAAATATACAATAAAAGGGCAGATGCCTCTGCCCTCCCTGTTGTGTTTTATAATTTATACTGTGTTGTCATTTCTTCTTATTCAGAATCTCGGCAAGAGCGGTATCTAGTGTACCGTATGTGAAAGTGAATCCTTCCCTCTCCATTCGTTCGGGAATCACCCAACGACTCTTGAGAACAAGTTCCGTCTCGGTCTGAATGAAACGTGCGCCCAGTTCAAGCATCCAGCGAGGAGAAGGTAGTCCGATCCGAACACCCATCTTTTCTCTCAGACGCGCCATTAGCTCCCGATTCGTCACCGGATGCGGAGAGGACGCATTGAACACACCATTCAAGTGTGGATGCTCTTGCATATAAATTACCATGCGGAAGAGATCCTCGATATGAATCCAGCTGAACTGCTGTGTTCCTGCGCCTTGCGATCCTCCCAGTCCAAAACGGACGAGGTTCGTCATGGGCACCATCACACCACCCTCGCCCAGCACAATCGCAATCCGCAGTGCAATCTGACGCGTAGACGGCAGACTGAATTCAAAGAAAGCCTGTTCCCATGCCTTGGCAACGTCGACCGAGAATCCGGAGCCAATCTCGCCCTCTTTTTCCGTCATGGGACGATCTTCAGCATGTCTGTATATGGTTGCTGTACTCGAATTAATCCATAGTTCGGGAGGATGATTACAAGCCAGGACGGCTTCGCCCAGAATGCGCGTTGTACGGGTTCTGGATTCCAGAATGACTTTGCGATTCTCCTCCGTATAACGGCAGTTCACCGATTTACCTGCCAGGTTAATTAACATCTCTGCTTCTTCCAGTGCCTCTACGATTCCTGCACGATCCTCCCAGGCAATATGACCGGGCTGACGCGAGATGATCAACACCTCATAACCCTGCTTCTTGAATCTTTGGGCAAAATCCTGTCCGACAAATCCCGTTCCACCAGCCAATACAACCTTCTTCACGGTATCCCCTCATTTCCCATACTGGGTAAAGAATTCGTAAGATATAGATTGGAATGTTTCTATGCATGCAAAATGCAGATATTAGCTTAAACACCGCCGGTGACCCGTTAGTTTGATTTATTTCGCACCCAGGGAGGCGTACAAGCGATCCCGCTCGTCGATAGCCCATGCGTGTGCAGGGTTTTGTTCCAGCTGATATCGGAGTTCATCATAAAAATCATGGATCATGAATCCGTCTGGCAGATTGCCAAGCATGGCTGTAAAGTTGTACTCGGGCAGTGTTCTCTTCCCTTCACTGATCTGCTTCAGCCAATCCATCCATTTTGCAAGAGTAAGCACTTCCTCCTGCCATAATTCAGCCTGTAACCCAAGCGCATCCTGAAGTTGCTCGTACGCCAATGGATCGACGAAGGCGCGGCAAGCCTGAACAGCCAGTTCATACAACTCGGTCACTGCACGGCGTACCTCATGCTCAAGTTCGACCTCCAAGCCTCCCATGTAATCCTGAACCTGAATGCTCTGTCCATCATCGTATAATAGCGGTGTCTGGGACAACAGGCGTACAATCTCTTCCATCTCGTGCATTGAAACTCGCTTCTGCTCATAGAGAGCAGGTAATTGATATGCTGTAATGATCATTCACTCCTACATCGTTCTTCTATTAATGACCTATATTATAACATGGTTTGGCAATCATCTATCAGGATAACTTGACTATCCACTACAAGTTGTAGTAGTTTATACGTACTACGTAGTGTAGTAATACGATCGTTATGGACGCATAACGATGTTAAGGAGTGTTCACGGTGAATCAGATTCAAAAATTATCCGAAACAGAAATGGAGTTAATGGTCGTTATATGGTCATGCGATCCACCCGTCACTTCAACAGAACTATTAGACATATTCGCTGAGAAGGGAAAAGCGTGGAAAGCGCAGACTATGTCTACTTTTTTGTCACGGTTGGTGGATAAAGGCGCACTTACCGTCACGAGACGTGGACGAACCAATGATTATGTACCTCTTCTACAGCCCGAAGATTACAAACTACAGGAAACGCAGCATGTTCTTGATGGACTCTATCAAGGTTCAGTCAAGAATTTGGTTTCGGCCATGTATGATGGCGACAAGCTTTCAGACGATGACATTTCAGAACTGAAAAAATGGCTTTCGGAAAAGTAGGTGCAGATGATGAACATCTTTTTTGAAATTCTGTGCAGCCTGACCGTGGCGGGAAGTATCGTTTCTGTTTGTATTTTGGCACTACGACTTATACCCGTATCTGTTTTTCCGACCAAGTGGCTCTACAGACTCGGTAAACTGGCTATCTTGTTTTATCTGTTCCCGGTATCTCTTGGCCTTTCATGGCTTTTGGATATGGCATTCCAAACGACATCAACTATACCGGGTACGGAGAATGCAGCATCTTCGGGCGGACTTGCAGGAACGTTTATCCCGGAACAAACCATCTCGGTAACCACAGCCTGGTTCTTGTTATTCGTATGGGGCATTGGAGTCATAGGTTTTTCTGCATGGCAGGTGTACTGTTATCGAAGATTTTTGAATGAACTATCTCGTACACGTACGCCAGTCCTCCGTCATAGTGAGGCAGCTATACAGCTACCATTAATCCAAGAGGCTTTGGGTCTCAAACGCAATATCACGCTTGCTCACAGCACCATAGTACGAAGCCCTATACTGGTTGGCTTGTTTAAACCAACGATATATCTGCCACCCGAAAATACGGTGAAAATGGACATCAGCATGGTAATTCATCATGAGTTGGTACATCTAAAACATAAAGATCTGTGGGTCAAGGCTTTGACATTGGGCGTTAATGCACTGCACTGGTTCAATCCCCTGATTCATATGATTCGCCGGGACATTCATACCTGGAGCGAGTTGGCCTGTGATGAAGATGTGGTGAAAGAGATGTCCCATGAAGAGCGAAGACGATATGGTGAGACAATTTTAAATGTGATGGCGGGAACCAAGAAAATACCTGCTCAATTTTGTTCGTCCCTATCGGGTGAAGGCAAACAATTAAAAAGGAGATTGATGATTATGTTTAATGTAAAGAAACTGAAAAAGAAACATTGGATGATAGGTATGGGAGCCCTCCTGCTTATTACAGGTGTAAGTACGTCCACCGCAGTATGGGCATCAAACCATACGGTTAAAGTAGAGGCTGAAGCTTCTGAAACTGTGCCTGTTCCTTCTACTGATGGATCTTCTGAAATCGTAGCTTCTCCCAACAAGGTCGGAATTTCCGAAGCTGTAACTGCTCCTTCTACTTCCGAAACTCCTGAAATCGTGGCTCTCCCTGAGGATGAAGTTTCCGAAGCTGTGCCAGTTCCGTCTGCTACTGTACCTTCTACTACTAAACCTTCTGAGGCTAAAGTTGTAGAAGCAGCAACTGTTCCTTCTACGGGTGGATCTCCTGAAATCGTATCCGTCCCTTCCGAGGCCCAGGTCACCAAAGCTGTACCTGTTCCTTCAGAAAAATAACCTATCTTTAAGAAGCAATAGCCACCTTATATGCAAACAGGATATGCAAACAAGACGAAGCATAGATCATAGATCTCCGCTTCGTCCTGTTTCCGTTTTTCTGTCATGTGCATTAGATAAATGTTTTGATCGTAGCAAAATATTCACGGATCATGTTGATGGGCTTCAGATATCCCGGTGACGGAGCCGATATGCCGTATTCTGCCGCATAACCGTTCTTGGCGGCGATGTATTTGGAACGGAACATATGATAGTCACTGGTGACAATCATGATCTCAGGGTGCTCTAACCCGGATTCAAGAATGATTTTTTTGGAAAAGGCCAAATTCTCCTGTGTACTTGTGGAGCGATCTTCCATAATGACTTGGGCGGGGGGAATCCCCTGTTCAATTAGATAGTTTTTCATGGCGAGCGCTTCGGGAATCGATTCCCCGGGTCCCTGTCCACCCGATACAATGACCGGTGTCTGAGGGTGACTACGAATGTAGTCCAGACTTGCATCTAACCTTTGTTTTAGGGTCAATGACAATTCCGTTCCACGGATGCCTGAACCCAGAATAATGACATAGTCCGCTTCTTCCGGATCATTCGCACCAAGCTGTGTGAATACAAGTGCTTCAATAATGACAAAAGAGACGGCAACCACGCCAAATCCGGTAAGGATAATCCGTTTCAAAATAACATGCTTCTGATAGTCAATCCGTCTTAGTACGATAAAAGCCACCGTGATCATTCCAAAAAACATGACTGCAAACCTTTGGCCCCAGAAGGCCAGAAATGCCACAAAACATGCCAACAGGACAAGATCAATGATCAGTCCATTTTTTTGTAAGAACTTTTTTATCAAATCCGTAGACACTCCTTCTTGTACCCACTATTCCGCAAATCACTTATTATTCAAGCTGTTATTATCGTTAGTTTCGGCCATTGTTCCTGCCAGCGCTTCTTCTGTACTCTCTGATTATAATAGTCAGCATCCGTGAAGAACGGACTTTTGCGGACTACGAGTTGATACAGATCATGCAAACCATGCGGAGCACAGATGTTCACCTGATCCTCTTCATCCAACTGTACTCCTATGGCAGTCACAACTTCTGGCCAATAGCGAAGCGCATCTTCAGTAGAATGATAAGGAACTGTGCCATTGCGCAGATGCATTCTCGCCTGATTTTTGACCGACCACTTGGCATTACCTGTCAACTCACGAAGCTGACGCTCCAACTGGATGTCTCGTTCCTCACGCAGGTCTGACGCATCATAATAAACAACATCAATATCGCTATGAAGTTCACGAAGAGCATATCCATGCAGAACATCCCAGATGTAATTACGAATATATCCTGCACCTATGTAACATTGTGGCAAATGGAGACTACGAACTCTCCGCAGGTCATGCATTAATTGCTCGTGTTTGATGATCGTCTGAATGAATGGGTCCTCATATAACATATCTGCCTCCTGCGGTTTACCTCATTGTCCTCTTATAGCTGTTAACCTTCATTCCAATATATCATGTTTACCTGGCTGCAATAAAATGAACAACGCTTGAACATCCTCTGTACAACTTCGAATCTCTGATTAATCACAACCAAATAACCCATAAACAGCTTCGGTTATCCGAGTGTTTACGGGCTACAATGATCGAGTTTGAAACGGTTAAAATTTATTTAATCGGTATCCAGATTTGCGGTGGTTGGTTCGGCCCAGGGTATACTTCCAGCTCTGGCATATACGCGTGCTCATAAGGATTGGATGGAAACCATTCCGAAATAATCTGTTTCCACAGAAGCTGCATGCTCTCCGGCATCGGGCCTTCTACTTCAAATATACTCCATTTGGAAGCAGGCATGGTGAAGCTTGATAATCCTTCCGGCACTTCACCGTCGTAAGCCGTAGCAATCCAGTATTCCATCTGCTTTTCCTTGATTTCGCTCTGATCCACAACGACGCCAAGTAACCCTGGAATATCCCCGTTGTTCAGTTCAAATAAACGCTCCTCTGTACCGCTCTTCCACGCTTCCTGCCACATTTTCCCGATCCCTTGCAAATGTTCTCCATCTACATATGAGAAAGCCTGCTTCACCCCCACTAATGTAAATTCGGGATGTTCAACAATTTTATATTTCATCGGTTCTGCTCCTTTTAGACTTACTTGAATAACCAGACGATTATACGATTGGACAGAGCTACTATTTTTGCGTGCCTCGCTTGGTGCGATGCCGTGTTGTCTCCGGAATGCTTTGGAGAAAGATTCGGGTGTGTCGTAACCATACTTGTGCGCCAGATCAATGATTTTGTGATCACTTTGCAGAAGTTCATGTGCCGCCAGTGTCAATCGTCTGCGTTTTATGTACTCAGCTACAGTAACATCTGTTAACAGGGCAAAGGTACGTTGAAAATGAAAAGGAGAGATATGGGCCTGCGCTGCAATCTGCTCCATCGTCATATTTTCGAGCAAGTGGTCTTCCATATATTGAATAGCGACCTGTAATGCGTTGATCCAGTTCATGTAATAATCACTCCTTGATGTCTAATATAACGGATAAACCACCCAAAAACCTGTCATGTTGTGCTCTCATATGTCCGGTTAATGTGCAAAGACGTTGTTCATATAACGCCCTGCCCAGGCTTTGAACTAACCAAAGACAAGGGAAGTCACAAAATTTGACAATGTAAACGATTTATTATAGCCTACGAGTATAATGATCGTTCTATCTTATTTTGAAGGGAGAGTATCATTGAATATGAGCAGCAAAAAAGAAATGCTTTTGAACGTGGCTGAAGAATTATTCTACCTTCACGGCTTCCATTCCATCGGCTTGAAGCGGATTATATCAGATGCCGGGATCGCCATCATGACGTTATATAACCATTTTGAGTCCAAGGATGATCTCATCGTCCAGGTGCTTCTGCGGCGCGAACAGCGTTATTTAGAACAGCTCAGGCAATATGCAAACAATACAACTCAACCCATGTTCCTCAATCTGGCTGAAGGACATGCAACCTGGCTGAAAGAACACGAATCAAGAGGGTGCTTATTTTTGCGCGCCAAAGAAGAATTCGGTGGTCATGCAGACCATATCATCGTGCAGACAGTGAATGCGCATAAAAGACATATGAGAACGTTAATCCAAACATTGGCGCCTGCTGCAAGTGATCGAGATCTATTGCAATTCTCCCTACTGCTGGAGGGTTCCACTGCACTCGCCGAGACAGAAAATGTAAATAACGTCTGCCGCGAACTGATCCATATGACGAAGAATAGTTTCAAGTAATGCCATTAAGGGTGAGTTAGTAGTTCAACTCACTTTTTTATTTAATGAGAAATATAATGATCGTTCTATCTAAAAGGCGGTGGATTTAATGAAAAAAATTATCTTTCCAGGCATTGCACTAATCGCTGTCTGTTATGCATTCGGGCGATTCAGTTATGGATTGTTTATGCCGGAAATTTCAGAAGCTTTACAACTGAACGATGCAGCGTCAGGTGCGATTAACTCCGGAACCTACATTGCTTATTGCTTGTCCCTTCTAAGTGCACCGCTGTTAATTAATCGCAAAGGGCATCATTATGTCATCCAATTGGCCGGGATCAGCGCTGTGCTCGGATTAATCGGGATTGCTCTTGCTCAGAATGCATGGGTCCTTGCATTCAGCGTATTTCTCGCCGGTTTGAGTACAGGATGGGCCTCTCCAGCACTCGGTAACACGGTTAACGCCGAGCTTGCACCCGATCTGCAAGCAAGAGGCAACAGCTGGATTAACACTGGAACCAGTTTCGGAATCGTTATATCCGGTCCACTCTACTGGCTGTTCACGGATTACTGGCGTCTAACCTACATCCTGTTTGCTGTAATCGGTGTTGTGGTTCTGGTGTGGAACAGACGTGTTATTCCACCTACAAAGACACTGCCTTGTACCAAATCCATCTGGACATGTATGAAACCAACCAGAGCGGGTTCTGCTTTGCTGATGGCTTGTCTGTTAACTGGTGTTAGTTCAGCGATCTACTGGACCTTTGCCCGAAACTTCCTCACAGACGAGAAAGGGGCCTCCGATTCGGAAGCCGTGTTGTTCTGGATTGTGATGGGGGTTATGGGGATACTCGGTGGATGTGCTGGTCGCATTATTGAACGTATTGAGATTGGGTGGTCCTACCGAATAGGCATACTGTTATTGGCGATCTCGCTGGGGGTAATCCTTCTTCCATCCATGACTGCCAGTCTCATCTCTGCGATCATATTTGGCAGCACATATATTTTCCTGACCAGTGTATTTATCGTTTGGGCAACGAGACTATTCAGGCCAAATGTGTCCATCGGAATTAGTCTTGCCTTTCTTGCTCTGGGTGTTGGACAATTCCTTGGCTCATCCATGGCAGGTTACACGATTGAAATGTTCTCCAATACAACAGCATTTCTGGCCTTTGCTGTACTCGGCCTGTTCGGATTGCTAATTCGGTTGAAATAAATGACAGAACAACCTTACGGTCACTGTTATTCTACCCGGCGAACACTTCCGGTCACCCCATGTTGAAGCTGTACATCTGTAAAAATAACCGTGGTCCCTTGCCCAATGGGGGATTGGGCCACAATGCCAACTTTGATCTCTTCCGGGCAGTCGAGGCCGAAATAACGAACCAGCTTCCACTTCTCTCCATCCTGAGAATAATGGAAAGCAAAGCTGTTGCCTGCCCGGGCTACACGTAAATAAGGCTTGTTAACGTCTACAGGTGCTGATACACAATCATCCGAGTTACCTCGAGTAACAACACTAAGAATAGACGGCTGTTCTTCAAAATACTCAAAGCAAACTTTAGCCCAATTCGTATCGTCCACCCTCACCATCAGGCAGCCCGAATCATACTGTTCTTTCATGTCCACCTGTACTCGAGTGACGATGCTGAAATCTCCCTTGACTATCGTATGTAAAAATGGAGCTGAGGCTTTCACCGGGTCACCTCCCGGATCAATGAAAAAGTCACTGATTGGCGAAACGGTTATCGTTACTTTGCCGTCTTCAATGTACCAATCTGCTGGCTCGTTCAGCCATCCCAGGTTGGCAGATAATGTTTGACCTGAACAATGTTCGAATAGATTCGTCATATGGCACACCCTTTGTCTGTGATTTTGAATTCGCTGAGTTCTCTGTTGTATTCGTGAAATAACGGAATTATCCTTTCGGATCAGTAAAAGGAAAAAAGCGACTCACATGAGTCGCTTGTAATCCTTTCACATATACATAATCGTATTCGGTATGTCATATCAATAGCACGCTATACCGGCAATACATCAAATGCACATCTGAAACCGATATGTCCGGTGGATGTGTCCGGCGTATTTGGAATCCTTGCTGCCACTCTGTACCGATTGCAATAAGAACGGTGGCACAGGTATGAACCGCCTTTTAACACCTTGCGAACTTCATTGGAAGTAATAACAGTCTTAGCAAGTATAGACTTCTCATGATCCGTAACATAGTTGTCAGCGCACCATTCCCATACATTACCTGACATGTTGTACAATCCATATCCGTTGGCAGGAAAGGATCGGGATGGAGCTGTACCCGCATAACCATCTGCGGCATTATTTTGAGTCGGAAAGGTCCCTTGCCAGATGTTGCACTGGTGTTGTCCATCCGGCCGAAGAACGTCGCCCCAGGGATATTTCTTCTGGATTAATCCACCTCGTGCCGCATATTCCCACTCTGCTTCTGTGGGCAGGCGCGTACCTGCCCAGCCACAATACGCGTTGGCATCGTTCCAGGAGATATGAATAGCGGGATGGTCAGCCCTCTCGTTCACATCGGAGTCAGGCCCTTCAGGATGAGCCCAGTCCGCACCTTCGACAACCCACCACCATGGCGTTGACTGCACCACGGTACGAACATGTGCAGACGTTTGCGGAGAAACGAACAGATGAAAAACGAAGGACCAGCCGAATCGCTCGGCCTCTGTTCGGTATCCTGTCTCCCTTACAAACTGTCCAAACTGTGCATTGGTCACCGTGCATTCATCCAGATAAAAGGAGTCTACCTGTGTTTCCCTGACAGGACCTTCCCCATCTCCTGCAAAAGCTTCAGGATCATTGGTACCCATAAGGAACCTTCCACCGTCAATTAATATGCTGTTCCTGTCGTTTCGCCCGGAGATGTATCTATCGTCCCCCGCCAGCGCACTAGGTGGTAGACGTTCAACGGAAAGTGAAAGTGCATGGTCGGACGCTGCACTCCTCTCACGGGAAGCCGTCGATTCAGGCGTATCCTCTGATTGAATTTTCACTTCCATCGTGCCGCTCCGACTTGCAGAACAACAGCAGGAAGTTTCCTTTTCAGGTATCTGACCATGCATCTGAAGCATCCCCTTCCCTTGGTTTAAGATTCCTGATCCCCATTGTACACGACAGGAAGAATGTCCGGAACGGTTGGTGTTGTCATTCCTTCACCCAGATAATAATCCGTCAACAAGGATTGCATATATCCTTTTACCGCTAGCCCATTGCGGTAGGCCGGGTTATGCGGCAACGTGTAGATGCGAACATCGGATGGTATCGTTGTTGTATACAGACGCAATGCTGTGAAATCACTCGTTTCATAGAGAATTTCCTCTCTCCAATCCCCCAGCAGATCGCCATAGAGCACAGGAGCATTTCTGGAATTCACGCGAACATCATCGGCTGTAAACAGACGTGCCGTCGTGTTCTGCTGCCAGTCCCACTTTTCCACAAAGTTCTTATCCAGCAGCTCGCCGAGCACATCACCATCCCACCAAATTCTGAAATTGGTTGAGGGCTGAACTGAACTAATCACTTCGCCATCCACATTGTAGATATTGCCTGAACTGGACCACATCTCAAGCCCATTGTGCGTTGGATCAATATCCGCCAGCGTTCCCCGTGCGACGTCCTGCGGAATTTCCCCTGTACGAATAATCTCGCCTGTCGCCGCATCGGCATAAAACCAAGGGAATTGATTGACGTTTCCGTTTTCCGCCTGCTGAATCCCGAATTGCTCCAACCCCGGTCGATCCGGATCAATGTCTGTAATGTGGAAACGATCCCCATGGACTACACCCGGCAGACTGTATAAGGTCTCTCCGTTATCATCCAGTGCCCAACCTCCGAATGACACCTCATCCTTCCCATCCCTGTCAAGATCAAGTATACGAATCTGGTGGAAAAACTCGCCATCCGCTCCAGCATGTCTCCAACGCTCGGTCAGGGCACCGTCTGCATAATCATAGGCTGATGTCACATATTGAAAGTTGCGGCTAAGCGCACGATTCTTGAGCGCCGTAATCAGGCTTGGATGTTCACCATCCAGATAAGCAATGCCAAAGTGCCCACTGAGGGGACCATCGACTGCATAATCATTGATTATCGTTGTGCGTGCCGCTTCTGTTCCGGTCCATCCATCCACGACGGAAACATATTGAGCACGCTCCGTTGTCGCAGGAACGACCTGACCATCTGCAAACGTTACCCCTTCAAAGGTACGTAGCAGTACTTCAGCCTTCCCGTCACTATCCAGATCAAATACCGTTATATTGTCGTTGTCCCGCCAGCCCCCAAGTCCAGCCACTCCAAATTCACTGACAGAAGCAGGCGGCGCATTATATGTATCTATCGTTGTGACACTGTATGGTCCCAGATCAATCCGCCACAGGAAACCTTCGGTCAGACTGTAGGCTTCCACATATTTATTGCCACCGGTCACCGGAATGCGAGTGACCACGTATTCATATTCCCCATCACCGTCCAGATCCCCAGGCCAGCCATGCTGCACAAAATAATCCGACGGATTGGATGTTATATTTTGCAATGGAATACTGAAGTAATAGCGGATCTCGGGATTGGCTGCCAATACAACCTCGGCACTCTCATCCTGTAATCTACCGTCTACATAAGACTTCACGATATACGTATGGCTCTGGGTTACATCTACATTCGTGTCCGTATAATTGGTTCCCTGCGTCAAAGGCTGGTCATTCAGCTTCACCTCTTCTGTACCCGTCCTACGATAGATATCAAATGTAACCTGCTGCGATTCGGTCCCAAGCAGACGCCAGCTCAAATATACCTTGTTTTCTCCCAGATATACGGCAGTAAGACCTCGTCCCAGATTTTCAACCAGACGTGGTGCAGACCCTTCTGTGGCATCTGCCTGAAGTACTCCCCCTCCCGGTGAAACAATGCCTGTCCATCCAATAACTCCACTTAACAGCAATGTGAATAGTACTTTTGTTCCTCTGGCAACAGTCGTTTTGGTTTTCATTTACAATTCCCCTCCATCGATTGGTTAGTATATGCGTACAAAAAAAGCAAAGCCTGTTATCTCTGTCCCTACGAGCCAGTCTAATGAGATCGACTGATCTGGTTCAGCAATAACTGCTTTGCCTCCGGTTGCCCGGTCAACATGGTCTATCTACCGCTCTAACGGCTTGGTTCCTCCACGATCATAGAAAAAGGGGCCTTTCGCCCAACTGACAGCCAGATGCATTAGCAGTTCGGTCTTTAATTGCTCCCGAATTACAGCATGCTGCTCCTCATCATACAGGTTCGTCCACTCATGAGGGTCAACCGTCAGGTGATACAATTCCCCCTTCGTTTCATGCACTCTGGATGCGGATTCCGCGACAGAGCCTTCCATGTACAGAATGAGCTTCCACTCCGCAGTCCGCCACATATAGGCTGGAGCCGAATGAGGTGCGGTTACCCCCTTCCCATGGAATTCACAGAACGTTCCGCGATGCCGGAGATCGCCCAGCAGATCGACACCAGGAAGCATCGGATTCGCTTCGAGTCCGGCTGCACGCGTCAATGTGGGCACCAGATCCACCAATTCCGCAGGCTCCTGATCAATCGTTCCGCGCTTCTGCTCCTGAATGTGGGTACCGGACAATATGAGCGGCACCCTTACACTGCTGTCATACAGATTATATTTGGTGAAGCGAAACTGTCGTTCCCCCAGCATCTCTCCATGATCCGAGACAAATACAATCAGCGCGTTCTCCAGCCTCCCATGGTTCTCCAACTTCTCCAAAGCGAGTCCAAAGTAATGATCGAGCCAGGAGCAATTCGCCCAGTATCTTAACGTGGTCCTCCTCCGCTCCTCCGAACTGCGCTGGTCCCATACCTTCTTCTTATCGAGGTACGACTGGCGACTACTCGAATTCAGTTCATCGGAAGCTGCCAGGTGAGTCTGCACTTCATCCTCCCACGGCGGTTGCGGGATATCCGGAATATCTTCCAGCCTGTACAGGTCTTCGAATGCTTTGGGCACATTGAACCCGGCATGTGGCTTCAGGAAAGACAGATAAAAAAATAACGGCCGCTCCGGGTCTATCCCTTCATCTAAAAATTGCAGCGCCTGTTCGGCTACCCAGCCATCCCGATGAAGATTCATCGGAATCTGACTCGTAAGCCCTGTATAACCATTGACATTTTCCTCACCGCTACCAAAATCCTTGGTCTCCTGATGGTAGGCTTCCAGTGCTTCGGGATGGGAGTCACCCATCATTGTCGCTCCCTGTTCATAATGACCACTTTGACGAGAAAGCCCGATGGATCTTACTTCGAACCCTCGCGTGGAAGGCTCATCTACGCCCTCGCTATGGTTCCAATGCGTTTTTCCGAATCCGGCTGTCTGATACCCTGCCCGATGCATCAACTCCGGCAAAGGTTCAGAGGGCAGCTTGTCTTCCTCGAACAATCCGCCATAATTTGTTCTAACCCCAAGCTGTGACGGATAATATCCCATCATCATGGAGCTTCGGCTCGGCGCACACATTGGCGATTGGCAGACCGCTTCTCGGAAAGTGATTCCCTCGGCTGCAAGTTTATCGAGATTCGGTGTATGAATATGTTCATTGAACGTTCCAATACAGTCCCATCGCTGCTGATCCGTCATGAGAAAAATAATATTTGGCTTGTCCTGTGACACGTCACATCCCACTCTCCTTTGGGCTGAAAACTAAGGCGTGATTTAAACGGAGCGGTTACCCCGATTGTGCCCGGTATGCTTGTGAATGTCTTCCCGGTAACGACTTGGCGTCGTTCCCTCACTTTTTTTGAACAAACGATTGAAGTAACTGGGCTGATAGCCCACCTGCTCCGCAATTTCACTGATCTTGACGTCTGTCGATTCAAGCAGCTCTTTGGCCCGGTGGAGCCTTACCTCAGTCAGATAGTCCACAAAGTTCTGCCCAAATGCCTGCTTGAATGCCCGGCTTAATGTGTAGGAATGAATTCCGTGAAGATCTGCCAATTCATCCAGCGATAACGCTTCTGCATACTGCTGCTCCGCATGCTCCTTCATCTGATGAACAGCCATCTGTATCTGCTTCTCTTCCTTGCCTGTGAATTCCTCTACGCATACGTGCACAATACGTTCTCTGAACCACAGGAACAGTTCATCCAGATCATGCAGTTGCAGCACCTCTTCATACATCCCTACACCAAACAGTTCAACGGGATCTTCCCCTAATTGCAAAAGGGTATGTTGTATGCGTGCCAGCAGTTGGAATAAAGCCTGACGAACATGCTTCTCTGGCGCTTCAGATCGGGCATACGTGCCTATAAATATGCTGAACTGTTCCAGAGCAGTGTCCTGTTCACCACTCCGTAATGCCGAGATGATGGCCTGCTCCAGCTCAAGCGGATATACTCCATGTTCATTCACATCCTGCTCTGCCTCCTCATTCATATCAATGATGGTCATATTGGGAGAGAACTGTCTTTTCCTCAACAAAGACCTTGATTCTCTAACCAGCTGTGGGATATGGGAGGCATCTGATGTAAGTTTGCTGATCGAAACTGTCATGCGAACGTTCCATTCCGACTGCACGGATTCCAGCCAATGCTGGGCCATACGAGATAATTCTTGCCTGAATCCAGGTGTCTCTGGCTGGACCTCTGGAGGGACAGCGAGCAACAGCGCAATGGACATGTCATGGTAATTGATTGTTTCGGCACGGTAAGGAAGTTCCTCCAACTGCCTGTTCAGAATATCGGTTGCGGCAAAACTGATCCACTCCTGAGACTCGCTCCGATTTCGCTCCTTAGCCCCATATAGAAGAACTGCACTCGGACGAATGTTTGCAAAAAGGATGATGAACTGTTCATCCCGAAGAACCCATCCTAGCTGTGCAAGGCGTTCCTTCCATTCATGGTCGGATGACAGTGACAGATGACCTAGAGTAAGCTGAACCAGCAAGCTTTCCCGAGCGAGTGGAAGTTGCTCTTCCAACCGTTGCTGCAACGATTCTCTCTCCTGATTAACGCCAATCCAGCGCTGTTCAATATGCTTGATTTCATCCAGTTGTACAGACTCATTCGAGCGGGTAGCAGCCGCAGACAACACTTTAGGAGTGGATGACACTTCTGGCGCTATAGCGTCGACCGATGCTCCAGCCAGGGTAAACATTTGCAGTAATCTCGTAAACGGTTTATAGAGCTGGAGCGAACCGACCCACGACAGGATCAGAGCTAGTATTAATCCTGATCCGTTGACGAGAAGGACGATTCGGGGTACAGACACAATCGGAGCTACAATTTCATTGAGGGGAACCGCAGACACATAAGTCCAATCGGTACCCAATCTGCGGAAGGTGCCCGATTGAACCGAGTAGGTCAATCCCTCATATTCCATCAGGAATGAAGACAGATTCCCTTTCAGGTTCAACATATGTTCACGGACAGCATGCTGTAATCCACCAAGTTCTTGCGCTTGTGGAAGCATGGGCTTGCCCTGCTCATCCAGCAAAAAAGTCGTCCCTCCATTATACGGAGACAAGGTCTGAAGCATGTTGCTCAATTGTTTGTTATCCAGCGTGACTGTTAGTGCCCCCAGACCATCGTCGCTTCCACCCGGAAGTCGATTCACCATCATCATGGATGTGCCCTCCATGGAGCGTGACCAATATGTTGTCTGGGGCTGATGAGTCAACCGTTCATACTTCTCGATCTCCCCAGCGTCTTTGATAAAATCATACCGTTCAGAATCCATCTTCACGGCCCGGGGTTCCCCCAGATACAATTGAACTTTACCGATCAATGTATTGGAATTCTGAATCATCAGCAGCAATCGGTACAGTTCATGCACCTGTTTATACTTGAATACAAAATCGAGCTCTTTCAGACGATTATCGAAAACCGGATCGAAGGCCCACTGCGAGAAGGTCAATTCAAGCGCATCCAATTGATCGCCAACCCACACGGTACGTTGTTCAAACTGATGCAGATGCGTTTG
Organism: Paenibacillus sp. FSL k6-2145; assembly: GCF_037976585.1. Taxonomy (NCBI): domain Bacteria; kingdom Bacillati; phylum Bacillota; class Bacilli; order Caryophanales; family Paenibacillaceae; genus Paenibacillus; species Paenibacillus sp. FSL k6-2145. Next base: position 3,977,257 of record NZ_CP150267.1, on the reverse strand, counting down.
CTGCAAAATCTTTTCCATTTTGACGGTGACCCAGCCATACAACAGCACACCTGTAATGACTCCCGGAATGCAGGCGATAAACAGAATCATCATCAGGCTGCGTCTGAAATAACGCCCTTTGGGTAATGGGTCTGCTGTGCGCTTGAATATCATCTGTATGCCCTCCTTTCCGGGAATACCCGCCTGAATGCAGATTTACCCTTTGACCGAGCCGATCAGGGCTCCTTTGGCAAAATGCTTTTGTATAAACGGATACACTACCAGCACTGGCAAAATGGCTACAATGATCGCGGCCATCTTCAACATTTCTGTCGGCGGTGTCTCCACCTGCTGTCCAGGCGCAACCAGATCAATGTTGGATGCATTCAGCAGCATATTTTGCAGTAATACTTGAATGGGCCATTTCGCAGAATCGTTCAGATATAACAGTGCCGCGAAGAATTGATTCCAGTACCCTACAGCGAAAAACAATCCAAAGGCAGCAAGCGCAGGCATCGATAAGGGTAACACAATCATGTACCAGGTTCGGATGGCACTACAGCCATCAATGGATGCCGCTTCGCTGATCTCTGCGGGCAGGCTGTCGAAGAAATTTTTCATCAGCAACACCGTCCAGCCATTGGCAAGCGCAGGCAGGATCAGTGCCCAGATATTATTGATCAGCCCCAGTTCCCGTACCAGCAGGTAATTTGGAATGATGCCCGGGCTAAACAAGATGGTTAGTACAATCAGGAACATCAGTATTTTTCTGAATTGGAATCGCTTCTGGGACAGCGCATAAGCCAGAGAGGATGATACAGCCAGGCTGCACACCGTGCCGACGGTTGCCAGAAATGCACTGTTTCCCAGTGAGCGTGCAAAGGCAGGCGTGGATAACAAATACGTATAGGCTTCAACAGACCAGCGTTCCGGGAAGAGTACGATTTTCTTTTGCAAATACTCTCCGGGGTCCGTGAATGAAACGACGAAAACATAATATAGCGGGAAAAACATAACCACAGCCAATAGTCCAAGCGTAACCACATTCAGGGACTGTCCAATCCGCTCACTCCATTTCATGCGATGCATTCGAAACCTCCTCTCCATTGATTAATGGCTGGCCGGGTATGGGTAGGTACCGTAATGAACTAGTAGACGCCTTCCTGACCCATGCGCTTAACCACACGATTTGCGACAACGACCAGCACCAGGCCAATCACGGATTTGAACAGTCCAACCGCTGTACTGTAGCTGAAATCGCCCTGCTCGATCCCTGTGCGGTACACATAGGTGTCGAACACTTCGGCCACTTCAGATACAGCACCGTTGTACATGAGGAAGATTTGCTCAAACCCTACCTCCATGATGTCTCCCAGTCTTAAAATCAGGAGCACGAGGATGACACTGCGGATGGCAGGCAGCGTAATGTGCCAGATCTGGCGCAATCGTCCCGCTCCATCCATGCGTGCCGCCTCATACAGCTGAGTATCCACACTCGCCATGGCAGCCAGGAACACAATCGTGCCCCAACCAGCTTCCTTCCACATCGCTTGCAAGGTGACCATGATCCAGAAGCTGTCCGGATTCGTCAATATATCCACGCGGGGCCATCCCCATAAAGCAAATAACTCGTTAATCAGTCCCGTTCCTTTGGCGAACAGCAGCAGCGTTAGGCCGGCAATGATCACCCAAGAGAGGAAATGCGGCATGTAAATAATCGTTTGAATCAGTCTCTTATACGCCACACTTCGCAGTTCATTAAGTCCCAGGGAGATCAGGATCGGAAAAGGAAAGAATAAAATCAGATTGAGCAGGCTAATCGCCAGCGTATTTCGGAACAACAAGGCGAAGTCCGGATTACCAAAGAGTGCTGTAAAGTGTTGCAAGCCCACCCACTCACTGCCCTGAATCCCCCGAAAGGGCGAGTAATCCTGAAACGCAATAATGATGCCCCACATCGGGATGTATTTGAAAATGAGGAAGAACAATACGCCCGGCAGTGCCAGCAAATATAACGAACGGTCACGCCGAAGTGCGGACAGCAGGTTTAACCCTTTCTTTTTGGTTGAAGTCTGCTTCCCCTTAACCGTACTCATTCGTTGCTCATGGGTGCTCATGGTTTGCAGCCCCTTCCCTCAGATCACTGTCCATTTCTTTTCTTGTAGGCTTCGGTCATCTCATCATTCATCGCCTGGAAATTCGGATCATTCCGCAGGGTCTCTACAAACGCATCCCAAGCTTCAATCGGCTCCCGGCCCAAAATAATTTTTGCTTTTAGATCCTGGATCTTTTTGTTGAGTTCAGGCAGCACCTTCTGCCCGGTCTCGGATTGAAGGCCAGCGGCGAGATCCGCCACGCTCGTTTTGTCTCGCTCTGCCTCCACTTTTTTGAACAGTTCATTGGCCTGTGTCTCTTCATCCGTTTCACCCGTGGTATCCCAAGGCAGGTCGATGACGTTAACGATATGATTGAAATCCGACGCGTTATCCGCCGTCAACTTTTCACTACTCGCTACCTTTTTGCCATCGACCACTTCATAATGTGTACCTTCAATCCCGAACTGCTGGATTTCAAATACTTCCGGATTCATCCAGGTATCGACGAGTTGGAGAATTCGTTTCATCTTCTCTTCCGGCACACTGGCAGGGATCGCCAGAATACCGTTGTATCCCGAACCCTTCGGATTATATCCATTCAGATTGGTCAAAGGATAGAAATCCGTATATTTAAAAGAAGGATCGACCTTCTTCAGGTCATCGGCATAGATTTTGCGCATCGTGCCTGTCTTGTCTACGATAATACCCGCCTGATTGCGCTTGAACAGTTCTCTGGCCTGCGTCAGCTTGAGCGAAAGCAGATCTTCCGGCATCATGCCGCTGTTATAGGCTTTGGTTAGATATTGAAGGGATTCTTTCACCTCAGGCAACAGCTCCCTGTAGACCAGCTTCCCCTGAGACTCATCCCATTTCCAACTGCTATTGGTTCCGATAAAAGAACTCTCAATGGCACCCAGAACGGGGCCCAGATTACCTCCCCAGCCGAGATCATCGGGACTAATATACGCGGCAAGTGCTGTGGTATCTTTGGTTCCGTTACCATCAGGGTCCTGCTCTACAAAAGCCTCCATCACGTTGAACAACTCATCCGTGGTCTCCGGCACCTGCAAATTCAATCGGTCAAGCCAATCCTTGCGGATGATGAAAAAAGAATCTCCAGTGACTGGACGAGGCCGCGGGATACCATAATTGTTGCCGTCTGCTGCCTTGGTTGTATCCCAAGCTATATCGGGAATGCCTCCGCTGAGATTCGGATAGTCCTTGATATAAGGGGTAATGTCCCAGAAAGCACCTTGTTTGACCATCTTGGTGAAAGTACTTCCAAACGGATCATTAATCATGATCAGATCAGGTATATCCCCGGAAGCCAGGGTCAGATTGAGCTTGTCACCATAGATATTGTTGGAGACCCACTGGATGTTCATTTTGGAGTTAGTCGCTTCTTCAATGGCGCGTTTGATTACATTATCATCAGCAGCGGGGACGGCACTCGGCGTGATGGTCATAATACTGACTTCCAACGGATCGTCGGCATTGCCGCTGCTGCCACTTCCCTGTCCTTCCTCTTTACTTCCGCATGCACTGAGCACCACGGACATGACCATGACAACCGATATGATCCAGGTCAGATTACGGGTGTTGCGTTTCCCCACTTTTTGCATAGGCTTTCCCATCCTCCTTAGTCTCTTAAACCTATAGTCTTAATCGGATTAACGGTTAAAAAAGGGGCTTTGACAGGACTTTGAAGAAGATTCTTCTTGACCGGTCAAAGCTTTCACTCACTATAACGAACACCCGTATTTCCTGCAATTGCACTTTTTTGCACCTGTTAGAAACGTTAGAAAATGCGCCCTAAACCTGCTCATCTCAACAATAGGGTCTGACAATGCGCTCATCCCATACTTGTACTTCAATATATCGTTCGGTATCCAGATTCGTTAGTCATAGTGTACATCATGCCAACATTTATGGAAATATCTGTAGCGAAATATTACCCGTAGATAAAGTTACACTTGAGCACTTCAATTGCTCGGGGGAATTTACTATTATTAAGGAAATATTACCCAATAAGTGGTAGACTAATAAAAAGTATTTATCTTCAGCGGGCTTAAAGGGAGGTTGTATTATGTTTGGTGTTAACGTGAAAAAAATAGAAGATCAACTGGTCATCCGTTGGCAGTTCTCCAAAATTGAAATTCCCATCGCACATATCACATCGGTCACCCTGGATGATACGTACGGTGGCAGCGAACCATACGCCATTCGGATCGGTCCAGTCAATGGCACAAGCGAAAGGATTCTGATCCGCACGGTTAATCAATCGTACATTTTATTCACTTCCAGCGTGACTTTACATACCAATATCCAAGCTATGTTGCACCCGTCAAACTAGATTGTTGTTCAACTTCTCATGTTTCAGGGATGAAGCGTTCCATTAACATATGTGCGCTACCAACAAATGAAGCGTTAATATTCGCATGAATTCTTACAGCGAATACTAACGCTTCATTGATTCCAATTCAAGTTGGAAGTGGGGTTCTTATAGCCAACTCCACTTCGGTAACTGATCGAGCGTAATAACCTCTGCGCTATGGTACACTTCCTTCAAAAATGCCACATCATTATGCGTCCCGTCTCTCAGGAATCCACCTGTCCAGGTACAGAACCAACTCCAGTGTACATCCTGCTCCTTCATCAACTTAGGGTCCGGGATGGAGCCGTTCTCGGCCAGAGCAATGATTTTGCTATCCTTCACAAGCTCACTCAGGTTGGTGTAACGCGCAGCCAACGGGCTGTGATCTCCTGCTTCAGGGTATACATCCACACTGACAATATCCACGACATCATCACCGGGATACCATTCCGGTTTTTCCGAGTTCCAAACCCAGATAAGATTGTGCAGCTGATGTTCTTGAACCAATCGATCATACAACAAACGATATAACTGTTTGGCAGGTTCAGGACCTTTCGCTCCCCACCAGAACCAGCCACCCTCCGCTTCATGAAGTGGTCGGAATAATACAGGTACACCCGCATCCTTCAACTCTTGCAAGTGGGCTGCAATCGCATCGATATCCCGAATCAATAACCGATATGCTTCCGATTCAGTATCAGCTAGCGCGGAGGCAATATCATAGGTTGTCGCATCCGTATAGAACCCCCGCCACCACTCTTTACCTGGTTCATCGATCAGATCCGTTGGTGCGTTCCAGTGCCAGCATAGCGTCACGATCCCGCCTTGTTTGTGCCAGTCTATCGCATCCCGAATCTCCTGGGAGACCGCACCACGCTCTGTTCTTGATGGCGAATATTCCATGAGATCAAAGCCAATCACAGCTGGCTTCTGGCCTGTATTTTCATTAATCCAGTTCAGATTGCTGTAGTCCTGCTGACCTGACAACATCCCTTTTCCATAACGCTCAACCAGAAACGTCATTAGTTCTCTCGCTTCAGGTGTCGCTGCTTCATTCACCGGAACACTGCTGATCTCACGCACTGTCATCTCTACACCTCCAATTGGGTTTACCTGTCCCTAGCCCTCTCTCTAAACAAAAAACATGAGATCACAAATATGCCGCGATCCATATAGCAACTGGCTTAACCCACAACACCAGAACGTTCAATACTCTCCACAAAATAACGCTGCACGAATAAGTACAAAATAATCAGCGGTGCAATCGCCAGTAAAATGCCTGTATCCACGATCATGGCCACATAGTTCGGATCGGCCTTAATGCCCGAGTTCGAACCAAATCCCATCAGTTGCGGGATCAACTGGTTCGCCTGAGCAGGCAAGGAAGCCACTTTCAACGAGATCAGTGGACTTTCACTCATGAATAATGCCGAATAGAATGTATCGTTATACTGCCATACAAACGAGAACAGAATGACCGTAATCAGCGGTGAGATCGCATTGGGCAGCATGATTCGAGCAAACGTTTTGAATCCGCCTGCGCCGTCAATCAGGGCAGCCTCCTCGATTTCCTTCGGCATTCCCTTGAAGAACTGGCGGAAAATATAGATGAACAATCCCGCCTTCAGCCCTCCCGCTGTAGCGGCCGTAATCATAGAAGGCCAATACGTATTCAGCAGATTGATGCCATTCTTTCCCGTGAACAACTGGATAATGCCCAGAAAGTCAAAGCTGCGGAAATGCAGATACATCGGCACCATAAGTGTGCTTGTCGGTACCAGAATCGTGAGAATCACCAGCACAAAGAGCACATTGCTACCCGGAAATGAAAACCGGGCGAAGCCGTAGCCGGCAAGCGCACAGGACATGGCTGTCAGAAGTGTTGTGATCGTAACGAACAATAAGGTGTTCGCGAGCAAAGGCAGGTAATCCATCACTTGCGCCGCAAGCCGGATATTATCCAATGTAACGTGCTGAGGAATCATATAGATCGTCGGATTATAGATATCCTGCTTATCCTTGAACGCAACTGACACTTTGAGAAATAAAGGGTACAAAATAATAAATGAAATGCCGATGACCAAAGCATATCTGAATATGGAATAGAGAAGGTCCGATGTTTTGTTTCGCACCCGCTGCATGTGATAATTCTGCTTAGGAACTACTACCATGCGATCTGTCCCTGATGCAGCCATAATCTGAAGCCTCCCTTAATGTTAAACGTCAGTTGTAGTGAACCCGTCGTGACAACACCCAGCCCACTACGATCAGTACAAGACCAATCACAAGTGTGTACAGCCAGGACATCGCCGAGCTTAAGCCAAAGTTCTGGGTTTTGAATGCAGTTTGGTAGATAGCCTGTGTGACTGGACTCCCGGCAAATGAATCAATGATCGTATAGATGACATTTGTCAGAATCAACGGACTGACCATGGGAAATGTAATTTTCCAGAATGATTCATAAGCTGTCGCCCCTTCGATCTTCGCAACCTCATACATCGATCCCGGTACCGATTGCAACGCAGCGAGGAAGATCAGAATCTGGACGCCAGAGCTGCTAATAATCTCATAGATCCGCAAGATGGCTTCTACAATGTAATCCACATAAGCCATCGGCAATCCCACATCCGCCAGCATCCGTACAATGGACACCACATTGAACGAAGCACCGCCATCGGCTGATGCATCCACCGCACTTGCATCCCCCATCAGATTGATTAATCCCGCAGACTCAGCTGCTGCGACTGCACTGGAAGCCAGAATAACCGGCAGGAAAAAGATCGCACGTGCCATCGTTCTGCCTCTGAACTTCTGGTTAAGCAGTGTCGCCGTGAACAGACTGAAGAACAAAATCATCGGCACATTCAGCAGCATCGCTCCAACGGAGTCGACCAGAATCCGGTTGAATGTAGCGTCAACCAGAAGTGCATCCTTGAAATTTTTAAAACCAACGTATTCCAGGACGTATCCGCCCGGAGCAACAGACAGATTACTCAGACTGAATCGAATCGATTGCAGGAGCGGTGTGGCAAAGAGGAAGATGAAGCCGACCAGCCACGGGGAAATAAATGCAAGTCCAAGCAGCGCTCTCCGTGACTTCAGCGATAATCGAATGGTTCTCATCGGTTCGCTCCTCCCACCACATAGTCCGTCCCGCCAACCGTTGTTCCATCCACGGTAACTGCATCCGCATTGTAATTCACAAGGATGGATGTACCGCCAGTATAGGTGATCCGGACCACGCCATCCTGGATGCGTTCATGCTTCAGGATCTGCTCATTCTCCAGTTCTCCCAGCACTTCATTGGCCTGCTTATACAGGGCAACAGCGTCATCCACCCAATAGCTGTACTCCGTTGCGTATGCCGAATCATAATTCGTCAGCTTCAGCCTGGATGATGGTTCATAGGTCCATTGAAAAAATGGAGCTGTCCCAAGCTCCAGGCTGCGCAGCAACTGTTTGCGGAGATCCTGATCCCCAGATGTGTTCATCGGAGATGCCGCATAGTTCATGTATCCATGAATGACCATCGCATAAAACGGAACTTCTTCATCGGTAATATTGAACCGACTCGACCCTGCGGGTACATTCACAACATGTTGTGCACTACCCCAAGCGTAGCTATTTGCGGCAGATATCATCAGGTTCGGATAGGACTGTTCCAACTTGCCAAGTTGCTCCTTCACAATGTTTTTCGCCGTCTCCCGATGAATCACCCGACTATCCCGGTAATCGGAAGTCAGGACCTGCCCGAGATCACGAAGGGATAATCCGCCGAGGTCCAGTTGATTGAAGTTGTCTGCAAACCCACTCACCACATAAGGAAGCTTGGCCGCTGAGAGCAAATAATAGCTGTCCCTACTCTGATCCATGCGATTAAGCGCAGGATTGTATGGATACAGTTCTGCTGTCTCCTTTGTGACAAACCGCGCCGCATCCGAGGAAGGAGCAAAACGCATATCATCGTGATAAATGTGCTGGAAAGCCACATCCGGGAACAAAGCTCCACCCGACTGCTCCAGCTTAGCGGACAACGCCTGAAGTTCGGAACGACTGCCTACTTCACTGTCCAACTTCACCCGGGTTGGCGTATGATGACTGATGCCACCGCCGAACCATCCCTGATAGCGCATTTGAACGCGGTTCACACCTTCTTGCTGTAACTTCGCCGCCATTTCGGTGGCCTGTTCGTACGTCGTCATGGCTAAGGTGGTCCGATAGGGCACGCTTAGGAACGAAGCCTTTTTGTCCACTGCACCAAGCACATCCACATAGAACGGCAACTCTGTCTGTTCTGCGAGTGGTTTCAGTACATCCTGCTTGATCAACTGCTGCTGATACAGGCGGGCCATACCCGAGTAACTGGCATCTTCTCCATGAAGGAAATGATAGCGAACCTGAATGTCTCCACGGAAAGGCTCATCGCTAAGCAGCTGGATCTCCTGCATTTTCTGCGAGGTGTACATCTCCAACTCATCCTCCCCGCGCAGGGAGAAGGTCGCGTGTACATGGTTGTAGCTATTCTGTCTGCCTCCAATATCTGCGGAGATACTGGCAATGCCATCCCCTTTTTCAATGACTGCAAACCAGGCATTTTCCCCGTTCTTCAGACCAAACACAGGCATATACGCGGATTCACTAACCTGAGGACGACTGAGCGAATTATCATTTGGGTCTGTGCCATATACACGCTGTACATACTGCTCTTCCTGGGTTTTTCCGTTGTTCAGATGGATCAGGCTGCCGGAACCGTCAGGTACGAGCATATAGCCCTCGCCCTTTGTATCCGCCGCACCAAAATAAGCGAGCAAATCAATATTCCGAATGCGGTACTGCCCACTTTCTTCTATTTGGCTCAGAGGCACCGTCACAACAAGCGCCCCCTGCTCAAGTCGATATTCCACAGAAATGACAAAGCTGGGCTTATCCGATACGCCTCCGCCTTCGACTCCATTCTCCTGATTGTCAAAAGCCAGATCGTCCGCCGTGTAACCCGCCGTCTCAAAGGCACCCAGCATCTTGTTCAGCACAAGTTGCTTCGAAATCTGTCCATCCAGCCGTTCCAGAATATCCGGATTGTTCTTGGTTGGATAATATCGGGCAGATGTGTACCTTGCGACAGTAGCATCTAGCTTGGAAAGCACTTTCTCATCCAGACGCTGTTTGCTAATCAGTTTAGGCAGCGCGTCAATGCCAAGTGACGTATCACCAAGTGTATAGTTAACCCGAATTCCTTGATCGATCTGACCCACTGTGAATTGTTTGTTGCTTATACTCGAACTGAAATTAGGAAAGTTCTCCAGTGTGCCCATCGAATCCCGGAAAGACACGTTCAACTGGGAGGACAGCACATCTTTTTCATATGCAGAAGCAAGACCATCCTCAGCCCGTTCTTTCGGATTGCTGTACCAGATCTCTCCACTTTTCCCGTCCCGTACTGCAATTTCCGTTGTCTCCTCGTTATAGTACAGGGCCAATCCCTGATCCTCGGCGACTAACTGCATACCAGGCACACCCTGCGAAGAGTCGCTAAGGAACTGCAACGGGTCCTCCGTGACGGGCATGGCCTGGGTTGTTGTCTCCAAATAAGCCGCGGCTTCTACGGCAGGAATTCCCCTGTTGTTTATATACAGCAGCCCGGCTGCAATCATGATTACAGCTGCACCACCAGCCAGCACCGTATATAATCGTTGCCTTTTGTTCACGGATGCCGCCTCCTTTAGGTCCGAAAAATCAACTCGCGGTAAATGTTATAACCGAATTCGTACAGCTGTTGCAACATGCTGAAGACCAGCGCGCCAAGGAATACAATAATGCCCATCACAATGAGTGTCAGCACCATCGTAATGATCGTTCTAATCACCGTGTACTGGTGTACCGTCATCATGCCAATGAACAGAAGCAACACAAACCAGAAAAACGCGATACTATTGAACAGATAATAAAAAGCAGTTTCCTCCTGTACCATAAAACGGCTGATCACGATCATTGGGGCATAGATCAGAATAACCGGAATAAGCGAGTAACCTGTCGCCAGAACGATTTCCCTGAACTTGCCTTCCCCTTCCATCAAGGTTGTTACTGCCCAGTTGGCCATGCACCATAGAAAGAAAGGTACGGCAACCGTGGCGATCTCGATGATGCTGTTAATTGTACGAGGATCGATGTAATTAACGAGGAATCCTGCGTACTGCTTTTGCAAAATCATCATAACAATGGTGAGCGCCAATGCTGCAAAAGCAACAAGCAGCCGTCCCCGGTTATCCGACTTGAGGTCCCAGAATGCATCAATGGGGTGAAAAATGAGATGCAGCGGAAACTTAATGAAATCCTGCTTCACGATCAACCTGCCTCCTCCGTCTCCATTTAACCGCCACCCGGGTCAGGATCAGAATGACAATCAGCGCGATTGCAGCGGTCAGGAATGTACCAAAATGTTCCTTCATCATCTCCCGCCGATGCCTCTTGAACGCCACAGAATAACTCTTGCGATCCATTCCAAGTTCGAAGTAACTTAGCGCTTCCTCGTTTTTCTTCTCCATTAATAAGGACTTGCCGATACCGATATAAGCGATGTCATAGTTGGCATTCAGCTTCAGCACTTCTCTCCATATATTTACGGCCTCCGTGTCCTCGCCCCGATAGTGGAGTGCCACCGCTTCATTCACACGGGCACCAAAACGGGTTGGCTCATAGACGACAAGGTTGTTCTTGCCCCGATCCAGAACCAAGTGATGCTCACCAGATTGTTCAATCGCGACAGGTGTTTTGAGCGTGCCCACCTGATTTCCTTTGCCACCGTATATGTAGAGCAGATGACCTTCATCGTCGTACGTGAACACTCGGTTCTGTGTCGCATCAAGTACACTGTACATGCCGTTGCCCAGCACTTTGACATCAATCAGCTTGGATGGACCCGGATTGTTGCGGAACCGGATATCGCCTTTGACGTCGTAATAACCAAACCGCTTCAGTACATCTTCGCCAGACGGGTTAAGGCGTTTGATCGGTTCATTTGAGCCAGGATCAATATTCGTTGCATACACGAATCCTTTGGGGTCAATATCCGCATTGGAGAACTCCGTTGGAACAAAAAGTACCATCTGTGCGCGCTGAGCTTTGGTTGATAACATGCGCCAGATATATTCGCCGTAGTCCCGCTCCACTTTGTTCGTACCGACGTATCCGATAAATTTCCCACTCTCGTCAAACTGCATAATCCCTTCGTAGACCCCCTGTGCCACAACGTAAACTCGGCCTACATGGTCCACCGTCAGTTTCAAGGGCTGGAACTGGAATTGGGTCGATAGGATATCCGACTCAGGCTTCGTGATGGTTTGTATCAGCGTCCCCTCTCCATCAAGGACAACCACACGACTGTTTCCTGTATCGGCGACATATATGCGTTCTTCTTCATCTACAAACAATCCACCTGGAAGGTTAAAGGTCTCCTTGCTACCATCCATCATGAATCCATCGATTACGCGCAGCAGCTTAAAGTCTGGTTCCAATACGATGATTCGATTGTTGCCGCTATCCAAAATATAGATCAACCCGGAGGGTGAAACGTTCACATCACCGGGGTCTTTGAACTCACTAATGCCGAGGTCACGGCCTGATAGAGTACGCTCGGGCAGATAGGCATCCGGTGAAGGTACAGCCTCTTTCCAGTAGTTGTAGTTATAACTCTCATACGGCGCCGGGGAGGCCGCCGCAGGCACGGCATTCACCAGCAGCAGAGATACTGCTGCCAGGAGAACAAGCCATCTTTTCACTGTGCGTGCCATATCGTTCCCCCTTAATCCTTCATGCCCGAGCTCGCCATCGTCTCAATGATTCGGCTCTGAGAGAAAATAAATAGCGTGATCGGCACACTCATCAAAATCAGTGCTACCGCAGCACCTGCTCCTGCCCGGGATATTCCGCCCTGAATAATCTGACCTGCTGCATAATGCAGGGTCTTGAGCTGCTCGCTGTAGATGTATCCATTGCCATCACTGCCCCATAACATCTGGAACAGTAGAATGATCAATGTAAGCCACGCGGGCTTCACATTGGGCATAACAATGGACCAGAAGATCCGGTATTCACTGGCACCATCAATCTTGGCTGCTTCCAGCAGTGCATCCGGGATCTGCTCCATGAACTGTTTCATCAGATACAACCCGAGTGAATAGGCAAATGCCGGAATAATGACGGCCCAGTACGTGTCGATCCATCCGAGCCATGACATGATCATATAGTTCGGAATGGCCGTCACCGCAGGTGTGAACATCAGTGACAGTACGACCACCTGGAACATGAATACTTTGCCCGGAAACTTGTGTTTGGCAAGCGGGTACGCCGCTGCGGAAGCTAGCAGCACATGGCCTACGATACCGATGCCTGTTATAAATACCGTGTTGAATATATAACGTGAGAACGGCACCCACGAGTCACTCAGCAGATTCAGCAGATCTGTAAAGTTGCTGAACGTCGGATTTTTGACAAACAGCGTTGGTGGAAAGGTGAAAATCTCATCCAATGGTTTGAATGCATTGTTGATTGCATAGATCAGCGGCAGCACCATGAAGGCACCAAATACGAGCAGAAGGGCAAACAGGGAGAGACTTCCCGATAGCGAGCGATTCACCCGCTTTTTGCCTGTCGCAATTGCAGCCATAGCTATTCTCCCACCCTTCGAAGCAGTTTCTGTACCAGCAAGTTGGTGCCCACCATAATCATGAACAGTATGGTGGCAATCGCCGATGCGTAGCCCATCTCAAACCGTGTTGTACCGAAGTCGATCAAGTGGGTGACCACCGTCTCTGCCGCATAGTTCACGCTTGGGAACCCGGCCAGTGCGATCGACACATCGGCCACGGCAAACGAGGTTGTCAGCTGAATGACTGCGCCGAACATCAACTGTGGACGCATCGAAGGCAGGGTAATGTACCATAGTTCCTGCCAGCGATTCTTGATGCCATCCACCGCTCCCGCTTCGTACAATGTCCGGTCCACCGTCTGCAAACCGGCGATAAACGCCAGAAATCCAGTTCCGAGACTCAGCCATAGCTGCACGAGAATGAGAATAGGCATAATATAAGCTTCTGTCTTCAGCCATTGGATCGGCTCCAGCAGAAAACCCCATTTGATCAACAGCCCATTGGCAATACCATAACGATCTCCCGAGAAGATCATCAGCCAGATAAAATACACATTGCCCGAGATGGAGGGCGCGTAGAAGATCAGCGTCATGAACGCTCTCCATTTCGGTGTTAACTCATTAATGATCCACGCGAAGACAAAACAGGCAATATAACTGATCGGTCCGGTAATGATGGCAAACAGCAGCGTATTCTTGATCGCAATCAGGAATACATCATCCTCCAGAAACAGGCGAGTGTAGTTCTGCCAGCCAATAAACCGCGGGAATTCCAGCATGTTAAAGTAGGTGAAGCTGAGTATGATCGAGATGACAACCGGAATCACGGTAAACATGAGGAACAGGAGCATATAAGGTGCAAGCAGAACATAGGAATGTTTGCTGGCCTTCATTTCCTGGAGCTTCCAGCTCCACCACGATTTCATGCCCATCCTTGACGCTTTCTCAGGAGGACTGTTTTGTCCGTCTCGGAGTGATATTTGTGGCACGATTAACCCTCCCTCTGCTTACGGAAGACCAAATTCATTACGTTTGACGCGAATCTCGTCCTGAATATATTGGGTATAATCCATAATGGATTCCCTGGCTTCCACTTGGCCAACAACGGTTTTGTAAAATGCATTGAACAGATGGCGGCCTGTAAAATAACCACCAGGTACTTCAGGAATGCCCTTCACCGTTTCGAATTGTGCCTTGAGATTGGCGTAATCCTCCGCAGGCCACGGCAGGGAATCCAGTGCCTTGATGTTGGCCGTTGGATAACGGGCAGCTGCACCCATCAGTCCTTCCATCTCCCGCCCGAATTCAGCTTGAATCGGTGTACTGGTCCACCACTTCATGAACTCCCACGCCGCATCCTGATCCCTGGCACCCTCCAGCATCATGACTGCGCTGCCTCCACCCGGTACATCCCGATTCAAGGTTCCATCTGCCTGAACGGTTCCTGGTACAGGAACGAATCCCCATAATCCGCGAATCTCCGGTGCAAATACAGACAACTGGTTGTACATGGTGTAATCCGTTAGTCCAATAGGCATCTGTCCTGTCCGGAAACGGTTGGCAAAATCATATTCCCGCTCCAGCTTGTAATCGGTATAGAATTCGGTCCACTGCTTGAAGGTCTCAATTCCGATCCGGGAATCCAGATCCGATTCCTTGTCATCGTTACGATAGAAGGCGCCGCCGTTCTGGAGCAGCATCGTTGCATACTGCGAGTTCGGCGGAATATTGACCCCCTGCATATTAGCCTGGGTCACAACCGGCATACCAAATTCCATATGATTTTTGCTCAGAATCGCGAGTAGAGCCTCGACATCCTCCCAGTTCTGAGGCACTTCAAGCCCAAGTTCTTCGAGCACGTCTTTACGATAAAACAGCATGTTAAAGGTTTGTGTTTCCGGCAGAGCATATACGCCTGAATCATAGGCATATGGCACGATCGCGCTTTCCCTGAACTCCTGTTCCACGGTGCTATAATCACTGAATTGCGTCAGATCTACAGCCGAGTTCCGCATCGCAAAGTTCACCGGTAGATCATTGCCGATCTGCATCGCTACATCCGGACCTTCACCGGACAAGGTCGCTGGCAGCAAGGTCCCCATATTCACCAGCTTCAGATTCACGTTAATGCCACTGTCTGGTGTGAAGGTCTTGTCAATCATCGCTTTCATCGTATTCGCCTGGTCACGTCCGCTACCAATCCAGACAGTTACCGTGCGCTGATCTTCTGAAGTGGCTACATTGCCGATCTGGTTATAATCAATGAAGAACGAATGATAGAATATCTTGGCTTCATGACCAAGCTTCGCGAGTGGTCCCATGCCTGTTCCGGGAATATCACGGTCGATCGAAGTGACGTACAGTGCATCGATCTCAAGGGGTTGCTCTCGTGCCTGCTGCACCCATGTTCCGAGACCACCCGTGTTGGTTTTATAAGCCGCAAGCCGTCTCGGAATGGTATCCGGCTTGTCGATCATCTCGTCTAGTTGCAACGCCATCGTCTTGATCAGTGCTTCCTGATCGCTGGACTGTCCTGACAGAAGACGAAGCTGTGCGGCCACGTCTTTGAGTCGTTTACTTTCCCCGCTGAACACTTCCAGCAGGTTCGGAATCTGTTTCTCCACCCGGTAATCCCGGAATTCATCAGGCTTCGTACCTGTAATCATCAGAATTCGTCGGTACATGGAGTTCAAGTTGTACAGACTGTCCTCCACATTGCGGATAAGGGGTGCAAAGTCACCGAGGCTGTTCTCCAGCCGTAGCACATGTTTTCCTTTTTCCAAGTGAAACTTGTATGCTTCCTTGCCTCCCATGACGTCAATGCGATAGTCGCTTTCGTAACGGAAAGGTGCTTTGGCCATCTCTGCAAACGGAACTTCACCGTCAATGGTCAGTTTGCGTGTAGAATAGATGCCTTTGACGAAATTCTGCTGTGCGGTAAAACCGATATGATAAAGTCCGCTCTCCGGCACATCCACTTCCCATTCGATCCATTGCCCTGGCAAACGCCAGTTAAAGCCACCAATCGTATTGATGCGTACCTGGGAAGCGCTATAAGGAGATACAGCAGAACTTGACCTTTCGCTGGTCGGGTATAACGTAGGTGAAGATTTGGCAATTGCGGCTTCTCCTTCAATGCGAATAAGTACATCCTTCGGCTGCCCGGAAGTATCCGACTGTTGTGCCCCCGCAGTCTCTGCGTAAGGAACGGCTGTCTTCTCATTGAAAAGACGAATGGATCGAATCACCATGGGTTCACGCGATGATTTTAGCGTTAGCGTGTGTTCCCCTTTTTCCAAATAAAACTTGAATGGAGCCTGTTCATACCCGTCTGAGTCCTGAAACGTTTCTTCCATCCAGCGAGGTTCCTCCACTTGTCTCGGGCGAAGGTCGTTACCTTGATTGTCCTGCTCCACGACATCTTTCTCATTCGCCCATACCCGGTCAAATTGCAAATAGGCGGCTTCCGCAAAAGGAAGTTCACCGTCGATGTACAATGCACGCTCAATGGCCGAACTCTTGCCTTCAACGGGATAATAGATGGCGGACAGGTTATACAGCCCGGTCTCCGGCACGTTAATGTTCCAATTGACTTGTCCGGTCTCTCCGGTATGGAGAGATACCCCTTCCATTCCCTCATAATTAGTCAGTTTGCGGACGTCTTCACCTTCGGCTTTTATGTAATCTCCTGCTTCAATGGTGATGTCCACATTCGGCTGCGAAGCCTGATCCGTTCCGGATCGATACTGTTCGTATCCCTTTTTCTGCCGGGTCTGCTGCAAGACTGCATCCACTTCAATGGCAGGCAGATTGCCAGGTGGAATGTCTGCACTCTTCACATCAGCGCCGGAAGTTACATATAGAATGATGCAGGCTGCCGCCACAATGATTAATGTGGACAATATCCATGTCTTACGTTGTAGAATTCCAGCCATCCTACGAGTCCTCCTCATCAAGGCTGATGCCAGCAATGCCGATTTGGTGGTTCAGGAAAAGGGGCTCCGTGCAACCTTGCCGACACGAGCCCCTGCCTGAATCGTTTGCTGGTGATAAGTGTTGTTATTATTTGCCGAGTTTATCAATGGCAGCTTGTGCCTGTGCTTTGTATTTCTCGGCTGTCGCTGTTACGGAAGCGTTGTTTTTGATGATATCGTTCACATAATCCCCGAAAGGGTATCCTGTGTAGGCATCATCCAGCAAGATACGGCCCGTTCCGGCGATGTGCTCGCGAATGATCGCAATATCCTTCTCGTCGGTATAACGACTCTCCAGATAATCTTGACCTGGATACTCTTCAATCTGCGGGATGTCGAAGGTCTCTTCATAGATTTGGTAGACGATCTTTGGATCTTCCACACCTTTTGGAATGAACTTCGCCGATGCCGCGTTGTTTGCATACGTTACCTCTTTGCTACCCTGTGGCCCGTTCGGAATCGGTACAACGCCAACAGCAAAGGTGAGATCGCCCAACTGCCATTCAGCAGCGGTGAACAGAGCTACATCTCCATCTTTGAACGTATTGCTTTCCTCCCAGTTGGTTTTGTCGCCGGTTTTGACCTTCACGACATTCTCCACGTTATACAGGCGTTTGACGAATTCAGCAGCTTCAATCGTTTTCGGATCGGACAATCCTTCTTTGCTATTGGTATCATCCACGATCGTTCCACCATTGGCAGCGGTAAAATGACGAACAACATCAAGCGCCCAGCCAGAAAATCCGTATACGTCAGTTTTGCCGTCGTTATTGGTATCTTTGGTTGCCTGTTTGGCAAGTTCCATGAATTTGTCCCAATCCCATTTGCCTTGGTTATACAGTTCCTGCGGATCAGGCAAAGATAATTTTTTGAACAAGTCACGGTTATAGTGAAGTCCCAGACCAATGCTGGTTGGAGATTCGAAGGCGTATTCGTTGCCTGCAATGGCAGGATATTTTGCAATCAGATTAGCCTCTTGGTTGATGTTATTCTCAGGTGTAGTGAATTCGGAGATGGGCAATAGTTGCCCTTTGAGGATGGCAGGTAGTGCGGATTTGTACTCCATCTGAACGATGTCGGCGAACGGTTCGCCAGCCAGTGCAGACGTTGTGAATTTGTTCATGTATTCTTCAAAAGGTACGTTGACAAACTCCAGTTTTACGTTGTATTTCTTCTCGACCTCTGCAATTTTATCAAGTCTGGCCTTATCGGAGGCCGTCTCTCCCGCCGGTTTCAAGTCCCACCAGGCCGCGACCTTGATGACACGTCCACCCAGATCAGGAACATCAACCACAGCTTCTTCCACTGCGCCTTCTTTTTCTGTTTCAGCGACTTCGGTGCTGTTGCCTGAGTTCGTTGTTCCCTCTGCATCAGTCCCAGTCTGCGTTGTTCCCCCACCACTGCAAGCGGATACAAAAAGAATCACAGCCAATAACATCAGAGGTAGAACATTCCATCTTCTCATCATGATTTTAACAACCTCCCCGAATGTGTATACCAATCATGGTTCACCCTAAATCGTTAACCCCATTCATTAACCAATCGAAAATAAACAACCACCACCATTTGTTATTTTCTTGTTTGTTTTTGACAAACAAAATTTAACACAGCAAAATGTAAGCGTCAACATTTTTGTTGTTAACATTTTCTAATTATTCTGATAAAATGCTGATAAAACTGTAATATACCCGCATTACAGCTTATTCAACATCCTGAACTCTAAGTACACACTTATTAAAACCATGATTCCAACTTTGTTTATTTTGTTATTTTTATAAAATAACAAAATAATAATTCAGCAGACAAAATTCGTCATTCTATCTGAAAATATGCTTATCGTCACGTTGAACGTTCATCCTAAAATACTGTGCATCACTAACATTTTGAATCTTCTGTCCGTTATTAGATTAAGAGAAATACATCATGTTATACTAGGATCAGTTGGATATCGCTCCAAATAAGGAATACGGCAGAACTACGAGTGTAAGGATGGTATGATGAAGACAAAGGTAACAATTCAGGAGATTGCACATTTTACGGGTTTGTCGAAATTCGCGGTGTCAAGAGCTTTGTCTGGAAAATCAGGAGTTAGCGATCAAACGAGGGATGTCATTCTCAAGGCCGCTGGCAAACTTGGATATTTCAAAGATAACAGCATGTTGTCTGGTGAACTGTATAACAACCATGAACTTCAAGAACCGAAGAACACACGTTCAAGCGGTACCATCTTGATTTTGTTTCCCAATGTTCGGTACCAAAATCAAGATTCCGTATACTGGGGACCCGTCTTTAACGGGATTTCTTCCAAGCTGAACCAAAAAGGGATTAATATTCTGACCTTAACGGAACCCTCAGCAGACCAGCTATTTACCCTGCTCAACCCGGATGCCATTCGAGGAATCATTACCGTTGGCTCTATCTCGACCCCGATTCTGCTTGAAATCAAACGTCTCAGTATTCCGGTTGTGATGGTGGATCATCTGGACCCTGTTTTTCACAGTGACAGCATATTCACCGATAACTTTGCATCCATGCGCGAGATCATGCTCTATTTGCTCCGCAAGGGCTTCAAAACCTTCCAGTTCGTTGGCAATATCGGGGATGCTCATAGCTTCTATGAACGCTGGATTGCTTATACTTCTGTGCTCATGGGCCATGGAATGGAGATACACCAGATTCCCGAGCTGAGTAATCAGGCATTGGATGAGTTCCGCCAGACGTTCACTTCAGTGATCAATGAGGTTAACCTGCCTGAAGTGTTTGTATGTGCGAATGATTTCTATGGGCTATACACCATAGAAGCCCTTGAGAATATGGGTATTCGTGTACCCGATCAGTGTGTTGTCACGGGATTTGATAATCTATACGACAATATCCCATTACTTGCCACAGTTAACGTGAACAAGGAGTTGCTTGGTGCGCGTGCAGTGGATCAGATGTTATGGCGCATTGCGAATCCAGAGAGCAACGTCGAGAAAAAATTAATTCTTGCTGACGTCATTATTCGTGAACAGTTTGGCAGGCATAGTGGATAAAAGCATATATGGAATAAAGCTTATGTCCACACAGAACAGCACGCCAAACACCCCTTTAACCGTATTCGTGCGGCTATAGGGGTATTTGCATTGTTGTATGTTGTGTCATGTTTATTGATTATTACATTAGGACGTAACATCATCCAGTTCTACGTGTCTGTACGCACATCATCCCACTCCTGATCCAGATAACAGATCAACCAGTTCAATGCACGGTGACGTTCATAAGCCACTCCACCATTCAGTCCAGCGGGAGGTGTTTTATCATTCACACGACTATCGACACACACCCAGTTATAACGGTATATTAGATCTGCTTCATCCAGAATCTCGCTCTTGTTACGCAGAGATGCATCGGAGAGAAAGTCGGTAAAACTATCCTTCTGTTGCAAATAACCGACATCCTTCCCTACGTTACATAACTCCGCTGGTGCACCCAATTCCTTCACATAACCAAGCGCCCACAACATTACGTGGTACGCTTCATATCCCCAAGAGAAGGAGATGATCTCCTGCTGCTCTGCTCCGTGCTGGTCGATAAACCTCTTCTCTACGGGTGAGAAAAAGGATTCAGCCTCATACTTGTCGATCACTTCCTGAACCAGTGCTGCGGTATCGTCCGCACTTTCGCCTGCTCCCAGACACTCACCCTTAAGCGCGGCAAGACATAGGGCAACCGCACGACGCGCAACTTCCTCTTTACTCCGAATCGTGATGTGCTCGTCTCCGGCCCTTGCGGGCAAGTTCGCATTATACGGAATGCCTTGTTCAGTCAACCGTTGCTCTGAACGCGCTTTACGTTGAATGCCAGACTCCGACTGGGGGCTGTCACCGTCAAGGAAACTGGTGTGCGCTGTCACCGTGTAATCCTCTACCTCAGATTCTCCATTCACATCCAGCAACAACTGGCCTTGTGCGTTCAGCAGAGATCCACCTCCCCAGAAGATAACAGCATCCAGAGCATCAGCCAATCGCAATAACTCGCCGAAGAATTCTTCCGATATGTCCTCTTCCGTCTCAATACCAACCACCATGTTCAATGTGGAACATTTGATCAGTACCTTTTCCTGGAGCGAAGCATTGCGTCCCTCAATCTGACTCAAAAATCCAAGCATCCCCTGAATCATTGTCGTAAATTCCTCAGGATGCGTCTGGCTGGTCATGATATTAAAGCCTTTGGTTTTTTTACTGAACCATTTCTTCTGAGTCACTTGAATATGAGTCTTGTCTTCCCGGCGTTTAATCGTACCCTCAGGATAAATGGATTGAATCCATTCAAACAGCTGATCCAGGTCAAACTGAGAGCTATATATCGCACAATTTCTCATGAAGTTCACCCTCTCTCTCTATATATAGTTCAACTAATGAATATTTACACTGGCACTCCGATGGCAGAATAACTTTCCGATCGCTGTTATCCCCAGATTTTTTTATTCCTTTTTTTGAAAGGGGAAATCGGGTGATAGCGTATGCTTCCGATGTAGCTTTCTTTTAGAAAGCTTTTAGGCGAACGCTCCGCTTCTTCAAGTTATTTCTGCCCTCTCCGTTATCGTGTAAATGTTCAGTTGAACATATATGACTAATCCTTATACGGATCGAATTCATTACCTCCGGCCATGGCGACACCAACGGGACGCAGCACATGGTTGATTTTCAGCGTATTCGCATGTGCGTTCAGCACGTCTTGCAGTTTCTTATACACAAACGGACTTTCGTCTGTGCCCGCTCCCCGCAGCTCAACACCATAGGCACGAATCGCCTCATGCATCTGTGCTTCGCTAATCTCGCCACCCATGCGTGTGCGCAGCTTGTAATTCATTTTGCCAGCCGCCTGGGTTCGGCTCATCGTGCGCCCTGCCCCATGTACGGTGCTGCGGAATGACTCGGTATTCTCCTCGCTGTGGATCCCTTCCACAATTACCGAGATATCCCCCATACTGCCTCCAACAAAACCGAGTTGCCCGGGTGCCAATGGCGTTGCACCTTTGCGGACCACAACTACCTCTTCACCCATGTGTTGTTCCTTCCAGGCAAAGTTGTGATGGTTATGAACGGCATATTCAGCACTTGCCCCGAGAATTCCGAGTACCTGTTCAATGACATAATCACGTCCTGCATAGGCGTATCTGCCCGCCAAAGTCATTCCATCCCAATACATATCACCCATTTCGCTGTTCAGGTCAAACAACGTAGGCGGTTGATCCATCGATTCGCCAGGAGCTTTGCCACTGAACTGACGCCCTGCGGCAAGGTTAAGGAACCCACTCGCCACTTTGTGACCAAACCCGCGGCTGCCAAAATGATTTGCGATCCACACCTTTCCCGTTGCTTCTTCCACAAAAATATCCACGAAATGATTACCACTGCCTACGGTTCCAAGTTGGTTGCGTGCGAGTGTCTTCAGCTTATGTTGTAATCCCGGTTCAATGGTATCAAACAGCTTCCAGCTCGCGTCGTCGAACAGTTCATGATCCACGGGTGTTGGATTGTTACGACCCACGCCGAAAGATATGGTCGAATTGATGTCATCCATAATCGTTACAATCTGATCCCGAATATCTTCCCACATCAGATTTGTGCGCACAGCCTTGTTGCCACAGGCAATATCATATCCGACACCTGACGGACTGATCATATTCCGATAAGCGACAACACCACCGATGGGTTGTGAGTAACCTTTGTGATGGTCGGCCATCAGAGCCACACCCAATACATCTCCATATTGCGAGCAAGTCACCGCCTGACTTACGGCGTTTTCCAGCGGCTCCCCCCAGACTTTAATGTTATCTACGATACGCATAATTGTGTTAACCTCCTATGTATTTTTTTGAATATTTCATCTTAAATTTCTATCTGTTGCTTTCCTTAGTTTAACAAAGATCAGCGTGGCTCGAAACGTTCTCTTCCTTTAGATCACCAATTAGCTACGCATTAAAAAAAGAGAGCTAGGCTCCCTTT
Organism: Paenibacillus sp. FSL k6-2145; assembly: GCF_037976585.1. Taxonomy (NCBI): domain Bacteria; kingdom Bacillati; phylum Bacillota; class Bacilli; order Caryophanales; family Paenibacillaceae; genus Paenibacillus; species Paenibacillus sp. FSL k6-2145. Next base: position 3,954,197 of record NZ_CP150267.1, on the reverse strand, counting down.
TCTCACGGTTGATTCCTATTCACTTCTTGCTAATCTTAAACTTGAACGCCCAAGTCGCTGTGTTACCAGAATATCGGCCTCTGTTCTCGGTCACCACCACGGAAAGTGTCTTGTTGGTTGATTTGGAGAACGAAGATAGTTTGACGTTGGTGCTTTTACTCCCGTAATCGGGAATTTTGTCCTGTTCTTCGGCGATGGCCTCCAGTTTCAACGTACCTGTGGATTTCAGGTTTAAGGTAACTGACGAACCCTCTTCCAGATCTTTGCCGTTCACACTTGCTCCGATGGCCCACTCATTACCGACAGAGTTATTCTCGACAAGCTCTGCGCTCACCAACGTCACGGTTACCTTAACCGTTTTGGCGGCAGCATAGGAGGTTGGGGAACATACGGCGAATACAAGGCTCAGAACCATGAAAACATTAGCCCATTTTTTGAACACGAGAGTGCCTCCCTCTTATTCGTTTCTTTTGTTAAGACTATGCCTTATTCGCCGTGTTCCTTAAGTAATCCTTCCACTTGTGTAAGAAATTTTCACTTGAACTGTCTGTTAAAGATGCTTCCGGTAACCCTGAACCTTCTCATCCTTGAAACCCAACTTCTCATAAAATATATGTGCTTCCTTACGCTGATCGCCAGACACCAGAATCATGTAACCACAACCCAGATCCTTCGCAATCCGCTCAATCTGGAGCATTAACCTCTGCCCAATGCCCTGCCTGCGTACCTGATCCGATACAATCACATTCTCTACAACCATGAACGGTTTGCATGGCCCTACCAGATCCATACACTCAATCCCCATAACGGACCCAACCAGTTTGCCATTGTAAAATGCCCCAAGCACATGATAATGGCCATTCTGCTGTATGTAATGAAACATCTTTTTCATCTGCTGTTCATTGGTAGGCATTCCCATCAACTCATTGTATAGCTGGCTTAGTGCCGGTAAATCTTCAAGTTCGATCCCTTTAATGGTAACCATTATAACCCTCCTGATTTTGTCCTTTTTCGCATGTTTTGTCTTAAGTGAGGTCCTTTTTAAAATAATAATGACTGTGTCCAGTCGGTGCATTCTCGATCGTTGTGATCAATTGGTAGCCATGTTTCTTGTAAAATTCCGGTGCTTGATAGGAGAAAGTGTTCAACATAACAAAATCACAAGATTTCTCTCGCGCAATTCGCTCAACTTCAAGCAACAACTGTGAACCATATCCCCGATGCCGTTGTTCAGAATTCACCCAAAGAATATCAACCTCCAGCCAGTTCCAGCAAAGTGTACTAAGCACACCTGCAACAATCTCGCCCGTCTCATTTTTGATATTGAAATTCAGTTCTTCGTAACGATGCCTTAATTCCTCGCTCACATGCGCAGCATTAAATGCGATAAGTTGCTCGCGAACATACTCTGAATCCTCTGAAGTACTTGGATTAATATTTATTTGGGACATCCTCTTCTCCCCTTATCGTCATTACTCACAGCCTCATTCATTTCTTGCATATTTTAACATAAAGTCATCCCTTACAAAAATAAAAAAACGCACCTTCCATAGAGGAAGGCACGTTGATGTAACTTGCATTAGTTCACATATGCTGTTTTAAAATACGCTACTCTATTTCTCTCAGATCCACGTACACGTGACCTACACCAACTCTGCCCAGAGGGTCCGTAGCCTTCACCTCAATCCGAATAGGCTCACTACTCGTCCCCAGTGCAGTAACGTATAGTTTCTGTCCAACCATTCTGACATCTGCCAATTGTGGATCAGGAGAGTCAGCCAGTAGGATTAGGGTCGACCTGGCGTCATCTTCATCCTCAAACATAAAGGATAGGTCGATCTCAATCTCATCTCCATGAACATAAGCGGTATTACCCGCAGGTGCCTCCACCAGTACAGGGGGAGCATCATCAAAGTCATACATGTCCAAACGTTGCAGCAACGTCTGGTGTAGAGCGAAATCAGGCTCTTCTCTCAGGGGTATGGCATTGTTACTCACATCCAAGTATTGCAGATCAGACAGCCCAACAACTCCAATCGGTAGATGAACAAGCTCATTACTGTTCAGATGTAGTTCTTGCAAGGAGTCTATTCCACTCACATCCAATAAAGGAAGTCGATTATTCGCGAGATTCAGATACTCCAGCTGGTCCAGTCCTGTCACATTAATTTGCGTCAGTTCATTACGGGATAAATCAAGCCAATTCAAACGATCGAATCCAGAGGCATCCGCTTTGCTTATATCGTTTCCGGACAGATCAATTTCGGTTACATTCAATCCTTTGAATATCTCGACTCCTGTCAGATCGGAAATGCCAGCATTTCTCGCATACAATCCTCCATTGGTCTGAATGAGAGCTTCCACCAATTCATCTTTGGTCAGTGGATCATCCACATCCTTTTGCAACCAATAAGCAATCGCTCCAGCTAAATGTGGATCAGGAAATTGGCGACTTATCGTATTGGGCTGTACCTTAACCTTGAGTTGTGCCGTGATACTGGCGCCCTGGACATCAACTGCTTTGATCGTCAGCATTGTTTCTCCAGCAGCCTGTGGAACGAGTCGAATCACTTTTTCTACCACAGTGGAGGAAACAATGGTTTCCTCTCCCGCTATGACACTGAATTGCAATTCATCACCATCTGGATCACTAAAATACGTCGAGACGTTCAAGTCCAATGCGGCATGATCTAGTGTAAGTTCCTGATCAGGCAAACCACCACTAATAACCAGTGGCGCCCTGTTCCCCGTACCTGGATTGGACGGAGTGGAAGGATTCGTCGGAGTAGTTGGCGTAGATCCACCTCCTCCACCGGTGCTGCCATTTCCATTCCCTGGTGTCACACCGGAATTACCGTTTGCGTTTCCTGTACCGTTCCCTGCGTTTTTACCGCCTGAAGATGTACCCTGTACCTCAATTACCTTTCCTGGCTCATCAGGATTGGATTCCGGATTGGTGCCCCCTTGACTCGCAGCTTCATCAAGCGCTTGAATGACTTCAGTTGCGCGTAATGCGATCACGGCCATTTCCTGTCTGGAAGTAGAACGCTTCGGCGCAAAGTTTCCATTGTCCCCTTTCAAGATTCCCAACTTAACAGCCTGTTGTACACTTGGCAAAGCCCAGGCACTGATGTCGGAAGTATCCTTAAATGACAACTCTTTGGTCAAATTTAATGTTTCATCATACCCTTTAGCCTTCAGAGCCCGGATAATCGTTGTTGCCAGCTCTTCCCTTGTTACCAGACCGGCAGGACGAAACGTACCATCCGGATAACCATTCATAATTCCAGCTAATTGAAGTGCACGAATATAGGAACCATGCTCAGCGTTACGATCCAGATCCCTGAATAACTGATCTGGAAGCTGGACGGACGACAGCACGTTCAATTCCAATAGTTGAGCCAGTGTGTACGCAAGATCCCCTCTTGTTAACGTTGCGCTCGGGTTGAAATTCCCTGCTTCGTCCGCCAGAATCATCTGTTGTTCGGCAGCCCTTTCAATCGCTTGTTTGGCCCACGGCGCTGCCTGCTGCAAGTCACGAATGTTTACTGCATCGGACGCTGCATGCACTGTCCCGGACACAGTAATGACGGATAAAGACAGAAGGGCTGCAAGATAAGGCGAGACCTTACGGATCTTATTTTTCGTATGAACTTTTCGTTTGGATATTCGTGTTGACATCTTTTAACGCTACCTCCCACATGAACATAAACCCTGATGTCAGCAAAGACTCGTCAGAGTTATTTAATTATCTTCATTGTAGGAGAGACCTTGGCTTGCAAACAGTCTACAAAAGAGTAGACACTGTTTCACAAAATTATAATAATCCCCGTTGCTCCGCAATTTGAACAGCATGAGTACGACTACTCGCACCCAGCTTCGCGAACACTCGGCGAATGTGTGTATTAACAGTTCCGGGAGAGATGCCAAACTCGGCAGCAATCTGTTTGCTGGTCAGGCCCTCAGCGATGTGACCGAATATTTTTTGCTCCATCGGGCTGAGTCCCACTTCCTTTGTATCCAGCTTTGCCTCCCCTGCAGATGAGGGGCCTCTCAATCGTTTGTCTCTTGCAAAAGCAGATAATAACTGCTTCACATAAGCCATTTTCACACCATCATCGTGTATCGCCTTTGTACGACGCAGATAGAGATAGTGCTGCAGCAACTGTTTCATCTGTTCACCTTCAGCAACAAATGAACGGATATATCCTTCGGGTCCTCCCAGCACCAGAGCACGGGATAACGCCACAACACTGGCATCTGTGAATCCCTGCTTTTGCAGCATGATTGACTCTAACAGAGCACACTCTACCTGTTCAGCAAGCAAGTCCCGTTCTTCAGCCTGTTTACGGCGTCGTCTCAGTTCCTCTCGTGCATAATCATACTGCTCAAGGATGATTATCGCACGTATGCGAACCATGGAACGGAAGAACTGATCACAGCTGATCTCAGCAGCCACATCTCCTTCATTTGTAGGCGTAGCCAGAATGGTGTGGGCTGATTCCACCGGACTCATTTCAATTAAAATACGGTATTGATGTGTTTCCAGTGCTGGCTGCCAGTACTCCATATCCTTCCCAGATAATAAACCTGAGACCTGCTGAAGCAGTTTCAAGCCTTCTTCAGGTCGACTCAGTGTAAGTTCAAGTCTGGCTTTGAGTACATAAGCTGGAACGAGTAACGCAGCCACCTTGATCTGCAAAGCCACTTCAAGCGCTCGGTCCGCATAACTGATCGCTTCTGCAATTTGATCCTGTTCCATTAATATCTCACCATATCCAACACCATAGTAGGACGTTACATAGGCATGTTCAGCATACCAACGTTCCGTAATCGCTCCGAAGCAAGCTTCCCCACGCCTCAAGTAACCATTAACGCCATGGAAGCTGCGCAGGCGCATACTCTCTCTCCGATCATAGTCCATATACTGAAAGGCAATATCATCAGGATAGCCCTGATCAATGTAGGACACCAAATAATGAGCCAGCCCATCCAAATCTCTATTCAAATAGGCCATGTATGCTCGCATCACACATATAACTTGCAACAAATAACCGATGATCTCAGGTTCCAGCTGCCCTTGAAGATGCACCCGGATCACTTGTTCCAGTTCATCCAGCTGCTTTACCATCTGTCCATAAGGCATCTCACGTGCAACAAGGAACAGGTACGACATATATAATTTTGGACGTGATTTAACGATCTCCAGTGGCAAAACATCAAAATATCGCCGGAGCGTCCACCACTCTCCCATAATAAAATGGGCAAACAGCTCTTCCAGCAGTCTCGCTGCATCCTGCATATGTTGTCCGAGAATATAATGATCTAACGCTTCAGCCAGGTATCCTTGTTGCTCATACCACAGTGCAGCAAGAGCATGTAATTCATTTACTTTTTCTGTACCACAACGATCCAGCTCACGCTTTAGGAATGCAGAGAACAAATGATGATAACGATACCAGTGTGCTTCCCGATCAAGTGGAACAAGAAAAAGATGTTCCTTCTCCAATTGCCTTAACAATTGTGGGGCTTCCTGTATATCACTTAATACCTGACATAAACTGCTGTTCATTCTTCTTGTGATCGCTGTTCGGAGCAGAAATTGCTGCATTTCCGGTGACTGACGCTGGAACACCTCTTCAAGCAGGTAATCCGAAATCGTCCTCTCGCCAGTTGGTCCATGATCTTGACGAGACAGAGCTGACGATATCGAATGCATAGGGCTGACCAACGCGTTGCCACCCCATGCGTGAGATAAAGCGAGCAGCTTCAATCCGGCAGCCCACCCCTCCGTCTGCTGTACCCAACCACGCGCATCTCCCCCGGCAATATCCAATTGCATGATCTCTTGGCAAAATTCAATGCCCTCTTCTGGCGTAAATGCCAGTTCCTGAAGCGTAAATTGCTTCAATTCACCTCTCAGGCGCAGCTTTTCAAGCTTGAATGGAGGGTATGTTCGACTAGAAAGGACTAGATGAATGGTAAGGGGAAGGTTTTCAATAAAGTATTGCATCTGTTCATGAATCTCCCGCTGGGTCACTGCATGATAGTCATCCAGAATGAGCAGCGTATGTTGATTGGTCTGGGCAACACGGTTCAACAATAATATCAATGCTGACCTGGGGTCTATCGGGTACCGTTGCAAAAAATGTGGCAGTACATCTCTGCAGAGTTCCTTACTCACTCGATCCAGTGCATGAATAATGTAGAGCCAAAACTGAAGCGGGTCCTGATCTTTATCATCCAGGCAGACACAGGCTGCATGAACAGCTTCACTTCTCACCCAGCTGCCTAACAGTGTTGATTTCCCTGAACCCGCCGGGGCAGTCAACAAAGTGACTTTGGATTGGAACAATTCTTTGTGTTGCAAACTTAGCCGTGGACGGTCCATTGTATCTGCTGGCAAGGGTGGAAGTTCCAGTTTGGTTGTTAAAATCATAAATTGAAGCCAGTCCCCGTGGAGACCAGCGGTATGTTCCTGTTGCATGAGATCCTCCCGAATCAGCACCATGGTGCACTTTTTTCCGATTCATTATATGTACATTCAGATACCCTAAGTATACAAGGAACCATGACTAGGCCCCACATATTTTTGAACAGAAACAAACGATAAATAAACCCTGCACGTTGAATGCAGGGTACCATTTGCGTAGTGAAGCCATGATCCAATCGAAGCTTTCTATCTTCCTGTCTGAAGCAACTTATAGTTTACTACAATATAATTCAATCCCGATAACAGCGTAACTCCTGCCGCCAGCCACAATAAAATTACATCAACCCGCACCTCAGTCAGCAAACTAAACGGAACATTGTTCAACAAAATGGCAATGATCGCTGCCACCTGAAGCACCATTTTGATCTTGCCATATCGATCGGCTGCAAGAGCAATGCCCTGCTCTGTGGCTACCATTCGTAATGCAGTAATGACAATTTCACGTCCTATAATGATTACAGCGATCCATGAACTGATCATATTCTCCTGAACCATCATGACCAGCGCTACCGCAATCAACAGTTTATCCGCCAGTGGATCAAGCAACTTTCCCAGATTCGTGATTTGGTTATATTTCCTCGCCACATATCCATCCAATTTATCCGTACCTGCAGCTACTGCAAATATAATTAGTGCAATCATCACGCTTTGCTGATTGAGAAAACAGATCATAAACAATGGAATCAACGCGATCCTTGCCAACGTAATTTTATTTGCCAGATTCATTAGACATCTTTTCTCCCTTCATCCATGTTGGCTAAGTGACCTTTTTTCCATTTACGTAATCGGGTCCGAAAGGATTTAAAAGGAGCTACCGAATTAATCTGGATCCACTTCACCATAGCCCATCCGGGCTTGGTACCCGTCCACTGTCTCATCCCCTGTACAAATAACTCTTCTTCACTCAGTGAGTCAATCCAGTTCTGCCACTGTTGCTCTGTCTCCCGAAACAAAGAGCGCAGCTCCTCCAGCGTATAATCTGAATATTTTACGTAAAATGATTCATTTAACGGCCCCAATTGGTTCCATTTATACCCTGGTGCAGGCATATGACATTCATTTCCCAACTGCTCTTCTCTTTCCCAATCCATCACCAGGTTCATCCATCCTAACTGGTAGGCGATCATCTGGGCAGGGGTCTTATCCACACCTTCAACCCACTTATCTTTGTCGCTGTTATGGATGTCATTGAATTCAACCTCAAACAATACATAGGTGCGTCGAATCGTCTCACTTAATTCTTTCTTCGAGGCATATAGAACTCTAGGCAAGTTACTCCTCTCCCCTCGTTTCACCGTTATACATGAATCAGAAGCATGGACTCTATCATCATTTCGACTCAATTCCATAATCATCCTTTTTTTCATGAGGCATTATACTTAGAAAAAGAAAAAAGAGCAGTCTGTAATCATTACAGCCGCCCTTTACTCAACCTATTTTGCTATATCAGCATACTCCTAATCCCAATTCTATAAAGCTTCCTTAATCACCCGTTTATAGTACCACACAGACAACAGACCAAAAATCGAATATAACAATGTATAGACAATCATAACAATGACCGTAGGTGTCGCCAGCTCCGTACCAAAGAAGAACCAACCTGATTTCACGGCAAAGTAACTATGACTCAATCCCACCACAAGCGGAATACCGAAGTTAAACAACTGCTTGATCTGAATTCCACGCAACAGATTGCCTTGCGTAAAGCCGAGTTTTCGCAGAATGGTATAATTCCCCTTCTCCTCTTCGCTCTCGTTCATTTGTTTAAAGTACAGGATACATCCCGATGTGATCAAGAACGTCAACCCCAGGAACCCAACAATAAACATAATCAGTCCCATATTATTACGTTGGTTATTTCTGAACTCAATCTGGGAGAAGCTCGGTGCTTCCAACTGCAACTCCTTATATACGGCATATGCCTCTTCAGCCTGCCCCTCGTTCAGAATACGTACACCATAGTAATCAGCCCACTCGGATTTTTGCAGCTTGGGATTGAGATCCTGCCGCAGCTGCTGGTATACCTTCTCATCTACCACCGCTACAGGCGTGCCCCCAGTATAATACGTGGGAAGAACTCCAAGTTTGGTTGTTCCGATCAGTTGTTGTGCCAGCGTATGTTTCAACCCGCTCAAGACGATTGGACCTTTCTCCTGAATGGAAATTAACTGCTGAAGGGCATTTCCATATCCCATGAAGACCACTTCACCCGCTTGCAAATCAATGTTATCTACCATGTTGTCACTCAACACACTACTGAACAGGTACTGTTCCGTCATGGACTCATCCATCACTTTGTGAGCATCAATTTCAATATAAATAGGCTCTCTGTGCTTCTCTTCATATGGTATCTGTTTGTGTTTCAACTCGGCTACAAAGCGATCTTTCACATTTACCTGAGCAAAAGAGAAATCCTCTGGCAAGCTTTCCTTCGCCTGAGCCTCTGCCGAATAATACGAAATGTAACTGAGTGACAGCATGCCAATAGCAAGTGCCGATACGGTTGTAATAATCGTGAGCAGCAATGCATTGGATTTCATGCGGAACATGATTGAAGATAACGATAACACCTCATGAATGGATAGGTAGCCGTTTTTGCTTTTGCGAACCAGATTAAAAATAAAACTTACCGAACCCTTATAGAACAGGTATGTCCCCAGTATGACCGAGAACAGAATCAGGATCATCGTATACATCAACTGCTGCATATCCATTGCCTCACCGCTGAACAGCCGTGCAGACATGTAGTATCCATACACAATCAGAGCAATACCCAAGACGCCGATAATCATCTGTCCGACAGACATCTTCTGCACCTGCTGCTCCGTAGTCGCCGACACCCGAAAGAGCGAGAGAATACTCTGTCTCTTGATAAAAGTGTAGTTCATCAGCATGATAAGCAAATACATTATCGTAAAAACAATCACCGTTTGCATCAGTGCCATCGGAGAGAAATACAATTTCGTAATCGCATCCACACCGAGAATTTTGAACAATATCATCAATACCAGCTTGGACGCAAGAAACCCAATTAACACACCAATAGCCATGGAGCCAAAATAAAGAATACTGTTCTCCGCACTCAAAATACCAAAAATTCTGCCTTTCGTCAGTCCGATCAATTGAAATAATCCGATTTCTTTGCTACGCCGCTTGATAAAGATCGTATTGGCATAGAGCAAAAAGATGCCGACAATGACGATTAACAGTACCGAAGACGCGCCTATAGCCGCCGCACCTTTCGTTGAAGCAGCCACCTCATCCATGGAAGGATCATACTGTAACGTCACAAAGGAAAAATATAAGGCCACACTGAACACAAGCGCAAATACATAGAGATAATAATTCTTTAGATTTTTCCTGAGATTGCGGAAGATAATATAATTCAAGCTCATTGCTGTACACCACCCAATACGCCTTGGGTTTTGATAATATCGTTGAAGAACGATTGCCGTGACTCGTCTCCTTTATTCAGCTGGGTGTAGATCTGACCGTCTCGAATGAAGATCACTCTGCTGCAATAACTTGCGGCAACCGGATCATGGGTAACCATAATAATAGTCGCCTTTCGTGCGCTGTTCATATCACTTAACTTGCCGAGCAGATCCGAAGCGGACTTGGAATCCAACGCTCCTGTCGGCTCATCCGCAAAAATGATACTTGGATCGTGGACAAATGCTCGTGCTGCCGAAGTCCGTTGCTTCTGCCCCCCTGAAATCTCAGATGGATACTTGTCTTTCAATTCGTAGATTCCCAGTTCACGGGCAATCTGTTCAAACTTCCGGTGTGCCTCCTGCTTTGGAATGCTCGTAATCGAGAGCGGTAATAATACATTTTCCTTCACCGTAAGGGTATCCAGCAGATTGTATTCCTGAAAAATAAAGCCCAGATGATGTTTGCGGAACTCAGCCAGCTGTTTCTCCTTCATTCCAGTGAATTCCTTGCCCTCAATATCAATCGTGCCCTGACTCACCCGATCAATGGAGGAAAGTACATTAAGCAGCGTCGTTTTACCCGAACCCGAAGGCCCCATAATACCAACAAACTCTCCCTTACTTACCCCAAGATCAATCCCCTTTAGCACTTCCTGTTTATTCAGTTTATTACCATAGACTTTATGAATTTTTTTGGCTTCCAGTATCCACATATCCCACTCACTCCTCTTAGATCTTCTGCAAAATGCTCATGTCTATATCATAGGCGGAATGTGCAGTGTTATCGTGTGATTCACCGAACAAAACCAAAAAGCATGTGACATTGTTGTCACACGCCTGCAAGATGCACCATGTCGTTTTTTCGCGGAAAAGTAAGTGTGACGATTGTGCCCTCGCCAAGAGAAGATTCTACATGAATGTTCATATGAAGCGTCTGGACCACCTGACGAACCAGATACAGCCCCATCCCGGTAGCCGCTCCATCCATTCTGCCTCGGGTAGACGTAAATCCTTTATCAAATATACGCGGCAGATCTTGAGCCTCAATCCCTCGCCCGTAATCCTGAATTATTAGTATGATGTGTCCATCTTGTTCCCGACTTTCAATGAGGATGTCCGATGAATCACTATATTTCACCGCATTGCTCAACAACTGCCGGAGGATGAAGCCTAACCATTTGCTGTCAGTGAGCACGCGCGATACCATTAAAGACACATCAAAGCCAATGCCTTTGGAAATGCACCACGATTTCAGTGCTCGTATCTCGCTATTCAATACCGGTTCAAGTTCCGTCTCTTCGATGAACAGATCATTATGCATGAACGGAATACGCTTCTGATGAAGCTGTTGATCCAGCAACTGATGAATTCGTAACCATTCATATGTCATTTGGCTCTGCAGCTTGTCATCTGGCAAGCGCTCGATCATCAGTTGCAACGCAGTCAGTGGGGTCTTCACCTCATGAATCCAGGACAACATCTCGTCCTTCTCCTGTTCCAGAGCGATAAAATGATGTGACGACTCCTTACGGTACCGCTGTGTCTGGGAACTGACGGCCTCATGTACAATCTGCTCATATGGACTTTCGGCGATCTCGAGTTCTCTCAGATCATAGGTATGATCCCAGGTGCTCAATTTTTTATAGAAACGGGTCTCTTTCAGGTATCTCGCCCATATAAAAACAAGACATACCACCACATTCAGTCCTACGATATACACCACAGATTGGAATGGAATGGACGAGTCCAGGTAGGCCACCAGTAAAATAATAAGTTGCATGCTTACCAGTAGCCATAACCAACTTGCCCTTTCTCGTATGTACTTTCCGATCATGCTTCTGCCTCTTCCGTTGCCATGTACCCCTGCCCTACTTTGGTTTCAATGTAACGCTCCAAGCCGATGGGTTCAAGCTTCTTCCGTAACCGATTAACGTTAACCGTTAGCGTGTTGTCACTCACGAAATGCTCGTGATCCCACAAGCTCCGGATGAGGTCCTCACGGGTAACAATCTGATTTTTGTGCTCGACCAGCACTTTAAGGATGAACATCTCATTTTTGGTTAACAGAACAGATTCATCCCCGCAGGTCAACGTATTTTTCACATATTCAATAGCAGCACCACGCCAGGTTCGAAGTTCAATATGCTCTGTATTATAGTTGTACACCCTCCGCAAAGTCGCTTGAATCTTGGCAATCAATACATCGAAGTGAAAAGGCTTCTGGATAAAATCATCTGCACCCAAATGCATGGACATAACCATATCCGCAGGATGATCCCGTGAGGACAAAAAGATAATCGGCACATTTGAGTGCGAACGAATTATCCGGCACCAGTGGAACCCGTCATATTGGGGTAACTGAATATCAATAATGACCAGTTGCGGCTGAATTACGCTGTATTCCTGCAATACCTTTCCAAAATCCTGCACACCATACACATCATACGACCATTGGGACAAACGTTCCTTGATTTCATTGAATAATGATTCGTCGTCTTCAATGAGCATAATTTTAAACAAGAGACTTCACCACGTTTCTGATCTTCTAAGGTTGAATAAGGTGATCAGACTCCGTTGTTGCAGGATCACCTTTACCGTTACGAATCGTTCTTCCAATCGCTGATTCCAGTGTACAGGGAAGTTGGGATTATATCAAAAGGTATCCTTACTTCGTAAAGAAGACAAGCCGAAATACATATATCATATTAGCTCTCAATACTGTGTATAACATGGTTTGCATCAAGGTGTTCGTCCATCCGCTTGATCAACTGCATCGCCACATCTCGTGGCGATCTTAATTGGCCTGCTTCATATACTTGATTGAACATACCTGCAAGAGCGAACTCCTCTGTACTTTTGCCTCGTGCAGCAGCCTGCAATTCCGTATCAACCATCCCCGGATCAAAAGCAACAATCTCAACAGGGTTCTGTTGGCCCGTTTGCTCCAGAGATACGCATTGGGTGAACATGTTCATGCCTGCCTTGGATGTACAGTACACTGCCATTGAAGGCGCGGGATAACTTCCCGAACCCGATGAGAGATTAACTATTTTACGTCTGGCGGACAGGTGATTTGTTTGTTGAATAAAAGATGAACTCAATATCATTGGCGCTGTAAGACTGATGTTAAGACTCTGACTTATCTCTGCCGCACTGCATTGATCTATAGGTTTTAAAGGCTCTAGCATCGCTGCGTTATTAATAAGTCCAATCAATTCAGCTTCCTGAGAAGGTATTTGGTCCAATATACGTGTAATCAAATCATCGATCCCATTCAGGTCGGCAAGGTCATACTGAACATGGCGGTAACGCCCGCTCCATTCCTCGCCTGATTCCAACAGATCCGAACCCCCGCGTGAAATACCGTAAACGTAGTCTCCCTTAGCCAATAATAACTCTGCAAGTTGTAAACCGATCCCTTTGGATGTGCCTGTAATGATAAAGTGTCTTCTTCCTGTTTCTGTTCCCATTTCGATACCACTCCTCCTCTATTTTCAATCGATCATATCCCCATATAAGCTTATGAATCTTTCTTTCTCCACAACGTGGCCCACAGAAAAGGTACACCAAAACACGGTTCATGCTGCTCCATCACCTTCATTGCACGGAACTCCACACATTCAAAGCCATCTTCCAGCATGTAGCGAAGCTTCTCCTCCGTGAATGCAAGACCACCTCGCATCGACTTCTCTTGATACACCTGCCAATCATTCATAACGATCTCAGGTCCACCAATATCGCCAAAACCAGGAGCAAAACAAGTCATTCCAAAGTATCCTCCAGGCCGGAGTGCATTGTGGACCATCTCTATGTAGGGAATGCGCTGATGTGGTAACAGATGATGTAGACAACCCGAGTCGTAGACAAGATCATATTCTTGCTCTGGGGACAATTCGAACACAGAGCGACATTCAAAGTGCACGTCCAGTTGCTCTTCTGCCGCCCTCTCTTTAGCCCAGGCAATCGCTGTCTCGGAAAGATCATAAGCATCTACCTGATATCCTTGGCGGGTTAGATACAGCGCATTTCTGCCCGGGCCACACCCCAGTTCCAGTGCCTTGCCACCGCTTAGCTCACCTTCGTTCACATGTGCTACCAGATTCTCATCCGGTTTGTTTGGGAAAAAGGGGATTGGTCTGTTCCGATCCTCATAGAAAGGTTCCCAAAATTGCTTGGCAGATCTGAAGTCCGCATCGAGCATATCATATAGATCCTGTACACTTTTAATCGTCTTTTCCACAACCACATTCCTCCTTCAATGCTCCATCCAAACCTTCATTTCCGACTATCCATTCCTCGTCATTTTCAATGAATTATCCACACTCTATTATAACATTTTTACCCAGTAGTTCTCTATTTTTCTTGTGCTTTTCTACTTAAAAACAGAAGCTTTTTCCCAACAAAAAAACGACCGACATGAATGTCGATCGCTTACAATCGTAGAGGTTTTGAGTTGTAACTTACTTCGCCCGTTCCAAGACTGCAAAGTAATTTCCTTCATTATCAGCAAAGTTGAAAACACGCCCCGTTGGCATCTCAACAATCTCTCCAACCGTTACATGTTTACCAGCCAAGTCGGCATATAATTTATCCAGATTTTCAGTGAAGAACATTAACGAAGGTGTTCCCAGGTTTACACCCGCCGACATCCGTTCGACGAACTCTTTGTCATGGAGAATAATACTCGTCTGCGAATCTGGAGTAGGCGCGATCTCAATCCATCTCATGCCCTCGTCAAGGTTTACTTCATCCACAATGTGGAATCCTGCGACTTCGGTCCAAAAAGCCAGTGATTCATCTTGATTATTGACATACAACATAATTTGGCCGACTTTGCTAAACATGGATCAATCACTCCTCTGATCATCTAATCTCTCAACATCCTGCTTATCATTCCTCAAATTCCAATAGAGTATAACATGCAGGACAGCTTTTTTATCATCTTTCTTTGCAAGTACATGCAACTTAAACTGAAGTACAATTTTTATGCTTCCACTACAATTAGTTTTTTGAAGTTACTTATAGTGTTTTAACAAGTGAAAGTCTATGAAACCCCGAGGTATAATAATTCATATCGATACTTTCCTTTTGAAAATTCATTCGTTCATAAAATACAAGCGCTGCTTCATTTTCTTCATGATCAAGTGTGTAAAGCATGACATCACTACAGCCAAATTCAGCTATTTTAATGCATATTTTAGTAATAAGTGCACGTGCTACTCCCTGTCGAAGGTGTGATTTGCTTGTAACAACGCCAACGATTTCATACCGGTTAACAGTAGGCTGAAAGATATAACCAGCATGACCTATGACAACATCTGCTTCGTCAACCATGACATAATAAGCACTGATACGTTCATCCGTCATTTTTAAAAATGAATCCCAGCGCGTAGGATACTGATCGCGTATAAACGAAGGAAATTGAAAATCATGATCCGTCATCATTTTCAGCACTGCTGGCTGATCAATCGCTTGAAAAAGGCGAATAGTCATCTTTTTATCCCCTACCTCTTAGTGTGCATGTAGACATCTTTTAAGTTACCGGCTTCATAATATGGATACTCCAGTTTTTGCTGAACTTGAAGGACGATCTCCGTAGACGTTAACATTTCGACCAAGTATAGTCCCAGGTCAATAGAAGCCGTAACCCCCGCACCCGTTACCGTATTACCATCACGCACTACACGCGCTGAAATTACTTCTGCACAATAAGGATTCAATAAATCATAAGCAGATGAGTTGGTAGTAGCCCTTTTTCCTTTTAGGAAACCTGCTGCCGCCACCTGTCCTTTCGTTCCCTGAATAATAAATAAAGTGTTTGATCAAAAGATCAAACACTTTGCCCAGGCGTACGGCATATAATATATGTGCTTCCTCGTGGTTCACTCCACGTTTACGCCAGTCACACACAACAGATATTTAACAACTAGTATACATGACATCTTTCATCACTGTATATATATGATGAAAATTATTGCGCGTCTTTTAACTTCTTCGTAAGATAAAGTACAACATCGTCGTCCATAATCGTTTCTTCACCCGGCTGAATGTAATGATCATGTTTGTGTACACCGTGACCGTCTGGTATGTACCCGCGATGGGCATATAGAACTTGCGCTTTGCCATAATCGGAAAACACACCTACACCAATGCCTGCTACATCCGTTCGTTCCAGAATAACTTCCTCTGCTCGGTCCATCAACCGTGAACCAATACCTTGGCGCTGGAACTTCATCAGCACATTAAAATCGTTAATTTCGGGAATGCCTTGTTCCCTGAAAGACGGGTAGCTGGAATACCACAATACATTCACGTATCCGGCAAATTCTCCATTTAACTCGGCTACCAAGGTTACGCGCTCCCCATTATGTTGTTCAGCCAAGTAACGAAGATACTGCTCAGCGAATCTCCCCCAACCCTGCTCCTGAAACGCCTTTGATATGATTACAGGATCGCTCTCATTTAATAGTCTGATATGTACACTCAATGATGAATCCTCCCTAAAAAGATATTTCTCCTTGCTATATTCCCAGTCTCTCCCGAAGCGATGTGATGTGAGCAACATGGTGTTTGCCATGCCAAGCATACATGCCCAGATTATAATCCAGTCTTGTCGTTTCTTCCGATGAGGGATGATAAAATTGTTTGGCATAATCTGCATCTGTCAGCGCGTTTAACAGAAACACCCAACGACGATGGAGCGCATCCAGAATCTGAAGCGAGAATTCGACATCCAGGTCCCTTGAATCACTCAATTCAGCCCAGCGCTCTTCATAATAAGGCCGAATCGTTGGTGTATCCTCTGTCAGTGCCAACTTGAAACGAATCATACTGTTCATATGGCTGTCTGCCATATGGTGAATGACCTGTTTGAGCATCCATCCACCTTCTCGATACGGCAGACTTAATTGATCTTCACTCAATCCCTTTACCGCTTCTCGTGCGCGTTCAGGCAACTCAGCAATGTCCTGAATCCACTTCTCCCGCTGTGCCAAAGTAACTTCACCCGTGTGTACAAATGGTCCTATCGGAAATCTTTCATCCATCCATTATTCCTCCTTGTTTCTATGATTCAAATAACTTTTAACATTATCTAAGGAGCATATTCCATAAGCCAACAGTCTCTCATCTGTCCTTCATGCTGCTCATGTTTCTCCAACAGTTTAATCTTTTGGAAACCACATTTCTCGTAACAGGATATCGCTCGCAAGTTCCAGGATTGAGGGTCCATAACCACTTTACGGGCTTGTCTTTCATTAATCAGATAAGCCAGCATGGATTGCATCAACTGTGTACCAATGCCTTTATTCCAGTAGTCTACCTCACCAATAAACTGATCCGTTCCATAGATGATTTCATCCGTATCTCCATAACCATACTCCGTTCGTTCTTCTTCCTCAAGCTCATAGAACTGAATGTATCCAATCGGATGTCCTCCATACTCAACGATACAACGAGTAGCATCATCTTTCTGATTGTAAAAATGTTCTCTCACTTGCTCCAAATCATGCGGCCGATCACGCCCTTCATAGTATTGAAGAACTTCCGGGTCTGACAGCCACTTCACCAGATGTCGTTCATCTTCTGTGTCCAAGAAACGTACGGTGATTTCATTCGATTCATATACATTCATCATTCTGATTACTCCTTATTGATCTCCAGATTCTCACCCGTAACCCAACTTAGATCCTTCCCTAACAAATGTTCGTTGTGAACATAATACACCATGGGATTCTCAAGCGGCTGAGTCGTTCCATCCAAAGATCTGAGCGTTAACCGCAACTTGTAACTCCCTATCTCATCAGGTATCGCAAATCCTATCAGATTATCAGCTGATTTCATGGTTTTCCCCTGCGCCTTCAGATACTTTTCCAGAATGACTTGATCAAAATAGGAGCTGCCGACAGACGAAGGCATGTACCACGCATCATCTTGTTCTTCAGTAAATGTGACCCCTTCCCATCCTGGGACAACGGGATACACCATATGTTGATCCTTATCTTCTCTTTTTCGCGTTATCTCTAACTCTATCTCAACTGCATCCGTATCAATCTGCCTGATTGTGCCTGCCATCACAACATCCTGTGCACTCACACTTGGAATTACATAGCTGTATATGAGCAGAGTCACCAAGAGAATTATCGCTATTCCCGTAATCCAAAATATTGTACTTTTACGCATCTGTCTGATCCTCCCCTCTGGTTAATCATACTTCTGGAGTAGCTTCTTCTCTGTTAAAGATTGAGTTAACCTATCCAACTCAGGTGATGCCATCCAATCACTGGAGGTGTTCAATCCATGCTTAATGGTATGTATCGCGCTATGTGCAGACATGTATATATTATGGTGGACTCCAGGTTGGACAATGATGTGCTCTCCTGCACGCATCACTCGAATCGAAAACATCTGATCGTCTCCATAACTGGCATAAGCAATCCATCCCGATTGCACCACATAAAACTCCGTTAGATGGATATGTACATGACTGTTTTGCCATGCTCCGTGGGAAGAAGCAACGGTTCTACAATAATAACTGCCATCTTCTGCGATCATTTTATATTTCTGTTCCCCGTTCGCCATCTGCTCGAAGCTGGTTTTGACACCCGTTTCACCATATTCCTGTTCTGAAAATTCTGTGTTCACTCGGCTACGCCTCCTGACAAAAAATCCCTTTATTTAAACATTCGACATGGGTAAGTCGATTCTCCTGTTTGGATATGCGATATATCTTTGCTAAAATATGAAACGCTTCTCTTCCAGCTTCCGTATTAAGGTCGAAGCCGTATGTATCCCATATAATAAACCATCTGATCTGGAGGTTGAGCGCATGTCATTTTTCAAGAAAATGTTAGCCAGTGTAGGTGTTGGAGCAGCCAAAGTAAATACGGAATTGCATACACCAGAGGTCACGCCTGGAGGAATCATCTCGGGGGTTGTGTACATTGAAGGTGGAGATGTGGAACAGAATGTAGATCGAATCTATCTTTCAATTAAAACCCATTACATACGGGAGCGCGATGATCGCAAAGTAAAAGAAACAGCCGTTATAGCCAAATATTTGCTCACCGAAGGTTTCACATTACAGCCCGGAGCCAAATTGGAGAAAGACTTCTCATTTGACCTGCCAGAAAATCTGCCGATTACACTGCATCGTGCAGAGGTATGGGTAGAGACGGGCCTCGATATTTCAAGTGCTGTAGACCCCTCAGACCGGGACAGACTGCATGTTGTTCCTAGTAAAGACATGAACACCGTGCTCGATGCAATTGATATCCTTGGTTTCAAACTGCGTGAAGTAACCAATGACTACGCACCAAAGCTGGGCGGCAATCTGCCATTTGTACAGGAATTTGAATTTGTACCAACAAACAAATTCCGTGGGCATCTGGATGAGTTGGAAGTGCTGTTCTATCCGATGGGCGATTCGCTGGAGCTGCTATTACAGATCGATCGCCGGTCTCGTGGGCTCAGTGGAATATTCTCCGAAGCCATGGGTACGGATGAGAGCTTTGTCCGCCTGCATCTGTATGAAAGACATCTGGCGCGAGGGGCGCATTCTGTCGCTCAAGGACTGGAAGAAATCATTTCCAAACATATCTAATCTATAGTTTGTGTTAACGAATAAAAACCGTCCTCTATCAGACAAATCTGATGAAGGACGGTTTTTTGGTTGGTTCAGTTTCACAAGACAATACTTCAAGAACGCTGTGTCCAACGCTGCATTCCTGATCGAAGCCCGTAATATGCTGCGGCAAGCAAAACGAATCCGGCAACAACCATGATCATGGATGTTGTATCCCACCGAACAATAGTTCCAAAAGCAACCTTGGATTGCAATGGGTTACCGTAAGTAGCGGTGTTTGTCAGATCAGGTACGTAATTCATAGTCATGATCATGCCTTGAACGACATTCCAAACTGCAAAACCGATGATGAATAACAGGGTAACCAGAACGGATTCCATCGCTAATCGTTTGTTCATGCTTGTCATTTTGCCTCCTCAATTATGGTTATGAAGGATTACTTTTATACGAAGTCTCTTCCCATTTAATTAGACAAGATGTGCTGCATCTCCTGTTTGAGACGCTCTTTGTTCGCATCCACATACTGATACAGCAGGTCAAAGCTTTCTTCGTTATCCGATTGCATGCTCAAATTCGCGGCTTCCAGTTCAATCTGTTGTAATACCTCATGGATCTGTTCCCCGTGTGTTTGCAGGCTTGTCGTGATGTCATCTTCGGACAGGCCATTCACATTATCTCGTAATTGCCCGTGCGTTACGCCGCTTTCAGACAACATCTGCTCTATCTTCTTCAAGATCACGGCATCTGCATCATTGCCGATCCGCTCCATAGCTGTTATCGTCTCACCCAGGTACTGCCCGCTGGCATTCTCAAGGAAACCGGTCATCCCGTTCATGGACAGCTCGGTATCCAGATCGATGATCAAAATGATATCTCGCAATACTTGCGGAAGTCCCTGCCCACTTTCTCGAATTGTCGCAAATTCAGCCCGGTAAAGGTCCATGGCAACACTCCCCACAACTTCTTCACCTGACATCTCTTCAAGCTGATCGAGTGGTAACAACTCCTGCAATTCTTCTTGTAACTTGTTCATCTTTCTCTGCCTCCTGTATCTCTCTGTCTGAATAGTTTGAACGAATGTTACACTGGACCACTACGCGGTCAGAATAAACTTCCGATCGCTGTTATCCCCAGATTTTTTCACTCCCTTTATTAAATGGGAAAATCCGTTGATAAAGGCGAAGTGTATGCTTCCGAAGCAGCTTTCTTGCAGAAAGCTTTTAGCTCCGCTTCTTCAGTTTTTTTCTGCCCTCTCCGTTTCGTGTAAATTTCAAGTTCAACTACGCCGACACGTTATTACATCATAGCAGAATACGCTATACAAGTTGAACTTATGGAAGTTTACATGTTCGTACCGAAGTCATTTTACAGGGAATATCGTCAAGTTAACGTGCACTTGACCTCTGGAAAATGTTCCGCTGTTATGATCTTGGCATCACGAGTCTTGGGAGGGGTAATGATGCGCCTGGCCTTGTTCACAGACACCTATCTTCCGGAAACCAATGGTGTTGCTGGCACGCTCCACCGCTTGAGTAACCATCTGAACCGCAGAAGAATTGAACATCTGCTATTTACTCCGAACTCCGTCATTGAAGGAAGCCATGAGACTCAAGTCAGATCGGTTGCCAACATCCCTTTTTTTCTGTATCCCGAATGCCGCATCGCTCTACCCAACAGAGCAGACATGCACAAGCAGCTACAAACCTTTCAACCCGATCTGCTGCACATCGCTACGCCTTTTAATATGGGGCTGCTTGGCCTGAGGTATGCACTCAAACACCATCTTCCGCATGTTGTCTCCTACCATACCCACTTCGATCGTTATCTCGAATACTACCGGTTGAAAAGCATGATTCCGCTCTACTGGAAATATATCCAATGGTTCCACCACGCCTGTGATGCAACCCTAACTCCATCGCAGGAAACGTTAAACACCCTGCAAACCCAAGGCATTCAGCGTCTGAAACTTTGGTCTCGCGGGATTGATTGTAACCTGTACTCCCCTGATAAACGCAGCTCGGATATCCGTGAACGATACCACATCACCGCTCCCCTTATTCTACTCTACGTTGGTCGCATTGCCCCGGAAAAAGACATCGCTACGCTCACAACTACCATGCAGCTGTTGCCCCAGGAAATGCAGTCCCGTGTACACTGGATTATCGTTGGCGACGGCCCATCTCTTCCCAAAATGCGTCTGCAATCCCCACCCAATGTCACCTTTACAGGATATATGCATGGCGAAGAACTTGCTGTTATGTATGCTTCGGCAGATCTGTTTGTGTTTCCTTCCTCTACGGAGACATTTGGCAATGTAGTGCTGGAAGCGATGGCTTCCGGACTTCCTGTGGTGGCGGCCAATGCCGGAGGTGTAAAGGATCTGGTATCCCACCACCGTAATGGTGTATTATTCGAGCCAGGTCAGGCTGATGCACTGATTCGGGAGATATGTCTCTGGGGAAATCACGGGAACCAATTACGGATGATGGGACTGGAAGGCAGAAAGCTGGCTGAGCAACGGTCGTGGGAGCACATTTTTGACACACTGATCGGGGATTATGAGGAAGCTATAGAACATCGGAACAGAAAAACAAAAGATCGAATTATTACAGCATAGTCTGATGAAATCATCTTCTTCCAATAACCCATAACTACCGCCTCTGCCCTATGCAAAGTTATACCGGTGCGTTCGTTCAGGCTGCCGCAGCATGTGCACGCTGCTACGGTCGGCCTGAAACATGTTCCCAATACGTTTCATAACAAAACCTCCTTCTTGGAATGGGTTAAGCTATTCACAGGTATGTAGACATATAGAAGCAGAAGTTATTGGGATTATTTAGAGTATTTTGAATGATTGTATATAGAAAAAAACATGATCTCATTGAACTGGATCATGCCTTTTATTGCATACCATCTATGTGTTGATTTTACTAAACGGGACTTTGATATCTACAAACCCTTTAGCGTAGGGTGCAACCTCATAAGGATGGAATCGGATGACGATTCCTTTGTCATATAAAAAGAATTGAGATGTTTGATCAAGCTCAAAATCATATATATTTTCTTCAAAAATAGAATCTCCTGCATTATACATGGCTAATAGACTGTTTGAAATTGATTTCTCTACCTTCTCCATCTGAATATCATCTTTAACATACTCACTTAGCTTCAGTTCTTTCCCCGTTCTTAAATCATAGTTATATGATTTTGTCGCATCCATTCCATGTGCTCCGCCAGCGTACACATGATCTTCATATACCACAGATAACTTTTCTTTTGCATTGTATTTTACACTGGCCATGGTAATGTAGAAATAATTTTTGTTTAATTTCTTTTCTTCTTTGTCCAGGCGAGCTGCTTTCACTGCGTGGAGTTTAAATGTCTTGTTCAGCTTATCCGTCACAGATTTATTTCCACCTGTTAGATGTATGTATGGCTGTCCTTTGTAATATTGGACCTTCGTTTTCACTGTAATCGTGCTGCCTGCCTCTACATGACTACTCGGAAGAATGATAGCAATCAGTACAGTGATCAACAGGTAATTAATCCATCTCCATTTTTTTCTTTCCATTCTATAATTCAACATTATTGATAACCCCCTTTGGCTCAAATGATATCGTTTCTTGCATTCTGTTCCATATTACCTGTGGAGTGCCCTTTAGGTCTGTTCCATTCTGAACGTTGCCAATCCAGATGTCTTCTGCTCCCGGATGTTGTAAATAATGCCTGAGCGTTGCTTTGATCAGAATAGACGAATGTAAGTCCAATACCTCATCCAGCGGTATCCAGAATAACTCGCCTTCATCCGAGGGCACAAAATGTCGATGCGTGGTCTCTCCGAAATATACAAACTGCTGCCAAATCTCACCACCGTTAACCTCCAACAGAATATATCGAAGCCGAAAGTGTTCGACATCCTCTTGCGTGAACCCGGTCTCTTCTTCAATCTCCCGATAGCTGGCGCTCATGGGTATGTTCAGTTCCCCTTGTTCCAGATGCCCGCCAATGCCACCCCAAAATTCAAAATCAAATAGTCTGCTACCCGCCTTCTTCATCATCAGCATGTCTGAGCCATTGCTCAAAAACGCTGTAGCCATCTGTCTAATCTCCATATGTTCCTCGCTTTCCAGACTGTGATTATAGTAGTCTTTATCTACATAAACTGAACTAAAGAATATCTACACTAGCCACTCCGATGACAGAACAACCTTCCGATCGCTGTTACCCCCAGATTTTTTTGATTCCTTTCCTAAAGGGTAAATCCGGGGATAAAGGCGAGGTGTATGCTTCCGAAGCAGCTTTCTTTCAGAAAGCTTTTAGCTCCGCTTCTTCAGGTTATTTCTGTCCTCTCCGTTTTCTGTAAATGTTATATTCAATTTATATAACCGTCTTCTACAGCAATTCCGTTAGCTCACTTAGATGTTTAATCGTATGTAAAGGACCCGATGTAATGCTGTCCTGCCACGGCTGGTTGACCTTCATCCAGATGGTGCTCATGCCTACGCTTGCTGCTCCTTCAATATCGTTCACCGGATGATCGCCAATGTAGATGCATTGCTCTGGGCTTAGACCGAAATGATCCAGCGCAAGCTGAAATATGCGTGGATCGGGCTTTTTGACTCCTGCCTCTTCTGAAACAATAATATGGTCGTAATCATCCCGAATACCGAGTTGATCGATTTTTCCATACTGGATATCGGTCTGCCCATTGGTAATTAACCCGGTTTGATATTTCCCCCGCAGATGCTGAACGACTTCTCGCGCCTGTTCCATCAGAACTGAACTTCGCACATACTCTCTGCCATAGAACTCCATTAGTTCGACATGTGGCGGATGTTCTGCCCAAGGCAGTTCATGCAACAACTCGTTGAACAAGAGGGGTTTGTCCTTATAACCATCCTGGTCGAGTTCAATAATTCGTTTACTTATATCTTCGGTTGACTCAAGGTGACCAAAATATGTCTTGATTAAACGCTGCGTGAAGCCGTCAAAGGTCATCGTTCTGTTCAGAATCGTATTATCCAAATCAAAAATAACCGCTTTAATATGATCCATCTTCCTTCTCCCCCAATTCCAGTACATGCGTTATCTTCTCCATACTCGTCACTTCTCTAAATCCCAAGTTGTGATAAAAAGATCCAGCAACCGGTTGATCCGTGTACAGAACCAGTCGAGCGTAATGATTTTCCGCTTTTTGAATAACCGCATCCATCAGCCTGCGCCCAACCCCATGTCTTCGAAATTCTCTCATCACATAAAGTCTGCGAATTCTTCCGGTATCAATCATTTCAGAATAAGGATCTCTGTTCAAACCGCAGATCCCAACCACCTTATTGTGCATTCTGCATTCATAAAGCGCTTCATCTTCTTGCTCAAATGTATTGATTCCTGTCTCATATTCATGGATTAATCGCTCGATATGTCTGAACCCCTCACTGGAGCTTTCGGCCAGCACCGGCACTAATTCGTCATGATTCCATACCGATATCTCCTGAATCCGCATGGTGTAACCGCCTCCAACATGTTAAATCAATGGTACACATGCAAAACCCAACCATACATTGAATGATGGCCGGGTTTATTTTGTACAGCTCATTCTCATTTTTTCTTTTTGTGATAGTGATAACCCGTGCACAGACCCTTTTGCTTGGATTTGGCTGAACAGTTATGTCCACCGTTCTTGTCCAGTCTGCCTGGATGAGCATAAGCGGAAGAAGATACACCAACAAGTACAACAAGAGACAGGATTACGATAACAACCTTTTTCATAAGTCACCCTTCGATCAACACCCTATGCTTTAGGGCTTAATACATGCTATATCATTCTACATGAAAATCCACATTTTGGATATCCTTCATCTTTTTAGCCGATCCATTCTCATAAAATCTTATATTGCTTCAATGCATAGGTGACCCCATCTTCACTTGCCCGCAGGGTGACATAATCGGCGCTTTGTTTAATTCGTTCTCCGCCATTTCCCATCCCAATTCCGATTCCCGCATAATCTAGCAGATCCACATCATTCTCCCCATCGCCAAAGGCCATTGTATCCTCTCTGGATATCTTCAGGTAGTCGAGAACTTTCTCTGCGGCTATAGATTTGCTGACTTCGCTCGCTTCCAGCACATTCACTACATACGGATGGAATCTCACGAATCGTAAGAAAGGAAATCTGGACTGGAATTTATCCGTCTCCGCCTCATCCGCATATAAGCAAATACAATATACGTCCTGTTCCAACGTGCTAATTTTCTGCGGAAAATCCATGAGTCCAAGCGTATCTCTTAAGGCCTCAGAAACACGACCATCTGCTGTACACAACCCGTTCGTCTCAAATGACTCTGTAAAATATGAAATACTATGCCCTTGCAACTCGGCAAACTCACTGAATGCTCTAACCATCTGTGCTGAAAGTACAGACTTATGTATCACTTCATCACCTGCTTTGATCAATGCCCCATTAGCCGAAATGATCGTATCGATTCCGAGGTTTCTGAATTCTTCGCATAAATTATACGGCCTGCCTGTGACAAGTACGACTTGAACGCCTTTACGAATCAATTCCCGGATCGACTCTGCTGTACGCGGTGATAAACTCCGATCTATCTCGCTCAGCAATGTACCGTCTACATCAAAGAACACAGCTTTCATCAAAATGACCTTCCTCCTCTAATCTGCTTCCTGGGACTTCAAGTAAAAAGAGCAAGTACAGAATAACCTAATGTGGTCTTCCTGCCTTGCTCTTGCGTTAACGGGTCTGAACATCTTGGGTACGTCCCATGTACCATGATTGAAATGATTCCGCCGTATTCAGGGGAATGTCATGTGCCTGATGATGCAGAACAGGTTTGGCACGGTTTACCGTATGAATGGAAGCCACACCGAACCAACGCTGTAACACATTACGGGTGATCTGCACTTCGATGACTTTCTCACGTTTGGAGATGAAGAGTGTTGAAGTGAGCGCACCGGTTCGAAGTTGAATGAAATTCTGATGCAGAATGTATCGGGTATGGAAAAAGTCCATCACTCTGCATGTTGCAATCCATACGAGGAGAATCGCAGAAATCATCCACCAGGCATGTTTCTGCCCAAACACCAATGGTCTGAAATACCACAATAAACCCGTGATCATGATCCACCCCCAACTTGGTTTGAGCAGGCGCAGCCATAGCGATATTCGTGGAAGTTTTTCCATCTCCTGCGTAACCCGATAGGATGGTAGAATCTCCTCAATCAGGGTATATGCTTGCTTCACAGGCAGGAAAGGATATAGTGAGTTGACCTCCTGCTCGGACTCCCCCAGACTACCCGCAGTGGTTAGTTCTACTTCCGCCAGTCCAAGCAGCCTTTTCATCGGTGACTGTGTAATTTTGACGGCCTGAACGCGCTCTTTCAGGATTGAAAATGACGTTTGCTCCATCATGCCCTTCGAGATATAGATCCGCTTGGAATCCGAGGTGATCTGGAAATTGCCATACTTTACGAAGGTTCTGACTATGCCCAGAGCAATAGATATGATCAACAAAACCAAAATCATCAAACTGGCAATCCACCAGGAATCAAGCCAGGTTAATAATATACTTTCCGTTACTTCTTCATCGGGGAAGAAATCCTTCACCCAGGAATAGAGCGTAGCCAGGACCGGAATCAGTACGAGAAAACTAAGCGAGGTAAAGGATGCTTTGAATATGTCCTTGCGGGTAGAATGATAATGAACAATCCGTTCCTGTTTTTCTTTTGCAGGTAGAGACATGGCTTCATCAGTTATAACAGGGGCGGATTGCGTCTCTCCCTCTTCCATATCCTGAACTGCATCCAACGTATCACGTTCCTCTGTTGCTCCTACTGTTTCTGCATCTTCTGCCAGATAACCCGCTACAATCTTCTCCAACTGCTCCGCTTCGGAAAGTGAAACAACGTGTAACTGGAAGGTAGCATCTTCTCCCTTGATTCCGGTCTCGAATCGAATCGACGTCACGCGGAACAACCGATGAAACAGCGTCGTATGTCGGTTCACGTTCTGGACCTTGGTATACGGTATCGTTCTTCGAGTACGGTTGAACACACCACTGTAGATGTGAAAGGCCTTATCGTCTGCTGTATAACGAGAAGTGAACCACTTCCAGATGATCGACACGATGCCGATGGAAATCCCTGCATAAAAGGCGATTCTTCCATAGAAGAGCCATTGGGACTCTGAGCCCTGACGGAAGACAAACAAAAACAGGATGATGGCGAACGAATTCTTCACCAGTTTCCACAGACTCCACAGCATGGTTAATGGATGATGTCGCTTCATATCGATCATTCATCCACCTCATTAATCCGCGCATAGGACGCAATCTGATGACGAAGTGCAAGCGCAACTTCCTCTGGCAAGGCGGGGATTTCATGTGATGAACCCATCGTGCCAACCGATACGGAATAGAGTCCATATTTTCGCATCAAAGGTCCCTGATTTGTTGTAACCGATTGCACTTTCGCCATGGGGATGATCTGGTGTACCTTGGTTAGCGCCCCACGCTTCAATTGCAGGAACTCCTCATTCACATCATAGTACCAATGCTTGTATAACCATGACGGCTGGATGAAAATATCCCACACCGCATATAGTACAGATATGGCCGTGACGCCCCACAAAATCCAACCAATCCACGTCTTCCATCCATAGATGGAGTCGAGTATTAACAGTACGGCAAGAATTAGAAAGCCTATCACATTCCATATGATGGCGCTAATTCTCCACAAGTTTACCGCATGAGGGGACAGCCGTTGCTCGGGTGTATTCCACTGGATTGACATATGTTCACTCCTTTTTTCCTCGGGTACATAAAAACACACATGGTACACTGTACGAACAATCGTTCACGATCGATGCAAAAAGATAAAGAGATGACCCCTATACAATACAGGTCGTCATCTCTTTTGTACGTTTCATTTTACTTTAGTGCATGTTCAAAAAGACCGGTTTTCAGTACCGAGAAGATGGGATGAAGCTAGAAATGGAGTAGCGGAGCGTAGGGAAAACTACGTGAGCAACTACAATGTTTCCTCAGGAAACATACTTCGTAAGCCTCCCGCTTATTTCGGCTGAATTCCATATTCGACGCTGATGATGCCACTAGGCATCCTTCGTAATCAAAAGCGGGCTTTTTTAAACAACCTCTTCTACTATAAAATCCTGTACTTCACACAGCCAAACCATATGATCTGTTCCTTCGCTCCAGTAGTTCTTTGCCACGACATAGGGTTCACCGAATTTGCTTTGCCACTTCTTCTGTGCGATTTGGTAACCACTATCCAGGCAGAATTGCTGAATTCCCAGCCGCTGCAGTTCGGTAACCAGTGCAAGAATGAGCGCCGAGCCAATCCCCTGACCTTGAACCTCGGGCAACACATACAGGCTACCCAGTTCTCCGATCTCGTTCAGCCGACCCTCTGTACATTCTCGAATCTCCTCACCACAAGGTCCATACGAGATTGTGCCTACAATAACCTCTCCCCTTTTGGCGACGAGGAAAAATACATTTGCTTCTATGTTGTCCTTTGCTTGCAATGCCGTGTGAATCATCGCTTTTTTGTGTGTTATTTCATCCTGAATATCATCCAGAAGCGAGCCTATTCCCTCCTGATCAAATGCTGCAGGAATGGTTGTCTCGAACACCTGATACGCTCCATCTGCATCTGATTGCGTTAAAGGTTCAATGGTAATTTTGTCATCCACAGGTTCTTCTCCGTTCCATATACCTTCTTAATCAGTACGTCGCTGGATCAGTCTTCTTAGTTGATTCGAATCCTCAAGGGATATGCTATATCCAGTGTTCGTGTCTTCATGGTTGACTAACAGGCCTTGCATCTTGGGATCCATTCCTAATGAAAAATCATACCGTGTTATCGAGCTGTCCGCATTTGTTATGCTCATGTCGTACTGTGTACCATAATCAAGAATGCCGGGCAAACGCTCAGCCTTATGTATGGCCTCCATCATGATCCGTATCTCATCAGATCGATCAAACTCAACATCTTGGCATGGTTCCATGGTGAGGTTTGGATTACAGGTTAAGGTGATCAGCACAGGAAGCCCCTCTTCAGCGTTCGATTCATTCGGTTTGCTGCACCCTGCAATGAAAGTGACAATGACAAATACGAGCAACACTCCTGCATATTTCACCATACTGCATGCCTCCCTAACTTATTATTAAATAGACAAGTAATGAGTAGAGAAGTAATAAATACAGCATCTAGTGACTCAATTTCACTAACTATCTATATTCATATCAAGTTACGTAACTCCGGGTCCCATGAAGACAACATAGCGATCAGTCGCTCTACGGTCTCTTCCACAAATACCTGAACTCTCTCACCCGTGATGAACTCAGGAGTAATTCCCGGTTCTTCCCCATTAAGAAAAGAAAACGTGTGGTCCCGCCAGCGTACAATCTCATCAGCAGTTAAACGATCCGTCATGTCATAACCCGGTGAACTGTTGAGCACCTGCCATACCTCTTCGCTCCAACTTGAACCTTGATAGAGATTAAAATCGATCTGGTCCGTCTCCTGGTAATATAAACGCGCTAGTTCATCCTTCGATCTGCTACTGCCTGTATATTGATCTACCTTGTTGACCCGTTCGACGAATTCAGGATGCACACTACGAAACCAGTAATAGTCTGTCAGCACATGCATAAAGTATCCTCGCACAAACCACTTCCATCCTTCATCGGTAAGTTGTTGCATATAGCTTGAGTAGATATCCTTCAGTTCACCAACGTAATCTCCATGATCTTTCGGGTTAAAATGGGTGTATTCCTTATCATCTCTAGTTGTACCTTCGCGCATATGTATGGAATCCGGGGCGATATTCCCCAGATAGAATGAACCTCGATCAGCCTGCATTTGCAGCGAGTCTGCAATCAGATTAGCAATATTGAGATGAACCATAGGTAACGGCATAGAGTTGATCTCCTTTTATCCGGGAAGTATTCTACTATACTTAGGAAAAGAAACGATATAACCTACTAGTGCAACGTACAGATCACTGGAATAGTGAGACTTCGATGTTCCACCTTTTTTTCACCGTAGATGCGTGATTAACCCTGAATTCTCTCCACTTGCATGCGGTCAAACAGCTGCTCCAGATCCGTATGGTACTCCGGGTGCTCCTTCACAAGCAGACTAATATATTCCGACCCACACTCATAGAATACTAGACGATTAAACGGAGCTGTATCTCCAAAATGATTGCTCTCCTGCCCGAATTTTGCCCGAATCAGATTCTCAATATAACGCGCGTAACCCTCGTTCCACTCCAACCAGCTCCAGTACTCGGCTTGTTCTTCATTTAATGAGCTAAACAACGCCTTTCTAGCTGTGTGTACTAGTGTCAGGTCTTTACTCTTCAAAGCAGACAACAATGAGTTAATCCGCTCCATAACGATTTCATCTTCATACGGAAACTCATAATCCAGTTCCCATGTCACACGCTTCAGTTGGTCCATTTTATGTTTAATCTTGAGACGGTTGACGATCCGTTCATCATATTTCTCATATACATAACAATGAACATATTCGTGGAACAGATAAACTTTCTGTTCCAGATCTTTGAACGCTGTATCCGTTACGATCGCACACATTCGTCCGTTCATATGATGCACCGGCATAGCAGCAAGGCATTCATCTGGAATATATAAATCGTCCGGAACCGTCTTCACCCACTCATATTGCTGCGTTTTGGACGAATAATCATAGATATATAATAAAGCTTCATAGGCTACAACCACTGGATAATGTTCTGCAAACAAAGGATGTAGGCTAACCAAGTCCTTCTGAAGCTCGTTTAACTCGTTAATTTGCTCTAAAAAAGCATCCATGTCATTAACCCTCTCTTTACTGGATTGATGCGTTAATCATACTAGATTAGGAAAGATAAAACACTGAGAGAAAAATGATAATTCTGTTCGAGTGTGAAATGGTGAACGTTAGAACCGCTCTCCGCGTTTCTCATACAGGTAGATATCCAGTGCCTGAATCCCACGCCGGGCAAGCTTAATAAACAGGATCAGTGCATACACACCCAGTCCGTATAACAACACATTAATCAACATTAGAAATATAGTAATCATAATTGTTATTCCTCCTATGAATCTATTAAACTACCACTCCCTATTCTAGCATATTTTTCCTCAGTTAACTTTTATGGTGGATGTAAAAGTCATTCGGTGTACTTATTGATTCAAAACGAAAAAAACTTCCACATCCGTAAGTGAACGGTGGAAGTTTGTTAATCCGGTATACAGTTTTCTAAGTTCGTTCACCACTGACTATATGCCAATGCTGATGCTTCGAGTCTTGATAACTGCCCAAGTTAGTTACAATCTTCGATGAGCCTGTCTGAGCTAACAAGTCAGCAGCTACTTTTTTAATGACCTGCATCATTTCTAAGAGCAGCTCATCATTATTCTCTTCCTCTTCTGAAATGAAGGACTGAATATGAATCTTGGGAATTACAACAATGTGATGCTTGTAGTATGGCCGAGTGTGATGATAAGCCATAACGTTATTTGTTTCCATGACAACTTTGACTTGCGTTCTACCACTCAGCACCTCATCACAATAGAAGTCCTGTGTCATAATATCCCCCCTCTTACTATTAAGTTCTGATATATCCTGCCTTCTTCAACACATATTCCGTAAACGGATTGATCTCAGGGATCGGCTGATTCAGATTAAAATATCGGAGTTCCAGACCTTCATCATCCATAATGGTTGGGCTGCCCTTGATGCCTGCAGCTTCATAAACAGCCATGACGTTGTATACTTCATCACCGTGTGGATACTGATAGTACATGTCCTCACCTGAAAAAATGCTAATGAGTTTGAACGATTCCGCTCTCAGTCCGGCCTCTTCATACAATTCCCGCGCAGCTGTTTCCTCCAAAGACTCCCCGGGTTCCATGGATCCCCCAAGTGTCCCCCAATCCAAGCTATCTGTACGTTTTTGTAGCAGCAGGTGACCTTCCTCATTGAACACGAGTACACATGAGCCCGCCATAATTAGAGGACGCGAACCCACCAGTTTTCTTAGCTCCATGATATATCCCATCCATGCTTCTCCCCCATCTTCAAAGTGCATACGTGAAAACGCATCCTTATGATTTGGTCAAGATTCCCTGATCCACGGATTTCTGAATAAGCTGCTGCGCATACTCCCACAATGTTTCGGAACCGTTTACAATCTCACGGTTTCTGTTTAACACCTGTTCACTTGTAATGTAATATTTCTGCCACGTATCTCCCTCATTCTGATGATTGTGGATAAGAGGCTGCAACCGATCAAGAGATGAGGCAAATTGTGCTTCAGGCGTCTGCTTTGCTTCAAACTCTAACCATAACTGGAGTAGTTCTTCAGCCTGTTCCTTAGGCAACATACCAAATAGCCGATGAGCCGCTTGAAGTTCACGATCATATTTATCCGTATTCCCCACCGTATCGTAGGCAAAAGTATCTCCCGCATCGATCTCAACCAGATCATGAACGAGAAGCATCTTAATGACTTTAAGAATATCCACATCCTTGTTGGCATGACTCTGTAAAACCAAAGCCATCATCGCCAGATGCCAGGAATGCTCCGCATCATTTTCAAGTCTCTCCCCATGCATTATTCTCGTCTTTCGTTCAATTGTCTTCAGTTTATCAATCTCAATGAGAAATTGAATCTGATCCTGTAATGATTCGCTCACAGCACATCCTCCTTCATGTCAGAAATCAAATCTTTTATTTTCATAGATTCTCGTCTCTTCATCATCAAGCAGATATCCTTTGCCGATATAGGCCCAGTTATTTTTTTCATATAGTCAGTCAGATCAGTACACAATATCAAAAATTTGCAACATGTTAATTTCCCTTCACGTGGATCTGATTCAACATATATTCCGCATACTCCAGAAGTAAGGCTTCATCACTCAAATTCACATTCTCCAGATCACCATTGTACTTTGCAAGGCATTGTGAGATGACCTCCTTGTATTTAGAGGGAAGGTTTGTAAGTGCCCATTCTCCTGCTTCTCGCTTGGAGTGAATGACTGAATCTTTCACATACAAAAGAACCCGAGACAGACTCAATACATAGTAGACCGGGTTTTCCACAATTTCTTCAATTGCTGAACTCGCGTCCGATGTGATTGAGGCAATCATATGTTCACGATTTTCCGGTTGGAACAGATCCTTAATAGGTTTACCTTCCAGCACAATACCTCGATCATAGATGACCGCCATATGTGCTACCAGATCCGGATCTTCATATCCGCCACAGAGATATTGCTCATCCGTTCGATATTTCTCCCGGTGATAAGCAGAGTAATGAAATTCGAAAGGAGTAGGGTATGCCATGGCAACAATCGCAGTTTCCAGTACAACACTGAGTTCAAAACCTTTCGTAATGTGCATCTCATCTTCAATATGCATTAGCTTTTGTGCAATCCTTCGATAGGTGTCGGCAGATCGCTTTTCCCGGCTAACGACCAAAATATCGATATCACTCTGATTTGGATGAAAGCATCCCATGGCCATAGAACCGTGTAGATATATCCCCACCAAGGCATCCGTTAATTCTTCTTTCAAAACATGAGTAACGCTATCTAAAACAGTTTTTTCATTCAACAAGAGCAACTCCTTTATGTATATGTTCAGGTGTCCAATTCAACGTTTAGTTCACGCACAAAAACAGCCGTCCCCTTCATTCTGACATCCATATCCTCACCATCCCGAATCACACTCACTTGAACCTTTCCATCTCTACCAATCTCATGCCCTTGTTCTATCACAAACTGTACCTCATCGATCTCCGGTTTCACATAAGTTAAATAATAAGCACCCATCACCCCGGAGGCTGTTCCAGTCACTGGATCTTCCGTAGTACCTGAGTAAGGTGAAGAGAAATGTCTGGCATGCATCATCGCATCGGAATCACGAGTTTCGAAACAAAAGGGATGCAGGGAAGCTTTGGGGTTCTCAATTAGAATTCCTGGGAACAGGGAAGAATCCGGTTTCATTTTCATAAAAGAGTTTAATTCACGAATCGGGATTAATAACGTCCAGGTTCCCGTACTCCCATAAACGACTGGCGTAGAAAGGTCGACATCATCCAGAGTTAGGTTTATGGCGCTTACCAGCTTCTCCATATCCCCCTGGAACGGTATAAACTGCGGCTGATCCTGTTTCATTTCCATGTAAATGGTGTCGGCATTGCGCTCAAATCGTATCGGTAATATCCCTACATTGGTTTCAATCGTGATCAACTCTTTGTCACTTAACATACCGCGTGTCTTCAAACCATACAGTGATGCCATTGTGGCATGACCACACAGATTAATCTCATGGCCAGGTGTAAAATAACGTAATCGGACGTCAGCTACTTCAGAGTTCAACACAAATACTGTCTCATTAAAACCAACTTGATAAGCGATCTGCTGCATCGCGATCTCACTCAAATGATCAGCATCAAAAACCACTCCTGCCGGGTTACCTTGACCAGGAACTGTAGAGAAAGCATCATAATGATAGACCGTAATATTACTCATCAACAGACCCACTCTCTCTGTAATCTATGAGACGCACATTTCCATATAACTCTACGCCTGCACCATCAATTACAAGCCCGCCACCATCTTGGCACGCATAAACCGCCGTACAGTTAACGCGTGTATACTCTCTTAATGAATTCAGAGTGTTCTCCGAACCATCCCAGTGCGGTGCAAATTCAAAATCAACGAGTCCCAGTGCTTTCATATCTTTCAGATCTACATTGTTTTCATCTGCATCTTCCCCATACCCAGCTATCTCTATCGTAGGTGTAGTCAGAATACTGCCTGCGCTGACCCCAATCAGAATGCCACCACTCTTCACATAGGAACGCAGCAAACCAAGCACATTTCTCTTCTGTAATAAACTTAGAAAATAAAACGTATTTCCTCCGGATAGATGAATCGCATCACATTCGAAAATAGAGCCAAATGTGCTCTCCTCATACTCCAGATCAAGATCATAATATTGAATGTTATCGATTCCTACTTGATTATAATAACGTCTGGTGTGTTCAAAATATTTCCGCTCCGGATCGGAACACGAAGGAATATATCCGATGGAAGGCTGTTCACTGTTAAATAAGCTTCGTATTCTCTGATCCAATTTATCGTTAGATTCGATTACCAAATCACTTAGCAGAACTAACGTAGTCATCTGATTTCCTCCCGTACCTATTAGACTGGCTTAAACTCTCTATCCAAAATCGAGAAAAAATACTGGTCTGTCCACTGATTGTTCCACCATAGTTCTTCCTGGAAAACGGCCTCGCGTGTCATTCCCACATGCTGCATCAGTGCTGCTGAGCGAACATTTTGTGAATTGCACATGCCGACGACCTTATGAGCTTGTAACTCTTGAAATGCAAATTGTAACAAAAGACGGGTAGCCTCGCTCCCATATCCGTTGCCTGCGCATTCTGAAAGCACACCGTATCCAAGTTCCCAACTTTTTCGGTAATCCACATAACTCCATATCTGAACGATACCAAGAGGTGTATCCTCCGGATCATTCAAGCGGCGTATAACGAAATCATAGGCATACGGTTTCTCATCTGTGACAGCAAAATGGCTGCGATATTTCTCACGGGCCTTTTCCTCATCCGTTTCAACAGTTTCCTCAAAGCTCCATATGTTTGTATCACATTCAAGTTGACCTATGAAGTCGAGGTCCTGCTCTGTGACTGTTGTTATTCTGACCTTCTCTCCCACGAATTCCATGTGGATTCATCCCCTTTGGATTAGGATCATTGTTTGGGAATCTCCCACTCTGTATTAAGCAAACCTCTACCAATATTCCATTTGGCGAGCAATACTCTCTGTTTATTTTCCAGATCAAGGTATGGTGCTGCAACACAGGATAATGTGTCAAACATTTGGATAAAATGAGGCCCTTCCTTGAAACGTCGAAGCCCGCCATATTCTTCATCATCTGCTGCCCATACAATCTTCTTAATCCCCGACATTAATATGGTGCACGAACACATGGGACAAGGCTCACAGGTAGTATAAAGCGTCAAGTCTTTCTTCTTCGAGAATTTCTTCTTCTCTACATCCAGCAAATGTTTTCCTGCCCGACGAATGGCATCCACCTCAGCATGTGCGGTGGGGTCGCAATCCGAGAAGACTCGGTTCCGGCCTTTACTCACGACAATCCCATCCACATCCACGATTATCGCACCAATCGGATACGTTCCTTCAGTAAATGATTGTTCTGCTTCTTCCAGAGCCAAAGTTAGATACTCATAATCCGATAACTTCATTGAAAATCCCCCTAAGTGCAGTTATAGTCGCTTATAAAGCAGATCCTTGTCTAATGTGTAGTAAAAGAGATTGTCGGGATCTCCTTTAAAAGTTAAAAGTTCTTGATCGTGTACTGCCCTGCTTCACCAAGAAAATCACTTTTGGTTAACCCTTCTTCTCCGAGTACCATCCTGTAGTTCGATATCGTACCATCATGGGAAATGATAAACGTATTGCCGCTCTGTTGCCTGCACCACTCAAGAAGCTGTTCAGCTAATATCTTGAATCGACATGCATCTATCTGATTAATACTTTCTCCCCAACAATCCAACCCCAGCTCAACCAATCTTATGTCAGTATACTGATGACTGATCTCTTCCTTGGAATAGATCTGATCGCAGACGAAAGGAACAAACTCTGGATTCTGAGGAAATATTCTTGGGCCAACCAGCGGGCTGAAGAACACAAGATTTTTGTTAGGGGTTAGAAGGAGTGCTGTTTCGATCGTACGTTTCGTTGGACTAACCAAAATGACGTCTTCAGGCGCAAAAACCACTTGTTTACGCAACGCTATGACTTGACTTTTTCCCAATTCAGTGAGGCCAGGATGCAGACAATTTAATTGGTTTGGATAATCCATCAAGTGTTCGCCATGACCATGACGAATAAATGTAATGTCCATAGGCACCTATCCCTCTATTTCTGAATGAAGTGTTTGATGCCTTTTGCATCGAGGAGATCAGTCAGTTCCTTTTTCAAAAACACAGGATAAACTTCCATCTGCTCCAGTTCGTCCAAGGAAAACCATCGGAAGATTAACTTACCGTTATCCTCTAGACCGTTGAATTCAATTTCACTATAAAGTTTATGGGTTTCAGGCAATGTGATGACATAATAAAAGCCAACTTCATGATACTTCAGGCCATCATATTCAAAGAAATCTTCACTAACATATGCGAGCCTTTGCACTTCTACATGAACCCCCAGTTCCTCCATCATTTCTCGCACAATAGCCGCTTCTGTTGTCTCGTTCAATTCTACCCGCCCTCCGGGCAGATTCCAGAAATCATCCTGTTCAGTCGTATGCAAAAGAACTCTTCCCGCATCCATCACAATACCTGCCACACGGAAGTTGAATTTGTTGTGATTTTGTTCAAACGATATATTATTGTTATCTGCAGTGGTCATCTCGCTGACCATCCATCAGCAAATCCGTCCATGAACCCGTTAATGAACGAAGGAATAATAAGTACGAGCAATAGAACCAAACTGACCATGCCCCATCTAACCAATGGTTTCCGTTTGCTTCGAACACCTATAATAATTAAGATTGCGGTTGTTGCAATTAAGGCTACTTCATAAAATGTCATAAAACTGACCTCCGGTATGTATTCGTATTTCATTAAGGTTACTGCAGAATCTTTTCTAGCTTGTGCCTACAAGCCTCGCGGTCATAATCCGAATTATCCAGCCATACCTTATCCATTTGAAGTAACCCATAGATTTCGGTCTCCAGCTTCTTTCTTTCCTGCAAAACCTGTACCGTACCCTCAACACCCTGATAACCCTGTGCCTGCCCCAAACCCTGGTTCGTATAATAATTAATGAATCCCTCTGACCATTCTTTTGGTCTTTCACTAACTGCCTTATCAAAGGTATAGGATATATCTTTCTGGTCGATATAGATGAGAAGCGGATTCAGAGCATGAATGATACGCCCCAGTTCCAATACATACTGCACGTTCTGCTCTTTGGATTGATTGCATTTTACAAGACCCATGGTTAGTGGATTCTGGATAAAACAACATTCAAATATCGTGATGCAGTCATCATTCGTGCTTAACACATTTCGGGCGAAATCTTGCCACTTCTCGGTGATCAGCTTAACATTTTGCTCAAAAGGAATTTCGTAAATATCTCGGCTGAAAATATCCTGTACAATGTGATCGGGAAGCTCTATTCCCCATTGTTCTTTCATCTTACGATAAGGAATCAAGAAACCTTGATCATGGGCAATCGCATTACTTTCCAGAACCTCTCTGTATTTTTCATGCGTTTTCAATAAAGTCTCGAAGTCTCCTGCATAATAAAAAGATACGCCCTCGTAATCAGCAGGGTGATCCAGGTTTCCTTCCTGAAATAGTTGTACCTTCTTGCCTTGTTCTATCAAAATTTCGGAAACCATCTCGGCAATCGTTGACTTGCCTGAACCCGGTAACCCTTCAATCAGTATTAATTGCCTTGTCATCATTACATCATCCTTTATGTTGTGTGATGATATGGATCTTCCATCTATCAGCCACTATGTTATCAATCAATATCTGCAATAACCCATTGCGCAGAATCGCCATCTTCTTTCTTTTTCCAAAACACCATCGTATTGTTATACTCTTCGTTGTTCTCTTTTAACTCATTAACCGTCACCGCTGCCTGATAGAGCTTCCTTTGCTCCTGTATAGTTATATCGCTCATCGAAGTAACCTTGAGAACTTTGTATCTTCCCATACCTGATATAGGAGATTTCGGATCAAAAAGATTCATATATCGCTTTTCATCCTCTTCGTATAAATAACGCATACGGGCATTCATAAGTTTGACGATTTCCAATTTGTCCCCTGTATAGTTTGTTTCATCTAGATACTCTGGTGGGATGTCTTCCTTCTGTTGGGATGTCGATATTTCTTCATCCTGTTGTGCCTCTTTTTCTGTGACACTTTGAGCCGAGGAATCTATTGATTGTTGTGCATCTTCAGTGTTTTCCTGGTTCTGACAGGCCATTAGAAGTAGAAATAATAATGAAACTACAGTTAACTTTTTCATCATCAGCCCTCCATTTAATCATGGATAACACTCCCCTGGTAAAGACCTTAAATGCCTTTTATTTAGAACGAAGACTTCCTATGTTGTAAAATTTTCTCTCAAGGTACATCATAACCCATAATGTGGAATTTGCGAATAAACGAAGTAAACCATCTCTATTTCTAGCACTTTTCACGCAAAAAACACGCTTCTGCACGAGTTACATCATGCAAAGAGCGCGGATATCAGCAGAAATTCCTCCCAAATTTTTTAACTGTCCACAATCATTCTACCTATCTATTAAATAGCATATTCATTATGCCGACCGCTTTAATCTGGATCTCTTTTTCTTCATTATCCGAAAAAAGGTAACTATATGTTGAAATCCCCATATGCTGTATATGTCCACCTGTATAATGAAGCGTCTTTTCCTCACCGTTGATCGTCTGCGTAAACGTCCTGCCTTCATTCATATCATACGAAGAATGGATATCATGTTCACTTGCGAGCCATGCAACAAATTCTTCTTCGTTTGGATTGGCCATTACTAGAATAACGAACAGAACAACAAGCACAACAATGCCCGTTCTTAGTCCTGCTCCCCTCTTGCTACCATGCTGTGTGTACTCACGCCTCAACCCGTTCACCCCGTTTCTTGAACAGAAATCTCTACGTTCTTCGCCAAAACCCAACCACTCAATCCATACGAGGATGAGATCACCATATACTTGTATTTCTCCTCGATCAGCCGGATTTGTAATTCGTCATAGGAATCATAACTGACAGGCCAACCCTGACCCATCCCCGATTCTAACAACTCTCGATTATAAGGGATAAAATGCTCTATATCCCACTCATCCAGATCCAAAATAATGCTGCCATGCAGCGGTGTATCAAACGCATGGGCCATAACACCAGAGAATAAGACATCCATATTTTTCGGCACATCATGACTCGAACGAGTACACATCCTTATCCTTTCGTTCTCTAAATCAACTTCGTAGCTTAATATGATGTTGTCATGCAAACTTGGCATAGTAACTCTCCTTCCAGTGTGCACATATATCAAACACCGTAATATTGTTCATAGTCTGAGACCCATTCCACTTTGGAAAAATCAACAAAATCATACGGCTCGCACTGTTTAAGGTAAAGCAACTCCTCATGTGCCTGCCCCCCGTCCATATTTTCTAGATAAAATAAGGTCCGCTCATATCCCGCACCACATAATAACTGCACATCAATATAACTGCCCGTATCCTGATTCTTTCGTTTGGCCCGCCATATTAGCTGGGTGTCCTCTACATTTCCAATACAGAATAACATGATGCACAATAGTTTCAGAACTTCGTTATCCTCTAAGTTTTGATTCTCTATCTCTTGGTGAAGCAACTGTCGAATGGCCTCCCAGTTTACCTCATCAGGATCCAATCCGTACAGCTCCAACAGTTCTTCCTCGTTCATACGTGTACTCCCTACCTACTTGAGAATGTTGTTTAACTCTTCCGCTTTTTTCCTGCTATCCATTCTAGCATAAAAATAAAAAGCGATGATGTGCAGCACAATGGATAACAACCACATGCCGGGGAACCAGGGAGCAATCATATGGAACATTTCCGTGGAGAATAACCATACGATCGCCATACCTCCTGCAATATTGAATGTGGAAGAAATGGCGATATTCCATACCGGTTTTAACGTAAAATGGTTCCATAGCGCATTGTACATCACGCCAAACAACACAGCTGCAATAGCTGATATGCCGGCAATATTCCACAAATAGCCCATTTCGATTGGTTGATCATTATAGAATAGGGTCAATAGCAAGGTCACCCAGAGTGAAGTAACGGTGAATACTTGAAAAAAGGACATCCTAAGCTGCATCATCATGATAATTTCCCCCTAAAGTTTTTAATATAAAATCGACTGACAAAGTAACTGGAGCTATCACTCAGATCTACCTTAATCCGAGCATGGTCTGTTGCAGAGAATGCGGTGATATACCGTGTGTTGATGATCGTTTGATTATTGATTTTCACAAAATGAATGTCATCCAGGTCTTCTTCCACAAATTTCAAGCGTTTGTTAAGCAAGTATCTCTCGCCTGTAATCACACGTACACAACACATCCGATCCTCTGATTCAAAGGCAATCACCGAACTCAATTGGATCTGTATATTGCGATTATTCTTGGCATGGATGACCGTTAATTGAGTTTCCGATTCACAGATTGCCTTCTGAATACGGTCCCACTTCGACTTCTCCGCCGGATGTGTTATGACCTTGGCTAACCTTTTTTCAACTGTCGTGTCCTCTTCAAAAATGACTTTCATGTGTTTGCCCCCCTCTCACAACTCATATTACAAGCATAGTTACGACTATCCCACTGTATTGCGTTTTGTTGCATGATTTTGCAGGTTTGTTGCATCGGCACTCCATAGATACGAAAAAGAACCACTCCATGGGAGCAGTTCTTCTATGTACTCATCCAGAGTATTCAAGGCATGAGCTATTCTTTTTTATCAAGGTGCTGCCTTAACCTACTCGACCTCCAGATACATCTCCTGATTTTGCAGGATTATCTTATTCATGTGTGCAATAGCTGCTTGCGCCACGGTCTGATAGGTTGCATACAACACCTCTGTTCTCTGTAGCAAGATTGGGTCCTTCTCCATATCCGTTGCTAGCACCTCACGCCACTCTTCACCCACTTTATTTTTGTCCGTAATGAGACTTTCTATCTGGTCCAGTACAGTTACCATCTCATCTATACAAAAAAAGTGCATCCCTTTTTTAATCCCATGCCAACTCTTAATCTCAATGATGTTATATGCAGAAAACCAATAAAACTCTGCCAGACTCTTCGTGTGATTGTGATAGGAATAGAACAGAAATAAAGCTTGTTGCCCTTCGTGTAACTGTCGGTATATCTCTGTTTTGGCTGCCATATCTCTGCCCCGTACAGAAACAAGCATCGGTTTAATACACAACCAGCTAAGCTGCTTTGAATGTACATCTTCTGGTCGAAGTTTAGCCTTCATAACATGCTCCTCTCTATTCACCACTTTAAGGATTCTCTGGTGCTTTCACTGCCGGGTCATTCTCTCCGCCCATTCTGCGTCTGGATGTCTCCATCTTCCCTGTCGAAGGCACATGTTCAGACGCTTTAGCTAATCCGAATTTGGGCATGTTGGCGTATATGGTCTCAAAGGAACCCGACTGAGCCTTGTATGTTTCATGATAAATTCCTACTGTTCCGTCAGTACCAATGGATCGGTTGAATCTTTTCCAAGCTTCCAAGTGTAATCCGCCCCGTGCGTATTTCTCCAACTCATCGTAAGAGCGCTAGTATTGCAGTAGCGTCACCCCACGCCAGCTTATAAAATACTCTGTACTAAGAAATCCGGTCTCCGGATTCATATACAGTTCTTTAATCATCGGGCCCATGGACTTTAAGACAGGCAGCCATTTATGTATAGCCCACAGACGATTGATCCTCATTCCGATAATAAAAACAACAAATTCTCCCTCAATCTGTGCTGAGTATCTTCCCTTATATATATTCGGCACGTCACCCCTCCTTCTCGTCAAAAACAATCGATTTCATCGGGTCTGGACAACCCTTCCTATCCGCTCATAGGCATTCAGGGGAAACTCAAAACTCCACCGTTTGTGATATTCCTCTGGTCCCATTTCCTTCAATTTGCTTAGTTCTCTGTAAAACAGCTTGGTCAACTTGACCAGCGTTAGCTCTTCAGACATGAGTAACCGACCCTTTGTAACGTCTTCTGGGCTAAAGTTATCACTCATCTCATACACCATGAATTGAACGATTACCTGCGAACGTTTCTTGATCCAGAAGCGATATTCTCCTGGTTCGGTCTGCATGGTCATAGTTACCTCTGTTGCTCCCTTGTGCAATGCAACGAATTGACGTGCAATCTCATCAACCGCATCCGACAAAAAAGAAACTGGGATCTCAATTTGTTCTCCCTGATTGGGTTGAATCGTAATATCCATCCATCCGTGTGGTTCAAGCGTCATAACGATGTCCATGTCCTTCCTCCTTTATGTGATTCTATGATGCAAGAATAACTGGAGACCATGCCTTTAATTACATATACTTTCTAATTTAGAATTAGGTGAATTTGGGAGTAGTATACGTCCTTTTAATTTGTGTCCAAGTCCCTTATGGTCCTGTTTGTTTCTCTGCCATTAAAACTCTTACAATGCTGTTCGCGTTGTTAAATTTCATTTTGTTATTCTTCTGTTGGTAGTCCCACCCTTGTTTTATAGCATATTGAATAAGGTTGGATATCAGTCTGGGTTCATAGACAAATATATCCCATGTATCTTCCCAAGCAACATCGAACTCTACATATGTGGATTTAAGCGCATTCGAATAAACCCGAATGACGATATCGTATGCTTGCTCATCCACAACGTACAGGAAAAGTGTATCATTCACTACAATTTTGCGGACTTGTTTCCTGTATATCTTCAGGTAAATCCCTCCCTTGCTTACACAGTGCTGCGTAAATCTTCATACACATTCCATTTTGTATACAATTGTTTTAGAGCCAATCCGGTTGTATGTATGAACTCTTCCATAGCTTCAATGGATAAAATATTAAAATCCCCCAAAGGCTCGTTGTCAGGGGCAGCTAAAAACGCCAGTTTCT
Source organism: Paenibacillus sp. FSL k6-2145 (assembly GCF_037976585.1). NCBI lineage: Bacteria > Bacillati > Bacillota > Bacilli > Caryophanales > Paenibacillaceae > Paenibacillus > Paenibacillus sp. FSL k6-2145. The sequence goes on along the minus strand of NZ_CP150267.1, from coordinate 3,909,881 downwards.
CTCCTCTATACTGATACACCTCAGACTCCAGCAATCCGCCTAAATTAAATGCTCTCCCCACGTTCAGCTCATTTAACCAATCGTTGGCCTTGTTCCAATTCCGTAAAATCACAAACTCCAGCTTTGTGACATCCTGTGTATACACGTTTCTTCCATTGGGGTGAACTTCATATGCAGGATATATATCGAATGTCCACACCCGGTCCGTATAGATATGAGCGATGTAACCGCACAGATATTGCAGGAATTTGGGATCACTATAAGCTATCTTCTTGTTGGACTCAAAAAATTCTTTAAGTTCTTCGTCTGTTGCGAACCTTCCTGCCTCTGGCATGAGGTGGGTTTTCGCCTTTTCGGTACGAAGATTAGTTCTTACGTGAATGGAATCTGGAGCGAGGCTTCCCAATAATAATTCAGGGGATGGATCTGATATCAATTCGGATGCAATTGCAAAATGAACCATAGGCCAAGGCAATGTAAAAACTCCTTTCTTTATTAAAAGGCTCCACTATGATGTTCTATGATTTACAAAGCTAAGTGCTCACTCTCTTGTACATGTATCAATTCAATATCCTCACAATAAAATCCTAATATTCCATCCTCATAGTCCTCAACAAAATATTTCATCGGATGATATCCGTGATCTTTTAAATCTTTAATATTAAACCCAATTATCTTAACTAAAACACCATCAGGATCATAACGAAAACTTTCAATATTAGTAAATCTAAAAAGTAATTCATATGTAACATTTGAGAATTTCATTAAAAATGTAATATCTGCTATCAAAATATTTTCATAATATTTGTCTTGTTTTATATACAGATTCAACCCAGCAACCCACTCCAAATTTTGAACAGAAAATGCTGGAATAAAAGGTTGAATTAATTCCATGTTTTTCATCAATCTAACCTCTATTCATTTTGAGCTATTCTATTAACGCTGTCACTCGCGTAGCAATTTAGACTCTCCTTGCTTCAAGTCTACAAATATAGGCTTCTGCACATTGTTAATTGTCGAAATATCAATCTCATCCAGACTTTTAAAAACAAGCTGTAATGACTCCTTTTGTTCATCTTCAAATAAAAGAGTTACCTGATCATCACAGAGTTTTCCTTCCAACTCCGCAATAACGTCAAATAAAAACATTACAAATACTACTTCATTTCCATCCGGATACGTATAGTGCATCCTCTCGCCCGTGTATATGGAGGCCAATTCATAAGAACTCACCTCAAGCCCTGTTTCCTCTTTCACTTCTCTAATCATGGTTTCTTCGATTCGTTCACCTGGCTCCATACCTCCACCGGGTAACCCCCAATCTCCATAATCTGATCTCTTTTGCAGCAGAACCCTCCCCATATAATCTCGAATAATAGCTCCACCCGTAACTACAATACGACTAGTCATTACTCTTGCTCCTCTCTAATGGGTTGCTTCTCAGCAGCTTAAGATTTTTATCAGGAAACTTTTCTATTGATTCATATCCCAAAATGCACAATACATTTCCCATTTACCTCAGCATACTTTGCCATGTTTGCAAGCTTGTTTAATTCGTTGATTAATTCAACTTTGTTGTACACGAGTTTTTCGTGACAGCCCTTCCGTTCTTCTCCATCAAAACAGTAACTCCCTGTTAGAACAATCGGATCCGCCGCATGGCTGAATAGATTGACCCAGGCCCGAATGATTTGATGAAACTTCAACAAAACATCCTGTTCTTCAATAACGGTTATTCCATAGTTGTTCAGTCCACTACATCGCATAGAGGTAGATGGATTCCATGTATCCAACCAGCAAAGGGTATCATAGATGTACGCAACGAATTCGTCTTCCAAGGTCGCATGATTCTCCGTGGTTAATCCACTTCCATGTATTCTCCCTTGTGAATCCCATGAGTAGTAGGTATGAATATTCCCGTCTACTTGCGATTTGTTTTCGATAACAAAATGATGATTCGGCATACCTAAGTACTTCCCCCCCCTTACACGTCACTCCCATAGACTCCTCTTAATTCATCATAACCCATGTATTGGTAAATGGAAATTGAAAAAGATCCTATCTAACTCCCAAATTAGGAGAAGCAAAATAGGACCGTGAAAAAACTTCCTTACATTCATAAAATCCTTCGTCTACTCAGAAATTCTGTTTCTTCTTCTCGATACATCTCTATAAACTCATTGGTCACATGATCATGCCTCAGTATTCCCATATAATCTGTTCCAGGTTTCTTTGGTCTATAATCTGAATCCACCATGTAGATATTGAAGTGCACCTCATCTTCGTCTTCTGATACATCCGTATGATCGAAAAGTGAAATCACTTCATATTTACCGAGAAACCTAAACGGAGATTCCTGACGCTCTATAATATAAAAAGGATATGTGAGGTTCTCTATCTGAAAGAATTTCTGGTATCCCTTAAGCTCATCTGGTATAAGATCCATGTACTGTCTAGCTACATCTTCTGCCTGAAATACACCCGAAATCCACTTCAAATCCCCCTTGGTTGCTGCGATAATGAACAGAGCAATCACCTTCTAATTCAAATATTATTTCTCTCTTTCACGCACAAAAGTCTGGGACAAAATCCGGTGGCTACCAGCGATGTTGTCAATCTCAATGCTATATTCAGACTCGGTATATTCAATCTGATGTTGCTCATAATATTTTTTCCAGAATGAAACTGCGGCTGCATTATTAGCAAGCTGTTCTACTTTGAATGTACCCTCAAATTGAGCAAAAACCAAGTCAACCGCTTGTGCTGCCAGCCCCTGTCCACGATACTTTTTCACCATGAACAGCTCTTGGACGGTATAATCCACGTCTTCCGGCACATATGGAGGTGAGCACACCAGTACGAATCCAATAACCTTTCCTTCATACTGAATCAAAAACGGATGTAATTCATCGCGTTCCAGATATAGATAGGTGTTCGTTGGATCATATTTCCCCTCTTCAAGTAAATCTTCCCCAGAAAATTCAGACAGATCATATAAGTACAAGTTGAACAGGTTGAGAAACAATTCCTTTTGTTCTGCCAAAATACTCGTAATTTTTACATTCATCTTCATTACACATCTCCCTTAGTTAATGAGTTGGTTAGTGATCCATACATAACCTTTCCGATGTCCACAACGAGTTTGCTGTGCCCTGTTCTCAATATATCCTTTCAACCACAGCAGATATAGGAAAAGTTTGGTTTAAACCATAGAGTAACCTTAACTGTCGTAGTGGAAGTGTACATTTGTGCAAAAAAAAGACTCCCTACAGAGTCCGATTATTGGTCTTATCTTTATTTTTCACCAAGTATCCATTAGCACCTAGCTAATAATTATTGAATTATATAGGTTCAACTAAACTTTTTACACAAAAACGGAGAGGACAGAAATAACCTGAAGAAGCGGAGCGTTCGCCTTTATCACCGGATTTCCCCTTTAAAAAGGGAATCAAAAAAATCTGGGGATAACAGCGATCGGAAGGTTGTTCTGTCATTGGAGTGCTCAGTGTAAACCTCTTTAGTTGAACTTATATAGATAATCAACCACAGGATATGAGATCACATTTCGATCTCTATACGTTGAAGTCACCGCTTCGGGATGTGTGCTAAGAATTCCATTTTGCAACATCACCGGCCTGAAACCTCGCTCCATCGCACCGTTGTATGTAAATAGAACACATTCCTCTGCGGCAAACCCGGAGATAATCACCAATTCAATTCCATGACTCTTCAAAACCTGCTCCAGATTAGTTTGCCAGAAAGCATTGGAAGCTTCTTTGGTAACTGTGATATCCTTCTCATTCACATCTACCTCGGGAATAATACGATATTCTTCCGGTGGTGTCTCCTCCATGCCCTCCACATCCTGCACGTGAACGACCACATGATCATTCGAGCGCAGCACGTTAGCTACATGGTTAATGTACTCGCAAGCATGGTCTATCGATCTCTGGTCCATCTTTTTCCGCACAATACTCTCTTGCATATCAATGATTATGAATCCTACTTTCATCCAATCTCTCCTCATAAAATGTAGTATTAATCTTGGTATCACATCTCAAGTTAGTCTTTGAATAATTCATTCAGCATCCGGTCACGGTTCTCCAGAAAGCTGCGGGTAATCTGGTAGTGATCGGTATCCTCATAGGTTACCTCTTGAATATGGTTATCGTCAAAACTTAAAATCTCCGCCCCCGGATACCCGAGCAGAATAGGTGAGTGCGTCGCAATAATGAATTGTGAAGTGCCCGAAAGATCATGAAGGATACGCAATAAAGAGAGCTGCCTTGCTGGAGATAAAGCGGCTTCGGGCTCATCGAGCAGATAGATGCCTTTGGAACTGAAGCGATTGACGAACAGACTGAGAAAAGACTCCCCATGTGATTGTTCATGTAATGAACGCCCGCCATAATATTGAAGCGATGCCGGCATCTCATCGACATGTGATGCGAATTGATAGAACGATTCAGAGCGCATGAAGAAACCATTCGTTATTTTGGGCAACCAGGCCAGCCTGAGATAACTCCCGAGCGAGGATTCCGAAGCATGTGTCTCATAGGTATTATTCCTGCCACCCCCTGCGGTATTGAAGCCACATTGATGTGCGATGCCTTCCAGCAGCGTAGATTTCCCTGAACCATTTTCACCTACAAAAAAAGTAACGTTATTCGTGAGCTCCAATCGTTCCAAGGACCGGATCGCGGGGATGTCAAAAGGATATTGGTCCCGATTCTCGATCTTGGCCGACAGGAGTTCCACACTTCGAAGATACATAGGCATACTCCTATTCATGTTAGATTTAGCTCCAACTACGGCAGGTACCTTTTCGTTTACACATTCCCTATATTAAACGACGAACAGTCGGATGACAAAATTATGGTTGACGGGGGCAGATCAGCTTTTATATTATGTAGGAAGAACGTTCTGATGAAAACATAAAATGAATTGGCGTGTTACCACCCCAGAGGGCATGAGCCAAGAAGCGAACATGAGACTATACTCGCTTCTTGGCTCTTTTTGCGTTCCGGAGGAATGAAAGCGTTAACTTTAGAAACGAGGAGGCGGTGAACCGTGAGTAAAGGAATGGTTCTGCAGGTGGAGCGGGTCGTCGGCAGCAATATTGTTCTGGCCCGGTCGCAGCAGAATACCAAGGAGTACGTACTGATTGGCAAAGGTTTGGGATTTGCGTTCAAGGTGGAAAGCACCGTTCAGTCCGATGATCCGCGGATTGAGAAAAGGTTCCGGCTGGAAGACCGGGAGGAATGGGGGCAGGCTCAGGAGCTGATGAAAGACTTGGATCCCAATGTCATCGACATCTCTGACCAAATTATCCGTCTCATCGCTGATCAGTTTCCCGGCAAGCTGAATGACAAGATCTACCTTGCTCTTCCTAGTCATATTCAGTTCACCTTATATCGTATCCGCAACGGGATGGAGATTCTTAATCCTTTTCTTACGGAGACAAAGCTCAGTTTTCCGAAAGAATTCGAAATCGCCTCGGAAGCGGCGGCCATGATCGGAGAGGCCTTTGGCGTAGAGGTGCCGGAGGATGAGGCCGGGTTCCTGACATACCATGTGTACTCCTCCGTAAATCACGTCCCTGTCGGACAGTTGGTTAAGGTATCCAATGTGATCAGCAAGCTTCTGTCGATTATTGAAGAGGAGGGTGGCGTTCGCTTTGATCAGGGCAGCCTTAGCCAGGCAAGACTCATGATACACCTGCGCTTCTCCATGGAACGCCTGTATCAGCAGCCGATGACGGCCCCCACCTTCGCACAATATGTGAAAAATGAATATACGTCCGAATATCAGCTGGCCAGAAAACTGAGCGCTGTAATGGCCGAGGATTTGGGTACAGAAGTGCCCGAGGAAGAAACGGCTTTTCTCGCAATGCATTTATACCGGCTTTTTCAAACCCATGCCAAAACCAACAACAGAAAGGACAACACACAATGATCTGGAAATGGAAAAACAACAAATCTGCCAAAACATCTGAAACAATATCCGTCGCCTCCCCGCTCACCGGAACCTGCGTCAGTTTGGAAGAAGTGCCTGACGAAGCGTTCGCGCAAGGACTTATGGGACCGGGAGTCGCAATGATTCCCCAGGAAGGCAGGCTGGTCGCCCCTATCGACGGCACTGTGGTGCACCTGATCAAATCGCACCATGCCGTAATGATTGAGCATGCTTCCGGGCTGCAGCTGCTGCTGCATATCGGTATGAACACTGTCAGCCTAAAAGGACAGGGCTTCACACCCCAAGTGCAGACCGGGGATCAGGTCACTATCGGTCAGACTCTGATTGAATTTGACCTGAACGCGATCTCTTCGGCCGGTTATCCGGTCATCACCCCTGTCATCGTTGCGAATGCGGCTGAACAGCCATGGGAGTCGCACCCGGAGTATGGCAGCGTAGAAGCAGGCATGGGAACTATCATGAAAGTCAGCTTGTCCAAATAACCTAAATCAAAAAGGAAAGGAAGAACAATATGCTGAAATCACTGCAAAAGCTGGGAAAATCCCTGATGCTTCCTGTAGCAACCCTGCCTGCGGCAGGTATTCTTCAAGGCCTCGGTCTTCTTAATTACGAAAAGGACATTCCACTCGGTCCCGTGATTGGGGGATTTCTTAATCAGTATGTAGTTCCATTCCTGAATGAGGGAGCGGGGGCGATCTTCGGCAACCTTGCGCTCATCTTCGCCATTGGGGTGGCAATCGGACTGGCGGGGGATGCGGTCGCCGCGCTTTCTGCCCTGATCGCTTATATGGTGCTGACGCGGATTCTGGGAGCTGTTCCAGGTGTATTCGGCTATATTCCTGACGATGTCAAGCTGGATATGGGCGTATTGGGCGGGATATTTGCCGGACTGCTTGCAGCCTATATGTATAAAAAATACCATAATATCAAGCTTCCTGACTGGCTCGGCTTCTTCTCCGGCAAACGCTTTGTGCCGATGGTCACCGCCGGCTCCATGCTGGTGTTGGCCATCCTGTTCGGCATGGTCTGGAGCCCGATTCAGGATGCCATCGGCGCTTTCGGCGCCTGGATTGTAGGCTTTGGAGGCGTTGGCTCCATGGTGTTTATGATCGCCAACCGCCTACTCATCCCGCTTGGTCTGCATCATGTCCTCAACTCCATCGCCTGGTTCCAGATCGGAGATTATACCAATGCAGCCGGGGAAGTCGTGCACGGCGACCTGACCCGCTTCTTCAACGGAGACCCTACGGCAGGCATGTTCATGTCTGGCTTCTTCCCGATTATGATGTTCGCTCTTCCGGCGGCGGCGCTAGCCTTGATTCATACAGCCCGGCCTGAAAAGCGCAAAATGGTCGCTTCGATCTTTATCGGCGCAGCGGTGGCTTCTTTCTTAACGGGTATTACCGAGCCGCTCGAGTTCTCCTTCATGTTCGCGGCTCCTCTGCTGTATGTGGTGCACGCTATTCTTACCGGTGCAGCGGCCCTGATCATGTACCTGCTGAATGTTAAGCTGGGCTTCGCCTTCTCTGCAGGTCTGATCGATTACCTCGTGAACATGAAGCTGTCGACCAATCCGCTGCTCATGATCCCGGTCGGACTCGCATTTGCAGTCGTCTATTATTTCCTGTTCCGGTTCATGATTGTCAAGTTCAACCTGAAAACGCCGGGGCGCGAGGATGACGCTTATGATGCCGATCCCCCCTCTGATACTTCCGCCGTGGCAGCGTCTGCCGACAGCAAGGCTGGCAAAGTGCTCGCCGAGATCGGGGGAACAGATAATATCGAGAGCATTGACGCCTGCATCACTCGCCTCCGGTTAGTTGTCAGGGACGACAAAGCCGTCAACGATCAGGCGCTCAAACAGCTTGGCGCTTCCGGCGTCATGAGGCTCGGTGGTGGAGCTGTGCAGGTCATCTTCGGCACTCAGTCCGAAATCCTGAAGGATGAGATTAAGAAGCTGATGTAATACTCGTCCTCCTGTGAGTTTAAAAGGCGAGAACAAGGGTATGTTTCCCCCTGTTCTCGACCTTTTTTGTTAACCAAGAAGCACAGGATATTCTTTTGAAACGGTTTGGATTGAAAAAAAGAGAGCAAGCTATATGCCCACTCTCTCTGTGTTAATAGACAAATCTGCGCTGCGCCCAATAGCTGAATACAAAGATCGATACCTCGGTCAATAATTTGGCTGCGAGCAGTGGAATAATCAGTTTTTCATTATAAAAGTACAATAAACCATAGTTTAATAACAGCACCAGCAAGACAAGTGAGAAATATTTGGGCAAAGACTGCCGAACCTTCGAGGTTCGTCCAGCGGAAAATACATACTTCCGATTAATCGTATAGTTGAAGATGGAGCTGCATAGTCTTGCTGCAACAACCGACAGAAACAGATTGTGTGTGAAATACTGAATAACAAATAATAGTCCAAAATCAATCAGAGCAGACAGCACCGAAGATGTGCTGAACATCAGGATTGGCATATAGATCCGGAATGAATCAACCAGCGGGCGGAAATGGGAGGACTCATTGTGATCCAAATACACCGTATCAATAAACTCCTCCGTAATCTCATACCCTTCCTTGTGTGCCGTTAACAGCATGTTCATCTCGTATTCAAACCGATCCCCGGGAATCTGGTTCAACCAGTCCAGCATGGAGTAAGGAAAACCGCGTAGACCCGTCTGCGTGTCATATACTTTGGTACCTGTCGTGAGCGAAAAGACCGCCCGTGTGACGGTGTTGCCAAAACGGCTACGTGCTGGAATTTTACCACTGAAGCGACGGCTGCCGAGTACAATTCCTGGTGTCGTTTGTGCAAGAAGTACTTCGAAGATACGCTTAATATCATGTGGCAGATGCTGTCCGTCACTATCTGCGCACACCACACCGCCCTGTGGTCCAAACTCCTTAATATACTGAAAGCCCGTCTTTAAAGCCCTCCCCTTACCCAGATTGACGGGATGTGTCAGGACCGTACAGCCATAGGCTTCTGCCGTTTCAAAAATGCCACGGTAACCGGGTCCACTGCCATCATCCACAATCACAATGGGTCCAAGTTTAAATGTCTGTAACTGCAGAACAAGATTTAGTAAACGCACATCGGGTTCATATGATGGAATTAATATCGTCATGATCCTTGTCCCTCCGTCAGATATAAAATGTCACTTACGCCACGTTCCTGGTTACGCCCTAGCGGATTATTGACGACTCTGCCCATAAAATACATCGTGGATGAACCGCCGCCGTCCAGATTGTAGGCTTCGGTTGCTCCAAGGCCTTTCATGACATCCGCCAGTTCTGCCAAGGTCATGCCACGACTGTCGTCCTGCCGTCCGTCCACCACCACGAAGACGTAATGATTCGGAGCAATCATGCCGATCGCAGTTCTTGGATTCGCATCCTGAATGGAGCGGTTGCCAAAGTTGTTATCGATTTTCACACTGCTAAAATCACTGACAATCTCGCCATCCTGGATCAGAATCGGTCCAAAGGATAACGTATTGGTTGCACCTTCGGCCAGCAGTTCCGAGGAAGAAATTTCGTTCTCGTTGTAGGTTTTCATCGTTCCGTCATTGAACAGGGCAAGTGCATCCCGCGTGGGGCTGTCCCGATACAGTGTTCCATTTCGAATAATGACACCATCATCACGGAATCCGTAATAATCACCGTTAATGGCAAAAATCGCATTATTGGCAGCGGCAATCTCTGACGTATTCTCGGTAATGTTCGTTCCAAAGCTATTGTCCGCCAGCGCGGTTCGCAGGCTGCTTGCATCTGTTAGCTGAACATCAGCGACATAATACGTAATCTGATCTGAGCCAGATCCTGTCTGTACCTTTTCAATATTGACCTTCATATCATCACTCGAATAATTCCAATCATCTGACGTTGCATTCACTTCAGTTGCGGTGGTCGAACTGCTGGTAGAATCATTGGTGGCGCTGCCTGTTGTAGCCGTTGCCGTGTTCTCATCCGCTACAACCACCTGCACATGCCGGATCAGGTAACGGTCAGCCAAGCTGTACAGGATTCCACCTACCGCAAGCACGATGACAAGTGTGCTAATGAGCCATCTGCGCTTTCTTGGGGAGATCGGTCGTTTATTTGGGTCTTTCCGGGTTGGTTTCTCATAGATCTTCATCATGTAAAGCTCACCTCTTCATCTAAGTTCTTAAGGCCATATTAGGCCGGGTAGCTTAAATGAATCTGAAACCATATCAAAAAAGGCCACCCGTTTTCCTAGTAAGGAAATCAGATCACCTTGATTTCAGTTTATATAACCCTAAATGTCACTGTTATCGTTTATATATCTCGTTCAACATACATATCACATATCTTCAACAGAGCTTCCTGTTATGCATCTGCAAAAAGAGCATCGTATGCGGGACAAGGCCGCTTTTCCAAAAATTCCGTTAACGCCGGCGGCTGCTGAGCGTAGATATCCTTCAACGACGTTCCGTTGTAGATGTTGCCAATCACGACAGGATGGCATAACTCACAGATGAGAATATCCCCGTTACCGTGCAAGTGCAGCTGTTTCGTGCCATCCACACAATTAGAGAAATACACACCGGGTTGTTCACGCAAATTCAACTGTTCAGCGAACCGATCCATACAGGTAAAATAGAGCGTTGTATCTGGCTTCTTATGTTCAATCAGCTCCGTTACAGATCGAATAAGCGACTCTCTGGAGACAACCTGACTCCAATCCGTATGCGGCATCTTAATGCTGTTCTGGATCTCATGGATGCGCACACCCAGATCATACACCTTATCGCTAATGGCCTGCATATTCGCTTGATTACCTTCAAACAGTAACGTTTCTAGCACCGTCTCCAGACCGGCCTCCGTGCACAGACGGATATTCTGCTCCAGTCTCTCATACATGCGAGGATGTACGCGGTAGTACGCAGCATACGACTCCGCATCCGTATAATTGAACGAGATATGAATGTTGGACAAGCCTGCATCTCGCAACGCAAGAATCCGTTCTTCGGTCAGCAGACTGGCATTACTATTCAATTGTGTATCAATGCCATGTGCTGCACAGTACGTCACAATCTCCAGGCAATCCTGGTATTTCAGTGTTACTTCTCCTCCGGATAATCGCACTCGCTTGAGACGAGGAAGTTCACTAATAATACGGATGACTTCCTGACTATCGATGCACGCTCCATCATCCCGATTGTAGGCGCAGCAATAGTCACATTTATAATTGCAGTTCGATGTCACTCCCACCTCAAGTCCTTCCAGCTCATATACGCCGGGTGTTTCCAGTTCGAGTGATTTATATCTGTTTTTGGTCGTCAATTCGTTGTACCTCCTGGTTCCTTCATTCAATCCACATTTGGATAACTTGAAGATTATAGCGGTAGGCATCCAGTTCACGATATGACATTATGTACGTTGCTTGCTGAAAACAAAAATAAAACCCATTTCCTCAATAATCGGGAATGGGTCAGAGCTTGGCATATGATTATTGGATTACCAATATAAAATACGATACCTTGACCTTTTGATGCAGCAATTCAAGCTCTTTCTTATTTCTACTTTTATTGTGTACCACTGATAAATTCAGGATTATAGGAAAATCCATGGCTCGCCAGCATGATAAATGACATACGACTTTCAATAACACGTTCTTTATTTAACACGAGTATAGAAATCATCTTTTACGATAGCATACATCTTCAGATCCTGAAGTTCATTTTTCACCCTCATGTATTTCCTCAGCACACCTTCGAATCGCATGCCTGCCTTCTCCATAACCTTGGCAGAACCAGTGTTTTTCACCAAACATCTGGCCTGGATTCGCTCGAGCCCCACTTCGTCAAATCCAAATTGGATGATTCGTTTCACTACCTCGGTCATGTAGCCCTGATTCCAAAATTGATCAGATAACACATATCCCAGCTCGACTCTCCTGTTATCACTATCACACCCTAGATAGTTACAACTACCGATCAGCCTCTTGGTGTGTTTATCTTCAATCCCCCATGGGCCTATTAGATCCGTCTCATAGCGACTCATGACAAAATTTAAAAAAGCTTTTGTATCTTCTATGCTCTGATGCGCGTCCCAAGTGGTGAACTCCGATACAGCAGGTACAACGCAATAACTATACATATCATCCAGATCATCATAGGTAAGAGGCCGGAGTAACGTCCGTTCGGTTTCCAACACCGGAAATGGTTCGAAGAAACTTTCAATCGTTTTCATAGATTTATCCTCCCTCAGATTGTTAGGAAAAAGAAACACACAGCAGTTCGGTCACTATTGCCTAACTCATCTTTTCTAAAATTAAGGCCACAATCTGAGTGTCTTCCACTGCCCATCTTGCTTTACATATTGGACTCGTACATGCTTGCGCTCCGAATCTCCCTGCCAAAATTCTACCTCTTGTGCATTCACGGCATATAAACGCCAATGAGGTGTAACAACACTGGGGTCACGTCTTATCTTTTCCTTCTGAGCTTCGATGGAACGATCCAGTACTTCCTCGCTATCCAAAACCTCACTCTGATGTCCTGTCATGGCAACTGCTCTCGCTCCAGCTGAACGTTTGCGGAAATCATTAGCGCCCGCTTCATCTCCACAATCTTCGGCAATTCCCCTTATCCGAATCTGTCTTCCAAGGGAAGGCCAGTAGAAGGTGAGAGCCACATGAGGGTTCTCCTTCAACTGCTGACCTTTTCGGCTCTCCGAACTGGAGGCAAAATAAAACGTTTCGTCAATTACGTTTTTCAAAATCAACACCCGCGCATCAGGATAACCATCTTGATCCACGGTCGAGATCGTCATGGCATGAGGTTCTTTCACTTCGTTCTCAACCGCCACTCTCAACCAATCCAAAAATAGCTTACCTGGCCGCTCCGGCAACTGCCCCATATCCCATGTTGGAAATGGTCCGGATAAAGACTTCAAATGTTGTAACAGTGAAATGGATTGATCACTCATGTCATCGCCTCCGTCTTCTATTTTCTAATCAAGGTGACTTATCCGCTCATGATCTAGCATCTATATAAATTGAACTAAAGAATATTTACACTGCACACTCCGATGACAGAACAACCTTCCGATCGCTGTTATCCCCAGATTTTTTTGATTCCTTTTATAAAGGGGAAATCCGGGGATAAAGGCGAACGCTCCGCTTCTTCAGGTCCTTTCTGTCCTCTCCGTTTTGTGTAAATGTTCAGTTCAATTTATATAGTAAACAACTAATCAAGATGAATTAACACATTTGCGTTGCTAAGTTTCCAACCATGTCTTCCCTTTTCAACGGTATGTACACTGGTGTTGTCCATGGGATAAAAGCTGGATTTATTACTCCACTCCCTATTTCCAAGCAGATAATACAGAATATTAATCACTCCGCCGTGAGTAATTAACAGAACATTGGACTTGACTGTTTGTTCCTCCATACCTTCGAAAAGTCTCTCGAAAGATGTGCTTATCCGGTTATAAAAATCTCTTGGACTTTCTCCTCCCGGAAAAGGTGAATCCATCTCAAGGGTGTTGAAATAAACCCCTGGGTAATGTTCTTCAGCATCCTTATGGAGCATGCCTGCCAAATCTCCGTTATTCATCTCCCGCCAATCTTTCATTAAGCTAGCCTGCATGTTTAATTGTTTCTCAATTTCCCGTGTAGTCTGCACTGCACGAGGAAGATCACTGCTAATGATCGTATGTATGTTGTACTCCTCAGCATGATGATGCAAATGTTCTCCCAGTCTTTTAGATTGATTGATCCCCTGTTCCGTGAGTCCACGCTCGCTCCATCCGCCTCGATACCCTTCCTCATCCATCCCATGCCTTACCAGGTAAATTTTCAAGATCTCTCCTCCTTTTCCTTCTATAATGAACAATATACCTTTAGACTGTATGACTAGCCCGGTATATATAAAATAAACCCGACCTCAGATAGCTTCTATCCAAGATCGGGTATTTCCTGCTTACCATTTATCTTACAAATGTGTTATGAACTCGCTCGGATTTGATAAAATAAGGAATCCAGATGGCACAAGTGATGACAGATTTAGCAATTTCTCTGATCGAGCTTCCATCTTCCAATTCTTTTGCTAACGGAATCTGGAGCAATAATAGATAATCAATAATGCCAACAATCAGACTGAGACCATAAAAGATAATCATAAGACGGGGTAATATTGCTTTCTTGCTATAAAACGCAAAAATTGTATATACACTGAATAATAAAAACAGCGTATTGTACACCATCTCAAAAACAAGTACTGGACCCCATAATGGGTGATAATAGTCTGATTGTTTGGAAGTTAGCATTTCCCAAGTCTCAGTTGTGAATGTGGGTATTATCTGCTGAAATAATTGCACTGCAAGTAGAATTACCGTAACAAATAAGCCAATCTGGATGAGAATCAGCCAACCACCCAATCCCGATACACCTAGTGGACGGTAGTCTGTTTTTTGCTCATGAATATGTGGTTCCACCTTGTAACACTTCCTTATGTAGTTTTGTTTTTCTGAGATGAGTCTTCCTCGTAATATTGCCAATTGAATCTACGGGTGCTTCACTCCGTTACTTCACGTGCGCTGTATGTATTTTCACACTCTTCTTATAGCGACCTCTCCGCCCTCCTCCTATATAGAATTTTACACAACTTCCTTATTGTACTACGCGTGTCAAGGACGCAACATCCATTTCAAAACATCGTACTCATACACTGTGAAAGCAAACAAGGCCTTCGCTATACTTCCGCCATGTTCAGCAAAGTACACGTACGTCATAATCCTATACAGATACAGGTGGTGACTCTGCATTGGACTACAAAGGAGGATATGGATATGCCCAATCCTAAAGTAAAACTTCTGCCTTTTGCCGATATTTCAAATTATGTCGAGGGCTTCGATATCGTTTCCACCCAGTGGGGCGGTGATGGCCTTGTCTATGTGTTGTTGATGAATCAGATCCCGGAAAGAGAGCGAGGTATGTTCGTCCAAAGTAAATTGAAGCAAAGCTATACGTACAAAGTGCTTATTGTGACAGATCAAACTATCGAGGAAGTTGTCATCTGGGGGCAGACGTTTAATTATCATTACGTACAACCATTACATGATCATCTGCTGCTCGTCGGAGCACGATGTGCGAATTACGGAAATGAAAAGTTTGATCTGAATGCCAAAGTGTGTGATCTGGACGGAAATACATTTCGCGAGTTTCTGTTGGGAGACGGTATCCAAAGTGTACAGGTCACAGAGAAGGGAACGATCTGGACCAGTTACTTCGATGAAGGGGTATTTGGTAACTACGGATGGAGCGATCCAATTGGATCAAACGGTCTGTTGGCCTGGGATGAGCACGGTAATAAAGTGTACGAAAACCGCGCAGCTGACATTGCAGATTGTTACGCACTCAATGTGGTGAATGAGAAGCAGGTCTGGTTCTACTTCTATACCGATTTTGAACTCGGTTGTATCTCAGGGGGAACCAGTGAACCCGACGTTACATTCATGAATCCAAACATCTCCGGTTCCTCGGGCTTCAGTACGGATGGTTATCATTTCTTGTTTGATGCGGGGTACGGTAAACATGGGACGTTTGTGCTAAAAAAAATGGAGAAACCCGGTAGATTGAGCAAGGGGCAGAAGATTGATTTGCTAAATGAAGATGATCAGCCCTTCAAGCAGGCACGGCAAGATTTTCGCCAACATCGTCTGCTACTTAGTGAAGGTAACTTGTTGTATCGGGTAACGATGGAGGAGATTACATCCGCTTCTGGTTTGGATTAAATGACAGGATTGAAGAGGGTTATTTCTTAAAAGACAATCCCTCTTCTTCCAATGCGTTCCGCAGTTTAGGCATGGCAGATGGCCCGATTCCATGCAGCATCAGGATTTCTTTCTCCGTGTACTCCGTAAGTTGCATTAGTGTTGTAATCCCTTCATTCTCCAAGGCACGTCTGGCGGGAGCTGACAACAAGGCTAGAAATCCCTCTGTCGGTTTACGTTCAGCTTCGCACGTTGGACAGGTTGGGCAGTCACTTTTTTTATAATACGAATGTCCTTGTTCGCATGTTCTGAGTGTTCCTTTATCGTTTGTCATTTGGGTGTCTCCCCCTAATTTAAGTATTCAACCAGATCTTAATATCTGAAATCATATTTTCGTATTGTTTTAAAGCCTCTAAAGTCCAAATGACTTGTGATGTTCCTACTAACTGTTCCTCTACGTCCGTACATTCAATCCACAGTGACCGTTTAAGACTATACTCGAGCCAGTCCAACTTTCCAGCAAAACCATTATCCAGAACCACTTCCCAATTCGCTGTTAGACTACCCACTCTCTTCTCATATCCAGCTATAAAAGCCAAGAACCTCTCCTTGTTTATACTTCCAGCGCTATCTACTGACCAATACACAGCTGTTTCTACCAGATCATGCATCGGATTAATATAACCTGCCGATTCCCAATCTATAATAATAGGTATGCCCTGTCTCCACATCACATTCTTAGGCTCCAGATCTCTGTGACTAATCACTTTATTGAATGCTAGCATTGAAGATGAATTCTTAGCCTTCATGCTCCACTCATACAGCTTATTGATATTAGAATCCAAAATCTCAATCCATTCCGAATTCTCATTTTTTCCTTTGTTCAGATAAAACATCCAATCTATTTTTTTAGAATTAGTCGCCTGTGGACTATCCAATTCTAGTTGTCTAAAATCCGTTTTATGGATATCTGCAAGGATCGTTCCCATCAGAGAACTGTTATTGATAGTAACTTCATCTTGTTTCAAACATTGACCCTCAATCCAATCAAATATTAGATAGAATTGATTATCAATGTTATGTATAGAAGCACCCTTTAACCTTTTTGCAGGTTGAGCATGGATATGTTCAGCTGCCACGTCTGCTATTTTTTCTGAATTAATATAATTTTGCACAGCAGCAGGTCGTATCATGATCTGGGGATTCAATGCCTTAACTGCATAATTAGCTTGCGTCGTTTCAATGGCGTACATTCGATGAAGAAGTCCACCTGAAATCGGTTTGGGCGAACTGATCAATTCACCAAGCTGTAATTCATTACACAGTTTCTCAAAATTTAAATTATATTGAGTATCGTTCATATGTTATCCCCTCTCATTTTGGCTATTTGTCTGGAGCAAAGCTTACATTCCGTACTCGGCAAAAACGGCTGCATATTTCTTTTCTAATATCGTCCAGCGCTTTTCGGCTCCGTATTTGGCGTGCAGTTGCTGTAAATAATGCTTGGCTTCTTCCGTATCGCCGGCTTTTAGCAGGAAACGGAAGGTTACTTCGCTTAAATGTAGCGCTGTCTTATCCATATAATAATGGACTATATCTCTGGCCCCTGTTAGCGAGTGTAAGAATGACATACCCTCTTCCAAATGTGACACCAGTTCTTTCGATAAAGCGTCTGGATCGATATCAGGCGTTAAGGTATAGTGGGCCGGAGCGGAAGGGGCTATTTCTCTGATTCGGCAGGTAAAATGAGATGTGAACTCCAATATGTCTCCATTCAATCCAACGGAATGCAACTCCGCAAGTTCGGTGGAATGAACACCACAATTAACATAAAACTGGACTTGTCTACTGGTGTTATACTTTGCTCTTTGAATGTTGAACTTATATGCGAGGTTTCCATCCGCTTTGTAGAAATTCAGATTTTTCTTCGAATAGCCGTGTTTGGCAAATACGGGTTTGACGTCTGTTTTGATGATCTTCTTAAAAAGTTCCTGCATTGATATCACTCCCAAGGCAAAGTTTATTTAATTCGTTGTTACCCTTTTTTGTTCAGAATCATGCTTGTTCTATTTTATAAAAATAAGGGCCACACATGGATTCGTGCGTATACACGTACGTCCATGTAAACGCTCGGTCGAAGATATAGATATCCTGCTCCGAATCAAAATCCGCTGCAATGACCCGATTCGCGTTTTCGTATAAAAGCACCCAACCACCACTTTCATACATCACATATACTTCATCTTTCGGCTCGGCATCGAAAGCATCTCGTGCTTCATCATGTGTCAGACATTTCTGTTGTTCATAACTGAACATATGCCACTTGTACTGGCTATAATGGATAGACTCTTTGACCACATCATCGATATTATGGGCAAATACGCTGTCCCATTGCTGTACAATCCCTTCGGATTCCTCATACAGTTCGGATACGACAACCCCTTTATCCTGCAATTTCTTCTTGAACATATATTCCTGATGGATACGCTCAACCCCCCAATATGCTCGGTTCAGTTCCATTTCGGGTAACGCATCCAGCAGCTCGTTAATTTTATCTCGAATCATCATTACCTCCGTAAGTTATCTGGAATTATAATACCTGGCCCTTGCCTGACTGTTTAGCTTCTTCTCGTAGCATATGAGCCAGTTTGTACATTTCTGCAATGTCATGCCTGTTCTGTTCCTGGAATCTTCGTATTGCCTTATCAATCTCTACCACTTCCACCGCAACCACCTGCTCGCCATCTTCCGGATTCAGTGGATCACCGACAAGTTCAACATCTCCATATCCGATGATTCGTACAAAATGGGGATGCGGAATATGCGGCCGATACGGTTCCAAAGCACTGGATGTGCAATAGAATTGACCAAAGATCTGATAGGACCGCATTTTTGCCCCAAGCTCCTCCATCAGTTCACGCTTCAGTCCATCCATGTAATGCTCACCTGCTTCAAGCGTACCCCCAGGCAGCTCCCAGGCTCCATTATCCAGTTGGAAGACAACACATTGATCCCCGACAAACGGAATGATGCTAATATTACTCACCAGCTTTTCATCCACGATGTCGTTCAATCTGAACTCCGCCTCAATAATTCCCCAATGAATTGACGTACTCAGCGCCGGAAATAGTTCCGCACTCAAGCTACTCATCCGCACCCGATCCTCTCTATCTAATTCCACTATTCTTCCAATTATAGTCGAAAACACAGAAAGAAGGCCACCTTCCCACCGGGGAATACGTGACCCTCTTCTTACGCTCTCTGCCCTTAAGCCTTGAATCAGTGTTCTCTCCAGACTCTCAGACCATTCTCCTTCTAATGCTGCACCAGTTTCCCATTTTCCAAAAAAAGAACCCGGCTACAGAGCGGCAAAATCCGCTCATCATGCGTAACCATCACTGCACTCTTGCCCTGCTCTTTCACGAGCCGTGCAATCATGCAGACAATATCCAGCCCACGTTCCGCATCCAGACTGGCTGTTGGTTCATCCGCGAGCAGAACAGCCGGATCGTTCATCAATGCCCGTGCAATGGCGACCCGCTGACGTTCCCCGCCAGACAGCTTCTCTGCATATGCCTTCCTCCGATGGGTCAACCCCACCGTATCCAGCAGCTCATCCACTCGTTTCTCCGCCTTATTTTTATCCGTTCCGGCGAGCTTTGCGACCACCATCAGTTGTTCTTCTACTTTCAGATACGGAATGAGGTTGGCACTTTGAAATATAAAACCAAGCTGCTGAAGCCGTACATCGGATATATCTTGTTTGCTTTTGCCCATAATAGAGGCTCCGTCCAGCAAAACCTGTCCTTCCGTCGGTTCAAGAAGTGCGCCTGCAATGGACAAGAATGTACTTTTGCCCGAGCCGGAAGGCCCCATCACAGCCACAAGTTCCCCTTCAGCAACTTCAAGGTGCAACTTGTCCAGAATCGTCCGTTTACTGCCACCATCTTCAAAGGTCTGTGTAATTCCCTGCAATACCAATCGGTTTCTCATGCTGCTGTCCTCCCAATCGCATCAAGTGCATCAATTTTGGTAACCTTCCACACCGAGAACAATGAACCCGCCATAGACATGAGTATGAATAATACACAGGTCAGTGCGAGGGTGGATAAACCTAATTGAAACGGCATCGATGCTGGCAAGATGGACTCAAACAGTCGAACCAATAGTACGCTAATCACCAGACTGCCAACCGACAGAACCAACACTTGTAACGAAACACTACCCGCCAGATAAGCATTCCGCGTTCCGATGGCTTTTAATATACCGAACTGACTCGTTTTCTGAATCGTGATGACATAGAAGAATACCGCAAGCACAAACGCCGAGATGACATATAAAAATGCGATCATCATGAGCAATGATCCCTGTTCTTCCTTATATCCAGGAATAGCCGATACGGCATCCGACTTTGTGATGATTTCCGTATTAGGCATTGCAGCACTCAGGCGGTCTATCTGATCGCCCCCATCCTTAATCGCAATAGCATTGTATATCGGAGCATTGGCATTGGTATCTGCTGAACCTTGCGTAGTTCGTGAACTTCCCTGGAGTGCGAGCCACTCCTGTTCATTCAGGAACACCACAGGGGAGTGACTGAAGGACTCATTTTGTACAAATCCACCAACGGTCCACTCCGTTCCGGAAGCTTGATCGACGAGAACAGTGCCAATTGTGACGCCAGATTCAGACAACTTATGATCTACCACAACCTGCCCTTTTGTCTGATCCGTAATCGGAGATCCTTCGGTAACAGTTGGAGCAAGCCAACCTTCGGGATTAACCATGAACAGCGTGACATCGATCTTTTTTGTGTCGCCCGTTGGACTGACCGTTGTCATTTTCACACCCAGTGGTTCAGCGTTCTCTTGCCCCACTACGGAGCGAGCTTGATTAAGCTGATCCTGATCCACTTGTGACCGGGTAAACCGATGATTCGAATCCTGTTCCAGCACAAAGTGGGTTGCTGCCATATTTTTGACCGAAGCTGCGTTATCATACGCCAGCCCCTGTGCAAGACCTGTAACAAACAGTACCAGAAATGAAACCAGTACCATGATTGTAGCAATTAAGGCATACCGCCCTTTGGCATACCTCATTTCCCGAATAGCCAAGTACATGTTCTGTGACCTCCCTCTTGATAACCCAAGTATAGGAGGCGAAAATGAACGGCAAATGAATAACAGATTACATCTGCGGAAGGGTCACGGTGAAGACCGTACCGTCAGGCGAACTGGAAACCTCGATTGTACCGTCATGAATTCGGATAATTTTCTGTACAATGGCAAGTCCAAGCCCGGTTCGTCCGGAAGAACGTTCCCGCGCACGGTCCACCCGATAGAATCGATCGAACAGGAAAGGTAGATGCTCCGCAGCAATCCCGTCTCCTGTATCCCGAATCTGAATCACACACTGGTTATCCGTCTGCGCGGCATGAATCTCGATGCTTCTTCCCTGTGGCAGATGATTCACTGCATTTCCCAGCAGATTCATCCACACCTGCATGAGCAGTACTTCATTGCCGACCAGCTGGATGGATTCGGGCACCGATATCCGAAGCAGCAGTTCTTTTTCTTCGAGTTGCCATTGCAGCACCTGAACCGCTTGCCGGAATTGATCTCGCAAAGAGAACTTTACTTTGGACAGATCCTCGTTGCCTTGTTCAAGGGAGGACAATAGAAGCAATTGTTTACTGAGCAAAGAGAGATGACGACTCTCCTCCTCAATGATCGATGCATAGTGCTCTCGTTCCTGTTCGGGCAGATCGCGATCCGCCACCAATTGGGCAAACCCCTGAATTGAGGTCAGCGGCGATTGAATCTCATGCGATACGTTGGATACAAACTGCTGCCGCGCCTGATCGACCCTCTCCAATTCACGACTCATAGTCATGAAATGCTGGGCCAGCTGTCCAATCTCGTCACGCCTTGCGGTAGGCAATTTCAGATTATATTTTCCTTGTGCAATCCGTTTGGTCGCCTCGGACAGACGTTCAATCGGATGAACCAGATAGCGGGTACTGATCAGAAAGATCAGAATACTGATGCCTATCGTAAATGCTCCAATCAGCGCAAAAAAGATTCGCAGCTCACCGAATTGCAGAATTACATCCGGGCGCATAAAGAGAGCGTAATTGGTATTGTCCAACTGTAGTTGAACACCCACGGTATTGCTTAATTGATTATCGAAAAAACCTGTGATGAACGGTTTGCTTGGAAACTGCGCGACACCATGGTACACTTCACCTCGCAGCACCAATTCTACAGCTTGTTTGTCCAGATCTTTCTCTCGAAATTCGCGGCCGTAGAATCGGTCACTTTCCTTTCCATCTGTCACATAGATTTCGTATCCAAGATCGGCGGCATTGTTCAGATACTGCTCCATTGTGTCCGGTTGCTGCTCTACAAACTGTTTCATTTGTGTCGCAATGCCCACCAGCTTCTCATCATTAAAATCCTTGAGCTTTGCATGATAGTAGATATTCGACAAAAGAAAACCGAGCATGCCGCTGACCACAATCACCGCAACTGTAATGAGGAATACCCGGACGTACAAGGTCCTCAAGGTGCTTTCACCTCCATCTTGTATCCAATGCCCCGCACAGTCTGGATGATGAAATCGTCCGTATAATCGGCAAAACGATCACGGAGTCGCTTGATATGTACATCAACGGTACGGTCATCTCCTTCGTAATCTGCTCCCCATACAAGCCGAATGAGTTCATCCCGCGAGAACAAACGCCCCGGAAACTGCGCAAGTTGTGAGAGTAATTCAAATTCTTTCATTGGCAAAAAGAGAATGGATTGCCCGTCCGTAACCTCCACATTGTTACGGTCAATGACGATTCGGTTCATGCGGATGATATCGCTGGATGTGCGATGGTACCGACGAAATAACGCCTTTACCCGGTAGACCAGTTCTTCAGGTTCAAACGGCTTGGTCACATATTCATCTGTTCCTTTCAAATAACCATCTCTCTTGTCCGATAGCTGATCTCGAGCCGTCAGCAACATAATGGGAATGTCGTAATGCTGCCGAATGTAATCACATAACTCCAGTCCGTCCATGCCTGGCATCATCACATCTAAGATTGCCAGATCGATCGGCGTTTCTTGCATTAGTTTGACCGCTTCCAATCCATCCTGCGCTTCATGAACCCGATACCCTTCCTTGGTCATGACATGCCGCAGGAGTGCTCGAATATTGGCATCATCGTCTGCCAGCAGCAGATGTTTCATATGGTTGTCCGCCCTTCTATGTAACGAGTACATCTCACTTTGATCCTGCACAGATGGTAGCATAAAAGCAATCTCATTCGCCAGCACACATTCTCGGAAACACCGCGGCCATGTTTACATTTCCATGAATCTGGTTGACACTATTATGAGGCGCAACTATAATAAAACCATAACATATGAACGAGCGCTCATATATTCATTTGTAGGTGATCAAACATTGCTTAAGATCATCTATAGTCCACACTAGAAATCATATTACATAACGGAGCCTCGCTCCAAAGGAGAGGATTTAATATGTCCGGACATCATCACAGTCATAACCATGGGCACGATCATGGGCACAACCACGCTCACACCACCAATAACAAAAAAGTACTGTTGTTTTCCTTCATTATTATTACCATCTATATGATCGTAGAAGCCATTGGTGGATTCATCACCAACAGTCTCGCACTCATCTCGGATGCAGGTCATATGTTGTCCGATTCCATTGCGCTCGGGATCGCTTTGCTGGCGTTCACCTTTGGTGAAAAAGCGGTGAATACTGGCAAAACGTACGGATACAGAAGATTTGAAATTTTGGCCGCCACGTTAAATGGAATTACGTTAATCGCCATTGCGCTTTACATTTTCTACGAAGCGATTGGGCGTTTTATCCACCCGCCGGAAGTAGCAACGGTAGGAATGCTAATCATCAGCGTCATTGGACTGCTCGTAAACATTCTTGTTGCCTGGATCATGATGCGTGGTAGCGATACAGAGAATAACCTGAATATGCGTGGTGCTTATCTCCATGTGATCAGC
Source organism: Paenibacillus sp. FSL k6-2145 (assembly GCF_037976585.1). Taxonomy (NCBI): domain Bacteria; kingdom Bacillati; phylum Bacillota; class Bacilli; order Caryophanales; family Paenibacillaceae; genus Paenibacillus; species Paenibacillus sp. FSL k6-2145. The sequence goes on along the minus strand of NZ_CP150267.1, from coordinate 3,886,119 downwards.
GACATGCTGGGATCGGTCGGGGCCATTGCGGCAGCGCTGCTCATGATGTTCTTTGGCTGGGGTTGGGCCGATCCACTTGCAAGTGTAATTGTCGCGGCGTTGGTATTACGAAGTGGGTTCTACGTCACCAAATCATCTCTGCACATCTTGATGGAAGGAACTCCGGCCAATGTGGATGTGAATGACCTGGTGCAGACTATTAAACAAGTCGATGGCGTCAAAGGCGTTCATGACGTGCACGTCTGGTCCATCACCAGTAACCTGAATGCGCTGACGGCTCATATCGTAGTAGATGGAACGATAGATGTTTATGCATCCGAGATCCTAGTTCAGAAGATTGAACATATGCTGGAGCATAAAGAAATCAAACATGTGACGCTCCAAGTGGAGTCCGAGAAACATCTGCATGACACCTCGGTATTATGTACGGTCAAAGGCGACGCACCAGATGCCCATGCGCATCATCACCATTGAATGTTATACTAAGCATAATTGCTAAATGAAAACAGGGCTGATTCCCCTCACTGGGAAAGCCCTGTTTTTGATTTTTATAATTTTATGGTATATCCTACGGCTTGATGAACACATCCCTGCCTTCTTTTCTGACAGGTTATTCCGCTGTATCATCGACATCTTCTCTTTTTCCATTCTATCGCTAGCTTCATACTTCATTAATCTCCGCCACCACCACAAGATGAACAGCTGGATGAGCTGCAAGAAGAGTCGGAGGATGATCCGGATCCTCCAGAGGAACTACTACTGTCAGTACATTGATCCGCATAACAGCTAGAACTGCTCGAGCAACCACTACTTGACGAGGAACCATAGGCTGCCTTTTCCTGTGGAAGAATTTCCTGCTCCAGCCGGCCCATGTGTAGACCATATGTCGCCTCATTGTGCATGGAGTAATATACCATGGCTCCAGCCATGACGAGAGCTACATCGCTACTTCCGGAAGATGCTGGAGATAGCTCTTCTTCACTTAGAGTTGCGCATCTATGTAGTTGATCAATCAAGTAACCAATCACCTGAGCAGCTTCAGGATCCTCCTGCATGCGTCTGGCATGAAACAGCTCATTCACCAGTTCAGACTGATCTCCCTGTGCGATCAGCTTCTGTACATCACTGGATAATGGGTAAGTGAAAAAATCACCCCAGATTGCAGCACTGTAGGGAGTGAACTCGAATAATTGACAGTACACCCAGTCAAACCATGCACGTGCTCCTGGCGTTTCGCGGCGGGTGATTGCCGGCTCATGGTGCACCGTGGAACCCATGAATTCTGCACAAAAATCAGCGTAAGATTTCGTAAACATCAGCATCTCATGCCACAAATCATCAACTTCATCACTGAACATGGGCACCTGCTTAAGTAATGAAGCCATAATGAAATATCGCTTAAGCTCTATCAATTTCCACCGATACTCCATCGTTTTCATCTGAGGATATTCCTGTTGAATTCGGATCTTGAGTTTGTTGGCAAAATGCTTATTGTAACTCTTCTCCAATTGAAGAATGGTTTGTTGATAGGAGACTTCTTCTCGAAGTCCTAGATTCAATGGTGCTTTTTTTCGTCTGTACGTAACTTTCGTCTGTTTCCTGCGTCTTCCTGCTGGACGGAAAATCTTGAGCTTACGTCGAACCAAATAGACTGTTACAACTAATAAAACTGCTACAAAGTAGTAGTAGATCGGCATAATAAAACCGCTCCTCTCCGTTGATCTTCTCTATGTAAGGGTTAAACTGTCATTAGTATAAATGAGGAGCGGCAGTGATTAATAGAGCCCTTTGGCATACATGCCAGGGCTCTAGTTTTATATATTTCTTTGTTGCTCATTGTTATGAAATGGCAACCATTATACTCGCTACCAGCATCAACAACGTTACGGGCGCCCAGATTCTTCGTTCCCATACACTTCTCGTAATCAGATTCAAAATCGTCCCAAGTACTAAATACGCGACGATAAACCAGATCGCTGTCTCTGCAAAAACAGACAACTGAGGCCAAAGCAATCCTGCTTTACTTAGAACAATGATACCCATGAATGCTAAAATTGCAATCTGAACTATACAGGCAAAACGCATGGAAATGGGGTATTTCCCGGGAAACTTTCCACCCATGGCGTACTCTCCCCAGGGCACACCTACCGCTAAAGCAACCTGAAAGAGAATCACGATTAGGATCAGGATGGTAAATGCTATTGCTGACGCTAATACGATCATGACCACACTCCAGTATTCAAAGTGGCAGTAAAATCACTACCATAATAAAGATACCTTATTTTCCAATCGCAGATCCTTCTTTCTCTACAGAAAGGTAAACATGACTGTTCTCTAAATTATACAGGATATTCCACTAAATCATACTTTCTTTTTTGCCTTTTAGACTCCCCTGCCTGTCCGCTTTCAACATTCATGTCTCTCGATTGGAAATGAATACAAATAGAGACTTTCACTAAAGGAGAGTCTCTATTTGTATTCTATATTGTATTTTACTGAGCAACTACGTTGCTACGGATAATAACTTATAAAAACATTATTTACCCATTAAGCTGAGTCATCATTTCTTTCATATAACGTGTTCCATGGACTTCATTTTTGGGGCTTACCTTTTCAATACGAGCTAAGTCATCAGGTGTCAGTTCAATCGTTGCAGCGTTCGCGTTTTCCTCCAAATATTTGATTCGTTTCGTTCCCGGAATCGGCAATGCGTTGTTAGCCATGGTCCAAGCTAAAGCCAATTGCGCAGGCGTACAACTCTTCTCCATCGCGATCTCTTTGATTTTATCCACAACTTCTACATTTTTGGCGAAATTGTCTCCTTGGAACCTCGGCATATATCTGCGCAGATCATTAACATCCAAATCCTCGAATGTCCGTATCTCACCTGAGATAAACCCTCTGCTCAATGGACTGTATGCAATATGAGTAATATTCAATTCTCTCGCAGTTGGTAGAATCTCGTCCTCAATATCCCTGCTCCACAGGGAATATTCACTCTGCAACGCAGAGATCGGATGAATGGCGTGTGCCCGACGTAAAGTGGAAGCCGATGCTTCCGACAAGCCAAGACAGCGGACTTTTCCCTCTTTAACCAAGTCAGCCATCGCACCAACGGTTTCCTCAATCGGAATCTGAGGATCTACCCTGTGTTGGTAGTATAGATCAATATAGTCTGTATTCAGCCGTCGAAGACTTGCTTCTACAGCCTTTTTCACGTAATCCGGATGGCCATTCAACGTTTCATAGTTCGGAGTGTATCCAAATTTGGTAGCAATAATGCCCTGATCCCGACGTCCCTTCAGCGCTTTCCCCAGTAGTTCCTCATTATGACCGTTCCCATACACATCTGCTGTATCTAGCAGTGTAACGCCAATCTCCAGCGCGTGATGTATGGTCTTCATTGACTCCTCATCATTGGTTTCCCCGTACATCCCCGGAGACATACCCATAACTCCCAATCCAATCGAAGATACGACGATATCGCTATTTCCCAGCACTCTTTGCTTCATTTCTCCATCTCTCCATCCGTTAATATTAGTCTTTACCGATGCTTTCCATTTGATCTAGCAGTTTGCTTTCTGAAGGAAGCTTTCCTGTCTCTATGTCTTCATAGATGGTCAATTTGTTATTCACCGCTGCAAGCGCTTCGGCAATTTCAAGTTGGCGGCGATGTAATTCTTCTTTATATTCGTGAAGGATCGCTTTCCTTTGTGGAATCGTTGAGTCACCATCCAGCGCCAGACTAACCATATGTTTCAGTGTAGATACTTTCATCCCCGTTGCCCGGAAACAGGACATCAGTCTCATCCAATCCAGATGTTCTTCCTCAAACATCCGATTTCCATGTTGATCTCGTTGAATGTACGGAAGCAGTCCCTCCTTCTCGTAGTAACGAATTTTATGTGCAGGACAACCCAGCCGCTCCGAAGCTTCTTTTATCGAGAAAGCCATAATGCTGACTCCTCCTTTATGTTCATTTGTGGATGTATTGGCCGGTTCTTTTACATCCTAAGGCTTAATGTTCACATTAAGGCAAGCACTAATTTCAAAAAAAATTAAATTCACTGACATTCACTATTTTTAACAAATGGAGGACATCACGCACGCTTCGATACTGGGAAATAACGAATAGAGGAGATATGTCGAAAAGATCGTGTGAAAGCTGAGATTCGGAGAAAAAAACTTGGGGAATCTGAGCAATTGTTTCACTTACTTTAATTGTTGAGTGCCATAAAGTACCCTGGCTTGATCACAGTTCAATGGTTCGGTAAAAGGTACTTCCAAGAAGTATTCCAGCTGCCATTGCTGCGTTTTTAGAGCCTGTTTACTTGTTGGCTTGTCCCAGGACGGATATACACGTATGGCGCGCTTGCCACCTTTGCCTTGATCGATACGATATCTCGCTGTAACAATACATGCTTTGGAAATACAAATTGACCAAAATGGCTACCTGAGCGCGTACTAATGACATACATATCTGCTGGATCTGATCCATCATATGGCTGTGTCGATCCATCCTCACTACGCTGCCACCGGGTAACAAATTGTCCAATCTTGGTTGGCGTGGTTTTGGCGACGCGAAATCGAATGGAGAAAGAATTCAAGGTGAAAACTTTACTATTTTAACATCCCTGACATAGTCTTTTCCATTCATTCCATGCCTTTAAATACTCAGGCAGATCATCCGGATGATGCTTGTTACTCAGCCCAATTCGGCAATACAGATGGACCAGAGCTTCCTCTATCAATCTGGATTTATCCATTTCTACTTGCTCTAAAAGTTCGAACGTAGCAAATAATGTTTCGGTGTTGATATCATCCGGCGAAGAGCTAAAAGCATACAAGAAATCATAGAGGATAGGTCCAACCATTGGAGATGGGTCAATAACGCCGATGAGTTCATTTTGATCATATACAAAATTATGAACTCCCGTATCGCCATGCAAAAGAAACTTCTCTTCTTCCTCATGAAACAACCGATCCACTTTGGATTGAACCAGATTATAATCATCTGTCATTAAAACACTTCCAATATTCATCTTTGCTTCATGAATACTAATCTGATTGAATTCCTTCCATGTCCTCCGCGGGAACTCCACTCTCCCCCATGATTTCGTATCTGTAGAACGCACATATGTATTGAATAACTCTTTCACCAGACGAGTTAACCAGTCTCTCTTCTGTCCCCTGTTGAAATGGGTCGTGCCTTCCAGATACGTATAAATAAAATAAGTGTTATCCGGATCAGTGAACACAACTTCAGGCAATAAAGAAGAATTCTTATACGTATCCAAAAACTGCCTGGCGATGTGAATCTGTTCGGATTCATCTGATTTCAGAATATAGTGCTTATTCAGACTTGTACTCAACCGATAAACACGTCCAGCTGTGGTACCTGACAAACTTTGAATTTCAGATATTTCTTCATTGATATGATGCATCTTGAATAAGTTATTGACCTCATTTATCGTTGGATTAATTAACATATGGTTCTCCTCATATAACTAGGATCTTGATTCATTTGGTTAACATAAGGTGGTTTAGATTCCAATTGCACAGTGGCTTATCTTTCAAAATGCGCCCGTTCCTCTTGGTTGGAACTAAAAATATAATCTGGGTACTGGTTTGCCATGGGTGGAAGCTGATCCTCCGGGAAAAACTGCAGATCCTTCATCTCTTCATTATCGGGCGTAAGTTGTCCAGATCTGATCCCGCATTCAAATACGATAGTCAAATATTCAACCTGATGACCATTGCTGTATGTAAACCGTCTGGCTTCACCCCCGTATATTCCGATAATCTTCTCCGGTTCAACAACTAGACCTGTCTCTTCCAGTGCCTCTCTTACCATCGCTTGCGCCGGTGTCTCACCAAGCTCAATTGCTCCGGCAATCAACCCCCAGGTTGATTCGTTATGTTTACGACCGAACAGAATCTCCCCTTGTTCATTTCGGATAATCCCAGCTACACCCGGCATAAAAATAAGCTCATTGCCGATCTTTTCCCTGAGGTTTTTGTAATAGTCTGACATGCCCATGCACAGTTACCTCCTGTCTTCTATTTTCTGAATTCCCCTTCCATGAATGATCCATTGTACGGCATCCCAAATATCCTCTGCGATATAATCAGGTTCAGTCTCCGTCCATTTGTCTCTGAAATTGGTTAATGAAGATTCCCCCCAGCCTGTTCGCACCATGATCTTGGTCGCTCCTACGACATGGGCAGCAAGCATGTCTGTATCTCCTACATCTCCAATAACGATACATTTGGATAAATCCAGACCGAGTTCCTCTGATGCCTGTAATAACATTCCGGGTTTAGGCTTTCTGCAACTGCATTCTTGCTCGTGCGGACATATATAGGAGTGATCGAATCCGTACTCGCGAAATTGCTCTTCAAAATCCTCAACACTTGCTTCTCCACGTGAGATTCGGTATTGATTCGTAAAAGCCAGCACCATAATTCCTTCTCGTTTCAAAAGCAAAATTGCTTCTTGAGCATTGGGGTATAATCTGAAATCTCTTGGATGAATAAAATGACCTGTACCACCGATTGTTCCATCTCTGTCTATAAAAACAGCTTGTACGTTTCCCTGTGGTTTCATCATGGTCTGTTCCCTTCTTAGAAAAATTTCAAGTCGTGTCGTTCATCTATACTTTCTCATCGATAATATGCTTGCTACCATCTTGCTGTTTATGGTGTTGCAATTTTTTAATTTCAGTTTTTAGATAGTGTACTTCTTTGATCAATACATCCAGCTTTTTCGATGTTTTGGATGAATCTATCGCATAACGTACAATTGCAGCAAAGATAAGAACCACAATTAAACTTATAAGTGATACTACTAGAGCTCCATAAAACTCCAAAATGGTGTTCAACTCCTTGCTGTCAAAAAAATAAGTTGTAAAACTCTTCTGAAAACCAAAACCATATAATCCCCAGGATAACCATAATGGTGCCTAGTACTTTTAATATTATTTCGATATGTTTAGGGATATCACTATTGGGAGGGTTATCTTCAAACTCGTAATTCGGTTTAATATTTCGATATCTCATCAGGACAAATATTTTGTATAGAAAATCAGGAAAGAAGTAACATGCAATACCCACGACAAATACGGGAGTAGATAAATAACCAAACGTACTGGTGGTCCATTCCATCTCTATTCCCTCCATATTCATCCTCTTGGTCTCTCTCATTCTTCCTCTACAAGAATGTCAGCACAGCGCACAATCAATTCAGGCATATTTTCTCCACCAAATAGAACATGAAGCTCATATCCATTATCGATCCGATACAGCTCTTGATACAGCCAGTAACTGCCTACAATTCCACCGTCTTGCTTAAGGATTTCCGGCGCAACGAGCGTGAGTTTATTTATATTGGTGAAGCCCCCACGGGTGTCAAAACGAATGACCACTTCATCCCCTGTCAGCAGTTCCGTCACTGTACAATCATGATATTGAACCCGGCTATGTATTTCATCGGAAATATCCTGTGCGATCATCACTTCTCTAAATTCTTTCGATATGCGTTCCATTTCTCTTCTATTTTCTGCACTCTGTTTCTTCAGCTGGAGCATAACTTCTCTCGTGCAATAACCCAACGTAAAGACACGGATATCCGCAATTTGTTCAACGATTTCCTGTGGCAAATTCTCCGCCTTGTATTGAAAATTCCACTCCATCGATTCTTTGTACTCTTCCTTACATTTCTTCTCATCAAAAGGAGGGCGCACATCATATTCTGCAATGAGTTTCTCGATATGCGCTCGTTCTTCCGGAGGCATGTGATAAACGATCTGATCCTCTTCTGTCACTTCTTCGCCACTGAAAGCTTTGTCTACGCGAGTAAGTACTTGACCATCATGCTCCAGCATGTAACGTGGGTCCAAGTTATATAACTCTCGCTCCTGCTTCACATGTGCTTTTTCCTTTCGTTTATACAGCCTTAAAAATAGATTCTCATCGAACTCGTAAGCTCCGTTATGTACTCTTAAACCAAAATGAAGATGTGTCTGCTGACAAAGCTCATACCATTCTTTCGTTAGATATCTCATGGGCATCTCTCCTGTTGATTTATAGAATCAACTTTGCTATTAAGCATAGACCTTTTTAATTTGTGACAAGAATTAAGCTGCACCTCCTCAACGATTCCTTATACTCAACAAACGTACTGGTCTACCCCAAGGTTTGAAACAATTTGTGTTTTATTTCTTTGTCGTTTCGCGCCGCCCATTCATGCACAGCTTCTGCGCCTGCGGACTCCTGACCTCGTTGAAAATAAAAACATAGATCCATCGGAACTAAACGTTTACCATAGAGTTTGATGCCAATCCGTCTGTAATTCATATAAATACACTCAATCTGAGATGCATCATATCTCTGATGTTTCATAGAAATCACATGATCGCTTTCCAGCGTAATACTGGGTTTAGTGAAAAATAAACGCCAGATCAGGAAAACGATATAACCGAGAATAAAGGTCAATATAACGATCAGCGAGTACTTAAAAAAACCATTTTTACCGTAAATACCATCCCTGAAAAGTATAGCTTCAATGACCAACATACATAATAGGCTCAACCATGCTCTTGGATAAATCGTCTTGTATGTGATGAGTTCCACCTCCTAATTATTCTAACCATTAATCCGAAGCCACTCGGAAGGGCCTTTTCTGACAAAATGCTTTTCAACAAAATCCAAAATGTCATCAATTCCAGGCAATGCCGCATTTTCTTTAGCTTCGTCAAACGTCATCCATTGGTACTCGATATGTTCATGATTTAACCGGACAACCTGGCTTTCATCCACATATCCTACGAATACGGGAGCAATATAGATATACTCCCCCATGGGTGAATAATATTGTTCGAATTGATTGGCAGAATACAAACGGACTTCCGTAATACCTGTTTCCTCATGAACTTCTCTAAGTGCAGCTTCCCATGCCTTCTCGCCCTTTTCTATCCCGCCGCCAACATAACACCACTCGTTATGCAACATACGACCAGCCCGCTTCAGCATCAGTACACGGTATTGATCGAGGCTTTTCTTCAGCAGAACTACAGCCACGCCTTCACAACGAATGGGAACTGCCTGTTTCACGTGCTCTGCACCACTCAATTTCTCGCCCCCTTCTCTTCAGAATCGAAGTCCTCCAGAACCTTGAACTTATCCCCGTGGATTTTATCCAGATGTTCCTCTCCCCAATAGCACAGATGATCCAGGGCAGGCTTGAGCCCCCAACCGTAGTCCGTTAACTCATATTCCACTTTGGGAGGTACCTCCGAATATACCTTGCGTTGCACAATCTCGTCCTTTTCCAGTCCTCTGAGCTGTGTTGTCAGCATCTTCTGCGTAATGTCCGGTATCAATCTTCGAAGCTCCGACGTGCGTTTCCGTCCTGTCATCAAATGATAAATAATCAAAGGCTTCCACTTTCCGCCCATCACTTCCAAGGCCGCTTCCACGCCAACTTTATATTTCTTTGTAGCGTTTGTGTCTTCATGTTCCGTCATTTTTGAACCCCTCCATAATCAGGCTATATCAAGGTGAATCATAATCTTTTTATTGCTCTTTTTTCTATTATTTGAGCCTATTTCGAGGAATCCATTTAGGGTACTTTAATGTTCCTATAGCACTTCATTCTTCCTATAGAACATCAAAGTGCGTACTTCCAGATGTTTTCATACCTGTTTATAATAGCATCAGCCACTGATTTATGGCTACAATACTGCAATCCAGAAAGGTAGTGAAAGATAAGATGAACGTACTCGTTGTAGTATCCCACCCCAGAAAAGACTCCTTGACCTTTCAGGTAGCTCAACGTTTTGCACAGGGGCTTACCGAAGCTGGTCACGGTTATGAGATATTGGATTTGCATGAGATTGGATTCGACCCGATTCTTCGTGAGATAGACGAACCAGACTATACCCAAGAAAATCAGGTATTCTCGCCTGAGGTTGAGACGGAGATGGAGCGGTTGAAGAAACACGATGCTGTGGCTTTTGTGTTTCCTCTCTGGTGGTGGCATCTGCCAGCCATGCTGAAAGGTTATGTGGATCGTGTCATGAACAACGGATTTGCCTATGGAGCGAATAAACTTCCTCATCAGCAGATATTGTGGATCTCTCTTTCGGGAGTGACGGAAGATCAGATGCATAAGCGCAACTATGGTCAATCGATCGCCAACCTGCTCAATGTGGGGATTGCCGATTATTGCGGCGTGTCCCAATCGAGAGTTGAGTTTTTATATGAAACGTTGGAATCCAAGCCTGAGCATTATGAGGCATTACTGAATCATGCACATCACTTGGGACTGAACTATGTCAACGATATTCCGACTCCATGATCGTATGAGAAAAAAGGTATGACCCGAATATGTATTCTGAAGTTTTGTGGTACGTTCAATGGCGAATCACAACGCTTGAACACGCAAAAAGGTCGCTCCGAAGAGCGACCCTGCTTGTGTGTCTTGCATTATTTTACTGTCGAGAGAAGAAACTTCTCCAGCATAGTGATATCAGTGATGCTATGGTTGCAAGCTGTGTTATCCATGCATACGTACTGGGCAATGGAAGAAAAGTTGTCTGGCGAATGAGCCTTGGTCTTCACGTTGAAGAATCCAAGCTCCTGATGACGATGACAGAACATACAGTACCCTTTTTTGTTCGTGGGTGTAATCCGTCCCTCGATACCGAGGAATCTGCCTTCGTACGGATACACGATGAACAAACGACTTGTCGCAATGTCAGTCCATCTCAGATAGGTAGTACGTGCGTAATCGATGGATTCGAGATCGGGCACTTTGAGCTTCTTTGCCTTTGGAAACAGCTTCTGAATCTGCTTCGCTGATACTTGCGGATATGGAATCAGATATGATTCGAGCTGGTTCATATACGTCTGCAATTCATGTGTCGTCTCATACGTGGATAACTGCTCCAGCAGTTGCTTTTGTTCCGGAGTCAGTTCATCGAAGATGCTCACCGCATTGGTGCCGACCGTATAACGGACGGTTTCCAATACTTTGGGATCTACAACCGAGCGTAGCGTTTTGAGCAGGAAATCAGCTTGTTTTTGAATATAATTAAATTGATGATTTTGAATAAATGGTGTTTGCATGGCGTTCAGCCCCTTATTTTTATTGGAAGAACAAATAAGGTGCAAAGCCTGCGGGATGTAACATTATGTTGATATTGATTTCAGGGCAACAATCTCATTTTTGTCGCGCCCTACACAAAGTCCGCCCCTATTCAGGCTTTGCGTAAGGCTTTCTAGCGAACGAGCAATCCGGCATTATCCATATTGCCACGTCATAACCCCCAATACGATAGATATAACGAAATTATAGCAGGGCAGCATAGTGTAGGCAACGGGCTTCGTTACAATCTCCTCTGTTCAAGAAATTATTACATCTCAGGCTTTCTTCCCATTCTCCAGCAAATGATCTACTGCTGACTGCTCAATGGCCAGCCCTTCCGTGTAACGCTCCATGAACAAGGCAAATCCATTCACGTCTGCGCTATTTGGAGAAACCTCTTGTCCTTCTGCATCAATAAACACCTTAGTAGTAAGGTACTCTGCCAAACCCTCGTGCTGTTGCTTATTAACCATGTAGGAAGCCAAAATAGCCATTCCCCAGGCGCCACCTTCACCAGCGGTAGACATGACCGACACGGGAATATTCAGTGCGGATGCGCATATTTTTTGAGCGACTAGTGGGGTTTTAAACAATCCCCCATGCGCCCAAATGTGCTCAATCGTTACGTGCTCCTTCTGTGTCAGAATATCCAGCCCGAGCCTTAGTGCAGCAAACGCAGCAAACAGATGGACTCTCATAAAGTTTGCCAGATTGAAACGGCTCTCTGGAGAACGTACGAACAACGGACGACCTTTTGCAATTCCTGTAATGTTCTCGCCTGAATAGTAGCCATAGCTCAGTAAGCCACCGCCATCAGCGTCAGCTTTCAGTGCTTCATTGAACAACACACTGAATAACTGGTTCATATCGGGTTTCTGTCCCATCGCCTCATAAAACTCACGGAACAAGTCGACCCAGGCATTAATATCGCTGGAGCAGTTATTCGCAAGAACCATAGCCACAGGATTGCCATCAGGTGTAGTCACGATGTCAATCTCAGGGTATACCGTAGATAGCTTTTTATCTAATACAATCATGGCAAAAATCGATGTACCTACGGAAATGTTACCCGTACGTTTTTGGACACTATTTGTAGCGACCATCCCTGTTCCAGCATCCCCTTCCGGAGGGCACAGTGGTATATTGGATTCCAAGTTACCTGATGGATCTAACAATCGAGCACCAGCTTCACTAAGATATCCGGCATGTTCACCGGCAGTGTACACTTTAGGTAAAATATCTTTAAGATTCCACGGGTAGCCTTTGTCGGCAATTAAATCGTTAAACTTTTTCACCATTTCTTCATGATATCCCAGTGTGGATTCATCAATTGGGAACATACCTGAGGCATCCCCTATACCTATAGCTTTACTGCCAGTCAACAGCCGATGTATGTAACCTGATAGTGTCGTAATATAATTGATGTTAGCGACATGCTCTTCTCCGTTCAAAATCGCTTGATACAAATGTGCGATGCTCCAGCGCTCTGGAATTTTAAACTGGAATTTCTCGGTTAGCTCTGATGCAGCCTTCCCCGTTGTGGCATTGCGCCATGTACGAAACGGAACCAATAACTCCCCTGTTTGATCAAGTGCAATGTAACCCTGCATCATAGCAGAACATCCGATTGAGCCAATTTTTTGTATCGTTACACCATAATTTGTTTCAATCTCTTGCTTTAATTGATGATAGGTTTGTTGCAACCCATGAATCATTTCATCCATCTGGTAAGTCCAGTAACCGCCAATCAATTGATTTTCCCACTCATAACTGCTGGAACAGATGGTATTAAAATGGTGATCAATAAGTACAGCTTTGATTCGTGTGGATCCAAATTCAATGCCTAGCGAAGTTTCTCCCCTGACTATTGCTTGTTTCAAGATTTGATCCATCATCGTATTCATCCTCTCTGAATTTGGAATCTACCTGATTCGAGAATAAAGTCATCTTAATAACCCAAGTCATTTTAAAATTCAATACATTCGATAAAATTATCCCAAGTTATTCTTCTAAAATCCATTTTGAATTCCCTCCTGCACTAATCATCATTACTATTTTCTTCTCTATCTCACTGCACTCGTAAAACTCGCTTTAAAAATAAGATCATACACATTCGTGTAAGAATCGTAATACTCAAGTGCCTGTTTTCTCTCTTCGTAAAACGACTTCAACCTCTCTTTGTCTCCAGTATCGACATAAGCGATTAACTCTCGACTTGCTTTTTTGTATGCTTCTACACTTCGTCTCGCAGATCCAAAATCAAAGGAATTATAGTCTAGCACGGGAGTAAAGTTCTCCGGTCGGATTCCCGCATTTGATTCAGCTTCCGCTATGAACTCGTGTAATTTCGAGAAATCTACCGGCTCTTCCAGCAGCACATTGCCCAAAATGTGAACCACTTCCTGATCCACCTTGTTGAATCGCGTTGTAAAGACATGATTAAACACATGCATCTCCATCAAATTTCTGGTGTACAGAAAATAGCTATTAACCAAATGAAGCGTTGAGTTTTTATATTCTACCGAGAATCTCGCACCTCGAAGGATATTAGCCGGGATATATACTCGGCCGTCTATCATTTTTGCTTCGGCTCCTGCCTGTGTTTTGAGTTCCTTTTCATTAAAAATTACGCTGATTTTCTTAGGTGCACTTGAAACGGTGTGAGCCATGGAGCAGCTTAATAACGTTACAGCAAGTGTCAACATCATCATCTTTTTCACTATGTACAACTCCTCGTTAGGAATAATCAGGATATATTTGCATTTCACCTTTCTTATCGTACCATTTTATTCAAATAAAGGTAATACTCTACATATGTGCAACGTTCTTATTCCATACACCAAAAAGAAGCCACCTCCCTGGCCTTCCCCAGTTCAGTGACTCCTTTTTCACAACCCTATCCTAACCCCTACATTCAACTACTCCTTAACAGCTCCAACCACAATCCCCGTTACAAAGTACCGTTGCAGGAACGGATACACAAGCAGGATCGGAAGCGCGCTGATAAAGATCTGCGAAGCCCGAATCGTCCGTTGGGACAGGTTCTTCACCGCTTCCGGATCAAGCTTCGACATATCGGCCTGCACGATGATCGTCTGCATGAATGTCGCGAGTGGAAGTTTTTCCGCATCACGGATGTAGATAATCCCGTCAAAATATGCGTTCCAATGCCCAACCATCATGAAGAGTGAAACCGTTGCAATAACGGGTACGGAGACGGGCAGATAGATCTTGATAAACGTCTGCAAGTGCCCTGCGCCATCGATAAATGCAGCTTCCTCCAGATCCTTCGGAACGGTACGGAAGAAATTGAGCAACAGAATGATGTTGAACACCGCGACCAATCCTGGCAAAATCAATGCCAACAATGTGTTCATCAGACCCAACTTCAGAATCAGGATATACCCCGGAATGAGGCCACCGCTGAACAGCATGGTGATGACAAAATACCACAGATAGATGTTACGTGCACGGAACACCCGCGTCTCTTTGGAAAGCGCATAGGCTGCAAGCGTATTAACAATTAACGCAAGTCCAGTACCGAGTACCGTCCGCTCCACAGATACCCATAAGGAGGAGAGGAAGTTGGTATTGGCAAATGTCTTCGCATACGCCTCCAGTGTAAATCCAATCGGCCAGAACGTTACGAGACCAGCATTTGCAGGCGCAGATGCGCTAAGTGATACCATGAGCAAGTGATACAAAGGCAGCAAGCAGAGCAGTGAAAGGATGGTCAGGAACACATTGTTGAATATGCTGAATATGCGGTAAGGCATCGTTTTATGATACATTCGTTTGTCCTCCTTTCTAGAAAATTCGGTATCCGGCGAATCGGTAAGCCAGTCGGTACGAGATCACAATCAGGATCAGGCTGATGACCGATTTGAACAGATTCACAGCGGTAGCGAAACTGAACTGCCCACTTAACAGACCTTCTCTATACACAAACGTATCGATAATATCTCCTTGTTGGTAAATCAACGGACTATATAAGTTAAAGATCTGGTCAAAGTTGGCGTTAAGCACGTTACCCAGTGCCAGTGTTGCGATTACGATCCCAATGGGAATCAGTGCCGGGATGGTAATATACATCGTTTGCTTCCAGCGTCCTGCTCCATCCACTTCAGCTGCTTCATAGAGTGCAGGGTTAATGCCGGACAGTGCCGCGAGGAAGATGATTGTGTTGAATCCAAACTCTTTCCAGACATCACTCGCTATAATCGTGAACCGGAACCAGCTTCCATCCCCCAGGAAGAAGATCGGCTTGATACCAAATACGGAAACCAGGAACTGATTGACAATACCCGTCTGGGCCAGAATGTCGATCAGAATGCCTGATAGCGTAACCCAGGACAGAAAGTGAGGAAGATACACGAGCGTTTGAATCGTTCTTTTCAGCGCCATCTTCCGTACCTCGTTAAGCAATAAGGCAAAGATAAACGGAATGATCAGATTCATGACGATCTTCGTACAGGCAAAAAATAGCGTGTTCCACGTAATTTGCAGGAAATAATCATTTTCCCACATATACCTGAAGTGCTTCAGTCCTACCCATTCGGAATTGAAAAATCCCAGTGCAGGTTTATAATCCTGAAATGCCATTAAAATCCCGGACATCGGAATGTATGAAAATATAAAGACCATAATAGCCGCCGGCAACACCATGAAGTGCAGAATCCATGGCTGTTTGTAGCGTTTTTTTCTCTTTTTATCCAGCTTGTTCCCAACGTTTGCCTGCGGGATCCGCTTACCCTCCAATTTAGCCTCCATAGCGCTTCTCCTGTTCCCAAAAAAAGTTTTTGTGTGTGATCGGGTTCTCTGATATAAATAGTATCAAGCCGTTCTGAGGTCTGACTATATAACATTGTTAGGCTTGATAGTGTTTTGTTAGGGTATCATCGGAAGAGGTTGTTTACACACGAATTAGAAGGAGACTTTTCATGCATATATGGAAGCGCTTAATGCCTTTTCAAGGTACTACCAGATCCCGATTCAGTCTTTTTGCCAAAATAAACTTGTTAATTGTGGTCTTGTTCATCCCCATTCTGATCATGTACACCTACTCGAATAACGTCACCTATGATGTCGTCAGCAAAGAACTGCAGATCTCCAACACCAAACAGCTCACGTTTCTGTCCAGTCAGATCGACTCCCGCATCAATCAGATGATGGATTTCAGCCTGATTCTCTCCCGAGATCCCAATGTCAGAGCTTTCAACGGCCTTAACATGTGGGATGATCGATATGACCGGATGCAGACCCGTTATGTGATACAAGAGAAGATGACGCTGCAAACCGGCGTTACGGATATATGGCCCACCCGATATGCGGTGTATTCACAGCAGAATAAGGATGTCATAGCCAACTACAACCAAACGACAGGATATGATGAGGGGTATTTGAAAAAAAATATGAGTGGACGATGGACCTATGGGGATCAGGGAGCCGCATCACAGGACGAACTAAATTCCTTCTATTGGTTTTATACCGATTCCTTGGCACAGCCGGGGATGCTCACGGGAAGTAATCTCGTGATTGAAGCCAGCTTCAGTTATGAGAATATTCAAAATATGCTGGATACGTATAAAGCGGGCGGACAAGGCGATCCTTTCTTGTATCACAAAGGAAATTCACCCATTCTCAATCGCAGCGCGGACAAGCAATTATCCGCAGAACTCATTCAGTATCTGGATACACACTCTCCAGAAGATACCACCCAAGATGTCGTGAAGCTGAACGGGAAGAAATATCTGGTTAGCTCTGTGAAGTCCACTTATCTGGATTGGCACCTGGTGGACGTGATCCCGTTGTATCAGATTTTGAAACCCATCTCGCTGAGTCAGAATCTGTTCTACACCTGTATGATATTGCTGCTGGTGGTGGGTATCTCTGCGTCAATCCTGCTGTACCGGAATGTGCAATATCCGATCAAACAGCTGATCAAAGGCTTACGCCGCGTTGAGCAAGGGGATTATTCTGTGCGACTGCATAGCAAAAACCAGAATGAGTTCTCATTCCTGTTCCGCCGATTCAACGATATGTCCCATCAGATTCAGGATCTGATCGAGAATGTATTCCATGAGAAAATTAGAGCCAGGGAAGCTACGCTGAAGCAATTACAAGCGCAGATCAATCCGCATTTCCTATATAATTGTCTAGGTTATATCATCAACATGGCCCAGATGAAGGACGAGCAAGCCGTGGTCTCCATGGCGCATAACCTTAGTGCCTATTATCGCTACACCACCCGTATGGAACGGGAGACGTCGTCGCTACAAGAAGAGATCAAGCTGCTGATCAACTATCTGGATATCCAGAAGCTGCGCAATGGTCGCATTGAGTATCACATCGATATCCCTGAGGATATGCTTGCCCAGTCGGTACCACGATTAATGCTTCAACCGATGGTCGAGAATTCAGTCATACACGGCGTGGCGAAGTCCTATTCATCCGGGGAAATTCGAATTACCGGAGAGCGATTGAATGGTTGTGGCCGAATATACATCGACGACGATGGTCCTGGCCTCAGCCCAGAACAGTACGAAGCGCTGAACTTGAAGATGCAAGAACCTTTACAAGAAGAAATGGGCTGCGGCCTTTGGAATACGCACCAACGAATCACGCACCTGTTCGGCAGTCATTCCTACCTCCTATTCGGCCCATCCCCACTAGGCGGATTCCGAACCGAAATCATCTGGGAGATACCAAAAGAGGATACGGATTCCGATAAAGGTAATACCGATACGAATTAATTTCGATACGAACGATAAGTTGATATTTGATTTTGAACGAACCATTTACACGAACATTTATATAAGGCCTTGTTTAAAATAAATGATTAGAATTTACGTGAACTCAAGCGAAGGATTGAAGGGATTCTGTAGAAACGAAGTGTTCGCCTTTCAAGCACCATTTTAACCTTATAATCATCTAATTCAGAAAATGGGGCTTGAACAGCGATCGAAAGAACCCTTCAAATCCGTAGCGATTTTGTTCACTTCACGTATCCTTTGATTTTGATTATTGGCCTTATATACCAACCACCAAGGGAGACATTAAAATGCACATGATGATCGTAGACGACGAAGCACACTGGGTCGATAACCTGTCCATGACCAAGCCCTGGCATACGCTGGGGATTGAACATGTGCATAAAGCATACTCGGCACACGAAGCACTACAAATGATCGACACCCATCCCATCGATATCGTGATCTCGGACATCCAGATGCCCGAAATGACAGGTATTGAACTAATTGAACGCATCCGCATCCGGGACAAAAAAATAAAATGTATTCTGTTATCCGGGTATTCCGAATTTGATTACGCCAAAAAAGCCATCCAGTTCGAAGCCGTAGACTATCTGCTCAAGCCCCCGACTGACGATGAATTAATGGGGGCTGTTCAGAAGGCCATCGATCAATTGAACAACGAATGGGAACTTGTCAGTTCACTGACACGAACGCAGTTTACGTTGCGGGAGAATCTCCCCCATTTGCGGGGACGACTGCTCCTGGGAGCTTTACAGGGACAACGAATCGCTGCTGCCGAATGGGATCGGAAACTCGCTAATTACAATCTTCCCTTTCATACCGGGGATGCCGCGTTGATGTTAGTTCGTTTAGAAGAAGAATTCGGACACTATGACAGCAACGATCAGACCCTGATCGAATATGCCATCATCAATATGGCGGAAGAGATTATGGGTGAGTTTATGGAAGTGTGGGGCGTGAAGGAGGAGCACGGATATCTGGTGTTTTTACTTCAGTTGAAAGAACGGAAAGGCGATATTGGGAAAGAAACCATTCTGGAGAAGCTGTCCATTCAGCTTCAATCCAAAGTAAAACAATTTCTGAAAGGCTCCCTCTCCATCGTTATCACCGAGTGGTTCACCTTTCCGGATCAGCTCTACGATCGCTTCCGTCAGGCTTCCGCCTATTTCCGACAGATTGTTGGAGACGAACGCGAATTCGTCATGCGTGTCAGCGATGTTGAGACACCTGCGGCACAAGGTCCCTTGGATGTGCTGTACACCCCGCCAACGTTTATTAGTCTGCTAGAGAGCGGACAGTGGGATGCCGCGGAAGAGAAAATCCTCGCGGTCTGCGCTGAGCTGGATGAAAAATGGTCGGAATCCTGGGAGCATTGCATGGAGGCAGGTTTTCTTATTACGGCTTCATTCACCAATATCGCCCACCGGAACAAGCTGACTCTGACCACTCTGATGGGAAATGATGTCGAGGATTTGCAAAGTGGGGAAGTTTTCGCTACCATCAGCAAACTTCGGAAATGGTCGCTCAGTGTGCTTGGCAAACTCAAGGAAGGCACGTCCAACGAGATCAAGGACATCCGTTCCGAGTATGTGAAGAAGATTCAGGATTTTACAGATAAAAACCTGCATCTGGATGTGTCTTTGCGTGTGCTCGCTGACCATGTCAATCTGCATCCGACCCATTTGTCCAAGATCTATAAGATTGAAACCGGCGAAGGCATCAGTGATTATATCTCGCGCCTGCGTATGGATCGGGCCTGCCACAAGCTGGTCACGACCACCAAAAAAGTGTACGAAATCAGCATGGAGATTGGTTATATGGACCCGGCTTATTTTATCAAAGTATTCAAGCGTCAATTCGGCGTTACGCCGCAGGAGTATCGCGACCAGCATAAATAACATAATAGAGTCCTATCGAAACTAACAAACTCATATAGATGCCCTCCCGCCCAAATTGGTACAGTTACATTGTAAAGATCATACACCGTAGGGGGATTGAACAATGATCAAATTCAAAACATGGTGGTCACTGCTCATGGTTATCGCGCTCATCACGATCACTGCGTGCGGCAGTGGCGAGACAGCCAGTGACAATGGTAGCGATAATACGCCGGGAACAGTCGGCTCAGCGGAAGCAGAAGCTGCTTTTGCCAAAGGAAAATATGACCCACCCATCGAGTTCAGTTCGGTATTAATGCCGAAGAAATACGTGCAAGGAGATACCAAAGAAAATAACGTGCACGATCGCTGGATGCTCGAAACGCTGGGTATGAAGCACAAAGATACTTGGTATCCGGCCAATGACGATCAATACAGACAAAAGCTGCAACTGGCTATCGCCTCTGGCGAGAAACTGCCTGATTTCGTTACCGTACCCACCAATGCGGTACTGACTAATCAGCTGATCGACTCCGGTCAATTCATCGCTATCGATGAGTTGTTCGACAAGTACGCGAGTCAGACCCTGAAAGATCACGCAGCAGCACATCCTGAACTGTGGTATCCGTTCACCAAAGACGGCAAGAAATACAACATGCCGATCATGGAGTACACCGATAACGACGATACACTGCTCTGGCTCCGCGAGGACTGGATGGAGAAGCTGAACCTGGAAGCTCCGAAAACCATCGCAGACCTTGAGAACATCATGGACAAATTCAAAAACGAGAACCCGGACGGCCTGTCTCCAGACAAAGTATTCCCTCTGGCGATCTCACTGAAAAATAACACCAACACCTGGATGGGTCAGCTCGACTGGTTGTTCGGTGCATACGGCACAATCGAGGAGCAATGGAACAAAGACGCGAACGGCAACCTCGAGTACGGCTCCGTTAACCCGGGTGCCAAACAAGCGCTTGCCAAGCTGGCTGAATGGATGGATAAAGGTTATATCCACGCTGACTCCGCTCTGTGGGACGAAGGCAAATCCGCTGAAAGCTGGACAGCTGGCAAAGCGGGCATTCTGCCTGGCGCAAACTGGGTACCGGACTGGCCTGCACCTGACCTGCTGAAGAACGTACCTGGCTCTAAGTATAAAGCTTACCCTGTTCCAGCTGGCCCAGACGGCAAGATCGGTACGAAGTGGCAGAACTCTGGTGTCAACGCAAGTATCATGATCAACAAGGATGCGAAGCATCCAGAAGCCATCTTCCTGTACTACAACTACTTGCTCGATAACCTTGCGAACCCGGCTGCGGGCAGTGAGTATGAATACGGCTTCGCCAAAGGGTACGACTGGGATATCATTGACGGACAACCGACCAGTGACAAAGAGAAGATTAAAGACTTCTCCAACGAATTCCCGTTCCTGACCGGCCCAGCACGTATCCCGGATCTGTACATGAAAACACTCGTGAAGCTGGCCAACGGCGAGAAGCCTGAAACACCTTACGAGAAACAAATGGCCGAATTCCGTAAACCGGAAAACTGGTATGCTGGTAAAGTCGTTATGTCCCAGATCGACGTCCGTAAACAAAACTACTTTACTGGCGCAGCCACACCAACCATGGTGTCCAAATGGAACCTGCTCCGCCAGTCCGAGATGGAAACCTTCAACAAAATCATCTACGGCAATCTGCCAATTGATGCCTTTGACCAATTCGTCGCCAACTGGAAATCCAATGGCGGAGATCAGATCACGCAAGAAGTGAATGATTGGTTTAAGTCGGTAAGCGCGAAGTAAGAATTGGATTTTGGAAAAGTAAAGCATTAAAACCCGAGCCGAAGCGAGTTATTCACGCTTCGGCTCGGGTTTTTAAGTTAAAGATCTAGGCAGCTTCCCCTGACTTATGGGTTCGCCTTAGTGGATCAAGCCTCAGTATCGGTCTCCTCTGGCATCGACTGACCCAGCAAGGATACTGTGAGCTGAATGCCATCTCGTAGTCCCTGCATATACAACCTCTCATTTTCTATGCCTTTGCTGACAATATAACGATTCTCCCACTCGGTATATTCAGGTGTTTGCTCGACATCTTTACCTGCGAACAAAACTTCAAATGCTTCGTCTGTTCCCCCACGTATACGACTCAATTCAAGGTCATGTTCGATTCGGGCAGATACTTCATCTAGCCTCGCCTGAATCGCTTGTTGCAACCACGGTGGAAGTTTCATATCTTCTCCTCCCCTACACGTTATGTACCTCACTCATCATCGAACAACTCGGCTCTGTCTCGCCTTCATTTCACCCACTCGGGCCACCAGTTCGTCCACCCTTCGGCTCTGTTCTTGCACTTCGGGGTTGTCCCACAACGGAATCGCTTGCTTCAAGGATGCCTCTCCAAGCTGATTAAGCTTGCGCCGTTCCTCTTCCAATAAGTCAAGCAACAGGCTCATACATCCACCTCTCTGATGGGTCTAAACTGCACCATATCTTGTTAATGCTAGACGTGAGCAGTCACTTTTAATGCGATTATCGGTTTATTTTATTTTAATTCGATATCCGCATTAAAACAACCATTATTTCTCATACAATTTGGTTGAAATGAGGTGTGTACATAATGAAGCATAGACAAGAACCACCTGGCGATAAAAACATCATCGGCTCCCGGGTCGTAGCTATTCGTAAAAGTAAAGGTATCAAACAACGGGAATTCCTCGCCAGATTGCAAACATTGGGCTTGGATATCAGTCAGACCAGTCTTTCGCGTCTGGAGGGTCAATATCGTCTTGTTCAAGACTATGAAGTGGTGATGATTGCGAGGGTTTTGGAGGTATCTGTTGGGCATTTGCTTGGGGAAGTTGAGGAGTAAAGAACATTAATTCTTTGAATATTTTCAATATCATAATGTCCCATTGTTTGATTAATGAAAACTCTCTTCTAATTCTTCTTCACTCATTGCTCATAACCTTATATTTTCTACTTCGCTAGTCTACGTTGTCTACGTTTATGCCTTCTTAGTTTATGAACTAATGTTTTCTTTTAAGGTTACAACCAGCACGAGGGTGAAGATTAGATTCTGTCCTCTGAACCGATACACGCCCAGAATGAACCCCAAGATGAGCAACAGAAGTCCCTTTTCATGACACTTGTTGAGTAATATTTTGAGTCCCGTCATAAGGATGCCGGGAAGTAATATCGCGACGCTTACGTAGCATGGTGTGCCTTAAGCACGGGCCAAAATACAGCTTGGCATCTTCCGCGCTAACCCGGAAAGCGAATTCTCGCACATTGATTCAACGCTCAACAACCTGCTCCTATCGCTTGTCGCTTTCCTGCATGACTTTCTGAAGGTATATTTACCGGTGCGAAGTAATCCATGCAGACTTTGCAACTTTTTCGGTAAGGTGTACTTATTATGATACTGAATATGTTTAAAAAATGGTTGTAAGCTAGAAAAGAAGTGGACACATCAATTAAGGAACGAATAATTGATCTACGAAAGATGAGGTGTCCACGGCGCAGGAGAACAGCGGGTACTTTAACAGCATAGATGCTCGGTTATTAGCAAGCAAAAGAAAAACTCAGTTCTTTAACCAAAATTGTACTTCATTATTAGTAGTTATTTCATTCTTTATTAAAGTAGAAAGTATCTGCTCATTTCTAACTTCAAGAATAAACTGTTTATAAACGTTTTCTCTACCACCATTTTCTTCATACCACTTATTTATTCGCTTTTTGTGCTCACTGTCACTTCTAACAATTTTTTCTACTTTTTTGTACTCTTCATAACTGTCGTACTCCCAGATAGCGAATATTTCAGTAGTCGATTCATTACCTGGAACCATCCACCTTCCTACTAGTCTAGCCCCATGCTTAATTTGATTTGGCAAATTAGTTTCTTCAAAATGTGCATTGAAAATATCAACAAATTCATTTCTTACAATGTAAAATTTTCTTCTATAAAACAATATTCCCACATCCCCTTCTAGAGTCTAAAAATCAATCTGCTTTAACTTAAGCAGTAATTATCCCTATGCCGGGACCACGATAACCTTAATCCCAAGTTCTTTAATTTTTTCAATTGCTTCTGGGTCTGCATTCTCATCTGTGATTAAAAGGTCTAGATCTTCAATTCTGCCAGCCTTCGCAAACCCATCGCTGCCAAGAGTACGATGTGTGACAATTCCAATACGGCGTCGAGAAGCGGCAGATACTGCCCGACCGAACGCTCCTACTTCAGGGGAGGCCACAAAAATCCCTTCATCCGAAATCCCGCCTCCTGTGATGAAGCTGATATCAAACTTAAATAGGCGGATAAACTCTGTCGCTAGTACATCTGTAATATTTCCAGATGGTTTTACCCGACCACCGATCAGGTAGGTTTCTATCCACTGTCGTTCCCTTAAAGTATCAGCTACCCGCATGCTGTTCGTGACGATTGTAAGAGGTAGTTGATCAGGTAGATACTGTAATAATACATATGATAAAGATCCGCTACCAATAAAGACAGTATCATTTTCTCGAATATACGATACAGCAAGTTTAGCAATTGCATTGCCTTGTAAGGTCCCTTCTCCATATCGTATTTCTGGTCGAGTTGGAGCTTGTCGAACCTTTATGGATGGAATTGCGCCACCGTGGGTTTTTTTGAGTAATCCGTGATCCTCCATAATGGAGAGATCTCGCCTGATTGAATCAATGGAAACCTGGAACTTTTCCGCCAAGTCTTTGACCATTACACGTTTTTCCTCATTTAATAATGAAAGGATTCTTTCCCGTCGCTCTTCAGCGAACATTCCCGTGTCTTCCTTGATCACGTATCGCACCTCCTGAATATTCATATTCATTCCTGTATTTATTCAATTATATTCATTAATATGCCGTTTTGTAAAGTTTTACACTAATTATAAGCCTCTTTTTTGCCGTTTCTCGCGTTTTTCTTATTACGATTAAATCGAGTTCGGAAAGAACTAAAAACGGCTATTGTATACATATTATTTCTAAATGACTCAATTGTTCTACTAGTATAGATTTAGTGGACTGCATATAACGCAATATAAGAGGCACTAAATCTTGATCAAGTTTAATCTCATTAAATGATTCCATTTCTTTCATATCCCCCTTCAATATGCCGAGGCACAAGTTGCCAAAGGGCATACTAACACAAAGGCAGCAGTCCCACATAAGGAACTGCTGCCTTTACTCCTTTTAAATTAACCCCACTTAATATCAGTGATATATAGGAGTCATCCGCGAGCCTTTGTAGTACTTGAAACATCTATATTCTCGTTTACCTCTCTAAACATACAAATTCCATCCCACAATAAAAGAAGCCAAGATGAAAGCCGAGATGCCAGACATGATGTACATCACCTTTTGTTTTTTGCTGTAACTGTTCTTCCGCAGTTTGTAGATAAGCAAGCAAAGATACGCCACTGCTAGAACCACATATAGTAGGTTAAACATTAAATTGATGCGTATCGAAGAATAAGCAGGATAATTTGGAAACCTCAACTTCGTCTGTATGATGAAAAGATTAAGAAGGAGTGCCACACCTGCAAAGTTAATTGCAAGATGATATTTATCAAAATCGGTCTGAGGATTCACTCGTTTATTTAGTTTGTTAAGAAGCACCCGGATTAAATAGCCGATCAAAGCACATAAACTGAAAATGGCGGCAAGCACAGCAGGAATAAGAGATATCTTAATCAAGTTTACCTTTACATTTGATACAGGCAAGTAATCAATGTAAGGAGTAAAGGAAATTTTATCAACAACCCCATTATGCTCGACAACATGATAAGAACTACTTAATTCAGCTTTTGTGAATTTCCTGATATCAAGGGCCGTAAATAAATTAGTAAATCTAGATGCTGCCCGTCGTGCGGATTGAAAATATCCTCCCCCCTCCGCAGTAACTATATTAGAATTGACGTTATCACCGAAAATTTCTTTAATAAGTCCATAACCATAAACTTCTTCAAAAGACTGATTTGTCATGACCACCACCCCAAATTTAGATTCGGGATCAAAGACAACTTTGCTGGAGAATGCTTTCAAATTCCCTTCGTGCATCAGTGTAGGCACCCAGTATTCCATCTCAACGAACCCATGCGCAAATCGCGGAGTAGAAGTACCTTCATAATATAGACTTGTTGACAACATTTCGTTTAACGTATCCCTGTTCTTAAATAATACATTGCTATCATCTACTGGCATCAACGCTGCAAGGAATTTCCCTAAATCTTCTGCTGTCCCAATCGCTGCCCCGGCAGGATAAAAGGTTACGTATCCTCTGTTCTCAGGGATCAGTTTCAAATCTTTCGTATACCCTTCAATCTCATTCCTTCTTTGTACTAGGTCTGGATGGTCTTGCCCCGTTGGATGAATCGAGGTGTCATTCATATGAAGCGGTTTAAATATATGTTGATTGACATACTCATAAAAAGGTTGGCCACTTTGTAATTCCACGATGTACGCGGCTAAACCAACGCCATAGTTTGAATAACCTACTATATTATTGGGTTTATATATCTGTTTCGGCTCATTTTTACGCAGCGTTTCTCCTAATTCTAACGTTTCATTCTCAGAGTAATATAACACCTCAGCCGCTGTTTGATCTTCCCAACCGGCATTGTGATGCATCAGGTTCATTAGGGTAATTGGATCATCATATTTCAACTTTTTGAAAAATCCCTCTGGCAGATATTCTTGGATATCCGTCTCCAAATCAAGCTTGCCTTGTTCGACAAGCTGCATCACACTCGTATAAACCAACAGTTTAGAGATGGAAGCCCATTCAAAAACCGTAGAGGTATCCGCCTTTCGCTGATTCTCAATATCTGCGTAACCATATGCCTTATTCACAATGGTTTCACCATCTTTGATAGCTACAACCGAAACGGCAGCGGTATACTTCTCATACGATGCAACATAAGCATCAATCGTTTCCTCTAACTTGGATAAAGGAATCCTAGATGGTGTAGTCTCAACCTGTTTCTCTTCAGCGTGGGCAGATACCGCTATTGCCATAATGATAAATATGAATGACAAAACACAAGCGATTAATTTGTTTACAGTGTGATATCCACGATTCATCTGCATTAGCTTCTCTCCTTTTATTTTAAATGTTAATTACATACTCTTTTTTCACGTATGCGTTTTCAAAAGAGTCCACATGAATCTAAATCATTCAACTTTCTCGTTTACTATATTCACAACCCAGCGTTTGCTAGGTGTCAGGCGACTGCCCGCAGCGTGAATATTATGTTAGGCGCTGTCCTGCTCTTCTTCAGTCTTCTATCATCAATTCTTAGCTATAAATGTATAAGTCAATATCAATTTCCGCCCCTAAATCATAAATGAACTTTATGGTATCTTTGTTTAAATACATTGCTGGCTTTTCATTATTCTCTATATTAATTACGACTTCAAACTTACATTCGAGATTGTACTGCCTAATTAATTTTACAACTTGATCTTTTCGATCCTGAATTAGAATTTTAACCTTATCGATCTGATCATTGATATCCAAAGATTCTTCGTACTCTGTAGCTAGCTCCCAACACGTTTCCTTACGAAATAGATCTCTCTGTATAGGATCACCTTTGAGCCAAGCTCTTGTGGGAGGAATTAACAATGTATTTGTAATTATATTGAGGTCAAATTGATCTCCAAATAAACTGAATTCTACTTTTACATTCGTTCTTTCCATCTTGGAATCTCCTCAATTTATATGTCTAGCAGGTTTTCACCTAACGATTCTGTATTCACTACCCAGCTTATGCTGGGTGGCCGGCAACTGTCGGACCAAGGGCGTATGACCGATGCATGAATATAATGTTAACTAAAGTACTTAGCCTCCTTGAATACCCTTAAATAGGATCACTTCTGTATTTATTTATGTACTCTTCTAATGTCTTTCTCGCCTCTTCATATGTTCTAATTACTTCATCTAATTCGTTCTTCAGTTCTCTATGTTCTTCCCAATATTTTTTCCCTACCTTGAGCACCGAACAAAATAAATCCCCCATGTACAAATCTCCTGATCTTAATGGGATCTCCACTAATTTCTCCAAGACTAGAGGTAAAAGAAGATCTAGACTCATTTGTTGCCCGATCAAAAGCCTTAAATCCTCATTATTCAATTCACAGAGAGGTTTCTTTCTTAATTCATTTGCTCGGAGAACTAATCGAGAAGCAAAATTCGGTTTATCCCACTTTTCGTCTTCTAGGTCTTCAAGGGTTTTGGTTACATCCACTTGCTGCATAGCTTCCCCCTCTTAAATAAGTGATTTCCGGCATTTCACATACGTTGTGTATTCACGAACCCTCACTGGCTTAAGCGCGTAAGCGCGGATCAGACGGACTTAGCCAGTACAGAGTTGTCCGCCTGATTCAGCTTCCCCGAAATCCCTCCTGGCGACCGAGGGAAAATGTCCGATGCGTGAATATGGTGTTATGAGATGGTGATGTCTTCTATAGACTACTTTCAAATATTACGCTAGAATATGGTTTTATTACTTGATCCGAAAAATATTCTTTAAAGAATTCATTGGTTGTTCCAGGAAATTTATAATGTTCTAAAGATTCTTCTAGCCTATACACTGTCCTCTTAATTTCATTAATGGGTAACCATTCAATCCCAACCTGTCCAACATCAGCTTGTAGGCTTCTTAATTCATTATTTAGGAATTGAGTACTGCACTCATAAATAAAATCAATAGAATGAACTTCCTTCATTATGAAGGAGTATTCATGATTGCGCGACATGTATTCTCTTACACAAACTAACCTACTACTCAATATTTCAATACCCAGTTCTTCCATACACTCGCGACTTAAAGCCTGTTCCAATGTTTCGTTCTCTTCTTGAGCTCCTCCAGGCAGTACATAATAAATACCTATATTTGCTCTCCTTTTCTTTATTAATAGAAGATTGTCATTCTTGATAATCAATGCTCTTACTGTATTTCGAATCATCTAGAATAATCTCCCTCCATACAATGTCTACATCACTTTCTCATAACGTTACTGTATCCACGACGTCCCACCGACTTAAGCGACCAACGGGAGCGGCCGCGATGCGGTTAGTCGGTGCGGATGTGTCCGCTGAATCTCCCCCTCTGCCAATTGCTTCTCGCGGACCGAGGAGCCACCAGGTCCGAAGCGTGGATATGATGTTAGCAGATGTTAATGCCATCTTAGAATTGCTTCAAAAGTTCTTCTCTTGCTTTGATTAACCACGGATGGACTAATTTCAATTTGTCTCTTTGTTCCCATATGTTATTTAAATAGATTAGTATTCCTTCTGTTAATTTGTGTTCATCCACTTTTGTTCGTATGTCCTTCAAATATTGATGGCCTCCTGGAAGTTCCCATGAGATCTTATCAGAAATAAATAAGACTTTATCCAATAAAGAGGAATGTGGCTTCATAGTTGTATGACACTCTATTGCACTTAACATTTCTTGATCATCAATTTTAAATATTTCAATAGCCATTGCTTTTGATAGCTTTTGATGTACGATTCGGGCATAAGTTCTCTCTTCCGGCAAGATTTCTATTGAAAGCACTTCTGCAACATGTAACATTTCTTTGACTGGAATGACATTACTTATGTCATGAAGAAGTCCTACTTGCTCCGCTTTCAATGGATCTGCATTATATAATTGAGCAACTCGTCTTGCTTCAGCTGCGACTTTCAATGTATGTTCCAATGTTTCTTTATCATTATGTATTGTGAAAAACTTCTGGATATCATACTTTAGATCATTCGTTAATTTAAAGTTTGGCACACACTGTTCAAGTATGGTGTTCATGTTTTTGGGTTCCCCTTTGCATTAATTTCGGCTAACGTTCTTGTGTTCACGAACCCGAGAGGCTTAAGGCGACCAACGGGAGCCGGATCGAAGACTTAGCCTCGCAGGGTTGTCTGGTTTCATCCACTTCCCCGATTACTCCTCTGCCAGACCGAGGGCGTCAGCCCGATGCGTGAAAACAGTGTTAGATGAGGTTACCTTGAGCTACTCACAAAATCCCTCATGCCCTCTCTTAGCATGCTAACCCCTTCTTCTACACTCTTCATATTCTCATCGTCATTCATATTATTCCTTGCATGTAATAATGCCGGTCTTAATGATTCTACTGAATTTCCAAATTGGTACATCCATTCATATCTAGGAACCATCCATAAATGAAAGTGATGTGTTGTATCTTCATTATAAAAATAATAGACCTTATCAATTCCCAATCGTTTTCTTTGTTCACTTCTGAGCTTATGGATTAACGAAATAAATTCTAATCGCTCTTCATCTGTTAATTCATCCATGCAGTAAAAATGCCTCTTTGAAGCTAATATAACTAACCCTTTAATTGGGTAAGCAATATCTTGATGGACATGAAAGTTGCTTGATTCAAAAATTACTCCACCTGTTGAAGAAATCAAACCACTTGTCAATGCGCAGCTTACACATTCAACTTCTACTGATCTTCCATCAGCTAATGTAATTAGTCTTGGCATTATGCACCTCATAGTTTTTGATTTTGATAA
The DNA here is from genome assembly GCF_037976585.1 of Paenibacillus sp. FSL k6-2145. Classification (NCBI taxonomy): domain Bacteria; kingdom Bacillati; phylum Bacillota; class Bacilli; order Caryophanales; family Paenibacillaceae; genus Paenibacillus; species Paenibacillus sp. FSL k6-2145. Next base: position 3,855,770 of record NZ_CP150267.1, on the reverse strand, counting down.
GAACTTGCATCGTAATTTCATCTAACGTTATTGTATTCACGACGTCCCACCGACTTAAGCGACCAACGGGAGCGGCCGCGATGCGGTTAGTCGGTGCGGATGTGTCCGGCTGAATCTGCTTCCTCGAAAACTGAAATGCCACTCCGAATCCTCATCTAACTTCGTGCCGGACCAAGGGCGAATGCCAGATGCGTGAATATGTTGTTATAGGATGTCAGCACCTTCTTCGAGATCCTTACAATGTATTTGAATCTAAAGCTTTCAAAATATCCTTCACTAATAATTCTGTTATCATATCACGTGTAGATTCATTAATACTTACTAGCTGTACTTCCTTGTTATATTTGATTTTGTCAATTCCCGGATGACTATCTAGCGGAACTGTCCCTAAAACAATTCGATTATCATAAATGATTTCTTGTACTTTTCTTTGGAAAGATAAGGATAAATTCTGCATGAATCCAATTTCATCAATTACAACAATCTTTTTAAATGTCATGGCCTCTTGTAATACTCTTAAAGCAAATTCTTCGAATTTTTCTATATCGATTCCGTATCTTCCAATTCGAGTTTGACTGGGACTCTCTACATGCGCAATTTCCACACTCTCTCCATCAACGGATACGCATCTGAAACCAATTCGCTCATTAATTGAATTAGTTATTTCCTCAGTGTAAAATCCACCCCAAGTTTCTGATCCAATCTCATTTATAAGTTTTTTTATCAAAGTTGATTTCCCTGCTCTTGGCTTTCCCGTGAGCAAAAATACTCTTTTAGAGCTCTGCTGTTCCCCGTCTATTCTTGACAACAACTTATAGTCAGGTGGATTCAAATTCCACGTCTCATAGGGGACAGAGCGTGGCACACGTAGGGTATCTAAAATGCGAGATTTTAAATGAGGCCGTTTAATGTATTCATCCATTGTAGTTTCATCCAAGTGTAAAAACTTCGCATCTAGTATCTCTTCGGGTTGAATTGTTATTTCACCGCTCACATAGTCCGCATTAAAAACCACAGACAATACGTGAAGTCTTTCATTATAGTAGACGCCGGACACTCCGATGGGGCGGATGACAACTCCGGTTTCTTCAAGGAATTCACGACACACCGCTAGTTCTAATGACTCCCCAGCATCAACAAATCCTCCCGGCAATTCCCAAGTATCAGCTCGTAAATGTGTTCGAACCATCAATACATGCCCCATCTTATTCTGAACAAATGCAGATACAGCAACTAAATGTTTTGACTGTTCTTGCATTGTCAAACACCACCGATCAAGTATTTTGTATTCTGTTCGATATCAAAAAAAGAAGTTTAACATTTAGGGTTTGCGCTGATTTCACATAACATCTAATTTATGTACTTCGTGAATACCACACATCCTGTCCATTAGCTGAACTACGTATATGATAACCCATATTGTTACATTTGCGAAGAAAAATTCCTTAAAAAAAGGGACGGGTAGCATAGTACTCAATCTCCCAAATCCATCCGATCCAACTGGCTTTGAATACGCTGGATATTTTTCGTACTAACATGCGTATATCGCTGAGTTGTACGTGCACTCGTATGACCAAGTAACTCCTGAATGTAGCGCAGGTCTGTCCCGTTTTCCAGCAAATGAGTGGCAAAGGAATGCCTCAGCGCATGAATACTTACCTTTTTCATAATTCCTGCGCGTTGTCTGGCTTCTTCAAAAACCTTCTACACGCTCCGCTCGGTAAGATGTCGATCAGAAGATTGCCCCGGAAAGAGGCAACGATTGAGTCTATATTCAGCTATGTATTTCTGCACCATATCCCAGGCGAGGCTTGAAAGAAGCGTCCTCCGATCCTTTTGCCCCTCCCCTCTCTCACGACGAGTGTTTTCCTTTCAATATCCAGATCGCTGCAACGCAGACGCACAACTTCAACTACACGAAGCCCGGAAGAATAGGTCAGAGACAATACAGCCTTATGTTTAGGGTTGGTTACGGATTTGAGTAATCGAGTAACTTCCTTTTCGGACAATACTTGTGGAAGCTTGGTCTGCTTCTTGGGAAGAATATACTGTTATGGTGATCGTCTCTTCGGTTGTAGTATCATCGTTCATAGGAAACTCTCCTTTGTTCGAGTCTACGTCTTTCTCCGCAATTTTGAAAAATAAAAAAGGAAGGATCTCTACATCCCAAATAGGGAATCAGATGACCTTCCAATCTTTCGGAACATTTATGATGTTGTAAAAGTAGAGATGAGCATAGCAAGTTCAATAGCAAACCTCTACTCCATGTAACTTCACCAAAGCATACACTACTGATCAATTTGTCCTGATGGATAACAGTAGACGATTGAACCAGCTGGTATTTTGTTTGGGGAGATCCCTTTTCCTAAACATATACTGATATTCTTCTTGCCAGCTATAGAATGGTTAATTTGAGTAGAAACAACTTCAAATACTTGCTCTTCCCCATCCGTTTTTAATCTGGTCACCGATCATCTCTTTGATTGTTGAAGGAAGTAGTTCATCCAACTCTTCATTGGCCCCCATAACGATGGTTCCGAATTCGGGTGTATCGAAGACTAAGCCAACGCCAAACAGCATTTTAGCTTCCATTCTGTGCCCACCTTATCTCTGATCTATGAATAGCTCGCCTTTGACATCTCTTACCCTGAGATCGGCATTACGAAGTCTAACCATGGCATTTATCAACAATGTTTAAGTTACCCATTTAGCTTGTAACGTTCTAAACATACAAATTCCATCCCACAATAAAAGCAGCTAAGATGAAAGCCGAGATGCCAGACATGATGTACATGACCTTTTGCTTTTTGCTGTAACTGTTCTTCCGCAGTTTGTAAATAAGGAAGCCAAGATACGTCACTGCCAGAACTACATAAAGTAAGTTAAACCCTAAATTGATGCGTAACGAAGAATAAGCGGGATAACTTGGAAGTCTCGTGTGTATGATTAAAAGGTTAAGAGGAAGTACCGCACCTGGACAACATTAATTGCAAGATGATATTTATTAAAATCTATCCGAGGATTTCCTCGTTTATTTAGTTTGTAAAATAGCATCCGGATAAAATATACGAGCAAAGCAGTCAAACTGAAAAGGATGGCTAGTATGACAGGAATAAAAGATATTACAATCAAGTTCACCTTCCATTTCGATACAGGCAAGTAATCCATGTAAGGAGTGAAGGAAATTTTCTCAACAACGCCATTATGCTCGACCACATTATAAAGACTACTTAACTCAGCTTTTGAAAATTTGGTTATATCAAGCTGCCTGAATAAATCGGTAAATCTAGCGGCTGGCCGCCGTGCGGATTGAAAATATCCTCCTCCCTCCGAAGTAATTATATTAGAATTGACGTTATCACCGAAAATTTCTTTAATAAGTCCATAATAATAAATTTCCTCAAAAGACTGGTTTGTCATGACGACCATCCCAAATTTAGATGCGGGATCAAAGACAACTTTACTTGAGAACCCTTTCAGATTCCCCTCGTGCATCAGTGTAGGCACCCAATATTCTATCTCAACGAATCCATGAGCAAATCGCGGAGTAGAAGTCCCGTCATAATATAGACTTGTCGACAACATTTCGTCTAACGTATCCCTGTTCTTAAATAATACATTACTATCATCTACTGGCATCAGCGCTGCAAGAAATTTGCCTAAATCTTCTGCTGTCCCGATGGCTGCCCCTGTCGGATAAAACGTAACGTATACTCTGTTCTCAGGGATCAGTTTCAACTCTTTTGTATACCCTTCAATCTCATTCCTTCTATGTACTACGTCTGGACGATCTTGCCCCGTTGGATGAATCGTAGTGTCGTTCATATGAAGCGGTTTAAATATATGTTGATTGACATACTCATAAAAAGGTTGGCCACTTATCTTTTCCACGATGTAACCGGCTAGACCAACGCCATAGTTCGAATAACCCACTATGCTATTCGGTTTATATATCTGTTTCGGCTCATTTTTACGCAGCGTTTCTCCTAAATCAACATTTTCATTCTCGGCGTAATAATACACTTCCGTCACTGTTTGATCTTCCCAACCCGCATTGTGATGCATCAGGTTCATTAGGGTAATTGGATCATCGTATTTCAGCTTTTTGAAAAATCCCTCTGGCAGATATTCTTGGATATCCGTATCCAAATCAAGCTTTCCTTGTTCGACAAGCTGCATCACACTCGTATAGACCAACAGTTTAGAGATGGAAGCCCATTCAAAAACCGTAGAGGTATCCGCATTTCGCTGATTCTCAATATCTGCGTAACCATATGCCTTATTCACAATGGCTTCACCGTCTTTGATAGCTACAACCGAAACGGCAGCGGTATACTTCTCATACGAGGCAACATAAGCATCAATCGTTTCCTCTAACTTGGATAAAGGAATCCTGGATGGTGTAGTCTCAACCTGTTTCTCTTCAGCGTGGGCAGGTACCGCTATTGCCATAATGATAATTATGAATGACAGAACACAAGCGATTACTTTGTTTACCGTGTGATGTCTACAATTCATCTGCATAGCTTCTCTCCTTTTATATTAAATGTTAATTACATCTCTTGTTTTCGAGTATGCGTTTTCAAAAGAGTCCACACGAATCTAAGTTATTTCTCCAATGCAATTACACTCCATTTAGGAGAGATGTCGGAGAATTTCGCCTTTCCAATTAACGATGTTTATTTCTTTATCTTTCAAGAGGCACCAATCAATAATTTCACCTATCCATTTTGGCGTGATGATCTCATCGCTCCATTGCGGTGTTACTACTCTTCTGTATCCTATATATTCTGTTGTCCAGCCTTCGAATTCTTCTCCGATGATGACTATATATGGGGGCTTGTTCTTAATACTGTGTTGTCCCACTTCATAAGTGACGATTAACTTCTTATCCTCAGAAACGATATGTAATTTGATTATCCCTTCATCGTCAATATCCGGTTCAACATACCAATAAAATAATCGATTGGATCGAACGATTTTACGTTTATATTTTTTTCTTACGCCCATAACTCACCTCACATATTTTGCTTAACACCGTATGAAGTATTTCAACAGTTTGCCAATCCACAACATTAACACTTTGTTATCCGATGTTGAAGGCCCTTAAGATTCATTAATTCTATTACTTTGTTATTCTTTCTTTATTGCCTAATATGACTTCATGAATTTCATCATATAATTGTAAATCTATAAATTCTTCATGAATCCATAGTCCTTCCTCAACATCTCCTCCCCCCATACCTCCACTAATCCCATCACCAGGAAAGAGTTTTTCGTAAAATAGTCCTTGGCCTTCTCCCTCATTACAGTCCCATGCAATGGTATCTAAATCTTTTAATAGAGTATGTAATGTCTCCTCACTGCAATTTACTAGTTTCATAGGGCAAGACAAGTAGATTTGTCCTCCATCATCACCTTCCATAATTACATATGCATCTGGAGTATCCTGAGCTTTCTTAAAACTGTCTATAAATTGATTGCTCGGTAGTCCATTTGCTTCATTAAGCATATGTCGAACAGGGCTATGGTGCTCTGGAATTACACCCATCTGATTGTTATCATCTTTTTTTCTTTCCATAAGAATACACCTCGTTGTTAGATATATTTTCTTAAAGTCATCTCAAATTAGTTATTTACTTCATTCATTCCTATGACTTGTTCAAATGCTATATTAAATTCTTTAACATTAATGTTTAACTTGATTATCCCTTCTTTATCAAGCCCTTTAGTATCTAATTTAAAAGTACCTGTCAGTTCTTCCGAGCTATTACCATCAATTTTCATATTTATGTCCAATTTAATATTCCTATCAATTAATCGCTCCTGAATATCCTTACTCAAGATCGGTTCAACTGTTTCTAACATTATTGATTTATTGGTTCTATTTCGAAGAGTGAAATTGTATGTTACAACTGTAATACCTGCATCTTCTTCGCTCTCTCCCAGTCCAAATGAACTTGAGTTTATTATCAACCCGTCCTCAACAATTTTATCTGTCTTCACACTGTATGAAATACATCCACTTAGGGCGAGTATTGTTAAAAGAAATAGTAAAATCATTAAACGCTTTTGATTCTTCAATTCGGAAACTCCTTTAATTTTTTTCTTCATTTTTAAGATCCCTATTTGCAAGTTCAAGTGCAATCGCTAATCTAATCCGTGAATATTTCCTAAGTCCTTTTAAATAGTTATTGTCTAGTTGTTTGCTTTCAATTATAGGTTCAACATTGGAGTCGTAACGATCGATTTCTACCTTTGCAATTGTATCGTTATTAATCAGCAACGAAAAAATGTCTTCCCCTTGTTCAGGTGTCCAAAATAAGATATAGGCAGTCTTCATTTTTGGGAAAAACCTCTTAATAACTGAAAGCAATCCTGATCTTATTTCATCATTAAATAATGACTCATGCGATCCTACTAATTCTCTTCTTATAACTTCTTCAGTTTTACTGCCCTTTAATTTTATTAATTTCATAATGCCTCGCAAGTTATCCTTATTTTAATTTTTTGACTTGTTAATTTCCTGTAACGTTCACTAAATACCAACGGGAATGATTCGACAGACTGAGATTTGTAAGGTTGTCCGTTAACCCCACTGATATAGATCTAAGATAAATACTTCATCACCTAACGAAAAATAAATCTGTTCCCAATCAAACTTATCTTTCCATTTAAATTACTATTAGTATTATGAAGTTCTATTGCTCGTTCTAATGGCGAATCAATTTTTATAAACTGATATTCGTGCCCATAGCATCCTCCGAAGTGAGTAATTAAACTACTTACCCCTTCTAAATATCCATTAATTTTATTGAATAGTTCATGATTCATACAGTCACATCCAATATCTTAGTAAATTGATTTTGTCTGTTCCACAATTAAATTCCTCATTTACTCCATAAACTCTTGATATCTTCTACTATAGTTTTTGAAATATGATTGGATGAATCCTGCGGATACAACCATACTGTTACGATAAGAGTTAAACATATCGTTAATCCTAGAATAACTCGCTCAACAATTCTAAATCTGGTGTATTTAAGCAAATAATAAACTAAACTGGATAAGATAAGAATAATCATACCATTCACCAAAAAGGTCATGGGCAAGCTTATAATCCTGCCTAACCCGGTGTTAGGATATTTTAATAAAAGTAAAATCTCTAATACTACAAATGGAACTGACAGTAGAACAATATAAAAAAAATGACTTTTGAATTTCCTCTTCACCACTGAACTCTCCTACTCCAACTCTTTTAATACAATTGCACATAACATTTAGTGTTTACGAGCCCGAGAACCCTAACTGACCAGTAATTATTATTCTTGCTTCCATTGATGTGATTCGTGTAGTTTACCAGTTTCATAAAAATACTTTAGTACTTCAAGCATGGGTATTAATTCTATACAAATGTTATCGCAATAATTTCCCAACTGACCACCAATAACTAGAGAAAATTCACTATTTCCCTGCTTATCGTTCATAAGCGTATATATATATGTTCATCAATTGTAATAGACACTACAAAATATTCCGGTCCGCCTCCAACTAATGCTGAACCTGTGTCTGATACCTCAAAAAAAACTAATGTAAATTTATCTCCATCGAGTTTTCTCAAAAAACGTAAACTGTCTGCCCATGTAGGGTTCATAACTATCTCTTCATTAAATGTGGTCCCATTCCGTTCATCAATGCTAATAGAATTTATCACTTTTTCTTTTTATCCTCCTTCTTTCATCACACATATCCATCTTCAGGTTCACCAACATCAAAACCCAACACTTTTGTCGCTTCCAACTTAAATGTCTCTATCCAAGACATCCATACATCGCTATTCATCTGTGCATAAAATGATAATCCACTAGGCTCAACGGATGCTTCAATGAAAACATCATCCTCTTCAGTTCCAAACCAATATGGAATTCCACTTTTATAACCAATCCACCCTGGCATACGCTCATATACTTTAGAAACTTTATCCCATACCTCATCAGGCAGGTCATACCTTATATTTAGGTTGCAATTATGAGAGTTTATGTTGTTCATTTACATTCTCTCCTTCTACCTTAGACGTACCAAAAAGATCCTATATATACTTCTCCCACTACTTGATCAAGGATGTGTCTCTTGTTCTTTATATACTATTTTCGTTTATCGTTTACCAAATATCTTCTTCCTTTAAGATTTCTTTGGTGGGCTGGTCTACAGCTAACCAAGTAGAAATATCCCCTTCTATTTTTCTCTTCCACGCTATCAAAAAATGTACTTGGCATATCTCGCGGGAATCCATCTGTATCATAGGTACTTCAACACCTTGATCAGAATGTAAGACAGAACTATACTTCTCAAAATCAGAGTTTAAAACAAGAAATTCAGGAATCATATCACCTTGGTTTCTTTTTCGCATTATCAGTGGTTTTTCTTGAGTTCCTATGTGTAGACGGTATTGTTCATTCTCATATTCTACAGCTTCAAGATTTTCTCCCGTGTCAGCTCCGTGATCTTCCCAGCTGTATCCCTCTTTCCACGAAGCAGAAAAGCTACACGTGCTTATCTGATGATATGCATTGGGTTTGATTCTAAATACGGCCCCCCAGCATTCGTCTACTTCCTGAGGTGAAGAAAGATTATGGTTCAGATTACAGAGCAATAACTCGCAATCAAACGAGTCGTAGTAATACTGGTATAGTGTGCCGCCATGTTTGAGCTGAGCACAGTGAGTAGGAAGATAACATTCGCTGGAGACAGCAAGAGAAAGTTCAATTGTTCCTAGAGGCGTATATATTGAAGGTTTTATATGATCAGTACCTTGAATTAAGGCTTCTTTTCCACGAAAAAGCTTCATAATGTCCCTCCTTACTCATCTACTTAAGAGTTACTTTCTATTCTTGATAATTAAAAAAATATTTATTATATAAATTTGGCTCCATTTCTTTTATTCTAATTCCATTCTCTCCTGCGTCCTCTATCCCTCTTATGTAGAAAAGACACTTTAAATTTTTATCAAAGACAATACAAGAAAAGTCCCAGTCTTGATACCTATATTGATCTAATAAATCTTTCTTGGATTTGATATATGGTATAAAACTCATCTTATTTGAGTTATCGATTATTTGTATCACATTATCTAACTTTAATACTTTATTTTTAGATAAGTAGGTATCGAGATCTTCTTCATGGTAAATGTCTAAAAATAAAATAGAATTATCTTCTATTAGTAATCCATCTAGAACCTCGGTGATATTACAATTTAGAATCTTAAAGTATGGAGGCATTTTGATAATTTGTAATGGTTTCATCAGTTCTCCCCAAAAAAGTTTTATCGAGAATTTCATAAAGTGTTCTTATATCTACTAACCCTCACTACCTTAAAGAGTGCAGCGACTTGTCGCAATTCAATAAGGTAGTTCAGGGTTACCTGCTACCTCCACTTCTTCGAAACCCTCGGTATACAAAGAAGTGGAGGCAACGTAGCGTAGATATGTTGTTATTTAGATGTCAATTGTCTTCCACAAAACACTTATAGATTGTATTTCGTTTTCATTCTTTCATATAACTTATATTCCGTATTTCGATTTACAATCTCTCCAATTAACTCTTTCCATTTATTTTCAATCCACTTAGGACTTTGTTCTTTCAGAATATCCTCGTTAAATTGACTATCGATATACTCCAAATCTTGTTTAAGCACTCCTATATCCTTAATTAGTTGATTTCTGGATTCTTTTTCTAGCGATATCTTATTCGATAAAATGTCGTCTGTGATTTCTACACTTATATACGTATACATATCTCTAAACACATTGTAGATTAAATTAGTTGATGATAATTGATCTTCCTTGAAGTCGGAATTCAGAAAGACGAATGATTCTTCACCAACTTTCAAAGATACCGCCACATTTCCTAAGGCATGTATGACTGTTTCCTTGGAAGAGCCGTCCTCTAAACTTTTTATCACATTATCTAAATTGTAGATGGATTCTTTTATACCAATTTCAGTTCCATGATTCATTTTTACGGTGTAATCAACTTCTTGATTGTCTTTGTACGCTTTGAATTGATAGTTGAAGCACATACTTATTATCAATCCAACCATTAGTATGATTATTGCAATATTTTTTCTCATTAAATCACCTCGTAATCTTTCCATACAATGATTAATTTTTTTGTATTTCTCACATACAACAAATTCCATCTACTAGTACCTGAACTAAGTATATGATAACCCATATTGTTACAATTGCGAAAGGAAATTGGCGAATAAGGGAGATTTATTAGTTTTCTCAACCCCTTATCTAATCGATCCAATAGGCTTTGAATACGCTGAATATAAGCAGAGTTGTACAGAGTGCGAATATGCAGTGAGCCCTACATTATAGTAATAATAAAACAAAAAGGTCCTTCTTCATCCCATAGGGAATCCGACGACCTTCCAGTGCTTTTGGAACATATCAACTTTTTAAAAGGTAGAACGTACCGTCTTTCGCTGCAAGCGGGGCTAGCGCCGGCAACCACCTGCTCAAGTCAACAAAGCCTGTGCAATCTGATCCACAATGCCATTGATGCCTGTTGGTCCATAACAACCGATCCATGTCGCGGCATCTACGGAGTGTATTTGCTGTCGCTCATCTGTATCAAGTATCCCCCAGACACGTTGCTCTGTTGCGGATATGCCCTCCTGCATGATCTCATTGCTAAGCAGGAAGTAGTGGCTCGCCTGCACAGCCGGTAGTCTCTCAACAGAGATATGATAGGCCGTGTCGGTGGTATCTGCTACAAATAACGGAACAGGCAGACCCAGGTCACGGTACAGTACAGCACCTGTGCGATGAGAGGCAGAGTGTACGCGAACCAGAGAATCCAGTGGACGAATCAATGCCACGCTCTTACCTGCCAGTACTGGAGCAAGTTCTTCAGAAAGCAATGTGGTTCGTCGGTGATAATCCGCAAGTATACGTTTTGCCTCTGCTCGTTTACCAGTTAATTCACCGAACAGGCTAAGAATGGTCTGCCAACTCTCATTGCGCTTAAACATAAGAACTGGAGCGATCCGGCTTAACCGTTCATAGTACTGATCATGCACCTCGGTGCAAATAATCAGATCCGGGGACAGTCGTTCGACAGCAAGCAGATCAGGGTACTCATATGTTCCTAGTAATTCGGTACCCTGCAGTCCTGCTCTGATATATTGCGGAAAATGGAACGTTCCACTTCCCAATCCCACACTTCCTGCTGGAGATAATCCAAGCGCAAGCAAATGATCTGCATATTGCACATCAAGTACGGCAATTCGCTGTGGAGAACGGGTGACAGGATATTCACCTCGCATATGGCATATCACTGGACCTTGGTCCGACTCGTACGAAGAAGCCATGCGATTCCGCAGCAAGGATTGAGCATAATTTGCATCTGTTTCCTTAGCAGCATCAAGTCGATAACGCAGCGGAGGGACGCCATAATATTTCTTAAATGCCCTACTGAAATAATACATATCGCGATAGCCCATCTTGTCAGCAATTTCTCCAATGGACGCATCCGTATGATGCAGCATCCGCGATGCATTTTCCATCCGTAGCTGGATGACGTACTCCATCGGTCCAAGCTGCTTCTCTTGTTTGAATCGTCGCTGTAACTGCCTTACGCTGCAACCGGCAAGGGCCGCCAACTCTTTAAGCTCCAGATTCTGGCGATAATGCGATGATATATATGACACGACTACATCCACCATGTCGGACTCTGCTCCGCCTTGACCACGTTCATACTCCATGATCAGTTCATAGATCATCCCCTGGAGCAAAGCATGGGCATGAAACCGTTCCAGTCCTTCGCCACGACGCCATTTGGCAACGATTTTTTCCGCATTCTGGATCCATTCTGCCTGAGTCACAGGGTTCTGAATAAACGAATTTTGCAGCGGATGTTTGCGATACGAGGGCATGGTATGTGAGGCTCCTTCCATGGAAGAAGCCTCGTACATGATTACGATATAATAAAGTTCGTCTGATCTGGCCGTCAGCGTAAAGGATGATCCCTTCACCACATGACAGGCAAAAGAAGCTCCAATGTGGCAACCCTCGCCATCCATTGCAAGCTCCCCCTCCCCTCCGTATGCCAGCAGTAGCACATTTGAAGTTAAATCCGTTTCGTGTAAAACGCTGCCTGTCTGCAAAGTACCGCTATACCCGTCAAGCATCTTGATCGTTGTATCACTCCATAGACTTGTCTGTTCTTGCAGCGGCATTTCTCTCATCTCCTGACAATAGCAAAGGTAAAATTCTTGCTGTTGTCATTTTAGTTGAGATTCTTTCTCATTGTCAATTTTCGGACATTTGAGACAATATTCCCCTGACATCTGGTAATAGAAACAGCAGGTAATTCGCTCGCTTTTGGCAACATGCACATTGTCCTTACAATCCGTGAAGCGGGTTAAAGGATTCTTCCTCTCACCAAATACCTCCCCGGATGCCACCTGCGTCAGATATGAAAAGTCCTCTTGAATGATCTTACTTTCCTGCTCAGTCTCGGCTTCATCAGGAGCGAATAGTCGGCCGATACGTACCATGATATTCTCCCAGAGAATACTCATCGAAAGAGGTGCAATCGCAGCAAGTGTCTTTAACAGAGGTGTCAGCTGTACCGCAAACATCTCCTCGAGCACCTTTTCCCGCCATACTCCCCTGTCTCCCGTTAGTCCTTCAGCCTGAAGTCCATTCACCGCTAGAAAAGGAAATCGTGTGCCGCCCTCATGATCTGAGAGCGCCGGATGATAGAGAAAGCTGTTCTCCAGCTGAAAGGTTACATGCTGATGATGAAACGTCATCGCGGTCACGAGCGGAGTCGTCCATAGATAGCCAAGCCGCTTGGCTAACATGGAGGCTGCGACTTTCATGTCAGGCGCATCGATATAGTTCTGAAACCAGCGGATATACTCTCGACACGCCTCTTCGTCATGCAACTCACTCAAAGCAATGGTACGGACACTATGTTCAGGCGGCTCACCAAGCAAAATCGAATGATCCTCTACCGTCTCTTTCCATAAGTCTGTCGAGAGATATGGGTTCATATTAGTTCGATCCGAGCAGGGCTTCCGATGCCTGATCTACAATCAGATTAATCGCAAGCGGTCCGTAATAAGCGATCCACAGAGTTGAGTTTACGTCATACGTGCGGTTATTCTTCACAGCATCGAGGGACTTCCACACGGGATTAGTCAACATAGCCTCTGCCTCTGCTGCGAACAGCTCATCCGACAGCACAAAATAACGATCTGCCTTAATATCAGGGACTTTCTCCATGGAAATTTCAACAGAAGTATCATCCTTAATCTCTTTAACGAGTTCAGGCATGTTTAAGCCCAAATCATTATACAAAATGCCCCCTGTGCGGTGCTCGATGCCATGGACACGGATACCTTCTTTACGCGGACGAATCAGAGCGACTGTCTCATCTCCCATTTTCTCTGTCAGCTGTGCCTTCAGACCAGCAACTTTCTCCTCATAGGCTGTGCGCACTTTCTCTGCCTCGTCCTGCTTGTCTGTAATCTTAGCCACTGTAGCTAACGTATCACGCCAGTCTTCGTAGAAATCGAGCACCAGGGTAGGTGCAATTTTGCTCACACTCTCATACTGTTTCTCCTGGAAGTCGGTCATGATGATCAGATCCGGGTCCAACGCTACAATCGCTTCCAGATTAGGCTCGTCCCGTGTACCCAGAACCTGTACGTCACTCGGTTGATCGCCTAAGTATTCTGGAAAATCCGTATTACCTCCAGCGATAACACTACCTGCCGGCTTCTCGCCAACGGCTAACATTTGATCCAGAAACTTAACATCAAGCACTGCAATTTTCTTTGGTTTTTCGTTTAGAGTGATGTCACCCTTCATACCCTTGATCGTTACGGGAAAAGCTCCGTCCGTCTGCGTTTCCGCATTCGCAGGTGTCTCCGCTGGCGTTGCCGCAGATTGCTTACCACTATCTGTACCTGTTGCGGCACCGCAAGCCGTCAGGACTAGAATAAGGGCCATCATCAAGCCCATAAATAATCGTGATTTGTGAGCAGTATAGGCCTTCTTACCAGCCGCTTGCCCCTTTGTTCCTTGTTTCATTTGTGAATCCCCCTTATGTATAATACTGATAATGATTTTCATTATCGAAACATAAAGAGAGTATATACGATCTCCGTATCGTGTTACCATGTACTTTTGCGACATTTGAGCCGGACTAATGCGACATCGCGAGCGCTTATCCGCCCTTTAATTTCTCAGCGATATACCCTTGCAGTCGGTAGATGTCCGAAAGAAGCTCTTCTTCCTCCGGCGTATTCCCATACTCCCCTAACCAGCGCGGTGTGCGGATATGCCACTCATCTGTCAGGTATTGCTGTTCATCCCGATACTCCAAAATATGTCCCAGGAAATATTCCAGTGATCCAAAAGATTGTTTACGACTATCGTTGATGATGGATTGTGTTTGTTCAATGATTACCTGTAACATGTGTTGAATATGATCTTCTGGATTCATAGCGTTCTCCCCCTTGTCCAGCAAAGTTCTAAAAACAAAAAGAGGAAGGCCCTTCTCTATTCCATAGAGAATCAGACAACCTTCCAATCTTCTTTTCAAAACATGAATCATGTATTAACTCATCTGATGTAGAACTCATCATTTCGAAGCTACTCTGGATATTCCCTTGATGCCTCGATCAATTTATTTTCTTCATCAAAAACGTTCAGCACTCTCTCAATGTCATCCACTTCATAGCTTCTAACAACAATCAGTTGCTGCATATGAAGACCTGGTGGGTCAATGTCCGGTCGAGACAAATTATTTAGCAAACGTTCTGGTGTATATAAGATGCTCCATCGTCTGGAACCATCTGTAAAGACCATCGTGATCTCTATCCAATTCCATTCTTCCGAGTTATCCGATCTCACCTCATCATCAAAGCGCCAGCTTACCAGCCTTGGTCTTAAATTCATTTCTTTTACGATGTTTTTACCTCTCTTCTGCTTAACTTCTTAAATGCCGAGTATTCCTGATCGGACTTCATATAACTTAATATCTTTTCCGCACATGCAGCTGAGCTAAGCTCTTCCGTATTTACTTCCAGATCATATTCATCATAGGAGTAGATGTAGTCGAACTGGGAATGGGCAAGTCCAATCGCGCGATCTCCCCTGCTCTGCTCTCTTCTGGTGAGTTCTTCTTTCGAGCAATGCACACCTACAAACAATATCGGATAATCCGATAGTAAATTATAAAAATCGTTAAACCACTTGTCATTGCTGATAACCGTATCCACGATGACATTCAAACCCATTTCCGAAAACAGTTTAATGGTTGCACAGTACAACGAATTGATGGGGTCAAACAGGATATCTGTCATCACATGGTGTTCCACTTCTCTTGTTGGTTTCATATCTGGATATGTATTGTCGATAAACTGATCATAATTATGCAGAAATTGATCTACAGATAGATGATGAAACGGAATGTCTCCCTGATTTTTCATTTCCATCGCAATGCTCGTCTTCCCCGAACTTGACGTTCCGTTCAAAAATATGATGAGTCCTCGTTCCATATCTATCACCCTTCTCTATAAAATTGGCATTAACTACGACTTGTAGTTCTCAATGATCGCTTGTTACATGTGTTGTACATGATCTTCTATACTCATGAGCGACTGCCGATGAATAGCTTATTTTGAGTCCAATGAAGGTTATAGCCATAACGATATAACTCAAAGTAAGGAAACAGACAGTCCTTCGCTTCTTGCAAACCTCGGTAGCGGGGCCACTGTAAGTAATAGGCTACCCAATAATCGCAAGCGATGGAATAATAAGCTTCGCTCAATATTTCGACAGCTTCGTTGTAATCTTTGCGTGAGCTGAGAAGCTCTCCAAGTGCTTCGTAAACGGACTCGTTATCTTCTTCATCCATGCCTTGAATCGCTCTTTGCTCTAACTTGTTAATCTCCCCTGCTGCCAGCACAACGACCTCCGTCAGACATGCCAAATCTTGTAATGCTTCCTTAGCGGCGTCCGCTACTTCGTCATCCTCTGTAACCATGGAGAATAGACTCTTCAATCCTCCGATTAACTTCTCCCCCAGATCACGCAACGTCGCCTCAGAAGCCTCCTCATTTCCACCGTTGAAATAACCTGGCACGTATTCACCTGTGAAGTCCTCCGGATTCAGTATCTCATAGATCGGACGTATTCTGTCCAGATAACGCTGACCGTCTGGAATCGGCTCAAACACATGTTCAACCCCTGTCCCCGATGGCATAAACCACTGAAAAAATCCGTACAGATGGTCTGCCTCAACCTGCTCATCGTCCGCTGGCTTGATTTCTTCTCCGCCCATCTCTAATAAATAGCGACCATATGCTTGTGGGTCCATGATATATCTCCTCAACTTTCTCAGTCTAATTAAACTACCATTCTCTCCATTCTTCCGTAATATCTTCATGCCCTTCAATCTGTAATCCAGCTTGCCTAGCAGCCTTGTCGATAAAATCAGCCAATTCTTCACGTTCCATCGTTTCAATGAAATAATCATTGGCCTCATTCATTTCATTAAAAGCAACCACCACTTCTTCTACAGCCTTTATTATCTGCTCGGAATCTTTCTTTTCTTGTAATGCAATTAATTGGTTTATAAAGTGATCCAAAGCTTTATCAGACATGAGTAATCTCTCTTCTGTAAAAAGCTCATCTCCGCCTTCAATCATTCTTTCGTTCCATAATTGGGTTGGTTTCTCATGAACTAAGTTATGTAATGTCATTGGAATCTTCCCTTCCATATTTCCATAATCAAAGATATCTATATTCTAGCTGTATCCACGAATGCGTACAAGTGTTCTTATATATCATTTCCAGAGCCTTGTCACATTCTCCAACTCCATCTCGTTGAATTCTAATTGATAGATGTCCGGTTTCTTGGTTTGGTTCATAAAATCCAATCCGTAACTCGAATCAAAGTAATTCATCATCAATGTCATAACATGTCCATGGGTGCCAATAGCTACTTTTTCACCCTTATATTCTTCTAAAATATGTTTTAACACGTCCACTGCTCTATTCTGGCAAACCATGTTCGACTCGCCTCCTGGCAATGCATAATCAGGGTCATCAAACATTCTCTTCGAAGCAGGCTCGAACTCTTCATCTGTAATCATATCATCTGAAAAATGTCTTTCTCGCAGATCCTCCATGATCTGAATATTGATGTCCAACACTGTTGCCAACCCCTCCAAGGTTAGGACAGCTCGGGCATATGGACTTGAGATAATAGTATGTATTCCTTCGTCTTTTAACATTTCTGTTATTTTAGCTGCGTTCACCTTGCCCTCCAAGGTAAGTCCTCTGGTCCTTTCCGTTCCTTCCGTGTACGGTGACTCCGCATGCCTAACCATATACACAATGGTTTTCATAAGATTCTCCTTCAATTCTTCTGACTTATACAATTAAATTTACAATAATTTTCAGATATGTGTATAGTAGAAATGCAGCAAATTTCTTGCAAGGAACTCAAATTCAATGAGAGGATGAGATCATGTCTTTTTTCAAAAATAAAATTGTACTAACCTCTGTATTGATATTCCTAGCTGTCTCCATTGGTACATCAGCATATATGAATGGTCAATCGAAACAAGGGGAGCCCATTCATAAAGTCGTCAACCTTTCGGGCAATTCCTTAACTTTTCATGAAATAGATGAGCTCGATGCGTTTGCTGAACTGATCGTCATTGGCTATGCCATAGAAGACTTTAGAGATCGAGAACATGTCATTACTGCATTTGATGATGGGACTATGCAATCCTTTCACACCAATACAAACATCAAGATTGAAAAGATATTAAAGAAACCTGAAGGTTTCCCTTCAGATCAGAACGAATTAACGATCATCGAGCCCGTTAGCCTGGATGGAGACGTTAAATATACAGCTGATGACTATGTAGAACTTCAGAAGGGTGATAAAAGTGTGCTTTTCTTAATGAAAAACACCTTTGGTGATTATGGATTAATCAATGATAACTTAGGCAAATTCAGCCTTGAAGGGATAAGTCAATATAGTGTACCTCAATCCTCCACTTCTCAAGCGTTATCCAATTACGCGACATTTCGCGACTCTGTCATGAAGAAGTACCATTTGAATTGAGGCTTACGTCAAATGATGAAGTTATCGATTTTTGTCTAAAATCATTGGGTATCACTTTAATCTCCACGTTTAAATGTATAGATTCAGGCAGATTCATTTCAGTTATATTCTCATAACCAATGAAGTAATAATGCTTCTCGTCTAGTTCTATCAAACCGCCACCTGTTGAGCCAGAAGTTGAAATCAAATGTCCGTCATGATAAAGCTCACAAGCAATATTATATTCCGTTAAACTAAACCCTTTCACTTCATATCCAACCTTGATTTGATTTCCCGTGTAATCAGCATTTCGTAAACTAATCGCACCACCATCGACCATTTGGGTCTGAATTGCAATATTTGCCTCGGGCATCTCTGGTTTCTTTAATAAATATCCTACTTTTAGGTACCATATAGCTCCTAATACAACTACAGCAAGTACAATCATAGCAATGATAAACTTCTTTTCTTTTTTATTCATAGCCCTTACTCCTTACATCTGAACACTCTTGAAGTTCTTTCCAAACCTGTGTTTCAAATAATACATTATCCCTGCGCGATCAACATCAGAAAATTGTATTGGATCATCCAACCCACTATCCTAAAAATACCTTGTTAATTCTGTCTCTATCATAATCTAAAATCCAATCGTTATATTCTCTATAGGTATCCACTAGCTTTCCCCTTGATGCTGAAATAACATCGCAACCTCTATCATCATAGATATGAAATATCGTTTTCTTACTTATATTAATGAAATACACCCTATGATATATCTTTGGCTTAATTCCAACTTCATGATTACATATAGCTTTGATTAACTGATTATATTTCAAGTCCTCAACTCTACATTTAGTCCAGTACCTATACATGTTGTTCCTTGGGTCTGAGATGTCACCTGTTTCACAATCCAGACCTGGAAATATCTCAAGGCTCAAGGCTCTAATTGGCCCTTTCTTCTTGATATATTTTCTGTACAGGTTCAATTTTTTCACTTTGTGTTTAGGCTTATCTGCAAAATAAGCTTGAGTTATTAATAGGACTTCATCTTCTTGATCATGAAGAGCCTTAAATAGTTCAAGTGATCGATGATAAACTTGTTCCATGTAATGCTCCGTATTCATTCCAAACATCAGCGGATTGCCAAGTTTGAATCGTATTGCAACATCCCAATTATAAAAAAGAGGTGGCTCTAAGGTCAGGTTTGGAAAATGCTCTGCCAGATACGTCTTCAGATCCATTCTGTGGCCTCCGTGTCTTCTAGGGTTTTTACAGTACCTTAATATGAGAGCTTGAATGTTGTAAAAAAAAGCGCCCCGACCTCATAGTCGTGGCGCTTCCTCTTGCTGTATGGCAATAATTAGCCCATGCAGCTTATCTCAGGCCGCGGCATCTACATGGCAGCGGCTTCTTCTCCCAGCGGCAGCGTGTAATACTGCGCCTGCTGCCCTTCATGCTGCTGGTACACAACGACCAGCAGCGTCCGGCCTTTCGCGGCAAGCGGGCTGGCGCCAGCTAGCACTCGCTCAAGCCGGAACGGAAGCACATCCAATACGGTGTGCTTCTGCAGTTCCTTTTCGCCGAGACCAAGGTCGGCGAAAGCACGGGCACCCATGACCGTCTGTGCGGTCATGGCCGAGGTCATCGGCAACGCACGCGAAGCGTTGCCGTCCACCATGTCCGCCGCTCCATCCGCGGCGGACCCTGTTGCGTCGCCCGAAGTGAGCGACGCTGCACCCCCGGCATCGCTGCCGATCACACCCGTCGCATCTGCGGCAGAGTCTTCTCCGGCAGCAGCCGAACTTGCCCCAGCGGCACTCGGACCCGTGCCGCTGCTTTCCAGCCATGCCGTGCCTGAGGCGCCGGCAACACGTGGCAGGCGAACGTCTTCTGGACGTTCAGCCAACGTTTTCATATAACCCGCCCACTGGTCTTTCTGGAGCGGATCTTCCCACCAGATTTTGCGCGGTTTGTATTTGTGGCCGAGGAAATAGTCCAGTTTCATCAAACCTAGCACGATATCCATATGCGGCGTATTCCGCGACTCCAGGAAGCTGTGCAGACGAGTGAACAGATCCTCCAGTTGGTGACCAATCTTCTGCCAACCCTGACCTTCCCAGTAATCCCCAAACGCCTGGAAGAAATCAAACGGCGAATTGAACTCCTGCTCCATCAGATACTTCAGCGTATGGTCCATCCGGTGTGCATTCCAGTATTTCTCCAGTACATCTTCCAGCCGCTTCAGGCGCACGATGTCGCTGAACGGCAACACGTCACTGCCCAGAATCTCATACGGCGCGTGATCCATGTACGTATAGTTATACTTCTCCGCATCCAGACGCAGACCCGTACCACGCAGCATTTTAAGGAATCCGAGTTGAAGTTCTTCCGGCCCCAGTGCAAACACATCGTTAAACGTCTTGCGGAACGTATTGTAATCTTCCTCCGGCAGTCCGGCGATGAGATCCAGATGCTGATCGATTTTGCCACTAGCTTTGACCTTGTTGACCGTACGGCTCAGCTTGGTAAAGTTCTGACGGCGTTTCACCAGTTCATTTGTCGGATCATTCGTGGACTGGACCCCGATCTCGAACCGGAATGTGCCCGGCGGCGCATTCTCTGCCAGATAATCGAGCACCTCGGGACGCATAATATCCGCCGTAATTTCAAACTGGAACACCGTCCCCTGATGATTCTCGATCAGGAATTTGAACATTTCGAGCGCATAATCCCGCTTGATGTTGAACGTCCGGTCCACAAACTTGATCAGCTTTGCACCCTTCTCGATCAGGTACAGAATGTCCGACTTTGTCCGCTCAATATCGTAATACCGCACGCCGACTTCAATACTGGACAGACAGAACTGACAACTGAACGGACAGCCACGACTGGTCTCAAAATAAACAACGCGCTTCCCAAGCTCCGGAATATCCTCTTCAAATCGATGCGGTGAAGGCAGATCGTTCAGATCCGCTTTTGGCCGTCCTGGCATGAGAATGACTTCTTCCCCTTTGCGATACGCCAGTCCATAGACAAAGTGGAACTTCTTACTTCCTTCCAGCTCCGTCAACAGCTGATGCAGCGTCTCTTCCCCTTCACCCATCACGATGAAATCCACATTGGGAATCCGGTTCATCCAATATTCCGTGTCGTAAGACACTTCCGGCCCGCCCAGCAGAATTTTCACGTTCGGCATAACCTTTTTCAGATTATCAATGACCTTGATCGTCTCTTCGATGTTCCAGATGTAACACGAGAAACCAATCACATCCGCGCCGCGCTGATACAGATCAGACACAATATTCATCACTGGGTCCTTGATCGTATACTCCGCCAGGTCAATATCAAAATCCTTCTCACTGTACGCCTTCAGACATCGCAAGGCCAAGGAGGTATGGATGTACTTTGCATTTAATGTAGAAAGAATAACCTTCATGGTTCACAACCTTTGCCTGGACACCCAGACCATATTTTTTTGGTAAAAAGAAAGCTGCACAGCCATCCTTCCCCGGATGCTGTTCATCTAACCCTTTTGAACTAGCCATTCCATGTCTCATGGACATATCCAACTTTTGTCTTTCAAAGAGTGGACACTCTTTTCAAAAAGACATAGACACCTCGCCAAACCCAGACCACAACATACAGTATAAAACACGCACCTCTAACCTACATGTTGTATACGATGCGGTCAGCCATTTCTAACGCAAATGTCCACCCTTTGAAAGACATTTCGCCACCATTTGTCCACTCTACAGAGACAAAACAATCAACTTCAAACTCAACTTCAACCTGTAAAAGACCTCAATCGTGTTCCATCCACAATTCGTTATCCCCATATTACTGCCTTGAGCCTTTAATCTCGAACCTCTACTGGACACTTCACCCATATCATGGAGAAGCCATCGAATTCTTCTTGAGCGTGTCTTCAAACTCAGGCAAGAGATACGTTGAAAGGATTCCCAAGGTCCAACCCCTATCCCAGCAACTGTAGCTTAAACTCGGCCAAAGGATCGATCATTCCTTGCACCGGAGAAGATGGAACTGTCCAACGGATTGTGGAACAAACGGATTGCACGGAGCAGGAAGATGCTGTGAATGAGAACACAGGCTTGCTAATCCTTGCGAATTGTCCAGACGATTTTCTAAGGAACCGAGGACGACTTATTTGGCCATCCGGTCCTCCTTTTATTTTGTAAGGAACATCAGACACGTTATTGACCAAAATCACCTGACAAACCTGCTGTAAACGGCTGTTTATCCTAATATAGCGAGTTTCAGATTCCTTAGATTGCTGTGGGCGCTTCAAATCCCTGAATAAGACGTCACAGGTTCGTTAGCACTTCCGCTCCATGTTCCGCCCCTGACACTCAATTGTGCTTCGGCTTTCGGCAGATTTCAAGATACCCTCTAGATACATATCTATCATCTTTTCATACATTGAGCTTTAAGCACATGAACTTCAAAGATTGGAAAGTGAAATTTAACAATTTATACTCATTTCATACTCACTCATACTCGTAAAACGCATCGTCATCCGTATCCACTTCTTCACCCGATTGCTTTTGGAAAAACTCCAGGAACGGCAGTCCGTACTTGCGGTACTTGACCTCGCCGACCCCTTTGATATCCAGCATGTCACGTTCTGTCTGTGGACATACCACACTCATCTCACGAAGGGTCGCGTCATTGAAGATAATGTACGATGGTACATGCTCTTTCGCCGCCAGATCACGACGGATCAGACGAAGTTGTTCAAATACCGTCTCATTAACTGCAGATGGCATCGCATCGCGTCCGCGACGTCCGCCATAATTTGTACCCGAAGCCGTTGCCGCTGTTTTGCGGACGACACGCTGCATCACTTCACGCTGGCCTTTGAGGACTTCCACCGCTAGTGGCTGCAAACGAACAACCGGATACTGCCCCTCGGACAACATCAGATATCCTTCGGATACCATCACGTTGATGATCTCCGATATCTCACGCTCTGTCCGATTGCCCATCACGCCGTAGGTTGGCAGAGAGTTGAAGCCGTAATCAAGCACCTTTTTGGCACGGGAGCCTTTGAGCACCGAAGCGACCAGCGATACACCATACCGTTCACGCATGCGGTGAATGCAGCTGAATATTTTCTGCGCATCAATCGTCATGTCTACCAGCTCGCGGTCGTCCGTACAGGAACTGCAAATACCGCAAGGTGTATCGTCATGAACCTCACCGAAATAATCCAGCTGCGCACTGCGCAGACAACGCGTTGTGTAACAGTAATCCACCATCTGTTGCAGCTTCCGGTAATCGTTCTGTTTGCGGTCGCCCTCCATTGGATTCTGCTCAATCAGGAACTTCTGGGTGATAATGTCCTGTGCACCGAATAACAGAATACACTGGCTTGGCTCTCCATCTCGGCCTGCACGTCCGGCTTCCTGCACGTATGCCTCCATGTTCTTCGGCATGCTGTTATGAATAACGTAACGCACGTTCGATTTATCAATCCCCATGCCGAACGCATTAGTCGCCACCATAACCCGTATATCATCGTACAAAAAAGCTTCCTGGCTCTGGGACCGTTCATCGTCCGTCATGCCGGCATGGTAACGTCCAGCGGGCAAACCTGCCTGCAACAAACGCTGATGTAGATCGTCCACGTCCTTACGGGTCGCGGCATACACAATCCCTGGCTCGCTGGCATGCTCGCGCGCATAATTCAGGACAAAGTCCTTCTTGCTCTCGCCGCGCAGCACGCTAAACGCCAGATTATCCCGCCCCAGTCCGGTCACATACGTCTGCGGATCCTGCAAACGCAGCAGCCGCAGAATATCGCCCATGACCTCGGGCGTCGCTGTCGCCGTAAAGGCCGCAACCACCGGCCGCTCCGGCAAACTGTCCACAAACGGCGCTACCGCCAGGTAGCTTGTCCGAAAATCATGCCCCCACTGTGACACACAGTGGGCCTCATCCACAGCAACGCAAGAGATCGGCAAATAGCCCATCTCCTCGCGGAACCAATCCAGCTCCAGTCGCTCAGGCGCGACATAGAGCAACTTCAGCTCACCGCGCTGCGCCGCGCGGATGCGATCATTCACTTCTTTGCCGCTAAGTGTACTATTAATATACGCGGCAGCAATTCCGGCGGTCGTCAACGCATCGACCTGGTCCTTCATCAATGAGATCAACGGGGAGACAACAAGTGTCAGACCCGAATATAACAGGGCGGGGATCTGATAACAGATCGACTTACCGCCCCCGGTTGGCATAATACCCAACGTATCTTCACGTTCGAGTAGGCTGGCTACGATCTTTTTCTGTCCCTCACGGAAGTCGGGGTAGCCATAATATTTTTGCAGGAGACCCTGCGCTTCTTCTAATGTAGGTGTTTGCACACTCATGTAAAGACTCCTTACTTATCACCGGTGTTTTTCCACCAGCTTGGTCCGATCCGATTCTGACATCCGAAAGCGGCTCATATACCGCATCCTTGACAACAAAATGGCGTTCTCATGACTTGTCCGTCAAGCAAACGCCGCTCCCTTTAGTTTAACGGCCCAGCCCCGAATGAGCAACCGCGTTTTACTGTAAAACGTTTGAAGCTTCTTCATCAAAATAAAAACAACCGTCCTGCCATAGGTAGGCAAAACGATTGCATTAAACTTTTATTCACAAATCACACTCATATCATGCTAGTGTACCCGTACCCGTTCATCTGGTGAACCTACCACACCTTTAACTTCACTTTAATCTTTTAACGACTCTACCTCAGACTCCGGCAAGCCACTGGCCTTTGCAATAACAGAAACTTCGATCCCTAATGAGAGCATGTTTTTCGCAATTTCTATAGCCTTCTTTTGTTCGCCTTTTGCTATGCCCTTTTCCGTAGCCCATTCAATCATGGAAGCTTCGTCATGCAAATACTTCTGCCGTTCTTCATACAAACGACGCGCTTCCCGATCCTGACTCAAGAACTCCAGCGTATCCCTTATTTTCTTAACCCCAGATTCATTCATGTTGTATCACCGCCTTTTGCATTCATGCGATAATACAATCCTTTCCTCTGCATCAGTTGTTCATGCGTTCCATCTTCGGCAATTCGGCCATGCTCCATCACAAGGATGCGAGAGCACTGACAGGCAACCTCCATGCGATGTGTGACGAGCAATCCTATTCTGCCTTTCATAAAGTTCAACAAGTGATTCATCACCTTCTGTTCTGTCTGAATATCCAGTGATGACGTTGGTTCGTCCAGAATATACAGATCCGATGACCTCATAAAGAGTCTAGCAAGCGACAGTCGCTGCTGTTGGCCTCCAGATAAATTGGCCCCCTTCTCTTGCAACATTGCTGCGTATTGTCCTTCCTGTGCCTCAATGTATTCATGCAAACCTGCCTTCCCTGCCGCAAGCTTTACCTTGTCCAATGTAACGTCTGAACCCAGACGGATATTGTCTTCGATCGTTCCTGTAAAAAAAGTGGGTGTCTGCGGCATATACGTTAGTCTGGACTGGTCATCCATCTCTACATACTCTGCAACATGTTTATCACCCAGCAAAACGCTTCCGTTTGTTGGCTCGATCAGCCCTGCACACACATGGCATAAGGTAGATTTGCCTGCACCACTGGCGCCAACTACCGCAACCAGTTCACCAGGAACCAGATTAAGCGTAATCTGATTCAAAATCTTCCGACCACTGTCTTCATCGGTTACTGTTACCTGTTGAAGACGTAGCATAGCAACTTCGTACTCTTTATGTGCCCGTTTTTGTGTACTCCCTTGATCTTGGTTACAAATTCCCTGTGCAAACTCCTCATGCTTAGTATTGGATGCGTCAGTCTTCTTGTTCTCCGCCAATTTCAACCATGCAGAGATACGTCCAAATGCACCCACGCTGGCTTGCATCTGACTCCACTGGCTGGACAAGCCGAGTACTGGCCATACCACCAATTCGAACAGCAGACTACTTGCAACAACCATGCCCGGAGACAAAGTCCCCCTAGCCGCAGACAAAGCAATAAGGAACAATGCTGCCAACTGAGCCAGACCAAACACTGCCATCGCTACGTTATCCGACATGCTCAAAGTCATCTGTAACTTGGCCTGAACACGATTCAGTGAATGCTGTTGTGTCCGAAAACGAGCGAGAAACCACGGTGAAGCATCATACATCTGAATCACCGGTATCCCTTCAACATACTGCTGGATCTGTTCTTGGGACTCGCCTTCTCTGGATTCGACCTCATCGGACAGATGTACAATCCGCTGATCATACAACCTCGCCGTGAACCAGATTGCCCCTGCACTTACCAAGGCGATAACAGCAACCCATGCATCTGCTCTGTACAAATATCCCAGCGATAGAGCAATGATGAATACAACCGTAACACCCTCTGCAATAGCCTCCACAACTTCTGCACCATGCTTCGTGTCCTCCTTGATGCGAAGCATCACATCCCCGGACTTCTGTCTGCGCACCCAAGAATAAGGCATCCGGTTTAACAGTTTCAACAGATCCATGGACATGTCCCGTTGCATTGATTCCTTGAGCCATACCAGCACATAACGATGCATCGCGAGCAACACGATAAATCCTGCCAGAATGGCGATAAAGATCAACGCCGTAGCATTAAGCTGCTCCTGTCCCCCATTATGAATAGCGTCTACGAAGAACCCCTGTACAAAGGCAAGTCCCCAATCGAAGATCGCATCTGCTGCGATAAAAATGAGCAAGATCACTACAGCTAATCCATAAGGCTTCATCCAGCGAAAAATAACGGGCCACACTGTTCTCAGTGATACAACTTGCTTTGGATCATCTGGAACATCACTTTTGTTCATCTGATGATGAGCTTCTATTTCAGACTTTTCATTTTCATTATTTTCATTTATCTCATATGCTCCACTTTTCTCATGACTGCTCTTCATTTCAACGTCATCGGTATATGCTGTATCTTCGATCTTGTTACTCATGCTGTTCCTCCACTTCCGTATCCTGCTCCGCAATATAACTTCGATATCCGTTTGGCCGATCCAACAATTCACGATGAGTCCCCGTATCTTCGACGCGTCCCTTCTGAATATAGATGACCTGATCCGCCCGTTCGATCAGCGATAATCGATGAGTAACGGCAATAACCGTTGTGCCTTTGTCAGCAGTGATTCGGGCAAAGAGATCATTCAATCGTTGCTCATGCCACGGGTCTTGAGATGACGTCGGTTCATCCAACAAGAGAATATCCGGGTTCCTCAGCATCGCTCTGGCTAGACTGATACGCTGAAGCTCTCCACCCGACATCGTCCCGCCTTGTGGCTGAAGCTCTGTTCCATAGCCGAGTGATTGACGCATAATCGCGTCATGTGCATGCGTCATGTGGGCCGCAACCTCTACTTGATCGGCAGATATCCCCTCTTGTCCAAAAACAATATTCTCTTCCACTGTACCTGTGAAAATAAAGGCTTGTTGCGGAACATACACCTGATTGACTTGCGCTGTCTGAACTTCGTGCATATCCTTCAGTGAATTCTTCTGATCTTTGACCTTAATCGAACCAGTAACCGGTGTATCTAATCCAGCTATTAATTTCAATAACGTGGTTTTCCCGCACCCACTTGGCCCCGTGATAACAGTAAGTTTTCCTTTCTTGGCCTCAAAAGAAATATCTGTTAACACTTCTTCTTGCTCCGCATACCTGTAAGACACATGCTGCACGTTGATGCTAGCTGGTTTAGATTGCTTTTCAAGCTGCCCCAAATGCGTATCGGACTGTACATATGTATTTGTACTGGTATTCGCAATCCTGTTCTTTTTCTCCAAATCCAGCACTTCAAAGATTCTGGACGCATGAGAAGCCGAGCCAATAAAATCATTCCACAGCCCAGATAACGATTCAATCGGACGAGTTAACTGACTGCTTGCTACCAGAAAAGCTGCCAATCCGCCTACATCCATATGTCCATTCAGGACCTGCATGCCGCCTAGATAGAGAATCAGAATCATGCCACCATATGTCGAGACCCGTCCGGCTGCTTCCGAAAGTCGTTGTAACACAGATACGGACATCGTATGTCTGAACACTTGATCCATTCGATCTTTAAAATGATGGTGTACATAACCCGCGAGTCCGTAACTTCGGATCTCAACTGGGGCTTGGATGATCTCAGTTAGTATCTCATCTCTTGACGCTGCGCTGGCATTCAACTGATCATGCCGTCTTTGCAGACGTTTACCAAGTCCTACCGTTACAAGAGGATAGATCAATGTGAATGCAATGATAGCCAACGACAGCGGCAAGTTCACCCAGCTGAAGTAAGCAAAGGCAAGAATCAGCTGAATAATATTTTTTGCGAGTTCAATGCCATGTTGGTTGATCCCCTTCTGTGCTTCCTTGGCTGAAGTCCAGATCCTGGAGGTTAGGTCACCTGTATGATATTGTGCCAGATCACTTGTCTCTGTGTTGCTAAAGGATGAGAGCAGTAGAGACTGCACAGACAATAATGTCTTTTGCTGGAATAACGTCTCGACCCTCGTCATGAATGCGGTTACAATCAATCGTAATACGACAATGCTAACACCTATGATCAAACCTGAGTAGAGTAACGAAAACTGTGCTTCAGTCGCACCTTTGACCAGTCTTCGGATCGATTCCAAATAACCGACCTCAATCAGGGAGACCATACATGCGGCGAAAAGTAACAGAATGATGAACATACGGTACTTGCCCGTTAGTGTCCATAATCGAGTTAACATGCCTAACGTTGTATAAGTTCTTTTGTCAGCAAACATGGATGGTTTCTCCAATCTTGTCATTAAATTATGTACTTGGTTATGATATCATCGGTGATAAGGAAAAAATGAACATTTATTGCTGTAAGTACTATTAGAAGTAGGGAGATTGATATGCAACACGATCTGCTAGACACACTGGATAAGCTATTCGACTACATAGAAGACCATATTCAAGACAAATTAACGCTGGATCATCTGGCATCTGTGACTCATATATCGAAGTTCCACCTGCATCGCATGTTCAAACATGTAAGCGGACAATTGCCTGGAGAATACATTCGTTCACGCAAACTGGCACGCAGCCTGGAACAATTGGTGAACCTGAATTGGAAGATTATCGATATCAGCGGACATTATGGGTTCGAACATGAACAATCCTACATACGTGCTTTCAAACAAACCTTTGGTATCACCCCCCTGCAATATCGCAAACAGGGAGCTGGAGACCTTGAATTCACAGCCCGCATGACTTCGTCCATGATCACGATGCTTCCGTACGGATATATTTTCACACCAACGTATGTACGAAAACCAGTCATGAAACTCATCGGACAGCGTTCTCATATTCGGTATGCAGATAATGAAGAGCACTATGAAGCCAATTCAGCAGGCAACGACTTTTTCGAAAAACACTTTCATTCGATTCCTAATGTGTTGCAGCCCAACGTGTATATTGGATTTACCAATGAAATTAACGAGGATTACAGTACATATCAGCCGTCTGTAGAAGTGACCTCTCTGGATCATATCCCTGAAGACCTGAATGGAATTGAGGTCCCGGCCAACCAGTATGCCGTATTCAAATTCGTCTGTGATTTCCATCCAAGTCTGATCAATATTGATCATCTGGACAGTGTCTGGACATTTATTGATGAATATTGGCAGAGCCATTCGGGGTACGAGAAGAGTGATCCATACTACTTTGAAAGAATTGATGGCAGTCTGGCTCAGGACCACTACGGAGAAATGGACATTTATATTCCTGCAAAGCAAATTTCACTGTAGGTGGAGGTTAGATGCTTATGGACTCAAATACTCAAGCTAATTCAAGTTCATCTCATACCGATTCTCGCAAACCTTGGATACGCAGACACCCGTTTTTCGCCGCATTTACATTATTGATTCTTGTACTGTTTGTTGCCATATTCCTAAATTTCTGGCTCCGTCCATACTTCTCTACATTTGAACGTTCCGAGCTGGGGGAATTGAGTTATTCCATGCCTTCACGGAATGGTGAGTATACTGCCGAAATTTACGGCGTACCTTACGGTGGTGCGGCAGGCGGCGTTACAATCTGGGTCGATGTTAAGAAGACAAATGGCCCTGAGGACGCCACGGTAAAAACGATCTATCGTGCCGAGCACCACGGAAATAACCATCTCGAATGGGAAAGTGAAAACACACTCCGAATTGAAAACTGGAATGAGTACACGGATGAGACCATTACCCTCAATATCGATGACGAAATATATGATGGATGGGGCTGGGCGTGCAAAAGCATACGAATGAAGGACCAGTCTGTGCGATGCCTGGCACCCGAAAAATAAAACAACTTAGCAGCTAATATGATGGCTCTGAACACTCAAGGTCTCATCTTAATGCGTAATCCTCACTGCACCGCATGTCAGAAGTTCCAACGTTCTGTATGCCTTGTGAAAATTACGCCAAATGCCAATCTTCATTAGATCATGACAGGAGATACACGCGGCAAAAGAAGCCTAAAAAGCCCCACTCACCGACTCTTTCGGTTAAGCGGGGCTGCTCTTGTTCTACATTTTATCGTTTATTTACTTATACTTCATTTGTGGTCTGATATGCTTGTTCACTCATAACTTCGTATCTATCGTACTTAAAACATATGGCAGCATTAAAATTTATCTATCATATCTATTCTACCGCTTAATCTGCTTCTGCTTCTGCTTCTGCTTCTGCTTCTGCTTCTGCTTCTGCTTCTGCTTCTGCTTCTGCTTCTGCTTCTGCTTCTGCTTCTGCTTCTGCTTCTGCTTCTGCTTCTGCTTCTGCTTCTGCTTCTGCTTCTGCTTCTGCTTCTGCTTCTGCTTCTGCTTCTGCTTCTGCTTCTGCTTCTGCTTCTGCTTCTGCTTCTGCTTCTGCTTCTGCTTCTGCTTCTGCTCGCAATTGTGCCTTAAACTCTATTTCCACTCAACCCTTATTTTCACTGATCCGTCTTATCGCATCCTACAGCAACGATTAGTTTTTGTTGTCCTTTCACTTCTATTTCAATCTATTTTCTCTATCTATACTCCCGCTTCAAACTCCTTTGTCCTCATCTGTCCCAGCTCGTCTCCTACTTACGAGGTGATACTTCACCACGTTCTTCCCGCTCCTTCATCTCTTTGCGCACTACCACTTCGAGCTTTTGGCGATTGGCAAGCAATCCGGGATCGTTGGGCAAGTACTCACGGGCTTTGGTGTTATGCATCAATGCGTGCTCCCAGTTGCCCAGATGGGCATAACAAAGGGATAAACGGGCATGTGGCAGCCAAGTGCGGCAGGCCTCTGGTACTGGGCGCAGTCCAGGATCGCGGCTACTCACGTCTACCGCCTGCATATACCAGTAGATCGCCGAGACGGGTTCCTGCCGCTCATGAAAACAGGCCGCAATGGCACAGCAGAAGTCGGCATGTGGCAGATCATACTGGAACGACTGTAGCAATGCGCCGAGCTTACGGCCCGGCTTGCCAAGTCGTTCATAACATTCCGCTAGCCGCGCGCAGGCAATCAAGCGATCCTCGCGGTAACCACTTGGCTGCTCCAGCAGCTTTGCGTACCCGCGTGCCGCCGCCGCATAACGCTGGCGGTCATAACATTCGCCTGCATAATAAAACAGCAGGCGACCTTGGGCTACGCCCTCTTCGGCGATCCATTTGCGCAGAATGCGCACGTTTCGCGCCGAATGATGTCCCGCTTCGCGGCGGTGCGTGACGGCAATGTCTGCCGTAATGACTTCGCCGCGCGGGAAGCTGAGCTGCTCGTGCAGCCGGCCATGCCAGCGGCACCCGGCATCCCGCTTGACCAGGCGAAGGCGTCGGTCCGTCACAAGTGGACTCCCCTCCACCCCCTCGGCCAGCGTATAGTTCAAGATCACAGCTTCCGTCTCCCCCTCAGACGGAAGCTGCTGCTTCAATACCTCCAGCTTCGCCCGTTCCGCGGGCAGCAACACATCGTCCGCATCCAGCCACAGGATATACTCCTGCGTGGCCTTGGCAAATGACTCATTCCGCGCTGCGGCAAAGTCTTCCTTCCATTCATACGTGTAGACCTGGTCGGTATACTGCGAAGCGATGTCCATCGTGCGATCCGATGAACCGGTATCCACAATGACGATCTCGTCCGCGATGCCGGCAACCGAGTCCAGACAGCGCGCCAGCGTGCGTTCCTCGTTCTTCACAATCATGCACAGACTGATGGTGATCACGTTTTGAGCCCCTTCCTGTCGTACGCGTATTGCGAAATGTCATAACGATTTGCTTGCGTTGGTTAAATACTTCGAACAAAGTACTATCGTAAGTTGAACTAAAAGATTTTTACACTGGACACTCCGATGACAGAACAACCTTCCGATCGTGTTATCCCCATTTTTTTGATTCCTTTTATAAAGGGTAAATCCGTGGATAAAGGCCAAGCATATGCTTCCGATGCAGCTTTCATTCAGAACGCTTTTAGCTCAGCTTCTTAATTCTTTCGGGCTTCTCCGTTTCGTGTAAATGTTTATTCCAATTTATTTGGTATTTAGTATTGGTCACGGAATTCATTTCATTTCCACCTTGGCTAACGAACTGAGGTGACGCTATATGGTGTATTTCAGCCACTTGGAAAATGTAACGAATCTGAAGCGCGCTATTCTCGCATTATAGGCATCCATGCGTCGTTTATTGCAGCTTTCAGATAAAATAACGTCGCTGAGATTCGTTACATTTCCTATCTCTGCAAAATCATCTAAATAAGGCGTGTGAGATTCGTTAGAACATAGGATAGCTCTGTCGTCATACTAAACAACACCGCTACCCTTCCCCACTCTCCTGACGACGAAGCCGTTTCACCTGCTCCACCGCACTGTCCAATGCCTTCTTGCGCTGCTTCATTACGCGAAGATGATTTTGTTCCACTTCGGCAAAATGGACATGATCCAGCTCCATCCACTTCATCAGTTGATCCAAAGTCGGGGACATATGCAGCTGTGTACTCCGCCGTTTGCGGGCCACGCAACATAGATATTTATGATGAATTTCGAGTTTCAAGACTTCAAAATACGGCATCAGGGTCATCGCGAGACTTCCCGCATAGAAGGTCTGCTTGTGGTCATAGAACGGGTGATACCCATACGGCACGGTTACCACCAGCGTCCCATCTTCTTGCAACAGCCGATGAATCTGGATCAACAACGTCTCCGGATGAGCAAAATGTTCCAGCACTTCTCCAAGCAGCACAGTATCAAAGGTAGCCCTTACTTTCCATTGCGTAATATCCAGCATTCGAAAATCGACATTGTTCCGAACTGGCCTAGACTCTTTCGCAAGCTCAGCTTGCGCATACCGGACACTTTCTTCTTCCAGATCGATCCCTGTTACACGAAACCCTTCACGTGCCAGCAGAATGGACGTAATCCCCTGACTGCACCCGACATCCAGGATGCGTTTGCCTGTTGCCTCACGGCACATCCAGTGGATACGCGTTCTCGTCGCTTCATGAGAATCTTCCGAATTAATCTCGCCATAATAGCGTTCACTTACACGATCATGATTTGCCATGGGCATCTCCCTGATCCTCGTCGGGATCGATCGCAGCTTCACGACGAGTTACGGCGCCCTCGACTGCCACCTTGACTTCCTCTTTTTGCCCGGACCCTTCTACTCGTTCCTGTTGCTCGTAAACTCTCTTGGCCTCATGCCGTACAGGCTGACCCAGTACCACAATATTTCCCCCGTGGCATCCGGCCGTTGCATTGCGTGTATCAAAAATCAGCTTTGCATGATCTGCCATCTCCTGATAATCAAAACCCGAATGATCCGTCGTAATAATCACCAGATCAGCTCCTGTCCACAATTCCGGCACCGCCGGACTAGCGTGAAGCACTGTACCGTCATCTTTGCGGAAGACAGGCACCATCGGATCGGTAAAAACCACATCTGCGCCCGCTGCGCTCAGCAGCCGGAAGACGTCCAGCGCAGGCGATTCGCGCAAGTCATCAATGTCTTTTTTGTAAGCCATACCCGCGAGTACAACACGTGCTCCCCGCACAGATACACCCTTCTGCTCCAGCAGCTCCGTAGCACGTTTCACCACTCTCTCTGGCATTTGCCGATTGGTTGCATCCGCCAGCTGAATGAATTGCAACTCCGATCCCTGACGATTTGCAGCCCAGGACAGATAGATCGGATCGATTGGAATACAATGTCCGCCGATTCCGGGACCGGGATAAAATGGCATGTAACCAAATGGCTTGGTTGCCGCCGCATTCAGTACTTCCCAGATGTTTACCCCCATCTGTTCACAGGCTGGGGTCAGCTCATTCACAAGGGCAATATTGACACTGCGGAATGTATTTTCGAACAGTTTTGCCGTCTCTGCTACCGTCGTTGAACTAACCGGAACAACTTCGTTGAGGAACGAGCCATAGAACTGTTTACCATAATTCAGACAAGCAGGTGTGGAACCGCCAATAATCTTTGGGGTATTTTTCACACCATAATGCACACTGCCCGGATCTACCCGCTCTGGAGAATAACAGACGTAGAACTGTTCTCCAGCACGCCAGCCGTTTGCCGCTTCAATCGGTTGTTTCACGCGTTCCTCCGTTGTGCCCGGATAGGTCGTACTTTCCAGAATAACCAGGCTGCCTTCCTGCAAATACGGAGTCATGCCATCCACCGCCGCCGAGATATACGAGATATCCGGTTGATGCTCGGCAGTCAGTGGGGTAGGCACACAGATTACAATGACATTTGCCTGCGCCACAGCTGCATAATCAGCACTTGCCTTGAATAACCCAGCCTGCATAAGCGATTGCACAACATTATCTTCTATGCCGATGACATACGACTTCCCGGCGTTCAGCTTGGCTACCTTGGAAGTATCGATGTCAATTCCGTGGACCTGATAACCTGCCTGCGCCATCTCTACGGCCATGGGTAAACCAACATAACCGAGACCGATGACAACAGCTTTCAGGGAGCGGTCATTCATATGTTGTATTAGGGTACGTTGCTGTAACTCTTCATTTCCTTCGTGCTGCTCATGCTGATGATTCTCTTCCATTCCTTCCACCTCCAAACGCTCCGCCTCCCTTCGGTGGGCGTGTCTGAGAACTCCGAACGAGTTTTGAGACACACCCTAATCGATATAGCCGCCTGCACGCAAAAACCGGGCAATCGCTGGTTTGTTCATCATGTCACTGTCCGAGCGATACTCGGAGAAGTTCACACGAGGCAGACTGCTGTACTGATCCGTCAGGCTCTTGTCCTTGTGCTCCGGCAGGATCACATAATACTGCGCATCGTATTGGTACGTACGCGGCGCTTCAAAGGGCGAGATCAGCACTTCATGTAGTTTCTCGCCT
Source organism: Paenibacillus sp. FSL k6-2145 (assembly GCF_037976585.1). NCBI lineage: Bacteria > Bacillati > Bacillota > Bacilli > Caryophanales > Paenibacillaceae > Paenibacillus > Paenibacillus sp. FSL k6-2145. The sequence continues at coordinate 3,820,277 of NZ_CP150267.1, read as the reverse complement.
GGACGTATTCCCGTCACCTTATAATCGAAGGATGGACGACCTGCCTGTTCCAACATGACGGATGCAAGTTCCGTCATCTTGCAAGCTTTCATTTTCATCACAAAAGTCTCTCCGCCCACGGCCGCTTCAGCCGCTTTAAGCAGTAAATGTATAGCTTCGGTACGCGTCAGGAAAAAACGGGTCATGCCTATATCCGTAATGGTCGGGCTTTTGCCTTCATCGATCTGACGACGGAACAGAGGCACGACACTACCGCTGGTTCCAAGCACATTGCCCCCACGGATACAGACAAACCGAGTACCCTCACTTAGCCAGTTGGCACGGATCATCATTTTTTCACCCAAAGCCTTTGTCATGCCATATACGTTAATCGGATCTACCGCCTTATCGGTGGACACATCGATGACTTTGGGAACCTGCATACGTATCGCTGCCCGAATAATATTCTGAGTACCGATCACATTGGTCTTGAACGCTTCATCAGGTTGGTCCTCGCACACCGGAACATGCTTCAGCGCAGCCAGATGGAAGAGCACATCCACACCTCTGCATGCATCTTCCACTGCCCGATAATCGCGGATATCCCCAATGATGAATCGCAGACGTGGATCATGGTTGAACTCTCGCTGCATCGCAATCTGGGCGTATTCATTACGTGACAGGAGGCGAATTTCAGCCGGGTTCTGCTCCAGCAGCACCTCAGTCAGCTTTTGACCCCAGGAGCCTGTTCCTCCAGTGATCAGAATTGTTTGTCCTTGAATCATGGATGAATCCCTCCCTGATCAGATCATGAATTCGCGTAATACCTGTGCCATCTCTTCGCGGCTTAATCGGTCTTTGGGTGGTACCTTTTTGACTGACGTATTGCTCGAATGCACGATGTTGACATAGTTACGCGGCGTCAGCAGCTCATGCGGCAGATCAATGACATTGCCATGTGTACCTCTGCCCGGAAGCTTGACCCGGTATCCTGCTGCGTATTCGGCTGTCTGATATAAGTAGACATAGAATTGCGGAGAACGGTGAAACGCCGGGGCCATCTCGTTATTTACACTGTCCCACAGATAACCATTCTGGTTGATCAGTGCCATCGTCTGCGGCTGTGGTTGAATATCGTAGAGTTGTTGAACAAAGGTTTTATGGTATAGATCATCCGAATCCAGACGGGCAATATAGAGTTGCTCCGCACCTTCGGCAAACGCCAGAATGGCACGCACACTCTCAATGTTGGTTCCAAAACGAATATTGGAAGGAAGCGGCTCCTGATCCGCCAGAATCTCCCGCATTAAGTCCCCCGATTCCTTGGACAACTTCACCACTGTGAGGAAATCCTGATTCGTCTGTGCCTTCAGGCAATGCAATGTGAACGTGCGGAAGATGCCCATCCGACGCTCCAGCCATTCCCGCGTCAATCGCTGCGGGTCCATTCCGTAATTGTTAAAGTTAATCTCAATCACAACTTTCCTGGACATAACATTCCTCCTCATGTACGCTGCATGTTCCGTTTGTCGAATACAGACTGTTTTCATAGTTTTGATGCCGTCTTCCTACGAAGACCATCTTCTATCTATCTGATCGTTTACAAGCCACATCTCGCTTGTGAATCCAGCACTCTATATCGTATGAAACGTTGATAGAAGCGGTACCGACAGATGTACTAACTTTCATATAAATAGATTGATATACAACCGAAGATGGCGCCCTTCGGGTCGAACGTACATATCGTTACGGTATTCGCAACATAGAATAGAACAGTTCAATTTTCAAAGGAGGCAACCCATCAAATGAATTCGATCTATCTTGAAATGGAAGATGTGCTTGATCAGCTCGAAGCGGCACTTCTGGAACACCGACCGCTGTCTCTTGTACGAGTCGGTGATGGAGAGAATATCGTCATGTCCCAGGAAACCGTGTGGACCACGGAACAGGTCCTTCAGGAGCGTTGGGCCAAGAAGGCCAACTTAGGTCAAAAGGGACTTCGCCTTCCCAACCCGAAACTCCGGGATGAAGTCGCCTCTTCCTTGCAACGTGCCGATATCGTCGGCATTCTTCCTCGCGGTGACAGCACCATTAATGCTCCGGATTATCTCAAAAGACCCCTGACCGACATGGTATTTGCACACTTTGGCATCTCTCCTCCACTGACTTGTCACGCCTGTGTTAATCGGGAACTGGCGCAGAACCCGCGTTTCTGGCAGATGCTTGCAGGCAAGCGTGTGTTACTCGTTACCCGTGAGATTGAGGCACTGCGTGTCATGCTCGAACGTGAGCCGTATAATCTGAACATTGTGACTGCCCTGCCCTTCGACAGCTATGATCAAATGGATGAAACGCTGCACTGGATTCAGACCAATCAACATACCTTCGATGTCGCTCTCTTCTCCTGCGGCGTCAACGCGGTTGTTCTTGCTGAGCGAACAGCCGCACTCGCAGGTAAAGTCGCCATCGACTTTGGCAAAGCCAACAACATCATTCTGAAAGGCCGTGCCAACTGATTTTCAGGCACCTCCAACCTCGAATCAGTGTTTTGCAGCGAAACTTGCATATGGTTGTACGGCAAAAACCCCCGACTTCTTGAGCCGGGGGTTTCTTGCTGAGCGCTAGGCGAAACCTATCGCAGTATTGTCTTGCGTTTCTGGGGTATGAAGCGAACTCTGCCGTCAACAGAAGTGATGACGAAGCACTCTGCTTGTTATATTTCGCCTTTCACTACTAACCGGTGGCTGCAATACCGTATAACATCTCCGGCCCGGTTCTTACTGCTGTGGACACCCCCGAGATGAACGAAGTATACACACTTTCCAATGCTGGTGGTGCAGACAGATCCTGAGCTGTGAACGAATGGAATTCGGCACCTCCGTTCTGTCCAATCGTACCTTCAGCACGGTAGATGATATAGAAAGGATCATATAAAAAACCCCGCACAAGCTCCACAACAAAGGTATCTCCCAGTTCTCCCGTAACACCTACTGTCCCGTTCAACGTAATAATGGGATTCACCACACCCTGCGTCTGTAGACCAATGGTGCCGAAGGCTGCCGGGGATTCTGACAGTGACAAACCGGGCTGTCCTACGGTTGCCGAGTTCATCGAAGTTCTCATATCGAGAAACACGCCCATGAGTAACACCTCCAATGCTATGGGATACCCTATCCTATGAATCTCACTACTCTTATGATTGGATGTATAGCAGATTGCATGAACCTATTTTTATTTGTCGACTGTTAATGGTATATTGAACTGCATAACGAAAATGAACGGATCGTATGCACACAAGCGGTACAGGCTGTTCAGAAGGAGATTACTATTCATGAATAAACGCAAACGTCCAACAGGCAAGACATCGGCCTCGGCCAAGGGGAAATCTTATGCAGGTTCATCCTCAGCACGTTCCGGCAAGTCCAACTTCTCATCTGCCAAAACATCAGGTGCTTCCGCATCACGCAATACGGAGGAGAATAAGAAGCCAATAGCCGCGAAATCATCGGGTGCACCCAAGAAAGCTGGAGGCAACAAACCCAAAAATGCCAGCGCATCCAAACGACCAGGCAATTCCTATTATCGCAAGCAGGAACCACCACGCCAGTACAAAGTGACCGAACCGGATGAACTGTTGAACTTCCTGTTGCAACATCTGAAATCGGGACGGAATGCAGTAAAATCCATTCTGGGTCGTGGACAGGTATCCGTGGATCAGAAGGTCGTAACCAAGTTTAATGAAGCGCTGACGCCAGGTCAGATTGTCTATATTCGAAAAGAAGGTGCAGTCGCTGCTCCGTCCTTGACGGGTATTAACATTTTGCATGAAGACGATGATATCATTGTGATCCGTAAGGAAGCTGGACTGCTGTCCATTGCCGCTGACAAGACGGATGACCTGACGGCATACCGCCAACTGACAGAGCATGTACGCCGCACTAATCCGCTCAACCGGATCTTTGTTGTCCATCGTCTGGATCGGGATACGTCGGGTGTCATGATGTTTGCCAAAAGTGAAGAGGTACAGCAGAAGCTGCAAAACAACTGGAAGGAAAATGTGCAGGACCGCGTCTACGTTGCCCTTGTTGAAGGTGCAGTAGCCAAAGAAGAAGGTACCATCTCTTCCTGGCTGAAGGAAACCAAAACGCTGAAAATGTACTCCAGCTCTCGTCCGAATGATGGACAACACGCCATTACACATTACAAACGTCTGAAGTCGAACCGTGAGTTCTCCTTGCTGGAAGTGCGTCTGGAGACAGGGCGTAAAAATCAGATTCGTGTGCATATGGAAGATCTCGGACATCCGATTGCCGGTGACAGAAAATATGGTGCACGCACAAGAGACCTTGGCCGTCTCGGACTTCATGCACGTATACTCTCGTTTATTCATCCCACAACGGATGAGCTGATGTCATTTGAAACGGATATTCCGAAGCCATTCCTGTATCCGTTCCGTGCAGATGCTCCACCTTCGAAATAACTGCACCTTGATCATGCCTGAAAGGAGGAACGGACACTGAAAAACCTGTTGATCACCGGTTACCGGGCACATGAATTGCAAATTTTTGGACAGAAACATGAAGGTATTCCTTATATCAAAAAAGCCATCTCCTCCCGCCTCACTCCCCTTGTCGAGGACGGTCTGGAATGGGTGCTGACGCCGGGACAATACGGTGTGGACCTGTGGGCCTGCGAAGTGGTGATTGATCTAAAGAAGACGTATCCGCATCTGAAGCTGTCGATCATTACTGCCTTTCAAAACCCGGAAGAGCAATGGAAAGAAGACAAGCAGGAGTATTACCGTTCCATCCTCTCGGGTGTGGACTATTACGGTGCGATTAGCAATCAACCTTATATCGGGCCGTGGCAGTTCACTGCACGGGATGACCTGTTGCTGCGCAAAAGCGACGGTCTTCTGCTCGTCTATGACGAAGATGCTGGAGAAGGCAGCCCCCGTTTTGTGAAGGAAAAAGCCGTGAAGAAACAGCAGAACGAGGATTATACAATCATCAGTGTCACTTCAGAGGATATTCAATCTGTAGCTGAGGATGAGCGCATGAACGATGTTATAGACTTTGACGATTCTTCATTCTGAAAAAATGTAAATCATCTGAAGTCCATTCATGCATAGCTTTCATCAGAAGGGAATCGTATTTTGAATGACGTACATATGTTTTTTTTCGAGGCAGGTTGGGTATAAGTAGTATTATAACTGCGATGATATGTCGTATGGGATAAGGGGAACTGCAACCATGACAATTACGCCAGAGCAGCGCATTCAACTGCATGGATTTAACAACCTGACCAAGTCGCTCAGCTTTAATATGTACGATATTTGTTATACCAAAACCAAAGACGAACGTGAAGCTTACATTGAATATATTGATGAACAGTATAACGCCGCCCGGCTGAGTAAAATTCTAAACAACGTCTCCGATATCATTGGGGCTCATGTCCTGAATGTTGCGCAGCAGGATTACGTGCCTCAAGGTGCAAGTGTGACGATGCTTGTCTCCGAAGGTCCAATCGTGGAGATCCCTGAAGAATCACTTGATGAATCTCCCGGCCCTCTGCCCGATAACGTTGTCATGCAGCTGGATAAAAGCCATATCACTGTGCACACCTACCCTGAATTTCATCCTAGTGAAGGTATCAGTACCTTCCGTGCGGACATTGATGTCTCCACCTGCGGTGAGATCTCACCGCTTAAGGCACTGAATTATCTGATCCACTCATTTGATACGGACATTATGACGATGGATTACCGGGTGCGTGGTTTTACGCGGGATACAAGCGGGCGCAAGCTGTTCATTGACCATGAGATCGGCTCGATTCAGAATTATATTCCGGACGAGATTAAGAGCAGCTTTGACATGATTGACGTGAACGTCTATCAGGAGAATATTTTTCACACCAAGTGTAAACTGAGGGAGTTCGATCTCGACAATTATCTGTTTGGGTACACCAAAGATAAGCTCAGCAAGAAGGAACAACAGGAGATTACAGAATGGCTGAAGCTGGAGATGGACGAGATCTATTACGGCAAAAATATTAATCGTCCCTCTTAAAGAGGTTGTTCAACGCTGATCCATAAGGGCAAGGTCTAAGACAAGACTTCATGAAGGCAGGGTTCTTCTTTTCGGGGGACCTCCGGCATGTGCTTGTCTTTTTCTTTGTTTTGTTGACAGTGTGCAACTTTATTTCTTATTATAGAAGTAACTGTACAATCTACAGTGAAGGAGACTGAGCCCGTGATCGAAACGAATACGACAAGACGTAACGAATCACTGTTACAAGCACTGACTGCACAACACAATGCCATCACCAATAACATTGCCAATGCAGACACACCCAACTACAAAAAGAAAACGGTAGAATTTCAGGAAGAGTTGCGACGTATCGTTGAAAATGGCAAAACCGATCAGCTCGCCATGAAGCGGACTCATAACAAACACTTTCCTATCAGTGATCCCAATTCTTCCATCGTACAGTACCGAATTGTCGAGAACAACGAAACAACGATGAACAATAACAACAATAACGTTGACATTGACAAGGAAATGGCGGACCTTTCAGAGAACCAGCTCATGTATAACTACATGGTTGATCGGGTCAGTGGACATTACAAAAAAATGAAGAATTTATTGAATGATCTGAAATAATGAATGTACAAGCAGCCCGAAATGGCTGCTTTTTTTTATGATCTTTTTCCCTGAGTGTAGCTCGTTTGGTGCCATTTTTCGGTATCCTCTCCTGTTCGTAGTATAATGGGGAGAAACGAATGAATTCATATCGAATAAAAGAGGTGCAACATGTCTCCACGTCATTTAAATGGTTTTCAAGGTTCCAAAGTCAGATTAGCGGCCCCATGCCCGGAAGATTGCATGCGTCTCTCCCGCTTCACAGACGATTATGAATATTTGCGCAACATGGATACCGATATCGCGATCCCGTTAACGCCGGATGAGACAGGGTCCTCCTCCGTCCGCCGCGATAACGGATTTGAATTTGCATTACGTACATTGGAGGGTAACCGATTCATTGGATTCACAGCCCTATACCGGATTGAATGGAACAATCGCTCCGCTCGTCTGGCCATTGGTATCGGCGAAGAAAATGATCGGGGTAAAGGATACGGAAGCGACGCTCTGGCTCTGATTCTTCGATATGGGTTCCATGAATTGAACCTGAACCGGATTGCGCTGGAAGTCATCGAATACAATGAAGCCGCGAGACGTGCGTACCTAAAAGCCGGATTCCGGGAAGAGGGTCGCCAGCGTTCTGCAGTTTTGCGGGATGGCATGCATTATGACCTGATCTCAATGAGTATCCTTGCGGAAGAATGGTCGGCACAGTCTGGGCTTCCTTTATCATTCCGGTCTAATCGTACTCCTGAATCCGGGGATATGGTAGCGGGTGGTTTTTCACAACGTAATGGGAACGAACAAGCTGCGCTGTCCCTGTCGGAATTAAGCTCAGTTCCAAAAGGTGAATCTGAAATTTCACCTCGCATCGGCGTAGGTGCGGTCATCCTGAATGAACGGGGCGAAGTGCTTCTCGCCTGGCGGAATCGTCAGCCCGAACAGCACACCTGGAGTATTCCCGGCGGGAAAGTAGATCCCTATGAATCACTGGAAACTGCCGTCATCCGTGAAATCAAGGAGGAAGTGAATCTGGATATCACCATTGACAGGCTGCTCTGCACGGCGGAGACGATCCAGCCAGAGCAGAAGGAACATTGGATATCCGTGCTCTATTCCACCAAGGTGATTGGCGGTCATGCTCGTAATCTGGAAGAAGGCGGAGCCATCGGCGAGATCGGTTGGTTTCCGCTCGATGATCTGCCCTCTCCACTCGCCTGCTTTGCCGTGCCTGGACTGGAAGCTGTGAAGAAGCTGTATAACCAGAATTAAGCTTGGAGGTGCTTGCAAGTGTTGGAGATTCCTCTTCCTCAACCCGTCCCCTTCATTCTGCATGAATCGAGTTCCCAATTCGATTGGAAAGGCAGCGGCTCGCTATCACTGAAAACATTCCATAACGGAAAAACGCTCTATGAAGCGGGGCGCGGTCACTTCGCAGTCAATAATGAGAACTATCTGCTTCTGAATGAGGGCCAGGAATATAGTCTTCACATTGATTCATCTACTCCAGTTGAATCCTTCTGTATCTTCTTCCCTCCTGGTTATGTGGAAGAGATCGGCCGGAATCTAATTACCAGTGATCTTAAGCTACTTGATGAGCCGTATAGCTATTCATCCTCAAACAAGATGGAGTGGGTAGAACGTACATACGCGATGGATAATCGGCTTGGCGCAGCCCTGAATCAGCTGCGTAATTTGTACAGTCAAGACACGCTGGATTCCTGGGCAATAGCGGAGCAGCTTCATCAGCTTGCTGTTCACATGCTGGATCTACACCGTAACGTTCAGCAAGAGATCAACGAATTGGATATGATCAGACGTTCAACCAGAGAAGAATTGTATCGAAGAGTGTATATCGGGCATGAGTATATCTCCGCCTACTATGATCAGCCGTTAACGGTAGAACAGACAGCATCGGCTGCACAACTATCCGTGAATCATTTTCTACGCAGTTATAAAAAGTTGTTTGGTACTTCACCCCATCGTTATCTGACTGAATGCAGGCTATTGGCTGCGAAGCGGCTTTTGCTAGATTCGGACAGGTCGGTCACCAATATCTGTTATGATGTGGGCTTCGAAAGCCTCGGTTCGTTCAGTTCATTATTCACTAGACGCTTCCATAGCTCTCCTTCCCAGCTGCGGGCAAAAAGGTGATTATGAAGAAGAACCTCCGAAGAGGAACATCTATAATTACATTATCTCATCAGATGGAGGTATTCCTTATGAAACATGCAGAACAGATGAATCAACTATTTCAGGCTGCTCAGTCTGGAGATTTGGCCAACCTGCAATTATTACTCGCCTCTCACCCGGAACTCACCAATACTGAAAATCAGGACGGGTTAACTCCGCTGGGGTATGCCTCTCATTATGGACAAGCAGGAGCAGTTCGTCTTCTTCTGGAGCATGGAGCGGATGTTAACGCCCTTTCTCATTCCAAGGTTTCCTTTATTCCATCCAATACTGCACTGCATGCCGCGCTTGCCGGAGAACGCTCGCCAGAAGTTATCCGCCTTTTGCTCGAACATGGGGCATCAACGAGTATTCTGGACAGCGATGGACAAAATGCGCTGCACTCCGCAGCATTTCATACGGATCAGATTGAACTTATCGAGATGTTACTTCAGCATGGAGCTGATCCAAACGCGCTAAACTCAGCGGGCCAGACCGCACTGGAGATTTCACTTGAACGTGGCAACACGTCTACAGCTTCATGTCTGCGAGCAGCCTTGGCAGCACAGCAGCAACAATGATTAGATAACGTGAGCAATACCGTGAATAACCGTCAGGACTCTTTTTGGAGTACAAAGAGAAGGTCCGACGGTTATTTGTTGTCCTCTACGTTCTCGTATACATAGGTAGTTCAACTTCTATAGAAATCGCAATACATCATATTTTTTTCAGGAAATAAGAACCGTTTGGAGCCTTACGCGGTCTAATACTCAACATATCCATGAAAGGAGGAGCCATGTGACCCCTACCCAGCTCACCATCGCCGCACAAAAAGGGGATGCCGAGGCTTTTGCAGCCTTAATGGAATTACATCAGAGCCGACTGTACCGTATCGCCTATGCCTACCTGCACAATGAAGGCGATGCCCTTGAAGCTATTCAGGAATCAACGTTCAGGGCGTTCCGTCAACTCAAAAAATTAAAAGAGCCCTCCTACTTTGGCACTTGGCTCATCCGCATTCTACTCAACTACTGTGCGGACGAACGCAAACGCAAAAGTCGGTTCAGTCCCGTCACCGAGATTCATGAATCCAGCAGTTGGGATCGTCCTGCGGACCCCGATCTTGCTGCCGCCGTATCCACTCTTGACCGGGATTGCAAACAGATTATTATCCTGAGTTATTTCGAAGGTTTCTCCTTAACTGAAGTTGCCGATATTCTCGACATCCCTACCGGAACCGTAAAATCCCGATTACATCGGGCGCTCGGACAGCTCCGTGATCAACTTGAAACGAAAGGAGATGTATCCTCATGACAGATGAACAAAACTCATTCGACGCATTGGAAGAACGGCTGAATGCTCGCAAGACGGAATATGAAACCATGCCTGTACCGGATGCTGCCTATCAGGCTGTTCAGTCCGGAATCCGCCAGGCTGCCCGCAAACGCAAGTCCCGGCTGCGCTGGTACATGAGTTCCATCTCGGTAGCGGCCTTCATCCTGCTGTTTACCGGATGTATCCGTGTCTCTCCCGCTTTTGCGTCCTTCGTGGAGCAATTGCCCGGCATGGAAGGCATTGTGAGTATGATTCGCCAGGACAAAGGATTAATGATGGCCATCGATAAGTCCCTCTTACAGCAGGTCGGTGTCACCGACGAGCATGATGGTGCTTCCTTGACCGTTGAAGGCATTATTACAGACGAGTCACGTATGGTCATTTTTTACACAATGAAAGGCATGAAAGATCCGGAGAAGGGTGGATATGATATCGATTTGCTGGATGAGAACGGTAAAGATCTTCCGGTTGGATTTAGTTATTCCTCTCCTAAGCCGGCTTCAGAAAGTGGCGTTTACGAGGACAAAATCGATGTCTCATTCACAGAATCTTTACCGCCACAAGAGCTGACCGTTGTATTTAAGGAACGAGGTAAGGAACCGAATAATAAGTGGAATGTCACCTTCCCCGTGGATCACAACTTAACAAAAGGCATGAAAAAAATCATTCCCGTAAACCAAACTATGAACGTGGACGGACAGCGTATCCATGTGAAACAGGCCGTTCTGTATCCCACTCGTCTTGTACTTGATATCGAATATGATCGGAACAACACCAAAAAAATCTTCGGCATTCGTGATCTGCACTTGGTAGATGAGCAAGGCCGAGCATGGAGAACCGATTCATCTTCCATCGGAGGCTCTGGAAGTTCCGTCTTTTTCGAAAGCATGTACTTCTCCACTCCGAAAAAATTGACTTTGCAAGGGTCTGGCCTTTCAGCAGTGGATCAGGATGAACTGGTTATCAGCTTCGATCCCTCTTCAGGTGAAATACAAGGCGGTCCATCGAGTTTGAAATTGCTGCAAAGCACGGTCCAAGGCAAAAATCTGATCCTCGAGTTTTCAATTGCAGATGCTCAAAATGCTACTTCAGGGCTATCATTTACCAATATTGAGGACAGCAAAGGAAACCCTTTCGACATTAATGAAGTAAGCTGGAGCCCTTCCGTCTCTGAAGCAAGAGTTGTCATTAAAAATGGAGCCGCAGCCAAAGGAAATCTGACAATGGAAATATTCTCTTACCCTGATCAAATTCGTGCACCGTTCTCTATTGAAATTCCTGTGACTCCCTAAAGAAAATGTAACAGCCATAATTGCAAGCCAAACGACGTTGTCATGCACTATAATGATAATATTAAACAGCTACATTAAATCGATATGCTTATAGGAAAGGGTGTTTCCACAATGAATAATCGCTCTATCCGTTATCCGCAACCACTCGCGCAAGGGGACATGATCGGTGTGGCAGCCCCCTCCAGCGGTGTAGGCGAATCCCTGTACCATTATCTTGAGGAAAGCAAACGCAATATGGAGCGCCTTGGTTTTGGCGTGCTGGAAAGCCCATCGCTCCGCCACAACACCAAATGTGTGAGTGCCTCCAAAGAGGAACGCGCCGAAGAGATGAATGAGTTTTTCCGCAATCCAGATATTCAAGCCATTATCCCTCCATGGGGAGGGGAATTTCTGATGGATATCCTCCCTCTGCTGGATTGGGAAGCTTTGAAATCGTTACCGCCCAAATGGGTCATGGGATACTCGGATATCAGTACCTTCCTGTTCGCATACACCTTGATCACCGGAACAGCATCTGCACATGGCACCAATTATATTGATCTAAGATCAAACGCCATTGATCCCGTGACTGCGCGCTGGATTGATGTGTTACAGACCAAAGATGGCGGACAGATCACACAATCGTCTTCCACACATTATCAATCGGCATGGAAACCGGAATCTCCTGGTTTTAACCTGGATACACCTTCGCGCTGGAAACAGCTAGACCACTCGGAAGATGCAGATACCGCTGTGGCGTTCTCCGGTCGGCTGATCGGTGGCTGTATGGATACGATCACTAGTCTGATTGGTACGCCATACGCACCCGTCCAATCGTATCTGGATCAGTACTGTGCAGACGAAGGAACGATCTGGTATCTGGAGAGCTGTGAGATGAATGCGGGGGATATCTACCGTCATCTGTGGCAGATGAGACAGGCCGGCTGGTTTGCAGGTGTGAAAGGCTTCATGTTCGGCCGACCTGCGGGTTATTCCGATACAGCCGATTTCAATTTTACTGATGCCCTATCCTCTGCACTTGGGGATCTGGATGTCCCTGTACTGTACGATGTGGATCTCGGCCATGTTCCGCCCCAGCTCACCTTTGTGAATGGAGCATTGGGCAAAGTCGCTTATGAAAATGGACGCGGGAGCCTTGAGATGGCGTTTGTGTAATCACCTTTTATAGGCAGATGCATACCTTGAAGTAAGAACTTATTTTGAGGAAGGGTTGTGCATCATGTCTGAATCCACATCCACGCCATCCACGCGTGTCGTGTATCAAGCCAATCGACCGATGCTTCAATCCGTGCAAAGTGTGCGGAATATGCTTCATCATACAGCTCGGCAGCATATAGGCAAGAAGGTACAAGTCCAGAATATCGATGGGCAAGTGTGGGAAGGTGTCATCATCAGTGCAGACCGGGGGATTTTGTATCTCCAGGTTACCCCGATGCATGGATATCCTGAACCGCGCGCCTTATTTGGACCAACAATTTTGCCGCTTGTGCTGTATGAATTGTTGGTTATCACACTGTTGATGTAGGGCATTGTACTGCTATATCCGAACCTGTTCCAAGAAGCTTCGCTCCTGAGATCTTCAAAGTCTTGGGAACGAAGCTTTTTTATGGTCTCGGCGATGGTGCGGTATGATTCCTTGCGAGCGTGTGAAATATGATACAATGGTGTCGCACCACCCCATATCTCATATGAAACGGAGCTTGATCCGGTTGAAATACATACGTCATGATTCATCACCCGTATCACAAGCCGAGACGGGTATGATTGGCAGCAACCCTACTGAACAATCCCGCGTGATTGCAATCTGTCTGCTCGCAGGCAAAATCATGCTGCAAAGCGGTGGTGAAACCTACCGTGTGGAAGATACGATGAAACGTATGGCGGCTGCGCTGGGTTTACCCCATTCACACAGTTACGTTGTTCCGACAGGCATCTTTTTCTCTGTTGATGCAACCGAACCTGCCAAGCTGATTCGTATCTCCGAGCGTACGACGGATTTGGACAAGGTGTCCGAGGTGAATGCGGTCTCCCGCCGCATCGGACAAGGTGATCTATCCGCTCAGGAAGCCCATGATCTGTTGGTACAGATCGAAGGCAAGCCCTCCTCCTATTCAACGGCTGTGCAGCTTACGGCCGCGGCGTTATCCAGTGGTTGTTTTACCATTATGTTTGGCGGAGGTTGGAGCGACTTTCTTCCGGCGCTGATCTGTGGGGGCATAGGTTATGCAGCCGTTATTGCCTTTCACCGGTTGGTGCGGGTTAAATTCTTTGCCGAGCTTACGGCATCCTTTGTTATTGGCTTACTTGCTTTTCTCCTGATCTATATGGGAGTGGGTCATGAACGGGACAAAATAATTATTGGTTCGGTTATGCCGCTGGTTCCGGGGCTGCTGATTACCAATGCTGTACGCGACCTGATGGCCGGACATCTCGTATCCGGATTATCCAAGGGAGCCGAGGCATTTCTGACTGCTTTTGCCATAGGTACCGGCATTGCAGTTGTATTTTCACTTTTTATGTAAGACGGAGGAATACAGGAGATGCTCCATTTTATTGAACAAGCCTTAACCAGTTTTGTCGCTTCAGCCGCGTTTGGAATCATCTTCAATGCACCAAGGCGCATGCTGCTCCACGGTGGATTTGTCGGCATGATCGGCTGGATCATCTATATCGTGCTTGAATATGCAGCGGATGCGGTTCCTGCTACACTTGCAGCGACCATAGCCGTAGGTGTCATCAGCCAGGTATTCTCTCGCATGTTTCGCGCACCCGTCATCATCTTCAGCGTTGCAGGCATCATCCCTCTGGTTCCTGGTGGACTGGCGTATAATGCGATGCGAAGTTTTGTGCAAAATGACTACAGTGCCGCTATGGAGATGGCCGCCAAGGCACTCATGTTATCCGGCGCCATTGCCGTAGGCCTGGTGTTATCCGAGGTATTAAACCAGATGATACGCCGAATTCCCGCCTCACTTCGGGCAAAATCATCATCGAAATGATTATTCTTTTCATATATCAGCACACGTAAGGCCCGTTGGCATACAGGATAAAATCTTGTATAACAACGGGCCTTACGTGCCACTATCCTATAGAGCACTATAGTGCAGTGAGACAATCAAAGAAGTCTATTTACTTCACGAACGTATTCTTCACACGGACCGATTTTAGGAAATACGGGATAAAGATACAGCACGTCAGAATGGATCGTACGATCAACTGAAAAGCCGGAGTTGCATCAAGCACATGCTGTTCTCTTGGGATTTCATTGCGCGCAATCAGAATCCACGTCACGATGCTTATGATCACATTCATCAGGTACATCACCATCATCATACGCGGAAACTGTCTCTTCCGTTTATATAAAAGAATGAGATTCACGATAACGATCATCAATAGAATGGTACTGCTTATGAAACCAAACCACAGGAGTGGACGGATCGTCTCCCTGTAAATCTGAGGATCGACACCACGGCCTACTTCCCATCTGGCAGGGTCCATGATAACATTCACCTGCGATACATCCGAGATGAGAAACACCAGCGCAAGCCAAAGACTGATCTGGATTAAAATAAGCCATCCGCCCAATCCGGAGATACCAGGCCGTTCCGGTCTGATCCCGGTTTTGGGTTGCAGCGAGTTCATATCCGTATCTGTATCCGAGTTACTATAGTTCATTCCATCCTCCTTTTACACTAGATAAAAAAACATATTATACATTAAAATCTAGATTCTGTGTATTTAAGAGGATAAACGGAGCATCTGGCCTATGATCTCCTCCCTTAGACGTTTATCGCATCGCGCGTTTCATTACCGTTGCAAACAACTCCGCTGCAACACCACTTCCTGACCTCATATAATGTTCTGTATCTGTATGATCAAATCCCATCCAAACCGCCGCAGTCCAATTACTCGTATAGCCCACAAACCACAGATCCCGATTGGCCTCTCTTCCCACACCTTGTATTGCAGCCTGTGTTGTTCCCGTTTTACCCGCTACCTTGTGCTGCCCTAACTGTGCCCGGCTTCCGGTCCCCTGACTGACTACATTTTGCAGCATTCTGGTCATGGCATTCGCCGTGCTAGAGGAGATTACCTGCTTGTTTTCCGACGTATGAGCATATATTGTTCGTCCACGGGAATCTGTAATCTGGCGTATCAGATGGGCTGTATTCAACTTGCCATTATTCGCAAACACGGTATAGGCCTGAGCCATCTTCATTGGTGACACCCCCTGATGCACACCGCCCAAGGCAATCGAGAGGTTTAGATCTTCTTTCCCCAGTTCAATGCCGAGTCGTGCCGCAAATTGATGTGCATCGTTTAGCCCTGTCTCATGAAGCAGCCATACGGCTGGTGCATTAATGGACTTTTGCAGGGCTTGGGACATGGATATTGAACCACTGTAACGCCCACCGAGATTGGAAGGTTGATAGCTGCCATATTGCATGCGTTTATCCGGTAGTATGCTCTCTGGCTTGAACTTCCCCGACTCCAACGCAGGGCCATATGCAATAATCGGTTTAAAAGAAGAGCCTGGCTGCCTTGCATCCATAATCGCCCGGTTGATGCCCCCTTTTAAGGGATTACGTCCACCCATCATCGCTTTCACTTCACCGTTGTGCTGATCGATAATAACCATACTTGCCTGGACTAGCTCGTCTTGGCGATCATCGGGGAATCGGGTAGTGTCTGCAAATGTTTCTTCCATCGCCAGTTGTGCCTGCTGGTCTAGCCCGGTTTGAATAACCCAACCTGCCGATTGAATCTCCGCTTCACTTTTACCTGTGAGCCGAGAAGCCTCCTGAATCACAGCATCCACGGCAGACACATATGCGGGCTTGCTCAAGCCCGGTGAAGTTGTTGCATTCAATACGGTTTCAGGCGGCGTGAAATCGACGTCACGGGCTTTGAGCATCTGCTTTCGTGTAATTAGTCCCTGTTCATGCATTAGTCCAAGGATAACGGCACGTCTTTGTTTGGAAAGTTCAGGATGATCTACTGGATTGTATATGGATGGACCTTTGGGCATTCCGGCCAATGTAGCAATCTGCCATAGTTCCAACTGGTGCATATCCTTAATTCCGAAATACCGCCAGGCTGCCGCCTTTACACCATACTGCTGGCGTCCCATGTAGATCTGATTCAGATACATCTCCAGAAGTTCATCCTTGCTATACCTCTTCTCCAGGGCCATCGCAATCGATATCTCATTCACCTTTCGACTCAACGTTTTATCCCCATTCAAATACAGATTTCTTGCCAGTTGCTGTGTAATGGAGCTTCCTCCCTGACTCAGATTCATATGTATAATGTCTTGCACAATGGCCCTGCCGAGTCCGATGAAATCCAGTCCATCATGGTTGTAGAAACGTCGATCTTCTGTAGCCAAAAAAGCCATCTTTAATAAATCCGGCATGGCGTTCAGATCAGCATATTCGGAATACCCTTTGGTCTGCGTATGCAACCTCGAAATTTCGGTCCCCTCTGCATTCGTAATAATGGTTGAGGAGGCCACCTGCATGGCCTCAGGACGATTGCGAAGCAATCCTTCGCCATAAGTAATCAGATAGAGATAGAAAAAGGCCAAGATCAAAACGACAACCACTGCTCCATCAAATACGTGATACATCCGTCGCTTGCCCCTGTGCTTCAACATTCAGGCTCCTTGTGTACCTGTTCCATTGAAACTCCGCGTTCCTGTCCATTCCGTTGTGTAATCTCTAGAGCATGTTGAAGCAGCAATGTCTGTTCATATGCCAACTTGGCCCAATGCTGAACTTCCACCTCATCCTGACAGCGCCCTTCGATGATCTCATCCAGAGAAGATTCAATACCGTAGAGAGTAAGTTTTATCGGCAAGTCAACCTGTGTAGAAGTAGTTTGAGCGTTCTCCTTGTCTTCTTCCACATGTTGCTGAAGTCCGGGTTGCTCATGCTTAATAGAAGCTCCCTGTATCTCTCTTTTCTCCTGTTTCGGTTCTGATCTGCTCCGCCCTTCCTCATGCAGGAGAATAGCAATCCTATTCAGATTGGCAGCAATTTGTCGTAGTTCACCACCACTTAGAACATCAATTCTTCCAGGATTGTGGCCCAATGCAAGTTCGGCTGTTCCACGCGCAAGTTGACTGAGATCTTCCGCAATCTTCTGGGATCGAATCCAGAAAAAGATCGCAAACACGGCTCCACCAATGAATATGAAGAACGGCTTTGTTCCAATATGGTTGATTCCCCAGTTCATCATACGCGTTATCCATGCTGTATCAGGAAGGACGTGGTGATGCGCAAATCGCAGCACGTGATAAACGACAAAAAGGAGCGCTGCGCTCAGTAACGCGCTTGCTCCTCCAATGTATATGTATCTTAGTCTTACAGTACTGAATCGGGTCTTCATATTCGTATCCTCCTCTATACAACAATAAGTAATAGAGGTAGCATACCGAATATTTCTTAATGAGGAAGTAGTTAACTTCTTACCAAATTCTTAATTATTACTACTCTTCGTAATTACTTGGCGGAGCAGCAGTTACAGGAAATCGGGTAACAAAATCCGTTCTGCCCTTTTCACTGTAGGCAACGATACTTCCTCGATGTAATTCAATCATCGATTTGGCAATCGCCAGGCCTAGACCCGTACCTCCCGTTTCACGGGAACGCGATTTATCCACACGATAGAATCGATCAAACAGATGTGGCAGATCTTGCGCCGGAATCGGTTCACCATAATTACTGATGCGGACTACAGCCTCATCACCTTCAAGGGCCAGCCCAATCTCCATTAGTTTACCTTGCGAACCATACCGAATGGCATTGCTGAACAGATTCTCATACGCTCTTACAAGCTCTCCTGGAGCAGCTTGTATCCATAGTGGCTCTTGCCCGCCGATGATCTTGTAGGTCATGCCAGCATCCTCCAGCATGGGAGTAAACTCTTCAGCCAGCTGCATCAGAAACGAATTCAGGTTCAATGCTTGCAAAGACAACGGAAGACTCCCGCCACTCACACGCGTATATTCGAACAAGTCATCAATCAGCTTACGAAGAGTCAGGGATTTCTCATAGGCGATGCTAACATAATAGCGCATCTCAATCTCATCCTGGTAGCGATCCTTCTCAATGTACTCCAGAAATCCCAGAATAGAAGTGAGTGGTGTTCTCAGATCATGTGATATCCCCGTAATCAGATCGTTTTTGGCAGCAACTGCATTACGCTCTTCCTGAAGCGATAACTGCAATTGTTCAGCCATCTGATTAATGCTTGCAGCAACCACTCCGAATTCATCCGAGGTCTTCACTTCGATGCGATGGGATAACTCTCCTTTGGCAACTTCCTGAATTCCCGCCGTAATTTCATCCAGAACCCGCATCACCTTACGAGAGAACAGGAAAAAAAACAGCACAAAACCAAGCACGCCCACCACAATCATCAAAGGCACCGAACCGATATTATTCACCAACCACCTGATCCCTTGGGCCGGAATGGAATAATCCGGATACGCCTGAGCTTCCAGGATGGTCTGCCCCACCTGGCTGCCCCCGTACAAAATAACTGCAGTTAATATGCCGCTCAGCAGAAATGCATAGATAAATTTCCAACGGACTGTATTAATCAACTTTGAATTCATAGTAGGAACTCCCTGAATGTGTTCATGTCACATGACATCCTGTGGATGTACATGTTTATTGCGGTTTGATCATCTTGTAACCAACACCCCATACGGTCTGAATGAACTTGGGATGTTTGCTATCGAGTTCAATCTTCTCACGAATCTTGCGAATATGTACCATGACGGTATTATTCGACTCCATGAATTCTTCCTTCCAGACCTGACGATAGATCTGTTCCATACTGAGTACTGAACCTTGGTGGCGAGCCAGTAATTCAAGAACAGCAAATTCACGCGGAGTCAGACGAACCGGCTGCTCATCAACCCAAACTTCATGTGTATCTGTATTAATGACTAGATCATCAATAACCCACTCGTGCTCTTTGTTCTCCCGACCTTCATTGAAGGTATGATA
This sequence comes from Paenibacillus sp. FSL k6-2145, assembly GCF_037976585.1. Classification (NCBI taxonomy): domain Bacteria; kingdom Bacillati; phylum Bacillota; class Bacilli; order Caryophanales; family Paenibacillaceae; genus Paenibacillus; species Paenibacillus sp. FSL k6-2145. Next base: position 3,800,840 of record NZ_CP150267.1, on the reverse strand, counting down.
CCTGCGCAGCTGGGATTTGGCCCGTGCGACAAGTTCAAGCGGGTTAAATGGTTTGGTCACATAATCATCAGCACCGATGCTTAGCCCTGTGATTTTATCCATATCCATACTTTTGGCGGACAGCATGATAATCGGCATTTTCTGCTCTTCCCGAATTTTCATACAAGCTTCGATTCCGTCCATATTTGGCATCATAACATCTAGAATAATGAGATCGATCGACTCTTTTTTCAATTGTTCCAGTGCTTCAAGCCCATCATTCGCGGTGAGAATCCGATAACCCTCGTTGCCAAAATAAATTTCCATCAGTTTAATAATCTCCTGCTCATCATCCACAAGCAGAATGGTTGCTGGCTGTGCCACGGCATTATTCCTTTCCCTTCCCCAATTTTTTACCTGTTCAAAGTATACCACCGAGGGACGAAACTGCGAAAATCATCGTGATCTTCACGGACACGTTCGATCTTGGTCATCATCTCATGTGTCTCTTCCGGCTTCACCTGCTGAATCCACACCACAGAAGACACCAGCGCCATAGCCGTATACAGTGAATACAATCTCCAGAATAACTCATCCGGTTCATTGCCATCGAAATAGCCCTGAATCTGACCTATGGAATATGGAATACTGATCTCCGAAGCAAACAAACCCAGCTTCAAAAATTCATGGATGGGATCCCCTTGATCATAACGATTAAAATCAATCACTCCTGCGAGTTTATCCTGCTTAACGACAAGATTGCTCGGGTGAAAGTCATCATGCTGAAATCCATCTGGACGATTTTTCATCCAACCGAGATGGTCTGCAATAAACGTTAGAATAGCCTGATCCTCTTTCATCACGATCGGGCACTGTTTATAGCGCTCCATGTAACGTTGATGCTTGGTGCTCTTGCGTATGTACCATGATTCTGTCTGTTCCTCCATCGGCAACTGGTGAATCAGCTGTAGCTGCGCTCCTGCTTCAAAGCCAACCGCCCACTGTTGCTGTTCATTCAGTTGAGGCAGTCTCTCGGAAGCATCTTCGCCTTCAATGTAGCTAAGAATCATATATTCGTTCTTCTCATCCAATCTACCTGTGCCCAACGTTGCTGGACACAGTACACCTAATTGTTGCATGCTCTTCAAACATTGATATTCCCTTTGCTTCATCCATTCCTCAGCAACATCATATACCCTCACCAACACATGGCCTTGGTCAGGGACAAACATTTTGAATTTAGCATCCGCTGAATAACCCTTCATAACGGGTTCAATCCGTGTAGCCTGATCAAGTTCAGGAATCTGTTTTAACCTGTCAATCAACGTATTGTCCATCGATGCATTCCATGTATCGTGTCGTTCCATACCAGAATCCTCCGTTATTTCACGTATAACGTGTAGTATCGTCGGTCTATTACCACTTTATCCCATGATGTTTCCTATAACATGCTTATATGTATTCTATCTGTTTCTATTTAAAAAGTACTGATTCGGGTTCTTTGCCCGTTAGGGTCAGCATCGTATACAATTGTCCTCTGTGATGATATACATGCCCCATAATCTCAAGTAACCACTCCAGCCGACTATAGGAAGCTCCCCAGTACGAATCCGTCACATGTAATAACTCTTCCGTGTTAAACTGCCTGTACCGTTGGTATAGATACATCTGGTTATCAATTAAAGCCTGCTTGATCTCATCGAGCGAATGCACCTGGTTCTCTGCATAGAATTGAGCCATCTCTTCCTCCGTTGCACCTTCGGAAATATAAACATCCGCTCGGCAGATCACAGACAGATGGGCTAGTAATTCTCCAACAGGCCGTTTACCTTCAATTGGAGTCAAAGCCAAATCTTCTTCCGACAACTGATCACATATATCAATCAACGATGTTACAGCCACGTCAATATGTTTGAACGCAGATTGAATCAACAGATACACTTCCTTTTTATCCCATTATACAGAACATATGATCGGTTATCAACCAAGATATCCCTCCCTAATATATACCCCAAATCTATATAAATTGAACAAAACATTTACACAAAACGTAGAAGACAGAAAGGACCTGAAGAAGCAACGCGTTCGCCTTTATCCCCGGATTTCCCCTTTATAAAAGGAATCAAAAAAATCTGGGGATAACAGCGATCGGAAGGTTGTTCTGTCATCGGAGTGTGCAGTGTAAATATTCTTTAGTTCAATTTATATAAACATCTACGAACAAAAAAGTCCTTCCTCCTTCTTATAGACGGGATTCAGGACATTTTGTTGCCTATTTGATTTCAAATCTTTGCTCAACTTGAGTATAACGAACAATACGTATGCTCGAATCGTCCAGCCTCCAAGTCAGACTTGCGAATGAAAAATTGTAATTCCCCGCAATCCCACCATTGGAAACCAATAGCATCATGTGTATCTATCTTTAACAGCAGCAGCGTATCGGATAGTTCCTGCCATGTCCGATCCTCATCACCGCCGTAATGCTTGGTCAGCTTCTTCTCACACTCCTGCTCATTATAATCATACTCTTCTCCCAGTGCGATCTGTAATAAGGCACGATGCTCGGCATCTGGATGCTGCCCGTCAGGATATCCAAACATACCACCCCAATTCAGCATACTCGGATGATTCCAGCTCGACTCGAATTCAAGGTATCGGTCATACAGACTCACTTCCGCTTCGGCCTCATCGCTCTCAAGCTGAGACGGCGAGAGCTCATTCAGCGCGTTGACGTCAATATATGCATATGTAGGAAACTCAAGATTAGGCAGCACAGTCACCGAATGTGCAACAAACGGGGCTCCATCCAGCGCGGTATCTCCCTCAGGCTCTCGCCTTATCAGGTTATGAGAACTCGGCTCAAAAATCACACGATGTTCAATGGGACAAGCAGATTCATCCGTGCCAACGAAAAAGTATAACATGCCACGTTCAGGCAATGTCCCGCGCCCATCATTCGGCGTATACGGCGACAAATCCACCAGGTTCAGTTGGGCCAGGAAAGTCATTGGAACTCCTTCTTGTGTTACGGGCCATTCCATGCGACTCGGCAAATCCGGATGTCCACCCACACGTGAGTTTCCTGTTCTGCGATATTCGTCCAGTGTGGATACATCCAGGCGAATTCCCCAGCGGCTTGAAGATAACAACAGATCGGCAGCAACTCCCAAACCATATTCCTCAAGTGTTTTACGGGCTTTTCTGGTCAGACGTTCACATTGTTCTGGCTTAATCATATAGATCCTCCCCTTTTGACAATACACCTATGCTGAGACATATTCAGGTTCACACCTGTATATTCTTCCGCCCGGACGTCTTTCCCTGCTTCTATATAAATTGAACTTAAGAATATTTTACACTTACAACTCCGATGACAGAACAACCTTCCGATCGCTGTTATCCCCAGAATTTTTTTGATTCACCTTTGCAAAGGTAAAAATCCGGGGATAAAGGCGAACTCTTTGTTTCTTCAGGTTCTTTCTGTCCTCTACGTTCTCATGTAAATGTGTATTTCAATTTATATAGAAAAAAGAGACTGACATTCCTTGTCAGTCTACTTCTTTATCCTATATTGCATTTAACGATTCGGATCAGAGGACTTTTCCTGGTAAGCACGCATATGCTCCTCACCGTCCAGGAATTCATGGGCCTGATGGGCTGCCATCACACCATGATAGCTGATATCCAGACCCAGATCTTCCTCTTCTTCTGTCGAACGTACAGGCACAATTTTGCCAATCAACTTTAACCCGATCCAGGTCATGGCGAATCCCCAGATGACCAAGGCTGTAAGGCCAAGTGCCTGAACACCCAGCAACCTCCAGCCGCCACCCATGAATAATCCACCATCCGTGGCAAACAGACCTACAGCAATCGTGCCCCACATCCCTGATGCGGCATGCACCGGGAAAGCACCAACCGGATCATCAATCTGCCGACGGTCCAGCCAGTTGGTGGCAGCCATCATCAATAAGCCGGATACTGCCCCAATGAATATCGCTGCTACATCGCCAACAAAAGCACAGCCTGCCGTAATGCCGACCAGTCCCGCAAGCGAACCGTTAATGACCGATGGTGCATCTGAACGATTGAAGCGGAATAACGTATACAGTAACGTAACCGCACCACCCGAAGCCGCAGATAACATCGTGACAATCGCAATGTGACCAATTCTTACATCCGTCGCGCTGAGTGTACTCCCAGCATTGAAGCCAAACCAGCCGAACCATAACAGAAATGCACCTACAGATGCCAGTGGCAGATTGCTCGGGAGTGCGATGGCACTTACACCAAGTGGCGTGTACTTCCCTTTACGCGGACCAATGATAATCGCAGCAGCCAGTGCCGAGAATCCGCCGAGTGCATGGATGACAGCCGAACCGGCAAAGTCCTGCATCCCCAGCTGACTAAGCCAGCCGCCGCCCCATGCCCAGTGTCCACCAATTGGATAGATGATCGCCGTCATCAATATGATATACAACAGGTAGGCACGGAAGTTGATCCGCTCTGCTACCGCTCCTGAAACGATGGAAATAACGGCAATGGTAAAGGCAGCCTGGAACAACCAGAATGTCTCCAGAGATACCGGTACGTCCAGATGAGACAAATCCCCATTCAGGAAAAATCCCGTTACTCCCGCAAAACCGCCAACGTCCGAACCATACATCAGTCCAAAACCGATGGCATAGAACAGTAACGTTCCAATCGTAATGTCAGCAAATACCTTCATAATAATGTTCACACTATTTTTATAACGCACAAAGCCAGCCTCGAGCAGGGCGAATCCACCCTCCATCAATAAAATCATCGCTGCACTCAGTACGACCCAGACCGTATCAATCCCGGTGCTTAACGTCTCCAAAGTCATGCTTGTACATCCTCCGTTTCACTAAGCTGTCTGAGCTCACGGATTGTATCGGGCGCAAGCTCAATCTCGTCTCGCTCAATGCTGTCCGGATGCTTAATTCGTTCTGCGATCTGATCCAACTCACGTATGCGTCTGCGAATCTGTTCCATCTTGCGAAAACGTTCCTTTACCTGCACCATATACTCTACCGCCTGATGATGGGATGCGGGGCGTCCCGCAAACCATTTGCGTACGGGCGACAACGATTGATAAGCAACCTCTTCTGCTCGACGCTTTTGTTCGAACTGTTCTATCTTCTGCTTGAGCGTTTGGATCTCATTTTCTTTTTTGACCTTCAGCCGTTCGATAAGGTACAATAAATCGGACGATGATATTTGCAATGCTGTATGGTGATACACCTCGTCGATTACTAACATATCATGTCAGGACTCCTTACATATCAAGTTACTTGTACCGATTATAGTTTGCCGGGGTCTGCCCGTCAATCTTTTTTTGGACTTGAGATGGATTGAAACGAACCGTTCATTAGAGAACGGCTTTTTTTATTGGGCACAAATTACATCTAACAAGGCTAATCTTACCTATGATTCGCATTCATTCTTTCCATTCTTTAGGCTTATAGGATAAGCATCCATATTTGGGGTAATGAACATACACAGACTGCCCGCATCACAGAACCCATATATAAGGAGAGGATTATACGATGTTTACTCGTAATGACGATATACGCAACCAAATCTGGGAAGCCGTCTCGGGACTCGAAGAAGAACAATTGAACCAAAAACCTTCACCCGCGCAATGGAGTATTATGCAAGTACTACGTCATCTGAACCTGATGGAAAATGTAATTGGAAAACAAGCCCGCCTGGCTCTCGAAAAGGAACAGACGGTGTCTGTGGACAAAAAAACATATGAATTATCGTTGGACCGCAGCCGCCCCGTCGAGGCACCACCCCATCTTCAGCCGCCAGCAGCGCCTGAAGCACTTGCAGATGTACGCGGTGATCTGGACGAATCTCACCAAGCGTTAAATAACTTTGCATTGGATCATGATCCTGACCTGCTGCGCAGCAAGTCCTTTCCTCATCCCGTATTTGGTGAGATGGATCTTACACAATGGATTGACTTTACAAGTTATCATGAGGAACGTCATCTGGGACAGATTCAAGAGATTAAACATCAGCTTGGCGTGTAAGCACAACCTACACTTTCACATAGCGACGAATATAGTTGAACGACAAAAAACCTCCAATCCTATCATTTAGGTTGGAGGTTTTCAATGTTCTTATCTCACGAACAAGAACGACACTTATATTTTTTTGCCCAAAATCGCCAGATCTCTATTCATACCATCCAACACGGCCACTTCGGGATAATAACCCCACTGTTCAAAACCATGCTTGCGCAATAACCCCAGACTCGGTTCGTTATGTCCGAAAACAAATCCGAGAATGGTCGTAATCCCAAGTGCAGGACATGCTGCAAATACCGTTTCGAGCAAACGTCCACCAGCCCCAATTCCACGGCATTGCTGATCCACGTATACACTGACTTCCACCGTTCCATTATACGCAGGACGTCCATAGAATGAACTGAGACTCGCCCAAGCGACCACCTGTCCTGCCTGCTTCATCACCCAAAGCGGACGATGTTCCGGTGTATGTTCCTCAAACCAAGGCAAACGTTGCTCCACCGTCACCGGCTCCAAATCCGCTGTTGCCATACGGCCCTCAATGGTAGAATTATAAATTTCTACAATCCTCGGCAAGTCCTCCAGGCGCGCATATTCAATCTGCACATCTTCCAGTTTCATCGCTATTCCTCCATCATTCCAGATCGTTCTATTATCATAGAGGATATTATAATGGAAAATAGAAGCCTTCGTCATCCCTAACATTCTGACAGAGAATTACTCCATCATTACTCCGCCAGTCCCTGTATTGTGTTCCCACGAGTTAACTGCTGACTCTGGTCTGCCCAACGAATGTTAATTGAGCGAGATGTGAACAGATCCGGGCCATCCGATACCTGGAAATGCAGATGAGCTTCACTGGAGTTACCCGAATTACCAAGCTCACCGATAGGGTCTCCCTGCTTGAGCTTATCTCCTTTTTTGACCGAAACACTGCCTTCCTTGATGTGTCCCGTGATGCTGTATTCACTGTTGCCATGGTCGATCACCACATAGTTACCCGCCGGCTCTTCTGGATTCATCACACCCGGTACATTGTCCGGTATATCGTTCTTGATATCGACAACGGTTCCATCGGCAGCTGCATAGAGTGGTTCACCAAAAGCATAATAGTTTTCGTTTGCCGTTGCATCACCTTGATAACTGGATTGTTCTTTGGTCCGTACGATATCCAGTGCATAACGCTGCGTTTCGTGCTCATAATGATAGTTTGACAAGGCATCATTGCCTCCCCAGAATACGTACCATTCCCCCTTCATCGGCAATTGAAATTCCGTTTTGGTGAATTTGGCATCCGTGTCCTCATAAGCTTGCAGCGGTTGGATCAAGAGGCCTTCAATTTGATTTTCTTCGGAAAAATAGGCTCGAATCCCTTTGGTCCCAGTCTGATCCTTCCAGGCAACCTCGGTTAATTGATTCATTTTGGCGTCTACCACTTGCTCCCACGATTCAACACCCTCCAGAAAAGGATCAGCGGTCGTTTTGAACTGTTCAAGCGTTAACGTCCCCTTAAACTCGGGAGAGAACTGATTATAGATTGCATCCTTTGAACCGTTCATCAACGTATCTATGAAATTGTCCGGTGTAACCATCGCGCTCACCTCTGAACTTGAGTTCTGCTCCTGATTAGAGTTCTCGCTCGTTTCATTATTGGATGCCTGTTCGGCTGACTGCTGCTCTGCCTGGTCAGAAGTAATGGAATTGCTGTTGCCGCAAGCAGACAATATCACGCAAGCTCCAAGGGTAATCGCAAGCACCTTCCAGCCCTTTCTATGCTGTAATTTTGAATGTGTATGATGTTCTGATTTCAGATGACCTTCTCTGTTCATTCTCAACATCCCTTCTGTTAATCGTTATACTTTCCAGTTAAGTGTACAGAATGAGTCTTATCCTTCGTCTAACCCCATCTTACATGTAGTTAAACTTGCAATACCTTTTGAGGCTGTATAATTAAGATTCCGTTAAGATAGCTCATACGCTATACAGCCTTCTTGGATGGTATGATTAGCAATACACACAACGGAAGGATCAGGAGGTCATTTTTAAACTATGGATAACGTCTCATTACTGCTTGTGGATGATGAACAGGCCATTCTGCATATGCTCAAAACCGTTCTGCTCAAAGAGCAGTTTCTCGATATTGATACCGTTACAACAGGCGAAGCTGCCATTGAGGCATGCAACAACAAGACCTATCATTGCATCGTGCTCGACATCATGCTTCCTGGCAAAAGCGGACTGGAAATCTGTCCTTTTCTACGGCAGGTCACCGATGCGCCCATCCTGTTTCTGACGGCCAAGACAACCGATTATGACAAATTAACCGGATTCGCCGTTGGTGGCGACGATTATGTGGTCAAACCCTTTAATCCTCTGGAAGTCGTTGCTCGAATTAAATCATTGCTTAAGCGTTATTTACCTTCTAAAACCGCAGCGATCTCGGAACCCTTCCCATCCAACGTAAATACGTCATCTCCCAGCATGCCGGAAGGCGTGTACGACTTTGGACGATTCCAGGTGCTGGAATGGGCTGGTGAGCTTCGGGTTGAAGGAGAATCGGTATCCTGTCCGGCACTTGTGTTTCAACTACTGCTCTTTTTCTGCAAGCATCCCAATCGAATCTTCACCAAATCAGATCTATATGAACGGGTCTGGGGCTCTGAATCCATTAGTGATGACAATACCGTGATGGTTCATATTCACCGCATTCGGGAGCGCATTGAAGCCGATCCTTCCAATCCGGTGTTTCTCGTCAACGTCCGGGGTCTGGGTTACAAACTGATTCAGCCGGAACATGTGTCACGCCCATGAGTATTCGTCGCAGGTTAATGACCCGGTTTATCGGGATGCTTGCCGGTGCAGTCGTTCTGATCATCCTGCTTGGGTCTGTAGCCACCTACTGGGTTGTGCAAAAGGTAAATGAAGTGAATCTGGTGGATGATTTTGCTGTTAATGGTCTGGACCAATTGATTAATACAGCAGAGATTCTGCCAGATAATACGATCCGATATGACCCCGAATTGCTGAAACAAGTGGATAAAAATCAAGGCTGGCTCCAGGTTCTGGATGAACAAGGTTACGCTATTGATGAATATCACACACCTGCTGATGTTCCTACTCACTATAAACCGGGGGAATTGATTGCATACTGGGAAATCCAGAAGCCGTTCCCTTATCAGATTGTCATGCTGATTCGGGAGAAAAACGGGAAGGAATTCACCTTGTTATATGGTGAGAGTAACCCGGCCAAGTCCTTAATGAATAAGATTCGTTCAGACCTTGCTTTCACCAACGGGAAGCTTGATCTTAAGACCGACCAACAGGAGGCCCTCCGTGCCGCCAATGCTTATCTTCAAGTATTGGACGCGTCAGGAAGCGAACTCTCCTCCTATAACAAACCGGCCATGGGCGTACCTAGCGAATACACCATTCAGGAACTCGTTCTGCAAGTTCGCTATCCGAGTCGATCAGGTATGTCTGTTGCCACGTGGTACGACGAACAGAATGAAACTACCTGGCTGATTAGCATACCTGGTGATCCATTGGCGACCGGAAACCAAAACCCCTACAGTTTTATTCTGGAACCGGCATTGGTTGTATTGATTGTGTCCATCATCATTCTGCTCATTTTGCTTGCCTTCTGGTATGCCAACCGATTCGGTTCACCCATGCTGCATATGCTCCAATGGTTACAGCGTCTGGAACGAGGACATTACGAGGAACCTACCGGAGCCTTTGGAGTGCCTCGCAGTCAGCGTCGTAACGGAAAGTGGAAGCGAAAATACAACGTGTATGCTGAAGTGCTTCGCTCCATGCAGGCCTTGTCTCACACTTTGAAGCAAGATGAAGAACTTCGGAAACAGACCGATTCTCTGCGGGAGGAGTGGATTGCTGGCATAACACATGACCTGAAGACCCCCCTCTCTTCCATTCAGGGATATGCTCATATGCTTGAGGCAGATAAGTATAGCTGGACGGCGGAAGAAGTCAGGGAATTCGCGGGCATAATGCTTGATAAATCCACGTATATGGACAGGCTTGTCAACGACCTTGCCATGACCTATCGATTACGCAGTGGAGGATATCAACCTGTGGTGGAAGAGACTGACGTAAATACGTTGCTCCGTGATCTGATCCAGCGCGCTGAACGGAATCCGGCATACGGGGAAGGTCGCATCCTATTCCAACCTTCTGAAGTGCCAGTGTATGGCCTTGTCCATATTCCGTCGTTTGAACGAATTGTGGATAATCTGACCGCCAATGCCCTTCTTCATAATCCGCCCGAGTCCATTCTGGTTGTCAGTGTGCATTCTGGTACGCAGGCAGATGAATTCAGCATTCAGTTTGCCGATAATGGAAGAGGCATGGACCCCGAGACGGTATGGAAGTTATTTGAACGATACTATCGCGGTACAGATACAGGTACATCGGACGTTGGATCAGGGCTGGGCATGGCGGTAACCAAAGGTTTGATCGAAGCCATGAATGGTCGTATTGAGGTACAGTCCACCCCTGGTGAAGGAACGATCATTTGCTTAATATGGGATGGGCCGTCCGAAACCAATTAAAATGTTCCGCTTGACCTTTCCATTTTCAGTCTATATAATCGACACTCAATAACACCTGTTCCAATATATTGATATTGAATGCAACACATTTCAGGATAACTTCAATGAGTTGATCTAACATATTTGGCGATGACCAGAGACATGATTTCGTTTGCGTGCTGCCCAGAGAGAGAGGGGATTGGTGAAACCTTCTTCAGCGAACGGACCGGAATTACCCCTCTGCAGCCGTGACCTCGAACCTCATCATTTCGAACCTCTCTCGGATGTTCGGCTTGTTGCCAGTAGAGTTCACCGCCTGATCCCCGATAACGGATTCCAATGAGGGTTATGATGTTTTCTGTTCCGGCGGCTGGCCGAGAGCAGGGTGCACCATAACCAAAATTAGGGTGGAACCACGAGCCAAGCGCACTCGTCCCTTTTCCGGGACGGGTGTTTTTTGCGCTTTCATTTTAAGAAATGGAGAGTGGTTCACATGAGCAAACAAGAAAACAGTAACTCAGCAAGCAACAATTCAGGTAAACAAATAAACAGCCAAGCAAATGATCTACAACCATCCAGTCAATCCATTGAGGTCCGTCTGCAAGGTGGCGTGGTACGTTCTTACGAAGCAGGCATCACTGTAGGTGCGGTCGCCTCATCTATCAGCACAAGCCTGGGAAAACAGGCCATTGGCGGTATTGTAGATGGTCAAAATGTCGATCTCGATTGGGTGCTCAAGCAAGATTGCGAACTCGTTATTGTTACTTTGGACAGCGCGGAAGGTCTGTATCGTTATCGTCACAGCGCAGCACATGTGCTGGCACAGGCGCTCAAACGCATCTACGGTGCAGAACAAGTGAAACTGGGTATCGGCCCAGTCATTGAAGATGGATTCTATTACGATGTTGATCTGGAGCATGCCTTGTCCATCAGTGATCTGGCTGCCATCGAGCGGGAAATGAACAGAATCATTCAGGAGAATCATAAGATCAGTCGCCGGGTCGTTAGCCGGGAAGAAGCCCTCCGTATCTTCGGAGAGATCCAGGACCCCTACAAGCTTGAACTCATTCAGGATTTGCCAGAGGACGCCGAACTTTCAATCTATGATCAAGGAGAGTTCTTCGATCTGTGTCGCGGTCCCCATCTTCCATCCACTGGTCGAATCAAAGCGTTCAAGCTGTTGAATGTAGCTGGCGCGTACTGGCGGGGGAACTCGGATAATAAGATGCTGCAACGCATCTACGGCACTGCTTTCCCGAACAAAGCACAGCTGGATGAACATCTGCACTTGCTCGAAGAAGCGAAGAAACGGGATCATCGTAAACTTGGCAAAGAGCTCGAACTGTTCATGTTCTCCGAAGAAGCTCCTGGCATGCCCTTCTATCTGCCTAAAGGCATGACTGTTCGCACTGAACTGGAGCAATTCTCGCGTGAGCTGCAATTACAGGAAGGTTATCAGGAAGTTCGGACTCCTCTCATGATGAACAACCGGCTGTGGGAGCAATCCGGCCATTGGGAGCATTACAAGGACAACATGTATTTCTCGGAAGTGGACGATGCCACTTTTGCACTGAAACCGATGAACTGTCCTGGGCACATGCTGATCTTCAAAAACACACTCCATTCCTATCGCGAATTACCGATTCGCATGATGGAATTTGGTCAGGTTCACCGTCATGAATTCTCAGGTGCCCTGAACGGCATGATGCGTGTGCGGACATTCTGCCAGGATGATGCTCATCTCTACGTCATGCCAGAGCAGATCGAGGACGAGATTAATCAGGCGATCTCACTGATCGGACGTATGTACGATATCTTTGGGTTCGAATATAAGATCGAATTGTCCACTCGTCCGGAAGATTCCATGGGATCGGAAGAACTGTGGGATCAGGCGGAACGTGCATTGCAAAATGTACTAGATCGCCGGGGCGTGGAGTATCGCATTAACGAAGGAGACGGTGCCTTTTATGGACCGAAAATTGACTTTCATATCCTCGATGCGTTGAAGCGCAGCTGGCAGTGCGGAACAATCCAGCTTGATTTTCAAATGCCGGAGAAGTTCGACCTCACTTACATTGGCGAGGATAGCCTGAAACACCGTCCGGTCGTGATTCACCGTGCCATCTACGGTTCCATTGATCGTTTCATCGGCATCCTGACTGAGCACTATGCGGGAGCGTTCCCACTCTGGCTCGCACCTGTGCAAGTGAAGCTGCTGCCTGTATCAGATCATTACGCAGACTACGCACTCCAAGTACAGAGCCAGCTCCGAGCTGCGGGCATTCGGGTAGAAACAGATCTACGTAGCGAAAAGCTCGGGTACAAAATCCGTGAAGCCCAGATGGAAAAAGTGCCTTATTCGCTCGTACTTGGAGAGAATGAGAAAAATGCCTCATCCGCCTCTGTCCGTGCATACGGTCAGGGAGATCAAGGCATCCAACGTATTGAAGCTGTTATTGAAATGATCCAACAGGCTGTGAAGGCAAAAGTATAAAAGAAGTAACGACCCTATCTATTGGTCACTTATCAGCTTGTGCTGAATTACAACTTCTCATCAGGTTTCAGCCCAACTTGTTCTTCGCTCCATATCCAGAAACGCTCAGCTGAAGCATCATCAACGGCATGTTTCTTCAGCTGCTGCTCTTTCTGTTGATAGAAGTAACGCCCGGTGATGCCGACAACTTCAGGGCTTGTGGCCAGATAAACAGCCGTTCGCGCTCCTTCTTCAGGGGACAAAAAGAATGGAAGCTTGCCCACAAACGCCATAATGCGTGTGCCAAATCCAGTATTGCGATCTACGCCAATACTCGTTCCCACCGCACCAGGGTGTAGACAGTTCACCGTGACAGATGTACCTGACAGTTTGCGGGCCAGCGCACGAGTGAACAACACGTTAGCCAATTTGGATTGGGCGTAGCTTTTGATCGGATTATAACCTTTGTGCAGATGTGGATCTTCGAAGTGGATTTTGCCGGCCTTGTAAGCACCTGACGAAACGTTCACAACCCGTCCCTGCTTCGCAGCTTTCAGAGGTTCTATCAAAAGTAAGGTCAACAGGAAATGCCCCAGATGGTTAATACCGATACTTTGTTCGAACCCGTCTGAGGTTTCCTTCCGCTTGACCATCACCACCCCCGCATTATTAACCAGAACGTCAAGGCGATCATGACGCTCGCGGAATGTGCGGGCAAACTGGCGTATACTTTCGAGTGAACCCAGGTCACACAGCATCAATTCAATCGCAGAAGAGCCGGACTGACGCACAGCTTCCTGAAGAGCCTCCTGTCCGCGCTTCTCACTGCGGCACGCCATGATTACGTGATATCCTTGTCTTGCAAGTTCAATGGTGGTTGCCAACCCCATACCTGAGTTAGCTCCTGTTACAATTGCTGTCTGATTGGACATGAGGTACTTCCCTTCTGAACCTGAGGTTCCGAAATTAGAGGCGCAACGACGGACAATATGAGATAATGATAGGATCACATCTCGGTTTCCATGGGAGGACAAGTATGCTGACCAAAGAAGATTTTAAAAAAGTTAAAAAACAAGCCAAACTTGAAATCGCACTACTCGAACAGGAATATCAGGAAATCTTGCAGAACGTTGATTCTACGCTGTATGAAAAATACGGTATTTTGGACAAAGAAGAAACACGTGAGCTCACCCGAAAACGCAAAAACCGAAGATATGCTTCACTGGTCATCGAACTATGCGCCATTATTGAACAAATGTTACATCAACTGTACAAAGACGTATATCAGAAAAAGTTTAATTCGACCCAGCTGATGAAAACTCCTGCCTACCGTGCACGCTCCAATATGGAGATTATTCAGTCCGAACTCAGTAAAGAGTTCATTGCTCTGGAATCCGAAAAGGAACACTTCGCTGAAGCCCTTAGCCTGGTGTTTCAGACGAGGAACAAACTTGTTCATGATAACTTCTCGTTTGTCTCCATCGTTAAGGACGGCAGTAATGAAGAAGAAACGTTCGAAACATTACTCCATACGGTAAAAAAATATAGAAAACACTTAAAATATAATCGCCCTGAATAACAACAATCATCGCTAAAAAAGAAAAGGAGGTGTACCGGACTACGGTCCGGATCACCATGAGCCATCCAACAACTTCAATTACTGTGCTAAATCTTCAGATTCCTACACCTTCCGGGAACAGCCCCATATTCCCCGTCATGCTTCGTGATTTAGATGGCGTTACCTTGGTGGATACCGGCATGATTGGACAATTTGCAGAACTTCAATCCGCATTGGAACATGAGGGTGTACAGCTCTCGGACGTCAAACGTGTGATTATTACCCATCAGGACATTGATCATATCGGTAACCTGGGCGCTCTGCTGGATGCCATCCCCGATCTGGAAATCTGGGCACATGCCGATGAGATTCCATATCTAACAGGTGAGAAACCTTTGATCAAATTCACGCCTGAACGTCGTGCGCTGTTGCCCGCGCCCGTTTTGGCACTGGCAGATCAACTGCTCTTGCAGCTGCCTGAAGTGAACATCAGCAGAACTCTGTCGGACGGAGACTTATTACCCCTTCAAGGAGGTACACAGGTCATTCATACACCGGGACATACGCCAGGCCACATCTGCCTGTATTTCGGAGAGCAGCAATTCCTGCTCGCTGCCGATGAACTTCGTGTGGTCGATGATGAACTGGTTGGCCCAGCGCCACCCGCGACACCGGACATGCCGGAAGCGCTGCGAAGCCTGAAGAAACTGACCAACCTTAAGCTCAATAAGGTTCTCTGTTATCACGGTGGAGAGTACACGAATGATCCCGCTCAGCGCATTGCCACACTTGTGGAGAGCGCAGAGTAGGTAAAGAACGCGGAGCTGTGAATGCTTTGGGAACGATAACGCATCCTCTTAACGCCGTTTCTCTTCGTGCAGCATTGTGCGTTGTAGCTCATTCAAGGTGAGGATGAAACATACATTACAATCAAGGAGCTGTCCCATAAGTCATGAATTTGACGGGGACAGCTCCTTTAATTAATTAACCACGCACTTCTACCACTCTACTGCACTGGTGTTGACCGTATGCTAGCTCCTATTGCACACGCTATGCATACAGTATGCACGCAGTATCTTATATTGAACTACGACATGTGCACAGTATCTTTCCCTGCCCGGTTGGCAAATCAATTCACCGGAAAATCCGTAACGTAAGTGCCTACTTCTTCACAGAGTTTCACCTTTAATGAATTAGGCACAGTCTAAACGCTATAGTTGTTTTGTAACGAATCTCAGACACCCTATACGCAGTATTTTGAGTATCAGTATTTTCTAACGAACTCCAGATACCTTAGTTACTCATTTCATTGGTTTTTCGGCAGGTTTCTAGTGAATTTTGGCGATATAACGTGACTGAGGTTCGTTATATACTATGAACGCCACCAAACCTCTATTTAAGGTGCGTCAGGTTCGTTAGAGAAATTTTATTTAGAGCGATTCAGATTCAGGGCACTTCAGGGCTTTGGCTCAAGATAAGCGGCAACCGTTCGTTTTAAACTTACTCCATCCACTACCTTACGGCGAGACGAGTTCGGTTCGACGCTTTCCTGTAACACTGATTTTATCTCCTTTGACCCCGACTTAGCTCTCCGGAGTAAGTACAATCAGCTTGTCATCTCCATCACGTGGCGATCCTCGTCCATCCCGATTGTTCGTAAGCACATACAACTTTCCGTCCTCGCCAGCACTCACATTGCGAATTCGACCCCATTCATCTTCGAAGATGGGTTCCACCTTCTCCACCTGTGTGCCATCTTCCGAAAGAGTAACCTTCAGCAACTGCTCTCCACGCAGATTTGCAGCAATCAGCGATCCGGCCCATGGTCCTTCTTCAACAAAAGCTACACCGGACGGCGCCCATGTATCATTCCCACTATGTGCGAGCGGAGCCTGATATGCGCCATTGTCATCGTTGTCTCCCTCCACCTCAGGCCAGCCATAATTCTCACCAGCTACAATCCGGTTAATCTCATCATGATTACGCTGACCATGCTCAGTGGCATAGAGATAACCGTTGTCCGGGTTCCAGGCCAGTCCCTGTGCATTGCGGTGTCCCATACTGTACACAGGTGAATTCGGCCATGGGTTGTCTGTAGGGATCGATCCGTCGAGACTAATCCGCAATATTTTACCCCCAAGGCTATCTTGGTTCTGTGACAGTTCCGGTTCATAACGTTCACCTGTCGTGATATAGAGCAACTTGTCCGGGCCAATCTTGATCCGCCCACCATTATGATTTGTCCCGCCTGGAATGTTACCAAGTAGTTCTTTGTCTATGACCGCTTTGCCATCATTCACCTGGAGGCGTAACACCCGATTGGCAATGTCGTCGCCTTCCAGATAGGAGTGGTATGCATACAGATAACCGTTATCCTCAAAGTCCGGATCAGCTGCAAGACCCAACAGACCTCCTTCACCTTCTTCATTAAAGGGGGCTGAGAATTCAATCAGTGGTTCAGGGGCTAGTTTTCCATCCTCAATGACTCGAATCGCACCAGGGCGTTCCGTTACGAACATCCGACCATCAGGCACACTCACAATCTCCCATGGTGCATTCAATCCTTCAACCAGAACGGAAGCCTGATACGGCATAACCGTCTCTCTCTGCGCTCCACTCTCGTCTCCACTTGCACTGGTATTGCCTCCGTTGGCTGTCTGTCCCTGACCGGTTCCCTGTCCCTGAGACGACTGCTCTGTTCCTCCCGTAAAGGGTTCGCCTGAAGAACATGACGCTGTTAACAGTGCCACACTTAATAATGAAGCATACAGCGGAACGTTTACTCGATTATTCATGATTACATCTCCCTTCGCATATCGTTCTTTTGTATAAAATAACTAAGCCAAGATTCAACGTATTGTTAATATATTTTTCTCTATAGTTGTGGTGTTATTATTCATGTGTAAAGCGGTTTCGCCCTGTATTACCCTTCACACCAGCCGCTTAAACCGAGAATTCAAGGGATTCCGAGGACATGAAATCACCGCAGTTTGGAATTCCATCATAATCTTTTATAATAGAAGGATAGTATGAATGGAAAGGTGGACAACTACACTTATGAATCAAAATCCTTTATCTCGTCTTGAAGCCGATCTGTCCGGGCAAGGATTGGACGCCATGCTGATCACAGATCCAAAACATATCTACTATTTAACTGGATTTGCAAGCAATCCGCATGAACGTTTCCTCGGTCTGGTTCTTGCACGTGGCGAAGAACCCTTATTGATTGTACCCGCACTGGACGCTGAAGCTGCCGCAGCCGCTTCCTCGGTATCCAACATTGCCACTCACACGGATACGGATAATCCATACGCTTTGTTTGATCGTTATCAGGGGCGCTTGGGCCGGGTTGGTCTCGAAAAAGAATATGTGACTGTCTCACGTTATGAGCAACTGACCGCCGCTCTCGGTGCTGCCAGCTTTGAAGATGTCGGCCCTTTGCTTCGCACATTACGTGTGAAAAAAACACCTGATGAGGTAGCCCGCATTCGCCATGCTATTTATCTGATCGAAGAAACACTGCGTCAAGGCCTCTCTCATGTTCGCACAGGCGTAACCGAGATTGAACTTGTCGCCGAGATGGAGTATCAGATGAAAAAGCTGGGTGCTGATGGCCCTTCCTTTGATACCATGGTGCTCACGGGACCCAAAACAGGCCTGCCACATGGTACACCGGGTGAACGGAAACTGCAACATGGTGACCTGTTGATGTTTGATATGGGTGTGTATGCTGGAGGGTATGCCTCGGATATCACGCGTACATTCGCTTTTGGTGATATCTCACCTGAACTCAAAACCATCTATAACACTGTGCTCGCAGCGAACGAAGCTGCTATCCAAATCGTGAAACCAGGCATTACCTGCGCCGAAGTGGATCGTGCAGCACGCCAGGTCACGGAAGAAGCGGGATACGGCGAACGTTTTATGCATAGAGTAGGCCATGGATTGGGTATTGACGTGCATGAGTATCCTTCTCTCCATGGAGAGAATATGGACATCCTGAATGAAGGTACCGTATTCACGATTGAACCGGGCATCTATACCGCAGCAGGCGGCGTTCGTATCGAGGATGATGTAATTGTGACCGAGACGGGTGTCGAAGTTCTGACAACATATCCAAAAGAGCTGCAAATCCTTACCGACTAATCCAATGGGATCTATGTCAAAAACAGCCCATATACATCAATGCTCAGCCGATATTATGTATCATGAACTAAACTGCACGCAACTGTGCTGAACTGTATCTTCAATAATATAAAGTACACACGCGAACGCAAAAATCCCGCGAATCCATGAATATCATGGGTTGCGGGATTTTAATTAATACAAAGCATATCCTAAATTACTCCGTCTGCATTCTACGTAATCTTATTCCTGCTCACTCATTTACCATTAGTCAAACTCATGCGTGATATCCTGCCAAGACTCTAGCTGTGGCAACTGTTGCTTCCCCCAGTAATCCAGAAACCATTGAATAATCCTAGTTGTATCTGTTGTGCTGTAGCTGTAATGCAGGAAACCGTCCTCGCCTTCCTGCAAACGAATCTCCGCCACCATTTGCCCTGGTTCCTCAAGCGCAGCAGCCTGCATATACATACTTCCCTCCACCAGCTCCGAAGGTTTAAGTACTACGTATTCATGCAATTCCAGATTGGAGATCAACTCCACCAATAATGAGGCATTAATGTTATCATTCTCGTAGGTTGTGCCATTGCTTTCCAGTGTATAACGCAGTGTAGAGTACATGTGCGATTCCCCTTTGGTTGAAATCATCGTTGGCTAATGATACACGCTCATAACGACAGGTCGTTTATATTATAACTTTTTCATAAAAATGTAAAAAGGATTTTTCTTGTTTCGGGTCTATGAAAAAAACCCTTGCAGAGTCCGAATTAAAATGGACTGCGCAGAGGGTAATTTTAAGTGATACTCTTTGAATATTCTCTAAGCTTCATCCTTAAACTTAAAGCTGCGTGCAGCATACAGAAACGGCGTTCCGACTGCAGTTAATACAAATTTGATAATATACGTAGTCAGGAAGATTTCCAGCCAAACATCCCAAGGATAGATGAACGCAAATGCGATCGTGCAGAACACCAGTGTATCCACGAATGAACTGATGATCGAACTACCGTTGGTGCGTATCCACAACTGATTGCGCCCTGGGGCCACCTTGCGCAGCCAGGAGTATAATCGAACATCCAGGAACTGACTGATGAAGTACGCCGTCAGACTTCCGAGTGCCAGACGTGGCAGCAGACCGAACAGCTTCGCCATGGATTCCTGTGCAAAGTCCGTTGGTGCCGGGTCAAAGAACAACACCATCTGCATCAGAACCGTCGTCATGATGAGCGTGAAAAATCCGAACCATACGGCTTTGCGTGCCTCACCTGGTCCATATTTCTCATTGAGCAGATCACTGGTCAGATACATGCTGACATACATCGTGTTACCTAACGTCAGTACGATACCCATGATATCTATCGTTTTGGTCACCTGAATGTTGGCTATAACCGTAGCGACACCAATCCAGGCATAGAGACCTTTTTTACCGAACAAGCGGTAACACAGCAGGAAAAATCCATAAGTTACGAGAACAAAAACTGCTCCCCACCCTAAGTTAAACATAAATACATACACTGCCTTCCTAGTTTTGATTACGCGGGATGGTTACGAACCGCGGTTTGGCTCAGGGCCAAAACATGAATACTCTATCACATTTCTCGTCCCATGAACAGAACTAAATAACTCCAAGTCTGCCTGAGTGAATATGATCCCTGC
Source organism: Paenibacillus sp. FSL k6-2145 (assembly GCF_037976585.1). Lineage (NCBI taxonomy): Bacteria > Bacillati > Bacillota > Bacilli > Caryophanales > Paenibacillaceae > Paenibacillus > Paenibacillus sp. FSL k6-2145. The sequence goes on along the minus strand of NZ_CP150267.1, from coordinate 3,780,443 downwards.
TATATTTCTCCTCTGTCACTCTCGACCATACGACTGTTTTTGTACTTCCTTGCCTTACACCGTGTATCGAAAAAGAAGACGGCTTCACACACCGTGCACAGCATAGTTTGATTTCCGCAAAAAAAAAAAACCGCCCTCCAGATTCCTCCGAAGGACGGCTTTTCTCACTTGATTTGTAGACGGCTCTAGCTATCTTAATGTGAGCTTCTATCTAATCCATTCTGTATTAAGCCTGAGCCGCAGAATCCAGCTCACGGCTCTGATCGTTAAACGTGTCCCGATCGTTTTCCTTCAAAATTCTGCTCGTCACGAGTCCTGATGTCATTGACCCGTTCACGTTAAGCGCTGTACGACCCATGTCGATCAGCGGCTCCACGGAAATGAGCAGTCCAACCAGAGCCACAGGCAGATTCATGGTGGACAATACGATCAGGGAAGCGAAGGTTGCCCCGCCGCCAACGCCAGCCACACCAAACGAACTGATCATGACTACGAGGATCAAAGTCACAATGAAGTCCCAGCTCAGCGGGTCGATGCCGACCGTCGGAGCAATCATTACCGCCAGCATGGCCGGATAGATCCCGGCGCAGCCGTTTTGCCCAATCGTAGCCCCAAAGCTTGCAGACAGGTTCGCAATACCGTCCGATACGCCGAGTTTCTTCGTCTGTGTCTCCACATTCAGCGGGATCGCCGCTGCACTTGAACGGGACGTAAAGGCAAATACCAGTGTTGGCAGCACCTTCTTCAAATACGTAACCGGGTTGAAGCCGGACAGAGAGATAATAATCAGATGAATAATAAACATGATCGCCAGCGCGATATAAGATGCAATCACGAATTTGATGAGCTTTAATATCTCTTCCGCATTCGTTGTCGCCGTTACCTTTGTAATCAGTGCTAAAATCCCGTAAGGCGTAAGCCTCAGCACCAGTGTAACAATTCGCATAACCACCGCATATACCGCATTAACCATACCGCGGAACGTCTCCGCCTGCTGAGGTTTTTTGCGATCCAGTCCAAGTACGGCTACACCGATAAACGCGGAGAAGATAACCACCGCCAGTGTGGATGTACGACGTTCTCCTGTCATATCTGCAAATGGATTCGAAGGAATGAATTCCAGCACTTGCTGCGGGATGGTCTGATCCTTCACATCAACAAGCCGTTCCTCCACCTTCTGAATCTGCGCATTCTCCCGGTCTCCTCCTTGAATCTCAATGGAAGTCAGGTTGAAGCCCAGACTGGTCACAATGCTGACCCCTGCGGCAATCGCTGTGGTGATCAACAGAATGGCAATAATGGAAACACTCATCTTGCCGAGATTTTGCTTGCCCTTCAGATTCATAATGGCCGAGATGATCGACACCATGATCAATGGGATCACGACCATTTGCAACAAACGAACATATCCTGAACCGACCAGATTGAACCAATCGACTGATTTCGTAACTACATCAGAACCTGATGTGTACACCAATTGGAGAATAACCCCGTAAACAACCCCCAGTCCCAGACCCGCAAATACGCGTTTCGTAAAGGAGATATGCTTTTTCTGCATCCAGTAGAGGATGCCAAGTAAGGCAAGCATAACCACTACATTCAATATGACTAGAAAAGTATCCATTTCTTTAAATCCTCCTCAGGCATGTGTGTAACCGGAAAATATCCGGTTTTCTCTTCTATCTTTTGTACTTCCAACAAAGACATTTTACAATATACCACATAACAAACTATTCTGGTAGGTATTAATTGATATTATGTAATATGCATGTAACAGATTCATGTATTTCTGAAAAAAATACACCAAATCGTGAAAATTGTTCTATTCAACCTCCGGTTAATTTTGTAATATAGGTATATCCGCTTATTCCCAAGTTTTCTCAACGTTTAATTTAGGTCTTTCTTCATTGGTAGATAGGTCTTATGATTACGGAAAAGCGACAATGTTAATGAACTTGACGTGAAAGGATGATCATATGTTTCGTAATCGCACCGTCGCCGGTAAAATCAGAGGCACCTTATTCCTCGTTCTGCTGGTTGCTTCCCTGTTGTTCAGTATTAGTTTTTACGCCGTATCGATGAATATTATTCAAAGCTACGTGCTGCCGCAGTTTGACAAAGTCCTAAACACGTCCATTCAGGATATATACAAGAATACTTCAGCATCCAAAATCCTACAGGTACAGAGTGGCGGAGCCGGTTCTGAAGGTGCTGCCATGACCGTGGAATCGTATCTGGCAGATAAAGCAAAAGAACATAATCTGGATGCTGCTTACGTTGTTGCTATTCAAGATGGCTCAGCCAAAGTCGTTGTGGCCAACCCTTCTTCAAACATGAAAGCGCAGGATGAGATCAGTGTAGAACCCGCAATGAATGCAGCTATTGAGAACAAAGAGATGGTAATCAGTGAGGTCTACTCCGATTCCTTTGGTGTACATAAAGCAGCCTTTATCCCTATTGCAGGAAGTAACATGATTATGGCTGTGAGCATGGATGCCCAGTTCATTCAAGACAAGATTACCCAGATTTTCTGGTTATGTCTTGGGATTACAGCATTAGTGTTTGTGCTCGGGTGGCTTATCTCCACTAGTATGATCAAAAGAGTTACCAAACCAATCATCAAGCTCGTCCAACATAGCAAACAAATATCCCAGGGTGATCTGACCGCTGAACTAGAGATCAAAGGTAAAGATGAAATTGCCCAGCTTGCCGCAAGCTTCCAGACGATGACGCATAACCTGAAAGAGATGATTAGCCGTGCCTTGTCCACATCCAATGAAGTTGTATCAGGCTCCAATGACCTGCTTCAGCGGGTTGAATCGATGTCTGGTATGGTTCGAAACTCCAGCCGCTCCGCAGAAGATGCAGAAAAAGGCAGCATCAGCATTGCGTCAAGCGCATCCGAGAACGCCAGAGCTATGGAAGAAATTACGCAAGGTATTATGCATATTGCTTCTTCTTCCGCTGAAGTGTCTGACCAGATTGGTGAAGCAGCCAACGAGGCAGTTAACGGTAACCGACTGGCTCAGAATGCCATTGAGCAGATGGAGCGTGTAGGCCAGACAGCAAGCGAATCGTTGCGTTATGTCGAAACTATGAATGAACGTTCGGTAGCCATCGGCACCATTGTTGCTTCCATTTTTGAAATCACCAAACAGATTAACATGCTGTCACTCAACGCCTCCATTGAAGCAGCACGTGCCGGAGAGCATGGCCGCGGATTCGCTGTTGTTGCTGGAGAAGTTCGCAAACTTGCCGAGCAATCCAAGACAGCCACCGAAGAAATTTCGGATTATCTGGGTACCATTCGTGAAGATGCTGAGCGCTCGGTTGATGCAATGAACCGTGTAACCCAGGAGATTGGTTCAGGCACAACTGTTGTTCAACAAGCAGGCTCAGCCTTCCAGCAACTGAATGAATTGATTCAGAACGTGAATCTGACCATTCAGACCGTCTCTGCTTCTACACAACAAGTATCTGCTGGTGCTGAAGAAGTGAGTGCATCCGTTGAAGAAACGGCACAGATTACGACCAAATCCCGTGAGAGCATGTTACAGATTGCTTCAACAGCAGATCTTCAGCTCAGCGAGATGGATTCACATTCGAATACGGTTCGTCATCTGCATGAACAAGCTGTAGAGCTGCAATCCGCTATGAAAAATTTCAAAATAAACTAACAGGTTAACCATTAACCTATCATCACCTGTTTTAAACCTCATTTAATCATAGGATATACAATACCCCCATGCCGCTAACATGCCGTTTCTAGAGAACGGTTTGTCGGACATGGGGGTATTGTTGTTTCACTCGGGTGCCTGAACACCCATAATCTCGTACACACGCTTCATATCCAATGCCGAACGCAACGATTCGGCTACCCGATCAAACTCCATCTCCTTACGCTCATGTGCACTATATGTCTCCTTAAGTGGAGCCAGTCCTTTTCCTGCACGCAAGGCATTTAGCCACGAACGTCGGAATTGATCACTTTCAAACAATCCATGCAGGTAGGTTCCCCACACGCCGCCATCTACAGAGCCCCAGCCTTCTTGGAAAGGTTGACCACCTGGATGTGAGATTTCAAACAACGCGGTTACACGTTCGGGCTCGTGGCACTCCGTAACGCCCATATGAATCTCATATCCATTCACAGGTAATGAAGCCTCTGTTACATCTTGCTCACCATACAGACGAATCGGGTTATTAGGCTGCACCCGTCCGGAAGCTCTGACGGTCTGCTTTTCCTGAAGAAACGTTGTTGATAGCGGGAGCCAGCCAAGCCCTTTTGCTTCCTGAATCTGATTCGCCTCCACAGCAAAGGGGTCCTTCAGATGACGTCCCAGCATCTGGTATCCGCCACATATTCCTACGAGCTGAACATGCTCACGCTCGGTCTGGCTGGCAATCGCCTGCTCCAGCCCAGACTCACGCAGATATGCTAGGTCACCTATGGTGTCCTTCGTACCCGGTAGAAGAATGGCATCCGGACTGCCCAATTCCTCTGGCGAGGTCACGTAACGCACATTCACATCCGGTTCACGGGAAAGTGCGTCAAAGTCTGTAAAGTTGGAAATTCGCGGATATCGGATCACCGCCAGATCCAGCTCGGTTTTACCGGATTTCCCATGACGCATGGAGTCCAGCACCACTGAATCCTCTGCTTCAATCTGAATATCTCTTATGTAAGGCAATACACCTAATACTGGAATGCCTGTCCGTTCTTCGAGCCAGTCGAGTCCTGGCTGCAACAGGGACAGATCACCCCGGAACTTGTTGATAATGAACCCTTTGACTCGCGCCACCTCATGGGGTTCAAGCAGTTCGAGCGTACCTACGATGGAAGCAAATACCCCGCCCCGATCGATATCAGAGATCAGAATTACCGGCGCATCGGCCCAACCTGCCAGATTCATGTTGACGATATCCCGGTCCTTCAGATTGATTTCGGCCGGACTGCCCGCCCCTTCCATCAGCACAATATCATAGGTATCCCTTAGCCGGTTCAACGCATCCATAACCGTCTGCTTTGCTTCAGGCAGGAACTTCTGCCGATAATCTGATGCACTCATCTGGGCAAAAGGTACACCATGTACGACGATCTGCGAATGCATGTCCCGCACCGGCTTGATCAGGATTGGATTCATATCGGTTGTCGCCTCAATACCGCAGGCCTCGGCCTGTGCTCCCTGAGCCCGACCAATCTCCTTGCCATCTTCCGTCACATAGGAATTCAGTGCCATATTCTGTGACTTGAACGGAGCAGGCTTGAAGCCATCCTGCTTAAAAATCCGGCACAATGCCGTTGTGATAACACTTTTGCCCACATCGGAAGCCGTTCCTTGCAGCATCAGTACCGCCGCTGGTTGTGATGGCCTATCTTCCACGCTCTCTCCCCCTGTCTCCGTGTTATACCAGATCACCTTGCTCCCAACCTCATGCATAACACTTTCCATACTGCTTCTTACTTCAAAAGTTACAGCCAGAACAGTCCTTGAAGCACGCTCAGCACGGTCAACAAAGCCGCCTCCAGCAGCTCATTCATGGCACCATACGTATCCCCGGTTAAACCGCCGAGCCGTTCACTGATCCGGGCAGCCACGAATCGGCCGATATAATAACACGCCACAGGCAGTATAATAACTGCCGCCACCGGGTATAGCCACCATGGCAGTGTTCCCAGACCACTCACCATCGCATCTGCAATCCCCATATCCGGCTTGAAAAGCCACACCGCGGCAAACGTAATTGCCCCTGCGATCAAGGTCAGGCCCACAGCTGAGCTGCGTGCACGCTGGACTTCCTTCCGCTCACCCAGACCTTTAAACAATACAGCAAGTCCATCATCTCCCCGTGCATTCGGCCAGGCCGACATCGCATACACCATGAACCAGCGGCTCCAGATCATCGGCAGGATCAGCAGCGCACCGTACACCCAGTGACCCCGGGCAATAAAATCGGCGATCAGCGCAGCCTTCATCATCAGAAGCAACACGCAGGCGATCACGCCCATTGCCCCGACACGACTGTCCTTCATAATCTCCAGCATCCGCTCACGGGTACGATAACTGAGCAAGCCATCCGCCGTATCCATCCATCCGTCAAGATGGAGTCCTCCGGTGAGCCATACCCATAACGTCAGGGTCAGGACGGCAGCCGGAAAGGCCGGAAGCACTGCACCGCTTAAGGCTCCCAAGAGCCAGACACACAGGCCGATTGCAGCACCGACCAGCGGATAAAAGACTACACTTTCCCGCAGCAGCGACGGGACAAAATCGATTTGCATTTTGACAGGGAAACGGGACAGAAATTGAAAAGCGGCTGCCGCTGCATGTTTACGCTGAGAAGCAGGCGTGCCATCCTTCATAAGCGGTACTCCTTGCTTTTTAGTTCAATCGCAATGCCTGCGGTCACCAGAAACACTTCACCGCATATTGCCGCAATGCGCTGATTCAGTACACCGGCCAAATCCCGATATTTCCTGCCAAGGGCATATTCCGGTACGATCCCGTCCCCCACTTCATTTGTAACCAGAACAAGTAAACCTGGATAGGTTCGAATCGCTTCAACCAGCGCATCCAAATGTCCCTGTAACACCTGCTTCTCGTCATGCTCATGCGCTAACAAAACATTTGTCAGCCACAGCGTCAGGCAATCCACCAGAATGGTGGGTGCAGAAGTCCCTGTATGCCCTTCACCCATGCGGCTAATCAAAGCAGGCAGATGTATCGGCTCTTCCATCGTGTGCCACAGATACCCTGATGCCTCGCGCTGATGCTGATGCATGGTGATACGCTCACGCATTTCATCATCGTACGCCTGAGCTGTTGCCACATACCACGCCTCCGAGGAACGCTGCATGCAGAGACGCTCGGCAAAGGAGCTTTTGCCACTGCGTGCGCCGCCTGTCACCAGTACGCTCATCGGGAACTCTCTCCTTGCAGGGATGAATCACCCGTCACAGTAGAGTCCGAAGCAGGGCTTGTCCCATCCGAGACACCCGCGCTTGCAAAGGTTGCCATCTCGTTCAGAATGAGACATGCTGCGTCAATCAGATGAAGACTAAGCACGCCGCCCGTGCCTTCACCCAGACGCATGTCCAGATCCAGCATCGCTTTCAGGTCCAGTTCACGCAGCAGCGCTCCATGTCCATTTTCATGTGAAGTATGAGAAGCGATCATATAAGCCGTACTCAGAGGTGCAAGTTGTCTCGCAACCAGCGCTGCCGCTGTAGAGATGAACCCGTCTACAACGACCGGGCAACGATGAGCAGCGGCGGCGAGGATAACCCCCGTGAGTCCGGCAATCTCCAGTCCCCCCACCTTGCACAGAACATCTAGTGCATCATCCGGGTTCGGTGCGTTTACACTAAGCGCCTGGCTGACTACAGCAGCCTTGCGCTGTAAGCCTGCATCATCAATGCCGGTGCCTCGCCCCACGGCGGCAGCTGGTGCAACTCCGGTTAACGCGCTCATTACCGCAGCACTTGCGGTGGTGTTGCCGATTCCCATCTCCCCGGTGACAAACAGCTGTGTTCCCTTCGCCACTTCTGCCGAGACAACTTCGGCTCCTGCAAGGATAGCCCGAACTGCCTCATCCCGGGTCATTGCTGCCCCTCGGGCCATGTTGGCCGTCCCTTTGCGAATTTTTCGGGAGAGCAGGTCCGGATGTTCAAGATCGGCATTCACCCCGATATCCACACAGATCACATCAGCTCCGGCGTGACGGGCAAGCACATTCACCGCTGCGCCTCCAGCGAGGAAATTCTGGACCATCTGCGGGGTCACTTCGGCAGGAAAAGCACTGATGCCTTCTTCCACTACGCCGTGATCTGCGGCCATGACAATGACCGCCCTGTGATCAAAACGCGGACGTGCATTGCCCGTCATTCCTGCCAGGCGGATCACCAGCTCTTCCAATTTGCCCAGACTTCCCGGCGGCTTCGTCAACGAATCCACATGCGCAGAGGTTTCTGCCGCCACTTTCTGGTCAGGAGCAGTAATCTTACTTATTAAATGCTCCAACACCTGTTCATTATTCATACAACCAGCACTTCCTTCATCAAAATATGGGTCGCCCCGCTTCATTTAATCGATGTCACGCCGCAGCAGCAGTTGAGGTATGGCATGATCGGGATGGGAGACAATTGCCGGTTTGACGCGAAATATGTCTTGAATATTCTCATCGTTGATCAACGTATGAGGCGTGCCCTTTCCAACCACCATGCCCTCACGCAGCGCCAGAATGTGATCGCAAAATAACGCGGCCAGATTCAGATCATGCAGCACAGCCACAATCGTAATGTTAGTCCTCTGTCGCCATGCCGATAACAATTCCATGAATTGCAATTGATATTTAATATCCAGAAACGTGGTCGGCTCGTCCAGCAGCAGTAACCTCGGCTCCTGAGCCATAACTTTGGCTAGTGCGACCCGCTGCCGTTGTCCGCCGCTGAGTGCATCCAGCGGTCTGTCCGCCAGCTCTGTCAATCCCAGATCTTCAAGCACTCTGTCCACCACAAGTGCCCCATCACCCGTTTCCCGCCCCAGCCAGTTCTGGTATGGATATCGCCCCATCTCCACCACGTCTCGTACAGGATAGGAGATGGCTGGCAAGCCATCCTGTTGCAATACAGCGATCATGCGCGACAGATCCTTACGGCTGTAAGAGCCGATGTCTCGACCATCGATACGGATCTGACCTTCGCTTAACTGTTCCGTTCCGGCAATAAGCTGGATCAGGGTGGACTTGCCGCTGCCGTTTGGTCCGACAACTCCCCACCAGTCACCTTCGCCAACATGCCAGTCTACATTGCGCAGGGCCTGATGATTGCCATATGACTTCCCTGCTCCCTTAATGGAGATAAGTGAGGTCGAGTTGGAACTGGTACTGGAATTCATGGCATCATCCCCTTCTGCAACTTTTTGTTCCGGTGCAGCAGGTAAGCAAAGAACGGCGCACCAACAAAGGCGGTGACAACACCGAGCGGAATTTCAGTTGGCGCCAGCAACGACCTTGCGATGGTATCGGCCCACACCATGAAGATCGCTCCACCAATGGCAGACAAAGGTACCAGCAGTCGGTAATCCGGTCCCACCACCAGCCGCAACATATGCGGGATCACCAATCCAACGAATCCGATGACACCCGATACCGAGACAGCCCCAGCTGTCAGCAGTGTGCCAACTGCCAGCACGGACAGCTTGAGCCTGTCCACTCCGATCCCGATATGTGCCGCTTGACGTTCTCCCAGTGCAAGCACATTCAACGAGCGTGCGCGGCTCCAGAGAAAGACCAGCCCTAACAGAAAATACGGGAAAAGGATGGCCGTATACGACCACCCACGCAGAGCCAGACTTCCCATCGTCCAGTATATAATTTCATTAATCGTCTGTTTCGACATGGTCGACAGGAAGGAAACAACTGCGCCCAGGAAACTTTGCATGACCACACCAGCCAGAATGAGGCTGTGTGTAGGTATTTTACGCCCTTCACGAGCCAGTGCCATAACAAACCATAACGTGATTACACCCGTCAAAAACGCCACCAGTGGCAACGTCCAGATTCCGATCAGTGCATACTGCAATCCGAAGAAAATCAGAAAGGCTGCACCCACCGAAGCACCGGATGATACGCCCAGGGTGAACGGGTCTGCCAGCGGGTTCCGAAGAACCCCCTGGAATCCCGCACCGGCAATCGCCAACGATGCGCCCACGAGCACGGCAAGCAGTACACGTGGGAATCTGACTTTCCAGATAATCTGTTCGGCTGCCTTATTCCAATCCGGTGTAATCCAATCGCCCACCCAGGGAATTTTGTGAATCAGGATACCTGCAATATCCCGGATCGGCAACGCTACTGAACCAATGCCCGTGCAGATGAGCACGGTCAGCACCAGCAGCACCATGCCCGTCGTTCCGAACAGGATCAGCTTTTTACTCATTGGAATAAGTCAGGGTAGATCGCTTTGGCTACTTCTTTCAACCCTTGAGTTACCCGTGGACCCGGACGGCTCAGCAGGTTGGCATCCAGGCCAATAACCGCGTCATTTTTCACAGCCGTAATTTGATCCCAGCCGCTGCGCGCCTTGATGATCTGATCCAGTGTTTTGGAGTTTTCATCAATTACATCGTTGGCATACAGGATCACATCCGGGTTGGAGGCAATCACGTTCTCTTCATTAATTTCATACCAGCCCTCTTTGTCCGAAGCAATATTGCTACCACCGGCTACAGTGATGAGTTCATCCATAAATTCGCCTTTACCCACAGTCCAGCCTGGGGAGAATTCAACGTATACTTTTTTCTTCTCTTCCGGTTTAACTGCCTTCACCGCTTCGGTTACATCCGTCACGTCCTGTTTCATCTGGGTGATGATTTCTTGTGCTTTTTCCTGATGATCCGTGATTTTACCGAAGGTTTCGATATTGTTCATTACATCGTCAATGGATTTAGGGTCCGTTTTGAAAATGGTAATACCCAGTTCGCGCAGCTTCTTCACTGCATCTTCGCTCATCGAGATACCTGTGAAGACGATGTCGGCTTCAGCAGCAATGATGGACTCTTCATTGGGCTTGGTAATACCGCCCATTTTAGCTTTGGTTGTTGCCGCTTCCGGATAATCGTCATAGTCGGATACACCAACGATTTGATCGTCCAATCCAAGGGCAAACAGGGATTCCGTCTCAGCCGGAGACACGGATACGATTTTGGCTGGTGCCTTTTCAAAGGTGAACGATTCACCCGTTGCATCCGTAACGGTAAGTGGATATTGTGTTTTGAGGTCCGTCTGCGCCTGGCCTTGGGATTGCTCCTGTGCCGGTTGCTGTGAAGTACCTGTACCCTCGTTTGTTGTTGCATTGCCACATCCGGCCAAAGCCAGTGCGAGTGCCGCTGCACTTAGCAGGGACGCTACGTTTTTCCAATTTTTGAAATTCATTCTGTTATTCTCCCCTTCTCTATTTGTACTATTTTCTTGCATCGTGCTCGAACTCTTACTCCCCATGTCTTGGTGTTCCTGTGTAAGGTTTGAACTGCAACATTTACACGCTAACGGAGAGTGCAGAACCAATCTGAAGAAACGAAGTGTTCGCCTTTATCACCGGATTTTCCTTTCAAAAAGGGAATCAAAAAATCTGGGGATAACAGCGATCGGAAGATGGTACTGCAATCGGAGTGACCTCGTGTAAAATTGGTCTCGGTTCATCTTACATGAACAATAAAAAATCCCCAATCCTTAGACAAAGATTAGGGATGACGTCTCGCATATGGCGATCTGTACATGTTCAACCAAGGGTTGTCCATGCGCATAGAATAGCCCGAAACGCTGTCCTTTCCTCGAAGGAACACCGGTTTGTACGTCCAGGGCAGGTAACCTGACTTACAGGAATCATCCTGTTTTACAGTGGCGGGACCGTGCCGGATTTGCACCGGCTTCCCCATTTCACCCTTGTGTGTTTCATGACTCGTAGTAATCTGCCATGAAAACAGCCTTCACACGCGGGACCCTTGGTCGCTGATATGGTAAACCATTGCCGTGTAATTTCTGCATGTTGCATACTCATTCAGGCTTCACAACCTGCAGCGTATCTGTATCCATGCTGAAGTCACACTTCTGTTGTGATTATAGGGTATATTGTACATCCTTACAACCCGATTGGCGGAAAAGTCACTCTGCTGCCAAACCATTGATTCCCCTGTTGTTCAAGCTGAACCTGAATCGCCTGTCCCGGTACGACATGTGTATCCCAGAACCCAAGCCCGGCAATCAGACAGGACAAGGCATACCGGATGACACCACCATGCGTAACCACAACTATGGTTGGCACTTGACCCTCATTAACGTGCGTCGAAGGACGGCCCTCCAACAACATCTGTTGGAGAAAGGAGTCCAACCGTCCGGTAAACTCCTGCCACGATTCCCCTCCGGGCGGAGTGACCTCCTGCGGCGCATCTATCCAGCTTCGGTACACAGGGTTATCCTTGAGCTGATCATACGTCAGCCCTTCCCACTGTCCAAAATCATTCTCGCGCAGACGCGAGTCGAACTTCACCTGTCCGATGGCATCAGGAAGAATCTGTTCCAGCGTCTGCCGGCAGCGAAGCAGATCACTGCAATATACCTCATTCCACGAAACACCGCTCAATTGTTCATGAAGCGGAGCCAGCTCTTCTTTGGCATTTGGCAGCAGACCGATGTCGGTATGCCCCAAGTATCTTTTTTCCACATTCCACAGCGTTGTCCCATGACGGACCCACAGAATGTTTCGTTTCAGCGGCTCAGGCTGCTGATTCGTATGTACTTCATTTCCTGCATTTATGACCATAACAGCGTCCCTCCTGCTAGCCACACCCCCAACGTTATGAACACGCATAGTACCACAAAAGCCCCTGCCGACCAGAACATCAGGCGTGACGTTTGCACAATATCCTCGGCTTCCATCGGCCGTGTGGCTTCACCCATGTAGGCACGAAATGAAGCAACGCCGTGATACACGTTATGTCCCCCAAGCCGGATGCCCAGTGCTCCGGCCACCGCAGATTCGGGAAAACCACTATTCGGACTTGGATGCAGTCTTGCATCCCGTGCGACCATGCGTGCTGCTCCTTTGGCGTCCAGCTTCATGACCCAGGCACCAACGATTAACAGAATCGCGGTCAGCCGCGCAGGTATCCAGTTCGCCACATCATCCAGACGGGCCGAGGCCCAGCCAAGATGCAGATACTTGTCATTTTTATATCCGACCATGGAATCCAACGTGTTGACGGCGCGATAAGCCATGGCTAGTGGAGCGCCTCCAATAAGTGCATAGAATAACGGTGATACAATGGCATCCACGATATTTTCGGCAACCGTCTCTACCGTACCCCGTACAACCTCCGGTTCATCCAGATGCCCCGTATCACGTCCAACAATCATGCCCAGTGAACGTCTGGCCGCCGGCCAATCCTGCTGCTTCAGATGACGATACACTTCCATACCTGCATCCTTCAGCCCTTTTGAAGCAATAGTCGTTGCAATGAGCACCACTTCAGCTGCCGCTGCAATGACAGGGTGGATTAGCCCAAGCACATATACGAGTCCCCAGGTGATGGCAAAAGAACCCCCCGCAATCAAAATCGGGAACAACAGCCCGGCTCTCTTCAGCCCCGAATCTGTGCGCACACGCGAGCGAATGACACGCTCCAACGCCGAGATGCCTTTTCCCATGCCAATCACTGGGTGGGGAATCCAGCGCGGATCTCCGATACATCGGTCCAACAGGTACGCCAGTATAATAATCCAGGCTCCCGCCATGCCTGTCCAGAACGGCCAAGTCCATAGATGCTCCACGTCAAAAGTCATTTTTGCCTGATCCTCTCTTTCCATAACTGTCCGGCCTGAAGGCTCTCCGTCACCGTGTCGTATACCAATCTGCCAATCGCCGCTCCTGCCGTAGTTGCTGTCCCGGCATAAGTGATCATCGACTGAGGTTCTTCCACTGCCTGACGTACCGCCAACACAATGGCATCGGTTGTGGTGCCGGTGGCGGGCAACCCGTTCTCCGAATCCAGAACACCCGCATCCGCCAGCGCGGCCGCTTTGGCTTCCACTGCCGTCTGAACCGCATTCACCATCGCCCCGGTGGTCATGCGTCCATTCAACCAGAGCATGATGTTAATTGTACCCGGGACATAGGGGTGAATCGTTAGATTCCGTGCTGAAGGAGCAGAGCGCTCCCTGCCGGAAGACATCTTCTTATTTCCCACCGTATCAAATACCGTTCTCTCCGATCCCGCACGTGCTGCATTCGATACACCCGCAGTGGTACAGCACAGAAGACCAAATTCTTCACTTGTATATTCCTGAATGGACGTATGCTCCAGCCTTACGGCTGTCAATAATCCGGCGCATTGATCCCGCGGCTCATGCCATTCATTCAGCGCTTGTTCGATATCACGCGGCGGATCATCACAGCGGTAATGCCTGTCCACATAGATGTTAAATATGCGATCCAGTTCAATCATCCCACCGCCATATACCGCACTCGACAGCGCTTGGGCAGCCCTTGGGCTCTGTGCTTTGATATGTCGTTCATATGCGGATATGTTCAGTCCGGGCCAGGAAGAGGAAGCATATTCATTCTCGCCTGTTTCTCCATTCGCAAAGTAGTTATAAAACGGGAGTGTCACGACCGCCTCCCTCCCTGTGCCTGTTCCGAATCTTTCGTCTGCTCCTGCTGACTTGATTCATGAATGGAGGACTGATCGACATTTGGATATCCCTTGGTTTCCAGCACGCCGCCCAGCACTTTGAGTAATGTAGCATTGGCGTCTGCATCCTTGACCGCAAAACGTACATGACCTTCGTCAAGCCCCGGATACATGGCACAGCTGCGAATCAGGATGCCCCTTCGGCCCAGCGCCTCCTGCATTGATGCTGCTGTCCAAGGGGCCGGCACACGTACCAAAATAAAATTCGCCTCTCCCGGTGTCACCGCACATCCGTACCCCTTCAGTCCTTCGATGAGACGCTCCCGTTCCCGCGTGATCTGTGCTATGGTCTCCTGTTCGTACCGTTCTCCGCTGCGCAGACAGGCTTCCCCTGCCATGAGCGCCAGACCGTTGACACTCCAGGTCACCTGTTTCTTCGTCATCGCCTGAATGTATTCGGCACGGCCCAAAGCATATCCGAGACGCAAGCCCGGAATGGCATAAAACTTTGTCATCGAGCGAATGATGATCACATTTGGATAGTCATTCAGATGTGATGCCAGGGACTGGCGCCGGGCTACCGGAATAAAATCCATAAATGCCTCATCAATAACGATTACAGTTCCCGTTTCTTCCGCTTTGCTGGCAAGCCTTTGCAATACCTCAAGCGGATATTGTACACCGTTTGGATTGTTGGGCTGGCCAAGGAAGAGCAGGTCTACCTTTTCCATGAGCTGCTCGATCTCCTCGGGTTCCGCTCGCCACGCCAGCTCTTCTCTGCCCTCCGTATGCACAACCTCGGCACCGAATTGTCGTGCCAACGCGCGGTACTCCGAGAATCCAGGTTCCACCGTACCCACCTTGCGCGGGGCAAGCCCCAGCAGAATGAGCGCCATACTTTCGGCTGCACCGTTGCCCACAGAAATCTGCTCCTGCATCACACCAAGACGCTCGCTCAGCAGTGCTTTGAATCCCCGATGCCCCGGATCGGGATACCGAATCACCGACTGTAATCCTTGCTGTATAGCCTTCAGCACCCCTCTGGGCGGACCGAGCGGATTAATGTTGGCACTGAAATCCAGAAAATCAGCGGCTTCTCTCCCAAATCGTGACGCAGCCGTCTCCACGTCCCCGCCATGTCCGAACACTTCGATATAACCGGTCATTCTTCCGTCATCCTTTCTGTATGTCCTTTTTATTATGGATGGCACGGGAGGTGTGGGTCAATCCTGTTTTCTTTGTGTCCCAACCATAATTCGTTTACAATAGAAGAGGAATTTCGGTTCCTTTTGATATACAAGGTTCACTACATAAGGGACTAGCAATCCCTCACATACATTAATGGAGGAATGACCATGCTGTTTGTAGACAACCAGGGCATTACAGATCCTTCTGTAAACCTTGCCATTGAGGAGTACATTCTGAAACATCTGCCGATGGAGGATGACAGCTATCTGCTGTTCTACATCAACCGTCCGTCGATTATCATCGGAAAACATCAAAATACGATTGAAGAAATTAATATCGAGTACGTTCAGGATAACGGTGTCCAGGTGGTTCGTCGTCTTTCGGGAGGCGGAGCGGTATATCACGATCTGGGCAACCTGAATTTCAGTTTTATTACAGCGGATGACGGTCAATCCTTCCACAATTTCCGCAAGTTCACCCAGCCTGTGGTTGAAGCTTTGCATGAGCTTGGTGTAAATGCCGAGTTGACCGGGCGTAATGATCTGCAAGTCGGCGAAAAGAAAATTTCGGGCAACGCCCAGTTTTCCACACGTGGGCGCATGTTCAGTCATGGCACATTGATGTTTGATCTGAATTTGGAGCATGTTCAGGCTTCCCTGAACGTCAATCCCGAGAAATTCAAATCCAAGAGCACCAAGTCCGTGCGCAGCCGGGTCGCCAACATACGGGATCTGATTGACACCAACCTGACGATTGAGCAGTTCCGCGATGAGCTGTTACGTCACATTTTCCGGATGGAGCCTAAGGACGTTCCACAGTACACGCTCACTGACAAAGACTGGGACAAAATCAAAGAAATCTCCGCTGAGCGATATAACAACTGGGACTGGAACTATGGCTTGTCTCCGGAAAGCAATGTGAAGCACACTCGCAAATTCCCTGTTGGCATCATCGATCTGCGCATGAACATCAAGGATGGACGCATCGAAGATATCAAAATCTTTGGCGACTTCTTCGGTGTAGGCGATGTGGCGGATATCGAAAATATGCTGCGCGGCAAGCGGTATGAGGAATCCGAGGTGCGTACTGCACTTGAGGGCCTGGATGTAAAACATTACTTCGGCAACCTTGAGCTGGAAGACTTTATCGGCCTTGTTTTCCTGGAAGAATAGGTATATAAGTTCAACCCAAGAATGTTTACACCTGCCACTCCGATGACAGAATAACCTTCCGATCGCTGTTATCCCCAGATTTTTTTGATTCCCTTCTTCAAAGGGAAAATCCGGTGATAGCTTATGCTTCCGATGTAGCTTTCTTTCAGAAAGCTTTCAGGCGAACGCTCCGCTTCTTCAGGTTTTTTCTGTCCTCTCCGTTCTCGTGTAAAACGTTTAGTTGAACTGATATAGATTAAGTCGGGTATAGATACCAGATAGATACAGATAAAAAAAGGAGAGAAACACAGATGACCTACAAATTGATTGCAATCGACATTGATGACACACTGATCAACGACAACAAGGAAGTAACCCCTGCTACACAGACTGCACTGGAACAAGCGGTTGCCCATGGTGTAACTGTAACGCTGGCGACTGGACGTGCTTATGCTTCCGCACAAGCGCTTGCTCGTCAAACCGGACTTAACGTGCCGATCATTACGTATCAAGGCGCATTGGTGAAAAACCTGCTGGACGAAAAAGTCCTCTATGAGCGTTACGTTCCACAGGAAGCTTCCCGCAAATTGTATGATTACTGCCTGGAGAACAATCTCCACCTTCAAACATACATTGACGACAAGCTGTATGCCCGTGAGGAAAACGACAAGCTGCGTGATTATGCCAAATTAAACGGTACCCAATATTATATCGAATCTGATTTCATCAAAGTGATCGAACAAAAAACTCCGAAGCTGCTTATTATCGATGAGCCAGACTACTTGGATAAGGTTGCCGTTGACCTGCGTGAATTGCTCGGACCACAAGTGCATATCACCAAGTCCAAACCTTACTTCCTGGAGATCATGCACAATGAAGGAACTAAAGGCCATGCCCTGACCTTCCTGGCTGACCATTTCGGTCACCAGCTCAGCGAGTGTATTGCCATCGGCGACTCCTGGAACGACCATGAGATGCTCGAAGTTGCTGGTCTTGGTGTAGCGATGGGGAATGCCATTCCTGCGCTGAAAGAGCTGGCGGACTACATTACGGCAAGTAATAACGAAGACGGCGTAAAAGAGGTTATTGAGAAGTTTGTACTGAACGCAGAGTAATTAAGATCAACGAACAGCCCAGTCGGCGAATTTCGCCGTGCAGGGCTGTTTTTTTGATTTTAAAAATATGTTCATTATCCTATTTAAACGATTATATTAGGTATATTTCTCTCTTATTTTTTATGTTTTGAGAGCAACAATGCGGTAATCAAGGATAATTGTAGTGAAATCGTAATCGCCATAGATAAGATGACACGATTTGTATCTGGGACATCAGCAAAAAACAAAACAATAAAAAATACAATAAATGAGATTACAATGCTAGCTATGAAATTTAAAATTATTCGTTTCATGTTTTGCCTACTTTCACGCACCACGATTCATTGTCTCTTACTTGCTCATGGCATGCTGGAAAGACTCCAGCAGTTTTTTGATTTGCCCATCAAATTCCAGTTGAAATGACGGAATGATCTCATCTATTCTTTGCTGGAACAGCTCGGGATCTTGGACACCAAGCTCTGCCCTTAACTCCATTTCTTCTTCGGAACCATTGTCGTTCAGGATCATGTTCAGGATTTCACCTTTAAAGTATTCACTTGGAGGAAGGATTAGAGCATTCATCAGGAACTGAGTAAAAAAGAGATGATTATTATTTTCCTGACTCGCCTTTTTCATCGCCTGCTTAGTAAACAAGTTTATATACTTCTGAGCAAACGCAACCCCTTTCATTCGGGAAGGCCCAACATGTTTGACCCCTTTCCAACGCAGATCAGCCACCGAACTAAGCCACCAGGCCGGTTCAATAGCCTGCTGCATACGAAGCAGCACTTGACGCTCAAACTGCGGCTCAGGATACATTCGCTGCTCATCCAAACATTTCGCTATGGTCTCGGCTTCAATTGCAGCAACCGTCATGCCTTGGCCATGGATCGGATCGAAGCTGCAAAATGCATCGCCAAGGACGAGTAATCCGGAGGGCCAATTCTCCATCAGTTCAAAATGTTGACGGACAGACTCGGAAATACGGTATCCCCGCGGCCCTTGAAAAGGCTCCAGCTGGTCTGCCAACGCTACGATTTCATCCGAAGCAAACAGATGTTTGATTTGCTCTTGGAATTCATCCGGATGGGTTGAAGGATATTCATCTCCTCCTGCGTTGAACAGTAATAGTCCAGCGATATCATTTTCAATGCGCCACAACATGCCTGCACGAATTCCTTGCACAGGATCGGACTCTGTTATCACCGTTCCCCAGTCATTTTGAATAGAGGATGGTATCTTATAATAGCGGGTGCTGTAACCAAGAGACACCTTCAGCACTTCCGGCTCAGGCACGGACAACCCTATCTTATCGAGCCATCTGATCAATTTGGAAGAACGTCCCGCTGCATCAATAACCATATCCGCCGCAAGCATTTCTTCCCGATTATCCCGGCCTCTTTCTTTGGTATATACACCCGTAATGGAACGCCGATCTTCTGATGCCATTAACCCGGTAACTTCCGTACTCGTTAAGAAGCTTATATGATCTATGCTCTGGACTCGCTGACGCAATACCCATTCCAGCAGGGCTCTGCTGCTCGATGCAATTTTGAATGAGGAAGCAGCATTCGCTTTATTGACCAAAGTACCGTAGCGATTGGCAATCACAATTTTCTCTTCATGTGAAGGAATGGCACCAAGCGCGACCAATTCATCATTGTATCCGGGAAAGTAATGTTCCAGAATGAGTCCGCCGCGCGGTAATACACGATGTGGATGAAAGGATTGAGGCACACCCTGCCGATTCGCCGGCTCAGAAGGTAATTCATCTCGCTCAATGATACATACCTCATCATAATAATCAGATAACATCCTTGCAGTGATTAACCCTGCAATACCTGCCCCAATTACCACAGCTTTTTTCATATCGGGCATCGCCACTTCATCCTCTCTAATCCATCATATTTTATCTACACTTGTAGCCCTATCAAAAAATTACTTATAATACCAATATACACTTGGAATCTCGCATCAAGTAAGAATCAATATCAGGATACTATATAGCTAAACTACAATAAGGAAATGATGTAGATGAAAATGATTGATAAAAAGGTGGATTTGAGAGTTACCCGAACTCATAAATTGTTAACGATGGCGCTTCTCGATCTGTTATGTGAGAAAGGCCAGCTATTCAGCAACATCACAATTAATGAAATATGTGACAAAGCTATGGTTCACCGAACAACGTTTTACAAACATTTCAAGGATAAATTTGCTCTACTGTCCTCCACCCTAACTTGGGTCCTTCGGGATTATTTACACATGAATGTAGAAGATCGATTACAGCAGCCTTTGCAAAGCGTATCTAAAATTCTGTTCGGAAATGTACTGGAGACTATCGTGCAGAACCAGCAGAAGGATGAGGGGTTTAACAACTTTTTCATACATTATATCGGAGAGATATTCAGACGAGATTTTCTGGAATTGAAGAGAAGAGGTAAACAATTTTCACTTCCCATAGAACTTGTAGCCGAGTTTCACTCGGGGGTGATTCGTTTACTTGTGACGTGGTGTATACAACATTTCGAAGAAAATGTTACGGCAGAACAGATGGATGAATATTACTACCTACTGGTTAACGAGAACATCATGATGGAATAACAAACAGCTCAACCTAAAATCAAGGGCTGATTTTGAGCTTGAGCTGCATACCTTCAAACTTTACCTATTTTAAAACAGATTCGGAAGCCTGCACTGTCATCCTCGAACGACTTCTTTTCTTCAACCAGCCGCTCACCTTCTCATTCATCGCCAGCAGACCTGAAACGACAAGCACTACACCGATCCATGTAACCCAGCTGACATGCTCACCATAGACAACAGCACCAAGCCCTACCGCAATGGGTGGTGAAATGTATAACCATGTTGCTGGAAACAATGGGTTGGTACGCGACATAATCCAATAGAACAGACTATGCCCCACCATGGAGCCGATGACAGTCAGATAGATCACCGACGAGACGGCAGGCACCCAGTCCAGAGCAGACATATTCCACGATTCCGTTCCGGCTGAGAGCAGGGATAACAGCAATCCCCCATACATCATCTGCACCGCATTAATTGCTACAGGACTAGCCTCCTTGAACTGATGAATGACCTTTTTGGAGTACAATGCACCTGCTGAATAACAAACTTCCCCCACCAGTACCGCGATACAACCCCACATGAATAGAGAACCTGCACCAAGCGATACACCTGGCAGCACAACCAGAACCACACCGGTGAACCCGATCAGGCAGCCTGTAATCATACGGGCAGATGTTTTTTGCCGTAACAGCGCCGTCTGCATCAACATAATCATCAGCGGCCCTGTCGCTGACAGAATGGCACCCACACCTGAGCTCACATGCTGTTCAGCCCAATATAATGTGGCAAAGGTGCCGAAGGTCAGCCCCGCTCCCGTTAACAACATCTCCTTGCGGAACAGGAGTGACCAGCTCACTTTGCCCTTCATCCACATCCATGCAAACATCAGCGCTCCCGCGATTACAAATCGCAATCCGGCTGACAGAAAAGGCGGCATGCCTGCCTCTACTCCAATTTTAATAGCCAGAAATGTTGTACCGAAAATAAGACACATGACCGTAAATGCAATCCCCACCATGATAACCACTCCTTTGTCTGTTCTTCATCATATCTCATGGTCTACAGAACAGAATGAACAAAACAGAACAGTTGTCGCCTATTAGCTGTTACAATAGAGTTCAAAAGGAGTGTGAGCCGGGTGGGCAGAACCATGATGATGACAGATAACAGCCTGAAACTATATGAGCAAGTAATCCATTATCTCGTTGTACGTATAGAAGCGGGAGAGTGGGCAGAACATGAAAAGCTGCCATCTGTACGAAGCCTGTCCGAGCTACTCGGCGTACATCGTCTGACTGTTTTCAAAGCCTATCAGGAGTTAAAAGAACGTGGGAATGTTTATGTGAAGGACAAGTCCGGCTATTATGTCAGTCCAGCAACTCCATTCTCAGTAACGGATCAGGCGGATGATCCCGCCGTGTCTGCCTGGCTGCATTGGGACTCCCTCGCACGTGTACAGTCGCTTGAAGCTGAATTCCAGTTTTCCAAATCACTGATTGATCCCGCCCTGCTTCCCAATCGGTATTGGGGAGAACTGATGCGTGATCTGCTGGACCAATATCCACGTCTGCTCGGAACGTACTCCACGATTCAGGGTGATCTGGAATTGCGAAGTGCGCTGGCAAGCCATCTAACGAAAAAAGAACGCTTCTATCTCTCTGCAGACGAAGTGCTCATTACTTCGGGGGCCCAGCAAGCGATTGACGTCATCTCGCGGACGCTAGTCAAACCCGGGGATCGGGTGTTAATGGAACGGCCTACGTATGGACCGGCAATGGAGATTTTCCGCAAACAAGGTGCTCGTCTGATCTTTACCGACATTCATCCCGAGGGTTATGATCTGGAGCAGATCGAACATCTGATGAAGAGTGAGAAGCCACGTCTCTTTTATATGACACCGACCTTTCAGAATCCAACCGGCATGAATGTTCCAGTAGAACAGCGCAAGCAGTTACCCGAACTGGCAGAACAGTATGGTTGTTTTCTGCTCGAAGACGACAGCACCTATGATATCTATTTTAAGGAGAAACCACCTGCACCGATTTTCACCTATGACACCACCGGACACACCCTGTACATCCGCAGTTACAGCAAGTATGTTGCACCCGGGCTACGGATTGCAGCCATCATATGCCGTCAGCGTTTCATGCCAGGACTACAGGCTGTAAAATCACTGACAGATAACGGATCGCCCCTTCTGAACCAGAAGCTTTTTCTCCGTTATTTTCAGTCAGAACGTATGCATCAGCATCTATCCAAGCTGCGGACCGCCATCCAGCTACGGATGGAAGTAATGGAACAGTGTCTGCTGGAAACGGACTGGACGTGGACCCGGCCGGAGGGCGGACTCAACTTTTGGGTAGAGCTTCCTGAGGGTGTGGATACCGGAAGACTGCTTCACCGATGCATGGAACAATCCGTTGCCTTTGTACCCGGAACCGTATTTGATTCTTCGGATAATTCAGCCTGTCGCAAACTGCGCCTGTCCTTCTCTTATGCACATGAGCAGCAGATTCGGGAAGGGATGAGCAGGCTTATTACGCTGGCCAAAGAAATATAAGGTTTGGATTTCCTAGAACAGAAGCCACTCCGAAAACTTTCAAGTGCAATTTGCCGCTGGCCCCGCTACATCAAAAAAAGTCGCCTTGTGGCGACTTTACTTTTGGTGTTCTATATTCTCTACCTGCACCCGCTCTGTGCTTAAAGGTCTTTTCTTGCAAACAGGCGGATCGTAATAAGATAAGACACTACAAACAAACCTATTATGCCTACAGAAACCAATGCCATTGTCGTTGTGGTAATCATGCCGTTCTCGTTGGCCATACTCATGAGGTACGCAACGGGTTGTGCCAGTATAATCATACAGACCATGAATATCGCATTGATGATGCCTGCCCCTTTTTTGCTAAGTCCGTAGAATAGAGGCATGTATATGGAGACTAGCACAAGCACCATGCCTACGGAAATGGCAATATCCATAAGTGAATAATTCGGTTTGTTCAGTTCAGGATAATTCAGGTTCACAAGCTCGTGAATTCCGTACGACGCGAGCACCCCGAAAAATGTATAGACTATAGCAGAGAGGTACTTGGCTTTCACAATCTGTTTGCGGCTAACCGGGAGCGTGACCAGGAAATTATGATTATGGTTCTTGATATCAATCATAGTTGCCAGCATGACCAAACCAAAGGCTGTGTAGATGCCTACAAAATACATTGACATTTCACTCTTTGGTATAAATGCAAGACTAAACACCACCAGGTATAACCCAATCGTCCACAGTGAACTTTTCAGTACAATGAAGTCTTTACGAAGTAGGTTAAGCATATTTGCGTCCTCCCTTCGCCGTAAAATAAATGAGGTCTTCCAACGTAGGTCTTTGTAAAAGAGCAAACCTGCCAAATAACTGTTCGGCCTCTGCTTTATGATCCGACAATGCTTCAAAACCAACGGCTGTCTCTCGTATTCCGATGAAATGTTTCCGAATGTCGGAATCAAGCAGACTCGTATCCCCTTTTACAATCGTATACCTTTCCAGCACATCATCTTTGGCTTCATTGAACACCAGTTTTCCTTGATGAATAAACGTAATGTAGTCTGCAATACGTTCCAGATCGGTCGTAATATGCGTCGAGAAAATAATGGACCTTGTTTCGTCCTGTATCATATCTGCAAGAAGATCGAGCAGTTCCCGCCTAAATACAGGGTCAAGCCCGGATGTCGGTTCATCCATAATTAGCAGATCTGCTTCATGCGACAAAGCTACGGCGAGAGAATACTTGATCTTCATGCCTTTGGACAGATCCTGGATTTTCTTTTTGGGAGACAGTTCGAACTGATCCAAATAGTCATTGAACGCTTTATTATCCCATTTGGTGTAAAAAGGAGCGATCATTTGTGTCATCTCCCGGATCGTTAGATGCTCATAATAAAAGCATTCATCGGACACAATGCCAAGGCGTTGCTTGATGTCAACTTCCTGATTGGGCATCTCACTGCCCAATGTCTTGAGGCTCCCCTTATCGGGATGGATCAGACCCGTGATCATTTTGATCAAAGTACTCTTTCCCGCCCCATTCGGACCAATAAGTCCCGTGATATATCCTTTTTTCACATCAAGAGATACATTATCTACTTTAAATAAGGGATACGTTTTGGTTACATTACGTAATTCGATAGCGTTCATTATGCTTATTCCTCCTCAACCAACAATGTAAGATGATGGATCACATCCTGTGAACTCATGCCCAGTTCTCTGCTCTCACGAATCACTTCGAGCATCTTCTCTTCCAATTGTTTCATCCGCCGTTCTCGAATAAAGTCCTGATTGGCTCCGGATACAAAGCTCCCTTTTCCTACAACTGAATCGATCAGTTTCTCCTTCTCCAGCTCTTCATAGACACGTTTAGTTGTAATAACACTGACTTGCAGATCCTTGGCGAGCTGCCGAATGGAGGGGAGACTATCTCCAGCAACCAATTCTCCGCTCAAGATGCTCTGTCTGATCTGAGTTAAAATCTGCATATAGATCGGATCGCTGGAAGCGTTCGATATTAAAATGTTAATCTTTCCTCACCTCATTATGTTAAATAGTTTTCGGTAGGTATAGTGTATATATATAATATATACACTATACCTACCGATGGTCAATCCTTATTTCAGATTGTTCTCATTCTGAATCATTCCATAGACGTGGACTGGCTAATCTGGACGACAAAAAAGAGGACGTCAGTTTCCTGTTCGTCCTCTTGATTAATCAAGTCCGAAAGGTCACATGACCTTCCGGGATACTGTTATGAGCTGGATATGACCTTATCCACCAATCCATATTCGACTGCTTCAGCAGCGGTCAGGAAATAATCTCGATCCGAGTCCTTCTCAATCCGCTCAATCGACTGCCCTGTATGGTCGGCTAACAGCTTGTTAAGGCGTTGACGATGCTGAATGATGCGGTTAGCATGAATCAACATATCCGACGCCTGCCCCCGCGTACCGCCATGTGGCTGATGGATCATGATCTCACTGTTGGGCAGCGCCATACGTTTGCCTTTGGTTCCACCCACCAGTAATATCGTACCAAAACTAGCCGCCATACCTGTACAGATCGTGGAGATATCCGGCTTCACAAATTGCATCGTGTCATAGATCGAGAATCCCGCAGTCACCGACCCACCAGGACTGTTGATGTACATCTGGATGTCCTTCTCCGGGTCCTCTGCAGTCAAAAACAATAACTGGGCCACGATGGCATTTGCCATCTGATCCTCAATCTCTCCGGACACCATAATGATCCGGTCTTTGAGCAAACGTGAATAAATATCATAACTCCGCTCTCCGCGAGCGGTTTGTTCCACTACATACGGCACTACATTCATATGTGTCGCCTCCTCGGTTTAGGCAACCATGTTGACCGTGTACCCGCCTCCATACGACATCGAGTTCATACCAGAAGTGGAGTACCCGTACATCATTGGCTGCATGGATGGAGACGGCAAAGTCTGCTGCAAAATCGTCCCCGCCACAGCCATCGGATCATCCGAACGATTCAGGCACAGATCAATGATTTGAGCTGTATCTCCATTACGAAATGCCAGCAGATAACTGCGCAGTTCCTCCCGATTGTCCACCACTGTGCCCTCCTCATACTGCAATTCACCGTCTGATTGTTTCAACCTGTGCCTCACTTCAGCTATGGCAGAGCGGGCTCGACTTAATGCCGCTTTCACAGCGCCTTCTGTCGTATCCAACATTTCCGCAGTCTCTGCCGCCTTGTAACCCATTAATTCACGTAATACATATATCACTCGCTGCCACGGTGGTAGCTCATTTATTAAGAGTTGAACGGCAGACTCCAATTCCTCGAATCGCCTTTCCTCCTCCATCTCGTGCAGGAGCGGCTTCAAGCTATCCAGTTTATAGGCTAATCTCTCCCGCTGACGTAAGATATCAATCCAGCTGTTGCGTGCAATACGGATCAGATAAGCTTCCCAGTTTATATCTTTATTCATCCCATAAGTTCCAACTACACTCGACGACAACACTTTGAGACAGGTCTCCTGAACCAGATCCTCCGTGTCTGGAACTGATTTCGTCAGAGATAAACAATACGCATACAACGAACCCATCAGATCGGGTAGTACGGTATGGATGCTTTGGTTCAATTGATTTTTTCTGTCGTTGCCATTGAATTCAATATCGAATTTATCTTGTTTACCATCATCATGTGGTCTGTTGATTCTGCAATCCACGGACTTCACAAAGGCCATCTTTGGGGCCCCCCTTTGCTGGTTCCTGATTGATTTTGACTTACACTATGTAAACGAAGAACCCCTTGTAAAGGATACGCTCTTCTGAATTTATTTTTATTACGCTGGTTAAGTTGGGTTACGCATTCGTTTCCAGCTTTAATGTTCCAAGCGGCACCTTCATCCCGGTAAGGGCAATCGTAATACCTTGATCCAGATTATAATTCTGCCTTACATCTACGTCATGAGACATATGTGTAAAATAAGTATGACCCGGCTTCAGTTCCCACAGCAGCTCCTGCGCCTCACGCATATCGTACACGGAACGTGTTGAGAATTCCGCAAGCTCATGCACAAAGCTTGTTCCAAGCACCAGCATATCCAGTCCGTGCAATGGCTCTTTCTCGGCGTCTTTCAGGTCAATAGCATCTGAACAGTACGCCCAGCTATACCCGTCTCGATCCAGTCGATAGGCGTAAGAATACCCGTTATGTCCGTGGCATACTTTCCAGGAATGTACCTTCCAGCCGCCGAGTTCAATATCATCATCCGTTTCCAGAAAGTCCATATGACGCCCCAACCAGGGAAACTGTCCCTGAATGGTGGCAATCACTTCACTCGGTGCATACAAACGCCCTTTTACACCCAACCAGCGGCATGCATCCGCCCATTCCGGCAATCCTCCAATATGGTCAAAATGAGCATGAGTGATGAGCAGCGTATGCACCATACGCAATCCCTGATCCTCCATCTGTGATCTCCAGTCTGGTCCGCAGTCAATCATGAACTGTTCACTCGCACCATCCCCAACACCACCGTCAATCAGAACAGAAGAGCGTTTCCGTTTATTTTCTCCCGTAAGCCTTGCCTCTGTACATACGTCGCAATCACAATACACACGTGGAACGCCCATCGCATCGCCAGTGCCCAGAAATGTTAGCTGATTCAATCCGCATTCCCCCTGAATTAATGATATGTAAATTGTAATCGTCCACCTCTGTTTTTGCAAAAAAAAGACCATCCCGCTGCAGTTCTCCACTGCAATTCGGGACAGTCCGTGGTCTGACTGTTCACCGTCAGACTTTAATTCCATGCTACGCTCCATTCGGGAGCTTCCGCTCATCCACATCTGGTGCGCCCTCTTATAGCTGGGTCGCCAATATGAAGAGCAGGCCTTACCTTTTTTCACAGGCCATGACCGACTGAATCGAGTCACATTAACCCAACGCTAGAATTAAACCAGTGCCCGCAGCTTCAAAGTCAGTTCCTGACCCGCAGGTACATCCTTCGATTCTGTAATGACCCAGTTCGATGCAAGCCGCTTCGCCAGCACCTCTGCCTGCTCCGGTTTCAGCTGTAATCCGGTTACTATACCTTCACCCACCGTGAAATCTTTCTCTGGCTGCACCTTAAAGGCCTTCTCCAACCAGATTCCGAGTCCACCACGCGTGTTAAAGGTAATCCGGTAGCCGTCTTTCACTGCTGCCTCCAGATTTTCACCATGCTCGTCAGCATACGAGAAAAATTCATTATATCGGTATTCCTCTTCAGACACGGCGTCAAAAGCGGAAACGTCTTTGGCTTGAATGGCTTTTAATATTTCTTCCTCAGGCATCCCCTTACCGCGGGCTTGCTCCAGTCGAATCGCTGTACTTTGGGATAATTTGATCTCTGCACTCATCCAATTCACACCTTCCTGCACTATGTAACAATCATGGTCTAGTATACCTCTATTATATCCTTTTGGCAGTAAAAAACCTCCATCTCTACTTCCATTGAAATGAAGGTTTAGTATCCATATGCTCGGTTACCTATTCGATTACATCAGCTATGCTCATATTCCCGCAAGCACCTGATACCACACGCCGCGTTTGGAGTACAACGTACTGCGTACCTCATCCCATCCACCCAGATAGTTGATATCAAATAATCCTTCAGGCGTTGGGAATGTGGACTCGGTCTGTGCAAATACATCCGGATCTACTGAACGAAAACCATGCTTGGCAAAAATGCGCTGTGCTTCTGGTGTACGCAGATATGCGACAAAAGCTTCCGCCAATTCACGATTCCCATGTTTATCGGCATATTTATTCACCACAACTGCCGGGTTCTCAATCAGGATCGTATTTTTTGGAATGACGATGTCATAATCTACACCTTTAGCGATCCGGGCAAGCAATTCATTTTCATACGTGACGATTACATCACCGACACCATACTCGAATGCCGCCATCGAAGAACGCCCACTCTTGTCCAATGATTCAACGTTGCGATGTACCTGTTCGAGAAAAGCCTTGGCTGCGGCAGGATCTTTCTTCCCCTCTTGTTCCTCCGACAGTTTTAATCCAGCACCGTAAATGGCATTAATGTCCCATTGTGCGCCCCCGGATGTCTTTGGATTAGGGTAGAGCACCTTCACTCCCGGCTTGGTCAAATCCTGAAAATCATGAATTCCGAGCGGGTTGCCTGCTCTTGTGCCCAGAACAACAATCGAACGGGTGATCATGCCCTCATTAGGGGTCTGTTTCCAATCGGAGCTAACCAGATCGGCTTTGACCAGCTTCTCGATATCACTCTCCATCGCGAGCAAGGCCACATCAGCCTCGAATCCACCAACGATGGCTCTTGCCTGTGTACCCGAAGCTTCATAGGATTCCTGGAAGTTAATTGTCTGTCCGGTTTTTGCCTTCCACTCCTCTTGGAACTTGGGCAGCAATTCGCCTACAGCGTCTTTTGCTACACTATAAGCACCAATCACCAGCGTATTGGATGAATCGTTACTAGAGGGCTCGTTCTGTTCGCTTGCCCCCTCCTGCTTGCTGCACCCAGCGGTCATGCAGACGAGCAGAAGCATGAGGGCAACATATAAGAGTATGGCTTTCTTCTTCCTCGTCTGCATGGGCAGCCCCTTTCTTCCACTTGATCTAAATCATCACCGGCATCGGATCTTCCTTCAGTCGGTTCTCAACCACCCAACTGTTGGAGTCATTGAACAGGTATGCACGGTGTACAAGGACTCGAATTTGTTGACCGATCTCCAAGGTCGTTTTTTCCAGGGAACGATATGTGATTAACTTATGACCCTGTACGTCCACCTCTACCATCCATTCACTGCCCCGGAAATGAAGATGTTTGACTGTACCTTTTTCCGTTGCAGACAACATGGTGAACTCATTTTTCAAGCCGATCTCAATATACTCCGGTCGAATAAGCGCTTTGGTATGTTCACCCTCGACAGCATGTTCGAATCCTTTCAGCTGGGAAGCATCCTCCACAACCGTAGACTCCCCGATAAAGGTAGCGACAAACGGTGTCTGCGGGTTTTTGTAGATATCCCAAGGTGTGCCCTTCTGTTCCAGACGACCTTGACTGATAATCATAATCTCGTCCGCCACTTCAATCGCTTCATCCTGGTCATGCGTTACAAAAATCGAAGTGATTCCTACCCGTTCGATTAGCTCCCGCAACCATGAACGCAGTTCCTGACGGATCTTGGCATCAATGGCAGCGAACGGTTCATCCAGCAATAACAGCTGGGGCTCCGGGGCGAGCGCTCTGGCAAAAGCCACACGCTGACGCTGCCCACCAGACAGCTGATGCGGATAGCGCTGTTCGAAACCTTTTAACCCAGTCAATTCAACCAGTTCCATAACCCGATCACGGATCTGGGCTTTTGGGGTCTTCTTGACCTTGAGTCCAAAGGCGATATTCTCAAATACCGTCATATGTTTGAACAAGGCATAGTTCTGGAATACAAATCCGATGCCCCGCTCCTGTGGAGGCAGATGGTTCACGACTTTTCCGTGAAAGCGAATCTCTCCGGAACCCGGATTCTCCAGACCCGCGAGCATCCGCAGAATGGACGTCTTCCCGCCTCCGCTGGGTCCAAGCAGACCGATCAGATGGCCTTTGGCAATATCGAATGAGACATCTTTTACCGCATGAAAATCACCGAAATGTTTGTTCAGATCACGGACTTCTACATGCATATCAATGCACTTCCTTTCGCTTCTTGGCCCATTCCATCATGAGCAGCAGCCCGACGGAGAAGGTGACCAGCACCAATGCCACACCATTTGCGGCAGCTACATTAAAATTCTCAACATCCTGATACACCAGGGTTGTTGCGGTCTGCGTTTTGTTCATAATATTACCGGATACAACCAGCACTGCACCGAATTCCCCAAGCGAGCGCGCAACCGTCAAGACTAGACCATACACTACCGCCCAGCGGATCGAAGGCCATGTCACACTCCAGAACGTTCTCCAGCCGTAGGCGCCAAGTGTAGATGCGGCCTCCTCTTGCTGAGAACCGAGTTCCTGGAGGACAGGCATAACCTCTCTGACCATAAGTGGAAAGGTAACAAATAACGTTGCGATCACCATACCTGGGAAAGCATAGACCACATTGAATCCAATCCCTTCAAAAAAAGCGCCCATAATGCTGTTAGGTCCCAACATCAACACAATCATCAAGCCGCCAATGACAGGAGATACGGCATAAGGCAGGTCTACAATGCTGTTCAGCAGCCCTTTTATCCGTTCACTCAGCCATCCGGCACGAACCAGATACAGAGCCATCATGATGCCAAACAATGTATTTAACAGGGTGACCACCAGGACAACCAGTCCGGTCATCATCAAAGCGTGTAACGCCTCAGGGCGCATCAGCCCTTTCAGGAATCCACCTGCCCCATCTTCAAATGCGCCAATAAAAATACGGCCAAGCGGGATGATCAACAGTACAATAAATACCGCAAACGTCAGTCCGATTAAGAGTCGTCTCATCGTCTTCTCCCCCGCATCTGCACCAGATTGATCAGCCAGAGGATCAGGAAGGAGAGCGTCAGGAGCAACACGGATACAGCAGCGGCTCCCGTTGGATTATCACTTTCAATCTCCCCGTAGATAAATACGGAAGCGGTCAGTGTTCTTCCTGGAATGTTACCAGCCACCAGCACAACAGCTCCGAATTCAGCCAGTCCTCTGGAGAAAGCGAGCATCCCCCCACTGATCATGCCAGGTGCCATGGAAGGCAGAATAACCTGCATGAACGTGCGAGCCTTGGATGCCCCCATCGTGTACGAGGCCTCTTCCTCCGAAGGATCAATTTCTTCCAACAAAGGCTGCACTGCACGGATAACAAACGGAAACGTGACAAAGGTCATCGCGATAACAATTGCTGGCTGGTGAAATACAATCTCAAATCCCATGGATTCTGCGAGTTTCCCGATGGCACTGACCGGACCCAAAAGCAGCATAATCATCAAGCCGCCCACCGCTGTTGGCAGTGCAAACGGGAGATCAACCAGACTGTTTAGAAACGATCGGCCCACAAAGCGATACCTTGTCAAAACCCAGGCGATCATCGTGCCCAAAACCACATTAATTAGCGTGGCAATGACGGCCAGCCGAATGGTCAGCAGTACGGCCTTCCACGCGATGGGGTCCATAATGCTCTGAACAAAGTTGCTCCATCCTTCAGAGAAGGAATTGACGTACACACCGATGATTGGAAGTACAATAAGTACGATAAAATATAACAATACGGTACTGCGAAATCCCCAAGTCCATCCCTTATGACGAAGAACGGTATTCATTGCTGCGTTCCCTCCCAGCCTCCGGCTTTAGCTCCGGTCGGCAGTCTTCCTGGATTCAATACGACATTTTTCCTAAGTTGGATGATATTACTTTAATATTATTCCCATTAGTCTACTTGGTTTTGCTTTTCTGATACTTTACCAGTTTGCAGTGCTAATCGTCAATGCTTTTATTGAATATAATTGGGCCATATATGAGATTAATTAATAAAATCACTTCCGGTTATTTCTGTCCTCTCCGTTATCATGCGATTTGCTTTTTTCACCTTGCATATGTGGTTTGTTTGGTATGTAGTGGTTAAGGTACAATCGAGGGTAAGAACAGAGATGATAAGGAGTGATCTAACATGTTATATACGAAGAGTATATCTACTTCCACACGAGACGAAATGAAGGATATCACATGGGACGTGAAGCAGGTTGTCCAGAGTAGCGGGGTGCAGAATGGGACGGTGCTCATCTACTGTCCACATACGACGGCAGGTATTGCCATCAACGAAAATGCAGACCCGGATGTAAAACATGATGTCTTGTTACGCCTTGACGAAGTGTACCCTTGGGAGCATCCCGAGTATCGACATGCCGAAGGCAATACAGCCTCTCACCTCAAATCCATTACAACAGGGCCATCACAGACAGTTATTATTCACGAAGGCAGACTGCTGCTTGGCCGCTGGCAAGGCATTTACTTTTGCGAATTCGATGGACCACGTGAGCGGGAATATTTTCTCAAAATCATGGAAGGTTAGTTGGGTCCAATAGACCTGCCACCTACTCATTCATTTTTGCAAACACAAACAGGCGGTCCACCCTCATTCCGGGTCGGAGCCGCCTGACTTGGTCTGCTGCGCATATTAACTTTCGCGAGATAACGTTATAAAGAATTAAAGTTATGACAAATCACCGCCCTGAAGTGTAGGGGTGCAACAATAGCGCCATTATTGGACGCCAGGCTGCTGACCCAGATTGCGGCACAGCACTTTGACATGAGACAGCGCAGACGATTCAATCTCCACAAACGTTAAACGGTCCTGAATGTAATAAGAAATGAATCCGTGCATAGCCAAAAATAGCGTACGCGGTACCCTTTGAATATCCTCTTCCGTACAGTTTTCTTCATTCATATACTGCCTTATAATCGATGCAAACAATTCGAAGCAACGTCCCTGTTCGGTACGACAATAAGACAACAGTTCTTCGTCCCTGATCATAAACATGATTTCGTATTGATATGGGTTCTCCAGACCAAAGCGAATAAACTCCATCATAATGTGCTCTACCTTACTCACATCATCACGAACCGGCCTGACCATGGCTTGCAGCAGCAAATGCCCCAGATGATTAAAATCTTCAACCACGATGGCATAGAACAGCTCTGCCTTTTCCTTAAAGTGATAATACAGCGACCCATGACTATAGCCCAGATGCTGGCCGATGCTTCGCATCGAAATGGCGCGGTATCCTTTGGTAATAAAAAGGTGCCTCGCCGCCTCCAGTATCCGCTCCCTCGACAACTCCTGTTCGACTGCTCTTCTAGCCATATATTTTATTCCCCTTCAATAAAATAAAGCCGCTGTCCCTCCGTGATCCGGGATTGCCCTTGCGTCAAATCCGTGATCCAGGCTATAAAAGCCTCGGTTTCACTATCCGGCGGAAGACAAGTCAACGTAACCTTATCGGTGAATCCAGTTTCACCTGTACGGACTTCCCGGCTTCTTAACTCATTTTCCACTTTTCCCAGCCACGTATAATCCAGTTCAACAAACACTTCACGATGCAGCACGTTGGTAATGGCTTCTCCGGCTTCAATGGCTGCTACAGCTCCATCCGTATAAGCACGAATTAACCCGCCAGCTCCAAGCATAATTCCCCCGAAGTATCGCGTAACCACAATTGCCACATTTTTTAATTTCTGATTTTTGATCACTTCAAGAATGGGTTTCCCTGCTGTTCCGCTGGGTTCACCGTCATCGGATTGCTTCTGGATCTCGTCTCGCTCCCCAATCATGTATGCAGAGCAGTTGTGAGTCGCATTCCAATGTTTTTTCTTGATCTCATCGATAAAGGCAACAGCCTCTTCCTCTGTCGTGACCGGCATAATATGACCGATAAATCGCGACTTCTTGATTACAATTTCCAGATTGCCCGGTCCTCGAACCGTGCGATAACGTTCAATCATCCTAAATCCAACTTTCTGATCTTTTCCTGAGTCCATTTTACAAGAAAGCAGTTCACCGCGCGAACGCGGACGAACTGCCCTGGTTATCTATATCCGGGAACCCTGCATCTTAAACGAACAGTGATTCCCGGTTAGATTTACATTACATTATTCAACTATATGAGCAGACCGATGAATTATTCGGAAAGTCTCGCTTCGAGCGCTGCTTTCTCTTCTTCAAAGCCTGGTTTGCCCAGCAATGCGAACATATTTTTCTTGTAAGCTTCCACGCCTGGTTGGTCAAATGGATTGACACCCAGCAGGTAGCCACTGATACCGCATGCTTTTTCAAAGAAGTATACCAGATATCCGAAAGAATATGGAGTCATATCTGGAATGTTCACAATCAGGTTTGGTACTTGACCATCTGTATGTGCAAGCAGTGTTCCTTGGAACGCTTTTTTGTTAACAAAGTCCATGGTTTTTCCTTCAAGGAAGTTCAAACCATCCAGATCGTCCGGATCGGATTTGATTGAGATATGCTCAGCAACTTCAGTAACCTGGATAACAGTTTCGAAGATATTCCGGCTACCTTCCTGGATGAATTGACCCATGGAGTGCAAGTCTGTAGAGAAATCAACAGATGCAGGATAGATCCCTTTGTAGTCTTTACCTTCACTCTCTCCAAACAGTTGTTTCCACCACTCGGACACGAAGTGCAGGGAAGGCTCATAGTTTACAAGGATCTCAGTGCCTTTGCCTTTGCGATACAATGCGTTACGAACTGCAGCATATTGATATGCTTCATTCTCAGCTACGTTCGGGTTGCTGTATTCTTTGGATGCGTCAGCCGCACCTTGCATCATTTCTTCGATGCTGATACCAGCTGCTGCAATTGGCAGCAAACCTACAGCTGTCAGAACGGAGTAACGTCCACCTACATCATCAGGGATAATGAAAGATTCGTATCCTTCTGCATTTGCGAGTTCTTTCAGTGCACCGCGCGCTTTGTCTGTTGTAGCATAGATGCGTTTGCGAGCTTCTTCTTTACCATATTTCTCTTCCAGTGCTGCACGGAAGATACGGAATGCAATAGCCGGCTCAGTTGTTGTACCGGATTTGGAGATAACGTTGACGGAGAAATCTTTGCCTTCAACCAGGTCCAGCAAATGAGTTACATATGTGGAGCTGATATTGTTTCCTGCAAAATAGATTTCAGGCGTTTTGCGTTTGTCTTTTGGCAGATTGTTATAGAAAGAGTGAGTCAGCATTTCAATCGCTGCACGTGCACCCAGGTATGATCCACCGATACCGATAACGATCAGTACTTCGGAGTCGCTTTGGATTTTGGCAGCCGCTTTTTGAATGCGAGCGAACTCTTCTTTGTCATAAGCCGTTGGCAGGTCAATCCAGCCCAGATAATCGGAGCCTGTTCCTGTTCCGTTGTGAAGCTGCTCGTGAGCCAGACGAATCGGTTCTGCGAAATAATCCACTTCGTGCTGATTTACAAATTGCAATGCCGTGCTATAGTCAAATGTCACTTTTTTTGCCATGATCTCAAAAACCTCCTGATTTCGATTATATTGCGTGTTCAAACTTTGTAATCAAAAGCGGACTTTTTGAACAACCTCTTATATTATGTCCGTATTCCATTCTAAACAACTTGCCTTAAGGATACTTCAAATCCACGGGGCTGACAAGCTTGCAGCTCGAACTTTGTCGTTAGAATTCAAGAAGTAAAAAGGGTAAACCGAATCCGCAGGTTGCGGTTCTGCTTACCCTTCTTATGTTATTCCGCCGGGTACGAGCAGACGTAGTCAGTAACGCTGCGTATCTCCAGTTTAAATTTGGATTCGGCAGGCACGTGGAACGTAGCTTGACCTTGAATCTCTTGCCACTCTTCTTCTCCGGGAAGCAATACTTTCAGATCTCCGGACAGAATCTCCATAATTTCACGAGAATCCGTACCGAACTCATAACTGCCTGGAAGCATGATGCCCAGAGTCACTTTGCTGCCATCCCCCAAAATAACCGTTCTGCTGGTTACTTGACCATCATAATAAATGTTGGCCTCTTTCACTACACTGACTTGATCGAATTGTGACATGCGTACCCGCTCCCCTGAAGTTAATGAAAACAAAAGGCAAAACAGATCAGGGCGATAACGAATCACCGCCCATGTTCTGCGGAAATAACTTGCTGCCATGGATCAGGACAGCATGATGCCCTCCCAACCATAGCAGCGTTTATGAAACTAATTGCGTGTTCAAAAAGTCAGGTTTTTAGTACCAAGAAGATGGGATGAAGCTAGAAATGGATTAGCGGAGCGTAGGAGAAAACTACGTGAGCAACTACAATGTTTCCGAAAGAAACATACTCCGTAAGCATTTTCTTATTCGGCTGAATCCCATCTTCGACGCTGATGATGCCGTGAGGCATCCTTCGTAATCAAAAGCAGACTTTTTGAACAACCTCTATTACAGCAATGCTTTTACGCGGCTAACCACGTTGTCCACTGTAAAGCCATACTCTTGGATAACACGGTCGCCAGGCGCGGAAGCACCAAATGTGCTGATTCCGAGAATGTCACCTTGATCTCCAACATATTTCTCCCAGCCCATTGGATAAGCCATTTCAATGGCAAGACGAGCTTTAACATCCGGAAGAAGAACGGACTCTCTGTAAGCTTTGTCTTGTTTCTCGAACAGATCCCAGCTTGGCATGCTGATTACGCGAACTTGGATGCCTTGCTCTGCAAGTGCTGCTTGAGCTTTAACAGCCAATTGCACTTCAGAACCTGTAGCGATGATTTGTGCTACCGCTTTGCCATCTTTTGCATCAGAGACAACATAAGCACCACGTTTCACGTTCTCACGTGAACCTTCAACGGTACCTTCGAGGATCGGCAGGTTTTGACGAGTGAGTACGAGTGCAACCGGGTTGCTCTTGTTCTCAAGCGCGTAAGCCCAAGCAGCCGAAGTTTCATTACCGTCAGCCGGACGAATAACCGTCAGGTTAGGAATGATACGCAGGGATGCCAATTGCTCGATCGGTTCGTGCGTAGGACCATCTTCACCAACAGCGATACTGTCGTGAGTCAGAACATACGTTACAGGCAATCCCATCAGGGCAGCCAGACGAACAGCCGGACGCAGGTAATCGGTAAATACGAAGAACGTACCTCCGAATACTTTCACACCACTGTGCAGTGCCATACCGTTCATTGCTCCAGCCATACCGAATTCACGGATACCGAAGTAGATGTTACGGCCGGAGTAATCTTCAGGTGTGAAGTTCTCCAGGTTGTTCAAGTGAGTCATTGTGGAGCTTTCCAAGTCAGCAGATCCACCTGTCAGTTGTGGCACGTTGTGTGCCAGACCGTTCAGAGCGTTACCGGATGCTACACGAGTGGAGAGCGCTTTGTCTGTTGCTGCATATTTAGGAAGATCACGGTCCCATCCTTCTGGAAGGTCGCCGTTAATCGCTGTTTCGAATTGAGCTGCAAGCTCAGGATATGCTTTTTTGTACTCGGCAAATTTCTCGTCCCAAGCTTTATTAGCAGAGATACCACGATCTTTCACTTGTGCAAAGTGATCGCGAACTTCAGCTGGTACGTGGAAGTTTTCTTCATAAACCCATTTGTAATACTCTTTAGTCAATTTGGCTTCGTCTGCACCCAGTGGAGATCCGTGAGTACCGCCGTGGCCGCCTTTACCTTGTTTGTTCGGGCTACCGTAACCGATAACCGTTTTAACTTCAATCAGTGTAGGACGCAGTGTATCTGCTTGACCTTCCTGAATTGCTTTTTCGATTGCAGGCAGATCGTTACCATCTTCAACGCGCAGCACTTGCCAGCCATAAGCTTCAAAACGCTTCGCGATGCTTTCGGAAGAAGACAGATCCAATTTACCATCCAACGTGATGTCATTGGAGTCGAACAACATGATCAGTTTGCCCAGGTGCAAACGTCCAGCCAGGGAAGCTGATTCATGAGATACGCCTTCCATCAAGTCACCATCACCACAGATTGCGTAAGTGTAGTGGTCAACTACGTTGAATTTGTCTTTATTGTATGTTGCGCCCAGTTGAGCTTCAGCCATCGCCATACCTACAGCCATTGCAATACCTTGACCCAGTGGGCCGGTAGTTGCATCAACACCTGCAGTATGTCCGAATTCCGGGTGACCCGGAGTTTTGCTTCCCCATTGACGGAACTGTTTCAGTTCTTCCATTGGAAGATCATATCCGCTCAGGTGCAGCAAGCTGTACAGCAACATGGAGCCATGTCCTGCAGACAGGACAAAACGGTCCCGGTTAACCCAAGTTGGGTGGTCCGGGTTATGAGTCATCGTTTTTGCAAAAAGTTGGTACCCCATTGGAGCGGAGCCCATAGGCATACCCGGATGTCCGGAATTTGCCTTCTCAATTGCATCAATCGCCAAAGTACGTACGGTAGTAATCGACAGGTTGTCGATTGTAGTGTTCTCGTCCTTTTGAATCGCTTCGTTCTTGTCAGTCATGGTTTGTCCTCCTCATGTCTTTAGATAAGTCGGGTGCGCAAGCGAATCCCTCTCATCATACAAGCAAACCGAATTTCACAATAAGTGAATCCGCTTGAGTGTTTCATTTTGACTTATTCACTTTTGTATTGTATCACTTGGCGTGAAGCTTTTCCATAACCTTCTTTGAGAAGTTCATGAAAAATCGGTTGTTTGTGATGAATAATCCTTGGCCAATCAAGCAAAAATCGTACTTTAAAAGGTACTAAATTCCAAAAGCAGACTTAAGGAGCCTCGCAAATCCATCGCATGAAGTATAACCTTTAACCTGAAAACCATGCATATTTTAGATATTCATCCTCAATTCACATATAATGTTCCTTAATATGGAT
This sequence comes from Paenibacillus sp. FSL k6-2145, assembly GCF_037976585.1. NCBI lineage: Bacteria > Bacillati > Bacillota > Bacilli > Caryophanales > Paenibacillaceae > Paenibacillus > Paenibacillus sp. FSL k6-2145. The sequence continues at coordinate 3,741,338 of NZ_CP150267.1, read as the reverse complement.
TTGAAAATCGGGCTGTGGTTTACTTTTCAGATGTCCATGCGTCAATCATAGGAGGTCGCGATCATGCCAGATCCTGCTGCTCACCCATCAACATCGGTAAAACACTCATTACCCTGGTTATCCGGTATTTTAACGGGGATTCTATCCGGAGTTGTCCTGGGATTTTTCCTCAAAATGATTCAGGCCAACACAGGCGAACAAGTATATACCCTGCTGTTGAATATTGATTTTGTGCCTGGTCTTCCACCAACCTTACCCGAATTTATTGAATTTACTTTGCATCTCATCGTATCCGTTATCATCGGCATCTTCTATGTGTGGTGGATACGACATTCAGGCCGCCCAATGATCAAAGGAATTATACTTGGTTCAGTCTCGTCCCTGCTCTATATCCCACTCTCTCAATTGTCATCACGTGTGCCAGACCTGTACGATGTTTTTGCCATCCTCTATTGGATTGCAGGACATCTGCTATTTGGTATTATGCTTGGCTTGTGCGGAAAGTATATCAACACAACAAAAAAAGCGATTCCCGTTTCGTAAACGAATTGGGGTCGCTTTTTGGTTAATCTATTACGTGGTTCCGAATCAACCTTGCACAGTATTAAAGCGTGAGCTTAAAATACAACGGTTTTATTTTCGTGAACAAGAACTCGGTCTTCAACATGCCATTTCACGGCACGTGCAAGCACAACACGCTCAATGGTACGTCCAATACGCTTCAGCTCGGTTACATCGTCCCCGTGGCTTACACGCTGCACGTCCTGTTCGATAATTGGTCCGCCATCCAGTTCTTCCGTAACATAGTGCGCTGTCGCACCGATAATTTTGACACCGCGGTTGTACGCCTGCGCATACGGTTTACCACCAACGAAGGCTGGCAGGAACGAATGGTGAATATTAATGATTCGATTGCGGTAATGCTCAATGAACATCGGAGAGATAATCTGCATGTAACGAGCCAGAATGATCACATCCACATCGTTGCCGATGACGTCCAGTTGACGCTGTTCGGCTTCTTTCTTCTTGTCTGCTGTAACTGGGATATGATGATATGGAATGCCAAATGATTCTACATAGTCCTTCATGTCCAGATGGTTGCTGACCACAAGAGCAATATCAGCATCTAGGTCGCCAGCCTGCCATTGCCACAACAATTCAACCAGACAGTGATCTTCTTTGGATACAAAGATAGCCAATTTCTTCTTGCGGCTAACCGCAGATAGCGTCCATTCCATTTGGAAACGGCTTGCTACTTCTTCAAAATCAGCTTCCAGTTTCGGCAAATTGACCAACAATTGCGGAAGATCAAACTCAATCCGCATAAAGAACATGCCGCCAGCAGGGTCCATTGTATACTGGTCCGACTGAACAATGTTTGCACCATGCTGGTGCAGGAAGTGAGAGACGGCAGCTACAATTCCTGGACCATCCGGACAGGAAATAAGCATGCGCGCACGATCGGCGCGGTTTTTAGAATCAGGGCGTACTTGTTTAGCGTGGATCTCCATCGGGTTATTCTTCCTCCTTCAATTAAGCCATGACCTGCGGGATTAACCCGCAAGCCATGCAATCAAGCGATGATTCAGTTGTTCTTCATTCAAATGCGGGAACAATGCAGCTTCAGTCACCATGTCATAGAGGCGTTCCAGCGGTTCGCGCGGATCTGCCTTTTTGGCTTTGGCATCATTTTTGAGCAACGTCCACACATCCAGAATATACGAACGAGACTCAATCTCTTTACCTTTGAAAAAGTGTTGCAACTGTTCTACTTCTGTCAGGAAATCCTGGCCGAATCGACCGGCAACATCCCCACGAAGCAGGGCAATCTCCACCTCATACATTGGACGCTGGGTCTTGGCCTCTTTACCAATCCAAGGTGTCTCAAGAATAAATGGACGTCCTTGAAGCTTCTCATGGTTGACGATGCGGTTAATCGCCTCAAACCCGATCCAGCCAGAGCCAATTGGTGTATGACGGTCCTTGTGCGCACCCATAGCATTCTTACTATCATTAATATGCATTACAGCAATGCGGTCAAGTCCTACCGTGCGATCGAATTGTTCCAGTACACCGTCAAAATCATTAACGATATCATATCCGGCATCATGAATGTGACATGTATCCATACACACAGTGAGGCGCTCGTTATACGTTACTTTCTCGATGATCTGGGCGATCTCTTCGAAACTACGCCCCATCTCCGTACCTTTGCCAGCCATGGTCTCCAGAGCGATGTTCACATCTGTCTCTTTCACACCCTCCAGCACTTCATTCAAACCTTCTGCGATCCGTCCGATCCCATAGTGGGCATCTTTATCTGTAAAAGCGCCAGGATGTAATACGATGTTTTTCACACCAATGGCATGTGTACGACGAATCTCTTCCTGAAGGAAATCTACAGCGAGTCTATACGTGTTGTCTTTGTATGAGCCAAGATTAATAATGTACGGTGCATGGACAACGATATCTTCCATTCCACCCTCTTGCATGGCAAGTTTGCCTTCTTCAATATACATGGATTCAATTGGCTTGCGACGTGTATTCTGTGGTGCACCAGTATATATCATAAACGAACTGGAACCGTACGAAGACGCTTCTTTCGTTGCACTCAATAATCCCTTGTCCGAAAAGGACACGTGGGAGCCGATTTTCAGCATTATTGATCCCCCTTAATCTGAATTATCCCTTATTCTAACGCGATTATCGAAATAAATCTAGAAATGCGCTATAATTCGGGATAGAGGCTATTTTTTACAGCTAATATGTGGAACATGGGTAGGCGGAATCCGTCTTTCCGTGAAAATCAATGAACCGAGGTGACTCCGCAATGATTTTCGACTCCTACGCGATGATACTGACCAGTAGTTCCCCCAGCAATTGGTTTATGAATACAATCGCATTCTGGACTTTTTTATTGCTTGGCAGCATGTGTATCGGTGGATTCTTCATGATGCGCAAGTTTTTGAAAGTGCTACCAAAAGCGGACGGAAAGTCCAAGCTGGATTGGCAGAATTATTGGGTTGAAGCCAGCCGTCACTTGTGGACAGATGAAGCCAAAGCTTTTTTGGATCAACTTGTGGAGCCTGTGCCCGGGCCATTTCGTGACATAGCCAAACATTCCATTGCTGCAGAGATCGGTAAGATTGCAGTTGAAGACAACGCCACGGAAGTATCGAGAGATCATTGTATCAAAGGATACATCATTGCCACACCGAAGCGGGATAATAAGTTTTTGGTAAAGTTTTTGGAGAAAAACAAAATCGATTATTCCCCTTATCAACATTTGATTAAATAAAATAAAAGATGAGTTAAGTGGCATATAAATTGGGTTAATTAGATACAGATATGCTCCGTCAGGTAAGTTGTTCCCAACAGGCATTGCTTACCTTACGGGGCTGTTTGTCGATCCAACGGTATATCAGCGCAGTGAAAATACAGAGAGGATGTTTGATATGAAAATTGCCATTTGTGGAGGTACCGGATTTGTGGGAGGAGCACTTGTAGATTACTGGCTGCAAGCCGGGCACCATGTGAAAGTTATTACACGAAAACTGCCTGACTTGCATAATCCAAGTAAAAATCTTACATATATATCGTGGGAACAAGTCGAAGAACAACCTCACTTGCTGGAAGGTATGGATGCTCTCGTTAACCTTGCCGGAGAAACGCTGAATCAACGTTGGACAACCAAGGCGAAGCTGGAGATTGTTGAATCCAGAGTAACAACCGTAGCACGGGTAGCCCGATTGGTGGAATCTCTGGAACGAAAGCCGGAAGTGGTCGTTCAAGCTTCTGCCATGGCCATCTATGGAACCTCCCCTAATGAAACCTTTGACGAGAGTAGTCCGCAAAAATCCATGAACTTCCCGTCACGGGTCTCGGAACAATGGGAAGTTGCTGCAGATGCAATCAAAGATGTAAGACTCGTTAAAATCCGGGTGAGTTTGGTGCTTGGACATAAAAGAGGTGCTTTTCCATTGATGAAACTCCCTTATATGCTGGGTGTTGGTGGCAAGATCGGCAGTGGCAAGCAATGGACTAGCTGGATTCACATTATGGATATCGTAAGACTCATTGATTTTAGCATTCAAAATAAACAAGTGTCAGGTCCAGTCAATGCTTCCTCACCGAACCCTGTCACCAATGATGAATTCGGTCGTACGGTCGGTAAAGTGTATCATCGCCCTCACTGGTTCCCCGTACCCAGCTTCTTAATTAAAACCTTAGTTGGTGAACTATCCGTTGTTCTGCTTCAGGGGCAGAGAGTCATTCCGCAAAAAGCACTCGACCACGGATTCCAATTCACTTTCCCTACCTTAACCCAGGCACTGGAAGATCTGAAGCACCGCGGCTTATCTGACTGATTGAACTATGTCTTCTCCAACCGACCGATAAGTGTAGACTGATTCCGCAAGTGTAAATGTGTCTCCATCCGCCAATGGATATTCCTTATACGGAGCAAGAATATTGCCCTGAAGAATGGTGCCATTGACGGAACCCAGATCCTTAATCACATAGCCCGATTTGTTCCGGCTCAATTCCACATGAGCACGGGACACCCCGGTCGCTGTGTCCACCCACTGAACCATGTCTGCTGATCTTCCGATGACAAAAGATGCTCCTTGCACATCCATCCGTTCATGTTGGTCACCGGTGCCTGATCTTCGTTCAAGATAATAAGACGCCATCACCGGTCCTGCCCCTGTAACATTACCTCCACTCAGATTCTGCAAATTCACGGTTGCTTCCGCAACTGCATCCTGTCGAATTAGCTCTGAAGTTGAAGCTACCGTTTCCACATGGCGCTGAACGAACGGTGGATCAGAGTGTTCAGGTGTCATATGCAGACTTTGATAACGGGAATGCTCGCTACCACCTTCTGAGGTGGATGCAACCGTTTGGTTTATGCGTTCCGCTGACCTTTCAGCTGTATTCCAGCGCCAACTCTCCTGAAATTGTTCCTCTTCCGTTTGCTTGCCTTTGTTCTTACCTAAATTGAATGAAAAAGACCGCTTATTCTCTGAGTCATTATGAGGACTTCCCTTGCGCTTCCACGTCCATCCTGCTACACCAAGCAAGCCAAGGCTTAGTACCATGCACAGGATCATCTGCGTCTGTCCCGGTTGCTCCATGTATATAAATCTCCATACCAATGCCATGGCAACCATGCAGCCCAGTATGATATAGGTCACTTTGGAAGATCCGGACTTCTCCTCCGCGTCCATATCAACACGCTCTAGGGAATCATACGGGTTACTTCGTCCCTTATCCATGCTGTTTGAGCTCTCAAATGAAGATAGCTCAGGCGAGCGCCTGCCTGGAAAGGTTCGAGATCTCACCGGAATGTCTTCCACCTCGGATTCACTCGTTTTTTGCGGCTGACGAAAATTTAATTGCGGCTCCACAGCAGCATTATGAACGGGAGCACTGGGTTGATATGGTCGAGAATTACCAGTGGCTTGCCTGCTCTCTCGCTCAGAAATCGACGAATGAAGATCACCTCTTGAATCATTGGGTGTTTCCAAAGTTCTGGATGAGAGAAATGCTGCGACTCCTCCATTCTCTTGCTCGTCAGCATATAACTCCAGCAGAAGCTCTCGCAACTGTCTGATATCCCAACGTTCATTGTCACATAACTGCAGAACACGCTGAATGCCTTCTCCTTGCAGTTCCTGCACCTGGGCCATCAGCCTGATCACAAGCTCACGGAATTGCTGCGGCGTTGGATCAACTTCAACCGTATCCATGATTGGTACATAGACCATTCCAAGCTCACCCTGTTCAAATGAACCGTTGATGAACAAGTACTCTTCCTGGATCAATAATTTACGAGGCTCCAACATATACTGTCGGCATTCCATGAAGGCATCGGCTAGTTGGAACAACAGACCATACAGAACACGCAACTTGATTTTGCTTGACTTTAACATCTGGGATAACATTTTGTACCCTGATATGTCGTACTGCAAAGTTACATTTCGATCGACTTCCCGAATATGAACAGGGAGAAGTCGCGGAATCTGATTGGACGACAACATCCCCATCTGTACCCGGCTTAATTCCTCCATTCGTAACCCGTCCTCTTTCTCCAAAACCATGAACGCTCCGCCGTTACGAATAAAATCTCTCGTTAATCCATACATGCCAATCCTCTCTTTCCGTTGCTATATAGGATCAACTAAAGAAAGTTACACTGGGTACTTCGATGACGGAACAACCTTCCGATCGCTGTTATCCCCAGATTTCTTGATTCCCTTTGTAAAGGGGAAAATCCGGGGATAAAGGCGAAGCATATGCTTCCGATGCAGCTTTCTTTCAGAAAGCTTTTAGCTCCGCTTCTTCAGGTTTTTTCCGTCCTCTCCGTTCTCGTGTAAAAAGTTTAGTTGATATAAGTTGAGTTACAATACACCACACTCTTCCACTCCAATCGCAGTGCTATCTTCGATCACTGTTATCCTAACGTTTTCCAGACTCCTGATATCAAGGGAAAAGTCCTGAGACAAGGACCGTGATAAATCCAGGTAACACCGCCAGCATAAATGGAAACTTCAATGTCTTCTCTTTATTTACCAGCTTGAGCGAACCGAGCATGAAAAAACCTGCAAGACTACTTGCCATGCCTCGAATCCGTTTCGCTGAATCTTTACGGAATAGAAGTATTACTAGACCAATTGCGCCCGCGTACAAAACGGAGTAAATAATGACATGAATGCCAAAAGCAAGCCCCGTCCATGCGCCAATCCCACCAAACAATTTCACATCTCCTGCCCCTACGGCTCCAATCGCATACATCAGAAACAAAATACCAAAACCTGCTGCAAATCCAGCGGCTGAAAACAAGAAACCATCCCAACCGCCCCATATGATATGGGCCAATACGCCTGCAACAGTCACAGGTAAAGTCAATCGATTTGGAATTTTCATGGAACGAATATCTGTAATAAAAGCTGCAATGACGTATATGCCACAGGCAATGTAAAACCACTCCACCTCCATCATCCCCTTCCTTATTTTCTGGAGGCTACCGTAAACGTAGTCTCCGTCTTGGCACCGTCCCCTGTCTCGACAACAAAACTCCATGTTCCTTCTGTTGTCCGAGTACCAACAAACCAGTTCCATTCAATAATTCCATTCTCATCTGCGGTGGCCCAGCCAATGTGCTTCGCAGAACTTTCACCTGACTTGTAAAATATCGTTAAGTTGGCTGTCGCTCCTGGTTCTACCTTCACCTTAATCGTTGCATTATTGCCTATGTAAGCCGGGTCAGGCTTCGACAGTACCGTTGCTGAACCCGCAGTATCCCCGTCTCCTGCGCTGCCATCTGACCCTTCTCCGGTATCTCCAATCCATATCCGTTCTGCCGCAGCAGCCTGAATCCGAAGCGGTTTACTGAGAAAGGGGACTTTTATCGGCAATTCATAACTCAGTTCAAGTCGGAAATAAGGATTTGTTTTGTTTTTAAGATCAGGTATGGAAACACCGTTCACATGCACACGTTCCATATCCAGTAGAGTTGGCTCGATAAATGGTTGCAGCAGCGGTTTGACCATCGGATCAAGCACCGTTTCCAAGACGGATGTCTTGATCTCCTGTAGTGGTTGTTCACCACTGGCCGCCGCTGAAAGTACCCAATCACTTAATGGCTCGGGTAGAGAAGAAGCATAACCTTCTGCCCATTCCGTCAGAGACAACTCCGGTATCTTCCAACCCCCTCCAGAGCCCTCACCACCTGCAGAATCAGAAGGTGTGAAGGCAAGGGAAACCGGATATATTTTCGTTGATAACTGCTTCACCGCTTCCCCTGCTGTGCTCTGTAACGCTGTGGAGATTAGAGTCATTTGCACAATGAAGATGAGAAACATGATAAAGAACAGAAAAACAGGTAACACCAGTGAAGCTTCCAGAACCATGCTTCCCTGTTCCTTTTTCGGAGAACATATCTGCTTATTCAGAGACTTCAATCGTTGCAATCTGATTATTCTTGTTAAACGAATCTGCAATTGTGCGCTTTCTTTTTCGTAATGTTGCTGCTTATCCATAATCCCTCCACCGAAACGATCCTGATCATTCAATAGGAATAATCCGCCTTCCGCTCAATGAAAAATCGCCCATCTTCAACCTGATCCGCACTACCCATAACTGCACCTATGCTTCTAACCACCCCTGGTAAAAACCACAGCTTGATGCTGCTGCGCATGTTACCCGAAGCATACGTCTGTTTCTCATCTGGATTCACACCAGTATTCAATCGAATTAGCGCCAGCATTCTGGACATTTTGCGTTCATTGTTACTATGCATCAATAGGAACAATCGGAGATGGTCCCTGTACGTCAGTTTGACTTTGATATACTTGGACAATTCCACACTGCCCTCTTTTGCTAGTTTCACCATATCCGCGATGGCGTTTGTAATCCCGTATAAGATTGCCGCCGATAAAACCAGAAGTGGGTTCCCAAGCTTGCTATGCTCAATTAACCCTTCGGCCGTCCGAATAGCCAGCCGCAAACCAAATATCTCCGCATATGCCGCAGCGATGTTACCCGAAGGATTATGAAACCCGTAAACGATATACTCCAGTTCCTGATTCTCCAGTTTGAAGACATCACCAGCATCTCCACCACCTTCAGTCCAGGTAAATAGTTGACCAAAATCCATGGAGTTGAAATAGGCTAAAGCATATTCATTCTGAAATAATTCGTCACCAAGACTGTCCAGCAGACCGGACATCCCGCCAAACAAACTGTCCATTCTCTTCATGGCATCGCCACCAGAGTCATAAGGATCTCCAGCAATCTCTGCCTTTTTGGCTTCCTCACGACTAGCCTCGTTAAAAGCAATATTAGCGTTGTAATATTCCTCCAACTGTTTGAAAGCGTCCATGGAACCCGAACTTCCATTCTGAATCTGCGACAAGATTCGTTTGACTTCCTTCAATTTCCCTTTGGATTCTTTATCATTCGCTTTGCGTTGGGCATCCGACCCACGACCACTTTCCAGCTGCTGCTTACTTTGGAGGATGAGATTGGCAGGACCGCTACGTACATAGGTGTCCATATATCGTTCCGTAACCTGACTTGCCTGTCTGACCGCTGGTTTAATCGGAACACCACTCATGACCGTGACACTGCGAAGCTGTGTATTCAATTCTATGTTGTCTCTTCTGACGTTAGAGAAGTCCGTATTCTGGGAAACAACTCGTGCTTTCAACTGATCAAATAGGCTATCTGCCCTCACAAGCTCCGAAGCAAGAGAACGTGTACTTTTGGCTTCCGTGCCTGATCCTGTAGATGCCGGGCTCGTTCCAGGCAGATTCGAGTTGCCCACGTTGTCGTAGCTGGCATTCTGCGAACGGTTCTCCCCCTCCGCGATCACACGTTTCATTTCCTCATTGATCTTGCGTGCTTCTTCGATCTTGGACTGTGCTTCCTCCAGCTTCGTTTGATGGGCCTGTAACGCTGGTTGTATGATCATGCTGATACCTATCGCCACATTACCAACACCCGTCCGATAACGGGCCAGTTCCAATATGTATTGTTGCTCTCTGAATGGCAATCCCTCATCCGCCTGTTTCTTGTTTAGATAATCTGCATAACGTGCTGCTGCCTCGGCAGCTGTCTCTGGTGTTTCTTCCAACATTTCTTCATAGATGGCCTGTGAAGGCGGGTCCATGATTAATTTTGGAAGATTCTTTAGCTTCTCCGCGGATTCCGTCTGATTGGCAATGGCTTCGTCCAGTAGTTCTTCACGTTTGTCATATAACTTCTGTAATTTTTTCAGCAAGTCCACCGTGTGCGCTGCTTCCTTCATTTCGTCTGATATCGGTTTGAACCGATTGATCACTTCAAGGGTAAAATCAACCGGAGCCCGATACTTCATGTCCTCCTGAATCTGGCGATTAAATATATCGTATCTGCCCAGTTCACGCTCCATGCTCAGCGAAGTTGTATCCCACTGGATATCCAGAATGGGAAATCCATCTTTTACAGCTGAAGGCTTCACACTATCATTCAGCACTTTAGCCATAATTGCATCCCCACTGCTGTCGCCATACCCGAATAAACCATACTCCCGGAGTGATGTGTCATAGGCTGACATGACGGATCTCATTGCAGCATGAGTCATGCGTTCGGTCTGCACCTTGAATGCCGCTATACGAGCGTAATCAATAAATATTGCGACAAACATATAAACTCCGGCCAATATTAATATTAAAAAAAGGGTTACGGCTCCCAACTCACCGTCTTTTTTTCTAAACAGCTCCGCCCTCCTCCTTTTCTCACTTTTTGCTTTTGCCAAAATGCTGCACAACCTGTCCGGCTTCTGCCGCTGTACTGGTCGCCGCACCGCCTTTGCCTTTAAACTTGGCTGCGTAATAACGGACCAAATCTACCGTTCGAATGAATTCAACCGGTTCAACAACTGCGGACGATCCTTGAGTGAGGACACGGTTGCCTGAATCGAACAAAAAAGAAGGAAGAGGCAAAGAAATTACTTGTTCCAGCTTGGTTGTTACTTTCCGTTGAATCAGAGAATTCTGATACTCAATCGTTCCTTTCATGGCTGAGGGCATCTGTTGCACCGCTTGTGCTAATTTCTGTTCCGAGAGATTGCCGCCTTCACCAGCAGGTATAGAAACGCTAACCTGATCATCCGCTCCCGCCCAGCCAAACAGCGCTCCAAGCATACGATCATCCGTCAGTCTCCAGTACAGATTGTCATGTTCTCCAACAACATATTCACCTGTCATCGCCTGTTTGTGGCTGTTGTCCCAGCTATAGGCTGCACGTTCGGAAGCTGCATAAGCATGTTGATTCAGGAATGTCTTTTGATACATGTACATGGTGAAAAAGAGCAACAACACAAGAATAAACAGCACAACAGGGAAGATCAGGGAGGCTTCAACGGTGAAGCTCCCTTCTTCCTTTTTGAACTCGTTATTCGAAGAATTCATTACTTTTATTACTCACATTAGTTAACAGTCTTTCTACCAATTTTTTAATTTGGTCTTTAAAAATCAAAGCAATAATGATAATAACCCCGATAATCAGAATCAGCTCCAACGTGCCGAGTCCGTCCTCTTCCTCCCAAAACGCGTTTACCTTGTTTTTCAATACTTCCATCATCCCAATTCCTCCTACATATTCATCATCATAAAAGCAGGTGCCCCGATCATGACCACAATCGTAAAAAAGATCAGTACCATCGGAAACACCAGTTTGGAAGAAGCCTGTTCTCCCTTCGCCCGACTGACAGCCTTGCGTTTCTCCCACAACACATGGGACAGATCCCGCAGCGCCAATACAAAGTCACCTCCCCCACGCCGGAAATTCAGCAGCACTGTTGTCGTAAAAATCGTCACTTCCTGTACACCGCAGCGACGACTGAACTGTTCAAATGATTGTTGAAACGAGTAACCATTATTCCAATCTCCCACCGTCTTTCTGAGTTCGTTGTACAACGGATGATTCCGTTCCCCCTGGCTTGTCACACAGTGAACGATGGCACGTTGCACGGTCTCCCCTGCGCCAACCAACAGTACAATTCGGTTCAGCAGCTCAGGCAGTTCCATAAGAATATCCTGGTCTCTTCGCTGCACCTTTGTATTGAGGTCTTTGTAGAGCGCAAAAGGCAACGCTGCACCGAGCACGAGCCCACCCGCCATACCTCCGATGCCCATATCTCCAACGAGTGATAACAGGCAGCCCACCAGCAGCATGAGCCATGTGTAGGTCAACATTTCGGCGCAATACAGCATCGTTTTCTCTCCACTGTGCTGTATGCCATACATTTTCTGAATGGCATGTTGCATTCGAAACATGAGCACTGGCAATCTGCGTCCAATCTCAAACTTGTCCAACATAAACAGGAAGGGACCATGCAATTTTTTCAGTCGTAATCCTTCCATATCCAGCTTGCGCAGATGCCGGTAGGTCTGCCCCCGGGTTCGATCCAGCACCAGCCATCCCGCTCCGAGCATCCCTGCGACTATAACGGGAAGCAGCATCGTTTCAGCTCCTTATACTTTGATATCCATAATGCGATTAATCCACAGATAACAGCAGGCGAGTACTGCCAATGCACCACTTGAGATGATGTACCCCATCCCGCTATATAATGGCTCCATAAAGTCCTTAGCAGTCAGATTGAGGAATATCAGAAAAATAAATGGAGCGGCAAACATCACCTTTGATTCGAACTTTTTCTGCGATACCGCGACCATAATATCCTGCTGAATGTCCAGCTTCTCACCAATCACCGCAGAGGTACGACGCACAACCTCAACCAGATCCCCGCCAGTTCGTTTGCAAGTAATGAACACATCTGCAAAGTTCGTAATATCCTCAATCTGTGCCCGATCCGAGAAATCATGTAGTGCCTCTTCTATTGGTTGTCCATACTCCATCCGTGTCCGCAATATCGTGAACTCACGAATCAGATCGGTATCCGCTTCCGGTCTCAACATCCGCAGATCCTCTACGGACTCCTTGAATCCATTTTCCACCGATTTTCCTGCGGCCAGTGCCGAAGATAATGCATATAATGCTTGCTTAAAATGTAAACTGAGTGTCATTCTTTTTCGTTCCAACAGCACTTTAGTCCAATGTTTTGGTACCCATATGCAACCCGCAGCCAGGATCGCTCCAGCCAACCAGTGATGGTAGAACAGAATTCCAATGCCAAAAAACAGCAGACCACTAATCAACATACAGACCATTCGTTGTCTCCGGGAAAGCGTATATACGGTGTAATCCGTCAACATCTGTCTGGCTTCACCCAACAGTAATCACCTTCCAATGACTTTAATTCACGTTGTTATCTGATGAATTTGTTTCAATACTATATTGTTCTATGTATCCATCCAGCCATTCCCCAAGCCCCGCCATCTGAATTTTATCCACCTGATTCAACTTTCCAACCTGTACTAACCCGCCAATAATTTTGCCTTCACGCTCTTCTTGTTCCTGGAAACGAAACAGTGGATTCAGCATAACCTCACCGTCCTGCATGCCAATCACTTCACTAATCTCTGTCACCCGCCGTGAACGATCTCGCAGCCGGGATAGATGTACAAAAATATCGATTGCTGAACTAATCTGCTGCCTTACAACCGCAATAGGAAGATCTGCACCGCTAAGTACCATCGTTTCGAGTCTGCTAATCATGTCAGAGATGGTATTCGCATGCCCTGTAGACAAAGATCCATCATGGCCAGTGTTCATGGCCTGTAACATATCCAGCGCTTCTGCGCCCCTGACTTCCCCAATCACAATCCGGTTGGGACGCATCCGTAAGGAAGATTTGATCAGATCCCGAATAGATATCTGTCCCTTGCCTTCGGTGTTTGCATTCCGCGTCTCCAGTGATACCAGATTTGGTACCGTAACAATCTGTAGTTCAGCCGAATCCTCAATCGTTATAATTCGCTCATCGGCAGGGATAAACTGCGATAAGGCGTTCAGAAAGGTCGTTTTTCCCGATCCGGTCCCACCTCCAATGAAGATGTTGTATTTGCTCCGCACCAACTGCTGCAATAATTCTGCCGCTTCTTCATGTAGGGCTCCCTTTTCAATCAGATCGGACATCTTCATCGGTTCACTGGGGAATTTACGAATCGTCATCGTGGGACCTTTCAAGGCAATAGGAGGCAGCACGATATTGACCCGCGAACCATCCTTTAAACGGGCATCTACGATTGGAGAAGACTCATTCACAATCCGGTTTACCCCGGACACAATCATCTGGATGATATCCTCGAGCCGTTCCCTGGACTCGAATTCAAGGGTGATCTGGCTGACTTCACCTTCTTGCTCCACAAAAATCTCCTTGTGACTATTGATCATGATTTCCGTAATATCGGGATGATCCACAAGTGGCTGCAAAATATCCAATCCACGAAAGGAATCAAACAATCGCTGTACCAGCGTGTGACGCTCTCCTGAGGTCAGATCATCTAGCTTCGGGTCAGTGAGAACTTTGCGTTCTATCCCCTGCCACAGTTCATCATCTCCTGCTGAAGAGGTTAAATCGAGTCCAGCCCTGACCTCCCTGCGCATCATCTGAAACTGTTCTTCACGATCCAGCATTCTATTGGATGAATCCATCATAGTGCCCACCGATCCTGCTTCTGAATTCGTCCCGTCTGCTTCAATTCTTCTTCGCCATCTTGTACCAGCATGGCACATAATCTCTTCACTTCACGTTGGAAGATCGGAGAACTAAGCATGACTTCCTCCTGACTGAGTTGCTTCCAAGAAGGGATATAGGGCAACACTGCATCCAGATGCAGATCAGGACGTGGGAGTGCATTGACGACATTGTCCCGATATTTGTTAACCACAAAGCGTGAACGCTCCAGTATACTTTCGTACAACTCTGGCTTCGTACGCTCAGCATGCTGCAACCATTGTCCCCATCGATGCATGGCAGATATATCATCCTCAACGAGCCAGACAAAAGCATCTGCTGCATCCAGTACCCCTTCACTACGCCCATCCCATCCGGAATCCCCATCCAGAATTAGCACGTCATATTGTCCGCAATCCGTTAAATAACGAAGCAGATTTGACGTATCCTCACGAGTCATTTGCAACAGTTCTTTCCGATTCGATAATGGCCAGAACACATCGGATCTCAGCGCTTCATGCCGGACCACATATCTATCCACAGCCTTAGATTGCACCTGTAACTGCTTGCCGGATTCCTTTCTGCCCACCTTCAGATCGTATAACAGACGTGACAATCCCGTCTCCGCATCCGGGTTACGCTGCCCACTTCTAGTTAGTCCCTTTTCCAGAAACGGGAGCGTACTGTCCAGCGTCTCCAGATTCAGATAGAGAACAGCATATCCTGCAAGTCCCAATTGCTTTGCCATATGCAGGGCTACTGTCGTTTTGCCACTTCCACCCGAAGCGGATACTACACCGATGGAGAGAGTCTCTTGCCCCGGATGGTGAACCTTCTTACGGCGTGGCTGCCGGCAAGCATGCATCACAGCATCCAGCAAAGCAGGCAAGGGTTGATATTTCATCAGCCGCTTGGCCTCATCCACCTCTTCCATCCCTTCACTAAGCATTAGCCAAGGTACACCTGATCCTTCTCCCCCGTTATTCAGCCAGTCATTCAGAAACTCCGGTTCCGCAATAACCAGATCCGGTAATTCTCGACCTTCTTGCTCATTCATATGATCCCTGAACGAATCCCCTTGGGAGAATGCCGTGAAACGCACATGGAGACCAGGCGAATTTCCCTGTACATAATCAAGCCAGGCGCTAATGTAATCTCTATCTTTTGAAACCAGAACTACCTTCAGTACAATCAAATTTTCCTTCCCTCCCTGTCAAAAAGCACAAAAAAGCACCGTCCAATAACCGCATGAATATGCAGTATATGGACGGTGCTTCCGTCACGTGCTATGAATGTATGGATAATATAGCATACAATTTCTGGGGGAGCAAGGGATTTATTCTAACCCTTTTCCCTTAAGAGTTATACGGTGAATCGAACTCAATAATGTTACGGTCAGGATCAAGTACAAAAATCTGTGCGAATCCCGCTACACTATCCGGTCTCGCTTCATACTCAATTCCCTGCTGCTCCAGCCAAGCTATAGTCCCTGAATAACTGGTGACCCAGATCGCAAAGTGACCGTCTGTTGTATCAATCCCAGCCTCACGTAACGTGTGCCCTTCCGGGTGCTGTAACAGATGAAGCTGCTGGCTACCGATGGCATACCATGTACCTGTGGAGCGGAAAGGCGGGCGTTCAATCTCCTGCATTCCCAGTAACCCCGAATAGAATTTCTTCGCGATTTCCAGATCACGTACAGCCAGACTAACATGGTGGATGTGTGCATATTCGATCATCTTTTATATCCCCTCTCTACTTCAATATGACTATACTATAACACCTTCATCCCTGACCATAATCTCCGCTAAACAGAAAAACACCCCTGATTCTAATCTGGTAAACCTCTCGGCTCACACAAATCTAGTTCAGAGGTGCCTGTTTTATTTTGCGCTATCCAATGCTTCTTGTGGAATCTTGATCTCTTCCACTTGATCCTGGTTGGAGAACGTACTGGTCATCTTCATGTCCATCGTCATTTTCTGTCCATTCTGTTCCATCTCCATGACCATGGTTACGTCCGTACTTGCAGGCAAATAGGTTTCTTTGTTGATCATATATTTCATTTTCATGCTGGTGATATTCATCTGATCAAGCATGGCTTGCATCTGGGCATCCGATCCGTTCTGCTCCATTACGGCTTTGGCCAGTTCCTTTACATTATCACCGGATACGTCAGCGTTAATCACATATTTGTCGCCTTCTTCGGTCACTTTAGTATCTTCTTCAATCTTTTTGAATTGCTCCAATTCACCTTCGGGATTCATGCTTGCTTTCATCTGCTCAATCAGTTCCTTGGTTTGAGCTTCAGGAATCGCAACCCATTGATCCCCAACTTGAGAGTAGATTTTATCCGAAGTGATATACTGCTTCACGTTCTGAGCTTCCTGTCCCGACATTTCCATTTTCATCTCTTGATAGATCATCATTGGATCTTTGATAATATCCATCTTGAGCGATGTTTTAACCTGTTGATCCTGGGACTGTTCACCAGCATCCAGTTTCAGATTCTGATCAATGTTTGCTTCAGTTGTGAAGCTTTTCATTTCTTTGGTTGCTGCATTGGTTTTGGTAATCAATTCGTCCAAGGTAGGGATCTTTGTTTCCTGCTCCGCAGGTGTATTACCCTCGTTAGATGTTTCGTTGTTAGTCGCTGGCGGCGTTGCCGTATTATCTGTATCGTTACCGCATGCTGCCAAGCTCACTGCTAATAATGCCCCGATAAATAATGTAGTCCACTTCTTCAAGTTGTTGTCCTCCCAAAATAGATATGATCTGTAGTCATTACCCAATTATTTCCGTTATTAATCACACTCACAAAAATCGATCTTTGATCTCTGGGGTAGGCAACATGCACGCTTCATCCTTGCCAAACCAGCGATAACGGTTGCGAGCAACCAAGTTATAGACTGCATTACGAATAAATTTCGGTACAATAATGAACACATATAACAACGGATAAGGAAACTTCAGACCTTTCGCCAATCGCAGCGCGGCGGTTGAACGTGTATAGTATTTTCCATTTTCAATCAGAACAAAGGTGTCCATACTGTCTGTCGACAGATTGCCCTTCTCCAGCAGTTCCTTGGCTACATCTGATTGGAGCGAAGCAAAATGATATTTCCCTTCCGGGTCACGCTTGATAATCCATTTGGTTAAGCCCTGGCAGAAGTGACAGACACCATCCACCAGTACGATCGGATGTCCCTGATGCACATCTGTTTGATTTGCTGTCATATTGGCTGCCTCCTATTGTTGCGGTTAGAGTAACTTACCCAATCTGGGCCTTCTTGTTGACTAATTCTAAATTTATTTCTAGAGGTAGTTCAAAAAGACTGAAAACCGCTCTTTTTGAACACGCATTTATTGGAAATATAAAGAAAAAGAGCGCAGGCATTGTGCCCGCGCTCGTATCTGTCCGACAATTACTCCGTAACTGCCTTTTCCATCCATTGGTCATCGATCATCTGTTGATGCAGGTCACTTGCCCACTGGTCCATACATTTGCAAATGAAATCTTTGCGACATACTGGACAAGGCGTTTTCTGCAAACGACTGATATTGGTCATCTTCCATTCCGGGGAACGGGAGTAGAATACACGGCATTTTGTACCGTCTACCAAATTCATTTTAAATTCGTACAATCCGTCTTCCTTGTTACCATAAGCTAATTCTAAATCTGCAATACGCGGTCTATAAGACATGGATATCACCTGTTTAATTCAAATTTGGTTCATGCAATGACACTACTCAGTACTAAGTTATATTAAAGAAAATTCAGTTCAATGTCAACTCGCGCATGTCTACCCGCCAAACAGAATATCCAGAATAGTCCCTACCTGCCCCTGTTTTTTCCCTTTCAAGACATCCGGATCAAATACTTCAACATACCCGCAGGAAGCACAAGCCACGAACAGGTAGTGATTATGCTGTATATCAAACATCTTGCTCAGGCCTGCTCCTGACATGGAGACTTCCTTAATGTTACAATCCGTGCCCCTGCATTTCGTACACACAAATCGCCGCTCGATCATCTCTTCAATACTCATCTTCGTTCCCCCTTTATGGAATGTGTAGCATGAAGTGGGAGTGCAATTATGTAAAATAGTACGCGATCTGGCATCTAATCTCCTGCATCATGTCCATATATTATAATCAACACAAAACCCTGCCGATTGCCAGCAGGGCTTTGTAGTCGAACATCAGGTATATGGGACGATACCCTGCTCTATATGTTCCCTTTACTTGCCGGGAGTCAAATCTTAGACTACGTTTAAAACAACATCAATGTTGCCGCGTGTTGCTTTCGAATATGGACAGAAATCATGCGCCTTGCGGGCCAATTCCTCTGCTTGACTATGATCTACACCAGGCATGCTAACGTCCAGACGAACAGACAGCTGGAAACCGTCATCCGCAGGGTCTTTACCAATGGATACGTTACTTGTAACGACCACATCCTCCAATTTCACACCTGCTTTGCGTGCTACATTGGCAAGGGCACTTTCATAACATGCTCCATATCCAGCGGCAAAAAGCTGCTCAGGGTTAGTACCTTCACCACCGGATCCACCAAGCTCTTTTGGCATTTTCAGATCATGCTTGAGTACGCCATCCGAAGAAGTCACGGAACCTGTACGTCCACCTTTAACTGTCGCTACTGCTGTATATAAAGCTTCCATTAAGAATCTCTCCCTTATCCATATAGTTTTTACTGCCTTCCTTTCAATTTAAACTTCTGGCTCATTTTGAAACGCAATTTTGTATCTTTATCAGCTTTTACAACTTTATTATTTTCATGCATTTCAATGCGATGGCTGTATTTTCCCTATGTTTGGGTAATATACGAAGGGGCATCTGAAAGCTGCAACCGAAATTTTGTGCTGATACATAAAAGTTGCACTAGACAAAAACAATTGAAGGAGTACAATGTAACAATAAACATAAAAATTTAGATATATCATGAGCGGGTTATCCCGCATCAATATCTCAAAATCAATAATTCAAAGTCAGGTGATTATCGTATGAGTAAAAAAAATCCGTTCAACGCTCCTTCAAGAGAATCATTGTCTACTGCGGGCATGGCCCCTTCACTTGGAGAAGCACATAGTTCAATGAAAGTTCCGCAGAATGCTGCATGGTGGAAGAAATTCCTCGCCTTTGTAGGCCCAGGATACCTTGTTGCCGTAGGTTACATGGACCCCGGGAACTGGGCAACAGATATCGCAGGCGGCTCGCAGTTCGGGTATACTTTGTTATCCGTTATCCTGTTATCGAACCTGATGGCCGTTGTCCTTCAGTCGCTGGCTGGCAAGCTTGGCATCGTCACTGGACGGGATCTGGCTCAAGCCTGTCGTGAACGATTCAGCATGCCTGTTGTCATGATGTTATGGATTCTGTGTGAGCTTGCCATTGCAGCTACCGATCTGGCTGAGGTCATAGGTTCTGCCATCGCATTAAAGCTGTTATTTAACATCCCCATGTTATACGGCGTTATCATCACCGCAGTTGATGTACTCCTGATTCTTGTGCTGCAAAACAAAGGCTTCCGCGCTTTGGAAACTCTCGTCATTGTGCTCATGGCAACCATTGCCCTCTGCTTCGGTATTGACCTGTTTCTGGCGAAACCGGATATGGGCGGTGTGCTCCACGGTTTTGTGCCAAATGTCGAGATTCTGCAAAACCCGGCCATGCTCTATATTGCCATTGGTATTATCGGAGCAACCGTGATGCCGCATAATCTGTATC
This sequence comes from Paenibacillus sp. FSL k6-2145, assembly GCF_037976585.1. Taxonomy (NCBI): domain Bacteria; kingdom Bacillati; phylum Bacillota; class Bacilli; order Caryophanales; family Paenibacillaceae; genus Paenibacillus; species Paenibacillus sp. FSL k6-2145. The sequence continues at coordinate 3,721,462 of NZ_CP150267.1, read as the reverse complement.
TGCATTCTTCCATTGTGCAGACCCGTCAGATCGAACAGACACCACAGGGCAAAAAAGAAGCCATTCGGTACTCGACCATGGATTCTACAATCGCGCTGACACTGGCCCTGTTCATCAATGCAGCCATCCTGATTGTATCTGCTGCTGTATTCCACAGTGCTGGTATGACACAGGTTGCCGAGATCGCAGATGCGTACCATCTGCTGACACCTCTATTGGGTACTACGGTTGCAAGTATTCTGTTCGGTGTGGCGCTGTTAGCATCAGGTCAGAACTCCACCCTTACAGGTACACTCGCTGGGCAGATCGTTATGGAAGGTTTCCTGAACATTCGAATTCCGGCTTGGCTGCGCAGACTGGTCACACGTCTGATCGCCATCATCCCGGCGGTAATTGTCACAGCCATTGCAGGAGAACATGGCACAGAAGAACTGCTCATTTTGAGCCAGGTCGTGCTGTCTCTTCAATTACCCTTTGCTGTAATTCCCCTGGTGATGTTCACGAGTGATAAAAAAAGCATGGGTGCATTCGCCAACAAATTGTGGCTCAAAATCATCTCATGGGTCATTGCCGCGATTATCGTTGTGCTGAATGTATATCTGATCATTCAGACGATTCGGTTATTCTAATCTCGTTCTTATCGACTAAATACTAAAAAGGCTGATCAACTGCGGTATTCTATACCCAAGTTGATCAGCCTTTATTGTTGCAATACAGCAACATGTTTCCTTTTATAATAAAACGCTAAACTCTAATAAACAATTATCTAATCCTGATTGGGCACCAGTAATGGCAGGAGTTCATCCAATGAATTAACAGTCCAATCCGCACGTTCGTCATCCGATCGGTCTGGCTGGAATCTTCCGTAACCCTGCATAATCCGAATTGTACGCATGCCCAGCTTCCGAGCAGGTATAATGTCGTTATCGATCCGATCGCCGATCATGACGGCTTCCTCCGGTTCACAACCGGCCTGCTTCAAGGCCACAGCGTATAACTCAGGGTCTGGCTTGGACACTCCTTCTTCAGCCGAACACGCCAGAACATCAACATACTTCCGCAAGCCGTAGCTCTCCAGTCTTTCTTCCGTTCCAGGACTCTGATTGGCAATAATGCCAATACGATAATACCGTGACAACTGCTGAAGAACGGAATCCGCTGAAGGAAAAGGACGTTCAAGATCTTTTTGAAACTTCAACTTGTCCTGAATCTGTTTCTGGTGTCCCTCGTCTTCAACGAATGTGCGAATCGCCACTCTCATAGGCCATTGCTCATATTTTCGGTAACAGTTCGCGAACAGTTCGCGTACCGCCTCAATCTTTACCGGATATCCCAAAGCACAGGCTTCACGGACGAACTGTCCGATAATATCATCAACCGGCTCCCATTCATCCACCAGCGTATCTCCAACATCAAAAAACAACCATTTCAATCCACCTACATCCGGCACGCCAATTCCTCCTTGTAAGCCACAGGTGATTCCTGATCCAAATCTAAAAGTTCGTGTCAAAAAGTCTTGAACTACCTTTAAAACCATAAAAAAGAAGACTCACCATCATGCATGAGTCTCCTCAAATTTCCGTTTATCGATACATTCAATTATAACAGGCACCTTACACCTGAGCAATCACAAGCTATGGCATTACCCATTGAGGAGAAAGCCAACTTCCCCATTGAGCGAATATACAATCCGGTCTGCGCCCATGCCCCGATAGATGCCCTTAGGATGACTCTGCTCTGTAATGACGCACAGGGATTTCGATGTCCATGAACGGCAGATCTGTAAATAACGACAGGTCAGATTCAGGCTGTTCTCGAAAATAAACACGTTGCCTACGCTGCCCTGCGGCAAAAACCATTTTTGAGCTGCAGCCGTATTCATGCGAATGACATGTTCTACTCCGATTCTACGGAGTCTGCGCTCTTCCCCTGCACTGTTGGTTAGAACGGCAAACGGCATTTTTTTGTACATCAGCAATTTAATAAATTTGCGTCCTGCTTCATTTGGAGCAGTCACTAAGATCATCTCAGTATCCATCATTCGTTCCTCCCTTGGCGTGAAAAGACAACAAAAAAGAAGCGTGGGGGACCAAGGCCTCCCGAACGCTTCTTAAAGAACCCATGGCGAAAACGCCATGAACCAGCGTACGGCTTGTTGCCTCTCCCTTTAACGCTTACGAGGTTAGCTGACGGATTCGGGCGCGAGAGTCGCCCTATTTCCGGCTGTCACCGGAAAATTCACCCCATGAATGCCTACTGTCCTGGACAGCGCATTCTGTTGGTTCCCCCGTTTCCCACTCATCAATGAATGGAAACTCAGCGATTAAAACATCGTTCGTATATCTTAAAATAAGATCGAGCGATATTATCGTTTGTTTCGTTTTTCAGGTACAATTTAGTTTAAATTGAAATTACGTTATGAATCATACACCCGCGCCATGTCGGTGTAAAGTCCGCACAGATCACCGAATCGACAGATTTTCGGCAATACTCACATATAATAGCGCTTACAACAAGGTCATACTCTATCCATCTCTTTAAATCTATCTAATTCTCACTCTGACGAAAATCACTACGCATTTCATTCACGCATTCTGCACAACTTGCCTCTTTTGATTCATTTAACACCATATTAGTTTTGCATTATTTAATTGTAACCAATATAATAAGAGGTATCAGATGATATCATGGAGGCGATTTAGATGACAGTCTACGATTACAAAGTGAATACCCTTCGCGGTCAAGAAGTTGAAATGTCCGACTACCGTGACAAAGTGTTACTGATTGTGAATACGGCAAGCTCATGCGGCCTTACACCTCAATTCAAAGGTCTGCAAGAATTGCAAGACAAGTTCAAGGATGCGCCATTTGAAGTCCTTGGTTTTCCAAGCAACCAGTTTGCCCAGGAAAAAGGATCTTCCGACGATATCGCCGAGTTCTGTCAGATGAATTATGGCGTGAGCTTCCCTATGTTTGAGAAAATTGATGTGAACGGCTCAAGCGCTCACCCTCTCTTCCAGCACCTTAGCACAGAAGCTCCTGGCCTGCTCGGCTCCAAAGCAATCAAATGGAATTTCACCAAATTCCTTGTGGATCAGAACGGACAGGTAATTAAACGTTATGCTCCCAAAACAACACCGGACAAGATTGAAGAAGATATCAAGAACTTGCTGCAAAAATAATACATTGGCCACCCGTAGCCGGAAGGTAGAGCAGCATTGCCCCGGTAATGGATGGCCTTTTTTATCAACTTTGATGTCAAACTGTTCAAAAAGACAAAAAAAGAAGCCTTCCATTAATGGAAAGCTTCTTTTTAATCGTTCATATGATGCGGTCGAGAGGACTCGAACCTCCACGGGCATACGCCCACTACCCCCTCAAGATAGCGTGTCTGCCATTCCACCACGACCGCATGTCGTAAATAATCGGCAACAGAATTGATTATACCGGGTTCAGAACCAAAAGTAAAGTATTTTTTAATACTTCTTTTTCAGCTAGGCATTTTCATCAAAAATCGCATAATCTCGTCATCTTTACCCATGAACTGCATACATTAGATTTGATCCCCTCCTTTCCGGATTGAGCTGATCTTATTGATTCATTTATATCTAGTCCTCCCTGCACTTCGCAGATATTTAACCTTATATGTTATATAAAATAACACAAATATTTGAATCACAGATTTAATCCATTAAATTCAACTGATACTATTGACAAAAGGCGGACATTTATGGGATGATAACTATCATATAATTCGGATTTTTAAACATAATGCAAACAAAAAGGAATATAAATGTCACTTTAAGTGACATTTAACGAACACAGGAGGCGAATGATTGTGAACCGTGGGAATAAGCTGCTCGATTATGTCAAACTGCTTGATTCCTCTATTCAGGTTGGAGGGTTCACCCATTCCTTCGGCATGGATATCCATATCAGGGAGGGTACCATTCGTAATGCTGAAGATCTCGAATCATTCATGCGTTGTCAGTTGCATCCGAGCATCGTTCGTCTAGAAGGTATGGCCATCAAAGGCATCTATACCGCAGCAGATCACAAGGATACATGGCGGATAGCTCTAATCGACAAGCTCGTCCATGTTCAGCGAACCCCTGGAGATCTCAGAGAACAAGCTGCCGCCATGGGTAAACGATTGATCAGACTTGCACGCGCTCTGCACCCCTGGATTGAATTCAGCCAGCTCGAACAGATCTTTGCCAAATACGATTCGGTTGGCTGCCTCTCCACTGTTCACGCCTGGATTAACCACCACCTCGACATCCCGGTCGAGGAGGCGGTCCTTGGTTACCTGCATTCAGCCATGAATGCCTGCATAACCGAAGCCTCCAAAGTCATTCCCCTGAACAACGATACAACCAAGGATCTGATGGTCCGCCTGGCCACAGATCTGGAGAATGAATGGAAGACCGTCAGCGCCTCGGCTGCGGATGGACTGGCACAGCCAACCTCGATGTCCATGAAATCATTTTTCCCCAGTTTCCATATGCTTGGAGCTGGACTTCATGCCTACAGGGCCTAATCCTCTTCCTCCTCATACCTGCTCCCCTTTATTCAGACAAACTAAAAAACACGCGGCAACCTCCTTGCCGACGTGTTTTTTGTCATTTTATTTGTTTTATTTACGTATTTACGCCATTTATCATCACAAAATACACTTTTTTCCGTCTTTTTTAATTGTTAGATGACGAATTTACGTATATAATGAAACATACAGCTCGCATTTCTATATATTTTACATGAAGAAAGGGCGGCTGAATACTACATTCTAACCAGGGGTGAACCCTTTTGAACAAGAAAAAACCAGTTACTCCGTTCGGATGGGCCATCAAACGACGGCTAACCGAACTTCAAGTGGACCAGAAGACCTTTTGTGAACAGCATGGCATCCCACCCTATCGTTTATCCAATCTTATTCACGGCACACGCAAAGCAACCCGATTCAGGCACCTGGTCGCTGATATTTTGGATATTCCAGATGAACTGAGATAAGATTTCTGCCAAAGGAGGGTCCCATCCATGAGACATGTTACATCCGATCTGGAGAGGCTGTCGTTCCAGTCCATACGTCACCAGCTCATCATCGTTGATCACAATTGGATTATCCAAAGTTGTAACCGTGCCTGGCAACAGGGACTCGGTCAATGCTCACCATCCCCGGATACACACAGTAATCATAGACATTACCTGCATCTGACGGAAGCCTGGGCAAAACGAGGCAAGAACGCTAACATGGCACTTGTCGCACAGAATTTGAAAGAACGCGGAATACCCTTTAATCGAAATCATACATATGACATCTGCGTGTATACTGTATACAACGAAAAGAGGTGGTTTCGTGTAGAACTCACCCCTCTATCTTATGCAAATTCAATTCAGGATACCGATCTCGCTTTGATTGCACACATGGATATTACCGAACAGAGAAAGACAGAACACCAATTGAAGAAGGCATTGTCTGAAGTGCGCACATTGGAGCGTTCCTGAAACCTTCCTCCACTCGCCGACTAACTACAACTATACGGAGAGATGATGTTCAAACTGCGACATATCCAGTTCTTGCGGTGTCCCATGCAGGGTTATGGTTCCTTTGTCCATGATATAGATGTAATCTGCGGCACTTCGTACAAAATCGATACTCTGCTCTACCAGCAGAACCGAGAGGTTCCCCTTTGCCTTGAGCTGCAAAATAACCTGCCGAATGTCCTCCACGATAGAAGGCTGGATGCCTTCTGTCGGCTCATCAAGGAGCAACAACCCCGGACGCGAAGCCAATGCCCGGGCGAATGCCAACTGTTGCTGCTGTCCACCACTCAGATCCCCGCCCTGCCGTCCATACATCGTCGCAAGTACTGGAAACATCGCCAGCACATCTTCCGGGAACGTTTTTACTCCCGGCGCACTTGTCTCCAGACCAAGCAATAAGTTTTCTTTCACCGTAAGCTGCGGGAAAATTTCCCGCCCCTGCGGTACATAACCAATCCCCGCCCTTGCACGCTTGGCTGTATCCAACGTGGATAACTCCTGATTTTGCCACTGAATATTGCCCTTGCGTGTTTTGAGCAGCCCCATCAATGTTTTCATCAACGTCGTTTTACCTACACCGTTACGGCCCATCAGACACACCACCTGCCCAGGCTGTACGTCCAGGCTTACACCCCGAAGCACATTGCTTTCCCCGTAGCCGGATTCAATTCGTTGCAGCGACAGCATGGTCATCCCTCCTTTTGCCCAGATACACTTCTGCCACTTTCGGATCCGCCTGCACTTCCGCCATCGTACCTTCCTTCAACAATTTGCCTTCATGCATCACGGTCACCTTGGCTGCAAACTCTCGCACAAACTCCATATCATGCTCCACCACCACAACCGAGCGTTCACGCGCAATTTCTTGCAGAAGTCGTCCGGTCTTGTGTGTCTCTTCATCCGTCATGCCCGCCGCTGGTTCGTCCAGCAACAACACACGAGGCTCCTGCAAGAGCAACATACCGATCTCCAGCCACTGCTTCTCCCCGTGGGATAATGCTCCTGCACGGGCGTTAATGCGGTCTTGCAGAGCAATCTGGAGAGTAACATGCTCCATGGCAGCACTCATTTTTCCATATCGACGAATACCGATGGCCTGTAGAGGAGAACGGCGAGTCTCCGCCGCCAGCGTCAGATTCTCCTGTACCGTCAGACCCGCGAAGATCGATGGCGCCTGGAATTTGCGTCCCACCCCTTTGCGAACAATCTGGTGCTCCTTCAGTCTTGTTAATTCCGTACCATCCGCCATCTTTACCGAGCCGGACATCGGTTTGGTTTTGCCACATATCACATCCAGCATCGTGGTTTTCCCCGCACCATTCGGTCCAATCAGAAAATGCAGGTCATGTTCATGCAGCTTCAGATTCATGCCTTTGACAGCAACGAACCCACCAAAGGCCACCGTAATGCCCTCGGCTACTAACACCGCTGATTCCTCAGTAGACTTTAGGTTTTTCCCGAGTGACTTGGACATGCGCACTCTCTCCTCTCCGCTTCAGCAAGCGAACGACATGACGATATACACCTACAATACCGTTTGGCATGAACAAAACTACCGTTACAAAGAGCCCACCAATGACGAACAGCCACCCTTCGGGATAAGCCTCACTTATGCCTGTTTTGGCTGCATTCAGCACCACCGCTCCGATGACCGCTCCAATAAGCGTACCGCGACCACCCAATGCAACCCACAGGACCATCTCAATGGAAGGCACAATCCCCATCATCGATGGCGAGATAATACCCACCTGAAGAACAAACAACATGCCCGCGATGCCTGCAAGCGCACCGGAAAAAGCAAAAGCCAGCGTTTTATATCCTGCCGGATCATATCCGAGGAATCGCACCCGATTCTCTCCATCACGCGCAGCTTCTAGCACTTGACCAAACCGACTGTTCACCATTCGACGACAGAGCACATACGCGATCACCAGAACAGCAAGCGTTATATAGTAGAGAACAATTGTTGTTCCTGCGGAATGAAGTGTGAAACCAAAGATCGAATTATATCCGGTAATGCCATTTGTCCCACCCGTCCATTCCTGTTTACCAACAAAGAGTGTTACCGTAATAAGAACCAAGGCTTGAGTCAGGATGGTAAAATATACACCGGTGATCCGGTTACGGAACGTAAACCACCCCAGGGCAAAGGCGAGCAATGCCGGAAGGGCTATCCCCAATAACAGCGCCACCGGGAAAGAACGAAACGGCTCCCAGAACCATGGCAGACCACTGAGACCACTCCATCCCATGAAGTCAGGAAGTGTTGCTCCACTGGCCTGAAGCTTCAGATACATCGCCATCGCGTATCCACCCAGACCAAAGAACACCCCATGCCCAAGACTCAACACACCGCCATAACCCCAGATCAGATCGAGACCAATGGCCAGGATCGCCAGCGCCAAAAACTTGGCTAACAGACTCAGACGAAACTCCGTGGAGATTAGTGGAGCAAGACACATCATGATGAGTACAACCGCCCAGATAATCCTCATTTTCAGACTGCCAGTCTTGAGTAATGCCGACATGAACTAACCCCCTTCTTCACGTTAATCGAGACTCCGTGTGCGCATCGCGACCAAACCGCGTGGTTTCCATTGCAGGAAAGCAACGATACATACAAACACAAGCACCTTGCCAATGGAGGCCGAGGTATAGGTTTCGAACAGCGTGTTGAACATACCAATCCCCAGTGCACCGCACACGGTTCCAACCAATTTCCCTACCCCACCCAGAACAACGACCATGAACGCATCCACAATATAATACGTACCAAGTGAAGGACCAATCGGACCAATGAGCGTTAATGCACAGCCAGCAATTCCGGCAATGCCCGAACCAATCGCAAAGGTCATGCCATCTACCCGCCTGGTCGAAATCCCAAGACACCCCGCCATGCTCCGATTTTGCATTACAGCCCTCATTCGTCTTCCGGAAGATGTTCGATAGATATAGAGATACATGCACAACAGCACAACCGCAACCAGTGCGATAATGAAAATTCGTTTATACGGAAATACAATACCATCCGAGATCGCCAATCCCCCATTGAGCCAAGCCGGACTGGATACTCCCACATTTGGTGCTCCGAATATTGTACGGGCCAGTTGTTGCAGCATCATGCCTACACCCCATGTCGCAAGCAGACTGTCCAGCGGCCTGCCATATAGATGCCTGATCAACACCACTTCAAGCAACCAGCCAATCAGAGCAGCTACAATGAACGCAATCGGTAGAGCCACAACAAAGTAGGCACCAAACCACGCCGCTGGAGCATAGGACATGAACAGATTTTGTGTTACATACGTTGCATATGCACCGATCATGATCAGTTCACCGTGAGCCATATTGATGACATTCATCAGGCCAAACGTTACTGCAAGCCCCAATGCAATCAACAACAGAATTGAACTGATACTCAGACCGTTGAACATCTGCAGGATAAACATATCCATCGCTATCCCCTCCTCCATACCGTGACTCTCGATATTTCAACATGACTTCAATTAGCGGCAACAACATTCCCCACACCACAGTAACGCTTTACCGTGATACGGTGAGAGGATGTGTTGTCACACCCTCGTTTATGTTTCGGCTGCTTTGAAGCGAGTTACCTGTTTTATTGCGAGGTTTCTATGTTATTTAGCGCTGAGGGAAGCTCCCCATTCATACGTTTTCAGATAAGGGTCCGGCTTGACAGGCTCACCAGAATTCCACAATTCCTTGAACTGCCCATCTTCCTGCACCTCACCGATCCGTACGGTTTTGTAGATATGCTGATTCTCTCCATCCACGGTTACCTTACCTTCCGGGGCATCAAACTCTAGACCCTTGGCAGCTGCCTTCACCTTCTCTACGTCGGTTGATCCTGCTTTTTCCACCGCCGCCTTCCAGAGATAAACCGCCACATATCCCGCTTCAATCGGATCAGCTGTCACTCGATCAGCACCGTATTTTTCTTTATACTTGGCAACAAATGTTGCATTCTCAGGTGTATCCGTTGTCTGATAATAATTCCACGAAGCCAGATGTCCCTTCAATACATCTGCGCCGATGCCACGGATTTCTTCCTCCGCCACACTCACCGAGAGGGTTGTCATCTGATCCGAGGAGATTCCGGCATCCTTCAATTGTTTGAAGAAGGCCACATTGCTATCTCCGTTCAGCGTATTGTATACAATATCCGGCTTCGCAGCTTTGATTTTGCTAATGATGGTACTATAATCGGTATGGCCCAGCGGTGTGTACTCCTCACCCACTACTTCGCCGCCTTCTGCTGCGAGTTGTGCCTTAATGACCTGATTGGCCGTTTTTGGGAATACATAATCTGAACCGAGCAGATAAAACGTCTTGCCCCTGTTCTCCAGTAACCAAGTTACAGATGGAACGATCTGCTGATTCGTTGTTGCTCCTGTATAAAAAATATTTGGCGACGATTCCAATCCCTCATATTGCACCGGGTAAAACAATAAACCTTTGTTCTGTTCAAACACTGGGAGCATAGCCTTCCGACTTGCAGAGGTCCATCCACCAAATACAGCAGCTACCTTATCCTGTTGCAGTAACTTCCCAGCCTTCTCCGCAAAAGTAGGCCAATCCGAAGCGCCATCCTCAACTACAGGCTCGATCTGTTTACCCAAAACTCCGCCCGCGGCGTTGATCTCTTCAATAGCAAGCATCTCGGCATCTTTAACAGATACCTCACTGATCGCCATCGTTCCGCTGAGAGAGTGAAGAATGCCAACTTTAATCGTATCACCGGATGCAGCCGGCTCTCCTGTACCACCTGAACCCGAAGCTTCAGGCGGCGCAGCGCCCTCCACACATCCTGTCATCACAATGACCGCACCCAGCAAAATACTCCATAACTTGACCGACCTCTTCTTCAATAGCCTACACTCCCTTTTTTTAGTCTATTGACGAACATTAAGGTCATTTGCGTCCGAAATGTTCGTTGATCCAAATTATGGAGGGTTACACTCTTCATGTCAATATAGCTTACATAATTTTATTTCATGCCTACTCGTTTCATGCATACTGCTAATAAGCTTTGAAGCTTATTGACAAAGGATTCACCCTGTGTGAGTATATTTAACATATAACATGATCCATGAACATATCAGACATTATAAGCGAAAGGTCGGATTGCCTTGCACTGGACTGAGCAGGAAAAGGAAAAACTCCTGATTACCGTGGCCGCTAACCTCGCCCGTGAACGAAGAGCACGCGGACTTAAGTTGAATGTTCCCGAAGCCATCGCCTTGTTGACCTCCGAACTGATGGAACGAGCACGGGATGGAATGAGTGTTGCCGAATTAATGAGATACGGAGGCACCATCCTGACACGTGAAGACTGTATGGATGGTGTTCCCGATATGATTCCTGAAGTACAGGTAGAAGCCACATTTCCTGACGGTACAAAACTGGTTACCGTACATGAACCTATACGCTGAGAAAGGCAGGAGAAACCATGATTCCTGGTGAATACCGTTTGAAGCCAGATGACGACATCATCTGTCATCCGGATCGTTTAACCCTACGACTCATTGTCCTTAACCGCGGCGACCGCCCCGTCCAGGTCGGCTCTCACGTTCACTTCTATGAAGTTAATGCAGCACTGGACTTTGATCGCACGTCAGCTTTTGGACATCGCCTGCATATTCCGGCAGGCACCGCAGTTCGCTTCGAACCTGGTGAAGAGAAACCTGTTGAACTCACAACCTTTGGCGGCAAACGCCAGATTCACGGGTTCAACGGATTAACCGAAGGCTCTGCGGATCAAGCTCCTGATCCACTGAAACTGGAGGCATTCCTGAAGACGTTCTCCCCTCCCATACAAGATGGGGGTGAATCTTCATGAAACGAATGAGCCGTGAACAGTACGCGTCCATGTTTGGACCGACAACCGGCGATGCCGTAAGACTTGCAGATACCGAACTATGGGCAGAGATTGAACATGATTATGCCGTATACGGAGATGAGAGCAAGTTCGGGGGCGGCAAGGTTATCCGCGACGGGATGGGCCAGTCTACTACTGCTCTGCGAAGTGACGGAACTCCTGATACTGTTATCACCAACGCTATCATTATCGATCATTGGGGCATTGTAAAAGCTGATATCGGCATTCGGGATGGTCACATCTGCGCCATTGGCAAATCCGGTAACCCGGATACAATGGATGGTGTTCATCCCGCCCTGGTCATCGGTGCTTCCACCGAAATCATCGCCGGTGAAGGCATGATTGTAACTGCTGGCGGCATTGATACCCATATTCATTTCATCTGCCCACAGCAGATTCAGACTGCATTATCCTCCGGGGTCACGACCATGATCGGCGGCGGAACAGGACCCGCAACAGGAACCAAAGCCACCACCTGCACACCAGGAGCCTGGCACATCCACCGGATGTTAGAATCGGCAGAGGCTTTTCCCATGAACATCGGTTACCTTGGCAAAGGCAACAGTTCCAGTACCGCACCTTTAATCGAACAGATTGAAGCGGGTGTAATCGGCCTGAAGCTGCATGAAGATTGGGGCACTACCCCGAGCGCTATCGATGCCTGCCTGACTGCCGCCGGGGAACATGATGTTCAAGTCGCTATCCATACCGATACATTGAACGAAACCGGATTTCTCGAAAATACCCTGGCTGCGATCAACGGCCGGACGATCCACACGTACCATACGGAAGGCGCTGGTGGCGGACACGCACCGGATATCATCCGGGCCGCTGGGGAGTCCTACGTTATCCCCTCATCAACCAACCCAACACGACCGTACACACGCAACACTGTAGAAGAGCATCTCGATATGTTGATGGTGTGTCATCACCTGGACCCTTCCATCCCGGAAGATGTGGCTTTCGCCGATTCGCGGATTCGTCCCGAAACCATCGCAGCCGAAGACATTTTGCATGATCTTGGCGTGTTCAGCATCATTAGTTCCGATTCTCAAGCCATGGGCCGAGTGGGCGAAGTCATTATCCGCACCTGGCAGACAGCCGACAAAATGAAAAAACAGCGTGGTAAACTTGAGCTCAACCCGAATTCCCCCTCCGATAACGATCGGATCAAGCGATATGTCGCCAAGTACACCATCAATCCAGCTATCGCACACGGAATCGGTCATCTCGTCGGTTCGGTGGAAGTTGGAAAGCTGGCCGATCTAATCATATGGAAACCAGCTTACTTCGGAGTTAAACCCGAGATTGTCATCAAGGGTGGCATGATTACATTTGCCCAGATGGGCGATCCCAATGCGTCCATCCCGACACCTCAGCCCGTATTTGGCAGACCCATGTTCGGAGCTTATGGTAGCGCCATTGCCAGCGGATCGATCACCTTTGTCTCCCAAGCCGCAGCAGAAGCAGGGATCAAAGAGTCATTGGGCCTGAAGAAACGGGTTGAACCCGTCAAGGGCTGTCGCTCGGTCAGTAAAAAAGACATGATTCATAACGACGTCACCCCTGTCATTGAAGTCGATCCCGAAACCTACGAGGTACGCGCCGACGGCGAGCTTCTCACCTGCGAACCCGCAGACGAGTTGCCTATGGCACAGCGGTACTTTATGTTTTGATAGGAATACGGATTAGCTGATAAGGGGGCGCTCATGATGAATAGTGGCACAAAGCTACTCCGTTATGTTCAGCTGCTGGATTCAGCCCTGCCCATCGGTGGTTTCTCCCATTCCTTCGGTTTGGAAGCTTACACGCATGATGGCACCGTGCAAAATACCGCGCAGCTTGAACAGTTTATTCGCAGCCAGCTTCATTCCAGTCTTGTACGACTAGATGGTCTTGCCATCAAAGGCGTCTATCAGGCGATAAAACAGCAAGATGCCGCTCTACTTGCCCTGTATGACAAACGTGTCCACGCCCAGCGCTCCCCTCGGGAACTCAGGGAAAGCGGCCACAAAATGGGAAAACGACTGCTCAAGCTGGCCCGTTCACTCTATCCATGGATGGACTTTTCCCTAATTGATGAGGCCATACGGGAATACGGCGCGTATTACGGCATCACGACCATTCACGGTTATATCAACTATCAATTGGAGATTGAATTGGATGAAGCCGTTACCGGGCATCTGTATACCTCAGTGAACGCTTATGTGAACAGCGCACTTCGCCTGCTGCCCATCGGACAAACCGAAGCGCAGATGTTGATTCAGAAACTGCTTGATGATATCGAAGCGGAATGGGCTCTCATTCGGGGAAATGACCCCGAAGATATGCACAGCTTCGGAATCGCCCAGGAAATCTACGCCATGCGGCATGAGACCTTACCCGCGCGGCTGTTTATGTCTTAACTACAACTTTTATCTAACTTAGGAGGAATTGTTATGTGTGGAGGAGCTAATCATACGCATCATCCGGAGTGGGAACGTAAGGCATTTGATCGGAGTCGTCCGATGCGAATTGGAATTGGCGGACCGGTAGGTTCAGGTAAAACAGCCCTTGTGGAGAAGCTGTCCAAGGCACTGCGTACACGTTATAGCCTTGCTGTCATCACCAATGACATTTATACCAAGGAAGATGCCGAAATCTTGCTGCGTCAGAATGCACTGGCACCAGAGCGCATTATCGGCGTAGAGACAGGCGGATGCCCGCACACGGCTATTCGTGAGGATGCCTCAATGAATTTCGAAGCAGTTGACGAGTTGATTGAACGTTTCCCGGATCTGCAACTGATCTTCATCGAGAGCGGCGGCGACAATCTCTCTGCTGCATTCAGTCCGGAACTGGCTGATGTATTCATCTACATTATCGACGTTGCTCAAGGAGAAAAACTTCCTCGCAAAGGCGGTCCCGGCATCACACGTTCAGATCTGCTGTTAATCAACAAAACCGACCTCGCCCCTTACGTTGGAGCAAGCCTGGAAGTTATGAAAAATGATACCGAGCGGGTACGCGAAGGCCGCCCTTATGTCATGTCTAATCTAATGAGCGGTGAAGGTGTATCCGAGATTGTCCACTGGCTCGAACATCAATATATGGATGACGATGCTTCCGCTGCACATCTGCATTCACACAGCCATGAACATGGCACTCACTCGCATTAATTCATCTTCTGCCCCCACGGGGACAGAGCTAAATGGGAAAGAAAGTGCAGGTGCGCCCGTCACACGTCGCAGCGAGCTTCGGGCCTCCTTTGCCTTTCAAGGCGACCGCACTGTCATGACCGATCGTTATTACAGCGCACCACTCCGGTTTAGCCGATCCTTTCGACCTCCCGGAGGCGGAACCGAATTATGTGTGTACACGTCCGACGTCTCGCCCGGAGTCCTTAACGGGGATCATTATCATTCCGAGTGGGAATTAGGTGAAGGCACCCATGTCATGTTGAGCAGCACATCTGCTACCAGACTCCATCCCACACCTTCCATTCCTTCATCCGTTAATCATCACTTTCGGTTGGGAAAGGGAGCCACGCTGGAATACTTTCCTGAATGCGTCATTCCCTTCAAAGGAAGTTCTTCTTCGCTCGCTGTAACCTTTGAGCTGGAAGAAAGGGCAATCCTGGCCTATGCAGATATCTGGTCTGCCGGACGGATTCATCGGGGAGAAGCTTTCCAATTCGAGCGTTACCGCAGCTTGACGGAGATATGGCAAGGTGAGCAACTGGCTGTCTGGGATCGATTCGGACTCGAACCGGATACCGATGATCCCAAACACTCCGCATCTCTCCTTCACTATACCCATACCGCTGCGTTGTGGATGATCGCACCGGGGCTTGGTACTGCGGAGTTGGAGCAAGTCAGATCCGCGCTGCCACCAGATGGACGAATGCTCGCAGGTGCAAGTTTGCTGGCAACCGGAGGCATCGGCGTTCGACTCCTTGGCATGGCAGCTTGGGAGCTTCAGGAGCAGTGTCTTCAGATCTGGAACACACTCCGCCCCCATCTGCTGGGCAAAGAAATTCTTGTCTTTCGTAAATAAGGGCATGAAGCATGCATGGTTAATACAAAAAAACCTCTGAACTGTCTCCGAGTGTGTTCGGATTAGTCCAGAGGTTTTTGAACATTCAGTCTATGATTGCTGCTCATATCACTTACGCTTCGTTTTCCTCAGAATCGTTCTCTGATTTGTTCTCAGGTTTGTAGCGATAGTCGCCTGCATCCTTGCTTTCCTTGGATTTGCGGTAACGGGTGAACTCAATATATTCGCTGATAAAAGACTGTTCCACAGTCGATAATTCACTTTCTTGGCAATTCAATTGCCGCAAAACGTCAAAAAAATAATCCTCCCGTTTTTCCCGAACCATCGCTTCCTTCGATGGACGTCCAATCATGAGCCAGTCGAGGCTCACATCAAAAAACGAAGCAATCTCAATTAATTTATTCGTACTCGGAATAGACTTGCCACGTTTCCAATCACCCAGATTGCCTGTGCTAATCTTCAGCTGTTGGCAGAAAGCCTTTTTGGTCATTCCTCGTTCGGCAATCAGGTGTTCAATTCGCTCATAGATCGACTGCATACAAGAACCGCCTTCCAACCGTAATAATCAACTCATCTGCTTGAATTATACCACATTATTCCTGAATGCTCAGCCTTTATATGCCTAGAACAGGATGATGCATATCGTATAACACAAAGATAGACTCCCATGAATGATCATAGAAGTCTATCTTTTATTGTTGCTTTGATGCGGTCGAGAGGACTCGAACCTCCACGGGTATACACCCACTACCCCCTCAAGATAGCGTGTCTGCCATTCCACCACGACCGCATATTCAATTGTAAAAATGGTGAGCCATGAAGGGCTCGAACCTTCGACACCCTGATTAAAAGTCAGGTGCTCTACCAACTGAGCTAATGGCTCTTGCTGTAAACTTCACCGGATGTGCCATGCTTCATTCTTGTCTATAAGAGCAATGACTTTGAGGATTACTCATCGAAAATGTAGATCTCATGAGGTGGTGAAGATATGACCCGTAGGGGATTCGAACCCCTGTTACCTCCGTGAAAGGGAGGTGTCTTAACCCCTTGACCAACGGGCCTTAATAACAAGTTTGTCTTTCTTGGCGACAAGAATGAGTATACCACAGGACAATTTGAACTTGCAATACTTTTTTTAAATTTTATTTTTCAAGCGTTTTTGTCTTTGGCACACGGCTCTTCAGATCCCTAATATTAGCCATCTCCCCATTCATGCCAGTGTCATCCCCGTGCAGGAACAATGTTAACTATTCATTAAAACACTTATAAAAACTTACGTTCACTTATAATATTGCAAATTACATTAAGAATACTTATAATTAAAGTATCAGTATAAGTACGGTCATCCATACACTCGGAGGTGACATGTTTGTTTCAAGAAGAACGAATGCAGCTCATTGTTGAACATCTACGCAAACACAATCGCATCTCAGCCGATGATATTGTCGCCTTGTTTGATGTATCACGGGATACTGCACGCAGGGATCTGATTAAGCTCGAGGAACAGGATGCAATTATCCGAACCCGTGGCGGCGCGATTCTCCCCCCTCCTCCGCAAGAATTCAGATCCTACAAAGACCGTTTACTCGATGTATCTGAGGAAAAGAGGGCCATCGGCAAACTCGCTGCGGCTATTGTAAGGCAAGGCGAGATCATTATTCTGGACTCTTCCACGACTGTGCAGGCCTGTGCCGAGAACTTAGACGGCAAATCCTGTACCGTCATTACTAATTCGATTCATTCCGCTGATCTTCTCTCCAATCACACTGCTGTCCAGATTCGTTTGCTCGGAGGCAAAGTAGATAAGGAACAACGTTATGTCTACGGTACCTCTGTTATTGAGACCCTCTCCCACTATTATGTAGATAAAGCCTTTATCGGTATTGGCGGTATCACCATGGATGGCTTCAGCGCTTCCGAAGAGGAAGGGAAAATTAAACACCAAATGATGAAAGCTGCCAAGAAGGTTGTTGTTCTTGCAGATCAATCCAAGTTTGATAGACGTTATGGTTATCGTTTTGCCGACTGGTCATTGGTGGATGTATTGATTACGGATCAATGGCCAACCAAAGAATGGCTTGTTTTTCTAGCCGAACAACAGGTTGAGATTCTCATTCCTGAACCAACAGATGATAAGGAGTTGTAAATATATGAAATTATTTGCCACAGATTTAGATGGAACTTTGTTGAATATAGATAGCCAGATTAGCCCGGAGAACGCCGCAGCCATCCAAAAGGCCCAGCAATCCGGTATGAAAGTTACCATTGCTACAGGACGTGTCTATTCCGATGTTGTGACCATCAGCCGCGAAGGCGGGATCAAAACCCCAATTATCGGCTCCAACGGAGCGACAATTCATGATGCAGACGGTGAACGTTTATTCCATCTTCCGCTTGAGCGTGATACAGCAGCTTCCGTCATGCAGTGGCTGGAAGATCATGATGTCTATTATGAGGCTTCAACGCAACAAGGCATCTATGCCCCGCGTAGCAGTCATGAGACCTTGCTCGCCGAGATGGAACGTGTTCTTGGTTCGAACCCTGGTGAGGACATTGCACGCATGATTCGCTCCATCAAGAAACACTATGACAAAAAAGACTACCACCGCGTAAACAGCCATCTCGAAATTCCGGCAGAGGCCTACATCTATAACATTATGGCCTTCTCCATGAATCCGGACAAAGTAAAAACAGGACGAGAATACTTCGCTTCCCGATCCGATGTCGCTATGGTTGTATCCTTTGAGCATAACTTCGAAATGCAGCACCCGGACGTATCCAAAGGTAATGCCCTCACCAAACTGGCGGCTCACCTGAACATCTCCATGGAAGATACAGTAGCGATCGGCGATAACTTCAACGATGTCTCCATGTTAAAAATGGCAGGACTCGGCATCGCCATGGGTAATGGCGAACCCGAAATCCAGGCATTAGCCAAAGCCATAACGCTGACCAATGTGGAGCACGGTGTAGCCCATGCCATCGAGTGCCTGCTTGAAGGTAAACCGGTATCCCGCCCAGAAACGATTGTCGGAGAAGGTTAGTAATTGAACCCATACTGAATTAAGCACTGAACCTGCATGGTCGCCTGTTGAGCCATGCAGGTTCGCTTCATTTTAACTCCGCAGATCGAACGTGAGGCACGTCCTGTAACAAAATAATCAGTTGCTCGCCCCGGTATGAACCCGGCAATTGTAACGTGAACTCAAGCACAGTCTCTTCCACGGAGTCTGTGCTTGTTTGCTGTTCAGTCTTAAATCCGATGACCGAGATCTTCTCCTGTCCCAGCAGTGCCAAAACAGTCTTCAGGGCCTCTCCCTCATTTTGCAGATGGATGGTTAACGTCTCTGTTCGGGCGGATACCAGCCAGCGTGTGGGTCTATGCAGTAACATCTGTGCCACGACAATAAGCAGTGTCACGCCTGCACCCGTCCAATACAGACCTGAACCCACAGCAAGTCCCATGCCTGCCGTAGCCCATATGCCAGCCGCTGTGGTCAATCCCCTGACCGTGTGACGCTGTGTGAAGATCATGCCCGCTCCAATGAACCCCACACCACTAACGACTTGTGCAGCGATCCTTGAAGGATCAAGAGACAGATTGTCCCAGCCAGCCTGATCCTGGAATCCGTATTTGGACACAATCATCATCAGGGCAGCACCGACAGCGACCACAAAATGAGTACGAATTCCCGCCTCTTTCATTCGATTCTTGCGCTCATATCCGATTAGCACACCACATATTCCAGCTATGAGTACACGCATCAAATATTCCACTTCCATGCACATCACCTCTTTCATTATGTATATGCTTACATTAGTCTATCTTTACTATTACCCAATCTTTACATGACTAATAAAGAACTTCCGTCCAGGTCAATTCTCTGCCCGGAAATTTTCCCCTTGTCTCTCTCCCAATCCGTAATAATGTCTGAAATTATATATCAGCGGATGCCATTCCTCTGGATTAATCTTGTTCGGTCCAGATATTAGCCTTGTGTGCGCGTGCACCTTTAACGCTTTCACTTCGACAATCGCCATGAACGGTGTATGTTCGGGAATACGAATGTTTTGTACTGCCGCTTCAATCTGGAGCGGACATTCAACTATTTTATCTGGTGCCACCTGAACCGAGCATTCGGATGTCAGTCCAGCTACAGTGAATTTATCATGACAATATTCATAGCCCATCTGCCTTTTCTCCTCAGGAACCGGGTTAACTCCCGTATAACGACCCAATGCCTCAACCTGTCTCCACATGGTCGCATCTGGTAAATTAATCACACACTCCGGATGTCGACTCAGATTTTCATAGGCTTTGCCTTGAGTACCTAGACCGAGAACCAGACAGTCTCCAAGCGCCCAAGACGAAGATAATGGTGACAGGTTGGTTGACCCATCCTCATTTAATGTGCTTAGCAGCAATACAGGCGTACCATAATATAAAATACTGGGATTAATCGTTTCATGTTGAATCACTGCTGGACTCTCGTACAACTGCCCTGTAGCAAAGTCCTGTTTCGTTATCTTTTTCATCCTGTACCTCTCCTGTTCCCATTTCAATGATTTATAAGCTCAATCTGACCCATATGGGACGATACAACTGGATTGTAATACAGTAATAGTTCAGATATGATCGAAGTATGAATGTATATCCGAATATTACTGTTATTGCGTCGTTAATCGCTGATCCAAGCCGCGCTATTTTTCTGTCATCCTTACTGGATGGCCGTGCGTTGCCCGCAGGTGAGCTTGCTCATATGGCAAGTGTCACTCCCCAGACGGCAAGCAGCCATCTAGCTAAACTCGTAGAGGGGGGATTACTTGAAGTTGAACAACAAGGACGCCATCGATACTACCGTCTTGCAAACAAAGAAATTGCTAATCTGATTGAAACGATGGCCAGTATTGCCCCGCCTGTTCAGATCCGCTCTCTCAAACAATCCGATCAGCTTCAACAACTGAGCCATGCACGGACCTGTTATGGTCATCTGGCCGGAAAATTGGGAATCTCGCTCTGTGAAGCCTTATTACAGAAGGGGTATCTTTCAGAGCCCGAAGAGGCACACAGCAAGGATTATCAAGTTACAGAGAAAGGAATACAGTGGTTCACTTCGTTTGGAATTAAACTTCAGATGCAGCCAGGATCACGCCGGGCCATCGCTCGCAAATGTCTGGATTGGAGCGAACGCCGTCATCATCTCTCAGGTATGCTTGGGGAACAACTCAGACATCGGTTAGCGGAACTGGACTGGATTCGTCAAAAAATAGGAAGTCGCTCTGTCGAAGTGACGGAAGCAGGCAAGAAAGGTTTATACGAGGTGTTGAGCATTTCACTTTAAGCAGAAGCGTATACAAGGGATAAGCAAAGATGAATAAACGCAAAAAATCCCCTTCACACTGACCGTTAACCGGTCTAATGTGAAGAGGATTTTTTGTGCAATCAGAACGGAGAGAGAGGGATTCGAACCCTCGCACCGCTTACGCAGTCTAACCCCTTAGCAGAGGGTCCCCTTATAGCCACTTGGGTATCTCTCCAAGAAATGGCTCCCCGAACAGGGCTCGAACCTGTGACAACTCGATTAACAGTCGAGTGCTCTACCAACTGAGCTATCAGGGAAAATTAACTTGAATAAGATTAATTTATCATGATTAATAATCCAAGTCAACATCCCTTCCATCACTTTCTTTAATACATTGGATGATACACACATCAGATATTTTGAAGGCCCAGTTTTCCCGCGCAACGACCACAGCGATAACGCTTCGGATCTATTTTCCGTTTGCGCAAATATTCCGTACCACAGCTCTTGCATACCAGCTTATAACGATATGGCAACGGCTTTCTGCCTTTGCCGTCAGGAAGTGATTGGCAGTAACGCGAGCCACCTACCTTCTGCAATAAAGCCTTGAATTCCGGGTCACGATGCTGATAGCCGCGCCCACGAATATGCAGATGATAGTGACACAGCTCATGTTTGATGATTTTCTCAACCTCATCTCGCCCATAGGCTTCGAGTTGATGCGGATTGATCTCAATCCGGTGACTTTTGAGCATATAACGCCCACCCGTCGTGGTCAGGCGACTGTTAAACAACGCTTCATGGGTGAACGGTACTCCGAAATGATCCAGTGATACCTGTTCAATCCATTGTTGCAATTCCTCATTTTCCATCGGTATCTCTCCTTGCACCCCCTCGGAGCATTTGTTTTTCCGGCATAATACTTGAATTTTAACCGTTTCGTAGGCTACACTGTCAAGTAGAATGTATGAGGGGAGATTATTACTCGTTATGCCTACAATGCGCTATGTCATCCTGCAGCAGGAACAACAATTGCAGTTCGTGGAAATGCCGGCAGATTACGCCTATCAACTCAGTGCGCTCAACCTGCGCCTGCACAAGGAAATTGATAAACTCACTGCAGCAGATGTCCCTGTCCTGCCTTGGGCGATCGCCGAATGTGACAGCCTCGATCTCCTGAACGAAAATCTTACTATCATCGGCGGCCTTGATTATATCAATGCGCTTGAAGAATCTTTTGCAGCACTACGTGAAAGCCATTATCCTTTGATTTCTCTGCTGACTGAAATCCGGGCTCTTCAGGCCCAATTGGAACAATGGTATGAAGAAGAGATGGAAGCTCTCTAATTCAACCGCAGGTATCATTTTATAATGATGAGAACAAAAAGCACATTTTCCTGAATTGGGATTTGTGCTTTTTTTGATGAACAAGATTGATTTGCCGGAGGCCTCCACTTATCCCGCACAGTCCAGGCTATTGCCACATATGCTAACGTACAGATGAATTATGCAAGAGGAGGAGATACCCTTGCCTCAATGGCTTTGCAATCAACTGATGCGTGCATTTCACAAAAAGGATAGCCGGCAAATCAAGTTGCTGAACGAATGCTGGTTCTTTTATCGTAACAAACCAGCAAATGGCACACCACGCAGCGCGGAGAACGAACTTTAAGAGGTTGTTCATAAAAGTCTGCATTGGATTACGAAGGATGCCCTTTTGAACACGTACTTTAAGAAAATGCACATATTGCCCACCGTACTTACTAGAGGAATTAGAACGGACAACGGGACTATTCCTGTCGACAACAAACAGCCTTCCTGGTTAGGGAAGGCTGTTCTCCAATCCTACTATTTAAGAAGACTGTTGCGCAGAAGCAGGCTTTTTCATCGTAAGGCCGACACGGCCTTTTTTGGTATCCACATTCATAACCCAGACCGTTACATTATCCCCGACAGATACAACATCCATCGGATGTTTAACATACCCGTTGCTGAGCTGTGAGATATGGACAAGCCCATCACTCTTAATTCCAATATCAACAAAGGCACCAAAATCAATTACGTTCCGAACCGTACCTTGCAACTCCATGCCTTCTACCAGATCCTCAATTTTCAATACATCTGTACGGAAGATTGGCAACGGCATTTCTTCACGCGGGTCACGACCCGGACGCTGTAAGCTGTCCAGAATGTCCCGCAATGTAGGCACACCTACGTCCAGTTTCACAGCCAATTGCTCTGGCTGTTGCTCTGACAGTAATACCGACAGTTCCTTGCTTCCCAGCTTGTCCAGTGCAACCTGAAGCTCCTTGAACAGCTGATCCACAACCTTATAGGACTCTGGGTGAATCGGTGTACGATCCAATGGATTCTCACCCTCACCAATACGCATAAATCCTACGCACTGCTCATAGGTTTTGGCACCCAGACGTGGCACCTTCTGAAGCTGACGACGGTTCGTAAACCGGCCATTTTCTTCACGGTACTTCACGATGTTTTTGGCAATCGTAGCGTTAACTCCGGCAACATATGACAGCAACGAAGGTGATGCCGTATTCACGTCCACACCCACATGGTTAACTGCGGATTCGACGACAGCCTTCAGGCTTTCTTCGAGAATCTTTTGGGAGACGTCATGCTGATATTGACCCACGCCAATGGCTTTTGGATCAATCTTAACCAACTCCGCAAGCGGGTCTTGTACACGGCGTGCAATGGAAGCTGCACTGCGCTCCGCAACATCCAGATCCGGGAACTCTTCCTGGGCCAGCTTGGACGCAGAATATACACTCGCGCCTGCTTCATTAACAATCAGATACACAAGACTTTCATCACCGTTCTCCTGAATGATCTCGGCAACAAACTGCTCCGTTTCACGTGATCCGGTACCATTACCAATGACGATCAGTCCGATATCATATTGCTTGATCATCCGATGGAATACTTCCGCAGCTTCACGTTTCTTGTTGTGTGGTGGCGTTGGGTAGGTCACAGCCACTTCCAGCAGCTTGCCGGTATCATCTACTACAGCCAGTTTACAGCCGGTACGATAGGCCGGATCGACACCCAGCACACGTTTGCCATGAATCGGCGGTTGAAGCAACAGATTACGCAGATTGGCCGAGAATACTGAAATGGCTTGATTTTCACCTTTTTCCGTCAGTTCTCCACGAACTTCACGCTCGATGGAAGGCGCAATAAGCCGCTTGTATGCATCTTCAATCACATCACGCAGGATATCCTGCACGGCAGAAGCACCACGAATGATCTGTCCTTCCATATGACGATGGGCCGGTTCTGCCTGTACATCCAGGCCGACTTTGAGAATACTCTCACGTTCACCGCGATTAATCGCGAGAATACGGTGTGGAGGCATCTTTTTGGCTAGTTCGCGGTAATCATAATAATTCTCGTACACGGACTCCTCTTGAGCATCCTTCGCTTCTGAAGTCAACATCCCGTGATCCAAGGTGTACCGACGAATCCATGCACGAATGGCAGCATCGTCTGCGATATTCTCAGCGAGAATGTCTTTGGCCCCCTGAAGTGCCGACTCTGCATCTTCTACACCCAGTTCAGCATTGATATATTTCGCAGCTTCCTGAAGTGCATCACCTTGTTTCGGTTGACCCCAGATCCATACAGCAAGGGGTTCAAGACCTTTTTCCTTAGCCACGCTGGCACGCGTTTTCCGCTTCTGACGGAACGGACGATACAAGTCTTCCACTTCCTGAAGCTTCACAGCTTGGGTAATGGAGTTCTTCAGCTCTCCGGTCAGCTTGCCCTGTTCCTCTATAATACGGATGACTTCCAATTTGCGATCCTCAAGATTGCGCAGATAAACAATGCGTTCTTCAATCGATCGCAGCTGGTTCTCATCCAGCTCTCCAGTCATTTCTTTACGGTAGCGGGCGATAAATGGAATCGTATTGCCTTCGTCCAGAAGCTCCGACGTTGTGCGGACCTGCTTCAAGGACAGTGACAGTTCCTTGGCTACCTGTTTGATGATTCGTTCATGGCGTTCTGCCTTTATTGTTTCTTCATTGGGTTCCAGAACCGTTTCCTGTTCAGACAAAATAAATCCCTCTTTCCTTCCTGAATCGTTCGTTACAATCATTTCAGGGCAGCTTTGCTGCTGTAATTACAGTATAGTTGAAGCATTTGTTTCTTCCACTCTACCCTATATTATCACAGAATCACGTCCAGATTTCCATCAATCCGCAAGCATACAAGTTCTGACAGAATGATGTCATCCTCCAGCCTTCCCCAATACGTCAAAAAAAGACCGAAAAACGTCAATACGACGCTCCTCGGTCTTTCCTTATTCAAAACTTTAAATACAATAGCAATCTAATAAGTGAAACTGCTCATTTACACGATAACGGAGAGGACAGAAAAAACCTGAAAAAGCGAAGCTACAAGCTTTCTGCAGAAAGCTACTTCGAAAGCATACACTCGTCTAAAAGCTTTCTGAAAGAAAGCTACATCGGAAGCATACGCTATCTCCGGATTTTCCCTTTGAGAAAAGGGAATCGAAAAATCTGGGGATAACAGCGATTGGAAGGTTGTTCTGTCATCGTAGTATCCGTGTAAATAAAATGTAGTTCACTTATCTAGATGCGTTCAAACCGGAACATTTCGCTCAGATAGTCTCCTGATGCACTGCCTACCGAAATACCGCCATACATCAAGGCATCGCCGGTAAAGGTCTCCGATCCGCCTTTCAGACGGTAATCCGCATTAGGGTCCAATCCTTTCAGCTTCAGGCGCTGAAGTGGCGCATTAGGCTCAGAGAGCACGCGGAAGTAGAAAACCACGGCTTCGCTTCCGTCCGGTGCAATAAACATCCACGCTGTCTCATTGCCTTCAAACGGACTGAGCAAGCGACGGAATGTTCCATATTGAACTGTTCCACGGATCTCCT
Organism: Paenibacillus sp. FSL k6-2145; assembly: GCF_037976585.1. Taxonomy (NCBI): domain Bacteria; kingdom Bacillati; phylum Bacillota; class Bacilli; order Caryophanales; family Paenibacillaceae; genus Paenibacillus; species Paenibacillus sp. FSL k6-2145. Next base: position 3,695,757 of record NZ_CP150267.1, on the reverse strand, counting down.
TGTACAGCTCTACCTGTGCTTTCACGATCTCGTTCTCTTCCTCAGTGAATTTCGTCAGGTCCAGCTCGTACCCGAAGTTGCCCGACATCGCAACATGTCCCCGAATCTCAAGCGAAGTGATCCGGTTAACCTGATGATTTGGTACAGCTGAGATATGCGATCCCATGGAACTCACCGGGTACACAAGACTGGTACCGTACTGAATCCGCAGACGGGATATAGCATCCGTGTTATCACTTGTCCACGTCTGTGGCATGTAATACAGCATACCTGGATCGAAGCGGCCACCACCACCTGAACAACTCTCGAACAGAATATTGGGGAACGCCGAAGTGATTCGTTCCATGACGTCATACAATCCCAACATGTAACGATGCGCGGTCTCACGCTGTCTATCTGCCGGAAGCAACGCGGAACCCACTTCCGTCATATTCCGGTTCATATCCCATTTCACATAAGTAATTGGTGCAGAACCAAGTACGTCTGTTAACATGCGCACGATCTCATCACGTACATCCTGACGAGAGAAATCGAGTACCAATTGTTGACGTCCTTCTGTCCGGCGACGATCAGGCACATGCAGACACCAGTCCGGATGCGCACGATATAACTCACTGTCTGGCGAGATCATCTCAGGCTCAAACCACAGTCCGAACTGCATGTCCAGACCTGTTACGCGGTTAGCCAGATCATCCAGTCCCTGTGGCAATTTGTTTTTATCTACAATCCAGTCACCCAGCGAGGAGTTGTCACTGTCCCGGTGTCCAAACCAACCATCATCCAAGACAAACAGCTCAATACCCAGCTTCTGTCCAGCACGAGCGATCTGTTCAATCTTATCTGCATTGAATCCAAAGTAGGTTGCTTCCCAGTTATTGACCAGAACCGGACGTTCCGCATTACGGAACTTACCACGCGCAAGACGCTCCCGATACAATTCGTGGTAAGACTGAGACATACCATCCAGACCTGCATCCGAGTATACCATAACCGTTTCAGGTGTCTGGAACGCTTCCTGTGGCTCCAATTTCCAGCTGAACTCAAACGGGTTGATCCCGAGCGATACACGGGTGGTGTGGAACTGATCCACTTCAGCCTGTGCAGTGAAGCTGCCACTATAAACGAGACTGAATCCGTAAACTTCACCTTGGTCTTCATCCGTGCCTGGTGTCATCAGCGCAATGAATGGATTCTGTTGGTGACTGCTTGAACCGCGACGGCTCTCAATCCCTTGCAGGCCTGACGCAAGCGGTCTGCGAACGATATCACGTTCACGTGTCCAAGCCCCTGACAATTGCAGCAGTTCATAATCAGCATGCGGGAAATCAACAGAAGAACTGAGCGCACGCACCACATTCACTGAGGTAGCGCTCTCATTAACGATACGCATGGAGCGTGTAATCGCATTAAATGCCGTAAAGGCTGTATAAGAAAGCTCGATTTTGATACCAGCGACGCGGTCTTCCAACTCAATAACCAGTGTCTCTGCTTCGTCATCGGATTCAACATACGTTGCTGGCAATCCAGTAAGCGCTATCTTTCCTTTGACCAATCGATGGCCTGTATACGTAAACTCCGAAACCGTTGAGCCATTCTCAAGTTCCAATTGGATTGCAGGATTACGGAAATCACTCGTGCCATACACTGGTAATTCTACTGGCAACGTATCGAACGAGATTGTACGATCCTCTGGTACCGGGTTCGGACTGAAAGATGCTCGTTCTGTACGAACATGCAACCAGCTCAGATCGGTGTCACGTAATTTTTTGCCATAATACAAATGCACCAAATATCCTGAAGGCAGTACCTGAAATACGTAACTGGCCTCGCGGGTCTGTAAATGAAATTGAAGTTTCTCCTGATTGATGTAAATGCTCATATGTCTCCTCCACCTCTATATATATAGGTCTTTCGGGTAAACGGTTTCTCAGGTTTCATTATAGCGAAAAGATCGCCAATGTTCTACGCTCTCATCAAGCTTTAATCAAAAGAGCGCATAACAGCCCGAAGGTTGTCATACGCTCTTTTGGTTACAGTCTGAATTCAGTGTGTTCCCTTACAGGAACATCCATTGCCAACGGACGGCAGGGCAGCGTACAAGACACTGGTTGCTGCCTTAAAAATCGATTAAACCAAGGCTGATCTGTAAGGCTTCGTTGACCAGTTTCATGGTCTCCTCGTCCAGATGGGTAATCTTGTCAGTCAGCCTCTGTTTATCAATCGTCCGTATTTGTTCGAGCAAAATAACCGAGTCCCGGTCAAAGCCGTGTGCCGCCGCATCAATTTCAACATGCGTTGGCAGCTTTGCCTTCTGGATTTGGGCGGTGATAGCCGCCACAATACAAGTTGGACTGAACCGGTTGCCGATATCATTCTGGATCACCAGAACCGGCCTGACTCCACCTTGCTCGGAACCGACAACGGGAGAAAGATCCGCAAAAAAAACGTCACCACGTTTTACGATCAATGTCTACACCCCGCTAACTAAGCGGTCCAGAGTGCTGTCCGCATCTTCCTCCGCATGAAAGGCTTCGGATGCCATGGTCAGATTAATTTTTGCCATCTCCATGTACCCTCGCTGCATCGTTTCACGGATGTAACGTTTCTTACGCTCCGTTAAATACAGCTTCATAGCCTGCCTAATCAATTCGCTGCGGTTGGAATTCTCCAGCGCTACGATGCCATCCACTTCCTGCAAAAGATAATCAGGTAAACTGATCATGATCCGCTTGGTGTTCTGCAAGTTGGCCACCTTTCTTCCACCCCCACAAACCTTTCGCCATTGTGAACCAGTATTACGTTTTTCCAGAACTTTTATACAAAGGAATATATATGCCCCGAGTATATCAAGTATGCTGTACTCCATTATAAACACGGGGAACAATATTCGTACAGACCAAACATCTCAATTCAGGAATTAAATCCTTACCGTCATACATAATTCGAGATGCTCCGACAGTTTTCCTTCTGTTCTGAAAAAAAGTTTATTGGGAATGACGTCCAGTTTACCTGTCAGGATGTCAAAAGTGGATTAATTTTGGCGACTACTGCTCCCCCGCGGGTATATACCCGCGGAATGCGGTGCGCCATCATGCAGATCACTTCATAAGCAATCGTACCGAGCTGGGATGCCACCTCGTCTGCGGTTATTACGCCACCAGACTGATGACCGATGAGGACAACCTCTTCGCCGACTTGAATTTCTTCCGCCTCTTCCGCGAAAGATTGTAACGACACCATACACTGATCCATGCAGATCGTACCGACGACAGGGACGCGGCGGCCGCGTACAAGCACTTGTGCTTTACCTGTCAGCATTCTGGAGAATCCGTCTGCATATCCGAGCGGCAGGGTCGCTATTCGTTCGTACCCTTGCGTAAAATAACGGGTTCCGTAACTGATCCCCCAATGGGGTGGCAGTGTTTTGACCAGAACCGCTTTTGTCTTCAGCGTCAATACCGGGGACAGCTTCACCACCTGATGATTCACCTCAGCCGAAGGATACAGTCCGTACAGGCTTATTCCCACACGTACCATGTCATAGGACAATTCCGGTGTATCAATGGCAGCGGCGCTGTTCGCCGTATGTATAATCGGGATGGAACATCCCTGATCCCTGAGCGCATGAACCACGCTTTGGAACCGTCTATACTGCTCCAGTGTATAGGTTTTGTCTTCTTCATCTGCTCTGGCAAAATGGGTAAACATGCCTTCCAGCATCACCTGATTGAGCGAAGCTACTTCCTGAATGAAAGCCAATGCCTCATCGCCAGGCAACAGACCTAATCGGCCCATGCCGCTGTCGATTTTAATATGAACCTTCAGTTTGTTAGCGAATGTGCTCGCATCCAGATGTCGAATGGCGTCAAGCACTTCCCTGCTGAACAGTGTGACGGTCACATCATGTTGCCATGCAACAGCGATCCCTTCAGGCGGCGTATAACCCAGTACCAGAATTGGAATCGTAATCCCATGTTGTCGCAGTTCCAGAGCTTCGTCAAGAAAAGCCACACTTAAGTAATCCACACCCACTCGTTCCAGTTCTCTAGCCGTCTCCACCGCTCCATGTCCATAGGCATTGGCCTTCACACAGGCGAGGAATTTCATGCCCTGAGGCAATGCCTCGCGGAAAGCTTCTACGTTAGTACACAAATGATCCAAATTGATGTCCGCTTGGGTCGGCCGATATTGTCCTTGCACGTTAAGTCACCTTCTCTAATCATCTTAATCCGGCTCACGTCAGACTCCATCGTAATGCTCCAGCATGTGACTGTCAAATGAACCGAAGTTTCGCATTCAAAAACAGATGTAAGGTGCGCCGTTTGAGGAACAAATGCGATCACAGAAGAAGACCAATAAGCGAGATTGGCAGGGCTAAATTCCACTTTTCCACCCCAGCAAAATCTGCTTATATCGATTATTTACCCGGTTCCCTCTGCGTAGAAGCGCATTTTGCATTATTGGGTGTATCGAGTAAGAAAAACGGCGAAAGATGAATACCTGTCTTACATCAAAGCAAAGCACCGGAGAACGGGTCTCCGATGCTTCTTAGCATTCCTTATGTTTATGCTACTATTCGTTCATTTGTTCAAAAATCATTTGCCTGACTCTTCCTGCATCGAAGTTGCAATGCGTACCATTTCGTTCTGAGGCAGGTCTGCACTGGTGATCCGATATTCTATACCATCTGTCATCCATGTCAGTGTCTTCAATGCATCTCCGCTGATCATCCCCAGTGTGAATCCAAGATCCACTACACTGGATGGAGCAAGCGACACAGCTCGATCCTGCGGTCTGGCTTCGAATATGGTGTAATTATATATTCCTTCATAACGAAGCATAACCGAATAGTCTCCAGCCTCTTCCAGAATCTGATCATCCTTGAGCTGCACGCCTTCCGGCGCATAGGTCGGCTGAATTACGCCGAAGCTGTCTGAGCCTTCCGGTTCTGCAAGGGTTGGCTCTTCGCCTTCCTGACCTGTTGCAGCACCTTCTGTACCTTGCTGCTCTGTGTCCCCACCTACACCTGTCTGTCCATCAGTAACAGCTCCGTCAGGTTCAGGCGCAGTCTGAGGATTGGCAGGTTCTTTACCGCCCTCATTCCCGGTTTGCTCTGCAGGAGTCACACCGGAGTCCGTTCCTGTTTTGCCACCTTCTTCTGTAGCTGCTGACATGTTACGTTGCATGTCAAAGGCATCTTTCTCAAATTCAGTCCCGAATTTGAAGGAGTCAAATTTCACATCGACCACAACATTGGCATTGGAGTCGGATACTTCCACCTGTTTAGGTGCATAATCGCTTTTGTTCAGCCAGATCTTCTGTCTGACGAGTGCATGTGTATTATAATTGGCAGCTACATCAAAAACATAGCTCTCCTTCTCATCCGCAAACTGACGGGTTGTATCTCCCGTAATGCTCCGAATCAATGTTTCATAGAGGTATACCTGTCCTTGGTTATCTGGCCAATTGCTCTGAAACCGGAAGCTTTTGTTCTGGCTTGGCGTCAAAACAAATACACCTTCATCGTTACGCAGTACAATCTGTGTTACATCCTTTTTGGCATTCGTTAACGCAATACGATAATAGGAAGGCTTCTGATGCCATACCTCGACCTTGTACTGCTGCGGCGTATCTCCGGTATGCAGCGTCATCACGCCTGCCCCCTGGTAACTTTCCATCTCTCCTACGACTTCGTTCAGATCTTTGACCACAGCTGCCGCATCCTTCTTCCCGCAGGCGGCAAGTAAGGCCGATAAGACCAATACCATGGCAAGCATCCATGATATTCGGCGCATGACATCATCCCCTTTAGCACATGTTTTCACTTCAGGATTGTGCTTGCAGCAGAACCCCTACTTGATTAGTACATGTTATGAGGGACTTGTTCGATATATGCGGACTAGTTTGACAAGCAATCGGTGAAGTCCGTTAATACGGCATTGCTACGCAAAATCAGTCTCGGGGAGGATGTTAACTTTATCCAGAAAAGGCATAGTAAATTGTAGGATATTATTCGTTTTGTTGAATATTGGGAGGGAAAAGGTATGACGAAAACAAAGCTTCGCACATCACTGGAAGGACTGGATGAATTCATCAACGAGCAGCTTCAATTATGGAATGGTGTCGGCACAGCGGTGGCTGTGATCCATAAGGATGAAGTCGTCTGGCAAAAAGGCTACGGTTATCGTGACCTGGAGTCCAAACTTGAAGTTACCCCTAATACGTTGTTTGCCATCGGTTCAAGTACCAAAGCCTTTACCGCAGCAACCGCTGCTCTGCTTGTGGATCAGGGGATACTCGACTGGGATACCCCTGTGAAGTCGTATATGAAAGATTTTCAGATGTTCGATCCGATCGCAACAGAACGTATAACTACTCGCGACATGCTGTGTCATCGTTCGGGTCTTCCAAGGCATGAGTTGGTATGGTACAACTCCCCGCGTACAAGAGAAGAACTTGTTCGTACATTACAGTATCTGGAGCCAAATCAGGATTTCCGAAACAAATGGCAGTATCAGAACCTAATGTACATGACGGCAGGTTATCTGGTTGGACAGCTCAATGAAACTTCGTGGGAGCAGATGGTTCAGAAGACCCTATTTAATCCGCTGGGTATGAACTCAAGTCTGTTCTCTGTTGAAGAAATGCAACTTCAGCCTGACTATGCTTACCCTTATATGGAGAAGGATGGTCAGAATACGAGAATACCTTTTCGAGCCATTGATGCCATAGGACCTGCTGGTTCCATTAACAGCAATCTAGTCGATATGATTGCATGGCTTCAATTCCAATTGCATCAAGGTCAATGGGAAGGAACGTCATTGATATCTAAGGAACAGATGAAGATTATGCATAGTCCTCAGATGCCCAGTGATTCGCCGTTCATAAGCCAAGAACTGCCTGTGAGTACATATGGTCTGGGTTGGATGATTGAGCCTTATCGTGGACATGCCATGATTCATCATGGTGGGGCTATTGATGGCTTTGCATCGCAAGTTGCCTTTTTGCCAGAGGAGCAGATTGGAATCGTGGTTCTGAGCAATACCCACGGAAGTATAATTCCGTATACGGTTGCTTTTCATATCATGGACCGACTGCTTGGATTGGAGCCCGTTAATTGGAGTTCCAAATTAAGAAAATTAATGGGGAAAGAATCAGCAGACACGGAGGCTAATCCGGAGAATCCTTTGGAAATACCTATTCAGCCAGACACTGCCGTTGAGGAAAAAATTGAAGAACCTCACATTACACCTTGTGATCGTCCTTACACCGCTTATGCGGGTATTTACACGCATCCTGGTTATGGCGAGATGTCTATTCAGGAGACAACGGACGGGTTGCAGGCAACCTTTAACGCCATTGAAATGCCCATGGAATACACCGGAAAAGATACGTTCTCCGTCGAATTTGTGTTATTCGGTCTGAAGATCACCTATACGTTCACCCTGAATGAATCATCAGAAGTTGCACAATCCATCTCCATTCCTTTGTTGCTTGAACCGGGGACAAAGCCTATTGAATTCATTAGGGTTTCGTAAATAATCAGAACCTATATAAATTAAACTAATGAATGTTTACACTGGTCACTCCGATGACAGAACAACCTTCTGATCGCTGTTATCCCCAGATTTCTTTGATTTCTTTTCATAAAGGGAAAATCCGGGGATAAAGGCGAACGCTCTGATTCTTCAGGTTATTTCTGTCCTCTCCGTTTTGTATAAATGTTTAATTCAATTTATATAGAGAACACTTGCTTCATTTCCGTTGTGGTAGCCATACCTACCACAACGGAATATACACCGGATAACTCGTGTCCTCTTCCTCGGCACCAGGGCTTCTCTTCACCCACAATCTGCGCAGATCAGGCAGACCATACCCCGCAAGACGATAATCTCGCAACGAATCATGATGGGCGTGTTCTTCCTTGAAGCTGTATGTGGGCAGAAGCAACGCCTCCTGAATCAGTCGATCTTCTAGCCGAATCAATCTACTCAACCGCTCCGCAGGTTCCTGGATCATGACCACTCGTCCACATTCCTGCTCCAGTTCATGTCTCCAGTAATCATTCATCGCAATCAGGAATAACGTGTTCTGGAAGGTATACATCATCACGAGACTCAGTATGACATGATCATTGAAGACTTCTCCTGTATAGATCAGATCACAATCCCCGAACCCATCTTGATAGACTGCATGAACCGGATCTCCCGGGATAATGTTAATATGTAGGCCAATCTGTTTACATCTCTCTGCAAACCAGACCATATCTGCCTCCATCTTCTCTCCTTCTTCCACCCACAGACTTAAACTTTGCCCTTGGTAAGAGCTACGACGCAATAATACTGAGGCCCGCGCCAGTGAGGTCTCGACAGAAAGTACTGTTTCAGGTGTGACCGAACCATCCGATTGTTCCGATTGCTGTTTCCATAGCTCCCCTTGATCCGCACCCTCCGTAAGATGTTGCTTCTGTACTCGTCCTCGAATCAGACTATAAGCAGCCTGCGTGTTCGGGCTTCCGAGTGCTTCCGACAACTCCTGCGCATTCAATAGCTGTTGAACAGCCCGGCGAAAATTCACATCATGCTGCGGCCCTTCCTTTTGCATATTAAACGTCATATACACTCCGCCCTGCATCTCATGCTGTACAGCACGAGGTTGTACATCCGGAAATAAATCATGTTTGATGATGGACTCCGCTTTTCCCGAGTGGGGGAGCTGCCACACTTCAACGCGATCCACATAAGCCCGCCCTCTGAAATAGGTAGGGAACACCTCAAGCACGAGCAGCTTCGAATCATGACGAGTCAATTGATAAGGTCCTGTTCCAATCGGATGGAGCGGGTTCATCTCCACATCTCTAGGCAGGATAGATGCAGACATACTACTCATTAGATCCGGGAACATGAAGTTGGGCTTATTCAACACAAAACGTACAGTCAACTGGTCATACGCTTCTATGCTCCCAATGGAACTAAACAGAGGCCTGCACGGGTTACTCTTGTCAGAGATAATGCGATCAAAGGTAAACTTCACGTCCTCTGCATCCAGTATCCTTCCATGGTGAAAAGGTATGCCTTTGTGCAGATAAAAGGTCCATTCCCTTCCGTCCTCATGACTCTCCCATGCTATAGCCAGACTCGGCTCACATACTTGGCGTTCAGCATGATAACGAACCAGACGATCAAAGACCTCTGCAATGATGAAAACTTCTCCCCACATCCCCGTCTGCGTTGGGTCGAGAGTCTTAAAAGGTGTATTCTGCGGAATTCGCAAAGTATCCACTCGCCCTCTGTCCCCTTCATTCGAACGCAGACCGAATTGAGTCTGCATTTGCTGCATCAGATGTTCTCGCATCGTAATTGGCAAAGCGGCGGCCAGTTCATAGGCGTCCTCCATCCTGTTGCCACTCAATAGATAATCGAACCGTTCACGCGCCACTTCAAGCAACGGGATGTAAAATACCAGCATCGATTTTTTGCCCCTGCCACGCTGCGGGTTCCACCTGACCCACCCGTTCTCCTTGAATTTGTTCATAATGAGGTTCATGTTGCGCATAGTACAACATAAAAAATCGGCGAGTTCACCTACCGTTGTATATACTTCTTGTTCATCATGCACATGTGGAAAGTTTAATCGCAGTTGAATGTAATGTTCTGATACGTCCATATATGTCCTCCCTTCTGCTAAAATACGAAATCCATCCGGATACTTCTACTGTTTTTCTTCAGGTTTTCCTCCATTATACTCAGTAACATCAACATGACCAGTGGGAAGGAAGAAAAACGACTTATGAAATACGCCGATTTGCACCCTAACATCAGGATACGTATCATTACTGATTTTTTCACGGATCTGACCCAAAAGTCCATCATTCCATTCATGGCGATCTATCTGAGTATTCAGATTGGCGCAGGTTTGGCAGGGTTATTGCTGACTGTCAATATTGTGGCGTCCATGATTGTGGGATTGTGGGCAGGATATTGGTCTGACCGGATTGGACGGAAGAAATTGATGGTGATCGCACAAAGTCTCCAGGTCATGGCTCTACTCGGCTTGGCCATCGCCAATTCGCCCTGGATGGATTCGATCATTGTCACTTGTCTCATGTTTCTGCTCAGTAGTCTCAGTTCAGGGATCACCGTGCCGATTGCTAATGCCATGATTGTCGACGTGAGCAGTGAACATGAACGTCATTATGTATATGGATTGCAATATTGGACAACAAACGTTGCTGTAACCTTTGGCGCACTGATGGGCGGACTATTTTTCGAATCATTTCGTTTCCTATTGTTCAGTCTGGTATGCCTTGAAAGCCTAGCTACCCTGTTTATTTTGATCTTTATGATTCGTGAAACAATGGATAAACGCGTTTACGATTGTGAAGATCAATCCAATAATTCCGGCCCATCCACCAGAGCATTGGAGGCCGATGCTCCCATCCAGAGGAACATACTGAAAACGTACTGGGCCGTCTTTCAGGACAAACGTTTCATGATATTTTTCACGGCTACGGTACTTGCAGTCTCCCTGGAATTTCAGTTGGATAAATACATCGCTGTTCGTCTAAAAAAAGAATTCACCGCTCAACTGTTCGGCTCAGATATCTCAGGTTTGCCTATGTTCAGCCTCATCATGGTCATCAACACCGTACTGGTCGCCTTAGTTGCCATTCCATTCTCCAAATGGATAGGTCGCTTCCAGTCCCGATCTATCATGACTGTCGGTATGCTGCTCTATACTGCAGGTTTCACCGTACTTGCTTTCAGCAACTGGGCCTGGTTACTCATCTCATCCGCTATATTGCTAACCATTGGAGAATTGATGTACGCCCCTGTTCGTCAGGTCATGCTCGCGGGCATGATTCCAGATTCGGACCGTGCTGCCTATATGGCTGCTGACGGGTTGAGTTACAACGCTGCTGCCCTTCTCGGCAGTCTCGGGTTAACCATTGGAGCCTTTCTGCCCTCCTATGCAATGGCTGGTCTGTATGTCCTGATGGGGCTTGGAGCGCTCATCTTTTTCCGAATGTTACTTCGGAAGGCAGAGGACCAGAATCAACATCTGCCGTGTGCAGATGCATCTTGATTTCACTTTTCCGACAACAAAATAATCATCCAAGGGAGCCCAGCAGGCTCTCTTTTTCATGTCCATTATCAACGTTTAGAAGTAAATTATATTTAACATTTTGTATATTATAGTTTACATTTAGTAAAATATCATGTACATTAGGTTCATGGAGGTGAGCAAGTGGAAGAATTACACAATCACGTTCGGGAGTTACGAGCCAGAGACCGGCTATCCCAAGCGGAACTGGCCAAACTCATTGGTGCATCCCGTCAAACCATTGCCCTGATTGAGCGTGGAGATTACTCTCCGTCGGTCGTTCTGGCACTAAAAATAGCACATGTATTTGGTGAACCTGTCGAAAAAATCTTTGAACTGAAAGGTGGAGATTAAAATGAAAAATTCATCATCCTCGTCCATTAAAAAGCGGTTGCGTCTTCCCTTGTATGCAGCAGGTGGCGCTGTAGTTGGTTTTCTCGGAGCTAGCGGAGTCAGTAAAGTCCCTTCTGACTTGAACTGGACGCTGTCCGTGTACTATGACTATGATCTTTTATTCGCAATACTGGCGGCTCTTGTGGTAGTTATGACGGTGTGGAACATCTTCAGTCTCTCCCGCACGCCATCTGTCCCTCCCATGGAAGATGATGCATATGGAGACTCCGATTCACTCATCTCTCCCGCAGAGCGCTCCCTCGGAAAAGCGATGATCCTCAGCGGATTCAGTGTTATTCTTACGTTTACCTGGGCAGCACTTGCCTTGTCCTTGTATGCATCCAACCGAACCATGCCGAATTCTCCAGAACTGTTTAACCTCTTGAATCTTGTTGCTTCGTGCATCTCTATTATCATCGTTGTGGTCGTGCAAACTCTGACTGTGAAGCGATACAACCTTTATTTCCCTGATCGTGCGCTGGATTTGAACTCGCGCAATATGAAAAAAGATCACTTCGAGAAATTAGATGAAGGTGAGAAATGGATCGTGTATCGCGCAGCCTATCGTTCTTTTCAGATGATGAATGTACTTCTTGGTGTTGGAATGGTCTCTATGGTTCTATATTCGATACTCTTTACCTTTGCTCCATTCCCGATTGTAGTGCTCTCTGTAATCTGGATTGCCAACATCGGAATCTATTATCGTGAAACCTATCGGGCGAGTAATCAGTAATACATGGGTAGGTAACTATTTTGTAAATATTTTCATAAAGGAGTGTTTGCATGCATTTATCCAAACGAAAGACCCGTTTCAGGTTCACCTCCCTAACAGGCGCTTTTATGGCTGTGGTTCTGTCTCTCAGTCTGTGGGTACCCGCAGTTCAGGCGGAGACCGCGACTCCAGTAGTTGCTGAACAGGGAAAGACGAAAGCGCTGACAACTGAATCGGCTACAGCATTTCTGGATTCTTTCTTCGATTCACCTGAGGCAAAGCCCCATTATGTGGGAGCCTCCGTGGTTGTTGTGAAAGATGGCAAAGTACTGGCGGAAAAAGGATATGGCTTCTCCGATGTGGAGAGTAAAACAGCGATCGATCCGAAAAATACGGCCTTCCGTATAGCCTCTGTCTCCAAAACGTTCACGTCAGCAGCTGTTATGCAGCTGGTCGAGCAAGGCAAGGTTGATCTGCAAGCTGATTTTCAGACCTATGTGAAAGGGCTCGAATTCGATAATCCTTTTGACAAACCTGTAACTGTGGAGAACCTGCTCACCCATACGACCGGATTCGAGATCCGTGATCCGCAGCAGGAAGACATCCATACTGATTTTGACAAGTACATAGCGATGGAGGATTACGCACAGCAACATATGCCTCCTGTCGTTCGGGAGCCTGGTAGCGCCTACATGTACGATAACTTCTCGTTTTTGCTACTTGGCATGATTGTTGAAAATGTAAGCGGCGAGCCTTTTGAATCCTACATGCAACAACATATCTTCAAACCGCTAGGAATGGGTAACAGCAGTTTCATGCTGGACAAAAAGTTCCAAAAGCAGCTAGCTACAGGCTATGATGCGGCACACAATCCGCTTGATCTGTACACCATCTCTCCAACACCAATGCCTCAAGGTGGCATGTTGTCTACCGCTGAGGACATCGGGAAGTTCATGATTGCGTTCCTGAATGATGGTGTGAAGGACAATAAGCGAATTTTCAAGGAATCCACGGTGAAAAGCATGGAACAGTACCGTTCATCCATTCATCCACTGTTACCAAACACCACGTATGGATTCGAAGCTGCATTTCAGCTTCCCGGAGCAGGAAGTAATCCAAGTATCATTACAAAAGGAGGCGACCTGACCGGATTCAGCTCTTATCTCTTCCTTATTCCCGAGCAAAATACAGGCGTTTTCCTGACGTATAATCAAAATGGAGCACTTCGTAATCTGTTCTACCCGGCATTCATTCAAAGTTTCTTCCCGCAATATGCAGAGCCTGTACAGTTCAAGGAATACACGCCGCAATCTGCAGCTGAGCTGCAACGCTTCACCGGATTGTACGCGGATCTACGAATTAGCACGATCGTCAGCTCTTTAAAAAATGCTGGTACAGAGCCTGGACAACTGAGCATTTCGGACGTTTTTCTCGGTCAACGCAACCTGATTCAAGTGGAAGATAATCTCTTCAAAGATGAATTGACCGGTCAATTCACAGCATTCAAAGAATATACAGATGGCACCACATACATGAAGGAACCTTACCTCAACCCTATGGGTTATGAGAAAAAAGGACAAAAGCCTATGGGCTTCCGGGATGTTCGTGAGAACAGTCCTTATGCTGAAGCAATCTATGCCATACAATCTCTTGGATATTATGAGAATGATGCTAACAAGTCTTTCCAACCGAAATCAGCTGTGACACGAGCTGAATTTATTGAGAACACGCTTAAACTGAGTGGATTGAAGCCCAGCAAAACAACACCTCCTGCAGGCACCGACTGGGCAGACCATGAAGCAGCCGGATATATTCAACTTGGATATGAAATGGGTATGATTACTGGCAAGGACGAACAGCAGTTTAAGCCGGATCAAGTAATTATCCGACAGGAAGCCATGGTCATGATGTGGAGAATTCTGCAACTGCAATATCCTAGTGAACTGTTCACGGATGTCAAACTTGCGGGACACACGGACCCATGGGCTGTACCAGCCGTTCAGATGATGGCGAAGCTTGGTATCCATGGACCTGAGGTAAAAGTGCTGGAAGATGGATCCATTGATTTACTTTCCCGCAAACCTCTGATTCGTCAGGAAGAGGCTGCGATTATGTATGCGCTGCTTACCCAACCAACAGATCAAATCGTCGCTGAACTGATGGCTGCTCAGCAGCCGCAAGCAGAACCTGCTGAAGAAGCCGAAGCTGCAGAGGAGACATCTGAAACTGCACCGATTCCATCACCAGCGCCGGTCCCTTCTGCGACTTCAGCACAATAAAAATAAAATATCTTCATACCGTTTAGATTTATCATGCTTATGAGGCAAGAAAAAACAGGCTTGTTCAGAAGGGTAAGATCCTTCTCGAACAAGCTTGTTTCGTTACTTTTCATAACTTATTATAGCGATCTGTTATTGAGTTATATCCGTCTCTATTCGATCAACGAAGATACATGGTGGTTCCCGTTGCGCTGATCAAACTTGGCTGCAGCGGTCTGAGCATGCTCCGCAAAGTAATCGGCCAGCTTGAGCAGGTCGCCTGGATCGCCTTCATACGGGAAGGATGCTGGCAGACGCAATCGGTATTCTGGAGATTCTTCCGCCCAGCGGCGAAGCAACGATGCTGCTCTGGCATAAAACAACATTTTGGCGTAAGGATCTTCATGATCAGCAGCGAACACCAGTGTTTCCTCCAGCACATCAATGCCTTTTGCAGGGTTCGTACGTGTGAGATAATCCATCTGTTCCGCAAAACTCTGCACAAAATCGTTCTGGCCTTTGATCAGGCGATATCCCTTGGTCTGATGTTTATCTGCTTCCGCAGTCCGTCCCAACCGATATAACGGCATCAAAATTTCAGACAAAGTCAGATGTGGAATCTCCGCACAGCTCATACGCCCTTTCAGGATAGGCTGTGCCGCCTCCAACACCTTCTCATCGTCTCCTTTTAACAGGAAATATCGCATAATCTCATCCTGCTCACAGGCTTCGCAGTCACTCATAAAGTCACGATCCATCGTTCTGAATCGATCATAACTGCGTCCCGCTTCCTCCAGCTCCCCAAAATCCATAAAGATCCGGAATCGATAATACCAGTAGGAGCGTTCGCTGTAACCGTACGACTTGAAACGCCGTCCGAAATCCTCCAACAACTCCATGATCTTCTCACGTGATATTTCCGGGAAGTCGGGCATCTTGCCCAATATCCATTTGTACGACCACATTAATGTTTCTTCATCATATTCTTCGGGCTGTTGGTCGAACTTGCCCAGCTGCCAGGAAAAAGCTATCAAAGCTTTCATCGGATATCCACAGAAGGTGGCTACATCCACAATCTCTGAGCGTGCTTCGTACGCTTCCATAACCATACCATTGACATCGGCCACCCGCGCTGCTTCCTCCAGCATACCAAGCTTCGCCGGACCATTGGGTAAGCCATAGGCCTCGTCCATCAATTCTTCAAAATCCATCTCTGTCTTCATCACGCATCCCCCTTACGATCTGTATTTGCACGCAAACCCCAATCTATAAAACGAACAATGCCCTGATTTAACACTTCAAGCTCCTGTTTGCTCATGGCATAATGCCCCATCATCAGTGCATTGACGTATAACATTTCGATGGCAATCGGCGTCATCTGATCATCCGGTGATGTCAGTACCCGCTGAATGATCGGATTACTCACGTTCAGATACAAGGTTGAGTACCCTGCTGAACTCATGCCAGAAGACAATGAACCCAGAACAGACGAGAACAATTCCGTGCTCTCCTCGCTTGCTTTTTCAAGTGCGCGAAGTGTTGAAGATTCTTGAGACAGCGTGAACAACACCGGCAGATCCGCTGGCTTGAAACCTTTCACCTCAGCCCGACAACGGAAGCGCTGTAAGGCAGAATCTGCGAGTCGCAATGCATCATAATATTGATTGCGTTCAGCGGGAGGTACATCGGTGAAACTCATCGAGACCTGGTCCGGTTGTAGACGCTCCGTCTGTACATTGTGTACAGCCATCGGCAATGTCGTCATCAACTCGCTGTCATAGATGTACCCACCGTTAATCACCAGCATCGATTGTGCGGATGCCACATGATGGATCTGACGGTACTCATCCACAGAAGACGTGAAATACAACGTCTCTCCTTCATCGATTAGTTCACCCAGCTCCCGGTGGCCCCTTGTGCTCTCAAATGGCAGCCAGCGATGAATCATGGCGTAGAATGCCTGATCCTGCACAGCCAGTGCCTTCATGGACAGAGCATGCAGGCGAATCAGCTTCTGCAGCCGTTCCGTCTGGCTCTCAGCCATGTCGGCCAGTCCCTGGCGAAGTGCGTCTCCAAGTTCGGAGCGAACTTCCTCCAGCTTTTCATTTTCATAAAAATGTTCCCGTGATGCCGTCGGTTGAAGCTCATCTGTCCAGATCAGGCATTTCACAAAAAACGCCCACTCAGGCAAAATGTTCTCTGCCTTCTCCGAAATCAGCATTCTCTTCAGGTAAACCCGGTGAGAACGCTTGGCATTCAGATTAACCGCGTGTGGCAGTACAAAAGCAATACCCCCGGTACGGCCTGAAGCCGTTGTCAACGGAATGAAGTCCTGGAACTGCTCGCCAAGCAGACGTTCACCAAATGCCAATACCTCTGATCTGCGTGAACGTGCGAGTGCAGGGTCCATCAGCCAGATCGGTGTCTCGCTATTCACTACATGTTGGGCGCCGTCATGATCCAGCGTGACTGGATACGGCAATAACGCTCCGTAATAGAACAGAGCTTCTTTCACATACTCTGGTTCAAAATAGTGCGCCGCGTCCGGTATGCAACGCAGATATACTTTGGTCCCCGGGGACAGCTGTGTGTCCAACTGTCGAATCGTATAGGTGCCATCCGGCTTGCCCCGCCACTCCATCGAAGGGCCGCCCTTCGCGGATTGCGTCAGCATGACGATTTCGTGACTCACCATGAAACAGGATAACAACCCAATCCCGAAACGCCCGATAAACGAAGTCTCTCCATCCAGCAGCGCTTGCTGCCCCCTCTTCGAGGATTGTCCAATCATCGCCAGGAATTCATGGATATCAGCTTCAGTCAAGCCGATGCCGTTGTCCTCCACCATCATGGTCAATTGTTCACCTGTTCCTGTCAGTTCCACACGAACTTTGCCCTGATACCCTGGCTCCGCCTCCGTTCGTGCAGTAATCGCATCCGTCGCATTCTGCATCAGTTCTCGCAAGAACACTTTCGGACTGCTATATAGATGGTTGGATAAAATCTGGATCATCCCGCTCAGGTTCACTTGAAAACGATATTCATTGGATGCTGTCATGACTCACTCACCTTCCTCTAAGTCCAAACACAATATGTACCCATACGATGTAATCATATGGATGTGTTAGACGAATTCATTATGTAATCGTTAAAAACAGACGTTCCCGTGACAGGCACGCCTAAACATCACGTCAAGCCGCCCCTGGATAACCAAGACCGGCGTTAGATGAATATTACAGGCATTCATGAGACGTATGGCCTTATCTGTCATTACCACATTATGAATGGCAATGAAACGGATGTTCTACCCTAAAATAAGGATACATGTTACACGGCAGAGAAAAAACAAACCTGAGACCCGATTTCAGACAGACTTCAGGGTAAATATGCATCCTACATTCGGGACTATTGAAGGAGGAAAATATCTTTTTTGTCGTCCATTTGAACGATATCAGCCTACCACACGTATAATCTCCAAACTCAGATCGGACGGTGAATATACATGATCGAAGTACGCAACATATCCAAGCAATTCAAGGAGCATCAAGCACTGCATGATGTCAGTTTCACAGTTAAACAAGGCAGTGTCACCGGGTTGATTGGACCCAACGGTTCGGGCAAAACCACACTGATCCGTATCATGAATGGGGTCTTGGGCGCTTCCGGTGGACAGGTGACCATTAACGGATTGGACGCCGCTCGTGAGGCGGAGAAAGTACTGGCAATGTGTGGCACCCTTACCGAGCAAAGTGGATTATATGAAAATATGAGCGGGCGTGACAATCTGACTTTCTTCGCAGATATTTTTGGCCTGAAGCATGCCAAGAAACGAATCGACGAGCTTGTAACTCTGTTCGAGTTGCAGGATTATCAGCATCGAAAAGTCGGCACCTATAGCACAGGCATGAAGAAACGCTTGGGCCTTGCACGAGTACTCTTGCACCGTCCTTCCATTCTGTTTCTGGATGAGCCCACCAATGGCCTGGATCCGGATGGAATTCAGATGGTACTGCGCATTATCCGTCAGTTAAATAAGGAAGAAAAGATGACAATTCTGGTCTCATCCCATGTGCTGTCCCAGCTGTCAGCCGTCTGTGATCATTATATTTTCATGGAAAAGGGGTACATCGTGGAGGAAGGCACGGAACAGGAGATTGTTAGCCGGTACCTGTCCACTCCGAAGATCGAAGTAGAAGCAGACATGCCCAATGGATGGCACACGGCAACCAACTTCACGCCTGAAATAATCTCCGCACATCAAGCAGTATTTCAGCTTACATCGCGTGAAGACATTCCATTACTCCTAAGGCAATTAACGGAGCATGGTCAAGTCTATCAGGCCCGCATCACGGGCAGTGATCTGGAAAGTATCTATTTTGCCATAAGGGAGGCACACCACCATGAATAACCGCCAAGCCATACGTGCACTGGTACGTAAAGATATCCGGTCCGTCACAGCCAGCGTTCAGCTCTGGTTGCCCATGTTGATCGTCCCACTGATTATCGGAATCATTATGCCCTCTGCCCTCCTGTGGGCGGCCTCCAGAATGGAACTTCGTTCTCTGGGCAACATCAGCTTTCTACTCGAATCATTGGATGCGTTAACCCATGGTGGACAGATTCCTCAGCTTGCTTCCATGCCTACAGATAATCATCGTATTGTCTATTACTTGGCCATGTATATGTTCGCTCCCTTGTTTCTCATCATTCCGGTGATGGCCTCCAGTATTCTGACGGCCAATAGTTTCGCTGGTGAGAAGGAACGCAAGACGCTGGAAGGATTGTTGTTCACACCGATCAGTATCAACACTCTTTTTAAAGGCAAAGTGCTAGCTGCCCTGATCCCTTCCCTTCTATTATCCTGGGTTACTTTCCTGATCTACGGAATCATTGCCAATATTCTGATGTACCCCATGTTTGGAACGTTGATGTTTCCCAATCTGAACTGGATAATACTTGTCATCTGGGTTGTTCCCGCTTGTAGTCTTATGGTCATTTTATTGAACGTTCTGATCTCGGCCAAGGTCCGTGGGTTCCAGGAAGCCTATCAGCTCGGCGGATTAATTGTCCTTCCCCTCATCGCCTTAGTCGCTGGTCAAGCCAGTGGCATGCTGCTCATTGGTCCTTGGATGTTACTCATGATTGGAGCAGTGCTCCTGCTCATAAGTTTGGTTCTTCTTCGTCTGGTCACGGCGTGGAATAGTCGTCAGCAACTGGCGGAAAGTCAGATCTGAGTTGTACAGATTGAGAAATAAATATACGCGGGTTATGATGTGGAGATATATGCTATGGGATGATTCTAGAGAGGAATGGAACAACTGCATGGAATCCAAACTACTTCAAAAATTAAAATATGCTTCACAATTAACGGCACAAGAGAAACATATTGTGGACTATATCCTGAACAATCCCGAAGTTGTATTTGATTCTACAGCCCATGAACTGGCTCAGCAGACCTATACAAGCTCATCCACCATTGTTCGTCTATGCAAAAAGCTGGGTACCAAGGGGTACCCAGACTTTCAGCTCAAGCTTGCTCTTGAATATCAACAGATGCCTTCCGCGATGCAGACGCAGGATTCTCCGTTCGCTGAACAAGGCAACGTGCTGGCTGCCATCGACTCGGTTCCTTACCTGTACCAGCAGGCGCTGGAGGATACCCGCCGGATGTTAAACGCTCCTGTTTTGCTACGAATCGCTAGCTGGGTCAAAGAATCCGTACGCATTGATATCTATGGCAGTGATATGAATTATTATCTGGCTCAACAGGCTTGTGCCAAGTGGAATGAACTCGGCATATCTGCGATTGCTCACAACAGTCCGAATATGCATTATTTGAACACGATGAATCCCAATAGCCTGACGCTGTCTTTTGTTATATCGCACACAGGTGAGAACCAATCCATGATTGAAACCGCCAAAGTGCTCAATAGCAAACAGATGAAAGTCATCGCAGTCACGGGCAACAACCATTCAACCCTGTCCAGACATTGTGATGAAACGCTGCTGGCTTATGGATACAATGAACAATTAAGGCTATCCAAAATGTCTTCGATGGTCTCGGTACTCTACATTTTCGACATGTTATACATGGGGAGCATTAGCGATACGTTTTAACGATTAAAGCTGGTCCGCTGCAAATACAATCCCGGCATTCTTGCGCGCACTCATGAGTACACTCATCACAGACTGGCTGTGTTCGAGTAGTTCGTAACACCGTTTGTAATCCCCATTTGCATGGATGTCCCTGAACGCTTCCCACTCATAGTACAGCCAATTGGATTTGGTCTGCTCATTATACCCCTCAGCAGGCTCATTCCCGATTTGAAGCTTGATCTCCCGGCAACCGTTTGCTCCTCCCACAACCTGAAGATAACCTTTCTCGCCCTGAATGAGCACAAAGTTCATGCTGTTTGTGTCTTTGGCACCTACACATTCCGCAATAAACTCCGGATATTGGAGAACCACTACACCTGACGTATCAATGCCGTTTGCATGCTGATTCGCGGTATACGATACGGTATTTGGACTCCCAAACAGATTCATGACCAGATGAAGATTATAAATATTGATATCCATCAGCGCTCCGCCAGAGAATTGTGGATTAAATACGTTCGGCGTTTCCCCTGCAAGCAGATCATTGTATTTGCGCGAGTATTGACTGTAGTTACACTGGATGAGTTTGATCGGACCAAGCTTTGGTAGCTGCTCCTGTATGACTTTAATATTGGGCAGATGAATGTTGGAGATAGCTTCAAACAGCAACAGATTCTTTTCTTTTGCAAGTGCAATCAGCGTTTCTGCTTCCTGAAGCGTGGACGTGAACGGTTTTTCGCAGACGACATGTTTGCCATGTTGAAGTGCCTGATAGGCCTGTTCGTAGTGCATGCTGTTTGGTGAAGCAATATATACGAGATCTACATTTGTATCTGAAAATAGGGATTCCAGGTCCGTATAGATGGTATCGACCCCATACTTACCCGCAAGCTCCTGTGCTGTCTCTCTCTTCCGGGAGTACATCGCTGTACACGTAACATCATCCAGTTCATTGATCGCAGATAAAATGGCATCCACAATGGACCCTGTACCAATCGTTGCTATATTCATCATATCGTTTCGCTCCTGTCGTTGGTTGTTTGTCGGTTTGCTCTCTTCGCTGCTTCGATTCCGTCATGTAAAATATCCAATACATATAAAACCTCTTCATCCTTGACCGGTTTATCACCGTTATGTCGAATGGCTTGAAGCAGTTGATCATATAAAATGCCATAGTCCGTCGCTTCCGAAGGAACTTTCTCCGTATGTGATGTTCCCTCATCGTCCACATAACTAATCGTACCCCAGTTATCCTCCGGTTCAGCTTGAATGGATACCCGGGTTCGTCCATCTCCATTTTTCGTTTGATGCCCACTGCTATATTTAACAAAGCTCCCTCGATCCCCGTGGACAATGAATTTTGGATGCTCGATCTTCACAAGCAGACTGCACTTAATCGTGGCCTTCATTCTTCCATATCGAAAATCAATATCGATGTAATCATCGGATTCACCCGGCGCGATCAAACTCCGAACATCATAATCAATTCGGTCAGCTACGCCATAGATGGAGATTAACTGATCGATGGTATGCACGGCCAAGCCATGCAACAATCCAAATCCACTTCTCGTATACTGTGGGTGAAAATAATCATAGTGGGACTGGATTTCAACAATATTCCCCAGTTTGCCGCTCTCAATCACTTTTTTTAATGTCAGAAAGTCACCATCAAATCTGCGATTTTGATTTGCCATGGCATTGAGATTTTTACGGCTCGCTAGTTCAAAGACAGCTTTGGCTTCCGCAGAAGTGGAGGCAAAAGGTTTCTCGACCAGCACATGTTTCCCATGTTCCAACGCCTGCTTGGCGTATTCTACATGGCTATCCACATGGGTAGCAACAACAATCAACTCAATCTCATCATCCTGCAATATTTCTTCAAAATTGGTTGAAAAAGCAATCTCGGGATAAAGTAATTCACGCTCTGTATCGCCAACCCGATCTTCCTCGCGACGGTATATCGTCTTCACCTTGATATTTTCCTTTTTGTCCAGATAAGGCAAATGATAATTCACCACCGCATTCCCAAATCCGATGATCGCCACATTCATGAACATGATCGCTCACTCCTCTGCTCTGGTTGAGTGTAATGTTATCACGATCAAGTCAGGCGGAGAAGGCTTTGGGACGGGATTGGCAGCATCATGCGCAATTTGATTTCAGGTTTGAATGACTATGAAATTGAATTTCATCCTCTTCTTTTTTTCATGTTTGAGATCTAACATATCTTCCATAGTTTACCGATATAACATAAGGAATTAACGACATACATATAGAAGAACGAAGGGGACGATGAACAAATGAAAACAGGGTATACATACTTACAGCGCACCATCTGTACATTGCTGTTATTTACACTCATTGCAGCAGTGACATTGGGAGGTGGAACCGCAGCCCAGGCAGCTTCACTCAGCCAATCCACAGTGTATTATGAGTCAGATGGCGTCCTGTACAAAGTATCCGCTGATGGCAGCAATACAACAGAAGTATTAATTGATTTCCAAGGGGTGGACTTGCACGCGGCAGGCTCTTATCTCTACTACACGCAGACTGCTTCTTCCACAACATTGCTTCGGGTTCCAAATGACGGGTCCAGCGATGCGGCAGAGACATTTGCTACAGATGTACTCAGCTATTATACGGATAACGGATTCATCTATTATCTGGATGCTACAGGTACCATTTATCGCGCGAATGGCAATAGTAATGCTTCAGCTGTCACCAAAATTGCTGACAAGGCTGATACCGACTTCCCATTCCTCCTGGTAACCAAAGGGCGTGCCTACTATAATGCGTTGGTTAATGGAAACACGTGGATCGTGTCCAAAACGTCCAACGGTTCTGGAGCTGTGCAGCGGATTGCCGCAGGCGCAGTGGAAGGACGTTATTTTACGAACCAAGCCAAAAACGAACTGCAACTGATGGTAAATACAGACCCGTACGAGGATTTCTATTCCACCAATGCTGTTGTCATGTATAAGGTTAATTACAACACTGGTAAAGCGACCGCTGTTAATCCCAAAGCCAAACTGGATGTGAATGCTGTATATTCCGGTGGTTGGGGAAACAATCTTTACGTGTATAACAAAGGAATCGATCTCGACAGCAACAAAGATTACAATTATGGCAAAGGCAAAGCGTTTGCGTTAACAACTTCAGCCAAAACACTTCAACTTCATAACAAAAGCGTTCGGGAAGTAAGTGCTTTAGGTACAGACAAGGTTGTCCTTATTGATGCAGACAAAAAGGCTTATGCCAAAACGGTCTCGGGCAACAAAGTGACCAAATCCGCCAACCTGAATTTGAACAATGTAACGTACGTTGCGAATCAATTGACCAACGGCACACCTACGGCTGCATACATCTCGGGCAACAACGGTCTCTATTCGGTCAATACAGCTCTCAAGGTAACGAAACTTACCGGGGACGAGTGGGATGCATTCCATATCAGAGATGATGTTGCGGGCCTCTTCTACATCAATGCCAAAGATCAATATCGCTTGTATCACGTGCAAACGGGTGGAACAGGGAAAAAAGTAATGAGTGACGTTTTTCTCGACAATATTCTATTGGTGACACCGTACTAACATATCCTGTTGATTCAAACATGTAGCCCATTCAACGGACTTGTCCATAATAAAAAGGATTACCTGGTAGCCATAACGGCTCTTGGTAGTCCTTTTTTGGTTGTGGAAAACTATTTTTCAAAAACATCTTCCATATGAGAATGATAATTGTTATCATTAAGAAAATAAGACAAAAGGATGGTCCGTATGACTGAACAGTTTCCCTTCATTGCTGAAATCTCATCTCTACCGCTCCTCTCCTCTATGTGCCGTGTGCGTCGTGGGGAGAATTTCCGTGTGCAAGGCAAGACGGTGTCACGGCCCATGCTCTGTCTTATTTTGCAAGGAGACGGTATTCTGGTCCTGAATGATACAGTCTATACGGCGCAAGCGGGCAGCTTGTTTGTACTGAAGCCAGGAACAACCATTGAGGCCGCTGCACGCTCGAATGTGACCGAATGTATATTGCTAAGCATGGATACGGTTTGTTTGCAGCAAGTGCGCGGTGAATGGAAAATGACCTCTTCACCCGCCTTCCCGCTGGATTGGCAGACAGGCAGGTTGCTGGTTCGTCATGAGCAGCAGGCTGTATCACGTTTGGAACAACTGTATGAAACCTATCGCGGTCTTCAACCGGATCACTTTATCAGCATACATAGCCAGCTGCATGAACTGTTGCAATTTCTCTCAGAGAACCGGCTGGAAGCCAATCATGAGAAAGTAGACCCTGCCTTGGAACGCAGTATTATGTATATGCGACGTTACATGAGTGAAGGAATCAGTATGGATCAGCTTGCCAAGATTGCTGGACTCACACCCAGCTCTTATTCACGCAGTTTCAAGAAGGCCAAAGGCATGTCACCGACCGATTACCTCAATCGTTTACGTATAGACGAAGCCAAAAAACAGCTGACAGAGGAATCCTGTGTCCTCAAAGACGTCGCGGTATCTGTCGGGTATGGCAATGAGTATTATTTTAGCCGCAAATTCAAACAAACCTTGGGGATTGCTCCCAGCGTATATATGAAAAGAGATCAACTTCGCGTAGCTACAGCATCCATTATGGGATTCCATGAGAACTTGGCCTCGCTTGGACTGCACCCGGTAGCTGTGCTGGAAGGTGAAGGTGTGTTTGACCGAGAATCGGATGAATATGAACAAGAACGCCGACTAACCAGACAATTAGATCAACTTCGGCAGGCGAAGCCAGACTTGATCATCGGTGACTTTTACCACAAGCCCTATTACGATCACCTGAAAAGTATTGCACCCACCATCATCTTGGAGTCCACTGATGACTGGAAAGAGAACCATATGCGCATCGCTGAACTGGTCGGACGTGAGAAACAAGCGTTGCTGAATTTCAAAGAACTTGAGTTTCGCAAGCTTGAAGCAAGCCTGAACCTGCAACCCTATTTCGGACAAAAACGGTTTGCTCTGATGGAGATTACGAGTCAGTTCATCCGCTTACAAGGGACTGGCGAGCATCCATTAAATCACTTGTTGTATGCTGAATTGGGACTCCAGCCTGCTCAGCTTGTATCTCCCGAAAGTTCCAGAAATGAGTATGTTGCGGATAGTATTCCCGTGCTGGACACGGATTACCTGTTGATCCATCGTGCTTCGCTTCAGCCTGCCAGTGAAAAGCTGTTCCGACGCATGAAACAAACGGCATCGTGGAATCGATCCCCTGCTGTATTGTATGGTCACGTTCACGATATCTCGAACTGGCAACGGTTATGCTGGGCCCCGGCTGGCCGGTTGCAGATTCTGAACGAACTGGAACAGATTGCTCAGCAATCTGTAGTCTTTCCTCAGGCAGGTCTGATCGGACATTAGACGGTGAACATAGGTCGATACGATGGGCAAGATTATCTTTTACATCGTGTTCCTTCATTATAATTCAGTAAGTTATTGCACAGGCCAAAGGGCCCTCTCCTATAACGGAAAGGGCCCTTTGCATGTAATTATGAATGTTCCTTAATCTCCTCCTTCGGAACCAGCTTGTATATCTCTTCATCTTCCATGGTATCAATCAAACGATCCAACCATTTGTAATATGCTTCCGCTTGCAAAACTTTGTGTTTGTCTTCCATCAGGATGTGGATAAGTTCAGCATCCGCCTCTTTATCCAGATCTTCGACTAATCGATTCAGTTCTTCAATTGATTTGCGTAGAACCTGAAGGTTACTCTCCACGGCTTTTCTCCACTTAATCGCAAAATAATCCGTAAACGTCTGATGCCAGTCATATTCCACTTCATATAGGTCTTTTCTGGAGCCCTTGCTCCACACTTTATTTACCATTTTCAAATCCAGCAGTGTTCGTACACCTGTACTCATACTCGTTTTGCTCATTTCCATTTCCCGTCCCATATCGTCAAGGGTCATTGGTTTGTCTGCAAAAAATAGCAATCCATATAAGTGTCCCGTAGACAGCGTAACCCCGTAAAGATCCATATTACGTCCAATGGCTTCAATGACGCGCTTACGAATCTTCAGCACGGTTGCCTGCTGTTCCTCTTGTAAATGGTCCAAGCCCATGCTTGCAACCTCCATTCTGAACATTCCACAGTCTTTGGCGAAATAATTGCAACACTTTAAAAGTCCTGCTTACATGGGAAAGCACTCGGCCGGACATCATATATGCCAGAGGGCTTTCATTCACCCAATGTATGAAAATGGGAACTTTACCAGGCTACAATTGCCTATGACTATCTTTTAACCAAAAAATTCAGCTTCAATTCAGCTCATTTTCTATTGTAGAAAAAGCAATATCAAATGTAAAGGAACCTTATTAGGCAGAATAAGGAGAATGACGGAGCATATGGGAGGAAAACTTTGTACAGTTTTTACTGTACAAACATTATGTACTGTTTATTCGGTTGCTATACAGGGTAAGTATTGTTAGAATACAAAACGTTACCCAGAAAGACGGGAAGCGAAGCAACAACTACCGGATTTCGTGGCTGGGCGCATAAGTGTATGGGCTTATGGATGCTGAAAGCCGTTCGAAGTGCACAACACATCAGAAGGGGTGAAAACATGACCATACTTGAAGTGAAAAACGTAAGTAAATTGTTTGGCCCCCAAACCGAGCAAGGTCTGCAATTACTGGAGCAAGGTTGGGGTAAAGAAAAGTTGGCCAAAGAAAAACAGATAACGGTTGGTGTCAACCGGGTCAACATGGACATTAAGGAAGGCGAGATTTTCGTTATTATGGGACTGTCCGGGAGTGGTAAATCCACACTGGTTCGGATGTTCAATCGTCTGATTGAACCAACATCCGGAGAAATTCTGGTCCATGGTAAGGATCTACGCAAGATGAACAAAGAACAATTGCGCGAAGTGCGCCGGAAAACGATCAGCATGGTCTTCCAGAAGTTTGCGTTGTTCCCGCACCGTACCGTTCTTGATAATGTGGAGTATGGATTGGAAATACAAAAAGTAGATAAGGAAGTACGCCGGGAGAAGGCAAAAACTTCACTGGAGCTGGTTGGCCTTAAAGGCTGGGAAGACAAAATGCCAGATGAACTCAGTGGTGGGATGCAGCAACGTGTCGGCTTGGCGCGTGCACTTGCCAATGACCCGGAAGTACTACTGATGGATGAAGCCTTCAGTGCACTTGATCCATTGATTCGCCGTGATATGCAAGATGAGTTGATCGAGCTTCAGGATAAGATGAAAAAGACCATTATTTTCATTACCCATGACTTGGACGAAGCGCTGCGCATCGGCGATCGTATTGCCCTCATGAAAGACGGCGCAGTTGTGCAGATCGGTACACCGGAAGAAATCATGATTCAACCGGCCAACTCATATGTGGCCCGCTTCGTCGAAGACGTGGATCTGTCCAAGGTCCTTACAGCATCTCACGTAATGCGTCGCCCTGAAACAATTACGCTTGATCGTGGTCCTCGTGTTGCCCTCGAATTAATGCGCGAACGTGGTATTTCCAACCTGTTTGTCATTGACCGATCGAAAAAACTGCTTGGTGTCATTACAGCTGAAGATGCAACCCGTGCAATGCGCGAAAACAAAGTATTGAACGACATTCTGATCACGGACGGGCCGACGGTTTCGCCTGAGACCCTGATTCATGAATTGTTTGAAATCGTAAGTTCTGCCCATGTGCCGCTCGCTGTTGTTGGTGAGAATGGCCGTCTGCAAGGTGTTATCGTCCGCGGTGCCCTGCTGGGTGCGCTTAGCGGTGAAGTTGCAGTAAAGGAGGAACTTGTGAATGATTCCCAAAATACCACTCGCATCGTGGATTGAATCCATCGTTGACTGGATGAGCTCCTCGCTCTCCGGATTGTTTAAAGTTATCTCTGTTGTTATTCAGGAAGTGGTCGGATTTTTCTCCGGGCTGTTCATGCTGCCACATCCACTCCTGTTCATTGCGATATTGGGTGTTCTTGCGTTCCTCGTAGGTCGACTCCCACTGACACTGTTTACGGTTATCGGGTTCTTGCTCGTAGATAACTTGGGATACTGGTCCCAATCCATGGACACACTCGGTCTGGTTATCACTTCAGGATTGGTTTCGATCCTGCTTGGTGTGCCTGTCGGAATCTGGCTCGCATACAGTAAAACTGCGGCGCGTATTGTCACACCGTTGCTTGACTTCATGCAGACAATGCCTGCATTTGTCTACTTGCTGCCTGCGGTTACATTCTTTAGCCTTGGTGTCGTTCCAGGTGTTATCGCATCCGTTATATTTGCGATTCCGCCAACGATTCGTCTGACTCACCTGGGTATCAGACAGGTATCTGGCGAATTGGTTGAAGCAGCTGATGCATTCGGCTCAACTTCCATGCAAAAGTTGTTCAAAGTACAACTTCCACTCGCTTTGCCTACCGTGATGTCCGGTATTAACCAGACCATCATGCTGTCACTATCCATGGTTGTTATTGCATCCATGATTGGTGCACAAGGTATTGGTGCGGAAGTCTATCGTGCCGTAACACAGCTGCAAATCGGTAAAGGTTTCGAAGCTGGTCTGGCCGTTGTTGTACTCGCGATTGTTCTGGACCGTTTTACACAAAATGTGTTTATGCCAGGTCGCAAAAAGACCTCACGCATTACAGCCAAGCAAAAAGCATGGATCACTGCTGCGGCAACATTCCTTGTGCTTGTAGCTGGTTTCTCACAATACTTCGTTGGTGGCACAACTTCCGCTGGTGGCAACAATTCAGCAGCCAATGCTGTAGGTCAAGAAGTGAACTATCAGATTATCGGTATCGATCCAGGGGCTGGTATTATGAAGTCCGCTGCAAAAGCGATCGAAGACTATAAACTGACTGACTGGACTCTGATTGAAGGCTCTGGTGCAGCCATGACTGCTACATTGGACAAAGCGATCAAAAATGAAGAACCAATCATTATTACAGGTTGGACTCCGCACTGGATGTTCAACAAATATGATCTGAAATATTTGGAAGACCCAGAGAAATCTTTCGGTGATGCTGAAGAAATTCATACCATCGCCCGTAAAGGTCTGAAAGAAGATCACCCTGTTGCGTTTGAATTCCTGTCCCGTTTCCAATGGACATCGGATGAAATGGGTGAAATGATGACTGCTATCCAGGATGGCACATCCGCAGAAGAAGCAGCTAAAGCTTATGCTGAGAAACATGCCGATCAGATTGCTGAGTGGACCAAAGGTCTGACTCCAGTGAACGGTGATGCATTCAAACTCAGCTATGTGGCTTGGGATTCCGAAATCGCAAGTACGAACTTGCTGAAATATGTGATGGAAAACGAATTGGGTTATAAAGTTAACGCTCTGCAAGTCGAAGCCGGACCCATGTGGACGGGTGTTGCCTCAGGCGACGTAGATGCCTCTCCAGCAGCTTGGCTGCCATTGACACACGCAGACTACTGGGAACGTTACAAAGACCAGGTGGACGATCTGGGTGCCAATATGACAGGTGTACGTACAGGCCTCGTGGTTCCTAAGTACATGACTGAAGTCAATTCGATTGCAGATCTGGAGACAGGTGCCGCTTCTTCCACTCCATCGGCAAGTGCTAATGTGGGCGAAGAGGTTAATCACCAAATCGTTGGTATTGATCCAGGTGCAGGTCTGATGAAGGCCACAGCAAACGCCATTAAGCATTATGATTTGTCTAACTGGAATCTGATTGAAGGTTCTGGAGCAGCAATGACTGCATCATTGGACAAAGCTTATAAAAATGAAGAACCCATCATCGTTACAGGTTGGACTCCGCACTGGATGTTCAATCAGTATGATCTGAAGTATTTGGATGATCCCGACTTAATTTTCGGCGATGCAGAGGAAGTTCACACGGTTGGACGTAAGGGAATCAAGGAAGATCATCCCGTTGCCTACGAGTTCTTCTCTCGTTTTAATTGGACTGCGGATCAGATGAGTGAAATCATGGTAGACATTCAAAAGGGCGTTTCGCCTGAAGAAGCTGCCAAGACTTATGCAGAAAAACATCCGGACCAAATTGAAGAATGGACCAAGGGGTTAACCCCGGTTAAAGGTGACAATTTACGTCTCGGTTATGTTGCATGGGACTCTGAAATTGCGAGTACCAACCTAATGAAGTACGTGCTTGAGACGGATCTGGGTTACACAGTCAAAGCACTGCAAGTCGAAGCTGGTCCAATGTGGGCAGGCTTGGCGGCAGGTGATATCGATGCTTCTCCAGCCGTATGGCTCCCGCTTACACATGGGGACTACTGGGAGACATATGGAGACAAGATTGAAGATATCGCTGTCAGCATGACAGGAGTTAAACAAGGTCTGGTTGTTCCAACGTATATGGATATCAACTCTGTTGAAGACTTAAAAGATAATTAAACCAGATTGAGATGGATAAACCTGAATTTGGTAAAAAGACCACCGAAATTTTTCGGTGGTCTTTTTGTTTTGGCTACGATTTTTTTCAGGCATGCTATTTGATTTGATATTCTATCTTGGTCATACTGCATACTGCTACTTTAAGTATTCACACGCTTTTTCCATTTGACTCTTCTCACATATCCTCTTACTTTGCCTTCGCTCATGAACATCGTATGTAGATGATACTTGGTGAGTTCGGTTATTTCCCAATAACTATCCGATCAGTAACAGTAGTACACCAATGACAATCATAACTACACCGAGAATACCATATACCACTCTTGCGCCCTGCCGTCCAATAGTCTTCACAAAAATTCCTGCTCTGAAACTCTTCATAAACCAGTCCCAATTGTTGATACCACCGAGCAAACTAAAAATTCCTGCCGCTATGGCAAATAGTGCGATTAAAACGGGTTGATCTTGCATTTCGTCAACACTCCTTCAATATAATCCTGTCTACTATACCTTCACTTGGTGAAAATTAACAGGCATTAATTGGGCGTATCTCAAAACTCGCTGAAGTGCATCTTTCACCGCCTTTTCGCCCCCTGCTGCGTCACTTTCCCTTGACGTGCCCCGGCACGCCTGCAGAAAACTTCCTTGCTTGGAACGAAAATTCGGCAAAATCTACTTCCTTCGGAGTTTCAGACACGCCCTAGTAAAAAAACAGCTTGCAGATGAAAGTCTGCAAGCTGTTCTACACCGTCTGTATCATGCGTTTTATTGCTTTTGCAACTCGCTTGCCGACAATAACAAGGTCACTACTTCAGCACGTGTGGCTTCAGCGAGGGGGTTAAACATATTTTTCCCTGTCCCCTTTACCAGTCCTGCATCATATGCAGCAGCGATATATGGAACAGCCCACGCCGGTACTTTATCTGCGTCCGCAAAACTCAGTGACGAATTGGACTGTACCGGAAGGCCGAGTGCTCTGACGAGCATAACCGTCATCTCTACCCGTGATACTTTCCCCGTTGAACGGAACGTATCATCCGTATAACCACTAATGATGCCTTGATCGACTGCCTGAGCAACAAAGGATTGTGCCCATGCAGGTATCCCAGCCGCATCCCTAAACGTCAATGCCTTGTTGCTGGCTGGAAGTTCAAATGCTCTTCCCAACATAACAATGAATTCAGCACGTGTGGCTGGTGCATTCGGACGGAAATTGCCATCCTGATATCCGTTCACAATTCCCCGGGAAATGGCCTGCTCAATGGCAGCCGCCGCCCAGTGATTTCCGATATCTTTCAGGTCCACAACAGGAGGGGTTGGATTCGTACCTCCTCCATTACCAGGAACGGTTGGCGTAGTTGGGTTCGTAGGATTGGTTGGTGTCGTCGGTGTTGTTGGAGTTACAGGCTTAGTAGGTGTTGTAGACCCTCCACCACTGTTACCACTGCCCGGATTACTTCCATTATTGCCGCCACCATTACCAGGATTGCTTCCATTATTGCCGCCACCATTACCAGGATTGCTTCCATTACCATCCCCGGGAAGTGGCGTGCCTTTCAGATCCGTACTGCGTCCTTCCGTCTTTTGATCGACTGTACCTACACGGTCCAGATGTTCATGGAAGATTTCATAATCGACCAGATTTAATTCGTAGAATCGATTATCATCTTTCGCCATTCTCATAGCACGATAGAAGTCTCCACCGTTAGCCATGAATGAATTGGTAGCGACGATATAATACCCGTTCGGATCGATATCCGAGTACGTACCATCTGCATTCTTAATCTGAACTTTGACCATACGTTGACCGACTTGGGTTACGGTGTTGGTCGTTGCATCAATTTTCTCGCCTGGTTTCGTGGAATCGTAATAGAAACGCATGCCTGCCACTTGCGGGAAGCGCCCTTCTCCCGTTTCCACACCACTAACGCCATTTTCCAGCGCGGCTGTGATTTCCTTGCCTGTCATTTTCAAAGCAGACAGATTATTACCGAATGGCATCACAGACAGGAGATTGCCCAGCGTAATATCCCCTGTCTGGAATGAAGCTCGAATGCCACCGCCGTTCTGGATCGCCACGTATCCTTTGACGTCATTTTCCTGCACAATGGATTTCACTTTCTCCAGCATACCGTCTGTCATCAGGTTTCCTAAATTGGTTTCCTGTTTCCGCACAGTGCCACGTTCTCCATCCAGGAAGACATTCGTTTTACCAATAACTTTTTTCTTGAATTGTTCCAGCTGAGGCGCATATTCTTTCAGCTTGTTTGCGGCTTCCATATCATCAGCATAGACGAATTGGCCGTTTGCATCTTTGGCATCCAGACTCAACAATTTGCCGTTCCACTTTTTCAATACGCCTGCTTCATCAAACGTAACATCCAGTTGACCAAGAGAAACGTCATATTCCCCAGTCTGCACAACCAAAGTTGGGTCCGCATGGGTATCCACCAAAACTGGTGCGTTCAGAATGGTGTGTGAATGACCACCTACCACAATGTCGATTCCTTCTACGGCTTCAGCCAATTTGAGATCCTCTGAGTAGCCCAGGTGAGTCAAAGCAATGATTTTATTGATGCCTTCATTTTGCAGCATCTCTACAGTTGCCTGTGCACTTGCTTTGTAATCCACAAACTTCAAGTCATCCCCTGGTGAGGAAAGAGATACCGTGTCCGGTGTCGTCAGTCCGAAAATACCGACTCGCTCACCATTCACCTCCGTAATAATCGCCGGATAGATTTCGGCTTTCTCACCCGGATTCCCGATGTGATTGTTGTACAAACCACTTAAATTCGCATCTTTTGAATAATCAATATTTCCACTCACAAACGGGAACTCTGCTTTTTCAATAAATGCTTTCAGTACGCTTGGACCTTTATCAAACTCATGATTACCAAAGGTCATGGCATCATATCCGATCATGTTCATGAATTCCAGATCAGCCAGACCGTTAAACAGATTGAAGTACAATGTACCCGAGAACACGTCCCCAGCATCCAGCACCAGGGTCTTATCATTGCGTGCTTCCTTAATTGCCGTTACTCGGCGAGGGATGTTATCCAGATGCGCATGCGTATCATTCGTATGCAGCACGCGAAGGTTGAAGTCCCCTTCTTGCACTGGATCTCCAATACTCAATTGTGCGAGTAGTGGATCATGATCGCTCACTCGTCCATCCGCTGTCTCAAAATCGGCATTTACATGTACGACTTCGATGGCTGCTGTCTTAGTCAGGTTTTTGCTCACCAGAATGTGATCCAGTGTCTGAGAGTTTCCATCATAGATGTAGGAATAGCGTTGGTTCTCTGGTAGTTCGTTTACCAGATTGTCCAGTTCATTACCTTCGACAATGTTCAATGTTTCTGAGAATTGGAAGTCATTGAAATCACCGAGAACGGCGACATTTACGTCAGGGTCTTTGTTCAGTAACTCTTTCACAAATCCATTCACCAATGCAGCTTGTTTCGCCCGTTGAACTTCACTGCTTCGAGTGGCAGGCTGTATATTTCCAAAAGGTTTCAGGTCTCCACCTTTGGAATTGAAGTGGTTGGCAATCACCACTACACGTTCACCATTGAATTCGAATTCAGCGGCAAGTGGTTTGCGGGAGCTGGCGAACGCCTCATCCCCTGGTGCAATACGACCCGGATTATTGGATAAGCTACCGTCTGCTTTGACTGTGATCGCTGTCGTAGCATTTCCTTTTCCGATACCAGTAGCCAACGATACACGGTTCGGTTGATAAAGGAATCCTACACGAATATTGGCACCAGGTGCCCCGCCATCCTTGTTATTTTCCGGAGAAATCTCACTATATCGATATGTCGGTCCGTTGTTCGCTTTGATTGCATCAATAAGAGTCTGAAAACTCTCATTGGCCGCTGTTGTGCCCGTGTCGGCATCGCCATCGTTATCCTGAACTTCCATAATACCAATGATGTCTGGCGTGTTCAGATTATCTACGATGATTTTGCCGATTTTAGTTGCTCGTGATGCATCCTTTTTGCTGAAATTCTCCACATTAAATGTGGCAATGGTCAGTTTATCTGCTGCTTTCTCAATGGAAGTAACCGCTTGTTTCGTTTCTCCCGGGATGACTGCTGGTAAATTCCCTTCAGGACTCACCTTGAAATTGCCGCTAGAGTAAGTCATTACTCCGATTACATTACCATCCAATTTGTCACCTGTTTTTACTGCTTTGGAAGGTTTCTTGCCGATAAACAGACGCTGTGGATTGAGATCACTCTCATTCATATCTTTCTTGTTATCAGTCAGAATAACACC
This sequence comes from Paenibacillus sp. FSL k6-2145, assembly GCF_037976585.1. NCBI lineage: Bacteria > Bacillati > Bacillota > Bacilli > Caryophanales > Paenibacillaceae > Paenibacillus > Paenibacillus sp. FSL k6-2145. The sequence goes on along the minus strand of NZ_CP150267.1, from coordinate 3,660,520 downwards.
ACCATTAGGTGTGCGAAGTGGATTGTTCTCACCATTATCCACAACAACAGCCAGACCCGGTTGACTGGAGTAAGGACCTATAATTTCAGGCTTTTCCAGTTCAACACGCATGCCTTCCAGACTTTCATAGAAGTCTATAGCATCCGTCTCCGGATTAAATTCTGCAAAAGAGTCCGAGTCAATGACTGTGGGAATAATACGCCCATTGACACCCAACTTCACAGGAACAGGTAGATCAACTTTATCTAACACTTTTACAATGGTATTTGCCGTAATTTGCGTGGTGGTTAATTCGTTAACCGCCCCATACTCCGTAACTTTGCCGGATACCTTCACCTGGTTGCCAACGATAACCCCATGACTGGGTTTATATACCTGAATGGCTTCGGAGGTTCGAACATCATCGTCAATCTCACCTGGAAGCTCTTGCATGTAAAAACTGCTTGTACTGACGGAAGTAACAATACCTTCGATATCCTTAACATCGTATCCGTTAAAAACAGAGGTATGTCCTGCGCCCTGAATATCATGGATACGCAAGTTTTCTTTATCAGGAAGTACTTGATACGTAAAGGTGTACACTGCACTGGATTGTCCATTAAGAATGGCAACAGCCTTGATTACGATGTCTTGATCAATCACTAATGGGCCACTATACACGGCGGAAGAAGAAGTAGGCTCTGTATTATCCGTTGTGAAGTGTACAATCGCACCCTTGGCTGGAGAGGTTAATGTGACTTCATTGTTTCGGGGAATCCCGCCGGATGGAACACTTGCCATCACAGACATGCTATTTTCTACAACATCCGCTGCTGTTCGCGGAATCAGTTCCAAACCATAGTTTGTATGGAACGTGAGAACACCCTGCACATATTCGTAGGTTTTGCCGACAGTTAGCGCGGTAGGAGAGTTTTTGGCATAAATCGTCATCTCAGCACCATGACTATCCGTAGCGTAGAACGTCGAACTACTGCCCCGTGTTACCTGAATATCTCTTACTTCGACAAACATTCCCTCATACTTTTCGCCCGGACCTTTGTTACTTTGGTCTGCTGGTCTGACAAAGTCTGTGGACACCATATTTTTGGGTCCGGGGAGTGTTACATTTTGCTCAGTTACCTTCATGTATCCTTCGGTAAAACCTGACTTATCCTTCTCGATCTGGACGAGTCCACTGTAGTGGGTAATTGGGCCATACACTTCAATGCGATCCCCCACGTCAACTTGATTTTTCGCTCGGACTACAATGCCAGCTTCTTCGTCTTGAATATAATAATTCGTGAATTCTCCGGAGAGTTCACTGTACGTTACGACACCTGAAACGGCTACATTTGTATTTGGTGCAAGGACTCGCGCATCAGCAATGGATATGATTCCAGTCCCGTCTGCTTCCTGCACTTCTGAATTATCGGTCTCAGCTGGTTCCTCACTTTCAGTTCCATCAAAATCACCATCTTCGTTAGTTGGTGACTCTGTCCCCTCCAGGTCTGACGATTCTTCCGTTGAAACAACATCCGGTATAGAGGTCTCCTGTTCACTTGTTTGCGGCTGTTCCGTTACTACACTTTCCTCATCAGCATATGCGATACTACTTAATCTACCTATTGGTGCTGCACATGTAACGACAAGAACGAAAACCAGAAACCCTTGTGCCCAACGTTTCACTTGCTTGTTGTTCATTCGTCCTACCCCCATGTTTTCAACTTGGCAATCATTTGTTCAGCCAGTTTGTACATTAGTTCAAATATAAGATAACTGAATAACAGGTTGGTGTAAACAATATTTCTTCGATATGAAAGAAAATAGAACATATACATTACAGAAATAAATCATTTTCTATTATTCAAAGCTAATTAGGACTAATTACAGATCAAATTCATGTCTTTTTGATCTTTTAGAGTCATATCCATGTGCACATTAAACCATATACGTTAGATAAATTAACATCAAAAAATATAAATCGTTTCGTATTTCGACATTTATTTACAGTATCTTTCTATCCCTTCTCAAGAAAAATCAGACTTAAGTCTTATAGAATTTCAAGACACAGGCATAACAATACGACGATCAGGATTGATCGCCGCATGTTTATTTTGAGATTAGCTTACCGTTATTTCTTTACCGTACTGTTATATTGCGCAATCTTGTCTGTAATTTGTTTGGCTGCTGCATCCAGTGCTTCCTGTGGTGTACCTTGTCCATTCAGGACCGTTTCAATCGCTCCTTCGACAAGTTGTCTGGCTTCTGGGAATACACCCATCAATGCCCCGGATGTTGCTGTCGAATCCGCGGAAGCGTGCAATTGATCGACTGCTGTCTGGAATTGCGGGTACTTCGCCATATTATCCTTTAATACTTGCTCATTGTAGGCTGCTGTCGTAATAGGGAAGTATCCTGTCGCAACACTCCAATTCGCTTGTACCTCTGGTGTAGCCAAATACTTGATGAATTCCCATGCCGCTTGTTGTTGTGCTTCCGATTTGTTATTCATAATGTACAAACTCGCTCCACCCACTACAACGCCGCCTTCTTTGGCATCCGCTGGACGAGGCAGGAAGCCTGTTCCCAGTTCAAACTTGCCACCTGAACCTTCTACGATTTTACGCAGACCAGCCGTAGAATCAAGGGTCATACCGATTTGCTGAGCGGTAAATGCTGCTGTTGTATCGTCTGTGCTACGTCCCAGATTGGAGAGGGTTTTCTCGTCAATCATCTTTTTCCACCACGTTAATGTCTTCACTCCAGCTTCGGAGTTCAGCAGAGACTCTGTAGCTGCCTCAGTTCTTCCGTTTCCATTGTTTACATAATCTGCATTCTGGTTTGCAAAGAACTGTTCCATAAACCAGCCATAGATCGCCATGGATGCACCTGGCTTACCGTCTTTTGCCAGTGCTTTTGCCGCTTGCTCAAACTCTTCATACGTCTTCGGCGGGTTCTCCGGGTCCAGACCTGCTGCTTTGAACATATCCTTGTTGTAGTACAGGATCGGGTTCGATGTGTTAAACGGCATGGCGTTCAACTTGCCATCGATGGTGTAATACCGGATGATGTTTGGCTCCAGTTGGGAAAGGTCGAACTGGTCCTTGTCGATGAACTGTTGTACTGGCGTAATCATGCCCGAATCGATCATGAACTTGCTGCCGATCTCATAGACCTGGATAATGTCTGGACCGCTGTCTGAGCCCATGGAAGCTTTGAGTTTGTTCAAGCTCTCATCGTACTTCCCTTGATAGATGGGTTTCACCTGAATGTCGGGATGGCTAGCATTAAAGTCAGAAGCGAGTTGATTAATGGCTTTCTCCCCAGCGCCAGACATGGAGTGCCACCACGTCAATTGTGTTGTTTCAGCTGCGGCTGCTTCTGCTTGAGCTCCACTTGCCGGGCTACTTGTTTCCGCTTTTGTTCCGCAAGCGGAGATAACCAACATGAGTGCAGCCAGCATTAATGCAAATGTTCCTCTTTTTTTCAAACGAAATCGCTCTCCTTTTATATGGCTCGCGTACAATAAAATCTTGGGATGACGCGGTGTGGCCGTTACGGTTACGAATCGTTCTTTTGATCGCTGTTACCCCCGGATTTCTTTCATCCCCTTTCAAAGGGGGAAATCCGGGGATAAAGGCGAACGCTTCGCTTCTTCAGAATCGATTTCGTCCCCTCCACTACTATCGTCGTCCATTTCAACATTTTATTTGAAGCACGAGCCTCATTTTATTCGCTCCTGGTATCCAAACATTAGACCTTGTACGAAGATACAAGGTTTAATTCAAAACCTCTAATCAAAATCTTTAGATCAAAACCTCTAAATCAAAATCTTTAGATCAAAACCTTCAGAGCTTCCACTTCAATTAAATAGTTTTAAAACTTTCTCACCTTACCCCTTCAGCGCGCCTGCGGCCATTCCGCGGACAAGCTGTTTCAACCCGAAGACCAATAGCAGCAAGGACGGTAGAATCACCATTGCTGTCCCGGCAAATACCAGATTCCACGCTGTGGATTCCTGGAACTCCAGCATCGAGATCCCGATCTGTGCGGTTCTCATTTCCGGTGTATTTGTCACCAGCAGCGGCCAGAGATATGAATTGTACATGCTTAAGAATGAATAGATTGCCAATGTACCAAGTGCCGGACGGGACAAAGGCAAGACGTGCGATATGAAATAGCGAATATGACCACAACCGTCGATCCTCGCCGCCTCGAACAGTTCCTTGGGTAACTGCATGAAGAACTGTCTTAGCAGGAATGTTCCAAACGCCGTTGCCAGAAAAGGCACCATAAGCCCCTGGTAACTATCCAGCCAACCCCAGCTGCGAACCGTCAGGTAGTTGGGGATCATCGTCACTTCCCATGGAATCATCATCGTTGCGACAAACATGCTGAAGATGACGTTTTTGCCTTTGAACTGCATTTTTGCAAAAGCATAAGCTGCCATACTCGCTGTAATCAGTTGACCAAGCGTTGTCAGTCCTGCCACAAGAAAGGTATTGCCGATAAATCGGCCGATCGGAACAATATCAAATACTTCGCTAAAGTTGGACAGATCGATGGAATTTGGAATGATATGCGGCGGATAAGCGCTAGCATCTTCCGGCGTCATCACGGCCATGAAAAAGGTGTACATCACCGGATACAGCACAAGTGCTGCACAGATCGTCAGTAATACATACAACAGCGTTTTGGTCCATGTCGCACTCATTGGTAGTGCACTTTCCTTTCTACCCATTTGAACTGGATCAGGGTCAGCAGCATAATCACCACAAACAGGATCAGTGCCTGCGCACTACCTGTACCAAAGCGGAAATTAACAAAGGCTTCCTGATAGATGGAATAGACAAAAACATTTGTACTGTCCATCGGGCCACCCCGGGTTAAAATGTTGATCTGACCAAACGATTGAAAAGCACCAATGATCGATACGACCGTAACAAAGAATAACGTGGGTGACAGTAGCGGCATCGAAATTTTGCGAAACGTCAGCAATGGTCCTGCACCGTCAATCTTGGCGCTCTCGTAGATCTCATCCGGGATGCCTGCCAAACCACTGGATAGAATAATGTAGTTGAATCCGAGGTTCATCCAGATCGTCATGATGGAGATCGAGATCAATGCCCAATCCGGGCTGGTGAGCCAGGGAATTGGATCGATGCCTACTTTGCCAAGCAGATAATTCAGCATGCCCAGGGTGGGATGGAAGAGAAACTTCCAGATGACCGCTGACGAACCAACGGATAACACCACGGGCAGAGAGAACACAAATTGGAACACACGCATTCCCTTGAATCGGTTGTGAGTCAGTGCAGCCAGAATCAGAGCAGCCAGCATACCCGTAGGCACTGTAAACAGGACAAATAGTAAAGTCACTTTCATCCCTTGCATAAACAGTCCCGACTGGAACACAGCCTTGAAGTTATCCAGTCCTACATAAGCCGCAATCTGTCCCGTCGGATCTGTGGAATGCAGACTGAGGTACACGGACTTAAACATCGGGTAAAACAGAAACACTGCAAACAAAAGCAGCGATGGTGCCAGGAAACCATAGGCCAGCATATTCTCCCGCATTCGCTGCACACGCAGCGAGGCTGTCCGGCGCTCACTCGTACCGGATACGCGCCGTTTGGCGGCGGGCAAGCTGATCCGGTTATCAAGCTCACTCATCGGATTTTCTTCCCCCTTGTTTCACGCATTCAGTGTGTGTGGAATGTTATATCAACTTCAGCACCACGTTATCTAGTGTAAGAGTCGAATGTCACAGCAAAATTCATTCTGAATCAACGTAACGTTAATCATGGACAAGGGACTTTACGCAAATGTGCATCCATTCGAAAGCGGTATCCAGACCGGATCTCATGACAAAAAAACCGCAAGAACTCCCCTTTTTGGAGATATCCCTGCGGTTCGATGTGTAAATGGAATATGAACGTTTGTCTGTTAAAGAACTTGACTCATTTTACAATAATCTGTAAATCTCCCACACGAGGTAAAGCGATTAACCGTTCGAGTTAACGATTAAGATGATATGGCACCGTGGTGACAATCACGTCTTTGTAATTGATCAGATAGGCCCGGATCATGAAGCTGGTCTGGTTGTGCAGTACATTTTGCCACCAGTGCTTGGTGATGAATTGTGGAATCAATACGGTGATGTGATCGGTCTCGGCCGTTTTCCACTCTACGGTATCAATGAATTTCTTCAGCGGCCCCATAATGCTACGGTATCTCGATTTGATCACGACCAGACGAACACCTGGATTCCACTCCTCCCACTTCTGCTCCATCTTGCGTATCGCCTCATCATCGAAGCCAATGTACAGCGCGACCACGTGATCCGACATCGTCTGGGCGTAACTGATCGTATTCATGACGACCCGGGTAATGCCCGCAACAGGAATGACTATCGTATTGCCTTTTTTGGCTGGCTTATCGACCTGAATATCAATCCGCAGCTCATCGGCAATGTTGCAATAGTGACGGTGAATACGCATGAACACATAAACAACGAGCGGCAAAAAGATAAAGATGACCCATGTCTGTGTGAACTTGGTGAAAATAAAGATCAGGGTAATGGATAACGTAGTCAGCATACCGACGGTATTGACCAGCAACTTCATCTGCCAGCCAGACGGTTTGACTTTGATCCAGCGAATCATCATACCGAGCTGTGACAGGGTAAATGGAATGAACACCCCTACCGCATAGAGCGGAATCAGGCTCTCCGTATTTCCTTTGAACCCGACCACCAGCAGCGCAGACATCACACTGAGGAAAATGATTCCGTTTGAGAAACCAAGGCGGTCTCCTCTGACCATAAATGCATGCGGCATGTATTTATCCTTTGCCATCATGAAGGATAACAGCGGAAAAGCCGAATAAGCTGTGTTGGCTGCAAGGAACAGGATCAGTGCCGTTACACCCTGGATGATAAAATACATCGTCCCCCTGCCAAATGTCGCTTCAGCAATCTGGGAAATGACCGTTGCTTTGGGATCAGGCTTCACTCCGTACCCATAAGCCAGTAAGGTGATGCCGATGAACATGGCTCCCAATATACAACCCATGAGCAGTAATGTACCCGCGGCATTTTTCTCGGCAGGCTGCTTGAAGTTTGGGATCGCGTTACTTACCGCTTCCACACCAGTCAAGGCCGAACATCCGGAGCTGAATGCTTTCAATAACAGAAACATACTTACATGGGATAGACTTGTTCCGAATTCAGGTGCAGCTGCTTCCATCCCCCCGGCAAGAAATTTGATTCCGCCCGAGATAATCAGAATTGCAATCGAAAAGATAAACAGATAGATGGGGATCGCCAGCACAGACGCTGACTCCGTCACTCCCCGCAAATTCATAATCGTTAGAAAAACAATCATAATGAGTGCAATCACAACACTGTAGTCATGCAGCATAGGAAAAGCCGACGTAATCGCATCCGTCCCTGCGGACGAACTTACCGCAACGGTCAGAATATAATCGACCAGCAGAGATCCTCCGGCAATCAGACTGGATGTTGTACCCAGGTTATCCTTGGCTACGATATAAGCGCCGCCCCCTGTTGGATAAGCAAATATCGTCTGGCGATAGGAAAAAATTAAAATGACGAGTAATCCCAGTACGGCGATGGAAATCGGAACAGAATACCACAGGGCGGCGAATCCGGCCGCAACGAGCACCAGCAAAATCTGTTCCGTACCGTAGGCAACGGACGATAGGGCATCCGAGGACAGGATGGCGAGCGCCTTCCATTTCCCCAATTTTTCTCCATCCAGTTCAGCCGATTTCATTGGCTTGCCTATTAAGATTCTCTTCATTTTGCCAAGCATGATCATAACTTCCTTCCGTCTCTCATCTGTGAAGCATTGTTATTATGCAAAATCGCAGAGCTATTGACAATACGTCATTTCACCCGAAATTCGCCAGCGCGTGATAATGCATTCTACGATTCAATAATCGATAACAAAGCCATTCTTGTTCAGCAATTTGAACTTTTTTGAACCAAAATGACGATTGTTCGTCAAAAAAAAGGAAATGGCCTTTGGTTCAATGAACCAAAAGCCACTTCCTTGATCTATGCGTTGACTATTTTAACTGCCCAGAATGCCGGGACGAGGGGTAACACCAAACGCTTGTGCCAGTGTGGTCAGCTGCTCATCCGTAATTCTCTGCCGGATCTCGTGGCCGGCAACCAGCATGTACACTTGGGCTGCCTTCTCAATGGTCTCAATCAGACCAAATGCCTCGTCAATCGTTGTTCCTGTTCCAAAGATGCCATGTTGCGGCCAGATGACCGCGTGGTATTCTTTCATTTTCTCAGCCGTTTCGCGGCCAATCTCATTCGATCCAGGAATCATCCATGGAATAATACCAATCCCATCCGGGAATACAACTACACACTCCGTGCACATCTGCCAGAGGGTCTTGGTGAATTTTGCTTCATCCAATTCGTGGATAAACGTCATAGCCAATACATGAGTGGCATGGTTGTGCATGACCACCCGGTGGTTGGGGTCTAATTTCAGACGTTCGATATGGCTCATGAAATGTGTAGGCAACTCACTTGTTGGATTCGCCCCGGACTTCAATCCCCAGAGCACTTCCAGCTCCTGTCCATCCTGCGATACACGCAGCAACCCTAGATTACTCTCCGGATCAGCGAGTACATTTTTGAAGTATTTGCCCGATGCGGTCACGATAAAATACTTGCCTGCCAGCTCCTGCACCGAAAATGCCGGTTTGATCTTGCGAATCACATGATGGATATCGATATATTGGGTAACTTCCTCTTCCTCCAGCAGATAGCTGACATTACCGCCATTACGCTCATCCCAGCCATTTTTCCACATATGCTGTGTAATCTCAGCCATCTCACGGACAAATGGAATATGGAAACCTGCAGCCTGCGTTGTTTCATTGGTAAGGGTCACGTTCATGATCAATCTCTCCTTATATTGAAAATCATATGGCTTGCCACGTACATAGTAAGTTCTTTATTTCACATTCATTATAACTTTGTTTATCTTTGATAGTCAATAAAAAACACAGAAATATACTTTTACTTATTTTTGTTTAGTTTTGTTTATTTGAAAATCAAACAAAAAAATACCCCACCGGCGCCCGGCGGGGTCAGTCACACATCTATTTAACACGAGAAGGGGTTTACAAGAGTTATCTTACCTCTGCTACCTTAATAGAAGCTGAAAGCGAAATAAAAAAAGCATGAAAACCAGGTTGATATACAGTAGACCACATTTCTCATATAAATGAATTCACTTCATTAGGATAGCCTATGGCCTGTCCCTATTCGAAGCATATTTACGGTTTTTTCAGCACATATGATGGGTGCATCTTTCCTGTCGGTTCATAACGTTCATCACCTGTATACTCAAATCCCAGCTTCAACAAGATGTGACGTGACACTTCATTATCCTGATGATGCCCGGCAAACAGTGCCTTCACATTCATTTTGTCAAAGGCATAACCAATTACCGCCCGCGCCGCTTCCTGCGCATACCCTTTGCCCCAGTGATCCCGGGTTAGATGAAATCCCAATTCATAGATCTCCTCTTCTGGAGAATACGGACGCAGGCCACAGCAACCGACAAACACCTCCGACTCTTTCTCAAAAAGGGGCCAATATTGCACACCCGCTTCCTTCTGCCTTTGAATCTCCTGTGTCAATCGCGCTTCTACTTCATCCTCGCTCAGGAACCCCTTGCTGCTAATCCATTTGGCAACCTCATGATCGCCCCACAATGCAAACGCCAGCGCACGATCTCCTTCGTTCCAAGTCGCACATTCCAACCGTTCAGTTTCAAATAAGATTGTTCTGTTCATCATCGACTAACCTCCTGTATGCCAACACAAGTCTGCGTGCCGCTTTACCTTAAATTAATCGAATGACCGCCAAAGTAAACAAACCTGTATAAAGGCGCTGTTAAATTTTAAGGGTAATACGTATTTATTATTTACCAAGAAAAATTTTAAAAGCATTGAATACAGATGTAATCGTAAACCAGCCACTTAATTAATTTAAATCTATGTATATCCATAAAAAAAGAAGACCCCCGTCGACAAGATGTCCGACAGAGGTCATTCCATTTCAGTCCACACCAATTACAAATCTGCTACGGCAAATTGAATTGTTCCGGAAGCTGCGCCTCCAAGGTTAGCTAACAAGGCAAAAACCAGAACTCCACCTGCAGAAATGGTAAGGCTGCTGTTTACAGGAATAACGTAAGTGACTACAGGTTCATTAACACGTGTTATTACGAGAGATACTGGAAATGGTCCAAAGTTGTTCACTGTAGCGCTGGCATTGGTGCCTCCAGCCAAGTTTTCGTAGTAAGACTTGCCTACACCGGCTGGAAGATTGTAAAACTGTTGCGGTAAAAGGATGGCCATCGAAATCACCTCCTTTTGCTGTGATACGGTATTCTATGCTTAAAATCTATTAAAGCAACGGTGAATTACCAGCGTCATAATGTCCAATTTTGATAGACTTCATAGATTGATAGACGACTGTACGCAAAAAAAGCCCCACCGGACTATCCGGTGGGGCTAACTAAGCTTACTTTATTATTACAGGTTTAATTACGCATACAGCATGAAAAAGTTCAGTTCATGGCCCTGCTGCTTGAGATAGTTATACAGCTGCGAACGGTGATGGAATACATGCGTTACCGTTTCAATCTGCCATTGAACCTGCAAATGACCATGTTCCATATAAAAAGCTTTCGTTGAACGATTCAAAAAGTCATCTTCGCTCAATCCCGTGATATAGGCTTTGTAGGATTCGAAATTGCTCCATAATGTTGCTTCAAGCTTCTCGATATCCTCAATCCCCGACAGGCTATTCTCTACCAGCCCAACCTCAGCTTCACCTTTTTCCTGCATAATGGCAAGATCGGATGCGGTAATCTGGATAAAATGATGCACTAGCTCCACCAATGAACGCATATTCTCCTGTGGACGATAAGACCAATCCTCCGAACGGATCAAGCGAATTAACGAAGCCCCCGTACGTACGCCTGTTTCCAATTCATTTAACAAGTGATCCCGAATCTGCAATGTTCCATTCATATATGATGTCTCCCTTACCTTTTATTCTCACGATTTAAGTATAACCGACGTTTCTACAGATCTATTGTACAAATCGGACAACATCCTGCCATGCTCTCTGGCTGCCGTCAATGGAGTCTCTCCATAAAACTTGCGAAATTGCCGAATCAGATGGGCTTGGTCAAAAAATCCATGATTCTGGGCAAGCATTGCCCAGTCTGCCGTGTTTCCCTGATGAATATCGCTCAGCACACGATGAAAACGAACCACCTCACTGAATCGTTTGGGGCTGATTCCGACCCATTCCGAGAACTTGCGATGCAACTGCCGTTCACTAATCACTTCACGCATCGCCAGCTCTTGGACAGTCATACGTCCCCCATCTATAAAGATGCGGTGCAGCACGTTTTTCATCAAATTGTTCTCAGATGTGCTTGCCTGCACGGGCAACGGACTCAAGTACGCATTCATAACCTCTACTCGCTCTGCAAAACTATTCGTTTCGGCCATCCGTTCCTGAAGCTCGTTAAGCTTCTCCGGCCAACATTCCTGAAGGGCAATTCGCTTATCCGTAAACCACTCCAGAGGCATGCCATGGAAGACATGAGCTCCACCCGGGAAGAACCGGACACCAAAGGTGTAGTCTCCAGCAGGGGAACCATCATCGGATGGCTCAGGTAGAGCGAACGGCTGTGTATAATTGCCACAGTAAGCATAGGAGTGCTCTGAACAGACCGGGTCGTATGTAATCAGCATGTCCGTGCAACCATCCGGCAATACCCGGGCAGGTACCGTCGTCATCGATCGCTCTGGAACTTCTCTCTTAGCAACATCCGCATGTGTTTTAGGAAGAGATCCTGATTCCCAATAACAGGCCACATAAGCCATCAGACCGGCAGCAGGTACTTTCTCAACATAATAACTGTTAGGGTACGTTCCATTCATCTGAATAGGCTTAAACAACGGGTGCAAACTGTGATCCACAATTCCATCCTCCGGTCACTCGAGTTGGTTACACATTATGTATTTATCTATCATACCATCAACCGAAGAAATGAAGAAAAAAAGTGCCCTACCGGAGGACAATCCGATAGGGCCAGTCACACATCTATTTAACACGAGAAGGGGTTTACAAGACTTATCTTACCTTCCCAACCTTAATGGAAACTGAAATTGGGATGAATAACAGATCAAAATTCAAAATGAATAACAGCATTCAGACTTTCAATTCAGTCCGTGCAGTTTGCGAAAACGCTCTGGACTCATGCCTGTATGCCTTTTGAACATCGCACAGAAATAACTGGCATTCTCGTAACCCACCCGATCAGCAACTTCATATATTCGAAGCTCTCTCTCACTGAACATAAGTTGTTTGCTTCGATTGATCCGTTCCTGGTTCACGTAAAATACAGGTCTGGTATGGAGTGCTCTCTGAAACAGCCTGCACAAATATTGGGGAGATACCACAGCCACATCGGCAAGTTCCTTCAGGGAAAGTGAACGATCCAGATGCTCTGCGATATAACGTAGCACAGGCTTCAAGCGCTCCAGTTCATCATTATAATTGGCGGATGCGATGAGCAGTGGCTTCAGATCCAGCAGCAGGGCATATAATTGTTTGGAGCATTCCACATCGTAATCTGCGTAATCCGTATCACCGCCATTCTCTCCTCTAACCAGAAGTTGCTCCAGGCCACGCAGCAGCGTTGCTGTCCTGAGTCTGCATACGCGTGAACCGGTTATCCCCGCATAAGATAATAACTGGCTGGCTTCTCTCCCCTGAAACGAGACCCAAGCCAGCTCCCAGCGGTCACTGATGGGCATATATCGATGCGGAACATCGGGATATAGAAAGAAAACGTCACCCGGTCCGACAATATACTCTTCTTCTTGTATAATCAGCCTCCCCTGACCATGAATAATCTGATGGATCTGATAATCCGGGAATCCCTCTGGACGCTCGGTTTCATATTGGTGTTCCCAGTAACCAACCGTGGTCATATAGATCGGCAGGCGAGCAGCTTCTTCTGTTTTACCAAAAAAAATCCGGGTATCCATCCAGTACACCACTTTCTTCATCGTTAGTTTCATATTGTGATATATATGGGCAATATTCTTTATTCTCTAAGTCATCATTCAATTCTATAATGACAATATTATAACATTTCAGAAGGAGTTGCTGTTATGCGAAAGAAACTGGTACACACCCCTCCGGCAAATGGATACCCGGAATGGAACAACAATCCCGAGACTTTTCAAGTAGGACGTCTACCTGCACATGCGTCTATGGTAGCGTTTCCATCTGTAGCAGAAGCGTTATCCAATGAATCCAGCGCATCACCATGGTACGAATCACTGAATGGTCAGTGGAAGTTTGCCTTTGCGGAGACACCGGAGCAACGGATTACATCCTTTTATGAGAACAACTATGATGCCAGTGACTGGGACGAGATCGCCGTTCCTTCCAACTGGCAGCTACAAGGTTACGATTATCCCCAATATACGAATATGACCTATCCGTGGGTCGAACGTGAGCCTGAATTGAAGCCACCATTTGCACCAACAACTTATAATCCGGTGGGTTCGTATATCCGTACGTTTACGGTTCCTGCTGACTGGAAAGACCGTCCTGTTCTGCTGCACTTTGAGGGCGTTGAATCTGCCTTTTATGTATGGGTGAACGGAGAGCTGGTCGGTTATAGTGAAGACACGTTCACGCCCGCAGAATTTGATATTACTTCGTATCTAACGGAAGGTGAGAACAAGCTGGCTGTGGAGGTATATCGCTGGTGTGATGCGAGCTGGCTGGAGAACCAGGATTTCTGGCGGTTAAGTGGCATCTTCCGTGGTGTATACCTGCATTCCCCTTCCCCGGTTCAGATCGCCGATTTCTTTGTTCGCACTGAACTGGATGATGCCTATCAGGATGCGGAGCTACAGCTGGATTTAAAATTATTTAATCATAATGCCGCGCAGAACACTGCCGGATTGTCCGTTCAGGCACAGCTCTATGATGCACAGCAACATACTGTACTGAAGCAGCCACTTACTGCGGCCGTTACGTTCCAAGGTGAGGATGAACTTTCATTCCAGTTGTCAACAGAGGTTATAAAGCCGCTTCTATGGAGTGCCGAGTTCCCTCATCTATATACACTTGTGCTGTCCATTCAGAATGAATCGGGCGAAACACTGGAGGCTGTTCGCAGCCGGATTGGATTCCGCAAGTTTGAACTGAAGGACGGCCTGATGCAAATCAATGGCAAACGCATTGTGTTCAAAGGCGTGAATCGTCATGAATTTTCCCCGGATAAGGGTCGAGCCATTGGGCGGGAAGACATGATCCGTGACATCGAGTTGATGAAGTCCTATAACGTTAACGCGGTGCGCACATCCCATTATCCGAATCAGTCACTCTGGTACGAACTGTGTGATGAATACGGCCTCTATGTCATTGACGAAACTAATCTGGAAACTCACGGCACATGGTATTATGGGCAAAAGGAAATGAATGAAAATAACATTCCCGCAAGCAAGCCGGAATGGCGTAATAATGTAATCGATCGCTGTAACTCGATGTTCCAACGGGACAAAAACCATCCGTCCGTTATTATCTGGTCTCTGGGTAATGAATCCTTCGGCGGCGATAATTTCATCGCCATGTACGATTATCTGAAACAAGTCGATCCAACCCGTCTCGTTCATTATGAAGGGACTTTCCATTATCGTCCTTCCGATTCGGCAAGCGACATTGAATCGACGATGTATATCAGCCCACAAGATGTGGAGCAATACGCGCGCATGAAAGGTCCGAAGAAACCTTATATTATCTGCGAATACAGCCATGCCATGGGTAACTCCTGTGGAGGTCTGCATCTGTATTGGGATTTGTTCGATAAATATGATGTGTTGCAGGGTGCATTCATCTGGGACTGGGTCGATCAGTCCATTCGTACCACTACGGCAGACGGTGTAGAATATTTCGCTTATGGCGGAGATTTCGGTGAATCCCCTCATGATGGCAATTTCTGCGGGAACGGACTCATTCTGGCCGATAAGACGGTTACACCGAAGCTGGAAGAAGTGAAGAAATGTTATCAGAACGTTCGTATGGAAACCATTGATGTCAAAGACGGCCTGCTGCGCATCAAAAACCAGTTCCTGTTCACGGATCTGAGCGAATATTCGCTCGTATGGACAGTAACACACGATGGTGTATCCGTAGAGAACGGCTCGTTGGATATCGCGGTACCTCCTGGCGAATCGGTTGAAGTTCGAATCCCATACACGCCATCATCCGATCTGTTCAAGGAAGCGGTGCTGACTGTATCTCTGGTTACCAAAGTAGCAACAAAATGGGCAGGAATAGGTCATGAAATCGCCTGGGATCAGTTCGTGGTATCTCCACGATTGCGTCCAATCCAAGCGGTACATCAAGGGCAAGGCAATGCGCCGCAGGTACAGGATCTGCAAGATGAATTGAAAGTGACAACGGATAAAGTAACCTTGATCTTCAATCCAGCTACTGGCGCGTTAACGTCCTATCAGACCAACAATCAGGAGCAATTGACCGCACCTGTCCGGCCGAATTTCTGGAGAGCCATGACAGATAATGATATGGGGAACCGCCTGAATGAGCGTTCTGCGTTCTGGAGAGATGCTCACGCTACCAGCAGATTAATTCGTTTCGAACACCATGCAGACGAACAAGGCATTCTGGTGACGACCGATTATACTTGGGATTCACATCCGGGATGTACGCTCTCGATCACGTATCGAATCGATCCGGATGGCGTACTCGAAATCAGCCAAACTCTTATTCCAGGCGTCGGCTTACCTGATCTACCGGAATTCGGTATGCTGCTGCAACTGAATGACAGCTTGGATACGATATCCTGGTACGGCAGAGGACCGCACGATAACTATGCAGACCGTCTAGCCAGTGCACGTCTCGGTTATTACACAGGTGCAGTCCAAGATCAATTCGTTCCATACCTGAAACCACAAGAGTGTGGTAACAAAACGGATGTACGCTTTGCTGGAATTACGTCAGCGGATGGTCAGTTTGGCCTGCATGTTGAAGCCACCATACCATTTGAAATCAATGCGTTGCCGTGGACACCCGAGGAACTGGAAGCAAACGACCATGTGTACAAATTACCTCAGAGCACACAAACTGTCGCTCGCATCAATTACAAACAAATGGGTGTTGGCGGAGATGACAGCTGGGGTGCACGTACCCACGCTGAATACACCTTGCCAGCCAACCGCGCGTATCACTTCACCTTTACGGTAAGACCTGTATAACATCAAGCAAGCACTGCTGGCAATATGCCGGCAGTGCTTTTTTTGTTCATACAATCTAATCTTACATTTTTGAAAGATTCGTGAAAGATAGATACATAGGAGTTACAAACACCATTGATTATACTTTAAACAAACAAGATGCTGACAATGAACACAAAAAAAATGGAGGAGTTACAAATGGATTTAATACAAGTTATAGGCAGAATATTGCCTATCTTAGCTATTGCATTGGCCGCAGGAGTTGTTGTAATCGGTATTACTTATTCAGTATATATTGCATATAGGAAAAGAGGGGGTAAAAGAAGCATAACTAACAGGCAATTTATAGCGTCATTTTTGATCTTGGGTTGGTTTGTCATTGTTATGACTTTAACCACATTTAGCAGAGGAGCTAATTATGAGGGTTGGATCAATTTAGAGCTATTCAGTGGCTATATAAATGCATGGAATCAATGGTCGTTGAGCGAATTCCAGCTCATCATTTTTAACATGTTGATGTTCGCACCATTCGGTTTTATACTTCCGCATATCGGAATGAAAACGCGTCACTTTAAGCCCGTGCTACTCATATCGCTGTTGGTAACATTGGGTATCGAAATTTTACAAATGATCACCGGTAGGGGAATATTTGAACTTGATGATATTCTACATAATACACTAGGCAGTATGGCAGGATATTTGTTGATGAGAGCGATCCTCGACAGTGTTGAGCAAAGAAAGATCACCTTAAGATCACTATGGAAGGCACTCTGCATACCACTAGTTTTTACGATGCTTTTTTCCAGTGCTTTTATCATTTATCACAACAAAGAACTTGGTAATCTCTCCATACGTCCAGCTATTTCTCAAAATATGAATCAAGTCGAAGTAACGCTTAACACAAGGTTACCGGATGAGGCCGAGAAAGTATCTCTTTATCGCAGTAGTGAAATTCACAACCTGGAATATGCCAAACGAGTTGCCTCTCTAATGAAGGATTATTTTGAATTACATCAGAAAGGTAGCATATCTATTGATGGATACAACCGAATTTGGAGTTTTCTTGACAATACGGGAACAGAATACACCTTTAATTATGACGTCAGTCGAGGCACATGGTGGCTGGCATCTAATATTGAAGCAAGCACTCCAGTAGAGCCGGAAGATTTAATCAAACAAGGACAAGAGTATGGCAGTTGGTTGATTAAGAATGACTTATTGCCTAAGAAAGCGATATTCAGCACGCAAAATGGAGACACGGTCCGATGGGATATCGAAAAAACAGTTACAGATATCGCGAAGGGTGACCGCGATTATGATACCGGACTAGTTATGATTGTCCCATCAGCAGAACCTATGATTCCTCAGAATTTATTATACTCTATGAATAAAAATATTTATGTGCGAGTGGTTGATATTATCAGTCCGGCTGAGGCATACGAAGAAATTCCCAAGGGAAACTTTTCGATCTATAACAACTTAAAGAAAGGAGACAAACTAAGTGTGAACAAGTATGAACTGACTTACACCTATGATTCAAAAGGTTATTATCAGCCAGTTTATCGATTTGAAGGAGAGATCAATGGAGAGAATTGGGATGCTTTGATCCCAGCAGTAATGAATTGATTTCAACTTCTACGTGCCTTGATGAAGCATACCATCCTGAAATGCTTGACAAACATTGGCTTTTTTTGGGTGAGTGGTACGTAGTAGAGTTTGAAGTTTTTCATGAGAACATTATAATAAATGAGGTGCTCGAACGATGAAATTATTTTGATTACGAGGTGAGAATTTGCAATATCTGTTTACCGCTCTCTTCATTCTTGGTTTCATTGCTTTCTTAAGATTTCTTGTTCTGATGATCTTATCTATTCGCAAAGGTAATAGGTTGCCGATCAAATACATTATTCTAACAACGGCCTGTTTTGCGATTGCTTCAATTGGGTTGTATGGCATGCTGACTTTATCTTCGAACTCTAATCAGTCTGAAATAGATCAGCCCCCTTCATCCCAAATCGAACTTTCTGGCCTCCATATGACTACCGATGAATTTAAAAACAAGTTTAATGGTGCCGTAGGCAAATACCGACTGAACGGGCTGAGTATTACCCGCTTGGATATACAAGACTCTTCGGAGCAAGGCAGTGGTGCTTTCGAGTATATCTTTAATGACGAGTTGCGTTTGGTTGGTGTAGTGAATGCAGATCGGAGCATTCAGGAAATCAGCTTATACGCGACTGGTGACCCGCGCCAACCCACAGGTGGAATTCTGTTGACCGCGATCGCCACACTCATTCTCACAACCAATAGTGAGTACACGTATAACGATGCACAAGATGTCATCCAGGATATCGGTCTATTGGATCGTGATGTGAATCAGTCTGATTTTGATGGGGCGACGGTTCGAAATGGATTGGAATATCGCTTCAGCATTCAGGATCATGATCACTCGACTTTTGAAATAACTGTTGCGAAGTAAGACTTCGTTGTGAAAAAGGCCGCTCCCTGAAGGAACGGCCTAACGTGTGGAATATACTATATAATGATTCAGTAGTTGCCACCAAACCACTGATGAACACCTCCCGAATGCGAGAGTTACTCAAACGTTACAATCTCGCTTTGATTGTTCCAACTCATTTTAAAAGTAATTGGGTCTTTCGTATTCTCCGCCTCAGTAACCGTTCCCGACATACTGAACGGTACCCCTTGTTCCTCAAGCGCTTTCCCCTGTTGTTTTATATTATTGCCGGTAAGGTCAAAAACAAAATCCTTTATACGCTTTTCATCACCTATATAAGTAATACTATAGATCCCTGTTGATCTCTGAAGAGACACATCCCAGTTATCGCTCTTTCCGTGTAACCTATCATCCGCACCACAAGCTGAAACAATAGATAAAAGTACTATAACACAAAGAATGATTGGCAGTTTAAATAATTTCATAAAATCCCTCCTTTTAGGAATATACCCAAAAATGTGAGTTATGATATTTGCTAATCATTCCTGATATCTAATCTATATAAGTTGAACTAAAGTTATTTACACAGACACTACGATGATAGAATAACCTTCCAATAACTGTTATCCCCAGATTTTTTTGATTCCTTTTCCGAAGGGGAAAATCCGGCGATAAAGGCGAACGCTTTGCTTTTTCAGGTTTTTTCTGTCCTCTCCGTTATCGTGTAAATGATTAGTTCAATTTATATAGTCTAATGTGACTTACCTTTGATATGACTAACGATTCTTTGAGCATCGTACTTGACCCATCCCAACAGTGCTGAACCTCGTGATGTCTGCCAAGGCAGTCCTACAAAGTAAAGTCCAGCCACCGGTGAGACTCCTCTCTCGTGTAAAATTGCACCTTGGGAATCAAAAGCAGCATTGATATTGATCCAACCATCATTTCGTTTGAACCCAGTCGCCCAAATAATATTGTCTACTGCTGTCTCACTACCATCCTCATATAGGATGCGGTTATCTATTGCATTTACAGCACGTGGGCGCATGTTAACTTTCCCTTGGATCATCAACTCTTTTAACTCGTAGCCATAGACGTAGTCTGGCTGATTTCGCAACCATTTTCCAACCATACGGTCTGCACTTGCACGTAATATTCCGAGCTTTTCAAAATACCAGAATATACTTCGTCTCATAATATGCAAAGGCCTAAAGGTAATATTTCGAGCTATGGATATGTATACGGTTTGTTGTTCATCTGATGTTAACTCTACAGCAATTTGGGCACCTGAATTCCCTCCACCTACGACCACTGTTGTTCCAGGATGCAATTGAGACATATTTTTATACTCTGATGAATGAAGCTGAATTACACTCTCGGATAATGATTTCGCAAAATGAGGAACATTCTTGGTCTGGAAAGGCCCCGTCGCAACGATAATATTGCGCGCTTCAATCATTCCATCATTAGTTTCAGCATAGTACACCTCATCTTGCTTCGAGAGACGCGAGATTACACAGTTTAACTTTATAGGAAGATGCATTTTCTTGGCGTAACTTTCAAAATAATCTGCAATTTCATCTTTGCTTGGCAGGCCATTTTCATTTCCACTAAGCGGCATTCCCGGTAACCCATCATACATTCGTGGGGTAAACAGACGTAAGGAATCATACCGTTTACGCCAAGACTCCCCGACAGATGAGGCAGCGTCAACAATTAAAAAGCTTAACCCCGACTGCTGAAGATAGTAACCTGTTGCCAAGCCTGCTTGCCCAACTCCGATAACCAATACATCATACATATGTCTCATCTCCATTATCATTTATGTATCAATATATGAGTACTTATTCATATGTTAATTTTACTTAACAACTGTCTGTTTAGCAATAGATGAAATATCAGTACTTTTTTCAGAAAAATTAACATTAAAAAGACTCCCTCACGGGAGCCTTTACTCATTTCAGCGTAGGATACATGTAACGTAACTTTGATCCTAAGTATGATATGTTCTTTTGTTCGTTCGTTAGTTATTACCTGGTGTATCGATCAATGTCATCGATCGCAGATTGGTGCTCTCTTCTATGATGATCTTCATGCTGACGAACGTCATTCTTTAACTTTGCTAAGAATCCCCATCCCATAAAGGCAAGTAAAAGCACGGTAATCAGTGCATAAGCAAAGCTATATAGATTCATGAAGAAGTTGATAAATATTGCAGTGAGCATCAAACCCAGAATCAACGAACATCAGGATACTATTATAAACCTAAATCTCTTAACAATCTAATTCACCTAAATGTTATCTCATGGTAAAATATAACTAGTAATTCAGTAAATTTCAAAGGGGCTAATTTTATGAACGAGATTAATAAACTTAGAGCAGTAAGACAATTTGATGAGAGTTCCACCGGAAGAGACTCTAGTGATAACCGTTCACCATTTGAAAGAGATTATGGACGTCTTATACACTCACCTACATTTAGAAGACTCCAGGGAAAATCGCAAGTTTTTGGAGCCGGATCAGGAGACTATTATAGAACTCGACTAACACACTCTCTAGAAGTAGCCCAGATTGCAAGAAGTATTGCAAGAAGCATTACTACTACTTCTGCAAACAAGGAACATCCAGGGCTAGTAATTGACCCACTTGTTGTAGAGTGTGCGGCACTTGCTCATGACTTCGGACATCCACCCTTTGGTCACAAGGGGGAACACGATCTTAATGAGAAATTAAAAGAGTATAATTTATTGTTTGAGGGCAACGCTCAAAATTTTCGTTTATTAATGTTTCTAGAAAAAAGAGACTCCAGATATGATGGACTTAATTTGTCAGCAGCGACTCTACTGGCAATTAATAAATACCCATATGAACTTACTGTTGATTCCTCTAAAGGTTTATACAGTAGTGAGTGGAGTTATATTTCAGAAATTCGGAACAAATGGGACATGCCAGAAAAGAAAGCAACTCTAGAGGCCCAACTTATGGATTTAAGTGATGATATTGCTTACTCTTCGCATGACATTGAAGATGGTATTAGGGCAGGAAAAATACAGATGAACGAATCTTTTTTACTTAATGATCGATTAATTGATTTTGTATCATTAGAAGTTGATAAAGCATATGAAAAAGAGCCTGAGCTTTGGGAAGGGGTACAGATTAAGCAGGAAGTCAAGAAAGTATTGCAAGAATATCTCGAAAATTGGGATGAAATTCACAGTAAACTGCAAAAAAACAACTCCTTGACTCGTAAAGAGAACAAAGCCTTTTCAGTAAATAATTTTGTTAAACAAGTTGGGATTATTGAAGATGGTGAATGGTTTAAAGTTACTTTTGTAGATTCAAATGGGATGGAAGATGTTGACCTTAAAAGAAAAATGATTATCTTAAAGAAACTTGCTTGGGTAACTCTAGTGAGGGACTTACGTGTACAACGTCTTCAACAAAGAGGCGAGAATATCATTAATAAATTGTGGGATGTATTCATGAAGAACACAGATTCAATCATTCCTACAGACTGGCTAGATAGATTTAATAATGATGATTCATGGTGTTCTGAGAGGTTTGTTGCTGACTATTTATCAGGAATGACAGATTCA
Organism: Paenibacillus sp. FSL k6-2145; assembly: GCF_037976585.1. Lineage (NCBI taxonomy): Bacteria > Bacillati > Bacillota > Bacilli > Caryophanales > Paenibacillaceae > Paenibacillus > Paenibacillus sp. FSL k6-2145. The sequence continues at coordinate 3,638,134 of NZ_CP150267.1, read as the reverse complement.
TACGCAGAGAAGCTATATGAAGAATTATATGGTAGCCTCCCTGGTTCTATATATGATCTGGATTAATTCAAGGGAGGTAATTATTGCTCATAGCAACAATCAAGGAAAATGAAAATTATCTTTTTTCTCACAAATCAAAACCACACTAAATTAAGTAGTGTGGTTTTTGTTACATTTATAATATATGAGTTGCCATTGCTTCTCAAATTTTTGTCACATCGTAGAAAATTCACTCTCCCAGGCAGATGATATATTTAAATTTTTCACCTTTAATACATCATACCGCCCATGTCAAGCATCCCACCACCAGCGATATCCACTTCGATTATTTTAATCCACTCTCCAGTCGGAGCGTTGAAGCCAACGTCTATTGTCGGAACATTACCTATTATTATCAATCTTAATGTAAATATCACCTGATATTTACACTCAATTGTTGCGGGTGATTTACTGTTCACGTTATAAGCTTCGTTAGCCATCCCCACTGAGTTCTTCTCCAACACATCCCAAAAAGTGCATCCAGTCAGAAGCCATACCGTAGGATGGATATTAAACAAGGGCATCAGTATAGGAATATGTACGTGCTAGAGTTTAAAACGCAGAGACTAGGTTATTCCCTAACAGTCTTCCCACCTTAGTGTGGAGTCACTATGTTCATTAACCAGGTCTGACTCGATACATGAACGTTGGTATTTTTGAAGAATTCAAAACGTTACACATTTAATTTCTTGGATACAAGGCCCCACTTATCTTCAGTTAGTTCCCTAATCAAATTAAATCCGTTCTTCTCCAAGTAGAAATTATATAACTTATCTTTTTTATGGTAGTCAACCGTTGAAAGGGACGCCTTTACTGTTTCAATTCCCATTCCTTTCAGGACAATAAACAAATTTTGTAAAATATATGTCCCTATACCTCGGTTTGTAAACTTCCCACAATTGATATCCTCTATTTCTGCATTATTGCTACCTCCAAAAACATGCTTCATTAGGAGTGGCTGTTCTTTCTCACCATCAACGAATACAACACATTCAATTTCCCTAGAATGTTTCAACGGACTCCGGTCTCTATCAATAAATTTTTGCTGAAGTTCCTGGCTATACTCTAATTCTTCATCAAATATAATGACTACTTGTTGTCCTTCATTAAGATTACAAATGAAAACATGCCTGTTAAAGTCCTCAGGCTGTTTATAATTTATAGCATTCTGTAGATTCAATGCCGATAACCGCATTTTTTTAATTATGCTTTCTTTACTTTTAATACTATCACGCAATTGGTAATTGGCTTCATTTAGTTTATTATTCTGATCTCGGTGGAATTTCACATCCCATTTTAACCTTTTTATCACCCTCCAGATTACCCCTCCACAAATTATAATTACCATCAACAAGACTAAATAAATTCTTAATTCCAAACGACCATCCGCCCTTCAATTTTTAGAGAACTTTCTTTACTATCATCAAAGAACTTTTAAAGATTTAAAAACCACTCCTTAAATAAGAAGTGGTTTTTGTGTTGTTTATCATTTGTAACAGTGGCTGCTTCACAAATTCTTGTCACATCGTAACGAGAACTCGCTCTGCCAGGCACATGATGCGTTAAAGGTTTTTACACCTTTATTACATCATGCCGCCCATTCCACCCATACCGCCCATGTCAGGCATTCCGCCACCAGCACCTGCTGGTTCTGGTTTGTCAGCGATAACCGCTTCAGTAGTCAAGAACATTGCAGCTACGGAAGCAGCGTTTTGCAATGCATAACGAGTTACTTTCGCAGGGTCAACGATACCAGCTTCGATCATGTTAACCCACTCGCCAGTTGCAGCGTTGAAGCCGATGCCTGTTTGTTCTTTTTTCAGACGTTCCACGATTACGGAACCTTCTTCGCCAGCGTTAGCTGCGATTGTGCGGATTGGTGCTTCCAGAGCCCGCAAGACGATGTTTACGCCTGTTTGCTCGTCACCGGACAGAGCTACAGCCGCAACCGCGCTATATACGTTCATGAGCGCTGTACCACCACCGGATACGATACCTTCTTCAACCGCTGCGCGAGTTGCGTTCAGGGCATCTTCGATGCGAAGTTTGCGTTCTTTCAATTCTGTTTCAGTAGCCGCACCAACTTTGATTACTGCTACACCGCCCGACAATTTAGCCAGACGCTCTTGCAGTTTCTCTTTGTCGAACTCGGAAGTTGTTTCTTCCAGTTGTGTACGGATTTGGCTAACACGTGCATCGATATCGGATTTGTTACCAGCACCGTCAACGATGATTGTGTTTTCTTTTGTTACGCGGATTTGACGAGCTGTACCCAGTTGTTCCACAACAGCGGATTTCAGGTCCAGACCCAGTTCTTCCGTGATCAATTGGCCACCAGTGAGGGCCGCGATGTCTTGCAGCATTGCTTTACGACGGTCACCGAATCCTGGAGCTTTAACAGCTACAGCATTGAATGTACCACGCAATTTGTTCACAACCAGCATAGCCAGTGCTTCGCCTTCGATATCTTCAGCAATCAATACCAGCGGTTTGCCTTGTTGAACGATTTTCTCAAGCAATGGCAAGATATCTTGCGTGCTGGAGATTTTTTTGTCTGTGATCAAGATGTACGGATTGTCCAAAACAGCTTCCATTTTGTCCGTATCAGTGATCATGTAAGGAGAGATGTATCCACGGTCGAATTGCATACCTTCAACCACTTCAAGCTCTGTAGCGAATCCTTTGGATTCTTCTACTGTGATTACGCCATCTTTACCTACTTTTTCCATAGCTTCAGCGATCAGTTCGCCTACTTCTTCGTCAGCTGCAGAGATTGCTGCAACTTGTGCGATAGATTGTTTGGAATCGATTGGTTTGGAGATGGATTGCAATTCTGCAACCGCAGCTTTAACCGCTTTGTCGATACCTTTACGGATACCAATTGGGCTAGCGCCCGCTGTTACGTTTTTCAGACCTTCTGTGATCAGCGCTTGCGCCAATACAGTTGCTGTTGTAGTACCGTCACCGGCAACATCGTTTGTTTTCGTTGCTACTTCTTTAACCAGTTGTGCACCCATGTTCTCGAATGCATCTTCCAGTTCGATTTCTTTAGCAATGGTTACACCATCGTTAGTGATGAGCGGGCTTCCGAATTTTTTCTCCAGAACCACGTTGCGGCCTTTAGGACCGAGTGTTACTTTTACTGCATTAGCCAATGCATCCACACCACGAAGCATGGAGCGACGAGCGTCTTCACTGAATTTAATGTCTTTAGCCATGTTAAGAAAACCTCCCTAGTTTTTGTTGGAAAATGGTCGTGCTATATGGTTCGGTTATCCGATTAAATTTGAATTAGTCGAGAATCGCGTGAATATCGCTTTCTTTCATAATCAAATATTCTTTACCTTCGAATTTGATTTCTGTACCGGCATATTTGGAGAAAATAACGCGATCTCCTTCTTTCACTTCCAGAGCTACACGTACGCCGTCTTTCAATACTCCAGCACCAACTGCAATGATTCTGCCCTCTTGCGGTTTTTCTTTGGCGGAGTCCGGGAGTACGATCCCGAAAGAAGTTGTTTGTTCTTGCTCCAGTGGTTCTACCAATACGCGTTCACCTAAAGGTCTGATCATGAAAAATAGCCTCCTTTTGAAATTATATAACGTTACATTGTAGGTTGTAGCCATATGTATTAGCACTCGACAGTGTTCAGTGCTAACAACCAACTTTATGATACTCAACTTGAAGCATGATTTCAAGTCCTTTTGACGAATTCCTGCGAGAATTTACGTTGAATTTACACAAACATAGCCAAATTACACCCGCTGTGCCTGGTTCTATGTTGCAATTCACTAATCTTATTCTACGAAATTGTTTAGCCCTTCTGCAACGTTAGCGGACAGTCCCTTTCCCATTGTATCCATTGTTGAACATAATATGCCTGCTTGTCCTGTCGTGTTGGTCGGCAGTCTACAGAAATAGCCCGGATAAGAACATACCGTCTTTTCCGGGCACATTACAGCTTATCCTCATTCAACCCGCATGTTTCTTATCCTCGGCACGAACATAGCGGGATTCGATCTCTTCATCGGCTGCAAGCTGCTTGCGATATACGATTGCGGATAATAACACACTGATCTCATATAACAGGAGCAAGGGAATCATCACCAGCAGATCAGATATAAAGTCTGGAGGTGTAATAACCACTGCAATGAAGATCAGAACAAAATAAGCAACTCTGCGCATCTTGCGAAGGCGAATTGGATTCAGGATCCGCAGTCCTGTCAGAAACATAATAAGTAAAGGAAGTTCAAATAACAGGGACACAGGCAACACAATTCCAAACAGGAAGCTGAAATACTGTTTCATCCCGTAGGTCTCCACAAGCCCCATCTTCTCTGTTATCGCTGTTGTAAAGGCAAGTGCCATCGGAAAAATAACATAATACGAAAAAGCCATACCTGTCAGAAATAAAAGAAACACGTAGGGCACATACTTCAGCGTTGCTTTTCGCTCGCGCGGTTTCAGCCCCGGACTAACAAACTTCCAGATCTGATACACCGTAAACGGCAATGTAATAATAAGTGAGAACAACCCTGCAATCTTCATGTAGATGCCAATCCCGTCCCAGAAAGAGAAGGCATGTAATACAAAACCTTTTGCCGACTCTGCCTTGGTCAGATATTGGTATACCGGGTCCGCCACAAAAAATCCTGCAATCAGTCCCAGCACAAAAATGCTTAGTACATAAATCAGCCGCTTCCGCAGCTCACTCAGATGTTCCGTAATCGACATTTCTTCCATTTGCTGCGTCATGCCTGCCCCCCATTATTGCCAGCTTAAAATACAAAACCCTTCCGGCAGGAAGGGATTTCTCTTTCATTGCCGTCAAGATTATTCCGGCAGGCGTTTATCAGCAGGCTTGTCTGCAGGTGTGCTCTCAGCCGCCAGCGGTTTCGCCTTCTCCTGCTCTTTGCGATTGGACGAGTCATCCTCAGAGATAATCTCGCGAGCGCCCTCTTTGAATTCACGGAAGGTACGCCCAACTGCACGTCCCAGTTCCGGAAGTTTGTTGGGTCCAAACAACAACAATGCAATCACGGCCAGCAAAATAAACCCCGTTGGTCCAATGGAACTAAACATTGATATTCCTCCTCGTCTCAAGCTTCGAAGATGCGCATATTCGGCCAGATGTTCATAGATGTCTCTGCTGCGTTCTTAATTTAAGCCCATCATACCATAGATGTAACCACTTACATAACCCGCAAAATTCACAAATAAGAGATGTCACTAGAACAATCTAACAACAGTCATGGCTAATCGGATATCTTGCCCCAGAGTCCATGCTCGATTATTGCTTGAACTGACCCGTAACCATCAGCAGCGCTTCCGGAAGCTGATCCATAATGGCAGCCAGATGTTCATGCACACCCTTTGGTGTACCTGGCAGATTAACAATCAGCGTGCGTCCACGAATGCCACATACCCCGCGGAACAGCATTGCAGAACGGTTTTTGCTCATTACACTGTACCGCATGGCCTCTGCCATCCCGGGAACTTCCCGCTCAATTACGCGCCGGGTCGCTTCCGGAGTAATATCACGAATGGCCAGCTCCGTGCCACCGGTAGTCAGCACCAGATCGGCGTGAAAATAATCCGTCATCTCAATCAAAGCCGCAATAATCTCATCGGGTTCATCCGGAACGATACGGTACTCCACGATTTGACCACCCAGCTCTTCTTCCACCAGCTCCCGAATGACTTGTGCACTCGTATCCTCACGTTCCCCGCGGGCTCCTTTGTCACTGGCTGTCAGGATTGCTGTTCTCCACACCATAAAGATCACCCTTCTCCTCTATGAAAATAAATATTGCCTATCGGCTGTAATCACCGTTTTTGCCACCACTCTTGGAATTCAGCATGGTTGGACCGATAATCATATCTTTTTGCATGGCCTTGCACATGTCATAGACCGTCAGTGCTGCAGCTGAGGCAGCCGTGAGCGCCTCCATCTCAACACCCGTTTTGCCTTCAGTTTTGACAGTAACTTCAATGTGTAATTCATCCACTCCGTTATCATGAAAACGAATATCCACACCCGTCAGTGCCAAGGGATGGCACATCGGAATCCAGTCCGACGTTTTCTTCGCGCCTTGAATCCCGGCAATCTGAGCCACAGCCAGAACATCACCTTTACCGATTCGGCCCTCCCGAATCGCTTCCAGTGTATCTGGATTCATCGTCACCTTGGTTACGGCCACAGCCGTACGTACGGTAATTTCCTTACCCGAAATATCAACCATCCGGGCCCGCCCCTGTTCATTAAAATGGGTCAGTTTGCCACCCGAAGCCTGGCTGTTCACTTCTGAACTCAATCACATCACAACCCTTTATTCGATATGTAATATACCTTCGGTTGTTATCAACAGATCAATCCGCAGATCGAGCAGGTCCATCGGGATCTCCTCTTGTAACTGACCCGGCAATACCATCGCAGCCATCAACGGTTTCTTGCCCGTCATCGCACATGTTGCTGCAAGCGTCTCGGCAAAACGATCATAATAACCGCCACCATAACCAATACGCCCTCCATGGAGATCATAACCAAGCCCCGGTACCAATACGAGATCGATATCCAGCCAATCATCAGTTGTCAGGACTTCACAGGAATCCTTAGGTTCGGGTATCCCCCATATGCCTGGCTCCAGATCCTGTTCTCCGGTCACTCGCCGTAGCTCCATTCGGGGTGGATTCGCCAATACTTTTGGTGCAAGCATCACATCTCCATGTTTCCAGCCCTCTTGAAACAGAAAAGCTGTGGACGCTTCGCTTCCATAGGACAAATAACTGAATATGACGAGTGGTCTGTTCACGACCTTACTCTTGGCCTGTCTAAGGCGTTCCAGCTCCCGCTTCACTCCAGCGTTAATCTTAGTCATTGCCTGCTGACGCATGTTTGCATCCATCAGATCACGGCTCTGTCTCAGTCTGGATCGAAGCTGACTTTTCAGTTCCGCATGATCCTGCATATCCTTGAATAACCTCCTGTTGATAGGGAAGGTAGAAAAAAGCTCTCATTAAAAACAATTTATATGTTATGACCAGTTGTCATCTTGTTGAAATGGTTAAAATGATTCATTTTCTGCAAAATCCTCATGTAATAACATGCCTTCTTTCAGTTTATCATTGATTGATCAAAAAGACTACATGCCCCATGCGTTCCCAATCGGTGCAATTGCTCTGTATTTCATGTAAACTGGGATATAGTTGTCATATCAAGAACTGGACCTATGGAGGAACTTAATTTTATGCTGCTGCAAGTATCCGGAATTATCAAACGTTTTGGTGTCGATCCAATCCTGGACGGCGTGAACTTACAAATATTAGAACGCGAGCGCATCGGCCTCGTTGGTGTAAACGGTGCAGGAAAATCCACTTTGCTCAAAATTGTAGCCGGTGAAATGTCCTATGACGGGGGACAGATTTTCAAATCCAAAGAAACAACGCTCGGTTACCTGGCTCAGAACAGCGGGCTGCAGTCCGACCGTACCATCTGGGAAGAAATGATGAACGTCTTCGCTCACCTGACACAGGCTGAAGCAGATTTGCGTCAGATGGAACGCGATATTGCCGACCCTGCCCAGATGGAAGATGAGAAAAAGTACGCGGACCTGCTGGAACGTTATGCGAAACGCTCCGATTGGTTCAAGGACCATGGCGGTTATGAGATGGAAACCCGCATTCGCAGCGTACTGCACGGGATGGGATTCGGCGAATTTTCGCCAGACACCCCTATTGCTACTCTAAGCGGCGGGCAGAAGACACGCCTTGCGCTAGCTCGTATTTTGCTTCAGGCACCCGATCTGCTCATGCTCGACGAGCCTACCAACTATCTCGATATCGCCACCCTTACTTGGTTGGAAGATTATCTGAGAGGTTATTCAGGCGCACTGCTCGTGGTATCCCATGACCGGTACTTCCTTGATCGACTCGTAACAACCATCGTGGAGATCGAACGTCACCGCTCCAAAAAATACACGGGCAATTACAGCCGTTATATGGAACTCAAAGCTGCCGAATATGAAACTCAGATGAAGCAATATGAGAAACAACAGGGTGAAATCTCCAAGATGGAGGATTTTGTCCAGAAAAATATCGTGCGTGCCTCGACGACCAAGCGGGCTCAAAGCCGCCGTAAGGCCCTCGACAAAATGGAGCGCCTCGATAAACCGATGGGTGATCTGAAAAAAGCTCATTTTTCCTTCGAAACCGCCGTTATGTCCGGCAAAGAAGTGCTTCGAGTGGATCAGCTGTCTGTCGCTTATGATGAGGCTTCTCCATTGTTCCGCAATGTATCCTTCGATCTGCGGCGCGGGGAAACGGTTGCTCTGATTGGTCCAAACGGTATTGGTAAATCCACCATGCTGAAGTGCCTCACCGGAAGTTTGCGTCCGGTAACCGGGGATATCCAATGGGGAACAAAAGTGCAGATTGGCTATTATGATCAGGAGCAGACTGGGCTCAATCCGTCCAATACGGTTCTGGAAGAACTGTGGAGTGCCTATCCCGGGATGGAAGAAGCACGCATTCGGACCGTACTGGGGAACTTTTTGTTCAGCGGTGACGATGTGCTCAAGAAGATCTCCTCCCTCAGCGGCGGTGAGAAAGCACGTGTCTCTCTCTCCAAGCTGATGCTGAAGGAAGCGAATATGCTCATTCTGGATGAGCCTACGAACCATCTCGACCTGTTTGCCAAAGAAGTGCTGGAAGCGGCGTTAATGGATTATGAAGGCACTCTGCTGTTCATCTCCCATGACCGGTACTTCCTCAACAAAATGGCTGAGCGCATTGTCGAGCTTCATCCAGGCGGCACGGAACACTATCTCGGTAATTATGATGATTATGTGGAGAAGAAACAGGAGCTTGAGGACATCGCACGTGAAGCAGCTGAGGCACGTCAGGCTTCAGCCAAGAACTCGTCCAAATCCGATCTGAACACAGCCACAACCGAAAAATCCGGAGCGGCTTCATTCGAAGCGGAAAAACAGGCGAAACGTGAAGAACGTAACCGGCAACGCAAGCAGGAAGCTCTGGAACAACAGATTGCGGAGTTGGAAACGAAGATTACAGATCTTGAGGCACAGATGGCTCTGCCTGAAATCTATCAGGATTATATGAAGCTGCAAGAACTCCAGCAACAAACGGAGGAACACAAAGCAGAACTCATCAAGGCATACGAGGACTGGGAAGAACTAGCTATGGAATAGTACCAATAGTACAGACTCATAACATGGTTTGATCGCGTCCATACAAGTATAGTTGTACCATCGGCTGATTCCTTATTGGGATCAGCTTTTTGTTTGTTAAGGATGAGTATTGAAGGTATGCACCTTATGTTTTTTATGTTCCATGAGATTGAACTCTAACAAACGGAGGTTGGGAGAGCTGTTTTGGCTTTTGTCAAATTTACTCGAATGAAGAGAAATATTTTTATCCCCCTTCCCCTCACACTTATCCACAAGAAAGCAAGATAGCAAGCACATTAATAAGCTTAATTATACAGCGGTAGAATAGCCTTTTACACACAAAAACCATATTTATCCACTAAGTTATCCACTTTATCCACAACTTTGTGGATAGTAAGGAGTCATTCTATCCCCTAAACCCTTTTCGTTTCGAAAACTATACTGGTTTGACTTTGCGGTAGTTACCCACAAATTACACTGGATATGTGGATAACTATAGTCACACCTTGACAAATGCATTCTCCCGCTACTCAATGTTCCTCCATAATAAGACAAAAGCAGACCTTTGTCGTTCAAGGCCTGCCCGTCATTTATTTACTATATGCCATGCATATTTACATCAAATCGCACTTGCTACTATTGCCGCTGTAGATGCGATCTGGCAAAGATGTTTTACGCATGCGCTTCTTGTTCATGATGTTCGGAAGACTCGGCCTTCAGCCCAGCAGCATTACAAGCCGCTACATACGCAAGACCGGCAGCCATGACGATATCATTATGTGTTGCCGTTCCCCGGAACTCACGCCCTGCACGCTCCACAGTAACTACTGCTTCTGCACTTGCACCTTCTCCCCCACTCAAGGCATGCATCTCCATATCAACAAATGCAATATCATCGGAAATGCTCTGACCAATCGCACGAATGGTCGCATCCACGGGTCCACCGCCAACAGCGGAGTAAGATTGTTCTCCAGCGCTTGTGCGAATACGTACGGCGGCCATTCGATCCGTCATGCTGCCCGCCGTCACCTGCAATTCAACCAGTTCATAGTCCTGTGCAGGAATATTCATGGTCTGGCTAACCATCTGTAATAACTGGTCATCACTGACCACTTTTTGCTGGTCTGCGGTTTCTTTGAACACCTCATATAATTGCTCCATCTGTTGCTCATCCGGTTCAAAACCGTATTTGCGAACCCGATCCTTCAGGGCGTGACGACCGGAGTGTTTGCCCAAAATAATCATGCTGCGCGGAATACCCAGCGCTTCCGGGTCCATAATCTCATAGGTATTCCGATTCTTCAGCAGACCATCCTGATGGATGCCTGATTCATGCTGGAACGCATTACGTCCCACCACCGGTTTATTGTATGCAATCGGGAAGTGCATCGCCCGGCTAATCTGCCGTGAAGTTTCATATAGCTGATTCAGCTTAATGTTCGTCGTTGCACCAATCGCGTCTCCCCGAGTCTCCAGCGCCATAATCAGCTCTTCCAGTGCACAGTTCCCCGTCCGTTCTCCGATACCATTAATGGTCACTTCAATCTGGGTAGCTCCATTGGCAATCGCAGCCAAACTATTGGCTACGGCCAAGCCCAGATCATTATGACAATGAGCACTATAGCGAACCTGATCGCCGCCTCTTGCACCCTCACGCACCCGGCGGAACATCTCACCATACTCATGTGGCAGAGCATAACCGACCGTATCCGGCAGATTAATAATGCTCGCTCCAGCTTCAATGGCGACTTCAACCATTTCAATCAAATCGTCCATCTTGGTACGGGCAGCGTCCATAGCTGTGAACTCTACGATGTCCGTGAACTGACGTGCATAAGATACCATCTCACGAGCGGTAGCCACCACTTCACTGCGCGGACGGCGCAGTTGATGCTCAATATGAATATCCGAAGAAGAGATAAACAGGTGAATTCGGCGCCGTGCTGCATCCGCTGTTGCTTGAACAGCTGCATCGATATCACCTTTGGCCGCACGCGCGAATCCACAGATCTCCACGTTCTGCAACTGTCTCGAAATCGCCTGAACCGCCGCGAACTCACCTGGACTGGAGATCGGGAATCCAGGCTCAATGACGTCGATACCCAGAGAAGCCAGTTGGTGTGCCAGTTCAATCTTTTGCTCGGGTTGCAGACTTGCTCCTGGTGCCTGTTCTCCATCGCGCAGTGTTGTATCAAAAATCTCAATCATGCGTTTGTTATTAGTTGTTGTCATATCCATCAACCTCCATCAAATTTTATAATCATTTTTGTTACGATCCACGAGGGTAAAACACCTGTTGATGATCTCCGTCACTGTTGTTATATATTTTGTTTGTAAACGCGTATGTTATTTGTAGCTTAGTCCTTGGTAATCATTAAAGCCTGTTGAATTTTTAGTGCCTATACTTGATGTTCGATGTTCATTACTCGTTACATATCCTGCTTACCCTCATAACAGAGTGTACGTCGACTTACACCCTGACCTTCTGACTTTTCAATCTCCATATGGTTCTTCCCATGCCCACCCTGCTGCCGGCAGCAAACACAAATAACCCGCCATCTCATATAAGAGACGGCGGGTTATTATCCCCTCCGCGGTACCACTCTTGCTTGATGGGCCAGGCTTGCGCCAGACTCCATCCACCTCGTCGTCTCCGAGATCCAATGGATTGTGCATGTGCACACGACACCACTGGAATTCGGAGAAACACCCTATAACGGGGGTTAACCGTTGCTATGTAACACATGTTATTGTCCATCAGGACAACTGGGAGATTGATATCGTCCCCACGCTTCCACAGCTCCGTTCCCGGGCGAGATTCGAATGATTCCAGCCACTGCGTCGCACCACCCCGCAGCTCTCTGAGCGCTTTATCGTTCTACTGCTCCCGTTCATCACATTTATAATATGACCTACTTCATTCATCCTTATTTTGAAAATCAAAAAAAGCCTGCCACCTCATGCAATAATGCAAGAGACGACAGGCTGTTCACCTTCGCGGTACCACTCTTGTTGACTTCCTTCCTGTTCATTCAAGACAACTCCTGAATGCTTTCGCATATCCGGATCACTTGAAGCAGCCTGAAAGCCCCCTCAGTTATCGTCAGTCGATCCTTGAAATAACGGTCCTACCGACAACGGCCCATTCACGGAGGCAACCCGTAACCATGTACTTTGGGCCATGATCGGCCTTCGGATTCTCCCAGGGAGTCACCGTGTTCCATCGTTCCGCTTCCAGGTGAGTTTCAGGTTTCCTTCGACTGCGTTGCACCATACCGCAGCTCTCTAAGACCGGGAATGACCTTACTATTCCTGTTCATCGCGTTTATCAGTTCAGGAATCTGAATTCCTGTTTAAATTTGTAACTAAATATACATTCTTTACATCCCTGCTGTCAACTCTTAATCTCAAACTGCCTGACTATACGGATTGAACGGACCATTCCTCCAGGGAAAGTCCTGGATCTGCCTTCGCATCAAATTCAGCAATTTCTCCCCGCTGCCATTTCAGATACGCAGCCGCTCCAATCATGGCCGCGTTATCCGTACAATATTCCATTGGCGGGATTAACAGTTCAAGCCCTTCCTTCGTGCATCGCTCCTGTAATGCCAAGCGTAACCCCCGGTTAGCTGCAACACCACCACATAATAACAGTTGACGTGAACCATACTCACGAACTGCTCTAACGGCTTTCTCCACCAACACTTCAACAACAGCTTCTTGGAAACCACGTGCAACCGCAGACGGCTCCAAGGTTTCTCCGCGCATTTTGGCCTGGTTGAGCGCATTCAGTACAGCAGACTTCAGACCACTGAGACTGAAATCGTACGAACCTGCTTCCAGCCATACCCGTGGTAATGGCACTACGTCCTCCGCTTCAGATGCCATCCGATCCACATGCGGGCCACCCGGATAAGGACAACCCAATGCACGTGCTACTTTGTCATACGCTTCGCCTACAGCATCATCACGTGTACGACCAATCAGTTTGAACTTACCCTCGGATTCCATATGCACAAGTTCTGTATGTCCACCAGATACGACCAGTGCCATCGCTGGATATTGCAGTTCATGAGTAAGTCGGTTGGCATAGATATGCCCGGCAATATGATGTGTGCCAATGAGCGGTTTGCCCAGTGCCATGGCCATCGTTTTGGCCGCAACAATACCCACCAGCAGTGCACCGACCAGCCCCGGACCTTGCGTCACGGCAATTGCACTTAGATCACGTGGACGAATGCCGGACTGTTCGATCGCCTGTTCCAGCATCAACGTAATGACTTCAACGTGTTTGCGTGAAGCCACTTCAGGTACAACACCACCAAATGCCTTATGCGTCTCGATCTGACTTGAGATCAGATTGGACAGCACTTCCCGTCCATCTTTGACTACTGCTACCGATGTTTCATCACAGCTTGTCTCCACCGCCAAAATGTAGGATGGTGCAGAATTTATTTTTTCATTGAGTTCGTTCATGAATCCAGTACGCTTCCTTCCTCTTCGCCGCTCCGGCCTGCAGACGGCAAGTTCGCCCACATAATCATCGCATCTTCCCCATTATCGGAGTAATACCCTTTACGAAGACCCGCCGATTCAAACCCTTTTTTCTGATATAAACGCTGTGCAATGCTGTTCGAGACTCTGACCTCCAGCGTCATTCGTTCCATCCCGAGATAAGCCGCTGTGCTCATTAATTCATCCAGTAACTTTTCGCCAAGCTTGCGTCCACGATACGCGCCTCTGACTGCAATATTGGTAATATGGGCTTCATCCATGATTGTCCACATACCTGCATAGCCAATGGCTTTTCCTTCTAATTCCATCACCATATATTTAGCAAAATGATTGTGTGTCAATTCATTTTGAAATGCTTCTTCCGTCCAGGGCAGGGTAAAGGCCTCATGTTCAATCTCCATCACATCGGGAATATCCGCAAGTGTCATGAACCTGAACTGAAGCGTTGCTTCCTGCTTATTATTCGCCACGTTGTCCATCTGCTTTCCCCCCTTTAGTGCGTGTTCAAAAAGACCGGTTTTCAGTACCGAGAAGATGGGATGAAGCTAGAAATGGAGTAGCGGAGCGTAGGGAAAACTACGTGAGCAACGGACATTTCGGCTGAATTCCATAATCGATGCTGATGATGCCACCAGGCATCCTTCGTAATCAAAAGCGGACTTTTTGAACAACCTCTTTCAGCCTTTGCGCAGAAGATTGGCTTCCGCTTCAGACAGCTGAGTGTAGTTCGGCACCAGCGCATGCACGTCATCACGCTGACCTGCAAGCAGCGCGGCGGCGCCAAGGCGCCCAACCCAGCGGCCTTCCAGCTCATAAGGTACGAGCTGGAGTGCCGTTCCTGCGGGGCAGCGAAGCTCCGCCGCTGCCGCAGCATGAGGGCCCGTCTCGCCGACGATCCAGACGGCTGCGGGCCGCTCTTCCGGCGCCGCCTCCGCCATGCGGGCGGCGAGGGCTTCCAGCCATCCGTCCATCTTGCGGATGGCATCAGGCGCCAGACGCCGGGGCGCATCGCTCCCGGCGGAGGCAAACAGCGCGGTGCACGCTTGACCGCGCCGTGCATCCACAAGCGGAACGATCCAGTGGACAGGGGCAGCACTTGTGCTGCCCTGGTCCGCGGATAGCGTTCCGCCAGCCCCTGCTGCGGCATCCTCTGCCGCAGCTTCCGCCTTGGCAGCGAGGCCGCTGTGCCAGCCGCCCCAGGCGATGGCCTGAAGGCTGGACACCCCGGCTACGGGGATGTCCCACGCCCAGGCCAGTGTCTTCGCCGCGGTCACCGCAATGCGGATGCCCGTGTACGAGCCTGGGCCAACGCCAACGGCAATGCCGTCCAGTTGGCCAGGCTGTGTGTTGCTGGCGGCCAGCAGCTGCTCCATCACCGGTACAACGTGTACCGAATGGTTGCGCTCAGCCCGTTCATTGCGTTCTTGCAGAAGCGCATGATCTTCCATCATCGCAGCTGCCATCACTGCGGTGGATGTATCCAACGCCAAAAACCGCTGACGCGGCTCTTTTTGTAAATCTTCCATCATCATTTGACCCCATTCTGTCTGAACTGTCGGCACATGGCTGCATAAGTCTCGCCGTACCCATCCAGTGTAATCGTTCGATCCTCCAGGCCCGTTGTTTCAATCTGCACATGCAAGTGCTCTTGCGGCAGCAATTCGGGAATGATACTCGACCACTCCACCAGACTGACTCCGGCTCCATAAAAATATTCATCAAGTCCAAGCTGATCCGCTTCTTCCAGCGATATGCGATATACATCCATGTGATATAAAGGCAGACGCCCTTCGTACTCCTTGATTAGCGTGAATGTGGGACTGCTTACCACATCACGTACACCCAAATGCCAGGCAAATTTCTGTGAAAATGCCGTTTTTCCCGCGCCCAGATCACCATCCAAAGCAATCACCATGCCGGCGTTTGCCTGTCTGGCGAGTGCGGAAGCGAGTGCTTCTGTATCTGCAATGCCATGGGATTGATACACCCACTGCTCGTGCGTCTGATTCAATATTCGCCCCACCTTTGGCGGTCCAGCCGCCTGAGTTCACTTTGAACCTTATTATATCGGTCCCTTTCTTCCCCCGCAACATCCAAGGAGGCAAGCGGAAGTATAACATGCATTATTAGACGTGTCTCAAAACTCGCTTCCTTCGAAGTTTCAAACACCTACTGGGAAAAACCAAAAACCGGCACCTCTCGGTACCGGCCGTGTTATGCATATATTTCAGCTTTTATTCATTCTCGAATCCCTCAATAAACTATATGTTACTTGTATCTACTCCTCCAAGCGATCCACACGTACCGTCTGGGTATTTCCCGGTCTGCTGCCAACCTGAACGGTCGCCATGCCATTCGCTTCATCCACATTCTCGATCCAGACTGGATCTCCCTCCAGCGTAACGGCAATGGTATCCTTCGAATCATAGATCGCTTTGGCGCGCTTTGCATCCATCATCTTATTCATACTCCCCTTCCGGATCATCATGTGATTCTCGAACCATGCTGTCTGTT
Organism: Paenibacillus sp. FSL k6-2145; assembly: GCF_037976585.1. Classification (NCBI taxonomy): domain Bacteria; kingdom Bacillati; phylum Bacillota; class Bacilli; order Caryophanales; family Paenibacillaceae; genus Paenibacillus; species Paenibacillus sp. FSL k6-2145. The sequence goes on along the minus strand of NZ_CP150267.1, from coordinate 3,621,880 downwards.
GTACTTTCACCAATATAACCGTTATCTTCCGTAACCTGTCCACCGCCTAACCCTTCATTCACCATCCGGTCAATGTCGAGCATGAACGACTCCCGATCAAGGGGCAATTCTTCCGAAGTGACCGCTTCCCAATTCACAGCTGTTGCGGGTGTATAAAATTCTTCAGCACTTTCGGCTTCCGCAAGAGGATATGGAGAAAATGCATGCTTGTGTGCTTCTTCCTCATCACGTCTGTTCTTCAATATTGCACCTCCCGGCATATGTGCTGCGAGAATAACTACCTATCCCATGCCCATCTTCCTGTCGGAATTCAAGCATGTTTCTGTTATCATCCCCGAGTCTCGCCGAACCATACGAATTCGTTCGTCCATTAGACGATTATCCCTTGCGCCAGATGCCCATACTATTAAATATAAATCCGTGTTCAAAAAGTCCAGTTTTCAGTACCGAGAAGATGGAATTTTTGAACAACCTCTAAAAGGTACCTCAATGAAAGGAGCCGATCTATGCATACCGTCTGGAAAGGTGCAATCAGTTTTGGCCTTGTGCATGTCCCTGTCAAAATGTTCTCGGCTACCGAAGACAAAGACATCTCCATGCGCTATATCCATAAAGTCTGCGGTAGCCCGCTCGCTTATGTTCGTCAATGTCCCTCCTGTGAAGTGGACGTCAAGTGGGAAGAGATTACCAAAGGCTATGAATATGAAAAAGGAAAGTTTGTACTCTTCGAGAAAGATGAATTGGAAGCGTTAAATGATTCCACCGGCAAAACCATTACCATACTGGATTTTGTCGACTTGACTGAGATTGACCCGATTTATTTTCAGAAAACATATTACCTATCGCCCGATCAGGCTGGTGGAAATGCCTACCAGCTCTTGATGAACGCGATGCGGGATACCGGAAAAATTGGCATCGCCAAAATCTCCATTCGCTCGAAGAGCAGTCTGGCTGCCATACGTGTGCTGGAAGATTGCCTCTCCATGGAGACAATTTTCTACCCGGACGAGATTCGCCCTGTCTCCCAGGTGCCCAACTTGCCGGAAGTACAGAACGTGAATGAGAAGGAACTCACGATGGCAAAGCTGCTGATTGACCAATTGTCCACGCCTTTTGAACCCGGTAAATACACCGATGACTACCGCAGCAAACTGCTGGATCTCATTCAGCACAAAGTGGCAGGCGAAGAAATCAAGATTGCTCCAGCCAAACCTGAAGCCAATGTAATGGATTTGATGGCTGCCTTACAGGCTAGTATCGAGGCCGTGAAGCCTATTCCGGCTGACCCTGGGACAACAACGGCCAAGCCTAAGAAACGTGCACCGCGAAGAACGCCTGCTCAAGCGGTTGCCGGAGGAGAATCCGATACACCTGCGACACCAGCCAAAAGAAAAAAGGCGACACCCAAACCAAAAGTTTGAATGTCGCTAAGGCAAGACCGATTCCGTTATATAACTCATGTAATGAGGTTTACTCCGATCCGGCTTCACAGTCGGATTTTTTTGTTTTACAGAACTATGGAAACAGTTCTTGTCAGTAAAACTCCAGCTATAATCGTAGAATACGATTGACGAAAGCTGATTTATATTTTATATTAACTTATGAAAAGTAACTTATTTATAAATATACAGTCACGCTGTAATTCTGCTTTAACAGTATGCAATTAAATAATCCGTTTTCAACGCATATACACAATCAAACGAGAACCCATATTATCTATGATCAGGAGGAAACAATCATGAATACAACGTATCAAATCCCTGCCACAACCCATCTGGGTGAAGTGAGTCTGCGAATTATGAACCTAGATCGTTCAATTAAGTTCTATACCGAAGTGGTTGGATTGAAATTACTGGAGCGTAGTGACAAAGTGGCTACGTTGACAGCAGACGGAAAACAGTCCCTGCTGCGATTGGAAGAGCTCACGGATGGAATTACCCTGCCGGAACGCTCACACGCTGGCTTGTATCATTTCGCCATCCTGCTGCCCGACCGCAAGTCCCTGGGTCTTGCTCTTCGTAATCTGGCTGCATCCGGTATCGATATCGGCCAAGGCGATCACTTGGTCAGCGAAGCCTTCTATATCTCCGATCTCGATCAGAACGGGATTGAGATCTATGCTGACCGTGCACGTGATACCTGGAAACGGGATAGCGACAATAACTACGTGATGGCAAGTGATCCGGTTGATGTGGAAAGCTTGTTTGCCATATCGGAGAATGAACCTTGGCAGGGTCTGCCTGCTGGCACCGTTATTGGTCATGTACATTTCCACGTCCGCAGCCTGGAAGAAGCCCGCAACTATTACGCCGGCATACTCGGTTTTGATATCGTGGGTAACTTTGCGAACATGTCAGCACTATTTGTATCCGCAGGCGGCTATCATCATCATCTGGGACTTAATATCTGGGCAGGAGTGAATGCACCTGTCAATCCAGATAACGCTACAGGAATTGACTACTTCACCATTGTGTACGCCACAAAGGAACAATTGGATCAGGCACTTGAACAATTGCGTCAATCCGGTGCAGTCGTTACACAAGTGGAGGGTACCTGGTTTACGGTAGACCCACAAAATATTCGTATCCGTCTGACAACTGCGAACTGATTTTGTTTAGGCGTTACAATATGTTTGCTTAACCTCATTTTATTAAGCCCGGGTAACTGATTTCTCTACATCTCAGAGAGATCGGCTGCACGGGCTTTTTGAGTTGGCTTTTATAAAACTGGCACAATTGGTGCATTCTAACCAATACATAGACAAGATATGTTAAGGAGATACCTCATGATCGAAAAGGGACGTTTGACTGTTAGACAGCTCGCTTCACTCATGTTCCTGTGCACAATTGGGGAGCAGATTCTGGTCTTCCCTTCCATGATCACATCCTACGCTCATCAGGATGCCTGGTTATCAGCCTTGTTGGGAGTCGCAGGGGGCCTTGGCATACTCTTCATTATGCTTGTTGCCTACAAACTGCATCCCCGGTTAAATCTGATTCAAAATGCCCTTCGAACACTGGGACCCTGGATCGGGACCTTGTTTGGCTCTTTTTATCTCTTTTATTTCCTGATCAGTACCTCAACGTTCATTAGGGAGATTGGCGATTTTATGTCTACCCAGATCTTGCCGGAATCTCCATTACTGATTCTGCATATGGTTTTTATGTGTGCGCTTGTCTGGGGGCTTCTATCGGGTCTGGAGAGCATTGGTAAAACTGCTGAGGTCTTTCTTCCGCTGATCGTGTTGTTTCTGCTTATTCTGACGGTATGTCTAATCCCTCATGTACATTTGGCCAACATCCAACCTGTGCTTGCACAAGGATTTCTTGATCCATTCAAAGGTTTTGTTGCTGTACTCACATATCCCTACTGTGAACTATGCATCTTCATGATGCTTTTTCCCTACACAAAAAAAGAGCCCCATCTGGAGAAGGACATCCTGTTAGCAGGGATGATTGGCGGATTGTTACTCACACTGACGCTCAGTATGTGTCTGCTCGTTATGGGACCATGGATGACCCAGCATCACTGGTTCGCTTCATTCATCCTTTCACAGAAAATCAATATCGGAAACTTTATGCAACGCATCGAAGCCTTCATAGCATCGGTCTGGATTATCGCTGTTTTCTTCAAAGCCGCTCTGTTCTTCTATGGTTTTGTCCTGGGCGTCGCTCACCTGTTTCGCTTGTCCAGTCACCGTTCTCTGATCCTGCCGGGTGCCATGCTTATTCTCGCCATGTCTATTCTAATCTCTCCGAACGAGAACTTTTATCTCAAGGTTGTTATTCCTTATTGGATTGATTGGGATCTGACCTGTGGCGTAGCACTTCCGTTACTTCTAACTCTGGTGCATCATATGAAGTCCCGCTTCAAAAGATATAGTAAAATTCCGAATTAACCTGCGCTAATTGGTGTACGAGAGAGGAGTTCCCCATGTTCAAACCGTTGATTCCGTTCGAACCTATCTCCAGAGATACTTTGCCCACAGGTCCGCAATGGATTGCCCAGGTCAAGTGGGATGGAGTCCGCATGCTTGCCTATGAGGACGGGCATGAGCTGCGCCTGGTGAATCGCAGATTACATGATCGAACTGCACAGTATCCCGAGCTGGTAACACCACGCAATTTATGTTCAGGCTCCTCTTATATCTTGGATGGAGAAGTTATTGCGCTGGACCCAGACACCGGAAAACCTTCGTTTTATCACGTTCTGCGGCGGGATCGGATGAGCAGACCCGAAGGTATCGCCCAAGCCATACATCAGATTCCAGTCACATATATGGTATTTGATATCCTGTTTTATGAGGGGAAATGGGTGACGGATCAGCCTTTGGCAGATCGACAGCGCCTGTTGCACGAGGTCCTTAACACCGCTCCCCATGTTCAGGAGGTCACCAATACACTTGATGCCGCTTCCCTACTTACGGTCATGAGACAACATCAGATGGAAGGCATCGTCTGCAAGGATCTCACCAGCAGTTATGGCATACAGGGCAAGGACCAGCGCTGGCAGAAGGTCAAAATCATGCATGATGTATATGCCATGATCGGGGGAGTCACGTACCGGAGCGGTATTGTAAATGCCGTCGCGGTTGGTGTATATGATGGGCCTGATTTTGTCTATATTGGTCATGTCGGGACTGGCAAATTGAACTCTAATACGTGGCGGGAACTCACACATCAAGTCGAGCCTCTGATCAGGCAGGACAGACCGTTCCATAATGTACCCGAGCGCAGTGCAGAGACCACCTGGGTGGAACCGCAAATAGGAGTCAAAGTGCAATATATGGAGCTGACCCACCATAACACTCTACGCCATCCCAGTATTCAGACCTTTGCGGATGTAACCCGCGAGGATTGCCTGGCGAACCAGCTTCTTCCATGATGAAGAGTTCGCTGCACTCGTGTTTCGGCCCATGTTTCAATAATTCATTAAGCATATAGGAGGTGTTCCATATGGCCCCCAAGATCCAGGGAACCATCATAATAGAAGGCACTGAGCTGACGGTAACGAACCCGGACAAGCTCTTATGGCCGGAAGCAGGTGTTACCAAAGCCATCTATCTGCAAAAGCTGGCCGCTCTGGCTCCTTATCTGCTCACGTATACGAGCAATCGACTTCTCACCACGATAAGATATCCCCACGGCGCCGGAGGAACATTTTTCTATCAAAAGAATGCTCCTGAGCCTGTACCAGATTATGTACACACTGAAGTTCACGACGGCATCCGCTACGTGGTCATGAATGGACTTCCCGAATTGTTATGGCTTGGCAATCTGGCTGCACTTGAATTTCATCCTTCTCTGCATACTGTGGGAAGCCATCTGCCCAGTGAATGGATGATTGATCTGGACCCCTCTCAGGAACATGAGCCGCGGATCATGCAAGCTGCACTCATCGTTGGCGAAACCCTGACTTCCCTTGGTCTGAGGTCCATTCCCAAAACTTCGGGCGCAACAGGAGTTCAGATCATCGTTCCCATTGTGCAAGGGGTAACCTTTGATGAATTGAGAGAGGTTGGTTATTTTGTAGGCAAATATGTCACTCAAAAGCACCCGGATCTGTTCACACTGGAACGACTCAAAAAGGACCGTGGAGACCGCATTTATTTTGACTATCTCCAGCATTATGGAGGCAAGACCCTTGCCGCTCCCTATACACCACGTGCCAAATCTGGCGCCACTGTCTCTACACCCCTTACCTGGGATGAGGTTAGAAGTAACGTCTCCATCCAGGATTACCATCTGATGAACATTATTGAACGCTTGAACCAAACCGGTGATTTAATCGCAGCTGTTGAACCCCAACCCGTTGAACACATTCTCAAACATTTGAAGAAAAAATAGCCGACTCCCTCATCATAAGGGTGTCGGCTATTATCATTCATGCGTATATCAATCGCTAATGGATACCTTTTTTCTTGAAACGTCCGCCCTTCACGTCATGAATGTTACCGATAGCCACAAAGGCTTGCGGGTCCCAATCTTCAACGATGGTCTTCAGCTTCGCTTCTTCCAAACGGGTGATCACCACAAAAATGATCTTTTTCTCGTCCCCGCTGAATCCGCCCTCTCCATCCAGGAAAGTTACACCACGACCAAGACGGTCTGTCAGGGCTGAACCGATATCACGATACTTCTCACTAATGATCCATACCGATTTGGACTGGTCAAGTCCTTCATTCACAATATCAATCATCTTCATCGCAATATAATATGCAATCATGGAATACAGGGCATTCGGCCAGCCGAATACAAATCCTGCACCTGCGAAAATAAACACGTTAATGAACAATACGATCTGTCCTACAGACAAAGGTGACTTCTCACTAAGCAAGATGGCCACAATCTCCGTACCATCCAGTGAACCGCCAGACCGAATGACAAGTCCAACACCCACACCCAGGATCAATCCGCCAAATACAGCTCCGAGCAAAGGCTCCCCTGGTGTTAATGCAGGAACATGGTGCAATAATGATGTCCCGATGGACATGACCACAATCCCCAGCAGCGTGGATAACGCAAATGTTTTACCAATCTGCTTGTAACCCAGAATCAGGAAAGGCAAGTTGAGCAAGGTCAGGAATACTCCGAGTGGCAAATTTGTAAGTTCTGACACCATAATTGAAATCCCCGTAATCCCACCATCAATAACACCATTCGGTACGAGAAACACTTCAAGCGATACAGCCATTAGTGCAGCACCGATCAGAATCATCACAATACGTTGCAGCAACTTTAATGTAAACACCGAGCTTTTGACCCCGCGGTCAGCTTGCTTGGCTGTTAGTTCTTTCACCGTTACATTGGACATGGTATCCCCCCCGTTAAATCAGTGTGTGAATCCATTTTATAAATCATTTAAATACTCAGGGTGAATCTACATATGGAGAACAGCAAACTGCGTTCTATATGTACCCTGGCTATACAGCGCAAGCATCTAAAAGCGATATAAAATGGATTCAAAATGTTATTCATCCCGGTTTGCACTTTCAAAAGAGAGCAAAAGGGAGCCTGTTTTCCCGCAGACTCCCCTCCTTCGCCAAGACATGATTTATATATCTATTATATCATAAAAGATCAAATTTGCGCAAAATACTTAGCAAAAAGAAGATAAATTCACAAAAAGTGAACTTATCTTCAGAAATCTGCCCTAAATCGGCTAAAGAAGCGGAGAAAGCATCCGAGAAAGCATTTCTGCGCCTTTTTGCCGTCGTGAACGCTTCTGAAATACCTCCCCATCGATCTGACTGCATTCCCCGAGATCACGTTCAAAGTCAGTGATCAAACGACGAATCGGAGAGGATTCGAACAGGACAGCCGTTAACTCAAAATTGCAAAAAAAACTGCGCATATCCATATTGGCCGTGCCTACCGTTGCAAGCAACTCATCCACAATCATCACTTTGGCATGTACAAAACCTTTGCGATATTGGAAGAACTCAACACCTGCTCGCAGAAGTTCCTCTACATATGAAAGGGACGCCAAATGAACAAGCTTTGAATCGGATTGATACGGAATGATAATTTTCACATCAACGCCACTGACAGCAGCTGTTTTGAGTGCCTCATACAGGGCAGGATCAGGAATAAAATAAGGGGTGGTAATGTAAATCCGGTCACAGGCTACCGAAATGGCCCCAAAACACATTTCCTGAATCGCATCCCAGTCCTGATCCGGCCCACTGGCCAGAATCTGAATTCGTTCTTCCCCGCTACAGATATGAGGTGGAAACAATTCCGCAAGCTGGGGTTCGGTAATTCGCTCACCGGAAGCCAATTTCCAGTCGTTAAGAAACGTACTTTGCAGGAAATATACAGCATCTCCCTCGATCTGCACATGTGTATCCCGCCAGAAACCCACCTCCGGATATTGTCCAAGGTAATCATCGCCTACATTGATGCCACCCACGAAGCCAACCTGTCCATCCACAACGACTATTTTACGGTGATTCCGGTAGTTGACTCTTCGGTCAATCGTGGCAATCAGTGGCGGTAGAAAATAATGAAACTCCACACCTGCATCCTGCAGTTTGCGGATAAAACTCCAGCTCATCTTGTGACTGCCGAGACCGTCACATATAAACCGAACCTTCACGCCCTCCTGTGCCTTGCGAATCATGACATCCTGAAACTTCGTACTGATCACATCATCACGGAAAATGTAAAATTCCACATGCAGATGGTGCTTTGCTTTTTCCATTTCCCTCAGCATTGCCGCAAATGCCTCTTCACCATTTGTGAGCACCGTACTGTGGTTACAACCTGTAATCGGGCTCTCTGACAAATGGGATAACAGGTTAAACAATCGATGCTGGTGACTGAAACGATCTCCAGGCATCTGTTTGACATCTCCAATGATGTGGGCTTGTTCCCAGATCGTTTCCTTCATTTCACGGAAGATGCGCGATCCACCCTTGCGGAGTTTTTTTCGTTTGTTATAATCCTGCGCCACGAAATAGTACACTACAAAACCGATCAAAGGAACGCAGAACAAAATAAACAGCCAAGCCACAGCTTTAGCCGGATTACGAAATTCCAACAAAAGAATTGTAGCTGCCTGGAAAATAAATACGAGTAATATAATGACCAGCCAGAACATTCGGCTTCCTCCTCAAGTGGCAAGCTTCATGACCTTGCCCTTCTCTCACCTACACAGCTTTGACGATTCTGTATACAGCTAATCATAGATACCCAATGTACCCCCTATTCGTAACGTTTGCTTAGATAAAACTTTACATAAGCAGACGGAATACTCCATTCTGGAAATTCAAATTTCTACTTTGTTCATTGTATATTCTGACTGTGTTACCTTCTACATATCAGTTTAATGATGGAACAGATTCGCATTGTGACGCCAATCTGCTCATTCCACCTTCCAGACTCTTCCTCATTTCTTTGTCTGGAGGTGGTCTTCTTACGTAAAATTAGATATAATAATCGTTAAAAACTTATTACTTAAAGGAGAACAGTAGTGAATGGACAGTGAGAGGTATGCGTTAAATTTAGTATTGGTTGCGATTTTGATAGGACTTTCGGCGTTTTTTGTCGCAGTGGAATTCGCTCTGGTACGGGTTAGACCGAGCCGGATCGACCAAATGATTGCAGAAGGAAACAAGCGTGCGCTGGCTGTTAAACAAGCCGTTGCCAATCTGGACGGATATTTGTCTGCCTGCCAGCTTGGAATCACGATTACATCTCTGGGACTGGGCTGGCTGGGTGAACCAACGGTAGAGAAGATTCTCCACCCTGTGTTCGAAAGCATGCAAATTCCTGAGGCGGTTTCTTCATTCTTATCGTTTGTAATCGCGTTTGCTTCCATCACGTATCTGCATGTTGTGGTTGGTGAACTCGCTCCAAAAACGATTGCAATCCGGAAAGCCGAGACTGTTGCACTGCTGACGTCTACACCTATCATCTGGTTTAACCGAATTATGTATCCTTTTATCTGGCTGTTAAACGGCTCAGCGAACCAACTGGTGAAACTGTTCGGAATCAAACCTGCTTCTGAACATGAAGATGCACACTCCGAAGAAGAGTTGCAGATCATTATTAATGAAAGCTTTGAAAGTGGTAAAATCAACCAAGCTGAATTCGGTTATGTAAGCCGGATCTTTGCTTTTGATGAGATGTTAGCCAAAGAAATTATGGTACCCCGGACCGATATGGTCTGCCTTTATGTGAATAGAACAAACGAGGAAAACCTGGAGATCATTCGTGAAGAACAATATACACGTTTTCCAGTAGTGAATGAGAGTAAAGACGATATCATCGGTATCATTAATACGAAACAATTCTTCCTGGAACTTTACGGAAACGATGAACCTGTTGATCTATCCTCCCTGATTCAGCCTGTATCGGCTGTTCACGAAACAACTCCTGTGAAGGACTTGCTCAAGAAAATGCAGAAGGATGGCGTACATATCGCCGTACTTGTCGACGAATATGGAGGAACTTCCGGAATTGTAACCATTGAGGATGTGCTTGAGCAGATTGTTGGTGAGATCCGCGACGAGTTCGACGCAGACGAAGTGGAAGATATTCAAGTCATCAATGAGAACTATGTCATTATGGACGGTAAGGTTTCCTTATCAAAGGTGAACGACATGTTTATGTCCAGCCTGGATGCAGATGAGTGGGACACCATTGGTGGATGGCTCTACAGCCATCGTCCCGAGATGAACGAACAGGAAGAATATGAGTTCGAGAATCTAATCTTTGTTTTGCTGGAAAAAGACAAGAATCGGTTCTACAAAGTGGCCGTTGTTCCCAAGGAACCACTGACCATGTCTGATTATACCGATGAAGACGAGAAAGAGTCCAATTGGTCTAAATAAAGCAAATTTATAAATAAAAAGAGGAACACTTGCCTATATTGGTAAGTGTTCCTCTTTTTATATCTCGCCCCATGTGTCACTTCCCATTGTTATCACTCAACCAAGATTGGAACTCCCGTTTTAGTTTGATTTTAATACCCACTTCGCAATATCATCGATAATGGCTTTGGAGACATTAGATGGCTCAGCGTACTCTTGACCGATTGAAAGTCCATCATAGCTGGATAAAAGATGATTTACCTTTGGATAGCTATTGTACGTTACATTGGAATGACCTTGCAGAGACGATTTCCAGGTTTGGAATTGATTCATAGACACTTGCACATCGTTTTCGCCTTGTATAACAAGCATAGGTGTATTTTGTGTTTTAGCCAGTTCCGCAGGTACATAATCTCTCTGCTCAAACCACCAATAAGCAGGTTGAAGTGGAAACGCCTCAGGAAGATGATCTACAGAATATTTTGGATCTTTAACCATCGCAGCCACATTTTTATAAAAATCAGCTTGCCCTTGAATGACATCCGTGTCTAAACCAAGCTGCTTCATCCGCTCTACCAATTCGTCCTGCTGCTCGGTAAGCACATCCGCAAAGCTACTACTTGGTGCAGCAAGCAGAATACTTCCTGCAATATCATGTTGTTTATCCTCAGCAATAATTAACGGCATTGCAAACCCGCCTTGACTATGTCCAGCTACAAAAATCGCTGTAGAATCAATATGTGCATTCTTTTTAAGCAATTCCACTGCATCGTTTACCTGATCTACGCTCTCTTGTTTTAATGTGAATTTAGGCTGTGAAGCCACCTTATAGGTATGCTCATACGTGACCTTATCGTATCTTAATACAGCAACTCCTTGTGAAGCCAAACCTACCGCAAGATCGCGAAACGGCTTTGCACCACCAATGGCAGCATCTTGATTGTTAGGCCCGGATCCGTGTACCAGAACGACAACCGGGAAAGGTCCCTCTCCCTTGGGCAAAGTTAATGTCCCTGGCAAAGCTAAATCACCCTGACCAACCGTAATGTTTTGTTCTGTATAGGCAGATGGGTCGTCGTAGCTTGGTTTTTGATACACATCTGGCGTAGCGGCGGCAATATGCAAATCATCCACAAGTCCGTTATGATTCATTCTGACCGTAATATTTATACGAGTTAGCTCTGTTTTGAACGTATAGGTAACATTGCGATGCACTGTATTATTTTCTACATGCTTAGCTATGGCTTCACTTGTAATTTTGCCATTTTGTCCTTCTAAAGCTCCCCACAGCTGGCTCAACAACGTGGGTGACAACACTCCACTCACAGAGGTATGAACATACTTGGCTGCCTCCTTGCCATCGCCCTCACTAATAAGGGAAATGAATATATCCTCAGGTTCTGCCTTCAGCGTCTCGGTAAGAAATGTCCCATCCATATAGGTAACTCCTTTCGTTAACTGAACAGGATTGTCTAAGGATATGGCTTGCCCATTCACCATCGCCTGTTTCTCTCCTACCTTAACTACAATAGTAAGCTCACTTTTTCGTATTGTGATTTCTCCTGTCTTTTGTTGCCAAGATACCTCTGCCCCATTCTTTTCTGCAATCTCACGAACAGGAACAAGATTTTCACTACCAGCGGATTTTTCAGCAGCTTCTGAGATGGATGTCACCGGAAGAATGAGACCTACGAAAGTAAGAGAAAGTAATAGCTTTTTCCAATTGTTCATTGTAATAACTCCTCCTAATCAGTTTTTATGTTATGCATAGATCTATGAGCATTTATTGGCTCAGAACTCTGCTTATAACAACAATAGCAATGATGAATACCAACAGGACCCAAGATAGTGGACGAGCGAAGTTAATCGTCCAGCCTATTCCATAACGCTTTTCTACGGTAAAAGAAGGATCATTGGCATTGAAGTAAATAAAACCAAGCTTCCAATGTTCATCGTCATTCACAGGCTGCTCCTTGGATCGTTCACGATCCTCTTGATGGTTCCGAATTTTCCCACCGCCTTGTCTGCCTGTGAGAGATAGCCCTACCGCGCCTAACAAGATCAGCACAGGGGTAATGAAGATAATACCTTTTAACAAGACGAGATTCGGGACGAACATATTCATCTGAATGAAGGCAAATAAAATGGTAAGAAGCAACCCCGTTATGATCGTAAATAGGGACCATTTACGGCGGAATTGAATATTTTCAGCAGCAAATTGGGCAGGATTAGACGCGGTAAGCTGTTGTTTGCTTGTTTTGATACTCCAGTTCACCAACATCATAAGTGCAATGATGCCTAGCTGCACAAGATTAATAGCCAGTACCGAGAGGTAGGTTTTAGGCGCACTGGAAATGACATGGCCCTGAAGATCATATTTCATTGGAATGACGTTAGGGAGTGCCTTATAATTCAGGATTGAAATGATTCCAATGGCTACAATAATAGCAATGTGAATGAGAAACCAATAGTTGGAATAGGTGAGTTTATTTTGACGGAAGGTGGTATCGATTTTAACCCGTTGAGGTGCGTCTACAGTTGTAAGTGTTCCTTTTATCTTTTTCATCTTGAAATGAAATAAGATGTGTAGTGCTGCCCAGTATACAATAAACAACACTGTGCAAACACCGGTGATCATTGCCGTAGACTTTTCATTAGCAGATGGGAGTAAATACAGACAGACAAGTATAATCATCCCGTTTCCGATCAGACTTACGGTAGCAAACGTACTCCGCAGCTTACGCAAGATGGGTGTGTAGTAATTATATTCACTTACCGTAACCCCAAAGCTGATTGTTTCCCTTGTCACATATGGTGCAAAAGATAGAAATACGGCTAATGGAGCAAAGATTAAAATGATAGGTAATATACTAAATAGTTGCATACATAACACACTCCCTCGATTCTTTATTCTTTGTTGTGACCCATCTTCACATCATCATACATTTGGTCTAACAACGCAGATAGTTCCTCTTTGGTCATTCCGCGACAGATCGCTTCGGCAATAATCGGTCTTAATTCTCTTTGCTGCTTTTTCAAAAAATCATCCGTTAAACCAGGCATTCCATCAGGGTTCACTACGACTCCCTTTTGCCTATGAACCAGAATGTATCCATCTTGCTTGAGTAGTGTATAAGCCTTGTTGACGGTGTGAAGGTTAACACCAATATCTGCGGCTAAATTCCGAACCGAAGGTAACGCCTCACCTAGCTGTAACTCACCACTAGCAATGCCTTCAATAATTTGATAAACAAGTTGCGAATAGATGGGAAGTTCGGATTGCATATCCAGTTGAATAATCAAGGGTTCACCTTCTTTTTGTTATCTGTTATATACCAAGTATAACAGCTATAACATAAGTGAGCAATATGTATGAAAAAAAGCCGCATATCAATGGCGAGGGCAAACCTACCTGACCCTTCACCATTGATATGCGGCTTATCCTGTTGAGCTTATCGATGTGATTCAATAACAAACATTAGTAGTGGCACATGACAGAGTGGTATTTCAGATTCCATTTAAAGTTCAGTCTTATCTTCGACAATCCGATAATGGATTTTGCGAACTATAATTTTCAGAATCATATACAGCGGAATCACGATGATCATACCCAAGATATTTCCCAGGTCAGCACCCACGAGCAAAAGGATAACGGTAGTCAGTGGATGAATATCGAGCTGTTTGCCATAGACGTAAGGTGAGATCAGATTATCCTGAATTTGCTGTGCGATTACAATGATGACCAGTGACCAGATCGCCATCGAAGGTGATTCGATAAACGCAACAATGACAACCGGAATAGCTGCCAGCAAAGCACCCACATAAGGGATGAAGTTTAGAATAATGGATACAACAGTCAGCAGCAAAGCGTAAGGCAAACCTAAGATTAGAAAACCGATGTACATCAGAATCCCTAGGGCTACATTAACAATAACCCGCCCAACAATATAGTTACTTAGTGCTTCATCGATCTCATGGACGGTTTCTTCCCCATCCTTCCGATAATGTCTTGGCAACAATAAGGTTAGATTCGTACCAAACTTGCTGCCTTCCTTGAGCATGTAATACAACATGATCGGGAACGTTGCCAGAATAATAACCAGATTGGATACCACGGAGAATAACCCGGAGACATAATTGGTTGCCTGAGTGATCCCTTGGCTCAGAACATCGGATAATCGTGAGAATAGATTGGAATCATCAGGCAGGTATCTGGATACAAAATTGCTCTTTTCAAGTGCATTCAACTGATCGCTGAGTGAAGTAACCAACGCTGGAGCATTCTCCACAAAATTCATTAATTGTTCACGCAGGGAAGGCCATACAAGCACACTAAAACCTGCAAGTATTAATGCAATTACGACATAAATAATCAGAACTGACAATGCACGTTTGATCTTATGCCTTTCCATATAATCGACAAGCGGGCGCAGCAGATAATAGAAGAAACCGGCAATCAGCAGCGGGATGATGATGATGTGAATCAGTGAGGTCAGGGGGCTGAAAATAAAGTTCACTTTATCCCCCAAATACACGATGAGCAGCAGCAGAATAATCGCTGTGCATATGCGGTAGAACTTGTTATTTATCAAGAAACGTGATCCCTCCATGCGCTGCTCTGCCAAAGTGACTGCGGCGTTCATATGTATATCTAGTCATTTACTTATGAGAGCTTTTTTCATAAATCCCCTGAGCGTCTTCCAATCAGCAAGATAGAGATCGAAATGATCCTATTCGTCTATATCTTGTACCCGTGAGCGGTGAAATTCGAATTATGAAAAACGCTACTGATACTAAGTACCCTTAAATGACAGTCATGCCACAGCCGATGCTGAATATACACTTTTTCTTTCCAAAACAAACATTGGAGCAAAAAAAGAAGCAGGCGTTAGCCTGCCACATCTCTTTTGCTGAATACAACCCAGGAAATCACCATGAAAATAACGTAATACACCGCCAGGACTGCAATGGAGAAACCAAGTGTCATTCCTGCACTCGGACCACCCATTAGCGCAAAATCCGCCCCGGAGGTCATATATTTGCTAAGATCCATGTTGTTGAACAGAACATACTTGGCCCATTCATAACGGACCGGATTGAATATGAGTGAGAAGATACTCTGTGAGAACATAATGAACAGGGATAATCCAATCGCAAGTGCACCTGAACGAAATACGGAGGACACCATAAAGGCAATCGCAAGTGTAATGAACAGATCAACATACAAATATCCCCATAACGTCAGAGCATTCGTAGCCGGACTACTGCTTCCTCCCGGAGCATCATGCGAGAAAAGGATATAAGACGTTAGCATGGCCATCACGATGACCAGCAATGTACTGACAATACTGAAGCCAACTACGGTCAGATATTTGGAAGCAAGAACTTTGCTTCGTGACCATGGACGGATCAGCAATAGCTTAATGGTTCCCCAGGTAAATTCGCCCGCGACCGATTCCGCTGCAATCACAACACAAAAGATCGTGTTCAGGAAAAACGTAATCTGGATGGTCGTTACAGCCGCTTCCCAGTACAAAACTTCATTGGACCCCATTCCTTCTCGCAGTAACACTGGCATTAATAGCGAGATCAGCGCCAGAATCGATAACATGATCCAGGTACGGGGACGACGGAAAATTTTCATATTCTCATTTAATATCAGATTACCAAAACTACCCAATGCCTCCACCCCCAGTGACTTGCAAGAATTGTTCTTCCAGGGTGTGAGTCACGTTACGAATACCGTATACCTGAAACCCTTCGCTAACCAGCTTGGCATTGATATCTGGAATCTGCTCACGAGACACCCGTGCCACCAGGACATTGCCCTGTACGACAGCACCCTGAATCAGATCAGCAGCGCGTTCTGCATCATTCACTTCAAAAGCAACTTCAATTAATGCATCCGCACCCGTTTCAGCTCGAAGGTTTCTTACATCGATTAACTTGCCGTTCTGGATAATAGCCACCGTATCACACATCAGTTCCATCTCCGACAGCAAATGGCTTGAGACGAAGACCGTAATGCCTTCCTCTTGAGTGAGCTCACGCAAATAGTCTCTCAGTTCCCGTATGCCCTGCGGGTCCAGTCCATTGGTTGGCTCATCCAGTACAAGCAGCTTCGGTTTATGTAATATCGCTTGCGCGACACCCAGACGCTGGCGCATACCCAGTGAGTAGGTTTTGACCTTATCGTGAATACGGGCCGTAAGCCCCACACGTTCAATCGTTTCCGCAATACGTTCCTTCGTAACTCCCGGCGACATGCGGGCAAAGTGAACGAGATTCTGGTACCCGGTCAGAAACTTGTACATTTCCGGATTTTCTACAATAGCTCCTACCTGGGCTACCGCCTTCTCAAATTCATTCTTCACACTGTGTCCCGAGATCAAAATGTCACCTTTACTGATGGACATCAGTCCAACCATCATCCGAATCGTTGTTGTTTTCCCCGCGCCATTAGGTCCTAAAAAACCAAAAACCTGCCCCGGAGAAATATCCAGAGTCAGGTCGCTGACCAATGATCGGGAGGATATGATTTTGCTGACGCCCTGAATCCGGACGACCGGCTCCTGCTGCATTCAATCCCCTCCTTCATGGACGAGCACATACCTCATGCCCGTTTCTCATATGCACATAGTGTATCATAATCTTTAGTATATTGTCCCGCAAACTGGGATTTCCCCTGACGTTTCGCTTCAACTACACACGCTTCACAGCATCCAAGCGGCATTTCACTCCGGTAGAATCCGGTGCGAAATACGTGATTGCCTCCATTGCCCTCTTCCTTCATTTCGACAGAGCTTCTAGCGACCGACACAATCATCCCACAACTGACACAGTAAAAGCGGCCCGTTTCGATCAATGATATTCCTTCCCCTCACAAGGAGCTTAGAAGTCCTTGTTATTTGTCGTTAGACGCTGAAAATTGATACATTTTGTATCTATCTCGTAATTTACTTGACACCGGGACTAATGTCAAGGCTTTACAGCCATAAAAACAAGCAAAACACAAAAAAAGCTCCAAAAATGCGACAAAAGTCTCGCATTTTTGGAGCCTGATGTTAGGTAAATGATACAATTCGGTTCAATGTATGGGTTAATATCATCATATCGGAGTTCCAGTCTCTTTCACAACGATGCCCACGATGTGATGCCTGATCAATCACTATTGTCGACATGCGAGGTATCCTCATTTTTCTGATTTGGATAATACCAGAGTAAGGTCCACTCATCGCCATCCTCTACCAGATAACAGGTCTGCACAATATCGAATTGGCCAAAGGTACCTGAGTACTTCTGGGTGACCCGAATTCTGTAGGCTTCAGAAAATGGTTTAACCCCATCGATCACGGTTACATCGAACTCGCGCTCCGGCTTTTCCATCTCCAACTCAAACGTTTCCACGCCAAAGTGCTGCATAAATATATGTGCTCTGTTCTGTACGTAAGCACTCTTGGGAAACCGCTCTTTCATCAGGGGATGAAAGAGTTCCCATGAACTGCCGAAGTCACCCGTCTGCTCATATTTGTAAAACTCTTCGGCAACAGCAGCAGCTTCATCCGATGTATCTGCCTGAAACAAATACGGAATGGTTCTGGCAATCAACCACAGCAATAATACAATGATCGCGATGAAGCCGATCTTTTTGAGCAAAGCATTCCGGTTCCTTCTTCGCAGCATGTCCAGTCCTCCTTGTCCTACTCCATACTTATGATGGATGGCAGACAAGTAGAAGTTGAACGATACATCTAATTTCCTGGGAAATCACTCACTGTGAATGGAAGTATGCTTTCCCTTTCTAATCCTTCGGATAATGGACTGAAGTCCTGCATATATGGCAATCCCACAGCAGCCGCCGAGCAAGTCTACTCCCACATCACGTATCGAGCTTGTCCGGTCCGGGCTGAACTGCTGAATATACTCATCAATGGAGGCTATAACAAACACCACAGCCAGAGCAGAAACGATACTGGTCATAAGGGATGTTCTTCTGTACCGCAGCCCGCCATACACAAGCATGGCGAGCACAGCGTATACAAATAAGTGCGCACTCTTGCGAAAGACGAACTCTGCAAAATCATACGGCCGCTGCTTCAGCGAATACTCATACTCCCCGTAAGTGAATTGCACATCAGGAAGTGTAAAACCGATGTGAAATTTTTGAGACCATTTATGAAGCCACGGCTGAATGTCTTGCTGTTGAGAGGATTGCGTGGACATGGACCAGATGACCAGAACCCAGATCACAATCAACAGCAGAGCAATGAGAAATCCGTACGTTCTTCGTACATGCTTTTGTCTCGTGCGCCCGGAGCCCTCCTCCATCATTTTAATCTTCACCACTTTCATATCTCACTCGTTATTCTATTGATCCAACATACATGCCTCTGCCATTTGTACCTACATATACCTGACCATAGATTTGACGGTCTGCTGCCATAATTTGCGGTTCATTGCCCAGCCCGATTCCAGTACCTAAAGGACCTATATTGTTCCAGGTTGCCCCCATATCATCGGAACGGAAGAATCCATTCACGTTATTTACGGTGCCATATACATAGACAGCTGGAACTAAATTACCTGGCTTCGCTTTACCAAAGGCAAATAATTTGGAATTCTGCACACCCTGGATCTTGGAAAATGTATTTCCCGAGTTCGTTGATGCATATAATCCATCGGTTCCCAGACTCACCCATACATTATTCGCCACGCCAGGTGCAGCCTCGACTTTAATGAAGCTTGTATTGATATCCGTATTAATAGGAAGGCGAACCGCATTCGCTTTGGACCAGTTGGCTCCTGCATCCGTAGACCGATACAGATAACCAGCAGCATACATATAAAATTTATATCCATTGATGCGATCCGCAGCCAATGGATGATTATAGGCAAAGACCATATTCCCCCCAATGGCCTGAAATGGGGCACCATTCATATTTTGCCATGTTGCGCCACGATTCGTGCTTCTGACCGGATTACCGGTCTGGGGGTAATAAACAATTACATTTGGATTAATGGCTGAATAGGCCACCCTCCCCAGTGTAGAGCCTGCCGGAACGTTTACCGGGGTTACTGTAACTCCGTTATTGGAAGAGACAAATAAGCGTGTGGTCGTACCATACCAGTCACTGCTTCCCAGAAATATCATGTAATTCGGATTTGCCTCATGATAGTCAATACTCACAATTTCTCGCATACCTGAGAGCGGGATTTTATTAAAAGGAACATCGGTTACATTTTCATGTCTAAATCCGACTTGATCCGTTAAACCACTAAAGAATGAAACACCCTGAGGTGGTGTGGATGCCGTGAGTGCGACGACTTCTTCATGACCATCGGTAATAGCTTCCCAAGTACTCGCAGTACTGCCAGTCAATCCATTGGTACCATTGATATTTTCCGTCTTGTACACGCCAAACCAGTCTGTAGCATATACGGTGCCCGGGTTATGCGGATCAAACTTGATACTGGATGTCGCTGAGAAAAACATGTTGGGTGTCCACCATGACGGTTTGGATACCAACGTTTTGCTCACTGTTGTCCAACTCTGTCCGCCATTAACGGAACGATACAGTGGCAGATTATCTCCGCCTGTTCGAACGGCTGCCAGGATGTGATTATCATTATTGGGATCAATCGTGATTCCATAATAAGATGAGTAACTGGAGCTGGGTGTTATATTCGTCCACTGCACACCATTGAACTTGTAAACGCCTTGATTATCCGTTGTCACATACAACGTCCCGTTCTTCGCCACAGTCATACGTGCAGGATATTCGGGACTTCTCCCGGTAAGTTGCCAAGTGGTCTGCCCATTGCTTCTTGGTGCTTTGCTATACACACCAATGCCGCGAACCCCCGCATACACAACTTGACCTTGCTTCGTCACGGGATTCAATCCATAAGCTACACTTCGAATTCCCTCACCGGACAGCCCACTAGGTACATCCCATACCTTACTCCACGTGGCCGCACCATCACTGGAAGTGTACAATCCATCATATCGTGTACCCACGTGCAGGTAATTGGAGTTCGTGGGATTAACCGCGATGCTCTCTCCCATGGCTCGATGGATATTACCATTCGATTCATTCCGAAGATTAAGTCCGGTTCGAATCCAGGTTTCTCCCCGATCTGTGGATTTCAGAATATCACTCGGCCCCACGTTACCGTACTTCCCAGCAGCGATATACACGACATTGGGGTTTTGCTGATCCAGCGCAATTCCATCCACGCCGTACAGATTGCTGTCCTCATCTCCAAAATGATCCAGTAGTGGAACCCAATCTCCTGAGGTTACATCCAGGCGGTAAGCTCCTCCAACGTCAGTTCGAGCGTAAACCAGATCAGGCTCAGTCGGATGAATGACCACCCCCGTAACGTACCCCCCACCACCAATAGGTATATTCTTCCATTGATAGTTTTGAGCTGATTGAACATAATTTGTACTTGCCGGTATCATGAGCATATACATTAGGAGCACAATCAGGGACAATTTCATTAGCCTGGAGATACGCATCTGGTTCACCGCCCTATCCGATCATTTTGTATGTTCTTCAATCATCTGATGTATCCTGTCTCGTTCCGACTGATCCACGATATAATAATACACTCCGTCTATTTTTTTGCCCGTGCCTTTAATCTCAACGGATTCAATATGATCCAGTACCGAACGATAATTGGAGAACATCTGCTTCATCTCATCAAAGGTAACGTCGGTTCTGACGTGAGCACTGACTTCGTCCAGCAACGTCTCCAGTTGCAACACGTTGGATACCTGGACCGTATTCTTCAGCACTTGTTTGATGATCTCCCGCTGACGGTCATTCCGCCCGAGATCTCCCTTCGGATCATCATAACGCATCCGCGAAAATCCCAAAGCAGCTTCACCATCCAGATGAATATTCCCTTGCTCGAACCGGTAACCCTCATAGTCAAATGCAAACGGGTTATTCACATTCACTCCACCAACCATGTCGATGACTTGTGCAAAGCCCTCCATATTCACTTTCATGTAGTAATGTATGGGAACGTCAAGCAATTGTTCCACCGTTTGCACAGACATGTTAACGCCCCCAAAAGCATAGGCATGGTTGATCTTATCCTCCGTGCCGTGACCAACAATATTCGTTCTGGTATCTCGGGGGATGTTAAACATAAGTGCGGATTTTTTTGCAGGATTAACACTTAATACAATCATGGTGTCGGAGCGCCCCCGATCATTGGAACGTTCATCCACACCCAGAATCAAAGCATTAAAAGGTTCTTCATTCTCCATGTCCACAGGGAAATCTCCCCCACCCCGCTGGTCTACAATGGATACCTGCTTGATGGGTTCCCGGGGTTCATACATTTGATCCGCCGCTGATTTAACATGCGAATACAGATACACAGAATATCCAATCATGACAACTGCAACAAGGGAAAGGGCACCTAATGTTATTTTGATCCCGCGTCTCATGTTATGGCCTCCGTCAGATGACTGCCGTTTTTCTTCCATCAATATTGGTTAGACCTGGACGACCAACGGAGTAGTATTGAAAGGACGTATCTTTAATCTGATCTTCTCCGTAGATGTTTCTTCCATCAATCAGGATGGGTTGATTCATATGCGCTGCCAAATCAGTCAGATTAACCTCCATGAACTCTTTCCATTCCGTCAGAACACAGAGTGCATCAGCACCTTCCGCCGCTTTCATGGCACGCTCTTCCCACGTAATGGATGGGGAATCCACCTCTTTGCGGAAGTTCTCGGTAGCGATGGGGTCATATGCCCGAATCACTGCTCCCTGCTCAAGCAAACGTTGAATGATCTCAATCGCCGGAGCATCACGAACATCATCGGTATCCGGTTTGAAAGCGAGCCCCCAGATGGCAATCTCCTTCCCTTCGAGTGAGCCTAGTGCATCTTCCAGTTTACGAATGACGTTGAAGCGTTGATCTTTGTTCACTTCCACCACGGACTTCAGCAGTTTGAAGTCATAATCCACATTACCTGCAATTTGAATCAGAGCCTGTGTATCCTTAGGGAAACAGGAACCTCCGTAACCAATGCCTGCCTTGAGAAAGGAGGCACCGATTCGTCTGTCATAGCCCATGCCTTCGGCAACGCGGCTGACATCTGCTCCTACTTTTTCACAGATGTTAGAGATTTCGTTGATAAATGAGATCTTGGTTGCCAGGAAAGCGTTGGATGCATATTTAATCATTTCGGCCGAGCGAATATCCGTAACAATAATCTGATCGGTTAATGGCTGATGCAGCTCTTTCAACGTGGCGACTGCCCGCTCACTATGTGTCCCAATGACTATCCGGTCAGGATAGAGCGTATCCTGGACAGCGGTACCTTCTCGCAGGAACTCCGGTACCGATGCCATGTCGAATGGATGATTCGTCAAACTGCTGATCCATTCCTGAATACGATCGTTGGTTCCGACAGGAACAGTGCTTTTAGTCATTATTATTTTATAATTATCCATATAAGAACCTATTTCTCGCGCGACAAGCTCAATAAAACTCAGATTTGCTTCGCCATTAGGCAGGGATGGCGTACCCACCGCGATGATGATGATATCCGAACGACTGATGGCATCCTGAATGTTGGTGGTGAAGGACAGCCTTCCTGCTTTCATATTGGCATTCATGATATCTTTCAGACCCGGTTCATAGATCGGAACATGACCGTCCGTTAACATATTCACTTTTTCCACATTGTTGTCTACACAGATCACGTTATTTCCCAGTTCCGAAAAACATACGCCCGATACCAAACCCACATACCCTGTGCCAATCACCGTAATATTCATTCCATAATCTCCCCCATGTCCTAATGTGTTGTTACGCGTGCTTCACATATGTCTGAACAATGTCCTGCCATTCGGTAGACACTCTAACGATATCTTCCTCAATCAGCTGGCTGCCGATCTGTACTTCAATGATCTCCAGTTCCGTAACGGCTCTGACGGAATGAAGCATACTCCGGTCAATGATCACCGTATCTCCTTGCCCGATCATTCGGCTCTGCCCATCCAGAATCAATTCCCCTGTTCCCGATACAACCGTCCATACCTCATTGCGGAGCAGATGATATTGATAACTCAGGTTTTTCCCGGCACTGATGCAGATTCGTTTGGTGAGAACTTCGCCGCCAGCTTCGTTTCTTGTGTAATCCAGAACCCTGTAGCACCCCCACCTACGCTCCTCATACATGGGGCGTTGATCCTCATTCTTCAAGATTTCCTTGATACGTGGGCTGGCTTCTTTGTCACTGACCAGAATGCCATCCGGACTCACGGCGACCACCACATCCGACAATCCCAATATGGCAACCGGAATGTTCAATTCATTGACCAGGTGCGTATTCAGGGAATCTCCCGTAATCCACCCTTTTCCTACAACCGAGCTTCCCATCTCTTCCGTGAGTGTGTTCCACGTGCCTAGATCTTTCCAGAAGCCGTTATACGGAATAGCGATAATCTGATTTGCCTTCTCGACAACCTGGTAATCAAAACTGATCTTATTCAATCTTCCGTATTGCTTCATCATTTCGTCATACTGGATCGGCAGCTCCATCTCAATGAGCAGATTAATCAAATAACCCAGCTTAAAAGCAAAAACCCCGCAATTCCATAATGCGGCCTGCTCCATCATAAGGACCGCATCGGATTCGCAGGGTTTCTCCTGGAACTTCGCTACATTCACGTATTCATTGTTATTTTCACTGGAAGATAGGGATTGCGGAATGATGTATCCGTATTTCTCTGACGGGTATGTCGGCACAACTCCCATCAAGGCCAGATCAGCACCAGACTTATCAAGCATCTCCGGTAAGGTTGCCAGCACTTCGAAGAATTCTTTTTCAACAAAGGGATCTACCGGCAACACTGCAATCGTCTCATTCAGACTCACACTCTCTACGGAATACAGATAGGAGGCTGCCAGCGCAATCGCAGGAAACGTATCTCTGCGCTCAGGCTCCACAACCAGTCTCACATCGTCTCCCAGCTGAGAAGTCAGAATCTCAACCTGTGGCAAACTCGTCGCGATCAGCGCCTGTGATGCAAGTCCGGCATGATTCAGCTGTCGCCATACCCGCTGTACCATGGATTCCGGATTCCCCTCAGGCCCATGGAGTACTTTAAGAAATTGCTTGGATCTGGAATCGTTGGATAACGGCCAGAGACGCTTGCCAGAACCGCCGGATAACAGAATACTTCTCATAGCGCTGCACCATCCGACAGCACAACCGTACTCGCTCCCTTGCTGGTCTCGGTTGGCTTGTTATATGTGCTGGTCTGATTGGATTCCAGTCTGCCTGCCGGATTGCTCTTGGTCCAAGCTGCATAATAATTCGAGTTCTTGCCGTATGAATTATCCAGCAGGATGTTCGGTTGATCCAGGAGACAGGCCAGAATATGTCCATGCAGACGGGATGTCGTGATGGTCTGGTATTGATTGAATTCCTTAATGGCCGTATGTACCATCCGATCAGAGTATTTGTACCACAACCAGCGGGCAAAAGAGCTGCCTTTCCCTGACTTCAACCGGGATGTAATCATGCGAATGATCTTCCGGTCTACCCGGTTGTACAATGTCTCCCAGTCTTTAAACGTGGCCTTGGGTCCACTGACGGATTCGTAATGCACCTGATTCTGAGTTTTCTCAATGTCTTTACGGAAGAAATACAACATCTCTGCCGTAGGCTTGCTCTTGGACTTCAAAGGCCACAACTGATGCGCCATATCGGGAGATAGATACACATTGGTTTGTTGAAATTCTTTACTGGCTATCTCATAAGATAAAGTGTCCCGGACAAAAAAGTGTACATCCTTATGACGATTGAATACTTGGGCTGTCTTTTTCAATTCAATATCACTCTTGTAAAACATCGTCTGTGGCAGAATGACAATCCGGTGATTCGGATGTTGTGCAATCATTCGTTCTCTCAATTTCTGATGGGCAGGGTACAGATCACCAAAGTTACCTCCCCCGTGCAACACGATCGTTATACCTTCCGGAACCTTGAGGGACAAAGGGCAATCCAGAATGCTGTATCTGGCACGTACTTGAATATCATTGTCCCGGAAGAAAGCCTCAGTACCTTTCATAATCAACAAGTCGCCACCATTGCTATGCACCGGGTAATCCAAATAATAGATTTCGGTACGCGGTGGAATGACCTTCAAAATCTGACGTAAATGTCCCTTCAACTCTTCCATTGGATGAATATTGTTAGTGCCCAGCATCTCCATCTCCTCCTTGGGTGACTCTTCTTCTTTTTTTGTTTAACCGTTCATAGAGAAACGGTATATCTTCCTTGTCATAGAACATGGCGGCAAACTTCACCTTAAATACAATCTTCATCGCGGCCACAGTAACCACCATTCGCACAATGGACCCGATCAATAAGGCAATCGCAATTCCGTTGAGTCCCCACAGCGGGGTGAATACAAAGAACAAAGCCACCGTCACCGAGAGTGCAATGAGCTGTCTGATCATCACAAGTCCAGGCCGACCAAGTGCATTAAACGCGGATGCCAGAATCCAGGAGCCACCACCAATAATGCATTCCACAGCCAAAATATAAAATGCTACGCTCGCCTCCAAAAATTCGGAGCCAAACAGAAGACCCATCAGGTAGTTCCCCACAAACATGGTGGGTATTACAATGATCATCATGACCATGAGCGAGATGCGGAAGGCTCTGCCAACTGTTCGAATAATCTGCTCTTGGGGCAATCCGGTCACTTTTGGGAAAACAACATTGCTAATCGCCGTCTGAACTGCGTTATAGATTCGGGATAACGCAAATACGACGGAATACAGTCCAAAGTCACGCGGGGTGAGCAAAGCCAAAATAATGATTTTATCAAACTGGGTATACAACGTTCCTAACAATTCAACACCATACACCTTGCTGCCATAACCAAAAAGCTTTTTCGCCGAACTCTGGTCCACCCGATCCTTGAACCATCTCAGTCTCAATTCATTACGGTTGGCATAGATAGCCCACGCCACCACGGAGAAGCTGGTTACAAAATAGATTGCAGCCGCGAGCTGAATGCTCAGCATGCCCAGGCCCCATAACACAAAAAGCCCGCCTACATTAAACAGGGGGATCATTAACCGGATACCATTATATACAGCGAATTTCTCCCGACTCTGCGAGAGGGCTGATATGAGATTGATGACAATAAGTACAGGAACAGTAGCAATCGTATACCATCTGGATATCTGCACGACCTCCGGCGGAAAGCTGGAGAGCCAGAAAGGTAATCCAAACCAGGCCACAATACCAATGATGATGCACACCGGAACTTGAAAAAGAAAGCTTAACCGAACATACTGTGCACTCTTCTCGGTTGCGCTCTGTTTGATGTTATAAATGATAGAAGTTGGTAGTCCGAATCCGACCAATCCGGTTAAGAGCGCAGGCCAGAATAGGATGGCCGAGAATGCGCCCTTTCCCTCTACCCCGAACATGCGTGACGTCAAAATGGAAGACAACATCGTCAGTGTCATGACCAGCAGATTGGTTCCACTTGTCTGAAATATGGCACTCATTAAGCCGTTTCCTCTGAATACTTTGCGAAGTGCAACTTGCGCCATAGCGATCCTCATCCCTTACTGTTTTGACGAAGCGACCCAACGATCATGCCGTTTCGGTAACATACTTTGGCAAGCTGACGTGTGAACCGATCTGCATTATAAATGTAGATCAGTGAGGTTGTGATCCCCTGTGCAAGCTTGATCCCATGTTTGGCCGTACGCACAACACCACGGTCCTGATCACGAATGGCATCACTCACACCTTGCCAATAGATTCGGCGCAGAAACCAGTTCTTCGTTGTTCGCTCTTTGGCTACTTTATGTTGTACCGCACCATACGGCGTGTAATATACCTTGAACTTTGTCCGTATTCTTGCAATTAACTCACTCTCTTCACTAGAGAGAAGATTGTTCCCCACTCTTCCAAGGTCTTCACGGAAGGGAGCCAGTTGATCAAAGACGGATAAACGAAAAGCCACATTTGCACCAAATGGAATATAAGGACTTTTCATCTCAGTGACTTCATCTGCAAAATCCAGAATGGTGAACAGCGACCTGTTCTCTGGTGGAATCCACATTGGCTCAGGCACTTCCCAGATCGGGTCAATCTTGCCACCGACACAACCGATATTTTCATTCATCTCAAACACGCTAACGATCTGGCGAATCCAATCCCTGCAAGCAAAGGCATCATCGTCAAGGAACAGGATATACTCGCCGCGCGCCTCGTGAATGGCCCGGTTACGGGCTACAGACAAGCCTTGCTTTTCTTCCAACACATACCGGATCGAATGGTTCTCATGCTGCAAGATGGTTTGGAGCACGATTTCTCGTGTGTTGTCTTTTGAATTGTTATCAATGAGTATGATCTCATAGTCGCTGCTTGCGTAATTCTGTTGTACGGCACTTCGTATAGCCTCTACCGCATCCTGTGCACGGTTATACGTACAGATCGCGACGGTTACTTTCATCATTTCATCCCCATATTTTTCAATTAGGTCCACCCGTTCATCTGCACTAACTGGAGTACAGGGTAAGTGTCCTTTGGGCAATCACTGGCCAATCCAGCCGCTCCAACGCTTTGACAAAACCACTGCCTTCCTGAAACTCCGATTGTTTTAATCGGATCATATTCATCGCTTTAAGCAATCCATCCGGATCAGAAGGTTCGTAGAGGACCGCACAATCTTCAGGCAGGTATTCCTCCAACAAGCCAATCCGTGGTGCCACCACAGGTTTACAGAAGGTCAATGCCAGAATTGCACTACCAGAAGTTGCAATTTGCTTGTATGGAAGAATGATCGAATCGACTGCATCAAAATAATCCGAATATTCATCATCTTCGATGAAATGAAAATGGGTATGAATATGTCCACTCTTGAGAAATTCATCTCCAAGGTCATAATCCTTTACCTTTTTACCGGCAATCAACAGATGGGCTTGTTCGGAATCCAGATCCTTGAATGCCTCCAGCAAATCATCCACGCCCTTATACGGCGACACCTGACCGAAGAACGCATACACATAACTATCCTCCGGGATGCCAAACCGGGAGCGGATATTCACGCCTTTCCCCTGATACACTCCCTTGTAATGTCCATGCGGAATAACCTCGATCCGGCTGGAATCAATCCCAAACGTCGAACAGATCTCGGAGATCAAGGGTTTACCCATGACAATCAGCTTGGAGCAATTTTGGACCAGTATTTTTCTCATCCAATAATCAAACCGCGTCTTGCCGCTGTTGTGAGGCCAGATGTTATGCACCGTCCAGAACAATTTGGCCCCACGCAAGCGTGCAAAACAAATCATCAATACATACAGAATGGACTTGATCACTGTTGTCAGCACGGATGAACCTCTGTAATAGAAGCTGGGCCAATGAAAATGCAGCACATCATTTTTTTTCAGTTTGATTAGATCTCTTTTGGTAAACTGTTTCACTTCCCATCCCTTGTTCTCAATGGAATCGGATAACAGCTCATTGAATTTATTGTTCTCAATCATCTTGGGCAGCATATACACCGTCGGATTTTCCATCCAGGCACCTCTTACTTTAGTTTCATTCGCACAGGTTCCTCTGTATACGTTCCAACTGCGCGCCTTGCATGAAATCTCATTAGAAATCCTTGCATCATAATTTTGGTATTACGCTTGAGCAGCACCCAATCTTTCCACCAGGGATACAGCGACAGTGCTTTTTTCAAATAAACGTTATTGCGAAGCGTATTTCTCGACCATTCGAGCATTCGATAATGGTGTAATTGACGGCGCTTCTGTTCCTTGGACATGTCATTGTAGTATTTCAAAATAATCTTGCGTTGGCCCTTGTACTTGGCCGTTGTAGAGGTTGAAATTCGTGGACCACTGTGGATGTTGATATCCACCAGCGGTTCTTTCACATTCACGGCGATGTAGCCTCGTTTCAATATGCGTAGATAAAAGTCATAATCCTGAGCGGATGTCAGATTTTCATCGAATCGAACTTCACGGGCCAGTGAGGTAAGTACCATGATTTTGGACGTTTCCCCGATCCAGTTGAATGTAAGCAGATCCTCATACCGAATAACATCGCGAGGTTCCACCGACAATTTCCGTTTGACCACCTGATGCTGCTCATTCGTGTATGCGAGATACTTGCTGCAAAAGGTGAATGATTCCTGAGTACGCTCCAGCACTTCCGCCTGGGTTTTTATTTTGTCAGACATCCATTCATCATCATCATCCAGGAAGGCAATGTACTTGCCATTGGCTTGGGATATCCCTACATTCCGTGCATGGTTGGCTCCTTTGGGATATGGAACCCGGATGTACCGAATCCGTGAATCTTCCCGTGTCCAAGCCTGACAGATTTCTGGCG
Source organism: Paenibacillus sp. FSL k6-2145 (assembly GCF_037976585.1). Classification (NCBI taxonomy): domain Bacteria; kingdom Bacillati; phylum Bacillota; class Bacilli; order Caryophanales; family Paenibacillaceae; genus Paenibacillus; species Paenibacillus sp. FSL k6-2145. The sequence continues at coordinate 3,592,154 of NZ_CP150267.1, read as the reverse complement.
TCTGATCTTCTGAACCATCATCTACTATGAAAATTTCCAGATACGGATGTGTTTGCTCACGTACACTTCTCAACGCATTTTTCAATAACTCGGCCCGATTATGGGTCGTAATGATGCAAGATACCAAGGGGGTCATTTCATCACCTTTTCCTGTTCACTAGGATACCTTCACTTGAAGTGCATCATATATTCCTGACAATCTGCCTACGAGAAGATTCATATCGAACTTATCCGATATAATCTCTCTGTTATGTGAACCCATTCCCGCTCTAACCTCTTCATCCATGATGAGATATTCCAGCGCTGATGTCAGCCCGTGCACATCTCCCGGCTCGATTAACAGCCCATTATGACCGGATGTAATCACTTCGGGGATGCCTCCGACGGTGGTCGATATAATGGGCAAGCCACAATTCATTGCTTCAAGTATGGCCATAGGTAATCCCTCATGATAAGAAGGCAGGACCAGTAGATCCGCTTCCCGCATCAGCTTTTCCTTTTGCTCTCCGTTAATCCAGCCGAGTACATTGACACGATCCTCTATTCCATACTGCTGCACGATTGCTTTGACCTCTTCGACTTCACCATCCCCTGCCAGATTAAAGGTAGCTGTAACGCCCAGCGCCTTCAATTGCTGAATGGACTGAAGCAGATCGTAGACTCCTTTTCGCTCACCGAGTCTGCCCATGAAGAGAGCATTAACGGCTGCCTGTTGTTCTCTCACAAACGGTTCTTTGACAAAGACCCCGTTATAAAGAACCTCAATCGCTGTCTCCGGCACAATCGTAGCAAAGTATTCTTTCCACGTCTGGGACAAGACAATCAACTTATCTGCCTGATTCAGAATGTAGTGACAATACTTGCGCTGCAGAGCAAATTGATTGTAGAAATCATCAAAGCTGGCCGCATGAATATGCAGAATAACTGACTTTCGAAACAACTTTCGTGCCGTTAGCAGAAATAGAGACTTCCGATAAAAGCTCCCGTTGTTCGCCATATGAATATGCACGATATCCGGCTTGAACGTGTACAGTTTCATCCAGAATTGAATGAATCCCCGTATAAAAATAAGCAGCCGTGAGAATACGCTGCCCGTGATATATGTCTCGACCCGCTGCATAGCGTACATTTCCGAGATCGAAGAATCCTCAATGTTTTTGATGACACTCACAATTCCGCCCATATCCTTCAAGGATGATCCAACAACCAATACTTTTGGTTTCATGATAGACTCCTTTTTTTCATGGTTAATCTTCATACCTCTTACAGACTGTTCACGTAATTTTTAATGGATGAGATCAGATCAGACTGTTTTCTCACATAGGGCTGGAACGTCAGCTCCTCTATGCAAGGAACCAAGTTTTGTAATTCAGCCTGACTCTCCGCGACGGCCACATAGCCGTTATCCTGAAAAACTTTGGAGATCTCAAGCTGATGGTCATCCACATGCTCGCCCCATTCTTTCCGGCGTGGAATGACAATAACCGGCTTGCCACGTTCAAGACAATTTGTAATGGAGCCAACACCCGCATGAGAGATAATGCATCTGCTGCGCTCCACATATTCATCCATCTCTTCCTGCGTGAGGAAAGGAATCACAGTGAAATTTCGCGGCTGATATTCGGTATATCCAGATTGGGCAATAACCTCTTCTTCAATAATTCCTGCCTCAATCGCCTCATCAATAAGCTCAAACATCCGATTGAAGGGAAAACGCTGGGTTCCAACGATAGCAAATATCAAAATAAAGCCCCCCTGTATTTCGCATTGGGATAGCTATCCTGCAACGTTTCCCATTGGATGAAGAACTCATCCGAGATTTTGTACATCAATCTCCCGGTTGCGCTGGAGGAATAGATTTTGGCATAACTTTCGATATAAATCAGCTTGGCACCGAAGATTTTACCGATGAGGCAAAAAGGATATGTGGCCCCTGCCCCTGTCGTAATGATTACCTTTGGACGCTCGCGCAGATATAAAAAGAATGATTTGAAAATGTTAGCCATAAAAATCAGCAAAAACATCGCATTCTTACGCTCTTGCTGCATTAAAAAATATACTTTACCCTGAGACGAATCTACTTTTCTGCTTTTGTTCTTCTCGGTAATCAGGAAATAATCATGTTCTTCAACCGCAGGAATAATTTTGGTTAATTCATCAAAATGACCGCCTGTAGAACTGATCAAACAGACCTTCATGTTCTAATCTCCTTTGAAAAGGATACGTCCTTGGCTCGCTGTATCTGTATATCCACTTCTGCTTCAGCCCCTGACTTGGAATGAACTCCATTTCCCGTAGCATATAACGCGTTCAGGAAGATACAGAATGGAGCAATCAGATGAACCGTGGACAGGGTATTGTCAAAAAAGGAATAGGTCAGGAAACCGATAATCATTCCGGCAAAATACAACCGGATCATGCCGCTCAACCGGAAGTACACGGCCCGGAACACCAGCAGCAGCGATAGAAACAACAGGATGGCTCCAACTAACCCGCCATCGTAATAAAAACGAATGTATTCATTATGCGGAACGACGAATCCAGAAAAGATACTTCCATCATTCGCTACGAGGGTTGAGCCGAGTCCGCGTCCAAATATCGGATACTCATTTGCTTTGCCAATAAAATAATTCCAGGCTACATCCCTTCCCGACAAGCCTTTGCTCTCTGACCTCATCTCATAATTGTCCCACTGCGCTATCACCATATAGGCCACAGCGACAACAAACAGAATGAGAGGAATAATGGCACTGACTCTGCCTTTGATGAAGGCTTTCAGTTGATCAAAAAGATAGACCAGTATAATCGGAATAAGCGCAATAAGTGGCCCCCTTGTTCCCGTCTGGACCAGAATGACCAGATGTGTCAAGGTAAGCATGTAATACAGAACAACCTGATGGCCTTGCTTGATCTGAATCAGACAGACGCAGATTGAGATAAAACACAACATGGCCAGATGCGCGGCGATGTTAGCTCCCTGTAACCGGGTTACACCCGACATCTCCAGGTTAGTAATGGACAATATGCCGGCGAGTTGCAGAATATAACCACCAGCAAGACTGAATAGTGGCAGCCATGCGAGTACACGTATAATACGTTGACTGATCTCTCTTGAAAAATGGGGCATCAGCAACAAAAAAGGAACAATTACTCCTAGAAAGGCCTTAAATGGATCGAGCGGACTAACCTTGCTGGGCAGATCAGATAGAAAATAACTTTCCACAAATAAAAACCCAATCGCCAGTGCAGGATAGATCAGATCTTTGCGAATACCAAAGCGTAAAAAAAGAGAGACCACAAAACCCAGAATCGCCAGCTTGTAGAAGGACAGCGAATCCAGTCCTGCCAGATGTATGCTAAATATCTTATCAATGGACAATGAAAAACTTACAATGAGAATCATAAAGATCCAGCTGGGCTGTTTAATATAAACGCCCAGCAGAATCACAGCTATAAGTGCAACAACCGAAACTAACGGAAGATAGATTGCTGCGAAGACAATTACCAGCGAAAAAAGAATGATATTAAACGACTTCATATTCAATGCAGCAAGTATACCGGTCTTTTGCATATCTGCTATGCCACCTCAAAGCCAGAATCGTGTTTCAAAACGCATCCTTCGAACCTACCAGCACCTTGAACGTTCTGAAGATAATTTTGATATCCACCATCATGCTGCGCTCACGGGCATACGTCAGATCCAGCTCCACCATTTCTTCAAAACCAACACTATTTCGACCGCTGACTTGCCATAATCCCGTACATCCCGGGATCATCTGAAGGCGTTGTCTGTCATAGGAAGTGTAGTTCTTCACTTCTCTGGGCAGAGCCGGTCTGGGTCCAACGAGACTCATCTCTCCTCTGAATACGTTCCACAACTGAGGCAGTTCATCCAGGCTGGTTTTCCGAATGAACTTGCCAATCCGGGTAATGCGGGGATCATTTTTCATTTTGAACATATTTCCATTCACTTCATTCTGATCAATCAATTGTTCCAGCAGATCTTCTGCATTCGCAACCATGGACCTGAATTTGTACATATGAAACTCTTTTCCATTCTGTCCGACCCGTACCTGACGAAAAAAAACAGACCCCTGCGGGGCCTCGATTTTGATCAGTAATCCGATGACCGCAAACAAGGGGCACAAAATGATCAAACCTATGAAAGAACCCAGCAAATCGAGCATTCTTTTCATAAATAGATACACTTTATCCGCATTTTGTCCTGACATCGTTGATGCATTGTACCCCAGACTTGGGTCCATAACAATCTCCGCTTCCTTCGATTGGGGAGATGGACTCATTCAAACTCCCCCCCGGCTGCATGTTCTACCGACTCTTTTTCCAGAATCTGTTGCAGAGCTTGCAGCATTGGAATTCTAAGTTCCTGTTTTTGCAGAGCGAAGTCGATGGTTGTCAAAATGAATCCCAGTTTCTCGCCCACGTCATAACGTACTCCCTCGAAATCGTAAGCATACACTCCTTGTGTCTCATTTAAACGCTGAATCGCATCTGTTAATTGAATCTCTCCCCCTTGACCAATCTCTTGTTGCTCCAGATGTTCGAAAATCTCTGGACTCAGTACGTATCTCCCCATAATCGCCAGGTTGGAAGGCGCTGTGCCTTGGGCAGGTTTCTCTACGAACCTGAGAACCTCTGTCAAACGGCCATCCGATTGAAGCGGGTCCACAATGCCGTATCTGTCTGTTTGTTCAGCAAGTACGGTCTGTACGCCAACAATGGAATGTTGAACCTGATCATATTGATCAATCAATTGTTTGGTGCATGGAACTTCCGATACGACGATATCATCTCCGAGCAACACGGCAAAAGGTTCGTCACCGATAAAGTTACGTGCACACCAGACAGCATGACCAAGTCCTTTGGCCTCTTTTTGTCTTATGTAGTGGATATCCACGTTAGAAGATTTGCGGACCTCTTCAAGCAAGCCCAGTTTCCCTTTTTCCAGCAAGTTGTGCTCCAGTTCAAAAGCGTTGTCGAAATGATCTTCAATTGCCCGCTTCCCTTTACCGGTTACGATGATGATGTCTTCGATTCCAGAGGCAATGGCTTCCTCAACGATATACTGTATAGTTGGTTTGTCCACAATAGGGAGCATTTCTTTGGGCATCGCTTTTGTGGCTGGCAAAAATCGTGTACCTAGTCCAGCTGCAGGAATGATTGCTTTTCTCACTTTTTTCATAAATACCACCCTATCCTCTTTTTTTTTAGTTTGATAAAAGTTGAACCAGGGCATCTAACCCGTCCTCACGTCATACCTTCGACGATTAACGTCTAAGGTTCATTGAACCCACAGCATGACCGAGTGCCTACAGTGATAAAGGTGCAGTAGACATTACCTGTTTACTTGGGAGCATTGGATGGAAGGTTTACTTCTCTCCGTAGCCCACCGGAACTGCAACGTTTTTGATATTGTTCAGAATTGCGCCCAGGATTCGTGCATTCACATGCTCCAGAGCAGCCTTGGTCTTCTTCACTAATTCCTTCTTGACCTTGCCCGAGTTCACGACCAGCAGCACACCATCACACAGCGAGCTCACAATGAGTGCATCCGTTACCGCGAGCACCGGCGGTGTATCAAACATGATGACATCATATTGATCCTCTAACTTCTCAATCAGCCTTTTCATCCGGTTGGAACCAATCATCTCGGAAGGGTTCGGCGGAATTGGGCCAGAAGTGAACAATTGGAGATTATCGATATAGCTCTCTCTAAGCACGTCTTCCACACTGTACTGATTAGACAGCACACTACTAAGACCGATATGATTCGGTACGGAAAACACCTGGTGCAAGGAAGGATTACGCAGATCCGCATCGATCAGCAGAACTTTCTTGCCTTCCTGGGCATAGGTTACCGCCAGGTTGCTAATGGTTGTTGTCTTGCCTTCGCCGGATTCAGCGGAAGCGACCATGATTTTTTTGATATGACTGTCGATTGAGGAGAACTGAATGTTCGTCCGTAATTTACGGTATCCCTCCGAGATCTGAGATTTGGAGTTAAAATAGGTCACCAGACTGTTATTTTCATTGGTTAGCCGCGACATATTTGCCATCCCCCACTTTCTGTTGAGATACGTAATTTTTCGTATTTTTCAGATCATCTTTTTTCATTTTGGATATCACTGTAAGCACAGGCAGGCCCAGCTCTTTTTCAAGTTCAGTTTCGGATTTGAATGTGTCATCCAGATAATCCATCAGGAATACAAGTGCAATCGCGAGCACAAGACCTGCGAACAGACTGACAATGATGCTTAATGTGGTTTTCATATTGATTGGAGATGCGTTACTATCCACTTTTGCTTCACTGAGGATAGCCACATTATCGATTTTCATGATTAGGGGGATTTGAGATTGGAACACGTTGGAGATGGCATTGACCGTTTTTGCGGCTTTTTCGTAGGTAGTCCCTTGTACAGTTATGCTCATCACTTGGGATTCGCTGGCTGTAGAGACGGAGGTGCTATTCATGAGCTGAGCAGAGGTTAAGCCTAGGTCTGGATACGTGGTAGCGACTTTATCCATAATGGCGGAAGATTTAATAATTTCTCTGTATGAGTTAATGAGTTTGATATTGGTTTGAATCATGCTGAAGTCCATCATCGCCTGGCCTTGAACGTTAGAGGTCTGGTTCACGATCAGTTTGGAACTTGCCTCATAGATGGGCTGGGTGAAGAAAATGCTTTTGACCCCTGCACCCACACCGGCTATCAAAGCAATTGCAACAATCAACCACAGTTTCTTTTGTAAGAGTCGAAAATATCCTTTCAGTTCCACTTTCATTCCTCCTATACGTTGTGATCTATCTATGTAACTACCAGATGGACAGCAGCCATTTGCGAGGTTTCCAGCGTTCTGTGACCAGACACGAATTCGATAGAATGTGCGACGCATTCTCTGCCAGCCTTTTAACGGCTTCGGCTCCAAATCGACGCTCGATGGCCCGCTCTCCTTCACTTATGGCAAATGTCCTTTTGCACGTATCATGTGCATCTGATGAAATGAAATGAAACCCGTTTTCTTTGCAAAAATGAAAACACCACTGCCGAACTTTCCATCCGAAAAGCCCAGTGAAAGATTGAGCTGTGAGCTGACATAGCCCGCCTTGACTCAAGTAATCAGCCAACAACTTTGGCTTCTTCAAAATGACACGATTGCGTTCCGGATGAGCAATAATAGGGGTAATTCCCGCTATTCGTAATTCATGCAGTATCCTGGGGAACTGTGAGGGAATATGACCAAAGGGCAGTTCCAGCAACATGTAACGACTTCCGGCGAGTGTGCAGCACTTTCCTGCATATAAGTCTCCAATCAGGTTGTCATGCACCCTGATTTCCTGTCCGGGACGGATCTCCAGGCGAATGTTGCGTTTGCGAAGTTCTGCATGGAGCAGGTTCACGGCCTGATTGACCACCATCGGTTCATTGTTGTATTGCCCGTTCAGGTGATGCGGAGTAGCAATAATGGAGGTAATTCCTGAGGCTGCCGCCTTCTCAGCCATCGCAACGGACTGCTCCATTCGAACAGGACCATCATCCAGGCCGGATAATATGTGGCAGTGCATTTCAACCATATCCAAACTTCCTGAAATAGTATGAGCCCCCTCGCCCCTTTATTCATTGCGCAAATGCTTTTGGTGTTAAAGAACTAATGCATAACGCTATGAAATATAGTAAAATGGCGTTAAGTACATGTTTTGTTCAGAAAATGTTAAGAATCGCTTGGAATTATATGGTGAAATCAATGTAATGATAGGGTTCCTGCAGAGCCTTTTGTTCTGTTGCCTTTTCATACTGAAAACGGGAAACTGCGGGAAACTGAACTTCAGTAAGCATTGTGTTTAACTGTCCAGTTATATATAGTTTCTGTTCGTGCTGAATATGCAAGTTTGAATGATACATTGTGAGCTCTCCGAAGGGCTGTTTCCATTGCAACCTTGCGTGAAGTCGTACACATACATGTTGATCTTCAACATCCAAACCAATGAGCATTTCTGATGATACCGGCAACTTCAGGTCGCTCAGGAAGGTGATTGCTTGAGTGTCCATTCCAAGTAACAGAACAGGGCGTCTTTTGCGGTCTATCATTTTCCCATGAAACTCCTGAATGTACATATGGACATTTAATTTCATATCAGCCCATTCCTGAATTATTGAATACATGGTTTCATTCCTTTAGAATGGATTAGCCTACATGGACTGCCTACACTTCCTTCTCACAGGTATATGGTCCAGGCAACAAGGAGATACTTAAAATATTCCAAATGATACATTTTGTAACTCCATACGTCCAATTTACGATACAATACGTATCATGTCAAGCGGTATTTGGACATGGTTCTTTTGATTTACGACAATTTGAGATGTCCTTAGACAGACCTATTTACAAATGGAAATGGGTTAAAGGAAACACATGAGGAGTTACTCTTTTGCAGGAAAGCTGCCCTGATCAAACACTTGGCTCAGGATTGTTTCAATATATATTTGATGTCGTTCAGGGGGAAATAGCTTATGAGCTACGGAAATCGCATTGCTGAATTACGGGAACAGCGGGGACTTACTCAAGAAGAACTTGCGAGCTCCATTCATATTACCAGAGCTGCTCTCTCCCACTACGAGAAGAACCGTCGTAAACCGGATTTCGAAGTGTTAACGAGACTTGCTGACATCTTTGAGGTGTCTATTGATTATCTTATAGGACGTACAAAGCAAAGCGATGTCGTGATGGATGAAGATGTACGTGAATTCGTGGATACCTTGGAGTTGTCGGATAAAGAAGTGTTAGAACGCTTCGATCTGATGATTGATGGGAAGTCCTTAACAGAAGAAGAGGCACGTCGTTTTATTGCGTTTGTCCGAATGGAACGCAGTATGGACTAAACCCGAAAAGAGGACCCAGTTTCCGAGAGATAACATCTCTGGCTTCTGGGCTTTTTTTGTGTCTTGATTCCCTTTCATTCCATGCTTGTCTATTGTGTCAAGGACGCTTGTTGTTGACGGAGGATACGAAATGGTTCCAACGCTCCGGGTCGATTCCGCATTGCAGTAAAACCTTCATGATGTCCATCTGGGTTGCTTCGACTTGTTTACCTGTCGGCCTACGATCGTCCCTGTTTGGATGCTTCATATTCATTCCGCTAACCTCTCTTATCTTTATACTTTCCCTGCCCTCCAAAACTAGCCTTATTATACTTGAGAATGTTCCTCGATGTTGTCGTCTCATGGCGATAACGTTTTTTGAAGGGGTTCTAATTTTGTCGAAAGCAAAATAGGAGCAATATGGTGCCGGAATGGCAACCATATTGCTCCTATTATTCTTAATACAACCTGTTCATGCACTTCCACCTTTGAACAAGGAAGTTTTATTAACCTCCAGCACGTGCAAGTTCACGCATATTCGCTTCAAACGCTGCGAGCAGCGCTGCTTCTCCCGTCAAACCTGTTGCTTGAATCCGTTCGATCTGTTCTGTCATACGTTTGAAGTCCTTCGGAATAACCCGAACGAACTGATTCAGCGCATCTTGCCAGTTATCCAGAACGCGCTGACCGACAGCACTTCCTGTATTGGCAACATGACGTTGAATCATGCCTCGCAGATCTGCACTTTCGGCCACATCTTCGATACGCTCCAAAAGAACCATTTCCAGATTACAACGTTTCAGGAATGTGCCTTCTGGATCATATACATAGGCAATACCTCCGGACATCCCTGCTGCAAAGTTACGACCTGTATCGCCCAGTACAACGACACGTCCACCTGTCATATACTCACAACCATGGTCGCCTACACCTTCAACGACTACTTTGGCGCCCGAGTTACGTACAGCAAATCGCTCACCCGCAATACCACGGATATACGCTTCACCGCTTGTTGCTCCGTAAAGAGCCGTGTTACCGATAATGATGTTATCTTCCGCCTCAAACGTTGCTTTCGGAGAAGGCATCACGATCAGTTTACCTCCGGACAGTCCTTTACCTACGTAGTCATTGGAATCCCCTTCAACGGTCAAGGTCATTCCTTTAGGTACAAAGGCCCCAAAGCTTTGTCCGGCAGAGCCGACAAATTTGAATTTAACCGTATCTTCAGGCAATCCTGCGAGTCCATATTTGCGTGTGATCTCACTACCCAAAATGGTACCTACTGCACGGTTAACGTTTGTAATTGGAAGCACCGCTTCAACCGGTTGACCGGATTCAATAGCAGACTGTGCCAGTGGCAGCAATTGTTGCATATCCAGCGTTTCTTCCAATTGGTGATTCTGATGCTGTGTGCGGTAACGTGCAGAGCCTTCCGGCATTTCAGGCACGTGCAGCAATACAGACAGATCCACACCTTTTTTCTTCCAGTGATCTACGGCTTCTACCGTTTCGAGGCAATCTGTACGTCCGACCATCTCCTGAATAGTACGGAAACCAAGATCAGCCATGATCTCACGCACATCTTCAGCAACAAATCGCATGAAGTTAACCACATGAGCTGGATCACCCATATAATTTTTACGCAATTCCGGATTCTGTGTCGCTACACCAACCGGACAAGTATCCATTTGACAGACACGCATCATGATACAGCCAAGTGCAACGAGCGGTGCTGTAGAGAAACCATACTCTTCTGCTCCAAGCAAGGCTGCAATCGCTAGGTCACGTCCGTTAAGCATTTTGCCGTCTGTTTCGAGGACGACACGGTCACGCAGATTGTTCAGCATCAACGTTTGATGTGTCTCTGCAAGACCTAGTTCCCAAGGCATACCTGCGTGGCGAATCGAACCTTGCGGTGATGCACCTGTACCACCGTCATAACCGCTGACGAGGATAATATCGGCACGGCCTTTGGCTACACCAGCTGCGATGGTACCCACGCCCACTTCCGATACAAGCTTCACGTTAATCTCAGCACGCGGATTGGCATTTTTCAAGTCATAGATCAGTTCTGCCAGATCTTCGATTGAGTAGATATCGTGATGCGGTGGTGGAGAGATCAGACCTACACCCGGTGTAGATCCACGGACTTCAGCAACCCAAGGATACACTTTACGTCCTGGCAGTTGTCCGCCTTCACCCGGTTTTGCTCCCTGAGCCATTTTAATCTGAATCTCGTCAGCATTAACCAAGTAGTTGGATGTAACACCAAAACGTCCGGATGCTACCTGTTTAATCGCACTGCGACGGGAATCCCCGTTGCTATCTTTAATGAAGCGAGCCGGGTCTTCTCCACCTTCACCGGTATTGGATTTACCTCCAACACGGTTCATAGCGATGGCAAGATCTTCATGCGCCTCTTTACTGATCGAACCGAAGGACATTGCACCTGTTTTGAAACGACGCATGATATCTTCTACGGATTCAACTTCTTCGAGTGGAATGGAAGCTCCCACCGGTTTCAGTTTCAGCATGGAGCGAATGGTCAACAGTTGATCATTCTCACCTTGTACAAGTTTGGAATATTTTTTATACAGCTTGTAATCCCCAGTGCGTACCGCATGTTGCAGGGTATGAATGGTTTGCGGATTGAACAGATGCTCTTCTCCGTCGTTACGCCATTGATAATCCCCACCGGAATCCAATACTTTATCGTTACCGTCTTTTTCCGTAAAGGCACGGTTATGATGTGTCAACGCTTCGGCTGCCACTTCTTCCAACCCAATTCCACCGATACGGGAAGGTGTCCAAGTAAAGTAACGGTCAACGAAGTCTGATTTCAGACCTACCGCTTCGAATATTTGAGCTCCACGATACGATTGAATCGTAGAAATCCCCATTTTGGACAACACTTTAGTAACGCCTTTGGTAGCTGCTTTAATGTAGTTTTTCACTGCTTTCTCATGCGAGATACCACGCAGCAACCCTTGCTGAATCATGTCATCCAGCGTTTCAAAGGCCAGATAAGGGTTCACCGCACTTACACCGTAACCCAGCAGCAACGCGTAGTGGTGAATATCACGCGGTTCTGCCGATTCGAGCATAATGCTGACTTTGGTTCTGGTTCCCTGGCGAATCAGATGGTGATGCAGACCTGCTACAGCAAGCAATGCAGGAATGGCAGCATTCTCTGCGTCCACACCGCGGTCAGACAGGATCAGAATGTTATGACCTTTGTCGATGACACGATCCGCAGCTTCGAAGAGCAAATCCATCGCTTTGCGAAGTCCTTCTGCTCCTTCCGCAGCGGTGAAGAAGATTGGAATCGTCATGGAGCGGAAGCCTGGGCGACGCACATGGCGAATCTTCGCAAAGTCTTCATTGGACAATACCGGTGTATCCAGACGGATCTGGCGACAGCTCTCCGGTTCTGGATTCAACAAGTTGCGCTCAGGTCCAATGGTTGTTGCCGTAGACGTTACAATCTCTTCACGGATTGCATCGATTGGCGGGTTGGTTACCTGGGCAAACATCTGTTTAAAGTAGTTGTACAGACGCTGCGGGCGATCCGACAGCACAGCCAGCGGTGCATCATAACCCATCGAACCCGTAGCTTCCATACCTGTTGTTGCCATGGGCTCCAGAATTTTACGCAGTTCTTCAAATGTATAACCATATGCCAGCTGAAGCTGGGTCACGTTATCATGTTTTGGATCAGGAAGTTCCGGTGCTTCCGGCAACTCGCTCAGATCCATCAAATGCTCATCAAGCCAATCCTGATACGGATTCTCGGCTGCAATGATTGCTTTTACTTCCTCATCCGCGATGATGCGGCCTTCTTGTGTATCCACAAGCAACATCCGACCTGGGCGCAGACGATCTTTGTACAGGATCTCTTCCGGTGCGATATCAAGTACCCCAACTTCGGAGGACAGGATAATACGGTCATCTTTGGTTACATAATAACGAGCTGGACGCAAACCGTTACGGTCGAGTGTTGCACCAATTTGCAAACCATCTGTGAAGGCCATTGCTGCTGGTCCATCCCAAGGCTCCATCATTGTGCTGTGATATTCATAAAATGCTTTTTTGGCAGGGTCCATGCCTTCATCTGTGCTCCAAGGTTCAGGAACCATCATCATGGCCACGTGTGGCAGGGAACGGCCGCTCAGATACAGGAACTCCAGCGTGTTATCGAACATCGCTGTATCCGAACCGTCTGGATTGATGACCGGTTTTACTTTCGCGATGTCGTCACCGAACAACTCGCTCTCGAACAAGGACTGTCTAGCATGCATCCAGTTCACGTTACCACGCATCGTGTTGATCTCACCGTTGTGGATCATGAAGCGATACGGGTGGGCACGTTCCCAGCTTGGGAAGGTGTTTGTACTGAAACGGGAATGCACGAGTGCAATAGCCGATTCAACAAGGTCTTGCTGCAGATCCAGATAGAACTCTCCCACCTGTTCCGTTGTCAGCATGCCTTTATATACAATTTTGCGACAAGACAAGCTTGGAAGGTAGAATGAACCGCCTTCTGCTTCATCTGCCGAATAACGAATAGCCAGCTCAGCGCGTCTGCGAATAACATACAGCTTTCGCTCGAATCCAAGCTCATCCTTCACATCTGCGGATCTTCCAATGAACACCTGACGTACATAAGGTTTCGCTGCAAGCGCAGAACGGCCAAGCATTTCATCAAAAGTAGGAACATCCCGGAAACCCAGGAACGTCTGTCCTTCTTCTTCAATAATCTTCTTAAGGCTCTCTTCATGTGCACTACGAATGGCAGGGTCTTGGGAAAGGAACAACATCCCTACGCCATAGAAACCCTGTTCTGGCAATGCAAAACCAAGACGTTCTGCTTCCTGTGCAAAATAGCGATGTGGAATCTGAATCAGGATACCTGCTCCGTCGCCGGAATTCGGTTCACTTCCCTGTCCTCCACGGTGCTCCATGTTACTGAGCATGGTCAGTGCCTGACTAACGATATCGTGTGAAGGTACTCCTTTGATGTTGGCAACAAAACCCATTCCGCATGCGTCTTTTTCGAACTGCGGGTCATACAGACCCTGTTTTGGAGGTAATCCGATGTGTCTCATGGAACGCAACCTTTCTATAATGAAGTATTTCGGAAAGATCAAGAACATAGGCAACAGGCAACAATGAAACGGGAGGAGCTGGCCTTTCGCTTGCGATAGAGCCTGCTAGATAGAAGAGGTGACAGCATGAGACTGTCAAAAATAATGCCTGCTATTGGGCAGAAGCCATTAAATGAGATGAGCTGATCCGGACGATCCGGCAAACAGCCTGTATAAATCAACATGCAGCCGCTGGCACGGCTACTGAAATGGAGCGACGTTTTTTTGATATAGTTCTATTATTTTAACACCGACCTAACATCAGCGCAATTTAAACTTTTTAATACCTCTGATAAGAAATGTTTTGCAGTACAGCTTTACAGTAGTGACGTTTAAATTCATCTCTTTTTCGAATAATTATACACTTTTTAAGCCAGAGTACAACTGAATTAAATTGCTGACAGAAGAAAATCGTTCCATGTGCAGCCTACGTTTATCCATAATTCCACCAAATTTTCACTGCTTAAGCCAGCGAAACTTTACTTCTCTATGCATTTGTATACAAAATAGCCTGCAACCCCTTTTTGGGGTCACAGGCTATTTGCACTATTTGACTACTATATTGCATAATTTCACTACAAGAAAATAAAGTTTTTTTTCATAAATATGACCCTGCTGAAGATCAGGTTCGACTTATGCCGTCACAACTTGACCAGAATCAGCCTGTTCGACTTCTTTTTTCGGACGTCTGCCATTCCAGAGGAAGTAAGCAAGCGTCAGCAGAATGGATACACCTGCATAGATGCTAAGAATACCTGCCTGATGCCACATCACATCCAGATTACCACTCGATACAACGGCTTTGAAGCCCATAATGCTGTGTGTCATTGGCAACCAAGGGCTAAATGCCTGAAGCCATGATGGAATCAGTTCTACCGGGAAGGTTCCTGCACTAGCCGCAAGCTGGAAGACCAGAAGCAGAATGACGACATAACGTCCAGGCAGATCCAGCCAGGTTACAAGTGCCTGAACGATCAACATGAAGGTCAGCCCCGTAATAATGGTAAACAGATAGAACAGCCCTACGCTGTGCGTCTCCAGTCCAAGACCATATAACATGAAACTTGCCACAATAACCGATTGGAAAATACTCACGGAGCCAAATACCAGTGTCCGGCTGACAAAACGATTCCAGCCTGTTGCACCAGGTACGGACGTTTCCCGCATTTTCAATACAATCGTGGAAATCAACGATCCCACAAACAGACCGATCGACAGGAAGAACGGTGTCAATCCTGTACCATAATTGCTTACGTTCTCTGCTGTGTTCTCCGAGGAGTTTACAGGTTCAGCGAACATGTTCACTACATCATCCGTTTTCTTAACTTCGGATGTTTTCTGCGCGGCATCATTCAGCTTGGTAGCCAGTTCACTTGAGCCATCTTTTAGCTCGGTAAGACCGTCAGCCAGTTTGCCTGCGCCATCCCCCAGTTGTTTGGAACCATCGGTAAGTGAATTAACACCACCACTGAGTTTGCCTACACCCGTTTGCAAAGCTGTTGTACCTGAGCCCAGCTGCTTGGCACCATTGGCGAGCAATGTACCGCCACTTGCAGCATCACCCAGTTTGCCACTGAACTGCTTCAGACCATCGGAGAGCTTCGCTCCTCCTTGACTAAGCTGTCCGGCTCCTGCCAGCAATTGCTTTTGTCCATCTACCAGCTGGTTTGCACCAGCAAGAAGTTGCTCCTGGCCACCATGAAGCTCGGATGCGCCCGCAGCCAGCTGCTGATTGCCCTGATGCAGCTGATCTGCACCCTGTGCAAGCTTCTGCTCGCTCTCATGCAATTGTGCACTGCCATCGGCAACGGCTTCACTCGCCGCAAGCAGTTTCTGTACATCAGCACTTTCAGCCAATTCCGGGTTCGAGGCAGCAAGCTGCTTCAATCCGGCGGCTACGCTCTGTGCACCATCAGCAACCTTGGAGCTGCCATCTACAGCCGATTGCAGGCCTGTTGCCAGTGTACCGCTGCCCTGAACGGCACTTTGCAGACCATCCGACAGCTTCGCACTGCCCTGTTCTGACGATTTCAGGCCAGCCTGCAACTTACTTGTGCCATCCAGTGAAGACTGGAGTCCCGTTTCCAACTTGGCGCTGCCATCCTTCAACTGATCTGCTCCGCTCTGAAGCTGGCTCGAAGCAGCTGCCTGAAGCTGTTGCAGACCGGATACAAGATTCGATGTTCCACTTTCAAGCTTGGTTGCCCCAGTGTGCAGCGCGTTAACACCATCACTTAATGGAGAAAGTCCTTCCTGAAGTTCAAGCGTTCCTGATGCAAGCTTCGCCAGGTTATCCTTGAGCTTAACAGCACCATCATCCAGTTTGCCTGCGCCGGTATTCAGTTCACCCGCCCCGTCGCCTGCCTCAGCCAAGCCATCCGATACTTCGGAGAACTTGTCGAGCAATGTCTCTGCATAGGATTCCGTTACTTTGGCTGAGACTTTTGCTTTCAGGTCCTTAATAGCGGTCTTACCGATCTGTGCACCGACAAAACTGTAATTGCCATTCGGTTCATAGATCAGATCAGCCGGCTCCGGCTTGTCATCGAGCAACGTTGTTGCTTGGGATGAGAAGTTCTCCGGAATCGTAATTTGCATATAATATTTGTCATTACTCATGCCTTCTTTGGCTTGACTCGCACTGACAAAATCCCATTTGAAATCGGCATTTTTCTTCAGCTCATCCACCAGATCACTACCTACATGGAGGGATTTGCCCTCCAGCTCAGCGCCTTTATCCAGATTGACAACGGCAACCGGCATCTCATCCACATGACCATACGGGTCCCAATAGGCCGCCAGATAGATGCCACTATACAGGATCGGTATAAACATAATTGCAATAACAGGGATCAACACCTTCGGGTTTCTCACGGCCGATCCCACATCCTTGAAAAACACGGATAAAGATTTCATGTCATTTTCTCCCCTTAATCTCTCTGCTCCATGAGCAGGAATAACCATAATGAAATACAATGTCGCATTCCAGAAAATATACTGAAACACGAACTGACCACTTTCCTCAAACAGTCACTTTAGGGCAAAAAAACAACCTGTCTTCCGACAAGCCTCACTGCTTGATACGCGTGAAAATCCTTATATTATAGTAGATAAAATTCGGATTACGTTACAGCAGCAATTCCTTCCATTAAGAAAAGGCGAAAGTAAGTCTTAATTTCCTCTTTGCTCAGCGGTTGATGTTGTTTGCTCCAGTCTGAGGTTAATGCAATATACAGGCGAATCATCATAAATGCAACGACTTGCGGATCACAATCTCGAATCTCTCCATTGTCTTTTGCTTTCTCAAGCTCCTTAGCCAGAAAGTCGGAGATTACTTTCTCCACCTTGTCCAAACCTTCCTTGGCCTGCAGCGTTCCAAAGTCCTTCAGCTCCTGAGATAACTTAACGAGCAGATCGTGATCACGACGAAACTCTAACAAGGCATCCAGTACTCGAAACAGATTATCGAAAAATGCACTTTCCTGATGTACTTCACGATGCGCGATGTTCTTCATTTCCTGAATCACTTCTACCAGGATCTGATCAAACAATTGTTCCTTATTGGTAAAAAACGTATAGATCGTTCCTTTGCCAACGTTCGCAATCTTGGCGACCTGATCCATCGTCGTTGCTTTGTATCCAAACATGGCAAACGACTGGGCTGCTGCATGAATAACCTGCTGTCTCCTGTCAATCGGAGCCATCATATCCCTCCTTTAAACACATTCATTGTTCAATCGCTCTACATAAATGACCAAAAATACAATTCGGTCATTCGGTCAAAATATACAATACCACCTTAGAAAACAGATTGCAACCCTAACATTTTAAAAATTGTGTTAATATTTTTTAACCTAAATGCAGTGGAAACTCCTTCTGTCGTCGTCTATAGTGTAAGATGACTCAGATAATACGTATATATAATGAAGTTTAGGTTGTCTCATTGTAAGATATATGGTGTAAATATTCATAGAAGAAACATGATTTTGAGCTTCAATGTATATTCATGTAGTAACGCATTCCCTAGCTAGAATATCTTCATTTTGAATTAAAACTTATGAATAAAGGTGAACTCATGCGAAAACCAAGAGTGCTCTTATTATCGGAAGGTTTCGGTACCGGTCACACTCAGGCCGCTCATGCGCTGGCACATGGCATCAAAAAAGTCAGTCCACATGTTCACAGTCGTGTCATTGAACTAGGCAAATTTTTGAACCCAACGGTAGCTCCACTAATTTTCTCTGCATATCGAAAGACACTATCGGTTCAACCCAAACTGGTCAGCCTGTTGTACCGCACACAGTACAATAAATCATTAAATGGTTTTACCAAGCTGGCGTTGCACCGAATTTTCTATACACAGACGGCACAGGTCGTATCCCAACTAAAACCCGATGCGGTGATCTGTACCCATCCTTTTCCGAATGCTGTCATCTCCCGGCTCAAACGCCAGGGTCTGAATATCCCGCTCTATACGGTTGTGACGGATTATGACGTGCACGGAACATGGATTAATCCGGAAGTGAACAAATATCTGGTCTCTACCCCTCAGGTCAAAGCATTGCTTGAGATCCGGGGTGTCGATCCCTCCCATATTCAGATCACGGGAATCCCTGTGCATCCAGACTTCTGGGAAGCTGGAGATAAGGTGAAGCTACGGGAAGAGATGGGGCTTCAGAACATGCCTACGGCGCTGCTTATGGGTGGCGGATGGGGACTTTCGTTTGATGAGGATCATATGAAAGCTCTCACGTCTTGGGCAGATCGTGTTCAATTGGTCTTCTGTCTAGGAAGCAATGAAAAAATGATTGCAAAAATGAAGGAAATGCCTTGCTTCCAACATCCGAATATTCGTATTTTGGGATATACACGGGAAGTAAGCAAACTGATGGATGTATCCGATGTGCTGATTACGAAGCCAGGTGGCATGACATGCACTGAAGCGCTGGCCAAGGGTCTACCGATGTTGTTCATTCCTCCGATTGCAGGTCAAGAGGAAGAGAACTGTGAATACTTTGTACAAGCCGGATACGGCCAGGTCATTCACTCTGCCGACGTGATCACCAATCGTTTCAGACAACTAGTGGAACAGGCATCTACTCAAACTGAAAGCCCGCTGAACGTAACACATATTTCAGGTAACCATTCGGCCTATGATCCGAAGTGCTGTGCTCAAGCTGTTCATAACTTATTGTTCCCGACTACGGCCGAAGTCACAACAACCTCCGTGGAGCGCTTCACAGCCGGAATTGCTGCCACGTCCTTGTCAGGTACCAGAATACCATTCTGACGCCTCTATGGACCTATAGAACAGCTCTCACGAGGTGTTATAGGGGACAAGACAATTGCTCACGATATACAAAGAAGGTTCCCTTCCGAATTTTTGGAAGGGAACCTTCTTTTATTTTCACTAATTCCACCGTATGATTTGGCAGAAAAAAGGGTAATTTAGAGTATAACGATATTTTAAATAACGAAATAAAACTACGATTCAGGCTTTTTCAAGGGCCGTGTGATACACACACAGTTAACTACCCTGCCTGTTTGCAGAATTTACGGGTCGATTACTTGTAAAAAGTATGATGACCGATCGTTTTTACTTTTTTCTGCGAGCGAGCAACTGTCAGATCGTCGGCAAGCGTCAATGATAAGAAATAATACGTATCATCGGCAACTTCCTTCTTCCCGTTCAACGCAGCATTCACTGCTTTGATGCTGTCCTCGTTGGGAACTACACGTTTCATACGTCCGTTCGCTACAGGACTAAACTGGGATTTCTGATAGATGACCTTGTAAATGGTATCGGGAAAATTGGCTGACCGCAGCCGGTTTAAGACAACATTGGCAACTGCCACTTTGCCTTCGTACGGTTCACCTTCCGCTTCTGCCATGACGATTTTTTGCAGCAGATGCAGTTCTTTATCGGACACACTGTATGACCAGGTTGCAAGTTTCGAGTCTTCCTGGTTCAGAAGTTTGGTCCGTGTAAAGTATAGTTTTTGGGGGGGAGTTGTTACAGCAGCGACTTCTTTGGCACGTTTCACTTTGGCCAATTTCAGTGCAGCTTCTTTTTTGGCTTTGGCCGCAGCTACCGCTCTAGCTTTGTTCTTGGCCTTGGCTTCTTGCAGTTCCTGCTCTTCTTGAGCAGTCGTAAGCCAGTTCTTCGCTGGCAGAGATTCAGTCCACGCTACGGTTTGGGCAGACAGATTAGAGGACAGACTTGTCCCATCTTCCATCATACGCCTCTCTTCTTGCGTAGATGTTTGGTTATTTTGCACAGAAGCCGCAAGTTCGGTCATCTGTTTACTATCACTAGCTTCATTCCACTTCCCCGTCGCCTGAACGACATTTACCCCCACTATACATACAAGCAGCACTGATAACATCGGTGCTACCCAACGATTTTTGCTTATAATGTTCATTCGAAGATTCCTCCTGTCGAAACAATTCCCTTAACTAAGTAACCCAAAAAAAAGAATTTGAATAACGATGGCTAATATTACATAGGGATAAACGTTATGTCAATGTGATTTTATGGCATAAAAATGATTATCAGGAAAAAGAGAACGTGTCCAGGACCTCATACATTGGCGATTGGCCCAGCCTTGTCACATAAAGTACAATGTCCTCCACCATCCATGAATTAGCACCTGTGGAATGTTCCGGAAGCACTCCAGATACCCCTTTATTTTCATTACCTGGAAGCTGTCCCAGATATTTTCTGGCAATGGTAATGTGGGGAGCATAAGGTCTTAATTCAGCTTCATACCCAAGGGGCGAAGTCGCCTGCACGATTTGTTTTTGCAATGAAAACAAGTGCTCTACCTCTCCGCTAACACCTTTCCAAAGCACCTTAGGTGCTTCTTCAAGTCCAAATGTGCCCCAGTCGGAAAGCTGAAGTTCAAACGGCTGAAATCCGCTTGCTGCTGAGCGCAATGCTTTTCGCAGGTGCCCGATGTCACTAACTAACGTATCCCCCAGAAATTGCAAGGTTATATGATAATCTCTATGATCTGTCCATTTACGAAAATCTAGCTTGTTCTGTACAAGGCTTGCATCCATCTGAAGAGACTGCTGAACAGCAACAGGAAGACGAATTGCTACAAACAATCTTTCCCGTCGTGATGAATGATCCTGATGTGATTGGTTATTCATTGCATACACCTCTCTAAAGTTCGCTCTATTATTTCATAACTATACATATCGTTTCAAGTTGGGTAAGTATAGAGTGACACAAATATAACCATTTGCAAATAAGGCTAGATTCCTGCATTTCCCACCTTAATGCACATCCAACACTAAATCTGATACACTTTAATTATCAAACTCATCAAACTATTTATCTCAGGAGGACCACACATTATGGGTAAAATTGTATGTTTTCCATCTCTATCCGAAGAACAGCGACAACGCATTCAGAATGCTGCACCAGGATACACCCTGAAATTCGGAAAAGCCAAGGAATTGGACCCCGCTGAGTTAAAAGAAGCTGAGATTATTCTCGGCTGGTCCCCACTCGTCACAGAACATGCATTGAAACAAGACAGCCTGTTGAAGTGGGTTCAGGTCTGGTCTGCTGGTGTGGACAATCTCCCCTTCGCAGATTTGCAACAAAAGAACGTTCAGGTCACCAGTGCAAATGGAGTTCACGCGATTCCAATCACCGAAATTATTCTGGGCATGATGTTATCCCACAGTCGCTGGCTGAGACAAGCCATGCTGCATCAACAGCAGGCCGAATGGAAAGCTCCTGCCAAACCACTGCCGGAACTGCATGGCAAAACAGCGGTCATCGTTGGTGTAGGTGAGATCGGTACGGAAACAGCCCGTATTCTCAAAGCACTCGGCATGCGCACGATCGGAGTTCGCCGCTCAGGTAAGGATGTCCCCAATGTGGACAAAATGTACGACATGACCGGTTTACATGAAGCCTTGAGCCAGGGCGATTATGTAATTAACATTTTACCGCTAACTGATGAAACCAAACATATATATGATCAAACTGCATTTGAGCAGTTCCGATCCGGTGCCTGCTTCGTCAATGTCGGCCGTGGCCCCAGTGTGAATACGGAAGCGTTGCTGAATGCACTCCAAAGCGGCCAAGTTGCCTTCGCCGCACTGGACGTGTTCGAAGAAGAACCTCTTCCTGCAGACCACCCGCTATGGGGCATGGATAACGTGTTAATTACGCCTCATATCGCAGGAAGTACAGAGCAATACACGGATCGAGCAGTCGATATTTTCGTCAAAAATCTAGAAGCTTACGTCGCTGGCGATACCCTGCCGGTGAACCTTGTGGATTATAGTCATAAATATTAACACAAACACCCGTTCCCATGCAATATTGTGCAAATCAGATCAACGATATACATTGAACTAAAAAGATTTAGACTTACAACTCCGATGACAGAACAACCTTCCGATCACTGTTATTCCCAGATTTTTTGATTCACTTTTATAAAAGTGAAAATCTGTGAATAAAGGCGAACGCTCCGCTTCTTCAGTTTTTTCTGTCCTCTACGTTCTCGTCTAAACAGTTAGTTCAATGGATATTGTAAGCAATAAAAAACTCTACCTCTGGAAATTTCCTCAGAGGTAGAGTTTTTGTTTTTTTGCGCTTACATACACAGCCAAATATGACGTATAAACGTGCCTTTATGTACTGTTCGATACTCTTTTACAGTCCATCCCGCTTCCAACAAGTGCTCTTCTACCCACTCTGTGGAAACAATCACTGCCCGTTTTGCCAATATGCGCAAACTCTCCAGCATGGCTCGTTGCTCAGCATCCGGAAGTACAGAGCAGAGATTATAAGGCATGTCCAGAATTGCTGCATCATACAAATCTTGCAGCTCATTCATATCCCCCAGTGTGATTCGATCTGAATCATATCCATAATGCGGCAGATTGATTCGCGCACCTCGGACAGCTAGCGGATTAAGATCGTTACCTTTTGCATCAATTCCCATGGATAAAGCCTCAATCACAACCGTTCCCATACCGCAGCATGGATCAAGCAAGCGATGGTTTTCTACTCTCGGAACAGCAATATTAACCAGCGCTCTCGCAAGCGTGATGCCAAATCCAGTCGAGTAGTTTTGCGGCTTCTGCCTATGAATTTGCCAAGATCGATCAGCTTCTGTCCACTGGCCCAAGATCCATTTTTCTCCTGTTCGGATTAGGCCGAAAGTCACCTTAGGTTGTTTCATCTGTGCCTTGCCCTTAATGCACATGCCGATTTCTTTTTCCAGTTGACGAGACTGTGCATAATCAGGGGTATGATCCCCTTCTTTCAGACAAATCACCTTAAATGTCTCTTCTGGCAACAGCTGAATCTCTTTGGCAAGAGGAAGCAGATCAGTCACGCTGCTCCCTTCGCCGATCACGTCCAGTCTGCCATGGATAAAAGGACTGCGTCCAGGTGGAATACATCGTTCAGACCACACATACGACCCCATATCCATACGGATCTCCAAACTCGGTTCAAGCAGCGTATTCAGTTCCATCATGCATAATTCATGCTCGTTCTCGTGGCAAGCAAAAGTGTAGAGGTGTTTCCCAGAAGTATCGTAAATACCAAGTGTTTCATCAGGCAAAATCCCCCTCTCCTTCCTCCATTAATCATGTTTCTTCTATATAAATAGTAAGCTCATTGAAGACATAACAAATACGACTCATACGTTTGCTTCAGGTAGTCATTGTATACAATGTTAGGCTCCTAGACAACTATCCATTTCCTTACACGTATCTAATTGGAAAGAAAAAAATAAGGTGTTCCCATTGTTTAGGAACACCTTATTTTATTTTGAGATTATAACATTGGAATCCTAATCATTCTTGAAAGCAAACGTTATAGGCCAACAGCTCATATATCATACTGATATCTCACCAATTGCCGCCTGCGTGATTCCAGCTTCTTCTATTATAAGAAGAAGGTTATATTTTTAATTTTTCAATGGATGTAAGCAAATCTTCCGATAATTCTTTCAGACTTTGAATGTTGCCGCTAATCGTTTCCATGGAACTTACCTGCTCTTCCGCCGATGCAGAAACTTCTTCCACACTCGCTGCCGATTGTTCCGAAACAGCGGAAATCTGCTGACTGAAATCATTCATTCGTCCGCTTGCTTCCTGCATGCCTGCCAGTCCATCTGTCATCGTGCTGATGACACCAACCATGCCTTCCACCGATTCGTTAATTGTACGGAAGAGTTGACCTGAAGCAAGCACATGTTCCTGACCCAGTTCGGTTTCCTGAACGCCCGTACGTAATTCCGCAACCACCCCTTGTGACTCCTGCTGAATATCCTCGGTAATCGCCGTGATCTCTTCGACCGAAGTCTGCACAGCCTCAGATAACTTCCGCACTTCTGATGCCACTACAGCGAATCCACGTCCACTCTCTCCCGCACGTGCTGCCTCAATAGAGGCATTCAATGCAAGCAGATTGGTTTGGCGTGCAATGTCATGTATGACCTGAACCAGTTTGGAGATATCTTCATTTTTACGATTCAACCGTTCCATCTTGTTCATGGAAGCCGAGACCGAACCGGAAATCTGTTGCATCTGCTGCACCGACTGTTCCATCGCCTTGCGACCATTCAGCCCTTGTTCCAGAACAAGATCCGACATGACGCGCAGCTGGCTGCCTTGTTCCGTATGATTTTGAATGTGATCATTCAACGCTTCAACCGTCCGGGCTGATTCCACGGCTGTCTCTGCCTGGCTCTCTGCGGCCTTGGCTGACTCTTCCATGGTCACAGCAATTTGGCGACTACCAATCTTAACCTCTTCTGAGGATATTGCCAGTTCCCCACTTTGCAGATTGACAGCTTCCGCAATTCGTCTGACGCTCAGAACCATGGAAGTCAGGTTACCTTTCATGTCATTCACCGCTTTGGCCAGAACACCGACTTCATCCTCATGTTTGGTATGTATGTCCTGAACATTCAATTGGCCTTCTGCAATCAGTTTCACCGCACTAATGACACGTAGCAGTGGTTTCACGACTTGTGAACGAATAATCGGAATGCTGATCGCTGTAATGACAATCATGACAAGAACGCCAATAATGATGCTTAACCTACCATCCTGCACCGATCTGATCGTTTGGGCCGCCGCAAGATTGGACTGTTCCTGATTGTATTCCACGAGATAATCGAGATCAACTTGCATGGTGTCAAAGGAATCAGCACCTTTATCAGCTACTTCCTTCGCCAGCTGTGTCTGACCCTCATCACTCAGCTTAATCGATTGCGTATTAATCTTGAGATATGCTTCCCACTTGTTCTTGAACGCAGTCCAGTGTTCGAGCTCTTCCGGAGACTTCTCCTGCTGATCATAGATTTTAATCGCCTGCGTCGTTTCACGAATATACTTGGTACGCTCTTCTGACAAAAATGCCTTGTCTGTTTCTTCCGCGTCAAAGTGACGATAACTTAGTGACAGGACATGCTCTGTGGTATAATTTAACCGATTAATTTGCTGGATTGATGGCATCCAATTGTTCGTAATTTCGTTAGTATTGGTTTCAATTGAATTCATCCGGGTGACAATCGTGACACTCAAAATAATTAAACAGAGGATTAACAAGTAGAACGCGATGCTGATACGCAGACCGATACTCTTGATCTTGAATCTGCTGAACATATGATTTCCCCCTTGACCTCTTCGGTCATCCCGAATTCAGGTGCTTTTGTCATTGTTTTCCCCTTCTTTTGACCTCTTGTCAAAAGAGCTTATCTATATTATATCGATAGGAAAATAGACGTAAAGTATTATAACATTATTTTGTCATTAAGATGCTTGGTTTTGTAAAAGATTGTTGAATCTTGACAAAGTCCAAACCGAAGAGCTGCAGCATACGGTAAAGTCCCGATCTGCAGCTCTTCGGTTTGTTCCGATTTCAACGGCTAACATCATAAAGCGATCAGCCTAGTTCAGTATTGCTGTCTTATGCTCAGCCAGCAATCGATACGAATCCAACCTGCGCTCATAATCTGGTCCTGCCGTAACCAGAAGCAACCTCTCCGAATCCAGCCTGCGACTCACCTGTTGCAATCGAGCCCATACCTGCTCAGGTGTGCCTGCATAGTGCCGTACCGATTCATTTTGATCACTAACGGCTTCATCACTCGTGTTAGAGACCGCGATACCACTTGAATTCGGCTCCGTTGAACGTTCTTTCCCATCCAGCTTGCGCCTCTCCGCCATGTCACGACTCCAGTCCAAAGCATCCGTCTCTGACTCGGCACACAATACGCTCACTGCCACCATAACCTCAGGCACCTTCATCGTTGCACTGGGAATAAATCCTTCTCGGTATCGCCTTACAGCCTCTGTACCATCGGCATCACTCATGAATTGACCAAAGACATATCCCATGCCAAACCGTGCCGCAAATTCTGCACTCTTCACGTTAGTTCCCAACATCCAGAGTGATAACGGGAGCTGGGGAATCGGACGAGCTGTCACGGGATGATCCTCGTACATGTAGCGGTCCTCGAGCAGTTCTGTGAGTGCTGCGAGCGATTCAGGCAGCTTGGACACATGGTGCAAGTAATTGCCACTGAGTGCCATCGTGGCATGAGGTCCACCGCCAGGAGCACGTCCAAGCCCAAGCTCAATACGCCCCGGATAGAGCGCAGCCAGCAGGCGGAACGACTCCGCAACCTTGAG
This sequence comes from Paenibacillus sp. FSL k6-2145, assembly GCF_037976585.1. Taxonomy (NCBI): domain Bacteria; kingdom Bacillati; phylum Bacillota; class Bacilli; order Caryophanales; family Paenibacillaceae; genus Paenibacillus; species Paenibacillus sp. FSL k6-2145. The sequence continues at coordinate 3,565,453 of NZ_CP150267.1, read as the reverse complement.
TGGGCTATAGTGCGGCAACAAGACCGCACCAGAGCCAAGTTGGATCGTTGTTGTCCTTGCTCCGATGTGCGATAACAGTACTTCGGGAGAGGCCGATGCCAGTTCAGCCATATCATGATGCTCTGATGTCCAGTATCGGGCGTATCCCCAAGCCTCGGCATGTTGCGCAAGTGTCAGCGATTGTTGAAGTGCCTGTTCCGCTGTGGCATCGTTTAACCTTGGCACAAGGTCAAGTACGCCCAGACTGAACATCTCACTCATTCGCTTAGCCACGCGTCTCATCTCCCTTTATATCGGTTAATTTTAATCCAGATCGTAGATCGAACCCACCTTCAGACCGTAGAGTTCATTATATATTTTCTCGGCAAATGCATCCGTCATTCCTGCGATATAATCGATCACCATGTGTTCCCAAGTCCAGATCGGCTGAGCTTTGGCTTGATCCTTCTCATACCGTTGCAGCCAGTCGGATGGAATAATGGATTTGGACGTTTCCGGATCGAGGAATGCATCCCATAATCGCTTAATCATCCACTCACTGCGCTTCTGTAGACGCTGTACACGTAGGTCACGAATCATGGTCACCCAGGCAAAACTCTTGAGCACACTCACCGTACGCAGCATATCAAGGTCTTCAGCCCCTTCACGGACAAAAGTTACCTTCTTCCAGTCGCCGTCGTCAATAACGCCTAGGCTGCCTACAAAAAAGCTCACCCAATAGGCTTTCACTTCACGACGGGTACGCGAGTAATCATGCTCGCAGAACGGCATCTTCTCATTCCAGATGCGCAGGAACGAAGCGAGGACCTCTTCTACCTTTTGCCCAATCGCTTCTCGGGTCCATCCGTTCCAGAACAGATCCTCCAGCGTTGTAATCTTATCCACAATCAGTCGATTCACATGCGGATCTTGCAGGAAATGCTCATGTACTTCAATTTTGCCTGCTTTGATGCCATCCTCCAGGTCATGTGAGGAGTAAGCAATATCGTCGCAAAGGTCCATCAACTGTGCTTCCAGCGTCTTCTTGCCTGCCGGCACGTTCCAGCGGTCACGAATCTCCCGAATATATTGCCACTCATGATGATACATGCCTTTTTTGCTCTCTGTCCCAGGGTACGGATACTTGTTGATTCCTAGTAATACCGCATCAGACAGATTCAATCCGTCGATATCTTCACGTTTCTCCAAGTGCATAATGAGACGGAAGTTGTGTGCATTGCCTTCAAAATGCTCGTATTTTCGTTTTAACTCGGCACGGACTTCAGACTCCACCTTGGGAACTTTGGCACTGCGGCTTTTTTTCATGATTTTCTTAGCCTCGGTGTTAATGAGGTCATCCAGAATACCATCTAATACTTCTTCACCTTTATGTCCAAACGGCGGGTGACCAAAATCATGTGCGATTGCAGCGCACTCCACCACTTCTGAATCAATAATAAGGCCGGGGTTGTCCGCACGGTCCCAGTCTACCTCAGGAAAACGGCGAATCAAACTTCGGGCAGCCTCTCGGGCAATCTGTGCCACCTCCAGGGAATGGGTCAAGCGAGTACGATAATAATCACCCGTTCCTGCGCCAAACACCTGCGATTTGCCCTGTAACCGACGGAAGGTCGGTGAATGAATGAGTCTCGAATAGTCCCGTTCATACGCTGCACGAGATCCATCCAATTTGGTTAATTCAGGATATTGTCTATGTTCTCTCAGATCGTTCCATTGCATGGGGATCACTCCTAGCCGACTGTCTCTATTTTGAGTGATTATACACAACATCTGTGGTTTCGAAAAGTAAAACCTGTCTGCGATTGTCATCTCTTCTTACATCAACTTGTAATAAACAGTCCTATTCTTTTATTATACCCTGCCAGACTATCATTCGTGCATCTAAATCATCATGATTATATATTGAACTCATTATTCACATATGCGCGCTCACATTGCAGAACAACCATAAGTACTCACTGTGCCAACAGGTGGCCGTTCCGGTTACGGATCGTTCTTATGATCGCTGTTGTCTCCAGGTTTTCTGAATTCCCTTTAAAAAGGAAGAAATTCGGGAATAGCGTATGCTTCCGATGCAGCTTTCTTACAGAAAGCTTTCAGGCGAACGCTTCGCTTCTTCAGAATCGATTCCGTCCCCTTCACTACTTTTGCTGTCCTTTAAATACAATAATGGTATTCACCAGTTATCTCGCTAAAATCGAGTGAAGATCAAGTTCAATTTAAAAAATATCATCATTTGCTTCAATGATAGTCTGTCTCCCCCGCGCCCTCCCCGTTGTGGGTAAAAACAAAAAAAAACCGACAGGACTGAAACGCCCTGTCGGGGTGGAGAAGGTGAGTGCAAGGGTATTTTGTAGTTTCCAGGCTACATGAGCTCTGAGTCTTTCACCCGGAAACTGTATGGAACATTCCATCACTTTGATTCAGTGCACCGTTCTTACATCACTGCGATATCGCAGAAGTTTACACCATCACCTTGCAGATATCGTTGGTGAACTCTACTGGATCTTGAATTGGCAATCCCTCAATCAGCAATGCCTGGTGGTACAGGAGGCTAGTGTAGAGGTTCAGCTTTTCCTGATCCTGCGCGAAAGCGTCTTTCAACGATTTGAAGACATCGTGATTCACGTTGATTTCCAGCACTTTGTCGGCTTGTACGTTTTCGCTGTTCGGCATAGCTTTCAGGATTTTCTCCATTTCAATCGTCAGCTCACCTTCAGTGGACAAACATACCGGGTGGCTTCTGAGACGTTTGGAAGCTTTAACAGCTTTGACTTTACCCACCAATTGAGCTTGCATCGCTTCAAACAACTCTTTGTTGTCATTGTCCTGAGCATCCGTTTCTTCTTTGTCCGCGCTATCTTCGATACCCAGGTCACCACTGGAGATGGATTTGAATTCTTTGTCCTTATAGTTCGTGATCATCTTGATTGCAAACTCGTCGATGTCATCGGTAAAGTACAATACTTCGTACCCTTTCTCAAGAACACCCTCGATCTGTGGCAGCTTCTCAATACGGCTAATGGACTCACCTGAAGCATAGTAGATGTACTTCTGATCTTCCGGCATTCTGGAGACGTATTCGTCCAGGCTCACAAGTTTGCTCTCTTTGGAAGACGTGAACAATAGTAGATCCTGCAATGTATCCTTGTTCACACCATAGTCGCTGTATACACCATATTTCAATTGACGACCAAACGCTTGATAGAACTTCTCATAGTTCTCACGCTCGTCCTTCAGCAGGCTTTGCAGTTGGCTCTTGATTTTGTTCTTAATGTTCTTCGCGATCAGGCTAAGCTGACGGTCATGTTGCAACATCTCACGGGAAATGTTCAGGGACAGGTCTTCCGAATCCACCATACCTTTAACAAATCCAAAGTAGTCTGGCAACAGATCCCCGCATTTATCCATGATCAATACACCGTTGGAGTATAACTCAAGGCCTTTTTCATACTCTTTCGTATAGTAGTCAAACGGCGTATTCTCCGGAATAAACAGGATTGCATTGTATACCACTGCGCCATCTGCGCTGATATGCAAGTGTTTGAGCGGTTTGTCAAAACCGTAGCGTTTTTCCATATAGAAGTTATTGTAATCTTCTTCGGTCAGTTCGCTTTTATTTTTACGCCAGATCGGCACCATGCTGTTCACGGTTTGTTCTTCTTGGTATTCCTCGAATTCGTTCTCCGTGCCCTCTTTCGGACGTTGACCCGTTACATCCATCTTGATTGGGTAGCGAATGAAGTCGGAGTATTTCTTGATGATGGATCTCAGGCGGTACTCTTCCAAAAATTCGTCATACGAATCTTCTTCGGTATTTCCTTTGATCGTCAGGACGATCTCTGTACCTACAGAATCTTTCTCAGCTGGTGTGATCGTGTAACCATCCGCGCCTTCGGACTCCCATTTCCAAGCCTCGTCGCTGCCCAGCGTTTTACTTGTTACGGTCAGCTTGTCCGCCACCATAAATGCCGAGTAGAAACCAACCCCGAATTGTCCAATGATGTTGTGACCGTCTTTTGCTTCATTTTCTTTCTTGAACGCCAGGGAGCCACTCTTCGCGATAACTCCCAGGTTGTTCTCCAGCTCTTCCTGCGTCATCCCAATTCCGGTATCTGTCAGTGTGAGGGTGCGGTTTTCTTTGTCGATCGTGAGCTTGATGAAGTAGTCCTCTTTGTTGAAAACGAGCGAATCGTCCGTCAGTGCTCTGTAATAAATTTTATCAATGGCGTCACTGGAGTTGGAGATCAATTCTCTCAAAAAGATTTCTCTTTGGGTGTAAATGGAGTTGATCATCATATCCAGCAAACGTTTGGATTCTGCCTGGAATTCTTTTTTAGCCATGAGTGGTTTGACTCCTTTCAAATTTGGATATCGAATGATTTGATTGAAAATAGAAAGTAACTGAGATAATCCTGCGGCCATTAGTAGACTCAAAAACCTTGATCGCTCTAGTCCACAGATATGTGATTTACTCTAATGGCTCATTGTAAAAATAAGTGCACGACATTCTGCAATGTAGCCGTTCCGGTTACGAATCGTTTTTCGGATCGCTGTTATCCCCGTATTTCTTTGATTCCCTTTTTAAAAGGGAGAAATTCGGTGATAAAGGCGAACGCTTCGCTTCCTCCTAATCGATTTCGTCCCCTGCACTACTTTTGCATCTGATCAGCGACTGATTTTTAGGATAGAGATCATCAATGAAGTGATATCTTTTATTAAACGTGGAATGCCGCGTCAGGTCTGTTGTGCCCCTTTGGGCTTCGCATGTCTGACTCAGGTTCAATATCTATTTTCAAAAACAGAATCATTCCATATGTAGGCGTATAGTAAAAATATCATTTGTTAGCACTCTAATGATCGGAGTGCTAAACCCTTCCTTTTATATAACATATGGGAAAATTGGGTGTCAATACGCAGGCGGTTATTTTAACAAAAAGATCGAATAACCCTTCAACTTATGTACATCATCAATCATTTTAACGTAATCCCGCAGGTAAAACAAAAGCCGCCTCGAACCAAAGTTCGAACCGGCATAGTCAAAGATTGTGATGTGTCTGTTGCTGTAGTAGATAACGTTAAAACATATCCATCCAATGTACCTTGGAGTATCCTCGGCCTTACTGTGTTGAGACTGATGTATGGGTACGTTGGGATATTAGTATGTTGGTACCTTGGTATTGTGGTTGCTTGAATGTCCTGAACAGCATGGTAGTTACGCGCTAACGAACCTCAGAGGCGTTAAATAGCCTTTTTAGGATGAATTTATTATCTAACGAATCCTAGACACGCTATTGCTCGCCTTTAGCCAATCTATTGAGCACATTCGAAAGTTTTTCACCTAATAGCGTGTGTGAAGTTCGTTAGATTGGGAAATTGTCTGGAAATCGTAAAATAGAACCTCGTAGGTTCGTTAGAGTTGAAGCAGAAGTTAGCGTTACGATTAGAGTTAGACCCTTCTACTTTTTCGCCATTTTCGGATCAAGGGTATCGCGTAGTCCATCGCCCATGAGGTTGAAGCCGAGCACGGTCAACATAATGGAAACGCCGGGGAAAATCAGCGTCCACGGTGCTTTTTGTATAAACTGACGGGAGTCCGACAGCATTTTGCCCCATTCCGGGTCGGGTGGTTGTGCACCCATACCTAGAAATCCGAGTGCAGCGGCCTCAATGATCGCCGTTCCAATTCCAAGTGTACCTTGCACGATCAGAGGAGTAAGGCTGTTAGGCAAGATATGGCGAAACAAGATTCGCCCGTTGCCCGCTCCGAGTGTCCGTGCCGACGTAATGAATTCCTCCTGTCTCAAGCTAAGTACCCGTGAACGCACCAATCTTCCGTAGGTCGGGATGTTCACGATGGCGATGGCAAGTAGTGCATTTTGCAACGACGGGCCCAATATCGCCACAATGGCGATGGCCAGCAAAATCCCGGGAAATGCGAGCAAGATATCAAATAAACGCGAGATGAGCATGTCCGCCCATTTTCCATAAAATCCGGCAATCAGCCCTAGCAGCGTACCCGCGATAATGGAACCAATGACGGAGAAGAACCCCACCCACAAGGAAATACGCGCCCCGTGCAGCACTCTGGAAAACACGTCACGCCCCAGATCATCGGTACCAAACCAATGCTCTGCCGAAGGAGCCTGAAGCCGATCCACCAGCACCTGTTCCTTGTAATCGTAAGGTGCGATGTAGGGCGCAAGGAAGGCCAACAGGATAAAAAATACGATAATAATCAGACCAGCAAGCGCAAGCCGATTTTTCCGAAACGTTCTCCACGCTTCCCGCCATGGACCGGATGTGCTCGCCGACGCAGCGTCAATGGATGGTCCGGTATTGGTCGATAATTTGGCCATGCGGCGTCTCCTTTCTTGGATATGAATATAACAAAAGATCAACGAGTTCTATTACACTCAAGCACTACGATTGCAGTATCTTCTTCTGATCGCTGTTATACCCAGATTATATTGATTCACCTATTTAAAGGCGAAAATCCGATGATAAATGCGCAGCCTATGCTTCCGATATAGCTTTCTTTTAGAAAGCTTTTAGCTTCCCTTCTGCAGATTGGTTCTTTATTGAGTCCCTATTTATAACTAATACGAGGATCAAACACGGCGTAGAGCAAATCTACAATCAGGTTGATCACCACGAAAAAAAACGCCACGATCAGAATGCCACTCTGGATCACCGGATAGTCCCGCGAACTAATCGCTTCATATATATAACGTCCCACGCCAGGCCAAGCAAAGATCGTCTCGGTCAATACCGCACCCCCGAGCAACGATCCGGTCTGGATGCCGATAACCGTAAGTACTGGAATAAAAGCATTTTTAAGTGCATGTCCATATACAACAAAAAACGGCCCCAGTCCCTTCGCCTTTGCAGTACGAATGTAATCGGAACTCATCACTTCCAGCATGCTGGAACGAGTCATCCGGGCAATAACGGCCATCGGGATCGTACCAAGCGCAATACTTGGGAGTAACAAATGTTTGGTCACGGTCCACAACTGATTCCATTGTCCAGCGATCATCGTATCCAGCACATACAAGCCCGTAATGGCTTCCACCGGATCTCGTGCATTCATGCGCCCAATGGATGGTAGCCACTGCAACTTATTGGCAAACAACCATTGTTCCATCAGACCTAGCCAGAAGATCGGCATCGATACACCCACCAAAGCAATGACCATACAGCAGTAATCAAACCAGGAGTTGTGCTTCCATGCACTGACAATCCCGGCATTCACCCCAATAATGACAGCAAACAACATACTCGCCATCGTTAATTCAAGGGTTGCTGTCAGATAAGGCACAATTTCCTGGGCAATAGGCACCTTGGTGCGGATGGATGTTCCCAAGTCTCCTTTGAGCAAATCGCCCAAGTAGGCGAAATATTGCTGGAACCAGGGTTTATCCAGACCGAGCTGGTCACGAAGGGCCTGCTTGGATTGTTCGGTTGCCTTTTGCCCAAGTATGGTCTCGGCCGGGTCACCCGGAATGGCGTGGATGATGGAAAAGACAATCAGGGTCATGCCCAGCAGTACGGGCAGCAACACAAGCACACGTTTGACAATATAGCTGTTCAATCCTGTTCACCTGCCTTCGACAAATCATACAAAAATAAAAAGCGCCGGCAGACACGCATGCTTTGGATAGTTACGTCCGGATGTGGGTTCTGCCAAGCTTTTCGTCTCACCAGCGCTTTGATAGAAAGAATGGTTAATGCGTTAGATGCATATTCAGATTCAACTTCCCTCTACTCTATTCGAAGTAGGCCCCAGCATAGGATTCACTACCCAGCGGAGATGGTACAAAACCTTTCAGGTTTGATTTACCCGCCAGAATTGGGGTGGTATGCACAAGTGGAATCCACGGTGCGTCTTCCTTGATAATTGCCTGCGCTTGTTTGTAAAGCTCGGCACGTTTCTCCTGATCTGTTTCTTTCTGCGCATCGGTCAGCAACACATGCAACTCTTCGTTGACATAGAAGCTGCGGTTATTGCCCGGAATGGCGTCTTTGTCCAGCAACGTGTACAGGAAGTTATCCGGATCCCCGTTGTCACCCGTCCAGCCGAGCATGTAGATGTCATCTTTCTCCCCGGCTTTGGCATCATCCAGATACGTTGCCCACTCGGGAGATTCAATGTTCGTCGTAACGCCAATTTTCTCAAAATCAGCTTGGATCGCTTCCGCTACCTTCTTGCCATCAGGCATATACGGGCGGGATACCGGCATTGCATAGAAGGTTACCGGATCAGGCAATCCGTCAGGGAAGCCAGCTTCGGCCAGTAGAGCTTTTGCTTTTTCCAGATCATATGGGTAATCCTCAATGGTATCGTTGTACCCCCATAGCGTTGGCGGCATCGGGTTCACGGCAGGCTCAGCTTGTCCAGCAAAAAACGCATCAATAAGAGCCTGCTTGTTCACCGCATGATTGAGAGCTTGTCTGACTTTCACATTATCAAATGGTTTCTTCTTGAAGTTAAAACCGATATACGCCACGTTGAATGGTGGCCGCTCGATCTTCTGTAACTCGCTGTTGCCTTCAAGGATGGACAGATCGTCCGGGTTCAGGTCTTCCATAACATCAATCTCGCCGTTTTGCAGAGCATTGAAGCGAGCGGTGTTATCCGGAATTGAACGCACGATTACTTTGTTCAGCTTCGGAAGTCCTTCTTTCCAATAATCCGCGTTTTTCTCCAGGGTGATGGAGTCATTACGCTTCCACTCTTTGAATACAAATGGGCCGGTGCCCACAGGCTCGCTCTTGAAGTTTTCTTTTTTCTCCTGAATCGCGGTTGGGCTGGCAATGCCAAATGGCGTCATCGCAATATTTTGCAGGAAAGGCGCTTGTGGCTGGTTCAATGTGAACTCCACCGTAGTCTCGTCCGTCGCCTTCACTTCCTTGATCACACGTCCGTCCTCTGGACCAAACATGGAGTCGTAATAATCGAAGGAATCTCCTTCGAATTTATATTCACTCGCCGGATCACCCCAGCGGTTGAAGTTGAACACAACAGCCTCGGCATTAAAATCAGTTCCATCATGAAATTTCACACCGGACTTCAGCTTAAACACATACTTGAGCCCATCTGCCGAAATCTCCCAGCTCTCTGCTAGTCCAGGAATGACCTCTGTTCCGCCTTCCTTGTAGTCCAGCAACGAATCAAACACCTGATGTCCAATCTTCAGTGACTCTCCATCGGTCACAATCGCCGGGTCGAGTGCGACGGAATCCCCGCCACGTCCCATAATCATCGTATCCTGCGCTACCGTTTCGGTTGGAGGGTCGGTTCCTTCCGCCGGAGCAGGCGAATTCCCAGCCCCCTCATTGCTTGAGCAGCCTGACAACACCAAGACGGTGCTCAAAGCCAGAGTCAAAAAACCGGACATCCATTTCTTTCTCATTCGCATACGTACAACACCCTTCCCTGTCTCATAATGTGTGTGATGCTGGCATGAAAGATCTCCAATGTTGGCAATCGGTTTGGTGCTATGTATCATATAAAAGGCTTTAGATGCCTGTGATACCTGAATTAATGTTATGGGAAAAGTACGGCATGGATGAAATGTAAACACAGCATGGGACACGTATGGAATACAGGTAAATTTCAGATCGTGCACATGGATTGAGGACGTCGTTTGATTACTTTTATAGAAAATGAAAAAGGTTCAACAACGTATCTTGTGAGATGAATCTATGAAATCGAATGAAATTGTTGCGTTTTATTTGAACTAAGGTCAATAAGTAACAGTGAGTGGGTATGGACTGGTAAGAGCAAGTTTAAGTTGGTAGATTAAAGATACTGATAGGCATATGGATACTACGCTGCTGGCTATGCTATAAAGTCTGCTCCTTGAGCGTGTCGTGTTGAGCATGGAGTGTGGAGACCGGATTAGGTATCGTTATCGTTCGTTAGCAATGCGGATGAAAGAAACTCAACATAGACTAGGTTGTTTGATGAATCGTGTAAGTTGTTTAAATCGGTGGCTTTCTCTTGCAGATTGGATAAGTAAAATGTATGAACGAGTCATCTTGAGATGTTGGATTGTACAACAGGGAGACATTACAATAACTTCATATGTTATGGTTTTGTCATGATGAGGAGGATTGTGTAAATAAACTGTGGTGAAAAACAATTTCGTGTAACTTACTTTACATCACATTAATCAATTAGACAAGAGATTTACAGACATAAGTCTTCAACTTTATTATATGCGTTAATATTACTTACACAAAACACAAAAAAGGAACACGGTTCGACAAAAAGCGTCTCGTGTTCCTTCTCCACTCAATCCACATTTATATAAAATCAACATTCTAATTTGCTAAGAATCAGCTCACTTTTTAAACAAACCTCTGCGATGCATCACGGTAATAAAACGGTAAAAATCATAACTTGCCCCATTATCGATGCTGAACAATGGATTTTTGGTGTCATATGCCAGTGCTGCATCCACAGCTGCTTTTGCCCATACTGGAACTTCCATTTGCTGACGCGCCTGCAGTTTGTCGACCTGGGATTTGAGCGCATCAAACGCTGCTTTCTCTTCGGCTGTCATCGGTTCGCCCCCTTTCGGTGGTACGGTTGGTGGATTCGGATTACTTGGATTCGTTGGATTGGATGGCTCCGGTGGTTTCGGAGTGGCTGCTGCGTATCTTGCTCTGAGCTGTGCCGCTGTTCCCTCGAATTCATTCATATCCACGTTGCCACTAATGCCATTCACCTTGCCTGAATCCGTATACTGCCAGAACGTCCAACGCTTCCATGCCGGCTGGTCGTCCGGTACACGAGTGTTGCTGTAACGCGCGATCCACAGATCGTATGAGCTGAGTGATGTGTCAAAATTCCCGGCAAAAGAATTGCCCGTGTATATAATCGGTTTTACACCTGTGAGGCGTTGTAGTTCGGTTAAAAAAGCTTTGGCAACCGTATTCATCTGCGCTTTGCTCAGGTTGCCGGGGTTGTTCTCGTAGTCCATGACGGGTGGCAGCTGTAACGCTTTGGCGCCTCCAACTTTGTTAAGTGTATTGGCATAATGTACCGCTTCTGCCTTGGCACCATCGGTCGATGTCGCACGGAAGAAGTGATAGGTTCCGACCAGCATGCCCGCTGCCAGTGCGCCTGTTACATTTTTCTGATAATTGGGATCGGTATATGTCTGTCCCTCGGTTGCCTTGATGAACACAAATGTCATGCCACTTGCCTTCACTTTCGCCCAGTCAATATTGCCCTGATACCGGGAGACGTCAATGCCCTGTGTGTTGCCCGAACTTCTCGTTTGCATGTTTCTCACACCCTTTATGCGGCAAATTGCCGTTTGTATCAGCATTTTACATCATTCGATTCAAGCGTTCCCAGGTACAAGTATAGACAGATTAGAGCATTCTGATCTATACATTGCTGATTGGATGTCACTCTCTGGATTGATGCAAAATGCTCCTATAGTTAATGCGGTTGGATCAGGGGTTGCTTGTGTGCGTGTCCCTTATGTGTTGAGTTATGTGTAGTTTCAAGTGCTAGCTTGCTAAGTCGCATTACTTCTTACTATCTCCAACCTGTGAATCTATCTCATCCGGGTCTGCCTGTGAAAAAGAGTCTTTGGCACTTGGGGAGAAGTTACCGGGGAGTTCCCCGGTTCCCCCTTTGCCCTTGAGCACTTCAATGGCTTGCCGAATCACAGGGGGGATAGGAGCGCCCAACTTGCCCCCGTTTTCGATAATGGACAACAACTCATTTGCGATATAAAAAAAGGCGACCGCATCCCTGAACAAATGTCCGTCTCCCAGAACACCGTCCACCAGATGAGCCACCGATACCATCGCAAATATAAATACCTTTCGTGCGATGCCGAACATGCCAACGTTGCTTTCTAACTGCCCACTCATGCCCGCCGCCGCGATGCCGGTAAGGTAGTCGAGGATGACGAACACGAGTAGTACGCCGAGTACGCCTGACCAACCTCCGAAGAAGTAGGTTACAGAGCTGCTCATGAGTGCAATTCCCCATTTCCATAGGGTGTCCCATCGTTCCATGGTTTCACCTCCTTTGGTTCTACTTTTAAAATAAGTATTCTGTTTTCGTATTTCATTCAAATCAATTACAAAGAAATGAAACAAATTAATTTACAGAATTTTATTTACCCTGTATTTCCTTTCAATTAAATATAAATCCCCTGATCTATTTAAATTCTAATCGAAAACGATGTTTTATTTTATCGTGCCTCCGGTACGAATAATTTCAGAAGTAGTACCTGATGGTTGTCCATTACTTTTAACAATACTCGACCCAAGAGATGCTTCAAATACAACATTATTTGAAGTACCTGAATTATTATCTGACATAACATGTGCAAAAGAAATCGCTTTTATAGCTACATCTTTGTTTGATATATTACAGGAAAACACATCCACAAATGATCGAGATGCCTCCACACCATGTATCGTCTTGACAGAGTTATTTATAGCTAGATTTAGTTGTACATGTTGACAGTTATAAACACTTATAGCTGAAGTATATCTAGTAGAACCATCATAATTCACATTAACTCCACCAATCATAATGCGGCTTGAACATGCATAAAAACTTATGCGACCATCAATAATACTAGTACTGCCACTATCCCCAGTGATTAAAAGAAATCCTCCTCCTAAAAAACCATTTAATGAAAGACTTTCTTTATAAACTCCAGCCGAGACTCTGATATTGATGTCATGATTTATAATTTTAGGTAGCATTGTTATAGCTTTATTGATAGTTTTGAAAGCACTATTACTCTGTAATCCTGTATTACTATCACTGCCTGAATTAACATTCACGAAGTAAGTTATATCAGCTGTAGATGCACTTATTAACTTAACCCAAGAATTTCCGTCTACGTACTCCAAACTCCCTGTATTGACTCGTAAGCCATGGATCCCCACATTAGTTACCATTTTTTCAGAGTGTACATCTATTTTAGATTGTGTTTGTGCTATCAAAGAATTAGATTTTATTGTGGCATCCCTAACTGCCTTCTCCGTCGCAGCCAACGTCTCAGACGTTCCATCTGTCTTACTAGACAACTGCACCTTCCCTTTCTGCGTCAAAGACGCATCGGGAATATCCATCTGACTCACCGCTTCACGAAGCGCATCCAAATCCGCTTGCGTCGCCACACCTGCGTCAATCTTTTCAAAAATCCCGTTAATACTCTCCCGAGTCACATTCTCATTCCCCAAGGGAAGAGGCAATTTTAGTCGATCTGTTTCTTTTGGCATTACGCCCACACCTCCAGTTCATTCCACGTCAAGGACGCGGCATCGAGTTCGTCCCATGTCATCTGTTTGTCGTCCAGATCATCCCAGACCAGATAGCGATATTCATATTCTACGGACATATGGGCTGGTTTCAATTCTTCAATCGCCCGTTTGAGATCGTCGATATTGGGCGGGATACCCATCGTATCCACAAAGCTCACTGTAAAACTCCACGCTTCCGGCTGAAACGTCACATCCACCTTGCCCCCGGCATACGCCTCAGCCACATTCGCAACCAGTCTCCCCGAAAACTTCCCGGCACCGCGCAGTTTCGACTCCACCACGGCACGCCGCTGCTCCACTGGTTTGAGACGCTCCGTCTCAATGCCGAGCTCCTGTTCCCAGAAGTCCAGCCCCCACGTCGCCGTGCGGACAAAAAACTGCTCCAGCGTCTCATCCAGCGCCTTGTACAGCAGATCCATTTCGCTGCCTTTGGTCTGCATATCGGCCTGCATTACACGAGAAGTCTCATAATACCTGGGCAAATACGAGAACAACTCCCGCCCTTTCTCACTCGTCAGTCCAACATCTACAGTAGAAGGAGCACTCATGCCCTGTCCCCTCCCTTCCTTGCAAATCAATATGGAGTGTCTCGCTCACCAGTTCCAATCCGGATCCGCTTACTTCTCCCGATCTTCTTAAGTCTCCGCACTCCCCAATTACATCCTGATCAACCGTCTGCCCAACACTACTCATTCACATCCACCGCCCCCAGCACGGCCACCTGACTCGCGGTCATCTCGATATTCTGGTCGCTCACACCGTTCACGGTAAGCTCCGAATAGTCGATAATAGGCGGAATGTCCAGCAGGATCGCGGCAATGCGAGTGTAACGAACGAGTGGATCAGCAAAAGCCAACTGTTTCAGATACGCGGTCACCCCGCGTTCGATCAATGCTCGTACATCGGCCAACGTCGCATCACTTGCCAACGTCAGCTTCACCCGAATGTTCATCGGTACTTCCTCAGCTGGCATCACGGACACCACTGGCCCCGCCGGTGCCACGCCTTCACCCTGTCCATCTTGCGTGGGGTCAACGTACTTCTGTACCGCCGCCACCAGATCGGTACCCGCAGCACGTTTGTCCGTGTCCAGCAGATATAATCCCACCGTGCCTGGCCCCTCCCACAAGGGAATCACACGCGTTGCACCAACACCTGGTACTTCACTGGCCCATTGCACATATTGTGCTTTGTTACCGCTTGTCCCTTGGTTGCGGACTTTGGCATAAAAACGTTCCAGCAGCGCCGTGTCTGCCTCAATATCTGCACCGCCTTTAATAACCTCAAGGTTCGTGACAGAGGTTACGCCATTTACAGGTGTAGACAGCACAGTTACGGTGCCCGCAGGCACATTGCTCTCTTTTCCAGCAACAAGCGCTCGCACACCTACCAACCCGGAGCCCTCTGCATCCAGTTCCAATCGTCCCACTGTCTCATATTCGAGCGAAGCTTCAGCAGACACTTCATCCGCGAGCGTAGCTACGACCGTTCCCGCAGGCACCACTTTCCCCGGCGTACCCATGAACCTCACTGCACCTTGTGCCGCCACCGCAGCTCGCCGTGTGATGCCGTGCTCCCCTGCCCGCAGATCCAGCTCTTCCGAACGAAAATTCGGATCACTGCTCGCAGCCGTACTTGCAAACCCCCGCCGCAATAATTCCTGCGCCCACAAAGCTGCCTCAGACAGCATAAACGCAACCGGAGCCTCCGCATCCCACAAGAACGAACCCTCCGACTTATCCAGATCCGCGGGCAGACGATCCAGCATACGCTGCATAATCTGTTCCTCCGTCTGGTCCTCCAAATAACGCGGAATCTCAGCCATCCCGTCAGATCACCTCACTTTCCAGAATAAACATCTCTTCCTGCACACTCGCCACCCGGCACGAGAACGTACACTGCTCCCGATTCCAATCAAACGTAAACTGGTCTACCGAATCCGTCCGTGGATCAGCCAGCAACGTCTCCGTCACCATCCGTGTAATCTCACTTTCCATCACACCCCGGCTATCACCCTGCCCTACCAGATCCTCCAGCTCCGAACCATAGTTCCGGGAGTAAATCACATGTCTGTACCGTGGCGTTTTCACTGCCTTAATACACCACTGCACCCAGGCTTCATGCGCACCCGCCGCAGCTACTTTGCCACTCGGGGTCAGTACAAAATCCCCTGCATCATAATCGAATCGCCAGCTCCGTCCGAAGCGCACCTCTTCCAAAGCCGCCCCCAACAGATCCTCCTCATCTCCCCAGACCACACCCGTTTCCGGGAACAAACTAGGCATGCGCACTCACCACCTTACACAGCACCACAATGTCGTTACCGCCATTCACCCGCATCGCCAGTACGCGATCTCCCGCTTTTAATCCCTTACCAAGAGACAACACCGCTTCATCCACTTCCTCTTCTTGCAAAAGAAACCGTCCCGTGCCCGTCGTTCCGCCGTTTGCCACGTCAGGTATACCGGAAATCGCGCCAGCAGCCTCGCGCTCCGGTAGTCCAAGCGTGCCCGGCAGCTCGGCCACGAGATAATCCTGCACTTCGTGCTTGAAATCATCCAGCTTCACGCCGGATGAGGTCATCGTACCCAGTACCGCGCCCAGCCCGCTCACGGCCTGACGAGAATGTGTACTCATCGCGCCCCGCATGACGTCGGCAAAATGCCCATACGGATCATCTTTATTCAAGGTAATACCTCCTTTTCACCATCTCAGCTGTACCCAGTTCCAACGTCATCGTTCCAGGCCCAGCGGACAGATCACGGCTGACCGACATGACGATTAGCTTCAGTCCTTTCAACAACACTGCATCCCCGGCGCGAATCGTATTCACATCCGGTGCGGATATCGTAAAGGTCTCCTGAATACCCGTCAGATGACTTTTCGCCAGTTTCTTCGCGGCAGTTGCTGTTTTGACCTGATCGTCCTCGACCAGTTTTTGCAATGTACCCAGTTCTTCCACATTATCCTGCTCAATCGCGAGCACTTTGGAAGGAACTTCTTTGCCATTTCCAGACTCCGACGCTGCCATCACTTTAACTTTGGTAACCGCCCCTTCGAGCGTACGCATCTGGGTCAGATCAATTAGTCGATCAAGTTCATACACCTTTGCATTACTTCCGACCTTGAAGAGCTGCAGCCCACCGGGTGTCATCCGTGGATGATACATGTCCCCACCGGACTTCGCCGTTTCCTTCAGATCAGCAAAGATCATCGAAAAAATCGTCTGTGACCGATACACGGCTTTGCCCAGCTTTGTCTTGGTATCCGGCAGTGAAGCGTATGGAATCTTCCACTCTTTGGCGTAGGTTTTAAGCCGCTGTGTAGCCGTCTGATCCTTCGGCAATAGGAACTCGTCCTCCGATTTTTCCAGATAAATCATCCGGTCGTACACCGTGAGAGACAGCCGCTTGGTGCCGCTGTTGGAACTCTCCACCTCCCAGATGACCGCAGGATGCAACAGATGAACCATGGATTTTTCACCAAAAGGAACCCCACTAATCCGCACCGCCATGCCCGGTGAGATCGAAGGCAGACCGGAAGATGCAGACACCGCCAGCCGGATGTTGGCCTGATAGGCAATCTGGTCGAGCGAATCCTTCAGCGTAATCGTCTCCACCAGCTTGGTGATGTCATATTTGTCGTCGACAATGACCTTGTAGGTCATGGCATCACCAGCTTTTGCCCGGGTTTGATCCGGTTCGGATCACTGCCGATGATCTTTGCGTTGAGCTTGTAGATCTCGTTCCATTTGGAACTGCTACCCAGCTCCAGCTTTGCAATTTTGGACAGGGAGTCACCAGATTTGACAGTGTAGGTCTTGCTGTTTTTTTTCAAATCGGTACGAGAACCTGACTTGCTCCCGGATGCCGCAGAGCCCACCTTTTCCACCTTGGAATCCCGCCATGTGCGTAGGGTCAGGTCGAAATAAATATCCCCTATCTCCCCCCCACGAAAGCTCGAATTAAGCGAAACAATAAAAACAGGCACGTTCACGCCCGTCTCTGAAATGATGAAACGCAGCGGCTTTTTGGAGATCAGAAAGGTGTTCAGCACATTCATCGCCACACGTGGATCTAGAAAAGATTTTTCATCCATGCAATAGGACGGATCAAATCTTTTGGGAAAAAAAGAAGAGAAGGTGATCTCCTTCACCTTCTCCCCTTGTGCAAAATCAAACTCGCCATGCTCCAACATATTGACCGTTTCATATCCCTTAGACCTGGAAATATTAACTTCTTCAGGGTTCACTGGGAATTGAAATGGAGTGTTGCCGTCCTTCAACGTAAATGACATTTTGTTAGGACCAACTTTATCTTCAAGTACTGACATATCTGCGGCCTCCTTTCTGCTTAGGCCATAATTGTTTTGCGGTTTTGCATCGCACGGCGGAACTCGTTAGAGATCCGTTGCCCCACCTGGTGAGAAACTGCGTCATAATCAATCGCATTTTCGCGCACGGTCACCTGCACCGCACCTGGTGGAATATTTATCGCAATCTGATTGGTAGTTTCGGTTTTGAAATCCTTCAAGTAACCGGACAGGCTGCTCATCTGGTCTTCAGATATCTGTACCGTCATCGTGGACGATTTTCCATTCGTCTGCGCACCGTTACCAAGCGCCATCGCTTGGCTCTGCATCATGCTTGTTCCCATGAATCCAGCAGATGTAGGCTGACCGACTTTGCTGTTCATATAAGCCGTTGGGCCTGTCATGGTCAGTGCCGGTGGAATATAAGCAGGTGCCATCTGCGGAACAGCGGGTACGGAAGGCGGTGAAGCCACCGTTGCGACCGAGACTGTCTTTTCTTCTTTTTTAGAACCAAAACCGAAAAAGCCGGATATGCCATCGGTGATTTTTTTTGTTTTCTCAGAAACATAATCAGCTGCACCCGACAATGCATCCCCTACACCCTCGGTAGCACTAGACATAAAGTTTCCAATATCCTTCGCTTTATCTCCAATCCAACCGCCTGCTGCACTTCCGGCCCAACCACCTACTGCACCACCAACCCATGTCCCGATGCCAGGCAAAAGAACGCTACCGATGGCGCTACCAATCGCTGTACCTGCTGTGCCGCCAATCATAGAACCTACAGCTCGGCCACGTTCTTCCGGTGGTGCTGTCGCTACATTCGCCACATCAGCAAGCATGCTGATGGGTCCAAGCAACCTTTTTGCTCCTTTGGCAAAGCCACTACTTAAATTATCCATCAATCCATTACCAGCCAGCATGTCGGTTAAAGATCCCAATCCACCATCCGCAAATCCTAATCTACCGCTTCCTCGTATTCTTCTACCGCCTCCCCTATTACGGTTGCGATCGGCCGGAGGAGTTGGAGTATCAGGTACAGGATTGGGTACTGGTGATGGGCCCCGGTTCGAACGATTACTAGACCTTCTACCGCTTCGGTAATTTCGTCTTCCACGATCTGATCCACCACCATCCGCATTCGGTGAACGAACTCTACGGTTTTTGCCCATCTTTCCACCTGTGCAACAGCAGCATTTGGATGCTGGACTTCTGGTTGGATCTGATGCAGGATTATCTTCTTTTTTCTTTTTGAAACGATCAATAATATCTCCAATATTGTTGAACGCATCCATAATGCTATTAGCTACTTCTAGTGCCTTTTCCCACCACTTTTTAGGTTCTTCTTCCTTCGTATTGTTAGTAATGTTTTTGTTGTTCTGAATCATGACAGCCATAGTTGGGCCAGTTTGCCCTCCTTTGCCCATCGCCACTTCAATCTTCTGCCGAACTTCAAGGGATACTGTTCCCGAAGCCGTAACCATCTGGTCCCTGAATCTATTCAGTTTAACCCATGCGCGATCCAGTGCCGGACTCAGCTTATCAATCAACCCAATCGTCGGTGTGATTCGCAGCCTGCTGATTCGCACAGCCATACTATAAATATGCTCCAATCTGCGTCCAGTCGTTCTCAGCTCATTGTTCACCTTAATCAGACTCTGATAACGAACTCTGCCCAGACGTTCCGTTGAGCGCTGGATCTGATCCAGGTATCGAAGGGTTGTCCGCATTTCCGCATTGGATTTGGATAGACCTACAATCATTTCTGCCATTTTTTCACCTCCTGCCTTATATCGTTATCGATTCATTTGCGAAGTTATCGCTGACATTTCCTCTTCTGAGAACGCAATTAACAGCGAGCGCTCCCCGCGTGGCAAAGACCAGAACTCTCCGGGCCGGAGATGATGACGTACCCACATGTGATACAGGAACGTGGTCATCCCGCCGGAGTGAATCAGTTTTTTAGGTCTTCAATCTCCACACCAAATCCGGACAGCTCCAGCACTTTATCGCCTACAGCATCCAATTCACCAGCCAGCAACATACGACGTACTGCCTGTTCGCCACCGGACAACTTCATGCGGCCGGTAATGCGTGTGTCACCCCAGCCGGACAATTCCAGGCTGCGGACTTTTAATTTCACGGTTGCTTCGGAAATGAGCAGCGCGTTAAACGTTTCGGTGTCCACCTTTTCCTCGGTGCGGCCTTTGGTCGTTTTTCGAATCGTACAGCGCTCGCGAATGTGATCCACTTTGGAAGACGTCAGTCCACGCAAGGTCAACAACAGATCCAGACGTTGAATGCGCACATTCTCCTCTGGCAAACGTTCTGCTGCTTCAAACAACTGATCCAAAATCTGTTCTTCGGACATATTTTCATTCATACTCATCGGGCGTTATCTCCTTCTTATTTCACAAATGGGTTTATCTATGCCAGCTTCCAAGCCTGTAGAGACAACAAAGAGACCGAGATCATCTCGGCCCGCATTGGTGTCCATATTATACGAAGTAACTATGCAATCACGCTTGAGCAAACTAGCTCAAATAACGTGGCTATTCCAGAGCTTAGTTCGCCACAATCGGATTCAGCAATTCAAATCCTTCAAACGTAAAGCCCGTTTCCTCCGGTACTTCTTCGCCGGCTGTCCAGTTGGCAAGCTGAATTTTGTCCACCATGCAACCTCTCAGCAATACACTCTCATGTCCATATGATTCAGGGTCGTTCAGCTTGGAAATAATCTCGAATTTGGTGAAACCGCGCTGGATCATATCCGAAGTGACTTTGTAGCCCGTCATCGTGCCTGTTCCTTTTTTCGCGCCATTTTTGTGTACTTTCCAGTCGTTACCGACCAGATTCAGCTCACGCTTTTCAATCTCCACACTCGCTTCCAACTTGTTAATGTTTGTCTGCCACACGCCATCGATATGCAACTGACCATGGGTACCGAGAATTACTCTTGACGCATCCAACATATATTTTCCTCCTTGGGTTCGTTGAACTAATAAATATTACACGGTATAACTCCGCAGTCAGAACAATCTTCCGATTGCTCTTATCGTGTAAACCATCAGTTCAACGTATGGTGAATTTTTCTAGAAAACGGTTCTTTCCTCTCACACAACCTTATTGCACGTAAAATGTACCAAACAACTGCTCCATTACATCCGTCAGCTTCACATTCCATTGCAGGAATACTTGATCTGCCTCCGGTTTCAGAACTGGTGCCGCGCCATAATATGCCGGGTCAAGAATGACATCATAACCGTCAGCTTCAATAACATTACTCTGTGCGAGCAGCGCCAAATAGGCCTTCATGGCACTAATCAGTGCCTGACGACCCTCTTCGGTATTGTTCACTTTACCGATATACGTATCTTCCGCAGAACGTTGCAAATCCGTGTTAATGGCGTCCAACACACGAATGGAACGGATTTTTTTCCACGCATTATTCTGTCCAGCGACTGGCGTTACCAGTGTGTTTACACCGCGAAGTGCCTTCACCTGACGACCATCATGGAAGAAAATAAATACGCCATTCTGTACCGCCTGTTCCTGTTCTGCACGCGTCCAGCGACGTGTCACATCATCGAACGGAGTAGCTGCATAGGTTGTGGATTGGTTCAGACGTTGTCCGGCAATCAGTCCTGCAACATAAGCGGACGTTTCTGCCGAGCTGTAGAATGCATCCCCAAGGCGCACGCCTGTACCGACATTAATCACACCTTCATGGTTCAGCGCAAGCGAACGTGCTGCCGCTTTTTGTGCTGCTGTAGCAGAGGTATCATCCGCTGCGGAACCGCCGAATACAGCCACCACCGGTTTGCCTTCACTACGTACACGTTTCACCCATGCTGCAAAGCTTGCAAGCAGAGGTGCATCTGCCGTCTGATCCAAAGCCAAGACGTCGAATTGCTCCCCTTCCAGCGCACCCTGTACTGCAATGTACTCCGCATTGGTCAGGTCATCGTTGCCACTTACGCCACCTTTGAATGCCGCACCCGCAATTGTTGCAACTACACCTGCACCATCGCCAATCGCCTGCGCCGTCACCCAGACATTTTGTTCATCTGCGTTAATCTCTTTTGCCAGAGAAGCTGCCGTAATATCCGCTGTCAGGAGCGCATACAACATCCGATTACCTTCAAAAAGGCGCACTTCATGTTTCGTATTATCAATCACACCTGGCTGGATGGTGACGTAGAACCCGTTCGCACGATCCCCCGGATATTTCGCATCCAGTTGCAGCACATTGGCATCACTGCTGTCCTTCAAAGTAAGCGTAGCTACTTTGGCCGCAGCACTTGCTACCCGATAAGCGAGTAACTTCTTCGGACCACCCAACAGGGCGAGCTTCAAGGATGTATACGCTGTACCGTTATCCAGCACATTCGCGGCATAAATGCGTTCAATCGCCGCTTCGCTCCCTACTTCAACAAAAGTCCCCACAGGACCCCAGTTGGCCTTGATTGGCACAACGACCGTTCCCCGCGTTCCCGCTTGAATGGCCGAGGATGCTGCCGCCTGAAAATTCATATATAAGCCCGGAAGGACCGGACGATTCGTTTGCTCCCAAGTTCCACCTGCCATTATCCCTTCACCTTCGCTTTCATAAATTGGTTAATTCGTTCTTGCGTTTCTTCAATGGAAAACGTCTCTTGCGCCGCTTCGTACAGCGCACCGTACAGCACCTCTGCCTTAACGGCAAAGAGGGCTTCTGCATGATTCATCAGTTCGGCCCGTGTATACCGCGGGGCTGTCTGTTTGCTTTTTTTCACTGAGCTTGCCATTGCCATCTCACCTCATTTGTTGTACTACTAAATTTGTGAACATTGATCTTTAAACTTGACCTATGAATTTTCGATCCTATGAACCTATGAATTTGAAGCTACAATGTTGAAGCTACATCTATCATCTCAAAGCTATAATCTGGAACCACTCTTAAAAGTGCATGTTCAAAAAGATCGGTTTTCAGTACCGAGAAGATGGGATGAAGTTAGAAATGGAGTAGCAGAGCGTAGGGAAAACTACGTGAGCAACTACATGTTTCAGAAGGAAACAATCATCGTAAGCATATGCTTTTTCGGCTGAATTCCATATTCGGTGCTGATGATGCCGTTAGGCATCCTTTGTAATCAAAAGCGGGCTTTTTGAACAACCTCTAATAAAAGGTTCCTCTCGACTAACGTTTACTCCATACCTTTGCTATGGTGAATCTCACGAATGAAAGGTACATTCGTACCCGGACGACGAATCCGCTGTTGCAACGTCAGGCGAATCTGACCGTTCAGATAGGCATCTGCCTGTAAATCTGCCGTGACTTCATCCACTGTGATATATCGCGTGTTACCTTCCTGCTCTTCGCCACCCGTTTCAGTTACGGCAAGACGAGCTTGGACCGCAAGTTGCTCTACCAACCAAGTAACGGTCTGGCGTGTTAACACCGAATGATCGGAGAGCACATGCCCAATCCACTGTTGTCGAATCTCCAATGCCGAAGTGCCCGCCACAGACGTGCTGCATCCGGCCAATCGCCATAACACAGACGGCATCTCATATCCTCCAGGCCAGACATCACCATATACCGACCAGTTCGAGCCAAGCTCTTGCTGTGTCCAGCCTTGAAGCGCAGCTAACCACGCGTCCTCTGTTTCAGCGAGGATAGCTCCCGAGTCTTCGGGAACATACACTCCGAACCGCAGACTGCGCGTAAGCATGCCAGACCCTGCATCCACCCGGTCACTATCTGAAGAACCCAGATAGATACAAGTGAAGGACTCACCTGCTTCATCCACCAGCCTTACTTGATGCAACCCTTCGATTAGAAGGGCTGACCAAGCTTCCACTTGTTCAGCGCCGCCATCTTCCGGACGAGCGTATGGTGAGATTTTGATGATCCGTCGATATCCCGCCCAAGCAGACTTCGGCACTTCTTCGGCAAACGCAACCACTGCGCAGGGCCCGGTTAACACTTCGCCTGACGCAGGTACATCCAGCACACGACCGTTCCACTCTGGAACAAGTACCGCGAGCTTCTGATTCAGCGTTTTTTTAATGAGCGTACTCATTTTACTGGTACTCACGGTAGTGCTAATTTCATTTCTCATAGACACATTCATTTCGCCCCCTTTGGCTGCAAGTTTGAGATCTGCCCACACCATGCAGCGTCAATGCAGCAGCAGTAGGCTCCCCCTTTTAACTCAGAGTCTGTATTCCGACCGAACCAGTACCGGGACTAATTCACCGCATCAAAAAGACCGGCCACTTGGCCGGTCTGTACATTAGCGTATGTGCTTTCGGTGTGTCCCTTGTTATTGATCCGATAATACAATCTTACACCCTCTCATCCCTAGCGCGGATGGTGTTCCGTACGACTTCGGTGCGATTAAGGGCGTCGTTCGGGTGGAAAAAAGACGATTCTGGAATCATCATTTTAAAGAATACCTAAGTAAGCTTTAAGATCAATTAATTGATAAATTTATCCAAATACATTAAAATTTTATTATCAAATTCATTGTCTCTTACGTAAAAGAAGGAGAAATACCTATGAGTAAAACTTTCAAGATCACTTCACTTGTCATCTTATCATTTATACTCGGGATATCCTGCTGGGATTACATCGGACTGCTTGGTAATCCGCTCAAGAAAAATGATGCTGAACAACAGGTAACCACTTACCTGATTGAACAGAAAGGTTACTCACCCGAACAGCTTATCGAAGTACAAGGTACTTACTCCTCAAAAAGTTCTGAAGCACCTTACGGTGTCTCAGTAACATTCGCGGATGAACTCGAAGCGAAGTATCAATATATCATTTTTAACAACGGCGAGATTAAGCAGTACAGTCATACCAGTGATGATCCCAAACACGAGGAGCCCATGGTGAGATAACCGTTTAGTTCAGCGTAACTTGCGGGTTCAACGTAATCTCAAATGCACGGCCCCAGATGAAATCAGGATTCGCATATTCCAGCAGCGCACTAGCATACGTCGCATAGGACAATTCGTCATTACAGATCTGTTTAATCGCCACATTGCCTGTCTGGAAGGCTGTTTTATTCGCAAGTGCCGTGGTATAAGTCTGCATCAAATCACGGAGCAATGTTTGCAAATGGGCATAGTCTTCCTCTGAGTTGAACAGCAACATATTTTGATCCGAAAGGGTAGCCACGTTGGTATACAGCGCATGGGCTCGGGAATACGTACGGATGTCCGCAATCGCTACCGCTTTGTAATAATAATCCTTCAGGAAACGCTTAAACAACAGCGAGCCATGCGCATTCATTTCATCTCGCAACTTATGCTCATGCTTCTCTGTTGTAATTAACGCGTACCTCGACTGTCCCATGCCTACGGCAATACCGATCTTGTTGCCCGGTGTATTCCAAGCACTGTATCCCAGAACCCGCCCGGTATACGGACTGTTTAGCAACGCTTCAGCAACATCAACATTGGCTGGTCCTTTACCCACAAAATCAATCAATACCGAAGGCAGACCTTGCTCACTATTCAGCGTCAGTTGCTCCAACGCAGCTTGCACCTGATCCAGAGCGGTAATGGCAATAATCTCGATGTCGATGCCCGTGTTCTCTCCGGAATTACCCGGGTGACCCTTCGTCATACGATCCAGTTCGGAGGTCATGTCAAACGGGACAACTTGATCGGCTGCTACAGCCACTAGCTGTTCATTTTCCAAGCCAGCACCCACATCCGTCACCACCTCAGGTTCAGGATATGCCGAATCCGCTACAAGCACACCACCTACAATATCCACATGACGAACCACATTCTCGTGTACATCCATGTATTCATACGTGTTAATGATGGTATTGCCGTGAGGACCAAAATATTTCACTGCGTAACGTGTCCTCGCCCCACCTCGGAACAACTGGTTAGCCATGCGAGCGACCAAAGCGTGCCCCAAACCATCCGCATCCGGCAGGATGATCGCACGATCCGGATTTTGTCCATTGGTTCCACCCAGCCATTCATTGATCCGCGCTTCTACATATTTGATTTCATTGATCTGAACACCCTGCGTGTTTGCATCGTCGACGCCAACCGCAAGGAAATCGATATAACCTGTGCGAGCCAGCTGATCCAGAATGTATAGATTTGTTTTGAATTTATGTTGTCTTGTATTGTAATACTGTTCTTTATCAAAATAGGTCGTTGTCCCATATTCCACCCCATCGGGGGACAGGTTATAACCTTCGATAATATCCTCAAACTCGGTGTATGTCTGACGTGGCTGCTGCATCAACGCACGAGACTCATTATATGCATCGAGCGCCAAGCCATCTGCAAACGAGGTCGTAGCCAAACGCATGATGGTATCCATTACAAATACGGGTTTGCGTGGATATTTCTGCTTGATCACGCGGATCACATCCAGCAAACGCGTGGTTTCTTCATCGTATTCCGGATAGGCGCCTCCTCCATCTTCACGGAGCTGACGACTGCCAATCAGACCGCCATAAGCGAGCATATCGGATGAGATAATGAATCCGTCGACCTTGGCAGCATGTTTCAGAATAAAGTCGTGAATCTTGGACGGTTTGCCATACACCGGCGTGGAGGTGCCGAGCAGCGTTGTGCCATCTACGGTTTTCTCCGAGTCCAGACGATTCTTAATATCACTCAGGTTCGGTGTAACGATATGGATACCGGCTGCTTTCCCTTGCACAATCACATCATCCAGATTCGCTGGACGATCATCCAGTGGAACATACAATACTGTTTTCATATCACGTAGCCTCCTGTTATCTATATAAGTTGAACTACAGAATATTTACACTTGCCACTTCGATGACAGAACAACCTTCCGATCGCTGTTATCCCCGGATTTTCTTGATCCACTTATATAAAGGTAGAAATCCGTGGATAAAGGCGCAGTGTATGCTTCCGAAGTAGCTTTCTTGCAGAAAGCTTTTAGCTCCGCTTCTTCAGGTTATTTCTGTCCTCTTCGTTCTCGTGTAAATCGTTAGTTCAACTTATATATCTAGTCTTTAATACCCGATCAGGGCAGGGATGCAATCACCGAATTAAAAAACCGGCCCCATGGCCGGCTGTACTTTAGCGTATGAGCTGTCGGTGTGTCTTCCTTGCGGCTGATCCGATAATACCATTTTACCGCCTTTCCCCACTAGCGCTGATGGTAATCGGGATGAATTACGTATGAATGTGGTCGTCTCTATGGCGGTTAAATGCCGATTTCTCGCGAGAAACTCCTATCGATAACCCAACCAAACCCATCCTGATGATGTTTATATGACATAAGTAGCTTTCAAATCCTATGAACAATAAAGGATGGATATGACCATGAAGAAAAGGTATTTCTTCTATCTTTGGATTGCTGTCACCAGTTATATGGCGGGCCCCGCTATGTATGCGTTGGGAATGTACATCTTATATCAGGAAACAGTTGTTATAACAACATCTCTCATTGGATGGACTGCGGCAACATTCTTATCCGTTGGTATCCTGTTTATCCTGATCACAGTCATCATGCTACAAGTGTTCAACATCTATTATTTCTGGCTGCAAACCCTGCTCTTCGAGTTGTTTTTCCTTGTCCTCGTCTATATGACCACTGTTCTTCTTGGGGCTGGCAACAGGGGACTGCCCAAGCTGTCCTTTCTATTTACACCCGAAGGCATCTCCTTATGGATGTTCTGGGGGAGTATTGCACTTATGAGTTCCTGGGGAATATGGGCAGCGCGTCAGCCCGTACGAAAATCACCATACATGCTGGTGTCCAGAGTCATGCTGATCCTTTTTATCCTTGAAATTTGGCCCCGTTAAAAAGGTACAGGTTGCCCACAATTCGGTAAACCCAGAATAATGCCTACAAGGGGTGTCCGTCATGACGGACACCCCTTCTGAAATGTATGTTTTATCTCACGCGATGATATAACGAAAATTCTCCCATGTTTCAGGTACGGGCTCCCCGTTCTTGGCATGATGATAGAAGCTGAACGGGAATTTGAATATATGACCTCCGTTCCAGTCACGGGAACGTCTGTCGGTGAGCCAATATTCCAGCTCATGAGGGAGCGCCACTGATCGTTCCGCCCGTTCCAGTGGCAGCAGGTCTACGGGTGATTGCAATGTCGGCATCGCCTGTTCAATATCCACATCTCGGCTTAAACGTAGCGCCTTCACCATGGTAAGGAAAGGTGGAATGCCTTTATGGAACAATGCCGGATAACCCAATTCATATAATATGTTAAGCGCATGTCCGTAGGTGAGCATATGACCAATTAGATCATGATGTGCTTCCGCGTGATATATGGTCTGGAACGCACCAAGCTCATCCAGAATCAGGCGTGACAACTGAACTGGATTTTCAATTTCGGGGAAACCATCGCTTTTTTCCGGCTTCAGACTGCGAATTTCTTTCATCGTTGTATTCATCCAGGATCTTCCCGGGATGGTTCGATCGAATGAATCGATCAGTTCAACCAGCCGACCAATATCCTCCGCAGTGCCCCATCCATCCAGTTCGCGAATGGCTTTCAGGCTGATCGCCCCGTAGATGGCCTGGTGTCCAACCCAGTGTAGCTCTCCAATCGTTCGATCCAATGCGTCCGTAATACGCGCTTCAGCATCTTCCCTGGGCATCATTTCACCAATCGGAGAGGTCTGACCAGGGTTGATTCCATGCTGGCGAAGCATGGCTTTTGCTTCGGCGGTAACACTGCCGGCGGCAAGGGCAGTGAGACGATTTTCCCGTACCCAAAAATATGCCGCAATCGCACCCGCCCCATAATGGGCGTGCCACAGATCTCCTGTACGTTCCCGACTGGAAACGATAATCGCAAGTCCCTCTTCCAACAAACGTCGATCCAAGCTTGCCACCACCCTTCATCATATGTAAGCCGATCAGAGAAACTATATAAGTTGAACTAAGATCTGTCCTCTCCGTCGTTATCGTGTAAATTTAGTTCAACTTATATATCCTAATTAATAAATAAAGCGTTTACTTCTATAACATGATGGAAATGCTCCACATATGCCCGTTTTACCCCGGAATGCAAAGTTAAAGCCAATTCGAAGCTTGCCCACGCCATGGATGGATACTTCCAGCGGATAGATCTGTGCTTTTTGCTTAGAGAAAAACCACGTCCGATCCTTCTTCACCACAATAAATAAACCATGTACATCTCCTACAGGAGCAAAGGTTTCACTAACCTCACCCCAGCGCGTGAGTCCAATCTGCTGAAGCTCATTCACCGTAGACAGAACATCCTCCGTCACCAGTCCAACTTCACATACCTGTAATATATCTTGAGTCGAGAATTCATGGTCACTCTCGTTTTGAATACGATGATGAGCAATCAGCTCAATAATATTGCCTGCCGGATCTTCAAAATAGAGAGAATGAGAGTCCCAATTAGTAGAGTATGTCTCATCCCGATTTTCCTCCCTGTTTAAAACAACACGTGATGCAGCCCACTGCTTCGCTTCCTTGAATTGATTTGTCGGAATTAACCAGGCCACATGATAAAAGGGCTCATGATTTGTTTCACACGGTTTGAAAATCATCTTTGTCCTTCCAACCTGCAGGTTGAAGGCCTGATCTGTCGCATTGGACACCTCCATTCCCAACGTATCACGATAAAAATGCTTGAGGTCCTCCAGCCGTGTTGTATATAACTGCAATTCTTCGATCATCATACGGCCTTCTCCTGCAACTCCTCCCACTGACTCCATGGCACCATGCCAAGCTCAGGCTTCGCTTCATCCGGGAGCATGGCGATGAATTCAAGCGAGTGACCATCCGGATCGTTAAAATACACAGATACCGCAGGCATCCAGCCAAAGACGTACAGTTCACCGATATCATCATCCAGGAAGTTCTGTGTCTTGATTCCTTTGTTCTCCAAGTGAGCCACCGCATGTTTCATATCCTCCAGAGATACATGAAAAGCAAAGTGCTGACGCTTCACCTCGGAAGGTTCCTTTTGCCACAATCCAAGCATGGCATTGCCTTTTCCACCAATCCAGTAGAAGGAGTTTCCACGTTCTTTCTGCCCGTAGGCATGAGGTAAACCCAGGACCGTTTCATAGAAATGATGGGATCTCTCCAGATCCGTCACGTTTAGATGTGTTTCAAATATGCCTGTAATCATAATGCTCAACCTCTTTTCCTTTTCCGATTTTCATCTTCCTTGGTTCTCAACTCATGGTAGATTTCCGCGCATTCGTTAACGTCTGGGCCAGATTTAAAAACGATCCAATAACCCGCTGCACCCGGTCCTCTATATCCTGACTGCCTTCGTACTCTTCGTATCCGTCAAATGTTGCTTCGAATCGTCTGCGCTGCGCACCACCAATGGAAATCCACTCTTGGGCATTGATACCATGCAGATTCCGGACAATCGCTTGCAGTTGTAAAAGGGAACTTACCCCCACCGCTCCGCCAGAGGAGCTGATGGACAGGACAGGCTTGCCGCTAAAATGAGCCTGGCTCAGGTGATCCAGTGCATTTTTGAGCACACCGCTAATACTGCCGTGATACTCTGGTGTAGACAGGATGATGGCATCTGCCGCGAGCATACGCGTGTTCAGGTCTGCCAGATGTTCATGATCCGCTTGTTTTTCATCTGGCGCGTAGAATGGAAGTGGCTTCTGATACAGATCAAACAGGCTGGCCTGATGTCCCTGACCTCGAATAATCTCCACAGCATACTCTCCCAGACGTGTACTGGTTGCATTGTTCCGATTGCTGCCTGCCAAAATAACAATATTCATTCATGTCACTCTCCTTAGTTTTTTAATAATTCAAACTCTCATGTTTCAACCGACCTGTTATTTCTACTCTTATCTTACCTTTCTTTTGCATCCAAATCGTCAGCAGATAGACTTAACTTGAAATACCAAAAAACTCAACCTTTAGGTTGAGTTTATACGACTTAAGTATGAACACATGTCGGAATTGGTCAGACGACCCAGCCATTTCTTACAGCATGAAGAGCCGCTTGTGTCCGATCCGCCAGTCCGAGTTTGTCCAGCAGATGACTGACATGTGTTTTGACCGTTTTTTCGGTGATGACCAATTGAACTGCAATTTCCTTGTTGCTCAATCCTTGAGCAATCAGCCCCAATACCTCTTGTTCACGGCGAGTAAGCATATCCGGACCACCAAAGGATGTTTCATTTGATTTTCCAACCTGCTTCAGCTCTTGAATTTGACTGTCTGCTGACTGATCTGTCGGTATATGCTGTGGTTGCTGTTCATTTATAGACCAATCGGATGAAGCCATCACATGCATCAATTGACCTGCTGCGGCGGGATGCAATTCTACCTGACCTGCATGCACATTGCGAATGGCCACAGCCAGATCCTCCGGTTCAATATCCTTGAGTAGATATCCTTTCACCCCTGCGCGCACAGCAGGAACGACATGATCCTGATCCGAAAACGATGTGAGCACAATAATTCGCGTTCCTGGCATTAATGCACGCAGCCGTCTGGCTGTTTCGATTCCGTCCATGACCGGCATATGCAGATCCATTAATACCACGTCAGGTTTTAACAATTCCGCCTGCGCCAGAGCTTCCTGCCCGTTCGATGCTTCACCAACAACTTCCATGTCTTGCTGTGTGGTCAAAAAAACGTGCAGCCCTCGTCTCACCATCGCATGATCATCTGCGAGCAATATCGTAATCGGCATCTCTTCTTCCCCCTGACTTTATACAGATTCGAACGGAAGTGGAATGACTGCCGTTACTGTTGTTCCCTTGCGGGGAGAACTCACTATTTCTAAGCTGCCCCCGAGCGATTGGGCCCGTTCCTTCATAATGGACAGGCCAAGCGAGCTTCCAGACGACACTTTTGGCCTGTTCGCACCACCTTTTCCCTGATCTGTGACGGTGAACATCACTTCATGATCACTTAACTTGAGGGTGACCTCAGCAGAAGAAACATCAGCGTGTTTCCGTACATTATTCAGCGCTTCCTGTCCGATTCGCCACAATGCTTCTTCTATATTACGCGGTAAAGACCGCGTTCCCGTGCGATTCATCACCACTTGAAGCCCCTGGCTGGTGCCGTATTCCTGTAGCGCATGGAGCAGCCCTGCTTCCAGTCCCGCGGGACGGAGCTGCATAATCAATGCGCGCATTTCCTTGAGAGCCTCCTGAGACAAAGCCCGAATATCCTTCATCGCTTCCGCTGCCGGGTGCAGCTGCTCGGAGCCGGATAACATACTTTCCGCGCCTTTAGCCGTTAACGACAGTGAAAATAAAATCTGATTAACCGAATCATGCAGATCGCGAGCCAACCGGTTCCTCTCTTCGAGTCGTGCCAGTTCGCGGCGATTCTCCGCCAGCTTCAGACTCTCCCATGAGGCAGCAATATGTTCAGCCACTGCCTCCAGCACTTCACGGTCCGCCTGCGCAGGACCTGATGTTCCTATTCCGATCACCAGAATCCCCGTTTCCCCTGGCGTATGGTAGGGAAGGGGAGCAGCAATTCCCGAGACAATGGAATTCATAACCTGTTCAGACTTGCACAAGGTAAATATCTCAGCGATCTCTGTCCCAGACAGAGATGTAGCACGATGACTATTGATTACATGGTTAATGTGGCTCGTCACTTCTGAAGATAACGGAGTAATTGATAACGTTCGAACCTTATCATCTGCATAGGCTGCCTGCAAAACGAACATTCCGTTTTTCTGCTGAATAATTATAGCAAAAGGCCAATCATAATGCTGCCCAAGCAGCTGTACAACTTTTAAAGAAAAAGCCTCAGAATTGCTGCATTCGTTCACTGCAAGACCCAAGGCCGTGCTGAACTCCCCCAGCTTGGCATACAGATCAGCCCGTCGCTGCTCCGCACGATACAATCTCATCCGTTCTATCGCACTACCAATCTGGTATGCCACGCCCTGTAACAGTGCCAGTTCACTGTCGCTGAAATGTTCCTTGGCTGGCGCAGCCACGTTGAGCAGGCCGAGCATCTTCTCACCTGACCTTAACGGGACGGTTGCATGGTGGGTAATATCATGGGTATCTCCCCATTGGAATTCCACCGCATCCTCCAGCCGTTTACAGTTAATGATGTTGACCGCATGATTCAGACGACCGTCCTTGAAGCGGTTCACACACCAGCAGGTACCCGTTCGCATGGGCTCCTTATCTTTACGCAGCAATGCCGGGGGCAGATTGTAATCCGAAACACAGGTATAGTCTCCACGTTCATTAATCAGAAACATCCAACCTGCCGTTAATCCGGTCAACTCCAGTAATTTGCCGACAACGGTATCCAGCATTAAGTTCAGATCATTGGACGTATTGAGCGTTTCCGCGATTGTCTTCAACGTGACCATTTCCTGCATTCCGACTTCTTCCGACATGGCAGACTTCTCTCCTTTGGCTGTGCCAACTGTGGTTTGTTCAACTATTGTACCCAATCCACCTTGGATATTAAAGGATCAACTTCTTCAATCACTCACTCAGCCCAGCTTCTGTCGCTCTTTGCGGGACACAGACAAAGGCTCCATATTAATCAGACCTCGATCTGACAGAGCCAGTGCCATTTTGTAGAAAGCACGTGTACGAATCTTCGTGTACGTATCCTTGCTGACAGGTGGATCAAACACATGGTTATACACTTTATAGTCAAACACATCATCGTCTTTCAGATATCGTTCACAGACGAGTACACGTTCCTTTTCACTCAGCCGTGACACAACAAAATCAATCGTATCGCAATATGCCTGACGTGCGCGCTGCACGTCCACATTGTAGATCGCCGTTCTCGCCGTGGAATCCCCCGTCACATTGGTTGCACCGTGGAAACGCTCGGCATAACTTGCCGTCACCATAACCTCTCGTTCTTCAAATGCAATGGTTTTATAGATTCGGTATTTCTCCAGCGCAGCCTCAACAGCTGTTTGCGTTTTGCGTCGGTCCAATTCGGGCAGCATCAATTCCATATTTATCTTCCTCCTTTAGTATTCTTCATATCACTCACTCTATCGTTCACGTCATGTTGTTTTGCAATCGTTCTTTGCACGATGGCAAAACGCTCTTATTCATAGAGTTGTCCAGTTTTCCAAAAAAGTAACGACATCTTTTCAATTTTCCCCTGTTGCCTTTTGGAATCACTCCAAACTGCTATAATCCGGGGAATTCAATTTTTCAGAAGGTGATTACAAAACACACGCTCTGCCTCAACTTTACATTTTGTTCGTATAGTGTTCGTATTTCTATTTGAGGATACCACTTTCTGGAGATCGGAGTAAACCTTCATTTTGGATCGTTTTGACGATAAAATAAAACCTTCGCTCTCATTTCCTATGCCTTTTGGCATAATTGTTTCATATCTCTTTACCTAATGGTATATATACGTTATAGTACTGTTTAATTAATGAACTTCCGTATAAGTCATTTGATTTTTATAAGTTAAGATGTGGATTAGATATGCACATTAACGGAGAGGACAGAAAGAACCTGAAGAAGCGAAGCGTTCGCCTTTATCACCGAAATTCCACCTATGAAGATATACATTCAGGAAATTCGGGGATAACAGCGATATCGGAAGGTTGTTCTGTCATCGGAGTGATCTGTGCAGCACGAGCTCTCTTAATTTATAACTCAAGCACTTGTACGAATCGAAGGAGTTGGCATAATTGTGGAGCACGCTTTTGGTCCTTATATGAAACAACTGCGCGAGCAACAGGGATACAGCATCAATCAGCTCGCCGAAGCAGCCGGAATAAGCAACTCACAGATTTCACGTATTGAGAATGGGGTCCGGGGTGTGCCGAAACCAGCGACCATCCGCAAGATTTCAGATGCACTCTCGGTGCCCTATACAGAGATGATGAAACAGGCCGGTTATATTGAACCAGGGAGTGCTGCTGAACTTCAGGACGTGCCGGAATGGGCTACATACAAAGACCGTCGTGATTTCAAAAAGATGCTGGAAGATGATGATGATCTGATGTTTGACGGCATTCCACTCGATGAAGAGGACAAAAAACGAATCAAGGATGTGCTGACAGGTCTGTTCTGGGAAGCCAAACAGATGAACAAACGCAAAAAGACAGACGAATCGGACAATCGCCCATGAGGCAAGACCCACTGAATTTAATGAGGCAGCAGGTGAGATCATATGGATGACATCGTAACAAAGCTGATTCGAAAACACCGGACCAACTGCCCGTTCAGCATTGCCCGCGCGGTTGGAATACAGATTCGTTTCACCAATTTGGGGAAGTCCACCAAGGGACTCTACTTTCGCAAGCTCCGGCGCAGGTTTATCGTCATACACAATGATTTGCCGCCGGAATGGCAACGGTTCGTGTGCGCCCATGAGCTTGGACACGACCGGCTTCATAAAGGGATTAATCGATTCTTTCTGGAGGAACATTCCTATTTTGCTCCAGGCAAGCTGGAAAGACAGGCCAATCGTTTCGCCATTCAATTGCTAACCTCAGGAGTGATGCCTGAACCGGATGAATCTTTGGAGAAATTTTGTTTACGTACCGGACTGCCGCGTGAAGCGCAGCATTTTTTTTACACACTTTAAGAACATACGTTCTTTCCGAAGATTATATTTTCCAACAGCAGATTTACATGTCACTTTCAGGTTACGTATTTTTACGTAATTCGCGAGATTTCCTAATAATAGTCTGTTAAAATACTACGTGAGCTATGTAAACGCTCAAGTAGATTATTATTTTGGGAGGTTTCGGATTCATATGAAAATCTGGAAGAATTACGTTTCACTTCTGCTAACGGTCTGTTTGCTGTTTGGCAGTGTAGGTATTGCCGCAGCTGCAACGGATACCACTCCGGGCACAGGTAAACACATTACCATTCTACATACGAATGATACGCATGCCCGTGCAGTTGAATCTTCACCTGCTATGGGTTTTGCCAAAGTAGCTGGAATCGCTGACAAATATCGTAGCGAAAACCCTAACACACTCTTGCTCGATGCTGGAGATGCTGTGCATGGTACAACATTTGCCACTCTTGTGAATGGTGAGAGCATCGTGAAAGTCATGAATGAAATGGGATACCAAGCCATCGTACCGGGTAACCACGAATTCAACTACGGTTCAGATCGTCTGATCGAACTGGCGGACATGATGAACTTCCCCATGCTGAGTGCCAATGTGAAGAAAAAAGACGGAACACGTCTCTTCGATCCTTATCTCATTAAAGAAGTCGATGGCGTGAAGATTGGTATCATCGCTTTGACTACACCGGAAACGTTGTACAAAACGAATCCAAAAAACGTAGAAGGTCTTGATATTACAGATCCATCTGCGGAAGCTAAAGTTCTGGTGAACGAAATCCGCAGCAAAGTAGATGTTGTTGTTGTTCTGGGACACCTTGGACAAGATGCGTCCAGTACCGATACTAGCTTTAAAGTTGTTAAAGAAGTTCCTGGCATCGATGTATTCATCGATGGTCACAGCCACACTGTACTGCAAGATGGCCTTGTATCCGATAACGGAACATTGATTGCAAGCGCAGGAGAATACACTAACTACGTCGGTGTCATCGATCTGTGGGTAGACGGTGGTAAAGTAACGAAGAAACAAGCAACATTAATTGATGAAACTGAAGCAAAAGACATCAAACCAAATGAGAAGGTTGCAACTCTCGTAAACTCCATTCAAAAAGAACAAGAACCTATTTTGAAAGAAGAAGTAGCCAATACAGCTATTCTGCTGGATGGTAAACGTGAACAGGTACGTGCAGGAGAAACTAATCTGGGTGACCTGCTTGCAGATGCCATTCGTGATGTCAGCAAAGCCGATATCGCATTGACTAACGGTGGTGGTATCCGTGCTTCCATCGAAAAAGGTATTGTAACCAAAGGTGATATCATCACAGTGCTTCCTTTTGGTAATCAAGTGGTAACCCTTGAAGTGAAAGGGTCCGATATTCTGGCTGCCCTTGAAGTCGGTGTAGGTTCCTACCCCGAACCAAGCGGTGGATTCCCGCAAGTATCTGGTATCAAGTTCAAAATCGACACTTCCGCTGCAGAAGGTAACCGTGTACATTCCGTAACCGTGGGTGATAAAGCCCTTGATCCGGAAGCAACGTATACACTGGCAACCAATGATTTCACAGCTGTTGGTGGTGACGAATACACCATGTTTGCCAAATATCCAACTACGGGTATGTATGGCGCGCTGGACGAAGCATTGATCAATTACATGCAGAAGCTTGGCGCTGTAGACATCAAAACAGATGGTCGGATCAGTGAAGCGGTAAAACCTGCAGTAGAGCCGGAAACTCCTGCAACAGAAACACCAGCTCCAACCAAGCCAAAACCAGAAACACCAAAACCGGAAAAACCGTCTAAACCAACACCAAGCAAACCAGCTCCAGCCAAACTGCATGTTGTGAAATCCGGAGATTCCCTGTACTCTATCTCCAAACAATACGGCACAACTTGGCAGGCATTGCAAAAGCTGAACAATATCAAAAATCCACACTGGATTTATCCAGGTCAACAATTGAAATTGCCTGCAGCTTCTTAAGCTCAGCAAAGCAAAGTGCATATAGGCATGATCGCTTATAAGGCGCAACAACATAACGAATATATCTTGTCACAACAAAAAGGGTGTCCCTCAGGCCAGATTACTGGTTAAGGGGACACCCTTTTGTATCTCCTTTCTTAAACATCAATCCACATCAGATACTTGAACATTTCCTGTGGACATATCCTGCTGATCCTGACAATCATCTGAGGCAAAAATAAATCCCAGCTTGGCCATTACGGACCAACTTTATCATGTGCCTTCGACACCGAACTATATAAAAACTCTCCGGAATTACCGTATTCATGCGCTTATTGTACATTTAATTTCGACATCTCTGTCTTCTCAACATTGCATACTTGCACATAAATCCACCTGCGTATAATCATCTTCAAATCCTTAATCATAAAATCATTTGTATACTAAATACATATGTCCAAATATAGTTATTTCGTATGATATCACTCATAAAATCCTACCAAATTGCATGCCTATAGCCCTCTTTTTCATGCTCTCATTGGTATTTCAGCAATCAAAATCATCTACCGCATCATATTCGGTACTATTATATGAACTCATATAATTAGAAAATCCCCTGAATTTAGGAAGTGAGTTGTTCCTTCACATAAAGCACAGCCTCCTGTGCGGTCAAAGCGATTCGTTTCGATTCACCTGATGCTGCAAGTGCGTGTGATCCCAGTTCGACCTGTCCTTCTGCTGCTCCTCGGCCAATAACGATCTGCACAGGCAATCCGATCAGCTCTGCATCCTTGAATTTCACACCCGGACGTTCATCCCGGTCATCAACCAATACGGTGAAACCGCCATCGATTAATTGTTGTTCCAGTTCGAGGGTGAGCTGACGCTGCTGCTCATCCTTCCAACTTACTGTAATCAGATGCACATCATAAGGCGCAACAGCGGCAGGCCATCTTATGCCATCATCTCCTGCATACTGCTCAGCTATTGCGGCCATCAGGCGGGATACGCCAATGCCGTAACATCCCATGACTGGCGCACACTGCCGACCATTACGATCCAGGAATGAAGCGCCCATGGCATCACTATATTTTGTTCCCAGTTTGAAAATGTGTCCAACCTCAATACCTTTGGTAAACACAAGCGGTGATCCACATGTTGGACAAGCATCCCCTTCAGCGGCAAAGCGAATTCGTTCTACTCGCTCCAATGCAAAATCAATGCCTGGGCGTACGCCGGAAACATGCACATCCACTTCATTGGCTCCTGTAATTGCACTCTTCATCACTGCTACGTCAGCGTCCACTACCATCGGCAGATTTAGTCCAATCGGACCCAGGAATCCTACCTTCAGATTTGGATGTGCGGCAATGGCTGCATCGTCTGCAAGGATCAGTTCCTCTGCCCCCAACACCTGCTTTAATGCGATGTCATTCAATTCATGATCTCCACGCACAAGCGCAGCGACGAGCTGACCATCCGCCACATAAAGCAGCGTTTTGATCATATGTTCAGCACCTTTGCCCACAAAGGAACTTAACTCTGCGATCGTACGAACGCCAGGTGTGGAGATGCGTACTACATTTTCCGCTCCTGAATGTTCATCCGTTTGAATTGAGTCTGAACTCGCAAAGTCGGCTGGAACTTCCAAGCTTCCTTCTTTTTTCTCCATATCTCCTGAAGTCTGATAATCCGCTTTCTCCAGATTTGCAGCATATCCACAATGTTTGCAGGTTACAATTGTGTCCTCACCCACATCAGCAAGAGCCATGAACTCGTGTGTTTCTCCTTGACCGCCAATCGTTCCTGCGTCAGCCTCAACACGGATATAGTCCAGACCACAACGCTCCAGAATGCGACTGTACGCTGTGTTCATCGCCTGATAAGTCCGATCAAGCTCTTCCCAGTCCGAAGCAAAAGAGTACGCATCCTTCATGATGAACTCACGTCCACGCAGCAATCCAAATCGAGGACGGCGTTCATCCCGGAACTTGGTTCCGATCTGGTACAGGGTGAATGGCAGCTTACGATACGAACTCACCTCGTCCCGCGCTAAAGCGGTTACGACTTCCTCATGTGTTGGTCCAAGAGCAAATTCCCGTGCATGACGATCCTTCAGACGCATCAATTCGGGACCATACTGTGTGTATCTTCCGGATTCTTCCCACAACTCCGCAGGCTGCATAATTGGCAGCAACACTTCCTGACATCCCGCACGATCCATCTCTTCACGAACGATTCGTTCAACATTTAACAATATACGCCGTCCAAGGGGCAGGTAACTGTAAATTCCCGCAGCAAGTTGGCGAATCATACCGGAACGTAGTAACCAGCGATGTCCCGCCGCATCTGCCTCCGCTGGCGCTTCACGTAATGTTGGGACAAGCATTTCACTTTGACGCATCATAACACACTCCTAATCTTCCTTTTTGTTATCAAATACGGCGCATAAACAGCAAAAAGACACATCCGTCAAGGGACGAATGTGTCGTGGTACCACCCTTATTTAACTGCAAATTAATCCGTTCGCAACCTATGCGATCTGTAACATGCAGTCCTACGGGGCATAACGGGCCCTGCCGGCGGAGGTTGCAACCCTGTATGGGCATTCTCTTCCGCAGCTCGCGAGGTAGGAATTTATGAAGCAGCTACAGGAACCTTGCACCACACTGTTCCCTCTCTGTTGAAGCTGGCTTGCACAATCATGTCCTCGTTATAACGCTGTTATCATTTTTGACCACATTAGTTCATTTACAAGTAATTGTCAACCAATTAGTCGAATACAACTCCAGAATAATACTCCACTACATCACGAATGAGCATAAACGCATCCCCATTGGTAAGATTGTTCTTGTCAGCAATGCCAGCAAGCGTGTCGGCACTTATAAAGTTTTGCGTTTGTAATTGAGCAAGTGCCTGTTCAAGTGAAGTTTCCGTTTCTGAAGATCCCATTGCCAGACATAACATATACGCAGCATGATCCAATGTTAAAGGTAGGGTTACGGCATTCTCCATATTTGCTAGAGCTTGGTCGGCACTGCCTGAGTAGGCTTCTGGAAACATCGCTTGCATTCTTTTCAATTTACTTAAAAATCGTTCTGGATTCATTCCTTTATCCAGTTCCCAACCATCGTTATTATAATTGCCTGAAGTCATATACATACTCGCTGCAGCCAGCAATCCCTTGTAATCCTTATGTTCCATATAATCAGGCTGTTCGAAACGATGTACTTTCAGATCCATCCCCTGATTCTCCAGCATCTTACGTAGTTCAGATGCTCGCTCTTCGGAAGTTGAGAGTTCGCGGAAGGACTCCTTATGGATATATGCCAGCTTGACCGCCGCTCCTGCTGCTTCCCCCTCTGCCATTCCCAGTGGGACAACTCTTGCACTACCGTGTGGGATTGTATCATAACTTGCTGCACGTCCAACGACGAGCAAACCATCAACCTTTAGCGGTACAAGCGAGCGAAAGGGTACACCATATTGAATTGGACTTAACATAATCGTGCCGGGATTTCCAACACTTGTGCTCTGAATATCAATATCGTATGAACCGTATCCAATGGCATCCCAATGATCACGATTTTCCATGACATCAGCTAATGTTAATCGGTACTCGCCATAGATATGACGTGACTCCCTCACATAAAGTTCGTTCGCTGTTCCAGCATATTGTAGCCCTGCAAATTCATCATAATTTTTCTTCAGAAAATCAACAATTAGCGGGGCTTCCTTACGCCCGATTTCCAGACCTTTTTTCACAGATATCGGATCTAACGGATCTACCCCAAAGATTTGCATCGTATTAATCAAGATTGTATCATCATTTTGTCTTCCGATATTCAGACTGCGAATCTTAATATGTTGTGGATTGGAGGATTCATATTTTCTAGCATCACCGTACCCCCAAGCACTCATCTTATCAACCCCGGTTCCCTCTCTTTCCCTAAACTTTTGCCATACCTCATCAGTAACACCGCTTAGCTTGAATACAAGCGTAGAGACCATTTTGGATTTACCATCTCCAATATCTTGTCTGCCTATGGAATATGGAACTCCTGCAGCGGCTGCAATATCCGCATCTTGCGTCGCATCAATGATGGAGCGGGTTGAGATCTGAACAGTTGTTCCATCTTCTTTAGTTATACTCATACCCGTTATTGTCGTGTGATCTCCCGTAGATTGTTCAGTAAGTGGAACTAATTCCTTAGCATTCATCAACAGGTCAAT
This sequence comes from Paenibacillus sp. FSL k6-2145, assembly GCF_037976585.1. Lineage (NCBI taxonomy): Bacteria > Bacillati > Bacillota > Bacilli > Caryophanales > Paenibacillaceae > Paenibacillus > Paenibacillus sp. FSL k6-2145. The sequence goes on along the minus strand of NZ_CP150267.1, from coordinate 3,524,105 downwards.
ATTAGGTTCAGAACGAACCATCCGATAGAAAATGTTAGCCGCTGTATTGGTATCAAATGAACTACCCTCGATCTGGTCAAACCATTCCTGGAAAATGCCTTTGTTCAAAAAGTCAGGCTGCCGTAAACTACTCAATAACTGCGGTTGTTCAGGGGAATAATTTAGATCCAGCGTATTAAGGCCTCCCTCGGTCAACAATCCTCCCAACATGTTGCGATCTCTTGCTTCCACCAGCAATACACGCATCCCATTACGAGCAGCTGATAAGGCAGCGGTAATACCTTCCGGATCCGTTCCAGCTACAATAACGTTATAGGAATCTTTCAGGTTTAGTGTAGATTTCACGTCCTCCAAAGGCTGCCATACATAATTATTATTAAATTTATAATTTTTGTTCCAAATATAGAATGCACCATATGCAGCGCTCATTAAAACAATAAACACACTAGCTGTAATTGCTGTTATTTTCAATTTTCTACTAATCAAAGAAACAAACCTCCATATGTACTTTAAATTCAATAATACTAACTCGTGAAGTAGTTTTCCTATGTTATACCAACAACCGACTAACTTTTTCTCCTTTCCTACATGAGTATGCCATAAATAATAAAAAACTCCCCAACACTTCAAACGGTGTTAGGAAGTTTTGATAATAAGACGGAAAGTTCTACTTTTATGTTGCCATAGATACAAACAAAATATAGGAAAGTCCCTAACTTTCCTCATTATAACGACCACTTTTTGTGAAGTAAAGACTTACCAAAACCGGAAATGCATCAGAAAGATCATTAAACACTCAGACTGTCCGTTCATCCTGACTACAATGAATTCTCTAGCGATGGCTGACATGGCAGCACGTTCCCTGTAATATAGAGAAATAGAAATCTATCACAGGTATTAATTGATAAAGGAGCTTGTCCTATGCCATATATCATATATGATCTTGAATTCACGGTAAGCCGCAATACTCGCTATTCTTCTGAAATTATTGATATCGGTGCCGTCAAAGTTACGGAAAGTGCGGATGGATTGGTTGTAACGGATACGTTCCATACGTATGTTCGTCCTTCCAATAAGTCTGTTCTGTCCACTGACACAATTCAATTTACAGGTATCACGCAGAAAGATATTGATGCAGCGCCTCTTTTTCCGGCAGCATTAAACCAATTCATTGCCTGGATGGGAAGTGACCCCTATTACATGTGTTCCTGGGGACCCGATGACCGCAGCAAACTGATCTCTCATTGTCGCACCCATCAACTTGATGTGGCCTGGATCACCAATCATAACGACCTCCAGCAACAATGGTCCCGCACCGTTCGTAAAGAAGGTAAGTTCCGTCAACTCGGACTCGCTCAGGCTCTTGAAATCTGCGGAATTGAATTTGATGGTACCCAGCACCGTGCTTTGGATGATGCCATCAATACAGCCAAGGTGTTTATGCATCAATTTGACCGTTTCACTCTGGAAAATAACTGTGCAGCCGATGATGAGGGCATTACTTCCAAGGTTGTCTATTCCAGCTCCACAGAAGATGAAGAAAAAGAATCTCCATTTGGCAATCTGGCAAGCCTTTTCAAAACCAAAGAGTAACCGTCCACAGCACAGTACTTAATCGTGTCTTGGCTTAGGATGGATGGCATTCTAATCTCAACTTTTATTGTACATTTGTTGCCAATAGTTTAGGCGTTCTTTCATCTTGATGCGGCAGATCTCAGGTTCGAGAATTTCCGCATCAGGTCCATATTTAGATATCCATACGAGAAATTCGTCAACATCACTTAATATGGCTTCAAATAACAGGCTACCTTCCGGTTCAATGGTTAGGATGGGTCGCATAAAAAATTGCTCCTGCATCACACGCTCCACAGCATGGGGTGCAAATCGAATTTTGAACGCAGTCCACTCCGTACTTCCCTCGTATGCCCAAGGAATGCGGAAGTGCGATTGCATCAGATAATCCTCTTTGCGAAACGTGCGTGGCAATATCCGTATCTTTTGCAGCCGGCTCACCTGAAATATTCGAAGTTTCTCCGACAGGTGACAATACCCTAACAGCTCAAATCTGTATTCACGAGGGATAAGACAGTAAGGATCTATACGTACGATCCCTTTTTTACCTTGAGACAGATACTCCCCTTCAATGGTGTTCTGTGAAATGCCAGCCTGAAGCAGGGTAATCATGGATTGATTCTGCGAATCGTTGTTTTCATTTTGCCATGCGGGCAATCCCGCTTTGAACAATCCACTAATTTGCTCCGACCATTCCACTCGTTCTGTTTTGTTTTTCTGACTCGAAGCAACCACTTTCTCATAAGCGCTCTCAAAAGCAGGTTTCAGCAAAGGACGAATATTCTCCATAACTTCAGCAAGATGCATGAAAGCTTGGGCTTCTTCATCAGACCAATTTAGCGGATACATGGCAAATTGGCTGATAAACATGTACCCTTGTCCGTGTCCCATATTGGCGATCGGGATATGCATTGCACTGAGGGCCTCCATGTCGCGGTATATCGTCCTTTCCGTCGTCTCGCATCGCTGGGCGAGCTCACGTGCCAGTATGCCCGGCTTGGCCTGCACCAGTGTGATAATGCGCATTAATCGGATTAGTCGGTCTGTCATTTTGCCGGACCCTCCACGATGTTGTTTCAATAAATTTGATACAACTCCATCCATTGTTTAATATGATATTGATACATACATTCGACCTTCTCCTAAACTTCACCTTCAAATATGTAGACTCTCTCTATACCGTTACCATCTGAAATCAACCCTATTCCCCTAATATCTTTTTTTCACGATCATGATATCCTGTTGTAAAGGTGATCCCGTAGTGATAACGCAGCTTTTCAACGATCTCGGCTTCCGCGTAATAGTCCAGATCTTGCTTCCGTGCAGCTTCAATTAACAACGCATCAGCATGGCGACGCAACATATTACTTCCCTCCTGAACCCGGCCTCTTTCGTAGGCGCGCAGGGCTTGTTTGATCAGGGGCACGGTTTCACTTAATTTGATCGTCTTCTCCACCTTGGGATCTTCCGGCTGGCGCAACATACCCAGATGACTGGTGTACTGAATATACAACTGTTCTCTTCGTAACAATACACGTTGACTTTGCTTCAACTTCCTTGTGCTCCAGTAGGCTGAACATACGGCAGCTTTTCCTGATACACGGGGTCCCATGACGAATTCAAGCAAAATTTGTTTACTTTCTCCCTTGTACATATCCCCAAGCCTCAATAACCAGCCAATATCCGTTTCTTTGGAACGACATCCATAGATGCCTTTTAGCTGCACTCCATATTCCGGTTTGAGCAAAAGTTCCAAATCTCTTGATACAATTTTGGGTGCTATTTTCCTAAGTCTTTTGGCAGGGGCACCGTTACGCCACTCTACCATCATATATACGGGGTCGGCTCCCCCTGTCGGTATGGCCTCTTTATTCCACGAATAAGATACTTCAAAGACTGAGTTCACTGGTAGTCTCTCCCCCGATTTATATGTATTATCTTCTAAGTTATCAGGGTGAATGGACACTATATTGTCACGGAACACATGTTCTCATTAAATTTTTCCAATATATTAGTTTTATATCCCTAAATCCGTCTCAATACGACAATAAACGACGAAAAAGCCTGGCACTAGGCCAAGCTTATCAATCACTTATCTATGACAAGTCCCAAATTAAACAGTAGGATGATCGATTCCCATTTTGTGTAAATATTGTACACCATCTGCTTCGTTTACCGGTGCATAGGTGACACTGTCAATGACCAGCTTACGCCCTACTGGCTCTCCATTCACAGTGATCATGATTGTTTTGGTTGATGTGTTCTGATCTGTTGTGTACATATGTTTCTACTCCTTCATGTTCACGATCTTATATTCAATCGGATATATTGGTATCGTTCATTAAATTGCGCATTTGTGAATAGCATGCACCCGGAACTGAAGTAAAAGATCTGTAAAACGGTCCGGTGTGCTTGCCTATCGTTCTATTACCCCACAGATTTGTAAGTTAAACAGCCCTGTTCCTAAATAATTTTAAATATTTCGGGTAATAAAACGATATCATCTTGAACCCATCGTCCCGGTTTTGACGTATAATGTAAGAGCCGTATTTCAACAATAGACGACGAATTCGGCGATTGATCTATCTAACCGAAGAAAGAGGTGTTAACGATGCCAAAATCCATTCAGGGTTATTTCATTCGGGTGTTATTCACCACATGCATTCTATTTACCGTTTCGATCGCTTCAACAGTAAGTGCAGCCAGTGCCAATATTTTTACGGATATATACAGCGGATGGGAGCGAGTCTCCGAACTTCCCGGAGAAGTGAACGCTCTGCAGGAAAGTTATAAGCAAACGATGGAGCAACTAAATCAAACGTCCGCTCAGTTGGGACAAGCCCAGGCCAATGTCGAAGCATTTAAGACCCAGAACGAACAACTGCTGGCTCAGAACCAGAAACTCACTGAAATGGTAAGTAAATTACAGGACGACCAGAATGCCAAAGCAGCTACCACCAAACGAATTCAGACGACGATCATCACTGTCGTTTCTCTCATATTGGGTTACTTTGTTCTGATTCGTGTGATGCGCTGGGGAATGCGTCGCCGTTCGGGCCGAGTATAAAAGAACAGGAGCAACTGCATGAACATACACCTGAACAATGCTGAAGCAGGCGGAGCAGGACAAGTCGTCACATTTTCACTCATTAAAGATGACCGCCTTCATATTTTGCATCCGCAGCAAATTGTGGCCTTCCGCGGTCCAAGTGGGAGTCGCAATGATAAATTCATGAATATCACGGGCATATATCGCAAAAAAAAGCTGATTAAATCCGAAATCACCGGACCTTGCCAATTTGTGGCTGCCCTGCCTCCCGGATTCACGATGAAGGAAGTGGAGCTCACGGAGGACAGTGATCTGCTCTATGACTTCCGCCACCTGTTCTTCTACTCTGATGGTGTAACCATGCATACCAAAATTCAGAAAATCAAAAACATGCTGATCACCCGTGATGCAGTGAAAATGAAATTTTCCGGCAAAGGCAAAATCGGATTGCTCACTCAAGGCCAGGTCTGTCAACAGGAACTTCACCCAACAGCGCCGCTTTATGTGGATGCTGGCAGCATTATTGCCTATCCCGAAAATGCACATCTGGAACTCACCGTATATGGTAACAACCTTGCCAGTCAGCATATGAATTATCATTGGAAGATGACAGGACATGGATCTGTACTCTTTCAGGCTGGACGTGAGAATCACCGCTTGGAACAGGATCTTAACGATGAGGGACTGTTCAAACGAATTTTGAAAGAAGTGATTCCTTTTGGCAATGTATTGATCAAATAAACTGATCAAATAAGCTGTTAGTTGATGGAGCCGACCGATTAGCTGCCACTATGCTCCAGTGGGGTGGTCACCACACGGTTTCATGTTATAATGGTTCAGACAATTAAAGAAGAAAATCCATGCCTGTGGCATGGGAGAGGTTCGCGAACTCCCTCTATAAGACTTGACCATGTGATGGTCAGTATAAGTCTTGCGTACACGTTGCGGTCACTATGCAATCAGGTACGTAAAAAACTAAGGACACTTACTCTTACCTGCTTTTTTGAAGCGGTTATCGAGAAAGTGTGTTTTTTGATGGATGCCAGTTCATGAACTTCTCTGTTCTTCCGACACTCTATGCCTACGTGCATGGTTTGATCTCAAGAAGATAGAGAGGTTTTTTTATGTTGAACGAAGAAAAAGCAGTCGTAGTATTCAGCGGCGGTCAGGATAGTACCACGTGTCTGTTCTGGGCCAAACAACAGTTTGCCGAAGTCGAGGTCGTTACGTTTGATTACGGCCAGCGCCACAAGCTGGAGATTGAATGTGCAGCCGAGATCGCTCGTGATCTGCGTGTACAGCAAACGGTACTGGATATGAGCCTGTTAAACCAGCTTGCCCCGAATGCCCTCACTCGCACGGATGTAGAGATTACACATGAAGAAGGCGAGCTGCCAAGTACATTTGTAGATGGACGAAATCTGCTGTTCCTCAGTTTTGCGGCCATTATGGCAAAGCAAAAAGGAGCACGTCACCTGGTTACAGGTGTATGTGAGACGGATTTCAGCGGATACCCGGATTGCCGGGATTCATTTGTGAAATCGATGAATGTGACACTTAATCTGTCGATGGACTACCCATTTGTCATTCATACCCCACTCATGTGGCTGGACAAAGCCCAAACATGGAAGATGGCCGATGATCTCGGTGCCTTTGATTATGTCCGCGAGCGTACCCTGACCTGTTATAACGGCGTGATCGGCGATGGATGCGGAGAATGCCCTGCTTGCAAACTGCGCAAAGCCGGACTGGATCGCTATGTACAGCAACGTGCAGCTGAATCTGCGGGAGTGGATGTACGATGAGAGAACCCGGAACATTCCGTATTGTAGAGCATCTGCAACGCATCGGAGAAGATATTCTACCCACCCAGCTGCGCTATCACCGCAAACGTGTGCTTGTAAGCAAAGAATTCACCTTTGACGCAGCACATCACCTGCATTGTTATGAAGGCAAGTGCAAAAACCTGCACGGTCATACGTATAAAGTTATTTTTGGCATCAGCGGTTATCCGGGTGAAACCGGGCTGACAGTTGATTTTGGACATATCAAAGATATATGGAAAACTCAGATTGAGGGCTATCTGGATCATCAGTACCTCAACGAGACACTTCCTTTAATGAATACAACGGCTGAAAATATGGTCGTATGGCTGTTCGAACAGATGGAACATGCGCTCCAGACGGAGCCCTATGCCGGGCTGACCGATGGTGGTCGGACGGAGTTTGTCCGACTCTTCGAGACACCAACCAGTTACGCGGAAGCGAGACGGGAGTGGATGATCGATGAGTAGTATTGTAGAACAGAGACAGTCGCGCGAACGCAACCAAGAGGCGCGTATCCCTGTGATGGAGATTTTTGGTCCGACAGTTCAAGGCGAAGGCATGGTCATCGGGCAAAAAACGATGTTTGTTCGCACCGCGGGCTGCGATTATCGCTGCTCCTGGTGCGACTCGGCCTTTACCTGGGACGGCAGTGGCAAGGACCAGATTCGAATGATTACGCCAGAGGATGTATGGGAAGAATTGCGCCGCGTTGGCGGCACGCGTTTCTCCCATGTCACCATCTCCGGCGGCAATCCCGCCCTGCTCGCTTCGCTGGGCGGGTTGGTTGCCCTGCTGCGGGAGAACGGCATCCGCACCGCGGTGGAGACGCAGGGCTCCCGCTGGCAGCCTTGGCTGGCGGACATTGACGAAGTCACCGTCTCGCCCAAGCCACCCAGCTCCGGCATGGACACCGATTGGGCCGTGCTGGATGATCTGATCGAACGGCTGGCCGCTGGCCCGGTAGAAAGAAGCTATAGTCTGAAGATCGTGATCTTCGATGAGACTGACCTGGACTATGCCCGCCGTGTGCATGCGCGGTATCCGGGCACGGATTTATTTTTACAAACCGGGAACCCGGATGTGACTTCCGCCGATACGCCAGAGCTGGCGTCCTCACTGCTTGCTCGTTATGAGTGGCTGATCGACCAAGTCAGTGCCTCCGATGACCTGAATGACGTTCGTGTGCTTCCACAGCTTCATACGTTGGTATGGGGCAACAAACGCGGCGTCTGATGGGCAGTGTGGGTGGAATGGGCGGCATGATGTAAGGATGAGGGCGAAAGGTCCTCAGACAATGAAGAGAATTAAACAGGCAAATGGCCTATTCATATATACCGCGAGGCTTTGGGCTTTGGCGGAAACAAGGAGCGTTTAATAACCGATGAGACAACCTGATGAGATGCAAGATGTGACGTTGCTGGGCAACCAGAACGTTAAATATACGTTTGAATATGATCCGGGCATCCTGGAGAGCTTTGATAACAAACATCCGTACCGCGATTATTTTGTAAAATTCAACTGCCCAGAGTTCACCAGCCTGTGCCCGATTACGGGTCAGCCGGACTTTGCGACGATCTATATCAGTTACATTCCTGATATCAAAATGGTCGAGAGTAAATCACTTAAGCTGTACCTGTTCAGCTTCCGCAACCATGGTGATTTTCACGAGGATTGTGTAAATATCATCATGAACGACCTGATCAAGCTGATGGACCCGCGCTACATTGAAGTATGGGGCAAATTCACACCGCGCGGCGGCATTTCCATTGACCCGTATACGAACTATGGTAAGCCAGGAACGAAGTACGAGCAGATGGCCGAGCACCGCATGATGAATCATGATATGTATCCGGAGACGATTGATAATCGTTAATGGATTCCGAAAATAAAAGCAAAAGCCGAACTCTTCCATCTGAAGAAGTTCGGCTTTTGTTTTTTTACAGTTTATACGATTTTTATACGAAGTTCAGCTTTCTTCTAAATCCTCGATTCAACTGACGTTCAATTGGCTTGATCGTCCTTTAGTTCTCTGACTTTTTTGACGTAATGTCTCAACATCAAAACACCAATCGATTGAAAAATGATAAAGATGACGATAGCAGCAGATAGAGATTTCGGTGCAACATAGATAGCCTGAAACGTTATGACAGCCATATATAAAATGGTCATTACCAGCTCGCGTTTGGCGGATTCATAAGGTGATAAGGATTTTATATCCATCCCTCCTCTATCCTTCTTACACATAAATATGGATTTTCTTACAGTAGATGCTAAAGCAATACGTTTCTTTTGTAAATGTAATGCTATTAATAAACACCTCAGAAATAGTGTTGAATTCATCAACGTTTTCCCTTGTTCCCCTTGTCGGTCCAATCAATCTATCCTATTATGTAACAATATGCTTACACGCATAGAATACAACATCAGGCGCTGATCCCTCGTGACCGCGACCAAAGGAGAATTGTACATGTCTACACAAACCTCATTAACCAAGGACGCCACAGCGCGTTCGAAAAACCCACCCGGATTGGATGCCCAAAGCACCGTATACCGGATACTCATTGCAATCAGTCTGGTTCATCTGTTCAATGATTCAATCCAGTCGGTCATTCCCGCCATTTTTCCGATTCTGAAAGACTCTATGCATCTCACGTATACTCAAATCGGATGGATCTCATTTGCTATCAACTTTACCGCTTCCATTATGCAGCCTGTCGTAGGCTGGTTTGCTGATAAAAAACCGACGCCGTCCATTCTGCCCATTGGCATGGGTTTTACATTTACCGGCATGTTGCTGTTGGCCTTCGCCGACAGTTATATGGCTGTCCTGATTTCCGTTATCTTTGTCGGTCTGGGTTCCGCTGCTTTCCATCCGGAAGGTTCGCGTGTATCACACATGGCTGCTGGTCAACGCCGTGGACTGGCACAGTCCATCTTCCAGGTTGGTGGTAACGCTGGGCAATCCCTTGCCCCATTGCTTACACGCTGGATCTTTATCCCGTTTGGACTGTTTGGTGCCATTGGATTTACAGGCATTGCTGCCATGGGGATTGCAGTTCAGATCTATATAGCCCGTTGGTATGGACGCATGCTGCAATCAGGAGGATACCTGCGCAGACAGGCTGCTGCCCGTCGTGCACCCAATCCTGCTTTACGCAAAAAGATTACTGCCGCCATTACGATATTAATCTTGCTTGTCTTTGTTCGTTCCTGGTATATCGCTTCCATCGGCAGCTTCTATGCGTTTAATCTGAAAGATACTTTCGGATTGTCAACAGAGGACGCGCAGATCTATATCTTCTTGTTCCTGGCTGCTGGAGCACTTGGTACGTTCTTCGGAGGCCCACTGGCAGATCGATTCGGCAAACGTAACCTGATCTTCCTGTCCATGGCTGGAGCTGCTCCGCTGGCTCTGTTGTTACCCTATGCGAATCTGTTCTGGACAGGTGTACTGCTAACCATTATTGGTTTTATCATGTTATCCAGCTTCTCGGTTACGGTTGTGTACGCACAAATGCTGATTCCAGGCAAAATCGGAACAGTTTCTGGTCTAATTACTGGTCTAGCATTTGGTATGGGAGGCCTGGGTGCACTCGTGCTGGGCAATTGGATTGATGTTTTCGGTGTATCACCCGTAATGCAGATGTGCAGCTTCCTGCCCCTGCTCGGGATCTTCACGTTCTTGCTTCCATCCGATAAATTGCTGAATATCTGGGCAAAAGAAAACGGTAGTGAAGAGTAAAAAATACATCAACAGGTGTCCATTTTTTATTCTATATTAGATCCAATCCTTACGTGGCAGCATCGCCCTTATAAGACGTTATCTAGCGCTAACGAACCTGACAGCTCTTATTTGAACGAATACTGCTGGTTTCGCAATCTAAAGAATCTGAGCAACGCTATTCCCGAGAAAAAGGCCAAAAACCTTGGAATGTGCGTTTAAATGTAGAAATAACGTGTCTGAGATTCTTTAGAAATCGGGATTAGTGAAGTATCGCCAAATAACGTCTGCTGAATTTGTTAGATTTCACTTTAGTCACCTGCATTTACAGTATGAATAAAAAGTTCAACCATAACAAAAAGGTTCCCGCCATCTCTGTATATACAGAACGGCAGGAACCTTTTTTTTGTTATATATGTTTTTCTCGTATTTAGCTTCAAACGTATTATTCAACGTCACACATGATAACGCTGCTGCCATGAGCTGTAATCAGTTCCTTCACATCTTCAAATTCAAGAAATACCGTCGCCGTATTTTCCATCGGATGAATTCCGATTTTCTGACCGACTAGATCCTTGTCAAAAACTACGGTCACGTTTTTCTGTATGTTATTAAACACTCCCATTGGATTTACATGGCCCTTTTCCAATCTGAGGAATTCCAACAAATCCTTTTCACTGGCAAAACTTAATTTGCGGCTAGGTATCTTTTCGCTTAAACTTCTCAAATCAACGGACTTCGTCCCAGCAATCGTCACCAGATAATAGTTGCGCTTCTTGTCATCACGCAGAAACAGATTTTTAACGATACGTTCTGTATGCGGAATCTGATAAGAGAATATTTCCTCCATCGTGTATACTGCGGGATGTTCAATACTTTCGTAAACGATATTATTTCGATCTAAAAGATCATAGAAACCCTGTTTGTTTAACATACCAAATTCAACTCTTTCAATATAAATATTCTTCTATAATATAACTTCTTCTGTAATATTACTTCAAACGCTGAAGGATCAGCCGTTTTTTGTACAGCATTTTACCTGCTTCGGCTACATCTCGAATTGTATTTTTGTTGCTCACTGAACCAAAGACCATGCCGGCAATAGGCACGAGTTGGAACAGTTTCTTCCAACCAAAGGATTCACTGTAGGAGTTAAACACTTCCCGCCAGCCCTGCATCTGCGATACCACTTCAATGGGCTTGTCCGGATCGTCGTATGCTGCCAGTTCTTCAATAATCGCTTTCTTGCCTACAATATCAGCGGAAGAGAATTGCAGACATTTGACAATAAAGATGCGCTCCAGCGGTTCATCCGGATCATACCCGTAACATAGTGCCATCTCCTGCAGTACCTTCAAGGAAAGCCCCATAACCATCGGAATATCTGCTGCAATGGTTACAATGCCACCAAAACCTGTAGCTGCTCCCTGAGCCGCGGCAAACTTCGTTCGACTCTCGGTAATGTTATCGGCCACCTGATCAAGCACTTGAAGTGGCAGATTCTGTACACTATGAATTTTGGCTGTGCCCTCAGCTTCAGCATCCTGTTCCAGACGATAGGTCGTATCCATCATGGAATAACCGGACCTCTCGGCTTCCTCTTGCAGCAGCTTGGCTACTTTTTTCTTTTGTACGAGGAACTTGCCTCCATTCTGCACATACTGACCCACATCGTTCAGGGAATCTCCGATCTTCTGTTTCAGTGCTTTAGGCATCACTTTATCCAACATCGCAAAGGGCAAACGCCCGATTTTATCCCAAATAAATAAGTCTTTCTGTTGTTTCTCCCATTTCAAAATCTGTTCAAGTTCGTGGTCCAATGTTTCGCGTGAATCCATATGTGGTCCTCCTAATAGGTTGTGTATCGTAATCCGTATCCTTCTCATACGCAGAAATTATCGTTGTGGTTGCTTTGTTTTGTGTCCAGGACACATATGTTCAGACCACTCTATCTTATCGTTCACATACAGAAGAGCCCTTAATCAGCATCACTCGCTAACTAAGGGCTCTCGGATATAAGGTTTCATTACATCTTATTTCGCTTCCGCTGCTGCTCTGCCATCCGGTGCCGGAACACCGAAATCAGGTGTGCCATCTTCACGCCAATGAATTACTTGAGCACGGGCATGGCGGTTCGGATCATACAAGGGATCACCCTCGATGTCTTTGTAATTACGCGCATGATAAATCAGAATATCGGTCTTGCCATCCGGTGACACCGTAAAGCTGTTATGGCCCGGACCGTATTGGCCGTTCGCTTCACAAGTCTGGAATACCGGCTCGGGTGATTTCACCCAGCTGGCCGGATCAAGCAAGTCGGCATTTTCATCTGCGGTGAGCAGACCCATACAATAATTGTAATCGGTCGCGCTTGCCGAGTAGCCGATAAATAACCGTCCATTCCGATGCATCACAGCTGCTCCTTCATTAACTTTAAAGCCGATGATTTCCCAATCATACTCCGGTGTAGAGATCATGACCTGTTCGCCGCGTAGCGTCCACGGGTTTTCCATTTCGGAAATGTACAGGTTCGAGTTGCCCACAATATCAGGATCTTTCTGTGCCCAGACCAGATAGCGGATACCCTTATGTTCAAAGGTCGTTGCATCCAGTGCGAATGATTCCCACCGGGTGTAAATCTGCCCTTTCTCTACCCACTCTCCTTCGAGTGGATTCGCGGAATCGTTCTCTAGAACATACATCCGATGATCGAACAGTCCTTCGTTGGTCTCACTGGTGTGAGCCGCAGCGTAATGTATGTACCATTTGCCATCGATAAAATGAATCTCCGGTGCCCAGATGTTGGCACTCATTGGCCCTGTGTCACGCTTGGTCCAAGCTGTTACTGGCTTGGCATCTCTTAACTCTTCCAAAGTCTCTGCTCGCCGGATCTCAATCCGATCAAAGGCTGGTACAGAAGCGGAGAAGTAATAGTAACCATCTGTATGACGGTACACCCAAGGATCAGCGCGCTGCTCCAGGATGGGATTAGTAAATGTAATAGAATCAGTCATGGGAATGCTCCCCTTTCAAATGTTGTTTGGCTCGAAGTTTGGAGATTTAACCCAATTGCGCAAAAAACGAAAACCTTTTTGGGGTGGTGCACAGCGGACGTTCGGGGGTGGCAGGGCCTTGGTGCTCTCTTGTCCTCCGATTTCTTTTCCACCGCTTCTGGCGGTTGAAATCGGATGCCAAACTCACTCCTGCGGCTCCTTCCTCCCCCTCACTGCTTGTGCACCATAGGAGCAGCAGCTCGCTTTTACCGCGCTCGCTGGGTTACAATCTCACTTCGAGCCTTTTTGTTGGCTCGGTCTTATGGGGTTGACCGCTTCGCAGGGTCAACTCTCCCCATGTAATGCAGGGCTGGCCGCAGAGCTATTGGCCGGCTTGTCATGCACAGCGGGCGTTCGGGGGTGGCAGGGCCTTGGTGCTCTCTTGTCCTCCGATTTCTTTTGCCCACCGCTCTTGGCGGTTGAAATCGGATGCCAAACTCGCTCCTGCGGCTCCTTCCTCCCCCTTACTGCTTGTGCACCCTCGGAGCGGCAGCTCGCTCTCACCGCGCTCGCTGGGTTACAACCTCACTTCGAGCCTTTTTGGTGGCTCGGTCTTATGGGATTGACCGCTTCGCTTGGTCAACTCTCCCCATGTAATGCAGGGCTAGCCGCAGAGCTATTGGCCAGCTTTGCCATGCACAGCAGACGTTCGGTGGCGGTAGGGCCTTGGTGCTCTCTTGTCCTCCGATTTCTCTTTCCACCGCTCTTGGCGGTTGAAATCGGATGCCAAACTCACTCCTGCGGCTCCTTCCTCCCCCTCACTGCTTGTGCACCATCGGAGCGGTTGCTCGCTTTTACCGCGCTCGCTGAGTTACAACCTCACTTCGAGCCTTGAATGTAGCTCGGTAAATATAGTGTGGACCGCTTTGCCCTGAGCCGACTCTCCCAACCAAGTGCACGGCTGGCCTATAATCTTGTGGCCAGCTGTGCAACCTCTGGGTCGACCCTTATTCCTCCACAGCGCTGATCTGCTTGCCCCAGACCGCCACGCCGTGGTCATCGAGCCCTGTCACCACCAGCGCAGGTTGGCTTCGCTCCCAGTCCCAGGACGGGAGCAGCTTCAGCTCTTCCGTGGAAGCTCCGCCCCATGGGCTTTCTTTCCACTTTAGTGTCAGTGTTTGTTTGTCATCAAACGTCCAGGTTCCTGAACCTTTTTCGCTTTGGATTTTTCCTTTGTCCGTTAAGGTATAAGGCACGGCTTGAATCTGCCCGTCCACGGACGGATCAATTGCCATGCCTTCCCACTCCCCGGCAATCATGGACTTCGGAACATCCTGTGCTGTTTCACCAGCGTAACGTTCAGGTGAAACCACAGGCCAGCCATCCTTCGTCCATAACATTTTGCGTACATGCAGATATGGCCAGTTTTTATCCGTCTCACCCCGCGCATGATGCACGATGTAATAATCGTCTCCGTCCTTCAAAACGGAGTTATGTCCGGGCGCAACCCAGCCCTCGCCGTCTGTGAAGCGATAACCGCCGAGAATTTTGGTGCCGATCTCATATTGCGGCAGATACTCTGTATCCAGCATGTTATTGCCGTTTATGTCCGTATACGGTCCTGTGATTGAATCAGCACGCGCAACCCGCACGTTATAATCTTCGAACAAGGAATCATATGAGACGAACAGATAATACTTTTTGAACTCGGGGTTATACACAATGTAAGGACCTTCGACTGCACCTTCTTCGGTAGCACGATCCCGAGCGGCAATGCGTGTACCATAACCCTCGTCCTTAAATTTCCCCGTCTCCGGATCGAGTGGCGCAATATAGATGCCGTCAAAAAATGAACCATATACCATCCACGAATTACCCTCGGCATCCACAATGGGATTGGCATCAATGGCATTTAATTTGTCCTGTTCATTCGCAGAGGTTTTCACAACGAGTCCTTCATCTGTCCAAGGACCTTCGGGAGATGAGGATGTCTGAAGACCAATCGCCGACTGGGTACTGCCAAAAGAAGAAGCCGAATAATACATCCGATAGGTATCACCAGCCTGAATCACATCCGGTGCCCACAGATTGGCCGCACCTGTCCAGTCCAGCGCTTCTTGCGGGATACCCGGCAGAGCCTGACCTACCCATGTCCAGTGGATCAGATCATCTGATTTGCGTACCATGACGCCGGGTTTTGCTTCTCCTGCTACACGCACGTCTGTGGAATAGACGTAGTATCCCTGATCGGTTTTGATAATAGCTGGATCATGCGCATTGTTTACCGTCCAACGGGATTCATCATCCAGTATGGATGTGTCATACAGCTGAGTATATTGAGGAGCTTCAGGAAAGACGGGACGGGACACCGTTTCTCCTGCTCCTTCTCCAGAACAACCCGTAGCTCCAACAATCAGCATCAGCAACATGGAAGCAACAACCCCTCTCTTCGAAAATGTCCACCGTCGGAATTTCTTCCGCTGGTTCATCCCTTCACTCCTGAAATAGCAACCGACTCAATAATCTGTTTCTGGAAGATCAGGAAGATGATTAATACAGGTAACAGAGCCACAATCGACGCCGCCATAATAAGTGGGTAATCGGTTTGAATTGCATACGTGGCATTAAAGTTTGCTATAACGAGCTGTAACGTCTGCTTCTCCGGTGAATTCAGATAGATAATCGGTGCCAGATAATCATTCCAGATGCCCATGAACCAGAGAATCAACTGTGCAGCAATCGCCGGTTTGATGAGTGGAAACGTAATACTGGAGTACAACCGGAAGTAGGAACTTCCATCGATTTTGGCCGCCTCAATAATTGCATCAGGTACACTAAGCAGGTATTGGCGAAGGAAGAAGATCATGATTACGTTACCGAACAGGCCAGGAACAATCAGTGGTAACAGCGTATCCACCCAGCCCAGCTTCGCAAACATGATGAATTGCGGGATCATGACTGTTGGATAAGGAATCATCATGGATGCCAGCAATGCGAGAAACAGTTTGTTTTTGTGTGGGAATCTTAATTTGGCAAAAGCAAAGGCTGCGATACTGGACGTAAACGTACCCACCACCGTTACACTCACCGCAACAATGAGGCTGTTTTTGATCCCGCTGAGCAGCGGACCTGCTTCCCAGATTTCTTTATACTTTCCAAATTGGAATACTTCAGGTATCCATACAGGCGGAAGCGCGAACACATCTTGCTTCTCCTTCAATGACGTGGACAACATCCAGATCAGTGGTGCAATCATTGCAATTGCCCCAATCGCAAGTACGATAAAAATGATCGAGTTTGTTAATTTCCTCTTTTGACTGTAAGACATCTCCGGTTCACTCCTTTCCTTGACAATCAATCCCCATCATAGGCTGATTTTTCGTTCATTTTGAATTGCACCAGGGTAATGACAAAAATGAAAATACCAAGAATCATGGCCATCGCTGAGGCATAACCCATCTGCAAGTTACTGAAGGCTTTCTGCCAGATGTAGAAAACGATCGATGCCGAAGAATATTCAGGACCACCCGTAGGTGTCATAATGTTCATCTCGGTGAAGATTTGGGAACCACCAATGATATTTGTAACAATGAGGAAAAAGGTAACTGGCTTCACCATAGGCCAGGTGATATTGCGGAAGATCTGGAACCCATTGGCTCCATCCAGTTCAGCCGCTTCGTAGTATGTACGTGATACACTTTGCAGTGCCGCCAAGTACAATAACATCGTGTATCCGAGACCTTTCCACACCGTCATAATAATCAGAGCGGGTTTGACCGTGTCTTTGTTCGCGAGCCAGTTAGGACCTTTAATCCCAAACAGATCAAGGAACTGGTTCACTAGACCATAATCCCCGTTGTACGCCCAGTTCCACATAATGGACACCGCAGCGAGGGAAGAAATGACCGGAATGTAATAGATCACACGGAATGTCGTTGTGCCGGGAATTTTACGATTCAGACCCATGGCCAGCAACAATGCGAGCAACAATCCAATCGGAATACCAAGCATCAGGAAAAATGTATTAAACATCGCTTTGTAGAAGAGGTCATCCGTGAGCAAATCCTTGAAGTTGGCCAAACCGATAAAGTTCATCTGTCCCAGTCCGTCCCAATCCGTAAAGGAACCATAAAGGGAGTAGAGGAACGGGAACATGACAAAGATCAGCAATCCAAGAATCGGAGGTAAAATAAACAGATATCCGTACAGCATCTCTTTGCGATACAAACTCGATTTCGTAATCACGGCGTTCACCCCTGTTTCTAGTATCAGCATGTGGCATTCTTCGATTGAACCTTGCCGATCAACGAATGCCACATGCCCGTATGGAATCCAATAAGTTCCAATACGAATGATGCCAGCAGCATGATTGCAGGCTGCCGGCATCACCCTTTCCTATCTACTATTTCTGAGATTTCTTTTCTTGTTCAACCGCTTTGTCGAGCAGTTTTTGCATTTTCGGTTGTTGCTGCTTCACATAGTCTGCGGCTGTAATCTTGCCATCCAATACCGGCTGGATGTCTGTGAAGAACAGGTCATACCATTCCGCATTGTACGTGTAGTTACCTGGCAGAGCCCGGCCGTAATCCTCAACGATATCAATGAATTCCTGTTTGTTGGCTGGTTTCGTGGATGTATCTTTGGCCCACTCGTCTGCCATATCAAGCAAGTTCGGAATCTGTACCTTGGCATCCACCAGTTGCTGCATGCCTTCCTTCGAAGCTGTAAGGTAGTTCACCAATGCTGCTGCTTCTTCTGGATGTTTCGTTTTCGCAGATACTCCAATTCCCAGAGATCCGATCCACGTTGCCGATTTGCCAGTCGATCCCGCAGGGAAAGGTAGCAAATCATAATCGAAAGGTAATTTCTCAAATGTACTCATATCCCATGGGCCTACAGGGAAGAAAGCCATTTCACCTTTCATCCAGCGTTGATACGTATCCAATGTTTGCGCTTCCTCAATGGAAGGTGTGATTTTGTATTTGTTTTGCATATCTGCGAAGAATTGCAGTGCTTCCGCGAATTTTGGATCATCAATCGTTACCTTAGTTTTGGTCTCATCCAACCAATCCCCACCGTTGCTCCATACAAAGGATTGCAGTGCCCACTGTACGTTGAATCCGGTACCGTACACATCCGGTTTACCGTCCCCATTGGTATCTTTGGTCGCTTGCTGGTTCACCTTGATGAACTCTTCCCATGTGTATGGTTTATCCTTGTCAGGGAGTGGGATGCCCTCTTTTTCAAACAACGTTTTGTTGTAGCCCAGTGCAAATGGCCCCAGATCCTTCGGCATACCGTAGATATCGCCCTGTCCTGCCATTTTTCCATCATAACGATACAGGTCCACGCCGTATTTCCAGATATTATCGAGATCCACATCCGGATTGTTTTCAATATACGAAGTGAGGTTCATCAGCACATTGCTGTTCACATACGCTTTCACGTCACCCGGATTGATATAAAATACGTCAGGCAAGCTGTTGCCTGTAATTGCCGCTCTCAGCTTGGTCGCATATTGATCCGCAGCCGTTACGATAATTTTGACTTTCACACCCGGATGATCTTCTTCGAATTTCTTGACCACCGCTTGGTATGCTTTCTGCTCGTCTGTACCGCCGCGGAACATAAATGTTAACTCCTTGTCCCCACTTGCACCGCTGCTTCCTCCGCATCCCGCAAGTACCAGCGCACTTACCAGCATAAGAAGCATAAATGTGACCCAACTCTTTTTCTTTACCATCTGAACCCCTCCTGATCTGGACTTGTAACCGTATTCAATTGGATGAAATAAGATTTCTGTTGTTAAATTTATCAAATCCAGATCACTTTAGTCAACACTTTTATAAAACATTTTATATTTATATAAAACAAATCAGTATTTCGGCCAGCCATTCGAGTCCCAAAGCAAGTCATTAATCAGCAATTTCGGATTGCCATTATCCTCTGCATCATAGGCATGTCTTGCGATGACATTACCGTTGTACACGTCCTGACCACCTGGACCTTTCCATTTCACATTGCCTGTATCCAATATCGTTCCGCCACCATTCAGCATATTAACTCCGTTTTTGTCCACATAAGGGCCTGTTATACTGGTCGAACGTCCATAGACCATTTTGTAGGTACTGTTCACCCCTTGGCAGCAAGAATCAATGGAAGCAAACAGGTAATAATAACCGCCACGATATACAATACTTGGTCCTTCAATAGCCCCTCCGTTATTCGGGCGCGCAGCAATGGAAGTTATACTTCCCGTCGGTTTCATCGTATTTTTGTCCAGCTTGACAATCTTCAGACCGCTCCAGAAAGAACCGAAGGCCAACCATGGATTGCCTGAAGCATCAATGACCAGATTCGGATCAATGGCATTATAATTATTGGCGGTCGTGGTTTGAAGCACCAATCCTTCGTCCTTCCATTGCCCTGCACCGATACTGTTCGCAGACGCAAGACCAATTGCAGACCGATTGGAACCGAAGGTAGAGATCGAATAATAGAGCCATACTTTTCCGTTGTACTGCTCTACGTCCGGTGCCCATACATCCAATCCGCTTTGTCCCGGAACGGCAGAAGCCCACCAGGATGGCTTACTTAAGAAGATTTGTGGAACACGATACCAGGACGATCCATTATCGGATTTCAATACTTGAATGCCCGGGCCGGTTGAAAAGGTGTACCAGGAACTGCCCTCTTTGATAATCGACGGATCATGAACAGCGGTATCTCCGGTCAGATTCCAGAACGCCGCCAAAGCTTTTGACTGACCTGCCAGCAGTAATACCATCACAAGTAATGCCGGTAACGCCAACCGTTTCCACTTAAACCTCTTCACATTGCTTAACTTTTCCAAACCAAACTCCACCTTTCCTGATCAAATGGTTAATTAGGTTCATGAAGTAATGAATCAATTTAGGTATAATAGGATTATAAAAGCGGTTACATTACATTTCAATGGTATATTTCAAATATATGTGAACTGATTAACACTTATTTTAACCGGAATAGTGAACAAAATATAGATTATATTTTCGTATTTGCGCTATACACAAGGGTTTTGGCTTCTATTTCTCCACCCTTCCCTTCCATGAGGGAATGATTTATAATTATCTGAAATAAAACATATAAATGTGCAAATGTCTGTGTCGAAGACTTTGTTCAGAACGGGGAAAGGAAATCCACCTATGATTTATATTAAAGATCTGATGTCGGGTGTGAATATCTTCAAAGCGCTCAGTTCGGAAATCCGGATTCAGATCATCGAGCTGCTGGCCAAGAACCAAAGCCTTAATCTCAATGATCTCGCAACCAAGCTGGGACTGAGCAATGGTGCCATCACAATGCATATCAAGAAGCTTGAAGAGAGCGGATTGATCGAGATCAACACCGCCGTTGGCAAACATGGAATTCAGAAGATATGTTATCTCAATGAGGAAAAATTGATGGTTGATCTGCGTTCACAGGAGATTAACAATCGTTATGAGGTGGAAATTCAGGTCGGTCATTACAGCGATTATCAGGCTGCACCTACATGTGGTCTCGCTACCCGGGACAGCATTGTTGGAGAGTTCGACGATCCGCGTTACTTTGCTGATCCACTGCGAATTGATGCGGAGATGATCTGGCTGGCTGAAGGTTATCTGGAATATCGGATTCCCAACTATCTCAAGCCTAATCAGTCGTTTAGCGAAATTCAGTTGTCGATGGAACTGGGATCGGAGGCCCCTGGCTTTTGTGACAATTACCCTTCGGATATTTATTTCTACATTAACGGTATTGAGATTGGCTGCTGGACTAGTCCGGGGGATTTTGGCAATACACGCGGTACCTTCAACCCGGAATGGTGGCCTCCGCACTTGAATCAGTACGGCATGCTGAAGCTGATCCGGATTACACAGGAAGGCAGCTATATCGACGGATGCCGCATCTCGGACGTGACGTTGGACCAGATTGGGCTGGATTACAAAAGCGATATTCACTTCCGCATTGCGGTTACGGACGAACCTTTGAACAAACGGGGCTTAACGATCTTTGGTAAAAACTTCGGTAACTATGGACAGAATCTGCTCGCTCGGGTTCTCTATAACGTGCAAGAAGAGTAGAGCCGGCTCTGACTATTCACTCGATATTAAGCCTCGACCGATTTGCTAACGTAACTGTTCAACACAACAACAGCAACAACAATGTGTCTTCAAAAGGGTGCTATCCAGCACTCTTTTTTTCATCTCGCCTAAGAACTTATTCAACCAAGTTGTGAAACAAACATACTGGATGATATGACTTCCTATAGACCCTTTGTGATCCTCCATGTTGTTCACCATGTCGTGATATAATAATGGCCTGTAATGACAAAATGGAATAACGGGCGGGGATACCTTTTGAAATTGGAGCGATTAATCTCAATCATATACAAATTGCTGAACCACGAAGTATTGTCTGCTTCCACCTTGGCGGAAGAGTTTCAGGTGTCCCCAAGAACGATCTATCGGGATATTGATGTAATCTGTGCCGCCGGCTTCCCGGTCGTCTCCCATCAGGGACTCAAAGGCGGCTACGGCATGATGGACGGATACAAGATGGATAAAAGCTTGCTTGGTTCTTATGATGTGGATTCCCTGATAACTGTCCTGAGTAGTCTATCCACAGTATTCGAAGATGCACGTGCACAAGGTACGATTGAACGTCTGCAAACGATTGGACCGGAGCATCAAACCCCAAGTCTATCGGTGGATCTGGAGACACGCCGAACAGAACCTGATGCCCTTCCTCATCTGCGTAAAGGTATTACGGATCATCAGGTTGTCCGTTTTGACTACATCAATACAAAAAATGAACATACACCCCGCCATCTGGAACCGGTAAGACTTCATTTTAAATATCGTAATTGGTATGTTTATGGATTTTGCCAGACACGGCAGGATTATCGCGAGTTCCGACTGTCCCGGATGATGAACGTGCAACTGACATCGGAACACTTCCAACCCCACCTTGAGCTTCCCCAAGAGACGGTTGTGTCAGATCCGTCATGGCAAGATCAGGTAAGTGATGTGGTATTTCGGGTGAACCCGGAAGCGCTCGCGGAAGCCATGGATCATTTTCAACAGGCAGATAAGCAATTTCACGAGGATGGAAGTATGACGATGCGGATCCAGGTTCATCAACCGTTACAAGCCAGATGGCTCTGGTCGTTTCTGCTTAGTTTGGGAAGTGGTGCTGAGGTGCTTGAACCGATTGAATTACGAGGCATCCTGAAAGAACAACTTCAAAACGCACTTAAGCTCTATGAAGAAGTATGACACGCTGTTGTCATACTTCTTTTTTTATAATCATCTCAGTAAGTTAACCCAATCTATCGCGAAATTAAAGGAGACGATTATCAATGAATCATCCGGAGCAAATGTATAATTACCACGCATGGGCCACTCAAACAATCCTGGGCAGAATCAAGGAACTGCCCTCTTCCGTACTGAGTCAGGAAGTGAACAGTTCGTTTCCAACCATTGCTCACGCACTCAGCCATATCTACGCCGTAGATAAAATGTGGTACGAGGTATTGAATGGCACCGGTATGCCCGAGGCACTGCAAGCATGTATACCACTAAATAGTGAAATTCACGGTTCTGTGGATGAGTACGTCCAACGTTTTACCGACCTGTCGGCACAATACAGTGAGTGGTTACGAGGCCAAGCGGATCTGGAGCAAACCATTCTACTCGATAATCCATTTGCCGGCGTTCGCGAAACCAGCTTATCGGAAATCGTATTCCATGCTGTTAACCACGGCACCTATCATCGAGGCAATGTTTCTACCATGCTGCGTCAATTAGGGCATGCCTCCATCATGAATGACTATTCACTCTTTTGGTATCAGGAACCGGCTCAAGTATAGTTGACAATCGGATGGAACATGTACATTGTATCCCCGTGACGTCGAGAAATGAATTGAGAAATTGGTTGCAGACGCATGGAAAAGTCGAGAAATCTTGCTGGGTAATGATAAGCATGAAACCCGTGCCAAATACCCTGCTGTATTTGGACGTGGTTGAGGAGTCGCTGTGTTTTGGCTGGATCTATGGAGTCAAAAAGAAAATATCCGAGACTCAATTAGCACAGAGATTATCTCCTAGGAGTAAACGTAGCTCATGGACTGAATTGAACAAGGAACGTGTCCGTCGACTTGAAAAGTTGGGCTTCATGCATGACGAGGGTAGAGAGGTTCTTCCTGTTATGAAGCCAAATGCTTTCACTATTGATGGTGTGATCGAACAAAGGCTGAAAGAAGACCATCAGGTTTATGCAAATTTCATGGCCTTCCCTACCCTGTATCAAAACGTTCGGATCGATACGATCCAAAGTGTTAAGAATCAGCCAGCATTATTCCAGAGCAGACTGGATAAGTTCATAACCAACACAAAGGAAAATAAAATGTACGGTCAGTGGCATGACAACGGACGGCTATTGGACTATTGAATTTTTCCCGAGACAGCAGACAGGACCTCCATATGAGGAGGCCCTGTTTTGGTGTCTTATATTCGGTCAGATATTAATGAGTCTGCCTGTATGTTTTGGGAGACTTGCCAAAAGCTTTCTTAAACTGACGGGTGAAATAATTACTGTCGTTAAATCCACATTCATACGAAATTTCCGTGATGGACATATTCCCGTTTTTCAACAAATGACACGCCTTCTCCAAACGCAACTTTTGCAGATAAGAGATCGGGGTCATCTGATAATAGGATCGAAAAATCCGATTCAGATGCCTTATTGAGATATTCGACTTCCCCGCAATATCCTCTAGCGACAATGGCTCCAGATAATGATCTTCGATAAATGAAATGGCATTTGCCAGATGCATCAGATTATTACCTTCGATCCCCTTCTCCTGCGTATCATATTGCCTCGACAAATAAACAACCATCTCCGTAAGACGTGAGATCAACATCGTCTGATACCCTTGCTGTTTACTCTGATACTCCTCAATCATGAACGATATCAGCGATTCTACATACTCCAGACTGGAAATGGATAACGCCAATTTACTCGGAAAGGAGTGAATATTACGATAAAACGGTTCCAAAACAAACAGCGCCTGGAAGCCGTTAGATTTTCTCAGATCAGGCCCAGCCGAAGCAAGCATTTCGGGACTGAACATAATGTTACAGATCCTAAAATCATGAGGGTCTTTATACGCATGATGGGTGTCGCCATTAATCACAAATGCGTTCCCTTTTTTAATAAAAAATTCCTCGGTGTTCACCACATGGGTTGCATGACCACTCAGAACAATGACAAGTTCCGTAAAGTCCACATGATTATGAAGTTCCATGTCTTGGTCGTGTCCACCATACTGAATGAAAAATGGAAACTGCTGATCCGAAGTAAACCATCTCAAATATGCATTACTCAAAAGCATTCCCCTCCGCAAACCATGTTGGGTTGAATGTCTATATCATGCTATTCGAGGACCGAAAAATCAAGGTTGGAAATGATTAAAGACGATATAATTCCCCTTATAGCAAGGATACATTTCATACGTTCACGTTCAGATCCATATTAAACTCTCGAAATGAATAGGAGCATAATGATGAAATATACCAATCCGGTGATTCCGGGGTTTTATCCAGATCCAAGTATCTGCCGTGTAGATGAAGACTATTATCTGGTAACCAGTACCTTTGAATATTTCCCTGGTGTACCCATCTTCCACAGCAAAGACCTTGTGAACTGGCGACAGATCGGCCATGTCCTCACAACCACTGAGCAACTCCCTTTAGCGAACGCAGGCAGCTCTGGCGGTATTTTTGCCCCAACACTCCGGTACCATGATGGTTGGTTCTATATGACAACAACCAATGTCAGCGGCGGCGGAAATTTTTATGTACGTAGTGCCCAGCCCGAGGGACCATGGTCTGCTCCGATTTTTGTTGATCAGGGCGGCATTGATCCCTCTTTTCTCTTCGATGAAGATGGACATGTGTATTTTCAAACGGCCTGTAACGGCGATGAAGGTGAGGGCATCTATCAATGCGAGATAGACATCACGACCGGATCCAGACTAACCGATAGCCGATTGATCTGGACTGGAACCGGAGGAGCAGCCCCCGAAGCTCCCCACATGTATAAAATAAACGGCCTCTACTATCTGATGATCGCCGAAGGTGGAACCGAGTATGGTCATATGGAGACCATTGCTCGGAGCACAGAGCCATACGGACCATTTGATCCGTGTCCTCATAATCCAATTCTGTCCAATCGGAGCATGAAATCCAGCATTCATGCAACCGGTCATGCAGACCTTGTCCAGATCCAGGATGGAAGCTGGTGGGCCGTATCTCTTGGCATTCGTCCAGCAGGTTACCCCATGCGGCACCATCTGGGACGTGAAACGTTCCTGGCACCTGTCACTTGGACGGACACCGGTTGGCCAGTGATCGGTGTGGACGGACATATTGAGCAGGAGATGACTGGGCCTTTGTTGACTGAGCACCCTTGGTCGCCCCAGGCTATTCGGGATGATTTTGACGAACCATCATTAGGCATGAACTGGATCTTCTTACGTAATCCAGTTCCGGGTAGTTGGACGCTCACTGAAAATCCCGGGCAACTCATCCTCCGAGGTCATTCGGTTTCACTCGATGATGGACAAAATCCAACCTTTGTCGGGCGTCGATTGAGCCATTTCTTATGCAATATGGCAACCGAGCTACGTTATGAGCCAAATGTGAGCGGTGAGGAAGCTGGATTAACCTTATTTATGAATGATAAATATCATTACGATTTGGTTGTAACACGGATCGATGGGCAGAAGAAAATCATACTACGGCGAACCGTCGGCTCTCTGCGAACCGAGCAGGTGTTTGACTGTGACACGGGGCCGGTTGTATTACAAATCAAGGCTGACCGTAATCACTTCACGTTCCTCTACCAGCAAGGTTCATCCGATGCCATCGAAGTGGGTTCAGGGGAAACACATCTGTTATCTACCGAAGTAGCAAGTGGTTTCACAGGTGTGATGATCGCCATGTACGCTTATGCTCCATCGGGGGAGTGTACACCTGCAAGTTACGATTGGTTTGACTATGAACCTCTGGACGAATAATCGTTTTAACTCCTATATTCAGTAATAGAAAAATATAATATATGATAAGCTAAAATTATCCCCTTAAAGTAGATACTCTTTGAAAAGCCTTGTGTGGTAGCATAAGGAAATGAGTGAACTTTGAGGGGATTTTGCTATAGCTATATCTTTATTACGGATTGCACTTGAATTTATAAAAGAACCATTGCTTTATTAGAGAAGTTCTCCTAGTATTTTTAGAAGGAACACCCCAGCAGTTCCCATCTTGGCAATAACTTCACTGCCCATATGAGAGCGCTATCGCTGCAGCACGAAAGAAAAACGGGAGGTTGCAGATATGAAATGGAATCACTTCAAGTCCAAGCTTCTGTTTAAGTACACCCTATCCTATATCTCCATTTTCCTTATCCCTCTTGTTATTTTAACCATCATTATTTATCACAACGCTGTGGACACGCTCCGTTCAGAGATCGAGCAGACCAATGTCAATCAGCTCACTCAAGCCAAAACTGTCATTGATGATCGCATGAAGGAACTACAAGACATCGCTTTTCGCATCGCCTACGATGAGCAGTTAACGCGGTATTGGACCCACCATCCGTACTATAGCCGGGAATCAATAAACGCATTGGTCAAATACAAAGCTACCAGTTCCATTATCGATGAGTTATTCCTGTTCTTCCGCGGAGATGATAACATCTATTCTTCTCAAGGTTCTGAGAACCTGGATGTATTCACTGGCCGCTACAAATTTACTACGTGGAACAAAACAGACATGATCCGGGATTTGAATAACGTACAGTCCCCCACGATACGTCCAGCGGAGCAGGTCGTCCAAGGAACCAGAATACCCAATTCCATGCTGGCCTACCTTGTACCGATTGCACCTAACAATACGCCCGCCCATGGAACCGTCATGTACCTGATTCACGAGTCCAATCTGACGGGCCTAATTGATTCCATCCTCAGCGACTATCACGGGATGACTTATATTTTCGATAATTTCGGGCAAGTACTGGCAGCCAATTACAAGGGAGAAATCATATCCGAACAGGAAGTTAACGCTCTGTTTGCTCTTGAACCCGGAACGCACAGCATCTCCTTAAATCAAGAACCACATTCGGTTGTATCCGTTAAATCGGATGCGGGTTGGACTTATGTGACCGCTATGCCGAGCAACCAATTTTTTAGCCGAATCGTTCATATTCGCACCTTTGTTGTTCTTGTTTTCTCCTTCATGGTGGTGATGGGCACGTTCCTCGCCATTATGTTGGCCCGAAGACATTACCATCCGATTTCAGACTTAATGGAGTTCATTCGGTTGAAAAATGATCCTGATCCATCCTCCACCACCAACGAGCTGGAATGGATTAAGAAAACACTGCATGATTATAGTCAGCGCGTAGATCTTCAGGAGCCCTATGCTCGCAATCATATTTTGCTCATGTTGCTGAAGCACGGTCACACCGGAGATTTCCCCTCTGAGTTTACGGATAAGCTTGGCATACGCTTTAACCGATCCCATTATTTTGTGATGACCATGGGCTGGGAAATGCATGCTTTTCCTATCGGTGATAACCCCGAGCAACCTACTGTCATGCAGCTGATGAACGATGTGGAGCTGCCGGAGTTGTCTGCATATGCTTACGGCGTGGAGCTGCCACAGGCAGACCAATTGGCCCTTATCGTGGGATTCGATGCCGAAATAGAGCATGAAGGTAGACTGAATGCTCGTATGGAGCCTATTGTTGAAAAACTGCAATGGATGGTGACAGAACACACCGGGGTCGCGCCCGCAATTGGGATAGGCAATCGGTACATTTATCCGAAACAGCTGAATCAGTCCTACATTGAGGCCTCGACCGCTCTGGAAGCATCGATGCTGCATGGACAGGGCAGCAGTACATACTTTAACAACCTTTCCGGTTCCGATGTACAGGATTCTTCCTTCTGGGTTCCTAAGGATGTGTTATTAAAGCTGGTTCAGAGCTTAAAACAAGGCAGCTATGATGTGGCGGTTCAGATGGTGTCAACTGCGTTGAATACCCTGAAATCCGAAATGCCGTCTGTACCGCTGCTGCGTTGCATCTGCTTTGATATTCTGAATACAATGCTCAAAACCGCTTCGGAGCTTGGAATTCATCATGTGGTTGATCAACTTCCAAGGATCACTTCCTACGACTCGTTGGAGGATTTGGAGAAAAAACTGACAGGTCTTGCCGCCGAAATCTGCGCCCATGTCGAGGCAAAGAGTGAAACGGAAGAAAGCTCCCTGATGGATGAAATTGTTGCTTATATCGATGCCAATTTCTCTGATTATGATCTCAGTCTGGGTACGATTTCATCGAAATTCACGATCTCTTCATCCTATTTCAGTCGTTCTTTCAAAGAAAAGATCGGCATGAACTTTACCCAATATATCTGGCAGAAACGGATGGATGAGGTCATTCGACTACTGCTGCATACTACCGATCCGTTAAAAGATATCATCACGCGTGTCGGTTACCTGGATACACCAAACTTCATCCGCAAATTCAAAAAAGAGACGGGTTATACCCCAGGGCAATACCGTAAAATGCACCGTCCCAACGGCTCCGCCGATTCCCCTGATGATGATGACGAGGAATGTATTGGATAAAGGGATACATTGTCTCTGTGAATGGTTACATCTCAAAACAGTAAACAATGTATATGAGAGCGAATAACCGTGCCTGATTCATTAGACCAAAATAACGCAAACAAGGGGCCGTCCTATACGCCATGCTCATGACGTATAGGACGGCCCCTTCGTATGTTTTTAGTCCTTAGACATAATCGATCCGTCGGCTTCGACGTGCTTATCCTATTTCCCAGCTGGAAGAACCTTCAGCCCTTGATGTACTGCACCCAGCAAACGGTGAGTTGGATCACAGCCGTACTCCCAGAACATGATCCCGGCCAGACCTTGATCCTTTACGTAATCACATTTGCATTGGATCGATTCTTCATCATCATACGATATTAAGCTGGACCCATTAAACAGAAACGGTGCACAGGCTTCTTCATCCCAATAACGAGTGTAACCATTCTTGTTAATGTACTTCGCTTCCAGCTCGGCAAATGATGGTCCATATCCACCTGTACTACCGGCCATTTGATGGAGCCCGTAGTTTCCGTCAGGAACCTCAGTCCAGATCCGGGAATAGAACGCAGCTCCGATCACAATTTTCTCCTTCGGAACGCCTGCGCGAATAAACAGGTTCACGGAAGCATCCGTACTGATTCGAAACAGATCTCCGGTTGGCGTGTACAGATTCGTATGATGTCCAGTCAGGACTTGAAAACCGCCACGCATATCATAGGTCATCAACTGCACGTAGTCCAGGTACTGCTGCACCTTAGCCATCTCTGTACCATCAACGTAGTATTGATCAGCCCCTGCCGCAATGGTGAGCAGATAATAACGGCCCTCCTCTTCTCCCTTGGCACTCAGTGCCTCCCGCATCGTCTTGAGAAGTAAAGTGAAATTCCGTTTATCATCAGGACTGGATGCGATACCTGCTTCACCATAACAAGGATACTCCCAGTCCAGATCAATCCCGTCAAATGGATATTCCTCCAGCACCCGGACCGCAGATGCAGCCATGCTGTCCCTCCCCGCCTGGGTTGAGGCGGCTTCGGAAAAACCGCCTGCGCTCCATCCGCCTACAGACAACAGCACTGTAAGATTCGGATGCTCCCGCTTGATGTGCTGGATCACATGGCCGTTTTTTAAATGCTCGGTGGTGATTGCATCATTCTTGACATGTCCGAAGGCTACGTTCAGATGTGTTAACTTCAAGAGATCCTCATGTGCCATATCGGGGAGAACTGAATCAACAGCATAACCCGCAGCAATATATCTCGTCACTCTCTTCACTCCGATCCGTTCGATGATTGAGATATCGCAGCAGCAATCTGCAAGGCTTCCTTCCCGGTACCAATCTTGTACCCGGAAGCCAGATAACGAACTTGATGCTGAGTATCCAGCACAAACAGATGTGGATAACCCGCTTCATAAGCCGCAGGCTTCGAATTGAAGCCTGAAAAGGAAGCATAACTGGAATCTCGTACAAAAACCGTGCGTACAGGCAGTTTTGGATAATCAGCAGGGTCAAAGGCAGCGTTCCATTCCATATCTCCGATCATGAGTACGATGGGTATGCCCAGCTTATCCAGCGGCTCTGCCAGCTCGCACAGTTCACGAATCAGATGTTTGGTCGGTTCCCGCTCCGGTTCAATCCAGGCAGCAATGGCACCCTCCGATCCCAGAAGTTCCTCCAGTTCTACCTCTGAACCATCCAGACGGGTCAGTATACTTCCTGGTGCCAGTTTACCCAGTACAGGAATATCAACCTCATTCTCGCGATAAGACAATACAACATCAGTTGTATCTCCGGCGTTCACGGTAAAGTAAACGAATCGTACTTTTGCCGTTCCATCTTTCAGACGAATGCCTGTCGTTAAGCGATAAGCTCCTGCCTCAACCTCATATGGCTCACTATAGACATCCGTACTGCCATAAGGATAAATCAACGTCTTGTAGACGCCATCTTCCAGACGGGCAAACGTAAAGTTCTCGAAATAAGATGCTTCAGGTGTATCCTGCGAAGCTTTTATATCCCTATGAAGTTGGAGCATTCCCCAGCTTGTGCTCTCCTGAGTTTGAGGTAAGGCGAGACTAAACACTGCATCCTCCCAGCCTCTGTCACTTAGATACTGTGGTTTCTGTGCGCTCGGATGTAATCGGGCCGGAATACCCAAACTGCGACATACAGCCACAAACAAAATATCCAGCGACTGAGAGTCTCCCTTCATTAGACTAAACGTCCCTATCGGATTCCCTTTACCTTTTAGATTAGGAAGATCTTCATAGTATTCGTATTCCTGTTCCAGCATTCGGGCAAGTGTCGCAGGATTTTCCCTGAACGTCACTACCTCCTCTGCCGAAAAGGCATTCTGGAATACACCTCGATAAGGGACCAGCATCTCATAGGAGATCCGCGGACACAGGATGTATCTCACAAACGTATCTTCCGCCCATGATCCTTGCTGCGAGAGTGCACCAATCAGATGATCGTCCAGCGTCTGGCGAAGGGTATCAATTAAATCTTTTTCATTCATCGACTCCAGCAACCGGAGCGGCCATTCACCGTATGAATTGGAACGTTCCTCTAGGAAAGCTGCAATTTCACGACTGTTCCCCCTTGCCTGCTGGAGAACATCCCACACACGTACCGAGGGCAGTCCAACCTTTTTAGCCAGCGAGACAGCTTCCTCCTCACTCAGGAACGTGTCCTCATACTCGCTCCGGGTCTGCGCTCCTTCCTCCAGCCGACGATTG
The DNA here is from genome assembly GCF_037976585.1 of Paenibacillus sp. FSL k6-2145. NCBI lineage: Bacteria > Bacillati > Bacillota > Bacilli > Caryophanales > Paenibacillaceae > Paenibacillus > Paenibacillus sp. FSL k6-2145. Next base: position 3,492,504 of record NZ_CP150267.1, on the reverse strand, counting down.
TGAATCTGGATCTTCTCTTCCGGTAACACAATCACAGCCTCTCCCTCCCTTTCCGGAGGAGGAACTATATCGAAATCTACAATCCCTGTAGGCTGCTCTGATGAGTTCAGCACAAGCTCTATAACCTTGTTTTCCTGAGCCTTGAATAGGATCTCACTCCACTTGCCGCCGCTAACCGCACGAATCAAAAGGTCGCCACAGCCTGTCTTAAAGGTCGCTTCCCCTTGTGCATCCGTCCTAATCTCGGCAATTGGATAAAATTCAGCCGTATTGTACAGCTCAAAACGGACGCTCGCGCCGGGTACGGGCTCTCCCTGTTCATTTTTCACCTTCACATAGATGTTGCGTGTTGGCGCATAGTTCTCAAGCAGATTAATCTCCGTAAATCCCTTTTCGGAGAGCGTAATATCCTCTGGGCCGGGATAGTCGGCATAGATTCTCGTATTAATCAACATGGCCCTCCGGGCTGGCGGACTGAACCACCCTTGGTTCAGACGGACTTCCGGCTCGCATGCACCGATGTAATACCATTGACCATCTGCCCAGGCTTCTACCCAAGCATGGTTACTGTCACAGTGAGCCCAGCGCGGTGTGTAGACCTGACGGGCAGGTATACCGATGCTGCGAAGAGCGGCCACCGCCAGCGTGGATTCTTCGCCGCATCGACCACGAGCATTGCGGATCATCGTCAGCGGTGATATCGTACGCAGATCGCTGCCTATATAGGTCGCTTTTTCATGACACCAGTAATTGGTCTCCAAAATGGCATCTGCCATGGATAAGTTCGTAGTCCGCTCGGCTAATTCGTCATACAATAAGCCGCGGTAATCTTCAATATTTTCCGTATTTATGCGATAAGGCAGTACAAAATGAAGGAACAAATGATCAGGAACGCGTTCTCCCCAAGGCACACGTTTACGGGTGTCCAATGCCCGGCGCACATGACTCAAGAACAAGTCCCCGTTATAATCAGCCATGTCGTTTACCGGCATATAGGCATAGACATACTTCAATGCCCACGTCTCTTCTTGCGTTAGCTCCTGCTGAAAAATATGAAACAACTCCGATTTGCGAGCCTCTGCAAAACGTACCTTCTCCTGGAACTTCTGCTCGATCCTCTCCAATGACTGTGCATCAAGGGAAAATACCAAGGTTTGGCTGGTCATTGCGTTCTCACTCCTTCCACAGCTTTCCGTCTTCCCGAATACAGATCAAGGCCGTTCCGTCCAAAGACGGCGCAGTAATCTGGAACAGGCTGCGAGTCGTTTCAATAACAGGCTCACAGCTCCACGATTCCTTACCCATAAGCAACTTCACATCTTGGGTAAATTCACCATGCTTTTCATAATAATTACGTTCACGGTAATAAAGCTTGCGAAGCTCCCATTTGATTCGTTCGTCTTCAGGCAATTCAAATGACTGATCCGTTCCGTCATCCGAGAATACAACATAACCCCATAACTCCGGGTAATGCATGTTGATAATGCCCATAGGTGACCACACCCAGTTGTCCTCGGGATAAGGTTTACCCGTCTCTGGATTCAATACCTTGCGGTACTCATCGTCTTGCACTTCCGTCTGCCACTCCACACGCGAGAAGTTGACACGCCAGAACTCACCCGGCGCAGGTGGACGGTTTCCTTCGGCACATTCCTTTAGACTGGCCCAGGGAATCGCGACTTCCACGCACCATTTCCGGTTCTCTGCACCAGGTCTGTTCAGTTCCCCATCGATATATACGGCTGTCTTGAGACCGCTAATATCCCAACCGTTAACCGGAGGCCCACCATCCCGATACGGCTTCACTAATAACAGGTCCCATACCGTATTGAGCGCATTGATCTCGAACTCATAATATTGATGGGAATCCCCGTCGGGATCGATAAAAATCTCGAAGTCATTGTCATAAAAAATAACGGAATCACGCTCAGTCAAGGTAGCCCATATCTGATCTTCAATCAGCTCGGCAGCAAAATAGAAATAGTCGTCATCCCACAGCATTTTTACCCGCGTCTGTTTCTCAGGCTTTGGACGAAGATCACCTTCGATATCAACGAAATCATCTGTCCAATGGGCCGCATCCCAAAATGCCTTATCCACACGACCGTCTAACACCAACGGTTCCTGCGCACGCCTGCATATATAATGTTTGGGAGCAAACGCAATCCTGGGTTCTGGCACTCCACTTCTGTTCATGTCACTCTCTCCAATTCGTAAGGGAGGGCATGCATCTACCAGCACACGCCCTCCCCGTAATGGTTAGTTATGGGTGACAACGGCTCCAGAGCCGCCGTACATTTCCAGCTCCTCATTGAATTCGAGCTTAAGAACGGTCACTTGTTCATGCGTGTCCTCCGGGGTCATCTTGATCCACGTTGTCCCCGGGATATTGAACCAAGGCACGCCCCCATGAATCTCATGATTAAGCTCTTTGCCCGAATGCAGCACGGTAATTTTCTTGATCGGATTGCAGAGCCCCTTGATGCACACACTCTCTTTTGGATCGTCATACACAAACAGGTACAGCGTCTTTCGATCCTCGGATACGGTGCTTCCCCCCAGATAATAGCGAGGCATAATGCCTTCACCCGTTCCGAAGACGGCCTCTTCATGGGTTCGGATCCATGCTCCCAGTCCAAGCAGAATATCCTCCTGCCTCTGATCGATGGTGCCATCTTCACGCGGACCGATATCCAGCAACATATTACCACCCATGGAAATGCAGTCGCAGAACATTCGAATGATCTGATTCAGGGATTTATATTTATGATCGGTTGGCACATAACCCCATGATGTGTTAATCGTGGTGCAGAATTCCCAAGGTCCCTCCGGTCTTGTGATCGGAATGCCCTGCTCAGGCGTTTTGTAATCCCCATAACCTTGAAGGCGGGAGTTGATGATGATATCCGGGTTAAAAGTTTGCAGATAATGCTTGAACTCAGGCAGATTCCACTGCTCGGCACTCCGTTCCCAGTCCCCATCAAACCACAGCAGATCCACCTTTCCGTAATTTGTTAAAATCTCTCCCAGTTGATGGTTATTAAATTGCAGGAACTTCTGCCACTTTGCCTGATCCTGAACGCCGTCCACAGGACTTGAATGCCGGTTGACACTACTGAGATCCTCCGGTACTTTTCCACCTTCATACACGCTAGGATAATCCGGATGTGACCAGTCAATGAGCGAGAAATACATCCCCAGATGAATGCCCTTTTCCCGAATCGCTTCCGCATATTCCTTCACAATGTCACGATTCGCTGGTGTCTGTTTGACAACATTGAGATCACTATATTGCGTATCCCATAACGCCACGCCATCATGATGCTTCGTTGTCAATACGGCATACCGGGCACCAGACTTCTCAATCAAGTCCGCCCACTTCTCAGCATTAAATTCCGATGCCGTAAAACCATCCAACTGTTTCATATACTCTTCATAGGATATCCTGCCATTATAGAAGGACCAGGATTCCGCAATCCCGTCCACCGCATAGATGCCATAGTGGATGAATATCCCCAGTTTGGCTTCTTCAAACCATTTCTGCATAACGCTCCACACCTCCCCCGAGAATTCTTATATGCGAAAAATTTAATGCAGCTAACATTATTGAAGCTAACTGCTGTCTTTTTGCATGGGATGTATCTCGATAGGCTTTATTGCCCCGAATTCCAGCGGTCATATGCCCCCTGATACAGTTCGATGATACGGTCACTGCCCATTTTCTTCATCTGTGCAATGTACTTATCCCAGTTCTCAAGTGGTTCCTGGCCGGTCACAAACTTCGCTTCCATCTGTTTAACGTACGTATCCAGATCAGACAATAGAGCGGTTGCTTCGCTTTGCTCTTCATTCGTCAAATAAACGTTAGGAAATGGTGCTTTTCCGATAGGTACCAACTTCTCTTGATTCTGCTGGTCAATCCACTCATCAAATTCGGTGCGTAGACCCTTAGCTACATCCGGATCATTAATACCCGGTGTCAAAATACCAAAGTTCGGCGTAATTTTACCCCGGTATTCCTCGCGATCACCGCCGCCAGGAACAGGGAGCCACTCTTTAACGTGATTTTCCTTGTCTTTGAATTTCCACAGCACACCTTCCGGACCTTGATTGAACAGTGTCGCACCTTCATAGCTGTATAAGTAATCGATCCATCGCATTGTCGCCTCGGGTGACGGGTTGCTGCTTGTAATAGCAAAGGTACCGCGAGCCGACATGCCCGGATGTTTGCCGTATACCGGAGAGTCTGCCACATCGCTCTTCACGGGTGTCATCAGCGGATGATCCGTGCTAGGTTCACCACCAAGCGTGAAGTATGGATGGTAATCGTTAAACAGTGCAAGTTTGTTGCTTTCACCTTTTGCTTTTTTCTGATCACCTGTTTGAGAGAAGGTCTCATGATCCAGCAAGTCTTCCTTCCACAAGCGGTTCATGAATGTAAGATAACCTTTGTAACCTTCTTCTTGATAAGGATAGTGAACTTTACCGTCCTTATCGGAATAGATGCCTTCGTTGTACATTCCCCAGAAGCCGAAGAAAAACATGCGAAGATCATCCAGTTTCACAGAAGTAAGCGGAATTTCATCTTGCTGGCCATTGCCATTAGGATCTTCTTCTTTTACACGCTTGAGATACGTATACAATTCTTCCGTAGTCTTGGGCTCTTCTACGTTAAGTGCCTTCAAGAATTCCCCGTTGTACCACATTGGGCCTCTATACCATACGGCCGCTTTATCAATGAATGGGAGTGCATACATATGCCCATCAGGTGTTGTAAATGATTTGCGGACATCCGGGTTCTCATCGAGTATCTTTTTGATATTTGGGGCGTAACCTTCGTCAATGTATTTTTCCAACGGGATCAGGATGCCCTGGCTGCCATAAGTCACCTGCTCGGCAGGCTTGAGGTCCGCAGCATAGAACATATCCGGTAAGTCTCCACTCGCGAAAACCAGATTTTTTTTCGTTTCAAAGCTATCGATCGGTGAGAGCTGGTATTCCAGCTTGATGCCCGACAGTTTCTCCATTTCTTGCAGCACAGGCATCGTGCTCCAGTCGGCTACGCCCGCATCCTGGGACATAACCTTCAACGTTAGCGTTTTGTCTACAATGGGGAAACCTTCCTTTTTGACCCCCTCTACTTTGGAGGTCGTGCTTCCGTCTTCATTGGTTGAACCACAAGCTGCAAGCAATGTTGCGAATAAGGTGAGACAGAGTGTAATGGATGAAGCCTTGCGAAGCTTTTTCATAACAGCAACTCCCCTTGTTTAATGTGGTATATGGATTAAGATCATCCCTTAACGGAACCGATCATAACACCCTGTACAAAGTAACGCTGGAGGAATGGATACACCGCAATGACCGGTAGGGTGGCAACAATAATGACAGCATATTTGACCAGTGCAGCAATCTCCGCTTTGGTATTCATCGCCGTTGCTGAAGACGTATCGATAGCGCCTCCCCCCTGTGCCGCCATTTCCTGAAGCACCAGAATCTGGCGCAGAAAGAGCTGCAGTGGGTACTTGGAAGAATCATTCAGATAGATCATGGCACTAAAATAGCTGTTCCAGTGTCCGACTCCATAGAAGAGCGCCATCACTGCAATGATTGGCATGGAAAGCGGGAGCACAATCTTGATGAACAACCGGGTGTTGGTACACCCATCAATATGCGCCGCTTCCTGTAACTCCTTGGGAATGGTTGATTGGAAGAACGTCCGGCATACGATAATATTCCAGATGGATGCAGCCCCGGGCAGAATAAGTGCCCACATGCTGTTCACCATACCAAGATCCTTGACCAGCAGGTAACTTGGGACAAGCCCTCCGCCAAAGAACATCGTTACCATAAACATCGCCATGAAGAATCCACGTCCCACAAAGTCCGAGCGGCTGAGCGCATAGGCTGCCGGTAGTGTAACAATCAGGTTAACGATGGTGCCTACAACGGTATAGATAATCGTATTTTTGTACCCAATCCAGATGTTGGTGTTCTCAAACACCCGGGCGTAACCTTCAAACGTAATCCCTTTTGGAAGCAGCCACATCTCACCGGAGGCTACATATTTGGGATCACTGATTGAAGCACTGATGATGTATAACAGTGGATACAGCACAATGACGAGCGCTACCGTCAGATAGATGTAATTGCACAATAAGAACAATTTATCACTTCTGCTTTCTTTCACAGCGGATGACATGTGTATTCCCTCCTTTTACCACAGGCTGTTTTCACTGGTGCGGCGTGCAATCTGATTTACGGTAATAAGTAGAATCGCATTAACTACGGAGTTGAATAATCCCACCGCCGTAGAGAAACTGTACTGCGCATCGACCAGACCGGACCGATAGACAAATGTTGAGATGACATCAGACGAGCCCATGTTCAGCGGATTTTGCAGCAGCAGGATTTTCTCGAATCCGACGCCCAGAATACTGCCCATATTGAGAATTAACAAGATGGTGATCGTAGGAATAATCGCTGGTATGTTAATATGTAAAATCCGTTTAAACCGGCTCGCACCATCCACCACAGCCGCTTCATGCAGTTGCGGGTCCACACCCGATAGAGCGGCAAGGTATATAATGGTGCCCCAGCCTGCACTTTGCCAGACTCCTGAAAGTACATACACTGTCTTGAACCACGCAGGGTCTGTCAGGAATTGAGGTGACTGAAATCCAAGGGCCTGTACCAAATTGACAATCATGCCTGACGAGGGTGATAAAAAGGTAATGATCATCCCCGACATCACCACGACCGAAATGAAATGTGGTGCATACGTGACGGTCTGCACAGTACGCTTGAAGAAGGAATCCTTCACTTCATTGAACGCTAACGCCAGAATAATCGGCAGTGGAAAACCTATAGCCAGCTCATACAAGCTGATGCTAAGGGTATTCCATAGTAAATCCCAGAAATAATACGAATTGAAGAAACGGATGAAATGATCGAATCCGACCCATGGGCTTCCTGTGACACCAAGCGTTGGGATAAAGTTTTTAAATGCAATTTGTATGCCGTACATCGGACCATAATGGAATATCAGAAAGTATAAAAAGGCTGGCGCAATAAACAGATACAACTCCCAGTTCCGAATCGTCCTTCTCCATAATTTATTTTTCTTACTGCTCGGATTGGTGTATACCGATAAGTTTTGCGATAAGGCGGACTTCCCATCTGGTTGCATCAGTTGTTTCCTCCTTTTTTGGTAACGCTTACATACCGAGTTTATGGTTCATTGCCTAATCCGTAAATATGCCATTTCAATCTTCACTTCTAAAATCACGGAATATACTGTTACAACAGGGGTTTACACTTTTGTTGCCAGCTTGTCATTGTCATTTCGGGGTTGTAAAACATGTAGAATTTGACCTATTTCCCTCCTGTAGTTGTCATTGAGTGTTTCATCACATGAACTTGAAAGATGTCAGATCCGAACTTAGGTTAGAAAACAGACCTTAAAGTCAAAACCCACATATACGCATTGGACACGGTATTCATGTCTACAAGCATCATACTTTAATGTAATATTATCTGTCATATATCTTTCGCACATTACAAACCTGTAATGGCTTGCCTTTATTCTATATTTCTCCTCCCTCTTTCGTATATATGTTGTTTTTATCTTTGCCTTCAGGATACATAAACGCTTATAAACACTGGAAATATGAAGTCATATATGTAGATTTTGCACAAGGTGTGGAATCTGAAAACAGTAGATATTTCGGAAAAGACCATTTAAAAAAAGCCATTCCGCTAACACGAACTGGCTTTACAACCTAAGCAGATATCCAATTTCATTCATAAAAAATGACATAATTAATCACACTACATGTAATATAAATGATCATATAAACCTATGTACAGTTTCAACTCAAATAAAAAAACCACTCTCCATACATGTATGGAGAGTGGTTTTGAAGATACACATCCGTTTTAACCATGTTCAGTTCATAGGGGTTGCAGTGAATTTACTTACCAGAAGGTTGAGCTTCTGCTGTATACCCTGTTGGAATATCCGTTTCTGCAGTCACATTTGTGATAACCATCGGATACATCATGTCTGGATCAGGTTGAATAATGGAATAGAGCACGATCGCGCGTCCATCCTTCTCCAATTTCACATCATCAATCTTCAATCCATAACCAGGGTGTGGCATTTCAGCAGTGAGTTTAACTTTGGTTGTTTTGTCATCAACCTTCGTTGTTGTCACTTCAGGTACGATCGCTTGTTGGCCTTCACCTGGATTGGTTGGAGCTGGCTCTGCTGAGCCGCCATTGCCGTGTTTATCCACAAATTCGAGTGCATTGAAGATCATGCTTGCAGCCTCCATACGGGTAAGCGACTGATCTGGACGGAAGTTACCGTCCTTATCCAGTTCAATGATGTTCATGTTCAGCAAGTTCTGGACTGCAGATATGGCGTCCTTACCGATTTTATTTTCGTCCTTAACAAGATTATACTTCATAATAACCGGATAATTCCCGGTTGTGTTAATGCCTTCATGCAGCAAAATAACAAATTGCTCGCGTGTCATCTTGCCTTGGGGATTCAATTCTACCGGAATGGACAATCCGTTTTGCGTAGCCGCTTGAACAGCGTCAGCATACCATGTGTCTGGACTAATTTTATCTTGAGCGGAAGACGCAGCATATGCATTTTTCAGACCAAATGCATTTACAATCAGTTGAACACCCTGTGGCTCGGACAATGCGAGATCTGGACGGAACAGATCCGCTGTTACTCCGCTAACAATGCCTTTTGATTTCAATGAATCCACAATCGACTTCTGACCTTCATCCTTCACATCTGTGAAAGCAAATACCGATGCACCTCCTGCTGTCAAAGAAACGCAGAGCGCAAGTGTTGCAGCCAAACCTTTTTTATGTTTCATTTCCTGGCACCTCCATATGATTAGTAAAGCCTATTTTTCACCTCTTCATTCCTACAGACGGCATACCCATGAAAAATGTTTCAGTAATTTCGACATCTGGTGAATACAACACGGGAACACGGCATAGAGCTCCTTTCCGACGCCGCTAATCCGATCACCTGCTTTTTGCTAACTGGCTTCGTTGACATCCCATCGGATTAGCGCAAAAATAAGAATAGAGAAATCTATCGGATGACGGATAAACAACGAACTAGATCGCATACAGTAAGAGGGCACGACGCGCTAATAACAGGTGTCGGCCCTTTTCTTGACTTCACCTGCCTGAACTGACTTCACCTATAACAAAAGGAGAACAACGCTTATGTCCAAGAAAGGATTACTTCGCGGTTATGTTGTGTCGAACTGGCCTGTTTATCTGGTTGCTGTTCTTCTGATTATTGCCTCCAATGTCGGGCAAGCATCCTTGCCCCGGATACTCGGCAGCTTCACGGATCAGTTGATGCAGAACACGCTTCAGATGCAGACGGTCGTAAGGTACAGCCTGTCCCTTTTGGCTATTGCCATCGGGTATAATCTGCTGTTCGGTACCGGGCAATTCATGATTATGAAGCTCGGTCGACGCTTCGAATTCATGACGCGTGAGCGTATATTCAGTAAGTTTTCCGAACTTAGCGAACATTATTTCTCCAAACAGGGGAACGGAAAGCTGCTCAGTTATGTCATGAATGACGTTACTTCCGTTCGTGAAGCGATCTCCAATGGTGTGACACTCATGACCAATGCCACCTTCCTGCTGTTGTCCTGCATTGTCATGATGCTGCTTAGCGGGATTCCGTTGACGCTCATTCTAATCAGTGTTGTCCCTTTGCTGGCGATTCCATTTCTGGTCGTGTTTTTTGGTCCGCGGATTCGCAAGCGCTCTCGCGACGTGCAGGAAGCTCTTGCTACCATGACGGAATCGGCGGAAGAGCAACTGGGTGGCATTCGCGTAACCAAGACGTTTGCCATCGAAGACAGTGCTCGTGCACGCTTTGGAACTACCGTCGATGCAATCAAGAGCAAGCAGCTTCGACTGGTTCGTCTGTCTTCCTTGTTTCAAGCCTTGCTACCACTGCTGGGAGCCATCTCATTGGTCGTTTCTCTGCTTGTTGGAGGTATTATGACCATGCAGAATTCTATTACACTCGGGAGTTTTGTCGCCTTAACCTTATATCTGCGCATTATCATGGGACCGCTTCAACAGATCGGCAATGTTATTAATACCGTTCAGCGCTCAGGCGCATCACTGGAGCGGGTGAATGACCTGCTCAGCGAAGTAGCGGATGTACGTGAACTTCCTGAAGCCACAGCGCTCCAAACCGTACAAGATATCACCATGGAGAATCTAACCTTCTCCTATCCTGGCAGTTCATCTCCTGCTCTCAAAAACATTCAACTCAATATCCGTGCCGGGCGAACGGTCGGTATTGTAGGCAAGACCGGCTCAGGTAAAAGTACCCTCGTTAAGCTATTGCTGCGTACATATGAACCACCTGAAGGAACAATTCGCATCAATGGTACCGATATTCGTCAGCTGTCGCTGGAAAGTCTAAGGTCGCGCATCGCCTATGTCCCTCAGGATGGATTCCTGTTTAGTACCACCATCCGGGATAACATCGCATTTAGCGACCGGGAAGTATCGCTGGATACAGTGGAACATAGTGCACGGCAAGCCATGATCTATGACAATATTGTCCGTTTTCCCGATCGCTTCGATACACTGCTTGGCGAACGTGGACTCACCTTGTCTGGTGGACAGCGTCAGCGAACCAGCCTTGCAAGAGGACTGATCAAACAAGCACAGTTACTTATTCTGGATGACAGTATGAGCGCGGTTGATGCTGTCACCGAGAGTGGTATTCTGCGTAGTTTGCGCGAAATCGGCAAGGGCAAAACCACATTGATTATCTCTCATCGCATCAGCGCGGTCCGTCATGCGGACGATATTATCGTGCTAGATGAAGGACGAGTCGCTGAACAGGGAACACATGCTCAGCTGATGGTTGCCAAGGGGTTATATGCGGCCACCTACCGTTTGCAGGAGGAGGGATTACATCATGTCTAACGCTAACCCTGAACTTCACCCAGATGCAGAGGCCGATCAGAGTAAACGAACTTCGTTTAAAGCGATGATGGCATACGCCAAACCGCATAAATGGGCTTTTGCCGGTATCTTCTTCTGTTCACTGCTTGGCATATCGGCAGATTTGTTACAACCCTATCTGGTGAAGATCGCCATCGATGATCATCTGGCCGTGGGCCAGACCAGTGTGGGCTTTCTCGTTCAGCTCGCAGCCATCTTTCTTGGGCTGGCTGTCATCAGTTTTATTTTTACCTATATCCAGAATAATCTGTTGCAGCACGTAGGACAGAACATTGTATCCCGGATCAGAAAGGACCTGTTCAAGCATATCTCCAAAATGTCCATGTCCTTCTTTGACCGTTTTCATATCGGCAGTCTGGTTACAAACGTATCCAGTGATACGGAAACCATCAGCAGCTTTTTCACTCAAGTACTGCTCAGTCTGATTCGGGATGGTATGATGCTGGTGCTCATTATCGTCTTTATGTTCCAACTTGATCCTGTGCTGGCGACATACTCCCTGATCGTTCTGCCTGTCATTGCGGTGGTTGCGGTATTATTCCGTAGTCGACTGCGGAAAGCTTATCAAAATGCCCGTACACGGCTTTCCCGTTTGATCGCATTTACGGCGGAAAACTTGTCCGGCATGTTCCTGATTCAGGCTTTTCACCAGGAGGAAGAACAGAAGAAACGTTTCTCGGAACAGAATGCGCTCCATCTGAAAGCCAACATTGCTCAAGCCCGCTCCAATGTCATATTCAACCGGACGTTTGATATCCTTGGCAATGCGGCACTGGTCATGATGGTCTGGCTTGGAGGTCGCGCCGTACTGGGCGAGTCCCTGCAAGTCGGGGTATTGTATGCGTTTATCAGCTACATCCGTCAGTTCTTTCAACCAATTAACCAGATTACGATGCAGTGGAATACATTCCAATCCACGACCGTATCGATGGATCGCATCTGGAACATTCTGAATACGCGGCCTGAAGTTGCTGATCCCAAACCCGGAATGGCCTCCTCGCTTGAACCACAAAATGTGATGGGCCAGATTGATTTTAATGATGTGTCGTTTGGTTATCGGGCAGACCGGCCCTTGATCCAACAGATGAACCTGCACCTCTATCCGGGTGAAATGGTAGGTATCGTAGGAACAACAGGCGCTGGCAAAAGCACCCTGATCTCCCTGCTCAATCGCTTCTATGATGTAAACAAGGGCAGTATTGAGATTGATGGTACCGATATTCGGCATCTGCCGCAGGCTAAGCTTCATCGTATCGTGGGTCTGATTCAACAGGAACCCTTCCTGTTCTCCGGTTCCATTATTGATAATGTGAGGATGTTTCGTGAGGATATTACGCGAGAGCAGGCGATTGAGGCCTGCCGGTTTGTCGGGGCACATACGATGATTTCACGTTTACCACAAGGATATGATACGCATCTATCCGAACGCGGAAGCGGACTGTCCGCCGGGGAGCGGCAATTGATTTCATTTGCCCGGATTGTGGTGTTCCAACCCCGAGTGCTCATCCTGGATGAGGCAACCGCCAATCTGGACTCACACACGGAACAGCTTGTGCAGCAGGCGCTGGAATCGGTATCCCAAGGACGCACCACCATTGTCATTGCTCATCGCCTGTCCACAGTGATGCATGCTGATCGAATTCTGGTGATGGAGAATGGTGAGATTGTGGAGGAAGGACCGCACCAGGAACTAATCGCAGCCAAAGGTGTATATGCAGACTTGTACACCCATGCGCGTGATGCAGGTAAAAATTCAGCTATATCAGGGTAATGAACCTGAGTTATAGTAAATACAGAACGTTGAACATGCCGCTCTGCTTATGCAGGCGGCACGTTTGGCATATCGATCAGCATTGTTAATTAGGAGGAACATCTATGCAACAACATGAAACACCCAAGCGTGACCATCAGCAGATTCGTTACCGACGCAGCACAGCTTTGTGGAAAGGAAGTTTATGCTTCCTGTTCCTTCTCTTGTGCGTGAGCTTATTATGGATCATCGTGGACGGACAAGCGGAAAGACTGGAGACCATATACTATTCCATCGCTGCCGTGCTGGGTATGTGGTTGATCGGACCGCTATTCTTCATGTTTGTCTCACGACTAACCAGAACCCCTGCCGTATTGTTATCCTGGGATGAGGATGCGTTGAGCACAGGCAAACAGAAGATTGCTTGGAGCCAAATTCGCAAAGTTGAACTCGCTTCACCTGCCCGCAGCAAGTGGCTCCTGTCTGCTTCTCCCATGTTTGTCCTGTACTTAAAGGACGGCACACGCTCTCATATTCAGACAGATCATCTGCTGAGCAAAAAAGAGTTGAACCAGGCGGTGACCTTGCTTCAGGAGACTTTGCAGCAACAGAAGCAGGATTGTTGAGTACCGGGATGGATGAGGGCAAGTTCCCCACATATCACTGTGATTTCTCAACACCTATGGACAGACTGACTCTGTAATTGCCGTAAGGTAGCAATGCTTCAAGCAGTTGGCCAAGCTGCTCTGTGGTGCCAGTCTGCACTCTCATCAGATAACAGCCTTCTCCGCTGACGCGATGGACTTCAACGATGTCCTTACGATCAGCAATGAATGTACGAAAGGGGGCATGTCTGTCGCCGGAGTTCAAGAAAACCGTGACAAATGCCTGTAGGCCGAGGCCCAGGCGTTCCGGGTTCCATTTTACCGTATACCCTTCAATCACGCCCAGATCTTGCAGCTTGCGGACTCTTGCACCAACGGCCTGTCCCGTAAGATGAACCTCTTCACCGATCTCTTTGTGAGAACGTTTGGCATCTTGAATCAGAATCTGCAAAATACGTATATCTGTGTCATCTACCATTTCATTCATCTTACTTCAGCAATCCTTTCACGGTGAAATTAGCGTGGCCTAATTCCATTCATCATGTTATGTACGCCGTTAAACGGGTTGTATACCATATAGGGTAATACTATTAAACAACTCGAAGGAGTGCAAATATAATGAAAATTCAATTGATTCGCAATGCTACACTGTGGCTGGAATACGGAGGGCTGAACATTCTCGTTGATCCGATGTTGATGGACGCCGAAGTCATGCCTGCATTCCCGAACACACCCAATGAGTTACGTAATCCAAGAGTGAGCTTGCCCGAAACCGAAACGGATTATCTGAATCCGGATCTGTTGATTGTGACACACACCCATCTGGATCACTGGGATGAAGCAGCGGCAAAACAACTTGGCAAAGACATTCGCTTGATCTGCCAGCCTGGGGACGAGAACGTATTTCTGGAGGCTGGATTCACGAATGTAACAGCTGTAGATGAAAAACATGAGCATCACTCTGTCCGATTCGCCCGTACATCCGGGCATCATGGCACAGGTGAAATCGGCGAACGTATGGGCAAGGTGTCCGGCTTCGTACTTGAAGCAGATGGAGAACCTGTCACCTATATCGCTGGAGATACGATCTGGTGTGAAGAACCTGCTGAGGCCATCCGCCAATATGCCCCAGAAGTCATTGTTGTAAATGCCGGAGGTGCACGCTTCGTGGAGGGTGATCCCATTACGATGGACGGGCCTGACGTTGTCGCCGTGAAGCGCCATGCGCCGTCTGCTCATGTCATCGCTGTGCACATGGATGCGATTAACCATTGTGTGATGTCTCGTACGGATCTTGCGACTTATCTGGCATCCGAGCAGTTGGATGGTCAGGTGCTCATTCCACGTGACGGCGAAAGTTTTGAGTTTTGAAGCGGAAGCTACGCTGAATCAAAGCTGAGAAATAACCTTTTCACACAGGTGGGTGGATTGTAACGAACTCAGCACACGCTATTAGTCTGTTTTTGGATACTCTAATATTCTAACGAATCCTAGACACGTTATTTCCGCTCTGGGCTTGCTTTTCCCGAGATTTATCCATCTTTTTGCCAGGATAACGTGTCTCCGATTCGTTAAATTTCTACTATAACGATAATCGGCACAATAAGGTGTCCTAGGTTCGTTAGCGCGTATGACAGGACTGTGCACTTCATTTTCAACACACCCATTACCTAACTTATATGTTACCTTGTCTGCCACATCATCACTCATGTCCCCCACTCCTTACCTTTTCCTATAAAATATAACGAAAAAAGCTGGATGCGATGAACTCGCACCCAGCTTTTTTTGGCTTCAAGGAACACGCTGATCCTCTGAGCCGCTGAATTCCTTCTCGGGCATCATGCCTGCCATTGCTCTCTCACGTGTCCCATCCCTTTATGCTAATCCCCTACTGAACTTTCAAACGGATTACGTTCCATGATGCTTTCGCCAAGCTCGCCGTAATCAGGGTATCAGATACAACTGCACCCCCGCGATTATGAGGAACAACACGATTCGGTTGTGCTGCCGTATTAGATGCTTTGAGATCATCACTCTCCAGCACGATATGCTCGATCACGGTACACTTCCCGAAGCTGCGCAGATCCACTTCGAGCGGAAGGGATTCTTCCAGATGACGGTTGACTGCGAATACAGTCACTTCACCCTGCTCTTCGTTATGAACCGCAATAGCTTCCAGATAAGGAACATCTGTGATTTGTTTTGTATCGTATTTTGGAGACTGGATCAATGGCACCAATGCTGTTCCACGCCCGAAGAGAGATGTATGCATGAATGGATAGAAGATTGTCTGTCTCCATGAACCACCGCCCGTATCTGTCATGATCGGCGCAATCACGTTAACCAGTTGTGCCAGACATGCCATTTTAACCCGATCCGCATGTTTGAGCATACTGATCAACATACATCCAACAAGCAGTGCATCCTCATGATTGTAGATATCCTCCAGCTGTGGCGGAGCAATCTGCCAAGGGTCCATCTTCGAATCATTTTCATTGGAGTGATACCATACATTCCACTCATCAAAGGACAGATACATCGTCTTTTTGCTGCGTTTCTTCGCTTTGATATAATCACAGGTCGCCTTCACGGTATCGATAAAACGATCCATTTCAAGCGAGCGTGCCAGGAACGTTGGCGTATCTTGCTCTTGATTGCCGTAGTATTGATGCAAAGACAGATACTCCACGTGATCATACGTATGATCCAGCACCGTTGCTTCCCATTCCGGGAATGATGGCATATTCAGGTTTGAACTTCCACAGGCTACCAGTTCAATCGTCGGGTCCGTCCACTTCATGACTTTTGCCGCTTCAACGGCTGCACGTCCATACTCTTCTGCCGTTTTGTGACCGATTTGCCAAGGGCCATCCATCTCGTTGCCCAGACACCATGTTTTGATCGCATGTGGCTGCTTGTATCCATGCTTGATGCGAAGATCACTATAATACGAACCTTCCGGATGGTTGCTGTACTCTACAATATTTCGTGCTGCATCGGCGCCCCGTGTTCCCAGATTAACGGCCATCATGACTTCAGAATTAGCCTGTTTCGCCCAGTCCACGAATTCATTGAAGCCAAATTCATTGGTCTCAATCGTTCTCCAGGCCAGTTCCAGTCTGCGTTTGCGTTCTGACACAGGTCCAACCGAATCTTCCCAATTGTAACCGGATACAAAATTACCTCCAGGATAACGTACAATCGGTACATTTAACTCCTTGACCATCTCCAGCACATCCGTGCGGAAACCCTGTTCGTTCGCTGATGGATGCCCCGGCTCGTAAATCCCGCCATAGACGGCACGTCCCAGATGCTCAATAAATGATCCGTACAAGCGCTTATCCACTACACCAATAGTAAAATCTTTATCTACCGTCATTTTTGCTTTTTCCATAATGAATTTCAACTCCTTAAGATTAATATAAAAATTAATTGATATTCTATGGATCAACGTTCATATTTATATTAAAATCGATTATAGCCTTAATTTCAACCTGAATTTTGCAAAATGTTATTCTTTTTACTGAATTTATGTTTAACTTAATTCTATACAGATAAAATGGAGGAACAACTGTGATCAGAGCAAATACCGATGCCGAATGGCTCCCCCTATATGAAGCACTTGCCAGTGAAGTCCGTCTACAGATCATCCGCCTTGTTGCAGAGACTCCGATGAATGTGAAGGATCTTGCTGCTTCACTGGGTCTGAGTAGTGCCATCGTGACCATGCATGTCCGCAAACTTCAAGATGTGGGCATTATTCAGTCCAAAATGATACGCAAAGACGGCGGCACACATAAAATGAACAGCCTTGCTGTAGACTGGATTGGCATCTCCATGCCGCAGGAAAGTGGTACAGCCCGCAAGCTGCACGAGGTTTCCGTCCCTGTGGGACACTACACCCACTTTGACGTCTATCCGACATGTGGTCTGGCTACGTCCAATCATGTTATCGGACAGTATGATGACCCTCGTTATTTTCTCGACCCTGAGCGGATGCATGCCCATATTTTATGGTTTGGCCGTGGGTTTGTGGAGTACAAAATTCCAAACTATATCTTATCCGGACAGCAGATCAATGCCATTGAATTGGCCCTCGAGATCGGGTCAGAAGCACCTTCGGTTAATCCGAATTGGCCCTCGGATATTACATTTATGCTTAATGGCATCCGATTAGGGGAATGGACAAGCCCCGGAGATTCAGGCAACGGACGTGGTATGTTCACCCCGGAATGGTGGAGTGACAGTGTCAATCAGTACGGCATGCTCAAGGTACTGCGAATTACCAATGAGGGTACGTTTATTGATGGACAACATCTATCCGACATTACACTCGCAGATATCCCGGTTGAACGCAACCAGTGGACCCTTCGTCTTTCGGTGGAAGAAGATGCTCAGCATGTAGGCGGGCTTACCTTATATGGTGAGGGATTCGGCAACTACAATCAGGATATCCTGTTCCGACTGTACTATCACGATTGAGTTCTTCAAAATAATAAATAACACAAAAACACCTCCCACTCGCCTGTCAAGGGCAGAATGGAAGGTGTTTTATATGCATATGAACATGTGCGGAATATCTAGTAAGGTTCTTGTTCTAACCTATAGCGCACTGCCACCAAACAGGAAGCGATACTCCCAGTGTTTGCCGGAGATATCACTAGTTGTTACACCACCGCCAGCGTTGGAATAGGTGTGTAATACCTTGCCGTCGCCAAGGTAAATCCCTGTATGAGTAATCGTTGCAGTAGATTTATTCACGCCCGAATACGATGATGCAGAGCTGCCTTTATACGACATGAAATACATCAGATCTCCGCGTTTCAGGTTTTTCCAGTTCGTCTGAACTGTCCCCTTGGCTTTTACATAGGCTCCCTGTTTGCGGGAATCCGCTGGAAGCTTGATGCCAAGTGCATCAATGAAGGCCTGGCGTACAAAGCTGGAACAGTCAAAAGTAGCTGTGCTGTTACGACTGGCTCCGAACTCATAAGGAGTTCCCAAATATTTCATTCCCGCTGCAATCACTTTTTCTACAGATGCATTGCCAGTCACCGATGTACCACTATTCGAACTCGATCCGCTTGTGCCGCCACTAATCGCTTGTGTGTATTTGGATGAAGAAGATATGTAGCCTGTCCGGTTAGCAGAATCCTTAATCTTATACCAATCCGAACCGGATTGCTGAAGCACCGTTACCGTTTCCCCTTTAGCGACCAAGCGAACAATCTTCGCAGAAGAAGAAGGTGTTGTGCGTAGGTTTACGCCCCAAATTACTTTTACTTGTGAATTGTTAACAGCAGCTGCCGATACCTGTGCCGTTAGTGCTCCTGTCGTCAGACTTCCCATCAGCATCGTTGCTGTGACACTTGCCGTAATAATCGTTTTCTTCCAGTTCATGATGTCGAGTTCCCCCTGATGTTACAGAATTTTAACCTGGCTTGGTTCTCCCGGGCTTGCCCCATTGTAAACGGGCTATCCATAACGTTCATCAGTCAAAAGTCCTGTATTGATGCAGGCGAACTTGAGTACTAAGTATCAGGGTTTGTCCATAATCTGCTGGAAAAATTCACTGCTGATCCCTTCTTTTTGAAAGGTTAAATTATTGTAACTATTTGATGTGCTTGATTTTTCCGCGATACAAGGGCTAGGTCGTTTCTCATTCAGGGCATATGCCATATGACCTATATTTTAATGTTTAAAATCGCAAATATGGTAAACATTACTATGATTCATTTGCCGATTACCGTTCCCCGAATTCACATTTTTGCCTCCAGCCTCAATACGGATTGATTTATCAGCAGTGTCCGTTGATTATTTCGTATTCCATTTTTGCTTTTCCATAAAAAAAGAAAAGCCAGGGATTTCTCCCCGGCTTAACCTGTATGATGAGTAACATCACTCTACAATTGGTCGATCAACTCATTTAAGGTTCAATTCCCCATACCTTGGCGCCATCCTGATAAGCTGTCACTTTTGTCCAGGCACTGAAGGCCGTTTGGGTGGAATCAAAGGAATAATCATTGGTTTGATCAAAATTCGTCCAGTTGTTTTTCGAGAAACGTCCCTGGATGATTCCGGTCTCGGCACCAGCGGCCAAACTGCCGGCACCCGCTTTGAATTCAATCTCCAGATACGTATCTGCCGTGCCCTTGGCCGGATCTATCGAAACAAAATGCCCTTCCACGTTACCACTGCCAATCTGTGCATAATCACACCAGAAACTCAGATCAGCGGCACTATCCTTCGTGAAATAATACCGGACCTTCACTTTGCTCAAGTCCACCGCAGTTGTACCTGTATTCTTCAAATTAAATTGTGGAGTAATCGCATTGACCGAAGTTCCTGAACTACCATTACGGTATTGTACTTCAAGCGTTCCCGTTGTGACTGGAGGTGCTAATGGAGTCAACACCAATACATTTGAATTCGTCTGACCACTCGTATTACTGGCTACGACTCTATAATTATAAGCTGTACCATTAACCGCTGTAGCATCGGTATACGTCAGTGCAGTCAAACCTGTTGCCAGATCAGCATATGCCCCGCTGCCTACCGAACGTTGTACCTTATAACTTGATGCTCCAGTTGATGCAGTCCATGTCAGTACCGCCTGGGCATCGCCAGCCGTTCCAGTAAGGTTGAATACACCTGGCACAACGGTACCTGCGAGTGGTGTTGCAGATGCCTGTGTCGACGGTGCAGACTCACCTACGGCATTCACCGCAGTGATCACATAATAATACGTTGTGCCGTTGGTCAAGCCTGTATCCGTGAATGTTGATCCTGTGACCCCTGTTGCTACAGACGTATAAGGACCACCATTCACCTCTGCACGTTTCACGGTATACGAGGCTGCACCAGCGGCTGCGTTCCAATTCAGAACCACTTGCTCACTTCCTCCAGTTGCTGTTACGCCAGCAGGAGCAGCGGGTACTTCCACTTCCGGACTATCGGAATCTCCGAGGAGACGATCATACTCGCCGTAGGCTGTAGCCATATCCACTTGTGACCAGAACCGGTGATACGTAAAGGTAGGTGCACCGTTTTCCCACTGCTTCGTGGTCGGATTATATGACGTTTTGTACAGATTATCCAGGTAAGCCCACGCCGGATCTTGCTTGATGGCCGGACGCAGATCGGAGTATCCAATGTATACGCCATTGCCGCCTTTTGCCGGATCGGAAGGTACACCTGCTGTACCAGGAATCGTGTTGCCTTGACCAAAGGTTCCAGACCAGTTCGCCGGGATATAGATCTCTTTGGCAAAGAAGCGGAAGTAGTCTTTACGCTCTTCTTCCGTAACAATACCCACACCATCATTGTAATCCCAAGCTGTATCCAGCAGAGCCTCGGCCAAATCCTTGGCTTCTTGGCCTTCCGCGTTAAGTGTGCCGTTCTCTGCCTGTGTTCCCGCTGCGAAGAAAGTCAGAGCTTTAACGTAACTTCCCAGAACTCCTGTGTCCTGCACTGGATCTTTGGTCGTTACACGGAAGTTCGGATTTTCCGTAAACGAACTGAATCCATTCCACTTGTCCGGTTGACCCTGCCATTCCTGACCACCCGGAATCCAGAACTCTCCGGGAGCCGGCGTTGTCGCTACCTGAACATTAGTTCCACCCAAAATGCGCTGTCCAGCCGCATTCAGATAATAGCCTTGCGCATCCGTCACCGGACGCTCACCTACAAATACATAATCCTTACTCCAGTCGATCCACTTCGTGATTACTTTTTTGGCCATCTGGAAGTTCTCAGAGGTCAAATCACCGCTCTCCGCAAGAATATAGTACATCTCGGCTACACGCTCCAGCGGCCATGCCTGGAATCCAAACCAGGTGTTGGAATCCGGATCACGATATACAGGTGCCTCCTGATAAGCCATGTCATAGAATGTACTTACGCCTGCCGGATAGGCTTTGTATGAACCATCCAGACTGTTCGTTGCTCCCCCGCCGATAGCTCCTTCATGGGATTGTAGCCAAGTGTAGAATTCCAACTGACGTTTCAGCGTAGCATTCCAATCTGCCTTCGCTGTTGCTGATTTCGGAATCAAGCCGCCAGCCGGATCAGACAAAGCATACGCTGCAACCGGGTTTTGATAAGCCTGATGGGTATGGCTCGCTCCAATGCGCCAAGCCCAATCCCCACCTTGACCCAGGCCACCGCCCCAAGACGTATACCAAGCCATGAGATACATGTTGGAATCCTTGCCTGTACCCGGAGTCGGTGTACCGTTCTTTGCACTTCCAATTTTCTGGAAGTATTTATCATACATACCATAGCGTAGATAGTCCCCCATCTTCTTCGCTTTATCCAGATATTCCGGATTGTTGTATCCCATCTCCTTTGCCCAATACAGCACCTGTACAGCACGCGCATCGGCATCCGTTGCGTTTGTGTAACGCCATTGTGCTGACGGTACCTGATTTTCCTTTGTGAACAAGCTCATGAAACCTTCGTTTGCCTTACCAAAAGATTTATCATCCTGGGATGGATGCGGAATGGCTTCCCACACAGACTCCTGCTCCCCACGTTGGAAAGTATTCACATAGGTAGCCGTATGTGATGGATTCAACAGGTTTCCATATCCATACCAGTCATCCACATCGACCAGCCAGTGCATGAGATAGGTCTGATTGTCACCATAGGTCGCCTTAAGTTCGGCATCAATCGGGTCTTTACCCGCTGCATATTGACCATTAAGTTGCGATGGATATTGATCTGGGAAAGGTTTTTCCGCTGCATACGTAGCAGGGCTGTTTGGGTTGTATGAGCTCATCGTAGGCTGCTCTTCCTTGCCGTCACCTTCGTTGACCGGGATAATGTATTTCTCCATACTGTCCCAAGCTGCTTCCAATTGGGACCAATCTCCCGTGTAGTGACCATACATGGTTTCCAACCACAGCCAGTAACTATATGCCTCAGACGTCGTCATATGACCATAATCCGGGGCCTCACTCAGCAGGGTCTCAATGGAATGATACGGTAGACCCTCTGGCGAAAAATATCCGTTCGCCGGATCTTTCAACTGATCATACAATTGCAAAAACCGGGCTTCATTAATGCTGTCTGCCTGAATCTCGATGGCCTGATCTGCGGCATGTGCTGTTTGCGGCCCTGCCCAGAGTCCGGTGTATCCGGTCAACATGACGGTTCCCGCCAGCATCGCTGTTAAACTTTTTTTCGCAGCTGATTTCAACATTAATATATACCTCCCTGGAATAGTGGAAATTGAATATAAACGCTGTTGGTCTGACCATGCTGCTCTTCGGCCAATGATCTTGAGCTAGTTACGGCTCCAAGCCCCACACTTTGGTGTTTCCCTGATACCCGGTTACCTTGTTCCATGCGGCAAAAGCCGTCTTGGAAGCATCATAGGAATAATCATTACTTTGATCGAAATTGCTCCAGTTATTTTTGGAAAAGCGTGCTTGAATCACGCCGGTCTCTGCTCCAGCGGCCAAACTGCCTGCTCCCGACTTGAAGCTAATCTCCAGATACGTATCTGCGGTACCCTTCGCCGGATTCACTGCGACAAATGTACCTTCAACATTGGCCGTGCCCATCTCGGCATAATCACACCAGAAAGTCATTTGATCCGCACCATCCTTGGTGAAATAATATCGGATCTTTACGGTACTGAGATCAATCGCTTGTGTTCCGGTATTCTTCACGTTGAACTGCGGAGTCACCGCATTACTTGAATCCCCGGACCCTCCGCTGCGGTACTGCACTTCGAGTGTACCGGTCGTCACCGGAGGTGCAGAAGGTGTCAGTGCCAGGACATTGGACAGTGTCTGTCCGTTCGCATTCACAGCTGCAATCCGGTAATTGTATGTGGTGCCATTCAGCGCTGTTGTATCGGTGTAAGTCAACACGGACAATCCGGTTGCCACATCCGCATATGTCCCACCTGCCACCGAACGTTGTACCTTATAGGTAGTAGCGCCCGAGGCTGCTGTCCAGGTCAGGACCGACTGCGCATTACCAGCTGTCCCACTTAAAGTCAGTGCTCCCGGCACCGTCGAAGCTGCTTGTGGGGTAGCCGACACCTGCACAGAACCCGATGATTCCCCTGCTGAATTCACAGCAGTCACTACATAATAATAAGTCGTCCCGTTGGTCAGCCCCGTGTTTGTGTAGGTCAATCCATTAACCCCTGTCGCAACAGTTTTATATGGTCCTCCACTCACCTCGGAGCGCTTCACCGTATACGATTCAGCCCCGGATACAGCGGCCCAAGTCAGGTTAACCTGACTACTTCCCGCTACAGCCTGCACGCCAGCAGGTGCGCTTGGAACCGTGACTGGTGTAACACCAGGCTCCTGTCCATACACCTTTACCCCTGCATCATAGACTGGAAGGTATATACTCTTCACAGGAGTGCCTGTGGTCAGCGTCTGGAACGAATGATCATTACTTGCATTCCATGCACCCTGTGGGCCTGTAATGCGGAACTGTACTTCTTTACGATAATTTCCTTCCCCACCTGGATAGATCTTGGTATTACCGAAGTTCGCCGTAATGGCATAGATATGCTGGGCTGCATTCACCACAACGGGTTGGGATACCGTCGCCCCCTCTGTATAGGAGGTTGTCACTTGCACGTCCGATACCGTACGTCCGGCAGCATACACTTCACTCAAATCCAGGAAATACTTAAAAGACAGTTGATCTCCCATTCGGGCAGGCCAAGCGGAACGATTATTAAGCTGTGCTCTGATTTCCGTATAATTGGCACCTGATGATTTAATTGCAGCCTCCACAAAGAACTCATCTCCCTTCACCTCAGGTGCAGGGAAGTTCGCAAGGGGCTGATGATTCTGACCAAATAGCAAATTCATCTTTGCCAGTGCGCCGGTAAAACCAGCATTGTAATCGGTTGCGACCTCATTACTCACGTAATCCCCGATATCATCGGTATATCCATCCGATGCATCCGGGCCACCGACCATGGCACCATACAGAATGTGGCGATGGTTAGCCGGGATATCTTCGTTATTCAGCCATGAACCGTGAGCGGTCCGATGATGCGGATGTTGAGGTGCATTTTGCCCATATCCGACCACATAACTGCTCTGACGTGGATTATCGCCCAGAATATAATTCATCTGTGAGACAGCAAAATCCTGATATCTTGACTTTTTCACAGGATCACTGACCCAGTCGGAGTATACAAAAGAAATAAAGGATGCATTCGCTGCATATCGGAGCGAGCCCCACTGATCCAGCCACGCCAGACCTCCTGGCGTATACTTGACTCGTGTCCCATTGACTCCAACCGTCCAATAATCCAGATTGCGCTCAGTCGACTGAATAAATCTCGTCGCCTCCGGCATGTTCAAACTGGACGTAATACGGGCAAGCAGGATCTGGGCACCATAATGTTTACTGTCCCAACCTTGTGTCCAGGTATACGGCCAATTGGCTGAGCCTCCGCTAGAAGACCACCGGTCCGTAGCTGCAATGGCTTTGGACAAGTAAGCGCTATCATTAGTGGCTAAATAAAGCCATGCTCCGCCCCATGCCAGCTCGTCTTCGTATCCTGTCCACGAATTATAGAACGCTGCAGCATCAGTGATACAATCGGTGTATTCCCCCCGATATGTATCTGCGAAGTTATACAACTCTTTCGCATGTTGGAGCAGTCTTGCCGAATATGCCGGATCATCATCTGCAAATACAATCGATGACGCTGCCAGTGCTGCAGCCGTTTCTGCCGCCAGATCACTGCCCGGGCATGAAGCATCGATCTTGAACGAAGGACGGTTCATCTGCATGACTTCTGCGGGTCCCCACCAGGCATGGTCGGTATTGCCTGCCCCTACTTGTCCCCATAATTCATTTGGTTTCGTATGCGCTTTCATAAAATAGTCGGTCGCCCATCGGATATTATCCTTGATCTCCTCCAGTTGTCCGGCCTGTTCATATCCGTCGCCGTATTCCACGACAGACCAGGCGAGCATCGTTGCGGAAGCAGCCATCGGAAAACCAAACTTCACATGATCTCCGGCATCATACCATCCTCCGGTCAGATCAACGCCTACATCAGCCCCATCCTGCATGCCCGAATTACCACGCCATTCGACCCGATTACTCGCTGGCAACGTGCCCGAACGCTGTGCCTCATAGAAGTAAATGGCCTTTTGCAGTGCTTCAGCATAGTTCTGATTTCCGACGGCCGCATCCGCCTTAGGAATTCCTGTGCCCATCGATAAACTCCCTGCCAGTAGTCCTGCCGATAACGCGATCATAGCGACTCGTCTCCACCAGCTCCCCTTCATGTTCAACTATTCATCTCCTCTTCATCAATATTCCGTATGCATTACTCTGGACTGCAAGTTTATATCGCTCCTCCCCATGGTGTATTTCAGTGTAAGTTCCACCATTAATTACCATTATAGCCGTTTGTTTCACTAGCTATATAAGCGTTGGTGACTTCTGAAATAACATTG
Source organism: Paenibacillus sp. FSL k6-2145 (assembly GCF_037976585.1). NCBI lineage: Bacteria > Bacillati > Bacillota > Bacilli > Caryophanales > Paenibacillaceae > Paenibacillus > Paenibacillus sp. FSL k6-2145. The sequence continues at coordinate 3,466,660 of NZ_CP150267.1, read as the reverse complement.
TTGTGACCTGCTCTGCGTCATGCGACAAAAAAAGCTGTTTCTCTAACACATATACGCGTTAGAGAAACAGCTTCTCGCCCTTGCTATCATCAACAGTATAAATCGAATGGCATTCTGACCATCCTGTCAGTATGTTTCTGTACACCTTAGGTGTCAGAACATCTCATTGGTTACACTTTGAACTTGTTAATCTGCTCCTGCAGTTCTTCGGCCATTTTGGATAATGAACCTGCGGATGATGCAATCTCTTCCATCGAAGCCAACTGCTGCTGAGTAGCGGCAGATACATTATGAACCCCGCCCGCTGCCTCTCCAGCAATGTTGGAGATTTGACTTACATATCCTACAACCTCAGTTGTACTCGCCGACATTTCCTCTGAACCAGCGGATACTTCTTGAATTTCACCCGCTACTTTGTTGACCGCATCCGAGATCTGCTCGAACGCTTGTCCTGCCGCAGTAACCATCTCGATTCCTGCTTCTGTCTCACTGCTGTTCACTTTGACTGCCTGAACAGCATGATCCGTATCTTTCTGAATCAATTGAACGAGATCCGTAATTCTTTGCGCAGAAGTAGAAGATTCCTCAGCCAACTTACGCACTTCTCCCGCAACTACGGCGAAACCACGTCCATGCTCTCCTGCTCGTGCGGCTTCAATGGCTGCATTCAGTGCAAGCAGATTGGTCTGCCGGGCAATGTTGTTGATTACCTCGGTAATGGTTCCAATCTCTGCTGAACGTTCCCCCAGCCCTGTAACCAATTCAGTAAGCGAAGCAATGGAATTTCGAACAGAACCCATCTGTTCAACCGCTTGTTGAATAATCATATTTCCTTCGGAAGATTGATTTGCCGCATCTACAGCAGATACGGATACACTCTGAGCAAGCTCGGCAATCTGCTCTGATCCGAGAGCCATCTCATTCATCGCCTGTGAAGAACGCTTCACAATATCAACTTGATCAGACGTACCTACAGCCAGTTCTTCGACCGTTTGGGAGATCTGTTCCGAGGCTTGAGTATTTTGCTCTGCACTTGCAAGAAGCTCCTCCGATGAAGCGGCTACCTGTTCGGAAGTCATCGATACCGATTCAATCATGGAGCGCAAATTGCCACTCATGGTATTGAAGGAAGCTGCCAGTGTGCCCAATTCATCCTTGTTCTTAAGCACAATCGTCTCACCCGTCAGATCACCGTTGGCAATGGCCATGGCTGCTTCATTCATCTTTTTGATTGGACGTGAGATGATGCTTGCAATGAAGAAGGCAATAAATACAGCTGCCAGGAATGCAAAAATCGTCACTGCCAAAATCACATTAAATGTATTCTCCGCTAACACAACAGACCCATTCGTTGCCGCTTCCGACCCTTCATTGCCCATGGTAATTAACTTGGCGAGTGTATCGTTGGCTGTATACCACAATGGATAAGCCTCGGTATGAAGTTTGCTTGCTCCCGCATAATCGTTTTTCAGACCCAATTCGATGAATGCAGGCATTTTTTCCAGATAGGTATCATAGTTCTTACTAAAATCCTCATTATATAGCTTAAGTGCTGCTTCATTGCCTGCAATGTACGTTTGCAGTTGTACTCGTTCATCTTCAATCTTGGTGAGAAGCAGCTGCAAAGCTTCATTTAGCTTGGCCGTTTCGTCTTCATCCTGTTCTACAATGACGGCCAGTGCGAGTCGTTCTACATCTGATACATCACCATTCATCATGCCCAGCAGGCTTACACTAGGCATCCATGTTTGATCCACTTCATTCGCCTTGCTCGACATATTATGGATTTGGACTAATGCATAGACACTTACAAAAACCAGCATAGCCACAACTACAAGAAAACCAGTTAGTAACTTGCCTCGAATCGTTAACTTCAATATCCCCAACTTATTCCCCCGCGTGTCTTCCATGTGTCCCACTCCTCAAAATAATACATATTTATAGTATATCGTCACCTATCGTCATGAATTGTAGATGTTAGAATTCATTTTCTATAAATTTCGCTTAACTTCGAATATAACGCAAAAGAAGTCTCCCATCTTTGGCAGAACCAGAGAAAGAGACTTCTTTATTGAACAAAACTATTACGATTTCGCTCCATATTACGTGCAGAAGCTAACGAAAAACACGTCGGTGTATGTTAATGAAGAAGTCGGGAACCGACTTGGTATAATTGCGGGTCTTAATCAGAATCACACTAATCAGACTACCCAGAAGGAATCCACCCAGAATATCTCCTGGATAATGCACACCAACATATACACGCGATACCCCTGTCAACACAGCCAGTAACAACATCCATGACCCGAAGCGACGTCCAATAAAGAATGAAGCAGCCGCTAGAGCAAATACAAAGGAAGCATGTTTACTTGGAAAAGAAGGATCAGGTACATGGGCAACCAGTTGATGCACTGGCCCTTCTACAAAAGGCCTTGGATGACCCACTGCTGGTGATATCCCCCATTTGGTTAGAACTAAAGCTACAATGGAAGCTACACAAGCATAAAAAACAATTCGCTGTTTCGACGGATCGTCGAGAAACCATACGATAACGAGCAGTGCGATCATGACCCAAACCGCATACTCGGATGATGTGATCATAAACCAGTCCAGAAACGGTATTTGGTCTGCAAACTGATTAATCCAATTAAATAGTGATTGATTCATAACTGACTTTTAATACCCCCATTACACAAAACAAGATTATTTTTTACATAATAAATATACACTAACTATTTGTCAAACAATTCTCACATTGACCGAAGTTACGAAATCAAAGAGGACATTTTGCTTTCTTTTTGTTAAACTAGTTTGGGTTACATATCAGTTCAATCATAGAAAGGTGAAGATTATGCTTAAAAAATGGTTATGGGGTACAGCCCTGACCCTGGCACTTGCGATTACAGGTGTCGTTGTATATTACGGATATTCGATTGTTCATTTTGCCAATAGCATCTCCACGGCTTCCGGGACTTCAAACTCGTCCTCTTCCGGCACAGACAGCGATTCAGACACACCAACGACAACGATTCCCAGATGGGAGGGCCAGGAACGGGTGAACATTTTGCTCCTTGGCGGAGACTCAAGAGGCGACGATGCAGGACGCTCGGACTCGGTCATGGTCGCTTCCATTGATCCGGTCACGAAGAAAGCCCATCTATTCTCCGTACTGCGAGATACCTATGTAGCCATTCCGGGGCATGGCAAAAGCAGACTTAATGCAGCCTTTTCCTACGGGGGTGCGGAGCTGACCAAACAAACCGTCAGTGATCTGCTCGGTATTCCCATTCAGCATTATGTCTACACAGACTTTACAGGTTTCATGGCACTTGTTGATGCGGTAGGCGGCATTGAAATCGACGTAGAGAAAGACATGTATTACACCAGTAAAGCAGATAAACATATGTACGACATTGACTTAAAAAAAGGATTGCAGCATATGGACGGCAAGACCGCCCTGCAATATGTTCGGTTCCGACATGATGCCACCTCGGATTTCACCCGTACCGAACGGCAGCGGATCTTCATGACCGAGCTGGCCAAGAAAATGCAGAGCACCACGTCGCTCTTCAAAATCCCGGATATCCTGGAAGCCATCGCTCCCTATATTGAGACAGACCTCAGTCCAACCCAGATGTTAAAACTCGCATCACTTGGCTTCGATATCCATGTGAACGATATCGATCAGCAGCAGATTCCACCGAACAAACTCCTCACCAATGAACTGGTCGGCTCAGCTCAGGTGCTGGGTGTTGATGTAACCAAACTCCAGTCCTACATTCAGAAACTGTTTGAAGAAGATGCCGCGTCCTCAGAGACTCCATCATCAGAGGAACAGAACTAAAATAAGCATCAGATATATCAACAAAAAAGACGGCCATAGCCGTCTTTTTTAGTACCTATTTTCTCCATTTAATGCAGTCTTAATGTTTAACGGGTACCCTTATATGATGAACTCCGGTTCCTGGAGGGAGGATTACAATGTGAAAAAACCGCGAATAGCGGAATGGACCGAACTGCGGGGCATTGCCTTTCTGGCAATCGTCATGCAGCATAGTATCGCTGAGTATATCTATCGCGCTGATATTGAACAACCGGATTCCATTATGCTGACCATGATTTATCATCTTACCCGATTTGGTACGCCAACGTTTGTATTTCTATCGGGTGTAATGTTGTTTTACCATCATCGTAACACCAAACCGGAATATCCTCGCTTCATTCGAAAGCGATTTGGCGATATCTATATGCCGTTTGTTGTATGGACACTGATCTATTGGCTCGCAGTCCGTATTTTCACCCCCGCGTTCTGGCGTGCAGGCATACCCGATTTTCGCAGTCTGATTCGTGAACTGTTTGTCCCGCAGACGGGATATCATCTCTGGTTTGTCATTATGGTGTTTCAGTTCTATATTCTGTTCCCCCTTTTTTTGGCGGGAGCGAAAGCCATTCAGAGACGTATCCAGAACACCTCACGTTTCACGCCCATGCAAGTCATTGTGGCACTCATTGTCTTGGCAGCTGCATTCTACGGCCTGCTTATGAAATGGTCCTACTATAATATGGGGAGCTGGACAGAATCCATGTCTGAGCCATGGTCAACGTTGCTGCAATATCGCTCCTATTCATGGGTGATGTACTGGTTCTACTTTTTACTGGGTGCCGTATGTGCCTGGTCAGTGGATAGCTGGAGGAGTTGGACCACCAAGGTGCTGCCATGGACGATCTGTCTGTTTATAGGGATGTATATATGGCTTGGTTACGATGTGCTGCGTGGGTCCGGGGATGTTGTTAATCTGAATATCTCCACCTATCTGAAACCAACCACATTCCTGATCATTATGGCTCAGATGTTTATGATGTATGGTTTCCTTGTACTAATGCGGGGCAAAGATACACGGTTTCAGCGCCTGTTATCCTGGATTGGCCGCTATTCATTTGGTGGATATCTGGTTCATGCACTGGTAATTTACGCTATCGCTTATGTAACCAGACCGCTTCAACTCAGTGGATGGCATCTGCCTGTAACGTTGCTATCGTTCCTTGTAACGGTTGTTATGGCTCTTGCAATCAGTTGGGCGCTGTCCAAGCTTCCTGGCTCACGTTTCACGGTAGGGTTAATGCGCAAACCACGTTCAACCTCCCATTCATCAGCTGCTGTGGACAAAAGAATTACACCTGAGCGAACTCCGTCACCCGGCCACACTCGCAGCCCGGGAACGAGTGAGCCGTTTTGAAATAAAGAAGAGCGTCCCCTTATGGAGACGCTCTTCTTTATTTCACTTCACTCGAAGTTGATCGTCCAGGAACAGGTTCCTGGGGACCCGGGGCTGGATGCACATTGCCCTTCTGATTCACAAATCTCTTCAGATCACCCGTTAATTGTTCCTTCAGCTTGTCCACCAGCTGCGTTTCACTAATGCCTTTTGCCTGAGCAATCTCAGCCAGTGATTTCCCTCCCTGAAGCTGCGCGTGCAGTTGAGCAGGGGTGACTCCAATAAACCGGGCAATTTCGCCTTTATCTACCATGGAACGTTTGCCATGGTGGGCAAATTCACGCCGCAAGTCACGCAGCGGGGTATTAATGACCTTTTTCAACTTGGTATCCATGTCCGCCTTCGTAGCTGCTGCTTGTTCCTTGGTGAGGCACCCCTCATCGACAGCTTGATCCAGACGCTGTGCAAGTGTAGGCTTCAACTTCTGCAATAACTGCTCCTCATTAAGTCCCTTACGCTCTTTCGCAATCTGGGACAACGTCTTGCCAAGTTCCATCTGTTCTTTCAGATCCCGAAGTCCAATCCCAAGCAAGTCTGCCGTCTCACCAATCATAAACAGACCGTGTCCTGCCTGCATGCATGGCTTTGCTGGTTTGCCGGAGGAAGAAACTTTTGACGCATCGTCATGTTCCTCAGCCCGAACGGTTGAATCAGCAAATGCCACATGTCCTGTTGCTGCTGTTATAACTACGGCTGCCAATCCGGCTGCCATCCATGTTTTCCATTTCAAATTCATTTTTCTGCCGCCTTTCCGATGTCGAAATCCTGTGCCTTCCTAGTTTGAGCCTAAAATCCACTTTTTTATGCCATAAAATACAAAAAGTCATCATTTTTCTCACAATTGATCACAAAAAATCCTATTTTTTTCAGTTTATTTCCGCTATACTAAGTGTAACTTCATGATCTAGTCGAACAGTCCTTAATCACCTTATCGCAGGAAGGACGATATGTAACGATGCGGAGAGATTGGTTAGATCCGTTTAGATCCGATCTGGAGGTCGTGTTTGCTTCAGCGGAACAACTCGTACGGGAATATCCCGAACCCTTTTCAGGACATGCATTAGAGCAGATTCGATCGGTTAATCCGCTGTTACGAGATTCGGGACACAGCTACATCGGGTACATCATTCCACTTTGGATGCAACACTCAGATAAACTACCCCCAGAGAAAGCACACCAATTAAGTACAGCCTGTCTCATTCACATGTTATATTTTCTGAATCAGGACGACGTGATGGATGAACAACCGGAGAATGCCACATTGAAGTTATCCCTGGGTAATCTATATTACATGGATGCTCTTCAATCTTACTCGGTATTATTCAATCCTTCCTCCACGTTCTGGGTCTATTTCAGACAATATGTAGTGGATTGGGCCGTGAGTGTTACGGGTGAGCATTCCATTGATTATTTCCAACAGAATCCCTTGTTGATTGCGCAAAAGGCTGCCCCTCTCCTCATTGGAGCTACTGGTGCACTGCTTCTGCTGAATCAGTCCGACCGGATAATCCCGGTGTGTTCTGCCATCAACATCACACTCATGACACTCCAGATGACCGATGACTTCACAGACACGCAACAAGATGCTGTGCATGGAAACTACAACAGCTACCTCTCCCACATATCCGCAGCACTGAATCACAACTATCCAGTTCATCCTCTAAGCGAACGTATACATGACAATGTATATAATACACAACTCATGAACTCTTACGTAGACATTGCTTATCGCTATAATCGTACACTGACATCGTCTAACTTAGGAATATCGCATCTCGAGGCGTTTAATTCTTATTTATGCAGCACTTTAGTACAAGCTGTTCAGGACATTACACAACGGAAGAAACGGCTCCTCCAAGGCGGGTTTCATCACTGGATTAGCGAGCAACAGTTAGGATTCTGAGCATAAGGACTAAGCTGATTCAGTTTAATTTTAAATATGAAGGGAATGTTGACGATGATGGTATCAGAGAAAACGTTGCATGAGGATATTATTGAAAAGGCTTGGACTGACGAGCACTTCAGACAACAATTGCACTCCAATCCGAAGCAGGCGCTTCGTGAAGCTTTCGGTATCGTAATCCCGGAGCACATTCAGGTGCGTACCGTTGAGGAGCAGCAGAATGACTATGTGCTTGTCATACCTCCCAATCCTTCCAAAGTAAATTATGATGTGAATTGCGGACCTTGGAGAAGTTAAACCGGGTGAGTTATTGGTAATGTAAGAAATTAGGGGTAGGAACAAAAAAAGCCGCTGTATCCTTCTGCGAGTTCGTCAATCGACGAACTCGGCAAAAGATACAACCGCTTCTGTTCCTACCCCTTTGGTGCTTGTAAAGCTGATCTGTCCTTGCATCGCTTCAACAATTCGGAATGTCACCATCATGCCCAGGCCTGTGCCTTTGATTTTATTGGAGAAATAAGGCTCGCCCAACCGGGAGAGTGCTTCCTCGTCCATTCCTTCTCCGTTATCCCTGACATGTACCTTAATCATTCCATCCTGCTTGTACGCCCAGATATCAATCTGGCCTTGTCCCTGCAGAGCTTCAATACTGTTCTTGATAATATTGATAAAAGCCTGCTTAAACTTCGAGGAATTGCCTCGAATATATAGATCTGGCGGAATGTCGGTAGTGATTTTACCACCTTCCAGATTAGCCATCGGTACAAGAATGCCTTCAATATGATTGAATTCATCCGAGATATTGAGCGAGATAATATGGTCAAACTCAGGTTTGGCAAAGGTAAGAAAATCCGTTATGATGCCCGAAGCCCGATCAAGTTCTTCCAGTGCAATTCGCACATACCCCTTATTTTTGTTGTCTTCCTGTTCCGTCATAAGTTGCAGGAACCCTCTTGTCACCTGAAGTGGGTTACGTACTTCATGGGCAACGGAAGCAGCCAGTTCGCTAATAATCTCCATCTTTTCGGATCGCTGCAACTCATTGTTGAACAGCTCCAGTTCCTTGGAATACTCTAGAACTTTAGTATGTTTTTCGGCAAAACGACTTCCGAGAATGGCAATCAACGAGATCACAAATGCAACCATGGACCATTTCCACCATAACAGATGATACGTCCCACTCCGCTGATAATACCACAACAGTTCAGCCACACTGATCAAGGCAAATGTACCAAATCCCGTTGCAAGCAGCATAGCTTCCCGATTTCGCTGCAGCGCTTTGGCGATGGTACCAACCAACAGGATTGTCAGCAGAATGACCAGCACAATGCCAACCACACGCTGTACGAGCAGATTGTAGAGGATCTCCCATTGCCCACCTGAAGTAACATAGATAAATAGAGAGAACACAGCGATAACTGAATATATGAATAGTATTTTTCGCAGTTTGGTGAAGATTCCATGCAGTCCTGGCCCGATAATCTGTTCAAAAAAATAACATAGCGCTGGCATACCCAGCAGCATCGCCAGATCAAAGACTACGGAATACAGGTCACCATATACCTGATAGAACGTATACAAAAATTGCGAGTACGTGATGATCATCGTGCCGATGGAACCCATCACGATGCATAGCGAGATCCATAATCCCTTATGGAATTTGCCAAGGAAGAACGTACAACTTAGCATCGTAATCGCTGTGAAAACAAAGGTCGCGCCCAAAATTACATCAATAAGTCCGTTATGAATATATTTCTCCTGTAACGCGGCATAAGGTCCAACCTGAACAGTACCTTGTATCCCCAGACGGCCTTTTTCATTTTGCGACCATACATAGAGCGTATCACCTGAATTTTCGCTGGATAAGGGCAGCAACACAGCATTATTATCATAATTGTAATGGTAGTTCTCGTAGACCTTTCGGTCTTCCAGATAAACAACAATATGATTGCCTTTAATGTTCTCAAATCGAATGGCTGAACTTTCCTCACTCAACTCAGGAATGGTCAGGCGCGTCCATAAGGAATTCGATCGATCCGTATTGCTATACTCTAACTTATCACTGCCCTGCTTTTCCCATATCTCGTCTGCTCCCTTAACCTCACTGATGAACCCTTGATCGTCAACGTTCCCCCATTTTACTTCCCATCCTGTAATGGATACAGGTTGCTGAACCGCTCCTGTAGTTGCAAAGACTATCCCATGTGGCATGCCTAGAATAATCAATACACTCATCCATAAGATGACGATAGCTTTGGGCACATTTTTCATTCACAGCACCTCAAAGTTCTAATTTTCCCTATCTTAAATTCTCTCATTTATCATTCGCCACCGTTTGTCACGTCACCTTCTTGAGATAAAATGAAATTTCACATTTAAGTCGATTTATAGTCTTATTTCCATTTTATTGTTAAAGTTACCCGATTAATCACGCAAGTCTTCGAACTGGTTCACTATCATTTCCCGTTCTTTCTGTTCAACTTGACTGCGAAATTCAAGCCACTGCTCTGTCTCCTCATCATCATAGATGGTCCATATGTCTGAGAAAAGGAAATCCCGTAACTGTACAACTTGCCCGGACCATATACCGCCTACCCAAAACAAACCATCCGGACGACGGATGACGGTACGGGAGAACCCGGGTGTGGACGCCTTTTGTCCGATACGGATGCGTGTGATCATATTGCCCAGTGTGAACCAGTCCACATGAAATTCCTCCCTTACATATTCAAGCTTCATCATAACATAGGCAAAACAGGAAAAGCTGTAAAAACGGTGGCTGCGATTCAATCCTTTGTTCCGGGTGTAATGGTTTCTCAAAGCAAACAAACACGCTAAGGAGATGATTACAATGAATGAGCCACATCGTACGGTTGAGGTGGAACATAAGGATGTTCAGCATAAATCGGATTCAAGTATGGTCGCTTCCACATTTATTAAATATGCCGCATATATCATTATCTTTTTCGGATTCTTATACTTCTTGGTTAAATATGTATTCCCCAAATTCTAAGGCATTCATATCGTAGTGAACACCCGGAGATAATAACCTGTGCAAGATTACAACACTAGCGCTTTGGGTAACTACGGGGTAAGAAGCATTTGGGCAACCGACAACGAAAGGAAGTGTTACTCATGTCTGACAAACCAATTAGTAACGAAGAGAGCGACCGCTATTATGACCGTTATCAGAGGTCCCGCGATATTCCGCCAGAGACAGAAGTCCCGGAAGGCGATATGGATACCTTTGATGAAGTTTCCGGCAGACGGATTGTAACGGAAGATTCGGATCTGGCACCCGTAGCCGCAACTGCTGTGGACGAGCCGGAATTGGATTCACGTTTGGCTGAGACACCGCTGGAATCTGTACCGGATGCAGATCTTCTGCAACCGAACAGTCCGGTTGATCCTGCTGCACCCGATCCGGATGCGCTGCATGGTACCGATCTGCTTAATGGTGCTGGTGCGGATGCCAAACCGGAGAACGACATTCCACCACGCCATTAACGGCTGTTATGACATCCTGAATGAGGAGGTGCATACACGATGAAGGAAGATCGCCAAAAGAAGGTGCATGAACCGGTTAATCTCGTGACCGAACGGGATATTGACCCGGACTTCGGACTGTTCACTGAGGACTCCTTCCCCGAAGCACTTGAGGACGAGGACCAACGTGATGCGGTCGAGCATGCCATTCCCAAAGAGAAGGCTTCTCGTAAGCCCTCTTCGGATGACTAACTTATATAGATCCGTAGTAGACTTAAAAAAGATGACGTCTGTAATTTCACAGCGTCATCTTTTTTGTTACCTGTAAGTTCACTTACTCTTAGTGATTTAGCATCATCGCTTAGCGGAAACCTTACTTGTCACGGGCAGTTTGTGATCCAATCCTGACCACTTGGCTACAATCGCAGTGATGATCAATGCCACTCCATTAATAATAAATATCCAGCGTATCGGCAGCCAGCCACCGAGAACCCCACCAATGATCGGTCCCGCCATCGTCCCGATCTGGGCAGCGGACTGATTCAGACTAAAGGCCCTTCCCCTGAAACTTGATGCGGTAGCCTGCACAATCATGGCGTTAATTGCCGGAAATACAGCCGCAAAGAATAAACCATACACAAATCTTAAAATGCCGAATGCGATATAACCTGTTGTAAAGAACTGCAGAAGATTCCCTACAGCCCCACCAACCAGTCCAATGATCAGCACTTTACCGTATCCAATCCTTGAACCAATCTTGCCCCACCGCGGCGCCATAATAACTGTTGCTACCCCCACCGCTGAGAAAATAATACCCGAGCTGAGTGAGGCACGATCCGGCTGAACGCCCATCTCCATCACATAGACCGTCAATAGTGGCTCCAGAATCATGACAGAGAATGTACATATGCCCATCATGCCAAGCACCGTCATAAACAAACGATTTGCTCTCGCTTCACGAATGTCATCCATGACGTGGGAACGAGCTTTGTTCCGGTTGAAGTTCTCTTCTTTTACCCAGAAGGTTGCGATGATTGCTGAGACTAACACAACAATAGCCGAAAACAAAAATGCATTCCGGTTGCCATAATAGTGACTCACCACGCCACCAATTAACGGTCCAATAATACCACCAGTGGCTCCTGCAGTAGACATAATACCCAGTGCATAACCGGTCTTCTCCTCAGGTGTATTCGTGCCTACCAGAGCAATCGCAGCTGGAACAAACCCTGCAAGCAGACCCTGAAACAATCGAACAACAATCAGCGAATACGGGTCCTGCACGAAATAATTGATTAAATACAAGACGGCAAGGCTGTATCCCGACCGGATCAGCATCGGCTTGCGTCCGTATTTATCAGCCAGTGATCCCCAGAACGGAGACACGAGTGCACTCGCGAGAAACGTAATGCCAAATGCCAGTCCTGACCATAACTCCAGGTGATCACGAACCCCCAAGTCAGCACTTAGAAACAGGGGCAGAAATGGAATCGAGATCGAATAGGCGGTGCTGCAAAAAAATACACCAATCCACAATATGACCAGATTGCGCTTCCACGAGAAGTTCATATACCCGCACGCCCTTTCCGTTACTGACGCCGGGACTGCCGTGTATTGGAGCGGACGGAACAGACCCGTACGTCCCGATGCGGAAGCATTTTCCTTATTTTACACCCATCATTCCACGAAGGCCATCCCTTGTTCACCACAAACACATGTATTACATTGCCATCCTGTCCACAAAAACGGTATGATAGTTGGGTAAATATCCAAATATGATTTGGAGAAAATATATAATGCAGAGATGCAAGGAGGAACGTTTTCATGTCTTTACGGTGGAAAAAAAATACAGTGGTCTCGCTGGTAATCGCGATGCTGCTTATCGTCATTAGTGGTTGTGGACGCCCTTCGAGTGGCGCTACAGAAACACCAGCTCCAGTTGAACCAACGGGTCCCAATCCGGTAGCTACCATTGAAATGGCAGATGGACAGAAGATCGTCATTGAGCTGTATCCGGAAATTGCGCCCAATACGGTGAACAATTTTATTTCACTAGCGAATCAGGGTTTCTATGATGGCACAATCTTTCACCGTGTTATTCCAGGTTTCATGATTCAGGGCGGAGATCCAGACGGTAATGGTCGAGGTGGCCCAGGGTATGCCATTAAGGGTGAATTTACATCCAACGGTCACAAAAATCACCTGAATCATACCCGCGGAGTCATTTCCATGGCACGCGGAGATAATTTGGATTCGGCTGGTTCTCAGTTCTTCATCATGTTAGCTGACGCGGATCATTTGGATAACGCCTATGCTTCCTTCGGTAAAGTAACGGAAGGCATAGAAACTGTGGATAACATTGCAGCTCAGGAAATCGGTGAAGGTGATAAACCCGTTAAGGATCAAGTTATGAAAAAAGTTACGGTAGACACCCATGGTCTGGAGTATCCAGAACCGGTAAAAATGCCTTAATTACCATCCTTGCCAAATGGATGATACTCCATGGTTATGATTTGTAATGAACTCTAAACAAACAAAAGCTCTGTCCTGTGCGAATTTCGCAAGGCAGAGCTTTATTTACTGATACTAATGATAGCGGTTACATCTATGACTTTATAAAAAATGACCTCTTCCGGCATCATCCTCAATACATCCATCCCATCAAACGTAACCAGCCGATAATCGCAATCCATAACGGGCAGCTAAAGGCAACGCCCCATGCAAGCCCTTTCAGTAAACCACGGTTTACTTCCACGAACAACGACTCCTTTCTCCAGGGAATAGTCGCAGTATCGGTAATAGTATATGATTTTATACCCGTTTTCATTCGTCACGCAACCCTCGTTTTCCTGCTTTTGTTGCGCAGATTCATGGAATGCTTTACGGGAACCTGATATACTATGACTACTGTACGTTAAATGGAACCTGATTCATGTTTGGAAAGGAGATTTTCCTATGGCAAAATCCAAAAAACGCACTCCTGCTCCCAAAGCAGCAGTAGCACAGGATAAACCCACAACACTGAAGGATCTGCTTAGCAGTGATGTGCTGGAGAAGCTGAAAGCTCAGGCGGATGAAGCCAAGGCTGCCGAAGCGGCTCTTAAAGAGCAGGAACGTCAGCAAGCAGAAGAAGCTCGCCAAGCGGAGCAGAAGCGCCGGGATAACGACTTCGAATATTTGCTTAATAACAGCGCTATGGACTGGAAGAAACATAAGTAAACCAGGGCATGACCTGAGGGTGTCTCCTACCATTCACATGCCAAAATAATATTACAGCAGACAGATCATGAAGATGATCTGTTCAAAGAACAGGACCGCATCGCGGTCCTGTTCTTTTTGATATATACACATATGATTCACGCGTCTTGAGCCGGGTATGTTAGAAGTAGAGCGTACAACGATAATCTAACTCATGGAGGGATCAGAGATGACAGAACAACGTTTGGAAGGCAAAGTCGCGATTGTAACCGGAGGTGGATCGGGGATTGGTCAGGCTACCGCTATTCGTTTCGCCGAGCATGGAGCCAAAGTGTACATGCTGGATCGCACACCCGAAAATGCGGAGGAAACCAAGCAGACGATTGAAAAGGCTGGCGGAGAAGCGTATGTGATCGAATGTGATATCTCCAAACCGGATAATGTGCAGAAGGCGATCAATCAGGCTGCGGCTGAAGCGGGTAAACTGGATATTATATTTGCGAATGCCGGTATCAACGGAACGATGGCCCCGATCGAAACGATGGAAATCGAGGACTGGGACCAGACGATGGAGATCAATATGCGCGGAACCTTCGCAACCGTCAAATATGCCATCCCCCATCTGAAAGAACATGGCGGCAGCATCATTATCACCAGTTCAATTAACGGTAACCGGGTCTTCTCAGGGATCGGTTTCTCTGCATACGCTTCCAGCAAAGCGGGACAAACTGCGTTTACAAAGATGGCTGCACTGGAGCTGGCTCGTTATAAGATCCGTGTTAACGCCGTCTGCCCAGGAGCCATCGATACCAACATTGATGATAACACCTACCCGTCGGATGATCTGAAAGAAGTACAGATTCCTGTTGAATTCCCTGAGGGTCATGAACACCCGCTCAAGGGCGAACCTGGAACATCGAAGCAAGTGGCAAACCTCGTTCTGTTCCTCGCTTCCGATGAAGCCTCTCATGTTACAGGTACACGAATCTATGTGGATGGTGCGGAATCTCTGCTCCGTGGATAAAATATAAATATAAGTTGGCCCCCTTTCAGGGACAACGCCCGAATATCCCGCAAGCGATCTGATCCGGTCAGATTACTGCGGGATGTTTTATTTATAAGAAGTTTATAATCCTGCGCAGTTGCAACTACAAGGATTATCACTACACTGCGGAACTTTTACCTTTTTTCACACGATGCTTCAACCGATCTGGAATGGCAAAGAGCAAAATGTACATCAGCGAGAACAAAACTAGCGCAAGTATCTCTTCCCCAAGGATGTACATGGGATACGGACCTAACATATCAAGCACCGAGGGTGTACTCGGCTTGTGTCTCAAAAACATATAATTCGCGTCCAGCAAAACATCTACAACGTATACGATTAGTGCTGCCACATTCACAAATATCATCGAACCTGCTACAGATCTCCAGCTAGGTCGCAGCTGTTCCACCCAGGTCATGTATAGTAAAGCCAGAATGATACAAGCATGAGCAACGAAAAATTGAATGAATCGAAAATGTGCATAACCATAACCCAGATTAGGAGTCAGGATCGCCATAAGGGCTCCAGCAATGCCTGCAAACAGTAGTGCAGAATGTAACAATCGACTGCGTGTCAGTAGCAACAACGCCGATAATAGCAGAGACAGACTGCATAATTCGAGTGGCAGTGACGTTTGCAGGCTCCATATCTCTCCATACACATACCAGAGTTGCAGCACAATTTCGCAGGCAAACATGATAAAGGCCAGAACAATCCGCACTATGCGGCGTGCCCTCTCTGACCATGATCGAAGATGGTGTCGAAGCAAAAACAACAGTACAATCAATACTGTAATTACGCTAATTGAAACGATATGTGAACTGGAGAACAGGATAAACGGCTCTGCGTCATAAGGGTCCAGCCATGGTGGATACGCCATGCATCTCTTCTCTCCTTTGCAAGGATCTTACCAACATTATCTCTCTTTAATGTTAACTTTTTCATTTTGCCATTGAATGAAAATACTGTCCAGTTGGAATTCTAAATAAGCATTGTAATTTAAATATCTTTATGTTAAGATAAATTCAGGAACAAAACACACAAAAAGTTAGTAACTTTCTTAACCGAAATAACAATAAATATAGCACTCAACAAACGTTCAACTGAACTTTTACGCGATAACGGAGAGGACAGAAATAACCTGAAGAAGCGAAGCGTTCGCCTAAAAGCTTTCTGAAAGAAAGCTACATCGGAAGCATATGCTTTCCCCGGATTTCCCCTTTCAAAAAAGGAATCAAAAAATCTGGGGATAACAGCGATCGGAAGGTTGTTCTGTCATCGTAGTATCAGTGTAAATAATCCTTAGTTGAACGTATAACCTAACTAGGAGGAATTATTATGCAAATCAAAGGACTTCACCACGTATCAGCTCTAACAGCACATGCCGATCAGAACTATCGTTTCTACACCAACATCATGGGTCTGCGCCTCATTAAAAAAACGGTCAACCAGGACGACGTGTCCGTCTACCATCTCTTCTATGGCGATGAGAAAGGTAATCCGGGTACCGAACTTACCTTCTTCGAGATTCCGATGGCCGGACAGACTCGTGAAGGGGTGAACAGCATATCTGGAACGTCACTGCGCGTTCCAAGTGATGCGGCACTTACGTACTGGCAGCAACGTTTTGACGAATTCGAAGTCCCACATGGAGAGATTGTTGAACGGGGTGGTCGTGCCACGCTCTCGTTCACAGACTTTGAAGGACAACGTCTGATTCTGGTCTCGGATGAAAACAATACAGGTGTCGCTGGTGGTAAACCATGGGATCAGAGCCCTGTGCCTGCCGAGTATGGCATTGTAGGCCTAGGCCCTATCCATCTTACGGTAAAAGATGCTTCCCTTACCGCTCCGGTTCTTACCGAACTGCTCGGTTTCAGAGCTAAAGGAAGTTACCCTGCCTTTACTCCAGGTCAACCTGATGTACTCGTTTTTGAATCCGGCGAAGGTGGCAGCGGCTCAGAGGTGCATGTTGAGGAACGAAATGACCTCGCCCAAGAGCGTCCTGGACGTGGCAGTGTACACCATGTTGCGTTCCGTGTGGATAATGAGGAAGAGCTCAAACAGTGGGTAGAACGGGTTCATAACTTTAAATTCCCTAACTCCGGGTTTGTAGATCGCTTCTACTTCCGCTCCCTGTATTTCCGTGAAGCAAATGGTATTTTGTTCGAACTTGCAACCGATGGTCCGGGATTTGATACAGACGAAGAATTGGAGCATCTGGGTGAATCACTGGCGCTGCCTCCGTTTCTAGAAGGACGCCGCGCTGAGATTGAAGCGAACCTGAAACCACTGGATACCATGATCCGCTAATATTCGTAACAAAACGAAAATAAAAACGATGTTCACCAGGCAACTCTGAATACCGGATACGGTTCAGGAATCGCCTAGTGAATCATCGTTTTTTTATGTTTATGCTTGCCTTGCCCCTTCTGTAAGGTAGCAAACTTGCAGATTGTGTTTTACTTCGTCAGATACGATGTTGTGAGCGGTACAAACAGAGCCGAACCCGGATCTTCAGATACAATCTCTACATAGACAGCGTCTGTACCTTTAACATCCACATCCAGACTCATCATACCGCTTTCTGGAGTGATATTGAACTTTTTGAGTGTCGCGAGATCCTGATCATAGATATGAATCTCCTGATTTCCTTTCAGCGCGGCAAGTTCCAAGTGCAGAGAAGAATACTTTTTACCCGTATTAATCTGGATATCATCCCCCTGTTTCGTAGGATCATTATGCAGATAAACATCCTTGTAATCCTTGCCTTTATATGTGGTATCCTTAGGATCTTTGGTGTGCCAAGCGGTAGATCCCAGTACGGATGTTCCAAGTGCACTCAGCGTTACTTTTCCGTTGGTTACGGGCGCAGATCCATTCGTTCCGCCAATCAGGACGGATGAAGTTGCACTGTCATACGTGATCTCTGTCCCAAGCAATGATCCCACAGCACGCACAGGCAAATAAGTTGTTCCGTTGTAAGTGATAGGCAACACCGTTTTACCATTGGCATCTTTGGCTGTCACCGTGGCACCATCCATTTTTAGCGTAATCTTGCTGTTTAGATAGGCTTTAATCTGTTCCAACCCTGTTGCTGCGAGTGCACCCGTCCCGATCCCAAGCGTTAATGTGCCTACCATCAAACCCAGTACAACCTTTTTCTTCATCAAAATCCCTCCTGAATGTTAAAATGATTTGTCCTTTATACATTTAATCGACTAAAGTGATAATGTCAATTGTTTACTGCATTTTTAGTACAAAGTTCCTATCTGTAGGCAGCACAAAACGAGGCTGTATGTCCCGATTTTTTTCAGCCTCGCCCTGTTTCCCACTGTCTATATGCGGAGATAGGAAGATATTCTTGTCAGATGTTCACTTAACTCCACACTCGATAACTTTCAATTCCCGCTTTACTACGATATCAACAGGATGATATCAATCAAAAGATTCATAATATTCTTCTTCATACACTTCCATGCTGTACTTCAAATCTACGGCTTTCCACTCGCCATCTTGATACTCATAAGTGAATGTCAGATCACCCGCATATAAAGCCGCACCGTAAGATCCTGCTGCTGATACGACAAGCTGACCATCTTCTACACTGTAATAGGTTACTCCACCGAATCCCAACTCTTCGTTATATACGCCGCCACTCGTATCCTCCTCGATCCGTAAAGGTTCTGCTTGAACGCCATCAACGGCGACATCAACATCCACACGGTCTGATCTAACCGTAACTTTTGATTTCACATGCTGTTTTGCAATCTCATCCAAAGATTGCATCTTCATCTCTTCCAGCGTTACCGGATTAATGATACGTGCTTGTCCCAAATAAATACCTGTTCCATGACCTTTCGTGTACAAAACGATAATTTCTTTCTGGCCGTCTCCATTCAGATCCAGCTCGTGCACTTCGGGTTTGTAAGACCCGCCTTCTCCCTGCCAATCACTAAATTCTCTTGTCTTGCCGTCCACTTCCAAAATCATTCCGTTGTATATATATCCTGAACCCTCAACTTTCATAGGGTATAATCTGACGTTCTCATTCTCTGGAGCTACCGAAACATATTCCTCATTCACAGGAATGGATTCCTGTGTTGTCTTCGCTGTGTCATGCAGTTTATCTATATTGGAAGCCTCGACCTCTGCGGTCTGGCTGGATTGATCATCTATATTAAGCTGTTTTTGCGATTCATTCATGGTTCTGGCAGCCGAAGTTGTACTAATCGTAGCTACCGCCAAAATAATCATCAGCAGGATACCTGTCCAAGTTTTCAATATACTGGGCTCCTTTATCTGTTGTGATAATCCTATTATATCTTCATTTATCGCCTGCAAGTTGCGAATTTGTTAATCTTTCATAAAATAATCTTTACAAATTTCCGTTTTCACGAAAGAACGTTCGGCTTTAACCAGAATAAGCAAATTATCATACCAAAACTGTTCTCCAAAAACAAAAAAAATCCCGAACACAGCTTAAGGCTGCATTCGGAATGCTTTGGTTTTGTCCAATAACCGATCGGTTAATTGTCTCAGTTCTTCCGCCGAGGATGAAATCTCCTCCATGATGGCTGTCTCTTCGTGTGCGGCATCCATAATTCGTCTCGCCTCATCCGAGAACGATCCGGCTTTCCCCTGGATCTTCTTCACATGACCGTGCGTTTGTTCCACGCGACCAGTCTGTTCTGCAATCTTGGAACCGATATCATGCGCACCCTTCATAAATATTTCCACCGTTCCTGTCAGTTCATGCAACGTCTGATCCACAGAGACGGTCCGCTCCGATTCATTAACCACGAGACCATGCTGCTCATGAGACAGTTGGGCTGTCTCCCTGATCCGCTGCTGCACACGACTAATCAGCTCATTAATACGGTGTACCGATTCCTTACTTTCGTCTGCCAGCTTGCGGATCTGCTGCGCCACGACTGCAAAACCAGAACCTTCTTCGCCAGCTCGTGCAGCCTCAATGGAAGCATTCAGGGCAAGTAACCCTGTTTCCTCAGCGATGTTTTTGACAGATTGGGTAATTACCTCGATATCGGAGGCTTCCTTCTCCAGCAACAGCATAATGTCGCGGGAACGATTGTGCGACTCGGCCAGCTCGTCCATCCCTTTCATCAACGATGAGAAAGTCTGTTTTGTATGATCCACCGATCGTTCCATCTGACCGGACATCTCTGTCATGTCCATGGACTGGCTATGCATACGCTGGAAATCGTTCAGCATCTCATCCGCAGTGATCAGAGATTGATGGGAAGTAACCTTCTGCTCTTCTACGCCTACCGCAATATGATCCACCGCATCCGACATCATCTCGATCTGTTCGGCGGCCTGGGTAATCGCTTCACTCAGAGACTGTGCGTTCTGTGAAGTCGTTCTTGTACTGTCTGCAATATCATTTACAATACTTCGAAGGTTAGAAACCATTGCGCGAAAAGCATCATATAATACGGTAAGTTCATCTTGCGTGCGTCGCTGCGGAATTTCGGTTGTCAGATCACCCGCTGAAACCTGTTGCGCAGCCCGGGACAGGTGGACGATTGGACGAGTCAGCCAGCGTGAGGCAAACCATCCCAGAATCCCGTTCCAGCATACTCCCATGATCAGGATAATCGATATGTATACCCAATTCGGAATATCTAACGTAATCCAGTCTTTGACAAAAAATATAAAAAAGCCGCTAGTTCCGTAGGTAATAATCGAAATCAGTACCAGACCTGCGACAGTCTTTGCTCCTAAAGTCCATTTCATGTGCACACCCCGTAGTCCTTTTTTCCTATTTTACCAATCATGTACCAAATTTCATGTGATATACATCACTGAAACCGTTCTATTTCCCCCATACTTGCCGTTCATGCATGACTTCTCTACCATAAAGCGCATAATGTATAAGACAAGCTTGGCCGCCCCTCCCTTTCTTAAAAATTGAATAATATTCCATTTAAATTCCCTAATTTTATTTATTATCGGCACAAGAGGCCAAATGATTTAGATTGGCATCCATTTTGCTTAAATGATATACTGAGTGCGCTTCAGCAACGCTGGAGCCGAACTATTTTTATTGATGCCACTGGAGGCGAACGAGATGTCTACTATGTCCACACGGACGGAGAAAGATTTTATCGGTGAAAAAGAAATCCCGGCTTATGCTTATTACGGAATTCAGACGGTACGGGCCGTGGAAAACTTCCCGATTACCGGCGTTCCGGTACACCGGGAGCTGATCACGGCTCTGGCTGCGGTGAAGAAGGCAGCAGCGATTACCAACATGGAGTTGAAGATGCTGCCAAGCAAGATTGGCGAGGTGATCGTCATGGCGGCTGAAGAAATGATGAAAGGCCATCATCTGGATCATTTTATTGTAGACTCCATTCAGGGCGGTGCAGGCACCTCCATGAATATGAATATGAACGAAATTTTGGCCAACCGCGGGCTGGAACTGTTAACCAAAAGCAAGGGAGACTACTTCCATTGCAATCCCAATAATCATGTGAACATGTCCCAATCTACTAATGACGTGGTTCCTACAGCACTGCGCATTGCGGCGTACCAACTGTCGGAGACGTTACTCGCTACCATGAGAAGACTACAGGATGCGTTCCGTAAAAAAGAAGTGGAATTCAACGATGTGGTCAAGGTTGGCCGTACCCATCTTCAGGATGCCGTACCTATTCGCCTTGGACAAGAATTCGGAGCTTATGCCCGTGTAATCGGACGGGATATTGAGCGTCTTGAATTCGCCAATCGCCGCTTGCTTACCATTAACATGGGTGCAACTGCGGTAGGTACAGGACTCAATGCCAAACCCGAATATATCGTCAAAGTTACAGAGCACCTGTCAGCTGTTACCGGACTACCACTACAAACAGCTGAGGATCTTGTGGATGCAACCCAGAACACTGATGCCTATCTGGAACTTTCAGCGGCGCTGAAGGTATGTGCGGTTAGCCTTTCCAAAATCTGTAATGACATTCGCTTGATGGCTTCAGGCCCGCGTGCAGGATTCAATGAATTGCGCCTGCCACCGCGTCAGCCAGGTTCGTCCATTATGCCGGGCAAAGTCAACCCCGTTATGGCGGAAGTCATTAACCAGGTATCCTTCCAAGTGATGGGGAACGACCATACGATCTGTATGGCTTGTGAAGCTGGTCAATTCGAGCTGAATGTCATGGGCCCAGTTATTGCGTTCAACTTGCTGCAATCGCTGAAAATTATGAATAACGGCATCGATGTTTTCACGCGTTATGCAGTTGAAGAGATGGAAGCTAACCGTGAGCGCTGCGAATTAATCATGAACCAAAGTTTCAGTATGGTTACGGCGTTGAACCCGCACTTAGGTTATAATGTGGCAGCTTCCATCGTGAAGGAAGCGCTCAAGACTGGACTTTCCTTGCAAGAGATTATTTTGGAACGCGGATTGCTGACACCGGAAGAACTTGAAGAGATTCTGCATCCGGAACAGATGACTACACCAGGGATTGCCGGAGAACACTTCCTGCGTAATATGGAACGTTTGTAGGTGATCAGGAAAACTGGTGCAGCAACCTAAACACGAATGATTAACAAGAACCCCCGCAGACCGTTCATCCGGTTTGCGGGGGTTCTTGTATACAGAGAAGATAAGACGCCAGCGATTCGATTAAGCCCATCGTTTCCGCTCAAGGGAAGGCAGAATCTGAAGTTCCTCCCTGTACTTGGCAACCGTTCTGCGGGAGATAACAATCCCTTCCTCAGCGAGCAGTGTGGCCAAATGACTATCCGAGTATGGACGCTGAGTCTGTTCCATGCGAATGATTTCTTTTAATCTGCGTTTCACCGCTGATGCTGATGTTTTATCCCCTGACGTTGTACTGATTCCGGAGTCAAAAAAAGCCCTGAGTTCATATACACCATGTGGGGTCTCAATGTATTTACCGTTCACCGCACGACTTACCGTTGATTCATGCATGCCAATCTTCTCTGCAATAACAGCCAAATTAAGTGGTTTTAACGCGGATGGGCCTTTGACCAAAAAGTGCTTCTGCTCTTCCATCACGGCTCCCAGCACACGCACTAAAGTCCTGCGCCGCAGGTGTACACTCCGAATGATAGCCCTTGCCTCTGCCGCGCGGGTTGCCCAGATCTCGTCAGGCACCTCTTCCCTGATCCAGCGGATGCACGCTTCATTCATCGATACATGAGGGTTACCTGCCGCATGCAGGCTAAAATGGACCTCACCGTTACGAAACCCAACAATGGCATCCGGAATAATGTAATGTGGTCGTTCCGTACATCCGATGGATCGGCAGGGCTTAGGATCGAGACGTGTAATATAGTCGTAGGCAACCTGAGCGTCCCGTGAAGTCATGCCTAATCGACTCCCTGTTCTACCTGGGTGAAAAGGAACCAGTGATTCCAATCCCGCTTCCACCATCCGCTCCGCATTCAGCGCTGCTGATGGATCACGTCTAATCTGGAGCAACAGACATTCTTGCAGATTCCGCGCCCCTATACCAGCAGGGTCCAGCGATTGGAGAAGCTCCAGTCCCGCTGCAATCTTGCTCATCGGAAGCTGAAGAACTGCTTGCACCTCTGCCAGTTCCACCGTCAGATAACCATCATCATTGACGCATCCTGCCAAATACACAGCCATATTTTCCAATTCGTCTGGAAGTGTCATCACTCGAATTTGCGCAATTAGCAATTGTTCCAATGTAGGTTCTGCACCTTTAGCCTGAAGCAACGGATCATAGGAATCATACCTGCGCTGATCTATCCGCCTTGGAATCCGTGCGAGGGGCGCAGCTTGTTCTTCCAGTTCAAGTACTGGATTTTCCTCCGCCGCATCCAGCAAGTAACGGGTCAGATCCTGACCAGACATGGTTAGCAAATGAAAGGATTGTTTCATCTCCGGCGTGATGGACAGCCGAATACGTTGTTCCTGTACCAACTGAACACCTAACATCCGTTTCCCTCCTTATGCCTTCGGCAATAAGCATCTGTGTTTCTTATCCGAACAAAAGGATTTGCAGGGATAATAGCATATTATTCAAGCAAATGTAAGAAGTTTTTAGTTGGAACATGAGTTTCTGTCTAGTATTTCTCCGATACCAGCTTCGCCTGTGTAAACAGCAGCAGATAGTCTCTTCCACCTGCCTTGGAATCCGTGCCTGACATGTTAAATCCGCCAAATGGATGTGTGCCTACCAGTGCTCCAGTACATTTCCGGTTGAAATACAGATTACCCGCAAAGTATTCGCGTCTTGCCTGTTCCAGATGTTCACGATTACGTGAGATCACCGCGCCGGTCAAACCATAGTCTGTATTATTGGCGATATCCAAAGCGTCCTGGAAAGATTCTGCTTTGATGAACGCAAGCACAGGTCCAAAAATCTCATCTTGAGCAATCCGGGCTTTCGGATCAACATCGGCAATTATGGTTGGTTCAATGAAATAACCTTCAACGTTCCCTGTACCGCCACCGTGTACAAGACGCCCCTCACCCTTGCCGATTTCAATATATTCCGTGATCTTTGCATATGCCTTGTCATCGATAACCGGCCCAACCTGACTGCCAACTTCAAGTGGACTGCCCATCGTCAGTTTCTGTGTCCGTTCAATCACTTTTTGCAATACTTCATCATATACATCCTTATGAATAATGGCGCGGGAACACGCCGAACATTTCTGTCCTGAGAAACCAAATGCCGAAGCGGTAATGGACTCTGCCGCGAGTTCCAGATCACTGTCACTGTCTACAACGATGGAATCCTTGCCGCCCATCTCTGCAATAACCCGTTTGATCCACTTCTGACCTGGAGCTGTTCGTGCTGCACGTTCATTAATTCTCAGTCCTACATCTCTGGAACCGGTGAAACTGATAAATCTGGTGAGCGCATGATCCACGAGATAATCGCCCACTTCACTGCCTGGTCCTGGTAAAAAGTTCACGACGCCATCCGGCAGACCAACTTCTGCGAGCAGCTCCATAAACTTGGCGGCAATCACCGGAGTTGTGCTGGCGGGCTTTAATACCACCGTGTTGCCAGATACCAGTGCAGCAGAGGTCATGCCTGCCATAATCGCCAGCGGGAAGTTCCAAGGGGGAATGACAACGCCCACGCCCAGCGGTATATAACTCAGTTCATTATCTTCTCCTGCAATCCGCACGAGGGGCTGCGGTTCACTCAGTCGCTGCATATCCCGTGCATAGAATTCCATAAAATCAATGGCTTCCGCTGTATCCGCATCCGCTTCAGGCCAGGTCTTGCCAGCTTCATAAACCATCCATGCGGAGAACTCATGCTTGCGACGACGCATAATGGCAGCTGCTTTGTATAGATAACGTGCCCGCTCATTCGGGTCGGTATGTTTCCATGTGTGGAATGTCTCCGCCGCTGTCTGAATAGCCTTTTCGGCCAATTCCTGATCTGCCTGATGGATCGTTCCGACAACTTGATTCTTGGCTGCGGGGTTCACGGAAGTTAACGTGCGGCTGCTTGTTATTTTTTGCCCACCAATAATGATCGGGTATTCCTGCCCAAGTTCAGCTTCTACCTGACGAAGTGCGTCTTCAAATGCTTCCTGGTTCGCCTGGACTGCAAAAGGTGTGAATGGTTCGTTAACAAAAGGGATATTCATCAATGATTCCTCCTTCAGGATGTGGGGTTCGCTGGCTGCTCGCCTGAATTATTTTGTATGTTACTCATCACCAAATATATGTAGCAAAATCCGTGCCAACTCCGGTTGGGATTGAAATATTTTTCTCGTTAAATTCAACTACTGAAAATTTACACGGGCCACTCCGATGACAGAACAACCTTCCGATCGCTGTTATCCCCAGATTTTTCGAATCCTTTTTATAGAGGGAAAATCCGGGGATAAAGGCGAGCGCTCCGCTTCTTCAGGTTCTTTCTGTCCTCTCCGTTTTGTGTAAATGTTTAGTCCAATTTAAATAGATAATTTTCATGAAAAATAGTAGACCATCGCCAAATCTGGCACGTTTCTTGCTTGAATTAAGTTAGCACAATGCTGAAGGAGGAAACGAAAATGAGTGTGGGAACGGAAATATATCGCAAAACCTTATTAACCGTGGCAGGCAACAAAGCTGTAGAGAACCTGTCCATTAGATATGGTAAGAAGCTGGCAGGCAAGTTTATTGCAGGAAACACCTTGGAAGAAGCTCTCGAAGAGATCCGCATACTCAATAATAAAGGCATTATGGCTACGCTCGATCATCTGGGCGAAGGCATCACCCGCCTGAGCGAAGCGGCATTATATAGGGATGAGTATGTACGATTGGTAGAAGGCATTGCACGTGAAAGGGCAGACTCCAACGTCTCGCTGAAACCAACCCAGATGGGCCTCGCACTCGACCCGGAAGAGGGTTATCGAAATATCCGTACCGTTGCCGCACAAGCCAAATTGCATGATCTATTTGTTCGAATTGATATGGAGGATAGTCCATTTACTCAAGCGACGCTGGATATTGTTCGAAGACTGCACTCGGAAGGACTGCATAATACAGGCACAGTATTGCAAGCCTACCTGCATCGCACCGAAGAAGATACACGTGATATGATTCGGGAAGGCATTCGGCTTCGTCTGGTTAAAGGTGCTTACAAAGAACCCGGATCAGTCGCCTATCAGAATGCTTCTGAAGTCATTCATCAATTCAAAACGATGATTCGTAATCACCTCGACCAGGGTGTGTACACTGCAGTTGCCTCGCATGATGATCACATCATTAACTGGACGAAACAATACGCCAAGGATCGGGGAATCTCTCCGGATGCCTTTGAATTTCAGATGTTATATGGTCTTCGCATGAGCGAACAGGAACGTCTTGCCAAAGAAGGCTATCGCATTCGTTGTTACGTACCTTATGGCACCATGTGGTATCCGTACTATACCCGCCGTTTGGCTGAAAAACCGGCTAATCTCTGGATGGTCGTTAAGAATATGTTCCGATAGTTATTTTCCAGCTGTATCAATATATAAATAAAAAACAGCAAAAATAAAACCATGCTGCCTCTTTCTTTCTGGGCACATGGTTTTTTCTGTACAAACACTTTACCAGAGCATCCAACTTTCCTTTTCTCCGGTTCTTCTCTTAATGTCTAAAAAATTAGCATCCCCAATTTTAAATGTCTATTTTTTTGGACACACCCATTTATTAATCAAAATTACAAGCTCGAAAAGGCTAACTGCTTAACTGTTGAATAAGAATAGAAGCATTAGCATTGGTCTGTGTTCCACCTGCTAGTGTTTGCAGACCAACAGCTGATGCGCTGGAATGATTCCGCAATGTCAGCACATCACCGGGAGCAGCCGTAATAATGACCATGCCTGGATTCGGTTGAGTGCCAGCTCCTGAACCATAGACACTGCCACCTACAGGGGCTCCGTTTTGATAAAGGGTGAATTGGTTTGCCTGCACACCTGCAACGTTGAAAAACACCGCATAGTCCCCGGCATTACCAATAATAATCGCAGCGGTATTGGCCGTGTGAGTAATACCGGTAAGATTTGCGTTGCTGTCGAAGATTACATCCGCTTCAATAGCTACAGTTTGAGCTGATGTATTAAAAATATAAGCGTACGAGGACAACCCTTGCCCTGCTGTACCGGTTGCTCCAGTGACGCCTGTTGTTCCGGTAACCCCAGTGCTTCCCGTTACTCCCGTAACGCCTGTGGATCCTGTTACTCCAGTAGCTCCGGTGCTTCCCGTTGCTCCCGTAACGCCCGTGGCTCCTGTTACTCCAGTAGCTCCGGTGCTTCCCGTTGCTCCCGTAACGCCCGTGGCTCCTGTTACTCCCGTAACCCCCGTGGCGCCTGTCACTCCAGTAGCTCCGGTGCCCCCTGTTACCCCCGTAATGCCAGTGGCTCCTGTTACTCCGGTAGCCCCGGTACTTCCCGTTGCTCCCGTAACGCCCGTGCCTCCTGTTACTCCGGTAGCCCCAGTACTTCCCGTTGCTCCTGTAACGCCAGTGGCTCCTGTTATTCCGGTGGCCCCTGTGCCTCCTGTTACTCCTGTAACTCCAGTGGCTCCTGTTACTCCCGTAACCCCCGTGGCGCCTGTCACTCCAGTAGCACCGGTGCTTCCCGTGATGCCCGTGATGCCCGTCGCTCCTGTCACTCCAGTAACTCCTGTGACGCCCGTGGCCCCTGTCACACCCGTTGTGCTCAGCGTTTCTCCCAACAACTCCTGGGATACCAATCGGTGAGCCGCGACTAATTCGCCTTCGCCATCTTTACCCCATACGGATATTTGTGCTTCTGGAGCAGCCGTGTCTGAGGTTGAAAATACAAACTCAAAAGCATCAAAATTCCCATTATAAACTTTGGTGATGACCTGATTAGGTGATACATTGAGCAGTTCTTCTACATATAATGTTCTGACTCCATTAAGGTAATAGCCCCGAAGAAGCACCGTGAACATTTCTGTCGCATTCCGGTTATCGATTTTGACCGTAACGGATTGAGTTGGTCGGATCCCCGCTATCCCTGAAATATTATTCTCAATGGGCCCAGTTGATAGAATGGCCATTTCATCACCCTCCTTTGATTCTTCTTCATGCGGATTGCCTTCATATAGCATTATTCAGAAGTTTCTTAGTGGTTTGGACAATTCATGTACTATATGAATAATCACTTCAACTGCCGTGTAGCAGATTGAGAGATAACAGTTTTAATCAAGTAACTCGAATGTCAATTTAAATAACTCAACCCTCACCTAGATTATTGAATGGCCCATACGAATTAGCATTAATTCCTTTTAATAATAATAAAAGGGAATTCAAGAAATGAAAATCCAACATTTATCTCTTCTGTGCCGACAACATGTATGCTTCATGTCAAAAAATATATACACACCTCATTTGGAAAGTTATAATATGGGTAACCATCATTCTCCAGTCATTTCATAAGCAGATCACTTGTAAGTAACTTGTGTAAAAGAAGTTGTTTCCAAAAGTTATGTTCTAATTGAGGTGATACCGATGAAACATTTACTTCCAGAATTAATGTCTTTATTGCGTACGGATATGGATGTTCTGGATACAGACCTCTCCACACTTACCATTCCGTCATCAACATCGTTGGTAGATGCCTTCTGCTTATTCGACACATCTTCTTATCTATTCATTCAGGATGATGGACCCCTATTGGGATATATCGCCGTATCCGATGTTTTGCATGCCATGATGCATGCACATCGCCTAATAGAAGCTTATTTTGAGACCACACTGGAGACAGCGGGTTCAGCTCTGACATTAATTAATGAAGATGCCAAGGTGGCCTACTGGACAACTGGCGCGGAGCATGTTTTTTCGATCAGCAAAAAAGACATCATCGGACAACCCGCAGCGGACTTTTTTCCTCCAGATCGGCTACAGTCTCTCAAGACGTTATATACCGGCGAAACGGTCTATCGCAAACAGCATCAGCCACGGCCCGACCTGTTCGCCCTTATTAATGCTCGTCCTGTCCAACTGGATGGACATATTGTGGGTGCAGTTGCTGCCGAAGTGGATATAACAACCGAAATCCGATTACATCAGGAACTATTACATATGACCTCCAAAGTCCAGCATCTGGAGAAAGCCGTTGCTCGGCTACGGCCCGAATTAGATCCATTCGCCAGAATCAAGGGCAGCAGCTTGGTCATCAAGCAGTGCATGGAGACCATTCGCAAGATCAGTACCACCTCAGCAACCGTACTTATCCTCGGAGAGAGCGGCACAGGCAAGGAGTTATTCGCCAAAGCCATTCATGATCTTCGTGAATTGCAGACTGCACCATTTATCGCTATTAACTGTGGGGCAATCCCTGCTTCCTTGTTTGAAAGTGAATTATTCGGTTATGAGAAAGGCGCTTTCTCCGGAGCTGATCCCAAAGGCAAAAAGGGCAAGATTGAGCTTGCCGAAGGGGGGACTCTTTTTCTGGATGAGATCGGTGAGATGCCATTGGAATTACAAGTGAAACTGCTTCGGGTGTTGCAGGAGAAGAGTTACTTTCCTGTGGGGGGAACGCGAATGAAACAGGCCGACTGTCGGATTATTGCTGCGACCAATCAGAATCTATTAAGTATGATTGCCCGCAATCAATTCCGGGAAGATCTCTACTATCGGCTGAATGTCATTAACCTTGTCATCCCTCCTTTGCGTATGCGGAAGGAAGATATATATGAATTAACCCAGACGTTCCTTCAAGAATTCTCGTTGCTCTATAACCGTCATATTGAGTTGGTTCCACCTGAAGTGTTCAAGTTGCTGTTCCAATATGATTGGCCAGGCAATGTACGTGAATTACGAAATGTGATCGAACGCCTGACCATTCTGACGACAGATGGTGAGGTGAAGCAGGAATATCTACCTGATACCCTCACTTCCCTCACCATGCAAGAACAGTCCGAAGTTCAACTGACATCCGGAATTCATTCACATGCCAACATCGAATATCAGCAACGTCAGGATTCGGCGGGAGCAGAACCAGAACAAGAACCTCGAACGGTTGCAAATGTGGACGAATTAGATACCTCGGATGATTCCGAACTTGTCTCCGGTGTTACCTACCAGCAAAAATTGGACACCTATGAGGCGCAACTTCTAATTCAATATCTGAAAGCAGCAGGTGGCAACAAACGAACACTCGCCAAGCAACTTGGCATCTCCCGGGCAACGCTCTATAATCGCATGAAGAGGCTTGGTCTATGACCAGCCTCTTCTTGTCTTTATTATCAGTATGATGAACGAATAGAACCCTACAAAATCCGCGCCAAGCGAGTCAGCGCTGTTCTGAGATGGCGATAGAATGTCGCCCGACTCATGGAACACGTCTGGGCTGCGGCAGTTGGATTGCCAGCATGCGTCCAGTAGGCCGCGTATAACAGCATCTGATCCTGTGGAGATAGGCCATGTACTCTGCCTTCCAACAGATCCATGACATACAGCTGTAACTGGATTCCATCCTTTACTCCTCTAACCCTGCCAGCATATTCATGCAATTCTCCCGGGGAACGAAGATCCCCCAACATCTTGCGAACATCCTGTTCAGTCCAGATTACACCATCCACTTCCGTTGTTTCCGGCTGTATACGATCCTCTGTTGGTTCCGGAGCAAGAAGAGACATGACCCACTCTCCGAATTGCCCATTACGCAAATCCAAATCAAGTACGTCCGCCTGGTCCTCAAATCTGTCGCAGACACGAGTGCGGGTTCTTCGCATCCGGAATCCAATACTCTGCAAAAATAGTTTCAGGTGAGGGTTCGTTGCAACGAGCATCGCTCGCGCACCATCACCCAGTAGAGACAGCCGGTCCAGTGCCATGTATCCCACCAGTTCTTCTCGTGTATAACCAGGCACATCATCTCTTGCCGTAGCTAGCAAAGCAAAGTGAGTATCACTCTGATCCGGGTCATTTTCAAGTTCCTGTGGTGTGAAGCATTCATGCATCTCATTTGGAAAATATCTTAGTAACAACTCACTACTCTCCCTATGTACAAGGATGGTAATGAACATGGCAATTGTCTCCCCAAGCTTGTCACGCATTAATACAATTCCTTCGGGATAACGATGTGCCAGTTCATCCAGGAAGGGGCCATAGGATACCGCCTGCCATGGTTCCACGCTGTATTCGCACCATTGCTGTAACAGGCTGTGCAGAACGGGCAGATCCTCGCTTCTCATCGTTTCGAGAGGTGAGAACAAGGAATCACGGGACACATCCGCGTACTTTCGGTATTGAAGCATGGATTCCTGACACAGCAACAGCATCTTCCTAGCGATCTGGCGACGCTCACGCGGCCCCGCCTGTTCATGCAGCGGTTTCAGTAACTTCACGATCTTGATACGCATGGTCTGCAACCGATGAGGCTCACGTTGGCGAAAATCTCGTAGTAGATGTACTCTGGCCATATCATGCAGGGCAAGACCATCCGGGCCGGAACGGATAAACGACATCTGTCTCAGCATGTGGTACTCTTCTTTTGTCACGGTCATATCCAGTACTGATGATAATAATTCCTGATTGGCTGTCTCAAGCAGTGTTAGTACCTCCACCACAGGATGCAGCCGGGGTGTCGTAAGTTCCAATAATAATCGAGCACTGATCATATGTGACAGTTCAGCCCATTCGGACTGCGGAAGATTCCTCCTCTGATCCGCAGCTTCTACAGCAAGGGCCAGCCCCAGCGGATGCCCATCGGTCATTCTCGTAATGGTACCTGCCATCCCCTGATTCAGAAAGCCTGCCACCGTGATGTATTCCGTAATCTCATCAATTGTGAAATGTTGAAGCCGCATCTGTATAAACCTCTGATGTAATCGGGGATGTGTCCGCCAGGTGGACGCCAGCTCCGGGCGTGATGTAAGAATGACAAGTATCCCTCTTAACGGAAGTTTGGATACAAAGACTTCCATGAACCAGCTTTCTAACAGAGCAAGCTCTTCATAATTATCCACTGCCAGAACCAATCTCTTCTCGATTGATGTGTCTCTCAGCAGACTCAATGGTCGCGGGGATCCTTCACTATCCATTGTTTCCAAGCCTAATGTAGAGGACAAATAATCCATAAAAACGGAAGGAGTCGCCCCACATGATCGACCATCCATCCAGATAGCCGTCGCACCTCGATCCCGAGAGACAGATAACATCTCTGAAAGCAAGGAAGATTTACCAATGCCTCCCATGCCCGTAATTGAAAATATGGTTAATGGGGCTTCCGGATGATTGAACCACCGCTCCAGTGTCGTCAGTTCCTTGGTTCGACCAATGAAACGTTTGCCATCCTCAAGATATTTGTCGTATTGAGCCTCACTACTGTTTCCCATATATGTCCTCCGTACTAGATACTGGTACTTTTAATATACTTTTTTTCCTCACAAAATTGAGACTATATTGAGACGCGCAATTGCATGTGAAGTGATAGAATCTTGTTAAAAGCCAATTTATAGGAAATATTCAAAACAGCGGACATGGAAACGTTTAACACGGTATATAGACGCCTCCACGCTTCTTCTCAACGTAATGAATCATTCCGCCGATCAAGCACAGCCAACATGCATATGAGCATTTACTGATCTCGAATTCATGCTTCCCTTTCATACCCTACTACCAGCCCGATATTCCAGGAAAGGCGGATTTGTGTGAGAATAAACCTCGATATCTGTAATCTGAGCGGACAACTTGGAATCAATCCCAAACGACTTAATGAATGGCTGCACCAAAGTAGCATTTCAATGGAGGACAATGAAGCAGAACAGGAAGGACGTCCCGACCGGTCGTCACCCCCGTATCGACTGGCTGCTCCTTCTTCATTATCACTGGCACCTTCCTCCGGTCAAACGAAGCTTTATCGGGGCCGACGCTCCACTTCCACTCTGCAACGCCTGCCTGCTTCATTACGACATACCCGGCGGATTAGTAAAAACTGCTAGACTGTGCTCAAGGTAGTGTAAGATCGATGCACAGTCTGTCTTGCATCCCTTTCACCTCATCAAGAGGATTGCCACTGTCCATTCTCAATCATCGCGTGCGCGAGCAGCGCCATCTCCAGACAGATTCTTCTCCCTTGATCCATGTAACCTGGACCCATCAGTTCTTCCAGCTTCTCCAGTCTGTTGTACAACGTTTGCCGATGAATAAATAACTGGGCGGCCGCATCCCGCTTGGAACCAAAGTTCTGCAGGTAAGCATCTAACGTCTCTACCAATCGCAGGTGATGCGTTTGGTCATGTTCAATCAACATACCCAGGTGATCCTGGACAAAGGGTTGCAGGAAGGATTGGGGTAACGCCTTTAACATTTGATATATACCCATACGTTCGTAAAAGTGAACATGTTCCATCGGATCTACCGATCTCGAAACTTCGATCACCTGATAGGCCTCCTGAAGGCTCTCCGGCAGGCTGGTCAAACGGTTGCGTAACTTGCCAAATCCCACATGAATCATAACCTGTTTCAAGTTACGACTGGCAAACCGTTTCACGTCCTGGGCAATCCCTTCCAGTAATCGCAGCAGTTGATGACGTGCAGCAGCCGTTACCGCTTCCTTCGCACAGCACAGATATACCTGGTTGTTCTTCAGCATAATCAGGCTAGGCAGATTGTTCTTCTTGAGCAGGGAACGCAGCAGGACAAGAACATCCTGATGATTAGCTTCCATTCGCTCCCGGCCTGTACCCTTCAATCGATGCTCAATCTCGATGACACCTCCTGCAAACCAGTACTGTCCCTTTACCAGCAAACGAAGCCCCATTCGGGTCTGAGCCTGTTCCTCCTGATGGATGTTGCCATTCATCAGATCCTGGATCAGTTCATTCTGATTGCGGACCATCTTCTCCTCAAGAAACTGGGAACGAAGCGTGAGCGCTGCCGCCGCCTTCGCCGTATAATCGAGCAACAGCTTGAGGTACTCTACGGGAGCAGACGGATGGACGATCATGCCTACAGCGGAGAATACCTGCCCGAAACAGACGACCGGATGACACAGCAGAGCCTTCTCTTCGTCTATGTGGAACCATAATTCAGTATCTGAATCATTCAAATCCAGATGTTCTACCTCCTGCTCATACCAGGTATAGATGGCCTGTTCCATCTCCGGAACAAGTTCGGGCACAAAACTGCCTGGCTCCATGGACGAAATGTACACCACCGGTTTGGCAGCGTACTCATACAGCAGGTTCAGCACAGCAGACATATCCGTACTCTGTAATGTTCGTTGCTGAAGTTGACGGGAGTATGCTTCCAGACTTTTCAGCAACTGGTGTTGATGATTAATGAGCAGAGAGTGAATATCCTGTGTAATCTCGACAAATCGGACCGGTTGTTCAAATACGATCAGCGGAAACTGGTGTCTGTCCGCCAGTTCAATCAGTTCTTCCGGGATTCCGTATATGCTGGTACCAAACTCCACACATAGCCCCGCTGCCTCACTGCCGATGAGCTGAAGCAGATACTCTTCGCGCCCTTCTTTCGATTGAAGCCATAGTCCAGTGGATAAAATAAGATCATGGGGGCTTACGAATGGAGATACATTTGTAATCTCCAACACATGAACCCAGCCAACCTGACGGTTCACTCCATCCTTCCCTGCCGCTAGTCGTGCTCGGCCAAATACCGGACGTGCAAGGATATCTTTGATCGTAAACACACGGTCATTTCGCAATGGCGATCCCTCTTCGTGTTATTTTTTCTTACATTATAATCCATGGACAAATGTCCTGAACAGTCTTTTTCGACAATATGTTGAGTTCAATTCCTAAAGATTAGACATCAAGTAAGGTGCAAAACGATTATCCAAGTCATAAACTTGTAGTATAAGCTAACAACCAATAAATGGACGAGGTGCATGGTGATGAGAATCGGAATTCCCAAAGAAATCAAGAACAATGAGAATCGTGTAGCAATGACTCCGGCCGGGGCTGCTGATTTCATCAGAGCCGGTCACCAGGTACTGATTGAACAAGGCGCGGGGATCGGCAGTGGATTCACGGATCATGAATATCAAACTGCGGGCGCCGAGATTCGGATTGATGCCAAGTCAGTGTGGGCCGAGGCCGATATGATCATCAAGGTGAAAGAACCGCTTGCCAGTGAATATGGATATTTTCGTCCGGGACTGATTCTGTTCACATACCTGCACCTCGCAGCGGAACCGGAGCTTGCCAAAGCCCTTATTAAAAGTCGGGTAACGGCTATTGCGTATGAGACGTTGGAGGTCAACAGTGCTCTGCCCCTGCTAACCCCTATGAGTGAAGTTGCAGGCCGCATGGCCTCCCAGATCGGAGCACAGTTACTGGAGAAGACCGAAGGTGGCAAGGGCATTCTGTTGTCCGGTGTACCAGGCGTCAGTCGGGGGAAAGTGGTCATTATCGGTGGCGGAACGGTGGGAACAAATGCAGCCAAAATTGCTATTGGTCTTGGCGCCGATGTGACCATCCTTGATCTGAATTTGAATCGTCTGCGCCAGTTGGATGATATCTTTGGCAATCAGATCCACACACTGGTATCCAGCCCGTCCAACATTGCAACAGCTGTTGCGGCGGCAGATCTGTTGATCTGTGCGGTGCTGATTCCGGGCGCCAAGGCGCCAACGCTTGTCAGCGAGCAAGTGGTTAAGACGATGGCACCGGGCTCGGTCATTGTGGATGTGGCGATTGATCAGGGCGGGATCGTTGAGACCATTGATCATATCACAACACACGATGAACCGACCTATGTGAAACATGGCGTCGTCCATTACGCGGTGGCGAACATGCCGGGCGCCGTGCCGCGTACGTCTACGGTGGCGCTGACCA
Organism: Paenibacillus sp. FSL k6-2145; assembly: GCF_037976585.1. NCBI lineage: Bacteria > Bacillati > Bacillota > Bacilli > Caryophanales > Paenibacillaceae > Paenibacillus > Paenibacillus sp. FSL k6-2145. Next base: position 3,430,463 of record NZ_CP150267.1, on the reverse strand, counting down.
ACGCCACCATGCCTTATGCGCTGCAGCTGGCGAACCACGGTGCAGCCGCCGCGATTCGCGGCAGTTCGTCCATTCGCAGCGCGGTTAACGCGCTGAATGGACATATCACGTATGAGGCGGTTGCCCGTGATCTCGGGCATGCCTATGTGCCTGCGGGTCAGGCGCTGGAGAATACCGCCGCTGTCCAGTAATCTGGATATGATCGTTCCACCCGGCGCCTTGTCGCCAGGCCTGTGGAACGCAATAGAAGCGCAAGTCGGGCAGATGATGTTCCCGGCTTGCGCTTCTTGATTTTTTTCACATATAGGATAGCTTGTTGGTTGGTATAAGGCCTTTTGGTTCCTCCGGTTTTGGTGTTTCAGACTGCTCGCTCACTGCACACTTCGCGGAAGTTGCAATCCCGGCAGGACCGGTGCGATGGCATCGCTGTGAAGTAGGTGACGTCCTTGGGACGGTTATAATACTCATCCTCCACACAGGATCGCATCTCCTCAATGTAACGACCCACGTTCTCCTCCACCTTCCGGATATCCTCTTCTGTTGCTGTAAACTCTCGGTGTTTCCCGGTTAACAAGTACTCCACTCGCAGCTCAATCTGCTCCAAAGGAATTCGGTAGTGTTCTCTCACATAGGATGCGTACAGCATTAGCTGATCCGAGAAGTCATCTTCCTTGCCCGTCTTCCAGTCCACAATGACAATGTTGCCGTTACTGCGCCGATACAACAAGTCCATCTTCACATAAACGCGCGTATCGTGCAGCATCATGGTATCCCATTTCTCAATCTCCAGAATGTCCGTACTTGCCCGGGACAAGTCCTCCCACGTAAGCGTCTGGTACAGGTTACCGACACAGGCCGAAGCCCGTTCCTTAATCGTGGCAATCCGGTCATTCAACGTATCATCCCCGTAATAGATCTCGGACAGCATCGTGCGATTCTTGGGGTTAAGTCGCCACTGATCCGCGTCCATTGATTCCACATACGCCTGATTCAGCAGCTTGCGTATCGTCTGTTCCAGAAAGTGTTCACGCGGTTTGTCTTTGCCCTCTTCCCTGCTGCGTACCGCCGACTCACACATCCGATGCGCGAGGTCCCCGAAGACAAGATACAGATTGCTGAGCTGCTTCAGACGGTACAGACGAACCTGCATCTCATCAGCAGAGTCTGCCTTCCAGCCGTTATGGGCACCGTAATAATGATAATAATATTTGCGCAGGCACTCATCGAACATACTCGCCCGCGACTGCGAATAAGACCACTGCGGGTATTGTGCCATAAGTAATCTGCCTTTCTGTATGCCGGATCTGTATGAGATCCCTTAATGCTCACAGTATAAAGCCCGGGCAACCTTGCCGCAAGCGCGCTTCCGTTATTTTCTTCTGACGCAACCGTTTCCGATTCGATCCGTATCGTTTATATAGTAACATCACCAAAAGATGAAATTGCGGAGCAGAACGCTTAATATACTTTATAGAGGGCAGCGAATCCGGGACCTGGATGCTAGTACGGGTCTAGCCCGGGGCCAGTGCGGGCCCGGCGCTAACGAATCTCACACACCTTATCACATGGATCATGAGGTTTTACGGAATCTAACGAACCCCAGACACGCTAATTAGTCTTATTTCGATTGTAGAACGTGTTTATTGCAAGCAAATAAGCCAAAAGCGTGTCTCTGATTCGTTACATTTTCAGATCTGCCGATTTTCGTGAAATAAGACTTACTCCGTTCGTTAGAAAATGATTATATGAAAAAAATTGTACAGGCATATCCTAAAAGGAGGCACCACCCATGAATCGACCGGATTGGTTCCAGGCGGAAGAAGCATTACAACAGATCCAAGTCATCGGAAGCGACCGGAATGAGCTCGTGAACATCATCGGCGATGTAGAAGGATTAAAATGCATTGGCACAGGTACAGACGCGGCTGTATTTACGTATGACGGCTTGCCGCAGTATGCCTTCAAGATGTACTCGGATCATGCCTTGGACAAACTCGAAAATGAAAAGCAGGTGTACGAACAGCTCAAAGGCCTGCCATACTTTCCTACCTATTACGGCAGTGGCCTGAACGTGCTCGTGATCAGTTTTGAACCCGGGGATACCTTGCTGGAATGTTTGGAAAAAGGAATCCCTGTCCCCGAGCAGGTGATGCTCGATGTGGACGCAGCGCGAGAAGCCGTTCGCAGCCGCGGGCTGAACCCTCGCGACATTCATCTAAAAAATGTAATTCTTCAGAACGGACGTGGGAAAGTGATTGACGTATCCGAGTATATTCAGGACGGCAATGACAATCGCTGGGAGCATCTTGTCTGGGCCTATCACAACATCTATCCACGGATCAAAGGAACGCCCATATCTCCACGCATGCTGCAAACGATCAAATGGGGATACAATCAGTTCGATCATGCCAACGTCAAAATGGACGACCTCGCCAAGAAAGCCAATCGTCTGTTCTCCAGATTTATGAAATGAGCACGTTGTACACATAGATAATTATCTTGATATTATTGAATCAAAACCACCCGGATGAACGCCTTGAATTGGCCTTTATCCGGGTTATTCTTTGTATATGTGCCTATGCGCATGATTATTGTTACGGTAATCACTGCTGTGTGTGCTCCACTTCTACTTCTACTTCTACTTCTACTTCTGCTCACAATTTCGACTGCGAGTTACTTAGGGTTACAACCATCTTTATAGACATTTTATTGGAGACTACGGCTAAACTGGTCGCGCTCAACCTTCTTTTCTCCCCCGCCCCTGCGAGGGGGTCATGCCCTTGTACTGTTTGTATAACTTTGTAAAATAGTTGGCGTTGTCGCAGCCGACTCTGGCGGCGATCTCTGTAATGGTCAGACTACTGCCTTGCAGCAGTTGCTCTGCCTCACTCATCCTGCACCCGTTCACGTATTCCACAAAGGTACGTCCGGTCAGCTTTTTGAACATTTTGCAGAAGTGATACGCATTCAATCCCACATGACTTGCCGCTTCCGTAACAGACATCTTACCTGTGGGGTCCGCTTCAATCTGTGCAATCAACTGTTTGAAACGTTCGCGGTTTGGAAAATACGATCCGACCGTTTTATCCGGTAGCTGCTGCGGCATAAAGGTACGCGCAAGCAGGGTGAACAAGGCATGCAGCTTGGATTTCACCACGAGCTGATAAGCCGGGGGCTGTAACGCCATTTCCTCTACGGCTTCATTCAGCAAAGAATAATAGCCTACGCAGGCTGTGTTTTCCTCTGCCGGTTTGACCGGAAATCTCACTCTTCCTTCCAAATACGGCGCGACATATTGCTCATGCACAGGATCATGAGTGAAATCATGGAACAGTGCACGGTTCACTACAACGGAATCATAATGCACATCCCCCTCATCCAGAGCATATCCAACATGCAATGTGCCTCCCGGAATGATAATGACCTCACCTGCTCGAACCACATAAGGTTTGCTATCAATATGAAAAAGCGCACTTCCCTTGCGCATGATAATCAGTTCGAAATGTTCATGCCAATGCAAATACAGAATGCATTCTTCAGCTTTCATATCTGAACACCGATTTTGGAACAGCTGAAATGGATGTGATTTATGGTCAATTCGGGTATTTTCGTGAAGCGCTTTCAGATCCAGCACGACTTCTTCCCCCTCTTCACAAGATCCGACTAATATTACACAAGATTGTGTAGAGCCATCCCATTAATGCACGGCTATAATGAGTGTGTCACGAAGTACTATAAGCCAATATTGGAGTGAATTACAACCATGAATAAATCATTACGCATCGGTACCCTTGTAGGCGGGCAGGACGCCGTCCGCGTTATCCCGCAGATCATGCAACATGGCTTTGAATCATTTAACCTGACCTTCTGGCAAACAACTGGTGATCTGGACCTGGCAGAGACAGCCAAACGTGTCCGTGAAATCGTGGACGAACAAGGTATTGTCATCTCCGCGGTGAGTGTATTTGGTAACCCGCTCACAGGAGCCGGAGACAACGCCGATACATTGGCAAGTTGGGAGCGAGTGATCGATAATGCACAGCTCTTCGGTGCAGATATCGTCTCCGGGTTCACTGGAAGATTGACCGATCAACCCATTAACGAGTCCATCCCCCGGTTCAAGGAAGTATTTGGTGAACTGGCACGCCGGGCAGCAGACCGGGGTGTACGCATTGCTTTTGAAAACTGTGATATGGGTGGCACCTGGCAGACAGGCGACTGGAACATTGCCCATAACCCGACGGCCTGGGAGATGATGTTTGATGCTGTTCCAGATGAAAATGTCGGGCTGGAGTGGGAGCCTTGCCATCAAATGTCCAGCCTGATCGATCCTATTCCACAGCTACGCAAATGGGCTCATAAAGTCTTCCACGTACATGGCAAAGATGCCACGATTGCCTGGGATATTGTCAAGGAATACGGCGTACACGGTCCACGGGAATTTGTCTGGCACCGCACACCCGGCTTCGGGGATAACAACTGGGCAGACATTATCACCATTCTGCGTCAGAACGGTTATCAGGGCACGATTGATATTGAAGGCTGGCATGATCCCGTCTACAAAGACGAACTCGAAATGACCGGACAGGTGCATGCATTGCGATATTTGAAACAATGCCGCGGCGGCGATTTTGTGCCTAATCCGGTATAGGAAACCATGCGAGCTGTATAACACAATCCATACGAAGGAGATGAGAACATGACTCATCCTTATCGGGTAATTATCGCTGGCTGCGGTGCTATGGCAAACACGTGGGCGGACTATGCCTTGCAAAGGCCGGATACAGAAATCGTCGGACTGGTCGATCTGTATGAACAGACAGCCATTACTTTTGCTACAAGACATGGCCTCACCTGCCCTACGTTCACCGATATCCGTGAAGGCATTCAAGCGACTGGCGCGAATATCGTATTCGATGTCACGATTCCGGCGAGTCATTACGGCATTGCCATGACAGCCTTGAAGGAAGGATGTCATGTATTTGGCGAGAAACCACTAGCAGAGTCCTTCTCCGAATGCACAGACATTGTGCAAACCGCTCGCAGCACAGGACACATTCAAGCCGTCATGCAAAATCGCCGGTTCGATCCGCGTATCCGCGCCTACCAGCACCTCATTTCCGGCGGGGCTATAGGGCAGGTAGGTTACGCAGGAGCCGACTTCTTCCTCGGGCCACACTTCGGCGGATTCCGGGATATGATGGATAGTCCGCTGCTGCTCGATATGGCGATACATACGTTTGATCAGGCACGGTATATTCTCGGAGCCAACCCGGTATCGGTGTACTGCCATGAGTTCAATCCTCCAGGTTCCTGGTATCAGGGCAATGCGATGGCGTTATGTATATTTGAGATGTCTGACGGGTCCGTATTCAACTATCGCGGATCCTGGTGCGCAGAAGGTGTACCCACATCATGGGAAGCAAGCTGGCGCGTAATCGGTGAAAAAGGAACCGCCATCTGGGATGGTCATGATGACATCTATGCTGAAGTAGTTGCTGCGCAAAGCCTGGATGCTGACGGCAAACCATCCTTTTTCCAGCCAAGTGAGCGGATTGAAGCGGAACTGCCTGTCATGGACAAAACAGGTCATCACGGCTGTCTCGAAGACATGTTCGCTGCACTGGAATCCGGACGATTACCTGAGACCGATTGCAGCGATAACCAGTTCAGCATGGCCATGGTCCTCGCTTCCCTGGAAAGCGCCCGCACAGGCCAGAAAGTGTTCATCGCTGACCTGCTGAAAAACACATAGCGAAGCGCCTGTGTTTTTCAACTAAACAAAGCCCAAACTGCTGAACTTTGCAGTTTGGGCTTTGTTGTTTTTTTACCTACTCTCCTATTCTAAAAATGATATCGTTCAAAAACAGTCGTGCTCGATAGTAAAAGTAGTGCAGGGAACGAAATCGATTCTGAAGAAGCAAAGCGTTCGCCTTTATCACCGGATTTCGACTTTACAAAAGGCGATCAAGAAATCCGGGGATAACAGCGATCAAAAGAACGATTCGTAACCGGAACGGCCACTTTGCAGGCATTGAGCAATTATTTTTTTGAACTACGTCACTTATAGAATTCCTTTTTTCATTGCCTTATACACCAGTTGCGAGAACAGGCTGTTGGACCAGGCGAACCATGGTCTGGTGAACGTGTTGGGATCATCGGCGTGGAAGCCTTCATGCATATATCCGGTACCCGCATCCGTACTTTCCAGCAATGCAATCATCGCCAGTATTTCCTCGTCATTGTCTGCGGTTAAGCCCTGCATGGATAACGCCATGTGCCAGATGTATCCCGGAGGGGTGTGGGGGCTACCTATTCCTTTGGCTACCTTCCCTTCATAATAGAATGGATTTTCCTTACTCAAAATGAATCGCCGTGTGTTCTGATACACCTTGTCTTCAATCGAAGCATACTCCATATACGGAATGGACATCAGTCCAGGCGTGCCCGCATCATCAATCAGACAAAAGTTACCGTAACCGTCCGTCTCATAGGCATAAATCTGTCCATACTCTGGATGACGATAAGTACCGTACAGGGAGATACCGTGTCGTATTTCTTCTTCCAAACGAGCCATCCGGCTTACCAGTTGTTCATCCCTGAACACCCACTTCGCGATCTCCCCCATCTGACGCAAGGTTACCGCAGCGAACATGTTCGCCGGAATATTATAATGAAAATCACAGGCATCATCACTCGGACGAAATCCGGACCAGATCATCCCCGTGTAATTTACGGGCATACCCAATCCTTCATTACGCAGCGTATCATGGGCTGGACAATTTCGACGCATGAACCGGTAAGGTGATTGCTCTGTGTGATGCTGTTCTGTCTCCCATAGTTGTACGATATTCTCCATCACTTTCTTGAAGCGCTCATCGAATATATCCGTAAGTTCCGTCTCCCGCCAATATGTATAAGCCAGCTTCATGGAGAAACAAAGGGAATCCAGCTCAAACTTCCGTTCCCATACCCAAGGTGACATCTCCGTCTCATCATTAGCATCCCAATGCCATCCATTCGCCGTTTCATTGAATGCATTGGCATAGATATCCTTATCAGCGTAGAACGTATGACGTTTGATCAGGCCTCCAATGATACGCTGCAACTTCTCATCATTCTTCGCAAGTGGAACATAGTGCATGACCTGCTCTACGGAATCCCTTAACCACATGGCGGGAATATCCCCTGTAATTACAAAGGTTGTTCCATCATCGAGCAGCTTTGTAGTCGTTTCCAGCGTATTGGGAAAACAATTGCGAAATTGAGCCAGCAACCTCGGTCGATGTTGCAAACGCTCGTCCGCCTCAGTCAGAATATCCTGCACAGCTTGCGGTAATTCCAGATGCGGCATAGGGATTTTCGGTAATCTGAACTGTTCCATGGATGTTGTCTCCTTTGAATTGAGGTTTTATGTATAAGTTGACAAAAGATTATTTACACTGGCACTACGATGACAGAACAACTCTCCAATCGCTGTTATCCCCAGATTTTTTCGATCCCCTTTCTCAAGGGGAAATCCGGTGATAAAGGCGCACGCTTCGCTTTGTCAATTTTTTTCTGTCCTCTCCGTTATCGTGTAAATGATTAGTTCAACTTATATAGATTGGTTTAGATTGACTATATGATCCTAACACTATTGTTATTTTTGTTATGATAAATTATAATAACATTATTATTTGTAAGTGTACTGTGTCAGAAGATGATCGTCAAATGAAGGAGTAATGATATGTCACGCAAAGTATCCATTCAGACGCTGGCTGACCAGCTCGGATTATCCAAATATGCCGTCTCCCGCGCACTCAGTGGCAAGACGGGTGTCAGTGAAGCGACACGCGCACGGGTACTGGAACTCGCTCGCGCTTTAGGATATCGCCAAAGTACTCCGGGTACTAACAATATTCCTGCTGCAAACCATGCAGATCCGTCCGATCCACCGTTTGCTCTCATATGCATGAATCAGCTCAACCGCGGTGAACCTCACTACTGGCAACGTGTTCTGTCTGGCATGATCTCCGCCTGTAATGAGCGTGGTTGGCATCATGCCATCGTATCTCCCTCACTCGGAGTGACGGACGAGAACACCTCTCCCGAAAAAGCTATTGCTCCTCACTTGGACTGGGAACGTTGTGCCGGGATTATTGTCATGGGGGCTTTCCCGCATACGGTTCTGCAACGACTCTCTCAGACGGGTCGGCCTATTATTTTGGTAGATCATCAGGAACCCCTGCTGAATTGTGATACGATCAGCCATGATAATCTGGAAGCTGGCATCACTGTGGCTAGATATCTAATGTCTATGAATTGCCGACGGATCGGCCTCATCACAGATGATGGTCGTGCTGCCAGCTTCGCGCAGCGGAAGATCGGGATTGAGTTGGCCTTGAACCATTTTCATGTGGATACCAGTCATACGACCAGCTTCAGGGAATGGAACATCCCATATGAGAATGGGGAATGGGTTAACCAATTGGCTGCCACCATTCAAAACATGCCAGATGATGAACGTCCCGATGCCTGGATCGGTGTTAATGATGATATCGCCTTGCAGTGGATGTACAAATTACAGGAGATGGGCATCTCCACACCTAAAGATTGCCTTGTCATCGGTATCGACAATGTACACTCTGCCGTTACGTCTTCCCCGCCTCTGACCACAGTTAATCTGTGTAAAGAGGAACTCGGACAGCGTGCCGTAGAGGCTTTGCAACGCCGGATCGAACGCCCGGGGACGCCAAAAGAAACGGTTATGTTATCGACTACGTTGATTCCAAGGGAATCGGCATAATTCGGAAAGGGTAACCGCTCTTTTTTGAAGATGCATTCGTTAGGTACTTGCTGTCCCCGTAAGTCTGGTGCAAACGAAAGAGGCCCCGCATACCATTATGCAGGGCCTTTTCGTATATTAGGCTTATATGCTTATATGTCTATACATCCACACTTAAATCTGTTGATCCATCCTTATACATCCATTCGAAGCGTTCATTTACTTCATGGCTGTTGATTAAAATAGATGTACTAATCGTTATTTCAGCCAAGGTAGACTATTGTACGATGGAAGGTCCACTTCCCAATTCACATCACGATACTCTCTATTGACTACTGTTCTTTTCAAAGTGAATTTTGTACCCTTTTCTTCGTTAAACCCCCGAATTTTTAATTGCAGATCATCTTCAACGTATTCACCGTTATTATTAGGTTGATCCGGATAACCGTTCACTTCAACAGGATACTCTTTTCCATCCGAATCTACTGCAACCCAGCGATCACCCATGAAAGCATTTCGGAACGTCCCACTCCCCTTCAGAACTAGTGAATACCCTTCCTTTACATCAATCTTCGGAGGATCATACGATTCCATCAGTGGCTCGTACTCAAAATCATAGAATAATATTTTATCTCCAAGCTGTTCAAATTGTGCAAAAGTATAAAAATTCGTGTCCTTACGCCTCTTATTCAGATCAACTTCCACTGATTTCTCTTCTTTCACCGGCAGGGTGTAACCATCCAGAACAAAGCGAATGTTCTTCGCATCTACCGTTACCAACGCAGGGTCCCATGTCTCTGACAACTTCAACGGCCCACCGTTCCTTAAGTCACTCTGATCTTGGAGCTGGAACTTGGCTTGACGGGCATCTGGTCTTATTCCATTGAAAATTCGATATTCATTTGTTTCAGGAATCTCAAGATGGTAGATGATACTCATATAGCTCGCCCAATTCTCATCAACTTTGGCACGAAGTTCATCATCCAGACTCACATTCAGGTCAAGCCGGGTTCCGTTTGGCGTGCGTACAAGCTGTGTCATATCAAGCTTTAGTCCTTCTGGCGTCGTATATGTGTTATCCATAGAATTTTCAACAGCCAATGATTTGGCTTTGGTCATATCGATCTTGAATTTGAAGCTCCAATCCACCGTAACATCTCTATCTTCGTAGGATTTCTTCTCGTAATCATAATATCTGCCCACATTTAAATTACGCAGTTCACCCCGCACGACCACTTGATCCGGAATTTCATCATGAAACTGGAATAACAATCGTTCAGTTAGAGGGCCCTTTGTTCTTGCATCTCTTGCAAGAGTGGCAACCTGTCGCCCCTCTTCATCAGTAACATGAATTCTCCCCAACTCAGGCAGAAACCGTGATACCCCTAATCCATCAGGTGTTGTTTGTTGCATGGTCATTACCATATGAGATCGGTCTACAAGCACGTCTTCAATTTTAAGCGTGTAGCCCTGGTCATTGATATTGATATCCGGATTAACCACAAGTCCAAGAGGTTTAAGACGTTTATAATCATCCGCAAAATAGGAATATTTCAATGCTTCAGGCACAGGTATGTTAGGCAATGGCAGACGATCCACAGCATTTACCGCGGGTTGTGCTGGCTCTGCTGTTCGTTCGAAAGCAAACCAGGCCCCTCCGGCAAAGATCACAACTGCCGCTGCAGCGATACACGTCCGGCGCATCCAATGCGCTCTCTTGGATTTTTTCATGAATGGATGCTCGTCTTCTCCACTTTCCATGGACACCCCATCCAGCTTCCGCATGACCTTAAGCGTAAAATCCGCATCCGGCTCCTCACGGTACAGGTGCTCCTCCCACAACCGATCTTCATCCTTTGAAATAGGCTTCATACGTAGCTAAACCTCCTTTGCGTTCCATTTGCTTCCTCAGCGTTTTTTTACCGCGGTAAAGGGCGTTGCGCACTTTGGTTGAACTCATGCCTGTAATGTCTGCAATCTCTTCATAGCTCAGCTCGTTTGTGTACTTCAGTAATAACACCAGGCGATACGATTCCGGTAACTGTTCGAGCTGTCGATATATTTCACGCTGCATCTCTTTATGCAGCACACGTTTTTCCGGTGTTTCATTACTGACAGGTTCGATCCCTTGATCGACCGGAGACATCACGGGTTTCTTTTCCCGTATAAAATCCCGCATCCGATTCACCGCAATGGTGTACACCCACGACGAGAAACTGCTTCCCTCCCGCCGCGACGGGAGATAACGATAGATGCGAATGAACGTATCCTGAGCGAGATCCTGTGCATCCGGATGACTCGCGCCCATTCCGCGCATGATGCCGTAGACTTTATTTTTATATCGATCCACAAGCACGGAGAACAACTGCTTATCCCCTGCAACAATGCGCTGAATAAGCTCCTCCTCCGGTATCTGTTGAGTCATGTAATCCCCCTTCTCTACAGCTTCCATGCATGGTTCTGTACTATATAGACGGAAGCCGTTCCCGAAACCTCTCACTTTATCCAAAAAAAAAGAATTCGCCCTTATCGGCGAAGCCGACTGGGTGAACTCTGCTTACTTGCCTCTTAATCTTCCCTGTTCTTCTCCGCAACAAAATCAGCAAGCTGGGAATAGATGGCCACAATCTCATCCATCGACATCCGCACGAGTCCACTGGACGAGGGAGCGACAAACTCCTGAATCTCCTTGACGACCGGGTAATCCTGGAATCCCCATTGCACTTTGGTACGTTTGCTATACTGGGTGTACACTCCTTTTCCGACAAAACAGGCGATGTCCGGTCGGTATTCCTCCAGCTTTTGCCGCAAAATCTGGCGTCCTTCTGCATATTCTTCCTTCGTAATATCTTCCATACCTTTAGTGGGCCGGGCCACGATATTTGTGAATCCGTATCCCAGCTTCAGCAACTCTCCATCCTCTTGTGCATCATATAAACGCGGGGTTAATCCCGACCGTTCAAGGATGCGCCAGAACCGGTTTCCTTTGTAAGCATAGTGATGACCCGTCTCCCCAGACGTAATGCTCGGATTGAAACCAATAAACAATATCGATAAACCAACATCCAGATGATCTGGAATCATGACGCAACCCCTCCTGATGTTTTTTAGCCAATTCACACATTCGGTTGTGTATAAAATGATATAATGAGCAAAGCATTTTCGAAATCGGATTGAAATTTTCATGAAAAAGGAAGCTGAACTAATGATTGCAGACATCATGCTTGAAGTCGTCCTGCCCGTCTTTCTCCTGATCGCCGTCGGGTCCTGGATGCAAAAGGTGTTCAAGCTGGACTTGTACACCCTCGCCAAAATCAATTTCTATTGTATTACCCCCGCAGCCGTCTTTATGAGCATGTATCACTCGGATATGTCCGGGGAACTGCTCGGGACTGTGACACTCTTTTACGCAATATATGTATTGATTCTCTATATTGTAGGTTCTGTAGTTGCGCGTTCACTTAAGATGAATAAAGGCATGAAGGCTGCCTTCAACAACAGCATTATGCTGGATAACGCAGGCAACTATGGACTGCCCATCAATGCACTGGTATTCCGCGGCGATCCACTCGCCTCTTCCATCCAGGCGCTGGTCATGTCTTTACAAGCATTACTGACGTTCACCTATGGCGTGTTGTCCATTCAGGGCGCGAAGCTCAAAGGTAATTACCGTGCCGTGATTATTGGATTTCTTAAAATGCCTGTTCCGTATGCGCTCTTGCTGGGGATTCTGTTTCACATGTGGAAGGTTCCCTTGCCTACGTTCCTGTCCATGCCGCTGACCTATGCGCAGCAAAGTATGGTTGCCGTGGCGCTGTTGACACTCGGAGCACAGATTGTAAAATATCCAATCCGGCTGTACCGTCTTGATGTGTATATTAGCACATTTTTGCGTCTCCTGATTGGCCCCGCTATCGGGATTTCAATTGTGCTACTGCTTGGATTGGAAGGTATCGCTGCACAGGCACTCATTATCGCTTCGGGTATGCCGACCGGTGTCAATGCATCCATTCTCGCGGAAGAATACGATAACGAACCCGATTTTGCAGCCCAGACGGTACTGATCTCAACGTTGCTTAATATAATCACGATTACGGCACTGATCTCTTATGCCAAAACGTTCTAGTTGAGGAATGTCCATAAGTACATTCTCCTTGAAGACCAAACTAAAATTTACAAGTCCACGCCCCCTATAGGGGGTTGTGGGCTTCTTTGTTTATACTCTTCGTCCCATTTGCAGGAACAAAGTCTTACGAAAAGCACTAATTTAACCCAACCAAAGGACTGTTTTGCGCGTCAATTCCTTATTATCCGTTGCGAATAAACGTTTCGACCTTTAAAATTAGTGGGTAAATATTTCACAGCGTTTCATTTTTGATATATACATAATCTGTAGAAATTCTTAATTTTATCTTCCACGAGGTGAATGTCGTGACCAGGATTATTGTACCGCCTGAGCAGCTTCAGGCAATCTCCAAGCAATTTGCTCAAGCTTCGGAACATAGTCGTAGCATGATTAACAATTTAAGCAGACATATAAGTACATTACAAAGCCAGTGGTCGGGAATCACACAGGAGCGTTTCTTTCAGAACTTTCAGGTGGCACATCGGCAAATGGAAAGATTCTCCAGCTCAGTCTCTGCGATTGGCACGGAACTACATACCATCGCAACTCGTTTCTCACAAGCGGATCAATCTCAGTGGCATGGTGTACAGACCAGTACAAGCCAATCCACTTCCGGGAAAGATGTAAAAACGACGCTATCAGATATATATGATCAAGGAAGTAAGTCCTGGAATATAATTAATGGGATTCATGGGAATGTAGGCCTGATTGGAACAGGATTATATTCTGCTATGGCTACGTCCATGGTACTCTCCAAAACGGTTCATTTCAAAGTAGATCCCCGGAACTCTAGCCGTGCCAAAGTCCATAATGCCCCGTGGGTGAAGGGAAAGGGGAATTCCTTTCTGAGTAACATGGCACGTAAACTGGATAAACAATTCCGCAACCCCGGTCTGGTTATGAAAGGATTAAAGGGCTTTGATCGACTAGCAGGTAAATTAAAAGTAGGTGATATCGGGCTTGGTTTCAACAAAGCCAACAGCTTCGGTCAATGGACCCGCAATGTTATTGCCGGTGTGAATAAAGGTCAATACGGTATGAAAATTTCCAAAATCCCTACAATGATAAGCAAAAAACTGTTCCCTATCAACGTAGGACTTAATGTTTGGGATGAAGGGGTTAAAACGGTCTCCAAGTATAAGGAAGGAACATTAACCAAAACGGATCTCGCCGTGTCCACATCGAATATCGTGATCAAGTCTGCCTCTGCAGGAGCCGGGGCTATTGTTGGCGGGACCCTATTATCGTTCGCCGGGCCTGCAGGAACAGCAGTTGGAGCTTATGTAGGCGGAGCTATAGGTAGTTATGCCGGAAAACATATAGCCTCAGCGGCTGAAAAAGGGATTAGATGGGTTAGTAAACTCTTCAAATAATACTTAGGAGGTATCCATGCAGTTCGTTACATACCAACGCAAATATGCAATACGTCATACGCTGATATCTGCTCTTTTTATCATAGCTGGACTTGTCTTGATTGGTGATGTTATCTATGGTGACAATAGCGTTCTGCAAACCTTGTACTTTACTAGTGCGGCATTCTTAAGCTTTTGGTTTGTGGGACGTCTGTTTATCTGGAACATCACGAGAATATTTGGAACAAACATTTTATTTTCCTTCGATCTGTCTGGCATTAAGACAAATGCAGGAAAACAGTTATCTTGGAAGGATATACGTACCATTGATTTCGTAGCACCGGGACTAAACAAATGGATCCAGCCTACTCCATCCTATTACTTATTCAAAATGGTTGATGGAAAAAGCTATAAAATATATACGTATAGTCTTCTGAAACATCAGGAAAGCGACATTCTTAAAGTACTTCGAAAAACTTGGAATGAGCACAAATGACCTTTTAAAAAAAGTAACCTTTATCTAACAATCTACATAGAAAGTAGGCGGTTAAGCTCATGAATAAACCACTTGTTACCTTATCCATTGAAGAATTCGGATTTGCGCTGGCCACACTTGGCGCAGAGGACATTGCAGCCGGTCTCCTAAAACCGATGTATGGCGAGTTATCTGAACAACACTGGGAACTCGTTCTAAGGGCTGCCTCTCACGGTCTTTTATCCAAAGGGCTGATCTTGCATATGGAAGATACCGAGATAGAGATCGAGCCGGAGTTTTTGAAGATGCTTATGCATTTTGCCCAAAGCCGCAGCATGATTAGAGCGTACTCAGACAGCCTTGAACAAGAAAAGGTATTAACTATTCACAAAAGTACAGATAACAACGATACATACCTCTATCATTTGGCAGTGAATCAACGTGTGCATTTGTTCACCTGGACAGAACCTGAAGAATGGGAAGAGGAACTGTTCCAATTTTACATAGGGCAACACAAACCATTCATTGATCAACCTACTCAGTTCACGATAACGGAGGAACAATGGAATGTCTTGACGAACGAGGAAAACCGTATTTTGTTAGATAGATTCATGGACGATTGGGAGCTACCTCTAGAAACACGCGAGTTATTGAAGGTATGGTATAACTCTTTTGAAGCTTCTGGTCGTAGTGTGGATAACCTCAGTATCATCAATTATGCCGAAGATGTAATTCCTCTGCCTGATCAAGCTCTCCTGCTGCTTCATACCGAACAAGGTATCTGGAGCATGACTAACAGAGATTCCACCAGCGAAAATAATTCTAACATCGAGATTGACCAGCATACCAATTCCTCCTTTCGTAGACAATTGCGAGAATGGATCGATCGCTTCGCGGTTCCTGTCTCCCATACTTAAAAAAAAGTCCAAGAGCCACCACCTTTGGTCTCTTGGACTTCTTCCATTATTTAACCCATGAACTCTCAGCTGCCTGCTCAGCTACTTGTCATGCAGCCTGCCATAGGACTATGATTCAAACGTCGTTCGTTCCGGGAACTTGCCGCCTTCCCTGAATAAACATCGTACCAGTCGTTGCGCGGCTCGGTTAAAGAAAAAACTCGGGCTTACCCCATCCACCTGAACAGGTTCCAGTTCCCTCACACTTTCCTTGATCTTATTCATCTCAATGAGCCCCATCTTTCGCTCATTCGGTCCGAATCGATAAATAACCTTCTCATCGTCCTCCGTCTGTTTCACCAGCAGAATTACAGATGCCATACAGGTTACCCCCTATCGTTACGTTATGAGATTCCATTAATCACTTGCCTACTATAATTATTACCCAGATTCTAGGGGAAGGATATAGGACTTAAGTTAGTTATACCTAAATTAAATATCCTGATGTAAAGATTCTCCGAAATGAGTCGTTAGGCTTACTAACACCCTGCTCACGCTATCCTTTTGGATAGTCACTGTCATGAAAGTGCGTACTGCCCAAGTCGTTTTTCTCCGTTTATACTAACCATATCTTGAATTTCAAAGGAGAGAAACTTATGACTACAGCTCAAATATATAGCCACGGTGTGCCCTGGGAAGAAGCATTTAGCGTTGCTCAGGGATACAGCGTTAACGGTACGATCTACATTGCAGGACAATTTTCGCATGATATGCAGGGAACGTTTATTGGTGTCGATGATATTGAAGCACAGGTTCGCCAGACACTGGATAACTTGGATCGTGTGCTCGCAGGATTCGATGTGACCAAGTTGAACATTGCTGAACTGGAGATTTTTCTGGTTCACCCGCAGGAGCATCTTGAGGCATGTGTCGCCGTGTACAAAAAGTATATTGGTACGCATCGTCCGGCTGTCACGATGGTCGGGACCTCAGGACTCGCCTTCCCTCATCAACTGATTGAGATTCGCGCAGTTGCACATACAAACTGATCCAGATCATGTCAAACGTTGCAGTACAAAGCACACAGGCGTGATAAGGAGCTTGCTTTAACGAAGTTTATACGCCGAATAAGCTGGTTCGGATTTACTCCGAACCAGCTTCATCATCATTTCTTCTTCTTTTACCTTCGCACTTTACAAACGCGGGTCTACTCGCTCTGACTCCATCGAAAGCGTCGCCAGCACGCATTCATGAATTCGTTCCACTGGCTCTCTGCGTATAAAGCGCTCAATACCCTCCATGCCCAAAGCACTCTCCATTAAGGCGTGACGTTCTTTTTTGGATGTTTTGCGTTTACGAAGTCGGGACAAATTCTCGGGTGCCAGGTAATCCATCCCATAGATGATGTGCAAATATGCACGTCCTCGTACTTTAATCGCAGGTTGAATCATTTTGTTGTTATTCCAGGCGCGGAACGTTTCAGGTTTGATCACAATCCCCTCATGACCTTCCGCCGTAATCTCATCCCACCAACGAATGACATCCGCTTCATCTGCCTCACTTGCGATCATGCGATATTCCGTCTCCATCATCAAGGTCGACATCCAGGCGAACTCACGGTTTTGTTCCATATGCCATTCATGTGTTTGCTCCCAAAATGCTCCCGTGCTATGGGCAAGTGTGTGGAACGGCGCAATCCGAATGTCCCCGATATCATCCACATCCCAGCAGTATTTTTGGAATACATCGCGGAACGTCTCGGCATTAGCGAGTTTACCTGCTGTCTCCTGCAACCACTCATCTACCTTACGACCTGCTGCTTGAGCTTCGCGCAGTTTGTCCAGTACCGTAGAGCGATCCATAAGCGAGGCTTCGGCCACATGTGCATATTGCGAAGCAATCAGCTCACGCGCCTTCAGATTCCAAGGTACAATCTCCGCATCGAGCAATACAAATTCGGTCTGATGACGATCAAAATAACCATCTGCGGTCAAATCAGCATGTAACCTTGAGAGCACAGCCTGCTCTATCGAAGGGTCAAAAAAGGATCGGCCCGTCCGGGTCACAATGTTCCCCAACATCGGCCTACCCACTCGCTGCACCGCAGCTTGCTCATCGCGGAAGAGAAGTAAAATGGCCCGGCTGCCCATGTGTTTTTTCTCGGCAACCATACGGGTAACGCCCTGTAAGCGATAATACTGGAACGCATCCTGTGGATGCTCCAGATACCCCTCCACAGAACAGACACCCGGCGGCGGACTCATCGTAGGCGGGATGTAGAGCAGTTCTTCCAGCGGTACAGTATAATGGGAAAACGTATCAATTGCCGTCTTCGCCACCTCACCGTGCACAGACACGTCGAGTTTGGATGCTGTCTGAACCGTGAAACCCTCCTTGAACTTACGTATGTTTGGCGGAGCAAAACGCCGCTGTTCCCAGCGCTTTAATGGACTATCCGGATCTCCAGCATAATCCTGCTTCGCCGGAACACTGACTGCCTCACGTTCTGGCATTCGCCAAGCAGTGAGCATGCCACCAAAAACGACACCTTGATCAATGTTGACCGTATCATTCACAATCGTAGGATATGGACGGGGATCATGTCCCCAGACGATGCATTCACCCGAATTGTGATCCACATACCAATCCTTGCGCACTGGCCGACCCTGCTCATCCGTACCTTCCACATCGCCATACCGGCAGTAATCCTGAATACGTTTGGACTGTTTTCCGATAAAATGATCTCGTATCCCTGCGTGTGCCACAACCACCTGTCTTACCCCATTTCGGGAAAAGACCAGATGAGATGGTGCATCAAGCAAAAAGGTCCTAAGCTCTGCACGTACTCGCTTTGCTGTCTCTTGGCCGTGCTCCTGCTCAAACTGTAGCAGTTCCATCTCCACCCGTTCGTCACCATGACTCAGCGTAACGTCTCGACCATCCAGATAACGTGCGATCTTCCAGCCGTGATTACTGTCAATCATGTAGGCGAGCTCGGCGGTACAATGACGTTGCCAGAACAACAGACATTGTAACGATTCTGGCCCACGGCTCGTTACGTCACCAACGGAGACCAATTTGCGTCCTTCAGGGTGACGATACAGGCCACTTCCGTCCTTGTCCACATATCCGAGGCGCACGATTAATTCCATCATTTCATCATAACAACCGTGAATATCTCCGATGATATCAATACCTGTACCCATGTCAGTCACCAGCGGATTGGATGTGCGGACAAACGTAATCTCATCTGGCCGCTTCAGCACATAACTGGCATCGAAGCCATCCTCACGGATCGAGCGTAATGTGCGCTTGAACTGCTGCACCTGTTGTTTCACCCGTTGACGGCCACGCGGATACTCCCGCTGGGCATCACGTTCCAGTAGTTCTTTTTCCGGAATATCCAACACGACAGCAATCACAGGCACATGAGCCTTTCTCGCCACCTGAATCAGGCGCTCGCGATCCTCGGGATACAGATGTGTCGCATCCACCCAGGTCAGCTTGTTCAGGCGGCAGCGGGTTGCCAGCATCGCCTCCATCGCTTCAAATGCTTTGGCCGATACTTGCTGATACTCCGCATAGATCACATCCGCTTCACTGCGGGGACGGTGTTTCCAATCCACATACTCATCATCTCCAACCAGCATGCGGAATTGATCGGATGAGACGGCTTCCGTGCGGCGAATGACGCTTTCTGCAACAAGACGATCCAGCAACGTACTTTTGCCACTGTTGGACGGGCCGACAAGAACGACAATGCCTGCGTTGGGTAGATGAATCTCACGCTGTCTTTCCTCCGTCCCAATTTCCCTATCCTGCTGCCCTCTGCCTACATCCGAGATTTCGTTCGGTGTTACTATTCTCCTCATGATTGGCTCTCCTTTCTCCGCTCAAAAATGACCAGTTGGGTAGGTTTTCCATAACCTTCTGCATGCTCACCGATACCTTTAATTTCATAGGCATAGTTCCCTTGTTGCGTCCATTCCTCACACCGGGAAACCAGCTCCGCACGGGTCCACTCAAAGCGATGATCATGGTGGCGAAAGCTTTCCTGCTCCATTGCATACACTTCGTTATATTCCTTGTTTGGTGTAGTGACCAGCAGCACTTCTGGCTGATATTCGTTCATGATTGTATCCATAATTCCGTTTAGACGATATTCCTCAATATGCTCAATCACTTCGCACAGGATCATAACATCCTGGTTTTGCATCTGCTCGTCAAAATAAAACAGTGAACCAATGATTGGTTCCGGCATAGCCACCACTCCTGAACGCCCCTCCAACTTAGTAAAGCGCTCCATGGCCCGGAGCCGCGACTGACCGGAAGGTTCAACGGCCAGAATTGCCTCCACACCAGGAATGTACGCCAAACGGGCAGACAGCTTGCCTTCACCCGCTCCCATATCAACAATGCTCCGTTTGACTGGCAACGCTGCAACCACATCTGTAATCGCACGATAACGCAACTCGTTTAACCGCACAGGAGGTTCAGATTGTTCAGATTGCCCGCCATCTCCTCCAGCTGTACCTGTATCTACATCAGCAATCTTTGCATCACCATCTTCTATCTCTGTATCTGCATCTGTACCTTCACCTGGACCTCTAGAATCTGCATTCAGTTGCTTCTCATCGCTATCGGACTCGGACCCCAGGTACTCTTGTTCTCCTTCTTCCTGATGCCCTGCTTTATTCTCCTGAATAATCGCTTCCGAGGTGTGGCCTATTCCTCTCTCCTGTCCAAAGGACACAGTCAAAGCACCCTCTTGACGCTCATACTGCCGAATCAGTTCGGTAAAACGCAACGTACGCTTCACAATGAGTTCTTTCAGTGGGTGAGCATCCAGCCAGCCTTCACCATACCGTTTGATTTTATCGATCTCATCTTCACTGATGAAATAATGTTTGTAATTATCCAGCACTGGAATCAGTAGAAAAAGCTGACGCAGTGCATGTTGTACCGTATTACGTCCACGCAGGATGATATGGCGAACCGTGCTTTTACTTTTCAGATCAAATGAATACGATAGTTCTCCACGCTCCACCGAAACGGCGTATCCTAATGGCAAGAATAATTCTTCCACAACTCGATCCGGCAGATCGGACGCCACTGGGCCAAATGTCAGTTCCAACTCAAAAGTATGACCTACCCATTGCACATAGTCTTCCTTGGGCTTACCATTCAGGGCCGTCCCTAGCGCCCCACGTATGTAGGAGCAGAACAAACTGCTGGTCACGAACTCACGATCATTGATATATTGCGTTATGTCATATCCATCGGGTGTACCCCTGACCAGATCCACAGGATCAGGCTCGGCATGAATCAGCACTTCCGTTTCGTTCTCTGTAGTTGTGGTGTACACCATTCTTACACGCACGCCTTTGTCTACGCGGTCATATATATTCAGCGGATTCTTCGCTAACAAATGGGATACGACCGCCGCGTCAGCGCCGCTTGCTTTTAAGATCAGATGCATCAGTTCTCCTCCTTAATATATGAAAAATGTTTCACGCACTAGACAGTGTCTTCAAACCTGCTGAAAGCCCAAGCGTTCTTAAACGTCTCGGAGCCAGAGCAGCACAAGTGCATGATGGAGCGCTAACGAATCGCTGGCGTCTTATTTCATAATGAGAAGCACCCCCGGAAACCTAACGAACCCCAGTCACGCTATATGGAGCTAAACCGCCTTTTTCTATCCTTTTATCCGACTTTTTCGGAAAATAACGTGTCCCATGTTCCTTACATTTTAAAAAGGCACCCTGGAGGCCACATAGGACGTCCTGTGTTCCTTAGAACATACTCTCCCTAGCAATTGCAACTCGTCACAATCGGCCAGCCGACCTGAACTTTAAAACGTTCGGGACGCGGACATTCATCATCGAATCGCTCGCCTGGGTGAGAAGAAACGCCCTAATTGTTCCCCCACACCTCTTGCAATGCCAAACGGAAAATCCGATCCAATTCTTCAAATTGAATTATTTGCTCATTATCCATCTGTCCGGCCAGTTGTTCAAAATGCTCGATCTTCTCCGCCAAAAAAGCCTGTATTGCGGGCAACTGTGGCTCCAGATCCAGTTCCTCGCCTGCCTTTTTCCGGCGCAGCAATTCATGAATCTCCGTATATAGCGGTGTAGTCGCAGGTACAAGTTCTTGCACCAACTCTTCGAATGCCATCGGCGGCATCGCATCATAACGTTCGATCCAGCCACAAGCGAGCAGTGGGCGCAGCACATAGAAATACTTTTTGATCTTCACCTGTTCACCCTGCAAATAATCCCGAAAGTTTCCCTTCGCCATATTCAGATAATGGTACATACAGGACTTAGGTGAGAAGGTCAACGGTGACAGCGCACGGATATGCTGTGCCACGTTATACTGTTCATCATACTGAATGGGGGATTGCAGCCACTCCAGTAACGGTGGATTTGATTTGCGAAACAGCTTCAACGCCTTGCGCAGATCCCAACCATTGATATCGAGCTGGTCACTGATTGGGCGTTCGATCACATCCCTTTTATCCTCAATCGACAAGTACCATTCCAGCGGTCTTACATACAGAAAACGCACATCATAATCGCTGTCCTGAGAAGGAAACCCCCACGCCCGGCTGCCTGATTCACAGGCATAGATGATCCGTACCTGCTCCTCCTGTTCAATCTGCTTCAGCTGTTGTCTAATCGTATCTCTCATTTCTTCATGAACGTAGGTCATGGTCAGCCGCCTCCAAATTCCCTCAATTAAATCTCTATCTCTCTAACCCGGTTCGCGAGTGTATCATATCCTGCCACAGTCTCGGCAATATACGTCAATACCGTTTCACTCCAACCGTAGATGTAAAAGGTTTTGCCATCCCGTGGCGCTACCATTGCCTGCCGATAAGGTGCTATATCCACAATAAATGCCTTCAACTCCGGATTCATCATCCGGCGATATCGCTCAAGCTCAGCATATAACGGGCTGCCTTCATTCTGCTGTTCATCGGTGATCATAATGATCTGATCCACTTTTTCTCCGATATCCCGAAGTTCCCGCACCGGTCGACCCGTGTCTGTTCCACCTTGTGCGCGAATACGGTGAGCTTGGAAAAGAATGCTCTCATCCATCTTGGGACGAGCATCCTCAACCATATGATCGAATAACCAGAACAGTGCGTTACCTCGTGTTTGTTTATAAAGCGCCAGTGCCAGCACCGAACCAATCCGTAAATAATCCCCTTGCATGGAACCGGAGCGATCTAGGAAAATAGCCGTTCTTCCCGGCAGCGTTGGCAGGTTGCTAATGGATAGCTCCACCGCTTGCCGCAAAGCATCCCGCAACTCTTCCCTCGCAATCATTTCATATGCACTGGCGAATCGGAAAGGTAAGATTCGCGACTTGCGCAGGGCTTCTGCATCCGTTAGACGGCCCGTTACGTAATCGATATTTTTCGATTTTTCAAAAACACCTGCCCGATCCATTGCATTCAGATGGCGCAGCAACGCAAAGGTCGGCATCTGTGACATTAACGCCTCCCACACCGTACGTGTAGGTTGCATGATCGAGGTGACCACCGAATACGGCAGTTTACCTTTCTCGATCAGATGCATCCGACTTGCCGGGTTTGGGGTAGCTTTCAGCTTTTCCAGCGCCTGCAACTGCGGCAGTTCCGTAAGATCCACCTCATGCCCGCGCAAATAACGAAACAAGGCTTGCTGCTTCAGATCTATCGGCTTGGGGTGTGCTGTAGCGATCATATCGCCCAGACTGTATCCACGCCCACGTCCGTTGTATTTGATCGCCCAGTATTCGCTGATCCCGTTCAAAAAGAGACTCACCTGACGCTTCACCGCTCGGCCGCCCTGCCCCCGACCCAATCCTCTCAGAATGGTCAAAAAATCAGCCAAATCAGCCGGTGTCTGTACGACCTGGGAGAACACCTTTGCAAAATGATCCACATCCACTTTGGACAGCAGTGCCAGCCCGTATAGAGGCTGTAACCGCATCAAACCTTCATTACGAGCATAGACCAGCGCCCGCGCCATAAATCCTGCATCAACCTCAGCCATCTCCTGATGACTGACCATCGCATCGTCCATCAGTTGCTGGGTATCTGCATAGAACGTATTGTTCAATGTATTGGTCATCAACATCTGTATATATTGTTCCTCTACCAATCGCTCATAGGCTCCGTAGCCCCCATGATTACGTGTCATTGGCTGAGGTTGATTAAATAATTGTTTCGCTCTGCTCATCACTCATGACCTCCCGGTGTGAGTCTATTTGCTGTTCTTTCATAATAAAATGTTCCGAGGAAAAAGGTGGGAAGGTATAATACCCGCTCTACCGCTGAGCTACACCGCCATGAACGGCGGCGATTGGATTCGAACCAACGACCTGGTCGATTAACAGTCGAAGTAACCCTCCCTGGCGCCTCGGAACCTTGATCCACAGCGCTTGTTGCCGCCCCGCTTCACAACCTCATTATGCCTCACGCACCTACACGCGAACATGGTAAAAGTATGACGACGACTCAATTTCTGAAATTGAGTCGACCTTCATAACTTTAAAATGAAACCTGCCGCTCATCCTGCTACAATGAAGGGATAACAAGGAGTGAATATTCATGGCAAGAGAGAGTTTTGACAAAGAAATTCAGTTCTTACGCATGTTATCCCTAACAAGCGGTGCATATAACCGTAAACAGTATGCCGAGCGGCTTGGCATATCCGTACATACCTTTGATAAAACCAATCGCAGATTAAAAGAAATCATGCAGACCGTCGCCGACCAACGCTCAGGTGCCGAAGCAAGCCGGGAAATGGCGGATCTCGTCCGCTTCCAGTATGGCGAATCCGCTGAACCAATGCTGCTCTTCCTCTTCCGCGCCAAGTCGATGAAAGAGACTGAAGTTCAGCGTCTTTCCGTCCTTTTGCATACCCTACAAGATACAGCCTTAACCGCGATGGAACTGCTGGACGCCTGCTGTGCTGAGCTGCCGGAAGATCTGGCACTACCTGACGAGAAAACCATTCGCTCCGACCTGAAGTATCTGGAAGAGGTTGGGGTTATTCGAAAAGAGCCGGGTGGCAGACCGTATCGATATGCTTTACAACAAGATGTCCTTACCGAATTAACGGTGGAGGAACAGCTGGAGTTGTATGATTTTGTAGATATGATGGCCAACACCCAGGTGCCTTCCGTACAAGGGTACTTATTGCGGGACAGTTTGAAGAAAGCCATTACGGCAAGTTTTCCGCAAGAAGAAGCTACTGAGCCCTATATCTATAAGTATCACTATTACTCTCGTATCCTGGACGAAGCTCATCTCTACACATTGCTTAGTGCGATTCGTCAGCGCAAACGTGTGCAGTTCCTATACTATTCACCGAAAAAACCATCCAGCTACAGTTCACAGAATACGAATCCACGCTTTGAACGCGAAGCAGATGGTCGATCCAACCAGATCGTGCCCCTTGAAGTGATTTATGACCATCAGTATGGTCGTTGGTATGTAATTGGATATCAGGGGCGCCGCGGCTTTGTTAAATTCCGGATGGAAGGCATAACCCAACTGGAGGAACAGGATTCAGTAGAAGAGGAATACATGCTCGAATTGAAGCAGCAGTGGACCGACATTAGTCGCTACAGTTGGCTCGTGGATACGGGGAATACGGTGACGGTTCAAGCACGCTTTTTCCACCCTGAGCGTGGTCAGCGCAACTTCATTCTGGATCGGGTTCGTCTGCAAGGTCAATGGGGCAAGATTATACCCGAAACGGACCATACCTTTCTCTACGAAATCCAGGTCAACGGTACCACCGAGATCAAACCGTGGTTACGGAGTTTTGGCTCAAGCTGCGAAATAATTGCACCTCAGAGACTACGCCAGGAGATGATCAAGGAATGGAAGGAGATTGCGGAATATTATGAACCTGTTCGAGAAGATGTTCAATTACCAGATGATGACACGACTGAATGAAACCGGACTGTTCACCTGGACCTCACAGGAACGGGCCTGGCTTCGCATGATGCTGAATCACCCTGCTGCGAGAGAAGCACTGAGCGCTGTAACATTGGATAAAATGTACAACATGCTGAATGGTGAGCAGGACCTGAACCTTCAAGATTACCTGACCGAAAAAGCCAAAAGCGAAGAAAACAGTGTCTCTCACCCACTACTTCGACAGTTAAGGCTAATCATACTGCATCATCAGGGATTTCGAATGACAGGCCGCGTCCGCAATGGACGCACAAGCCATGATGAATTTGGTTTTCCGTATAAACTGGAGTATTCCATGGTCAAAAAAGAATGGTATGTGCTCTGGTACGCCCCTCGCTTCGACAAGCTCATGTCCACCAAGCTGCACAGCATCGTTACCATGGAAGCCCAACCGGTCGAAACGGATACCGCTTCTGGTTACACTGCCCGAATTGCTGCGATAACAGAGAAGCGTAAAACGACCATCACCATCGAGGTACTGCCCGAGTTCAATCAGGAACTGTCCCGAATCCTCTATGCCTTCTCCTGCTTCGAGAAACAGGTCGAGTACCTGGAAGCCGAGCAGACATATCGGATCGAGCTGACCGTTCCGCGCAATGAGATGGATTACGTCTTATCCAAAATGCGTTTTCTCGGCAAACGGGTTCGAATCGCTGACCACACAGTGCTGCGGGAGCGAATGTCCGAAACAGCTGCCAAGGCATTGGCCCGTTATGCGGAAAAAGATCCTGATATGCATCCCGAACGCTCCAATGAAGTTCAGCACCACCAACGCGAGAAGGAACCTCTTGCGAAAGCCGATGGTCATTGATTTGGTCCCATACACGAAAAAAAGGTCTGGATAATCTCATCCAAACCTTTTTTTGCTATACCTGTTTGTTCGTGAAAATATAATAAAACTAGCAGCGGAAAGCAACTCTACTTGTTCCACTTACGTTGCTCCACCACTGCTGGCAGCCGAGTTCCGTCTTTTGTTAATCGCGTGCACGCCCATGACCACTGCAATTAATTCATACGTGTCCAGTTGTTCCGACTGGTTATCTAATACAAATGCCCCTGAACTAAACCAGCCACTGGTGCGACGGAAACTGGCCACGATGCGGCCACCGCTGCCACTTATATCATATTCCTGCGAAAATGCTGGAGCAGACACATCATACGTACCGCGTGATCCTGCGTCATATTCATACTTTTTACTAAAAAAACTGAATCTCGCCCGTAACACACCCAGATGTCTCCCATCTGCTGCAGTGATGTCCCAACGATTCGTTAACATGCGAAATTTGCCGCTGCAGACCAGTCCCGAGTTATCTGATACATCGAGCGAAGAACCAAAGACACTTTTCAAATCCAGATGCCCTGCCTGTTCCTGATTCGGATTCATAATCTCGGTGTAACCCGCGTTAAAAAAGTTATCCCGGAAGTATAGTTCCATAACGCTTCCTCCTTTCGCTTACATATCCTTTTGTTCTCTTTAACCTAATTTCGCTTCGAGCACACAATATATCTATATATACGTATAATTAATGGTAGTGGATTCAAAAAGTGGATTATTACTGGATGTAAAAAAACGAGCAACCCTGGTTGCTCGCATCATGTTCAAGTTATCCTGTCATCAGACTTCAACTTTTTTGTTGTTCAGATAAATGGTAGCCCACACCAAGATGACCGCCACAATGACTTCAAATACAATGCTTCCCCACATGCCGTCCGACCATAATACACCATTGGCTGTGATTGCAATACCTGTACTTTCTTCCGTATACCGGAACATCTCATTTGGACTGAAGCGTCCAGTCGTAATAATATTCTCCAACCAGCCAATCAGATTAACGAGGACAAAGAATGCAACGATTCCGATCCATGGTCCTGTTCTCCAGCGGAAGCTGCCTGCAATCGAGATCGAAAGGAAGATAATGACGGTCATGAATACCATAACCCATGCGCTAAACAGCAACAAACTAATATAATCCGAAACATGCAGACCCGAAAGATCAATATTGCTAGCCATGTTCATTCTGAGCTTCATTGAGATATAGATGTAGGCATGAGTCGTAAAAATAATGACTAACCCCAACCCGCAAAGTAGTCCAAAGATCAAAGGAGACAACACATGTGATAGGCCCGTTACGGGTAACAGACGGCGATTATAAGAGCGGATATTGGACGTGTATGTTTTAATCATTTTCACATAAATAGCCACACCAACTCCAACATAACCCATAATGCCAAGCACAATCCCTGTGACCTCAGACACGAAAAGGGAAAGCCCCACTTGAGCGATAATCAAAATAACTAGCCCAGCCAGCAGTGTATTCCAGTTCCTTCTAAAGTCATACTTCAATAATGTCATCATTCCGCATAGACCTCCTTGAACATCTCATCCACACTTTTCCCATATTTCAGACGGAGCGTTTCTACTTCTTCCCGCATCACCAGCTCGCCCTCGCGAATAAAGACAACTTCATCAAAAATCCGTTCGATATCATTCACAAGATGCGTGGAGATGATCAGACTGCTGTCTTCATCATAGAACTTGACGATCGCATCCAGAATCTTGCCTCGCGCAACCGGATCTACTCCGCCAATCGGTTCATCCAGCAAATACAGGCGAGCCTTACGAGAAAGTGCCAGTGTTAGTTGTAGTCGTTCATTCATACCTTTCGACAGATGCCGTACCCGGTCACTCTCGACAAGGTTCATGAAGTCCAGCATCTCCCGCGCCTTCTCCTCATCAAAATCAGCATAGAAATCGCGATAGTACGCAATTGCATCCCGCACTCTCATCCAATTTTCGGTTAATGGACGATCCGGCATAAATGAAACCAGTGACTTCGTCTCCAGCCCAACGGGCTTACCTGTGACTTGAATCGTTCCACTGCTAGGATGCAGCAAACCTGCAACCAGCTTCATGAGCGTACTTTTGCCACTGCCGTTGCTACCCAGCAGACCTACGATTCGGCCAGGAGCAATATCCAATGTGATATTACTGAGCGCTTTCTTATTGCCATATGTCTTATTGATCTGGTTCAGTTCAAGGATGTTACTCATGTGTTGTTCCTCCCTTTCCTTCCGCAACGGCATCGGCTACGATGGATAAGATATCCTGCTCTTCGATCCCCAGTTCCTGCATTCCGGTCAGAAAGCGTTCCAATAATTCACCGGCCATCTCTTTTTTGATCGTCATAATCTTCCGCTCCTCACTGGTCACATATCTGCCCAAGCCCCGTTTGGTTTCGACCACTTCTTCCCGCTCAAGCTCCTGAAATGTCCGTTGTACTGTATTGGGATTGATCTGTAATTCAGCCGCCAGTTCACGAACCGAAGGAATTTTGTCACCTGCCTGAAGTGTCCCGGTTACAATCTGTCTTTTGATATACTGCATGATCTGCAGATAGATTGGTAAATTGTTATCAAATTCTATAGTCACAAAGCTCTCGCTCCTCTCTGTACTGGTGTGTTAGTTACATAGTACACTAGTGAAATAGTGTTGTAAAGCCCATTTGTTATAAATATATAATCGCTCAGTTGATGAGCAAGCTTTGGTTATCCAAATACATACAAAAAAAGAGCAGATCGTGAAGATCTGCTCTGCATAACTTATTAGTCGTATTGTTATCTTATTCATATGCTTGTCCAATAAAAAAAGAGCCAGCTACACGATATCTAAAGGTACCTTACCTTTAGGCGCAGGAAATGCCTCATCCAACCGTGTGAGTTCCTCTGGTGTCAAAACGATATTCACTGCTGCTGCATTGTCTGCCACATGATTCAGCTGTACCGCCTTGGGAATCGCCATCACATCTCCGTCCCTGATCACCCAGGCTAATGCGATCTGCGAAGTTGTAACTCCTCGATCCTGCGCAATCTTCTGAATGACTGGATGCTCCAACAATTCACTGCGAAGTCTGCCCCCCTGAGCCAGTGGACAATACGCCATTACAGGAACGCTACGTTCCCGCATCCACGGGAGCAAATCATGTTCAATACCACGCGAAACTGCATGGTAAAGCACCTGATTCACCATGCACTGAGAACCCTCTGGCAAACTCCATAATTCCTGCATATCCCTTGTATCCAAGTTTGAGACACCCCAACGCAGGATTTTACCGGATTGCTTCAATTGTTCCAAGGCCTGGACAGTCTCTTCAAGTGGTACTCCTCCGCGCCAGTGGAGCAGATACAGATCCAGGCGATCTGTTCCTAAGCGCTTGAGACTACGCTCACAGGCTGTAATCATCTGCTTGCGATCTGCATGATGGGGATATACTTTGGATACGAGAAAGACTTCATCACGCAGGCCTGAGATGGCCTTTCCCGTAACGACTTCTGCCCCACCTTCTGCATACATCTCCGCCGTATCAATCACGGTCATTCCCAGTTCAATACCGGAACGTAGTGCCCGTACTTCTTCTTCCTGGCTGGATTGCTTCTCTCCCATGTACCATGTGCCTTGTCCTATCGCGGGCAGGGCAGTTCCATCTGGAAGCATAACCGTGCGTGTCTGATCACCATGCAACATCTATATTCCTCCATTCTGAAGACTCTATGGATATTGACTCTAACGACGATTATACGAATCATAAATCATGTTATCACTCACATGTCTCCAATGGCTCATCATCATGATATACAACTGATCCAGTGGCATTGTGAGGCTACTTTGGGCAACGCTGATGGTCGCATCGACCATATTGCTGTTGACCGTCATCAATTTGCGTTTCATCCCGTTCTGGCGATCCAGAAAGGCTTTCTCGTCCCGCAATTTGACCCCAATCATTTTCTGTCCCATCAATTCATACATAAAAATATTCTCAACGTCTCTCCAGGCCACTGCCCCTCCTGCGGTATAAGAAGATGCATCCACAAATCCACCCTCATCGATCACAAAAGAAGGTTCCTTCTTAATCATCTTTACCAAACTGTAGCAGAAACATAGCCCAAAAAACAAAATGGATAGAAGTCCAATCACACCCGAGAGGATGGAATCATTCGTACTTGAGGAACTATCAAAAATCAAAAAAAATCCGGCTGCCACAAAAAGTGCTGCCCCTGCCGTAAGCCACGCCATTCGTTTCCGGTTTGGATATTCTACATGCTGTTCATAGGATGTGCTCAATGTGACGTTCCTCCTTCATTACGACTGAATCATACGCCTTCTATATAAACGAATGGTTATGAACCAAATACCCGAATGTAGAACAGGAATTGCATTGTCCATTAAACCAAATTCACCGAGGTTAAACATTAAATTAAGACTATTTTTCATCATTTCTGCGCTTATTCAACATTAGGATTCGTCATCCTTCGAGCAAATCCTTTTAACACACCTATATGAATTGAACAAAGAGTGTTTGCACTGACCACTCCGATGACAGAACAACCTTCCGATCGCTGTTATAAATTCGCCCCTCCCATCCTTAGTCATATTGTCCTGTCCCTAGCTTTCCGTTAATATAAATGGAAAGGTTAGGAAATTAGCCAATTCTAATTCATGGTGGGAGGACAAACAATGATGAGTCAGCGCGGCATAACATCGGAAGATCTTTATCAGATTACATGGGTTAACGATCCAACTCCGTCCCCTCAAGGCGGACAACTGGTATATGTAAGCCGGAAAACGAATGAAGCACGTGACGGTTATTGTTCTCACCTAAGACTGTTGCATCTGGGGAGTCAGAAGGACAGGCCCTTTACCTCTGGAGAGAAGGATCATTCCCCAGCCTGGTCGCCGGATGGGTCCCAGCTTGCCTTTCAACGAGAGGTTGAGGGAAAATCCCAAGTGTGGATTATCGCAGCTGATGGCGGAGAAGCCCAGCAAATCAGTCACCTGAAACATGGCGTCAGTTCCCTGCTCTGGTCACCGGATGGTCATACTTTACTTGTGAAATCATCCGTGGATATGAGCGGAGATGAAGAATCAGAACATACAAATCCTATAGACGATAAACCCAAACTGCTGCAAGAACATGTCGTAGACCGAATTCGCATGAAATCAGATGCCAGTGGATTATGGAACGGTCGACGTTCCCACCTCTTCGCTCTCGCACCGATCGATTTGGAAGCAATTCCTGTAACTACAGGTCATTATGACGTTGGAGACTACGCCTGGTCCCCGGACGGAACATCCATCGCTTGGATTGCGCAGATGCCTGAAGAAGGCGAGGACCATAATGATTACACCCTAACCAATCATGTGTACCTTGCCAAAGCAGACGGATCGGATGTGCAGCAGTTAACCCCGGAAGGATATACGTTCAGCCGACTGGCTTTTGCACCCGATGGACAATCCATTGCACTGCTAGCCAGTGACCGTTCTTATGGAAATGCCACGCTTGTGAAGCTATATACCCTTCCTATATCAGGTGGTGAACCCGTATGTCTGAGTACGGATTGGGACGTACAGTTAAATCACAGCATTGTTGGTGACATGCGATCACATCTGACAACCACAGGGCCTGTATTCAGCAGGGATGGTTCTTCAATCTTCTGTCTGGCGACTATCCATGGTAGTGTCCGCATCGTCAAATTCGCACGAGACGGCAGCAGTGCTGACTATATATTGCCTGACGAACGGGAGATTTATCAGTTTGCAGAGTTGGACAACGGGCGAATCGTTGCTGCTGTAGCCGATACACAAAATCCTGGTGATCTCTATATGTATGAACAACCGGAAGATCCCGGGGTAGAACCGATTCAACTCACCCGCAGCAATCCACAGCTTGAGGATGAGATCCACCTTAGTACACCGGAAACCTTCTGGTTTAATTCCTCAGATGGCCTGCGGCTGCAAGGATGGATCATGAAACCTCACGGCATGGTCGACGGGGTCAAAATCCCGACCATTCTGGAGATTCATGGCGGCCCGCACATGATGTATGGTTTTACATTTATGCACGAATTCCAGATTCTCGCCGCACAAGGCTACGCTGTTGTGTATATCAATCCACGCGGTGGCCTCGGATACGGGCAGCAGTTTGTAAACGCCTGTCGCGGAGATTATGGCGGTGGAGATTATCGCGATCTCATGGAGAGCGTGGATTATGCCCTATCCCAATATGAGTTTATCGATGAATCCAGATTGGGCGTAACCGGGGGCAGTTATGGTGGCTTCATGACCAACTGGATTGTTGGACACACGGACCGCTTTAAGGCCGCTGTTACCCAGCGTTCCATCTCCAACTGGCTATCGTTCTATGGTGTCAGTGACATTGGCTATTTCTTCACAGAAGATCAAATTGGTGGTAACGCGTGGGATGACACGGAAAAACTGTGGAAACATTCCCCGCTCGCTTATGTCGGCAACGTCAGTACTCCGCTACTCATTTTGCATGGCGAACAGGATCTGCGGTGTCCGATTGAGCAGGCCGAGCAATTATACATTGCGTTGAAACGACGCAAACAGACCACTCGTCTTGTTCGTTTCCCAGGTGCCAACCACGAGTTATCTCGTGGAGGTCATCCCCACTTAAGAGTACGTCGTCTGGAGCATATTGCCGGTTGGTTTAACGAGTACTTGTAACGGACTAATATTTAGACTATTAATTACACTATTAATTTAGAGTATAGACCAGATATAGATTCAACCCTAAAAGCCGTCCAATGAAATCTGTTATGATTTCAACGGACGGCTTTTGCTGTTCACCTTTTATAGAAGGAAAGATTACTCTTCGCCCCACACTACGGTGATTTCATTCAGATCCTTGTTGGTTGCAGACACCGAACCTGTGATGGTTACGGCATATTTCCCATCTTCACGACCGACGATGCTGAAGCCGTCTGCCTGGATATCCTGAGTGTTCTGGCTCAAGTTTTTGGTCTGGTAGTAGTCTTTGTAGGATGTTCCAACGGTTAGCAACGTTTCTTTGGTTGTGTAGGTGAGAACAACTTTTTTATCACCATCCATTATGTTCTCAATGAGACTTGTTGCCTTCGCATCCTTAGGTAATGGGAAATCTGCTGGCAGATACTTGGACTTTACGCCTGCTGCCTGTGTGTTCGTAACTGTGGATGGTGATGTCGATCCGCTGTTGCCTGTGGATGGTGATCCACCAGAGGAGCTTGAAGAGCCGATGCTTACTTTATTGTTTTGGGAATCATACTTCACTTCGGTCTTCAACGCATCTGCAATCGAACGAACGGGGAGATATGTACTGCCTTGATATGTAATTGGCGCAAGCTTTTTGCCCTGGTCACCTGTCGGTGTAAATTTCTGTCCGTTCACTTCGATGGCGAGCCCATGGTTTAGATAAGCTTTGATCGTCTCCAGTTGTGTACCTGCATATACACCTGCCGATCCGGTTAACACCATGCCAAACACACCCGCAGCAATCAACCACTTTTTGCTTTTCATCCCTAAACGCCTCCTGAGTTCAAATGTCACCCTTATGCATAATACGATTCAAGACGATCGCTCGATGTACGCGAAAGACTCATGTAGTTATGCTCATCATGTATGGGCACGAGCTTATTCGGATAACAGCCCGTTGTTCCACCAAATGTTAGCAATATAATAGCATCTAACAAGAGGTTGTAAACGATAAATGGACAAAACAGGACCAAGGGCGTACAAAAATAGTCTTTGTTGTATGCCTGCTCTTCTCTGGCTCGTTAAGTTGTTCTTATATGAATAAAGTCCTGAATTCCGGACCATACATATGAAGCAAATCATACACGCACAACAGTTGCGAAATTAATCAATGTATTAGATAATTATTTGTCGATTTGTGGTCGAAGGAACGGAACTCAAGGGGGATTAAATACGATGAATAACAATAACAGTACATTTGACCAGCCTATTAACCGGATCTCTACCGGATCAGAAAAATGGGATGCGCTTGAGGATATCTTCGGCGCTGCTGATGCGCTTCCGATGTGGGTGGCCGATATGGATTTTGCTGCTCCACCATCCGTCATTCAGGCCCTGCAAACACGGATGCAGCACGGGATTTTTGGTTATACAGTACGGACTGAAGCGTATCATGCAGCTGTTGCAGACTGGATGGAACGGCGTCACAACTGGAAAATTAACGATGACTGGATCGTATTCACTCTAGGTATTGTGCCCGCACTCAGCATTGCTGTACAACGATTCACAGAGCCGGGAGATGCAGTGGTCATCCAAACTCCGGTGTATGCGCCCTTCTATGAAGTAGTACGTGGTCAAGGTCGTGAACTGATCACCAATCCTTTAGTAGAGAATAACGGTCATTACACGATGGATCTGGAACAACTGGAATCCAGCTTGCAGACCGGTCGGGTCAAAATGCTGATTCTGTGCAGTCCTCATAATCCGGTTGGACGGGTATGGACTCGTGAGGAGCTTGAAGGACTTACGTCACTGTGTCTGCAATACAACGTACTGATGGTTTCAGATGAAATCCATGCCGATCTTGTTCATCAGCGCGGAACTCATACACCTCTGACCCTGATCTCGGACGCCGTCTCTGATCTAAGCATCATCTGTACAGCTCCAAGCAAAACGTTCAACATTCCTGGCCTCTGCACATCCAACATCATCATCCCCAATGCCAAGTTACGGGAATCGTTCGCGCAGGGTGTAAAAACAATGGGACTTGCCAATATCAGCACACTGGGGGCTGTTGCAACCGAAGCTGCATACAACGGAGCCGAGGAATGGCTGGATGAGTGCATTGCCTATATCCGTGGAAATATGGAATATGTACAGCAATATGTTGCGGAACATATGCCTCAGATTAAAATGCCTCTGCCCGAAGCAACCTATCTGTTGTGGATGGATTTCCGGGAACTGAATATCCCACATGCACAACTATGCAACATGCTTCTTCATGAAGCAGGGCTGGCTTTCAATGACGGGAGCTTCTTTGGAACAGAGGGTACAGGGTTCATGCGTATTAATGTAGCCTGTCCACGTTCCACGGTTGAAGAGGCGATGCGCAGGTTATCTGCGTTGCTAAGCAATTTGTCGGGCAAATAAGCTGTCAGTTACATCAATGTACGTTGCGAACAGAACGTGTACGGTTCGTTAAATGGCGAATATTTGTCAAAAGGGAAAAGGGGTGCCCCATAGTCAAGTCCATGACTCACATTCATGGTCAATGACTTCACAAGGGGCACCCCTTTTGTATTCGATCATTTTATTTATTCAAAACATAATTAAAATTACAGTGAAATCGATATCGGCATCGGAGTAATTCTGTCGCACAGCCTGTCCAACAAATCCCGATCATGGCTTATGATCAATAGCCCCAGATCACGCTGGCGAGCCACTTCCATCACGGTATGCCAGATCTGTGCCTGAGTGATCGCATCCAGCATCGTTGTCATCTCATCTGCGATCACATAACGTGTCGCTGTACCGAGTGCTCGCGCCACACAGAAACGTTGCAGTTCTCCACCGGATAATTCACTCGGCCTACGGTCCAGCCAGGTTTGCTGAATACCCAAAGCTTCGAGTAAATGCTCATCCTGCACAGACGCCTCTTGCAGCACGCGACTCATTCGCCAGCGTGGATTCACAGCCTTCTCCGGGTGCTGGAACACCAGCTGAACCGGACATACTCCTGTACGTGGGAGTGGTTTCCCATCCAAAAGGACTTGCCCTGCAACAGGTTCGGCATATCCTGCAAGAATGCGACCAAGGCTTGTTTTCCCACAGCCACTTGGTCCCCACAAGCCAACTACTTCTCCCTGTTGCACCTGCATGTTCATCTGTTGGAATACCCACGACTTTTGATCGTAACGGTAACTCACATCTCGTGCTTCAAGTGACATGGAAACACCTCACTTCTCCGCCCCGTATCTGACGAAGCTCTGGACGTTGGCGGGTACATGCAACGGTTGCCGCGCTACATCGGGGAGCAAATGAACATCCTGCTGCAATCTCTAGACCCGCCAATGGCTGGGAGCCCGGAAGTGGCTGAAATCCATTCTGCGGCAACGCATTCCAGAGCGCTTTTGTATATGGATGACGCAGACGTTCTCCATTCCCTTTAAAATCATCAACCAGCGCCGTCTCTACATTGGCACCCGCGTAAAATACAGCGATGCGATCGGCTGCCGTGAGGGCTGTCGTGATATCATGAGTAATCCATAGAATGCTTACACCTTGATCTGCGAGTACGCGAAATTGTTTCATGGTCTCGGCCAGCACTTCGGGATGAATGCCTGGTGTCGGCTCATCTGCAATGATCAGCTTGGGTTGACCCGTGGTCGCTGTAGCCATCAACACCCGCCTTGCCATACCTCCGGACAACTCAAACGGGTATTTCCCGGCTGTTCCTTGAGGAAGATGATAACGATCCGTCAGCTCCTGCTCCGTCTTTTTCAAGTGGGATCGAGTCATGAATCTGCGCTTCCTTCCCACATCTTGGGTTACCGGCTGAACTTGTCTCCCCACCTTCATCAGCGGGTCCAAATAACTGACGGATTGCGGGATCAACACCAGTTCGTCTCCACGCAGATGAAGCTGCCGCTCTGGGGTTAAAGGCTTGCCTTCATAGCTAATTCTACCTTCCAACCTGGCATTGGCAGGCAGGATGCCCATAATGGCCTGCGCCAGCACACTTTTACCCGATCCACTTGCACCTACAACTGCCACGATCTCACCCTCGTTTATGGAAAGATCCAGATTCTGAATGACATCAATCTGTTCGTGTCCAAACCAACCATTAGCACGCCGAAATGACACCGACACTCCCTCAATATCAAGCAGAGCCATATTTACCTCACCTCCCTTGAACTACCTGTTCCGTCATTGTCTTCAGACTGTTGCCCAATACATCAAACGCACGAACAACCAGCAACAGTGCCAGTCCCGGGAAAAAGGCAAGCCACCACATGCCAGCAGATAAATATCTCATCGACTCTGACAAAATAATTCCAATTGCCGGTTGTTGCGGGGACAACCCCAGCCCCAGAAACGTAATGGCTGCCTCATGCAGAATCGCATGGGGAAAGATTAGCAGTACGCCCACGAACAGTTGCGGGACCAGATGTGGCAGCATATGCTGCACCGCAATTTGTAACCGCGATTGACCTAACTTATGTGAAATCTGAATGTATTCTGCGGATTTCAGTTGTATCATCTCCGCTCTTACAATCCGGGCCAGATTCGGCCAGTGAGTCAGCGCAATCGCTGCCGCCACTCCTGCCAAACCTCCACCAAATACAAAGGCCAGCATAACCAGCGATACCAGATGAGGTACACTCAGGAACAGGTCGATAATCCATGAGATCACCCGGTCAGCAGTCTTGCTTGAAGCGGCTGCCAAACCCAATAACATTGCGATCATTCCACCACCACATGCAGCAAGTAATCCCACTTGAATGCTGGTTGCCAATCCTTTTAACGTGCGCATGAACATATCTCTTCCGAGCCAGTCTGTGCCAAATGGATGCGCCCAGGTTGGAGCCAAATTCCGATCCATTAGTGAAGTCAGCGTAGAACCAGCCGGAAGCAGCCTGCCCGTCAACCACACAACGGCAATCCAGATCACCGCGAGGCTTCCCCAGATCACCGCTCTTTGACGAGGATTTCGGAAATGTTGATTGCTGGCAGCCGTATAATCTTTTCTCGTTTGGCGTGTTGTTCCTGTTCCTTTTCCAGTCTCAGCTTGTAGTAACCCCGGATTAATGCTGTACCTTGCCTCTTGAGTCGCAGTTTTCACTTTCTGTATTTTGGCTGTTTCTGTCGTCTGCTCAGAGGAGCGTTCTACCGTCTGCTTCATGACATCAGCTCCTCCTTCATCCGTGGATCGATCAAGCGATACAGAATGTCTGCAACCATATTACCTGTAAAAACAAAAATTGCACTGCACATCACAAGTCCGAGCAGCAGTGGAACATCTCCACGTAACCCCGCCTGAACCGTTGCCTGACCAAGGCCAGGGTATGAAAATACCTGCTCTGCAAGCACAGCCCCACCAAACAGTTCACTGAACGAAGCAAACTGTAGCGTTATCGCTGGCAAAACAACATGTCTGAACCCATGTCTACGGAACAGCTGAAATCCACGCTCACCCCGCGCTCTTGCAAACAGAATATAATCTGACTCCAGTACATCCGTAAGCTTCTGCCGGGTATGCAAAGCGATGGAAGCTACCCCAGTCAAACTGAGGGTCAAAGCTGGCAGAATCATATGAATAGCCCGATCTCCCCAAGTGACCTGATCAGCCGACATCCCTGCGGGTACCCCAAGGCCAACTGGAAGCCATCCGAGCCACACCCCAAATACCATCAGCAGCAACAGCGCAATCCAGAATACCGGCGTGGAGGCCAGCGTATAACAATACCAGCAGATTAGACGATCCAACTTCGAATCCCTTCTCATGGCAGCAACTACACCAAGAGTGAAACCGAAGATACCAGATAATAGCCAGGCTACAGCCATAAGCGCTACAGAATTCATGAATCGTTCCTGAATAATATCTGCTACAGGCTGTCTGTAGATCATCGATGTCCCCAAATCTCCCTGTATCAGTGCTTGTCCCCAAGTTAGCAATCGTTCTGTAGGGGATTCATTCAATCCCCACCGTTCTTCGATAAGACTGCGCTGTTCGGCGCTCACCCTGATCATGTCTCCACCAATGTAGGCTTCGATCGGATCAACAGGAGAAAATTGCATTAATATAAACGACAACACGCTGACTCCAACCAATAAAGATACAAGTCGCAACATTTTAAAACCAACAAATCTGGCCCATCCATTCATGCCTGTCATCCAATCTCTCCCCAATTCAGGCTAAAGCTACCGCTGTGCTTCTTATTTCGTGCTGTTATCCCAGGACCATTCCTCCAGATTGGATGTCACCGGCCAGCCGTGACCATGGGGGTGGATCTGTTGCTCGCCAATGTTCAGGCCGTTCTTAACCAGATACAGATGATCTATATTTACGAGCCATGCCCATGGCGCATCCCCCTGATAACTGAAACCTGTTGTTCCATCCCATTCCGCTTTTTGCCAGAACGGCAATGCCTCTTCTTCACTGGTGGCCTGAAGGGCCTTCTCCATCCAAGAATCCACGACTGGATTACTGTACAGTCCTACATTGTAATATCCGTCTCCCTTGTGAGTACTGCTATAGAGGTTATACGTCTCCAATGGATCATGACTGCCCCAACCAAATAATACGGCATTGGAGTAAGCCATCTTTTTTGTCTCTTCACGGCTTTTGCCTTCAACATTGATCTTAATTCCCGCTTGGGCAACCATATCCGCAGTAGCTAACGCCAGGGATTGTCTTGTTAAATCACCTGCAAAATAAAGCAGACTGAACTCGGCCTTAACGCCGTTTTTCTCAACGATACCATCCCCATCTGCATCCACCCAGCCACCAGTCGCCAGAATGCGCTTTGCTTCTTCGAGATTGGCATCCGTAAATACAGCTTCTGCGTTGCTCCAAGGCAGATCATCACTGACGGAATAAGCTGGACGACCGTACCCTTCCAGTACACCCTCAACCAAAGCCTTACGATCAATCACAACGTTCACCGCTTGGCGAATCGCCAGATCGGATGTCACATCATTCCCTGCGGGAAGACCATCGCCCGACTTGGCACCAGCAGGCTGCATGGGGAACATGATGCCCCGGTTATCTACGGTTTTCACGGCCTCTAAGCTCATGCCATTCACCTGTTGTTTGCTAAACGCTGCCGGGATAGCAGCGATATCCACCGTACCTGCCTGTGCAGCGGCGTAGGCTGCATCTTCATCCAGATAGAGGAAGGTGAGTTTGTGGAATGCAGACTTATTACCGTAATATTCTTCATTGGCTTCCACGATGGCCTGTTGTCCTTTGTCCCACTGAACCAGCTTGTACGGTCCCGAACCGACCGGATGTTCCCCATAATCGGCACCATAGGCATGTTCAGGCACAATACCAAGTGTCGTCAGCAGACTGATGAATGTAGACTGCGGCGACTTCAGTGTAAATACGACCATACTATCATCAGGTGCCTTCACATCAGCCATATTCGTCAAATCAATCACAGACCCACTCTGAGCAGCCGTATCAAACGTAAATTTCACATCCTCAGCCGTTAGAGGCTCCCCATCCGAAAATTTCACATCATCCCGAAGTGTAACCGTCCAGGTCAGCCCATCTTCACTAACCGAGTATGCCGTAGCCAGATCATTAACCAGTTGTAGCTTGGCATCCCGCTTCAGCAAAGTACTCTGGAAAAGTGGTGAACCATATTGCCCCCATCCGGTTGTTGGATCAAATCCGCCTTCCGGCTCGGTGCCAACGGCCAGCACCAATTCGTCTTTGGTTGAGGTTGTTCCTGACTGTCCATTCTCTGCTGACGAAGCTGTTGGCGCTGTGCCCTGTGCACAACCAGATAAACCAATGGAACATACAAGCAAGATGCCTAATCCTGTTCTAACTTTTCGTTTTCCCCATCTCCATGAAAATCTGCCCATTCTGGTCGTTCCCCCTCTAAAGTTGTACTGCACTCACTTATTTCGTGTTACTTTTCAGAGAAATTGTAGCACAAAACACAAATCATATGTCAACAAAGTTAACTTCACAATCCATATTTTTTCATATATTTGATTTAATAATTAAAAAATTCTTTAACCGAGCATTTGTAGCGCTCTATAGAGTCAGGTATTATAACAAACAAAAAAACAGACGGTTGGCATCTAACCAATAGTCTGTTTTTTAGATTTGCTATACTTTCATAGAAATTACACTCGTATTTGTCTTACTCCGTAGAGCAATGATGATGGTTGTGACCATGCTGCCCGGTACTTTGATTGTGATCCAGACTTTGATCCGGGTTGCCATCCTGATCATGACTCTGAGCATGAGCCAGTTTGTTGAGTTCATCCACATAAGTCACAGACAATTCTGCATACAATACCCCTTTTTGCACCTGGATCTGTTGATGCAGATGACGCAATCGCCCCAGATTCCCTCGTACGGCAATAACCTCCAGGCATTGGTCATGGTTCAGGTGTACGTGCATATTGGAAATGATGTCATGATGCGCCTCGTGCTGCAGCTCCATCAAACGAATGGGAAGATCACTGATATGGTGATCGTAGACCATCACAATGGTGCCGGCCACATCCTGGTCGGATTGTAATGCAGAAGGTTGCAGTAATGTTTTGCGAACAAGATCACGGAAAGCCTCGGATCGGTTTTTGTATCCCTGTTCCTCAATATACTGGTCAAACTGCTCAATCAGAGGTGTAGGAAACGCCACCCCGAACCGGGTCAAATCTTCTTTATCTGCCATACTTCTCCTCCTGCGCCCTCATTTGCTTCGAGTGTACCACAGACTTGTCTGCTCATCGACTATACTGTTGCATGAATCGTACTGCTGAATGTATCGCCTGTTGTCCAGCGTCACTCTCCAGATCAAATTGATAATCATGTCCCAGCTTCTCTGATGAGTTCGAGAAAAACAAGGTTTCCACCTCAACATCAAGGCGCTTCAATACTTGTGCCAGCTCAATCGATTGACTGGTCAACGGGTCATCATTGCCTGAGGTAATAAATGCAGGCGGGTACGCTGCTGTGGCCTGAAGCACGGTCGACATTTCATGCAGACGTGGATAGTCTTCGAATGTTTTGACTCCCGTATATGACCAGAGAAATGTCCGTATGAGTGGAAAGCCTGTATTGGCTACCGTACTTAGATTGTATGGACCACAGAATAGCAGAACCCCACGCAACTCTTCTGGCT
The DNA here is from genome assembly GCF_037976585.1 of Paenibacillus sp. FSL k6-2145. NCBI lineage: Bacteria > Bacillati > Bacillota > Bacilli > Caryophanales > Paenibacillaceae > Paenibacillus > Paenibacillus sp. FSL k6-2145. The sequence goes on along the minus strand of NZ_CP150267.1, from coordinate 3,388,191 downwards.
GGGCGGCTGGTGTTATGTTCATCAGGTTGGCGAGAGAAGAATTTGTCACCACTGCCGCAGTCTGACTTGCAATCTGGGCACCTGCCGAATTGCCTGCAAGAAATATGTTTTCCGGGTCACCCTGATACTCACTGACATGGTTTTTCACGTAAGTCAATGCCTGATTCGTCTGGATCACGGGAATGGGATATTTCGTATCCGGTGCGAGCGCATAATTCATACTGACCACAACGTAACCCTGCTTGGCTAATTGAACGGCATAATCTGCGATATCCTTTTTGTCGCCCAAGACCCATCCACCGCCATGAACCCACAACACAACAGGCAAAGGTTCCGATGTTACGGAAGGATAATAGATATCCAGCGTACTGTCATTACTCCCTTTGTCTGCATAGGGTACATCCGCAACACGAATTATCCCATCCGAGAGCATAGTGTCCTTGCTATTTGTGTCAGGATTAGTAGTTTCAATTAATGACTTTAATAAAAATACCGTTATTTTGGGTGTCCATTGTGTACCAATCCCAATAAAAACTATGATCAAAATTAGTACCATGCTGGGAATCCAGTACCATTTACGTTTAAACCCTCTTGCCCCCGTACGTTTCGTTTCTAACTTGGACTGCAATAACTTCACCTCGTTCCATCATCATCGAAGCGTCTTTACGTCTAAAGTTGTGTACGTTGCGGAGAGGACCGGGTTTCCTCTTATTTGGGTCTTTTGGCAATTTCCTGTCTGACTTTCACATATGTAGTGGATACTTTTTGCTCCAGTGTATGAATATTTTGTTTCGAGCCTGCCCACTTCTCTGCTGCAGAAGCCAATGTGTTCAATGAGCTGAGTACACGCGACGTTTGGCTTTGCTTTGTACTCTGTTTGAACTGTTGGAGAGCGTTGGAATATCGTTCTTTTGCCAGACTTGCCTGTTTTTTAGCCGTTTGAATCTGTTTCTTCGCGGAGTCAGCCCCTGCCAGCATAGCTCGTAAACGTTTTATTTCAGCGCTCTTCCATTTACGTGCTTCAGCAAGTTCCTTTTTCTTGATCCGGATGTCTTCTCTGGCAAGCTTCACAACGGGTCTCAACGTCTCTGCCTGAGTGCGGATTGCTGCACTCCATTCCTTATTTTTGATAGCTTTGGCTGCATCCAACTGTCTATTGACAGAACTATAGAGGGCGAATAGCGGTTCGTATCGGGCTTGTGTTTGCTTTACCTTTTCAGCTAGAGCTGCGACCTTCGCAGCATCGGTTTGTCTTATTTCTACACGTAATCGCTCCAATTCCGCGGTATTGGCGGCATGAAGTGTCTTTATTTTTTGTTCCCAAGCCTGCTCTTGTGTCTTCCAGTTCCCCACTTTCTCGTATGCTTGCTTCAACGTTAACTTGGTTTGTGCATCGGCTTTGATCAAAACGGAGTCCCAGGCTTTCTGCGCGGTTACGCCAAGATCTATGCCCGCAGCCTCCACTGAAGAAGCAAAATAGATCGTGCCTGCGCTGAACAGAATTACAAGCCCTATAAACAGGCGTGATCCGAAAATAAGATGAGTCAACGATGGCAATTGACGAAACCGGACGTTACTTTGTTCCATCATGTGACTATGGCTACCTGCTATTGGAGAAGGGAATAGAATGTCACTCGTCTCCATTAAAGCTATATCCGCTGTAACTATATCCTCGATATGCTGTCGCCCCTTCGTTTCTTCCAAAAATCCGTGATGTTCTATGAAGTTATGCGAGCTTGTTCTTTCCAATAGGGAACAACAACATGCCATGGCCTCCTGTTCATTTATCGTTCCCTTCCATGCTTCTGTTTGCATGCGTCTCTAACACCCTTTCTTCTAAAATATTTAGCAGAATAGCCAACGAAATCAGCGAACGACAAAAAAGCACCCGCAAGTCAGGCATTTGCCTGCTCTTACGGGTGCTTCCCTCATAAGCCGTTCCATATGAGATTCGATTGAACGAGTCGCTCGAACCTTTCCTTTTTCTAATATATTCCATTCGTTGTATCTGGTCAAGTCGTACTAGTTTAACTGGTCTAATATCAACCCTTCAAACAACGGGAGAACCCTTCCCGCATTTAATCAACAACGTATACAGCTCAACTTATTGATTGACCAAAATAGCTTTCATTGCCTCGGTCAGATCCTCTTCTTTTAACATCATATAGATGTTCTCGCCACGAATTACATTCAACTTGATCTGATAAACGGTATCTTTCTCTGTTAGATAACCAGACCGTTGACGTTTGAGCAAATCGCTAATGATTTCTTTGTTTTGGGTTGCTATCTGTTTGTTACCACTTAGATTTCCATCGATATATTCGGGCTGCGGTGTAGCCCACTGAAGCGAACCCGGACTGTTAATCTCCTGCTTCGCAAACTGAGCGGAGACAATCTCATCTGACTGGACAAGCAACTGGTCGTATAATTTGTTCTCCTTCAGCCAAGCCAATACCCGATCATAGCTAGGTTTGATCTCAAAATTCCACATCTCCCTCGGTTGAAATGGATCTTTCGAAGTAGAGTCCTGATTCATCTCCGCGTAAGCAAACGACTGCCACGAAGATCGCTGTTCTTCATAGGTCTGATCCAAAATGTCCTGTTTCAACAATGCTTTGAACTCACGGACTTGCTTCGGATTGCTAATATAAACCTTCCGGTATGAACTTATGGCAGAGCGAATGCCGAAACTTAACGCATCTTCATCCAGCTTATACGTTTCAAAGGCGACTCTTTTGTAATCCTGGGACTGTTTCAGAGCCATTAATTCTTGATGGAATTCCGCTTCTGGAATGTAGTATTTACGTTTCATCACCTTGCCGTTATCCAGCTTGTAGTTAATAAATACATACTCATCGTTACGCATACCCGAATTGATCGGATCATTCAGTAAAGGAAGATCGGAATCCACAATTTTTTGATGAAGAGCGATAACTGCCCCCATGTATTCCGGATCATTAGAATAGAGGTGAGCATCGTCCTTTTTCTGAGTGACACCGTTACTGTAGGTATAACTCTCCCCACCAAGCTTGATGCTGTTCACCTTGCTCATTTCAGGCACTCGAGCGGCGTATCCATTCCAGTCGGCAATAGGTACGTACAGTATCAGACCAGCGATGATACCATATAGAATCAGCTTGGGTAGCAGCCTGCTGCTCCAGATCAGCCATGTTTTGCGAATAATCATCTCGGCAACGATATAACCTACAATTCCGCCGAGGATATATCCGAAGATTCCCCACCCAGCTGATCCTCTTGGAGCAATCATTGTAAAGTAACCTCCGCCAATCAGAACCAATGTAAACATCAATCCAAAGCGGAATATAGGTTTTATAAGTTTAAACGTAACTGCTTGAGTAGCAGATTCAACCTGTCTCTTCGCATAAAGTAAATAGGTTAGAGGAATAAACAGGATTGCAAATATAGCATAGATAATTAACTCCAGACGGATTACAGGGAGGTTACTGATCGAACCCACACGCAGGACAAGTGAGAGTTTCTCCGCATTAAAGCCCACTTCTTCAAAAGCATATCCGAGCAAATAATGCTGGAGATGAAGTGACATAATGAACCATACGACAACAGGTAACAAGACGAGTGCGTACACGGTGAGTCCCTGCAATACAGATTGACCAATACACATGCCGACCGCTACAGTTAGCATGAACATAAATAGCGAGTAGATACTCATGCTCAAGCCCCACATCCAGATTGTACTGCCATCGAACAAAAACGCAGGTTGATCCAGTACCGCCCATACCCAGCCGGTAATCGCAGTTGTAATCCAGATTGGAATCAGGATCATGGCATATCCGGTCAACAGATTAATCGTTAATAGATGTTTACGACGTAACGGCAAACTATGGAACAGATCCGAAGGTGCACCAGATTGAATGTACCGAAAAAGAAAGATTCCAGCCGCTACGGGCAGTGTGATAGCGAACAAAATCTGCACTTCACCATTGGCCTGAAACAAACTTGTAATCTGCTGTGGCACATCTCTGTACTCGGTAGCAATATATAAAGGTAACGAGAACAACAATGTGATGAGAAATAAAATGCCTATCCATCCATGCTGTCTGAAATTTTGGATCAGGATGCCCCGGTTACAGAACAATCGGTTGAATATCATACCCTGCGTCCTCCATTTCGTAAATAAAGATTTCTTCGAGCGTCAAAGGCAGTACATCCAGCAGATACGGATCATGTATACGGAATTGATCCGTTACCTGTTGTCGGTTGCCTTTGACAATGTACAGGGATACACTTCCCCGTTTCTCTTCATGTAAAATATCAATCTGCTCATCCATGGCTTTGGCATGGTCCGGGTGGCGGAAAGCGACTTGGATTTTATGCGTATCGGCCTTCAGATCATCAAGATCCTTCTCTACAATAATTCGGCCTTTGTGCATAATCGCCACATGGTCACACAGATCTTCGATCTCACGCAAGTTGTGGGACGAGATGACAATGGTCACCTGACGCTCAGCTGCTTCCTGGAACAGCAAGTTTTTGATCTGCTGACGCATGACCGGGTCAAGGCCATCAATCGGCTCATCCATCAGCAGCACTTCAGGCATACAGCTAAGTCCCAGCCATACGGCTGCCTGACGGCGCATGCCTTTGGACATGCGATGCAGCTTGCGTTTTACATCCAGTTTGAACACGGTAGCCAGTTGCTTGAACCGCTCCTCATTCCAGCGTGGATATACCGAACGATAAAATGCAGCCATCTGAGTTATTGAAGATTGCGGGAAAAAGTAGGGCGAATCGGCCATAAAGATTGTGCGGCCTTTGAGATCCATATTTTCATAAATCTCATTATCTTCGATACGAACAGTCCCGCTGTCCTGACGGTAAATACCAGCCATCATTTTGAGCAGCGATGTCTTGCCTGCCCCGTTGGAACCGAGCAAACCATAGATCGACCCCTTATGTATGTGCATCGTTACGCCATCCACTGCCTTTTCCTGTTCAAATGCTTTGACGACTTGATTCAGCTCAATCATGAGGCTCCTCCTTCTCTATACGGGCCATCGCTTCCTCAAACAAAAGCGTCATATCCGCTTTGGTCAAACCGGAATACGAAGCTTCTGCAATCAACTTCACCAGAGACTCTCTGATCTCATCTCTCATGGCTTCATTCGGATGTTCCACAGACGATGATACGAAGCTCCCTTTTCCCTTCAAAGAATAAATGTAACCTTCACGTTCAAGCTCGCGATACGCTTTCTGAATCGTATTTGGATTTACGGTCAGCTGCGTGGATAACGCACGAACGGAAGGAAGCTGCTCGTCGGGCTTTAGAATACCGTATACGATCATTTCTTTGACTTTGTCCACTAGTTGCTCGTAGATCGCCTTACGGCTGCGTACATCTAATTCGAACATCCCGCACCTCCTTTCTGTAAATGTGTGAAATAACTTATGGGTTTTAAATGACTGTATCTGAGGTGTATGTGCAAATATCTAGGTGTAAAAAGGCGTTACCTAAGCTGTACAGCTGTAGTGCCGTACTATTCAACTCTTAGGTGTATTAACTGTACTACTATTATTAATACAGTTAAATCGAATTGTCAACCGTTGACTTTGACTTCTTGTTTTATTGGGAGTACGTTAATAAAGAGAGGTTATATGGTTCAAATGACATATATAATTTTGGAAAGCAGGTTCATTCCGGCTTAGGACGCGGCACGATCAGGGTGGCGTTCACATGAGGTGAGGCAAAACGGCTATCTGAAGCGATGTGGCTAGATGTGGCTACTCGAAGTGATACGGCTACCCAGAACTTTGCTTGACCGCTTTGACAGAATTACATGTAAAGGTTGTTCAGGTCTTTCCCCTTCCGTTATGATGGAGATGAAGTATTGTTCAATAATCACTGTATCTTGGCTACTTTTTTGTGCGCATTTAATCTGATTGATTGTTAGGTCTGTTATGCGTTATATATTTTGTTTTGCGTTATAGATCTGTTGTCTGCACAGTAGTTGGCTGTTCAGCAGGCAGCTATATTAGAGTTAGCGAGACTATGTACTTGCTTTAAGTTCGGGTTTGCACAAATGAGTTTACACAAATGAGCTACTATGTAGGGATCGGGTGTAGAGTCGGCCAGTTATTCATTTGGTTTGTGGTAAATAATTCGATGGGATATATGATTAACGTTAATTGGGTCGGGGCAGTCTTCAGCCTTTTCAATCGTTTATCTGACCTTTTTGAGCGCCAACTCGTGCTGTCCGCACTGAGCATACATATTGTAGATATGTCTTTCAAAGGGTGGACACAGACATGAGAAAGCACTCTGGAGTTTGATTTCTACATATAGATCATTTGTAATTTTACGTCCGAAAAAATCTATATGTAGTGTGTTATTTTAAAGGATGGGTATAGTACCTTTTTAGAAAAAGTGTCCACTCTTTGAAAGACAAAATGAAGATAAATGTCCTTTCATAGTGGACAAAACTATGTCCGAATTCCATTTATATAAGTTGAACTATACATGTACACGGAAATATAGAAGGCAGTAATAACCCTAAGAAGTGTAGCTAAAAGCTTGCTGTAAGAAAGATATTATGGAGGCATAGGTTACGCTTCGAATACCTCACAAGGAGAATCCGAGATGAATGAACATAGACAGGATAAAGAGCAGAATAATGAACCAAACGCATCATTCGAAAATAATGGACACCACGGGGATTCAACTGGGAAAATAAACACTTCAGATATAAGTCCGGTACACGCAAATTCATCACAACGTGTGTTAATTGTAACCGCGGTTGATGCGGAGAAAGATGCGGTCCTCCGTGGTTTGGGAGACACGGGCGCGGAAAGATTTGACGTCATCGCAGCGGGCGTTGGCCCAGCCTCGGCCGCAGCAGGAACAGCCGCTACATTGGCATATGCCGTAGCGACTGCAAGCACTAGGGCGTTGGCGCAGGGTTCTACTGCGCCAAGCCCATCCGATGTGGCACAGGCATCTGCCACATCTTCAAGGCCGGGGCCCCTTGCCGGAGCCGGATCTTCACCAGCCTACATGCTGGTGATCAGTGCCGGCATCGGCGGCGGGTTCCCCGGCCGGGCAGACGTCGGCTCCCTCGTGGTAGCCGACGCCATGGTTGCCGCCGATCTGGGCTCGCAGACGCCAGACGGCTTCCTTAGTGTGGACGAGCTCGGATTCGGCTCGTCTATTGTAGCGGCGGACGCGGAGCTTGCCGCTCGCCTGCGCCATGAGCTGCAGCGGGCCGGGCTCGCTGTCAGCGGAGGCACTGCGGTCACCGTTTCCACGGCGACCGGAACAGCGGAGACGGCCGCGGAGCTATTGCGCCGCGTGCCGGATGCCGCCGCCGAAGGCATGGAAGGCTTCGGCGTGGCAACAGCTGCCCAGCAGTTCGGCGTGCCAGCACTCGAACTGCGGGCCATATCCAACGCGGTCGGTCCACGCGACCGCGACGCTTGGCGCATCAAGGATGCCCTCGATGCGCTTCAGACTGCAAGTTCCATTTTACGGGAGGTTATTACATCATGAAAATTGCATTTTCCCCTTGTCCAAATGATACATTTATCTTTCACGCGTGGGTGCACGGGTTGATCCCAGGCGCACCTGAGCTGGATGTCCGTTATGCTGATATTGATATTACCAATGGTCTGGCGGCAAATCCCGATGGACCTGACACACCTGAAGTGATGAAAATATCTTATGCAGCACTGCCATACGTGTTGTCTGACTATGCTCTGCTTCCTGCTGGAGGCGCACTTGGCAGAGGTTGTGGTCCTTTGGTTCTGACCGCAAATGGCACGACCGATCCAGCATATCTGTCTGGACGACGGGTTGCTGTGCCTAGTGAACGCTCGACAGCATATCTATTATTCCGTCTGTGGGCAGCGCAAAATGTTCCCGGCGGTGTAGGCGAGATTGTGGTCATGCCATTCGACCAGATCATGCCTGCTGTGCGAGACGGCAAGATCGATGCCGGACTTGTTATCCATGAAGCACGCTTCACGTACCAGAACTATGATCTCAAACTGATGACCGATCTTGGTAACTGGTGGGAAAGTGATACGGGTCTTCCGATTCCGCTTGGAGCGATCATTGCACGTCGCAACATGGATGCTCATGCCCTCGCCGGATGGGCACGCGCCTCCGTTGAATATGCATGGGCGCACCCGGATGAGTCGAGAGCATACGTTATGGAACATGCCCAAGAAATGGACCCTGACGTAGCTGCACAGCATATCGGACTGTACGTTAATGAGTTCAGCGCCAACCTGGGTGATGATGGTTACGGTGCAATCACTGCACTGCTTGGCCGCGCCATGAAAGAAGGACTCGTTCCTGAGTTCGACCTTGATCTGTTGCGAATCTAACTTTACTTTAATTTGAGTTAGTTTCTCTTCGCTCTATATCTAAAGAACACAGCACATCTTATTTAGCCGAATAACGTGGTATGAGAATTCTAAAGAATCCCAGACACTCTATTTAGCTAAAATTCGTTCATATCACCGACAAACACGCCTAATGCCACACAATAACGCTTCTACAATTCGTTAGAAATTGGAATGTGCAGATTTTCGGCGAATAGCGTGTACTCGGTTCATTATAGTCCGTCCCACGGTGTTCTGAGGAGCAAGCTTCGTTGAAGCCTATCCGGGGTATTCGAAAGTCGTTAGAAATTAGTATGTGCGTATTTCCAGCGAATAGCGTGCGCTCGATTCGTTAAAGTTCTGCATAGGGTACATTCGTGGATACAACTCTTAGCTAGCCAGGGTGATGGTCGTGTTCTAACGTCTTGTTTTTGTAAGAGCTTGGTTACTTCGGGTTAATAGAGGTTGTATTCAGAAGCTTAGAAGGCTCACGAATCGGAGTCTATCCTTAAACTCCCCCGCACCTATTACGCTGAGTCCCTACTTTCCAGCAAAAGTTATATAAGCCTTACCGGGTTTCGAGTTTGTAGTTTCGGATTTCGGGTTTCGAATTGGCCGTTTGCGGTTTTTGGTTCGTGGTTACGGTTTTAGAGTCTAGGCGAAATACTTGCATCAAGGTACTTTGCTGCAAACTAGTGGCCTTACTAACCATGTTTGTCTACACGTGACACACAAAATAGAAAGAGCTGTCCCCTAACGTCAGACAAATGACGTTGGGACAGCTCTTTTTTCACTCTATATTCAACTTCATATCTATACTCATATCTATCACTCTACTCAACCCAAGATCGAAGCAGAAAGAAACCCTTGCAACTCCACGCTCTCCACGTCATCTTGAACCCTACTGTAACCCATTCCCAACCCACAGCTCTCCCTTTCACAACTGCGGTCTACGAATCCAACCATCCCCTACGAATCAGCTACAACCGTGCGGATCATAATCCGTAGCGCATCCAACATCATGGGAATAGGCAGCGAAGGAACGGAAGGCTGCAACACAGCCATCTCTGTAGAGGCGGGAAAGTGTACAAATCCGGCACGGATCGGAAGTTGCCCTACTCGAATGTGATCCAGCACCCGGTACATTGTGTTGTTGCAGATATATGTACCTGCTGTATTGGACACGGCAGCGGGAATACCTGCTGCGGACATGTCATTCACCATGGCACGTATGGGCAACGTGGAGAACAAACCGTCCGGGCTGCCATCTGCAATGGGCTCGTCCACAGGACGCTGCCCCTGGTTATCTGCGTAGGAGCCAGGCGGAATATCTTTGACATTCACGGCGATCCGCTCCGGTGTGATGGACGTTCTGCCCTTGGCCAGCCCACAGGCGATGACAACATCTGGCCGATAGGCTTCCATCTCTGCGATCAGCAGGTCTGCACATTCATCGAAGTGCACGGGCAACAGTACTGTTTTTAGCTCAGCACCCTCGATCACTTCGTTTGCAAGAGCCTCCATTAACACCCCCGTCGGATTCACCGCATCCCCGCCAAAAGGTTCAAACCCGGATATCAGAATCTTCACCATCACATGTCAGCTCCTGTCTGTTTACTCCGATTTGTAACGCAAACCCCACTGGCCCCGAATGGTGTCCATCAGCTTCATAATTTCCAGAGATTCGTCCAGTTTAATGGTATTGCTCTCCGTGCGGTCTTCTAGGATACAGCGTCCCGCTTCTTCTGCCTCAAAAGCATAACCAATGCACGTTCGATCATCCGTGAACTTCTCCGGCTCATCCTGACCATTCACATGCAGATAGGCTTCTTTGCCCGCCAGGAATAAAGGGAGACGAATCTTGCCTTCCGTACCGTATATGACCGCTTCATTGCTGAGGTTCAGACGAATGGCAGCACTCAGTGACGCAGAACGTCCCTCGGAATAGGACAATAATACGGAAAACTGCTCGTCCACACCCGTCTCACCGATATTGGCCGTACTCCATACATGCTGGGGCTGTTCGCCAAAGATCATCGAAGCAAAAGAAATCGGGTACACTCCTGCATCCAGCAATGCGCCCCCACCCAGATCCGGATTAAGCAACCTTCCTTCCGGCTCCCAGCCAACACGGAATCCAAAGTCTGCCTGGAGCAAACGTACTTCACCGATTCGTCCTTCTGCAATCCATGCTCTGGCTTGAGCGATTGGTGGCAAAAAGCGTGTCCACATCCCTTCCATCAGGAAAAGGTTGCGCTCCCGTGCCGTCTCCACCAGTTGCTCCAACTGACGCGCATTCATCGTAAACGGCTTTTCACAGAGCACCGCTTTACCTGCCTCCAGACAAGCCATTACATTCTCCTTATGCACAGGATGAGGTGTGGCCACATAGATAATATCTACCTCAGGATCCTGAAGCATCTCATCATAAGAACCGTAAGCGCGTGCAAAACCATATTCAGCTGCAAACTTCTCCGCACTTCCCGCTGTCCGTGAACCTACCGCTGCTTTCTCTGCGTTCCCGGCATGCTCCAAATCCTTTGCAAACTGGGATGCAATCCATCCCGTGCCCATAATGCCCCAGCGTACTTTGTCCCGTCCCACTACTTCTGTCATATTAAAGCCTCCCTACTGCAATTTGAGTTGAAAAGGTTCATGATTCAGATCAGGCCAACATGTTATCCCCTTTATTTTACCAAAAAGAAACGCTTACGTCAGAAAACGATTTCGATTATGTGCTTTCAATAGAATTCAAGCTCATCAGGGCCTCGAACATATCTGTGTACATTTCAATTCTCCAGTAGATTTGCTAAGATTATCAGCAGACTAGGGCCAAGAAGTCTTGTCCCTAAACATACTTGTAACTAGCGACAATCTGGTTAAACTATCGATCACATCTGATAACGGGATCATACCCGTGTGCTATTCATAAAACCCTGACTATACTGCAAACGCGCTTTGGACAAGGCAGCCAGTAATCATAACATCATGCAAAACGCATCAATAGTTGTTCAAGAAAGACCTACAGGTCCAAGAAAATATGGTAAGTTCCAGATTCAATCATTATCTAACTGTTCAAAAGAGAGGAGGTCGCATAGCACCATGACTACCATTCCCGGTACCACCCACAGCGGCATGAATCCACACATGTTACATCAGCAGACAAGTCCCAATGCAGAAAAGGAATCCTCAACCCGGGCAGGCCTGGATGCCTTCCTGAATGATACCCTGATTGAACTTCGTCAGGCAGAACATATAATAACCCGTGGGAAATGGCGCTGGTCCACAACTGAGCTAGCTCATCATACCTTCATATACATGCACAAATTCACAGGCCAACTGATCATGAATGAGACCGAATCCCACGTGGTTCGCAAATCAGCTTGTCTGTGCACACCAGGAACTGCAATTGAACTGATCGGAGATGAAGACCATGATATTGAACTGTATATCATTCACTTTGATCTGTATCGGGCTACGGAGAAGACAAAAGCCAGACGAATCTACGAACGTGAGCTCAGTTCACCTGTTACAGGCTGGATTCAGGGCCCATTTTACGGTATACAGCGCATTGCCGCACAGCTTACACAATTAACCCAAGAAGGACTGGAAACAGGCTTGAAAGCACAGCTCCTCCTGACAGAACTGTTACATATACTCTGGCCTCAAGAAGACCAGACTGACGTAGTGGCTGGACAGGATGAACCCGAACAGTGGCTTAGGTCCACCCTGCAATACATGCGCGAAAACTACATGCACGAGATCAAGCTGGAAAAGTTGGCTGAACTGGCTGACATGCATCCATCCTATTACTCGCAGCTATTCAAGAGCCGCATGCAGAAAAATCCGATTGAATACATCACTCATCTGCGTATGAACCGGGCCAAGGAATTGTTGCTCACTTCCGATCTGCGTATCCGTGATGTGGCTCGTGAAGTGGGTTACCGTGACGAATTCTATTTCAGCCGACGTTTCCGGAACCATGCTGGATATGCCCCCACTTCCTATGCGAAGCAGGTCCATCGGAATATCGTGTCGCTCTCCTATCCATACACGGACCACCTGATGACACTTGGCATCACGCCATGCGCAGCTCAGATTCAGGGCCACCTGCCTCATATGCCCAAATCGCTGGCACTGCCCTTCCACGCTTATGAACCGTGGGAACAGGGACGTCAGGCCTTCCTGGATGTAAATCCTGAATTGATTCTGACCAAGGACAATGCAGCTGCCAAAGCGATGGAGCATATTGGCGATATCGCCCCCATCATCACGATTCCCTGGAACCAGACAGACGTCTTTGGTCATCTGCATCAGATTGCATCCATAGTGGATCGTACCCAAGCAGCCACAGATTGGCTGGATCGACATGAACGCAAGGCAGAGCGTGCACGCAAAAAAATCAAGGAATTCGTCGGGGACATCACCGTTGCCGTTGGCACGTTAACGCCTAAAGGTCCACGGATGTACAGCCATCGCAACTTCGGACATGTCTTTTATCGAACCTTGCAATTGGCCGCTCCTCAGCGGATTCAGACCGAACTGGCTGGCAAATCTCCCGGCGTTGGATTCAACTGGCTGCCCTTCACACCAGGGGAATGGGACGGACTGGAGGCAGATGTGCTAGTACTGGCGATTAATTCTATGCATGAAAAGGCAACACTGTTGAAAGAGATGGCTTCGAATTCACTATGGAACAGCCATCCTGCGGTAAAAAACGGACGTGTACATCTCATCGACTGGAACTCATGGGTCGTATATGCTCCATATTCCATCAACATCCAGCTCGATGAAGCGCTCTCTATGTTGACGAACAAACCTTCACTTTTGTAATCTAAAAAATGTCCATCTCCAGAATCTTAATTTATGCCATGTACGGGCCTGAATTAAGATTCTATAATGATCACTAATTGATAATGATAATCAATAACAATGAAATGCGTTGTTGGTACCAAAGGAGTGACCCGTATTCAACATCCGGGACTGCCACATCGTCCGTCTAATTCAAAAAAATCTGCAGTGACCGTTGGGCTGACGTTTTTGTCTGCCATAGCCATACTGCTGCTAAGTATGTTTGTCGCAATCTCTTTAGGTGCCAAAGGGTTAACGCTGGAAACCGTATGGGCTGCCATATTTCAGTACAACCCAGCTTTGACACCACATCAGATTATTCATGAACTGCGGCTGCCTCGTGTCCTTGCCGCGGTTATTATCGGTGCTGCCTTTGCCGTTGCAGGAGCTTTAATGCAAGGTATTACGCGTAATCCGCTGGCAGACACGGGCATTCTGGGCATCAATGCTGGAGCCACTTTTGTCGTAGCACTGAGCTTTGCCTTTTGGCCCGGACTGCCGTACGGCTGGATTATGTTTTTATCATTCCTGGGGGCTGTTCTCGGCACACTGCTTATCTTCCTGCTTGGAATGGCAGCACCTGGTGGTCTGAATTCCATCAGACTGACCGTTGCCGGAGCCGTTATTGCAGCCATGTTAACCTCGCTCAGCACAGGAGTTGCCATTTATTTCGACCTGAGTCAGGATCTGGCCTTCTGGTATGCGGGAGGTTTTGGCGGAATAGAATGGCGGCATCTCAAGCTTATTCTTCCCGTGCTGCTCGCCACACTAGTACTGATCATGCCACTCGCCCGGCGTGTATCGCTTATGTCACTCGGTGAAGAAGTAGCGATTAATCTCGGGATCAACCTGCGCTGGACGAGGTTTCTCGCCCTCGCAGCGGTTGTTGTGCTAGCTGGTGTGTCCGTGTCGGCAGTAGGCTCAATTGGATTTGTCGGGCTCGTCATCCCCCATATCTCACGCAAACTTTTGGGTGTGGATTATCGACTCATCATTCCGATGTCTTCACTGCTGGGAGCGATATTACTGGTGCTCGCCGATCTGGGATCACGCATCGTGAACCCGCCCGAGGAACTCGCGGTAGGCATTATGGTCGCTTTTGTCGGTGTACCGTTCTTCCTCTATCTGGCCCGTAAAGAAAGGAGGGCCTTGTAGCGATGAATTTTAATACACCCTCACGAGGTAAACGTTCGATAGTTGTCAGTATCACTCTGCTCTGCATCGCCATTGCCGTTATTGTGATCAGCCTGAACACGGGAACCATTCGTCTCTCCCCAGTGGCTGTGTTACAGACTTTGTTTGGTAATGGCAGTTCGGATGATCAAATTGTACTGTTTGATTACCGACTTCCTCGCATCCTTGTAACTGTACTGGCCGGAGCAGGACTTGGTATTGCTGGAGCAGCCCTGCAAGGGATTACCCGCAATCCACTGGCGGACCCGGGTATTCTGGGATTACATGCGGGGGCAGCATTTGGACTAATGGTGTTTGTTAGTCTCTCCTTTACAATGGATGGCTCTGTGGCCTTGCTGATCCCGTTGTTTGCTTTTGCAGGCAGTGTTGCCGCCGCTCTGATCATCATGCTGCTGTCCTATGATCGGCACAACGGCGTATCACCCATTAAGCTGATTCTGGTGGGAATCGCGGTAGCGGCCGGGTTCCATGCGTTGACACTCTACCTATCCCTGCGTCTGGATGAAGACACCTATTCCTTTGCCGCTCGCTGGTTGGCAGGTAGCGTCTGGGGCCGGGATTGGATTCATGTGCAAGCATTGCTTCCTTGGGTGGTGTTATGTATCTCGTACATCTGGAGTCGATCCAAAACGCTCGATGCCTTCAATCTTGGAGATGCTGCCGCAACCAGTATCGGGACACCTGTCCGATCCCAGCGTATTATTTTGCTGCTCTGCGCCGTGGCCTTGTCTGCCGTTAGTGTATCGATGGCTGGCGGGATCGGCTTTATCGGTCTGGCAGCGCCACATCTGGCGCGCAGGCTTGTCGGTCCGATGCATCGGCATCTGATCCCTGCTGCCGGACTCATCGGTATGGTTATTCTGGTGACCGCCGATACGATCGGGCGAACGATCTTTCAGCCTAACGCCATTCCGGCAGGCGTGGTGGTTGCTGCGATTGGTGCGCCTTACTTTTTGTACCTTTTAGTACGAAGCAAGTGATCTTTTTTTTCAAAAAACAATAAAGACATCCAAGAGATGTTCAAGGAGAATGTGACTACCCATGTTAAAGAAAAATCTTATGCTTGTCATGAGTATCTGTCTGGTGCTTGTGCTCGCAGCCTGTGGAACGGCCAATAATTCATCATCTGCTTCTGACGGATCGTCCACGGATACTTCAAGCAAAAATCAGGACAACAGTGCAAGTTCAGGAGAGCCACGTATTGCCTCCATGTCGATCCATCTGACCAATGATCTGCTGTCTCTCGGTATTACTCCAGTTGGTTCCGTTATCGGTGGCGAAGCCAAAGGTTTCCTGTCCCATGTTGCTGATCAACTTCAAAATACAACGCCACTTGGTCCGGTTAAAGACCCGGATATGGAAGCTTTGCTTGCCCTGAAACCCGATGTGATCTATCTGGACGAAGAATTCTCCGGTGGTGATATTGCCAAATTCGAAAAAATTGCTCCGGTGCATGTCTTCAATCTGGATGACGGTACATGGCGCGATCATCTGAAAGACATTGGCAAACTCGTGAATCGCGAGAAGGAAGCCGATCAATACATTCAGGACTACGCGACCGAAACGGAAGAAGTGAAATCTCTGATTCAAGACACGATTGGTGATGGAACAGTAATGGCGATCCGTGTTACTGCCAAGGAATTACGTGTGTTCAGTACACGTCGTCCCATGGGTCCCATTTTGTATGAGGATCTTGGTCTGACTCCTGCCAAAGGGATCACAGATATCGATTCGACTAAACCGTATCAAGTCGTCTCCCGTGAAATATTGCCGGACTATGATGCAGATGCAATCTTTGTGGTTGTGAATTCGGATGATGAAGCCCAGACCATGTTCAAGGAGCTGCAAAACAATCCGATCTGGCAAGGTCTGAAAGCAGTCAAAGCCGGTCATGTCTACCCGATTGGTGCACAACCTTGGCTCGATTACTCATCGATCGGTAATAAAATGGCCATGGATGAAGCCAAAGAAATGTTCTCCAAAAAATAAAGTGTCCGATACATCTGATACCTATCATCTATAAAAAACAATAAAAAACCTCACTTTGAATTGGAACAGCGTAGGTATGAATCATACTTACGGTATATTCCCCTCAAAGCTGAGGTTTTTTGCGTTGGATCTGCCAGCAAGCTGCAGTCCATCCTCTTCCACCAAGTGCGCTCACAGTGTACAGACAATGACCTCAACATCCGTATCGGCAAAAGCTTTCTGGATAATCGGACTGACTTTCTCCCATTTCAGTCTGTCCAACCCGCATCCTATTCGGGGCATCGCCAGTTTGGTAATACCATCCTTCACACACACGTCTCGCATGGATTCTACCGCATTAGTCAACGATTGATACGTCGGCTTATTGGAGAACTTTGCCTTGGTGACCAGATTCAGCGTCCGTCCTACCGGATAACATCGTCCAATCTCAAGTGGCTCTTGTCCCGCCTGTTCTTGAAGATTTTCCAAACCGAATCGTTCGCGAAACTGTACCGCAATGCCCTTGCCCATCCTTGCATCGGCTGATATGCAGTGTGCAAGCGTGTACTCATCCCCCAGTTCAAATAAATCCTGTTCTCTCTCATGAAACTGCATCGCATTCATCTCCTTTTGTCCTGCTTCCTTCTTCAAGCTACATCCTTTGTTCTACTTAATTAGCCCTCTGCCAAAAAACGTTGAAATGCCTTTAATGTTCTCTGACCTGCGGATCGATCATATACCGCAAATACAATTCGTTCAAAGGAGTCCTTAAATCCCTCTCCCACTAACACATCATGAAAATACTTCGCCACCACTGCCGGTTCATTACGAAATACGCCGCAACCGTACGCGCCCAGAACAATCGTACGGTGACCGTTGGAAACAGCCACATCCAGAATATAACGAATACGTTCCTTCATCACGGACTCAATCTGTAGATCATCCGCTTCTCCACGCTCTTTCACCACACCCGCATTCACCGCTGGCGCAGTAATGAATGATGATACATAATATTTGTCCAGCAATCGGTCTTCGTCATCCCGGATCACCGGAACATCCGGTGAATAGATCATATAATTCGAATAGAGACCCGATCGCTGTTTGCGATTGTACTCGTACATTTCATCCATTTGGGTGATGCACGGGTATAGTCCTGTCGCTCGGGCCAGACTCTCTTCCTGTGCCTGACTTCCACCAAGGAAACCGCCGCCCGGATTTTTCGCCGATGCAAAGTTCAGACAGACCACATCTTCTCTTCCTTCAGCTACCGTCAAACGTAAAGCAGCTCCAAGTGTAGTCTCGCCAGTAACTTCAATGCGACCCGGTGCAGCCTCAACTCCAGCGGATGGGGCCGTGGGTTGAATTCCAACGTAAGCTTCTGTACGAAGCTTTTCTCTGAGCGCGGACAATTCTGCTGGACGGTATAACACCGAATTTCGGATGGCTTGCTGCACATCGGTACCTATCTCAACCTTGCGATCATACCCATTTACGTATTGCCCTTCATCCAAAATAGCCAACGTCTGCTGTGCGATATTAGCCCGAATAGTACGTGGATTGGAGCCGGCAATACCACTTGATCTATCGAGTTTACTGTTGTTGCTGTATCGCCCACTGCTATTGTTTTTATCCTGTTGTTGATCACTCATCTGAATCACATCCTATATCTTCTCTTAGACGGGTCAAAATCTCACCCAGCCAGTTGGTTCCCCGCCATGTTCTTCGATTGCGAATACGCCGGTCTTCCTCCGCCAGTCCCACACCCCAGATGCGATCATCCGGACTTGCTTCCACAAGAGTCGTTCCACGAGTGGCGCGCAGCGCGGTTAGCAGTTCTTCATTTTGTGTAAATTTGGCCCAATTCCCCTCGCAAACGATGCGCTGGCACTCAGCTTCCCATAACGTCCGGTCGAAACCTGCGACCTGTCTGCCCAGCTTTTTTTGCACCGAAGCAGAGCTTGCCTTCAGAATCTTGTCTGCGATGGTCTGGTCACCAAACAACAGTGCTTTCTGGTGCATCATGTATTGCTCCGCACTCGTGTAGTGAACCCCGTTCACGGTAAAATCCGCCGGGTGCCACTGTGAGAACGGAGATTCAGTCCGCCAGAAAAACGTAAACTTTTCCATCCATATCCCCTCTTTACATGCTCCTCATGTATGCAATCATCCCGCAAACATCTTGAATGACTTCATTCGATTTCAGTGATGCACACCATCTTCTATAAGTTCTGCCTCTCTGGATTCAATCTGTATAAGCGTGATGGTCGATGACCGGCACTGCTCGCATACTCTCCTGTCTCAATGACCCAATCGGCGATTTTGCGCCGGAAAGCGGCAGCCAGCAGTTTTTTGCCACTGATGATCTCATGTACTTTCTGAAGTGCAGTCAGCGTAAACGTCTCCGGCATCAGATTAAATGCAATATCCGTGTACTCGATCTTGGATCGCAGACGCTCAAGCGCATAATGAATGATCTTGGCATGATCAAATGCAATCCCCTGAACCTCCCCCAACGTCAAACGATGGCTCCGTACTTTTCCTTCTATTGTTTCTTTCGTCTCAACAATTGCCGATAACTCTTCTGTTCCATTGGTCAAAATCAACTGCAGCCTGCGTTCTGTCACACGTCCACGCTCATGGATATGGCGTTTCTCTTCCAGAAGTCGCTGTTCCACCCGAAACCAATTGGCCTCACTGGCATCATCGCCAGCCTGAAGCTCCAACTCGCTGCTATCCACCAGCGCCATATAGGAACAGCTGATGACCCGTGTACGCGGATCTCGCTCCACATCTCCCCAGGTGTACAGTTGCTCCAAATAAATATCATCCAGCCCCGTCTCCGTCAACAATTCCCGCCGAGCAGCATCTTCCAATGATTCCTGCATGGAGACAAATCCACCCGGTAACGCCCACTGTCCCAGATAGGGATGGCCACCCCGCCGGATCAGCAGTAACTGGAGTTCGGGTTCCGCGAGCTTGCGATAGTTCTCCTGAGCCTCACTGCGTATCGTAAAGACCAACATGTCCACGGTGACGGAAGGACGTTCGTAATCACCAGCATTATACGTTTCCAGAAACTGTTGTTCACTGATATGTACCTGTTCCTGTTGCTCCCGGTAATCGGGAGCTTTTCCTCCAGAGGAACCTTCATAAGTCATAATAACCAAACTCCATTCTGTTATTAACATTATGTTATTAACAATTAGATAATATCAATTTATCACATCATTTTATGTCAGGTCAATATTTCCAGTCCAAAATAAATGATCTGTATTCACTTGACGATATGTCAAATCGAACTTAAGATTTAGTTAGTCGACTAACTAAATGTGCGTGTTCAAAAAGTGTGGTTTTCAGTACCGAGAAGATGGAATGAAGGTAGAAATGGAGTAGATGATATGAACCCAGTCCAAAACGATCGGTTAATGGGACAGCTATCCGAACTCGTGAAACTGAAACGTTACAAGGTTCATGAGAAACTTGTGAACCACCCCGAGTTATATCCGGGGCAGCCCCCTTTGCTGTTCCAGCTTGAACGGGAAGATGGCCAATCCCAGAAAAATCTGGCCGAACAACTTCAGCGCAGTCCCGCTACGGTGACCGTCATGCTTAAGCGCATGGAGTCATCCGGTTATGTGAGACGCGAAGCAGACCCGAAGGATCTGCGCAGTCTGCGAGTCTATCTGACGGATCAGGGGCGCTCCGCGTTACAAGAATTGAGAGAAGTGATTCAGGAGTTGGAACAGCAGGCCCAGAAAGATTTTACACCAGAAGAATCCCGGATCATGTCTGCACTTGCACAGCGTATGCTCCAAAACCTGCGTGAATCCTGAGTTGATGCAGACTCGCGACATCGTTTAAAAGAAAATACTTATGCAATGAACATTGAGGTGATTCCCTATTGTGGACGTTAAAACGATTCTTGACCCCGTATAAGTCGGCGGCGATCGTCGCCCCGCTGCTCATGGTACTTGAGGTTACCATGGACCTGCTCCAGCCCAAACTGATGTCCAGCATCGTGGATGATGGTGTGCTTGCAGGCAACCTTTCCCATATCATAACTACAGGTCTGATCATGCTACTTGTTGCGTTAATCGGCTGGGTTGGCGGCGCAGGCTGTACACTCTATTCAAGCAAAGCTGCCGTTGGATACGGCACAGATCTGCGCCAGGAACTGTTTGACCATATTCAAACCTTTTCCTTCCGTAATCTGGATACGTTTCAGGAAGGATCTCTGATCACTCGTCTAACCAGTGATATCACCCAGATGCAGACCTTTGTGCAGATGCTGCTGCGGATGTTTATCCGTTCGCCGATGCTGATCATCGGTAGTATCATTATGGCGTTTACGATCAGTGTGAAACTGGCTTTGATTCTTATTGCGACTGTGCCGGTACTATTTATTATTTTATTTATTCTGATAAAAGCTTCCTATCCGCTGTTCGCCAGTGTGCAGAGCAAGCTTGATCAGGTCAATGCTGTGCTTCAGGAGAATCTTGCTGGCATTCGAGTCGTCAAGGCGTTTGCACGTGCACGTCTGGAGAAAAAGCGCTTCAAGCAATCCAACGAAGATTACACTACAACCGCCGTCAAAGCCTGGCGTATTGTAACGCTGAATGCACCCGTGCTCAGCCTGATGCTGAACGCTACCATTGTAGCGGTGCTGTGGTTCGGAGGTTTCCAGGTAGTCGGAGGCGATATTGCTGCTGGAGATCTGATTGCTTTTATCAACTATGTCACGGTTGTACTCTCGTCCCTCACGTCCATCGGCATGATGATGATGAGTTTCTCCCGCGCCAAGGTATCTGCTGCACGGATCAACGAGGTGTTACATACACAGCCGGATATTCAATCGGGAACCGACAACTCCGGGAATGTGCAGTCACCCCCGACTACCCGTGATCAATCCCAATACCAAACGTCTTCCCTTTCCTCACGCACAGACGGTCAAGTGGAGTTCAGAGACGTATCTTTCCGTTATGACGGAGATCATGCACTCACCGGCATTAACCTGAAGGCTCGCCCGGGTGAGAAAGTGGCTCTGATCGGTTCAACAGGTTCAGGCAAAACCTCGCTCGTGCAGCTGAT
Organism: Paenibacillus sp. FSL k6-2145; assembly: GCF_037976585.1. NCBI lineage: Bacteria > Bacillati > Bacillota > Bacilli > Caryophanales > Paenibacillaceae > Paenibacillus > Paenibacillus sp. FSL k6-2145. The sequence continues at coordinate 3,366,732 of NZ_CP150267.1, read as the reverse complement.
TCCCCGTCTATACGATGCTTCGCAGGGTGAAGTGCTCGTGAATGGAGTGAACGTTCGCCACTGGGATCTTCAGGATCTTCGCAGCCGTGTGTCCATTGTGCTACAGGAATCCATCCTCTTCAGCGGCAGCATCCGGGATAACATTTGCTTCGGCCGGCCCGGTGCAACGGATGCTGAATTGCGTGCTGCGGCACAAGCTGCGGCAGCGGATGATTTTATTATGAAACTGAAAGACGGGTATGACACGGAACTGGGGCAACGCGGCGTCAATCTGTCCGGTGGGCAGAAACAGCGTATATCCATTGCACGCGCCCTGCTCATGCAACCGGAAGTGCTCATTCTGGATGATAGCACCAGTGCTGTGGATCTGCGCACGGAAGCGAGTATTCAGAAGGCTTTGCAATCCTTGATGAAAGACAGCACGACCTTTTTGATTGCACAGCGGATCTCTTCCGTGAAGGATGCAGACTGTATATATGTCATTGATGAAGGACAGATCGTTGCCAGGGGCACACATGATGACCTTATGGCTCATTCATCACACTACCAAGCGATCTATTATTCGCAGCAACGGAAGGAGGATGTTCAATTTGGCTAAACCTGCATCTTCCTCCATTCAACAAACCGTCGTGCCTCCGATCGGAAGACCCGGACCAGCGGGAAGAGGACCTGTTCCCAAAGTCCGAGCCAAAAATGCTCGCCATGCTCTGATTCGGGTATGGTCGTACATGGGACGTCATCGCAAAGGAGTCATTGCTGCATTGGTTCTAACCGCTCTCGGCACACTGCTCAATCTGGCAGGGCCTTATCTTCTCGGCCGCGCCGTTAACGAACATATCGTTCCCAAAGTAACAGCGGGTTTACTGAAGGAATGTCTCCTCTTGCTGAGTGTTTATGTCTTTGGTTCGCTCCTGATGTGGGCTCAATCCTATGTCATGATTGGTGTGTCCCAACTGACCGTTAAAGATCTGCGTCATGCGTTGTTCTCCCGACTGCAAGAGCTGCCTGTCAGCTTTTTTGATAAAAATCAAAGCGGGGACCTGATGAGCCGGGCCACCAATGATATCGATAACGTATCTACAACGCTGAATCAAAGTGTAACCCAACTGATGTCCAGCGCCATTTTGCTCGTTGGCTCCTTGTCGATCATGTTTGCACTGGATGTTCGGCTTACCCTGCTCAGTCTAGTGACTGTACCCTTGATTACCATCGCCACTCGCCTGATCGCGTCAAGAACACGCAAACACTTCACCGCTCAACAGAAATTGCTTGGTGAGCTTAATGGGTATGCTCAGGAAACTATTGCTGGACAAAAAGTCGTAGCTGCTTATAATCGTCAGGATCAGGCACATCAACATTTTGAAAATCTGAACGAGAAACTTCGCACATCCAGCACACAAGCCCAGACCGTTTCGGGTCTGGTTGGACCTACAATGAACGTGATGAACAATATCGGGTTTGCCATACTGGCTTCTGTAGGTGGATGGATGGCTTATCATGATCTAACATCCATCGGACTGATCGTCAGCTTTCTCGCTTACTCCCGCCAGATTGAGCGGCCACTCAACGATCTAGCCAATCAGTATAATTTGATTCAGGCTGCAATTGCAGGTGCTGAACGTGTATTCCACATCATGGATACGCCTGGTGAATACGTGGAAGAACAGAAGAAACAACTGGATCAGATTCAAGGCAAAGTGGTATTTGAAGACGTCTCCTTCGGGTACAGTGCGGAGCGAGACATTCTGAAGAAGGTTAGTTTTACTGCAAAACCTGGTGAGATGATTGCACTTGTTGGACCCACCGGCGCAGGCAAAACGACCATTATCAACCTGTTGCCCCGTTTCTACGAGATTACAGGCGGAAGGATTACCATTGATGGATGTGACATCTCGGAACTGGAGAAGGATCAACTTCGTCGGCAACTCGGCATTGTACTTCAGGATGCATACCTGTTCTCGGGTACCATTCGCGAGAATCTCGCCTACGGCAAGCCGGACGCAACGGATGAACAGATCAGACAATCGGCTGAGCTGGCGAATGCACATTCGTTCATCCGCAAACTGCCACAGGGCTACGATACCCCTATCATTTCCGGGGGAAGCAACCTGAGTCAGGGACAACGACAACTGCTGACCATTGCCCGGGCAATTCTGGCTGATCCGGCCATTCTTATTCTGGATGAAGCAACGAGCAGCATTGATACGCGTACAGAGATGAAGATCCAGGAAGCGATGCGCACATTAATGAAAGACCGGACCAGCTTTGTCATCGCCCACAGACTGAGCACGATTCGTGAAGCCGATCAGATTCTCGTCATTGATGATGGACAGATTGCTGAACGGGGAAGCCATGACGAGTTGATGCAGCAACAAGGATTCTACTATCAGTTACATCAGGGACAGCTCAATAAGTCGAACTAAAGCGTGTCTGCAAAGCTACTCCATGCCGAAGCGGACCTTAGCGCTTACGGAGCAAACAAGTGCGCTCTATCCTGAATGTGGGGAGAACATTTCCTTCTTGTGCGAGTAAACAATCAGGACGCCGTAAAAGCGGAGTTTCTCTATTCCAAATGAAAAGCTCTGCTCCGTGCCGGGCGGAATTGGAGGACATCGTCCAGCTCGCGGTTGGAGCAGAGCAAGAGCGTAAGCTAACGAATCTGAGGCGTCTTATTCAAGCTTTTAAAGCTCCCTCAGAAATCTAAAGAACCTGAGAGACGTTATAATCAAACAAACAACCCTTTTCAGCGTTTTTTTCATGAGATTTGGGAAATAACGTGTCTGAAGTTTCTTACAAATTAAAGTGAGGACCTGAAGGCCAAATAAGACGTCCTATGTTCCTTAGATAGTCGACTACCCATTCGCCAGGATCAGCCACGCTTGAACTTCAGACTTTTATACGCTGACCTCCATCATCATATCGCTTACTTGAAATTGCAGACACACTCTTATATAGCAAAAATGATCTGAACCGATGTGGAATCCACACATTAGTTAATCGAAATATAAACGCCGCACGGGGTTCTTCAGGACCCATGCGGCGTTTTTTTGATTTTATTTAATGACTATTTAATTGCTATCTCTGGGTCAGTTATACGATTTACGTCTCCATGGGCAGATGAAGCGTGAAGGTGGAACCAACCCCCATTTCGCTATGGACGGTAATTTTACCATTGTGATCCTGAACGATTTTCTGGCAAAGTGCAAGTCCAAGTCCCGTACCTTCTTCTTTGGTTGTATAAAAGGGATTAAAGATTGTGGATAGCGAATTTTCCGGAATGCCGCTTCCTGTATCTGTAATTGAAATGAGTACTGCATCTCCTTCCTGCAACAAATCCATATGAACCTCACCAGGGTCTGTCATTGCTTCAAAAGCGTTACGAATCAGATTGATCAATACCTGCACAATCTTATCCCGATCCATGTTGATCACGACTGGCTCATTAATCATTTCAAGCGTAATTCGATGCCCACGGGATGCCGCATCTGACTCGGTCAAAGACATTACTCGTTCAAGGCAGTGCCCCAATTGTTCCGGCTTCATGTGATTGGCATGTGGTTTGGAAAACTGCAAAAATTCAGCTGTCAGATCGGTTACTCTCGTCACCTCACCCATAATCACTTCATACCATGGCGCGATATTAAACGCTTGTCCACGGGAAAGCTGCAGGAATCCCCGGATTGCGGTAAGCGGGTTCCGAATTTCGTGAGCCATACCCGCGGCCAGTTCACCAACGGCCCTTAGTCTTTCGGAACGAAATACTTCTTCTTCATTTTTCAGCCACTTGCTGCGCTGTTGTTGAAGCAGCCTATCCTCGGCTACCGTCATAAAGTGCTGCAACGAATCCGACATCTCCGGGTACAGAGAGATGCTGTAGCTTACCTGGAATCCTTGAAGCTGCACGGATAACAGTGACGACATTCGTTCTTCCACATCCTGTATCTCCGGCAAAACGACCGCAAATCGGTCTCCTGCATACCGGGATATGCCATAGGCTTCGGTGAAATGATTGCTGATCATCTGACCTGTACCTGTGATTACCGTACACCAAGGATCTTCTGAATCTTTTTTAAAGCCGCTAAAGTTATTGACGTTCAAAAGGACAAGCAAAAAAGACCGTTGCTCTTCTACTGTCTTATGTAACACCTCCATGTAACCTTCGTAATTCAACAGTCCGGTAAGCGGATCATGCAAGGTCAGGAACCGATTTTTTTCCCGAAGCCTGCGCTTCTCGACCTCACTGTTGATTAAGGTATGATACAAAAAAATGATAACAACCGAGGTTAACAGGTCAAATAACGAAACCAGCAAAGCATATGTATCTACAGGCACATACGAAAGCCGAATCACCGTATATTGCAGCATAAGCAGCAACGAAATCGGCAAGGTCTGCGCCAACCGTGGTTTGTCCTGGATCATTGAAATAATGAGCATATAATACAGCATGTTACACCAGTTGAGTTCACTGAAATAGTGGAATATCCCGAGAAAAATCCACTGAAACTTTCGCAGCACAGGATATCGTCTCTCCCCATAAATACTTGCTACCAATAATGTCGCCGAAAGTGACATTATTGCCATATGAGGGGTAAGCCTGAGAACATAAGAGGACAGAATGACAAGCAGACAACCTAGCGGGAATATCACCATTTTCATCGTGTAACTAAGCAAACAGCCTCGCCCCCTTTGACATAAAACTCACATCAAACAACTTATGTACATGTATTATATCGATTATGATTAGCTGATGTTGTCGATTAGTGGAGGCTCGTCAAATTCGCATGAATGTATAAATTATGAAGGCAATAGGACATATGATGTAATTGTAATCAACAAAAGTGAAACAATTCCTCTTCGCATATCATTATTGTGGTACAATACATTAATGGATTAATTTAGGATAAATTCTTAGTTATGGAGGACATCACATGACAACACAACGAAAACCACTGGGCTTCGGAACGGGGCCTTGCCTTTAACTTTCCATGGGGCAAAGCAAATTTTATGATCAGTCATTATCTTCTTAACTTAATAAACATACCGATTTATAGCAACGGAACTCAAGGACTTCACATTCCTTTTGTAGTAGCAGCCCTCTTCTGGATTCCAGCCTTCTTGATTGCCAAAAAATATCGTGCGCATTTTGGTACCAGTGTATCTTATAACGTCGCCGGATTTATGTTGCTCTTATGTATCATTGGACCAGTTATCCCCGTTATCGATTGGATGGTCAATGGTTAAACAATTAAAGCCAGCTCTCTATATCCCGAGGGCTGGCTTCTTTGCTGCTTTTCCATATAAGATGAACAAATTATTTACACGATAACGTAGAGGTCAGAAATAACCTGAAGAAGCGGAGCTAAAAGCTTTCTGAAAGAAAGCTACATCGGAAGCATACACCTCGCCTTTATCCCCGGATTTTCCCTTCTAATTAGAAGGGAATCAAAAAATCTGGGGATAACAGCGATCAGAAGGTTGTTCTGTCATCGGAGTGACTGGTGTAACCTCTTGAGGCTCATCTTATTTCTTTGCCATATACTTACGGATGTCAAAAGCCACAGCAGCAACAATGATCAATCCTTTGATAATCAACTGCCAGTATGGACTCACACCGATAAACGTCAGGCCATAGTTAATGACCCCGAAGATCAGCACTCCCGCCATAACTCCAGGTACTGTTCCAATACCTCCCGCCGTTGATACGCCGCCTACCACACATGCGGCAATCGCATCCAGCTCATACATGTTACCGTAATTGTTTGTTGCTCCACCTGTTCGTGCTGCCTCAAGCACACCACCCAGACCATACAGTGCACCCGCAATGGCATACAGGGCAACCAGGTTGCGTGCCACATGAATCCCGGATACATGTGCTGCCTGAATGTTGCCACCGATCGCGTACATGTTTTTGCCGAGACGTGTTTTGTTAAAGATCACCCAGCAGATTAATGCCACCGCAATAGCAATGAGGACAATATACGGGATGGAATAACCCCCGCCCAGATCAATGTATCCAGAGCCAATAACGGTGAAATCGGGTCTCAATCCTCCAATCGGCTGTGACTGGTTGGGTTCTGTATCAAAATAAATGGAGTTCAGTCCATACACAGCAACCATTGTACCCAGCGTTGCGATAAAAGGGGGCACATGTAATTTGGCGACAATTAGTCCATTTACCAATCCCACGAATAGACCCGCGGTAATCCCGACAAGGATCGGCAGACCCACCCATAAGTGGGGCAGATCGGGGAAGAAGCGGTTGGCATACTCATCAATTTGCAGCATCGATGCCGATACAACAGCCGTCAGACCAACCACCCGTCCAGCGGACAGATCGACCCCGCCCGTGACAAGGATAAAGGCTGCACCGAGCGCAATAATAGCCCGTGTGGAGGATTGCTGTAAGATGTCCCGCAGTGTGGAGAAGGCAAGAAAATTCGGATCGGCAATAGCTATACCAATGATGAGCAGAATCAATACGATAAAGATGGCGCGTTGTGTTACATATTGTTTCACTTGATTGATCATCTGTGTGTTCATCTGTTTCCCTCCTGACTAAGCCATCCGCTGCTGCGCGGCCAGCCTCATAATATCCTGCTCTGTTGCCTCGGCTCCGTCCACGATTCCGGTGAGACGCCCTTCGCTCATCACCATAATGCGATCCGACATACCCAGCAGTTCGGGCATCTCCGAGCTAATCATGATAATGCTTTTGCCTTGACGAGCCAGTTCCGTAATAATGGTGTATATCTCGAACTTGGCCCCTACATCGATTCCACGTGTCGGTTCATCCAGCAGCAGAATCTCCGGGTCGGTCAGCAACCACCGGGCCAGTAGAACTTTCTGTTGATTACCGCCAGACAGGTTGCGAATCAGCGTGTTAACTGAAGGCGTTTTGGTTCTAAACTTCTGCGTCTGTTCCCGTGCCTCTTCCCGGCCCTTCTTCTCGTCCAGCAAACCCACACGATTTCGGTAGCGCCCCAGACTGGCAATGATTGTGTTCTCATACACCGACAACACCGGGAATATCCCTGTAACCCTTCGTTCCTCCGTGAGCAACGCAATGTTATGACGCTTCGCTGCTGCGGGGGAGTTAATCTTCACCTTGCGCCCATGAATCGAAATCGTACCTGAAGCGAGTCCACGCAGTCCGAACAAGGACTCAATCAGTTCTGTCCGCTGTGCTCCAACCAAGCCGCCAATGCCGAGCACTTCACCTTTTCGCAGCTCAAAGGATACATCACGAAACGATTTGGACTGGTTTGATGTCAGCCCCTCGGCTTTTAATATCACTTCACCGGGTACGTTCGTCCGTTCCGGGAAACGTTCGTCCAGATCACGACCCACCATGCGCGTAATAATCAGATCTGTCGTTAAATCCGCAGCATCCCAAGTCCCGACAACGAAGCCATCACGCATGATGGTCACTTCATCCGAGATCGTCAGGATCTCCTCCATCTTGTGGGAAATGTAGATTATGGATACGCCGCGACTGCGCAGTTCATTAATAATGGCGAAGAGCTGGTCCACTTCCTTGCCTGTCAGGGAAGAAGTTGGCTCATCCATGACGATGACTTTGGAATTGAACGAGACCGCCTTGGCGATTTCCATGGATTGAATCTTGGAGACAGACAATGTTCCGGCCTGAGCCTTCGGATCAATATCCAGGTTCAGGTCCTTGAACAGAGATAGTGTATCGGTATACATCCGTTTCTCGTCCACCAGTATTCCCCTCATCGGAAAACGACCCAGCCAGATATTCTCCATCACCGGACGATGCGGGACCGGGTTCAGCTCCTGATGAATCATGGATATGCCATGCTGAAGTGCCGCTTTGGAATTCGGAATATCCACATCCTTTCCTTCGATGCGTATCGTTCCTTCATCCGGGTGATACATCCCGAACAGACATTTCATAAGTGTGGATTTGCCCGCTCCATTCTCTCCCATCAAGGCGTGAACCGTCCCCGGCTTCACTTTCAATGTGACCTGACTTAGTGCCTGCACACCCGGAAATGCTTTGGAAACTCCTTTCATCTCCAGCAGGTAAGGTGACTCCATCTTGTATCCTCCCTTCCATATGACCGGCAAAAAAGGGACGCTACCCGAATGTCGGACGTCCCTGTCTCGTGCTGTTATTGGGCGTCGGCAATGTTGTCTTTTGTAATCTTTTTGTATGCAATCCAGACGTATTTACCATCTGTAATGTCGTATTTGGTATTTTCCTTCGTTGGTGTCTCACCTTTGGCAAGTACCGAAGCCAGTGCCACCGTGGCTGCACCCTGATTCTTGGCATCATTAAGCACCGTGCCCAGCATCGTGCCATCCTGTAGAGCCTGAATGGCTGGAGCTGTTGCATCCACACCTACAACCGGCATCGATTTGCCATCCTTGAAGTATCCGGCTGCTTTCAATGCCTCAATGGCTCCCAAGGCCATGTCATCATTGTTCGCGAGAACGGCTTCAATCTTGTCGCCATGGGAAGCCAGGAACGCCTGCATTTTCTCCTGACCCTTCACGCGGTCCCACATCGCCGTGTCTTCCGCCAGTGCTTCCACTTCGATACCGGCATCCTGGATCGCCTGAACCGAATATTTGGTCCGAAGCTCTGCATCCTGGTGACCCGGTTCCCCTTTCAGCATGACGTATTGCAGTTTGCCATCGCCGTTTTTGTCCGCTTCCGGATGTGCTTTCCAGTAATCCACAATCAGCTGTCCAGAAATTGTACCGGACTCCTCCGCTTTTGCTCCTACGTAGTACACCTTATCCCACTTGTTCATATCTTCAGCCACTGGCTCACGGTTGAGGAATACCACTGGAATGTTTGCTGCCTTAGCCTTGTCAATGATGACACCTGCCGCCGTCCGGTCCACCGGATTCACGGCCATTGCATTGTATTTCTTGGACACAAACAGATCAACTTTCTCGTTCTGGGTTGGCTGTGCATTCTGGCTATCCACGATATCCAGGGTCGCAATACCTTCCGCTGCTGCGGTCATCGCATTACGTACACCCGTCATGAATGTATCATCGAATTTGTAGATGGCAACACCAATCTTGGGCGTTTCCGTACCGGCTGCTGTCTGGCCTCCTGTATCTGTTCCCGTACTTCCACCTGCACTGTCTCCGCCGCTGCTACACCCCGCCGCCACAACCATACATGCCGTAATCAACAGTGTCATCCATGTTTTCTTCATATCCTAATGACCTCCCCCAAGTTCATTCGGCTTCACCGATGTCTTTATTATGAAAGGGTTTACATTAAATTCGAATACAATATCTTCACCTGTTCTATCGAAATCTTCCTCAAGTTAAAAAACACCTTCATTTCTTCATTCAGCATTCGTTCCAACATTCGTTCATTGTACAAAAGGAAACAACAGCTTCTGGTTATCCATCCAGAACATATTGTCGGTACTAACCAGCTTCGTCTCAAGTAGCACTCTCGCTTGCACCTGTTGATTATTCAGCCGCGCAACGGCTTGATTCAATCCCAGATAACCTGCACTGTATCCATTCTGGACGATGAGATGATCAAAGACCCCTTCCTGCAATTGCTCCAGTTGCTGTTGTTCACTGCCGAATCCAACAATTCTTACCTTGTCCGCAGAGTTGCGTCGATTCAGTTCATCGGCTGCTCCCAGTGAAGCAGGTTCCTGAAGAGTAATAAAGCCATCCACCTCCTGCTGGTCCAGCAATTGCTTCGCAGTCTGCCAACATCCATCCCGTGTATTACATATCGATTTGGGTTCCACTTGGATGTCAGGATACTGTACCAGGACTTCCATAACCCCCTGCTCTCTCTGAATCAGGCCGGAATTAACAGGGTCTGGACCTAATAGGGCTACATGCCCTTTCCCTTCCAGAAGCTCCGCCATGGCCTGACCCGCCTGTCTCCCCGCCTCAATGTTATCCATGGAGATGATGCTGGTGATGCCTTTCACGGGAAATTCATCGTTAAGCACAATAACAGGAACGATGTTTCCATCGGAATTCGTTGTCTGTGCCTCCTGAATGATATCGCTAAGTACCTTCTCACTCAGGGGATCAACCAATAGAGCTGATGCCCCCTGTTTCAGTGCCAATGCAGCAGCCTCCACCTGAGCCTGCTCTCGCGCACTGCGAGACAACGTTTGGCTGTTGGGATTTGCCTGTTTAATTTTCATCTGACTTCCATCAGAGTCTGGAATGGCAGGTGTGTACATATGACCATCGGAAGGGTATGCTTCCACGGTAATCAGTTCCGCCCCACTCTCTTTGGCAGCCGCTTCGGCACCAAGCCGGATAGCTTCCGCAAGTTCCCCAGTTCCAGCTGGTGTAATCAGCGCAATACGTGGTGGTAATACCGTTGCATCCGGACTCGATAGGCCACAGGCACTGCTTATAAGCAGACACAAGCTTGCAACTGTCAGAGTTAATAACCGACGTTTCCGAATTCCAGGGAAGCTCGCAGCAACCTTTTTCCAAAAAGTACGAATATTCAATCCTTTAACTCTATGGTCATCGTGCCTATTCACTTGGTTGTCTGCCATCAGGCTCGTCCTCCTTCTGCTGCGATTGAATGGGGATCCGAAGCCAGACCGTGGTGCCTTCTTCCAGCTCACTTGCAAATTCAAGTCCGAACCCCTCCCCATAATAGAGCCGGATTCGGTCATGGACGTTGCGTACCGCTACGCCGGAGCCTGCACCGCTTTTGACCACAGGAAGACCACTTAGTAATCCCGACATCTGTTCTTCCGTCATGCCGACCCCATTATCTGTAATGCGAAACACCAGCTTGTTGTCCTCACGATAAACATCGATCTCAATACGTCCTTCGTCCATGTGGTACTCGATGCCATGAACAATGGCGTTCTCAATCAGGGGTTGGAGCACTAGCTTTAATGTCAGGCATTCCAGGAGCGTCTCATCTGCATGGATGGTAAAGTTGAATTTGCGCTTAAACCTCATCTGTTGAATCGTCAAATAATGCTGCGCATGCTCCAGCTCTTCCCTGATCGTGATAATCGTTTTACCTTGACTTAGACTGATGCGGAACAGGCGGGAAAGAGACGTGATCATCGTGATCACTTCCTCATTACGGCTCATACCTACCATGCGAACCACGGAATTCAGCGTATTGTACAAAAAATGCGGATTGATCTGGGCCTGCAAGGCTTCCAGCTCCAGACGCCGCTTCTGTTCCTGTTCGTGGATAATCTCATCCATCAGGGTCCTGATTTTATTAACCATCAGGTTGAAGCGACGAGATAGTCGTTCAACCTCCAGCGGCCCTTCAATAGGCAACTCCACGTTGAAATCCCCGCGCTCTACGGCCTTCATCTTACGTTCCATTCGCCGAATCGGACGAGTCAGACTGGAGGATAAGAACAGCGAGACGAGAATGACCAGCACCAGTACAACGATCAATACACGAATGAGATATCCGTTCACTTCCTGACGAGTCGTCATAATCTCATCTAGATAAGCAACACCGACGATTTTCCACCCGATATTGGCAACGGACTTCACGGTATTCAGCCTTTTCTGTCCATCTGCTTCATCTTCGTAACTGCCGGAAGCGACCAAAGCCTGTTCGATATTCTCGCTTTTGAGTCCCATATACATCAATTGCTGCTGCGGATGGTACACGATATTGCCCGCACTCTCATCGATGATATACACGTATCCTCGTTGCCCCAGACTGACCCGACGGCTCAGTTCATCCATCTGTTTGAAATTGATATCGACCAGCAAAATAACCTGCCGATCCTGACCATTTTGCCGTATCGTTATGCCTTTGCTCATGGAAACGACCCATTTATATGGGCCTGTGTACATGTTCTGAATATGAGGTAACGAGAAACTCAGGTGATCCGGCACACGAAGCGCAGACTGAAACCACCCTTGCTGTGTCACATGGGCACTCGGTTTTAATTCGGCTGTAGGTCGGTTCTTAAGCAATTTCCCCGTGGAATCAAGCAGAGTAATCGAGATGATATCTTCACGACTGCTGAGCAGTGTGTCGAGCTGTTTGTCCACCAGTTCCCCTTCCCATGTCCCGTCACGCAGCATGTGTTCCTCAATGGCACGGTACAGATGAGACATGCTGCGGACGTAATCCTCCAGGTTATAACTGACCTGATCTACAATCTGTCTCGTCGTCAGTTCCGCACTTCGCTCGGCAGCCTGCGTGAACTTGTCATGCAGAAGCATTGCCATGATGGTCAGCACCAAGACGATGAAAACGGAAAAGGACCACGTAATAATAAACCGGATACTGCTGACTCTGGACGAACGCAGCCGGGAGCGTAATTGAGGTCCCATGGACTTCACCCATCTCGAAAAGAACTTCATCGGATCGAACCTTCACTTGCCGTCTGAGAAGCCTGTTTACGATATTCTTTGGGCGAGACGCCAATATGTTTTTTGAAACAAAAACTGAAGTAATTGGGTTCAGCAAAGCCAACCTGCTCCGCAATCTCAAATGACTTCAGCTCTGTCGAGCGAAGCAGTTCACGCGCTGCCTCCATTCGAATCTGCATCAGGTACTGCAGGAAGGTAAGTTGCACTTCTTTTTTGAAAATGCCACAAAAATAACCGGAGCTGATATGCAGATGTCCGCACACCTTCTGAATGGACAGGTCCGGGTCGGCATAATGCTCTTTGGTGAAGACTAATGCCTGCTCAACAATATCCTTGTATACATGCTGGCGACCGCTGGCAATGCGATGTTGTACGAGTAGACAGACCTCCCGTACCTTCTTCTGTGCCTCAGTAAGACCCGGCAGTCGGAACAAATCCGCATACAACTGGAACCCTGCACCAAAGATGTCTTCCATTTCTTCCCCTGATGCCTGTGCGGCCTTCCATACTGTTGTTAATACTTCAATCAGATAGAGCTGAATATCACTTCGCCCGTGCTCCACGGTAATTTCCCGGAAAATGATCGCAAGTGCTTCCTCCAGCTCTGCCTGCGTACCAGCCTTCAGACAACGTGTTAGTGTCTGCTGCTTCAACTCGTCGAACCGCAGTTTGCCCGCTGTCTGTCGCTCCACGTCCGCGATGTATATGATTGAATCCGTCCCGGGCACAAGCCGATAATCCAATGCCAGCAGGGCATCTTCATAGGCATGATTCACATCCGCGAGTGTATCGACAATCTGACCAGATCCCACCGTAGCCGGGATACGTAAATAGTGGTTGATGCTGCGCATCACATTTTCCAATGCCTTCTGTTGCCGCTTCGCTCCATCTGTACCGCCCGAACGATCCACATAGAGCAGCACAATCGTCTCCTGATGCATAAAGGCATGACCAGCCCCATGCTCAGCCCAGACTTCTGCCGCAATGTTAAGTGCAGCAAAGCGTTTCAGTTCAGCATCCTCAGATTGACGCAAGGAGCCTCCGGGAACGAATATCTCAGACTGATCCGCTTCCTCAGATGTTGCTTGGTTATGTCGCTGCGGAGGCTCGTTGAATACTCCCTCAGGTTTCGCCTTCTGCACATCTCCTTCCATATGCAGTGTCAATACGGACACCCCATAGCGTTCTCCTGTCAGATCCAATCCACATTGTTTGGCTTTGCTATGAATATATGTCGAGGATTTCTGCCGATGGAGTAAGGTCGCCATCAGATCTGCCTGTAATAAAGGCAAACTGGTATGATAGTGCTCACGCAGCTGCTGTACATCTTCACGCTCGGATACTTCAGCCGCCATCTGGGCGCGCAGTCTTGTGAGCAATTCGGTGAGGTGTCCTGCCGAGAACGGCTTCAGCAGATATTCATCCACACTTAACGAGATGGCTTGCCTCGCATAATCAAATTCATCATATCCAGTCAAAATGACCACCTTCACGAGTGGATTACGCTTCCTCAATCTTTGCGCGAGTTCCAGACCATTCATGAATGGCATGCTGATATCCGTCACCACAATATCCGGCTCTACCCGCTCCGCCATCTCCAATGCTTCCCGCCCATTCTCAGCCAAACCGACAATCCGCAGATCGAGCGCTTCCCAATCGACCTCTACAACAAGTCCTTCACGCACATCTTCTTCATCATCCACCAGCAGTACCCGGTACACGATTGGATTCCTCCCTTTTATGACGAGCCTTATGCCCTAGCAACGAATAATATATGTAGCATTGTGAATCATTTGATTTCTTATTGCCCACCGAATTGAAGCAAAATGCAAAGGGATCATATAGAGCTGTTCCAAGGTTGCCATCATAATATACAATATTATCAGGGATATGTAATCGCTTTCTTTATTAGAGGTAAGGCAACCCTGTCGGGCACTGCCTAAGTGAAATGGGTAGGATAGTATATGAATGCTAAGCGTAGGTTAAAGTAATACAAACACGGGAAATTTCGAAGCGCTTCTAATAAGAGGTGTTTTGATTCTGACTATAATTCAGAGTCATCATTCTTGTTCTCTACGATGATTCGAACTTAATGCTTTAAAATAAATCATTGTTGTATCTGGGTTGGTGTGTCCCATTATCTCGGCCAAGCGGTGCAGTGGCGTATGCTCAGCCATGGCGTAACCAAAACGATGACGCAGGTCGTGTGAACTCAGTCCTTCCAGCCCTGCTGCTATCATTACTTTTTTAATCAGGTGGCGCAATGCTCTCTCCGTTAAACGATCATTTGTCTTCTCTGAAGGGAAAAGGTAAGCAGGATCGGTAGGTAGATCAGATAAGTACTGATTCAACATTACAATACACTGCATATTCAAAGGGATCATACGTTGCACGTTGCGTTTATCGGCTCTAACTGTCAGGTGACCGCTTCGTCTACCTAGTTCGATATCATGAGGCTTGAGGTTGCATACCTCCATCGTTCGCAAGCCTGTGTGAAACATAAGGGTCAAGATGGTCTGATCACGAAGGGAATTACCGTTCTCCACTGCCGCGAGGAATGCCTGCTCTTCTTCGGATGTCATTCGGCGTGGACTTACTTTGTCTTCCGGAATGAATTTTAATGGTTTGGAAGGGTCATGACTGAGCCTGGATTCCAAGACAGCCCATTTGAAAAAACGCTTCAGCGTAATCAACCTTCGGTTAATGGTGGCTGGCTTCAATAACATAACTTTGTGTGCATCTTCGCGATAGTTGACTAAAGTGGATGTATCTACGTCTTCGATTCGCAATGTCATTTCTTCGCTAAGCATGGTGCTTTCCTTGTACCATTCGATAAAGTGCTTCAGATCACTTGCATATTCCTTCACGGTTTTGGGATGCAATTCATCCTCATTGGTAAGCATATGAATGAATTCTTCTATCGTCGGTTCCCGCTGCACCGATATGCCTGATGACTGATTCATTAGAAAATACCTCCAAATCTTGACTTATATTAGCGGACATGGTATTATAATATTAATCGATACATTAGCGGACATCAAGTTCGTGGTTTAAATGCACCAGGTGAGTGTCAATTTTAAATTATACTCGTCATAATGATCGGCTAAAAACTTATTTTTTGGAGGAATCACATGCAAACAGGTACAGTGAAATGGTTCAACGCGGATAAAGGATTCGGCTTTATCGAAACTGAAGAAGGAACAGACGTATTCGTTCATTTCAGTGCAATTCAAGGTGAAGGTTACAAATCTTTGGACGAAGGTCAACGCGTTCAATTTGAAGTAACTCAAGGTAACCGTGGACCACAAGCTGAGAACGTTACTAAACTTTAATTATATGAAAGCTGCCTTATTAATAAGGCAGCTTTTTATTTACTCATAGGTGTCACAGCAAAGTTTCCACATCCCAAGAATGAAAGCGAGGTATTCCCATGGATAAAGAACAATTGATCACAGAAGTAGCTAAGGCTGGCGGTTTCTCCAAGAAGAATGCTGAAAAAGCTGTAACCGTTGTACTGGATTCGATTCTCGAAGCTCTCAAAGAAGGTAAAGAAGTTCAAGTGGTTGGATTTGGGAAATTCGAAGTACAAAAGCGTGAGGCAAGAACGGGAAGAAGTCGGAGAACAGGCAAAGAAATTCAACTACCTGCAGGTAAAGTTCCTGTATTCACAGCAGGCTTAAGCATGAAAGAAGCTTTAAATTAAACCACGTAACAAACGTAACAACCCATTGAAAAGAGGTTTTTATTCAAACACACAATGATAATATGGATTTAAATGTCGTGTTTACTACCGTTGATGATATCATTAACTTTTATTCAGGCAAACAGACAAACTCGGATCATGCAGAAGCTCATACTCATTTAAAGCCCCCATCAGTACAGTCTGATTGCAACCTACGACCACCCACCCGCTAAATTAACATTTCATCTTGGACAACAAGAGGCCCTGATCCGCTCAAAACGGTCCAGGGCCTGATTTGCTTGGAAGCCGGCTCCGTCAGGTACCAGCTTTTTTTGTCTTTTATGCACAACCATCCTATTTGCTGTTCAGAAGTTCGCGCACGATCTGTAGATCATATGTAGAGACAAGGCGTTCCAAATGTGTATCCAGCCATTCCTCATCCTGATCCCACCACTTCAATTCAATTCCAGCAGCAGTGCAATCGTCTCTTCGTCAAAACGCTTTTTAACAGTCTTGGCTGGATTACCACCAATAATCGTATAGGGTTCAATGTCCTTAACAACGGTTGAATTGGAGGCAACGATTGCCCCGTCTCCAATCGTGATACCAGGCATGATCGTCACATGTTGTCCAAGCCATACATCGTTCCCCAGTACCGTGTCACCCTTATATGGAAGTTGTTCCAGTGTAGGTGTCACACGCTCCCATCCTCCACCAAAAATGTTGAACGGATACGTGGTCATACCCTCCATCCGATGATTCGCGCCATTCATAATGAATGTCACACCTTCCGCAATTGCACAGAACTTGCCAATGACCAGGCGATCACCAATAAAGTCATAATGATGCTGTATCCTTTCATAGAATTGCTCTGGCGGATTCGTGTTATCGCTATAATACGTATAATCACCAATGTCCACGTTGGAACGCGGCGGCAGGTTTTGAATGTAACATACCGTACGGATATTCTCATTTGGGAAAAGTTTTGTTTTATCAGGGGCCATATTGTAGTCCCTCCTTTTCCCTATTGTAACAGATAGTGAACTACACACCACCTAAGAGGCGGGGTGCTTCTTGGTCAATAGAGCAACTGCCCCAAGTTTACCCAAGCTTACAGGTGAGTTCCTCACCCAATGTATGCCATTTAGTTGGCGAGTTGCAGTAGATTGAGGGCCGCATTTCGATCCCGATCATGTACGGTCTGGCAGGATGGGCACATCCATTCGCGCAAAGCCAGATTTTTTACCTCCACATTTTTGTAACCACAACTTGAACATAGCTGACTGCTAGCATAGTTCTTGGGTGCAATAATCAACGTTCGCCCATACCAAGCGGCTTTGTATTCGAGCATCGAGCGAAACATGCTCCACGAGACTTCAGATATGGCTTTAGCCAGCTTGTGGTTTTGCATCATATTCTTCACACGCAGGTCCTCCATGACGATCACTTGGTTATCGCGAATCATTCGGGTCGACACGTTGTGCAAAAAGTCCTTTCGCTGGTTTGCTATTTTCTCGTGAAGTCGAGCAGCCTTTAGGCGTGCTTTGTCCCGATTTCGGCTACCTTTCTGCTTTCTGGACAGTTCTCTTTGCAGCCTAGCTAAACGTTTTTCCGAACGACGAAGGTGTTTAGGATTGGTAATAACGTCACCCGTCGATGGGATGGCAAAGTCTTTGAGGCCCAGATCGACGCCGATCTTGTTTTGGCTTCGTGGCAAAGGTTCAATCACGGTTTCAACCAACAAGGAAGCGAAGTATTTCCCTGACGCTGTCTTGGAAATGGTGCAGGATTTGATCTTTCCATGGAGGCAACGATGCATCTTCACTTTAATTCGGGTCTTCAGCTTAGGAATTTTAAGCTTCCCTGCTTCAATCGCTATGGTTCCATTTTGGTTATTCGTTGTGAAGCGATCACGTCGATTCTTCTTGCTTTTGAAATGGGGGAAGCCGACGGTTGGATCACGAAAGAAATTCTTATATGCTTTTTCTAAAGAAAGTTGTGTGTTCGCAAGAGCAAGGCTGTCGACTTCTTTCAACCACGAAAACTCTTTTTTATACTGCGCTGGTGTGTTGCGCAGCATCTTTTTCGTTTGTTTGTAATGCTCCATCTTGTCTCCCAGCATCTTGTTGTAGATGAAGCGAACAGAGCCAAAAGCTTTAGCTAGATATTGCTGCTGCTCTGGATTGGGGTATATGCGATATTTGAAGGCTTTTAGCACGTTTTCACCTCACTTCTCCCCTTGAGTTTCAATATACTTTCTTATGATTTCAATGGGTGCTCCACCCGTGGTCATCAGACAATAGCTCCTTGACCAGAAATACTCTTTCCACAGTTGATACCGAATGGAGGGAAACTCTTTTTTGATCAGTCGAGAGGAAGCACTCTTATATGCGTTAAGAAATTTGGAAATATCCGTGTTAGGGTGAGCCTTCATAAGAACGTGAACATGATCCTTGTCATGATTCCATTCTTGTAACGTGATGTTGTAATTGCACTGAATGTATTCGAATATCTCTTTCAACCTATTCGATATTTCATCACTTATTACTTTTCTCCGATACTTTACGACTAGAATAAGATGATAATGAAGCGAGAACACTGAATGATTATTAGAGTCTAATTCCACATATATCACAGCCTTTTTTTATATTACGACTGAACAATTATATTATAGCCTGGGCTAATCCAAAGGGGAAGACCGTTGCCATTCATCCTATCTCTTTAGAAGTGAGGGAATTCTGACAACTTAGGGTTAAATTTTAAATGGACTAGGCCGGATTTTGATGGGATGTTCGCTCCGTCTAACCTGAAAAAGCAGAGCAAAAAGGGATTCGATCTGACCATCGAATCCCTTTTCTCGTTCTCCATACAACAACGTTGATCTGCAGGAGATATTTCTTATTTGGATGTAAGGCTTACTTGTGCAGCGGTTTGATCCCAGTCCACGGTAAGTCCCAGTCCTTCTGAGATGAAGCGTACAGGCACGAGTGTGCGACTGTTTTGAATGATCGCTGGTGCATCAATTTCGAGTGTCTCTCCATTTACGGTTGCCGTACTGCTTCCGATCTTGAGCACAAGGGTCTGGTCATTCAGAACCGCTGTTACCGTCTTCGCCATTTTGTCCCAAGTCACTTCTGCACCCATCTCTTCGAGGATTGCGTTCACAGGCACCATCACTCGGCCACTTTGCTGCAGCGGGTCCTGATCCGGGAATGTGATCGATTTACCATCGAGTGTTACGGTAATGGTTTTGTCGTTTGTTCCGGATGAGGTATTCGAACCTGTCTCTTCCGAAGTCTCAGGCAAAGGCGTTACTTCACGTCCGAGTTGCTCTTGCAGATTCACAAGACGGTTTAGTGCAAATGTCGTCAGTGATCCGGCTGCCATGGAGCCCATACCTCCGCCTCCACCGCCGCCAAAGTTACCGCCAGGGCGTGTCTGCGTATTATCTGTACCCGTTGTTGCATCTGTTGTACCGTTTCCAGTTGCGGCACCCGGCTGAGTCCAAGGTGTTGTTCCATCTGGAGGAGTCATTCCTTCAAAACCTTCAGGCGGCGTCATACCTTCCATACCCTCAGGTGGTGTCATTCCCTCAAATCCTTCTGGTGGTGTACCGCCCATACCACCTGCTGCATCTGCATTTGCAGAATAAGCAATGTTGGATTCAAACTGTTCTGTCGTATAGAATTTCGTAGGATCTGCTTCTACATAAGGACGAATCTCATTGGCAAGGCCAGTAATACGATCCTGAATGCCTTCCATATAGTCCGTCAGTTCATTGACGTAGCTCAAATATTTTTCCTTATACTCCGGCACAGCAAGCAGGTTATTAATCATCGGTACATTTTCCATGCTAATGCCCAGTACGGGCTCGTCCACAGATACGTTTGTTGCGTTGGTGTTGGTCGTGGTTGATCCGGTTGTTGTGCCACGTCCGCCTCCACCCGAGTATCCGTTGAAAGACATGTTAAAGTCCCAAGGAACAACGGTGAACTTGCCAGCGGCATCACTGTAGAGCATGTAGTTGTGTCCTTTGTCGCCGTTATAACTGTCATAGTTGCCAAAAACCATGTTGCCTGCAATATATTGAAGTGCTGAATCTACGTCCAGTACACTTTCAATATCGCCTTTTTCACCTTCTGGCATCTCGTTCAGCGTTTGAATGAAGGTTTTGAGTTTGGTTTTGTCCTTATCCGTACCCAAGTCTTTGGTGATTGTACTGTAGTCACTGCCCTCTTCATATTGAAGATAACTCTTCTCATCCGTATCATAGAGGACGCCTTCTTCGTAATCCTCACCGTAGTTGCGCTCCAGATAGCTGTCATCTACTGCTTCAACGCCAGTATAGAAACCCACCAGCTCGCCGTTAACGTACAGATTAACATAGTTTGTCATTGGTACATCCATGCCAATACTCCGCAGTGCTTCATAGTGAAGAACTTCACGCATGTACGACGGATCGGCGTAGTTGTTGTTCAGTACCATTTTGTCCAGTCCAAGCAGCGTTTGTGTTTTGTCGTATTTATCAAACTTCAGTCTGAAGCTGTAACGGTCCGAATCTTCCATTGAGGCTACGGCTTTCAGGGTCAGATTGCCCTTGGTGGAGAAACCGACGTTGTCCAGCTTGTTGCCGTCCACTTCCACACTAACATTCTTATAATCCTTATCGAGCGGACTTTCGAGCATGCTCTTCCAGTCTGCATCATCAATCGTTACATTCACATCAATGACGTTATCCGTCTGGAACAACGATTCATAAGCTTGCGTCACGCCTGCACTCGTGGTTGTCGCTGTACTTTCTGCAGCATATGCTGCATTCGGACTTCCGATCAGCCCAAAAGATGACGTTACCATGGTCACGGATAATGCCGTTACTGCAGCTTTTCGTAATAAAATATTCAAGTGTTGAATCCTCCTTCTTGGTTTCTGTTAAGCAACTGTGGCTTATGTAAACATGTTAGGGGATGAACCTTTAGTGAATCTTAAACGCGATAAACCATAAAAATAAATAGTATGTATCACTATGAAATTTTCATGGATATACAAGAAATATAATGAAAAAAGCGCAAATATAACCTTAGAACCGGTTCATAAGTCCTATTTTGTTGCAAATATCTAACATTAATATGCCTTTATAACGATATATCTGAAGAGTAGAACTTACCTGGAGTTCATATACGTGAATAGCAAAACTCATTATGAAAAACTTTTAGAAACAAAAAAGAATTTGATCAGATAGGTTATTTAGGGACGATTTCACAGTTTTCAAGTTAACAATTACATAGCGTGTACAACACCAGGATAAGTCCTTCGTCACAATCGTAGAAGGAGTGAACAATCTTGTTAACTAAGCTTCGCTGGAGTACCATGCCTTTCTTCATTAAAAATTTGGTGATCTCGTTTGGTAGCATCACCTTGATTGGTATTATCCTGATTACTGCGGCTTACCAGCTGCAAAAAAACATTCTGGTTGAACAGCTGCACGATCAGGCTACCGTCATCACCCAGAAATGGTACGACGATCTCGACACTGCCAAAGTGGCAGAAGCGGCTAAGGAAAAGAGCTACTCCGGTCCTGTACAGCAGGAAATGAAAACTTATCTCGATTCCATCCATGAGTTCTATCCAAACATTGCGCAAGCGTACATTTTTGGTTCAGAACTTGAGCAAGGAAACGGAACGTCCATCATCGCGATTCCAACGAACCTGTTGGAACCATTCGAGGAAGGTAATCTGCCCGCAGGTGCCATGTACCCGCTGCCTCAGAATAACGTTGTAGTGCTGGAACAGATGAAAAAGGACGGAAAGCCTGCCTTCAGTGATTTCTACACGGATGAATACGGAACTTGGACCACTCTGATCTATCCAATTAATAACGCAGATGGCTCCATGTACGCTGCTCTTTACTTCGATGTCGATGCAAGCGCGGTTCCAAAAGGACTGAACGAACTACTCACGTACGGTTTGATGTTCCTGATCGGTTTCCTGATCCTGTTCATGGTGTTGCAATTCATTTTGCTGAAAAGAACGTTGCTTCCGATCCGCAATCTGATGAAAGGTATCGAAGAAGTCAGCACGGGTAATCTGGACGTAACTATCGATACCGGGCGAGATGATCTGGGTATCATCAACGAGAAGTTCAATGCGATGATCCATCGCTTCAATACAACCATCTATAAAGTACAGAATACTTCGCATCACCTCTCGGAATCCTCCAAACAACTACTGGGCATTTCCGAGAAAAATAATGTGAACATTCAATCCATCAGCACCAATATTCGTGAAATATCTACTGGACTGGTGTCACAGGACAAAGCCACTGTGGAGAACGCACGTGCCATGACAGAGATGTCAACGGTAGTGCAGACAATCGCCAGCAGTTCAGCCGATGTAGCGGATGAAGCACTCAGCATGGAGCAGCGCTCCAGCACGGGTAATGTGGTGATGCAACAAGTCATTGAGCAGATGCGCCTGATCTCCGGTGCGGTGCAAAATACGTCAAAATCTATTCAATCGTTGGAAAACAACTCGAACCAGATTAGCAACATTGTTAATCTGATCACGGAGATTGCCGGACAAACCAACTTGCTGGCACTCAACGCTTCAATCGAGGCAGCCCGCGCAGGTGAAGAAGGAAGAGGTTTTGCGGTGGTTGCAGGCGAGGTACGTAACCTGGCAGAGCAATCCCAGGAATCAGCGAAGCAAATTCGACAGTTGATTGAAGAAATTCAGCGAGATATCATGCAGTCTTCCGAGGCGATGCAGTTGGGTTCCATGGAAGTCACCAAAGGCTTGGAAGTTACCCAAGAGACTGGCGTATTCTTCGAGAATATTCTGACTGCTACGAATAAAGTTGCAAACCAGATTCAGGATATCTCCAGTTCTACTGAAGAAATCTCGGCAAGCACACAGGAAATGTCTGCCACGGCCGATGAACTGTCTGCCAATGTCAGCAAGGCAGCAAGCAGCAGTAAACAAATTGAGCAGTCAATCGAAGAGCAGGAAGCCTCCATGGCTGCCATTGTGAGTGCCTCCGATGAGCTCTCGGTTGTATCCGAGCAACTGCAAGAACTGATCTCATTCTTTAAAGTACGCGCAGAATAGAATTAATAGGATACAGATAACAAGAATACGACACAGTAAAAACCAAGGCTCATGAGTGACTACACTCAAAGCCTTGGTTTTTTGTTGTTATCAGGGTGGGTAGGTTCTATACCTTCCCGGTATCATTTAACAGACAGTGGTGTCATCAACTGATTGTTGAACCTCCAATCCACTATAATCCTGCAGCTGCTTTAATTTCTTTTCTCTGAGAAACGATTAAAGATTGTAACTTTTCTGTTCCAAATGCACCTGCTGAGAAAGCATTCGCTTTTGGATAATAAACCATTCGAAAAGATGTTCCATCTTGAAGGTGCACACGTAAAAAAATCCCTGTCTCATGCTTGAATTTCTTATATACCTCATCAAAGCCAACATATCGCAATGGCAAAAGCTCGTTCATGAATTCGGATGCGACGTCTTGGGGAAAGTCACCGATTGGACTGCCATCAATGCCGCTTTCAAGGCTGACTTTTTCCACTTTGCCTTCAATGTCCATCAGGTCTCCCATTGTCTTAGCATTGGGATTTTCTTTTGCTTCATAAACCTTATTATTCGCTACCACGCGATAATGCGACTTATAACCTTTTAGTTCATATATAACAGTTCCAATTGGAAGATATGCCGCATCACCATTCTCGGTCACATGATCCGCACACGCATGCTCGTTCAGCATGTAGCTCACTTCCCCTACCCTATCCCCTATTTGCTCTGTAGGTACCACTTTGGCCCCTTCGTTGTTTTGAAAATATGTAACATTATGAATCATCAGAAAATCAATCCATTCAATGGTTCCCGGGCTTCGCTTCGTTGATTCCTTTGAAACTTCTTCCTTAACCATTTCCTGGGGTTTGGATGTTATTTCTCCCTTATTCGATGTTCCGCAACCAACAATAATGACTAGAATCAAAAGTATACTCAAACGCGGGCTCCAATATTTAAATAGTTTCATTCTCAATCACCTCAACCTATTAAACGGATTCAACTAAGACATAGTTACGAGTTTTTTTACGATCAGCTATTCTAGTCGGGTATTGGAGCGCCATCACATTCACAGCTGTCTGAGACTGATACTTCTTCCCCCTGAATAACATTCTTCATCTCCCATCCGTAATATGACAAAGCTCACATCCTCATTCCCTGTTTAAGTGCTACATTTGTTAACGACTAACTGACCAAAATAGTAATGCGGTCAAAATAAAGTTGAGATTTCCATTATCCTTTCAACCTATAAGGAGGTGTATATGCCATGAAAACGATAGATCGAAGGCAGCAGGTGATGGACTCTGCCGAGAAATCCTTTGCCCTGTTTGGCTACAAGGCCACAACGATGGAGCAGGTAGCGAGACTTGCCAATGTGGGCAAGGGAACGATCTATACTTTTTTCGAAAATAAAGAAGAACTGTTCAGCGAGATTCTGCGCTCAATCATTGCTGATATGAGACAGATTACAGAGCAGACGGTGAAGGAAGAGAACTCCTTTCTGGATAACGTGCATATGAGCATGGATTCTTTGCTGGAGTACCGGCAGGAACATGAGCTGTTGATCAAGCTCTTTCAGGAGGTCAACGAGTTCGGTACACCGCAAGCCAAGGAAGGTTTGCAGAAAGTGGAGACAGCCATTCTCGAATACCTGGAGCGTCAGGTCAGTCGTGCCATGGAGTTGGAGCAGATTCGCAGGGACGATCCCAAGCTGGTTTCTTTTGTCCTGCTGAAGCTGTATGTCACCTTAACCTCGGATTGGAACAAAGCACATCCTACGCTGCATAAGGATCAGATCAAGGATTTTGTGGGCCTCTTTCTCAAGAATGGCTTATCCCCCACCTAGAGAAAGGCATGCCGCTAGATTCAACACATAATAGAGATAGAACAAACGGATTAGCGTAAGGATAGGGAGAGAACATGATGAAATCATTCCACGTATTTGGGCAGGATCTGAAGTCCGCCTTTAAGAAACCAAAAGTATTTATTCCAATTCTCGTTGTACTGTTCATTCCGGTGCTGTATAGTGGCCTGTTCCTGAACGCATTCTGGGACCCCTATGGCAAAATGAATGAGTTACCTGTGGCCGTGGTCAACACGGATCAGGGTGCAGTCTACAATGACAAATCACTCGAGGTCGGTCAGAATCTGGTCGATGAATTGAAAAAAAGTGACGATTTCGACTGGCAATTCGTGACTCGTGAACAAGCAGAACAAGGTATGCAGGCCAACACGTATTATATGACGATTGTGATTCCGGAGGACTTTTCCACCAAAGCAACAACCCTGATGGATGAGCACCCTGAGCCGGCAGACCTGATCTATGAGCCCAATGAAGGATACAACTTCCTTGCGGGTCAGATTGGCGGCACGGCGGTCAAACAGATTCGCTCCAAAGTCGCTGCCAAAGTCACAGAATCGTATACCGAAACACTATTGGATCAGGTCGAAAAAATCTCTGGCGGTTTGGCGGATGCCGGAGATGGCGCAGGTCAGATTCATGATGGTGCGATTAAGCTGGATGAGGGTGCTGCTACATTAAAAGAGAACCTGTCTAAACTGGCCGCAGGCACCGACAAACTCGAAACGGGCATAGTTTCCTTAAAAGAAGGTACGTCCACTCTCTCCCAAGGCACAGGTGATCTTCATACTGGCGCAAGCGCCCTATCCAGTGGGCTGTCCCAATTGGCAGCAGCAGGCACGAAGTTAAGTGATGGAGCAACACAAGCTGAAACAGGCGGCAAACAGCTACAGGCTGGCCTTCAATCCGCTCAGGAAGGCGCATCCAAGCTGGATGCAGGACTGGCGGCTTCCGAGGAAGGCAGTGCAAAGCTGACTGCTGGGCTGCAAAGTTCTGTTGAGGGCAGTGGCAAAGTTAGCGAGGGTGCCAAAGCGGTTGCACAAGGGCTTGCCCAATTAGCTGAAGCCAGTCCGGAACTGGCCGCAAGTCCTGCTGTGCAGCAGCTACTGGCAGCCAGTCAGGCCGTAGCCGCCGGCAGCGAACAAGTGTATCAGGGTGGACAGCAATTAGTCGCTGGCAGCCAACACCTGTATGCTGCACAACAGCAACTACATCAAGGCAGCAGTCAGTTGGTACAGGGTGAACAACAACTGGTACAAGGAGCTACGCAGTTGTCCGCCGGACAAGAAAAGCTTGCAACAGGGCTGAAACAATTCAATTCCAAATTATCCGAAGCAGCCGCTGGAGGAGCCAAACTTGCGGATGGTTCAGCTCAATTGAATGCTGGTGCAGGCAAGCTGGTTGCAGGTGTAAGCCAGCTTACAGAAGGAATCTCAACCCTGGCAGATGGCTCACATAAGCTCGATGACGGCGCCGGTCAATTAAAAGAAGGTACGCTTAAGCTAATGGACGGCTCTGGCGAACTTGCCACCAAGCTGAATGAAGCGGCTGAGCAGACGGGTAGTGTGAAGAAGACCGATGAACTGGTAACCATGTATGCAGAGCCTGTTCAAGTCGATGAACATAAATATAATGAGGTACCTAACTATGGTACAGGATTCTCGCCATACTTCCTGTCACTCGGGCTGTTTGTCGGGGCATTGATTGCCACATTGGTAGTGCCAACACGCGGCAGCACAGTTAGTGAGGCAAGTGGCTGGAATCGTTTTGTGAGTAAAACGCTGTCCTTCACGCTCATGAGTGCTGTACAGTCCCTGCTTGCTTCATGGCTGGTCTTGTACGGTTTAGGTCTGAATGTTCAGAGCGTTCCATTGTTCCTCTTGTTCAGCTTTGTTACCAGTCTAAGCTTCATGTACATCATTCAGGCACTGGTAACTTGGCTGGAGAATCCGGGTCGTTTCCTCGCGATTCTGATGCTGATCTTCCAGCTTACGACCAGCGCGGGCACCTTCCCGCTCGAACTAATTCCAAATTGGCTGAAAGTGTTTAATCCATGGCTGCCTATGACCTATTCGGTAACGGGTTATAAAGCAGTCATCTCAAGTGGACAGTTCGGCGTAGCTTGGGATCAGATCGGGATTCTGTGCATCTTTGCTGTGATTGGGCTTGGAGGAACCTTAACGTATTTCATGGTGCATCGCACCCGTGAGGTTGAGGACGTTAGCGGTGAGGTCGTACTTGACCTATAAAAAGTAAAATAAAAAGCAAAGGCGTGTACCTAAGCTCCACCCTCTTCTGGACAACAAGGGGTGTCGGCTAAGGTACGCCTTTGCTTTTTTAGTTTAAGATACAATCTAAGTTTGCTAACTTCATATTTCTAGTATGTAGAGTAAATTTCAGAACTTGAGATAGCGAAACTAAACAATAGCACGAGCAAAATAAGTAATACATACATCGCTGTACCGATGATTCCACAAACAAGTCCAGCAATGGCTAATCCTCTGCCTTGCTCCATGCGAACTCTGATCTCTTTGAAGGCCAAAGATGCAAATATAATCGCGACGATGCCGATTACAATACCCACGTAAGGAATCGTGACGGACAGAATCCCCAAAACTAGTGATACAATCGACTTACTATTGGTCTTTGGTACTACATAAGGCGGTGGTGGCAATGTGTCATTAAAATAACGATCCACATCATTTTCGCGATGTTCCAAGGTAAATCCTCCCTGTTCTTTAAGTATGTTCATTATAATTGATTAATAGGAAAAATAATATCCATATTGTGTTAATAATGAATTACTATTAGATTTATTTTATTCCCATCATCCCCGGACACGCATATATAAATTCATAAGCTTATAGATTGTACTTCAAGGATATGAATTTAAGAACCGTTTATCCGTGTGAAGATATAAATCAAGAATACCTCTAACATATAGATATTATTATAGTCGTAATACTTTTCTGAGTATCTTTGGGGGATCACTACGATGAAAATCGATAAAGTAATGAACATACTTATGATTGTGATGCTTCTACTTATTGCTTTTTATCAAAATAATGTAGCGGTATTATGTTTTAGTATTGTTTTGTTTGGAATCATGAGTTACACCACTTATCGAATTCGAACACGTTGGAATGTAGTAACTTATATCGTGTTGACCCTGGTATTGATGATCTGGAACATATACCTGTGGACATAAGCTATTTTTTCAAAAAAAGAACGAAATCCCTTATTACTTATAGGATTGCGTTCTTTCCACATTTCTTAGATTTGAAGTTTCTTCTATCCTTCCACTTCCACCCGCTGCAAAAACGTCCGGGTACGTGCAAGCTTTGGATTGCCAAAGATCTGTTCTGGCGGCCCCGCCTCTGCGATCTCACCGTTATCCATGAAAAATACACGATCCGCAACGTCACGGGCGAAGCCCATCTCATGCGTGACAATCATCATCGTCATGTTTTCCTGTGCAAGTTGTTTGATGACACGCAGCACTTCCCCAGTCAGCTCTGGATCGAGCGCCGACGTCGGCTCATCAAACAGGAGAATGTCTGGTTGCATCATCAGTGCCCGAGCAATGGCAACACGCTGTTTCTGGCCACCGGACAGATTGGCCGGATAGACATCAGCCTTGTCCGACAGTCCTACTTTGCCGAGTAATTCCAGACTGCGGTACCGAATGACGCTTGAACTTTCTTTTTTCAAAGCCTTCGGTGCGAGTTCCAGATTAGCCTGTACGGTCAGATGCGGGAACAAGTTGAAATGTTGGAATACCATACCCATACGATCCGTCATCTTGCGAATATCCGCGGCACCCGCGTAACGGCCATTATCAACCAATGTCTGATCCTGAATGCGAATCGTTCCACCCGAAATATCCTCCAGATGAATCAGGCTTCGCAGCATCGTACTTTTCCCCGAACCCGAAGGCCCGATCACGGCAATTACTTCGCCTGGTTCCACGTTGAAGGATACCTGCTTCAGCACATCAAGTGTACCGAATGATTTTCTCAACTGATTTACTTCTATTATATGTGTCATATGCAGACAGTCCTTTGATTGATCAGATTTAATTTATTCAAATGAAAATCGCTTCTCAAGTGCCTTGAACAGCACGGTGAGTACAAGTGTCATGAGCAGATACATAACCGCCGCCACGAAGAAAGGTAACAGCTGTATGTCGCGATTTACCGCCGCTTGGGCGTAATACAACAGCTCAGGTACAGCCACGGCATAGAGCAGTGCCGTATCCTTGATGAGCGTAATGGACTCATTGGCCGTTGCGGGCAATACTACACGAATCATCTGAGGAATAATGACTTTAGTCATCGTTTGCCACTTTGTTAACCCAAGTACCTTCGCTGCCTCATGTTGCCCTTTATCAATGGAAAGCAGTCCGCCCCTGAAGATTTCAGCGAAGTACGCCGCATAGTTTAGGATGAACGCAATCCCCGCTGCAACAAAACGATCAAACACCAGATACTCTCCAATCACCGGAAGCAACGGTAAACCGAAGCAGAAGAATAGAATTTGGAGCAGTAGCGGTGTTCCTCGCATCACATATACATACGTATGGGCAATCCATGCCAGTGGTTTAATTTGGCTTCTCATCGCAAGCGTGACCGCAAATCCAAGCGGTACGGATAACACGATCGCCAGCAAGAACATGAAAATGGTGGTCTGCGCACCCTCTAACATCGGTTTTAAAATGGTCGATAGATAATCCCAACTCATTGTTTTGTCTCCTCTAATCTGTTAACCCCGCATTCCTCTGGGGCATGAATCGCTCCAGCATGGAATACGGGGTCCGTTTTGTTTCTAACTATATATCAGGTGTATAACCTGCCTATTTCAGAACCTTATCTTCACCCAACCATTGAGTGGAGATTTTAGCCGCTGTTCCATCTGCATTCAACTCATCCAGCGCTTTTTGCAGCTGATTCAGAAGCTCTTCATTGCCTTTTTTGATACCAATGCCATATTGTTCCGGTGCAAGAGATTCATCCATCAGTTTGAATGTTCCCTCTTCTTTGGACATGTAGTATCTCGCTACCACTTCATCAATGATGACCGCATCCAGACGTTTTGTCTTCAGATCCGTCAGTGCAAGCACGTTATCCTTAAATTCGGAAGCTTTGACTTTATCCTTAAGCGGACTTGCTGCCAATGCATCTGCCGCGGAGGACAGCGCCTGCAATCCCACATTTTTGCCATCGAGTTCATCCAGCTTGGTAATTGGTGAGTCTGCCAAGGTAATAGCAACTTGACTGTTTTCCAGATACGGCTTCGTGAAGAGCACTTTCTCTTTGCGCTCATCTGTAATGGTGTACCCGTTCCAGATCATGTCGATCCGGCCACTGTTCAGCTCTGACTCTTTGGAAGACCAGTCGATTGGCTGGAATGTGATTTCTTTACCCATTTTCTCCGCTGCAGCTCTTGCGTAATCAATATCAAAACCAACAATTTCATTCTGCTCGTCCCGGAAACCCATTGGAGCAAACTTGTCATCAATTCCTACAACAATCGTGTTATCGTCTTTGCTTGCGGAACCGGAACAACCAGCCACAATCAATACACATATACTAATGAATAATAGTAGAATCGCTTTTTTTCTCATCTCTCGAACCCCTCCATGTCTATAACCAAAACCCAAACGCTTTAGTTCGTTACCACGTTATCAGAGATTTATAATAACATAGCATGGGAGAAGAGTCGAGTCTCTTGCCTATTTCCTTCTATTTCATGCAGCTTAATTGTCAACAATCTGTGAAAAAACCTCTTTCACTTGTGCCGGTTCTACCAGCTTCTCGCATATTGGAAATCCCAATTATGTAGCCCCTTCAACTCCGTACCCACTCATTGATTAGCAACATTTCTCTCTCGCTTTTCGTCTGGAAAATATTAGGGAGGTGGATGAAATAAAATTCTTCAATACGATAAGAACATTGACCACATTGGTTTTTCTTTCAACTATGCTGATATTATCCGGCTGTAATCCTACTTCAAGTCATGATACAAAGGAAGTCGAAATGGGATCAAAACAGGTTCAGGAACCGGAACCCAACTTACCTCAGAAACTGCCTACGCCAACTATTCAGAGCGAAAGCGGCATCTCTATTCCGGCTATACAGGGCAGTTATTGCTGGGGAGGCACCTGCGCTGATTACGCTAGTCTAAATTTTGAAGACAACACTCCGGTCCAAGTTCTTGCCGGTGAGGATTTATCCATAGACATGGGTATAGATATCCCCCCGGATGAGATAAGTATTTCTGAATATGTGGACAACCGCAATGCATACGTTACTTCTTCGGATGGGACCTTCCAACTTCCCAAGGAACCAGGGACACATTATTATGGAGCATTTGTCCGCTGGCCTTCCCCTCAAGATTCACAGATCAGCCTGGGAGATACTTTTTTTACGTTTGTGGTTCGTGTCGTTGAGAAAAAATAGAATCAAACAGAGCCCCTCCAATACTGGAGAGGGCCCCGTCTACTCTTTATATTTCTTATTCATTTTTCTTAATTTTCATATTCCGTTTATATTTCGTTGTTGTACATCCTGCCTTTATTTATTGCTGCACTTTCTCGCGATCTTTTCCTTTATCGGATTCACCCGCGTTTTTGTTGGCAGCATCGCGATCCTGCTGCATCTCTTCAACGGTTTTCACCTTGAGACGCGCGGCGCCCTCATATTCCTTCGTTGGAATCAAGTTACCTGCAGCAAGTCTTGCTTCTGCGGCGGCAATCGCATCTCCATACTGCGGCAACCACCGGGCCTGTGCAACCAGCATCTCGTCGACCATCTGCCAGATTTCTTTTGGATTACATACGGCACCCACGAGCGGGTCCATCATGAACGCCTGACGAAGTAATTTGTCATCTCCGTTCACCGCGGCTTCAACCGCGAGCCGTTGCACGGAAATGCTCACATTACATACCGCAGCAGGGCCAAGAGGCAGATCCCCTACATGCGGCATAGAGATACCGTTGCGATCCACATATCCCGGTGCCTCAATAATCGCATCATCCGGCAGGTTCGAGATTACTCCATGATTAACGGTATTGAAATGTCCACGATAGACACGTCCCGTCTCCAGCCCTTCAATAATGTACGAACCGTGCTCCTCGCCCCGTTTTTCCGGAATGAATTGCATCGGTTCATCCTTCATCCAGTTTGGAAAATCAGTCTCGAACCAGTTGCGCCCCTCGGTACACACCCGCAAATATCCACCCGTCTCTCCGTTGATCCAGTTGCCGAGGTCAATCCAGTCGTTGATCTCTTCCGGACGTTTGCGGTACCACGGCACGTATTCACTCAGATGACCATTTGATTCTGTACTGTAATATCCGAAGCGGCGCAGCATATCGATCCGCACTTTCTCAGTACGGCTATACTCCGGATGTTTTTCGAAGGCTTCGAGCAGGTCACCTGTAAGGTCTTTACCTTCATGAGAAGCCTGAATATACCAGGTCTGATGGTTGATGCCGGCACAGACAATATCCACTTCACTCTTTTTCAAGCCAAAAGCTTCTGCAATCTGATGATGACCATGCTGTACGCCATGACACAGTCCGATCGTCCGCACACCGCCGTACTTGTTGCAAGCCCATGTGAGCATCGCCATCGGATTGGAATAGTTCAAGAGCAGCACGTCCGGTGCGCTCTGTTCACGAATATCTTTACAGATGTCCAGCATCTCGGCGATTCCCCGTTGTCCATACATAATGCCGCCTGCACACAGCGTATCGCCAACACATTGGTCTACCCCATATTTCAGTGGAATATCCACATCTGTTGCAAATGCTTCCAGTCCCCCAACACGAATCGTACACAGTACATACTTCGCATCTTTCAACGCTTCTTTCCGATCCGTGGTTGGCTGAATCTGAATATTCAATCCATTCTCACGGATATCCCGCTGACACAGCTCAGTCACCATGTCCAGATTGTGCTGGTTGATATCGCAGAAGGCAATCTCGATATTGTTAAATTCCGGTACCGTGAGCAAATCCCTTAGCAACCCCCGTGTGAATCCGATACTTCCTGCCCCGATAAACGCTACTTTAAACGACATGCCTATGTCCTCCCCTAATCCGAATCTTTCGCTTCGGTTAATGACTCTCTTCATGAAATCATTGTACCAACGGCAAAGGGGGAAGCGTTATCAAAATCATGACCTGTTCAAGATCTTGTTGTCAAAAATCCTAACTTTTACGCGCCATATCCACTAATCCATAAATATTCGAAAATAACTAGAATCGGCTCATTCATCCGGCGGGTACTGACTGACATGTCGTTCCATAGAGGAGCGAAATTCAACCGGCGTACGGCCTGTATATTTTTTGAATAACATATGAAAATACTGACGACTGCCTACACCCACATAGTCGGATATCTCTGAAATGGGGATATTGGTTTGCTGAAGCAGCATCTTGGCCTTCTCCATTCGAAGCATCGTCAGGTAATCGGTAGGTGTCCGCTGCGTGTGCTGACGAA
This sequence comes from Paenibacillus sp. FSL k6-2145, assembly GCF_037976585.1. Taxonomy (NCBI): domain Bacteria; kingdom Bacillati; phylum Bacillota; class Bacilli; order Caryophanales; family Paenibacillaceae; genus Paenibacillus; species Paenibacillus sp. FSL k6-2145. The sequence continues at coordinate 3,333,257 of NZ_CP150267.1, read as the reverse complement.
AAATGCGATGTAAATAACCCGGATGCAGATTGACGGCTGCCGCGATATCCTTCATCTGAATATTTCGATCCATATTGTGATGCATGAATTCAATAGTTCGTTTGACATACAGTTCCGCCTGATCTGGCGCACTCCGGCTCATCTCTCCGCGCAGACGTGCAACACGAACCAGCAACTGGATGAACAGCGTACGCACCAGCATACCCTGTTCCGGGGACGAGAGATTCCGGGCTTCGCGATGATGCGACCGTTCCTCTGGCGGAATGATCTTCATCGGCGCAGTTGATCTTCCTTGCTCCATCAGACCGCGATGATCAAGTTCCAGCACCAGACTTTTCATAATGTGATACACCTCTTCCGGATCAGGCAGTACCAGGTATGGCGAAGCATTAGTTAGTAAAGTATGGACTTCTTCCTCTTCCAACGCGAGCTGACGGATGGATAACTGTCCGAGAGGTGAGCCTGAGAATCCAAACTCCACATTGAGCATCCGGCAAGGGACACCATCTTCCACCAGCAATCGGTGCGGAACATCTGCATCGAGCATAATGAACTGCCCTTTTTTCAAAACGCTCTGCTCTGAGCTCCCATCCGGCATCCGCACATCAACCCGGCACATTCCCGAAATAATATACATGATCTCCATGGAATCATGATGGTGATAGGACATACGGTAGTTGTCCCACTGCTTGTAATAGTACGCGTAGAAACGTGGCCCGCAGTCCTCTGTTCGCAATGCCTCCTGATACAGGCTTCCTGTCCAGCGCTTCGTGATGCTCATGTCCATACCTCCAGTCCTCAACAAACGATCCTCACTTTTCTCCATTGTAGCAATTCTATAGGTTGAAAATAAACTGTCTTAGTTAAACGCCTCATTGCGTTATTTTATTAGATAAATATATAATTAGCATGTTATCTAATTATTGTATGTGACTGTCTATACTTAAGGAGGATTCTAATCATGAGTACCACCTTTCATTTGGTGAGACATGGTCTCAAAGAACGACGAATCGGAGATGTCTCCCTCACTTCCAAAGGGGTTTTACAAGCCGAAGCCACAGCACTTCATTTTGCCAGAGCTACCTATCTTGTTACTAAAATCCTGACCAGCCCACTTCGACGAGCCCGAGAAACCGCAAGTATGATTGCCCGCCACACCCCTTCCTGTATAACCGAAGATCCTCGCCTGCGCGAACGTGCCAATTGGGGCGATTGCCCGGATCAGTCATTCGAAGAATTCATTGCGATGTGGGATCGATGTACGTCTGACCCAGATTACATCCCACCCGTGGGAGACTCGGCCAAACAGGCTGGTGAACGTCTGGCCTCCCTCCTAACCGAATTAGCTAATGAAGAGCCAGAGAACAGTAACATTATTGTGGTTGCACATGGTGGACTCATTACTGATTTTCTGGTGCAAACCTTTACCGAGCGCGAGCTTAACGTCTGGCATTCCGATTTTATTGCTATGCAGAACCAATTGATCCCCGAGTGCTCCATCACCACATTGATCCATGATGAAGGTAACTACACAATTAAAGCGTTCGCTTCTACCGAGCATCTATATAAGTTGAAATAAAGATTATTAACACTGACACTACGATGACAGAACAACCTTCCAATCGCTGTTATCCCCAGATTTATTGATTCCCTTTCTAAAGGGAAAATCCGGGGATAGCTTATGCTTCCGATGCAGCTTTCTTTCAGAAAGCATTTAGGCGAACGCTTCGCTTTTTCAGGTTTTTTCTGTCCTCTCTGTTATCGTGTAAATGATTAGTTCAACTTATTTAGACTTAACTTATGTAAAAGAATGATGTAACACGGATGGCTGGGAAAACGCCAAGCTTTATCCGCAGATCCTTATGTGAAAAAAGCTCTGAAACTCCATGTGCGAGACACATTGGAATTTCAGAGCTTCCAAGCTTCGATAAAAATACTTAAAGCGGATGACGTTGCGTTACGTTACAGTCTGATCATGAACACATGTTATGTTGTTATTGCTAGCTATTATTACTCAAGCCTGTTTACTTTCCGCCCTTACCTGGCGTGTAGAACTTAGCCAGCGTTACTTTTGACCACTCAATATCCGATGCCATGTAAAAGGACGGATAGGAAGGCTGGTTATATCCACTGTTCTGTCCGGCAATGCCGACACGATACATCGCATCATGCATCAAGGTGTACAACTTGCGGTCCGTTTTCTCGGTACTGAGATAGATACGAATCGCTGAGCTGTCCGTGGTTCTCACCAGCATCTCTTCCCGCCAATCCCCGAAGATATCAGCCACGAGAGAAGGCGTACCTTTGGTGTGATTGTTGGTCAATGTGCCTGTTGCCGTCAGCAACGTGCCACGATTCCAGTCTTTGATGGTTGGTGTAACATCAATCGCACCATCAACGATCTGTGTCGTCATATCGGCAGCCCAACGTATATTCATATTGGTTCCCGGTGCTTGATCACTGATTTTCTCACCCTTAGCTGTCCACAAACCTACAGCCCATGTCTCCAGTCCACGACGAGTCGGATCAACATCCCCCACCATGCCACGTCCGGTATCTTTCCCCGTGTACCCACCGTAGATTACTTCTCCGGTCTTCGCATCACGCAGGGAATAACCGTATGGCGCCCACGGACCACCCTCGTGAACCATGAAAATCTCTAGTCCCGGACGATCTGGGTCGATGTCTGCCACATGAAGAGCATCCCCATGACCCAGACGGGCAATGGTTCCCGGTGCAGCACTTTCGGCAGGCATCAGGTCTGTGGAGCTGTACAACACACTTCCATCATGATCAATCGTAGCGGAGCCATAGATGATCTCCTGTTTGCCGTCTCCATCCACATCCGCCACACTGAAATAGTGCGCACCCTGAGTTGTAATGGAGCCATACTGCGGATCTGTGCCATCCACCCCATGTGGCCCATCATTAAACGGGTTCTTCATCGGTGTCCAGCCGCTGTCCACTTTCCATTCCTTTTTCAGCTTCTTGCCGTCCCAATTGTAGGCAACCATCGTTGAACGTGTATAATATCCGCGTGCAAAGATTGCAGATGGTTTCTTGCCATCCAAATACGCCACGCCTGCCAGGAAACGGTCCACACGATTCCCCGGTTCGATCCGTGCCATGGCATAATCGCCCCACATCAGGCCGTCATCATGACGTTCAGGTTCATAGGGAATGGTCTCCAGCTCTTTGCCTGATTTGCCTTCAAATACCGTAACATACTCCGGTCCATCCACGATAAAACCTTCGAACTTGCGCAGCTCATTGCGGTTGCTGCGTTCTACTGCGTACACATCAATGAAATAGTCGGCCAAGCTCTCGGCATCCTGCTGAGATAATGGGTAGTTATATTTTTTCTCCATTCCAAAAGCCTCTTCCAATGTTGCAGGCCAGTTGCCCTTCACAACCTCGTCGTGTTTATGCCAGTTCCTGAACATATCCACCACGTGATCGTAGTAACCATCCGCACTTAAACGATAATCATCTTCGTTCGAGTACCCTGCCTTGCGATCCTGCTTCGGAAGCGTGATGTATTTCTCGGAGGTCACTTTTCCTTTTTTGTTATATTTGATAATCTTCGTGCCCGGAGCGGTCTTGAACATCATCTCGGCTTTACCATCCCCGTCAAAATCATAAACGAGCATCTGTGTATAGTGAGCACCTGCACGAATGTTGACCCCAAGATCAATTCGGTACAGCAATTGTCCGTCTATGGTGTAAGCATCAATGTAGGTTTTACCGGTGTATCCTTTCTGCGATACGTCCTTGGCATTGGAAGGGTCCCATTTGACGAAAAATTCATATTGGCCATCCCCGTCCACATCACCCACACTCATGTCATTGGCAGAATACGTATAAGCTTCTCCGGCAGGCGTCACACCATCGGCGGGTTTTTGCAGTGGAATGTCCACATACCCGTTCGCCCAAGGTTTGACGGATGCACTGCGTTTGCTCTCCTTGCCCTTCTTGTTCACCGCTGCCACTTCATAACGGGAAGACGATTTACCCGCGGAATCTACATAGTTGGTGCTGTCGGTGACCGTAGCGATCTTTTTGCCATCACGATAGACGTTAAAGTCCGTACCTGTCAGCCCTTTGTCGCTATACCCTGTGGCCTCGTCACCAAGCAATCTCCAACTGAGAAAAACACCTTCAGATGTCGATGCAGCCACCAGACCGCGATCCAGATATTCCAGTTGAATCTCTTTCATGTGACTGCCCCCCTTATTTGATTGCAGGCCAGCCTCCGTCGCCATATTACCGTTGGAAGCTTCCGCTCCCGTAACGCCAGCTGTTCCTCCAATGAGCAAAGCTACGCTAAGTGCCGAAGAGAGCACCTTGGCTGCAAATGGCATACGAGCCTTCCTGCGACCGGATTGCTGACCTGACACCGATCCCTTATGTACCGGCGCTGTTGTTTCTGAGTTCATCCACCTTCACGCTCCTTGAGACAGAATGGGTAACGCTTGTACACATCGATGATGATTAGACGTTCGATAATTCATAGAGGCCTTCTTCGAAAGAAGATTTCAACACGTAATGATTACGCTTACAAAATTAAAAAAGAGAAATCAGCTTGCCCGACTACCAGAGTGCGGTCCCCCTTCCATTCTCTTTCCAATCCGAGCGAGGTGATCCCGCCCATCGGGTTCTATTATAGACATCCTGCCTGCCAGACCCTAGGCAAATATCCGTCCAAAACGATCAATAATCAGTGTTTTTAGGAGTCATTTAGGAAATAAGTACTTGCAACTCTGAGGGTTATCCGTGCCGGTTACGAATCGTTCTTATGATCGCTGTTATCCCTGGATTTTCTTCCATCCCCTTTCCAAGGGAAAAATCCGTTGATAAAGGTGAGATGATGCTTACGAAGTAGCTTTCTTGCAGAAAGCTTTCAGCTTCGCTTCTTCAGAATCGATTTCGTCCCCTCCACTACGTTACTCAGTTGATCAAGAACTTCAATCTAGAATGACTCTTGTAATGCATAGCGAAAAACCGCGATCCTCTAACACACTGAGGATCGCGGTTAAGACAGTTACAAGTAAAGCTTAAGGCTCAATACCCCATACCAGGTTTCCACCTTGGTAGAGTGTTACCTTGTTCCAATCCTGGTAGGATGTTTTCGTTGGATCGAAAGAGTAGTCATTCGTCTCGTCAAAGTTGGACCAGTCTGTTTTGTACATGCGAAGCTGGATGTCTCCAGTCTGTCCACCAGCCTGAATGCTGCCAGCGCCAGATGTGAAGCTCAACTCCACATACGAGTCTGTGAAGGTACGCTGGATATTGGCTCCGCCAACTTGAGCATAATCGATGGCAGAATCCATCGCAGCCGAGCCTTCTTTGGAGAAGTAGTACCGGATCTTCAGATCACTCAGATTCACAGCAGTACTACCCAGATTTTTGATGTTGAAATACGGTTTGATCTGGCTATCTTGAGCATTGGTATCTCCAGCACGATATTGCACGACAAGATCACTCGTTGGTACAACGACACTTTGAGGTGTCGCGGAAGCTACAGCGGAATTGGCACTTTGCCCTGCTGTATTCACTGCACTTACCACATAATGATACGTTGTGCCGTTCGCGAGGGCAGTGTTGGTGTAGGACGTACCGCTCACATTCGCCGCGATCGTTGTGAACGGACCTGTTGCACTCAGTGCGCGTTTCACATTATAACTTGTTGCACCTGTAGAAGCAGTCCACGTCAGGCTCACCTGTGCATTGCCTGCGGTTGCTGTGAGAGCAGTCGGTGCAGCTGGCGCCGTTACCCCTGCAACCGGTGTAGCTGTAGCTGTGACAGAGTTAACACTTTCACCTGCTGCATTGGTTGCCGTTACCACATAATAATAGGTTGTACCGTTGATCAGGCCGGTGTTGCTGTAAGATGTTCCACTTACATTGGCTGCAATCGTTGTGAATGGACCTGATGCACTCAGTGCCCGCTTCACACTATAACTTGTGGCCCCTGTAGAAGCAGCCCACGTCAGGGAGACTTGAGCGTTACCAGCAGTAGCCGTCAATGCTGCTGGTGCTGCCGGAGCTGTTGTTCCGCCCGGAGGATTGCCTCCACCGTTACTTGCAGGAAGTACAGGGAATGCGTTTTTCACCAGTGCCACGAATTGATCATGGAACCAGTGACCCGATACCGGAGCATTAGGCAACGCACCTGTTAATACACCATCCCGAGTTGTGAAGGTTGGATCACACATCCGGTCGAAACCTTTGCCTTCGTTATTCGGAATTTCGGAGCTGGAGCCATCGGATTCACCCGGAGGTTTCACCCATACATAAGCATCCAGATGCGCTGGTCCTGGTGCAGCCTTAGGTGCTTCACCAATACCTGCGCCACTGGCATTACACCAGTTCCCCCGATGCTCCCGGCGGTCTACACGTCCGGAATTCACATAATCGTTGATGTTGCTGCCCGTAGCAGATGCTGGACGGTTTACCCCGCCCCACCCATTCCGGCTAGTATCAATCAGGAAACCTGTGCTGCTTGGCCATCCAGCTTGTACGAAATCGGCATACAGCGCAGCGGTGAAATCGGTTTCGTCAAAATAAGGATTCCACTCATAAAACTTGGCAGATTTAATCGGTTGTCCACCGATATTAAGATCAGGGTTAGACAGGTTCGGCTCCCCCAGCGGTGTAGTGTTCGCTGTATTTGTAATGAAACCATCTGCACTGCTCAGACCCGCGGCTGTCCCTTGCACAACACTTGTATACAGCGCGACTGCTGCAGAACGGTTGTTATCCCATCCAAGCCAGCCAGAGTGACCGATATCCAAATAGTTGTACACATTCGGAATGGCGTGCAGCTTGTCCAATGCATACTTCACACCCGCCTCATAGATACCTGTTGAGCTGGCTTGACCACAAGCTGGTGTACTCAGGTTGGTCACAAGGTTAGGCAGACTGTCCGGTTCAATGACGGCAATAATACGAATATCCTGATACTTCGGATCTGCGAAGATATCTGCAATGACATCAATATAATCCGTTTTATATGTCTGCAGTGCCGCCTGTGTTAGTGGAAGTTCACCATTCGATGCGAGTGCATGACAATCCCGTCCGGGCAAGTTATAGATAACAAATGAAGCGGTGATCGGTGTACCCGGTTTCTTTTGAGCAAGTGCAGCGTCCAGATGTTCCTCGATGCTCTTGCGTCCGGCATTGTTCACCCCGCCATTAATCGCAGCAATCCGGTCAACCCATACTGCGGTTGGATACGATTTGACCGTCTCCATCTTGGCCTTCAACGATGCATCGTTGGTCAGTGCAATGGACGTATCTACGAGAGCCGAATAGTCCTGGTTCAAATAAGCCGTTGCCCCTACAAATGGATTATCCACATGTGCTTCAGCCGCCTGAGTCAAGCCTGGAGACAATCCAGGGAAAATCCCCGCAGCGAGCAGCGTTGCAGCCAGCATTTGTTTTACACCTTTGCGCAGGATTTTCTTACCTCTCGATTTGGTTTTCAATTTAGTCTTCATAGTTCCACCTTTCCTTTAGTTAGATTGGGTTGTACTCATGTCTGATCCTCTGTGTCATTATGATGCTTAGCACGAAGAGAACGTTCGGATGAGTTGGTTGTATCACCTCCAAAAAGAAATGGTTGTATAACTGGAATCTTGAGCAAACAAATGGTGTGTGAGGGCGAATCATGTGAATGAGTATAATATGGTGGGTGTGGTTGAACGTGTGTTAGACATGAAGAAGTGTGAACAATGACTTACGGGATGTCTGATTCCCAAATTCGGTAAGCGCTTTCTTCAAACAGTTAAAAAAAAGGTCTTCGCCTATCCATCTACAAACATGATGTTCGGTGTCACCTCCTTATGTTCTGATTATACGACATGTAAATATTACTGTAAATTGAATTATATAAATTTAATTATATTTTTTTCCATAATTCAGGCAGGAATCTGGACATCCCTTGCTCCAAACGACACACGAGGTTCATCCTGGCAATCTGCCACAATGAACCTCTTGTTTTTCAATGCCGAATGAACCCGCTTGTCTAGATAGTCATTATATATAATGCCTTGTTCTTATATTCCTACATCTAAGGCAAAACGACAATGTCTCCCGGTTTTAAGCCACTAACCACTTCCGTCTTGTCCCCCGATTCCATTCCAGCCTGGATGGTCAGCGGCTCGGTCTGTCCGTTCCCTTTGTCTAACAGTACGTAAGGTTCGGTCTGATCTCGCATGATCGCCAAGCTGGACACAACCGTCACTTTATCCTTACGCATCGTCTCGATATCCCCTTCCAGACTCACGCCTCCATACATTCTGGTGTCCGGCTTCAGATCAATGACCACGTCAAACTGTGAAGCTTGCTTGAGGTCCGTATCGGTACTCTTGCGGGCGAATTTGGATACCTTACTCACCTTCCCGGTGAATTGCAGGTCTTTCTGCGCTGTCATTCGCACCTTAACTGGCATTCCCACCTTGAGCCTGAACATTTCTTCCTCACCAACAATCGTCATAAATTTCAGTTTGCTGATGTTTGTAATGGACCCGATCAGCTGTCCTTCCGTCACTGCACGTGTCTTGCTGTCCTCTTCATTCATCTGAAATATACCGGAAGCAGAAGCATACACAACAGACTTACTTATTACTGCCTGCTTTTTCTGTATCTCCTTCTCCTTGAGGACCAGTGCTTTTTGATTCAACTCATTTGTCAGGCGTTTGCCTTCCCGGTCTGCAAATGCCTTCTTGCGCTCCTCTTCCGTCACGCCAAGCGCCTCGCTCATATTTGCCTGATCCAGGCTAACCTGATTCATCTTATTTTCCAGCTGGGCTTTCTCCAGATCACTCTGCAACTGTTCTACTTCTGTTTGTAACGTGGAAGTATCGAGGGTAAACAGGATATCGCCTTTGCTCACCTGCTCACCACTTTTCACATGCCACTGCTTGATGTTGGAAGCATACGGAGCAAAAATATCGGTCTGATCGGTGTATACGGATTTCCCCTTCACCTGTATCGTTTGCGTCATCGTTTCCTGTGTCACATCAAAGGTAATCGGGGGCGGAATTTCTATAGGCGCCTCCGGTTTTGGCTTGTACTTTTCATACAGCCAGTATCCTGCACCTGCCAAAAGTACAACGGTGATGATGATTTTAATCCATTTCTTCATGTGCCCAATTTCCCTTTCGCTGATAAAATTACATTGATTTGATCACAGTTAATGCATTGGTCCGAGATGCGCTGATTGCCGGATATATACCCGATACAATGCCAACCAGAACAGCAAAAACGATGCCAAGTGGCAGAGCCGACTGCTGAATAACGACGGTCATCGGACCATTCATCTGATCTGCCATCTGACTCGCCAGCAGACTGTTCACCCCGTCGAGGGCAGCAAAGGCGATCCCCACACCAGCTATGCCGCCCATTAATCCAAGCATCGCTGCTTCTGTAATAAACATCTGACGGATCTGCCACAGATTTGCGCCCAGCACCTTCATCACACCAATCTGTTTACGACGCTGATGCGTGGACATAATCATCGCTACAATAATGGATAATGAGGCCAACAGCATGATAAAACCACCGATCCCCAATGCCGCTTTCTGGTACATCGCCAATTGACCTGCCATCGCTTCCTCCTGGAACAGATTACTCTGTGTGTTTAACGTCAGCTTTTTAATCTGTTCTTCCACCTGGGATACATAACGTTTGTCCTCAACCTTGACCAGAGCCGAGTTAAGATGTTTGGCCGCACTGCTGTCGGCCTGCTGTAATCCAAGCTCATCCTGCAATGCACGAGCTGTATCGAGCGGCAGATATACTTTTTTATCGTTTTGAGCGCTCATATCATCCATGTTGGAAGGCTTCATCAGTTCTCCAGACACGCGTATAGAACCACTCATTTTGGTTTTACTCGCATTTGCATAATCTTCATATCGAAACTGAATACGCTGCTGCACCAACTGATCCTGCTTCGCAGACATTTCCGTAAACTGTTCCAAAAGCTCGTTGTTATATGGATCAGCATTCAACTGCTCAAATAACTTCTGAGTTACTTTGGGGTCCACGAGTCCAAATGCAGCCCCATAACTGGTCACCGCCATACGACCATCTTCTGCCCCACGTCCCTCAGCATATTTGTATCCAAACCCGCCCAGGGTCTCCAGCTGGGTACCAATGACCTCAACATACGTGCTGCGACCATCCGGAAGCACCATTTCCAGCGAATCCAGCTTTAACATGGGAGCCACGGCAACAACATGGGGTAGTCTTTGGATAATCTGAATCTTTTCCAACGTCAATGCTCCCCGTTCAAACTTCGATGTCTGACCATTCCCCTTGCCGTTCCCAGTACGTATGCCTTCATTGGGTGTAATCGTGATTTCATCCATCTTGTAATTGTCGTTCAATGTTTTCTCGCTATAGGTCTGTACGGACTGCCCTACGCTAAGTGCAATGATCATGGCGGCAGAGCCGATGGACAGCCCCATCATGCACAGCAGTGTAACCATTTTTCTGCGAATGATCTGTCCCCAGGCCATACGTGCTACATCCCGTATTCTCACATTTCCTCTCCTTCTGCCTCAAACTTCCCTTACAGCCTCTTCGACCAGTATTCCATGTTGCAGGGTAAGCACAACTTGCATCTGCTCCGCGACCTCTGCTTCATGTGTCACAATGACAAAGGTTGTATTCATATCCCGGTTAAGCTGCTGCAAAATCGCAATAATCTCTTCCTCCGTCTCGGTATCCAGATTCCCGGTAGGCTCATCTGCAAAGATCACCGAGGGTTCGGTAATGAGCGAGCGTGCAATACTGACACGTTGTTGTTGACCGCCCGATAACTGAGACGGGAACAAGTTTGCTTTTTCTCCCAGTCCAACCTGTTCCAACAGCTTCAATGCTTTTGCTTTGCGTTTTGAAGGGCTTATGCCCATAAACACCAAAGGTAACTCTACATTTTCCCGGATCGTAAGATTAGACAGCAGTTCATAGGATTGAAAAATAAACCCGATATGACTACGCCTGAACTCAGCCAGGCGATTTTCACTGAAACGTACAATATCTTGTCCCGCAATTAGAATCTTGCCCTGATCCGGTTTCATCAGCCCCGCCATCAGATTCAGCAGTGTGGATTTGCCCGAACCAGAACTGCCCAGCAGGGCTACCATCTTGCCTTCTCCAATCGTCAGGTTGATATCCTGAAGCACCGGCACGGTTCCCTGGCCATTGCGGAACGAGTGGGATAATTGTTCAACTTGAAGCATTGCTACATGTCTTCCTTTCTACTTGCTAAATATGTAAAGAGGTTGTTCAAAAAAGTCCGCTTTTGATTACGAAGGATGTCTAATGACATCATCAACATCGAATATAGAATTCAGCCGAAATGTCCGTTGCTCACGTAGTTTGCCTACGCTCCGCTACTCCATTTCTAGCTTCATTCCATCTTCTCGGTACTGAAAACCAGTCTTTTTTGAACTTGTATGTAAAGATTCGCGTAGAACATTCCCTTTTCATTATAGGGTCGAGATGTATCTGGGCTGGCCGGAGTTGTATCCAACTTGTAAAATGTCATAACAAAAAGACCTTGTCCGCAGAGGAGATATCACCAGCTCCACCAGACCAAGGTCTTAATATTCGTATACCTTCCACAGCTTACCAAGCTCTGAAACTAAAGCGGTACAACTCACTTTTATCCATCGTACTGCCCACTGCAAATAGCTCATCGTCATTCCACTTCAGATTAGTAAAGTTATCAATATTGCGGTAGATCACCGTATCGGACGAAAGCTTGCTGTCATTCAGGTAAGCAACATGCAACTCACTCTTCTGATTCTGATTGTCCATCGGGTAAAAGTAAGCTATTCGCGATTCATCTGCATCCAGTTCGAAGTTCCAGATGGAACCTTTTAATACCAGATCATATTGCTCCTGCGCGGCACGATACCGATATAGCCCCTGTACCTTATTCATCGTTCCCTGGATGAGCATGTCACCATTTTTCAGCAACTTGAATTGTAGAATGTCTTCCATTGCAGCATACGCCTTCACTTCATGCCCGTCCTCAAGCGATACACGATAGATGGCATACTTGTCTTTCAGCATCACCAGCATATAAAACTGCTTCAGATCTTCGCTGACCTGCAACACATCCATTACGATAAACGTATCATTCGAACTTTTCCCTTGTTTCGGTCCTGTGAACATGCCCATTAGCTCATCATACGTGTAGATGACTTGATTCGTCCCCTTGCTCAGATCAACTTGTTTAAATAACAGATCATCCTGACCAATGTAGGATTCGTTCCCTACAAACACTCGATAATACGAGTTGTCGTTCGGAAGCTTGCGACGTTTCCCATCCTCAATCACATACTCATACGATGTCTTCTGTGCCTGACCCGCCCGGTACTGGGAGTATATAATTTTCTTGTGATTTGGACTGATTGCAACGCCATAATCCGTATTACTCGCAATATTCTTAACTTCATTATCATCCAGATGCAGGAGAGACAGCTGAAGCCCTGAATAGGAAGGTTCCGATTGATTCAATATAATCGTGTTCCGGTCTACCACTTCAAAATCAAAGATCGCGAAGTCATTCGGAATCTTGGTCGCCGACTCGATCTGAATCGTACTGCTCGGTGGTGGCGCCAGACGACTGTTGAATTGCTCACTTGGCAATATTACTGTTCTAGGCTTGAGATTTCCGATACTGAACAGGCTTCCAATCCCAAAAATCCCGCTGACAAACGTGATCAACAGCCCGGACAGCATCAATATGTCTCGGTGTTTACGCCAAAATCCAGGATGTCTCATGCGTTCATTTCCCCCGGAAGACTGATATTTACTTGTGTCCCTTGCCGCATGATGCTCTTCATCTCCACTGTTCCTCCATGACGCTCAACGATGTTCTTCACAATAGACAGACCCAGCCCGGCACTGCCCTTCTCGGCTCTGTTGATTCCTTTATCCTGGTAAAAGGGTTCAAATACATGCTGGAGCGCTTCAGCACCGATTCCTTCTCCCTGATCACGGATCACAATAGCAATGGAATCACCTAACCGGAAGGATTGCACTTCGATGATGGAGTTCACATCACTGTACTTGACCGAGTTATCCAGAACGTTGAGGAAGACCTCCTTCAGCTTATCACGATCCCCCTGTAGATACTGATGTTCCTCCAGCTCATAGTGAATGCCTATATTGTACTTACTGGCCTTAATCGACATATCCTCGCAAGCTTCACGGATAATATCGGATACATCGATACGTTCGAATCGGTACGCCTGAATGACCGCAGACGAGACCGAAACCTCCAGAATATCCGCAACCATCGTGTTGAGACGCTGGCTTTCCTTGATAATATAATTCATGCCTTTGTCAAAAAAGTCCTGATCGGTAAATCCGTTATCCCGCAAAATCTGGGCGTACCCCAGGATCGTTGTTAGTGGTGTCTTCAATTCATGCGTCACATTGTCAAAAAAGACTTTGCTTCTCGCCTGTACTTGCTTCACTTCGTCCCGTTCTCGCTCAATCACATCAATCTGCTCCCGAACCCGATTAATCATGACAGTGAAGCTTGAAGCCAATTCACCGATCTCATCCTTGGTTGTAATCTGAATGTCTGCATTCAGACTTCCCTGGGCCACTTCCGCAGAACGTTTCGTGAGTACACGGATGGGTTGTGTAATTTTCCGGGAAATAAAGATGGATGCGATAAATACAAATACGAAAATAACCGCTGCAAACAGCTTGATCGTATTCTGGAACCGAAGATTGCGTTTGTACAAGTCCGTGTAATCCTTCTCCAACTGTACAATGCCAATCAATTGTTGATCCATCTGAAGTGGGAAGGACAGACTGGAGGTGACCCGACCTTTATCCACAACGGTGGTGTAAGCGATCCGGGATTGTATGGCTTGCTCCACATCAGGATGGTCAGAGCGCTTGGCAACATTAACCTCGCTGCCAGCAGATCCGTAAGGCGAAGCATCAGGACGGTATACCGTAATCTTTCCGCCAACGGCTGATCCAATCTGCTCCGCGAGCTCGCGACTCCCTGCTTCAAGCGAGTCTCTGCTCATGCGTTTGTTATGTATCAGGAAGTACTGATTCAGCGCGATGTCCAGATTTCTTTTGGATTGCACCATATCCTCATGCACTTCCCGGTACATATTCTCCTGAGCTACCTTATTGGACAGAATCAACAGGACGGAGAATCCGATAAATACAATGACCGAGAATAGCACCACCATTTTGAACTGGATCGTCCACTTCATGTCTGTACCTGAATATTCAGCTTGTACCCCACACCGAATACCGTTTCAATCATCGAAATGCCTTGCACACCACTATCCAGTTTCTTGCGAATCCGTTGCACATGAATGTCCACCGTTCGGGTATCCCCTGCAAAATCAAATCCCCATACCTTATCCAGCAGTTCAGAACGTGTATGCACCTTACGATGATGGGTCACGAGAAATAACAAAAGATCATATTCTTTATTCGTGAGTCCTGCCCGTTCCCCGTCTTTCCACACTTCCCGTTCATCCTTGCGGATCTCAATATGCTTGCCTAGCCTTACCACCTCATAGGACTGATTCTCCAGTGTCTCGCTGATCAGATCAATCCGGCGAAAAATCGCCCGAATGCGCGCAACCACCTCACGGATATCAAAAGGCTTCGTGATATAATCATCCGCCCCAAGCTCCATGCCAAGTACCTTGTCCAGCATGTCCGACTTTGCAGTGATCATGATGACAGGTATCTTGGAGTTCACAGATAGTTGCCTGCACACATCAAAACCGCTCATATCTGGCAGCATCAGATCCAGCAGGATCAGATCCGGCTTCGAATCCCGAAGCAGATCCAGACCCTCTTTTCCCGTAGCTGCTTCCTTGATCTCAAATCCTTCTTTACGTAACGAATAGGACAGTATATCGCGAATGGACTCCTCGTCCTCAATAATTAAAATTTCTTTTTGTCTCATGATACCTTCGTAATCTCCCTGCTCTATGAATTTCCTTCATCTGCCTATATTTTGTATCCCAAGCCGTATGCTTGAATAGAGGGAAGCACGAAATGTTACAACTCCGATACAACTCTGAACCTTTTGGAAACAACATCCCGATATACTTGGATCATAAGAGACTCATACCAGACCGGACCCAAGCCTGATCTGTATCCAAGGGGGATTCACATCATATGAACAGCACACTAATTAATGATGCTTATGTCAACTATAAATCAGAAATCACAAGGTATCTATCCCATATCGTCAAACAACCGCAAGACGCAGAAGATCTGGCACAGGATTGTTTCATTCGACTAATGAACGTTACCGTGGATATCCCTGAAGACCGCATTCTCTATTATCTCAAACGCATTGCCCGTAACCTGGCGATGGACAGCTTCCGCAGGCGAACCCGTACACTCAGACGAGACAGCCGTCTGGAGGTACCTACCCATCACGTCGATACACCCCACCTTGAAATTAGCGAAGGTGTTCATGATCTTGTCTCCCATATTAACAACACCGAGCATCGTAAAATATTAGAACTTCGCCTCATCCATGGATATTCCATTAAGGAAACGGCAGAGCTGGTGAATCGCAGTGAAGGCATGATTAAATCCTCTGTCTTCCATGCCGTCAATCGAATTCGGGCCAAAGTCATCTCATAAGAGATGACTTTTTCTTTAGAAAAATCATTAGTGACGGCGGATGGAAGTGTTAAGACAGGATCGAATTACCTATGGATATGTCAAAAGACCCAATTTTACAAATATCGAGTTAATTTTTACAAATTGTTATGACTATGTGAGATTTTCATGTGGTAGAATATGGACGAACTCATGAATCAACTAATATTTGGGAGGGATTTGGTTGGGTAAATTAACAGGTATGCGAGGAGTATTTCTAAAATCACTCCTGGCATTGTCCATGGCTTTGCCGCTTCAGATCGGATTATGGAACGGAGATGCATCGGTTCATGCGGAAGGGCCGACAGACCCGGCACCGTTCATCCAGGCAAAGGTTGTGAACCAAAATGCAGGTAAAAAAGTATTGTTCGACAACTCTCACGGCCAAACGGCTGGAGCTGCAGACTGGGTCATTGATGGAGGTTTCTCCGACTTCGGGAATGCACTCGCGAATGATGGTTATTATGTCAAAGAACTTCGCAAGACAACTCCATTTACCTATGATGATCTGAAAGAGTATAACGTATTCGTTATTGCAGAGCCTCAAATTCCTTTCAAAACATCCGAACAAGCAGCACTCAAACAATATGTTGAAACGGGAGGCAGCATCTTCTTTGTTGGAGATCACTATAATGCCGACCGTAACAAAAACCGCTGGGATGGCTCTGAAGTCATCAACGGCTACCGTCGGGGAGCTTTTGAAGATCCAACCAAAGGTATGAGCACCGATGAGCGTAACTCGGATGCCATGCAAAATGTAACTAGCACGGACTGGTTGTCCGATAACTTCGGCGTACGTTTCCGCTATAACGCACTTGGCGATATCAACGCTAATATCGTTGTACCGGCAGATCAAGCCTTTGGCATCACAGAAGGGGTATCGGCTGTAGCCATGCACGCCGGTTCAACACTTGCAATCACCGATCCGGAAAAGGCAAAAGGTATTGTGTACCTGCCAAAAACCAACGCAAAATGGAATAACGCGGTGGACCAAGGTGTCTACAACGGTGGCGGGATTGAAGAAGGTCCTTACGTGGCCGTATCCAAGCTGGGTGCAGGTAAGGCTGCCTTCATCGGTGACTCCTCTCCAGTAGAAGATGCATCACCAAAATATTTGCGTGAAGAGACAGGCACACGCAAAACAACTTATGACGGTTTCAAAGAAGCCGATGATGCCGTGTTGCTCGTGAACACCGTAAACTGGCTCGCTACACAAGAGAACTACACAAGCCTAACTGAAGTGAACGGACTTGAACTGGACACAGCTACAGCGCTGCTGCCATTCGAAGAGCCAGCTGCTTCCACAGAACCACAGGCTGAACCTTGGGCCGCACCTGCTGCCGGATATAAGTGGTACGATCGTTCCACGTTTAAGGCTGGTTCTTATGGTGGACCTGCATCCAGCGCAAACGCTGCTTACAGCTTCGTGAAACAGGATACCCTTCCGAATGCAGAAGACTTCCAGATTCGTGTAGTTGTGGAGAATATGGCTCCAAACACAACCGTATCCGGTTATAGTGCCGGTATCTATCTGACTGGCGGAACTCAGGTCGCCATGATCCAGAATGAAAGTGGTACATGGCCAACTTCGTACGGCTATAGCTCCACATTCAGTGTAACCTCGGACAGCCAAGGTCGCGGGATCAAAGACCTGAACGTCCGTATTAAACCGGGTACAACTGGTGCTGCCAGCTTGCGTCTGCGTCTGAATGGCAGCAACCTGATCACCAATGCCGTGACTGTTGGCAATGTGCCAGCAGAACAGCTTCCAGAAGAAGAAGGACCGATTCCAGCAGCTATCACTGTTGCTGAAGCACGCACCAAAGCGGTTGGCACTACCGTAACTATCGAAGGTGTTGTGACGACAGAACCTGGTGCATTTGGTGGACAAGCCTTCTATCTTCAAGATGAAACTGCTGGAATCTACGTATTCCAGCATACTAGCGGCTTCCATGCTGGTGACAAGGTGAAAGTAACGGCAGCAACAACCATCTATAACAGCGAGTTCGAGCTTACGGATATCGTTGCGATTGAGAAAACAGGTACGGCTGCCGTACCTGCTCCAATCGAAGTTACAGCAATTACAGATGCGAACCAGGGTCAACTGGTTCAACTGAAAGATGTAACGATCGAGAATATCATCAGTGCTACACCAGTTGGATCTTTTGAATTTGACGCGGTAGCAGCAGATGGCACAAACACACATATCCGTGTAGACACCCGTACAGGTGTGACGGAGACTGCCTTCCCTTATGCTGCTGGTGACAAAATCGATATCACAGGCGTTTCCGCTATTTTCAAAGACGTATATCAATTGAAACCTAGAAGCTTGAATGATTTTGTACCTGCTGAAGATCAAGGTGGAGGCGAACTGCCTTCCACTCCAGCTGCGGGAGCACCGGGTAAACCGGTGCTTTCCTCTGATAGTGGATATACAACCGGCCTGTTCGAAGGTTCGTATAACGTAAGCATGAACCTCTGGTGGGGCGAAAATGGTTCCGAGTACAAGCTGTATGAGAACGGCGTTCTGATCGATACACAGAAGTTGACTGCGGCTTCACCATCGGCTCAGTCCTCGAAAACCGCCATTACAGGTAAAGCCAACGGCACGTATACCTACGTAGCTGAGCTGACCAATGACAAAGGCACAACACGCAGTGACGAGCTGACAGTTCAAGTAACGAACGCTGCTCCCGGGAAAGCGAACTTGTCCCAAAACAACTGGGATGGTGACGGCAACTACAACGTATCCATGAACCTCTGGTGGGGTACAAACGCTACTGAATACCGTCTCTATGAAAATGATGTTCTGATTGATACACAAACATTGAAAGCTGCTACACCAGCTTCTCAAAGTGCTACAACGGAATTGTCCGGTCGTGCTAACGGAACGTATACGTACCGTGCTGAGCTGATCAACGCCGCAGGCGTAACCAGCACCGAGTCAATTACGG
The DNA here is from genome assembly GCF_037976585.1 of Paenibacillus sp. FSL k6-2145. Classification (NCBI taxonomy): domain Bacteria; kingdom Bacillati; phylum Bacillota; class Bacilli; order Caryophanales; family Paenibacillaceae; genus Paenibacillus; species Paenibacillus sp. FSL k6-2145. The sequence goes on along the minus strand of NZ_CP150267.1, from coordinate 3,314,619 downwards.
TTCAAGTAACCAAAGCGTTGCCTTTGGCTAGCTAAGTCTCAGCTAAGAAGCCTAACGTTTAACCAAGCAACTAAAAAACCGAAACCAACATTGCCTGATTCACAGGGCAACATGGTTTCGGTTTTTTAGTTGAAAGCACATATGTCGGTAAAACGGGTGAAGTGGTCACGTTTTTTTTGACAATCGTGCATGTAGAACCTCTCCCCAGAAAGTAGACACTTGCAGCATTAATGATAGTTATGCCGCTCCAGCCTTTCCAGATTGCTGCACTTCCTAGGCGCTAACGAACCTGACAGATCTTATTCGGCCATTTTGGCCAAATTATAGAATCTAACGAACCTCAGCATCGCTATTGAGCTACATTTCAGTTCCCAAAGGATCAAATCGGACAAAACGCAACATATAACGTCACTACGATTCGTTAGAATTCCAGTGATGCCTTATGAGGCATTATAAGAACTCTCAGGTTAGTTAGCCCACCTCCTGCAAAATACGCTACATGGTTTAAATCCCTTAGCGAAGATGTAGAGCGCCTGTTCATTTCAATCGTTCCGGCTCATTCCATTTCTTCCAACCTAGAATACTGTTCCATACAGCAGCATAAACAGCTAGGGTGGCAACACTGATGACAAAAATCCAGTTTATGTTGGGATACGGATAACTTCTTCCCGTGAAAACGATCAGAATTGCACTAAGTCCAATATTCTCTATGTTATGTTTTTTAAACTTCTGAAAGATCATTCTGTACAGTAGTAGGAGTACCATAAACCCAATCCATATAAAATAAAATGTTTTCATAGGTCACCTTCCTTTTAAAAACTCACTTCTTGTATGGATATCTAAGAGTAGTATTAATTAATATCCTTAATTCCCTTTATATAGAAACCTATTAATATTACATGTAATTGGAAAATAATTCAATCATTTTTATAGATATTCTTGGAACACTCTTATTCCTTAACGGTTAGCTGTGCAACAAGAACGCACCGTTGTTTTTTGCAGACAAAAAAAAAGACTATCCCTGCCAATATTCTGGCACCGAATAGCCCTCTCTTCTTCCGCTATCATCTAATCTTACTTTATCATCTAATATATTCTTAACGCCACATTAACCTACACCAATTTCTTACGGATATAACCCGAGATCAGGTCGATAATCGTGATCATCACGATTATACCCAGCAGGATTATACCTACTCGCGGCCAGTTCCGAGTGCTAAGTGCAAAGATCAGCGGTGTACCAATCCCCCCTGCTCCGATCACGCCCAGTATGGTCGCGGAACGTACATTAATCTCGAAACGATACAACGTATAGTTTAAGAATCCAGGCATAACCTGCGGCAGGATGGCAAACCACAACTGCTGCATGCGATTGGCTCCAGAGGCAAGCAGCGCCTCAGATGGGCCATAGTCGATATTCTCAACTTCATCTGCGTATAATTTACCCAACATGCCGATGGAGTGTAACCCAAGGGCGAGTACCCCTGCAAACGATCCGGGACCTACTGCTTTAATGAACAACAAGGCCATGATAATCTCAGGGAACGTGCGGATAAAGCTGAGTACCATTTTGCCTGCACCCGAGATGGAACGATGCCCACTCATGTTACGGGCAGACCAGAATGCAAACGGAATACAGAGCACAGCCGAGATCACGGTACCCAGCACGGAAATCGCCAGCGTATCCAACAGTCCGCGCAGCAAGTCTTCTCCCTCAGGCAGATATACAAAATCCCAGTCCGGTGAGAAAATTCCGGCGACAATGGCCTTCATAATCTGAGCAGCGGTTTCCTTGAACCCAGTAAACGGTACACCGGCAAGCGCCCAGACATACACAAGGATCAGCAGTAACACAATGACCCAGCGAAGCGGGTTCTTCCGTGGTTTAGGCCGGATGCGGCTTGTTTCATTTTTCATCATAGCAATTTCTCCCGCAGCTTAGTACTTACATAATCAATGATCAGAACGATGACGAGGGTAAACAGAATGATTACGCTGGTCTTGTCATACTCCAGGAATCCAAGTGTGGCCTCATAGTAGAGTCCAATTCCTCCGGCTCCCACCAGTCCGAGAATGGCAGCAGCACGTATATTAATTTCGAAGGCATACAGCACATAGGATGTGAACTGGGCAGCCAGTTGCGGCACTACGCCATATACAATGAGCTGAATCCGGTTCATACCAACAGCCGTCATCGCTTCTAGGGGCCCCTGATCAATGGTTTCCAGCGTCTCATAGGTCAACTTCGCAATCAGACCTATCGAGAACACAGCCAGTGCCAAGATTCCGGGGATGGGCCCCAAACCAAATACAGCAACGAACAAAGCAGCAAGCAGCAGATCTGGCACGGTCCGAATCAGGTTCAGCAGAAAACGTGCCGGATAGTAAATCCAGCGACTTGGCATCAGGTTACCAGCACAGATGATCGAGACTGGTATCGCAATAATCGCACCAATGGTTGTCCCAATCAGGGCCATTCGGATCGTTTCCAGCATGCCTTGCACGATATTATCAAAGTAACTCCAACGGGGTGGGAACATTTCCTTTAGCAGATCCAACATGTTGGGAAAACCTTCAAACAACTCTGTAAAGCTGGCATCCGTCTGTTTGGCACTGGCCCACAGAAGGAGCAGAATGATCACTAAGGTGAGCAAATGTTTCGTACGCCCAGGCGGCTTCGGGCGATTCACAACCTGAGACGGGCTGGAACCAGGTTCCTTCCCTACTCCGCCTGAATTATGAAGTGGAACGTTGGACTGCCCCTTCATACCACAACTTCTCCCTGCTCATGCACAGCCTGCTTGTCCAACAATTCGTCAGCCAGAATCGGTCTGCCGTATATTTCTGCAAAGCGCTCATCCGTCGCCTCTTCCACCGGACCGTCGAATACGACCTCGCCTGCTCTCAACCCGACAATACGGGTCGCATACTCTCTCGCCAGATCAATAAAGTGAAGGTTGACGATGGTCGTAATCCCAAGGTCTTGATTGATGCGTTTCAGGTCATCCATGACCTGCTTTGTTGTAAGCGGGTCAAGTGAAGCAACCGGTTCGTCGGCCAGTATGATTTTTGCTTCCTGTGCAAGTACACGAGCAATAGCGACACGCTGTTGTTGTCCACCAGACAACTGATCTGCACGGGAATAAGCTTTCTCCGAGATATTCACACGATCCAGTGCAGTGAATGCCAGTTCAATATCCTCTTTTGGAAAACGACCCAGAATGGTACGCATGGTGGAATGATATCCAACGCGTCCAGCGAGTACATTACGAAGTACACTGGACCGTTTCACCAGATTAAAACTCTGGAAGATCATGCCGATGTCACGTCTGATCATGCGTAGCCGTTTGCCTTGTGCCTTGGTGATGGAACTTCCGTTAATCAGAATCTCGCCCTCACTAATGTCGTGCAGTCGGTTAATGGAGCGTAAGAGTGTTGATTTACCCGCACCGGACAGACCCACTACAGCAATGAATTCACCCTGCTCAAATTTCAGATTAATATTATCCAGGCCCTTGGTGCCGTTAGCGTAAGTTTTGGTAACGTTATGAAGCTCAATCATGACAATATCCTTCTTTCATTCATAATGATCAACCATACATGAGTCCTTGTTATAATGGCACAAGCCAGCGCAGCGTAGATCACGCTGAACTGGCCTGTCCATTGCTACGATTAAGCTGTTCCCATCCAAGAAAGCTACTACAAAGTGAACAGATCCCGAACTACTTTTGGATCAAAATTATTCACCTTTCACTTTTTCGCCATACTGACGAACGATCTCAAACTTGCTATCATCGGACTCTACATAACCTTCATGCGTATAGATTTCTTTGATGATCTGGTGACCTTCAGTATCTTTACCGATATCGATGAAGGCTTGTTTGATCTTCGCAGTCCAATCTGCATTCATGTCTGTACGAACGGCAATGGTATCGTTAGGAATAGGCTCAGTGAACGCCAGTACACGTGTATCTTCAAATACAGTCGGATAGTCTTTAGCTACCGTGTTGCGGGCATCTTGGAAAATAGCTGCTGCATCAACGTCACCGTTCAATACAGCGATAACACCTTGGTCATGACCTTTCAACGTTACAGGTGTTACATCTTTTAATGGATCAATGCCTCTGTCCAGCAACAGACCTGCTGGCCATACATAACCTGCGGAAGACGTTACGTTTTGGTAAGCGACTTTTTTACCTTTAAGATCTTCGATGGATTGAATCGGAGAATCTTTTTTTACAATGAACATGGATTTATAGGAATCCGCCAACTCTTCGGTTGGAGCACCTGTCTCATCATTTACACCAAAACGTTGTGCTTGCAGAATAACTTGTGCAGCGCCTTTTTCTTTAGCCAGTACATAAGCTGTCGGAGGCAAGAAACCTACGTCTACTTTGTTGGAAGCCATTGCTTCAATAATTGTGTTGTAGTCGGTGGATACGCTGACTTTTACCGGAATGCCCAGTTTGTCACCAAGCAGCTTCTCCAGCGGTTTCGCTTTAGCTTCAAGCGTATCTGCATTCTGGGAAGGAACAAATTGAACCGTCAATTCGGTTGGCACATAACCTTCGACAGCTTTCTCTGTCTCTGCCGCAGACGTACCGGATGCATTCGAACTCGCATTATCCCCGTTAGCCGAATCTGTTGTACTACTACTAGACCCACAAGCACTCAGAAACAGAACCAAAATCAACAATGGTAAAAATAAAGCAGACTTCTTCAAACGAACACCCTCCAAAGAGTTTCTATTTTTCAGTACTTATCTACTATAGTTGCCAAATATTAGCGCGATGTGAAACGGAATTTGGAGTTTTGTAAAGTTTCCTGTCAGGCTGTCAGCAGGTCTTGTATCTGTTAGAATAGGCTCATTATGGTTGAAGATATAGGAAGAACATTGGAGATAACGGCATATACTTCGGTTCTTCAGCCTATTCTGTCTTCTCCGTTTTATGGTAATTCCATATATCTGAACTTATATATTAGAGGAGATTGTAAAATGACATCCACAAACCATACGGCAAGCTTCGACATTCTGTTCACCAGTGATCTGCACGGGGCCATCCGTCCCATTCATTACAATACCAATGCATACCGCCCAGTCGGACTTGCCCTGCTAGCTTCCCTGATTCGTAAGGAACGTGAACGTTCACCTGAGCTCATGCTGGTGGATAACGGAGATCTGCTGCAAGGATCACCCTTGGCCTCCTATGCAGCTTCACAGGTTTCCAAAAACAAAGTGCATCCATTCATAACAGTATTGAATGAACTCGGTTATGATGCTGCGGTGATGGGCAATCACGAGTTTAACTATGGTCAGAATCTGTTGCACGGAGCGGTTGACGCTTCCAATTTCCCCTGGCTGTCTGCCAATATTGTAAAAGATGAGCAACCAGACGTACCTGCCTTCGGTCCTCCGTATCTAATCAAAACATTGTCCACGGGTGTCAAAATTGCCCTGTTGGGCGCAACTACGCACTACATCCCAAACTGGGAGCATCCGAAAAATATTGAGGGGTTACAGTTCCTTGATGCCTTGGAGACGATTCGTGCATGGGTTAGCTATATCCATGAGCATGAACAACCAGATGTAATGGTTGTCAGTTATCACGGCGGATTTGAGAGTGATCTGGAGACAGGCGAGCCAACCGAACGGTTAACTGGAGAAAACCAAGGCTATTCCATCTGCCGGGACATCGAAGGGATCGATGTGTTGCTTACCGGACATCAGCATCGTCAGCTTACCGCTAATATTCATGGTGTAACCGTCATTCAGCCGGGATTCAGTGGAAATGGTGCGGGGCATGTATCCGTTCAGTTGGAACAATCATCGGGCGGGAAATGGCAGATTACAGATAAGAAGGCTCGGTTGTTACTTCTGGATGAACATAATGAAGTTGAACCTGATGCAACCGTCATGAAACTGACGGATGTGCTGGAAACTGAGGCACAAGCATGGCTTGATCAACCTATTGGCGAGGTGGCTGGGGATTTATCTATCACCAATGCTACGGCTCTGCGACTCAAGGCACATCCATTCATTGCTTTTGTACATCAAGTGCAGATGGAAGCGACTGGAGCGCAGCTCTCCAATACCGCCATGCTGAGTGAAGAAGCTCGCGGTTTCGGGAGTCACATCACCGTTCGGGACGTGTTATCCAACTTCATCTACCCTAATACTCTGACGGTGCTGGAGTTGAGTGGTCAGGATATCCGGGAGGCACTGGAACAAACGGCTCGTTACTTTGAAGTGAATGCTTCTGGCGAGGTGGCAGTCAATCCGGCTTATATGGAACCCAAACCTCAGCATTATAATTACGATATGTGGGCTGGCATGGAGTACGAACTGGATATTTCCCAACCTGTGGGCAGTCGAGTTGTGAAGTTGGAACGTGAAGGCAAGCCAATGGACATGAATGGCACATACTCTGTGGTGATGAACAGCTACCGCGCTGCTGGCGGCGGGGATTATGCAATGTATCCGGGCAAAAAGGTACTGCACGAAGGTGCCACGGACATGGCCGCACTGGTGGAAGATTACATCCGCAGACATCAACCGTTAACGGTGGAGCAGGCGGATAACTGGAAAGTTATTGGAAGTTAAATGAGAAAGAGCAGGTCCTGTGATCAGGATCTGCTCTTTTGTTTTCAACCTATAACTTCGTATAGAAACGTAATGTAGTTGATTTCAGCCTCATAATTTCAATACATATTGGAATTGAACTGACCATTAGCTTAAAGAAAAAACAACCAGTTGGTTGACCGGCTGCTTACTTGTTCTTATTTGAATTTTCCTATCCTGTCCTGTCCTGTCCTGTCCTGTCCCGTTATCCGATATATTGAAGGATTAACTGATATATTGCTATCGAAAATCCTAAGATACTCGCTTTCATTTTAGATGGATGATTTCTTTCGCTGCGAATCAAATATAAGAAAACCACAATAAACCCTGCGGGGATCCATAGCTCAAAGACACCTTTTGTTGTACTTTGAGAATAAATTGGAGTAATGAACGTACTAATCAAAAAGTAAAAGAAAACCGTAAAACGTCTTGTTTCTAATTGCTTGCTCCACCTTACTAGAATGAAAATAATAATGATTGCGATAATCATAATGTGTAAAGGGGGAAAAAGAAGAGCAGCATTCCCAAATTTGAATTCCATTCCACATTGCCCTCCTCTCTTTTAATGCATCACATGACTGACTACAGGCATACATGTAAAAATTCATTCTCATGCTTCAAAACCGCTGGCAACCTTCCAAATACAGACCTATTCCAATATATCCTTATTTTAACATACAATCACATTTCCATTTTCCATGTTTATTCAATAAAATATGCAAAAAGAGCAGAATTGAGGAGCATCGTGCCCTCATCCCTGCTCATTTTACATACCTACAAGTTTTCTAATTCATGTCACATAATATCCAAAATGACTACTGTGCCTTTTTACGCAACTGACTGTAATACAGCTCGCTGTAGAAACCGCCTTGTTCCAGCAGCGCATCATGCGAGCCTTGCTCTAGTAGATGCCCATCTTTCAGCACCAGAATTCGGTCGGCCTGGCGGATCGTGTTCAGCCTGTGGGCAATGACAAAGCTGGTACGGCCTTGCATCAGGCGTTGCAGCCCTTCCTGAATTTTGATCTCCGTGACGGTATCAATACTGCTGGTTGCCTCGTCCAGTACGAGTATCGATGGATCTGCCAGAATTGCCCGGGCAATGGCGAGTAATTGCTTCTGCCCCTGACTAATGCCGCTCCCGTCGGCCTGGAGCACTTTGTCGTATCCATCCTTCATTCTCACAATGAAGGAATGGGCATTAGCCAGCCGGGAGGCTGCTTCCACCTCTTCATCCGTTGCGTCCAGACGGCCAAACCGAATATTTTCCCGAATTGTGCCCTGAAACAGAAATGAATCTTGTAGTACAAATGCCATATGTGACCGCAGATTCTCACGCCGAATGGTGGTCATATCGCGACCATCTACCGTTAATGTGCCACCTGTTGGATCGTAGAAACGGGATAATAGCTGAATTAATGTTGTTTTCCCCGCTCCGGTCGGACCTACAAGGGCAATCATCTCCCCCGGTTTGGCTTCAAAGCTGATGTCATGCAAAATGTTACGCCCTTCATCGTATCCAAAGGATACTTTGTCGAAACGAACGGCTCCCTCTACCTTGTCCAGAGATACCGCTGCCCCTTCATCCTTCGCTTCCTCATCTTCGTCCAGCACCTCGAATACGCGCTCAGCCCCCGCAATTGCGGACAATAACGTATTCCACTGATTCGCCAGATCATTGAGCGGACGGGTGAATTGACGAGCATATTCTACAAAAATAATAATCACCCCGACTGTAACCGAACCCTGAATCGCCAGAATACCACCGATGCCTGCAACAATCGCAAAGCTCAGGTTGTTCAAACCATTCATCAGTTTCGGAATAAATCCGGAGATCGTCTGTGCCCAGAAACCGGAAATCCGGATACGGGTATTTCGTTCCTCAAAACCGCGAATCACCCGCTCCTCTTGGGAGAATGCCTTAATGATTCGCTGCCCGGATAATGTCTCTTCAATGTAACCGTTAAGTTCACCGAGATTACGCTGACGCTCCTTGAAGAGTGGTCCCGTTCTGCGCGTAATCCAACGCATACCAATGGCCATCAAAGGCACAACGATAAAAGTAAGCAGGGTCAGTAGCGGACTGAGCCAGAGCATAACCCCAAACGTTCCGAGCAGTGTTAATACACTTGAGAAAATCTGGATGGCCGAGCTGTTCAACGTACCGCTGACATTCTCGATATCATTGGTCACCCGACTCATAATCTCCCCCTGCTGGCGTTTACCGAAGAATGGAATCGGCAGCTTGTGCAGATGGGAGAACAGATCATACCGCATGCGGAACACGGTCTCCTGTGCAATTTCGATCATCCATATATTTTGTAACCAGGATGTAAGCGAGAACAAGACATACACTGCGGTTAATCCAATCAGAAACCGAGTCCAGCTTGAGTCGGCTTCCCCCGCGATGAAATCATCCACGGCCACCCCTACCATGTAAGGGCCAAGCAAAGCGAGTGCGGAGCTGGCAAACACCATCAACAGTACCATGGACAGCTTGACTTTACGTCGTGCCAGATAGGTCCAGATACGACCTAGCGTACCTGACCAGTTCTTCGCCCGCGCCTTGGGTTTGCGACCACCGCCTGACCGTAACGTCTCCGGATCAATCGGTGGCGGGGGCTGACGGAAAGGCTCAATGAATGCTTTGAACATGCTGTGCACCCTCCCCGTATTGTGATTCATGAATTCGACGATACAGCTCTGACGATTCCATCAGGTCTTCATGTTTTCCCTGTCCAATGAGTTGTCCATCATCAAGCAGCAGAATCAGGTCCGCCGAAGTGGTTGAACTGATCTTCTGGGTGATGATAAACGTGGTACACGACAATTCTTCCAGCGCATCCAGCAGTCTGCCTTCTGTAGCTACATCCAGCGCACTCGTACTATCGTCCAGAATCAGAATTCTTGGTCTACGTACCAGTGCTCGTGCAATGGAAAGTCGCTGCTTCTGTCCACCGGAGAGATTCACTCCCCGTTGACCCAGCAATGTATCATAACCGTTTGGTAAATTCTCAATCGTTTCATGGATCTGCGCGCGCTTCGCGGCTTCCACGATCTCCTCCAAGGTAGCATCTTCCTGGCCCCAGGCAATATTCTCCCGAATGGAACCCGTAAACAGGACAACCTCCTGAGGCACATAACCAATCGCACCACGCAACATGGACAGATCCAGCTCTGATGCATCGGCACCATCAATCCGAACCTTTCCTTGATCCTCTGTATATAACCGCGGAATGAGCTGTACAAGCGAAGATTTGCCTGAGCCAGTTGCTCCCATAATGGCAATGCGCTCCCCCGCTTTTGCCGTGAATGTGATGTTATCCAGTACTGTAATTTCACTATTCGGATAACTGAAGCCTACACTGCGGAATTCAACCGCTCCCTGCACAGCACGCTGTTTCTTCGCCGGGTATACAGATTGCGGAAAATGTGAAGATTTCACAGATCCAGCAGATGGTGCAGACGTTGATAACGACTTCGTCTGTTCAGTCTCCGATGTATCCTCCGTATTAAACACTTCATTCAGCCGTTGAGCCGAAGCGCTTGCTCTCGAGAAGGTTACCAGAATCCATGACAACGCAGACATGGCACCAATTGTGCGAAGCAGGTAGTTAATGACGGCGACCACTTCACCCACGGTTGCATTACCGGAGGCAATGTCGACTCGTCCAAACCATAACACGGCGATGATACAAACGTTCATCATCAGCAGCATGAACGGCATCGTGGTCTCCGTCAGGCGCAGCGCGGAGATTGTGCCTTTCATCAGCTTGCCGCTGAATCCGGCAAAGCGTTCGATCTCATGGCCCATCCGTACGAAAACACGGATCAGCCGAATGCCTGTCAGATTCTCCTGGATGACTCCATTGACGGCATCCAGTCTGCGCTGCACATTGCGGAACAGCAGCGCTGCCTTTTTGATCATCCACACTACAACAATGAGCAGTACAGGCACCATGACAACCAACAGCAGACCCAACCTCGGGTTCACGATCACTGCCATAATCATGCTACCAATCACCACCAGGGGCACACGTGTCATGAATCGCAAACTCATGAAGACGGTGTCCTGAACCTGGGTCACGTCCCCCGTTAATCGGGTAATCAGGGACGATGTCGCGAACCGGTTAAAGACAGCATAAGAGAACGTTTGCACTTTCTCATACAACTTCTCCCGCAGATCGTATCCGAACCCCAAGCTCGCATGGGATGCAAAGAACGAACTCGCAATTCCGGCAGCAAAAGCCACAACAGCACTGCCGACCAGCACGCCACCCCATAACCAGACGACAGACAAGTCTCCCTGTTGAATGCCGTTATCAATGATCTTGGAGATCAGATAAGGCTGAGCCAGCTCCACCGCAAGCTCAATTAACATCATGACCAGGGCTGCAATCGCGGCAACTCGGTACTTCTTCAAGTAGTACAACAGCTTGATCATAAGCATTCCTCCGGCTCGGAGCACCCTAAACCGATAACACGTTCCAGCTCAGAGCCTCCATTAGACATGTTGTTTTCTCCACAGCGTCCAATATGTAATCATTTCTATGTACACATATGGTTATTATAGCGTATTTTACAATGCCGCTTCTATTCTTATTACCCTACTTTTCCCAATACAATAAACTTCTCATCATTTTGGCAGTAAAAAAGGAAGGTCTCCCTTCCCCACGCTAGTTAAGTGCTTACAGCTGACGTAGTTTTTCACTTAGATGCTCCCGACGTTTCACCACATATTCGCGAATTCTTTCCGGTTCACCTGCAAATACATCCATGGGCCATTTCATGTAAGGATCTTTATTGACATCTTCACGAATCTCATTGTGCAATCGATGAACTAGTGGCATAATTCGCTTCTCTGTAAAAGCATTCATCAGATGCTGCCGCATCAGCTTCTTATATTGTTGACGGAAACTGCGGAATGCCAGCAATCGTCCGGTAAGTCTGTTATACCCCTGAATACGAACAAGATTGGGGTCAACTCGTGTTCCATAACAGTTCCTCCCCCAAGTACCCTCATAATCCCAAGGCAGGATGCCATATTTTCCACTTTTGATTTTCTCATACCATGTGTAATTCTGATGAAATCCATCGAAGTTCCCTGTGAGCACAGCTCCGCTTAACCAGCGTAAATAATTGTCCGTATCCACCCTCGACTGTAAAAAACGAAACAATTCCAGCTTGGACTTTGTGTTCAACTGCTGAATAAAATTACGCAGTCTTGTGCGGTCCACATCTTTGCCCCGAATTAAGCTGTACCCAGATAATAGATCGGTACTTGTTGAAGAGGTATCCGAATTTATCGTAAAACCAGCATGATCATTCACTGCATAGAAGATACTGCGCACAGGGATTTTCCTTTGGCGAAAAAAGAAGGATTTCACCCCTTCAATCCGCAGGTATACACCCAAAAGCTGCCCGTTCAGATAGAGTACGCAGTGTTGTGTAGACGGTGCGGGTACACGAATCGACTCAAAAAACCGAAAAGAAAGTGCATTGCGCAGCAACGAAGGATCATCATACTCCGCATTAAAATGATACGTCCGGCTGGCTGTACGAATCTCAAATGATTTTTTGGGATAACCGCGTGTATGTCCTCCCCGGTATCGAAGCCGGATCGGAAACGGCTTGCCGTCCATCTGCATCGTGCTGTTTACAAACGTCTCTGACCATATATTGGACGTTAACTGTTGATATTCGGTTGGAGACAAGCTGATATGGTAGACAGGTAGAGCCATTTCCATCCGCCTTTCGAATACCTGTAAGATTCGCCCGTAGGCTCTTACACCATCCTATGCAGATGCACAGAAAGTCGTACGGGCGAATGCACACTCCTGATACTTATCACATCCGAATTCACTTGTCATAATGCGGAATAACCGAGTTATTAATCTATAAATATACATAAATTCTAATAGATTATAGCCAAAATAATATAAATATAGTTAACTGGCTAGTCCCTCCAAGAGGCATGTCACATATGCTTAAACTACAGACAGACACGAATGACGAATGGAAGGGATCACAATCACATCCACCATTTTTGTCCATCTGAACTTATATCATGGAAGGGGTCAAACACAATGTCTATGAATGGTCAAGGAATGAGAGGTTTGTTGGGAAGAGAGATTAAGATTAACCGGGGAGGACCTGATTCAGTACAAGGTACACTTACGGACGTACGCTGGGACTATATGGCAATGAATTGCAAAGAAGGGATTGTCTACGTTAATGAATCACATGTCAAAAGTATAACAGATACAGGTCGTTCCGGTGGTAACCGAAATGCAGCCATGGGGAACCCAATTCCTTCCAATACGTTTCTGGGCGTAATGCAAGCACTCCGCTTCCGCCGTGTTCAGATTAACCGGGGAGGACCTGAAAAAGTCGAAGGCATCCTGGCCGATGCCAACCAGAACCAATTGATCATGGCTTTGAAAAATCAGGAGATTGTTCGTATTCCGATGCAACATGTGAAATCTGTATCCCTCGTACGTGGTGGTGGGAACAACAACAACAATAACAATAACAGTAGTAATACAAGTCAAGGGAACCAAGCAGCCCAAGGTAATCAGGCGGCTCAAGGCAACCAGTCGCGTGGCAACCGTTCTCAAGGGAACCAAGCAGCTCAAGGGAACCAATCCCAGGGTAATAAGTCCGGCGGCAACAAGTCACGGAACAATCAAGGCAATCGTTCTCAGGGGCAACGAGTTCAAGGCAACCAATCCCAAGGAAATAAATCTGGTGGTAACAAGTCGCGAGGCAATCAAGGCAACCAGTCCCGTGGCAACAAATCCGGCGGTAAAAAGAAGTAACTGAAATAAACTGAAAACTAAGTTATTTACCAGCTTAAAGGGGGGAATTATCATGTTGATCTTCGTCGCATTAGTCTTGATTGGTGTGCCTTTTTACTGGATCGTTGCACCGGGAAGGCCCACTCCATCCCATGAACATCTGCTTCAGGCTTCGTCAGGACTTCTCCCCCTGGGAGGTGAATCACAGTAAATGCCTGACTACCAGTTGTGGTTAACCTTCGGGGTCTTTATCATCACTGTCATTTTCCTGATGTGGCGTCCTGGCGGATTGAATGAATCTATACCCACCTCGCTTGGCGCCCTTCTTCTTATTTTAACTGGAGTGAGCAGCTATGCTCACATTGTTGGAATCTTCGGGATCGTATCTGGTGCAGCCGTAACAATTCTCTCTACCATTGTCATGTCGATTATTCTAGATAGCATCGGTTTTTTTCGCTGGATCGCTTTGAATATGATTGAGAAAGCGAGAGGTTCCGGCTTTCGATTGTTCTGGCTAATTCTATTACTTTGTTTTCTCATGACCATCTTCTTCAACAATGATGGCAGCATTCTGATCACAACTCCGATTATTATTCGAATCTGTTCTATACTTCGTCTGAAAATGCATCAACAGTTGCCCTACCTGATCTCCGGTGCCCTCATCGCTACGGCTTCCAGTGCGCCAATTGGACTTAGTAATCTGGCTAACCTGATTGCTTTGCAAATGGTTGGCTTAAATCTGAATACTTATACTCAGATGATGTTTGTGCCATCCATGCTTGCGATTATGGTGATGACCGTACTGCTATTCTATTATTTTCGCAGAAGTATTCCCAAAGTTATTCATCATTTCCCTGTATCCCTGCAGCCTTCATCAGGTTCAGGATATCATCCGCTACAGACAACTGAATCCGAGAATAAAGTAGACTGGTGGTTGTTCCGTGTCTGTATTGGTATCGTTGTCTTTATCCGTGCAGGATATTTTCTAGCTGAGCAAGTCGGTATACGCATGGAGGTAGTTGCAATCACTGGTGTTATTCTCATGCTCGCTGTGCGTTGGTATCGCACTCGGACTGGACTCAAAGATGTGATAACACAAACGCCTTGGCATATTCTACTCTTTGCCTTCAGCATTTATGTTATTGTAGATAGTCTTCACCGCGCAGGTATGACCGCATCGATCATTCAGTGGATGAAACCGATAATAGAAGGAGGAAATGCCAGCATCATTGCTGTGTCGGGGTTAATGCTCACTCTGCTTTCCAATCTATTCAACAATTTGCCCTCCGTCATGATTGGGACCTTTGCTGTTACAGATCTTCCACTAAGTGAATCTCAAATGCATCTTGCATATCTTGCGAACATTCTGGGAAGTGATATCGGAGCCTTGCTGACGCCTATTGGCACCTTGGCAACGTTAATTTGGATGTATATATTAAAGACCCATCATATTCGAATCTCCTGGAAACAGTATATGAAAGTTACCTTTATTGTGATACCAATCAGTCTAATTGTTAGCCTAATTTCACTCTATATTTGGACATCTATTCTCTATTGAGAGGAGGAATACTGTGGAACTTCTTACGCATTGGCTGGGTAAATCCGTCGAATTGGAGCTATCTGGCTGTAAACTACCGATCCAGGGTGAGATCATTGATGTAGGCCAGGATCTGATTGTAGTCTACGGAAACCAGCGATTTGTTTATATTCCACTTCATCATGTTCAATCCATGCATGTCGGCACAGCAGATGATTCAAGCATGATTGTGCCAACACCTGACCCCGAGATGGATCACACCAACATCTCTTACCGCAAAATACTGATGAACGCCCGTGGACGATTTAGTGAAATCTCCATCGGAGGTAAAACATTGCATGGGTATATTACCAATATTATGAATGACTACTTTATGTTCTACTCTCCGTTATATCATTCTATCTATGTTTCCATTAATCATCTGAAATATATTATTCCTTCTCCTACTAACAGCACACCCTACTCCCTTAGTAAACAACATTTCCCTATGCAACCTTCATCCATGTCACTCTCCCGTACACTTGATCAGCAACTTCATAAAATGATAGGTGAACTTGTTGTACTCAACCTCGGCTGCAAGCCTTACCGAGCAGGGTTATTGAAGAATGCAGACAGCCACTTGCTTGCGTTGGTAGAAGCAGATGGGACTTCTTTAATTATGCATACCGATCATATCCAAACCATTCATCTCCCTTGAGTATCAAAAGAACACAAAGGTTCATCTGCCTATGGCTGATGAACCTTTTTTTCAACTTTATATCCTACCATCTTCTACGTCCACGATCACCCCGCCAGTCATCATTCAACTCGCTCAGGCGATCGTACGTCTCCTTATATATCCGAATCACGGCCTGAACTTTGATAAAATCGGTATCCTCAGGTCCAAGTCCTTCCATAAACATTCTCTGAATGATCTGTTGGAAGAATTGCACTCTGGCCTCAATCTGTTCTTGCTCAAGCTGTAATATGTCTTCGAAACTGTGGTTCCCTATGTAATCCATCAACTCATCATCATGACTGGAATAATCTGCGTTTCTTCGATCTGCAACCCATTCATCCGGCTCATTGGACTGGAGGTTAACACTGGTGCGCAATTGTGATAAGATGATTTTCTCTTTGGCCAACATGACATGAAAGTCTTTGTTACGGAGCAGTTCAGACACAATCAGACTGCACATTTCACGATTTTGGATCAGTATGCCGTCAAATGGATGTAGCGTCCACTCGCCGTTTGCATAATACAGGTTAAAGTTAAAGAACTCACTGCCATATTTGTATTGAATATTAATCTTGGTCTCATCAATAATCTCAAATGAAAAGTCCAGCATGTTCAGCAAGCTCCTTCGCACAACCCCAGATTTTAGCTATATTCTATCAAATAAATGAAACAAAGAGACGCACTCAGCGTCCCTCGTAGAAAATAAATACATGTAGCAATCTTGATACGATATACAGCGAGTCTTACCCTATTACCCTAATCCAAGAAAGATCCTAATGCGCTGGAATCCGGTTTATTTTTCTCCGGAATAGCAGCAGCCTTCGGCCCTTCCAGACCCAATCGATCACTCATTTTGGCGTTAAGTGTTGTCATCTTGTTGGTATAGTCATTACAGCTCTCGATGATCCGGCGATTAGACTGCTCGGACAGATCCAGCGCAGACATCAGATCACCCATCGCCTGATTGACCGCTTCAAGAGACATGGCCGGTTTGGACAACAGTTCATTTGTTTTCTCTGTTGTTGTCTTCAACAACCTGGCGTTCTCCTTGAATTGATCTTCAATCGTCTTATTCGTAGCTTCCACAGCAGAAATGACCTTCTCCTGATCATTAAGAGCCATCGCAATCATGGCCGAAACGGTGATCAGATTCGCTGTTTTATCAATGGCGTTATTAACGGAATCAATCAGCTTGTCATTGTTATCATTAATAATGTCGGTAGCTGCGATCGCCTGATTGTACAGCATGATCATCTCTGTCATGGATTGGGTACGTGTTACCACTTTGCGCAACCCACGCTCCAGATGTGCTTTACGATTCTCGTTCTCAGGCTTGGCGATCTCGGTTTCGAACAATGCTTTCAATTGATTACCAAAAGAGATTTTGGTCTGCAGATTGTAGATCTCCTGAATGGAGGAACGTTTCAATTGACGCATGTTCACGATGCTTTCTTCCAGGTTGTCCTTGCCGTCCCGCAACCCGTTAATGATGGCATCAATGTTCGTGCGAACGGATTGATAACGGTATACATAGTTTTTCAGCGGGCTTTTACGTAACAACTTCCCGACAAAACTCACATTTTTACTCTGCTGCAAACTCTCACATTCATCACGGAGCTTCAGGATCATGTTGGATACCTCTGCCCGATTCCCGGACATCAGTTCATTGACTGGACGATCAAGCAGCTTGAGAGTCTGTCCTGCTCTCTCTTGTGTTTTCACGCCCAACTTGCCGATATCATCCATTAAGGTATCCAGGTGAGCCGGATCACTTTGGGACACTTTCTGAATAAGCTGCGTTGCTTCCTGGTTAATCCGTTGCTCATCTTCCTGCTTCAACTGAGCCCATTCCGTTGCCATGCCAATCCCTCCTATAATTCAGAGCTGTTATACCGTTGATGTATTAGTTCCGCTTTGTTCTGAAGCTCCATTAAGTCTTTATGTTCAATCGTTGATACAATATCCGATATCTTGGAATCTACGTCTCGAAGACCATTCAGCAGCATACGCCGATTATTGCGTTTGGCTTCTCCACTTAAACGCAGAAATGGATTAATAAAACCGTTCAGGTCTTTCAAAATCAGTCTGCGCACCGTATGGTTAATATCCCCGTTGTTTAACTCCTGAAGGGAAGGAATCACACGCTGAAGACGGGCAAACAACGCCAATGATTTCTCCACGATCTCATTATCCAGCTCGTTCTTCTGACCTTCAGAGATGATCATATCCTCCAGAACCTCCAGGTATTCAATCACTGGATCAAATACAGGATCTGGTTCGGTGCGGGAAGGCTTCGCTTGTTCTGAACCCGCATGTTGTGCGGGAGTGGAGCTCGAATGGGGCTGAGCCAGAGAAGCTTCTCTTGCCCCTGTTGGCACTGCGCTTGGCGCTTGTCCACCATTCAAGCGGGATGGTTCATTTCCGATATCTGTAATGGGTACAGGGGCTGATGACGAACCCTCGACCTGTGTGCGTGGCGTGGATCGTGAAGGAATCAGTCCCCCGACCACAGTTGCCAGTGCCGGAATTGCCCACGTGATGACATCCGGTAGAAAAGGACTCGAGATTGCCGCGAGACCATAACCGACCAATGCGCCTATACCTATCTTCGTTTTCCGTAACATTACTTGTCCTCCTGCCTTAACAACACATACAGTGCATATTCAAAAAGTCTGGTTTTCAGTACCGAGAAGATGGAATGAAGATACAATGGAGTAGCGGAGCGTAGGAAAACTACGTGAGCAACCACAATGTTTCCAAAGGAAACATACTTCGTAAGCCTCCCGCTTATTTCGGCTGAATTTCAACTTCGATGCTGATGATGCCGTAAGGCATTATTCGTAATCAAAAGTGGACTTTTTGAATAACCTCTCATCCGTATTGTAAAAAAACCATCCAGAAGGTGTCAATGTTGAGGAAAATTCTCAGCTAGACGTGGTGTACTCCGCTTACCTTCTGAACGTCGATTATAAATGGCTGTTCGATATGACTTCCCAGTATGCCAAATTTCGGATGAAGTGGTCCAATATCATGGCCAAGTGCCGACTTGACCGCCAGATAAGGGAAGTTTACACCGGACAGACAAGACATGTGCAACCCACCCGACATACGCGGATTGATCTCCAGCAGCTTCGGTGTATCCTTGCGATATTTCATCTGAATATTAAAATTATAAGGAATCCGATATACCTCTGCCACATTGCGGGCAATCGCCAGCAATTCCTCGTTTTCTTCAAGCAAACGCAAACGTCCTCTTTCTTTTCTACGTGGAATAGCCGTTAATAGTTTCCCATTGCGGTCCGAAAGACAATCAATGCTGTATTCATATCCTTCCAGTACCTCCATCACCATGACGTTGGGAAAGGACGGAGCAGAAGAGAACGCACGCAGGGCATCTTCATACGAAATGGAGTTAAGCGCGTATCCGAACAACTCCTGCAACGGATCACGCTCATTGTTGATCACCCGGAATCCCATGCCGCCCTCACCATTACATGGTTTGAAGCATACATCATGTCCACGTGCACGCAGCGCCTCATAGGCATGCTGGAATTGTGCAGCATTACTGACCGTGAAATAATCCGGAATCTCCATAATGCCTTTCTCACGCACCGATTCATAGAACCGGTCTTTCTCCATCAATTGTTCCAGCAATTCCGTGTCCGAGCATACGATAACCCGTGTACCGATCTCTTCGAACAGGGAGATATGTCTGCTGATGTCCAGCATGTTCCAGCGTGGAATAAACACATCAATCTGATGACGACGGCAAAAGTCGAGGCAAAAATCAACATATTCCCGGCCCGTTACACGCGGTTCAACTTCAGCAACATCACAGCCCTGTAATGCCATGTGTCCCGGATCAGGATGAGTACCGTAGATCTCAAATTCCATGCCGTCCTCATTGTCCCGAATCGCATTCATATAATGATACGTTACAGAGAACCAACGGTTGAAGTAAATCTTCATTTTTTTCATTTATACGGTCTCCCTTATCTCGGCATGGTCTATCTGGGTCTGTTGATCGTTATGAATACGGTGGACGTAATCGAGAATCTCATCTGCTGCAAAAGCACCGAATTGTTTCGTAAATTGATACGGTACTTGCTCAGGTACACGCTGTCTCTCCACATGTAACTCTCCGTGGGACGGAGCAATAGCATGCTGCGCAAAGTCCAGCAAACAGCGATCCAGCAAGGAATCGCCCGAAGCAATTACAGGCACATCGCCAATGCGTTGCCTAATATGCTCCACTGCAGCTCGTTTGTTCACGGCCGAAGGCACCAGATAGAGCTTCCGACCCTGAATCGAACTCTCCCATCCCAGCGTCTCTAACACCCGAATCTTTTCCGCAATACGCTCCATTGGAAGCTTGTCACGTTCGATCAGCAATGCAAAGAACAGCTCATCACACAATCGCTGGTTAATCACCCATTCCGGGCTCAGCACATCATCAAATAAATCCAGGATCTCTTCGGAAGCAGCTGCCTGCTGACGAAGCAAAGAACGAATATGCAGATTCCATTCATCGTCTACCTGACCATCAACAATAATGTTGCCACCATTACTCGTCACTGCATATTTCGGAATACATTCGGTCTGAAAAATATGAATGCGCCGGTACTGCTCCACGGTACGTGTCGTCACAGGCATAAATACAATGTCTTGTGGCAAAGACTGCAACCGCTCCAGTGCATATGCTGACATAAAAGCGGACAACTTGCCGTTAATCCACTCTGCGGGAACAAGTCCCGGTGTATCTTCGGGAATACGGAGCGCACGACGGGAGTACACCAGCGTCTGGTCCAGATCACTTGCGTAGATCATCATTCTCCTCCACCTCCCAGGGATTGAATAATGCCGCAACAGGAATAGGTTAGTCCGGGATATACCTCAACCGGCACATTTCTGTCTCTGGCGAGCATCATGATATGTTGCAAATCCGGATTATCCAGACGGTCCACAAGAATCTTCCAGGGGACCCGACGCAATAACACCCGGGTTGTTTCTCCGATTCCAGGTTTGATCAGATTGATGTTCGCAATGCCAAAGGATTGCTGGATGGACTCGATATCCTGCCAGCCTTTCCAGGTGATTTCCGAAGTATCGGTAGCATTGTCGTCCGAGCGAATCTCCACTTGGTCCATCATTTGCGGAAAATGCTGAGCAATGGTATCCACGTATTCAGTCGACACATCCGCAGAGGACCATTCACGATACCATTTGGCTCCGTGAAAATCTGCCGGCCCAATCAGATCATCGCGAAGTACTGTACGGCTCACCAGTCCTGATACCGTGGAATTCAGACAAGCGCTAGGAATGAGATAATCTTCCCTCGTCCCAAAGGTGCCTGAACATTGCCCCGGATCGGCCAACACGGCAAGATCATCATCGAGGCTTACACCATAAGTCCGCTCCATTTGGTCACAGGACTCTTTCAGCACTTTGCGAATAGCCCCTTTGCCTGTCCAACCGTCTACAAATTGAATGGCTGTTTCCAGACCATGCTGCTGTAAAATATATAAAATTGCGTTCTCGTCCATACCCTTGCCACGAATAATTGAAATGCTATAATGCGGAATCGTCACCTTGTATTTCAATTCAATATAACGCTTGATCAGGATGCCTACAGGTGTTCCGGCTCGAGCCAGAGATACCAGCACCAGATTCAGTCCCCTGCGCTCTACAATCTTCTCAGCCACAATGGCGGTATGACGAGCGATTCTTGCAGCGGATTGTTCCAGCGTCTGATGGAACAGCTCGATGTATTCTTTTGTGGGCTGATATTCCACGGGCAGCATCTCCGAATAATGAACCCCGGATTGGATCGCCTGCTCCCGTTCACCCGTTCCCTTTTCCAGATCCACATGGCTGATATCCTTCAGTAGGAAAACAACGTCCGATGCAGCATAACTGCCCATCGGTTCGGGAGACTGAATCTCACGTTGTCTGATTAGCTCCAGTGTAGTTAAGTTCATTGCTCGTTGTCCCCTGTCTTCTCTGGCAAGCCGCAATACACAATATGAATGTGTCCGCATCCCAACTGCTCCAGTGCCTTCACCATCGGTTCCATTCGTTCTTCGGACATCTGTCTCTCCAGCAGAACAAAAATCTCATCATATTGTCTCGGGGCGATGTTATAGATAAAGTTACGAACAGATGCGTCTTCCGGTGAGGCATATCCGGCACCACTACGAACAGCATATCCTGGAGCCGGATGTGTATGGATTGGACTGCGGGTAGTCGATTGATACAACACGCCTTCTCCCATCTCGGCAGCAACACGCATTGGAATGTACATGAACTCCCCTGTTCCCATCACCAACGTCCGTTCTCCCTTACGCTGCGACCGAAGTCGTTCTGCGATCCGGCTAATCTCCTGACGTAATACGCCATTATGTCGGGATTGCATACCAAACCTGCCCGTATGCTGGACATAGCTGGCTGTGCTACGTTTACCTTCACCATCCTCCGAAGTGGCATGAAGCTGATGGAAGACATCTGCAACGATAGAAGTCTGAAGCGTTACGGCAGGATGGGATAGCTGCTCATCTTGCTGTGTTGCTTCCAACTGTGGAGTACCCACTACTTCAATACGGCCCTTCAACAGGCTTAACGGTGTAATGGTAATTCCCAGTTCAGCTTCCAGCTCGGCAAATCGATTCTCGTCCGCTTCCGTACGCCAGTCCAACAGTGAAGCAATCACATATTGCTTCCGTGGATATCTGGCCTGAATATCCCGAATGATATTCAACGTGGTTTTACCGGTCGTAATCTCGTCATCCACCAGAACAATCGGGCCCTCTCCTGCAAAGGCTTCATGATCCAGCGCATAACAACGATGAGCCATCGCGTGGGAATGTTCTTCTTCAAATTGAATATCTGGATGCATCGCTGGAACATATTCGCGAGTGGTGTGAATATAGGAGGCTTGATCAGCAAACATCTCATACATGCTGTGGCCCAGCGCTGTAGCTGTCTCGGCAAAACCAACAAAACGAATTATTTCCGGCAAACTCAAGCTTTCTTGCAACAGCATGTTGTACACTTGCCGGGCTTGCTTGGGATCAATCAATCCTTTGACCATTTCCCGTTTCCACTCGGTGATCTGAACTTTCGTCTCTTCCGTCTTTTCAGTCAGGTGCTCATATAACAGAACAGCCAATGCCGCACCGCTCAGAAGCGAGGTATACGGGTTAACCGGGATGTGCTTGCCCAGCAGTCTGCTTACAAACAGAAATGAACGTTTCTTATTGATTCGTGCGGCCATGGAAAATAGAGATTCTAGTGGAAGTTGCAGCGGGTTATGTGTAACCTGAACGTTCAGACTGAATTGATCAAGAATTGGGAACGTAGTTATGTTGTTGCTCATGCTTGGGCAAGAGCCCGACAAAATGCTGCTGTTCATGTAACACCCCATATATTTGTGATCGGATTAGAATTCGATTCGCCCAGCTCAAGTGTGGTTTAATCTCATTCATTTTGTTATAGTAATTACTTTTGAACACACCCAGGCTACCGTCATTACGGGCGATGATGTCTTGGGCATCGGAATATTCCTCATGTGTAACAACGTACATCGCTTGTACGGGCTTAATATGAGAAGGATGAATGATCGTTTTGCCTACAATTCCATTTTCCTTGTCCATCATGACTTCACGCATCAATCCATCCATTGTGTTCGTAATATATTTCATTCTCAGATGCAGCCCTGATTTGCCAAGGGTTTCTTCGAATGGAGTCTGTCGTAATTGAGGTTTGAACACGCGCTCCCGCTGACTGAAATATTCCCAGACAGGACCAGAGATCACATACGGCTTGTCCATTCGTCCGAACAGATTGATAATATCGGAGATGCAGTCACGGATCGTGGCGATATCGTATATGGTCAATTCCGGGCTTCGGCGTAGTCCAAACAGGCTGGAGAAATCGGTCGCGCCAATGCGTACATTGAGCACATATTCAACATTTTCATCGAGGATGTTTCGAAGGCCCAGTAAGGTCTCCCAACGTGTCTCCCGATATATAATTGAAGCCGTTTCCAATATAGGCATTCCATAGAGAACGGGATAATGATCCGGTTTCCGTTGATTATACTTGCGGATCTGGTCGAAATAGGCTCTTCCATTGCCCACACAAAACTTGGGCAAAGCCACGCCTGTCAGCATGGACACCAGTTCTCCCAACGTATCAATGAGACGTTCCAACTGTTGTGGTGAACGTACACGAGCAAACAGAAGAGGCATTTGATCCTGACTCAGCATGCCTGTCTCCATATAAGTCATCAGTTGAGTTAGATGCTGTACCAGACACTGCTCGGCAAACTCTACTTGGTCGTCACCCACAGCGTCCTCCAGATCAATAATAATGGTCGTCAGACCTTCATGTTTACCATTCATAATGTCGTCCGCGATATGTGTGCGCGTCGCGGGCATATATAAAGCAGCCCCAACAGCATATGCCAGTAGATCTTTGGATGTCCGGTGATTGAACGAGACGGGTGAAGAGAAAAATAAAGTATCTTCTTCTTCCAGACTCAAAAAGTTAAAATATTTCAGGATTGTCTCCTCCTCGCACCTTTGGCAATAGCCAATCTGCAATAGTTGATTCCAGCTGTCGGGGCATAAAAACCAATCCCTCCTTAGTCTGGAGGGATTGATGGTCTATTATCGAGGATAACGTTGGTCAACAGTATCCTTGCAATGGTGCTGACCGATACAGCGTTTATATATTGAATAAATACAAATGATTACTTTCTTCCCGCAACCCACTGCATTCCCCAATCATGAGCCTCGTCCAACGCCTGATGCCCATTATAGAACTGCACAATTCGTTCAATACTGAATGTCTCATTGTTCACATTGCGTAACATCGCGATACCACACATGCCAAGCGGGCTCCCATATTCATTCATTCGGACAATGATATCCGGGCCGTCCTTCTGCTGGATGGTTACCACACCGTCTACTTGAGACCAGTTGGCCACACCACCATAAATATAGGTGAATACCAAGATGCGCTCAATTTCCGAGATGCGGGCACCATTAATCCGCAGATTTTCTCCCGTCTTAACCGATCCCGTCCGGTCATCCCCATCCAGTGCAATATAAGGGAAACGGTTGAGTGAACCAAACGTCTGTCCCAAGGCCTGAATCACATCTCGTGTACCATCCTTCATCTCGAACAGGCAGCCCAAGTCCAGATCCACACTCTTGCTGCGACCAAATAACCCTTTGCTACCCTGTTGATTCCAGTTGAGGTTAATCAGGATTTCACCAAGTCCCCCCGCATTTTTCTTGAGGTTAATGGTGTCCCCCTTCTTCTTCAATTCAATTTTGCTGAAATTGATCGAATTCACAGGAGAAGGCGTCGGTTCTGGTGCAGGCACCGGGGGTGGTGGAGTCGGTGCAGCTGTCGAGGGAACGGTTGAAGTCGTTGGTGCAGGGTCCGATCCACCATCCACATCCACACCAAAGTTAGCGCAGAGTGCATTCAAACCACCTGCAAAACCCGACCCTATTGCATTGAACTTCCATTCTCCGTTATGACGATACAATTCACCGATGACAATCGCGGTCTCTACTGTAAAACCGCTTCCCAGATCATATCTCATCACTTCCTGACCTGTAGCTGCATTGGCAAACCGTAGAAAACCATGCTGAACCTGTCCAAAATGATGGCGTCGTGCTTCACCGTCATGAATCGTCAGGCTGAAGGCGATTTTCTCAATTCGGGCAGGGATTTTGCCAAGATCAATGGCGAATTGTTTCTTCTCGCCACCAACCTGTCCACCATCCATATACGTGATGAACGAGGTAGAGGGCTGATTATAAAAGATAAAATCCTCATCTCCAGCCACTTTATTGTCTGAACCCAGAAGGAATGCTGATGTGTCCAGCTCCACACCCGAGGCTGCCTCCCAACCAATGCCTACCGTTAGACGGGACAAGCCCGGATTGGTTTTGGTCAGATCACTCTTCTGGCCTTTCACGACAGAAATCGCCATAGCAGACTCACCTTTCTATGCCAAGTTATTGTGCATCCAGTCCGTAATTTTTGCATAAAGCAGATAGTCCACCTGTGAAGCCGCTGCCGACCGCCTGGAATTTCCAGTCCGCACCTGCACGGTAAAACTCACAGAACACCACAGCTGTTTCTGTAGAGTAGTCTTCTCCGAGGTCGAACCGAAGTACTTCCCGATCACTTGCAGCATCTACAACACGAACAAAAGCGTTGGAGACTTGTCCAAAATTCTGCCCTCGTCCATCTCCATCGTAGATCGTTACCGTAATTCCGATCCGGTGAATGTGCGCAGGGATTTTGCTGAAATCAACGACAACTTGCTCATCATCGCCGTCACCCTCACCCGTACGATTATCACCGGTATGTGTCACTGAACCCGCACCGCCGCTTGGATTGTTGTAAAAAACAAAGTCATCCGTACCTTTGGCTTTTCCATCTTCGTACAACAAAAAAGCCGAAGCGTCCAGGTCAAAATCGACTCCACCACTATATTTGTTTGTGTCCCAACCTAAACCAACTACCACACGGGTAAGGCCCGGATTCGTCTTAGTCAGGTCAATACGTTGTCCTTTGGCAAGACTGATCGTCATTTGTTTTTCCACCTTTCCAAAATATGTGATTAAATGAAAAGGAGAACCGTCCAGGAGACGGTTCTTCCCATCCTGTAAGTCGTTCTGTACGTCCTATTGCAAACCGTAATCGCGTGTCAATCCAACCAATCCATCCTGGTAACCACTACCAATGGCACTGAACTTCCACTCACCGTTATGACGATACAATTCACCAACAACTACACCCGTTTCAATGGAGAAGTCTTCTCCCAGGTCGAAACGAATCAGTTCTTCGTTGTTTGCTTCATTGACGATTCGCACATAAGCACGGGAGACTTGTCCAAAGTTCTGGCTACGTTCTGTAGCTTCGTAGATTGTAATGGAGAATGCAATTTTCTCTACATTTGCGGGTACGTTAGGCAGGTCGATATTGATTTGCTCATCATCACCATCGCCATCTCCTGTACGGTTGTCACCGGTGTGAACAACAGAACCATTTTCATTTTGTGGATTGTTGAAGAAGATGAAGTTTTTCTCGCCTTCTACTTTACCGTTTGCATTGGCACAGAATACCGATACATCCAGGTCAAAGTCTTTTCCGCCATCATACTTATTGGTATCCCAGCCCAAACCTACTGTGATTTTTGTCAAACCTGGGTTCGTTTTAGTCAGATCGATTTTTTGACCTTTAGAAAGATTAATTGCCATCGTATGATCATCCTCGCTTATTTGAGTGTATTGTAGTTATCGTGACACATGAATATCAGGATTATTGTCGATTTAGGTTAAATCTTGTACTTAGGAGTACCTGCGAGCGAGTTCGTTGATATGTACCGCATGGGAACCCTCTCCAATTGCCGAGAATTTCCATTCGCCTCCATGACGATACAATTCACCACAGATCAACGCTGTTGAACCTGTGTAGTTATCGGATAGATTGAACTTCACGAGCTCACTGGAATTTTTACCATCCAGAATACGAATATAAGCCTTCTCAATCATGCCAAAATCTTGCTTGCGATTGACACAATCGTAGATATTAACAACGATTAATACTTTATGAACATCAGCAGGAATACGGGACAGATCCATTTTGATCTGTTCGTCGTCACCGTCTCCCTGTCCTGTTAGATTGTCACCTGAATGGATAACCGAACGACATGCACTTTGCTTGTTGTGGAAGCAAACCAGGTTGGAATCCTTGACCAACTTGCCTTCCTCATTCAACATGATCGCCGATGCATCACAATCGATATCCGCTTGTTTTTTTCTTCCAAAGAAACCTTTGGCAGTTACCGGGTCCCAACCGAGACCAGCAATCACCTCAGTAAGTCCTGCATTGCCTTTGGTTAAATCAATTTTCTGTCCTTTGACCAAATTAATGCTTGCCACTGATTTTCACCTCCCTTCATATGTAAAATAGCTACTTAGAGATTGAATTCACTCGGGTTCAGTCCAAGTACGATGCATATCTCGGCAACAACTCTTTTCTCCTGATCATCAAAGTTGCCATCAGCTGAACCAATCGCACTGCATACGCCCACAATAACGCGTCCTACATCCGGCTTGGCTTTGAATTTCCCAATGGCTTTCAGCGCTTCCTGCTTCCCGATCTCTGGAGAGAACTCAAAGTTCGCGACATAATGATTAAAACGTGTAATCACTTCAGCCATATCAAATACTTTCAATTCCTGACTCAGGTTGATATAACCGGCCATCTTGTTCTTTTCCGCTTCGTCAATGGAACCATCTGCAAAAGCAACCAGTGCACACCCTGCAACCACGGCATCCATAAAATCTTTATTTTTAAACTTTTTGACTTGCTCTTCAAGTCCTTGTTTTGTTGAATTTAACCAGCTTTTAAATGAACTCATACTCAACCTCCAATAGTTTCAACCTGGTGTTCCGTACATTATTTTCAAGATTTTTCAGTAACTTTCATGTCTACATCATGTTGAATATAAGTTAAATTATTCCTTAACTATACTCTGAAATACGGCAATATTCTACATTAAAAAACAATTAATACCTTATGATACGCATCGTTCTGGATATAGTTTCAAGCGAGATGCGAGAACTTTCTATTCACTTCATTTTTCAGTCTAATATTCCCCTATATGAAGCCCAAACATAAAAAGGCTCTGATCAGGGGATCAGAGCGCTTATTTCTACCAACACCAAAATTATAAATCTTATGAATGATTCGAATCCTTGAATTCACTCTGCTTTTTCAAAATCAGCCTGTTGTTGTTCATAGATTTCATAGAAGTCGTCCCAGACTAGTACATTATCCTTTTCCTTGCCCCACCAGTCTTTGTACCATGCTTCAATCTCCGGGCCACCGCCTTGCTCCCACTTCTGCTGTGCTTCCGTAGCTGCCTGTTCGATCGTATATTTGCTTCCGCCAATGATGGAACGGGTAAAAATATCGTTGATCGCTGTTGTCACATTGGTCAACTTCACCTGAAGCTCCTTGGGTAGCTGTGGCATATGTTCTGAATGGGTAACACCCTCTCCTACCGGAAGATCCGTCATGTATACCTCACGCGCTTCCTTGAATAGTCGAAGTCCTTCCTTCTGCGACGGGATCTCTTCGCTGAACAGCATTTCTGTGTACCCGCATTTGCCTTCCTCCAGACGGCTGTACAACATGGCGTAATCGCCTGCCCAGCTGATCTCCTGCTTGTATTTCTCCTGATCAGAGATGCGCGGACAGCCTTGATCGTTCAACGTATAATGCGTGTTTTCAAATCCATTTTTGAAGGTTCGCCCTGACTCTGTTTTGGTCAGAAAATCGATATATTGCATAACTGCTTCCGGATTTTTGGCTCGCGCATTCACAGCTGCAGTCATCTGAACGGGGTTATTCCACACCATCGTGTGCTGTCCTACGGACGTGGTTGGCAGAGCGATGACCTTTAATTTGGCCTCAGGAACATTCTGCATCAGTGTATCCAGTTCCTTCGCTGCAAACCCGGTATAATCCGAAGTCATGGCCGCGTACATACCGATTTTGCCATTCAGGAAATCCTGCTTCGCCTTGGCCCCGTCCTTGTCGGTCAATAAGTCCTTATCGACCACACCTGCTTCATATAATGCACGTTTGAATGCCGTGGCTTCTTTCATGTTGTTGGGACCAACCACCATCTCCCCGTCCTCCACATTCACCCAGTTGGCGTTGTACATATAGCGGAACAGACCCGCTGTATCGCCGAACTGAAATCCACCGATGCCATATGTATCATTAGCTCCGTTTCCATCGGGATCATTCTCCGTGAAGGCCTTGGCTACCGCCAACATCTCTTCCTCATTGGTCGGTACCTCCAGATTCAACTTTTCCAG
Organism: Paenibacillus sp. FSL k6-2145; assembly: GCF_037976585.1. Lineage (NCBI taxonomy): Bacteria > Bacillati > Bacillota > Bacilli > Caryophanales > Paenibacillaceae > Paenibacillus > Paenibacillus sp. FSL k6-2145. The sequence continues at coordinate 3,285,033 of NZ_CP150267.1, read as the reverse complement.
CCAGTCTTCCCGTATGAAAAAGCTCGTTAGTGGAAACACCTCGTTCATACGTCCCACTTCATAGAGCTTACCATCGCTTTTGATGCCAGCCTTCTTGAGCTGGGGATATTTCTCCATCAAGGCTTTGTATTCCACACTCGAGTTCTCGATCAACTCATCCAGCGGCATCAGCTGTTTCTGATTAAACAGTGTGTTGCGGATGGGCGTACCGAATTCAAAAATGATATCTGGTGCGCTGCCAGAAGCGAATAATACGTTAAGTTTCGACTGAGATTCCCAGCGGGGAACTGCTGTATATTTTACATTAGCCGGGCCATTCTCGTTAATCCACTTGGACCACATATTATCTTCGATCGTACCCATGCCGCTTGGGACCGCGCCCCGATCATAGATCGTTGACGTGATGTTCCCCCTGTTGCCTTCACCTTCCGCCTGTTCGCTACCGTTACCTCCTGTACATCCCGCCAGCAAACCACCGATCAAGCCCAGAACGAGACCCGACTTCATCCATGCCTTCATCGTTAACGCCATAGATAAGACCCTCTTTCTCTCCTGTAATATGAACCCATGCGGGTTAACCTTTAATTGATCCAAGCATGACCCCTTTAACGAAGTACTTCTGCAAGAACGGATACACTGCCAAAATGGGTATGACCATCACAATGACAGCTGCTGCCCGGATGCCTTCCGGGGTCAGATTCGATATCATCGTTGGATCGGTAAAATCCTGTACATTCAGATTGGACATAATCATATTTTGGACGAGCACAGTCATGTTGTATTTGGACGTATCATTGATATAAATCATCACGCTCATGAACGAATTCCAGTAACCCACGCCGTAAAAGAGAGCAATAGTCGCCAGCAAAGGTTTGGATAATGGCAACACGATTCGGAACAAAAGCCCCAGTTCACCACAACCATCGATGCGCGCAGCCTCGTCCACTTCCCCCGGCAGATTTTCAAAATAAGATCGCATAATCAGCATGTTGTACGTGCTCACCAGACCCGGTAGCCAAAGCGCGCCGTAACTGTTCACAAGACCGAGATTTTGCACGACCAAATAAGTCGGGATGAGTCCACCGTTAAAAATCATCGTGAACACCATCGCCATCGTAAAGAAGCGCCGGTGATAAAAATGTCTACGTGACAGCGGATATGCCGCCATAATCGTCACCGCCATGCTGAGCCCTGTACCGATCAATGTGATCTCCACACTGTTCCAGAATGCATTCAGAATCGGCGTTCCCGTAATTAGGCTGTGATAGGAGAACCATGTGAAATCGACGGGCCATAACCCCACTTGACCTGAAACAACCGCTCTCGCATCACTAAATGACAAGGCAACAATGTTCAGTAAGGGCAGGATACAGCTGACGGCAACCAATGACAACAATACATAATTGATTAGATAAAAGACTTTTTCTCCTTTGGTTTTTCTCATGCTGTTCTCCCTCCCTACCACAAACCTTCGTTAAATCGCCGCGCGATATAATTTGCACTGAAAATGAGGATAAATGCAACCAGTGATTCGAACAATCCCATCGCCGTTGTCAGGCTGAACTGTGCTCCCTGAAGACCGGTGCGGTAGATATAGGTACTGATTACATCCGCTATCTCATTGACATTGGAATTCTGAAGCATATACACCTGGTCGAATCCGACCTCCATCACCCGCCCCATCGACAGAATCAGCAGGAGAATAATGGTGGAGCGTATACCCGGAAGGGTGACATGCCAGATCTGGCGCATTTTGCTGGCCCCATCCATCTGCGCAGCCTCGTATTGGCTCGGATCAATGGTCGTTAGTGCCGCGAGAAAAATGATGGCATTGAAGCCCATATCCTTCCAGATCCCTGAGCCAACAAACACCGCTACCCAGGAACCCTTGTTGTACATGAACGGATAAGGTGCTCCCGTCCAGGCCTCGACCCAGCGGTTGACGATCCCATTTTCCAAAGAGAACACCGTCATGATCATCATCGCAATGATGACCCAGGAAAAGAAGTGTGGCATATAGACCACCGTCTGCACCGTTCGCTTAAAGGCCATGTTTCGCACTTCATTCAGCATAATGGCCAGAATGATCGGAATGGGAAACCCGATAATGATACTTAACAGACTGAGGAACAAGGTGTTACGAATAATCTCCACCGTGCGCGGATCACTGAACAGCGTCTGAAAATGCTGAAAGCCCACCCATGGACTGTTCCACAGCCCATCATAGAAGTTGTAGTCCTTGAAGGCCATGACCAGCCCTCCGATGGGTGCATAACGAAAGGTAAGGTAGAACATAATCACCGGAACAAACATCAAGATTAACGGTATATTCATCTTGAATCGTCGAAGCCGCTGCTGCCGAATCCGATGCTTCATTTCACTATCCGGCGGTTGTAATCCAGACGGCGGACCTGCGGTCAGTTCCCCCTTCACATCCATCACTCCTCTCTGCTGTTGATGTACTATAGTTGTATTTTAGATAAAAATGTAAGCGTAAACATTTGTTATTTAACGATCCTTTTATAATTTTCTACGCAAAAATAACCCCACATGGTGGGGTTGACCTTGGAAACGAACAGATATTAAGAGGAGGCTTCTCTTTAATTGTGACCCTGCAGCAGTTCAAGGAGGATTGTTACCGGGCACTTCACTTGGCTACTTGCTTGCGATATTCGCGGGGCGATACCCCCGTCATCTGTTTGAATACGGTTGTAAAATAACTGGAGTTATCGAACCCGGTCAGTTCCGCGATATCTGCCATACTCTGCCGAGTGCTATGCAGCAGCAGTTTCGCCTTATCAATTCGGCGCTTGCTGACATATTGGCTAAAGCCTTGTCCTGTCTCTTTTTTGAACAAATGGCTCAAGTAGTTGGGTGTCACATGAACATGGGCAGCCACGGCCTGCAAAGTGCATGTGCTGGAATAGTTCATTTCAATATACTGTATAACTCGTGTAACGACATGATCCTGCTGTTCCTGAGTTAGCCGCATCAGCATATCCACCCACTCTTCGCTCTTGCATCTGGCCCAAGCGATGACTTCAGGTATGGTATGAATCCAGAGCAGTGGATCTGGGGCAGTTGAGTCCATACCACCGGATTCCTGAGGCTGAAGCTGTTGTACCAGTAAGTCCATCATGACCTTCATAAGCATATGAATCTCCGCTTTGCCTTGTGACAAGCTCATCCCGGACGCTTCTTCTAGCAACATCTCGATCCGATTCATTATCGCTCCGAATTGATGGTGGAGCAGCAACGAAGTCAGTTCCTCTCGCAGTCTCTCGGTACGGTCCACCTGGCTGTATTGTTCCCTGATCCGAATGTCGGACTGTTTCCGGCGATATCGTTCATGTGCCTTTTGTAACACCTGACATGCTTCATCAAGCGAGAACGGCTTTAACAAAAATTCAATTGCCCCATACCGGATGGCACGCTGTGCATATTCGAACTCACGATATCCTGTCAAAATGATAATCATAATGTCCAGTCCACTCTCGTGTATGCGTTCGGCCATATCTAGACCATCCATCACAGGCATGTTGATGTCCGTAATGATCAGATCAGGTGTGCAGCTGTGTACAGCCTGTATCGCTTCTTCTCCATCGGCCGCTTCCCCAACGACCTCCCACCCGAGGGGGTTATTACGAACCAGATGAATCAGACCCTGACGAAATAATGCTTCATCATCCACTACGAGCATACGTCCATTCAACAGAACCTACTCCTCTCAGTCACCTGAATTTCCCGGCATGAGTCCTCACCGATCTGATAAGGCAAACGAAGACGTACTAGCGTTCCCTCTCCCACAGTCGACTCGATATGTACACCGTAGGGTTCACCGTGTATCAACTCAATTCTTCGAAGTACACTCCGCATGCCAATGTGCTGACGTTCCTCATCTGCATGTGCCACTGGCGTCATAATGCGTTCAATGACCGATGCATGCATGCCGCAGCCGTTATCTGAAATTTCAATGATGAGCAGATCCGGCTCTCCTTCATGCCCGTTTTGCCGCGAGCCACGAATCTCCAGATGGCGGTTGCTCCTTTTGTCCGAGAAGGCATGAACAAAAACATTCTCCACGATGGGCTGAAGCAACAGTCGGATCACCTGACAGCGAAGCAATTCAGCAGAAACGGCAATTTCAATCGACAAGGCTTCCTGATACCGGGCCTGCTGAATCTGCAGGTAATGATCAATTTGCTTCATCTCATCCTGCACGGTCGTCAGTTGCTGCACGGGTTCCAGCGTATACTGCAGCATCTCGGACAAGGCAGTGACCAGGCGAGCCGATTTCTCATCACCAAGCATATAGAACTTCCAGAAAAACATGCTCAAGGTGTTATACAGAAAATGGGGATTCAGCTGGGCCTGAATAGCTTTGAGTTCAGCTTCTTTTTCACTGAGCTCCCGCTCGTACACTTCATGTATAAGCGTATCAATCCGGGAAGCCATTGCATTGAATCGTTCACCGATGAAACCGAGCTCATCCCGTGTCTCGATCCGTACCCGTGTATCGAACTGTCCATCACGCACTCTTTTCATCGCGTTGACTAGACTCGCAAGTGGACGCAACAGTCTGCCGCTAATTACGGTAATGATGAACCAGGAGCATAATATGCTGGCTACCGCAGAAAACACAGCAACTTTTACAATGATCTTTCCCTTGTTCTGAATCTGAGCGAGTGAGACCTTGCTGACCAGGGTGAAACCCGCTTTGTCTGACGTTTGCTTCGTATACAATTGGGTTGTTCCCTGCTCGTCCCTGATCTCAGTCGCCCCTAGGCTTAGCTCGGTAAGTGGTGGTGGATCCGCATCCTGATTATGAAAGGCATAAAGAAGCTCACCATCTGCGTCAAACAAGTAGACAGCAACTTCCTCGTTCAGTCGCAGATCTTTGAGATACGATTCGAACAACGAGGTGTTAAACAGAATTAACATTACGCCATAGGTCTCCAGATCAACAGACCGCATTAATCGTCCCGCCAAAATCCAATTGGATTGTTCCTCCTGCAAGAAAGCATCCGGCCCCAAACGATTCCAACCATATTCGCCGCCCGTTCCTTCCAGTCTATGAACCATCTCTGCCAGATAGGAAGGATCCATCTGTTGAAATGAGCCAGCAAAGGCGCCGAGATTAAATATGTTTTCCTTCAGGTCATATATGCGGAGCCCCATGATCTCCGGTGCATCCAGCCTTACCTGATACAACTGATCATCCAGTTCATCTTCCAGCTTCATCTGATCATAGGACGAGATGCCGGAGGTCTGTGCTTTGATGGCATTTTTTACGGAGGGATTCAGTGTGATATAATCGGTGACTTTATACATGTCGTGTACCCTGGAATCCAGACGTGCAAGAATCTGCTCTGCGGTAAGACTATACTGGCGACTGACCTCTTCATTGAACAGGTCGATATGAATGCGATAGGTGATCAATCCTGTGATTCCGGAGATTAAGACCGTTGCGGTAGATAAAAACAAGATTAGCTTCGTTTTAAATTTAAAGCGTTTACAAAAGTTCATCCACCACATATTTCACACACCTCACCTATATTCCGTACATGTCTTACTCCTAAAAACATATCATACACCTATTGGAAAAAACCAGAAAAACCCTGACCCCGCTTCAATCGGTAGTCAGAGTTTGAAGGCATGTGATCCAGACATGTTACCGGGATGATCCAGATTAACTCTGGATCACGGCATTTTTATTCCCCGTAAATCTCTTTGATCCGTTCTTCCTCATTCGTAGACAAAAGAACATTAAGCAACCCCATCGCATTATTGGCATCGGTTCTCGTCGTCTTATACATCTCGGCAAACGCCGCTTCATCCTGCTCCGGGTCCATCGCAGCAAGCTTGCCCCACGACGTGCGGGCCTTGTCGTATAGCGTACTCAACGTGATGTCACGCGGATGTTGTGCAACAGGTGCCATGGATTCAAATTTCGCTGTGACCCTGAAGAAATCCTTGGAATCCTGGAACGATGTACTGTTATAATCCTTATTTTTCATCGCATCTTCGGTGATCAGCAGACCTTCACGGGCGATAAACAGTGTTTTCACCATGGCACGCTCCAGATTGGTTGCTTCTTCCCAAGTTACATAAGATTCATCAGGTGCTTGTACGGTTGTAAAAAAAGGAAAAGCATCATCAATTAACCGCTGCGAATCGGAATGAATCGGCACCCCTGCATTCATGTCCACAACGGCATCGCTATAATTGGCTACATTAATATTTTTGGAACCTTCCTCACTGACCCGACGCACCGGATAATCATTCAGAGGGATACGGATATAACCAAGTTTATCCGCATACTGCTGCTTCAACTCTTCCAGTGTGGAGTCCTTTCCAATCTTGCCGTCGTCAGCTGAAGAAGATTCTTTTGCGGCTGAACCTGTCTCCTCACTCCCATTCGAACCGGTTGCTGCGGTTTCTGTTACGGCAGCATTCGAGCTGCTTGTCTCTGACGAAGCAACTTCTGTACCGGAAGCAGGCTCCGGCGATGACGTCTCTTTCGCTCCGCCACCACAAGCTGTCAGAATCGCTGCCAAACCGAGCATAACTGTGAACGTCTTTATCGTATAATTCCATTTCATCGTATAATCTTCCCCTATCGTATGTATATTCCTGAGAACCATTAACCTCTGCTCCAAGACTTGAACACTTACTTACAAAAATATCCTTTCATATAACATGCTTGATTCACACAATTGGACATGGTCTACATTCTATCATAAGTTAAAAATCGGTTGTATACGACGATATACCTGTGTCTAAAGCCTTTTACTAGGCGCGCATTAACTACCACCGCAACACAAAAACACTGCCGCCCGTATGGACAACAGCGTTCATGAAACGTAATTATTTGATACCTTTAGCCTTCTCCATATGCTCTGACCGAATCTCAGGATCCGTGGAATTGACCGATGATAACAGAGCGTAGATCGCCTGGATATCCTTCTCTTGAAATACGGTTTCGGGAACCTCTGTCTCAAGTCGTTCCGTCTTGCGCTGAATCGTCTCCACCAATTCATGATCGTAGATGATCAGTTCATCCGAATTCACATACCTCACAGCAGGATCAACACTGATGCGGCAACGGTTGGTGAAGGTCACCATGGAGACGAGACGTACTCTTTTGTAGTCTCCGAGGTGTGCATGAATGGCTTCAACATGGGCACGATGCTGCATGAGCGGATTGTACATTTTGACCCGGCTGCTGCTGACTGACCAATTGGCCTCTCTTCTTCCGCCGCGAATCTCACCTGTCGTCAGATTTCGGGTTTCGATCACAAAGATTGCCCGAGGGCCGATCACAACATGATCAATCTGCGAATAACCGGAGCGTGACTTTGGATTGGTAACGAGCAGGTCGTTCAGCACTTTATATTGACTTGGAAGACCAATCAGCTGATCTGCTGTACTAGGCTCCTCCGGCTGGCGTGTCCAATCCCCTTCCGCTTTTTTCTTGCGCTTACTACGGACCATACGCGGGGGAATGGCTGTCGTTGATGGTAACGCTGAAGCGGAGGCTGTAATCTGGTTCGCAAGCTCTGGTTGTGTCTTGAACAGAGACAGGATTTTCTTGAACATGGGCAAGCTCCGTTCTATTATAGTGTGGGTTACGGGTGACCATTACAGGAGGAATAACATCCTTTGACATATTCATTATGTAAACTTCTATTACTTATGTCGGATAAAGCGGGGTAAAAATAAAGGGAAAACGATCAAAATCTCTCTAAAACGCAAAGTACATATGAACATTTAACCAATTCCGTGACTTTAGACGCATAAACAAACCGCAAAATTGAAAAAAAGCAGCGCAACCCTTTCCTGAATAGAAAAAGAATACGCTGCTGTTCTCTTGGATGTTAAGCCTGAAGATAATAGGTGTAGAGCACCTGTGTACCCTTCTCTTCCAGACCATTATTCGCTATTTCCTGATACAGAGATTCGGCCAGAGCCAACCCAGGTGTTTTCATGCCCATCGCTTTTGCAGACTCCAGTGCAATTCCCATGTCTTTGATAAAATGTTTCACATAGAATCCAGGCTCATAATCGCCTGCGATCATGCGCGGACCGAGATTGCTGAGTGACCAGCTTCCGGCTGCACCGGTAGCAATGCTCTTCAGCACGGTCTCCGCGTCCAGACCAGACGTCTTGGCATAGGCTAGTGCTTCGCATACGCCCATCATGCCAGAGGCAATGGCAATTTGGTTGCACATTTTGGTATGCTGTCCGGCTCCCGCCTTGCCTTGCAGCACAATGTTGCTGCCCATCTGCTCAAACAGCGGACGCACGGCTTCAAAGGCCTCCGAACTACCACCAACCATAATGGACAGCTTCGCGTTCTGCGCTCCGATATCACCGCCCGACACAGGTGCGTCCAGTGCATGCAGTCCTTTGGCTTCCGCAGCTTCAAAGATTCGTGCAGCCAGTAACGGACTGGATGTTGTCATATCAATCAGATATGAACCCGGTTTCGCATTGGCTACAAGCCCATCCTCACCGAGATAAATCTCCTCCACATCCTTCGGATACCCCACCATCGTGATGATGACATCACACGCGGCAGCCAGTTTGCCTGGTGTGTCATGCCATACGGCACCCTCTTTAACCAACGCTTCCGCTTTGGCAGCAGTTCGCGTGTACACATGCAGCGGATACCCTGCTCTCTGGATGTGCCCAGCCATGCTTTTACCCATCACGCCTGTACCAATAAAGCCAACCTTAGTCTCTCCAGGTACCTTAGTCGTTATTGTCATCGCAGGTTTCCTCCCTATTTCTCTAAGTTTTGTGGGGTGCTTGTTCTGAGATCGATAGCTATATCTGTATGTTAAAGCTTTCGTACCCCGCCGTCTATCTTTTGTCTCCAAATCTAGCGAACCGACATGCGGTATTGGTTCGGGGACATATGAACGAAACGTTGAAACGCACGGTTCAAATTACGTTCAGAATAGCCTACCTTTTCAGCAATTTCTGTAATGGTACAATCGGTGTCCTTTAGCAGTTGCTTTGCTTTTTGCACTTTCATATTCATCAGATATTCGATAAAGGATACTCCCATCTCCTTCTTGAAAAGCCTGCTCAGATAGGAGGGGCTGACGTTCACGAGTTCCGCACAATCCGAGAGGGATTGGACACCTTCAGGTTGAAAGTTAAGGTGCTCGCATACACGCTGCACAATATGACGGGATGAATGTGTACGGAGGTCTTGACTGATCTCTATGCATAGCGGAAACAACACACCAATAAACCAATCATGCATCTCTCGTGACGTCTGATTTTCCTGCAACTGATCGAACAAGTTGCCACCAAGACGTTCAAGCATGCCTGGCCCTTTGGTTTCCATAGATTGAATAATGGCCGACAACAGCATGTGGTAGCCCTGGATCATGATTGTATACGATTCGGAACCACGGACCCTTTTGGAAAACCTGTGAAGTACATCTTCAGCTTCGGAAAGGGTGCCATTCCATAATGACTCCATCATCTCCGTCTCCATCTCTCGTGGATACATAAACACCGGATTTCGCTCGATCGCTACAATATTTTCGTAAAACAGGACATTCTCCGCATCGTCAAACAATCGGTATTGCAGCGCAAGCTGTGCTTCCCTGAACGACTCTGCTACAGTTTCAAGTTGAACTGAACGGCCCACACCAACCGTAGCAGAGAAGGAGAGGTACTGATTCAGAGCATCATGAATATCCTCTGCATAGCGACATACCCTCTGCCTTATATCAACAGAAGACATCTCTGCATCAAAGTGTAATATCGCTACCGAGTCACTATCATTTTTATCCACCACGTATCCTTTAAGATCATCATTCTGACTGAGCAGTTCCTCCATTACATTTTTCAAAGCGAAAACAATGACAGGACCTTCACTTGGTAAAAAACGTTTCTTCTTCACCAGATTCTCTACTTTCACCACCAGCACAATGTACTGTCCTTCGGTTGAAACATCATGTCTGGCGCATTCCTCAGCAAACGGAGTGCCTCTCCATGAACCGCTGAATTGCAAGAGCTTCTGAAAGAAACGATCACGCAAATCAGGTTGTATGCCCTCAATATAACGATTAAGCTTCTCCGTCTGGTCGTTGAGATAACTAAGTGAAGACCTGATATATTCAATTTCGTTCCCTTGGGGAGTTGACTCCTGCCCATTTCTGCGCAGATGTTCTCCGTAACGCAGCAACTGTTGAATTGGATTATAGGCCAGCCGTGAGCTGAACCAGGTAAGCAGTAATCCAACGAACACAAAGATCGACACACAGATCAGGATTAATACGCGAATCCAGTTCAACTGGGCAATCATCTCCCGCTCCGGCAACTGGGACACATAGGTTCTTCCCATTGATGCCCCCACATAAGCCACAAGTTCGTTACCCTGCTCTCCCTTCAGTACGTCATGCCCTGACCTTTCCCTCCCCTCCAGATACGCAATCTGCTGTAATATGGCATCATCAGACGCCGCTGTACCAATCGCCTGGGGTCCGTCTGTATGCAAAATAATTCGTTGATCTGAATTCAAGATCGCCAGGGACTGATCTTCCAGACTAACGGAATAACTTCGTAGCAGACTTCGCAATGCCTGTTCTTTCATCTGCAGAATGATCACCCCACTGGGTGGCCCCTGACCCATGATCGGCAGTTGTCTGACATAGGAGATATAACCCGCCTCTCCGGACCCTGGCAGATACATCCATCCTGCCCCTTGGCTTCCTTCAAGCGCGACCTTCATATCCTGCTTCTCTCGGTAATCTACCAACGGGACCAATCCATAATAATGGGATAAAACCATATCCGTTTTGCCGTCAAAATAGATCATTTCTTCAATAAGATTATTGGTGTTTTTGTGAAGTTGAAACAACTCCAGCAGATCCAGATGCAGAAAGTAATCGCTCTCATAATTGGCATTCCCCAGTGCATTACGCATCAAGGGACCACTGGCGAGCTGCATCGATTCATGCTCAATATTGGACAGAATGTTCTCGACCCGGTCTTTGAGCAAATTAAGAGAGGCCATGTTGTTATCCTGAAACTGACCGGTCAACTTGATCATAGAAAAATGATAATAAGCACTTCCGGCAAGCACCACCGGAATGACCACCGACATGCAGCCCAGCCAGATCAGCCTTTTCAAATACCCATTCGTTGCGAACCAGCGATCCAATATGGATTGGACGGTATGCATGATACGTCTCATGGATTCACCCCCGTGTGCTGCCTTATGCTCATTACCCTCAACTATTAGGGTTCATTATATCAAGAGCGGTATGCGGATACACTCCCAAACATCAAGTCGGGGAACGTTTATTTTCAATTCACCTTCAACCCATTGCGTTTTCAGAAGATTTTCGGTAATTAAGGCTTCCGCTTCTCCTGCAGGACTCCCCTCACCAGAGCCCACCGTAATCTCAATATCGTGGAGCGGAAGGACGGAAGACAATGGTCTGCGTCCTGCTCCGTTGACCAGATGAATAAGCAGCTCGTCGTCTTTGCGAAAAACCGTTAATTGTAGTCCCGGAATTGCTGTCACAGATACCGTTGCCTTTCCATCCAGCAGAAGGTCTACGGCGTTAGCAAAGAGTCTGAAATGTTCCTCCAGCTTAAATTCCTGGATTAGACTGCTAAGCGAAAAAGGTAAATAACACGCCTTCCCCCCTCCAAGTGTACGAAGCAGTGCCAGCGGCAGATCCGTCTGCTTCACAGCCAGTGAAGCACGTTCAGGAGGTGCGCCGACACTTTCCAAAGGAGAAAATGGAGGCACCAATGTTGCCAATACCTGTACGTCTGTATCGATCGGTTGGCAGTACATTACCTTGCCGCGATGGGGGATAAGTTCGGTCTCTTCCAATTCACGCTGCAATGGGTTCGTGTCCTTAGGTGTGTCTATGCCTACAAGTGCCGAAGATTCGAAGCGCAAATAAGAAGCGAATAAATACTCACTCTCTTGCATTTCCCCGGTAATACCGAACAGATCAGCCATAAGGGACTTGCTCTGCTTTTCTTCCACGGGCAACTGCCCTTCTGCAAACACACTGCCTCCTTGACTCACATATTCATGTAACGTTTTTGCAAAATCAGGCGGATACGTGCATCCTTCAGGCAAAAGAATGACCTGGTACCGATGCAGATCCACGCTTGCCAACTGTTCCGGCAGAATCACATCAAACGGAATTTGCTTATGAATCAGCGCTTCAGCCAGACCTTCTGCAGAACGGTCTGCATTCCACAGTAATGCTACCTGACATACCGGCTGTGCACCGTCCATATATGAAGCAAGTTTTGCCGCATCCGTGTTGACTTCCCTCACCGTACGCAAGATTCGCTTATCCGTAATTGTATCCGGAATTCCGGTCAGGGAGTGCCAGAGTTGGCCTCCATTGGCCGGGATCTGCGAGAGCCAGAACCGGTACTCGGCTGGTGGAAGCCCCGTGTGGCGCCAGTCCATCCCCGGACAGGAATGAATGATGCCGAAGGGATCTGGACGTCCAGGAACGGAGCGCCCCACTTTGATACTAAGCGCCGGCTGCCAAAATTCCGGTATACGTGTATGTCCCAGTGACAGGACATCCTGTGGCTCCGTGCAGAGCATATCCGTAATGGAAACCCTCTTCTCCAGATGATCCCGGTGCAGATTATAGTACAGAATCATTGGTACTTCAGGTCGGACAGTCTTAATCTCCTGATACATCCGTCCCAGATTATCATCGAAGCAACGTGCAGCAAAATCGGGTTCGAGCTCGGCAGACGTTCCAGGCAGATCCGCACCATATAGACCTCTATATTTCTCCTGACATTTGGAGCATTGGCAGAAGACATATCCGGGGGCGTTAAAGAAAACACCGTCGATCTCATAACGTTCCAGCGCCTCCCGAATGACTGGAACAGCCAATTCCTCGTTCCGATAACCCCCGTTAATGCAGGTCGACATGAGAAGCGGCCAATGACCCGGGCGTGTAGCCCCAATAATATCCGGTTGCCCTCCTTCCTTACGTGTAAACCATTGGGGCCGCTGCAGATAGACGGAGTCCTCTGCCTTGCTGAAATCAAAGCGGGCGATAAATCGAATTCCCCGCTGATGACAACTGTCGATCAACTCCCGCAGCAGATCACTGTCTCGGGACAAATAGCCATTATGCACATGAAAATTCACTTGGGATGAATACCAGGCATAGATCCCACCGGTATTGAACACCATCGCATTGGCGCCCATCTCCATGATCTGATCCGCAAGCTTTTCGGGATTAATCTTTGCCGTATCCTTGACCTGCATATTGGGCTGGATGATGCTTAGCGGCTGCTGCCACCATGGACGATGTTCCTGCTCGGTTATTGGGCTCTTCATCGCTTCTCCTCTATTCCGTTATTGTAGGTTGATTGAATTGATCGTACGCTTTGGCCATTTCCTGGTACGCCTGCTTGATGTCAGGCTGATTATTCAATTTGTCTACATAGGCTCTGAGTTGTTCCACACTGGTTTGACCGACAATCGTCCGGGTTAGCATGGAACTGTATTCGTCTGCGTATTTAGGCCACGTTTCTCTCCATGCTTCTGAAGTGATGACTCGATAGAAATCAATCTTGCCTATCTCATCAAAGTTCTCGACTTCCTTGATTTTGGCATCATTATAAGCCTTGTCACCAGAAGCACTGATCACCTTGCCCCATTTGGCGTAAGCGAGCACTCCCGCCCCTTTGCTGGTCGTATTCACTTCCTTAACTCCCTGTTCCGTCAGAACCTTCTGACCGTCCTGTTCCGTATAATGAACACCTTCAATTCCATAGTAAGAGAAATCTGTCATCTCCTGAGAAGCCGTCATGTCAAAATACTTCAGAAGCTGCTTCACCTTTTCTTCCGGCACCTTTTTCGAAATATAAAATCCACCAGCTACGCCGGTTTCCAGCCCGACTGCCGCATCTCCATGAGGACCTGTCAGGGACAGATTCAGAATCTTCGCATCCGGTTGGCCGGATTTCTTCATGGCCTGCTCCCATTCGTGATCCCACCAGATTGGACGTCCATAGGAAGCGGCCCGATTGGTCTTGAAGAGTTCCTCAGCCTGGCTTTCTTTCATGACGGCATACTCTTTCGATAACAATCCATCCGCATACAATTCACGGAACCACTCAATCATCTCGATATACTGAGATGTTAAGCCGGGGCTCATCAACCCGCCGTCATTATCGTAGGTGGGATTATAAGCTCCGAATCCCGCCTGGAACATTGCTGGTGGATTGTTGATGAACAATAAGCCGACGGTATCCTTATTCCCGTTGCCATCCATGTCACTATCTACAATCTTTTTCAAGACTTCCCTATACTCTTCGAATGTCTTGGGAATCGGCAGGTTCAGCTTCTTCAGCCAGTCCTCCCGAATCTTCAGCCCTCCATCAATACGAGAGCGGGAACGCGGCACCGCATAGATTCCTCCATCGACTGTCAGATACTTCAGGGCATCGGGTGCAAGATTCTCCTTCAGATTCGGATATTCGCTGAGATCTCCAAGGAACGGCGTCAAATCCCAGAACGCACCATTTTGAATGGCAGTAATCAGAGTTGGACGAATCTGATTCTGGTAGGCTACCACTTCGGGCAGGTCACCCGACGCGAGCAGCAGATCCAGCTTCGTATCCAGATCTCCAGAGGGTACCCATTCGATATCCAACTTGGCATTCGTTCGTTTCTCCCATTCTGTCCAGTATTCATTGTCCATATCAGGAATCTCATTGTATAAGCCTGCAAACATCTTGATATTCAGCGTCTCATCTCCCCCAGATTCCCCTATACCTGGATTAGTGGCTTCTCCCGATCCACTGCACCCGGCAAGCATGGAAACGGTCAAAAGAATGCAGAGCCAAGTCGTCCATCGTTTATTGAGCTTTTGCATTGTTATTTCCTCCCCTAAAACCTTTTAGTAAGCGTTTGCATATTTATTGATAAACATTTTGTTTATTCACTTTGTAACCGTCACCCTTTGACCGAACCAATCATGACCCCTTTGGCAAAGTGCTTCTGCAAAAATGGATATACGATCAGGATCGGTACCATCGCCAGTACAATGGAAGCCATTCGAATCGTCTCCTGCGGCACAACACTTTCGTCACTGGCTCCCGCCTGAGCCACGGCGACCGAATTCGAATCGATTACAAGAGTTTTGATGAGTAACTGAAGCGTCCATTTGCTAGAATCGGATAGATAGATGAGTGCATTGAAATAAGCGTTCCAGTGTCCCACTGCGAAGAACAGCGTAAACGTCGCGATGGCTGGCATCGATAACGGAATTATGATGCGGATGAAGGCCGTCAGGTCACTGCATCCGTCAATCTGTGCCGCATCCTCCAATTCGGAGGGCAGCGATTCGAGAAAGCTTTTAATCACAATGAGGCTCCATGCATTCGTCAGTCCAGGCAGAATCATGGACCAATATGAGTTCAACAGCCCCAATTCCTTAACAAGCAAGTAGTTGGGAATAATGCCGGCACTGAACACCAAGGTGAAAATGACCAGCCCCATGATCCACTTATGACCGGGTAACGACTTCTTCGTTAAACCATAGGCCATCGTGAAGGATACGATAATATTCAGTATGGTGCCAACCACCGTAATAAACAATGTGCTTTTGAAAGCGTTCAGGAAGCTATTCGTTGATAAAATGTAACGATACGACTCCAGCGACCATTTTTCCGGAAAAAGATAAAACTTCAGCGGCACATACACTTTCGGATCGGTAAACGATACGCTGAACACGTACAGAAACGGGAAAATGCAGGCTAGCGAGATCAAGGCAACCAGGCTGTAATTGATCCAGTCAAAGAGTGTCAGACCTTTTTTCTGCACAACAAAGCTCATTTCTTATCCTCCTGTCCAAAAAGAACAACGACCCTCCGGATTAATAGATTCCCTCGTGTCCAAGTCTTTTCACAATTTTGTTGGCAGCCACAATCAGGAACAATCCGACCAGACCTTTGAACAGTCCTACGGTAACTCCGATGCTGATCTTCCCTTGCAAAATGCCATACGTGTAGGAATACGTATCGAATACCTCCCCTACCGAGCGCACCAAGGGGTTCATCATCAGCAGGATCTGTTCAAAACCGGTATCAGCCATGCTCCCAAGGCGTAGAATGAGCAAAATGATAATTGTTGGCCGAATGGCTGGCAAGGTAATATGCCAGATCTGCCGGAAACGTCCGGCGCCATCCACAACCGCTGCTTCGTAACGCTGAGGATCGACCCCCGCCATCGCAGCAAGGAAAATGATTGTCCCCCAACCGGCTTCCTTCCACATGCTTTGGGCGGTAAGTAAACCCCAAAAATAATTCGGTTCGGATAAAAACGAAATCGTGTCTTTCCCACTCTGCGCAATCAGTTTGTTCACAATGCCAACGTCGGTGGAGAGCAGGAAAAACGTCATGCTTGCAACAACAACCCATGACAGAAAATGCGGTAAATATACAATGGATTGATTGATGCGTTTGAACGTCTCATGCCGGATTTCATTCAGCATCAGTGCCATCAGGATCGGCAGTGGGAAATGGAACACCAGCGCGATCAGATTGATGGCGAGTGTATTGCGCAGCATGATATAGAAGTTGGAACTGCCAAACAGTTCATTGAAATGCTTAAATCCCACCCATTCACTGCTCGTAAATCCAAGGAATGGATTGTAATCCTGAAAGGCGAGAAGCAGTCCCCAGAGGGGAACAACTTTGAATAATAAGAAGTACAACAGCCCCGGCAAAATGAGTAAATAAATCATCCGGTGTTTGTACATGCGCGATAGCAGACTGCCGGATTCCAACTTGCCACTTGAGCGGCTTATTGTCTTTAACTGGGTGTTCATCGGCTACATCACCTCTCTCTTCGAGGCATGATCCATGCCAATTACAATGGCCTCATACCGTGCCAACATAGGGAGGCTAATCCTTGTTACACTTGCCTCTCTCTTGATGGGAACAGCTTTGGACGAACACAGGGAGTACGCATGTATGGATGTGCCGATGTTGTTAAGTTCAATTGCAAGGTCATATAACGGTAACGCTTCCATATATGTCGTGCCATTGAAACCGGACAAGTTCAATAGCTGAACCAACAGGTTGCCATCTTCCATTTGGTTCAGGAACAGCTCTACACTGGCTGGAAGGTCTGTTCTCAATGAGCGTTCTCCAATGAACCGATCGAGTATATCCGTCACTGCATGTTTGTGATCTTCGAAACCGTGTTTGTAATACAACGCACCTGGATTCCAACCGTAATAGATGCCTGCCCCACGATCAACATATTGGGTGATCCCCAATCCGTAACTCTCTCCCATCTGATGACCATAGGCCCGCTCCGGTGGACCAAAAGAGGCTGGTTCGATATAAGGCATATATCGCTCCGTATGCGATGGATTGAACTGCATCCGCGAAAAACCGCCGCTGACCGTAATCCAATCCCGATCCTTCAGACTGGGAAAGAGATCATTGTCACCTACATGCAAGTAGGCGGCAGGCAGCATATCTACATCCCCTGAGTGGACAACCCCAAACCATTCCTGCAAACATTCCGCATCATTCTTGAAGGCATTGCCTGTAGCAAGCAGCGCTACTCCCTGACTTTGCACTTCTTTTAATGCTTCTAATGTTAGTGGTTCAGGACGTTGCATCCCGGGCAAGATGACTACTTTCACTGCGGCGAGTTTATGCGCCATGGCTGCAATCCGTTCTTCCACGATGACATCAAACAGTATGTGGGCTTCTTTTAACATTTTGAACAATCCTAGATATTCCCTTCCCGCCCCAGCCGCGGACGGTTTGATCAAAATCACTTCTGCCATGGAAGCGAGATGCCCATAGATATGTTCATGGTCTGCATGATAGCGGAAGATACGCTGTGCCACGGGAAAGTTCCTTCGATCCGGATATCCCTCAAATGCCCCAATGACACAGAAGTCCAGCCCTGATCCGTTCGCGATATTCTGAAGTAACCGCACTTCAGTCTCATACGGAGAAACACCTGTGAACCGGTAGGTCAGGTCGATGGCATTGATGCTGCAATTGCTGATCAGCTTGTTATCCCAACTCTGTACGACAGAAGCTACATTTTCAGAAGCAGAGTACTGCCATAAAGGTAAGGCACGGGTAAGTGATGTGTTGGATTCCTTGCGAATGATATCGACCTGGTGAGGATGGTAGGTGCTGATTGCCACATGAGGCCAGCGGGATTTAACCAAGTCATGAATTTTACTCAGAATCTCTCTGGAAGTGACCTCCTGAAACTGAAGATACGCTGCATGCAGCTCATGCTCAGGGCCTGTATAGTCCAGTAGCTCACTCCCGCAGATCTCTTTGAAACGACGCTGACAATTGTCACAGTAACAAGGACCATAATAGTTACCACTGTAATCCCAGTGCTGATAACCAAACATATTGAAGAAAATGCCGTCCACCGGATACTTCTCCAAGACTTCCGTGATGGTTTCGAGCGATTTTTCCTGCTGATACGCACTGTTCAGACACGTATGCACAATGCCATAATAATTCACTTCTTGTCCTTCACGATCACGATAAAACCATTCCGGATGTGCTTCAAAAAGCGATTCATGGGCTTTGCTGAAATCAAAACGGGCGACAAACTTCATATCCAGCTCATGCGCCTTAGTGACGGCTTCCTGTAGCACATCCGCATGAAGATAAGGTGTGACGTATTGGTGCTCCAATGTGGAAGGATAGAAGGCAAAGATGCCTCCCGCATTCATCATCAACACATTGGCTTGAAACTCCTGAAGTTCTTTCATCAACAGGTCCACATTCATCCCCGCATCGATCTCACGGAGATTGTTCTGAATCAGGCGAAGCTGGTTCGAAGACCACCAGTTCATTCGCATCGTCCTCCTCTTGTCTGCGATGTACTTTAACCGTATACCTTGGATGACAGGCACAGTAGGGACATTTTTTGCAGAAATCGGTTAGGAAATATATGTCTGTTCTACAGAGCCAATGAACAGTATGAAGGCATACACGCCAGATATGGCAGACAATAATTGTCCGTTTGCTACTTTGTTGAGTTTTTTGATTCAAAAAAACTGAAAAAGGAATCAACTTCCTGTATGCTGTACAACCTAACGGAAACTTCCTTCATTGGAAAGGAGGATTCCCATGAGTCGTGAAAAAGGTCAAATTACCATTTGGTTGTCCTTTTCCATCATTTTATTAAGTGCCGGACTAGTCTGCCATGTCTTGTCCATTCCGGCAATTCTCGAAGCGGGCGGCAGAGATGGATGGTTGTCTGTTGTAGCCGCCGCTCCATTGTTCATGTTGTTCCTATGTATGATGTATATCATCATTCGGCGAGTACGTGGACAGCGATTAACAGATTGGATTACCCGAGAATTCGGGGCGGTACCTTCCTGGATCTTCCGGATCTCCGCTTCCATTCTGCTATTCACGCTTGGCACACATACGTTGTATGAGACAACCAACTGGACCGTATCCACATATCTTCAATTCACGCCACCTTACGTTCTGGCTGGTGGCGGAGCACTGGTTGCTGCGTGGGCAGCGGCTAAAGGCATACGCTCCATTGCGATGACTTCCAGTCTGCTGCTGCCCTTTGTCATTTTGCTTGGTTATTTTGTAATGTCCGCCAATATGAAATACAAAGACTACAGTCTATTGTTCCCGATTATGGAGAACGGCATGGGTCCCGTGTGGCGGGGTATGATCTACTCCTTAGCCGGTCTTATGGAAATCTGGATTCTTATGTTATTCCAACATGAAGTCAAAGGCAAAATTCGTTGGTGGCATGTTCTGATCCTAGGCGTGTTTATGCTCAGTATGGCGATAGGACCAACGATCGGAGCCATCGTGGAATTTGGTCCCGAGGAAGCAGCAAAACAACGAAACAGTCCCTATGAGCAATGGAAACTTGTGAATATAGGCAAACTGTTGCAACACGTTGATTTTCTGTCCATCTATCAGTGGCTTAGTGGTTCGTTTGCAAGGGTGGCCATATCCATGTATCTCATCGTGGATCTGCTGAATTTCCGCAGACCGAAGAAACGATATATCGCCATCCTTACCATTACCGTCATCATGAGCTTCATGGCGATGCAATGGTGGCGCATTGATTACGTCGACTATTACGTGGATCATATTCAGTTCCCGGTCATGCTCGCTTATGTATCCATCGTTACCGTAATATTGACCATTGCCGCATTAATCCATAAAAAGGACAAGGAGGCTCCCGATCATGCCGATCTCAACCCAGCCCAAGAATAATCCTGACGTTGAACCGTTCCGAATGAACGAGCATAACCTGAATACCTTTTTTGCCGGATCTGACGATGTCATCATCAATAGTCATATGATCGGAGAACCTCCGATGCAACTCCTTATGACCTATTGCAGCGGTATGGTAGATAGTGAAGCGATCTACGATATTATTCTCCCGGAACTCAAACGAACATATGAAAATACACACTTTATCCGTACATCCGACATTGAAAAGTGCATCAGCCTGGATTGGACCCGAATGGATCTGCAAGATCCGGCATTTGGAACTGAACTGATGTCTCTCCGTGTTTTTGAAGGCCATATGTTGATCTGTATTCCTTCCCTGCAAACCATGTGGAGTATTGATATATCTAACATCCCTACTCGAACACCGGAGGAATCAACCACCGAAGTTTCGATTCGTGGGGCAAGAGATGGGTTCATCGAACCACTTGCCGTCAATGTTGCCTTGATACGCACCCGTCTGCGTACGAACCAACTGGCCTGCAATATCGAACTGATCGGTACACGTTCTGCCACCAAGGTGGCATTGATGTATATCAAGAATATCGCCAATCCGGAGCTGATCGAAGACGTCCAGGATCGGTTGCGTAAGATTGAGACGGAACGCATCTTGACCGCCAATGAACTGGAAGAATTGCTGTCGCCTTCGAAGATTACTTTGTTTCCCGTCACCCATTATACGGGCAGGCCTGACTTTGCTGCAGAATGTCTCCTGAACGGACGTTTTATCCTCATTGTAGACGGCAATCCCAGCGCCATTATTGGGCCAGTCAATTTGTTTCTTTTGCTCAAATCACCGGAGGATGCCAGCTTTCCCTTCTTGCCTGTGAACGTAGGACGGATGCTGCGCTTTCTTGGCCTGATGATCACCGTATTCCTGCCTGGCTTTTATATTGCGCTGACATCCTTTCATATGGATCAGATCCCCTTTCCTCTAGTCGCGACGATATCGGTTGGACGCATGGGACTTCCAATGGAATCGGGAGTGGAGATGTTTCTCATTATGCTGCTAATGGAGCTGTTCCGAGAGGCGGGGGTACGTTTACCAAGTGCCATCGGCCAGACATTAACGGTCGTTGGAGGTCTGATTATCGGAGATTCCGCCATTCGAGCCGGCATGGTCTCTCCCCTCATGATTGTCATTATCGCAGTTACCGTCGTAGCTGGAGCAACCATTGTGAATCAGGTCATGACCAGTTCTGTGCTGATCTTGCGGTTCCTTTGTTTTGTCTTGGGGGCATCCCTCGGCATCTATGGGTTCATCCTGTCGTTGATTCTGTTCCTCATCTACCTGACTGATCTCAAATCATTTGGCATTCCGTATCTCACGCCGTTAACACCGCTTCATTTCAAACAAGCGATAGCTTCATTATTTAAACTGCCAAAGGGGTTAGGTAAACGAAGACCCGTCTATCTTGAGACTCAAGAACCGCGTAAGAAAGGAAACGGACGATGAAACACTTGTTACAGCGATGTTTGCTGGGTCTGTTAAGCCTATCGATGTGCGTGATGACAAGCGGATGCTGGAGTGCCTTTGAGATTCAACAGGTGGACTACGCCAAAGCCTTTGGGATTGATTATAAGGACGGCATGTATCACCTGTATGTACAAACGCTGGATTTTGCCAGTGTCGCCAAAAGTGAAAGTTCAACCAAAAGTGCAGATACGCCGCCTGTTTGGGTCGGACATGCCGAAGGGAAAACCATGAGTCTAGCGCTCAACGAACTGTTTCGTACGGCTCAATTACACATGGCCTGGGGGCATGTTACAGCCATCGTTATGGCCGAAGGTGTACTCACCAGCAAACACATCAAAGAAGTGTTCGACATGCTGGGACGTTTTCCAGAATCCCGTTATACAACCTGGGTGTATGGAACACGAGAGCCACTGGAGAAAATTCTGAGTGCAACGTCCATGTATAATATGTCGCCACTGGACAGCATTCTTCACAACCCGCTCCCGACGTACATGGAAGAATCGTTGTATCCGCCTGTGCTTAGCTTTAAACTCATTGCAACACATAATGATCCGGCTACCACGACGTATCTGCCGAGTCTTGCATTGAACAATACCCAGTGGGCTGAGAATGAGAAGAAACATGATTTGTTTCTGGTGGAAGGGGCCTTTTTCGAGAAGACTGGCTATGACTTTGAATACTTTCCACGCAGTCAGCTTCCCGGTTATCACTGGCTAATTAAGGACATGCGGCGTGCTCCCTTGCTTGTGCAGAAGGATGGAACGATCTATGGAGCACTCAGTGTAGGCTTGCCAAAAATAAAAATTAAACCTGTCATTCATGGGGAAGAGGTCAAGTTCAACATTGACGCCCAATACCTCACCGCCCTGTACGAATACCTGGTACCCACCTCTTATGAAGAGATGATCCAGATTAGTGAAGTGAAGTTACGTGAGCAGATCATGCAGACCTATCGTCATGGCCTTGAGCGTGGTGTCGATATTTACGGCCTTCAGGAGAAGCTGTATCGCAAAAATCCAAAGCTCTGGCGTAAGTTATCAAACAATGGCAGCAAGATGATGCTTACCGAAGACTCGATTCAGGATCTGAAAATCCATCTCACGATTCCGTATACAGGGAAATATAAACGGAAAGTGTAGGAAACGCGTAAAACACCCCTTGTCCGTCTGGAGCCGGATAAGGGGTTTTAAGTTTATGATGTCGTTCGTTTGCAATTCGAATCATGCGGATCTGTTACTGCGAAGTTTCCATTCCATTAGCCAGCCTATCAATATGGAGAAAGATAGGCCGAACAGCAGGATCGGCACGTTGTAAAACAGTGTGTTCGTGTATTGGTTCAGCCAGCCAAAACGGTACACTGCCGAATTCGGATCATTCGTAAATCCATTGAGTTGCATTCGTAAGTCATCGATAATACGTAACTCCAGAAAGACTGACAACACACACAGTAGGAGAGCAATCAAGGGTACATAGACATGCACCTTTCCTCCCCAGCGCTGACGCTGATCATATAACCACCATTTGGACAAAGTTGTCGTCCAAATACATAGAATCGGGAAGGTCAGAAGAGATGGAGCTAACACTAGAAGTCCCAGGTTACCGTTACCAGACACTCCTCTACCAGGATCATGCTGGAAGGTTAATCCACGAACAGCACCAATCATGAGTACATTCCATATGAGGAAGATGAAGTATGGCTTGTTGATTCTTTTTAAACGACTCATATGTTACCTCCTAACCTCACTATCGAGAGATGAGTAGATGACGTGACCTTCGTCGTTCAACCCTTTTATGTCCCATATCATCTCGTGAATCGGCCGCTGGATTACCGCATACCACAACCTGCGGCTGGATTGATCGGAAGATGATTCCACGATTTCCGCTTCCAACCGTGAAGATGCCAGATTTGGTTCGTAGCGAATATGCACCTGGGTAATGTCAGCATCGTGGAGATACCCGTATATAATATAGATCATTTTGCCTTTGGACTCCTCGTATCCTGATATATGAGAAGAAAGCGGCTCGACCGGATTATCCTGCAGACCACCGCCTATTCTGGCCAGTTCGGAGAACCACATCTTTTGCTGGATCAAAGCAGGAGTCAGGTTATTCGTAGTGAGATCTTTATATAATACCAATTGTGTTCGCGGTTCAATAGTTGTAACTAGCTTCACCTGTTCGGCATTAATACCATTCTTGCTGAGCACTGAATCGAGGTCCTGCGGACCACAAGAGCGTATCAAAAACAAAGTTGCAGCGAGCAATACAAAGAACAACACGTACGCTACCTGTTTACGGTTGCGTGTCTTGAGCATAGATTAACGTCTCCTTAAAAATTGAATCTTTATAAACAATTAATTATCGTAGAAATGGTATGTCAGATAGTGCTGTCCCGAAGTAATCTACCAGCATCCATGCAGCGATCCATAACAATGGCAACTGCATGATCCAGTAAGGAAAGATGTATCTTTTCTCATGATAAGAAACCCATCCCGAAACCAAAGCCGCAATAACACAAAGTGGGTATGACATCAGTATCTTGCCTTCCAAACGACTTGCCACCTGATACTCAGAAGGAGTGGGTGCAGCGAGCGACATTCCCATGCCAAATGCGATCAATGGCCAGATCAGTAATGTCAGACCATATATTAAGGTGAAAATCATGATGTACAAGAAACTTATTTCTTTTCTTCTTATATCTTTGCTCAACAATCGAACTCTCTCCCATGTGTTCATTTTATTTAAAAAAAGACATCCAACGGCCGCTTACTCTCAACTAACTTTCACTTCTTATAATAATGCATTACCCGCAACCGAGTAGTCAGGATTAACGTCTGAGGAATGAGCACAAAGACAATATACATAAGTACAATTAACCATAGATGTGCGGCAAAATGTTCTGCACCGAAGGATGGCTTCGGACGTTCAATCCAATACCACCAGCACGGGATGGCAACAAACCATGTCAATCCCGTGGAGATGAACATATCTTTTATATCACTCCATAGAAAGCAGAACAGCGCGACGAACAAAATAGGACCTGTCCAGGAATCCAATATCGGTCCCCAGCTCTGGAAGACAAAGATAATGGCAGGATACAGGAGGTTAATGGTCCAGCGCCAAATGTTATTAGTGTATAGATTCATTATTTTTCACCTCGTTACGTACCGTTGCAATTTCACGTGAAAATACAGGCTACAAAAATTTGCGAAGATATGTACTCTCAATTTTAAAAGGTTATTCAATTACATACTGGGAAAGAAATGAAGAGAATAAGCATGATTTTGGATATTATAGCTCATACTACCTTCAGGAAATTATCGAAGGAGTGACAGTATGAGGTTAAAAAGTATCATCGCCGTTGGAGCTGTGTTAACGTTCTCAACTCTGTTATGGGGCTGTGGTAATGGCACTGCGAATAATGCTTCCCAGCAACAGAATGACACCGTTCGGTCGGAGAGTTGGAGCGATCCCAAACGACTAGAAGCTTCTCATCTCGAGGCACTTGAGCGTATGGAAAAAGATCATATCCACCGAATGGTTTCACTTAGTGCAAGTACAGATGGAGACAAAGTGATGACCACACTTGAACGATCGAGCCAAAAGTTGGAGGAAATGCGACCGCTCGCCGAAATGCTCCAGTATGAAGGACATCCGGCATTATTACAGCGAATTCAAGACATGTCCAGTGATATCCAAGGTTCCAAATCCGTCATTGCTGAGATGAAAAAATTGCCTCAGGACGGTAAAATTAAGATCCAGTCTGAGAACTCCGATTCCTTGCATCACATCAGCAGCTTCCGTGATTACCACCAGTATATTCAAGAGAAAATTCAAACATTGAACAGGAATACTACTGATATACACTAATCAGTTATAGTACTGCTTACCCAAGGGAGTAAATAGTTAGGTGGGAGGATTACTTCCTATCTGACTATTTACTTGTGAGCAGATATAGACAATTACAATTACTGTATCCTGCTGCAACCTTCCATGAATCGTACGTATCTTCTGTTCCTGTTGCACGAGTCCTTGCTGCAATTGCTCGCATTGTTGAAACAGCTCTTCGTAAATCCGACAAGGATCGGAATATTCTGTCTATGTCCACTTCCCTCCTGCTATCTACATATAAATAATATTAATGTTGATACTGATCAGCATTACGAAATCTTCTCTCCTTCGTAAAAATTAAAATAAGGCAATTCCGAAATTTCCTTATATCTTATTATCAGTTATATAGGTATCCATAAAAACTCTTCTCTGTTTACTGATCTAAAAAGTTAAAGTATATTATAATGTGCTAAGTTAACATATATAGGAGGTTTAAGATTATTTTTAATAATATTCAATCTGTATCTTTTATACTTTTAATCTTATCCCTTATATTGGGAGGTTGTAACTCTATAACGAATCAAGACAAGATTATTGAAGAAGCCACTCAAGTGGGTCATCAATACTTCATTAATCACTATAATACTGAAGTGGAATTCATTGATCATAAATTTATGCCGAAAGATCTCAGCCACAATATTAGTTTGAGTGGACATGTTAAAAATAATAAGGAAACCGAAATCACTATCATAATTGATTATGATACATTTGAAGTTCAAACAGCTGTTGTACCGAAAGAGTTACTCGACAAGAAAATCAAATAAGTTCCAACAAGGAGTGGTAGATGTGCTCAATAAAAAATATCGCACACTTCTAACGCTATTAATAATAATTGGTTTAAGTATCACTGTATTTTGTGCTTGTATGTCCAACGAGCAAAAAGAAATTGTACAAAAAGCCGAGATCGCAAGCCTAGCTTATTTTAAAGAAACCTATGGAATTGATGTTGAGTTTACAGGCCACAAGTTCATTCCGTCTGACTTGTCTCATACGGTGTCACTGACAGGGTACGTAAAAGGAAATAAAACCCAAGAAATATTCTCAATGGTGGATTATGATACTTATGAAGTCAAAACAGGCTCAGTGCCCGAAGACATCAAACCTCTTAAGTAGATGTGTGATAATTAGGCCCGTCACTGACTAACCTCAACCTATTCTCTCCATTTCCTCTTCATTCCACCCACAACGATACCCAGATGAACATGCTAAATAACAAGACTGGGGCAAGTGCTCCTGTGGCTAATATGATCCAAAGTGTCGCGGGCTTGATCTTTTGGCAGTATGCATCGATCTTGCGCATCCGGTCTTTGCGCCACTTGGCGAACCTGAGCTGTCTGACCATCCGACTCAGAACTATTTGCCGCTGCTCGCCCTCTTCCACATCTTCAATCGCACGCTGCAACTCCTCATATAATTGAGCCTCTTCCTGCCCAGCCACTGTAGGTGTAATCATCTGATCCTTCCTCCCATGAGAACATTATTGAGATACAGCTTCTCACTTATTTGAACCATCATTAATACGCCTGTATTCTAGTCACTACCAACCTAACTAAACCACTACTTAAATAACACATTACAGACCTTCAAAGTTTGAAGTTTTTTTAAAAAATGAACAACCCAAAAAGCCCGGGCATAGCCCGGACTTCGTAGAATCATGTTAGAACTATTTAACTGAGTGTTATTTAGCCAGCGTTAGCAATCAATGCATTCAGACATACTGCACCCTGCGCACGCACATTAACAACAATGATTGGCGTTTCCAGCATGTCATGCATCCAAGACATATACTCTTCTACTTTTTCGTTCGGAAGGATCGTCAGAATAACCCCTGCAAATCCACCACCATGAATCCGACAAGCGCCGTCACCCAGGTTTTGCAGATAATTCTCCGTCACAGCCAGCGCAATGCCAATCTCTTGCTCCTTCACAGCACCACTCTGATATACATTCTGCAACCACTTCCATGACGAATTACCAGACGCCGTAATCAATTTCAGGAAATCAGCAAAACGTCCGTCACGCAATGCCTGAACCTGACCATCGACACGATTGTTTTCTTCCAGGAAATGAAGCGCACGCAGCACGGCACGATCCCCAGCAGCTTCCCGAACCCTCTTGAGGTTGGCATAGATGGCGTCTGCTGTAATTTCCCGAACATACTCACTTCCCAGTGCCTGAGCAACCGCTCTCATCTCATATGGCACAGCAGCGTAATCTTCTGTCAGATCGGCGTGGTTACCACCAGTATTTACAATGACTAATGAGTAACCGTTCTGTTGGAAATCCCACTGAACAGGTTCAATGACAGGCTGTGCAGGATTTTCGAAATCAATAGAAATCAGTCCGCCGTACGCACAAGCCATCTGATCCAGCAGACCGGAAGGTTTGTTCCAATAGTGGTTCTCCGCATACTGACCGATTTTCGCCATTGTCACAACATCCAGTGCACCGTCATTATAGAAATGATTCAAAATCGTACAGATCAGCATCTCAAATGACGCCGAGGAACTCACTCCGGATGCCGAGAACACATTACTGGAGAGATACGCTTGAAAGCCGCCTACCTTATATCCGAATTCTCCAAATCCCGCAGCCATACCACGAATCAATGCTGTTGTGCCATCGTCTTCTGTATTTGGCGTGAGGTCCGTGAGATCGATTACATATTTCTTTTCATAACCTTCTGAGTAAAACGTAATAACCGACTCCGAAGTTGGTGCTGCCACTGCAATCGTATCCAGCGTAATGCTGCCTGCGAGCACTTTACCATGGTTATGATCCGTGTGATTACCGCCAATCTCGCTGCGTCCTGACGCGCTGAACAACTTGCTTCCTTCTTGTGCGCCAAAGTACTCTTCAAACGTTGCGTTCAGCTTTGTGTAACGTGCTGTCTGTTCCTCTACTTGTGATTGTCCATACATTTGGGCAAGCAGCGCTTGGCCCTCCGTGGATTGGATCAGATTCAATGGTTGTGTCGTCATTAATAATCCTCCTATGGATATGCAGCTTTTTATTTTTTGACTGTTGATGAACGTGGTTGTCGCGTCTGTTTCATACCTTATTCCTCTCCCATTATCTCAGCTTCGTAGCGGAAAAGGTAGGGTAGAATTGAAAGTTTGTAAGCGTTTTGTGAAGTTATTTAATGTAAAAATAGGATTGAAAACCATTTTGTAATAACTTAAATTTGGTATAAGTGAAAACACATTATTTTCCAACCTCGGAGTTGCTATGCTTAACATCTTATTGGTGGAGGGAACGATGAAAATCAAGTCAAACTATACCAAGTTATTCGGTGCATTTTCGCTTACATTTTTGGGTGATGGACTTACACTGGCTGCGGTTCCTTGGCTCATATCAACCCTTACAAGCGATACGCTGTATGCTTCTGTCACCATGACGGCACTTCGTTTACCCTGGCTACTATTCAGTCTGCCTGTAGGTGTCCTCATCGACCGTTACTCACGCAAACATATGCTGATTGGGGCAGGCTTTACGCGAATGATCCTACTGCTTGTCCTGACGTTATGTATCTGGGGAGGATGGGTGAGCATTCCGATTCTGGCACTGTTCATGTTTGGGATTGGCCTGAGCCGAGTTGTATTCGACAGTACAGTGCAGACGGTGATCCCACAACTGGTAGATGAGAGTAAGTTGGAGAAAGCAAATGGGCAGTTCACCGCCGGACAGTTAATCACAAGTGATATTCTGGGCGTTGCTCTGGGAGGATTTATCATAACCCTGCATATTGTTTTTCCTTTTGCCATAGACACCGTAACGGCTGTTATTGCTCTGCTTTTTTTAATCAGTTTGAAGGGAAACTTCTATCCAGGGGATACGGAAACAACCCAGAAGGAAGTTCGCCCGATGAAAAATTGGAAACGCGAGATGTGGTCCGGTATTCAATATGTCTATCATGATCGTTTTCTCCGTGGATTAGCCATTCTGTCTGTCACCATTACGCTGATGTATTCCATCATTCTGGCTACTCAGATCTTCTTTGTACGAGATGTGCTTCAGTTGGATGCCTTTGCATTCGGTATCCTTATCTCCATCGCAACGATCGGCAGCATTGTAGGGAGTCAGGCTGTTGCATATATGCGCAAGAAATGGGGTACAAAACAATTGATTATTTCCTCCATTCTGTGCATGGGAATCATCTACGGTGTGGTGGGTCTTACTACAAATGCATATATGGTAGGCGGCCTGTATTTCTGTGCTGCATTTTTCATTATTGTCTACAATGTTACCCGTTCCTCCATCCTGCAGCGTTCCGTTCCTAATGAGATGCTTGGCCGGGTCGGAAGTGTGTTTCGCTTTTTGTCCTTTGGCATTAGTACCATCGGTACGCTTCTCGGCGGATTATTGGTGCGGGTTAGTGAAACGACTTTCGATCGCGTGTTCTCGCTCCAACTCCCTTATCTCTTATTAAGCCTGATCTATATCCTGTCTGGTCTGGTGTTCGCGATGAAGATGAAGAACCGTTCAGAGAGCCAGCAGCGTAACATCAACGCTTGACTGTAACGTAAGGTCATACTTGATAATGATCTCAAGCTTACATGAAGGAGAGATTAAGGATGAAGATTACCGCGTTACGTTCAGATCAAATCTATGAGGAGATCATCCAGGCTCCACCCGATGAGAAATTGGAGTTATACCGCGAGCGAATGATGAGTCCATTCATGAACAAATGGAACATTCAACAGATCCCGTTTCGCTCTCAAGAGCCTCACGGCTTCGATGTGATCATGATGAATAACTTTATGAATATTGCTCCCGCAGATATCACACCTGAGATTAACGCATCGTTAGCAGCGATCTCGTCCGAATCATTTTGGCAACTGTGTCATGAAGCTGTTCGTACGAGTCTATCGACCTTTACAGATCAAGGGATTGAGCTATCGGTCTCCGAGTATCTATATACGATTTTATTAGGCGATAAAAATAGCCCCTCACTCATGATGAACGAAGGCATCAGCGGAGATGGTGGAATCCCGGGTTATATTATTGCGAACCTGATCCCCAATGGGTATACTCTACCTCGTATCCAATCCGTATTAGCCCATGAATGCAATCATAATGTGAGATATCAACATATCCAGTGGAATCCACAGATTACGCTTGGGGAAATGGTTGTTAGTGAGGGGTTGGCCGAGAGTTTTGCGACATCCCTGTATGGAGAAGAGTTGTTAGGCCCCTGGGTAGCTAAAACGGATATGGAAACTTTGAATAAAGTAATCAAACCGAAGATGAAAGACCAGCTGCATGTCACCGGTTTTGACCAGATTAATCCGTATCTATACGGCGATGAACTTGCCATCATGCAAAACTTCACGCCCGTAGGTATGCCCTATGCGGCTGGCTATGCCTGCGGTTATCACTTAATCCAATATTATCTGAACAAAACAGGTACACCGATTACCGAAGCCACCATTACTCCGGCAAGTGTCATCCTTGCGGAAACAAAGGACTTTTGGAATGAAGACACCCTATTTCACCGTTAAAGATATCATCCAGATTACAGGTATCACCAAACGCGCATTACATTATTACGATAAAACCGATCTATTGAAACCGAGCAAAGTCGAGGACAATGGCTATCGGTATTATGATCAAGAGGCACTCGGGAATCTGCAAATGATTCTGTTGTTCAAAGAAATGAATTTCTCATTAAAAGACATTGCAGCCATGATGCAACTCTCCAAAGAAGAACAAAAAGATATTCTAAGAGAGCATCGCAGTACACTCGTTCAACGAAAACAAAAGCTCGAAACCATCATCGACCAGTTGGATGAGTATGTGGATGGGACGGATATCTCTCATCTTCATCTGTTTGACGACTCTTCCATCCTGTCCATTCAAGAGCAATATGAATCCGAAGCGAAGTTCATCTACGGAGACACCGAGAAATATCAGGAATTCGAAGCTACTGTGAGCGAGCGGTCTGCGGAAGAACGAGAAAAAGCCTACCAGCAGTTCTCGGTCAACATGGAGCAGGTATTTCGGGAGTTGGCGAAACATCAGAATCTGTCTCCTGCTTCTGGTGAGGTGCAAGCGTTAGTGCGTGAATGGAAGAATTGTCTGGAACAGTTTATGGTCTGTGATGATGAGATTTTGAGGTGTATCGCTGAAGCCTATACGACGGATCGCCGCTATGCGGGTTATTTTGATCAGTTTGGTGATGAGGAATTTTTGAGGTTTTTGTATGAAGCGCTTATGGTTTATGTGGAGGGGGAGGAAAAGTGACTTTGTGTGAAGTGAGAATTCATCACTAAAAGAATTAAATGTATGAATCAGGCTCAGGAGGTAACTCGATGCAAATGTTTCTTCATATGGCTATACACTTGATTACGGGCGGAACAATTCTATTACTTTTTCTAAATAAGCGGTTATCTCTTACTAAAGACTATATAATCACTATTGTTTTGGGATCTATTATTGCTATCACTCCTGACATCACTAAGTACTTTGGTGATATATTGTTACATTCTCTTGCTATGGTTCCCTTAATTGGAGCTGCATATGGCTGGATCATCTATAAAACCTTAAACGTTCGGTTCTTCTGGGCATGGATAAGTACGATGGCCACATTATTGATCGGGCATCTTCTTATAGACTTTCTTGGTAATGTTCTATCCTTTTACGAACCAAGAACAGAATTTCGCGATCTTGGGATCAAATAATGAACTCATCATTTCTGCGTTGTTAGCCCTTGCCACTGCAATCACATTAATTTATAAAAAGGTTAAACCCATTGCAATAGTTTCATTAGTACTAGCGGCTTCATTTGTTGTAAGCTTAGGAATTTCTAATGCAATAATAAACTACTCTTTGCAACAACGTTACTCTTTCAAAGATCCACAATATATTATTGTCTATCCAGATAATACCCCATTTCAATGGAACTATTATGTAAGAATTGATGAACTCACTATTATTTCCGGCAAAGGAAGTTATTTCACAGTGACAAAATAATCCCGGACGCATGATGCATCCGGGTGATCAGTTCATCAGCCAAGTTATTTGTAATGAGTTGAGTTTAACGTTAAGCTTCGTCGACATCGATCAGATACACCCGTTCCTGGAATCCACCGCGCTCCTCGGTTTTGTCAGCCCGCAGCTTATCCAGCTGCGCCGCATTCGCCCCGTGTACCTCTGGCAGCGCTCGGATCACTTCGAGCATGTCGGCCAGTTCTTCTAGCGCTTCCTGATCACTCGCTGCACTCATGTATTCTTCCGATTCTTCGCTCAGCTTTGTTTTTAATTCTTGCTTATATTCCTCCGGGTCCAGAATGCGTGTGCGGCATTCCTTACCGCTGGATGTGATGATATTTGGAATCTTGTCCCGCACCAATTTGTTGTATGTAGGCATGTGGTATAACATCCTTTCTGCTTTGGAGGTTTTCCAGCTTCACGTCAGAATCTCCCTTTTTGCCATTATACCCTTTGCTATGGAAGGAGCTAGGTTAATTTTGTAAAGTGGTTGGGATGGAACGAGGAGATAAAAATAACCCATGACTACTCGTATTCGAGTTGAAATGGGCTTTCTGCCATTATTAATGTCTAATTGTTCTGCATCAAAATCTGGTTCAGAAGGATTCTAAGCCAACATTTTCGAGACAATAACATTCGTATCCATCATTTCTTTATCAATCTCGATCAAGCAAGTGTCATCATCCATAGCTGGTTCATAACCGATTCTAACCTTCTCAATTGCATACTTGTTCTTAATATCAAGAATATACTCTATTAACTTCTGAGCTTTTAACGTTGTCTCTGAAGTTTCTCGGCTGAACAATTCCTCTTCAGGAAAATTAATTACAATATCTCCAGATTCCTCATCAAATGAAAATACAATCATCACGTCGTTAAAGGTATGGCCCAGGTTAAGCTGAGACAATAATATATTCCCCGTTCCCTTAGGAGAAAGAATCTCTTCAAGGCTCTCTATTTGCTGAAATTCAATATCGTTTTCACTACGGTTATCATAAAAGTGAGAACTTTTGATCCGATCCACCTGAATGTTCAAATCATTTTTAATGAATTGATCCAGATTATTTTTGTTAAAATCAATTAAAATGATTTCTAAACTTTCCACAGTACCCCCCTCTAACATCAGGTAATTCTTCATATCACATCAATTCGGTATTGTAGGCGGATGTAGTTGCTTATGTTCCAACCCAAACCATTGCTCAATATGATTACATAACAATGGAATGTCTTGAATCGCTTGCTCACAGATCTCTTTATATGAATCTTGAAGCACTTCCTCAAGTTCCAAATTCACCTGATATGCCTCAGTTTGTTTAGCACGGTGCACATCCGCTGGCTCAATGACATAATTTTGATTTTTGGTTAAAGGACTTACATAGATCATCCACTCAAGGTTTCCCTTAAAGTGCTGAATACAATGCTTTAATTGCTCGTAAAGCTGATCAGCGTTGTGGAATCTAAAATAAAAACCCGCAGGTTTCTCATATATCCGATTCAGATTATACATCTCTGTTCTATTCCATTCATACGAACCTAATTTGGCCAAGGTATACGCCATAAGTTCCGGTGTAAGGACCTCTTCTTTGTTCTTCATATAAATACTTTTTGACACCATGCCACCCACTTGAGAGTCCATTTGTTCATTTGTTGAAAGCTATGTTTTCCTGGTTACTTTCAAGAATCTTATTCTTGCATACCTGCCAGCACAGTTGTATTCTCCATCATGATCATCAATAAAGAAATTTCCTGTTACATATGAAAAAGTAACCATCTCAGAAAGTTGTTTCTTCTTAAAATCAAAGATGATATTTTCTAAGGTTTGCCCCATCCACTCACCATATCTGTGATGATGCAAAGTAATTACTCACGATCTCTGTTAATTCATCATTTCCAAGTTCTATGTTGGTCAAGTAGTATACAAAGAATTCATTGATATGTTCTTCTTTAAACAAACTCAAATATTGGAATGCTGCCAATAACATGTCGTCCTGTGAATAACGATTTTCTTCCAGCCTCTTTTTGGCAACCTGGATCATGTCGTTCGTAAACGTATCAAACTTCGTCCTGATTAACGTATTTAAGACAAAGTAAATCTCTTCCTCGTTGTTACTCTCCAGAATATCTTTGATTTCGATATCCTCTAACTCTTCAAGATATAATCTAGCCTTAGCTTGATTAAACGCCCGTAGAGCCTTGGGTTCATCATTGTAAAACTCTTCCCAAAATGTCATGTAAGCAATCTCTCTTGGCAATCTGGCTGATGATTGATTAGGCTTATCTAAGATAGTCCAGTCACCATTTAGCTCATCCGAAACTACATTAAATAGTGACGAATCATAAGGAACAACCCGCTTAGCATCATTTTCAATCCTGTAATACGTATCTCCTGAAGGAGCAGACTCTATCTCAAATACGATATATTTTTGATCAGATGATAAATTGGTATGTAATGCTAATGTATCTTTAAGCTGAACTCTCATCAGCTCACTCCAATTATGTTAAAGTCACCATCTATATCTATGATCCAAAACAAATCATGTTCGTCTGCCCTAAGCTTCTTGGGCATGAATACTTTCAACTGAAGGGACGGGTTGATTTTGTAAAGTAGTCGATTGGATTGAGGAGATAAAAATAGCCCATGACTACTCCGTATATGAGTTGAAATAGGCTTATTTTTTCGCATTATTCCTCAATGGATTGAATGGCATATTCTATATCCTGCTCCATATCCAGATCAGGATACTTCTTTTGCAATTGAAGAAGACAATCTATAAATGCCCTACTTTGGAATTCAGAAGATAGATCTTCAAATATCTCACTAAGCCAATATAAATCTTCTTCTCCGCATTGATTTAGAAATGATATGGCGCTCTGCTCATTCTGTTTTAGAATGTCAACCATCTCATTCCATATCGTTTGAATAGCTGGATCGTCGGGATGTAAATCTTTTCTCTTCTTTACTAATGAGATAACTTTTTCACTGTAGTCTACCATGGTTCGCTCTCCTCACGGTTGTCTTGAGTTATCTGGAGTAATCGTTCCGATCTGTCCATCGTTCTTGATCACTCCTACTCTAACGTTATTATAGTTTCCAAACATCCATTCACCGTCACCCTTAACTCTATTCTCAGGCAGATTTGCTACATGCTCACCTGATTTTTTGATATCTTCCGATGTCCACTCCTTAGGGAACCAAGCTTGGCCCTCTCCACTTCGCTTTGCTTTATTTTTGTGATTAGGTATATTACCAACCCGTACACCGTTTTCATATTCTTTAGTAATGTTAAATGCGATCTTATTTTTAAGTAAGTAATTAATATTATCTTGACCGTGACCGCCATTGATCAATCTATTTTTAGAATTGAAATCCCCAAGTGAAGCATGGTTAGTTCTTTCATTGCTTACTGAAAATCTTGCACCAATCATACCTTTTGGAAATCCTAATCCTTCTTTCGGAACGTTATAACCCCTACTGCGTTGCTCCCGCCCACTGAGACTGGATAAATCCAATCCGTGCAGTCAGGTCAACTACTGCCTGCCCTGCTAAATCTGTCTGGATACATGCAGCAGTTGCTCTGGTGTCACTTTAATTGTACTCATAGTATTCTCCGCCGTTAGAATTATGATTTTACAATGTTAGCAGAAGTTTGTTTGCAAATGCATCCACCCATTATCCTGATTTTCCCTTTCTTCAAATGAATACTTTTCAGTACTTATAATCCTCCAGTCCCATTCCTGTGAAAAGAACCTCCAGATCATCATGGCACGCCTTTTATCAGAAAAACTTTGTTGAATTATCATTCAATCGAGTGGCTAACTCCTCCAATATGTCTTCCGTTCGTTGAAGAAGCTTTCCGATGTTATCAAGGTCTAAATATTGATCCTCTTGGCGTTCCTCTAAAGATGACATATGTTGCATCGTACCGATGAACAAAGCGATATCCAACCCGGGTTCAGTGTCCGTATGCACTAAAGGTAAGATTTCGTTCATGGTGAGTTCCTTGGGTGGATGCGCTGAATGATACTTATGGATATATAATGCCTTGATCATGGAGACCAGAGCCCAATCGCACAGAATCAGGCAGGCTTTGAACTGATTATGATTACACATGATGGCCGCAAGTTTGAGATGATACTGGGAAAGTCGTTGATATTCAAATTCATCATTCTGCCAATTCTTGTAGGAGTAAGCGTGATACAAGGTTATCAACTCCTCAACATATTAGTTTAGAATCCACATTACATTCAAACACTCTGTATGTTTTTTTAACTTTTGGGCAAGATACAAACAAAATATTACTACATAGTAGTTTTAAACACAAACAACTTATTATCTATTGGTTAATTAACGATGAATCTTTCTCTACACTTCTAATTAAAGAGAGGTGTTCATATGTCCGAACTTTTAGAATTAGTGGGCGCGAGAATAAGAGATCTAAGAAAGTCTAGAGATCTGTCTCAAGAAGCATTAGCTGAAAATGCGGGGTTTAATCCAAGTTACATTGGCTTTATTGAACGAGCAGAACGAAATATATCTTTAAAAAATCTTGAAAAGATTGCTGCCGCTTTAGATGTCGGTGTATATGAATTGTTTACATACGTTAAGGAGCGTGAAGATCTCTCGCATGATGATGCCAATATTACTAAGATCATTTCTCTTTTAAGAACCCATGAACCTAAGCACATTTTAATGGTGCTTAATATAATTACTGAAATCTTCGATACTTATGATAAAAACTAAAATAACGAGGAGCATACCGATCCTACACGACCGGAATGTTACCTCGTTATTTTCATTATTCCTTCATCTTTTATTCACGTAATTGCGTACTATATTTACTTTATTATGTAATTTAGACATTGAACATTTGTTCGTCTTACGATAAAATCAATATACATTCTACGTTATTACGTACGTAAGACAGGGGGATGCCTATGAACTTTAGTTATAGTTTTCCAGCGATTCGCGGGGTTCAAGCTGGAAGAGATTTTTATACAGTAATGTGCCCATTGAAATTAATACCCAGGATATTTCTTTTTGATGAGGAGGAAATTCCGGCCGACCACCGTGCACAACGTTTAATGAATAAATCAAGAATTCCGGATATTACGAACTATATTCTTGAGAATCCTAAAGATTATATTTTCTCTTCGTTAACTGCATCAGTAAACGGCGAGCTAATTTTCCAGCCACAATCGGAAGAGTTTAAAGATCTTGGTTATTTGAATATTTCTTTAGATGCTCAATTTCTCATTAATGACGGTCAACATAGACGCGCAGCTATTGAAGAAGCTCTCAAAATTTCTCCTGAACTTGGCGACGAAACGATATCCGTAGTATTCTTTCATGACCTTGGACTTCTGCGCTCTCAACAAATGTTTTCGGATTTGAATCGTCATGCAGTGAATACCACATCTTCAATCGGAATTCTATACGATCACCGTGATCAACTATCTTTGATCACTAAAAGTTTAATTAATGAAATTCCTTTATTGGAGCGGTATACGGATCGTGAGAAAGTATCGTTGTCCAAAAATTCTCCTAAATTGTTTGCTCTGAATCACATTTTCAATACGATCTGTAAACTGTTAGGCAAGCGTAAAGGTGAGTTAATCTCAGAACCCGAGAAAAAATTTGTGTCTGAGTTCTGGGCTCTTCTTTGTGTTTCTATATTGGAATGGCAAGATGTACTCAATAAGCGAACCTCGCCAAGAGATCTTCGTATTGGTTCGGTTGTAGCGCATGGTGTATTTCTCGAAGCTATTGGTATAGTCGGCCACTATCTTTATCGTTATCATGCAGATCAATGGGAGTTGTACGTAAAAGAACTCTCCAAAATCGACTGGAGTCGCGATAATAAAGCGGATTGGTTAGGCCGTGCTTATGGACAAACCGGACGTATTAACAAGACAAATGAGACCATTCAATTGACTGCAAATCTCATAAAATTTAAACTAGGGCTCCCCTTAACAGAAGCCGAGCAGAAAATTGAAAATAAAATAAAAGAAGGTACATCTACTGATGTTTAACATATTTAATACTGGAAGCAAGTTCGTTGAAGCCAAAGAACTAGTCAAAGAAGTCTATTTAGCAGATGAGAAGCCTTGGGTCGTAGGTTTCAGTGGGGGAAAAGACTCAACGGCAGTTGTACAGCTAGTCTTTCAAGCCTTATCCGAGCTTGAACCTTCTCTTTTGAAGAAAAAAGTGTACGTCATTTCATCAGATACTCAGGTAGAAACTCCTTTAATTATAGACAAAATCACGCGAACTCTTGGACGAATACAAAATAAAGCACTCGCTGTAGGTTTGCCTATTGAAACACACAAGGTACGTCCAAAAGTTGAACAAACCTTTTGGGCCTCTATTATTGGAAAAGGTTATCCTACTCCACGTCAAAAGTTCAGATGGTGTACGGATCGTTTGAAAATCGAGCCTGCTAACCGTTTCATTCTTGATAAAGTAGATCAGTTTGGTGAAGTGGTTATGTTACTAGGAGTTCGAGATTCCGAAAGTTCAACAAGAGCAGGAGTAATGCAATCTCATACTATAGAAGGTTCAAATTTAATGCGTCACTCTACACTTCGAAACGCATTTGTTTTTGCTCCGATTCGCTCCTACACTCTTGATGATGTATGGGAATTTTTATTGCAGTATGAGTCACCATGGGGCGATGATAATAATGAACTGCTTCAGCTCTATCAAGATTCAAGTAGTGAATGCCCTCTCGT
Source organism: Paenibacillus sp. FSL k6-2145 (assembly GCF_037976585.1). Classification (NCBI taxonomy): domain Bacteria; kingdom Bacillati; phylum Bacillota; class Bacilli; order Caryophanales; family Paenibacillaceae; genus Paenibacillus; species Paenibacillus sp. FSL k6-2145. Next base: position 3,245,648 of record NZ_CP150267.1, on the reverse strand, counting down.
AGTAGACAAAGAGATAAAAGAAAGTGCAGGTTCTTGTGGAAACAGTCGTTTTGGGTGTTGGACATGTACAGTTGTTAATGAAGATAAGGCGTTGAGCGGATTTATTAATAACGGTGTAGATTGGTTACGTCCATTATATGATTTTAGAAATTTCCTTGTTCAAATACGTGAAGACCGTACGAAAAGACAAAAACATCGTATGAATGGCGAAGTCTATCTGACAACAAATTTAGGCGGAATAGATCCTGATGATTTGAGTCATCCGAGAATCTACAAATCTGAAATGAAGCATTATATTGAAGAAAATAAAATTAACCTTGCTTCTGTGGAGGAATTGGATATTTTAATCGTTGATGATGAGAATCCAGATGCTCTTCCTAAACGTTTTGGCGTCGGTCCTTTCACAATGAAAGCTCGGGAAGAAATTCTTCGAAAATTATTACAAACTCAAGAAGAAATTCGCCAAATGCATGACCCTAACGTTGAATTAATCACATTTGAAGAGCTTAAGGCAATTCGGAAATATTGGCATGACGACCTACAGTGGGAAGATCGACTTCCTCTGATCGTCGAAGAAGAAACAGGTATAGTTTACGATTGGCATCAAAATGATCGTCCTGTATTCAAAGAAGACCAAGTTACCGATCTTGAATCTCTTTGTCAAGAAGAAGGAGTCAACCTTAATCTTCTTAAAGAATTAATATCTGTTGAGAAAGAATACTCCGGTGTAAAAGTAAGAAGAGGACTATTCCAGGCATTTGATAAAACACTCAGACAAGATTTCTTACATTTATAAAGGTGGATAAATAATCAATGCACATTCAAAAACTGGCTCTCCGAAATATAGGTGCTTACCATGGAGAGCTCAATAAATTTGATTTCCGTACAACGGCTAACCGTAACGTAATACTACTTGGTGGGAAAAATGGTGCTGGTAAAACGACAATACTAGAATCTTTAAGAATCGTTTTATTTGGCTCTATGGCATATGGTTTTGTTACTGAGAATGAACCCTATTATCGTAAAATTAGAACATTACTGAATCGTAAAGCAATTAATGAGAATGTGACTGACGCATTTCAGATTACTCTTGATTACAGTTCCACTGAGGATTTCGAATTACATGAATATTCATTAGTAAGAAGCTGGCGAATAAAAAATGATCGTATTCGTGAGAGTTTTGCAGTTAAACGTGATAATCAATTCTTATCTGCTCAACAAACTTCTGATTTCCAGAGTCGATTACGTGAAGAAATGCCTCCAAAATTATTTGAACTTTGCCTTTTTGATGGTGAGGATATTTCGCGTATTGTTTCTGAAGAAAAAATTCCAGAGTACTTGAAAGAGTCAGGTAAGATTCTATTTAATCTGGATCTATTCGTAAATTTGGAAAAGGATCTGAACACATACCGAATACAATATGCTCAGCAAAATGCCAGTGCAGCAGAAGAAGTTGCTCAGTATGAAAAACTCGAGATGGAGATTAATCAACTCAAAGCAACAATCGACGAAAAACAACAGCTTACAGTGCTCCATGAAGAAGAGATAAACAATCTGAATGATGCTATTAAACAAGATAAAAAGGATTTCGAAATTCACGGTGGCTTACTTCAGGAAAAAAGACAAGAAATTGTTTCTAGAATAAACGTCATTGAGAACAAACGCAAAACGAATTCAGAACATGTACGGCATTTCGTCTCATCTCTTCTTCCCTTCTTTATAGCGAGGAAACAGCTCCAACAAGTTGATTATCAGTTAAATGCTGAAAAACAATATGAGTCATATGAATATGCTGCGAACACGCTTAAACAAGATAAATTAACTTCTCTTCTTACTAGTACTCTGGGAAAGTACAAAGAGATTGATAACTTTGAAATGAAGGCTATTTTTGAAGGTATCCTGAATTTAATTAAACCGAATCAAACGGAATTAATACATCGTGCATCGTTTGAACAACGTAGCGAAATTCATAATTTAAATAAACAACTTGAAGGCCTTAATATCACCGATTATGTTAACCGTTTTGATGAAAATGCTATATTGTTAAAAGAATCTCAAGAATTAAGGACTCAATTAGAAACAAATGATCAGGCCAGTGAGTTTAAAGAACTTCTTGAACGAATAGAGCAAAAAACAAAACATGTTGAACAGCAGAAAATGTTAATTGAGCAACTTGGATCTGAAATTCAAAATCATTCAGAAAGCTTACATGCTAAACTCTCTCAAAAAGATAAAGTAGAAGAAAAGATTAGAGAGTACCATAAATCAGAAAAGTCATATGAAATGACAGAGAAATTACTTACAGTTAGTCAACGTTTCAGAGAACGGCAATGGCGTAAAAAACTTGATGACGTTGCTAATGAAACTGTGCGTATGATTGACGTACTCTTCCGTAAGAAAGATTTCATAAAACGAATTCATATAGACCACACTTCTTTCGAATTAAAACTATATAACTTAGTAAATCAAGAAATTTCAAAAGAACGCTTATCTGCTGGCGAAAAAGAAATGCTCATGCTCACTGTAATATTGGCGATGTTTAGAGTATCCGGCTGGAAGCTACCTTTTGTATTCGATACTCTCATGGGAAGATTGGACCAAGACCACAAAAAGTCACTTATTCAACATTTTATTCCGCGTTGTGGAGAACAAGTCCTTATGTTTACAACTGATTCTGAAATAACGTCGGAACAGTTTCCTGTGATTGAAGAAATTACAACACGCTGTTACACCTTAGAATACGATGCGTCTCAAGAAAGTGCAGTAATAGTAAAAGACCGCTACTTTGATATCATAAGAGAGGCGGTACAGTAGTTATGAATTTCACTTTAAAAACATCAAAATATGCTAAAGAGATTCTCACGCAACTACATGCTTCCACCGGAATCACGCCTAATATTCTAATCCGTTATGCTGTTGCTCTATCTTTAAGAAACACTACCCAGATTGTGCCTATTACTAAAGATTTCACAGACGGATTAGTGTTGAACCGTAGCACCGTTACCGGAGAGTATGACTATGCCTTTCGTGCAATGATTACACAGGCCGCAGGTCGTGAATTAACAGATGAGGAATTCTTTCCTTCTTATTTCAGTGCTCACTTGGAACGTGGAATCCGAGCCTTGGCTTCAGAGTATAAAAGCGCGGGGAATTACGAAAAATTCATTCGTAATTTGTTATTCTAACGAAAGTAGTGATCAATATGTTGTATCTGGATAATAGTGCTACAACAAAAATCCATCCTGAAGTATTGGAAGTAATGCTCCCTTATCTTCAAGAGGAATATGGAAATCCTTCAAGCAAATTTTATTCCCTTGCTGAGAATGCTAAAAAAGCTGTGGCTACCGCTAGAGATCAAGTTGCCCAACTATTAGGATGTGACTCAGACGAGGTTGTATTCACAAGTGGAGCTACTGAAAGTAACAATATGATTATTAAGGGTGTAGCTGATTATTACAGTCATAAAAATAACTCTTCAAAATATATATTAACTTCTGCCGCTGAGCATCCTTCTGTACTCGAAACAGTAGAGTTTCTGGGTGAACGCGGGTACAAAACGAAGTTGCTTGATGTCGATAATTATGCAAGAGTGAATATTGAAAATGTCAAAGAAACAGTTGACCAAATCCCCCCTATTCTTACTTCGTTTATGTGGGGGAATAATGAGACTGGATCACTAAATCCCATTGATGAACTTTCCGATTTCTTCACAACCAATGGTCTATTCTTCCATACTGATGCAACTCAGGTTATAGGTAAAATACCTGTTGATTTGCGGAAGCACAGAGGAATTCGCTTTCTTTCCATGTCAGCACATAAAATAGGCGGCCCAAAAGGTATCGGAGCCGCCATTATACGAAAACAATCTAAAGAGATTTTTACTCGCTTAACCCCTCTTCTTCACGGGGGAGGACAGGAAAACAACTATCGAAGCGGAACACTAGCTGTCCACAACATAGTTGGACTAGGTAAAGCAGCTGAGCTAGCATCGCAGAATGTAGAGAACAATGCCACACGTCTTGCTCAATTGGAGAAATATCTCGTCGATCTACTCAAGGAAAATATTGGAGATAAGATCACTTTCAATAGTGATGAAAAAGATAAAATTCCAGGACTAATCAGCCTTCAATTCATAGGTGTAAACAATGAGTTGTTGCTCAAAAAACTTTCCAGCTTCATGGCTCTATCCACTGGATCAGCTTGTAGCTCCAGTAAACCAAGCCATGTTTTGAGCGCAGCTGGAAAGTCACTGGAAGAGGTAAGACAGACGATTAGAATCACATTAAGTGCTGATTTAAGTAAAGAAGAACTGGATCTGTTCAGAGAATTAAAATGAATTAACTTTTCCCCATCTTATAGGATGGGGAAAAGTCTAATTATTTCCAGGGGATAAGATCGCTTTTAGATAGTTATGGTGATCTTCATTAATGAAAACCAAACCTTCTCCAGATTCATTTTCGGTTTTGACATTGAATCCATTCTGTTTCAAATTTTCTATTATTTGTTGAAGAATATCCTCTGTAATTTCTTCTAACCAAGAACTCATTTCCGTGTTATCAAACAGTGCATTAAACAAATAGGGATTTTTAGAATAAATAGTATTTATACTCTCTATAAATTCTCTTTTATACTGAAAAAGAGTACTGTAAAATTTATGGATGTCAGTATAATCTGCCTCCAATTTAGAAACATATAAATTTTTTTCTTTTACTTTAAACTTTATTTTTATCTCACAATGAACTACTTCATTCTCGTATTTACTAACTGTAAATCGAATTCCAGTTCCATTATCAAAATCCTTTATTCTTTCCATTCCAAGAAGCGAATCTATGGTCAGTTCGACTAATATTTTTTTATTAATCCTAAGTCTTAATCTTTCATATTCACTGTATTCGGTTTCGGTCATGAGAAAAATATTATGGGCCCAATAATTTCTGAAATCATATATTCGGTTCCATTCTTGAACTAAGTCTGGCTTAATATGTGAATAAATGTCTTCAGAGAATAAATTAGAATTACTATATATTGATTTTTTTAACTCATCAATTTCTTCAATTATCTTATCAGTTATTTCTGAAAAATCTATATTACTTTTTTTATTCCTGAATTCTTCAATCTTATTATCTAAAATCTCTAACCTTTCAAATATTTCATTCTTATTTTTCCCAATATTCTCTTTAACAAACCCCCCTAAATTTTTGAAATTATAGTCATCTAAGGGATTAGCGAGATATTTAAAAACTTCGTCCTTTCTTCCTGTTTTTCTATCAAAGGTGCTATCGTTGGATGTTAGATATTTACTACTCCAAGATGTCCCTACTTTTCGGAGCATCTTAATTTCAATTAAATTCCGAAAATTCCTTTCCAGTTCATAAATAGAAGAAGATATTTTTTGTAAATGTTTAGCAGTTTGAGAATCGTAGAGTATTGTTAGATAAAGTCCATCTATCCTGCCTAGAATCTCTATAATTTTTTTCTTATTCTTCTCAAAATTTTTTGGAATTTTCATCTTATCGTATACCACAAAAAAAATATGTTCTTCGATCAAGTTTATATGGTAGTCGATATCAATAAATTCCTTGAGGATTTCTTTCAAAGTTTCAGTACCATAGTTACCTTGAAATTGAAGTATAAACTGAGTGTAGTGTTGTTCCAAATTCATCACTCCATATTCTTATGGGTATTTTAATTAACTTCGAGCGTTGTAGCTGCTTGTTCTAGAGAGTCATTACCTGTTGATTCTACTGAAATTTCTTTAAGCAAGTTAACCATGTCTCTCTGATTTAATCCGGATTCCTGATACCCGCTTATACTTTCATCAACTACTTTTAGGTAATTGGAGAATTCCTCTATAGAGCCCTTTTCTAACGAGAAATAACCGTTATTATTCAAAAAACTTTTATGGATGATTTTAGATAATAACTTGTTAATCAATTGTTTATTGTTCAAGCTGATATTTTGTTCATTTAGATTTTTATTGCATTTTAAGTAATCTTTGATCGATTCACTACAGTCTACTGATTTATTAACTCTGAATACATAATCAAATATTAGAGTATCGGGAAGTAAGTTATCTAATATTTCACACATTTTTTCGATCAAATTAGTAAAACTCCAATCCCCCATCACTGAATCTTCTAATTCAGCAAGCATATGCTTTGCAATATTACTCAATACAACTTCCTTTACATAAAAACTTATATCGTGTGGGTTGGATCTGATCTTGTTAAATATATAATCCCAAAATGCAACAAAAACCCCATAATAACCTGCATCTTTATAGTAGTATTCTTTATCTTCTACTGTAATGGGATCTATCTCCTCTAGAGCGTCTTTAAATTTTTCTTCTAGGAAATCTTCAATTTTTTCTATACAATTTAACATGTGTGAATATACAATTTTCTCCTTTGACTGCTTTCCCTCCCATTCAATCATATCTTTATTTTCTAAATGTTCAGAAACGTATCTTAACCCTATCAAGTTACTTGTAGTTGTAGAGAATCTATCTGAAACATTATTTTGTACTTTGGTACTCTTATCATTAATTGTATGAAATAATTTCCTATGAAGCTCAGGACTAAGTTCCTCAATGATTAGAAAAGGAATTTTTATTTTATCAAAATCATTCATGCTATCTGGATCTTCAAGTATCTCATTAATAGCTTTTATTCTATGTTGCCCATCAATAATCGTTAAGCTTGACTGCTCAATTAGCAATTTATATGTTGTGTGATCGTATTTCAGCTTACCTGAACTATTCATTATTACTGGAGGAAAAAATATTCCATCCCCTTCTTCTTTCATATATTTTATTATTAAATCAACACTAGCATCATTAATTAATCTATTCATAGATTGATCTTTTACTAAGTTAACATATCTTTTAACATCGTTGTAAGACATGAACCCACTATAACAATTCTTTGTATTCCAACTATATACAACCGCTGTTATTTTATTACTTTTGTTTGACATATAGACCCTCTCTGACAATTTGATGGGAACTACTCATATCTATTAATAATTTTATCTATCCCCTATCCTACGACAATTCCCAAAATGCCTTATCCCGCATCCAAATCGGTTGTCCCGAACCAGCCTTCACGATACTATAATGTTTTTGCAACGATTTAATCCTGCTCATTATGTTATCCTCTTCTGACTTACTCTGCGTGCTAAACACCATTCGAATTTCCTTAGCAGACATTTCAGACACATTATGCACAATCCATGTCAAAATGTAATTCGCATAGTCATTATCAGAAGTTGAGAAATGGCTCAAGAACTGCGTAGATAAGATTGTGCCAACACCATACTCTCTTCCTTCTTTTAAAATCTTCTTAATCGAAGTAAAGTCTTTACTGAGGAAATTATCCGCCTCATCAACCAAGATCATTCGTGTAATTTCACGATAAGCCCCTTCTATTGCACTGTGCCCAAACATTTGCATTTGGTTATAGAAAACATCGAGTGTAATGGATACTACAAGGTTTTGAATACTCTCGCTGTATCCAGACAGATTAATTACTGTGATCCCATCAATCATATCGAACAACGAAATGGTTTTGGAGGAATCCGTTTCAAACACTTCAGTTTCATATAACTCTTTAAGTGCCGCATACAGAGAATCAATTTTAGAGTTTTCTTTACCAGCATAAAGTTCGTATATATCACTCATCGTTGGAGCAGGTAAATCCCAAGTCGTAGAATCCCCTTTAATAATGCCTTTATTGGCGTATGCTTCCATCATTAAATCCTTCAATGTAATTGCTTGAACTTGTCCAAGATTGAAAGACCTTACAATTGTGTCTGTAAGAGAGTTACTTGTATGAAGGGGTAATAAAGGTTTTATTGGTTCTGCCATATACAAAGATAAGGGATTAAACGGCAAATGATATAGATTATATACCTTAGCATTTGTTTTTTCAGTAAAATCAGGCTTGATATAATCACCTTTATAGTCAAAAATCAAAATACCTATGGGAGTTTGATTCACGTTATCATAGCTATTACGACTTAACTGCGTAATCAATGATTTCGTGAATTGTGTTTTCCCCGTTCCCATCGTTCCAATGATTCCTGTATTGGTGTGCATAATCTTATCCGTTGAAGTAGGGAACCATTTAACCTCTTCATTCGAAGTTGCATTATGTCCAAACAAAACTTCAAGCGGCTTCATCGGTTCTTGATGATTCAAAGAACTATGATGTAACTCAACTGGTTGATCATCAGCTAAGTGCGTGGTAGCTGCTACTTCACCAAGTCCTGTTTCATAATGCTCACGAGTTTCAGCAGCAAGTAACACATGGTCAGTAACCTGAGTCATTCCAGACTTTTTAGAAGAATCATATAAATTACTCAGCAATTGCTCAGGGGACAAATCCCCTTGATTACTCTGTATATATTCCTTCATCTCTTCAACACTTTTGAGTATGAATTCATATCCACTCTGTTCAGGATAGTCATAGACCATCACATTATCGTTCATTTTGATATCGGTAAATACGACATCCTTCTTAAATGAGATTACTGCACCTTGACCAATATACTGATCTAACGTATCTACAATCGTATACTTATCATTAAGAAGACGTTCGCGAACATCATGGTCCGTAATTTGACTCCATGATTGTTCAGGCCACACTGAATAGAGCTTCATTTTCTCCGCACTTGCAATCGCTAGCTGAATAAAGAAATTACGATATAGTACAGCTTGAAAATTCTTCTCATCGCCTGTTAAGAACTCCATTAATAGCTGCTTGGTTTCTTTTACTTGTTTTATCGCTTTATCTTGCACGTTAGCCCCGTTATATCCTATTTTGACCTCAATGGGGTAAAAGTGAACAAACATCTCTTGGTCAGAAGGTTCTACACCAATCAATAACAGATCATCACTATAAGAACCGAATCTACCCAATTTTTTAGCAGAAAATAAACCTTCAGATTGTCTTAGGCCAGTCCCACCTGAAATTCTAAGAATTTCTTCCATCGAGATTGGAATCCATATAATATTGCTGTGTGCATATGCAGCAAGGGATAGTTTTACCGCAGAAAGAATACTGATTTTTTCCTTTGGAAAATAGTTCTTCTGAGCCAAAAGACGAAGCAGCCAATTCCCATTAATCGCATTAAAGAAATTGATAATTGGAGGCAACACATGATCGTCTACGTACAGCCTCTGATGTCCAAGGAATTCTTTAATTAAACGCTGATATTGTTTAGATCTTCTGGTAACAGTGATCGCGTCAAAACCACTAGAGGATGTATATTGATCACTGTAATGAATAACAAGCAACTCTTTTTTAGCATCACTATTCTTGAAAAAACTCAGGTCTACTTTTGGCTCAATAAAAGTAACCCAATGGGCTGAATCGTAGACTTGATCTAGTTGCTGTTTATGATCTGCAGAGATCGCAGTAACAATATTAATATCCTCTTGGTAATTATCAAGAGTTCGGGCAACTCTCAGTAAAGAATTTAATTTCGGTACCATTTTCAATAGTGGAGCTTCTTGTGTCGGATAATATCTCGTTCCGAATCCCGTTTTGTAATCTTCGTTGATGAATACAGAAGGAATACCTGAAACAAGTCCGAATAATGAAACTCCCGTAATAATCTCCGAAGCATTGCTTGTAGCAATCTGCTCGATTTTATTCATCTGATAGAAAGTAACATGACTGTACTCGTAACGATCCGTATCCACATTTTTAGAATAAAACTTCACTTTGTCTCGGAAAACATTTAACAATTCTTCTGCGTGATATCCATCCAATTCCAATTTGAGATTGAACTGTTTGGCAATCTCTTCTGCATCTGTATATTGTGACATCTCCTCAAAAACATTGTTGATTCCTTTTTCAGCATAGATGTGAATTTCAATAGGGAGTAGGTTCCCTTTTTCCAAGTTATCTTTAAGTTGCTTCTTGTAGTATTCAAAAAGACCTTGAAGGATTTCCTGACAGTCTCCCATATTAATCGTATTAATTTTAAGCGGGGCTCGACGATCTAATTCAAAAAGATATCCGAAATGACCAGTAAATTCTTCAATTTTTTCTTGAACCAATTTATTCACAAAGGTTTTGGATGACTCGAATCTTGGTAAACTTTGATCCATGTAAGAAGCCCACTCATACGAATCACTCATCTCAATTGCCTTATACAGTTTGGAAGTGAAATTAACATACGGCAATAGATTCGTAGGTCTCATGGAATGCAACAGCTCATCATTGATTGACTCGTCACCAACCAATTGATTTAATTGCAATTGGTAAGCCAAATGTAGAGGATGTAATGGTGTAAATAGCCATTCTGGGTTTATATGATTTTTCTGAATCGTTCCAACTAAAACAAGATCTCTTTGGGTCTGGTTTAATGACTGACCGTTTTGTAATTGTTCAAGCTCCTGTAAATACACATCTATATAGTTACGGGCTAGCACAGTATAATCTTCATCGAAATAGGCTAAACTTGGGAGTAAATCGTTAGTTCTAAAGTATCGTAATAAATCGCAATATGCCTCTTTTAACGGTTCAGAAACTGAAATAGCTTGCGGAACAATCTCTCCTAAGTTATCTTCGAGAAAAAACAAATGATTGGTTTCTAAGAGTTTGCGTTCCCTCTCTAAATTACGTTTGAATTCTCCTTGAGCAAAAGTCTCCCTCGTTCCTTGCACGATCTTCATCTTTTCATTCTCTATGCGATAGGTAAAGTGCTCTTGCTTTTCACGTTTCAGCTTCCACACGCTAAAACCACCAATAGGAACAGGTCGTTCAACTAAATCCTGCACAGCAAATGGAATACTTGTATGAGGAAGCTGGATGTTAAAATAAATCATTTCTTCATCACTATTATTTTCATCATTGCGAGAAACAACTAATTCCTGTTCCTCAGTAATGTCAAATGTGCTGTGCGATTCTGTTAAATTAACTTTGGTGATTTCTGAAGCATCCTTATTGAAAAACCAATGTTCCGCATCTGAATTAATTAAAAGATACGAACCCTTGGATTTTGATAACGTAATGGCATAAGACGTTTGTATCGTCTGAAGAAGCTTGGACTGTGTCTCAACCACTGTAATTCTAAATTCATAGGCTGGAGACACCTCTGTCTTGTATTTCACACCATAAAATGTAGTCTGTCCAACTTCATGTTTTAAGTGTACGCGGATCTTCTTACCTGCTTGTTCCACCTGTATTGGCTGTTTAATTTTAGTTTCATTGATATACTGATTTTTGATAAAATCATTAAATGTAAACTCTAATGAGATATGTTCTTTTTGATCAGGATTGAATACGATAATGTTTCGTTTACGTTGCTTACTCTTGGTCTCGCCATCGGCTCTCTCCCAATACTCTAACCCTTCCAAAGTCAACTTCTTACCAGCCTCTACATACTCCAAACCTTTTCCTTCTAATTTTTTCTGATTCGATCTTCGTACCGAACCAAAATCAACATCCTGCCACGTTTCAGACTCGGATAAAACCTTGATCCCCTGATCATCAAAATGCCGCTCCAGGCTGACCTCAGCAGAACCATATTGATGGGCTATTTCAACGTCACTATATAACGAATGGTTTTCCTTTAGTCTTTCTTTAATTTCCTTAGGAGTTCTAGGAGTATTGAAAAGCTCTGCATCATAAAAAATTCCAAAGTTTCTATATTCATGCTTATTCAATTTTTCATTGTTTAGCACAGTAAGTATATTCTCGTAGTCAAATAAGTTTACTCTCTCATGAAGTCCCTGTTGAGCTTTCATGGACTCAATCGAGAAGTTAAGAATTTGCTTCTCTTCTGAGGATAGATTCGATTGCTTCATCATTTCTTGCAAATCTTTTTCAATTGAATCAATATGAAAAGGCATACCTTCTTTTGCAAACGAAGTCATTCCCTGAACCAAACTATCTAAGTTTGAATTGTGGATTAAAAGCATAGCCAAATCTTTAAAAGGATCTTCATGTGTGCCAACTTTATTCCGTAATGTTGTAAGAAAGTCTGGCGTGATCTCCTCAATATTTGATGCGATTAATACCTTGGTTTGATCATAATTTAAAGTGTGCGATTGATAGAATCCATCCTCAGTTGACATTGAGAACGGACTAACTCGATTAATGTCCTTAATTTGATTTACTAGATTTACGACTTGTTCTTCACGTTCAAATTGAATATGATATTTTTCTCCTGCCTGAATATTGACCTCGCTCAAAAAACGATCTACGAGATGAGCAAGATAACTATAAAAATGCTTTGACATAAATAGCATCCCCACTATCACTTTTTTTCTCTAGCAAATTCAACTTTTCAAAATACTCAATGATGGAAATTTGAGTATCTCTATCATAAATAATTCCTCTCACTTCGAATTGTTCAAATAGTTTCTTCAATCTGATTTTAGGCTCATCTTTAATGATAACTTTAGTAAAGAATAATAAATAATCTGTATCCAGAATTAACATCTTACCAGATCTCCCCCTAGATTTGAGGAATGTTCTCTGACAAAAATGAGTAAACCACGTCTTATATTCGTTATACGGTTTGGAACGAAATGAATTATTAAACTGGTAATCAATCATTTGAAATAAAGTAGATAATTTATTTAATACAGGCAGGTCATAAGTTTCAGGATTTAAGTTCATTTGACTCCACTTTACATCGGATAGACCCTCACGATATTGTTCACTCAACTTATCTACATCTTCTTCGATCGCAAGGATTTCTTCATATGTACCTGAACGAAGTATTTCGGAGATCTCTTGATAGGAAAGTAACTTCCCTACTCCTTCAACTGAAATATTAAGCATTTTCAGAAAATTCACATGAGTAAACATACGATTAATCGATCGCTCAATGTTTTTCCATCCGTATTCGTAACTAACTCTGGTTTTCGATAGTCTTTCTTCTTCTTCAAATGTAAAATAAATGGGCACTATACTCTTCTCGTATTTGGCAAACAGAGTTTCATTTCTACGAGACATTTGAGTCATATAGAAAAAATAATAGTAAGATAGAAGTTTCTCAAATTGTTGAGTGAATAAATCCTGTTTCGTAGAAAGCCATTCAAAATCTACAGCAAATAATTCAGAGATTTCTGGTAATAACACAGCAAACTTTCGGGATTGTGCCTCCTCACTTTTCAACTCTGGTAAAGCTTTGAATATTAACGAACTCATCAAATCATCCGTCTGATGTTCTTCTTTACTGATTTCCCATGCAGCTTTTTCATTCCATAAAACCGCATAAAGAAACTCAGCCAACTTTCTGTTCTCGTTCTCAACTGTATTGATATAATAAAGTGTCTGAGGATGGAATAAAAATAGTTGATTGTTTTCGTCAATGAATAAAGTTTTAATCATCTGCTTGAATTCATTTTTTTGATTTATATCTTTGAACTCAATGGATTTTAGTACATCTTCGACTAGTTGATCGGGGTTCGCTTCTGAGGACATTCTCTTTTGCCCAACCAGACGCAAAAACTCGCCTACAACTTCCTTAAGGTTGAATTGCATATCTTTAAATTTTGTGTTGTAAGGTAAGAGTTCAACAGGAATTTTGGGGTTATGCCTAATGGAAGAATCAAATTTGAACTTGTCCTTAATAGTTTCTAAATCCAACTTATACTCCATATTTTCACATCTCCGTATATGAATATTGGTCGAATAACTCATCGTAAGTTAGTCTATAACGCTGGGACTTGCCGAACTTTTTACTTTCAAAAATAAGCTCATTTTTGTCGTTTCCTTTACTACTCAACTGATCTATGAATTCAACAAACTTGATATATTGGAACTTGTCTTTCTTATTCGGTCGATAACCGTTCTTGATTCGAATCAACAAGGAATATAGTGAGAAATCAATATCGATTTCGACCGGAGTTCCGCCTTTGGGTCTGAAAGCAATCGTTAACATTGGCAGAAATTTCATTAATATCTCTTCTACTCTAGATTCGACTCGTTCAAGCGCTGGTTCGATTTCGAGCTTCTGTAAAGCGTAATAATGCGTCTGTGGTTGTCCAATTTGAACATATATAAGTCCGCCATGTCCCTCACCATTCCATTTATATATTGCATCACGAACGTCTTCTCTATAGAGCTTGGATAGCATATTCCAAGATCTTCTATTCCAATGAAATAAGTAATTCATGTATTGATCATAGACCTGATCCTTAAATGAGTCGTGTTTTTCTTTCGGAACTAAATAGTATAAGTATACAAATAACTTAACTAACTCATTTCTGAAAGGAATACTCTTTTTGTCTTCTTCTTTCCACGGGGAGTGTGGAACAAGAGATTTTGCAAAATACGGTGCCCTATTAACGTCAATATATAGGCTAAACAAATATGCGCCGTCTTTTCTAGATTTAAAATCTATCAAATGCTGATCAAGTAACTCAGTACGATATTGTGTTGGATTGATATGATTTATGGCTTGATGTATAGCAGATGCATCTTCACGATCAAATAGCTGAAAAGGAAGTAGACATGACGTATAAGATTGAAAATCCTGATGTTTGATTAATTCCATTAACTTCTCATGATCTATATTATCCATTGAGGAGGGAACAATTATATTGTATATAAAGTCCAGCAGAGCCCGAGTCGAAATAATAAGCTTTTCTTTTACCATCGCTTGAATCAATAAATCAATAATTTTGTCTTGGATATCCTCATATTGTAATAACTCATAATTTTGAATAATAGGATTTTTAAAAACAACCTCGGGATGTTCAGCCTTCTCTCTTAGATAAGCCCTATAGAACGGATTCTGTTCTGTATCCTGAGTAATTCTTTGTAAAATCCCTCTAATGTAACTAGAACGAGGACCTTGTTCCGTTAGCTCATACATGTGATAATCACTGAAATTCACATATTTGAAAATGTGATCATCCTGAGACACTTCCTCTGTAATCACAGACTCCATAATCCTCTTTGCATGTACAAATTCTTTAAGCCGAGTGAACTCCTTTCCTTCCTCTGCATCAATAAAGTTATTCAGAGCGCCCAGATTAATGGCTAAAACAATGGTTATATTCGGACCCGTTCCAATCTCTTGATCTGAAAACGGCTTTAGTACCTTGGCCAACGTTTCAATTGAAGTTTTCCGAGGAGAGAAACTCTCCGTTGCATCATTATGTAAATAAAATCGTTCTGGATCAGCTAAAAAATCATACTTATCTTTTAAGTAAGATAAGATATGTGATTTACCATCGCCCACTCCGCCACACACCAATATTAACTGTGGTTCATTTGTTTGATTGGCTTCTAAAATATAGTTTTCTAGTTCCTTTTCTACTGGTCTTTGAACATGCATATATTTTTTAAATTCACTGAATCCCTCAAGATTCTCTACAGCTTCCTTCGAAGACTGCTTACAGCGCTTAAGAACATCAATGAAATGAGTATTTGTAGACATGCCCCATCCTCCAAAACACATTTTATAAATCTCCACAAAAAAAGACATAGTTCTCCTATAGGAACCATGTCTGTCATCATACGCTGTTTACTGTGTAATAGACCATGCTTTGGTCCCGCATACATAAAGTTAAAAATGAAATAATTCATACATGCAATAATGCGAAGCACTAATCTACAATAAATGACTATTTATAGGATAAATATACCACACTTATGGTTCTTAAGGTACAAAATTAAGATTTATAGGTATTATTTCCAAGCGACCTACGCATGTTTGAATATGATTAGAACAAAAAGCCTGCTTAAGATGTCCGATTTCTTTATAGTGCTAATTCAAACAATACACTTATTCGCCACCGCCACCATCTTCGCAGGCATCTCTTCCCGCAGTCGCCATACAAAGCTCATCGGTTTGTTCCCCTCGTGACTCACATAATCCGCTTCACCCAGGAAGACAAATGGAGACGTATAGTTATGTTCCTCCTTATACTCCCGCACGAACAGCGCGATCCGGTTGCCCGTCTCTCGATGATGGATATACCGCTGCGCGGTAGCCGTATGCTCCGACACCCGGCTCTGAGTTTGCCAGTGGAATAGGTGTTCGTTGATCGCATAATCCTCGTACAACGTTGAGGGTGAGAAATCTTTGTCCGATTTGTTCAATGTAATGAAGAAGATATCCGTCTGTTCATCGGCAAAATACTTCACACCTTCGCGGAAGGCGGGCGATTGCTGGGCATTCCAATAACCAAAGGCGGCAAGCACTTGGTCTATGGAGTACATACAGTGGATATCCAGTGGACAAGTGTACGTGAACGAATTACTTTTATCCACAAATCGCAGATGAGCCCAATTATATTTGAAAATATCCACAAGCTCTGCTCGGAATGCCTCACAAGACAACACACGCTGCACACCCTCTTCGATGCTGCTCAGTCCTAGTTTCTCAGGCGCAGCCCGATGGAAGGTGTAATAGAACATAATCAACATGCGCTGTTCATCGGCGGTAGTCGGTTCTTGGCCTTTTTCAATAAAGTCGATCAGGAACATCAGCCAGCTTCGGGAGTTAATCGTCAGCACAGACGGTAGTCGGCGGATATACTCCTCGTGTTCATCTTCGATGGGTGCTGTTAATCCGGCTTCGGCCAACATACCGCGGAAATACCTTTTGCCCGTACGTCCACCATACAATTCATATAGTGTCATCCCGTGATGCTCTACAAAATGAGCCAGTGTCAGCGGCAGTCCGGTGTCTTGCTGGAACGTTTGCAGCTTCTGGATCAACGCTCTGCGATTACGACTCATCTGCTTGAGGTTGCGCATAATGTATTCCTTCGCTTGCTTTTCCAATTGAATGAACGTGCCGCGTGGCAGGTTCGAAAAGCCGTTCTCCACGTAGTATGAGATGGAATGTTTGGTGGCGCCGATCAGGGCGCGGAATTTATCTTGGAACCTGTACTCCTGATGCGCTTGTCCGATGAAATCCAGCACGGTCAGGCACTCTTTGCCCTCCGCAATCCGTAGTCCACGGCCAAGCTGTTGCAGGAATACGGTCAGACTTTCAGTAGGACGTAGGAACAGGATGGTGTTCACCTCAGGGATATCCACGCCCTCATTGTACAGATCAACGACAAAGATCATGCGCAGTTCCCCGTTCACCAGCTGTCCTTTCGCAGAATGACGTTCCTGTTCGCTCGACCCGCCATGTAGGGCCATGGATGGAATGCCAGCTTCGTTAAATATTTTTGCCATATACATCGCATGATCCACCCCTACGCAGAAACCAAGCCCCTTCACATCATCCAGATCGGTTACGTATTTGTTCAGACTTTGAATGATCTGGTTGGCACGGATTTTGTTATGGGTATAGAGCTTCTCCAGTTCGTTCAAATCGTAGCCTTTACGCGACCACTTCACCTGAGATAGATCGACAGTATCGGTGACGCCAAAATATTGAAACGGACTCAGTAGTTTCCGGTCAATGGCATCGGTTAGACGGATCTCGGCGGCAATCGTATGATCGAAGTAGGCGGTAATGTCTTTGCCATCCATCCGTTCCGGTGTTGCAGTAAGTCCTAGCAAAATCTTAGGTTCGTAGTGGGACAACAGCTTCTGGTACGAAGGGGCAGCGGCATGGTGGAATTCATCCACAATGATGTAATCGTAATAATCAGGGCTAGTGATCTCCGTCAGCTTAATGGAGTTAAGACTCTGAATACTAACAAACAGGTGATCCAGCGCCTCCGCTCGGTGATTCCCGACATGCAGCTCACCAAAGTTCATATCCTTCAGGATATACCGGAACGTGTCACGGCTTTGCTTCAAAATTTCTTCCCGATGTGCGACAAAAAGAAGCTTGGCTCCCGCATGGCTTGCCCGAAATCGCTTGTAGTCGAAGGCAGAAATGACCGTTTTGCCAACGCCAGTGGCGGCAACGATCAGATTGCGGGTTCGTCCATACAGCGTACGCTCGGCGTGAAGCTGTTCCAGCACTTCCTTTTGATAATCATAAGGCTGGATGTCGAGGTAAAAGTGGTTAGTCTGATCTTTTTTGCGATTCAGAGCCGCCTTCAACTGTGCCTCATGCCCTTCATCCTCAGCTACATATCGCGTAAATTCACGGTCATTCCAGTAGCTCTCAAAGGTCGCTTCAATCTTGCGCAACACATCGAGTGAATCTTTCTCTGTCACCTTGAGGTTCCACTCCATACCACTGGTCAGCGCCGGGTTGGACAGGTTAGAGGAGCCGACATAGGCTGTAGTGAAGCCAGTATCACGGTGGAAAATGTACGTTTTGGCGTGCAGCCGAGTCACTTTGGTATCATAGGAAATCTGGATTTCCGTGTTGGGCAGTTTGCTAAGTTCAGTGATGGCCTTAAAGTCGGTTGCTTCCATGTATGTAGTTGTGATGATCCGCAGCTTCCCTCCACTAGCCGTGAACTGTTGAAGCTGTTCCAGCAGCAGGCGAAGCCCGCTAAATTTGATAAATGACACCAACCAGTCGATCCGGTCGGCGGTCACGATCTCCTTTTGCAACTCCAATAACATACTCGGCTCGGACTTTGCACCTGTGAATAAAGAGCTTTGGGAGATGGGCGTATCTGGACGAACGATTTTGGTATCCCGGACCGCACGAATGCTGTTCAGTTTGGAATACACATGAGTCAACACTTCCCCCTGCTCGTCCAGTTGCAATTCGTTGTATTCTTCTTCCCCCAGCGTGCCTTTCAGCGTAGCAATAATCTCATTACACGTTCGGATCTGCGCCAACACTGCTGTCTTATCTTCCGTCTGTTCCCTTACAATCTTGAGCGCTCGCCGGGTCACCGCCGCCAAATACGTGGACAGCAGCTTGCGCGCTTCCTCTGCATCCAACTTCTCGGTCCCAATGTTATACACATCCGGGTCCAGTGCCGAAATCTCCTGTCTGGTGATTGTGTTAATAAGCTGTTCATATATGCCTTGTTTCATGAATGTACCTCGTGTGGGTGTAGGATGGTTGTGGATCGTTCTCTATGTATATGCTTAGCTGAAAATTGCTTCTTCTATATTATCGACCAACCTGTGGAAGATTTCATTAGTTGTTTTGATTTCATAGAAAAAGCACCTCTACTTATGGTCTGGTAGAAGTGCTTAATGATATGACTTTAAATCATGCATAGATATGTGCAACTCATACCATCTTTTCACTGTATCAATTAGAATTATAAGTTAGTATGACAGTCTTCTCTCTTAAATTGAAAATAAGGTTATCATCTTATCTTTAATAGAGATTGATAAGTAATTGCTTGTTTTTTGAGTTTGAATATCAACACACAGGTTAGTTATCTCCTTTTGAAGTACCAAAAGCTCGGCTGGAATAACAAAAATATTCATTTTCTTTATATTCAGACCCTCATCAATTTCAATCTCAATTCTCTTTATATCGTCGTCAGCACGCAAAATATCACCTAGACAATAGACAATCTTGTCTTCTCTAGCCTCCTTAACCACTTTTTCTCCTAATAACCCTAAGAGAACTTGATAATTCGGATCTCCGTCTTTAAATATATTAATTAACTCAATGATTAGGTCATTCAGAGAAATATTTCTTAATTTCTCTTCCATCCTCTCTCTTGAATCATCTAGAAACCACGATTCGAGGTCCACTGGTGTATCGTCTATTATCCCCGGAACATAGGGCTTAGTGTAAAGAAAATCTTTATTCATTGTTTAACCTACCTTTTAGTTCAAGCAACTCTACTTTTCGTCTGGTAGAAATGACTATATAACTTTAATCTTAACTTTGTTTGTTACGTTTCATTTGAATCAAGCTTTGGGTTCTTATAGCACCAATCTGGGTGATACGGTAACGATTTTAATTTCTTCATATCTTCCCAACTGTAGACCCAATCATAATCTGTGACCCAAAAATAATCTTCGGGGTTTAGCTTGAGATATTCGTAAATAAAATTAAAAATAAGTTCTTGAACGCCGTATATTTCCTCAATGCAACCAACTTTGCAAATTTTTCTATTTTGTTCTAATCCAACATCCTCATTATAGTAAAATTCTATACTCGGATTATCTGTTGCATCTACGTAATATATAAATGAACATCCGTTTTCTTTAACCAATTTATGACTAATATTCATTGTAGTAGATAGAAATTGACCATCCATTGAATAATTTTTACTGTTGTAAAAGTTGAGCATTGCATCAGCATTAAATGCTGCAACTATTGAATCAGCCAATAGTTTTTCAGTTGTATATTTTCTGTGATCCATTAAGATATATGCTGAAGTTCCCATTAATTTATTATCCCCTTTAGCTCTTCTAATGAGTTAACAATTGTTACTCCTTGCTTTCTAATGTCTTCTAGCATTTTGGCATTCTCTGGTCTCAAATTTGTCAATGGCTTATCAATGTAAAGGATTACCTTCTTTTGTTCTGGATTAAAAAAGAAATCGTGGTTTTCATTTGTCAATTTATTAAACTGATCTTCTTTTACTGCCTTAATTGATGCTTTGACCTCAATTATTGCATTTTTTGTCACTACATCTAAATCTCCAGCAGCTTCGCCATTTTCCTTTAGAACTTTTTGCCCAAAACCCGTGACCTCCTGCTCTTTTCTTACGAAGTCAGCAACTTTTGCTTCAGTAGCCTTGCCAACATCCAAGCTATCTAAAAAGCTATCAATATCACGATTAATATTCTTGGGATGCTGATCAACCCAAGTTAATTCATTATTTGCCGTATTCGTATATTTTGTTTTATTTCCATCCTTAACTATACTACCGACATTCGAAGCTTGTCCTGCCCCCTCATTTCCTTTCCCAACCTCCGGCTTACCTCCACCAGATCCACCCAGATCACTATGTTTATCATCCATCGAACGAAATGCTTTGCCAAACAAAACATACGCCAAGGCCTGTCCCGTCATCGCTCCACCGTAATACCCTGCTCCACTCTCATCGATCTGCTTCTTCTGCTCTTCTACAAATTGCTCTATATCAGACCTCGCCGTTCCCGTACCCCAAGCGGTATCCCATGCAAACTGAATACCACGCCCAACGTCTACAACTTTGCCCACTGTCATGGCATATGCCACACTGCTTAATGTACTGAATGGGTTCTCGAAGAAAGCTTCTGCCGTCTGCCCCATTCCCGTTATTGTTTCTCCTACTGATTTATCAAGCAGCCCTACAGCGAAATTTCGCTTTAGTTCCTCTGGAATGTACAGCGCAACCTCGCCTGAGCCGTCCGTTGTTTTGAAGTTCCTCGCGATAAACGTAAACTCTTTCTGGATTTCGTCCAACAGCCCGAGTGTAGTCGGGAACACTTCTTTCACCTGCATAAAATCCCAGAAGAAACGCTCTCCTGTCACACCCGACCAATCGGATTGCAACATATAGATCGATTTCTCCAGTTCCCAGACCATTCGCTCCAGTTCCTGTTTCTTCTGCTGGACCAACTGGGCCTTTTCCTCCAATAGATCGGGATGTACCTCGATTCGCTGCATTTCCTTATCACCCGCCAACCTGACCGTAGTTTATGTACCTAAATTTTAACAAGTGAGAAGGAGGATTGGAATCAAACGGAAGGATCATTTCCTCAGAGGTTATCCGGTCGTTGGGCAACATCCCTTAGGCAGCTATTTTGCGCATTAGTGCATGTTCAGCATCGCTTGAATACCACGTCTATGAAGCCGAATTCAACTTCCTCCTTGCAATCCATTTCCCTCATAACGTCAATAACACAAGCACTAATACACCCATAATAAGAGACTGAACTTCATCATATGAACCAATGTATACAAGGTAGAAAAGACAAACGGGAGGATGGGTATGCAACGATTAGCTGTTCCAGCACTCTGCCCGTTAGTTATATGACATTCACTACTCGTGTAGCGAGGAGATGAAGATACAGCAGAAGGCCATTTCTTTTTGTTCTCCTATGAACCCAATCAAAATGAATTTAATAACATAACATAAACTATCACTTATAGGAGGTTGATATTTATGACACTAGTAAAATATTCTACTGGTCCAGTTGAAAATGCTATTAATTTGACGACAGTTCCCGGTGAGTCCAGAACTTTTTTCGCGAAGGCAGTTAATAATGGAAGCAGCAATGCTACGGTACGTGTTCGATTATTCCGTTTGAATGGAGCAAAAGCTCTGGTTAGCACATTTACTTTCACTCTTGCACCAGGCTCTTCTAGCTTCCGGGTTCTGAATGTTGCTAATTTGGTTCAATTTGAAGTTGAGTATACTACAAACAGCAAACATGTCCTTGTGTCAGGATGGGGTAAAAATGCAACTGGCCGACTGGTTGCAGCTCATCGCTTTTCACCTACAGAATTGGCTAAGAAAAGTTTCGGCAAGCACTCTAAGCACTCTAAGCATTATAAACATTATAAACATTATAAAAAGCATTAATCATAATCAGTAGATTGGAGATCCACCTGCTTCTACAGAGGTGGGTCTTTTGGGTTTATGTTTCAGATTTTGTCGACCTTCTATTATTTGTATTAAAGCTCTCTTGTTTTATCGATACATAAATCAAAAAAAGCCGCCATATAGGCGACTTTCTAAGCGATTATGTTCTTGTCATCGGACACTTGAGAGTTTCTTTAGTCACCATAACTTCTTCACATTTCAAGAAGCAGTCAGTTGCCATCTAAACTCCTCCTACTATTTCATACAAACGGACCTCTACTGTAATTTGGTAAGAGTGCTGTTTGTATGAATACAATTACATTAAATATGATCTACAGATTATTGATATCAATCGGATCTTTCTCAACAAATTTTTCATACCAATTGTTTAGTGGGAAATGTGAGACTTTTATAATTTCTAGAGAGAGTGGTTTGATGCTAAAAGAGCCGCCCCGTTCAAAAAGTTTAATTAACGGTTCATATATGTTTAGATATTGACTAATGCCCGAGGTATTCTCCACGTACTTCGCCAACTGTAGATAGTATTTAATTATTCTTTTCACATATGAGTTTTGATTCAAATAAGCAACAGCCTCTGAACTACAATAAGCTGAAATATCTAATTCCTCTTCTTGATCTCCTAGCAGTTTCGCTACATTTGTAAATGCAGGCGGCATAGGCTTCAGCTGCTCCGCTTTATAAAACTGAGCCATTCTTCTGAGAAATTCATAGCCGAGGTTAGTATCCTCCTCAGAGATAACAGAACCTACTGAGCCCCAATTTATACTATTTAATTTGGATACTGCATTTTCCAATAACATTCTGTTTCACCTCAACATTTTATAACATGAACGAATCATGCCCACGATCTTCCAAAACATTAGCTTTTACTTTCGAGAGAGCGGGGCACGGCATAACTCGGCAGAACGTTATAATATACTTTGTTCATATGTATCATCTCGTCCTAAAAAGAGTTAACTCAATTATCAACAATGAATTAACTCCTTTTTATAATATTACTACGCAAACTCTTATTTACAGGGCAAGTTGAAACCTGGAGAAGCAAGAAACATAGTCATTATTACTTAGGGTTGTTGATTTGGTAATTCTCTTTCAATATAAGAGCAATCAAGAAAACGAAGTAAACTTGTAGTTAAATACTTTGTTTGATATTCATCTAAAGAATTATTAACCATCAACTGACCACTTTCCATTCTAAGTAACTGAGCTGAACCATCTTCTAAGAATAATAGATTTCCGTTAATATGTCTTATGAGCTTCCCTATGACTTTAAATAGGTTCTCAATACCTTTATAAAAAGTGCTCCCATACAATCGGACCCTAATACATACATTAACATCTAAGTTATAATGCTTTTTAACAAAAGCGATATCGGAAATATCCTCAATCTCAAGAGTCAATGAGAAAAAATCAGAACCAATTACTATTTCTTCATCGTTATTATTAAATGGAACCGATCCATTAACAAATTCAGTGGTATATCTTTCTAACAGTTCCCCTAAAGAATTAATATCCAAATTAGTTCGTAGAAATAATTCGTAATCCATTTATTTATCTTCCCCAAACCCGACTTTGTAGTCCACGCGAACTTCTGAGTATCACCTAGATTATATCTCCAACCTGATAATTTAATCCTAATCCATGAAAAGGAAATTCAACTGATCCATTTAGCTTTTTATCATCCACAGTTATTACACTATTTTTGCGCAGTAATATTGGTTTATCATTCAACTCTGGTAGACAGTCCCCATCCGGGTCTTATATAGTAAGAAGCACCTCTACGTTTGTATGGTAGAAGTGCCTTTAAGTAGTATCATTATTTCATTTACATGCTGCTTTTTTTAGCTGAATAGCTCCTTTTCAATATAAGGACGGTCAAGTAGAAGAAGAAGGCTTGAAGTTAGATAGGTAGTTTGATATTCATTCAACTGATAATTGACCGTCAACAGACCATTCTCCATTCTAAGTAGTTGAGTAGAACCACCTTGAATTCTAATGCACTAGAATAATCCTCCACCCTCATAACTTATACAATCTTTTCGCTACACCACTTTGGGTTGTACGGCCTTTGACTTAATCTCAAGATATCGTCAGCTGTGTAATACCACTCAGCATCATCAAACCATAAGTAATCTTCCGTGTTATCTTGAAAATACTCTACTACAAACCTATAAATAAATTCATATTCATGATTAATATTTACAACATCCACTGCCCAAAAGTAATCTGTTGATTGGGTGAGCCACGTAAAACTATCATATGAATTTTCGACAACTTTATTCACGTTATAAGTGAAGTACCTAATAGTTTCTTCATCATCAGTATTTGATAGGGTCTCTTCATCCACTTCAGATAGTGTGCCTTCTGCAGATTGAAATTTGTTATCTGTATCATAATCAACTGTTAAATGAAAACAATACATATTCGCTCTCTGTGCTGCATGCTTAAAGTTCTCAAGAGTCTGCTCCGGAGAATAATTTGAGATTTTTTTTAGAATGATTACTGAACTCATTTACTTATAACCTCCTTCAATTCGTCTAATGAGCTAATTAATTTTATATTCTGATCTTTTAACTTTTCAACTAAATCAGACTGAGTTTTATTTTTCACAGTTACATCTTCAATGTAATAAATAACTTCTCGATTGTCATAGTTAAAATAATTTTTATTTGATGGATTGATCAACTTATCCAGTTGCTTTTCATCTAAGGCACTTAAAGACTTCTTGACCTCAATAATATGCGAGTCTGTTAGAATATCGATATCGCCTGCTTTCAACTTATTTTGCAATTTCAATTCTATACCTGTACCTTGTAATCTACCTGTCTCTTTTATTATCTCTGCCACTCGCCCCTCTAAAATATCGCCAGTTTTTAAGCTTCTTAAATTCTTCTCAATAATTGCATCTATATCCTTAGGACCTTGATTTGTCCAAGATATTTCATTCCCGAATAAATTTGTGTATGTGGTTTTAGTGCCTTCCGTTCTTAGCCTTCCATCATGATTCAGACTATTTCCCTCACTCTTCTCCTTCTTACCTTCCACTGCTCCACCCGATTCATGGTGATCCTTCGAGTGCAAGGCTCTGCCAAAGAGAAAATAAGAGAAAGCCTGGCCTACCATGGCACCTTTATAATAACCCGACTTATCCTCATCGAGCTGCTTCTTCTGCTCATCCATAAACTGCTCGATGTCAGACCTTGCCGTTCCCGTGCCCCAGGCCGCATCCCATGCGAATCCAATGCCACGTCCAACGTCAACTACCTTACCCATAGTCATGGCATAGGCCAGACTGGTTAATGTACTAAACGGATTATAAATGAACGCTTCTGCCATCTCACCAAGTCCCGTAACGGTGTCACCAATTGCTTTATCGACCAGTCCGGTGCCGAAGCTTGGCTTCAGTTCTTCTGGAATGTACAGCGCAACCTCGCCTGAGCCGTCCGTTGTTTTGAAGTTCCTCGCGATAAACGTAAACTCTTTCTGGATTTCGTCCAACAGCCCGAGTGTAGTCGGGAACACTTCTTTCACCTGCATAAAATCCCAGAAGAAACGCTCTCCTGTCACACCCGACCAATCGGATTGCAACATATAGATCGATTTCTCCAGTTCCCAGACCATTCGCTCCAGTTCCTGTTTCTTCTGCTGGACCAACCGGGCCTTTTCCTCCAATAGATCGGGATGTACCTCGATTCGCTGCATTTCCTTATCACCCGCCAACCTGACCATAGTTTATGTACCTAAATTTTAACAAGTGAGAAGGAGGATTGGAATCAAACGGAAGGATCATTTCCTCAGAGGTTATACGGTAGTAGAGCAACATCCTTGGGTAACCATTTTTGCATATTAATGCACGAATGAATACCGTTGAGTCGACTGGGTATCTTGTACAAAAAGAACGACTTCTATCACAGATAGAAGTCGCACAAGATAACGATGCAACATGATTAAATCTTCTTTAAGACACTACAAATTGTACGACAATTGGAGTCCCATCATTTAATGCATCTCCACCGGGAATTGTAATTGTAGTAGTCGTAGCCGAGGACGTATCTGCTGTTTGCATAAGGCCATTAATATAAAGATTGTAGTAGTTGTAGGTGCCTGGGAATGCGGTTGCAGCTACACCAGCGTCGTTTGTAAAAGCTGTCGCGGCAATCGCAAACGTTGCTCCAGTGCCAGTTCCATCACCAATGGTTGCAGCAAATCTCAAACTATTCTGAAAGGGTGTCACAAGTGGCATGTTTCTCACCTCCTACCTAACATAGTATATGTGGTAGGTTTGGGAGTAGTGAAGGCAAAGGAACCAGCAACTAAAACCAATTTCAACCATTTATTATATTGGCTGTTATTATAATTATCTCTATAGTAATAGGTGTCCCTGCAAAGATCACACCGTTTTGTGACGAAAAAAACAACCTCTCAGCACT
This sequence comes from Paenibacillus sp. FSL k6-2145, assembly GCF_037976585.1. NCBI lineage: Bacteria > Bacillati > Bacillota > Bacilli > Caryophanales > Paenibacillaceae > Paenibacillus > Paenibacillus sp. FSL k6-2145. The sequence goes on along the minus strand of NZ_CP150267.1, from coordinate 3,218,870 downwards.
TACATCGTATGAGTTTCCTTGTTGGACGATCCCGTTGATATATAGATTGTTAAAACTGTTAAGTCCAATTCCGGCAAATTCGGTTATACTGCCGCCATCGTCATTTGTGAAAGCTGTGGCAGGAATTGTAACTGAGGCCGACAAATCCAGATCGGTGTCCGGAAAATAGAAGTAGCGGTTTGCCGTAGGAATGATTTCAATTCCGGGTACGGTGCCCGGCGGACCTTGCTCACCTGGGGGACCCGTTGGTCCTTGGACTCCGGGAGTTCCCGGTTGACCTGGCTCACCCTGAGGGCCAGCTGGACCTTGTGCTCCGGGAACTCCCGGTTGACCCGGCTCACCCTGAGAACCAGCGGGGCCTTGCGCTCCGGGAAGCCCCGCCTGACCCGGCTCACCTTGAGGGCCTGCGGGGCCCTGGGCTCCGGGAATTCCCGGTTGTCCCGGCTCACCCTGAGGGCCTGCGGGGCCTTGCGCTCCGGGAAGCCCCGGTTGACCCGGCTCACCTTGAGGGCCAACGGGGCCTTGCACTCCCGGAACTCCCGGTTGACCCTGCTCGCCGTGAGATCCGGCGGGGCCTTGGGCACCTGCAACACCTTGCGTGCCAGGGAGACTCACAGTCTTCAATTCATGTTGTCTCAACGGAGCGAGCATGGGGCCGGGCTCACAACATACCGGGTTGCTGCCCATCCCTCTCGGTAACGCAATGACTTTTTTGTCACGGGCCATTTTCTGTGATCTTAATGGACGCTTCAGGGAGCGGTACTTTCTTCGGCAAACTTTACGAATCTTATAGCATTTCCGTTTTCGAGGAAATTTGTTTTTGTATTTCAATCTAGCACGTCTGGGCCTTAACTTGTTGAGGGTAGCTGTCCTCTTGTTCAGATTCTTCAAAATAGTCACTCTCCTTAGGCCGATGCACACAGTGTGTATGCCCTATGTATATGTCCGTGGCACGTGAGGAGAGTGTGCGAATAACTATGAGGGAAGCCCATTAGCTCAAAAGACATCAGCCCCTGCCATTAGTCCTTTGCCTTGCCCATATACCTTCATTGTCTAATTATGAAGGGAAGCTGAATACCCTTATGAAGCGGAGCTTAACTTCCTTTTTGCCGTCCAATAGCTCCAACCTTGGAATATTACAAATAACGCTACTGCCATGGTCAAACTCATCCCCATCTCCACCACTCGCTGCATATTCCCATTCAGGAAAACACTGTCCCCCTGAGTCACCGCGGAACTGAACTGCTCTGAGGCGAAAAATACATAATAGAGACTAAACATCAGCATATGAACAAAGGTATACATGATGGAAAAGGCAAAAGGAAGAATGGATATATACTTATTTTTACTTATCACGAACATAATGAGTGCCTGTGCACCCAAGAACATAGAGGCGATCAAGGTTAACTCCAATCCACCAGACGTATGGAGCACGCCACTAAAAAATAACTTTTCAAACATATTAAACGTAAGTCCTTCACCCCAATTATGATACATCACCTGAAAATACGCTTGCAGATACCCTAAAGTGAATAACAGGGGCACAGATAACAGGCAAAGGCGATCCACACGTTTGCGCGTAAACACAAGACAGGTACCTAGTGCACATACCGTAATCCAAAAAATAGGCATTAATTCGATATACCGATTATGCACACCATATCGATTCGCGATTAGTCCACCCGCCAGTGTCACAATGAACAGAATCAAACCAGCCAAGGCACTGCCAAAAATCGTTCTCCTATTGAATCCATACGTTTCTTTGGTTACCGTTCTGCGCAGTTCTGAGATAGAGCCAAATTGTTGAATGGAACGTTCGATGGCCTTTGCCTCTCCCAGCCCCTGGCGCTTTAGATGATCCACCGAGGAATAGAGATGCGCAGCCATTTCTTCTCTCCACTCAGACTTTTCCCTCTTCGTTAAAAACGTAAATCGAAGTACTTGATCCAAATAATGTTCAATGACTTCCATGCAGATCCCCTCCCAAGAATATATCGATAATCTTAATGTTCTCCGTCCATGATGTCTTCAATGTGTTGAGCTGAGTTTGGCCATCCGGGGTGATTCGGTAATATCGCCGCCGTGGTCCATTAATTTGCTCTCCCCAATAACCCTCAATGTACCCGTTAGCCTCCATACGTTTCAGTGCAGGATACAGCGTTCCTTCTTTTAGATCAAACTGACCATTGGTCTCGTCATTCACCGTTCTGGATATTTCGTATCCGTATGCATCCTGCTTATTCAGTACAGACAGTACAATTCCATCGATGTATCCTTTAATCATTTCGTTTCTCAGCTTCACACACCACCTACTATGCATTTCTATGTAGTCAAGCATAACAAACAAATATTGTAAAAAGCAATGTCATGGAGCCGATGGTCTCACAATAAATCTCATTCAGCGTTGCAAGCAACGACACGTACCCGGAACCGGTAACTCCGGCAGCACCTTTTAAGGTCAGCATCATTACACCGAGCAGCACCACTTGGGTAATGGTCAACTCCACCCCATATGCCTGAGCCATGAACATCGCGGCTCAGGTAGACCGAACCCATCATTTTACCGATAGAGAACAGTGAGCCTAAGCCGATTGCCAATCGTATATACCATGGCCCGGAAGGCTCATTTACAACTTAGGCATCGAAAAAGGGTTCTCTTCCTGCTCACAACCAGTTAACACGTAAAAAATACTTCCTTGCTCACTCTTCATTGTACCGATCCCTTTGCAGATGTCGGTCTTCACTTCCTGTTTGGAGCCATAGGCATCCCTTGAGTTATCGTAAGTCGATTGAATAGCTGTACCATTATAGATCAATTCCTGGATAATGGGCCCACCTTCAATGGTATACATCGTTACACGAACCTGATCCTGCTGTTTTTTCTCCACATTCTTCATAAATGTGTTCCACTTATCTTCGTTCCGTATGCCTCCATGAAGCACAACCACATCCCCGCTTTTCTCCGCTTGCTCTGGATTATGCGGCTCGATAATTTCTGGAAAAGCTTGCGTAATTCCGGAAGCATCCGTTGTTGGATCATTTGCCTGACAGGCAGTTAACAGCATTAACAGCATTAAAGCTAACGATAGGATAAGCATATTTTTTCTCATTCCATCACCTCATCTATGAAACATTTCAATCTTATCCTTTTTTGCATGATTATGCTTATTTTGTCATTTATCTGTAACTCCCTCGTTGTCCCGAACGTTTAGAATCATAGAAATATAGGTAACAGGAACGGAAATGTATTTTATCATTCAGCAGGAGGTTTATTTAATGACGTTAAAAACAATGCTCGGTGTAGCACTGGCTCTATCTGTACTAATATCCACCCTTTCAGCAAGTACAGCGGCTCTAGCTTCAACAAACGAGAGGCAGTCAACCGGATTAGCCCATGAAATGGAGCGCTCATCCCTAACATCTACACCTGTTCTGCTCATTGCTCCAACTCAACATGAAGGTCGTTCCGCATACAACGGTAGCTTCACAATGGCTGCTTCCAATGGAACAAATGCCAACATATCGATTGAGAACAACAGCAACCACACAGTATATGTGAAGATGTATGTAAATGAAGTAAGTGAACCTATGGAAACATCTATCAGCAGAAATAGTGATAAAACGATCAATCTGCTTGCATTACAAGACACCGATATTAAGTTGTACATCTATAGCAGAATAGGTCATCACTTAGATCTCTCAGTTGAAGCAGAGCAGTTTCATTGATGCTTACTCTCACACCTACATACAAGAAAAACCCTTCACGCAAGCGATTCAGATTCACGTTGCCATGAACCGATGCCTGCTTGAAGGGGTTTTATATTTCCATCACACTTATTTCTCGAATCGGAACCAGCCAAAGTCAAACTGACTGCCTGGCAGGAAGATAAAGCTTACTTTCTGCACACCTGTCACTTGCTCAAGCTCAAACACCCGCTCTTCATACCCACCCGACTGCGTGAACTCAACCAACTGGTTGCTCTGTCCGTCCGCACCTGCGAAGCGAATATGAATGGTATTTTTATCAATCGGTGAATGACCATAAATGACGAGCTTCGATGTGCCTTCTGTCGTAAAATCCATGTTTTCAAACTCCAGCGATACATTGTTTCCGATACCTTCTACTCGATCAGCTTCAATTTCGAACGTATCTCCGTAGAGATGATCACAGGATGCAGCCGCATTCTTTTCAAAGGCCCGACTCTGACGTTCGAAGGAGAACCCTTTAATATGAATCTTCTGCTTCAGTACAAAACAGATCGATGTAATTCCGCTAAGACGTTTGGATAATTGGTATATCTCTTCTTGGTACACATTCCAAATGGACTCTTTGTCATACACCACATCTGCGATCATCGTACTTCCCTCTTCATCCGGCATACCTTCCCAGATCTGAATGAAGTAATCCTCAGTGGACAACGTAAAGATCGGAATGGTAATCGTATCGGAGCCGTACGGTCCGAAGTCAATATTACGGAAGCCTACGTGCGTTTCCCCGTCGCGACTTGTCGCTACCCCACGCTCATTACCGTTACCAACCTCACCTTTGGTGTAATCGTACAGTCCGCCCGTGATGAAGCCGTATGGATCTTTGTAAGCTGTGCCGAGACCGTCCGCCTTGAACTCCAGCTGGGAGATAAGTTTGGTTTTATCCGTACCATTAGTACTGGTTGCGCGAAGTCGGAACTCCCCGTCACCTATAGCCGATACCTTTACCGCATGTTGGTGCTCAACATTATCGCCCGCTTCCGCTTGAACAGCTTCCACTTTGGCAATGTTGGACTCAATCCCCGCATCATTTACAACAGCCCACTCGATGTCGCGATAGGAAGTGTTCTCTGGATACAGCTTGGCGGTTACAATAAACTCCGGGTTGGACGGATCGAGCAACTGTCCTGCTTTACTGATGATCTCGATTTTGCGCAAAGGAATCTCCTGAGCGTTCCCCGTCAGCACCGGACGTTGTTCATTGTTCATGAAGACAGTTTGCACTTGCTTCTCATCAACCAGTTCCGCATCCACAATACGCGATTCAAACTCAGCTAGAGCCCCTTCCAACCCTTCGGAAGAAACTTCAATTCGGACCGTTCCAGGTTCATTTGTTGCTCCGATAATCGCCATCAGTTTGCCGCTGAACAGTCTTCTACTCAATCCTTTGTATGGATCATAGTCGGTGCTGTCCCCGTTATCCAGACCCAGCAATCTTCCTGCACCCGTCACCTGAACTTGTACGCGGTTGTTTGCATTGTGAACTGGATTACCCGTTTCATCTTCAACATCAATTTCTACAAAAATCAGGTCTGTGCCATTCGCTTGTAACTGCTCCCGATCCGCTTGCAGACGAATTTTCTTCGCATCCGTATAGGATCTTTGCACATCGGTTGCAATGATCTCACCGTTCTCATCATAAGCGATCGCTTTCAGCTCGCCCTCTTCGTAAGGCACTTTCCACCAGCCAGACAGCTGTGTTCCATTGGCATGATCGATATCGTACGTGCCAATGGTTTTGTCGTTGAGTTGCAGTTCAATCTTCGGCGCGTTGCTGCACACACGTACATCAATGATCTGACCCGGACTGAAATCCCAATAAGGGAACAGGTGAACCATCGGACTTTTCTTATAATCCGTCCAAGCCGCTTGGTAGATGTAATAAGAGTCTTTCGGGAACGTTGCTGTATCCAGCTGTCCAAAATACGAATTCTTCGTATGATACGGTGTCGGCTCTCCGATATAATCGAATCCGGTCCACAGGAACTGACCCAGCGAATACGGTGTATCCCGCTCTGCCAGAATGCAGTATTCTGCCGACTTCGCGCCCCAACTGGTCGTACTGTTACCCAAAGCCGAGCACTGCTCATCATCATCTGCCAGAATCGGCTGTTCGAATGGGAAATGATATATCCCACGACTCTGCACCACCGAAGACGTCTCACTACCATAGATAATCCAGTCAGGATGCTCTTCATGATGTTTGTCGTAATATTTTTCCGCGTAGTTGTACCCTGCCAGCTTCACGATATCTGCACATTTTTGTGCATTTTCCCAAGGCATGTAGTTCGAACCAATTGTCACGCCAGCATTACCTTTTGGATCAAATTCCAGCACATAATCCATCAGCATCCGAGTTACTTCCTGTCCACGCTCATCCGCATGGGTATCATAGATTTCGTTCCCAATACTCCACATGATCAGACTGGCATGGTTACGGTCGCGTTTCACCCAGCTCTTCACATCCGTATGCACCCACTCTGGGAAAAATCTCGCATAATCGTATGGCGTTTTGGCACGTTCCCACATATCAAAAGCTTCAGACACAATCAGCATACCCATCTCATCCGCAAGTTCCATGAACTCTTTGGCAGGCATATTATGCGCGGTGCGGATGGCGTTAACACCCATTTCTTTGAGCAAAACGAATCTTCTACGCAATGCCGTCAGGTTAAACGCAGCTCCCAGTGCCCCGAGATCATGGTGTTCACACACGCCGTTCAGCTTCATCTTAACTCCGTTCAGGTGGAACCCTTCATTGGCATCCAGCTTGATATCCCGGAATCCAATACGCTGTGATACCGATTCAACTGTCCGTTCTTCCTGATCATCCGAGGTCAATCGCAGCTCCGTCACCAGTTCATACAGATGCGGTGCATCCGGGCTCCACAAGTTTGGACTCTCCACAATGATCTGTTGGCTATCTGCCGATACCACCACATTCTCACCCACCGAAGCCGTAACATTCGCTTGGCTGGATGCCACCATCTGACCTTCATACCGGATCGTATGCACCAGCTCTGCTTGCTGATTCTGTTCCAGGTTCAGCTCCGTATCCACTTCCACCTGCCAGCCATTCGGCTGCTGATTAATGGATACATAGATTCCATCCGTAACAATATGGTTGCGGTCTCTCGCCTTCAGCCAAACATGGCGATAGATTCCGGCCCCGGAATACCATCTGCTGTTCGGGCTCTGATGCACCACTTTGACAACAATCTCATTGTCGCCTTCCACCAGTGCATTCGTGATCTCATGTTCAAAAGCAGAATAGCCATACTTCCACTCCCCAACCAGCTGCCCATTTACATACACGGAAGAATCCATGTATACGCCATCAAAACAAAGTAAAAGCTGCTGCTCATCCTTCGTGTAATGGAACGTCTTACGGTACCATCCAATGCTGTCCTCATACAGTTCAAGCGTATTATATATCAGCCAATCATGGGGAAGCTCCACAGGTTCGAACACCAGACCCGCAGGTTCCGTAACATCCAGCTTACTTTTCGCAAATTGCCATCCATCATTAAAAAGTCTCTTCTGATTCATGGTAGATTCTCACTTTCTTGAAGTAAATTATGATTGCGGTTACAACAGCAGATATCGCTTTTTCCGAAAACCTTTTCGGTAATACTTAAGTATGACTATAACACATAACCCGATTATACCATCAGTCTCTTCCCTGTAACTCCTTTTCACAAGATTTTTTAGCCATAATGATGAACGTTTTATTCCCTCCAAGCATTGTAACTTTCGATGACAACAAACCAAAAAGGCAACCCGTCAAACGGGTCACCTTCTATATCGATCCTTTAGCACGCCACTTCTTCTCTATACACTCCTACACCAACACTACTCCATCTCTATCCCTTGTAAAAAGGGTTCCACCCTAGGCCTTTGCCCGATGGCATCGCGCCAGGCACCCCGTCTGCTTCAAGCAGCGGACGGACAACTAACTTCACGGGCCACTCCTCGCTCTCGAATATCGCATGAGCGAGCGCGTCCCGGTCGGATTCAGGAAGCTGCACATGTTGCAGCGCTTCCTTCCATGCCTGCTCCGTGATCTCCCATAACTTCGTTTCCGGGATGTGATACACCTCGCTAAGTGCCTCCATGATCGCAGCCAGGTTCACCTGCGTCCCCAAAGACTGCACATAGAAGATCAGCTTCTGAATCGTCTCGTTATACAGGCTGTTCGAGTAGCCTGGGCGAATATGATAGGCAGGGTCTGCAATGCCATGCTTGTCCAGATAAGGCTGATGCAAACGCACGGAATCATGATCGCGGAACAAGAGACCTTTTACCTGATTATCCCGTAAAACCAGACAGCAGTTCTGACCATGAATCTCAGGTACAACGCCCACCTTGAACAGACGCATTACGATATCATAAAACGTAGTAGCTATACTCGTATAAAAGTCGAGGACATCTGCGCTACTCAGGTTATCCCCCAGAATCTCGGTTAATAGATGATGCCCTTCCAGATTCACACCCAGTGCGGCCATTGGGATTACTTTGTAGGCTTCATTAAGCAATTCAGCGGGATACACACGAATCTGTGCAGCCAGATGCCGGGGATGATCATCGAACAGTCCCATGGATTCTGGCATAAAGCCCCACCAGTTCTGCTCTTCACACATGTACACCTTGTCCTTCAACGTCTCGTCACAAGCAACGGCCTGTCTTAACATCCGTTCTCCAGCAAGACCATTCAGCAACTTGACTACGGGAAGATAGCGAGCAGCCCCCAGTGACAGCACACTAACCGGTAGCTTGAGCATCCGGGTGGACTCGGTTGATGGAGCCATCGAGCGCAGAGATGATGTGGCCTGTACGTCGCCCACTTCCACATCCAATACCACAATGCTACCTTCTTCGACCTCTCCAGTGAAGCGGGGCAGAATTACATGCTCCAATTGCCACGGGTGGACAGGCATCGGCAAGTATTCGTGCAACGTAATTCCTTTCCGGGCAAACTCGGCTTCCACCTCTCTGCGCTGAACATCGTCTAACACATCCAAAATGGACAATCCATCTTTACACCCTTGCTGCACGGCATCCAGCCGTATAGCCACCCAGCGCAGCGAAATCGCCTTCCCGAATTCTGCTGCATACCGTGTGACATCTTCTGCGTTGAATCCCACTTTGGCTTTGGATGATGGGTGAAATGGACGATCCCGCAATGCAGCAACACGTTCGCCTTTGATAAACCATTCATAAGCAGATGCCGGAACGTTGGCGGACAGATACTGGACTTGTTCCCAGCCCAAAGCAAACTGCTCCACAGCAATATCCAGACTAGTCAGGAATTCCGCCACTCCGGGCTGCGCATAGGCCTCATCCGACAAAGCCCTCTGTAACACTGCACGTCCAACCTCTGCTGGAGAATCGAGGAGAACCCAGCTTCCATCTGTTTTCTCCTCGTAGATCGGTGAACCCTGAACCCACTGAGTCCCCTGTCTGACTCCTGTTTCAACCAGACACAGTACACCTTGAGTGTGCAATCTATAGCGAGAAGCATCAATCTGATTATGCTCTCCGCTGTCATATCCCTTGTACAATCGACGGAACGGTGCAGGTGCTTCGGCAAAATCAATGAATGGGTTATCCTCCAGTGGGAGTAATTGCTCCGACAAAAATGAATTCATCAGATCCGCCATAATCCGGCGTTCAGCGGCTTGCAGACTGGAACGCTTCATCAGTGTTGACATGATTATTGTCCTCCGTTAGATAATGGAATGCCGGGTGCGGATGCCCCAGGAAATCATGATGCGAGATGGTCCAGCAATAAGCCCCAGACTTTTCAAACAAAACAATATCTCCCACGCGCAGCAGTGCTACCTCCGCATCGGAATGCATGCGATCCTTGGGTGTGCATAGCTCACCTACAATATGGACTCGACGATCTCTTACCTCTGGACGGGCAAATGAATGCTTCCAACGGTCCGTCGCCATAATCTGAAACGGATGGTTATGTCCCCATGAAGCAGGCAGTCGATTATGGTGCGTACCTCCCCTTAACACGGCAAAATACTGATCATGAGAGGTTTTGATATCCGTAACCTCTGCTGCGTAGTACCCATGGTCTGCCACCAGTAGTCGACCCGATTCAAAATACAGCTGACCTCCGCGTGAAACAAGGCGCTCTCTGGCTTCACTTTGCTCCAGCAGGGAAGTGAACAAGGGCCAGTCGAATCCGGGGCTGCCATCATACGTAACACCGAACCCACCTCCTGCATTCACCACTTCCACAGGAAGATCATACTGCTGCTGCCACTGTTCCACCTTTTGCAAATACAACTCGATCATCTCGGCGTGCAGCCTTGCATCCATATTGTTGGACAAGGAGTGAAAATGGAACCCGCTTAACCGAACCACACCCGCGCCTTCCACACGAATGAGTTCAATGGCTTCTTCCACCGCCTCTTCATCGATTCCAAATGGACTCGGCCCACCGCCCATGACAATCTTCGTCCGGGGCAACGTACTGCTTCGCAGATTGATTCGGAGCAGAATGCGCACCTCCTGCGCTTGCTTCAGTTGTTGCTTCTGCTCTTGCATCAGTTCCTCGCCGTATGCTTGCGTATATCTCTGCTCCGGGTTCTGCTCCCATTCTTGCTTCTGCCTGCTCTCCTGCATCTGCTCCTGCTCCATCGCTCTCTCTTTCGCAAACGCAATGATGCGCCGAAGTTCCAACAGACTCTCCACATGGATGTAACTCACGCCATTATCGATGGCTAGCCGCAGCTCGTTCTCCTTTTTACCCGGACCTCCGAACAGAATCGGAACCTCTCGGCTTACCGCTCTAACCTTGAGCAACTCTCCAATTGAAGCCACTTCAAAGCCCTTTACCAATGGAAGCAACGCCTCAATGATTCGCGGATCAGGATTTGCCTTAATAGCGTAGAACAACTGTGTGTTGCCGGGCATGCTGCCCAGCATCTGACGTACCTGTTCCTGAATGCCAGCCAGATCGTAGACATACGCACATACTGGGTCTTCCATCCCCCGTTGCAGTTCATCCATCGCCTGCCATACATTAGGTTTCATATCTGCCCACCCGCATTCCTGTAGTCATTCCGTTTTTGGGCATACGCCCGAAATGCCGTATTCCGATCATCACCCAGCACGTAAATATGTACTCCCCGCTCAGCCCAGAGCGACATGTCTTCCACGCCTCTCGTGACCGTTGCATAAGGTACTTCACACTGCTGAGCGGTAGCATGCAATTCATCCAGTGCATGTCTCACATCCGGGTGCTCTGTCTGCCATGGCACGCCGAGGGATTGCGACAGATCCGCTGCCCCTTCCAATACAAAACTCACCTGAGGGTGAGACAGAATCTGTGCACTTTGCCGAACGCCCTCCACACTTTCGATCATGGGAACAACCATCACTTGTTCGTTCGCTTCCTCGATGTATCCCGTGAGCGGATATTTCCCAAATACACCGGGACGACCGCTATTCAGACTCCGCATGCCAACCGGATGATAGTAGGCGTGGCGAACCGCTTCCTCTACCTGCTCCAGTCGCTCGACATGCGGAATAACAATACCTTGTGCGCCGCAGTCCAGCACCTTAAGAATCTCCGCTCTCTCCACTTTCGAGATACGTACCAACGAGGTTAGGCCGACCAGTTCCGCCGCTCGGATCAATTCCTCTACCGACTCCATGGATGTTGCGGCATGTTCCAGATCAATAATGACAAAGTCATATTCCGCATATCCAATCAACTCAATGATGACCGGATGCGGTATGGATACAAAAAGGCCATAAACAGGCTGTTTGCGTGCAATCTTTTCCTTCAGCGTGTTAACTTTCATTCGACGATTCCATTAATTCGGGCGTTCCTTTGGATTCAAGTGCATCCTTCGATACCTTGAGCGGATTACTCGCCTTGCGGAAATATAACTCCCCATCCCCATACAGACGGCGCTTGGTCATCTCTTCGATCAGTGCATCTTCGGCAAAAAGGTCAAATGCTGCGAACCGCTCCGTATACTGCGGGTGCTGCTTCTGATAATCTACAATCACACCTGCGCACAGCTGCCAGAACGCTTCCTCCGACAACCCAAACTTCTCAAGCGCCAACGCAATATCCGTCATGCAGATAAAAAAGAACGCATCATACGTATAGTCACGGACTTCCGACACATCTCCTGCATAGATGAAGGAGTACCGATTGAACTTGCGATGGGTTTCCGGTTCCGGATTCAGCTTCGGTGCCCGTTCCGGGTGCAACAGTTGATCCGGTACATAGCGAACACCATCATGCAGATCCTTGATAAGGATTCGTTTCGGCAGATCGTCTTCCAATACCAAAATAATATTCTGAGCATGAGATTCCAGCGCAATCCCGTGTGCATAGAGCAGATGAATAATCGGAAGAGTTACCGTGCGAACAAGGGCCTCGCTCCACTTTTCCACACCATGTTGTTCTACAGCATCCTGGATAAATGGAACACCATCCGGTTGTACCAACATCAGTGCATTCAGCGGCCACGCCGTCTCACCTTGCTTCAGGTGAACCGATACATTCTCTCGCCAGATCGCACCGAGTGTGCCGTAGGCCCGTCCATATTGAGTTGCAGGTAACTGCTCATAACGGAACGACAGTCCCATGATTTCTTTTAAAATGCCAAACTGCGCCTGCTGCAACAGCTCATCTTCACGAACAAGTTCATTCAGCCAATCGCTGATCAATGGCGCGTTCTGGGTCGTATGCTGTGCCAGAATACGGGTGCTCGACGTATTGGTAATGCTGAGGGCCAGCTTGATGTAAGGGGCTTCCGGGTTCACTCTGTTCGACAGCGAACGGATCGACTGCTGCGCACGATAAGGCGAAGACGATGGACCGAGATATACGATGTCCCCATCCATCAGTTGACGGGCATATACCGATTCCAACTGGTTCTCCCACTGCCATGGATGAACCGGAATGAACACATATCGATCACCTGCGTCAGAACCTATTTCTCCAACCTTGCCTATTTCACTTCCAGGGCCGCAGACTGCTTCGCTGTCCTTTCCATGAGCTGTTTCATGATTGGTCTTCCCAACACTTCCACGAATGGTCCCACGAACTTCTGTATCGATTGGATACCCGTCTGCACCCGCCTGTGATTTCTCATTCATATCCCCTCGACCTTGTTGTTGCAGGATCTGATGAAATCGCTGTGCGTCCTCTACGGTCAGATGTTGCCCCACCAGTTCTTCAGAGCTATATCCCGCGGATACAGCGGTCTGAGCAAATTCTTTTTTCACAGCAACCCAGACTAAAGCAACTTCCGTGTTAAACTCAGGGCCATAAGCGAGATTGTCTTTCAAAGAAAATCCTAGTCTCGACTTGTAGCTCGGGTGGTACAGATGACCGTCGGTCATGTGACTTTCAAGCGCATCATAATGCCGATCTTCACTCGGAATGTTCAAGGGCAATATAGCCCGGCACTGGCTGTCCTTTGCCATCGTTTCGAGCAGTTCCTGGATAAAAGCCGTCACATTTGCACCCTTCAATGCGTTCAGCACGATTTCCTCCAAAAACAGATCCAGATCGGTGCATGAGACGCCCTCTCTTTGAATCGAACCCTTCTTCACCTTCACCCGGCCAAATGAAAACTTCCGCTCGGCTTCACACGTGTACGCCACAGAATCGTTGGAAGATGTAAGGCCGCTGGTTCGCCATGAGCTTCCACTCACATGACCGTCCAGAATGCCTTCGAACCACATTGCCTCCAACGTCTGCCGCATGATCCGTTCCTGTACACCCACGTAGACTGCTTCTGTCTTGCCGCCTGCTTCAGCCCTGTATCCCACGACTCCCACGAACTTCACTCCCTATTCGTTTCATTACATTGCTCACCGGCACGTAGGCCGGGGTCTGGCTGATCCCCCTTAGACAACTCACCAAATTTTGTTTGGCCAGAAATGCATCCGTTGTCAGCAGATGTTGCACATATGCATTGCCCGTTCGTTCCAGTTCCTCCACAAGTACCTCACTTACCTGCTTCCAGAAATGCTCCTCCGGGACGTTCACATCTCGCGCCAGGACATGAATCAGAGACCCCAGATGATTGACGATAAAATAGTACGATGTCCGCGCCCAGGCTTTCTCTCGCGAATAAAATAATAAATCGGACGCAGCACGATCCTGCTCACTTATAAGTTCCTCATCTACACTGACCCCTTCCAGATCGCGGACGATAAACTCCACAGGCATCCCATCCTTTAAGGTCACAAGGGTATTCTGCAAATGGGCTTCAAAGTGAATGCCTTTCTCTCCCGCCGCTCGTACAATCGGCAGCAGAGAACATTGCAGATATCGATCCAGCCAGCGCTCAGCTATGTCACGTCCACCACCCAGCATCGTCATCAGTCTCGACCGCATCCCGGGAAGTGGTGACTCAACCAGACTGGATATGACATACGTATTCTCAACATCAAACTCAATGGGCCGATAAGCTATCGTAAACAGACTGGTTAACTCTTCATCTTCAAAAGCACAAGTGGCTACACCTGTCTCAAACGCAATATGCGTGTTCGGTTCAGCACCGAAGCAGTCATGCTGCCTGACGTACTTGGAGGCATCCAGTGTTCTGCGCATCTGCTCAGCACTGTTGGTGCGAATCATGTTGGTAATCTGCATGTTCAGTGACAGCTTGATATTGCAGTTCCATGCCGGAACATAGACCGTACGTACCGAAGAAGTTGGATAGACGGTTGGCCCCGCACTGCCAAGCAGAATTAATTTTTCATCTCGAATATAGTGCTGTATCTCGGTCAACTGTGATATGTACGCGTATTGCCATGGATGGACAGGCAGAAGCCCATACATTCCTTTCTTTTCTTTTAAAATAGGCTCCATATGACTCCGCAGGAGGTCATGCAAATCCATTGCCGCCTCGTCATCCACCCATTCCTGCATATAGACATCCTGTCTCACAGCGATATAACAGAGTTGAAATGATGTCCGTAACTCCGGACTGTACTTCTGTACATCCTGCTTGCTGAAGCCTTTGGAGTTCTTCGGAAACGGATGGAAAGGGTGACCATACAACAGTGACTGTTCCGATGTGCGATAGTCGTGGATGTCGAGACCGGCCGCTTGTTCGATATACAATGTAAGGTTACCGACACTGTTATCTACCTTTTGTGCAAAATCTCTGGCATACGCCGCCTCTACGCGATTCGTATTCTCATCCCATGGATGTACATTCTCCAGCTCAAGTGAACTCTTCATCTCCATCACACTTTTCTTCATTCCATGTTGATCCGAACTCGCCCCCTGTTCCCCATTCCCGCTTAGCTCAGATGTGATCCAACGAACCAGGTCGCCATAATGAACTATTTCCCCGCCAGATTCCATGCTGAGGTATTCATGCTCCCCCATGGCAGAGTAATAAGACAAGCGTCCTGTCACCTTCACCCTACTAGCTTGAAAAGCAACAGTGTACGTCAGCGTATTTGGATTGATCCAAATATCGCTTTTCTTCTCTAGCGCAAGTTCACGGATGTAACAGTTCAGCAGCAGTTTGCACGAATGTTCATGGGCCTGCTGCTCAGCTTCAGACCGGAGCTTGTTTTCCATCTCGAACAATGATGCCAACCTTCTTTCGGGTTATAAGTAAGACCAGGGGAAGTGTAAGCAGTATCGCGCAGCCAAGTCCGATACAGATCTCTTTGAGTGCTCCCCATTTTGCCATCTCCATGGACGTTTCTGCCCCGGCAAGCCATTGCCAACGCATATCGTAATACAGGGTCAAGCCCATCACCGCAAACGAAGAAGCCAGCCGCTCAATCGTGGTTGATAACACCGACCCTTCGTGCATGTCTTCGTCCGGTAAAGCTTGCAGACCAATCGCAGAGATACTCATGCCTGACAGGCCAACGCCTATTCCCCGGCACGCCATGAGCATACCGATGATCCAGATCGATGCTCCCATCGGCAGAACCGCAAACGACAAGATCGATATCGATACCAGCAACGTGCCCCATGCGATAAAATGCATGGACCGACCACGATCCAGCAAGCTGCCGCCAATCCACATGAACAGACTTGTGCAGATCGACAAGGGAATGAACAGTGCACCGGACAGGGCCGGTGACAGGTGGAAGACGTCCTGGAACAATAACGGCAATGCAAAGATCACGCCAAACATGACACAATCCTGAATCGTCGAGATCAGTACAGTCAGCGGAAAGACGGCATTACGCCGCAGCAACTGGTACCGGATCAGTGGTTCCTTCCGACCGTTCTCTGTCTGGACAAAACAAATGAGCAACACCACACCGAGCGCAATCAGCATCCAAGGTACCCATACTGCCACGACAGGACTTGCGTACAACTGTACCCCCAGACTAAGGGCACCTACAGCGCAGATCAGCAGCATGACACTGGATGGATGCCATTTTTTCCTGCGGGCAGGGACATAAGTTTGAATGACTCGACCGCACCCGATCAACGAGAATATAGCCAGTGGCACATTAAGCCAGAACAGCATTTCAAGCCGTCCATACTGAATGATGAAACCACCCAGCGTTGGTCCGGCAGCCGGAGCCAGCATAAGCAGCAAGCCCCATGCTCCGGTAATTCGCCCTCTTACCTCCGGTCCGTACACATCAAACAGCAACACAAGCGATAACGGAATCATCAGCCCTGCGGCAACGCCATGCATGAAACGAACCAGTAACAGTACTTCGATGGAGTGATAAAACAACGCACCTGCCACCGAGAACACTCCATAGATACTGATGCCCAGCATATACGTCTGCTTACGCCCCAGTCGGTCCACGATCAGGGAAGCCAGCGGCATCGTTAACGTCATAGCCAGCATGTACAGCGCGATGATCCATCCGCCTGCTGTGGTAGAGATCTGATAATATTGCACAAAATAAGGCAACAGCAGGTTAAATGCACTGTTGGTCAGTACCAGCGAAAAGGCACCGATCAGAATCGCGAGTAATACTGCATGCCTTTTCATCAGGGATAGCTTCAACATGCAGCCGTTGCTAAGGCAATCGCTTCAGCTACCGATTTCTCAAAGATCGCAAGGATTGCATTCGTTTCTTGCTCCGTAATATTCAGAGGCGGCAGAAAACGAACAACCGCTGAATGACGCCCGCCCAGTTCCACAATTAATCCATTCTTGAAACATTCACGCTGAATAGACTCAGCCAGCGCACCATTAGGCAGATAATGTCCCAGACGATCCTTGCGTCCCACTGGATCAACCACCTCAACGCCAATCATCAGTCCTCTGCCTCGCACATCTCCAATCTCTGCATACTGCTCTTTCAATGCATTCAGTTGATTCATGAACTGCTCACTGCGCAGATGAACGTTGTGTAGAACATCCTGTTCCCGAATATAACGAAGTGTCGCAAGTCCCGCTGCCATGGCCAGCTGATTGCCACGGAACGTACCTGTGTGTGCACCAGGTTGCCATTGGTCCAGCTCTTCCCGGTAGATGACAACAGACATCGGCAGACTTCCGCCAACGGCTTTGGAGCAGATGATTACATCAGGTACAATTCCGGCATGTTCAAATGAAAACATCCGCCCTGTCCGTCCAATGCCTGTCTGCACTTCGTCGATGATGAGCGGAATGTTTCGCTCTGCTGTGATTCGGCGCAGCTCCCTCAGCCATTCAATGTCTGCCGGAATCGCCCCGCCTTCGCCCTGAACCGTTTCCACAATGACCCCACACGGTGCGGCAATACCGCTCTCGCAATCATCGAGCAGGTTCTCGATATACTGTGCGCTCAACCGGGCCGTCATGCCTTCACCAACACCAAATGGGCAGCGGTATTCATAAGGAAACGGCAGGAAATGAACATCCGGCAGCAGGCTTTGCAAGTGCTGTTTCTTGCTCAGGTTGCCACTCATCGACATCGTCGCTTGTGTTGAACCGTGATAACCTCCTTGAAAGGCAAGAATGGACTTGCCACCTGTTGCATGTTTGACCAGCTTAATGGCTGCTTCTACTGCATCCGCTCCGGTTGGACCACAGAACTGGATTTTGGCTTGGTCTCGCATCTCTGCCGGAAGAATGGAGAACAGTTCTTGCATATATGAAAGTTTCAGCGGTGTTGCTAAATCCAGTGTATGAAGCGGAATCTGCTGATCCAGGACATCGCGAATGGCGTTGATCACCGTGTCATGGTTGTGCCCCAGCGCCAATGTTCCTGCACCAGCCAGGCAGTCGTAGAATACACGGCCTTCCGTATCGGTAATCTTCACTCCATGGGCCTTGTTAATGACAAGCGGGAAATGTCTGGGGTACGATCTTGCATTGGATTCCTTCTCATTTTGCATCTTCAGATATTCCGTCTGCACCTCTACTGACATAGCCCTCTAACGCTCCTTATAATCGATTCAGGCTGAACCTGCTGCCTGTGTTTCTTGTTCTGCATTTTGCATATGACATGGTATTGGTTCAAAATCATGTAAGGTCCGAATTATACATGATGGTATCCGTCATCTGTTATCCGTTATCCGTTATACATTGTCATCTATACGTTGTTATAAGCTATACATTTTATATTCAAGTTGCTCCTGACACAGGTATTCCAGGTATAACCGAACCACATCACGAGTTGTTCCACCATGGGGAAAGACGTGGTGCGTCAGATCTGGCAAGGCGTTCACTTCCAGAATGCCCCCTTGTTCTCTGGAGATTGGAGTGCGGATATCACAACAACGAACATCGACTCCTGCTACATCAATCTGAAGAGTTTTGGCCGCTTGAATGATCATTCGGGCATTTTCAGGATGAATGATTTCGGTACAATCCTTGTAGAATTCACTGATTTTTCCGGCGGCAGAATTGCGGAGATCATATAACTCGATTTCTTTTCCAGCGGCAGGAACTTCATCCAGAGTTGTCCCTTGTGCATGTAATACCTCCAGCACTCGTTCCGTTTCTACATCAACCTGAGGAAAAGCTTCATACTCGCCAATGGGTGTCATCTCGATTCGTTCCTGATTCAACTGCTCAATTAACGCCCGAACGGTTGAAGTCCCGTCTCCCTCGACATAGACAGGTCGATACTCATTCACAGCCGCTACTTCACCGTTAATAACCAGCACTCTGTAATCGATTCCGGTCACATATTGCTGCAACATAATACTGCTGCCGTGGACACTCGCAAGATGAATGGCTGCCTCCAGTTCATCTGGAGTACGCACATCCAGCGTCACGCCCATGCTGCTGCTCGCATCCAGCGGTTTCACTACAATGGAGCCATGCCTTTTCAGAAAATCTGCTGCATCGCTTCCCATCTCTGGGATTACGATAAATGATGGCACAGGCATTCCCTGTTCATGCAACAACATATTACATGCCTGCTTGTTCTTCGCGAGCAGTCCAGCGATTAACGGCAAACGATGGGATCTGGTTTTGTTAATGATGATCTGTTTGTCCCCTACAGACAGCTTCAGAAAATCTTCGCATCCCTCAAGAAGTAGCTCACAGGTGATGCCCATTTCTCTCGCTTTGCTTATAATGAGTCGGTTTTGCAGATTATGAATCCCTCTCGGAAACACTGAAAATCCTCCTCGATCGAATGAAGGTACTCGCTCCTATATAAGTTGAATAGAGTTTTTACACGAAATCACTGCGCGGTCAGAACCATCTTCCGATCGCTGTTATCCCCAGATTTTTTTGAACCCCTTTACAAAGGGGAAATCCGGTGATAAAGGCGCACGCTACGCTTCTTCAGATCTGTTCTGCCCCCTCCGTTAACGTGTGAAATTTGAATTAAACTTATATAGCTTATACTTCATCAATTTTTTTGTAATCACATATTGATAATGATTATCAATATCATATAAAATCTATTTTATGGCAATTCAAGTTATATTGTCAATAATAAACTTTTAAGGAAAAATAAGAATGAATTTAGTGTGGGTTTGAGTCGGTACAGGTATGCTTTTATCGAATAATAGGCACAACAAACCAGGCAAGCCTGGGACATGGTTTTACCAACGGCTTGCCTAATTTGTCATCTGTATGATCATACAATGGAGTTGATGTGGAGTTTTGAATCATTATTGAAGTAATCAAAAGCGGACTTTTTGATCCTCAAGCCAGTTGTGTATAACCTGTTCTCCATTCAGCTTCCTTCCTCGTCCATGCGGGATACAGGTTGGTGTGCCGAACAGTGGATCGATTGCAATCTCACACTCCATCTGGAAGACTTTACGGACCATGTCCTGTGTAACAATATCTTCCGGTTTACCTTCTGCGTAGATGGACTTGTTGTGAACAGCCACAATGTGATGCGCATAACGACATGCCAGATTCAGATCATGAAGTACCATGACAATCGTGCGTCCTTCCCGTTCGTTCAACTCAAACAACAGATCGAGGATATCAATCTGATGTGTCATATCCAGATAGGTTGTAGGTTCATCCAATAACAGCGTTTCAGTCCCCTGCGCAAGTGTCATTGCAATCCAGGCACGCTGACGCTGTCCACCGGACAATGCATCCACAGGTCGATCCGCGAGTTCTGCCAGATGTGTGGATTCAAGTGCCAGCTTGACCATACGCTCATCCTCTCGTGACCATTGCTTCAGCCACGTTTGATGTGGATAACGTCCTTGCTTAACCAGTTGGTTCACCGTCAAGCCTTCCGGAGCAGTCGGACCCTGTGGCAGGATGGACATGCGTCTTGAAATTTCCTTAGTCGGCAGCTTCGCAATCTCTTCGCCATCCAGCAGCACGGAACCTGAGCTGGATTTCAGCAAACGGGCCATCGTACGCAGCAGCGTAGATTTGCCACAGCCGTTGCTGCCAATCAGGACAGTAATCTGTCCCTTGGGAATGATCAGGTTCAAATTTTCAATAATGGGATCTGCTCCATAGGAGATCGTAAGCTCCTTGGCTTCCAGAATACTCACAGCTCTCTCCTCCTCAAAACTGATTTCGATTCTTGAACAACAAATACAGGAAAAATGGTGCGCCTACGCCTGCGGTGAATACCCCTGCGGGAACATCAAGTGGTAGAAAGGCTGTGCGGGCAATCAGATCTGCCGCAAATACAAGCAGAGCACCAACCAGTCCAGATACAATCAGCATACTGCCAAACATCCGGCCGACCAGCTTCCGGGCAATATGTGGAGCGATCAGACCAACAAAACCAATGGTTCCGGCTACCGCAACGGCGATTCCCGCCAGCAGTACACTGCATAACAACAACGCTGAACGATGCCGCTGGACCGTTACCCCTAGGCCTGTGGCCAGATCATCCCCGAACTCCTGTGCATTCAGGCTACGGGCGAACCAGATCGCCAGAGGAACAACAATAATGATAACCGGGAGAATGGTTCGAACATCGGTCCATGATGCTCCGTACACACTTCCAGTCAGCCAGATATAGGCTTGACCTGCCGTGTAGAACGGACTCAGTATCAACATAAAGGTTGTTCCAGCTCCGGTAATGGCTGACACTCCAATTCCGATCAGCACCAGACGGATCGGACTGACTCCTTTTTTCCAAGCAAGCACGTAGATGATTAATGCCGTCACAATTGCGCCAGCGATGGCGAACAGTGGTAACAACTTGATGCTCACCGCTCCGCCCAGCAATGTAACAAAACCTACAGCCGCAACAGCTGCACCACCAGTAATTCCGATGACATCCGGTGAGGCCAGCGGATTACGGATAATACCTTGCAGAAGTGCGCCAGACATACCGAGGGCTGCTCCTACAAGCAGAGATAATAACACCCGTGGCAGTCTTAAGGTCAGCACGACGAAGTCATGCTCCCCTTCATTCAGACCAAATATCGTTCGAAGCACATCCAGCGGAGATATAAAGTCACTGCCCACACTGGTACCGACAACCCCTGCCACGAGAAACAGGAGAATACATATACCGATGACAGCCAGTGATTTTCGTTCCATTTGCACCGAGACGGTGTCTTTTTTGTTGCGGAAAGTCAACATTTTCCTCATATCTTCGTCACCCCCTTGCGGGCAATGTACACGAAGAAGGGTCCGCCAATCAGTGCAGTCATGACACCGAGTGGAACTTCCTGCGGCATGATCACCAACCTTGCAACCACATCCGCGGACAGCAGCAGAATCGCTCCCCCTACAATAGAGTAAGGAACGAGCCAGCGGTAATCATTGCCCACCAGTGCACGCATGATATGCGGGACAACCAGACCGACGAGACCGATTGAACCGGCTACGGCAACTGAACCACCCGCCAGCAAAACCGTAACCACTCCCATGAGCACCTTGACCAGAAGTACATTCTGTCCCATCCCTTTGGCGATATCATCACCCGTCAAGAGCAGATTGATGGCTCTGCCCATGAACAGAGCGACAATAGCTGCGGCTGTCATGTATGGCAGAACAGGATATAACATTTCCAACGTCCGACCACTTACTGAACCGGCAAGCCAGAACAGTACATCCTGCAATCCGGTTCCATCCAGCACCAAAATGGCCTGTGTGAACGAGGCAAATAACGCGGAGATTGCCGTACCTGCCAATACAATTTTGATTGGTGTCAGACCATCACGACCGAGGGAACCCAGTGCATAGACAATCGCCGCGGCAACCGCAGCTCCGGCAAAACCAAACCACATCATGGTGGTGAGCGAAGATACGGACAATACCACAATGGCAATGACAATAAAAAAGATCGCACCTGCATTGATCCCGAACACACTTGGTGATGCCAGCGGGTTACGTGTCAATGCCTGCATCAGTCCACCTGCCACGGCCAAACTTGCTCCTACAACAGCAGCAATAACTGTACGTGGCAACCGTTCCGTCAGCAGAACCACATGTTCCACAGAACTCTCGTCATAGAATTGCAGTGCTTCCCATGCCATCTGAAACGTGATATGCGTACGTCCCAGAATCATACTGGCCAGGCAAGCAAGTAGAAGTAATATGAATAAACCAACCAGTCCATAGATCTTGGCGCTTGCCTTTGTAAAAAGGGGAAACATACTCTCACTCTTTCATCTGTAAAATGACAAAAGACCTGCCTGCCCATACACTTCGTTAACGAATGTCCTGGTGCATGGCAGGTCCTGCTCCTGTTAGTTAGTTCAGGTTGAACTGCTTATATAGATCGTCCAGCATCATGTTGGCCGATGTGTATCCACCTGCCATGTTCCAGGCCACTTCATCGACCTGAACCAGTTGGTTGTTCTTAACAGCATCAAGGTTTTTCCACAGTGGACTGCTGGTCCAATCATCATAATTTTTCTGAATGGCATCTGTTTCTGTGCCTGAATTGAAGTTGAAGATCATGTCTGCATTCATATCCGGAATGTTCTCTTTGGAAGTCAATTCAACTCCCCATGTGTCTGCGTCATGTCCGGCAGGTCTGGTGAACCCAAGTTCATTCAGAATCTTACCTGCATATCCCATGTAGAAAATACGAACTTGATCGGCTCTAAAGTTCGTGATGGTTGCTTCAATTGGTAGACGATTCCCCATTTTCTCTTTGAAATCAGCTACACGGCCATCCCAATCAGACAACAGTTTATCCGATTGCTCAACCATATTCATCGCTTCTCCAACAGTTTTCACTGTTTCTTTCCAGTCAAACAGCGTCTCCGTCACTACCGTTGGTGCGATCTGGGACAATTGCTCATAGATCTCTTCATGTCTGATCTTCGTAGCAATAATCAAGTCGGGTTTCAACTTGTTGATCTCTTCCAGATTGGGCTGCGATTCCTGTCCTACTTGTGGAACTCCGCCCAGATCTGCTCTTAGATATTCATATATCGGCTGTTGAACCCATGATTCCACCACGCCTGTCGGTTTCACGCCAAGTGCAACAACGACATCATTCGCACCCTGGAACAGTGTCACGATCTTTTGCGGGGTTCCCTTGATTGTGGTTTCACCCATGGCATGTTTGATCACTCGGGTCTGATCTTCAGTCGAACTGGCACTTGTATCACTTTCATTATTGCTCTCATTGCTGCTTGCAGCTTGGCTGGATGTATTCGTTGTCTCAGCACTTCCACCCGAAGCACAGCCAGCAAGTAGTGAAATCATCAGAATAAGTGCTGCATAAATGTATAGCTTTTTCTTTACTTTATACATGAAATCCGTCTCCCCTTTTTTATCTAAATGATATTGAATCTCATTATCAATTGTATTGTAATGGAGATGAAATCATTATACAAGCATTTTATTTGGAAAAACTTCTCACTCCCTATCGAACTCTGTAACTTCATAAAACAACATTAAATAAAGATATATTAACTAAACCAATACAATATATATCGATACAATACGCCTCCACATAAACCATATATGTAATTTTTTTCTTACCTGCTAAATATACAAATCTCTCTTCTTACTTTTAGCTTCATCTAATACATGTCCTTTTTGCTGGTGGATCATTATTCATTCATATGCGTTTGACTGCTGAATTTACTGTAAAACAATTCCTGTAATTTCTTGTCGTACTATGTTAGATTATCCATTGGAATATAATCACATCTATAGATAGGGGATATTAACACGTGAAGAAATCATGGGTACTATCAATCATTATGAGTTTTGTCTTGCTTGGCGGGGTATTTGCACCTGCAGGGTCCTACGTCTCTGCTGCGGATGACTCAACCACTACATATTCGGAAGACGAATACTATGAAGAAGTTGACACGTCAGAACAAGAACCGATCCCTACAGTCGAAGAAGAAGATTTCCTCAACTACCTTGATCAGTTGGATATGGCATCGGTATATGAGGAGAAAGCCTTCAATGCTTTGGGAGGTGGATTTTACATTACATCATCCAATCGCAAGTCCGTTTTCCTGAAACTGACCAACACAGCGATTCCTAACTACACCAAATATGTTTCCAAGCTGAAGCTGATTAAACCGCAAAATACAGAATTGCAAAAAATCCATGCTAACCTGATTAAAGGTAGCTATACACAGCTGGAAGGATTCCAACTCGCTAAAAAAGCGGTCTCCAAAACAACGGTAAACAGTGCTGTCCTGAAACAAGCCAATGCCAAAATTGATGCCGGGAAGAAAAATATCGAGAAGTTTCACAAAGATTTCTCTGCATATGCCAATAAACTTGGATTTGATTTATAAAAAACAGTAATTGCAGATATGCGTCCTACATTTCGAATAAAACAATTTGAAATTTAAGGAAAAAAAGTGTTTTCTTTTGCTGAGTTAGTTCGTATAATAGCACTATAATCAAAAGGCTATGCTGCCGAAAGGTACAACCTCGTGAACAATTGAGGTTGTGCCTTTTTTGCGTTTAATGGCCACTTTTATCTGAATTTCATCATCTGACGAGGAGTGATTTACATGATTCTTGAAGCCGTTTACCATCGCCCCAAACTCAATTGGTCCTATGCTTATGACCGCTCGACCATGCACCTCCGACTTCGGTCCAAACGTGGGGACCTGGATGCGGTGATTGCCATTACCGGAGACAAATATGCCTGGGATCGGACGATCACGCACATCCCCATGCACATCTTTGCCCGGGATGAAATGTTCGATTATTGGGAAGCCGAGACTTCACCTCCCTATCGCAGATTACGGTATGGTTTCCAATTGATTCAGGGAGAGGAATCGGTCTGGATGACGGAGCGTGGGTTCGAGCAGGCGCTGCCTGATCATCCACTTGAATTCTTTGATTTTCCATTTATGAACCCGGTCGACATTTTTGAGCCGCCTGCCTGGGTTAAGGATGCTGTGTTTTATCAGATTTTCCCTGAACGTTATGCCAATGGCGATCCATCCATCAGTCCCAAAAATGCTGAACCCTGGGGAGGGGAACCTACACCGGTGAACTTCTTCGGTGGGGATCTCCAAGGTGTGCTTGATCATCTGGATCATATAAGTCAGCTTGGTATCAATGCCATTTACTTTTGTCCGCTGTTCGAGGCCACTACGAATCACAAATACAATACAGGCGATTACATGAAGGTTGATCCTCACTTTGGAACCAATGAACAGTTCAAAGCGTTTGTGGATGCCTGTCATCAGCGCGGCATACGCGTTGTTCTGGATGCGGTATTCAATCATTCCGGCAGAGAGTTTCCTCCTTTTGTCGATGTCATGAAGAATGGAGCCTCTTCCCCCTACGCAGACTGGTTCTATATCAAGGACTGGCCGCCGCGTGTGGAGGATGGCATACCGACTTATGACACCTTTGCCTTTGAACCGCTTATGCCAAAGCTAAATACGGAACACCCTGAGGTGAAGGCATATCTGTTGGAGGTAGGACGTTTCTGGATAGAGGAGATGGACATTGACGGCTGGAGGCTCGATGTAGCCAACGAGGTGGATCATCAGTTCTGGCGCGAATTCCGTCAGACGGTAAAAGCCATCAAACCTGACGCCTATTTGCTTGGTGAGATCTGGCATGATTCGCTCATGTGGCTTCAGGGAGACCAGTTCGATGCCGTGATGAATTATCCGTTTACCAACTCGGTATTGGACTATACGGTGCACGGCAAGCTCGACGGCCTAGCATTTGCCAATGAGATCGGCAAACTGCTCGCAGCCTATTCACAGCCTGTAACAGAAGCGGCCTTCAATCTGCTTGGAAGTCATGATACACCCAGACTGCTGACTTTATGTGATGGAGACGAGCGCAAGATGAAACTTGCCGTTACGTTGTTGCTTACGTATCCAGGTGTGCCATGTATCTATTATGGAGACGAAGTGGGACTTGATGGAGGATATGATCCGGGTTGCCGCAAGTGTATGGAGTGGGATGAGACCAAGCAGAATCGCGAGCTTCTGGAATTCTTCACCCGTACGATTGCCCTTCGCAAACAGCACCCTGCCCTACGCAGCACAGAACTGAAGATCGTATATGCAAAAGCCGGAGACCCTTGTCTTGCCATCGAACGATTAGATTCGCATACGGGTGAGCGTATGCTTCTTGTTCTTAATGCTGGTGATGAGCCGTGTACCCTCGAACTCCCCTTTGGAGATCGTAACATCTGGCGAAATCTGTTCACATCAAACACCGTGGAAGCTCAGCAAAATAAACTGACCCTCGATCTGGAAGCATACGGATTCTCCTTACTGCAAATGGAGATCAAACAACCAGCGAAAGCCTGATATGAATACGGCTAACAAGGGAAAATAACTTCAAAGAGGCTGTCCTCCAGGTCATATTGACGACCAAGGACAGCCTCTTCTGTATCTTATACGTCTTGTGCATCTCATACGTCATACCCTAACGAACCCAGCACACGTTATTTGCTTTATTATACGCGGGCTAAATGTCTAACGAATCAGAGAGACCTTATTTCGTCCAATAAGTCCATTTTCGAGAGTAGAAGCCGTGTTTTCGACGCAATAACGTTGCTGAGATTCGTTAGGTTTTACTTTTCTTGATTATCCTCTCAATAGGATGTTTGAGGTTCGTTAGCTATAGCCATTCAAGCGAGGTGAAACTCTTCGAGGCAGCGACCTATTTCCCAGCTGAGGCGAAGGATATTGAAGTCATCGGTTTTCGTATTTTCTTCATTCTTGAACTTACGAGAGCTTCCTGTGTAATTACGATTTTCTGCGGAATCTTGTATGAAGGCAGCTTGTCCTGACAATATTCCCAGATGGACCGCCGCAGATCGGTGAGAGTACACTCCGCAGCCAGCCGGATAGTCACCTTCACCCTCTGACCGGTGATACCACTCTGTTCTCCCGAAACTACGGCCGCTTCAATACATTCCATCTCTTCCAGAACACCCTCGACCTCGGCAGGATACACTTTTCGTCCACCTACATTAATGATCTCGGAACGACGTCCCAGAATACGAATGTACCCCTGCTCCAGCACGGCTTCATCCCCTGTACGAAGCCACCCGTCCTCTGTAAAAGGTGATGGTGCATTCAAATATCCGATCATCGCTGTTGCTGTATGAATCTGCAATTCTCCTTCCACCACCCGATACTTGACCTCTTCATCTTGAATGGAGAACAGCAGAGAACCTGGCTCTTTGGAGCGGGTTGGCAGAATGCCAAGTTCAGACATGCCATAGGCTTGTATCGTCCTTAGTTGTGGAAATCTCCGGTTCCAGGCTGCCAGTACGGATTCAGGCATCACTTCCGATCCGTATGACACAACTTCGAGACTCGACAGATCATACCCCTCATCATTTCTGCCCAGCAGCAACAGATTCATGAATGTTGGAGAGACCGGAAGAGCCTGCACACGAAACTTCTCAATCGTTCGGCACACTTCTTCGGGAGATCGATCCGCAATGATACAAAGACAGCCCCCACTGGACAGGGATTGCAGCATTGTATTCACACCGCCGATATGATCAAACATCATAAATGGAATCGTTCGCAAGGGCCGAACCTGCCGCCGAAAACGATGTAACAGCCGATCTGCACGATGCACAGTCGCTTTACTCACTCCGGTTGATCCGGATGAAAAGAGTACTACGCCCCCTACGCCCTCCTGTGCCAGCGAGGATAACAACACGGGAACCTCTCCAGATAATTCACATGTTTGCCGAATGCACAACTTGCCTTCTTCAACGCCCAAACGCCATTTCACCTGTGCCAGTTCGATGTATTCCTGTCGTTTGGCTTCGACCAGGTACCGATCCATGGGAAGCACGATACACCCTTGTCCGAGCAAAGCAACCAATGCTGCCGCCGCATATGGGGAATAGTCTTCCTCCAGCGTTACAAGTTGCCCAGTCAGCCCTTCTGCTGTAATCCACTCACTCATGATGTCAACCTGTTCCAGCAGCCAACTGTAGCTGTACTCCCGATCCTTCCAGATCAGTGCAGGTTGCTGTCCCTGTTCCGCGAATCGTTCAAGCAAGAATTGGTTCAACATCTTGCATCCTCCTCACCGGCAGGCGCCCATTGCTGTGCGAGATAATCAACAAGTGAACCCACGGTCTGATACGGGCTTTCCGGCATAGAAGCAGCAGCCATCTCCGCCAGTGCGGCTCCCATCCCCGTCCCCCATCGATCTTCGATTCCCTGCTCTACCACTGCAAGCAAGGACACGAGTTCCAGCGAATCCAGTTGCCCATTTCGTCCATATAGCGGAGCGTTACCACCCTCACCAAGCGGAATCGATGTATTATGGTATGCATTTAACTCCCGGCAACTATCCAGCACGATACGAAGCAAAGCCTCCCTGTGTCGTTGTCCAATCCTTGGCACGGTCTGACGTTGAAAGCAATCTGCCCGAGGTATGGACTGTCGAAGTGATTCATACCAGTGCCATTCATCCGTGACCAACATTTTAATGACACCTGTTAGCTGTACTTTCCAGTGCTCACGGTTCTTCATCCGGCTTACCTGCAACATATTGTATGCCTTCTCCCACCGTGCAATGATGTCGCTGAATTCTCTTGCATATTGATCAAGTGGAGAACCGAGCCATAAGGCAGACTCCTGAAGAAGATCTCGAAGAAAATACCGACTCCATCGCATATCAAACAGCAGGCCAGATATCAACATTTCATTGGCTTGATCCTCATCATTCGCCCCATGCAATGCATCTAAGAGCCGCAGAGACACCGCATGTCCAAAATGAAAATTCCGCTCTCCTTGTGTAATCGTCCGGCCTGTCAGAAACTCTTCAATCTGCGTTGTTAACGCCTGGATCAACATCTCTCGGTACCCGGCAGAGTCAAGCTTTACAGTCGCCCGAATGTCCATGGTTCCATACGTTCGGAGTTCTTCTTTGCGCTTGGCCTGAGCAAGCTCGGGTATGCTTTGGTTCCCTTTCCAGAAGTCATGAAAGGCCCTTTGAGCAACCTTCCCCTTATACTTGGAGGGCACGGGATCGTAGACGTGAACATGCTCTTCTTCCAAACCATATACGGCAATCCAATGGTCTACCAGATGCAGTCGGGAGCCTTGCTTCACGTGTTTGCGAATGTACTCGGGATTCTGATAATCCTCACAATAAGGCAGATGATAACTGGTTCCTGTAGCCAAAAAAAGCCCACCTTCGCCGATATGCTGCCTGATCTGCGCCTTGCCCTCCTCGAAGCTGTCTAGCTGCCGCTGACCATACATCTCCCAGATCGGCTCTACATAATCCAGTTTGTGAAAATAAGGCTTCACCAGTCCGTTATCCCCGCACGAAGGAAGGCTGTACAACCGACTTGCCGCCAGCAGTGCAAGACTTGTGATAGATCCTTGTCGATGGAGCACTTCATGAATCAGAGGGAAATTGCAGGGATAATAATAGGGAATGTCCAGCACTGGAGCGAATGAAGGAATGATCATTTTGGGCCTCCTGTTCCCGTTTTGGCTGACGTACTGCCCCAGGATTGGATTAGGTAATGCACAGACATATCATCTGTCGCTCGAAATACCCGATTGGCAATAGGCTTGCCATCCACATCGGTCTCGAAACGACGGAAACCGCGAGTAAATCGGAAGGAGAACCCACTATCACGCGGGACTTGGTAACAACCCTGATATCGACCTTTACCGGAACGGACAAGCTTCATGCCCATCCCACCATATATCGTTTCCTCCGGCTCTTCCTCTGAGGTTACCTCCGCATGAATGCAGACCTCCACATGAGTGGACAATTCAGGAACAACCGTGTAGATGCGTGTAGTAGACAGTTCCCCCAAAGTTAGCGTGATGGATGCACTCCCAATACCAACAGGCACCAGCTCTCCACTCGAACGAACCTGGATGACACCCGGGTCACTTGAAGTATAATTGCCATGCAGCAGACTCTGAACCAATCCGCTCTCGTAGTGTATTTGCGCATTGATACACACGGTCATTCCACCCTGTAGTCCGATGGCATCCCTTCCAAGCAGTTTGAGCGAAGAGGGCTTACCCACGTGGCCGAACATGTATAGTAACGGGAGATGAACGCGTGCTCCCCAGTCACCTTCCTGATGACAGGCATCCTGCTGTTCCAGAAATGCCAATTCCTCATCCGATCCTACTCCGCGTTCAAGTAATTGATGAGCTACCCTTCTGACCTGGGAAGGCAGAAACAGACCTTCCGTATCTCCAATATCCATCCATATTCGAACGTCGGGTACCTCTTCTGGCAAGCGATACATGTTCTCTTCCAACAGTCCACTTTCCGATGTGTCGTCCAGCTGCACATCCACATAGAATGGCGACATCATGATCAGTTTTCCGAAAACATCCGGATTTCGCATCCCCATGTGCAATGTACAAAGCGCTGCGGCAGATGAACCCAACAGCCCGGTATTCGACTTGTCCGGCAGCGTCCGATAACGATGATCAATGATCGGCTTGAGTTCATGAATGATGAAATGCTCATAGGCGATGCCTGAGCAACCCACACTCACGGCCTCTCTCTCCGGAGCGATGAAGTGATAGAATTCGTTGTGTGTGACTGGACGGACATGCGTAATTCCGACAATAATCAGGGATTCAATCTGCCCGGAGGAAATAAGACCGTCTGCTGCCTGGTCCATATTCCATGTTTCATTGCCTGGCCCGGATGGACCAAAAGCCCGCTGCCCTGCATGAACGTACAGAACCGGGTATTGCCGGGCTGTCTGCTCATGATAACCAGGCGGGAGGTACACATAAATGTTGCGGATATTGCCCAGCCGTGACGCCTGAATGCCTTCCAAACATTCAATGGCAGAATGGGTACTCAACGATCATCAACCGCCTCTCTTCTCCCGATTTGACTGCATAATACAAACAAATAACCCCGCCTCAGAAGAGACGGGGTTGTCCCAGAACACACGTAATTGTCCGGGGATACATAGCCCTTATATTGTGAATCTGCGAATAGTTTAAATCCCCGGACGTGCTTTTGTAAATATAAAAATAGAAAATAAATGCTCCCAAAAAAGTTATTGACATAAGATCCAATATTTCTTACGATAACGTTGTGATCATAACTCGAGGGCCATGCTTTTAAACCTGAGCGGTTTAGGACAACCCCGGTAACTCCCGAAGGAGATGCCGGGGTTGTTAGCGTGTCAAAAGGAGGGAAGTCTTCAATCCACTGCGTAACACTCCGTTGTATTGAAAGCGCTATTATTCAAGAGCCAGGTTGGTTGTTTATCTAAACTACTACATTCACGAGAAGGGTGGATTACTATGTTTCAAATGGCCAAACGCTTACTCCTCAGCACAACACTGACACTCAGTTTACTTGCAGGGGGCGCACTTCCCTATCTGCCTGCTTCAGCGATCTATGCCGATGCGGATACCGCGGTTACCAACAAGCAGAACTTTAGTACAGACGTCATCTATCAGATCTTTACAGATCGCTTCCTGGACGGCAATCCTTCCAACAATCCTACCGGAGCTGCCTACGATGCCACTTGTAGTAACCTGAAGTTGTATTGCGGAGGCGACTGGCAGGGTCTGATCAACAAAATCAACGATAACTATTTTAGCGATCTGGGCGTTACGGCACTGTGGATCTCCCAACCAGTCGAAAATATCTTCGCCACAATCAACTACGGCGGCGTGATCAACACAGCGTATCATGGCTACTGGGCACGTGATTTCAAGAAGACCAATCCGTATTTCGGAACGATGGCTGATTTTCAAAATCTGATTACAACCGCTCATGCCAAAGGCATCAAGATCGTGATTGACTTTGCCCCAAATCACACGTCTCCTGCCATGGAAACCGATACGTCTTTTGCTGAGAATGGCAAGTTGTACGATAATGGTAATCTTGTTGGCGGATACACGAATGATACAAATGGATATTTCCATCACAACGGCGGCTCCGATTTTTCCTCCCTGGAGAATGGTATCTACAAAAACCTCTATGACCTCGCTGACCTGAATCACAATAACAGTACCATTGATCAATATTTCAAAGATGCAATCAAGCTATGGCTTGATATGGGCGTGGATGGTATTCGCGTTGATGCGGTGAAACATATGCCTCTCGGCTGGCAAAAGAGCTGGATGTCCTCCATCTATGCACATAAACCTGTATTCACCTTTGGTGAATGGTTCTTGGGATCTGCTGCATCCGATGCGGATAACACGGAATTTGCCAACGAATCCGGGATGAGCCTGCTTGATTTCCGCTTTAACTCTGCTGTGCGCGATGTCTTCCGGGATAACACATCCAACATGTATGCTCTGGATTCGATGATTACAGGCACAGCGGCAGATTACAATCAGGTGAATGACCAAGTCACGTTCATCGACAACCATGATATGGATCGATTCAAAACAAGTGCCGTCAACAATCGTCGTCTGGAACAGGCGCTGGCCTTCACGCTGACTTCACGCGGCGTACCTGCTATCTATTATGGTACCGAGCAGTATCTGACTGGAAACGGAGACCCTGATAATCGGGCCAAAATGCCTTCCTTCTCCAAAACAACCACTGCTTTTAACGTGATCAGCAAGCTGGCACCTCTGCGCAAATCCAATCCGGCAATCGCCTATGGCTCCACTCAGCAACGCTGGATCAATAATGATGTGTATATCTATGAACGCAAATTCGGCAAAAGTGTAGCTGTTGTTGCGGTGAACCGTAATCTCTCCACACCAGCAAGCATTGCAAATCTAAGCACTTCACTGCCAACAGGCAACTACACCGATGTACTGGGCGGTGCACTGAACGGTAATAACATCACTTCCACCAATGGCAACGTCTCTTCATTCACACTGGCAGCCGGAGCAACCGCGGTATGGCAATATACAACAAGCGAGACAACACCAACGATCGGACATGTAGGTCCCGTGATGGGCAAACCGGGTAATGTCGTTACCATTAGTGGACGTGGATTTGGCTCCACCAAAGGTACCGTATACTTCGGTACAACTGCCGTTACCGGTGCTGCGATCACATCCTGGGAAGATACACAGATCAAAGTGACGATCCCAGCGGTTGCAGCAGGCAATTACGCTGTAAAAGTAGCTGCGAATGGAGTCAACAGCAATGCGTATAACAACTTCACCATACTTACGGGTGATCAGGTCACTGTACGATTTGTCATTAACAATGCTTCCACCACACTGGGTCAGAACATCTATCTGACGGGTAACGTAGCAGAACTGGGCAACTGGAGTACGGGCACAACAGCTATTGGACCTGCATTCAATCAGGTCATCCACGCCTACCCAACTTGGTACTATGATGTGAGCGTGCCAGCCGGGAAACAACTGGAGTTCAAATTCTTCAAGAAAAATGGTGCAACCATTACGTGGGAAGGTGGTTCCAACCACACGTTCACCACACCAACCAGCGGTACTGCGACTGTAAATGTAAACTGGCAATAAAATTTTCAGTCCACAAGCTAACCCGGAGTTACGCTAACGCAGCGTATGCTCCGGGTTTTGCTGTACCTAGCCAGGTTGCTTAGATTGCTTCTATCCTCTCTCTGTTGAATGTGTACGTGTGGGTTCAATTCATATCATTTTGATGTATCATAAAATGTCATTGATAGGTTCGGATCGACTTCAGTGTTGTAGCGGCCAGAATACCTGTTGCCAGCAGTAATATGCCCACGCCTTGCAGCACAGAAGCTGCCCCCCATTGATCTGCCAATACGGAGACAACCGTCAATCCCAGAATAGGCGCTGTACTGGTGATTGTTCCAACCACACCATAGACCCTTCCTTGCAGCTCGTCCGGAACGGCTGTCCTCAGCATAATCTGAGTGAGCATTGTACAGCAGGCAAACATCGTACCTCCACCCACGATGAACGGCAACGCCATGATTGGCGAGGATACATTCGCCAAAAAAATATAGAGTGGTCCTAATACAATCAGACCGATAAATACCCATCTCCCTCTTCGCTTCAATCGTTTCCCCGAAGCAATCAGCATTGCAGAGCCAATCATATATCCAAGTGGAATACAGGTTTCAATTAATCCAAACTGTACCGGATTCGCCTCCCATACCTTGACCGCCATCACTTGGACCAGCATCATGGCTGACATGAAAAACAAAATCAGCACCGGATTGAGCAATACGATGGATCGAATCAGACGATTCCGATAGATGTAGCTAAACGAACTGCGCCATTCCTGAGCAAACGTGGTCTGCTGACTAGCGGATCGCTGTACCTCAGGAAAGCGACCCGCCATCAGCACACAGACTGCCGACAACAGAAAGGTTGCCCCCGTAATTAATATGGCGACAAATCCTCCAAATGCAGCAACAGCTACTCCCGCCGCGGCTAGTCCGCTGATTCGGGCTAGATTATCCACCATATGAATGGTTCCGGTTGCTTGTTGAATATGCTCCCTGCCTACCATACTTGCTACAGAGGCGTGGAATGCAGGTGCCTGAAACAAACTTGAAAACATGGACAGTGAGAGCAACAACAGCACCACCGGGAACGGCGCATGCCAACCGAATAAGCTAATCGCAATCAGCACAGCCATCACACCGCGAAATACATCAGACGCCAACATCAGCTTCCTGCGATCCAATCGATCTGCGACCGTACCTGCCACCGATCCAAATAAAAAACTGACGGCCATATTGCAGATCTGTACGGCCGCCATGCTCTTTGCACTGCCTGTGGTCTGTAACACCCACAGACTGATCGCAATCCCATTGAAGCAATCCCCGAAGACCGAGATGCCGTAGCCGTACAAAATCCTTCGAAAGGTAACATTACGCCAAAGTGTTGGCGGAGCTTTAGTATTATACAATGCAGCTTGTCCATCTTGGTACCCCATAATCTCGGGCTCACTGGACGGGTTCATGCCCATACATCACGTTCCTCCCTAATCATGATTCGAGCCCATACAGAATCAGGCACTTCCGTAGCAGTGCCAGTCGACAAAGACATGACATCACGGAAGTGCCTGGTTAGCGTGCCGCAGGGATCGCGGCTGACTATGCTGTTATGGCACAGGATTACCCTTTGGAAGCTCCTGCTGTCAGACCCTGAACAAGGAATCGCTGCAGGAAAACAAACAGCAGTGTAATTGGAATGGCGATCAGTACCGCCCCCGCAGCAAACATCGTAAAGTTACTGTCCTGATAACGGTTGACCAGATCCCACATGCCCACCGCAAGCGTCCAGTTCTCTTTCGTCCGTAGCACCAGCCGGGCGAAGATAAAATCCATCCACGCACCGGTGAAACTGGTTAGTGCCACATAAGTCAGCATCGGCTTGGATAACGGCAGGATGATGCTGGTGAATACCCGCAGGTGACTCGCACCATCCATACGGGCCGCTTCATCCAGACTGCGGGGAATCGTATCAAAGAAACCTTTGACGATAAATCCGCCCAGTACCGCTCCTGATGAATAGACCAGGATAAGCGCAGCGTGGGTGTCGAGCAATTTAATTTGCAGCAAAATGATATAGATTGCAATCATGCTCATAAAGCTTGGGAACATGCCGAGGATCAGCATGGTGGAGAGAATCGTTTTACGTCCACGGAAGCGGAAGCGGGACAAGGCATACATCCCAAGTGTCACCATCAACGTGGAGAAGATCATCGTGAAAAAGGCAATTTTCAGCGTATTCATATACCATCTGCCGTACATAAAGGACGGGTTATTAAACAGCTCACCGTAATGGGTTAGCGTGAAAGCTTCGGGCCACAACCGTTCACTGAACAATGCCGCGCCGGGTCTCAAGGAAGAGAGAAAGATCCAGAGTACCGGGTAGATGGAGACAACGGCGATGATCAGCAATAGCACATAACTCAGGGCCAAACGCAGCGGATTATTACGTGTCTTCATTGAATCATGTCCTCCTCCTTGAATGATTTGGAGCGGCGGAAGTTCCAGATAGAGAATGAAGCGATTATAAGGAAGATGATGATCCCTACCGCTGAAGCCATGTTGAACTTATTATTGTCGAGTGTGAGCTTGTAGAGCCAGGTCACCAGCAGGTCCGTTGCCCCTGCGTACTGGTAGTCTCCCCGCAGTGGATTTCCGTTGGTCAGCAGGAAGATGACATTGAAGTTGTTGAAGTTTCCGGCGAACTGCATGATGAGTACCGGAGTTGTGGCAAAAAGAATGAACGGCATCGTAATGATCCTGAACTTCTGAAACGCAGATGCTCCGTCCACTTCGGCAGCCTCATAGAGGTCACGAGGGATGGCTGTTAATACACCCAGAATCAGCACCATACTGACCGGAATACCGATCCACATGTTGACAACAATGACGGTAACCTTGGCCCAGAACGGATCTGTCAGCCAGGGTAATCCCTCCAGCCCAAATGCTCTCATGTACGTATTGATCGGACCAAACTGACCATTAAACAGATTACGCATGAGCAGCAAGGAGATGATCTGCGGGATGGCATAAGGCAGAATAAAAATCGTCCGCCACAGCTTCTTGAAGCGTATGCCCCGCTGTTCAATCAACAGTGCCACAAGCACGCCGCCAAAATAGGTGGTGACTGTCGCCAGGATGGCCCAGATGACCGTCCAGGTGAGCACGCCGTAGAATGTCTGGCTCCAGGATTTCAGCTGAATCAGATCACTGAACGTCTTGAAGCCCACCCAGTCCACGAGTTTGGCTGGCGGAATATGATCCGGGGCCGAATAGTTGGTAAATGCAATCGTGATCGTAAACAGAATGGGCATAACGGTGAAGAAAAGAATGCCTAGTGCCGGGATGGACAGAAACAGATACGGAAAGTTTTTGTCCATCATGTTCCGAAGCGATGCCGCTGCGCCCAGGGTCTGCTTGCCTTCCTCCCTCGCGAGTCCCGTGACGTACGCATCCCGAATATTCAGGATGTAGATCAGAATAAACACAAAAAACACCAGCAATACGATAATGCCATCAAGCAGCAAAAAGATGGAATGGTCTCCCCTTTGAAGTACGGTAGACCCATTCACTTTGACAAAACGCTGTGTATTTTCCCCCAGTGTCCATATGCCCCATACGGCCTGTGACAGGCGAGGAAGCAGGTACGCAAGCCCTGCTCCCTCCAGTAACAGTAGACAAATTCCCTTAATCCACTGTCGATTGTACAGCTGTCCAAGACCTTGCAGTATGATGGAACATATAGCCGCTGTCATCCGGTGCTGCCTTTCCCTGTTCGGTCCAACGGGCACCGGGACATGCTGCTGTTGCATTCGCTCTCTCCTCCCCGCCTATTGCTAACCTGGTCGTTCGTCCTTATTGGACGGTAGCAAGGCTTTCCTGGATCTGTTTCACGGCATTGTCCAGTGATGCCTTCACGTCCTTATCGGTATCCCATATATCCGTAATGGCCGAAGTGATCGGTCCCCATACGCTGTCCATGGCAGGAAGCGAAGGCATTGGCGTGGAGTTGTTGAACTGTTCCAGGAACGCCTTATTGATCGGGTCCTCCTGCACCTTCGAATCAGCAGCTACGTTTTTGTTCGCAGGAAGTGTACCGTTCAGTTCAAAGTTCTCCATCTGAGCTTCTTCATTGGAAAGGAACGCTGCCAAG
The DNA here is from genome assembly GCF_037976585.1 of Paenibacillus sp. FSL k6-2145. Classification (NCBI taxonomy): domain Bacteria; kingdom Bacillati; phylum Bacillota; class Bacilli; order Caryophanales; family Paenibacillaceae; genus Paenibacillus; species Paenibacillus sp. FSL k6-2145. The sequence continues at coordinate 3,180,769 of NZ_CP150267.1, read as the reverse complement.
AGCTTCGACGCATTCGGGTATTGTGTAAATGCATTCACATAATAGGCTTTAACACCTGAGAAGGAGGTCATCGGGTTGCCATCGATTGCCGGAAGCGGAGCAACGCCAAAATCAATACCTGCATTGCGATAATCGGCAATGGTCCATGGACCGTTAATGTCCATAGCCAGCTTACCGCTGGAGAATAATCCTTTTTTGATATCATAGTTCACGTCACCCATCTTAAGCGGCAGTACTTCCGACTTCAGCGTCTGCAAGAACTGTCCACCCTTCTGGGCTCCTTCGTTATTCAGACCGAGATCCGTGCTATCCATCCCGTTGTCCCCGAAAATATAACCGCCCTGTGAAGCCAGGAATGCATAGTTATAGTAAAATTGCTGCAATTCCCACATCAGCGCATACTGATTGGACTTCACATTATTGAACGTCTTGGCGAAACTGATAATCTCATCGAAGTTTTTCGGAGCTTCTGGATACAATGTTTTGTTGTAAAAAAGAGCGTAGGTCTCCACGCTGTACGGATAGCCGTACAGGATATCCTTGAACGTCACTGCCTTCAGCGCGTTGTCGCTGGTGTTCTCTACGGTCTCTGCTTCGAATATGTCATTGGGCAGAATAAGTCCCGCTTCTGAAGCGCTACCAATCTTATCATGCGGGAAAACAACCACATCTGCCGCCAGACCCGCTGGGCCATCCGTCGTCAGCTTGGTTACCTGATCGGTTGGAGGTAATTCCTCCATTTTGACCGTTACCCCATATTTTTCTTCGAATTTTTTGACCCTTTGCTCAATAAAGCTGCTTTGATTTTTATCCTCCCAGATCACCAGGGTCGCCCCTTCTTCCGGTTGAAGGTTCTCGGATGTCAGCTCTACAACTTCCTCCGGATTCTCACCTGCCGTAGTTGGAGATGGACTTCCGCCTCCAGCCCCGCACGCAGCCAGTGTAAAAGCCATCATGACGGACAATGTTGCCCCTTGCCATTTTCTCATGTAAAATGTCCCCTTCCCTCTGCTTGGTCCAACAAAGTTCGCGCTTTTCACCCTTTTGTCTGCGTATGTTGTCAGGTTTTGCATCCCATATTCCCATTTGTACAAACGTTTGCTCAAATGGAAGACAAGATGACCTCTCCGTTCAATATTTAGGGGTAAAAAAGTCAAGAAGTATGTAAATCCAACGATGTAAGCGCTACAATAACAATCACATCATACAATAATGTACTTTCTTTGCACAAACGTTTGCACAAGCCATATTCGCTCAATTTTAACCATTTCCTCTCATCTACCTACAGTAATTTCCTGTTTCCTTGTTCTGACTCTTTCTTCCTTAAATTTACTTCACGTGTATCCCTTACTCGACAGTCAGCAATTGATTTCTCGTATCCTTTGGATTACCATAGGAGAATATTTATACGATTGTTCAGAAGGGATTTTTTACATGATTACGATCAAGGATATTGCCAAATTGGCGGGTGTTTCCCCTTCTACAGTGTCACGGGTGATTTCCAACCATCCCAGAATCAGCACCAAGACATCTCTCAAAGTGAAGCAAATCATGAAAGAATTGAACTACCATCCCAACATCATCGCGAAGAGCCTGGTTTCCAAAACAACACATACCCTTGGGATTATGCTTCCGCGTCCTGCAGAAGAGTTGTTTCAGAATTACTTTTTCGGGGAACTGCTGCGAGGTATTATTACACATGCCACCCGTATGAATTATGAATTGCTGCTAACAACTGAAACATCATCAGACAATGAACTGCATGCGATATCCCGCCTTGTGCATGGCCGTAGAGTTGATGGTATTTTGCTGCTTGGGTCCAAGCGAGACGATCCCATCATTTCATTTTTGGAAGCGGAAAAGTTTCCTTTTGTGTTAATCGGTCGCAGTGAAGCTCATCCAGATGCCCCCATGGTGGATAACGATAATGTGCAGACCGCTTATGATGCTACTCATCACCTAATCGCTCAGGGACATACGCGAATCGGATTTGTCAGCGGTCCTCCGGACATTACGTTATCGCATGATCGTATGTTAGGATACCAAAAAGCGCTTGCCCAAGCCGGGCTGGATGCGGATAGTGATTGGATTGTGGAAGGCGAATTTCTGCAGGAAAGTGGATTCAGAGCGATGTCGCTGTTCATGTCCTTGCCGGACAGACCCACCGCAATTGTTGTCATCGATGACAATGTGGCCTTTGGGGTATTGAGAGCTCTTGCCGAGCTTCATTATCTGGTACCTGAAGATATCAGTGTGGTCAGTTTTAACAATATTGCATTATCGGAACTGGCTTCTCCACCCCTAAGCTCTATCGACATCGGGACTTATCAGCTTGGTTATACAGCCGTTCAGGTATTGTTAAAAATTCTTAGTGGGGAACCACAGCTTCATAATCCGGTCATTATCCCCCATCGTCTAATCGTGCGTGAATCCTCACTCTTTTCCAAGCCAAAGCCACCCTCAGATTGATTCATTCGGGTATCCGTGTAGTAATGCAAACGTTTGTCCTATACGGAATATGATGCTGATATCCACCGTACGTAAGGTGCATAGGTGCAAAAAAAGAAGCCGCATATACTTATGCGGCTTCCTTAATTCACACACTATTTCCGTACTCCATGCTCGACTGCACATGAGTGGATTAGTAAGAGCTCCAGCCAGCATCTGCTGTAACGACAGTTCCGTTCACGAAGCTGGACTCGTCAGATCCAAGGAACAGGGCCACTTTGGCGATCTCTTCGCTCGTCCCGATGCGTGGGTTGATTGCCATGCCCAGCTGTTGCCGCCCTGCACCGAAATGGCTAATACCTGTCATGGAGGAGCTGATATTGGTTGCCACAGCGCCTGGAGCGATCGCGTTACAGCGAATGCCTTGCTCAGCATACATATACCCTGTATTTTTGGTGAAGCCCACGACCGCATGTTTGGACGCCGTATAGGCTGCTCCTGCACGTCCGCCGTGTAGGCCCCCTGCCGAAGCAATGTTCACGATAACACCTTTTTGTTTTTCCAGGAAGATCGGCAATACTTTACGCGTTGTCCGCATCACACTGGTTGTGTTCACAGCGAACAATCTCTCCCACTTCTCATCCGTTATATCTGCTGCCGGCTCCATGCCATCCATAATTCCCGCATTGTTAATCAGAATATCTACTGTACCATATGTGCTCACCGTTGTATCGATCAGATTTTGCACATCATCTTCCTTGGCTACATTGGCCAGAACGACAATCGCTTCTCCACCCTGTGCCTTAATATCATTCACTACCGCTTGTGCGGATTCTTCGTTAATATCCGATACCACGACTTTCGCGCCTTCTTGGGCGTACAACGTGGCAATTGCTTTCCCCATACCTGAACCAGCACCTGTAACAACTGCAACTTTATCTTGAAGTTTCATTCTTTGTATCCTCCTTCATGTATTCGTTTACACTAAGTTAACAAACAAATGTTCATTAACTCCTATCCTTAGTATAATAAGTCATAGCGTTTCACTTCAATCAGTAAAAGCTTGTCCAGTTGTACGTTAAACAACACTTATAAGCCCGAATGTACTTTAACTAATAAAGTGAACTGGCGAGGAGGATAATAGATGTCTGAAACTATGAATTCGATGGACCGAAGGATTAAAAAATCAAAAGCTGCACTGAAGGATGCACTCATCCATTTGATGCAAAAACATTCCTTTAAAGAAATATCGATTACGGATATTGTGCAGCGAGCCGACCTGAATCGGGGAACTTTCTACAGGCATTATCAGTACAAAGAAGATCTGTTCAACGAAATCATCGATGATGTGATTCAGGATCTGGTAACTTCTTTTCGTAAACCTTATCAAGATGAGGAAAAGTTCGAAGTCAATCTGATGCCCTCTTCGGCGATCACTATATTTGAGCATGTACACCAGCACGCACAATTCTACACACTGGTTGTGAAATCTGAGGCTTCATCCAACTTCCAGCGCATGATCTGTGATGTTCTTCGGGATCTGGCCTTACAGGATCTGAACCACATCTTCCCTCCGCACATCAACCATGAAATCTTGGCAAGCTACCAATCTCATGCGATATTTGGCATGATCATGGAGTGGATCAGACAAGATTTCAAGCACAGCCCCACCTACATGGCCGAGGAATTGTTCAAGATCATTCATTACAAGCCTGACAATGTCGTGTTAAAAGACTGAAAATCCAGATCGCCACATTTCTCTATAAAATGGTCATTGAGAGGGATTTCAAGACAGGTTTATCACCATATTTATGTAAATGTATTCCTGTAATTTCTGGTAATGATATGTTAGGTTATCCAATGGAATACAAACCAAAGGAGGATGACATTACATTTGAAGAATTCGTGGATGATATCATTGATTACCAGTTTTGTTTTGCTTGGCGGGGTGCTTCTCTCTCCAACCACTTCTGCCAATGCAGCCAAAGAAGCAACCTCTACATATTCAGATCAGAGTTATAGTGAAGAAGAGAGTGAGTTTAGTGAAGATTTTGCGGACGACTTAGAATTAGATGATGCAGAACAGGAGCTCACTAAAGATCAAAAGGATTTCAAAAAATACCTTGAACAAATATCTCGTCTGGTACCTTATGAGAGTAAAGCAGTCGACACGTTGGGTAGTGTGGGAGGTGAGGTGAATTCAACCAATCGCAAGTCCATGTACCTCAAACTTACGAATACGGTGATCCCTAATTATACAAAAACGGTATCCATGTTAAAACAAATCAAGCCTTCCAATCCTGAACTTAAGAAAATACATGCCTATTATGTCAAGGGAAGCTACCTTCAGCTGGAAGGATACTTGTTGTACAAACAAGCCGTTTCTAAAAACAAAGTGAATTCTAAGATACTGCAACAAGGTCGTGCCAAAGTACGTGCGGCTGGCGTTCTACTTGACCAATACGAGCAGCAGATATACCCTTATGCACGGAATATCGGGTATCTACATTAGTATCTATCTTCATAAAAAGCCAAAAAAGCGACCATTCCCCATTCTTAATGAGGAATGGTCGCTTTTCTAATTCTAAAAAAGATAACAATTTAACACGTGAAAATTTTATTTCTCTCTCTTCTGATTACAGCCCCAGCTTCTGCCCTTTTTCCAACCGCTGAATCTGCTGCTCTCCGGTATCGGCAAGTTCACGGAACTGCGAGATAGTCTCCCTCATTCTTGGTAAGGCTTCCTGCTTATAAAGACTGATTGAATCGAGCGCAGACAACACATCGGTGAACGCCTGTTTCATCGTATCCACGGAGATGCTGGCTTCATACGCCTGCTTCTGGATGGCAATCCCCTGATCTTTAAGCATCTTAGATGTTCCGGCAATCAGATCATTGGTTGTCTGGTTCAGCAATTCAATTTTCTGCAATACAATCTTCTGGTTATACAAAGCACTCGCTACAGTAACGGCAATTTTCAATGCCGAGATCGTTACATTCTTCGCACGGTCTACGCCTCGGATCAGTTCCTTGTTGTTGCGAATCACCACTTCAATCGCCATGACGCCCTGCTGATTCACCACTAACATCTGCTGTAGATCCATCACCCGTTGACGAAGCGGGAATAATACTTCTTCCGTAATAAAGCGGACTTTCTCGGGGTCCTCATTGCGAACCTTGGCCGCTTCAATCTGCGCGTCGATAGACTCATCCATGAGCACGCCAAGCTGAATTTCCTTTTGCAGTCGTTTGGTAAGTTCCCGCAGGTTCTGCTGTTCAATCTCCAGCGTTGTATTATCGTTACGCAGGGTGGACCTGCCTTTATCCAAAGAGGTTACGATGTCAGCAATGACTGCGTCAGCCTTCTGATATTTCAGGAAATAAGCGCGCAGCGGATTGAACAATTTCCCGAGGAAACCGGTCTTGGCAAAGTCGACCACGCTCGGGTCGAGATCCTTCAGTTGCATATGCAGCTCGGTCAAACCTTTGGCGACCTGACCGCCCTCGTCTCCCGTCTTGGACAGATGTCCAACGGAGACTTGAAGCAAAGCGTTTTTCTCAGAAGAGGATCTCATCGTGTTCATGCCAAAGCCGTCAATGGATTGCAAAATCTCTTTGCGTTTCTCCAGGGATTCGAGATCCAGTGTCATGATCATCTCTACGTTGGCATTTGCCACTTGTTGAAGCTCCGCGACCTCGGCGGGCACGGGTTTCACCTCTTCTTCGATCACCTTCTGAATTTCCTTCTGGCTCGGTATCTCCATTGAAAATGACATCTACAGTTCCCCCTTTAGATTACATCTGTACGTTAAACAGGTTTCCGATCTTGTACACGACATCGTCGGTATCGGCATTGATGCTTGCTGCTTCGTTAATGCTGGAGATGCTCTCCAAAGCCTTGATGTCCGCGTTGTATCCAATCGTATAGATTGGCACTTTGTACGTCTCGACCAGATCCCGGATATCCTTGAGGGTATGACCTTCGTTGGTCTCGCCATCACTCAAGACAAAAATCAACGGCTTCACGTTCGGATTAGCAGCCATATAATCTTCCAGCATCTTCATTGCCACTACGATCCCGTCAAAGGTCGCCGTACCGCCACCAGCTTGCAGACTATCAACTGTTCCGACAAACATGGACTGCTGGTTCGTATCATACTTGGCAATCGGCAGATTCACGGTTACGCCACTGGAGTAAGAAACCAGGCCAATACTGTTGTCTGTGCCCAAGTACTTCTGACCTTTGCGCAGGGACTCCTTCAGTCGGTTAAGCGGTTCGCCGTCCATGCTTCCGGATACATCCGTCACGAACACAGCGGCAATCGGTTTGCTGCCATTCTTCTTCTCTTTCCAGACTTTCTGCGCGGACAGCAACGTGCCGCCATCCACAGTGGCCAGTTCGGATTTGTAATCCTGCAACCCGTTGAAACCAAACTCCTCCGCCGATTGTTGATACTTCGCCTGGGTTACGAATTCCGCAAACTTCTGGATAATCTCCTTTTTATTCTGCGGCAATTGTCCCAATGCATACAGCGGGCTATCATGTCTCACACCAAATGGTGTAAATACGTATCCACTCTTCAGATCAGCGGTATTCACATACGTCTGGTATTCGAGTACAAAGGCATCCAGTCTGCCGGACTTCGCAGCCTCCCTCATCTGAATCGTTGTTGACGCTGTAAACGGTACATTCGTCTGGAATTTTTCGAACCCTTCAATAGCCTTCTCGCCAAGCGGGTTGGCGCTGTCATACGTATTCAGTGCGGTCACCAGGAAATTCAGTCCTGTGGAGCTGGCAAATGGATCGGTATATCCCATCGCGAGTTCATTGTTGGCAATGGCTTCGGTTACGGTTTTCACATTAACGGAGCCGTACGTATCAACCAGTGCATCATATTTGGCTTTGGAGATAACAATACCCGGAACATTCCCGACCAATCGCTCGGATACCATCTCTGTTTTCACCCCACTGGCCTCAACCATCTCGCCCCACAGTTCATTGGAAGGTGTGAATGCATCCGGCATATACTTGCCCGACTTGATATAATCGGCAGCCGTTCCGGAGGCAATGTTGCGGATTTTGACCGATACTTGTTTCCCACCAACGGTGATATTTGCTTTGTTGAACTCCTCGCCCACTTCGGTTAACCAGCCGTCTACCCCGCTGCCTGACTTCTCTGTGGAAGAGAAGATTTCGACGTAATCATTCGTTGTATTCTCTACGGCAATCGCAAATTTGGAGATATCCGGCAGTGATTCTGCCACATCGACCGGGTCGAGATCAATCTGTCCTTTGACCGGTTCCGCCGTCGCTGGCGCAATGTCCGCGTACAGTTTCCCCAGTTCCTTACCTGCATTCTCTGTGCTCACCTGTGTGGTTGACTTGCCAAAATTCGACGTCAGTGTAATCCCTGCATAGACCAGACCAAATACGAGTACCAGCATTACAATCGATATGAAAAAAAACTTACCTTTCTTCGCCATACGAGCAACCCCTCACTGTCTGTATAATTTGGTGTGCTTGATTAACTGATCAATCTCCTGCATACAAGGCATCTGTTCAATATCTCCCGCCTCAAAGCTGTCGAGGCGTGAAATCTCCAGTAACAACTGATCCAGCTTGAGCAAAATCTCCTCATTGGTGTGGAGTGCATTCTTCACATAAGACAGATAATCGTTGTATACCTTGGTTTTTTCCTGAAAAAGCTTCTGGGGAATGCTTTCGGATTTGGATTTCATCATGTTGGCATAGTCAGCTTCATCAAATACATTCAACCGGTTCAGCACACTGCGGATGTTCAGGTACAACAGCTTCTCCACTTCCATTGTGACCGAAGCAAATTTCTTGTAGCTCAGTTCCCCGGGATCAAATCGTTGATGGAGTACATTCAGAAGTGTTTCTTTCTTCTTTTTCATCCGGCTAAGTTGGGACAGCCCCAGCGTAATATCTTCTTCGAGGACTTTGATGCGTCTATAAAAAGATAAGGCCTCCACATAATCTTCATGTGTTTCAATATGCTTCACGGGCAGGACTACCGGCTGTCTGAACAGCAAGGTGTAACTCCCATACAAGAGTGCCATTGCACTGCCGAACAACAGGGTAACGGATAACGCAGTTGTGAATGCACCCTCCCCGAAATTCAGTCCGATAAAGCCGGGTGAGAATGCCAGAACATTCACAGCCACAATACTGAGGATTAATCCCAACAATTTTATGTACTTGATCATGTTCAATCATCCGACCTCCTTTCATGTTATATATTGGTGCTTCATGTCGTAATTTTCCTGTTCAACTTATTCTTATTGTACATGATGTTAACGCTCTCAGGTGGATATGATTGGATATTTGGATACTCATAATATACGTGGTTTGGGCTTATCCCATTTCATATTTTCAGGGACAACGTGGAACTTGGCAGGAAATTTTGTGGTCAATCCATAAAAAGTGAGTTTTACTAGACAGCAGATTGTGGAGAAGAAATGTTATCAGGTAATACGTGGAAAATAGCTATGCGTGTCATTTTTTATATAAGACTTGTCTGAAAAAGCAGCAAAGCAAAAAGGACAAATCGGAGATCATCCGGTTTCGTCCCTTATGCGTTGGTTCATTATTTTTCGTGTTCATATTGAAATTTTGATGCCGTTTTCTACAGCTAACGAACTGAGGTGACGCTATTTGGCGCATTTCAGCTCATCTGAAAATGTAACGAACCTGAGACACGTTATATTCGCGTTTTAGGTGCGTAGAAGTTGTATATCACCTATTTCGAATAAAATAGCGTCACTGAGATTCGTTACATTTCCCACCACATCAATTCCCGATATAAGGTGTGTGTGGTTCGTTAGATGTGTTTTGCGCCTTTTCACACCATGCCTCTTATTACGAAAAGATGGATTCCGGTTTGCTTCGCGTGGTGCGTACCTCTACAACTTTTCCGGCACAACCATTGTCGCCCTTCGCCTGGAACATTACCGTAACGCTGTCTTTGCCTGATGTAACCGCCTCAGGAATATCATAGGTCACATAGAACACTTCGCCGATTTTGTTCATATGAATTCGCTGCTCTCCGATGACGGTACCATCCACAGAGATGATGAATTGTCTGTCATATAACGTACCTTCCCGTTCAAACGGGGAATGATCTCCGCCCCAATAGGCCACACATAGATAATTGGTTGTCTCGCGATCTACCGCCAATTGGTAACTGAAGTAAGCCCCACTGACGCCAAAAGCCTCTCGCCACATATGCAACTTCTTACGGCCATCTGTGGTTGAACCGTTGTGATGCTCCCCACGGCAGTTGCTATCCAGTTGATGTCCAATCTCATCCTGCTGACCATCCGCTTGAACCCTGTCGATCGTGATATCGTTCAACTCTTTCTCCAACGCATCACCTTCGTCGTTAAACAGCCAGTACACAGTATAAAATTCGTGATGCACATCATAGAACGGAATGAGCTTCACTCCTTCGCCCGTGGAAGTGACATCTTTGCTAAGTTCAAATGTTAACGTATCTGCATCCACAACCTTGATCCACTCTCGTACATCCTCCTGCTCCGTCCAGATCACAGGTACAGGTGCAGTCTTGGGATTCAGCGCTGTTTCGTCCACAATCGTATCCTCGGGAAGATCCTCGTTTCCTAGTGCACCAGCGAGTACAATCGGGCCGTACAAGAAGGCTACTTTGTGGGCATCATCCCGGGAAGTGTACTGGCGGAGTGACATCGGCAGTGTGATTGTGATGACATCGCCCGTTGTCCATGTGCGGTCGATGGAAAGATAACCGGGTTCCATCCGTGTATACGGATGTTCCGTATCCCCATTAACCGTTGCCGTCATTGGCTGTTGCAGCCACGAGGGCACGCGTAATCTTAGATGGGCCGAGGCGTTGCCTCCGGTGATCGTCAGGGTCACCTTTTCCGAATAAGGAAAGTCGGTTTCAAGCTTCAGGGATAATCCCTGTGACGCCCAATCCAATTGGGAAGCGATATACAGGTTGACGTACAGGTCCTGTTCATCCTCAAAATAGATGGCCTCGGCATATTTGCCCGGGTTCTCCATGCCTGATCCTGTGCAGCACCACCAAGCGGTATCGTGAGTACCATAGATTTTGTAGTGGCCTTGCAGCGTTGATGCAAAATACGTTTTGTTCCCTGTATCGGGGTCCTGCGTGCCAAGGATGTGATTGTAGATGGCGTTTTCATAATAGTCCATGTAGGCACTATCGTGATTCCAGGCGAAGAGTTGCTTCGTTAGATGTAACATGTTATGAGTACAGCAGCTCTCTCCTGTTTTGATGCCAAGACTCTCCATACCCTTTGCTTCGTAATGCTCCGAGATGCTCGTCGCACCAAATACGTAGGAACGATGATGCACCGTGGTGTTCCAGAAAAACTCTGCCGCTGTCCGATAACTCTCATGGGTATGGTCCTGATTGTAGATTTCGGCTGCACCGATCACTTTGGGAATCTGCGTATTGGCGTGTTTGCCTTGAAGATCGTCCTGCTTGTGCTCCAAGGGTCTCAGGATCAATTGATGGGTGAACTTGTTAGCGATCTCAAGATATAAGGCCTTGCCCGTGATCCCGTACAAGTGTGCAAATACTTCATTCATGCCCCCGTGTTCACTTTGAAGCATCGTCTGCATCTGTTCTTCTGTCATCGGGAGCAAACCTTCTACCGCCCAGTCTGCAAATCGAGTAACCACTTCAAGTGCCTGTCTATTGCCAGTGAGTTTATACGCATCAATCAGGCCACGATAGATTTTGTGCACACTGTACCAGGGAACCCAGTATTCACCGATGTTGAACCCACCGATATTCTCTGCTCGAAAAGCCATGTGGAAAGGTTCTTCGGACAAACCACCGATATACCCGCGCCCCGTGGTCTGCTGGATTCTCGCCAGTTCGGTAACCGCATAATCCAGTCTTTCTTTTAACGTGATATTCCCGGTTGCCTGATACGTCACAGCCAGGGCAGACAGATAATGTCCAAGGGAATGTCCGCTGATGGTACGTGCCTCCCAACCCGCGTAACGCTCTTTTCGGGCAGGTAAACCATGAGCTTCGAAGCATGGAGCCAGGAATCGATCAATATCCAGCGATGACAGGTAACGCTCCCCCACCTCTTGTGATGTTTGGAACACACCGTTTAACAGATCTACATGTTCCGGTCCCAGAAATCCTTTTTTCGTTTCAATCATTACACTCACTCCTTCTCGGATGTACTGTATAAGTTGAACTAAAGATTATTTACACTGACACTACGATGACAGAACAACCTTCCAATCACTGTTATCCCCAGATTTTTTTGATCCCCTTTCTCAAGGGAAAATCCAGGGATAAAGGCGAACGCTTCGCTTTTTCAGGTTTTTTCTGTCCTCTCCGTCATCATGTAAATGATTAGTTCAACTTATATAGATATCCATTCATTCTTGAGGGGTAAAATCCGTTTTATTAGTTACAAGACTAATACTCATCAATCCACTTTAGAGCTTGAATATCCTCATATTATCAAATAAAATACAATTACATCAGACTCATAATCCAAGAAAAGGTGGATAAATCCGTCCTATGCAAAAGCCACTGGAGCATTACCTGTGCGGCAAGTTCATATCCGAAGGCAACTGGAGCCACATGAGACGCAGCATGCCTGTGCATGAGATTATTTTGATGCTGGAAGGTGAGATGTACATCGCGGAAGAAGAGGAACAATATGTAGTTTGTGCCAACGATCTGTTGTTTCTGCGCGCTGGTCGCACCCACTATGGCTACCAGATCAGCGACACACCCGTCAGTTTCTACTGGGTTCACTATGATGCCATGTCGGCAGAATTCAACCAGTTTAGGACACATGCCACCATTCAGGTGCCTTCCATGGCCAATCAGTTATTCAAGCAATTGCTGCATGTGTCATCCTTCTCACCCGAGGAAGCCAACGCTGCTTTGTTATTGTTGTTCAGAGAACTGGAGCGGAATATAGAGGCGGATTATCGCCCGCACAATGCAATTGTGGACCATATCTGCAAGTGGGTCGATATTCATCTGCATACAAACATCACGGTGAGTCAGATTGCGGAAAATTTTAATTTTAACAAAGACTATATCTCCAAAATGGTGAAACGCGAGAAAGGTACTGGACTCAAAACTTATATCCTCACAGAACGTATTCGCCGGGCAAAACAATTGCTGCTGAACACCAATGCCAGTGTAAAAGAAATTGCCGGACAGTGCGGCTTCTCCGACTACAAGCTGTTTCTGCGCATGTTCAAGCAGTACGAAGGCAATACGCCAACCGAATATCGCAATCATCTGTATTCCACACAGCTCAATCGCTGATATGCTTTGATCAATAGAAATGACTGAGTTACCTATAGAAAATTTGAATGAATCGGATTGAATCCGTTATGGTAAAATGCAAGAAAACTATATTCCATACTTAACCCATAAGAGAAGGGGAATTATAAGATGACAACGGCTGCCGTTACGATTCATCCTGCCACAGAAGCAGACCATCCAGAGATTGTAGATATCCTTGTTGCAAGTTATGCCGAGTATCGGGAGACTTTTGAACAAAATGAACGATGGGAAGCCTACCTGAAAGACATTCGAGAGTCTGTGGTTAATCCGTACCTGACACAATTATGGATCGCGAAGATTGATGATCAGATTGTCGGTACAGTCCAATTATTCGAAACAGCGCGCAAGGCTTATCCAAACTTTGAATTGCCAATCGATTATCCGTTTATTCGGCTGTTGGGTGTTGATCCAAAATGGAGAGGTCACGGGATTGCCAGAGTATTGCTCCAGCAATGCGTAGATTCTGCCAAAGAAATGGGCAAAAATACGGTGTACTTATATACGGGCGGTCAGATGGTCAATGCCATCCGTTTATATGAGCGTTTTGGATTTACAGAGGATGAGGAATTCAGCTCCGAGAGTGGCGGGGGCAAGGCGATCTGTTACCGTTATGATTCCTAGTGTTGGGTAACAGCCACCCGGGATCAGCGAACAGAGAATGAAATGTAAAAAAGACCGATCATCTTCATGAACGGTCTTTTTTACGTTTATAGATGATCAATTAGCATTTGAAATGATACATCGCTATTGATTTTTTAGCCGCCAATCTCCACCAAAATCTTCGCATGGCTCTTGTCGCTCATCAACAGCTCAAGTCCTTCCTGCACGATGTCGTCCAGTTTAATTTTCTTGGTGATGACCTGTTTCACATCGAGCGACCCTTCTGCAATCAATGAAATCACTTCAGGGAAAATGTGGCGATATGCCAGCGTTGCCGTTAGATTCGCTTCTTTGACCAGAAGATCGAAGAAGTTCACTTGAAGCGGATTTGGTATCGCAGCGATGACAACAACTTCTCCACCTTTTTTGACAACCGCAATGGCGCTATCCATCGTTGGTTGTACACCCGCTGCTTCATAAGCCACATCAATGCCACCCGATTGTTGCAAGATCACCTCTGTTGCATTAACTTTGGCACTGTTCACCGGAATCGCTCCCAGCTTGGCTGCCAAGTCCAGACGTTCCTCAAATACATCAACTGCATAGATCTCAGAGGCTCCTGCAGCTTTGGCAGACAGAATGGTCAATAATCCAATTGGACCTGCTCCATATACGGCTACTTTGTTCCCCACTTTCAGCTTGCTGTGACGAACCGCGTGAAAGGCTACTGCCGTAGGCTCTACGAGCGCGCCTTCTTCGAAAGATACGTTATCCGGTATAGGATGAACCATGTATGCTTCAACAACAACATACTCCGCAAAACCACCATCACCATTCAGTCCAACGAATCCAAATTGAGCACATTGGTTATAGCGCCCCTGGATACAGTACTCGCATTTTCCACAATGGTACAATGGCTCTACCACAACTCGATCCCCTACACTGATACCGCTTACATTGCTTCCCAATTCACTCACGGTTCCTGCAAATTCATGACCCAGTGTCAGCGGTGCTTTCTGTCCTGAGAGCGGATGATTCTCGCCTTCTTGAATCCCCACACCATGATGATAAGCATGCAAGTCACTGCCGCAGATCCCCGCATATTCCACTTTAATTTTGACCTGACCCGCTTGAGCAACCGGAACCTCCCGCTCTTCCACACGCACGTCTTTATGGGCATACCATACTGCTGCTTTCATGAAGTTCATCCCCTTTATATGATTGTCTATATAAGTTGAACTAGACATGTTACACCTAATTACGCTGGTTGCAGTACCATCTTTCGATCGCTCTTATCCCCAGATTTTCTTCATTTCCTTGATCCAAGGGAAAAATCCGGTGATAAAGGCGCACGCTCTGCTTCTTCAGATTGGTTCTGCACTCTGCGTTTCTGGTGTAAAAGAAAGGTTCTACTTATATAGTAAAAAACTATAACGCTTGTCTATATATTATATCGCTGTTCATGTATTATTCATATTTATAGATACTAATGTTAACATTAGTTGTATTAATGCTAAACGGAGATGAAATCATGAATCTGGAACAGCTCGAATATGTCGTTGAAATTGCGAAGACGCAATCATTCTCCGCCGCCTCAGAGCATCTACATGTCACACAATCGGCGATCAGCCAATCGGTTCATCGTCTGGAGAAAGAATTGGGTATCATCCTGTTCGAACGCTCGCGGCAGGGAACTCATCCCACTCCCGAAGGCAAACAATTCATTGCCAAGGCACTGGACATTTTACAGCGGATTGATGAATTGAAATCCCTGAACGCAGAAGCCTCCTCTCTTAGCGGAGAGCTTCATGTGGCTACTTTTCCAAGTGTCATGCCCTATCTTGTCCAGTCTGCTGCGGATATGAAGCGTGAGCACCCGCAACTTAACATCTCCATTGAAGAGAAAGGGTCCATGGAAATTATCGAGGATATTCGCAATAACAAAACCCATCTGGGCTTTATCGCGATCTATGCCAAACAATTGCGGGAATTCGATGGACTTCACTTCAGTCCCATGTACTCGGGTAAGCTGGTAGTTGGTACGCATCACCTGTCTGAACTTGCCAAGCACAGCCGTGTATCACCTGATCAATTAAAAGAACACAAGCTGGCACTCTATCGAGATGGTTTCATCGAAGACTTCATCAAGGAATTCACCTATGATCATGGACCTCTGTCCATTCTGTTTAAAACAAATAATTCAGAAGCCATCAACATGGTGTTAAGAAACGATATTGCCGCCACGATTGGTCACGACTTTTCCTTTCACCAAAACCTCTTATGGAAAGAAGGTCTGGTGAAGATGGTGGAGATCGCTGGAATCGATCAACCCAAAATGCAAATTGGCTTCGTACAGACGGAGTCCAAGGAGGCCGCCGTAGCCGCAGAACGATTCGCCCAACGCTTCAGACAGGCGATAGAGCTGGATCATTTAAAAGTTTAAATCTAAAAAAGTGCTCCACCCTTTGAAGGAAGTTTGGGATGAACACCAACTTCTCCAAGAGCGGAACACTTTTCTAACTACTTTTTGCGTTACTATTACTACACCTTACTCAAACTATACTTTAACTTTACGTACGGCTTCACTCATCTCGTTCGTCTGCTGCTCCAGCATTGTGGAGGTCTGCGCCACCCTGTTGAACATGGCCGATTGTTCACGCATCAAGCGATAGATTTCATCCGAATGATCCGACACACCAGCTGATATCTGCGAGATCGTATTGACGGAGGCTGCAGCCTCTTCCGATCCTGCCGAGATTTCCTCTGCCGCAGCGGAGACTTCCTGAATGCGGCTGGTCACCAGTTGGAACGCATCAACTACATGAGCGAAAGCTTGCTCCGCTTCTGCGGTAATCGTAACACCTTGTCCAATCTCGGTTGCAGTAACCCCCATCTGTGAGCCAATCTGCTGTGATTCTTGTTGAATACGAAGCAACAAGTCGGAGATCCGTTCCATGGATGTGCTTGAGGCCTCAGCAAGCTTCCGAACTTCATCCGCCACAACCGCAAAACCTTTGCCGTGTTCTCCTGCATGTGCTGCCTCTATGGATGCATTAAGCGCAAGCAGCTTCGTCTGACTCGCAAAATCACGAACCGTGTGCAGGGCACCACCAATTTCCTGGGAGTAATTGTTCAGCACCTGGACCATCGCTACAACTTCACTTGAGACATTTGAGATGCTCTCCATCTGTGTTTTCATCAGTGTCATGCTCTGTTTACCGGACTCCGCCGTAGAAAGCGCACTTGTTGCCGCATCCGATACAACCATCGAGGATTCAGAAATATCCGTTATGCCTTTTGCAATCTCTTCCATCGCATGCGCGCTATCGCTTGCACCCTGCTTCTGCGTATGTGCACCCTGCCTAATCTGTTCGACAGATTGATCAACCGTCTTGCCCATCTCAAGCATCTCTTCGGTACTGCGATTAAATTCCTTCGTTGATTCTGATAGTATATCTGTGGTTACTGCTACGCCTTCAACCATGTTACTCACAATCTTATTCAAGTTACCGGACATATGTATCATCGCTTGGTATGTGGTTCCAATCTCATCCTGGCTGCGCAAACGATACGACGTCAGAATTCGGTTGGCTTCTGCAAGCTCACCCTGTGCCATTTTTTCCACACTCGCCTTCAGCGGTTGAAGTGGTCGCAGTCCTCTTACGATAAACGACGTGACAACAGCAATGCCTATAAGTGTAATTAGTAGCAATAAGGCATAGAAGGGTATACTCGATTTCATTATATCTGACTCAATACTTCCGATCACCGATACCGCCGTATCGATACCAATTACACCTGTTACAGCGCCATTACTATCCAGCATGGGAGCGTAAGAGGAAATATAGTCGCCGTACTCCTCATTGTTGATAATCGAAGAACTGGCTGTTTGCCCCTGCAACAGCTTCTGCACAGCCTCTTGAGGGACATCCGTTACTTCATTAATCGGCGAGGCTTTATCTGTATCCTTCATGCCGTCCACCATAATAAGTGGCGTACCTTTATCATCTATTTTGACGAAATACACATACATTGCACCAATGCTTACGCGAAAGTCATCCAATTCATCACGAATCTTCACGAATTCGTCATTCTCCTTGGGGTCCTTGGCAAACTCGGCATAAGATGCTGTATCCAGCTGATTCACATAACTCTGAGCAATCTGGATGTTGTAACTCGAAATGGCCTCCTGCGCAGCTAGTTTCATATTGGCCACCTGTAACAGCATGCTTCCAACGGCTATAATCGTAATGACCAGTGTGACTACTGCAACAATGCGCACCACCAAACGTTTTCTAAAAAAACCAATCATCCGCTCCTCTTCCTCTCCCGTGAACCCAAGCCTTTTTGACTAGGCGCTACCCAAAAAACGCATGCTTGAAGCACTATGTATGGGAAAATAGTAAACGAATATGTCGAATTAGGCAAGAAAATATTGGGTTAATATAAAAACGCTATCATGGCTGTGGTAGCTTTGTTCTTGGAACAAAAAAACTCCAATGCAAGCATTAGAGTATGTTCAAAGATTGATAATTATCTTTATTCTGTAACTTGATTTACCATTCTAACTCTTCAATCAAGTTAAATATCATTTTTTTATCAAAATCATCCATTGATTTAAAAATAGCTATTTCATCTGTTTTTTTGTCCAATTTGATGAGTGTAGCTATGGCTAAATCTCCGACTTTATAATAACCTAATAATTTATCTGATGGCCCTCTTCTCGATGTAAGTTCCTCCAGTTTTTCATTTATACCAGTTGACCCCAATTTTTCTTTGCCTATATAAGTCATTACATGATACAAGACTATTGGATTTGATTCATTTAATAAAAGTTGCAACTCATCAATTGAACATTGTCCTTCTTCAATTTTCTTTATTAAATTCATATTTCTACCCCCATTAAATTTTATTTCAAATGACTCGTAAGGGTCTGCCTTTCTCTTACATAATTTTCAAACAGAGCATTTGCAATATCATTTCGACCTAATTCATCAGCTATTTTTATTTCTCTCATGTATGCATTTAATTCCATTTTAACACGATTCATAGTCTGAAAATGATAACTCATTCCCGGAAAACCTTTGTTCATATCGTCTAGATAATGTGTGTATTCGTGTAAAAGCGCCCCTATGGATGCATCCTCATTTATAATTAACTGTCCAGGTCCCCCTTTTTTTGGAGAATACGCCATATCCTCGCCTCTATGAATTACTTCGACACCGTTTGATTCCAAGTTATCAATAATTTCTTTCCATTTCTCGGGATGAGATTCCCTACCAGGGCCAAGAACTTCTTTTAATGGATCATCTATACCTTTTCTGAACATATCTTTACTATTATCTAAGCGTGTCCCAACCTCTTTTTCCTTGCCCAGATACTCGGAAAACTTAGAGGTTTCTCTCACCTTTTTACTCTCAGCAATGTTATCTAGAACTCGAAGGCGTTGATCTTGAAGTCCATTAAAGCCACCTGTTAACTGCCCTGTACCAGGCGGACGATTGAATGAATTAATCTTCGCACCGCCTCCTGACGAAGTCAGAAGATTATGCGGCTTGATCATCGTGGAAGCATAACCCCCTCCAACCATTAGACCTCCCAACCCAATCATATTCGCCCAGTGTTCACTGGACCAGGCATTGGTCGGAAAGGTGGCTTCTCGTATCGTTCCATGGATACCAAACGTGAGCCAGTTGGCAGCATCATTCGGAGAGTTGAATGCTTTATCCGCCCTGTCTACATACCCCTGAACAAGACCACTTGGAATACCAAATGTCCAATAATCCAGAAATCCACCTACACTATCATAACGCTTTTGATATCGATCATCCGCAGATTGCATAAAGGCTTGTCCCAATTCGACTAAACTGTCTGCAGACTTCTGAAAAGCATTACGGGTGTCGTTTGCTGGTGCCCTACATTCATCTGGCGGTGGCGGTACGCAACCCGCATCATAGGATTGTACAGTTTGCTGATCAGCAAGTCTGAATTTCTCCGCATGCCCTTCAAGCTCTTTGGCAATGGATAAAGATAGTGAGACAAAGTCATCCATCACCCGCTGCACAACCATAAAATCAATATAAAACCTTTCCTTCGTGCTACCATCCCACTGTCTTTCGATATCGAATAACTGTTGTTTCAAGATGTGGTTCATCTGAAAAACCTGATTCTGAGCTGCTGCAAATTGTTTCGAAACAGATATCAACTGTTCAGGTGTTACTTTTATTGTTGTCATGTGAGACCTCGTTCTAAATATATTTCGTTGTTATACGAATATTTGTCGTTTAGAATGCTATAAGTTTTATATGTACAGATGGGCTTTTATTATAAAGTGAACACAGATCATTTCGTAGAGACTGTCGGTTTATTTATCTAGTTCGTATTACCCCTAATTTGTCCCAGATATAACAAAAACAGATCTTACAGTTTCGAAATAAAATCGTTCCCTTAGTGCATACAAAAAAACACCCCGGCGCAAGCGCCGAGATGTCATGTTGTTCTACATTTGCATACTACCCATTCATACTAAACTGTTTGTTTATTCGTCCTTCTGAATCGAATCAGGGACCAGATAATCAGCAACGCAAGCACGGCAATACATATGCTAATGCTGAATCGATTACCTTCATCAAACACAAACATCACCGCAATCACACTGAGACATAGTACCACAACTCCGGTTATATAAGGGAATCCCCAAACTTTGAAGGTCGGTTGAACCGGATATCTCTTCCGCAATTTCAACTGTGATGAGGCAATACAGATCCACACAAGGATTACCACAAACCCCGGAACGGCGAGCAATACACGGAATAGTTGATCCTGTGCGAACAGGCCAAGCATGGAACCTCCGAGCAATACAACCGCGCATACCAGCAAGGTATTAACCGGGCTACCGCTGCGATTTGTCTTTGACAATGCCTTCGGAGCTTCCCCGCCCACTGCCATGGAGTGCATCATTCGGGATGCACCATAGATCCCTGAATTCGCAGCAGACAGAACTGCCGTCACCAAAATAAAGTTCATTATGTGTGCTGCTCCCGGCAGTCCCGTGGAGGCAAGCACTTGTACAAACGGACTGCTTCCCGGCCCAATCTCATTCCACGGGATAAGACCACAGATGATGAGAATCGGCAAGGTGAAGAACAGAATAATTCTGAGCATGAAATTGCCCACGATTTTGGGCATCACTTTTTCTGCATTTTCCGTCTCGGTCAGGGTCAGACCAATCAGCTCCGATCCCCCATAAGAGAACATGACCACAAGCAGTGCCGAGAAGATCGATGACCAACCGTTCGGGAAGAACCCGCCTGCTTGCGTATAATTTTGCAGATAAGGGGTGTTATCACTTGGGATAATGCCAAAGATCAACCCTGCACCCAGGAAGATAAAAATAATGATCATGGCAATTTTGATCCCGGCTAGCCAAAACTCAAATTCCCCGAACACACCCACACTGAGCAGGTTAACAAGTATAATGAACGCCGCACAAGCCAGACTCAGCGTCCACAGCGGTACTTCACTGAACCAATACTGCAAAAAGCTCCCGGCAGCAATCACCTCAATGACACACACCGATAACCATAGAAAGCAGTACATCCATCCCATAACAAAGGATACTCTGCTACCGAATGCTTCTTGCACGAAGTCTTTCATATTTTTGTTCTTGTACACCGTAGCCATCTCCGCCATCGCGGCCATAACAACCAGCAGCAATAATCCAGCAAAAATGTACGTGACAATAACGCCCGGACCAGCGAGTCCAATCGTCTCTGCACTGCCTTTGAAAATTCCTGTTCCAATTACACCACCCATAGCCATAAAACTGATGTGTCTTGGTTTAAGCTTCTTCTGTAGTGTTCCTTCTGTCTGAGCCAATTCAAGTCCTCCTGATGTAAAAAACGTCTGTAATGCTGTCTTGTTTCATAGACATAATGTCCAGTATACCCTATTGTCCATCAATCAGCCCAGAAGTTCCTTATGGCCAATTCATCCCAAACATATATGGACATAACCTATGTTTTATACCCCACAATCGCATGAAGCAATCTATGTACAATCCAGCTGAGCAAACTGTACACTGCCCCATAGATGAACCAAGCGCCTATGTTACTACCCATTGTTGAAAGATCACTCGCGATATACAACAAAGGCAGCATAAAAGAAATAATCAGCGCTCCCCAGAGTCTAAACCATTTGGCAAAATAACTGCATACTCCAAGCACCACAGCAATGATGGGACATAATATCAATACAGCAAACAGCGGATTCATATGATCGAACCACCAATATATCATGCACGACTCCCTCCACATTCTTCGTCACAAGGCCACGTTGCTTTAATGCTGTATTATTTAGTTTATTCTACTCTTTTTCCAACTTTTAAAATGTACGATATGTTGCAAAATAAAAAAACCAGCATCCTGTAAAAAACAGAAATCTGGTTTCTCATGTAGATCACTTTAGATTTTTTTCGTCATAAACGTGCTGTTCGGGTCCAATATATAATCTGCGAATGGTTCGCAATATTCGAATCCGAAATCTTCGTACAGCTTCCGTGCCGGGATAAATGAATCCATTGAGCCCGTTTCCAGACTGATTCGCTTATAACCGCGGTCTGTGGCAACCTCCATAATATGAGCCAAAATTGTTTTCGCGACGCCTTTTCTCAGATGAGCCGAAGCGGTACGCATCGATTTCAACTCTGCATGCTCTGGATCAAGTTCTTTGATAGCCCCGCAGCCGAGCAAGTCGTCTCCTTCCCAAGCACACCAGAATGTAATTTCGGGCTTCTTGAGTCCATCCAGATTCAACGCATGAATACTCTCTGGAGGCGAATCGGCTGCCATCCCTTGCAAGTGCTCTGCAATTAAAGCCTTAACTTGTCCTCCACTCAAATCATCCACTTTAATCTCCAAAACGTACCACTCCCGCCGACATTTTTATTGGGTCTATCACTGAATGTATATCAATCATTTCATCTTACTACCGTGTCAGGTTTTATGACAAGAGGTTACTTTTATCCACTAAAATACGCTATTGTGATTCACCTGTAATTTCCAGTATGATGAGGCTATCATATGCCAAAGGGGCGAGGTCTATTGCGAAATATACATAGAGTTAAACGTGGAACTAAGGTGAAGCAAGCTTAACTTAATTTAAAGGAGACCCCTATGACACTGACAACGGACAACCTGTTTTATAGCAAACGATTAAAGATGACGCCACCACGCCCTGAAGACGTGCAGACCATGCTGCAATGGAACGAAGACCCGGAGTACCTTCGGAATGTGGATACTGATCTGGCCATTCCCTATTCAGAGAAACAGTTGGAAGATGAGGGCGAAACGAAGAACAAAGAAGTTTACTTCAGACTTCGCACGCATAAAGAGGATATGCTGATTGGTTTTGTCGTCATTCATAGCATTGAATGGAACAACCGCTGCGGCCAGCTCGCCATTGGCATCGGACTTGCCGAACATCGCAACAAGGGATATGGCACGGAAGCGTTGAATCTTATTTTACGATATGCGTTCCACGAGATGAATCTGGACCGGGTTGGCCTTGATGTCATCGCCTACAATGCCAAAGCAATCCGTTCCTATGAGAAGGTTGGTTTTCAGTTGGAGGGTCGGGCACGCTCAGCTGTATATCGTGATGGTAAGCGTTATGACCGCTTGATGATGGGAATCCTAAGACCAGAATGGGAAACACACAATCAGATCCATACGGAGGGTGAACAAGTATGACCAAGAATGCAGAAGTTACTGCGTTTATTGAACAGATTCAGATCCCTTGGCAAATACAAGTCTCTGAACAATTGCGCGAGTTAGTGCATGATACCATCCCTGATGTAGAAGAACGCGTGCAATACAAGAAACCTCATTTTTTGAAAAACGGAAAGTATGCTGCGGTCATCTCGCCATCCAAACAGGCCGTGTCTTTCACCATCTTCCATGCAACCGGACTTGATCTACCCGATGGGATCTTCGAAGGCCCGGAAGAACGCAAAACGATCAAGCTCAAGGAAAAAGATACACCCGATTATGAATGGTTGGCTGGTTTGTTAAAGCAGGCATCTGCGGACTTGTAGACGGATGTAGTGAAGAGGCACATACGCCGAAGTAGTAACTTAGGTAGTAATGTGCGGAACGTATGGTTTGGGCCGTAATGTGCCGGTGGTATGTATGGGGTGAATTTAGGTTTAGGGTTAGGTTTGTGGCAAGCGCTAACGAATCGGACACACCTTATGTCGCAGTTTTACAAACATATGAAATTCTAACGAATCTCAGCAGTCTTATTACAGACAAAACCTCCGATTTGCTTCATAAAAACCTACCAATAGAAGCAATAACGTGGCTACGATTCGTTAGAATACTACACTGCTGCATATTCGCCCAATAAGACGTGCCAGGTTCGTTAGACTATGTAAGAACGACAAACTGCCTCTGCACGTAGAAAAAACAACCCATTGTCTCTCTGGTGACTAAATAACATAACCTGATAACTGTAGCAGAAGTCCCCATCCATCCTGCGCAGGGCAAAGGGGCATCCCATGAAGTTCCAAGAACTTCGGGATACCCCTTGGTTATAGTCTGTCTACTACTGTCATTCCAACCTTAACAGCGGTGTAATATTATAATAAGATAACTGCTTATAATTACTTAATAGCTCATACTAGCTTCCACCATCAAGATTGCTGGTACGATACGGCGGTCATCTGGCACGGCTCACATATGAACATGTAATACATGCCCTCACCATATTCCTCTACCTCACCCCAATCCAATTGTGCGACAGCCTTCATTCTCGCGGAACAGCGTGGACATGGTGGGTACTCCGCATCCTGAACCCATCCCGGATGGCCGCCAATCTGAGATAGCGATGGCTCCATCGCCCACTCACTGGCATGGAATGCATGACGCGATGCATTCGCAATCCGAAACTGCCGGCCAACATCCGCTGCAAGTTTACCATAGTCGTCCAGGTCAATCTCGTCCATTCCCGCAGGCATGACATTATGTGAACTCCATAACGGTTCCCCTGCTGCGTCCAGCTCCATGTAAACCACACCGTAACTGCTGCATATCACGCATGTCTGTATCTGAAGTCTCTGGGCATGCCAAGACACGTCTTTCAGAGCGGGATGTTTAACATCCAGACTAATTAAGGTGGTTAACGCATTGCCACACCATGGACAGCCATTCTTGCTAGGGTTCAGCATCGAGAGTGAATTTCCGGTTGACTCCACGTTAGCCTCTTCATTCTCTTTTACTTTATAGAGTGAATAACTTGGGGTGGTGAATAATTCTCTGCGCTGCCCGTCTTTTGTAAGCTCCCAACCAGCTTCAGTGGTGTAGTGCTCTGGCGCCACGTACAATTCACTCGCCCAAGATGGCGGAGACTGTCTCCATTGTCGGAACTGCTGCACGACAACATCATCCCCGATATGGGCCAGCATGAGCAATATGTGATTTCGATTTTCATCATCGGTGTTCACCTGTTGCAACAGACGATCACGAACCTCACCCGAGGCACTTTTATACAAAATGGCAGGATAATAGATCTCCTGTTCCAGCAGCTCAGGAATTTCGGCAGTCAACGATATATCATGGTAGCAGACCAGATATACCAGAATGTCTTTGCCCGTATCTTCATTACGTGTACGAATCCGTTTCATCGCGTAATCCTTCATCTGATCTTGTTGCTCTACAGACAAAGATAGATATACCTGTTCCTCGGATTGTTCATAGGGTGTATAACGAATTAGTGGATCGCGAACCTGAGGTTTGTGCATGATTTTCAAAACTTCGACCGGGTCTGTGATACCTGCATACAGGTTCACGTCACATCGATTCGCTTCAATGTATCTCTGGCGCTCCTCGCGTTCCATCTCCTGCTTGCAAGGCATGCAATACCCACCTGTTCTCGCAGCCGTTGCTGGCAAAATGGTATTTGCACACCCCTCCCGTATACACGGAATTCGTTCTGTCATCTATAGGTACCCCCTCTGCATGTAGTGGCTATCATTGGAGTATATCATAGTAGGAATTGGCCTCCATTTAGAGAACGGATAGTCAATTAGGATGTTATCCGTTCCTGAGTTGCTTCCGTCGTCCCTTTCCCTATAAAACAGGCTGCCGTCAGCCCGATTACCAAGACAAAAGCAAGCATCAGAAACGTGAGCAGATAACTGCCGCTTCGCATGAATTGAATGGAGAGGATTGGTGCAATACTTGTACCGGCAAACAGAATAAACGTATACACTGAAACTGCAATTCCCCGTGACTTACCTCCAAGCTCACCCACCAAAGCTACCAAAGAAGGAACCGACACAGCGATCCCGGTCACAAAAAGTAAACTCATTAGGATAAGCAAAGATAAGTTGGTGAAGAAGCCCATACATGCGAGTCCAACCACCGCCATTGTAAGTCCTAATCGTAGAACCGAACGTACACCTAGTCGCTGAGTTAATTTCCCTGCAAAAGGCGAAACAAGCATGCCCAGTATACCTGCTGCACGAACGTACAAAATCTGCTGCGCACTTAATCCAAATTCAGGCCCGCTCAAATAACTACCAAGGACACTATACATGCTGACAAAGGACATCAGCAGAACCAGAGCCACCACGTAGCTCAACCGTAATTTGGGCTGTTTCAGTACAGTGCCGATCTGTAGAAGAGATTCCCAGATCGAAGTGTCTTTTCCTCGTTTGATCTCATCTCCCGGCAACAGTAACCAGACTACCAATGAAGTAATCAAGTACACAACAGCCAGCAAAACAAATAGTGTGCTCCACCCGTATTGCTGACTTATTATGCTGCTAATGATTTGGCCTACAATGCCAGCTACCAGAAATCCGGTACTGATGAATCCGATCGCCGTCACTCTACGATTCGCCGGATACATCTCCACAGCATACGCCAATGCAACCGGAGAAAAAGTGGCCGCAGCTGCCCCCTGTATTCCCCTCAACACAATAATCCAGGCAAAAGAATGTACCAGACCCAGCATGAATGAAACGAACGATAATATGAGCATGCCGATCAAAATCACTCTTTTACATCCATACTTGTCAGATATCGCGCCATACATTAAACACCCTACTGCAAACCCTAGCGAAAATATACTGCCCGCGCCCGAAGCCTGGGTTGGTGTTATTCCAAATTGATCAGCAAACACGGGGATGAGCGGAACTGTAACATATAGACTGGACATGACGACCAGACCAGACCAACATAAAATAATAGTCATGATGAGGTAATTTCTGGAGATAGCTCCAGTTTGCATTAATTTCGACATCGTACACCTCTATAAACTTTAGTATCAATCATTTTAGTTAGATAATCTAATTATATATCCAAAAAAAATTTATCTCCCCATACCCAGCCTCTTCTCTATGTTTGTATTTAATTTTAATAAAACCTTCTCCAATACGTCCCTTTCATCCGGCTCCAGGTCCTCCACGAGGGATTCACAGGTGGACCAGAACGAAGGTAACACTTTTTCTACCAAGTCCCTACCTTCTGGTGAGATGCGTACATGAACACTACGACGATCCCGGGCACTTGATTCCCGAATAATCCAGTTCCTTTTTTCCAACCAATCCAGCAATGCTGTGACAGATGCCCTGCGAATACCGAGACGTTCTGCCAATGTCGATGGCGTCACTTGCGTGTTCCCCTCATGCAGGGTTAAGAGTAGTAACAGATCAAACTTGCTCTCGGTAATATCATACTGATCCAGATTCAGATCCATGACATCCAGTATGTTATCGCCAAACCAAAGTGAGAGCAAACCTATATAGGCTAACTTTTGATCCGTACCTTTCGTTGCCGTCTTTTGCATCAGTTCTACATAGGGTTCAGGCCCCAACTTAGGGAGTGGTTCTGTTGTATGTTCCCTGTTATTTTTTCCTTTCATCGTGACCTCCGCCAATACTCGTTATATAATTAGATTATCTAACTAAATGTGATCTTATCTCAAATTACGAGAATTTACAAGTTCAAAATAGATCAGTTCATAAAAACACATCTATCCACTGCAAAAAAAGCACGCCACATCGTGACGTACTTGAATTTAAATTTGCAAACATTCGCTATCTCTAGCCGAGAAGTTGTACATCAGTGATGTCCCAACTGGTCCTTGGTGAATTCGTAAAAGGCAAGCGCATCTTCACTGCTGGCAAAGCCTGCCTGAGCCATCTTTTCACTGCCGCCACCTTTGCCATTGTAGGCTCCAAGATTGCCTTTGAAGAAAGGTCCACAAGCCCATTCAGACGGCTGTCCATTCTGTGCCAGAACAACTTTGGCCTCTGAGATACTGGCAAAGAGCACAAGGCCTTCATGTTCTGCCGTCAGCTTGGTAGCCAGGCTCTGCATATCCTTGAGCGATTTGTCTTCAAAGACCTGAGCAATCACCAGCCCTTGCCGAGCGGCCAGAAGTTCCTCCGCATAATAGGCATCGTTCGTTGTTTTCACTGCATTCAGCTCGGTTTGCAGCTGTTTTTGCTCCAGCTCCATTTTCTCAATACGCTCCAATAATTCGTCCTTGCTGGTCTTTAATTTAACCATGATACTATTGAGCACGTTTTGTGTGGATGTGAATTCATTCAGCGCCCTTGTTCCACATTTGAAATAAATGCGTGTGCCACCCTTCACTTTTTCGGTTTTCAACAGTTTGATGATGCCGATCTCACCTGTCGCGGACACATGGGTTCCACCGCAGGCGTTATACTCCACACCCTCGATCTCGACGATGCGAATGTCCTCCGTTACCGTAGGTTGCTTCACCAGTGGCAATTGTGCGGCCTCTTCTGCTGTAACCCAAGAGGTGTTGATGCAAGCGTTACGATAGATCTGACGATTCACTTCTTGTTCAATGGCAGTCAATTGATTCGCGCCCAGTTCAGGCGCAGCCACATCAATCGTGTCATACTCCGTTCCAAGATGGAAACTGAGCGTCATCGCTTCTGTCAGCTTCAAAGTGATTGCCGATAACAAATGCTGACCCGTATGCTGCTGCATATGATCGAATCTTCGCTCCCAATCCAGCTCACAATGTACCTCGTTCTGTTCAGGGGCGCGTTCCACCTTATGCCATACTTCACCATCTTCGATGTTCACATCCAGAACAGTGATGCCGCCAATTTGTCCCAGATCACAAGGTTGTCCGCCCCCATGCGGGTAAAAAGCAGTCTCCGCCAGCGTGACATATACGCCGTCTTCCTTGTCCACTTTGCCTGTAATCGTTGTATGCCACTCTCTTGTATAAGCAGAGTCATAATAGATTTTTTGCGTCATTGAATCATCCCGATCCCTTCTCGTTCAAATGGTTTTTACCGATCTGCACCTAACCTCCAGATTACACTATCTGGAACTGCGAATCCAATTTAAGGCACACGAGATCGCATCTCCATATCAAAAAGACCGCCCTGTAAGCCATGCTCCAGAGCGGTCTTTTTACCTATACCTTATATTACCCATTTCACTTTTAATGCATATCACATTTAAATGCTGACAGGCTCGACTTTACTTCATCGACTCGGACAACTCTGTGAAAATAACACCCAGCGCATACGCGCCAGCATCCGGGTAGCCCAGACTACGATCGCCGACAGTACCTGCTCGGCCCATACGTGCCACGATGTCTTCGGTTTTCTTCGCACCTTCAACGGCTGCTGCTGCACCTTTGGCAAATGCTGTTTTGAAGTCATCGCCAGACTCCGCACTTTGTGTCCAGGAATCGGCACACGGCACGAGCGCATCAATCAAGGTTTTATCACCTACAACGGCACCACGTCCGAAGGAACGCTCTCCAGTAGACTGAATCCCTTGTACAGCTGCATGGATCATCTCAGCGAATTCAGCAACGTTTAATTGCTGTTTATCCCCTACTGCTTTGCCAGCCGCACGGAATGCCGAACCCCAGATCGGGCCGGATGCGCCGCCACAATATTCCATAATGACCAAGGAACATGCATCCAGGAACGATCCGATGTCTTTTTTATCTTCGTTAATGATGTGATTCCATTCGCGTTTCAACTGGCGGAAGCCTTTTGCCACACTCATACCGAAATCGCCATCACCGGCATGGGAATCCAGTTCACAGAACGGTACCTCGTTCTTGATGATGATCTCACCCATTTTATCGATCAGATAGACGACATTGTCCAGTGAAAATTGATTGCCTTTGATTACCGCAGCTGATGCATCCGTCTCCACTTCGTAAGATACGGGAGCGTCTTCACCCACAACAGCTTCCAGTGCTTCGGAATACGCCACTTGTGCTACTGGAGGGCCAGACACTTTAAATGCAGGTGTATCACTTTCCTTGAACAACAGCGTTTTTAGTTCCTCATCCAGTTTCAGGATCGTAACCGATGCACCCGCCATATCGATACTTGTCATGTAGTTGCCTACAAACGTAGTAGCGACCTTCAGACCTGCATGTCCTGCAAGCTCACGCTGAACGGAATTGTTGAGCAGGTACAGTTCTTGCAGTGGCGTTGCACCAAAACCATTCACGAGCACCGCAATCTCAGCGGATGCATCCTTATCCAACTTCATATCTGCGAGCAATGCTTCGACCATACGTCCTGCCAATTCATCAGCCGATACGATTTTCTCCCGGCGAATCCCTGGCTCACCATGAATCCCTACGCCGAATTCCATCTCATCTTCAGCAATTTCGAATGTAGGCGTGCCTTTGGCGGGCACGGTACAGGATGTGAATCCAAAACCAATACTACGAACGTTCTGAGCTGCTTTCTCGGCAACGGATTTCACATCTGCCAGACTGCGACCTTCTTCTGCTGCTGCTCCAGCAATCTTATGAACCAGTACAGTTCCCGCAACGCCGCGACGTCCAACGGTATACAAGCTGTCTTGTACAGCGATGTCATCCTCAACACGCACATATTGTACGTCGATGCCATCTTCTTCAGCCAGATGCGCTGCATTCTTGAAGTTCATCATGTCGCCGCTGTAGTTCTTGATGATCAGAAGTGTACCCTTGTTGCTGGCTGTTGCTTTAATCGCTTGATACACCTGGATTTGGGAAGGAGATGCGAATACATCTCCACATACCGCTGCATCCAGCATGCCTTTACCGACATAACCAGCATGAGCCGGTTCATGTCCGCTGCCACCGCCACTGATAAGGCTGACTTTATCAGCCTGAATCTCTCTGCGTTTGATGACTTTATATTTTTTCAGAAATTCCAGCTCCGGGTGTGCAAGCGCAATCCCGTTACACATTTCCATAACAACATGTTCGGCTTGGTTAATAATTTTCTTCATTATTTGGCCTCCCGGCGAGCTGCTTTGTACTGCCGACCCATACGGTCAGCCGCTGCAATGGCAGCAGCCACTTCAGGAACGGTGATCGGGAACGGCATGGCGTGAATGGATTCTTCCGGAATACAAGCGATCTCGGCAACTTTCAACAGCTCTTCCTGACTAATCGTATCTACACCGATGTCCGCCAAGCTGATTGGCAGTCCCACTTCGAGACAGAAGTCCATGACTTCGTGCAGCTCTTCAGTAGGTGCATTTTCAAGAACGAGTTGTGCAATCGTACCGAAAGATACTTTTTCACCGTGGAAGAAATGATGTGTGCCTTCCAGAACAGTCAAGCCGTTGTGGATCGCATGTGCTGCGGCCAGACCACCACTTTCAAATCCAAGACCAGACAACAGAATGTTCGTCTCAACGATGTTTTCCAGCGCTTGTGTCACAACGTTGCTGTCACTCGCTACTTTTGCTTTTGCACCGTCAGTCAGCAGCATTTCATAACACAGTTTTGCCAATGCAAGTGCCGCATTAGTACCGACTGCAGATGGTGTATATCCTTCGCGGGAACCCATTGGCAGACTTGCGTTTACACGGGAATAGGATTTCGCTGTTGCTCTTGCTTCGAAGTATGTAGAGAGCGCATCTCCCATACCGGATACGAGGAAACGTGTTGGTGCATTAGCAATTACCGTTGTATCAACGAGTACCACACTTGGGCTTTGTTTGAAGTAAGCATAGTCATCAAAAGAACCATCCGGTGTGTACAATACAGCGGAGTGACTTGTCGGTGCGTCTGTTGCCGCAATCGTTGGGCAGATGATCAGTGCTTCGCCTTCTGCTACACATTTAGCCGCATCAATGGCTTTACCACCACCAAGACCGATGGTAGAGTCACATCCTTTTTCCTTCGCGATTGCTTGCAGACGAGCAACTTCCTCACGGGAACATTCCCCTTTAAAACCGCTTTCAACAAACGTAATATTAAATTTCTCGGCTGTTGCATCAAGCTTTGCTTTGACACGCTGTACATCATCCGGATGTGCAATCAGCAAGGCAGATTCTCCGAAGGATTTAACAAAGTACCCCAGGTTCAACAATTCGTCTTCGCCTTGTACATATTTGGTTGGGCTGATAAATGCTTTTCTCATAATAATATATGCCTCCTAATGATATGAATGGGTGTAGTGATTACATCAAATTTTAATTTCTTACAATTGACCTTAATATAACGCATGAGCAGCAGGTTTACAGTGGACTTTGATAACAAATTATTATAATTTATAATCGTAATTTTTTGCTTTTTGGCACAATCATGGTATCTTATTGTCATGAGATGGTTGAATTTTGACCTCCCATTATACATTACCCGTCATCATTACATCTTAATATGTACAACTTGCTAACTTTTAACGGCCTAAATTATGATTCAGGTTAGCCTATGGAGGTTGCACCAATGATCAAACAATATCTGCATATCAACAAAATTCTCGACCTTAATAAATGGAAGCGTCTACAAGATTCTCTCGCAACAGTAACCAAACTGGCGATCCTAACCGTTGATTATAAAGGCATTCCCGTAACCAGTCACAGCAGCTGTCAGGCCTTCTGCCAGAATGTACGTAAAGACCCGGAGCTGCTCCCCTACTGCCAAAAATGTGATTCGCGCGGTGGTCTGGAAGCGGTTCGATTAAATGAGCCTTATGTGTATTTATGCCATTTCAATATTATAGATATCGCGATTCCGATCACGATTGATGGCAAATATATCGGCGCCGTCATGGCAGGACAAGTGAAACTCGCCGATCCGGAAAAGGGTAGTGACTTGGAGCAAATTGTCACGTCCAAAAACGTACCCATGCATGCAGCCAAGCTGGAGGAATTAAAGGACGATTACGCCCAGCTGCCTGTGATGACCTATGAAGAGATTGTGAAAATCTCCAACATGTTATCCCTGCTCTGCAACTACATTGTGGAAGAAGCGCTTAACAAAAATCTGTTAGTTGAAATGTTCGAGAAAGCTTCAGGCAATCAGGAGTCTCTAAACCTCTCCACCATTCTTCCTGGGTACTCCATTCGCAATATTGAGTCGATCAAAAAAGAGATGACCAATGCGATAGCGGATGCCTATCTCAAAAATAGCCCAAGTGACACGGAAAGCTCCAGTCCAGTGCTCCAGCCTGCTTTTGAATACATTCACAGTCACAAAAGCGAGCAAGTTTCGCTCAAACAAATGGCCGATCTATGCCACCTGAGTCCGAGTTATTTTAGCAGACTGTTTGCCAAGGAAACGGGTGAGAACTTCACCACCTACCTGGCAAAACTCAAGATTAAGTGGGCCAAGCAATTGCTTGAGGTTACCGACATGCCTGTCTCACAGATCAGTGATGAGTTGGGATTTAATGAATCGGGATATTTTATCAAAATATTCAAAAAGTTTGAGGAGATTACGCCTGCCCTCTATCGCAAATACATCCATGAGAAAATGTAGGTCCACTGATACTTTTTTCGTATCAAAGATGAGGTTAAAAGATATTTCACCTATTAATCTGCCATTGCTACAATGGATTCCAGATGACTTAGGGAGGCGACATGAATGGAATATCGCAAATTAGGAAACAGTGGATTAACCGTCAGTGAGATTTCACTCGGCAACTGGATTACGCATGGAGCGCAAGTCGAGGATGGTATAGCAGAAGCTTGTGTTCAGGCTGCATTGGAGGCAGGCATTACTACATTTGATACCGCAGACGTGTACTCCAATACCAAGGCAGAAACCGTACTGGGACAGGCTCTTAAGGATGTAAGAAGAGAAAGTATTGAACTGTGCACCAAAGTCTGTCACCCAACCGGCACAGGTCATAATGACCGTGGACTTTCACGTAAACACATCATGGAAGCCTGCAATGGTTCATTACGGCGGCTACAGACGGATTATATCGATGTCTATTACGCTCACCGTTATGATTACAACACTCCGCTGGAAGAGACGTTTCTGGCATTCTCCGATCTGGTACGTCAGGGCAAAGTTCATTACATTGGCATAAGTGAATGGAACGCAGATCAGATTGCACGAGCAGCCGCTTTGGCGAAGGAACTTCATATACCCTTCATTGCAAGTCAGCCCCAATATTCGATGTTGTGGCGTGTGATTGAGCAAGAAGTGGTGCCTGCAAGCGACCAAGCAGGACTTGGACAGATTACATGGTCTCCTCTGGCTCAGGGTATACTATCGGGCAAATATGCGCCTAACGAAGCGTTGCCCACCGGATCACGTGCAGCTGCTGAGGCAGGAGCACCCTTTTTCAATAGACTGGCTGGTCAGTGGTTACGTGAAGATGTTCTTACCGCTGTGCAACAGCTTGTTCCACTCGCTAAAGAGATTGGTCTAACGCTCCCCCAACTCGCTGTGTCGTGGGTTCTACAACATTCGTATGTCAGTTCCGTCATTATCGGTGCATCCCGGCCCGAGCAGGTATTGGAAAATGTAAAAGCCTCCGGTGTGAAACTGGACTCTGCCATCATGACTCGTATTGATGAAATATTGAATCCGTGGATTGAGCGTAATCCAACCAAGACGGGATAGTTTCTTTTTTTACTACTCACAACATACTAAGTTGAACTAATCATTTACACGATAACGGAGAGGACAGAAAAAACCTGAAAAAGCGGAGCTAAAAGCTTTCTGCAAGAAAGCTACTTCGAAAGCATACACCTCGCCTTTATCACCAGATTTTCCCCTTGAGAAAAGGGATCGAAAAAATCTGGGGATAACAGCGATTGGAAGGTTGTTCTGTCATCGCAGTGTAAGTGTAAATAACCTTTAGTGCAACTCATATTCCCCCTCAACAATGCTCATAAAGCGGGAAACCACTTCCTGATTCATATCCGTCCGCCATGCCGTGTACAACGGTACGGAGGGCGGATTTTCTTCTAATGGAAGAAAGACTACACCCTTCCGCTGGAACACATCCACCGAAGAAGGAACAATAGAAATGCCCATGCCCGCCGCAACGAGATTTACAATCGTATACATCTGAATCGCTTCCTGCGTAATTCGAGGGTCTACGCCATGCTCCCTACAATAATCCAGAACGAGACGATGGAACGGAGAACCCAGATGCCGTGGGAATAAAATAAAATCTTCATCGGCCAGTTCTCGAATCGAAACTTGAGTCTGAGAAGCCAACGGGTGATGATCTGGCAATACGGCAATCAACGTTTCCATCTGACAGGGGCGGAACGAGACATGACGAGTATCTTCCTGATATCGCAAAAATCCAATATGGATCTGTCCGTCTTCCAGTGCCTGCAATTGTTGGGACGAAGTCATCTCACGCAGCGTCAATTCAATTTGCGGATATGCAGCGCGAAATTTCCTAAGGACATCCACCATAATGCTCCCCGAAGCCGAATCCACGAAAGCTACGGTTATATGCCCGATGATACCCTGATCTGCCTTTTGTGTAAGCTGAATGGATCGATCGAGTTGGGCCAGGATAAGTCTGGCCTGTTCCAGAAAGACGGCACCTGCCGGGGTGAGACGAACCATTTTCCTCGTGCGCTCCAACAGCTTCACACCAAGCTCTTCCTCTAAATTCTGAATCTGTTGGCTCAGGGGTGGTTGTGTCATATTTAATTTCTCCGCTGCACGGTGGAAATGAAGTTCTTCTGCCACAGTGATAAAGTATCTTAACTTTCGGATATCCATAAGCCGATTGCGCATCCTTCCGTCTACCCTGTTAATTCATCTGTTCCTGAACCCAGATTGCCGACTCAGCCAGCATTGTCATTAATTCATTAAAGTCCACAGCAATCTCCCGCAGAGGAGTTTCCCCTGCATCGTGGATCAACATCAGCACCTTGCCTGAACTTTGATCCAGTATAGCCATACTTCCTTCACCAAATCCACCAATCGGGAAAGGCTGGAGGTCAGCTGGCAGCTCATATTCTTTCTCAACTTCACGGTATGCTTCCAGAAACTCGGGATAAGCCCAGCTCAGTTCTTTCACCGAATACAAGGCAGGGTCGCCGAAGTTACATGCACCGAATTCAAGTAAAAGTGCACGATACGCTCCCGGCAGTTTCACATTATACTTTTGCTCAAAATCCTCAATGCTCTGTTGCGTCTCAGGAGTACATCCTTCTCCCATTGTCGTATCGTAGGCTTTCACCAAAAGATCACGAATCGGTTTCAATTCTATTGACGTCACTTGAAATCCCCCTTAAGGTACTTTTCCCCACTGATCAGCCGTTGTGAATTCAATAGTTCTGCTTGAAGCACAACACCTTACCCAAAAAAGAGTCGAACATTAAAATCAACTTTTTATCTCACTTGTTTACGCAACTCTTGATCCAGCCATTCCAGTGCTGCACGCAGTTTATCCTGGGGAATTTTCTCATAACGATCACCCGTAGACAATTCAAAGGCGCAGCTGTTCCCACTTGTTTTGTTCAGATATGAAGTCATTCCTATGCCATACTGCTGAGCCATTTGCACAAGAATGGGTTCAACTTCGGCAGCAGCGAGCGCAAAGTGTACATGGAACATATTTGATACAGGTACCTCGGGCAACGTTTGTATCCCGTGACACGCATTCAGTAGAGAGGCGAGTTCTTGAGCCTGCTCGTAATACAGCTCCATTTTGCCAATCCGTTCATTGTAATAATACTGAGAACTCAGAATATACGGATACAGGCCGATCAGATCTCCGCCGTGCCGCCGTTTCCATACTTTGGACTCTTGCATCACATCCGTGTCGCCGGCCAATATGGCCCCCGCAATGCCTCCAATGCCTTTGTAAAAGGACACATACACCGTATCAAACAGACTGCAAATCTCCGCAGGTGTTTTCTGATAATAGGGAGTAATCTCAAACAGGCGTGCCCCGTCCAGATGCAGCTTAATCCCGCGTTCACGGCAATAGGCCGAGATCGCTTCCAGTTCTTCATATGCTGGCAATTGCCCACCAATCTCGCGTTGTGGCAGTTCCAACAGCAGGCAGGCAATGTCCTGGTCAAGCGCTTGTACATCTTCCAAACGAATCAAACGATCCTTGTCCGCCAGCAAAATCGATTCAATCTGGTGTAACTCTTTCAATCCGTCTTCCTCATGGATTTCCAGATGACACAGAGGGTGGTAAGCTACTCGCTTTATCCCTTTGCGGTCACACCAGATCCGTAATGCAATCTGCTGCGCCATCGTTCCACTTGGGAAAAACACCGCCGATTCCTTGCCGAGAACGTCAGCCATCTGTTGCTGAAATTCTTCAATGAGGGGGCCGTTGCCGTAGTGGTCACTAAACAACTCCCCATCGATCTGCTCCAGTACGTTCTGAAGTACCTTCACTTGGCGACTGCCGTGACCGCCTACAATAAAGTCTGCCTGATTAAATGCATCAGCCAACGTTAACTGAGTTTCTTTCAAGATCACTCACTCCTTTATAGTGCATGTTCATAAACGGAATTTTGAACAACCTCTTATAGTTCTGGTTCTGTAATAATCTCAACCAAAGCGTTGAGCGCACTAGATATATGTTCACCACGGGAATACACAAATCCTACTTCCAACCGACAATAAGGATCAGGCAAAGATAACACTGCAATCTCACCTCTTGATTCTGCTTTGGTAACCGAAGAACGTGGCAGCAATGATACACCGAGCCCGGCAGATACACCATTCAGAATCGTGTCTAGTGTTCCATATTCCATGATGTTAAGCGTGTGAATACCCTGATCTTTCAAAAAAGATTCCGCCTGATCGCGATGTGTGCATCCGATCTCAAAAAACAACATCGGCTTGGACAATAACGTGTACATCTCATGTACTCCAGGTTCAGCGATCAACACCAATTCTTCGTCATACATCTTCATATATTTCAGCTCAGGATGATCAATCGGGCCATATATTAAGGCTCCATGCAATTCATGTTGGATGACCTTCTGGTTCAGTTCATGGGTCCCACCCGTGACAAGCGAATGTTGTACTTCTGGGTAGCATGAAGTATATTCAGCCAAAAGCGGCGTCAGAAAAGTGGAGGCTGCTGTCTCTATGGCACCTAGACGAAGCATGCCAGCTGGTGGGTTACCCCCTTGTGTGGCATGCTCTGCTTCATATAATAATTCCAATATTCTATCCGCATACCCAAGCAGGTTCTCGCCTGCTGGTGTAAGCGACATCCCCCGATTGGAACGATGAAATAGCGGTACTTGCAGTTGAGTCTCCAACTGTTTAATCCGTGTTGTTACATTGGACTGCACATAATTAAGTGAGAGTGCAGCTTTACTGATACTACCTTCGCGGGCAACCGCCTGAAATATTTTCAAATCACCTGCATCCATACCCTCATCACCTGCTCGTCGTTATATCGGCATTCTGCATCATCCGATTCATGCAAAATGCTTATCTATTATTTTCAATGATACTGACAATCATTTTTGTTCATTTTACGTGAATCTGCTCCGTCTGTACAATGAGGCTCAGTAGTGAAATCTGGCTACACAGACAGGAGGAATATTAAACATGAAAGCTATTATCCATTCGGGCCAGAGCGGCCTTGCAGGTCTTCAATATACAGATTCAATCTCTCGGGCACCAGAAGCCGGGGAAGTGCAGATTCAATTAAAATCCGCTGGAATCAACCATCGAGATCTATTCATCATGGCAGGACGCGAAACCCAGGACACCCCGCTCATTCCCGGTTCCGATGGAGCAGGTATTATCGTAGCGATTGGCGAAAGCGTAAGAGGGTTCGCGCTAGGAGATGAAGTCATTATCCATCCTACACTCGGTTGGGAATATTCATCTGAAGTGCCGACCGTACCCGATATTGTTGGTGGCCCTACGGATGGAACGCTGGCTCAATATATAACATTACCTGCTGAAAATGCCCTGCCTAAGCCAGCCCACCTATCCTGGGAGGAAGCTGGCGTGCTGCCCCTTTCAGCGCTGACGGCCTATCGCGCTTTATTCACTCGCGGCGTATTGAAGATAGGTGAACACATCCTCATTCCCGGTATTGGCGGTGGTGTAGCGACCTATGCCCTGCTCATGGCAGTAGCGGCTGGTGCCACGGTGACCGTCACCTCCAGAAGTGAAGCCAAAAGAAATGAGGCACTGCGCTTGGGTGCTACCCATGCACTGGATAGTCATGCCGATTGGCGTTTGCAGAACGATCTGGAACCTGTAGATATCATCTTGGATAGCATCGGACAAGCCATGTTCCCAAAATATTTTGATATAATCAGACCAGGTGGATGTATCGTGATGTATGGTGCAAGTTCGGGGGATGATCTGACCGTACCAATTCGCTCTATCTTTTTCCCGCAGATCAGTCTAATCGGCACCTCTATGGGCAGCCGTGAGGAGTTTATCCAGATGCTGCAATGGGTGGAGCAACATGACATACATCCTGTCATTGATGGGGTATATCCGTTGCAAGACGCAGTGAAAGCATTCGAACGTATGGAAAAAGGCGAGCAATTTGGTAATCTGGCTATCCTTATGGAGTGACATCTATTTTGAGATGGGCTTTCATGAATTATTGAAAATTGATTTACGATAATGGGGTGAATCCATCTGACCCGTCTCGCTAAACGTATACTAATTGTTCTTATTGCTACTATCATTGTGGCCCAAATTCCTATGTTAAAAGAAACCTTAGCCCGAGGAGTTACTACGTTATATGTGAAGATAAAATATCCCGAACATTCCTTTCAATTCCAAGACTTCAACTACGAGTCTCATTTCGGGAACTATTTCATTTCTTATACTGATCAAGACGAACAACGCATTAGTCTGATGCTTGAGCCCAAATTTTTTCCGGTGCTCATTATATATGATCCATTGAATCAACCCATGAAAGACTAGTTGGTTCATGATATAAATCATTCAGGAGGTATCGATATGGACAATCAATTACATTTGGTAGAATTGGTTCGCAAACTGATGGATGCCGAAGGAACGGAAGCCGAGTTGGATGACATGTTAACAGAGCTACAGCAGCAGGTGCCTCATGCGGAGATCAGCAATCTGATTTTCTGGGATGATCAAGACCTGACGCCTGAACAGATTGTGGAAGAAGCCTTGGCTGCCCGTCCAATCATTCTTCCGCCCCAATCTTAATATTCTTCAGGAGGTGAACGGTAGGATATGTCTGACATGTCTGATTTAAATCATAATAACAACAATGAACACCCTGATTTTAACGAAATTAGCGGAGAAGAAAAACTACAAGCACTTCGTGATCTGATCGAACTAACCGATATTCACCTTACTCAGCAAGTTCTCGCTATTGGCATGGATACACATGAAGAAGATCTCATCCGTATCGAAGCATGGCGAGCTTTAGGCATGGCAGGCTCCTCTGCTCTTCTGGGTGAAATCCTTCATGCTGCGGCGCAACTTGTTCGTGACTCAGAAGAAGATGAGGATGTACAGAATTACGTCTTGCAAACTCTCGCTCTACTGCCCGTCACAGAAGCCGAGATCCAATTGGCTCAGGAAGTGCTGGAGGGAAATGCCTACATATTAGTCAGAGGAGCTGCCTTTGCTATTCTTGTTGCACATCAACAAGTTAATGGTGCAACATCCGCGTTAGAATCGCTTCAATCCGATCCTGATTTTGGCTCTTCTGCAATGCGGGTACTCCATTCGAAACAAGGAAGCGATCATTAATGAGCGAATATGCAGAGCGTTTCATGCGCGCCAACCTGGGACGTTTTTATGCAGAAGAATCAGCACCGCGTGAACGAACGCAAGAACACAAGATCGAGATTCTCAGATCCTGCATGTATCCATATCCGGTTAAATAAAAATCCTCCATGCTCACGTTGGGAGCATGGAGGATTCTTGATTTATTCTTTATTGAATCACACTATCTGTTAAACTAAACGCCATTGTAGCAAATACAAGTCTACGGTGTATGATTACCCACGTACTGTAAAGTTCCATGAGGGAACTCATTCCATTCACCGGTTAATGAGAACTGTTGTGAACCTGTATATATCCCGCGTTTTCGGATAAACGTCCCGCCAGCAGGCATGAATTGGTCATGTGAAGTTGGATCACCTAACACATCTACAATTCGTCCATCCTTTTTGAGAACCAAAGCAACGACGTTATACTCATTCGGATTATACAATTCCAACTCATCATTGTAGTACCAAGCTGGCGTTATATCGAAAAAATCGTAAAAAGTATAATTGATGTTTAAATAAGGTAACCCCGAAGTAACATCTAATATGTTTTTGGTTGTCACTTTCATTGTGGATGTCTTTTTCAACCACTGATGAACTTCCAATTGATACCCGGTTGCTTTATGTGACGGATCACCGTCACCTGTGTAATAAAGTTGAACAACACTGCGTCCATTCCCTGCATCTGCATACTGAGAGAAGAACAACTCTGACGTGCCCTGATTTTTCGAGTTCACCTGAACGACCACGGCCCTACCGTCATTCCCTATGATCCAGAATAATAATGGAGATACACTCAAAGGGATCTGGGAAGAATTAATCGTATCCGGCCCTGTAAACGTTGAATCTGGTGTACCGCTATAAACTTTAAAACTCGTCTGCCCAGGGAACCAATTGGACGCTGTAAGAATCAGAGGATCTATGACACCGGACTTCGTGTTGATCTGCATGACACCACCGTTAACCAGAGAAGCAGTCCGAACGTTGAAGGTGTAATTTACCTGTCCACCTTTTCCATCCTTCGCTGTTATGGTTAAAGGAGCAACTACATTCCCAGTCCCCGGTTTTAGTATGATCTGGTTACGATTAATGCTTGCATTCACCGCTTCATTTGAGCTGTTGCTTATCGTGAATTGCAACGCATCTCCATCGGGATCACTGAATAGTTGACTTAGGTCAAACGTGCGCTCATTCGTTACATTAGGTGTTAAAACTTGTTCGTAAATGCTACTTACTACCTCAGGGGGCAAGTTAGGGCCAGCAGGCTCGCCTTGTATAGCCAGGCCAAAGGACGCTTGTTCGCTACGCCCTTTCTGGTCATGTACCGTCAACGTCACTGTTGTATTCCCTTCAGCAACTGGAGCAACAGCTATCTGTGAACCATTGGCAGAGACTGTCGCAATATTGGTATCTGCTGAGGAAGCATCCACTGTTAACGTGGCTGTATCAAAATTCATCAGGTACGACGTCAGATCAAGATTCAGAGCAGACCAAGGCCATGTTACCGTTTGATCCGGAATTGAACTGATATTTCCAGATTCAAGAACTTCAATATCAATATAGGCTGTCGCTTCTTTTCCATACATATCTTTTGCTTTGATGTTAGCTTGGAATTTACCAACCTGTCTCGGATGAATAATCAGCTTGTTTTCTTGAATAACCATCTCTGCGATCAGGAGATTGTTGAAATCAAGTGGTGTATGAAACTCTAATGCATCTCCATCGGGATCATTAAAATATTCCGAGAGATTAATGACCGCATCTTCCTTGCCTACAAACAACGTTTGAGCAGGCAGATTCTGAGTAAGCACCGGAGAAGCATTAGGCTTAGGATTAACCCTTATCTGAAATGCGGTTGAAATGGAACCACCTTTTCCATCCTCTACCGAATAATAAATGATGTATTCTCCAAATTCTAGAGCGGTAAAGCTCAGTACACCCGATTCCTCCTCAACAATTAAATCAGGATTAGAGGAGTATGCACTGAATGTGAGTGGGTCACCATCCGGATCTGTATAATAATCATTTAAGTCCACCGAGGGGATAGGATCTGTCAGGAAACCCAAGTATGCTTCAACCCATCCTGGTGAATTTCCTACCGGATTATGATTTGGCACTAGTAGGATATCGATGATAAAGAAATCCTCAGTGATTCCTCCGTTACCGTCATTCACTGTATAAGATATCGTATACGTCCCATTTTGAAGTGATGTTAACTTCAATTCACCCGCATTCTCCTCTACTGTTACCCCGTCTGGATTGGATGAAGTCGCTGTATACGTCAAAGGATCCCCATCTGGATCAGTATATACCTCGTTCAATTTCACTACAGGGATCTCATCCCCCAGGTATACCTCTATTTTCGCTGGAGCTTCGCCGACAGGCGCACGATTGAGTGGTGGCAGAACAACAACTTTCATGTCGAGTTCAGTAATTCCCGTACTGCCATCATCTGCAATTTGCCCATCATCCACCTTTATTTTAAGAACAACTTCCCCCGCCTTTTTAGGCGTTAACCTTAATACAGATTCAGCATAGTTCGATTTTACGATTTCTGTGCCCACGATTTCCGGAGCACTGTTCGTTACACTGTATAGCAATTCCGATTCATATTTCTCATCATCCATAACATAGACCATGAGATCCACATCCTTGCTACCTGACTCAGCTATCAATTCCTGATCAGGAATTGGCGATGCAATAGGAGGTCTATTCACGTAGACTTCGAATGTGGATCTCAGCCTTTTACCACGACCATCATTGGAAGTCACCGTTATGGTAGCCGTGCCATCCCCCAAGGGAACAATATCTAATTGCGATCCATTAAGGATAACCTTTGCAACGGCAGATTTGGATGAACTGACCGTATAAGTTACCAAGTCACCATCCGGATCAGTCACATAGTTGTTTAGGTTTAACGTTGCTCCCTGTCCATTCTGCGTATACTTGCGACTTTCAAATGGTTTCAGAAGTTCAGGAGCACGATTAGCAACAACAGGAGATGTTTCGCCTCCACTTCCCCCACTCGCTCCCCCTGACGAAGGAGATACCGTATTGGAAGATGCCGTTCCTGTATTTCCACTCACAACTGAAGACGAGACTCCGGCAGCCAAGGAAATATCTGAAACTTTCACATTCCCCGCCACATTAATCTGCGTGGAAGGGTTATTCACTTGAAGCTGCTGAATGGTGCCTGCTGCATTAATGTTGACAACGCCTGTCCCATCCACATGGAGTTGCTGTAAAGTGACGTTACCGTTAAGTTGCAGAGATTTGGATGTATTCACATGGACCGTCTCAATGGCTCCTTGTAGCTCCACTTTGCTTGCACCTTCGAGAATATTTAATATCGAGAGATTAGCCGTTTTCTCGATATCAATCATACTGTCTGATCTAACGTTAACTTCTTGAGTACGGGTATTCCCTGTTAGTGCAACATGTACATCGCTTTTATCTACACCCACAGTATTGAGAATGGAATTTTCAAATACAACCGTATTACTATCGCCGCCATAAACGAAGACAGACTGTGCCACATTGATATTTTTGGCATAAAAATCATGCTTCACCTCGGGGGCAATCGTCAGCTTGCCCTTGACTGTAAGTCCTTCCACTGAAACAAAGTCTGCTTTCGTGGTTAGATCCCCATGAATTACAGCGTCTCCGCCATCCAATAGCA
The DNA here is from genome assembly GCF_037976585.1 of Paenibacillus sp. FSL k6-2145. Taxonomy (NCBI): domain Bacteria; kingdom Bacillati; phylum Bacillota; class Bacilli; order Caryophanales; family Paenibacillaceae; genus Paenibacillus; species Paenibacillus sp. FSL k6-2145. The sequence goes on along the minus strand of NZ_CP150267.1, from coordinate 3,136,697 downwards.
GATTGCCGCTAAATTCAGCTTTTCCTGGGCCCCCCTCTTGACCACCTGTTCTAATTTCCAACCCGTTAATTTCAGTGAGCGTATGATTTCGACTCTTGAACTGTATTCCAGCCTGAGCCAGTACAGCCTTATTACGATTATTTAGAAGACCTGCCACTTGTTCAGAGATCTGATAGATAACACCGTTGATCTGAATCTGCTTTCCTTCGATTGACTGAATGACAGACAAGCGGGTTTCCGGGAACATGGCCGAGAGCAGCATGCCTATGGCTTCGCCCCGAACAAGCCCTTGTTTAACTTTATTCTCTCCCTGATATTCGCTTAGAAGTTCATCCTTCTCAGCAGTTCGAATATATGGAGCAGCCCACGTACTCGCTCCTTTCCAATCTGAAGGAAGGGGATCTCCCTGAACTTCTTGTTTAGCCAAAGCTGTGGCTCTTACCAGGACTGTCACCAGTTCCTGTCCAGTGATCTGGGCCTGTGGACGGAAACGCCCTGTTGCATCTCCTTGCAAAATCCCCGCCTTCTTGACCGCCTGAATGGAAGGTGCTGACCAGCTAGTAGATTTCACATCCGTAAAAGATGCTGAGACTGACTTGTCCAGTGTGAGACCTAGAGCTTGAGCAAGAACAACTGCCAGTTCCTGACGGGTGATTGGATCAGCTGCACGAACGTTTCCATCTGGATCTCCCTTGATGAATCCCATGGATACAGCCCTATTCATAACATCGTTTAACTTACTATTGTTATGATGAGCTGAGGATATGTCAGACACAGACATAGTCTGTGCCTCTGACTTATCATGTTGTGCAGATACGGGTACAGTGTTGGAAAGAAGCAACGCAATCAAAGCGAGCTGCACAGTCCTTCTTATTGTTGGCATAGAGGTTCTCCTTCATGATGTGGGATATTTCAAAAATTAAGGATTGGACGGTGAGGATGTGTAGTTACCCAGACCGTTGTAATAGTTCTCTCCTTGTTGGATCCACCGTGCCCCGTCATAATTTGCATCACCATGAACATTACCTGACATTCTTGTTAAAGATTGCGCAGGCTTCAAGATGGCTGTATCCATAGGTTCTCCATCGCTAATCTGATAGAGTATCAAAGTGATGTCTTGGGGTTGATCAATATCAAAATTAAAGGACATATAATAAATCTCGTCCTCATTAATCGGGAAATCTGTAGAGTCATCGGCAATGACCATCGTTTTATAAGGTGCAATGATAGTTCCAGAAGCAAACGTAATCGGATCGTCTATATCACTACGTTTAATTTCAAACTGACTGAGTTCAATTGGTTTGGACGTTGGATTATACAGTTCGATCGCCTGAGTAGTGTCTTCTCCCCAGACTACCTCGGAAATAAACAGGCCCTTTCCTGCATCCGGGTCCTCCACCTTAACCGTAAATGTCGTCTCAACATCTTTACCAGCGGGATCAGTAGCCTTAACGGTAACGGTTGCGGAACCAATAACTTTCTTGAGATCTAAAGTCAATATATTTCCTTGGACACTCACTTCTACCACAGCTGGATCAGAAGATTGTGCTGTATACGTTAGAATGTCGCCATCCATATCTGTGAACACATTAGTCAAATCAACCGTCTTACTCACGGTACCCAGTTCAACTCCAACAGTTGGCAGTGTTTTTACCACTTCAGGAGCATGGTTGATTGGTGGTTGTGGAATGATGATTGGCGGAAATGGCGGTAAAGGTGGAAATGGTGGTGGAATTAAGACCGGTTTGACCACATAAGTGAATGAAGCCGATACACTTCCTCCTTTTCCATCTGCAGCTTTCACCGTAACCGTTGTTTGGCCTGTAGCAGTGGCCATAATTTTTAATTTTGAACCCTGAATATTCGCTGTAGCGATGTTAGAATCGATCTCCGTAATCTCATAGCTCAGCTCATCCTCATCCGCATCAGTAAATACAGCACCGAGATCAATCTCTTGCATGCCGTCTCCGAGATATACCATCATGTCAGAAATGCTAGACTGAACAACAGGCGGTTGATTCTGAGGAGACGGAGGTACAATAACCGGCGGCTCAGGTTCTGGAGTTGGTGTCGGCGTGGGAGTCGGTGTAGGAGCTGGTGTTGAAGATCCTGAGCCAGAATTGGAGTTGCTTGTCCCTGTATTGCTGGATGGTGTGGTCAGTGGCGGTGCACTGCGAATGATCTGTGAGGTTACGCCGCCCTTTGGAAGAATAACTGTATTCGTTTTCACACTTGTTGGTAATTGAATAATGGATTTCACGTTTTTCAACACAACTTCCTTCCACGTCCCACTTCCAAGAACAGTGACTTTGTCAGTCGTATCTACAGTTACCGCATCGATATCACCATCAATCGTTATAGCACTTACGCCTGGTTTTAATACAACCTTGGACAAGGTATCAGCTTTCAGAGCAACGTGATTTGAAGAGACTGTAACCACACCTGGATAGGAGGTACCGACCAAATTCAATTTCACGTAATTTTGAAGTGTGCCTGCTTGGGTAATCTGGATTTCTGATAAGGCAGACAGGTTACGTGTACGTGCATCATAAGTAATTACTGCGTTCTGCAATGCTTCTTTGTTCTCATCATTCAAAATTCTTTGCAATTCCTGACTGATCACAAAAGGACGTCCATCCATATAAGCAACATCTCCGTCCAATGCAGTCAAAGAAGCTGTTCGTTTACCCGTCTGGAAAACATCTACGAGAACCTTCGCTATATCTTGTCGTTGTACCAGAGCTCTGGATTCAAATTTCCCCTCATTTGAATCCAATAGCCCCAATTTCAACGCAGTATGTACCTGTTCTTTAGCCCAGCCACTCACCTTGGATTCATCTGCAAGCGTCTGTTGTTGTCCTCCTTTTGCTCCTTGTGTTCCTGTCACTCTTACCAAAATGGAAGCAAGCTCTTCCCGACGAATCGGATCGTTAGCACGGAAATTGCCTGTTGCATCTCCAGTCATCCATCCCTTTTGACGAATTGCTTCAATATAAGGAGTCGCCCAATCTGAATGTTTAAGTCCAGTGTTGGAAGTCTTATCAATCTCTAATTGTGATGCTTTGGCCAGTAACACGGCCATTTCTCTTCGAGTCAAAGGCTGGCCTGGGTGAAATGATCCATCTGGATAACCTGAAATTAATCCTTTCTCTACTGCTTCCTTTACGGCCTGAAGAGAGGTCGAGCGAATATCGGTCTGATCTGTAAATACCGACGATATGGAGTCTGTTGATTCTCCAGTTTGCTCTGCTGCGTTGACAAATTGAGTTCCCCACAACATGCCTACTACAAGTGAAGTCAGAAACACTTTCTTCCAATCCTGATTCATATTTGTTCCTCCCAATAAAACTCGTTTTCGGCACATAGTTTATCAAGTTTCTCTGAACAATTTCTGAACAAAATAACTAGAAAAAATTCCAGATCAAAGGAGCTTATACAGAAGGAATCCACACTGATTTCGCTTAACATGGGAATACATTGTTCTATATAAATTTTTGGGTTTTGGCATAAGAAAAATGTGCAAATAACTAATCAAAAAGTGTAAATAATATAAACCCATATTATACGTATTCATCCAAAATAACTTAAACTGGTTAAAGATATTCTTTTTCTGAAAAAGCGTGTTACTATCTCAAAAATCGTTATAATAAAAGGAACTTGGTGAGATTTGTAAGTTAATGCAATCATTCAACTTAGCTATTGGAGGATAATTATGGAAACGGAAGCTTTACGCAACGTGGAACAACTAGCTTTGAAGAAACACAAGATTTACAAACAAAGCTTAATCAGGTACCTTGCACGCTCCATGCTGGCCAGTATGTTTATCGGATTCGGCGTCATCGTGGCGTTTAAGACAGGTAACTTCTTTTATATGGAGCAGTCCCCGTTTACCTATCCGATGGCAGCAATTACGTTTGGCGCGGCCATCATCCTGATCGCCTACGGCGGGGGTGACCTGTTCACGGGCAATACGTTTTATTACACGTATGCGGCGCTGCGCAAGAAACTGCGCTGGTTCGAAGTGATCAAGCTGTGGATTGCGAGTTATAGCGGTAACCTGATGGGCGCAGCCGTGTTTGCCTTGTTAATCTACCTGACCGGATTGTTCGACTCGTCCCAGGTGAACGGTTTTCTGCTAAGCGTGGTGGAACACAAAATGGAAGTTCCGACCATGCAGCTCTTTTTCCGGGGAATCCTGTGTAACTGGCTTGTATGTATGGCGTTCTTTGTCCCGATGTTCATGAAGGAGAATGGAGCCAAAATGTTCGCCATGATGCTCTTTGTGTTCTGCTTCTTCATCTCGGGATACGAGCACAGCATCGCCAATATGTGTACATTCGCGATTGCACTTGTGCTGAACCATCCGGGAACGATCTCATTTGAAGGTGTGCTTCACAACCTGGTTCCCGTGACCTTGGGTAATCTGGTGGGTGGTGTGCTGCTGATGGGCTTTATGTATTATGCGGTGAACAAACCGTTTCTGGATGAAGAGACACATTAATCTCTGGCAAAAAAAGAGTCCCTTCCAGCCCGGTCCATTGACCGTGGCGAATCGGTAAGCAAAACTATAAACACCCCGGCAACCTTCCCATCTCAGGGAGAAGGTTGCCGGGGTGTTTCTCTATGGGCAGGCTCACGGATAAGCCGCCTGCCCTCCACACGCATAGCCATGTGATATACAACCACATGGCTCCATGCAACGGGCGACAAGCAGGCCGCAACCAGGTACCCCTGCGTTGCCCGCTTGCCAACCCCATCCGCGGCTTAATAGTAATCCCGCCACGGAGTATATTCAATATCGTTGTCGCCACGCGTGACCACTATCATATTTTCCATTTTGCCCGTTTCCTTATTGGTACGGTAGATCATCGTACGTGTCTCGCCTTCCTCCGGCACGGAGAACAGGAATTTGTCCGCGACGAAGGATGAACCTAATCCTGTCGCATGTTCCGTGAAGGCAGAGCCCGTCTTGCTTGTGAGCAACAGACCAATGCCGTAGGCTGTAGCCGTTTGTGCTGCTTTGCCAAAGAGATGCTCGCCTTGACTGGTCGTGTGCGTTTGCTCCGAATACCTATACTTTTCCGTATCTTTGGTATAGTCCACCACATTGCCCTGTTTATCCAGACTGATGGTGGTCGTTTCGCCCTTGTCGCTTTTCACCTGATACGTACCTACGATGGAATCCTCGGTAATTTTCACCGTCTTGCCCGTATTGGGGTCAGTCTGATAGATTACATCTTCATACTGAAGCCGAATGATGTTCATGCTGGCCTGAATCTGCTGCGCCAGTTCTTCGTCCCCCATCTCTTTGGCTTTCTTCAGCATTTCCTCATAGTTCTGGTATTTCTCGGCATCCTTCTCAGCCCATTCATCCATGTTCTTTGGTGGACCTGGCGTTTTGTCCAGATCATCACCTTTATTTTTGCCCATGGTTGATAGCGCCCGCGCTGCGGTCAGCGCCGTCATGATTGCCTGGCTCACCGCCTCTTCATCTGTCGTGCGGAAACGCTCGGCAATTTTCTTAAGCTCCGACTGAATGGACAGAACCAGTTCCAGAACAGATTTCATCGTGCCTTGAGCCGTTGAATAATCGTTATAGAAGCGTTCCCGTTCCATCCCATCCCAATTGCTGCGCATGACACTCATCTTGCCGTCCAATGTGGACATGAATCCCGATAATTGCTGATGTGCCTGAGCGAACTGCCCACTGACCGTCTCCAGTTGTTCCGGTGTCACCTTGATCTGTGTCATCCTGCACACTCCTCATCCTGGTCATTTATAACTCATGGTCTATCCATTACGACAATCTCTCAGCCTGTTCCTGTTGGATCTCCAGATGCAACAGCGGAAACGGATTACCGGAACCGTCCAATTCGGAACGACCTGTCTGTACAAATCCCATCTTTTGATAGAATCGGGCTGCTCCAGTATTCTGCTCATTAACATCCACCTTGAGGTGAAGGCCTTTGATTTTGAAGGTATGGTCTACGAGCAGACGTCCCAGACCCTGTCCGTGTTGACTCGGATCTACAAACAACATTTCGATAAAGTTATCATCCAAACCAATAAAACCCACGGGTTGTTGCTCTGTATTCAGCGCTTCCCAAACCTCGACTTGCCTGTGCTGCAACACATCACTCACCACTTTTTTATAGAACTGAATGTGATGCTCTTCCAAAAACGTATGTGTTGCCCGAACAGCACTCTCCCAGATCTCGACCAACTTGTCATGATCCTGTTCCCGATATGCAACCACTATCATGTCCAACGTATTCTCCTTTTCTAGTAAAAGGTTATGTAAAAGTCCGATCTTGGGATCGGACTTGTTTGATAGATCAAATTTGAAATAACTCTTCGTTTATTTTACCATGTCCATCATTCAATCTGTACCCATAATTGCCAAACTTGAGTTAACGTTCTACCCCATTTTTGGTTTCCAACGGAAGGTAACTGCCGATTGGGAAGACAGTACATATCGAAACGAATCTCCGCCCATAACTACATCAAAGGAAACTTCTGCCTCACCCGTGTTAGCTGCAACCAGCACCATCGTTCCATCCGGATTGCGGAAGGTTACGTTCTCGAGCTGGCCCTGTTCTTGCGTAGAAGCAACTCTTACGGCTCCCGGACGTACATAACTGCTGATGTGGCCTAACGCATAATACTCGACATTTCTAGTGATTTCATCACGCTCCGGGTCAATCGTCACAACCCCACGACAGTTCTCACAGCCACCGTTCGTGGGTCCACCTTGCGGATCGAGTGCGATGTTCCAGAGCAGTACATTTTTCGCCCAGTTGCGAGGTGCACCAATGATGAGATTGGACATCTGCCAGCTCAGATTCTCGCCAAAATCAGGACTCCACTCCCCACCACTACATTCGGTAAAATAGATGTTTTTGTCTGGGAAGCGCTCATGCACTTCCGACATGGCAGATGGATCACCTGCATAACAGTGAAAAGCAGATCCATCGATATAGGCAGCAGCCTGCTCATCATCAAGCACCTTACCGGTATATTCAACCGCATGATCCCAGTTATGATCATACGCGATGATTCGCGTGTCCAGTTCTGCATCCTGTAGCGCCGGGCCGAGATAATCCCGAATGAACATCGCTTGTTCTTCGGATCCCATACTCATACTCGGATATTTATCCGAGGTGAACTCCGGTTCATTTTGCAACGTGATCACGTAGATGGGAATGCCCTTTGCCTGATAAGCTTTGATATATTTCACGAAATATCTCGCGTAAGCTTCATACACCTGGGGATCGTTGTAATCCAGATACCAACCGTTAGTGGTCTTCTCCCCATACTTCATCCAGGCCGGGGCCGTCCACGGTGTGCCCAGCACTTTAAGATCCGGTTTCAAACCAGCTACACGCTTCAGCATATTCACGACTTCCTGATCCTTTTCGATCGAAAAGTGTTCCATCTCATAGTCCGTGCCGGACTCTATATCATCATAGGTATAACTTGAAGCCGCGCCTGATTCATCTACCGAATAATCGGAGGCACCAATCGTATGACGTACCATATCCATGTTTAGCCCTTCCGTCGAGAACATCTCCTTGAGTAGTTGTTCTTGCTGCTCCTCTGGAAGCTGATTAATCAGATGTACCGACGAACCCGTCATCGCTGCGCCGAATCCATCCATGGTCTGATACGTCTTGTCCGGGTCAATCTGTATGGTGAAATCCGACGAAGATGTGTCTGACTCCTGCGTTGAAAAAACTGAAGAACTTGGGTCAGCATCATGGTGATCTGTAATTGGAATGGGCTTCTGTGGTGTAAGCAGATTTTTCCGATCTCCCGTGGTTAACCAGACTTCGACCGCTCTCTGCTTGTCCGCAACCGGTGGCGGAGCGGGTTGTTCACTTCGGGTGAAGATAAGCCAGATTCCTATACCGACACAACAAACAGCAATCAATAGGATTATCCATCGTTTGGGATGCTCTCGCCAGCCTATATTCATCACGTTTCACTCTCCTTCCATTGTGGAAAAAGCCGCGGCCACTAGGCCACGACTCATTTTCCTAATCTATATGAAGTAGAACAAACTGCATTTAACGGAATAACTTCACTGGGAGAACAACCTTCCAATCTCCCTGATTGCAATTTTATTTACCGGACTTGCTTCCGATATTCACACTGCCTGTCAGACGGATATCATCCGATGCACTGCCAACATACAATTGGACTTTACCCTTAGGCATTACCCATTCATGCGATGTTTCATCCCAGTAGGACAATGCGCTGCGATCCAGTTGAATGTTGACCCGTTGCTGCTTGCCTGCTTTCAGATCAACCTTCGCCCAGCCAGCAAGCTGCTTCTCTGGCGTTTCAACTTTGGTTGGCAGGTTGCCGACATAGACCTGTACAACTTCCGCACCGGCAACTTTACCGGTGTTACGTAAGTTCAGGGATACTTCTACGGTTGCTTTGTCGCCTTTGCCTGTGTTTTTCACATGCAGATTACGATAATTAAAATCGGTATAAGACAGTCCGTGTCCAAAGGCAAACGCCGGTGTCATGCCTTCTTTGTCATATCCTTTATACCCTACAAAGATACCTTCGGAGTAGTTGCCCACCCCATTCACACCCGGGAATTGTTCCGCAGTGGATACCGGAGTTTGGGAATCATCTGATGGGAACGTCACCGGCAACTTACCGGATGGATTCACATCGCCGAACAGAACACGTGCCACTGCATTACCTTGTTCCTGACCTGCATACCAAGCCTGAACTATGGATGGCACTTCTTTTTGCCAGGAATCCATTTCAACAGCGCGACCACTCATTTGAACCACGATCGTTTTTGGATTGGCTGCCGCTACCTTGCGGATCAGCTGCTCCTGGTTATTCGGCAGTTCCAGGTCGGAACGGTCTACGTAACCTTCACTGTCATACGTGCGAGTTACCACAACGGCAACATCGGATTTTTTCGCCAACTCAACTGCTTTTTGCATCTTGGCATCAACAGCATCTTCTGGAGCTTCCCAGCCGAAACGAACCTGAGCTCCCATATCATGACTGGTTTGTACCGGGAAATCTGTACGATATTCAATCCGAATGTTGTGAGACTCGCCTTCTTTAAGCGTGATTTCTTTCTTTGTAGTGCTCAGTGTCGCACCTTGATTGTCTACCAGCAGCTGATCATCCACGTATAGTTTTGCAGAACCCAGACTGGTCAGAGACAGTTTGTAATCACCTGTTTTCGGTGCCGTAATGGAACCTGTCCAACGAGCGGACATTTTGCTATTAAACTTCGTTGGCGTCACCGGAAGTTTAGACGACTGTGCATTGAAGCCTTCATAGTTGTAAAATCCAAGATTCATGTTCACCTGATTATCCGTGCGGACCAGTTCAGGATTGCCCTCCATGTCCTTGTTCGTCCAATATTCGGCATGCAGTCCGTTTTTCGCATTGTCTGAACCACTTTCGTTAACACCCGCTGGAGACAAGAGCGTGGATGGTACCGCGGACGGTCCGTTAAACGCATCTCCTGCCGAGATTGGATCGGTTCCGGCTGCATATTGCACATCTACACCGTTTCCTGCACGGTTACGAATCCCTTCAAGCGGGCTCACCGTATACGTCGGATTAACGAGACTGCTACCTCCACCAGCAGCAGATGCGTTATCTGCATCCGGTCCGATGACAGCGATGGATTTCACGTTTTTCTTGGACAGCGGCAGTACATTATCGTTGTTTTGCAAAAGAACCATGCTCTCTTCTGCAATTTCACGTGCCTGTTTGCCGTCTTTCTTGGCATTGATTTGTGTATTCGTTACAGGGTTATCGAACAGCCCTTTATCGAACATTTGAAGCAAAATGCGTCTAACCTTCTCATCAATGGTTTGCTCGCTGACTTCGCCATTGTTGACGGCTTCCAGCAATTTGTCTCCCCATTTGCCGTAAGGCTCTCCCGGTGTCTCCAGATCCAGACCCGCATTGGCGGACTTGGCTGTGCTGAAGTTTGCACCGTAGTCACTCATGACAAACCCTTCGAAGCCAAACTGATCCCGAAGGACATTGGTAAGCATCTCCTTGTTCTCACAAGCATATGTACCGTTCACCTGGTTAAATGAACACATGGCAGAACCAAGATCCGCTTTTTCAACCATCGCCTGGAACGGACGTGCATAGACTTCCTGAATGGCACGTTCGCTGGCTGTTGCATTGGTCGTGAAACGTTCCGTCTCCTGGTTGTTCAGGATATAGTGTTTCGCTGTAGCGATAACCGGATTACTTTGAATCCCGTTCACATACGCTGCACCCATGCCCGAAGCCAATAGCGGATCTTCCCCGAGAGATTCGAAGTTCCGGGAACCCCATGGTGTACGTGCAATATCCAGCCCAGGGCCGAGCACTACATTATGTGTTGTATCATGTGCTTCCTGACCGATCAGATCGCCATATTTCTTGGCCAGATTGGTATCCCAGGAAGCGGCAAGCGCGATGGGTGCAGGCAGTGCCGTGGACTTTTTGTCCTGCACATCCGGGTTAGCCACACGTACCCCTGCAGGTCCGTCTGCCATCTGTAATGCCGGAATGCCGAGGCGCTCCAATCCATCATTATAGAAACCATAATAGTTATTGACTTTACCGGTTACGAATCCAACTTTCTCCTCCAGCGTCATCTCCTTGAGCAGCAGCTCGGTGCGTTCCTCCGCAGACAAGGATTTGTTCATCCAAGGACGATTGGCCCCAGATTCCGCCTCCGCGGCGAAGGCGTGCAGCGGCATAGCCGCAACCGCCACGATGATTAATAACATAAACCATCGTTTGAGGAAAATCAGATTGAGTCTTCTGTTCATGTTGTAAGCTCTCCTTCTCTCTTGATCATTTTTCTTGTGCACATATTGAATACATGTATACAAGGGAATGCAAACTGGCTTGATCCCAGTCTTTCAAGCATTCAGGTTGTCCTGCACATGGCTTCTGAAACTGCAGCCTGCAAGCAAGTCAGCAGATTTCGCTTCCTAACGATAGCCGACATGATCATGAATTACATCCCCTTAAATTTGGTAAATGACCGATTAGAACAAGCCTAGTTCTTTGGAATCACCATATTAACAATTCAGATAACAAAACAAGAAAACGAATTATTTACATTTCCGTAACTACTTTCGAACAAATTCTTTACTTTTAAAAACAGTCGGTTCGACCCACTCCCGATCAACCAATTAATGCAATTAATTATCAGATTAAGGAATATGTCGACACACTCTGGGTCCTAAGTCTATTTGAAAACGGAACCAATCCGGTCCATTGAAATATCCAAAAATATAAAAGCAACTGAGGTCCCTTTTAACAGGTTCTTCAGCTGCCTTTATGTTGGAATTGCTCCATATTGTCCACTTTCCGTCCATGATTCTTGTTCTACACTCGTTATATTGAGATTCGAAGTTACATTAAAATCGGAGTAGCAAATAAAAAACCGCCCCAAGAGGGGCGGCTCACTTCTGTTCAATCACTTCTAGTTCTGTAATTGTGCAAGAATCTGCGGGTCCTTGATCTTTTTATCTTCGGCGAGCAACATCACCTTGGACAAAATCTCAGCTGTTCTCGGATCTTCATCCAGGAATGGCAGGAAGATTCGACCCCGATGCTGACTGTGCACCGGAACAATATGAAGTGCACCTGTAGCTTGTTTGAACACATTACCACTCCCCAGATGAACAGCATACTCACCCAATTCACCATCAATTCGTGCGTAATTCCCGTCCAAACGTACATTGTCGATCTTCAGCAGACGCAACGACTCGTTCACAATGACGTGACGCATCTCGATTGTTGTCAGGCTGGCTTCCGGATCTACGCCTCCCACATGTGCAACGCTGACCACCAGATCGATATCACGCATAACTTCCGAGAAGAACGTCAGCGGCACATCTTGCAGCGCTACAGGTTTGTAGCTCTTACGATCGTAGAACTGCACCGTCTCCAAGGTAGGTGCCTCCGTATCTGCTGGTGAGAACCAATCTGCCATGGCATAGAGATTCGCAATCAGATTGTGCTCGTAACTTACCTTCTGCAGACCTTCCTCATAACTGACAGTCCATTGGCGTCCTTTAAGCAGAGCTACTGCTTTTTTCGGTTGAATCTGATATCCGGCGTATCGACGAGACACCGTACCATTAGCCAATTCGTCCTCGTTAGGAAGATACAGCTCACGGAATACCTGCTTGAAGGGCTGACGCTCCTGACGGGTGAACAGATCCCGCTGGAATTCACTCCAGCTTCCGCTCTGATACAGATGAAGCGGATGAGCAATCAACAGTTGATCCTGTTCCGATAGTGCATGGTTCGTACCCTCCGGCCCAGGAGCAACCAAACCATTGGATGATACATCGAATCGTCCCGTCTTGTCACCTGACTGGAATATAAGCGTTCTTACCAGCGGATGTATAACCGGATTTTGCATCAGACTGGTAATTTCCTCACGTGTAAAGGATGTTCCAGCAGTCATCGAACGTTCCAGCTCCTGCCGTGCCCGGCGATACTGATCCACCAGATCCGATTTGAGCTCTTTCAGTTCAGCGATATATCCATCTTTTTTGAACCGGGCAGGTACAGATTTGAGTGTCTTGCCTTTGCTAACGATAACCATTTCGGGTTGGCCTTCCTCATCAATGACCAATTGTGCTGTCGTGTCAGCATCTAATGCATGAGGTTCAAAGAAGGATTTCATCTCATCCAACTTACGTGCTTCCATGTCCCACATCAGCCGCGTAACATCAGCATAACCTGCATTACGAGCGAGATTGCCCAGTGCAATCTGTGATGCTACACCTTCACTGGCACGGCGTTGTGCACCGAATTGCTTGCTCTGCAACAGAAACTTCTGAATGAAGTCGTATCGCTCACGCAGATCCTGTTCCCGATTTACGGCGAATGGGATCAAACTGTAGGTTAACAAATGATCCTTGTTTCGCTTGTCTGACACGGAATCACGCATATCGTCCAATCGAAGCTTGCCCAGTGCAGCATCTGCGAACAATTGGGATCTGCGGTGGTTAGCTCCCCCGGAAATGTACTTGGCGCAATCGTATAACAGATTGAACCGTTCCTCACCGACAGCAGCATAGGCTTCTTCAAACCAAGCGATATCAAACGCACCTTCATTAAAGTCCTGTGGTGAGATTGGAGAATAGTGGGCCACGATGGTTTCTTTCTCCGCAGTAAAGCGTTCATTGATATGGGCATGGAAGTACCATGCCGCACTGCGGAGACCTTCCCATCCCAGATGTTTTGCAACAATCTCCATCCACTGCGGGGCGTACATAGCCGCTTCCAGCAATTTTTTCTCATTCACCGGATACTTCTGGAGTAATTCTCCAAGACGCTTCTCATCTTCTCCATCCCGTGGATGACAATTCTGAATTAGATAGCTAAACGTCTCTTTACGTGTTGTGTTGTCCCCATAACTGTAGATATATCCACGGACAAATGTATCCTGATCCATCGCCGAGACCAGATGTACCCAGTGTTCCATGCCTTCAATTCGTTCCAGTTTCATGGCAAGTGTACTTACTTCTGTAGAGAGTTCTCCCCGGGTCAGCTCGATCTCCAGAATCCGATTAACGACCGTATCCCGTAAATGAATCAGCTTGGGATCACTTGCGATCACTTCTGTACGAGTGGATGTTAAGTCCCGAATAAACATCAGACGATTCCCACCGACCAGAACCTGTCGGTATATCTCCTGTTCATCAATCAAGTTCAACTGGTACGCACGCAGAAAATCTTCAAGTGACAGTAAAGACAGCGGATGACTACTCTCTACAAGACTGGTGAACTGGTAAGCTGTCTGGAAGAAACGTTTGAAACTGTTATCGTCATGGATTTTGCCACGAACCACATAATTCCAAGATCCAGTCAGAATATGAAGCATGCCTGACTCTTTCTCGAGTCGATCAGCAGGCATACTCGCGATGATGGAGGCCCAGGTTTTCTCAGCTATTTCAAACGTGTCGATCGGATCGCTATCCAGAAATGCCGCCGATATCAGTGCCACTACCTGATCCTTATACGTTAACGAATCCAGCATCTGCTGCAGCTTTTCGATGTCATCCAGAGGATAGGTCTGTTCAGCAAACGTCTTGCGCCAGCCTTCCAGTAACGGAATCTTTTGCAGTTCTTCATAGTCATACTGATCATGGAAGTAACTGTAATGGTCACTCAATTTGCCATTGAAATCCCGGAGCTGTATAACCATGTATAGTTGCATCAGTTCCACACTGCTAAACCCAGCATGTTGAATAAAGTTTTCCCATATGTCATGTAGCGGGAACTGTTCCATCTGCTTCATTTCATTCCGCTCTCCATATGGAACCTTGGAGCGAAGACTCGCTCCGACTAACAATGTATCTTTGTAGCCAGCGTAGTATTCCACCTGGTACTCATAATCCCTGTGTTCATGCACTAATTCACTAAGTCCCTCCAGAAATGGTCTGGTCTTATCCAGAGAGAGTGTAAAGATATCCTTCGGAATATGGCCCTTGAGATCACGCTTCTCATCCAGCAATAGCTCACGTCGCTTCGGATCGAATAAACCAAATCCATTAGAGGCTGTGTAACGACTCCCCTGATCGGTCAGCTTATCCAGCAGTTTCTGTTCCTTCGCGGTTGGCGTCTCAATCAGCTGTGCCAATGGCTGCAATTGCTCCTGCTGATCTGCCCGATCCGGATCTGCCGCAATCTCGGTCAACAATTCGAGCGCGCCTAGACGCTGCAACTCACTCTTGGCCTGCAAAAGTCGCTTCAGTGAAACCGTCAATTGGTCCACGGGTTGTAGTAACAATACATGGATGACCTTCTGACGAAGTGAGCCTGTCTTGAGCTTCATCAGCGCCTCCATCTGTTTCATCTCTTCAACCGTCAACGTGAGCTGCTTCGCCTTGGAGAGCGCACTTTCCCGATTACTGATGCTTTTATCAGACAAACTCTCAAACACAAACTGTCTTTGCACCTCATTATCGGGATGCTGAACAAACTGGGACAACAGTTCCCCGCGCAGTTCTGGGCTCAAACGGTCCTTGATTGCGATGACTTCGCCGATCCATTCCGGGTCCATATCATAAGCGGCCAGATATAACATTTTCTTCACTACATCATCTGTATCAATCCGGTAGTGAACATACTCAAGTACACCCGATGGTCCACCTGATCCGCCTTTTGGAATGACAGCCAACATCTGTTTGAATTGATCAAAGTCCTGACGTCTCAATGCCTTATCTTCAAGCGCAGGCAATGGCCACACGTAGACACTACGCTGATTCTCTCCATTCTCGAAACTCCAGTTGTACATATACATGGCATCATAGTTGGTCACAATCCAGTGCATCAACTCGGTATCCTGCGCCTCCAGATAACGACGTGCAATGTGCAAACGAAGCTCTCTGTTCTGGCTGTTAGCCAGTACGTATTGGGCAACAATCTTCTGATATAATTGGCCTTGATCCATAATCTCGATGATCTTGCTCGTCAGTTCATTCTCTTCAATGACCGCTGTCGCCCACAGGCTGATAAAGAGCTTGTTGGCGTTCGCTTCCTGCTGCCAGGCCTCGCGTACTTCTGGTTGAACAAGCGTCTCATAGGCCTGTTCAATGAGCTGTGCGGCAACACGTTGATTGGCTGCTTCTATGCCGATTCCTGTCCATACAGCGAGCGCTCTTACCACCGAACTGAAACGGATCAGGTTGTTGGCGATAATGATTTTTAATATGTAAATATAGGCTTCCAGTGTTCCTTCATCCATCCGCTCCACAATGCTTTGGCGCAGCCCTTCCTGCAACCTTGCTGCAACGAGCAACTCACCCACCATCTGATAGGCATCTGCCTGATCGCTCATGAATATACCTTTGATCATTTCATGGGTTAACAGCGCCGTCTGATTGTCACCATAGATAATATCGTGCAATGCCTGCTTCATATCTCCGCCCTGATGATCCAGTTCATATGCGATACAATCCGCCAGAACCCAACGGATCTCATGCAGATAATCCAGCTTGTACTCACGAAGTGACACATATTCACTCAGGGAGAAATTCTTCATCTCCATTCGGAACAATCCCATCAGTTTACGGATGACTTGTGCTACATGCTGCTCCGGATCGGATGTGCGGAAAGGGCGGCGTTCATAGTTGTTACTGTATGGGAAGCGAGTCGCACGCTCTGCGATATAACGGAATCGTGCAACCAATGACTCGCTCGCCAGATGCTGGAGCACATCCAATAGTGGCTGGAATAATGGTTTCTGCGTTTCTGCAGCCAACCTTCCAAGCAACTTATCAGTATTCAAAAACATCTTTTCATCTCCACGCAAATACGTAGACCCGGCGATCTCCACAACATAGCCTGCCAGCTCAAGCTGTACCCCTGTTAACGACTTGGCTCTTTCCTGCAATCCATCCATATACACCTGTACTTGCTCTTCCTGATTCATCCTATTCTCCTCCTTCATCGCTCTCTACCACAGACGTCCGGCAAGCATTGTAAAACGAACAAACACCACGTTGTCGCCGTCTTGTATAACCACGGAATTGTCCAGTTCCTGCAATTCTTCATCGTTGAGAAACACTTTGTACAACCCATCCTCATAGGCGGTTATAGCTGTCTCCATCGCACTATTCAGATCAGGAGCGCCCTCATTGTATACTGCGCCAAACCCGACTTTCCCCGTCGCTCCCTGCGTCTCAATCTCATCCGGCATGAGGAAGGCGAGTAATTCTGCCTGTTGCTTCTTGTCCTGAAGGACTTTCACTTGCAGAGCCACCATGTTCTCAATGAGCTGCCTCAGCGTATGGGTTGTTTCCGGAAGTTCGGCAGCTTGTTTGGCAAGTGCCGGCTTGCGCTTACCCAGACTTTTTACCGTTATCCATATGTTCACCGTGTTCCCTCCCTATGTCCTGCCCTATTTGAAGAAGCTTCCATAAGCCCCGATATCTATACCATGATGCGTAATATCCTAAACTCGAAACTGTTGTCGGCCTCAAAATATAATCAAAAATACGTACATATGTACCCCTAATAAACATCATAACTAAAATTCAATCCATATTCATGAGCCAATCCTCATGTTTACGTGGAACCACGGAACTATGGCCTACTTGCGTACATATACGCAAAAAAAGCTGCACAGTCTCATATAAATATGGACTGCGCAGCCGCTAAGCTACCATTAGAACAGTTTATGTCGCCTGAGAACCTTTATAAACTGAAACCTGCATGAATCATCTCGCCAGACGCAACGGTCGAATGGTTACAGCTGCTGTCTTGAACCCAGGCATCCGGCAGAACGGATCTAACTCTGGTCTGGTGGCCCGATTCACATTCTGAATGCCGCCCCAATGCATCGGCACGAACAAGGTATCCTCCCGAATCGAATCCTTGATGCGCGAACGAACCGTGAAGCTTCCGTACGTCGATTGAATCTCTACCCACTCTCCATCGTGAATACGATAACGGGCAGCGGTAGCCGGGTGAAGTTCAACAAAGTTCTCCAATTCACGAGCTGCCAGTGCCGGACTGCGATGTGTCTGCACCCCTGTAAGATAATGAGGCAGCACACGCCCATTGGTGAGAATTAAGGGGAACTCCGAAGATATATCATTCCAGCCCGGGCTGGATTCAAATGTGAATGCCGCTTTGCCATCCGGGTGAGCAAATCGTTCACCGAACAGCAGTCCTTCTCCCTGATCCTCCAGGGCAGAACACGGCCAGTATACCCCTTTCTCGTTACGCAAACGCTCATAGGTAATGCCATAGTAATCAGCCACTCCGCCACGACTCGCCACCCGAAGCTCATTAAAGATATCCTCAGCAGTTTCATATTCAAAATAAGAAGCTTTACCCAATTGTGCGGCAATCCGGCATAATATATCCCAATCATCGAGCGTTTCTCCCGGCGCAGGCTGCCCCTTTTCACGGAGCAGAACACGCCCCTCCAGATTGGTCAATGTACCTTCATTCTCCATATAAGATGTAACCGGCAGAACCAGATCAGCCATTCGCGCTGTCTCGGACAGAAACATGTCTACCACGATCAGAAAGTCCAGCTTGCGCAGACCTTCTTCCACCAAACGCACATTGGGGTTGGATACGACCGGGTTGGAGCCCATTACAAGCAACGCCCGAATCTCCTGATCATGGACCTTCTCCATCATCTCGTAGGCAGATACCCCTTTGCCTGGCAAACTTGCAGGGTCCACACCCCAGACGGATGCCACATAGGCACGATCGGCTTCATTTTCAATGGATCGATAGCCCGGCAGCTGGTCAGCCTTCTGTCCATGCTCCCGTCCGCCTTGCCCGTTTCCTTGACCTGTGATGGCACCATATCCGCATCCTTCTCGGCCGATTTTGCCAGTCGCGAGCACCAAGTTCAGAAAGTGCCTGACGGCCATATGCCCATCCGTCTGCTGCTCCACACCACGTGCTGTCATGATCATTCCTGTCTCTGCCTCACCGTAAGCCATCGCCGCCTGACGAATCAGCGCCAGATCAACCCCGCACGCTTGTGCCGCCTGTTCGAGTTGCAGATCAGCCAACCCTTGTATCAATTGCTCGTAACCATGCGTTCGTTCGCCTATAAAATGAGGGGCCACCAATCCGGCATCCATAATCACCTTCAACATGCTATCCGCCAACAAGGCATCCTTGCCAGGCTTCACCTGCAAGTGAAGATCGGCAATGGCTGCGGTTGCCGTCTTACGTGGATCAATAACGATAATGAAGGCTCCGTTCTCCTTCGCTTGGTTGAAGTATGGCAAAAGGGTAGGTTGGCATTCTGCAATATTGGTACCTGCAAGTACAATGCAGCCCGCCTTGGGAATATCGGACAGACGGAACGTCAATCCACGATCCATCCCAAACACTTTACTGCCAGCTGAAGCCGCAGCTGACATGCAGAACCGTCCATTATAGTCGATATATTTTGTCCCCAATGCAACTCTGGCAAACTTGCCGAGCAGATAGGCTGTTTCATTTGTCAGAGATCCGCCTCCGTATACTCCGACCGTATCTGCTCCGTATGAATCTTTCAAGTCCTGAACCCGCTCTGCGATGGTCTGAATGGCCTCCTCCCAGGAACAGGGTTCAAGCTCGCCATTACGACGAATGAGCGGATGCATTAATCGTTGACCACTAAGCGCATGTTGATGAGCATTCATGCCCTTCACACACAACCTGCCCTGAGAGGCTTCATTCGGGACACCCTGAACCCTATACTCACCACGATGCTGGCCTGCAACAGGTGCAGCCAGTTCTTCAACAGTCATCTTGCACTGCACACTGCAATACGGACACTGGGTTTCCTTTACATAGAGCTTGGAGGCTGTTGGTTCTGAACTCACGGATAATCCCATCTTTCCATCCCCGCCTTTCATCTATATATCAGCTTGAAGTGTAGCTGCAAGTTCCTTCTGTAACTGGTCATCCAGCAGCGTTTCCCGAATCGTCATGAACCCCAATCGTTCCGTCCATGCCCATAACGGCTCATCATACCAAGCGGTTTGGCGATACCACTGAAGGCAGGCTGATGCGAGTGCTGCCGCTTGTATCTCTGTTTCAGCCACCCCAATCAAGCCACCTTGCTTGACCGGATGTTCTGCGTGACCGCCTGCGTATATCTCCCATCCAGCCGGTGAAGCCAGCAAGCCGATATCCTGCACTAGTGCGCTCACCAATGACCCGGGTCCTGGTGCGACTCCCATATTCACCGGCGACGGCATCGCTGCGTCGATCCAACGCGCACGAAGTTGTGCAGCCAAGCCACCCGCATCCCTCGCATAGGATGATATCGGGATCTGATCATCCCAGCGCACCTGAACCTCTGAGTGAGCCTCGATCTCTCGAACAATCATCGTTCCACCGGATACCTGTAAGTAATAATGAATTACGGGGCGACATACCGAGCAACCAAGCTCCGAACCCCAACCCAGCTTTTGCAAGATCAAAGATATGTCTGGTAGCCCTGTCTCCAGAACATCGATGTCAGCCAGGATTTCCCTCAGCTCTGCGTGCCCAAGATCCGTACAACTGCATACAGGCATTGGAGCAGGTTTATCCGGTGTGGCGACCACGCCAGTACCCCCGTTATTTTTCAGGTTATGCGTATGTTTCAATAGAGCAGCCACCATCGGGCGACAGCCACCGCATGAACCTGACGCCTTGGTCTGCTCCTTCACCTGATCTGCCGTTTCCAGACCCAGTTCCTGAATGGCCTTCATTATCGCAGCCTTGGTCACATTGTTGCAGGCACAGACAGTCTCCTGAGCCGATAATGCCGCAGCAGCCATCTCAGCAGGGTCGGGGGCGCCTTCACGCGGAGCCAATTCCGCCACATCTGCACCTCGTTGCACAAGTCCAAGCAATGCCGTTCCTTCGGTTGTATCTCCAAATAAAATGGCTCCACGCACTTTGCCAGCCTGCATCAGCACTTTTTTGTATGTGCCTTGAATGCCATCCAGATGTTGAATTGCGGTCTGCATGCCTTCCCCACTGATCTCACCCGCCGAGAAAACATCAACCCCCGATACCTTCAACTGTGAGTAGGGAATAGATCCTTTGTATTCAGGCGTTTCCTGTCCACAGAGCGTACGTGCGAGCACCTTCCCCTGTTCGTATAAGGGGGCCACCAGACCATAACTGATTCCCCGATGTTCGGCACATTCCCCAACTGCATATATATCCGGTACACTGGTGCGCATATAGTCATCTACCATAATGGCCCGATTGGTGGCGATCCCGCTTCGTCTGGCCAGATCCACATTTGGCCGAATCCCTACAGCGACAATGACAACCTGAGCTTCAAGCTTGGAACCATCTGTGAATAGCAACCCCTGGGCCTGCGATCGCCCGGTAATTTTCTGCGTATTTTTGGTCAAAAGAAAAGACATGCCCTGCGCTTCAAGTTCCTGTTGAAGCATCGCGGCAGCCTTCTGATCCAACTGCCGGTTCATAATGTAAGGTGCGTTATGGACCACCACAGCTTCCATGCCCAGATGCAACAACCCGCGCGCAGCCTCCAGCCCAAGTAATCCGCCACCAATGACGGCGGCCTTGCGATAGGTTTTAGAATAATCAGACATGCGCGTACAATCATCAATCGTTCGGAAGGACATGACCCGCTCTTTATCAATCCCCGGAATCGGTGGGATAAAAGGTGAAGACCCTGTCGCCAGAATCAGGACATCATAGGTTTCTTTTAGTCCGGATTCTGTCTCTATATATTTTCCACGGGTATCAATGCGGTGTACCGTTTCACCTGTACATAGCCGTATATGATGCTCGGCATACCAAGTCCAATCATTGATAATGATATCCTGTAACGAATGCTCACCCTGCAACACTTTCGATAACATGATCCGATTGTAGTTGGGACGGGGTTCATTGCCGTAGATGACAATCTCATACGTATCAGGCTCCAGTGCGATAATCTCTTCGACACACTTCACTCCAGCCATGCCATTCCCGATAATCACCAGTTTGCTTCTACTCATGGGCTGCCCCCCTATCTCTCTCACCTGAAAATAAACAGAAAAATCCCTTCTCCATGATTCGGAAAAGGGCACCGTTGCCTCCGGAATCCACACGCCTTTGTGTGGATTCATATTAGATTCAGATTAAGGGAATCGGAATATAATGTCAACATAATTAACACCAAAACTCCGGAATACAATAAAAAATGAATTATTTAAAATTACATGTAATTTTTGTTGACATACCTATTTTCTCTTGATTATAATTTGAATCAAAATCACAGTGCTGTGATCAACTCAGATGCGGGAACACAATGACGTGTACCGCCTGTCGGCAACGGGGCCGCAAATCGTTCAGATCTGGACGATTTGCGGCCTTTTTCTGCCTCAACAAGCACATAGACAAATCACGAAGATCTCAATTGGATGAGGAGCGATGATGGATGATGGAGAGCAAAAGTTTTTGGAAAAGCGGGCATAAGCCCACCCTCTTCGGGGCGTTTATGTATTTTGACATCAGTTTTATGATATGGGGGATGCTTGGTCCGCTCGCAGTTGTCATAGCGTTGGATTATCCGATGACTCCGCTGGAAAAGGCCAATCTGGTCGCATTGCCTATTCTCGGCGGCTCCATCCTGCGCCTTGTGCTTGGCCTCATGTCTGATTATATTGGTCCGAAACTGACCGCACAGATCGGGATGCTCGTCACCTTAGTTCCTTTATTACTCGGCTGGTTATGGGTCGACTCTTTAGGCCAACTGTACGTGGTGGCACTCTTGCTTGGTGTCGCAGGCGCTTCCTTTGCTGCTGCGCTACCTCTGGCAGGCCAATGGTATGGCAAGGAGCATCAGGGTCTGGCCATGGGTATTGCCGGGGCGGGTAACAGTGGAACCGTACTCGCGACATTGTTTGCCAATCGCTTGGCTACGCATTTTGGCAGCTGGGAAGTTGTGTTCGGACTTGCTATTATACCAATCGCTATTGTATTCATCTTCTTTTCTATCTTTGCCAAGAATAGCCCTAACCGGCCTGAACCCAAGAAATTATCCCAATACGGAAGTCTGCTTAAACAAAAAGATGCTTGGGTATTCTGTGCCTTCTATTGTGTAACTTTTGGTGGTTTCGTTGGATTATGTAACTATCTCACCATCTTCTTCAACACCCAGTATGGGCTCTCTCCTGTTCGTGCCGCAGACATTACCACCTTCTGTGTAATCGCAGGCAGTTTCTTCCGGCCTGTCGGGGGTTACCTGGCGGACAAAATTGGCGGAACCCGCATGCTGACTTTCCTGTACACTGGAGCCTGCATCATGTTGATCGGAGTATCCTTCATGCCACCGCTTCCTGTGGTAGTAGTCATGCTGTTCCTCGGTATGATGTGTCTGGGAGCTGGAAATGGCTCCGTGTTCCAACTCGTTCCCCAACGCTTCGGTAACGAGATTGGTCTGATGACAGGTATTGTAGGTGCCGCTGGCGGATTAGGCGGGTATGCACTACCGCTGATTCTCGGTCAACTGTATAGCAGCTATCAATCCTATACACCAGGTTTTGTCATTCTTAGCCTGATTGCAGCAGCTTCCCTGTTCCTGGTGCTCTTCATGCAATCCCGCTGGCGTGTAAGCTGGCTGAGCCGAGGTAACAAAGGCATGGCCGATTCGACATCCCTCTCTTCCTGAGGCGTACAACCACTCGGCCGTTAACCAAGGTACAGTGTTTACGAGTGATCCATAAGTAAGCAAAGAAACAGCGCAGCCCCATAAGGCAGCGCTGTTCTTTGCTTACGATGTCTTTCTACTTAAGATGAAAATTTTTGAAGAACAATAACCGCATTATGACCGCCAAAACCAAAGGAATTAGACATCCCAATCCGCAACTCTGCTTTTCTTGCCTCATTTGGTACATAATCCAGATCACATTCGGGGTCCTTCTGCTCCTGGTTTATGGTTGGAGGAATGATGCCATGCCGCAGACTTTGGATAAGTGAGATCGCCTCCGCACCACCAGCTGCACCAAGCATATGTCCCGTCATGGACTTATTCGCTGTGACCGGAATATCATAGGCACTTGTCCCAAAAAGTTGCTTAATCGCTCTCGTCTCAGAGAGGTCACCCGCCTCCGTACTGGTGGCATGAGCGTTAATCACATCAATGTCTTCAGGCTCAATCTGTGCTTCTTTCAGTGCTGCTTTCATCGCCAGATATGCCCCCCGTCCTTCCGGGTGGGTAGCTACCATATGATACGCATCTGAACTGGCACCATATCCAATCACTTCGGCAAGAATATTCGCCCCTCTTCCCAGTGCATGAGACAGTGATTCCACAACCAGAATTCCAGCGCCCTCCGCCATGACAAAACCGTCTCTTCCCGCATCAAATGGACGACTTGCTGTTTGGAAGGCTTCATTTCTTGTTGATAACGCTGTCGCATTACCAAAGCTTGCCAGCGACACTTCGGTTACAGCCGCTTCTGTCCCGCCAGCAATAATGACATCGGCTCCGCCATGACGAATTAACCGAAAAGCCTCTCCAATGGCTGTATTTCCAATGGAACAAGCTGTTACTGGCGATAATGTCGGTCCCCAGCAACCAAACCTCATACTGACCATAGCCGCAGCCATATTGGATATCATCATAGGTACCAGTGTTGGGCTGACTCGCGCAGGTCCCCGATCTGACAGGACCTTGCCTTGTTCCATCAATGTCTGGATTCCGCCTATGCCTGAACCAATATATACACCTACCCGTTCACGGTCCAGTTCATCCATCACAAGACCCGATTGCGATACAGCCTGGTCCGCAGCAGCAACAGCAAATTGAACGAATCGATCCATACGCCTTGCTTCCTTGCGTCCAAAACGCTCTTCACCATCAAAATCACGGACTACACCAGCGATTCTGGTTTTGTACGAAGCTGTATCAAAATGTTCTATATGCGATATCCCTGATCTACCCTCAATCAATCCGTTCCAGAATGTATCTACATCATTTCCCAGAGGAGAGATAACTCCCATTCCTGTAATCACGACTCGTTCCATGTCCATCCTCCTTCAGCGCTGTTGTCTACCTTAATCTTACGCTCTGCCACTAATAGTGCACTTTTGAATATCCTATTACAAGTTGTCAATTATAATAGTATAATGACTACCATGATAACGAGGATTGAAGGTGATGGATTGAACTACGATGTCAGGTTACAGGCATTGTCCACTTTTCTGAAAACACAGCGTTCCAAAATTTCTCCCGAATCGGTCGGTTTACCCACTGGAAGTCGGAGAAGAACGCCTGGGCTGAGAAGAGAAGAGGTTTCCCAACTGGCAGGAGTGAGTACAACATGGTATACCTGGCTTGAACAAGGTCGGGATATTCAGGTATCCCATTCTGTGTTGGATAACATTGCTTCAGCACTGAGGCTTACTGCAGATGAACGAAAGTATCTGTTTTCGCTCGCCATGGAGCATCATACAGAGCTGCCCACACTAGAAGAAGAACCGGTTCAACTTCACCCTTCCTTGCAGAAAATTTTGCAAGAACTTCATCACTGCCCTACCGTGATCTCGGATCGGCGTTGTTACATTGTCGGCTGGAATGATGCAGCCCGGCATGTTTTTATGGATTTTGAACAGATTGCCCCCGAACAGCGGAATATGATCAGTCTGTTATTTGATCGAAAGGAGTTTCGCAGGCTCGCGGTGAACTGGGAGGATTTTGTTAGCGGATTTCTGGCGATTTTTCGTGCTTACTATGGCCAGTATGTTGATGATGAATGGTATAATTTATTTCTGGATGACATGATGAACAGACATCCCGATTTTCATACCCTTTGGAAACAAAGCAGTGTCAGCAGTGCCCCGGACGTATTAATCGAATTCAGGCATTCCAAAGCAGGCAAAATGTTGTTTGATCTGACTTCGTTGCAGGTTCAGGGCAGTTCCGATCTGCGTTGCAGTGTCTACACTCCTGCGCCAGAGAGCGCTACCGAGCGCAAACTGATGCGCCTGATCGAGCGTGAAGCTGATCCACATCTTGGCAAGCATTAAATCGGAGTCTCTCACCTTCTTGGAGTCATGTTAGCGTCTTGACATCTTCATGTTGCATGTTTTAAATATCAGGTATATTAAGTAATTCATGGATCTTAGTCCTTCTACAAGAAGGGGGTTCAGAAAGGAATATCATGACGAAAGTGCTTATCATAGAGGACGACAACATGTTAGGCGATACATTATCCTTGTATTTGCAAGGTGAAGGGTATGATGTTATTCGTGTCGATAACGCAAGAGATGGTCTTCTACAGCTTCAAGCGCGGCCTGATATCCTGCTTCTTGACTTGATGCTCCCTGATTCGGGTAATAAGAATCCTTGTTCTCTCATGCGCCAACATACGGCAATCCCCATTATTGTCATCTCTTCATTAACCGAGGTTTCTGAGCGGATTCGATCATTAACAGATGGGGCTGATGACTATGTATGTAAGCCTTTCAGCATGCAGGAGCTGAAGGCACGTATTGAGGCCGTATTGCGCCGCTACTCTATATTGAACAGCTCTGTTGTCACTGAACAGGAATCAGGAATATCTCTCGATCTGGCCCGAAGAACTGTTCTGTTGAATAACCAGCGCGTAGAGATGACGTTTTCCGAATTTGAGATCATGAAGCTGTTTATTCTCAATCCTGGCAAGGTCTACAGTAGGTATGCCCTGATTGAAGCCATTCGTGGTATTGATGCGTACATTAATGATCGCACCATCGATGTGCACATTACCAAGCTTCGCAAAAAAATTGAGGACAATCCAAAAAACCCCCAATACATTCAAACCATCTGGGGGGTCGGATATAAGTTCACACCTTAAAACCACACAGCTTCATTCGATCACCATGGCAGGGACTCGGTAATTTTATCAATTTCCTGTTGTACCTTCTCCAATGCCGAACGCAGATCCTCTTCTTTGAATAACGGACGGGACAAGAGCGATTCCAATTGGAGAACCGCACACATCAGGTCCACTGCATGCAGATTCGCAGCTACGCCTCGAAGAGAATGAACACTACGAATGACATCAGCAATCTGCTGTTGCTGAAGCTGAATCGCCAGTTTTTGCTGAAACGAGCCATACTCCATTCTGAATTTAGTGAGTGCATATTGCAGAATATGCGGCTTGCCGTCCATCTGTCTGATCGCCTTATCTGCATCAATTCCATTGATCTCCCTTATGCCCTTAAGATCAATCCATATTTCCAAAATGTCTGCGAGCTGTTGTTCATGTATAGGCTTAGTCAGGATGGCATTCATGCCTGCTTCAAGATATAATTCATGGTCGCTTTTCAAACTATTCGCTGTAAGCGCGATAATAGGTGTACGATCATATTTCCTCATCTTGCGAATGTGTCGCGCTGCATCAATTCCGTTCATAGCTGGCATATAGAGGTCCATCAGAATCAGTTCCCATGTTTGTTCGTCCAATTTCTTCAAAACCTCTGTGCCACTGTCTGCCAGCGTCACCTTGAATCCGGTATGTTCCAGCATGGCCCGAATGACCAGTTGATTGATTTCATGATCTTCAGCGATCAGAATGTGTCCTTTGGATTTAAGCAAGTAGGATTCATCGCCTTCTATCATCCGCTTTTTCTCCAATGGCCCTTCACCCTGAAGTGCAAGTAACACTTCGAACAATCCCAGACGTGTAATCGGTTTGATCATCATGAGATCCGGGCGAAAGGATCTCTCCTCACTCCACAGGGCATTTTCACTAAAAGCATGGGTATAACCCACTATTTGAAATTTGGTTCGGTTCAATCGCTTCATGAAACTTTCCCATAACGATCCGTTGACTGTGTCCTCTGCATCCATATCCATCATCATCAACATGGAACTTGCCCCATCTACATGAGAGACACACCAATCACTTTCCATCATATGGTTCAACGAAGGATACAGCTTCGGCTTCATTCCGAATGAGTAGAGTATCTGCTTCAGATTTGTGCCCATCCGTTCATCTTCTTCAACGATAACCACCTCATCCGCACAATATAGAAGAGGGTATGTTTGCAGGAAGGAACTTTCTTCTTCCGACTCTGCAAGTTCAAATATCAAGTCGAATGAAAACAAACTGTACTCTCCAAGCACACTATCTACCCGCAAGTTTCCTCCCAAGGAAGTCACCAGAAGGTAACAGATGACCAGCCCAAGACCAGAACCACCATATGTTCGATACGTCGAGGGTTCCGCTTGAGTAAACGGTACAAAGAGCCGTTCCAATTGTTCGGGTGACATTCCGATTCCCGTGTCCTCTACCTTAAAACGGACCTGAACTCGCTCCGCCTCCAATGAAAGCACCTCTGCTTGCAGCGTTACATACCCATGCTCCGTAAATTTAATCGCATTACTGAGCAGATTCAATAACACCTGTTCAAGCCGGAACGGATCACCAATCACCGTTAGCGGCAGATCGGGATCGGTTGTAAAGATCACTTCGATATCTTTGTGCCCGATGGCTACACCGATCTGATCTGCCACACGTTTGATCACATCCTCTGGTGAAAAAGAGACCTTCTCCAAAATCAGCTTGCCTGCCTCAATTTTCGAAAAATCAAGAATATCATTTACGAGGGCAAGCAAGGTTTGGGAAGACGCGTTGATTTTACTCAAATAATCCTTTTGTTGTGGAGATAGATCTGTTCGTTGAAGCAACAACGAAAAGCTGATAATGCCGCTCAGTGGGGTACGAATCTCGTGGCTCATGAATGCGAGAAACTCACTCTTCGCCTGGCTTGCTTTGTCGGCCTTAACACGTCTATAGTGATCCGAAATGTCTCGAATGACTGCCTTAATTTTCTCACTCGAGTTTAATACTTTAACAGGGTATAGGTGAACCCGAACATGCTGCTCATGACCTTCTCCAATAATGAAACTCAGTTCCGTATCCTGGGCTATATTGTGATGTAAGGCTTTTTGGAAAACGAACAACCAGTTCTCCAGCTGCTCAATGAACAACAATTCTTCAATCTGACGCCCAATCACTTCCTGCCTGCCGAGACCGAGAACATCCAGAAATTTCTGATTAACCGACACTATACATCTGTTGTTATCCAAACCGACAAACCAATCTGCCGACACTCGCTCAAGTGTTCGATATCGCTCTTCACTTTCTTGAATCCTTCGTTTAACCGCTCTGTGTTCCGTAATATCAAGTCCATATCCCACGACATATTTCACCACACCCTTTTCTCGCAGAGGGCGAACTTTCACCAGCGAATAGTACCCTTCATGCTCAATCTCGTAAAAAAAAGATTCCCCTTCCCATGCCCGGTTAAACTGCTTTCGCAGAAATTCTACCTTTTCCTGAGGTAAAATATCCAATGTGCCCAGTTTGTAATCTCGCTTCAGACTACTCATATCCAAGCCCAGTTGGGAGAGCATCTCTCCTTCAAGCACAAGATACTCGAATTTTCCGTTCTGTTTTCGGATTTTAAAAGTAAAACCCGGCTGCATACGAAGCATCTCCAGCATTTCCTGATCCCTCTGAATGACCAATCTCCTATATCGATGATTTTGGTTCAGGTAATACAGGAATAATATAACGGACAGCAGGCAGATACATTGAAAAAGGAGAATCTGCCCCATCATTAGCAGAGAAGGGGAATGTGTCTTTAGTACAGAAAGTTCATACACAGTAATCAGCAGCAACGCTCCGGACAACCACTTCTGCATAAATCCCCTGATATACTTAAAGATCAGACATATGGC
Source organism: Paenibacillus sp. FSL k6-2145 (assembly GCF_037976585.1). Taxonomy (NCBI): domain Bacteria; kingdom Bacillati; phylum Bacillota; class Bacilli; order Caryophanales; family Paenibacillaceae; genus Paenibacillus; species Paenibacillus sp. FSL k6-2145. Next base: position 3,107,470 of record NZ_CP150267.1, on the reverse strand, counting down.
TACAACAAATAACAACTCTGTCAACGCATACTGCCAGTTCTCCAACAAGGGATTACGCCCCATATTAATCCGAAACATCCACATGAATGCAAAAGTAACGAAAGCAGATCCACTCCCACCAAAATAAGCAGCAAGCAGATACACACTGGCCCGGAAATTCAACAATGTACCATCCTCAAGCACAATAGAGAAATAATAGAGCGCCGTGCCCAACATGCTCAGCGTAATACCAATAATGATCCGAGTCGTGATGGATGTTGAACGGGTAGCATTTGTATGGTTCAGATAGTGATGAATTAGGAAAACAAAGATCAAAATTAGCGTGAAATTTAATACAAGATCGCGTAGCAAATGGTCACCGTCCACATTACGACTTCAGGATTTCATGCATTCAATGAATGTTGTCAGATTCATGGTCGCAGTTCCCCAGTACACAAATCATAGTATGCCGGACTCCCTTATTCAATTGACGATATTGACCATTTTTTTGAAAATAATTACTACTTTCAGCTAACATACCCTTATCACCAAACAACGATTTTTTTTCATGAAAATTCATCATTAAATATGCTGATATAAAAAAGAGAATCATCCAAATGAACCGATGTAATCGTAACTTGGGCTTCCCACACTTCCTGATCGGCCTTCATCAGTTTGGCTACGCCGGACCAGGTCTGATTTCCTCTCCAGTGGGTATCCATTAGTAATCGGGCAGGCTGACCTATGGTGCTCTCCCGTGAGAATCCTGTTTTGGTTACATAAACGGAATTCACATCCAGAATCACACCCTCCTCATCTGTAATCATGACCGCATCCGTTAGCAGTAAGAAGGCTTTGAGTTCCAGTTGCATGGTTGTCCACTCCCTCTAATGAAACATGATATGATGCTGTCGCTGTGTGATACTCTCTTCTACGATCCCGTTTAATACTTAAACTGTCTAATCAGGCGCTGCAGCTCTTCAGCCAGGGTAGACAAGCCACGAGCCGATGAAGAAATCTGCTCCATCGCTGCCAGTTGTTCCTCTGAGGAAGCGGCCACTTCTTCGGAAGTTGCGGCGTTGCCTGACGCAATGCCTGCCAACTCATTGGATACAGCAGATACTTCCTGTACACCTGCTGTGATCTCTTGCGACGTGGCAGCAATTTCTTCAATCTGAGGTGTCGTTTCCCGCATGCTATCCAGAATACGTTCAAACTTCCGAATCGCTTCTGTGGAGATGTCCATGCCCTCTCCAACCTCTGAAGTCACCTTCTCCATCATGCGAACGGAAGCAGCCATATCTTCCTGAACCGCCGTAGTCAGCACGGTGATTTCATTGACGGACTGCCCGGATTGCTCTGCCAACTTGCGAACCTCTGCTGCTACAACGGCGAATCCATTGCCATGTGTACCTGCACGAGCAGCTTCAATGGATGCGTTCAGCGCGAGCAGGTTTGTCTGTTTGGCTATATTTCCGATTAACTCCGTGATCGCTGAAATTTGGTGTGATCGTTCATATAACGCCTGAATCAATTGGTTTGTCTGTTCTACCGTCTCTTGAATCGATTGCATCTGACTCACCGTCTGCTTGACGGTGTTGCCACCTTCTTCTGCTTGTACGGTTGTATGTTTCGCCAAATCAGCGACATGTATGGAACGTTCGGCGATTCTTGTAATCCCAATCGTAATTTCATTCATGGCCTGATGGTTATGTTCAATACCTTCGGTCTGTTTCTCCGCACCACTCGCAATTTCCTGAATGGCTCGCGCTACCTGTTCACTGGCTGCGCTGGTTGATTCCGCACTCTGAGTCATTTCATCCGATGAGATGACTACCTGACTGGCGCTGTTCTCCACATTTTGAATCAGCATACGCAGATTGTGCTGCATTTTGCCAAAGGCATCACTCAGTTCACCAATCTCATCATAGCTTGTACTTGTTATGGTCTGGGTTAGATCCCCTTCACTCACCTGAATCGCCTGATCCTTCAACTGACGAATCGGTTTAACAATCGATCGCATCACCAGCCAGATGATCAAAATTCCGATGACAAGACAGGAAACGATCACCATGATTGTTCGATTCAGAATAGGCGCAGCGGCATCCTCTACTTCAGAAGAGAACATGGTACCTGCAACCTTCCATCCCGTGGATGCATTCGTGGCGTAATACATGACCTTATCAACCTGATCAAAGGTATAGTTGAAGTTACCGGATTCATTCGTATACACTTGTGTCCAAAAATCTTCTGTTGCATCTGTTCCAGGTTGCATCGTCGGATGATAGATATACTTTTCGCTGGCATCCAGCAGAATCAGATGTCCCTTTTCTCCTACTTTAATTCCGCTAACCAATTGACTAATGTCCGCCAGATTGAGATCCAATTGGACCACACCAGATTGGTCTTCCAGTGCCTTGGCGATGGTGATGGTGATCTCGTTTGTCTCGGCAGAAATATAAGGGTCTGTAACAATGACCTGCTCTGGATTTCCCATTGCTTCGGTATACCATGGTCTTACTCGGGGATCGTAATCCTTGGGCATCTCTGCATCAGAGGACATCAGATACACACCGGCTTCTGTGCCCACACCTATGGTGATGATATCTGTGTTCTGCGCAGCGTACCCCTTCAATTCGTTCACAACCCGAACCTCAGCATCTTCTTGTCGTAATTCCTCTGCAAGTGTATTCGCATAGTATTCAATATGATTCCGTTTGGCATGGATCGAAAGATCTATCGTTGCACTGGCAAGGTTCACGTTTTCCATCGCACTATGTAAAATTTGCTTCTCCACTTCATCTTTTGCACTGTTATACGACAAAACGCCAATACTTAACGAAGGAATGGCCAGGAAAGCAATAAAGGACACCACCAGCTTGGTCTTAAAGTTCTTATGCATCTTGTTGAACCAGGTCGATTTGCTATTTTTTTGGGACAAATTTCTCTACCTCTTCCAGATTAATTTTAGATTTACTTGATCTAGCTCTTGTAAAGCTCTCATAGATTGTAAACCATCTTTCTAAAAACTAGGTCTCACTTCTTGTGAAAAACACTTTTTACACTAAAAAACTCGAACAAATCTCTTAATTTATAATCCTAAAGAACTATTTTCAAACAAATTATACGAAAAAACTATTAAATAAAGTGTTCCGGGGATATGACCAAATTGTTAACTTTCTAAATACTTATTAATAAGCAGAGGATGACAAAAAAAAGATCCAAGCGTTATCGCTCAGATCTAAAGGTTATTTACATTGGACCAACGTATTCTCTATTTAAATGCCGGGATCGCAATATCTGCGTATTTCTCTTCGAAGAAAGCTTTGACCTCTGGACCCGCCATACGTTTAGCCAGCTTCTGGATCGCTTCGGAATCCTTATTATCCTCACGGGCAACCATGGTGATGGCAAAATGGGAATCATCCTTCTCGGTTAACAGTGCATCCTTTTTCGGTGTAAGACCGAGCGGACTGGCATATGCAGGTGTCATGGCTACCAGATCAGCATCATCCATCATGCGAGCCAGCATCAACAAGTCCACTTCCTCAAACTTGAAGTTCTTTGTATTCTCGGTGATGTCTGCCTGTGTGGCGTTAAAACCTACGCCCTCTTTCAGCTTAATCAATCCGTTCTGCTCCAGCATCACAAGAGAGCGACCAATGTTGGAAGGATCGTTCGCAATTGCAATCGTTGCACCTTCTGGCAATTCCTCAATCGTTTTGTACTTTTTGGAGTAGCCGCCATAGATGGCATTATAGATAGGCTGTACAGCCACCAGATTGGCATTGTTCGCTTCATTATACTGAGTCATGTAAGGCACGTGTTGGAAGAAGTTTGCATCCACTTCCTTATTCGCGAGTGCTGTATTTGGTTGAACGTTATCTGACAACACAACAACTTCCAGGTTGACGCCATCTTCCTTCAAAAGTGGTTTAACAATATCCAGCACATCTGTCATCGGCGGAATCAACGTGGCCACTTTCAGCGTAACTTCTTGTGCAGCTTGTGTGTCTTCCTTCGTTCCTTCAGCCGCAGGTGTTTCTTCTTTTTTGCCACAAGCAGCTACAACCAGCATTACTGCAAGCAACATAAGCATCATTTTTGCTTTCATTTCATGTCTACCCCTCATCGTATAATCTGTATTGGTTATTCTTGATACTGCTCTGTCATCCGCTTAAGATCTGCGATCCAGCCAGTGGGACAGTCTGCTGCCTGTGAATTGGATCATCTGTACCAGGATAATCATAATGATGATCGTAAATACCATAATCTCCGTTTCGAAGCGCTGATAACCGTAGCGAATGGCAAAATCGCCAACCCCTCCGCCACCTACAATGCCCATCACCGTCGAGTAGGAGATGAAGCTAATTGTAGCTGTCGTGAGTCCCAGTACAAGGCCAGATCGTGCCTCCACGTACAAGAATTTCACCACAAGTTGCATCGTCGATGCCCCCATGGAAGCAGCAGCTTCAACCACCCCCCTAGGTACATCCAGCAACGCTTGTTCCACCAGTCTGGCGTAGTAGGCAATCGCAATGACCGAGAGTGGCACGGTTGCCGCCAGCGTACCTATGGACGTTCCCACGACAATCCGTGTGAATGGAATCATGAATACAACCAGCAGTAAAAACGGAAACGAACGAACGATGTTGACGACACTGCCGAGTACAAAAGACAGCGTTTGATTCTGATAGCGTTGTCCTCTCCGGAATAAGTACAGCAGTGTACCCAGAGGTAACCCGATCAGAACAGCTGCCGCAATGGAGATGCCCACCATGACAAAAGTCTCTCCGATCGCCTGCCATATCTCATGCTGATACTTCAGCACAGACTCAGGTAACCTCATGACTTGTCCTCCTGTTCTGCCTGACGGAACAAAGACGAACCTGTCATCCCGTATTCGTCACCCGCAAGCAAGGAGGTCAGCAGATCAGGCTGTGGAGCGGGGATACTGCTCACTTCCGCTTTAGACAACGTACGAACGAGTCGCCCATCCTTCATGACGGATATCCTGTGACATAGTCTGCGAGCCACTTCCATCTCATGCGTCACTACAACAATGGTCACACCCAGCGTTTCATTGACATGATGCAGCACATCCAGGATACCGTTTGTGGTCTGTGGATCAAGCGAAGAGGTCGGTTCATCACAGAGCAGCACATCCGGACGACTGGCGAGCGCCCGTGCAATCGCCACACGCTGCTTCTGTCCTCCGCTAAGTTGAGCAGGATATTGATCTGCCTTGTCTTCCAGTCCAACAAACCGCAGTACCTCAAGTCCACGTTTAACTCGCTGCGCACGAGATATACCCGCCAGTTCCAGCGGCATGCAGACATTGCCACTCACCGTTCGATTACTGACCAGATTGAAGTGTTGAAAGATCATGCCAATGGATCTTCGTGCCTGACGCAGACTCTGTTCATTCATCTGGGTCAGGTGCTGCCCATTCACAACAACCTCACCATCATCCGGCTTTTCCAATCCGTTGAGCATTCGCAGAAGCGTGGATTTACCTGCACCACTCGATCCGATGATGCCATGTATTTCTCCTTGTCCCACTTCGAGGGACACCGAGCTTAATGCTTCGAATCCCTGATCTGCACGGGAACCGCGCTCGTTATAACGTTTGCTTACACCATATAATGAGATCATGGAGAGTCCTCCCGTGAATGATCATGCATGGTTCTTCAAGAACACATGAAGAAAGCCCGCACAGCCGATAACCGGAGCGCGAGCAATCCTGTTCATTTATAATAAATCAACATCCCTGATGAGACAAGCTTTTAAGGTGAGATTGCCTCCTACAGGCGGCTGGCTTCATATACACGAAAACGTCCGTTGGACGAACCCACGTAAACTTCATTGCCGATCCGGTTGATCGTTCCATTCTTCGCATCCCGGTCGCGATGCTCCGGGTTTCCCATCACAACATCATGTACACGACCTAACAGTGCTCCATTTTTTTTGTTCATTACGAGCAAATTCTCGTCCATGGGCAACAGCAACTGATCATCAATGACCAGATAACTTCCCTGATTCGTCGGATGCCTTAGTGTTGCAATCGTATCTTTGGCATTCCAGCGCGTCTCCCCCGTATCATAATCCAAAGCCGCGGGGTAACCATTTTTAATCACATACAACTGATCCTCTTCCACCAGTCCTCGTTCAATCTTGCCCTTGAGCGTCCAGCGTGTTTTGCCTGTCTTGGCATCATACAGGGTAGTTGTAAAATCTTCATATTCGCCGTAATGATCGCCGTTTTTGTTCTCACGGATCAACAACATGCCATCATTCAGCTCCTCAAATCTCTGTCCTACCCGAGCAGGGAATTGAGCAAGCTTTTTCCCCGTGTTCAGATCAAGCAGAAGCCACTGATTATCTAGTGATAGCCATCTTTCAGCATTCGTGGTTGCAAAGGGATCAAGACGTTCAATTCCACCAGTATATGGATCATTCCAAAATTGTTCTATGGTGGATCGTTTGCCCTTTAAGCTCCATACGGTTCGCCCTGATTGCGGATCGACTGCAACCAGCTTATTCTTTTCCCAATACAACACATAGGGGTCATCTGCACTCTTGTTCAATAATTCATAACCCGTAGCCAGTTTTCGCGTCCACAATGTTTTTCCGTTTGCACTGTCCAGAACCGTTAACCAACTGTTGCTTGAGCTCTCAACAACCGGGTTATCTACAACCACAACGTTCTTCGCAGCGGTGATGCCATTTAGTCTAAAATTTTGCTTAGGAGTGTACGTCCATGTGACCTTTCCGTTCTTCAAGTTCAGATGACGAATACGATCCACGTATTTTTTCTTATCAGGGTCATAATCGGTGTAGATTGTAACGTATTTACGCTCTGCATCCACCTCTGCCTGCTGTCTTCCAAAGCCCCCATTAATCCCCCATAATTTCTGGCCCGAATGTCGGTCAAGAGCATATATGGAACCTTCGTAGTAACCTCCGCTAAATCCACCGTCATCGCCTTTCATCAGGAGTACATCATCCGTGGCTGCTTGTAAAAAAGTGTAGTTAATATCCCCCTGGTTGGTCCATACCGGTTTCCAAGGGATTGTCATCGGCAGTGTTGTGCCATAGATTTTTGTTGTGAACCCATATTCATCCGCCCGACTGATGTTCCAATCGGAAACGACAGCATTTCGATTATCCTGTGCTAAATTCCAGCGTGTTCTGACCAGTCTGCCATTCTTGTTGAATGTGACCAGAAATTGCGCATCTTCCCGCTCATATCTCCAGGTCTGTCCAATACTCATTGAATAACCCGTGAAATTTAGATTGCTAGAACTCTCTTTCCAATCCGGCTCGCCTAACCACCCAGACACTTGTTTGGAGGTGGTTGCCTTGTTCAGCTTAATATCTGTCAGATGGCGTATAACCAAAGTTGGCAGCGATACCTCCTGATTAAACCAGCCATCAGCCATATTCATCCGCTGTTCTATAGCCTGTGCCTTGATCCAGAAGAGTCCTGGCCGATACGTAGAGGATTCTTTATTCCAGACTCGTGGGGCAATGGAGACCCCGTACCATCCTTTCCACTTTGCAACAATAACAGCCTTATCCGTTAGCGCTTTCTCATAAGACCAGGTTGTAGAACTATCTGGAGCCAGATACAGCTTACTGCCTGATTGGAGCGTGAAGCTTTGGGGAGCCGTTTCCGTCATGCTTCTGCTCTCCTTCAGTGCATACCAACTTGGCAGCCAAAAGTCTCCATGCTCGGTTGACTTAAGCTGTACCCACTCGCCTCGAACCGAGGCCAACGTATACTTTTCGTTTTTTGTTGTATAGTATTCAATCCCCAGCTGGTCAGCAGCCACACTGCCGTCCCTTCTGTTTTTGAACAAAGGTATGTCATTCATGAGTGTAACGGTATCTCCTTGTTTGTAGGCCAACTGTGTTGATGAGGCTTGGGAACTTGCACCCAAGGCTTGTGGCGTTGTAGCCAAAGCTTGTCCTCCAAAGGCGACCATTTTGGAATCCAGCAGCATCCATCCCGTCAACAGCATAGCTGATAATCCAGTCATGGTAATCCATTTGTACCCCGTTCTCTGCCAGTCAGGACCCGTCTTCACTCTCGTTCATCCCCATCCATTAGAAGTTATTTCCATATAGACGCTGTAAACAGGAAAAAGTTACCGGTTACCTCAATATATTTCTCTCTATCTCCCCGTATTACCTTACATCCACCATCGTAGCATGATAAGGAAAGGTAATCCCGATGTAATAAGCCGCTGTTAAGGTGAGGATATAATAAAATACAAACCACAGATCAGCTCGCGAATAGCCAATCTGAATGTAATACGTGCGGCTCGCGCCATCTATGAACCCTTTCGCTTCCATCGCTACCGCCATTCGCTGTGCACGGCGAATGCTCTGTGCCAGCAGCGGAATAGCGTAACGCTTGAGTGTACCATACACGTTCCAGCGAGAGCCACGTTGCCGTGTTCCACGTATACGAATAGCGTAACGGAGCGTCTGGAATTCATCCAGCAAAATCGGGATCATGCGCATCGCGGCCAGAAAGCTATAGGCATATTTTGCAGGAAGCTTCCATTGCTGCATCAGGGAATAAAACAGCCGTACCGGCTTGGTCGTGAGACCAAAGAATAACCCAGCCGCTGCCATGCTCAGCGAGCGAAAACCCAAGTGTAGACCGCGATAAAAGCTCTCTTCGGTTATGTGAATCAGTCCCCATTTATACCATGTGGTCTCGCCCTTACCAAACATCATCATACCTGTAGACGTGGAGATAAACACCAGAATGAATGGTGATGCGTACAGTATCAATTTATACCACGGATGACCTGTCCAGCACAGTAATAACATCATCGCCACAGCAACATTGGCCATTACATTCAGATTGTGGATAAGGATAACGATAACAAACATCATCGTCAGAATGATCATCTTTAATCCCGGATTGACGTTATGAAGCCAGGTTTCACGGTGAGGAAACGACAATTGCATCAGTTAACCTCCCCTCATCTACCGTCCAGATTCGGGTGCAATATCTTTTTACAATTTCACGATCATGGGTAACCATAACAATAGCTGTTCCCTCTCTCCGCAATTGCTCCAGTTGTGCTAACATGGCAAAAGTATTGCGGGCATCCTGTCCAAAAGTAGGTTCATCCAACAGCAGTATTCGCTGCTCTCTCACCAGTGCAGAGGCAACGCTCAAGCGTCGTTTCTGCCCCATCGATAATTGGTAGGGATGACGCTCGGACAGGTCGATTAATCCAAATTGATTCAACATATGATCAGTCCTGACAAGTCTTTCTTCCGTTGTAAGCCTGCCCCCCAGCAATGAGAATTCCACTTCTTCCGCGACGGTGTTAGTCACAAATTGAAACTCCGGGTTCTGAAATACAAACGCGATTTGATCTGCAAGCTGCTCCGTTTTGCCAGAAGGCTGGCCTTCAACCTCATAATGACCTGTTGTTTTCAGGATATTCATCAGAGATAACAACAATGAACTCTTTCCAGCTCCATTAGCTCCGACAATACCAATCCAGTCTCCATGCCATACTTTGGCCTGCTCGACCTGAATGAAGGGTGTTTTCCCACGCCATCCGGTGAACTGCTTCAAGTCCAGTGCAGGCTGATAGGTGGGTGATACAGGTGATAAGGATGAGACGTGAGATATGGGGGATATACCCGGTGTAACGGATAAGCCAGACGATTGCTGTGCTTCCAAGTTTGAGATGCCGTGATCCACACACACTTGAAGTTCTCCAAAAGCACTTCCCTCTTCTTCCTTAGCTGCCAGCTCTTGCTCCTCCCATATGCCTGGATACCAGATTCCATAAGCCTTCAGCTTGCCTCGTTCATCCGTGAATACCTGCTGCGCTGGCCCATCCGCCACAATCTTTCCTTCAGGTGACAACACAATGATGCGGTCGACCATATCCACAATCTTGTTTATTTTGTGTTCAACAATGATGATTGTTTTGTCACTGGCGATCCGTTTAACGGTATCCCACACTTGGGAAGTGCCCTCATCATCCAGCAGTGCAGTGGGTTCATCCAAAAACAATACCTCCGGGTCCATGGCAAGCATCGAAGCAATCGCAAGACGCTGCTTCATCCCCTGAGACATGGACTGGATCAATACACGATTCTGTTCAAAGGATAACCCCACTTGTTTCAGATAATATTCAATCAGAGCCGGCATCTTTTCACGTGGAATATTTCGGTTTTCCAGAACAAATGCGATCTCTTCATCCGTAAAGGACATACAGAACTGGGTATCCGGATCTTGAAAGACCACTCCTGCTTTAGCGGGAACTTGGATATCATCACATTTCATCGGAATCTCAACCGAACGTGGTATCAGACCGCTCAGAATTTGCAATAACGTCGATTTACCGGAGCCACTCGGGCCAAGCAACAGCACTTTCTCTCCTTGACGCACAGAAAGAGACAAGCCTTGAAATACCAAGGCTTTCTCTCCCGGGAACTTGCATCTTAGATTTGTCACACTTACCGCTTGCGAATTTCCCTCTCCGCTCATCTAATCCAACGCCTCATAATCCTGTTTGGATACCGGTCTGAGGGAGCGTGTTACACCGGTCAGTTCCAATGCTTTTGCGAGATAATAAGCGAACACTCCGGCAATCAAGATGCTTCCAATGAAGCGGAATCCGATAAATAACGTATAATTCCAGGCCGAGAGTGAATCAATATACCCGTATTGATAATCCAGCAAAAGCGAAGCCGCTGCGGCTCCTATGGCTGCAAGACAGGTGACAAACAGATTGGTTTTTCGATACAAAAATGCTGCGAAGAATATCTCGGCTCCCAATCCTTGCAACAGACCGTATACAAGTGTGGACATGCCCCATTCACTGCCCAGAAAGGCACTTACCGTTGAAGCCGCAACTTCGGCAAGAATAGCCACGCCTGGTTTACGAATGATAACAAAAGCAGACGTGCCCGCCATAAACCACATGCCGTAGATCATCTGCTCCGCATGAACGCCAAATGGTTTCATCAAGTCATATGTAGGTCCCCATATCTTGTAAATCACCCCAAATACCACTGCGATCACGATGGTTACCAGAATATCCGTTAGTTTCAATCGCTTGTTGCCTGCTGTTGTTGCCATGTTCTCTACGTCCTTCCTCTGTTCCCTGTGAGGGTTGTAAAAGTGTGTGTTCAAAAAGACTGGTTTTCAGTACCAAGAAGATGGGATGAAGCTAGAAATGGAGTAGCGGAGCGTAGGGAAAACTACGCGAGCAACGGACATTTCGGCTGAATTCCATCTTCGATGCTGATGATGCCGTCAGGCATCCTTCGTAATCAAAAGCAGACTTTTTGAACAACCTCTAAAAATAAACGAAAAAGCCTTCCCGGTTCCGGGAAGGCCTTACGCGCAGTATACAATCCTCACAATAATGTATCAGATGGATGTCGAAAATACGGAATATCAACAATTCCCTCTTCGCGCTGGCAGATACACCACCACAGTTCAAAGAGATCTGTTGTTCATCCACGTTCATTCCCATAATTCACCCTTACATATCGCAAATCCATGTTCTCTACGCTGGCATTACCCAGATCAGATGTACGGTCAGCGGCACAAGGCCACTCTCTCAGCCCAACTTCATTGAGCTCCCGGTTCACTTTTTTCATTGCTTCTAATGTACATCAGATGGGTATTTGTGGCAATCCCTAGAAAAAGCTTTATTTGGGGTAACAGGGAAAAGGACATCGGATGGTTCACTTTCCATAATATGAAACATTTAGGTTATGCAGTCCGTCTTAAACATTAGAAGGGAGATTGATAGTGATGAAAGATTACAACTCTGTTTGGCAGCTTAAAACATGGAAAATGGTCCTTGCCGCTTCGATACTCACCGCAGGCACGGCACCTGCCTTACTCTCATCCACTGTGGCGGAAGCCGCAGCAACCAAGCCTAAACCGACAGCTTATATTAACAATGTTCAAGCTCAATATGATGTTGTCATACGGCAGGGTATTACGTACGTGGCATTGACGGAGCTTCAATTCCTCGGCAACTATACGTTTGGTTACAATAACAAAACAAAAGAGATCAGCATTAAGACAGGCAGCGATAAGTATGTCCTTACACCTAACAGCAAAACAATGAAGAAAAACGGTCAGAATGCGACATTATCCTCAGCGCCGATTCTGGTGAATGGTAAAGCGATGCTTCCGCTCCGTGCCATCGGTGAAGCTTTTGGTGCCAATGTGCAGTGGAACCAGAAGGCCAAGGAAGCCTACATTTACACTACCGATGCTACGATTGTAAAAGAATATAACAGTTCCGATCTGACTGTGGCGCGTGAAGCCGCACTGCATCTGCCCCGCTTTTCTGAACTGGGACAAGCACGTCTGGACATTCGCAACCCTTTGGGTCCAGTGGATTCATCCATTGAATACATTTTTGAACAAGACAAAAAAGATCGTTTCTTCGTTGTTGAGGATAACGATCTAATTAGTTATTATATCCTTAAAAATGGAAGTGCCTTGCTACAGTGGCAGGCCAACATCAGCAAAAGTGCCGGAACCATCGGTGACCTGTTCTTTATTAAAACCAAAGCCGTTGCTGAAGCAGGGACTCGTCCTTCCGTAGCAGGTCAAACACTCGTATCATTCAAGTACTCTCGCATGCTTGAAGAAACCTTTTACGAAATCATGAACAAATTGGGCTCTATTGATACCGGTTCTGTTGTCCCCGAGAAAGGCAAAGTCATCGTTGGAGTTCCGGGAGAGAAATAATTTGAGCATCCTCTATAAAACATCACTCAGCAAAACTATACTATGACATCTGCATTACAGAGAGCGCCCTCTAAGTCATTGTGGCAATGACCTTGGGACGCTCTTTTTGGCGTTATATTTTATTACAAGCAAAGCTTAAACTTTTACCAACTCCAGCGATTCAATCTCCTGTCTAATATTGCGTGTTCCCAGACTGGCTCGTTTTCCCTGAAGCAAACCCCTTGAACAACGTTGGTACTTTGGAATAACGGGTATTCGTAATTTTGCCTTGTGATGTACTGCTGTCTGTACGCATAATCGAATCTTTCACATTGGAAATGTTAGAGTTATCCAGCGTCATGTTAACTGCGAAGGAAGTCCCACCATTTTGGCGAACCAGTTTGCCAATATCATCTGCACGGAAATTTTTGATGTTAATTGTTCCAGCTGCATTCATCTGGAACACTTTATCATAAGCCTTATACGCTGCCCCACCGGTTATGTTAACCGTTCCGGCAGACTTCAATGTCAGTGCATCCTCGCCCACGTCCTGCCAGACTACATTCGATATATTACAGTTGCCATAACAGTGAACACCATCAGCAGCTGGTGATCCAATGTTTACGTTTTTGAGCGTGGCCCCTGCCTCCAGACGGAAGACTGGTTTCTGACCCTCAGCTTGAGATCCGTCGCCCAGTGTGGAAGGATTGGCTACAAATGTTTTACCTTGGCCGTCATAGGTCGTGCCCTTTGGAACCACAATGGTTGAATTTACAACGGTAGGTGCAGCCGCAGCCGGAACGGCACCAAATATAGAAGCAACCAAACCAGCGGACAGCAACAACGTCAACATTTTTTTCATAATTTTATTCCTCCCTTATTCTCTCGTTTTTGGTAGTGTACAAGCCTAAGCTTGTTCTGGAAGTTCGTCAGAGGTGCACCTCTGTCCGACCCACAACCTAATCCTACCAAATAAGGAAGGTAACTAGAATGATCATTAGATCAGATATATCATGACACCGCACAATCCCTCTCATATCGGCATTTTTTGCATATCAGGTCCCTCAAGCAATATGCTGATATCAACCTACGGTATGCTCATTTGTAACGTAATGTACCCCTCACTTTAATCCCCGGTAACAAAGAAAGACCACTACATTTGTCTCCAAATGTGTGATCTTGAATGTCTTCTGGCTTGCTGATATAAGATATCAGGCTCCGAATCTCTGACGATAACCGCACTTTCGACACAACTCTTCCACAGCTTCCCGCCTGGAGAAGCCATATACCAGATTGTTCGCTCGCTCACCCTCAATAATCTCCGAGAATGACTTCTCGTGCACGTTACCCAGGTTAATTACACCCTCGCCATCGAGACAGCATGGAACCACCGTTCCATCCACAAGCACAGCTGCCTGACCACGCAATGCATGGCAGAAGCCTTTGCCATCATCTTCAGGTGCATCCAGACTTGGCCACTGGAACTCGTGGTCCTGATTCAGGTATACATTTGGGGCAATTTTGACCCCGCTGCCTGGAACCACTTTTTCCTCAATGCGGAAGTCCAGATTGAACTCACGTTCCAGCACTTCAAGGGTCTCCCGATTTCGATTCATCTGAGCATTCGTGAAGTTATCCTGCGTCAGATTCCACAGTCGGAAAGAGATGATGACATTGTGCTTAACGGCCTCATGTACAAAGGACAAAATATGACGCAGATATCCGTCACGATCTGTTGAACCTTCATGCCCATCGAAGCTGTGCAGGGAGAAATTCATCTGCCGCAGCGCCGGTTTGCCAAGCAATTTATGCTGAGTCTTGGGCAGCAGTGTACCATTCGTTGTAATGTTCACCTTGAGTCCCTTCTCATGTGCGGAATCAAGCAACAGATCTATTTTGGGATGCAACAAGGGTTCGCCTTTGACATGTAGATAAATATGATTGGTGTGTGGTTTAACTTGTTCCAGTATATTGTTGAAGACTTCAGGGTCAATGAATCCTTTGGCACGCTGCGTCTGCGGACAGAAGCTGCAAGCCAGATTGCAGATACTCGTGATCTCAATATATACTTTTTTGAACGTTTTCAACTCGGGTCCCCATTCTGCCTAGGAGGGAGAACATCCCACCTGCATTTTGTGATCCGGCCAATACGGGCCATCCCTATTATATCGGGTTCATGAGCCGAGGTAAATTGTTCAGTTATCATGCTGCCTCTTTACAGTTCATGTTCGAGTGATATATGCTGAACACACAACTGCATATCTTGAACTTTTGCACTAGGGGAGCCCCTGCGGCTGAGACGAATATGACTATTCGGACCCTTTGAACCTGATCTGGATCATACCAGCGGAGGGAAGTGGAGCGGCCTTTTAGTAAGCGGAATTTTTTCATGTATGTGAAGATAAATTGCGGATTTAACTTACAGACCCACTCATTTCTCCGGAAATGGGTGGGTCTTTTTTGTTCCTTTTGCAGAGTACAGGATGCCGTTGTTATTCCAGCAGTCTGACATCAAGGGGGTGAGGATCAGATGGCCAACCATGTAACCATTCACAACGTAAGCTTCGCTTTTCACGAAAAAAAGGATTCACCCGTACTCTCCAATGTGTCGCTTCAGGTTCAACAAGGAGAATTTGTCTCGCTCATCGGCTCCAGCGGATCAGGTAAAAGCACACTCTTCAAGTTGCTTGCAGGCTTGCATGAGCCAACCGCTGGCACCATCGATATAGCTGATGTACCGCAAGGACAACGGCTCGGACGAGTCGCCTATATGCCGCAGAAAGATCTGCTGTTATCCTGGCGTACCGTCATGGAGAACTGCATGCTGCCTGCCGAGCTGGCACCAGGCCGACAAAACAAGAACAAACTACGAGCCGATATCATCGCAGGATTGGCAAGGTTCGGCTTGTCCGGTTATGAGCAGGCCTATCCAGATGAGTTATCCGGCGGCATGCGGCAGCGGGTGGCATTGCTGCGTACCTTGCTTACAAGCGGGCAGCTCATGTTGCTGGATGAACCCTTCGGTGCACTCGACGCCTTAACCAAACGACAAATGCATCGCTGGTTATTGGAGCTGTGGGAGGGCTTTGGCCAAACCGTGCTGTTCATTACACATGACATCGAAGAAGCCCTGCTGTTAAGTGACCGTATCATTCTGTTAACTCCAGGGGGGCAAGGCCAGCAGTTGCGGGAGATGACGGTTCCCTTACCACGCCCAAGGCATTCGGACATGATCTACGAACCGGCTCTCGTGCAGATGAGGCAACAACTGGAGGAACAATTGCATGCAAATTGATAGAGCTGAGGTTAGCGTTTGGACGTGGTGTTCAAAGTGGCTCCCGAGGTCGTTTTCCCAATATGGTTTGTTTATTATGCTCATGTTCTTATTACTGGCGATCTGGGAAGTGATTGTGCGTATGGGATGGGTGCCCTCCTTTATCATTCCTGCACCCACGGCCATCGTAAGCTCACTGGTTGAGCATCGTCGTCTGCTGTTGACCATCCATCTGCCTGCTACCTTTATGGAGGTTGTTGTTGGTTTTGTCTTGTCCATAGTGACTGGAATTACGCTGGCAACAGGCATGCATATGAATCGATCGATTGAAAAGGCCTTGTATCCCTTCATCGTGATCAGTCAGACCGTCCCGCTGATTGCCTTGTCTCCCGTATTTATCCTGTGGTTTGGTTACACGTTGTGGAGCAAAGTCGCGGTGGTATTCTTAATCGCATTCTTCCCCATTGTGGTCAGTACCTACGATGGACTCCGCCAAGGCGATCCAGAGCAGCGTGAACTACTGCTCACCATGGGCGCCAGCAAGTGGGATATTTTTTGCAAACTCCAGGTTCCGCTGGCACTTCCCTCTTTTTTCTCGGGGTTAAAGATGTCTGTGGTGTACTGCGTGGTTGGGGCAACGATTGGTGAATGGCTCGGTGGCAGCAAAGGTCTCGGATACTTCAGCCGCCGCATGTCCAGCAACATGAACACGGATGCGATGTTTGCTGCTATTGTGCTGTTATCCTTACTTGGGATCGTTTTGTTTGTACTGATTGCCTGGCTGGAGAAACGGTTTAGCATACGGCGTCATCGTCATGGAGGCAAAAGAAAAGTTGGATAATACTTAGACAGAAATTAGAGGTAAATACAGGAGTTACAATCTTCAAAACATACCTTATGCACAATTTCAGCAGCATCTTCAATCAGTTCATTGTCACATTGTCCGTTAACATGCTGCTGTCCATTTTCTACAAACCAAAACGATGAAATGAGGAACTTCATTTATGAATAACAAAGGTATATACTCCCTGCTTCCCATCATGCTCATTAGCCTTTTGCTGATCGTTAGCGGATGCAGCACCACGAATACTAGCAAAAACACGCCAACAACAGACTCTGCAACCAATGCACAACAGACAGACATGTCTGCAACCGAGCCAACATCAGACGCCAAAGATAAACTGTCCATCATGCTCGACTGGTACCCGAATGCAGTACACTCCTTCATCTACGTTGCTCAGGAAAAAGGATACTTTGCAGATCAAGGTCTCGATGTCGAAATTCAGATGCCTGCGGATACCAATGATTCACTCAAACTTGTTGCTGCTGGAAAAATTGATTTGGCTCTAAGCTACCAGCCCCAAATTTTGCTCGCTCGTAGTGAGAACATTCCTGTACGTTCCATTGCTGCTGTTGTTCGCCACCCGCTTGTGCATCTGTTGACCGAAGCAAATGGCAACGTGAGCTCACCCAAAGGTCTTGAAGGGAAAACTGTCGGTTATTCTTCGATTCCGCTGTATGAAGCGATGGTTCGTACGATGATTAGCAAGGATGGCGGCAACCCCGACAACATGAATTTGGTCGACGTTGGGTTCGATCTGATTCCTTCGCTGGCTTCCGGACAGGCGGATGCAATTATGGGTGGTTTTATTAACCATGAGCAACTGATTCTGGAGAAAGAAGGACATGCCATGAAATCCATTAACCCCGTCGATTATGGTGTGCCTGATTATTATGAATTGGTTCTGACCGCGAGTGAAGCTGGCATTGAAGCAAAAAAAGACCAACTTACCCGGTTCGTCAAAGCGATCCAGAAAGGACAGAAATATGTAACGGAGCATCCAGAAGAAGCCTTGAATATTCTGCTCGCTCATGAGAATGAAACGTCTCCGCTTGACCCGGAGATTGAAACCAAAAGTCTGGCTATTTTACTGCCACTTATGAATGAAGATGGTCAGATGTTTGGTCGGCAGGAAATGGCGTCCTGGGAGAATGTACGCGCATGGCTCGTTGAACAGGATTTGATTCCTGAATCGGTGAAAGCCGAGGATGCTTTTATTAATCTGCAAGGAGAGTAAATAAAGGAGCGCAACGGGAATAAAGGAAAAGTGACTGAACGCAAGGGAATGAAAGCAAAGTTAGCAAGAACGTGAGGATCGGATGCATGAAGGTTTGTGAAATGGAATTGGCCTGAAGCAAGCATCGGAGGATCAGAATTTATAACAATCCTAAGTGGCTTGATGTGCATCTGGGCAGCTTGATATGCGTTTTGGTGGCTTGATATGCGTTTGGGTAGCTTGTTGATATGTATTTGGTAATGTAAGTTAGCGCATATCTTCAGGCCTACCATGAGCTGAATCGCGCCCTAATATGCCCAGAGTAGAACATGGAGCGAGCGCTAACGAATCTGAGGCGCCCTATTCAAGGATTTGGAGCGGTTGAAGAAATCTAAGGAACCTGAGACATATTATATCGGAAAAAATAGCAATTTATAGTGTTTCGGTCAGGGGAATTTGGGAAATAACGTGTCCTGTGTTCCTTACATTTCATAAAGAGGATCTGACAGCCATATAAGACGTCCTGTGTTCTTTAGAAACATCGTGTGACCTTCGTGCCCCGATCAGTCGGGTATCGACATCCAGGGCTTTAGGACTCTCTTTGAACGCTAACGTCCATCACCGTATCGCTTGCCTGAGTTTGGAGACATACCATGGCTCCACTTTCTTTATTCTGTCTTTTATACTGTTTCGTTTTTTACTGTTTCGTATTTGTACTGTTGCTTTTCGCGAATTTACATTTTATACGGATCCACCTTTTAGCTGTTTCAATCAAGGCTGGATATAGATCAAAGTGATTCAATTTGTCTATATCCATTTACAAAAATCCATTTTTAGGGAGTTATGAAATTGTTTTAGATTTTACGTTTCTGCTTTTCCCGTATTAATGCATCTGGCTGTAGTTATACTTGCGCCCCTACTCAACAAGGAGACTCATATCCTATTATTCTGCTGAGTGACTCCAGATATCGGACTTCCGCCGATGGGGTTACTTCAAAACAAGGAGGAAATTATATGTCTTATCTGGAACGTGTTCGTACGCAACATCCGCTGGTACACAATATCACCAACCTTGTCGTGGCTCCCTTCACAGCCAATGGCCTGCTTGCACTAGGTGCGTCCCCTTTTATGGCCTATGCTCATGAAGAGGTCGCTGATGTCGCCAAGATGTCAGGTGCTGTGGTACTCAACATCGGTACACTCGATGACAAAGTCGTTCAGGCGATCCGTCTGGCAGGCCAATCGGCTAATGCGCATCACGTGCCTGTGGTGCTTGATCCCGTCGGCGCAGGCGCAACCACTTATCGCACGGAAACCGTGCAGATGCTCGTTTGTGAGCTTCGCCTCACGGTACTGCGCGGCAATGTGGCGGAGGTCGCTAATGTCATCGGTGAGAGTTGGAGTATTAAAGGCGTGGACGCAGGATCAGGTGAAGGTGATCGGATCGGCATTGCCGAGCGGGCAGCGCATAAGCTTGGCTGTGTCGTGGTCATTACCGGGAAAGAAGATATCATTACTGATGGACAATCCACATTCCTCACGAGTAATGGACATGCCCTGCTCACTCAGGTCACGGGTGCAGGTTGTCTGCTAAGTTCGGTGATTGGTGCTTTTACAGCCATAGCGGAATCAGGAGCCGATCTTCTAGGCAGTGTTGTTGAAGCGCTTGCGTTTTATGGTATAGCAGCTGAACTGGCGGCAGAGCGGACAGCTCATCAGGGGCCGGGCAGCTTTCAGATTGAATTGTTGAATCAACTGGCACAAGTAACACCCGACCTTTTGGCAGAACGCGCACAGATCCGTCAGATCCGTGGAGGTGCAATATGAGCATTGCTCAAGCGCTAACCATTGCAGGTTCTGATAACGGGGGCGGCGCAGGAATTCAGGCCGATCTAAAAACATTCCAGGAGCTTGGCGTATACGGCATGACCGTTATCACGGCTATTGCTGCCCAAAATACAACAGGTGTGCAGGGCGTTTTTCCCATCCCTTACGATGGCATTGCCCAGCAATTGGACTCGACCGGCGAAGACTTTCAACCAATCGCAACGAAGACCGGCATGTTATATAGTGCCGAGATTATTCGTCTAGTGGCTGAGAAATGGCAGCATTACCGTTGGTCAAATCTGGTCATCGACCCTGTGATGGTAGCCAAAGGTGGCGCCCCCCTTCTCCAGCAGGAAGCTGTACAGGCTTTGGTTACGGAGCTGTTGCCCCATGCCCTGATCACAACACCTAATATTCCGGAAGCGGAATTGCTTACCGAGATGTCCATCACGAATCTGAGTCAGCGGGAAGAAGCCGCAAGACGGATTGTACAGATGGGCTCAACGTATGCTTTGGTCAAAGGTGGTCATGATGAAGGAAGTGGCATGATCGTGGATGTGCTCTACGATGGGCAGTCTTTTCATTATCTGGAGAATGTTCGTGTGGTAACACGTCATACACACGGAACAGGGTGTACATACTCTGCTGCCATCACCGCAGAGTTAGCCAAGGGTTCACCTGTTCTGGCTGCCGTTACGACCGCGCGAGCATTCATTCAGGCAGCCATCGAAGATGAGCTGGGGATTGGGGCCGGACATGGGCCGACAAATCATTTTGCGTATCAGCGCAGACAGCGGGGTGAGCAGTGATGCGCCCTTGGGATGCAGAAGCAGTACGACGCGCGATGCAGGTGTATTTGGTGATGGGCAGCGTTAATACAACGCAAGACCCTGTGGAAGTGCTGCACCAGGCCATTGCTGGCGGCATTACGCTGTTCCAGTTCCGTGAAAAGGGAACTGGCGCCCTGGCTCACGAAGCTCGCATCACGCTTGCGATGCGGCTTCGCGAGGTGTGCAGCCAGCACGGGGTCCCGTTCATCGTGAACGATGATGTGGAGCTGGCTGTAGCGGTGGAGGCCGACGGCGTGCATGTCGGCCAGGAAGATGCGGACGCCGCGCTAGTACGCGCCCGCATTGGAGATGGGCGGATGCTTGGCGTATCCGCCCACTCTGTGGAAGAGGCGCGCCGTGCCGTGCAGGCGGGCGCCGACTATCTTGGCGTCGGGCCCATGTACCCGACGCGCTCCAAAGCGGATGCCCACGCTGTGCTGGGCCCCGCAGGGGTGGCGGAACTGCGCGCCGCAGGCATCGCAGTTCCGATTGTGGGTATCGGCGGCATTACGCCCGATACCACGGCCGCCGTGATGGCGGCTGGAGCCGACGGCGTAGCCGTCATCTCCGCCATCGCGGGCGCGGCCGATGTGCGCGCAGCGGCTGCGCAGTTCGCTGCGGCAGTGCGCGGGATGCAGGCGTAGCCCTGCTCTCCCTGCACTGCCAGCCCCGTGGGCTGCACCGAATACATGGTGCAGCACACAACCGCTCGCTCTCCTTTCCATAACAGAGGAGGCGCGCACAATCCCCCTGCGGCGCGGCAGTCTATGTCTTCGACTTAGAAGCGCGTCCGCTCCCCTACAGTGACTGAATGATACAATAATTTAGTCATATCCAGTCACATCTATTCACCAATCCATGATCAAGATGCAGCTTCCATGCTCGCATCTTGTTTTTTCATTTTCAACGGTTGACTCTCACGTAACGTGACACTATACAATCGGTGTTGTAAGGAGGTTTAACACATGGCCATGAAGGTAAAAGAAGTTGCCGAACTTGCCTCGATCAGTGTGCGCACACTGCATCATTATGATGAGATCGGACTATTAACCCCGGACGAAGTGACTTCTGCCGGGTATCGATTATATTCAGATGCCAACCTGGAACGGTTGCAGCAGATATTGTTTTTCAAAGAACTCGACTTCTCTCTGAAGGAGATCAAAAACATTATAACCAACCCCTCCTTCAATCCGGAAGAAGCACTTAAAATGCATCGACTTATACTACTGGAGAAGCGCCAACGCTTGGACCAGATGATTGCTACCATTGATAGAACGGTTTTACACGTGAGAGGAGAAATTAAAATGACAGCCAAAGAACAATTCGAAGGATTTGATTTTAGCCAGAATCCGTATGAACAAGAAGCGCGGGAACGTTGGGGAGACCATGCCGTCGATCTCGCAAATCAGAAGCTGCACAGTAAATCAACCACAGATCAGAAGGCTCTATCCGATCAAATGAACGAAATCTACAAACATCTGGCTTCACTTCGTCACACAGAACCAGCATCTGCCGAGGCACAGGCCGGTATTCAAGAATGGTACACCTGTTTAAACCAAATGGGAAGTTACTCACCTGAAGCCTTCAGAGGACTTGGTCAGATGTACGTGGACGATGAACGCTTCACGCGTAATATTGATCAGTTTGGCGATGGTTTGGCAGTATTTATGAGAGATGCTATGGCTGTATTTGCTGACCAAAACAAATAATATAGCCCTGTCTTCAACCACATACAGTATTATTCAACTCTCATTGCCGTAAGATATGCGCTTTAAACGATAATCTGGAACTTAAAGCTCTGTCCTCTAGTGGTAAAAGTAATCTCTCATCATCAGCTTTATAGCTGTAAATGGCCATTCGGATATTTGAACCTACCTCCTGGGGTGACCCTATCTTTCTTGTAATTAACCTTATGAACATGCTGGATATTTACTAGGGTTACCTAAGTATACAATTTAAATCGATCCGAGTTATTACATCAGTTATGTGCAATATCCCACCTCCTACCTGGTGGATACACAAAAGGGACGTACACCCTCAGGCGTATCGTCCCTTTTATGTATGCAAGTCACTCAGCCGCAATGTGAACATGCCTAACTGCTGCTCACTCTGAGTACTTTATAAATATCTTTTAAAGTAGATGCTCTTTACTACGTTTTTCTTCTGCTGCCAATCCTTCGATATAACCTTTTCACAAGTGCTTAGGATGATGAGCATTAAGTTTCTTCTGTCAAACGTTCTTCATTTTGCTGCCAAGCGTCCACCGTCTATCCGATTAAGCTCTTGGCGCGTGATCCGATGAAGAGGCATCCGTGGCTAGACTGGTTCTCGCCATCCGGCCAGGAATCTGCCATGCAGACACAATCGCAAGCACAATGAATAACAAATCAATCGGTTGACTGAAGTAGTCCTGGAAGGTTTCTGCAAATGCACTGATCATCTCGCTATCAAACACAAGTTCCATCACGCTTACATCACCAAACAGTTCCGAAGTAAAATAAACCACCGTCAGATATTTCCCCAACAAAATGCCGACGAGCGCAAACAGTACAGCAATAATCTTATGTACCGTCGCAATTCGTTTATTGGAGAACAACACAACTGCGTAGCCCGTGAGCGCTCCAATCAAAATCGCAATTAATCCCACCTCATACTCGGTCATTGCAGCAATAGCTGCCCATACGATGCCTCCCAGAATGGCTGCAATTAAGCCACCAATGATGGGCATACCGATTTTAACTCCTTGTTTCTCTTCCACGTTGTCTTTCCCTCCTGAGTCATGCATATGCTTCTTTTCCAGAATTCACCTTTCCTATGAAACCACAAAAAGACCTATTATTCAACATTTTTCTACTTTTGGTGAGCAAATATATTTATATAACATAAAAGATATATTAAGCATCCATTTCCTTATTCGCTCGAATATCATTTTAGTTCTGTCCACAAACAACTCATAATCATTCCCTTGGGATATAAAAAAACATCCCTCCAACAGCATAATAGCCGTAGAAGGGATGTTGTCTATATCTGTATCATAGATATAACCAACGTAACCCAGAAAACTACATCGGAAAGCTCGCTCTATCTTACCTTTGTACTTCCTTGGAAGGCTGAATGACAGCTGCAATCTGTGCCAAAATGGCATCCACCGATGCCGGATCATGTACATCATACTCATCAATGTTCAGACGCAGCACAGGGCAAGCCGTAAACTGATCAATCCACACGGAATAGCGCTCGTGCATGTGCTCCCAGTACGAACGATCCGTCTGAATCTCCATCTCGCGTCCGCGTTCCGTAATTCGGTTTAAAATCGAAGGCAGACTGCCTTCCAAATAAATTAGCACGTCTGGATGTGGGAAATACGGTGTCATTACCATCGCTTCAAACAAACTGCTGTATGTCTCAAAATCTGTAGCAGACATGGTTCCTTGATCTGCATGCATTTGTGCAAAAATGCCCGTATCTTCATAGATGGAACGATCCTGTACGAATCCTCCACCCAGTTCAAAAATCTTTTTCTGTTCCTTGAAGCGCTCTGCCAGGAAATAAATCTGCAGATGGAAGCTCCAACGTTCGAAGTCATGATAGAACTTCTCCAAATATGGATTATGATCGACTTGTTCCAGAGAAGTCTTGAAATTCAAACGCTGTGCAAGCGCAGCCGTTAACGTGGATTTACCCACTCCAACCGTACCTGCTACCGTAATTAATGCATTCGTTGGAATGCCATAGTTATTCATATGATATACTCCTTTACGTGATTAACAATTTGCCTGAAGTGTGCAGGATGTTCCACAAAGTCGAGTTGCTCTGCATTGACCTTAATGATTACTGGCGGATTTGAGCTATTTGCCAGATAGTCCATGCCTGTTTTGTAATCAGCAATGAGTTGTTCCATATATGCCGGGTCCATATCCTGCTCAAATGAGCGTCCACGCTTGTTAATGCGGTACATCAACGTATCGAGTTCAGCTTCAATATAGAGCACCAGATTGGGCTTTGGCAGATCATCTGTTAACAGATGATAGATTTGACGATATTTATCCCGCTTCGTTCCCTTTAAGGTACGATCGGCAAAAATCATATTTTTATAAATATGGTAGTCCGAAATGACTGGGGTATTCTGCTCTACATAATGAGCACCCGTGTCTTCCAATTGTTTAAACCGATTACACAGGAAGAACATTTCCAATTGGAAACTCCACTCGTCGATATCCTGATAAAAGGAAGCCAGAAATGGATTCTCTTCTACGATTTCTTTAACTAACGGAAGATTCAATTCATGGGAAAGCATCGTTGCCAGCGTTGTTTTCCCCGCTCCGATCGGACCTTCCACGGCAATAAACGGGGCTGATTTCATCGTGTTCACTGTTCCTCCTCGTACTTATGCGTGTTTCCGTTTTCTATATAGACCTCACCTATTGTATCACAGCTTTAAGGATTGGAACGCCAGTATTTTATGTATATAACAAGTCAATCGGAACTTATGAATTACAATAAAATAAAAAAGACACACTCGATATCATCAAGTGTGTCTTCTATTGCTTGGCGGCGTCCTACTCTCCCAGGACCCTGCGGTCCAAGTACCATCGGCGCTAGAGGGCTTAACGGTCGTGTTCGGGATGGGTACGTGTGGAACCCCTCCGCCATCGCCACCAAACGCGTAGCTTACATTTCAGAGTGTTGTTCTCTGAAAACTAGATTCGAAACGAAATATGCGAATTACAACTTGCATATTTGGATAAGCCCTCGACCGATTAGTACTGGTCAGCTCCATGCATTGCTGCACTTCCACCCCCAGCCTATCTACCTCGTCGTCTTCAAGGGGTCTTACATACTGGGAAATCTCATCTTGAGGGGGGCTTCACGCTTAGATGCTTTCAGCGTTTATCCCGTCCGTACATAGCTACCCAGCGGTGCTCCTGGCGGAACAACTGGTACACCAGCGGTACGTCCATCCCGGTCCTCTCGTACTAAGGACAGCTCCTCTCAAATTTCCTACGCCCACGACAGATAGGGACCGAACTGTCTCACGACGTTCTGAACCCAGCTCGCGTACCGCTTTAATGGGCGAACAGCCCAACCCTTGGGACCTACTTCAGCCCCAGGATGCGATGAGCCGACATCGAGGTGCCAAACCTCCCCGTCGATGTGGACTCTTGGGGGAGATAAGCCTGTTATCCCCAGGGTAGCTTTTATCCGTTGAGCGATGGCCCTTCCATGCGGTACCACCGGATCACTAAGCCCGACTTTCGTCCCTGCTCGACTTGTAGGTCTCGCAGTCAAGCTCCCTTATGCCTTTGCACTCTTCGAATGATTTCCAACCATTCTGAGGGAACCTTTGGGCGCCTCCGTTACTCTTTAGGAGGCGACCGCCCCAGTCAAACTGCCCACCTGACACTGTCCCCGCACCGGATTACGGTACCAGGTTAGAACCTAGATACGATCAGGGTGGTATCCCAACGTTGCCTCCATGGAAGCTTGCGCTCCCACTTCAAAGGCTCCCACCTATCCTGTACAGATCGTACCCAAATTCAATATCAAGCTGCAGTAAAGCTCCATGGGGTCTTTCCGTCTTGTCGCGGGTAACCTGCATCTTCACAGGTATTAAAATTTCACCGGATCTCTCGTTGAGACAGCGCCCAAGTCGTTACGCCATTCGTGCGGGTCAGAATTTACCTGACAAGGAATTTCGCTACCTTAGGACCGTTATAGTTACGGCCGCCGTTTACTGGGGCTTCGGTTCACAGCTTCGGGATTACTCCCTAACCACTCCCCTTAACCTTCCAGCACCGGGCAGGCGTCAGCCCGTATACTTCGCCTTACGGCTTCGCACAGACCTGTGTTTTTGCTAAACAGTCGCTTGGGCCTTTTCACTGCGGCCCCCTCGTGCTATTCACACTACCGGGGCACCCCTTCTCCCGAAGTTACGGGGTCATTTTGCCGAGTTCCTTAACGAGAGTTCTTCCGCGCGCCTTAGAATACTCTTCTCGCCTACCTGTGTCGGTTTGCGGTACGGGCACCTTCACCTGGCTAGAGGCTTTTCTTGGCAGTGTGAGATCATGACCTTCGCTACTATAATTTTCGCTCCCCATCACAGCTCAGCCTTAATGATGTGCGGATTTGCCTACACATCAGCCTCACTGCTTAGACGGACATCCATCAGTCCGCGTCACTACCCTACTGCGTCCCCCCATTGCTCATAACGGCTTACGGTGGTACAGGAATTTCGACCTGTTGTCCTTCGACTACGCCTTTCGGCCTCGCCTTAGGTCCCGACTTACCCTGAGCGGACGAGCCTTCCTCAGGAACCCTTAGGCTTTCGGCGGATCAGATTCTCACTGATCTTTTCGTTACTCATACCGGCATTCTCACTTGTATAATGTCCAGCGCTCCTTACGGTACACCTTCAACCCTTATACAACGCTCCCCTACCCCTGATGCAAAGCATCAAGCCATAGCTTCGGTGGTGTGTTTAGCCCCGTTACATTTTCGGCGCAGAGTCACTCGACCAGTGAGCTATTACGCACTCTTTCAATGGTGGCTGCTTCTAAGCCAACATCCTGGTTGTCTGTGCAACTCCACATCCTTTCCCACTTAACACACACTTGGGGACCTTAGCTGATGGTCTGGGCTGTTTCCCTTTTGACAATGGATCTTAGCACTCACTGTCTGACTCCCGGAAGTAAGTCTATGGCATTCGGAGTTTGACTGAGCTTGGTAACCCTTGCGGGCCCCGCACCCAATCAGTGCTCTACCTCCACGACTCTGTTTTCCGAGGCTAGCCCTAAAGCTATTTCGGGGAGAACCAGCTATCTCCGAGTTCGATTGGAATTTCTCCGCTACCCCCACCTCATCCCCGCATTTTTCAACATGCGTGGGTTCGGGCCTCCAGTGCGTGTTACCGCACCTTCACCCTGGACAGGGGTAGATCACCCGGTTTCGGGTCTACGTCCACGTACTAATTCGCCCTATTCAGACTCGCTTTCGCTGCGGCTCCGGCTCTTCACCTTAACCTTGCACGGGAACGTAACTCGCCGGTTCATTCTACAAAAGGCACGCCATCACCCCTAAAACGGGCTCTGACTTTTTGTAAGCACACGGTTTCAGGTTCTATTTCACTCCCCTTCCGGGGTGCTTTTCACCTTTCCCTCACGGTACTGCTTCACTATCGGTCGCTAGGAAGTATTTAGCCTTGGCAGATGGTCCTGCCGGATTCATACGGGGTTTCACGTGCCCCGCACTACTCGGGATCCGTCTCGGAGGGAACAGACTTTCAACTACAGGGCTTTTACCTTCTTTGGCGGGCCTTTCCAGACCTCTTCGCTTAACCGGTTCCTTTGTAACTCCATGTGAGACGTCCCACAACCCCAAAGAGCAAGCTCTCTGGTTTGGGCTTCTCCGCGTTCGCTCGCCGCTACTGACGGAATCACTATTGTTTTCTCTTCCTCAGGGTACTTAGATGTTTCAGTTCCCCTGGTATGCCTCTACACAACCTATGTATTCAGTTATGAGTAACTGGAAATTACCCCAGCTGGGTTTCCCCATTCGGACACCCCCGGATCAAAGCTTGCTTACAGCTCCCCGAGGCAGTTTCGTTGTTCGCCACGTCCTTCATCGGCTCCTAGCGCCTAGGCATCCTCCGTGTGCTCTTAGTAGCTTAACCTCGTGCTCCGGTTTCGACTGCTCGCTTCCCTTGTTTTGCTTACGCAAAGCCAAAAGTCGCTCCCATTCGATACCATCGTACGTGCAATCTACCGTTTTTATTGAAACTTGTTTAACACAAGTTCAGCTAAAAAGGAATGTTCTAATTCGCGTTTGTTTCGTTTCGATATCTAGTTTTCAAAGAACAAGCTCCATGCAAAAGCAAGCTGTTTGAGAGTTTGAGCTCTCAAAACTGAGCAACGAGTGAGTAACTAGCCGACCTGGCTAGATTTTATATTTGAATGTTTCCGTTGCAGGAAACGATTCTCCATAGAAAGGAGGTGATCCAGCCGCACCTTCCGATACGGCTACCTTGTTACGACTTCACCCCAATCATCTATCCCACCTTCGGCGGCTGGCTCCTTGCGGTTACCCCACCGACTTCGGGTGTTATAAACTCTCGTGGTGTGACGGGCGGTGTGTACAAGACCCGGGAACGTATTCACCGCGGCATGCTGATCCGCGATTACTAGCAATTCCGACTTCATGCAGGCGAGTTGCAGCCTGCAATCCGAACTGAGACCGGCTTTGTTGGGATTGGCTCCATCTCGCGATTTCGCAGCCCGTTGTACCGGCCATTGTAGTACGTGTGTAGCCCAGGTCATAAGGGGCATGATGATTTGACGTCATCCCCACCTTCCTCCGGTTTGTCACCGGCAGTCTATCTAGAGTGCCCACCCGAAGTGCTGGCAACTAAATATAAGGGTTGCGCTCGTTGCGGGACTTAACCCAACATCTCACGACACGAGCTGACGACAACCATGCACCACCTGTCTCCTCTGTCCCGAAGGAAAGGTACATCTCTGTACCGGTCAGAGGGATGTCAAGACCTGGTAAGGTTCTTCGCGTTGCTTCGAATTAAACCACATACTCCACTGCTTGTGCGGGTCCCCGTCAATTCCTTTGAGTTTCAGTCTTGCGACCGTACTCCCCAGGCGGAGTGCTTAATGTGTTAACTTCGGCACCAAGGGTATCGAAACCCCTAACACCTAGCACTCATCGTTTACGGCGTGGACTACCAGGGTATCTAATCCTGTTTGCTCCCCACGCTTTCGCGCCTCAGCGTCAGTTACAGCCCAGAGAGTCGCCTTCGCCACTGGTGTTCCTCCACATATCTACGCATTTCACCGCTACACGTGGAATTCCACTCTCCTCTTCTGCACTCAAGTCACCCAGTTTCCAGTGCGATCCGGGGTTGAGCCCCGGGATTAAACACCAGACTTAAATGACCGCCTGCGCGCGCTTTACGCCCAATAATTCCGGACAACGCTTGCCCCCTACGTATTACCGCGGCTGCTGGCACGTAGTTAGCCGGGGCTTTCTTCTCAGGTACCGTCACCTTGAGAGCAGTTACTCTCCCAAGCGTTCTTCCCTGGCAACAGAGCTTTACGATCCGAAAACCTTCATCACTCACGCGGCATTGCTCCGTCAGGCTTTCGCCCATTGCGGAAGATTCCCTACTGCTGCCTCCCGTAGGAGTCTGGGCCGTGTCTCAGTCCCAGTGTGGCCGATCACCCTCTCAGGTCGGCTACGCATCGTCGCCTTGGTGAGCCGTTACCCCACCAACTAGCTAATGCGCCGCAGGCCCATCCCCAAGTGACAGATTGCTCCGTCTTTCCAGTTTCCTTCAGGCGAAGGAAACAACTATTCGGTATTAGCTACCGTTTCCGGTAGTTGTCCCAAACTTGAGGGCAGGTTGCCTACGTGTTACTCACCCGTCCGCCGCTAACCATCAGAGAAGCAAGCTTCTCTTCAAGTCCGCTCGACTTGCATGTATTAGGCATGCCGCCAGCGTTCGTCCTGAGCCAGGATCAAACTCTCCAATAAAGTATTGAAAAGAGCGATAAGCTCATTTTGAATCTGACGAGATTAAAAATCTCATTTGTGCTCCAACCGATCCAAGCCAAGGCTTGTTTCAAACTTTTGCGTTCATTCTGCAAGCAGAATGTTTACTCACTCGTTGTTCAGTTTTCAAAGATCAAACTTGTTTTGTTACCGAATGTCATTCTCTTCAGCAACTCTTATATAATATCATGTCCGAACCAACTTTGCAAGCTCTTTTTTTAAGTTTCTTTCGAAGCTTATTTGATTTGCTTGCCGCACCGTGTAAACCGTGTTTTCTTGGCCGGAATAATAATATATCACGTATAGATATTAATTACAATACTTAATTTAATAAAATTCATTTACTACAAATCAACTACCTTTACTGTGTAGCTCTCCTCTATCCCAGTGTAAAGTTTATTATAGCTTAAATGACACTCTTTCGATTCATACATCGCAATACATGTCTAATTGATTTTAGAATTATTAGCTACATCTCCTCTCATATAATTGAGCTTCATTAATATGCTCAATTTAGGTTGTCCTTTTATCAACGTCTTTCAAGATTACTGGGGTGACTGTAAGTTACCACGAGTATAAGTAGAACTACTATAGAAGATAAACAAAAAAAGTGATGCACGCATATCGCTATACGTGAACCACTTTCTTGGGTGTTATTACATTATATATAGAAGGAAACTCTTAATGTTGTGCCTGTGCTGATGCTGGAGGCGTCATCGTCATTTGTCCATTACCTGCTTTTTGCATGCCAACTCGCAGCAACGTAATTCCCCACGTAATAATCGAGATCAACAGAAGATGAACCATGTATCCCCCCACTGCTTCTCCACTATAGATCAAACGCATAAATCCCTGTACCCCATTGGAAGCGGGCAGAAAGTTTCCGATATAACGGTAGAATGGCGCCAGCATCTCGGCTGGAATGATATTTCCTGCAGTCATCAACTGGAGTGGAACCATCGCTACATTAAATAGAGGGCCTGCATTGCCAAACAGGGCAAAACTCATTTGTGTAAAACAGATACAAGCCAGACTCACAAGCACATGATACAGATACAAAGCGCCGAAGGAGCTCGCAACATCCGTGAACTGAAGAGCTACTGTATCCACAATCAGAGGAACGATCACAGCTATACACAATAACAGCAATTGCCGTCCCCAGAAGATTTCCCATTTTGAGTGGTTACGTTTCATGATATTCGACGTAATATTGAACTGAATGTTCATAGTCATCGAAGCAATATAGGTGATAAAACCCAGAATCATGGGCAGCATCGATGTTGCAAAATCACTTACGCTGTTCGTTTTATTAATTTCAGCCTTCACAGGCCCTTCATTCATCTTCGCCATCGCTTGTCCAATGGCTGCACTCAGTTCATCGCTGTTTGTACTATCGTCATTGAGTGTCACTTGAACCTTGGATTCCAGAATCCCTTGTCCCATTTGTGCAGTCATTCCAGTCGCCGCGTGTTCCACAATCGATTTGGCTACATCAGCATTTCCCTGATTGATATAAAAGGACAAGCTTGCGTCTGTACCGCCGCCAATCTGGTCAGCAAACCCATCTGGAATCACAATAACCATCGCGTAATTACCTGCATTCATCTGTTGCTCAGCTTCCTCGGCAGATTCCAGTACATTAACATGGAAAGGCGCGAGCGTTTCAATCTGCTTCTGCACCTCTGTTCCCTGTGTCCCGTCTTCGTTCACCAGAGCAACTTGAAGTTGATCCACTCTCTCCGTGGCTTGATGATAACCCGTCATCCAGATCACAACAAATAACAGCGGAACAATCAATGCAAAAACCAACCCTATTTTTGTCTGTGGCACTTTAAGAAAATCTTTGAAGCTTTTCATTCGTTCACGACTCCCGTTAGTTAAAATTAAAATAATTGCACTACACATATATGCACGTGCATATATTTGCCCAAAAAAATTTATTTCATCTTTTCATAGATGCGATTCATCACATTCATGAATGCTTCAAGCTCTTCAGGGGAACATTCGGCGAGTGCCTCTTGCTCTTGCTGTTTTGCCTTTGGTGTCAGAACGTTATTCATTTCCAGTCCTTCCGCCGTCAAACAAAGTAAAACCGCTCTGCGGTCCTGTGGATCTTCTTCTCTTGTCACCAGACCTTTGCGAATCAACTTGTCTATAATTTTGCCTACCGTTGTCTGGTCCCGCACTGTTAATTCAGCCAGTTTTTTCTGTGATATATGGCTTCCAGCCTTGCTCAATTCATTCAAGACTGCAAATTGTTCCGGCGTAATATCCTGTTCGCTCAGATTTCTGGTTGTTGTTTTTTTGTATGCCAGATACGTCCGTGACAGAATCAGTCCAAGTGGATTTTCATCCATATTAACAGGCATGCTGATGCTCCTTTCTCTATATAGTAGCACTACCATCTAATTTGCGTAAGCTCTATATTATTACCATATCTACAATACTGTCAATTTAATTTTTTATCTTTTCAAGCAAAAAGAGACCCACCCGTTAGTCAGGCAGCTCTCTCCTCTGGCATCGCCAAGCCATACTTACTCGGGCTTGCCACTTGAAGTTTCGGTATCGTCCTTCTTCTTTGTGCCTTTACTTTTATAAGGCTTCGGTGCACTTTTCGCCCGGTTAGCAGCGGCTTGCCAACGGTTCCAGCCTTTTTTACCCGTACCACGGCCGGTGCCGCCTTTTCCTTTTGCATTGCTCATGTTATCACTCCAATAATCCTGTATATGCTTAAAAATGACCGTCCTCGGTAACTTATTATGCAACCCAGCCCATCTAATTCACTTCCAGCATTTCTTATTATACCAAAAATCCACGTCTTTACGTCCATTTCCATAAATCATTGTATTGTTATTCTGTTATGAAAGCGGTATAGTGGACATAATTGAAAGAGGAAGCTGCGTCTTCTTCGGGATTGTTACTGGTAAGCAGGCGATACCCAAACCAAGGCTGTCTATTTAAGCCTTAGTTTGGGTTTTTTGTTATTATTACGACCAATTGAGGTGAAACACATATATGATCATCCGTCAGATTTTTAACAACAATGTCATCCGGGCAGAGAACCAGGTTGGTCACGAATTTGTTGTCATTGGCAACGGTCTTGGCTTCAAAAAGAAAAACGGACAACCCGTGGATGAGGATAAAATTGAAAAAACTTTTGTGCTGAAATCGGATAAAATACCGCAAAAACTCATTGATCTGATTGGAGAAACGTCGGTCGAATATTTGAAGTTGGCGGACGAAATTGTAGGCCATGCCAAAAAGGAAATGGGCGATATTTTTAGTGATAATATCTATATATCATTGATCGATCATATTCAGTTTGCCATTACCCGGTACCGTAAATCCGTCGGGCTGAAGAATTCCCTTTTGTGGCAGATCAAGAAGTTTTACAAAAAGGAATTTGGGATTGGAATGAACGCTGTGGAGCTGATCCAGGAGCAATTCGGCATCCAGATGGATGAACATGAGGCAAGTTTTATTGCCATGCATTTTGTAAACGCACGCCAAGATGCTCAAGGCATGAAACAAACCGTTGAAATTACCGAAGTTATTGATGATATCTTCAATATTGTGACTAATCATTACCAAATTGCCCTGGATGAAAATTCGTTTAATTATTCCCGGTTTATTACTCATCTGCAATACTTTGTCCAGAGAATGCTGAGTAATGAACAGGAGCAATTTGCTTCAGGAGATAACTTTCTGTATGAACAGGTGAAGGACAAATACAGCAAGGCTTTTGAGTGCACACAACGGATCAATCAGTACCTTGAGGAAAAGTTTGAAAGTGCCATGTCCATTGATGAAAAGGTGTATTTAACGATCCATATTCAACGTGTCACTTCCCGTAACGAGTTGCTGGACACGGAATAAAAAAAGCTTGCAAACGATTTCGGCGTCATATATAGTAGGTCTCACAACTTAACGACAAGGATTGTTACTGCTTAAGCAGGCGATACCTAAATGATTGGCAACAGGTCATCTTTCCGATGATCATAGCCATTCGTTTAGGTATTTTTTTGTTTTCAGGCAATCTTAACAACAAAGGAGAATGAACATGGATCATAAAAAAATGGGGGATGACATCGTTCGTCTCGTCGGCGGAGAAGCCAATATCAATGGTCTTGTCCACTGTGCGACCCGGCTGAGATTCGACCTGAAAGATTCGAAAAAGGCCGAACGTGAAACGCTTGAGAAGCATGAAGGCATTATTACCGTTGTCGAAAGCGGCGGCCAGTTCCAGGTGGTCATCGGTAGTAACGTGGCTCATGTATATGCGGAGATCATGAAAAACCGGGATTTGGGAGGAGATTCCTCCTCATCCGCTGAGTCCACAGGAGAAAAAACCTCGCTATTATCCAAAGTTTTTGAAATTATATCGGGAAGTTTCTCGCCGTTAATCCCGGCTATGGCAGGATCAGGTATGCTAAAAGCTTTGCTGACTGTCTTGACGATGCTTGGGTGGATGTCTGATACAAGTGACACATACTTGATTTTGTCCGCTGCCGGCAACGCTGTATTTTATTTCTTGCCCATTTTCCTCGGCATCACACTGGGTATGAAGCTGAAAGCCAATCCTTATGTAGCTGGTGTAATTGGTGCCGCTCTGATGGAGCCGAACTTCACCGGACTGATGGATAAAGGCTCAGATGTATCGTTCCTGGGCATACCGGTTGTCATGATGAATTATTCAGCCAGCGTATTCCCAATCTTCATATCAATTAGCATCTACGCTGTTCTGGATAAGTTACTTAAGAAAATCATTTTGAAAGACCTGCAATTGTTCCTTGTACCGATGATTGCTTTGATGATTATGGTTCCTCTATCCGCTATGGCCTTCGGACCGTTCGGTACTACGGTAGGTGACTGGATCTCCTCCGGCGTAACTTGGCTCATTGGCGTCAGCGGTATATTATCAGGGGTTGTACTGGGTGGATTCATGACCTTCATGGTTGTATTCGGACTCCACTGGGGCTTTACTCCAATCACGATTCAGAATATCGGGGTTGGCGGCGACCCGATCGAAGCCATGGCTGCTGCAGCCGTATTTGCACAAATCGGTGTAGCGTTCGGTATTTTCCTGAAAGCCAAAAAGAACAAAACCCTGCGAACCCTTGCTGGCTCGACCAGCCTTACCGGTTTACTTGCAGGTGTCACTGAACCAATCGTATACGGCCTGATCCTGCGTTATAAACGTGTGATTCCTATCGTGGTCATCGCGGGTGCGATCGGCGGTGCCATTAATGGTCACTTTGGTGTTAAAATGACTGCTTATGTGTTCCACAATATATTTGCCATTCCTGTCTATACACCAACGGTTGTTTACGTGATTGCGATCGCGTGCTCCTTTGCTGTAGCAGCCGTATTAACCGTGATGTTTGGTTATGAAAGCAAAACCAAAGACACAGATTCCGTTAAAAACGAATCCGTCTCCAACACATCGACTGAAAGTACACCAGCAGAACTTCCTGTTGTATCTGAGACCAAAACAACTGAAATCAAAAAGGAACAAATATATAGCCCACTTACAGGTAAAGCCGTAGCACTGAGTACCATTAACGACCCAGCTTTTTCGACTGGTGCTATGGGCAAAGGATTGGCGATTGTCCCTGAGATTGGTGAAGTTGTCGCTCCGGTGGATGGTGTTATCACTTCCCTCTTCCCAACTGGACATGCCATTGGACTAACCACCAACGCAGGAACGGAAATCCTGATTCATGTTGGCATCAACACAGTAGCGCTGAAGGGAAAACATTTCTCTCCTGTCGTTCAGGAAGGAGATATCGTCAGACAGGGCGATCTGTTGATCCAGTTCGACATCGATAAGATCAAGGAAGCAGGATACGAAACCGTAACACCTGTCATTGTGACCCTAACGCAGCAAGAAGTAGATGTGTTCGAAACAACTCAGGAACAGGTACAGAAAAATGATGTCCTGCTGACTCTCGTTGTCTGACCCAACTTATATATTATGAATTCAACTTAGGAGGAACTAACCATGAAACATACTCAACTGAAACCATTTCCTAAAGATTTCTTCTGGGGAGGTTCAACCTCTGCCTATCAGATCGAGGGAGCCTGGAATGAAGATGGCAAAGGTCCTTCTGTCATCGACATGGGCAATCATGTGGAAGGCGTAACCGACTTCAAGGTAACCAGTGATCACTATCATATGTACAAAGAAGATGTGGCGTTGCTCGCCGAAATGGGCTTTAAAGCCTACCGCTTCTCCATCGCATGGACACGCATCTATCCGCAAGGAGCGGGTGAAGTGAATCCGAAGGGTCTCGCCTTTTACGATTCCCTCATTAATGAATTAATTAAATACGGTATTGAGCCTATTGTAACCATGTACCACTTCGATCTTCCTTATGCACTTGAAGAAAAAGGTGGCTGGTCCAACCGTGCAACGATTGATGCTTTTGAACAATATGCCAAGACTCTTTATGAGAACTACGGAGATCGGGTTAAATATTGGCTGACCATCAACGAACAAAATATGCTAATCCTGCATCCTGGCTCTCTGGGCACACTGGATACAACGCTAGTTGATCCGCAAAAAACACTGTATCAGCAAAATCACCACATGCTGGTTGCTCAAGCTAAAGCTATGGTCCTGTGTCATGAAATGCTACCTGAAGCCAAGATTGGCCCAGCTCCTAATATCGGTGTAATTTACCCGGCGAGCTCCAAACCTGAAGACACACTCGCGGCTGATAACTATGCTGCCATTCGTAACTGGCTCTATCTCGATATGGCCGTATACGGACGTTATAATCATATTGCCTGGAGTTATCTCGAAGAGAAAGGATATACGCCTGTCATTGAAGACGGAGATATGGACATCCTGGCTCAAGGAAACCCTGACTTTATTGCGTTTAACTACTACACTTCCCAGACGGTTGGTGAAAGTCTGAACGATGGTAATGACTTCTCCCATACAGGAGACCAGCATGAAATCGTAGGTGAACCGGGCGCATATAGAGGATCTGTGAATCCCAATCTGCAAAAAACGGAGTTTGGCTGGGAAATTGATCCCGTGGGCTTCCGCTCTACCCTGCGCCAAATCTACTCCCGTTATCACCTGCCATTGATTGTTACGGAAAATGGTCTGGGTGCCTTTGATAAACTGGAGGAAGGCGACGTGGTTAACGATCCATATCGTATTGAATTCTTCAATAAACATATCGAACAGATTCAACTGGCGATCACGGACGGCGTGGATGTATTTGGCTTCTGCCCTTGGTCTGCGATCGATCTGGTTAGCACACATCAAGGATCAAGCAAACGTTATGGCTTCATCTATGTGGATCGTGAGGAATTCGATATTAAGGAATTGAGACGTATCCGCAAACAGAGTTTCCACTGGTATCAAAAACTGATTGAAACGAATGGAGAAATTCGTTAATACCGTACTATTAAAAAAGTCGACTGCACATGTTTCATGTGCAGTCGACTTTTTTGGTGTTGATGCATTGATATGGATGCTTTCTTTTCCAATTATAAAATTACATTTCAGCCTTCGGTTGTTTTACCGCTTTGGCCCCTCTGAGTACTCGCAGGGATAACAGGAAACAGATCGCCAGAACGGCAGCTGCCGAAACATAAGGATAGTTAATATTCACATCGAACAGTGCTCCAGCTACGATTGGACCTGCGATATTCCCCAAACTGGTATACGCCGAGTTCAGTCCGGCCACAAAGCCCTGTTGTTCTTGTGCCAGTTTGGACATCTGTGTACTGATCGCCGGACGTAAAATATCCATACCCAGAAAGACGATAAACGTTACGACGAGAATCATCCAGTACGTACTTACAAACAAGGTCAACAATACAAATACGGCTACAAATAACAGACAGACCGAAATGACCATCTTTTCACCAAACCGGTTGAGCAACCAACCGATCAGAGATACTTGTACAACTGCACCCGCGATGGAACCAAAAGTAATAATGAATGCAATGTCTTTGGTCGTGAAGCCAAATTTGTGATCCACAAATAGTGAAAATACCGTCTCATAGTTCGCCAGACCAAATGCCATAACAAACACGATAATCAAGCTGAAAAAGTACGGTTCACGATATGAATTGAGCAATTGGGATACCATACCCGGAGCTTTGACCTTCTCTGCGCCAGCTACAGGTTTAGTTTGCTCTCCTGTGCTTCGCGTGGATTCAGGCAAAATAATCAATGTGATAATTGATGCCAGCAACCCGGCAACCCCTGCGGCGTAGAACGGAATTCGAATGCCAAAGTCTGCGATGTATCCACCAATTCCCGGGCCGATGATAAATCCGGTTGTAATCGCTGCATTAATCAATCCCATACCTTTGCCGCGTTCTTCCTCTGTTGTAATATCTGCGGTGTAAGCCATAACCGCCGGGAAGATCATCGCCGCACCAATACCACCAAGCATGCGGGCAGCGAAGAGCAAGACTGGTGCATTGACGGCACCAAACATAAACTCCGATACGGCAAAGATCAGCATACCGCCAACGATAATTTTTTTACGTCCCCACGTATCCGACCATCGACCCGCAAGCGGGGAGAACAGAAACTGAGTGAAGGAAAATGCCGCTACCAGCAATCCAACCGTGAATCCGGTGATCTGCAGGAGATCCATATACGCAGGCATGATCGGCACAACCAGACCAATACCCGTAAAAACAAGAAAAATATTAAACATTAACAGCAGCAATGCGCCCCTGTTCCGTGTTAGTAATGCCATGATTCCATCCTCCGTAGTTGTCAAAATGTTGCTTAAGCTTTATCTTTTGCAATCCCATGTAAGAATACACTGGCGGCCTGGCGGTATAACGCAAGAGCCTGATCAGGCTCCATCCCCCGTGACATCTGGCTAAGACCAATAATGGTACTTTCTAATATGAGCGCGAGATGATCTACATTGTCTGCTTTGAACTCACCGCTCTCAATGCCTTGCTC
The DNA here is from genome assembly GCF_037976585.1 of Paenibacillus sp. FSL k6-2145. NCBI lineage: Bacteria > Bacillati > Bacillota > Bacilli > Caryophanales > Paenibacillaceae > Paenibacillus > Paenibacillus sp. FSL k6-2145. The sequence goes on along the minus strand of NZ_CP150267.1, from coordinate 3,068,262 downwards.
TATCATTTGTTTATTAAATTGAATATGCCGCTCAAACATTAAGGAGATCCGCTCCTCAATATCATTTTCTTTCTTTTCCCCTGTGAAGAACTCATCAGCTGCCTTCGTCAGCGGGTGATTCATGTCATCCATGACGAGTTGTTCAGCTAGTCCGTAAATCTTCTCCGTGGAGGTGCGATACAGATGTTCTTTGGCCGCCCAGCTCTCTTCCCACTCCCGGTCCCACTCATCAATTAGATAGAGGAACAGACCTTCCTTACTTTTAAAATGGTAATATATATTGCCCTTGCTGCTGCCCGTCGCAGCTACAATATCCTCAATGGACGTTGCTTTATAACCTTTTTGTACAAAAAGGGCTTTGGAAGCATCCGCAAGTTTCTTCTTGGTCTGCTCGGTTTGAAGTTGCTTTTTATTCATATTCATTCCATTTCACTCCGTTCCATACATACTGAACATTCGTTCTGTATTTTAACAGATGTATCGAATATAAGCAATGAAAAAGGAGAATTGGCACATAAGCCAACTCTCCCTCCACAATCATTTCACTTTTTTACCTTTACCATGCAATATTTTCAGTTGACCATTCTCATAACCCAACTGATACTCGACCCGATATTGCGATAGTATATATTCCCCATCCTTGCGTTCATTTGCTGTAATCATTGCCTTCACTTCCATCTCGTCATCGCCTTTATTCACCGAGGATACCTCACTGATGGTCACCTCACTTGTATTCAGGTATCCTTCTCTGAACTTTGCATATGTTGTAGCACTCTGCCACTCGCTTCCGAGCAGTGCATAAGCGGTGACATAATCACTCAGATTAAGGCTTGTATAAAAGTCCGTTACAATTCCTTCTGCTTGCAATGTCTTAGTGGCTGAACCCAAGTGAGTATCTCCAGCCGTCCGTACCAACGTTGTGCCAGAAGGATTTTTGGACCACGCCTGCACCTGCTTGAGCACACTAGTCATAGGGATGCTGAATCCTATTCCCCCCTCCTGTTCCACAACCGCCGAATTAATGCCGATCACTTCACCAGTCTCCGCACTAATGAGTGGTCCACCACTGTTGCCATGGGTTATTGGTGCCGAGATCTGATAGAGGTTACTGTAGATGTAAGGCGCTATTTCAAAGCTACGCCCCAATCCACTGATGATTCCGGTTGTTACGGTGTTCTCTAGCCCAAGTGGACTACCCAATGCCAGAATCTCGTCTCCGGTCTCGGCTTTGGATTTGGCGATGATTAACGGCTTAATTTTTTTCAAATCAGGAACCCTGACTACAGCTACGTCTGTTTCATCCCCAATACCAATAACCGTCCCCTTATATTCTTCATGATTCAAGGTCCGAATAGTTACTTCATTCGCCCCCTCCACCACATGCGCATTGGTCACAACATCTCCCTGATCATTATAGAGAAAACCGGAGCCCAATCCACTGCTACTCTCGATCGTTACAACTTTCTTCTGACTCTCTTCAATAATCTGTTTGCGTGTCTTCTTCACAGGTTGCTTGGAGGCAGTCGTCGCTGCCACATTTTCCGTTTCCTTCGCGGCAACAACTGCCAGTCTGGGCCCATCCTGCAACTGATCTGCTGAATGCTGGTGTATCCAGAACACGCCTCCTGCTCCAGCACCAATGATAATAGCACTGGATATGATCGTACTCCATGTTCGTTTGGCCATTCCAACCTGTCCCCCTATTCGAGATACCACGTTGCATTCACAACAGAGATTTCCGCTTCCTCGTACACACCATAATAATAGGTTTCAAAGAAACCTTCTTCACCTACATCCAGCCAGCTTGGAGACACATCTGCATAAGTTTGGCCCAGGTATGCACCGTCTATATCATAAATATCAATCAAAACTGTAACGGAAGAGATCGGACGAGTTGCATTATTGATCAATGAACCGCTAATATAAAGATCCCCGTACATATCAAGCGTCGCATCAACGTTCACGACACCTACTGCCGACGTTCGATTCTTCAGATCTTCTTCTGCAGCCTGTTGCTCCGCCAGTTGAATGCGATCCGCTTCCGCTTTTTCAAATGCCTTTTTTTCACTGAGCACCCGTTCACGATACGAAGTCAGTTTTTCATTTTCCGGAGCATAGGACAATCCCTGGTCGACCGTTTGTAAAGCAGTTGTGAAATTCTTTTGCTTTACTTGCTGTTCCGCCTCTTTATAACTTATGCTTGCGAGCTTGTCGACAATTTGCTTCTTTACCGTCTCAGCTTCCTTGCCTTTCAAGTTTGATACGGTATCCAGCTTCTCAGCTAGTGCCTCAATTGTTGTCAAACTGTCGATTTCCTTTTTCACCTTCAATACGGCCAGCGTTACCTTTCTGTTGTTGAATGCGGCACGCACTTTGGCGAAAACGGGCTCTTTTCGCTCTTTCAATGCTTTCGCTACTGCCTGAATGGATTTGTCTCCTGCGGACAGCTTTCCTGTCTTCAGACTTGTGGATGCCTCATCCAACTGATTCATCAAGTTGAACGCCATCGTTGTAATTTGCCGATCCTGTATAAGTGCATCATAGTTCGGTCGTTTCATTAGAGCGCTGTCTAGCAGCTGAAGAGCCTCTTTATATTTCCCCTCTAGTGCAGCTTGTTCCGCCTGTTGATGCAGAGTTTTCACCTCCGCATTAATACTCATCTCCTGCTTGTAGTAGAACGTTAGTAAAGCCCCCATCACGGCTGCAAGTAGCAGTGGAATGATCCAACTAAATGCGCGGCCTTGACTGGTGTTGCTCTGTCTGGGTGCAGGCTGTTGCTGCCGGGATAATAATTCGGCTGTTTCTTCTGTTCTTTTTTCCAAACCCACGGCTGTTTCCGCCCAGATCTGTTCCTCTGTGGAGCTTGCATCTTTCAGTTTTGTGTTACACTTTCTGCACGTACTATCCCCAGGACTACTTTTGGTCCCACATATGTGACAATACATCCTAATCCCTCCATCAAAAAGAAACGTATGTATACTTACCTTCTAACTTTTTAGTACATCAGCTTTAGGCATCTTTCGATACTTAGTGTCAACAGGAATCGACACTTATCATATAGCAAAAAGGTAAAATACACCATATGTAATCCGGATAAATTCTGTGCGTGTTTCCATAAACGAAAAAGGAGATACCGACACGCGGTATCTCCTCCTGTTCAGCCCTGCTGTCCTGCGCGCACCCGGATGTTGCCCAGTTCGTTGGCATTGATCGCAAATGCATTACCGCCCTGTCCAACCGAAGCTTTGGCTGACTGTCGTGCCTGGAATTTCAAACGGCTTTTGTCCACGTCCACCCGGTTAACCTGTTTTGCTTTCTTTCTGCGTGTACTCATTATTCATCCCCCTCCCTACTTCTCTTCTTTGCTGCCAGACTAACGTCTGCGAGAAGAACGGCGACCTTTCTGTTTCATGATCTGCACGTTGACTGCATTACTTGCAAGTACATTCCCTGAATCGGCATAACCCTTCGCGGTTTGGTGAATCTGGATTACGATATATTGCTTTTTTCCAATACGATAGCGATAACTTTTCACGTTTGAACGAGTCATGGTCATCTCCCTGTGATCGTTTTTAACAAGCTCGGGTTATCCTATTCATGTCCATGTACATGGGGATGTGTGAATGCATACTTCCGATAATAAATGGATGCAAAAAAACCTTCCTATAAACTATAGGAAGGCTCTACTTATTTTCATTTTGTCACGCCGAAGGAAAAGCGCTTAGATCCATATAGGAGACTTCCCACAGATGATCATCCAGATCCTGAAAACTCCATCCGTACATGAATCCGTGATCTTGTGGTTCGTTGGATGGCTTCGCTCCTGCATCAAGGGCAGCTTGTACAATCACATCTACCTGCTCACGGCTATCTACAGACAGGGCAACGATGACTTCGGTTGTATCGGCAGCATTGGAGATTTTTTTCGAGATGAAGGATTGGAAACGTTCCTCCACCAGAAGCATGGCGTAAATATTTTCCCCGATGATCATACAAGTAGCAGACTCGTCCGTAAAATTGGCGTCAAACTCAAACCCCACCTTGGTAAAAAACTCAACGGATTTCTTCAAATCTTGAACAGGTAAATTGACAAAAATCTGCTTAGCACGAATAGCCACCATCGATCACCTCGAACTCATAGAATAGATTCCACCTCAAAATAACACCTCGCGAATACGCTGTCAATTGAATACAATTAGTGATATTCCAACTTGTGATTACTGCTCGGAATTAAATGATTCCATATTGAATAAAATGAAACAAAAAAGGCCCAGTCTCATGTTCGAACTATAACATGGTGACCGGGTCTTTTCATTATGTTTGCGGAGGCTATATATTAAATCAGAGTTACTGCGCAATCTCCAACTTTTCCAAGAAAGGCTTTAATTTATCCACGACATAGTGGCTTCCGCCCCGGCCGTTCACCTCTTCAATTACAGCGGATAACAGGAAGGTCGGAGAGTCGGTATCAAATACTACGAAAAATCCGTTTTCCTGTCCCTTCTCTCCCTTCTTCGCTTTCAATTCTGCTGTTCCTGTCTTGCCCGCGAGTCCTCCAGAAATTGAATTCAAGGTATGGGCGGTACCTCCCTGCCGGGAAACAACTTCTCCCAATGCATCCTTAACCGTATTTGCGGCTTCCGGAGTAATGATTACCTCAGGCTCAGTGCTTTCTTTTCCCTCAATCAGAACAGGTTTCACCAGTTTCCCCTCATTAATAAAAGGTGTAAATGACGATGCCAGATGAATCGGGGACATCAACATCTCCCCTTGCCCGTAGGACGTATCAGCGAGTAATACCTCAGACGACAGATCCAGATGTGCTTCATTGGCATATTGGCTTGGCTTCAGATACAGTTCATCCAGTCCAAAGTTATCGCCAAAACCAAACTTCTGGATCCCATCAATAAACTTGGCGCTGCCCATCTCGATCGCTTCCATGGCAAAGTAAATATTGTCCGAGTACACCAGAGCATCGACCATGTTAACCGGGGATAAACTCTTCACACGCTTAACATAGTAACCGCCCCAACTATCATTTTTGCGCCATTGCAAGCCAGAGATATCATGTGTTTTGTCCGCTGTGGTCACCTTCTCCATCAGTCCCGCTGCGGCTGTAATCGCTTTGAAGGTTGATCCTGGTGCATACCGGGTAGTGACTCTGTTGATAAAAGGAAGCTTCTCATTCGCCGAATAAGCATCCCACTCTGCCTGAGTAAGCCCTGTAACCATCTTGTTCGGGTTATAGGAAGGCGCACTAACCAACGCCAGCAGGTTGCCGTCCGTCGGATTCATCAGAACCATCGCACCTGCGTCTCCTCCGCTGGATAATGTCTGATACAGTTTCTTTTGCTGTTTGGAGCTAATCGTCAGCTGAACATTCTGTCCATCTACAGCATCCTTACGAATAAGCTCAGAACGGGAGTTACCGGATTCATCGGTGATTTCGATCAGACCACCACGTTCACCACGCAGCTGTTTCTCCATGGACTGCTCCAAACCCGCTTTACCGATCCAATCCTCGGCACGATAATACCCTTCCGTATCCTTATCCAGATCTTCCTTGGTGGCTTTGCGCACGTAACCAATCAGGTGCGCAGCCGCCTCGCCGAGTGGATAATAACGGATTTCCTTGCTTTGCATCGTAACCCCGCTTAAAGATTCTGGCACGTCAAACTCCTCCGTTGAACCAATCGGGACAAAATACTCCGGCTTCACCCATGTCTGAGCAAGCGCCTTATGAATGGCATCTTCCGAAACCTGATAATGGCTCGCGATTCGGGTAATCATCTGGTCCGGGTTATCACCAAGTTTCTCCGGTACAATGCCCCATTCATTCATCGTTCCCTTGGTAGCGAGTGGCAAACCATCACGATCTACAATGTCTCCACGATCCGGGAACAGCGTCCTCACTCGTACCTTACTGCCCTTAACCATGTCATTCAGGATCAGCGAAGGCTGCCAGTTTATTTGCCAGTTTTTGCCTCCGTCCTCAAGCTCTTGCCGGACCAGTTTCAATGTATGCGTCTCACTGACTTCTCCCAAAAAAGTTGTCAGTTGCAGATTATAATCCACCTCATACGTATCCGGGTTTTGTTTATCTGTATCAGTCTTACTGCCATCGGAAGCCGTTTCGGCAACATCCACAGGCTGAACCTCCGCTTTGACGGTGGATACTTCCATACCCGAATAGATCGCATTGTATTTCTCAACAAATTGTTCCTTGTTCATGCCCGACTCTTGCAGCGAAGCAGGTGTCATCAAGCTGTACAACTGGTCAAATTCTTTTTTTTGCAGATGCTCTATGTATTGATTCACGGTAGTCTGGGGTTTAGCCTCTGCTTCTTTGTTATTCTGCATGTATAGATACATTCCGATTCCACCTGCAAACAAGATGGGCAGCAGTCCGTACATTAATTTACGTTTGGATTTCATGGTTACATCACCTCTAATATACACTATAGATTTCCAGAGTCATTTAAACAATGAAACAAATCTGACGAATTTATCATTAAAAATAGCCGAAAGCTCACATAATATGTTTAAATAAGAAGAGTGAGATTACATACTAAAGCTTTTTTGCTATGCAAAAGGCTGAAAAGGAGCCCGATGATGGAAATCAGCTATTTTTTACTCCCCAAAGCCGAAGTGGCCTATATCAAGTCTACCGCTTCCATGAAAGATGCTATTGAGCAATTGGAATCGCAACACTACACCGCCATTCCCGTGATTGACCAGGATGGAAAATATGTTGCTACCCTGTCCGAAGGCGATTTGTTATGGAAAATGCGAAATACACCCGGATTGACTTTTGATACGATGGATCAGGTTCAAGTCCATGAGATTAACAATCGGGTATATAATGAATGTGTATTCATTGAGGCTGAAATGGAGGATATGCTGACACTTGCAGCAGACCAAAATTTTGTGCCCGTGGTGGATGTCGATCGTGTCTTCCTCGGTATTATCCGTCGTAAGGATATTATTGAATACTATACGCGTAACATTTCGGATTAGATGAAGTCGAACATCCTGTAATAAACGAATATTCAACTCGAAAGGGTACTCCTGTGGTCATATTTTGGCCAAAACGGGGTACCCTTTTCGTTTCATGGTATGGTCGGAATCACTCTAGGTACGCTTGGCGCGCTCTTCCTTATAATAGTTCAACACGTCCCTTGGGCTTCCCTGGAATGCCCGCTCTTTGCCGAACTCATACGCCTGATGCAAATACGAATACGCCTCGTCATGCTGTTCAAGTCTCATGCAGATCATGCCGAGATCGATCAACGGACTCGTACTTCTATCCGAACTCCGCGTACTTAACGATATCTCAGCCCACGGCTTCGCCAGTTCATACTGCTTCAGATCGATATGTGCATTCGCATGACAGGATGCGATCCAGCTTGCAATCTCCCATTCCATCTTAGGCTCGGGCAACATGCCCCATGCCTGATCATAATAGATAAGTGCTTGTTCATGTTGTTGCGTCTCATCCAGCACATTACCGGCTTCTACCGTTTCTACAATTTGTCGCTCCAGTTCGGCATGTTCCGGTGTTAGATCTTTCATTGCACCGTCTCCTCCCCCAGGACGAAATACCACTCCAGAAAAGCATTGAAATCAGCCCACTGCGGCTCACTCTCGCCATTAAGAAACCGTTCAATCGATTCGCCCAGTTCCACCAGCACCACTTCTCCCGTCTGACGGTTGTAGAAAAATCCACCTTCACCTTCAAAACTGTCCAGTGGAATATACGCCTCGGGAAGTCCCAGTGTAAGCTGTGCTACATTCATGTCTTCCATATATACAGTGTTCTCCATAAACCAGCAGATCTGATACAACTCCTGATGCCTGCTGTAAAAAGTCGGTCCATCCTCTGCATATAGATAAAATTGTGCGAAATCCGATTGAAGATCAATCTCAAGCTTCCGCAATGCTTCTTCGTATGCTGCTGGAACATCTTCATGCCACCAGCCTTGCTCCTGGCAATGATCAATTACTTTATTAGATAACATCGTAGACCTCCTAATTCAATTTTGCTCACACAGATTTTACAGGTATCCAGACTTGGGGAGGTGTGCCGTGACCTCTATACACTTCAAGTTCCGGAATCCCTGCATGCTGATATGAAGTGGAGGGAAACCAATCTGTCATAATATGGTGCCACAAGCGTTGTATCGCCTCCGGCTCTAATTCATCGGCCTCAAATACAACCCAATGGGACGCGGGAAGTTCGATGGAAACCAAACCTTCAGGCACTTCACCTGAGTGAGAGGTAGCAATCCAATACTCCATTTGATTGTCCTGCAGCTCTCTCTGATCTACACAGATGCCCACCAGACCGGGAATGGCTCCGTTATTGAACCCGTTTAAACGTTCCTCAATTCCGTCTGCCAAAGCATCCTGCCACATCTTAGGAATTTCTCTTAAATTCTCACCATCCACACAAGAGAACGTTCGTTTGATGCCCACAAAGGTAAGGGACTGCTGTTCGATCACCTTATCATTCACATTCATTAGATGGACTCCTCTCGAGAGCGATATGGGGCACGGTTCTCCATGACCCATTCATGAAAACATTGTTCCATACATAATATATACCTCCGATATGTCCTACAGATACTGTATCAAAAGAGTAAGTAGATTGGAAATAGTGCCAGTATACCTGCAAATAAAAAAAGTCCGCAGTGACTGCGAACCTTATTTCTAAAAAGGAATTACTCATAGCTTCACTCAAGAAAACACTTCCCGGCCGTGGAATATACGATATGTGGCAAGTATAGTCGAAACAGTCATGAAAGCCATCACAACTATATATAACGTTAAATAAGACATATTCAGTCCGAATAAGGAATAGTTTATTGGTGTTTGATAAAGCCCTGTTACCCGTATCATTGTACTTATCGAAAATTTCTCGACCCAATTTAATGACCCGGAATTCAAATTTAATACGTCAAAGGCCAAGTATGGCAGACCTACTATCACGGTATTCACAATTATAGCTATAAAGGATGTAGAACTGAGGACGGATACCAGTAAAACAACAGATGCAAAGACCAAGCTACCTGCTATATGAGTAAACAATTGAACTAAATAATATTGAAAAGCAGTAAACGTATATGGTGAGAACTCATAATCAAAGCTGTAAACATACATGCCCACGCTCTGTATGGAAGTATCCGCCCCAGCTAGATTACCAAACCTTAACCAATATAAAACCAAGTTTACCCCAGTAAATAAAACGACACACATCACAACGTACAATATGGAAGCAATGCATTTTGCTGATACGAGCTTGCTTTTGCCTCTTTTGCTGCTACGCAGTAGTGATGCTGTACCTAGTACATATTCTTCGGTAAATACTGGAGCCAACCCTAGCAGAATCATAATCATCATAAAAACTACACCGAATTGATCAATGTATTCCAGAAGGTAGCCCCAAGGTTTATTATAATAAATCTCGGATACATTCACTGTTCGCTCCAAAATGTTGCCACGATCATCATATCGTGTGCTGTTCTTCATCGTTTCTGGAGAAAAAAACACAATATCGTAAAATGCACCATACTGGTATCTACCTTTGGTACTATCCCAAATGGAATCATATTGATTATGTGCGATTTTTACCTTCTCTGTTGTAATAGGACCTTCATAAGGTTTGTAAAAAGCGGAACCATCCATTATCCCAGGATGCCTCCAAAAAGAGTATACGACTAGAAAAACAATTAACATAGACATTGCTATACCAATACTTTTACGCGTTATAATTTTATAAAACTCGAATTGAGTTAAACGAATCAAGACTTCGTCTCCTCTCCAAAATAGTGCATATACACATCTTCAAGCCGAGGTGATTCTGGTACGGCTTGCGGAACAGGCTGTTCTTTGGCCAGAATTCGGGCTACGATTCCATCTGACTCATAAGATAAACCACTTACTTTGAAATGAGAGGTAAGATCAGCAAGTTGCTGCGAATTCAATTTCGCTTTCCATACGGTATTTTTCATCCGGTTCATAATCTCTTCCGGAGTATTATGGGCGATGAGCTGCCCTTCATTCATCAGAATCATCTCCTTACATGAAAACTCCAAATCAGAAATGATATGCGTAGATAACATCACAATACGATCTCTTCCCAGCTCGCCGATAATGTTACGAAATCGAATGCGCTCTTTGGGATCCAATCCAGCTGTAGGTTCGTCAAGAATCAAAATTTGTGGATCATTCAGCAAAGCTTGGGCAATTCCCAATCGCTGCTTCATTCCTTCGGAGAATGTGCGGATTTTATGTTGTGCTTGATTTTCAAGGCCCACCATCACTAACGTTTCCTGCACACGTGCTGAAGCTTGATTAATACCGATCCCTTTCAAAGAGCACATATACATTAGAAACTTATAAGCACTGAATCGGTTATAAAATCCAAATCGTTGCGGCATGTAGCCTAACAAACTTCGATAACGGTCTCCCATGTTTTGGATAGACCGCCCGTTCAACAAAATTTGTCCAGACGTAGGCTTGGAAATGTCTACAATCATGCGAAGCAATGTTGTCTTCCCTGCTCCATTCGGCCCAAGGAGACCGTAAACACCACCACTAGATAGTTCCAGTGAGACTTCTTTTACCGCCAACTTGTTCCTGTATTTCTTAGATACGTTATCCATGGTCAGTATCAAAGGAGTAACCTCTTTCTGTCTGTAATGTATATTTTCTTGCCATCTCATAGATCTGACTGATTAATAGTAGGACTCCGCATAGAGCCATCGCTATAAGTACTGTGGGCTGGATCGTTTGAAGTAGAGTCTTCAATTCGGGATTACTTAGTACAAGCCAAACCAGTGCGAACCACACAATTAAAAAGATACTGACGGCTGTCCCACCTCTGATACGCATCGCGAGCCATAGACTTGTACCTGCTGCGATCATAAGCTGTGTATACGAAAGGCTGATAGCACTCCATGATATGGAAACACCTGTTTCGTTTGATATAAGTAAATTAAGCAAAAAAACAAACGCCATGTTCCCAATGAGCACTACGATTAGACGGGTAAGCATCAGTTGCTGTGCTGTAATTTTGCAGGTCAGCTCGATTTCCATTAATCCTTGATCTCGACCTTTGAAAACTTCTAGCAAACCAAGTACAAATGGGACAGGAACTATAAAGAATACACTCATGTACGGGTCTGTCGTACTGTGGGTACCTAGCCAATAGCCGAACAACAAGAGCATTGAACAGACTAACCAGTAAGATTTGTGGAAGACAGCAACCTCACCATAAACTAACTGAAACAATTCCTTAACTGAATTCCCAGATGATTTTTGTTTCAGGTGAGCATTCATGTGATCTGGCATATATGTATCCAGTATCCTAATTGTCTTGTCAATCTCCATCTCGGATGGAAACTCAACCGGATACTCATCCAGATATGAGGCAATTTCGTTGTACTCTTCTATTTCCAACTCTGCTACAGGATTCGATTCATCTCCGTTTCCTCTGCTTTTCATCCCGTTCACCTCCCACAATAATCTCCTTTAATTTCGTTATCCCCAATCGAATGCGTGACTTCACGGTCGATTCGTTGGTTCCCGTAAGTTCAGCAACTTCCCTGATCTTCAATCCATTGTAATAGTTTAGAATGACTGCATCTCGCTGGTGATCAGGCAAACTTAATACTGCCCGCCTGACTTGCTCGTTCTGAAATTGCTTATGAAAAATATTCCAAACATTCTGTTTTTCACTGGCAGGGAACGCATCCTCAGTTAATTCACTCTCTCTTTGTTGCTGCTTGAACTCCCGCCCACGATAATAATCTCTACAATGGTTCACTGCAATCTTCAGTAGCCAGTGACTGAATTGTCCTGTGTTCTGATACTTGTTCAGGGAATTCATCATTTTTACAAATACCTCTTGAGTGAGATCATAAGCAGTATGGTACTCTCCAGTTTTTCGGTAAACATAAGCAAATATCGACTTATAATGCCGTTTCACCAGTACTTCCATGGCAGCTCGGCTACCTTCACGAATTTCTTGAATAAGCTCTTCATCATTCAACGCTCCCTCACCCCCTCTACAAACAATTAACGAAATTTGGATTGTAAAAGATCAAAAATATAGAGTATATTTTTCTGAATATAACAAAATCTCAAATAAAGAAGTATTAATATACTGACTCTGATCTAAATTTTCTCAGGAGTGTGAACTACTGGCTCGATCTTTCATTTCCTTATTCTGGTGCAACTTTATTCTTACTCGTTCGTCTAACTACTGACCAACAACTAAGGAGATGACTATGCGAATAACTTGCAGCCGCGGTTTCCCAGGAAGCATGATTGGATCGATTGATCTTCAGCCATCGAAGTATTACACCCCACCTTCCAGTAACAGCCAGATTACAGATCATGTTGATCCTGAACTCGTTACCATTCCCTATGTGGAAGATCCGGAATTCGGATCACACTTTGACAACATGAAGGTCATGAACGGATCTTATAAAGATGAAATGCATGTGAGCTATGATGTGGAGTTTACGATTGATGTGGACAAAAAAGGTTATATTACGCAATTTGAGCATACGTTCCAGCTGGAACGTTATTTGGGTCTGGTGCGAACGCAATCCTATAAAGTGATCAAGACAAACTGGCGCGGACAAACATTTCACGTGATGACATACAGTTACCTGGAGGAAGTCATTCATCCGAAAAATGTTCTTTTTAAATGTAACAATGCCGAGGATGTCTTCGTCGTGGCTGAACTTATGCCCCATCGTGTTGGTAGCATTGTGGTACAGCACAATAATCTTTATCTACATTTCCGTGCATTAATCTCGGCCCGAGATGATCTGTACCCATTAGATTATATGTGTGAGCCTGATTTCGACCTGAGTCTTGACTGAAAAAGTAGATACATATGTAGAAAGAGCATAAGCTGTCCCGAATCAGCGGGGTAGCCTGTGCTCTTTTTTTTCACAAATGAATCACCAATTTCACTTATTTAAACGCCCTCCTTCACACGCTCGGCCTTATGCTCCCCATGCCTGGCTCTAAGCAAAACAAGCTGTAATGTCGATGAATATACCATAATGCTGTACATGCATATGTTCTTTGTACGTTCAGATATGAGAGGGGTTGGAAACATGATTTGTCGGAAAAATAAAATGCATTCGCTGTTCGCTCTGCCCTTGGCAGGCCTGCTGTTTCTGTTATGGGGTGCTCAAGATGCACATGCGGAACAGGTCGACAGTTTGTTGCCTGAGCGAAGTCAGCAGGAGATCGTTCAAAAGTGGAATCAGTGGATGAATGGCAATGATACATCTCCCCTGTATATAGAGACACCTTCGACAAGTGCTCCCTACTCTGCTGGTGTGGTAAGTGATGCCTATCTGGAACAAGGGCTGAACGCAGCCAACTTTTATCGTTTTATCACAGGGCTACAAGGCGATCTTGTCCTTGATCCGGCATTAAATCGTCAAGCCCAGCATGGGGCTGTTGTGGTCTCCACGGGTGGATACCTGTCCCATTATCCAGAGCAGCCAGGAGATATGCCAAAGGATTTCTTTGACACCGGTTCAAAGTCTGCCAGCAGCTCCAATCTGTACCTTACCAGTAGTGCCAAGGATAACGTCCTGACAAAAAGCATTCAGGCCTACATGAATGATTCAGACGCCTCCAATATTGATCGACTCGGTCATCGGCGCTGGATTTTGAGTCCACAACTGCAACGAATCGGATTTGGACTCGCCACTCGTAGTGGAGCAGGCAAGACATATGATCAGTACTATAGTGCCATGCAGGTATTTGATAAAAGCAGAACTGGGGGAACTTCGTTCAACTACAGCCTGTTCCCGAATCAGGGAGCTTTTCCAATCGAAGCCTTTGGCAGTACACAGGCCTGGTCTGTTCAACTGAATACAAATGTATTCGCGAAACCATCACTATCTGAGGTACAGGTCGAGATGACTCGGACTTCCGATCAACGTACGTGGACCTTTAATGCCAAGAATCAGAACAGTGGCTTTCCAACCGGTTATTACAACGTGGACCCTGCGGATAAACAATGGTTTAATCAAGCCTATTTCAATGTAGAGACAGGTGGATATGGATATGGCTACGCCATCATCTTCCGTCCCGACGATGTGCAATTGTTAAAGAACGGCGATACGTTCAACATTCGAATTACAGGTCTGCAAAAGAAAAACGGTACAGCAGCGGAAATCTCATACTCCACACGTTTCTTCCATGTTGACGGTGTTCAAGATACAACACTTACCCGTATAACGCCAGGACAACGGGACCTCAACGTTCGAGCAGGAGAACAGATTGATCTGCCCTCGATCACTGCCGTGAATGATAACGGAACATCCTATGTTCCACAGTCTAACGTTTCCTTCACCACAACGTCAGATCGCATTGCCATCAAGGATGGGAAAATCATTGGACTTCAGGCTGGTAAAGCCGAAATTCGGATTCGTTTTGAAGGGAAAGAAGCGGTTGTCTCAGTTACGGTAACGGGAATTCCCCAATTAACTGATGTCCGTACACATTGGGCGAAAGATGCCATTCAATGGGCCGTTCAACAGGAGATGGTCAGTGGATACGAGGATGGAACGTTCAAACCCAACAATCAGGTGAGTGAAGCCGAATTCCTCTCCATGTTGTTTAAGCTGTATGCGAATTCCCATGTCATTCAGAGCATCGATGCTGCACAGGGACAAGCTATCAAAGGAAACATCTGGAGTGATCGTTATTATACCTATGCTTCCGCGTTGAATCTAAATCTGGATGCCAGCAAACAGAATCCGAAGCTGCGCAATCATGCCTTGAACCGAACAGAAGTAGCCGTAATCGTGGCGGGGCTTGGCGGTAAAAATTATACCCAGGATGACGATGCCATCCGGTATCTGCTGAACATGGGATACTCTTCAGGAAAAACAGCAGCTACGGTGCAAGGTTATGCGGGACAAGAATCCTTGACCCGGGCAGAGGCCGTTGTATTTCTCCAGAACCTGAAGGAAAAAGGCTTCGAACTATGGAGCAGACCTAAGAATGCCACTGAAGCTACCGAGAATGAAAAGAACGGCGGATTACCGGATCAGACCATGAAAGCTGTATATTCTGCCGATCACACGCTGGTCCTTCAAGGTACGTTCCCGGCGTATGCCAACCAGACGATGCCGATCAAAATCCATGGTCCTTCGCCTGCTGTAGAGTATATCCAAACGCAGCAGGTTACAACAGATGCCTATGGCAATTTCAAATTAACGGTAAGTAACCTTGATGCAAAGGAACTTAACCTCTATGTGGACGTGCGCGAAGATTATGCCTACTGGATCAGTGTAGAGGCGGGGCGAACTGCGATAAGTGATTATACCGAGTAACATGTAAAAACCAGCTTAGGAATTCTACATTGAATTCCCAGCTGGTTTGTTTGTTATGAGGACTGATTTTGATATGAGACATGACATACGTTCAATGTTCAGTGTTCAATGTGTTGGTGGATATAACTTTTTACGTGTAGACTTTATATCGGATGACCAAATTGCCCTGCTTGTTCTGTCATCTTCCGACTCAATCTTGCTCTTAATCCATTCATCCAGTCCGGCTCATGCGAAAACTGCTCTGCAGCAGACCGAAGCACACGCACATATCCATATAGATTGGCAAAACGGCGACAAGCGGGGAACATACTCTCCAGATCATAACATTCTCCCGCCTTGGACCAATACCCGTTCAGGAACAATTGCTTCTTCTGCTCCCATTGTTCAGGCTCGATCTCCTCACGTAAACTATCCAGACTCTGTTCCACGTCCATCGCGTACCAGTGATACATCGAGTCATCAAAATCAATGGCATAACAAGACTGGCTACCTTCATCATAGAAGACATTATCCAGTTCAAAATCGTAGTGGATGAGTCCGAAATTTTGCTTGTTCACAGACCAGGCTGCAAAATATGTTCGGAGAAACTCCACCTCATTCAGAGCAGACGTCTCACCAGGAAAACCCTTCAGGATCTCCTGCATCCAATTCAAAACGTCTGTATAGGTCCAACGTTTCTCCTTCTGCTCAGGCATGAATGTACGTGATAAATGATGCAGCTCACCCAACGCCTGACCATAGCTGTACAGGATGGAGTCATTCAAATCAATGCTTCCTAACTGCGATCCGGGTACTCGCTTGAATACGGAAGCAAAGTACGTTCCCCATGGCGTGTGAGCCTCTACGAGTTCTGCCCCTGAATGGGCAGGTACAGGCTCCATGGCTCCATACTGTTTCGTTCGAAGATAACGGAGGAACTCCAGTTCAGCGCTGAGGTTGACTTGATTTTTCTCCTCTACCGGGGCAAATCGAAGTAATCTCACTTCTCCCTGATCTCTGAACGGATACACGGCATTGGAGGATATACGATAATACTGAAACATGTCCAGCGACTCAGGATCATAACTCCAATTCTTTAGAATCATCTCGGCAAGATCATTATGTTGAAATAAATATTTTAATGTTAACATGGGCATTTCTCCTTTTTAATCATTTCATGTGGATTGCTCGTAGCCAACGAAAGCCTATTTTTGCGCGCAAAAAGCCGCAGGCTATGCCTGCGGCTTTTAAAAATTCTGAGTGTATGAGAAATTTGCACAAGCAAATAAACCTCGCATACGCCAGAAAAAATGAGCAGTTATATCCCTATATATCGGCAGATCTCAGATCGACTGGGAAACTGGATGTGTCCCACACTGTATCTGAATGGTCTGCCGGAATTATTCAGTTTATGTTTACCTTCATTGTAGTGATAGAACATACCATCTTAGACCGTCGTTTCATGACGCTCACTCCCTTCAAAAAACCAGTTGTTACCATAATAGCCGATAAGCCAAATGTAAGCAATTACAAAATGACGATAATCCCATCGTTTTTTACTGGACAATCATCATCCGTTCGACTGTCTCGGTGTTGTCCTTATACCACACCATCACGATGTTTTCTTTTTGAAGATCAGACACTTGAATGGACGAAATCGCACGTGAGCTGGAATTGCCCGAGCGCGGCGTCCCCATGCCTTCCGTGATAGCAACATCATCACTTATATTTAATTTCATCTCCATTCCGGTATCCTTCCATTCCATGCTTGGGGATGAGGTGTCCTGCACCTCAAGTAACGCTAACGTGACTGTGTTTCCATTCACAGAAATGACTCTACCTATCATGTCGGCATTCATCATCCCCTGCGTCATGTCTGGACTGCCTGTACGGTCATTCATACCCGTGCCACCCCTTCCACCTCTAGGCGTTCCTCCATTCATGCCCAGGCCACCGCCATTCGGCATGCCGAATCCATTCATGCCTTGCACAGAACCGGTGTTGGTAATATTCTGGGCGGTTATAACATCGCAGGCCGTCAGCATAACCAAACAGCCCATCAGCAGGAGTGACGTAACCGATGTGAAATATTTATTTTTTCGCATATGATCACCTTTTTCTCAGGGAATATTGCTCCAAGGTACCTTTACGATGGAATATGAAGTCATACGTATCTTTGAACCCCATATAGGAGAGCACAACCAACAGTGGATATACAGGGTAGATATATCTGGACTTAATCTCCCACAGAATATAAAACCCAATGAATCCGAGAATAACCAGGATCAATGTAACTTCGTCATACCGTTTACGACGAATTCCAACGACCAACCGGATGAAAATAAAACAGTACATCAAGAAATTCATCACATATACGATCCAGAGTAACCCCGTCCGATAAGCCGAATCCCCTTGCAACAGTTCTGTTATCACATTCGTGTAACTATAGGAGCCTGCGATTCCACCTCCCCTTCCTCTTCCGGCACCCATGGAACTTTCATTGCCGATTCCGTAGCGGTCCATCTGGTATGTCCCTTCGGTCCAGGTCCATATGATCTTTTTGTAATACATCTGCACCAAGTCACTCGCACTTGCTTCAGACAGCTTCATGCCAATCTCTTGTTTGAATAAATCTGCGCTCTCAGCCTTATTGTAGTTGGCCTGCCTCTGATAGATCTGATAACTCTCCATATTGTCCCAGAAGCCAAAACGCTCAAGATTAATCCCCATATTCAGCCACATATAGACCGGTGCAGAGTTCTCTCCAACAGGTTCACTCACAGCTCCAGAGGATTGAAGAACCGCATTCTGAGTCCAGGTTGGGACATTAAACAACATACCCAACACACCGATGGAAATGATGACTTTCTTCATTCCGATGCTCCGCATATTCAGCAGGATAGTTATGATGGCAGCGATTAGCACGATCACGCCGATACTTCGGAAGTAATTACCCATCGCAAGAAAAACGGCGGCAATGACGATTGTTTTCCAAGACTTTTCACGTACAAAACGAATAACAAAGTATAAACAAGATGTCAGAAATGCTGTGGCAATCACATCGTTATAGATCAGGTTGTTAAGGAACAAGGAAGGCAGGTACGTTGCTGCAAAGATCAACACACCGTAATCACGTTCCGTAGAGCTGTCATTCACTTGTTTATAAATAAGATAAATCATGAACGTTGTTAACGTTGAAAACAAAATATTAAATAGTTTGATGACCAGATAGTTGTCCGGAAACAGGTACAGCAACGTCTTTAAGTACAATACGATCGAGTAGTTAAACGGGAACATGTGCAGATAACCACCCGTTTCAAACGAGGAGTAGTCTTGGTCATACAGCATGTTCATGGCCAGTGAAAGAACGGTCTGCGAATCATCGGTAGGCACTCTCGGAAATACAAAGATGATGATGATCTGAATGACCAGAGAACATAACAGCACAATCGGAATAACAACCTTCGGGCTGTATTTGTTCAGTTTCAGACACAGAGCATATAACCCGACACCTGAACCAAGAAGCAAAAGAATGACCGGGAGAAAAACACTCCACTGCTGCATGCCCAAAATGGGATTGTCCCCATACAAGGCGTAGTTGTACTGTGCCCTCACCAATAAGGACGAAGCAATAAACACCGCAACAAACACGAGCAAAATGAGATAAAACGACTTATGCAGCATCTTAGACATGCCAAAACTCCTTTTCCATTACAGGATTCCGTGAGTATTATAATGGCTCTGGCTGAAAAAACGCTGAATTCGAACAAACAATGGCATTCATAAAAACTAACGAATTATACCTTTAATGTCGATAATATACATCGAATACATAATAATATTTTTTTACTAGAAGGAGATTAGAACATGTTTATTCAAAAAAGGTACATCCGCTCGTTACTCTCTCTTCCTCTGGCAGGCCTCTTATTCATGCTGCTGGGGACCCAGCAGATCGCTGCTGCCCCTGTCGACAGTCTGCTGCCTGAGCGAAGTGAGCAAGAAATCAGTCAGAAATGGACGCAATGGATGAGTGGCAAGAACCAAACTGCCACATTCACACAGAATCCCTCGACCAAGGCACCTTATGTCGCTGGTGTAGTAAGTGATTCCACATTAGAGCAGGCCCTAGGTGCAGCCAACTTCTATCGTTATCTCTCCGGTTTGGATGGAGATCTCGTTCTCGATGCTGCTCTCAATCGTCAAGCCCAACATGGAGCAGTCGTTGTTTCTACCGGAGAATTGACTCACTTCCCAGCTCGTCCGGCAGATATGCCAAAAGACTTTTTTGATCTGGGAGCCAAATCGGCTTCAAGCTCCAATCTGTACGCTTCCTATAGTGCTCAAGGAAACCTTGCAGTCCAAAGTGTTGAAGCTTATATGGATGATTCGGATGCCAGTAACATTGCTGCACTCGGCCATCGCCGCTGGATTTTGAGTCCGCAACTGAAGAAGGTCGGATTCGGGATTGCATCCCGGGACAACAAAAACTATGCAAGCCATTTCAGCACCATGCAAGTGATGGATACGAGCCGGTCTGGAAAACTCAATTACAATTACAACTTGTATCCTAACAAAGGGGCATTCCCGATTGAGGCATTCAATGTGTCACAAGCTTGGTCTGCACAGCTGAATCCGGACGTCTTCGCGAAGCCTTCCAATTCGGAGGTACAGGTGGAGATCGTGCGTTCATCGGATCAGAAAACTTGGGTACTGGGAGCAAAAAAACCGGTTAGCAGTGATCCTGCAAAGGCCTATTTCAATGTAAATTCCGATGGTTATGGGTATAACTATGCTGTTATTTTCCGCCCAGATAATTTGAAATCCTTGAAGGCAGGCGACACGTTCAACGTTCGCATTACCGGTTTGAAAAAGAAAGACGGGTCCAAAGCAGAAATTTCATATCAGACACGTTTCTTCTCGGTTAGCAATCCTTCACAAGAGCCTGTAACCGATCCACAGAATCCTGGGACAGAACCACAAGACCCTGGAACAGAGCCCCAAGACCCGGATACGGAGAACGAGGATTACCTGGATAACCATCTAATGCAGTTCGAATATACAGCGGATCGTACGCTGAAAGTACGGGGAACACTCACGGCTTATGCAGGCAAAACATTCTCATTCCAGATTTACGGTCCTTCACCTGACGAAAAACATATTCGCACTGAAACGGTGAAGCTGGATGCTAATGGTCGGTTCAGCCTGACCGTTCCCAATCTCGGCGTGTCCGATCTGACCATATACTTGCAAGTGGACCCAAGCTTTATGTATCTGATTCCTACAGCAAGTAATTCAGACGTTACGTATTACTTTGAATAGAAGCGAAGCAAGAGCATAGGAATAAACTAAAGTAAAATAAAATACGACCAGAGTAAAACCTAGAATCTAAAAACAAAAACAGTCGGAATGCATAGGCATCCGACTGTTTTTTATAGTTTATGATACGAGCTTTTGTGATAGGAGCTTTAATTACTTCGGTGCTCCTTTTTTGCGTTTCTTTTCCAACGCGATCTCCACATTTTCTTTCACGCGATACTCCACAATCCGGCGAATGAGATCCTCGGGCAATGGCTGATCCAGCGGAAACTGGACAGACCCCTTTCCCCCTTTATACTTGGAGAGTTCCTCCTGGAAAGCTTGAATTCCCCTGGGAGCAGGGTAAAACCCAATATGATGCTGGTAAGCGGCAAAATGAACCAAATTCCCATGCTGTGCATACGTAGGCATCTTGTAACTGATCTTCTCTTCGGCGTTCGGAGCCGCTTCACGAATAATCTGTCTTATTGCCTGTAATCTCACCTGTACATCAGGTGCAAACTCCGAGATATATTCATCTACCAGCACCGAATAATGGTTACTCTCAGCCATCTTGGACTCCTTCCACCACGGATACATCAATGGATTCGTGGTACGGGATATTTGTTTATATTGTACTTCAAATGGACAAGTAGAACAGCTATTTTACAGCAACTGAGGGATGTATCGGTTGTGAAAACTTAAGCCTGAAATTATAGCGTCATGGCTCTACCATTTCGCATCAGGTAATCTTCTTTTGTTTTGTAATCCGGCATGATACTGCCGATCCGTCGCCAGAAGGAGCGATCATGATTCATGTGGTGAATATGGCAAAGTTCATGAATGATGACATAATCGATCACTTCCAGTGGCGCCATCGCCAGGCGATAATTGAACGTAAGTTTTTTGTCCCAGCTACAACTGCCCCACTTCGTGGGAGAATCTACGATCTCTATTGACTTCGGCTTCACCTTCAACTCCTGCTGGTAGCGTCCGATACGCTCCCCAATCATGCGTTTACACTCGGCAAAATAAAACTTCTTCAGATTCGCTCGCAGCTCTTCTTCTGTCAGACCCTCTACAGGGATTAAGTCATGCAGTGCATGCTCCTTGCCAAAAAGCAGAAACTTCCCCTTGCCCTCATCTTCGTATTCCTTGGCTTGAGGACCATCCAGCGCCCGCTGCATCAGAGCCGATTTCTTCAAAATCACATCCCCGTGCTGCTCTACAAGTTGCCGGATCATGTCTTCACTGGTACCATTCGGTGCTTTGATCGTTACCATGTAAGGCAAGTCCATCGTGATGGACACTTTCTTGCGTTTGCCGTATTGGATATGACAGTTAATGCTGTGATTATTTAATTCTATAGTTAACATAATGCGCTCCGCTTCTGAAGTTATTCATTCAACCAAATCAAATTGTATACCATCTCCGGCTATAATGCATACTGTTCGGCGATATATCTATTTCTGTTGTATTTTTATACATTATTATGTATTATTATTTAATCATAAAATCGGAGGTTGGATATGACGCATACAACGGATACCGAACACAAAACCATCGAGGAACTATCGCTTAACCACTGGCAGCCCTTGTCAACTTTACTTTATGACGGTTGGATACTCCGTTTTGCCAAAGGATATACCAAACGTGCCAACTCCGTTCAACCGATCCACTACTCCACTCTGGATGTGCATGAAAAGATTGAGGAATGTGAGCGTATCTATGCTTCCAATCAGTTAAGTACCATATTCAAAATCACGCCGTTTATTCAGCCGGATCATCTCGACCAACTTTTGCAAGAAAAAGGGTATGAAGTTGTCGATCTCACCCACCTCCAGACTCGGAGTCTGGAATATATCAAAGAGCCTGTACACCAAGCTGTACAAATCGACGAACAGTTGACCACAGCGTGGCTGGATCACTTTTGCAGGTTAAATCAGGTGAATGATCTGCAAAGGGCAACGACGGAACAAATGTTACATAACATCCGTACACAGGTAGGTTTCATCTCGCTGTTGATCGATGGGCAAGTCGTCGCTTGTGGGTTCGGTGTAATTGAACGTGGCTACATTGGATTGTATGACATCATTACAGACGCTAACTTCCGGAATCGGGGACTTGCTGAACAGATGATCCTGCACCTTTTGCATTGGGCAAAAAAACAGGGCGCCACGGCCAGTTATCTACAAGTTGTAGCTAATAATGCCCCTGCGTTAAAGCTCTACGCCAAGCTGGGTTATTCAGAGATTTATAGCTATTGGTACAGAGTCAAAGAATGGAATGAGTCCTGACCATGCTGAAACCAAAAACTGCCCTCCTCTTATAAAGGAAAGGCAGTTTTTAATTCGGCTTTCTTTAATGTACAAAACTCTTCACAACATACAACAGCTACTCCGTACGATTTTCTACAAAGGAATCTTCACCAGCACCTCATATTTCATACCAGCTTGTATGTTCTTGATGATGTCCCCTGCAATTCGTTGACCGTCAACATGCACTTCAATCGTCTGGACAGTTGCATCCTTCTTCATGTTTACATTCAGCTCAGCTCCGCGGAACAAACGTGTGACCGATACCTCGTTCCAGTCTTCAGGTAGTTGCGGACGCACTTGAAGTCCTTGTGCATGACCTTGCAGGCCAAACAATCCGTCGATCAGGCAGCGATACACCCACGGCACCGTGCCGGTGTTGAACAGATGACTGGAGCGCCCGGCTGTACGTGGGAATTGATGATAGGCTCCGCGATAATAATTCGGGATAAATACAGGTAGCTGACCCCGCTGGAGAATATCCTCGCCATCAGGGCCCGGAATCATTTTACGCAGCAAACGATACGCTTTCTCCTTCTCGCCCACCAGGTACAACGCGTAGATATAGAACGCCGCCGCGTGATTGTACACTGCACCATTCTCTGCGCTTCCCGGATGTTTCTGCGTGACACGACCTACATCCTCCCGCATGGCGGTGAAAGACGGCGCGAGCTTCTCGACACCATATGGCGTCTCCAATTGCTCCTCTACGGCACGGATTAACTTCTCCTGTTTATCCTGGTCCGCAGCACCGCTCATAAGTGCCCAGCTCTGAGGATTGATATAGATGCGCCCTTCCACGTCGTTGCTTACACCAAACACTACGTTATCATCCGTAATTCCGCGGGCATACCAGTCCCCATCCCACAGATACTCATTGGCTACCGCATTGGTCTGATTGGCTTCCTGACGGAATTCCTTCGCAACCTCGGCATGCCCTGCCTGTTCAGCAAGATCTGCCCACACATTAAATGCATATGCCGTCGCAATGGTCAGCCAGCCGGATACGCCTTTGCCTTTGTATCCCACCATGTTCATCGGATCACACCAGTCGCCCTGATTAATGTAGTTCAACCCACGCGCATCCCGCTCATGGATCAACCAGCGCATCGCAAGATTCAAATGTTCCAATACCGAAACCTTCTGTTCACTGTCTGTAAAAGCAACCTGTTCCTCCAAAATGCTATAGTCATTCGTTTCATCCAAATAGGTCTTCATACAGACAGGAAGCCAGATGCAGTGATCGGTATGAGGAACCTGGTTAATATATTTCAGTTCTGCGTCCGGGTGCAAAATAATGCCGTCTGGCATCGCGCCGCTTATATGCTGTTGAGACAAAGCGGTTAAGAACGCAGCCCGCGCAATCTGTGGCTGAATGTAACTCATGCCCATGTTGTCCTGCAAATAATTCCGCGTCTGCGGATCGGTTGTCAGACGATTGGTTTTGCCATGATAGTACATCTGGCGAGGTAACCAGTGATTTACGACATTATCTAGCCAGCTGTCCGGTGTCTCAATCTGGATGTTTCCTTGCCCTTCCGCAATATAACCAGCATACTCCTGCTCGGCTGCGGTGAACCCATCCTGTCCTTCCTTATTCTGCTTCACAAAATAATGCTGACGAATGCCCTCAATCTCTGTCTCATCATGAGCCGGGCCAAAGATGAATCGGTACGCCTGCTCAGCTCCAGCCTCCAGTTCTACTCTGTATTGCAATACAGCCACAGGTGTCTCATAGCGCGCATCTCCACCAGCGAGTGTCTCTGACTGAAGGGCCGAAGGATTATGAAGTCCGCCTTCGCCTTCAAAGCTCTCATGATTCACTTCCCATGCGGTCGGTTCGTGATCTGCAAGCAGATAGGTTTTGTCGCTGTAGTTTTTGATTTTGCTATAATCCTGATATTTCTGATACGGCGTAACCGCCGAGCAGACAATGCCCTTCAAATCTTCCACATATGAACCGGACTGGTTCATCCATGACATATAACCAACCGTAAAATACGGGTAGATACTAAGCTTGCGTTTTCTCGAAGACAGATTGGTTACCTTCACACGCCACAGCTCCATGACATCTTCCTTCGGCAAACGCAGGGACATTTCAATGCAAATGTCGTCCTGAATCACTTTCCAATGAATATCGTGTTTGCCTACCGCGAACGTATAACTTTCCGCCTGCTTGCGAACCGGTTCATACGGGGCTGAGAAGATTTCGCCGCTTATTTCATCTTTAATGTAGACAAACCGTCCCGGATGATGGGCATAGTATGGCTGCTCCGGTTGCATAAATGTCTTCGCTTCCAGGTTGGGCGCGTACGAATATTTGGCAGGTTCTGGCTGCATGAATTGGGCCACAGCGTACCCCCGGCAATTCACATGAATCATCATCTTTTCATTCCAAAGGAATCCGGATGCCTTCGGTAAACTTGTCGGGCTGGTTAGTTCAACATATTGATTATCTTCCGTTGCTTTAATCATCACTGAACCTCACTTTCAGATAATGGAGTCAAAAGACAGAAAACGTTTTAGGTAACTTGTATACAACTTTGTCCATTATAACACGGGAACGCTTACAAAGAACTGAAAACTAAAAAAGAGCTGAGAACCTCAGCTCCGATTACGCTCCAATTGTTTTTCGATGCCCAACCTGTCGATCTGAATCCAATACTCTGCAATTTGTTCGTTTTCCACTCGGTATACCGCACTGGCAATTTCAATCACCGGGAGGTTGGTTGGACTGTATCCGTCCACTTCGCCAATATGGGTACCTGTTTGTCTCCAGCGCACATAAACTTTATCGCCTTGCGTCAGCATCTCTTGAATTTCGAGTGAAAATTCCCCGTAAGCTTCAATCATCTCTCGCACATGATCCGCATAATCGGAAGGTGTTCGGGTCACCGTGACCTCTTCTTCAGATATCACTTGATGAGCCAGTACTTGTTCTGCCATCACGTTGCTTGCATAATCGGGATTCCGCCCTGTTCGGACCTCTTCAAAAAAGGTTCTGACAATCTGTTCTGCTGTCATACGCCACCCCAGTCTATTCAAATTATTCTGTTATATATATAAATATGATAGTAACTCTTGTATTTTAACATGGTCCCCTCGCTACGGAATTACAACTGTTCTATTGTTCTACAGGACTTAAAACCTACCCTCACACCTTGACAATGCGTCAATATGACCATAAACTAGCAAAGGATATTAGGAAATTAATAGGAGGTTTGGCCGTTAAGAGGTTCGAGTAAGGGTTTTAACCATATCTGATAATCTTTCGGTGTGTAGCAACGTAGCTATTAGAGCAACTCAGAAAAACAAGAAAGCGGTGTATCATGAAACGTCTATTTTTCATTATGTTTGCGCTCACCCTGTTACTGGCTGGATGCCAGAGTAATGAACAGGAAAGCAGTCCGTCCGAGAATAATCCTACCGAAGTAGTAGAAGGTTCTACCATCTTAAGTTTGAAGCAAAAATACGGCTCCGAATCGGAACAAGCAATTATGCCGATGTACAACGTAGCTCAAGATGAAGAATTTACGTTCAAGTTTAAAGCAGATTTACGGAAGAATAACCTGTCAGCTATTGACATTATAAGTGTACATACCGATATTAAAGCACTCAAAGCAAGCGATGTACATGCCCTTCGCGATACCAATGGCAACAACGTTTCCATTAGGCCTCTTGGGTGGGGCGTTTTAACCTCAGATTCCATGAAGAACAAGGATCAAGGCTCTTGGGGCGGTGCCCCCATTTATTACATTCGTCTGAATTATGATCCGGATGCGGAAAATCTAACACTGCTCGATCAACCCATCATTATTCCGTTTACAGTGAAATCGGAGTTGCCTGTGCCCAACCTAAGATACGAGATTGATAAAGACAGACGGTTATCGTTGGTCTGGGACAAGGTTGAGGGTGCCACCGAATATAAAATTTATGAACGTTCTGACCTAACCAAATTCGATACAAATGTACCTCTAACTGGCGCAGAGGACGCTTTCAGTAATAGTCTGCCTTTAGATATTGCGGTAACGACAGAGACGTCTTTCAATGATTTTATGAAAGACGGAAGAGGCGGGCTGGGCACTTATAGTGAACTGATAACTACTCATCAGAACCATGGTTTACGAGGAGAATATTACGTCACTGCAATCGGTGGAGGCAAAGAATCCAATTTTAGCAGAGGTGTCCCTACAGCTCCGCTTGCTTCCCAGTTACCAACATCTCTGAAAGAACAATTGTATAGGGAGAAATTAAAGAATATAGATGTACTTCCTCAGAAAGCAACAGTTGAGTACAATGACGGATCTCTAGCCCGTGAAACCATTGTTTATGATACCAAAAGCGTAGAGATTTCAGAGTTCAATGAAACAAATATTCCTTTTCACATTAAAGGAACAGCTCTGAAAAGTTACGTACGTGTAGAAAATGTGACCCAAGCAGACCTGGACAGACTCGCTCAGCAAACCGTAGCCGAGTCCAGCAACGGACTGGTGGAACCAAAGAATAACACACCTTACGTCCCTGCACCTGATGTGCCAACGATCATCAACAATCATGATGAACCTGAGTCTGCAACGGAAACAGAAGAAGCACCGGCTTCGGAAACTCCAACTACAGAGTCCACAACCGATACTGAGACTTCAGAGAATGCAGCTGAACCGGTATCCACCGAGGCTTCTAATGATACTTCTGATAATTCTTCAGATATGGCTTCTGAAGAAACTTC
Source organism: Paenibacillus sp. FSL k6-2145 (assembly GCF_037976585.1). Taxonomy (NCBI): domain Bacteria; kingdom Bacillati; phylum Bacillota; class Bacilli; order Caryophanales; family Paenibacillaceae; genus Paenibacillus; species Paenibacillus sp. FSL k6-2145. The sequence goes on along the minus strand of NZ_CP150267.1, from coordinate 3,040,573 downwards.
CACCGAAACACCTGCTCCAGCTCCCGAAGCTGAAGAAAACAATCTGGTAGATGAGCAGAAATCGAATACACAGCAAAATGTAGAACAAGGTAATCAGGAAACCGTGCCTCAGCCTGCTACAGGCGATGCAATGATCAATGCAGATTCCGCATTGGAAGAAGTTTTAGCCAAAAACATGATTGCGGCACAAGATAAAATTTCGTTAAAAGCTTTCCCCGAAGCTCAAAATTTCACGACACTCTCGGATGTTGTTCTGAAAGTGATGTACCAGAATCCCTTGATTCTTGGTGTGGAAGGTTTTGAATACAACTATGGTACGCTTACCCTTTCGATTCATTATAATGAATCGGCTAGTGGTATCCAGAAGAAGCAAGATGAGATTATTGCCAAAGCAAACGAAGTTGTGGCTTCCATTATCAAGGATGGCATGAACGAAGACGAGAAACGAAAAGCCATCTACGATTATCTGAACGATAACGCGAAGTATGATGATGCAGCGCTGGAAAATGCGGAGCAAAACAACTTCAAAAATGTCGATCCGCAGTTCAATGACTCGTTTACCACATACGGTATTCTGGTCAAAGGTGTTGGGGTATGTGCCAGCTATGCCTCCGTCTACAAATTGCTCTCCGATCTCTCGGGACTGGAAAGCATCGTTGTAACGGGCGCTTCCAGCGGTGTACCACATGCATGGAACAAGGTCAAAATCGGGAACGAATGGTTCCATGTGGATGCCACCAACAACCTGACAAACTCCGGCATCCCCTACTTCTTGTACAATGCCAACGATGAGACTGCTGCAAGTCAGAAAACAATAGCGGATAAGGATTACTGGCTTGATTCCGAGCTCGCGATGTTTAATGGCGAGAGCGATGCCAATGATTATTATGTGCAGAATGATCTCGAAGTCGCATCCCTTAATGAGTACAAAACCAAGGCTGAGAGTGAACTTAAAAAGGGAGAGAACCGGGTCATTCTCCGTTTTGCCTCACCTGTTGACTCTGATGAGCTGATGACAGCTGCCGGTGAAGCCCTTGCTGCAGTGGATGAAGCGCTTCTGAATACAGCACAATTAGCCACGCTAGGCAGTTATGCCATTCTGGACCCGAAACCAGAGCAGAAGTAACTTTATAATTTTAAAAAAATAGCATAACAACAAAGAACACCATTCACCTGCACAGGGAATGGTGTTCTTTGTTTAACTGGCCTATGATCACTGACCTAGGATTCATAGGCCTTTTATATCCAACGTTTACGGACTAACCGTACCACCATTCGCATTCAATGTCTCGCCGCTCACATAACTGGATTCCTGGCTTGCCAGGAACACAAATGCCGGAGCCATCTCGGCAGGTTGTCCTGCTCGACCAAGCGGTGTGTTGGAGCCAAAATCAGCCAGCTTCTCGACTGGTTGTCCACCCACGACCTGAAGTGGTGTCCATACCGGTCCTGGTGCAACAACATTGACACGAATCCCTTTGCTACCCACCTGTTGTGCTAACGCTTTGCTGAACGTGTTAATGGATGCCTTCGTTGTCGCATAATCCAGCAGGATTGGCGAAGGTTTATACGCCTGAATCGATGATGTGTTGATAATGGAGCTGCCCGGCTTCATGTGTTTCACAGCTGCTTTGCAGAGCCAGAACATGGAATAGACATTTGTTTTGAACGTAGCATCGAATTGCTCGGTGGTCAGATCTGCAATCTGCTCTACAAACTGCTGCTTACCTGCCACGTTAGCGAGGATATCAATCCCACCAAGCTCTTTTACAGCAGATTCAATGAGTTCCTCACAGTATTTCTCATCCTTCAAGTCACCTGGCATTGTGATTGCTTTGCGACCGGCTTCCTCAATCAGCTTCACAACTTCCTGCGCATCTGCTTCCTCTTCCGGCAGATAAGCCAGAACGACATCTGCGCCTTCACGAGCAAACGCAATCGCTGCCGCTCGGCCTATTCCACTGTCTGCTCCGGTCACAACTGCTTTGCGTCCTGTTAAACGTCCGCTACCTTTATAACTTTTCTCACCCGCATCAGGAACAGGAGTCATCTCACGCTGAAGCCCCGGCTCATCCTGTTGCTGCTTCCACTCCGGTGTAGCCTTCGGATATTGTGTCGTTGGATCTTGCATGGTGTGCTGGTCTTGATTAGCCATGTTCAATTTCCTCCTTGGTTATTTACATTGATCAATACGATCACAGAAGTTTGTTTTATAAAAGTTGCACTCTTTCCTTTGTAACCGAGTTGGGCGTTATTTAAACTAAGCTAACCAGATTCCATGACAACCGTCTAACATTGAATCTCCCCTAACCCCATGCCATTTTCCGAAAAAAAATGCATTCCCTGAATAACGCTGAATCACCTTCAGGTTCTCCAATCGTTTCAAGGAATGCATGTATGATATTACGATATAAGTTGATTTTTGAATATTAGACTAGCGATCTTCGCCACCATCTATGCGTTGTCTTTTGCCGATGCCAAATGCGAAATATCCAGCCACCACGATGGCCATGAACGTAGCTCCAACAATCAGAGGCAAGCGCGTATCCGGGTTAAACGCCATACCGATAATGACGAGGATCAGATACACAATAATAATGTAATTGCTGATCGGGAACCATTTGGACTTGAAGTTATGATCCGCCATTTCGTTGCCCCAACGCTTTCTGAATCGGAACTGGCTGAACGCCAGTGCGAACCATGGAACCATACCCGGAAGAACACTTGCACTGTAGATGTACAGGAACAATTTGGAGTCCGGCATCAGGTAGTTCAGCACAACCCCAATCAGCAGCAAGGAGATTGTGATGACGATACTATTGCGGGGAACCCCGCCTTTGGACAGCTTTTTGAAAAAGGCAGGTGCCTGCCCATTCTCAGCCAGCGTGTATAACATCCGTCCTGCACTGTAGATCCCGCTGTTGCATCCCGACATGGCTGCCGTCAGCACCACAAAGTTGATGATTCCCGCAGCAGCAACAATGCCGACCTTGGCAAAGGTGAGCACAAACGGGCTGCCCGTCTCGCCTACTTCGTTCCAAGGGTACAAGGTTACAATAACAAATATGGCACCAACGTAGAAAATAAGAATACGCCACACGATATTTTTGATCGCTTTACGCAAGGTATATTTCGGATTCTCCGCTTCGCCTGCTGTAATACCGACCATCTCCACCCCTTGATACGCAGCCGTTACGATACACAGTGCAAAGAGGAAACCTTTGATCCCTCCTGGGAAGAATCCGCCATGACTAAACAGATTCGACAACCCGATTGGCTGTCCTCCGTTCCCCCAGCCGAAGAAGATGAGCCCGGTTCCGATCACGATCATCGCCACAATAGCCGTCACTTTAATCATCGCAAACCAGAATTCGAATTCCCCATAGAACTTCACCGCCGCCAGATTCGCCGCCGCTATGATGAGCACCCCAGCAAGTGCCGGCAGCCACTGCGGAATATCCGGGAACCAATACCCGACATAGATGCCAATCGCCGTAACTTCCGCCATACCCACCGTAACCCACAGGAACCAGTAGCTCCAGGCGGTCAAGAATCCGGCAAGCGGACTAATATATTTGTGAGCAAATGTAGCAAACGAACCTGTGACCGGCTCCTGAATCAACATTTCCCCCATAATTCGCATGACAAAAAAGATAACGATACCAGCCAATAAATAAGCCAGCAGCACGGATGGTCCTGCCCATTTGATCGTACTTGCCGATCCCATGAACAAACCAACGCCGATTGTACCTCCGAGTGCAATCAGCTCTACATGGCGGGGCTTTAGCCCTCTAGATAGTTGCTTTGATTCCAAACGATTCTCCCCTTTTCTTGTGTACAGCTTCCTGATGTAATTTTAATTTTTACATTCACATTAACGCAATGCAGAATTACTTCACCAAATTGTACGAGATGTACCGCAGAAATACAACAAGGAATGTGAGGAAACGGATTCACTACACATATAGGTATAGGATAACCGCTTAATGAATATGGCAGACAGTTCAATAAACAATTCACTGCAGCGTTGTATAAACAAAGTGACAGAGACTTTCTAATACATGACTCGACAGGGAGGTTGCTGGAACCCCCAAAGGACAACTCACGTATTGTATATGTGGGTCGCAATACCGTAAGTGACTTGTTCGCTATTGACCTGCTTGTATAAAATTGAAAAATGGGAGACTTTCCATGCCTGACTTTTTACTGGTTTTATTTTTGTTTAACCTGTCTCTCTTTCTGCTTCACGAAATGGATGCCATCAGGCGGTCCGAGTGGAAATTGTTTATAGTGTTAAAAGATATGGAAGATGATAAAGCGTATAGGTATTTCACTTGGATTCACCTGCCAATGTATACCATCATCCTCTCTCTTCTTTTTAGCTCGTATCAGACCATTACATTTTGGGTGCTGGATATCTTTTTCATCATACATACCGTATTACACTTCTTTTTCGAAAAACATCCTCGAAATGAATTTAAAAACGGGTTCTCCAGATCATTGATCTACCCTATGGGAATAATCGCTTTAATTCATTTGATATTCCTAATTATCTAATCTCTTTACAACGACCGAATGAAGGACTGACAGCCTATTCATATATTCTGAAAATGGAGGTAATACAATGGATTACGCCAAATCAAAATATGCCATCGTAGACGGAGCAGCTTCAAGGCGTTGGAAGAGGTCATGTTGCAGCGTGAAGGTAATCTGATCATGAAATAGGGTATTGTAAAATAAAAGTAAAAATGGAGGTGTGCCTATGCAGCAACATCATGCAGAACGAGTTGAATTATTTGTTTCCAATACCCAGATCATCAAGAAGTCGTTCAAATGGCAACATGCGATGATGCACCGTCTGGCTGCCCTGCTCTATGCAGCGGAGAATAAAACAGCGGATGGGGAAGCCATTCGTCAAAGCCAAGAGTTGATTAAGCAAAACACAAAACTCTTCTCTGCATTCAGAGGTAATTCGGCCATTAGCATTGCTGCCATGCTCTCCCTTACAACGGATGAAGAGACGAAGCTGGCAGACACCCTGCATGTCTATGACTTGATGAAAGAGATCAAATTTCGCAACTCCGATTATCTGGTTATTGCCGCCTATCAGATCGCTACTCAGACATCACCTGACCAGTTTCAACCTACGGTGGAGCGGGCCAAATTATTTTATGACGGCATGAAAGCAGAGCATCGTTTCCTCACTGGACAGGATGACTACATTTTTGCTGCCATGTTAGCCCTTTCCGATCTCAACGTGGATACTGGTGTGGCACGTATGGAACAACTCTATAGGGAATTAAAACCAGAGTTCTCTTCCAGAAACAGTGTGCAGGCGTTAACACAGGTACTGGTTCTTGGAGAGGATAACCCGGATGCAGGTGCTCGTGTGATTGCCTTAAATGAAGCTTTTCGTAAAAGGGATCTCCGAATGGACAAAACATACACATTACCCTCTCTCGGGATACTTTCCCTACTGCCTTCGGACAGAGACGCGTTAGTGGATGAAGTCGCGGAAACAAATGACTGGTTACGGACTCAAAAAGGCTTCGGGGCTTGGTCGATCGATAAACAGGAGTTGCTCCTGTTCTCATCCGCGTTGATAGCCATTCAACATGTGGAGAATCTGCGAAACGGTGTGCTTACGACAACGATCTCAACCAGTATCACAAATATTATCATCGCTCAACAAGCAGCCATGGCCGCAGCTGCTGCAGCATCGGCTGCTGCCGCTTCTTCATCATCATCCAACTAATAAGTGACCCTGTTACCTTCAATATAAGATGAAAAAGACCCTCCCGAGTTTAAGTTGACTCGGAAGGGTCTTAAAACATTCAAACCTACACCTAAATAATGTTCATCATTTGCTAGGATATAATCCCTGTATCCCGGAATTCTTCCACGAAACTGTCCAGCCAATCCGAACCATAGTCCAGCGCACCCGTATCACTCTCAATAAAAGCAACATCCAGACCCATCACCCAGAATCGACGAGCAACAATAAAGAGATCAACAGCCTGCTCATCTTCCGAGGAAAAACTTCTGACTGAACGATAACCTGCCATGAGTGCTTTCCATAATACTGCCTTTCGATCTTCAGACTGTCTCTTTCGCACCTTCACTTGAGCCAGATCGTAAGCACGCCAGCTTTTGGCTGCCCACTCGAAGTCATAATGGATGAACTGATGCTCCTGTTGAAACGCATTGTTATTCCCATGCATATCGCCATGGCACAGACCAAAATCCAGATCTTGTCTGGAAGCGGCAACGATGCGTTCTTTTAACGTTGTGGCAAACGTATGGAGAAATGCTGCTGCTTCATTGTTCTCACCAATATAGTGGATAATTCGCTCAAGGGGTTCGTCAATAAGTAACTTCAGATCCAGCTCATATCGTGGCAGCTCCATGTTCACCTGATCCATAGCCTCATGCAATTCAGCCGCAGATTGGCCAAAGGCGTAACAAGACTCCTCATCCTCCAGGTTGTTCTCCGTACCCTCAATATACCGAAACATTACAGCAACCCGCTTGCCTTCCGCAGCCTCCAACACCGTATATTCCGTATGATCTTTCTTCTCGATGCATTCTCCAATGTCGGTATGTTCCGCAGAACCTAGAACGTTCTTGAGTTGAGACAATAATGAAAGCTCATACTGAACATCTGCCTCCGTGATTTCAGTGCGGTAGATGCGGAGAATATACATGCCACTGGATGTGCGAACCCGGTAGGTATCATTCAATCCCCTAAGCCAAAACAAACATTCTTCCCATGTTCCAATGTTATACTGATCCCTCAATGCAGACTCCAGATACCTGGGGTTAAGCACTGAACGTAAAGCAGTCGGTTGAATGGACATATGTACGCTCCTTCGGTTTAATATGATTATTTCTCATCTGATGAACGATGTAATCCTTTTCACCTATCAACCTATAACATAGTATATTTTTTATTTATTTTCCAGAATATATATTTTGATGAGTAAATACTCTTTAGACTCCTATAGTTCCATCTCTCATCAGCAGGTTAGATAGGGGTATTTGCATTGACTCGCTTTCCAGGTTTCAGCAGGTTATTACACGCTGGGTCGATGCCAGCACTCGACAATGCAGCACATTCACGAAAGGCAAAATGTTTGCACCCCCTACATTTCTGAACATCCAGATGCAATAATGCATAATTGATGGCTTCACCCGTGTGCTCAAACATATGATCCGAACCAATCCGTTCAATCAATCCTGTTCTCTTCAGCATCTCCAACGGTTGCGCCTGAATGCCTGAAAGTAAAACCCTGCCCCCGGATCTCTCCATATGTTTGACAACACGGGCCAGATTGGATTCACCTGTCGTATCCATAAAAGGCACCTTGCCCATGCGCAACAGCAGAGTGCCTGGGCGCCGATGAATCGAATCCATGACTGACTTCTCGAACATATCCGCTGCGCCGAAAAAAAGTGGCCCTTCAATTGTATACAGACTTATTTGCGGACAGTCATGTCCTTCCCGAACCATGTGGGCCATGACTTTCTCATGTTTATGATCGGGATCGGGCAGTACTTTGGCAACCTTCAACATCTCACTCATGCGTTTAACAAATAAAAGGACAGCCAGAATCAACCCAACCTCTACAGCCGTTGTTAAACTTGTAAATACGGTCAGCAAAAAGGTAATCAGCAGAACGAGTGAATCACTCGTTTTGGTTTTCATAACATGTACGAAGGATCTCCGTTCACTCATATTCCAGGCAACCAGCATGAGAACGGGAGCCATACTGGCAAGAGGAATGTGCGATGCATATGGCGCAAAGAGAACAAGTACCAGCAAAACCACCATACCGTGAATTACGCCAGACCATGGCGATACTGCGCCGGATTTGATATTTGTTGCTGTACGTGCAATCGCTCCTGTTGCAGGAATACCACCAAACAACGGCGTCACCATATTAGCAATCCCCTGCCCAATTAACTCTCGATTGCTGTTATGCCGACTTCCGGTCATGCCATCGGCAACAACTGCGGATAACAGTGATTCAATCCCACCCAGCATGGCGATGACAAAAGCGGGTTGCAGCAAGTTCACGATACGCTCCCAAGTGATCTCAGGCACATGAAACTGAGGCAAAGAGTTAGGTATTTCTCCAAAGGACGAACCAATTGTAGCCACCTGCCCTTCAAAAAAGAACGCCGCGACTACCGTCGAAAGAACCAGCCCCACCAGTGATGCAGGCACCTTTGGTGCAAACTTGGGCACAAGCAGAAGAACAGCCAGACAGATTCCAGCTGTAAGCACACTGTATATATTAATCGTCGAGATATGCATCCCGATTTCTTTCATATTGGACCAGAAATCCTCGTGTTTCTCGATGCCTCGAAGTCCCAGAAAGTTCGTAATTTGTCCGCTAAAAATAATGACGGCGATCCCTGCCGTAAAACCGATAGTCACCGGCTTTGGAATAAACTTAATTAATGCCCCAAGTTTGAATACGCCCATTAGTACAAGCATCAAACCGGCCATCATTCCGGCGATCAGCAGATTCTCATATCCATACTGCATCACAATGGCAAAGAGGATTGGAATGAATGCCCCCGTTGGCCCGCCGATCTGGAACTTGGACCCACCCAGCAAGGAAATGAGAATCCCTGCGATTACTGTGGTATATAATCCATACTCCGGTTTGACCCCGGAAGCGATGGCAAAGGCCATACCGAGTGGAATCGCAATGATACCTACAATCAGTCCCGATAACAGATCCTTGCGAAAAGCGGCAGCATTATACCCTGCATATCTCCCCATCCATTTCATGTACCAAAACCTTCTTTTCTTCATATATTTGAATATTTGAATATAATTAAAAGACTACTCCCCTGCATACGTCCTGTCAATCGGATTACGCACAATCCCAGCAGGAACATAACACAAAAAAACAAGAACCTCCGGTGATTAACCCAGTTGCTCTTGTTTATTGTGTCAGGACTCTTTACGAATATCTTCCAGCATGGAAATGGCATCAACCAGATGATTGTCAAAAATCTGTTTGGTGACTGCCAACAGGTCCTTAATCAGCGGATCACGCAGCGAATAGGTGACGGTTGTCCCTTCTTTGATTCCGTGGACAACGTTTTTGCTGCGCAATACAGCCAGTTGCTGTGAAACGGCAGAGCCTTCCGATCCCAGAATGCTTTGCAGTTCATTCACGTTTTTGGCTCCTTCACTCAGCAGTTCCAGAATCTGAATCCGCATCGGGTGTGCCAACGCTTTGAAAAAATCCGCTTTAAACTGTTGTATGCTCTGATTCATACGCTATGCCCCTTCAATCGAACTTTTGAAGATGCAAATATCATAACATAGAACGGGTACCATTCTTTACTCTAACCATAACGGTTTGATGGATAAATTAAGATTGACCTTGAAGTACACTTCAACCTTTATACTTTACTTATAGTCTCCACAGACCGTATATCTGAACTCCATCAGGAAGGGTGATTCCTCAATGAACATGTATATTCATAATCACAAACGCTCGTTGACGAGCTTTCTATTCGAGAAATATATCGGAACGTTAGATACCAAGAAAATTTTTTCAACACGCGAGCTTACCCGCAAACACCTGGATCATATGGGCTTGGAAAACATTAAACCTTATATCTTGGGTAAAACAAAACTGTCATCTTCCATCAAAGAGCGCTCCCATGAAGACATGCAGGTGTTCACCTTAAACGATCAGCATTCCCGTGAACAGAGGGTCATTCTCTACATTCATGGCGGGGCCCATACACACCAGCCGCTGTCTTTACACTGGAAATTCATGGACCGCATGGCTCAGGCTCTGAATGCCAAAGTTGTTGCTCCCATCTATCCAAAGGTTCCGCATTTTAATTATCAACACACATATCCGAAATTGCTCAATCTATATCGGGATCTCCTTGCCTCCGTGAACGACTCGGCACAACTCACCATTATGGGCGATTCCGCAGGCGGGAACATCTCCCTTGCCTTGGCCCATTATCTGAAGATGCATAATCTCCCGCAGCCCAAAGATATCATCTTGTTATCACCTTGTGTGGATATGGTGTTGGACAATCCGGTCATATTCGATTACGAGACCCGCGACCCTATGCTCGCTGTGGAAGGGTATGATGTCATCCGGCGGATCTGGGCAGCTGACAAACCGTTGAACGATCCGTTAATCAGTCCAATCTACGGAGATTTCGCCGGTCTGGGCAAAATCAGCATCTTTATCGGGACTCACGAGGGCTTGTTTCCTGATAATATGAAGCTCGACAAACTGCTGACGGATCAAAGAATCGATCACCAAACGTATGTTTATCCCAAAATGAACCATGTCTTTGTCCTCTATCCAATTCCGGAGGCCAAGGATGCTCAGCGTAAAATAGTTAACATCATTAAAAACTCAACATATGAAACTAATCAATAAGCTGTAACGCGTCCCCTACTCTCCCACAGTTTTCCCTTTAGCAAAAAAAAACGAAAAAAAGCTCAATCCCTGGAATACCGCCACTGGATTGAGCTTTCTTACTGTAATTCTGTCATCTAAATATTATTTATATGAACCATATTCAAACCAGTCAAAGTCAGCCACCTGATCAGATGATGTACCGTTGCTGCTGCTAAACATTCCGATACAGCAGCCAACAAAGCCACCAGCTACTTCAGTGCTCAAGCTGCTTGTATCCACCTGTTCCGCCACCACATGATACTGACTTCCATCCGTGCTGTAATAGAAGTTTAGTTGCTGACCTGTCGCGGCCATTTTGATATACACTCGCGATACTTCATCATCCAGCGCGATTTGCGCAATGTGGGTATCCCGACCATCTATAACGGTCACCACACGCAGCACTTGCTGGTTCTCGGTCAGAGCACGCTCAATCCGTATGTGATACTGATCGTTCTGAATGACGACAAGACCAGCAGTTTCGTTTGCATTCCCGGGCACAAATTCCATCGCTGTAGCTGCGACATAATCCATATGCCTTTGACGCAGACAAACAAAGCTGGAATTTTCTTTTTCCTTCAATGTTTGCGGTTTCAACTTCAGCTGCAAGTATCCTTTTCGTTCGGTTAATGAATAGAGATCCTCCTGAGGATTGCGCAGGAACATCCATTGCAAGCCCAGTTTATCACTGTCAAAATGGTCAAAACGCAGTTGCGGCTCTACCGGAACAGGCTTCAAATCCAACGTGCCCTGCTCCTCTAGGATTCCGCGGCCCTCATTGACAACAGGCCATCCGTCCTCCCAAACGATAGAAGCAAGGAACGTCTCCCGCCCCAGATTACTAAAGCTCCCTCCATATGGACGCGAAGCCAGCATGACCATGAACCATTGACCGTTCTCAGCCCGTACCAAGTCAGCATGTCCTACATTAACAACAGGGTAACGTTTACCTAAATGCCGATGTGTAATGATTGGATTATTCGGATTCCCGACGTATCCTTCGGTCAAACTTTTGCTACGAGCAATGGTCACGGCATGGTTTGGCCCTGTGCCTCCCTCTGCAATCAATAAATAGTAATATTCATCGATCTTATACAGATGCGGGCCTTCCGGCCAGATGACATCCACCATCGCCCCGCGCCACAGAACGTAACTGTCTCCCACCAGCTTCATACTGCCCAGATCCAACTCCCGTAGCCAAACTTCCCAATTGCCATTATAACGAACTCCCTCAGAGCAAGGACGTGTACCAAGGTAATACGCTTTGCCGTCATCGAAGAAAATCGTAGGGTCTATGCCTTCTGCGTCTTCAATAAAATAAGGATCTGACCATGGCCCAGCAGGGTCGGTAGCGGTTACAACAAAATTACCGCCATGTGATACATTGGTTGTAATCATATAGAAAGTGCCTTCATGATACCGAAGCGTTGGAGCGAATATCCCCTGTGAATGGCCTGCTCCCTGAAGATTTAATTGCGAAGGGCGGTCCAGCACATTGCCAATCTGTTTCCAATTTACAAGATCACGGCTCTGAAAGATCGGAACGCCAGGAAAATAGGCAAATGTTGATGTCACCAGATAAAAATCTTCACCCACCCGGCATACGGATGGATCTGGATAAAACCCGGGCATAATCGGATTGTTAAACGTGCATTGTTCGCCTTGATTTGCATTCTTCATTCTTTTACCCCTCCAATGGTTAGTCCAGTCACAAAGTATTTTTGCAAGAACGGATACAGTAAAACAATCGGCATTGCCGTCACAACCGTGATTGCTGCCCGAATGGATACAGGCGTCACCATGTTGGTTACATTTTTGAATGAATCCACGTTGACGGTTCCCCCCTGTGAGGTCGCAGAGGATAACAATTTCATCAGCTCATACTGCAAGGTGGTCAAATTCCGATTTCCCGCCGTGTACAACATGGAGTCAAACCAGGAGTTCCACTGACCTACAGCAATAAACAGTGCAACCGTAGCCAGAACCGGCTTGGATAAGGGAAGCACGATACGCATGAAAATCCGAAAATCTCCGGCTCCATCCATCTTCGCGGATTCAATCAATCCCTCCGACAGTCCCTGAATGTAGGTACGAATGACGATCATGTTGAACACCCCGATCAACCCGGGAATAATGTATACCCAGAAGCTGTTCAGCAGCCCCACTTGTTTGATCAGCATGTATCCCGGAATTAAGCCGCCGCTGAAATACATCGTCATGACAAACAGCGTCGTGACCAATTTGTTGAACATATACTCCTTGCGGCTCAGCACATAGGCCAGCATGGCTGTACAGAACAGCTGTACAACCGTTCCCACCACGGTTCTGGCAACCGAAACAAATGCGGCTTGTGTCAGATTCGGGTTCTGGAATACGGAGACGTAATTTTGCAGCGTCCATTCCCTCGGCCAGAGATAGATCCCCCCGCGGATCGTATCCAGCCCGTTATTGAAAGATACGGCAATAGTGTTTAAAAAAGGATATAACGTAACAACCATGACAAGCAACATAAATATGCCATTGGTGATGGAAAAAATAGAATCTCCCAAGCTTCGTTTTCTACTAAATCGCTTCACAGCTCTGCCCCCTTATCATATCAATCGCTCTTCACCAAGAGACTTGGCAATCCCATTGGCGATAAATATGAGCACCAGACTGACCACACTTTTGAAAATGCCTGCTGCGGTGGCAAGTGAGTAGTTACCGAGATTAATCCCGTATTTCAAAACAAAAATGTCGATTGTCTCGGATACATCCTGCACAAGTCCGTTCCCCAGCAAGTATTGAATCTCAAAACCTGCGTTCAGTACGTTACCAACGTTGATGATGAGCAGGATAATGATCGTTGGTTTGATGCTTGGAAGCGTGACATTGAACATTTTGCGAAAGCGGCCGGCTCCGTCGATGGAAGCTGCCTCGTACAAGCTCGGATTAATCGACGCCATGGCCGCCAGATAAATAATCGTGCCCCAGCCAATTTCCTTCCACATGCTGGACAGACCCACAATCCCCCAGAAGTATTTGGGTTCAGCAAAAAAATTGATCGGTGCATCAATCAGGCCCAATTTCGTCAGCAGTACATTCACAATTCCTGTTTCCGTTGATAATACATTCGCAACAATACCTGTTACGATGATCCACGACAGGAAATGTGGAAGGTAGGAAACCGTCTGTACCACACGTTTGAACAATACCATTCGCAGTTCATTTAATAACAGCGCCAGACCAATCGAGCCGACAAATCCCAGAAACAGACTGATCAGGCTCATCGCCAGCGTATTGCGAATGACACGTAAAAATGTAGGGTCCGTGAATAACGTTCGAAAATGATCCAGCCCCACCCAGTCCTGCTCCGTAAAACCAATGCCAGGTCTATAATTCTGAAACGCCATCAACCAGCCCCATAATGGTCCATACGCAAAAATAGCGATAAACGCAATAAACGGAAATGACATCCACATTAATTGTCGCTGACTTTTCATTCTGGACAGGTTGTACCCGATCCAGCTTGTTCCCGCTGGGATATGGCTGGTTTTTAACGAAGGCTGCAACTCCTTTTTGGCCATGTTTTTTCTCTCCTTGCTTACGAGTTATCTATATCACCCAGTCTGGGTGAATCGATTCCATTCCTATCCAATCTCCAAATCTAGCGTGTAAGAAAGGCTACGGGGTTCCCCATAGCCATTCTGTGTGACAGGCCTTTACCCCCACAGTTCCATACGTCTGCGGACTTCTTCCGTCAGCGCATCTTCATACGCTTTAATATCTGCACTTTCCTTGAGTGTGGCTTGATACTCTTCCCAGGCTTTATCAAATTCGGCAGGTGAAGTCATAATCACTTTTGGCAGCCATTTGCGTTTTACATCGTCCATTTTCTGTCTGGCAATGGTCTCCGGTTTATTTGGTTCGAAATTATAGGTATAGATTGGGAACCACGGTTCATTTTCCTCCGCAGGCTCAAGGAAGTCGGTAAACTTCGTATATCCATAAGCCTTCAGCACTTTTTTGTCGATGTCATTCAATGTGGCAAGATACTCCTCCGGCTGCTCCTTAGGGTCAAGTGCATTCTTCCCGTCAGCGGTCATGCCCTCATGATGCGGGAAATAGACCAATGGGCTTCCCGTGTTCGCCAGTACCCAGTCCGGATCTTTGGAATTCGCACGTTGCTCCTCATTTCTGGAGAACACGCCTTTGTCATCGACTTGATAATCCACGCCTTCCTGTCCCCAGGTTCTCAATACCTCCATCTCAGGGTCCAGCAAATCATTAATATATTGAAGTGCTCCCTCGATATCCTCGCAGCTCTTTGTAATGGCCAAGCCGCCATTCACGTTAAGGATTGGATTGTTCTGATAACGCCCTTTAACATCCTCGGAAAGTGTAATGGACAACGGTACATAGGTTTTGTCATACAATTTTTGCTTCACGAGTGATGCCTCGGCGTCAAGGAACTGCCATCCTTGATCCACCATACCCAGCACACGTCCGGTAGAAATTTTGGATATATATTGATCATAGTTTGCTGTAAAGGTTTCGTTATCAACCAGGCCTTGATGATATACCTCATTGATCTTCTTGAAATATGCTTTCGCTTCAGGAATGGTATTGTAGTTTTTGGCCGTCAGCGTTTCTTTATCAACGATGGCTGCGCCTTCGTTCGGATAACCAGCCATGAAGAGCGGAGGGTTCTCCAGTGCGAAATAACGCCAGTCATAGGAGATAATTTCAAATCCAATTGTTGGCTGACCATCAACGGTCGGGTGAGCTGCTTTATACCGTTCAATCAAGTCAAAGTATTGGTCAAGCGTTTTGATTGTCGGATAATTATCCCACTCCAGTACGGCCTTCTGAATCCAGAATGCTTCTCCGTCATGGGATACTTTCATCGATTTCTCTTGTATATTGCCGAATTGAGGAATGAAGTAGATATGTCCATCCGTCGTATTTTTCATCTTCTTCCAGTCTTCGCCCAGGTAATTTTTGATGTTGGGATATTTATCGATGTAATCCTCAAGTGGTACTAATGCCCCTGCTGCTACCAGTTGCTGAGTACCATCACTCCCATCGATAAAATCGGGATATTCGCCGCCTGCAATGAGTACACCAATCCGCTCTTTGGCCGTTTGGCCCGTAAGCCAGTCCATCGTTACTCTGACGCCTGTTTTCTCCTCAATAGCCTTTAACACCCGATTATCGTCAGGCGCAATTTTTCCCGGTACGGCAAAAAATGCGGAAAATTGTTTCAATTCCCTTCCATCTGCTGTCTTTTCCCCTTTCGAGGACGATCCCGGTGTACATCCAGCGAGTGCGATGACCAGTATTAAAGCGAGCAGAGCACTATACTTGATTCTTTTTCTAACATCCTTTTTCATCATGACCCCTCCATCGATTATATTGACAGAAGCTTTTTGGAAAGCGCTTTCCAAAGGCTGACTTAAAATTATCATGCTTCCATGCCCCTCTCAACGGGATAAACTATAGATGGAATCCCACTAATTCCAGCATCTGCGAAAAAAAATATCCCGCCGCTCCGTCAAGGAGTGCAGGATGTTAATCAAGAGAGTACGCAGCATGGGCACTTTTACGATATTGTGCAGGAGTCTCCCCCATGAGTTTCTCGAACCGGCTAATAAAGTAATCGGAATCCCGATATCCCACCATTGTTGCGATTTCGTATACTCTTTGATCTGTTCTGCGCAACAGCCGGGCGGCTTCCTCAATACGCAATTGATTCAAATAATCACTGAAGCTGATTGAGAAATGCTTTTTGAAAATCTGACCCAGATATGCACTATTCATGTAAAACTGCTCCCCGAGCAATTTCAGGCTGATATTTTCTCTGTAATGCTCGTGAATGAAAGCCTCAATTTTGGCTAATACGCCCATTGCATTCGACTTTTGCTGCTCCTTCAGTTTCTCTGCGCACATGAGCGAAAATTCGCATAAATGTTCAATGTTTTCCTCCATGGATAACATCGCGTAGTTCACCTTCAGAAAAGTCGATTCCATCAGCGTGGAATCTGGAGTAACCGTATCGTTATTCACGAGATCCAGCAATGTGTATGCCAAATAATGCAAGTGGATTCGAACCATACCAGGCTCGATTCTCTCATCCAGAAAAAATTGAAAAATCGCCTTTGCATGGCTGTAAAGCTCATCCGTCTGCTGTTCCTCAATAGACTTAATTAGCCCATCGAACAATTGTTTTTCGGACTGTCCCGGCCGATTAATAAATAGGTTCGTATCCATAAGCTCAAAGTAATATATGGGCCCAGAAGTGGTGAAAAAACGTAAGCTTTTCATTATGCCGCAGGATTGATAAGACTCATGCAGCGCCTCCAAACTATGTACTTCCTTCCCAACATAACAAGCAATAGCCGCCTCTTGGCCTTGGCTCAGCTCGGCATGTAATCGGGTCAAATATGGTTCCAAGGCCACTCCCTCACGGTTCACCATCAGGTCCGTAACAATGAGCAAAACCGCATTTTTATCACCTGTAAACGGCTTCAAAACTTGTCCCGGAAAGGGCTTGCCCATCCATGCCTCAACCTTGGCGCACCAATCCGCTCCCTGTTCTGGACCGCACTCCGCCTCAATCAGGATACAGCGCAGGTTGCCGGCATCTTGATAGTGGGGCTGCAGACTTGTAATAGCCTCCTCCTCGGCCACCCCAAGCAAGATCGACTGCATATGCTGGGCCATAATCATTCGATCCTTTTTTTGCTGATATCGCTTCTCTTCCATCCGCGCATTAAATGCGTCCCTGAACTCCTCAAGCACCTGAACCAGTTCGGTCTTCACAATAGGCTTGAGAATATAATCATCCACTTGATATTTTATTGCCTGCTTGGCGTATCCAAACTCATAGAATCCACTAAGAAGGATCAGCTTGATGTCACCGCTATATTGCTCGTACAAGGTTTTGGCAAGCTGCATTCCGTCCATTTCCGGCATCTTGATGTCGGAAATAACCAGATCAGGCTGTACAGCGCGTATGCACTCCATTGCCTGTATGCCATTGGAAGCCTGACCGCAAATCTGAAATCCGTAAGACTCCCAATCAATTAACAAGAGAAGTCCTTGGCGAATAAATGGCTCATCGTCCACAATCAGCACGTTGATCATATCCTCGCTCCTTATTCTTGAGATGCCTGCATAAGAGGAATTTGAATACCAATCGTTGTTCCCTTCCCCTTCTCACTGAATATGTGCACCTGAACGAAATCATCAAAATACATCCGCAACCGAATATATGCATTCATCATGCCAATGCTGCTAAGCTCGCTCATCCGATCCATACTCGGGTCTTGCATCATTTTGCGGAGCGAGGCGAGCTTGTCCTGCTCCATACCGACTCCGGTGTCTCGAATGGAAATGTACAGCTCCTTGCTTCGAATTTCAAATAATACCTCCACGACCCCATCATTTGAAGTCCCCTCGATGCCATGGATGCAAGCATTCTCCACAAAGGTGAGAACGGTTAGCTTGGGTATCATCATCGCAGCAATGGATTCGTCTGTCATCCTGATTGCGAATTGCAGCTTTTCGCCAAAGCGATACTGCTGGATACTCAGATAACTCTCCACGAAATTGATCTCTTCTGCGATTGTAATTAAATCGTCGCCCCAATTGATCGTCTGACGCAGCAGCAGTGCCAGTCTATGAATGACATCGGAGGTTTCAAGTTCATCCTTGATCAAACTCCGCATACGGATCGTTTCCAACGTGTTGAACATGAAATGGGGATTCACCTGACTCTGAAGGGCTTTCAGCTCCGCCTGCTTCTTGGAGAGTTCAAGGGCTTGCCGCTCCACCTGACCTTTAAACACAATCTCAATCAGATTCTTGATCTTGATGACCATCATATTATAACTATGGGTCAGGCTCCCGATCTCGTCCTTGCCCACAGATCCCGATATGACCTCAAATTTCTCATGCTTCACTTGATCCAGGTGCTTCGCTATCCGATCCACTCTGCTGACCAGTGATCTGGATATCAACCAGATGAGCAGTGTGGGCACCAACAGATTAAGAATGATCAGCAACGTCAAATTAAACTTGGAATTAACAATCTCCGACAGCACGTCCAATTTCTCCGCGCTGACGATAATCTGCCAATCCTCGGATACAACAGGAATCGATTGCATGGATTGAACAGGGTCAATTGGACTGTCCGCAATCAGATGAAATGGCTTGCGCGTCTGATTCATTTTTGAATCGTTCGAGAAAATGACCCTGCCATCTGAAACGACATACACCTTCCCATTTGCTCCCTCATTTTTAAGCGATTTGTTGATAAAAGCGTAGTCCAGATCAACCTTTAACACCTTTTCAACCTGCTGCTCCCCAAAGTAATCCAGCTTACGAATAATGCTTACTTTGCGTCCTCCCTGACTTTGCGACATCACCGCCTGCTGTTTGTCAAAATACGAATAGATCATGATATGGTCGCTCGTGTTCAGCAGCGCCTGATACCAATCACTTTTCTTCACCTCATCATCCAGCTTAATAAAGTTTCCTCCATTAACGAAGGTATCATTGCCAACATAAAACGTAACTTGATTCACCTGCTGGTAGCTGTAATAGTACCTGACCAGATTGTTGTTGCTAAGCATATCATAGTAGGCAGAGTAATAGTCTTCCTGATCGCGATATTTGGACTCCATGAACCGGTTCAGCGTTCCATCTGTATAGAGAAAATTGGACACATACAAGCTATTGTCTATACTGTTCCGCAGGTTGAACTTGATCCTTTGCTGCATTTCATTGAATCGGCTGTGCTCCTTCTCCTCAATGTTACCTTTGATGCTTTGGTAAAACACGGTATTGGTGACCAGGACCGGCACCAGCACACAAAAAATGAACAATATGTACAACTTGGTCTTGAGACTCCAATCATCCAGAAACTGAATACGCTTACAGTATGTCTTGCGGCTCATGTCTTATCGTTGTCTCCTCTAACCATTACATAACATCAACGTTATTACTCAAAGTCATATTGATTACATAACAAGAGCTCCGGATATTTAGGGTTGAGCAAAGAACGTCCCCCTTCATCTGTCCACCTATAACATAGTATATTTTTAATTTATTTTCCAGAATACAAATTGGATGAAGTGAAATACTGCAGAGGAACTCATGAAGGTTTATTTCCAGAAAACATGAAGCTCTACAAACGGCTTGCCGACCAGAGCAATGATCATACCACCTATGTTTATCCCAAAAAATTCTATAATCCACTTGTAAATTATATTATTCCGGGTATAATACTCGGTATATAGAAAAGTGAAGCTGACTGGAGTGAATAACGCCATGAGTTCTTGGACACAAGCTTGGGTTAACGATTATTTGGATTTATATAATTATGCCCGTACCATCGGAGACTCGGAATGGGCTGAAGATATTCTCGAAAAGCTTCAAGAGCAGAAGGATGAATTGCTGCAGAAAGAACGAAAGGTTATTATGCTGCGTGAATTGCTTGCCAACTATGACCGGATCAACAACCAGCTATTGGAAATATTCAACAAACTGCGGGTTGCTTCCGAAGGTTCTCAGACCGATTCCCTACAGGAGCAATGGTTCAAATTAAAGCTTATGCGTATCGATGTGTCGAGGAAGATTCTTCAATATAAATAAAGAAAAAGCCGGTCTGCAGTTTGTCTGCTTAACCCGCCTTGATTAAGGCTTACTATGCTTTTGTTGTGATGCGTACAGTCAACTGTTCCGCACCTATGTAAAGCCCGCCAGCTTTACATTAAATCAATGATCAATAATTACATGGATGCTTTCTTCATGTTGCTCATCATGCCCATCATGGTAGTCATCATTTCGTCGCACTCTTGCATGCAGGACATCATTTTATTCATATCCATGCCTTCCATCATGCTTTTGTCTTCCATGCATTCCATCATCATCTTCATGGATTTCATCTTGCACATCATTTCTTCCATACACATGTTCATCATCATGTTCATCATCATCATATTTTCCATCACCCATACCTCCTATTAAAATGTAGTAGACTTCCTTTTTTTAGAATAAACGATAGCCTTCATAAAAGCAATCTTTTTCCTCTTGCGTTTCCATAAAATTTACTGTATAATACGCATTTAACTTATCAATCCAGTCGGGAATACAGGCTTTAAGAGATACTGAATACAACAAAAGCTCAAGCTTTGGCTGATCGCCGCTGACTTGAGCTTTTTCCGTTATGAATCCGTTATGAAATAGAACCCCTATCCGTTCCTACACAGATTTGATTAAGCCAATCTTGGTGATTACCGTATCATACGGATCTAATTCCACAGTATGTTTCCCATACTCGGTATCGATCGTCGTGGACTGAACCTGATCGCTGTTATTGATCACTACCAATATGTTGCTCTCAGGGTAGTAGGCACATTCGGTATACAAGTTATCCGGAATATACTTCGTGTCCTCCATCTCATTCCCGGCAAAACGAATCAGATTCTGTAGTAATCTCGTATTTTCCCAGTTAAATTCGAATGAAGACAGATAGATCCCTTTTCCTTTTCCAAAAGCATGTGTGGACAGTGTGATCTGACCATCCGTTTCACTCACTACAGCTGCTGATCCATCAGTAAGATAAATGTTATTTTTCAAAAGTATGCTGGCCCCCTCAGGCACCAAACCATACTCATCACTAACCTCATACGACCATTTTCCATGAACAACTCTGGCGCCTGTATCCTCATCCACCCCAAGCACATGAGCCATTCTAAAATAGCTGTCATACCCGTCCAATGCCGAAGGCTGGTTAATGCCAATAAAGGTACCACCCTCATACACCCACTGGGTCAATAAGTCCACAGACTTGTGGTCACTCCAGTGCTCTCCACCGCTCCATGCTGAACCTGCAGAGCCGGCATTGATGACAACATCTACATCCTTCAATACGCCCTGACGAACATCCTCAAAATCAATAAACTGTACGTCAACAGGCAACCCGGCTAATGCCTCATTCACATGAATCAGATCATGCATATGTGTTTCATGAAAATGACCGGACAAGGTCCACGATCTTAACTTGCCCCAGCTATGCAGCACGGCTACCTTTGTCTTGATCTGATACGGTTTTCCCTCTTGATGCAGCTCTTTCATTTCCCTGAATTCATGGGCAATCTTCTCGATATAATCCACAAAGTCCGGATAAGGCTCAACCAGATGCAAATATCCACCCAGTCCAATCCGGTCAATCGACTCCCGCAGCAGCGCACGCCGGATATTAATCCAATATTTCTTGGCATCCAGGGTAGGGTCGCCTCCCTCTTTGAAGGTAGGAAGCCCGCCTAAGCCAACCGGAAACAAGTATGGATGCAAGCGAATCTCATGGGTATCAGCCTTAACGCCTGAGCACATTCTTGCCTCATAACCGGAGAACACACATTTGATCATGCCGTCGAATCCAAATTCCTCAAAGCGATCATTGTAAGGCTCCATGCCCACCCAGCTGTCATCATAGAAGACATACGCCAGCTTGTTATGTTTGTGGACAATATCAATTAATTTCTTACCGAATTCAATTACAAAATCATTGATAAATGCCATCCAGTCCAGTTTGCGCTGATCCGCAGGCATATGAGTGACCTGATATTTACCGCCATTTACAAAGTCCTCGGCTGAGAGTGAATACCCAAATTTTTGAGCAAACAGATCCAGCGCTCTCGAACTTACTGTGAAATCGTATGAACCCCAATCCGAGAACAGATGGCGATTCCGCTCATCGCTGCCCCAGATCCAGGCGAAGTTATAAAATAGGGACGTAAAACGTACAACCGTTGTTTCCGGGTGGTCTTGGCACCACTTTTCCATCCAATCCAGCAAATAGGTTTGTGTGTCGGTATAGATCGGGTCAATCTGCATCAGATGCTCTTTGTCCCAGTTATTCGTCGTATGGTTGTACATGGAAATCTCTTCCCATATCCGATAAACCATGAAACTCACCGTGTATTTATGCCAAGGAGCAACGCCAGTAATGACAACATTGCCAGATTCCCTTTCATAATTCCACTGTCCTCTAGGTACCTCTTCCCCAGTCGTTCGGTCATACACCTGCCAATATTTAAACGCTTCTTTGGAATCATTCACCCTGAATTGTTCAGCGAAGAAGTCCTCCATCAGATAGATGGAGACATAATCTTGCACAGCGACCTTAGGATTCGTAATGAGAAAACATTGCTGCAGTTTATCCAGATTACGGGATGCCCACTCATTATGATCACGAATAATGCAAATGGTTGAATAGATGCCGTATCCGGCATTGATAATCTCATCGGACAATTTTGTACCGTCACTGTCACGGATCACATCGGCACCCCAGCGATCGGCAAGTTCCAGCGTCAGTGCTTCATAACCGGATTCTCCCGGTAGTGTAAAGGAGCCTTTGGTTGGTTTGGACAATGTGGTTCCCTCCCTATCTCAACATATCGGACAGAAAAGCGAGTGCCAGGCCCTGACCCCAGCCCTGAATCCAGTCTTTTGGAATATTGCGATAACCATCCCGATCTTTCATCACCGCCGTACCGCCAGAGACACCAAGCACGCGTCCATCTTCGCTAATATTGTTCAGGATGCCCTCCAGTGCCTTTTGCACGTATTTGGTATGCAGTGGATTGCCGTTATTGATCATTGCTGCTGCAATACCCGCGGAAGCCGACACCTCTTCATACGAATCTTCGTCATCCAACACCGTACGCCACAAGCCGTTCTCGGTCTGCACCAGCTTGAGAGCCGCCAATTGATCGCGAAGGGCACATTCTACATCCATACACTGCGGATACAAATACCAGTCGTTCAATTGCGGTTTCACCTGAGACATCGTATAGGCTCCCCAAGCGTTTGCTCTTCCCCAGTAAAATCCGGACATGTGGTCCTTGTTAATATTGTTATAACCGTGGTACCAAAGACTGCTGGTCGGATCTTGAAGATATTTGATATGCCAGTAATACTGATTCAGCGCATCCTGAATCATGGCCTCATCTTTTAATTTGCTACCTACGCGGAGCAGGAAAAATGCCGCCATAAACAAGGTGTCCGCCCAAGCCTGTTCCGGAAAATCATTGGAAACGGATACCGTATGCTGAAGCACATTGTCTCCAAAGCGAAGCGCATGGTTCTGGAGATAATCAACTTTGCTGAGGACAATATCCCAATATTTCTGATCTCCGGTTTCTTCATATAAAGTGATGAGCACATGACCCATGGCACATGTATTTACCGTCCAACTTGGGAGACCCAGCTCGATGTATTCGTCTGCCCACTTCACCAGCCTGTCCAGAATCTCTTGGTTGCCTGTCGTCTGATAGGCTCTGGATACGCCATAATAAGCCACACCGCCGGGCCAATCCCATGTCAGATCCATATCCAGTGTTTTCTTGGTAACGTTCTCGATTACGTTTAGAATCTGTTCCCTGTCATATTTCACTTGAAGCATTGTTATTCCCCTCTCCCTGCGCACACGCCCCCAAGTGCGCCCTGAGAGGTGTCCGTCCATTTTTGTAAACGCTTTACTTATTCCATTGTACGCAGTAAAATAGTCTCAATCTAAGCATATTCACAACAAAACTGCGCAATTTCAATCATTTATACATAGGAGTCTCGAAAATGCCCAAACCGAAGAAACCGGTCATTGAATATCGTCACTACAGCCTGCCCATTGATTTCCCTGTCCTGTTACTCAGTGGAGACCGCTGGAGAATATCCGATATCAAGAGTGAGCATCTTCATTTCCATAACCACATGGAGATTGGCATCTGTTATTCCGATGGAGGAATCATGGAGATAAAGGGAGAATCTGTGCCTTTTCGGGCAGGCGACATCACCTTCATTCCCCGATACCTTCCGCATACCACATACAGTTCACCTAATAACGCCAGCCTGTGGGCTTATATCTTTTTTTCACCGGAAGAACTCTTCCATCATTCGCTCAAAACAGCACAAAGTCACATTGAACCGAATTTATGGGCGATTCAGGGAGCCAATTGTATTCTGAATAAGGAACAGTATCCCAAAATTCACATGCTCGCAACATCAGTGGTAGAAGAGATCAAGCAGCAGTCTCCCTATTATCGGGAGAGCGCGTACGGCTTGTTGATGTCTCTATATATCGAACTGCTTCGAATTCATGCGAGCAGCGAGCGCTTGTCATCTCAGGATCAGGAACGGGAACGAGACCTCCAAGGGGACTTGGTCATCTCACCCGTGCTGGAGTTTATCACCCAAAATTACATGATGCCCGTAACCATCGATTATCTCGCTGATCTGTGTCATCTGAGTACAACGCATTTTCGCCGCAAGTTCCATGAAATTATGGGAACCACACCACTCGATTTTCTGAATAGTACCCGGGTCGAAGAGGCATGCAAGCGATTGAAAAGCACGGAGGCCTCCATCCTGTCCATCTCTGAGCAGGTCGGCTTCCGATCCATCTCCAGCTTTAACCGTTGCTTCGCTAAACTGATGGGAGAATCACCCAAAGCCTGGCGCAAAGGGGCTCATACCGAAGCACAGTCTGCAAAAGCGTCGATATTGGAATTCACGGGTTGGGTATGAATTCACGTACAACATATTGAAATAACCTTTCTCATAAAAAAGGTACAAAAAAGCCCAAAAGTCGTGATGACTTTCGGGCTTTTTCCTCACAATAAACAAATAATAAACAGAAAAAAATGTCGAAATTTGATTGCGCCCCCTAGAGATATTCGCTACAATGCCGATAGAATACAAGAGATTTTGTCCGAATCTACCAAAGGTTTTGAACAAACTCTAAAGGAGCAGCATTTCGTGTTATTAAAAATTTCAGGCGTTGTCCTGACTGTTGTACTCGCTATTACCGTACTGCTCCTGTCAACGATCAGAGAACCCCAATCTGCGGCTCTTCATGCCCGTCAAGGTGTTATGGACCTATCGGACTGGAACCCAGAACAGGACAAGCGGATCAAGCTGGACGGGGAGTGGGAATTTTACTGGGAGCGATTGCTTCCTGACGAATCTGCAACTCCGAATCAGGCTGGTCCAACGAAAGCACCCGATACCTATGCAACCGTTCCCGGCTCCTGGAATCGACTTAAAGTGGATGGCAAACGACTGCCAACCCACGGCTTCGCCACGTATCGACTGGTGCTGCGTAATGCACCTGTTGAAGGAACACTGGCGATCAAAAAAATGAACATTCGTTTTGCCAGCGAAATCTACATCAATGGCAACAAGCTGCTGGAAGACGGGCATGCCGTGGCAAAATCCGCAGGTTACCGACCAGGAAACTCCCCCCAGATTGGCTTTTTCCCCTATCATGGCGGTGACATTGAGATTTTGATCCGGGTGGCTAATTACGATTACACGGACTCTGGCATTCCGGGTCCACTCTTTTTTGGCGAACAAGCAGCCATGCTGAAAAAACATCAATTCAACACAGCTATCGAATTTGGCACGCTTGCTGTACTGGGTACCATTTCGATCATATTCCTCATCAGTTACCTAGGGTCTGCACTCTACCGAAACAGGGACGATTCCCTGCTGCTGATTGGTCTAATCTGTCTGTTATATGCACTCTATAACGGCATGATCAGCGAACGTGTGTTATCCATGGCGGGCACGGAAATCTCCTTTAGCACGCTCTATAAATTAAAAGATTTCTGCTCTGTGGCATGTCTGGGTCTGCTAACCTTTTACTTCTACCGATTCAAAACAGGCATCCTGTCCAGTATGCTCACAGCGGTGATCCTCATCATCTTCGGAGCATACTTATGCATGGTCGCGCTCCTGCCTATTTCCATCTATGGGCTGGCTGCACCTTACGTCGTCGTGATGTACACGTTGCTGCTGCTCTGGTTGCTGTATCAATGTGCAAAACAGTTCCTAACCAGTGAGAAGGGCGAACGGCTGTCTACTTTTCTGTGGTACGCAGCTCTCTTAAGCATCATGCTGTACTGTCTGGACATTAATCTCTTCTCGATCTCGCTCAAGGAAAACATGAATATCGGGCAGGCTTCCATTGTCCTGTTCAGCATCCTGATGCTGTTTCTGGCGGTGCTTCGGTTCTTCGAGGCCTATCGTACGGTTCGCACCCTCAAAGATCAGTTGCTCTTACTCGACAAAGTGAAGGATGACTTCCTGTCCAATACTTCGCATGAGCTCAAAACACCGCTGAACGCGATTGTCAACATCAGTGAAAGCCTGCTTAAAGGCGCAGAAGGTCCCCTTACCGATGAGCAAGCGCACAATCTGGCGATCGTGACGGGAAGTGGAAGACGATTAACCTATCTGGTCGATGAATTGCTGGATTATTCGAAAATGAAACATGGCGACATCCCGCTCCACCGGTCTTCGACCGATCTGTACTCGTTTGTCGAATCGGTCATGCGTATGCATTCCTTCCTGCTTGGCACGAAAAAGGTGGAGCTTATCAACCGCATCCCGGCGCATTTCCCGCCGATCTATGCAGACGGCAACCGACTGATTCAGATTTTGCATAATCTGATCGGCAATGCAGTTAAGTTCACGGAACGGGGCACGGTAAGCATCAAAGCTACAGTTGTGCAAGGCAAAGCCGAAATGCGCATTGTGGATACTGGTCGTGGCATCGGCAAGGACAAGCTGGAGCACATCTTCCTGCCATTCGAGCAGGAAGCAGATACCGGTCCAGCCGTTGCTGGAGGCACCGGTCTTGGACTAAGCATTACGCGCAAGTTGGTCGAACTGCACGGAGGAACCATTCATGCGGAATCAGCACCCGGCATGGGTGCTACGTTCATCCTGACCTTTCCGCTGGCAGAGAAAAAAGGAGAGAAACGTTCCAACGTTATGCCGCTTACCATCGCTCCTACAGGTCCTGGTAATCGGCTACTCCGGTTCGAAGAACCAACAATTGTAGAAGGGAATAAAGACGAATGGATCATCGTTGTGGATGACGACTCGGCTAATTTGCAAACAATAGTAAATCTCTTGAAGCTTGAAGGATACAGTTACGCGGTTACTTCACGCTCACCTTCGGTACTGGAGCTGCTCGACCAGCTTCCCGCCGTGCATCTTGTCATTGCTGATATCATGATGCCCGACATGTCGGGTTACGAATTGCTGGAACGGATCAGGGAGCGCTTCTCTCCTTCCGAGTTGCCTGTACTCATGCTGACAGCGAGTAATAAAGCTAATCAATTGAAGTTGGCCTTGGAGAAAGGCGCCAATGATTTTGTATCCAAGCCGTTCGAATCGGAGGAACTGCTGGCACGGATCGGCGGTTTGACTCGGATGAAAACATCCGTCCAAGCTGCGCGAGATGCGGAAATATCTTTTTTGCGGTCACAGATGAACCCACACTTTCTGTATAACGCTCTGAACGCCATTGCCGAATTGTGTATGGATGCGCCGAATCGGGCAGAACAATTGATTTTGCAATTATCGAGTTATTTAAGACGCAGTGTGCACTTCAAACATCTGGACTCAAAAACCAGCCTGATGAACGAACTGGAGATGATCGAGGCATACGTAGCGATTGAGCAAGCCCGCTTTGGGTCAAGGTTGGAGGTCATTATCGATGTGGATGCGGATGTGAACCGGAACATGGACATTCCGCCCCTCACGTTGCAGCCTCTGATCGAAAACGCGATCCGGCACGGCCTGATGTCCAGCATTCATGGGGGCCGCGTCATGTTGTCTATACGTAATCTGAATGATACGGAAACACGTTTCACCATTGAGGACAACGGAATCGGCATAACCAAGCAACGGATGGACGAAATTCGGCAATCCACGGACGGCAGTAACGGCGTTGGACTATGGAATATCTCCAGCCGGTTGAATCTGCTGTATGGCATACACCTTCAGATGGAAAGTCTGGACGGCGAGGGAACGCGGATTACATTTGATCTTCCAAATCAACGTCTAAGCACAGATGGGAATGGGGGTTATGAAACATGATGAAAGTCATCATCGTGGATGATGAGGATTTGTCGCTCAAGCGATTGAATCGCATTTTGACAGAAAGTGGAGAAGTTGAGGTGTCTCGCGCATTTCACGACCCGGAGGAAGCCAGTGAATATGCAGCAGAGAATAGCTTCGATGCGGCATTTCTGGACATTACGATGCCTCGCATCTCGGGTATGCAACTCATTGGTGAATTGCGTAAACATCATCCTTCACTTCCAATCGTGCTGGTGACTGGATATGAGGAATATGCGGTGCAGGCCTTCGACAAAGAGGTGATTGATTACGTCATCAAGCCTGTCACGGCAGAGCGACTGAACCGCAGCATCAAGCGGTTGCAGGAAAAGCTTCACGAGTCCATGCCAACACCTGAACCAGCGGTGCCGGAACCCAAACTGAACGTTCGTCTGTTCGGTGAATTCACCGTGTTTGGTGGAGCCGGAGCAGACAGTCCCATCAAGCTTAGAACGCCCAAGACGGAAGAATTGCTGGCATTCTTGCTGTATACCAAATCGACCACCCGCGATGCCTTGGCCGATACGTTGTGGAAAGACCTCAGTCCGCAGAAAGCCTGGACCAACATCAACTCCACACTGTACTACGTGCGACGTGCCATCGGTGATAACAGTGACGTGCCGATCATTCTCAAGGACAGAAACGGTATCCGTATCGACCGGGAAGCCATTAACTGTGATCTGTACGAGTTCGAGGCTTTGTTCCGGCAGATGCGTCAGGCATCGGCACATCGCCCCGAGCTCTTTGAGCGGATGGACACGTTGTATACGGGTGAACTCCTGAGAGGAAGGCATTATGAGTGGGCTTTCGCGTGGTCCAGACAGCTGGAGCTGGATTTCATCATGACAATGGAAACCGCGGCGCACTATCACGCGAAGGCAGGCGAGCCGTTACGGGCGCTGTATTATTTTGAACGTATCCTCCAGATTGATTCGATTCGGGAAGATATTCATCGCGAGATCATCCTCTTGTATCTGTCGCTTGGACGAAGAACCGAAGCGCAGCGCCAGTATCTGGTACTGGAGGAATTGCTCCAAGAGGAGCTTGGCTCCAGTCCGGCAGCGGATATCAAACAATTGTTGCGTCAATCATGAAATATCAAGAAAGCCCAAGCTTTGGCATAATGCCTAGGCTTGGGCTTTTTTTCAACATATATGGACGTTCATTCGTCATGGTCTGATGATTTTACATCATCATGGTCTACAATCAATCCTCATTTATAAGTTTTTCGGTATTGAGCGTAAACCCTTCAATCACGACATCTTCATCCACTTCAATCATGATGCAACGTCTGCCTTGATAGTTCACCTGTTTTACATATCGCAGGTCTTGTGGGCTAACCGAAATCGTAGCAACCTTGGTTTCGATTTTAATAGACTTGGACGTGAACTTCGGCATAACACTGGTTGCCTTCATCTCATAGTTCTTGTTATCAACGATCGTTTCGAAGGCACGTTCTACTTTCTCCGTTGTCAGATCCTCTATACCACTTGCGGTCAGTACACGTTCCAGATCTTTATAATCCAGCTTCGGAGGTTCTTCCTCATGGGACTCTTCGTTAATCTCGATGACTCGGTTGATCTCCTCATATACATGTGCAATAGTGGCTGAGTCAAGCTGTTCACCGGCCACTTCCTTGACGATATCTTCGAAGATCGCCCGTTCTTCCAGTGCGGTTACGGATCTTTCTCCATTCAATACATTTTCAACAAAATGCGGGTCCGGGAAATTCGATTTCCCTGTACAATATAGAACACGATTCACATCGGAGTAGTTGTCCGTTACGCTAGGGTACAGGAACCCTTGCTCTGGCGTGCTTAATTTGATAATCGGATCGACAATAATGTTGTATTTGAATTCTCTCTCCACGTAATCAAACAAGAGTGTCTTCCGCTGCTTCTCCGTGGAATTTACGCTGCACAGAATGAACGGATGGGCGAACACCTCATTCTTCTCACTCTCTTCCGTAGCTTCGTTTCTAGCCTTGGTTGGCAGATAATACTGTCCACGCACGAACGTAGCTACCATGTCCCGCTCAAACTTTGTATCTACCAGCATTCGATCCACGAGCAGCAGCATCAGATCCTGCCATTCATCCGGATCACCTGTTACCAGCGCCTGGTGAAGCAGTACCTGAGCCGGGTCCTCCGCCGCTTCCTGGAACTTCAATTCAAACAACTTCTGATCCAAATCACCTGTCAGCAATTTTTTGAAATTGCCCATGTACAGCTCCTGCTTCTCTCTGTCCACCAGTTCGAACGGGTGACGCTCCCAGTGATAGACCTCATTGGTTTCCTTCGTAATATACACGTTGAGAATATCGTAAATATTCAGTAGATCGTGATCGAGTTTAAACTGCTTGCGTATATGCGCGACTTCTTTTTTATTCATATTGGATTCGGCAACTCCTTAGATATGTTTCTGGCTTTATTAGTATAAAGGATCGACAGAAAATTTGTTGACTAACTTGTAGCTTGACGGTTACTAGATTTCAGTTACCCAAGTACGTGATACTCACAACAACACAAAAAGGGAGACACTCTCTACGTTCATACGAGCACCTCCTGCATGTGTTACATCTCCTGATGTTCTAGTCTATTACAGTGATTCCCATTAACATCTTACATATTTACGTTTGAACCCCGTCCGCCCTTTATCCACTGCCTTTTGGATATTCTCAGAGGCATTCAGCAGCTTGCTCTTGGGCATGTCCTTGTTCACTTCGACAGGTCCCACAGTCTTGGCTATCTCCACTGCCTGATCGTGCAACGGTTGATAGGATGTTGCAACGGTATACAGGAAGTTGTTCATCGAATATTTCGTTCGTTCCGGAGATTCGTGAATGGTGTTCTTCACCTGTTCCAGCATCTCCATCAGTTTATTTTCCGAAAACTCAGCATCCTTTCGACTGCCGAGCAACCAACAGTAACAGCTCCATCCTGCTGACATTTTCAGCTCATCACCGCTCGCGATCCACTTATCCGAAACTTCTTGAGCAATATCCGTCTCTGCCAATGTGACGGCAACGATGAAGTCAGAGATCATGTAAAAATAAGCAGCATCAATCCAACGGTCAAAATCTGCTTCCGTCATCGCTTGAGGATCGGCAATCACACCAGCAAAGTACATCGCATCATAATTCCCCGTTGCGTATAGTTGCTCTGCCAAAGGTTGATCCTTTTTGATCCGCTTCGCCATTGGTTTCATCGCCCCGGTTGCCACGCCAAATAACGGTTCATGCGCACCATTGGAGATATAGATTTTTTTCGTTCGTTCTTTGCCCAGCGCTTCTAGCTCTTGCATCACTTCGTCTAGATTCATTTGGCAACACTCCCAATCCTATAAATTATATATCTGATCATATCAAACGGACACTTATGTTTAACGAAAAACCGATGGAAAATCGCACATTATCCAATTGGAACCCTTCTGCCATATGCATAATCGTTACGGCGGGATTGTTACCTTTCCTATGAGGGATTCCCCACTGGGGTATTTTTCCTAAAAAAACTGAATACTATTCAAATTTCCCTGTTGCTCTGACAACCTGTTCGAGCATTATCACCGATCATAACATCTATACCATGTTTCGCACAGATCCCTGAAAAGATAGATATAACTTCTTCGCAGACAGACACTTTTCCTTTCTTATGCTTCTATCGGCAACTTCTGAAAACCTGCCGAGAGCCTGATTGGAAGAGCTAATTTCCCCAGCACAAGCGGAGCAACATATGTCCATGTCCAAGCAACGTTAAGCTATGGCAGGATACGTCGCTCATCGTTTATGTTCAGTTTAGTGTTGTTAACAAAACCGAGATGAGGAAGGATGCGAGAGCATGAGCAACAATCAAGTGTTAGGCTTTGCCCCTGCCCTGGGCTGGAATTCGTGGAATACCTTTACGTGGGATATTAACGAACAATTAATTCGGGATGTCGCTGATGTATTTGTATCGGAAGGTTATCTAGCCGCTGGTTACGAGTATATTGTCATTGATGATTGCTGGAGCCTGAAGGAACGTGATGCGAGCGGCAATCTGGTGGCTGACCCGGATAAATTCCCGAGTGGAATGAGAACGCTTTCCGATTATATCCATAGCAAAGGACTAAAATTCGGCATGTATTCATGCGTAGGTACGCATACATGTGCCGGGTATCCAGGCAGCTTTGAGCATGAATTCCAGGATGCTGCCCTTTTTGCCGAATGGGGCGTTGATTATTTGAAGTATGATTACTGCTTCAAGCCGCGCCATATCTCAGGAGAGCTGCTGTACAAACGGATGAGCCTTGCGCTCAAAAACTGCGGACGCGATATCCTGTTCTCCGCCTGCAACTGGGGAGCCGACGATGTATACGATTGGATTCGGGAATCGGGCGCTCATATGTACCGCTCCACCGGCGATATCCGTGACAATTGGGATTCAGTGAAGGAACTTGCCCTGTCTCAATTGGGAAAACAAAGCTACACCGGCTCCTTCTGCCATAACGACATGGATATGCTGATTGTAGGTATGTACGGTGGAAGCAACAATGATTATATTGGCAGCATCGGTGGATGCAACGACATCGAATATAAAACCCACTTCTCACTCTGGTCCATGATGGGGTCCCCATTAATGATCGGATGTGACGTGCGCAAGGCTAACCAGATTACAAAGGATATTCTCCTGAATCCTGACCTGATTGCCATTAATCAGGATGTAGAAGCGCGCGGAGCTTACCGCATTAAACCAGAGCCGCAATGGTTTCACACAGACGATGTATTTATGCTAGTGAAGGTACTCACAGATGGTGATCTAGCTATTGGCTTCTTCAACCTGAGTGACAGCCAGCGGGAATTGTCTTTGCAATTTTGGGATATGGGTCTGCCTTACGCTGCCGGTTATGCTCTGTCCCTGTATGATTGCTGGGAACATAAAGAGCTTGGCGTATTCCGCGAACGCTTCGCTCCCGTTGTCGCAGCACATGACTGTTTAGTTGTGCGTGCCAAACTGGTGAAATAGATGGCTCAACATCGCCTGTGCACCTCGTGTCAGGTTCCGCTCTCTTCAGACGATGTGGGCATCTACCTCAAATTGATCTCGCGCTCTGCCCAGCAATTTCTGTGCATCGATTGTATAGGAGTGAAGCTGAACTGTGGACGCGAGCCTATTGAGAAGCTGATCCGTTATTTCCGAGAGTCCGGGAACTGCGCCCTGTTCCGTTAACGTTATGTCTTTGTCCGATGCAGCATCATGTACAATGTTGGCGTGTGTGAAGTTGCTTTCTTGAATACTTTGGAAAAATATAACGGATCATTGTATCCGACAGAATAGGCTACCGATTGAATCGGCAGGCCCGACGTTTTCAGCAGTTCACAGGCGCGCTCGATTCGGCAGGATGTAATATACTCCAAAACAGACTTGCCGGTTGCTGCCTTAAACAGACGAAACAAATAACTGCGCTCCAGATTAACTGCTTTTACAATCTCGGTGACGGTCAATGTCGGTTTCCAGTAGTTCTGCTCGATGTACTTTCTCGCCAGCCAGACATAATCCTTGGCGTCCACCTGCGGCTCCTTCGGATAATGCTCCATATAGTAGGAGAGCAGCAGACGCAAACGTGCATCCGCCCGCAGTAATTCATAAGATGATGCACTCGCGTTCCAGGCAAGGTGGAAAAAAGGCTGCAATGTCTCCGGAGAGACCGTCACCACGGGTTGTACCTCTGAGAGCTGTGTCAGCCCCAGCAACCGCCCGGCATCCTCACCGCTAAACTCCACCCAGACGTACTCCCATGGATCTTGCAGGTCTGGATAATAGTAAATCTCCTTTTGCGGAAATATGATAAAGCTTTCCCCCGTAACGAGCCGAAAAACGCGGCCGCCCGTCTCCAGCGTCCCTTGACCGCGGATAATATAGTGCAGCGCATAAACGTCACGCACGCCTGGCCCCCATTGATGAGCGTTGGCCGGCTTGTGACCACCGCTGATAAAATACAAATTACTGGCTCTACTGCTCTCATGCCAAATCGGATTCAACCTCGATCCCCCCTTTCTAAGACGCCCTGTTCTGGCGTTAGGTTTATCTTATATATCGTTGATCAGATGCTCGGTAACGCTTACATGCTAAATCCAGAGAGGAGAATGTTGTATGCTTAGAATGGTTACGGTAGAACATGGACAAGTGCAAGGACTGCCCGCGGCGGACCCGCGGATTACCAGCTTCAAGGGAATTCCTTTTGCCGCACCTCCTGTAGGTGAGAACCGCTGGCGCGCTCCGCAACCGCAGTCGAACTGGGAAGGTGTACTGCAAGCTTTTGATTTTGCCCCCATCTCCATGCAAGCCCCAACAGTCATCGATGATAACAATATCTATACCCGCGAATGGGCCGTTGATCCCGACCTGCCCATGGATGAGGATTGTCTGTATCTGAATGTCTGGACACCCGCCAAGCGTACGGACGAGAAGCTGCCTGTTTTTGTCTGGTACTTTGGCGGGGGCCTGCAAGTCGGCCATACGGCCGAAATGGAATTTGATGGCGAGCGAATCGCTCGTAGAGGTATCATCGTTGTGACGATTAATTATCGGCTGAATGCCTTCGGCTTCCTGTGCCATCCTGAGATTAGTGCCGAATCCCCCCATGCACCCGCCAACTTTGGTCATCTTGATCAGCAAGCAGGTACCCAGTGGGTCAAACGCAACATTGCCGCCTTTGGCGGTGATCCAGACCAGATCACCATCGGCGGACAGTCGGCAGGCGGAGGAAGTGTACTCAGCCAGATGACCTCTCCGCAAAATAAAGGCTTGTTCCAGCGAGCCGTCATCATGAGTGGTATAGCTACCGAGTTGTACCCGAAGGTCCGCGTGCCTTCTGTCCGTTCCACACTAAGGGATGCAGAACAATCAGGGGTTGAATTTTTTGGCTTCCTGGGCGTATCTTCCCTGGCTGAGGCGAGACAACTGGATGCTGAATATCTCCGTGACAAAGCACTCGAATACAAAAGCTTCTGGGGAACTGTCATCGACGAACAATTCTGTGCAGGCGATCCGTTTACTCGTTTTGTTCAGCAGGAGCGCGAGGCGATACCCGTAATGCTGGGGCATACATCTTCCGAATTTTGGACCCGTCCCGCCGCAGCCAATCTGGAAGAACTGAAGCAGATGGCTGTGGAGTTGTTTGGCGAGGATGCTCCTGCCTTTTTACAGCTATGTGAGGCTATTTCCGGCCAATTAGAGCATGCGCTGCAACAAGCATCGGTCCGCATGATCCAACATGCCATTCTGCTCGCCATCCGCGCAAACAGCGGTCATCCGTCTGAAACGCCTCTCTACTATTATAACTTCGACGCCGAGATTCCGGGCTGGGACCAGCCAGGCACTTTTCACTCCGTCGATCTGTGGTTTTTCTTCGAAACACTCGCCAAATGCTGGCGGCCTTTCACAGGCAAGCATTATGATCTGGCCCGCCAGATGTGTAATTATTTATCCAATTTTATTGCTACAGGTGATCCAAACGGTCCGGACTCCACCGGAAAGCTGATGCCTCATTGGACTCCTTGTACTACGGAACAGCCGTATCTCATGGAATTTGGCGATCAGGCTCAATTACAGAAGGCTGAGCCCGGACCGATGCTCGCGTTTCTAATTGAACAATATTTCAAGAAACAGAATGCACCTTTTGTTTAAAAAATGAGGCTTGCCCTCTCACGATATATGTAAGAGCCATGCTGTCGCATGGCTCTTTTTGTATAGTGTGAATGGCAGAGCGATGTTCATTCGCCTATGCCTATTTAGCGCATCATTTCAAGAGATCCGTTAAATATGAGTCTGTGTTGGTTTATTAAAGATGACAGGTAACGTAATCTGTAGAGAAAAGATATCCTTTTCCTGCGATACCGTCAACGTCCCGTTATGCTGCTGAATCATTTTCTGACAACTAACAAGCCCGATTTCGTTGCTATCATTCTTTTTGCCAACACGTTTAATCTTATTCTTCACCTCAAGAATCACCCATTGTTGCTTCAAAGAAATCTGGATATGAACGGGGTGCCCTGGATCGGCGTATTTTCCAATATTTGAAAATATGTTATCCATTACGCGACGCATAGCGACCAGATTAATTTCCAGTAAAAACTCCTCATGATGTGAATCTGTCTGAACCTGCACATCTATATCGTCCAAAACTACTAATTGCTCATCTATAAGTTGATCGATAAGTGCTCTGCCCTCATACATTTCAAATTCTACTTCCTCTTCTTCAGCGGCAGAGGATACCGTAAAATATTCGAATAGTTTGTCCGACAGCACTTTGATCTGATAGGCCTTCTCCCGGCTATTATGAATATACTGCAACAGATCCTCATGTGTCTTATATTTGTTGAGCTCTATGATATCCATATATCCTAATAGAATCGTGAGTGGTGTTCGCAAATCATGGGAAATCGCCGTGATCAATTCACGGTTGGCCATCCTGACCCTCTCCTCGCTGCCCAGCCGCTCCACAAATGATTTCCTCATCTCATCAATACTCTGGGCCAGAGATGACAGTTCATCCTTTCCCGATATCGTAATCGAATAATCCAAATTTCCACCTTCGAGTATTTTGATCTCTTGTTCAAGCACGCCAATATAAGATGTTTTCTTATTAATCATCAGTAGAAATGAAACAAGGAACACAATGGCCGCTATGAAAACACCAATAATCAGAATGAGGTTGTAGTATTGATACTCATAAAAGCTAACCAAGTATATCTGGGCATCCTGATCCGCAAAATGGATGGTGGTGATGGGTATTTTCGATGGCACGAATTGAGTTAACAGTTCTTCATTAATGGCCGGATCAATCTCCGTGTTGGAGGAAAATATCAATTTGTCTTTTGCAAAAATATACAGATTTAAGTAGCGCTCATGTCTTATCCAAGCAGACAATTGCTCATGATCACGGGATGACACGTTCTGGTTATCCACAAATGCTTCGAATCGATCGAGCGCATCTTGCTGCCTGTTCTCTACAAAAGTGGATTTGCTTAAATAACTATCTAATACAGTCTCACCAACAACTTGTAAAATAACGAGTGCACTTATGGAAATGACCAAAGAAATGATAACCGCCAGAACCAGTTTAATCTTCAGCTTTTTTCCGATTAATAATCTATTCAATTTTGTACCCCTTCCCCCAAACGGTCTTCACATATTTAGGGTTCTGCGGGTCATCCTCCAGTTTGCCTCTCAAGTTACGAATATGAACCATGACCGTGTTATTACACGTATAAAAGTAGGGTTGCCCCCAAACACTCTCATATATATTTTCTGCCGAGAACACCTTTCGTCGCTTCTTAGCCAACAGCAGCAAGATCTGGTATTCAATTTCAGTTAGAGCAATCTCCTTCTCTCCAACAAACACGGCTTTTGAATCCTGATGGACGGTAAGATCCTTAACGATAATCTGGTCCTTTTCTTCGGACTTCTCCTTGCCCCGATAAACATAATACCTCCGCAGTAAAGCCTTCACCCTCGAAACAAGTTCTGTATAGGAAAATGGTTTGGACAAAAAGTCATCACTGCCTGAGGAAAAGGCCAATTGTTTGTCAGAATCCTGCGTTTTCGCCGTGAGAAACAGGATCGGTGCACTTGTTTTTTCACGAATCTCCAGACACGCCTTCAGCCCCGATTTATTGGGCATCATCATATCCAAAATAATGAGATCCGTCTCTTCGTTCACTTTATCAATCGCATCTTGGCCATCTATCGCTTCAATCACTTCATAATTTTCACTCTCTAACAGAATCCTTACAATTTCACGAATCTCACTGTTATCATCAGCAATTAGAATTTTCTTGCTCATCTGATCCCTCCGTCTAATTTCAGTATAATATGCGCTATTAGCGACTACCAGCAAATACAATCGACTTAAGAATTCTTCAGAAGTTATGTAGGTATCTCTTAATAATTTCGTCTTATACTGTAAATATGTAGAAGTTATTACACAAAGGGGTCGTCAGGAATGCCACAAACTTCGAAAAAAGTAATGATTAACATATTGTTGGGTCTGTTCATCATGTTGTCCATTGGTCTACTGGTGTATTATTCTCCTGCCCTTATTAAAATCATGTCTTCCATGGACAATTTCAGAGCGTATATTCATTCAACAGGCCATTGGGGTCCGGTCATGTTTATTTTATTCCAGATTCTTCAGATCGTGGTTGCACCTATCCCAGGAGAAGTTGTACAAGTCGCAGGCGGATATATTTATGGTACAGCCATTGGTTCATTGTATACAACTGTAGGTTTGATATTAGGCTCAGCGATCGCCTTTTATTTCACTCGTTACATCGGTCGCGCCTATATTTCACGGCTAATGCAAAAGAAAAATAATAAGTGGATGTCGTTAATTCATGATGAGAAGAAATTCTCCGCATTTTTATTTATCTTTTTTGTGATTCCCGGCTTACCCAAAGACATGCTTGTATTTGTCGCCGCACTTACATCGATTAGTTCGTTTAGGTTCTTCACGATCCTTATTGTCGGTCGTCTGCCGTGGATCATTGCATCTGCTGCTGTGGGGTCCACAATTCATATGCAACAATACACGATCGCCATTATCATTTCTGTTATCGCTGTGATCGGGTTCGTACTTGGTTATATCTATAGGGAGAAATTGGTGGGATTGTTCTCCCGGTCAGACAGAACCAAAGCCAAACCCAAGGCTATAACCAGTTATAGTACGAATAGGGAATCTCGTAAAATAAAAAGAGATACAACATGAACAAAGCCAATCTATTGATATGAAAACCGGAGGTATATCTTATGCAAATACTTAAAACCAATCGATTAATCCTGCGAAATTTCACCGTAACAGACGCAGCCGGACTATTGGAATACACGGCAAATCCCAGAGTGAATTGTTTTATGGATCAACAAATTTTAACATTGGAAGATGCGGCAGCAGAGGTCGCAAAAAGAAGCAGTGACGATTCCCACATCGCGGTTTGCCTGAAGGACAGTAACGAGTTGATCGGTGAGCTGTTTGGTATGAGGGAAGATCGGGATTCCGATACAGATAAGGATTCGAATTCAGATACGTATAGTATTGGTTGGAATTTTAATGGCAGATATGAAGGGAAAGGATACGCCAGTGAGAGCGCCAATGCTTTCATCGAAAATCTCTTTATGGAACAGGGAATAAGAAGACTGTACGCCTATGTCGAGGATGATAACTTCCGTTCTCAGAAACTGTGTGAGAAGCTGGGCATGCGACGGGAAGGTCTTTTTTTGGAGTTCATTTCATTTGTCAAAAATGAGGACGGCACACCGAAATACGAGAATACGTATCAATATGCTTTGTTGAAAAAGGAATGGCTGGCACATCGTGAATCGCAGTAATAAAGAAAGACATGCCTGCCTCATCATTAGTTTAAAAAAGTTATAGAAATGAGCACGTATCCATGTGTACGTTCCACAACAAATACGGCGGCTTCTCCCTGGATAGATTCCAGAGGAAAAGTCGCCGTTTTATTATCGCACAGAACACTATTGATCGAGCAATGTGTTTATAAGGTCACAATATATTCAGCTTGAATTCTAGACGGTGCTGCCCCAATATTGTTTTGCAATCTTCTGCCCTTGATCAATCTTCGCCCATTGCTGAGCTTCGCTTAATTCGTTACCGCCATCACAAGATGCAAATCCGCATTGGTGAGACAACAGCAGCCGATCCTTATCGATGATTTTGGATGCTTCGTCCAGCAAACGGACAACACGCGCTTCATCATCGAGTGTACTCGTTTTGGATGACAACAGACCCAGTACAATTTCCGTTTCAGGTCTGTCCTTGAACACTTCCAGAGCTTCAATTGAACCCGCACGATCATCATCCCACTCCAGGAAGAAACGATCATACTTCAATTGCTTCAGGAACAGATTAGCGATTTTCACATATGATCCACCGCCCATGTTGCGGGAATCATAATTGCCGCGGCAGTTATGTGTCCACATTTTCAAGCCAAGACTGTGACCAAAGTCAATCACGGTATTGTTAATATCAATAAATTCGGTAGCGAGACCTGATACTTCATCTTGATTAATATGTTCCCCTGTAAACGGAGAGTTCGGGTTGTCGTCTGCAAACAGTTCCCACAAGCAATCATCGAATTGCAGGATTTTGCCGCCTATAGCAGCGAATTCTTCGACAAACTCCTTATACGCGATCACAAGACCCTCTTTGAGCTCCTGTTTGTTCTTATATACAGAATCCGTTCCACCAATGTTATCCGACCAGGAAAGCTCACCGAAAATATGGGAAGGAGACGGTACGCAAAGTTTCGTTTGTTGCTCGCCAGCCGTGTCTTGCAGTTGTTGGAACAGTTGAATGAAATGATGGTTCTTTCCACTCAATTTATCAGTGATGCGCAGTCCAATATCTTTGCGTGTTTCATACTTCGAAGTTCCATCCACATCTCTGAAAAAATAGCCGTGATCCGCGATGTAACGCTTCACTCCGCCAAATCCCCATACAAAGTCCAGATGCCACATCGATTTGGAGAATTCGCCATCGGTAACCACGGACAAGTTATGTTCGATTTCCTTTGCGACAACTTGTTTGATTGCCTCTGTCTCACACTTCTCATATCCTTCGTAGTTTTCATAGAACGGATATTGGATATCATCATTATGTTCAATTTGCGTTTTATATTTCAGCAGCTCATCTGGCCGCAATAAACTTCCTACGATCTGGAACTTATCAGTCATGTAAAAAACCCCCTCGTTGTATACAATGATCATATCACGCCGAGAGCAGTTAGAAGGGATACTAAAAAACCATAACTGGTTATAGTTAAAAGCTATATCCACTTGTTAGGCAGATTTCAGTGAAACCGTCACCGACACAGTGTACCTCTATCCATGAATGTTATTAAATTTCACAACGTAC
The DNA here is from genome assembly GCF_037976585.1 of Paenibacillus sp. FSL k6-2145. NCBI lineage: Bacteria > Bacillati > Bacillota > Bacilli > Caryophanales > Paenibacillaceae > Paenibacillus > Paenibacillus sp. FSL k6-2145. Next base: position 2,999,258 of record NZ_CP150267.1, on the reverse strand, counting down.
GACGACGCAGCTCATAAAAATATTGTACCGCTGGATGCTTTAATTTGACCTGCTCAGACATGTTCAGAATTCGCTTTTTGCCAACTCGTCTGTCCATTAAAGCCAGAATATTAAACAAGATATCCTTGCTATCCAGATTATCCTCTATAGAAGTTGATAAATACGTCGTGGCTGCAACGGTAAAATTTGATTTACTAAGTGCGGTCTGAGCCAACAAAAGCTCTTTGGCATGTACGGAGATTTTTCTACTTCTTGCCATGACTTGAAGGCGATCTTCGGGAATGGGTCCTTTGGAATCTTTTCGAATAACTTCAATCTCTTCATCGCTCACAGGAATCATGATCTCCGGGTCGCTCTTGATCTCCTGCTCTGACTGATACCATCGGATTGGGGTTGTTGTATCACTCATGTTGAGTACATTCTTTTTATCTACAGTAATATAACAATTGCCTGATTTATCAGGTGAATAGCTATAGCTGGTGGCACGGTACTCCACACTTCCAACTAACGCAGGACTAAGAAAACTCTCCAGTTGTTGCTTCAATTTACTCCAGGACATAAATCCTCCTATTATCAAAAGCCTACCGCATGAATTGCGGCGATCATTTCAAATATTTTTCAATCCGTCTCCAGTATCAACATTCATTTAAATTATAACATAGCAAACCAAATTGATGATGGAAGAAACCCAGTTATTGGTTTTGAGTTCCCCTATGTGATAAAATTGCAGAAAATTATCTACTTACTATTAAATCATCATAGCCTACCATTGGAACTTACGTTGTTATTCACAAAGGAGAGGAAGAGTGTAATGGCTACGAAGAAAGCAACCTTACCTGCTCATATGGAAAAACTCGTTAAAGATAATGATATCGCAACCGTAAAAGAAGTCTTTGAGCAATGCGAATGGGATGCCCGCGGGGGCTACAGCAAAGGTACGGCCCTCAGCTTTCGGCATATTTCGGATGAATTGGTCCGCTGGCTGATAGAGCAAGGGGCAGATATTAATGCACGTGACAAATATCAACGCACGCCTTTACATGCCCATGCCTCACACTGGTCAGGAAATGTACCCCTGTTCCTTGAATTAGGTGCGTATCTGGACGCTGTGGATTACCAAAATGAAACACCGTTACATGCAGCGGTCAGTGGGTATCGAACCAAAGTGGTTCAAGAGTTGGTAAACCAGGGCGCTACGATTAACGTAGAAAATAAACAGGGTAATACGCCATTAGCTAAGGGCTTAGTCAATTGTAGGAATAGCGATATAGTTAATCTGGCAGAGATTGCCGCAATTCTTCTGGATGCCGGAGCATCGGTCACCCCGGATATGAAAGAATCGGTGAAGCGGATCGGGAAGGATTTTGAATTCGTCCGTGAGAAGTTCAATAAGGACAAGATCGATGAAGTTTCAGACGCGCTGATTAAACTGTACCAGTTATTTGATGTCGAGCCGGTAGCGAATCGGATCATGCACGATGGGACTACCCCCATTCAGGTAAAAGCAACCACTTGGACCAAACAGCACCAAGAGCTGTGGGAATATCTCATTCCGGCCCAAGGCCACGCTCAAACGGTGCAGGGAGAGGTCATTCGCATCACAGGACGTGTGTCTCATGAAGTATTGGATAATGGCGGTGGAAACTGGGATGCGGAGTATCGTAAGATGCTGGATTCTCTGATTCGTTACCTAGGCACTGGTGCGCCACTCGCCCCCGCACTTCTCCAAGAGGCAGCAGACTTGGTCAGCAGGCTTCGCAATGGATACGATTTTGATGCGCCTGCCAGATTATCCGAGTTGGCTGTGTTATGGGTGCTTGCCAATCCTCAACCGGTCGCGATGGAGAAGCCTGAGTATACGCGTTAAACAGCAAAGCAAAAAAAAGAAGCGGTAAATCCTCCGCTTCTTTTTTTTGCTTTTAAATCTATCTGAATCATACTCCGTATCCATGATTACGTCTTACTCTACTCCACCTGTTCATTACTTTCAAACTCATTGAGCAATTCGCGTACTTTAGAAGTGGTTTTGGCGTTCATCAAGCTGTTTCTCAGCTCACTAGCACCGCGGAAGCCACGAACATAGATTTTGAAAAAACGGGCCAGCGGGCTGAACGAACGTGGTTCAAGCTCGGAATATTGATCATGGAGATCCAAATGCAGCCGTAGCAAATCAAGCAATTCCTTACTGCTGTGTTCCTTCGGCTCCTTCTCAAAAGCAAACGGATTCTGGAAGATACCGCGTCCAATCATAATACCATCCACACCATATTGCTCCGCGAGTCTCAGGCCTGTCTCACGGTCAGGAATATCCCCATTAATCGTCAGAAGAGTATTAGGCGCTATCTCGTCACGCAGTTTCTTAATCTCCGGAATAAGTTCCCAGTGAGCGTCTACTTTGCTCATTTCCTCTCTCGTACGCAGGTGAATAGACAGATTCACGATGTCCTGTTGCAAAATATGAGTCAACCAGTCGCGCCATTCATCGACCTCAGTAAATCCGAGACGCGTTTTCACACTGACCGGCAGCCCTCCGGCTTTCGCCGCCTGAATAATCTCCGCCGCAAGGGCTGGCCGGCAGATCAAGCCACTTCCTTTTCCATTCTCCGCAACATTCGCTACAGGACAGCCCATATTAATATCGATGCCTTTAAATCCTTCTTTCGCCATACCGATACTCATCTCACGAAAGAATTCCGGTTTATCTCCCCAGATATGAGCCACAATCGGCTGTTCATCCGCTGTAAACGTCAACCGTCCACGCACACTATGGTGCCCCTCCGGGTGACAATAACTCTCTGTGTTCGCAAACTCCGTAAAAAACACATCCGGTCTGCCCGCTTCACTTACGACATGCCGGAACACAACATCTGTCACATCTTCCATAGGTGCCAGTATAAAAAATGGTCGTGGCAATTCACGCCAAAAGTTTTCCTTTGTCATCTCAAAAGCTCCTCTATACATTCCAGGACAGTCTTTGTCCTCATTAATAATAATAAAACGTAACTCTTTGCATCTGCTTGCCTATCATTTACATGATCATTCGCAGTTTCGTTGCGATTCACATTATGGTGTCCTAGCTTCTTCTTCACTTATACCATGCAAATGTAACTTTGTTCAAACAGCAGTATCTGTTATAACTTCCATTAGATCTTCAGATTAATGAAAGTTCGATGATCTTAAAATTGCCCTTTCCCGATTTTATCACGTCTTTATTAGATTTTCAGCCCGATTGCTCTTGCCGAACTGGAAAAGCTCCTCTAAAATGAAGCTCGACAGGCTTTTAACCTGCAAATCGAGATTTAAGGAGGCCTGAATTATATATGGAAATTTCACTGGATATGATCAAAGACAAAGTCGAATGCTTGCAGGCTTATGACTTCCGTGAACTGGAACGAGCGATCGAAGAACGAATCGGAATGAACAAAGCATTAATGCTACGCGTGAAGCAAGTTCAACATCAAGTAACATTTGACCCTTTTCGCAACAAGATGTTATATAGTGCAATCGTGCATTTTAATGTAGATTGATGGACCAAGATTTGAATAGTGAAAAACAGTTCACTGACGCAATTGCATTTAAGCATATCCTATAAAGCATGCAAAAAAGAAGACGCGAATTCGCTCGCGTCTCTTTCCATATCAAACTCCACTTTCTCTTGTTACAAATCTTGCTTAAACAACAACTTATAAGCAGAATTGTCACCTGTAATCATATTTTACATAGTTAAATGCAGGATCGTACCACTATACAAACAGTCACTTTTGAGGATTAAGGGGAGAATACCATGCAAGAATTAATATTTATGAAGAATTATAAAAACAATGAAGTACTGCGCAAAAGTTTTTTCGAGCTTGCTGTCAACACGTTTGAGATCAATTTTGAAGATTGGTATCAACAAGGGTACTGGGGCGAGCGTTACATCCCTTATTCATATGTCGATGGAGACCAGGTTATTGCCAACGTTTCTGTTAACATCCTTGAGCTCATCATTCACGGTGAGAAGAAAAAAGCGATTCAAATCGGCACGGTGATGACACATCCTGATTATCGGGGGAAAGGACTCTCTACACGTTTAATGAACAAAGTTTTAGCGGAATACGAGAACAAGTACGATTACATGTACCTTTTTGCCAATGAATCAGTCCTTGATTTTTACCCCAAGTTTGGGTTTAAACCTGTGGAAGAACATCTTTTTTCAATAAATTATACGGCAAAGAAATCACCTGAGCCTGCGAACATCCGAAAACTAAATGTAACTAACGCGGAGGATTTACGTCTTATCCATAGATTTGCATCCGAAAGATTACCTGTTTCGCAGCATTTTGCTACCGATCATGCTCAAGGAATACTCATGTTTTATTGCCTGAATGTCTTTAGTGATGATATTTATTACTTGGAAAACGAAAACGTCATTGTTATTTATCAGAAAGAAGACAATCATATTGAGCTCTTCGACGTTGTTAGCTTAAACGAAATGAATATGAAAGATATCTTGGATAAGATTGCAGATGAAGATACAGAGAAAGTAACCTTTCATTTCACGCCAGATGCAACAGATGATATCGTTCTAAAAAGTACAATCAGCAATGACGGCTTATTTGTAAGAACCCATGGTGAACATCTCTACCCTGTGCAAGTTAAACATCCAATAACATCTATTGCTTGATGATTTATTTAACAATTCCTACCACCTGCCATACTTAAAAAAGATCAAAAAGGAGCAGGATTTTCCTGCTCCTTCGTTATGTGAAACTCCTTACTCTCATCAAACGTAAATTTACAAGGTATAATGAAATCAGATGACCGTTCAGCATGATCTTATGACCATCATAATGAAGGAGGGGACATTCGTGGCGTTTATCCCGCTAAACTGCCCCAATTGCAACGGAAGAATTGAATACAAGAAGGATGAGGTTTTAAAGTGTCCCTATTGTGAAACAGAACTTTTATTGAAGCAAAATCATGTCTATTACGTAGACCAGACCATTAATCATTACCACGGAACGCCCCCTAAAGCACCGCTGAAGCAGACTGCCTTCGTAAAGGTAATGCTGATACTGATGTTAGTCCTAGCTGGCGCCATCGGTACATATTTTTATTATAGCAACAGCTCCACCTATCCAAAAACAGAAGCCAATCTGCCTGTGCGAAAGATGCCTGAAAGCGAGGTTTTGCTCTCATTTTTGCGAGATATCTTCGATAAAGGGTCCGCCTTGCCAACAGAGGAGGAATTAGCTCGTATTCGCTATTTAACCGTAGAGCATTCGGAGAATGATCAGTGGAAGTTTACATATAGTCTCTCCGATCCATTCAGCGATGAACAGGCCGAGAAGATCACTTATATTACTCAGGACAAAAAACTGAATAGCCAACGGATTGATCAGCGAGATTTTGAAGCTTTTAAGGGACTGACCGCATTGGACCTGACAAATACCTATGAAATATCCCAGACGGACCAAACCACTTTGGCCCATATGCCGGGATTAAAAAGTTATGGAGGCGCTTTTAACGAATCCTTCAGTACATTTTCGGGCTACTTTGGCGACAAGTCTAAAATTACGGAGCTTTCCACTCAGCTTCGCAGCAATCAGGAGTTGGCCCTACTACTGGAATTCCCCAATCTGAACTCTTTATCCATTACCTATGTGGATGAGTCCGTAACAGATTTTCACTTGTTAAACCAATTGCCAATCAAGTCCCTGTCGCTCACCTTTGTCGATGAACTCGGATGGGTGTCGTCCATGACCGGGCTATCATCCTTATCTATACAGTACAGTGAAACCACAGACCTGCAGCCGCTGTATGCCTTGACCCAGCTTCAGGAGCTTCAGTTGTCCTATTTAACGAACGTAAAGTCCATCGACTTTGTGCAAAATATGCCTGCTTTACAAACGTTAGATATCGAAAATGTAAACTTCTCCAGTCTGGAGCGCTTGGCTGGTAAAAACTCCATTACTACACTGCGCCTGGCTTCTCTAAGTCAGCTTGGTTCGGTAAAAGCAATCAATAGCCTGTCCTCTTTGCGGGAATTAACGTTGTCCGGCTACTACGAGAATGCAGAAGCGCTGACACTGCCTAAAGTAGAGCGAGTGGAAATACCAACCTCCTTTCTCTCGGGCCTGAAGGCGCCCGCTGCAACCAGCCTGACGCTCCGTGGCGGAAGCGGAGAGTTAAATTTGGCGACGCTGGGGAAATTCCCGAAGCTGAAGCAGCTTTCCCTCTGGGAGATCAGTGAAATAACCCGTCTGGCCGCCCTGGACGGCTTGTCCCGCCTGGAGACCTTAAACATTTACGACTCGTCACTGTTCAAGGAAAGCGATGCCTTATTTCGTTTGAAGCAGATCAAATCTCTGATGTGCTCCGAATGCAGGCTGAACTTTGAACAAAAGGTGGCCGCGGAGAACAGCGTGCTTGAACATTTGACCTTAGAGCAGCCATATTTCAGCATCAACAATACCTCTGTTACTGAAGTTGACCAAATGATGCCTTACTTTGCCAACATGTCCGCTCTACGTTCCTTCACTCTGCAAGACAGCAATTTGGCTTCTCTCCAATTCATGAGCAACTGGCAGGCCATAGAAGAGCTTCATCTCGAGAACAATGCCATTTCCAATATAGAGACCCTAAGCCAGCTGCCTAATCTGCAAAAGGTATATCTATCCGGTAATTCCGTGCAAAACAAATCCGTGCTTGGTACGGGTGTGCATGTATATTAATTACCAATTGGGATGATGGGAGTTTTAGACTACTGTAGTTAATGGATGGTATTGAATCAAAGACAAAAAGGGGCTCCCCTTATGCAGTTCTTCCTGCATGGGGAACCCTTTTGGTGCTTTAAATCAAGTCAGAAGCCTTCAATATTCTTTGGACGATAGCTGCAACCTCAGCACGGGTGATGTTGGCTTTCGAAGCCAGTTCATGTGCTCCTCTGCCGCTGATCACACCTGCCTCAATACTTGCAGCAACAGCGGCTTTTGCCCATTCCGACACAGCAATTGCAACTGTATACGGCTTCAGCATCTCATCGCTGTCCTTCGTCGCCAGCTTCTCCTGAAGACCTGTAATTGCCATAGCTTTGGACAAGATCACCATGGCTTGCTCACGAGTAATCTTCTCTTGCGGGCGGAAGTTTCCATCCTCAAAGCCCTCAATCAGCTTGTACTCATAGGCCGTCAGAACAGCGGAATTATACCAATCGGGAGCATCCACATCTGCAAAAGGCGCCTTTCCATCAACTGGATTCAGTCCCAACCCTTTCATCATAATCGCTGCGAATTCAGCACGTGTCATATCCGTATTTGGATTGTATAGATCGTTACCAATGCCATTCACAATGAGGCGAGAGCCCATATCATTGACAGCATCCTTAGCCCAATGATTTTCTACATCTTTGAACATCAACGGGTGCCATACCACTGAATACAGACTGTTCGTTAAGATGTTAGACGAAACAAACAAGCGGCTGCCTGATCGGCAACCGCTTTTATCGGACATGCTTATTATATGTCGTAGTTATTCGAAGGACTGTGATCGATAACGGATTGCACGACTCGTTTAACCACGGATTTCGCGGCATCCTGGGTGGACATTCCGCCGATCTCGTCCGCGTTAACTTCGATAAATCCTTTACCCCCGATGATCTCTCGAGCTGTCTCAAGTTCGCCCGCACTGATAGAATCATGGGATACCAGTGAGATCAGGCCGGCGTCGTTCAACACCTTTGCCATCTCCGCCGTGCCGCGAAGCGTTTCTCCACTGATGCTCTCAAGCAGCATCGTATGGTAACCGGATGACATTAGTCGCTTCTCCACTTCCTTGGCGAGAGCTACCGTATCCGAGCCAGCAAACCAGAGCGTAAGCGGAGATTGTCCTTTCTGCTGGGCGCGAACATCTCTCGTGATCCCCGTATCCAGCGTGGCAAATCGGCTTTCTCCCTTCAGAGCTTGATCGATGACTCCGCAAGCAGACGTCATGTTAGTGACACGATCAATGAGGATAAAACCTCCGATGCTCTTATTGTGCTCAAAGGAATCGAAGACGATCTGATCCGACAGCGTGAATTCACACTTGGCCAATTCGTTCTTAACAATTTGATCGGCCGGAACGGTATGGCCCGTGTTAATGTCAATTTTATGGGTAATCGCCGTTACAGTGCCTGGAAGAGTCTTCGTTCCGACTTTTACCCAATAATGCTTGCCCGGAGTCAGGACGGAATCGTCCATCCACAGGATCGTAGAAGCGAAGCTGTCAGCTTCTTGGACTTGATTGTCTATCGTGAGCACGCAGCCCCGCGAGACATCAACTTCGCGGTCCAGTTGTATCGTAACCGGTTGGCCAGCATAAGCCGAATCCTGAGCTTGGTCCGTCACCAAAATCCGCTTAACCTTGGCTTTCTCCCGACTTGGCAGAGTCATGAGTTCGTCTCCGACCGAAATCTTTCCAGCCTCGATCTGGCCCTGGAACCCACGGAACGTATGGTCCGGTCTGCTTACACGCTGAACCGGCATCATGAAAGGCTTCGTATCATCGGTAGTATGAACATCTATACTTTCCAAATACGGCAATAATGCTAACCCCTCGTACCAGGGAGCATTCGGCGACTGGGTTGTAATGTTGTCCCCTTCCGTAGCGGACACGGGAATGACCTGGATGCTCTTGATTTGGAATTCGGCCGTCGTTTGGATGAACTCTTCCTTGATTGCCTCGAACGTCCTCTGATCGAAGCCGACCAGATCCATCTTGTTCACAGCCAGTACGAGATGCTTGATCCCCATCAGGGCGCAGATCCGGGCATGGCGTTTGGTCTGGGTAATGATGCCTTTGGTAGCGTCCACCAGAATGATGGCTAGATCGGCAAAGGAAGCGCCTACAGCCATGTTGCGCGTATACTCTTCGTGTCCCGGTGTGTCCGCCACGATGAAGGAACGATGAGACGTCGTAAAATAACGATATGCCACATCAATGGTAATCCCTTGTTCGCGTTCGGCCAGCAAACCATCGAGGAGCAGCGAGTAGTCGATTTTGCCGCCTCGGCTTCCCAATCGACTATCGAGCTCAAGCGCGCGTTCTTGATCGGCAAACAGCAGCTTAGCCTCATAGAGCATATGTCCGATCAGCGTGGACTTGCCATCATCCACACTTCCGCAGGTAATGAATTTAAGTAGACTCTTCATGTTAGAAATAGCCCTCCCGTTTGCGTCGTTCCATGCTTCCCGCCGCTTCTTGATCGATAACCCGACTGGTCCGTTCGGAAGATAACGCACCCAATGTCTCCTCAATGATCTCATCCAGCGTAACGGCATCGGACTCGACTCCGCCCGTGAGCGGGTAACAACCCAACGTGCGGAAGCGAATCTTCTTCATCTCTACCTTCTCGCCAGGCTCAAGCTTTATCCGCTCGTCATCCACCATGATGATATGCCCGTCACGATTAATGATCGGTCTTACGTCCGCGGAGTAAAGCGGAACGATATCGATGTTCTCCCGACGAATGTATTGCCAGATATCCTTCTCAGTCCAGTTGGACAGCGGAAAGACTCGAATGCTCTCTCCCTTGTTGATTCGCGTGTTGAACAGCTTCCACATCTCCGGACGTTGGTTTTTCGGGTCCCACGAGTGATTCTTGTTCCGGAACGAGAAAATCCGCTCCTTCGCACGCGACTTCTCCTCATCACGTCTTCCGCCACCGAACGCAACCGTGAATCCGTATTTATCCAATCCCTGCTTCAGGGCTGTGGTTTTCATAATGTCGGTATATGCGGAACCATGGTCGAAGGGGTTAATTCCTTGTTGAATAGCCTCTTCATTAGAGTGCACGATCATTTCGATACCAAATTCCTTCGCCTTTCGGTCGCGGAACTCAATCATTTCCTTGAATTTCCAGGTTGTATCGATATGCATGAATGGGAACGGCGGCTTCTCGGGGTAGAAAGCCTTTAGGGCCAAGTGCAGCATGACCGAGCTGTCCTTGCCGATGGAATACAACATGACCGGTTTCTCGCACTCCGCTGCTACTTCTCTGATAATGTATATCGCTTCAGCCTCAAGTTGATCCAGATGTGTTAATTCTTGCATGGCAAGGCGGCCTCCTTTTTAATCCTCACTAAAACCATCGTATTTATAAACTTATCCTATCAGATTCCATCTTTATTGCAAAGTGGAAAAAAGTAAAATTTATGATGTCTATGTATTGGATCGACAATATTCAGCATTGAGTAGCGGTTCCTCCTGTAATAAAATTGCCTGAACGAATGATTTGTGCTGAGCTGCAAATGGAATCGGTTGGTTAACGATCTCTATTACAATCATGATTGAGGGCCATGGAATTTGAAAAAGCTGCCTCCTGTAAAGTACAGACAGCAGCTTCAATGAGTTGCCCAGATCCGGGACAGAATCACCGCTGCTTCAGCGCGGGTCAATGATTCAGTTGGTGCGATTTTGCCACCTTTTCCGTTGACGATTCCGCTTCCTACAAGGGAAGTTACACTATCCACAGCGTAAGTGGAAATGGTTGCAGCATCGGAATAAGGAGCCAGATTCCCGCTGCCGGCAGATGGCTTACCTGCTGCTTTCAGGGCTTTCGCCGTTAGAACCATCATGTCTTGACGGGAAATGCTGCTGCTGGGTTTGAACGTGTTGTCTTCGAATCCAGCACCACCTGATTGAGTTACCTTGCCTTGGCTATTCTGGAATGTTTCCTGATACACAATTTGTGAATTAGATGCCGATAGGCTATCAAGCCGCCCGGAAGAAGCAGAGCCGCTGCGAGTAACCCGGAAACGACCTGCTTAAATGATTTCCTCATTCGAAGCATTCCCCCCACACCAAATTTTTTATGGAAGAGAATTCTTACTCCAAATTAAAGGGGAATCTTAGTTTTTTACAGCACTATACCAAGTCTGATGCTAGTATGGACATGCTCTTCATCCCGCTGATCAGGCCTCGGCAGATAAATTCAAGAATCGATTTAGAATAGATTAAAAGACAAACTGACAAAAAAGACGCTGGGTAAATTTCTTCCCAGCGTCTTTCATTTCTTTATCATCTGTTAGTCTTCTTCGGTTTAGAGCCTTAAGCATATTTGCGGTAATTCTGCTTCGAGTACTCTGTTATATAAACCAAGGATATTTGCATCAGACGATAATCTCTTAGATATCAATTGTTCTTAGTATCTGTAATTATCCCTCACCAACATCGCTACACTCTCCACATGCACCGTATGCGGGAACATATCCACTGGCGTTACCTCAACCGTGCGATATCCACCATCCTCCAGCACACGTAGATCACGTGCCAAGGTGCTTGGATTACAGCTCACATACACCACTCGCTCCGGCTTCATCTCCAGGATCGTTTCCAGCAAACGTGGATCGCAGCCTTTACGTGGCGGATCGACAACGATCACGTCGGCCTCGATGCCTTGTTCTTTCCAGCGTGGAATAACGTCCTCTGAGGCACCAACTTCGAACTTCACGTTTCGCATCTCGTTCAACAACGCATTGCTACGCGCATCTTCGATGGCCTCAGGCACGATCTCCACTCCGTACACCTGATCCGCATGTTGCGCGAGGAAAAGAGAAATCGTTCCGATGCCGCAATAGGCATCAATTACAGTTTCTTTGCCGCTCAGTCCAGCGTACTCTACCGTTTTGCCATACAGTACTTCCGTTTGCACCGGATTCACCTGATAGAACGAACGCGCTGAGATCGCAAACTGCACATCACCAATATAATCATAGATTACATCCCGGCCCCAGAGGACGCGGGTCTCATCGCCAAAGATGACATTGGTCTGCTTCTTGTTCACGTTCTGGCAGATACTCGCCACATGCGGAATCACTTCACGAATACTGCCAATCCATTCGTCTTTGTACGGAATGTCTCGACCATTCGTAACCAGAACAAGCATCATCTCGCCTGTACGGAATGCCTTCTTCACGACCACGTGACGCAACAAGCCACGACCTGTCTCTTCGTTATAAGCACTGATTCCAAAATGGTTGCCGATCTCCTTCACCTTAGCGACCACTTCGTCATTGTGCTCATGCTGAATGAGGCAACTTTCCATATCGATGATCCGATGGCTTCCTTTGGCGTAAAATCCTCCTACCAGGCCACCCTCGGTCACACCAATTGGCACCTGTGCCTTATTCCGATAGCGCCATGGGTCGTCCATACCCATTGTAGGCAGTACGCGGATGGCGTGTTCCGTATCTTCTTCGTTCATGACACCTTCAAGACGAAGTCGAATACGATTACTTCCAATCATCTGTGCTTCATTCGCCTCACCAACTGAATCGTCATTCTGCACACGTTGTTTTGCACTTTCTTCATTTTCCTGCACGTTGGATGCCACCGTTTCCGCATCCTCCACCATCACGTTCAACTTGCCGATCCGTTGCAAATTATCGACCACCAACTGGCGTTTCCACGCAAGCTGTCCGGCATAGCTCATATGCTGGATCTGGCAGCCGCCGCACTGATCGTAGATCGGGCAAGGCGCGGACACTCGATCCGGGCTTGCTTTCACGATTTCCAGCAGTTTGGCGTAGCCATACTGCTTCTTGGTTTTCATCACGCGCACACGCACGGTTTCACCTGGAAGCGCACCCTGCACAAAGAGCGTGTATCCATTCGCACGACCTACACCCTCACCGTCATGGTTCATTCCAATGATGTCGATGACGGTCTCTTCATTTTTGCTAACGGGCAGTCCTTCGACTGGTGCAGATTCACGCGTTCTTCCCTTTGGACGAACGGCAGAAAGAGATGCGCCTTGTGGCCGCACCTCTTTTCCCTGCTGACGTGTAGATGGACGAGATGATTGACTTGGCTGACGGGACGCTGAAGCGTTCCCTTGCCCCTGAGAGGCAGCCGAATTCCGGCGGTTTTTTCCACGACCGCTGCGGTTCGTATTAGACAACGTACATTCACTTCTTTCTTCTTATATGGTATCACATCAAAAATAACGTTCCGAATTTCTAATGAACTTCAGAAACGTTATATCATCTTCGGATGGTGTTTTCCGATCTTTTTCGGTCATTTTCTCCAAAATAACGACGCTGAGATTCGTTAGATTCGCAGATTCGGCGATTTCGCCACATTAAGGCTTTCTGAGTTCGTTAAGCTCAACGCATGGTGACCACATGAGATTATACGCGATCCCACCGTACACAGCAACTGGAAAATCTACTTCCATCTCCCCTTACCGCAGAGCTGAATCCAACACTCCTCACCACTTGTGCGATGCTCTGCAATCACTACTTAGGCATCGTTGCTTTTCAGCAAGCGACCACATTCTCCGCCAAGTGCCAAGTTTAACGATACAGCATCAAATGATGACGCAAATTTGTAAACGTTGCTGGCAGCGTGCCGCCCAACTCTCCATCGAGGTTCAATTGTACATATCCCGGGGACGTAACTTCCATATGACTCGTCTGGAAATGAACCACTTTCTTGTCGTTCAGATGTTCCCCACGCAGTGCAAGCGTTACGAGGCGGATCATATCAGCCAAATTACATTTCCTCACGCAAATGACATCGAACAGACCATCATCAATGGTTGCACCCGGAGCCAGCTTCTCGAAGCCACCGACCGAATTGGTATTGGCGATGAGGAATAACATGAATTCATCATGAATCTCTTCCTGACCGTCGGCGCGAATAATCAGCTCCTGAGGAGACAGACTCGCCATTTTCTCAATACCCTTCATATAATAGGCCAGTTGCCCAATCATCGTTTTCAGACGACTTGGTACTTCATAGGTCAGTTCAGTCAATGAGCCACCACCAGCGATGTTGATAAAATATTTATCATTTGCTTTGCCCAGATCGAGCGGACGAAGCTGCTGGTTAATGACCAGATCCACGTAATCTTCCCACTGTCTCGGAATGCCGAGTGCACGCGCAAAATCATTCGTCGTTCCCAAAGGAAACACACCCAGCGGAGGACGGTTCTCCCGCTCGGCCATACCGTTAATCACTTCGTACAACGTGCCATCGCCACCAGCAGCAATAATCATGTCATATCCGCGTTCAATCGCAAGTTCAGCTTCCCGGGTTGCGTCACCTTCACCCGTTGTTGCGTGACATGAAGCTTCAATACCACCTTGATCCAAACGCTGCAAAATATCAGCCAGACGTTTCTTCATTTCTTCCCGGCCTGAGGTCGGATTATATATTAAGCGAGCTTTTTTCATCTCATACGCCACCTATTCCACATTATCCATGAGTCTAAACGACCTCATATTCTTACGTTGCATCAGTCCACAAAAGGGCATATTTTTTACACAATAATGAATCTGTGTTCATTCTGCTCTAATCTTTCGTCTTACCTATATCTATGCATCAGGAATTCCGTCTCATTCCAAAGCCTTTAACTCCTATCATATCATCAAATGTAAAGATGTCCTAGCCTGTAATCCATAAGTATATTTTTTCATATAGGTACCTACTAATCCATCCATTACCCAATAAACCTCACGCACCGATCCTGAATCTTCCCCACTACCTTTTATGTAAAATAGTCTCATTAATCAACCATTCTGCCCGCTTGGACAGGAATTAGTCTTCGATTTCGATGATCTTCATATGATTATGACATAGATATGCTACAAATTTACAAATCTTAAGATAAAAAGATAAATAATATAAATCTTTTTCCAATATAGTTTTAGTGCACCCTCTACTTAGCACCACATCATACCCTTGAAGGAGAAGTGTAAATGAAAAAAATCGTGTTAATGCTCATGGTTTCGCTTATGGCCTGTATTCCTTGGGTTACCACTGTTGAAGCGGCAGAAATTAATCATGATCAGGTTGTCGGATTTCAGGAAGTCTCACCAGTCACCGTGACACAACAAGCGGCCAAGCGTTTTCAGCCATTTCTAAAAGTCTATCATGGATGCGTGCCTTTTCCCGCAGTGGATCAACAGGGCAATACCAGCGCTGGCTTGAATACGTCCGGGTCATCGAATGGAAACTGTAGCTCAAGTACAGGCCAGATCTACTCCCGCTCCGCATGGCACAATGGGGTGTGGGCAATCATGTATTCGTGGTATTTCCCAAAAGACTCCCCTTCCTCTGGACTCGGCCATCGTCATGATTGGGAAGGTATCGTCGTGTGGGTAGACAATCCGGCAGCGGCCAATCCCCAAATCCTCTCCATTGCCTATTCCGGTCACGGACAGTTCACCAACGTCACACCGAGCAATACCAATACACAAGGTAACCATCCGTTGATTTCCTATAATAGTACCTGGCCGCTGAACCATGAGCTTGGCGTTACCAACACTGTTGGGGGAACACAACCTTTAATCGGATGGGACGACCTGACTTCTGCCGCACGAAATGCGCTCAATACGACGAACTTTGGCAGTGCCAACGTGCCTTTCAACGATAACAATTTCACCAACAATTTAAATAAAGCCTGGTTCAGATAAGAAAAAAAAGAAAATCCCCTTCAAGTGAACAGCTCATTTGAGGGGGATTTCGTTATGAAGTTATCGTAGTATCCCGGAACCTGTTTCACTTCTTCAGCCAATCTCAAAATCCGATTTTTCTGCCTGCACGCAGCTGTTTGTACCAGAAATACACCGTGCAACCCACACAATAACCCAGCAGAGCCGCGCTTGCAGCCGCGAGAAGCATAATGGAGAATACATAACCTGCGGCTACCCAGCCAAGCGAGAACGAGATGAGTGCCAGAGACAGGAAGAGCACAGCCAGAATATTGTTGAATCGCTGCAGCTCCACCGCCTGCGTCTCTGTCCCTTTACCAGTTAACACAGCTTTCCCAATCTGCACAAACAGATTAAGCTTTCCACCAGAAGCCAGACCAACCACCTGAATGACCCACAACACGCCCAGAACTACAATTGGATTGAACACAAACGAGAGTAAAACAAACAATACAATACCGACCTGATTTGCTTTCACATAGCGCATGGGCACTTCCCGCATCTGTATATCTCCTTATCCCCATTTTATTAGTTGGTTTTATTGTAGTCGGTATGCAGGGAATGAGCAACACTTCATTTAAGGGGAGTAAAATCTCTTTTCAGCACATCCCAATGGGGAGTCGGGGTGCCTGTTGTCTTTTTCCAATCGTTAAATGCATTATTTAACGCCTCAATCTCTCCAAAAGAACCCGCAATCAGCTTATGAATTGGAAGAACACTGTATATCTTCAACAGAAGGTACAACATCCGTTGATGCTTGCGAATCATTTTAGCCTGAATCTCCGGTATAATCGTTATGCCCATAGCCTCAAGAACACTAAAACCTTCATCCATCGCCCCAATCATATGTTGGATTTTCTTTCTGTTCCCGTCCAACTTGATCAACTCACGCTCCTCATTAAAGCTCACCGCATTAAGCATCAGAATGGGGATGATATGGCTTTTCAGCCAGGCATCAATATCACTCAGAACATTCAACTTGTATTTTACATGTTGGAAAGCTTGATCCAGCAAAGGTTTAAATCCTATCTCTCCGTCCAGACTGCCGATTACCATTTGTCCGCTGCCTCCACCGACCGATAACATGCGGTCCTTTTCCCGCTTACCTCCACTCACCTGGAATCCAAATGCGACCTGTTTTGCCACCTTACTGTTTTCCACCAAATAGTTTTGCATGCTTCGTGCATCTGCGTTGTTTCCCACAATCACAATATTGCTGCTCTGATTCTCTGCCAGAATAGGTAACACAGAAGGAAAATCGTTATATTTCATGACAACAAAAATCAGATCATATTGGTCATCCACTTCCAACGTTCTGGCTACCCGAACCTGATCAACTGTCGTTTTGAATTGAAACATATGCCGGATGACGATTCCATCCTTCTCCAGCTCCTCTGCCCGCTTCCCTCTAGCCAGAATAGTAACATCATTGCCGCCGCGTACCAGAATGTGCGCCAGTTGACTGCCCAAAACACCTGCCCCATACACTAATATCTTCATTGTTTATCCCTCTATTTCATATTTTATCAATATTCGTTGCTTTATGAACATTTGTTGATAAAATAAGAGTAACAAAGCACCTACTGTGCTTCAATCGTTAAAATATCCGTTTTTGTTGAATAATCAACGAATGATTCCTTATTGTTGAAAACCATCATAGGAGGGGCCATGGACAGACGAGTACTCAAGACACGAAAGGCGATAATTGAAGCTTTTGTGGGGTTACTGGAGGAACAGGATTTTGAGCAAATTACGATAAACGATATTGCTGATCGGGCTAATGTAAATCGAGGAACCATCTATTTGCATTACGCTGACAAGTTCGACCTGTTGGATCAATGCATTGAGACCTATTTGCAGCAGTTGTTGGATGCCTGTATGATCGAAAGCTCTACTACAACACCCGTTACAGCCAAGGATGCGCTGCTCAGAACTTTCCGTTATCTGGAACAGCATGCCTCTACCTATACTACACTTCTAACCAAAAAAGGTATTCCGGCATTCCGTAGTAAGTTGATGGGATTGTTGGTCCAAGGAGTGGAGGAACAGATGGATGCCTGTGGCATTCAGGAGGGTATGAAAAAAGAGATTACCATACAGTTTCTTGCTTCCGCTGCAGTCGGTCTTCTGGAGTGGTGGATAATGAATTCCATGCCTTATCCGGCCGAGGAGATCGTTGACCAATTAATAAGTTTACTGGAGCTACATCTGCAATTGCACGCACCCATTAATGGATAAACTAATCCTCGCTCAAGTGATCTACAACAAACAAAAACCACGTCCTTCGACGTGGTTTGATTGTTTATGAAGCTATGGAGTTCAAATCAATTGGTGCGACATTACTGCGAGCGATGTGATCACACACCTATGCCAAAGCGATCATTTCAAGAAGAAGCTTTAACCTCATTACATCTCTCCAGCAAAATCTGGATCTGGCGCTCCAGCCACTGCACAAGCAATGGATGTGGCAACAGTGTCTCACCGCTGTACACATAGTTCAGTTCCTGTAGCCGATCCGGAATAACGTTCCTCGTGAAATAACCGGCACTCAAAAACAGCGGCGCCACAATGACTCGGTTCCCCCGCTCTTCGCTCCAGTACTTCACTTTGTTGTACACACTCTCCGGATTCAGCAATGCATAATCCGTATGGGCTACACCACTAACTTCCTGCACACGCTCTGCAAGGGAAGAAATTCCGGCTTCCCAACGCTCGCGAAAACCATCATGAATACTCCCATGGCCTACCAGCAAAATCGTTTCCTTCTCCGGTTGCTGCGACAACAATCGGACTTTGTCCCACACCATCACGGCAATATCCGGATCGTTATCCACTGGATAACCAAAGTGAACCCGAGCCTTCACATCGAACGATTCCAGATCCGTTTCGCGATCAGGTGTTTCCTTTGCACCAATGGCATATTCAATTTCATCCACATGTGTACTCCCGGACGAAACAAATAGAGGTACGACCAGAATATCGGTTACGCCTTGTGCTTCCAGTCGGTCGATACCGTCCTGGATCAGGCGTCCTTCCACAAGTTCAAGAAAACCGGCTTCAACCGGTAATGGAACAGGCAGATTCAACCGGGAGATCGCGTCATCGACGGATTCCACCCAGGTCTGCTCCTGTGAACCGTGACTGATGATGAGTACACCCGGCTTCTTCATGTTAGCGTCCCAGGCGTTCCAGCGTCATTTTATAACCATCATTGCCGTAATTCAGGCAGCGTTTCACACGTGAAATTGTAGCTGTACTCGCACCTGTCTCTGCTTCAATCTGGTTATACGTATTGCCTTTACCCAACATACGAGCCACTTCCAGCCGCTGGGACATGGATTGGATCTCGTTAACTGTGCAGAGGTCATCAAAGAAAACATAACACTCTTCAATATCTTTTAGCGTCAAAATAGCCTCGAATAGTTGTTCAATGCTTTTATCATTTAGCTTTTTCAGCTGCATTTCATCATCATCCCCTAGCGGTTACTGTGTACCTACATTGTACTCACCCTGAGTTGGTATTTCAAGCGTTACCGATTTCACGCACTACAGAATAAAAATACATGTTACCGCTTACAAAAGGTACTATTGTCCTCCCCTCGCGTACATCGGGCGAATTTAACGCGCTATTTCCCAGTTTTCACCTGTATATATCCGATTACTTATGTAGGATTTCAATCCTCCTAAATGTTACAATTTTGTGTCTAAACTTCATTTTACTCTTCGTGAACCTGCCATCATAGATGCGCCCAAATCCGCAAATATCCCGTTTTCCGGGATACCCGCCTACGCCGTCTCTCCGCGAATGACATACAGTATAACAAAAGGGAGTTCCACAAGGGTCTATGATGTACATCTGTCATGCAACTCATGGAACGCAATTCCGAAATCCAATAGAAGGAACGTGATCGTTCATGCCACAGCATTATTATCACCGCCAGCCAGCACCAGGGCAGCGTCCGTCTTCTCATGCTCATCGGCAGGCACATACTTCTGCCTATATGCCGCCCGGTGTGGTTCCGCGGTCTTTAAATGAAACTCAGATTCAACCGATGTATCCTGGCGTAGAACCCCATTACCCGGGCTTCGGTGAAGTCGAAGCTTCTGCAGTCGTACCCTATGGGCAAGGTGTGGCTGGCGGGAACTTTTATGGAGGTGGAGCTCAGGTGGTTCCCCCTGCTCCGGTACAGGCGCCTGCTGCTACAGGCAGTTCCGGGTTTTCGTTAGCCAACATCGGTGAGTTAAAAGGAATGATTGACCGCTTCGGCGGAATTGACGGGATTATGAGTGGAATAGGCAAAATGCAGAAGGTCGTTGGTGGTATCCAGCAGATGGCTCCGATGATGAAACTCGTTATGGGCATTCTGCCTTTTGGAAAAGGAAAATCGAATAACAGCGCAGCTGATGCAGACTATGAAGAATATACGCCGCCCCGGAAACGTAAAAGCAAACGTCGGAACAAAACAACGAATGCTACACGTCGCCGCAATACAACTCCAGTCCGCCGCAAATCCAATACCACCAAGCGCCGTCCCAAAAGTCGCAAAGGTTAAATTCATCCAGGCACCCCCTTACAGAAGGTGGGTGCCTTAACACCGTTCATTAATATATCAAAAATTTCAGGAACTTATGTTCTTATTTCTGCAATTTGAGGTATACTTGATAATAACTAAAGGAGGCGGACCATGGAACTTATCAAAGACAAATACACTCCCGCATTAATCGATCGGACCGGCGAACAGTTGCGTCAATTCTACCCTAAGCTGGATACACAGCAATTTCATGAATTGGTTTTTGCTGAAGGCTGGGAACAGTTGGAATTCAAAGCGCGCATTCGCCGAATCACACTGGCCCTGACTGCAGTACTGCCCGACAATTATGAGGAAGCATTACATATTATTGAACAAGCCGCTCCGAATATGAGAGGCGTTGAATATCTGTTTGTACCGGATTTTATCGAAGTGAACGGACTTGACCCAGAGGATTACGAGTTATCCATGAAGTATCTGACCCTCTTCACACCTTATTCCAGCTCCGAGTTCGCGGTACGCCCGTTTATTAAACATTATCCAATCCAAACGATGAAACATATGATGGCGTGGGCAGAGAGCAACAACGAGCATATCCGCAGACTTGCCAGTGAAGGCAGCCGGCCACGTTTGCCATGGGGTGCCAAACTCCAGAACTTTATCACTGATCCAACACCTGTACTTCCGATTCTGCATGCATTGAAACAGGACGAGTCCCTCTATGTTCGCAAAAGTGTCGCCAATCATCTGAATGACATCTCCAAGGACCACCCTGAACTGGTTATGGATCTGGCCACGACCTGGTACGGACAACATGTACACACCGACTGGATTGTCCGGCATGCCAGCAGGTCATTACTGAAGAAAGGACATAGCAAAGCACTAAGTCTTTTTGGTTATAACGAGCAGGATTCGATTCACATTGAGCAGCTTCAGCTTGTCCAGGATACGATTAGCATTGGCGAGGATCTTCATTTCTCGTTTGATGTCGTTAATGAGAGCGGTGAGTCACAGATGCTGCGAATTGAATATGAGATGGGTTATATGAAAGCAAACGGCAAGCAGGCTCCCAAACGATTCAAATGCTCTGATAAAATGTACCCGACAGGAAGAACCAAGGTAGCCACCAAACAATCTTTCAAAGTCATCACAACGAGAAAATATTATGCCGGTCTGCATACGCTAACAATTGTTGTGAATGGTAAAGCGGCAGCAACGACTTCTTTTGTCCTTGAAATGGAGTAACAGGAAGACATCGTAAGTTATACACAGCTTATTGCTGCGGAATAGTTATTCACATGTGGATACATTTATTTTCAAAACTTCTATAGAAGAATCAGAAAGGCCACCTGGCAAGCATCATCTCCCGACAGTTAATCCTGCTCGAGATCCTTGTCCAGTGGCCTTTTTATATGTAACAAACGTTGCTTCAGCTATGCAATCTTCTTCTGATGATCTGCTCGCAATAGCTTGCGCTTATCACCGAAAGGGTGGAACTGTATACGGAGCAGTAAGGTATAACATTTCTACTTAAACCATCCCCGCTTCACAAACCAAGCCACCATACTCCCGCCAAGCACAAACATTAACAGAAGCACCGCACCATACCCAAACTTCCATTGAAGCTCAGGCATATAGGCAAAGTTCATGCCATATATACCCGCAATCAGTGTGAGCGGCATAAATACGGTCGTAATCACCGTGAGTGTCTTCATGATCTGATTCATCCGGTTCGAGTTCAGGGAAATATAACTGTCGCGCAGGTCAGCGGTCATCTCCCGATCGGCTTCGATCATGTCTGTCAGCTTCAATAAATGGTCATAGATATCGGTAAAATAAGCCGTATGTTCACCTGTTCGCTGCACATGCTGGGAGTTCACCACCCGATAGAGCAGATCCCGCATCGGTACTACGGTTCTTCTAAGCTTCAGCAATCGAGTCCGCAGATCAAACACCTGGTTCATCAAGTCTTCAACCGACTCTTGTCCACCCCGGTTCTCCAGTTCAGCCAGTTCATCCTCAATCGCAAATAAAGACGGAAAATAATGATCCACCAACTTGTCCATCACGGTATAGGCCGCCGCCACTGGACCTCGCGCCCAGATGGTTCGTTCATGTGCATGGTGCAACAAGCGTTCCCACGCTTCATCCACTTCCTCCAATACACCATGATGAAAAGACACTAGGAAGTTAGATCCGAGAAACAAGTCAACCTCCTCGGCTTCCAGTGTGGACGGATTCAGTGCATGCAGCACAAGAAACTGCAGATTATCATAATAATCGAGCTTGGGCCGCTGCAACACATGCAGACAGTCCTCTATGGCTAATGGATGAAAATGAAAATATGTATCCAGCAAACAGCTTTCCTCTTCCGTTGGCTGGTTAAAATCGGCCCATACCCAGGCGTAATCGTTCAGATCCAGCTGTGTAAGTGGTACGTTAACGGAGACTTGATGTTCTCGTGTAATGGCGAGTGTACGAATCATAAATCAGATCACATCCTTGTCCTGTATCTATACGTTATTGTACACAGGTACCTTCAAACTCGACAACAAAAAAAGCCAACCCTGTTGGCTTCTCTCATTTCCCTATCCACAGTTCCCTGTATCCACAGGAATATCTTCTTTTGGTTTATCATTCCACGGATGGCTATCCACATATCCAGCCTGTCCACACGTTCATGCACAGGCGTCTCTTGATTTTGGTTGTATAATTATCCACATATCCCGATATTCACACAGTTATGAACAGATTGTCTGGTAACCCCAAATTCGTTCGGGATAACTTCTCTTTTTAGAAAATAATCCAGTAGAGCAATCCTGCCAGTCCCGCAGTAATCGGAATCGTAATGAACCACGTAATAATGATACGTCCAGCTAGTCCCCATTTCACAGCAGAGAAACGTTTCGCGGAACCTACACCCAGAATAGCTGATGTGATCGCGTGCGTCGTACTAACTGGAAGGTGAAGCAACGTTGCTGTGAAAATAACGGAAGCAGCTGACAGATCGGCGGCGAATCCGTTGATCGGTTCAATTTTAAAGATTTTGGTACCCATCGTTTTGATGATTTTCCAACCACCAATGGATGTACCCAGAGCCATCGCGGTTGCTGCTGAGATTTTAACCCACAGCGGCACTTCCAGATGATCTTGCACACCTGCTGCAACCAAAGCAAACGTAATAATACCCATCGCTTTCTGTGCATCATTCGTACCATGTGTGAATGCTTGCAGTGCAGCCGTGAAAATCTGTACCGTACGGAAACCTTTATTCACGTTATGCGGACTGCGTTTGGCGAAAATATATTTGAGAATCGTCATGACCACATAACCGATGGCAAACGCGATCAGAGGTGATAATAGCAAACCTCCGACGATATCAATGAATCCGCTCCATTTCACTTTATCAGATCCTGCGCCAACAAGCACGGCACCTGCAAGGGCTCCGATAAGTGCATGTGATGAGGAAGACGGAATACCAAACCACCATGTAACCAGGTTCCAGATAATCGCTGCGATCAAGGTGACTATGACGACCTCGATCCCGTTATCCAGCGTGGTGGGGTCGGTCACACTCCCCCCAATCGTCTTCGCAACGCCTGTAAACATCATCGCACCGACAAAGTTCATCACCGCTGCCAAAAGGATCGCGCGACGTGGCGTTAGTGCCCGTGTTGATACCGAAGTGGCAATGGCATTCGCCGTGTCGTGAAAACCGTTGATGAAGTCAAACGCCAGTGCAAGGAAGACGACTATACCTAATACCCAAATCGTTGTTTCCATTATTCTCTGGCTCCTTAAGAATTACGCATAATGATGGATTCGAGCACATTCGCCACGTCTTCACAAGCATCCGTTGTTGTCTCAAGACGTTCGTAAATTTCCTTACGCTTGATCAGTTCAATCGGATCAGACACGGTAGCGAAGAGATGTTTGATACACATGCGCAGCACTTCGTCGCCCTGGTTTTCCAGATCATTCAAACGAATGGTGTATTCACGGATGGCCAGCAATTTTTTCTGTGACAGCAGATGGATTGCCTTCTGAATTTCGTAAGCCGATTGGCGCAAAATTTCAGAGAACTGAACGATAAATTCGTCCGGATCCGTCAGTTGGTACATATAGAAACGGGAAGCCGTTGCTTCAAGTCCGTCCAATACGTCATCAAGTGTTGTTGTCAGCTCCATAATATCATCGCGTTCGATCGGCGTGATAAATGTTTTGTTGAGTTCTGTAATGATCGTATGCACGTAATCATCACATTTCGACTCGTACTTCTTCATTTCATTGGCAAAAAGAGTCACATCCTGAAGGTTGGAAACATGCTGGGAGAAATAATCTGCCGCTTGAACAACCGTATCTGCCATATTCTCCAGTGTCTCAAAAAATATATCCTTCTTCTTCTTAAGCTTCATAGCTCTATCCCCTTTACGAGAAAAATTGCCGATAACCGATGAAACATGAAATGACAACCTTTGATATCTTATCATATTTGTTTCATGGTTTGTACAAAAGGTGTGATCCTTTTTTATATTCTTATCACATTAATCTGAAATGAATCTTAATTATTTGGAATAATGGTAAATTCAAGTCAAGATTTTACACTGCGTTTACAATTCGACATCAAAATTCAAAATCGACACGCTTCTACTTTTCACGCGAAGGTAAAATATACTGCCTTCTCGACGATAAAATGGACACATGTTTCATTGTTTTCTTTCATTACATCCTTTTATTGCTGCACAGCCAGCTTCACATGACTAGAAAATTCCGGTTGATTGGGAACAATGCTGATAAAGGTTTTACCAGGCACAAGAGCAACTTCACTGCCACCCTGAACAAACCGTATAATATCCCCCTGCTTCTTCACCCACTGCCCACGAATCATCTTGCCCTTCTGAAACAACATGGCTTCCCCGCCCTGTTCCAAATTAACGGACAACCGCCCTACACTATCGAGCACCTTGTGATCTGCACCTGCCACAATGATGTTCGCTGCGCCAAGTTGAGTCCCATTATCCAGATCCTGATCTGCCTTGCCATTCACCATTCTCATATATCGTCCGCTAACTTCATCATAATCATACGTCACCCGGTAACTATCCAATAAATAATGGATATCGAAATGCTTCACTGCCTCTCCTGCAGATGTCGCGCCTTCTTCGTTATAGATGTATACGGGAGACTTGAAATCATGGCTATAACCCTTGATATCTGACCCTTCTCTCAGCTTGTCCGCTGAAGTATACAGATTATGTGGGGCTTTACGATCCGAGGAACGCCAGAAGTAAGGTCCACCATTCGAGATTTCATCCATATGCTGTTTCTGCTGCCTTTGCAAAATGGAATACGCCTCCGGACTGCCTCCGGCGTGAACAAGTACCCCATCATAACTCTCGCCGAGCTCAATTAGATATGGACGTATACTGCGAACGGGTCCAACCGTTTCCCCACCGCCTTCACTCTGGAAGATGGCTATGAAACGGGTAATACCTCCCTCAGCGAGAACTTCAAGAATGATATCGGCTGAACTTAGACCCGATTGGGGCCGAGCTGCAGGTGCATTATTAATCATTACGGCGAGTGGTCGTCGCGTAATTGCTTCATCTACAGGCAGACCCGTCAGAGGTGCTGTATAGAGAGACGTGTTGGACTCCTCCACGTTCTGTTCTTCTTGTACAGGTGCAGGTGTCGGTTCTGGCTGAAGTGGCATCTGCGCCACTTCCTGGTTTTGGCAGGCAACAAGACTTAATGAGAGAATAAACAGAGATGCAGCCGATGCTGCTTTGTTCCATTTAAAAAGCTTCAATATAGGACCTCCTGAACGATATGGCCTGGTTCTAAGTTGTGATATATGTCTCATGTAGGCAACCATTTCACGTATTTCTTTCCATTTAATCACACCCCATCCGATTTGTCTGCGCCCAGAAGGCCTTGATACAGCGTGAAATTCACATTTGAAACAGCGAATCGCGAGAAAAATATGTCCTAAATGTGAACTTCTCAAACCTTACTTAAAATTTGAACTAGATTGTGATTTTAATCACAAACAAAACAACTTTTGAACTATACAATAAAGACATCAAAGGTGATCACTTAGAAAAAACAAAAACAACACACACTAAATTCCATGAAGGAGTGGTTCATATGTTCAGCTTCAACCAATGGCTTAGAGAAAACAAAGTAGCAATGTGGATTTTGACAGTACTTCGGGTGTATATCGGTTATGATTGGATGACTCACGGATGGAGCAAATTGACTGGCGGATTCGAAGCCGGCGGGTTCCTTGCAGGGGCATTGGAAAAAACAACAGGTGATCATCCAGCAGTTCAAGCATGGTGGGGAACGTTCCTTGAGAAATTCGCAGTACCAAACGCAGGACTGTTCGACTTCGTTATCCCATTGGGTGAATTCCTTGTAGGTTTGGGTCTCATCCTCGGCTGCTTCACTACACTGGCAGCACTGATGGCTATGGTCATGAACTTCGCGTTCCTCTTCTCGGGAACAGTAAGCACAAATGCTCAACTGGTTGTAATGGAAATCTTCCTTGTCGTTGCTGGTGCAAATGCAGGTAAAATCGGTCTGGATCACTGGGTACTGCCTTACCTTCGCGGATTGTTCACTCGTAACAACAAAGGCAATCAGCCTAAAGACACACCAACGATTAGCCCAACTCACAAAACAGCTTAAGCAATCATTCATAGAATTCTCGGCCCTGCTCCCAATCCCCCTGGAGAGCAGGGCTTTTTACTTTTCAAAAATGGCCTGGATGCTCTGCCTGACTTGCTCAGCCACAGAAAATCGTATTATGATGAAATAAAGTTGAACTTCAAAGGAGTACACGATATGCCGACCCAGCGACGTCTTGAGACCGATGCGGATTTTCAGGAAGCCATGAATATGAAGTATAAGGTTCGAGTTTTTAAAGATAATCACCAGATTGACTCGGGTGGCATCATTATCCGTTTTGACAGCAACACCGTAGTGGTACAATCCAGTGTCAGTGAGCTCGCTTATCATTCGCGTACAGACTGTGAATTGTTCGAAATCCGCAAATAAAGATCTATTGCATGAATAAGTCCTCGTATTGAAAAAAGGTTACTGTATCCCACCAAGGGTGTACAGGAACCTTCTTTTGTTTATATATTGTAATTGTATGCATTAATACACGTTATCCGTACGAAACTGGCTTCAAACACCATAATCAGGCTGTTGTCTGTTCCAAGTTACACGCTGTCTCCAAACTGCCAGCAGTTCAAACTGAGCGTTCCATAAGGATAAGACTGGAATAAACGCTTCGCTGATCGGGACATATCCGCTGTACCCATGGCGTAGAACAAAGGCGCAAGGTGTTCTGTGCCATACGACGGAACTGCCGTGCGTGCGTGAGGGGCTTTTTTCTCATATTGAAACAGCTCTCTCGTGTTCCACTGCTCCAAGCGCTCCCCGATCCAGTTATCAAATTCCACCGCCCACTCTTGCGGTTCATCCGTATTGCCAAGCAATCGTAAATTGTGAACCGTTCCACCACTGCCAATGATCAGCACATCATCATGACGCAGCTGTTCCAGCATTCGGCCAATATCATACTGTTCCTGCGGCGTACGCAGCGAGTCTACCGATACAGCGATCACAGGGATATTAGCCTCAGGATACATATGGAGCAACGGTACCCATACGCCATGATCCAGCCCTCGGCCACGAATCGGCTGATGTGCCAGATTGCTGCGGGTGAACAAAGCACATATCTCGTTGGCTAAATCTGGCTGCCCAGATGCAGGGTATTCCATCGTATACATCGTAGAAGGAAATCCGTAAAAATCATGCAAGGTCTGATGTGTATCATCCATCGTCACGGACGGTTCAGGACAATCCCAATGCGCCGTAAATACAACAATGGCTTTCGGAGCCGGCAGCCTGTCTCCAAGCTGGTTCAAGAAGTGAGTGTAGTCATTGCTCTCCACCGCCAGAGCGGGAGAACCATGCGCAATGAAAAGTGCGGGTAATGTCATTGCTGCCAACCTCCAGACACGGATAGAATGCTTACTCCTCTATTTTACCCTTAAGAAGGCGCTTTTCCAAGCTGACATCCCCAAACAGTTGTAATCCTGCCACTTATATCATCCAGTGCTGCCAATCCTGCTCGATCTTCTGACGTTCGCCCAGCCACTCTCTCGTACGCGTAATGAGCTGTTCCCGCTCTTTACCTGAAGAGAAGGTGTGATCGCCTTGGAAGATGATCTCCTTGTCGCAACGACCTTCCTGACGCATCCAGAATACCTTTTGATACAGGAATGCGTAGTCTACAGGAATAATCTCATCTGATGTACCATGCACGACGAGAACATCACCGCTAAACTTAACTGCTTCCTGGAATGGCTGTTGTTCAGCAAGAGACTCGAAGAATGTCGGTGTGAATTTGTATCCAAGATAATCAGCCGCACCCAGTTTCACGCCTTCATCGTATACTTCCCGTCCCGTAATCTTCACGATATCATTGAATGGATAACCTACGGAGGACCACATAACCAGGTTTTTAACACGTTTGTCGCGCACAGCAGTTAGTAACGCAACGGCCCCACCCAGACTATGACCAATTAGCGTAACACGCGTAGGATCTACATCACTGCAATTCACCGCGTAGTCCAGCACCGAACGGGTCTGCAGCACCATGGACTCCAGTCCCTCCGCTCCGTACTCCCCGCTGCTCTCTCCGCAACCGATATAATCGAAACGCAGGACCAGATAACCGTCTTCAGCCAGCTCCCGTGCAGTCTTTACAAACAAACGATCCACGCCGATCCGACTACCAACGAAGCCGTGGCAGATAACTGCCAGAGGTACTCGCTGCTGACTCTTCTCCTCCTTGATATCTTTCACAACCGGATAATGAATCGTGGCTGTTAATTCTTCTTGCCCATGACGGATACTGATCTGACGTTCCATACCGATTTCCCCTTTCCACGCTTAGCCTGTTGAGTTCCATTTATTAAATATATATAATCCGATAAGTTTAGTGTGTATTAAGATGTTATTCATATATTATCATCCCGTAACCTTCAAGTCAACGTAAGTAAGAACCCTTTCTACGTCGACTGCTATTCTACATTTTATCGGTTAATAAGCAAAAAAAAATGAGCCACGCTGATGACAGCTGGCCCGGATATCATTTGGAATTCAAACAAGTGTTGCAGGATCGTTATTCGTAGCTTCTACGGAACATCTCGTGGGTCTCCACCCGTCCATTCCACTCATGCTCATGACCCGAATCACTATTGTCCCAGAAACTTCTTCCCCTCAAATTGCCATCTGTCAGTTCTTCTGCATACTCCGTGTCCTCCAGATTCTCCTCAAAGGATACAACCTCGTCTACGACTCCACGGGAGTTGCTGTTCAGTAGCAGCTTCCGCGTCAAATCTGTTTGTTTATCCATAACAAGCACACTCCAATCTTGGATTTCTGTTGGAAATGCTACTATTGTGATGGAATCGGCTGCTCTTTATGCATACTTCACACAATCGTTAGATCTGGGAGGCGTGAGGGATTTTTTTCACATGAACGGGGGAAAATAAACGAACAATCATTGGCAGCATATGCCTCGGAGTCCTTCTACCGAAAGGAATGAATTCATGGAACATCTACTGGAATGGATTCAACATCACGGTAAACTGGTGCTGTTATGCACCTGTGTCATACTAGCCTGTGTATGGATATGGGTCCACCATGAGCAGCTTTTTTATAAGGAATGACTTTGCGAAACGAGAGCCCTTCCCGTATACTAAAATACCGTCAGGGTCTTCAGTCAATTGGAAGATCAGAACGTGTGTAGACAGGGGGAGCAATCATTGGGGATTTCCTATAAGAAGCTTAAAGAAATACAGAATCGGCAAATAACTGAGATGAGTCGAATGACACCTGAACATGTGAAACTGTATGACGAGATCAGCACAATTGCACGTCATGCGCCAGCGGACGAGAGAACACAGGAAGAGTGGATACTCTCCGCAGGAAAAGCGATCGTGCAGGCTCAGCGGGATAACAAATCCGCTCGCGATCTATACGGACCTGATCTGGAACAAGACATCCATGCACAACTCAGGATAACAAATACAGCACCGGAGAAGACGGCTGCCATTGAGGTGGGTAAATCCAGCCCAACCCGTGGTAATAGTCCATCAGATCCATCGAAAAAGAAAGCCAACGCTGTAGAACCACAGTCAACGGAGAATCCAGAGCCTGTGAAACGGACTCCAAAGTGGTATGCCATGATCGCTTGGGCGGCTTTGTCTTTTGTCATGTTGATTCAAGGATGTGTGGGATTGTTCGTGGGTTGGACTGGCGGAGATACGGAACCGTTCCAACACATTAGTCTGTTCTCTCTGATCGTTGCGGCAGTTGGCGGTATTGCATTGGTGGAGATGCTTCGCCGTCTTGCTGAGCGACCGGACGATGAAGGAGCGGACAAGAACACCGTACCTAAGGTTAACCTTAAGGGAATCATCATCTACATCGTCATCGTGGTCCTTGTGCTGTTTGTAGGGTATCCACTGCGTGATAAACTTCCAGTATTTGCACTGGCTCCGTGGGTGAGTGCGGTGATCGGCATTGTAGGGCTTGTAACGTTAAGGCCTTTATTTGGACAAAAGAAAACAGCATAACACGTTATATAATCGATTAAGGGACTTCACGAACTCGTGAGGTCTTTTTCCATTGGGAGCTGGTTCCGATGTTTGATTCCTTTGCCCGGTGTCTCTCCAAACTCCCGCTTGAACATCCGGATAAAATAGTTCACTTCCATGCCTACCGTCTCTGCCGCCTCTCGTACACTTGCTCGTGGGTGCTTGTCCAGCCATTCCGAAGCCTTCTGCAAACGCAATCGCTGCATATATTGATGTCCTGTCACGTCATAATGCTGGTGAAATAATCGGTTGAGATGCTGCACCGAATAACCAACTGCGTCAGCGATGTGCTTCAATAACAGGTCATCCTGGTAGTGCGTATGAATCAATGCTACTGCTCGGACGAGTGCATCCTTGCTCGGATCGGGCTCCCGATTAGAGTGTTTTACAGTGCCATCCTGTGCCCTAGATGATACAATACCTCCTATGCCGACATCAGATGGTATTTTCGATTGTGCTATATCCAAAATGAGCTGGTAGATCAGGGTTGATGTGTTCCACATCTCCGTTGCTCCTTGATCCAGCGCGTGCCAGAGATTGGTCATGCGTGACCAGATGACTTCAAAACCGGAGATATGGCACGGTTCGTTCTGAAGCAAACCCGCGCATTGAAGTACCGATCCAGCCGATGCACCGCCAATACCGATATAACCAAGTTCTCCTTTGGATTTGGAATGAGGCACATACTCGTGCGCAATCCCAGGTTCCACGATGAATACCTGCCCTGCTCCCATCGTCCATGTCCCTTTTCCCGGAAGCCTGAACTGCCCTTCACCACCGCGTGACAAAAACAACTGATACACCGGAAATCCATCCGGTCTATGCAGAACTTTCTCTTCCTGCGTGCCCACACAATACAGGTACAGCGGCAACCGGGAATCGGGCAGGCCCGTCAAACGAAATGCAAGCATTCCATCATTCCTTTCGGCTCATAGGCTTTTACATAAGGTGAACTAAAGAAATTTACACTGGCCACTCCGTTTCATGTAAATGTAAGTTCAATCTATATACCCAGCTTCCCTTTATTATCCAATAATTGGTTCAAATGCAACATTGGTCTAAGGGACCGTTCTGGCGACAAATTTTTTATCAAGTGAATTGCCGCGAGGATGTTAAGCGGTGTCTACGTGGGAATATTAAAAACTCCCTTTCCGGTTGGAAAGGGAGTTAATGGCTTTAAATTCCTAAAAATTAATTACCCAGTATGCGTTTCAACCGCATTTGTCTATCTGGATTCATGAACCTGGCGTAGAGGGGTCTGCAGCAGATGATTGAGTGCCATTACCACCTGAAGTTCCCGCGCCCGTATTGTCAGTTCACTGACCATTTCCAGAAGAAGCTGGCGGAATATCAAATGTTCTTTCTGCACTGACAGATGTATATTTCGTCGGCTCACTCACCACTGAGACTACCAAAACTTTGTATTTACCCTCTCCAAAAGCCATATTATTTGAATCATTGGCGGAATTTCCAATATCCACTATTGCTGTTCCTGAAGAAGTACCACCCGTATCAACAGTTTGTAAAGCTTTCCCAGCAGTTCCTGAATTGCTTCCTTCTTTAACAATGTACACATCGTAACGAGTAATCCCTAATTCATTTGGCTTATCGAAACTTACATTGATTAAATTATCAGTTACTTTTGCTTCTAAAGCAGTTACCGTTTGCACTGGTGTTACTGTCTGTTTCTTCGCATTAATAGTGAATGTAGATGAAGCCAAACTTGATTCACGATTATTGTCGTTTGATTCAGATAAAATATACACCGTGTATGATTTGCCTGCTTCAATTTTTTGACCATTGATATCAGACAGTACACCCGGAAGTATGGCATTTCCACCAGATGTTTCCACGTATTTTATTGTAGTGGAATTGTTTTCTTTCGCTATATTCTTCGCTACATTGAGCCCAAATGCGCTTCCTGTCGGAGCAACCATAACAACATAACGTCCAATGCCTGCTTTGGAAGCTGGTTCCGTATATCTCAAAGTCACATCCGTTACATCACCAGCTGCTTGCTCTTCTTTCTTAACTTCAACGTTAGTAATTGTAACTACTCCTACTGCACTAGTTACGGACAATTTAACATCTGCATAGGCCGTTGACAGCACATTGGATGAATTACCTGTATTACTTACCGCAAGTACAAATATGCGATAGTTCTCATCATTGCGAATAGTTGTACTATCTGTTGCCTTGGTATCGTCTAAAGTCACCGTGTAATCTCCGCTTCCTCCAGCTTTATTTACCACCTTAAAGTTGGAGTTCCGATTAGCTTCCGACAAATCAAATCCACTCAAGTTGGAAGTTTTGACTACAAATACACGGTAATGGTACACGTTCGTCTCATTCGACGATCGATTAAATGTCACACGCAAATCACGTCCATCTCCGTTATCCGCGATGTCCTTCGCAGTCACACTGGTCGGAGCGGTAACAGCCGTGTTTGCAGTCAGTGTGATCTGAGAAGAATATGAAGACAACGCATTTTGACTTGAGTTTCCGCTATTGCTTACTGACATAACGAATACACGATAGGAAACGTTATTAGAAATAAGGGAACCGCTTGTGTCGTATGCACTATTCGAAAGAGTTACTGACAAGTTACCACCCGTTTTGTTCACCTGCGTATAGTAGTTCGACGCATTAGCTGCACTTAGTGTGAAGTTGCCCGCATTACCGGAGCGAACAACGTATACTCGATATCCAGAGATTCTGGACTCATCCGCAGCTTTGTTGAACGAAACCCGCAGATCGCGCCCATCACCGTTGTCACCAATATCCGCAACAGCCAGGTTGCTGATGACTCCCGCGTTACCGGTCGTTGTCAGTCTCAGCACAGTGGAGGAAGCTGACAGTGCATTGGTGTATCCATTTTGCTGATTGCCCACCGCCATCACAAAGACGCGATAATCTTGCAGATTCGTTACGTTATAGCCACTTGTGTCCTTCATGGATGAAGGTAATGTCGTTGTAATGTTGTTGCCTGTTTTATTCACCGTATAGTACAGACTGGAGGACAGGTTACTCGCCGTTGTCAGATTAAAGCTGCTGGCAACCGAGTTACGCACCACAAAGACGCGATAATTCGCCACCTTGGACTCATCTGATGAACGGTTGAAACTCACCTGAATGTCACGACCATCTCCATAATCCGAGTTATCCTTCACCTGCGTAATTACTGGAGACGTTGCTGTGTTCACGGACAACGTAAGTGAAGATGATGCTGCGGACAGCTTGCTGTCTGTTGTTGTATTAGTGCTTACCGACAAGATGTAGACCACATACGCTGTGCCACTTTTGATCAATTCGCCGGACGTATCCCGTGTTGAAGAAGTCAGCTGGCTTTTCACTGCGGTACTATTTCCTTTGTATATGATCGTGGAGTTAGCACTGGATACTTTGTTCGCCGCAGCCAGATTGAACGCAGAAGACTCCTTTGCTTTAACAACAAAAGCACGATAATACGTAATGTTGGATGTTGTGCTCGGCTGCGTGAAGTTAATCTCCAGATCGCGGCCATCTCCATAGTCACTAATATCTGCAGCACGCAGACTTGTAACCGCCTGTACTGTGGATTTCACATTATTGAGCTTCAATGCTTGGGAAGACCAGTTCAATGCATTTTTATAATTATTGCTGCTGTTACCAACAGTCAGTACATACAGACGATACGTTTCATTACTATTGAGCAAATCCCCGTTCACGTCACGCGTCTGTGCATTAAGAGTCAGTTTCGGGTTGCTGCCATTCGGTGTAACAGATGTATAGTTCGCAGAAGGTACGGCAGTTGCTGAGGACTCCGTGAAGCTATTCACATCGCGAGTTTTTACCAGCATAATCCGGTAGGCAGATACCGCCTTCTCTGAAGTTGGACGTGTAAAGCTCACGGTCAGGTCACGACCATCTCCGTTGCTTCCGGATACCGAACCATAGATGTTCCATGCAGCATATTGTGTCTCATCCACTGGAGGTGTTACCGTTGTCTTGATATCTACACGTTGATTGCGCGAGTTCCAGAATACTTTCTCTCCAAAAGCTTCACTGACAAAACGAATGGGAACCATTGTGTTGCCCTTAATCGTGTTCGCAGGTACATCCAACGATATCGCTTCCCCGTTGATGTATGCCGTTTTGGAACCAAGTGTCAATTTAACTTCCTGATCGTCGCGAGTTGCAACAATCGTTTTGGTTCTGTTCGTGTACTGTACCTTCGCATCCAATCCTTCAAAAATCGACCGTAGCGGAACCAGTACGCGTCCACCTTTCATGACAGGTGCCTGAGCAGATGATAACTCTGCATCATTAATATATATGCTGATTCTCGCAGCTGCATCCATAACCGATGTTGGAAGTGCGGACATCAGCATGGCCGATACAGCCAGCGCTGACATTACCTTCTTCACTTGTTTTCCTCCCGCTTTCCTCATATCCCATATCCCCATTCTCACATTTAGTTAACATCGAAATAGATTCGCTGTTCTTTTCATTAATTCCTGTATTTTCCTATGCACAACTAAGACGTTCCGATCGGCTCAAAAGTTTCCAGTTGTACAAAAAATATTTTCGCAGAAATCTTCCTCTATCTTCCACCCTCCAAAAGTTAAAAATAACAGAAGAATTTGTCACCATTCCGCAACCACATCCTGCACCAATTGGGTTAATGTATAGTGACTAGTGAACAACACCTATCAATTTCATAACTACGGGAGGTTCATATCTATGCCATCATCGTTCCAATCTGCCAAACGTAAAGGCATGCGCACCTTCATTACAGCCACCGCCATCCTCATGCTGCTCCAAACGGCTGTCGCTCCATTATCCGGAGTCGCTGCTGCCGCATCTTCCAGTACAGATACCAAAGTCACGACTGCCAGTTCAACAACGATATATAAAACATTTCAGTCCATGCTCTACAAAAAGAACGGCTTGCCTGCCGCGGATACTTATCTCGAATCTCATATCGATCAAGTTACGACTCATCATGCAACCCTGATGGTCTTACAGCTGGAGAATGCCCGCAACAAGGCGTTAACAGCCATGACGGACCGCCTGCTTGTTCCTAATGTTCAGGACAAGATGATCAAGGCATACAAGTTGAATAATAGCTTCACTCAACTCATGTCCCGCACCAACGACACCAGTCTGCGTGCACTACTTCAACAGGCACGGGATAGCGGCTATCGTCTGGTTATGCTGGAAGGTTCCCTCTATCCGATCATGAATTATATGGCTTTTCAGAAATATATCTCGTACGTGAAACCAGACATCAAACAATACATTAATATCATGGCAGTTGAAACCAGCAACCTTGCCGCCGATGATGGTGCACTGGTCATTGGCTATCAGGAGATACTCAATCGCGCTTTGAATCAGGAACGATTCCTGAACGAATATCCGAAGTCCAATCGATTACAACAGGTGAAGAACCTGATGAATAACTATACCTTGTATACGTTTTATGGCCTGAATAATACGCCTTTATTTGACTATGAAACGAACAAAATGACTGCCAATGCCCAGAAAGGTTACAAAGCTGTCTTACAACGTAACTCATCCGAAGACGGTGCCTTCCTGACCAAACTCGAAAAGTTCATGGACATCGTAACCGAAGCCAAATTTGAGAAAACGGCCACTGTTGAGAAATGGTTGGAACAGAATGTGCCGGTCAGCGACTATGCGAATTATTGAGTTAATCCGTTTCCTAAGTTAATATCCGGGCCAAAATTCAGGCTAAATCCCAACAGATAACCACAACAAAAACCGCCACAGGATTCACTCCTGTGGCGGTTTTCTTCATGCTTCTATAGTCAAAACTGACTAAACCGTCAGCGCTCTGTACTATTGAATCGGTTTGACCATATGATTATACTCATGTCCTGCGATGACAATCACGTCATCTTTGACATATCCCTGCCGTTCGTACAGCATTAGCGCACGGCCGTTGTCCC
Organism: Paenibacillus sp. FSL k6-2145; assembly: GCF_037976585.1. NCBI lineage: Bacteria > Bacillati > Bacillota > Bacilli > Caryophanales > Paenibacillaceae > Paenibacillus > Paenibacillus sp. FSL k6-2145. The sequence continues at coordinate 2,962,641 of NZ_CP150267.1, read as the reverse complement.
GTTCTACAATCAGGGATACCTGCGAGTGACCCAGATCTCTGCCCTGCTGCTCAAAAGCAGCCATCAGTGCCCGGCCGATGCCCTGCCCCTGATATGCTTCACTTACCGAGAGAGTATCCAGATAATACTCCCCCGGACGGGTTTCTTTGACCAATGCATACTTCTCTTCCTGGCTTCGTCCAGGGCGGTTCAAAATCGGCTGGTCCAGACGATCCGCGTCTCCGCCATCATAGGCAACCAGAATCCCCGCAATCAGCCCATCCTGCTCCATCACTGTCACATGACGGTAGCTAATCCGATTGTCTTCCTGTACATAGAACTCCTGCAAAATCTGCATCGCCTTCTCATGATCCGCCTCACCCGCTAGCGCATATGCAATGTCTCCTATCGCCTGGTACAGCAAAGGAATGACCTGATCTGCATCTTCTATGCGCGCAGGTCTTAACCGAGGAGTTGTCTCCATTTTGTCTGACGGCATACCTGACTGCCCTGTCGAATGATTCATCAGATTAACATGTTGAACAGATTCAGATTTTTGTTAAGCTCGGTATAGGCGATACCTTTGCGGTTCATACGTTCAATGAGTGGTTGGTAATCTTCCTTGTACATCAGCTCTATGCCCACCAAGGCAGGACCATTTTCCTTATCATGCTTTTTCGTATATTCAAATCGGGTGATATCATCATTCTTCCCTAGAACTTCCTCCAGGAATTCACGTAAAGCTCCTGCACGCTGCGGGAAATTAACCATGAAATAATACTTCAGACCTTCATAGATGAGGGAACGTTCCTTGATCTCCTGCATCCGATCAATATCATTGTTCCCGCCACTAATGACGCAGACCACCGTCTTGCCCACAATTTGCTCACGATACTGCTCCAGCGCCGCAACAGCCAAGGAACCGGCAGGCTCAACCACGATCGCATTTTCATTATAGAGCTCCAGAATAGTTGTGCAGGCTTTGCCTTCTGGCACTTTCACAATGTCATCAAGTATACTGCTGCAGATATCATAGGTAAGATCACCAACCCGTTTCACCGCTGCGCCATCCACGAATTTATCTATATCATCCAGCGTCACAACCTGTTTGCGGAACATCGCCTCACTCATGGAGGCTGCCCCAAGTGGCTCGACACCGATGATGCGTGTCTCCGGACTCACGGTCTTCATGTAGGTTCCCACGCCGGCTGCCAGCCCTCCGCCACCAATCGTCACGAATACATAGTCGGCATTCTCATCGAGACTTTCCATGATTTCCATCGCTACCGTACCATTACCTGCAATAATTTTCGGTTGATCAAAAGGATGGATGAACGTCATGCCCTGCTCGTCACATGCACGCATCGCTTCTGCGTATGCATCGTCATACGTATCTCCGATCAGCACCACTTCAACGTTGCTGCCGCCAAAACGTCTCACTTGCTTCACCTTCTGGTTCGGCGTTGTACTCGGCATGAAGATTTTGCCGTTAATTCCGAGCGCATTACAGCTAAAAGCAACACCCTGAGCATGGTTGCCCGCACTAGCACAGACAATACCCTTCTCCATCTCGGCTGGTGTCAGACTGCGAATCATATTATAGGCGCCTCGAATTTTGAACGAACGCACCACTTGAAGGTCTTCCCTTTTCAGATACACATTACAGTTATATTTGGCCGACAATACAGCATCCCGCTGCAACGGCGTTCTTACAATGACCTCACGCAGCACATGATGTGCGCGCACGATATCTTCCATGCCAACACTGGCACGACCGGGACTTGTGGTTCCCGTTGGTTCTTGTTCAACTGGTTTCATGTTGTCTCCACACTCCGCTTTTATGGTCTAGCAATGTCGCGCACTGCTTTTCTTTGTATTGTATCACTTTTGATCTGTTCTTGCGCCTGAGCTCACATCATTTATCATTCGTACAATTTCATTGATAATGACCTGAGGGTCTGTATACATAACCATATGTCCCGATTGATCCGCCCCAATCCATCTCGCATTGGATAGCTGGCTCACCGTCTGGCGATGCGCCGTGATGAGGGCAGGTCTGATTTTCCCCTCTCCCTTGCCCGGGTTCGTACCCGAGATCACGCTAACTTCCAGATTACCCAGAGCCGGAGGATGTTCCAGCAGTGCTGCCATGTCATCCAGAAATGTTTTACCTTCCGCAAGCATCGTGCTGGCTGCCCGTACAGTGAAATCCTCCTTGAGGTGATCCGCCGCCACATCAGCAGGCTGAATGCTTCCAGCTTTGCTGCCAAGCAACTTATATAAGCCAGTCCGCGCCATGATTGGAATAATGAAACCATTGATGGCAAAGCTCTTTCTAGTAATCTTGGAAAAATACATTTCGCAATGCTCGTCTGATGGATCTACCAGGATAATGCCACGTAATCGAGATAGATGTGCAGCTGCCGCAGCCCGTACAATCGGACCTCCCCAGCTATGTCCAACCAGAATGAATGGGCCCTGGCCCAGAGCGGTCAGCAGTTCTCCAAGATCCCCTGCAATGCGTTCAAGGCTGCGGGGAGCCGAGTCGACATCACTTCGTCCTGCCCCTGCCCTGTCATACACGACAGCACGTGCATGCTCAACAATGGCTGGTGCAACCAGTCCCCAGTTCGATCTGGAGGCGCCCATACCGGACTCAAATACAACCGTCAACTCTCCTGTTCCCCTGGACATATAATGTAGTTTGCGACCATCGCGGGTCTGAACAAACGCACTTGAACCAAATGTATGTGAGCTAGGGTTAGGATTCATATTCCCCTCCTGATTACAAGCATAGTCATCTTTCACCGAATCTAATTGAAAATGATTATCAATTACTTCATTATAGAATAATCCATGCTTTACGACAACCATGTTGCTTCAGCAAGTTAGAGCAGTCCTGTCACCTCTGTCACGTTACTAGGATCATCCCCCATCCCACCGTTCCTTTCACCCCTTTTTCCTTATGCAAAAAGAAAACCCGATCCATAATCGGATCGGGTAACTGTACCAGCCAATATGCGGCTGGCTATCACATACACCTTCTTGTTGCTTCGTGCGCAGTTCCTGCACGATTGCATAATCGTAATCGCTTAATCCAAGGATGGGCGCATACTCGGGTTAAGGCCGCAGCCCCTTATCCCCGAATACCATGATCCTTGCTGTTCAACTGCTCCAGAAGTTCATTCATCGCTTCTTCCGTCATGGCCCCACCGCTAAAAGCAACAAGTGCACGCAGCGGCATATACTTCATCATCGCATCCATCATATCTGCATGATCCCCGGCATCATCACCGCCGAACCCACTGGCTTCCTGGAATTGTTGCAAAGCCTGGTCCAGCAGCTTTTTATGGGCCGGATCACGCTGGATATCACCCAATGTACTATTACGCGTATAGGTTGGAAGGAATGTCGCTGTAGACTCTACATTCACACGTGTGTGCACATGAATGTCCCGTGAGGAACTACCTACCTGAATATCGAACTCTCCGGTCTCCACATGCCAGTCTTTCATATTTACGTTGTAATAGGCGAATGAACGCTTGTTTAGTGTAAAGCTCACTACTTTTGATTCTCCAGGTTCAAGAGCCACCTTGGCAAAAGCTTTCAATTCTCTCACCGGACGAATAACTGTGCTCTCTACATCGCTGACATACAGCTGTATAATCTCCTTGCCCGCTCTGTCTCCGGTATTGGTGACCCTAACTTGCACGTTCACCTCATCCTGATCTGTCAGTTCTGTGCGATCTACCTTCAGATCAGCATATTCAAATGTCGTATAACTCAGTCCATAGCCAAACGGGAACAGTGGCTCCAGCTCTTTTTTGTCATAATAGCGGTAACCAACAAAGATGCCTTCACGGTAATCGACATGATCCCCTTCACCCGGGAAATTCAGATAAGATGGATTATGACTGAGTTTGGCAGGGAATGTCTCTGCCAGTTTACCGGACGGATTCACCTCTCCGTACAACAGATCAGCTATCGCTCCACCAACAGCCTGTCCACCAAGATAAGCTTCGAGCACGGCTTGCACCTGCGGTAGCCAAGGCATCTCTACTGGAGATCCGTTGCTCAGCACAACGACGACACGTGATTGAACCTTCGCAATCTCTTCGATCAGCCGAATATGATTGTCAGGCAGACGCAGATGGGCACGATCATACCCTTCGGATTCATAACGATCTGGCAATCCAACAAACACAACAGCGGTATCCGCCGACTGCGCTGCCTGAACAGCCTCATGCATTAATGTCTCATCCACATCATCCGCTTCAATCCGATAACCTGGGGCATACGAGAAGGTTACACCTTCGCCAGCCACCTGGGTCATCTCTTCCACAATATCATCCACTTTGGTCGGATTAATATGGGAACTGCCGCCGCCCTGGAAGCGAGGTTTGCGAGCATATGCCCCGATTAACGCCACTTCGCCTTCACGTCCCAGCGGCAGGATACCTTCTTCATTTTTCAGCAAAACCATACTCTCGGCTGCCACCTTGCGCGCAAGTTGGTGATGCTCATCCTTGTTATATGTAGCCCCGTCTTGCTTTTGATCAACAGCATTGAAGATCAGCGTAAGCAGACGCTCCACCGCCCGATCCAGCTTGTCCAGCGACAGTTGTCCGCTCTCTACGGCATCAATCACTTTACGCTCACCAATTCCACCGCTTGTTGGCATCTCCAATTCCAATCCCGCTGCAAGGGCGTCTGCACGTTCATTGACCGCACCCCAGTCTGATACCACAAGGCCTTCGTGACCCCATTCGTCCTTCAGAATATCCGTAAGCAACCATTCATTCTCACCTGCATACGTACCGTTCACCTTGTTGTAGGAACACATTACTGTCCATGGTTGTCCATCCTTCACTGCACCTTCGAAGCTCGCCAGATAGATCTCACGCAGTGTCCGTTCATCTACTACCGCATCAATCGACATGCGCCGTTCTTCCTGATTATTGACTGCAAAGTGTTTGAGAGATGTACCCACACCCTGGCTCTGCACACCCTGAATATGACCGGTAGCCATCTGCGTAGATAACAAAGGATCTTCGGAAAAGTATTCAAAGTTACGTCCGCCCAATGGGGAACGTTTAATATTTACACCCGGACCAAGCAGTACCGCTACATCCTCGGCCTGACATTCCTCACCCAAGGCTACCCCGACCTGACGCGCCAGCTCCTTGTCCCATGAACTAGCCAGTCCTGCCGCAGACGGGAAACAGGTTGCAGGTACGCTCGACGTAAGTCCTAGATGATCTGCACTCCCATCCTGCTTCCGCAGCCCATGAGGTCCGTCCGTCACCATGATGGACGGAATGCCAAGACGCTCCACCCCTTTCAGATGCCAAAAGTCCAGTCCCGAGCACATACCCGCTTTTTCTTCCAGTGTCATCCGCTGTACCAGTTCCTTGATGTTACGTTCCACATTAACCCCTCCAGTTCATGATGTTGATACATAGCTATATCACTAAGCATACAAGGTTATCTACCACACATTCAAATGTTTACCCGGTTAGTAACGGTTACATAACACCAGTCCATCATTTCCTCTTTCTGACGATGACTAAATAAAAAGAAAAAACAGCCCGATCTTCACGATCAGGCTGTCTCTATACGTTTCATAACCGTCTATCCACCCAATTTACGCCTGTGTCTTAAACCAAGCTGCCGCGGCTTCTGCCTCGGTACGAGTCAACTGATGACCTTGACGCTCCCAATGTGTGTTTACATCGGCACCTGCACCGCTCAGCAGCGAAGCGAGTTCCTCCGTTTCACGTCTTGGTACAATCGGATCGTTCTCGCCCGCACCAATGAACACAGGCAGACCTTTCAGATCCGGCAGTTCGAGTCCGCGCAGCGGTACCATTGGGTGATGCAGAATTGCACCTTTGAATACATCTGCTTGATGGAAGATCAAGCTTGCCGCAATGTTGGCACCGTTAGAGTAACCCAGTGCATACACGTTGGACCGATCAAAACCGTATTCCACCGCAGCTGCATCGACAAAAGATCCCAGCTCAGCCGTACGAGCAATCAGATCTTCTTCATCAAAAACACCTTCGGCCAAGCGGCGGAAGAAACGGGGCATCCCGTTCTCCGATACGTTACCCCGCACCCCAAGTATGCCAGCTCCTGGCGCGATCATCTCCGCCAGACCGATCAGATCATTCTCGGTTCCCCCTGTGCCATGAAGCAACAGAATTGTTGGAGCATCCGGCTGAGCACCTGCTTTATAGATATGTTTCATTGTATTGGTTGTGGTCATGATTTGGACTCCCCTTTCCATTCACGTACTTCAATTCGTGGCAACAATTGTTCAATCTGTTCGCGCTGTGGCTCATACCATTCAGGCAACATCAGTTTCTCGCCCATGCTCTCTGCTGGTTCATCCCGTGCAAATCCTGGAGGATCCGTAGCCAATTCGAACAGTATACCTCCCGGCTCCCGGAAATACACAGCGTTGAAGTATTGACGGTCAATGACTGGCGTTGGATGATACCCGGATTGTTCAAGATCCTGCTGAATTTGTTCATGCTCCGCGTAGTCTTTGGCACGCCATGCAATATGGTGAACCGTTCCGGCTCCGCCAATTCCGCGTTGGATGCCTGTAGACTGAATATCGATGACCTGACCGATATCGCCGCTTGCCTGAAGACGAAGAAGTCCGTTCTCTTCACCGACCTGCTCGAGACCCAATTTGCTCACCAATACGTCCATGGTTTTCTCAGGAACATGACTGAACAATACGGCACCGCCGAATCCTTTGATGGCATGCTCTGGTGTCACACCGTTGAACGTCCAGTTGCTTGGCTGACCGCCTTCACGCTCAACCAGTTCAAGCAGCAGACCGCCTTTGTCGAAGAAACGAATGTACTGCTCACCGAATCTCGTTTTATTTTCATATGGAATATCGAAGGAAGCAAGACGTTCTTTCCAGAAAGGCAGGCTGCCTACAGGAACCGCATATACGGTAACTCCAGTCTGACCTGAACCAATGACACCTCTTCTTGAATTCTGCTGTGGGAAAAAGGTGATGATTGTGCCCGGTGCACCCTGCTCATTCCCATAATACAAGTGATACACGTCTGGTGCATCAAAGTTAATTGTTTTTTTCACCAGTCTGAGCGCCAACACACCTGCGTAAAAATCAACATTTTTCTGTGCATCGTCTACAAAAGCTGTAATATGGTGAATTCCTGAAGTTCTGAACATAATCTCCACTCCCTTGGTTTTAGTAGTATCATAGGTTAGTTTTGCTTCTTTTATTTATTGTATTGATTTTTGTTATTTATCTTTAAATTAAGATTCTTTAAATTTATATTAATCCATTGGACCACAATATGCAAGCTTTTATTTTAAAATTAAGATTTAATACAAAAAACAGGCCCCGAGCACATCGGGAACCTGCTTATTGTTAGAAAATTTCGTTGCATCGCTAATCCTGTAATATCTTTGTATCACTGCTTCTTAAACCAATTTCATTCTTTTTGGTGGATTCACCAAATCTTTGTGCTCGTATTCATCCTTGATATCTCCGACAATCTCTTCAAGGATATCCTCCATTGTAACCATACCTACCGTAGCACCTGCCTCGTTTTTCACGGTTGCAATGTGTACGCGGCTTTGCTGCATCTGAATCAGCACATCCTTGATTGGAGAGCGCTCGGAGAAACTCGGCGTATTATGAACAAATGTCTCCATATTGAAGTCTCTGCCTGCAGCCACACTCGTCAGCATTTCTTTTGTGTTAATAAAGCCCACAAAATGCGTCTGATCCCCATTCGCAATAACAGGGTATCTTGTGTATTCGTGTCGATTCAGCGTTTCAATGATCTGATCAAGCGGCATTTCCTTATTCAGAGTAACAATTTTATCTCGTGGAATCATAATCTCCTGAAGCAAACGCTCATCAAAAGCAAAAATGTTTTTGAGATAGTCCAGCTCCGTCTGGTTGATCTCGCCACTCTCGTAGCTCTGTGCCATAATCAGCTTCAGCTCTTCTTCGGAGTGAACGGTATCATGCCCGGCAGGTTTTACACCAAAGATACCAAGCAACAGACGAGCAGCTCCATTCAGCGCATAGATGAACGGATTCATGATTTTACCGAACCAGTACAGTGGTGGTGCCAACAACAGCGTCATTCTCTCTGCAAACTGAATCGCCAGTGTTTTCGGTGCCAATTCACCAATAACCACGTGCAGGAAGGTAATGATCGCCAGAGCAATACCATAGGAAAGCACGGTAGACAATGCCGCCGGCACTTCCATGCGCTCAAAGAGCGGATGAAGCATTTTCTCAACGGTAGGTTCACCCAAGGCTCCCAATACCAGCGCCGTGATGGTAATCCCCAATTGACATGCTGACAGATAATAATCCAGGTTGTGCGCCACTTTTTTGGCCAGTACTGCCTTTTTGTTACCTTCCGAGATCAATTGATCGATTCGGGACATCCGTACTTTAAGAATTGCAAATTCGGCTCCAACGAAAAAGGCTGTCAGACCTATAAATACGGCTACTAAAAATAAATTCAAGGCTATTATTCCGTCCAATGATTTCCCTCAACCTGAGGGATTCACCTCCATTAAAATTTAAAATAAGGTTGCACGAGTGACGTTCAGGTGACGGCTCGTTCTTCCGATCGCCATTGCCTCCAAATTTCCCTGATTGTTGTTTTCAAAGGTATAGAATTGGTTTGCAAACGCGAACGCTACGCTTCTTTAGAATCGATTCCGTCCCCTACACTGTTACGTTGCCAAAACATTTAAATTCTGAGGGCCGTCGACCCTAGATTACAGTTATGATCGAACCAACATTACGCCAGATCGCTAGCAGCTTCCTCAACCTGCGCGCCGTTTACCCGCTCCAGAAGAACTTGCTTGATGTGATAATTTTCGGTATCAACAACGGTCCAGACATAATCGCCGTGTTCTACTGTGTCGCCTTTTTCCACACCTACACCCTTCTGGTACTGAATCCATCCGGCTACGGTATCCATCTCTTCATTTCCTTCAAAGCTAAGCCCGAACTGCCGCTCCACTTCATCCAAAAGTACCCGACCATTAATGAGATATTGATTCTCTCCGGTCTCCTGAATATCAGCCACCTCATCGGCATCGAATTCATCACGAATCTCACCGACCAGCTCCTCCAGAATATCCTCCATCGTAATAATTCCCGAAGTACCGCCGTATTCATCCACGACCACGGCCATGTGTACACGTTCCTGCTGCATTTTAATCATCGCATCCTGGATACGTGTAACTTCGGAAACAAATGGGATCTCACGAACGAACTCGCTTAGTTGATATGATCTTGCGGCTACCATGTCAGGCAAAATCTTCTTCACATTCACAACACCGATAATGCGGTCCTTGTCCCCATCCTCGATGACAGGGTAACGTGAATAGTTATGTTCATCCAATATAGGAATAATATCGTCATAGGTCATATCCTGATCTAATGTCACCAGTTCCGTACGTGGTACCATGATGTCTTTGGCATCACGTTCGTCGAACACAAATACATTTTCCAGATATGAAAGCTTGGTCTTGTTGTTCTCGTCACCTTCATAACTCTGGTTCATGATGATCTTGATCTCGTCCTCCGAGTAGGCTTGATCATGTTTGGCAGGCTTCACACCGAATCCTCGCAGAAGAACACGAGAGGTTCCATTAAGCGCCCATATGAACGGATACATGATTTTACCGAACCAGTATAGTGATGGGGCAAGCATTAATGTCAGTTTTTCTGAAAATTGAATCGCCAGCGTTTTCGGTGCCATCTCACCAACAACCACATGCAAAAACGTGACGAGGATAAAGGCAATCGCATAGGAAGCAATTGATGAGATCGAAGCAGGTACATCTAAATAATTGAATACCGGGTATAACAATCTCTCAACCGTCGGTTTGCCGAGCGCTCCCAGTCCTAGAGCAGTAACCGTAATACCGAGCTGACAGGCTGACAGATAATAATCCAGGTCAGAGACAACTTTTTTGGCAAGTACTGCCTTTTTATTGCCTTCGGCAACCAGTTGATCTACTCTTGATGTACGAATTTTGACTACAGCGAACTCCGATGCTACGAAAAATGCAGTCAATGCAATCAAGATAATAAGTAAAGCGATATTCAATATGGTAATTATGTCCAATGATTTCCCCGGTTCTCAGGGATTCACCTCCAGAGATAGTTACAGCGTGATCCGTTAACTAGGTTAACCATTCATGCGCTGTTTGTCGTTCATCATGGCGTATGCCTTATATGAAATCGAATAATGATCATATTTGTATATGTCGTACGTGTTTGACCTTGTAAAACCAAAACAGGAATTCAAGATGAAGTCAATGACTTGCAGAAACTTCTTCATTCAAATCGGGTTACCCCTCATGCTGTCAATTGTTCCTCGCTTAACTCCACCTAGATTCGCCATTTGGACAATTTACAATATCGCCTACCCAATAGATATCCACCTCCCCTCGTACTCATTCCTGTTTCCGAAAAGTATACCATGTTTCCCGCTCAACCATCCAGTTGCACGTTATGGTTTGCCACAAGCTTACAGTATAATGTTCACAAATTAGTCTCTATGTATGTTACGTACTTTATATAATATGATTGATATTATCTCATAATGTGAACATGTTCACATGTTTAGTATAGTCCCATTTATAAAAATACTACCCTGTACTTTAGGGCATTAAACAACATGCCTAAACACCCAGATTATATCCTGTTTCGTATCTTTCCCATGTCTTTCCCGTATGGACAAGTTCGGCCGTTTGCACAAGGTACATCTATATACGCAGCAAAGAGCCCGCAGGATGCAAATACCTTTCCGGTACACATCTATACGGGCTCTTGTATTCATTCTATACCAGTGCTTTAGCAGCGATATCCGTCCGCTGATGTTTGCCATCAAATCGGATACGCTCCGCCTCTGCATAGGCTTTGTTTCTAGCTTCGGCAATATCTGCACCAAGGCCAACTACGCCCAGGATTCGTCCGCCGTTCGTGACCCAGTCTCCTGCTTCATTACGAGCTGTACCTGCGTGGAATACCACGGCATCGTCTACTTGATCGAGTCCTTCGATGACTACTCCTTTGGCATAAGGACCCGGATAACCTCCTGAAGCAAGCACCACACATACTGCGGCTTCATCGCTCCATTCAATCTCAATGTCAGCCAGTTTGCCATGAACGGATGCCCAGAAGATATCGAACAAGTCACTTTTCAGACGTGGCAAAACAACCTGTGTTTCGGGATCACCGAAACGTGCGTTAAACTCAATCGTTTTGGGTTTGCCATCCGGCGATATCATCAGACCGGCAAACAATACACCTTGGAATGGACGTCCCTCGGACACCATCGCTTTAGCCGTTGGTTTAATGATCGTCTCCACGGCTTCCTCAATAATAGAAGCAGGGATATGTGGCAATGGTGAATATGTACCCATACCGCCTGTGTTTGGCCCCTGGTCATTATCGAATACAGGTTTGTGATCCTGTGCTGCGGCCATCGGACGAACCGTCTCCCCATCGACAAAAGCCAGAATGGACATTTCCTGCCCTGCGAGGAATTCCTCGATGATCACTTTGGCTCCTGCTTCACCAAATACCTTCTCCACCATGATGCTGCGAAGTGCCTGATCAGCCTCTTCACGGGAATAAGCTACCGTCACACCTTTGCCCGCTGCCAGTCCATCTGCCTTGATGACAACCGGAATTGCTTGCTCATTCAGATATGTTTGAGCCTGTTCGTAGTTGTCGAATTTTTCATAGGCTGCGGTTGGAATGTTATATTTGTGCAGCAGGTCCTTCATGAACGTTTTACTTCCTTCGATCTCTGCTGCATTACGACGGGGTCCGAATACCGGAATACCTGTCGAATCAAATGCATCCACGATCCCATCCGCCAGCGGATCATCCGGACCAATAACCACTAATCCCACTTTAAGCTCTACAGAAAGAGCCGTTAGTTTATCAAATTCATTTACCGCAATGGCATGACACTCAGCGAGCTGAGCAATACCTGCATTTCCCGGTGCACAGTGAATCTTGTCTACCTTTGGACTCTTCGCCAGAGCCCAAATGATTGCATGCTCCCGGCCACCGCCGCCTACTACCAGAATATCCATTCGTTCTGTTCCCCCTCCGTGCATAACTGGATTTGTTACGCTATCGCGTGTTGAAAAACCTAAAAAAGAGGGGGTGTACCATAAGTCATAAGTATGACTGGCGACACCCCTTATTAAACCTTTTTCGTTCTAGTGTTTGAAGTGACGAACGCCTGTGAAGACCATGGCAATTCCGTATTCATTGGCTACTTTGATGGATTCTTCGTCTTTGATCGAACCACCAGGTTGAATCACTGCTGTAATTCCGGCTTTTGCTGCCAGTTCCAGCGTATCACCCATTGGGAAGAACGCATCGGATGCCAGAATAGCACCTTTTGCTTGCTCGCCAGCTTGCTCAATCGCAATTTTGGCCGCACCCACACGATTCATTTGTCCAGCGCCCACACCTACCGTCATATCATTTGCAGCAAGTACAATCGCGTTGGATTTCACATGTTTAACTACTTTCCAGCCAAACAACAGCTGTTTCAGTTCTTCTTCCGATGGCGCACGATCCGTTACCACGTTCAGCTCGCTTGCTTCAATGGAATGCACATCCGACTGTTGCACGATCATGCCGCCGTCGATGGACGTTACCACGAATTGGCTTTCCCGTTTACGAGCAGCATTCAGTTCACCCGTTTTGAGCAAACGAATGTTTTTCTTCTTCGTCAGGATATCGAGTGCCTCTTGTGTAAAGTCAGGGGCAAGTATGATTTCCAGGAAAATCTCGCTCAATTTGCCTGCTGTATCACTATCGATAATGCGGTTCGCAGCCACGATGCCACCAAAGATAGACGTTGGATCTGCAGCATATGCCTTGCTGTAAGCTTCATAGATACTTGCACCAATACCTACGCCGCATGGGTTCATATGTTTAACCGCAACAACCGCCGGTTCTTCAAATTCTTTGACAATCTGCAATGCTGCGTTCGCATCGTTGATGTTATTGTAAGACAACTCTTTGCCATGCAATTGCTCGGCTGTTGTCAACGTATCTTGTGCAGCCAGCGGTTTGCGGTAGAATGCCGCCTGCTGGTGTGGATTTTCGCCGTAACGCAAATCCTGGAGTTTTTCGTAAGTAACCGTCAGACGCTCTGGCAACGGATCACCGTTCAGGTTAGAGAGATAGTCAGAAATAACTGCATCGTAAGCCGCTGTATGGCGGAACACTTTTGCCGCAAGCCGTTTGCGTGTTTCGAGTGTGGTATCTCCATTGCTGCGCACTTCTTCAAGCACCTTGCCGTAATCTGCTGTGTCAACAACGACACTGACAAAGGCATGGTTTTTGGCAGCCGAACGAAGCATGGTTGGACCACCGATATCGATGTTCTCGATCGCGTCTTCGTACGTCACATCCGGTTTGGCGATAGTATCTTGGAAGGGATAGAGGTTTACGACAACGAGGTCAATATAACCCAATCCGTTCTCTTCCATCTGGCGCTTATGCTCTTCGCTGTCACGAACAGCCAGCAACCCACCATGAACTGCTGGATGCAATGTTTTAACACGTCCGTCCATGATTTCCGGGAACCCGGTCACATCCGAAATTCCGATGACAGGTACGCCTTCCTTCGACAATAGGCTGCTTGTACCTCCTGTCGAAATAATCTCCACACCCATTTGCGACAGCTCGCGGCAAAAGTCCACGATGCCTGTTTTATCCCATACGCTGACCAGCGCTCTTTTGATACTCACAATATGCTCCTCCTTTAAATGTCCCATGGCTTCGCGTTTCCTGACGAAACACAGCCGATTTATTTCCCGAGAAATATCACAAAATGCGTACCAATATTCGACTTCTGTTATATAAGTGGAACTAAGATGTTTACACGGGACACTCCGATGACAGAACAACCTTCTAATCGCTGTTATCCCCAGATTTTTTGATTCCCTTTTCTTAAAGGGAAAATCCGGTGATAAAGGCGACCGCTTTGCTTTTTCAGGTTTTTTCTGTCCTCTCCGTTAATGTGCAAAAAAATTTCAACTTATATCAAACCGGTTTGTTAACAGTAACGTGACGTCCGTCTAATTGAACCAGACCTTGAGCGAACCAGGATACCACTTCAGGGTAAAGTTGCTGTTCGGCTGCATGGATGGAGCGGCTGATTGACTCAGGCGTATCCTCTGGCAAAATGGGAACGGGATGCTGGGCAATAATCGGCCCTGTATCCATGCCACCGTCCACAAAGTGCACCGTTACGCCTGTAACTTTTACGCCATATTCGAGAGCCTGTCCAATCGCGTCCTTGCCTGCAAATGCCGGTAGCAAGGACGGATGAATGTTAATCAACCGTCCTGCGTAACGATCTACCACAACCGAAGTCAGCAATCTCATATATCCCGCAAGAACGACCAAGTCGATTTTTTTGGATTCAAGCACTTCCAAGATCTCTGCCTCATAGGCTTCACGGGAAGCATAATTTTTTGGAGTAAACAGATGACAATCCACGCCTGCATCCTGTGCCCGCTGCACAACGCGTGCAGCCGGTTTATCACACACGAGCAGATCTACAGATGCATCCAACCCACCGTTCCGTACTGCATCGACCAATGACTGAAAGTTGGTCCCTTCACCCGAGGCAAATACAGCTATGCGGTAGTTCGCCATTAAACATCCGCTCCCGTGAAGGTTACTCGCGCATCTCCTTCAGTAACACGGCCAATGATGTACGCTTCTTCACCAGATGCTTTCAGTTGTTCCAGCGCTTCCGTTGCATCTGCTTCATTAACCACCAGTACAAGCCCAACACCCATGTTAAATGTGGTGAACATGTCACGGTTCGAGACAGCACCTTTTTCCTGTAACAGGTTGAAGATCGGCAGGATCGGCCAAGAGCCGTAGTCAATATCCACATTCACGTTGCTCGGCAACATACGTGGGATATTCTCGATGAAGCCACCACCTGTAATGTGTGCCATGCCTTTTACTTTTACCTTTTCCAGCAGGGACAACAGAGGTTTAACGTAGATCTTCGTAGGTTCCAGCAGGGAATCACCCAGCTTACCGCCCAGTTCCGCTACTTCATCATGCAGATCAAGTCCCGCATCTTCCAACAAAAGTCTGCGTACCAGCGAGAATCCGTTACTATGCACACCGCTGGAGGCCAGTCCAATCACTGTGTCGCCAGGGGCGATGGTTGTACCGTTGATGATCTTAGCTTTGTCTACGATACCCACCGTGAATCCGGCAATATCGTATTCGCCTTCACTGTACATGCCCGGCATCTCCGCCGTCTCGCCACCGATCAGCGCACAACCAGATTGATAACAGCCTTCAGCGATACCCGCAACAATAGCTTCGATCTTCTCAGGAATGACTTTGTCACATGCCAGATAGTCAAGGAAGAAGAGTGGTTCTGCACCCTGTACCACAATGTCGTTCACACACATCGCTACCGCGTCAATTCCGATGGTATCGTGACGGTCCATGGCAAATGCAATTTTCAGCTTGGTGCCTACGCCATCCGTACCGGATACAAGCACAGGCTCATCGTATTTATCTTTGTTCAAACCGAACAGGGCACCGAATCCACCCAGATCTGTCATCACTTCCGGACGGAAGGTACGCTTCACGTGTTTTTTCATCCGTTCAACCGCTTCATTACCTGCCGCGATATCGACGCCGGCATTTTTATATGCTTCAGACAAGTGGAATCAGCTCCTTTTTTTTCGCCCCACCTAAATCCTCCCGCCCGGGAGGACCCCATAGGACCTTGGCAGGCCCTCTGGACACCCGCCAAAAAAGCGGTGCAGAGGTGGCTGGTGTGATCTTGCTATGGTTGATTCGTGCGTGATCCCGCGGGATTGTTCGCCGATTCCGTTGGCTGCAAGCCATCGGTCGGCGAACCCCGCTCAGCTACGCTGCGGGGCAAGCCCGCTGGGCAGCTCCTTCGCTTGGCTGCCCTGGCCCCTGTTGCTCCGCAAAGCGGGGCTTGAGGGCGCGGGCTGCGTCCGGGGGCAGCTGCTTCGCTTGGCTGCCCTGACCCCTGTTGCTCCGCAAGGCGGGGCTTGAGGGCGCGGGCTATGCCTGGGGCGGCGAGATACGTTTGTCTCGCCACATAACAGCTAGCAACTGCAGCCGAATTTTTCTTCCCCGCCAAAGTCGAGGCGGGTTGGGTAATCATTATCAAAACATGCGAGGCAAAGCCCGCCTTTGGGATCATCCTGATTATCTCCCTGAATCGATGCTATCAGTCCATCCGGACTGAGGAACGACAGGGAATCCGCATTAATCTCACGGCAAATTTCTTCCACCGACAGTTGTGAGGCGATCAATTCACGGCTGTCCGGTGTATCGATGCCATAGAAACATGGGTTTTTGAAAGGTGGTGATGTAATGCGTACATGGACTTCGGTAGCTCCTGCATCACGCAGCATGTTAACGATCCGACGGGAGGTTGTTCCCCGTACAATGGAGTCGTCAATCATAACCACACGTTTTCCTTCCACAACGCGACGCACAGCGCTCAGCTTCATCTTCACGCCCTGCTCCCGCAATTCCTGGCTTGGCTGGATAAACGTACGTCCAGTGTATTTATTTTTAATCATACCCATCTCATACGGAATGCCTGTCTGTTCAGCGTATCCAATCGCCGCCGAGATGCTGGAATCTGGTACCCCCGTAACCAAGTCCGCATCCACAAACGACTCAATCGCCATCCGGCTTCCCATCCGTTTACGGGCAGCATGCTGATTCGCACCATTCATATCACTATCCGGACGAGCAAAATAAATATATTCCATCGCACATAATGCCTTGCGGTGTTTGTGATGATCAAAACGATCCTCGTGCAGACCATCTGCATCCAGCACAAGCAATTCACCCGGTTCAATATCACGAATTAACTCTGCGCCAATGGTTTCCAGGGCACACGTCTCAGATGCAAACAGATATGCATCCCCGAGCTTACCCATCGTCAGCGGACGAAGTCCATGCGGATCGGAAGCCACGAGCAGCTTGTCATTGGTCATGATCAGAAATGCATAACCGCCCACAATGCGCTGGAATGCCTCTTTTGCCGCTTCCACAAGCCCTTTGGAAGATCGTGCAATCAGATGCGCAATGACCTCGGTATCACTTGTTGTTTGAAAAATGGACCCACTCTGCTCCAGCTCACGCCGGATCGTTGGTGCATTCACAATGTTTCCGTTGGTTGCTACTGCCAAATCGCCATCACGGTATTTGAATACCAATGGCTGTGCGTTCGTCAGTTTACTGTCACCACTTGTTGAATACCGGACATGTCCAATGGAAATATCCCCGGTTAACGTCTGCATCAGGTCTTTGGTGAACACTTCTTTCACCAGACCCATGCCGCGATGATAGTTAAACTGGCTTCCATCACTCACACACATGCCTGCACTTTCTTCGCCCCGATGTTGCAACGCATGCAGTCCATAATAGGAGAGCGAAGCCGCGTCAGGGTGTCTGAACACCCCGAACACACCGCATTCTTCCTTCAATTTGTCGAGTCCTTCCTTGCCGGACCCTTCATTATAATAATCGCCTGTCCACAACGGTCCTGTCGTCAGTTCATGAGACATGGAATCGCATCCTCCCAGACCTGAGCCAAACCTCCTACAGGTTCGCTCACGGCTGATGTTCCGTTCAATTCAATCGTCAGGTTACTTCCTTCTACACGTCCAATCACAGCTACAGGTACACCGCGCTCACGTACAAATGCTTCAAGTTTACCCGCTTGCTCTGGCGTAGCCGACAACAAGATACGGGATTGACTCTCACTGAACAGGGCGTGATCTGCACGCAGTGCAGTCTCCACATTCACCTGTGCTCCTACGTTACCGCTGATACAAGACTCTGCGAGTGCAACAGCCAAGCCGCCTTCAGACAAGTCATGTGCAGAGCGAACGAGACCGGATTGAATAGCTCCCAGCACCGTGCTGAGCAACGCTTTTTCCGTTTGCAAATTCAGTTCTGGCGGACGACCTTCCGTCTGACCATGAACCGCATATTGCAGCTCGCTGCCACCCAGTTCAGCTTTTGTTTCACCGAGGAGGATGATAACATCACCTTCGGATTTGAATGCTTGTGTCGTGATATGATCCGTATCATGAACGAGACCTACCATACCGACAACTGGCGTTGGATAGATGGAGCCTTTGGCGTTTTCATTATACAGACTTACGTTACCACCGATGACCGGCGTATCCAGCACACGGCAAGCTTCTGCCATACCGTCTACCGCTTTCTCCATTTGCCAGAAAATATCCGGCTTCTCCGGGTTACCAAAGTTCAGGTTGTCCGTGATCGCCAGCGGCTCAGCACCAGAACATACAATGTTACGCGCTGCTTCACTTACGGCAATCCGTCCACCAACTTCAGGATCAAGGTACACATAACGTCCATTACAGTCTGTTGTCATTGCGAGACCTTTGCGTGTGCCACGAATCGTAACTACGGCTGCATCCGAACCTGGACGAACGGCAGTGCTTGTACGCACCATGTAGTCGTATTGGTCATACACCCATTTTTTACTTGCTACTGTTGGTGAAGCCAATACTTGTTTCAACGCTCCGCCGAGATCCGACACTTCGTCGTAACGAAGCGTGTCGATGGAAGCACTTTGCTCGTAGTAGGCAGGTACAGAAGAAGGTTTGTCATACACTGGACATTCGTCAACCAATGCCGTTACTGGCATATCTCCAACCACTTCGCCGTGGTGGATCAATTTCAGACGTCCATCATCCGTTACTTTACCAACTTTGGCACAGATGACGCCCCAACGTTCAAAGATTTCCATCGCCTGCGCCTCATCCTTCGGCTCAACGACGAACAACATCCGTTCTTGGGACTCAGACAACATCATCTCGTAAGGCGTCATGCCTTCTTCACGTTGTGGTACCTGATCCAGATACAATTCAAGACCGTTACCCGCTTTACTTGCCATCTCTGCACTCGAACATGTCAGACCCGCAGCACCCATATCTTGAATTCCGAGCACGATGCCCGTGTCGATCAATTCCAGACAAGATTCCATTACCAGTTTCTCCATAAACGGGTCACCGACCTGAACCGCTGTCCGTTGGGACTCGGATTCTTCCGTCAGTTCAACCGATGCAAAGGTTGCTCCATGAATACCATCTCGGCCTGTTGGTGGCCCTACATAATAAACCGGGTTCCCTACACCTTTAGCTACGCCGCGCTGAATCTTGTCATGATCAATCAGACCCACACACATCGCGTTAACCAGCGGATTGCCTTCATAGCTCTCATCAAACATCACTTCGCCTGCAACGGTAGGAATACCGATACAGTTACCGTATCCAGCAATACCCGCTACAACATGTTCGAACAAATATTTAACGCGATCGCTCTCCAGCTTGCCAAAACGAAGGGAGTTCAGTAATGCAACCGGTCTTGCACCCATGGAGAAAATATCACGGATAATGCCGCCCACGCCTGTTGCCGCACCTTGATAAGGCTCAACCGCGGAAGGATGGTTATGGCTTTCAATTTTGAATACAACGGCCTGGTTATCACCGATATCCACGATACCGGCACCTTCACCAGGTCCCATCAGGACACGTGGTCCAGTGGTTGGGAAACGGCGCAGCAATGGCTTGGAGTTTTTATAAGCACAGTGCTCGGACCACATTACACTGAACACACCAATTTCTGTGTAGTTTGGCTTGCGCCCCATGAACTCACAGATCAGCTCATACTCGCTGTCAGATACGCCCATTTGTGCGTAAAGTTTATGTTCTGCGACCTGTTCTGCTGTCGGTTCCTTAGCGGATAGCTGCTGCGTCATGCCGATCCCTCCATGCTTTCAAAATAGATGTAAACATACGTTTGCCGTCTTCCGAACCAAACAGTGAATCCACTGCACGCTCTGGATGCGGCATCATGCCGACCACGTTTCCAGCCTCGTTACAGACTCCTGCAATATCACCCAGGGAACCGTTCGGGTTGGTACCATACGTAAATACGATCTGGTTGTTCGCTTGCAGACTCGCGAGCGTCTCCTCGTCGCAATAATAGTTGCCTTCACCGTGAGCAATCGGGATGATAATCTCTTCGCCCGGTGCATAGTCACGTGTAAATGGTGTATCTGCATTCGCCACTTTTAATACCGTATCGTGACAACGGAATTTCAGGGAAGTGTTACGGATCAATGCACCTGGAAGCAATCCTGCTTCCGTCAGGATCTGGAATCCGTTGCAAATACCCAAAATAAATTTACCTTGTTCAGCAGCTTTCGCTACCTCATTCATTACCGGTGCAAAGCGGGAAATCGCTCCGCAACGCAAGTAGTCACCATAAGAGAAACCACCTGGAACTAAAATACAATCATAAGCCGAAAGATCTGTAGCCGTGTGCCATACATAATCAACCTCTTGTCCAATCGCATCTTCCACTGCCTTGTAACAGTCGATGTCGCAGTTGGAGCCAGGGAACACAAGAACTGCAAATTTCATGAGATTAACCCTCCAATTCGTAGCGGTAATCTTCAACAACGGTGTTGGCCAGCAGCTTTTCACACATGACTTTCAATCGTTTCTCCGCTTCCGCACGATCTGTTGTATCCAGGTTCAGTTCCATGACTTTACCGATCCGTACACTTTCCACTTCGTTGAATCCCATTGAATGCAGGGCTCCTTGAACAGCTACGCCTTGCGGGTCGAGTACGCTTTGCTTAATAGTGACATATACGGTTGCTTTGATCATGATCCTTATGTTCCTCCTCAGTAATGAACGGGATAAATGCTTTACGCTGTTAAAAAAGTTACTTTTGGTGCTTGCTCCGGGGCGGATTGTTCTTCCGGTCGCTTGTTGTCCCCAGGTTTTTTGATTGTTTTGAACCGCTATGCGGTCAAAACCCGGGGACAAAGGCGAACGCTATCGCTCCTTTAAGAACAATTCCGCCCCTCCGCTAGTCCATGCGACGTTTTTTAAAGGCCTAAACCTTTTACGTTGCACGGGGTGCAATAGTCGAGACTGACCATTACGTAATACAGTGAATGGTCTTTAAGTTACTTTAGTAATCAATGAATTTAATTCTCGTAATCTTTTCAAGCTTTCCTACCTATGGGAAGCCACCGCTCTTAATTGCCTCACCCACCAGTTTGAACACTATCGGAGGGAAAGATTTGAGCTGGAGAAGCGTAGTGTTCGCCTTTGCAACCGGAATGTTTCCTTTTGAAAAAAGGATTCCCATCAAAACATTCCGGGGGCAACAGCGATCGAAAGCCAAACTTTCCCGCAGCCCACCTCAAACGTTAAACTTTATTATTTCGTTAAACGGTTATAAATATCGACGTATCTTGCGGTTGTTGCTTCAACTACCTCTTGTGGGAGTGGATCGGGTTTGCTGTTCTTGTCCCAATCGGTTCCGGCGAGATAGGTGCGCACTGGCTCTTTATCCATGCTGTCGATCTCGATGTCTAGTTCATAATTCTCTTTGGCCCAGAAACGTGAAGCATCTGGAGTGAAGATTTCGTCAATCAGGATGACCTTGCCATCCACGATGCCGAACTCGAATTTGCAGTCTGCCAGAATGATGCCACGTTGATCACAGTAATCACGGGCGAATTCGTACAGGCGTAAGCTTTTTTCTTGAAGCTCCACTGCAAGTGCGTCTCCTACCAGTTCTTTCATGCGATCCATTGGGATGTCTTCATCATGACCAACATCGTTTTTGGCTGCCGGGGTGAAAATGGGAACTTCGAGCTTGGCGTTTTTGCGAAGTCCGTCAGGCAGTTTAATGCCATTCACTTCACCACTCGTCTCGTATTGTCTCCATCCCCCACCAGTGATGTATCCACGCACGACACATTCAATATCAATGCGTTCTGCTTTGCGGGTTACCATGATGCGGTCTTTGAGCAATTCAGGGTCTGTGATCAGGTCACCCAGTTGATTCACATCGGTATGAACCACGTGATTGTCCATCATGCTACCTGTCAGTTCAAACCAGAAGCTGCTGAGTTTGTTCAGTACGTTTCCTTTCTCGGGAACTGCCGGGTCCAGCACATAATCAAATGCCGAGATTCGGTCGGTAACCACGATTAGAAAATGTTCACCCAGATCGTACAATTCACGTACTTTTCCTTTATATAACAGAGGTGCTTTAACGAGATCTGCCGCAGTGGACAGTGCCATGGGCTCACCTTCTTTCAGGAGATGTAAGGCTAAGATCAGAATCCTGATGGTGCGGACTCCACTCCGATGACAGAACAATCTTCCGATCGCTGTTATCCCCAGATTTTTTGATACCACTTTTTCAAAGTGAAAATCCGGGGATAAAGGCGAACGCTTTGCTTCTTCAGCTTATTTCTGTCCTCTGCGTTCAAGCGCTGAACCATCATTCTGTGCTATAGCCTTATGGAAGTTATATATTAGTCGTTCAGACCGAGCTTTTTGAAGATGGTGTCTACGTGCTTCAGATGCCATGACGGGTTGAACGCATCTGCGATTTCCTCTTCGTTCAGTACTTCCGTGATTTCCGGTGTGGATTTCACGATATCCTGGAACTGACGTTGTTCTTCCCATGCTTGCATCGCACGTGGTTGAACCGTATCGTATGCTTGCTCGCGGCTGAAACCTTTGTCGATCAGCTTTGTCATGATGCGACCGGAGAATGGTACCCCGTAGGTACGCTCCATGTTGCGTTTCATGTTCTCAGGGAATACCGTCAGGTTCTTCACGATGTTGCCAAAACGGTTCAGCATGTAGTTCAGCAGCATCGTTGCATCTGGCAGAATGATACGTTCTACAGAAGAATGAGAGATGTCGCGCTCATGCCAGAGCGTTACGTTCTCGTATGCCGATACCATATGTCCGCGAATGACGCGGGACAGACCAGAGATGTTTTCACTACCAATTGGATTACGCTTGTGCGGCATTGCTGAAGATCCTTTTTGACCTTTAGCAAAAGCTTCTTCCACTTCACGGAACTCACTCTTCTGCAGTGCACGTACCTCTGTAGCGAACTTGTCCAGGGATGTTGCGATTAACGCCAGTGTAGCCATATATTCCGCGTGACGGTCACGTTGCAATGTTTGAGTCGAGATTGGCGCAGGTTTCGTGCCCAACTTCTCGCATATAAACTCTTCGACAAACGGATCGATGTTCGCGTACGTTCCTACTGCGCCTGAGATTTTTCCGTATTGTACATTGTCTGCTGCATGACGGAAACGCTCCAGGTTCCGTTTCATCTCTTCATGCCACAATGCCATTTTCAGTCCAAATGTCGTTGGCTCTGCATGCACGCCGTGCGTACGTCCCATCATTG
The DNA here is from genome assembly GCF_037976585.1 of Paenibacillus sp. FSL k6-2145. Taxonomy (NCBI): domain Bacteria; kingdom Bacillati; phylum Bacillota; class Bacilli; order Caryophanales; family Paenibacillaceae; genus Paenibacillus; species Paenibacillus sp. FSL k6-2145. Next base: position 2,939,287 of record NZ_CP150267.1, on the reverse strand, counting down.
GTGTGTGCTGATAAGCCAGTGCTTTTTCACGAAGAATTTCGATGAAATTTACAATATCCTTTTCCAAAATCTCATTCGCTTGACGCAGTACATAACCCAGAGCCGTATCCACGACATCTGTGGAAGTCAGTCCGTAGTGCACCCATTTCCGCTCCGCACCCAGACTTTCAGATACTGTACGTGTAAATGCGATAACGTCATGACGCGTTTCCTTTTCAATCTCATAGATGCGGTCGATGTCAAAAGATGCGTTCTGACGAAGCAATGCTGCTTCTTCCTTAGGGATAACACCCAGTTCAGCCCACGCCTCACATGCACAAATTTCAACTTCCAGCCACGATTGGAATTTGTTCTCTTCGGTCCAGATGGCTCTCATTTCGGGTCTGCTATAACGTTCAATCATGAATTTGTATTCCTCCAGAGGTTAGTTTGTTCAATCCATTGCAATCCTTCTTCAACATCCTGACAGAGCAGATTCACATGCCCCATCTTACGTCCTGTTTTCGCTTCGGTTTTACCATATATGTGAAGCTTGGGAATCACACCGAGCTCTATCGCTTCTGCATCAGGTTGCCCTGTTCTGGCGATAATGCCTTCCAGATGTTCTCCAAGCACATTGACCATAACAACCGGACTCAATAACGAAGTGTCCCCAAGTGGTAATCCGCAGATCGCACGGATATGTTGTTCGAACTGGGAAGTCGCACAAGCTTCCATCGTATAGTGACCGGAATTATGTGGTCTTGGCGCCAGTTCGTTGACGTACAGTCTTCCATCCGCCGCTACAAACAGTTCCACAGCAAGTAATCCAACAGCCTTCATTGATTCTGCCACCGCTGCTGCCAGCTTTTGCGCTTCAATCTGGATGTCTGCGGCAACTCTAGCCGGTACAATTGAAGCATGCAAAATGTTATTTACATGAATGTTCTCCGCTGGCGGGAACGTTTTGATCTCCCCATTTGTACTACGCGCTACAACGACCGATATCTCGCATGCAAACTTGATGAATTGTTCCAGCACCAGTTCCGCACCTGTAGCTGCAAGCTCTTCATATGCGGCAACCGCCTCACTCGCTTCCCGAATTACACACTGACCTTTGCCATCGTAGCCTCCAGTCACCGTCTTCAGTACACATGGCACTCCAAGTTCGCTTACAGCAACAAGCATCGTATCCGCACTCGTGATCTCACGATAAGGCGCAACTCTTACTCCAGCAGCTTCAATTGCTCGTTTTTCACGCAACCGATGTTGTGTGGTGTACAGTAACACACTTCCTTGCGGAACGTAAGACTCACGCTCGAGCAGCCCAGCGACTTCTGCATCTACATTTTCGAACTCATACGTAATGACATCGCATTGCCGAGCCAGTTCAAGTGCAGCTTTGGCATCGTCATAACCAGCTTCAATCTGACGAGCAACTTGACCACAAGGTGCATCCGCAGCGGGATCAAGAGTAACGAATCGATACCCCATTGCCGTTCCTGCGAGCGTCATCATACGTCCGAGCTGTCCGCCTCCAAGAATGCCGATGGTTGTTTTCCCGGGCAGCAGGACATTTTTCAACTCACCTGCTATACCGGATTGGTTCCCTGTACTACTCATAGTTCTTCACTGCTTTCGAGTACTTCTTGTTTGATGCGCTCTCGGCGAGCTTCAGAGCGACGTTGGACATCCGGGTCAAAAGCACCGATCATTTGAGCTGCCAGCAATCCTGCATTGGTTGCCCCTGCCTTGCCAATCGCCACAGTTGCGACGGGAATTCCGCCAGGCATCTGAACAATGGACAACAAGGAATCAAGGCCATTCAATGCTTTGGATTGAACCGGAACACCAATGACCGGAAGCATCGTTTTGGAAGCGACCATACCTGGTAGATGTGCTGCCCCGCCTGCGCCTGCAATGATCACTTTGAATCCCCGATCAATTGCTTGCTCTGCGTATTCGAACATCAAATCCGGTGTACGATGGGCTGAGACAACTTTTTTCTCATATCCGATTTCCAGTTCATCCAGTACCTCGCACGCATGCTTCATCGTTTCCCAATCCGACTTGCTGCCCATAATTACAGCGACTTGCAGTGACATGAATACATCCAACTCCCGTCTGAGCTTTTTTGATTACATCTGATATTAAGGAACTCTTATTACGTGTGAAATGAAAAAATCCGCTACCCGCGAAAACATCACATTTTCTTCGGACACCGGACTCCAAGAAATACGTATCCCTCATTTGGGCATGCCAAAGGGGGGCTTGCTGTCCGCATCTGGTTGCATGCGACTCTCAGCCGTATCTCCTCGTAGTCCGGAAATTTACGGTTCCCGGGTAGATACTTCCGGGCCCTATTCCCGGCGTTATACGAGCAAATATCTATCAAACTATCTTCGTTCATTTTGGTAATCTCTTATTACACATTTCGTTCCTACTCGACCTTATTCTTACCTGATCGACACATCTAACATTCTAACAATCCCCTACAGCTAATGTCAACTTAAAGACGAACATTTAACATATTGACAAATATAATGTTCGGAAATTGCTTCATTAAATTCGGTTAACCATCCATTTCATCCCATAAAAGAAAGCCGGCTCCTCTTCAATCTCTCGAAGACAACCGGCTTCCTGCTTTTCAGTGAGTACACACTTCATCCATTATTTTACGATCAGTACTGGAACCTGAGCATGCTGCACCACATTGTGACTGACACTACCCAGGACAAATTCCCGAATTCCACCGAGTCCGCGGCTACCAATAATAATGATATCAGAATCATTTTCTTTGGCAAAATCAAGCAACACTTCCGCAGCCGCTCCTTGAATCAGATCCACATTGGCCGTTACACCAGCAGCCTGAATTCGCTCTTTCGCTTCATCTGTTGTCTGCACCGCCAGATTGTAGTAGTCATTATTAAGTGAAGGTGGCAGTGGAGCCAACCCCTCACCGATGAATACACGCGGGAAATCAAAAGCATGAATGACATCCAGTACTGCATTTGGGGACACTTTAGCTAGCTCAATCGCACGATCAAGTGCTTTATTTGAAGCTTTGGAACCATCATAAGCCACTAATATTTTGGAAAATAACATGTGAATCCCGTCCCTTCCTTTATATGTAGAGCACGCGAAGCAAGCTTCGGTCTGACATGTAATTAACTAACAGAACCATATAACTCCTTAAACGTTCCGCAGCCACAATGAACCATTTATACGAATGAATTTACATATGAAACCCTACTATGAACGGTTACGCATGTGTTCCATGTATTCATTGAATAAAGTAACCATAGATTACAGCATTCAGGAACAACAACAACGGAATACCAATGGTGAAGCTGGGATGTTTGGTCTTATGCCTTTTCCGATACATCGCGATCCAGACTCCCAAAGCACCGCCAATAAACGCAAGCAAGAATAACGTCCGTTCGGGTGTACGGTCACGACGCTGTTGTGCACGCCTCTTATCATCCGACATCACCAGATAACCAACTACATTAATAAATAAAAACCACAATATAAGTCCGGTTTGCATATAATTCTAGCGATCCCCCTGTCCCGGGACATCTCCCTGTCTCCATTATAGTCCTCATTAGAGACATGTTCAACGCACCGGGTAGGGAACCGGAAATTGGTGCATAAACGCTACCTCACTCTGACTTAGGACTCCTGTTTTGGAATTCCGTTCAGGCTTGGTGCTCTTTTGGCTGCTTTGTCCGGGCGCACAGCGATACTCTCTTCCCGAATACTGTCTTTGTTTTGCTGGTTATGGATTTTCTCTGGTTTGTTATGCGGCATATAGGTATCACCTCCTTGGCTTACGTTGCCTGAAAACGGAGGATCTTATACGACTTCACATAGATGAGTAGAGAAAAGTTATAATCAGTCCCTTTGGAGTAAATGAGTACATCATTCGCCATAGCTCGTACCGCACGAAGTATTACCTCAACTACCCTCAAGTGTGTTACTCTCCCTTTTTCTCCATAGCCGCCTTCAGCAGTTCACCCAGATTGGAACCGATGGACTCCTGCTTAGCATACTGTTTCACCAGCTTTTGCTGATCGCGTTTGTTCACATGCTGTTTGTCCTTATCCAATGTTTCTGTAATACCACAAGGAAGACATTGTACATATAACCCCGCCTTACCTTCTTTGATTTCCATCTTTTTGTGGCACTGGGCACAACGTCGGTTGGACAGTCTCTTCTCTGCCGAACGACGATATCCACAGTCCTCGGTAGGACATACAAGGAATTTACCGCGCTTGCCCTTCTTCTCCAGTAATCGTGCGTTACAGTCCGGGCAATGGCTATTGGAGACATTATGTGGCTTGTACTCTGCTTTGCTGCCTTTGACCGTAGACACCAGCTCTTTGGCCATTGAACGAATACCGTCCAGGAACGGTCCCGGTTTCCCTTGCCCACGGGCAATTCGCTCCAACTCAGCCTCCCAGCGAGCAGTCAGATCCGGTGTACGAAGCTGCGGGGCAGCCAGTTCAATCAACTGTTTCCCTTTGCCGGTTGGATGCATGCTGTTGCCTTGACGATCTATTGTGTCGGAACTGACCAGCTTCTCGATAATATCCGCCCGTGTAGCCGGAGTGCCAAGACCATGCTTTTCCATCTGGGAAAGCAAAGCGGCTTCGGTATACCGTTTGGGAGGCATCGTCCGTCCACTTTTAATATGGCAACGCTGAACCGTCACGGACTGTCCTTGCTGCACATCTGGCAAAAGCGCACGCTCATGGTCTGCTGCATCATCCACACGGTCATCGTCATCATCGCTGTAATCGCCGCCGTATACTTCACGCCATCCACTTTCTTTTACTGTTGTACCTTTGACATGGAAGGAATCGTCCCCCACTTGAACCGTGATCGCAACCGAATCGTACTTCGCTGCCGGATAAAATAGGCTGATAAAACGACGTACGATCAGATCGTACAATTTGCGTTCCTCCGGGTTCAATTGATTCAGAAGCACCGTTTGCTCCGTAGGGATAATTGCATGGTGATCCGTAACTTTGCTGTCATCCACAATACGTTTGGTGATATTCAGATTTTTGCGCAGCAAAGGACGTGCCAAAGACGCATAAGGTCCAATGGCTACACTGTCCAGACGTTCTTTCAATGTAGCTGTCATATCCGAAGTCAGGTACCTGCTGTCCGTACGTGGGTACGTTACGAGCTTGTGCTGTTCATACAGACGTTGCAGGACATTTGATGTTTGCTTTGCAGAGAAACCATATTTCCGGTTGGCATCCCGTTGCAGTTCCGTCAGGTCATATGCCAGTGGATGTGGCTCCACCTTCTCGCTTTTCTTCACTTGGGCAATCGTGCCCTTGCGCCCGTCTACCCGTTTCTTTAATTCCTGAGTTTCTTGAGGGTTGAAAATTCGCGAATCTCCTCCAGCCGCCCGCCACACAGCCTGAAAACCTCCCAAATCTGCCGTTAACGTCTCATACTCCTGCGAGCGGAAACCATTAATTTCATTTTCTCTATCCATAATCATGCCCAAGGTCGGCGTTTGGACCCGTCCAGCAGACAACTGCGCATTGAAACGAACGGTTAACGCACGGGTCACGTTAAGTCCAATCATCCAGTCGGCCTCCGCCCGGCAACGTGCAGATTCATAGAGACGGTCGAACTGACTGCCTGGCTTCAGCGAAGCAAATCCGTCTTTGATCGCCTTATCTGTTTGGGATGAGATCCACAGGCGTTTAAAAGGTTTTTTCCACCCCGCCATCTGCATGATCCAACGGGCTAGCAATTCTCCCTCACGTGCGGCATCCGTAGCAATGACAAGCTCACCCACATCCTGACGCTTCATCAACTGCTGCACGGCTTTATATTGATGGTTGGTTTCTTTAAGTACCTTCAGTTTCGTACGATCTGGCAGAATGGGCAGGTCCTCCAGATTCCATGTTGCATACTTCTTGTCGTAATCCTCCGGTTCAGCTAATCCAACCAGATGTCCAAGCGCCCAGGTAACGATATATTTCGGGCCTTCCATGTAACTTTTATGTTTATCACGCGCCCCCATGACTCTAGCTATTTCGCGTGCTACAGATGGTTTTTCTGCGAGTACCAATGTCTTCACTTCATATCTCTTCCTCTCTGGTAGAACGTTATGTCTCTTTCATTCCTATCTTTTCATTATATCATTTCACACTAAAGGTATGCTCTGTCATCTCTACTTCTTACTCCACTCGCATCCTGTAACCTCATGTTTAATCAACATATCGAATTCATGTTATATTTCTTCACATTAAAATATGTAATAGTTTTTCTGAGTACATGTAAACAGAAGCATGAATAAGTATTAACACTGTAAAGTATTGATGTATACGTTTTTTTGGATAAATATAAACCTTGTAAGATTACCTAACATAACTATACAATGTGTCAAAAGCATAGAAACAGAATCGCTGCTACACACATCAATGAGACACAGGAAGGGAGCGTGGATGCATGACTTATCATGGATCTGTATTGAAAAAAAGTGGGGCTTTGTTACTGGCGGGAGCTGTTGTTGCCACAACATGGGGAGGAACGGTGCCTTCGGTATCAGCCGCAACTGCAGCGCCTGCGAGTAAAGCAACAGTAGCATCTGTATCCAAAGGAAAAGCGCCAGCTACTCCGGCAGCATTTGTTCAGGCCATGGAAGAAGCGGCTACACTTGCAGGTGTTCCTTTTACCATGGACAAGCTCTCCGGCACAACCGTACAACGTAAAGATGCTGCAGTCGCCCTGCAACAATGGCTCAAGCTGGATTCGACTACCGAATCATTCAAGGATGTCCCGGATGAAGCCACTTTCGCAGGTGCTGTTGGTGCATTGAACACTGCCGGATTGATGAAAGGCTATACGGAATCACTCTTCCTTCCAAACGCTGTACTTACCGAGAATGACCTCTCCATACTGAAAGACCGCATTTATAACTACATAAAACCGTTTGTCCTGGAGGAAGCAACCATTATGGATCTCCAGGCCGCAATGACGCAAGGAAAACTGACATCAAAAGAACTGGTTCAGAAATATCTGGACCGCATTGAAAAATACGATGATCAAGGTGTAAGCATCAACGCGGTATTAACCCTGAACCCGGATGCACTCCAAATTGCGGAGCAATTGGATGAAGAACGTGCAGCTCAAGGTGCTCGTGGACCTCTGCATGGCGTTCCGATTCTGGTGAAAGACAATTTCGATACCAACGATATGCCGACAACCGCAGGCTGTATCTGTCTGAAAGATTCAGTCCCTGCTCACGATGCTGAACAAGTGAAGAAACTCAAAGCAGCTGGCGCTATTATTTTGGGCAAAACAAACCTGCATGAATTCGCATTTGGCATCACAACATCCAGCTCATTGGGCGGACAAACATTGAACCCATACGCTCTGGACCACTATCCAGGTGGCTCAAGCGGCGGAACAGGTGCTGCCATTGCATCTAACTTTGCCGCAGCCGGCATGGGTACAGACACTGGCGGTTCGATCCGAATCCCTTCCAGCTTCAACAGCCTTGTGGGTATCCGCCCAACCATCGGACTGTCCAGCCGTGAAGGCATTATCCCATTGGCTTTGACACAGGATGTCGGTGGACCTATGGCTCGTACCGTAAGTGATGCCGCAATCATGCTCGATGCTACAGCCGGCTATGACAAGAAAGATGTCGCTACAGCTTACGCGGTTGGAAAAATCCCTTCCAGCTACACAGACTTCTTGGATGTAAACGGACTGAAAGGTGCACGCATCGGTGTGGCCACAGAACTCATCCCAAGTACCAAAGCTGAAGAAAAAGCCGTTGCTGATGTCATCAACACCGCTGTGGAAGAACTGAAGTCATTGGGCGCTACCGCAGTTCCAATTTCCATCCCGAACTTGACTGAGATCAACAAATACCCAAGTCTCAGCGGATATGAATTCAAGTTCCAGCTGAATGACTATCTGGACTCATTGGGCGCAGATGCTCCATATCACAGTCTGTCCGAGATCATCGCTTCCGGAGAGTTCGACAAGTCTCAGGAGCAATCCATGAAAACTCGGGATGCACGCCAGACATTGGAGACTACCGAATACAAGGACATCGTTCTGAAACGCACCCAAGTTACACGTGAGTCCCTGCTGAAAGTAATGGCAGATAATAATCTGGATGCCATCATCTATCCTACGTCCACACAAGCCGCTGGTGTTATTGGCGAAGGGCAAAACTCCGGTGGTAACAACCGATTGAGTCCTTTCTCCGGCTTCCCGGCAATTACGGTCCCTGCTGGTTTCACAACTAATGGTTTGCCTGTAGGTATGGAATTCCTGGGTCGTGCCTTTGATGAAGGAACCTTGATCAAGCTGGCTTACAGCTACGAACAAGGAACTCATCACCGCCAAGCGCCTAAGCTTACGCCGTAAAATATTTATGGGATTAAGTAATTCCAGTTAACACAAAAAATAGATGCAATCATATCACTTTTTTTGAAACGAGTTAACCTACTAAAGAGACCACCCTCTTCATGACTGCATGAAGTTTGGGTGGTCTCTTTTTTTTCTCTATTTATTTTTGTGTTGCATACCGTCGTTTGTTACTCATTCCTGAACCTTGTCAGGCACGCCCCATTTCAGCACCAGACCTGCGTACGTCAGACCACCACCAAAGCCAAAGAGAGCTACGCTCTGTCCTTCTTTCAATTTCCCTTCATCCACTGCAAGCTGTAAAGCAAGCGGAATGGAAGCAGCAGATGTGTTCCCACGATACTCCACACTGGTTAAGGTTCGTTCCAAAGGAACCGGACCACGTTCGCAAACAGCCTCAATCATTCTCATATTGGCACTATGCGGGACAAACCAGTCAATCTGGTCAGGGCTTAATTCAGCTTTCGTTATCAGCTTATCCAATTGCTCTGGGATCGTCCGTACAGCCCACTTATAAATCTCTCGCCCATTCTGAACAAGGCATCCCTCACCCTGTAAAGGCACACCATTCATCTCAGAAGACAAGCCACTCTTATAGAGATGTACACCGCCTTCTCCATGTGTACCTGATATGGCTGCCATAAAGTCACCTTCAGCACCCGATGATTTCTCCACCAAGAAGGCCCCCGCTCCATCACCAAACAGGACACAAGTCGTGCGGTCTGTGTAATCTGTAATTTTGGATAATGTCTCTGCTCCAATAACCAGTACTTTGCGGTACATTCCACTGGTCACCAGACTGTCGGCTAGCTGTAGTCCGTAGGTAAAACCTGCGCATGCAGCATTTAAATCCAGTACGCCCGTGTGTGGGATCTTAAGATTAGCCTGTACTCTGGATGCCGTACTTGGGAAAGCATATTCAGGTGTACTTGTAGCCACAAGGATCATATCCACATCTTCTACACTTACATCATAACGACGTATCATATCTTCTACAGCCTTCGTAGCCAGGTCAGATACAAATTGATCTTCAGCTGCAATTCGCCGTTCTCTCATGCCTGTACGTTGCACAATCCATTCGTCACTTGTCTCGACTAATTTCTCCAGATCAGCATTCGTTAATATTCGATCCGGTACATACGTCCCCATTGCCGTGATGGTTGCCTTTGATTGATGCTTCATACCGGTAGTCACCTCACTTGTTTTTTACCATTATAGCACTAAGTCTTAGTACTTGGTACTAATTTTTTTTATAATCTTTACTCGATTTATACTTGGAATCAGCATTACTTTTATCTGCGTGAAGAGATGTTTCTGAACCATTACCCTATTTACGAGCTTTCTATAGACACTTAGTCCTTATATAAGGGTTACATCAGTCGAATTAAGAATTTCAAGTTAAGGTGAACCTCAATAACGGGGACGGCGGATTGACATTTCTGCTAGCTACGTTTGAAGAAACGGATACAAAATCACATAAAAAAACAGGTTGTCGCAATATTGACAACCTGTTCCATAATTATAATAGTGGGGTTATGAACTTCACTTCCGGGAACCGACTATCGGGTCCGTTCATTAAGTTTCCGCTCTTTTCTTTCAGATACATATCAAAGAAATCCAGCATATAGGAATTAATAATGAAATTCGCTCTTTCGGGCGCAATCTTCCCTGTAATACCCAGAATTTTGAAAATTGGAGAAATGAACTGCACGTCTGTAAAATTTAAATGCTCCGCATTATCGATATATAGAACTTGTCCCCCTGCGGCAACTGTTTTACGCATCCGATCAAGCTCCAACTTTTTGTCTTTCCTTTCTTGATCCACCCACTCTCTTGTATTACCCATACGTTCAAGTTCAGCATCCGTGTAGACTCGGTGATCGATCAACATTTTTAATTTTTCGTATACACTTTCCGAGTTCATGAACAAAATCGGCTTCCGCAAGCCCTCTTTGTCATGCAGACCATAAAGTCCTCCATCAAGGTCTATCCCAGCTGTTATTCGTGGATCGTAAGAAGCATCATAGGCCGTCGCTCCTCCAATGGAATGACCGAACACTCCGATATGCCCCAGATCCACCCTCCCTTTTAGCTGACTTGGAATTTTCCCCGATTGGATCAGTTCGAATTGGTCCAGCGCAAACACCACATCATCGGTTAACACTTTTCCCAACTCGTCACGTTGTTCTCTTTCTGTTCTATAATCATGTTCGGGTGAAAACAAATCGCTGGTTGTATTGGTCGTGATTTGACCATCCGGAAACTCGGTTGCAAATGTATTATAGGTGTGGTCGATCACTGCCACGATATATCCATGACTCGCAAGATTTTCGGCTTGTGACGTGTGAAGAAACCTGGAGGAACCAAAGCCGGGATTTGCAAGAATCAATGGGTACGAGGCCTGAGCCGATGAGACTTCAGTCGCCAAGTAAGCATGACTGGATACATACTTCAGGTGTTGAAACGTAAACCCGGGAAGGCCATAACTCTCCGCCATATAAGATAAGATTCGGGGAGTAGGGATAAACGGAGTATACTTTCCAGTACCAGCTTCAGCCGGATACCATACCTGAACCATCAATTCTCTCTTGCCTGTCTCTGATTTCCCGAATGTCTCCTCCCGGTTTGGATCGACGAAATGAAAGACTTGCGTGCCTACTTTTAACTTGCCAGTTGGTGCTGGAAGGTCAAAAACCGGAAACACATAGTGGAAACAGACTGTGGCAATCAGCCCAATTGCAATAAAAAGGGGAGCAAGTACTCTAGGAATTCGGGAGACTGGCCGCACGCCTTTCTGCGTTCGAACAACTTTTATAAGAGAAAACATAAACATCAGGGTCGCAAATCCGTATAAAAATACAAGCTGAATCCTGTATCCTTCAACAAGCAAATGTATCACTAAAAAAATGAATCCGACTCCGCTTGTCAGGAGCAAAGCTGTTCTTCGTATACGTTGATTGGGAATGAACAAAAATGCCAATAAACAAACACTTGAGAAGAATAATAAAATTTCAATAAACCTCACGCCAACTCCCCCTGAAAATCAACCCCATCGATGGATAGGGTTAGTATACAGGAGCCACTAGATTGATTGTATTGATCTAACTTACAATTGCCTTACAACTGTGTAAGTTAAGTGATAAAAAGAAAAAGCCCAACAAATGTGAGCTGTTCCTCTTTCATAGTTCAGATTAGATAAAAATAAAAAAAACACACTCGATATCATTCAAGTGTGTCTTCCTATTGCTTGGCGGCGTCCTACTCTCCCAGGACCCTGCGGTCCAAGTACCATCGGCGCTAGAGGGCTTAACGGTCGTGTTCGGGATGGGTACGTGTGGAACCCCTCCGCCATCGCCACCAAACGCGTAGCTTACATTTCAGAGTGTTGTTCTCTGAAAACTAGATTCGAAACGAAACACGCGAATTACAACTTGCTATTGGATAAGCCCTCGACCGATTAGTACTGGTCAGCTCCATGCATTGCTGCACTTCCACCCCCAGCCTATCTACCTCGTCGTCTTCAAGGGGTCTTACATACTGGGAAATCTCATCTTGAGGGGGCTTCACGCTTAGATGCTTTCAGCGTTTATCCCGTCCGTACATAGCTACCCAGCGGTGCTCCTGGCGGAACAACTGGTACACCAGCGGTACGTCCATCCCGGTCCTCTCGTACTAAGGACAGCTCCTCTCAAATTTCCTACGCCCACGACAGATAGGGACCGAACTGTCTCACGACGTTCTGAACCCAGCTCGCGTACCGCTTTAATGGGCGAACAGCCCAACCCTTGGGACCTACTTCAGCCCCAGGATGCGATGAGCCGACATCGAGGTGCCAAACCTCCCCGTCGATGTGGACTCTTGGGGGAGATAAGCCTGTTATCCCCAGGGTAGCTTTTATCCGTTGAGCGATGGCCCTTCCATGCGGTACCACCGGATCACTAAGCCCGACTTTCGTCCCTGCTCGACTTGTAGGTCTCGCAGTCAAGCTCCCTTATGCCTTTGCACTCTTCGAATGATTTCCAACCATTCTGAGGGAACCTTTGGGCGCCTCCGTTACTCTTTAGGAGGCGACCGCCCCAGTCAAACTGCCCACCTGACACTGTCCCCGCACCGGATTACGGTACCAGGTTAGAACCTAGATACGATCAGGGTGGTATCCCAACGTTGCCTCCATGGAAGCTTGCGCTCCCACTTCAAAGGCTCCCACCTATCCTGTACAGATCGTACCCAAATTCAATATCAAGCTGCAGTAAAGCTCCATGGGGTCTTTCCGTCTTGTCGCGGGTAACCTGCATCTTCACAGGTATTAAAATTTCACCGGATCTCTCGTTGAGACAGCGCCCAAGTCGTTACGCCATTCGTGCGGGTCAGAATTTACCTGACAAGGAATTTCGCTACCTTAGGACCGTTATAGTTACGGCCGCCGTTTACTGGGGCTTCGGTTCACAGCTTCGGGATTACTCCCTAACCACTCCCCTTAACCTTCCAGCACCGGGCAGGCGTCAGCCCGTATACTTCGCCTTACGGCTTCGCACAGACCTGTGTTTTTGCTAAACAGTCGCTTGGGCCTTTTCACTGCGGCCCCCTCGTGCTATTCACACTACCGGGGCACCCCTTCTCCCGAAGTTACGGGGTCATTTTGCCGAGTTCCTTAACGAGAGTTCTTCCGCGCGCCTTAGAATACTCTTCTCGCCTACCTGTGTCGGTTTGCGGTACGGGCACCATCACCTGGCTAGAGGCTTTTCTTGGCAGTGTGAGATCATGACCTTCGCTACTATAATTTTCGCTCCCCATCACAGCTCAGCCTTACAATGTGCGGATTTGCCTACACATCAGCCTTACTGCTTAGACGGACATCCATCAGTCCGCGTCACTACCCTACTGCGTCCCCCCATTGCTCATAACGGCTTACGGTGGTACAGGAATTTCGACCTGTTGTCCTTCGACTACGCCTTTCGGCCTCGCCTTAGGTCCCGACTTACCCTGAGCGGACGAGCCTTCCTCAGGAACCCTTAGGCTTTCGGCGGATCAGATTCTCACTGATCTTTTCGTTACTCATACCGGCATTCTCACTTGTATAATGTCCAGCGCTCCTTACGGTACACCTTCAACCCTTATACAACGCTCCCCTACCCCTGATGCAAAGCATCAAGCCATAGCTTCGGTGGTGTGTTTAGCCCCGTTACATTTTCGGCGCAGAGTCACTCGACCAGTGAGCTATTACGCACTCTTTCAATGGTGGCTGCTTCTAAGCCAACATCCTGGTTGTCTGTGCAACTCCACATCCTTTCCCACTTAACACACACTTGGGGACCTTAGCTGATGGTCTGGGCTGTTTCCCTTTTGACAATGGATCTTAGCACTCACTGTCTGACTCCCGGAAGTAAGTCTATGGCATTCGGAGTTTGACTGAGCTTGGTAACCCTTGCGGGCCCCGCACCCAATCAGTGCTCTACCTCCACGACTCTGTTTTCCGAGGCTAGCCCTAAAGCTATTTCGGGGAGAACCAGCTATCTCCGAGTTCGATTGGAATTTCTCCGCTACCCCCACCTCATCCCCGCATTTTTCAACATGCGTGGGTTCGGGCCTCCAGTGCGTGTTACCGCACCTTCACCCTGGACAGGGGTAGATCACCCGGTTTCGGGTCTACGTCCACGTACTAAGTCGCCCTATTCAGACTCGCTTTCGCTGCGGCTCCGGCTCTTCACCTTAACCTTGCACGGGAACGTAACTCGCCGGTTCATTCTACAAAAGGCACGCCATCACCCCTAAAACGGGCTCTGACTTTTTGTAAGCACACGGTTTCAGGTTCTATTTCACTCCCCTTCCGGGGTGCTTTTCACCTTTCCCTCACGGTACTGCTTCACTATCGGTCGCTAGGAAGTATTTAGCCTTGGCAGATGGTCCTGCCGGATTCATACGGGGTTTCACGTGCCCCGCACTACTCGGGATCCGTCTCGGAGGGAACCAACTTTCAACTACAGGGCTTTTACCTTCTTTGGCGGGCCTTTCCAGACCTCTTCGCTTAACCGGTTCCTTTGTAACTCCATGTGAGACGTCCCACAACCCCAAAGAGCAAGCTCTCTGGTTTGGGCTTCTCCGCGTTCGCTCGCCGCTACTGACGGAATCACTATTGTTTTCTCTTCCTCAGGGTACTTAGATGTTTCAGTTCCCCTGGTATGCCTCTACACAACCTATGTATTCAGTTGTGAGTAACTGGAAATTACCCCAGCTGGGTTTCCCCATTCGGACACCCCCGGATCAAAGCTTGCTTACAGCTCCCCGAGGCAGTTTCGTTGTTCGCCACGTCCTTCATCGGCTCCTAGCGCCTAGGCATCCTCCGTGTGCTCTTAGTAGCTTAACCTCGTGCTCCGGTTTCGACTGCTCGCTTCCCTTGTTTTGCTTGCGCAAAGCCAAAATTCGCTCCCATTCGATACCATCGTACGTGCAATCTACCTTATAAAAACACTTCACTTGTTTACACAAGATCAGCTTAAAGGAATGTTCTAATTCGCGTTTGTTTCGTTTCGATATCTAGTTTTCAAAGAACAAGCTCCATGCAAAAGCAAGCTGTTTGAGAGTTTGAGCTCTCAAAACTGAGCAACGAGTGAGTGTTTTTGCAGCTAAGCTGCGTATTTGAATGTTTCCGTTGCAGGAAACGATTCTCCATAGAAAGGAGGTGATCCAGCCGCACCTTCCGATACGGCTACCTTGTTACGACTTCACCCCAATCATCTATCCCACCTTCGGCGGCTGGCTCCTTGCGGTTACCCCACCGACTTCGGGTGTTATAAACTCTCGTGGTGTGACGGGCGGTGTGTACAAGACCCGGGAACGTATTCACCGCGGCATGCTGATCCGCGATTACTAGCAATTCCGACTTCATGCAGGCGAGTTGCAGCCTGCAATCCGAACTGAGACCGGCTTTGTTGGGATTGGCTCCATCTCGCGATTTCGCAGCCCGTTGTACCGGCCATTGTAGTACGTGTGTAGCCCAGGTCATAAGGGGCATGATGATTTGACGTCATCCCCACCTTCCTCCGGTTTGTCACCGGCAGTCTATCTAGAGTGCCCACCCGAAGTGCTGGCAACTAAATATAAGGGTTGCGCTCGTTGCGGGACTTAACCCAACATCTCACGACACGAGCTGACGACAACCATGCACCACCTGTCTTGAATGTTCCGAAGAAAAGGTACATCTCTGTACCGGTCATTCAGATGTCAAGACCTGGTAAGGTTCTTCGCGTTGCTTCGAATTAAACCACATACTCCACTGCTTGTGCGGGTCCCCGTCAATTCCTTTGAGTTTCAGTCTTGCGACCGTACTCCCCAGGCGGAGTGCTTAATGTGTTAACTTCGGCACCAAGGGTATCGAAACCCCTAACACCTAGCACTCATCGTTTACGGCGTGGACTACCAGGGTATCTAATCCTGTTTGCTCCCCACGCTTTCGCGCCTCAGCGTCAGTTACAGCCCAGAGAGTCGCCTTCGCCACTGGTGTTCCTCCACATATCTACGCATTTCACCGCTACACGTGGAATTCCACTCTCCTCTTCTGCACTCAAGTCACCCAGTTTCCAGTGCGATCCGGGGTTGAGCCCCGGGATTAAACACCAGACTTAAATGACCGCCTGCGCGCGCTTTACGCCCAATAATTCCGGACAACGCTTGCCCCCTACGTATTACCGCGGCTGCTGGCACGTAGTTAGCCGGGGCTTTCTTCTCAGGTACCGTCACCTTGAGAGCAGTTACTCTCCCAAGCGTTCTTCCCTGGCAACAGAGCTTTACGATCCGAAAACCTTCATCACTCACGCGGCATTGCTCCGTCAGGCTTTCGCCCATTGCGGAAGATTCCCTACTGCTGCCTCCCGTAGGAGTCTGGGCCGTGTCTCAGTCCCAGTGTGGCCGATCACCCTCTCAGGTCGGCTACGCATCGTCGCCTTGGTGAGCCGTTACCCCACCAACTAGCTAATGCGCCGCAGGCCCATCCCCAAGTGACAGATTGCTCCGTCTTTCCAGTCTCCTTCAGGCGAAGAAAACAACTATTCGGTATTAGCTACCGTTTCCGGTAGTTGTCCCAAACTTGAGGGCAGGTTGCCTACGTGTTACTCACCCGTCCGCCGCTAACTATCAGAGAAGCAAGCTTCTCATCAAGTCCGCTCGACTTGCATGTATTAGGCATGCCGCCAGCGTTCGTCCTGAGCCAGGATCAAACTCTCCAATAAAGTATTGAAAAGAGCGATAAGCTCATTTTGAATCTGACGAGATTAAAAATCTCATTTGTGCTCCAGTCGATTCAAGCCAAGGCTTGTTTCCAACTTTCGCGTTCATTCTGCAAGCAGAATGTTTACTCACTCGTTGTTCAGTTTTCAAAGATCAAACTTGTTTTGTTACCGAATGTCGTTTTCTTCAGCAACTCTTGTATAATATCATGTCCGAACCAACTTTGCAAGCTCTTTTTTCAAGTTTCTTTCGAAGCTTATTTCATTTGCTTGCCGCACCGTGTATCTTGTGTTTTTTTTGGCCGGAAATAGAATATACCATGTACAGTTATAGAACGCAAGTCTTTTTTCGGTAAACATTAAATTCTTATAAAATGAGTACCCTGTAGACCCTTTAACAAGTATCTCCTTATAGCCGGCTAAATGATACATCTGCGCACTAACTTTAATGATCGGAGTAATGAACTCACAAACGCAATAAGTTTTTTTATATGATCCTTAATCCAATTATAGAGAAACTCATCTTGTATACAGTACAGACTCATCACTTTATAGAAACTTATTAACCGATGACTTCATTGGATAAACAACCAACAGATCATAGAACATTATACTCATTCCTTCTATATAGAAGGAAAACATTTTTGAAATTCATTTTGCTCAAGAAAAGAATACAAAAAAAAAGCGAAAGCTCCGGGTTTGAATCCCGTGGCTTCCGCTCTTTCATATATAAGGTTACATACTTAACGCAGTATTGTTCATCACAACTATTGTACGCTTACTCCCCGCCAATAAATACGTATCGGCAGACTACAATGATCGCCAAGATCCACATGAGCCAGTGAATTTTCACTTTACGCTCTGTAACCAAGTTACTGAACACCGCCAGAATCACATAGGAAACGATACCTGCGGAGATCCCGTTTGCGATTCCACCTGTGAAAGGCATCAATACAATGGTAAGGAACGCAGGGAAAGCTTGCAGGAAATCATCCCACTCAATGCTGCGCACTTGACTCATCATAAGCACACCCACGATGATCAATGCCGGAGCCGTCGCAGCGGATGGAACAACAAGCGCAAGCGGTGCGATAAACAAGGCCAAAATGAACAACAAACCTGTCGTTACCGAAGTCAGTCCTGTACGTCCACCCGCCTCAACGCCTGAAGCACTTTCAACGTATGCCGTAATGGTACTAGTACCCAGTGCAGCACCTGCGCTGACACCAACTGCATCGACGAGCATCGCTTTACCAATCGTTTTCTCGCCTTTTTTCTTATCCTTCATAATCCCCATACGTGTTGCAGTACCTACCATCGTACCAAACGTGTCGAACAATTCAACGAAGGTAAAGATGAAGATGATCTCGAACAATCCCAGACTGATGGCACCTTTCAAATCCAGTTGTCCAACTGCCAGATCACTGAAATTAGGCAACCAGCTTGCGCCTGAAAGACCACTCAGATTCGTAACTCCCATTGGAATACCAATAAGCGTTGTTGCTATGATCCCGATCAGCAGAGCGCCTTTGACGCGCATAACCATCAGTATAGCAATAAGGAGCAAACCAATCAGAGCCAGCAATGCATCGTGATGTGTTACAAAGTTGCCCAATGACAGGTTAAAACTGCTACCTGGAATCGGCTGACTCAGATCTGCGTCTGGTGCAACATTTACTGTTACAGCCACGAGATTAGCAAGTTTGAAACCGATAATGGTAATAAAGAGACCGATACCCACCGTAATGGCCATTTTGATCGACTGCGGAACTGCAACAAGCAGCATTTGCCGAATCTTTGTGACGGTCAAAATAATGAACACGATACCGGAAAGGAACACTGCTCCGAGAGCAGCCTGCCATGTAATCGCCCCATTTGAACTTAGAACGACAGTCATGAAGTACGCATTCAATCCCATACCTGGTGCAAGCGCGATCGGAATATTCACGAACAATCCCATAATAATAGTCATTAATCCGGCGCCGACGGCTGTTGCAAAAAATACTGCATTATCCGACATACCCGCTCCGGCTTGACCCAAGAACAACGTATTTACAAAAAGAATGTAAGCCATTGTCATAAAGGTAGTAAGACCCGCAACAATCTCCGTTCTAACGTTTGTTCCGTTTTCTTTTAATTTAAAGAAACGATCCATAATTACTAACTCCCCCTTAGAGATGTTGAAGCCATATTGAAAAACGACAAATGACCCTGATGAAGATTCTTCACCCAGGGTTCAGCTGACAAGGAGTGGCATGATGCCTTTACTAAGAACAAAAAAAATTCTAATGTGCGTGATGTCCCCGCAATCATGTAGAATTCATGTGCTTAGCCTTCTCCTCTTCGTAGCCAGATCATTAGGGTGATCTCGTAGAGACTCCCGGGCCAATCCCCAGGATTATACGAATAAGTATGCGCTATTTGTTTGTTTCCCATCACTATTTTAGGAGGGCAGTATGTTTTTGTCAATGAGAAAAACGAATATTAATATCACCCTTTTATAATATCGTTCGTATTATTTAACAGATTGAACCAGTTCAGCGGTTTACAACCCAATTGAATACGCTTTTTTCGATGAGATCTCAATGGAATATGTCCATTCTTTCAGGCTGAAAGTTCCGCGGGAAACATAAAAAGCTAGCCTGATCAAAGAGCAGAAGCGCTCTAATCAGGCTAGCCTATGTTTCTCATGCGTTTTAGCAATCAGGTGAATGATGATCTAGGAATAACGATGTCTCGTATTCCGAAGACTTATACTCATTAGGTATATGGAGCAATTTGCGACATGTTCCGGAGCTACTTTTTACCGGATCAGTCCTATGTTAATTATATCTCTGTCTGCGGAGTATCCTGTATATCTTGTTGTTCCTGATTTGTGTTTGTTGTTGTGTCAGAGGATAACTCCTGGTTTCTGGTCTGATCGGAAGAAGCATCCGCTGCCTCTAAGTTCACAAATGGAAAGTCCCCCGAACCGGAAGCCAGGTCTTGCATACCTGAACCGCATCCTGCCAGCATCACCATCAGAAACGCACTTCCAATGCCCATCTTCCATTTGCTCATATAGTCGGTTTTACGCATACATTCAATTCTCCCTTCAGTAGACATATTGCCTTTAGTATGTACTTATTGTACAGGCCGGACCTGAAAGGATCATGAAGTCAACTTTAAAATGGGATTAATTTTGAGAGTGTACTATTTGTAAAAAAGTACCCAAATGAAAATTTTATCACAATATTCACTTTATAAAAAAATGCCCTTTTATTTGCGAAATACCGCAGATAAAAGAGCATTTTTTATAATCTATCGTTAAGAGTCTATACCCTATTCCCACTCGATCGTTGCAGGTGGTTTGGATGTTACGTCATAGACGATACGGTTTACGTTATCAACTTCGTTAACAATCCGTACGGAGATTTTCTCCAGCACATCCCAAGGGATACGTGCCCAGTCCGCAGTCATACCGTCGATGGATGTTACAGCACGGATACCTACAGTGTAGGAATACGTACGCGCATCACCCATAACGCCGACACTCTTCATGTTAGGCAGGGCTGTGAAGTACTGCCAGATTTCACGGTCGAGACCGGCTTTGGCAATCTCTTCACGCAGGATGTAGTCTGAATCACGAACAATTTTAAGTTTCTCTTCAGTAACCTCACCAAGAACACGGATCGCAAGACCCGGACCAGGGAACGGCTGACGATGAACAATTTCGTCCGGCAGGCCACACTCGGTACCCACTTTACGTACTTCATCCTTGAACAGCGTGCTCAGCGGTTCGATCAGTTTGAAGTTCATGTCTTCAGGCAGACCGCCCACGTTGTGGTGAGATTTGATGGTCTGTGCAGTCGCTGTACCACTTTCCACGATGTCCGTGTACAGTGTACCTTGCGCCAGGAATGCAAAATCATCGAACTGCTTGGACTCTTCGTCAAATACGTAAATAAACTCGTTACCGATGATTTTACGTTTTTGTTCTGGATCATCCACGCCAGCCAGTTTGGACATAAAGCGCTCCTGTGCATCAATTTTGACCACTTTCATGTCGAATTTGCCGACAAATGTCTCCATTACACTTTCAGCTTCGCCTTTGCGCAGTAGACCGTGGTCGATAAACATACAAGTCAGTTGATCACCAATGGCTTTGTGAAGCAATGCAGCTACAACGGAAGAATCTACACCGCCGCTAAGCGCACATAGTACTTTACTGTCGCCAACTTTTTCACGAATGTCTTTGATGGTGTCATCGATGAATGTCTCCATCGTCCAGTTGCCTTCGCAACCACAGATTTCGAACAGGAAGTTACGAATCATGTCGTTACCACGAACAGAGTGACGTACCTCCGGATGGAACTGGACAGCATACAATTTACGCTCATCGTTGCTCATGGCAGCGATTGGCGCACTTTCCGTGCCTGCATCCAGTTTGAATCCTGGAGGAAGTGTAACCACGTGGTCACCGTGACTCATCCATACCGTATGTTCGCCTTCAATACCTTTTGCCAGTGTAGATCCAGCAGCAAACTCAAGGTCTGCTTTACCGTACTCTCGCTTCTCGGAACGTTCTACTTTACCTTCGAGCTGTTGGGCCATAAGCTGCATTCCGTAGCAGATACCGAAGATTGGCAAGCCCAGGTCATAAACACCTGGGTCCACGTGTGGAGCATTCTCAGCGTATACGCTGGACGGCCCACCTGAAAATACGATTCCTTTTGGTGCCATTTCTGCGATCTTCTCCGCCGGTGTGTTATACGGCAAAAGCTCGCTGTATACGCCAAGATCCCGGATTCTTCTGGCGATTAACTGGTTGTATTGGCCCCCAAAGTCAAGGACAACCACAATCTCATTCTGCTTATTCATAACCGTGCCTCCCTCAATTCAATGAAACTAATTATACGCAACGACAAAACATACCGTCAAGGAAAGGCGAAACTCCTTTTTTCGACATATCAAAACAGGATTACCAATTGCCTCTAAATATGAAATTTCGAATAGAAAAGCTTGGCAGCAAGATGCTGGTTCAAGTGTATGATCGTGGAAAGACGCCTCGTTCGCAGCACAGCGCGAAAGGCGTCTTATGTATGGCATGCAGCGATAAACCAAATGCTGCATTAAAGAACAATGCGCCAGCCAATGGTGATCTTCATCTGCCTACAAGTGGCCAAGCTCTATTGGAAAGCGATAGCGATTGTATGGCAGCTGCTTCGCATCTTTGGTGTAACGTTGTAACATCCTTGTGTTACAACGTCTGCAACCGCCGGGCCAAACGAAGTGCCCGGCGCAGGAAGTCCAGACTGTCCGCGCGCAGCGGACGGTCTGGCCCGTACAGCAGCCGTTCCCAGTCGGCTGCAAACCGCGCGATGTCCGCGCTGTCCGCGCCTGCGGCCAAAGCCGGTGACGCTGCATATTCACGCAGCGTCATACCCGGCGGCCGCGGGCCGTACTTGCGCGCGAGCGCGGCCCAGACCGGAGCAGCGGCACCCAGCAGCCGCTCGCGGTCCGGAAAGCTGCTGCGTGGCCACGCCAGCAGCAGCCTGATCCGCAGTGCGGGGCGTAGCCGCCGCATGCGGAGGAGAGCAGCGGCGCCCAGAAGGGCCGCTGCCACAAGGGCTGCCGCGAGCCATGGCTCCGCGGCAATGGCCCGTGCGCGGGCGAGCAGCCATGCGCCCGCGTTAGCCAATCCGCCGCTCATATTCGGCGGATTCTCCGCAACAGGCTGCGGCCCGGCGAGTGCTGCGGCATCTTCGCCCGCGCCTTGCGCCATGGTGAAGCCTGGCGTGGCCTCAAACGGCATCCAGCCTGCACCCGGAAAATACACCTCTACCCAGGAATGTGCATCTCCCTGTGAAATCACATACTGACTGGGCACATCCGGGTCAGCCATTCCAGACCCAAAACCTTTAACCCAGCGTGCGGGGATGCCTTCCGAACGAAGTAACACAATCATAGCTGTGGAGAAATGATTGCAATACCCCTGCCGGGTGACGAATAGAAAATCGTCCACAAAATCTGTTCCTCGCGGTGGCATACGGGTATCCAACGTATACTCGGCATGAGCAGCCAGATAAGTCTTTACGGCTTGCACAGCGTCATAACGTGTCTCACTGCCTTGAATGATTTCCTTGGCGAGAGTCTGCACTCGACCAGGGAGTGATGCAGGCAATTGCAGATAGTTCCTCCGAATGGCTGCCGGATCTTTCCCTTTATTCGTTTCCTCAAGCAGACGTAACTGTTCAGCTGTTGCGACAGGAACCATGACGTCTGCCGAATAATTTTTAACTATCTTATCGTCCCCTGAGCTCGCGAGCCACAATGTTGCCGAATCGCGATTAGACAGCAAAGAAAACATGTTTTCCTGATTATCCTTGTTCTTATCCTGGAACGATACGTTGACCGGTATGCCCCCGGTAAAGAGTGGATTTGGTCCTTTCCACTCTCGCTGCATCGTAATGGTTTGGCGAATGCGACTCCAATAGGTTGGATTCTCCCAACCATCAGCACGCAGCATTCCGGATGGACTTGCCGTTTCGAAGCTTTGACCCGGGTCACTCCAAGTACTACCGTTATAATATGAACGGGTCTCCCCTCGCCAATACGTCACTTTTGGACTCTTCGCTATAAAAAAGATGGAATTCCCCTGCACCAACGGTGCTCCCATAGGCGCGTCCGCTGTGCTATATCCCGTGACTGCCGTTGCAGCAGGGATACTACTGTGCTGTGTATAACCTGCCCATCGAGCTATGCGTTCACCCATCTGTTCCAGAGATATGCGTTCCGGTTGAGGAATGGAAGCAAACTGGCCAGGTAACGCGGAGAGAAGCACCATACCTGCGGAAGCAACGATAGTTACTGCACTCCAACGGCCATAGGGGCTGCCGCGATAACTCGGAGTCGTGACTCCTGCATTGAGACGTAATAGCTGGAGCAGAGCCTGAATAAGAAAAGTCCATAGGACAGACCGTATTACAGAAGCATACACATCCAGCCCCGCAAAGGATTCAAGCAAAAGCAAATAGAGCAGTGTTGCACTGCCAAACAGCATAACGCTTCGACGTAACAATACGAGGGATTGCACA
Organism: Paenibacillus sp. FSL k6-2145; assembly: GCF_037976585.1. Classification (NCBI taxonomy): domain Bacteria; kingdom Bacillati; phylum Bacillota; class Bacilli; order Caryophanales; family Paenibacillaceae; genus Paenibacillus; species Paenibacillus sp. FSL k6-2145. Next base: position 2,915,598 of record NZ_CP150267.1, on the reverse strand, counting down.
GAAGCCATGAGCATGCTCCAGCCGCACATCATGAACAAACCTCTCGTTTCTGTACTAATCGAGTGAAATCGCCAGTTATTTATAAAAGTGTCCATATCCGCTGAAAATATTCCCGGATAAGCGACCGCCCAACGGACAGGTTCACTTCCTCCGTACATCAGACATAGCGCAGCGAGTGCAATGAATAATCGGATTAGTACTCCGGTGATCCATCCTGTACGAATTAACCCCGCGAGCAACAATGCTCCCGTTAATCCCGCCATTACGGACAAGAACCGTTCACTGCCCTGCTGATCTGATGATGTAACAGGATATATCCACTCCAGAGACAGTATAAGTAAAATGGCCGAAATAACAATTTTGTACAGGATAGGTACGCTCACATAACCCTCATCCTTTATATCCGTCACAGAATTCTGGTTCACAGCTTTATATATGGAATGAGCCGATTCTATTCTCGTACGGTCCGTTGACTCTAAGTCGGCCACAGTGGAATTGGGTTGCTGGTTACCATTACGCTCCCACATCCGTTACCTCCACCTTTCCCAATGAAGATAACGCAACGTCTGTAACCGCATGGATCGGCACCCCGCTGTGACGAAGCCGCTCCAAACTTAAGCTGTCATATCTCAATCCATTCATCCATCTATCCGTTGATCCTAATTGGTTCTGGTTCGCTTCAGTCAGTTGCACCTCGACACGATAACCCGACCCGATTGCAGTTATGATCCATTCGGCCAGAACCGGGTCCATCTTGCCTGTGAGAACTACAATTCGCGACCCGCTCGCCAGTCCATCCAGCATCTCCGTTCGAAGCGAAACAGAGCCTGATTGTGTTTTGGATATTCGTGCCCCCGCTAACTTGTCTAGTCCATGATTCTCATCATCTGCATGGAACGGCCCATGTTGCCATTGATCTTGTGCATCATAGCTCTTATCGCCGCCTTCCATCCACAGATGATAAGGAATGTCATCCCGCTCAGCGGTATGAATCCAGCGGGCAGCTGCACGAACCACTCGTTCAAAAGCAGGTACATCCATGTTCTCCCGCTGAATTACGTCATAACCCGACGCGCCTTCATACACAAGGATGCCGAGCGAGGCAAGATCCGTGGTATCAGGCAGAAAGGTCTGAAGTTTACCCGTTTTGGCTGTACTTTTCCAATGAACTCGTCCCAGTGGGTCACCCTGTTGATATTCACGGAACTCAGGGCTACGGTTTCCCTGGCTATTTCTTCGCTCCGACAGAGTCCCTTCGATCATCGCTGCGAATTCTACCGAATCAGCCTTCCCCCAAGCCGTTGCTTGAGGAACAACAATCAGGGGTGTACCTCCTTCGGTCTCTGCGGAGAGGGTATTCCAGCCAAACATATCCCCCCAGTACAATCTGCCCGTATCCCATCTGTAGACTCCTCTGCGTAACCCAGAACATTCATATTGATAGGAAAATTGTCGCCGTGTTCCCGGGAAAATCAATTTGCGATGAACACCTGCAGGTGTGTTCTCACACAGAACGATCCATAACAATGGAATACGGCAATTGAATTCCAGTTCCACCAGAACCCGTACCTGCTCGCCCGCCTCAATCCGGTTCGTGTGTATTTTCCGACGGATGTGAATACGCCGTGGTCTGAACCAATGGAGAAGCAGGCCTCCTGTGAACATCAAGAAAGCCATAACGGATAGAAACAACGCCGCTTTCCCTCCATGCCACTGATACAAGGAAGCAAAAGCCACCACCAAGACAGCACTCACAATCCGTTGTCCCAGCGCAGTCATTGCCTCCGTCCCCTTCCCTGTGATGCCATCTGTACAGGTACCGGGACCGATGATAAGGCTTCTTCAATGACTTGAACTTGCCCCCAAACCTCCGCTCTGTTCTGGGCCTTCAATTGAATACGGTGGGAAAGGACAGGCACAGCCACCTCTTTCACATCATCCGGAATGACATAACTGCGTCCTTGAAGATAGGCAAATGACTGTGCCGCAGCCATCCAGGCCAGTGTTCCACGCGGACTGATGCCCAATCTGACCGCCGGAAGGCTGCGAGAGGCTACAGCAACAGCCACCAGATACTGTTTGACGACCGGATCAACATGTACCTGTTTGACTTCACGCTGCATGGCTACGACTTCTTCAGCAAGCAGGACAGGGCGAAGTTCATCAAGCGCTTCTCTACCTTGCATGCGGGTTAACAATTCCAATTCCTGTTCCGGATCGGGATACCCCAGTCCAATTCTCATCATAAATCGATCCAGCTGCGCTTCAGGCAGACGGTACGTACCCTCGAACTGTAACGGATTCTGTGTCGCCAGCAGAAAGAACGGGCGTGGCAAGGCATAGGTTGTGCCATCAACCGTAATACGTCGTTCCTCCATTGCCTCCAGCAGGGCAGACTGAGTGCGTGGTGAAGCGCGATTTATTTCATCAGCCAGGACAATGTTGGACATGACAGGTCCGGGCCGAAACTTGAATTCAGCTGTATGTGGATGATAGATTGAAGTGCCCGTAACATCTGCCGGCATGACATCGGACGTGAATTGAATCCGACCCATGGAGCAGTCCAGTGCAGAAGCCACGGTACGAACCAGCATCGTTTTCCCGGTACCCGGCACATCTTCCAGAAGTACATGACCTCCACTGAGCATTGCAGTGAGGACATAACGAATCTCTGTTTTTTTGCCAATAATCACACTCTCAACACGCTTCATGACCCTGTTTAACAATTCAACAGCATGTTCATGTTCCATTCGAATATAAGACATTTCTTCTGATCTCCTTCCGTTCATCAGCATTCCTGAACCATAGTAATCTATGATTCAGTGTTGCCCGGAAGTAGAGAGAATAGTCCTGCAAGAATGACTTTCTTCAGATCATTTTATACTTAAATATACTGTTCATTGCCGAAATGGATCTGGAAGTGCCCGCCTTTACCGTCCACTCTGCTTCATTACTGGTTAAGGAATTCACCCTCAACCCCATCTGCTCCAGTAACTCACGTAACGGAACCCAGATGGTTCCACCTTGACTCTGTACTGCTCCCGTTTCAATTGCCCCGGTTGTTGTCAGTGTTCCGCTCACACTGTCTGCATGAATCGTTCTTTCCTTCCATACTGCTATGGCTGTCCTTGTTTCAGAGTCCCAACGAGTGCTACCCCCGAATTTTTTCATGAAAGTACGCAAAGGTACCATGATTCGCTGCCCCTCCAAGCGGAACTCACCCGGTTGCAAGGTAGCTGCAGCCAATCCCACCTCTACCTTCAGCTTCTTGCTTGCAAGCCATAACGTCGCGTTCGCTTCTACATGCTCTGCGATCCAGGCCTTTCCTGGCGCCTTGCGGGCCTTATACTTACCATCTGGATGAACACGGAATTGAACTGGTTGATCCGTACTCTTTATGGTGTCAAAACGATATCCATGATCACGATAATATTTGATAATACCCGGAAGTGCTTTTACCGTTTCAGCATGTGCACCACCGTCATGCATCAGGACAATGACCGAACGTGCTCCCGCAGGTACTTTGGTCGAATTGCTGAGGATCTCTTTGGCTGGAACACCTTTACGCTTGGAGTCCCCACTGTCGACGTTCCAGTCCATAACCGTGTAGCCACCCAATTGCAGCAAATCAAAATAACTTTGATCAAAATGCCCGTATGTACCGCCTGGTGCTCGCACCAGATTCGGACGGAAACCGGTTATACGCTCCAGCACTTCCTCTGTCTGCTTGATCTGTTTCCAGAACACTTTAAAATCACTGTATAGCTGTTCGTATTGATGATTAAACGTATGATTGCCCAATGCATGTCCATCCTCCACAAGCCCCCGGATTAACTCGGGATAACGCTCTGCCTGCTCACCCAGCACAAAAAATGTAGCCAAAACCTTCTCCTTGCGCAAAATATCCAATACTTCACGGGTATGGTTACCCGGTCCATCGTCAAAACTCAGATAGACTACCTTGTCTTGAGTATTCTGATCTTCCGAAATTGGGTCACCTGAGCCGGAAGCAGAAGATGCATAAGCCGTGCCTGCATATACAGCGAATGCACATAGCAATATCGCAATTCGCACGAGAATGACAGACCATTGTCCAGATATAAACATATGTAGAGTTGTTGCAGAGTTTCCCCCATTTTCCTTGCTTCTCAATTCCGGTCTCTGTACCATTTACGAATCGACCTCCACCGTCTCTAGTAATTTGCTGATAGACTTCAGCAGATTTGTTAGAATTATATGGAGGCTTCATTGAAAAAAGACGTGATTTTGTTTAATATATTTTCACAATTTGCTATGTAGCCTGATTGATTCTTCGCTTCAGATTAGGTAGCATAATGGACAGGCAGAACACATTAAAACACCTTGGAGAGTATTCATGCTCCCACCCCGTATTCAGGAGAGTGAAATCTATTGGAATTGCTTGAGAAGATCCAACATCTGTTTGGGTCCTACGGATACAGCGTATTGTTTTTTGGCTTGTTGCTTGAATTCATCGCACTTCCCTTTCCTGGTGAAACAACGATGGCTTACGCAGGGTTTCTCTCCTACAAGGGGCATCTCGACTTCGGAATCCTCACCATACTGGCTTTTCTGGGAACAACGATTGGCATGACAATCACTTATTTTATTGGAGCCAAAGCAGGACTGCCCTTTATAACACGATACGGAAAATGGTTTCTGCTGAAGCAGGACAAGCTCGATAAAACGCAAAAGTGGTTCGCCAAGTATGGTAATGCCTTAATCTTCATCGGTTATTTCATTCCGGGTGTAAGGCATTTCACCGGATATTTTGCGGGCATAGCCGCTGTTCCCTTTCGCAAATTCGCTCTCTACGCCTATTCAGGCGCACTGTTCTGGGTTGTACTGTTTCTGGGCATTGGCAAAATATTTGGTCCTCAGTGGAACGCCGTATTCCATCTGGCTCATCAATATGCAGCATATATCGTGGGAGGAATCGGCCTATTGCTCATCGTAGCCGTGCTCTATCGTTACCGCAAAGCATGGGCAGCAAGATCCACCGTATCCAAGCCAGCCCCTGTTCGACAAAGACAAAAGTAAATTCGGACAAAAGTCCATCTATAATAAGCAGGCAAGGAGTCGCGAATAATCGCGGCTCCTTTTTTTTGTGATAATCCGAATTCATCCAGGTCATACTAACTTGAAAATATAGGGTGTATAGGGAGGTGAAGGCATGAGTGAATCGTCGCTGGAACGCCAAGATCAGAGGCAAATCTCTCCGGATCTAAGCGAAAATATGGAATACTGCAAGCAAGTGATGGGGAACAGCAACGACTTGATGATGCGCCCTCTCCAGTGTTTACATAAATGGCCTGCAGTCATGTTGTACATTGATGGATTAGTGGATGTGCAGATTCTGAATCACTCCATCATGGAATCATTATTGCAAAAGCGTGATCTCCCTGAATTCTCTGCAGACGATGAACATCTCAGCTACCTCCAGAATGATATCCTGATCGCCAGTGATGTATTGCTGGTCGATAATATGGATGAAGTAATGAATGCACTTCTTTCGGGATCAGCTATCTTACTGCTTGAAGGATCTGAACGAGGAATGAAGATTGGCGCAGCAGGCTGGGAAGATCGATCCGTTGGAGAACCTGTCTCCCAAACCGTCGTTCGGGGACCTATGGAAGGCTTCAACGAAAACCTGCGTACCAACACATCATTGATCCGCAAACGAATCCGTAATCCTCATCTTTGGATCGAAGAAAGAGAAATAGGTCGGGTTACCAAAACCCGAGTTGCTGTGCTCTATCTGGAACATATCGTGGATCAGGAGACTGTAAAAGAACTGCGTCGAAGACTCGATGAGATCGATATCGACAGTATCCTTGAGAGTGGATATATCGAGGAACTTGTACAAGACGAAACCAGAACGTTATTCCCCACGGTTTACAATAGTGAACGTCCAGATACGGTTTGTGCTGCTTTGCTTGAGGGCAGAGTAGCCATCATCGTGGACGGTACGCCTTTTGTGCTGCTGGTTCCAGCTTTGTTCGTGCATTTCTTCCAATCGCCGGAGGATTACTATCAACGGGCCGATATCAGCACATTGATTCGCTTGATTCGTTATCTGTCCTTTTTTATCGCTTTACTAGCTCCATCCTTCTATATTGCCATTACCACCTTTCACCAGGAAATGTTGCCCACCAATATGCTCATTAGTCTGGCAGCTCAACGTGAAGGCGTTCCTTTTCCCGCATTCATTGAAGCCATACTGATGGAACTGACCTATGAAATTTTGCGAGAAGCAGGTATACGTATTCCGAAAACGGTCGGTCAGGCCGTTTCCATTGTCGGAACACTGGTGATTGGCCAAGCAGCCGTAGATGCAGGAGTTGTCTCCGCCGCAATGGTTATTATCGTTTCCATAACGGCCATATCCAGTTATGTCATTCCAGAGAATGGACTTTCTATCTCTGTCCGAATTTTGCGATTTGTATTGATGATACTCGCGGCAGCTTTTGGTTTCTACGGTATTCTAATTGTTCTGCTCATTACGGTTACACACCTGTGCAGCTTGCGTTCTTTTGGCGTACCGTATATGTCCCCCTTTGCACCTCTAATTCAGAAAGATCTGAAAGATACGCTGTTTCGTGTACCCTGGTCCCATATGAAAACACGTCCATTCTCTACGGGTACCCCGAACAAAATCCGACAAGCCAGCAAAAAAATGAAGCGTTAATTCGGTAAGGAGAACAACGTATGAACAAGTGCTTCCGATTAATTGTATGCATTGTATTCCTGTTCCCTCTCCTTACCGGATGCTGGGACCGCCAGGAATTGAATGAACTTGGCATTATGCTGGGTCTTGGTGTAGACAAGGATGGCGATTTGATTAAAGTGAGTGCTCAGGTCGTCGTGCCGAATGAAGTATCCTCCAAATCAGGGGGAGGCAATGGTACTCCTGTCACGCTGTACGAAGCGTCCGCGTCCACGCTGTTTGAAGCGATTCAAAAGCTGACCGAGACAAGCCCACGCCGCATATTCATGGCACATATCCGTGTACTGGTGTTCGGAGAAGAATATGCACGCAAAGAGGGCATCTATGATGTTATGGAAGCGTTAATGCGAGAACCTACTGTCCGTCCCGATTATTACGTCATGGTTGCACGAAATACAACGGCTTCCAAAGTACTGAACGTGCTTACCCCACTTGAGAATATCCCTGCGGAGAAGATGTTTAATTCTCTGGACGTATCTGCCAAAACCTGGTCTCCCACTACTACGGTAACTGGTGATCAGTTAATGGAATACATGCTAACTCCCGGAATACAGCCTGTCATCACCGGAGTAGAGGTTGTTGGCAGTTCAGCGATAAGCGGAAGCAAAGATAATATAGCGACAATCAAATCTCCGGCCAATCTGAATTCTACGGGATTAAGCATCTTCAAAAAGGACAAACTGATCGGCTGGTTAACGGAAGATGAATCGAAAGGATACAACTACATCCGTGACAATGTGGTGTCTACTATCAGTCACCTGCCTTGCCGAAAGGGAGGAAAAGTGACTTTCAAAGCTCTCCGCACCAAGACCCAACGAAAAGCAAAGGTCATTAACGACCAGCCTGTGATTCACATCAAACTCAAAAATGTGTCTTCCATTGGTGCAGTAGAGTGCGGAATCAGAATTGGTTCGATGAAAACGCTCAAAGAGTTGGAAAAGGACAGTGAGGAGCGACTGATAGAACTGATGGAAAAATCGGTGAATTCAGTGCGGCGAAAGTTCCATATTGACATTTTTGGATTCGGTCAGGAAGTGTATCATGCCGATCCTAAATTTTTCAAAAAGATTGAAAAGGATTGGGATCAATATTTTGAGAATCTGGATGTTAAGTATGAAGCCAATGTACAGATCAAACGTGTAGGTACACTGGATGATTCATTCAAGGAGGATTTGAAGGAGTGAGACCGGATGTTGATTACAATTACTGTCATTGTCATAGGGGGCCTCGTAGGCTTGGTTGATCTTCCAGGTCTCATCCGCCGCAAGGAATGGAGGGAAACAGCTGTGTGCAGCGGAATGCTCGTCATAGCCACAGGGTTCAGTGTGATTGCAGCCAACCTGTGGGACTTCCCCAGTCCGCTCTATATCATCATGTGGATCTATGAACCTGTTAATCAATTCTTGGCACATCTGACGGGAACCTAGAAAAAGGAGAGGACCATTATGCTGGAACAGGGGCGCCTTGGAACAAGACAATTGACCACTCTCATCTTTATGATGGTGGTCGGGGATATGATGCTGATCTACCCCTCGGTCATCACGTCCTATGCCAAACAAGACTCCTGGATTTGTGCTTTTATAGGCGTTCCTCTGGGGATGGCACTGATGGCCATGATCCTGAAGCTATGTAGCATGCACCCAGAAAAAAATCTGGTGCAGATGACACGAAGCATTCTAGGGTTCTGGCCAGGTACTTTCTTTTCCTGCCTCTACCTGTTCTTTTTCATTATCGGTGCTTCCACGCATACGAGAGAAGTCGGCGATTTCATGACCACTCAAATCTTCCCGTACACTCCCATTCGCATCATCATTCTGATGTTCGTCATCGTGATCGCCTGGGGAGTGTCTCACGGATTAGAGGCGATGGGGCGAAGTAGTGAACTACTGATGCCCGTCGTTATTGTGTTTATTGTCGTCCTTGCAGTCTGCCTGCTTCCTCAGATTGATACTAGAAATTTGAAGCCAGTAAGTGATACGGGTGTTGTCTCTATCTCGCAAGGCATTCTGGTAAGCATTATATATCCGATCGGTGAAGTCGTTCCCATCATGATGATACTGCCCTATGTTGCCAAGCAGGCTCATCGAACACGGGACGTAATTATTGCAGCTGGTTTAGGCAGCTTGGTATTGGCAACGCTCGTTACCATATCGCTGCTGGTCTTGGGTGCCTTTCTTACGCAACATAACATATATGCTTCTTTTGTTTTGTCCCAGAAAATCAGTATTGGGAGCTTTTTTGAACGTATTGAAGCTATTATGGCTTCTTCTTGGCTGATCTCGACGTACTTCAAAGCGATGATATACTTATACGCTTTTATTGTTGGTTGTGCAGAACTGTTCAAGCTTAAGCAGTATCAGATACTGGTACTCCCTGCGTCCATACTTGTGTTCGGATTAGCGAATCTGATCTCACCAAACATTACTTTTATCGTGATCACCATTGTTCCATATTGGGTAGACTGGGATACCACACTGGGGATCATTCTGCCAGGCTGTCTTCTGCTGATACAATTGCTCAAGTCTTACAGAAAATCATCGGTTACTCCAAACAATGCCTCTCAGGAATGAGTGCTTTTTTTGGGGGAAGGAGCCTGGTGTGGATGGAAAAATGGTTCATTCATGAATATCATCCATGCCTAATATAGAGAAGGAGAACGGTGTCTATGTTAATTAAGGAGAAAATCACCATTAGGCAATTTACAGTCCTTACCTTTCTCGTCATGATTGGGGACATGATTCTACTCTATCCCTCCGTGGTTACTGCTTCGGGTCAACAGGATGCGTGGATCTGTTCTCTTATCGGTCAACCGATCGGCATACTCATCATGTGGGTGCTATATAAACTTCATCAGACGTATCCTGATCTTTCCCTTATTGAAATCTGCCAAAAAATACTTGGCCGGTGGGCAGGGTCTGTTTTGGCAGCTGCATATCTATTTTATTTCGCCATAGGCGCTGTCATATGTATCCGTGAAGTCGGTGACTTTATGACCACACAGATCTACCTTCAGACCCCCATCCGGGTCATCCTAATTATCCTTATGTGCGCTCTGGTCTGGGGGCTTATGCATGGCTTGCATACAATAGGAAGTAGCAGTGAACTGCTGACCCCCATCGTTATTGCCTTTATGATTTTGTTGTTTCTGGGGCTGATGCCCAAAGTAAACAGTTCACATCTGCAACCTTACTTGAACATCCCTTGGCTCCATCTGGTTCATTCCATCATTCGGGGAGCATTTACTTCCTTTGGTGAACTCATCGTAATCACCATGGTTCTTCCTTATGTGATGTCCGGGCCTCATATCAAACGTGACATGTTACTCGCCACCTTATGTGGAGGGTTACTGCTAACTACACTTTTGCTCATTTCGCTCATGGTTTTTGGACCCTTTCTTACCCAACATGAGATCTATATCTCCTATACCCTGTCCCAGAAAATTAATATCGGCAACTTTTTCGAACGAATTGAGGCGTTCATGGCGACTGCTTGGTTAATTGCTACCTATTTCAAAAGCCTGCTGTATATGTTCTCGTTTGTCGTTGGAACAGCTCAGCTATTTCGGTTAAAGACATACAAACCGCTCATCCTGCCATCAGCGATGTTATTATTCGCGTTAGCTGTACTGATTTCTCCCAATGTCATTTTCTACACCAATACGATCATGCCCGCTTGGGTGGATTGGGATATCACGGTAAGTTTTATTATTCCGCTATTCCTTCTGCTCGTGCATCGGCTTCGTTCTGGCAAGAGCAAGAACAATTCATCCAATCAAAAACGATTGCCCACCTAAAAAGGCTGTGTTCACGGTTAATTCCGCGAAACACAGCCTTTAATGATGAAACGGTTAAGATGTATTTATTCACACATGTCTAAATCATTAATTACAATGTGTTCAAAGCCTCAAGCGCAGACTCGATATGTCCTTTGACCCGAACTTTGGACCAGTCCTTGATCAATTTCCCCTCTTCATCAATCAGAAAAGTGGAGCGAACCATACCCATGTACTCCTTGCCATACATTTTCTTCAGCTGCCATACCCCGTATTGCTCAGCTACGACATGCTCTTCATCCGATAACAATGTGAACGGCAGACCATACTTGGCAATAAACTTGTCATGTTGTTTCATCGGATCGGTGCTGATTCCGAGAATGACTGTGTTCAGCCCTTCAAATTCAGCATGTCGATCCCGGAAATCACAAGCCTGTTGCGTACAGGACGAAGTCATATCCTTGGGGTAAAAATAAAGCAGTACCCGCTGTCCGCGGTAATCCGAAAGCTTTACCGATTCTCCCGTACTGGACGGAAGTTCAAAATCCGGTGCCAATTCGCCTACATTTAACGTCATGTCAGTTCCTCCCTAATCTCCCCCATGAATTGCTATAGGGCGTTATTATGAACCTGCTCCGCGATACCGCTTCACACCATAATTCCAAAGAAGCAAGCCCATGGAACCAAACACCAGTCCCATCACAGGTGTGAGGAGCGCCATACGATGCATCTCGGACCTTTCCAGGAACAATGCTGCGGGATAGATCCCCACGAAGGCAAACGGAATGATCCAGGTTAACAGCACCTGAATGGCACGGTTATAGATCGTTACCGGGTAGCGTCCATATCCTTGAATGTTATACATCAACGGCAGGATACCTGTTGGCGCGTCCGAATAAAAGGATAGTGAAGTCAATGTGGTATAGATGCCTGCATAGATCATGACTGAGCTGAGTGCCAATATAATTAAGGCAGGGATATGCCACCACTCCAGCATCAGACCCATCTCTGCTCCGCTGAAGATCATGATGATCAAGCCGATAAACGAGCCCACGAGTGCAGGCGGGTCCACATTTTCAAGCAATATCTGGAACAGGTTATGTGCAGGGCGTGTCAGGATCCGATCCATCTCACCTTTGACGATGTACCGCTCGCTGAATCCCCACAGATTGATAAAACAACTGAAGATGCCATAGGGCACCATAAAATATCCATAAACAAAGAGCACTTCACTCTCACTCCAACCGCCCAGGTTATCCGTGTGGCGGAAGACCACAAAGATAAAGATCAGGTTGGTTGCCTGGAACAGCAGATCCGATAGGATCTCCACCCAGAAATCGGCACGGTACGTGAGTCGTGTTTTCATGTAATTCTTCAAATATTCCCAGATCAGACCCATATAGTACATATCTGTTATCCCCCTTGCACGAACAGACGCTTGCGCGCCTTACGCCAGATCAATACCATCGGAAGCAGCAGTACGGCAAACCAGAACACCTGAATACCGAGTACATTCCAGATGGCGGTACCTTCCACTCTTCCAGTGAACACGGAACCAGGCAGATACGTAATGGCCTGAAAAGGCAATACCTTCATCACCGCGGACATCCAGCCTGGATACAGGCTGATCGGGATGATTAGACCGGAGAACAAATCAACTACGACACGTTTCATACGCATCATGCCTTCGTTGTTTTCCACAAAGAATGCCGCCAGTCCCGTTATCACATTAATCTGGGAATTAATGAGGAAACTGAAGAACAGCATGACAAGAAAGCCAATCCAAGCGGATGGCGCCGTAGGCAGTTCAACCGGGAACAGCAGAATGGCAATGAGCATCCCCGGAATCATGAGCAGCAGGAAGCGGAAAATGCCTTCGCCAAGCCCTTGCATCATTTTGACCATAACGTAATTGATCGGCCTGATGAATTGAATCGCAATGGAGCCATCCCGTATGTCTGCGGCAATCTCCCGGTCCAGGTTGTTAAAGTAAAAGGCACGTGCCATCCAGGATACAGCGATGTAAGTGGTCATCTGCGCTGCAGTGAAGCCGCCGAGTTCACCACTGCTACCGTAAATGGCTTGCCAGGTAAAGTAATACACGCCGATATTCAGCGTATATATCAAAATGCCGGAGTAATAATTCACCCGGTATGCCAGCATCGTTAAAAAACGGATGCGCATAAAATCAATAAATGCACTATTCATCTCAGGATACACCCACCGCTTCTTTCCCTGCTCCCACAATCTCGGGACGCTCGGCGGAACCGGATTGGTAAATACTGCGCACAATCTCATCCGTGTTGATCTCAATAATCTGAATATCGGTAATATCGGCTTGTCCAACGACACGTCCGAGTACATCCGAAACGTTCAGTTCCAGCGGAATCCATACGGATGCGGACAATTCATTCTCAACCGTCCAACGTACAGGCAAAGCAGCAGTCCATTCCTGCATCTGACTAATATTGTGAGCTGAACCAAACTTGAAGCGGATCTCCCGCTCCTTACCCCACTGGGACTTGAGATGATCCAGACCTCCATCATAAATGATGTTGCCTGCATCAAGCATGATGACCCGGGAACACAGTGCCTCAATGTCCTGCAAATCGTGGGTTGTGAGCAGAATGGTCGTTCCATGCTCCTTGTTCATGTCTTTCAAGAAATCCCGAATTTCCGACTTCACCACAATATCCAAACCAATAGTTGGCTCGTCCAGGAAAACAATACTCGGGTTGTGCAACAATGCTGCCACTAACTCGCAGCGCATACGCTGACCAAGACTGAGCTTCCGCACCGGACGGCTTAACAGGTCCTGCAGCTGCAATCGCTCAACCAGTTCATCCAGCCGTTTACGGAAATCGACCTCTCCTACACGATATACTTTACGCAATAAATGGAAGGATTCGATAACGCCAATGTCCCACCACAATTGACTGCGCTGACCAAAAACAACACCAATATTCTGTACAAACTTCTCACGTTCCTGATACGGAACATATCCACCAACCGATATTTGCCCTGAAGTAGGCACCAAAATGCCGGTCAACATCTTGATCGTTGTTGATTTACCGGCACCGTTCTCCCCAATATATCCGCATATTTCGCCCTGCGGAATCTGAAATGAAATATCATTTACAGCCAATACCTCCTGGTATTGACGTGCAAACAGGTCCTGGAACGCGCCCTTCAGCCCACCTCGGCTTTTCTGGACGCTAAACGACTTGCGCAAATCTTTGACATCAATCGCCAGCATGATTATACCTCACTTGGATTTTGTTGAAATTGCTTGTAGCCCAAAAAGAAATTATAATGGTATCAGTCAAAATTCAGCAAGCTTTAAAATAGTCTGGAGCTGCGTCCTGCCCTGTATGTTGGGAAAAGACGTGTACGGAAAGCTTCGACTACATCTTACTTGAATACTCGAACTCGTTTTTTTATTTCATCTCAAATACAAAGGAGAGCTAGCATGACCAGAAAGACGAAGAGAACCATATGGATATCTCTTGCCGCCTTCGTGTTAATTATTGGAGGAGCAGCGGCATATTATTTCGGTTCTATTCTCAATCAGTTGGACGGTTTGGCAAAGGACGGCGACGATTCACCATTTGCAGGCATCGAAAATGTGGAGAAAGTAAATACTCCTGACCCACCCAAATGGGAAGGCACAGAAACGGTAAATATTCTCGTTATGGGTGTCGATGCACGTGGATTGAAAAAAGGTGAAGTTCCTCGCTCCGACAGCATGATGGTTGTATCGCTCGACCCACTTACCAAAAAAATCAATCTGTTCTCCATTCTGCGCGACACTTACGTCAATATTGACGGATATGGCAAGGAGCGGATCAACACCGCTATCACCCATGGTCCTAATGCAGCGATGCAAGCTGCCGGCGACCTGCTCGGCATTCCTGTACAGTATTATGTGTATACGGATTTCCAGGGATTCATCAAATTGGTGGATGCCGTTGGCGGTGTTGATTTTGATGTGGAGAAAGACATGCACTATACAAGTAAAGCAGACAATAACGAATACGATATTGATCTCAAAAAAGGATATCAGCATTTGGATGGCGAGACAGCGCTCATGTACGTTCGTTTCCGTCATGATGCGATGTCGGATTTCGCTCGGTCCGAGCGTCAGCGTGAGTTGCTGAAAGCTGTAACAGCGAAAATGCAGTCAACCACTACCATTGCCAAACTGCCTGCCATTCTGGAACAGGTTAATCCTTACGTAGATACAAATCTGACACTCTCCGACATGTGGAAGCTGGGTGGACTTGGATACCAGAGCAGCATGAACGGCAGTGAGCAAATTCCGCCAATGAACCTGCTGAAAGAAGAACGTACAGCAGGCGGTGCGCAAGTATTGACGGTTACCAACGAAGAGAAATTGAAGCAGCATATTCAGGATATTATTCACCCGCCTGCTACAACGGATGATAGTACGACCAGCACCGAAGATAAAACAGCCAGTGGTGACGATCAGAAGTCAGAGCAACCGGCTCAGTAATCTAAACATGCAGAGGGCAGCCATTCGCTGCCCTCTCGTTGTGCCCGGCTATACTATTATGAGAAAATCATCATATCTTTCTGTGGCTTGTACCTTTATCATATTATGCATTACGAAAGGAAGTTATCTTATGAATACATCACGTTCCCGATCCGAACTTTTATACGCAGAAGCACTTGAACATATTGTAGGAGGTGTTAACAGCCCTTCACGGTCGTTTAAAGCCGTTGGTGGCGGTGCACCTGTATTTATGAAAAAAGCCCAAGGGGCCCACTTCTGGGATGTCGATGACAACCGTTATATTGATTATCTGGCCGCTTACGGTCCGATTGTTACAGGACATGCCCACCCTCATATTACGCAGGCCATTACAGAAGCGGCAGCAAATGGTGTACTTTACGGTACCCCAACAGAGCTTGAGATCAAGCTTGCCAAAATGCTGAAGGAAGCCATTCCTTCCATGGATAAAGTGCGCTTTGTAAACTCCGGTACGGAGGCGGTCATGACTACGATTCGGGTCGCTCGTGCCTACACCAAACGCAATAAGATTGTAAAATTCGCCGGATGTTACCACGGTCACTCGGATCTGGTGCTTGTGGCTGCCGGTTCTGGCCCTTCTACGCTCGGAATTCCTGACAGTGCGGGAGTTCCAGCCAGTATTGCACAAGAAGTCATTACTGTGCCTTACAATGATCTGGAAGCCCTGAAGGATGCTTTGGAGCGCTGGGGTGATGATGTTGCCGCAGTCATGGTTGAGCCGATCGTTGGGAACTTCGGTATGGTTATGCCGGAGCCTGGCTTCCTGGAAGGCCTCTGTGCCATGACACGGGCTAACGGCTCATTGGTGATCTATGACGAAGTCATTACGGCTTTCCGTTTCCATTACGGTTCTACTCAGACGTATGTCGGACTCGATAATCATGCGGAGATTGAACCGGATCTGACGGCTCTTGGTAAAATTATTGGTGGGGGCCTGCCAATCGGTGCTTACGGTGGACGCAAACACGTTATGGAGCAGGTTGCCCCACTCGGACCGGCTTATCAGGCGGGAACGATGGCTGGTAACCCTGCATCCATCTCAGCTGGTATCGCATGTCTGGAGGTCCTGCAAGGCGAGGGTGTATACGAAGAGATGGAACGTCTTGCTATCGACCTGACGGCAGGTCTGCAAGCTTCTGCTGACCGTCATGGAATTGCACTGACGATCAACCGGATCCGCGGTGCGTTCTCCACCCATTTCTGTGACCATCCGGTTACGAATTATGATCATGCTCAAGACACGGATGGAGAGCTGTTTGCTTCCTTCTTCCGTCACATGCTGAACCGTGGCATTAACCTGGCTCCATCCAAATATGAGGCTTGGTTCCTGACCACGGCCCATACAGACGAGGATGTTCAGGCTACATTGGAAGCCGCAGAAGCTTCCTTCAAGGCGATGGCTCAGGAATAAATCGGATTATTCCCATTCACAATATAGCGTACAAGCTGTATGGTCGATGGATTAACAACTCATGGAAAAGGCGTCCAACAAGTGATCAACTTGTGTGGACGCCTTTTGTTATATACGGACAGTGGTGAGTGGTCACATACGGCTAGATAGATGCTATGTGCAACATCTATATGCATTTTATTGTAATGGCCTAGCTGTTATAGGTTTGTCTTTATCTCTGACTAATCTGAAGTTTCAAAATTTCCTCCCGGATCTTCTGTATCCCTTCCTCGATTCGCTGCTTCGGCACATTGGAGATGTTCAAGCGCAGCATCTGATCCTGATGCGCCTGATATGTTCCCTCCGGATAATACCGTTCTGTCGTATCAACGATGACTCCGTGCTTTTGAAGCCGGGACAGCAGAACACGAAGCGGCATATCACCCGCCAAAGGCAATACGGTATGCTCCCCACCTGTTCGAGGAGCGTCCATAAACGGAGCAAAGTCTGGATATGTGTCCAGTTGCTCATGCACCGTGTGCATCCGGGCAGCATAGCGGTTACGAATCACTTTCCTGTGATGAGCAAACATTCCGCTGTGGACATAGATCTCCAGCGCAGCTTGAGACAGAACGGAAGTGTCGATATCGAGCATTTTTTTGTAAGCCCCAAAAGATTGAATTAGTGGTGAGGGCAGAACAGCTACACCAATGCGCAGACCTGGAAACAAAATTTTGGAGTAACTCTTCAGATAGATGACCCGGCCTTCGGTATCATAGGACCATAACGGGTCCTGTTTCGTATTGTCCTCCAGATCAGCCAGATAATCGTCCTCCACCAGATAGACATCGTACCGCTGTGCAAGCCGGATCAGTTTCTTTTTCTCAGCAACAGTCAACGATGTGCCAATCGGATTGTGAAAGCGCGGCATGACATAGAAAAACTTGATATCTTCCTCAGCGAACTGACGTTCAAGCGATGCCCAGTCCAGCCCATCCAGGGCACGTCTCACACCGGCAATCGGCACATTTAATCCACTCAGTAGCGAGGGCATATTGTGATAGGTCGGTAGTTCAAGCAGTACTTTTCTCTTTCCATTAGGAAAAGGCATCAATGCAAGAACAGCCAGTGCCTGTTGCACACCTGATGTGATAAAGAACTGCTCCGTTCTCGCAAACACCTGATAATCCGCAAACTGCTTCTGCAACAGCATGATAAGCGAAGGTAATCCCTGATCCGTGCCATACATAAATAACTCTGCCTGTTTCTTCTCCATCGCCTGATCCACACAATGACGAAAGTCTGCATAAGGGAACACCCTTGGATCGGGAGCAGCTGAAGCAAAGTCCAACGCTCCCTGCCAGTCCATGTCCTGAGCACCTGTCCCGTTCTGAACGGCATAATAGCCAGATTGAGGTATGGCGTACACCAAATGCCGTTGCTCCAGCCACTCATATGCACGAATCGCTGTACTTATACTGCATTGATATTGTTCTGCTACAACTCGAACGGCTGGAAGACGGATGCCCTTATCTGCCCACTGGCGACGATCCTGCTGCTGCATCTGTTCCTGAATCCATTGCTTTAATGCTTCGGCAATCACTTCGTATTTTTTCACGCACCCATCCCTCTCCCACAATTGTACCGATACAGTTAAACCTTTTATCTATTGTAGCACGATGCACCCGGCAGTATATTGAATAAGTCCAGCACATGCCTCAAACCTGACATAATTCAGGATAATGAAAGATAAAGCGCTATGACTACTGTATTGGAGGAGCATTTATGAACACAACACACACTCGGGGATACGCTTATATCGCAGCTGTATTGTACGCAGCTATTATCGGTCTATCTTTTTTATTTGTTAAAATGACCGTCACTGTTGCACATCCAATTGATGTCCTTGCCCACCGATTCGCCCTGTCGCTGATCGTTGTTAGCATTCCTGTCATTTTTGGCTGGATCAAAATCCGACTGAGCCTTCGTGATCTGTGGCGAATCATTCCACTGGGGCTGTTATCTCCCGTCTTATTTTTTGCCTTTCAAGCCTTTGGGCTTGTATCTTCCAACTCATCGGAAGCCGGTATTATTCAGGCCATGGCCCCTGTATTCACACTCGTTCTCGCTTCAGTCTTCCTGAAGGAACGCACATCCACGATGCAGAAGCTGTTCCTGCTTCTGTCTGTTGCTGGAGTGGTCTTTATTTTCATAATGCAAGGAAGCGGCATGTCTATAGGTAACCTGAAGGGCATTGCATTATTGCTGTTATCCACGGTCTGTTTTGCAGGGTATGGTGTGCTTGCAAGACCATTAACCCAGAAGTACAAACCAATGGAATTAACATGGGTCACACTGATGGTTGGCTGTATTGTATTCAACGCCGCTTCCCTGATCCGACATGCGTCCAGCGGTTCCATGATGGACTACATCAAACCGCTTGGAGATACATCCTATCTGGGTGCGCTCGCTTATCTGGCGATCCTCTCCACCATGATCTCTACCCTGCTTGCGAGCTATGCCCTGACCCATCTGGAGGCTTCGCAAATGAGTGTATTCAGCAATCTGTCCACGCTCATCTCCATCGTAGGAGGTGCATGGATACTGCATGAACCAGTGGGTAGCTACCACTATATTGGTGCATTGTTGATTATTGCTGGTGTGCTTGGCACCAATATGAGCGGTCGCAAACATAGGCTGGTCACTGGGATCAAGTCAGATTCCCCATATTGAGACAGCGATGAAGTTGGTTCGCCGGTTCAACGAGTTATACGCTGCCATCCTCCCCGAACCCCGCATTTTGACTGGAGAGCGGCCCTGGAAACGATGTTAGAGGTAAGAGAAGCCATGGGTATTCGTTATTTTGACTGACAGTATGAAGCGCTCCAATCCCGTTAACACTGCTGAGGACAGTCTATCGGGAAAAGGAGACCCCTCAGCATGAAACGAACACAACCTTCTTTTTTACAAGCTATGATGTTGATCATGTTGTCCGTTGGCTTGATCAGCCATGTTCTGATTATTCCTGCCCTTTTGGCTGCGGCCAAAAGGGATTCTTGGATTTCCGTCCTGCTATCAGCCGGACCATTTCTGATATTTGCGCTAATGCTCGCTTATGTCTCTCGTTTCCTCCAGCATCAAACCCTGCATGAATGGTTAACATCCCGTCTCGGCAAGCCCATTGGCATGTTATTTCGAGTTGGGAACAGTCTCTTTTTTCTGAGCGTAATCTATTTCACCCTGCACGATACCACGACTTGGGCCAAAACAAATTACCTGACAGAAACGCCAATTCTGGTAACCAGTATTGCCCTCATGTCTCTCTGTGCCTATGGGGCATATAAAGGCATCCGCTCACTGGCATTTACGGCAGGATTGATCCTTCCACTGGTGGTACTGCTGGGCTTCTATGTTGCAATTGTGAACACTCAATACAAGGATTACAGTCGTCTCCTGCCTGTGTTAGAACATGGCTGGCATCCGGTGCTGAATGGCATGATTTACAGTCTTGCAGGCATGTTTGAACTGCTGTTCATCTGGTATATCCAGCCTCATCTCACTAAACGTATACGTGTATGGCAGTATCTGATGCTCGCACTCATTCTTGTGGGACTAACAGTCGGCCCACTCATCGGGGCGATTGTGGAATTCGATCCTTTTGAGGCTGCCAAAATGCGATATCCCGCCTTTGAAGAATGGCGAATTGCCTCCTTGGGCAAGTACATCGCCCAGACCGACTTCTTTTCCATCTACCAGTGGCTCGCAGGCTCGTTCACCCGGATTAGTCTCGCCATGTATATTGTAGTAGAAATATGGAATATTAAGAGCTCTACCAGAAGGCTTATCAGTTGTATCTCGTTAGGTGTCTTCTTTATTCTAACCATGTTGTATCCTCTGGATGATATGACCTTCGAAAAGCTTCTGGTCGAATACATATTTCCGTTCAATCTCGTGTATCTGAGCGGACTTGCGATTATCGCGACGACGGTTGCCTTTATCCATTCACGCCATCAGAGGAGGAAACATCATGGAGCATCAAGCGATTGACACCACGTCCCATGAAACACTGCTTGCCTCTTTGAAAGAGCAGTTCAATCCATGTGCAGATGTCGTTATTCAGACCTTTCCTGTTAAAGACGAATCTGATCAACCCGTAATTCTGCTTTATTGCGACGGTCTCGTCGACGGTAAACAAATTAACCAATTTATTATTCCCCGTCTGGAACAGCACTCCCTGATCATAGAGGAATCACATCCTAAAGAACTGGGATTAACATTGAATCCGTTGGATGACCTCACAGATACTAACAAGCTTAATATGTTGATTTTTAGTGGACAACTACTGATCATTTTTGGTAATGGTGTGCAGGCCTGCAGTCTGGATATCGCTGATATCCCGGGACGCAGTCCAGAAGAATCAGCCATTGAAACATCAGTTAAAGGCCCGCGCGATGGATTCACCGAAGAACTCACTACCAACGTGGCCCTTATTCGCAAACGAATGAAAACATCTTCGATGTGTTATGAGAAATATGTCAAAGGTGGTCGTACCCAAACTGCCATTGGACTTCTATATGTAAAAGATATTATTAATCCAGACATTCTGAAAGAAGCACAACACAATCTGGATCAGATTGAGATTGACGGCATTCTGGGTACCTCAATCATGGAGCGAGCTGTCATGGGAGGGATTCGGAGTATTTTTCCACTCACAGATAATACTGAACGTCCTGATTTTGTCGTCGATTCCCTGTTAAATGGACGTTTTGCCGTTCTCATTGAAGGTTCTCCTGTGGCGGTCATCGCACCAACTACACTTTTCAATCAGTTGAAGTCCCCGGAAGACAAAAGCACACCTTTTTTCATAGTTACCTTCGAACGGATTTTGCGTATTTCCGGTCTGCTGATTGCCTGTTTCTTCCCAGCCTTCTACATCGGCCTGACCAGTTTCAATGTGGAACAGATTCCGCTACCTCTCTTGGCTACAATTGCTGGTACTAGAATGGGCCTGCCCATGCCGGTGACGCTGGAAGCCTTTTTAATGATTTTTATGTTCGAGCTATTTAACGAAGCCGGTCGGCGGTTACCACGTGCGTTAGGGCAGACGGTCAGCGTGGTCGGCGGACTTATCATCGGGGATGCAGCCATTCGTGCCGGGATTACATCGCCCACCATCATAGTTACGGTAGCGATCTCAGTCATCTCCAGCTATATTCTCGTGAATACCGTGCTCAGCGGGGCTACTGCACAAATTCGTATCGGAATGCTCATTATTTCTTCGATCCTTGGATTATTTGGATTTATGATCGGACTGTTCGCTCTGTTGGTACACCTCGTATCGTTGGAGTGTTATGGCGTATCCTATCTGTCACCCGTATCTCCCTACATTCCAGGAGACTTCACTCAGGCCGTATCCATGCCCCCTTCCATGAAAAAAAACAAGCGTCCAGAAGCACTTCACACCCAAGATTCCACTCGCTGGAGAAAACGGTCATGACCAGATGGATGTCCATGAGTGGCCTACTTGCGGGGTGCTTGATCCTGCTAACGGGATGCTGGGATTCCAAAGAGGTGCAAAGTATTAACTTCATCACGGCCATTGGAATAGACTATGTGGACAACCAATATATTGCGTATGCCCAGTTGATTGACTTCTCCAGTATTGCAAAACAGGAAACGCCAACTTCCCGGGAAACAAGGGATATCTGGATTGGACGGGGCGAAGGTTCAACACTGAGCATGGCTATTAACGACTTGTATGAAACGTCACAGCAGCAAACGCTCTGGACTCATGTTAAAGCCATTGTTTTATCGAAAAATGCTCTGGAAGGGAAGCTGGAGGATATATTTAATACGTTGCTGCATTCAGGTCAACTGAGATATACACCCTGGATTTACGCGACAGAGCAGAACATTCCGGATGTGCTCTCCCCATCTGCGCTGCTGAACCAATCTGCCCAGACGATTGAGTTATTCGAGCCCATGAGGCTATACAAACAGCATTCCGGTTTCGAACCTATCCGGCTCCATCAGCTTCTCGATGGACTACGGGAGCCGGCTTCCGTCGTTCTTTTACCCTCGGTATCAACGAGAAACGAGACCTGGTTCAACGGCGATAAAACACCCCCCCTTGTTAGAATGGATGGGTTTTATGTCATTTCCAATGGCAAAAGTCAGGGTAGAGTTGCAGGAGCAGACACAGATGGTACAAGATACGTAAAATATGAGCGTGTTCATCAATATCCATTGTACGTGTATGGAAATGGTGGGAAGACTCCTGATCTAACCCTGATGCTTCGTCATCCCAAGACTAGAATCAAGGCAAGGAAACAAGGAGACGGCGTCACATTCGATCTGGTTACCTCGGTCAAAAGCTCCATCACCGAAGATCATGGGGCTCCTCGGTCTCCACATGCCATGGAACAGGAAGCGGAGAAACAAATCGAATCCCAAATCCGAGATACGTTCGAAAAAACCAAGTCACGCAAGATTGATTCCTATGGTCTTGTGGAACACTTATATCGCCACAACCTTCCCTTATGGAAACAGGAAGTCTACAACCGGGCGGATCCACTCAAACGTTTTAAGCTTGGAAAAGTGGAGGTTCACGTCGATATCCTAAATGCGAGTACGTATAAATACAGCGAATAAATGAAGCAAAAGAAGCCCCGTACCAGCATTGGATGAAAGGTTACGGGGCTTCTTACCATCTCCAACTATGCTGTCGATTGGGGAAGTTATCCTAATGGATACGCCATGACACTCATCAAAGCCAATTCAGGCTGGGTCGTGTCCAAACGACTGTACTGGACGATAACGGGGATGTTGCTTGAAACCGTAATCGCATAAGGTACGCCCGGTAGAATAGACTGCTCCCCGGATCGTAGCGATGCAGTGCGAATATGCTTTGTCCTTCTCGCTGGCACTTCAGCGACCATACCTTCGAGTGGTTCTCTGTCTTCAAAATAAATCGTGATGTGCAGCTCCGCATCCGTGGCACTGGTGTTCAGTACACAGATGCTCTCATGACTCTCCAATGTGCCCCGGCTCTCCGGGGGAATGTAACCATCTGGAATGACCCAGTAGGTGTGACCTGTAGCTGCTGAAACATTCTTACGGGCAGATGTGCCTGATTCTGTCTGGTCAGGTGTCATTGAAATACATCCTCCTTTTTTGCGATTGCAATTTAGGTTAAAAATCCGTGGGCTCGCGCGGCAGTCGCTTCGAAGGGCGGATCGGGCTACAGGCCGCTGTTGAATCGGGATTTCTATTCATTCCCCCTCAGCAGGGGAAATCCCGCTCCAAAGGCGGACGCTTCGCTCCCTCTACCCGATTCCGCCCTCCTCCGCTGCTACGCTCGCCTGTTTTTTAAAAGATTATTGCCTTCGCTATTCGCTGGGCAACTTTTGCTGGCTCGTTACTTTGTTTAACTCGCTACAGCTTTTAAACCCTGAATAGCTCGCAGGGCAGTCGCTTCGGCGGGCGGATCGGGCTGTGGGCCGCTGTTGGCTCGGGATTTCTATTCATTTCCCCTCAGCAGGGGAAATCCCGCTCCAAAGGCGGACGCTTCGCTCCCTCTACCCGATTCCGCCCTCCTCCGCTGCTACGCTCGCCTGTTTTTTAAAAGATTATTGCCTTCGCTCTTTCGCTGGGCAACTTTTGCTGGCTCGTTACTTTGTTTAACTCGCTACAGCTTTTAAACCCTGAATAGCTCGCGGGGCAGCCGCTTTGGCGGGCGGATCGGGCTACAGGCCGCTGTTGGCTCGGGATTTCTATTCATTCCCCCTCAGCAGGGGAAATCCCGCTCCAAAGGCGGACGCTTCGCTCCCTCTACCCGATTCCGCCCTCCTCCGCTGCTACGCTCGCCTGTTTTTTAAAAGATTATTGCCTTCGCTCTTTCGCTGGGCAACTTTTGCTGGCTCGTTATTTAATTAACTCGCTTAATTATTAAGGGCATGAACCTACCGCAGATACATCTGCAGCGGCTGCAATTGCAACTCGCGGATGGCTTCTGCCACCTGCTGGGCAAGGCGGCGGGCGCCGCGTTCCTGAAAATGCGTGTTATCCTCCACGCCTGAGGGGAAGTTCACATACTCGCCTGGCAGCACCCACATAAAGTCGTCCTTGGTGCCTTCTACGCCTGCCTGCTCAAACAGAAGACGGCTGCGCTCAGCCAGATCGATCAGCGGAACATCTTCCTCTTCCGCCAACTCACGCACGGCGATGATATAATCGCCATGTGTATCGGTCAATGTGCCATCTTCCGCAAAATAGCGACGATGCACCGGGGTGATGAGCACCGGACGAGCCTTGGCTTCGCGTGCAACGTCGATATACTTTTTCAAATATTCCTTATATGTTGTGAATGGGTCCGTCCCTCGTTCAGGGTCCGGCTTCTCATCGTTATGTCCAAATTGAATAAACAGAAAATCTTCAGGCTTGATTCGCTCCAGAATGGAGCTGAGTCTGCCTTCATTAATAAAACTGCGGGAACTTCGGCCTGACTTGGCGTGATTATCCACTGCCACATCATGTTTGAACTGTGCTGGAAATAATTGACCCCAACCACAATACGGATATCCACTTTCCGGCTGATCCGTTACGGTAGAATCCCCAGCAAGAAATACAGTCATGGTCTGATTCGCAAGAGTAATCTCCAAAGCATTAATTCTTGGTGCAGGACCGGAGAATGACAGACGAAGTCTGCCGCCGCGAACAACAACAGAGAATCTAACCTCTGCGTATTGTCCGGGAAGTGTGCGAATGGTTGGCAGTACAAGTCTACCCTCACCAGCTTTCACGCGGGTCACTGTCTCAGCCAATTCATCACCTGCAACGAGTAATACTTGGTAGGTTCCGTCGGGAACATCCACGATGAACGATGCTTTGAGCGGAATACAGAAGCCTGAACGCAATCGGGCAGACATGGTTGTCTGCCCCGGATTGATATGATGTTGTTTCGTGGGATCCGACACATCGTCATCACGAATGCGTTGTTTCTCATACACCAGAGATCCTGCCTCGAATCCGTATCCTCCGCGTTCCTCATATGCGGTTGTTGCAGTTACTTTCAGATAATCCCCTGTCTCATCTACTCTTCCCGAGTCCGGTCCAAAGTTAAACTTCCAGCTGGTCACGGACACTGCCTGGCCCTCTGCCGCTGCCTCCATGGCAACGGCCTGACTACCCTGAGCTTTATTCAAAAGCGATAACCTCCTTGGTTAACTTTCGTAAACGTTCATTCGGGCGAAGATACGAAGATACAGTAATCTGGCTTATCCTTTCAATCCGCTGGTGCTCATCCCTTGAACAATTTGTTTCTGGAAGATGAAGAACACAGCTACAACCGGAACCAGACTGACGATGGACATGGCAAACATTGCGCCCCAGTTGGAAGCAGATTCACTATCGAGGAACATTTTCAGTGCCATCGACACGGTGTATTTATCAGGCGAGTTCAGGTACAATACCGGACCGAGCAGATCCTCCCATCTCCAGTAGAAGGAGAAGATGGCTGCAGTCGCCAGAGAAGACTTGATCAGCGGCATAATAATCTGGATATACAATCTAAACTTGTTACATCCATCGATGGTTGCAGCCTCATCCAGTTCCTTCGGAATCGTTCGAATGAACTGTACCATCAGGAAGATGAAGAATGGCATTCCGAAGAATGTAGGTACAACGATTGGCAAGATAGTATTCAGCCAGCCGAGCTTCGTGAAAATGATGTACTGAGGAACCAATACCACGTCATGTGGCAACATCAGTGTTAACATCATCAAGGAGAACCAGAACGTGCGTCCCTTGAAATTCAGTCTGGCAAAACCAAAAGCGATCAGCGATGACGATATTACGGCACCGATCGTGGAAATAACCACGATTACAAGTGAGTTGGTGATGTAATCCATAAACGGTCTTCCAGCTGTGCCTTTCCAGCCATCCACATAGTTGCTCCAGATCCACTCCGCAGGAAACAGGGTATCCGCAGTGACGAATATCGTACGGCTTTCCTTGAATGAACTGAATAGCATCCATAGGACGGGATAGAGCATCAGGAGGGCAAGAGCTGCAACGAACAGGTGATAAACGGGCCATTTTACATTTCTCCAAACCATCGTTACTTCCCTCCTTCAGATTCGTAGAACACCCAATACTTGGATGTCAGGAAGACAGCTACCGTGAGTATACCAATCATGATGAGCATGACCCAAGCCATTGCCGAAGCATAACCCATGTTGTTAAACATAAACGCCTGACGGAACAGATACAGGGAATACAACATCGTACCGTCCATTGGACCACCTTCGCCTTTGGAGATAATATAGGCAGGTACAAACGTCATGAATGCTCCAATCGTCTGCATAATCATATTGAACAGGACGATCGGGCTAAGCAGTGGCAAGGTGATGCTGAAAAATTTCCGTATAGGATTCGCCCCATCCACACCTGCTGCCTCGTACATCTCAGTAGGGATATTTTTGAGACCAGCCAGGAAGATCAGCATGGACGAACCAAACTGCCACACAGACAGTGAGATGAGCATAACCAGAGACGCATTTGGGTCACCAAACCAGCTTATAGGCCCGATCCCAATTGCCGTTAGAGCACTGTTGATAACACCCTCATTACTGAAGAGGTTACGCCACATAATGGATACGGCCACACTACCACCGATAATGGATGGCAGGTAATACAGCGTCCGGTACGTTCCAATCATACGAGAGCCAGTGTTTAGGACCATCGCTACGAAGAGGGCAAAGATCAACCTTAACGGTACCCCAATGAATACATACAGAAACGTCACTTTGACCGAGTTCCAATATTTCGGGTCATCAAAAAACATTTTGGTGTAGTTATCAAGCCCAATCCACCGCGGAGAAGTGAACAAGTTATAACTCGTGAACGACATATATAAGGACACAAACATGGGGATGAGTGTGAAGCCCAGGAATCCAATAATAAACGGGCTTATGAACGCATATCCAGTTAAGTTTCTACGTAACGACGAATACTGCCTCAATGGAACGAACCTCCTTCATGGATCAGCTTGCTCCCTCATCCTGGCTTCGGTCATCTGGACGGGGAAAGGCCCTCGCATTTGCGAGTAGCCGCATTCCCGACCATCCCTGAAGTGGGACGAGCAAGCCATCATTCAACTGTTATTTATTGTTCGCAAGTACAGATTCGGCGTTCTTGCGGAATGTTTCTGCTGCCTGTTCAGGTGTAATTTTGCCAAAGTTCAACTCTTCAACCACATCTGCCAGAGCAGAGATTACTTCAGGTGAACCAACCGGTGGCGGAGAACTCATCGGTGAAGCTTTTGGCTCCATGGCTGCTACGAATTCAAAGACTTGTTTCGTTGCGTCACTCAGCTCAGGTGCGATAGCTTCTTTGATTGCTCCTGAGATTGGCACACCACGCTCACCTTTGATCAGTTTGTTGGCTTCCACGTCATTCACCCAGAAATCAATGAATTTAGCCGCTTCTTCCTTCACTTTGGAGTTGGACGTTACACCCCAATACATACTTGGTTGCATATATAGCCCTTTTTCCATATCCGGTCCTGGCATTGGAGCGATTTCGAGTGGACGGTTCGCTACCTGTTGCAAGGCTACGAACTGGTTGGACCATTGCCATACGCCGATTCCTTTTTCCTTCACGAGATCTGATTCCTCAATAATGCCTTTGGTTTGGTTGGCTACATCCGGCGTAGGTGCTGCACCTTGCTCGATCATGCGGCGCATAAGTCCGAAGAACTCCACAAACAATTGGTCATCATCATAACCAAGGCCAGTTCCTTCTGCATTGTAAAGCGAATGTCCTTTGGTACGCAGGAAGTAATGGAAGAAGATATCCGGAGCTACCCCTCCATCCAAATACAGGCCTTTCTCTGCGGCTTGTTTACCCAGTGCTTCGTATGATTCCCATGTCATATTTTCAGGCATAGCTTCCGCTCCCGCTTTTTTAAGCAAAGCAGGGTCATATTGGAAGCCCAGAACGTTAACACCGGCAGGTACACCGTATTGTTTACCGTTAATTACACCTGTGCTAATAACGTTCTCGGACACATCGTCCACTTTGATCTGATTGCCCAGATAAGGCGCTAGATCCTCAAGCTGACCATTCTGTGCATATTGGCTGATGTAGGAAATATCCATCTGAACGATGTCAGGCAACTGATTTGCAGCTGCTTGTGGCGCGAGCTTTTTCCAGTAGTCATCAAATGAAGCATATTCCACGTCGATTTTGACATTCGGGTTTTTCGATTTGTACAGGTCGATGACCTTCTGTGTATATTCATGCCGTGCATCCGAACCCCACCAAGCGATCCGCAGGGTAACCGATCCATCCGATGATCCCTGTTCGCTACCTCCACCTGAACTACACGCCGCTGTAAAAACGAGCAATGCAGCCATCATCAGGAATATTGCCTTTTTCACCATGCCAATCTCCCCTTTTATGTTGATATGGTTGTGTGAACGAGTTATCTTTTTATTTCTGATAACGCTTTCACAAACTTGTTAATGTCATTTTCGCAAATGTACGACCAGAGTTGAATACACAAAACCGTCTTGTTGGTTCAAAAAACAGAGGAGGACAACAGCCTCCTCTCGGCGCTGTTCGTCCTCCCCAGACATGAATTACACGATTGATAGTCCATTGTTATATGCCGATCCTGCGGAATTCCGTAGGTGTCATACCGGTCCACTTTTTGAACACCTGACTGAAATATTGTGAATTCCCGCCGAATCCGAACAATTCAGCAAGCTCGAACACTTTCACATCCCCGCCTCTGCGAATATGGTCACATGCGCGTTCAATGCGCAGACGATTTACGTAGTTGGAGAAATTCTCGCCTGTGACTTTTTTGAAAATCTTGCCCAGATAATCCGGGTTCATATACAACATCTGATGGGCGACTCCATTGAGCGAGAGATCTGCCTCTCCATAATGACGATCCACGATATCCATCATCTTCTCCACGGCAGAAGACTGTCGACTGATATGGTTTTTGTAATAACCGGAAGTTAATCGGGCGGCACTGCTTGCAACAAAAGACTTCAAACCAGATAACGTATCGATATGCGGCAGTTCTGCCATACGCTGGGTGAATTCCGTTGCCTCCTCAGGCGGACAGACATGGACCATCGCCGAGTACAGCTGCACTACGTAAGAGCGAGTCACTTCAATTTCCAGCTGCTGGCGTGATAATAGATCAAACAGACGATCCACCTCTACCGCTGTTTCTTCGGTATTGCCCGATTTGATCAACTGACACAGTTGCTCGGCATCCTGTTCTACATGCAATCCGTCGCATTCTCCGGCCAGTACCAGATCATTCTTCGTAATCAGCTTGCCTTCACCGATGAAAAAACGATGGTTCAGATACTGCAACGCCTCACGAAACAACCGCCGGGACTGAATCATTCGATCTGCTTCACTCAGCGCAGCGGTCACTTCCAATTTATATAGTCTGGTGAATGCAGCACGAACCTCTTCAATACTTTCTTTCAGTCCGGCCGAATCGGCTGAATCCGCAAGCAGGATGAGGAGTTTGCCTTCAATGGTTGTGCTTAACAGGACATGCGGGAGCAGGTCACTGGCTATGTTTTTGATCGCAAATAAGTGACTGTAATCATGTTCATCTACAATTCGGAACAGCAGTAACCGAACTGCGTTCTCTTCAAGCTCCAGATCAAACAGCTCCTGATAATACTCCAGATCAACCGGCCCATAGGTGCGGTTGGTCATGAACTCCAGCAGAAATTGCTCCTTCACATGTGGAAGGACACGCTGCAATCGCTGTTTCATCTCACCGGCAACATGCTCCCTCACCTGAGCATCCTGATGTTCCTGCAACAGTTCAGTTAACGCATCATGGATCTGATTCTCGTTGCAGGGTTTGAGCAAATAATGCTTCACGCCATATTGCATCGCTCTGCGAGCATATTCGAACTCCTTGTAGCCGGATAACATAATGAAACGTACTCCCGGGTATGCTTCAGATGCCTTCTCTATGAGTCCGAGACCATCCAGACCTGGCATGGAAATATCCGTAATGATAATATCGGGTCTCGACTGCCCAATTTTGTCCAATGCTTCGATCCCGTTCCTCGCCGTACCCACTAATTCCGTACCTGCCGCGGCCCAATCGACCACTTGGGAAATCCCCTCCAGAATGACACGTTCATCATCTACGAGCATCACTTTGTACATCGTCATCGTCCTCTCTGATCCAAGGTATGCTGATCGATACTACAGTTCCTGATCCGGGCTTGCTGCTCATCACCATTCCACCTTCATCGCCGAAGGTCAGTCTGATTCGTTCCTGGATGTTAGATAACCCAATGCCCTGTCCTCTTGTCTGAATACGTCCTTCGTGTAGTTCTTCCAGGAATTCCGGTGTCATCCCCGGACCGTCGTCCTCGACTTCAATAATCACCTTATCTCCATCTGCTCTCGCCCGAATACGAATCCGGCAAGGGTCAATGCTTGGTTCGAGTGCATAATGTATGGCGTTCTCCACCAAAGGCTGTAATGTTAACTTCGGTATCCGCGCCGTTCCTACCTCCGGTGCAATTTCCATGTCGAAATCCAGTCTTTCCTCAAAACGCGTGCGCTGAATCGTCACGTAACTGCGGACAATGTCCAGC
This sequence comes from Paenibacillus sp. FSL k6-2145, assembly GCF_037976585.1. NCBI lineage: Bacteria > Bacillati > Bacillota > Bacilli > Caryophanales > Paenibacillaceae > Paenibacillus > Paenibacillus sp. FSL k6-2145. The sequence continues at coordinate 2,884,485 of NZ_CP150267.1, read as the reverse complement.
TCTCTTTCCAGCGTGATCCACTTCTCGGACATATTCACAGAGCTACGCAGCAGAAATCCGAGAGCCTCAACCATTTCCGAGATCTGTCGTTGCTTCTGTACTTTAGCCAGCCAGTTAATGGATTCCAGCGTGTTGTATAGAAAATGTGGATTAATCTGCGCCTGAAGCGCTTTCAACTCAGTCTCACGAATCACCAGTTGCTTGGCATAATTCTCATCAATCAATTCACGTATTCTTTGAAGCATCATCTTGAATGTGCGATGTAGCAGCCCAACCTCGTTCTGTGGAGATATCGGAATATTGCCGAGGGCAGCCTCCTCCAGTTTATCCAGATCGCCTTTTTCGATATTACGCATCTTTTTGATCAACTGCGCAATCGGATGGGTAATACTGCGAGAGAATCTCGCTCCAATAATAAGCGCCGCCAGAAAAATCATAATGAAGATCACCGTGACCAACTGTTTGACAAACTGGATCTTTTTAAACATCTGGTCAAACGGGGTTGTGTACAAATAGGTCCAATCCGTATAGGAAGAATGAGCACGAGCTACAAAGTGCCTCCCCTGCTCCAACATGGTAATTCCATAGGGCTGGGTGCGCTTCAGCTCAGACTCAATCTCGGCTTCACTGACCGACGATTCTGTTGGATAGATCACTTCTTTTCCATCGGTAATGAGTAATTGGGAGTCCTCAGCCGGTTCTTGCATCTGATCCTGTACAATTCGGTCCAGCCGTACCCGGATGATCAGTGTGCCGAGGTCCTCCAATGTAAATGCTCCGCCAATAAAGGATTTCACCTGTCGGACCGACAAGAGTCGGGACTGTTTATCCCCACTGGTATGCCAGGCATTGGAGCCGGAATATTGCTGTCCCAGTGCAACCAGTTCCTTTTGCTTCGACTCCGAAATTCCCTCCCGATTGCCTGCGGCCATAACGTTATTATCATTATCGATAAATAGCATGGAATAGACGTATTTTTCGGAACCGGCATAAGCGACTAACCTGTTGGTAATTTTTTTGCGTAATCCATTTTTCTCATAACCCGTTTCTACCTTTTTCAGTTGGAGCAGATATTGCTGTAGCGGCTCGTCCGACATCACCTTGAAGGAGAGATTGGAAATTTCACGAAGTTGATTTTCAATACCTACCGAAGACATATTGAGGACCTGCGAGGATTTCTCATAGATCTGACGGTCATAGATACTGAACACATATCGGAGTACGGACGCATAAAACGTAAAGCTGATTAACATCAAAAGTCCGATGAGAAGAATCGTTTTGTGATGAATCGGCAGTGTTGTGAAAGCGTTCTTAATTTTGTTCATCCTAAGCGCTCCTTTGGCTTGCGAGGGGTGCCTGTCATGCTATAGGTTAGTGGTTTTATTGTAAGTTATTTTCATATTTACACATCCATTGGTCATCTGACAAGATATATTTATGCAACATTTTAAGTCATCAGAGAAGGTATACATCTGTGTCAGTAACTCAAAAAGCACACAAAACAGCCAGAATACCTTGAACAGATCAAGGCATTCTGGCTGTTGAATAACACCATGCTAAAGCATGAGATGCAATTTACGGATTAACAAAAACCGTTTTCAGCTTCGCTACATATTGCACATCAAAGCCAAGACCTTCAGCTACCATGGCAAGGGGTACATATGTTTTGGACTCTTTGCCTACCTTATTCAGGAATGCAGGTGTATCCACGGTAACCGATGCTCCATTGACCTTCACAGCATTGGCACCAATCTTCACAGCAACCTTCCGCTCTCCATATGTAATGGTTGCAGTTGAAGTTTTGTTATCCCATACCGTAGTAGCACCGACCGCATTCACGATGTCTTGAATCGCCACAAAGTTTTTGCCGTTACGGATAATCGGTTTGTACGGTGTATTTAATGTTTTGCCACTCACGATAATATTCATTGGTTCACCTGTGGCAGGTGCAGTCAACTTGGTGTAATCTCCCCAGATCGTTTTGGCAAATACTTCGGCAATGGCCGCATATCCAAATTGGTTCGGGTGGAAATCACGATCTTTGATCATATGTGTCATCGTGCCTTCACCACCAACAAACTCCTTGGCCACGTGTGCGACTTTGACATCGGTACCCTGAGCAGTGAATTGTGCTGCAATGCCATCAATGGTCTGTGTGAAACCTTGGGATGCCTCCATCAGTTTGGCATACAGTGCCTTGCCTGCTACTTCTGGCATCGGTTGATACTGGTCGGCGATGACAATTGTAGCTGTCGGATTAATTTCATGGATATCATTAATCGTTGCACTAACATTAGCTGTGTATGTTGCGAGTAATTCTTTTACCTTGGCTTGCAGTTCCTGATCACTCAGTTTGTCTGCTGTACCGAGAAGCTCAGATACATCATTTCCCCCAATGGTAATTGCAACCAGATTGGCCTGTGCTACACTCTCACGGATTGCAGCAGTATTGGCTCCGATCTGTCCCGCTCTTGGATCAGGAAGACTTGGTTGAATGGCTTCAGAAGTCAGCGTTTTGCCATCCTTAATTGCAGTTGTGAAGTTTTTCAAGCCACTGGTTTTCAATCCGGCAATCCCGTAGTTGTCCACCTGTGTGCGTCCATGCAGCAACCCCTGCTCATGCAAACGTTCTACATAACCATAAGGCAATTCTTTTGTGTTGGGCTCATAACCTACCGTTATGGAATCTCCCAATGTGACGATGCGGAACTCCTTGGTTACGGCTACTGCATCTTTCTTCGCAGTCAGCGAAGCCTCGTTGGTACCGACAGGCAATACAGCGGTCTTGGTGTCAGCAGCATGTGCAGGCAGTGCAGAAGATGTGAAGAGCAGCATTCCTGCCAACATGCTTACCGTTAAACCGGCAGCAGTATTTTCCCATATACGTTTACGCTTCATTCGGGGTAACACTCCTTTTCGTGAATCTATAATTACACTTAATGTACGTGTTCAAAAAGGACGGTTTTCAGTACCGAGAAGATGGGATGAAGCTAGAAATGGAGTAGCGGAGCGTAGGGAAAACTACGTGAGCAACGGACATTTCGGCTGAATTCCATATTCGATGCTGATGATGCCTATTAGGCATCCTTGGTAATCAAAAGCGGACTTTTTGAACTACCTCACTAATGTATAGTACATTGGTCATTCCAATGACATTGAGTCGTGTTACTCTATTCTATCATTTTAAAGTAGTCGCTGTCCTCTCTGCTGGAAGCGCGCATGAAATAACAGACTCCCTGATGGGGAGTCTGTTATTGGTGAAGCACAGCTATAACGTTCAGTGAATAGTTAAGATTGCGGCTTATTCGAGTCCTCAGCATTCGAATCACCCGTGTCGCTCTCCGGTTTATTCCCGGTAGCTCGCTCCAGATATCGATCATAACGATCATCCAATTCGCGTGCCATCTTCCGGTACTTTAACGTTTCCTCGACAATTGGATCACGTTCCGTCTGGATTCGCACTTCATACTTGGGAGGAATCAGCTGGCGTTCACGCTGATCGGTGTCGCCGGACTCTTCCATGTCCCCTTCCGTCAGCATATCACTGAGCCGTCGTTCCAGTTCTTTGGATTCATCCATTGTTTTCGCTCCTTTAATTAAAGTCATACATGCGTTAACCATACTATTGGACGTCCACTTCGTTTCTTCTGATGCTTTCTATCCCCTCCGTTAATGTACAATTAAAAGTAATTAAAGCATCGATAAGTTGAATAGACTCACTCCAGACCAGTAGCTTTCGCTTCCTTCAGCACATCCGTCAGTGCATCATGGATTTTGCCATTGCTGGCAACGACATGATTCACAGACAGTTGATAAGGTGTTCCGATGGTATCCGTCACCTTGCCGCCTGATTCTTCAACCAGCAGCGCACCTGCGGCAATATCCCACGGTTTCAATCCAACTTCGGTGTAGGCGCTGAGACGTCCTGCTGCAACATACGCCAGATGAAGGGCGGCAGATCCGCCTGCACGCAAGTTACGAACTTGCGGAGCAAGAGCCTGCACAGCTGCCATATTCAGTGGCAACGCAAACGTTGTGTCTGCCGGGAATCCAACCGCAATCAGGCTTTGAGCCAATTCCTGTTCACCAGATACAAGCATCCGGTTTCCGTGAACGTAAGCCCCTTTCCCCTTTTCCGCAACAAACATTTCATCACGGGAAGGGTCGTAGATCACGCCGACAATGACTTCACCATTGTGAGCCAATGCAATGGACACCGAATAAAACGGGAATCCGTGTACAAAGTTCGTCGTTCCATCCACAGGATCAACAATCCACAAGAACTCTTCTTCCTCGGCCTCTTTCAGTGCTTTTGCCGAAGCTTCCGGTCCCGGTTCGACGCCTTCTTCACCCAGAATGGCATGGTGGGGAAAATGCGTGAGAATCAGGCGGCGGATCATCTGCTCCGCTCCTTTATCCACTTCGGTCACCAGATCCTGGGGTGAATATTTCGTTCCAGGTTCGGTTACCGTCCCAAGACGGCTTTTGATCCATTCGCCAGCTTTGGAAGCGGCATTAATGGCAACGGCAGTATAGCTTTTGCTTGTCACGACATAAGGTATCTTTTCCTTCTCATTCAAAGCGTTCACTCTACTTTCTATATCAATCTACGAAAAGTTGAAATACTTGTTAAAAGTATACGCCCCACAGGTCGTAAAGTTTCTCGTTGCCCAGGCCCCTTTTGGCACTACGGATGAATGATGACGGTAGACTCGTCCACCCATTCCACACCTTCTTCGTGATAGAATGCTAGCTTCTGCATCAGTTGCACAAGTGCCTCATCTTTGCGTTTGGCTTCAATCATCACGTCAAGCCTCGGGGTGTCTGCCGCGATGTGACGCAAGAAGTCGAGCACAGGCTCTACCTCCACACCATCGGCATGACCTCGCAGATCCTTCTCACTCTTTGGACTGGAGACATGGATTTTGGGTGGCAATGGCTGATCAGCCGGTGAATCTGCCTGCGCGAGCGGTGAATCCCAGGTTTTCAGGATATCAGGCCACAGATCCCATGGCTGTTCTCCTTCGTTGTTCACCCACTGGTGATGAATATCCAGCACCATGGGCAATCCCAAGCGCTGGCACACGGCTAGTGTCTCAGGCGCATTGAACGTTTTGTCATCATTTTCGAGTGTGAGCCGCTCCTGAATGTCCCGATCCAGCTTCAAAAAGTTTTCTTCAAAACGAAGCGCCGCCGAAGGCTTGTCCCCGTATGCACCACCAATATGTATATTGTTCTTGGCAGTGGCATTCAGTCCCATGGCATCCAGCATCCGAACATGATGACGAAGGTCGCGAATCGAGTTGTGCAGAACTTGCTCGCGGGGGGTACTAAGTACGGTAAAATGATCCGGATGAAAGGACACACGCATATGATTTTCCTTCACAAAATCACCAATGGCCGCAAAGTCCTGCTTCAGTGCCGGGAACGGGTCCCAGTCATTCAGGTCCTCGTGTGTTGCCAGTGGAATCAATTTGGAAGAGAAGCGATATACATGAATATGGCTACCCTTGTTGTGCCTGAGCAAACGTAATGTATTGTGCAGGTTCTCGGCTGCAATCCGTTCAAGCTTGCGGATCGCTGCTTCCCTGTCATCGATTTTGTTAAAACTCGACATGGTCATGGTCCGGGAAGGCGAGGCGTTCTCTATAAGCACGGACATTGCCACGTAACCAAAGCGTACGAGCATGAATCTCTTCCTCTCTATTAGGGCGGAGAACCCGCACGGCATCTTCAGCCGTCAGGATGTACCGTCACTGTATATAACCAAGTTTTACCCTAAAAGAGTGACCATAATCGTATTCTGGCAAATCCGTCCTTCCGACCCGCACTTACAGTCAACAACTACTCCTGTGCTTGCTCCCCAAAGAACATCTCATCCGCAAGGGCAGTCTGAATGCGTGATTCTTCCTCAGTCAACTTGCGGATGAGTTGCATCTCCACCTCAGTTACCTCTTGCCCCTGGAAGTTGATCTCTGCAATGGAAACCACGATCTTGACGATGGCTACAGCCACGTTATCCGGTGTGTATGCAATCACTTTCTGGCCGGTAGGAAATACCCGGAAGCCCTGTTTGACCATTTTGCCGCGTCCGTATTCAAGCAATTCGAACAGCTCCTGCTCATTCTTGAACTTGCATACGGAATTGAATTCAGTCTGAAATCCCATGCATACCCCTCCTGATCTTGTCGTCTCAGGCTACGCCTGTACGCCGTTCTCGTAATTCAGTGCCTGCTTGCGGTTGTAACGCTCCAGTGCCAGCTCAATCATGCGATCCAGTAGCTCAGCATACGAAACACCGGTCTCACGCCACAAAAGTGGATACATGCTGTACGGTGTGAACCCAGGCATGGTGTTGACTTCATTAATAAGTAATGCGCCGTCCGTTTTTCGAATGAAGAAGTCCGCACGGGAAATGCCGTTACCTTCAATCGCACGGAACGCCTGCAATGCGGCTTCGCGAATGCGATCTGCTGCTTCGGGATCCAGTGGTGCCGGAATCAGCATCTGTGATTGACCATCAATATACTTGGCTGCATAGTCATAATACTCACCGGAGGATACGATCTCGCCTGGAACGGAAGCCATTGGCTCGTCATTGCCGAGGACGCTGACTTCAACTTCGCGTGCTTCAACGAACTCCTCAATGACAACCTTCGTATCATACCGAAGTGCGAACTCGACAGCTGTCTTCAGCTCATCGCGGTTACGCGCTTTGGAGATGCCTACACTGGAGCCCAGATTTGCCGGTTTGATAAAACAAGGATACCCCAGCTGATCTTCGACCTGTACGATCATTTCGTGCTCTGTCTGCTTCCATTGTGTAGCGTTAAAATACGTAAAGGCACATTGGTCGATGCCAGCCTGTGCAAACAGCTTTTTCATGACCACTTTGTCCATGCCGCCAGCCGAAGCCAGTACTCCTGCACCTACATATGGCATATCCGCCATCTCGAACATGCCCTGAATGGTGCCATCCTCTCCAAACGTACCGTGCAGCAGAGGGAACATCACGTCCAGCGCTTCTGCTCCGCCATACAAACGGCCAAACAGGGCGTTCAGCGCATCCTGCGTTCCACACGCCGATTGCTCCAGCTTCAGATCTTCAATCTGCGCGAACGGCGCATGCATGACAGGTCCTTTTTTCCACGTCCCCTGCTTGGAGATATAAAAAGGAACCAGTTCATACTTTTCATAATCAAATGCGTTTGTTACAGCAAACGCCGTTTGCAGCGACACCTCATGCTCGCCTGATTTTCCGCCGTACACGACGCCTACTTTTAATTTATCCATACTCATGTGTACCCTCCGATTATCTGTGCCTGATGCTGTCATGTTTGCATGCTCAACACCCTTGTTATTCTGCTTGCGTTATCTGATCTTATTTTACACGGAACTGAATGTCTGCGTCACCGCATCCCGAAAATCTTTCGTCATCAAAACTCATCTGCAATATGAAAAAGCCGGTATACCGTTCGCTCCGTCCAAGCGTAAGAATCCCGGTAATCCCAAAATCGGTGACGGCTACTAACCGTATGTGCGTTAACAAGCGGCATACCGCCCGCATCAAACGCGGTCACAACCGTGCTGTGCTGAAATCGTCCATCTCCATCCCAATCGTAGAGAATAACATCGCCGAGCATCAGCTGCTCAGGACGCTCCACTTCTGTCGCGGTCAGACCCCAGCTGCTGCCTGACAAATAACGCTCCAGACTGTTGGAAACTGCCCAACTGTAACTCCACATTTCGGAGCCGTTCACATACCCTTTATACCACCAGCCGGCTTCTCTTCTACCAGTATAGTGGATGGGTGCGCCCCCTGCAAAGAGACATTGGGACACGTAATTGGTACAATCCACATCAAATTCCTCAAATGCCGGATTCCCCGCATTCCACCACCGATCTGCATAGGCAACCGCCAGATCTCTGCGATATGACTGTTGCCGTGAGCTTCTTCCTTGACCCAACACTTCCCGATTCAGCAACGGCCGATTCATCGCCTGTACAAAATCAGCTTGTTGAAACGGACGTCCTTCCCCAGCAGGGCGACGCTCCGGCACTTCTCGCTCGACCCGTCCAATGATCCATCCACCACTCTGCCGCAGAAAGGTTAACCGCTCCCGCTCAATCCGGTCCTCCCGGTGGGTGATCCCGCTCTTCTCGTAGAACAGTCTGCTGTACAATTGTACATCCACCACCGCTTCTTCCTGGCCATCCATAAGCGTGCGCACAAGCTTGGCGCTGGTCTCGCTGCGTAGAGGCACGGCGCGCCGCTTACGATACCATCCGTCCAGCCTTGCCATACGCTCTCCCCGTTCCACCACGAAGTCAGGATCGGTAACGATCCGTTCGCTGGTCTGTGGACGGTAGTCGATCTCACAGCGATTGTACTGGTTCACGTAAGTATATAAGGCACTCTTCCATTCCCGTTCCAAGCCTATGTCCCCCTTTGGCATGAGTTCTGTCTGGAATATTTCATTGCGTATATAAACTCCTACTATTCATATGAAAGGGTCCTCGGTTGTATGTACACGGCTCAAGAGGGAGGTCCGAAATTCGGCAAATACAGGTACATGATATATCTTATTCCTGCCCGCTTCACGAAAACGCCTTCATTGGTTCAAAAGCTTGCTTGATCAGGCAAAAAGACCTTTACGTACGGAGGTGAAAACGGTATACTTAAAACTAAAGTCATGATTATGAAATTACGTTTCATCTGATGAAACTAACGAACAAGAACACGGAACGATGAAGGCCTGTTCTTCACCTAAATGAACGTTTTCTTCATCTCACCGACACATCCCAAGGAGGTACATGTATGTCAGCAAAGAATCATTTCTCCGCCGCTCGCAGTCTTGAGGTTGGAGGCAAGTCTTACCGCTACTACAGTCTCGATGCTCTTCAGGAAAACGGCCACGGCGATCTTTCCAGGCTTCCTTTCTCCATTAAAGTGTTGCTTGAAGCAGCAATTCGTCAATTCGACGGACGTGCCATTACCGAAGAACACGTAAAACAACTGACCGGCTGGGCAGATGGCCGTGACAATAACAAGGAAATTCCATTCATCCCTGCACGTATCGTTCTGCAGGATTTCACCGGTGTACCGGTTGTCGTTGACCTCGCTGCAATGCGTGATACTGTGAAAAAAGCAGGCGGCGATCCAAAACAGATCAACCCGCTCGTACCGGTCGATCTCGTTATCGACCACTCCGTTATGGTTGATGCTTTTGGTACCAACGATGCACTTGATTACAATATCAAAGTTGAGTTCGAGCGTAATGAAGAGCGTTACCGCTTCTTGCGTTGGGCGCAAACGGCATTCAACAACTTCCGTGCAGTTCCACCATCCACAGGGATCGTTCACCAGGTTAACCTGGAGTATCTGGCTTCCGTGGCAGCAACAAAAACTGTTGACGGCGAGACCGTTGTATTCCCGGATTCCCTCGTAGGCACAGACTCCCACACCACCATGATCAACGGACTTGGCGTTGTTGGTTGGGGTGTTGGTGGAATCGAGGCCGAAGCAGGTATGCTGGGCCAACCGCTTTATTTTGTTACACCGGACGTTATCGGTTTCAAACTGACAGGCAGCCTGAGTGAAGGCGCAACAGCAACGGATCTGGCACTGACCGTTACCCAATTGCTTCGTAAAAAAGGCGTTGTTGGTAAATTCGTAGAGTTCTACGGACCAGGTCTTGCCAACATCGGTCTGGCTGACCGTGCAACAGTAGCCAACATGGCACCAGAATATGGCGCTACCATCGGTTTCTTCCCTGTTGATAGTGAAACGTTGAACTATCTGCGTAACACTGGCCGTCCTGACGAGCAAGTAGAGTTGGTTGAAGCTTATTACAAAGCTCAAGGCATGTTCCGTACTTCCAGCACCGTTGACCCTGAATTCACAGATGTGATTGAACTGGATCTCGGCTCTGTTGTACCAAGTCTTGCCGGACCAAAACGTCCACAGGATCGCATCGAGCTGACACAAATGAAAGAAAGCTTCAACAGCATCATTCGCACACCTGTAGATAAAGGCGGCTACGGTCTGAGCGATGAGAAAATTGAACAATCCGTACCTGTGAAGCACCCGAACGGTTCCACCAGTGAACTGAAAGCAGGCGCTGTTGTGATCGCGGCGATCACAAGTTGTACGAACACTTCGAATCCAAGTGTTATGGTTGGAGCGGGACTACTGGCGAAAAAAGCAGTTGAACGCGGCCTGACCAAACCAGGATATGTGAAAAGCAGTCTGACACCAGGTTCCCTTGTTGTTACCGAGTACCTGGAAAAAGCAGGCCTGATCACGTACCTCGACCAACTCGGATTCAACGTTGCCGGCTACGGTTGTGCAACATGCATCGGTAACTCCGGCCCACTGCCGGACGAAGTGAGCGAAGCTATTGCTGAGAACGATATGACCGTAGCGGCTGTATTGTCCGGTAACCGTAACTTCGAAGGCCGTGTACACGCACAGGTTAAAGCCAACTACCTGGCATCGCCACCACTCGTTGTGGCATATGCACTTGCAGGTACTGTGAATATTGACTTTGAAACCGATCCAATCGGTTATGATACGAACAATGAGCCTGTATTCCTGAAAGACCTCTGGCCTAGCTCCGAGGAAATCAAGGATACCATCGCTAGTTCCCTGAACGCTCAGATGTTCCGCAACAAGTATGAGAACGTATTTACAGCCAACGAGCGTTGGAATGCGATCTCTGTACCGGAAGGCGAATTGTACGAGTGGGACCCGAACTCCACGTACATTCAGAATCCTCCGTTCTTCCAGGAGCTTGGCGACAAGTTGAACGATATCGCAGATATCCGTTCTGCACGCGTTATGGCATTGCTTGCGGATTCCGTAACAACGGATCACATCTCGCCAGCAGGTAATATTGCACCATCCAGCCCGGCTGGACTGTACTTGAAAGAGCATGGCGTAGAGCGCAAAGACTTCAACTCCTACGGTTCACGTCGTGGTAACCATGAAGTCATGATGCGTGGTACGTTTGCCAACATTCGTATTCGTAACCAGGTAGCTCCGGGTACTGAGGGCGGTATCACGAAGTACCTGCCAACGGACGAAGAAATGTCCATCTACGATGCTTCCATGAAGTATCAGGATGAAGGACAGAACCTGATCGTTATCGCTGGTAAAGAGTATGGTACAGGAAGCTCCCGTGACTGGGCGGCAAAAGGAACATTCTTGCTCGGCGTCAAAGCCGTTATCGCAGAAAGCTTCGAGCGTATCCACCGCAGTAACCTGGTGGGCATGGGCGTAATGCCACTGCAATTCCAGGAAGGTCATGGCTGGTCCAGCCTTGGTCTGAACGGACGTGAAACGTATGACATTACTGGCCTCAGCAATGACGTGAAGCCAGGACAAGAGTTGAAAGTTACCGTAACTCGTGAAGACGGTACACAGTTCGACTTCCCTGTTATCGCTCGTCTGGACAGCATGGTTGACGTGGATTACTACCATAACGGCGGTATCCTGCAAACTGTATTGCGTCAAATGATGAAAAAAGCTTAATGATATAAATCATTAATGTGATGAAGTTATACCAAAAAGCTCCCCATCACGTGCGATCTGCACGTGGTGGGGAGCTTTTTTGGCTTTGCTTTTTATAATCGGTATACTTTTAAAAATCAATTTTCAAGGCCAACTGCCTTCTAATGCCCAATGTGATGTGAGGCTTGATCTAACAGTTGAATCGTGCCCATGATCAGAAACAAACACGACAGAGCAATTAACGAGCCTCCGACCCATCTAGACATGATCACTCGCTCCGTAATCTGTTTTTCCGAAGCATCCGTTACCTTGTGTGGATACACGAGAAACATTAGCCCTGCGCTAATGAACAGTACAGCCATTATAATCAAGTTCTTCTCCTCCTTACACGTGACTTTCCTTAGAATTTAACTTTTTCGTCGTCACGCGTGATTCTCCTCCCACCAACACCTTTTTCAGACCCATAGCCATGGTATAAATGATATATCCAATCAAGCCGCCGAGTGTATTAAGCATCAGATCATCCACATCAAATATGCCCATGCCAGTCACTAACTGTGTCACTTCATAACCCAGACTGAGCAGCAGTGACAGCAGGAGCACCTTTATTCCAGAGAATAACTTGTTGCCCGTCAACACAGGAATGAAGATGCCCAGCGGGATAAAGGCCAGTATATTACCTGCCAGATGGATTGCGGTACCCGGACGATGTAACGACAGACTGTTCCAGTCTCGTGAGATTTCCTGAAATGGTGTCAGGTTGACGGTTCGCGTATGGACCAGATCCGGTTGTTGTAAGAACGCCATCAGTCGATCCTTCACGATGCCAAAATCGACCGGGCTTCCTTTGAACAGGATCAGCTTAGTCAGCAGATATAAATAGATAATGAAAACGGCAATCCAAAGGATGTAATGTTTGCTTTTCTTCTGGTTGTTGTGCTTCATGTTGTTTCGCCTCCCTTGTGTTGCCCTGTTATTTCTTCACGGTGACAATGACGCCATCCTTGTTATCACCCGATATTTCAGTTTGGCCTTGCTCAGGTATGTAAACGGTTGTGTCTCGGGCGGCTCGATAATAGCGGATATGGTACTCCTTACCCTCTACTTCCACAGTAATGTTCTCTTTCTCTTTAAGCATATCGAGATACTCTTCCAGCACCAGATTATTCTTATACATGACAGCACTGTGCGGTAGCCCTACATATCGAAAGTGCCATGGTTCATACTGAATACCGGTGATGCGCACTTTATCCTTTGGGTAACGTAAAATAAATCCGTATTTCCATGCATTCTTCTCCAGCCATGCACCCTCTGGTGCTTCATTCATGGCACCCAGGCTGGAGCCAATATCCAGGGATAACCCGAGATTGTGCTCACTGTGACCCGCAGGAAGTGCATAGTCTGAACCCTTTTCCCGATATAACTCGTCCTGCTTCGTAAAATCCCTGTACCCGCTGCTGACGAGAAAATATCTGACTCCCTCTTCGCCTGCTGCTTCAACCATCCTCTGAAATTCCTGCGCTACCTGTCGTGATAACATGATTTTCTGATCCAGTATTCCATATCCACGAAGCAGATCATCCTCATGTGCCACATATACAATATCGGATTTAACTCCTTCCGGGTGAACGGGGTATTGCTTATCAACTAGTAACAAGTTGCCCTTATGTACCTGGTCCTGAATGTTTCCGGTGACGGATACGGTATAACCTGCGGGATTTTCACGCGTATTCTGGATCTCGATGGGCAATTCATCCTTCTGCTGAATCCATCCCGGTGATTGCGTAACGATATATCCGATCAAAATGATACATATCAAAAAGCCCCACTTTTTCATGCTTGTTCCTCCTTTTACCTCATACATCAAGGATAGACAACACAAGTTAAAGAAAAAGCAGGGCAATTTTAAAGTTTTTCTTAAATTTGACGTCAACCTTATTGGAATACGGGCAAACGAACTTCGAATAACGTCCGTACCACGTCGCTCTGGGCCGAGATCGTACCATCATGCTGCTCCACAATATTGCGAGCGATAAACAGTCCGAGGCCTGTCCCACCCTCCTGAGGTGTCCTGGCACGATCTCCGGTGTAATACATATCGAAGATATGTGGCAACTCCTCCGGACGGATATGTCCACCATAGTTAATCACCTGAATGATGACCTGTTCTGCATCCCGATATCCATTAATATCTACGTACATGCCATCCTTGCCATGCCGTGCAGCGTTAATCAGCAGATTCTCGAACACACGAGCCAGCAGCTCGCCATCACCGGAGACCGTAAGATCAGTGTCTATTTTTAGTCGGACGACTAGTTGGTTCTTTTCAAATACAGGATAGAGCTCTTCGTTCATCTGTTTTAGCAGTTCGCTAAGATCCAGCTGTGTCTTGTTTATAGGCAACATGCCATAGTTCATACGAGTAATTTCGAACAAATCATCAATCAGCTTCTCCAGACGCTGTGATTTGGTGAATGCAATCGACGTAAAGTGCCGCACCTGCTCCTCCGTCAACTGATCATCCTTCATGAGCAGATCCAAATATCCAAGCACAGACGTCAGCGGTGTTCGCAGATCATGCGCCAGATTGACGACAAGCTGGTCCTTACTATTTTCAGCAAAATCCCCTCGTTCTACCGCTTCCTTTAACTTCTCACTTGCCAGGTTCACATCCTCCGCAATCGTACCTAACTCGTCCTTCGAGGAGATCTGCACACGATGCTGAAAGTCTCCATTGGCCAAATGTCTGATCCCTGTAGAAATGTCCTTGAAATACGTCGCGTAGGGCTTGGTAAACCAGAAGAAAAATAGAATGGCCAATGGGATAAATAAGATCATGAAGAAATAGATATCCCCGATACTTCTCATAAAATGACGATATTCAGCAAGCTGATCTTCTGCACGAACACCCGAATAATAGGCTTGTAAAAGCTTATAAATCCCATAGGTAATTGCGCCAGAGGCAAGCATGCTTAACCCCAACAACATAATCATGGTTGTGCGAAAACTTCTTCTTTTAGTCATTAAACGTGTACCCCACACCCCAGATCGTTTTGATAAACTTGTTCTTGTTCACATCTTCTCCCAGCTTTTTGCGCAGGGTTCGAATGTGGACCATCACGGTATTCCCACTCTCATAATAGGCTTCTCCCCATACCTGTTCAAAAATGTTTTCTGCACTGAACACCTGCTTGGGGTGGCTCGCGAGCAGATACAAGATGTCGAATTCCTTCGGTGTTAGTTCCACTGATTTGCCGTAGAGTGTAACGCGATGTTGATCTGGCGTGATGATGAGCCCACCCTTCTCCAGAATGGACCTCTGAACAGGCGCAGACTGGCTGAATTGCAGCGAACGACGCAACTGGGAGTTGACCCTGGCAACAAGCTCCATCGGATTGAATGGTTTGGTCATATAATCGTCCGCACCCATCACGAGTCCCGTAATTTTGTCCATATCTGACGTTTTGGCACTCAGGAAAATGATTGGTAAATGATGCTGCTCCCGAATTTTACGGGTCACCTCATACCCATCCATACCAGGCATCATAATGTCCAGAATCGCCAAATCTATCGCTTGGGTCTGAACAGCTTGAACCGCCGCCTTCCCGTCAAAGGCCTTGATGGTGTGATATCCTTCTTTTTGTAAATGTAAAGCAACCAGATCAGCGATCTCAACTTCATCGTCTGCGATCAGAATCGTAATTCGCTTCATTGCTTATTCCACTCCTATGTGTGATGCTGGGCATTATAACATATTTGAATCCAACAGATAAACCAATGAAAGGAATACATACATATGAAACTGGAGCGTTTATTAGCCATCGTGGTGCTGTTAATCAATCGTGGACGGGTACAAGCCAAAGACTTGGCAGATATGTTCGAAGTATCGATTCGGACCATCTATCGGGATATCGATACATTGGGTCAAGCAGGCATCCCGGTGGTGACGTATCAGGGGGCAAGCGGCGGGATTGGTCTGGCAGAAGGCTACCGGCTGGATCGAAACGTGTTAACAGATAAGGACCTTGCTTCCATCGTCACTGCACTGCGCAGTGTATCCACTTCCCATGCCAATGCGGCGCGTGAGCTTCTGGTGGAAAAACTCAGCAGTATCGTACCTGAATCCAAAAATGACGATTTTCAGGCCAATACCAATCGATTCATCGTGGATTATTCAACCTGGACGCATCCCGAAGCGCTGAAAATCAAGCTTGAACTTATCGAACAGGGTATGGATCAATTACGACCCGTAACCTTTACCTACTGCAGTGCGGAAGGTATCCAGACTCACCGCACTGCCGATCCTCATACCATCGTACTTAAGAAACATTCCTGGTACCTGTATGCTTTTTGCCACGAGCGGAATCAATTTCGCATGTTCAAGCTTGTGCGCATGCAGGATGTCACGCTTGCTAATGAGCACTTCGAGCGTAAAGTCATTAACCCCCAGGACAGACCCTGGCAGCAGGAATGGACCCGCCCGGACAATCAAGCTAGGTTAACCTTGAAATTCCATCCTCGCGTCCGTCATATTGCGGAAGAATGGTTCGGGATCGAGAACGTCATCCCTGATGGGACTGGGTATTACATCAGCCAGGTTGCTTTTCCCGAGGATGGCTGGTTATATGGATTCATTCTGGGCTTCGGCGCGGACGTTGAAGTATTGGAACCTCAGCATATTCGGGATGAAATCTGCCGTATCGCGGAGCAAATTGTACAAAATTATATACCTCCGCCTCAAACCTGACAGACAGCTGTCCAGTTCCTCCTCGTATACTTCAGATATATTCAATCTGTACATATATGAGGAGGAACTGATCATGAACGTCACTGTATGTCAAAGCTGCGGCATGCCGCTCACAACCCCTGCCCAATTCGGAACGGAAGCAGATGGAAGCACAACCCGTGAGTACTGTATCTATTGTTACAAAGAGGGCAAGTTTGAGCAGCCCGGTATGTCACTTGAAGGCATGACGG
Organism: Paenibacillus sp. FSL k6-2145; assembly: GCF_037976585.1. Lineage (NCBI taxonomy): Bacteria > Bacillati > Bacillota > Bacilli > Caryophanales > Paenibacillaceae > Paenibacillus > Paenibacillus sp. FSL k6-2145. The sequence continues at coordinate 2,867,996 of NZ_CP150267.1, read as the reverse complement.
AGATGTGCACTGCCATTCTGAAGGACGAAGGCATGGATGAGGAATCCGCTCGTTCGATGCTGCGTAACCAGCTTCCTTTTTTGAAACGTTGGCGCACAAATACAACGGATCAACATACAGAATCTCTCGCTGAAAACCCTACTGCTTCCGCTAATCTTGGTCAGGTAACAACAGATCATTCGTTCTCTGCCCAGCCCGTTCGTTATGTCACGCTCCCCGGCAAACGTCTTGCCGGCGTATCCGCCCGCACAACCAATGCCATTGAGATCAGTGGCAAAGGCTGTATTCAGGGACTCTGGAACAATTATTTTTCCTCAGAGCACCTTCCTGCACCTGAAGCCGTCCGCTATGGCTCTTACACGGATTACACCGATGGCATAACCGGTGAATACACCATACTGGTAGGGCATGAGGTCAGTCCGAACGAATCATTGCCTGAAGGATTGGACGACATTTTACTCCCTCCTGCAACTTACGCCGTATTCACTTCCAGAAAAGGACCGATGGCAGAGGTTGTTGGCGAAGCTTGGGGAGCCGTGTGGGCATGGGAGAAGCAAAGTGATCGTACGTTCACCGGGGATTTTGAGTTGTATGATGAACGCAGCCTGAATCCCGAAAGTGTACAAGTGGATATATACATCGCTGTTCACCAAAGTAGATAAAACCAACACGATACCACCTCAGACCGGATCAAAGTTTCCTCGCATCCTTCTTCATATCACGCAAGCTGCCGAGTACACTCGGCAGTTTTTTTTGTTATATCCGGAACTACATTACCACCTAAACAACCCGACCATGGTACCAAGTTAGTTAGCATGCTTTGCATCATTTAACCAGACAATATGCCTCATATGCGGGTACCATTGACTTCCTTAAAATTGGGACTATTCACATAACAACCGATTCGATCCTCCCATATCAAACCTTTCATATCAGGTCCTTTACTCCTGAATTTCCCTAAAAACGTTTACATCTCCTTAAAACCGGGTAAAATCACTACAATCCAATTGGAATTACGTCTTAAAATCTTCTATTTCGTCTAACAAGTCACATGTACCTATATGCGAACCTGGCATGGTAACCAGTCGAAATACATAATTCACAAAAAAACGCATCAAAGGAGGAACCAAGATGATCCGCATGCCTATTCAGCAAATGATCCCGTACCATCACCAATATCCGCGCAACACGGCGACCACTGCTCCTAAAAAGGAGAATGAGAACACTCAAGGTCTATCCTTTCATGAAATTTTACAGCAAAAAATGGCGAAGAAAAATGCTTCTCCTTCTCTTAGATAAAATGAAAGCCGGACGATTGCCTGTCCGATTATGAACCGTCTTTCCGCTACTTGGCGGAAGGGCGGTTATTGGCGTTGAGCCATAAATGACTGTACAGTTCTTAGGCATGTTTCCTATAATGATTTAAATATCTAAGAGATCCATGACATATACGAACTGTAAAAGGGGACTTAGCACATGATCACCATTGGTTGTTTTCACGCTCATTATTCCAACATCGCCTTAATTGAAGAGACGCTTGCTCCTTATGAAGTTGAATTGGTCCATTACGTCGATCCAGGTCTGGATCGTCTTAAACATGACGCTGACTTTTCCGATGTCGTCATTCGCGAGAAGGTAGCCCAGACGCTCCAATGGATCGCTGAGTGTCATGCCGATGCCATTCTGGTCACGTGTACCCTGTTTGCGACAGTACTGGAGCAGGAAGCCACACAGGTCCCTGTGCCTGTGATCGGCATAGATGATCCGTTATTGCAGGAGATGCGGCGAATACCGGGAGATTACATAATAGCATTCACCAACCCGGCAACCATTGAAGGAACGATGGCACGGGTGAATCAGGCATTACAGCAAGAGGATGAGAATGGGCAACTACACGTTGCCAAGACATCTCAGACGGAAGCGGTGTGCATCCCGGGGACATTTGAGTTGATTATGCGTGGAGATCAGCAAGGGTATCTCGAAGCGGTACGTGAAGGATTACAGCAGATTGCTGAGCAGTATCCGGGTAAAACGGTAGTGGCAGCCCAACTATCTATGGCTCCCGCTGCTGCACAGGTTACAGTAGATCGAAGTATTCCGATCCATAGCCCGCTGGCATTGCTTGCGGCGTATTTGGAGAATAATTTGGGTGTGGCTCGATAGTAGTAGCGGGTTTGGAGTGAAATATTACAATCGCTAAAATCATGTGAAAACTACTATATTGCTTCCTTTTGCAAAATAAAAATGCTCTCGAACAAGAGCATTTCAAATGGTATAATCACTTTGTACAGCCAATTTGTGGTGGGAAATAGGCTTGCCTCCAGTGGGAGGTGATCCTATGAACTTCTCTTTTAACGACGTAATCGTGTTCGCGATGTTAATTATTGCGCTCCTGACATACATCGATCGTAAAAAGAAGTGACCCGCCACAGGTTGACGGCCTGACGGGTCACTTCATCTGAACTTGCTGCACTCGGAGGAATACCCACCGCAAATGCTGTGCAGGAGTAGCCATTGGCCTGGCTACTCTTATTGGTGTTTACTTACATTCATTTTATTAAACATCTGCTAGACAATCAACCATAATGCTGATAAAAAGTATCAGGAAGCTGATCAGTAAGATGAAGCAGACGACATAATAGCAGTATTCTCACCTACAAACGATGTCAGACTGCCCAGCTTGCGCTGTACCGGCGCTTAGGAACGTGTCCGATATTCCTCGGCCTTTTCCTGCATGCCCGCTGCTACAGCCTCATTCTCGGACAATCCTTTATCCGCGGCAAAGGCACGAATGTCCTGCGTGATGCGCATGCTACAGAACTTCGGTCCGCACATGGAGCAGAAATGAGCTTCTTTGGCCCCTTCTGCTGGCAGCGTCTCATCATGGTAGGACAGCGCACGTTCAGGGTCCAGTGACAGGTTAAACTGGTCACGCCAGCGGAATTCGAAGCGCGCCTTGGACAATGCATCATCCCGGCGTTGAGCACGTGGATGGCCTTTTGCCAGATCGGCGGCGTGGGCTGCAATCTTGTAGGCGATGACCCCTTCCCGCACATCATCCTTGTTGGGCAGGCCCAAATGTTCTTTTGGTGTAACATAACAGAGCATGGACGTGCCGAACCAGCCAATCATGGCCGCACCAATGGCGGATGTGATGTGGTCGTATCCCGGAGCAATGTCGGTCGTCAGCGGCCCCAGCGTATAGAACGGTGCCTCTTTACATATCTCCATCTGCAAGTCCACATTCTCTTTGATCTTATGCATCGGCACGTGACCCGGCCCTTCGATCATCACCTGCACATCATGCTTCCATGCGATCTGCGTCAGTTCCCCGAGCGTAGCCAGTTCCGCCATCTGAGCTTCGTCATTGGCATCGTAGATACTGCCTGGACGAAGTCCATCTCCCAACGAAAACGCCACATCATACCTTTTCATAATCTCGCAGATTTCTTCAAAATGGGTGTACAAAAAATTCTCCTGATGATGCGCAAGGCACCATGCTGCCATAATGGACCCACCGCGAGACACAATGCCTGTCATCCGCTTGGCGGTCATGGGGATATAACGCAGCAGTACACCTGCGTGGATCGTAAAGTAGTCCACTCCCTGCTCTGCCTGCTCAATGAGCGTATCACGGTACAACTCCCAGGTCAGAGCTTCCGCTTCGCCATTCACCTTCTCCAGCGCTTGATACAGCGGCACCGTACCAATCGGCACAGGTGAATTACGGATGATCCATTCCCGGGTGGTATGAATGTTTTTGCCTGTGGACAGATCCATCACCGTATCCGATCCCCAACGTACCGCCCAGGTCATCTTCTCCACCTCTTCCTCGATGGAGGAAGATACGGCAGAGTTACCTATGTTGGCATTGATCTTCACGTGAAAATGACGACCGATTAACATCGGTTCACTCTCCGGGTGATTGATGTTGGATGGCAGAATCGCACGTCCACTCGCCAGCTCCTGCCTTACAAATTCCGGTTCTACGCCCTCACGAATGGCGGCAAACTCCATCTCTGCCGTAATGACTCCCTGCCTCGCATAATGCATCTGAGTCACACAGCGTCCTGTCTGTGCTCGCAGCGGTTTGCCACGCAATCCAGGGTACTCTTCGGCTCCAGCTCTCTTCCCTCCGGGCTTTAGTCCGTTATCCTCCGGTTTAACCGTACGACCCTGATAAGCTTCAACATCGCCACGCTCTGTGATCCAGCGGGTACGCAGGGCTGGTAGACCTGCACGGATATCGGCATGAAATCCGGGATCGGTCATCGGCCCGCTCGTATCGTAGACACGTAGCGGTTCGTTATGCTCCACCCCTTGGGGAGTATTCGTGTCATGAAGGGCTATCTCACGCTCAGGTACAGCAATGTCCGGCCGTGAGCCCTGAATGTAGACTTTGCGGCTGCCCGGAAAGGGCTGAATCCGTCCGGCCGCTCCTGTTTCTTTTTCCACCTGCTGACCGTTATGTTCCTGCTCCATCGCTTGTTGTCCCGTTTGATTTCCTGTACTCATGTTCGCTTGTCTCCTCCTCAGTGTTCGTCGCTTGTTTGGTTGGTATCGTCATTAGCTTACTTACGTACCTGTCCCAAATCATGCGCAATGCAGAGAAGAAAGAGCGATCCTACGCCAGACCAGGGGAGACACTTTTCATGTACAGTTAACAACAGACGGAGGCTGCCACAGATCATGAATCTATGGTGACTTCTCTCTCATCATACAAGCCCACTTTCGCAGGTTATTGAAAAAAGAAGTCAATGGAGTACGCGCTATATCGCCCGTTCACTGTATATAAAAAAGCCGGTCCCCGAAGGAACCGACTTTTATGTCCATCACCAATAATGCACCTTCAATCAGCTCCTTAACGGAGACTACAAGGGTCACATCATGAGGTGGTTGAGGTCATATCGCCGATTACTTCCCTACGCTGGTATGATCCAGATCAGGTGCAAAGGGTCCGGAATCTCATGCGATTCCGTCTCAGTCCGGACAATTCGGACTCCCCCAGTAACGTTAGTAAGTTGCGGCTTACATAAGCCGCCGTTCATATTCAATGAAGCTGGCCCCGTAGGGCCGTCCATTACAGAGTAGCGCAACCGGAACATAAAAACAACCTTTATATTCCAAATGATCAAACTCCATTGGAGAAAAAAACTTACATAAACATCAGGATAACATGAGCCCCATCTGCGTAGCAGCATCCTTCAATACAGGTGCGTATTCATGCAATGTCTCCTGCGAGAGTCGACTGACAGGCCCTGAGACCGAGAGCGCAGCTGCAATATTGCCTCTGCGATCCATAATCGGTACAGATACCGCGGCAGCTCCCGGCTCACGTTCCTCATAACTCGTCGCATATCCGTTATCCCGGATATCTCCCATTTGCGCCAAATACACCGCGGGATCAATAAACACCGGCCATTCCGGGCCGTTCATCAGTTCTTCACGATCCTCGTCCGTGGCAAACGCCATCAAAACTTTGCTGGAAGCGCCCACAGACAGCGGGAGTCTAACACCAACGGGGGCGACTCGGCGAATCGCCTGATCACTTTGCACAGCCTGAATCCGTATCCGTTCACTCCCATCACGCAGGTACAGACTCACGGTCTCCCCCAATCGATCTCTCAGTCGCTCCATCGCAGGCAACAGCAGAATAGCAGGATCGTCACTGCGGGACATATGAGCTGACAGCTCCCAGATTCGGATGCCAAGTCGGTACTTCTCTGTTGCTGCATCACGGATCACGAACCCTCGATCCTCCAGCGTAGCCATCAAACGGTGCACTGTACTTTTGTGCAGGCCGATCTGGCTGGCAATTTCGGTGAGTCCTAGATCACTGCGTGTGGTAAAACATAATAATATATCCAGCGCCCGTTCCACAGCCCGGACGGTTAACTTGCGATCTTCCATGGCATAATGCCCTCCTCATGTTTCATCACATGAAACTTGGTTACATAAATTATATGAGAAACGGTCTCATCTGTAAACCAAAAAGAGCCAAAATCGAAATAGGCCAACCTGTAAATTTTTCCTTTTTATAAGACTTAATCCCCTGTAATTTACACACTAAGGTAATGTTACCCATATATCTTAAGAACTATATAACAATTGCGTAACAAATGCCCTCAATCAATTGACTTTGACTATACTGGAACATACGATAAAGATATATTACATTAAGATATCGCTCTGAAGCAGGCTCTGAAATCGACGCAATTCTCTTTTCATGTCGTTGTTATCTTCAACTGAACTTCAAAGGAGGGGCATTCATGTATCCAACATCCCAGAGCGAAGCCCCGCTGCAAACAAAAGTGTCCGATCTGCCCTCTTCCCTATCACCGAGGCTGATTCGGTTCAAACATATTATCGTAGCGTTGCTGCTCTCCGTTGTATTTTTTCTACTGTTTTGTTTTATTGCACTGCATGGTTACATCGCATGGGTATTATCCAATCCAACGGTAGCGCCGGTCTTCTCCAATCCGATGCAGGCCAAGAACATGAAGTACGAAGACATCACGTTCCCGGCAGCAGATGGCAGCCGGACGATGCAGGGATGGTATATACCTGCTGACAATGCTGCAAGCAAAACGATTATTTTCAGTCACGGCTATGGTGCCAATCGTGAAGAAACATGGGTACCCATGTATGACCTGGCACATTATGCCCATCAACTTGGGTTCAACGTGGTCATGTTCGATTATGGCTTCGCCTCACAGGTGAACAAAGCTGTAGCCACAGGTGGCAAAGCTGAGTCACAGCAATTGTTGGGTGCCATCCAGTTCGCCAAGCAGCGCGGTGCGCAGGAACTGGTTGTGTGGGGTTTCTCCATGGGTGCCGGTACGGCGCTTCAGACTGGGCTGATTACACAGGAAGTGGATGCGATGATTCTGGACAGTACGTTCCTGCTTGAGCCGGATACACTGTACCACAACATTCATAACCAGATCGATCTGCCGCGTCAGCCTACACTGGAGATCATGAAGCTGTTGTTCCCTGTTCTGAACGGTACCGGATTGCAACAGATTCCATACCAGGAAGTGAAAAAGGAAGATTATCCGTTCCCGATTTTCTTCATTCATGGTACGGAAGACGAGAAAGCGCCTTACCCGATTGCAGAGCAGCTCGCCGCCAACCAGACCAATCCGTACTCGGATGTATGGATTGTCCAGGATGCGCACCATGAGTTGATCTTCCGGGAGCATCCAAAGGAATATCTGCGCCGTGTCTCAACGTTCCTGAGTCATGTAACGAAGACAAGCAGTGACGATGTGCAGAACACGAATAATGGAGAATAATTAAATTTCAATCATCGAATTTTCCGTTGATTTTTGAGCCCCTCAGGGGCTCTTTTTTTTGCACTCATAGGACAACAGGCTCGCGGAATATACTCTTGGGACGCATGAATAGACAGTCTGCATGTAATGAATTTCATCTGAAGGAGGTTCAATATAGATGAATTGGTATGGATATGGTCACCTGCTGCCTCTGCGGACATTGGAGGAAATCCGTTTCTGGAAAGAGCAGGAGAAAGAACATACACTCGTCATTCGTGCCCTGGTTCCTGATCTGGAGCCCCCATACGTCAAGCTACTGGAGGAATGGGAGGCTACCTTTGCAAACAGCGAGCGAGTAGCCAATCAGCTTTTAAAACAACTATTGCCCGCAACCCATCCGCCTGCTCCCTACATCGTTCGTTGTATCGATCAACTTGTGTTGGCAGCTCGGCAGCAATCGAGAGAGTTCATCAAACAGCTGTATGTTCTTCTGGAACAAAGTGCTGCTGTGCAAGCTGTTCCGCTTGCCAAAGTACTTATTCTACATTTTATCCGCGAATCGGAGTATTTTCTGGGCGTATTGGATACGCTTGGCCAACCTGGCATCTTGCGCGAAACGGATTCGGAGCCGTCACTTTTTCTGGAAAATGCGCTGCATACGTCAGAGTCAGGAAGCATCCATCGCCAAGCTTCAGAAGCTCCAACTTCTCCAGAGGGAAATGTAAATGCACCTGCCGCTTCAGCTCAGATCCAATCCGCAACCATTCAACCGCCTTCTACCGGAACAACACAAGCCACACCCAGCTCTACAGCACCTCCCGTAAAAGAGAAGCCGGTTCCCATCGGAGGACACACACTGCCGCCTCTCCCCTATGCGTACAATGCGCTGGAGCCACATATTGATGAGCTGACGATGCGTATCCATCATGACAAACACCATCAATCTTATGTGGACGGACTAAATGTAGCAGAGAAAAAGCTGGCGGAATCGCGAAAAAAGAACAACTTTGAACTCATCAAACATTGGGAACGCGAACTCGCCTTTAACGGGGCAGGCCACTACCTGCATACGATCTTCTGGACCATTATGAATCCTGCTGGAGGCGGCAAACCTTCCGGTATGCTGGCGGAGCAGATCAAGCGGGATTTCGGAAGTTATGAGGCGTTTAAAAATCAATTCACAGAAGCTGCGAACAAAGTGGAAGGCAGTGGTTGGGCGATGCTTGTCTGGAGCCCGAGAGCACACCGTTTGGAGATTTTGCAGGCGGAAAAACACCAGAACCTGTCCCAGTCCGATATCGTACCGCTCCTGCCACTGGATGTGTGGGAACATGCCTACTATCTGAAACATCAAAACGAACGCAAAAAGTATATCGAGGATTGGTGGAATGTCGTCTACTGGCCGGCTGTAGCTGAACGGTACGAAACAGCACGCAAGTTGTTGTGGCCGCCTTATTAAGCTTGAGCTTAGATGGATGAGAGAAAAAAAGAGATATCTCCAGCCGAATGACTGAAAGATATCTCTTATGGTGTAGACAAAAAAGCAAGCCTCTTTTAAAAAGAGACTTGCTTATATTTTGAGAGACTTCCTATTTCAAAATGCTCATGCTCCCTTAAGAAGCACAGCCCTCGCACGCTACATAGTTGTCGCCAACCTGTTTGCTAATTGCGATCAGGTCGCCCAGCTTGATATCTGCCTCATCTGTAAACTCCAGATCTGCAATACGAGCAACGATCAGTGCAGCAGCCTCTTCCTTGCTTGTTGCCATTTGGCTGAACTCAGACTTTTCGCCTGTAGATACAACCTCATATAAGTACGTATATCTCAACGTTTCCATCCTAACACTCTCCTTCCGAAATCACATCATATCATCTCTATTACCCAATTCCAAGTCCGATTATCAAGAACTCAATCATAGCGCAGTTTCATCTGCTCAGCTGTGAGACGTACTTCTTCAGAGCCAACACTAAGCACCCTGCTGGCTTCCGCCTGCGGATAGCGATCACGCAGAGTTCGAACCAAAGCCGCAGTATATGCCGCAGCTGAAGGTACACCTGCCAATTCTTTCAGACTTGCCATCGTGCCAGGCTGAACATCAGGATATCCTTCACTCGCCCCGCCTGCTGCATGCTGATAAAATTGACGCACGTCCGCTGCCAGTTGATCTCCCTGACCTTCCACGATGATAAAAGCAGTAATAATATACGCCTTAGCCTGCCTGCGCTGGGCAATCCCACAGAATTTCAGCCCACCTACACTGACATCATAGTCTCCCGGGCAAAAAGCACCCTGAACCTCACCAGTTTGCGCCTGATTCGACCACGGCGTTAGCGACTCGGCAATAATCGAAGCCATCTCCCGGAAATCATCATGAATATTGATGGCATGTCCGGGATTAGGCAGAATCAGTGACACATTAACTACCCCTGGATTCAAGGGCACTGCCGCTCCACCGGAAGGCCGAACACAGACCGCTGTCCCTTGGCTTCTTATCCGTTCCATCGCTTCTACAGCCTGTGGCAACCTGCGGTCACGCAAACCCGCTACAAAGGCATCTGGGTGTCTCCATATATGTGCAACAGGCAGATGCCCTGCCCCAACCCGCCTGCACATGACTTCTTCCCAAGCAAAAGCTTCGAGTACACTACTACCTTGTCGCATGAGTGGTGTCTCCCAGATTTGTAGACGCAATGTAGCCTGTTTATCTGCCTGTAGTCCCTTTTCCGGCTGAACCGGTTGATCTGAATGGGAAGGTACACTCATCGTTCCATTACCTCCGGCTTAACGAATTCATATGTATCCAGTATATAGGAATGACAACGCATATATAAATAAGCCGGTTCCCAAGGAACACGGCTTATTTATATCGCATCCTATGGCTTAGAAACTGCTACTTCCAAAACCAAAGAAACTTACTCATCCGGCTTGTCCAGCAAGTGGACATACCTGATTTTAATCTTTCACCAAAGACAAGAACTCCGCACGTTGTGCCGGATTCTCACGGAAAGAACCACGTACAGCAGACGTCACCGTCTTGCTTCCCGGTTTCTTCACGCCGCGGGAACACATGCACAAGTGCTCGCCTTCCACAACGACCATAACTCCATGAGGCTCAACGGCCTCTGTCAGAATGTCAGCGATCTGTGAAGTAATACGTTCCTGAACTTGCAGGCGACGTGTTACCGCTTCGACCAGACGAGCCATTTTGCTCAGACCAACGATCTTGCCGCTTGGTACATACCCAATGTGTACCTTGCCAAAAAACGGCGCCATATGGTGCTCGCATTGACTGTAGTAGACAATATCCTTGACGATAACCAGTTCTTCGTGATTCTCGTCAAACGTGACACCGAGCACATCGCGCGGGTCTACTTCATATCCACCAAAAATTTCTTCATACATTCGGGTCACACGTGCAGGCGTTTCAAGCAGCCCTTCACGTGTACTATCTTCTCCGATCAATTTCAGGATCTGCTCTACATGATACTCGATCTTCTCCCGATTGTCGGATACTTTTGAATTCAAATAATCTTTAACGCCAGCCACTGCCGAACGCCTCCTTTCGAACCACAATAAGGTAAGCAGTTATTCCCTGCTATTATTTTCGGCGGCCCGAACTTTTACGCGCAGGATGCTGTTGCGGCTGAGGCATTTTCGCTCCTGGCTGCTGATTCTTCATCATCTGCTGGGCACGCTGCATTTGCTTGCCATTCAGGTTGTAGCCCATTTGCTTCGCCATTTTCTGAAGCATGTCCGGATTGCTTTGCATTTTCTCAAGTTGTTTACGCAAGTAGAACACCCCGATGAAAAATCCCCCGACCAGACCAACAATCAATGTGATAATCGGTATAACAATATCCATCTCTTAGACACCTCTGTATGCATTCTAAAAAGCCTGATAATCCGTGTCACTTCATGATGTTCAACACACATGTTGCAAACCTGACACAGACCGGATTTCCTGAAAGTATCATAGCATTTCCGCACGCCTTGAGCAAACGGATTTTCCAGTTGAACCGCACACAAGCTACGTCATGACAGCTTCAATGAAAACGGTTGTATGCTGAGCCAGATCGATTTCAACCACATCCAGAGAATAACGCGTACTTCCGCGCGCCACCCTGATTACAGGTCTGCCGGGCAATCCCCGATGTTGACGCACAATGACTCCAGTCTCTTTGGTGGACAGTCGTACCGCTGTACCATTGGGATACACGGATACACTCTTGTTGAACTCAATCAGAATGTCCCGATCCAGCTTTGTACCAGACAACGCCATCATCTCTTCACAGGCCTCATGTGGCATCAAACTGTCCTTGGATAAACCATTAATGAGATTATCATAGATATTAGCCACACTAACGATTCTCGCAAACAGATGAATGTCACTCCCCTTGATCCCTCTCGGCATGCCTGTACCATCTACATGCTCATGATGTTGCAGGGCTGTATGGGCGACCAACAGACTGAACTCCCGTTTGTTCTTAATCACTTCGAATCCACGCCATGTATGGTGCAGCGAAGAATTCGCAGCAGAGCCACTGCCCGGAGGTTCCCCCACTTTGCCTATATCATGCAATAATGCCCCCACAGCAAGGTCCTTCAGTTGATTATAATTGAGTCCCATATTCAGTCCGATGACCGAAGACAACAAACATACATTCATCGCATGAACATATTGTGCATTGTCTTTGGTACGAATATCGGTGAGCTGCACTAACAGTTCACGCCCGTTCAGTACATCATTCAGCAACTTCTCTATACTGAGGGCAACCTTTCTCGGACTCCAGTCTTTCCCCGAGCGAATGGATTCGAGTGTGACACTCATTTCGTTAATTATTGCCCGTTTCGTGGTTTCATCCAGAATGTCCTCTGGTTCCACATCTTTATACGCTTCATCCTGGATGTATAACATGGTCACGCCAATACGCTTCAACGTATTGACCATGTATACGGTGAGCTGGACTCCGGCAGACAGCAGTACCGTACCGTTACTGGAATATACCGTCTTGCCCAGAAGCTCCCCCGCTTCCACGCTCTCCACGTTTACATATTTCATGAACGTCCCCCGCTCTTACGTTACGATCGCTGCTCCAATGTGAGCAATTGCTCCTTGGTTTGCAGACCGCCTACATAACCCACCAGGGTACCGTCTCTACCGCTGATACGGTGACAGGGAATAATAATCGGAATCGGATTTTTGCTAATGGCGTCCAGAACTGCACGAACAGCCTTGGGTCTGCCGATGATTTCCGCAACCTGTTGGTGTGATGAGGCCTCTCCATAAGATATATCGGACAGAACTTGCCATACTTGTAGCTGGAATGGTGTTCCAAGCCGATCAAGCTGCAAGTCGAACGTTTTTCTCTCCCCTGCAAAATACTGCTTTAACTGCTTAGCAGCTTCGCTAAGCTTCTCTTCATTCTTCTCATATCGATACTCGCCAATCCAGGTGCGGGCCCATTGTTGCAGATGAGCTTCGCGTACGTGAAAGGCGCCAAAATCAATGTGACACAGTCCTTCATCCGTCGCGCATAACGTAAGAGTACCAATCGGTGTCAGTATCTCATCGTAGTATACGGGCTTGCCATGAAGACCCGTAACGGCTGAAGGTTTCCACGCTGCGGCTTCCGGTTTGGCAGGCTGTGCAGACTGCTCACTACCCGGTTCAATCCCCGCTTCCATTTTCAAATCCTGTTGTAACGCACGCAAGGCATTGTTCTCGTTGTTCCGTTCCTCTTGCTGCTTCTCACTCACTTGCCCAGCCTGTGGCTGTTTGGGTAAGGTCTCGGACGAACTCAGTCGCTCCTCGGCCTTCTGCAGCATGCTTAGTACGTTCCCATCTTGTTCGTTAGCGGCAGCTTCCCCAATTGCTCTCATGGCGTCTTCTCCTCCAATTCTGCTTAACGCCCAAGCTGCGGTTCCCCGCAACTCGGGGCGCGGATCACGTTTTAGTACTTCTGTAAGTTTGGGTACAGCACTTTTGTCTTTGAAATTGCCCAGGGCAATAACGGCGTTGCGTTGAATCGGCTTCTTGCCCCGCCAAGCGGCGGAACTCTGACCGAAACGTTCCTTGAATTCCCGGTTACCGATGTCCAGCAGCGGCAGCAGGAGTGGCTTCACAATCTCCGGATCGGGGTGAAACTCGGGATGGTGATCCCAATTCTTGCCCCGATTCTTCGGACAGACAATCTGACACGTGTCACAACCGTACAGACGGTTGCCTATTTTCAGCATAAATTCTTCATCCACGAACCCTTTTGTCTGGGTTACAAAAGAAATACAACGCTGTGAATTCAACTGCCCCGGGCCCACCAATGCTCCTGTAGGACAGGCATCAATACATTTTGTACATTCACCGCAGTCTTCGGTCACAGGTGTGTCTGGTTGAAAAGGAATATTCGTTACCAGTTCTCCGAGAAAAATCCATGAACCGAATTTGGGTGATATAATCGCACAGTTTTTGGCGCTAAAACCAATCCCCGCACGCTGGGACACCGCACGATCCACCAATGCTCCGGTGTCTACCATACTTTCGATCATGGCCTCAGGTACACGTTCACGTATAAAGTTTACCAGCTTGTCCATCGCTGCACGCAGGACCTGATGATAATCCTGGCCCCAAGCCGAACGGGCAAAAATGCCTCGATACGCACCAGGCTCCGATTTCGGCGGATTCACCATTTTGGATGGGTATGCCACGGCTATTGCGATCAGTGAAGCGGGCTCGCCATCTTTTAAGGCGGGGTGCACCCTTTTTTCAATATCCGGCTCTTCAAATCCTGAAGCATACCCCTTATCCCGCGACTGCTCCAGCAGCAACTTCAGGGAAACAAAGGGATCAGCCGAAGCAAATCCGATATCATCAATGCCCAGTCCGGGGCCAGCTGCCTTGATCTCCTGTTTTAACTTCTCCCATACGGAGGCATCCTGTGCTGCCCCGGTCTGTACGCTCGTCATTTCTCTTCCCTCTCTTCTTCCGACACTTATTCCGTAAATAGTGAACGCCCGCCTCACGGTAAGAGGACAGGCGTTCATTTCTATATATGCCTTGCATACTTGAATTCAAACGGAACGAGTCTATATGGTTTAACGCAAAATGCAGTCTGAAGTTGTTGTCCTGTCAGCATTTTACAATTTCTTCAATTCAGAAAACGGCCAGAAAATAAATTCAGCCTTGCCTACAATCTGGTCGGATGTAATACTGCCAAACACTCGGCTATCCTTACTTTTGCCTTCATGACGATTATCCCCCATCACGAAGAAATGATCCGGCTCCAATGTGATTGGGCCAAAATCAGGGTCTTGCACCTCAATATCAGTGTACGTTTCCGCTTGTTGCTCGCCGTTCACATATAGATGGTGATCCCTGACCTCAATTGTATCTCCCGGAAGTCCAACGATCCGTTTCACCAGAAAATCCTTCTTCTCCACGCCTTCGCTTGGATCACGAAGTACGATCACATCTGATCGGGAAGGAGTACCCAGATGGTATACGATTTTGTTGACGAAAAGGCGATCTCGCTCAACCAGTGTCGGCTGCATGGACTGTCCCTTGACCATTGACAGATTAAACACAAACAGGTTCAGCAGCATCATGATTACAAAAGCAACAACAATCGTTTTGACCCAGTCCCACAGCTCGACAACCCAGGATTTCCCCGGTTGTTCAGGCTTTGACGGTTCATTACGTTGCTCGGAAGTCACATGTTCCATTGAATGATTATTGGAATTCAAAGGGACACCTCATTTATTAAATAGTTGAATTAAACTTGTAACATGGTGACCATACTCCCTTTCAGTCTACTTCATTTGGGAGAGTGAAACAATTGGTTATGAGCACCAATACCTTCGTTATCGTGAATACAGCCGGGATAGTCACGTTAATTTAAATAGAATTCGGAGACTCCGAAGCATGTTCATAAAATGAGGGAACCAGAGGAATATGACGTGAAGAACACTCATATAAATAGAAAGGCACATCTCTCACGTTCTTACACGTTAAAGAGATATGCCTAATATGAAATGAAAATCTTTTTTTATTTCTTTTTTAAACATGCAAACTAAGCTTTGGACAAAATACTAAGAGTCTGGAAAGCGCTCATAATCTGATTGGCACCGTAACCCATTGCTTCATATAGAGGCATGGCTACTTTGTTGTGCTCATCACCCGCCACCCATACCTGGCTGACTTTACGCTGCTGGAACCGCTGTTCCATAGCCTCGACAAGTGTTTTGCCGACTCCACGGCGACGATAGTCTGGATGTACCGCAATACGGTAGATACAACCCTGGTTGTGATCAATCGTACCGATCAAAGCGCCTACGAGGTCTCCCTCTTCTTCCGCAACCATGATCAGGTCAGAATCCCATGACAATTGACGGGCAAACGGGCCCATCGTGTTCTCATAACACTCTTCCGATAGTGCAACCTGGAGAAGCTCCGTCATCTGGCTTGCATCACTCAACTGAAAGGAACGAACGTGCATGTCTTAAATCTCCCTTTTCGTTAGCTTAGATGAGGTTTTTTACAAAAAGGGAATCCCTTTTTACCAAAAACCCAATGTTCATATAATGACAAAAAACGAGAAAATACCGCTTCTTCGTCAATTAAACCATACTTTTCTCCATAAAACACGCATTTTCTTTTGAAAGCGCTTAATTGTAACCGTTTACATACGAATATTAAACTTTTCATCCATTTAAACGCCTGAAAACACATAAATAGTTGCATAATGGGTAAAATATGTTTGTTATCTCTGGCCCATCATTAGATCAACGCTTCGGGGGACTTAATAAACAAAAATGTTGCTTAATTAGCTCGAATGCGGTTTAATATTAGTGGCAAGGGTATTATTACATATGTACCTGTTCTCAAAAAAACTAAAATCTCAGGAGGTATTTCATTATGACTTTTCAATTACCAGCACTTCCTTACGCTAACGACGCACTGGAACCACATATCGATGCAAAAACGATGGAAATCCACCACGATCGCCATCACAATACTTATGTAACTAACTTGAACGCAGCTCTGGAAAGCGCTCCTGAACTGCAAGAAAAAAGCTTGGAAGATCTGATTGCTAACCTTGACAGCGTACCTGAAGGCATCCGCACAGCGGTTCGCAACAATGGTGGTGGACATGCTAACCACAGCTTGTTCTGGGAAATCATTGGACCTAACGGCGGCGGCGCTCCTACAGGTGATATCGCAGCAGCTATCGATAGCGAACTGGGTGGTTTTGATAAATTCAAAGAAGATTTCGCTAAAGCAGCTACAACTCGTTTCGGTTCCGGCTGGGCTTGGCTAGTAGTTGGCAAAGATGGCAAGTTGTCCATCACTAGCACACCTAACCAAGACAGCCCTCTCTTCGAAGGTCTGACTCCGGTTCTGGGTCTGGATGTATGGGAGCACGCTTACTACCTGAACTACCAAAACAAACGTCCTGACTACATCGCCGCTTTCTGGAATGTAATCAACTGGGATGAAGTGAACAAACGTTACGCTTCTGCAAAATAAGACTGTTATCATGCAACAGTTAACATAAAAGAGAGCCTGATTCGGTCGTTGTGACCGTGATCAGGCTCTCTTTTTGCTATCGCTATAGTTATAGTTAATGGGTGTTTTGTTTCTAACGAACTCAGGACACGCTATTGCTCCATATTTCATCGTATCGCGAACCTAACGAATCTCAGAGTAGCTATTTCCCCAAATACGAGCTTTAATGCGCACTTTTGGGTTGATTTGGCTATGATAACGTCACTCAGGTTCGTTAGCTCCCCCATTTAATCATTCACTTGATCATACGCACCGGCAAAATAACTGCTGATTAGCTTCAGAAATATGTTGGGGAATGCCATCTTGTCCATATCTTCCGGACCGATCCAGCGGTAGGTCAAGCCATCACCTTTACCTGTCAGTGTCAGCGTGCTCAGGGCAGGATCACTAACGTCAGATGATGACATCAACATCTCTCCATCGTTAAGCGATGTTGAGATGTTCTGCGCATTAGGCGTGCTTGGCTCCGATGAATGCGTTGTGTCTGACTCAGGTGACACAGCTGATGATGAGGCTGTGCCCTCCCTTGTTGCCGCCTGTGCATCGTAGGCGGCTCTGGCTTCCGCTGCGATCAGCGGAAGCTCACTGCTCTGGTCCTGCTCGGTACACTTGTACACCTGCAGGCTCCAGACAATGTGGCTGAACACATGCTCCGCATGGGTAGCCAGCCCTTCCGGGCGGGCAGCGAAGCCTTCCGCCCATAGACTGCCGGCCAGCAATGCCATGGCCGGCTCATCCGCCAGCGGCGCTGCCTTCTTGCTCGCTGCGGCGGGCGCCGCGAGCACATGCGGCAGCTCCCACATGCGGGCCAATAGGCCCGTGTCTGGGCGCTGGCGCACAAGCACTTGGCCGCGATGAGCACCGCGGCCCTCCACAATCGCGACCAGCCGCTGCTCAGGGCGCGGCGGCTTCGCCTTGGTCTTGACCGGCAGTGTAAGCTCTCTTCCGGCGATGCGGCCGGAACATTGCTCCATGACCGGGCAAGTCAGGCAGTGCGGCGCTTTGGGTGTACACACCAGCGCACCAAGCTCCATCAGCGCCTGATTGAAATCACTCGCCCGCCCTTCCGGAATGAGCTCTCCTGCGAGCTCTTCCATCAAAACCCGGGTGCTGCCCTTCATAATGTCCTCATCAATGAGGAAGTATCGGGACAGTACCCGCATGACATTGCCATCTACCGCAGGCTGCGGCTGGTTGAAGGCAATGCTGAGAATGGCCCCGGCAGTATACGGGCCCACCCCTTTTAATGCAAAGACAGCCTGTTTCTCCTGAGGCATCTCTCCTCCGTGCAGCTCCATGACTTGTCTCGCGGCTGCCTGAAGATTACGTGCACGGGAGTAATACCCGAGTCCCTCCCAATTTTTCAACACATCCTCTTCGGGTGCTTCCGCCAACGCCTGCACGGTCGGGAAATTCCCGATAAAACGATTGAAATACGGAATTACCGTATCGACCCGAGTCTGCTGAAGCATAATCTCCGATACCCATGTGAAATACGGATTGTTGTGGCGACGCCACGGCAAATCCCGTCGGTTGACCATATACCAGTCCAGCAAATTCACGCTGAAATGTTGTTTCTGTTCCTGTAAACCCATAGTTCCGTCCTCTCCTATTGCCAAGCTAGCTACTTTTCCATCTGTTCTACGATCGCAAAGGCCGCTGCCAATTCCGTCTGATGCGTAATGCTCAAATGAATATCATATTGCTTATCGTATGGCAGCTGCAGACGTTCCCAGGCTTGACTGGACAGCGAGGCCACTGGACGTCCTGTCCCATCAGGCAACACCTCAATGTCAGTAAAACCCATGACACCACCAATACCGCAGCCAAATGCCTTAGACACCGCTTCTTTCGCTGCAAATCGACCGGATACAAACTCCGTCATCCGCTTCCCTCGACGAACCGCGATCTCCCACTCTGCTGGCGTTAAAATTCGTTTCAGAAATGCTTCCGCATGGCGACCGGACAGCAGCTTCCGCATACGTCCAATCTCCAGCACATCATTACCAATGCCATATATCATCAACGCTTCACCCGCTTAATCTTTTATACTGTAAGAGGTTGTTCAAAAGTTCCATCTTCTTGGTACTGAAAACCGCTCTTTTTGAACATGCATTGTAAAAGATCTCCATTCAATCACATGATCCGTAACTCTCCGAACACGTATTCTATTGTAGCAGGAGGGGCGATCAGAAGCGAGTACCTATCCGCATTCCCATATATGCTAAAATATGAATCAGGAATCGTCTGAAATTCTTAGGAGGTCTGAATAATGCCCATAACTTTTGAATTGCCCACTGACGTAGATGCGATCATTCGCGGAGACTTTTTCCCTGCACAACAATCCGCTCAAGGCGTCATCATTCTGGCTCACGGATACAAAGGCTTCAAAGACTGGGGCATGTTCCCCTACGTAGCTTCACAGCTAAGCCAGACACATCATGTGCTGACCTTTAATTTCTCTCACAACGGTATCGGCGAATATCTGGAGCAATTCTCTGAACTTGAAAAGTTCGCAGTGAATACCTACAGCCGGGAGCTTGCCGATCTGGCCCTGGTACTGGAACATGTGGCTACACAACCTGAACTCACTCGACTTCCTGTATACCTGGTTGGCCACAGCCGCGGTGCGGGCGTAAGTCTCGTCTATGCACTGGATCATCCCGAGCAGGTGGCAGGTGTCATCTCCTGGAATGGCGTAACCAATCTGGATCTCTTCACAGCAGAGCAAAAAGAAGAAATGCGTACGCATGGCCGCAGCCATGTCGTTAACGGACGAACAGGCCAGCAGATGCCACTGGACGTGGCTATTCTGGAAGACCTGGATAAGCATAGCGAACGTTACGCTATCATTGATCGCTTGGCTTCTTCACCTGTGCGAGTCGCACTCATTCAGGGAACAGAAGATCCCCAACGTCTGCGTGACGGTTCTGCCGCACTTGTGCAAGCACGCCCTGATATCCCATGGCACCAGATACCCGAAGGGAACCACACCTTTAATACAGTACATCCATTTAAAGAAACCACTCCGCAACTGGAGCAAGCCATCACCCAAACCCTGCAACAGATCAAAGAATGGAATAGCTAACTCATCTTTAATATAGTAGTCACCTGGATTTTTGCGATTTCTCGTTCCACATAACAAAAAGAGTCACTGCGTGAGCAGTGACTCTTTTTGCATTCCTTATATAACGATCATGCTCATCCATCCGTATTAGATCCCAGGAATGGCATTGCGTTTGTGATGTGTGCGCGTATAGAACGCTTCGAGGCGCTCTTGTGCAGCCGGATCGATCTGTTTGCCTTCGAGATAGTCGCTGTTCGCTTCATACGAAATTCCCAGCTCATCTTCGTCCGTCTGACCTTCCCACAGTCCTGCCGATGGTGCTTTGTCCAAAATAGCCTGTGGCACGTTCAGATATGCTGCCAGCTGGCGTACCTGACGTTTGTTCAGGGTGCTCAGTGGTGTAATATCCACAGCACCGTCGCCCCATTTGGTATAGAAGCCTGTAATGGCTTCGGACGCATGATCCGTACCTACAACGAGCAGGTTTTCTTCAAACGAAAGCGCATATTGCATAACCATACGAGTTCTCGCCTTAACATTACCTTTGCCTTGGTGAGTCATATGGCGTGGGCTGCCCAAAGATTTGAAACCTTGCTCCACTTCCAGCGCAATCTCGTTAACTGCATCTTCGATATTGGTTTCCACGACATGCTTCAGATCGTATGCTTTGGCTACCGCGTAGCTGTGATCGATATCGGATTGTTCACCATAAGGTTGGAACACACCAAGCGTTTTGTACTCTTGGTTGTTCTCTTGCGTGAGCTCGTCCGTCGCTTTTTTGCAAAGCGCCGTAGCCACTGCACTGTCAATACCGCCACTGATCGCAATCAGCAAACCCTTGGCACCCGCATTTTTCACATACGTCTTCAGAAAATCAACACGCTTGCGTACTTCCTCTTCCTCATTAATGCTTGGTTTAACCTTCAATTCAGCGATGATCTGTTGTTGCAAACTCATCGTTCACACACCCCGTTTCTAAATGAATGAAATTTGATGTCCAGCTTGAAAGGTCCGAATGGTTCAATAACCTTATCTATCCAAAATGAAACGCCCCGGCATCGGTGATCCGAAGGGCGGGGCGTTCTATGGAGCGAATTAACGGCAGTAACGGTCAAATGCACTTTTGAGATCAGCCGCAATATCCTCTGCAGAACGGTCTTCCACTTGATGACGCTCGATAAAGTGAACGAGTTCTCCGTCTTTCATCAGAGCGATGGACGGTGAAGATGGAGGATACGGTGCAAAGAATTCACGTGCTTTTGCAGTTGCTTCTTTGTCCTGACCAGCAAATACAGTGTACAGGTGATCCGGTGTAATATCGTGCTGAAGTGCTTGGGACACACCTGGGCGACATTGACCTGCGGCACATCCGCAGACAGAGTTAATGACAACCAGCGCTGTTCCTTTTGCATCCGGAAGACTTGCTTCCACTTCTTCAGGAGTACGCAACTCCTGGATTCCTAGACGAGTTAACTCATCCCGCATGGGTTGAACCATATCTTTCATGTATTGATCAAATGACATCGACATTCGGTTTCACTCCTTATAAATGGTTGTTCTATGATCTCGATAGAATTAAAGGCGAATAACTCTCCAAAACAACGTTACATTCATATCGAACATTATGGATGTAATGATGTGCTATTCCTATTATACATCCATAAGCAATGAAAGCAAGATTCAGAAACCGCCTGCGGAAAGGCCTCTTCCATAATATTATGTCTCAATGTCTGGCAAAATATGCTGAATGACTAACGTTCAAATGCCACCTTGAAGGTCGTGCCCTGGCCTTCCTCCGATTCCACAGTAATGGTTCCGTTATGTCGTTCCACAATACTTAGGCACATGGACAATCCAAGTCCGGTTCCTTTGGCCTTTGTCGTATAGAAAGGTTCAAACAGCTTTTCCTTCTTCACTCTGGGTAGACCAGGTCCTGTGTCACGTACACACAGTTCCACTTTATCATCCACTATCCGTGTCTCCAGCGTAAGCACACCCTTCTCATTCATGGCTTCCATCCCGTTACGGGCCAGGTTCAACACCACCTGTTTGATTTCCTTAGAATTGAGATGCAGCTTCGGCACATTATGGGCCAACATGAGTTCAATACTCTGACCACGCAGGTTCGCATCCGCCCATAACAATGGACTCAGTTCATGTATGATATCGTGCAACTGGGATTCTTCTTTCTCGGCAATACGATTCTGAGCCAAAGACAAGAAATCATTAATGATACTGTTGGCCCGGTCCAGCTCTTCCAGAACGATCCGGTAATAGTGATCGAGGGAGTCAGGACTCTTTTCCTGCATAAGTTGAAGAAAACCCCGCACAACCGCCATTGGATTACGCACCTCATGCGTAATGCTTGCAGCCATCTGCCCCACCAGACTGAGACGATCCACATTATCCAGTTCACTTCGCAACATCTCAAGCTCCGTGATATCCTGAATGATCAGCATGGCTCCTGTAACTTCTCTCGCAGACTCTGTTGAAAAGGCATAGATCGGTACGGTTCGGGACTGAAATACGTATGCACCGTAACGAACGGTCAACCCACTAATCTCACCATGAACGATGGCTCTGCGAATGCTTTTATCCATCTTATCCGCCTGACCTTGTTCAACAAATTGACTGGCAGGCTGTCCAATGAGATCAGGCGTGGAGGTACAAGGTAGCTGCTCCCTTGCGGTTTGCTCCATCATCTCATTGACAAACATGACTGTGCCTTGTTTATCTACGGTAGCAATAGAGAGAGGCACTGCATTCAGAATCTGATGAAGTTTCTCCGTTTCGGCTATGTATCGGTGGTGGACTTCCGAGAGATGCTGCTCCAGCCCGCGATAGTGCTTCATCCGTTCCAGCCATAGCAGACTCAGACTGCCCGCAACAATGGCTCCAGCGGTATATCCAAGTGCTGTAAGTATCATGTAGGTCGCAGAGTATGTGGATTCATTCTGGAGGGATGCGATCCATAACAGACTCGTTACAATCAGTTCCATTGTAATCAGGATGATGAGGATCGCCATTTTGCGTGAAGGTGTATTATGCTTGAATCGTTTGGCAGACAACCATACAATAGGATAGAGAAGAATGCCCGTATGAAGGAGAAATCCGTACAGATCATAGGAATGCGCAAAAAGAAAATAGAAGAGAATATGTAGAATGGACAGCGTTGCGCCTATAGCGGACTTACAATACAAAATAACAAGTATCACAGGTACGATGCTTAATGAGATGGGCACAGCCACCGGGCTTGCATCGAGCGCAAACAGCAGACACAATAACATGCTAGCGACACTTGTCACAGCAAAACTGGTATGAACGATTCCGGCATGTTCCATTCTGGCAATAGCCCGCTTGGAAAGTAACAGACGGAATAAGGGAATCAGATATACCGCCGACCCTGCCAGCAGTACTTGTAAAAGCATGTCCTTTAACGCAACCACAATGCCATCTCCTCCTCTGCCTGCACATTCCCTCATGTATTTCTGATTAAAACATAGGCGACAGTATATTACAATATATCCCTTAAGACTGCACAATAGAACTGCTCATAACTCCATTATATTTCAGAAAAAGCCAGGAGTAGACACATTTTTACGTAAAACAGACAAAATCAATGAAAAAAGAGGGTAATAACATATGTATGATGTCATTGTAATTGGTGGTGGATCTGCGGGCCTGATGGCTTGCGTTGCTGCTGCCGAGCATGGAGCCTCCGTGCTTCTGCTGGATAAAGGAGATCAACTGGGTCGTAAACTCGGCATCTCTGGCGGAGGTCGATGCAATGTAACCAATGCCAAGGAAACGGATGAACTCATCCGACATATTCCGGGTAATGGACGCTTTTTATATAGTTCGTTTCAAAATCTGGACAACCAGGGAATCATGCGTTTCTTCGAGAATCTCGGAATTGCCCTGAAAGAAGAAGACAACGGCAGAATGTTCCCTGTAACCGATAAAGCAAAAACCGTTGTGGATGCGCTGGTAGGCAAAATTGTCTCCCTCGGCGTTGAGATTCGTACCAAAGAACCGGTTAAGGAACTCATTCAGAACGGTCAGCACGTACAGGGTGTTAAATTGCTCTCAGGTAAAACGATCCTTGGACGCTCTGTCATTATCGCTACTGGTGGCAAATCCGTACCCCAAACCGGATCAACCGGAGATGGTTACCCCTGGGCTGAGGCTGCGGGGCACACGATTACGGAGTTATATCCAACCGAAGTGCCTATTGTGTCTGGGGAGAGTTGGATTCAATCCAAAGAACTGCAAGGTTTGTCTTTGAGGGATATCGGCTTATCTGTATTGGACGCCAAAGGAAAAACCGTCATCTCCCATCGGGGGGATATGATCTTCACGCATTTTGGAGTGTCTGGACCGGTTGCACTGCGTTGTAGCCAATTTATCCGCAAGGTTCAGATGAAGTCTGGAAACCCACAGGTCATCATGAGCATTGATCTGTTCCCGGAGCTGTCCCCAGGTGCATTGGAAGCAAAGGTTCAGCAGGTATTGGAACAAGAGTCCCGCAAGGCTGTCAAAAACATACTGAAAACATGGGTTCCAGAGCGCATGATTCCATTAATGATGAAACGGGCAGAGATCAGCGATGACCTCACGTTCCACCATTTTCCTAAAGGTATGTTAAGCAACTTGTGCGGGCTAATGAAAGCTTTTACCTTCCGTGCAGACGGAACAAGATCGCTCAAAGAAGCCTTTGTCACTGGGGGAGGAATCCACTTAAAGGAGATATACCCAAAAACGATGGAATCCAAGCTGCTGCCTGGACTATTCTTTTGCGGTGAAGTTCTGGATATTCACGGCTACACCGGAGGGTATAATATCACCGCTGCATTCTCAACGGGATATACGGCTGGCATGCATGCAGCTGAATATAAACACGCTAAACTATAAATAGAGGTTGTTCAAAAAGTCCGCTTTTGATTACGAATCATGCCTAATGGCATCATCAGCATCGAATATGAAATTCAGCCGAAATAGGTTGATGCCTACGAAGTATGTTTCCTTCAGAAACATTGTAGTTGCTCACGTAGTTTTCCCTACACTCCGCTACTCCATTTCTAGCTTCATTCCATCTTCTCGGTCCTGAAAACCGAACTTTTTGAACTCTCAATACTAGGTATTACACACTTTAAGCGCATGATGAATTGCTTCAGATGTCAAAAACCCCGAGATCCACTATCTGTGGAGTATCGGGGTTTTTGGGCATTATGCCATTTTAGAAAGACGGAACGAACCACTCTTAACTTGTGATCTTTTCCCTTCTATGCTTTGACACTGCCTGAGAATCCATCAGCCGAATCATCGTATGTCGGGTCCTCGCTATAGTTATGTCTGCCTTGCTCCGTCTGGCTTCGCTGGTTTCCGTTCGCATAACCCTCATTCCAGTCTTCATTCACGAGATGAGCCGGAATCGATATATTCTGAAACTGATCCAACTCTTCCGTTTGCGAGGCAAATACGGCACTTCCTCCATGAGATTGTACAATCTCTACGGCAGACTGAGGATCTTGGCGATCTGTAGGGATGTACAATTCCAGCGGGCCGGACTGATACGGCTTATATCCCAACTCCTCCAAGGTTGCCCTGGCGGCATTCAATGCTGAATCGTCTGAAAAATGCACCTGTAGTTCGCTATTATCCATCATCATCTCTTCCTCCTTGCTACAGCTAATCTCTCATCATCCATAGATGAGATTCTTCTTCTATAGCATGGGCAGATATAGCGTGTGATATGCTCCGAATTAAAAAGGAATTCCTTTAGGCCCGGGTCAGCCGAACCCATCCGGCAATAGATAAGACACAGAGTCCAAAAGCCACCGCACCTGCCGCTGTTAGAATACCCACGATCCAGCCGAGCCAGGCCAATCCCAGCGTGAATCCCATAAGAATACCAATCGGGACAAACAACATCCGAACCATTATTGAACCTGCAAGATGCAGCGCCTCCGAGTCATACGTTATAAGCTGAACATAGTCGGACGTGGCAAAAACATCCCAGGAACGATAAAACATCACCGTCAACATGATGATTAATAACGCACACACAATGACATTGACCGGAAAAGGTGGCAATGCCACCGCTGCGATGGATAGTCCTCCAAGCTGCAGATACAATTTCATCGTGGCCGAGTTCCGGAAAAATGCCTTGAATGCAATCTCCGCTGTCCGATTCGCGATGGAACGATTGCGTAACAGTTTACGCGGTTTGCGGAAGATGATGGACCGTGTTCGTGGGGCTTTCGGCTTGCTCACCGCCCGACTTAACATTAGAGCTGTAAGCTGTAGCCTGCTCCGCAGATCCTCCCGCACATCCCCTTCAAACGTTCCCTTCATCAACAGCCTCATCTGTCCAACTGTAATCAGAAGAAGCATGATAATTACGATTCCAAATATGATTTTCCACGTCTGTCCATACATCCATGATGTCGCATGAATGGTCATATAACCTATGCCAATGACGAGAGGGATCATCTGAATCCAGCGTCGCCATCCTGTATGTCGAACCTTCGTCATATGTAGTGTTATGGCTTGAAATGACGCTACTGCACCAAACCAGACAGCCATAAGTGCAATCTGGAGATTCGACATCTCATAGACACGGGACCACAGGGGAGCAGTCAGCGCTGTAATCAACAACATTTTGCCCAGATGTTGCAGACAGGACCGGTAGAGCCCTTGCCTCATTAACGTGCGCATCCACAACGGCCTTGACTTCAGAAACAATACATCCGCTTCCTCCACAAATATCAACACACCACCGGTAAGCATAACGACGTCGATCAACCCGGTCAGTACGGGTAGTGGTAATCCTGTCGCCCATGCAGGCAGCGGTTTGGTCCACAGACTCGTGTACCACCCAATCAGATAGAGTAGGCCCGGAACAAGCAGATATACCCACACCGTCCAATCCACGACGAGTCTGAGATTTTTCATCTGTTCCCTGAAATGCTCTTTGCGTCTTCGCCTGTATAAACGAAGTGGTGTATAACGCTGGGAAGTTTCCATTCTCTCTCACCCTCTCTCTATCTATGACGTCAGTACATCGAAACAGTCAAACAAAGATGCTTCCGGCAATCCTGCCGCTTCACGGATCTCATCCAATGTTCCCTCGGCAGCAGATCTGCCCGAAGCAATCAGAATAAACCGGTCGCAGATTCGTTCAGCGGTATCCAGCACATGCGTAGACATGAGCACACCCGCACCACGGCGACGTTCATCATCTAGTAATTTTAGAAAATCCTTGGTTGCACGAGGGTCCAGTCCAATGAACGGCTCGTCCACAATATAGATATCCGGTGAAGACAGAAATCCGATCATCAGCATCATTTTCTGCCGCATGCCCTTCGAAAAACTGGCTGGAAGATCATTCCGAACATGGTCCATACCGAAACGAACCAACAGCTCCTCCGCTCTGGCAACAAAACCTTCTTCCTCCATTTCATACGCCGCTGCAGCCAGATCAAGATGTTCCCATAGCGTCATATATTCATAAAAAACCGGTTGCTCCGGGATATAGGCATAACGACCATCTCCTCCAATCGTCACTTCATAGTTCGCATGTTCCAGCAGACCAAGAAGTGTTTTGATTGTGGTACTTTTGCCCGCACCATTTGGTCCGATAATACCCACCAGTTCTCCTCGCGCCACATTCATTCGAATATTGCGTATGGTCGATTGTCCCGGCTCGTATCCTGCCTCTGTAATATGTACGTCCAATATGGACTCCTGTACTTCCGTACTGTTATATTCCGTTCCCATATCATTCACTCCCTGTTCTGATCAGGCGTTTATTTCATTCTTTATGTTTTATTGTAATCGAGTTGCGGGTTGTATGTTTGATCATTATTTTGAGCATTTTGAAGTACAAACCATGTTATAATGTTATTACATACTAACATTATTACATACAAATGTATTACTTTCATAAGTTAGATCATACTATAGGAGGAATATATCATGAATGGTGGGGCTCAGATGAAAGAGGAGCATTCCAAAAGAAAAATTCTTTCTCGCAAAATAGGCAAGATGGGAAACAGCTTGGGCATTAGCTTGCCTAAGGTTTTGATTGATAAGCTCCATGTTTCTCAGGGCGATGAGATTGAATTTATTGAAAACAGTCAGGGAGAAATTGTACTAAAAAAGGTTAAACAAATGAAAATACCCGAACATGTAAGACCCGAAGTACTGGAAGCTTTCTTCGACGTTTTCGAAGAAGATGAGGATATCCTAAATGATTTAAGGGATCGTTAAGATGACCATATTCCTTTCCATTGAAGAAGTAGTAGCCGCTCACCATTTTATGATGAAGAAGATGAATGATACAGCACAAGCTGGGGTTAAGGATTCTGCTTTGTTGGATTCTGCGATAAATAGACCTCTCCAAAGTTTGTTTGGAGAGGATGCCTACCCTTCCATATTTGATAAAGCTACTGCCTTATTAGAGTCATTGGTTAAAAACCACTGTTTCTATAACGGAAATAAACGTACAGCTTATCTTGTAACCAAGTCCTTTCTGCGAGTGAATGGCTACCATTTGCAGATGGAACGTAAATATGCCGTAGAATTTATGGTCAACATTGCCGAAGGCGAGTATACATTTGAAAAGATAGTACACTTATTAGAAGAACATTCAGAAGAACGCTAACTCATATGTCTTATAAATGCAAAAAAGAAGCAGGGGTTCCGGAGCCCCTGCTTCTTCATATTACAGTGAAAATCTCATATTACCGATTTGTCTCCACCACAGATGTAGTTTCACTCTCTGCATCCGCATCCACGTTCAGACCCAGATCCAGTGCGCCGCGGCTTTCGCTCGCGTAGTTGCTGTTTACGTTACGCTCGGTGTCTTTCACGCTGTTGCTGCGTTCAAATTGAGCCGTCGTTGCACTCTCTCCTTCTGCTTTCGCGTTCAGACCCAGATCCAGTGCGCCGCGGCTTTCGCTCGCATAGCTGCTGCTGTCGGTACGCTCACGGTCATTCACGCTGTTATTGCGCTCGGATTGAGCCATCGTTACACTCTCTCCTTCGGCTTTTGCGTTCAGACCCAGATCCAGTGCTCCGCGGCTTTCGTTTGCATAGTTACTGCTCACGGTACGCTCGGTGTCTTTCACGCTGTTGTTGCGTTCAGTTTGAGCTACTGTAGCACTCTCACCTTCTGCTTTCGCGTTCAGACCCAGATCCAGTGCTCCGCGGCTTTCGCTTGCATAGCTGCTGTTCACGGTACGCTCATTGTCTTTCACGCTACTGTTGCGTTCAGATTGAGTCCATGTTGCACTCTCTCCTTCGGCATTCACGTTCAGACCCAGATCCAGTGCGCCACGGCTTTCGTTTGCGTAGTTGCTGTTCACGTTACGCTCGCTGTCTTTCACGCTGTTGTTGCGTTCAGATTGAGTCCATGTCGCACTCTCTCCTTCCGCATTCACGTTCAGACCCAGATCCAGTGCGCCACGGCTTTCGCTTGCAGTGCTACTGTTTACGTTACGCTCACGGTCATTCACGCTATTGTTGCGTTCAGATTGAGTCCATGTCGCACTCTCACTTTCGGCATTCACGTTCAGACCCAGATCTAGCGCTCCACGACTTTCGCTCGTAGTGCTACTGTTTACGTTCCGATCATCGCCGCCTCGTGAATAGTCGCTCATCGTTGTACCTTCTCCCGACACATTGGCATTCAGGCCAAGGCCCAGCTTGCCAGAACTGCTACGTTCAGCTGTGTGGTCGGAAGAACGATCATTGTATCGGTTTGTGCTCTCTGAGGATAAGCCGGCATTAAGGCCAAGATCCAGATTCAATGCTCCGCTTGCACTGGATGAACCTCCGTAGCTACCAAGGTTTCCGTAACCCGTGTCACGGTGTCCAGACAGAAGAGATCCCAGTTCCAGGCGCAAACCTGCATTTAGATCCAGATTTCCACTGCTGTTATTGCTATAGCTATCTGCGTAAGTTGCCTGCGAAGCTCCCAGCAATCCAGCCACCAACGTACCCGACAATACCGACAATTTTACCCAACGATTCACTTTTTTCATGATTATATACACTCCTTCTCAATTTTGGTTGAATTAACGCCATTGTTATTGAGAGAAAGAGGTATATTGCGGCGGCCGCCCAGGCGGTGCCTGTG
The DNA here is from genome assembly GCF_037976585.1 of Paenibacillus sp. FSL k6-2145. Taxonomy (NCBI): domain Bacteria; kingdom Bacillati; phylum Bacillota; class Bacilli; order Caryophanales; family Paenibacillaceae; genus Paenibacillus; species Paenibacillus sp. FSL k6-2145. The sequence continues at coordinate 2,837,954 of NZ_CP150267.1, read as the reverse complement.
ACCATTGACTGAATCCATCGAGCCGTTCCATTCGGAAAGCAAAATCGTAATCTGGCGTAACCAGACCCGTTGTTGCTCCCGGAAGTGCAGCGGCTGGAGCGGTTGCTCCACCTCCAGTTACACCGGACGAACCGGAGCTTGTCCCGGCGGAAGCATTAGCTGCTCCGGGAGAAGTTGCCGCAACAGACCAACTTGTTGGTCGTTCTGTACGAGGCTGCAATGGAGATGCTGCATCAGCATCATCTTGTTTCAGATTGGCTTTCTGGTTACTCCACACTTGTTCAGTGACAGAAGGTTTAGCAGATGTCTGATCTACGAGGAATAACTCGTTATCGGGCAAACCTGCATTGACATCGGAATCCTGCGTCAGATCGGTTCCTTTCACAGGCAATGCCTGCGGGACAGAAGATTGTTCTGGACGTACTCCTGGTTCCGGGGTGACCTTAATCACTTTGCCCGTAACCTGTACTGGGTCCTGTCCTTCCTCGTTGTTCTGTGATGAAACAGGATCTGCGAGTGCACTCGTATTGGAAGTTTCAACATTTGGTGTTTTGACGACCGCCTGTTGTTCCGGAGTGACTACAGGCGGTTCCGGCTTCACACTTGGAATCTCCACCTTTTCCTGGTCAGGATTGAGTTCAGCGGATACGTCTGCAACTGGAACTTCTGCTCTCACAGAAGGGAGCTGGACATTTCCCTTACTCAGATCCACTCGGGATGAAGAAATATTGACCGAAGTAACCTCGGGTACATCCACCTTAACGGAAGGTAATTCAACCTTACCCTGCCGAAGGTCCGTTTTCACAGCAGACGTCTCTGCCTTGATCACCTCGGGTACCTCGGCGGTAACCCCCGGCAAGGAAGCCGTACCTTCGTTCAGGTTCACCTGACTGCTTGATACATCGGCTTTGATCACCGGTGTATTCGCCTGTACAGACGGCAGTTCGACGGTTCCCTTCTTCGCATCAATACCCATCTCTGATGTTCCGGCCGATCCAAGCGGTGTATCTACTTTCAGCTCAGATACACTCAGCTTACCTGTGGATTCATTCGCTTTGATCGACGGAACTTCAACATCCAGTAGTGGTGTAGATACCGATACCGACGGAGTCAGGTTCAACTCTCCATCCGAATCGCGTGAAAACAAAGACAATCCGCTGGATGGTTTTGCAGAAGATACCTGAGCATCATCCGCGTATACATGTGACGATCCAATCCCCAGAAGCAAAGTCCCAGCGAGTATAGCCAGTGGTATGCTTCCAAGACGCACAATCGATTTTGGTAACTTTACATTCAAGTCGCTTCACCCCCTTTCCGCGAATGCGTTGGTGGGACAAGGCATATGAGTTTTCCCCTAGGATTAATTAGAATACAGGGATTTCTGCCTGTTCCTCATTAAACGTGAAGGCGTTTACTCAAACGCTTTTTTATCAAAAAACTTAAAATTTGAAGTACATTCAAACCTTCATTTCAACTGTTCTAACCTGAGCAGGTCCGGCATGTTTTCAGTCGCCTGCAATCATGGTCTTGGCTGCAATGGAGCCATTCAGATCGGCTTTTTCCCCGTTGCGTTTCATCAAATAAATCAAACCAAGCAGGGTCAGCAGAATGCCTGAACAGACAAAAGCCGGCACTACACCAAATGAGGTGACCATGAATCCACCTACCACCGGGCCCATAATATTACTGGCTGTCATCACGCTGCCTACCGTTCCAAATACCCTGCCTGTCATTGCCTCAGGTGTCTGTTCCTGCAACAGGATCTGAAAAGGTACAATCGCAAACCCAATTCCGACACCTGCCAGGGCAAAGAGGGATACTAGCAACAGATTGGCACCTAACCCAGCGTGCGGCCAAATCCCAACAATAACTCCGGCTCCACCTATAACCAGACCCATGAGTATGGTACCCAGACCCATTTTCAAAACATGCCCTGCATGCTTCCACTTCCGCACACTCATCGCTGCAATTAATGTACCTACACCACTGGCCGCCACACACCATCCCAGCAGATCACTTGAAATTCCGGGAAGCTGTCTGAATAACACCACCGTCTGTGAATCGGCAAATTGTAGAAAAAGTATGGCTGAAGCAAGCAAGATCAGAGACGTTCCTACATGAGGGAGAGATGCGAGCATGCGGATGCCCTCCTGTGTTTCCTTCCAAAAAGAGTCTTTTGGGCGGTTGCGAACACCACCAGCTATCTCATCCTCTACTTCTGTTACGTTATGAATTGCAGATTGGATCACCCGAGCTCCAGGAATCCACAATAAAATGATGCCCGAGATCAGAAAAGAAGCTGAATCGAGAACAAAACACCAGGTGATGCCAAAAGCGGCTACCAGCAGTCCACCAAGCGCTGGACCGATAATTTTGGACATCTGTTCAATGATCGAGCTGATGGATACAGCTTGGGCAAGCTGCTCATGAGGTACAATTTCTTTCAGCTTTCCGTTTTTGGCAGGAGAAAAAATTACATCGAACAGGGATTTGAGGACAAGCAGTATGTAGACGTGCCAGATCTGGTCAGCAAAAATCAACGCACCCACGATGATGATCCGTGCACCATCGGCTACAATCATCAGCCATTTTCGGTTCAGGCGATCTGCAAGCGTGCCTGCGAATGGCCCTGTCAACAGAATGGGTAGTGCTGCAGATAGTGTGACAAATGTTATCTCCCATGGCGTTGCATTCCAGCGGATACCTACGAGGGTCAGGATTGCGAGCAGATGCAGCCAATCACCCAGATTGGAAATGGCCTGTGCCACCATCAATGTTACAAAAGATCGGTTATTTTTCAGCGGTCGTTGTCCTGCAAACGTTAAATCACTTCTCATCCTTCTTCTCCTCCATTACCTTCCGAATTCATGATATGAACTCATTATAAGAGAGTAGAGCTTGACTCAACCTCCTGCCAGAGGCGGAGAAGAAGCGACATCTGAAGGATGATTTTTTTAGCATGATGAATGATCAAATTTTAAATGCTAAAAATGCAAATCTTGTGACATATCGCATGTTTTTCGTAGAAATAGAAGTTTACAATTAAACCATGGCGACAACCTAAATTGTCAAACATATCTAACCAACTCATATAAGTTGAAATAATTTTTTACATGAACAGCATAACGAAGAGGACAGAAAAAACCTGAAAAAGCGAAGCGTTCACCTAAAAGCTTTCTGAAAGAAAGCTCCATCGGAAGCATACGCTATCACCGGATTTTACCTTTGAAGAATATTCAAAAAATCTGGGGGTAACAGTGATTGGAAGGTTGTTCTGTCCTCGTAGTGGTAGGTTGTAACTTTATGATTTCAACTTATAAAACTAATCTGAAAAGGCGGGATCAGCATGCTGGAATTACAAGAAATCGGAACCGAACGTTCACTTCATCTGTACCGCACCTTGGCCCAGACATTCAAGAGCGTGAATGAACACGCTGTATCCGGAAGCAAAGTGCATGGCTTCAACCCCACCGCATACGGGGTGCTCGAAGTGTTATATATGAAAGGAGCACAGCCGATTCAACAGGTGGGCGCACAACTTCTGCTGCAAAGTGGAAATGTGACCTATGTGATTGATAAGCTGGAGCAAAAAGGATTGTTGCACCGCAAACATTGTCCGCAAGACAGACGTATTATCTTTGTGGAACTGACGGAAGAAGGCCAGCGCACCATGGATGACATCTATCCAGGCTATGCGTTGAAGATTGATCGGGCGGTAAGTGGACTAAGTGAGGAAGACAAGGAATTGCTGTCCGAACTTTTGGGAAGGCTTGCACATTCTGCAGACCGTTTATCAGCGAACAGCTAGACCATTCATTGCATGTGTGCCATCAACAAAAATAACCGGATTTGCCTGACATCGGCGAATCCGGTTTTTCGTATACATCCACTTTTTACTTCGAGCCTTGAGGTTGCTGTGGAGCATCTGCATCTTCGGGTACAATTAAACGTTTGCGTAGAGCAAGCGTCGTTACCCACGAGACCAGTGCAATGACAAACATAATGACAAACAGGGAATGCAAGCTTCCTTCCAGCACGTTACGCAGCAGCGCCCATTTATCATCCGATAGCGCTGCATCCGTATGTGGTGCGAGCAGTTCGTTCAGATCACTCTCCGATATTCCGGCCTCAGCCAGATTCTGCTCACTCGATAACGTGGAGATCCGATAATTCAACCATGTACCAAAAGCCGCTGCACCAATCGTCTGGCCCAATGTACGCATGAACGTATGCAGTGCCGTAGAGGAACCACGTTCCTTATACCCTACGGAAGACTGCGAAATAATCGTAAAGATTGTAAACGCAAATCCGAAGCCGAGACCATAAATAAAGGTCAATATGAATAGCACAGCCTGCGGGGATGTCCCGCCCACCAGAAAGAGTCCACCCGATCCGATCGCAATTCCCGTTAATCCAATCAATGCGGTCAACCGTGATCCAATTTTCATCAACAGGCGGCCTGCCAACACACTACCAATGAGCCAACCTACCGACATCGGCGCGAGCAGCAACCCGGATTCCGTAGCATTACCTCCCCGAACACCCTGCACCCAAAGCGGCAAATAACTGGTCAGGCCGATCATCAAAGTACTGGTCAACAGTCCGGCGATATTCGCCACACGGATGTCCCGAATTCGGAACAGATGTAGTGGAACCATTGGGGCCTGAGCTCTTTTTTCCACCACGAAAAATAAAATAATAAACAGAGCGGCGACCACACTCAGTCCTACAATCAACGGAGAACTCCAGGCATAATACTGCCCACCCGCTGACAGGACGAACAACAACGCGGTAATACCCACCGTGAAGGTCAGTGCACCGACATAGTCAATTTTGGCTGTACGCGGAGAGATATCTTCCTTCAAATAACGAAATACAAACCACATCGCGAGCAGACCAAACGGCACATTAAAACCAAAGATCCACTGCCAGCCCAGATTATCTACAAAATAACCGCCAAGCAGCGGTCCCGCGAGAGAGGAAATGCCCCATACGGAGCTAATCCAGCCCTGGATTTTGCCACGTTCTTCAATGGCGTAGATGTCCCCGATAATCGTAAATGTAACAGGAACTACCGCACCCGCACCAATCCCCTGAATAGCACGGAAAATAATCAATTGTTCCATATTCTGCGACAGACAGCACAAGAGTGAACCCAGTAAAAATAAGGCACAGCCAATCAGAAATACAGGCTTTCGTCCATACAAGTCACTGATTTTACCGAAAATGGGCGTACTCACAGCCATCGTCAACAGGTATGCGGTGAAAATCCAGCTCAGCAGCTGTACACTCCCCAGCTCACTGACAATGGTCGGCCCTGCTGGACCAATTACGGTGCCTTCAATCGCTGACAGAAATGTCGCGAGCAACAGCCCGGTTAAGATGAAACTGCGCTTCAAACCTCCAGTTGCATTCACACAAACCCTTCTCTCTTTGTTCTCTATATAATTGGTACGTTAAATTACACATCTACTACGAACCAGAACAAGCTTCCGATCGCTGTTATCCCCAGATTTTTTCTTCTCCTCTCTAAAGGAGAAATCCGGTGATAGCGTATGCTTCCGATGTAGCTTTCTTTCAGAAAGCTTTAAAGGCGACCGCTTCGCTTCTCCAGCTTTGTTCTGTTTCTCCGTTTACCTGTAAATTAAAAAACAATTATATATTTTTTCTTTTATTTACTTTTCTTACGAAGAAACTCATCATACAGCATCGAATACATCACCATATCCTTGTATCCGGTGGACGTATGCTGCACCTGTCGCAGCAACCCTTCTCGTGTGAAGCCGCGGTTAGTCAGGAACTCGCCGGAAGCCAGATTGCGTGGGTCAACCAGCGCTTCAATTCGATTAAGACCCATGGTCTCATACCCAAAAGGCAGCAATGCCGAGAAAGCCTCCGTCATATAACCGTGGCGCCAATAATCACGTCCCAGCTCATAACCGATCTCACCCCGGAATGCGCCTTCAAGCTGCCATGTATTGAAGCCACAGCTGCCGATGAGTTTACCTGTTTCTTTGAGTTCGATCCCCCAGCGGATCGCATCCTCTTCCCCTGCCATTTGGTTGAGCAGTGCGATCATGTCCGCCGCTTCGCTTGTCCCAATCATGGGTGCAAGATTCATGTAACGGGTCACCTCGCGATCTGACCAGCATGCGAACATCTGGGCCGCATCCCGGCGACGCATTTTACGCAGACGAAGCCGCACAGTCTCCATTTCGGGAATTCTTCCTTTGCATTTATACATATAAAGACACTCCGATCCGATCTATCTCCGCAGACCATAATATTCAATAGTCATCTAATCATAACCTGCGCCGAATGGCAACTATTCAGTCATGCACACATGTCAAAAAACCGGGCCAATTTCGCTCCCGGTCTTGTTGTACGTATGGATCCATTCAAGTTTGAGTGAATTACGGAATCATGGCTTGTCCAAATGAATTTTAAGCTTTGGACGTTTTCTTGCCCTTCCCCAGTAATTCATCGCTAACCCGGCCAAACACAGCCGTGATTTCCTTGAATTCTTCGATGCCAGTCCCGGTTAGGCTCCATTGGTCCCCGTGGGCAGTCAGGAAGTTCTCCTGTGTCAGGTGTTCAAGCTCCTGCTTGATCTCCCGCTCTCCAACGCGATATCCCCGTTCTTCCAATAGGGGCAGTGCCTCGCTAACGTTCAAATCCTGATTTTGCGCGAAATATAGTAGATGAATCCGTACAAAAAGATTCTGTACCTCTGCATGCATAAGCCAAGCTCCTTCCCGGGTTGTAGCCCTCCGTGGTTGCTAAGTAATTACCCCACGTAAGAAGCTGAGAAACAGGAGGATTCTTCTGGTATTCCCTTCCCTTTCCGAAATCCTCCGCTTGACTAACCGCATCCTCTGCACTATCTTGAAAATAAGTACCATTTTGCTCGGGAGGGTGATTTACCATGTTTCAAGCTGTTTCCTATGAAGGAACACGAAGTGAGCAGCACACCGCCGTCCTGGGACAGTTAAGTGCTCTGATCCGCGATGAACCTAGTGCGATTGCCAATCTGGCGAACGCTGCTGCGCTGCTCAATGTATTTATGACCGACACCAATTGGGTCGGCTTCTATCTGTATGATGGAAAAGAACTGGTCCTCGGGCCATTCCAAGGACTGCCTGCCTGTATCCGAATTCCATTGGGACGTGGTGTATGCGGCACATCTGCTGCGGAAAAACGTACCTTGGTCGTTGATGATGTTCATGCCTTCCCAGGCCACATTGCCTGTGATGCAGCATCAAACAGTGAGATTGTCGTACCTATTATCAAAAACGGCGAACTGTACGGGGTGCTGGATATCGACAGCCCGATCAAAAACCGTTTTGACGACGAAGACCGCGTCTTCCTGGAGAAAGCCGTAAGCCTGCTCACAGAGCAGTTGGAGGCAACCATCCCCCTCTAGGAAATGATGAATAAGGTGATCGGAGTCTCATCACACACGATGATGAAGAACCCGTAATAACAAAGAGCGCAGTCCTCTCAAAGGTCTGCGCTCTTTGTTATCCATTATGATTTACACCCATGTTCTTGCTCGCCCATGTTACTTTATGCATCTAGGATAAATCATGTTCCGCTTTAATCATCATCCCATCCCGCAGGAATTCAGCCAGCCTCGGGTGGTAACCATCGTACATCTGACGGAAATTTTTATGCTCTACATACAGATTGGCCAAATCCCGATAGATCTCAGCGGTGGGTGTATAATAACCTTTGATCCATTCAAGATGCCTGCCAATAATCCGTTGTACTTTCGCACTACCGGGTTCCAATCCATCCTCAATGGCCTGTTGTAAGTCGAGATGGACCTGATCAATTTTCGCCTGGGAATCCAGATAGTCTTCTTTTGACTTCAACTCCTGATTTTCAGGCAATGTGGATGAATTGGAAGATTGGATGTCGGACCTCTGAACACCCTCTGTCTGCACATGGTTCATATCTTTATTGATTACAGGGTCAAAACCCGATTCATTCAGCAACTGGTGACGCCCCTTATTTACAAAACCGTTATACAGTTCATGTTCATCAAGTTCCTGTTCACCTTGCAAATGAGAGATCGTTTTGTCCAGTGTCTGAATCAATCCATGCAGACGGAGTGCCTTCTCCAGAATATCAATGCGATGCTGCTTCATGATGCGTATGACATCCTGAGGATTATCCCGGAGCATCGGGGCAATCTCATTCTCCTTCATACCTACTTCCTTACAGAAAAGAATTTGCTGGAGTCTCAGCAATTCCTGCTTTTCATAATAGATGTCCTCATCTACATCCCCAAAGGCCGGATTCAGAAGACCTGTCTCTGCATACTGGCTCAGTTCGTTCAGACTTACGCCTGACATTCCCGATACGTCAACCATGGAATACGCCATTTGAATACACCTCCTGCCTGTCCTGCAACTCCAGAGTTCAGGCTTAATTCATACTGCATTTTATTTGAATAATGAGAGAATATAAGACTTTCGGCAGTGCTGTACCGCTTCATTCCGCTCGTTCTCTGGATGGGTACATCAATGCTTCGGTAATATGAGGGCGTTTGGTCAGTTATGTTGCGGTATGTTAACTATGTTATACCCGTCTCATCAGATGTGAACCCGCAGTCAGCGAAGAATCCATATGTATTTTTGAAACTTTTTCCATGATCTTCATATAAAAAAACCTGTGCCATTATTCTGGCACAGGAGTGTGTGGTTATGTTTTCATTGGCATACGGTATATTGAGTAAAAGAATGGAAGAGAATCACCCTTTGTTAAACATAACAAACTTCAATTCCGTCATTTCCTCTACAGCATATTTTACACCTTCACGCCCAATCCCACTTTGTTTCACCCCACCATAGGGCATGTGATCCACTCGGAACGTCGGAATATCATTAATCATAACTCCACCTGCTTCGATCTGATCGACAGCACGGAGGGCGGTATGAATATCATTTGTAAATACGCCTGCCTGAAGCCCGTATATCGAGTCGTTAACATGTTCAATACCCTCTTCAACGGAATCTACCGTATTGATCACAACGATGGGTGCAAACACTTCCTGACAGGATACCTTGGCATCACGCGGAACGTTAATCAGTACCGTTGGACGCAGAACGCCTCCTTCAGCTTGACCGCCTGCTGCCACTTCAGCCCCTGCCTGTTTAGCTTCTTCAATCCAGTCGAGTGTACGCTGTACATCCTTGGAGGTAATCAACGCAGAGACCACCGTATCCGGGCTCAGCGGGTCTCCGACCACCACTTGTTTGGCCACTTCAGCAAAACGCCGGATGAATTCTTCCGAGATGTCACGATGTACGTAGATTCGCTGTAGTGAGATACATACCTGTCCCTGATACGTGAAAGCACCAGTCACACATCGAGGAACCACTTTGTCCAGGTCTGCGTCCTTATCCACAATCACCGCTGCATTCGACCCAAGCTCCAGTGTCACGCGTTTGAGTCCTGCTTTGCTACGAATGCTCGTGCCTACCGCTGGACTGCCTGTAAACGTAATGTGAGCAACATGGGGGTGCTCCACAAGCACATCACCAATGGTTTTGCCATCACCGCTCACCACATTCAGTGCACCATCCGGCAGTCCGGCTTCCTGCAGCAAATTAGCGATGTAATAGGAAGACAGCGGCGTCTGCTCCGCAGGTTTGAGTACGATCGTATTGCCTGCTGCGAGCGCTGGACCTACCTTGTGAGCTACCAGGTTCATTGGAAAATTAAACGGTGTAATCGCACCGATGACACCTAGAGGTTGCCGCATCGTATAGCCGATACGCCCTTCTCCACCTTTGGCTGCATCCATCGGAACCGTCTCTCCGGTCAGTCGCTTGGCTTCTTCAGCGGCAAAACGATACGTTTCCACCGTCCGGTCAACCTCGGCCAGTGCTGCCGTAATTGGCTTCGCCGCTTCAAGCGCTATGATTCGCGCTGCTTCTTCTTTGCGTTCTTCAAGCATGGAGGACAACTTGTACAGAATATCTGCACGCTGATGTGCAGGCATCTGGCGCATTGCCTTCCCGGCTTGAACCGCAGCTACAACAGCAGCCTCCGCTTCCTCGGCTGAAGCCGAAGAGACTTCTGCCAGCGTTTCCCCGGAGTATGGTGCTTGAAGTTCTTTATAATCTACGGATTCGGTCAGTTTGCCACCGATAAACAGATGTTGTTTTTTCATATGCTGCATCCTCCATCCTTTTAGAACCTATCGAACTAAAGAATGTTACACTGCCACTTCGATGACAGAACAACAACCATACAATCGCTGTCTCATGTAAAAGTTCAGTTCAATTTATATAATCTATTTATACACTATTTCCGTGCCATCAACCCACTACGGTATTTGGCAATCATAGCTTGTAACGTACCTGATGAGCCATTGTGGCGATCTTGAGCTATTGCATTATAAAGGATTTCACAACCTATTTAACCGTCAGGACGGGGCAATCTGCATGTTTTAACACACCATGGCTGACACTGCCCACGATCATCTCTGCGAGCATGCCTTTTCCACCTGTTCCCATCACGATCATTCGACAATCTCGTTCTCGCGCTACACGGCAGATCTCATTAACGGGATCACCCGCAATCAGCAGTGTCTCATATGCTACGTCTCGTCCGGACAACTGTCTGGTCACCGGTTCTATAATATGCTGCCCTTCTTCGGCAATCCGAGCTTCCAGATCAACACCCAATGCAGGTTCATTAATGGAGATGGCAGGATTAACATGCACAATCAACAGACTTGCAGGTTGTTTCATATCTTCAGCCAGGATCAGAGCTTGTTCCAAAGCCTTATGCGCATGTTCCGAACCATCAACAGCAACCAATATATGTTTCAGCATTGCAATCCCTCCTGTGAATTAATGAGATGTAATAGCGGAATCGATATCCCGCAGATGATGACGGCGTACCAGCAGTACCACGACACCAATCAGAACCATTAATGCGCCAAAATAAAACGGCGTTTCCGGCAGGAACCACTCGGACAATTTACCTGCAAGCCACGGAGCAAGTGCACCACCCAGGAAACGAACGAAGCTGTATGCAGCAGAAGCAACAGAACGCTCCACAGGTGCAGCTTCCATAACAGCCGTTGTAATCAACGTGTTGTTAATTCCAAGGAAAATCCCGGCTACAATGACTGCAACAATAACGGTAGTTGGTGAACCCATCACCGTACCTACTGCCATAACAACCAGATCAATCGCGAACAATGTAAGCATGACACTCATTGACGGAACCGATCCGAATCGGCGTTGTAATCTTGGTGCAACAAATACCGACGTAATCGCCAGCATCAAGCCCCAGCCAAAGAATACGTAACCCAGGCCGTGCTCATCCAGATTCATGACATATGGTGAATAAGCCATCAAGGTAAAGAAACCAAAGTTATACAGGAAGGCGGTAATCGCCAATGTTTTCAATGAAGGATAACTTAATGCTTTGAATGGATCGGACAAAGAACTTCGTGTTTTCGGTTTAGCCATTTTGGGCAGCATAAATGTAATGCTTATAAAGGCAATCGCCATCAGAACAGCCACCCCATAGAACGGGCCGCGCCAAGAGATGGAACCCAGCTCACCACCAAGCAGCGGACCAACCGCAATCCCGAGACCAAGCGCTGCTTCGTACAAAATAATTGCCTTGGCTGTCCCCGACGTGGACAGTCCAACAATGGCAGATAACGCCGTTGCGATGAACAAGGCATTACCCAGTCCCCAACCGCCACGGTAACCAACCAGTGCACCTACGGTGTCTGAGGTACCGCCGAGGAACGAGAAGATAATAATCAGCAATATACCGCTGAGCAACGTCCACTTCACACCAATCCGGCTGGATACGACACCTGTAATCAGCATCGCTACCCCGGTTACAGCGTTATAACTGGTAAATAGCAGCGACACCTGGCTTTTCGAAGCATGCAGCTGATCTGCAATCGCGGGCAGGATCGGGTCAACCAGCCCCAGACCCATAAAGGATATGATACATGCAAAGGCAACCGCCCATACCGCTCGCGGTTGGGATAACAAGCCCCCACGTGATGACGGCAATTCGTCCGGTAATGATGGCTCTCTTTTCATACGTAATTCCTCCTGTGAATAATTTATGTGATGAAACTTTTATTTGAAAATGACTATGAAAATAATGAAAACATTCTATACATTTTCAGAATTAGAGGTAACAAAACGGCACAAATGACACCGAAACATCCAGTGTTTGTACAGGATCGCCACAGGTACTATGGTGCTCACTCCATGTAGCGATTATGTGTATACAGTTTTGTTTATTAAATATTAGATGCTAATTGGGTTAGCCGTCTTCATCACCCTGCGGATCATGTGCCTGTAACTTCTGAATACCGCTCCGAACGCGTTCACGCAGCTCTTCCAGTTCAGTCTGTACGGCATGTATGCTCTGAAGTTTCTGCTCAATCAGTTGCAGCTGACCATCCAGCGTTGTTTCCATCGTGGTGAGCTTCTCGATCCGTTCTCTCACTTCAATCGTCTGTTGGTAGTCAAAACGTTGTTCGTTCAAGGCATCTGCTGTTGCCACATAGGTATGTAGCTCCTGAAGGGAGAATCCAAGTACCTCTTTGGCGCGAACCACCTTTTTCAGATAATCGATATCCTCCCGAGTGTACAACCGCGTACCGCCATCTGTCCGCTGAGGTGAAGGCATGACACCAATCTCTTCATAATACCGAATGGTTCGCTTGGTCAAACCACATTCCTTGGCTACGTCGTCGATTTTATATAAACTCATTTCCCTCACCTCTTCCATATGTCTGTAATGTTATGTACATAATTATATATAATTTTAACGTTAACGTCAACGTTAGATTTCAAACATAAAGCCTTAGCGAGTTCAACATCGCCTTCCATTCTCTATCTTCAACAAAAAAAGACCCGCTTCACACGCGAGTCTTCCTCTGTAAACTATTCATTCACTTTACCTTAAACGTTCTGCTCATTCTGTTGCTGTTGCTGTTGCTGTTGCTGTTGCTGTTGCTGTTGAGCACGTTGCATTTGCTTCAACCGGCCTTCAACTCTGGTAAATAGTCTGATCGTATAAAATCCTGTAGCAACCAGACTCAGCACCAAAGCTCGTACATCTGTAAGCCAGAAACCGATAATGCCAAATATCGTGATAATTACACCAAATTGCATCATCAGATTGGCACTATAACTTTGCGCTTCGTCCCACAACTCGGGATTACTCATTGCACGCGGGGTCCGATATCCATATATTCCGTTAATCATTTTCGGTGGTTTTTTGAACACCATTAACCCCAGAATGAAATAACACACTCCGATAATTATCCCTACTACTGCTCCTGTCAAAACGTTCTCCCCTTCACTGTTGTCTTCCATAGACCTGCTTACACTGACACTCCGGTGACAGAATAACCTGCTGATGCAGCTTCGCTTCTTCAGGTTATTTCTATCCTCTCCGTTCTCGTATAAATGTCTAGTTAGACTTTTCTACATAAAAATATAAAAACGGCTCTACGTATATACGAAGAGCCGCCTGGATCGTTTCGTAAACTTAGATATTCTTCACTCGGAGTACACGCATGGCGTTCAGAACAGCCAGCACCGTGACACCGACATCCGAGAATACCGCTTCCCACATGGTAGCTATGCCGAACACACCCAGTAGCAGGAAGATCGCTTTAACCCCCAGAGCAAACGCGATATTTTGCCATACAATCATTCGTGTACGCTTAGCAATGCGGATTGCACTCGCTAGTTTCGAAGGTTCATCTGTCATGATGACCACATCTGCCGCTTCAATGGCAGCATCTGAACCGAGTCCACCCATCGCCACGCCCACATCGGCGCGCGCTAGGACAGGTGTATCGTTGATGCCATCACCGACAAACACCATTTTTTCCTTCGGAGATTTGGCAGCTTCCAGTTGCTCCAGTCGTTCGACTTTATCCTGTGGCAACAATTCAGCATAGACCTCATCCACACCCAGTTCACGTCCTACTGCTTCACCTACGGCTTTGGCATCACCTGTCAGCATGACCGTTTTGCGAATGCCAAGCTTCTTCAGTGCCTGAATAGCAGCGGCTGCATCATCCTTCACTTCATCAGCAATAATTAGATGACCAACATACGTGCCAGCTTCAGCCACGTGGACTATCGTTCCTGACGTCCCTGGTGTGCTATACGATATACCCGCCTGCTCCATTAATTTGACGTTGCCTGCCAGCACTTCCCGACCATCCACACTCACCTTGATCCCATGTCCGGCAACTTCATCATAACCTTCCACACCTTGCGTGGGAATGGCCTTGGCCCAAGCTGCGCGAATGGATTCGGCAATCGGATGATTGGAATTCGCTTCAGCAATGGCTGCCAGCTTCATCAGTTCATCTTCCGTACGTCCACCTTCGGGACGAATGGCTGTTACTTTGAATACACCTTTGGTTAGTGTGCCCGTTTTATCAAAAACAACAACTTTCACATCGTTCAACGCTTCAAGGTAGTTACTGCCTTTGACAAGAATCCCGTTACGTGAAGCCGCTCCGATACCACCAAAGAATCCAAGTGGAATAGAGACCACCAACGCACAAGGGCAAGAGATAACCAGGAAGACCAATGCACGATAGATCCAGTCAGCAAATGTTGCACCACTAAGTATCAACGGTGGAACAAATGCAATCACGGCTGCAAGGATAACAACAACCGGTGTGTAATAACGAGCAAATTTACTGATAAAATGTTCTGTTTTCGCTTTCCGGCTGCTCGCGTTCTGTACCAGGTCCAAAATTTTGGATACCGTTGATTCACCAAACGTTTTGGTCACTTCAATCGTCAACATACCATTTTTGTTCACAAATCCACTCAGTACGTCACTTCCGGACTCCAGCTCACGAGGTACGGATTCACCTGTCAGAGCAGAAGTGTCCACCATGGAACGCCCAGCTCTAACGATACCATCCAGCGGTACTCGCTCTCCTGCTTTCACGACAATACGATCACCAATCCGTACGTCTTCCGGAGATACACGACGGGTCTCGTCACCCGAACCTGTCAGGATATTCGCGTAGTCCGGGCGAATGTCCATCAGTGACTGAATCGACTTGCGTGACCGATTAACCGCCATGCCCTGAAACAGCTCCCCGAGCTGATAAAAGAGCATGACGGCTACCCCTTCCGGATACTCTCCAATAGCAAAGGCACCCAAGGTAGCGACGGACATCAGGAAGTATTCATCGAACACCTGACCGCGGATGATGTTTTTGGACGCCTGGAGCACGATGTCTCCCCCGGCAATCAGATAAGCGAGCGCATATAGAGTAAACTGTGCCCAGCCCTCCAGCGGCGACCAGATTGCAGTTGCGAGCAACACAGAACCTGCAGCAAGACGAGCAAGCAACACTTTTGTCTGTCCTGCACCATGTTCATGCGAGTGGCCTGCATGGGCATCATCATGGGTATGGCTGTGATCATGTCCAGCATGACTTCCGTGCTCATGCACATGACCATGTGCGTGGCCCTGCGAATGTCCATGATCATGAGTATGCGAGTGTTTGCCATGTGAATGTGAATGGTCATGACTGTGGTTATTTGCACTACCTGCACTCCCTGTATGGGTGTGCACATGACCGTTCACCTGTTTTCCTTTTTCCGAAATGCGAATATGCGGCTCCAGCCGAAGCACTTTGCGCTTTGCTTCTTCCACTACCTGTTCATCCATATCAGAAGTGGTGTGCAGCGATAATGTTTTGGTAACAAAATTGACAGAGCATTCGTTAATGCCCTTAATTTTTTTGACCCCATTCTCGATCTTCAATGCGCAGTTCGCACAATCCAGTCCATCAAGCAGCAGTTCCCTTTTCACCTGTTCCTGTCCGGTTCCCATGTGAATTCTCCCCTTTGCAGTACAAAAACGATGTTATATTTCAATTGCATTCAATATATGAGCACTCATTCATATGTTTGGTTACCCCTATTATATGCACGCCTAAACATGAGTGTCAACAATCGTTGTTGATTTTTCATACAGATTATGCTAATAGTAATCATTTCGCTTTAGGCGGGTTTTGGATATAATAGAGCTATAGTTAAACTTTTGCATAAATCAGAACCAGTGAATTCCAATCAACAATGTACTTACACATGGTTAAATCGAATTATGCAAAATGTTGAGTTAACATAGGCGGTGATAGGAAATGGAACAACCGGTTAAAGCACCAAGCGAATGTGATGCAGCCTGCTCAGGTACTGAAGCCGACGTGCAGACGATTCGCACTTCACTCATAGATCGGGAGACGTCTTCCGAGATGGCAGATTGGTTCAAGGCATTCAGCGACCCCACACGTCTACGTATTATTGATGCACTGTTACAGAAGGAATTATGTGTTCATGACCTGACGGTTCTGCTCGACATGGGGCAGTCGGCCATTTCACATCAGCTGCGTTCTCTCCGCAACATGCGGATCGTCAAGCGGCGCAAGGAAGGCAAGACGGTGTACTACTCTCTGGATGATACTCATATTGAGCAGATTTTCCTGCAAACGCTCCAACATATTAAACACAGCTAGGCAGCAGCCAAGCTTGTTCATGCAGAAGAACCCCCGCCTCTCGGCTATTTGCCGATGGACGGGGGTTCTTCTTGGTAAGGGTACCGTTTTGTACAAAAAATAAAAAGTGACTAAATCTTCTGATTAACTATCCATTGGAACTTGCCACTTTGGTTATAAAAGATTGTTCTTGTTTGGATCGTACAGGCCGGATCTGTCCTTGAACCAGTTGAAGATATGCGATACACATACTTTCAGCACCGCGTATCCTGGAACAGCGAGCAGAATGCCCACGACTCCAAACAGATTACCCGAAGTCAAAATGACAAAGATAATCGTGATGGGATGAATCTTCAGCGTTTTGCCCATGATCTGTGGTGAGATGAATTTACCTTCGATTAACTGTACGATCGTCCATACGGCGACCATCTTCAGCAGCATCACCGGCGAAGTGACAAGTGCCACGATTAATGCTGGTGTAATCGCAATTGCAGGTCCCAGATACGGAACAACACTTGTGAACGATGCAATAATTGCAAGAATCAATGCATAATCCAGACCAATGACCATATAACCGATGTAGAGCAGAATACCGATGCAGAAGCTGACGATAATCTGTCCACGAATGAATGAACTGATCTGGTGATTGATGTCTTCCAGTACATGCATTGCACCCGTACGACTCTTGATTGGCAGGAAAGACAGAATCTTCGCTGGTAGCTTTTTGCCGTCTTTCAGCAGATAGAACAGAATGAACGGAACCGTTACGATGGACAGCACGGTCTCCGTGAAAGCTCCGAGGAATCCGCCCAATTTGGTCCAGGTCGAGTTCAGAATTTCAGTAGCCTTTTGGGAGATTGTTCCCCACCAGTCCTGCGAATTCAGATTCACCGTTTCCTGGAACTGACCGAACAATTTACTGCCCGTAAGCTCCTCAAACTGCTGTTTTACCGTCTCACTGTACGTTGGGAAATTTTCAATCAGCCCCACAATCTGGTTACGCACAACTGGAATGACCGCCAATACTACGACTGTCAGAATGCCTCCAATCGCAAGATACAGGATCAGAATGGACCAGCCACGCTTGATTTTCCACCTTTCCATCACATCCACAATCGGATTCAGCAGATAATAGAGTATTCCTGACAGAATAATAGGAAGTACAATGGTTTTGATGAGTACTGCTAGCGGATGAAGAACAAAGGATACTTTGGTCAGAACCATCACGTTCAGTCCCACCAACAGCAGAATTAGCAGAAATAGCACAAACTTGTTGTTAAGAAAAAATCGCTTGAACCGCTCCGGCCAAACGCGGGGTTGCTCAGGTTGCTCCATAGGCGTGTCGTCCTCTCTTATGACCCTTAATCAAAACTTAACTATTAAGCTAGATAAATGCCCTACACACGAATAAAAAAGTACCTTGTACAAGCCAACATATGTATAACACTCTGGATTTATACGTATGGTGCTGATTAACCGTTTCAAATTAAACCGGTAAAGTCATTTTACCCCAAAATGAGTCTTCTGCCCCACACGAAACATTTGCAAATTCTCCCTATTCAAAAACGGCTCGCCTCACTGGGAGACGAACCGTAAATTTATATCTATACCCTACCATTAAGCCAGCTTTTACGCTAAAAAATGAAGATTAAGCTTTTCCCGCCAATTGTGCGATTAACTCATAGGAATGCAGACGTGCCTTATGATCATAGATCATCGACGTAATAATCAGCTCATCTGCCTGCGTCTGCCGAATGAAGGATTCCAACTGTCCACGTACGGTTTCTGGCGAACCATTAACAGCTGCCTTCAGCGTCTGCTCAACACCAGCTTTCTCACGATCCGTCCATTTGCCTTCCATCTCTGCCGGAGGCTGTACCAATCCCGTTGTGCCGCGAATAATGTTCAGGAACTGCTGTTGCATCGTTGTACCCAGCCATGCTGCTTCCTCGTCTGTATCCGCAACAACAGCGTTAACACCAACAATCACATGTGGCTCCTTCAAGCTATCAGATGGTTGGAAATTGTTTCGATACGTCTCCAGTGCAATACGGGTGTAATCGGGCGAGAAGTGGCTGGCAAAAGCAAACGGCAATCCCAGCTGACCTGCCAGACGTGCACTGAAATCACTGGACCCCAAGAGATAAATTGGAATATTCAATCCTTCTCCAGGAACTGCGCGAACAGGTGCATGATAAGATGTCGCCGAAGCATCAAAGTATGCTCTAAGTTCTGCCAAAAGCTCAGGGAAATCTTCCCCACTGTTCAGATCTTTGCGTAGTGCAAGCGATGTACGGCGGTCACTCCCTGGTGCGCGACCCAGTCCCAGGTCAATTCTGCCAGGATACAAGGATTCCAGTGTGCCGAACTGCTCAGCGATGACAAGCGGTGCATGGTTAGGCAACATGATGCCTCCTGAACCCAGACGAATCGTTTTGGTTCCACCAGCCAGATATCCAATAACGACCGAAGTTGCGGAAGAAGCAATACCCGGCATGTTGTGATGTTCAGCTACCCAGTAACGGTGATATCCCCAACGCTCAGCATGCTGTGCCAGATCCAGGCTGTTGCGCAAAGCATCAGCAGGTGTTGCGCCCACTACAACAGGAGCCAAATCCAGGATGGAAAGCTTAACGTCATTAATATGTTCTTTATGGGATGAAGCTGTATTTTCTGTAGTCATTATCGTTTAATCTCCTCGATGATTATATTTTTGTATATCCAGATATATAGATTAATTAAATCACAACTGGATATGGTGATGTGATGATAAACTAGCCGTTTACATCCGGACGGAATCCCTGCCTACATGTGCATCCTAGCTTCCGTTCCGGCATCCGGCTTATAACTCGTTCTGCACGTATTCAGCAAACTGACGGATTGTCTCCTCGTTGCGCCGATAATACGTCCATTGTCCTCTTCGCTCGGAGAGCAGCAACCCTGCCTTGAGCATGGTCAGCAGATAACTGGAGATAACCGACTGAGCCAGTCCAGCCTTCACTTGAATCGTGCCAACACAGATTCCGTTCTTGCCACCATCCGGATGCTGAGATAGTTCCAGCGGTGGAAAGTGTTGCTCCGGGTTTTTGAGCCACAACAGGATTTGTCTACGTGTCTCGTTCGATAACGCTTTGAATATAAGTATAGGTTCCATGGGTACGATTATACCCCCTTTCATCCATTTTGCAAACACATGAACAAACAAACCGACTCATGATCGAGTCGGTCTGGTATCATATGGAATCCTATAGGGAAACAACATCTATATTAGAATTTGGTTGTAACCGTTTGTTTAACCTGATCCAACATGGCTTGATATGCGGGTGCATCCAGGTATCCAATACTTCCAAAGAGCAGATGATCTACGGCTTCAATGCCTACAAAATCGAAGATACCTACGTCTGAAGTTAATTTCAGTCCAGCAGTCATGCCAATTTGATCATAAATTTCACTTGGTGTACCATGTGTGTTGATGATGAGGCCTTTTTTGCCTGTCAGCAATTTCTCGATTCCCGCTTCACCTGCTGCATACGCAAAACCATAGGCGAATACACGGTCAACATATCCTTTGATAATGGCAGGAAGACCTGTCCACCAGATCGGATAGATGAATGTAATGGCTTCTGCATCTGTAACAAACTGTTGCTCTGTAGCGATATCCTGTGGTGTCTGTCCTGCACGCATAGAAGCTGTGTCAGCTTCAGTCAGTACGGGTTGGAATCCAAGCTTGTACAAGTCACGAACGACTACTTCATGGCCTTGAGCTTCGAGAGCTTCTACAGCAGTATTGAGGATTGCGTTATTCAAGCTGTCTGTGTGTGGGTGAGCATATACGATAAGATGTTTCATAGTGTGAATCCCTCCAGGTTTGGTTTGAGTTAGGTTGCGAAAATGGGTTACATTGATACGTTCCCGCATACATAGATATCTATGTATATGGGCAAAAAAATATTTTGGCTCCTCTGCCTCCACCCCAGTCAAATCTGGAAGGGTTGCAGACAGAAGAGTTCATTCATTATAACTTTCGGACAATAATGGACAGCAAGCTCTCCAATTGCTCCGACTGTTCATCGGACAGGCCACTATAGATGATGTCATTAATCTGCTCTGATACCTGATGGAAGATCGGTTCGAGTCGCTTCCCCTGTTCGGTTAGGCGAATCATCGTCACTCGGCTATCTTCGGCACTCTTGCTACGTTCAACATAGCCAAGCTTCTCAAGCTTGTTGACCAGTACCGTTACCGTTGGTTGCGTGCGTTGAACACGTTCAGCCAACATCTTGATCGACAGCGTCTCTTCCCGGTACAAGAACATTAATACATCCCCATGAGAAGGAACAATCCCTGTTACCTCATGCTGTTCCAATTCGTGTACAATCCGTTTGTTGACATGGTCCCTGATTCTTGCAATCAGTGCAATTGCGTTATATTTTGGCATGACCTCATTATACATAGACATCTATGTAATTTCAAGTTCTTTTTTATAAAAAAGAAAAACAGCCCTTTCCATCCTTCTAACATATGGAAAATATCGGGCTGTTCCGATACTACTTTGATCCTGATCTATAATGTTAGATCTTAGCTAATTGTTTTTGAATTCAAGTTGAATCCATGCTGAATTCAGTTAATCCATTGCGTGATTTTCTCAACGGATTGTCGGGACTTCTCACGTTGGGGCTCCTCTACCCGATAACCGAAGGCTGCCATCATAGAGACGCCCCATGCGCCATTTTCCAGCAAGCCCTCTTCTTCCATAATACGGTGGACGTCCTCACGGCTGAAACCTTCGATTGGACAAGAATCAATCTCGATCTGAGCTGCCGCCGTCATCATGTTGCCGAGTGCAATATACGTCTGTTTGGATGCCCAGTCAAATAATGATCGTGGATTATCCAGAATTTTCTGGTTATTTTGGAACTTTCCATAAGCCTCACTTGTTAGCTCAAATACGTTATTTGGCATTCCCTTTGTTTCCTTCAACATGTACTCCGCATAAGGAGAATTATAACTGGCATCTGATCGGGCCAAAATAACAACAAAATGGCTTGCTGTAGCCAATTGCTTTTGAGCGCCGGAAGAGACTTCGGACAGACGCTTACGCAGGTTTGGATTTTGTACAATCAGAAACTTCCACGGTTCAAGACCAATGGAACTTGGAGATAATCTGCCTGTTTCCAATATAAATTGGAAATCCTCATCCGAGATTTTGCGGGTATCATCAAATATCTTTGTTGCATGCCGGAAATGATAAGCTTTTAAGATGTCTTCCTTTGTCTTTGACTTTGCTGTAACTTCCATGAAACTCCACGTCCTTTTTATAGATTTTTTATGTTGAATCGTCAGTCTCTAGTTTTTGATTTACTTAAGTATTAGTTTAGAATCTATATCCGAAAATGAAAAGTACGCACATTATTGTTTCTCAGTTTCTAAAAGTAAGTATTGTATCCTAACAAGAAAAATAGCCGCTGCAGGACATAAATCTTCTCCTAGACGGCATAATCTCACACATGAAGTTTACAATTGATTCATCCATTCATTTTCAGAAATGACGGTATATCCTTCTTCTCTCAGCAATGCTGAGGTGACACCTTCTCCAGTTACCTTGTGATTGGCAAAATTCCCATCATAGATCATCTTTGTACCACAGGACGGACTAAACTCCTTCAGTACCACACACGATACATTCAATTTTTTGGCCCATTCGAGCGTCTGAAAGGCTCCCTTGATATACAGCTCTGTGACGTCCTTGCCACTTTTCTCGATCACTTTTGCTGTACCTGCCAGTACGTCCTTGCCCGTGCCACCGATAATTTCAGCCGGTTCCCGTGGAGTGGAGAATCCGCCAAGCAGCTCCGGACATACCATCTTAGCCTGCCCCTGCTCCACAAGCTCCTGAATCTTCTCATCCAGGCTCGCTGTTCCATTGTAACGGCAAGCTACCCCTGCCAGACATGAACTCACCAAATATTTCATCGTTATCTCCTTATACCCATTCCATCTATGAAGTAAATTGTAACATATAAGATCAGCCCTATAACTCGCCTCTGGTGATCATCTTGATCCGTCCATCTTCCCTGTATTCAACCTGAAAAACATCGGTGCTCGACTCCAGTTCAAATGTGACGACTCCCAATTGCTCAGCATTTCTGTGTAGTTTATAGGCGTCAAAATCAATGTTAAATATCTTCTTAACTATTGGCCCCACTTTTTCTCTAAGAAGAGACTCATCAATATTATATAATTTTTCATGATAAGCCTCCATCTCTTCGATGTTGCCTATTTCTTGTTGCTCATAATAATTAGCATCCCCTACGGTATAGCCCAAGCCCTCTTTTCCTTCGGTCATCTGCACAAAGTAGTTATCTTTAAAGGAAAAAAAGACTGTATCCTTGCCAAGTTCATCATCTTTACTTCGGCTTACTCTTACCAGATCAAGATTGGCTTTACCAGACAGAGCCTCAATCGCGTTTCTGGCATCCGTCAGCGCTGCCTGGGATACTTGATCAGGTCTAAGGTCGCCTGTGATCGAGACAGCCTTGTCCTGCTGCCATACAATCTCCCCATAACCATCGCCAGTCTCATTTTCTAACCATAATGTCGTATGTGATATCGGCTCCAATTCCCCTTGCTTCATACTCACAAAACGTTGGACTGATGCAGGTTTAAGCGTTGGAGTACTACCTATACTTTGCAAAAGCGATGGAACTTGACGCAAATAACGGTGCTCCAACTCGCTTGGCTGCATCTCACGTCTCATCTGTACTTCACGCAGATTTCCTGTTGTCGCATCGAGCCATATCTGCGCATACTCCTTCTCGCTTTCATTTCCAGCCTCTACATATATTCTGCCGGACACAGGCAAGTCTTCCACTTTCATAATCTTCAGCTGTTTACCCAGATCATCTCGCATCGTAGTCGCAACATTTCTTTTCATTTTGTCGGTTAGCAGATTCATGCTCAAACCATCGGATAACTGTAACGCTGCTGTCGGATAGACCTGCTCGATTACGGGTTTCACCAGCTGTCCATCATCCCAGATCCATAGGAACAATCCAGCAACAATAACTAACGCACCCGTGCCGGCAACAAGAGGTCCTCTTCTAGGGCGACGCTTGTGTGACACGTTGCCTACTTGCGGTCTAAACGGTCTGGATGACCTGGAACTGTCCTCTGGCCTATCTCCCTTGCTCCCCTCTTCCGACTTCTTCATCCACTCCACCTGTTGAAGCACCTTTCGCTTGTGATCCTCTGTAAAAG
The DNA here is from genome assembly GCF_037976585.1 of Paenibacillus sp. FSL k6-2145. Lineage (NCBI taxonomy): Bacteria > Bacillati > Bacillota > Bacilli > Caryophanales > Paenibacillaceae > Paenibacillus > Paenibacillus sp. FSL k6-2145. The sequence continues at coordinate 2,814,157 of NZ_CP150267.1, read as the reverse complement.
GAGACGACGCAAACGGTCCCTTCTGGATTTCCTTTTCCCATTGCTCATCCTTGTGTCTCATTTGCTTCGCTCCTCCCATTGTTTCCGTACCTTATCCTTACCTCGGGATAGTCTCGACTTTACTGTGCCTGAGCTGATTTTCAACATCTCAGCAATCTCACTCGTCGTAAGCTCATACTTCAGATTTAGCAAAAGAATCTCCCGGAACTTCTTCGGCAACGCCAGAACAATATCCCAGATTTCATGGATATGCTCCTTACGCATCACTTCCATCTCCGCCGAAGGATGTGAAGTTTTCTCATGGATCATTACTCGTTGTCCTGAATACTCCCGCTCTGTCTCTATAGGAAGTGTCTCTCCCCACAGACTGCTACGAAAAAATCTGGATTTCCGATATGTAAAAGTGGTGTTCCTAGTAATCGTCAACAGCCATGTTTTCAGTGAGCAATCTCCACGATAATGAGCAATCCCTGAGTACGCCCGAATAAATACCTCCTGTGACAATTCATCAGCCTGTTCGGCACTTTTGGTCAGAAAATAAGCGTAATTCCATACGTCATTTCCGTAGTCATTCATCATACTGCTAAGTGTGTAATTGTCTATGGTCTGAGCCTGTGCCAGTAATTGATCATCCAACTGTTGTTCACCTCACTTAATATGACTGAGTCTAGTGTGATTTGGTTCCCTGTTTTGGACATTACTTCTTATTATTGTAGCAAAATAAAAAAACAGCATGTTCAACATCGCTGAACACGCTGTTCCCTTCAAGATTGCTTAGTTAGAAATCTCTATCAGAAAGCTTTTAAACGAACGCTCCACTCCTCAGTTTCTTTCTGCCCTCTAGTCTAACGTATCATTTTCATCGTTATACTTTCACCGCAGCAATCATCAGAAACATCGGTCTCCGATTCTCGTCTCGCATGCCTGGAACCTGTTCAATCATCTCTGGTGATGGTTTGGATTCAGCCACCTTTTGAATAGCAAACCCTGCCTTAATCAGTTCATTGAGATGCGTTGCCAGTGTGCGATGGATTTTGACTACATCCTGATTCAGAAAGTTCGCCACACGTTTCCCTTCATCGTGGTAATCATCCACGGGCCAGTGTAGGATCTCACCTTCGGGTCCGTAATGCCAATCCTGCGCAGCGCGAGCGGTGAAGATGGGATGTTCCGAGGATAGTACAAATGTGCCCCCTTCAATGAGACAATCATTGATCTTAGCGTACACCGTGTCTAACCATTCAATATAATGCAAAGCCAGTGAACTGATCACAACGTCGAATTGTCCCGGTGCAAAATCAATATCTTCAATCGCCAGCTGCTTGTACTGGATCTGTGGATCGTCCGTCATTTCACGAGCACGCTGAAGCATATTTTCAGACAGATCTACACCAATCACTGAACTCGCTTTTTGTTCACGCGCATACCGGCAATGCCACCCAAAACCACATCCCAAATCCAGCACACGCTTGTCCTTCAAATCAGGCAAAAGAGTCTGCAGTTCATGCCACTCCCCCGCTGCATCCAGCCCTTGAACGGAACGAGCCATCTTACTGTAGTTATTGAAAAATTCAGCTTCATCGTATTTATTTTGTTTCATCAAGAGATTCCTCCCGCCTTATAAATATCCACCTACTCTACCACATAAACGATATTTAAACGCAAAAGTTGCCAAGAGAATTCAAGCCGTGTTATCATACAGAACGAACGTTCAGTATTATTTAATACAGAATGAACATTCAGTTTACTAACGGAGGTTAATATGAATACGAAATGGACGCATCCACTGGAAGGGCAATCTGTAGGTAAAGCTTTTATAAGTTACCTTGTGCCTTCCGTATTGGGGATGCTGGTAGTTGCTTTTAATTTTATTATCGACGGCATTATGGTTGGACACAAACTGGGCTCTACCGCGATGGCCGGGATCGGCATTGCCTCTCCTGTCTACACGCTTTTTGTTGCCATGTCACTGTGGATTGGTATGGGCGGGGCAACCTTGTACTCCAACGCGATGGGTAGAAAAGATATCACATCAGCCAAACAAATTTTCACCAAATCTATTATGCTCATTATGTTAGTTACGATAGCCATTGGATATACTGCATTTACGTTCAAAGACAAGCTGGTATACTCCCTCGGTGCTAACGCCGAGACCTTCCCGTTTGCTTCGGACTATATGAATATCATGTTATTGTTCGGGTTTGTTTTCACCATTGAGAATGCACTCTCTGTCTTTGTACGAAACGATGGGAACCCCAACACGTCCATGTACGCTCAAATTACGTTTGCTGTAGCCAATATCATCATCAATTATATAACATTGTATGTACTCGAATGGGCTGTACGCGGTGTGGCCCTCGGTACAATTGTATCGGCGTCTCTTGCGCTACTTGTCCTGTTCACTCATTTTTTCAAAAAAACAAATAATCTCACGTTCACCCGGTTCAAATGGAACAACAAACTGCTGGCTTCCCTTCTACTCATTGGTTTCCCCAGCTTTCTGGCTGAACTTGGCATGTCGGTCTTCTCTGTCTCCCATAACATCTCGATGGACCGCATTGCGGGCACGGATGGTGTAGCATCCTTTACCGTGTTGAACTATATTCATGGTGTTGTATTGTTGGCTTTCCTGGGTTTGGCATCCGCTGCCCAACCTCTGATTAGCTATTATCACGGTGGGAAAAAGATTAAACGGGTACAACAAACGATACGTTTAGCCACCAAAACGGCTCTGGCATGCGGTCTACTATTATTACTTGTTGTTCAAATCGGTGCACCTTATTTCGTGCAAATCTTTGGAAACTTCAGCAGCGACGTAACGGATAATGCCGTATACGGATTACGCACATTTACATTTGCCTATGTATTCATGGGTGTTAACTTTGTCATGAGCACCTACTTCCAATCTGTAGGTAATGCCAAAATGGCCATCTGGATTACAGCTGCGCGTGAAATGATTATCATGATAGCATTGATTGCGATTCTGCCTTCATTCTTTGGTGTCACGGGTGTATGGCTTGCCGTACCGCTGTCCGAAATGCTGGTTCTTGCAACCATAGCCCTGTACTATAGAAAACGATCCCTTACGGATCGAATAAACGCGTTGCGTCCTGAGTAACGGTAGTAACCAGATAATTACGGCAACAGATAGCAGATAAATGGAACGTAGATAGAATGTAGGTAGACCTCATAAATAATCTAATAAACAAATTAATAAAGCCCTGCACGATCAATATAGATCGGTCAGGGCTTTGTTTTATCCTACATTAGATGTAAGCAACTAGATACGTATATCAAATCGGCCATTACTATCTGTTGTTGCATTAGCAATTTCCTTTGGGGTAGCTACACCCTTTCCATTGGATGGAGGTTGGGCAGGTGGCGCCTCCTTAGCAACTGTTGTACCGGCTCCTTGAGAGCTTTGCTGTGCAATCTGTGCCTCAATCTGTTTGATCTGTTGTTCAAGCTGTTTGGTCTTTGTATCCTTCGTCTTCTCATCGTCCTTGCTGGATTGTACTTTCTCCAGTTGAGCCTCAAGCTTCGACTTTTGTTTCTCCAAGCTACTTGAATTGTCGGAGCTCGAAGATGTCGATATGTATGATGTTGTGGAGCTGGCTGTAGAAGATATATTCATTATGGTTCTCCTCCTCTTTACTTGGCTTCACTATACCCTATTCCATTGAAACGTACGTTAAATTAAACTGAAAGGTTGCTGAAGGAGCTAAGAAACAGAAGTTGATTATTTTTATTGGAAGTATGTATATCAGCATTAATCCGTAGTCCAATTATTAATACTGAGAGTCTTCATATAAATGATTATATTGATGCTGTCTTATCTATATAGTTAGTTTGTTTCTCGGCAGAAAAATAGTAACAAAAAAAGACACACTCGATATCATCAAGTGTGTCTTCCTTATTGCTTGGCGGCGTCCTACTCTCCCAGGACCCTGCGGTCCAAGTACCATCGGCGCTAGAGGGCTTAACGGTCGTGTTCGGGATGGGTACGTGTGGAACCCCTCCGCCATCGCCACCAAACGCGTAGCTTACATTTCAGAGTGTTGTTCTCTGAAAACTAGATTCGAAACGAAACACGCGAATTACAACTTGCTATTGGATAAGCCCTCGACCGATTAGTACTGGTCAGCTCCATGCATTGCTGCACTTCCACCCCCAGCCTATCTACCTCGTCGTCTTCAAGGGGTCTTACATACTGGGAAATCTCATCTTGAGGGGGGCTTCACGCTTAGATGCTTTCAGCGTTTATCCCGTCCGTACATAGCTACCCAGCGGTGCTCCTGGCGGAACAACTGGTACACCAGCGGTACGTCCATCCCGGTCCTCTCGTACTAAGGACAGCTCCTCTCAAATTTCCTACGCCCACGACAGATAGGGACCGAACTGTCTCACGACGTTCTGAACCCAGCTCGCGTACCGCTTTAATGGGCGAACAGCCCAACCCTTGGGACCTACTTCAGCCCCAGGATGCGATGAGCCGACATCGAGGTGCCAAACCTCCCCGTCGATGTGGACTCTTGGGGGAGATAAGCCTGTTATCCCCAGGGTAGCTTTTATCCGTTGAGCGATGGCCCTTCCATGCGGTACCACCGGATCACTAAGCCCGACTTTCGTCCCTGCTCGACTTGTAGGTCTCGCAGTCAAGCTCCCTTATGCCTTTGCACTCTTCGAATGATTTCCAACCATTCTGAGGGAACCTTTGGGCGCCTCCGTTACTCTTTAGGAGGCGACCGCCCCAGTCAAACTGCCCACCTGACACTGTCCCCGCACCGGATTACGGTACCAGGTTAGAACCTAGATACGATCAGGGTGGTATCCCAACGTTGCCTCCACAGAAGCTTGCGCTCCTGCTTCAAAGGCTCCCACCTATCCTGTACAGATCGTACCCAAATTCAATATCAAGCTGCAGTAAAGCTCCATGGGGTCTTTCCGTCTTGTCGCGGGTAACCTGCATCTTCACAGGTATTAAAATTTCACCGGATCTCTCGTTGAGACAGCGCCCAAGTCGTTACGCCATTCGTGCGGGTCAGAATTTACCTGACAAGGAATTTCGCTACCTTAGGACCGTTATAGTTACGGCCGCCGTTTACTGGGGCTTCGGTTCACAGCTTCGGGATTACTCCCTAACCACTCCCCTTAACCTTCCAGCACCGGGCAGGCGTCAGCCCGTATACTTCGCCTTACGGCTTCGCACAGACCTGTGTTTTTGCTAAACAGTCGCTTGGGCCTTTTCACTGCGGCCCCCTCGTGCTATTCACACTACCGGGGCACCCCTTCTCCCGAAGTTACGGGGTCATTTTGCCGAGTTCCTTAACGAGAGTTCTTCCGCGCGCCTTAGAATACTCTTCTCGCCTACCTGTGTCGGTTTGCGGTACGGGCACCTTCACCTGGCTAGAGGCTTTTCTTGGCAGTGTGAGATCATGACCTTCGCTACTATAATTTTCGCTCCCCATCACAGCTCAGCCTTACAATGTGCGGATTTGCCTACACATCAGCCTTACTGCTTAGACGGACATCCATCAGTCCGCGTCACTACCCTACTGCGTCCCCCCATTGCTCATAACGGCTTACGGTGGTACAGGAATTTCGACCTGTTGTCCTTCGACTACGCCTTTCGGCCTCGCCTTAGGTCCCGACTTACCCTGAGCGGACGAGCCTTCCTCAGGAACCCTTAGGCTTTCGGCGGATCAGATTCTCACTGATCTTTTCGTTACTCATACCGGCATTCTCACTTGTATAATGTCCAGCGCTCCTTACGGTACACCTTCAACCCTTATACAACGCTCCCCTACCCCTGATGCAAAGCATCAAGCCATAGCTTCGGTGGTGTGTTTAGCCCCGTTACATTTTCGGCGCAGAGTCACTCGACCAGTGAGCTATTACGCACTCTTTCAATGGTGGCTGCTTCTAAGCCAACATCCTGGTTGTCTGTGCAACTCCACATCCTTTCCCACTTAACACACACTTGGGGACCTTAGCTGATGGTCTGGGCTGTTTCCCTTTTGACAATGGATCTTAGCACTCACTGTCTGACTCCCGGAAGTAAGTCTATGGCATTCGGAGTTTGACTGAGCTTGGTAACCCTTGCGGGCCCCGCACCCAATCAGTGCTCTACCTCCACGACTCTGTTTTCCGAGGCTAGCCCTAAAGCTATTTCGGGGAGAACCAGCTATCTCCGAGTTCGATTGGAATTTCTCCGCTACCCCCACCTCATCCCCGCATTTTTCAACATGCGTGGGTTCGGGCCTCCAGTGCGTGTTACCGCACCTTCACCCTGGACAGGGGTAGATCACCCGGTTTCGGGTCTACGTCCACGTACTAATTCGCCCTATTCAGACTCGCTTTCGCTGCGGCTCCGGCTCTTCACCTTAACCTTGCACGGGAACGTAACTCGCCGGTTCATTCTACAAAAGGCACGCCATCACCCCTAAAACGGGCTCTGACTTTTTGTAAGCACACGGTTTCAGGTTCTATTTCACTCCCCTTCCGGGGTGCTTTTCACCTTTCCCTCACGGTACTGCTTCACTATCGGTCGCTAGGAAGTATTTAGCCTTGGCAGATGGTCCTGCCGGATTCATACGGGGTTTCACGTGCCCCGCACTACTCGGGATCCGTCTCGGAGGGAACAGACTTTCAACTACAGGGCTTTTACCTTCTTTGGCGGGCCTTTCCAGACCTCTTCGCTTAACCGGTTCCTTTGTAACTCCATGTGAGACGTCCCACAACCCCAAAGAGCAAGCTCTCTGGTTTGGGCTTCTCCGCGTTCGCTCGCCGCTACTGACGGAATCACTATTGTTTTCTCTTCCTCAGGGTACTTAGATGTTTCAGTTCCCCTGGTATGCCTCTACATAACCTATGTATTCAGTTATGAGTAACTGGAAATTACCCCAGCTGGGTTTCCCCATTCGGACACCCCCGGATCAAAGCTTGCTTACAGCTCCCCGAGGCAGTTTCGTTGTTCGCCACGTCCTTCATCGGCTCCTAGCGCCTAGGCATCCTCCGTGTGCTCTTAGTAGCTTAACCTCGTGCTCCGGTTTCGACTGCTCGCTTCCCTTGTTTTGCTTGCGCAAAGCCAAAAGTCGCTCCCATTCGATACCATCGTACGTGCAATCTACCTTATAAAAACACTTCACTTGTTTACACAAGATCAGCTTAAAGGAATGTTCTAATTCGCGTTTGTTTCGTTTCGATATCTAGTTTTCAAAGAACAAGCTCCATGCAAAAGCAAGCTGTTTGAGAGTTTGAGCTCTCAAAACTGAGCAACGAGTGAGTAGTTTGTGCAGCTAAGCTGCGTATTTGAATGTTTCCGTTGCAGGAAACGATTCTCCATAGAAAGGAGGTGATCCAGCCGCACCTTCCGATACGGCTACCTTGTTACGACTTCACCCCAATCATCTATCCCACCTTCGGCGGCTGGCTCCTTGCGGTTACCCCACCGACTTCGGGTGTTATAAACTCTCGTGGTGTGACGGGCGGTGTGTACAAGACCCGGGAACGTATTCACCGCGGCATGCTGATCCGCGATTACTAGCAATTCCGACTTCATGCAGGCGAGTTGCAGCCTGCAATCCGAACTGAGACCGGCTTTGTTGGGATTGGCTCCATCTCGCGATTTCGCAGCCCGTTGTACCGGCCATTGTAGTACGTGTGTAGCCCAGGTCATAAGGGGCATGATGATTTGACGTCATCCCCACCTTCCTCCGGTTTGTCACCGGCAGTCTATCTAGAGTGCCCACCCGAAGTGCTGGCAACTAAATATAAGGGTTGCGCTCGTTGCGGGACTTAACCCAACATCTCACGACACGAGCTGACGACAACCATGCACCACCTGTCTTGAATGTTCCGAAGAAAAGGTACATCTCTGTACCGGTCATTCAGATGTCAAGACCTGGTAAGGTTCTTCGCGTTGCTTCGAATTAAACCACATACTCCACTGCTTGTGCGGGTCCCCGTCAATTCCTTTGAGTTTCAGTCTTGCGACCGTACTCCCCAGGCGGAGTGCTTAATGTGTTAACTTCGGCACCAAGGGTATCGAAACCCCTAACACCTAGCACTCATCGTTTACGGCGTGGACTACCAGGGTATCTAATCCTGTTTGCTCCCCACGCTTTCGCGCCTCAGCGTCAGTTACAGCCCAGAGAGTCGCCTTCGCCACTGGTGTTCCTCCACATATCTACGCATTTCACCGCTACACGTGGAATTCCACTCTCCTCTTCTGCACTCAAGTCACCCAGTTTCCAGTGCGATCCGGGGTTGAGCCCCGGGATTAAACACCAGACTTAAATGACCGCCTGCGCGCGCTTTACGCCCAATAATTCCGGACAACGCTTGCCCCCTACGTATTACCGCGGCTGCTGGCACGTAGTTAGCCGGGGCTTTCTTCTCAGGTACCGTCACCTTGAGAGCAGTTACTCTCCCAAGCGTTCTTCCCTGGCAACAGAGCTTTACGATCCGAAAACCTTCATCACTCACGCGGCATTGCTCCGTCAGGCTTTCGCCCATTGCGGAAGATTCCCTACTGCTGCCTCCCGTAGGAGTCTGGGCCGTGTCTCAGTCCCAGTGTGGCCGATCACCCTCTCAGGTCGGCTACGCATCGTCGCCTTGGTGAGCCGTTACCCCACCAACTAGCTAATGCGCCGCAGGCCCATCCCCAAGTGACAGATTGCTCCGTCTTTCCAGTTTCCTTCAGGCGAAGAAAACAACTATTCGGTATTAGCTACCGTTTCCGGTAGTTGTCCCAAACTTGAGGGCAGGTTGCCTACGTGTTACTCACCCGTCCGCCGCTAACCATCAGAGAAGCAAGCTTCTCTTCAAGTCCGCTCGACTTGCATGTATTAGGCATGCCGCCAGCGTTCGTCCTGAGCCAGGATCAAACTCTCCAATAAAGTATTGAAAAGAGCGATAAGCTCATTTTGAATCTGACGAGATTAAAAATCTCATTTGTGCTTCAGCCGATTCAAGCCAAGGCTTGTCTCAAACTTTCGCGTTCATTCTGCAAGCAGAATGTTTACTCACTCGTTGTTCAGTTTTCAAAGATCAAACTTATTTCGTTGCCGAATGTCGTTCTCTTCAGCAACTCTTATATAATATCATGTCCGAACCGACTTTGCAAGCTCTTTTTTTAAGTTTCTTTCGAAGCTTATTTCATTCGCTTGCCGCACCGTGTATCTTGTGTTTTTTTGGGCCGGAAATAGAATATACCATGCGACACACACACTTGTAAAGAGTTAATTTCAAAACATATCAAATCCACAATCTAACCATATTAAGGGCCATGAATCTACATTGAACTCCTAGGTTCAATTCTATTATCCTACAGCTTGATCTTCTTTATTTAATCTGTCTTTCTTCTATATATAAGAAGGTAGCCCTCTCAACTCTTATATTCGAGACGAAAGGGTTACCTTCTATAGTAATCTATATTTATTTACGTTCTACTTTATATCCTTTATCCTCAAGCAGTTTCACGATGCCGTGATCGCCCAAGTAGTGTGCCGCACCAACAACAATGAAATATTCCTCACCTTTGCCGTTTTTCAAGTAACCATCGATTTTGTCCGCCATACCAATGTTACGATCAACTAACATTGCTTTGTTATATTCCTCGTTAGTGGAGAAGCTGTTTGTCAGTTCAAGCAGTTGCTCGTCATTACCCGTTTTCCACATCTCTGCCATTTCTTTCACACTGTTATCCAACACGTCGAAGTTTTCGATTGTCGCTTTCAGTGTTTCCTCTTGTGTTTCTTTGGAAAAGTCGTTAAACATGCCAAGTTGAGATTGATAACTCTCCAATTCAATAACTGGAAGTTTGCGCTCGATCGCTTTCTGGATGAAATACAGATCCACTCCTGCTGACGCTTCGTATCCTGCCGTTGTGGACTTCAAACTTGCAAGTGTGCTCTCTACTACCCAAGGCTTAAATGCATCCAAAGCGTTAGACTCCAGACCATTTTTCTTCAATACATCGCCCAGCTTAGTATACGTTTCACTGGAGATGTGATCTTTCAGTGTTGTGCCATCCTGATACGAACCCAGACTTAGAACCAGCTTTTGCTGCTCTTCATCAGCGGCTTTGCTAATATCAATCTCTACCCCGAGATAGTCGGCTTCCGCAAAGGCTTCTTCGAACTCCGGACGTAATGGATAGAAGCTCTCATCAGCAATATGCATTGACCCTACTAGATAGACCGTATTGCCATTGCTTTCAACTTCCCACATGAAGCCGCGTCCACCGGTTTGAGCAGTTTCCGTTGCTCCACCTTTGGATACCAACAACACGGTGCGCGTTGCAGCATCCCAGCGTACTTCATAACCCGCAGCATCACCGACGATGCGGATTGGCGCATACGTTACACCGTTGATACGTGTAAGCTTGCTTTTGAGTGTAATCGTTTTGCCATTTACCACAGCCGTGATCGTATCATCTGTCGCAGTTGTTAACTTCACATCCATAGCATCCAGCGTAGTCCGCAGTGGAACCAATGTTGTACCTTTATCCAGGATTGGTGCTCCTGTAGCATATTTCACAGCTTGGTCATTAACCTTGACGGAAGTTCCTTGTGGAGCAGCCATAGCTGGTACTGCAGATACGAGCAAACCTACCGAGATGGTAAGAGATAAGAGCATGCGTTTCCAATTTTTCATATTATGTAATCTCCTTTATTGAATATAGTTGCCAATCCAATTTTTAATAGAATAGACACACTTAGATACTACGGATCAAAGTGGGAATTGGTGCCACTCCACAAACGGAGCAGCACTTATCCAATCCCTCCCCTTCAAACACTCAATTTAGATCTTATATGCCTTCATGGCCTTAAATAATTCCTTGAAAGTTGGACGTTTACCGTACATCAACACACCTGTGCGATAGATTTTCGCTGCAAGCCATCCGAAGATGATAATGGATACGATCAGAATCGCTAATGAAGTTAGAATCTCCCAGGTTGGCGCAACCCCTGCACCAATCCGTACCAGAATCGCGGTCGGCGATGTGAATGGAATGAAGCTTGCGATTTTCAACAACAGAATGTTCGGCGTAGAAATACTGAAGATCGCAATATAGAAGGATACAAGTGACAACATCGTAATCGGCAGAACAGCCTGACCGAGTTCCTCAGTACGGCTTACCATTGAACCAATGGCAGCGAACAACACGGCATACAGGAAGTAACCCAGAATGTAGAATATAAGTCCGTACACAATAACTGCACTATTCACATCACTCAGACTCATATTGAAGTCACCTAATACTGCACGGTTATGCGGCAGCAAGATATTTCCGGCAACCACCGCTCCGAAGATCCCGATTTGCAGCATCCCCACCATGAAGATCCCGATGATTTTACCAAACATCTGACTGAGCGGTGATACACTCGTAATCAAAATCTCCATAATACGTGAGCTCTTCTCCGCCGTGATCTCGGAGGCAATCATGTTACCTGTCATCATGGTCGAGGTGAACAACAGGATGATCAACAAGTACACCACAATATAGTTAATTGGACTCATCGCACCTTCTGACTCTGCACCCGCCCCATTTTCATCTGTGCTCAGGCTTTGCTCGGTGAGCTTCACAGGTGTTGTAATCAGTTCCTTCTGCTCCGCTGTGAGTACATCCTTCACAACCACATCCAGCTTCACACTCTGTAATGCCGCTTCAATGGATGCAATGATCTGAGGTGATACGTCTTCTGCTGAATATAGAATGGGCTGCGGGAACTCTTGCCCGGAAACAGCCTCAAACTTCAGATAACCATCGGTAAGCCCTGTTTCCACATCCGCCGCAAGAGCAGCCTCATCTTTGTCACCACTGGCAATGAATCGATAGGCCTGATCTCCTTGAGCCGCAGAGAAGCTCTCCAGTTTCTCCGAAACTTCAGGCTGCCCTGTACTCAGAAGACCGATATTTACAGGATTGCTGCTAGAAGCTCCACCAATGGAACCCCCATTAAATAAGGTAATGAAATACGGGACATTGAGTCCGATTGAAATTAAAAGTGCAAGTACAATGGTCGTCACCATGAATGATTTCGTTTTAACTTTGTTTTTAAATGTAAAACCCGTAATCGTTCCCATTTTATTCATTCGACTCACCTACCTCACGAATAAAGATTTGGTTAAGCGTTGGTTCCTTCAGTTCAAAGTGTTCCACTGTCGTCTGGGTCATGGCTGTTCTCAGAATCTCTTGAGCCGCTTCCACCTGACTAATATGTATCAGGTAACCACGCTCATTCCGCTCGACTTTCTTCACACCAGGCAACTGTTCAAGTCCTTCCACACTACCAATCGTACCCAGGAATACCTGTTCACGCGGATACCGGCTCTTGATCTCCTTGATCTCTCCTTGTACCACCGTGTTGGAACGATGCAGAATAGTGATCTGACGACACAACTCTTCAACATGCTCCATGCGGTGTGTCGAGAACAGAATAGCTGTGCCTTCATCACGCAACTCCTTGACGGTGGACTTGAGTAATTCTACATTCACAGGATCCAGTCCACTGAACGCTTCATCCAGGATGAGAATCTGCGGTCTATGCACTACGGCTGCGATAAAGCCCATTTTCTGCTGATTACCTTTGGATAACTCCTCGATCTTTTTCTCGTAATACTCAGGTACCTCAAACCGATTCAGCCAGTACTTGAGGCTCTGATCTGCGTCCTTACCATTCATGCCACGAAGTCGTGCCAGGTAATTAATCTGTTCGCTGACTTTCACCTTCGGGTACAATCCGCGCTCTTCCGGAAGATAACCCATAATCTGTTGCAGCTCCGTATTATAGGGCTTGCCGTTGTAAAGGATGTTCCCTCCGTCAGGATGAATCAGTCCAAGCACCATGCGCATTGTTGTCGTTTTACCTGCACCATTGGCTCCGAGCAGTCCGTAAATCTCTCCCTCTTTTACATTGAGCGTGACTCCATTAACGGCTGTTTTGTCTGCATATTGCTTGACGACTTGCTTCAATTCCAATCGGTTCATCATTTATCGTCTCCCTTCGGTTATTTCCACTGTACGGGTGCATACCCGGCAATCCAGAATGCCAGCACTTCATCCAATTCCAAGTTACGGATTTTCAATACCCGGTTATTGGACAGCTCCAGCCTCTCCTGCGCCTCGCTGACCCGGGTTGTAATTACGCGAACCAGACCTCCCTCTTCCAAAGAAGATTCCACAACACCAGGAATACTTTCTGGCCTTAAATCTCCTTCATACCAGACTTCTTTCCACTGATCGAGCACCATATCTTTCTCGGCCATCCCCAGCGACTGACCACGGTGCATCAATACGATGTAATCCGCAAGCCTTTTGACTTCGTCCGCAATATGTGTGGCAATCAGAATCGTGGTGTCTCCCCCCGCCATGAAGGTACGGAACTGCTCAACCATCACTTTCCAGGCAAAGGGGTCCAGTCCTGATGAAGGCTCATCCAAAAGCAATAGTCTTGGGCGAGCTGCAATTGCAGCTGCAATCTCAAATTTTCGCCGTTCTCCCTTGGACATCTTGTTCAGCTTCACATCAACAGGTACTTCCATATCATGAATCAGTTGGTCGAACAACTTCATATCCCAACGTGGGTACCAGTACGCCCGGAAATGGGCTGCTTCCTGTGCTGTTATCCGGTTCTCTTCTGAACCAGCGTTATCTGCCACAAAACCAATCTGTTGTCTCAGTTCAATGGGAAGTGGCCCATCATGTTCCTGACCAAACCATATAATCTGCCCAGCATCTGGCAGCACCACTTGCTGCAGCATGTTAAGAAGGGTGCTTTTGCCTGAACCGTTGTGACCGAGAATAGCGACTATATACCCTTCCGGGATGGTCAGATCAATTGGGCCAATAACTCTGCGTTTTCGCATTTTGGATACGCCGTTCAACTGGATTGCTATCGGTTCCACGTATGAATCACTCCCTTACTTCGCGTAAATAGCCTTCAGGACTTCCCGGAACAGGCTCTCCATCTCTTCTTCCGTACAGCCTACCGATTTCCCGGACTGCACCGCTGCTTGCATCGCTTCCTGTGCGGCCTTTAATCTATAATTCTCTCTGTCGCCGGCTTCTACCTGGGCCACAAATGTACCTGTCCCCTGCTTCGTACGAAGCAAGCCTTCATTCTCCAGATCCTGATAGACCCGTCTAACCGTAATAACACTGCAATTCAGTGCTCCGGCGAACTCACGAATGGACGGCAAATGTGTTCCCTCCCCCAACTGACCCGTAATAATTAACGATCTTAACTGATTTTCAATTTGGTGGTATAAAGGTTCAGCGCTATTTTCATTAATTTGAATGGGTATTTTCACATCTTGCACCTCGCCCTCCGGTACACTCCAGTCTGTTACCTGACCGTGCCGGTTTCATCCTGTATTCGTACATAAGCTCAATTCTCATTTTAATTCAAATCCCGTTGAACCAGCTTCTTCAGCGTCAAGCGACTAAACAGCCATAGTCCCGCTACGCCAGCCACCAGAGCAATCCACATGATCGGGGAAAGTAGCCCCCATGATTTACTTTCATCCAGTACAAGCCGTAATCCGTAACTGCCTGACATTCGAATCAGTAAGGACATGCCAATGGCGATTGGTACAAAAAGCGTACTGAGAAGCAAATATTTCTTGCCACTGTTCAGAAACTCTCCGTAAATATACAATCCTGTTACCACAAGTCCATAACCTGTACAGGTAAGGCTAAAGGCCAGATATTGATCCCATCGGAATCCTTCGGAATGAAGGTTAACCACATATAACGATCCGTAGAAAAAGATACCGTTGTAAGCAAACGCCATTAGAGACTGCTGTAACCTGGACCACATCACCGCTTGTTCAGGGATAGGAATTCTGCGATAGTAGGCCAGCATCTGCGTATAGGAATCCTCATGTATGTAACGGAAGGAGCGCCTGCAGAACATAAACCCTTGAAATGGCAACATAAGTAAAAAGAAGGCATCCACCACCGGATTAATGAAATCTGTCTGTTGTTGTCCTACTAACATCACACCGCTCATGCTGCCAGTGTATATCATGAATATTGCAGACCATAGCCATTGGAGCTTATCCTTACTCATCTGGCTGCGGGTCAGCCACCACGCCTGCTTCCATTCGTTCATATGCCTGCCTGCCTTTCACCTGTCATTCACTCACTCATCTTGCTTACTGTGTTCACTGTGTTTACTGTATATATCAATATACACAGTATACAGACCGAATTCTCATCCCGTCAACCCTTAAATTTCCTGAATCAGGAAGACGGGATGGGACACAGTACGAATTTACGTTAAAATAAATTAAAGTCACGATTCAAAGAAAGGAAGGTTACAGCTATGGATTGGCTGGTAGAGATCGGATTTGTCCTCCTTTTCCTCATTGTCGTTATCTGGTTGGTCCTCCGGGATGAGCCTCATCGTCATTCTGCCAAAAAAGGGAGACATCGCATCCGTCGTAACAACGGTTATACCGACTCTGCTTCGGGATATCCGGTCATTACAGGAGATGACTCCTACGATCGACATTCCAGACACACACCGGATCACAAACATCATGAGTCGGATTATTCATCAGACACACATTCTCATCACAACAGCGATAGTGGTAGCAGCAGCGACAGTGGTGGGGATAGTGGCGGCGGCGACAGTGGGGGCGGCGGGGATTAGGGGAATATACGAAATTCCCCAAGCACAAAAGAAGGGCTGTACCCGTTATTGTGTACACACACAATAACGGATACAGCCCTTTGCCGTTCTCTAGCACCTGTTTACAGAAGAGGTCTTACGATTAAACGAGGTTGTAGCCACTAGGCAGACTGCGATCCCTGCGGATTGCGCGAATCTGAGCCAGCGTTAACCGTTGATTGGTGGAGATCAGGGATTCCACATCATTGCCACGGATCAGATCATCCAAATCTCTCAAGTTGGTGTTGCCACGGAAGACACGGAATCCACCTTGAAAGTTAGGACGCGTAAACACAACCAGCGTTGCATTCGAACTTGTTGAGAAAAAGCGTAGGCTCTCCACCCCATCCAAAATATTGTCCAGGTTGCGGAGCCCCGTATTGCCACGATAAATGCGGCTTCTCCCTCTGTAGTTCTCTTCAGAATACACCGTGAGACGTGGATACGTTTGACTGACATTGACTGTTTTTTTCATTTACTTTCCCCCTCTCAAACTCATTCTATGAATGAATGAGAGAGGGAGCGTGGACGAATCGTCTACTAGATTCGTCTATTTTCATAGTTTCAGAAGGTCATAGTGACACACGCCCAAGTAGCCGGAGGTTATATCTATACTTTTATACGCCGAGGATAACTTCCCATACGGGACGTGTATGACCACCAGGATATAAGAGATATAGAAGAACATACACGACAACACCTGTTAGCGCTGATCCGAACCAGATCATGGACGTGAACTTGCCCCAGCGGCGATGTGTTCCGAACTTCTTTTTGAACCCCAGGACCAGTGTGGAGATGCCGAATATCGCTGCCACGGTAGCGAGGATAATATGAAAGATCAGAAATATCCGATAAAAGATCTCCAGATCCGGGTCCCCGCCCCAAGCCGTATTACCCACGAACACCGTTCGCGACATATAGATCACAAAGAAAATTAGAGCTGCAATCGCACCTGCTACCATGGCGGACTGATGAGCCTCACGTTTACCTCGAATAATCAGTACCCATCCAATCCCCACCAGTACTGCACTAATCACAATGAAAGAAGTACTGATCGTGGGTAGCCAAAAATACATATCCATCGTGTGTTCCCCCTCTTGTCAGAACATTGACTTAATTATTTGGCAGCCGGATTGAGTGGCCCCCCTGCGCCCCCTGCAGGATACGAATCATCGTCGTCTTCCTGCTTCTCTTTTCGATACCATTGGAAAAAGACATAAGCCAGCATGGAGGCGAAGATCCCTTCCTGAATAAACTTCATTACAATGCCACCAACCTGCTGATCTTCCTTCGCGGAAGACAGAAAGTTGAAGAAGGCTGGCCCACCGAATGAGCGAAGTAAAGCCGTAGAATCTCCAGACACACAATACCGCATGGCTTCAGCCCATACTGCCGGGTTGCTGTACGTCTGATACAACGGCTCGGCCGCAAAAATAATCAATCCACACGCAGGCGTGAGCAGTACCATATTCAGAAAAATAAAACCGATCTTGGATAACCCCGACGCTTGTCTACCCTCTGGCAACGGATTCAGCATTGTCCACCACATGAGCATCGAGGTGATGAACAGTGCAATATAATACAACCGGTGAACGGTAAAATTCAGCATGACATAATCATGTACAATCGGTAGGTGATACAGCGAGAAAAGCCCGTTAAAGATCACAGCTGCAACGATCGGATGAGCCAGGAACGATAGCTGGCGCGTTGGCAACCAGCGTACGATTCTGCGCCATACCCAGATCGGCAAACCTTTCATCATCAGCGGCGGCGCTACCAGATAGGATAACGCCATACTCACCATGTGGAAGCTAAACATTACGTGGCCAAGCAGATTAAATGGGCCAGCTTGAGCCAGATACAGGACAAACAGTCCT
This sequence comes from Paenibacillus sp. FSL k6-2145, assembly GCF_037976585.1. Classification (NCBI taxonomy): domain Bacteria; kingdom Bacillati; phylum Bacillota; class Bacilli; order Caryophanales; family Paenibacillaceae; genus Paenibacillus; species Paenibacillus sp. FSL k6-2145. The sequence goes on along the minus strand of NZ_CP150267.1, from coordinate 2,796,597 downwards.
GTAATAAACATGATTTTCTGTGCAGCAGTCGCAGGTTCTGCATCCTTTATTTGCTCGCTTAACGGTCCCACAAGCACCAGATAAGCGGCAGCAATGATCAGAAATAAAGCCAATATAAGCGGACTCCATAAGTCGTTGAAGCTAAAATATTGCAACCCGAGCATACGGGAAACCTCCCCGTGACCTGATTTGGTTGTTGCCTTCATTACTTTGTGAAGATTCATTCGCCAAAAAGGGGAAAAGACGGCGGCAATGCGCCGCCGCCATCTCTTTTACCACCAGACCCAATAGAGTGCCATAATGATGCACGTAAAGGCTACGAAAAAGCCAAAGGCCATGAACAGAATCGGCATCAAGTGCCCTTTGTCCTTCAAGTGCATCCAATAACCCAATTGAACGAATACTTGAAGAATAGCCATGACGAGCAAAATAATAATGATAAAGGTTGTGTTGACCCCTCCGGCAGAAGCAGCCGCAAACGCAATCAGCGTGAGAATAATGGAGAAGATAAACACCACGACGTGTTTCTGTGGCCCTTCCGTCCGGTGACGGTGTTTCACAGGCTGTTGATCTGTCTTATCCTGTGCCGACATGTGCTACCCCACCTTTCCGAGCAGGTACACGACCGTAAAGATGAACACCCAGACCACGTCAATAAAGTGCCAGTACATTGCGGAGACGTATACCTTAGGTGCAGTTACGACCGTCAATCCTTTTTTGAACAGCTGACCGATAATGATTCCGATCCACACAATACCAAAAGCAACGTGGGCTCCGTGGAACCCGACCAGTGTATAGAATGCTGAACTGAATGCACTCGTGGTCATGCCAAATTCTTTATGTTTCACATACTCGTAGAACTCGTAAATTTCCAGTGCGAGAAATCCCATACCCAGTACTACCGTGATGCCAAGCCACAACGCCAGTGCATCTCGCTTGCCCTTATGCATGGCCTGAATCGCAAATACACTCGTCAAACTACTGACCAGGAGAATGAACGTTGCAGCGGCCACAAGTGGCAGGTGGAACAGTTCATTCGCCGTAGGTCCATCATTGGTTTGGCCACGAAGAGCCAGGAAGGTAGCAAAGAGTGTACCGAACAGTACCGTCTCGCCGCCAAGGAACAACCAGAAGGCGATAAGCTTGTTACGGCCTTCCAGCGTTGCTTTCTCCGGTTCATGCGGCAATTTGTCGTTCACCGGTTCGGCATGTGAGGTTGTCATGTTCTAGCCCCCTTCTCATCCTGATCCTCCGGTTCAATATGCCAGCCATGATCATCATAAAGTGAACGAAGTGCCATTGCGCCAAATGTGATTACGAGACCAATAATAACTACAATATAATTGTTGAAAATGACATTCATAAATGCATTACCAAATTCATCCTTGCTGAACATCAAGCCAAGTCCGGCGATAAAGATACCTACTGACATTACAAACGGCAACGGCGTTGCTGAAGGCATATGAATCGAACCTACAGGTTCTGCCGGTGTCATCTCCGTATGTCCTGCCATTTTTTCCTTCCAGTATGCATCAATTCCGCGTACCAGCGGCGTCTGCTTGAAATTATATTCCGGCGGCGGAGATGGAATAGACCATTCCAGTGTACGGCCGTCTTCCCACGGATCGTTTGGCGCGCCAGCCGGTTTTCTCATTGTGATTACGATGTTCACGAGGAACATGATAACCCCAACACCCATTAGAAACGCACCGACGGAGCTGACCAGATTAAGCAGGTCAAAGTCCTGATTCGGCAAGTATGTAACGATCCGGCGCTGCATCCCCATCAGACCGAGGAAATGCTGTACAAAGAACGTTAATTGGAAACCGATCATAAACGTCCAGAACGTCCATTTGCCCAGTGTTTCACTCAGAATACGTCCGAACATCTTCGGCCACCAGTAATGCAGTCCCGAGAACAAGCCGAGCACCAGTCCCCCTACAATAACGTAGTGAAAGTGGGCTACAACAAAATACGTATCATGGAACTGGAAATCCGCTGGAGCAGATGCCAGCATGACGCCTGTAACGCCACCCATAACGAAGGTTGGAACGAATCCAACAGCAAACAGATTTGCCGCTGTAAAGCGGATCTGTCCACCCCACATCGTAAAGAGCCAGTTAAAGATTTTGATCCCGGTAGGTACGGCAATCAACATCGTGGAGATGGAGAAAAGCGCGTTGGCTACATTACCCAGACCTGTTGTAAACATGTGATGCGCCCATACCATGAAGCCCAGGAAGGCAATCAGGATGGTGGCAAATACCATGGAGCTGTATCCAAACAACCGTTTACGCGAGAAGGTCGGAATAACCTCCGAGATAATCCCAAATGCGGGCAAAATCAGAATGTATACTTCCGGGTGCCCGAAGATCCAGAAGATGTGCTGCCAGAGTACGGGGTTACCGCCACCTGCGACATCGAAGAAATTGGCTCCCAGTATACGGTCAAACGTCAAAAGTACAAGCCCTACCGTGATGGCAGGAAAAGCAAAAAGGATAATGGCAGATGTAATAAATGTCGTCCATGTAAACATCGGCATCCGCATGTAGGACATGCCTGGAGCACGCATTGTAATAATCGTTGCGAGAAAGTTAATGCCCCCGATGAGCGTTCCCAGACCCGCGATCTGAAGGCCGATGGTGTAGAAATCCACACCATGCGTTCCACTGTACTCACTGCCCGAAAGCGGCGTATATGAGGTCCAGCCCGCATCCGGTGCTCCGCCCATAACCCAGCTCAGGTTCAGCAACAATCCACCAAACAGGAATGTCCAGAAACCCAGCGCGTTAAGAAACGGGAAAGCAACGTCCCGTGCCCCGATCTGCAAAGGCACGACAGCATTCATAATGGCAAAAATAAGCGGCATGACACCAAGGAAAATCATCGTTGTTCCATGCATTGTAATCAATTCGTTGAAGACCTGTGCCGATACAAAATCATTCATAGGCTTCATCAGTTGAATCCGAATCAAAATGGCTTCAATGCCGCCGATTCCAAAGAAAAATCCACCCGCAACCAAATAGAGAATGGCGATTTTTTTGTGATCGACGGTGGTGATCCAATCCATCAAGCCCCTGTACCTCTTGACGCTATGCGCATGAGCCAAGGTTGTGTACCCCCTTCTTCGTCCTTGCTGTTCTATTCATAGTCCAATTTGTAGTTGGCCAGATATTCGGCAATTCCGTCGATTTCTTCATCCGTCAACCCAAGATCTTTGGGATTCGGCATGGTATTGCCCGGCTTCACGGATTGTGGATCATGGAGCCATTCTTTCATGTTATCCAGTACCGGACTACCTTCTTCCTGTCCCTCGCGAGAATTCAGCAAAATGCCTGCGACAGATTCCTTGCCGCCGATTCCCGTCAGGTTAGGTGCAACCGGTCCACCTTGATCACCAACAGCGTGGCAAGAAAGGCAGTTTGTTTTGAACTTTTCGGCCAATTGAGTGTCTTCAGGAAGGACTGCGGGTGCTTTCATCTGGTTCACCCATCTGTCAAACGATTCCTGACTCACTGCTTTTACCTTAAACTCCATGAAAGCATGCGATCTGCCACATAATTCGGCACATTTACCGCGGTAAACGCCTTCATTCGGTGCAGAGAAACTGAACTTGTTAAGTGTTCCATCCGGGTTTGTGTCCATTTTGCCCGCAAGTGACGGCACCCAGAAGGAGTGAAGCACGTCAGCGGTTTTTAATTCGAATGCGATTTTTGTTCCGGTCGGGATGATGAGATCTTGAGCGGTGGTTACGTCATATTGAGGATAAGTGAATTCCCACCAGTACTGATGTGAGGTGACTTGGACCTTAAGTGCGTTTTTGTCATTGGACAGATCTTCGCCTTGGGCAAAAATCGTTTGGACCGTCGGTACTGCCAAAACAATAACCAGCAATAACGGAATGGCTGTCCATATTACTTCCAGCTTGAAATTACCTTCAACCTGTTCGGGCATCTCAGTCTGCCCGGCTCGTCTACGAAACCGGATCAGAACATAGGCCGCTATGGCAAATACAATGATGAGCACCACGATCATAATCGCGATGGATAACTTCATCAGATCATATTGGCCTTGCGCTACAGGACCCTGAGGTTTCATTACCGACAAGTCTTCCCGCCCGCATGCGGATAGCAGCAAAGAGAACACCGCCAGCAAGGGGAGAATTCGCTTTGCAACCTGCCACTGTTTCATCATTGATCTACCCCACTTTTTTACGTTTTCGTAGATTACCGTTGTCGTTCGGTAGAAAGGCAACAAAAGGTACGTTTCAGCACGATACGCATAATCCTCTTCATCATACAGAACGCTTACAAAAATAACGCTTCCAGTACTCCCGTGATTTCCTGCTCAGGGCATGTCTGCGCATTCTTCCAATTCATTCTATATGCTTCAATCACTTATTAAATATAAGTTGAGGGTATGATTTTGTCAATCTTTGGACACATGTTCACAAATTGTTCACTTTATGTAAAAAACCGCTCTACAACTTGATTTGCAAACGATTTCAGTTAAAAGTATTACACTCTACATTTGAAAATTTTTGCCAAATTTCGGTGGTAAAACTCGATTTATTGGTGATTTTTCTCACATTGAAAACATGTGCTATTATGCAAAAGAAAGATCAGAATTTATGGAAAAGATCTCCATATCCATTCAGAAGACATGCCTATCGCTCCATACCGCTATCTTCAAGCTCAAAACAGCATGGAGCATTTCGGAGAAAGTTCAACTCAAGTCCTCTTCTTCACTGACTTCATCTCACGTGCCATCGGTCAGAATCAAGGGGCCATTCCCAGTAATCGCAACCGTATGCTCATACTGGACCCCCCAGCTGCCATCTACCGTCCTTACCGTCCATCCATCTTCATCCCACACAACGGCCCCGGAACTGCCCTTTGTAAAGATTGGTTCAATCGTAATAACCATGCCCTCGGTGAGCATCGTGCCCGTTCTGCGTTTGCCATAAGGCAGAACATTTGGGGGTTCATGAATATATTGACCAATCCCATGACCAATGAGAGGCTTCACAATTCCGTACCGATACAACCTGGCTGTTCGTTCAATGGCACTTCCAATATCTCCGAGTGTATTCCCTGGAACTGCCTGGGCAATCGCCCGCTCAAGTGCCTTCTCCGTTCGTCTCATCAGCTTGCGAATGGATCTGCTTGTTTCACCAATTCCATACGTCCAGGCCGAGTCAGCAAGCCAGCCGTCTTTGTTCACCACCATATCGATGGTCACTACATCCCCGCTCGCCAGCTCCTCTTCCCCCGGAAATCCGTGGCAGACCACTTCATTAACAGAGGCACACGTCGCGTACGGATATCCTTTGTACCCTTTTTGCTCCGGTGTGGCTCCTCGTGCTGCCAGAAACTCTTCCACCCGCTCATTAATCTCTGCTGTCGTGATACCGGGGACCATCCACTGCTCAATATGCTGGTGACAACTTCGCAAAATTCGTCCAGCTTCCCGCATGTAGCCAATCTCTTCTTTGGTTTTCAAAATAGGGTCCACATGCATTCATCCTTCCCGCTGTAGGTGTACTCCCATATATATGCAGCAGGAACGCAAAAAAAACCGCCTGCCGGAGCTTATCGCCCGGGAGACGGTTCTATTCATTATCGGAACAGTATAATCAGAGTTGTGTGTTGTTTCAGGACACGGAAGAATCCATCTTGACAAGCTCATGCTCAACCACAGAAGTCAATTCTTCCTCGTATCCACCCGTAATCCGGTATTTTCTCACGTACTCCTTCACGAATTTTTTTGGATCTTTAGGACGGAAAATCCGAGTCATTTCCCTCAAACTTTCTTTGACCTCATTGTGACCTTTCGTTGCCATTGTAATTCCCTCCCAAAACGTTGAAAGTGAATGCTCCGTTTAGAGAATGCCGAATAAGTCTTAAATGCCATCCATGAAGTTGTGTGCGCGGCTTAAAGCAAGCTTTAGGTCGGGAACCTCGCTAGAAAGCAAGTACCTGACACTATAAATACCCGATATGATTCGGAATGAATCATAATCTTATTGTAGCATATTCGGAAGTATCTTACGACTTGACGATTTCCTCTAATAAATATAACGGTTTTCATGCCCAAAAAGTTTAATTCCGAATCATATGTTATGAATGCCACCATTCTATACGGAATTAATATATCCAGCATAACACTGAACTATTCGGGGGATATTATCACGGACAACCCATACAGTTAAATTACTGGTATCCAAAGGAGGCGTCGTCTCATGGACCGCAAAGAACAAGATATGCTGCCCCTTTCGCATGAAAAGGTGGAAGTAGACGGAGTTTACATCAATGAAGCCGGACGTGAGGAACATCTGCACCGGGGGCAACATTTCCCGGCCGATCCCGTTCTTGGCAAGTCGGAATGGAAACTGACCGAATATGCATATGATAATCACCACGAAGGACGAACCGATGAGCGGTTGGTTCCCAAAGAAAACGACACCGATAAAATTGGCAAGATTACAAACCCTCGCAGACAGATCGAGGGCGGATAACGATTTCGTTCGTGTAACGTATTAATCGTAAACGACAATAGGGGCAGAGCAAGCTGTACAATGGCTTGCTCTGCCCCTGTTTGCTTTTTCCCATGTGTTGCATCCCCATCCGTTCACAGGCAAATAAATTCATCGGTTCAGTTCTGTCCACCTCCCTCATAACCTAATTAAAAAGGTCAAAGGAGGCTGGACCGGATGTCCCCCATGAAATCATCTAGCGGTCTGGATGAAAATATTGCTGGCATGCTCTGTTATCTGTTTACCTTTGTAGGGGGAATTGTCTTTCTCGCTGTGGAGAAGCGGAGTCGGTTTGTGCTATTCCATGCGCTGCAATCTGTAACGGTCTTTGGCATCATTATGGTCGGGCATGTCTTATCGACTTTTCTTCCATTGTTTGGACCACTGGTGGCATCGCTGTTATCCTTGCTTGGTGTAGTGGTCTGGCTTATTATGGTCGTTACCAGCCTGCAGGGGAAATGGCTAAAACTGCCGTGGGTTGGCGATTTTGCAGAGAAACAGATGCGTCATCTGTAATCCCCGCTCATCATAGTTAAATAAAACAAAAAACACCGAAAACGCGACTCTGTTGAGCCTGTTTTCGGTGTTTCGCATCTAAAGGTGTCTCTTTCATTCGTTCATGTGGTTGAACATTCACAGCATAAATGATGTATGTCATAAACCATTCATACTGTATATCATCATGATTAACCTGATTCATTATTCATCTTGTGAATCGTCTATTCATAACAGTTAACATAACAATACTGCTGGATAATAATCCTAGCCTATTTCGGCTAATTAAGCTGACTTGCCCGTCTCTCCAAGGATGGCATCTGCCTGTTGTTCAGCCATCTTGGCGGCTGTTTCCTTGGTACCCAGACCATTAAACAGCAGGTTCATGAAGATCGCCGTGAAACTGCCTGCAATGATACCATTACCGAGCATAATCTGAGCCCAGGCCGGTGCACCTGCGAACAACTCAGGCACAACGGTAACACCCAGGCCCATACCTACAGAACAAGCGATGACAAACAGATTCTCATGTCGGTTCAGATCAACCTGACTGCCGATAATCCGAATGCCTGATGATACCACCATGCCAAACAAGGCCACCATGGCTCCGCCAAGTACTGCCCCTGGAACGAGCTGTGCGAGGGCTGCAATTTTTGGTACAAATCCAATGACCACCAGGATTCCACCAGCCACAACAATGACATCACGTGTCTTCACACGTGTCATCTGTACCAGTCCTACATTTTGCGAATACGTTGTATACGGGAACGAGTTGAAAATACCACCCAACACAATGGCCAGACCCTCTGCGCGATAACCGCGCGCCAGATCCTTGGACGACAGGTCCTTGTCCAGGATTTTGCCCAGAGCCATAAATACACCTGTGGACTCGGCCACGCTGACAATCGCCACCAGAATCATCGTCAGAATCGGTACAATCTCAAATGTCGGTGTACCGAAGTAAAACGGCTGAACAACGTGGAACCAACTTGCATCACGAATAGGAGCAAAATTAACCTCACCCATGAACCCTGCTGCCACCGTACCTACCAGCAGACCAATCAGTACCGAGATGGAACGGATAAATCCAGTTGTGAAACGAGTCATCAGAATGATAAACAGAAGCACGCCGAAACCGAGTAACAAGTTCACTCCGCTGCCAAAATCTTCTGACCCCTGACCGCCGCCCAGATCGTGGAAAGCAACCGGAATCAAGGTCAAACCGATGATCGTAACCACCGAACCCGTAACCACGGGTGGAAAGAGCCGAATAAGCTTCCCAAAGATTCCGGAGAAGATCAATACGAACAGCCCTGAGGCAATAATTGCTCCGTAAATGGCAGATACCCCACTGTTCATCCCGATTAGGATCATCGGAGACACGGCCTGGAATGCACAACCGAGCATGACAGGCAGCCCTACGCCGAAATATTTATTTCCCCATACCTGAAGCAGTGTAGCCACACCACATGCGAGCAAGTCAATGGCAATGAGATAGGTTAGTTGTTCCTGTGTAAAGCCCAATGCGTTACTGACGATCAATGGGACAACGACGGCTCCTGCATACATAGCAAGCACGTGCTGTAGTCCGAGGGAGAACGTTTTGATTGGATGCCGATGCCGTTGAAAGATACGTTCGCGTGCCATATTAGTTCGTGCCCTCCTCGTCCGCAAATGTAACCTGTCCATCCGACAGTGCCCCGATGCGAACCAGCGATTCCACACGGTATCCTGCTTCTTTCAGCAAGCGACCTCCCGGCTGGAATGCTTTTTCAATAACAATACCGATACCCACCACTTCGGCTCCAACCTGCTCCACTATGCGAGCCAGACCAAATGCTGCTTCACCATTCGCCAGAAAATCATCAATAATCAGCACGCGATCACCAGGCTTCATGAACTTCTTGGCAACAGTAATTTCATTGGTCTCCTGCTTCGTGAAGGAGTAGACCTTCTCTACCAGAATGTCTTCCGTCAGTGTGAGCGACTTCTGCTTCCGTGCAAAGATCAGCGGCACGTTCAGCTCCAAAGCGGTCATGATGCCTGGTGCAATCCCTGACGACTCAATTGTCAGCACACGTGTGATATTCTCACCTTCAAAGCGGCGAATGAATTCCTTGCCCACTTCCTTCATCAGAACCGGGTCCATCTGGTGGTTCAGGAATGAATCCACTTTGAGTACTTGCTCGGACAGGACGATACCTTCCTGTCTTACCTTGTCTTTTAACAATTGCATTGTAATTCTTCCCCCTGAATGCCCTCCGCACAGAAGCTCACACGCTCTTCCAATTGCATGGTAAAAAAGCAAAAAGCCCGCCTTTTCACACGCTGCGGAATAACCGGAGACGGGAAAGACGGACTTGTACGTATATGGACAAGCCGTATGGATGCTGCAAGTGTACTGGATGGACAGAATGACAGGATATAACTCCTGACGTGAGAAACTCCAAACAGTGTGATCAGAAACAGATAGAAATTACTTGAACCTGCTCTTCAGTCAAACTGCCTGAGAATAATCTCATGCCAACCATACAAAACATTGCAACATCTTTCCCGTAGTCCGATCATTCCGGTGATCGGGTAGAGACATGCAGGCCTATTCCTGCACATATACGAGTAACGGCATATTTAATTTTTTGGCTCCATGATTCGTTACAATGTATGATCGCGAACCTGAATGTAAAAGGTTAAACATAACTGACAATGTTAGAAGTATACCGAATCGGCGGCGTGAAATAAAGAAGTATTTTCATGGAAGTTGCGGAAACTTGTCTTAATTTGCAAACAGGGGGTGATTGGAATCTATTTTTTATGTACAATATGAGAACGGAAGCGCGGATCTGAACGGAGAATGGATGGAAACGCGACCTATATTTTGAATTGAATGATCAAAGGAGATATGCAAACATGAAAGGCGTACTTAAAGAATTCAAAGAATTTGCCGTCCGCGGCAACGTCATCGATCTGGCGGTCGGTGTCATTATTGGGGCTGCTTTTGGTAAAATCGTCACGTCCCTTGTGAATGATATCATCATGCCTCCAGTTGGAAAACTGCTGGGTGGAATTGACTTCAGTCAGAAAATCATCAACCTGGATAGAGACATGAAAACAGCAAACGGACAGGACATCACCACCCTCGCTCAAGCCAACGAAGCTGGGGCTACCGTGATTGCTTATGGTCAGTTCATCAACGTCATGATTGATTTTCTTATCGTTGCGTTCTGTATCTTCATGCTTGTGAAGGGCATCAACTATCTCAAAAGCAAAGAACACAAAAAGCCCGAGCCGCAAAAAACGACCAAGGCTTGCAAGTATTGCCTATCGGAAATTCCAGCCGCGGCTACCCGCTGCTCGCACTGTACTTCAGAACTGGAAGCAGAAGGAACCGGCGCTCTAGCATAATCACAATGAACGTATAAAGACGCACCGAGTTGAATTACGGATATAAATCCTGATGCGGGGGACAACCTCTTACTTGCTAGGGTGTATGTATGAAAAGCTAGCCATATGGGCTTCATTAAAAATGGTTGCGTAGCTTAAAGGTTTGAAGGTTCCACCGTAAAGGTGGGGCCTTTTTTTGTGCCTAACATACATGTGTTACACGTGCTCCCCCATGAATGTCATTTGCGGCCATGCTCATGAATTAGAAGCGGCGTGGCAGCAAATGCTCCAGGATCGACTTCAGATCCTTATCTTCTTTGTAAACTTCTTCTCCAGTATCAAGCTCTGTCACACGAATATATTCAAAGTTTGCCGAAGCATCCACTGGCTTGAACAACAACTGGGCCTCATCTTCCAAACGTACATTAAATCCCATATCCTTAAACATGCTGCTTAACTGACTGTTAGCCGGTTCCTGACCTTGCCCTACAAATATAAGTCCTCTAAGACTTTTACGTTCCTGAGGTTGCGGATAAATCACCTGAAAGTGTACAATGCATTCCATACGATCGTTCCCCTTTCGTTTAAAACATACTTTGTGAAATTTTGAACTTTAAAATCTGCTATATAAGGAGATACGTTTCATGACCCCAGAACGTTTCGACATTTATGACGATCAGCAAAATTGGATCGGCACTTCACTACGCAGCGAGGTCCATGCCAAAGGATATTGGCACCGTTCATTCCACTGCTGGATCGTGCGTGACAAAGACGAGCAGCGACAGGTCCTTTTTCAGCGGCGGCGTGATATTAAGGATACCTTTCCCGGATGTTACGACATTACAGCAGCAGGCCATCTTACCGCAGGTGAACAACTGCAAGACGCCAGTCGTGAGCTGGAGGAAGAACTGGGTGTGAATACTCCATTCGAGGCATTAACCTATCTACTCACGGCTACACAGCAGCTCCAAGGAGAGGTGCGTGGTGTCCCATTCATAGATCGGGAATTCAGCGCCGTCTATGGATTATGTCTGAACCAGCCGCTCGAAGCCTACGTTCTGCAGCCCAGCGAGGTGGATAGCCTGTATGAAGTACCGCTGGATGATCTACTCGCTATGTTCCGTGGCGAGATCGACGTCATCCAAGCTACTGGAGTTCAGACCCACCCGTCTAGTGATCATGCAGCTGATGAGCCGGGACGTATCGTTCGCGAGATTCGGGCAACGGAATTTGTACCCCATGGTACAGCTTATTATACGGATGTGCTCGAAGCTCTATATCACGTGCCAAAAGAATGATCATGTAGTATCCTGTTCAATCGAATGTTCATAGCTTCATTTTCTCAAAAATAGCATAACTTCATACCTTTACTATCGACTTGACTGGAAACAGATGCTGTGACGAACATCACTGTCATCTCTCAAAGCAGCACAAACAGGCGTCTGCCTTCGGGCAGCGCCTGCTTTATGTACACACGTATTCGTTTCGTCAAGATAGATACCTTTGTGCTGGCATGTTCACTCCATCAGAGGTGAATTAGTCGCCGATCTGTCTAGCTCTGGTCACCTTCTCCTGAAGGAGAAGACCAATAACGCGCAGAGAGTTCTTCGTACCGGTGCCCATAGCGGGACTCCAGTTCCTCCCCCATATCCTGTTCCAGTTCGTACAACACCAGCTCTTGAGCAAAATGATTCAGCAGCAGTCCAGTCATCACCGGATGCTCCGTCACCACTGCCTGTGTGGCGCATGATTCACCGCGCATGCCTAACATGCACCAGCGGCGATCCACCACCAGGGAAAATTTCCGACCATTACCTGTGCCATACAAAGGTAGTCCCGGCCAAGGGACAGGCTGATCAAGCATACCTTCGCCACCATCACACGACCATAACAGCCGCACACCCCGAGCTTCAGCCTGCTGTAAGTCATTACGTAGCAACTCTGCCTCTTCACGCCAAACGTCTACAACAATCTCATGCTGAGCCTCGGCCAATTCACGGCTCAGATTCTCAAACACATTTTTGTCCCCTTCGACGTTATAGAAGACCGGCTTCTCCGGTTCACTCTTGGGCATGCTGCTCTGGACATAATCCAGCGAGGTACGCATTTGATCGGAGATCATACGTGTCATCTCCTCTGGCTTCAGCACACTATACTTCGCCGGCTCCCCCGGACTACACCGCAAGAACCCACGCTGTTCCAGCCGTTGCAGGGTCGCATATACATTGGAACGGGACACGCCCAGCCGCTTCGCAACCTCATATCCTGAGGCTGATCCCTGACGGGCGAGTTCCACCATAATTTTAGATTCCATCTCGGTAAACCCGAGATGACGCAAATGATGCAGCAGTTGGTCCATATTCCCGTCCCCCCATGCTGTCAGCAACCCGCACTGCCTCACAATGATGCAGCAGTGCTTCTACTGCATCAGATCTGTTCGGCACCACAACGCGGGCACCACTTCGAACCTTTGGGCAGCTCGGCTGCACAAATCTGACAATTCACCATTTCACGTGATACTTCGGTCTGTACGTCCACCGTGTTCACGATCGGGTTGTTTTCTTTCCAGTAGCGGATGCGTTCGTCCAGTTCTTGCTGACGCTCACGTTCCCGTTGCATCTCTTCATCTCTGCGACGTTCCCACTCTGCATCGAACGCTTCCTTTTCTTCCTGGGTAAATTCCGTACTGTTATATTCCGATTCTGTCTCCAGATCCGCTATGGACGGAATGACCGTGTGATACGGCTCATCTTCCTCCAGTTCCAATTCAGGTGGCGCATCGTAGAAGTCCGGCTCTGGAGTTTGGGTCTGAGCTACAGCTGCCTCCTGTCTCGCGGCTGTGGTGGCTCCTGCGACTCCTACTGCTCCTACTTTAGGCGCTGCTGTCTTGAGTTCACCCAACTTGCGTCCGCATTTAGGACAGAAGTTGGCATCCAGGGAAGCGACGTGTCCACATTCGCACAACCGTTCGTTCTTAAGCTGAGCAATCTTGTTGCGCAGACCATCGATCTCGTCCTGCAATTCGTCGCAGAGCTGCGACAGATCCACCATTTCTTTTTCTGCACGCGTCATATCCTGTGCCCGATAACCCTCATAGAAGATGCGACCCATATCTGTAAAATGGACTTCCTGTTCCTGTTGCAAGCCCACAATCTGGTTGTTCAGTTTCCCAATCTCAACGGCGTGCTGGGCACGCTCTGTTGCTTTGTTCGCTCCGTCTTTGATGCGCTGAAGCAGTTTCATGACCATTCCTCCTCTGTCCCGTCAAAACCAATATTATCATTTCAAATTTTAGAGGTTATTCTAAAAGTCCGCTTTTGATTACGAAGGATGCCAGTGGCATCCTCAGCATCGAATATGGGATTCAGCCGAAATGTCCGTTGCTCACGTAGTTCTCCCTACGCTCCGCTACTCCATTTCTAGCTTCATTCCATCTTCTCGGTACTGAAAACCAGACTTTTTGAACACATACTTGTAGTAAATTAGCATATTACATCTTTCATGCAAAATGCTCAGGCATATAACTTATACGATATCATGCCAAAAAGTTGCGTAATCTCGTGCAGGTGCCCGTTTTATACCGATACTGGATGAAATCGGGGGCTTTCGTCAAGACCATATGTTCGGGTATAATGAAGCTTTGACCATACTTAACCGCCTGATTAGGCAACTAACTCTATCATACCAATTTACAATGCGATTGTGAAAAGGGCAAATGGTTTACTTTTAACCGGGATATTCCTATCCCTGAATGCATACAGAGGTGGATGAAACATGTTAAGTCCGAACTCAACGTTCTACCCCCGTCCGCTCGGGGTTACCCCGGCGGCGTCCCTGCCCCAGTCCCCGTCTGCTCCGCTGGAGACCAGTCGGCAACTCGTGGGTAATGAGCAACAGGATGCCTTTTATTTTCGTTCTCTGGAAGAGGCAGGCATCAAGTTAAACGCACCACAAATCTCGGCAGTCCGTCACGGCAGAGGACCGATTCTGACGCTCGCCGGAGCCGGTTGTGGCAAAACAACTGTACTGGCTGCAAGAGCTGGCTACCTCATAGAGGTCAGCGGCGTACATGCGGGCAGTATCCTGCTGGTGACGTTCACGAACAAGGCCGCCACCGAGATGAAAGACCGGATCGCCGCATTGCCAGGTATACGTCCGGCAGCTGCGAGAGCCGTACAGGCTCGCACCTTCCACTCTTTTGCGCTGACATTGCTGCGTCATTACGGTGTGCAGGAAGAGATCTTTGGCGAGTCGCGGGCTCAGCACACGGTGCTGAAGATGCTTCTTCGCCAAAATGGCATGAGTGAAGCCTTCCAGCCTGAAAGTCTGCTGGCCATGCTGTCTGCATGGAAGATGCAAGGATCGGAAACAACCGACCTGCCTGAAAAGTCACAGGAAGAACGCGACGCCAAGCGTGTTCTGCTAGGTTACGAAGCCTGGAAACAGGATCGGGGCAAAATGGATTTTGATGATATTTTACTGCGGGCAGCCGCCCTGCTTCGTGACCCTGCTGTTCTGGGGCCGCTTCAGAAGCGTTTTCAGTACATTATGGTCGATGAGTTTCAGGATACCAACCACCTACAGTATGAAATTGTGCAAAAACTGGCTTCCGCTCACCGCAACCTGATGGTTGTGGGAGACGATGACCAGACGATCTATACCTTTAATGGCGCACGCCAGGAATCGATTTTGGAATTCGATAAAGTATACCCCGGTGCACGCATTGTGACGCTGGATATCAATTATCGTAGTGATGCACGCATTCTGGGACTCGGAAGTGAACTGGTCGCCCGCAATAAACGCAGACGTGACAAACGGCTGCGTGCCGCCGGAAACCGCGGCGATGCGCCCCGTTTCGCCACACCATCCAATGCGGAGGAAGAAGCGGCATGGGTCGTAAACCAGCTGTGCCAACAGGTTGAAGAAGGACAGCATACCTATCGTGATATTGCAATTCTTCACCGGACAGCAAGCAGCAGCCGGGCTGTATTCGAGCAGCTTGTTTTGAAAGATGTACCTTTTGTACAGCATGGTGCTTCCCCGGTGTTCTATGACCAGTCTCTCATCAGACCCCTGATGGATCATCTGCGTCTGTCCCTTGATCCACGTGCCATGGATGCTCTCCCCAGTGCATTGGGACCGCTCTATGTGTCACGGGATGCTGGCCTGGAGTGGATTCAGCGCTGTGAACAACAACAGGCGAAGAAATATCCGCTCATTCATCTGGTGAAATGGGACAAGCTGAAACCGTTCCAGCAGGAACAGGTCAAAGAACGCATCAAGCTGATCAAATCACTGCACAAACTAAAACCCATCATCGCCATTCAGGAGATGCGCAGGCAGTTCTACGACAAGTATATGGAAAGTGGTGATCCCAGCATCTTCACCCATTATAAGGAAACGATGCTGGAAACCCTGGATGAATTTGAAGCTGCCGTCAAAAAATTCGAAACCGTGGAAGAGTTCATCCAATTCGCGGATGAGCTCTCCCGCAGACACCGTGAGATGGAATCTCTGCGCCGTGCACAGGACAGTGACGCAGTGCAGCTGATGACCATTCACCGGGCCAAAGGACTGGAGTTCCCTTGTGTATACTGGATCGGAGCCAGTGAAGGTATTGTGCCCCACAGTACCGCACTACGCCAGGATATCCCCGAGGATCAGAAAGCTGCGCTTGCTGTGCAACAGACAGACGCCGAACTGGACATGGCACTGGAGGAAGAACGCAGGCTCGCCTATGTTGCCATCACACGGGCCAAGCAGTACTTGTACGTTACCTCACCGGCGAGCCATCACGGAAAGCCAGCGGATGTGTCCCGCTTCCTGCTTGAAGCCTTCGGCATGGAAGTTCCGGACAAACGTAAACCTCGTGAGGAGAGCCGGACGAGCAGTCAGGCTTCATATGGTAAAGGTAATGGACAGTATGCCCGCTCGGGCTCAGGTGCCCGTTCCGAAGGTCGGGATGTGGCACAGCGTCGTGCCATCAGTCACAGTGACCGTCGTGACTACGAGGTCCACAACGAACGTGATGAGGATCGCTTCGGTGAACGGCGTGGCAGTGGTGAAATTCGCAACCATAAGGCGTTCAGCACCACTGGTGTGAGACCGACAGCTGCGAGTTCCTCCAGTTCTAAGTCGCACACTTCAGGTTCAGGAAATGCTGTGCGTACGGAGACCGTTGCGGTCTGGAAGTGCAGTTCATCCACCTGTAAAGCGTGGCTAAGACAGAAGCCAGCTGTGCCTTCAAAAGCAACCAAGAAGGCATCATCAGGCCCTCCCGCCTGTCCCCTGTGTTCAGGATCGATGGAGGCCGGTACCCGCCAGGTGCCCGTAACGGGGAGATTTGGGAAATAAACGAAACGGGATACCGTTATAGCTCGTTTCAGGGCGCTTTTTGCTGTTTATTAACAGTAGAAGCGTCTTTTTTCCATTTCAGAATGGGGGTTGGATTATGAAGGACGGCAAACAACAGCTGTATGTATCGGTAACACATAATCTTATTGAGCAAACAAAGAACGAATCTACACCCTTTGAGGTGTTGGTGGATGACGAACAGTTGGGCCGATTAAAAGATCTGATGAAGGTGCTGGAGGATGACGATGCCTATACCTTGCAACGGGCGCCGGTACCCTACAAATCAGCAGACCACGATGAGGCAACAGAGCAATTTTCAGATGGTATGACCTTGCTGTATACCTTTCTGTATGACCATGGCACGCCGGATACCCGGCAGGCAATTGAGAGCATGAACGTTCTTCCAAGGCTGCAGGATACGGATTATGATGACCCTGGGTACGAGAATTCACCACTGAATAAATGACCTGATGCCAAAAAGCATGCGTAACCGCAGATCACGCGGAAGACGCATGCTTTTTAAATATGATGAAGGACAACTGCCATGTGTAAAATGAACTCAATCCAGACGAATCTCCTGCCCTTTCTCAGCGGATTCGTAGATTCCGCACAACATGCGCGTGGAGGCCACACCATCCGCAATTGGGCTGATCGGCTCTGTACCGTTCAGACAACAATCCACAAAGTGGTCAATCTGGTTCTGGAATGCACTATGAATATGGAGACCCGTATTGTCCGTCTGGGGTTCAATATTCAGGATGGTATTATTTTTCTCCGTGACGATCAGTGTCTCTGGCTCCAGTTCGAACCCACCACGCTCGCCGTATAATTTCACAGAAGATTCATCTCCGCGTGCATGCAGGGTAAAGCTCACATCCACCGCCAGCGAAGCCCCGTTTTCAAACCGAATAAGTGCATTCGCCATATCTTCCACGTCATTCACAGCTGCGCTGTAGTCGGCTGCTTTGTAAAAAGAAAGATGTTCGATATGGGCACGATTGCCCAACTTCCGATACGTATTACCACTGACCGAAACAGGTTTCGGCCTGCCCATGAGGTACCAACATTGGTCGATAATATGTACGCCGAGATCAATCAGGGGACCGCCGCCGGAACGGCTTTTGTCAGCAAACCAACCGCCTGGATTGCCATGACGCCGCAGAATGGAAGCTTTGGCATAATACAGTTCACCAAACTCCCCGGCATCAATGAATCTGCGCATCATCTGCATATTGTTATCATATCGACGCACAAATCCAACGATAAAGGTACGTCCACTCTTCTTAACCGCTTCTTCAATCCGTAGCGCATCTTCCACATTGGTTGCCACCGGTTTCTCAAGCAATACATGCTTGCCTGCCTCCAGTGCAGCAATGGCAAATTCCGCATGTGTATTATTCCAGGTACAGATACTGACAGCATCCACATGCGGGTCCTCCAGCATCTCCCGATAATCAGTGTATACGGAATGAGCATCATACTTCTGCGCAGCAGCTTTAGCCCGCTCTTCGTTCAGATCACAGATGGCATAGATGACGGCATCCTCGTTTTTGGCATAACACCTCATATGAAGATCCGAAATTGATCCTGTACCGATCATTCCGATGTGTAACATTTGTTTCGTGCTCATCATCGTCCTCCCTTCCTTTTCCACAACTTCCACAACATCATTATCGTCTAGTCTGCCCGCAGCATGCCTTCGTAAATACCCGGCGTTGAATTTTCAATCTTCACGGCACCCAGCGTCCGGGCATAGAAATCCACAGGTCCCGCTGATCCGATAATCGCATACCCGTAACCGTCCGCCTTCATCGCATGCATACAGGCCAGTAACAGGGCTGTGCCTACACCTTTGCCCCGTGCATCCTGGCTCACACCTGTCGGTCCGAAGAAGTTGCGACACGTCGCTTCGTAACAGGCAAATCCAATCATTTTCCCATGTTCAACCGCAATATAACAGGACACCGGCTGACGCGCAAAAGCGACCTCACATTCATCCACCCAAGCCTGACTAAAATGTGACCTCACCCAATCCAGTACAAGCTGTTTCTCTGGGGCAATGGCTCTTCGAATCACAATGGAGGATTCCTCCAACGCTCTCAGTCCACTCTCTTGCTCCGGTAAACGATAGAGCGCTACCAACATATCACTCATCTAATCCGTTCCTCCTCGTACTTGAATGTGAAATAGGACAAAGGTTTGGCCACTTACCTGAAATTAACCTGATCCTGCTGCGGATAACCTGCAATACAAGCGATATTTCTAATTTAAAATAATCTACCGCTTACATTCATTGCATTTCAACTGCAACACTTAGACGATTTGTCCCGTCTATTAACTTGAAGCGCGGCCCTAAGGAAGATTTTACCGCGTCAGTACACAGATTAGAAGGGATGAATATTGATGAACAACAACATGAAAAAAGTAAGTGCACTGATGGCCCTATCCATGGCATTGGGTGGTGGAGCCGCTTATGCAGCAACACTGGACAACACACAACCAGTCCATCAAACATCCGTTTCAGCAGATAGTAACGCAGTGAGTGTAGTAAACGTATCCGTGAATGGTGCAACCATTTCTGATGGTTATTGGAACAAAGATGGCAAAGTAGCCATGATCCCGCTGCGTGATCTTACCGACGCACTGGGTATTGAACTGGAATGGAATAAAGAAACTAAAACTGCAGAGCTGACTCGTGGTGCTCTCTGGACACAGGTAATCACAGGCAAGGATCAATATTCCGTGAATAAAATGCTGCTCACGCTGGGTACAGCGCCCGAAATCACAGGCGGCAAATTGTATGTACCGGTTTCTTTTGCAGAAAAAGCACTGCATGGAGAAGTGAACACAACAGGAAATCAGGTGACGATCACCAGTGAAGAGGACGTGAAGACGGTTACTGAACGTGGTGTAATTACCAGAATCTCGAACCAAGATAAATATAAGTCCATCCAGATTGGCGGTGCAGGTACGGATGGTATTGTGCTCAATCTGAGCGATGAGACGAAATTCATCTCAGTTGAAGGGAAAGAGATTGCACTGACTGATCTGGCCATTGGCATGAACGTGGAAGCTGAACATTCCCTGATCACCACCCGCAGTCTGCCACCACAAACGCCGACTTACAAAGTCACTGTACTGGATGACGCTGCGGAATCACAATTGAAAGACGTTCTGGGGACAGCGGGTACGATTGAAAATGTAACAACAGCTGAAGGCAGCATCTCACAGATTGAGATTACAGGTACACGCTTAACAGAAACAGCTCCTGACCATGTCGTGCTGAACTTTGCTAAAGACACAATGATCGTGAACCACGAAGGTGAAACAGTGAAAGCTGAAGAACTGACCAAAGGAACTAAAGTCATTGGGTTCTACAGCCCTGTGTTGACACGCAGCCTGCCTCCGATCGGAACAGCTTGGAAAGTGGTTGTTGAAACACCTGCAGCAGAGCTGGAAGCGAAATAATACAATTGGAAAAACGTCTGGCTGAAACACATGTTACATGTTGTTGCAGACGACCGTGTGCATCGCTTAGCACGGGGTTATGAGTGTGGAGCATCATAAAGACCAGCCATCCGCATGTAGCTCCTGGCGCGCGGTGTAATGAGTTTGGCGCATCAAGAACTCAGCCGTGCGGCCAGGCGGCGAAGTCAATTCATAATAACCTTACCCGCTTGTCTTCTGACAAGCACGGGTAAGGTTATTTTTTTTGGGTTTGTTGGTTTTTAGTTTTTAGTTTTTAGTTTTTGAAGACACGATCTAAAAAACTAAAAACTAGAGCAGACATGCGCGACATGAGTTGCATACGACATGAGTTGCATACGACATGTGGTTGCATACTGAATGTAAGAGCAAGCGGAGTTAACGCTAACGAATCTGAGTCGTCTTATTCAAGGATTTGAAGCACCCGCAGGAATCTAAGGAATCTCAGGCACGCTATGTTTGAATAAACAGCTGTTTATAGCATTTTTATCAGAGGAATTTGGGAAATAACGTGTCTGATGTTCCTTACATTTTAGAAAGAGGGACCTGATGGCCAAATAAGACGTCCTCTGTTCCTTAGATATCTTCCGGATAACGGTCAGAATCAATCGGCTTGGACTTCATCTTCAACAATCGCTTCCACTTCAATCTCAACCATCAACAAGGGATCAATGAGTGCACTAACTTCAACCATGGTGGCTACAGGCTGGATCTGTCCAAAAAATTCACCGTGCGCCTTGCCAACTTCCTCCCATCTGGAGATATCGGTCACAAACATCCGGGTTCTCACCACATGCGACATGTCAGCCCCCAGTTCTTTCAGTGCATTCTCGATCGTCTGCAAAACGAACCTTGTCTGTGCATACGGATCACCCGCCCCAACAACTACACCATCTTGCATCGCGGTTGTACCCGCCACTTCAATTCGGTTCCCTACACGGATGGCACGGCAATATCCCACCAATGGTTCCCATGGGGAGCCCGTAAATACCTGCTGTCTGCTCATTCTCTCGTCCCTCGCTTTGGTTGTATTTGTCTCTTCGGATTAAACATGAATTATATCAGTCTATCATCATCCAAAACAATGGAATGAGGTCTAATTCTATCTTAACTCCATTAACATTTTTGCACAGAAAAAATCCCCTGAATGACTACCCATTGGTTAGATCAAGGACGGTTCATTCGGGGATTTATGAGAATTAGTATTAGTATCTTTTCTTTAAGGATGCAACATCCAAATTACAACTTGATATTAGCCTCATCGAAGTATTCTTCCAGAGTTAACCCACTCTTCGCCACATCCGGTGCCAAATCTGTACCGATGTACCGGATATGCCAAGGCTCATAGACGTAACCTGTGGTATCTTCTTCACCTTGCAGATAACGGATGACATATCCGTATTCTGCAGCGTGTTCAGCCAACCACTGGCCTTCCTTCGATGTGCCAAATACCTCTTCCAACACATTGTCCACACTCGGGCTGGATACATCAATGGCAAGACCCGTCTGATGTTCGCTTCGGCCCGGCACAGAGCTCACGCGATCTGTGTATTCTTGACCTTTGGTTTTGACATTATTGTTATAGATGGATACCTGACGCTGATATGAACGATAACCGGACACCGCACGAAGCTCAATGCCATCCGCTTTTGCACCTGCAAACAACTTCTCCAGTGCCTCCGCAGCTTCCTTGCGCATATGCCGCTTCTCGTGAGGTTCGTCGAAGGAGAACGGTACATTCGGCTCTACCAGATCGTCCGGCTCGTACCCGTCAGGCAGACTCCGTTGCTTGTTCACAATGACAGTCATAGACTCCGCATTGGTTACCACGGATTGTGCATCAATCGTCGTTTGCAGTGCGCTGATACTGCGTTTCTCCAGCAATGGATCTTCCGCTGTCGCGCCATTCCCATTGTCCGAAGAGCCCTGCCCTTCGTCCGCTGAAGCATTCCCAGACTCGCTATCCGTGCCTTCACCGCTGTTGCCAGAAGATGATGTGTCATCCCCGCCAGCATTGTCGCCATCCGTTCCTTTATCCTCCGTAAAATGAACCGTTGTGCCGTCCGTCTCCTGTTGTGTGTTACCTGTTCCATTTGGATTCTGGCTCTCCTCTGTGCCTGAACCGTTCTGGCACGCGGCAAGCAATGCTCCGCATATCATCAATGAGGACAGCATAACCACCATACGGCGCTGTCTTCCTGTAGTTGATTTCATGTAAAAACTCCTATCGCAATAATATAAATGTTATATAGTCCTCTGCGTGCAGTGTTCCCTGCGACAGTATACCTTAATTGGGAGCGAAGCTCCACCGGTAAAGACGTCCTTTAGAAGAGATCCGAATGAACATATACAGGCTGTACAGCCTGTATGATCGTTTTTTGGACTTTTAGAGCAACATCCCCGTGCTGTACACAAATAGAAGTGAAGTGGGAATATGCCTTCATATATCCAATATGCAAAAAAGCGATTATACCGAGATGCAATTTACTAATGAGCATTGTTGGATAAAGACAAAAATCATCTTGTACCTGGAAATGAATTAAATCGAATAATGCAACATGCTGCAATAAAAACAAGCAGGGGTGATCTGAGATCTCCCCCGCTCTGATGGGTGCATCATTTGGTTGCCGGGCTGTCCGTCTTCTTCTGGACAGCCTGCCACATCCGCGCGGCTACACGCTCGCGGATCAAATCCAGCCCTGCGGTGGCCGGCACGCCCGGCAGCAGCGCCGTCAGCTCCGGCAACGCCGGCGGCTTGCCTGGCTGCGCGAGGCGCACCTCAACGGCGCCAAAACCCGGCCCTGGCTGGTGCATGGCGCCGTCCGCGGCTGCCTCGGCGATCCACTCGCCGACGGCCGCGCCGCCTTCGCCGCCCCGCACTTGCGGGCGGCCCGCCGTTTCCGCTGCGCGGCCGGTGCCGCTGGGATCATGGGCGAGTTCCTCCGCCCATGCCCCCAGCACGCCGGCGAGCAGCGCTTCGCGCGGCAGGCCGGCGTGCGCCAGCTGCAGCAGCGGCTCGGCCGCGAGGCGCGTAGCTACGGCGCGCTCAGCGGCCGCGGCATGAGCGCAGCTCGGGCGGCCGCAGGTGCACGCCACGGCCGCGCTGGCCGTTGCTGCGCCTGGCGAGCCCTCGGGCGCTTGCGCAGCCGGCAGCAGCCCGGCAAGCTCCTCGGACGCCGGGCCGCCGCGCAGCAGGGCGTACAGCGTCAGCGGGCGCTTGCGCAGCTGAGCCAGTACAGCCTCGCGCTGGGCTTCGCTCAGTCGCAGCGGCGTTCCCGTGACCGTGAACATGCCTGCAGCTGATCCGGTCTTGCCCTCAGCAGTGGAAGCGGAAACGGAAACTTCCTGGTCCGCTTCCGCTGCTGTATTTACTTCTGCTGTCCATCCACCGGGGGACATATGCAGCTCGATCTTCCATTTTTCGCTCACAATAATCCCCCTTTCTCAACATCTATATTCCTCTGAATGTTCAAGGTCACAGCCACGTCTCACCCTGAAGTGAGATTAGACCACGCAGCTCATCATCCGACATCTCTGTCAGCCAGTTCTCACCTGAACCGACGACCTGCTCGGAGAGTGCCTTCTTGCTTTCGATCAGCTCATCAATCCGTTCTTCCAGTGTTCCCTGACAGATCAACTTATGCACCTGCACGTTGCGATTCTGTCCAATTCGGAATACACGGTCCGTCGCCTGATTCTCAACCGCAGGATTCCACCACCGATCATAGTGAACGACATGACTCGCCCGTGTCAGATTCAGACCCACACCTCCGGCACGAAGAGATAGAACAAACATGGACGGCCCCTCTCCTTTTTGGAAAGTCTCCACCATATCATCTCTTTGCGCCTTCGACACACCACCATGCAGGAAATAAGGTTCTTCCTCATATCGTTGTTTCAACCTCGATACCAGCAGATCTCCCATAGCGACATACTGCGTGAAGATCAGGGCCGATTCCCCGTTATCACGGATGGCGTCCAGCAGCTCAAGCAATCGTTCCATCTTACCGGATGCCTCTGCCTTACCGTGGTCTTTCCGATTACTGTCCGCCAGCACCGGATGATCACAGATCTGCTTGAGCTTGGTCAGGGAGGACAGAACAATCCCCTTCCGGGCAATGCCATTTCTGCCGTCCAGACCACCCATCAGATCATCCACCACACGCTGGTACAACACCGTCTGCTCCGGTGTTAGGGAACAATAGGATTTCAGTTCAAGCTTCTCTGGCAGATCCTTGCGAATATCCGGATCACTTTTCAGCCTGCGCAGCATGAATGGAGATACCAGTCGATGAAGCTCACGCAAGGATGCTGCATTTTCTTCGGATGGACCCAGTCCCGTATACCGCTGGCGGAACGATGAAGCTGTGCCCAGGTACCCCGGATTGAGAAACTGGAAAATCGACCAAAGTTCGCTCAGCCGGTTCTCTACAGGCGTTCCCGTCATCGCAATACGATGAAGTGTAGACAAGCGCATGACGCTTTGCGCTTGTTTGGTACGGTAATTCTTAATATATTGTGCCTCATCCAGCACAATGGTGGACCAGTGCAATGAAGCCAGATCCGGGCCATCTCTGCCTGCCAGATGATAGGTCGTCAGTACAATGTCATGCGTCTGCGCTTCTGCCTGAAAATCATTCCCGTGCAACCGTTGTCCGCCATGATGAATATATAGCGACAGATCCGGGGCAAACCGCTTCAGCTCTCGCTGCCAGTTTCCAAGCAGCGAGGTAGGACACACAATAAGTGCAGGCAGATGAACAGGCTGTTCATTCGTGTGCTGATCCGCCGGGAAAGAATCATCTGATCCATTCAGCAGCTCATTCTCGCGGGCTTCCTCTTCAGCCGCCTGGCGTTCCTCGTGTTTGCGGTCCAGCAGACAGGTAATTACCTGAATCGTCTTCCCAAGTCCCATATCGTCCGCGAGACATACGCCAAAGCCCAACTCGCGCATGGCGGATAACCATTGGTAGCCTCGTTCCTGATAAGGTCTTAGTTCACCATGCAATTCTGCCGGAACCTGACGAGGCTCAATGCTGCGAAGCACCTGTCCATCGAGCAGGAAAGCAAGCATCCCATCAGATTCGGCACCAAAGACGGAAAGACCCTTCCATGCGGAATCCTCCCCTTCATCCGCTGCCAGATGCAGCCATTCGGAGAGAGGCATGTATTGTTCTTCTTCTTTTTTCATATAACGCAGGACTTGGCGAATCTCTTTTGTATCCACTTCAATCCATTCACCACGGAACATGACATACGGAACTGTGGATTCAGCCAATGCTGCCAGTTCCTCCGCCGTGACCGGTTTACCATCCAGCATAGGCTCCGCTTTGAAAGCAACCAATTGTTCCATGCCCAGTGCCGATGTGGCTCCAGGCAACCGTTCTGTTCCCCTATTCAACATCTGCAGACGCAGTCCCGCACGACGTTTCCCGGCACGACTCCACCTTGAAGGCATGAGGACGGTTATCCCAGCCTTCTGCAAACGTGGAACTGCATGCGTGAGAAATTCGAAGAAACCCTGCTGCTCCAGCTTAATTTCCTCTGGGCGAGCAGTAAGCAGCGCCGTCTCCAATTCAGGTGCCAGTTCTGCTGCTTGCCCGAGTGCCATCAATAATTGCTCTGCCGCCGAGGTATATAACACCTTACCTCGGTCCAGATCTCGCTCCGGATGTGCCCAGATGGTCCGTGCAGGCAACCTCAGGCTTGGTTCCTGCTCACTGTCCACCCAAAAGCTTATTCCCCATATCGTTTCATGTTCGCCCAGTGGAGGCTCCAAGCGGAGCACCAGCTTCAATTGGCCTTCAGCAGGCGCCATCTCTTCTGCTCCCACGATTGGCATTGACGTTCCACCAACTTCTTGCAGCGTATGAATAAACGCTGTCATATCGTCCGTCGGCCCTTGCACCGTCACAGGACGGAACATTGAGATCAGACTGTTCCACCAGAGTTCGGCTACTGGCGAAGATCCGCGTCGATATGGGGTGCGATAACGGGACAGTTCACTGTCCATGCCCTCCAGTTCACTTGTCACTACAGCATGAATCATGCCACTCATGAATGAAAATAATACCGCAGCCCCTGCTTCTTCACGCGTTTCCGGTTCCAATGAAGCATAAGCTCCAGGAGCAGCCAATCCAATTGGAGGCATCGCTTCTGCAAGATCGCGGAAGCGTTCGATGTCCTCCTCCTGCTGCAAGCGTGGCCGCCATACACCTGTTAATGTCTCTTGCCCGGTCCGTCGCCGTGCTCCGGTCTTTGCTGCGAATTCAGCCGATGGAGCAATTGCTCCCCGCAACAGCAGCTCCTGTGTGAACTGCGCTGCTTTGATCCAGTAACGCATCTCTTCTCCAACCTGAATTCCGGCTGCATTTAACAAACGGTCATCCCATTGCAGCAGCAACCTGAAGGCATCCTTAGGCGAGACTGCCAATCCTTCCAATGTGCGCCCCAGCAGCTGACGCCGCTTCGTGTTCTTGGCTTCAGCCGTGTTCCTCAGCGGATTCGGCCAGCGCAGCTCCGCAAGACGCAGAGCGGCAGGCTGAAACAGACGACCCCCGTCGCCAAAATTCAACCTTCTTACCACGTGGCTCCATGCATCCACACGTGGTTCCGATGTTTCACCGGAAAAACAAAAAAATACGTCACCAAGCCATACTCCATACAGCGATTGCATCATTAAAGTCTCCCGTCATCCCTTCGCATTGTTACTCTCCATCATATACGAAAATGACCGGATTTAAAAACCTTTGCCCATAAAAAGTGGTTATTTCGATGGTTAGGGCGTGTCTGAAAACGCCCTAGCGGCACAAAAAAATGTCCCTTCTCCCGAAAAGCGGATGAGGAACATTTGGGTAAACCGAAGGATAATACTGAATATTGAAAGAATTACGGATCGTTATACTACTATGATCTGATCAAGCTGCCCAGTAATACATCCAGGTTCAAAATGCCTGCACGGTGATCTGCACAGAACCCGATTTTGTCAAAAACGCCAAGCATGAAACGGCGGTGTTCCTCAGCTGGTTCCTCGAAACGATCGTAACTTACGACAGAATCGACCATATCGACGATCAGCGGTACAAATCCACCTTTGTAAGGCACCACAATAATACGTGTAGAAGAAGTATCCTCCTGGTCTGGCATGCCTAACAATACACGAAGACTCACCACTGAAACGACCTTACCATACAACGAAGCAAAACCTCGGATCTCCGGGCTTCCAAATGGGACTGTTGTTACCTGCACCATTCTGATGATCTCATGAACTTCATCAATTCGTAGTGCAAAGATCTGGTCTCCTACCGAAAAATTAATATATTGCATTCCCTCGTCCATAGTTATCCCCATATCCTCTCATTCCGTATAATCAGATCATTATAAAATATAAAAACAAAACCATAAGAAGAGCACTTTATTTTGGCTAAGTGACCTGCTTGTGGTTCGCATTCACCAAGTCACCACAGGTTACTTTCGTCCCATTAGATGTTACTTTGGTGTATCGGTTATTTTTGATCAAATGTTTAGGCTTCAGAGCAATTTTGCCAACTTCAACAGACGTTGCATTACGGTTGCTGTCTCCGCTCTGCTCATTTGCCCTATTATGGAGGGTGGTGGAAGTCAGTCGTTTTAGTATTGAGCGTAAGTAACCTGACATTGGATTGAAAAATTATATTCAAAAAAAGACCAAAGATCAGCTTTATGCCGATTTTTGGTCTTTTTTATCCCCATATATTATGGATCTGTTTCTATGTTTTCAAATACTTGGAACAAAAAAGCGATATTCCTGTGGATAACTTGTTTTATTACTCCAAAACAACTGTTTTATCGGATGAAAACACGAGTTATACCTGATTTGTGGATAAGTTGTGCACATATTGCACACATGTTGTGGATATCTTTAGCGTTTCATGTGGATATTCATTAATTTAATGTGGACATGTTGTGTATTTGTTTGTAAATCTGACGTAAAATCTGAATTTTCGCTTCAGTTATCCATTACTGTGGACACGTTGTGGACATGCCCAATTTCCTTCGCTGTAGTTATTCGACCAATTCACCCTGACGCATGATCAGCCTGTCATCGATGTACACGTCCGGCTTTTGTACAACTGCATCAATATGAACACCCGCGGCAATCGTTCCACCAAATGTGTTATTGCTGCCAAAGGCCACATGAATTGTGCCGTACACCTTCTCATCTTCCAGCACCACACCCGTGATTCGTGCCTTATTATTGGTACCGATTCCGAATTCGCCGAGAAAACGACCATCGCCCTCACCAAGCGTTTCCAGTAACTGAGCCCCATCTGGTCCTTCAGCTGACACCAACCGTCCTTCACTAACGGTTAATAACATCGGTTCACGGAGTGCCCCAATTCCAGCAACGGAACCATCTACAACAATACTGCCCTCGCCCTTGCCCTCAACGGGAGCAATATAGGCTTCTCCTGACGGCAAGTTGCCCGATTCACCAGGGTTCAAATACATACCTGTGCTTGGTACACCGTTACGATCTTCAATGGAAAAGGAAAGACTATGGCCCTGCTTCTCTATTCGCACATGGCGACCTGCGGTTAATAGAGCCGTTACCTTCTCAGTCAACGCCTTTACTTGCGAATATTCAGCTGTAATGGCTCCGTTCACAAACATATCCTCTGTAATGCCAGGCATTGTTGCCACTCGGGTCCCTGAAGCAGCGGCTTTTTTGCGTGCCTGGGTATGTGTTAATGAATATCGCGTTACACACACGGCTACATCTGCTCGAATCATGGCCTCTGCAATTGGCGCAGGTGGCTCTTCGCCGGATCTGCTGCGTTCCTCCATGATTAACAGGACTGATTCTGCACCAAGTGCTTTGCCTGCCTCATAGATGGATTCAGCCAGATCCCGTTTCATATCGTCTGCGACAACTACCAGATTCTCTCCGCTGCGCAGTCCGAGACATTCCGTTAGCACATTTTTACTGATTTCCACACGTTGCTTGCTCATACATTCATCTCTCCTGTCTTTGGTTCAGCTCTCAAGAGTCGACTTGACCCTTTCGACAATTGGCACGGGATTCCTGCATGTCCAAACCTGAACTCACCTCAAGGTATCGGCCCATTCGGCGAGGATTGCAGCTGTTTCCTTATACTGAAACGTCGGAAAGTAATGTCCATAGGGTACATCTATTCGTTTGACCTGTGAGTTCATATCCTGGGGATAGTGATATTCCCGATCTTGATTGGCCCATACAACTAATGAATTCTTGGCATAATGCTGACTTTCCATTTTCGCCCACAACGTTGATCTGGCGCCTTTCCTCTGACCCGAGTGGATCCACCGCAACAATTCCGCATTCGCTCCCGCAATTCGAGGGGATTGGAGACTGGAACGTATTCTCTTGCCCATGGTATGGGCCATAACACTGCTGTCGCCTACACCGCTATGTGAACTGAACATTTGATTCCAACTTTTCTCCGATCGTCCACGCAGCAGGGAGCGCATCACCCCTCTTGGCAAATGGGAAACCCATCTTAGCACATTCGGATTCGAATTGTTGGCAACTGGCTGAAGCAAACCTAACCGAATGTCTGTCCGCCCGCTACGCATCTGTGCCGCAGCTGCAATAGCAGCCCCTATTGAATGGCCCACCAGCTTCACCGGACCTTCAAACTCACCAAGAACCGTAAGCAGTGCATCCAACTGACCTTCAAATGCTTCATCCCCCTGATGCACCGGGGACCGTCCGAATCCAGCGAGATCGATTAACCATACCGGGTTCCCGGTCCGGTCCCTAAGCTGTTTTCCTAACGGTAACATCTCATCCGCAGATTGAAGCAGACCATGTACAATAATCCAAGGCTCTCCCTCACCCTCCCAACCAAGCATAGCCATATTTCCGCTCCGTGACCGAATATAATCTGTCGGAAAACCCTCAGGTAACGGCGTATACTGCAGACGATAGTCCAGATCAGCTGTAACCAGCGGAAGCTGTTCCCGGATGTCCGGCCAGGATTGCCCCATACGTGTGAACAGAGCCTCCGTCTCTTCAACCGGGAATGACCTGTTGGTAATAAAAGCAACCGACTCCGCTGGAACACCACTGATGCGTGAACCACCTGATTTCATGATCCATTGAATCCATGGTAGTGGCACAGCCCCTTTGGGCTTGGGTACGTCCAATTGCTGCGCCAAGAGTTGCAGCAGTTCCTTCATATTGGGACTGTCTTCCCTCCGCGCCAATAGTGGATAAGTTCCTCCGACTGGAGCAGCTTCCCTGGATAGAAAAACAAGCGTCTGTGCAACAATGTCATTCTCCACAAGCGGTAACCAATAGGATGAACCTCCCGGCACTACCGGCATAAGCCCTTTCTGAATCGCCTGAATGAGCAGCCCAATCCCACCCGTTTGCTCAGTTTCACCTGTGGGACGTGGCCCAACCACTGTACTCGGATTTACAACGGATAAGGGATAGTGATGCTGTTCTGCATGCTCGCGAATAAGCAGATCGGCATGAAACTTCATCTCTTCATATGCACTTTCATTGTTATCCACATGCTCAACCTGTAGATAATTTCCCTGTTCATTCCGCTCTCCATAAGGACTCATATAACCAACAACGTGGATAAAGTGTCTCAATCCATGAGTACGGTGGATTTCCTGTGCAAGCTGCGCCACTTCTCTGGCCCCGTTCATAAATATCTGCTCGGCTACTGTTCGTCCCAAAGTGACGTCCATCGTTCCACCCGCATGAATGATTACATTCGCTTCAACAACATGCTCCCGGTCCACTGCGGTAAGTCCAAGACCCGACATGGACAAATCACCTGTAATAAAGGTAATTCGGTCGAAATCCTTCACTCCATAAGCCTTCAGCACAGTTCTGGCTCGCTGTTCCGAACGAACCAGCAAGAGCAATTGTGCGTCTCCCTGTGTGAGTTGTTTGACCGTTTCTTTGCCGATAAAACCTGTGCTTCCTGTCATAAAAATGGTCGTACTTGCAATATCAGACTTGCTCATTACCTGATTCATGTTTGTTGAATTTGCTGCTCTGTTTTCTTCATTAGATACACGGTCAGTATGTACAATCATTCTGTTACGGCTCCTTTTAGTACTATATAGTACTAGTTATATTCAAAAAAAGAGCTTCGATTAACGAAGCATCTGACAAAACGTACGTGCCGATTGTTCTATAATCCCAACATCACGGGCAGTTCCCGCTAGGATTAGTGAACCTTCCAGTGCTGCAATAAACAACAACGCAGCTGGTCCTGGTTCAATTTCTTTGCGAAATTCACCACGATCCAAACCTTGCTGAAACAACTTCTCCACCATCGGTCTAAGCTCACGAAAAAATCTCGATATGCTTTCCTTCACTTGGGGTGCACTGTCTGGTGTCTGCATATATAACGTAACAAAAGGACAGCTCCCTTCGTAATTTCGGCCCTCAATACCTGCCGAAAGCAATGCCATAAATGAGTAGATACGCTCCTCCACTCCTCGCTCACGCTGACTGAGCAGCAGATACAGCTCCGACTCATACTGGGCAATCCAGTATTGTACCACGGCCTGGAGCAGTTCCTCCTTGTTTTTAAAATGATAATAAATATTTGACTTGGATACCCCACTCACTCGCACGACTTCATCCATGCTGACGTAGCTGTACCCCTGACGCAGAAATAATTGTGCCGCCACTTCAACTGCCTTGGTCCGGTTCACCGGATTGGAACTCTTGGATTTGGCAGGTCCCGTGTTCATTTTTGGATTTGTCATATTTAGAACTATATAGTACTAGTTAAATAAAAACAAGTTTTTCTGTTAACAAAAGATGATCTCTTACTCCAACTACTCCATACTTGTCCACATTTAGAGTGTTATACACACAGGATATCCACATATAGTATTAACTCTGTGTTAAATACGTCATGAGATCGTTAAACTGCTTTCGGGTTATCCACATTTCAGGGATATTCCCATCTATCATTTTTCCAGCGAGTACTTTTTGACTCCTTGGAAAAACAAAAACAGGCCAACCAGAATAAAATTTCTGGTTGGCCTGTTTCAATTAACTTCTATATCCGATAGACTAACTTTTCTATCCAAAAATTTCTGAACAGTTTTCGGTAACCTGTGGATATCGTCCATGATCCGGATTATTTTTTCAGACTATCCCAGTTCTGTTGCAATGCGTCGAGCAATCCGGCTTTATCCGATTTGCCTGCAACGTAAGCCTGAATGGTGCTGCCATACTCTTGTGGAACCCCTTCAGGGAAACGGTTGAAGTTCCAGCTGAGTGTTTTATTTTCCTGGCTATACTTCATAATCTCTGTTGCTAGGTCACCCAGATCCTCTTCCGATGCCGTGATGGAACTGAACGCCGGGATGAATTTGAATTCTTTTGTCATGTATTGTTTCCCGATATCCGAAGTTACGAGCCACTCCAAAAACTCTTTTGCTTCCGGTTTCACTTGAGAGTTCTTGTTCACAACCCAATAGTTTGGCACACCGACAAACAATTTGTCATTTGGTTCATTGTTAATTGGCATTGGCAGGATACCCAGATTCAGATCTGGATCGATTCCATCGATCTGTACTTGAGTCCAGTTCCCTTGCTGCATCATCGCCGCTTCTCCACTCGCAAACAACGTAACTTGCGTATTGTAGTCGGTTGTCAGCGGGTTTTTGTTGCTGTATTTCAGCGTTAAGTCGAGCAAGTTGATCCAGTCGGCGAACACTTGGTTGCCAGGAATCTTCTCCGTACTTTCGTTGAGTCCCTGGATGAATTTCACCGGATCTGCCTGATTTGCAAATGCGACGTTTACGTTATGATTGCCCAGCACCCACCACTCCTGATATCCGTTCGAGAAAGGCGTAATCCCTGCGGCTTGAAGTTTCTGTGCAGCTTGATCCAATTGTTCCAATGTCGTTGGAATTTCGGTAATACCTGCTTTTTGGAAGAGGTCTTTGTTATAAATGAAACCATAACCCTCCAGCGCGAGCGGCTGTCCGTAGAGCTTGCCGTCTTTGGTCATTGGCTCTTTGGCTACTTCGAGTGCATCCTTGGCCCATGATTCTCCAGACAGATCTTCCAGATATTCAAGCCATGTATCCAATTCACGATAACCACCAACGTTGAAAATGTCTGGTTGTTCGCCAGCGGCAAACTTGGCTTTTAATGCAGCACCGTAGTCACTGCCGCCGCCTACAGTTTGAATGTCCAGTTTGACGCCTGGATGGGAGGATTCATATTCCGCTTTAAGACGATTGAGCGCTTCCGCAATCTCGACTTTGAATTGGAAGATTTTAATGGTTTTATCCCCGGCAGCAGCCTCGCCGCCACCTTGAGCATCCGTGTTGACCGGACTGCCACTCTTGTCCCCATTGCCACAACCCGCGAGCATTACCGAAAAAGCAATCAGCATAAGCAACGTCAACTTCGTCATTCTTTTCATACATACACTCTCCCTATAGTAGTTTCAGTATAACAGTTCCACTAAAGCATATTTACACTGGCACTCCGATGACAGAATAACCTTCCCTTGAAACGTGTTTTCATTCTAACGAACCGAGCGCACGTTATCCGCTCCTATTTGCGCAAATCTTCAGCCTAACAAATCATAGCGACGCTATTTCGTTGTTTTGGTCGAATTTCAAGGCTCTGACGCCGTTTTGTACCCGAATAATAACGTTGCTGAGATTCGTTACAATTTGTATTCCTTGATTATCCACCTATTAAGATGTGGTGGATTCGTTAGCGCTTTGAACAGGGAGCATACCATCACTCTGTAGAAGAAGTTCCTGGCTATACAAGCTTCTTTCTTGGTCTTTTCTCTTTATCGGTCTTTTCTCTTCCCTAGGAGTCATGCCCAAGCCATGCGGGCATGACCCCCTTTACATACCTCCATGCGAGGTGGGAGCAAAGGGATCAGGATGCGATGTAGGAGCGGAGCGTTCGCCTTTGATACTCGGTGGCTTCCTTGCCCTAATACATTCAGGCCACCGAGGAGCAACAGCGACCGAAAGCGCAACTTGAGCCCGGTAGCGACCTGCCCTCACACTCCCCGCTTGAGCCCTCCAGCGCCCCTTCCCTCGCACACTCCCTTCTACCTCACCGATCTGATCTTTAAATCTTTTACTTGGTCTTTTCTCTTTATTGCTCTTTTCTCATTATCGATGCTTTCTCTTCCCTAGGAGTCATGCCCAAGCTATGCGGGCATGACTCCCTTTGCACACCTCCATGCGAGGTGGGAGCAAAGGGATCAAGGATGCGTTGCAGGAGCGGAGCGTTCGCCTTTGATACTCGGTGGCTTCCTTGCCCTAATACATCCAGGCCACCGAGGAGCAACAGCGACCGAAAGCGCAACTTGAGCCCGGTAGCGACCTGCACTCGCACTCACCCTTTAACTGATCCAGCGGTAATCCCTTGAATGATATACTTCTGCATCAGCAGGAAGAAGATAATGATCGGCATAATGCCCAGTACAAGTGCCGGCAAGGCTAGATCCCATTGCTTCGTATATTGACCGAAGAGCGCAAAGGTCGCAATCGGGATCGTACGCAGGTTGGAGCTTTGCAGGATCAGGGATGGGAGCAGATAATCATTCCAGATCCAGAGTGTGTTCAAAATGATGACGGTTACATACATCGGTTTCATGAGTGGAAATACGATCCGGAAGAACACCCCGTAGACCGAGCTTCCATCCACACGAGCCGCCTCCTCAATCTCCAGTGGGACGGATTTTACAAACCCGTGGAACAGGAAGACAGACATCGGTGCCCCGAAACCGAGATAACAGATGATGAGTCCGCCAAGGCTATCGATCAGCCCGAGATTACTAGTTACAGTAACGAGTGGAATCATGATAGACTGGAACGGAATCACCATAGCGGCAATGAACATGCCGAACAAAATCCGGTTGAACCGGGTATCACTGCGGACCATTCGATACGCGGCCATGGAACTGATCAGCACAAGCAACAGATTGCTGACTACCGTAACGATAAGCGAGTTCATCAGCGCCGACGGGAAGTTAATTTTCTCCCAAGCGTTCGCATAGTTGCCCCACTGAAATACTTCCGGCCATGCAGCCGAATTGGTAAGTAGATCACCGAATGTTTTGACCGAATTCACAAACAGGAAGTAAAACGGAACCAGGAATAAAAGTCCAAGGAGTACCATGACAATCTCGGTTACAATGGTACTGAAGCGGTAATTTTTCGTCGTCTCCATTAGGCTTCTACCTCCTTGCTCTTCGTCAGACGTACCTGAATCATGGTGATGATGGCAACGATTACGAAGAACACGAGCGCCTTGGCGGTTCCGATGCCATATCTGTTATTCACAAAGGCTTCATTGTAAATATTGAGTGCAACCGACTCTGTTGATCCGAATGGTCCACCTTTGGTCAGTGACAGATTGAGATCGAACATTTTGAACGACCAAGAGATCGCCAAGAACAGACAGATCGTTACACCCGGCATAATGAGCGGAAGAATGATGCTCCGCAGTACCTGCCAGCGACTTGCGCCATCAATCTCGGCAGCTTCCAGCAGATCAGGGGATACATTCGTCAGAGATGAGATGTAGATGACCATCAGATATCCTGCGGTCTGCCATACAAACACAATCACGATTCCCCAGAAGGCGGTCGGTTCATCTCCCAGCCAAGGAAGGTTGAAGAAGGACCATCCTGTTACATCGCCTACTGCTGAAAACCCTTTCACAAATATGAACTGCCAGATAAAGCCGAGCAACAACCCACCGATCACGTTCGGCATAAAAAAGATCGTACGCAGAATGTTTCTCGTCTTGAGCGGTTTGGTCAGGAAATACGCCAGGAAAAAGCCAATCACATTGGTCAGTACCACACCAACCACGGTGAAGCGCACCGTAAACCAAAACGCCGTTTGGAACTTGGGATCATTCGCAAAAACATGCACGAAGTTGTCAAACCCTACCCAATTAATGTTCTCGGATACCCCGTTCCAATCCGTGAAGGAATACACCATGCCAAGCAGGAAAGGGACCACGATGATGAGAATAAAAAACACGATGGAGGGACCCACGAACACAAGCTGCTGTAACAGCTGTGAAGATTTGCGATGCTTCATATCGTTCTCCCCTTCTATAGATGGATGAAATTGGTCTCTTTTTCTATTAAACCCCATTATCGCCGAGGGAAACACCGACCCTTGTGAACAGTTGGGGGTAAAATATTGTCCTCTCTTAACCTGCAACCAGAAGGGGTGTTCCGATGTCCAAATACTACAGTATACGCACCAAATTGATTGCCTTTATGCTCATTGCTACCACCCTTCCGCTGCTCGCATCGATCAGCATGACGTTTATCCAGACCAAAACGGCCCTACGGGAACAGGCCGTGGAAGAGAACAAACGCCTGATCTATCAAGCTTCCACCAATCTCAATAACTATGTGGATAACGTGGCCAGAGCGTCGCTCGCTGTGTATAACGACCCGAACTTTTTGCGTAACTTGGCAAAAATTCCTGGGGATTATCGTGCGGTTGCCGAGGTGTACACCACTTTGCAGACCATCCGCGCGGCTGTGCCGGATGTATTCCAGCTGTATTTGCACTCTTTTGCCGCCAATCAATCCACCTTGATTACAAATCCCTTTCCGAAGCGGGAGGAACGCAAACAGGCCTATTCCGGCTCGCTCCATGGAAAAACAGGCGGTGATATCCCGGATATCTGGGTGGAATCGGCCCATATGAGTCACACTTACGGATTCAAGGCAGCCTCCCCCGATGACCCTGAAAGAACGGTCATTACCCTGCATCGGGTGATCAAGGATATTCCGTCCACCGAGCGCCTGGGTGTACTCGCCATTGATCTGAATATGAATACCATTGCAGCAATCTGTGGCAGGCTGTATGATCCGGCTAAGGAACAAATCTATGTTGTGGATGGTCAGAATCAGATCATTTACCAAGGACGTTCCGAGGTCAATCATACGGATGCACTACGAGAGGAAACGGCTAGTGAACTGAATATCGCGCGATCTAGCGCAGGTACAGCCCAGAATGTCGCAGGACATTTTGAACAGGATCGTTCCATGTATGTATACCAGCAACTTGGCAGCACGTACGCTGACTGGACCATCGTCAAACAGATTCCGAATGAGACGTTATATGCCAGAGCCACCACACTTACGCGGAATAACGCGATGATTGCCATCGCAGCACTTGTATTAGTCATTATTGCAACCTTGTTTATCTCCATCCGAATCACCGGTCCGCTCAAGCAACTCATGCGGTATATGAACCAGATTCAAGCCGGGCGTCTGCATGTGGATATCCATCTATCCAGTCGCGATGAATTCGGGGTGCTCGCTCGTCATTTCCGGGATATGATGGATACGGTAAATAATCTTATTTTGCGGGAATATCGACTCGAAATCGCCAATAAGACAAATCAGCTCAAAGCGTTGCAAGCGCAGATTCATCCGCATTTTCTATATAACACACTGCAATCGATCGGTACACTTGCCCTTCAACAGCAGGGACAACGGGCGTATATACTACTCTCTAGCCTGTCCAAAATGCTGCGCTACAGCATGCGGGATCAGACCCGCGTGACCTTACGCGAAGAGGCCGAGCATGCCCGATTATATCTGGAACTGCAGCAGGAGCGGTTCGGTGACCGCCTTGAGGTGGATTTGGATTTTGCCGAAGATACCCTGTCTGTCGAAATGCCAAGAATGACGTTACAACCTTTAATTGAAAACTATTTCAAACATGGAGCAGATATTCAGCCAGGCAAAGGTCACATATCCCTATCCAGCCGCCGGATCAACGATCATTGGATTGAAATAGAACTGATTAATAACGGCCCCTCCATACCTGAAGATAAATTACTGGAGATCCGCGGATGGCTGCATCAAAGTCATACAACAACCGGGTTATCCACACAAGAATCCGACGAGTCTGAATCCATCGGTCTACGAAATGTAATACGCCGACTTCAATTGAACTCACATCCCGGTCACTCAGCCAGGCTTGAGATCAGTAATCGGGAACCCAATGGTGTGAAGATCACGGTTAAACTATACGCGGGAGAGTGAACAACATGAAGGCACTGCTTGTAGATGATGAAAAACATGTCCGCGATGCCATAAGGTTGCTTGGTCATTGGGAAGAGTTTGGCATTGATACATTACTTGAAGCAGCAGACGGGGATGAAGCCATCGCCGCCATCACGGTACATCAACCTCAAATCATACTCAGTGACATGCGTATGCCAGGCAAGGACGGTATGGCATTGCTTGAATGGATATCGACTCATGCCCCACACAGCAAGGTGCTGGTTATCAGCGGATATGATGATTTTGAACTCGTGAGGCATGCAATCAGGCATGGTGGCATGGACTACCTCCTGAAACCTGTGGAAGCAGATGAGCTGAATGCATCTCTATTAAAGGCCGTTACAGCTTGGGAAGAGGAAGACGCCATTCGGATACAATCCACCAGGCAATCCATTGTCGTTAATCGAATGCGCCCCCACTACCAGGATCGTCTGCTCACCGAACTTGCCGTCGGCAGAGGCAGCAGCCCATCACACATGCAGCGATTGCAGGATGAGTTAAATCTCCCCTGTCTAATCCCTGTCTGTAGTGTCGCTGTCACCAGCCTGTCCCATCTGGATGCAGATTGTCTGGCAAAATACCGCAGTCAACCAGATCTGCTTGTGTTCTCGGTGCTCAATATCTGTGCCGAGATGTTATCCACACCAGACGAAGGCGTAATGTTTCGTCAGTTGGATCAACCGGACGAGATTGTTCTGCTACATTGGGGTTCATCCACTTCATTGGAACATATTCTGGACAAGGTCAATCATGGATTGGAGCAGACAATTCAGCGCAGGCTTCATTTTGGCATCTCCACCTGTGAGTCCTACCCTGGCGGAATCTCAGCGGCCTATCTGGAAGCAAGTTCAAGGTTGTGGCGACGTAATGCTGTGCAGATTAAACAGCGAATCCATGCCTCAGTGGAATCATCAAATGGGAATAAAATCAGGCGTTTAACCGCCCATGAAGAACCCCTGCGTATGGCAGCCATGAGCTGCCGGGCTTCCAGTGTATCTGCTGCGGTCGCCGAGTGGCTTGACCCGATTACTGATCTTGGGGTTGTCAGTGCTGAGCAGATCCAGCAATGGATCGATGAGCTGGAATGGATGCTGAGCCGCTGGCTTGATGATACGGCAGGTTCGTCATTCAAAGAGGAAGAAGTGACGGAGGAACAGTCTATTCCCTTTGCCGAGTTACCTTTGGACGCTGAAGGACTGTTATCCTTCCCCCTGCTTCGTTCATTATTGGAACAACGACTGCTTGCCGCAGGAAAGGCGCTCACCGCTCATCACCACGCCAATCCTGATCCCATGAGTGAGATTGCACGTTATATGGACGCCCATTATCAGGAGGACCTGTCCTTGCAGCAGATTGCCGCGCGTTTCTACCTGAGCCGGGAGTATATCTCCCGCAAATTCAAACAGCAATTTGGTCTGAACTGGTCGGAATATCTGGGCAAACTGCGAATCAATAACGCCAAGCTGTTATTGCAAAACCCTTCCCTGCGAGTTGCCAAAATCTCGGAGATGGTTGGATTCCAGGATGAAAAGTATTTCAGCAAAGTGTTCAAAAAAATGGAGGGCATCACGCCAGCGGAATATCGTAAAACATTATTGGAGGCTTGAATGTAATACCTTGAACTAAACTAAAAGGACTCCTCACGGGAGTCCTTATTTCTACTTACTAAACCTGAATAACAGCATCGCTCAAGATGATTTTTTAGCTCTTTCTTTTCTAAGATAAGATACAATCCGAAAGATTATTACAAGTAAGAATATAGCCATAATTACGTAAGGGAAGTTGCTCTCCGTCTTCTGAGCTTGTATAGGGAAAATAATGAGGATGAACAGTAATAAAGCAATATCCAAGTAGAACATCACTTTCCTATAAATAGCGATATCCACACCACCTTTTATTTACCAAAAATGGTTTTATTAATTGTAATATATCATAACATAGATACGTCCTAGTCCGCTCACCGATCCCGCAAAATCACCGCAGGTACAAGTCGAATGTAGATTAGCTCCCCTGCAAGCTCCACCATCGTCTGTGTAACGATGACTGCCGCAGCTATGGTTGCCCATTCTGGTGGGAGTGCCAGTGCTAGCGGCAGAACAACCAGCGAATTCCGTGTGGCTGAACTGAAAATTAACGCCCGCCCTGCACCCGGATTCAATCGAAATCCAGTAGCAATGATCCGAGATATCCAAGGCATAATGATCAGAAAAGCAATGTAGATCGGGATCACGTTTACGATGATCACCATATCATTGTAGACTTTGCCAATCTGAGATGCGACAACCACGATCAGCGCAAGTGCCATCATAGGAACCGGGAGCCATGCCGTCGCATTTATGACCCGCTCCCCGCTCGCTTTACCTCTTGAGAGAACTTGTGTAACAACAGCGAGCAGCAGTGGAATAACGATCAGGAACAGAAAAGCCTCTACAAACGGCCCTACCTGCATGAACTGCGCTACCTCAGTACCCATCAATAGCCATAAATAAAACGGCAACAGGATCATTTGTATGACAAATAAAAGAGGTGTAGCGGCGAGCATCAGTTTTTCATTGCCCCTGCCGAGTTGTGTGAACACAATGACGTAATCAATACAGGGTGTTAACAGTACCAGATAGACTCCGATCAGAACGCCTGGTGATTGCGGAAAGACCAGTGTAAGCAACCAAACAACTACAGGTACAACGATAAAATTAGCCACCAGTAGCGCCCCCATAAATCGAAGATTCGACCAGGACTCTTTTAACTGTAAAAAGGGAATCTGTACGAACATGCTATATAACAGCATGGCCAGTATCGGAGACACGGTGTAGCCCAAAATATC
Organism: Paenibacillus sp. FSL k6-2145; assembly: GCF_037976585.1. NCBI lineage: Bacteria > Bacillati > Bacillota > Bacilli > Caryophanales > Paenibacillaceae > Paenibacillus > Paenibacillus sp. FSL k6-2145. The sequence goes on along the minus strand of NZ_CP150267.1, from coordinate 2,755,433 downwards.
CCCCCATGCCGGATTACTCAGCCCTATCGCTGCTCCTACGAACAGTGCAACTACATAGAACCAAGTCTGCTGTTTCTCCATCGTTTCTCTTGTGAGCATTCTCTGCCTCCTCTTCCAGTGGGACATCGTGGGCATGGACATATTTCTGTTTGGTTTCGCGTACATTGGGACAGAGTACTGTTCCAACGTAGCGGCAGAGCACAAAATCTGCAAGATCAACTTGTGAATTTTTTGCGGCTGTTATTAGAATGTGCAAGAACTGGGTATATTCATTGTAGACTGACCCGTGGTTCATTCATTCGTTAAACCAAGGAGGAAACACAATGTCACGTAACAATCCGTACAAGTGGTTAAACGCCATTGGTTTTATCGCTGTAATTATCGTGAACTACCTCTCCAACGCTCTGCCGATCGGGGGCAAGACCAATAAAGAAGTATCGGATATGTATCCTGTGCTACTCACACCTTCCGGCTATGCCTTCTCTATATGGGGTTTGATTTACTTGCTGTTAGCAGGGTTCGTGATCTATCAGTTCGTGCCCGCTTCCTGGAAAAGGGACTCGATTACCCGTCTCGGGTATTGGTTCCTGGCAAGCTGCGCTTTCAACGTAGCCTGGATTTTTGCTTTTCAAAACTTGCAGACCGGTCTCGCTTTACTGATTATTGTACTGCTTCTGTTGTCTCTGATCATGCTGTATGTAAAAACACGTACCATTACTGTGCCAACCACTGCTGAGATCTGGCTTGTGAAGCTGCCATTCAGCATTTATCTTGGATGGATTAGCGTGGCAACCATTGTCAATGCAGCGGTGCTGTTATATAAAATAGGCTGGGATGGTTTTGGTATCAGCGAACCAACCTGGACGATCATTATGCTGATTGTGGGTATGGTGCTGGCTGTACTCGTTAGCTTCCGTTATCGCGATAGCATATACCCACTTGTATTCACATGGGCGTATATCGCCATTGCACTTAAACAAAAGGATGTCACTTCCGTATATTATACGGCAATCATCATTGCGATCGTACTGGCCATCTATGCGGTATGGCTGTTCTTCGCCCGGAATCAGGATCGCGATTGAGCAAATCCCATCATATATATCGCTTAAATATAACGCAAAAATGCAAAAAGCCGATCCTGGTCATTCGACCTGAAATCGGCTTTTTATGTATACCTTAGCGAATGAAGGTTGTCCTATTTCAGGGCAATAACTTCAATCTCCACCAGTGCATCTTTTGGCAAACGAGCAACTTCCACTGCACTGCGTGCAGGATACGGCTGTTCGAAGAACGTGCTATACACTTCATTCACAGGAACGAAGTCGTTCATGTCTTTCAGGAACACCGTCGTTTTCACGATTTTATCCATACTTGTGCCTGCTGCTTCAAGGATAGCCTTTACATTGCTCAAGGACAGACGTGTCTGCTCCTGTACATCTGCGCCGAACTCTCCCGTTTGAGGATTCAGGCCAAGTTGCCCGGAAGTGTAGATGAAATCGCCTGCATCAACGGCTTGACTGTATGGACCAATGGCGCCTGGCGCCTGATCGGTAGAGATTGGTTTTTTCATGGACGAGTTCTCCTTCATGTTCGTTATCCTGCTGCCGCATGGAGTCAGGGTTCGAACTCATTTTTGTTGCCTATTATACCACGATCTACCTCAAGCGAGAAACGCTCCTCACCAGCCACATGAAGTAAACAGCTAGTTCAAAGGTTTCTTAGCCCCCGTCCACACCAAGGACATGAATGACATCATTCGGATACACATGGTTTCCCTTGGCTTGCACCATCGCAATATTGGTCATGGCCTGTGCAATGGTTGCGGCGTGGACCGCCCGGTATTTGTCCGCTCTGCCTTTCATCCAGCGATCCAGAAACTTCATGGCATAGGTAGCCATCTGCTCACCAAACCGCTTCTCGTTTCGATCTCCCAGGATTAAGGACGGGCGGAAGATATGCAATGACTGAAAACCGATATTGGACAATGCATCCTCCATTTCCCCCTTGGTCCGACTGTAAAAGACCCGGGAATCTGCACTCGCTCCCATGGAGGAGATCACCATCATCTGTGATACACCTGTTGCTTCGCAATAGTAGCTGCACGAACCGGGTAATGATAATCCACCTGACGAAAATTGTCCTGACTGCCTGCTTTTTTGATCGTTGTACCCAAACAACAATACAGGTCATCGATTCCATCGAATAAGTGGTCTTGGCTCTCCAGCTGTTCCCAGTCCACCACATGCTGTTCCAGTTTGGGATGTTGCAGCTCAAGCGGACGTCTAACCAGAACCCGAACCAGGCTGTATGCCGAGTGCTCCAGCAGATTATGAACCAGTAATTCGCCTACAAGCCCCGTGGCTCCAATCACCATGGCTTTCCGTTCGAGACGATTCAAATACATCCCTCCACTTCGCCATCTTTATATTAAGTTATGCGATATCATTACTATTTTAACAGTACACGACGTCCAAGGGTAAATGTCAGAATCAGCATCACGACACCAACCCCCACCTGAAATCCATAGGCTGAGATCCAGGCCAGCGCATCCGACCAAGTCTCCATCTTTTCATACAACCAACCGCCCAACAGCGGCCCAAGAAATGAAGTTACTCCGGTCAGAGCCGAATACACCGCGACAAACATCGGTCTTTCACTTTTGGGTGTGTCTCCGATGGTAAAGTTAAATGCCAGCTGATTGAATCCACCTACACCAATCCCAAGGAAGATATGCGATAGAAATAGCGCGATCAATACAGGCATGAACGACATTAAACCCCACGACAGACAGGAGAGTGCAATGACTGGCAATGTCCAGAAAAGGAGGGTTTTGTTGCTGAATCTGGCATTCAGATTGCCCCAGACATAGAAACCGGCCATCATAACCAGCGTCTGGACTACCGTGATCAGGGATACCGTCTGATAATTAATATTCAATAGATCCAACATAACATAGGAATAGAGCGGAACAATCAAGGTCTGGATCAATAACCAGACAGCCAGGAACAGCGTTGCTTTCAGGAAAGAACGATCCTGGAACGGCTTGATGAACATGCGCCAGAAAACCTTTTCGGTAGAACGTTCAAAGGGAACGTCCGGATAGAAAAAATAGATGACTGTATTGGCAATGGCACAGATCCACACCGGAATAAACAGGATTAGAAAACCCATTTCTCCGGGGTAACGGTCCAAAACAATACCGCCTGCAAATAAGCATACGCTTCCAAGAGCATTCAGAATCGTATTTCGAATTCCAAAATAACGCCCTCTCACCTTGGCAGGTACGATGTCGCCAATCAGTGAAGTCCAGATCATACCGCCGATGGTATTTGATATAAAAGCAACCGTATACACGCCAATATATACACTTACCCACCACTCTTTGGGGAATATAAACGGAATCAGTCCCGTTGCACTCCACAAAATACGATGTGTGCCCACGAACAGCAGCAGCATGCGTTTACGGCTGCGAATACGCTGCATCCAGTAAGCTGCTCCGATCTGGGCAATGTTCACAAATGTTGTAATCGCGAGCACAAAGCCGATATGTCTCGACCCGGCCCCAAGGTACAGCAGAAATCCGGTTAAAAACGGGCCGCCCAGCAAGGTCTGTAAAATAATTGCCGGTACACCCTCCCATGTTGCAATCGATAAATTCGTGCGTTGTGTCGAACCCTTGCGCCGTGGTTTGCTTGCTAACGGGGGAGGGTTAACGTTGACCGTCTTCTGTATGGGGATACACTCCTTAGACCGGGTCTCAAAAGCCGGTCGATGCTAGTTGTCATCCCAAATTCTACTCACGGCGCGAAGGTTGTCAACTCATTTTTTCACGGTCCAACGGAAGATAGAGATGGAAGGTGCTTCCTTTACCTTCAGTGCTCTCCAGTTCAATCGATCCCCCCAGTAATCTCGCTAAATCCCGACTGATCGACAGGCCTAGTCCGGTACCGCCAAATTTTCGACTAATCGACCCGTCAGCCTGCTGAAATGCTTCAAATATGGAATGATGCTTGTCCTCAGCAATGCCAATGCCTGTGTCCTGAACAGAGAAAATAAGCCATCGATTCTGAATACCTGCATTCTTAATCTGCTTGGTGCTTACGGTCAGTGTGACCTTCCCCCGGTGCGTGAACTTGACGGCATTGGACATCAGATTCCGCAAAATCTGTTGAACCCGCTGGGGATCAGACCAGAGCGTCTCGGGCAGTCCCTGTTTTTTGTCCAGAACCAACTGAATACCTTTTTTCTCGGCAACGAGCTGAAAGTGGCTCATGGCATCTTCTGTAAGTTGTGCGACACTGATATCCTCCAGTACAATATCCAGCCGCCCCGCTTCTACTTTGGAGAGATCCAGAATATCGTTAATGAGCGTGAGCAGTTCCTGCCCGGAGTGGTCGATCATATTGGCAAAACGTACAATATCCTCCTGATCCATCGTGTCCGCATTCTCGCTGATCATCTGGGCAAAGTTAATGACACTGTTCAGTGGTGTACGCAGTTCATGGGACATATTGGCGAGAAATTCGGATTTGTACTGTGAGGCAATCATCAATTGTTTCGCTCGATCCTCCAGTACAATCTGGGCTTTCTGTAACTCTTCCTTTTGCACAGATAAAAGCCGGTTTGTACTCTGGATCAGCAAAATTCGATTCTGTTCATTCTGAAAATCACGTAAAATAAATGCAAAAATAAGGCTCAGCAAAATGCCTGTAGGGAGTGTATAAGGCATAATATGTGAAAAGAAGTATGTAGCCGGGATTACACCAACGATAGCAATGTTTACACTATTGACCACATTGACGATAACTGTAACAAGGATTCCTTTAATAATCAGCCTGTAGTTGCTGCGTCTCATCCATATATTCAGACCTGCACATATCACGCCCAAAATAGACATGTTAAGTACTGCCGCCAATGTAGCATCCGTGATGCCAAAAGTCAGCCGCGACAGCCCAATTCCAATACCCACGATGATTACGCTATAGGGTTGTCTATACGTTAGAACGGCAACAATTAAAGGAACATATCGAAGGTCAAAGACCACTTCATCGGTGAGTTGAAACCCAAAAACCGTACTGATCCAACCTGCAAAAATAAGGACAAGTACGGAACTGATCTGCTTCACTCGGGAAGAAGTACGTATTACGACATATTTATAGAACACACTAGCAAGATATGCAATGGTAATAAGCATCCCCATATTCAATACGAACATTTTTGAAAATTGCATTCACTCACTCCTGTTGTACCGACTTTACTGGCCAAATTGCCTTCGTCCGTATCTGTCTCTATCATATCATGCCCATTGAAACTTCCGCATTCCTTCTTCGTCAAAAAAATAAACAAAAATACACAAATCAGGATTCAATTTGTGCGCTGGTCGTAGTAGAATATATTGTTGTTTAAATTTAAACTACTATATAGATTAAACTAAAGAATAATTACACTTGCTACTCCGATGACAGAACAACATTCTGATCGCTGTTATCCCCAGATTTTTTCGATTCCCTTTTCTGAAAGGGAAAATCCGTGGATAAAGGCGAAGCGTATGCTTCCGATGCAGCTTTCTTTCAGAAAGCTTTAGCTCCGCTTCTTCAGGTTATTTCTGTCCTCTCCGTTCTCGTGTAAATGAAAGTATAGTGCAACTTATATAGTTATTTGCTGGGGTCATGTTCGTCGGAACATGAATGAAAGGAGAAAGATGTTGTGCAATTGTTAAAAAGCAAATCCTATTGGCTGTCATTGAGTTTAATGCTGTCTTTGGCCGTCATGGGGCTGTTCTATGATATTCTTAATAGTCCGGAACGCGGGTTCGTAGTTCTTGATTCACCGCTCGACCGGATCATTCCCTACGTGCCTGGCATGTCCATTCCATATTTGGGCTGGTACCCGTTTGTATTCGGTGTGCTCGCTTACCTATGTGCCAAGGATCGCCTGACGTATTACCGTGTCTTGTTATCCATGAATATCTGTGTCTGGATCTGTTATCTGATCTACTTCAACTTTCAGACCATGGTACCGCGCCCGGAACTGACGGGTACAGGCCTGGGAGCATCTGTTCTCGGATGGCTCTATAGCCAGGATCGTCCTTATAATTGTTTTCCAAGTATTCATTCTCTTCACTCTTATCTGGTTATGCGCGCTGTTCTCTCGGTTCCAAGCATCCGCAAACCCATCAAGATTTTGGTGGCCGCCGGGGCAGCAACCATTATCGTATCCACGCTAATGATCAAACAACATGTGATCTATGACGCCTTGGGTGCAGTCATACTCGGCGAATGCGTTCTCACCATCATAACAGGCCTCGCTCTACACCGGAGACGCAGAAAAGAATCGAAGTGGACAGAGGGGATCAACTGATCCCTCACTTCGACGGTTTCTGAAGATGCTGTTGTCGTCTCCATTCATCAATAAACAAACCTGCAAAATAGGGGTCCCATTGGGTCCCTTTTCCTTCTTCCAAAATCGTTAGCGCTTTCTCGTGACTCATCCCATTCCGATATGGTCGATCAGACGTCATGGCATCAAAGGCATCCGCTACCGCAATGATGCGGCCAAAAAGGGGAATATCATCACCAGCCATCCCATCCGGGTATCCTTTGCCATCATATCTCTCATGGTGAGATCGTACACCTGGCAGAAAGTCGGCCATGGCATCAATAGGCTCTATCTGCAACAAAATACTCTCTCCCTGCACGGGATGTGTGCGAATAATCGCGAATTCCTCATCGCTTAGTTTTCCATCCTTCAGCAGTACCTCATCAGGTATGCCGATTTTCCCGATATCATGAAGCAGGGCTGATTTGTACAATAAATCCGCCTGTTCCTCATTCATTCCGCTCAGCTTGCCAATCATCAGCGAATACTCTGCCACACGCATGGAATGTCCTGCCGTGTACTTATCTCGGGCGTCTAAAGCAGCAGCCAGTGTAGAAAAATAACTTTGCAACAGCTGTCGATTGCGTTCCTGTCTCATCTCCAGCCGATTAATCATCATATTAAAGCCGGAGATCAGTGCCGAAAACTCATCCGCATATAGATCCGGAGCTCGTCTGCCAAGATCTCCCCCCTGAATTCGGTTCATCTCATGCGTCAGTTCAGCAACTGGATCACGAACATCACGAATCAACAGCCAGCTTCCCACCAGCGCAAACCCCGCGCCCAGAACAACGATGAGAATTCCCCACAGTATGTACTCTTTCGCAAATTCACTGTCCATATACTGAAGTCTGATATATGTAGCCAGGAAAAATAGAAAAAGAGGAAATAAGCCAATCAGTGCCGTACTTAGCTGAAATTTACGCTGGATCGATACCAGGATGCGCCCTCCCAGTGAAGGTTCCATCCCGTATTGGACTTTGCCTCGATGACGAATCTCAAGTAACAGGGGTCTAATCGCCCGCACCGTTAGGTAATATTCAATCAGCGCATGCATGATGGCAATCAGAAAGGCACACGCAGCGGCCACGACAATATACAAGTAAGGGAATTCAAGCCACCCTGTGGATATCATCCATATTGTTAATCCGGCTGCCGGAAGTGAAAAACCAAGCATGTGCGGACCCATGATCCGATATATGGTCTGTCCCGGGAAACGATGAATTTTCTCATACATGTGGTTCAGTTCGTCTCTCTCATGATGCTCGGAAGTGAAAAATTGTCTTATGGGGCCAAGCTGCACCCACAGCGTAATTAATTCAGCAACCAGCATGAACAAGAGTGAAATCAGTACAATGAAGATGAGCCGAACAAATTGAATATTGGGTATTTGCAGAGTAGATACCATAACTACTGTACCGACAACAAAAACAGCTGCCAGTGAACCGATCAGATAATTGCGTATCAGGCGAAAGATAAATGAACGGTATGCTTCCAACTGAACCCCTCACTCTCTATGTGCAACCAGTTCTCCCTTGAGACACAGGGAGATTAAGGGTATTGCCTTCTATTTGTTTATCGGTTGCTCCGACTAAAAAAATTAATAAAATCCAATGGGTGGGCACCAGAACTGGAAAACACAAAAAGGCTGCTCCACGACGGAGCAGCCTTTGCTGATATATCCTATATTTATCCTTTAATCTTGGCAGCCAGAATCATTGTACCGCGCGGCTCATCTCCCATTGCATCCGGTTCAAGCGTGATGGCAACCGTATCATAGTCGTTGGCCGAATCCAATGTGTAATATACCGCTCCCGTTCCGTCACGACTAAGGAAAGTACCCGCATTCTGAGGGGTATCTCCTTTGATCAACCAGACCTGAAAAGCCTCGTTGCCTTCCAGGTTCGGCAGGTTCTCAGCCTGCACAACCAGGTGAGTGCCTTTGCTGTCAATAACGATGGTTGCGAGACCCTGAGCTACAATGTCCTGCGTTGCAGGATTCAGCTTCACTGCCTCGCCAGTCTGCATGCCCTGTGCGGGCTTCAGAGCTGATGCCAGCTGCTCTTGCAGCTGTGCATTCTGCGCCTGTGCCTGCACCAGTTGCTCTTGTGTAGCCGACGAGCCCGCCGCTTGCTGCGTCAGCGAGTCGATCTTGCTCTGCAGCTGCGCCGTGTACACGCCCAGCAACAGTGCCGCGGCCGCAAGGCCGGCACTGGCTATGCGCCAGGCGCTGCTGCTGCGCGCACGCGCGCGCGCTTGTGGCTGCCATGGCTGTGCCTGGGCAGCCTCTTCCACCCGGGCCGCAGGCACAGCCGTTGCCGGCGGCAGGCCTGGCCCGGGCTGCGCCGCACGTTCGTGCTGCGGCGCAAGATCCTCCTGAAGCACCACAGGTGCTTCAGGCTCCGCAGGAGCAGCCGCTGGCTTCGCCTCGGCGCTCTCCTGCGCATGTCCGAGCACGTTGCCCAGCACACGTGCTCGCATGCCTTGCGGCGGTGCTACAGGTTCCGCCGCAAGTGGCAGGAAGCCAGTCACTTCCTGCAATTCCCTTACCTCCTGGCGGCAAGGTTCGCAAGTTGCCATATGCGCTTCAAACGCCGCCACTTCCTCTGCTTCCAGTCCGCCCAGCACATACATCGGTGCCAGATCAGACCACTCCTCATGTCGTTCTATCATGGATGTATGCCCTCCCTTCCCGCGTCCGGATGCAATTCAGCATCGGCCAGCAACTTTTGGAGCTGTCGCATGGCAAGCCTGACACGGCTCTTTACTGTACCCAGCGGAATCCCGAATCGGCTGGATACTTCCTGCTGGGTTAATCCCGCATAATATATCGATTCAATAACTTGTTGCTGATCACCGTTCAATTGGGACAACGCCTCTTTAATCCGGGTACCTTCCCATTTACGCTGCACTTCTTCTTCCGTGTTTGTATCTTCATCGGCATAGGCCGCCAGTGTCTCGTGTTCAACTGAAGTAGCCGCTGCCCCTTTTGATCTCCGCCTCAGCATGTCCACTGCAATGTTACGCGTAATCGCAAACATCCATGTGGTCAGCTTCCCCTGTGAGGCATCGTAACGTTCAGCATTATTCCAGACCCGCATAAAAAGTTCCTGAACGGTCTCTTCTGCCGTCATGGGATCACCAACGATCCGGTAAGCAAAAGAATACACCGCTCGCTCATAACGGTCATATAAAAGCTCCAGTGCGGAGGCATCACGTTCCGCGATCTGCCGCATTAACCTGCTGTCCTCCATCGATTCAGTCATGCGAGGGCCCCTTTCTGTTTCTTCCCTCTTATTATAACCTACGCAGAATCTTTTGAAGAGGATTACCCCTATGAAGAAATAGTTTGAAAAATTTTCTGTATCTTTTCAAAACAATCTTTCACTTTCTAACCTAAAAACAGTCCGAAAACATAGTTGCTCTGGTCGCGCTTTCCTTTTTATTGCAGAAAATTACAACCTGTGGTATACTATAAAAGTTGTATTAAACAACCTCATATGATTTCTGTCTTCTTTAAACCCCGGAATATTTTCTTCATGCTGCGACCGCAGCGAATTTTAAGCACAACTAACCTATGAAGATTGAAGAACCTGAATCACAATAACCCGGTAGTACAGAGTTTCACAAGATGTTCCCATTCACACTGGCGCGGTCATCGGAGCCGCAAGGACAAAAGAGAGGTAGGGCTTTTGTTGTTTTGGATATCACTTATTCTTGAGAAGATTGAAAACATACACAAAGCACCCGGAATTGGGTTCCGGGTGTTTATCCATGTCTACATATTCAATTTAGCAACATCTACAGACAATCGCCCCCACCATTGAGAAAAGTCTTCCTTTCACTTATCAGACTAACCAGATATATTCGGCTCTGCTTTTAAAACTTTTCCATTCTCCCACTGACTGCACTCCTGGATACTTCCTTCCTTACTTACTTCCTTACTTCCTTACTTCTCCATTTATGCAAATAAACTCGGCTTCTAAAGCAAATGTTTACGCTCACCAGACGCTAACGAATCCTGCACACCTTATATTGAGGATTTCTGTGCTATGTAAAATCTAACGAATCTCAGCCACGTTAATCCATGTCACTTCATGAATATAGGCTCCAAACATGGCCAGATTGAGGAAATAAGGTGTCTGCGATTCGTTAGACTTGTGAAATGGAAAAAATGCATGGAATAGAGGCTGTGGAGTTCGTTAAAGAAAGTACTCCCAACGCTCCTTCACTTAATTTTAATAAAAAAGGGACACCGCAGGATGAAATCCTACGCTGTCCCGCTCTGAATCATAGGTACGTTATGCCCCAACATGGAGCTCAAACTCGGAGTTTATTTAGAGCACCTATCGTAACGATCCACGATCAGCAAAGTCTCCTTGCACCCACAAATTCTTAGATAAACATCGTTTTGGAGATAATGACCAGCAAGATGAACAGTACGAGGATCGTACCCATCGAACCCCAGCTTCCGCCGCCATGACCATAGGATACTCCACAACCCTGTTGATAACCGTGCATCATTGGAGCCTGATTGGCATGGTGTCCGTATCCATAGCCATATCCCATTGGCATTGTTCCACAACCATATCCATACCCATGCATTTCATGACCTGTGTATTGGTATCCTTGCATATGCTCATAACCTCCCATATGTCCGTATACGTGTCCCTGTCCGTTCGGTGAATTCGGTTTTACTTCGCTCATTGTTCATTCCTCCTTAACATTTGCCTACACCCCTAAGCTATGTATTCAGCCTACCTCTGGACCGGGCTATCGCCCTCATTTTGACAAAATGGGCGTTTAGCCATTAGGTACCTTCCCCATTTTCCAAGCATACGCCGTCATTCCATTACTTGAACTCCACCATGCTTGTCCTCTAGAAAAAAAACCCCACCGGTTGCCCGGCAGAGCTCGTCATATTATACCCAGAATGATTTAGTGATGATTACGAGAAGAATGAACAGAACCAGGATTGCTCCAGTCGATGTCCAGCCGCCGTATCCTACGCCTTCAACTACGTTGCTCATGCAGAACCCTCCTTTACAAATATATTAGGGTCCAAGCGGTTTATTAGATCAAGAATGCTTTAGAGATGATGACCAACAAGATAAAGAGAACCAAGATCGCGCCAGTCGATGTCCATGCGCCGCCGTATCCACCTACTACTCCACTCATGTAAACCCCTCCTTTGATTTGAGGTACAGTTCACTATATGCACCAATCACACATGGGACCGGGCTCAGGTCGAAAATGGGCTGTTTTTTCCACCGACTATTCTCTAATTGCACCTACATAAAGGGTCAGTTCTTAAGTCTGAAAGTTATATTCAAATACATTTAAGTCATACTTAAATCTTACGGTTATATCCATCAAATGTATGTACTATCGTTCAAAATGGATACCAATACGGTATATTATTAGCTTCTAACTTGTTAAATACAGATAAATTACCTTTTTAGTAATTATGAATACTGAAATTTTTATTTATGTTATTATTTTACTAATAAAGTAGAAAGGAGTTTCTATGCTCACGACCTAAACTAGATTATCCAAAACGAAATGATGACCTTAGAAAAAATCCCAACCGATGGGAAGCACATTAGGAGAAATTAGACATAATGAAGAAACTTATTACGATTTTGGCATTAGCCACATTGCTTAGTGCTTGTGGTAATTCAGAAACAAACACAACAACCAATAGCCAAACGACCGAAGCATCCAAGGCAACTGAAACTGTCTCAACAGAAGCAAAAGCTACGAAATACACTACATATAGTGGAGAAGGATTTTCTTTTGCATATCCTGAATCCTGGAAAAGCGTAGATACAAGTCAAATGAATGTTCCATCCATTAAAGCTGCTTTTTCAGACCAATCTTCATCAGCCACATTTGCAGATAATATGAATCTGACGATTGAGGCCAGCTCAACCGGTTCAATCAATCCTGAAGAATACGCCAATAATATAGTGGATTATTACACACAAAACGGTTCAAGCATCGGCATTTCCGATTATAAAAAAACCAGCTACACAAACAAGCCTTATAAAGAATATAGCGCGGGTGTCTTGGAAGGAGCCTATAAACACACCTCGGGTACAGATGTTGTCCTTGTCCAATATCTGATTCCGACCAATACAGAACTCTATACCATGACGTTAACCTACGCCAAGGATACTTATAATCAGGATGAGATCAAAGATATCTTGGATTCCCTAAGCATTACTGTTCCTCTGGAGCAAACTGCAACGACTGGAAATACATCTGCCACAGCATCAGCTGCGGATTTCTTTAATGAGTTAACTCCCTACATTACAGAAGACACAGCCTTTATGGAGCAGGCATCTTATGATTTCTTTGGTAAACATAACGATGTATTCCCGGCCATTACGGCAGAACTAAGCAAAAAGGTACAGGGACTCGTTGACTCCAATGTAACGACCCGTCATCTGAATAAAAATGTAGCCAACTATTACAATACTTTCGTACAAGTTAACGGGGAAGTCATTTCCGTTGAAGAAGATAGCTCTCTCGGAGCAACTTTCTCTATCGTTCATGTCATGGATGAGAACGGAAACGATATTATAGCGTTATATCCTGCAACGACCGGAGATTTGCTTGATGGTGATTATGCCACTGTTATCGGTGCTCCAATTACCAACTTCTCTTTTGAAAATGTTGGCGGTGGTTACACCAACGCCACGTTAATTGGAGCCTCATTGGTAGTTGCAGATTAATTAAAATGTTAAATGAGTATACAAAAAGGCCAGCTCTTTAAAAGACTGGTCTTTTTGACATTCGCTTTAGGGATATAAAGTATTTACATTAGGAACTAATTGGGTCTTGCCTGCTGTGACGACAGTTTATCCTGAACCGATTGTAACTTCTGTATACTTGAGGCATCCGGTTTATCACGACGGTCGTCAATCTTGACGGATGTGGAAACACGCTGAGCTCCTGACAAAAACGGTGCTTCATGCAGAGCCGCAATTGCTGTAAAGATCTCGTTAAGCGGTCCCTCAATAATGGTGCTCATGGAAGTTAGCTGATATGTAATGCCCCGTTGATGTTCCAATACCTTTTGCATGTCCGCCACATAACTGCTTAGACTGGTTGTACCCGTTCCGATTGGAATTACAGTCACTTCTGCTATTGCCATTTTGCTCCGCCTCCTCTGGGCCCCGTGAACAACCGCTGCCGCTGATTTTAGTCGATTTTTGACTACTTTTATTCTACCAGTTGAATGCGTTACAATTCAAACTGACGTGAAGACGTCATTCAAATTGTTCAAAAATTTTTTTTGATAAATCTTCAAATCTTCCAGTCCTTTTCCTTTGCGGATTCCTGGCTTAAATGGTATACTCGGAATTACGTTTTACTGGTTCTGCCCACTTTACAAACACAATATGTTGGGTTACAGTATGTTGACAGCTACAAAATGTAGTAACACTAGATTTCTCCGCTTCTAATAGTCACCTTCTGCAATCTCGCGAAAAACAGGATGAAATCACCTCCAAAGGCACGTCCCTGTAGGTGTAAATCGCTTTCTCGAAACAGAGTTGACACGGAGGTTAACGGGGCTGTTTGGACTGCATCCGGTATCCTCAAACTACAGGCACATCTGCATATAGACAAAAGCTTACATAAGCACGCTTTTCTGTCGATATCCTGAACCTCTAAGACAGTAAGGAAGCCAGAGCATCCATGGGCATTTTCAGCCGCGAGGCGGGAGAATGCTTTTTATATGAGCATGTTCTGCATTGTGCTGTTTTGTGCACCTCAAGTTGAGCGATTTAAGACATGAACTTGTCACCGCCGTTTCAGTCCGCAAAACGTAACCTATTTCTTTTTCTCACCGTAAGAAGACACTCAATTCTTTATATAAAGAATTTCTCCAATTTATCTCTTAAACATGCGAAAGCGAGGAATATTCATGCCACAAGTTGTGACCAAGCCGAACAACCGCCAGCTTGCCTTTGATGATATGCGCATCTCGGTATATGCCGACCGTATTCTGGAAGGACTGGACATGCTCGACAAGGAACGTCTGGTACGCGGGGTAAACAGCAAGCTCCGTCGTGATGAAGTTACCGGAGACGAAATCAGCAACGCTTTTATGATGAGCGCACTGGAACTGGTAACCAAAGAGGAGCCTAACTGGAAATTTGCAGCGGCACGCTCCCTGCTCACTTCCCTGTACAAAAAAGCGGCTACCAACCGCAGATACAAGTCTTATCCGGACGAGCCTTATGGCGCATTCCACCCTCTTCTTGTAGATCTCGTGAAAAAAGGCATCTACCGTGAAGAATTGCTGGAATGTTACACCAAAGAACAGATCGACGAACTTGCTGAATGCATTGACTACCGCAACGATCTGCTCTTCGATTACATCGGCTTGCTCACACTGGCAGAACGTTACCTCGCTCACGATTTTGACGGAAAAGTGATGGAGTTGCCTCAAGAGCGTTACATGGTTATCGCGATGTACCTGATGCATCAGGAGCCTGCTGAGAAACGTATGGATCTCGTTAAGGAAGCTTACTGGGCGATGAGCAACATGTATATGACAGCAGCTACACCTACGATGTCCAATGCCGGTAAAAAAGTAGCTGGACAGCTCTCAAGCTGCTTCATTGATACCGTAGACGACTCACTTGAAGGTATCTTCGATTCCAATACAGATGTAGCACGTCTGAGCAAAATGGGCGGCGGCATCGGCGTGTACCTCGGTAAAGTAAGAGCACGTGGATCGGATATCCGTGGGCACAAAAACACAAGTTCTGGTGTAATTCCTTGGATTCGCCAACTGAACAATACAGCGGTCAGCGTAGACCAGCTTGGTACACGTAAAGGTGCCATTGCCGTATATCTGGATGTCTTCCACAAAGACATTCTGGCGTTCCTCGATCTGAAGCTGAACAACGGTGACGAGCGGATGCGTGCACATGACGTATTCCACGGGATCTGTCTGCCTGACTTGTTCATGGAGCGCGTATCTAGCCGCGGCGAATGGAGCTTGTTCTGCCCGCACGAAACAAAGAAAGTGATGGGTTGGAAAGACGAGAACGGTCGTCCACTCGGACTGGAAGATTTCTACGATGAGTCATTTGGTGCAGGTGCGTTCCGTGATAAATACGAAGAAGCAGTTAACCACCCGCTGTTGTCCCGTATCACCGTTCAGGCGATTGATATTATGAAACGTGTGATGAAATCCCAGCTCGAAACAGGTACACCGTACATGTTCTACCGGGATACCGTTAACCGTGCAAACCCGAACCGTGCACATGGTATGGTCTACTCTTCCAACCTTTGTACCGAGATCATGCAGAACCAATCTGCCACTGTGGTAGAAAAAGAAGAACTCGTAACCAAAGATGGACAAACTCGCATCGTGATTTCCAAAGTGCCTGGCGACTTTGTTGTCTGCAACCTGAACTCCATTCACTTGGCACGTGCCGTGCCTCACAATGTATTGGAGCGTCTGGTACCGATTCAGGTACGTATGCTGGACAACGTTATCGACATTAACAACATCGAAGTGCTGCAAGCCCAATACACCAACAGCCAATATCGCGCAGTCGGTCTGGGAACATTCGGACTTCACCATTTGCTTGCCCTCGAAGGCATTCGCTGGGAATCTGATGAAGCGGTAACGTATAACGATAATCTGTACGAAAAAATTAACTACCTGCTTGTGAAAGCCAGCATGGAGCTGTCCAAAGAAAAAGGACATTATCCGAAATTCAAAGGTTCCGATTGGGAAAGTGGTCACTACTTCGACCAACGCGAGTACACGTCAGGTGAGCGCGTAGGCGAGTTCGTAACAACCGAACAGTGGAAAGAACTGCAAACCCAAGTACAGCAAAACGGTGTTCGTAATGCTTGGATGTTCGCCATTGCACCAAACGGTTCCACGTCCATCATTGCCGGCTCTACGGCCAGCATTGACCCGCTCTATGAGCTGTTGTCTTATGAAGAGAAAACAACATACAAGATTGCCAATCCGGCACCTGATCTGTCCGAAAAAACGATCTGGTATTACAAAACGGCATTCATGGTCGATCAACATGCTTCCATCAATATGGCTGCTGCCCGTCAGCGTCACGTCGATCAGGGACAGAGCTTCAACCTGTATGTTCGTCCGGATATCAAAGCAACGGAATTCCTGGAACTGCACTTGCACGCTTGGAGAGCCGGCATGAAATCGACGTATTACGTTCGTAGCCGGGCATTAACCATTGAAGAATGCGATTCTTGCGCAAGCTAAGTTTTATCCGTGATAGAGAAGATTGACTAGATTCACGATGACCACCAGGGCATCCTGTTTTGATTGCAAAATGGCGTTGCCCTGGTTCTTTTTTGCCTAAAACACGATCACAGCATCGCAAGATGTTGATATAGATGATTCCCCAAAGTTCTGTCGGCAGAACATTATGAAATTTCAAGGAGTGAACGGACTATGCAAGTACAGAAAATTTTCAACACCGAAGCCCCTAACCAATCGACCCGTATTATTGAAGGTGAATGCTCGGGTATCCTGAACTGGAACGACATTCGCATGCCTCATATGTACAAATTGTATAAAGTACTGCTGCTCAACCACTGGATCGCAGACGAGATTCCAATGTCCAAAGATGCTTCCCAATTTGCTCAACTGGACGAGGAAGAGCAACGCACATTCAAAATCAACATCTCCCTGCTCGCGGTACTTGATTCCATGCAGACGATGTTTGTTGGTGATGTAAAACGTTACTTTACCGATTCTTCACTCGAAGCGATCTCGGCCATTATCGGACAACAGGAAGTCGTTCATAACCAATCCTACTCCTACGTCCTGTCTTCCATCGTATCTGATCGGGAGCAAAAGGAAATTTTTGAATACTGGAAACATGATCCAGTCCTGCTTGACCGCAACCGTTTCATCGCTGATATCTATCAGAACTTCCGGGACGAGCCGTCTCCACAGACGTTCTTCCAGGCTATGGTAGCCGATCTGGTACTCGAAGGAATTTTCTTCTATAGTACGTTTGCCTTCTTCTACAACCTGGCCCGTGACCAGAAAATGATGGCAACCAGCCAGATGATCTCGTATATCCAGCGGGATGAAAACCAACACTGTTACTTCTTCGCTGAAGTGTACAAACAGTTGCTGGTAGACTTCCCTGAACTGAACACACCTGAGAACATGGACTATGTATACAAAACAATCCATCGTGCTGTTGAGCTTGAAACCAACTGGGCACATTACACACTCAGCAACGTGCGTGGTATTGACCTGAACGAGTTGGAAGATTACATCAAGTACATCGCCAACAAACGTCTGCGTCTGATGGGTATGGAAAAAGCATATGAAGGTGTAGATGTAAACTGCATGCCTTGGATCAAACCATTCTCCGATGAAGCATTGAATGCAACCAAAACCGACTTCTTTGAAGCTAAATCCCGTAACTACGGTAAAGTTGGCGACGATAACGGATTTGACGATTTGTAATAAAGATTCCCCATATCGAATTAAACTGAAAATTATTTACACTGATACTACGATGACAGAACAACTTTCCAATCGCTGTTATCCCCAGATTTTTTTTGATTCCCTTTCTCAAGGGAAAATCCGGTGATAAAGGCGAACGCTTCGCTTTTTCAAGTTCTTTCTGTCCTCTCCGTTGTTGTGTAAATGATTAGTTCGATTCATATCGTTTTAATCACATACACTATAAATAAAAACAACACTCCCTGAACTGTGGCTACTACGCCTAAGTTCAGGGAGTGTTGTTTAATTCGTATGTACAATCTCATATCAGTATTGAACTATTATAATTTAATAGAGATATTTCTTTTCAAGATAATATCTGAAAAATCATTCTCAATAAAACGAAAATTACTTTTCGGTATTTTTAAAGCCAAGACGCTGCCTCCCCAAATGGTGTTTCCAAACTTGTGCATCGGTTTCTTCTTCAGGTGTTAAGTTCAATTTAGTTCCGAGTGTCCGTTCGAATTCCCCTTTGTATTTATCTTCATATAAGGCAATTTGCCCCGTGTGGTAATCCAGGTCACTGACTTCTATTGTGGATTGGTGTTCTTCCTCTTCTTTTTTCCACATAGTCACAATGTCTTTAATCGTCGTTCTCTTACCTGATCCATACACATATGTAGTATCGTCTGGGATGAGATTATGTTTGTTGGACCCGGCTCTTTGAATCCCCATAAAACGGCCTTGATCAATCCAGTTGAAAATCGTCGTAATACTCACTCCAAAAAACACAGATAATTCTTTAGGAGTATAAGAACGTACAACCTCAGTAGAAGGAACACCACTGTCTGTAATTCCTGTCGGTACATCCACTGCTTGACTTAACGCGTGTTTGAGAAGAGTAACATACTTTTCTCTAAAAATATCAGCATCTTCAAAGATAGATTCATCCAGGCTACGAACAAATTCAGCATTATTTTTGACTGCAAGTGCCAGCACTTTGAAAAGTAAAATACTATTATCCGAATTACTCAAGCTCTGAACTAACTCAGAAGCGATCTCATCCGTGTTCTGACTAAATATATTCTTCTCAACTCTTGTGATTCCCATATCCATCTCACCTCACACTCCTAGTATAGGATAGTAAAGTTTAACTTTCAACATATACTTAAATAAAGTTAAACATAACTTAAACTATATAGATTAAACTTAAAGTATACTTAAACAGTATGCTACGAAGAGCTTGATTTATACATTCTCCAACCAACACACACTTATTATATAATGAAAGAGATTCATACCCCTCTACGGAAGTGAGGCCTATTCATGGAAAGAGAACTGCTGGAACAAATCAACTTGTGGCATGAGCAGGACCAATTCAGTCTGATTATTGAACGTATTGAACGTATCCCCGTCTCAGAGCGGGATTATGATCTGATTGGTCAACTCGCCAGAGCCTATAATAATGACGCACGTTACCGCGAAGCCATTAAACAACTGTTGTCTATCGAGGAGCAAGGGGTAAACGACCCGCTCTGGCAATATCGCTTAGGGTACGCGTACTGTTATATCGCCAACTATGAACAAGCACTATTGGCGTTTGAGAGAGCTAACGAACTTCAGCCACATGATGAATCAACCCTTGAATTTCTAAGTCAGATTCGACCTTTCGCCGAGAAGATGCGGCTGGATCGTCAACGCCATGAGGAGAATATCGCAGCTTTAGAGCAGAGCGGTACACAGAATCATCTAAGAGCCGCTTCAGGGACCTATGATCCGGCAAAGTTCTGGGTACAGAGCGATTATGCACTGGACAACCATGTATCAAAACCTTTTGACGAAGAAGAAATTGTATCTATTGAGCAAGAACTAGGTTACAAGCTGCCCGCATCCTATATTCAACTAATGAATACGCAGAACGGCGGTATCCCTGCGCTCACTGTATTTCCCACCAAAGAAGCAACTTCCTGGGCTGAGGATCACATAGCCATTTCAAGCATTATGGGAATCGGACACGATAAAATATACGCACTCTCTGGTGAGATGGGAAGTCGGTTCATGATCGAAGATTGGGGATACCCCGATCTGGGGATTGTGATCTGTGATTGTCCATCCGCTGGTCATGATGTCGTTATGCTGGATTATCGTTTCTGTGGTCCTGAAGGCGAACCCTGTGTAGTCCATGTGGATCAGGAAAATGATTATGAGATTACATATCTTGCGCCGAATTTTGAAGCTTTCATCCGTGGATTGGTCGATGAGGACACGTATGACCTGTCTGACGAAGAGAATGAGGACTAAAATCCAGGAGGGTCCGGCCATATGACAACCCGTATATATTTTGGTTCCAATCAACTGGGCGAAGTGGCCGCAGTTTCATTGCAGGATGCGCTGAATGAGCTTGACCTGGGAACCCTTGAAGATTATCGACGAACGGATAAAGGTGTTATGGGTCAGACACTGCTCATTCGCTCTTCCCGTGGAGAGTATATTCTGAAAGGCAATCCTTTATATGCAGGACAGTTACAGGAAGAAAAGTTCTTTGTAGAACAACTGGCGAAACATACGTCCATTCCTGTCCCTGATCCATATCTATTACATGAAGATACCCATCTGCTAGGCTGGAGTTATGCCATAATGCCACGCCTGCCCGGAAATCACCTGTATGATCCAGCATTCCAGGCTTCACTGTCACAGCAAGATCAGGAAGAGATCGCCTGTATGTTTGCCCATACTTTGGCAGAACTGCACCGCTGGAAGGTTCCTGATGCAGGGGAATATGATCCTGTAGCGCAGCAGATTGTTTCCTTTGCAGGCGATTATCTGGACTGGTTGTACGGAACCATTCGTCACTGGTTACATGATGCTGAACAGTACTCGGTAATTACGGATGAAGATGTTCAGTGGGTGGACGAGCAATTCCAGAATGCTGAACCGGCATTTCGTTCCAAAGCTGTTCCGGGTTTTGTCATGGGAGACTTCAAGGTCGAGAATGTTCTGATTCAAAATCTGGACGACCGTACTTCAGGGTGGCAAATTAGTGGTCTGTTCGATTTTACAACTGCCTATTTCGGAGACGGCACAGCTGACCTAACCAAAATATCCACCAGGTATGTTCGTGAGGGTCAACCAGAACTGGCCGCACAGTTCCTTCGCTGCTACCGGGATCTGGTCTGTGCAGCAGATGAGGAGAAATGCCAACACTTCCGCACACGTCTCAGCATGCATCTGCTCTATCAACGTATCTTGTGGTGGGGGGAAGCCAAAGCGACAGGACAAGTGACGTGGGCAGCCGACCTGCCTTTTGCACAGTGGGCGCAGCAGTCCATTAATTCGATTGTCACATTGCTAGATTAGTAGAATGTATCATTCCATATATGTCGCCCAACATCCTGGCGCACGCATAAAACCGCCAAAGATCATCCTTGATCTTTGGCGGTTTTCCTCATCTCACTATATTTAAGTCAACGATGGAATCTCTCAACTAAGCTTGTGCGACGGGTGACTCCTGATGTTTCTGCAAAAACTCCAGCATCCGGCGGTACACGAGAATCTCGTTTGTTTTTCTGGAGAAGCCATGACCCTCATCATCCAGAACGATGTATTCCACATCAACTCCCTTGGACTGGAGCGCAGCCACAATCTGATCAGATTCGGCCTTCACGACCCTTGGATCATTGGCACCCTGAATGACCAGCATGGGGTTAACCATCTGATCGAGATACGTAATGGGTGAATCCTTCGTTAAACGTTCGCGGTCACGGACCGGGTCACCCAGCCAGTTATCCATCATCGGCTTCCAGTCTTCCGGTACGGATTCCAGGAATGTGAACAGGTTACTTGGCCCAAAAATATCGACCGCAGCCCGGAACAGCTCCGGATGGCGACCTGCCAATAACAGGGTCATATATCCTCCATAACTTCCACCTACCACAAACAACCGCTCTGGCGATGTAATTCCCTGATCAAACAGCCAGTTGATCCCGGAAACACAGTCCAGCCTTGGACCCTCACCCCAATCACGCTCAACCATCTTGACGAATTCCGCACCATATCCGGTACTGCCCCGGAAATTCGGTGCAAAGACATGATAGCCCTGAGCGAGCATCATCTGGAACATCGGCCGAAAAAACTTCGCTTCGGATGCTTGCGGCCCACCATGAGGCCAAAATACGGTGTAGCCATTGGCCTGCTCTGGCTTTGCTTTGAACAAGAGAGCTTCGATCTCCAGTCCGTCGTAGGAGTTATACCGAATAACGTCAGGGTACACGAGATCACTTGGGTCCAGTCCGGTTACCCGATTGGCAGTCAGCGGCTCCCAGGACTCAGAACCTGCGATTTTGCGATAAATGTTATGCGGTTGGATCGCTCCACGTCCGAGGATATATACATTGCCAGCCTTCGTAACGTTCACCTGTTCTATCGTATCCAGCGGCATATCTATGCGCCGAGGCTCATCGGCATTTTTACCCAATACGTACATACGATTCTCCGGCCCTGTAAGTGTCCAGAAATATAAGGTCTCGGAAGCCTGATGCCAGCGGATAAACTCCACATCTTCCCCTTCGATTCTGCACAATATACGGAATTCGCGGGTATCGATACGGTACTCAGCCACATAGGCGTATGCGGAGTCATCATTGGTAATGAACAGAAGACGATTGTCATCTGCAAAAATCAGATCAGATACCTGACTATGACGTTCTGAAGCTGGCAGAATCTCCATTTCTTCATTATTACGATACAGATGCGCCGTCTGATACGTATTGGAGTACATCTTTAAAATAACAAAACTTTTCTCGTCAGGGCTTACAGCAAACAGGCTGCTCGTAACCTCTTCTCCACTGTATAACAGTTCATCTTCCCCTGTCTCCAGATCGATGCGGCGTGAATTCAGATAATTTGGATTACCCGCGCTGGTGACATAATAGAGACGCTGTCCATCCTCGGACAACTCAGAGAAATAACAGCGATCATTTGGTTCTGCCGAAACCACAGGCAGTGGAACGCCACCCTCGGGTGGAAGTGCATACAGATGATAGTTCTCATCTCCATCTCGATCAAATGCGGTAAGAAGATGACGTCCTTGCGGGTCTGCTTTGATAAATTGACTGCTCTGATTCAAGTACGTTAAAGGATACGGGTATCCTCCAGGCAAATCCATCGCCCAAATATTCGGCTGACCGTTCAGATTGCTGTCCATGAACAAACGTTTCTCGTCTGCCGATACGGCAAAATGCGAAATACGGTACGTCTGAAAATATTGCTCAACATCCGGTTTAGGGAACTGAATCATGACAAACCTCCTTGGAATGGAACCAACGAATTTAACATTGGTAAATTAAGGTACCATTTGTCCATATTATAGGTAATGCCAATGTTTAGACAATAGATATGTGAGTTATAATTCCAGATTTTCTCGATTTGTACATGAAACTCACGTATAAAAGGTCATATGAGCTTTGTCTTCGCGATAATAATCCAGCCTTTGCTTCATCGTACCTGTATGCAGTTCGAACAGATGACCATCCGGATCGGTAAAATATACAGATAATGCATCCCGCGGATCTCTTGGCCTTCCGGGAAGAATGTCAGCACCTGCTGCTCGCAGCTGCTGCACAGACGCGTCGAACTCCTCTTCTGTAACGGTAAATGCAATATGGGTATAGGTTCGTTCCGTATAGTTGCGAATAACATCCTCCTGATTCAGGGCAATCCACAGACCGGCAAGCTCAAAATAAGCCAGTTTGCGTCCTTTCACCTGAATTCGGGCACCGAGAGCCTGCTCATAAAAGGTAATGGCCCGCTCCAGATTGGATACGGAAAAGCACAAATGATTAATTCCTTGAATATTCATGTGGCTCCTGACACCTCCATCAATTTAAGGATCTATCCTTATTATGGTATATTCTGTGCAAAAAACAACCGCTCTGCTGCTTCCTCCCGCACCTTCTTCTGGGCGAATGCATAGGTTATCCGTATCAATGAACGTTCGAGGAGGATGTAAAGCGAATGAATCCTGTCTATCCTTTTTATGGTGAGAAAACGGTATGCAAGGAGCAAAAGCTGGCATTTCCACCCCAGCATCAGGACCAGCAACCTGGTCTGGAAACCCTGATGGTGCCTGAACCGATCAGTGAAGATCCTGCCTATATTGGCAGCTGCAAACTCCAAGGTAAAGTTGCCATTATTACGGGTGGGGACAGTGGAATCGGCCGGGCGGCCGCCATCGCTTTTGCCAAGGAAGGTGCGGATATCGTCATTGCTTATCTATATGAACGGACAGATGCCGAAAGGACTCGTGAACGGATCGAAGAGCTGGGACAGCGCTGCCTCTTAATCGAGATTGATCTCCGCCTAAAGAAAAACTGTGAAGCCGTCATTCGCACAACCATGGAAACCTACGGGAAGATCGATATTCTGGTCAACAATCATGGCGTACAGTATGTGCAGCCAAGCATCGTTGATATTACAGAAGAACAGCTGTATCACACCTTTCAGACCAATGTGTTCGCTTATTTCTTTCTGATTCAGGCCGCTCTCCCCCATCTGTGCAGAGGTGCCTCCATTATCAATACGGCTTCCATTACAGCATATAAAGGCAATACCCAACTGATCGACTACTCTTCTACCAAAGGAGCCGTCGTATCGCTGACTCGTGTACTCGCCCAATCACTCGCTGCACAGGGAATCCGTGTGAATTCCGTCGCCCCGGGACCCATCTGGACACCGCTCATCCCTGCCAGTTTCTCCGCTGAGGATGTACAGGTATTTGGAACAGATACACCCATGGGTCGAGCTGGTCAGCCTTACGAACTGGCGGCAGCCTACGTTTATCTCGCTTCCCGCGATTCATCCTACGTCACAGGTGAATGCATTCATGTAAATGGCGGCGATATGGTAACGACTTAGGCTGATGTCAGGTTGGATTTGGCAGGTGTGGCAGGATATCGGGTGTCCAGTTGCGAAGAGGGTTAGGAGTATGATCCGGTTATGCCGGAGCCTGACATCTAGCGACAAGGAGCTGAACAACCTGATGAACTTCGACCCACTCTACCAACCGTACCCCTCTTACCGCGTGCCTGTGTATGCCAAGCAAGGCATGGTCGCCACGTCTCAGCCACTGGCTGCACAAGCCGGTCTGGATGTTTTGAAAAAAGGCGGCAACGCCATTGATGCCGCCATTGCAACTGCGGCAGCACTCACCGTGCTGGAGCCTACGTCTAATGGCATTGGAGGCGATGCTTTTGCCCTCGTCTGGACCGAGGGCAAACTGCATGGCCTGAATGCCAGCGGCCCTGCGCCTCAGGGCATATCCATTGAGGCGCTTCAAGCGGCAGGCTATACGGAGATGCCGAAGCTTGGGGTTGTTCCGGTGACGGTGCCTGGCGCACCGGCGGGTTGGGCTGAGCTGAGCCGCCGTTTTGGGCGGCTCACGCTGGCGGAAGCGCTGAAACCGGCCATCCGCTACGCGGTGGAAGGTTATCCGCTTGCGCCTGGGCTGGCCCGCCACTGGGCAAGGGCAGCCGAGATCTACGCACGCCAGGGTGATGCGGAGGCAGGGCGTGCGTGGTTTGAGACATTTGCTCCAGGCGGGCGTGTTCCCGCAGCTGGAGAGTTGTGGCGCTCGCCGGATCATGCGGCGACTTTGCGGCAGATTGGCGAGAGCGAAGCGCGAGACTTTTACGAAGGAGAACTGGCAGAGCGCATTCATTCCTTTATGGCAGAACACGGTGGTTATCTGACCAAAGATGATCTGGCGGCATTCCAGCCCGAGTGGGTTGATCCCATCTCCGTCTCCTATCGCGGATACGATGTGTGGGAGATTCCGCCGAATGGACAAGGACTGATTGCTCTGGCGGCGCTTAATCTGCTGAAAGGTTACGCATTCGACGAGAAAGAATCCGTTCTGGCGTATCATCAGCAGCTCGAAGCCATGAAACTGGCATTTGCCGACGGGGAAAAATATATTACCGAAGAGCGCAAAATGGGCGTGACGGTGGCAGAATTGCTATCCGAGGCATACGCAGAAGAACGGCGCAAACTCATTGGTGATACCGCACGCGCACCTGAGGCAGGTGATCCACGAGCAAGTGGAACGGTCTATCTGGCTACGGCGGACGGTGAAGGTAACATGGTTTCCTTTATCCAAAGCAATTACATGGGCTTCGGGTCTGGATTAGTTGTTCCAGGGACAGGCATTGCATTGCAGAATCGTGGACACAACTTCTCACTGGACCCGAATCATGCAAATGCCCTGGAGCCGGGCAAACGGACGTATCACACGATCATTCCGGGGTTCCTCACCCGCGGCAGCGAAGCGGTTGGGCCATTCGGTGTCATGGGTGGTTTCATGCAGCCGCAAGGTCATGTACAGGTGGTCATGAATACGATCGATTATCACCTGAACCCACAGGCCGCCTTGGATTCTCCACGCTGGCAGTGGACGAAGGGCAAAACAATTCTCGTGGAACCGGGGTTTCCACAGCACATTGCACAGGCACTCGCCCGCAAAGGACATGATATTCAAGTGGCACTCGATCCATCCCAGTTTGGACGTGGTCAGATCATCTGGCGCAACCCGGACAATGGCGTATTATGCGGGGGTACGGAAACTCGAGCCGACGGCTCGATTGCGGCTTGGTAAAACTCGCTTCATTTTTATAATAGGATGATCACCTTATCATCCGTATAGGGTGCTATTCTATGGCACAAGAGAGATGATTCATGTCACCTCTCTTGTGCCTTTTTGGGACTTTTAACGTCAGTAAACAACTTACTGTAGATATTTATGTACCCTTTTAACCAGAGAAATGTAAAAATAATGTGTAATTCATGAAAAATATTTATTTTTTCGTAATTTTTCACTACATACCATAATTCACAGTGCCTTTCTTACCGATATAGATAAAGGGAAATCCTCACCATACGTGTCATCATGTACACGTCATTCCCTGGAGCTACGGAACCATGCAAAACAGAAAAATGCGACTACAGAAATGAGGGTAACACACATGAAAACAAACAAGAACAGACGCGCAGGTCTAGGTCTCACCCTAATGATGATCCTGACGGTACTGATCCTGGGGGCATGTTCAGCCAATAATACAACAACGGCAACAGACACAAGAACAAAGGTTGGGATCGTGCTTACGGAAGTGGGTCTGGGTGACCGTTCTTTTAATGATGCTGCTTTTGATGGGCTGGTTCAAGCCAGAAATGAGAAAAGCATTGTCTTTGACTATCGTGAACCGGGCGACAATTTAACTGCCGAAGCTGCATTTGAGGAGTTTTCAGAAGCCAAATTCGATCTGATTATCGGCCTAAGTGATACAGTTCAAGCGGATATGGAGAAAGTTGCAGCCAAATATCCTGACCAACAGTTCCTCATGATTGACAGTCAGTCCGAACTGCCTAACATCGCCTCCATTTCATTCCGGGCGGAAGAAGGAAGTTATCTGGCAGGTGTTATTGCCGCTATGGCTTCAAAGGAAGATCATGTCGGCTTCCTTGGTGGAATGGAGATACCGGTCCTTCGTAATTTCGAGCAGGGTTTTAAGCAAGGTGTTCTGGCTGTCAAGCCGGATGCAACCGTTGATGCGGTCTACGCAGGGGACTTCGGTAATGCCGAGCTCGGTGAACAACTGGCTGCACAGATGATTCAGGAAAAGGGCGCTGACGTGATCTATGTGGCTGCCGGTCTCACAGGTGTGGGCGCACTGACGGAGATTCAGAAATTAGGGAAATACGCCATCGGTGTAGATACTGATCAATTCTTTTTGGCGGAAAAAGCCATTCTTACGTCCATGCTGAAAAATGTGGATGTCTCTATCTATAATGCCGTTAACACGTTTATTAAAAACAATCATACTTTCCCTCAAAAGGAAATCGTGGAGGGGCTGGCGGAGAACGCCGTGGGCCTGACCGCACTACATAATATCACGCTCAGTGATGAACAACAGAAAACCTTCGAAGATCTGAAAACACAGATCTCTTCCGGTCAAATTAAAATAACGCTTGATCAATAAACCATCGGATTCGAGGAGGTACGCACATGAAACTACAGGGAAAACTGATACTTAATGCTCTGATCTCGCTACTTCTATGCCTTGCGCTGGTAGCTTATATCATTATGGAATTGCTCGGCATGAATGCTAAAAATCAAAATCTGGTACCTGCCATGCTCAAGGTAAGCGAACTAAATGCCAATCAGATTCAGACCCAGCAGGCGCTGGATGTCTATTCGTTCTCCATGACAGCAGGAAATCAGGACACAGTGCTCCGCTTGCTGGATGAAGGTCAAACGATGATTCAGGAACTTACGGACGGATTACTTGAAACGGATCAGCAGTTGCAGCTTATTCAGTCTATCCAGATGAAACTCACTGCTCTGAGTCAGGGAGCAACCGCGGCCATGACAGAGATGGACGGGGCGGAAGCGAAACGGTATAGCACCCGGGTTCGGGGTATACAGAATGATATCTATTCGTTGGATGAAATAACTCGGGATCGATATGATCAATATACCGTTGATTTGGAGCGTGATATCCAGCAAACGTGGCAAATCGCTCTCGGTGGAGCCATCATATTGCTCGTCGCGGTGATGCTGTTCAATATGTATACTTCACGTCAGATCGCCAAGCGTATTCGTACGCTCAAAGACGCAGCAGGACAAATTGCGGATGGTGACCTTACCGGACAATTACCGGAAGCTCGGGGCAAAGATGAACTCGATGACCTGAGTCGCTCCTTCGGTATCATGACTCATAATATCCGCGGCATTATTCAATCCATTGGTGAAGCAGGTCATCGTGTCGATCGGATGGCGCAAGATATTGACCGCGGTAATGATACAGCCCAAGCGATCGTGCAGCAAGTATCCCGCACCACGGAGGAACTCTCGATTGGCAGTCAAAAGATTGCCGAGGATCTAAGTGAAACGGTGATGGTTGTGGACAAAATGCAGTCTACTTTCAATAACAATTTGGAGGCCACTTCCCAATCGGTGATCGATGGTCGTGAAGTATTAACTACCGTTGAGGAAGGTAATAAGGCTGTAGCGGAGCAACTCCGCCTGGCCGAGGTGAATCGCATGGCGATGTCCGAGGTGGAACAAACGGTGCGGGAACTGGAAGAAAGCGCGGTTCGAATCACTACGATGACGGCATATGTATCGGAGATTGCCAAACAAACGACCATGCTCTCGTTAAATGCCTCTATTGAAGCTGCTCGCGCTGGAGAAGCCGGACGTGGCTTCGCTGTTGTTGCAGGCGAGGTGAACAAACTCGCCGAACAATCTGCACAATCGGTGAAACATATCTACGCGGCTGTGGGCGAGATCACGGCTTCCATGGACAAGGTGAAGAACTCGGTAGCACAGAGCATGCAGTTATTCGGCGAACAGGAACAAGCTACCAGCCAGACTCGTGAATCCTTCTCTGCCATTCGTGAAAGTGTGGAGCGCATTAGTACGGGGATCCACCAGCTTGCGGAGGACATGCAACACTCCAATGAACTCAGTACACAGGTGCAACAGGCCATCGAAAATATCAGTGCCATCACCGAGCAGTCGGCTGCCAGCAGTGAAGAGATTACCGCCTCCACGTCGGAACAACAACGTTCCTTCGCTGATGCAAGTATCAAGGTGAAGTCATTGCGTGATATCAGTGCAGAGATGCATCAGGAACTACT
This sequence comes from Paenibacillus sp. FSL k6-2145, assembly GCF_037976585.1. NCBI lineage: Bacteria > Bacillati > Bacillota > Bacilli > Caryophanales > Paenibacillaceae > Paenibacillus > Paenibacillus sp. FSL k6-2145. Next base: position 2,725,894 of record NZ_CP150267.1, on the reverse strand, counting down.
TCGATTCCGACTGTAAGGAGGATGCCGGGAGAATTCGGGACGGACGTAGGCCGGATGTAGTTTAGATGCAGATTAGATGCAGGTTAGATGCAAATTTCAGGCAGATTATAGGCAGGTTAGATCCGAGCCAGGATCAGGCAGCGTGAGCATACAAACAAATAAAGGGGAGCCTCCGTCATGAATCATGACAGGGCTCCCCTTTTCAGTAACTGATCGTTGTCGTTTCATCTAAAAAATTAATTCGTTTCAAAGATATGAAAGTATATAAATTGAACTAAACATATACAAAAAACGGAGAGGGCAGAAAGAACCTGAAGAAGCGGAGCTACAAGCTTTCTGAAAGAAAGCCGCTTCGGAAGCATACGCTATCCCCGGATTTCCCACTTTATAGAAGAAAAAAACTGGGGATATCAGCGATCGGAAGGTTGTTCTGTCACCGGAGTGTCCCAGTGTAAATATTCTTTAGTTCAACTTATATAGATAACAGGGCATCAGCGTTTCATATCCAAACGTTTAACGAACCGTGCAAACCTTATTGGGCCATTAATTGTAGATTATAAAATCTAACAAATCTCAGGCACTCTATTTCCTAAATTAGTCCGGTTTTTCAGGTGTTTTCTCTGAAATACGCAGAAATAACGTGGATGAGATTCGTTAGCTTTTGACCCTCGATGTAAACCGCGGTATAAGGTGAATCAGGTTCGTTAGGGCATTGGGCATTAGGCATTGAGTACTGATCATTGAATAATGGACAATGATCAACGTGCACTCATCTACTTTTGATGCGCTGGTGCGCTGGTTCTTTGGTTCGTTGGATCACTTGAATATTGAAAATGAATCGTCATAGGCGTAGCTCAAAACCGTGAGCTTCTCCCACTGCCCCATCCTCACAGTGCGTCGATGATGTCTCCGGCCAGCAGGGACGACGGGTCACCGCGCAGCAGGGCTGCTCGTTCGGCAGCCTGTCCGTGGAGATATACGCCGAACGTGGCGGCTTGCTCCGCGCTGAGCCCTTGGGCGAGCAGACCGGCGATGATGCCGGTCAATACGTCCCCGGCACCGCCAGTCGCCATGCCGGCGTGCCCGGTGGTGTTGATGTACGCCTCGCCGGATGGCGTTGCGATGACCGTTCGTGCTCCTTTGAGCACAAGGGTCACGCCCTGCTCGCGGGCGTATTTTGCAGCGTGTCCAATGCGGTCACGCTGCACCTCTTGGGTCGACATGCCCAGCAGTCGACCCATTTCGCCAGGGTGCGGCGTCAGGATTGTCGCCGCACTTCGCTGGCCCCAGTCGCGAGGCCCATGTGGGCCAGCGTCTGCCAGCATGTTGAGGGCGTCCGCGTCGATGACGAGCGGACGATCCGTTTGTTGCCACAGACAGCGCAGCCAGTCTGTGTCGCCTTTGAAGCGGCCGAGGCCCGGGCCGGTCGCGAGCACGTCGCGGCTCTCCGCGAGACGCAGCACGACGCCCGCGGAAGCCGCGTTCCATTCGCCGCTGTCGCCATCGGCGGCGGCAGCGAGCATGAGTTCGGGCACGGTGCCGATGACATGCGGCAGCAGTGCCGCGGGCAGCGCCCATGTGGCAAGCCCGCAACCTGCGCGCAGCGCGGCTTTGGCCGAGAGCAGGCCAGCGCCGCTCATCGGCAGACTTCCTGCGGCCAGCAGTACGTGGCCGTAGGTGCCCTTGTGACCGTCCGGTGCCCGGCGGCGGCCTGTATCCACGCGCAGCGCACCGCGCAGCACCTCGTCCGTCAGCAGACGGACCGAGGGGCCATGCTCTGGCGCAAGCCGCGCGGGAATACCGATGGCGCGCACCACAATGCGCCCCGCGGCAGAAGCGCCCGGGTACTGCACCAGCCCGCGCTTAAGCAGCGCGAGACATACGGTCACCCGGGCTTGAATGCAGGGCTTGTGCACCTCTCCGGTGTCGGCGTCCAGCCCGCTTGGCACATCGGCAGACACGACCGGCTTGCCGCTGTCGTTCGCCGCCTCAATCAGCGCCGCGTAAGCCCCCCGCGGCGCTCCCCGCGACCCGGTGCCCAGCAGCGCATCCACGATGCCTGTGCACCGGCTGAAGTCCACGGCTTCGCGCCCGTGGACAAGAGCAGGGATGCCAAGCTGAGCAGCGGCATCCCGTTGCACTGCAGCTTCGCCACGCAGTGCCTCAGGGGCATCGGCGTAGACCAATGTCACGCCAAGCCCTGCTTCAACCAAATGGCGCGCGGCCACCAGCCCATCGCCGCCATTATTGCCCTTGCCGATCAGCATGTACCATTGCTGATCTCCCGGGCGCTCCATCACCAGCGCCGGATCGGCGATGATGTCGCCACCATAACCTTGCCGATCACCGGGCCCGGTGTGTGTCCGCCTCACACCTGTCTTGCTGCTATAGCCAAGCTGCCCTGAATCCACAAGCCGGCCTTCTGCCTGCCCTTCCCGGCACAGCTTGATGACTTCCTCGGCTATGGCGCGGCCTGCATTCTCCATTAGACTAGCTGCCGGAATACCGAGCTGATGAATGGTATGCTCGTCCACAGCTCTCATTTGTTCAGCGGTTACGATAAACAACGTTCATCCCTCCCCGTGACAAGCTCATCTCTTACCTAAAAGCAACAACTTCGCACCTAAACGCTGTGTTCTGTAAGTGTATCACTATATTCCCTTACCTCATCCAGTTACCACAATCCAATCGATACATCATCGGAAACTCTATCGATTCCGTGTACGAGACCTTCAGATTAAATTATCCATTCCAAAGCCTGTCTACGCTTAGTAACCTACTGTAAATCGTGCCTGAATAAACTGCGGATCGTCCAGTTCGTCCACCAAAGCCGCTGCAAAATCGCCAACGGAAATGGAGCTTTCCCCGATATCATCTGTAATCACACGGGTCATACCAACTCGGAACTGGCCAGTCCGACGTCCTGTTGTGATTGTTGCAGCAGGGCTCATGTAGGTCCAGTGAATACCTGACGCTTCAATCAGGTCATATGCTTCTGCATGGGCTTTCGCAAGTGGCTTAACTTCTTCCGGGAATCCCGGCGTATCCATCAGCATCTCTCCGGAATCGGTCAGCAAACTTCCCGCTCCACCAACTACAACCAGACGTCCTGCTTTTGCCCGGCGCACACCCTCGATTAACGAACGTGTCACTTCCAGCATCTCTTCTTCTCCACCAAACTTCGGTCCATATGCACTCACAACCGCTTCCTGACCCGCTGCAAAATCTGCCACCTGATCCGGGTTAAGCAGATCTCCCTGTTGTACACGCAAACGCTCATGCACCATCTCAATTTTGGACGGGTCACGCACCACCGCTGTCACTTCATGCCCACGATCCATCAGCTCCCACAGTATTGTCTTACCAATCGCTCCGGTTGCTCCAAAAATGGCTACTTTCATATAAATTCCCTCTTTTCTGTAGATATCTTCTCATCAACTTACCGTTATTTTAATACTTAATCCTATTGTTATATACCTTAAACGGCTCACGCCATCTTAAACCGGATGAGACATCTTGTAAACGTTAATGTTCATCCGCTTAACCTCTCAAACTATGCACCAGACCACGAACAATACTTCCCCAACTGCTTTCCTTTCCATATCATTACCTTAAACATCGCCAAAAAAGCCGTATTTGCGGCTTCAACATCACGTATTTTTCTACGTGGATACTCTACTATAGGTTAGAAAATCAACAGCCTTCTGCGCCCAGATTCGCTCCGAATAAGCTTCATGCGCCATATCCTCGATATGAAGCTCAATCCTGCCTACAGCACCAGACATTTGTTTGTTTTTCACGATGTCCAGATATAACCTCTCCGTCTGTTCTACGGGACACAGTTGATCAGCCTGACCGTGAATGAGTTGAATATTCACCTCACTGAGTCCGGATATATAAGCCGTTGGGCTTCTATCCCGCAGGGCAGAATGATCATGCAAAAGCTCACCGATTTCAGTTTCCAAGAATGATCTCAGCTTCGCTCCTCCGCCTGCGTACAGTCCTTCCAGATCCGTAAACGGTGCACAGGCAACCACAGTACTCCATAACGCCGGACCTTTACCTGCTACCAGCAATGCCAGATAAGCCCCATAGCTTACTCCATAGAGAGATACGTGTGAATAGGAAGATAACATCTGCTTCCGCATGAACTGGATGACATCTGCATCCACGCCGCCCCAATCGTTCTGAATGCGCATCCTGTAATCCGTGCCGAACCCTGAACTACCGGGATAGTTCAGCCCGATAACCCGCACTCCTGCCTGATATAATCCGCTAATGACCGGACTAAAGCTGTCAAACAGGCAATTATGAGGTCCGCCATGAAGATAGATGACCACGTGTTCTGCGCCCTCCGGGTGTATGTCCATGTACGGAATCATCTCATGTCCATAACGAACCCATCCATAGATTACATCGGGTTCCTCGTCAGGATGCTTGCCAATTCTCTCATCTCGCTCAACCGGGAAACGGGTAATCGTACGCGTTTGTTCCGAAAACCGGTATATCCCCGGCACCGGAGGACTTACGATAGATTCATATTTTCCAATCAAGCCCTGCCTGTCCCTGCTGAGCACAGCCTGTGTCAAGATTCCCGGATAATCATACAGCTCATACCTCTTCTCTCTGTCCAATGTATATTGAACATATTGCCACCTGCCGCAGGTTATCCCTTCGCAGAGGACTAGCTGTTGATGTAGATCGAGTTGCATTCTGATCATTTCAGAGAAGGGTTGGCTATCCGTTGAACATTCATGCACCCGATCCTCTCCCTGCCTGATCCATCCCGGCTGGAAGCCATCTTCCACAGGAATAGAAACGGCTATCAGATCCCCCTGCTTATCCATCACAGGGTAGGCATACTCCGTGTAGGGTATTTCGGATGAAGGAAGGATATCTTTGGAATATGAGTACACTCTTCCGAATCCACCAACGTTTACACCAACCTCTCGTGTTGATGCAGACCAGAATACAAATTGCGGGTTGTCCAGATCAGGAGTAACCCATCGCGCCTCATCCTTCTCGGGATCGTAAAGACCTATACGGACAGCTCCTGAACGTCTAATGGAAAATAGCAGAATTAACTGCCCCTCTTGCCAAGCGGCCTGCATCACAGGAAATGGAAACTTCACAAATAGGCTCTGAACCAGAATTGCTTGCTTCTCATTCTCGTATATATGAAGCCATTTCCCCGACTTGTCCTGTGTGATCACCAGAACACGGTTCCTGCCCATAAACTGAATATGATGCGTGTGCTGATCTGACTCTGTCCCATGTTCAGAAAGGCTCTGACGGCTATCCATGCGGCCTGTATCATCAAGACTGCACCATTCGCATGTATTGTCATCATAGCCTAAGAGCATACTCGTTCGTTCCTTGTTCACACTCATTCGTGTCAGGAATGGATAGCCCAACCGGATTTCCTCCTCTCATTCCAGCACTTTAACTGCTCCCATCCCTCCAATTGCGATTCCAGTTTATCAATATACTGGTCCTGCGTGTATGCATCTAGGGGAGTAACGGTCCCCAGTCTGCCTAATGTTTCCCGAATCAATCTGATCTGTGGCAGACTGGCAACCGGCAGCCCCATCATCAATAGACGGTACACTCGGGATGCCCGTTCCTCTAACCCTTGAGTAATCAGCGCACCAGCGATTTCCACCGCACGGCCAAGCAGTTTGGAATGGATAGTGTTTGTCTTCATACGTAACAACTGAATCAACAGTTCATATTCCTGCTCCTGCTCACCCAGCTGTTGATGTAATACCATTTTTAATTGCAGTACATGCCCCAGCCAATCTACATACGCATCAACACATAACTTCTCCGCAGCCAGCAACGTCTTACCTGCCTCTGCATAGAGACCCGCCCGGAGCTGCAAGCCCGCAATGTTTAGTAACGTCTGAATCTGAAAAACTCGCTTATCGGGTCCATCAGAAAGCTGGCGTATACGCTGGCCAGCCTGTTGCTCCAGCATAATTGCGCGTTCTACATTGCCCTCCTGCATCTCAATTAATGCCTCACCATTATCAAGCGCAGCCCATTTCCCAGTACGATACGTTTCAGTTAGTTCTTCATGGGCAATGATTTCCCGAGCTTTCGAATAACAGTGTCGTGCTTCGGTATACTGCTTCCCGTTTTTGGTCAACAGCTGACCCAACTCAAACCAGAGTACTGCCTGCTGTGTCGCCGACAACCGTTGAAATAAAGAATTATGGTCGAAAAAATGAAAACAGGACCTGTAGCGGGCCGGATCAGCCGATTTGGACAACAAAACCCAGGCCAGCCTATTGTAGAGCGCCAACGCTGCCTCTTTTTCCTTTCCATTATCCTTGCTTACCATTTGTAGCTGTTCTTCCAACAAACGTCGGGTCTGATCGGGCGTATCCCTGACAATAGATACCGGAAGTTTGGGTATATCCTCAGGAATATTCGCCATGGTTGGATATCGATGAAAAAAAAGCACTACACTTACTCCCCTTAGTTTCTGTCGATACAGGATATAGTGGATGGCTCCCAGATCCGCAGGGTGAAGGTAGGAAGATACTTCAACCAGAACCCATTTCCTATTACCAGGCGTCCACCCTGATCTTTGGAATCTCAATAACGCATTTTTACATGCCACAAGATCATCTATTGGCTGAAATGGATTTAGTTGATAGATCAGCGGGAGAGTAGCATACGGATCACCAACCGCAATTTGTATAACCTTATCCTGCCAATGCGTTCTCAGTTTGTGAATTTCATGCTTCACCACATCTGATGTCCCTTCAACAACAAACAATCCAGGTTCATGACTCACACGAAACCATTTACTTCTCAGATCATGATAATCCGTACTTTCCAGTGAGACAGGCATCATGAAAGTTCACTCTCTTTCGTGATTCGGCATACGTGTATAAGTTCAGGCACCTGTTGTAAATTCAGCGCCGTCATCAATTGATAACTGCCCCGGTTGTTTGCATCAAGTGAAGCTTTAATTCGCTGATCCGGATCTGAACTGCACCGATGGAGACCATATGCAGCAAGCCATCGGGCCCATCCTTGACGTTTCGCTTCTGGTATTGTGAATATATGAGCAAGGAGTACACTCCCAAACTCATCGCTTAACAGGCAGCCCCCAATCTTACTTCCCTCCAGTTCCACAAGCCCGGAACCTTTCAGCAACTTGCCATATACCCCTTGATAAATATCTCCGATAGCTTGACGAGCAGCTTCCCAACCTGGACAGGTAGGATCACTGGCCTGGAGCAAGTGTGCAAGGGAATCCGCCTGCCCCTCCGCAGACATCCAAACCGCGTCTTCATTAGGCATAGCCGGCACGGGAACGTCTTTCAACTTGCTGAAAAATCGATACCGATGGGCAAGAACATCCGCCCGGTATCCAAGCTTCTCCCACGGAAATGAGGCAGGAGCAGTTGCATATAGAGAGGACCATGTGATTTTATCCAAAACGGATGACATCCGATCTCCCCAATAAGGATTGGAATGTGCTTCACTCCATAAATCCAATGTGTACTGCCCCTCACCCTGATCAATCATCATGAACGAAGATAGGGTATCCTCATTTCCAGGTTCAACTGCATAATAGCGATCACCCGTCTTCCCCGATTCTTGCTGGCATTGCGGCAAGATGTCAGATATGGATGTTAGCATCATACGCTTTCCCCTCCCTCTTATAGTCGAAACCTGAATAAACCAGTGGTTCGGATGCAACAGACGGATAAAACCGGCGTAGCAGGAATGTATAGATCCCCATATAACCGGTCATATAATCCGGGGAGAAGGACTCCATGTCCTCCAGAGGCCACATCCATATGTCTTCCTGTGGATCACTTCGCAATACATACAAGCTCTGTGTATACTCAGCTAGTTTGGTTTCATATCTGCCTGGGAACTTGCGGTTAGCCAAGAGCAGAAAATCTCCATTGCCTGCAATTCCGTGACACTGCCCAAAAGAAGCAAATACCGTTGCCTGTGCCACTGCATCCGCTGCTTGAAGTCCAAGTCTGGTACAGAGGGGATCTTGCAAAATATCAGCCGCTGCCATCAAAAATCGCCCAATACCCGCCGATCCATTACACCAATGTACCCAGAGTGTATCCGGTTTTTCGGGGGATGCAGGCCACAGACTCACGCCATTCTGTCCTCCATGACTCGTACGATCAAGTGTATCTACAATTCGCTTCACAGCAGAATAGTACGCTTCCTTTCCTGTACGCTCCGCCAAGGCAAGCAGATAATATCCGATACCTGCGATGCCATGAGAAAATCCAAGGGAATAATGGCCTTTTTTGTCCGATTTATCTTTCACTTTCCACAAACTCAATGATTCATCTGTCTGCTCTTCTTGTTCCAAAATATAAACACCCAGTGCCTCTGCTCTTGCCAGAAGTTCAGGACGGCCACCAATACGGTATATCTCAAGCAGCATCAATCCCAACCCCGCTGCTCCATGACTAATATTGGTCTGTACCGGCTCATGCCGGGTGATTTCCAATGCCAGATCCTCTGCACGTCGAAGCAACGATGGATCATTTATTCGTTCAGCCGTCTCTGCCATTGCCCAGGGAACAGCGCCATATCCAAAGTATAATGCTACAGGTGTCTCATCTGGAACGTAAGGGTAATTCGTCAAAATCCATTCCAATACTTCACGTGCATATTGATGGTATTGTCTGTTTTGTGTAATCTGACCAAGCTGATTAAAACCAAAGATCATCCCTGTCCAGCCAAAGTTGAAATTCGCCGGATGAAACATCTTGCTCATGCTGTTTTCCGGGAACAGTTGCAAGGGGCTATTAAAATCAAGAGAAGTATACAATGTGTTTACCATACGCTCGGCCTGACGGAGTACTTCTTCTGGCTCCATATTGCATTCATTTTTCTCTATTACATCCATGCTTCCTCCTGAATTGACCTCTTGCTGCTCCAGCAATGCAACCAGTATTTCACGAATTTCTGATAACTCCACATATCCGCCAGACATGATCTCGATGCCCAGACTTCCCAAGCCACGAAGCTGTGTAATACTCTGATGATTCAGATAAGCCTGTGCAGCTTCCAGATGGGATTGCCGATATTTCAGATAGGGGTCGATGGATGAAGCCATGTAATAGAAGACACCTCCCAGTGCATACAGATCATCCGCATAACTGGATCGCCTGCTGTGCTCACGTCCCCGTGGTACATAGCCTGGAGTATGACCAGTCAATGGATCAGCCTGACTCTCATCACTTCTGACATAAGCCAGTTCAAGATCAATCAGGCGTACACTTCCGTCCGTCAGTACAACAATATTGTTGGGCGTCAGATCATTGATCACAATTCCTTTATCGTGACATTGCTGCACCATATTGAGAATATTTATACCCATCCGATGCATATCCGCCCGGTTGTAATCTGCGGCTACATGTCTGCGATGGATATATTCACGCAAGCTGATGCTTTCAAAATACTCCAGGATCAGATAGCGGTTATTTTCAGTACTAAACAGATCAAGCGGCCTTGGGGTAACCCCCGTATCCTTCATCAGATCAAGCACGCGATATTCATTGTCCAAATAGTTATGAGCAGAGCGACCACCACCGTCTACACGCATGCGGTAAACCGCTTCTTTCATGACAGCCTGTTCATAGGATGTACCAGAGATGAGAAATACTCCTCCCTTGCCGGACTTCTTGAGAACACGTCTCACACGAATATTTCGTATACCAAACTCATTGTTATTGGAATCGGAGTGACGAGAAGCAGCCTGGTTCTTCTCCATGGCTTGAATCCGCAGTAACTCCTCAGGTTCATTCACCCACTCCGGTTTATACCTGCCAGGTGTTCTTCGATCCTCCTCCAGCATGCCTTCTGGATTCTGGATGGCATACACTTTTGCACCCGAGTACCGGTCATGGTAGAAACGATCAGTGAATGCACCATAACGATAAAATACACACTGGCTACCTAGGTATGCCCGATCTGTCGGAATAGCCGGTCCTTTCAGATCGCTTGTACATGAATGCATTAGCTCAAGTAACTTCAAGAATTGCTCTTCGTCTCGTGCATAGATGGTGACACACTTCCCAGTCTGAGGGAGAGGTATGGAACCGTTAGATGTTTCAATCAGTTTCAGACCGCTGCTCACTACTTTCCATTGCACATCATTTTCTGTGAGAACAGGTGCAATGCGTCGCAGCAATTCAGCTCCTTCCACAGGGATAACAGACAGATGAATTTTCCAGCCCTGTGCGGGAAGCCTTAATTCTTCCGGTCTAAAACAAATCCAATGGCCGTCATTCGACCATTGGATGGATTGGGGAAGTTCCCGGATTATATGTTCCAAAGCGTTCTCAAAGGCGTCCTTCTTGGGGGTTACGCTTGCGAATTTCAATGAGAATCACTCCTTTTTGAATAAAGTAAGAGGGGGAGGTACAATTATTTTAGTAATGCGCGAAAATCAAAGACTTATCTTTCAAATGATTCAGTGAATAGAGCGTGTAAAGAAGTTCCTAGCTCTCAACAACAATTGTTTGTGAGCTAGTCCAGCTGCACACTGTACACAAGCTTGTTTCCTCAAACATGTTGTTATCCTCTTCAACCTCTAGTGCCATCAAATCCTGTACAGATAAAATTTCCTTGTTTTCCATGATATATTACCTCCCATTTGTCTCCCCCTCTTATAAACCAAATTCTACATAAAATTTGATATTCCTTCTTTTTAATTGAATTATTTTACATAAATTATTCACTCAATCCATTTATTTCGCCTGATCATGTCAAATTACTTGTTTCCTCAGACTAAAAAGAGGTGCAATATGACATCAGATTCCAGACTACATCGAGGTCGTTTGTTGCCGGGTACGCTGGGTACGCTTGCTACGTTCTTCACGGAAAGGTCGGACAAATAGGCTTGCCATGCCCATACAAATAACAAATGTACCAATCCCCATGTACACCCATGAAGGGTTGTACGTTTCAATGAACCACCCTCCCAGCAACAGCCCAAGCGGATTACTAATGCCACTCATCAAAACACCCATACTGTTCATGACACGTCCTCTCTTTTCTTCCGGGGTGGATAAAAGAATGGAAGTAACCAATGGTACATTCACAAGAGCTAGTCCCATCATCAACAAAAATGAACATGCAATCGCGATATACAGGTTAGGAAACATCGGCATGAACAGCAGACTTGTACCTGAGATGAGATAACTGATCAAAAACCAGTGAGCGAGCGAGAGTCGTTTGGCATATTTACCACTGAGCAGAGAACCTGCAATACTGCCAGCGGCAAAGGCTGACTGAAGCAGACCGTAGCCTTGTGGTCCGGCTTGCAGCACCATATTGGCAAAAATCGGCGTGAAAATGTGCAGTGGCGCCCCCGCAAAATTGATAATAGCTCCAAAGATAATGCAACAGGCCAAAATTTTACGGGAAAACAGGAATGTAATTCCCTGCATGCTATCTTTAACAAAACCAGAGACTCCTTTTTGTTTCACTACTTTGGTTACAGGGATGCGGATAAAGAAAATGGATATGGCGGATAGCAGAAATGTAACGGCATAGATGAACAGGATGGACTGAACGGAGATGAGCGCGATCAATATTCCCCCCAAGGCGTATCCAAGCAATTCAATCGTTTTGGAGGAAGAGTTCAGTAGTGCATTGGCTGGAGCTAATTGTTTTGTAGGTTCTGGCAAAATAGCGGGGATGACTGTCTGGGTTGCCGGATTGAACAAAAAACCAAGGATTGCAATGAGCAGATTGGCTGCGTAAATATGCCACGGAAGCATGGATCCTGTCATGAACAAAAGTGCCAATATGCAGGCTATGCCTGCACGCAATATATCTGTCCAGATCAAAAGTTGCTTTTTGGGCAGGCGATCACTGATCGTAGCCAGGGGAATGCCCAAAAATGCATAGATCAAGTACGGCAGCATCGGAATCAGTGCGGCAGCGAGTGCCGACTCTGTTAATTGGAGGATATACCACATCGTCGCCATAGAAAATAAAATCTGACCTGCGCCAGAAACCAATCTACCAACAAGAAGCACAACAAAAGAAGGAAGGCGCAAAACCGCTCGATAGCTGTCGCCGCGAATTTCATTTTTCATCTTTTTCACGCACCTCTCCCTCGTACGTAACAGATTCATCATCACTAATACGATGCAGACGCGTAACCAAACTTGAATCTCGAATGGTCTGTTGTATCTTGGCTTTTACCCGTTCCAGTTCAGCCGTATACTCGCGTATCTCGTTCAATAAGGTCTGATGGGTTCGTATGCCTTCCCTAATTAACATTGCAGTCGCATCAGAACGGTTTTTCGCTAATTCAAGAAATACAAGCTGATCTATGATATCAATCTCTTCCTGACTTAATCGAACGGAAACAACTCCCTTGGCTCCCGAAAGATTTTTGTTCGCCTGCTCCACAGATCGTTCCACCATCTGGTTAAACTGAGCTTTCTGGTCATTGTACATATTTAATTCCTCCATTCTTCACGAGTACACGCGTATATCGTAATTTGTAAATCGTAAATTGGATTTAATTTACATTATACCTGTAAATAAATGGTTGTAAAGCAAAAAAACCTTTGGATTTATCCAAAGGTTCGCCGAATATGTTATTTAACTAGTTCACTAGTCTCCCTGCCTCCACCACATACCCTCCGATTTTGGGCTGGTGTATTCAAATCCAAATTGAGCATAAAGTTGATCAGCCGGAACATCCGCCAGCAGACTGACCAAACCACGGGCAGGTACTGCTTTACGCAGATAATTCATAATTTCGCTCATGATCAGTTTTCCATACCCCATGCCCTGAACATCCGGGTGTACAGCAATATCGACGACCTGAAAGAAACAACCTCCATCTCCAATCACTCGCCCCATGCCTATCAGCATATCCTCTTCTCGCAGACATACGGCAAACAGGCTATTCGGTAATCCAATCTCCGCCCCCTCCCTACTCATCGGGCTAAGGCCGGCAATCTGCCGCAAGGCAAGATACTCCACTGCTGCGGGTGGTGTGTGTTCAATATTCACATGATCCATGAATTGTGCCCCTCTCCAATAACTAATTTCTCCCCTTGGTTCATTAAAACTCGGACACGGTAATGCTATGCCCCGAATGCTTAATACCAAATTGATAATACATGTTAATGTGGTACTAACTTGGCCTCTTGCAGCTTAATATATCTTAAAATTCGAGTGAAACATCACTAAAAGATAGTAGTAGTCTCCTATACACTTCCCAAAGGTATTTTATTTAAATTCTCCCAATGCTTCAAAGCACTATTAGTGTATACTAGTCTTTATATATATAAGATTAAGGGGCGCTATTTATAAAGACTGTATTGGTTATAACAAGTACTGTAGATCAAACTGTAGATTACTTAATTAGTAAGTTCAAACACAAAGTGAATTTTTATAGAATTAATACAGATAAGCTACAAAATTATCAAATTAAAGTAACAACATCGGGTGTAATCATTAATGGCCCCATTGGAGAAATAACAGCCGATTACATAGATGCAGTATATTACAGAAAACCAATGTTACCCGATATGACCTTGTATGATTATAAGTTCCACTCATTAATGCAGAGAGATATTCTAACTCTTATTGAAGGGATTGCAGAAATTTCAGGAAAGGTAATTCTAACGAAGCCCTCTATTTTAAAGCGAGCTGAGAACAAAGTTATCCAATTACATTTTGCCTCCAGACTTGGATTTGTTATTCCAGCTTCTCTTATTACAAATGACTGTACTGATGCCTCTTCTTTCTGTAACAATCAGACTTCAATTGTAAAACCGTTATCCGTAGGACGTATACTTGAATTACAAAAAATCAATTACATACAAACAAATATAGTTGACCAAGCAATCCCAATTCAAAACTTGGAGATTGCCCCTTCATATTTTCAAAAATACGTTGATAAAGATGAAGAATACAGGGTAACAATTGTTGGAAGAAGTGTTTTCACCGTAAAAATCCAATCAAGTGATAAAGTTGACTGGAGAAGGACGACCGCCAAAGTACATTATACTAAGGCTTCTATACCTAATACATTAGTTAATCAATGCCTTGATTTAATGAAATTACTAGATATCAACTACGGAGCATTTGACTTCATTCTAAAAGATGGTGTTTATTATTTTCTAGAAGTGAATCCTAACGGACAATGGTTATGGCTTGAGCAAGCACTATCACTAAATATATCTTCTGCAATAATTGATCATCTGTTAGGAGGAAACACAATTTATGAATAATCCTATTTATTATATCCTTAAATTTTTTTCCTTTATGCCTTTTTTTCGTATAATTGACGAAAGTAACTTTGGAGAAATAAAAAAAGATTCCAAAGTTATTCAAGTTAATTTATTCAGTGTAAGTTTAGGCACAAAAATATATTGTCTATTTTATTTAGAAGCTGATTTGTATTTGTTTTCATTATGGGTTAATAGAACTCCACGACCAGGAAATATTTTTAAATTCGGCTGGGGAAAGATTATAAATTTACATAAATTACAACCTAAACTAACTGACCAAGAACTATCACAAAAGAGAGATGATTTTGAGAATGTTTTAATACTGAAAGAAGCTTTTCAAAAAGAAATATTAACTAACACTATTCTGCATAAAATAAATGATCTTCAATTAATACGAGGAAAAAGTTTCAATAAATTTTTGGCATATCTCGCAATAATTGCGTTACTTATTCCGATATATCTTCCTTACATATTACGTATTGATAGTATTTTCAACAAACCATTTTTACCAACTTTTATTTATGTCCTTTCAAGCATAATAATATTATTTTCTCTGGTCAACGTGTTGTTTTTCTCATATAATTTTCTCAAGGTTCAAACGTATCGTCAGTTTCTTTTCAATAAAATTAAAAATGCTAGCAGTAATGACGAAACATCTATTAAGTATATATCGGGTCTTTACTTTGATTGGCAAGAAATCAGGAATAGCACTACTAAAGAAGTAACCTTGATCAAGAACATGGAGAAATATTTAACCCACATAGTGATTTGGAGCATAATAGTCTTAGTCGTGGCAACAGCTCTCAATATTAATAATGGTTTTGAGAAGAAACCTCATACTATTTCACAAACCAAAAACGAAATTCATATTTTAGATAGCTCTCTAGACACAAAATCTTTTTTCTCAAAGTCCGAGGACTTGTTAAACAATATTCAAACTGGATTATTGGAAAATGATTATAAGGAAATTATTATTATAAGCAACAAGGAAGAATCGACTGATAATTACTCGCGCATTTTTGAAATTCTAAAAGCTTATAATGCTAATTCTACCCAAATCACTGAGATAATTGATGCAAATAATATAATCCATAAAAACCAAATTCAAATAATTATAATTAGGAGATAACATGAAAACACCTTATATCGCAAAATATATTAAGTCAATTCCTCTTATTGAAACAACAAGACACTATGACGAGTTAATGCAAATGTCCTTTAATGTAAAAATAACAACAACAATTGAAGATACTGAACCGGATGAAATTAAATTCTCAGGATTCACCAAAATTACTGAAACTTTAGAAAATTCTGACGAAGACGATGTGATTGTGAACTTCAGTAGCGGAGCAGAAACCCGTTCTCTAGAAAATTCCGAGCCAGACGAAACAGTTTTCATGATTGATAACAATTCAACTAGACAAACCTATACTATTGAAAATAATGATGAAGACGACCAGGTGTCATTTGTTACATATAATTTATCAATAGAAACTGCCACAGTAGAAGACTCAACTCCAGATGAAACATCTATTTAAAATCTTAATTATTTTAATAAGCCGAATTCTCCTATCAATGGGTGGGGAAATTCGGCTTTCTTAAATTGCTTGAATTCATCTACTTCCTGTGTAATAGTGAGAGAAAGCTTACGTGAAGTTGCTGCAAAGGAGGAACAAGTGTGTTTCAACGTTGGATTGAAGATCTAACATCGCGCCCAGGTGCTGTGGCTGTGCTGCTTGGCGTCATGGCTTTGCTTCTGGGGGTATACATATGGTCTGCCACTGAAGTTCGCCGCAGCCACGAAAGGCGAATGCGAAGGATACGAGATACATTATACATAAGTACAGCCCTCTTGGGACAACTTACCATCCAGGAAAATCGGAATTATGAACCGTCGGAACCCGAACATAACGATCTGATCACAGCAATGTTAGCCTGCAAAGCCGCATCTTACCTATCCCCCCAACTACAGGATCAGATTCGTGACTGTATCAAGGAACATGACCCTGCCAAACTCGGACTGATGCACAGAGCATTGGAACGAGAATGCACCGTATTATCAGATGAACTCAGCCGGGATACACATGCAGATCATTGGGGCACAGCAGTTTGGACCATCCTTCGGCCCGTAGCCGAACCAGCTGCACTGGCGGCCACTGGATTTCTGGTTACAGATCTGGTATTGGGTCAACGGATGTTGGATGTGTCTGTAGACTCATGGGAGAGTATCTTGCCATGGATTCGCGCGGTCTCCCTAATGATCACCATCATATATGGTTACCTGCTCTGGGCCAGCCCACGTCGGGATAAGCCACGTACAGTATTCAAAATACTCTCCTTGGTGATCGCGCTATGCTCCTTACTCCACCTGATTGGAATTGTTGCTGCGCCCTACGCTCTTGGATTACAGTTAATCTTGTTCACTTCAGGCTTCAGTCTGACCGGAACACGCTCTCGCAGTGATCGCCCTTATGCAGGGCATACGGAGCTGGAACCAACGAAGCAAACCTCTACGGAGATGGAAGTGAATACACGTCGTAAATCAGTTCCCAATACCGACGAATAACTAACGCATCCAGCCGATTTTCTAAGGAACTCAGGACGTCTTACTTGACCCTCTGCGTCCTCTTTCAACATTGTAAGGAACATCATACACGTTATTTCCCAAAATCTATCGACAAAAACGATATAACAAGCTGATCATGTACGCCTTAGCTTTCAGTAGGTTTGAAGACACGATCTTAATTCTGCAAGTCTGTACACAAAAAGGGCTGAAACTACATTGTAGTTTCAGCCCTTTTCTATGATCTTTTCTTGCGAAGAATTATCCGAAGCTTATTCTGTCATCGAAGTGTAATGCATAATTACTTCACTTATTTGGCTACAACATGTGCAATGATACTACCTTTTTCGTACGTGACCGTAACATCATAACCATCTGCTGTTACACTGTCGAATTCACCTGTAATTCCATTCGCCGTGATTAACGTAATATCTTTGGAACCTTCGATCTTATAGTTGGACAAGTCCAGATTCAGGCTTCCTCCATCAATATAGAGCTTTCTGCCGACATTCAGTTGACTGTTGTCATCAGCGACAACCAATTCCAGCGTCCCCTTATCCATGGTGAAGTTTCTATTCAAGGTTAATGCTCCATCGACATTTACAACAACTGTTCCATTTTCTACATACAGATCACCTGTACCAAAAGCAGTTGCAGATTCGGCTACCAGCGTTCCTGCTTGCAGCAATGTTCCACCAGTATAGCTATTTTTCCCTGTCAATGTAAGGGTTCCTGTTCCCTTTTTCGTGAGCATTCCACTACCGGTGATATCATTTCTCCACCAGTCTTGTGCATTAAACCGTCCTTTGGAAGCATCCATATCCACAGTTACATTGTTCAAGAATGCACCGTATCCATCCGAAGCCGTGACCAGATCAATTCTACCCCAGCCCTTGGATTCATCCAGTACAGGATATCCAGAGTCAATGGACGTTGTATACAATACTTGTCTGCGTTGCTCATCTGTTAAATACGGTTGACGTGTTTCCAACAGAGCTTCTGCTCCTAGCGGTACAACGGGAGCCAACCCTTTGGTTCCTGTTTGTGGTAGACCATAAGTCATCTTCTCTCTATAGAAGGCTTTATTGGCATCATGATCTTCCCATTTGTGTTCATCGTAAGCACTCTTGAACGTGTAATCTTCGGTTACGGTGTGTGCATACTCATACAGACTCATATTGTTTTCCTTGGCTGCAGCTCCAAATACTTCTCCTGCATTCTCATAACCTTTCTCTAACACATCTTTGTTCTCAGCCTGATTAAGTGCATAGGCAGCCATGGCCGTCGACTGTATTCTTCCTCCTATAACATCAAGCGGTGAGTGCATCCCTGTAACGACTCGATTCTCGCCCAACTGAGCTGCTCTCGTTAACAATTCAGAGAATCGTTCTGGTGTAGCGTATGCCAAAGGAAATACGGATAAGTAAGCTGCACTGGTATGTCCGCTCGGAAATGCGCCATCTTTTCCTCTTCCATCCTCAGCGATTCGTTTGACATACGTTAACGCAGGAATAAGCTTAACATTGGTTTCGTATTGCTGGTAATGTTTTTCTCCTGTTGATTTGGTGCCGCCTGAAGCCAAAGGTACTTCTTTTTTCTCACCTTCGCCCAAGGTTTCCCATACAGGCAGTCCCTTGCTGTCAACAACTTCTTTCACTTCTCCATTGGAATTCATTCTCCACGGTCTAGGGGAAGAGTAGAAATATTTAGAGGGATTAGATGAGGCAGGAATTTTGAATCGAACCAGATCAACTAAATGGACCAAGTCTGAAAGTTCCGTCTTTGCTTCCCAATCTCCAATGCCTTGGCTTTCATCTTCCACTGTTTCTTCGGTCAATACCACATTCATCTCGTCCACCGTTCGTTCAACGTTTGTCTTTGGCTTGATGATATCTACATACGTGTTAGCCAACGGACCAAAGCCCTCCATCACGCTATAGATCTTATCTCTTTGGTCATCATAATAGGCTGCCAATGTCTCTTCACCTGTGCGATTTTGCGTGACCTTTTCTACATATTTGATATTGGCTTCCCAAGTTGCTTTGTTTCGGATCTCTTCATTTGCATATGTTTTCTGATCAGCGACAGCTACGGTTGGATCGTTTTTAAAGCCGTCATAATATGGGGACGGTCCATCTCCATACTTTGCATTTTTTCCGTCAGCTCCAATTTTAGTTGCCGCTGTTCCATCTCTCCAATCCGCTTGATTCATGGACCATACTTGATCAAAACCGTCCAAAATATCAATAAACGGATTGGTTTCCGCAATATTTTTCAAGGTGTCGTCTCCGGCATTGGCTCCGTGCTTCACGGCGGACAACCGAGCTTCATCTGCTGGAGGATTAACATTCAATACGGTTGCCGTTCCTTTTGGCTTAGCTGGTTTGGCAGCTGTAGTAGCATCTGTTTCCACAGCCTTAACGAGCGCAGACACTGCTTCGGCACGAGTAATGGAATTAAGCGGTTTGAAGCTTCCGTCTGCATAACCAGAGATAATTTTCGCTGCTGCCGCTCCACCTACAGCTCCCTTACTCCACGCCGCAATAGACGATGAATCGCTAAATACATTTGCTGCTGTTTCATTTAACTCCAGATTCAAAATGCCAGCGATCACTTTAGCTGCTTCTTGACGGGTGATCGGATCTTGCGGCTTCATTGTGCCATCGGTGTATCCATCTATATATCCATTCGCATTTGCAATAGAAATGGCTTCGTAATACCATGCACTCTCAGACACATCGTTAAAGGTAATTTTAGCTTGTCCGGAATATCCAAAAGCACCGTTTACCAAATTCATAAATTCTGCTCTGGTAATATACGTGTTCGGTTTGAATGAACGATCCAGGTAACCTCGAATTAATCCTTCATCACCCCATGCTTGAATATTTGCTTCCGCCCAGTGTCCCTTAATATCAGAGAACTGAATCTTCTGATCGGCTGCAAAACTCTTCTCTGCAAACGTCGGACCTACCATAGATAACATTAGAAGTAATGCCAGTGATTTTTTTAGTGGTTTTCTCATAGCCTGCAAGACACGCTCCCCATTTTCGCATTTTTTTCATTTCGTATCAGCAAATGATAAAAAAGTCTCTATCCAGATGTCTGATCTGCCGTTACTGTAGCATTAGGGGGAGTTTAGTATCTATAGAACATATTCCGTTTTATATCAAAATCGTACGTTCCAGCGCTGATATGCCAACAAAAATAGAGGAGGACACTACATTTATCAATTAGAATGTCTTTTTATGTAAACGCTTTATTAACTGAAAGTAAATTATTCAGTGGGAGTTTGTTAAATTTCGATCAACATGATTTCTAGTCCTCGGCCTGCTATATAATGATGAAGTTGTTTAGAAACGAGAAATGAAGGGGGAAAAAAGAATGCGTAAGCTATTTCAGTCTGTGAGATCCAAGATGGTTCTTTCCTACCTCGCTGTTGTTCTTGTCATTGCGCTTCTTTTCGGCTCCATTTTATATTTCTTCTTCTCCCATCAATACAGCAAAGAGATCCGAATCAATAATCAATTGTCGCTGAAAAGCACTGTTAATTATATTGAGAGCTCCGTTATCCAGAAGGTGAATCAGGTCTATCTGTCCCTGGCACTCGGTAACGCTGCAAGTATCGACTTAGATAGCTTAAAAGGAAACCATAGCAAAATCCTGGACATCGAACAGTCCCTCAAAAATATGGTGCAAAATTATTCCGATCTCATTGAAGCTATTCATGTGTACGATACGAAGAACCACTTCATCGTCTCATCTGTATATGGGCTATTGCTCTATGAGGACACGCCTTCGAGTGTGGATCATACGTCGGATTGGATTGCTGCAATGAAAGAGACTCCAGAAAGCTCCTTATGGATGAAGACTCGTATGGTGCCTCAGGATGTTTATATCGAATCACGGGAACAGGGCAAGATGAGCCCTCTAATTTCCTATGTCCACAGTTACCCGTTTCAATCTTCTGGACAGGACAGCAAGGCCATGATTGCGATTGATATCAAAGAATCAGCGATCAGTCAGATCATTAAAAATATGCTCCCTGCTGACTATGCGAATACATTAATCATCGATCAGGATGGAACCGTCATTTCTGCAGCGGACAAAACGTTGCTAGGCACCTCCACGGAGGAGAATCTAACGCAGTCGCTCCTTTCCTATCATTCTTCAGATGAGAGCTTCACACCTGTATTTAACTATGACTCTCATGTCGTTACCCAAGATCAATTTAAAGGAAATACATGGAGAATTTACACAACCACACCTAATGAAAGCTTCTATTATAAATTGGATAGCTTGAAGGAGATTTCGGTTCTTCTCGGTTTATTGGCTGTTGCGGTTGGAATAGCGATGTCGTCCATCTTTACCAGGGCCAACTATAGTCCTCTTAAGCGAATCCTGAATAACATCAAGAGCCGGATGGATAGCCCAACCAGCTTAAAACAGGACGAATATCGGTTCATCGATACAACGTTTAACAGTCTGTCCAATAAAGTTGATAGTCTTGAAGAAACCTTACAGGCCAATCACAGAATGATTAAGCATAGTATTATGCTCAATATGTTAAATAATCGATTTACACCCGAGGAACTTACGGAACAGCTCCAGTCTGTTCACATTTCAATGGCCTACTCTCGCTTCCGTTGCATCGTCATTGACCCCGTTAATGAGAAGTGGAAGGATCTTCAGCCACGACAGTTGCAGCATACGTTGTATACGATGATCCAGCAACTGGAGATCACAGAAATGGATGGAACTCAACTGCTGGCAGAGGAATTGCAGGATCACAAAATAGCCGTAATCATCTGTACCAACCAACCCGAAGAACCTCTCTCTGATCACATTGTAGACTTTATTCACACTGAGGCGAGCAGCAGATTTGGTCTGGAATTTGTACTATCGTTAGGCGGATGGGTAGAACACTTCACGAAGATTCACACAAGCTATCATCAGGCGAATACCCTGATTCGATACAGCTACTTCTTCCCCGAGCAGTCTGCCATTCAGGATCTTAATCTTCTGAACAGGGAAGCCAGCAGTCTGGAGATTCCGGAGTCATACCTCGTAAACTTTGAAAAGAAATTGCAGACTCGGGATGTGCAAGGTACAGTTCAGGCCATTCAGGAATTGGTCGCGACATTAAAGGAAGGCTCCTATTCAGCCGAATACAGTCGGATCATCTTATTAAAAACGGTATCTATTTACGCTGAGTGTATTAATCAGGTGCGTTGGCACCCCCCCGAGGCGAGTTCATTAAGTATGTACAAGCAATTTTCATTGTTCTACAATATCAACCGCTATTCAGAGTGGATGATTCATCTCGTGACCGAATTTGTGATGCATATGGAGAAGCGCAGCGAGGTACGAAGTGTGGATACCATCTCGGCTGTCAAAGCCTATGTTCGTGAACACTTATCGGGCGATCTCACGCTGGATCATGTCTCAGAGCAAGTATTCATCAGCCCTAAATATCTCAGTAAACTTTTCAAGGAAGAAACCGGAATTGTTTATTCCGAATATGTTACGAATCAGAGAATGGAACGCGCACGGGAACTCATGACACAGCGTGAAATTACGGTTGAGCAGGTCGCAAGTACGGTCGGTTACCGTACCCCCGCTTATTTCATTAAGAAGTTCAAAGAAATTCACGGCTGTACGCCAAAAAACTTTATGCGCAGTCTAATGGAACAGGGATCTATATAGGGTCAATTAGGAATATTTACACGGACACTCCGATGACAGAACAACCTTCCGATCGCTGTTATTCCCAGATTTCTTTGATCCCTTTTCTAAAAGGGGAAATCCGGGAATAAAGGCGAACGCTTCGCTTCTTCAGGTTCTTTCTGTCCTCACCGTTATTGTGTAATTGTTAAATTGAACCTATTTAGAATTTAGAATTAGGAAAGGAGCTGCTATGAACATCAACCTTTCAAGACAGCTATGTCTATTGATTGCTACATCTATTCTTATAGGATTGATGAGCGGTTGTACCGTTCTAAACAGGGAAGAATCACAAGTGCAACAGCAGGACCATCTAGCAAGCGCTGAGAAGGAGACAGCACCGCAGTATACGATATCCTGGACCATGCATCAAAATATCCCTGTTCCTGAAGACGCGGAGATGATTGCATATATTGAGGATCAGTTTGATGTCGATCTGGAGGTGTGGAATCTTGAGAACAAGCGGTACGAGGAACTGCTGGACCTGGAGCTTGCTCAAGGGAAAATACCTGATCTGTTCCGGATCAGACAACCGCATGATCTGCTTAAGTATCAAATGCAAGGGGTCTTAGCGGAAATCTCCCCGGAAGTCCTTGAACAATATGCGCCAAATATCGTACAGCGGATTCGCGATTATGATTCACGTTACCTAGAGTATGGAAAAATAAACGGCTCCTTATATGGAATTCCGGCCATCAATGAGACCAACATCTATCGAACGCCTGTCGTATACCGAGAGGATTGGCTTAAAAAGCTTGGTCTGGACGTTCCGAAGACTTTAGATGAATTTGAAACGGTTATGTATGCTTTTGCCAAAGATGATCCGGACGGGAATGGTAAACAGGATACGTATGGCCTATCCAGAGAGGGCTTAAATGTCGTGTTTGGCGCATTTGGACAGTCCGTTTTCACCGAGCAGCTGTATTTTAATGAAAAAAACAACCAACTTGTGATCGGTGCTTTGGAGCCGGAGATGAGAAAAGCCCTAACTTATATGCAAAAATGGTATCAGGACGGGATTATCGACCCTGAGTTCATAACCGGTGAAAACAAAGGCGGTTATAAACATCTATCCCATGCTTTTATTAATGGAAAAATAGGGATGACCTCAATGGGCAACTACTATCATTGGAATCAAGAGGGAGATTACAGTGTCCTGAATGAAAATGGCCAAGAAACTCCCGTGGGAGCCTCGTTCAATGTGAATGAGCTGCTACAGAAGAACGCAACTGCAGAGGTTGTATTTGGTTCTCCCGTTATTGGTCCAGATGGACGTAGCGGTTCAAAAGGGAACAATCTGCTGATGAATTTTATTGCTATAGGTGCTGAGGCTGCAAAGGAGCCGGGAAAACTGGAGAAAATTCTGGAGATCCTCGATTATGTAAGTGCCAACCCCGATCCGGTGGAGCAGATCAAAATGGAGTATGGCCTTCCAGGAAAACACTGGAATTGGAGCGCCGATGCTTCAAGCTCGTTCCATTTACTTTACCCATACAACAGAATGGAGAATTATACGAATATGATCGGCTCAAGTATTGGCATGACGGTTCCAGGTGTACCCTCGGACAAACGTGAACAGTGGGCTGCATCTTCAGGGTTGACGGAGAATGGTATCTATAATCGCCTGGAGGTTGCAACCCCTGCCCTGATTGAATATTCATCTGAGCTGATTCGCATGAGAGACAGAGCGTATATCTCCATCATCACAGGCGATCAGCCGGTGGGGTATTTCGATACTTTTGTGGAAGAATTTAAGGATGCAGGTGGGCAACAGGTGCTGCTTGAAGCAAATCATTGGTATAAGGAGCATAAGGAAACAAGTCGTGCGCAATAGGTAGGACAGTGTGAAACATACATTTCCCATGAATTTCTGGATTATACATGTGTATTCCTATACACCAATCCTTCCCTGACACAACAGAACTCTCTATCCCTTTGCACTCGCATTTGATCCGCGCAGTGAACGGGCTGAACTGCTTCGTGCCGTGCTTCCGGATTTGGAGGCGCTGCCTGAGGGCGTGTTCTCAAAACGCTTGCGTTCGGTCCGCTCCATCTGCACAATCTGACCTTCGTGCACCACGATATGCAAAGAACCAAACTCCATGTCATTCAGCTGTCCGGCAATTCGGTCCAACCATACCTCATCCACTTTTAACGGCTTAGCCATAGAGCCGCCTCCTCTTCTCGGGCTACTGCCCGCCATATTCCTAAGTACGCTGTCATCCAACGGATTTATAATTCATTCTTATCCAACCCATATACTTGGTTTATACATTATCAGGGCTTCCAGTAGCTGTCAATCTGTATTTTCTTCTTCTCATCATCACTTTTCTGAAACGGCTTTGTGTCCAAGCCAGCTCTTGAGCAGCAACGTGGCAAGAGCCAGAATCAGGAGCAGCGAAGCTACGGCAAACGAAGCCGAGAATTGATATTCGTTATACAAAATCTCCACATGTAGCGGCAGCGTATTGGTCTCTCCGCGGATATGTCCGGACACCACAGATACCGCTCCGAACTCACCCATAGCACGGGCATTACACAGAATAATGCCGTACAGCAGCCCCCATTTGATGTTGGGCAAGGTTACACTCCAGAAGATTCGCCACCCGGAAGCACCCAGCGTAACCGCGGCTTCCTCTTCCCGGGTTCCCTGGTCCTCCATTAGTGGAATTAACTCCCTGGCTACAAAGGGGAAGGTAATAAACAGTGTTGCAATGACAATACCTGGCAGCGCAAAAATGATTTTGATATCATGCTCGGACAGCCACGGCCCAAACCACCCATTCGAACCAAAGACCAGTACAAAAATCAACCCGCCAACCACAGGCGAGATCGAAAAGGGAAGATCAATTAGGGTGATCATGAGTCCCTTGCCCTTGAACTGGAACTTGGTAATGACCCACGCAGCAGCCACACCAAATATCGTATTCAGCGGCACTGTAATCGCTGCAACCAATAACGTGAGTTTCAGTGCAGACATGGCATCCGGCTCGGTAAGAGCCGCGATGTACACACCCCAGCCCTGCTTCAACGCCTCCATGAGCACAATGGCCAGTGGCAAAATCAGCAGCCATATGAGCACCAGGCTTGCCAGTCCAATCAACAACCATTTGACCCATGGAGCTTCCGTTGTTGCACGGTTCGTTCCACGCCCGGACTTTACGGGTGGAACAGGGCTCAGTGGGACAGAACCTGCCATATGCTGCACCTCCTTTGGTTTGGGTGAGTGACGTCTTCTAATATTCTTATTGCATCATGTTTCATTCTCATGCCCTGCCCGCCTTCCGGCTCCAACGTTGCAAGGAATTAATAATCAGCAGCAGGATGAAAGAAACCAGTAGCAACAGCAGAGCTACAGCTGTAGCGCCTGCATAATCGAACTGCTCCAGCTTGGCCATGATCAGCAAGGGGGCAATTTCCGTTTTCATCGGCATATTACCTGAGATAAATACAACGGAGCCATATTCACCAATGCCCCGGGCAAAAGCCAGAGCAAACCCGGTCAGCAGTGGCGGAATCAGATCCGGCAGCAGAATGGTACGGAATATCCGCCATCTTCCTGCTCCCAGTGTGGCAGCCGCCTCTTCCACCTCAGCCTCCAGCTCCTCCAACACCGGTTGCACCGTCCGAACTACAAACGGAATTCCGATAAACATCAGCGCCAGTGTAATCCCGGCCTGTGAATAGGCCAGTTTAATGCCCAAAGGCTCTACAAACTGCCCAATCCAGCCATTGCCGGCATAAATCGCCGTAAGGGCAACCCCTGCTACCGCTGTTGGCAAGGCAAAAGGCAGATCAATGACCGCATCAAACAGCCTTTTGCCAGGAAACTCATACCGAACAAGCACCCATGCCAGGAGTAACCCCAGCACGAGATCAATCAGGGCCGCTGCACCTGCGGTCAGAAAGCTGACCTGGAAGGAGGCCAGCACCCTGGGATTGGTCGCAACCTCAATCATGGTTGCCCACGTCAGCCCTGTTGAGTTAAACAACAGCGCAGCCAGTGGAATAAGTACAACCAGGCTCAGGTAGAACACACTGTAACCCATCGTTAATCCAAATCCCGGCAATGTGCGTCTCCGCGCCACCATCACCTTGCTCATGCACGTTCATCCTCTCTGCCTTCAGCCGGTAGGGCTGGTTGGCCGCTCACAGCGCGATTGATCGGGTGTTCATTGAACAGAGCAACCTTAGCTGCCTGGAACATAAATCTGGTCGAAGATACCACCGTCATTGAAATGTTTGGCCTGAGTATCCCGCCATGTACCGAATACATCTTTTAACGTGAACAGTTCAAGCGCCGGGAACTGATCCTTGAATTTTTCCTCCACGCTGTCCAGCGTTGGGCGGTAATAATTCTCAGCGGCAATTGTCTGCCCCTCTTCACTGTACAGATATTTCAGATAGGCATCCGCCACATCGCGGCTTCCTTTTTTGTCTGCATTTTTGTCCACAATTGCAACCGGTGGTTCAGCCAAGATACTAACCGATGGCACGACAATGTCGAATTTGTCCGGACCCAGCTCTTTTACCGATAGGAAAGCTTCATTCTCCCAGGCAAGCAGCACATCCCCGATGCCACGTTCAACAAACGTTGTCGTAGACCCGCGAGCACCCGAATCCAGCACAGGCGCATGTTTGAACAATTCACCAACAAATTCCTTCGCTTTCTCTTCATCATTGTTATTATGCTTAAGGGCATATCCCCATGCCGCCAGATAGTTCCAGCGCGCCCCGCCGGACGTTTTGGGATTCGGTGTGATGACTTGCGTATCCCCTTTGATCAGATCATCCCAGTCCTTGATGCCTTTTGGATTACCCTTACGCACAAGGAATACAATCGTAGAGGTATACGGAGAGCTGTTATGCTCGTATTTATCCTGCCAACCTTCGTTAATCAGACCTTTATCTTCAATCGCATCAATATCGTATCCCAATGCCAGCGTCACCACGTCTGCATCCAGTCCGTCAATAACAGAACGACTCTGTTTGCCCGATCCCCCATGGGATTGCTTGATGGTCACTTCCTGGCCTTTCTCTTTCAACCAATGCGCCGCAAACGCTTTGTTATATTGTTCATAGAGTTCCCGCGTTGGATCATAGGAAACATTCAGCAGTTCGATGGCCTTGGGCCCTTCTGTGCCGCCTTCCGCTCCCCCCGATGTTCCTGCCGCACTGGACCCGCCGCTATCCGATCCGCATGCTGCCAGAACTCCTGTTAATACCAGTGCCAGACCAACCAAAATACCCTTATGAATTCTCTTTTTCATGAATAATACTCCCCCCGATATAGATCTGCATGACTACCTCAGGCCGGCTGAACAGGATCGAACGCCCCGTAAAAAAACAAGAAGACGGAGGAACCCCCGCGCACTTCTCTCCATAAAGTCATGCCGGCTTAAGGCCGTGTATGCTTTCATCCGGAAAGGATGCGCTACGGTGTTCCTCCGTCTATACGGTGAGAACGTTATTCTGTTCAGGTTGCATGGTTGCATCTGTCTGTAAAATGACCGTTTTCACAATGAAAACAGATTCATTTTTATTATTCCTACCTGTTTAGTAAGTTATATACGTATAATAAAGGCAGTCTATATACCTGTCAAACGTTTTTTCCGATTTTTACCGTATTTCTGGGCTATTGGCAAAAAAAGAGGAACAACGAACCAGCGTCCGTTGTTCCCTTCAGCTAATCCTTTGCTTCGCTGGCTATTGTAAACATACACAGAATTGGACGGTCACATCTTGTCCATTCCTCATCTGCCCGCATACCGGATATTGGGTACCGGTGGTGTGTTCATGCCTTCCCCCAGATAAAAGCCGGTGTGTGGCGGTTGATTGTAGGCTACATTTTGCCAAGCGACGCCAAGACGGTACACCGGATCATGCATCAGCGTATAGATACGTTTGTCCGTAACTGCTGTTGTGGTATAGATCCGCAGCGCTGAGCTGTCATTGGTCCGCCATACCACTTCTTCTCTCCAGTCCCCGAACAGGTCGGCCTGCAGATTCGGCGTAGACTTGGTTCCGTTGTTCGAAGAAACGCCGGATGCGGTGAGCAGGTTCATCGTTGTGCTGT
Source organism: Paenibacillus sp. FSL k6-2145 (assembly GCF_037976585.1). Classification (NCBI taxonomy): domain Bacteria; kingdom Bacillati; phylum Bacillota; class Bacilli; order Caryophanales; family Paenibacillaceae; genus Paenibacillus; species Paenibacillus sp. FSL k6-2145. Next base: position 2,697,273 of record NZ_CP150267.1, on the reverse strand, counting down.
TGGCATAATTCCACTTGTCGATTCGGTTGCTGTCCAGCAGTTCACGAAGCAAATCACCATCCCACCAGATCCCAAAATTCGTGGAGGAAGGTAGGGTTGTTCCTAGTTTCTGCCCTTTGGCTGTGTACAGACTGCCGTCTGCCCATACTTCGGCACCTTTATATCTTGGATCGATATCTGCCGCCATGCCACGTCCAATATCCTTTGTTGTTTTGACTCCCCAGATTAACTGGCCTGTACCTGCATCCCGGAACTCCACTCCGGCATTGGATGGCGTCTCATGAACCTGAAATACCTCAAGTCCAGGGCGGTCCGGGTCGAGGTCACTCAGATGCATGGCATCGCCATGATGAAGTCCTGTTGTGTACAATCCTTTGCCGTTATCGTCCACCGCCATGGCACCATAGACGATCTCGTCTTTCCCATCTCCGTCTACGTCCGCCACACTCAGATTGTGATTACCCTGCCCGGCATAACCTGAGTTACCGGACGTATTGGAATCAAATGTCCATTGTTTGGTCAGCTGTCCATTCCGCCAGTTATAAGCTACCAGTACGGTACGGGTGTAGTATCCACGCGCCATGACCAGACTTGGACGCTCTCCATCCAGATACGCAATGGCGGCAAGGAATCGGTCCACCCGGTTGCCGTAGTTGTCTCCCCAGTCAGACACATTGCCACGCGCCGGTTCGTAGTTCACCGTGGAGAGTGCTTTGCCGGTCTGCCCATTGAAAACCGTCAGGAATTCGGGGCCAGATAATACATAACCGCTGGAATTGCGGTAATCCTTGCTTGCATCACCGATGACCACACCAGTGCCATCCTTGGTGCCATCGGCTGTTTTCATCGCAACCTCGGCTTTGCCGTCACCGTCGAGATCATAGACCATGAACTGAGTGTAGTGAGCGCCGGCACGGATATTTTTGCCCAAACTAATTCGCCAGAGGCGTGTACCGTTTAATTTGTAGGCATCGATAAACACTTCCCCGGTATAACCGCTCTGGGAGTTATCCTTAGAGTTGGAGGGGTCCCACTTCACAATCAATTCATACTCACCATCACCATCCAGGTCACCTGCACTGGCATCGTTGGCACTGTAGGTGTAGGCTACTCCATCAGGCGTTGTCCCACCAGCGGGTACACTAAGAGGAACAGACAAATAGTTGTTGCCCCACACGCTCGCTGCCGCTGAAGCAGCCTGCTCCGCTCCACTCACTACAGCGCGAACCGTGTATTTGGAACTGCTTGTCCCGCTTGCATCCTGAAGGTTGGTGCTGTTTGTTATGGGCGTAGCGTTCACTTTGGTTCCATCCCGATAAACGTTAAATGATACATTCGAACCTTCCGTACCCAGAAGCCGCCAACTGACAAACACACCTGTGCCGGTCTTCACAGCCACTACACCGCGATCCAGATATTCCATCTGCCTAGCACCCGCTGCATGTGTAACCGGCGTGTTACCAAGGCCAAGCGAAGTCACCAGTAGCGCGGAGCTCAGCAGGGACACTCCCGCTGTACGTAATGTGCGCTTCCACAATGATGAACGATTTCCCATAAACAATTGCCTCCCCAATTGTATTGGTAAGCCCGATGCCCTTGTAGCGCCATCTTTTCATGTAAGCGCTTTAATATATTCATTTTAAATTAAACATATAATTCCATCTATAGGTCTAATTTAGTAATTGAATGGTTGGTACATAAAAAAGCCGAAGGATTTCTCCTTCGGCTTCGTAATTTTTTGAATGAATTCATAAATTTACACTCCGCCTGCTCCGTGGCCCATTAAGGCATGAATGATTGGACAGATTGTAACTGTAACACTAAAAATGGTTAGCAAGAAAGACGTTTTTTTTCGCATTGAGCCGTTGCACCTCACTTGATAAGGATTTGAACTTCTGTTTTGCTTCTGGATCAGCTTGATCTCTGTACTGCTCAAACAATGTCATACATGTAATAATATTTCGATCACTATTTATTTTAACTGACATTTGCAATCCTTCAAGAATAAGATTCATTGCATCATTACGATTTCTCTTAAGTTGGTACATCCCTAGATCACTTAAAAACCGCGCATAACTTTCATTAATAATACGTTTATTATAATCTCCAAACTCAGTCTTGTAGGTACGTAAAGGCGTATGTTCGGAGAAGCGATCCAAAATGTCATCAATGTTCCAGTCAAACCGATTGGCTGCCTGTATCATGTAACGTAAAGCTAAAAAAATCTCATCAGGATACTTCGAGATGTAGTCCGCGTATTCGTGAACAATCTCCCTTTCTCCAGATAACATTCGGTAGAGATAGGTATTAGCTGTTGCCCATTCCCCAAATTGTTGCTGTATGCGCTCTGATTCTTCATCCTGTTCCTGTAACCAGCCCTGTCCGTATGCATACAACGATACAAACTCCAAAGCTTTTTTATAATCTCCATACTCCTCATAAACTGTGGATCGAATCAACCAAGCATATAAAATATAAGTATAGAGTGGGCGTTCGGTGTGATTCTCATGGTGGTGTTCCCTTCGTTTAGAAAGGTGTTTAGACTCATAGAAAATCTTCGCTAATTTGTACATCTCTTGCGCTAAACCATCTACTTTATCCCATTTATGAACTGCCATAAACACATGAATTAAATGTTTCAGCGCGTCCAGTTGGTATCCCTCATCCAACCGGTCAACATAAGGCTCGAACAAGATAGCTGTCCTTAGATTTTCTTCCAGGTTCTCTCCTTGTCCAATTAAAAACAACCGATACTGACACATCGCAAGCCGTTCAGAATGCTGATATTTCTCAACTTCACTCACACTCTTATATAACAATGCCGCGGCAGACCGCTGATTTTGTTCAAATAATTGTTCAGCCATCTCAAATAGTTCTGTCGCATAATCCAGGTCGTCCAGTAGCCGATAAAGAATCTGCTCAATGCAATCCAGCCGATTCAACTCCGCACTTCGGAGAATAAACGGTCTGATTCGCCGCATGGAGACAGAATAAGCAAAACATTCTTCCACATAGTCGGAAAAAAAATGATCCGCTGCCACGTCCATTCCTGATGAGATCGCAATCAACTGACTCACGGATATGGGACGATTCCCATGTAAAATACGACTAATTGTGCCTGTATTAATGCCAGAGACTTCCGAGAATCGGGAGAGCGTCATGCTGTTCTTATCGATAAACTGGGTTAATTGCTCCCGAATTGAATTTGCAGGTTCCAAGGAAAGCACCACCCTTCGTGCAACATCCAGATTTTAGGTTTTACCCCTATATATCCTGATCATAATGAACATTAGAACGATGGTCAATAAAAAAATGTGATAATTTCCACTATTTTCAAGTTAATCGCATAAAAAGCCTAAAAAAGCTGTAAAACCATGTGTTTCTCCATGATTTCACAGCTTATTTGACCACTTTTTAGATGTAGTATTTCACGTTCTCTTCACCGTATTACAACTTTTATACCACAGGCGCAATACATACCGGACGAGGCAGTTCCAGCTTGAATCCATTATGCGTCAGACGTCCGTCTTCTTCGCTGATCTGGAAACCTACGAGGTTATTACTGTCCTGATTTGCCACGACCAGAATCCCACCAGGCAAAATATTAAAGTTACGTGCTGTCTGCCCAATCGTGGATGTCCACTCTACGGCTTCCAACTCGCCGCTCTTCTGATCAATATGATAGAGTACGATGCTGTCATCTCCCCGATTGGATGCATACAGGAAACGTCCACATGGAGATACACGAATATCTGCAGCCGTACCCTCTCCTTTGTGCCCTTCTGGAAGTGTGGAAATGTGCTGCACCGTAGTGAACTCCCCTCTGCGCTCATCGTACAGGAATGCCGTAACCGTGTTGTCCAATTCGTTGATCACATAAGCCCACTTCGAGTTGGGATGGAACACAAGATGTCTTGGCCCTGCGCCCGGTGGCTGATCCATCTCACGATGGGTAACCAGACGTCCCTCTTCCAACCGATACACAATGATCTGATCCAGACCGAGGTCACATACGACAGCATACTGCCCGGAAGGATCTGGTTGAATGGAGTGTGCATGCGGCCCTTCCTGGCGTTCTTCGTTGATTCCACTTCCCGTGTGCTCCACCCATGCACTCATCTCACCAAGCGTCCCCTGATCGCCAACAGGAAATACATTGACACTGCCGCTGCTATAGTTGGATGAGAACACCCACTGACCATCCGTGGAGACAGACACATAACATGGAGAAGCCCCTCTGGTCTGTTTTCGATCCATCAGGTGCAGCTCACTCGTTGCCGCATCTCTGCAATAAACCAACACCTCTCCCTCGTCCGTCTCACTCGCCACATACAGACAGTTTCCATCCGGGCATAGCGCCAGATAAGACGGATTATCCACGCCATCCATGTGATTGACGATTCGCATCTCTCCTGTATCCGCATTCAACGCACATAGGAATATTCCTGGTTCATCCGCTGACGCATACGTACCTGTATAGAAAAGTGTTTCCTGAGTTGTGACTGGTTCCATATCTAATCTCTCCCTTATCCTGTATATTCACTGTTCTGATTCTTCCCACTGATATGTACTTACCCAATTCACAGGCAACTGCTTCACTTCCTGTAACGCGGCTTTCTAAATCGATAACAACCCCGGTGAGCGCTCTCATATCCGTCATTGACTCCCTTATCCCCTCTCACCATAATACAAAGTATGAGACCTAACAACAGACCACCCCTACAGCGTAAATCTGACGGATTTCGTATGCAAAAACTCATTGTGCTTCCAGACTCACTGCTGCAAGAAACCGCAGCTTATCCAGTCACGTCCGGACTATATGTTACCGATATCGGTTATTTTCACGAAGCGGAGCATCATTACCGAGACCGTCCCGGTGGTTGTGAGTCACACATTCTGATGTACTGTGCCCAAGGTACAGGCTGGTATACGATGGATGGCAGCAAGACATATGATGTCCGCCCGGGAAACCTTGTCATATTGCCTGCACATGTTCCTCATGTGTATGGTGCCAACACAGCTGAACCATGGAGCATCTTCTGGATTCATCTGCGCGGGGAACACGTTTTATCCTACATAGAACCATTGTTAACTCATCATATTACTACCATGCCACCGGCCAAGGCTCAAAAATGGCTTGAGCTTTTTCATGAATGTTACGGCGCGCTAGAGACAGGTTACTCCATGCAGACGATGACGTATGCCTCCCAGATTATCGGTTATATGCTTGGTATGCTCGCTTATGGACCGGAGACGACAGGAACAGATGGTGGGATCGTGAGCAGCAAACGTGCGGCTGAACAATCCGTTCAATATATGCTGGAGCACCTGGAGAATGGAATCACCCTCAAGGAACTGGCGTCTCACGCGCGACTGTCTGTCCCTCATTACTCTCAGTTATTCAAGCAAGCTACGGGGCATTCGCCCATCGATTATTTCCTACGGCTTAAGATTCAGCATTCCTGCCGCTATCTGGATTTTACCGATTGGACCGTGAAGCAGATCAGTTCCGAGCTTGGATTCAAAGACCCGTACTACTTCTCCCGTCTGTTCAGCAAAATGATGGGACGTTCACCCACAGATTATCGAAATAAATCCAAAGGTTAGAGGCAGTGCCTTCACTTAGCCCTTTCTAAATGATTATGAATTCAGTTGGAAAATTGCAGCAACCTTTTGAACAGAAGGGTCGTCTATAGGGGCAAATAACTTTTATATAAAGGGATCTTCCCTGGAAAAGTGAGGCGAACCTATCATGAAAAAAAATATACTAGCTACATTAACTGCGGGAGCTCTGCTCACGCTGTCTCTAAGTGCAGGCCCGATCAACGCTGCGCAGGCCCAATTCACGGATATTCAAGGTATCGCAGGAGCAGACAAAATCGAATCTCTCCATCAGGATGGATTCATCAAAGGTGTGAGTGACAGCTTGTTCAAACCTGAACTGGAGTTAAATACCGCTCAGGGTATTCAACTGATTGCGGACGGACTGAATCTGAATCTGGACACGATCCGTTTTATCAAACAGCCGCTACCAAGTGACCACTTCTCTCATGTAAAAGATGGCGTTTGGTACAGTGATGCATTTATCCGCGCACAATATAATGGCATTCAGATGTCACAGGATATCGATCCGTCCAAACCGCTTACTCGTGAACAATTCACACTGTTCCTGATGCAAGGCATCGAGGCCAAAGGCGGTCTGCCGATGATTAATATCAAACCTGTGGACATTACCGACGAACAGGAACTTACGCCAGAGTATCAAGGTGCCATTCAGCGTTCACTCGTTCTCAAAATCAATGAACTGGATGCCGACGGAAACTTCAATCCCAAACAAACGATTACTCGCGCTGAAGCAGCAGTGATGATGTTTAACGCAATCGAGTACATGGAATCGTTCCATGCACCACAAATCCCGGAAACACCTGAGAAGTAATCATTTCATGGTAGGAGCTAAGAACTCACTTGAGTGGTGAATCCGCTCGATTGGAGTCACCGTTAGTGGACTTTTCCATACAACCTCAATATGCCAAACAGCCGCACCTTCCCTCAACAGGAAAGTGCGGCTGTTTGTATTATACTTATATCACTGATGCAAAATCATCAGATTTAACTTTCTAACTTAGAAAGAACCTTTAACAACAACCTCAGACAACGGTAAACGTCCTGACGGGCGAGCTGGCTGTGCAGCTTTACCTACAGTAATCAACAACGTAGGCACAAATCGTGCAGGAATGTTGAATGTTTCGATCAGTTTTTGTGGATTATATCCACCGATTGGACATGTATCGTAACCCAGGGAGCGTGCAGCAAGCATAATATTTTGGGAAGCAAAAGATGCATTGCGGATCGCTTCATCGCGAGCGATCTGCGGGCTTTGGTAAGCACCGTTGATCTGTCCAACCAATGCGTCACGAACCTCAGCAGTCAGTGCGCCTGCTTCAACAGCTTGATCGTAGATTACGGTGTTACGGTTTGCTTCCAAATCTCCAAGAACAGCAATCGTAACTGAACTTTCCACGATCTGACTTTGACCGTAAGCAACTGGCAGCAATTTCGCTTTGTCTGCTTCGGATTCAATCACGAGGAATCTCCAGTGTTGCAGGTTCCATGAAGATGGTGCTTCCGCAGCTGCTGTCAGAATCGCATTGAGATCAGCTTCAGGCAATTCAAATCCTTTTTCGTACTTTTTGACAGCATGGCGTTCGCTAATAACGCGAAGTGTTTCATTTTTTTCAATGCCTGACATGTGTTCCACTCCCCAGAATCTAATTTGTTTATACTTCTTTTACTTTCGCAAGGTGATCTTGAAGTATACTCTACCAAGGATTTGCCTTCCGAAAATAACATCAGCGCAGACGATCTCTCCCCATCTGTGTTCACGTTATGCCCGGAATCGCCTGAGAACATCAATGGATCTTTCACCGGAGCACACGCCAATGCCATAACTTGTCCAACCATGCCTGACTAAACCAAGGCCATGTCATGAAGGACCATTCGTTGTGGACTCCGTCAGGACTTCTCCTTTGCAGGCAATCCATTTAGCGACAAGGTTATCGCTTCCCCATGACCTATGCGCTCTTTCACATCTTGAATGGATATACGGTCAAAATAAGCGCTGAGCGCCTCTTCGCCTCCGTTATATATGTTCCCCATCACATCCTGCATATTGGAAGATACCACGCACGATGAACCGGACTCCCCTGAGCACCAGTTGGGACCGAGTGAACCACCAGCTACCAGTCTATACAATTCTCCCAGCTTGATCTCTTCACTTGGACGGCTAAGCAAGTACCCACCATGAGCACCTTCCTTGGTCGTCAGGTAACCATGCTTGCGCAGAACACTAAGTACCTTACGGACTCTGGCCGGGTGTGTACCCACACTCTGGGACAAATCTTCACTATTGGCCATACACTCATCTCTCATCGACAGAAAAACAAGACAATGCACCGCTATGGTAAATTCGCTGTTCATAACTTACTCCTTCCCGGCTTACAACACCGATGAACTCCAACTCAAGGTAAGTATAACTGTCATTATATGAATAACAGTTATGTTTGTCAACTTTCACCCCGGATGGAGATCAAACGTGATTTTTCCTGTTATACCAATACTTACAGCTCATCAACACAATTAAGCTAGGATTAACATCACGTCTTCAATTTAATCCAAAAAGAACAAAAAAGTGAGCCTTTCGCTACGCGAAGGGCTCCAATAAGATAGACATATGAAAGGGCTTACGTGATTATTATAATCGGTAATCTTCAATTTGAAAACGCTTTTTTTGTAAAGTGCATCATTATTTTAAATTTTTTTTATTTGAATAAAATGAACAACATGTATTGCTAAAACTAATGACATTAGTTATTATACTAATACCATTAGTTTTAAGGAGGGTTCAACGATGCGCATTACCCGAGAATATGATGTCGTTCAAGTTACGTTTTTTCCAAGACTCTTCCCTGTGAACGTATACCTGGTCGAAGAGGAAGATGGATTAACCCTGATTGATGCCGGAATACCGTTCAGTTTTAAGGGGATTTTGGCAACTGCCCAGTCCCTTGGAAAGCCCATTACCAAGATCATTCTGACTCACGCGCATAGCGACCATATTGGTGCATTGGATCGTCTCAAAGGGGCAATGCACCAAGCCGAGGTTTTCATCTCCAGACGGGATGCCCGGCTATTGGCGGGTGATACTTCCCTTCTTCCCGGTGAGCCACAAACTCCGGTACGCGGCGGAGTGCCTAAGCCCAAAGCGGTACACACCCAGCCAAACCACTTGCTGGATGACGGTGACCAGATTGGATCACTGGTCGCCATTGCCTCACCAGGACATACGCCGGGGCATATGGCCTTCATGGATACGCGCAGCCGCGTGCTCATCGCTGGCGACGCGTACCAGCTGCAAGGCGGCCTTGCCGTATCCGGCCGCGTGCGCCCGCTCTTCCCGTTCCCCGCGCTGGCGACGTGGAACCGCGAAGCGGCTCTGGCCAGCGCGAAGCGTCTGGCGGAGCTGGAACCGTCCGTGCTGGCTGTAGGCCACGGACGGATGCTGCGCCAGCCCGCTGCCGCCATGCGCGCGGCAACCGCTGATGCACAGCAGCGGTTTGATCTTGCCGGAGGGCAACTATGAGCCCCCGGCAAGGGCTGGATCGCGGCGCTCTGCTCAGCGCCGCGATCCAGCTTGCTGACAGCGACGGCTTTCAGGCGCTGACACTCGCCGCGTTGGCACAGCGGCTGGATGTGCGCTCGCCGTCGCTCTACAACCACATCAGCGGACTTCCCGGGCTTCGCCAGGAAATGGCGCTGATGTCCGTACAACAGCTCAGCCGCGCATTAACCGAGGCTATCGCTGACCGCACAGGCGACGATGCCATCCAGGCCATCGCTGCGGCATACATTGGCTTCGTCCGCGAGCACCCCGGGCTCTACGAAGCCTCATTTCATGCCCCGGACCGCGAGGAGCCACAGCTCGCCGCGGCCAGCACAGCCACGCTGGAGTTGCTGCTGAACAGCTTGCAGCCCTACCCGCTCACCGAAGCGGAAGCATTGCACGCCGTTCGTGGTTTGCGAAGCCTCTGCCATGGATTTGCCTCCATTGAGGCACAGGGCGGCTTCGGCATGAACTTTGATCCGGACGAAAGTCTGCGTCTGACCGTATCCGCATTTCTGCACGGACTCCGGCATCTTCACCAGGACTAGTAAGGCACGTATTGCATCATGAAAAAGGACTGCAGATCCTCTGCAGTCCTTTTTACGTTGCTGTTCCACCTTCTTGCCAAAATCTAACGAACCCAGGACACGCTATAACGCCAATTAGAGCGGATAGAAAAATCTAACGAACTCCACACATCCTATTTCGCAGAAAACTGGCAGTAGGACAGACAAAATGAGCATATTCCGTCATTTAACGTGTCTGTGATTCGTTAGATCTACCAACGTAGCAAATTAGGCCGATTAAGACGTGCTAAGTTCGTTAGAGTCTGCTACATATGTTACTTCAGTTCATGATGCCATAGCGGCATCGCATTACACATTGCAATTCAATTTCCGCCTGATACATATCGTGCTCCGCTCAAAACTCCTGCCCCTCACATGTACGCGCTTCTCTAATATGTACATCTCCCGGTCCTCACTCCAGAAGAACGGCCTTTCACTACCTGCTCTCCATCCGAACGTTTTTCTTTACACCCACCCTATGGCCATTGCTGCCGTCCATCCTGCACTTCATTCAAAATATGCTTCATCACGGGCACGTACACCTTCCAGTAGAACATGTCAGGGATATCTTTCTGATCTGGCGTAAGCTTGGACCGGACGACCTCCCATCCCCGGATTCGGCGCCAGAAGGAATAATGCTTCATCTCACCAAATGACCCTGCCATGTAATACGACCGATTATAGTCATCGTAGCGGACAAGTGCAGCAAATTCCGCGGGTATTCCTGCATTCCCCAGTTTCTGCTCGCCTGCCTTCGTCAAATCCGTCTTATACCAGGCCAGTATGGAATTCTTCTGTTGCGGCACAATGATATCGAACCAGCCATTGTAATGTATATCCTGGGTTATACCGCTCCAATCGCTGCCTTCCGGTGTAAATGCAATCTGTATATTGCCTGTCTTCACATCCGGACCTTTCTCCAGTACCATGACCTGTCCATCCATATGTATCAGCAGCATACCCGCTCCGGAATATGACCATTTCTTCTTCTCCCGCTGCTCATAATTCGCCCGAACCCACCGGGGGACTTCTTCTATACTTTGCAGATTAGATACCGATTTCCCTTGCCATCCACTGCTGTTCACTCCCAAACTGGGATAAAGTTGCTCCCTGGTCATCTTCGAAGCCGTATTTGCCAAGGCACTGTATTCGGCGACAATCGTTACCCCTTTATACGCAGCCTCGCGGATCTTCTGCACATCATATATCGTTAATCCTTCATAGATTCCGCCTTGTTTCCCTGCACTCTTCTGTGCAGACAGACTACTGCGATTCGCCGTCAAATAGATCAGATCCGTGTCTGTCACCTCATCAGGCAGCATTTGTTTCATTCGTGGAAGCCCGTCCTGAAGATCATAGCCGTAATAATCCTCTTCATACGAGTAGTATTCCCCTGTGTGCTGTACAATCTTCTGTTGATTCAAAAGCCAGACCAATCCCTTGTGCCCCTGATAGGACAAGTCCGGTCTGCTCTTGTCAATAATCATAATGTTCAGTGGAACAGGGGCCTGAGATTGCCACATAATCCAGGGGACAACCAGCACCACCGATACCACTGTAAAACAAGCCAGCGTCCACATCGTGGCTGGCCTGTAACTTTTTTTCATAAAGCGTATTCCTCCTTGCTCTGTTCCAAGGTATTGTCAGGATCGGTCGTTAGATTACCCTAATCCATGTCTGCTGTCCTTTTCCTCTGCCTTCCGCAATCCCATAGCCTGCAAAATGCCAAACATACGGAATATATTGTTCAGCGGTCCGAACCAGAACGTCTCCGAACAAGCATACAATAACAGACGCGTCACTGCTCTGGACGTGTACGCTTTGCGTGAACACCATACTTCGAACATTACCATACCAGCGGACAACAGTGAACCATAGAGCGTGAGCAGCAAAGCGAGAATGATGCATAGGTTGATATCCACCAACTGTAGCCCTATGCCTGCAATGAACAGCAAAATCGCTCCCAGTTCCATCACAGGTCCCAACAATTCGATCAGAATAAAATAAGGGATGGATACCATCCCCATCCAGCCATAGGCCGGATTAAAGATCATGCTCCGCTGAGTCCATAGACTGCTTGCAAGCTGCATGTGCCAACCGATACGCTGTCTGCACAGCTGACGCCATGTACCGGGTACTTCTACCCTGCAGATCGGATCGGGAATATATATAATACGGCCATGTTCCCGGATCTGCTTCATATGTTTCTGTAACCGCATCACCAGTTCCATGTGAGCGACCTGGTCGTCGCGCTTGTAACCCCCAACTTCCAACACCCGGTTCTTTTTGAATACACCGAATACTTGGGCCGTAAATAAAAGCACATTAATGTTGTAACGAACAAGTCCCACACCACTAATCAAAAAAGCACGCACGTATTCAATGGTCTGCATTACATACAACGTACTGCCCGTAAGTCTTGTGCTGTTATCCGTTAAATCTGCATGATCCGTATTTCTGGGGGCCATGAGATCTAATCGTCCACTACAAGCAACGACCTCTTCTCCTGGGAGAGCATCCATAACGGGTTTCATAATCTTCACCAATGCATCCCGTTCCAGAACTGTCCAGGGTCCAACAGAGGCGATATAAGGATATTGCGAGATATTCAGGCCTGCATTCAGGGAGTCCATTCGTCCTCCATATTCCTTGTCGATCACAATCAGACGATGATGCAACCTGGATTGGTAGACACATTTAATCTGAGCCGTCTCCTGGCCGAGTCCCGAATAATGAACTTTACTCCGAATGGGCACTAGATCATAGGTTTCTATTAACCGTGGCATTGTTCCATCCTCTGATCCATCATTAATGATAATAACCTCATAGCGTGCATACTGAATATCCAGCAGACAATTAATTCGCTGTATGATCGTATTCTCTCTATTACGCATCGGGACAAGCAGGGATACCGCAGGAGCCAGTTCTTCATCCAACATCTCATGATATTGCAGCGGGTCCAGATCCCTCTGGCGAATCAATGTGCGAGCGGCAGCGACTACCAGAACACTGCACATCACAATCGCTAACACCAGATAGATAAATACCCCCTCGTAACATGCCAAAACAAAACTCTGCAACATCTCAATCCATCTTTCGTCCATACTGCATCCTTTCCAGCGTTTCCTCCGCTATCTGCCTTGCATATTTATCCGGATGGTTTACAGCCGTTTCCCGGAGTTCTTCAAGTCCCTGCTCGTACCGGGCAAGAGAATTCGCCGCTTCCTGTCGGATCTGAAAAGAAGGATCACCCATCATTATCTTCAGTCTAGGAATAAAAGCATCCGCATGAACAGTACCCATAAGCCGGGTCACTGTTAGTCTTTCCGAGCGTTGCCTTTCCTCACCAGATTCGTTCCATACCAGCAATAGCCCCTTCAGCAACTCTTCACGCCCTCTGCCCACTTGAGCCAATGCCTGATAAGCGAGGGTACGCAGCAGCGCATCCTCTCCAAGAATGAGCTTCTCCAGTAGAACAACAGCACCCTCCGTCTGGTCATCCCGAATACGAATGGCATGGACGATATTACACTGGACCTGATAAGGTACATCCTTGAAATGATCCTTCAGACGAGTCCAGGATGAATCGGTAAGCAACAACAGAATCTGCAGATACTGCGAATCGGACCATACATATTGCTCACGCAACAATTCCTTCACGATTCTGAAATAACCGGTTCGGGCATATATGCGCAAAATGATGAAGCGTTCAAGCGGCGTACAGGAAGTAACCCGCAGCATATCCTCTAACCTGGGCAGAAGCTCTATCATATGAAACTGTTCAATATATAACAACGTGTTAACCCGTTCACTCCACTTTCTCGTCTTCAGAACCGACCGGTATGAACTTCCAAAGACTTGCCAGGATAACAGACGAATTCGCAGAGTCTCGTGCTCTACCGGACCTTGAGCAAGCCGTTGCAATAACAGCTGCTGCAAAACGCTCTGTTGATCTCCACTCATATTCAATAAGTCTACTTTTACTTCTCCTTGGCCCAAATACCGCTGTAACACCGAATCTTCGGAAAGTAATTCCTGCATCAGCGCTGTCTTAACCTTTTCCCTGCGCCTACTGCTATATTTCATCCATAAGATGTAACCGTAGATAACCAGCAAAAAAGCTAGTACACTTGCACACACAAGGCTGACCAGATGTACTAACCAATCTGTATTACCCATAAGCCACCCTCTATGATGTGAGCCGATAAGCTTGATATACATCCATTGTTGTCCAATCATTGCATGATTTCCCCTTAATCGAATAAACGGCCTTACAACGGGCACAATAATACAAAATTTTCAAATACACCCTGTGAATACATATCGGGTATATGATACACTAAGCTTTCTATCGGCTTTCTACGTTTGTGATATAATAGGAACTGAAAATTCCGGCAATTCGTACTGGGTTCCGGATCTCCGGATAACATATTATTCCAGAAAGAGGGAGTTCTACGTGGCTCAAATCAGTCCGTACTACCTGCAAATCGGAGCAACCGTGGGCATGCTTGTCATGGCACTGCTTGCCATCTTCATCCGCATGAAAGCCAGTCACAGACCGGTGACCATTCGTAAAATCCTTATTCCTCCGCTCGGCATGAGCACAGGATTTCTCATGTTTGTTGTACCTGAGACTCATGTTCCTCTACTCTGGGCATTCATTGCGTTTCTGGTGGGCTGGTTCCTCTTTTCCTATCCCCTCATTCGCAGTACACGGTTTGAACGAGTAGGTGAAGAAATTTTTGCCACACGTTCTCGCAGCTTTGCTTTTATCTTGCTTGGATTGTTGGCCGTACGCCTGATCCTGCATGAAGTCATCCAGCGATATGTAAGTATTCCGCAAACGGGCGGATTGTTTTTCCTGCTGGCTTTTGGCATGATTGTACGCTGGCGTGTATATATGTACAAACACTACAAAGAAGTGCTGGTCGCCGAACACTAGTCACCCTACATAGACCACGCACAGATTTACAGATAAAAAGACACGTTCTGCTGCACCCTCGGTGTGCAGAACGTGTCTTTTCGTTTTCAACCTAATTTGTACATGTAAACCATTCAATATCTATTCAGGATCTGCAACCTTAACCAGCTGCTTGCCCAGATTATCTCCCGAGAAGAGGCCCATGAATGCTTCCGGCGTCTGTTCGAAGCCGTCCACAATGTTTTCTTCATACTGGATATGACCTTCCTTGATCCATTTCGCCAACTTGGCGCGGCCTTCTTTGAAGGATTTCGTATAGTCACCCAGCAGGAAACCTTTCATTAATGCTGTATTTGTTAACAGCAACGTCTGTGGACGCATGCCTATATCCGGTTTCTCCAGATTATAGGATGAGATCTGACCGCATAACGGAATACGTGCATTCCGATTGATGTGGCGCAAGACTGCATCCGAGATGTCACCGCCCACATTGTCAAAGTAGACATCTACACCATCCGGGCAAGCCCGTTCAATGGCCGCTGACATATCCTGCTCCTTCTTGTAGTTCAACACCACGTCGAAGCCCAGCTTTTCTTTCAAATAAGCGCATTTCTCATCAGAGCCTGCAATACCAACCACGCGTGCTCCCACAATTTTACCAATCTGACCTGCAATCATGCCTACCGCTCCGGCTGCTCCCGATACAACGACCGTTTCGCCGTCCTTCGGTTTGCCGATGTCCTCCATACCAAAATAAGCCGTCAGACCCGTCAGGCCTAGCGCACCCAGGTAAGCGGTGATTGGTGCTTCTTCCGTATCGATCAGCGACAGATCCCCCGTATTCACTGCGGCATATTGCTGCCAGCCCCACATACCGGATACGAGATCTCCTTTGCGCAGATTGGGTTCCGAAGATTCTACAACCTGCCCAATGGCTCCACCCATGATCACTTCATTTAACGCGTACGGTGCAGCATAGGACTTTGTATCTTTCATGCGGCCCCGCATGTACGGATCGACCGACAAATATAATGTACGTACCAGAACTTGCCCAGCTTCCGGTTCAGGAAGAGGTGCATCAATGAAGTTGAAATTCTCTTTGGAAGGGGCACCTTCGGGACGAGACGCAAGTACGATCTGTTTATTTAAAGACACCAAAATTACCTCCTTGTTGCCAAGTGGACGCAAGGTTAACCCTTGTCAGCTGAGATCACTTACCACTGGCTCTGTGTTATCACTTCTTAATAGTTTAAACCGAAACAGGCGGATCACAAACGTGGGCCGCCTTGAAATATGCAAATATCGTCACATTGTAGCTGCTTTTGGCTATTATTGTGCTGTCAAAATCAGTGGACCATCCGCCGTAATCGCAATCGTATGTTCATACTGGGCAGACAGACTTCCATCCATAGTACGAGCAGTCCATCCATCTGAATCCAGCTTACTTCGGAACGTACCAATATTCAGCATTGGTTCGATCGTAATAACCATGCCTTCCTTGAGACGCGGACCCCGATGAGGCGGACCGTAGTGAGGGACTTGTGGTTCCTCATGCATCTTCTCACCAATGCCGTGTCCAATAAACTCACGCACAACCGATAGGCCTTCACCTTCTGCATAGACTTGAATCGCATTGGAGATATCTCCGATCCGGTTGCCCACCACGGCAAGTTCAATGCCTTTGTACAGAGAGTTTTTGGTTACATCCAGCAGATGTTGTGCTTCCGGAGTCACTTCACCTACAGCATATGACCAAGCCGAATCCGCCAGCCAGCCATTTAGATTAACCACCATGTCGATTGTAACGATATCGCCGTCTTTCAGTGCATATTTTCCCGGAAACCCGTGACAGATCACATCATTAACCGACGCACATGTCGCATATTGGTATCCGTTATATCCCTTTTGTTCCGGCGTAGCGCCATTTTTCTTCATAAAAGCTTCTGCAAACTGGTCGATCTCCTGTGTCGTAATGCCTGGACGAATCATCTTTGCAATTTCTCTATGGCATGCGGCGAGAATTTCTCCGGCTTTTTTCATATATTCAATCTGTTCTTTGGTCTTCAATGTAATCATAATAACTACTCCTGTCCGTTAAAATCTTATCCTGTCCTCTATTGTAACGCTAAACACTCAAAATAAAAAATTCCGCGCAATCAGCAACATCCTATTATACGCCAAGCGCCTGTCCAATGAATACAATTATCCATGAAAAAATCGAAACCCCTTCTGATCTAGCCACGTATATGCTTAAAACAGTTGAAGTCGAAAGGGTGAAAGCTCATGTTCAAAAAGATTATCGGCAAACTTATCGATTCCAAATCTTCATCTCACCGCAAACGTTACAGCTCCTCGGACAGGCGCTCCTATAAACGTCACAGCAGTTCTTCAGGCAAGCGTTCCTACAAGCGCTATTCTTCTTCAGATGTGAAATACCGGGACAGCCGCAGTGGCTCCGGTTATTACAAAAGCAGAAAATACAGCTCCAGCTAAGCTGCTCTCACGACTGCTTTTAAAGAGCAATGATCGTGCCAGCTTATTAGACGCTACAATAAATGAATATGTAATAAAGGGGTGTTCGCTAGCCGTACTTACGGCCAGCAGAACACCCCTTTATTTGTTTCTATATAGCAAAAAGGAAAAAGACCCCTATAGATATCATACGAAGAGGTCACGGATAACAAATATAGGTCCACCTACAGAGCTTATTTCATTGTAATTTCAGCAACACATTCGCAATCTCCGCCTGTAACTCTGTCGCCCCACCCTCATAACCTGGACGGAGTCCAAGGAGTCGCTCCAGCATCTGGTGCAATTCCGGCGTAAGCTTAAGTTCCTCCTGCCAGCTGGCGGGTTCACGGCCCTTCTCTGGCTCATAAGCCGAATACAGCATGAAGAGAAGAAAGTGGCCGATATCCTGCAAATCATGATCCGGTGTAGCCCGCTCATCTTCAGGCTCAGGGACTTCACGCATACGTCGCTTCAGCTCCGGCAACAACGGCTCCCCCAAGCGTCTCGCCAGGCCAAAGTCAATTAGATGTACCGCCCCTTCACGTAAAATAACATTGGGAATCCGCACATCTCCATGAATATATCCCTGCTCATGCACATGAGCCACCGGAACCAGCAGTTGTCCTGCCAATTCCAGACATTCCCGCTCCGTATATCGAAGACCTTGCTCAAATATGCAATCTTCCAGCGTCTGTCCACGAATATACTCGGTAACGATATAACTTCGTCTCCCGGATGTGAACACATCCAATAGATCAGGGATCGCCGGATGATGCAGACGCCTCATCACGTCCGCCTCCCGCTCCAACAGGTGCGCAGAGAGTCTGCCCTTGCTAGGTTTGGACTCCTTCAACGCCACTTCCCTGCCATTCTGGTCATCTGTACACAGGTATGTCAGCCCATAGCTCCCCATACCCAGCAATTCCTTTATTGTATAACGCTCAGCAATGGTCGTGCCTTCCCGCCGAGGACGATCCGTCCATAGTCCGAGCAATCTTTGCCAACTTCGTCGCAGCTCCACAGATCCTCCCACGCCAGCTTCCTGATCCACTCAGTCTTTATCTATACTGAGTAGTCCGCTGCCAGTCTTCATGTTGTATGGAGCTTATTATATCAGGCCCATAATGCAAAATCACGATGAGCAAGAGCCTGTCATTCAAGCTTCCTTATGCTTCTTGGGTAGGAACCCGAACAACATACGCAGGGATACTCCTTTTGGTTTGCGTTTTCTTCCCTGGAAGCTGCGCAAGTTGGTCACGAGTTCGCGATCTCGCTCTTCCTCCAGCTTCTCGTTCATCCACAGGCGCTGTTTCTCCATCTGTTCCTGGAGCGCCATATGTGTCTCCGCCAGATGCTGAAGGGTCAGCTCCAGTTCATCGACCCGCTGTTGCAGCAACTGTACCCGATCATCCTGCTGTTGTTCTACAGCACCATAAGTCACCTCACTTACCAGTTGCTCCAGACCTTCATAGGATCTCAGATTACCCATTATTTCAGGTTCTTCAGGGAATACGGATGACATTGATGTTGCTGCACATTCCGACTCTGACAGACCTTCGATCCCTACCTCAGGTACATCTACTTCTACTACAGCTACAGGTACTTCTGGAGCTAATACAGTCACCACAGCATCAGCCAGGGGTAGATTATGCTCTCTGAGTTCAGTCATCAGGCGTTCAATGCATTCGATGTCGTCGGACTTGAATAGTCTGGATTTGTTGGCGGAACGTTCGAACCGGTATCCCTGCTCTTCCAGTGCCGCCGCATATTTACGAAGAGTACTGGCACCTATGCCCAGGCTCTTGGCCGTTTCCGTCGTTGCTCCTGCTTCTTCAATCATCATTAATTCCCTCCCGGAATGAAGTCTTTTGGGAATCAATTTCATAATACCTTTAGTGAGTTATGAAATTGATTCTTGGATAAAAACATTATGGCTTCAGCGTTCCTTTTTTTTGGAACCGTCATCGGATCGGGGCAACCTGTCTCATGGATCAAGTATGGCTTATCTTTTGCTTGTCCGTATGTATTCGTCAGCTTCTCGGCAGATCCCTTTGGCGGTTTTGTTCTGTTTCTGCGGATTCCTAAGAAGTTTTGTCAGGTATATGATCCGCACAAATAACCCCCATTCCGACAATGAGCATGAATGCTGTCATGTCGAATGACACAGTTGCAAACGCCGTCAAATCATATGATTAGGAATTATTCATGTCAATTTTGTTAACTCCGTTACTCCAATACGCTCCCGCGATAGCGGATATCATTGCTGCACAGCTTTTCCATGTGTTATCTTATGTAACGTAGAAGTACATTCCAGCATAAAATAAAGGACTATACTTAACATAGGACGCATTAGTAACGGATAAATATCAATCTAAATGGGGGCTGAACGGCAGTGTTAGGCAAATCAGGCAAAGTAGCGGTGATCGGGGCGGGTCTTGTCGGTTCGAGTTGTGCGTATTCCATGATTAATCAATCGATATGCAGGGAAATTATGATGGTGGACCGGACGTACGACCGTGCTGTAGCACAGGCATTGGATTTTTCCCATTGTATGGACTTCACACATAACCGCACCAAGGTATATGCAGGCACGTACGCGGATTGTGGCAATATGGATGTTATTGTCTTAACTGCCGGAGCGAATCCCAAGCCAGGACAGACACGGCTGGATATTCTGGAGGAAGCGGAATCGATTGCTAAAGACATCGTGGTCCCGATCATGAAAAGTGGATTTAACGGGATTTTTGTCGTCGCTGCCAATCCGGTTGACATAGTAACTTATATGGTATGGAAATTATCTGGTCTGCCGCGTGAGCATGTCATCGGCACAGGAACGTCCATTGACTCTTCAAGGCTTAAAACGCTGCTGTCTGAAGTCTTCTCCATCGATCCACGCAGTGTGCACGGTTATGCCCTCGGGGAGCATGGAGAATCCCAGTTCGTAGCCTGGTCTCATGTGACCATCGGTGGCAAACCGATTATGCACATCATGGATCAGCACAAGGAGCGCTTCAAACATCTGGATCTGGACGATATTGCACGCAAAACGAAGGATGCCGGTTGGGAAATCTTTACCCGTAAAGGTTCTACCCAATTCGGAATCGGCAATGCCCTCGCGCACATCACTCGTTCCATCCTCAATGACGAACACAAGATCATCGCCGTATCGGCTATTCTGGACGGAGAGTACGAGCAACACAACGTCTGCGTCGGTGTTCCTGCAATCATCGGTGGCAATGGCATTCAGGAGATTATCGAATTGAATCTGGATGCAACGGAACGTGAGAAATTCAACAATTCCTGTGAAATCCTATCTGGTAACATCAATCGTCTGACACTGGTATAAGCCATTTGTATACTACTCCACTTTTGTATGCTTCGGCTCAACTTCAAAAGCCTGCCAACGCAAACACGCCAATAACACTCCATCAGTGGAGGATTATTGGCGTGTTTGCGTTTATTATTTTTCACAGCCAGATGAATCAATTTCATAATACCTTCAGCTGCTTCAATCAAGGCTAGATATAGATCAAAACGGTTCATTTTGTCTATATTTAGTTACAGAAATCTATTTTAGTGAGTTATGAAATTGATTTGAGTAGTTGTTCAATTTGGCGCAAGTTGAGGTTCGTCCCTTGGCCCCCATTGCTGTAACACCCGCTTCAACTCACTCAGCATAACCGGTTTGCTAATGAAGTCACGCATACCAATCTCCAGACAAGCTTCCTTATCTTCACGTTTGGCATTGCCTGTAACTGCGATGATTGGAGGTATGCGATCCTGTGGAATTAGGCGGTGTAACAGGTCTGTCGCCTTCAGTCCATCCATCACAGGCATATGAATATCCATCAGGACAATATCATAAGCATTCTGAGAGATGGCATCAATTGCCTCCACGCCATTAGTACACACATCTGCCTGGTATCCGAGCTTCTCCAGATATTCTCGCAAAATCTTCCGGTTCACCGGATGATCCTCCGCCACCAGAATACGCATGGCGACCTTATCACTCTGACGTGTACGATCATGATGGAATTGACTTGCTGTCTGTTCTGCTGAAGCATCTACACTCGCCGCAGGAACAGCAAACCGGAAGGTTGAGCCCTCCCCTTCTATACTCTCGACACTGATGCTGCCTCCCATGATCTCCACGAGTCGCTTGGAGATGACCAGTCCCAGTCCGGTACCACCATACTTCCGGTTAATCACCGGGTGTAGTTGAGAGAAGGACTGAAACAACTGATCCAGCTTGTCAGCCGGGATGCCAATTCCCGTATCTTGCACCGCAAAATCAAGAACGCTGTCTTCAGGCTTTCTGCCCTTGATAATATCCACGTTAACATCAATGCTTCCCTGATCTGTGAACTTGAGCGCATTGCCAACCAAGTTCACCAGAATCTGCCGGATACGTATAGCGTCACCGACCATGAACTCAGGGATGCTTGGATTGAGGCGATATCTGATCTCCAGATGTTTCTCATCTGCACGCGGTTTAAACAGCTCGGCAACCTGTTCCAGCATCTTGCGTAATGCAAATGGTTCATAAGCCAGTGCCATTTTCCCGGATTCCAGCTTACTGAAGTCCAAAATATCATTAAGGATGTTCAGCAGAGCATCACCGCTGTCTCGAATAATCTCGGCATATTCACGCTGTTCTTCCGATAAATCTGTACCGATCAACAATTCTGTCATCCCCACGATCCCGTTCATCGGTGTCCGGATCTCATGGCTAACCATCGACAGAAATTCTGACTTGGCCTGAGCTGCCAGCTCAGCTGTTTCTTTGGCACGTACAATTTCACGTTCGCCAGTCACATCATTAAACACAACCACAGCACCCTGAATCTGTCCCTGTTCAATAATCGGCGTCACCTGATACTGCACCAGAAAGCTGCTGCCATCTTTACGCCAGAACACATCTTCCTTGATCGAACGTCTCTGTCCATCCAACACGGTCATGTGGATCGGGCACTCTTCTTGAGGCAAATGACTTCCGTCTGCACGGGTGTGATGGATGATGGGATGTGAGTTTTTGCCAATGAATTCTTTCGCCTCATAACCGAACATCGAAGCTGCTGCTGGATTCATAAACATGGTGATTCCATCCGCATCCAAACCAAATATTCCTTCCGTAACCGTGTTGAGAATCAGCTCATGTTGCTTGCTAAGCTCCTGAATCCGTTCCGTATATTCCTTGCGCTCGGTAATATCGGACACGATCCCATAGACGCCTACCATTTCCTTATCCACAATAATGGGCACATTCGTAACAGATACTTCAATCTTCCGACCACTTGAATTGACGATTCGGGTCTCATAATATTGCGGTTCGCCTTGCTTCACCATTTCAAAATAATGTTTGCCGTATTGCACTTCGCATTTATCCAGATTGGATAAAAAAGATTGGCCAATAAGCTTATTACGCGGAATATCCAGCATTTGCACCAGTTTGCTGTTCACTGCGCTGTATTTACCTTCCAGATTCAATGAATACACAGCTGCCGGGTTATGTTCGAACAACGATCTGTATCGCTGACGGCTTTCCCGAAGACGTCTGTCCGCATCCTTATGCTGGGTAATATCCCTGCTGATGCTTACAATCTGGACACTCTTGCCACGCTCTCCAGCCACAGGTTTCGCCAATGTCTCCATCCAGATATAGTGTCCCTTCTTGTGCAACACACGCATCTTGCAGCCATTGCCGATCTTGGAAAGATCCATAGGGTCCGGATAGTCTCCCGGATAACAATAATCCTTGAAGGACTTGCCCGTGACTTCCTCCGGCTTATAACCGAGCAAGGCGTACACGGAAGGGGAGACATATAACAACTCTCCATCCGCAGAACAAGTCGTAATCAGATCTTGCGCATGGTCAGCCAGCACCTGATATTTCTCCTGTGCCTCC
This sequence comes from Paenibacillus sp. FSL k6-2145, assembly GCF_037976585.1. NCBI lineage: Bacteria > Bacillati > Bacillota > Bacilli > Caryophanales > Paenibacillaceae > Paenibacillus > Paenibacillus sp. FSL k6-2145. Next base: position 2,674,210 of record NZ_CP150267.1, on the reverse strand, counting down.
TTAAGCTCACGTTGCACTTCCAGGATATCGGTAACATCTTTGGCAATACCATAGATTCCTACAACTTCGTTTCCCTCCGTTATAGGCACATACGTGATCTCTGCCTGTTTCAGGGAACCATCTTTATGATAAAAAGTAATGGAATTACTGACTGAACGTCCAGCCAGCACTTCTTTAATATATTCTTTCCGTGAATTTTCACTGTCTGGAGGACAGATCTCACTCTGATTCATACGAATCAAGTCATCCAGTGTATACCCTGATATCCGCTCTACCGAGGGATTAGCATCAATATAGTTTCCATGGATGTCCATCACATAAATGGCATCCGGATGGTTAAAAAACAGTGATTGGTAAGAACTTCCCTCAGAAATAATGCGCTTCAGGGTTTCCGTTTTATTAATATCCAAGGCTTACCCCTCTTTTCTCAGCCAATATCTTCATCTAACAACAGGGATGGATTATCCCTTACAGAAATGGGCCTACCCTCGAATAACCACGTAAGCCAGCCTAGAAACAGCTTTTTTTATTTTACCAGATTCTCGTCTCATTTTGCTTACAATCTATGATCCAATTCACATGATGTGTGATGTAATACTTGGAAATTTTGATTTTACGCAGGAGACGTCTTCAAGGAAAGACAAGTTATACAAGAATCAATGTAAGCCTCTAACAAGCTTGAAGTTCAATTCCAAGTCAGCTGATTCTGGCGAATGGCTAAACGATTTTCTAAAGAACTCAGGACATCTTATTTGGTGTCCATGTGGCCTTTTTAAATTTTAAAGAACATCAGACACGTTAATCCCCATAATCTCCTGTCATAAACGCTGCAAACGGTCGTTTCATTGGATATAACATGTCTCAGGTTTCTTAGATTTCTGAGATCACTTCAAATCCTTGAATAAGACTCCTCAGATTCGTTAGGGAGTTGAGAGGATAAACCCGCCCCCCGCCTAAAGCAAATCTTCTCAAGGAAAGAGAGATCATCTGCTCTTGCGATGCCTGGATATAAAATTAACGATACAATTTGTATCGAAAAGGCTATAATCGTTAAAAAAACGATTTTCAACTACGGAGAGGACGGATGAATCATGCTGCCCAACAGAGTTAAAATTGCTTACGATAAACTAAGAGGCTTGGCCATCTTTGGTAAAATCCAGCCCTCTATGGGCCTGCTGCCACGAATCAGGGGTAAGGTTTATCTGAATAGATTGGGTGACTTGCAGGTGGGAAAACGGCTTAACATTATAGGCAAACCATGGGGAACCCAGTTAACCGTAGTCAAAGGCGCGCGATTAACGATTGGCGATGACGTCATGATTAATGCAGGAGTCGGGATTGCCGCTAACGTTGAAGTGACCATCGGCAATAACGTCATGATTGGTCCTCGAACTAGCATATTCGACAGTGCCTATCACCGGATTGACTCTCTGGATGACGGGAGCCAGACTGCCAAGCGGATTGTGATTCAAGATAATGCCTGGATTGGTACAGGCGCGCTTATTTTGCCCGGAGTGACCATTGGCAGAAATGCAGTTGTGGCAGCAGGAAGCACGGTGACCAAAGATGTACCCGAAAATACACTTGTAGCCGGGGCACCAGCCAAAATCATTCGGGAGTTGACCATTCATGATGGGTGGGTCAGACATTAGAAAAAATCCTCCTGAAGCATACATACAATAGAGCTTTGCATGTTTTGCTTAAAGAGGATTTTGATCTACGATAACCAAATGTGTAACGGATTATTCATATTTCTTTTTTCGCAAAATACATCATGCCGATTCCAATAAAAATAACAGCACTGCCTCCAACAACCGCCAGCATCGTCATCAGTGGCACGTTGTAGGCTCCGAAACCTGCGCCGTCCACGGGTGTCATCAGAATCATCGGTTGTGCCCATGGATAATACGGCCCATATGTCGCCGAGTTTACAATGAGAATATTCGGTATGGTTAGTGCAAAATTCAGTGCGAGCGGTGCGGCAAAGCTGCTCCACACCAATGAAACGAACATCTGCAGGGCAGCCAAGGGTACACAAGCTAGCAACCCAAGCAGCAGTTTGCTCGCCAAGAATCCCCAAGGTACAAGCATCGTAATGCCGTGAATCATGCCTGCCAGCAGAATGGACATCAGCAATAATACTTGTGTACCCGCCAGAAGCATGAGCACAATCGTCAGTTTACCTGCATATACGCCTGAACGTGTGAGCGGTAAAACCAGCATCTGCTTCCACCCTCCACCTGCATGTTCAAAACGGCAGACAAAGGACGTAAACACGCCAGTCAGCATCGGTAATAATAACAATCCGTGCAGGAAAACCATCGTGTTCATCAATACCTGCCAATTTCCCGATGGAGTAGACAACAGTCCGATGAGCAGCGCAATGAGTGGACTCAGCAGAATCAGAAGCCATATGGGGGACTTGCCCATTTTCAATCGTTCAGCGGACAAAATTCGGAAGTAAGTTGTCGCAAAGCTCATGTCAGGCCACATCCTTCCGGCTAAAGTGCACCATACCCAGCAACAGAATCAATAACCCTAGACCTGCCCCCATGCCTGCATACAGATATGGATTGGGTCCATTCCAGGCCATCTGCGCCCAAGCGAGTGGAAAGTTCGGTGAGATACTGAGTGCGAACATGCCCGTTATCGCGAGAACGATGCCCAGGGTGACGGGAAGTGCCTGATTCTTGTTAACCATCGTGAGCCACAACTCCAGTGACAACACGGGAAGTGCACCAGCCAAAGGCAATAGCCCCAGCTTGATCGCATGTGTCCAAGGTATTTCGCTGGCATGGAATCCGAGGATCAGACCCAGACCCACAATTCCTGCGGTTAACAGCAGGCAGGAGATCACCAGCAGAACACAAGCAAGCAGGAACTTGGCTAAATACACGGCTGGTCTGGGAATCGGCATCGCGAGCAGCTGTTTCCATGATCCCTGTTCATGCTCAACATTAGCGATCATGGAGCTGAGAATGGTTGCTCCCAGCATCAGAGACAAGGGCACAAAGACCACCACATTGCCCAGCAATCCGCCCCACAGGTTATCTGCATACTGCTCTTTCAGATAGTCCAGCCGTAAGCCAAAATTAAGCGCCTGCATCGCTGTTAATCCAAGAGGGGCCAGAAAGACAAGAAACCAGATCCCTTTCCCCCGAATCTTGAGCCAGTCTGATGATAATGCACGCCCGGTCATATGGAAGCCCCCTCGCCAATGACCCGCATGAACAGATCTTCCAGCGACTGACGCTGTTCCTCTACACGATACACATCATGATCCTGCTCAATTAATCGGCGCACAAGCAGTGCCACTGAACTGTTATCCATATAAGGGAACGTTAACGCAGAACCTTGTTGCTGACCAAATTGTCCCTGTTCTCTCGCCAGCTTCATAGCCTCTTCCGGCTCGGAAACCGTTAACCGGATAGAGCTACCCGTCTGACTATGCAGACTTGCGATGGTATCCTGAAGCACCATCTTGCCTTCACGGATAATACCAACGCGACTTGCCATCTGTTCGACTTCACTCAGCAAGTGGCTGGAAACCAGAACGGTAATGCCATGTTCCAGAGGCATGCGTTTGATCAGTTCCCGAATCTCCTGAATACCGGCAGGATCAAGACCATTCGTTGGTTCGTCCAGAATCAGCAATTCCGGTTCACCCAGCAAAGCGCTGGCAATACCCAGACGTTGCTTCATCCCAAGGGAATATCCCTTCACTGAACGTTTGGCATCCTTGGTCAGATCTACAATGGACAGCACTTCAGCAATTCTTGATTTTGGTACATTGATGATGCGGCGCAAAGTTTCCAGATTCTCTACTGCGTTCAGATGTCCGTAATAGGACGGGTATTCGACCAAGGAACCCACACGGCGCAAAATATCCATGCGATCCTTGCGGATATCCTTGTCGAAGATACGGATCACGCCTTTGGTTGGTTTAATCAAGCCGAGAAGCATGCGAATCGTTGTTGTTTTGCCGGCACCGTTGGGACCGAGGAAGCCGTAGATATCTCCCTTTTTAATATGCAGATCAAGTTCACGGACCGCTGCACGGTCCCGGTATGTTTTCCATAAATTCGCCGTTTGAATAATATTTTCACTCACTGTATGATCACCTCGGAACTATCGTAACCTTCCAAGGTTAAAGCCAAGGTAGTCTCCAGTTTAAGTTTAGTTTAAAAAAGTTATTTCAGCGGTTTGTTGCTTCCCTTACCACTGTAGATATATGTCTGGACACCCGTATCGGAACTGTCTACCCGCTTGCGCAGGCCCATCTCACGAATCAACAGGTCTACAATGGATAAGCCTAGACCTGTGCCTTTTGTGTCGGAATTCGGTTGCATTCCCGGACCCCGATCCTGAATAACGACGGCCGTCTCACCCTGAATCTCCTGAGTTGATATACCAATATATTTCCCGCTGGCGGCATGACGGATCACGTTTTGGAACAAATTATCAAGAATACGGCGCATGCCCTGTTCATCCATATGCCAGATCAATGGTTCCTCTGGCAGGTCAATATCAATCTCAAATTGCTCTTTCTCCCAGACCGGGTACCAGGCGGCCGCCGTTTCCCTGACGATCCGCAGTATATCTTTCTCTTCCAGCTTCAGTGTATACTTCCCACTCGTGAGCAAATTGTAGGATAACATGTTGTCAATGAGCCCACCGAGGTCCTCCATCTTTGCTTCCATGCGATGTAATGAACGGTCACCTTGCTCGCTCAGCTCTTCCTTGTGCAAAGCATGCATATGTCCACGAATCACCGTTAGCGGGGTACGCAGATCGTGAGAAAGCCCCGCAATGAGACGTTTGCGCAATTGTTCTTCCTCTCGTTCACGGTGGCGGCTGTCGGACAGTTGATGCACCATCTGATTGAAGGATTCTTCCAGTTGACCAATCTCGTCTGACCGGCGGATATCTACCGGAAGCGGGAGGCCTTCCTTGCCGGTGGTCATCATGGCCGTCTGCAAACGAATAAGTCGTTTGCGAATGCGTGCGAAGAAGAGAATCGACATAATGATGAAGATCAGAAAGATGAGGGTCATTACGATACCAAGATACAAGAGTTCCATCGGCCAGTTACTCTGATTCATTTGCAGAAGTGACCGCGGCACTTCAATGATCATGAATCCCTGTCCTTTGTCCTGCTCAGCTCCGCCAATATATGCAACTACGGTCAGTGGATCGCGAAAGGAGGCTTCTTTCATGAATTGCACCGTATTGTTTACATTCCATAAGGATGGAATATGAGTCTCTGTCGTTTGCCCGGAATCCAGTGACCATCTCAATGTCGTGTCTGTTCTGCCATCCGGCGACGTGGATTTCAGAAGCGTTACATCTTCACCACCGAGAATAAAGAGGGTCTCACCGCTCACATTCACACGATACATGGAAGATTTGGGATACGAGCCATGTAATTGCTCCAACCGGGCCTTAATCTCTTCATCCGAAGCACCATCCAGGTTCTTCGCTTCACGTGACCAGAGGTTACTGATCCGGGTAACATCACCGTAAGGCGCGTCGCGGTTCGTATTCGTGTTATTCACTACGACAATATATATAACGGATATGATCGGAAGGACAACGGGCACAAATAATACAGCCGCCAAGATCAGTAGGATGTATCTGGACATCAAGGACCGCCCAAAGCGAAGCTTGCGCCGCCCGGATTGCTTTTGATCCATACTTCGTTCTCCCTTCATGATCTTCCGTTCTCTGAACCACCGAATCATGGCTTCTTCACACGATATCCCACACCACGGACCGTCTGAATAACTACAGGATTGGCCGGATCAAGCTCCAGCTTTTCGCGTAGATGCCGAATATGTACCATTAAAGTCTTGTCCCCATCCAGATAGGGCTCGTTCCAGACGGCTTCATAGATCTGCTCTTTGGTTCGAATCATGCCCATATGTCGTAGCAGGTAGGCGAAGATGTGGAACTGTTTTCCCGATAAAATAATCTCATCTCCCGTCTCCTCATTGACGATCCGGTTGTCCTTCTCATAGATGGAGAGATGATCCAGCTTCAGGGCAGCATCCGTGGATACCGCCGTTCCTGCCTTACGCAGTTGTACTTCAATCCGGGCAGCCAGTTCATCGGGGTGAAATGGTTTGGTCACATAGTCATCGGCAAAATCAAGACCGTGCAACTTGTCGTCAATGGACGTTCTGGCCGAGAGCATGACAATGGGCACGGCGGGATGTTCTTTTTTCAGTCGCTGTCCCACCGTAAATCCATCCAGCCCAGGCAGCATGACATCCAGAATAATGAGTGAGCAACCGACAGCAGCCTCCGCTGCACCTTCACCACTGCCGAGCCATACCACCTCATAACCGCGCTCCTCCAGATCGGCTCTGACCCAAGTCGCAATTTCCGTATCATCTTCAATATATAACAGTTTGGTTTTCATCCGAATATTCGTTTCCTTTCTGCCCCCATTGGGTTAATGATATATCTGAGCATCATCATGGTAAAAGATGTCTATAACATATGGATTCATGTCTTGTTGAAACAATGTTAAAGTCCTTTACGTTACCACACATTCTAATTATAGCGTATTCATTAACGTGGGGAATGTCATATTAATCAAGTCTACCAAGTACATACTATATCCACACCTGACGGGAGGAAATTCATTATGCTGCTGGAAGCCATCTATCATCAACCGAAACGAAACTGGGCCTATGCCTATGACCAAGATACAATCCATCTGCGTTTGCGTGCCAAAAAGAATGATCTGACCGAGGTACATGCCCTGACCGGGGATAAATATGCGTGGGATGCAACCAAAGCGCTGGTTCCCCTAACCAAGTTCACCTCTGACTCCATGTTCGATTACTACGAGGGTGAAGTGAAACCTCCCTACCACCGACTCAAATACTCTTTTCTGCTCAAAAGCGGCGAAGAACAGATCTGGATGACCGAGACGGACTTCCAGGAAGAAGAGCCGGACGATCCGGGTCGTATGTTCCAGTTCCCTTATATTCATGCCGGAGCTGTATTCACACCCCCTGCATGGGTTAAGGATGCGGTGTTCTATCAGATTTTTCCCGAACGATTCGCCAACGGCAACCCGGATATTAGTCCGGAAAAGGTAGAGCCGTGGGGTGGCGAGCCAACACCTTTCAATTTCTTCGGCGGTGACCTTCAGGGCGTGATCGACCATCTGGATTACATCAGCGATCTTGGCATTAATGCGATCTACTTCACACCCATCTTCGAAGCCACCACCAATCACAAATACGATACTGAGGACTACCTGCGGGTAGACCGGCACTTTGGTGACGCAGATACCGTGAAACGACTGGTCGAGCTATGCCATGCACGTGGAATTCGTGTACTTCTGGATGCTGTGTTTAACCATTCCGGGAAGACATTTGCGCCGTTTGTGGATGTGCAGAAGAACGGAGAACAATCCAAATATAAGGACTGGTTCCATGTACATGAATACCCGCTGGACGTGAAGGACGGCATTCCTACGTATGAGACCTTCGGATTCGAAGCGCATATGCCAAAGCTGAATACGGAGAATGCCGAGGTTAAGGCCTATCTGCTGGAGGTTGCCGAGTACTGGATCAAGGAAGTGGGTGCGGACGGATGGCGGCTGGATGTGGCAGACGAAGTGGATGATGCATTCTGGCGTGATTTCCGCCGTGTAGTCAAAGCGGCTAATCCGGATGCCTATATTCTGGGCGAAGTATGGAATGAGTCCTCTGCCTGGCTGCAAGGCGACCAGTTCGATGCGTCCATGAACTATCCGTTTACCGATGCCGTAAATGCTTTCTTTGTGAAAAATACAATGCACGCAGAACAGTTCGCGAACTCCATCGGACGACAGTTATCCCGTTATCCGCTTCAGGCCAGCGAAGTGGCGTTCAACTTGCTGGACAGCCACGATACCCCACGGCTGCTCACGTTGTGTGAAGGCGACCAACGCAAGATGAAGCTGGCTGCGTTATTCCAGTTCAGTTACATGGGTGCTCCGTGCATCTATTACGGAGACGAGATTGGCATGGACGGCGAACATGATCCGGGCTGCCGTAAATGCATGGAATGGGACGAAGCGAAGCAGGACCGGGAGCTGCTCGACTTTTATCAGAAACTAATCTCCCTGCGTCATGCTCATCCTGCCCTGCGTGCAGAAGGCACCGTTCGTTTCCTGCAGGCTCGTCCCGATGGCAGCCAACTGGTATTTGAGCGGCAAAATGAGGAGGAACGCATTCTGGTTCTGTTCAATCGATCAGAAGAGACGGCTATTGTCGAGCTGGAGGCCGGTGACGAAGAATGGACCGAGTTATTCGGCGGAAACCATCGTACCGCCAAGGAAGATGGCGTACTCGCCATTGAACTGCCTGCGTATGGATATGCCGTACTGAGTACGGCTGTGAGCCAGAACTAGAGTCATAATACACATTCATCTGAAGTCACATATAAGTATCCTAACTTCGCTTCATCTTGCAGCATAAAACAAGCGTCCTGCATAACCCGGATTCGGGTTCGCGGACGCTTGTTTTTGTATTTTTGTATTCGCCGTTATACATAATAATGTCACTGATTTATATATCGGTGGTCCCGGTTCAGCTTAAACCTGAGTATCCTTGTCCACTTGAGCATTGTCCGCCCCACTTGTAGTTGTGTCAGAATCCGCTGGCTTCGACTCCTGCTCAGGCTCGGCACGCTTTGCCTTTGGTTTAGCCAACTTCTGCATCATTTTGCGGCCGGTTGGTGTCTGGGCCAGTCCGCCCTGGGCTGTCTCCCGATGGCGGCTCGGCATCGCACTGCCTACTTCCAGCATGACGTCGATGACTTCGTCTGACGGAATGGCACTACGCACTCCGGCCAAGGCCATGTCAGCCGCAGCCAGCGCCGTAACTGCACCCAGTCCATTACGGACGATGCACGGGATTTCAACAAGGCCTGCGACCGGATCGCAGATAAGGCCCAGTGTATTTTTTAACGCCAAACCAACGGCATGAACGACCTGTTCCGGTGTACCTCCACGCAGTTCAACCATGGCACCCGCAGCCATGCCGATCGCGGAACCCACTTCCGCCTGACAGCCACCCTCGGCCCCGGAGATAAATGAATTGTTGGCAATAACATAACCAATCGCTCCCGCACAGAACAACCCGTTCACCAAATGTTCGTCCGTCCAGCCAAAACGCTCCTGTGAGCTAATAAAAACACCGGGGATGATGCCGCAGGAACCGGCTGTTGGTGTTGCCACGATCCGACCCATGGAGGCATTCACTTCAGATACACACAGGGCATACGCCATGGCAAGTGCGGAAGCATCTCCTGAGCAAGTCTCACCCTTGCGAATGTACTCCGCCATTTTTTTACCGTCTCCACCCGTTAACCCACTGCGTGATGTCGTATCTTCCGTTAACCCTTTGCGTACCGCTTCCTTCATCACCTGATAATATTCAGACATCTGTTTCACAACATCCGCTTCCGGTGTATTGGTCTCCTGAACCTGCTCCTCGATCATCAGCTGAGCAATGGTTTTGGATTCTGCTGTACAGATCGTATTCAGTTCGTGCAAATGTTTAAACCGCATCCGAATCAACTCCTCTCTTCAAATCGATAACACGAATGTCCAGCACATGGTCCAGCTCCCTTAGACGCTTGAGCATATCGGGATTAGGCACACCATCCATTTCCATCGCGGTAAGCGCTTCGCCATCACGGGCTTTCCGGTCCACCTGCATATACCCGATGTTAACCCCGGATGAACTGATCGTGGACGTTACAGATGCAAGCACCCCTGCTTTGTCCGCATGTCGCAGAACAAGTGTTGGAAACTCACCACTAATCTGAACACGAAAATCATTCATCGCATGCACCGATACACTGCCACCACCAATGGATGCACCGATTAAGGAGCAGGCACGTTCTCCATGCCATAACTCAATTTTGACCGTATTTGGATGAGGAGCAGGCAGGCCACTTGTATAAAACTCAACCTCCATGCCTGCTTCCTCTGCGTATTGCTCTGCATCCGGGATACGTGGATCGTCTGTGACATAGTCCAAAAGACCGCCGATCAGTGCCAGATCTGTTCCGTGCCCCTGATACGTGTCAGCGAATGAACCATATAACGTCAGCCGGGCACGTTCTGGCGTACATCCAAGCCACTGACGAGCAATTCTCCCTAACCTTGCCGCTCCAGCTGTATGTGAACTTGAAGGCCCTGTCATGGACGGACCAATAATTGAGAAAACATCTTTAAATCGCACTTTATAACCCTCCAATTGTATTCGTCATTTCCATCCAGAATCTAATCCATATTGTTCCTTATTTACTGAATGATGACATCAAAAAAGGACAGAAGAAGGCCTCAGGCCCTCTCTCTGTCCTCGATACCTGAGAGTTTCACGATCAGCAGTGTCTCACGACAAGGTGCATTGCCTGCGATTACAGACAAGTTCACCGGTCCCACTGATCATATACCCCTTGGGTGGCGCAGTTCGCGCACTCTCCAGAGTTGCGTCCAACGATGGTACATTTACCTGAGAGATTAACCACTGCGCCGGGTGCGCAGCAGCTTGCTCCTTCGGTGCCTGAATACTAGCCATTGTGCTCGGCTAACCCAGGTCTCTCCCGCTCGTTATCATCCGCTATATGGAACCATTCTGAGCTTATGTCAGAACAGTCATGGAAGTCATTAATTTCTTCTTCATTAAGATTAATCGACCGGAAGATCAGTGTCAACAAACTTAACGATTTCTTTGGGTGTATTTCCTTCATTTCCTATTGAAGCGATGATAACCAGAATATTTTGTCAGCTTTCATTACATTAATACGTTAAAAAGATCTTTTAAACAGCTCATTTCGTTCTACTTCAATCAATGATGTGCTTACTATTATTTATGATATTGTCCATGAAACCGTTCGGGTATTCAGGCAACCATAATCTTTGATCCACACTGCTCACTAACCCATCCGAGTCTGCACATCTGGATTATAAATCACAGTTCATAAAATATGCTCTCGTTCTGTACATAAGGTCTGCAATACTTGCTGCATAGCTTCGGCATGCGATCTTTCATCCATTCGTGCCTCGACTCATTCGCCATCTGAAAGGCATAATAACCCAGTGTAAAAATCAACATGAATCCTTCCATTAATCGGATATCACGATCCGTCAGTGGTGCGATCTGTTTGGTATAACCGGATAAGAATATATCTCGTTCCTCCCGGTTGAACATAAGTGCTGCTCCTCCAGCATCAAAAAGATAGTACCCATACCCGTATAGACAAAAATCAATCATAGATATGCCCTGATCCGTTATCAGCAGATTGTTGCGAGTAATATCCCCATGAATGATCCCCCATGTTCCTGCGTGCTGCGGGTATGTTTCTAACTGTTCATTAATGTTCTCAAACGTCTCACGAAGCAGGTCGAAGTCTTCCGTTGTAAAAATCCCCAGTCGGACGCCTTCCTCTAGCTGCCCTAGCATGACCAAGTTCTCATGGATGTTGCCATATGCCGGCCGCACCTTTGTTCGATCTGTCTGATTCTGCTCACGCCCATATTGATGAAGCATCTGCAGTTGTGCCCCAAGATCATAGATCTGCTCTGTTGTCAGGCGTTCTCCCTGCTGGATGTCCCTTCCCTCAATCCACTCCAGTACTGTACAGCAGATTTCTTTACCCGCTTCACTTTTCCATACCGTGACCCAGTCTCCCGATACATTCCGTACCGGATGCTGCACGCGCAATTCCGTCGTTGCATTTAACTCATGAAGCAGGTTCATCTCTGCCTCCAGCGCAGGAAGCGTATGCTGAATGCCTGTCATACTTGTATATGCGGCTTGATGGATACGTAACAGATACTTCTTCCCGCTTGCTTCATCGACGACATGATATGTCAGATTCTCATTGTGGCGAATATATGAAACGACAGGTTTCTCAATAGTGTAGTTCTGTATAATCTGAGCTGCCATATGGTCGTAAGACATCTGATTCGTAGTGATTATCAACATCTCCTTCGAAGTCATGTAAACGTTCTCTTCACACTAAATATCGTAGCATAATGTTTATCCCGCATACAGAAAATCCCACTAAAATTATAAATTAAAAAAGCACAACCCCCGAACAACCGTCCAGGCATTGTGCTTTCTTTTGTCTCTATTATTTCTTAATCTCTCTGTCTATTGCTCTATGTTACACTCCATGATCCAATTAACCGAAACGACCCATAATGTATTCTTGCGTCAGACGATTGTCCGGGTTCGTGAAAATATGCTCTGTATCCCCGTGCTCAACCATGCTTCCCAGATAGAAATAAGCTGTATAATCCGAGATGCGCGCCGCCTGCTGCATGTTATGGGTAACAATAACGATCCGCAGCTCCTTCTTGAGCTCGGTAATCAACTCTTCAACTTTACCCGTAGATACCGGGTCAAGTGCAGATGCAGGCTCGTCGAGCAGCAGAATCTGCGGATCAACAGACAGGGCGCGGGCGATACACAGACGCTGCTGTTGTCCACCCGAGAGAGACAGAGCTGACTCGTTCAGCCTGTCTTTCACTTCGTCCCAGAGCGCAGCACGACGCAAGCTTTTTTCCACAATTTCATCCAGTGCCTTCTTACTCTTCGTACCGCGGTAGCGGGGGCCAAACGCGATATTGTTGTAGATGGACTTATGAAAAGGGTTCGGCTTCTGCCACACCATGCCAATCTTCTGACGAAGCTTGATTACATCGGTTCCAGGCTCATTCAGATCGTTACCGTCCATCCAGATATGTCCCTCTGTACGGGAACCGGCAATCTCGTCGTTCATCCGGTTCAGCGACCGGAGGAACGTGGATTTACCACACCCAGACGGCCCAATAAGAGCCGTTACGCTTGCTTCAGGAAACGTCAGGCTAATCTGCTTGACTGCCTGGAAATGTCCATAATATATGCTTAACTGTTCCGTACCAAAAGGTATGGCCATGTTGGTTCCTCCTTATTTCGAAGCTGTCATGCGGCGGAATACAACCCGACCGATCCAGCGTGCACTTAGATTGAACGCCAGCACGAGAATGACAAGCACGGCGGACGCCCCTGCTGCCACTTCTTTGGAATCTGGCCCAATACCTTCACTATTCACTTTCCAGATATGGACAGCAAGTGTCTCTGCCGGACGGAAAGGATTAAGCGGTGATCTTGGACTCGTTGGATTCCAATCTGTAAAGTCCAATGGCGGACTACTCATACCTGCGGTGAACATCAGCGCGGCTGCTTCACCGAAGATCCGGCCGGAAGCCAGGATCGTACCCGTAATCAAGCTCGGCAATGCCACAGGTAGCAGAATCGAAGTAATAATCTTCCACTTGGACAGTCCAAGCGCCAGACCTGCTTCCTTCTGTTCCTTCGGAACGGCCCGGAAGGCCTGTTCCGTTGTCCGTACCATCAGTGGCAAGTTAAAGATCGCCAGAGCCAAGGCACCCGAGATCAGGGAGAAACCAAGACCAAATGTATTTACAAGCAATAAAAGACCAAACAAACCGATAACGATGGATGGGAATGATGACAATACTTCAACGACCAGACGAATGAAGCTGGTAATCTTGCCTGGTTTGGCGTATTCCGCCATGTAAATCCCTCCGCCCCATCCGAGTGGAATGGTAACAATCAAGGTCAAGACAAGCAAGAATATGGAGTTAAAGAGCTGTGGACCAATCCCGCCGCCACCCTTAAGCAACTGTGGTGCGCTTGTCAGGAAGTTCCAGCTAATATGCCCAATACCTCTATACATGATGAAGCCAAGCAGACCGAGCAATAGAATAACAATGAACAGGGCCAGTACAACGATAACGGATGTTGCAATTTTATCTACCGTCTTTGCCTTCATTTTCATACCCGGTTTCTCCTTTCAAGCAGGCGAACCAGAATGACGAAGACAAATGTCATCACCAACAGGACAAGCGCCATACTCCACAGTGCATTGTTATGAACAGAACCCATCGTGGTGTTACCCATGCTGAGTGTAATTACACTTGTTAATGTTGAAGCGGATTCGAGCAAGGATGTTGGAACATGCGGTGCATTACCGATAACCATCTGCACAGCAAGAGCCTCACCAAAAGCACGGGCCATCCCCAATACGACACCTGTCAACAAAGCTGGCAAAGTCGTTGGAATAATGACACGGTAGATGGTTTGCCAGCGAGTGGCACCCAGTGCGTAGGAGGATTCTCGCAATCCTTTTGGCAACGCGGACAAGGCATCTGCCATAATACTTGTCACCGTAGGAAGTATCATTACCGCGAGAACAAGACATCCGGCTGCAATCCCGACGCCTGTTCCACCGAAGATACTGCGAAGCAAGGGTACGATGACACTCAGTCCGATAAATCCGTACACAACGGATGGAATTCCGGACAAGAGCTCAATCGCAGGCTGCAAGATTTTTTTCCCTTTACCTGGTACAATCTCTGTCATGAAGAGTGCTGCACACAGGCCAAGCGGACTTGCGATCAATGCTGCAAGCAAGGTTGTAATGAAAGAACCTGTGATGAACGGCAATGCCCCGTAGAACGCAGGCTCTCCAGTTGGATTCCACGTTTTCCCACCAAGAAATTCACTTATGCTTATTCCATTTTGGAAAAATGTCGATAGTCCCTTGGACGCTACAAAATAAACAATGGAAAACATGACAACGATCAGGAAAACGACACAAATCGACGTATAGATCCGTCCCGTCCACTCTTCCCAATAATGTTTCTCTTTTAAGGGCCGGCGCGGTTTCAACTTGTTATTCATTACCGTTCCCCCTTCGGTCTGTTCCATAACAACCATCCTTCTATAGTAGAATTAATGCAAAATATGGGATTATTTTAGAGCAAACCGCGTAAAGAGGCGGGACCTAAGTCCGCCTCTTTCGCTGTATGCGCAAGTTCAAAGATTACTCAACCACATTACCTGCTGCATCGCGTTTTACTTTCATACCTGACATTGGAATGTATCCAAGTTCTGTCACGTCGTTTTGTTGAATTTCGTCACTCAAGATGTAGTCCAAGAATGCTTTTGTTGCTGCATCAGGCTCACCTTTTGTGTACATGTGCTCGTAAGCCCATACTGGATAAGTTCCTGCTTCTACGTTCTCAACTGTTGCTTCTACACCTTCGTATTTCAACACTTGCAAGCTGTCATCCAAGTAAGACAGGGCGAGGTAACCAATAGCACCTGGCGTTTCAGATACCAATTTTTTTACGTTACCAGAAGAATCTTCTTGAATCGAACCTTGGATATCATCCATTTTTGCACCCAATGCATACTTCTCGAAAGTTGCACGAGTACCTGAACTACTTGGACGGTTTACAATAACGATTGCTTGATCCGCACCACCAACGTCTTTCCAGTTCGTTACTTTACCGGAGAAGATGTCGATCAGTTGTTGCTTCGTCAAATCTTCTACCCCTGCATCTTTGTTGCTAACTGGCGCCATAGCTACTACTGCTACTTGATGGTCAACCAATTCTTTTACTTTGGCTTCGTCCTCCAGTTTCTCTTCTGCAAATACATCAGAGTTACCGATTGTAGCTTGTCCGTCAGATACTTGTGTCAAACCAGTACCACTACCGCCACCTTGAACTTGAACCGTTACGTTCTTATATTCATCAACTGCCATAAATTTCTGTCCAGCTTGTTCTACCAGAGGTAGCAATGCTGTCGATCCGACTGCCAGAATGTTACCGCTAAGCTCAGTAGCAGCTTCTCCTGATCCATTGCTTGCGGCACCCTCTGTACCAGCGTCATTTTTCGATCCGCATGCTGCGAGAACCAGTACGAACGTTAAGGTCATCAAAATAAACGGCAACTTTTTAAACATGTTTTGTTTTCCTCCCCCAATGTAGTGATGGCGTTTTGTGAATTTGTTTGTTCACCATCAACTCTTTACTCATTGTAGTTTCGGTATGTCATCTTAAAATCAGTGTTTTGTAAACGCAATGTTAAAAATATCGGCTGTATATTGAAATATCTGGGATTTAATCAAGCCCTGAAGAGGTCGCTTCGGGAACGGACGTTGTTTCAATCGCTGTTATCCCCGGATTTATATGATTTACTTTTTCCAAGGAATACATCCGGGGATAAAGGCGAACGCTTCGCTTTTCCACAATCGTTCCGTTCCCTTCGCTGTGTCAGCGCTCGTTGGATCTCAGGCATTTCAATCTCCTGCCTGGGAGATGGCAAAAAAGAAGGCCAGCCCTATAAAAGGCTGGCCTTGTGTAAATTCTTTGTTGATTCTTTAATAGAGAAAGAAAATCTGTTTCTTCTATAGAAGGTACAAAAGCAGAAAAATCTGCCTCGCTGCCAGTGCTTAGCACCAGCTGTGAGAGCAGCCTTTTACATTACAATAGACTATCTTATTAATGCTTAATGTAAAATCTAATTTTACTAACCCAGAATCCATAACCACAATGCCAACCCGGCTAGGGTAATTAACAATGTCGGAATGGTCAGGATGATGCCTGCCTTGAAATAATACCCCCATGTAATCTTCACACCTTTGCGGGATAACACATGCAGCCACAGCAATGTGGCAAGAGATCCAATCGGGGTCATTTTGGGACCCAGGTCGGAACCAATGACATTGGCATAGATCAATGCTTCTTGAATGATGCCTTCGGTATGTGCGCCCTGGATGGCTAGCAGGTTAATCAACACGGTCGGCAGGTTGTTCATCACCGATGATAATACAGCAGCGATGATGCCCATCCCGAGCGAAGCAGCCAGCAGACCATGCTCTGCTATGGCATCCAGCCAGCGGCTCAGATGATCCGTTAACCCTGCATTACGCAGTCCATATACGACGATATACATGCCCACCGAGAACACCACAATCGACCAAGGTGCTTCCTTGATTACCCGTTTCAGATCAACAGCCTCGCTCTTGCGTGCCAATAAAGCGAACAGCAGCGCAACAGAGCCAACGATAACCGACACGGGAATCGGCAGAAACTCACTGGAAGCATAGGCCACGAGTAACAGCCCAAGCATGAACCAAGCGATTCGGAACATCCGTGGATCACGTATTGCTTCCTTCGGATCACGCGCTGCTGAAATATCATAGCGAAGAGGTATGCTTTTGCGATAGAACAAAAACAACATCCCCGTACTCGCTACGATTGAGAACAGATTGGGCACGACCATGCGTACTACATACTCCACAAATGTAATACCAAAGAAATCGGCCGATACAATGTTAACCAGATTGCTGACGACCAGCGGTAATGATGTGGTATCCGCGATAAACCCACTCGCCATCACAAAAGCCAGCACCATACGCTCATCAAACTTCAATGCACGCACCATTGCCAGCACAATTGGCGTCAGAATTAGCGCGGCACCGTCATTTGCGAACAAGGCAGACACCGCCGCTCCCAACAGAATGGAGTAGAAGAATAGTCTGCGACCGTCTCCTCCAGCCAGCCTTGCCATATGAAGGGCAGCCCATTCGAAGAAACCCGTCTCATCGAGAATGAGAGAAATCATAATAATGCCGACAAAGGCCAGCGTTGCATTCCATACAATGGATGCCACATCCGAGGCATCGTTCAAGCTGACGACTCCGCACAACAGGGCAAGTAATGCCCCACCTGAGGCTGTCCAACCGATGCCCAACCCACGAGGTTGCCAGATTACCAAGGTGATTGTCACTACAAAAATCAGTATTGCTACGTATACCATAAAGCCTCCTGCTGTACCCTGTATCAATATATTATTCGTTAATTCAATCTTATATTGTTAGATTACACCGCTATATGCGCGGAATAACCAGACGATATATTTATACAGGGCTACAGGAACATTGTCTATCTTTATTTTCTTCTATTATAAAATGTGTGGTAAATTGTGGTGTTAAAATACTAGGATTTACTCTTTGCCCTTATCTTTCGGTGTATCCTCTACCATCTTGAACATGCCAAGCAGTCCTTGTAATTGTTCCGCCATGCTATTCAGATGTGCCGAGGATGATGCAATCTCTTCTACCGATGCCAGTTGTTCTTGCGAAGATGCAGACACGGATTCTGTATTTGCAGCCGATTCCTGGGTCACATTCGAAATATCACTCATCGCCTTGGCAACGTGGGATGCACCACTCTCCAGTTGCTTCGTTGTTGCGGACAAGTCATCCAATGTATGAACAGCATCTTCCACCGCCTCCCGAATCTGAGCAAAGGATTGTCCTGACGTATTCACGGCCTGAATTCCTTCTCCTACCCGAGTCTGAGCCGCATTCATGGCGATTAGAGCGGCATCCATGTCCTGACGGATATTATGAACCACCTCACCAATCTGCGCTGCCGAACTTCCGGATTCTTCTGCCAGTTTGCGTACCTCACCGGCTACAACTGCAAACCCACGACCCGCATCCCCCGCTCTTGCTGCTTCAATAGAAGCATTTAATGCGAGCAAGTTCGTTTGTTTGGAGATGGATGCAATGACATCAACCATGCTACCAATCTCAACGGAACGGGCATTCAGAGATTGAACCACCGTTCCCAGCTGCTCCACCGTTTCCTGGATACTGTTCATCTGCTCCACAGCCTGTCCTGCTGCCTCATTCCCAGAAGAAGCCGCTCCGGACGTATGCCGCATATTGGCCGTAATCGATTGCACACGCTCCGACATCATTCGAACATCTTCTGCCATTCGGCTCATCTGTCCTGATCCGTCTTTCACGCTGTTTACCTGCTGCTCTGCACCTTCAGCCAGTTCCTGAATGGCCTGTGTTGAATGTTCAATCGCTTTGGTGGTTTGTTCTGCACTGGCAGACAACTCTTGAGAAGAAGCAGATACCTGCTCTGTCGTTTCCTGTACGCCCAGAATCATCATACGCAGGTTATCAACCATACGCTCAAAATACTTCGCAAGTTCTCCGACTTCATCTTTACGTCCTGTTTCCATTTTCACGGTCAAGTCACCTTTACTTACAGCTCTGGCTGATTCCTGCAGTCGTTTAATTGGACGCAGCATGGAGCGTGTAAACCAGATAATAAAGAGGAGTGTAAGGAACGTAGCCGCCAGAATAACAATAAATGTGACCATGCGGATATCCTTACTTGCATTAGTTATTTCACTCTTGAACATCGTGCCGGCAATTTTCCAGCCTGTTGCTTCATTTGTTGAAAAAATCATCATCTTCGGTTGATCGTTGAACACATAATCGAATTGACCTTCTGGACCTTCATACATCTCATCCAGCAAGCCACTCGTTTCCGGCGTACCTGCATCTGCTACAGGGGATACGACATAGTTTTTGTTTGCATCCATAATAATAACGTAGCCTTCTTTACCTACCTTAATGGATGCCTGCTCTTGCAGGTCTGTCAGGTCCAGAGATAAACCGATAACACCGGATTGATCCTTTAATGTTTTGGAGATAAATACAACTGCAACACCATCGGTATTAACAGACACAGCTGATACAACAGCTGTACCTGGCTTGTCCATCGCTAGTTTGTACCACTCCCGCTCCCTAGGATCATATGCATCTCCCCGTGTGCTGCTCGCTGTTGGTTTACCTCGAACCATGACTCCATCTGTTGTTCCTACAAAAATATTCATGGCATCAGGATGCAAGCCCAGGTATTGCTCCAGCTTCACCTGAAGCTCAGGACTATCGTTCTCCCCTTTGATCAGGCTCGGATCAAGGGCATCCGCGAAATAGTTAATGTCATGAATCTTGTAATTCACTTGGCTTTCTACAATGGTATTGGCAGTGCTCACACTTTGCATGGCACTATCCACTAATTGTTCTTGTATGCCATCTTCAGCCATCGTTAGTGTGATCAAGCCGATTGCCAAACTTGGCAGGAGTAGAACGGCCAGGAAGGAGACCAATAGTTTGTTCCTTATATTCCAGACAAAACCTTTCTTTTTCTTCTTTTTATTTTGATTATGTTTTGGTTTGGCAGGTTTCGCTGCTTTCATTGGTTTATTATCCTGAGTTTCACTCATGTCTTTCTCCCCCTCAAAATGTAAAAATGCCCTCTTTCTTTGTATGTATGGATCAATCTAAAAGGCTTATCTTATATATCGGCTAAATGAGGGTTTTTATTTGAGAGAAAAATGTGCAGGCACGCCAAACAAGCCACCTCTGATCAGAAGCGACTTGTACAAGGTACAGGTTACTAATTATTCCATGAATTAGATGAAGTATTGGAGTACGGACCGCCTGGCGGTTGTGCCGAGGGTTTACCAAAATAGTAGCCCTGGGCAAGCTCAATACCTATGGAACGACAGAATTCAAACTCTTCCATCCGTTCAATCCCCTCGGCAAGGACTTGCCCTCCAAATCGACTCGACATCTCAACAATATGAAGAATTTGCTGTTGTTTGGTCGAATCCTGATCACAACGGTCAATAAGACTTCGATCTATTTTGACAAAATCCGGTTCTAACCGATTCATCAACTCTATTGTCGAATATCCGGCACCCACATCATCCAGTGCAACCGACATTCCACGGGAACGATATACCTCAAATATTTGCTGTAAGATGGGCATATGCTGAATCTGCTCTGTTTCCACGACTTCAAACACAAAATCTTTAGGGTCCAGCGAAAGGCGTTCAATCGCTTCAAATGTATGTGTCAGACAATATTCGGGATTATATATGGAGGAAGGCAGGAAATTTACGAAGCGTTTGACACCATGCGGCAGAAAAAGGGCACTGGTCTCAATAGCAGTAATACGCGCCAATCGATCCAGAAAAGAATGTAGTCCGGTCTCACGCGCAACTTCAAATAATTCATAGGAACTGAAGGATTTTCCATTCTCAGCAGGACGAAGCAAAAACTCATATCCGATAATCTGCTCCGATGCATCAACGATGGGTTGCATATGACTGCTGAATTGATGCTCCAGAATAATGGAAACAAGCTCCGCATGTTTGAAACGGGACTCCTGCATGGTTAGACTAATCCAGCTTTCTTCATTAGCCTGTTCGTATATAGGCATAATCTGAACAGTTAGGGAATCACGTAATGTCGGATCAATTTCGCCGATCTTTTCTATTAAGCTCTGAACCGTCTCCAGATTCGAAAAATGCATCCACATCATGTCATCCGACGTCTCGATAAGTCTTCCCGGCGTTTGTAGCGCTTCCAGCAAAGCGGGGGAAATGGGACGCAAGTACAAGGTACCTTGGCCCTCTATAGGATAGATTGGACTGCAGCCACTGCAATTCATGTAGGACCCCCCTTGCCAATTTAGATTCCATGTCCATTAATGTTCACTTGTATATACCCAAAGTTTGTAAATATTATATCATGGGTCTTAAAATTAATCTCTACTGTTTTGATGACTTCCTGTATGACGGTTCTTGGAACAAATATATTCAAATTTGCAGAAAAAAAGACCGACAGTCTGATGACTGTCGGTCTCCTCACCACTTATTAAACTTTAAGAAGCGGGAATCACGATTTTCTGTCCAACTTTCAGGTTATGCACATTTGAGATTTTGTTAGCTGTCGCAAGTTTGCGCCAGTCCACACCATATTTCAAACCAATGCGGTACAGGTTATCCCCTTTTTTCACTACATATACAACCTTGTTGTTGGTTGCCGGTTTCTCAGGTTGTGGCTTAGGCGTCGGTGTTGGCGTTGGTTTAGGCGTTGGAGCTGGCTCCGTACCTGTTTCAGGTGTTGTCGTTGCTTCACCTGTCAGTTTCAAGCCATACTCTGCAAAACCTTCATTGTTTGTACCGATGAATGACATCGCCGGGTTCGCTTCAACCAGACCTTTCGCATCCGGGGAAGAAGCAAACACAACTTCAAGATCATTCAGTGCTGCTGCGGTTACACCAGCAGATGGTTTAATTGGTGCCAGGGACCAGTTGCCGTCCGCTGCCGGATTAATCGTTTTATTCTCACGGATGTAGTCGATGATCACTTGACGGTTCTCATCCGGTGCAGCCAGAACGATCCGTTTGCCGTCCGGGTTAGCCAGTTTGGATGAAGAAGCACGGTAGTTATTTGTCGCTACAATGAATTTTTGAGCTGGGTCAACCGGTTTTCCGTTAAAGCTCAGGTCCTTGATCCGGCTTGCGGATGCATTAACGATCGTAGCTTTGCTATCGTATTTGGCTGGTTGCGTCACATCAATCTGATATGTTACACCATCAATAACATCGAAGTTGTACGTTGGGAAGTCATTGTTGATCAGTTGTTGTTGTCCACCTTTAGCCGGGTCGATCTGGTTGAACTGGCCTGCAGACCATTCCAGCCATTCTTTCAGTTCTGCGCCGTTAACCATTACAGCATGTACCGTATTTGGATATACGTACAGGTCAGCAACGTTTTTGATCGCAATGGTGCCTTTAGGAATATTCGTGTAATACGAAGCGCCTGAACGTCCACCGGCTTTGAATGGTGCACCTGCGGACAATACAGGGATTTTCTCGTATTCCGTACCTTGCATATGTTTTTCGACATACCATTTCTGTGCATTCGTTACGATCTGAATGGATGGATCATCCTGAACCAGAGCGAAGAAGCTGTTAATAGGTGCAGTCGTTTCGCCCACCGGACCACGAACATACTCCAATGTACCTTCATGCTCTTCATGAACCGCATCAATGATGTCCTGATCAGCCTCTACTAATGGTTTTTTGTTGGCTGTGTCATAGATTGGGCGTGCTTCCGTTTTGGAATCCACCACTTTCCATTTGCCATCAACCAGCTCCAGATCCAGGTCGATGATACCAAGATGATCACCCCAGAACCCTGGCTCTACAGCAGGAACGCCATTAATTGTACCTTTCTCAAGGTCTACCCCTTTTTTGCCGGCAAAATCAGCACTTGGGAACACTTTGTGGGCATGTCCAAATAGAATGGCATTAATGCCTTCAACTTGGCTCAGATACAGTACGGAGTTCTCCATCAGATCCGTTTGAGGAATTTCCTCAAATCCGGAGTGAGGAATAGCTACAATAATGTCGGCACCTTCAGCCTTCATTTTTGGAATGAATTTTTTCGCGGTAGCAATAATATCCTTGGCGATTACTTTGCCTTCAAGGTTAGCGCTGTCCCACTGCATGATTTGTGGCGGTACAAATCCGATCACACCTACTTTGATCGTATGTTCTTTGCCAGTCTCATCCGTTACCTTTTTATCCAAAATCTCATACGGTGTGAAGTAATTCTTGTCATTTGTCTCATCATCATCACCATCGTCTACATAGACATTGGCATTAATGTAAGGGAAGTTTGCTCCCTCCAGCGTCATGTCCAAGAAATCCAGACCATAGTTGAATTCATGGTTACCGATGTTACCTGCATCATAATCGAGCAGATTCATCGCTTTATATACAGGGTGAGTCTCACCCTTTTTCAGTGGATCAATTTTCGCAGAGTAGTCTCCCAGCGGATTCCCCTGAATCAGATCTCCATTATCAAACAGCAGGCTGTTCTTCGCCTCGTCACGGGCTTTCTTAATCAGTGTAGCTGTTTTGGCAAGTCCATACTGGTCTGTCTCTTTGTCGGAATAGTAGTCATAGTTAACCAGATTTGTATGAATGTCTGTGGTTTCCATGATCCGCAGTTTAACTTTGGCAGCATCCGCAGCCGATACAGGTACCGGAAACACCGCAAGCACGTTTAATGCAACCAAAGCGGCAGTCAGGCTTGATAATACTTTTTTACTCGTTTTCAAAATAACCCCTCCCGGTTATGTACATTGAATCATGCATTAATGGGCAAACGAAGAGCGCAGAAAAAAGATAGATTTCATGGGTTGTGCGTACTGACGCTCTGATGACACGCATCGGAATTTCAGGTAAGTTTATCTCACATGAACATCTATTTATGTCTGTGCTTGTCGTTTACATTCCAAATCATAACGCAATGCTCAGCCATTGAAAAGCATTATTTTTTACATTACACGCACATACCTAGGCGAGTTTACATTATCATGCGTGATTTCGACAATTTTTTCAACATTTTAGTAGGTATATAGTGCTTATTATCTTTAAAATACGTATATTACATGTGTCTTACATGTATATCCAATTCAGCTTTATTCATCCATGCCAAAAACCGTGAAACCTTAATGGCTTTCACGGTTGGATTAAACTCTGCGCGTATTTTCGCATAAGGACGCTACTTTGCAGAGGTTATTTTCATATTCGGATTATTGTTCCCACACATGATGCTCATGATCTTTCCCTGTGTATTCAATACGAGTCGGGGTGATGTCCAGAATGACATAGTTTGGATCATTAGGTCCATCGAACCACGCCTTCAGTTCGTCGTTCCACACTTGCTCACGCAAGCCTTCGTTCTTTGTCACTTCACAGGTTCCTTCAATCTCAACTACTTCCTTGGAACCACCAGCCTCATAACCAAGTAGCAGGCTAACATTCGGATTATTCTCCAGTTCCTCTACTTTGTGTGTACGGCGGTTCGTTGCCAGATGAATGTTCAGTCCATCGTTGAAAAGCGCCATATAGCGAGATTTCGGTTTACCATTCTCCACAGTGGAGAAGCTGCAAAAAGGGTTGTTTTCCAATGCTTTTACAATGTTTTGTTCCAATTCATTCTGGTTCATGGGAAGTGCTCCTTTCGGTTTTGGAGGTATATTGGAAGGACTCTTGTAGGCGGCCGTTTCGGGTACGGATCGTTCTTTGGATCGCTGTTATCTCTCAATGATCCTGATCTCTTCCTCATATGCATTGGATTAAAACCGATTCACACTGGCACTACGATGACAGAACAACCTTCCAATCGCTGTTATCCCCAGATTTTTTTGATTCCCTTTTTCTAAAGGGAAAATCCGGTGATAGCGTATGCTTCCGATGTAGCTTTCTTTCAGAAAGCTTTTAGGCGATCGCTTCGCTTTTTCAGGTTTCTTCTGTCCTCTCCGTTATCGTGTGAATGCTTAATTCCAAAGGATATATGATTGAAAATCCAAGATACATGCGAACACTTCGCTTCCTCAGAATCGATTCTATCCCCTCCACTACGTCTACCGTTCTCCCAATTAAGGTTGATTAATAAAAGTACAAAGAGAAGTGTAATTGTTACTATCTCTTTTTGTTTAATGACAGTTCATTAATCGCTTATAACTAGAGACAGCTTAATGCAACTCTATAATAAGCCTGTACTTATAGTGTACCCACCTCACCTATGGTGAATCCCTTAAACCTGTACGCAAACGTGACAAAATCGGCAAAGCTGATTATTAAAATGTTTACATAAAGGGATTATCCCGTATTGTTCCTAGGATCTTTTTAATTCAGATCTCCAAGATAGATTGATGAAGAATCCGATTTAAGAAGCAATTCGCCAATTGTTTTTGGATATAAACGAATCTGGGACAGCTCTTCAAGTGCAATCCATTCCACAGCGACTTGGTGGTCGTCTGGATTGGAGCCTTCAAAAACGGTTGCCTCCGGATCTATCAGGCTGCACGCAAAATAAAATTCAACCTGGTGGATGTCTGCATCCCACTCGGCGAATTCATGATTTTTTCCGATATACTCCCGGATATGTAACAGCTCTCCCACGTTCACGGCCTGACCAATCTCCTCCAGGCATTCGCGCGCGACCGCATCCTTGAGTTCTTCACCTTTCTCCTGTCCTCCACCTGGGAACACATAAGCAGTACCATATTGATCTTCCAGCCGGATGACCAACAATTGTCCATTCTGCACAATGACAGCTTTCGCCGAGTTGCGTATGGGTTTCATTCTGTTCATTCACTCCTTGTCATTCCAAGATTTCAAAGTTCAATCCGAACAACCTGATACTACTAATGTTCTGCTGAACAGGCGTATCATTCTGTTGTATGCACGGATAACTTAATGCCTTCCGATTCCAGCACACGACGAACCTCTTGAGCAAATGCGAGAGCATTCGCTCCGTCACCGTGGATACAGACCGTCTCTGCCTTAATGGGAACCAGCGTACCGTCCGTGGATACAACCACGCCGTCTTTTACCATCTGGAGTACTTGAGCAATCGCTTGTCCCGACTCTTCAATGACAGCTCCTGCTTGGCTTCGAGAGGTTAGCTTACCATCCGCCCCATAGGTTCGATCTGCAAACACCTCGCTCACACTGCGAATACCGATGCGATCCGCAGCGTGAATCAACTCACTACCCGCCAGACCATACAAATACAGGTCAGGCTTTACTTGATAGATCGCCTCGGCGATGGCTTCAGCAAGCTTCGCATCTTCTGCGGCCATATTGTATAAGGCACCATGTGGTTTTACGTGATGCATGTGCCCTCCGCTTGCACGGACAAAGGCATCCAGCGCACCCATCTGATATACCACCATGTCATATGCTTCCCGTGGGGTAATGTCCATACGTCTTCTGCCAAACCCTTGCAAATCCGGCAACCCGGGGTGGGCTCCAATCGCAACGCGATGCTCCAATGCCCTCTCCACCGTCAGCCGCATTGTAGCCGGGTCTCCTGCATGAAACCCGCAGGCAATATTGGCTGATGTAATCAAGGGTAGAATGGCTTCGTCAGACAGAGTGCGATATATACCATAACTTTCGCCCAGATCACAATTGATATCCAAGGTTTTGGGGGTATTCATTGAGTGCCCTCCATTCCAGCCATTCTTCTGCGTATCAGCTTATCCATGAGCTGCATATTGATTTCCTGTTCCATATACAACTGTCCGGCTTGATCATGCGTAATCTGTTTAAAAGAAATTCGGGTTCCTGGCCTAGCCTGAGCCAGGATAGGCATATCCACCCGAGCTACCTGTGCAATGACAGGATAACCTCCAATCGTCTGATGGTCCGCCATCAAGATGATGGGCTGGCCATCAGGTGGCACCTGCACTGTGCCATAGGTAACGGCTTCTGACAGCCGATCCAGGGCCTGATCCAGCTCCAGTCTGGAGCCTTGCAAGCGATAGCCCATCCGATCGGATTGTGAAGTGATCACGTATTTTTCGGCATAGAATTGTCCCAGACTTTCTTGGCTGAACAGCGAACTATCCTTGCTCTCCATCACACGAATAACAGGTTGCCCATAATAGTCAGGTCTTTCCCGTTCAGATAAAAGCCACGCAGGCGCCAATATTCGGTGGTCCCGCTCACTCTCCTTTACCTGCTGCTCCATACGCTGCATCCAACCTTGCGCTTCACCAGAAGGTTCACCTATGGATAACAGATCCCCCACGCGTAAGGCTCGCCCATCCATACCGCCAAGACCTGTCTTGAGGTCTGTACTTCGACTGCCCATCACTTCAGGCACAGCTATTCCACCCGCAATCGCCAGATATCCACGCAAACCATGACGACATTGACCAAACTTCAGTACACTTCCAGCCCGCACCAGCACCGGACGCCACAAAGGTACAGGCAGATGATCCACCGTTGCCGTCAGATCGGCCCCACATAATGAGATAAGCTGGCTCTCCTGAAATCGAAGCTCTGGCCCTGTCATCGTCATCTCCAGCACTGCCGCATGTCGGGAGTTGGCCACAAGCATATTGGCTGCTCTGGCTGCAAAGGTGTCCATGACCCCGCCAGGATGAATACCATACCGGCGATAGCCGGTTCTGCCTTCATCCTGAACGGCAGATAACAGACCAGGGCGAATCACTTCGATACTCATCGTTCGCCCTCCTTCCGCTTCAACGCCAGATAGTCCTGCATCGTAATCTGTTCAAATCGAACCCGATCACCTGCTGCCAGCAAACTCGGTACGTTCTCATCCGGCCGAAACAACCGGAGTGGCGTTTGTCCAATACATTGCCATCCTCCGGGTGTGTCCACTGGATAGATTCCCGTCTGTTTGCCACCAATACCTACTGTACCCGCCTCAACCCGAAGCCTTGGCGTTGCCCGTCTGGGCGTAGCAATCTGTTCAGACAACCCGCCGAGATACGGAAAACCCGGTGCAAATCCAATCATATGTACGAGATACTCCCCGGATGTATGAATCGCAATAACGTCTTCTGGGGTCAGTCCATGTTCACTGGCAACGTAGTCCAGATCAGGCCCCCACTCGCCACCATAACATACGGGAATCGTGACCGTTCTGGGTTTGTCTTGGACGGATTCCTTCATTTGATTCAACTGCTGAAGCAGAATACGGCATAACTCGGGGTACGGGGAGATGAACGGATCATAAAATACTGTAACGGACGTATATGAAGGCACCCATTCGATCATGGCTGACAGAGTGCATTTTTCCAGCAAAGCACATACAGACATCACTCTGCGTTGCACCGCGTCAGACAATTGATCTCCGCACTGAATGATAACTGCTGTCTCACCCAGCGGTGATAAGATCTCTTCCGTCCATGCATACGTCAATTTGGTCATGCGCCATCTCCCCTTTTGTCCACACGTTTAGCGTATCGTTATTTATCTCTCTCCAATGCCTGCAATACCAGTGAACGAACCAACGAAAAAGGCTCGTCTTCTTCTGTACGTATCGCGAGATACAGTGTCTGCAAAAACAGACGCACATTCAGGCTCCTATGACTGGTTTCCAGAAGTGATCTGTTCACCGCCTGATCTCCTTGATGAAGGGAATCGATCCATACCGTAATATCCTTTGGCTCCAACAGATTGCGACGCAGAATGGTAATTACAGCATGCACTATTCGCTGATCTTCATCATGGATGTAAACCACACTTGATTCCGTTATTTTCACAGTGAGTGCATGCAGAAGTTCCAGCAGATCCGTTCGCTCCAGATATGGCGATTGCGCCAAGTCTTCAACCGCATCCGCCGCGTGTGCAGGGGCATGCGCCCAGCCCTTATTATCGACGTAGCCGCGAACATCTTTTTCACGTTCCAGATATGTAGTCAACCGATGATGAATCCCTGCGATATCCTCTTTGTCCAGGAAAAGTCGCTGACGATCCACATTCAGAATTGGAGGCAGTAACAATACAGAGAACGTCCGCGTAAACACACTATCCGTTCCCAGCTCTCCGATCCCATAGAACAGGTGCTGATCGTCCAGCGCCAACTGCAACACATGCCTTAGCTGATCTACCGAAAATACACCCTGTCCAATCCATGTTGCAAACGTAACATAGATCAATTCATCCCGCAGGACAGGGTCAGTACTACCAATATGCTGCATCATATGCAGTGCCAATTCGTAAGGCTGTTCTTCATGATCAATGGAATGATTAGACGACTGAATATGCTGTAATTTTTGTTTTAACGTCAGAGCATCCATCTATTAAGACTCCCTGGGCGAATTCAAATGCACGCTGCAATTGTACAGTTCGCATTGCCACGTATCATCTTTCTTGGCAATCCGGGTAATGGATGTGTTGGACAGCTTCACGCTGATATCAAGCTCAGGCACCAGACCTCGCAGTGTATTCCGCAGAACGGCTCCGTGACTGACAACGATCACTCTTCCATCGGGGTGCTGCTGTACAATATCTTCAAGCACCGCACTGCCTCGAACAGTCCCTGCATCTGCAAGCTCACGTCCCAGATCCAGAGTACTCCAGTCTACTCCCCACTTGGCTAACCGTTCCTCTTCCGTCGTTCCTTCGACCTGTCCTCCGCCCATCTCGCGAAGTCTAGGGTCCAGATGAATCTCTTGAATACCCAAGCGATCACCAATGATGCGAGCCGTCTCACTTGCACGCTCCAAGTCACTTGCATAGATGGCATCCCAGGATTCTTCGGCTAGTCTCGCAGCAAGTAAAACGGCCTGTTCCCTGCCATCCTGATCCAGCGGGTTATCCGTCTGTCCCTGCGAACGTTTTTCCTTATTCCACGCTGTGCTTCCATGGCGAATCAATGCAATTTGAGTCATTGTTGTTCCTCACCTTTTTCTATATAAAGTTCATCTTCTGTAAAATGTTTGCGTGCCTTCGGCTTGGCAAATTTGCCGCCATTATATTGAGAAGACCCGTTTCTCGGAATGGAGAGACTGTCCCAAGCTGTTTCTTTAAGCATTTTCGCGGCAAATACAATCTGCCCGACATGATACGGATAATGCGCCAATTGCCGAATAATAGCCTCCATGACGGTATGCCCTTCATTTCGAATGTATATGATATGAGACAATTGTTCCGGGGTAAACGAACGAATGGCTTCGAATAGGCATGTCCAGCCTTCTTCCCATTTAGCGAGCAACTCTTCCCGGGATGTAAGTTCATTCACGAATTCGGCATCTCGTTCACGCCACGGTTTCTCACCATCTGTTGTCAGTACATCCGTCCAACGGGACAGCATATTGCCCCATAAATGTTTTACGATTACCGCAATGCTGTTCGCGTCTTCATTCCAGGATTGAAACAATTGCTCGGACTCCAGTTGTGCCATGGCTTTTTCCCCGAGCTGCTTGTAATACAGGAATTGTTTCTCGGCTGTCTCCAGAAAAACCTGATTCATATCCATCCGTTAACCACCCTTCGGAAAAGTATGTTGTCCCCTGATCACGTCCAAACAGAAGCGTCACATGTTATTTATTCAGGAAATGAGAATGTGCCGTCTGCATTCGGTTCAAATGGAATGACTTTGCGAACCGCATCCAGATTGAGTTCTCCATAGATATGTGGAAATAGCTCATTCAATTCGTAGAGATCCTCATATACCAGTTCCGGCTTCAACGCCTTCTCATCAATACTAAGTAATAATAAATCCGTGCGGCCTGCATAATATTGCCCTGCTACCCATGGGATCTGTTCCTTGGTGGAACAATGAATGAATCCGTCCGTCTCCAGGCTATCTGGTGCATACTCACTTCCCTTTGACACTTGCTCCCACAACGAACGGGAAATAATACTATAGATCATGGTTCCGCCTCCTTCAATTTCTGCGATGTACCCTATGTGTCATTGGAAGTATTATAGATCATCCCGGATACGGGAGTACACTTTTTGATCCGTAAATACACCTTTGATCTTCAACTGTTTGCGTAACAAACCTTCGTACGACATGCCCAGCTTCTCCATTACGCGTGCAGAGCCTATGTTGCCTGCATTACATTTCCCCTCCAACCGATTGCAGTCCAGTTCCCGAAAGCAATAATCCACGATAGGTTGCATCGCTTCTGCTGCAAGCCCCTTACCCCATTGACTGCTGGCTATCGCGTATCCCAGTTCAGCACTCTGCATGGGTTCGTTGAGATGAAAGACGCCACCCCTCCCGATCAAGGTCCCTGTTTCCTTCAGGACAAAAGCCCAGATATGTACATTTTTCCGTTCATAATTATCCAGTACCCGCTGAATATATTGAATTGAATCCTCCACCGTCTCATGACAGTTCCACAAGCTTTGCTGACTCACTCGCGGATCAGAGGCAAATGCATAATATTCATCGAGATCATCCATCGCAAGGCGTCTCAGCTTTAACCGCTGTGTTTCGAATTCCGGCGATTCGGCAAAAAGTTTTTCTACATTCATTCAGCACACCTCCATGATTCACTTGATTTCATGATCCAGCCATCTTATTTCTCAGGAAATAACGATCTATCATCACCATGCACAGAATTCCGACCGTATATCGAATCAGATCAATCACCAGAAACCCATGTCCCAGAACAAGAGCACCCCATACGGTTGAGCGTATCTCAATCAGCCAAGGCGTCTGAATCAACTGTGAGAACTCAATCATCCAGCAGAATACACAGCTCAAACTCATCGCCCATACCAAGCTGCGACGAGGCCACACCATGCGCACTCCGAAATAAATCATGCCCGCCCATAATGCATCTCCGGAATGTTCATGCACCCAATCCGGCAATCGATCACCAAAGTGTCTGGATGCGAGTCCTGCCGCCATGGTCATCATGACTGCGAGGAAATAGATCAGCCTTTCTCTGATATGTACGCTTTTCAATTGATCACAAGCCTTCATCAAGCACTTGTAAAATAAATTGCGTTTTGGCAGCGGTATACGATTCCCTGTCTTCCTTATTCTCATCAGCAAGCTTCGTCTTTAGGACGGCGTAAGCTTCCACCAGATCTGGGCGTTTTCTCAGCACATCCCGAAACCGAATTTGACGATCCCAACGGTCCTCTCCCGGGCGCATTAGATGAAGGTGTACAGCTCTCTTGCCATCCTTAACTCTCACCCAGAATCGTCGATAATCCCGGCCATCCAGTTCAGGCGGAACATAGTTCCAGCCCAACGGATTCAGCTGATCGGCAATCAGATCCATGTCATCCCAGGACTGTACCTCTGCCATCAGATCAATAATGGGTTTGGCGAGCAACCCTGGAATGGATGTGCTTCCGATATGTTCGAATTGATGGATATTCAACTGCTGTAAAAGGTGTTTAAGTTGCCGGATTTCTTCCTGAGCCTGTGCATCCCAATTGAGGTTGGCCGGAGCAATCTCTACCGACTCTGTCGCCCAGGCAGGCCAGTTTTCCGGTTGCAATGGATCTGTCATTCAGGTACCTCCTCTTGACCATGACATTTTAAATGGTAACCTTCTCTGTATTTTTCATAGGTGCGTTGCTTCATGCACTCAATCGTAGTACTCCGTTGAAATGTAAGTATGGAACTTAGGGATAAAAGAAGATATTTCAGGTAAGCCAGATCGCTAGAGTTAGGGTCTGCGCTTATTATCGAAGCTTTCATATTCATCCCATCCAATCCCGTTATATTGTTGTTCAAGCAGAAGGCATTCCAGATACATATTTCTATATATCCAAAAAGGAGCGTATGTCTACGCCCCTGGTTGTCTGTTACATTGATGATATTAACGATGTCATGTATTGATTTTATCTTTGAATTGATGCAAAGCACTTCATTATATGAAGATTTATTTTACCGTAACAGGGATCGTCACTTTTTTGTTGCCCCACTTGGCCGTGATAGACGTTTTACCTTTGCCTACAGCCACGATCTTGCCATTTGTTACTGTCGCTACGCCCGGCTTTGTGCTGCTCCACACCGCGCTGTTCGTCACAACAGTGGTTTTACCCGTATCATACTGTGCCATCACACTCAGCGTTGTACTTCCCTGTGGGGACAAAACCAGTTTTTTCTGGCCTGTAATCAACTTTTTGAGCAAAGGTACAACGGTAACCTCTGCCTTTATTGTCTGATTTTGATAAGTTCCTGTCAAGGTGGCTTGTCCTTCTGTCAGCGTTTTGACTGCTCCATTTTTCACGATAGCTACATTTGTATTGGAAGAGGTCCATATCACTTGTTTCGAAAGGTTAATGGTTTTGCCATTCGCATAGGTGCCGATGACCTTCAACGCCTTGGACTTCTTGATGTTCAACTGCATTGTGGCAGGAGTGACCTCAACTTTGGTAATCTCGTCCGTCACGGCAACGGGAACTTTCACTGTCTCTGAGCCGTATTTGCCTTGCAGCATTACTCGGCCGGGTGTAACGCCTTTGATTTTACCGTTTTCCAGCACAGCCGAAGAAGTGGATACGGACCACACAATCTCGGACGTTACGTCTTCTTCCTTCCCATTCGCACGGGTAATGCTTACTTTCGGAAGGTTGCTTTCACTGCCTTTTACAAAACTGTAGGATTTCGGTGAAGCTTTGATGCTTTTGATCTTCTCCTGCACCTGGACAACCAACTGGGCTTTAGCCCCGTCTACCTCTGCAAAAATGGTTGCTTCGCCTGCGGCTACAGCCTTGACTTTGCCTTTCACCATCGTCGCAACCGCTGCATTACTGGTGGACCAAGTCACGCCCTCGGTAACATCCTGCTTGTTATCAAAACCTTCTACCGTTGCCATCACCTGAAGCGCAGCTGTTTCGGAAACACTCATCTTCTGCGGGCTGCTATTGGTTATTTCAATCGATTTCACGTCACCAGTAGCCGCCAAGGCCAACGAAGGGACCAGTATTGTTAATGTCATAATTAGAGCAAGCGTGCCTCGAAGCGCCAGTTTGATTCTACTCATTTTTAATTTCCAACTCCCATAATCCAATATTTTACTTCTATTATATTATATCGGATACGAATTGCATAAAGTTGAATAACATAAGTGGGAGTCTTGGAACAATTCATGATTTTCATTGTATAATATGGGAAGGCCGCGTAATACTGTTTTAATAAACCTAAAAGATGGGGGTGGGGTATGTATGATCGAAAAGAATTTGCTTGATATGGTTTCACCTAAAAATAACCGTAAACGTATGAAAGCTATCGTCACTTCGACATCCACCAAGATTCGTCCTGAAGACGAAGTGGTTCTATTGATGAAAACAGCCCGCAATCGTTTCAAAAAAGCCCTTGAATCTGGACAAATTGAAATCATTAACGAGCGTGAATGGAAGCTGCGTTGACATTAAAGAAATAATTTTATTTACTTACATAAACGAAGAAAATTCTGATTAAGAAAGCTATATCTTAGGTCCGAGCACTAACCATCAGTTATATTTGGCACAACATAGTAGGAGATCGGTTCGTTAAATAGTGTTATCGTTGAAAAGGGGATGTCCATCGTCACATGCAACATGACGTTTGGAACATCCCCTTTTTGAATTACTAGAGCGTTACCTAACCTCTCTACTTCACTTCATCCTGCTCTGGCAAAATCAAGCTCTCGGCCCCGCCCATATAGGGCCGCAGGGCTGCCGGAATGCGAATGCTTCCATCCTCCTGCTGATGATTCTCAAGCAAAGGTATCAGGATACGCGGCGACGCTACCGCCGTATTATTGAGCGTGTGACAGTAGGCCAACTTGCCTTCGGCATCGAGGCAACGAATATTTGAACGGCGAGCCTGGAAATCATGCAGATTCGACGACGAATGCGTTTCTCCATATGCACCGCGGCTTGGCATCCAGGTCTCGATGTCATACTGTTTGTACGTTTTCTGCGACATATCCCCGGTACATACAGCGACAACACGATACGGCAGTTCAAGTAATTGCAGCAATTCCTCGGCGTGTCCCGTAATCTCTTGCAGCATGCGCTCCGATTCTGCCGCATCAGGGGCACAGAGGATGACCTGCTCGACTTTGGCAAACTGATGCACACGGTACAAACCGCGTACATCACGTCCGCCGGAGCCAACCTCACTGCGGAAACACGTCGATACCGCAGCCAGCTTCACCGGATCCTTAACATCAACAATCTCATCGGCATAATACGAGACCAGCGGCACTTCAGAAGTTCCCACAAGCCACTTGTTCTCCCCTTCGAGTTCGTAGACCTGATCTCGACCGGTTGGGAAGAACCCGGTGTTCACCAGGGCGTCCTCCCTGACCATCAGCGGTACCTCCATCGGTGTAAACCCGTGCTTTAGCAGCAGATCAAGCGCAAGTTGCTGTACTGCCCGATGCAATAACAGGCCCGCACCTTTCAATACATAGCTTCGCGTACCGCCAATCTTAACTCCACGAGGAATATCGATCAGATCATGCAACTCCCCAAGCTCCACGTGATCTTTGGTGTTATACTCGAACGTTGGCACCTCTCCCACACGTCGCAGCTCCACATTATCCGCATCCGACGTGCCTTTCGGGGTATCCGGAGATACGATATTGGGTACCAGCCATTGCAGCTTGGTTACTTCCTCCTGCACAGGGGCAAGCTTCGCTTCCACGTATTCCAACTGTTCATTGATCTGTTTCACCTGGGCCCGCAAACCCTCTGCCTGTTCCCGATTCCCAGCTTGCATGAGTCTGCCAATGTCTGCAGATAACGTATTGCGCAATCTGCGACCTTCTTCCATTTCCTGCAAAAGTGTTCTACGTTCTTCATCACGCTCTAACAATGTGCGAATGTTGATCTTGATTTTTTTCCCGTCTGCTGCTGCCTGAACCTCTTCTGCATGTGCCCGAATCCATTTCATTTCTAACATGGTCACCGTCTCCTTTGGCTGTAAAAATACAAAGAGCGCCCTCATCCCTTGGGACGAGGAGCGCTCTGCTCGCGGTGCCACCCAACTTGCTGAATCAGGATATCCTGCTTCCAGCCTCTTGGTCCGCGATAACGGGCGGTTCCGGTTAACTTGGGGAAATATCGCTCCCCTGGCGAAAACGCCTCCGAGTTGGATGCTCTTCAACGGCATGGTCCGATCTGTAATTGTTGGTCTCAGTATATACGAACGCCGGACCAAATTGCAACCTTCTGTATCGATCAGGAATTCATGGCACATCGTAACATGTCCTGTTATGATAGACTTTGTCTTCAAGATTGCGCTTTATTGTGATCCTCAATTTATGTATATAAGTAGAAGGAGTTCTTTATGAAAAAATTACTTTGGATCGGATGTCTGTCCTATTTCCTGATTGGACTTGCCCACGTTGTGCTCGGTTCCATTTTACCGGTTGCACTTGAACATTACGGCAAAGATTATAGCCAAGGCGGAACGCTGATCTTTGCTCAATTTGCCGGATTCCTCGGTGGTGTATTGTTATCTCCATGGCTGAACAGACGCTTTGGTAAACGGGGAGGCCTGTTAATCGCCACAGCGTTGCTCTGCATTGCAGAATTATCCTACATGCTGTTGCCACCGTGGGGCTGGATGTTCGTCATCGCACCCGCAGCCGGCTTCGGATTCGGAATGGTTGAGGCTGTCATTGGCACCATTATCATCGCTGCAATCAAAGACAATACGGCCGTTGCCATGAGTCGACTGGAAGTGTTATTCGGGATCGGAGCGATGGTCATGCCGCTCATTGCCAGCGGTCTGATTGCTGCCGGATACTGGCGCCTTTCTTTTCTCGTTGTTGCGATCTGCGCCGCGCTGACCTTTGTTTTCTGGGCAAAAGGATCATTCGGTGAACTCGATAAGTTTCTGGAGCGACGTAGTTCTAATAACGGTTCAGTACATGCCCACACTGCTGGGACATCGGGTGAGATGCATCCCGCATCTGCAAGTACATCCAGTCCAACCTATCGTGGCCGTAACAGAACTCTTCTGGGATTATTCGTCCTCTTCTTCTTCCTATATGTTGGCACAGAGATGAGTCTTGCGAACTTCATGCCAGCGATTCTGATTGAGAAAATGAACATGAAGGAAGCCGGAGCAGCGCTTAGTGTCACCTGTTTCTGGATTGCCATGTCCGTGGGACGACTCTTCGCCGGGTATATCGCAGAGAAATTCCAATACCGCGTCTATGTCCTGTACAGTTGTCTTGCATCTGTTCTTTTGTTAATGGTATTTCCATTTACAAACCAAATCTGGTCTGCATTTCTCATCATCTTGCTGCTTGGACTTGCGATGTCAGGTATTTTCTCCATTGCCCTTGTCTTCGCCAGTAAACTGCTGCCCGGAACAGAAGAATCCACACCCAGCATTTTGATTGCCTCAGGTGGAGTTGGCGGTGCCATTCTGCCTTTGACTACGGGATGGAGTCTTGATCATCTGGCAGTTAATCAGTCTGCATGGATGCTTGCGATCTTTGCAGTTGGCCTGCTTGTCATTAGCGTGATCACGTATCAATGGCAGAACAAACATGTGGTCGATCCAGCGACTTAACAGTTATGTGTCGTTGCAGTCCTGAGAATTAGAATTACCTATTATTGAGATTGAGATTGAGATTGAGATTGAGATTGAAATGTCTACTGTCATGACCTGACGGTGGACATTTTTTTGTAGCGTTACTCTGTTGTAACGAACCTAGCACACGCTATTCCCCTCCATTTCTGCATGTTTGAAATCTAACGAATCCTAGAGACGTTATTATAGATAATTATCTAAAATTCAAGGTCTCGTTGCAGTTTTTCTGCATAATAACACCCCTGAGATTCGTTAGATTTTTCATTCCCTAAAAACTGGCCTAATAAGGCGTTCTTGATTCGTTAGCGCTGTAATGGTGGCAAGTGTCCTATCTTTGCCTCTCTCTCACCTTTCATTAAAGGTGAGAATAATATCTATTCTTTTGCACAAGATTGCCCAGGAAATACTTATGGCCAACCGAATCACACACTTTTGTTAACGACAGGCATTACGGGCCCGTTATCCTTGATGAATTTACCGAATACATATCGTACGAGTGGTCCCAAAATGATCAATTGATATGGAAACGCCAGGCTGAAGTTACGAGCGATTGTATGAAGGTACGTACGGAGTAAGGAAGCCCCACTTAACTGATTCGCAAGATATGCCGAGATCATTCCATACATGGACATGATCAGAACCATGCCAATCACCATGAAAAATGACATGACGAGCACACCCAAAATCATGTTGGACTTGTCAAAGGGCAAGGAGAATGCAATCTTTCTCGCCACAGGGCCAACAATGAAAGACTCCACCAGAAACGCGATGACAAAACATAGTATGAATTGAAGCAGTATCTCAAGCGGGGACATCTTGCCGAGTAACCCACTGTGCCATAGATTGAAGAACATCATGACCAAGACCATTCCTGTACACATCATTAATCCGAAAATAATCTGTTCCTTTTTGCTGGTTGGCAATTCTCTCATCCTCTCTGTTTACCTTCGTAATTATAGAGATGACCAAACCCTCCACATAAGTGAACATTCTGTGAACAATTATGATTTTTCCAATTTAAAATTGGATTTGACAACCATGTAGTACAGCCCTATGATATCCCTTAAAATGGTAGAAACATTCACTACATATGGAGGAATTTAATTATGAGTTTTCAAAAGCGCATTGACCATGTCGGTATTGCCGTTCGTGATCTGGAGACCACGCTGCGTTTCTATACGGAGATTGTTGGTCTTGAATTGAAAGACCGGGTAACCCATACCAACGGCGTCATTCAGCTCGCCTTCCTTGGCTTCAATGGAAGTAATGAGACTGAGATTGAGTTAATTCAAGGTTACAGCGACAAGCTGCCTTCCGAAGGTACGGTACACCATTTTGCGATCCATGTAGATGACCTTGATTCTGAGTACAAACGCATCCAAGCCACCAAAGCCGTATTTATTGATGGAGAGATTATTACACTGCCTAACGGTTACCGCTATTTCTTCATCTATGGACCTGAAAAGGAATGGATTGAGTTCTTCCAGCGCTAAGAATTGGAGTTGATTTCATGAACATTTTAATTACCGGCGCAGCCGGGAAAATTGGCCGGGACTTGTCCCAACACTTGTCAGAAGCATATCACCTGCGACTAACGGATTTGAATATCGACAGACTGCATACGTATCAAGAAACCGACCATGAGATCATGACACTGGATGTGACAGACCCTGAAGCCTGTCAGCATGCTTGCGAAGGCATGGATGTGGTAGTACATCTGGCGGGAGACCCTTCCCCGAATGCCGGATTCTATGAATCGTTGTTGGACATCAATATCAAAGGTACATTTAATGTATTCCGTGCAGCTAAGGAGCAAGGTGTGCAAAGAGTCATTCTGGCGAGCAGTGCACAGACGATTGAGGGGTATCCCATTGATGCTCAAGTCTATCCGGACATGCCAACACGCCCACGGAATTTGTACGGGGTTAGCAAATGTTTCGGAGAATCGCTCGCTTCCTATTTTGCGTATACCGAAGGTTTACAAAGTGTAGCAATACGTATAGGTGCATATGATGATTTTCAACCGGACGGACCAGCGCTGGAAGCAAGGGATATGAGCGCGTATATTAGTCCGGCTGACTTGTGTGATTTGATGTTCAAAGCAATTACAGCTACCAATCTGGAGCCCTTCACCATACTGCATGGGATCTCGAATAATCGGTTTAAACGATTGAATCTGGAAACCACTCAGAAACAGGTAGGCTATGACCCAAAATCCGATGCTTTTGCACTCAGCCAGATTGCCTTATATGATTCGCCACGATAATTATTGAAAATAACACATCTAAACAGGCTGTTATACATATGTATAACGGCCTGTTTGATAAGTTCATACGTGTCCCCATCCAGTTCCTGACTGGACACGTTCCACCCGCTGGCCTATAATTACACCTAGTAATGCCCGTAACTTCATAGTTTCCCAGGGGAGTCGGAATTGGCCGGCTGAGAGTGTATCCCACCAAGATACTAACCCTTAGACCTGATCTGGATCATGCCAGCGTAGGAATCGGAGTATATCGAAATGGCACAGCCCTATGGCTGAACGCCACCTCTCTAACGCCTGCACGCGTCCCGGAATACGGGACGCTTTTTTAATGTTCTTTTATATAGCCAGAGAGCTAAAAAAAGTGACGTTATTCAGATCTCAACTGGTATAAATCTGTTGATTTATGCAAGATGATTGGATATGAAGCCAAGGAGTACCCCGTGCCACTCGGCCGGACATATCGAAGGAGAGAATTACAGATGAAATGGCGTAAAACGATGGGATTGATGCTCTTATGCGTGCTTATGGTGACTGTAGCCGCATGTGGCGGCAAAGAAGCTGCCCCGGCAGAACAGAACAGCAACACAAATGCGGAAAGCAGTAACAAAGGTGACACTGCCGCCCTGAAAGATATTAAAGTGGTGCTCGACTGGACACCGAATACGAATCATACCGGCCTATATGCGGCTGTAGATCAAGGTTTTTACAAGGCCGAAGGCTTGAACGTGGAGATTGTACAACCAGGTGCCGGTGGCGCAGATACGATGGTTGCCTCCAATGAAGTACCGTTTGGCGTAAGTTATCAGGAGAGTGTAACTCAAGCCCGCACACAGGGTGTTCCTCTCGTCTCCATCGCAGCAGTTATTCAGCATAATACATCCGGGTTCGCTGCTCCGGCGGATCGGAATATCAAATCACCGAAAGATTTTGAAGGTAAAACCTATGGCGGTTGGGGTTCCCCAGTCGAAGAAGCCGTGATGCAATCCATTATGGAGGGCGAAGGCGCCGATGTATCCAAAGTGAAAAACATTAATATGGGTGACGCTGACTTTTTCACCGCAGTGAAACGGGACATTGATTTCGCGTGGATTTTCTACGCCTGGACAGGTATTGAAGCCGAACTGCGCGGAGAACCGATCGACATGTTATATGTGAAGGATTATTCAGATGCATTGGATTACTACACACCTGTCCTTGTAACAAACGAGCAGACGATCCAAAACGACCCTGAGTTGGTGAAAGCATTCCTGAAAGCCACTTCAGAAGGGTATCAATATGCGATTGATCATCCCGAAGACGCAGCGAACATTCTGATCAAGGCCGTACCGGATCTAGATAAAGACTTGGTACTGGCAAGCCAGAAATGGCTTAGTCCAAAGTACACGGATGACGCCCGGCGCTGGGGTGAGCAAAAGCAGGAAGTGTGGCAGAACTACACCGACTGGATGTTTAGCAAAAAACTGCTGGATGAACAGATCGATGTAAGCAAGGCATATACAAACGAGTTTTTACCCCAATAAAATTTGCTTAAGTTTAACTTTTTTACACAAGAACGAAGAGTGCAGAACCCATCTGAAGAAGCGAAGCGCTCACCTAAAAGCTTTCTGAAAGAAAGCTCCTTCGGAAGCATATGCTATCCCCGGATTTCCTCCATTGAAATTCATTAAAGAAATCCGGGGATAACAGTGATCGTAAGAGGGTACTGCAATCGGAGTGATAAGTGTAAACCTGGTTCAATTCATGCAATTTATCACGAAAGGAAAAGTGATCTCTCATGGCAAGCACATTACTTAGCATTCAGGTTATTCCCAAAACGCCAAATGGCG
Organism: Paenibacillus sp. FSL k6-2145; assembly: GCF_037976585.1. Taxonomy (NCBI): domain Bacteria; kingdom Bacillati; phylum Bacillota; class Bacilli; order Caryophanales; family Paenibacillaceae; genus Paenibacillus; species Paenibacillus sp. FSL k6-2145. Next base: position 2,632,732 of record NZ_CP150267.1, on the reverse strand, counting down.
AGAATTCTTACCCTTATGTAGATCGCGCAATTGAAGTTATTCAGCAATCCGGCCTGAAATATCAGGTGAACGCGCTCGACACCACGATGGAGGGGGAACTGGAGGAACTGCTGGAGGTTGTCCGTAAAATGCACGAGGTACTCGTGGAGGCTGGTAGCCCAAGCATCATCTCCCAGATCAAAATCGCCCATAGCCCTACCGGCTTCAGCATGGACACCCTGACGGAGAAGTATCGCTAATGCCTGCCTATTTCAAAAGTGTATGGCCGCCCATTGTGGCGGTTATTCTCTTTATAGCGATATGGCAGGGAGCCGTCTCCCTCTTCCATATTGAGAAATGGATGCTGCCTGCACCGTCCGACATCGCCCGCGAAGCGGCAACCCAGGCCGAACGGCTTGGCATGCACGCTTCCGCAACCATTCAGTTAACACTGATTGGATTCGCGGCTGGCACAGCGGTCGGATTACTGATAGCGATGGTGCTGCATTTGGTCCCTTTTCTCAAGTCGGCCCTGTACCCTTTACTTATTCTTAGTCAAAATATCCCGACCATCGCGCTCGCGCCACTCCTGTTAATCTGGTTCGGATTCGGGCTGTTGCCCAAGCTGATTACGATCATCCTCGTCTGCTTCTTCCCTGTTGCAGTGGCGGCGATGGATGGCTTGACCCGTACTGACGCGGCGATGATGAACTATATGCGCATGGCTGGTGCGAAACGTCATCAGATTTTCTGGAAGCTGGAGCTTCCCCATGCGCTGCCATCCGTGTTCTCCGGTGTCAAAATCGCCGCTACCTATAGCGTGATGGGTGCCATCATTGCCGAATGGATTGGTGCAGACAAGGGTATTGGTTATTATATGATGCTGCAAAAGTCGGCTTATCGCACCGATCGTTTATTCGTGGCAATCATGATTATTGTCGCTCTCAGCTTACTGCTCTTCCTGCTCATTGCACTATTGGAGAAGCTGCTCGTGCGCTGGCGGCCACAGAAGCGGTAGTAAAGATGTAATCTGTATATTAGGAAGTGATGACCATATGAATCGGCAACAGGACAAACAAGTCCAGCCTGGACGAGGAGCAAGTGTAATGGAGCCAAAGTACGATGAAAAACTCCACCCAGCTACGCCTGATCGACCTGCCACTCCTGCTCCGGTTCCACCTGCACTGGACGTTGTTGATGTTCATGCATCATTCCGTGAACGGCGGAGCAGGTTACCGGTTCTGAACGGCCTGTCACTGACCGTGAAGCAAGGCGAGTTTGTTGCTATCGTTGGACCTTCTGGCTGTGGCAAAAGCACCCTGTTCCATATCATCGGTGGTCTGCTGAAGCCACAGGAAGGCCAAGTGCTTATGAACGGTCAGAATGTAACGGGACAGCGTGGCAAGATTAGTTATATGCCGCAACAACCCGCTCTTTTCCCTTGGCGTACCATTGAAGACAATGTACTGCTTGCTGGTGAAGTAGCTTCAAGTGCCCCCCCTCGGGCCGAAGCACTTGCGGAAGCTCGTAAGTGGTTAAGCAGCGTGGGTCTTGCCGGGTTTGAGCAGGCCTATCCTCATATGCTGTCGGGCGGAATGCAGCAGCGTGCTGCTTTTCTGCGCGCCCTGCTCAGTCCGCAGGAGCTGATGCTACTGGACGAACCCTTCAGCGCACTGGATGCACTGACACGTAGCGACATGCAGCGCTGGCTGCTCGATATCTGGGAACAGAACCGCCGCTCGGTGCTGTTCATCACCCATAATATCGAAGAAGCATTACTGCTAGCGGATCGGGTCTATGTTTTATCCAACCGACCTGCAACAGTGTTGCACGAGGTACATGTTCCTTTTGATCGCCCAAGACGAGAAGAAATTACGGAGGAATCCGCTTTTCTGGAGCGTAAACGGCAGATTGCTCAGTGGATGAGAGAAGAACAGCAGAAAGCCCGCCTATAATAATAGCGCGGGTTTTTAAAGTTATTATTTTCCTTTATTGGGTGATCCACCATAAGAAATTCTGCGTAACATAGTTAGAATATAAATGACCACAAGGAGGAATTCCCGCGTGCATTCTCAAGCTTTTGCACCATTAATTGATGCTCATATTCACTTCGATCAGTATACCCCTGACGAACAACGCGAGATGCTGCTATCTTTCCCGTCTCAACAAGTCGAGGCAGTCATCGCCGTGTCCATGAATCTCGCTTCTGCCCAGGCCAACCTGGAGCTTGCAAAGCAACATCCACGCAACATCTATCCGGCCTTCGGTTTCCATCCGGAACAGGAACTACCGTCCGTTGCAGAAATGGACCTGTTCTTCCAATGGATCGAGAAGCATATGGGACAAGCCACAGCCATAGGAGAAGTCGGCCTTCCCTATTACAATCGTCAGGAAGCGGAGCAGGCAGGGCAGCACTTCGATCAGAGCGGGTATATCAAGCTGCTTGAACGTTTCATCCAACTTGCCAAAAAGCACAACAAACCACTTGTCCTTCATGCGGTATACGATGATGCCGATATCGTCTGTGATCTGCTGGAGCAATATCAGTTCCGACGTGCTCATTTCCACTGGTTCAAAGGTTCTCGCCAAACCGTAAGGCGCATGGCGGACAACGGTTATTTCATTTCCTTCACGCCGGATATTCTGTATGAAGAAGAGATTCGCGAACTCGCCCGGCAATATCCATCGGAACAAGTGATGGCCGAGACCGACGGACCTTGGCCCTTCGAAGGACCATTTCAGGGACGAATGACACACCCTGCCATGACCAGACAGGTCATCCAGGCATGGAGTGAGATCACTGGCATGGGAACCGAGCGGGCCGCCCGTCTTTTTTATCAGAACACAAAGCGTTTCTATGGCTTAACTTGATTACAATCTGATAGCCGCAAGCACTCTCGCTTGCCCGTGCCAACACAGCACTTTACAACAAAGCACAAAGAAGCCAGTCGGTTTCGATCCGACTGACTTCTAATTTACTATATATATCAGTTGAACTGAATTTTTACACAGGAACGTAGAGGACAGAAATAACCTGAGGAAGCAGAGCGTTCGCCTAAAAGCTTTCTGAAAGAAAGCTACTTCGGAAGCATACGCTATCGCTAGATTTTCACCTTCACAAAAATTGGATCAAAAAATCTGGGGATAACAGCGATCGGAAGGTTGTTCTGTCATCGGAGTGGCAAGTGTAACTACCTTCAGTTCAACTTAACGCTTCAAAAATCCTTTGCCTTCCAGGAACGGTCTCACTTGCAACCTTGTCGGCTCAGTCAGACGCTTCGCCATCAGTTCGGACCATGGAGTTGTTCTTTCACCGTTAGTCCGTTCTTTCATGTAGGCCGTCGTTGTCTCATCATACTGCTCAACACCCTTGATGCTCTGCTCGGCATTATAGCGATTATGATGCAGAACTGCATTCAGTGGCAGACGTGGACGAATCCCCGTTTCCTGATCTGCAACACCAATACACATGCCATACACCGGATATACCCCTTCCGGCAATCCCAACAACTCGGCTACTTCCTCAATCCGGGTCCGAAGCCCGCCGATATATACGATTCCAAAACCAAGCGACTCTGCTGCAAGAGCAGCATTCTGGGAAGCCAATGCAGCATCAATCGTGGCTACCATGAAATTCTCGGTTGAATCGGCGTACGATTCCTTTTCAGGAAGATGACGTTTCGCAGCATCACTCAGTCGATACAGATCAGCACACCATACGAGAAACACCGGGCATTCATTGACGTAGGCCTGATTGCCTGCCAATTCAGCCAGCTTGGCTTTTTGCTCTAAGTCAGTCACAGCAATTACAGTATATGCTTGCACACTACTTGAAGAGGAAGCCATCTGCCCAGCCGCTACGATGGCTGCAAGCTGCTCTTCACTTACCGGGTCTGGCTTGAATTTGCGTACAGAACGGTGTTTCATCATCAACTCAATGGTTTCATTCATGGTGGTTCACTCCCAATCCTCGAAGTACGAACTCAATCGTCTGCTCAGCGAGCTCGTCTGTATTCATATCCTGATAATCAAAGCCAAATCGTGAATTCTTGGCCCGTTTGTGCGCCAAAGCCACGCCCATAACCTGAAGCATCGCATAAGATACGGACTCGACCTGGAACAATCCCTGATCCTTACCCTCTTGCAGCAGTTCCCTCACTCGGGTCCATACAGGGTCTAGAAAACGAAATACGGTAGCTGTACGATGTGTACGAAGTGTAATTTCAAGCTGCACAATATCGCTCATCTCCCGATCCGTCATCGTGAACTTCACAACTTCACCAATAATTCGGCGGATACCTTCCACAGGCGAGGACATCGACTCTTCCGCCAGCGAGTTCATCATATGCCCAGGGAAAAAATGCTCAAATAATGCTTCGAACACCTTTTCTTTGCCGCCAAAATGATAAGACACCAACGACACATTGGCACCTGCCTCATCACATATTTGACGAACACTCGTCCCGTCATACCCTTGCTGTGCAAAAAGCTTTTTGGCTGCAAGCAATATCCTCGTTTTGATATCCAACTCCGGTTCCGTCATTCCGTCCCGCTCCCTCTTGTCCGTTCATCTTATTCGCTCCAGCTCAAGGACTGCAGCCAGCGATTCATCTGTCTATTATATTACACCAAGCACCCCGATGAAAATCATCGGGGTGCTTGTCCTATCCTATGATGCAGTGGTATGCATCTGCTGTATTAGTTGTTTGCTTGAGCAGGGCTTGGAGCCATAGCTGGCATGCGTTGTTTTTTCAACAACGTCACAACCAGTGACAACGCAACGGCAACCAACAGTACAATCACGATAGAGCCCGCAGCAGACTGAACTCCTGGTCCTCCCAACTGCACGCTCAGAATACCCTGAACGGCGTATGTTGCAGGCAGGTACTGCCCAATGCCGCTATAGAAACTGTTCAGCAATTCACGCGGTACCATTGCGCCGGAAGATACCAGTTGCAAGGACAGTGAGATGATGTTGAACAGACTTCCTGCTGGTCCAAAGCAGATCAGGAAGAACTGGGAGAAGAACATGAACGTGCACAGGAAGAGCGCCTGGAACAACCAGAATGCAACGAATCCTTGTGCAATCTGTCCTCCCAGTGCCACAATCAGTGAAGATCCCAGCAAGGAAACGACCAATGCAGAACCCACGTTAATGACTACTCTCGCGCCAAACAAAGTCAATCGGGAATAGGTAGATGACAGCATACCCATGGCTGTCTGGAGGTTCATCCCCATGATCATGGCACCTACATAGGAAGCCAGTACCATCATCATTGGCACCATCTGATTATTCATCCCGTTAACCGGGTTGATGGACGTTGTCGTTCCTTCCACTCGGGTAGTCAGGTTTGTAGCGGCTTCAGCAGCCTGTTCGGCAGGCGCGCCTGAAGCGGTCAACACTGTCTGTACCCCTTGTGCTGTAGCTTGTTTGTTAATTGTGTTTGTCACACTTTGTGATACACCTTGCATCATGCTTTTGATCGTAACCGGGTTCGCTTCATTAATGGTGTATTTAATCTCGGCGGTTGAGCCAGCCGTCTGAAGCAATTCGTTAAATCCAGCCGGGATATCGAGCACCATGTGTACTTGGTGATGATTCAGCTGGTCCAACGCTTCAGCCGCACTCAGATTAGATACGGTGTGGAAAGGCAGTGTTCCTGCGAGGGAATCTGCGATGCCTTTGGACATTTCGCCGTCCTCATTCACAATCGCAACCGTCAATTCCTTCGTGCGGTCGTTTACTCCCGAATATGCGGTCATCCAGATCACGCTAAAGATCACTTGGAACATAAGTGCTGTTACGATCCCTACAATCACTGGCGGTTTTTTAAACAATGTACGTAAAGCCTGTAACATAAAAGGTGTCCTCCATTACTCAAATAGTTCTAATTTGATTTAAACAGTTGTTTGAATCAAACGATCGTTTAAATTTTATGTGAATATGTCCATATTGTCAACTCATTTTTGAAAAATTCAGAAAATATAAGCTTTATTCATGAATGCAATTGATCCATTTTCACAAAAGAGCATTACACTGCCCTTTTCCCGAAGAAAAGCACATATAGACTAGCAATTCAGGATGTAACTTTCTGATGACTAGACTGTATTTTTCTCAACAAAAAACACGGTCCGCTGCAGCGAACCGCGCATTTATTCATCCTCACTTCATTTGCAATAAGGCGTTGAATATATCTCCAAGCAAAGGTCGGTCAGTCATTTCTCTTCAGCTTCATGCGTTGCAGACGTAGGGAATTCAGGACAACCGATACGGAGCTGAACGCCATCGCCGCCCCTGCCAGCCATGGAGCCAAGAAGCCAACTGCCGCAATGGGAATACCAATAACGTTGTATCCGAGTGCCCAGAACAGGTTTTGTTTGATGTTACCCATCGTGCGCCGGCTCATCTCAATCGCATCTGCAATGCTGTTCAGATCACCACGCATCAAGGTAATATCCGCCGCTTCCATCGCTACATCCGTTCCTGTTCCGATGGCCATCCCAATATCAGCAGTAGCAAGTGCCGGAGCATCATTAATGCCGTCACCTACCATCGCAACTTTCAGGCCACTCTCCTGAAGTTTCTTCACTTCCGCAGCTTTACCTTCCGGCAGAACCTCAGCCAAAACTTTACCGATGCCTGCCTGTTCTGCTACAGCGCGAGCTGTGCGCTCATTGTCTCCCGTGATCATAATGACATCGATCCCCATTGCCTGAAGACGGCTGATGGCTTCACGAGAAGTATCCTTGATGGTATCAGCCACAGCCACGATCCCTGCCCACTGACCATCCACCGCTACCAGCATCGCTGTACGTCCCTGCTCTTCCAGACGGTTCATCTGCTGAACGGTTTCCTCAGAGACATTCACCTGTTCATCCGCAAGCAACCGCCGTGTGCCGACCAGAATTTCCTGCCCTTTTAATGATGCTCGCACGCCGTATCCCGGTATGTTCTCGAACTTCTCTGTTGCGGTTAGCTCCAGACCCTTGGCACGGATACCCGCAACAATTGCCTCTGCCAGCGGATGCTCGGAACTCTGTTCGGCCGCTCCCACTCGCTCAAGCAGATCGGATTCCGTCCAATTCGGAGCCGTAACAACATCGGTAAGGACCGGTTTACCTTGGGTTACTGTACCTGTTTTGTCGAGCACCACGGTCTGAATCTGTTGTGCCGACTCCAGATGTTCGCCACCCTTGAACAGAATGCCATATTCAGCCGCACGTCCTGATCCAGCCATAACGGAGGTCGGCGTTGCCAGGCCCAGTGCACATGGACAGGCAATAACGAGCACGGCAATGGCTTTCTCCAGGGAACCAGCGAAGTCACCCGGACTTGCAAACAGATACCAGATCAGGAATGTCAGCGCGGCAATACCCACGACAATCGGAACAAATATGCCTGAAATAACATCTGCAATCCGCTGGATCGGTGCTTTGGAGCCCTGAGCTTGCTCGACTACTTTAATAATCTGGGACAAAGCCGTGTCCGATCCCACTCGGGTCGCACGAAGTCGTAATACCCCATTTTTGTTCAGCGTAGCACCTGTAACGGCATCTCCCGGTTTTTTATCCACGGGAAGGCTCTCTCCACTAAGCATGGATTCATCGACTGAGGATTGGCCTTCTTCAACAATACCATCCACCGGGATGCTATCACCCGGCTTCACCAGAACCAAGTCACCCACCGCAACATATGCGGCAGGAACCATCACTTCCTGTCCGTCCCGGATGACACGGGCTTCACGTGGAGCCAGTTCAATCAGGCTTTTAATCGCCTGTGATGAGCGGCCTTTCGCCACAGCTTCGAACCATTTTCCCAGTAAAATTAACGTAATCAGAATTGCACTTGTCTCATAATAGAGTTCTACCGAAGGCATGGCGGCTGTGCTCGTTCCCATTGCGCCGTGATCCATCGTCGTCGTAGAAGGTAAGTACCCACTGGATAACGTCAGATACAGACTGTAGAAAAACGCTGCACTGGTACCCAGTGCCACGAGAACGTCCATATTGGCACTGCGGTTACGTAAGGCTTTGTACGCCCCCACATAGAACTGCCACCCAATCACGAACTGTACTGGCGTTGCCAGAATCAGCTGGAACCAAGGGTTCATGAACAGATCTGGGACATAGATTCCGGATGTGAACGAGAAATGCCCCACCATTGCCCACAGCAAAGGAATCGATAACAACGCAGATATCATCCATTTCCACTTTTTGCGTTGCAGCTCACGTTCACGAACCGATGTGGTCTCTTCTTGCGTCAATTGCAGTTCAGCACCGTAGCCCATCTGCTTGATCTTGGCGGTAATATCCGAAGGTTTCAATGTGCCTGCGGCATATTCAATATGCCCTGTCTCCAGTGCCAGATTCACGTTCGCCTGAGATACCCCCGGTAGTCGGGAAAGTCCTTTTTCAATCCGGGCAGAACAAGCAGCACACGTCATACCCGTAATGTTCAGATCAACCGATTCGGACACCGTACCGTAACCAAGCGCCTCAACTTTATCACGCAACGCGTTCACGTTAGTTGTCTTCGGATCATAAGATACGGTTGCCTGTTCGATGGCAAGATTCACATTGGCCTGATGCACCCCTTCCATACGGGACAAGCCCTTCTCCACTCGCGTCGAACATGCAGCACAAGTCATTCCCGTGATGTGCAGTGTTGCCTTTAGTCCTGGTGCTTCTGCCATAGGTGGCATTGGTGTGGGTTCGGATGATCCATCCATTGGTTTATTCGTTAAGTTATCCATCATGTCAGCTCCTTTCATGTCGATTCAATTTATTGTATAGTTTTAATTAATTATACCCCCAAGGGGTATGTATCAGACAGAAAATTAGGCTTAAACCTGACTCGTAGGAAAAAAGACCACTGACCTCTTTTTACCCATGAGCATGTTCGGTTTAAGCCTGTAATGCCGTTAGACTACATCGTATCCCTGATCTTCAATCGCAGCTTTGATCTGATCCACGTTCACTGTCTGCTCATCATATTCCACAGCTACCGTTCCCGCTGCCAGATCCACGTGACCACTCGCCCCAGCATTCTTCACAGCCTCTTCAACCGACTTCACACAGTGATTGCAAGACATTCCCGTAACGTTCAACGTAACATTAGACATTCCAAATTCCTCCTTGGGGTATATTAAAATGATAACTTCATTAGGTAAATCAATGTAGCTTACTTCATTAACTTCCGCATCGTAACCAGCAGTTCATCCACAACCTCATGTTCACCAGCCTGAATGCGCTCAACGATACAGCTCTTCATATGGCCTTCAAGCAGAAGTTTGCCTACCGAATTAAGAGCAGACTGAGCCGCCGCAATCTGCGTCAGCACATCATCACAGTACGTATCCTTCTCGATCAATCCCTTAATCCCGCGAATCTGACCTTCCACACGGTTCAAACGAGAAACCAGGTTACTCTTCATCTCCTGCGAATGGTGACTCTTGCGCACATGCTTCCCATCACTGCCTTCGGCATGACAGGATACTGCTTCTTGAACTGTAGCCGAAGCATCCGTTGAATCGGACATGGAGGATTGCAAAGATTCCTCGGGATGGCTCTGATGATCCATCATGAACACCCCTTTTCTTTCGTTCTTTTCTAAGAGTAACATACCCCATGGGGGTATTCAAGTTCATTTTGATATTTTGTTAAAAATAGATGATTGCTTGTTCGAATTATAAAGAGCAGTGCATCTTACAAGGTATACTCCATCCTGCTGCTGCGGACGACCAGACCCATCTGTTCATAGAAAGTCTGTGCGCCAGAGTTAAACGTTGACACTGATAATTCCACACTGTCTGCCTGAAGCTCTCTCCCTAGCTCGATGAATGCTTGTAGTAACTGTTTGCCTGTTCCTTGGCCCCGATGTTTGGTATCCACTACAAGTTCATGGATGTACAACATCTTGCGATCCACCATCAACGGGTTATCCTGAATTACACTTAACTGCGCACTCCCGTAACCCAGAATCAAACCCGTTTCCGAAGACTCGGCAACATACAGGTAACGCTTGTCCGTTTCCAGCAGTTCGGTGAACTCCTTTTCCTCCATTCTCGTCTCTAACGCTCTGTATAGATCGGGCCGCCCCTCGACATGCATCTGGTGCAACTCATCCATCAACAATGACACACCAGAGTAGTCCCTCATTTCTGCCTTTCTGATGTTAATCGTACCCGCACTCATCCCCATCACTCTTTCATCCGCTGAATTTTACATTATTATACAACCAAAAAGCAGATACCATAAGGGTACCTGCTTCGCTAAATTTATCTTCATTCCATCAAGCCCATAGAATGCTCATGTTGTTTATTTTTTCGTAGAAGCATTTCCTTCATTAAAAGCAACAGGTGATGGCTTCGCCGCCCATTCGTCCGCCTGCGGCTCAATGTCTACTCCGCTTAGAATCTTCTTTTTCTCCATCAAGGAATCCCCATCTTCATCCAACTTGTTGCGAATTTCCGCCTCGTCCTGAGGTTGATTGTTCTGTGTCATCGTAGAGTCCTCCCTTTTTCGTATTCATGGTTGATGTTCCTTTATATAACGTGCCCACTTTCTGCATTATCATTCTCTTTGAGGATCAGGCCGTCCCCCAAGTTATGTGTTATTTGAATTAAACATTAACTTTATTAGGCTAAATCCATCTCTAAACCCTTGCTCGTACATTACTGACTCTGCTGTACCCTGAAGAAGGGTTATTACATTACAATAGTCCAAAAATAAAGCCATCCCCTCTGGCTTAACATATTCACATAGCTCCATAAACAAACGATCACTTTCTTGACTCAATCTTTTATATTCTTTTGAATTATAAATCACAAGATTTCCGATACTCTCCATACGAAGAGCTTTGAACTGGTTAAATATTTCTTCGAAGTCCTCCATGTTCCCCTCCAAAAAAGTGACGTCACTATGAATATAAATATTAGAGTGACATCACTTAGATGTCAATATGATTGTATATTGAAGTATTTTGTAATGATACAATATGAACATTACTTTTTGAGGAGATTTTATTTCATGGCTACAGATAAAAGAGTCTTTACACTTAGGCTGCGAGAAAAGAATTTTGAGAAAATTAAAGTGATTGCGGACAAAAACAAACGATCTATTGCAATGCAAATTGAGTATCTTATTGAACAACATATTGAAGAATTTGAGAAAGAACAAGGTGTTATTTACCCAGATACAGATAATGACGTATAGATTTTGCGCCCTTAGTACACGCGCATCATCCATACGTCATTTTTCATGATATATCCTGTTCTCTGTTAATCGAAATCAACCTGTTTATCCAAAATGATTTCCTCTACTTTGTATTCCAACTCTGGTATGGAGGGATTCAAGGAAAATCGAACGTTTTCCAGAGAAGTTAAAAGTGATTCGACAAAAAACTCCATTATTTGTCGATACTATATGACTTTTGCATCATATGAATTCCTTGTTTTTCAATGTTATCCTTATTAATGAAATTAATAATAGGGAGATGTAAAAGTGAAGAATCTCAAGAAATTATTTTTAGTTGTTATGACCATGGTAGTGTTGTTAGTTGGTCCATCAAGTATTTATGCCTCTGAATTGGTAAATAATACTGCAGATCAGTCAGAGTCTAATATTGTCTCAATTAGAATCCCATTGACATTTATACCTAGTGAACAAGCCCAGGCTAATGATGGATCTATAACGACTATGGCTGTGAAGCCACTTGATGGTTACGCTGATGTAGTAGCTGAAGTAGAGAACGGTAATCATGTGTTTGTGGACTGGAGCGTATATATAACAACTCCACAGGCTAAAATTACTAGAGTAGATTTAGAGTTAGCGTATTCTGATTTAGTGAGAACACCATTTAAGTATTCAACTTTCCAAACTAAGAATTTTGAACAAAATCAAGATGATCGCATTTTTACTAAACCAGGTCAACATGCAGTAACTTTAACTGGTTCTGTCACTACTACCAAGGGAGTTTTAAAAGTTATTACTACAGGAAACGCATATTTTACAACAAAATAAGTTTCTGAGTGTAACAAAATGTCGAGAATACCTTCCGGTGTCTCGACATTTTGTTTTCCGAATAGTAATGATATAAAATGCATAAATAAAGATCTGGGAGGAAACACCTTGAATTTATTTGAAAAACTTGAGATTAAAGATGATGATGTCGCGAACTATCCTGACACCCTAGCTAGGAAAAGGAATAGGTATATCAAAGTAGATACGTCTTCTGATGGATCTGATATTCAAGATTTACATTTCAATTTATTTGAACAATTATTTATTTCCCCATTTGTATTTGTAGATCCACAAGGACTCTTAAATATTCCTACAGATAAAAGTTCAGAAGGAAATCAAATAATGCAACTGGTTCAATATTTTGAAAATGTAAAAAAATTGGAGAATAGTTCCCAGGTATCATATTATTTTCAAAATATAAAAAAAGTTTATTTGGATCGTTTTTTAGAACTTTATAAAGCAAAAAAGTGTAGTGAAATAATATATGATTTATTTCCTAATGGCAATGTAGGAGATGATTTTCATAATGTAGAGGTTGAAGAATATCTAATCAATTTAGATTTGATCGATAAATTACAAGCCAAGGAACTGAATGAATTTTGGAACAATATTAAAGAAACTTTCATTCTAGCAGGACAGGAATTCGTATTATGGGTCGATAATTGGGAATTCAACGATTTCATAAAAGATAAAGTTAGTATCCGATTGTTTGCTAATGTGTGCAATCAAATTAAGCTCTCAGTTGATAAGAATACAAATGTAATTCGATACATTTCTTTTTCTTAATGTAACGATGGTAACTGTAATTAACATGGCTACGATCAAGAATTCATATATTAAATGTTGAAGTGTTCAATCATTCCTGCTAATGACACTAGGGAGTGTCTTTAAGCACAAAAAAGATCTCATTTTTCACATTCAGCTGGAAAATGAGGTCCTTTTTTTGTTGCAAATTCTGGCACAATTGGACATCAGGTAGTTAATTTTTAACAATACAAAATTTACTGCGGCTGTGTAATATCGCATTTTATTTAAGCTCAACTAAACAATCTTACTGAGAGCTTACATCATAGATCAGTCACCTTACATTATTCATGCTTCGATTGCTAGCGAAAAAATCCAGAATCCTTTTGAAGGAAATCTGGATTTTTTGTTAATCCATTCGTCTTACAAATTCCATATCTCTTTGAATCCACAAATACACCAAAGTCGAGGTTTAACCTTACTGCATATCCTGGCGCGCAAGCGTGACTAGCGCACGTAGCGCTGCATTAATCTCACGCTCTACCGCTTGTCCAACCGCGTCCGTATGCGGATCATACTCGGCTGCCAGATCACTGTCCGCGAATCCATCGATCGCGACAATGGCTCCGGCGCGAGCCCCACGCAAGGTGCTGACGATGTAGAGTGCCGCAATTTCCATCTCAGCCGCAAGTGCTCCAGCCTGCTTATACTTGCGGTGTGGAATCTCTTCCACGCCTGCAAAGAACGCATCCAGCGTTACGGTGATACCAACGCCCACTTTGCCTGCAAATGTTGCAGCATCCGCGCTTTCTTGCTCACGAGCAGCTTCGATCAACGCTTGTGTCACCCCAAGGTCCGCTACCGCAGGGAAACCATCCGGCACCAGTTGGCGAGTTAACCCATCCGTACGAACAGCGGCTGTACTCACAATCACGCTGCCTGCTGGATAATCGGCTGTATACGATCCCGCTGTACCTACACGAATCAGAGTTGTTACACCCGCGCGAATCAATTCCTCGAAGCAGACAGCTGCTCCAGGTGAACCCACACCATGGCTGACCACAGCGATCTGTACCCCTTCGTACAAACCAACAAACGTGCGATACTCCCGACTGAACGCCAGTTCTCTCGCCTGCTCCAGCTTCCGGGAAATCTTCTCCGCACGTGCCGGATCACCACAGACGATGGCGTATGCCGGCATGTCTTCCGAATGAATCTGCAAAATAGGCATCAACATATCAATCAAACTCCTTCTTCGTCCACTCGTCTTCCGGAATCGGCAGATCTTCACCCGAGAAGCGTTGTTCCTTGAACGGATCGGCAAAATGGTGGAAACCATTCACTTCCCAGAATCCGTTCCGGTCTTCTGTCATAAACTCCAGACCACGTATCCACTTGGCACTCTTCCAGAAGTAAAGTTGTGGCACAACCATACGCAGGGGAAAACCATGCTTGGGAGTAAGTGGCTCACCGTTATATTTGAATGCAAGCAATACGTCATCATGCATCAATTCTTCGAGCGGTACATTTGTTTCATAATCATGATCGGCATGGATCATGACGTATTTTGCCTCTGGCTTAACCCCCAGAAGTTTCACAAAATCGGAAAAGCGTATACCTTCCCACGGCGTATCGAATTTCGACCAACGGGTAACACAGTGAATATCACTCACCGTGTTCACCTGAGGCATCGCCTGCAACTCAGCCAGGGAGAACACCTTCTCTTCCTCCACTTCGCCGAATACCTTCAAGTCCCAGGTGGACAGGTCATATTCCGGCACTTCCCCTTCATGCAGAATCGGGAATTTCTCCGTCAGCATCTGTCCTGGCGGCAGCCGATCTCCGTGATCGTTACCTGTTTTGGGTGCCGGAGTTTTTCCTTTTTTCAAACGTTCAGCCTTGTTATGCATGTGGAATTCCTCCTTCTTTTACTGTCTCTAACATAGACATTCAGAATTAACGCGAGCTTCCGCCCGCTTTCAGTGCATCCTGTGCATAGGTACGGTCTTTGAAAAAGAACATCGCGACCAGCGTCACAATATACGGCAGCATCAACGTGAAATGCGTTGGCAGGGAGAATCCTTGCAGACGAATACTCAATGCTTCCATGAAGCCAAACAGAACACTGGAGCCCATGACGCCAAGCGGATTCGCTTGCCCTAACATCGTTGCCACCAGCGCTATAAAACCACGACCAGCAGTCATGCCTTCGGTAAACATCGTTACCTGACCGAGCGACAACTGTGCTCCAGCCAGAGCGCACAACACACCGCACATCAGAACGGCACCATACTGGATGCCACGTACCTTGATCCCGATGCTCTGTGCTGCAATCGGGTTCTCACCGACGGAGCGCAGGCGGAAGCCAGATACACTTTTGAACAGATAAAATTGTAGTGCAATCACGAGCACAATACCGAGGTAAACCAGCGGACTATGTCCCGATATTACATCGCCCACCCACGGGATGTCCTTAATCAGCGGAATATCCCACTTGGGAAGTCCCACCATGTCTTTGTCGTAGTATGCACCTTTTACATCAAAAATCGCACGCAGTGCAAAGGTCGTCACCCCCGCAGCCAGGAAGTTAAGCGAGATCCCGACCACGATGGCGTTGGCTTTCAGATTAATGCTTATAAAGGCAAAGAGCGCCGAGAATAACATCACAATTATAATGGAAAAGAGTACCGCCAGCAGCACATTGCCAAACAGATAATTACCAACAATAGCGGAGAACGCACCGATCAGAACCAGTCCTTCAAGACCCACGTTAAACAGACCGACACGAGAACATAAAGCCCCACCGAGCGCTGCAAGCAGGATTGGAGTCATAATCCGCAAGGTTGAGCCAAACATGGCTGCATCAAACAGTTGTTGCATTGGACTTTTTCTCCTTTCTCCGCTTCAGGAATGAATAACCGATCTGAGCTGATACAAATAACGTCAATACAGCTTGGATGACACTGCCAACTTCCAGCGGTACATCCGTGTTCCGTTCCATCCCCATGGCACCCGTCTGTAGCGCAGCCAGCAAAATAGCTGCTACAGCTGTACCGAGTGGATGCGAGCGGGCAAGCAACGTGGCCATAATGCCACTCCATGCGTAACTTGCCGATGACAATGAGCCATCAAGGAAACGGTACTGTGTACCGAGCACTTCCCCCGCACCCGCGAGTCCAGCAAGTCCACCACTGATGACCATGGACAGCATCATCATGCGAATGCGGCGAACACCACCGTAGGTTGCAAAGGACGGATTGCTGCCGAGCATGCGGATCTCGTAACCGGTCACCGTTTTATGCGTAAACCAGTAGATCAGAATGGCCGCTACAATGGCAATAATGAAGCCTGCATGCAGCCCCATGCCCTGGAACAACTTCGGCAACCAGATACTCTGGTCAATCATGGGTGTCTGAGCCATTGCTGCAGATCCTGTGCGGTCCTTAAATGGATAGGAGACCATGTAGCCCCCGAAATAAATGGCAATATAGTTAAGTAGTAAGGTTGTGATCAACAAGTTCATGCCGAAGCGTGCATCCAGCCAGCCTGCAAACAGGGACCAGATTCCCCCGGCAACAATACCTGCCACAATCGCAGCAATACACACGAACCAGCCCGGACCTGGCAGATAAAGCGCCGTGAGCGCGGCACTGAGTCCGCCAAGAATCATCTGGCCTTCGGCTCCCATATTGAAAAATCCGGCACGGAATGCCAAGGCTACGCCAAGTCCCGCCAAGATGATTGGTGTGGAACGAGCCAACGTATTGGTGAAGAAGTAGAAGTTGCCGAAGGCTCCTTTCCACATCTCCGCATACGTATCCACCACATTACCGCCAACGATCAGAATCGCCACAGCCCCTGCAAGCAGACCGATGAATACGGCAAGCAGCGGCTGTACGAGTCCGCGAAGTGTTTCTTTTACCCGATTCATATCCGCTCTTTCCCTCCTGCCATTAACAAGCTGATCTGTTCCTCAGTTGCTTCCTCTGCTCTCAATTCTCCGGCAATTTCTCCTTCATACATGACAATAATGCGATCAGATAATTGCAAAATTTCGGACAACTCTGATGAAACGAGCAGAATACCCGCACCCTCACTGCGTTTGCGCAGCAATTCGGCATGGATCGTCTCCATCGCTCCGATATCCACACCACGGGTCGGTTCGGCTGCAATCAGAAACGGTGTATCCTGTGCAAATTCACGGGCAGCAATCAGCTTCTGCAAGTTTCCTCCGGACAGGAATTGTGCCTTGGTCTCCGCAGAACCCGTCTTGATGCTGAACTGTTTGATCCAACTCTCTACCATCGTTTTTGCTGCTTTAGCTTTGATAATGCCGCGTGACTGTAAGCGATGATGGTGTCCCATTAGCCCGTTCTCGCGAACGCTCGCATCCTTGGCCGCTCCCCACATGTAACGATCTTCCGGAATATGAGCAAGTCCATGCTCCCGGATGCGCCGTACAGGCCAGTTGATTGTATCCTGCCCGGAGAGCACAACGCGACCACTATCCGCCTTACGCAGTCCGGCAATGACCTGAATCAATTCAGACTGGCCGTTACCAGAGATACCGGCTATGCCAACAACCTCACCTTTTCGAACCTCCATATGGATCTCCTTGAGCGCCGAACGATCCTTGGCCCCGGACAGATTGACCCCTTCCACCTGAAGAACAGCTTCCGCTGGAACCGATGGCTGCTTGTCCATACGCACAAGTTCACGACCAACCATCAGACGGGACAATTCCTCCACATGTGTATCTTTGGCTTCCAACGTACCCGTTACCTGACCATCCCGAAGTACCGTAATCCGGTCGGCTACATCCATGACTTCTTGCAGCTTGTGCGTGATTAGTACAAAGGTTTTGCCCAGCTTTGCGAGTGATTTCATGTTCGCGAGCAGTTCTTTTACTTCCAGCGGCGTCAGTACTGCCGAAGGTTCATCCAATATAATGATGTCTGCGCCCTGATGCAGCACCTTGAGAATTTCAACACGCTGCTGCATGCCAAGCGGGCACTCGGATACTTTTTTCCACGGGTCAACCGGCATGCCATATTGTCTGCCAAGCTCATTCACCTGGGCCGCTGCTTTTTTACGGTCAAATGCACCTGCCTTCGCCGGTTCGCGTCCGATCACGATGTTCTCCGCCACCGTAAAGGAAGGGAACAGCATGAAATGCTGGTGCACCATGCCGATGCCACTTGCCATCGCGTGGGACGGCGTAGCGAAGCTCACTTCGCGTCCACGGACTTTGATTGTTCCTGTCGTAGGCTGTTCCATACCGTACAGCATACGCATCAAGGTTGTTTTACCGGCCCCGTTCTCACCTACAAGGGCATGAATCTCTCCCTCACGCAAATTAAAACGGATGTCACGGTTAGCGGTGAAGCCGCCGTATTTCTTCGTAATGTGCTCCATCTCCAACAGCATATCTCGCGTTCGCTCCCCTCAGTTCAACTTAAAAGGTTACACTCGCCACTACGATGACAGAACAACCTTCCGATCGCTGTTATCCCCAGATTTTTTGATTCCCTTTTATAAAGGGGAAAATCCGGTGATAAAGGCGAACGCTTTGCTTCATCAGGTTATTTCTGTCCTCTTCGTTACCGTGTAAACGATAAGTTGAACATATACTGGTCATTTAATAGCAGCAAAACCGGCTGCCTGATCGGGCAGCCGGCTGATCAATTCCATCACTCATTCATTGAAAAGAACATTCAAAACTATTGTTGCAATGGATCTTTGACTACAATTTTGCCGGATACGATATCATCCTTGATTGCTTTAACCTTGTCGATCACTTCTTGTCCAACAAAAGCATTCAGCGGAGATTCGCTATCACGTGTAACGTACGTCAGGCCTACACCGTCTTCTTTCAAACCATAGTTTACTGCACCTGCTTTGAAGTTGCCTTCTACAAAATCTTTCACAGTCTCATAAGCAACCGTATCGGTTGATTTCAATTGAGACAATACGATATGTTCCGGGTCTTCAACGGTACGGTCCGTATCCTGACCTGAAGTATAGAAGCCTTTTTCTTTTGCTGCTTCGAACACACCAAGGTCACCTACAGCGGATGCGCCAGCGATAAAGTCAGCGCCTTTGCCGAATTGTACCAGTGCCAATTCTTTTGCTTTGGCCGGGTCATTAAATCCACCTACATAGTTCACGAGGAATTCTGCGTCTGGATTCACGGATTCCAACCCAGCTTTGAAACCTTCCGTATATTTCTTGATCAATGGTACATCCATTGCTGCGATCATGCCGACTTTATCTGTTTTGGTGGACAATCCAGCAGCTGCACCAAGCAGATACGCCCCTTCATATTCACGGAAACCAACGCTACGTACGTTAGGCAGATCCACTGTTGTATCTACAATTGCAAAGGACTTGTCCGGATTTTCTGCAGCGACTTTCTTCAATGCATCTTCCGCCTGGAAAGTGGCTGTAATAATCAGATCATAATTCTCGGCAACCGCAGCACGCA
Source organism: Paenibacillus sp. FSL k6-2145 (assembly GCF_037976585.1). NCBI lineage: Bacteria > Bacillati > Bacillota > Bacilli > Caryophanales > Paenibacillaceae > Paenibacillus > Paenibacillus sp. FSL k6-2145. Next base: position 2,613,504 of record NZ_CP150267.1, on the reverse strand, counting down.
GATTTTGTTCAAATGCTGCCGGGTCTGTCGATTCAATTGTCTTGGTGTCTACTTTAAATTCTTCGCCTGCTTTTTTGAAGCCTTCATCCATCTGTACAAAGAAAGGGTTAACCCCTATTTTTTCGGGAAGTACAAGGGCCATCCGAAGAGATTTCTCCGAATCACTGCCTTGGGCGGATTGTTCGTCTTTGGAAGCCGAATTCCCACAAGCTGCCAACAAAATAGCCAACATGATGATCGATAAGACGAACGATAAACCTCTTTTCATTTTGAAAATACCCCTTTTCAACATTCTTTTTTCTTATCCTAGCGGATACTGTCGATCCTTGTCAATAAATCTTTGAGCGTATACACTCAAATAGAATATAATTGACAACTCGCTTTCTACCAAGCTTTGGAAACCGCTCTGTATCAAGCTTTTTTTCGTTGACATCCAGCGCGTCTCCGTGCTAAAGTCAATCCAATTATTCTATTCTGATAGGAATTGTCAGAATTATAACCCAAAGCTGATCATTTTCCAACCCATCTTAAGGAGGCTATTCATTTGAAAAAAATCACCCAGATCACGTTGGCGGCCCTACTCGCCGCTCCGGTAACACTAGGCAGTCTTAGCTTGCCCGCTTCCGCTTCTGCAGCATCTGCAACTCCGGCTAAACCCACCACCTCACAAAGTGTCAAAGGACCGGTAGCTCAGGCGCCAGTTGCTTACACGGAAAGCGCAGCGGATTTTGCTCAATTCTTGCAAGCAAAATACAACATTCAATTGCCGCAACAGATTACCAAAGGTGATTTCATTCAAGCCATTGCAGCCATCACGGAAGCAACTCAAGCAAGTGACAGTGAAGCCAAAGCTCCTGTCTTTACCGATCTGTCTTCTGGTGATTCTTCCTATGATGCTGCCGTATCCTTATACAATAATGGGGTTCTTACGGGTACAGAAGTACGTGCCAAGGATCAACTGAGCACTTATGCGGCGGTCTTCATCGCGGTGAAAGCAGCCGGATTCAAGGAACTGGCTTATACATATCCTGCAGAGAAAACAGCCAAAGCGCTTGCCAAAGTTGGCATTAACCCGAACCGTGTTCAGGGACAAGCCGCACAGGAACTGGCTGCGGCGATTGATACAGGCCTCATTCCCGAAAGCCTGTACCCCGCTCTCCTTAAGGGTGGCGTAGCAAGTAAAGATTTCGCTAATACTTTGCTTGGACGCGTACTGGTCAGTCAAGGGAAATACAAACATGAGATTGGGCGTTCCGGCGATGCGGACATCTATTCCAAATTGTATGCTGCATATCGCACAGCGGATCTGATCGAATCACCTGAGCTGAGAAAAATTGTGGATCAGGCCCTGCGAGATGATCTCGTAACAGGTTACAATCTGAAGGATAGCCGCTTTGATTCCAACTTTATCGATGAACTGACACTTACCTACGGCCACGATAATATTCAACATGCTGTACAGTTGGTTGGTTTGCTGCGTAGCGAAGGTATTGATGCTGATGTGCAATTCCAGCCGAAGACATCTGCCTTCATTTATTTGAAGGAATGGGGCGAGCCAAAGGAAACGCCTGATTATAAAGTGACACAGATCGAGAACGGCAACTATATCGCTTCTGCGAAGGAATATGATATTCAGTTCGAGTTCAACAATGTGGCAGACAAAGTTCGCTTCAATGACATTGTGCTGAAATATGCTAAAAAGAACAGTGACAGTACCTCTCCACTGATTCTCAGCTCCTGGTGGCAACCGTTGTATTATTCACCAACCGCATTGGCGAACTATCCGGTCATTTCCAATAATAAGATCGCGCTTGGCAATTACTATGCTCAGTCCTTCTCTCTGAAAGAGAATGCCAAAGCCATTCGGGAAGGTTTCCTGAAGCTGGCACCCGATGCAGACATTACGACGTATGACTTCTGGGTGGACCAGCCTTTCTTCAACTATCTGAACGGTGGATCCGAATAAAATAAATTCCGTCTCCAAACGAATTAAAGCTCGTATTTTGGCACCATAAGCAGCCGTCCTTTACCGAATTTTACAGGGATTTCGACCCCTGGATTCGTAAAGGCGGTTTTTTGTTCAGCATTTTGCAAATTTCTTCTAAAAAATCATTTTTCTCATGCAGGAATTACCAATATAAGGTCGAATCCTTTATGTACACAAACACGCAATCACATTGCATATCTCCGCACGAACAGGAGTTAATCATGGTATATGACGGTATTCTTCTCGGCTTGATCGTTGGATTTTTTCGGGGCGGGTTGCGGCATGGGATCAACCAGTTTGCAGCACTCAAGTTACGAAGCGGCTGGATTTTCCCTGTATTGCTGTTAATCCAGTTCTTCATTTTCTATCTGCAGGAACGATTCGAATGGGTGGCATCCATTAATGGTTATCTCTTTGCTGCTGTCTACATTACAGGCCTCGCATTTTTGTGGCTCAACAGGCACCACACCGGTTTCATGCTCATCTGGATTGGTGTGTTTCTCAATTTTGCCGTTATGGCTGTAAATGGTGGGCGCATGCCAGTTTCTGTAGAAGCTTCTGCTGTACTGGGACCCTACTATGTAGACATGCTCCGGGAAGGCGGCGCCGTATCAAAACATTTTATGATGGATGCATCTACAAATCTGCCTTTTCTCGGTGATATCATCCCACTCTCCAGCCCTTATCCACGGACTCAAGTCATCAGCATCGGTGATGTGGTTATGAACGTAGGCATCTTCCTTTTTATCCAGTACATGATGGTGAATCGGGACAAAAAGGCTGTGCAACCTGCTAAAACTCATCAGGCTTAATGAGAATCAGGTAGACTCCAAGGAAGGGAGGTCTTCTCCATGAAAAAATTTGAAGGTGTGAAATATTCCCGCATTGTCATCAACGCAATCATCGTGGCTTCTGTCGTTGTAGCATTAACTTCGGGATACAAGCTGGGCGGCTAGTATCCATACCGCCAAACAAGACAAACAGGCTGCCAGCGGCCTGTTTTTTCTTTCTGGATTTTTGCCAGGCAACTTGGTATGTTATACATCTATATAGTATACACCGATACAAGAACACCAATTATATACACATCAAGAGTAGACTAAACCCAAGCAGGAGATTTTTTATGAACTTTATTCGTAACCTTATCCATAAGGCAGATCGAAGCAGTCTGTATGTTATTTTGCTTAGTTGTACCGGGATCGGTGTTTTTCTGTACATGAACAAGTGGTCTTACCTTCATCTAACCACGGCGGATTGGGTCATGGTCTACACCATGCTGGGTGCGGCGTTAATTCTGGATTATTTCACGTTCCAGATTCCACCCAAAGGCAATCAGCAATCCATGGATTCATCGGTATACCTTGCCTGTATATTCATGTTTGGCGGAGCTTTCAGTTTATCTGTACTGCTTCCTGTCTCCATCATCCTGTTAATCAAAGAGCGCAAGCTCACCTGGTGGAAACACATTGTCAATTTCAGCATCTACAGTCTCATGATTACAGGAGCAGCTGCCGTTTTTGAGTGGACTGGCGGGCAATCGGGAACTCTGGATGGCTATAATCTGATTCCTTATTTTGCAGCGCTCGCAGCCTACTTCATCATCAACACGATCACACTTGGCTTATTCTTTCATTTCTCAACAAAGGATGCATTACAGCAGATGAAGCGGGCATTCGTTACCGAATCCCTGCTGGTTTATTTATGTACGCTGATTCTGGCACTTGTCCTGACGATTCTGGTTGTACACAATGGCGTGCTCGGTCTGTTGTTGTATCTGAGTCTCAGTATTCTGCTCTCCCATGCATTCAAGCAGTTGTTTGTCATGTATCAGACCATTGAGGAGAAGGCTAACACGGATCAACGCACAGGTCTGTTCAACCATAGTTATTTTGAAAGTATGTTGGAAAATGAACTGACTACCGCTCGTACGCAGGGAACACCGCTCTGTCTGGGGCTTATTGATATTGATGATTTCAAAAAGTATAACGATCGGTTTGGCCACCTTCAAGGTGACAGTCTGCTAGCCCTGCTGGGGGATTTTCTGATGCGAAAGACGGAAGGCACACCTGTTACCGCCTTTCGTTATGGAGGGGAAGAGTTTACTTTGCTCATGCCAGGCATGGAGTTGGACGAATCCTACAGGTTCATGAACAAACTGCGTAAACAACTGAACGACACGCCGTTTGAAGGCGTTGAAGTGTTTCCACACGGTTGTCTCTCCTTCTCTGCTGGCGTCGCGCCCTATCAGGTGGATATGTATAACAAATCCCAGCTGGTGGATCAGGCGGATAAAGCACTGTATTATGCGAAGAAACAAGGCAAGAACAACGTGCACCGCCACGGCAGCAATGATGGCATGGAACATGAGATTGATCTGGTACAGGACGTTCGTGACATCGAGCAGCAGCTCAATCTGTTCAGATACAAGGATATGGATACGTTTAAACATTCCAAAAGGGTCTACAAATATGCACTGGATATCAGTGAATTGCTCGCACTGGACAATGCGGAAAAACGTCGTTTCGTGCTGGGAGCACTGATTCATGACATCGGCAAACTGGAGATTCCTTGGTCCATTCTGAACAAAAAAGACAAACTCACCGCAGAAGAATGGGAAACAATCAAAGGACATGTCACCTGGGGCAAAAAAATGGTGATCACAAACGATCGCTTCGCCGATCTGATTCCGTATATTGAACTTCACCACGAGCGTTATGATGGCAAAGGCTATCCTTACGGCCTGAAGGGTAACGAGATTCCCCGGCTCTGCCGGATGCTGACCGTGATTGACTCCTTTGATGCCATGACGACAGAGCGGCCGTATCAGGAAACCAAGAACGTGGAAGAAGCGATTCGGGAGCTACGCTCATGTTCGGGTTCACAGTTCGATCCGGAGCTAGCCGAGTTGTTCATTCAATATATTGAGAAAAGAACCGCTCAGCAACAGTTGCAGTAAAATAAACGGAGCTTCTTCTATACCCCCTGAAAAAGTCAAAGCGCTATCCCCGGTCTGATCGGAGATAGCGCCATTTTCATTTTCATGGAATGAATCGTACACCAGACAACTTCATTCTCGTGCAGATTCTACATTAAGATTTGGTATTCAGCTCATGTGAGGTCTGATGCAGCTCTTTAATCATCTGCTGCAAAAACATGTTGTCTTGGCGACTGATACCGTGCTGATTGTCTTGAACAAGCATCTGATGAATGTTCTTTTTGAGCAATTCACTGCGACGTTCCAATACTTCTTGACTCATGTTGTTGCGTCACTCCTTAACATGTTTTGTAATGAATTCACGTTCTATATTAAGTATAGAGGACCTTCTCCGATAGGGAAAACGGACTCAGCCTTCCTCAGCTGGTCACACCAACCCTCACCTAGCGTGACAACATTTCACCCCTTATCGTTCTTAGATATCCTTCTAAATACTCCCTGATCCTCCCCAGCATTCCCCAAAGACACAGACTAGGGTCTTGGACAAGCTTGCGTTATAATGGTCCCATCCCTGTATAAATAAATTACCTTATTAAGCTAATCCTAGATCAAAGGAGTTCTGCATTCATGTCCTATAAACAAATCAAATGGATGATTCTGCTGATCCCCACATTCACGGTTGGCATTTGGGAATACATTCGCCATCAGTTTCTGATGCCATACCTATCGATGGATGCCGGGAACTGGTTAACACCCGTCATCGTTTACCTCGTCAGCGTGACACTGCTCAGCCGATTGTTCCACATGCTCGAAGGTGCCAGGGCTGCTCTGGAGCAGGAACGTGCGGCGAAAGCAGCGCTGGAGGCTCGTGACCAATTGGCACGGGAACTTCACGACGGCATATCTCAGTCTCTTTTCCTGCTGTCAGTGAAGACCGATAAAGCAGGCCGTAGTCTGGCAGGGAGCGGACATGAGCATGAGATCCAGGAGATTCAAAAAACCGTGCATGAAGTCAATACATATGTAAGGCAAGCTATTGCCCAGTTGCGTTTTGTTCCCTCCTCTACGGTGGCACCCGAGATTATTTCACTGCATGCGCAGGTCGAAGTGCTCGTCAAGGAAACGGTACCTGGTGCACAGATTCATTGGGACCTCAGGGGTGTAACGTTCTCTGCCAAGGAACAAGTGGAACTGCTCGCCTGTATTCGGGAGGGACTACTGAATGTACGCAAACATGCGCAGGCTACCCGCGTTCAGGTTCATGCGGAAGGTAACCCAATTGCTTGGTTCATTTATATTCAGGATAATGGGAATGGACTAAGTGGAGATCCTATTCATCTGAAGGATCGGTACGGACTGCGAATTACAAAGGAGCGTGCTGCCGAGATGGGATGGTCTTTTACCCTCGATTCAAGACCGGGGCATACACGAATGACGATAGGAAAGGAGCATGCTTAATATGGAACATGTACGTGTACTGGTGGTTGATGATCATGCGCATGCGCGTGAAGCGATCTGTAGCATTTTATCCGAGGACAGCCTGTTTGAAGTGATTGGTACAGCTTCGAATGGACAGGAAGCGCTGGAGCTCACCGGGCAATGGATGCCTGACCTAATCCTGATGGACGTGCAGATGCCGGACATGGATGGGCTGGAAGCCACCCGTCAGATCAAGCTGCGATTCCCTTATGTTATTGTTGTTATGGTCACGGTATCGGATGATGTGACCTTCCTGTTCGAAGCACTGAAACAAGGTGCTCAAGGCTATTTGCTCAAAAATCTAACGCCTTCCACCTGGCTTGAATACCTGCGCGCCATCGTCAGTGACGATGCACCGCTCAGTAAGGAACTGGCCTACCGGATTTTGCAGGAGTTTCCCGCACCACGCAGTGAAGATGTGCAAGATAACCCGCTAACAGCGCGGGAACTTGAGATTCTGCAATGGGTATCCGCGGGATATACCAATCGAGAGATCGCCGATCAACTCGGTATTTCAGACCAGACGGTGAAGAATCATCTCAAAAACATTTTGCAGAAGCTCCAGCTTGAAAACCGGGTACAACTCACCCGCTATGCGCTAGAGAGCGGGCTTGCAGGACGTAAACTTCGCAAATAAACATTGTTGCTTCGGATTCACAGATGCCTCAGACATAGGTGAGAAATGACATAGCATTCATGCTTTTGTCACAATTATGTAGACCAAATCGTTTTTTTATAGCCCAATGTAGTCATACGCAGTCATTTTGGACAAAGTTATAATGGGTTAGATTGTGTTTAAATGACCATGAATGACTACAAATCTATAACCTGAGGGTGATGATTTTTTGATTTTTACACGCTTTACCCTGAATTGGGGCAAACGGCACTGGGCATTGGTCACCTGTCTGTTGCTCGTGTGCTGCCTTGTTATGCCACAGTGGGCATCTGCCCATGCTTATATTGTTAAGGCTTCGCCAGGAGAAAATGAGATCCTCGTAGCTGCTCCGGAACGGCTGACGCTGGAGTTCAACGAATCCTTGCAGACGGCCTTTTATGATATCAAAATTACCGGTCCTGACGGTACTCAAGCAGACGATGGAAAAGTTCAAATTGATGTGGATCGCCCTCATATTCTGGAGACTGGCCTGCGGGCTGGACTCGGGAACGGGACTTATGCCGTTAACTGGAAAGCTGTGTCTGCCGATGGGCACCCAATTCAAGGGGCATATGTTTTTCATATCGGTGAACCTTCCGGATCGCCTGCTGGGCTAAGTGATCTAACATCCGGTTCCGGTTCAACAGGCGGGCCGCTGAAATGGATCGTATCCCTGACAGACTGGATTCAGTATCTCGGGCTGTCTGTTATTCTGGGGACACTGGCATTCTTGCTGCTACGAATTGCACCGACATCCATGACAAGAGAACCTATGGACGTTCCGGGCAGCTACAGATTGTTATGGATCAGCTATGCTGCTGCTTCCTTTGCCGCTCTGGTCAGCCTGCCACTGAATACGTTATATGAATCTGGTGTGGCTCTGAGCGAACTAAGCTGGGCACTTATTGGAAGTGCGCTCAAACTAACGTCTTTTGGCCAGATCTGGATGTTACAGATACTCCTTGTAATGCTGCTGGCCGTCACGATTCTCTCCGGATATGATCGCGATCGATCCATCCGTGCTCGCATCTGGTCTTCTTACGGGTCACTCGTGCTCGTGCTTGGATGGCTGTTCACGCATGCCATGACGGGACATCCGGCTGCGGCGGATCAACGTGCGCTGGCGATTGCCATGGATTTCATACATCTAATTGGTGCTGCTTTCTGGATTGGCGCACTAACCGCCATGGCGATATGTCTGCCTCCACTGGCGGATAAGCTGCCATCGAAGGTGCGAGGAGAGGTCTACTGGGTTGCTATTCGCAGGTTTACCGCCTGGGGAATTGGCGCCGTAGCCGCTCTGATTGCTACAGGAATATACAGCAGTCTGATTATTCTACCAGCACCTCTGCTGACTTCCTTGTTCACTACAGCTTATGGCCTTGTCCTGATCGGCAAGATCGTCCTGCTGATTGTGATGGTTCTCTTTGCATGGCGTCATGCCAGATTAGCAAGAGCAGCAACGGGGAGCAGATTATCCGGCAGCCTGAAAGCCGAGCTTGCTACTGGTGCTGTGATTCTCGCCCTTGCTGCCGTACTAACACACCTGTCTCCGGGACAACCAGCAGCAGTCGGTCCGTATCAGGAGACAAAGACTACGGAAGATGGCTCAGCGATCACACTTCAGGTGAGTCCCAATGTGACGGGAGAGAACCAATTTGAAGTCGATGTGAAACGTGCAGATGGCAGTATCGTTAATGATCTGGAACAGATCACACTGTCACTCACACATCTGGACATGGATATGGGGATCTATGAGATTACCATTCCGAAAAACGACACTGGTGTGTACAAGGCTGAAGATTACATCTCCATGCCTGGACGTTGGAATATCAAGGTACATCTTCTGACCAAAACGCTGGATGCACTGGATGCCGAATTTGAGATCGACACCGCCAAGCCATAGTTACACAACGTTTATATTGAAAAGTGACCCAATCTAAAATTAGTGTTTCTACAAACTGCAAATGTAGTGAAGGAAACGAAGTTGATTCTGGAGAAGCGAAGCACTCGCCTTTATTCCCGGATTTCATCTTACTAAATATAAATTGAACTAATGTTTGCACTGAAACGGAGAGGACAGAAAAAACCTGAAAAAGCGAAGCGTTCGCCTTTATCACCGGATTTTCCCTTTGAGAAAAGGGAATCAAAAAAATCTGGGGATAACAGCGATTGGAGGGTTATTCTGTCATCGGAATGTATGTGTAAACCATCTTTTGTTCAATTTGTTGAATCAAAAAAATCCGGGAATAACGGTGATCGAAAGAACCATTCGTAACCGAACGGTGCCTTTGCAGAACGTAGACACTCATTTAAGAAAATGGGCCGCATCATATATGATAAGAACTGAGAGGGGTTATTTATTTTGAAGAAAACATCATGGATTTCCAAACTGACATCCACTATCGCAACAGGTACCGCAGCATTCATGTTATTCGCCGGATTCGCGAGCGCTCACGTTACCGTTAGCCCATCCGTTGCACAGACAAGCGCATGGCAGACGTACACGATTAAGATTCCATCCGAGAAAGAACTGCCTACAACCAAGATCACCATGAAAGTTCCGGAAGGTGTTGCATTCAAGCAATATCAACCACTGGCAGGCTGGAAAATCACTACAGAGAAAAACGATTCCAATGAAGTAACATCGATTACGTGGGAAATTGACGGCGATAATGAAGGCATTCTGGCAGGACAATTCCAGCAGTTCAACTTCGTTGCACAGAACCCTAAGGCGGAAGCTGAAGTAGCTTGGGATGCCTTCCAATACTACAGTGATGGCAGCATCGTAGAATGGACAGGCCAACCAAGTGACGCCAACCCGCACAGTATCACGACGATTAGTGAAGATCCGGCTGCTGCTGGTAATGCTGCGGCAGGTGGAGGTCATGCCAATGAAGGGCATGATAGTGCAGGTACAGAAGCAGGCACTGGTGATAACGCGGCTAACGACGATAGCAAAGCAAACGATGACACCACGCTGGGCGATGCACTCAATGACACCGTTACAGGTGAGCCAAACAACACGGATACAGACCCGGGTACACTGAAACTTCAACAAGCAACATTGATCGTATCCATTCTGGCTCTGATTCTGTCCTTCCTGGGGATCGCGTTGGCTACACGTCGCAAAAAACGTTAAGAACTAACTTACATTTTTACGAAAACCTGAGACAAGTTGAGATTAGAAAAAAGCCTATGGTGTCGGGATCAAACCCGATATGCCATAGGCTTTTTTAGCTATCATCATCTTGATTGGCTATCCATGTTCTTTACAATCGTGGTTTAGGCACTAATCATGCCGCTCCACGGTCACATTAATATCCACGCTGATTACCATCCGCAATATGGCATCAGCCTTACCACTCTTTAGCGTTCCTGATCCGTCTGGATCATGATCTCGATATATTGCAGCAAGCTTTTCTTCTGCATTTCGATGGATTGAATACGTTTGGACAGGCCCGCAAAAAACTCTTCAATCTGCTGCCTTGTATAGTCAGCAGACTGCCCTTTCCAATCGTTCAGGCGACTGTATAGCGCCCTCGCTTCCTGTTCATCGGCTTGCAGACGGGCAAGCAGCTGTGTCAGTTCTTTTTCCGCAATTCGAAGATCATTCAATTCCACCAGCAATTGTCCACCCACTTGCGTTCCCCTCCCCCATGTACGTGATAGCGACATTTAACCAACCTGATTCCTAATTAAAATGAACCGGACTCTCGTCCGCCTGCCGGAAGGCATCTGCTTTCTCATCAATAAAGTTCAGGAACTGGCTGGTATGTTTCATATGCCATGTGCTAAGTTCTTGAATCGACGCGTCCAGTTGGGTGACAATTGGCTCCAGCCTGCGACTACGGCTTGTATGCAGGTATTGAGCCATGCGGCTCCTTACCTGATTCAGCTCAGCATTGCATTGCTGTGCATTTTGTTTCCACCGGGAAGCGACACTTTTCAGTTCTTCGGGCGTTACCTGAATCAAACCGGAAGCGCCTCCCACTGCAGCCATACCGCCGCCAGACTTGGAACGTAACGGACCGAAGTTCTTGCCGAATGGTCCCATATGATCCATAAGACGCGGTGAATAGCGGATTCTCTCTCCAGTAATCGGATCGTACAGGTCATTGGATATGTAACCATTTTTGAAATCATATTGATCCAGACTGTGATAGTTTTCCCCGCCAAATGAGTTCTTGGCCTTATCGATAATGCCCACTCCATCATTGGCATCCTCATAATTGGAATTAATGTAGAAGGTCGATCCTACATGCCGGTCATATCCTCCCAATGTTCCGCTGGCTACCAGATCACTGGGATTGGCATAGTTCACAACCTGCCCGTCAAACTCACCCGATTCAGCCCGGCGCCGCATTTCTGGCGTCAAATTCCCCATTACCGATGGTGCACTGAACGTCACGGCTGGAATTCCTGTATAAGCAGACGCATATTGTGCATTTCCCCCGCCCAAGGAATGTCCGGTCATCGAGAAATTCAGGTCCTTATGCTTGTTCTGCATGTGATTTGCGTAGTCTTCGGATTGATACATCTGATTGGCCCAGCCTGTAGGGGAAACGGTCTTTTCAATATCCTTTACGCGATCACCCGTCCAGTTCTCCACGTCTCTTACCCTGTCACCAGCCCAATTCTCCACTTTGGATATGCCTGTGAAGTCCTTGACGCCTTGGACCCCTTTGTCGAGCCAATCCGGCGTAAGATTATTAACAAAATTCCCAGCCTCCTGCTGACCCTTACGAATCAACTCTCCGCCCCCAATACGGCCATCCATGACAAAGTCAGGTACAGACCGATCCAAGGACGCACTTCCTTCTGTACCACGATAAGCAATGACCGCTTCCTTGGTCTCGGGATTATAAAAGGTTACGGCATCAAAACCGGAAAGTTTGTTGCTTTCCGTCCCCTCAAGGACCTCCCATCCGGGGAGTTCCGTTAATTTGTCTCCAGCCTTTTGATCCTGGTAGGCTAGATCAGACATCGTTTTATACGTTTCATCATCAATATTGGACCCGTTACTCAATAACTACACCTCCCTTTATTTGGCGTATGGATCGTGTCCCTTGGCCATCATCACTTTCTCAATCTCAGGGCTAATGACCAGGTTCTTGGTTACCTTCTTTTTGTAGTCGTACGAAATGCCAAAGCTCTGATCTTCATGATCTTTCACATGGCCTTTCAGACCAATCTGGGACACTGCCATTTCCGGCAACAACTCTTTGCTTGTAATCACAACATCCAGTTCAAACTTCTGCTTGAAGTGCTGAATTACGGTTGCTTCAGCTTCTTGGTATAAAGCTTCCTTCTCACTTGCATTCATGTTCTGACAACCTCCCAGAAATATAGTAAACACTATCATTAGTGTGAATAAACCCTTCAACCATCCTGCACGTTTAATACGAATCCCCCCTCTTGGTAGAATCGAGGCATTCACTATATGTGAAGTACACCCTATTCATCTGTTACCTGCATCATAGTACAAAATCAACATGAGCCATATCGGCTAACAGGATCGTTTTCATGTAACTTTCTTCCTATATGATTCATATAGGACACTTTGGTGTACATTACCCACTTTCCTAATTCTTGCATCAGTTTAGCTTCTCGGCTTTCCATATATAACAAAAAAGGCTTTCTTTTCAACACATATTGTGTAGAAAAGAAAGCCTTTTGTCTTCCGCGAACATCATCCTCACTAGCCTCATCCATACTGTCTGGCCCCGGTTTCGTCCAGTTGTTCACACACGAGATCATTGTAGGATTTACACCGCCCAATCAATTCATCATGTGTTCCAGCATCAACGAGTTCACCTTGGTCCAGCACATATATGGTGTCCGCGCTTCGGATCGTACTTAGCCTGTGGGCAATGATAATCTGGGTACATTTCAACATGTTCAGATTATGGGCAATGGTCGCCTCTGTAACGGTATCCAAAGCACTGGTTGCCTCATCCAACAGAAGAACTTTGGGTCTGCTCACCAATGCTCGTGCGAGAGCTACCCGTTGCTTCTGCCCTCCAGACAGGTTCGATCCCGCCTCAGAGATCAGTGTATTATACTTCATTGGCATCTTCTCAATATCGGCATGAATATCAGCCAGCTTCGCTGCGATCATCACATCCTCCAGCGTTGAATCCGCTGCGTGCAGCCTAATGTTGTCATGAACAGTATTGTTAAAAACAAAGTTATCCTGAAGCACGATACTGATCTGGCTGCGAATATCCTGCTGTTCCAGTTCTTCTACATTCATCCCGTCAAAATAGATATTGCCCTGGGTCGGCGTGTACAGCCCTACCAGCAATTTTGCCAAGGTGCTCTTTCCTGATCCTGATTTGCCAACCAGAGCGATCCTTTGCCCCGCTTTGATTGCAATATTGATATTTTTAAGCACATCTTCACCATAGTCCGTATACCTGAAGCTGATCTGATCAATTGTAATATCCCCATTTAGCTTCACGCCATGAAGGGGTGGCGTTGATTTTTTCTTGAATTTATTACTTTCCTCGGCTTGAATGACATCATAGATTCGATCCAGTAGCGCATCCGCCATCACGAACTCATTGAGCATCAAAGCAAGCGAGTTCAACGGCCCCAGAAACAGCGCGGCAAGAGACTGGAATGAAACGAGCATACCGAGGGTCATATTCCCCTGCATAATCTGATATAATCCCACCAGTAGAATGAGCATCGGAGTCATAAAGTTCAGCGTATTGGTCACGGTATTCACTCTCGTCTGAAAAATCGCTTTTTCCTTGACTGTTGCGAGTTGACGCTTGAACAACGCTCTCCATTTCTCCGCGGTACGCTCTTCAATCCCTAGTGATTTGATGGTCGAGATGCCTTCCAACACTTCCGTCATGAATGATCCAGCCAGACTTTGGGCGACAATCTGAGTTTGTGTCAGCTTCTTGAATCTGCTGCGTGTGTATACAAAAACAAGAATTTGTATCAGCCCTACACCAAGCAGTGTGACAGCGATCAAACGGGACTGGATTATAATATATGTGAATGTAACAACAATTAAAAATAGATTGATCAGCGTAGAGATCATCTTCTGGGACAAAATTTCCCGAATGGTTGTGTTGCTATTAATTCGCAGCATCAGATCCCCACGTGAACGAATTTCAAAATATTGATAAGGCAGTCTGAGCATATGTGAGACAAAGTTTGTCGTCAGTTGGGAATCCAGCAATTCCTGAAGCCGTACAATGCACATATCCTTCATATAACTGAAGCCGATCTGAAACAGGGTTAACAGCACAATGCTGGTGATTAGGACAGGAAATAACGAGTAACCCTCACCGCTAGTAGCCGCATCAATTGAAACTTGCATCAGGAACGGAAAGGCCACCGAAACCAACTGCAACCCCAGAGCAAGTAGAATGGTCCAACCAAAATATTTTTTGTTACTGCGAATCAAATCCTTGAAGTACGCCACTTTACTAATCTTTTTCTCGGACAAAGGTACAAAGCCATCATCCGGATATACGAGCAAAAAAATACCTGAATATTTCTCCGCAAACTCCTGCGTACTGATAACCAGCCTGCCCAAAGCCGGATCGACAATAATGAACTGACCACCCGTCTTGATCCGCTCAAGCACGACAAAATGGCTGTCTTCCCAGAAACAAATGATTGGCAGAAAGTCATTGTTGAGTGATTCAACAGGCGCTTTTTTAGCTATCCCTTTCAAATGATAGGTCTGGGCAACCTCTTTCATTTTGAGCATGGAACTGCCATCCCGACCGTTCCCCAGCATTGCAAAACGTTCCTTCAGATCCGTGAAATCCGCTTCGTAGCCGTGATATGCGAGTAACATATGTAGGCAACTAGGGCCACAATCATATTGATTCATTTGCAGTTTGACAGGGACTTTGCGTTGTCTCTTTCCGCGCAGACGGAATACAGGCCGTTCAGGCATAATGCTGCCCCATATGGGGTGACTGTTCCATTGTGTCCATCTGCTGCTGAGCGGATGCCGTTTCCATAGCGTATGTCTGCGCCATATCCCTTATTTTCTTGCCTTTTGGTCCCTCCATCATGAGTACCGAAGGCAGGTCACGATTGTAAAGTCGGAGCAATTGATATCCAATGCCGGCAAGCCCTAGCATCAGTCCTGGGATTTGCTGACGACCCGGAATGCCGCATCTCCAATGATGGTTATCATGTCTCACCTGTGTCACAATGTAATTTGCCATCTGAACTGAGTACTCCTTCAACTCTTCATCCTGCAAATATTCGGCTGCGAGTAGGAACAACTCCAGATTGCCCATATCCCCATGGCAGAGCGAATAGCTAACTTCTGTAAACCCTTCTTCCATCGTCTTGGCTAACGCTCTGCGAATATCCTTCTCAACTGTATCCATAGCTCCTAATGACCTCAATTGCTGCGCTAACCCTATACGGGCGATCCCTAGACCAGGTGCGCCATTACACCAGTACATGACATAATGTTCTTCCGGCATGCTGCCATCGGTGAACCGCAGATCTTTCCAATTGTTCACTTCAGGACTGTAGAGGGCTTCCTCATACTTCAGTCCTTCCATACAGGTTTCAAGATAGGCTTTGTTGCCTGTAGCACTGTATAGACGGGCCAGACTCAGACAGATGCCTGCGTTCCCGTGTGCAATGCCGCTAAGTGGCGTTTTATTAATCGCTGACGTCACCCAAGCCATACCTTGATCCATCGGCTGCGCAAGCTTCAGCAAACGATCTCCGCATCGAACAGCCACGTCCAGCGCTTTTTGCGATTGAAAGTTCATATACATGTCCACACAAGCCATCAATGTACCTGCACAACCTGAGATCACATCCAATTGCTGATCATTATCGACCATATCGTCCAGGATATCGAGCAATTCCAGCGTATCCGGGTTAATCCCCGGTTCGGAACATACGTTGGCTTTATGAACCAGTAAATAGAGAAGTGATCCATAGCCAGTGAACAATGAGATGTTTTTATCGATTTTTTTGCGGATCATCTCCCAGGCTGTCTGAATACACAGATGAACCATCTGCATATATTTGTGGTCACCTGTCTCCTGACTCAGATACAGATAGAAATAGGCAATGCCCGTTACCCCGTTATATAACCCCAATTCCGAAGATTTGTAGATTAACTTCTCGTCTGCATCCATACCCATGCTGATCCATGACACCGAAAGACCTTCATCTCCCATAATGGCAATATCCTTTATGTAATCCCCGATCCTTACGGCTTCATGCAAATATCCTTCCTTTGTCATGGGTATTCGAAGTTCATTCAACTGTGCCGGTTGCACACTTGCGGTACTCTTCTCCATAGCGAATGAACGTTCCAGCACATACTTGGTCTGAAGTGTCCTTTCGGTAAATTCCCACTGCATGTCCATGTCTTTTGGGTTCATTGCCCGCACTTTATCCGCAGTCTGCGTTAAAATATCAGAGGAAAATACGCCGGCAATGGCTTGGTTGTCGTGGTGGTGAAACAACATGTCCTGGCCGATACAGGTCTGGAACATAGGTACGTCTCCGTGCAATAGATCGTAGCATTCATATTTCACGAGCTTTTCACGCATACGATCCTGTCGTACAATCATCCACATCATGTCGAACAACAAGCTCTTATCCAGCCCGTTTCTGAGATATTTGGGATGGGAGCTGGCTTCAATCAGCGTAAAATATGTAACAGTCGGACGAACGATCGTTCGTACAGCACAACCATAAAAATAATTGCAAACGATGGAGATAAACGACTCCTTTTGCTCCATGATGGCGTTGTATATACGATAGAAACCCTTCTTCAAACTTTGGATATATCGTTCAGGTTTGATGGGGGTCTGTTCATATGAAGGCAAATGACTGAACCGACTCACACTTACTTTGCTTCTTTGTATTCTCATGGTATCTGTATTCTTATCGTGAATCTCATACGTGTTGAGTACCTGATCTACGTCCCCCGCAAGCCCGCTTAGATCACTGTGATACAAGGCATTGGAGTCCAGCGTGGGCAGCATGCTCGTTTTTAACACGGAGTCATTCAATATCGAAAGGGTCTTCTCCAGCGCCGTATAGTATTCCTTGTCCTCCACATATTTGAAGGGCTGATTGTGCAGCAGTGATTCCAGATCGACAAAGAATGGATGCTCACCTTGGGCAACGATGTTCTCCATATGCATGTCCGTTGCGTTAACGGCATATAGAATAGCGAGATACTGCCCCTGCCGTTCAAAAAAACGTTCCGCTGCCTCCAGACTGGTGACTTCCTCATAGGGTATAAATTGCTGCCAGCCATATTCGGAGCGATCCAGCGATTTGGCAATACGGAACGGCAACCCCGTTTGCTGATCGTTAAACCATTGCAACAGTCTGGCAAAAGCGGTGTCGATGGCCATGTTCCTTGGTTTGTACATGACATTGCCCCCTCCCGCAAACGCTAACCGCAATACACTGGCTCCACCATTATGTGAATCCCCGAGAAATACGATATCCTCCAGCTTATCCAGCTCGAAACCAAAAAAAGACTCCAGTTCACGACGATCTCTCGTCAGGCGCTCCAGAACACGCATCATATTAAGACTGATCCGAAGAGTGTGCTCAACAAGTCCTCGGGCAAGAACAGGATATTCCAGCAGTAAGGCGAGAATCTGTTCTCTGGACTGGATGTTCTGGCTCACAAAGTACTGATACCGCTGCCGGGAATCCTCACCTCTCAATTCCTCTTGTAATCTCGCTTTGTTTAACTCATAGATTAGTGTCTTGGCAGACATGTGGAAAACTTTATCCGAGACCGTCTTCAGAACAAGCCCTGTAACACGCCGTTTGTCCAACCAGTCATATCCTTCATTCAGGCCATCGGTCATGATCTGAATGGATCGTTGCAGAAAGGGTTTGGAAAACTCAAAGAACGGAATTTCATCCGTATCGCCCTCAATAAAGTATTCGATCTCCAGATGCTCATTCTCAAGAAATGTTCTGCGGAGTTCCTGATGCCAAGTCATTTCAGCAAAGTCGTACATAAAACCTGCATCATTAAACATTGCCTGCACCGTATCCACATTCATGGATTCAGCCTGGAAGCGATTCGACAATTGCTCCTGGTCCTGAAAAAACTTGTCAAGCCATTGCTGCATTCTTCCTGAATCCGTTTGCTCTACAGGCTTGTCCACATTCGGAACGTTGGGAACTTGTGCAGTATATCGCTGCACAAACTGTTTGTATTTCTCTGTTAAGTAGAGTGCATCACTCCAGCGGGAGTCATGTAATCGCTCCTGTATGCTCATCATTTCATTCCCCTTCTATTGGATGGTTTGGTGTCCAAAATCTCACATAAAAAAATCAAGCACATAACTGAAATCAGCTATGTGCTTGAAGATGAGAGTAAAATTAATTTAACAACAAGTAAGCCAGGAAGAAGGTGAAACCGAATTATAATGACATTCATGACTTACCGTACAAAATACACCGCCACTAGCTTGAGCATCAATTACAGATACCGCCCCTGTAATGACCATAAGCTCGTCATCACTGATGTCCTCGATTGCTCGCAATGCTTCGAGATTGAATTGTTTCATTGAAAAAACCTCCATTCGAATTTTTTTATATGTATAGCTTATAAAAAGCTAAACACCAATGTTGAACTCAACTGCAGGATATTGTAAAATATTTAAATTATGTAATTATTTTCTATATATTCATTCTAGCATAATTTGCTAGTTTTTGTAAATCCATTTTCGGGATTTTACCACCATTTGACAAAATAAATCGCTTTTACTAGAATCACAACAAAATTGTGTTATTTCGTTGTTAAATGCACAAAATTTTAAACACCTGTCCAAGACAGGTGTTTTTCTAAGTAGCAGGCAACTGCAAAGCAGCTCTAAGCCCTTCCCCACTATCACTCTCAAGAATAAGCTTTCCCCGATGAGCCTGCGCAATCCTTGATACCATTGGAAGCCCTAAGCCATGTCCCTGACGGGAAGGCCGTACGCGCCCTGCCGCATAGGGGAGAACCACCACATCGTCCAGATACTCTTTTGGAATTCCTTTTCCATCATCTGACACCACAAATTCACAACATACATCCTCTGCTGCACGCATCGTTTCCAACACAATTGCACACCCCTCCGGGTTATGCGTGATACTGTTTTGTACCAAATTCGTTACTGCACGATACAATAATCGTTCATCCCCCATAACATGAAGACTCTCGTCCTGAACATGAAGCGAGATTGGATAACGCTCATCCAGTCCATTATTCAAAAAATCCGACACAGCCTGCCTTGCTAGTACCGAGAGTCGAATCGACTTCAACTGTAGAGGCTGCATCTCATACTCCAGCATGGATACCAGGTTTAGATCGCTGACCAGTGACCGCAGGCGTTCACCCTGGCGACGAATAATGGAGGCCTGCTGTTTGTGCTCGGCTGACAAATCCGATTGCTCCTCCAACTCACTCGCGTAGCCCAGAATCATGGACAAAGGTGTCCGTATATCATGAGAAATGCCTGCGATCCAGTTGGATCGCGCTTCATCTCTCGCTTTTAGAGCATCATCCTTGTCCTGAAGCATACGGGATGTTGAATTGATGCTTTGTGACAGGTCATTAAATATACCTTTGGTTTCGACGTGAACAGGCTCTTCCTTTGCCAATGCGTGAATGCCATGGATTAACGGTCGAATACTACGGATCACCCGCGTTCCAATGAGTATGGATACTAGTAGAGCAAGAGCCACATTACACACCAACAATAGTATGATCCGAATAGGCAATGACTTGAGCCACTCTGCCAGAAAGTCGAACTGGTATTTTCCGTACGTATTCTTAGGGTAGCCTACGACCAATAATCCATCTTCACGTTCCCATACGTACACCGGGTATTCCTTAAGATAGTATCGCGAGAACTTCGCAACATCCGTCACGTCATAAGAGCGCGGGACTTCAGCCGGAAGCCGTTCGCTCCACTGTACCTTGCCCTGGGGATCGAGCAGCATCGCCCAAGCCTGATATGTATCCAGCAGTTGCATTCCATCGCTGTTTAGCGCATAGTCCCCCTGCTCGCCCTTACTCAGACCACTGGCCATCTGTTTCACAACCGCACCGGGGGAAGGACCCTCATGAATTTCCTTGAAGATCAGCGAACCTAGCAGAATTAGATTGAACAATAACAGCACCACAGATACCAGAATGGTAGATCCTACAAACTTTCTTAGAATTCGAACAACGCCATCCATCACCTAGACTCCTGAGCCATCAGTTTGTAACCAAGGCCCCGAACGGTTAGCAAAAATACCGGTTTGGATGGGTCTTCCTCAATCTTCTCCCGGATTCGCCGAACATGCACCATCAGTGTATTTTCATAACCATAACTCTCGTCTCCCCATACGGCTTGACACAGGGCATCGCTGGTTACAATCCGGCCTTGATTCTCATACAACTTGATCAGTATGGCGTGCTCCTTAGCTGTCAATGGAAGCTCCCTGTCTGTCCCCTGCACAACAGCACTCTCCAGATCAATGGTTTGTTCACCTAAACGGAATACAGGCAATCTCTCCACCGTATTGGAGGCATATACCCGCTTCAGAATAGCCATCAGCCTGAGAATCAACTCTCTTGGCAGAAAGGGCTTGACCATATAATCATCCGCTCCCAGCCCCAGACCGAGCAATCGATCCTCATCTTCACCACGTGCCGACAGAAACAGAACAGGCATGTCCGAGAATGACCGGATCGAAGAGAGCAGAGAGAACCCATCCCCATCTGGAAGCATCACGTCCAGGATTGCTGCATCCGGCTTTTCAAGCCTGCATACTGCCAACGCATTCACGAAGTTATCGGCCGTATAGACCCGAAAAAAACCTTCTTTACGTAAAAAACGTTCAATCATTTCCCGTATCTCAGGTTCATCATCTACGATCAATATTTTCTTATTCTTCAATAATTCCATTGATATCACCCTTTTTATTATACATCACAAAGGCATTCATCCGATATTTTCCATTTCCATTTAAGGTAATTGTAAGGTTATCTTCAGCCACGAGCAAGAAGCCTGATCTATATTTAGAGCAACTGAGATATTAGTGAAATGGAGTTGAGATCAATGATAAATTCTTCCCCCATCGTGGAAACGCATAACCTGTCCAAATCTTATGGCGGTACTAACCGCGTACACCAGGTTAATCTGGCAGTTGAGACGGGACAGATTTTTGGCTTCCTGGGTCCAAACGGAGCAGGCAAAACAACCACATTAAAAATGCTGTTGGGTTTGATCAAACCCACCGAAGGCACTGTGAAGGTGTTCGGCAAAGATCTGAATAAACATCGCCCTTCCATTCTGAATCAGACAGGTTCACTGATCGAATCCCCATCTTATTACGGCCACTTGACTGGACTTGAGAATATGAAAGTCATGCAGCGACTGCGGAACGTACCGAACAAAAATATTGATGAAGCTCTCAAAATTGTCCGGCTCGAAAATCAAAAACATAAGCAGGCCGATCAGTATTCCCTAGGGATGAAGCAACGACTCGGTATTGCCATGGCCCTGCTTGCCTTCCCAAGACTGCTTATTCTGGATGAGCCTACAAACGGACTTGATCCGGCCGGAATCGGTGAGATCCGGGAATTAATCAAGTCCCTTCCGGGTCAATATGGCATAACAGTCCTGTTATCCAGCCACCTGTTGTCCGAGATCGAACAGATTGCTACCTCGGTCGGGATTATCAGTGATGGCAAGCTGCTGTTTCAGGGAACCATGCAGAGCCTTCAAGCCAATAACAAGACCACCATTCGTTTTCAGACAACAGACACGACAAGGGCAGAGAAAATCCTTTTGACTCAAGGCTACATGCCCACAGTTCATGGAAAACAGTTGGTGTTCAACTATCTTCGTGACGAGGAAGTCTCTCAGATGAACAAGGTGCTGGTAGAACACGATATCCCCGTGATCCGGATCGAGGAACACAAGAAAAGTCTGGAAGACATATTCTTGGATTTGACCGGAAAGGAGCGGAGCCTGTAATGAAAGCTCTATCCCTGGAGTATTATAAAATCCGCCGCAAAAGGATCTGGGTCATGCTATCCCTTTTTCTGGCCGCAGAAATGATCTGGGCCTCCATGTCTATGAGCATCTCCATCTCCCGAAGTGCAGCCAATGCGAGTTGGGAAGCCTTGATCTTCAGCATCGCTTCCATGAACGGACTGTTCCTGCCCATTATATCGGCTATCGTTGTGTCCCGCATCTGTGACATGGAGCATAAGGGGAACACATGGAAGATGCTGATGACGACCAACATCGGACGTAATCATGTCTACACAGCCAAGTACATATGTGCGAACAGCCTGATTCTGTATGGTATTCTTGCGCAAGCTGTGTTCATTGTCGGTTTCGGTCTATCCAAAAACATTTCCGGCCCGCTACCATTCTCTCTGCTGGTGCAGTTCGTTATAGGCACACTGCTAACTACACTCGCGATAACCGCTCTTCAGCAATGGCTGTCTCTTACGGTACGCAATCAGGCTTTTGCGTTATGTCTGGGTATGCTGGGCGGATTCATTGGAACAACATCGGGGTTGTTTCCAGCAGGTGTACGTCACCTTTTCATCTGGTCTTACTACATGGATCTGAATCCAGTCACTTACATTTACAGCGCAACTTCGGGTACCTATGTATCGGGTATGCTGCCTGTCGGTCTTTTCTTAGCCGCCTTGTTGATGGCTGCCATCTTCTATTTTGCAGGGAATATTCATGCTTCAAGAAAAGAGATTTGAGGAGGGAAACACATGCTGAGGAGCATTTCCGCCGAATGGCTTAAACTTCGGCATTCCCGGATCAGTCTGGTATTGGCCATTCTGCCTATTATCAGCCTGCTTATCGGATGCTTTAACTTTTATTTCAATCAAGCGGCTTTACAAAACGGGTGGTACAGCCTGTGGACACAGGTCAGTTTATTTTACGGGGAATTCTTTCTACCTATCCTGATCGCTATCTGTTGTGCCTTTGTATGCCGCCTGGAACACAGCAATCGCAACTGGAATATGATTCTGGCTTCTCCAGTGTCAGTCACCAGCCTATTTGTTGCCAAGTTGGTCATTGTTGGCATATTGATCTTCTCGGCCCAAACCTTCTTCATGCTCATGTACTGGGTAGCAGGCCAACTGTTCGTCATTCCAGGTCCGTTCCCGATGGAGACCGTCGTATGGAGCATGCGAGGATGGTTTGCTTCTATCTCTATTGCTGCACTGCAACTAGGGTTGTCGATCCGGATAAGAAGCTTTGCCACGCCAATTGGCATCAGCCTTTGTGCAGTCTTTCTGGGACTAGGCATGTATGTGCTGAAAATCGGCATGTTATTCCCCTACTCCTTGTTAACTATAGGCATGGGCGTTCTGAGTCAAAAGGGACTGACATCCTCAGAGAATATCGTCTTTCTGTTCATGAACAGTCTCTTTATCCTTCTGTTTGCTACCTGGTCGATCCGCCGCCTGAAATATAAAGACATCGCATCGTCCTAAATTTACCGAGATCAAAGGAGGACAAGAACATGAAAAAAGCATTCACCATTCTCGCATTGGTACTTGTTATTCTAACTTGCCTGTGGCTCTTCTTCATGGACCCTGCTAAATTGACTCCCGATAACCCTGCCGGCAAAACAACCTACTATACCATTGTGAATCAGACTACAGTCAACAAGGATGACAATGGCAGATATGCTTATGAACTGATCGGCTATACAGACGAAGGAAAATCCAAAACACTCAGCTTCTCTACCAGTAAGCTACTCAAAAATGGGGCCTATCTGAAACTATATGTATCCACGCTGCGTGGTGTTACACACTGGGAAGAGGTCACAGCGGACGATCTGCCAGGGCAAGCCAAGCAGTTAACCTCTAAATAGAAAAAAGATGCGTCTCTATATCTCCATTGATATTTGCATAACAAAAAGAGCCTTGCCCATTACTTCAAGGGTGGCTCTTTTAGGTTATGCCAATGCCATCTGCAGCGCAGTCAGCGCAATCCCGATAACAAATCCGGTAACCGCTCCGTTGATCCGAATCCATTGCAGATCCTGTCCAACCTTATCCTCAATCATCGAAACCAAAGTGGCATTGTCCATTTTGTCCACATTTTCGCGTACCAGTTTACCGATTTTGGAATGGTTTTTCTCCAGCAGTGTTGTGACGCCATTTACGATCTTGGCATTCATGCCTGTCATCAACTCTTCATCTGTCCGCAGATCAACCAATACCCGCTCAATGGCAGGCAGTGCATACGTATCTACATACTGTCCATCTTCCATCGCGGCGAGCGCCTTGTCTCTCAGTTCGGTGAGTTTGTTCAGCACCGTTTCCTCTGCGTTCCAGCCCTCCAGCATATTGTTCTTCCAGCTGTTGATTCCATCTTGCATAGCCTCGCTCATTGCCAGACGCACCGTCTGGGTACGTACCATATCAAGCACCTTGTACCTTAGAGCGCTGCCTTCACGTTTCATATCCTCTACCCGATCGAAGAGATATCCTTGTAAAATGCCACCCAGACGCTCCTCGTTCATATAACCAAGGAATGCATTCATCGCAAACTGCATCAATCCGTTCATCTGAATGCCACTGATGGCTTTCATGCCGCTTTCACCTAAAAACATAATCGTCTCGGGCTTAACTAGCCACTCCTCGGCTTGCTTCAGTCCGTAGTCCAGCGCTTTGGCGTCGTAACCCCGCTCTGTCATCTGGTGGGCAGCTCGTTCCAGAATCGGACCCAGATCAAAGGCGCCCGCTTGTGACTTGATCTCACGTGCTACGAGCGGAGCAATCTGCTCTAAAGGCAGACCAGCCAGAATTCGTTTGCAGAGCGTATCAATCATGATCTTGATCCCGTCACTGTGAAGCTCACGTGTCAACGTATCGAGCACCGTCTCTGCTGCTTTGAAATCTGCAATTTTCTCGGTAATGCTGTCTTTGTTGAGTAAGTTATTCTCTACTGCGGAGACCAGACCTTCCGTCATTTTATCACGATTTTTCGGCAGCAATGCCGTATGAGGAATTGGAATGCCGAGCGGGTGACGGAATAGTGCGGTAACTGCGAACCAGTCCGCAAGTCCACCCACGAGTCCCGCTTCAAATGATCCTACCAGCAACTTGCCCACAGGAACGCCCTGGAACGGCAAGGATGCAGCAAATCCCGCTCCCATTACTACGAGAGACCAGGCAGCTGCTTTTTTTGTTTGTTTAGGTTTAGCCATTGTATTCTTGCTCCTTTATCGTTAATCGTACGGTCTGGACTGTACCCGATCCCGCACTTCTTCGTTTCTTATGTAAACTCTCCACTAGCGAAGTCTTAACTTCCATATTTCGTATACTTCATCTTATCACCCACAAGCGTCAAAACCAAACCTCTGGTTGAAGAAAAAGGATAATAGCAGCGTCTATTCCGCAAGATGGGTCGTGCTTTTTTTAATATAAGGAAATTTTTAGTATAATCATTCAAGACGGCCCTTCGATATCGATTGGCTGCTGAACAGCAGGGTAATTACATAGTGGAACAATGAATCAATAAGAGGAGGAATTTCGGACCATGAAACACGTGCAGGACACAACCACGCTCTATAACGGAGTCAAAATGCCATGGCTGGGTTTTGGGGTATTCAAAGTTA
Organism: Paenibacillus sp. FSL k6-2145; assembly: GCF_037976585.1. Lineage (NCBI taxonomy): Bacteria > Bacillati > Bacillota > Bacilli > Caryophanales > Paenibacillaceae > Paenibacillus > Paenibacillus sp. FSL k6-2145. The sequence continues at coordinate 2,587,815 of NZ_CP150267.1, read as the reverse complement.
AAGACGGAGACGAAGTCGTTCATGCTGTCAAAACAGCCATTCAAGCCGGTTATCGCAGCATCGACACTGCCAAAGCGTATAACAACGAAACAGGTGTCGCTCAGGGTATTCGTGAATCTGGAGTAGCTCGTGAGGATCTGTTCATTACCACTAAAGTATGGAATAGCGATCAGGGATATGAATCCACGCTAGCTGCCTTTGAAGCCAGTATGGAACGACTCGAACTGGAGTATCTGGATCTCTATCTCATCCACTGGCCGGTTAAGGGCAAGTACAAAGATACATGGCGAGCGCTGGAGAAACTCCATAAAGAAGGACGAATCCGGGCGATCGGTGTGAGCAACTTCCAGATTCACCATCTGGAAGACTTGATGATCGATGCCACGATCAAACCAGCAGTTAATCAGGTGGAACTTCACCCACTACTGATTCAGTCAGAGCTTCGTGAGTACTGCAACAAACATCAGATTCAGATCGAAGCCTGGTCTCCACTCGGACAAGGTCATCTGATGGATCATCCGTTGCTGAAGGATATTGCCGCCAAATACAGCAAGTCCCCCGCACAAGTGATTCTGCGCTGGGATCTGCAGAACGGCATCGTGACCATACCGAAATCCGTCACGCCTGAGCGTATTCGCGCGAATGCCGATCTCTACGATTTTGAGTTAACTTCGGAAGAATTAGAGCAGATTAACGGCCTGAACGAGAACAAACGCTTTGGTTCTGATCCAGACAACTTTAACTTCTAATATAAGCAGATTAATTCGATTACACCCGCCTTCGATCTTAGAAGAGCGGGTGTTTTGGTATGTGATGTTATAGGCCAACTATTCGTTGTTAAGAATGAAGGCGAGGTTCGTTATCCTATTCAGGGCCGAAAGAAAAAAAGTTTTTTTGACCGTTTAGAACTATTTCGTCTCCTCATCAGTCTAACGAGTGTCAAGCGAACTCAAGCACTTATATAGAATCCAGGCCTGGAACGAGCGGTGACTTGAATATTTAGGTTTATCAGGGGGGATCAGGAGTGGTTAGACTGAACCATAGAAAAACAAAAGAAGAACAGTTCAGCGAAAAAATAACAGTGATTCAAAATAAATTGTATCGACTGGCATACTGCTATGTTAAAAATGAACAAGAAGCGCTGGATATCGTATCCGAAGCGGTCTATAAAGGGTACGTCGCTTATGGAAAGATGGAGTCCATGACTTATTTTGATTCCTGGATGTCACGAATTGTGATTAACACAGCGATAGATCATATACGACGCAACCAGCGAGTGACCTATATGGAGGATCATGTGCAGGAGTTTGTGGCTCCAGAGCGAGGGGCATCCGTGGAAGAGAAAATGGATCTGTATGATGCACTGGATCGGCTTATCCCCGAGGAAAGAGCCTATATTATATTAAAATTCTTTGGGAATCTGCCTTTTCGAGAGATGGCTGAAGTGCTCTCCCTGTCGGAGAATACCGTTAAGTCAAAATTCTATCGGATTATCAACAAATTAAAAATGGATTTAATCGAAGGAGAGGTTGGAGATCTATGACAGGTAAAGAACGTTATGAAAACATTGAAATTCCAGCTCAACTTACAGATGTTATTCGTCAAGCCCAGCAAAAGGCTGCCGCTCGCAAAAGCTCCTCCCGTATCATTCGCTCTGCTTCCATTCTGGCAGCATGTGCCGCTTTTCTGTTCGTAGTCAACATTCCTACTGTCGCAAACGCCATGGTCAAAATACCTGTGGTCGGAACGATTGTTCAGGTACTTCAATTCGGCGATGGCGGCAAGATTACCGATGGAGTAACTGTGGGATCGGAAGCAACCGAAAATACGCTTAAAATCAATTTTAGCACCGACGAGCAAGATCAGACTAATGATGCACCCCATTATAATGTAGTACACAAAGAAGCACCGAATCGTATCCTCTTTACTTTTAGCGGTGCACGTTACATGGATATAGAGAAAGTCAAAGCCGACTTCATGACCCAGCCTTTAGTGAAAGATGTTTATGGTTCCATGATTTTAGACGACTCTTCCGTCGGATTCGTAGTTGTTTTAAAAGAAGGGGTACAGTATGCCGTAACGGAATTCAAGAACCCTGGATACCTGGAAGTGAAACTGACTTCCGACGGCAAACCGGTCACACCTCGGAAGGTATACTCTCTCCGCACAGAATCAATGCCTTTTGGAGAATCGATGGGTATAATTGAAGAATCCTATCCGGATGAGGACATCTCTTTCCTCAAAACGTCCACTGGTGAGTTTACAGCAGTTATTGGAGAATATCTTACCGCTGAAGAAGCTGAACAGAAGCTCAAAGAACTCGCTCAGCAACCGGATTATCATGAGGAGTTTTATGTGGACAGCTGGATGAGTAACGAGAATCCGAAGTGATTAGTCATTGCCAAAAGTGATGCTTATTCAAAAGGGAATGATCTATCCCTGAACTAGGCATAGACCTCAGCATACTTAATACGCTCAATCCAAAAAAATCCCGATTCGGATGCCCTGAGCATCTCGGATCGGGATTTTTACATATCAAAACCTATTCGCTTTTGGATACAAGCTTGAAATCATCAAAGTGGAAACCTGGCGCTACTACGCATGTAACCAGTACAGGCTCATCGCCCAGCGGGCGCGCTGTCTGCCATACGCCGGCAGGAACGAGCACCTGTGGTGATTGCCCCGCAGCAATATCCATCCCCAGAACAAGAACTTCCTCGTTCTCCGGGTTCTCCCCGTTGCCACCCAGCTTCAGTTCAACCGGACTGCCGCTGTGCCACAGCCAAAGTTCATCGGACAGAACCGTATGCCACTCGGAGATTTCATGTGCGTGCAGCAGGAAATACGTGGAACTTGCCGAGAATCGTGGGCCGGAGTATGTATCCGGCAGAACGGACTGTGGAATCTGATAAGATGCCTTCCATTCTTCCTTATACCAACCGCCTTCAACGTGAGGTTGCATATTGAGCGCAGCAACCAATGGCGATAATTCATGTGTCGTCATAACCTGTTTCCTTCCTTCCAAATCATATTGGAGACACTCCTTAACCAGAGTTTCGCCTCTCTCCCCCTACTCTAAAACATCATTCAAGTTTTGTCACCTTGACAGCACATATGGATCATGCCAGATTCGTTCTCTCGGTATTTAACGATAGGATTAAAGAAATATTTCATTCCCAATGATAGCGTTTACAAAAAGATGGATTTTCCGTTATGATATGGATATCGTTGTTAATCCGTGAAGCAGAGGGGAGCTGTACCATGAGTCTCATAGAGGATCGGATTGGACCCAAATATCGAATCGGTGAACATTCATTTACCATTGAACATATGCGAAGACATGATGGGAACGGTATGCCACAACCTCACGCTCATCCATTCTACGAACTGTATTACTTACTTGAAGGCGAACGAGTGTATTCCATGAATGGTCAGATTCTGTCCGCCCGCAAGGGTGATTTCATTCTGATTAATCCACACGATGTACATACCACCTCCAAAGGAAGCATTCCCGGCTTCGAACGAATTCTAATCGGTTTTTCGCCTGCTTTTGCAACGGGGATGGAACTCGGCATATGTGGTCTGCTGCCTTTTAATTGTTCAAGACTCCTTCGCTTGCCTGAAGCGGAACAGCCCGAGATGGAGCGTATATTGTGGCAGATGTTGCAAGAATGCAAAGAGCGACGCCCTCACTATGAGATCGCCGTAAGAAGTCTGCTTGCCCAACTTTTGATCCGTATTCATCGGGTAGAGGAGAACATCCGGCAGTCATGCCCAGGTCCCTTGCATCCAATGCAGGACAAAATCAGTGAAATCGTCACTTATGTGAATAAAAACTATACCGAACCACTTACGCTGGAGGGTGCAGCCAATCGTTTTTATATCAGTCCATCTTATCTGAGCCGAATGTTCAGCCGGTTTACCGGGTTTCGATTTAGCGAATATTTGCGAGTTGTTCGTGTCCGGGAAGCACAACGAAGATTGCTGTCCACACAAGAGCGTGTCCAGATGATCGCAGAGAAGGTAGGATTTGAGCATACGGCTCATTTTAACAAAACATTCAAACAGGTTACCGGTACAACACCGCTGCGCTATCGCAAGGAACACCGGTAGATCATCAGATCACTTCATATAAAAGCCGAGTGGGTAGCCTAGCTCCAGAGATTACGTACTCCTTATATCAAAAGGCATCGCGATTACTGGATCTATGGCTGCACCACTACGGCTGAATTGGACCAACTTGTCTAAACCCTACTACATACTTTTTACCTGCGAATGATCACGCCACTTCGTACTTCAGGACCCACAGAGATCTGACGACCATCTGTGTCAGCATCGCCTTCACGACATACAATGCCTGCGGACTCGTGTCCGGTCACCATCAGAAGTCGGCCATCTGCGCCTTTGCCCTGAATGCTCTCTAATTCTGCCCCTTTGCACTGGTGCAAATGAACCAGCGGACCTTCAGTGATCTGCGCCTGCAATTCAGCGATATGCAGATGTTTTGCATGAGCACATTGGATACCACTGCGAGCTTGCACGTTGTAACGCTGGATGATCACCCCATCCAAAGGCAGTTCCGGCAATCCACTCACAAGCAACGCAGTGTCGGCACCGGCACAGACCACATCCGATATTCGAATATCCCGGAACACTGGCGTCTCTTCGCTAATGTCCTGAGATAGATCACTGCCCCGGGCAGACCCTTCCTGATTTGCATAGAAAAAGGAAAACGAGATCGCTTCCATAATGATATCTTTCATATATATGCGCTCAATCTGAATGTCCTCAACCACTCCGCCGCGCCCACGTGCGCTTTTGAAGCGAAGTCCAATGTCCGTGCCGATAAACGTACAATCCGACACACGCACATGCCGCACACCACCGGACATTTCACTGCCAATTACAAACCCGCCATGACCGTGATACACCGTGCAATCCCGAATGGTGATGTACTCCGATGGAAGACCCAGTTCACGGCCTTCGGCATCCTTGCCTGATTTCAGACAGATCGCATCATCACCGACATCGAATACACTCTTCTCCACCACTACATGACGACAGGATTCAATGTCCAGCCCATCTCCATTCTGAGAAAACCACGGATTTCGCACACTCACGTTACGAATGGTGACATGCTCAGATGCCCAGGGGTGCAGATTCCATGCAGGCGAGTTCTGGAACGTTGGACCGTCCAGCAATACCCGTTTGCATCTGCGCAAGCTGACCATGTTGGGACGCAAAAAGTCTCTGACTTCTTCATAGGCAGAGACATCACGTACCTGCTCCTGATGCAACCGATTCGCGATAGTACCGCCCTCAAGTGCAGCTGTGGTAGGCCACCAGATTTCTTCATCTCCACCGGATTGCTCTACAACACCACCAGAAGCGACTAATCGGTTCCATTGTGAAGTGGTCATTTTGGAGCGTTTTACCGGACGCCATGCCTCACCGCCCCCATCCCATATCCCCTCACCAGTAATCGCAATATCCTCCAGTTGATCACCATCGATCGGGGATTGGCAACGTACCACCTGCCAGCCTTCGAAGCTTGATGCAATTAATGGGTATTGATCAAAATCTCGGCTAAACGTAACCAGTGCCCCTGCTTCCACATGTAGTTCGATACGGCTGCGCATTACAATCGGACCTGTGAGCCATACCCCGGCAGGGATTACGATTCTTCCACCTCCTGCTTCAGCACATGAAGAGATGGCAAGTCGGAACATCTCCGTATTATCTGTTACGCCGTCTCCAACAGCTCCATAGTCTGTAAGCTGAAAATCCTGAGCAGGAATGACAGGCAAATCGGCTTCATAAGCTCGAACATCGGACTGGGCACTTGCTCCTGTCGATATTGGGGAGTGATATGTATTCATCGTGCAGAATCATCCTCTCTACATGTAATGGAATGGTTATGGGATCAATACATCGCTTTTACTTTCCTTACTTACGTTCAAACGGACGCTCTCTCACTCCATCATATCAATGGCATGACGTGTAGGGTTGAGCTTTCTTGCCATGTACACGTGGAACTTGATGCTATTTGTTTTGTTAATCAGAGTCATAAATCAAACATCACTTTCAGTATACTCTATACAACTATTCCAAAGGTTGGTAAACAACTAGGAGAATAGATTCATTTTTCTGTCAGGATTCGTCACAAGACATTTAATAACATGACAGATATGTAACACATTTACTGGCTATAGCCCTAGAAAACCCATTACTTATGTCATGTTTTATCACAAACCAATTGCCATAAGCAGGATGACTATGTATGATTAAATAACTAGTTTCAATTTATTCCTTATTATTCCTTTTACACACAGACGTTGCAGAAAGGATGGGGTGTACTCTTGATTGAATTTAGGGGTGTCCAGAAACATTTCGGTCATTTTCATGTCCTCAAGGATATCCATCTTCACATTGAAGAAGGAGAGGTCGTCGTCATTATCGGACCTTCCGGCTCCGGCAAAAGCACGTTACTCCGCTGTATTAACCGCCTGGAGACCATTACCGAAGGTGAACTTGTCGTCAGTGGGATTCCTCTACATCAGAAAAAGGTGGACATTAACCTCTTCCGCCGTGACATCGGCATGGTATTTCAACACTTCAATCTTTATCCTCACAAAAAAGTCATCGATAACATTACCCTTGCACCCATGAAGGTGCGCAAACAACCCAAAGAACAAGCAGCCGCAACAGCAATGAAGTATCTGACCCGAGTGGGCATTGCCGACAAAGCAGACAGTTATCCCTCCCAGTTGTCCGGTGGACAGCAACAACGGGTAGCCATCGCCAGAGGACTCGCCATGGAGCCCAAAATCATGCTTTTTGACGAACCTACCTCTGCTCTCGATCCCGAGATGATCGGGGAAGTCCTCGATGTTATGCGTTCCCTTGCCCATAATGGCATGACTATGGTCGTTGTTACCCATGAGATGGGATTCGCCCGCGAAGTTGCGGACCGGGTCATCTTCATGGACGAAGGCCGAATTGTAGAAGAGGCCAACGCTGCCGAATTTTTTGACAACCCCAGAGAAGAACGAGCACAGCAATTCCTGAGCCGTCTGATTCATCATTGAGAATAATCCACTATTCCATTTTGAAAGGGGTCTTTATTCATGAAGAAATTATTGAAATGGCCATCATTTATGCTTGTCCTCATTCTCTCCCTTGTATTGTCAGGTTGTAGTACAGGTACAGATACACCTTCAGCGAGCGGTGGTGGCGATGCCGAGGCAAAAGGCACGATTGAGCGGATTAAGGAACGCGGTAAGCTAATCGCCGGTGTGAAATACGATACGAAGCTGTTTGGCTTGAAAGATCCCGCAAGTGGCAACGTTGAAGGATTCGATATTGATATCGCCAAGGCACTCGCCAAACAGATCCTTGGAGATGAGACAAAGGTTGAACTGAAAGAGGTCACTTCCAAGACACGTATTCCCATGCTGCAAAATGGAGACATCGACATCATCATCGCCACAATGACAATTACGGATGAGCGTAAGGAACAGGTAGATTTCAGTGATGTTTATTTTGAAGCAGGCCAATCCCTGCTGGTGAAAAACGACAGTGCGATTACCGGCCTGGAAAGCCTCAGCGGGGTGAAAGTACTCGCGGTGAAAGGCTCCACATCCGCTCAGAATATTCGCGAGAAAGCCCCGGATGCTGAGGTGCTTGAATTCGATAACTATCAGGATGCATTCACTGCTCTCAAAGCAGGTAAAGGCGAAGCGCTGACCACAGATAACATCATCCTCATCGGCATGCAACAGACGGATAACAGCTTCCAATTGGTTGGTGGCAATTTCACAAGCGAACCTTATGGTATGGCCATTCGCAAAGGCGACACTGCCTTCGTGGAGGAAGTCAACACGCTGCTCAAAAGCATGAAAGACAGCGGGGAATATGACACTTTACATGAGAAATGGCTGGGCTCCAAGCCCGAGTAACCCGAATTAAGATAGGTAAGCGGCGAATTCGTCTGCTGGATGCGAAGCATGAGCAGACGTAATCGCCGTTTCTACATCTGGAGAACGGAGGCTTCGCCTATATGGGCACATTGGATTTCAGCGTACTAATGCGACACTCGGATCGTTTTCTGGAAGGGTTCCTGAATACGATTCAAGTGAGCATTATGGCTCTCATTGGCAGCTTTATCCTTGGCGCGATCCTGGCTATCTTTCGGATATCCCCTGTGAAACCGCTGAACTGGATCGGCACGGCTTTTGTGGAATTTATCCGAAACATCCCATTGCTGTTGGTTGTGTTTTTCTTCTATCTTGGACTGCCTGCACTAGGTATCTCGCTGGATGGATTTGTCTCCGGTACTCTGGGTCTGACCATCTACACCGCCGCTTTCATTGCCGAAGCGATCCGAGCGGGTATTCAGACGGTGCCGCGTGGACAACTGGAAGCAGCAAGGTCTTCCGGCTTGTCCTATGTACAGGCCATGAACCTGATCATTCTGCCCCAGGCCATCAAAATTGTACTGCCGTCCATCGGCAACCAGTTCATCAATTTGGTCAAAAACTCATCTATTCTTGCTGTTGTCGCCGGTATGGATCTTATGTATTTTGCCGACCTGGTTAACTCGGATACGTTCCAACCGCTAAGTGTGTACACCATTGTTGCGCTGTTCTATCTGGTAATGACACTACCACTTAGCTTCCTGGTGCATTATATGGAGCGCAGGTTTGGACAGAGCGATGCAGAGGCGCGCAGCACCAAAGGCAAACCGAAAAAGAACAAACCGGCAGGTCAGGTTACCATGTAACAGATCGACTTGTACCTGGCGTAGATTTTTAGGGAGATATATTGGCTTGTCCATGTGGTTTAAATGAGTACTGGATCGTCTGTGTTTTGCTGGCATTGGTGATCATGTCACAGTGCATATTGTAATTCACTGCTACAGTGCTTAAGTTGCTTTATACACAGTCCATGCCCCATCTATTGATCTTCAATATTCTATTCCTGCATACAGAAGGAGGCTAATAAAATATGGACTTTAGCGGGGCCTATGCGTGGCCCAACCTTCGTTTCCTGCTTCATGGATTCCTGATTACCCTGCAGGTAGCAGGGCTATCCATTATATTCAGCTTTGTGCTTGGCACTGTGCTGGGTACGATCCGGTTTACCCGTATCCCTGTTCTGTCACAGATCGTCGCAGTGATCGTGGATACGATCCGGAATCTGCCGCTGTTGCTCATCATTTTCTTCATTCACATGGTACTTCCACAGCTCGGGATTAAAATGTCCGTCTTCTGGTCCACAGTTGTTGGACTGAGTCTGTTTGAAGGCGCGATGATCGCCGAGATCGTCCGTAGCGGTCTGAAGTCCGTTGAGCGCGGTCAGGTGGAAGCTGCCCGCTCCTCGGGCCTCAGCTACATGCAGACACTCGGTGGCATCATCATGCCACAGGCGCTACGTCGCATGTCCCCACCGATGGTCAGCCAGTTCATCTCACTCCTGAAGGATACTTCACTGGCGATCATCATCTCTCTGCCGGAGCTGATGCACAACGTGCAGATCCTTGGCGGTCAAAGTTTCGATTACATTATCCCGGCCCTGCTGCTCGCAGCCGTATTGTATTTTGTCATCAACTACGCGCTGTCCATTGTCGCAAGGCGACTTGAGGCACGGATGAATTGATAATCGGAGAGAATAAGGCATGAAAGAATACGACACATAAAGGAACATGAACGAACCGAGACCCCGTGATTGATCAGATATGATTAGGCATGGAGGAAAGAACCTAATAGATGAAAAGAATGAGAGCGCCCCAAAGACTCTAAACCCACCTAGCAGTGGAATTGGATTCTTTGGGGCTAAAATTTTGCTCATCAATTCACAAGCTTCCCACCAATTTCTAACGAACTGAGGGAAGCCTATTTAGCTATTTTTGGGATAGTTTCTAATCTAACGAATCGTAGACGCTCTATTCTTCCGATTCCCCCCACTTTTACCCCCTATTTCAGAGTTTTGAGTAAAATAACTTCACTGAGATTCGTTACATTTTTCATTTCAGCTTATAGCCCCACATTAGTCGTCTCAGGTTCGTTAAAACTTAAGCCACCGCGAATTAAATAAACACCCACTCCCACTATTAATGATTCGCCCGATTCGCCCATTTTAGCCCAGACTCAGCTCATCCGCTAGATCGTCGCTCCGTTGTGACGTAATTTCGCCTGTAACAGCTCGATCGGCAGTTTCACCGGGTCCAGCTTCATCTTCACTGTTAGTGCAGCCGCTGTCCCCGCGGCCTCCCCGGTAGCCATGCAGCTTGGAGTCAGCCTTGTCGTTGCATGCGCCTCATGTGTGGTAGAGATGCAGCGTCCTGCCGCCAGCAGATTGCGGATATTGCTAGAGATCAGACAGCGATACGGAATATCATACGCCCCATCCCCCTCTATAAAGGCAGCCACAACACCTTGACCCGAAGGGTCATGGATATCAATCGGATAACCACTTCTGGCAATCACATCGTCAAATTTCCGTCCTGCAACCACGTCCGCCTGAGTTAAGGCATAATGCCCAATGATTCGTCTGGATTCACGGATACCAATCTGCGGCGCTACTGCCGAGATCGAAGCCCGTTCAAATCCAGGCACATCACGCTGCAAAAACTCAGCGATCATCAGCACCTGCTTCCGGCCTTCCTGTTCCGCAGAGGTCAGATCCTCGGCATCCGTCGCATCGAGCCCCTGCACTCGGGTACAATTAATCAGCACTTCATCTTCTGCCGGTCCGGTAAAAAACAATACCTGGTCGCGATTAATCGGCACACCTGCTTTTTTCCACTGGGAGTAGAAACCACTCACCCCGGTTAACGGAATGCTGTCCAGTTCAGCAAAGGGGGTTTTCACATAGAAATCCTCCGGGTGCTCCAGCATGTATTGTTTCACTCGTCCAAGATCGACACCACGCATGCGGAATTTCATGGTCATCGGCTGTGACTGATGGTCGCCGTCTCGTCCCTTTGCCACAGAAGCACCCGCAAGATAAGCCAGATCCGCATCGCCGCTTGCATCCACAAATACATTCGCCTGGAACTCCTTTCTTCCAGACTTGTTGGTCACTCGCACGGCTTCCACCCGATTATCTACAACGACCACCTCGTCCACAAAGCTGTGCAACAGAAGCCGGACACCAGCCTCCTGCAACATCTCTGCTGCAACCACCTGAAAGATGGCTGGATGGTACGGCGTGACACTGTGTACAAATCCAACCGTATCACGCAAATGCCCCGGAGAGCCGCCACGTGCCTGCAAACGATTCACGATCTCCTGCGCAATGCCTTTAATGACCTGCTCCCCACGCTCCGTATGGAAAGTCATCCAGGGATAAACCATAGCGGCAGTTGACATCCCGCCCACGAATCCATATCGTTCCACCAGCACTGTTCGTATACCCTGCCTTCCAGCCGCAATGGCTGCCGCTATACCCGCAGGGCCCCCTCCCACAATAACGACATCTGCTTCTTCCTTTTTCATACTCTTCTGTTCACGCAAATGTTGCCCCTCCTTCCGTTCTATTGCACGTATTGCACGGTTTACTCTTTCAGTCCCGTCATGGCAACTCCCTCAATGAAGCGCCGTTGTGCCAGGAAAAAGACAATTAACAGTGGCAAGGTTGCCATGACGGTGGCGCTCATCAGATATTGCCAGGCTGTACCCACTTCATCTGTAAACAAAGACAAACCCAATGGCAGCGTCATTAGATCACGCGAGTTAATGAAGATTAACGGATCAAAAAACTCATTCCAGATCGTCACAAACGTAAAGATCGTCAGCGTAGCCATACCCGGCTTGGCAATGGGCAGCATAATTCGCGCATATATCCGGAATCGGTTACAACCGTCGATCATCGCCGCTTCTTCCAGTTCCGTTGGCACCGTAATGAAGAACTGCCGCATCACAAAGATGCCAAACACACCACCCGCGCCAAAGATCGGCAATAATATCAGCGGAAGATGGGTATCAATCCACCCCAGCTGCCGCATGAACAGAAACATCGGTATCGCCGTCACCTCATGGGGAATCATCATCGCACTCAGCAGGATGAGAAATACCACATTACGTCCTTTAAACGGAATTTTGGCGAATGCGTAACCGGCGAGGGAAGCAAAAAATACTGTTCCTAGCACAACCAACGCAGAAATGTAGATACTGTTCCAATAAAAACGGTGAAACGGAATCAATCGAAAGACATCGATATAGTTCTGAAATCGGAAAGTATCCGGTATCCACTGCGGTGGATAGGTGAATATGCTCTGGGGTTCCTTGAATGATGTCGATATCATCCAGATAAATGGCACAATCATAATGAGGGAAATCAGAGTCAGCAACAAATACGTCCCCAGGGTACTTCCTATCTTCCGCCCCGAAGGACTAGGCATCGCCTTCATTGAATACCCACCTCTTTCGGAGCTGCCATTGCAGCAGCGTCAGAATTAGCACGATAAAGAACAGCACATATGCGAGAGCAGAAGCATAGCCAAACTGAAATAATTTGAATGCTTTTTCCCAGATATAATAAACCAATACCTTCGTGCTGTTGCTCGGCCCGCCTTGGGTCATCACATAGATCTGCCCAAATACTTTGAGTGAACCAATCACGGTCATGACCACTGTCAAAAACACGGTTGGCGTGATCATAGGCAGCGTGACGTGAAAGAAGGTTCCCCTTTTGCCCGCCCCGTCCAATGTTGCTGCTTCGTACAGTGAACGCGGTACCTGCTGAATGGCTGCAATGAACAGCACCATATTCAGACCTACATTTTTCAGCACACTTGTCACAATCACCGCCGGCATTGCCAAATCTTCATTGTATAGCCAGGCCGGACCCTTGATGCCCGCCATCAACAGAAGCTGATTAATCAATCCTGACTCTGTTGCATACATCAGCTTCCACACGATGGCCCACACGATCAACGAGGTCATGACCGGAACAAAGATTGCTGTCCGGAAAATTCCGATGCCCCGCAGATTTCTAGATAGCAGCAACGCGAGCAGCAGGGCGAGCACAATATTAAGCGGTACCAGCCCCACTGTGAAATAAACCGTATTGGCGAGCACTTTCCAGAACATGGCGTCTGTCATAATATTCCGGTAATTATCCATTCCAATAAAATGATGATCCCCCAGCAGCGGCCAATCGGTCAGGCTCATGTATAACGCGAGACCCATGGGAAATAACAGCAGCAGGGTAAACCCAAGCACCATTGGCGATACAAACAGCCAACCCGCGATCTGGGCCTCTCTGGCGAGCGGCCCCCCTCTTTTGCGCTTGCGTGAATGGGTCACAATCAGCCCTCCTTTATTAGACTTTTCCTCTGAAGCTGGGGTTGTTCTGGCATCGGAGTGGCAAGTGTAAATATTCTTTAGTTCAACTTATATAGTCTGGACGGTTCAGACAGTCCACCGCATTGCGGAACTCATTCACAGCCCTTCGCAGCTGTTCCTCCGTGTTGCCAGTCACGACCGCTCCAAGCATAATCGCCTTTACCCCGGTATCGCGCAGCACCCGAACATCCTCCGGCACCAGCTTTCGCTGGGAAGGAACCAATACCGGTACCTGGGCTTGCAAGACCAGACGGCGATACTTAAGCACATCCGCGAAGCTGAGCGGTGTACCGTATTCTTTTCCAGGTACAATGGATGCCTCCAGAGCGGTGAAGCCGAAGTGAGCTGCCGATGTTACGAGGGAAGCATCATATTCCTCATTGATCGCAAACGTTGGGTCCAGCCCCAAGTCATTGAGCATGAAGGAAGGCAAGTGATGTGCATAGATGGAATAGAAATCAAAGCCCAGCCCGGAAAGCCCCTCCACATCCTCTCGCCTTGCTCCATCAATACTGCCAGAAGGTACGACCCCAAGCGGACCACCAAACTCACTTCGGATCGCCCGAAACACCTCGGCATACATGTCTAATGGACCAAAATGATTCCCGCTGGCGCGATGACCGACATTATAATGCACCTTCAGTGCATCAGCGCCCTCTTCCATGGCTGCCCGAGCCAAACCAATATCATTCTCAGGCAGACTGACCACCAGCGACAGCGGTTTCCGTTCAAGTAATTCTTTGAATTTGCCCATCGTTCTCACCTCCGGTTTCGATCGAATGATTTAGGGTTGCAACACACTTTGGATCTCTTCCTGCATTTGTTTCAGGTTATCCTCAGCTGTCGCTGTTTTTGCAAATAGTCGGTCAAATCCCTGCAATACCGCATTGTCGATATCCTGCCAACGGATATGACCGGGAATTAATCGCGCTTTTGGCATTTCATCAATAACGGCCTGCACGATATGCTCTTTGCTCGGATTATTCGGCTGAAGAATGAATGCATCTGAGTTCAGAACAGAGGTACGCGGAGGCACAAAGTAGGTGGCTGTCGCCTGAATCCCCTGCTCACTGGCAAAATACTTCAACAGTTTCTTCGTTTCCTCTGGATGTTTGCTGTCGTTGAACATGGCATATCCGGCCTGCCCTAGCATCGGCACACTGCCTTGAGAACCGGAGGGCATAGGAGCGATGCTCCATTCAAAATCCGTAATTTCTCTTGCTTTGGAAACATAGCTGTAATTATCAAAGAACATGCCCACATTACCCGCATCGAAGCTGACCTGTTCCCCCGCCTTTGGGTGTGATTCATCGGTGAACATCATGCGTTCCAGCAATTCAAAGGTCTGTACGCCATAGGCATCGTTCCAAGTGAACGTTGTCATGCCTTCGTCGAATGGACCGCTTCCATTGGACCAGGAGTAGGAGGAAAGCACCGCCCAGGTCTTCCAGTCGCGAAAAAAGTTGGCACCATAGACTCGGTTGGTCGCATTTTTACTGGTAATGGCTTTGGCGGACTCTTCGAACTGTTCCCATGTCCATTGTCCTTGGGTGGCAAGTGTGTTTGGATCAGTCAGACCGGCCTTGTCGAACAGCGTTTTATTGTAAAACATGACTACCGGAGGTGTAGAAAAAGGTAGCCCCAGCAGTTGGTCGCCATCACGGAACAAATCCAATGTACTTGGAATATAATCATCCAGCTTAAACTGTGCATCATCCTTGAACTCGGATACATCGGCCAGAATGTGATTGGACTTGAATTGTGGTACCATTCGCTCCGATACCCAGGCGAGATCGGGAAGGGAGCCTCCGGCGGCAAGCACCGAAATTTTTTGCTGGTATTCTGCGAAAGGTACGGATTCCATCGTTACTTTGATGCCTGGATTTTCCTTTGTGAAGTCATCGATCAACTTGTTGTACACATCCATATGCGCCTGATTGCCCCACATCATGAACTTCAGCTCGACCTCACCATTCTCCCCGCCTGCACTCCCAGATTCACTGCCGGAATTGGAGCTTGCGCACGCGATTGAAGCCATCATCATGAGTACAAACACCAGTATCAGTCCTGCTTTTTTCATGGAAATCCCCCTTATGGACGTCGTGGTATACATGTGCAACCAAAGTATAACGAAAGCATCGTTCCCTCATAAATCACGTCAACTACAGAAATGGTATGGTTTTTCAAGAGATACTGAATCGGTCTCGATATTCTCCTGCGGTCCATCCCACCTGCTGCTTGAACACCAGCATGAAGTGTTTGGGGCTCTGATGCCCGGATAACCGTGCCACATCATAGATTTTAAGACCCGTGTTGATCAGCAACCACTTGGCCCGCTCCATACGTGCCTCAGTGATGTATTCGGAATAATTGATGCCTATTTCGTTCTTGAACAGCTGGCTTAAATAAGTAGGGTTCAAGTTAACGAGATCTGCTATCGTCTGAAGTCGCAGATCTCCATCGGGATGTTGCTTGATGTGCTCCTTCACATCTCGGATAATCTTCCGCGTATCTCCACCAGCGTGTTCTGCTTTGCCAGATGGCTCAGGGGTAGAAAGGGTTGAAATACCGTATCTGCGATCCAGCAGCAATTGAATCTTTTGTATGCATAATGCCAGTTCATAACGATCGATTGGCTTCAACAGGTAGTTCAACACCCCGAACTCCATCGCTCTGCGTGCATATTCAAACTCGCCGTAGCCGCTAATGATGAGCATTAGCAATTCAGGGTACATGTCTCTTGCTTTGCTTACCAAAGTTAATCCGTCCATTTCACGCATGCGGATATCCGTGATTAACACGTCCGGCACCTCACATCTCAGAAAATCCAGTGCCTCGGTACCGCTCGACGCTTCGCCTGTTACCTGAAACTGAGAAGACACTTGTACGATCAGTTCCCTCAGTCCCTGACGGATGACCGTCTCATCCTCTACAAGCAATACTTTATACATGCGCTTCAATCCCCTTTCGGTAGAAGTTGAATGGATATCGTGACCACCAGTCCCTGCCCGGGGCTTCCATCAATGCTTAGGCTGCCGCCTTCTCCATACATGAGACGAAGCCTCTGAGCGATATTGTTAAGCCCCAGACTGTCCCCGGCATGGCAACGTAATGCCTCATTGGAAGGCTGTTTTGATATGGACTCATTTAACTCGTCAATCTTTGCCTGAGTCATACCCTTACCGTTGTCTCGCACACTAATCAGCAGCTCCTGGTCGAATGTCAAGGCAGATACCCAGATTACTCCTCCATTTTCCTGCCCTTCAATGCCATGGTAGACGGCATTCTCCACCAGCGGTTGCAGTACCAGCTTGGGAATCAAATACTCGGTTATCCCTTCTTCGATGTCATAGATAATCTCTAACTTGCCGTCATAACGTACCTGCTGAATGCGTACATAGGATTGTACAAAAGCCAGTTCTTCCCCAAGTGGAACCATCCGGTCCACCTTATCAATCGTATAACGCAGCAGCTTGCCAAGCGCCGTCACCATGTCCGACACCTCTGCGTGCTTCTGGCGAATGGCCATCATGTTAATGGACTCCAGCGTGTTGTATATAAAATGGGGGTTCATCTGGCTTTGCAACGCTGACAACTCTGCCTCCCGCTCTTGAATGCCCAGCAGAAACACCTCATTGAACAGTCGATGAATCTCTTCCATCATTCGGTTAAAGCCCCGGCTTATCTGTCCGAATTCATCACTGCTGAAGTGTGCTACCCGCTGGCTAAAATCTCCCTGCTCCACCCGAATCATGTGGTGCTTCAGTCGAATCAGCGGCCGGGTGATACGATAGGATAACAGAATTGCCAGAATCGCTATCCCCGCCATACACAACACTGCGAACCATATCGTGAAGGTGAGCATCTCACCTGACTCCTTTTGAATCACAGCAATAGGTGTAAGACTAATCACTGAAAGCCCAGAATAGCTGGAATGATTTTGTACATAGAGATAGGACTGCCCATCCAGAACAACTTTTTGGTTTCCTGCATAGCTTGGAAGCTGTCCATGCATTAGCAACTGGTCGTACGCAGACATTCCTCCGGTCGAGGTCCGTTCGAACAGAAGACGCTGCTTGCTGTCTACAATCATCAGGCTTGCATCTTGCTCATAATTCAGATTGGATAACAGTTGGCCGAAGGCCTCCAGACGGATGTCAATCAGAATGTACCCCAATCGCTGGAGCGTACCCGGATCTCGAAGCACTCTACCCACCGATATATACGATTCTTGCTGACCGCCCGTGTAATAGCCGGGTTCATGCGGAGGAAGCAGGCGCCATGTTCCTTCTGATTCTTCAAGCTCTGCAAACCAGTCATCCTGCCTGCTGTCCCATACCGGCTTAACCGCCAGTGAATCGAGATTGGAGAATAAAATACCGCTATTGCTGATCAGATGAATTCCACGAATTTCGGGTCGGTCATAAGCTTGACCAGATGTATAGAGCTTCATTTTCAGATAATCCTCAGACCTCGCCCATGCACCCGACCCCATTGACGCGTTGTATTTATCCAGAATGCCAAGCACCATCTGATCGTATAGCGGCAAGAGCGACAACCGCTCAAAGTCCTTCAGCAGCCGATTCAGATTGGCGTTAATCTGGCGAACCAGTTCAATGGTGAACTGCTCGGTCTTGCGATCCATCGTCTGCGAGAAATGCTTGTAGTTCATCACTCCCTGCAAACTTAGCGGCAGCAACGTAAGCGCCAGGAACAACAGGAGCAACTTGGTGCGCAGGTTTACGTTTTTTCCGAAAAGCATGCGTACCTTGTCCATCATTTCCGTTCATCCCTCCCTCTCCCGATCATTGTATGAGCCCCCTTCACAGATCAACCTGGATATAACTGGGGGCATCATATCCAGTTTTAAGGATCATTCGCTATCCTGCCAACCCTGGAATTGGTACGGAATTTCAAGTTATCCGCATTAGTTTCAGATGAACGCAAAAAAGCCGACTGTATCGCTACAGTCGACTAAGCTATTTCTATAGAACACTAATTAGACCAAAAAACCATCTGCATTATGCAATCGGTTGTCTGTTCCTGAGATGGCTTTTATATTTGAATCGATTATATTCATTAATAAGCTCGTCCAGTACCATGGACTGTCGGAGGACTTTGTTGTCCTGCATGCCATGATTCTCCGCCAAACGACTCAACTCTTGCCTGTTCCGTTCGATTTTATCTGTGATCTGTACCGGTTCACTCACAGCATGCACCCCCTCTTTGTATAACATTTTAGGATACATTGCCAAAAAATTCATATTATATTCCTTTGCAGAATAAAATGTTTATTTACATAAGTTTTCAAAGAAATTCAACCTTTTTCATACTTATATGTTGAACTAAAGATTAAATTGTAAATAAGAAAAAAAGTATTCGGAACCCGAATACTTTTACTTATTTACTTCGTAATGAATTTGCTAAATACATCATTAACATTCCTATAAATATCAATAATATCCCTTCAATTTTATATGACCAAATCTCTGAGTTTATAAAACTACCAAAGATATCTGAGGTATCAGACTTTACATTTTGGTATTCTGCAAGAACCAACATAGCTTTGTCCATACCCCAATCAGTACTTTGAGCAATAAACTGAAATCCAATAACAAATAATACAAATGAACAGATAAGGGCTACTAAGGAAATCATTTTACTTTTCAAATTTAAATTCTCCTTTGATAATACAATATTGGAAATGGGAACTTCAAAACTCAATTAAAGTTAAATATCATCTCAGTCTATTTCATGTTACGTATAATCTCAACAGATTCTATTTTCCACGTGATATTATTGCCAGTCATCCTAAAAATTAGAGCGCCCGATTTGATAGCAAATATGCCAAAATCACCTCTCTAATTATTTTTTTACATTATTATCACTATTTTCATCAAAATAACAAAAATAATATTATGCAAATAAACTTATCATCAAAACAGGAGGTGTTATTATCTAAAATTATTCTTCAAACAAGGCAAAATCATCATATAAGACTTAATTAAGTCTATCTAGTTCTAGCCTAAATTAACTTGAGGAATATTTAATCTGACTAAAAAACTAAAGGAGATGCTAATCAAAATGATAAGAAAACTGTTAATCCCTTTATTGTCTTTAACCGTTACTCTTGGAGGCGTTTTTTATTCTACCCCTACCGTTAAGGCATCCGATAATCCGGAAGTAGCTGCTAAATTAGTTGTACAAAAATTTTTCGATACTATGTCTGAAGGGAATTTCGCTGAAGCTACAGAGTTAGTTGTAGACTTGAGATAACCAAGTAAAGAGAAACAAATCGCAAAATACAAACACTACAATTCTGTAAGTGACTTTGAATCGATGAAAATCATTGATGCACATACAGAGAATGAATCGACAGTTGTTGTAACATTTCAGGGTAACGTTTCGGGAGTTGAATCCAAAAACGAACTATATGTTAAAGAGTCTGAAGATGAATGGAAATTGATTTTAGGTGATGATGATCCCGCTACTGTAGCGGCCTTAAATGTACCAGAATTCAGTACACATGCTATGGTTGATTACTATTCTTTTACTGGTTTTAATTATGGAAGAGCTCACTATACCATTAACTCTTTTTCTACACAGGGTAATGCTGTAAGTCTCATAGGTTGGCAATATGCTAGCAGTGATTACCATGCAGATGTTTCTTATCAAGTCGCCCAAGATTCTTTTATCGGATGGAAAACATTCGGAAATGCTTCTTCTGTTTACGGTAACTATACATCCGCTGCAGGTGATCGTTTCACAATTTCTTTAACAGGTGTTCCCAAAGGAAATGATTATCACATTCGCATTGTGAATTGGGCACCAGTATCCGTTGATGGTGCAGGGAATGTTTATACTAATTAGAATTCATTAATCTAAATTGCCCACTCGGCACCTTTATTTCTAGCAAAGGTTACGAGCAGGGCTTTTTTATGCTTTCGTTAAGAATAGATACTACTTTATAAAAGATATAATTCTTGACCTTGAATTATTTTCAAATATATGTTAATTTAACTACATAGAATTACATAGTAGGTGGTGTATGAGTTGAAGAATGAGATGATTAAAGGATATATTGATGGCATTGTGCTCTCCATCCTGAGTCAAAAAGATGCATACGGTTATGAGATATCTCAATATATAAATCAAGTAACCAACGGGGCATTTCTACTCAAGGAAGGTACACTTTATCCCGCTTTAAAACGACTGGAAGCTAATACTTACATTGAAGGCTACTGGGGTGAACAAGAAGGCGGGCCTAGACGAAAATATTACAGGATAACAGATGATGGCCAACTTCGACTTGAAGCAATCAAAACCTCATGGGAACAAAATACACATATCATTAATATTTTCTTAGGAGGAACGGCGAATGGACATTCAATCCTATTTAGATCAAGTTTTTAAGAGATCATTCTTATCTAGACGAGAGCGTAGCGATTTAGCCGAAGAAATGTCTACTCATTTACACTCGTCCAAAGAGCATCATATGAACGAGGGATGTACTGAAGAACAAGCCACCACAAAAGCTATAGCATCTTTTGGCGATCCGATCACCTTAAGAACTAAATTGACTCAAGAGACTTATGGTCTATCAAGTAAACTGATCCTACAGTTTATAATCATGAGCTTAATCCTGTATTTAAGCTCTCTGTTCATAGGAATAGTTCTTCATTATTATGATGTTCATAACAGTGTGGTCGAACTTTTCCCTATAGCCTTCATTACACTATGTGCCTTGATCAGTGCTTTGCTGCTGACTCGCAAAAACACTGATCGTTGGTGTCTATTGTCCGTTCCCATTTTATTTGGATTAGGATATTTGCAGGCATATCTGGGTCTTTTCAAAAATATGTTTGGTAGCCTCGATTCATTTACGCTTTTTGAGAATTTATTTTTCAGCGGCGCTTATGATTTTTCAGGGCGTAATAGCTTCATACTTATTGGTGGTCTGATCCTAGCTGTTCAAACACTCATTTTGTTTGTTATCAGCAAAAATATCTACATCTCTTTGATGCCCTTCGCCTTCTCTATTTTGTATACAGTTTCTCATATGGTCATTTTCGGATCATATTATCTGTTCTTTGGGGATCATTTTAGTTCGTCTGTCACCAATGGATACAATGTTTTTGCCGCCGGTAACATTCAACGCCTCTCAGATATCGGTGTGAAATTAGGTATGTGTCTTGTATTGTTTTTCACTTTAAGCTCAGTAAAAAAGCTAATCTTTAAATCTAAATCTAAGCTCCAGGCTGGATGAGTTAGAATGACATATTATTTACTTTTTCAGGTTCATTCCAAAGGAATATCGATTATATTCATTAATTAGCTTATCCAACGCCATAGACTGCTCAAGCACTTTCACATTCGGGATTCCATATTGATCTACCAAGCGACTCAACTCTTGCCGACCTTGCTCGATTTGGTCTTTCAAGATACTTAGTTCTCTCATGGCATGTACCCCTCTAAGACATTCTAGAAAAACATTTAATATGAGTAAGCTATTAGTTTCGCTCATGACTACAAGTGCTTTTAAGAACATAATGTATTTTGCATAATTTTGTAAAAACAAATCTTTAGAAAAGGCATTGCGCTCTGTCTAATCCCTTTTCAAAACACAAAACAGCCTACCTCAAAAGCAGATAGGCTGTTTGTTTTATTTAATATTTATCGTCTTAAATAATTGTGAATACGTCTCTTGCTGAGACAAACTAGCTTGCTGTCTATAAGTTCCGTATAGATCTACACACTTTACTAGCATGTGATCGTCTTGGTTCAAAGTTGAAAGAGATAAATTATAAAGTATTATATCTATACCGGTTTGATAAACTTTTAGTCTGGATTTATACTTTGCGAGTTCATAATTAAACAACATATACGGAACGAATATTGTGCATCTTCTTCATCGTCCCTTCCCAGATATTTCATTATCAAAAAGTCGGTAAACTTAACTTTTCTATTACTTTTTTGTACTTTCTGATCTGTGTTTCGGTGGCTTCACTCCTATACTCCCCATACAAATCTAAACATTTAATGCACATGAGTTCATCTTTACTTGAAGAAGAGAGATCTAAGCAAATAAGTAAGGCATCAATTCCAAGTGAATAATTATATTGATTTATTTGATATTTTGCCAATTCATAATAAAAAACTCTATATCCATGGTCTATCATTTGATCGGTATAACCACCTTTATTATGAAAGTCCGTATTAAACAAATTAATCGGATATTCAAACTTTTTCAAAGCATGACCAATATTAAATCCATACTGATTAGCTGCTTCCAATATATTTAGCAAACCAGTTAATATCTCTTCTGGATTGTTCTCTAAGTATCCTAAATAAGGAAAGATTACTTCCTCCTGACCTAGCAATATTCGGAATGCATATTGATTCCCCTCTCCCCATTTCTTGAATAGATCTATTATTTTTTGATCCTCTTCTGTAGGATTCTCAATTTCAATTATCTCCATGTATTTTTGCAGATAATTTATGGCCTCATCGTATTCCTTGCGGGTATCATAAACGCTTGATATTAATAAGTTTGCATAGGCTGCATATGTAAAAAGAGGATAGGCTGTTAGCCTTCTTTTATTTTTTCGCCTACGAGATTGAATTTTTAATTGAAATTCTGCTTTCCGTTCCAGTTCCCGTGCCCATGCATCGACCTTGTCCCACAAATGTATCGTATTATATACGTTTGCCAAGTCTTTAATTGCATCCAATTGCACTTCTTCATTTAATTTATCAATATACGGTTCGAACTTTACTGCTGCATTGAGATTATCATATTTACTCAGTGTTTTATGAAGTAGGAAAATACGGTACTGGCAAAGGGCCAACCGCTCCGAGTGTTGATACTTCTCACTGTCGGCTACACATTCATATAAAATTAGTGCCGCTTCATTCATGCTTTCACTATAGAGACTCTCTGCCACATCAAATAACTTATCAATATAGGATTGATCATCTGTCACATGAGTAATGACTTGTTGAATAATATCCAGCTTGCCAATCTCAGCACAACGATATATAAACGGTTCTAAGCGTCTCCAATGGGGTGCAGATTCAATAAAACACTCCACACCATACATATCATAAAAGTACCCCTGTTCTAAATCCATTGCTGATGTGATTTGGCCTAGTTGGTTCATTGAAATAAGTCTGGTTCCCTTGATGATCGCACTTAATGTACCAACATTAATGTCAGCCATTTCTGAAAATTGCTGTAGCTTATATCCCTTATTTTTCAAGTGACTTTCAATATAGGAACGTATATTGGACATTGTCTTCATCGTCCTTCCCCAGATGTTTTACTATCGAAAAGTCGGTACACTTAACTTATCTATTAGTTTTGTATACTGCTCTTCCTGAGTCTTACTGGCGCGATCTCTATATTTTCCATATAAATCAATACATTTGATACACATTAGATCTTCATTACATGAAGAAGAACGTTCCAAACTAGTAATTAGATGTTCTATTCCCTGTTCAATTTGGTTCTGATTCAATCTGTATTTTGCTAGTTCGTAGAATAAGCGTATAAATCTAAAATTTGATGCCTGTTCGTTATATACTCCTTTTACATGTCTTGCTGCTTTAATTTGATCAATGTGATTTTGGAATCTATTTAATGCATGGTCAATATTAAAAGAGTACTGATTTGCCGCCTGTATAATATAAGCGAGTGCTGTTAAAATTTCGGCATGATTAACATCTAGGTAATTCAAATAACGGTTTAACCCTTCGAAGTCACCTGATAGTATTTTATACAAATATCGATTGCCCTCAGCCCAGCCCTTGAATCGATCTATCAATTCTTGCTCTTCCTCTGTTGGATTTTTAATCCCATCCATAATATCCTCATAAACATCTGTGTACTCCAAAGCTTTCATATATTGCTTACGTTCTTCAGATACATTTGCCATGAGCAGATTAGCATAAGCTTTATAAGTAAATAGAGGATAAGAGGCTATTCTTGGTTTTCTGTTCCGTCTCATAGATTGAAGTTGAACTTGGAATTCAGTTCTTTGAATCAATTCATTAGCCAGTTCAAAAACCTTATCCCATAGATTTATCGCGCCATACAAATTAGCTAAATCTTTAATCGCATCCAGTTGTACTTCCTCATTCAATTTTTCGATAAAAGGTTCAAATTTTACTGCGGCATTTAAGTTATTGAATTTATTCAGTGTTTTATGAAGCAGGAAAATACGGTACTGGCATAAGGCCAACCGCTCGGAGTGTTGATATTTTTCACTGTCTGCCACACATTCATACAAAATAAGAGCTACTTCTTTTAATCCTCTAGCAAAAAAGCTTTCAGCTACATCAAATAATTCTTCTATATATGATCGATCGTCCGTTACATGAGTGATGACTTGTTGTATACAATCCAGCTTACAAAGCTCAGCACACTCATATAGATATGGCTCCAAACGTCTCCAGTGGGGCGAAGATTCTATGAAGGATTCAACCCCATAACTCTCATAAAAATACCCTTTCTCTAATCCCATAACAGAAGTAATCTGATTCAGTTGGTTCATAGACATTGGCCTGTTGCCTTTAAGAATGGCACTTAAAGTTCCAACATTAATTCCAGTAATATCGGAAAAATGCTGCAACTTGAGATTCTGCTCTCTCATATATTTCTCAATATGTACTCTTATTTTAGGTACCAATTCCACTGTCTCACCTCCGTCATTAGAATCACTTATAATTCAATTTCATATAGTAAATGTTATTTTAATCCTGTATTTTACATTGGTCAATCTATGAAAATACAAAAAAAGCTTACTTCCGTATTCGGAAATAAACCTCTCATGTAATGCAAAATATCAATGTCATTTAAACTAAGCAACCTATTATATGCTTATTACATACGTAATGGTACAAGAAACATAGAATTATAGGTCTCCTAACCCATGTGAGGACAACAATGAATAAATAACAGTGGTGTCATAAGACGAGCTTAATTGTACAACATTAACAACAAGCATACTAAGCAAGATCATATAAAGTATTTTCTGCTTTTTCATAATAACTGCGCACCTCCGCTACTAAAAGTTTATATTTATTATGAATTTCTTTACTGGCAAAATTCCTGTATTCCTCGAATAGTGTCATGCAATGAATAGTATCCATCTGATTATTAGTTCTTACTGCAGATGAGAAACACTCCATAAGTCTCTTCAAACCTTTTTCATATCTGCCCCGAGTAAGGTAGTAGATTGATACTTCTAGCAGAAGGGTAGTAAATAAATCTTGTTTAATCTGCCTGCTATAACCATGAATAAGGTTTTCCTCAGAACTAATTTGAGGTTCGAATTTATGAAGGATATCATCTACGTTCATGTTATTTTTGTTAGCCGCTTCCATAATATTCACCAACGCTGGCAATAACTCTGATTGATTATTTTCTATATATTGAACGTATGTTGACAACATACTATCGTCGCCCATGAATAAATAATATAGATATGTGTTTATTTCTCCCCAACCTTTAAACTTGTTAATAAACAAAAATTCTTCGTCATCCGGATCTATTATATTAACTATACTTTTATACTGTGTAGTGTATCTTAAAGCATCTTCGTATTTCCCCATTCTTTCGCATGCATTGGCCTTAAGCAAGTTTGAATATGCCTGGTATACGAATAACGGGTAGGCTGTGACCCTATCTTCTTTATTCACTTTTTTCTTAGTGTACGATTGGATAATTTCAGCTTTCCGTCCTAAATCATCAGCAAGAGAAAATGACTTATCCCAATACCGGAGCGAAGCATACGTATTCGCCAAATCCTTAATCGCATCCAGTTGCCGTTCCTCATCCAGCCGATTAATATATGGCTCAAAGTGCACAGCGGCCCGCAGGTTATCATGTTGATTCTGACCAAGCGAGAGGGTGAAGATGCGATACTGGCACAGAGCCAGACGTTCCGAATGTTGATATTTCTCACACTCTGCCACACATTCGTACAACATCCGTGCAGCCTTCGTCTGTCCACGTTCAAGCATGCCTTCCGCCATCTCAAACAACTCCGAGATATACGAGCGATCATCCGTCACTTCCTGGATAACCTTATGAATACATTCCAGCTTGTCCAATTCAGCACAGCGTTGCAGGAATGGTTCCAGTCTCCTCCAATGAGGTGCCGATTCCACGAAACATTCAGCCCCATAAATCTCGTAGAAATACCCCTCTTCCAGCTTCATGCCTTGGGTAATCAGATCCAGTTGCGCCATAGCGATGGGCCGAGTCCCCTTAATAATTGCGCTAAGCGTTCCAGCGTTAACTCCCGATATATCGGCAAAATACTGCAGGGTGTACCCCTGTTTCCTGATGTAGTCCTCAATATATGAGCGTATCGTAGTTGTAGGTTCCATGTATCCCACCTCCACAATGAAAATCCATAATTTTGAATTTATATGATAAGCACAATTTTAATCCTAAATTTTACAGCGGTCAATAAAAATCGTGGCAATTCCCTTCATATTTGTGCAAGGAGGCCTCGCCGTTCCTGCTTATAGAAAAAATCCATTAGAAGAATCCATGAGAACGTGATACATTTAATCCAACTTACATATCCTACTATTTCAATAGGATTATACGACACAGAAGTTATCAATTCAGTTCGAGGAGAAGGTCAGATGAAATTTGCCTTGTTTAGTCTCATGATGAATCTGCCTAATGCCGTAACCGGGGAAGCTCTGACAACTCAGCAGAAATTCCACAATATATTAGAGCAAGCAAAGCTGGCTGAACGACTGGGTTTCGATGCCTATGGAATCGGTGAACGACACGGTGCGCCTTTTCTATCTTCCTCGCCACCTGTCGTATTAACCGCAATAGCCGCAGCAACCACACGCATTCGGTTACTAACCACCGTCACTGTTCTTAGTATACTTGATCCAGTCCGGGTTGCCGAGGATTATGCCACGTTGGATCAATTATCGGGCGGACGGCTGGAGATGATCATCGGGAAAGGCAATGACCCTCGGCACTATCCGCTGTTCGGCATAAGCGAAGAGGAACAATGGGATTCACTAGATGAACGCTATCATTTGCTAAGACGGCTGTGGTCTGAAGAGAATGTAACCTGGCAGGGAACGTATCGCCCTCCTCTTGAGGGAGTGACCACGTGGCCCAGGCCGCTTCAGCAATCCATCCCGATCTGGCATGGTAGCGCGTCCAGTACGGTCTCAACCGAACTCGCTGCCAAATATGGCGAGCCGCTCTTCACGTCGAACTCTTTTCACCCTCAGGCCAAATACAAAGCGTTAATTGATCATTATCGGGAACGCCTCGATTATTATGGTCATGATCCGCAGCAAGCCGTGATTGGCTCTGGTGCCGGCAGTCTCTATCTTGCGGATACGGGCGAAGAAGCCATTCGTCGTTATAAGCCATATTATGAAGCGTTCCATGCCACTGCCGCCGCACAGCATAATCAGTCTCCCTTCACCGATCTGGAGGATAACATTGCACGAGGCCCTGCGTTAATCGGCAGTCCGGAGCAGATCATTGAGAAAATTCTGGACTATCATGCCGCTTACGGACATCAGGTGCTGAGTATCAGCGTAGATGGACTGACGCATAGCGAGCAGTTGGAGCAAGTGGAGCGTTTTGCCAAGGAAGTTGCCCCTGTATTACGCCGCGAACTGCCCAGTTCGGTATGGAATGAACCCCCGGTGTTAACCCAGCACTCATCCTTCCTTTCCTCTAATGCTACAGATTCATGGCCCACAGCCATCTCACCTATATTCCAGGTCTAACAATCTCCCACGTACAATACACGTGCTCCTTCCAGGGTGATTCCTACGAATCGCCCTCTTCCCTCTTCCTCCCACTTGTATCGCCGCTCTCTCTGTACCTATTTGGCCTGAATGCCTTGAAACAAGGAACGGAGCAACACATCTACAAACGCATCCTCCATCGCTTCACCCGTCACTAACATGCGATAGAACACCGGCCCGTAGATCAGATCAATGTACAGTCCAATGTCTATCCCACTTTTCAATTCGCCACGCTCCACACCCTTCTCCAGAATTCCCCGAGCTTCACGCCGACGTGGTTGGATATATCTTGTGCGGTATTCTTCGGCAAGCCCTTCATCCGACTGCCCTTCCCCAATAATCTGCGTAATCACTTTTCCTTCCCGACTGGTCAAAAAACGAACCAGATTACTCGCATGTATGCGTATATCCTCCAATACCGAGCCTGTATCTGGCACTGGCAATCTTGCCGTTGCCGCGGACATATATCCGTCCATGATGACTGCGCCTTTATTCGGCCACCATTTGTAGATAGTGGCTTTGCTCACCTGTGCACGTTCAGCAATCTTCTCGATTGTAACCGCCCCGAATCCGTGCTCCAACAACAACTCATACGATGCTGTAAGAATGGCATTCTGGGTTTCCATGTTACGTGGACGTCCTCTTTTGGCAGTCATCTTGAGCCCTCCTGGATGTATAAAGTATATTTAATCATCAGTAATTTTCATAAAAACGATACGTTCATTATACTAAATTGCGATGAGTACACACAATTCTATCCTCCGCATATGTATTTTTTCCACAAATATATTCCGCCTATTTACAATACTGTACGTTTAGTTTATTATATATTTGTAATTAGTGAACACAACGTTTAGTAATTAACGATTTTAATATTAACTGTTTATTGCGAATACAAATGTAGAATTGTGGAGGATGATTATCATGGATATGAGACAACAAGTGAAGAAGGCACCTGTACCCACCTGGATTATTTTTTTGCTGGCATCCGCTTGTGGATTGATCGTGGCAAACCTGTATTATGCTCAGACCGTTATCGGACCGATCAGCATAACCACGGGCCTTTCTTCTGCCGCTGCCGGATTGATCGTAACGTTGACTCAGATTGGTTATGTTATTGGTTTGTTATTCATCGTGCCGCTCAGTGACATTACCGAGAATCGACGCCTGGTCGTTCTTTTCCTCATCGTACTGGTTGTTGCCCTGATTGCTGCGGCTTTCTCACCCACCGCTGTTGTATTTCTGACTGCCTCTCTATTCATTGGTATAGGTTCTGTGGTCGCTCAAATTCTGGTGCCCTATGCGACATATCTTACTTCCGAGGAACAGCGCGGACGGGTTGTTGGCAATGTAATGAGTGGTCTGTTGCTGGGCATCATGCTGGCTCGTCCTGTCGCAAGCTTTATCACCAGCCTCTTCGGATGGCAGACCGTCTTTGTATTCTCCGCCATTGTCATAACACTTCTAATGCTGCTTCTGTCACGTGCTCTTCCTGCTCGCCAGCCTGAACCCACCTTGAAATACGGGCAATTAATCGTGTCCTTGGGCACACTGTTCAGAACGATGCCGCTGCTGCGCCGCCGGGCGTTTTATCAGGCCAGTCTGTTTGGTGCTTTCAGCTTGTTCTGGACCACGGTTCCGCTGAGACTGGCTAACGATTTTGGCATGTCACAGCAAGGCATTGCCTGGTTCGCTCTGGCTGGTGTCGGAGGTGCTATTGCCGCTCCCATTGCCGGAAGACTGGCTGATCGCGGACTAACGCGTATTCTGACGGGTGCTGCCATGGTGATCGCTGCTGCTTCATTCGGTCTTGCTTATGTGTTCCAGAGCCACTCCACGTTTGCATTGATCCTGCTTGTGATCGTGGCAATCACACTGGATATGGCTGTCTCAGGAAATCTGGTGCTGGGTCAACGCATCATCTACTCCTTAGGAAGTGAGGCGAGAGGACGTGTGAATGGCATATTCATGTCGATCTTTTTTGTCGGCGGTGCGATTGGTTCATCTCTTGGAAGCTGGTCTTATGCTCACGGAGGCTGGAGTCTCACAACGCTGATTGGCCTGATCATGCCGCTGCTCGCTTTGGTGTATTACTTTACGGAAAAGAAAGCGGTAGTTGTCAGCAATGAATAGAATGAATATATCGCTGAATCCGAATAACGGAATAAGGGCAGAGCTAATCATTAAGATTAGCTCTGCCCTTATTGTTGTAATACTCACTTGGCTCCCTGTGACAGGAAGGTATCACTGTTATTAAGATGGATTCATCTACGTATTAGGCTTTACTGTGAAGGGTAACTTGGTACCCGTCTGGGTCGGCAAATGTAAAGGTTCGTCCGAATGGTCCATCTATTGGTGCAGATGTAATTTGTACGCCTGCCGCAACAAGCTTGTCGTGGATTTCTTGCGTATCAGGAGCATGAAGCCACAGAGCGACACCAAGTCCTGGCTGAGCACCTGAACCGAGTTCTGTTCCTGGCAATAGGTCACGTAGAGCAAATGCAATAGGCTTGGTTTCAAAGACCACCGCATGAGGTGGTCCCGCCTGTGAGCGTACCAGGCCAAGATAGTTTTGATAAAATTCGGCAGAGCCTTCAAGATTGCTCACTTGAAGTGAAATGAAATCCGGTCCGATTACTGACATAATGTAATGATCTCCTTTATATATGGGGTTGGTTGTTTAGGTTATCTTGATCATACAAGACCGCTCTTGCCAACAGTATGTCAGTAGTGTTCTTTCCTTTTTTCGATTTTTTCTTTTACTCGGTTTTCTCTCTTACACCAACACAGGCAGATGCGTAGCTGCATCATACTCCACCAACGGCTCACCGGCATGCAATTTACGCACCAAATCGGGGTTTGCAATAAATGGTCTGCCGAATGCAGCCAGATCTATGCTTCCCTTACCAATCGCGTGCTCTGCGGTCTGAATATCCAGATCCCCCACACCAATGATGATTCCATCCCACTGACTTCGAATCCGCTCGTGAAAGGACTGCTCACCATCCCACGCTTTTGCATAATGATCTGTTGAGGGATGCAAGATCGTAATTCCCGTCTCACGGAACAAGTTTAGATATGCATCGATCATTCCAGCTTTGTCTGCCCAAGCATAGGATGCATCATCATCCTTTTTCTCTGAAAATCGTACCGATATGCGATCCACAGGGATCTCTTTTTTTACAGCCACAATAATATCCCGCAGGAACCGCAATCTACCCTCAGTGTCTCCTCCATATTCATCTGTTCTGTGGTTGGTCTTCTCATTAATAAACTGGTCGATCAGATACCCATGCGCAGCATGCAGCTCGATCCCGTCGAACCCTGCCAGAACCGCATTGCGGGCCGCCGTCTGAAAATGCTGAATCGTATCCGCTATATCCTGTGTACTCATCGCTTGGGGCACCTGATACGGCTTATGCAGCTTATGCACTCTTCCCTCTGCCGCAAGGCTGGAAGGTGCCACTGGAGTGGTTCCGATCAGATCGGAATGGGACAACCTGCCGACATGCCACAGTTGAGCAATAATGGTGCCGCCATGTCTGTGAACAGCATCCGTTACCCTTTTCCAAGAAGTCGTCTGTTCATCTGTATATAAACCGGGGATGCCGTAAGTGCCTTTGCCTGCCAGATTCGGGTTAATACCCTCGGTAATGATCAGTCCCACGCCATCTCGGGCACGCTGCTCATAATACGCCACCATCTCATCCGTCACGGTCCCCTCCTGATCATCAGCAAATCCCCGGGTCAACGGTGCCATCACCATTCGGTTCCTTAATTGCCACTGATGAATCGTTACCGGGCTTAATAGTGTTGAACGTGTATTCATGTTATCCATGTCATATCCCTACTCTCTTTGTCATTAGGGATATTGTACGGCGGCTCCGATATATCGTAAAATGATTGAAATATATAGTTGTATCTCTCAGAGAGATACCTGACATCAATATCTGCGGAAGCAATGTAAGTTAATCCACGTTCAGGAGGATACAGCATGGAACTTTCCGATATCGATATTGTTCTCGCGGTGGCACGTTCAGGGAAAATCTCACAGGCTGCCAAAGAACTGAATTACGCGCAATCCAATGTCACTACGCGCATCAAAAAACTGGAGCAGGAATATCGAATCCAGTTGTTCAACCGTTTTCCCAAAGGTGTTGTACTGACCTCCAAAGGAGAACAGTTCGTCCAGTACGCCACACGCATTCACAACCTTTTGCACGATCTGAAGCAGGATATGACCGATCCCGGTGAACCTTCAGGCACGCTGAAAATCGGCATTGTAGAAACGGCGGCATCCAGCCGCTTTATGGAAATTCTGAATGAATATCAAATAACCTACCCGAAGGTGTCCATTTCACTCGTCAACTCCACTTCACCCAAAGTACTGCGCAAGAAAATACAGGACTATGAGATTGATGGTGCTTTTATCAGCGGGGCTTGTGTGAAAGAAGGTTTGAAGGTGGAATACGAGATGCAGGACACCGTTCATATCATCTCCAAGAAGACAGACATACCACCCGAAAGCCTGTGCCAAGTATCGTGGGTTGTTTTCCCCGAGGGCTGCCCGTACCGTGAAATGACCGAAGAATTTTTGCAGGAAGAGGGGTTGTCCGCACGTAATATCATCGAAGTGAGTACGATGGAAAACCTGCTCAGCTGTGTGGAGTCAGGAATTGCTTTTACCATTATGCCGTGCAACGTTATTCACAAGAAACCGGATGATTTCTCCGTATTTGATCTGGCAGATCGCTTTACTCATACCACGACAACCTTTGTCCGCGGTGAGGATCGGTATGTCAGCAGTGCGCTGGATCAATTCATGAAGCTGCTGAATCAGAAGTGCATTACGTTTTGATATAGATAACTTAGTCCCCCACTTTCAACCGCTGAACTTCTTGATCA
This sequence comes from Paenibacillus sp. FSL k6-2145, assembly GCF_037976585.1. Lineage (NCBI taxonomy): Bacteria > Bacillati > Bacillota > Bacilli > Caryophanales > Paenibacillaceae > Paenibacillus > Paenibacillus sp. FSL k6-2145. The sequence goes on along the minus strand of NZ_CP150267.1, from coordinate 2,554,759 downwards.
CTAAATGGACTAGAGCACATTGATCGAGACCATAAAAAAAGAAGGCACAAGGTACTCATTAAGAGTACTTTGTGCCTTCTTACCCTCTATACCATAATCAGCTTAACCCTTACTCCACCTTGAATCGCGCAGCCGATTCGGCCAGCTTTTGCGTCAATTGATCGATCGTATCGACCATGTTTGCCAACTGCTGCACCGTGGAAGACTGCTCCATCATGGTTGCTGTTACCTCTTCAACCGAAGCAGATACCTGCTCTCCTGAAGCGGACAAACTATGGGCTGACTCCAGTACAACATCCTTGTTCTGCAACATCTCTTGCATCTGTCCTGCCATTGTAGCGATCTGTTGATTAATGACCGATACCTTCTCCAAAATCACATCAAACGCCTGACGAGTCTGCAAGACAAGCTCATCCTGTCTGGACGAGATGGTGTGAATCTCTGCAACACTTTGGTTGTTCTCGGCGACATCGGCCAGATTCTGCTCGATAATGCTGGAGATTTCCTTGGACTGGCGGGAACTCTGCTCTGCCAGATTGCGAATCTCCTCGGCCACAACCGCAAATCCTCTGCCATGCTCCCCCGCCCGTGATGCTTCAATTGAAGCATTCAATGCAAGCAGATTGGTCTGCTTCGCAATCTGGCTGATGGCTTCCGTGATCTGACTAATACTGCCCGAACTCGTTTGAAGTTTGACGGTAATCTCAGAGATTTTCTCCACTTCCCGTTCGTTCACTTCATTAATACGCATCAGTTCATTCACGACTTCATTCCCATTGTGGAATACCGTTTCGATCTCATCCGCTCTTGCCTTCACATCCTGTGCACTACTGTTCATGGCAGCCACTTTATCACCAAAGGTGTTGAATTTACTTGCAATCTGCTCGGTATCTTCCGATTGAGCCTCCATCGCTTTTGCAATCCCCATGGACGTCGCCGAGGTCTCATCAATGGATCTTGCCGTCTGTCTGGATGTCTCCTCCAATTCCTGAGTACTGGCCTGAAGGACATGGATTGAATTATTCATATCGGTAATGAGGTTCCTGTTCTGCTCCACCATACCATTAAAGCTTTCCGCCAGATCCTTGAATTCACTGTTATATCTGCCATTGGCCTTAACGGTCAGATTGCCTTGAGCAAGTTGTTGGAACAGCCCGATCAGACGAATGATAGGTCTTGTAATACTACGAGAAATCAGCAATCCCACACCGATAGCCAGAGCAACTCCGATCAAGGTCACGATAAGCATTTGACGTTGGATATCCTCTATTGGGCGCTTGATATCATCATAATCGTCAATAATCACCACGGAGAGATCTGCACCAGGAATCTGATTAATACGATAGTAGATGTCATCTCGATCCATTGAAGTGATTTTCACTTTGTCGGTAGCTCTGGCCTCCATAAGTTCCATGGCTTCCTTGTCCTCTTCCAGCGTTTGTCCCACAATGGAAGGGTCCAGTGAATCATACATGATGATGCCGCTCCGGCTCAGCACTTCAACTCTGCCTTGGGCATTGATTTTAATGTCTCCCAGTTGCCCCAGGAAAAAGCTGCTGTCCACCGACATAGCAAGCACACCCAGGATATTCCCCTGTTCATCGATGATAGGCTCCGAGAATACAATAATGAGCTTCTTGCCAGTCTTAGAGACGACCGCGTCACTGATGAAGGATTTCCCCTGTATAGACTCCTGGAAATATTCCCGATCTCCCCGTGACTGCCCAATGACTTCTGGCATGGTTCCCGCCACCATGGTTCCTTCCTTATCAAACACGAACAGATCTGGCTTGCTTCCTTCCGTTTCCGATATACTGTCGGTCAAGATCGTATTGGCCTTATTAAAATACGGGTTCTCATCCGAGAAAAATTCTTCATCCGTCATGTCAGTTGTATTACGCAGCTCCAAGAGTTCCTTGAAGGTATTATGTACGGATATCGCATGACTCAATTGTTGCTGAAGTTGCATCGCTGTCCAAAGCCCTTCCCCAAGGCGGTCAGCCATCACATTAATCTCATCCTTGCTTTTCCTGACCACAACATCAGATGAAATCATATAACTTGTGGTCGTTGCACCAAGCAGAACCAAAACAACCAATACACTGATCATGAAAGGCAGTTTGATTTTAAGCGACATATTTTTGATCCTATGCCCTAACCCTTTTCTTTTCCCCATTTCCCACTTCTCCCCACTTCCCTGAACCATATGCATCTGAACGATGTACATACATTATCGGAAAAATCCATAGTAGAATTGATCATTTAGGGAGATATTGCCACTGTTTTCTTTTTTTCTGATAGCAACATAAAAAAATGGCCTGTCAGATCGACTATCCATCTTTGGAATGGATGTTGCCGTTACCTAACAGACCGTTTTAAATTTGGTAATGATTCAATTTACGTTTACTTACGCAATCTCCGAGAACTTAGCGCGTGGTGGCCATTCTGCAGGAATGTACTGCGCGTATTCTTCATCTGTTCAATCCGTCGTTCAGCCAGACGATCTGCGGCAACATAGGTTGCGATGCCTTCGGTACGTGAGCTTTCGAATATTTTCTCCAGATTGGAATAGATCTCTCCGATCTTGCTCCATGCTCGATCCGCATTATAACCGTTTAGCTCATCCGCAATGTTAATTACACCACCTGCATTGATAACATAGTCAGGCGCATAAACGATACCCATATCATACAGCTGATCCCCATGACGGGTCTCCAGCAGCTGATTATTGGCACAGCCCGCTACAACCTTCGCCTTAAGTGTCTTGAGCGTATCGTCATTAATCGTGCCGCCCAGTGCACATGGTGCATAGATATCACACTCCACACTAGTGATGTCTGCGGGATCAACTGCTGTCGCGCCAAAGCGGTCCACAGCCTGTTTCACAGAGTCCTTATGGATATCCGTAACGATCAGATGTGCACCTTCCTCATACAGATATTTGCACAGATGCATCGCCACATTGCCGACACCTTGGACCGCTATCGTTTTACCCTCCAGCAGGTCGGTACCAAATGCTTCTTTGGCTGCTGCCTTGATCCCCCGATATACACCCCAAGCCGTTGCAGGTGATGGGTTACCGGATGAACCATAGCTCGGTGAGATGCCTGTCACATAGTCCGTTTCCTGATAGATCAGGTTCATGTCCTCTTCCGTTGTTCCCACATCTTCGGCCGTGATATAACGTCCGTTCAACCCTTGAATATATCGTCCAAACGCTCGAAACATGGCTTCGTTTTTGTCGCGCCTTGGATCTCCGATAATAACGGTTTTGCCGCCGCCCAGATTCAGTCCGGATACCGCATTCTTATATGTCATACCACGGGCAAGGCGCAGGGCATCTTCAATGGCGGCTTCTTCTGAAGCGTAAGTCCACATCCGTGTGCCTCCCAGCGCAGGGCCGAGTGTTGTGTCGTGTATGGCGTAATTGCTTTTAACCCTGAATTTCGATCCTGGCACAGAACCAGTTCCTCATAATCGTGATGCTCCATTGCTTCAAACCAACTCATGTGCTAACCGTCTCCTCCAACCATTTTTGCGATCCAATCGCATTGTTCTCTATTCATTGACCATCCTCTATTGTACCCATGAATACCCAGTTTGTGCAAAATCACATCGCAATGTCAGAGAAACATCGATCGATGTTTCTCATATGGCGAGAGCAAAGCTGTCGAATTTCAGATTATAATTCTATCGTCTATCAATAGAAAAACCTCTCTCCCTTACAGGAGAAAGGTACACTTCCCTCAACAGCCTCATCTTAATCGCCCCAAGTAGGCCACTTGATCGTTCACATTTAAGGGAGAGTCTCAACCACATTGATTGGATGCAAATCGCCATCTACAGCGAATGAGGCCTGCCCCGTCTCTTCGGAGACAACCAGCACAACCGCATCCGTCAATTCACTGAGTCCCAGTGCTGCCCGATGACGAGTCCCTATTTTTCGTTCATGCACTTCCGCTTGCGACAACGGCAGCACATTACCAGCGGATACAATCTGATTGCCACGAATCAACACAGCCCCGTCATGAAGTGGCGCACCGGGAATAAACAGCGATTCCAGCAACGCATGTGTCACTCTTGCATCCACAGTCACGCCTGAGTGAATGATCGACTCCAACGGAATCTCCCGTTCAATCACAATCAACGCACCATATCTCCGGTCAGATAGATGCTGTACGCTCGATGTTAATTCGGCAAACTTCTCGGTAAAGGGTGACAGATAACAATCCAGATAAAACGAAGAGGCGAGCACCTCAATCTGCTTGATCTCCGCTCGAATCTCTGCAAATTGCCCCAACAGACAGACACTGTCATTTTCAAAACGGGATAACGTCATGTTCATTCGATCCGCTACACGATGGAGGTCTGCCTTGAGCTTCTGCCTCATCGAGGAACTGTCACAGTCTGCTTGCTGAGTCATCATTCGCCGCCTCCTCTGGTTGGCTTGGGCTTCACGCCACATCATTAGTACCCATACCTTCCCCTCTGGAGCAGATATTTATGCAATGGCAGGGCGGTATGAACTAATCATGTTCATGAATGTAACTGATATAACAAGCAGAAAAAGAGCCTGCCCGCGAAACGAACTTTCCACGGGCAGGCCCTATTCTCGCATTGATTTTGATGTCTACTTCACTTATTGCGCTTTTCCGTATGAACCTGCCTTAAATGTAGTCGGATCATACCATTTGTACCCTGCCGCAGGTGCAGCCCATGGCTCAAGTTGCGGCTCGGTTGATGCAGCCGGAGCTTCCATCGAAAGCAGGCTTGTGGCCGTATCCAATGTCAGTCCTGGCACTTGTGCCAGACTGGTGTAGCTCTCTTTGACCGCAAGCCATTTCACGGTATTCACAAGGAACGTTGCATCATCCACTTCTTTGAATCCATCATAGGTCTTTTTGGTAGCACCGGTCTCTTCACGCAAATATTTCGGAGTAGCGTCTTCCACAGGTGAAGAGTCACCGATAAATGCGGCTTTGCCCGCACCAACCTTTGCAATGGCTGCATAGGCTCCTTCAGCTCGTCCACCACCGTTATATACGCCCTGATCCACGGCATTGCCCCACTTGGACACACCACTTGGTACATACACCAAGCCTTTGGCTTTGTTCGGGTCTATAATCGCAATGGTCGATCCCGCATGCATGGCTACAGAATTAACACCAGCCGTAATGCCGAAGGATTGTGCAGATGGAACGATATCCGATGCATTTACATCTCCAAGGGCATTGTAGCGGAAACGGACACCAAAGTTCGTCGCGAGCCAGTCTGAACTAGTCACACTCTGCATCGCTGGTGATTCGGCTTCAGCCGAAGACATGCCTTTGGCCGGATTCAGGAAGGCACCGCGGCGATAACCGTTGAATACTTCGGAAGAATCCCAGCGGTTTTTGTTGCGGTCTGCATTATAGTGGTCGGAGATGAAGAACACACTTCCTCCGTTCTGCACGTACTGCACCAGCGCAGCCTGCTCTGTCGCTTTGAACGGCACATTGGCTTCGCCAATGACAAAGACGTCGTAATCTTTCAATTTATTATAGGTGATCGCTTGCTCACCGAATGTATACGGGATGCTGCGTTCCAGCTGATCCACGGCAAAGCCTGCGTTTCGCAAACCATTGGCAAAATCCGAAAATGCCCCGTCAATAATCCAGTCGGCAGCACCTGCTGTCTGGGCGTGGGTATTATCAAACAATACTTTTTTGCCGGTACCGTCCGGTAATGTTGTACCTGGGTTCGGTTCTGGATCAGGGTTGGTTGTTCCGGAGGAAAATGTAATGGACGTTGGGTTTTTGACTCCTGCATAGCTGTTGTAGGCACCGAGGGTTCCGGTTACGATGATTTTTTTGCCTACAAGACTGGGGTTGGACGCCAATCCATATTGCGAACGGAAAGATGAGGGAATCTGTACATCCAATAATCTGGCGTTAGTTCGCTCTGACGCTGAATCTGCAATCAGAACATTAAAATCATTGGCATACGGAGATGTAAACTTCGCGGTAAGCGACCCGGTAGCATGTCCAACAATGATTCCTTCAACCGTTGCTGTTCCTCCACCGCTCTGGGCAGCGATGGCCTGAGATACCGTAAGTGGTGCTGCAGCTTGTACCGGACTTTGCGAACCCGGCCCCAGCAGTGCGGTTGCCATCATGATAAAGACCAGGAATGCCCCGATCCAGTGCTGCCATAACGCCTTCTTCATATTCCCTTTCTCCTCCTCCAAATTACCTGATAATGGGTTATCCTCCTTTAATTTAATTGTTCATATGCTGAATTCCTCTTTCTTTTTGTAAAGTTTATGAAAAAGTTTAGAAGTTGAGTCTATTGGCCCATACTGATTAACAAAAGTATCCCAAAGGAGACCTATATGAAGTTTCTATATTTCTTCTGCTCCTGCTGAATGGCTGGTTCTTGTATCCGTCTGCATATCTCGGTGTATACATTCCCTATGTGCTGTGGATGAGCCTATTTTCAGAAAAAAGTTAAATTCGTTGCGGACTTGGGATTGCATTTTGCCAGCGTTCATTGCATAATGAATATATAAACGTGATAATGATTATCATTCTTGAACTTGTCTCTTTGTAACTTTCTACTGCATATGATTTTACGATTTTATAGATAAAGGGGAACGAACATCGAATGAATACAACTCTGCAAAAGGCTGATCTGCAGCTTGACGATTATTTGGATCTTCTGAACCTGGCAACCAACCTGGGTGATACGAGATGGCAAAAGGAAATTATCCGTAAGCTGGCTTATACTTATCCCGCAGTTCAATGTAAACAACCACAATAGCATTCCACATACATCATAGATCTACATTATGGCTCATGACCGATTCATTCGTTGAATCTGTTATGGGCTATTTTTGTTGTACAATGTAATTGAACTAAACATTTACACGAGAAACGGAGAGGACAGAAATAACCTGAAGAAGCGGAGCTAAAAGCTTTCTGAAAGAAAGCTGCTTCGGAAGCATACATCTCGCCTTTATCCCCGGATTTTCCCCTTTGAAAAAGGGTATCCAAAAAATCTGGGGATAACAGCGATCGGAAGGTTGTTCTGTCATCGGAGTGGCAAGTGTAATATTCTTAAGTTCAATTTATATAGGAGGGGAACAACGATGCAACTGGAGACCGAACGACTCATCATCAGGGATATTCTGGAGACGGACTGGGAGAGTATACATAACTACACATCCATGACAGAAGTTACTCAGCACACGGCATGGGGACCAAATACCGAAGAGGATACTCGAGCATACGTGCAGTTTGTGTTGGACATGCAGCAAACACAACCACGAGAGGGCTTTGAACTGGCCATATGCTTGAAAAAGGAGGGCATACTGATCGGTGGTGTTGGCCTTCACATCGAAAACACGAACGCTGAGATCGGTTACGTCCTTAATCCCGTTTATCAGGGAAAAGGGTATGCTGCCGAAGCAGCCCGAGCCATACTTGGCTTTGGCTTCAATACAATTGGTGTACACCGAATTTATGCGAAATGCCGCCCGAACAACAAGGCTTCAGAGAACGTTATGCAGAAGATCGGTATGCAGCGTGAAGGTCTGATGCGAGAGCATTGGTTTTACAAAGGGGAATATCATGATTCGTGTCTATATTCGATTCTTGCAAAGGAATATGCACATGAACAATTTCACGGAAACTCAAAAAGCTGACTCCCATATATGGGATGCCAGCTTTTCTTTTCTTTTTCTCCGTAACGACCCCAATCGCCAATGGAGGTGAAGCCTCTGAACAAACTAATTTACAGTCGGCACAGCTCTACCGGGCAGCTTGGGAATGTCGGACATCCACACATACAACGCAAGGCTGCCAGATCCCGAATCATCAGTTTGCCGTCCATCATATCCAGCGTACCTTGTTCTTTCCATGCCCCCAGCATCCGCGTTACGCTCTCCCGGGTAGCTCCAATCATCTCGGCAAGATCGGTATGGTTCAGCTTCATGTCCAGCACAATACCATCGGGTGTAACCCTGCCATACGAATTGCTGGCACGGATCAGTGTCGAAGCGAGGGCACCCGCCTTGCCATAGAGCAGCAAATCACGGAATCTCGACTGGGTAATCCGCTGCGACAGTGCCATCCATTGCAAGAATTTCAAGGCAAGGTCGCCATGTTTGCTGAGTATACTTTCCAGATCGCTAAGCGAGATAATGGCCAGTTCCCCTTTTTCCGCCATCTCTGCACTGTAGCTATGATTCAATCCGCCGATGCCTCCGAATTCACCGATGAGATCGCCGCTTTGCTGAATGGATAAAATAATTTCCTTGCCATCCTCCGTCGACTTGGTCATTTTCACTCGTCCCGAACGAATGTAGTACAGATATCCGGCTTCATCGCCTTCGAGAAAGAGACTATATCCCGACTTCACCCGTTTGGGTTGCATTTTTGCTTCAATCAGGTCCCATTGCTCAGATGTAACGAACGAAAGGATTCCGCCTGTTTCTCGTGTCATTTTGCCCGCCTCCGTTTGTTTCTGCTCTGCTCTTTGGGTTGTTCTTTCTACAAATACTGTACCCATAACCTTCGTCCCCCTCGGTGATTCCTTATGTATCCATCATACCGCGAAAGTAGCGCGAGGGTTATCGGGGGATTACCTGATCCTTAACGAGAAATTCCCTGAATTTGCTGTGAGAAAAGTCACATTTCACCGATATGTCTCATCCTTCGCATTTCTTCAATCCCTTGGTGCACCTGACTCAGGAGTCCTCCACTGCCCAAGTTCAGTAAATTACGGAACGGAAATAGGGGTTTTCCCTGAATTACAATGTACGAGAAAGGGTCTACAATAGAACTAACATCCTAATACCCTTACTTGGAAGATGATCCTTGAACCAAGGTTACCGATATTAATTACACAGGAATGATCGATATAATCCGAAAAAGGAAGTGTCCTCTCATGCATGATGAACTGCCATCTGGCATTCAGGAGATGATCGACGGCCTGCGCCTGAACACATCCAGCGACTTCTGTGGACTTGCCTGTCTGAACGGGACGATGCTACGCTGGAAGTATACCTCCGGGGCTAGTAATGAACGGGTGAAACGCATGGAAATGCGCCCCGGACAAGATCTGGTGGGCACAGCCCTTCGGACTGGACGCACAGCCCGATCTGATGCACAATCCACCGGGGAGCATACACCCGGTCGTTGCCCGTTAATGCTTGCTGAGCGGTTGGTAAGTGCCATAGCGGTACCTGTGTTCCAGGAAGGAAGCGTGCCTGGCGCCGTGCTGCTCGTTGGCAGCAGACTGCCTTGCACCTTCTCATCGGACATGGTCCGGCAGACGGAGCAAGTCGCTCTACATCTTCAGCCGCACGTATATGGATAACGACATCTGTCTTTAATATGGAAGAAGTCTTGTTATTTCCTTAGGGGAGTACCAAGGCTTTTTTATTATCGTTATTCACAGCGGAGCAAGCCTTAGTCTGTTCACCTGTCTTCGCTCATCTGTATACATCGACGTCACTCACACAGATTGATATAATCGAGTCCATACATTCATATATTCATAGATAGTATATACAGCTAAGGAGGCTACAGATATGTTTGTACTGACAAATGCCAGTGTTATTCCATGGGAATCCACACAGCACAACAGTACCATTTCCATAAAAACGCCTTCATTGGTTACCTGCACAGCGACGGTGGACTATAGATATGGTAATGAGCACGGTGTTTTACATAAAGGGCAGTTACTTTTTCTACATTCCCAGTGCTCCCTGGAGCTTATCCATATCCCGCCTTCTGCCTTCACCTTGTATCATATCGGTTTTCAGGATTACGCATTAACGGAAGAGAGTCCTGACAAGCGTGTTTATCAGCTTACATCAGTGAACTTGCCCTCACATGGTTCGAAGACCGGAGCAAGTCCACAGGTTCTGCGAATGCTCGCAATCATCCAGGAGCTTTCCGAAACGAGGACAGGAAGTGCCCAGACCGAAGAAGCCAGATCCCATTATCTGCTGAGTGAATTGCTTGAATTATTCAAGCTGGCGATTAAACCTTCTACAGAGATGGTAGACAGTATAATTCGTGAAGCACTTCGCTATATTAACCATCACTATGACAGCCATCTCACCCGTGAAGAACTCGCCAGATTAACCGGGTTTAATGCGAGCTACTTCTCCAGGTTCTTTCAAAAACAGGTTGGACGCAGCTTCCAGGCTCACTTGACCCGAGTTCGTATGGACAAGACGAAGCAATATCTGTTGTCTACGCAGGCCACCTTGAATGAAATTGCTCTGCTTGTGGGGTACTCCGATGGTTTATATTTAAGTCGAAAATTTAAGCAGTTTACTGGGATTAGCCCAAGTGAATACCGACTACAGCCCCGTGCGAGACGAATTGCTACCGTACAGTACACAGGAGATCTGTTAGCCTTAGGCGTTCAACCCATTGCCGCCTCATTCCTACCCTGGGCGATGTCACCGCTGATCCAAGACGAGTTGCATGATGTGCTGGATTTGGATGAACATGGTGTGGAAGAAGTCCTCCGAACTGAACCACCTGATCTGATCATTGCGCCAGATTATCTATACTATTTGCCCCATAAGCTCGAACAACTGGAACAGATTGCTCCGGTTATGGTCCTGCCATGGGACCAGTTAAATCGACTGGAGACTGTTCAACTCATCGGACGAATTATAGGTCGAGAGCAGGCTGCCGAAGACTGGATAGAGCATTACACCGCACTGGTCAGCAGTGAAGCTGAACGACTTGGGGCTGCAATCGAGCCTGATGAAACCGTTGGGTTATATGAACTCTGGGAAGACGGCACGATCTGTATCTGGAATGTAACGGCCAGAGCAGCATACAACGTATATTACGGACTCAATCTTACACCTGCCCCCAATATCCTGCGTGACGTTCTGGAATCCCACAATCATCAGTTTATCCAGGAAGATCAATTGACGGATTATGCGGCAAACCATATGTTTCTCGTGCTTCCCTCACATGAAGGCGGTCTGTATCATGATGCACAAGTCAAACTCAGGGAACGACCATACTGGAACAAGATTATGAATAACGGAAATAGCCGGATATATCCGCTCAAGCTGGAACAATTCTGGTGTAATGATGCGCTGGCTCTGGAAAAGCAGCTTCAGCTTATGGTAGATATCCTGATTCGGGAGAATGGTGAAAAGAACAGGTAACCATTGTCCATGCTCAAGAGGTCACATTTTGAGATGGACGATACTTGTATCCAAAAGCTACGATACTAAGGAGGTTTTATTGAGAAAGATAATCATTATTGATTGGGGAGAGGCAGAATGACAGGGGTTAAATCAAAATGGTGGACTGGGCTTATGTTCCTGGTACTGGTGATTGGAATTATTGGCTGCTCAAGCCAAGCGGATGAAACAAGAGAAAATAAACCTTCCTCACCTGTTTCTACAGAAGAACAAACGACAGACAGCGCCGCAGAAACGCAGATCATATCCTTCGTCAATGGAGACGTTGAAATACCCACGAACCCGCAGCGGATTGTGACGCAGGGTTACCTCGCTGATTTTCTCGCACTTGGGGTCAAGCCAGTAGGCGCACCGGATTATGAGCTGGAAAGCCCTTATGTGCTTGATCTGATTGAAGGCGTAGCAGACATTGGTCGTATCGACGGCGGTTCAGTCGAAAAAATTCTTTCGCTTGAGCCCGACCTGATCGTCACTGTAGGTGGGGATGAGAAGCTGAATGAGCAATATCGCAAAATCGCACCAACCCTCATCATCCCTTATGGTACATACGACAATGTGCATGAGGAAATCACTGCCTTTGGGGAAATCCTAAACAAACAAAAGGAAGCTGCAGACTGGTTATCCCAATTCGAAGTAAAAGTGAAGTCAGCCAAGGACTCCATTCAAGGGCTGGTCAAGGAAGGTACGACCTTCTCCAACTTCAGTCTCTTTGGTGAGGATTGGTACATCAACGGAGATGGTGTCAACCGCGGTGGACAAGCCATCTACCAACAGCTCGGACTGAAAGCACCAGACATTGTGCAAAAGGAACTGATTGATCAGGATAAAGATACTGTAACTGTATCCGAGGAGAAACTGGCGGATTATGCAGGTGATTATATTTTCCTCGATTTATCCAATGGAGGTTCGCTGGATGAAACATCACCCGTCTGGTCATCCCTGGACGCTGTGAAGAACAATCGAGTGTTTAAGCTGGATGGGGAACGGTTCTGGCCTTATGATCCTCTTGCCGTGGAGGCACAGGTCCAGGAGATTGCCAATATGATTCAGGAACGTTTCGGCCAAACAGAACATTAAGGTTCAATGTTTCTATCCCACAAGCTGAGAGAAAGAAGCTATTCGGAGATTAAAGCTCTGAATGGCTTCTTTTTTTGTTATGATATAGATAGAACTAAGGAAGCGGACAGGGGGAAATCATGTGATTCAACTATTAGTTGTAGACGACCATGTTGTCGTGCGTTCCGGGCTGATCGCCTTACTTGAAGGAAAGAATGATATACATATCGTTGGAGATGCCGCAGATGGCGATGAAGCCATTGCCAAGGCTCAAGAGTTGAAACCAGATGTGGTCTTGATGGATTTCAGCATGCCACCAGGCAAAGACGGTCTGACCGCTACTGCTGAATTGAAGAAATTGATGCCAGATGTCTCCATTCTGATACTAACCATGCATGACGATGAAGAATATCTGTTCCGTGCCATCCATGCAGGAGCATCCGGATATATACTCAAAAGTGCGCCGCATGAAGAATTGCTTGCTGCGATTCGTTCCGTAGCAGAGGGTAGCGCCTATCTGTACCCCAGTGCGACCAAACGGCTGATGAGTGAATACCTGGACAAAGCCAAACAGGAAAACGCCGGACCGTATGACACGTTATCCGAGCGGGAGAAAGAGATTTTGTCCTGGATTGCCAAAGGTTACGCCAACAAGGAAATCGCCGAACATCTGATCATCAGTGTCAAAACGGTCGAATCCCACAAAAGCAATCTGATGGAGAAACTTGGCCTGCGTACACGCCCGGAACTGGTGAAGTTCGCCATGAAAAAGGGGTTGCTGAACTTTGAGTAGTGCACGCAAGAACAGACTAAGTGGACTCGCAGACCAGCCCGTACGCCTCTTGCTGAACGAAATCGATAATCACATTACGGATAATGAATTTCGCAGCAGGTTAAAGGGTTCCCTGCATCAATTGAGTGATTTGAAATTTGCTCTGGATGAGTCCTCCATTGTTGCTCTCACGGACCGCAAAGGGAAAATCCAATATGTGAATGATAAATTCTGTGAGATCTCGCAGTATGAGCGCGAGGAACTAATTGGTAAGGATCATCGAATCATTAATTCCGGATACCATGGCAAAAGCTTTATGAAAAACCTGTGGGACACGATATCCTCAGGTAAGGTATGGAACGGGGAAATTCGCAATCGTGCCAGAGATGGCAGTCATTATTGGGTCAACACCACCATCGTGCCTTTCCTCGATAACGACGGCGAGCCATATCAATACCTGGCTGTACGCAGCGAGGTCACCAAGCTGAAATCCGTCGAAGCCGAATTGCAAAAGATGATGTCCCAGGTCATGAATATTCAGGAAGAGGAACGACGCCGGATCTCGCGTGAACTGCATGACGGGATTGGACAGAGTCTCTTCTCTCTGGTGATTCAGATGGACCGACTGCTGGCAGACCAGCCTCAACCCGGGGTTGAAGCACTTCGTAAGCAGGTCACGGGTATTATGGAAGATGTACGCGGTATGGCATGGGAGCTGAGACCGTCCGTTCTGGATGACCTGGGTGTTGTTCCGGCGATTCGTACGTATATCGAGAATTACACCCGTCACTACGGAATCGAAGTTGATCTGGAATGTAATTTGCGCAAACGTCTGGAGATGAACCGGGAGATAGCCATCTACCGGATTATTCAGGAAGCCTTAACCAATGTCGCGAAGTATGCCGATGTTGCCGAGGCACGTGTTACTATAGAAGACGCTGAGGACATGACGATGGTTATTATTGAAGACCAGGGTGCCGGATTCAGCGAAGCAACTGCCGGCAATGGCGTTGGATTGTTCAGTATGGAAGAGCGTGCCCGTGGTGCAGGAGGAACGTTGAGAGTTTCTTCCGAGCCTGGCGAAGGGACTACCGTTACCCTTTTACTGCCCAAGACAGCCCGAGCATAACCGGACATGCTTCGTATCACACTTAGCGCTTCACTCCAGCTTATCTATTATTTAACGGCTGCTCGCTATTGGACTGTGCGAGTGGTCTTTTTATTTCCGATTGGTCGAAATGACAAAATGAAGGCTCAAAATCGGTTAAATTCAATAATCATGATAAATAGATTGACTCCTGTTACGATTCGTCATTAAACTATGAATGCCACATACACATTGTATGTTTAGTAAAATTCCATTGTTCATTTCATATAGCGAAAGAAAAGGATGGTCAACATGTCAGAGAAACGCTCCTCCAAAGGAGGAGAAATTCCACAAATGTACAATCTCGACGAGATGGATCGCAAAATCATCGCCGCGCTTCACAAGAACAGCCGGATATCCTACACGGACCTGGGTACACAGATTGGATTGTCGCGTGTAGCTGTTCAGGCGCGCATTAATGCGTTATCCGAAAAAGGAATCATCGAACGTTTCACCGTGGTGATCAACCCTGGCAAGGTTGGGCTTCAGGTCTCGGCCTTTTTTAATGTCGATGTCGAACCGCCCTTCCTGGATGAAGTCGCTGAGAAACTGGACGAAGAGCCCGCCGTCACCAGCCTTTATCATATGACAGGTCCGAGTACCCTGCACATGCACGGTATTTTTGCGGATATGGAAGAGATGGAGCAGTTCTTGCTGGAGAAGCTCTATAAGATGCCGGGTATCGTCAAAGTGGAATCACAGCTATTGTTGAAACGTTATAAAAGCCGGATGGGCATGAGACTCTAGGAGGAAATCAGCATGGGTTGGAAAGATTACAACGGTCTCGTCATCGGAATGGTACGGACCGGAATTCTCGGATATGGTGGTGGCCCTTCGGTTATTCCCTTAATCCGTTATGAAGCCGTTACGCGTTATAAATGGGTCAGTGATGAGGAGTTCGGCGAGATTTTGGCTATCGCCAACGCCTTGCCGGGTCCCATCGCAACCAAGATGGCCGCATATCTCGGTTATAAAACCAAAGGTGTGCTGGGCGCGATTGTGTCCGTACTCGCTCATATTTTGCCAACAAGTATTGCCATTATTGCTCTGCTCGGTTCCATGTACGCGCTGCGCGAGTCGAAAGTGGTAGCAGGCATGGTAGCCGCCGTGCGGCCGGTCATTTTTGTCATGCTGGGCATGATGGCTTATGAATTTGCCATGAAAGCCTGGAAGGGACTCGGCAAAGTTTTTGCCGCCCTTTTCGGCGTAATTGCCTTTGTACTGTTACAGCTGCTCGATATCCATCCGGGGATTGTAATCGCTGTTTTCCTTGGATATGGTGTCTTCCATCTGGAACTGGTCCAGCGTTTCAAATCCAAGGGCAAGTCCGATAAGGGGGTGTCCTAAGGATGCTCCAGACATGGTGGGAATTATTTTGGGGATTTTTCGTAGCCAACATATTGGGATATGGGGGCGGTCCAGCTTCCATTCCGCTTATGCAGGAAGAGATTGTGAACCATTATCAATGGATGACCACAGAGCAATTCGGGGATGTACTAGCGATTGGTAACGCTCTTCCCGGCCCGATTGCAACCAAAATTGCTGCATTTGTCGGGTATCACGTGGCAGGCTGGTTTGGGGCATTTATTGCAAGTTTTGCTACAATCGTACCTTCCGCAACCGCACTAATTATATTACTTCGTCTGTTGAACAAACATCGCACGTCACCGAAAGTCAAAGGCATGACCCTACTCGTGCAGCCTGTCATCGCTGTACTCATGATTCTGCTTACATGGGAATTCGGGCAGCTATCCACTGATTCCATCGGCATCTGGCAGACGTTGATCATTGCAGGTATCTCGCTCTGGGTCATGACCAAGACCAAGCTACATCCAGCCATTCTAATCGTTATCGCTTTTGCCTATGGTGCACTGGTACTGTCTCACACGATGTAGTTTTAGAAACTACAAGTTACGCCACAGAATCTCTTGGATATACATCTGTAATAGGGTGGTGTATGCAGGGGTTCTGGACGTTGGCGAATGGCTAGACTATTTTCATTTTCTAAGGAACTGAGGACGTCTTATTCGGTCTTAAGGTCCTCAGTTTATATTGTAAGGAACATCAGACACGTTATTTACCAAAATCACCTTACACAAGTACTATAAAAGACTGTAATTTCCGATATAACGTGTTACCAATTCATTAGATTTCTGCAAACGCTCCAGACCCCTGAATAAGACGTTTCAGATTCGTTAGCGCTTGAAGACATGCTCTAGTTTATAGACCAAAAACGGTGATACCAGCTATTAGCTGGCATCACCGTTTTTCTTTGCGCGTTTTACACTCACAGTTGAAAAATATCGTTTACTTTGCTTCAACCACTACCGTTACTTTGGTTTTCACACCTGCAAATGTCACCGTAATTGTTGCTTTACCTTTGCCGTTCGCCTGAATGATTCCATCTTTCACCGATGCTGTTGCAATACGGGAAGATTTCCAGAGAGCCGGTTTGGATACATTAGCTTCACTGCCATCAGCATACGTTGCAGTAGCCGCTACAGTTACCTTTTCACCAGGTTTCATGGTCAACGTTACTTTATCCGTCTGCAAATATTTCAGTGTATCCACATCTACAGCAATCGTGACAGACTTGCTGCCGTATTTGGCTGTGATTTTGGCTTTACCTGAACCTGTCGCTTTGACTTTACCTTTGGTCACTTGAGCTACTTTGTAGCTGTTCGTTTTCCATTCAGCTTTGTCCGTAACATCACGCTCGCTACCGTCGCTCAAGAAGGCAGTTACCGTCAGATCAGCTGTATCGCCTGATTTCAGGGAAAGAACCGGCTCGGAAGCTTCAATACGTGTGATGACATCCACTTCAACTTGGATCGTCACTTTTTTGGAACCGTATTCTGCTGTGATGTTGGCTTTACCACTGCTGTTACCTGTGATCACGCCTTTTTTCACATCCGCTACACGTGCATTGCTGGATTTCCAGGTTGCTTCGGATGTAACATCCAACGTGTTGCCGTCCTCATCCGTACCTGTTAGAAGGATCGTCTGAGTTTCTTTGGCAGACAGAACAACGAAGTTCACATCTGCTTCCAGTCCACTAGCCATACCTACTTCAACAGGCAGAGTCAGTGTTTTGCCTTCAATCTTCGCGGTAATGGTTACTTTACCTGTAGCAACACCTGTGATAACCCCTTTGCTATCTACCTCAGCGATTTTGTCGCTGCTGCTGCTCCAAGTTGCATCTTCAGATACATCTTTGGATGTTTCACCATACAACGCCAGTACTTTGGCAGAAGTCGTTCCACCAACGGCTACCGATGCTTTTTTCTTGTCCATCTCATACTTGTCTGCTACGTCTACATTCACTGTAAACTTAACTGTTTTACCGCCATAAGCTACAGTGATCGTAGCCGTACCGGATTTGTATGCAATCAGATCGCCGTTTGATACATATACAACGTCTGGATTGCTTGAAGTCCATGTTGCTTTGGAAGTTACATTTTCTGTACTGGCATCAATATATTCGGCATTGGCTACCAATGTCTTAGACTTGTTATCACCGGTAACACTCATGGCGAGCTTGTCATTCACATCTTTGATATCCAGATATCTTGCCGTATCTACATCCACAGCAATTTCTACTGTTTTGCCACTATAGGTTGCTTTGATCGTTGTTGAACCTGCGCTAATGGCTGTAATCTGCCCCTTGAATACCGTTGCAACTTTCTCGTTGCTGGATGTCCATGTTGCCTGATCGGTTACATTCACATCGCTGCTGTTTGGATAAGAAGCCGTTACAACGACATTAGCCGTTTTGGTTGTCTCGCTCAAACGGAAGAAAATACTTTGTTTCTCCACACTCAGTTTGCTGGTCAGATCTACATCCACGTCAACGGATACGGATTTCGTACCGTATTTAGCTGTGATCTTGGCAGAACCTGCCGAGTATCCTGTAATTTCGCCTTTAAGAACGTCTGCAACTTTCTCGTTGCTGGATGTCCACTCCGCCAGATCGGTTACATCTTTGGTTGTGCCATCTGGATACGTAGCCGTCACTTTCACACTTTCACTTTTGTTTAACAACAGGTTAACCTGCTGTTTATCTACATCTACACGTTTAACCACTTCAACGTTAACATCCACCGTCACGCTCTGGCTGCCAACTTTCGCAGTAATAACTGCCGTACCTGCGCTTTGTCCAGTTACTTTACCATTCACAACGGTAGCAACCTTCTCATCACTGGTAGACCATTCAGCGGTACTTGCTGCTGCATTATTTGTTTCATTGTCACTATACGTTGCTGTCAAAATAATTTCTTTTGTATCTCCCGTGCGCAAATCCAGACTTTGCACGTTTTTCGAAAGGGCTTTGACCTTCTTCGTTACTTTTACTTGAACGGTTTGACTTTGACCCTGGTAAGCTGCGGTAATCGTCGCTGTACCTTCCTTTTTGGCTGTAATTGCGCCATTATATACAGTTGCTATCGAAGTATCACTGGTACTCCAGGATGAACTGATCGTTACGTTTGCCGATGTATTATCAGAATATACACCTGTCACTGTAACGGAACTGGAATCACCAACTTCGAGCGACATTTCATTCTTGGAAACCACAATTTTGGACAGTTCTTTGTCTGCCGCAGCGGCCAAGCCTACGTTGGAAATACTCAGCATCAACACCAGCATCATCACCATGTACTTGGTCAATCTTGGCTTTAACATCATTTCCCCCCGATTATCATCATTTTTTTCCTTATGTTTTATGTCGGCAAGTCCTTTCCAGATGTTTAGACTTTCAGGAAATTTTCAGGGAATTCTATGGAAATTAATTTATCTTCTATTCCTGTTTCAACCGATCATACCTGCAAATATTGCGCATACCTATGTATATTGACTGTCTTGAACTTCTTTTAACAGGATTGGAGGAAACATAATGCGTCAGCCTTTTGATTACATCGGGTATTGGGAGGAAACATATCGTTCGGGTGAAACTTCTGGGAGGGGTTCATACGGGGTTTTGGCTGAATTTAAGGCCGAGGTCGTGAATGGACTGATTCAACGTGAAGGTATTCATCGTGTCATTGAGTTTGGATGTGGGGATGGCAACCAGTTGCAATACATGAATTATGAGGACTACCTGGGCGTGGATGTAGCGGCTTCTTCAGTAAAGCGTTGTGCTTCCCAATTTGCCAAGGATTCTTCCAAGAGCTTCATGCTGTATACACCAGGCCTATGGATTAACCGAGGTTTCCTGCAAGCCGATCTGACGGTCTGTCTGGATGTGTTATATCACATCACGGATGAAACAGATTTTCGCAATACCCTCTATGATATTCTGCACTCCTCAACAGCATGGGTGGTGCTTTACACCCGTTTGAAAGAAAACGGCAATCCGGGGATTGATACAATCCAGGACCGTAATCTGTTCGAATATCTCTTCGACTACCCTGATTTCAAAGTTCATGAGATTATTCCGCAGCGTTATCCAGATCAATCTTCTGCCGACTTTGTCATCCTGAGACGTACGCCTTCGAAGTGAAAATCGATTCTTTCAGTAGAGCATAGCTATGGCTGCACCCAACTGGACCCATAAGATTGAGATAACCATATGCCAGATATTCTTTTGTCTTCCTTCGAATATGTACACCATCCGCCTGTCCGCTCACCTTGATTTGTCTATTCAAAGCTCAAGCTTAGGTATACTCCGTCTCCAATAGAAGGGATATCGTTCCTGATACTGGAGACAGCCTTATGCGGACAGGTGATGATGGTTTGCTAATGATGCTACTGACAATTAAATACTGAATATATAACTGATTATTGGTTGAATCCAATGAAATAACTCGAAGGCTCATAACACGAATACGACCCTACTGATCAGTTCTCACCTTCAGTTCCTCTTGTGCATAGTTCTCAATTCTTTTTTTAAAATAACCCCGCATGTCCACGCAGCTTCGCCAGCGCTTCCATATAGAAATAATCGCCGTATATAATCGGCACATTCAACCCTCGCCCTTCCGGGTAATGCACCGTTCCCTGCATGATCAGACCTTCTTCCGCTGCCGAGTCGCCGGAGCTATAGTGCTCATGCAACCCACGGACGATACGTTCTCCCGCGGCAGCATAGGTTTCCCCGCGTGGCGATAGCTTCGCCAGCTCAAGCAACCCGCTCGCTGCAATCGCCGCAGCGGACGAGTCCCACGCCACCTGATGCTCCGCAGGTGCGCGGAAATCCCACACCGGCACGATCTCTTCGCCAAGCATGGCGAGGAAGAAATCGGCCGCACGCTCCGCTGTCTCCAGATATCGGGCTTCGCCCGTATACCGGAAAGACAGCGCAAACCCATGCAACGCCCAGGCGGTGCCCCGCGCCCAAGCGGAACCTGGAGCATGGCCCTGTCCGCCATGCTCTCGCAACTTCTGCCCCGTGTGTGGATCAAACTCCACCACGTGGCAGATGGACCCGTCAGCGCGGATGAATTCGCGCGCCACGGTGTCCGCATGTGCTTCCGCCAGCCAGCGGAAGCGAGGGTCGCCGCTCTGCTCGGATGCCCAGTAGAGCAGCGGCAGGTTCATCATGCTGTCAATGATGGCTACGCCGCGCGTATCCATTGCTGACGAGCTGAAGTTCCAGGCGCGGATGAACTCACCGCGCACGTGGAAGCGGGCAGCGAGCAGGTTGGCGGCAAGCATGCCACGCCGCCGTCCATCCATGCTGCCCGTCTGGCGGTAGTTGGCTACGCCACTAAGCAGCCAGATGAACCCCAGATCGTGATCCACCGATTCGGGATCACGCAGACAACCTTCCAGTTGCCGCTCGCAGCTTTCGGCAATGCGATGTAACGGAGCGACCGCTTCACTTTCCGGCGCATCCTCATAGACCAACCATAACAATCCAGGCCAGAAACCTGCTGTCCACCATTCCGGATCATTCCGGTCATACGTCCCCTGCGGGGCAATGTGTGGAAATGTATCCTTGATCCGCTTTGCATTCCGAATTGTCTTGGCAGCTCCTTGTTGCCACGCTTCCTCGAGCCATTTTACCGACGTTGATGTGTTCATGAACATATCCCTCCTCGATTCAATACCAGACATCTAGCTCCAGCTCATCCTCAACTTATCTATATCGTCGTATGCCATAACTGCAATATCTATCCGTTAAATATCACTAATCATCCACGAATAACACTTTTAACTATAATTCGAGATGTTTCGAGATCTAATGATCCTCAACCTGAACACCTTCAGTTAAACTCGCCCAAGCGGATCGTAAATGACAGACTTTGTGCTCCGCCCAATTCAATCCGTGCTTCCTTCAGCAACCCATTACGTGAAGCCACGGCCTGCTCCTCCAGATGTATAATGGCTCCCTGATCCAGCGCTGTGGATTCTACATATGCCCCGCGATACTCCGTTCGCACACTATAATCCGTGTGGGTAATCACCGCCTGTTCACGACCATCATGGAACATCAACGGAATGAGTGCACCTGCCGCCGCGATCTCACCTTCGAATTCATACGTTATGGTCAGCAAGTCTGCCTGTTGCACATAATGAGTACGCAATGTTCCAATTCCGGGTAATGGACCAACCCATGTCACGGCAAAAGAATTTTCCGAGGCGTTTACCACATCTTCCGCCGCTCTTTCCGCCAGATGCTGCTCCACTTGATTCCGCGTATCATAGTCCACCTTCTCATACACTATAGACCCTCCTCCCTGAGCCGGGTCTAATCCAACGTCACGATCATATGCACCACCGGATGGAATCCCCTCTGCAAGACTGTGCCATACCCCATCTGGTGTCTTCCAGGCAGGACAGTAACTGAGCGGACGGACCATCCCTTCGGCAAATTCCGTGAATCCGGCCTGCACATGGCTGGCAGCGGACGGACCAATCAGACCAGGTAACCCCGTCTGCTGAATCCGTACCAAACCAGGGATCGTATACGGATCATTCATCGCCGTGTGTAATACCAGTTGCTGACCAGGTATGGAAGCAATCACAGTTTCAAACCACCCATCGGTCTGCAAAACCCGGCTGCCCACCTCGGAAGGAAGGTACACTTCGCCCACATCGTCTCCCGGATCACTGAGACAAGCGTGGGCCAGCGCTGCTGCCGTCCACAGGTTGTAACAGGTATGGTTGGTATAGATTTCATACCCGTGCCGATCTTCTGGAGCGTATTCATTGCGCACGATTTTCAAACGTCCATCATCCATCTTCCAGCGCTCAACAGCAGCAAAACACCGATTGGCCGCACGTGCAAAAGCACCCGCCATCACCGAATCTCCCGCCTCCAGAGCCTGCGTTGCATGTGTGGAGCATACATAAGCTGCGGCTGCTTCATTCCACTGGTGCTGGGAGCTGCGACCACGCGGCGGAATCTCACCTAGCGGCGAGAGCGTCAGTAACGAGCTGAAGGCACCATGGCGCAGCTGCTCACGCAACCTATCGGCAGTGGCACCTTCGTAACTAGCTTCAAGCATCACCCCAAGGTGATAACGGGTAGCAATATCATAGGAAAATGGACAATTCGGACGATCCAGCGGTCCATCCTGATACAATCCGAGTGCTGTAAATCGGGGCACATGATAGGCTTCCAGATAACGATCCATCCACGCAGTACCCTGATTCGCCAGCTGTTCACGCCACCGCAGATACTCGCCAGAGATCATAATAGCGTTCCAGTTAATCATGCGGTTGGGATTGTTCATCTTGCTCATCGTAAATACATAATCTTGTTCAGGGTGGATCGTCTTGAGTGCCTCAGCCCAGATCTGTGCTTGTTCAGGCAGATGTGACTTCAACAACTTATAGGCTCTCATCATGAGCACCGGAAAAAAATCAGGGTGATTGTCAGGTGCGCTACCATTGACTACGGCATCAATGCTCTGTGACAGGGCTACCGCTGCGGAATCCAGCAGATCTGTACGTCCCGCATCAACCAGAACTGCCGCAGCCATCGCATAGGCCGGTGTAGAATAATATCTCTCCACACCCGAGAACGGGTCGATAATTGCACCCTGGCTGTCCTGATATGGCGTGTAAGCGCGAACAACACTCTCAACAAGTGCCAACTTGCGCTCCCTATTCCAGCCGTCTGCCGGAGGAGGGCCCGCTTGCTCTGCCAATGAACGGTAACGTTCGAGTTCGTCTTTCCATGGATATGTGGACGCAGATGTATATTTACTCACGTATGCTCACCTCGGTTTCTCCCATTTTTCGGTTCAATGCTGAAGTGTACCTCACATACCGTTTCAATCAGATCAGAACTTTCTATCCGAACATCAGTCTCATTAATCACACCTGTCCATGATAGTGACGTTCGATAGAATTTGACTGGTACATTATCATGATCAACTGTGTCTATTGCCTCCGTAAGGACTTGCCACTGGTTCGCATCATACGTCATATGGACCGTTCCATGTACACCTTGCCAGCGAAGATTACCGCTCTTCACCACTTCAGGCTGTACTCTACTCATCCATCGTTCAACAACACTTGAAAACTCTGCATGTGAATCTGAATTATCCACCGAAGATGATCGATCAGCCGAAGACACCATCCTGTTCTTCCATTGAAAACGGTCAATGAGACGCAATTCCGCTCCATTCCTGCTACCCCCAGAAGCCATCTTCCAATGAAATTGGCGCGTATAACGAGCCAGTGAAACAGCTCCAGAATATGCGGATGTCAGATCCAATGTTGTATTCAGCTCACCGCCATCCTCTGCCAGCTTTGCCTCTAACACATGGGCTTGCGCTTGCCGACCGGAGCTTTGCTCTTGGCCTTCAATGAGCGGAACGTTATGCCCGGATGATGAGATGTGGAACAGTTGCTCTCTGCCTGGCGCAAAATACGCTTGGGTATACAAGCCTGCTCCTGGATCACACAGAATATTCTCACCACCGCAATGGATAATGAACTGCCCCAGATCATTATGGTTGTGAGGTTCATCGTTATGCCCACCTTTAATGGAAATAGCCACATGAAGGGGTGTGCTGTTTGTACGTTTTGTATCTGGAGAATCAAGCGAGCCTTTTGCAATCATCCAGCCCAGATTCTGAAAAATAAATCCCCGTTCAGCCTGCGCAGAGGCACCTTCATCACCGTATACTGCCGGATCGCTCCACATCACGTTACGCAATAGATGAGCCCAGCGATGACAGGGATCATAAGTAAGCAGTGGAATATGAAGCGGCAAATCCACCTGCAACCCAACTCGGGATGCGAGCAGGGAAAGCAATCCGGAAGGGATCTCTTCCTGTTCGGAACTGTCCGAATAATTCACATATGTGCCACCCGACAGATGAACTCGCAGCGGGAAGGCTGCAATAGCTGTTATTTTGGAACCCGTCAGCAGATTTAGTTCGCCCTCACTATATTCACGAAGCATCTCGGCATAATAGGTGAAATAACCAAAGCCATATACCCAATATCCAATGCCTTCGGCACAGCCGCCATCCTCGCCATATCCGCTCAAGAATGCGTTCATACAGCTGACCGTATGGGAGATCGATTCCTGTAGTGTGAACTCATCCTCGAGCAGTAACAATGCAGCCATGCCACAGCAGCCACCACAGACCGCCGACCAGTTGTGATCCGCTGTCTGCCAGTGGAACTTCCGTTGCTCCCGGTAAAGCGGGATGAAGATTCGCCGCTCTGCCTCAGACCTAACCCGCTCTATGACAAGGCGATCCAGCCGCTCGGTGTGAATGTTCACAATCTCGGCCAGCATATGTACCGTCTCTGCGGCGAACAGATCGATGTTCCCATTCACCTGGTTGATCTCCCCCGTACCCAGATGCGCGGGCAAACACCACGTATACTCACCACACACGTCCCACA
This sequence comes from Paenibacillus sp. FSL k6-2145, assembly GCF_037976585.1. Classification (NCBI taxonomy): domain Bacteria; kingdom Bacillati; phylum Bacillota; class Bacilli; order Caryophanales; family Paenibacillaceae; genus Paenibacillus; species Paenibacillus sp. FSL k6-2145. The sequence continues at coordinate 2,529,754 of NZ_CP150267.1, read as the reverse complement.
ACATTTCTTCCAGCGCTTGCAGTGCATCCGGCCTAGCCGTGTCCAAGGCGAGCATCGCCACAGCAGCCAGCCTGCCCCTTCGATCGAAATAAGCCTCTTCATAGGCTTTTCGCTCACCCATATCGCTGAACTGTCGATATAAACGGAACGACAAGGAAGGCATCGGTTCTTTCAAGGCACGTTCACCGTAAGCCTTCAAGTCTGTGTATAACGTAGCCAATTCAGGCCGGGATAACTTCTCTAAGAGTCTGTCGGCACTTAAGGATCTCAATGCTCTGCTCTCAGTTCCTCGTTGGTTTATATTTTCATTTTCGACTTCGTGAATGGAATCTTCCACTGGATTCACCACTCTTCGTTAATGGATTGTCATATCAACATTATAATGTAATCGATTTCATTTTACCGGATATGATAGCACTTTTGAAGAATTATCCATTAGAACCCTTTCCACGATGTTACGTCCTTCTCCTTCCCAACACAAAAAAAACGAAGAACCTTCGTCAGGTTCTCCGTTACATTCTGCCTGTCACCACAGGCTTTTTATGGGTATCTGATATTCTTAACTATCTTATATCCTCAACTAATCCGGAATACCTTTAATGCTGCTGCCCATATCGTAACTGTCCGCTGTTGTTGTTACACAATTGCAAGCGGAGAATTCTGTACAACAGACAACCATTGGCGTGCAATCAGCTCATGACCTGCTGCGGTTGGATGTACGCCATCCCATAACCAGTACGCTGCATCCGCCTGTTTCAAAGCGTCATTAAACGTCTGCTGCAATGGCACCCACACCGCGCCAAATTCTTCAGCAAGACCTTGGGCCAGTTTCTGATATTGACCGATATACTCTTCCCAGGCTTCCCATTTCTCCGCGGTCGCTCCGGTTCTCAGAATAAACGGCTCCATCAAAATCAGCCCCGTTTCCGGCATCACTTCCCGAGTTTCTTCGAGCAAATGGCGATACGCCCGTCCGAAACGATCCGTTACCCCGCTAGGTTCACCATTCATCGTGCGCCATGCATCATTAACCCCAATCAGGATGCTGATCAGGTCCGGTTTTAGACTAATTGTATCCTCATTCCAGCGTGCGTACAGATCGGATGCCCGATCCCCGCTGATGCCCCTGTTATAGAACGTTTTATGCTTGCCCGCCAGTTCCATACCCAGTTTGCTGGAGATCAGATACGCATATCCGTGTCCGAGAAAATGATTCGGATCATCATTGCGTGATCTTCCCCCATCTGTAATCGAGTCTCCCTGAAACAATATAACGGATGGACTTGTACTCATGATTGAAATCGTTCCTTCCTCTTGTGCAAAATGGAAACACTGAACACCTCAGACTCCATTTTATCCCCTTCGGCTAAAATAGAAAATAGCGTTTTCATCACTATATAAGTTGAACTACATATATTTACACTGACACTACGATGACAGAACAACCTTCCAATCGCTGTTATCGTATAAATGATTAATTCATCTTATATAGATGCCCATCTATGAATCCTTTGGTTCTTTCTCCACATGGCCTCCGCCCTGATAGGCTGTCTCATCCTGTTTGTCGGGAACGCCTCTAAGCTTTGCCTCTTCCCACAACTCGGCTGCATCATCCTGTGGATGGTATCCAATCTTCTGGGCCAGATAGCCAATATCATAGTAATTATCTGTATTTGCTGAAGTCCCGTACAGATTCAGATACTTCATATCCGAATCCGCTTCAATACAGCACTCAGCGAGCTGGACCATGTCTCTTGGTGAGATCCAGATATGAGCCGAGCGCTCCGAGTGCGGGTATGTATCACCTGAGAAGTTTCCAATCCGAATGTTGAATGAGGACAGGTCATATTTGTCGACGTAATAACGTCCCAGCAGTTCGATATAACATTTGCTAAGTCCATAGAAGCTGTCCGGCCGGTATGGGTCATCCACTTCAATATCTTCACCTGTAGGATAGAAGCCTGTCGCATGGTTGGAACTTGCAAAGATCACCCGATGAACACCGTTTAACCGTGCAGCTTCATACACATGGTAAGCTCCGGTTAGGTTGATCGGCAGAACTTTGCCCAGAAAATCTTCCTCATCCTTGGCCCATGCAATGTGCAGAACGGTGTGAACCCCCTGCATTAGTTCCTTCAGGCGTTCCCCATCGGTCACATCCATGGCTACAATGCCAGCTTCCTCGTCTTCACGCAGATCAGCTGCAACGATGTCATACGCACCCTTGGCTCTCAGCCCCTCCAGCAGACTGCGACCAATGACTCCGGCAGCTCCCGTAATTAACAACTTGCGCCTCAGTTCACTCATGAATCCAGCTCCCTTCGCTCAGATAGGCTATCTGTCCTCTATAGAACAGTATTAACCGATCCTGCGAAAGAGTTACCGGATATTACAATACAACCTATATAAGTTGGACTAGCCATTTACACGAGAACGCAGAGGACAGAAAGAACCTGAAGAAGCGAAGCTACAAGCTTTCTGCAAGAAAGCTACTTCGAAAGCATAAACCTCGACTAAAAGCTTTCTGAAAGAAAGCTTCATCGGAAGCATACGCTTATCACAAGATTTTCACCTTTATAAAAGTGAATTAAAAAATCTGGGGATAACAGTGATCGGAAGGTTGTTCTGTCATCGAAGTGGTTAGTGTAAATATTCTTTAGTTCAACTATCCGATCCAATATCGCAGTATCATCATAGCCACAATACCGACCAATACGGTTCCAAGCAGACTGCGTGTCCAGATAGCGACTGCAATCGTAGGCAGGGATGCCCACAGAGCTGCATTGTGCGTAATCGGCACCAACTGGTTGTCTGACATGAACAGTTCCTGACCAATCAGCGCTGCCATGACCGCTACGGGTACATATTCCAGCCAGCGTAACAACCACATTGGAATCTGTATCTTGCTGAACAGCATCAGTGGCAGTACACGCGGGATAAATGTTAACAGTGCCGAGCCCATAATAATCCAAAATACATCCCATCTTACTTCCATCGTTCCATGAACACTCCCATCGTTGCCGCAATGACTGCAGCCACAATGACACTCATGCTGCCAAGTGAAGCCATGCTGGCGAAGATTACACAGACAACGGCGATAATCGCCACATTAATGTGTATTTTTTTGTTTTTGCGATGCACCAACTGGAGTACAACCAGTCCAATAAACATCGCTGGCAGGGCATAATCGAGACCCAGCCGTTCCGGATTGGTGATCCAGCGTCCAAAGTACGCTCCCGCCATATTAGCCACGAACCAGTTCAGGTATGCGGTAATATTCAGACCGTGCATCCAGCGTTCACTGAGCCTTTCTCTGCCAATCGCACGTGTCATTGCCACGCCGAAAGACTCATCGGTAAGCAATGAACCAATCCACATATTTTTAAACGGAGTCAGATGCCGAAAATACGGCGATACAGCTGCACTGAGTAGCAAATGACGAAGATTCACAAAAAATATGGTGAACATGATGGCTACTGCTGACCCATTCGATGCGAGCATGCCTGCTGCAATGAACTGAGCCGATCCTGCATATAAAATCAGGCTGAGCAGTGCTGTTTCCGCCAGACTCAGACCTGCGGTCATTTCAATGACACCCGCCGCAAACCCAATACTCAAATAACCAAGCAGGGTTGGGATACAATCTTTGACCCCCTGCATGAATGTAGCCTGATCCTGGACCTCTTCCATGTCCTCCTGTCCAGATATCTGTAGTGTACTTTGGTCCAACTTCCGTACAACCCCTCTCCAATTTCTGTCCCCATAAACCGATATATATGGATGTAGATCCATCCAGGTCCATTCTTCATGAAAACAACTTCTTTGTGTATTCAACATGACCAGGTACATGCCTTATGGATTTCACATTTTGCAAAATTCACTTCACATTAATTCAGAAATATACCACAAGATTTGCACTAAGGGAGAGACAGATTAATTTTTATAGAACAGATGTAATCCTAAATACCTACAAAATCGAAAAAATATTTTCGCAAAACGCATAAATAATGTTGAATAAACTCGAATTTTGTCATACGATAGCACCAGAAACTTCTGGAAATGTTGGAAACTTTACCAGATTGGATATATCCACCAGGGAAATGGTTGGATGACACAGAGGGGGAATGTGTATGAAGAAGATTCGTAAACAAGGGGCTAAAAGAACGCTGCAGATGAGAGAGAAATTGATTTTGTCATTTGCCATCGTACTACTCATTCCCACAATCAGTCTGGGCATTATCTCGTTTCAAACAGCCGATGCCAAGGTTGAAGAGAAAATGTATGAAAACGCAATTAGCAATGTTACTGTGCTCAACCAGACCATTGACCAGATCATTGGTGCAACACGCAAAAATGTTGATTTCCTGGCAAGTCAGCTGGATGCAGGCAATGTCGGACCCAATCAGGGTGACGAGACAGATACCATCCGTACCTTGCTCGACGCGTATAAGGAAACCCATGATGATGTGGAACTTGCCTCCATCGGTACCGATCAGGGCGTGTATATTAACTCCCCTGTAACTGCGGTGAACAAAGAAGGATATGACCCTCGCGAACGCCCGTGGTATCAGGCTGCTACGCAGAACAAAGATGTCCCTACCGTAATCACCCCCTATTTATCAAGTAATACCGGCAATGTTGTTGCATCGGTAGCTCAGACCTCAGCGGATGGCCATGGTGTCGTCTCTGTCAGCCTGTCGCTTGAAGCCCTCTCGAAGACGGTTAATTCCACTAAGATTGGCGAGAAGGGTTATATCTATATCATTGATAATGCCAATAAAATCATTGTACATCCTACCGAAAAACCAGGGACCGAAGGAACCATGGCACCCTATAAAGATATTTTTGCACAGAAAAACGGAAGTCTGACCTACACACTAAATGGAAACCAGGAACACGCCTTTTTCTCCACCAATGAAACGACGGGTTGGACCGTGGTTGGTGTCATCGACAGTGGGGAAGTGACGGCTTCTGTCCGTCCGATTCTATACACCACACTTATTGTTGTAGCGATTGCAATTGCGGTAAGCTCCATCATTATTTTCTGGATTGTGCAATCAATCACCAAACCACTGAACCGCTTGGTGAAGGCATCTGACGAAATTAGTAATGGTAATCTGACCATCGAGGTTGCTGTATTAGGACAGGATGAATTCGGCAAGCTGAGCACCAGCTTCAATAAAATGAGTGAATCCTTGCGAACCGTTATTCAGGACGTGCGACACACGGCTGACGAGTTAACCGCCTCTTCCACACAATTGGCAGTCAACTCATCGGAGACAACCAAAGCAACAGAGCAAGTCGCCCTGATCACGGAAGAATCCGCAGCCGGACTTGAGAAACAAGCAAGCAGCCTGAAACATACGGCACTGCAAATGAATGAGCTTGCTGGAGGTGTGGGACAGGTAACGAATAGCACACAGCAAGTATCCGAAGCTGCCATGCAAGCAAGTGAGCTCGCGGATAAAGGGAATGCTACCATGCAGACGGCCGTATCGGAGATGAGTTCTGTCAGTCGCTTTGTGCAAGGTATGGCAGATACTGCTGGACGACTTGAACAGCATTCCACATCCATTGGTGAGATGGTATCTGTCATTACAGATATCGCTGCACAGACCAATTTGCTTGCTCTCAATGCTTCTATAGAAGCAGCACGTGCAGGAGAGCATGGACGTGGCTTCTCCGTAGTTGCCAGCGAAGTCCGCAAGCTCGCGGAACAATCCAGCCTGTCCGGCCAGAAGATTGTAGAGATGGTCGGAGCGATTCAAGAGGAGATTTCAATGGCCAACCACAGTGTACAGATCGGGCAACAGGATGTAAGCAACGGCATTCGTGCCGTTCAGTTTGCAGATGAAGCTTTTGCCCAGATTAGTGAGGCCGTCGGGGTCGTTAATCATCAGCTTGAGAACATTGCAGCCGCCTCACAACAGATGTCTGCAAGTACAGCCGAAGTGGTGCAATCCATTGATCAGATCCACGCCATATCGGAAACCAATGCCGATGGAACGGAGAACATCTCTGCTGCTACGGAGGAGCAAGTTGCTTCCATGCAGGAGATATCATCCTCTGCTGATTCCCTTGCCCATCTGGCTCACAAGCTGCAGAAGCTGGTGGAACAATTCAAGCTGTAATCGTTGAACTAAAGATTGTTTACACTAACACTACGATGACAGAATAACCTTCCAATCGCTGCTTTCGTACAGAAGATTAGTCCAACTTATTTAATAAATAGTCTGTAACATCAAAATCCCCTTTGCCATCACGTTGGCAGAGGGGATTTTGGTAATGATAGGACGTGAAATATGGCTGGATCGAAGGCGAAGGACGCTTCTTCTTCCTGATGAGCATCATCGATGTGTTCACCAACGTGTTTCAACTTGAGATCAATACTTCGCTAAAATATTGCATTTTGCGGACGAGGTTAAGCGTGTAATATTCTTGCCCTCGGTTCCTTTGTTTTCTGCATACTTTGTGCATGTCTTGTTTTCTGTCAGTTCTTCACTTTAATAGACCGCCCGATGAATTAATTATAAGCAGCCTCCCACTTGAACTGTATCCCCAATTGTTATTGATGTCTAACCTATGTACAACAATTTATTGGGTACGTTACCGATAGAAGTCCACCATATCTCCAAACAGCCGTTTAATAAATTCGAGCTCGCTTTCGTTATATCTTTCCAAAAATTCGTACATTCTTTGCTTTTCCTTCGTATGAAGCTCATCATGAGCAGCAAATAGCTTTTTGCCGATAGGCGTTAGCCGAAAATACACTTCCTTTTTGTTGTCGTTGAACTGGGATTTTCGCACCCAACCTGCCTTTAGTAATTTATTTGCGATCTTGGAGGTATTTCCTTTACTTAAATTGATTCTCTCCGCGATGGAAGTGAGATTGATCGGCTCCTGCTCTCCGATGCATGCAATGGTGTGCAGTTCCGTCATATTCAAGCTGAATTCTGATTCAATATGCTTCCGGATATCCTCCAGGTATGAGGCAGTTATTCGGGTTTCATATTGCTCTTTTTGCTCAAGAAACTGAACGAAAAATTCATGAATGGCCGTTTTGTTTTTACTGGCAGTATCCATCATTATGCTGGCTCCTCGACTTATTTGTTTTATTATATCATAGATTGTTCTCTGAGAAACATATGGGCATACCCATATTGGGATTGGGGTTGACATGGTAAATAGAAACTAAGTAAAATTATATTGTTTCGTATGAAACTAAAATTATATATAATTTTCATCACACTTGTTTTAACAGGCAATAAAAAAAGTTCTAACGAAACAATAATTGATGAAGGAGGTTTGACGGAAATACTTGTCCACTTTTCAAGAGGAAATTTAAAAAATATGGAAATGGAGCATACCTGCCTATGGAAGTCGTAAATCCGAAGACCTTGACGGATAAGGTTACATCTGTAATTTCTCATGTCGTGGTGACTACTGCCTCCAAATTGGCTTTCATCTCAGGTCAGGTTTCTGTAGATGAAACAGGAATATTGGTCGGTTCAGGGGACTATTACGCGCAAGCGATTCAAGTGTTCACCAACCTTAAGTATGCATTGGAAGCCGTGCGAGCGGATCCCTTGTACATTGTAAAAATGAATATTTTTGTTGTAAACCACAACCCGGAATTGATTTCGATTATTTTTGAGGCAGGATTTCATGTGTTTGGCCCTAACTGGCCGAAGACAGCAAGTACGTATATAGGCGTTCAAGCACTAGCCGATCCTGAATGGCTTATCGAAATAGACGCTATCGTGATTTTCCCATAATGTATAAGAAAAGAGGGTTTTGATATGAAATATGAAGTCATCCTGATTGGTGGCGGACCTGTCGGCATGATGCTGGCTGGGGAATTGGCATTAGCCGGTGTAAAGGTCTGCGTCATTGAGCGATTAAAAGAGACAACCCCTTATTCACGCGCGCTTACCGTACATCCTCGAACTCTTGAAATATTAGATATGCGTGGAGTGAAATCACAATTAATCAGTCAAGGCCGCTTACTTTCGAGAGGACATTTCGCCGGATTAGAAACTCCTTTGGATTTCACCGTTTTGGATTCTTCTTCCAATCACACTCTATTTTTACCGCAGAGTGAGACGGAGAAGGTGCTGGAGGAATGGGCGCTTAGCCTTGGTGCAGAGGTCTGGAGAGAGGTTGAGGCTCTATCTGTACACCAGGATGAGGATGGGGTTGACGTTAAGATCGCAGGACCTCATGGAGAAACAACGTTAAGATCAGCTTATGTGGTAGGTACAGACGGAGCCAGAAGTTTGGTTCGCAAGCATGCAAATATATCATTTGAAGGTACAGATGCGACCTTCACGGCAATTCTGGGGGATGCCATTCTATCTGATTTGGCTCCTATGAGTGTCATATCCCGGATTACAGAAAAAGGATTGGTCAGCATCATGCCGATCAATGATCATATGTATCGGGTCTTGATGATCGATATGGAGAGAAGTAACATCTCTAAGGATGAGCCCGTTACATTGGAAGAGTTTCGTTCATCGCTCATCCGTACGACCGGAAGCGACCTGGGATTGAACGATGTGAAATGGATGTCCCGTTTCGGAAATGCGACGCGGCAAGCGGGACGATATCGGAATGGTCGATTGTTCTTGGCGGGAGATTCGGCGCACATTCATTTTCCCGCTGGTGGACAGGGAATGAACGTTGGCTTACAAGAAGCGATGAACTTAGGCTGGAAGCTTGCAGGAGCAATCAAAGGCTGGGCTCCGGACTGGCTATTGAACAGTTATCATGCCGAACGCTTTCCATGGAATACGGCCTTGCTCCGGAATACCGAGGTCCAAACCTTGCTTCTGGACGTGACTCCCCCTATCACGGAACTTCGAAGCATGTTAGCTAAACTGATTCAAATACCGGAGGCAAATTATCAAATCGCCGCACAAGTTTCCGCAATGGATGTACATTATGCTCCAGACGCCGAAGCGCCTCCCCATCCTTTAAATGGGAAACGTTTTAAGGATCTAAGCTTAAAGCTGAAAGACGGGCAATTGATCAACGCCTATCCGTTACTACACAAAGGTACTTTTCTTCTGCTGCATTTCCATTCTAATGAACAGAATAGCGATGAATGGGAATCGTATAACAACCTTCAAGTTGTACATGCCTCTTTGGCTGAGGCTGACGCGGATTGGAACGACGTCCACACGGCGCTTATTCGGCCGGATGGGCATATTGCCTGGGCGATTCCTCTATCCGATCCAAATCCAATGCAAACCATAAATGAAGGAATCACTCGCTGGTGCGGAGACATTACCGTGTAGTCATTCGTTCGAGGTGCACAACTGACTTCCCATAGGGTGAACTTGTATTTGGGGCGTCTGAATGAACTATCACGGTATGCTGCACTTAAAAAAACGCAATGCAATGTTCTCCATGAGTATGAAAATACCGCCTGAGCGTTATTCAACAACGCTCAGGCGGTATTTTCATTTCTGAGAAAGAAGGTACTTTACGCTCCATTTCGTTCCGCAGCTGCAGATCGGCGACGCAGGGACAATGAAATAATAGCCGGGATCAGTCCAATGGCAACCAAAGCTCCACCAAGCAAACCAACGGATGCTAGCGAGATGCTTTCTACAACAATACCTCCGATTACAGCCTCTACAGCTGCCCAACTGCACAATAGAATTATTCGAACTCATGATGATCCCTGAAGCCTGAGAAAATTAAGCAATTCTATGCATTCGCTTGAATAAGAGGGGTTTGGTCCGGAATAACGGAGTTAAACCGATTGCTTTTTATCTCCGTGATATCCTTGATCTCCATAGGGCTCTAACTGTTCAAACCAGCGGTTCAGACATTTGGCGAGTGCATCTTTGGAATCGTAATACGGGTTATCGTCTTGTTTCAATGTCTCCAGCACCTCGATCACAAACGCAGTCTCTCCATATTCATTCCATTCAGCCTGCAATCTTCGATTCAGATGGCTACCCATCTGTAACATAAAACGTTGTCCGTTAATGGTTTTCAGGTTCAGTGTGCTGTCGATATAAACTTTGCCGTTACGTTCATTCCGAATCTGGTAGACGCCCGCTTCCGTTTTAACTTCTTTAGCCTGTTCCTGCAATTCTTTGCGACGATTCATCTTCTCCTGCTCCCCCTTTTCTTTGCGCTCCTGTTTTCCAACTTCGGCGCTCTGTTGATCTGCGTGGCTTCCCAGCCAATACTGACTGCCGTCTGGCTCACGTTCCAGCAAACCATAGTCGACGAGATACCTCCGTATTTCCACGTAATCATCATTAACTTCCTTCAACAGCTCATTGACCTGTTTCTCGGAATATTTGCGCTCTGTCTCGAATCGTTTGGCAATTTCGGTGAGCACGATATATTTATGCTTTTGCTGCATATGAAACGTCGTCAGCGGACCTCCGTTACCCTCTGGAAAATACTTGTTTAGCACCTTTTCCCGATCCTGTTCTGTAATATCAAATGAGTTCGGATGGATCGTATGTCCATGTCTTGTCACCGGTGACACCCATTCGGCTGGAGCCTGGGTATCCTTGCTTTTGAGCAGTTCCATTAATGCCAAGAATATCTTGGCCTGTCGTTCCTTCTCCTTTAATACAAACCGATGATTACGGATCGTGGAGGCACTCCCGATACCAAGGGCCTTCTGTACTTCAGCATCCTTCTTTCCTTCATAAAACTGGGCCAGCAATCCACGCTGGACATCAGACAATCCGGTTACGCTTTTATCCAGCTCCAGCAAATACTCAAATACCGATCCATGAACCTTCTCAATATGCACTCGCATATAACGGGCTGCCTCATAGAGCACTCCTTCTTCAGGGTAGATAATCCCCGCTTCCGTCCTGTAACCGCAGCAGACACATATATAGGCGAGACCCTCCTCCATATAACCACGCTTGATCTCTTCCAATGAAGCTGTTTGCAACCAGGATTCCGATGATTTCATGTAAAAGCTCCTTTTTATCATTGTATGGTCATCCAACTGTATACTAATTAATTATTTTATAATTTTGTTTGTTTATATATAGACATAATATAATTTTGTTTATTATATGTCAATATAACGGAAAAGGATGCTGTGTTTGAAGACATAATGGATACCCCTTGTTCAACAGAAAAAAGACCGCAAGGTCGCAACCCTGCAGTCTCATATCAATCCCTGTTACAACTTAAACCGTTCAATCATGCTTTGCAGATCTTCAGCCATACGTGACAACGCTGCCGAAGAAGCTGCAACCTCTTCCATTGTAGCCAACTGCTCTTGAGCCGCCGCTGATCCATCTTCCGTTCCAGAGGCAATTCTGTCCGACAGAACCATGGTATCACTTACTGCCTTGTTGACATGACTCATGCCACCATCAATTTGACGGGAAGCCGCAGATACTTCTCCAGCTTGTGCAGCCACCAACTGAACCGCAGTACGGATGTTATGGAACGCTTCGCCCGCTTCTGTAACCATCTGCGAACTCTTCACCATACCTTCTCCCGTACGGGCAAAAGTCGATTGCACCGCATTGGTTTTCTCCTGCATCTCATGCATAAGCTCATTAATCCGCTCGGCTGAAGCGCCTGAACTGTGAGCCAGTGTCTTCACTTCGTTGGCTACAACCGCGAATCCACGCCCTTGTTCGCCAGCTCTTGAAGCTTCAATGGACGCATTCAAAGCAAGAATGTTGGTCTGCTTGGCAATGGCTGTAATCTCGGCCACAATCACAAGAATCTCTTCATTTTTGGCGCGCAGATCCTCAATGACCACAGACATGGCTTTGCTCTCGTCATTCACTTGCTGAATATGGGTAACCGCTTCTTCCACTGTAACCATACCCGCTTCCGACTTGGTGGAAGCATCCAGAGCGATACGAGCGGTGTCTTCAGCACTTGATGAGATCTCTTTGACTCCAATGGACATTTCGCCCACGAGTTGACCTGTAGCAGCAAGACTATTGTTCTGCAAAGTCGTTCCTGCAGCTGCATCCTGCATCAGTTCGGCCACCTGTTCTGTGGCTTTGGATGTCTGCTCAGAACTTGCCATCAGCTCTTCAGAAGATGCGGCCAGCTGGCTGGACGTATCATGTACCTCTCCAAGAACATTGCGCAGTGATGTCGTCATCGTATCGAAGCTTTCCCCAAGTTGTCCGAACTCATCCCGGCGCTGCAAACCTACCCGAACGGTGAGATCTCCTGCGCTTACTTTGGATGCTGCCTGAGTTAGTTGCAGCAATGGCCGGTGTATGCTGCGGATAATGAAAATAAGCAGAATCAACCCAATAACCAATGCAGATGCCACAATTGTAATTGAACGGATCAAAATAGGTCTTACGGCTTCACTTGCTTCAGAAGGAACCATCTCACCAACAATTTTCCAACCTGTCACCGGATTCGTGAAATACACAGCTTCCACTTCGTGACCATCATATGTATACTTCACCGTTCCGCTTTCCTTCGTATACATCTCATTAATGTAGCTTTCATCCGACTGTGTACCGGATTCAATATTGTAGTGGAACAGGAATTTACCCCCGTTATCCAGCATGTACAGTTTTCCTTCTTTACCAATACGTATCTGATCAACGGATTCTTTCAGATGATTGAGACTGACATTGGCTCCGAATACCCCTTTGCCGTCAGCCAGCTTGACCGCTGCGGTCACAACCCATTCGCCCGTCGAAGCCGACTGGAACGTATCCGAGATTACCGGTTCATCCTGGGACATACCCATCGTATACCATGAACGTTCTCGAGGATCATAATTCTGTTCCTCGGATTCAGGGGACTTCATCCAGCTACCATCTTCGGCACCTGCGGTAAGTACACCCAGTTCCTTATGATTCTGAGACATCCGATCCATCTGCCTTTGCAGCGCAGGGGATTTATTAATAATATCGTTTGAAGTAATACCCGCAGCCATCTGCGCTGCGTTATCCTTCTCCATATCGAGCATTTGATTTATCTGCAGACTAAGCATTTCTGTTTTGGCCTGTGCGGAACGAATAATCTCCATTTTAACCTGGTCAGCAGCTTTTTGATAAGACAACCATCCCACGGTAATGCTCGGTACTATCAGGAACAGGAGCAATGCAGCAATCAGGCGTTTTTTTACGGTTAAAGTAAACCAATTTCGAATCCTTTTCTTCATTTTAACTATCCCCCATCATAATCTTCACCCATCCTTTTATCGGACAATCGCTGTAAAAATATTATGTATAGATACTAAATTAGTACAAATTTAATTTAAATGATCTGATCAGATGATATGGATTATATCCGCTTAATCATTTTGACCCTCTACGCGAGATCGTTTACAATGCTCATAAGCTGGCTATTCATGAAACGATTGGAAGGAGAGGATTCAAATCTTACGCAAGTTAAATGAAAGACAACGTATTTCCACGGTATATTCATCCATGTTCCGCATTCTGTTAGCGCTCATCCTGTGCGCAGGCCCGATTCTGGGACAAGCTGGTATTACGGCATCCGCAGCGCAGGCGACGCAAGCAGTTCACATTGAAGTGAATGGTGAGCAACAATCCTGGAAGAACGCACCACTTATATTCAAAGGCTCAACGTTTGTCCCACTGCGGGATGTGGTCACATCGGTTAAAGGCACGTTGAAATGGGATAATCGCACCAAGACGGCTACCATTACCGTTGGCAGAGACAAGCTGATCCATCAGGCTGGTAGTAATTCCATTAAGGTAAACAAGGTCGATCTGGCTACAGGTGTGAATTCACGTACCGTTAACGGTACGTTGATGGTACCTGTCCGGGCTATGGCTAATGCAATCAAGGCAGACATCAAGGTCCAACGCACAGCCACGGGGCAGATGAGTGTAAATATGGTCACTGATCAAGTCAGCCTACTGAACAGCGAGGTTGCCAGCGTTGATACGTATCTGCGCGAGATCAACTATCCAGGTATGGCTCTGATCGCGCGTGATGGTGAAGTTCTGCTAAGACAAGGCTACGGACTTGCCGATGAACAGACGCTGAATCGCCCGGATCAGAAGACCCGAATCGCATCGCTGAGCAAATCCTTCACGGCCGCGTCCATTCTGAGTCTGGTTGAGGATGGTAAGATTAATGTGCAAGATCCAATCTCCAAGTATATCTCTGGTATACCAAAGGGAGATCAGATCACGCTGCATATGCTGTTATCCCAGACTTCAGGTCTGCCATCCGCATTTGGTCGGGGTGAAGGAACTTCTATGGAAGAGACTGTAGAAGAGATTCGTCACAAAACGCTGAAATTCGAACCGGGGAGTGCCTATCTGTACAGCAACAGCGGTTATGTTTTGCTCGCATACGTCGTTGAACAGGTATCTGGCATGAGTTATGCCGACTACGTGCAACAGACGATACTGAAACCACTTGGTATGAAAAATTCGGGAGAGGCCTCCCGTAAAGTGCATACGATTAGTGGTTTTGTTCAAGAAAATAACGCATGGGTAACTGCGCCTTACTATGTGTCTCAATCCGGTTCAGGAACCATCTATTCCACGGTGGACGATATGCTGAAATGGGATCGTGCGCTCTATACAGACAAGATTCTAAGCCAGGATACGATTGAACAGATGTATGAGCCTTATTCTGATAAAAACTATGGCTACGCCTGGATTCTCAAAGAGAATGGCGCAAACCGTACCGTCTTCCATAACGGTAGTGGTGGCGGGTTTGCCACAGCCTTTTCACGTAATCTGTCCGATGATATCACGATTATCCTGCTCGGCAACCATGCAGGTATGGACATGACTTCACTTTTGGATGAAGTTGAGGCCAAAACAGCAGCAGCACTGCAATTGCAATAATCCATAATTAATCGTTTATACAGAGCAAAGAGACGGTCCTTTAAAGGATCGTCTCTTTGCTCTGTATATGTTTTCATTTTAACGACTCACACTTCCGTATAAGCTCAGCCCACAATCCAGCTCTTCTTCATCCTGCAAAAGGCAGATTAACTCATATTCTTATCACTGCCTAGGAGACATCCGCTCTTTCATCATCTGTCTGCTTTAATGTTACAGGAAGTTTCCCCGCAAAAGGAATGCGCCCCATCAGCGCCTGAGCGACGCTATCCATGACAAGTGGCCGGCTCTCGTAAGCCGCTACATAGACCTGGGCATCCGGAAGCGCCAGCAGATCATAGGGGCTTCGCAGTGCCACAATAGCCAGTGGTTTGCCCAATTGCTGTATCCAACCAATCAGCCTGCACTGTGGATCGCCGGAGGGGCTTCCCGCATTGTAAGTTCCCACCACAATCTGCCGAATGTCATCTGCTTCCGCTGCCTGAAGCAGACGTGCGGAACGAATGGCGACTTCCTCGGGTGTGACCGTCAGATCGACAACATCAAGACCATACATGGATAAGGCTGAGCCCAAGGTGAATGTCTGAGTCAGCTGTTCGTCTGCAATTGTCGTCATGGACGTGGCAACCGTTATGACCAGCGTGCGTTCCGGCTTCAAAGGCAGCATATTCAGCTGATCGCGCACCAGTGTGATACTATTCTCGCTAATACGGCGGGCAACCTCTTGGTGTAAAGAATTGTTGCGCTCCGACCAACTGGATAGAGCAGGAGTGTTTGATGCCTTTGACAATGATGCATTCGATACTACAATATTCACTTCATCATCACCTGCACCGCCCATTCCACTCTCCAGCAAACCACGCTTCGCCTTGTACATCAACAAGCGATTCACCGACTCATCAATACGTCTCTCGCTAATCCGCCCGCTCCTCACAGCTGCTAACAACGCTTCAAATGCCTCTGCCTGAAGCTTAGCCGTATGGCTAATTAACACCAGATCTGCCCCGGCCTCTACCGCCATTACGGCTGCATCGACAGTGCCATAGTTCACGGCAATAGCATCCATCTCCATGCAATCTGTCACGATCATGCCCTCATAACCCAGTTCCTGGCGAAGCAGACCACTTAATACGGTTTGTGATAGCGTTACGGGCAGACGCTCTGGTTCCAGTGCAGGGAAATAAATATGCGCCGACATCATGGCATCGACACCTTCGGCGATGGCGGCTCGGAATGGAATCAATTCCAGGCGCTCTACCCGATCACGATCATGAGTGATGATCGGCAGGTCCAGATGAGAATCGGTATCCGTATCCCCATGCCCCGGGAAATGCTTGGCTGTCGCTGCAATCCCAGCGTCCTGTATTCCCGCAATGGTTCTGGCCCCATATTCTGCAACAGATTGTGGTGATTCGCCGAATGATCGTACACCGATGACCGGATTGGCCGCGTTATTGTTCACATCCAATACCGGAGCAAAGTTCATGTTAATGCCCATGGATTTCAGCTCCAACCCACTGATATATGCCGCCTGATATGCATCGTCAATGGAACCGGCAGCAGCAATGGCCATTTGTCCAGGCATCAGAGCGATTCCTTCGGTAATTCGGGCAACCATGCCGCCCTCCTGATCAATGGATATCCAGAGCGGCACATTACCGCTGCTTTTGGCAATCTGTTGTAGCCCTAACGATAACCGCTCTACCTGCTCTGGCGACTCAACGTTGCGCGCAAAATAGATTACGCCACCGATGGGATACTTTCGGAGAAAGGGTTCCACATCGCCAGCAGCTTCGGTTCCATGAAAGCCACAAAGCAGCATTTGCCCGACTTTCTCACGCAAGGTCATCTGTTTCAGCCTCGAATGGTATAAATCTTTTGGCCCACTCATTTCATGCCTCCCCCCGATAACAAACATCCATTCATTCATATAACAAAAACGGCTTTCGCCGCTCCTTCCATTCCGCTGCTTGTACATTCCACTCTTCGATTAAACGAACGAAGCCCGCCCGGTCATAGATCGTTTCCCTGACTTCCTTCCCCCCTGCCAGCAGGTCGATAAAGTATCTTGAACCCGGCTCTGGTGGCTCCAGCCAGCAGAATTGCTCCGGATAGAGTGACACCAGTTCATGCAAAAGCACCAACCCTGTCTCTACCGCTCGGAATTTCCTGCTGTCCGTTACAAAAATCCTTACACCACCACACAGCTCACCTGCATGTTTGGAGAATGTTGGGGACATGTACACTGGATGCACATGCACACCTTCCAGCTTGTATTCCCGAAATCGTTCCGCCAAACGTTCACCCTCAACCCAGGGTGCCCCAATCCACTCGAATGGGCGGGTCGTGCCCCTGCCCTCCGATACATTAGTGCCTTCGAGCAGGCATGTACCCGCATATACCCGCACACTTTCCAGCGTGGGCATATTAGGAGAGGGTAGCATCCAGGGAAGCCCACAATCCGCAAACTCCATGGAGCGCTGCCATCCTTCCATGGCAACCACGTCCAATTCGCAAGGTACGTCCATCTCGCTGTTGACCATCAGGGCGAGTTCACCTACCGTCAATCCGGTACGTACAGGTACACGCCAAGCGCCAACGAGTGATTCATACCCCGCGTTCAGCACACCGCCTTCCACAACGTTTCCTCCCAGCGGATTGGGACGGTCTAGAATCAGCATACGTTTGCCTGCTCCAGCACAAGCATCCATCATATGGAACAAGGTTGAGGCATACGTGTAATAACGGATACCCACATCCTGAATGTCGAATAGCACCGTATCGACTCCAACCAGCATTGCAGGCGTAGGTCTCTTGTAATCTCCATACAGGCTGAACACCGGAATGTCCAGACGTGGATGGAGCATGTCTCCGAATCTGACACCCGCCTGAAGCTCTCCATCCAGTCCGTGCTCACAGGCATAGAGCGCTGTAAGCTCGGTATTAGCCAGTCCGGCACACACATCTATTGTCGATACAAAATCCGCTGTAATACCAGTCGGGTTTGTAATTAGACCGATTCGATTACCCGTTATCCATGGATGCGATAATCCTCTGGACAGAAGATCAACTCCCGTTTTTACAGCCGGGATCTGCTCGGTCTCATTCAACTGACCCATCACACATTCCCCTGGCTTATCCAGCCTGTATGCTGGTGATCATTACCGCCTGTTACGACAGGCTCTTCTTCAGGCTCCAGCACATTAAGAGCAACCTTATGCTGATAGATGGCAAACATACCTCCAAACAGCGCTCCGAAACCAACGACAGTCAGCATCAGCAGCGCACTCAGGCACATGGCCTGAAAACAAGCGCCCATCGTGTACCCCGGGTGACGGAAGAACAGCTTTACACTTTCCCCCATCGCTTGAACGATGCCCATGTTTTTTTGTAAAACAAGCTGCCAGGTATAGAACTGTGACATCAGCGCCATGAGAACAAAGAACGTCTGGAATACACCCACTGCTGTACCTGTAATTCCACCCTGTCCACCGTAATACCACCAGGTTGACCATAGAATGAAGCCAAGCACCGCGAAAAGCACACCCAACGATCCTCCCGGGATTATTCCCTTCAATGTTCCGACACAGATATCCTTAAGTCCATTGCGCCGTTCCTTACGTTCCAATCTGTGATGCACGGCATAACAAACACCGAACAGGATGGGCATATATATCAAGGCCAGAAGCAGCACCGCGATCGGCAACGGAGCAAACATCAGAATGGGAACCAATACGATGGAGCTAACGACACTGTACAAGGCCACCGGAATAATATCCCGATAGATTTCTGCACCCGACTTGATCAACACTTCACTCAACTTACGCATCTTCACCCTCCCCTTTCTCACCGTTCCTTCTTCACCAGGCCTCGTCTTTTACTCCCGTCCAATCGCAAGCTCCGTTTCTGGATCGAAAAAGTGTGCCTTACGTAAGTCCAGCACAAACTTTTTATCCATTCCTACATAAGCATGTGTTTCCGGGTGAACCTTGGCCGTAACAGTACGGGCACCGGAATGGAAATACACCAAATTCTCGGAGCCCAGATGCTCTACAACCTGAACTCGCGCCTGCAGCATATGGTCTGTCGGGATGTTCGGAGCGACATCATCACCAAAAATATGTTCTGGACGCAGACCCATAATCACCGGCTTGCCTTGATGACTCTGAAGACGAGCAAGTACATCTGCTGGCAAGGTGAATGATGCTCCCTCGATGACAACCTGCGTGCCTTCAATCCGTGCATCAATGAAGTTCATCGCCGGGGAACCAATAAATCCGGCAACAAACATATTTCGCGGACTCGCATACAGCTCTTTTGGTGAAGCCACCTGCTGGATATCTCCATGATTCATGACCACGATACGTTCCCCAAGTGTCATGGCTTCTACCTGGTCATGCGTCACGTACACAATCGTGGCACCGAGACGTTTATGCAGCTCTCCCAACTCCACCCGCATCTGCACCCGCAACTTGGCATCCAGATTGGACAGTGGTTCGTCGAATAAAAACACCTGCGGGTCGCGGACGATCGCCCGGCCCACCGCAACACGCTGGCGCTGACCACCAGACAGCTCGCGTGGTTTGCGCTCCAGCATCGCTTCCAGTCCAAGAATGGAGGCCGCATTCTGCACCTGTTCATCAATATAGGACTTTGGCTTTTTCAGATTTTTCAGGCCAAAGGAAAGATTCTCACGGATGGTCATATGCGGATAAAGTGCATAATCCTGAAACACCATCGCGATATCCCGATCCTTCGGATGCAGATCGTTAACAAGCCGGTCACCGATCACAATATCACCGCTCGTTTGTTTTTCAAGTCCGGCAATCATCCGCAGTGACGTTGTCTTGCCACAGCCCGAAGGACCCACAAACACTACGAATTCCTTATCCTCTATAACAAAGTCCGAGCCGGCCACAGCCGTGAACGTTCCTTTATGATCGTCTTTGAATTCTTTGCGCACTTGGCGAAACTCCACGCGTGCCATAGGTAGATCCCCCTTTACATTGTCGCTTGTCCTGAACTAACAGTTAACCTTTAACCGCACCGATCGTAATGCCCTGCAGGAAGTAACGTTGCAGTGAGAAAAACAGAATAATCATTGGCAGCGCACCTATTGTTGCCCCTGCCATCATTGCGCCGAAGTCCGTTGATTCGGCAAATACAAACGAGGCCAACCCCACCTGAATGGTACGCATCTCGTTGGAATTGGTAATGAGGAACGGCCAGAAGAATTCGTTCCACGAAGCCACAAACGTGAATATCGCCAGCACCGCGATTCCCGGCTTTGCCATCGGCAGAATGACTTTCCAGAAGATACCGAACTCACTGCATGCATCGATACGTGCCGCATGGATCAGCGATGTGGGCAGCGTGGACATAAACTGTTTCATCAAGAATATGTTCCCTACGCTAACGGCAGCAGGCAGAATAATGGCCGTATACGTATCCCCCAGGTCAAACACGTTGACCATCAGAATGTACAAAGGAATCAGCGTCACCTGTGCCGGGATCATCATTGTCCCAAGCAACGTCCAGAATACCGCCTGACTACCCGGAAACTTCAGTTTGGCGAACGCATATCCCGCCAGGGAGGCGAAGAATACATTTGTAACGGTCAGAATGATCGAGATGAGCAGCGAGTTGTATAACCAGCGCCAGGCATCGGTTTTGGCAAAAAAGCGCTCATATGGTGATAACGACAGCTGCTCTGGAATCATCTGTGGTTTAAACGAAGCCGACATCGCGCTATCCTGCACCGAACCAACGAGCATCCAATACATCGGAATGACCGTCACCAGTGCCCAGACCACCAGCAGAATGGATGCAACAACGAGCAGGATCTTTTTCTGTGTTGATTTCATGGATTTCATTCACCCCCGGATGCTTAATGCAATGTGCTCTAATAGCACGTGTTTTGAACTACCTCTAATACTCAATATCGCTGGAGAAATATTTGAACTGAATGACGGAGATGACAATGATGATAATTGCCAATACGAACGACTGTGCCGAAGCCAATCCGAATTCATAGAACTTAAATGCTGTCTCGTAGATCAGATAAGCGATTGTAGTTGTCGCAAAGTTTGGTCCACCTTGTGTCATCAGATATACCGAGATAAACACTTGGAAGGATGTAATAACACCCGTGACGAGCAGATACAGCGTCGTTGGTTTGAGCAGCGGCCATGTAATCTTGCTGAACTGGGTCCAGCCGCTGGCATGATCAATATCCGCCGCTTCATACAGCGATTTCGGAATACCGCCCATGGCTGCCAGATACAGAATAATGCCCGCTCCGTGTGATCCAAGCCAGTTCATCAGAATGAGGGAAAAAAGTGCCGTTCCCGACTGGCCCAACCAGATCACCGGATCAAGGCCAAACAAGCCGAGAAAACGGTTGAGCAGCCCCGAATCGGTAGGATCAAAGATTGCCAGCCATACAATGGAGATGGTTACCCCGGAGGCTACCGCAGGCAGATACATGGTAGCTTTGAAAAAAGTCTGCCATTTAGTTTTCATTTGATAGATGAAATAAGACAGTACAAATGTAATGAGAATATTGACCGGGACTGTGCCCAAGGTGAAGATCACTGTATTTTTAATCGACTTCCAGAACGTCTCATCCTTCACTAAACGCTCGTAGTTATCCAATCCAACCCACGTTGAGTTCATAATGTTGTATTTCTGGAAGCTCATCACAAGAGCCGTCAGAACAGGATACAGTGTGAAAATGAGAAACAGCAGGACAGGCGCCAAAATAAACAAATACGCCCACCCGTAGTCTCGCCAAAACCGGGCAACCCGGGAAGTCCGAGGCACGGACGGTTTTGGCGCAAGGGCGGTCTGCATGGCGAATCCTCCTCTCCTAATCAGTGTGGTTTTACGTTATGTTTGATTGTCTGAGTTACTGTCCAAACATCTGCTGGCCTTTGCTCTTGAAGTCTTCTGCGATCTGCTCTGGTGATTTTTCTCCCGAGAACAGCGCCTGGATGTTTGGCTTCACAACCTGTTCCTTGAATTGTTTTTGCTGGGATGCTTTGTCGATATCCAGTTCCAGTACAACCGGCATCGCGATATTCTCTGCCATGACTTTTGCAGCAGCCAGATTATCCGGTTGACCAAGTTCTTTTCCTTTAAACAGTTCCACTTGGGACTGTCTTACGAATGGAAGTGCCAGTTCATTGGCCGAGTTCCCTGCTTTGGCACCACTAAGCGCCTCCATCACAAGGAACGTATTTTTGGCATGCTGTTCGCCTTTGTCCTTCTTCTGTTTGAAGGCTACATACCCTTCGCCGCCCATCGTTGTGGCCGCAGGTTGATCATCATTATGTGGTACAGGCAACAGGACAAAATCAATCTTCTCTCCTTGCACCTTGCCATCATCGATGTCCTTGTTGCGGTTCTGAATCATCACATCATAATAAGGAATCGCTTTGGAGATAATCGCCGTTTCCCCCGCGTAGAACATATCCGTCCGTTTCGCTGGAGCGAGAGCCGCCGTTTCCTTCGGCATATACCCTTGATCCATCAGGTTTTTGATAAAAGAGAGAGTATCCAGAATGCGACCATCATTCCATTGGAACGTGCCGTCTTTATCAAGAACATCGATCATCCCGTTGTTACGAGACAGCATTTCAATGAAGTCAAGCGAGGTTCCGTCGGTAACCAGTGCATATTGCTTGGCCCCGCCATCCAACGTTTTGGTCAGCTTGGCAGCAGCATCGTTGAATTCGGACCAGGTCCAGCCATTTTGCTGAATGGACTTCCAATCAATGCCCGCTTCCTCCAGAATACGTTTGTTACCACCCCAAGCCCATTGGAATTGATACAACGGCAGTCCGTACTGTTTCCCCTGAATCTGGCCTAAATCCAGCGTACCTGGCAGGTAGTCGTCCTTGATCTCAGGTGTCAGGTAGCTGTCCAGCTCAAGTGCCAATCCCGTATTCACATATGTGCCGTCTACGCTATGAAAATAAAGATCCGGCGGGTTACCTGCGTTCAGAGCGACATCGAATTTTTTGGGCCCTTCCGCCCAGGAGAGCATTTCCGTCTTCACGGTAATGTTCGGGTGTTCTTTATTGAAATCAGAGATTAGATCCTTCAGTTCATCTTCATATGTGCCATGTACAGGATAGGTCCATACCGTTACCGTATCATCGGCATTCGGGTCATCCGAAGCAGCACCTCCGCTATTCCCACAAGCTGTAACCCAGACCATCATCAACAACATTGCCCATACCAGACCCTTCTTTTTCATCCCTTCATCTCCTTAGCATGTCATCATCCGATTCTTTCATTGCCTAACCATGCTACCCCTTTGTGATCGTTCGGCCTTCAAACGCCATCCACCTATACACGTGGCAGTAAGGAAAAGCACCTCCCCTGTAGATTGGGCCTGCCAATCGCAGGCTAAATCTCTTAAATGCAATATTAACGTCAACTTAATTGACATCAACAGTATTGATTCCTTCCAAAATTGTAGATTGAATTCATTATATGAGTTGTAAAATAAAAATTCAACATTATTTTTTGTTATAAAATTTAATTTTACTTTTTCTTTTCATCCAACTATACTATGTAAAAAGAAAACCAAAGCAAGCGAGGTGAGCCACTTTGCGAGTGTATGTAGGCGTAGATGGAGGCGGTACCAATACTGATGCAGCAATCATTTCTGAATCTGGTGAAATTCTCGCCCGACTCAGCGGCGGTCCCACGAATCCTCACAGCGTATCAACTGAACAGGCCATTTCCGAACTGCAACGAGTGCTGGAACAGCTATTTAATCTAATAAGTGATTTATCGACAAATTGTGAGGGTATATGCCTTGGTATGTCAGGTGTAGATACGATCCAAGAGCGGCAACTTATAGCCAAAGCAGTAAATAACTATATGAAGAGTCGTAATCGACAGGCATCAGAAGGTTGTCCAGTCTGGGTTGTATCCGAAGGAGAGATTGCTCTGATGGCCTCTCTCGGACATACGCACGGTGTATTATGCATCTCTGGAACAGGGTCCATCGTGTACGGATTTACGCGGGAAGGCGAGCGATACCGTGCAGGAGGCTGGGGTCACCTGCTCGGAGATGAGGGGAGCGGCTATCGTATTGGGCAGCGTGCACTCCAAGTGGTTATGCAGAGTTATGACGGTGTTCTTCCTCCAACCCGTTTAACCCCGCTTCTTCTAAAGAAACTGAACCTTCGGGATATATCGGAGCTAAAGACACGGGTGTATCAGACGGATTGGGGCAAAACCGAGACCGCATCCATCGCCCGCTTAGCTATAGAAGCAGCTGAACTCGGAGATGAGGCCGCCCGGGCACTGATCATCGACGAAGCCTCCCAATTGGCGGATACCGCCAAGGCGCTGATTGCCCGTCATCGGGAATTTGCATCCACTCAGGTTGTCCTGTCCGGATCACTTTTTCGATACGCTGCACTTTTCCGAAATACATTTATTCAGAAGTTATCGGGATATTATGGAGAGTTGGACTTTGTATATCGTGAAGATGCCCCCGCTCCAGCGGTTGGCGCAGCACAACTGGCAAGAAAACGCTGTTCCCTGAATGAATCATTTTAAAAGAGAGAAGGAGGCCATACAGATGAATCACATGCTGAATTCACTAATAACAGAACAACCCAATCCACTAACGGATCATATAGATGAATTGCCTTCGGCAGAAATTATGGAGCTAATTAATAAGGAAGATCAACGGATTGCGGAGCTCATTCAGCCCCTAATTCCGGTCATTGCTCAGGCTGCGGATCGGATCTTGAAGGCGTTTCAGTCTGGCGGCAGGCTTTTTTATGTAGGCGCAGGAACCAGTGGACGATTAGGAATACTTGACGCTTCGGAATGCCCGCCTACCTACGGAACCCCGCCCTCCATGGTGCAGGGTATTATTGCAGGGGGATTCCGGGCAGTGAAGGACCCGGTTGAAGGTGCTGAAGATAATGAGGAGTTGGGAGCTGCGGACCTTGATGAACATGGCTTAGACAAAAACGATGTCGTGGTTGGCATTGCAGCCAGTGGACGAACTCCGTATGTGCTGGGTGCGATGAGACACGCCAAGGAGATCGGGGCTACGGTGATCAGCCTGAGTAATAATGCAGGCACGCCGATGACCCTGTTGGCTGATGTGAGCATTGAGGCTGTTGTCGGCCCAGAGGTTGTCATGGGTTCAACACGTATGAAGGCAGGCAGCGCCCAGAAAATGATTCTGAACATGCTCACCACTACCGCCATGATTCGTCTGGGCAAGGTTTACCGTAATTTCATGGTTGATCTGAACCCTTCGAACGAGAAGCTTGTCCATCGGGCCAAACGCATGATCCATCTGGCAACCGGAGCGAATGAAGCCGATATTGAAGAGGCTTTTACCGGTGCAGACGGTCATGTAAAAACGGCAATCGTCATGCTGATGGCAGGCGTGGACGCAACGGAAGCCCAGCACAGACTTGATCTGGCTGACGGATTTGTCCGTAGCGCCATTGCGGGGCCTTCCTGAGCCGTACAGTGGGATATTTCTAGAGGTTGAAAGAGAGGAGCCCGATATTAGTCTGGGCTCTTTTTTTGATTTTTTTATACTAAAAGCGGATATAATCGTCAAAAAATCCCCTCCTGCATAATCAGAAAGGGATTCATATGGTTCTACTTCACTTGTGCTCCAGAATAGCCTGTCGACTCTTTTCCAAATATTCCACCGACTGGTTGTAATCCCGACTGGCAATCGCTAGATACAAAATATCGATCACGTTCAACTGTGCAATCCGTGACGAAGTTGCTCCGCTCCGAATATCACTTTCGGTGGAAGTAATCATCAGGGGTACATCCGCCATACTACTGAGTGTATTACTGCCCCACTTGGTAATGCTGATTGTCGCTGCACCGCCATCTTGAGCATGCTTAAGACAGGAGATTACGTTCGACGTCTCCCCTGAATACGAGATACATACAACCGCATCATCCTCACGAAGCGTCGTTGCGGACGAAATCTGCATATGCGGATCGGCGAACGAAAAGCTTGTGCGATTGATTCGCATGAACTTGTAATGTGCATCCAGCGCAATCAGGTTGGAGGCCCCTACTCCATAGAAAAAGATCCGGTTCGCCTGATGAAGCACGTCCACAGCTTTTTCCACCAGACGTGGGTCCAGAATATGAACCGTATCCTTCACCGACTGAATATTGTTTGCGGACACATGCTGAATAATGCTCTCCATGGAGTCCTGGGGACGAATCTCCGTATATTGATATGGCTCACTCGTCTGCAAATCTCCGGCAATCTTCAGCTTCAGCTCCTGAAAACCCGTTACACCCAGTGATTTGCAGAGACGGATAATGGCAGCTGGGCTGCCTCCACTCCGTTCAGACAACTGGGCCACCGAGGATTGAACAGTTTCTTGCGGGTGATCGAGAATATAAGCTCCGATCTTCCGTTCGGACGGAGTCAAGTCATCCATTAATGCGCGTAAACGCACAAGTCCACCTTTCATGCCTTCCATTCGCTCCTCCTTTCCGTACTGCATTCATGTACAAGCATTTTATCTTATAATTCCACTCGCGTCTAATCGAATTCCTCGCCCTTCCATAACTGAACTCCAATTAAAGTCAGGCCTCACTAGAGTGTGAGATTGCCTGAGATTACGGCGTGTTTCGCGCCGGTTACGGCCGGGAGTGTATTGGTTCTGCCCATAAGTGCCTCATGGCCAAGTAGAGCAAATCCAATGGCTTCCCGAGCATCATCAGGTACGCCATAATCTGCTGTTCGTTCCAAACGGATATCCTTCGGTAGTCTCTGACGGATCATCTCCATTAACGTGGCATTGGAAGTGCCACCACCGCACGCGAGCATGGCCGATATTTGCACCTTGGGCAGAATAAAATCCTTCACTGCACGCACGATGGTTTCCGCGGTCAGACAGGTGGCAGTAGCCAGCGTATCTTCAAGGGATAAGGAACGCGCTGCGGCCATCTCCATCAGTCTCACTGCATACGCGGCTCCATATACTTCTCGCCCGGTACTTTTCGGCGGAAGTCTTTTGAAATACTCCTCCTCCAAACACAGTTCTACCAGACGCTGATCCACCTTCCCCTGTGCGGCAATACTTCCATTCGGATCATAATGCTGCCGTCCATCCGTTGCCTGCCGCACAATGGCGTCCATCACCATATTGCCCGGTCCCGTATCAAATGCCGAAATACCTTCGGTAGATGACTCGGAGGGAAGCACCGTCACATTGCCAATGCCGCCGATATTCTGCACCAGCCGTCCTTCCGTCGGGATACGGAACATCAGAGCATCCGCATAAGGCGTAAGCGGGGCACCTTCCCCACCAGCGGCCATATCCCTTGCACGCAGGTTACCAATCACTGGCAGTCCTGTCCGTTCTCGAACGACAGCACATTCACCGATCTGCAATGTCGATACCACATCAATACTGGCTCCCGTTGGCCCTGGAAATGCAGAGGCTACAGGAGCATGCCATACCGTCTGTCCATGCATGCTAATCACATCCACCTGCTGCGTTGAGATACCGGCAGACCGCATCAGTTCCGTAACGCTATGCGCATACCACTCCGATACACCAAAATGCGCGGCTGTCAGCTCGTCGACACGCGCCGTCCCCGGTGAACATAACCGGATCAGTACGTCTCTCAATCCATTCGAATACGGCACACAGACGAAATCAACCAGCTCGATCTGCTGTATTGCCCTGCTCATATCGGTTTGAATACGCACCAGTGCCGCATCTGTTCCATCAAGTGACGTTCCTGACATTAGTCCGATGACCAGATGCTCCTGCTTCAAACGATACTTCTCCCACATCGGATAGCTGCCTGTATCCATCCACTTCCAACCTCCTGCAAGACCCGATGAACACGTCATCCTGCCATAATTTCACCCAGTATATGATATTAAATTTCACAAGTCAAACATTATATGAAATTTAATTACATTATTGAAAATAAAAAGAGAGATATTCATCCCATTTACGATCACACATCACGTTTTCCTCCATCAATTGATAATTAGATATCAGAAGAGAAACATTTTTACATTTTTACCGTTTATAATATGTAGGTATATTTTGGTAGTCATATATAGATCTAATACTAGTCGAGGTGCATAATGAAGAAAACCATTTTACTATTGTTTCTGAGCCTGTTCTTACTCTTTTTGCTCCCTAATCAGGGAAATGCCGCTGCAAGCACGTCAAAAATCTTTATGGATGGAGAGGAATTAGTCCTCCCAAGTGATGTACAGGTGACGATTATCAATAAAAACGTGATGATCCCGATTCGTGTCGTTGCCGAAAATTTGAAATTCAAAGTCGATTGGAACCAACAAGCACGCACTGTAAAAATTCAGCAAGATCAACAGACGATTTCCCTAACCGTGGATCAAAAGCAAGCCATGGTTGCTGACAAACAAGTCACTTTGAACACAGCACCGCAAATTTTGAACAAAACGCTGGTGGTGCCCATTCGATTTGTCAGTGAACAAATGGGGCTTAAGGTAAGATGGAACAATCAAGACAAGATCGTATACTTAACAAACACCAGTAAGGGACCTGCTATCGACCCAGGCAACAGTTCTGGAAAAGGGGATTCAACGTCTACCGCTAAGGTTACCGATATCCAATTTGCCAACAATCAGCTCGTTTTATCCACGGATGGGGCCGTTCAGCCGGTAGTAACGACCCTCAAGTACCCTGATCGTTTGGTTGTGGACTTGCCTGGAGCAACCTTTGGTGATATCTCCCAACCGCTGGATCAAGGACTCAATGGCAAGTTGGATGTGAGCGGTTATCCCAATGTGACAGAAGTGAGATATTCGCTGTTCAAACGAGATCCGGCGCAAGTTCGCATTGTCGTAGAATTGAATAATGTGAAGGATGTCCAGTACAGCCAGAACATCATTGCCGATAAACTGATTATTGATCTGAATGTTGCGGGAGACAATGTCACACCTGCTCCAGTCACTCCAGTAGGCGATTCAGGACGCAAGGTCGTGGTCATCGATCCAGGACACGGTGGCAGTGACCCGGGGACGATCAGCATCACGAACAAACCCGAAAAAGAATACAACCTGGCATTGGCTCACAAAGTACAAGCCCTGTTGCTCAATGAACCTAATATCGAATTGGTGATGACTCGTGAAGGTGATACCTATCCGACCCGTCCTGAGCGTGTTCAGCTCGCCAATCAATTAAATGCAGATGTATTTGTATCTATCCATGGCAATAGTGTGAAGTCCGCCCCCCAAGCCACAGGTACAGAGACATATTATTATCAACGCAGTAACAGCAAGGAATTAGCTACTATCATTCATCAACGTTTGGTGAAAGCCATGGGTCTCAGAGATCGTGGTGTGAAAAATGGCAACTTGGAAGTAATCCGAGACACGACCATGCCTGCAGTGCTTTTGGAAGTGGGATTCTTGAGTAATGTACTCGATGAAGAACTGATGTCGTCCGAAGTTGTTCAGATGAAAGCCGCTCAAGCGATAGCCGATGGAATCAAGGAGTATTTGGGCCTATAAATCATCAAATAAATCAGATGAAGGAAGTGATTCTTTGAATAAGAAGTTAGGTTGTGCACTTATATTATCATGCTTGATCCTTATCGGAGTTGGATGTGCCCAGAAGCCAGTGAGCCAATCCGGTTCAAATGAACCTGCTGTTCAGGGAGGACAGGTGCAGGCACCAAACCCATCCGAAACGGAGGTGGATCTGGGCACAATGAATACACAAGTCGTCGATGTATATTTGGCAGACTCTCAGGTACTTGAGCTTGAGAAAACAGAGCAGGAAATTGAATACAAGGATGATTCCGAAAAATATGAAAAAACATTTGCAGCGTTGCAAACGAACACCGATTCGGAGCTTGTTTCCCTCTGGGAGCAGGTGGAATTGCTCTCTATCCAATATGTTGAGGGTACAGTGACTTTGGATGTTCATATCCCCGCTGAAGCCAATCTCGGTACCAGTGGAGAATTGCTCGCATTGGAAGCTTTAACTACAACGATGTTTCAATTTGATGAAGTGAACAGCCTGGATATACTGGTGGATGGTGAAGCCGTTGATAGTTTGATGGGCCATGCCGAACTGGAACACCCTATTCATCGCGAACCCTAAAGATCACACAACAATGGAAAAAGAACGTCCCAGGGACGTTCCAATCTGGCGCATCAATTCGATTCATGCACAATTCACACATATAGCTCGTCACCAGCAGACAGTGAATGTATAACTGTTCCCGGTGACGGGCTATTTCTGAGCAAACCTTCTTTTAAACGGTCCGTCTCTGCCCGGTCAGTATGCACAAGGACCGTATGCCTTGCTGGAACCTGATGCAGCATCCGTTCAACATCCTTCCAGCCCTGATGCACTTTATAACGTATTTTCCGCACCACACACACTCCATAATTGTCAGGAACCCGTAGCAGCTTATCAGCAAATGTACCATGAGCAACATGCCCGGTGAGCAGAATCAGATTCTCCTCCCTGTCCGATAATTGACTATAATACCAACGGGCAAGCGAGGACTGCATCATGCCGTCCGGAATGAACCATAGCGAAGCAGCATGATGTTCCAACAGTTGTTCCCGCTCTTGGGTGGTCGTAGGCAGATCCCATCCTCGTCCAGTCAGAAAGCCATCAATTTTGTCTTTCAACGAACTTCCGATGACATGCTCTCCCTTCTCCCTCAACCAATACGGAACATGCATAAGCTGCTTCATGCCGTCTACCAGCCCGTGTTCCACTACGATTGGGATAGCCGGGAATTGTTGCTGTGCCCACAGTATGATCTCCTGTCCACGACCTACGACAGGCATGGGTAAGAGCACCTTTCCGCCTTGAGCAATCGTCTGGCGAATGGCTCGTTTAAGCTGTTCCAGTTTGTCGGCCTGTGTATCCTCGTCCGTACCGTAGGCAGCATCAACGATCGCCAGATCCACTAGCCCGAGAGAAGATATTGGCGCAGCGTCTGCTACGTTTGCTCTGTCTGCTCTGACTGCTCCATCTGCTCCGTTCGATGTGAAATTTCCCTGCTTCATGGGTATCTCCATGGATACAAGTGTTCTTGACGATGCCTCTGATGCAACAGATGTCTGATCTTGTGACGTTATGAATTCTCCAGTCTTTTTCCCACTATTTATGGCGATTAGTTCCTCCGTACCCCACCGTTCGCTGCTCGGAGCATCGAACACAGGATTCTCACGAAGCATGTTTGTCTGCCAGAACGCCTTCGCTGGACAATCCGCCTGTAAAAGCAGCGATTCGGACGTGTAGTCCCCGGAATAAAAAATCCGCTTACCTTCCATTTCAACCCCAAACCACACCGATCCAGCCAGATGTCCACTCCGGCCCCACATCACTTTTACTTCGGGAAAAGGTTCAAACCAGGTTTGGGATACGACCTCATCTTCCAGATACCGATAACGAATAGCCTGCTCATCTACTTCATCATAAGGAAGTTCTTCGCCTATACGCTCTACAAACCTACGCCAGTTGGCAAAATACGTACGCAGCTGCGCCCTCGTCTCTCTAGTCGTCCACACTTCACCCTGGTAGCCCATCTTATACAGCAAAGGGATGGCGACCGAATGATCCTCATGGGCGTGGGACAAAAACACCGCGTCCAGTTGTGGGACAATCTCCGGATCGATCAGCGGATACTGGCCTTTGCCTTCTTTTTTGACACCACAATCCAGCAAAAGGCGGAACCGGCTCCCGCTCAGGAGATAGGCGGAACGTCCATGTTCCCCTGCACCGCCCCATACGTTCAGTTTGATCATGATGCATTCCACTTTCTCTTTGAATTCAGCAGTTCGATTCCCAGCAGCATCAGCACCGTCATGCCTACAGTTACAACGGCCATCGCCATTCCGAGTGATACCTGACCTTGTTCGAACTGGGCAAAAATATACGTAGCCGACGTCTGCATCGACGGCGGAAGAATCAACAACGAACCTACCAGCTCCCGGGTAGCAATCGTAAAGGTCATCATCCAGCCGGCCAGCATGCCGGGCAGGATTAGCGGGATCAGGATTCGCCGCAGAATATACAGCGGTTTCCCGCCAAACACTTGCCCAGCCTGGAACAATGTTCCGTCAATCTGGATAAAGCTCGATTTTACATACTGCACGGTGTAAGGCAAGAAGAGAACAACGTACGTGAGCACTACCATGCCGTAGGTGTTATACAACGTGACTGGCATCCAGGGTGAGTTCCAGAAAAGAATCAGACCCACGACCATCACGATGCCCGGCACCGTATTAGGCAACAGACTGAACAGGTCAATCACACGCTGCATGAATGAAGATGATCTGCCAATCGCGAGAGCAAAACCCGTACCGATAATAACAGCAACGGTTGAAGCCGCGAGGGATAATCCCAGACTGTTCCCGATGGCCTTCATACTCACCGATCCCCAAGATAACAGCTCCTTGTAATGATCCAAGGTGAGATTATCAAAAGCAATTCCCGATCCCCGTAACTTCATGGTCGAAGCGGCGATGATGGAGAAATACGGAATACCTACCGACAGGATCAACAGGATTGCAAGATACGCCCCGCATAACCATCCAGCCCCGCCACGAAGAGAATATCGCTTCGAACGTTGCCCTTTGCCACCAACCAGACGATACGTGAACTTCCGGCTCATGGCAGACTGCATATACCACATCACCAGACAGACGGACAGCAGCACCGATGCCAGCGAAGTCGCCTTGCCGAAGTCAATCGGCCAACTGGAGATGTACTTATGAATTTCGGAGGTCATAACATAGTAGCCAATCTTGCGCCCGAAGGTTGCCGGTGTTCCGAATTCCGCAATCGTTTTGACAAAGACCAGCATGATCCCCATGCCGTAAGACGACAACAATAAGGGTAAAATAATACGTCTGAAACGGTAACCTGCACGTGCACCGTGCACAGCTCCCGCTTCTTCCAGATTGCCACCGATGCGGATCAACGCATCTCGAAGCAGCAGATACAGGAACGGGAACAGGTGCAAGCTCATGATGAGCACCATGCCCCAGAAGCTGAAGAACAGCTCACTCCAGCCCGCAGATGAGGGCACCCATTGCTGGAGATATCCCCCTTTTTGCATAAACAGAATCCAGCCCATCGATCCGATATACGGCGGGGTCATGAACGGAATCATCAGGATTACATCCACCCAGCGATGTTCGCCCATCCGAGTCTTCGCCATCATCCAAGCCAGCGGTAGCGCCAGCAGCGTGGTTACTGCTACAACGCAGATACCAAGCCAGACGGAATTCAGCAATACACCCGATAGATGATGACCGGTAATCGTGCGAATCGGAGCCATCCAGTCCCATTGTCCATCCGGATACACACTTTGCCAGAAGATCAGCAAGAGCGGTACACCAATGCTTATGGTCAGCAGAAAGAGGGCCAGAATCACGCCCACTCTCCGAAAAATTCGGTTGTTGTCCATTCCAACAGGTTTCACTACGTTCACCTCACATGACTTTCCACAGACAGCAGGTATTCCTTTTGCCTAGTTGTCTCTATCCTATTATTTAAAAGTCTCGGAAAAACGCGCCGCTGTCTCTTCGCCATGTTCGCTCATCCAGTTCCAGTCCACTTTAAGCTGTGGAATATCCTTCACATTGGCACGGTTAGTCGCTTCAATGTCTTCGCGGCCCGGAATCAGATAGGCATCTGCAACGAGCTTCTGAGCTTCATCGGACAACAGGTAGTCAATGAACGCTTTGGCATTCTCTACATTTGGACTGGATTTCAGAATCGCTGCCGGTCTTGGGCTGATTACCGTGCCTTCCTCAGGATATACGATATCCAGTGGTTCACCTTTTGCTTTGGAGGAATACGCCATGTAGTCCACACCTGCCGCTACGATGCTTTTGGCACCCGTAATGACTGGATCAAGTGCTTCCTGATTGGCACCTGCCATCGCTACACCATTGGCTTTATAGGCACTCAGCAGATCCCATCCTTTTTCACCATTTGCACTCAGGTACCCTGTGATGAAGTCGAGTGCTGAACCTGATAATGTAGGGTCGGGAATGTTCACTGCATCTTTCCACGCAGGCGTAGCCAGCTCTGCCCAACTTGTTGGTGGTGTAGATACCAGTTTAGTGTTATACACAATCCCTAGTGCGGAAGCACTGCTGCTGAAATAGTTGCCCTCTGCATCCGACCAATCCTTGTTCAGCTTGTCTGCATTGGCTGCTTCAGGGTAAGACATGGTCAGTCCGTCTGCTTTCAAAGCCTGTGCTGAAGGTAAAGAGGCTAGAATTACAACGTCTGCAACCGGATTGGACTTCTCTGCTTCCATACGAGCCAGAATTTTGCCTGTCGTTCCCTGGAACATCTCAACTTCAATCCCCGTTTTGTCCGTAAATCCACTCACGATGTTATCCGCCAGCTTCTGTGGGCCAGCACTGTACAAGACCAACTTGCCACCAGCCGGTTTCGTTGTTTCCGCCGCTGCTGCTGTGTTTCCCTCACCCGCGGGTTGTGCCGCATTGCCTGTGGTTGTGTTCCCTGTACTACATCCGAACAAACTGATACTCATTACCGCTGTTAATAACAGCATTGCGCTCTTTTTCCGTGTCTTCATACCCAACATATTCGTCCATCTCCCCTGGTTTCTTATAAAAAAATGTGTACTTCTGCTTCCAACTGCGTGCTTGTTCAACAATTTAATATGCCACTGCGATCGCTTCGTTCTGCTTCATACTCGGGTGGTCATAACCGTCCATTCGGCATATCCGCTCAGGGGTTACATAGAGCTGCACCCGCTCCCCTACGCGCACTCTTTGGTTCATATAGGCTGTCCATACGCCCAGCCCTTCCATCTGCACTCGTACTTCATAGCGCTCACCTACATAGCTGACACTAAGTACCGTCCCCGGATAACACAGATCATCATGGCCTGTTTTGTTCCAAGTGACATGCTCTGGTCGCACCATCGATTGATTAGGCGTGAGCCAGTTGGACTTTCCGATAAACGAAGCGACATATGGATCACTCGGCGCCGAATATATCGTTTCCGGACTTCCCTTTTGCAATATCCGACCCTTCTGCATCACCACAATCTCATCCGACATCGACATCGCTTCAATCTGATCATGTGTGACGTACAGCGCAGTCAGCCCCATGTCCCGAACCAGCGACATCATCTCAATCCGCATCTCTTCCCGGAGTACAGCATCCAGTGCACTCAGTGGCTCATCAAACAGGATCACACCAGGTCTGACCGCTACGGCTCTGGCAAAAGCAACCCGTTGCTGCTGTCCACCAGATAGCTGATGAGGATATCGATCTTCCATGCCTTGCAGGCGAACCATACCAAGTGCTTCATTCACCTTTTGCCGGAGATCAGATTTCTGTTTTCCGGCCTTCAGGCCAAACGCTACATTTTCGTATACGGTCATATGCGGCCATAATGCAAAATCCTGAAACACCATGCCCAGATTACGCTTGTGTGTTGGTATATCAATCCGCTTCGCCGCAGAGTAGATACACTGACCATCTGCACGAATCTCTCCCGCGTCCGGCTGTTCCAGCCCGGCCAACATGCGGAGCAGTGTTGTTTTGCCACAGCCCGATGGGCCGAGCAGGGTCGTGAACTTTCCATGTTCAAGCGTTAGATCTGTCGGCAGCAGCGCGGGTGTTTGATTGAATGATTTTTGAATTCCTGTCATCTCTAATTTCATAAGCATATCCCTGCCTGTCTTCTGTTACTTGATCTCTTGCACTGTTCTCAGTCTAACGTCCGCTTTCGCGAGTTGTATGTCTTGTATGTAAAATTGGAATTAACTTTTTAGATGAATTCTGTTGATGTTCATAGATTAAATCTATAGTAGGTGAATTAAATTAATTTTCATTTTGTCGCTCCGATTACAGCACCATCTTCCGATCGCTGTTATCCCCAGATTTCTTATATTCCCTTTATGAAGGGAGAAATCC
The DNA here is from genome assembly GCF_037976585.1 of Paenibacillus sp. FSL k6-2145. Classification (NCBI taxonomy): domain Bacteria; kingdom Bacillati; phylum Bacillota; class Bacilli; order Caryophanales; family Paenibacillaceae; genus Paenibacillus; species Paenibacillus sp. FSL k6-2145. Next base: position 2,493,978 of record NZ_CP150267.1, on the reverse strand, counting down.
GGGGATAAAGGCGAAGCATATGCTTCCGAAGCAGCTTTCTTCCAGAAAGCTTTTGGCTCCGCTTCTTCAGATTGGTTCTGTACTCTCCGTCTTTATGAAAAACATTAGATCATCTTATATATTGGGGCTAGTAGAAGTGAAAGGAGTGTTGGAACATTGAATCTGATCAAATTGCAAATTGTTGAGCTGATCGACAAGCATCATCACATGACAAGCGTGGCCGAGTTACTGGGGATCAAGCAACCTACCGTTACATTTCATATGAAGTCATTGGAGGAAGAGATGGGTGTGCGATTATTTGAATCGCGCAGTGGAAAGACCTTTCTAACCGAGGCTGGACAAGCTCTGCTCCATTATTCCGTCAAAATCAATGCTCTGACCCAAGAGGCACGACGGGTCGTAAAGGAATATGACAGTCTCTATCGGGGCACCCTGCACATTGGAGCAAGCTATGTACCGGCTACATATTTGCTGCCCACCATACTCAATACCTTTTCGCAGGAATTCCCGGGCATTCGTATCGTCTTATCCGTCAAACCATCACCTGTTATTCGCGAAATGTTAATTAGGCATCAGATTGATCTGGGGGTGATCTCTTCCGAGCCATTTGTTGGACCCGCACTGCAAGCTGAGACGTTGTGTGAAGACGACCTGGTATTGATCTGTTCTCCGCAACATGGGTTGGCCCAGAAGGATGCATTAACACCTGATCATATCGCACAGATTCCTTTTGCTTTACATGGCAATGAATCCAGTACTCGTCGGTTAACCAATCAATGGCTTGCGCAACATGACATTCGTTTGCGGAGTACGGTGGAGATGGATTCCCTGGAAGCGATCAAACAGCTCGTGTTAATCGGGGGGCATGTCTCATTCATGTCTCGGATGGCGGTACAGTGGGAGGAACAGCACGGGCTCATTCAAGTTCTTCCCATTCCCGGAGAGCAGGCACCACGCCATATATACACCGTACATAACAAGGACCGCCACCCTTCAGTTCAGGTAAACCGCTTCAAAGAAGTGCTGCGAGAGGTGAGTCACGGCTTCCCCATTTTCCATGGCTGATTGCCTTGATCCGCTATAAACTATCGTTTGCCATTCATCAAATCTATGCAGGGTTAACGCAATGTGCGCTCCCCGTTAATCGCTTTCATATATTCGGGCGATAAAGTGGGATCTGTACGTTAATCCAGATTAGGAGAGTGATTGGTTTTGAAAAAGTGGAAAAAGGTAACCGCCTCATTGATGCTGAGCATCGTAACATTGGGAAGTGGAATGACATTTCTGGGAGCACCCCAGGCTTCAGCTGCTGCCAATGCCGTTCCTGCTTATGAAGTAAAGTTTCTGGCCAAGCCGGAACTTGTATTGAATACAGATGGGACACCACGCAGTGAAGTGATTCAGACACTCGGCCTGAGTTCCACGCCAAGAAACATTAACGTAGAGTACTTCGACACCAATGCTCTCGGATTGGATCAACAAGGATGGAACGTTCGTTTTCGCAAAAAGGATGACAAGAATAACTACGAATTGACTTATAAAAAACGCTACCCTGTGATCAATGGCGATATCAACGCAGCGCTGACTCTGGCTAACCAAGAGGGTTTTGATAAATCAGATGATAACTACGAGGCTGAAATTGATTGGGGATACGGCAAACAGACGCTGAGCTTCTCCAACACCAAAAAAGTCGATACCAAAGCGACAGGAGTCCAACTTCCTTCGCAACAAGAAGCCTTGAACATGTTACTGGACAAGCTTCCGGGCAAATTGAAAAACTGGACTTCCTCCAACTGGGGCAAGCAGCAACTGACTCAATCCCGTGCATATGGTCCGATAACGTTCCAACGATATGAAGGTACATGGAATGGTCAAGAGCTTACACTCGAAGTATGGCCGATCCGTGACGCAGCAGGTACAGGTATTGAGAATATCGTAGAGGTCTCTTTCAAAACCGATGATGCTGTAGCCGTATCCGGACTCCGTACCCAACTGCTGCAATTGCTGGAGAACAACAACTGGCTGATTCCGGCTGATGGCTTGAAAACACAGACGATTCTGGAAAGATACTAATTGCTAGCTCTAACAAAAAAGACAAGTTCCTCTTCCTGCGGACATCGTAGGAGAGGCCTTGTCTTTTTTTGCGTAGTGAATTAAATGATCTGTTATTTAAGTAATTCTACAATTAACATCGGTTGAGATTTTACTGGTTATTCGCTCAACAGTTTGGATGATGGGCACTATGTATTGGCTATTCTACAACTCGGTAACCTATATCAATTCAATTTATAGTAGAGAATTACGTGGTTCAATGATCAGAATTCGCTATATCATCTCATATTATCATATGGACTTCTTATTTGTATGACAATATGCGATAATTGATAATGATTCTCAAATACATCATATGTAATGTTACTACTGCAAGTTAAGGAGGGATTCTGGTGACTTTGCAAGTCTTTCCACTGATATCTAACGGTGACCATACCCGTGACCTATATGCAAGATTCAAGACATCCGAAGTTCTCAATCAAGCGTCTTTTCTTCCCCCATTCGTATTAGCGGACTCACATCTTCTGCTCATCTGTACTGGTGGTGAGGCCGATATCCGTATTGGGCACAGGCTGAATCATGCCACACTCGGCAAAATGTATCTGATCCTGCCAGGAACAGCGATAGAATATACACCGGATGAGGTTCATCCTTTACAGGGCATCGCAATATATTTTGATATGTTGAAGCCTCTCTCCGAAATCAATAAAGCTACTTCCGGCTCTACTGTAATGGAGATTTACCAAAAAGGGTTACTTCGTTCGTCTTATGCCGATGAATTACCGCATGAACTTTTTCAGGAATGTACCAGAATTGCCTCACAGCTCCATGAATGCATCTCTGTACCTCAAGAAAATCGTCCATTTCGTATTCAGACTTTGATGCATGAATTGTTGACCCATGTGTATGCTCCTCCCAAAGAAAGCACAGTAGGAGATTCCGAACACACCTCTGCTTTGGATCAAACGCTTGAACTTATTGAGCTTGGATATGCTGAGCATCTTTCTCGTGAAGTTCTTGCCGGTGTGGCAGGTATGAGTGTATGGCACTATTCGCGGGTATTCAAAAACCGTACTGGCATCAGTCCCATGGAGTACGTGAATAACATCCGCATGGACAGGGCCAAAGAGATGCTGCTCGTCCCCGGCCAAACCATCAAACATATCGCCTCACAGGTTGGTTTTCAGGACGAGTTTTACTTTAGTCGCAAATTCAAAAAATATGTTGGCGTGTCTCCCTCTACCTATCAACGGCAGAAACGCAGTAAAATTGCTGCTCTCTCCTTCGGAACCACTGGCCATCTGCTAGCATTACAGATCATCCCCCATGCGGCATTGATCGATAACCGACGGGATCAACACAGGAATCTGTTTTTCTCCAATATCCCTTATCATCTGGGACGTAGCAAACGCATGAATCCTCATATCTGGCAAACCAACGTTGAGTTGTTGATACAAGCGCGCCCGGATCTCATAATCTGTAATGAGTACGAAGCCCATACGTTAAAAAGAACGCTGCAGCGAATTGCTCCTACCATCGTTATCCCATGGAAAGGATTGAGCTGGCGGGAACACTTCGTACAAGTTGCCTCCATTGTGGGACAGCAACAGAATGCTCAGCAGTGGTTGGAGCAGTATGATGACAAGGTAATCCATGCTAAAGAGCAGCTTACTTATTTCATCGGAAAGGATACGGTCTCCATCATTCATATCATGATGGGTCATCTGTTAATCTACGGGCGACGCAATGGGGGCGCTGTTCTATATAACGACCTGGGCGTGTCCCCTTCACACGATCTGCTTCCAGGGCAAGTCTATCGTGCATTGGATGAACAGGAGTTGCCTCAAATGGTTGGAGATCGCATGTTACTGATTGTGGACCAGGACTCAGAATCCCAGCAACGTTGGCATAAACTACAACATACTCAGCTATGGCAACAATTGATGCCCGTGCAGAACCAGCATGTATATCTGCTAGATGAAATGCCTTGGTTGGATTATTCACCATATGCCCATGATCAAATTATTGATGAAACCCTGAAACTTTTTGGTGGTACTCAGCACATTAATCCATGACCGGATAGCACAGAAGGCTATGTCTCCCCCAACATGAGACCGCTACAATATAAAGTGTACTGAGAATCAATATCATTAGAAACACAGGGGGATTATGATGTACAAACAGCATTATGTCAAAATAACGGGGATCCTGTTCATACTCGCCATGTTACTTGTTGCGTGTGGACAGACACCTGCAAGCACTTCGCAGCCATCTGCAGATGGCGTAAAATCAGCTGCGGGGACAGATGGGGACTCATCCACTGAATCAACTACTAAAACCGTGGAGAGCGCCAGTGGCAGCAAAGAAATCCCAGCACATCCCGAACGGATTGTGTCCATTAATATGGAGGACATTCTCCTCTCCTTGGAGGTACCACTGGTACTTGCTACACCTATTGGCCGCCAAGATTACCTGAATGAGCAACTTGAAGCCCAAGGCGTGGCTGTCGAACCCATTAATGAAAGTGTCAATTTTGAAGCTGTAGTCAGCGCCAATCCGGACCTCATTATTGCCAATGCCAGTTTGGATGCCAAAATTCTCGAACAACTTGAGAAAATCGCGCCTACGATCACTTATGATCGCCGTAATTGGCAGGAATCTATCGTACAGGTAGCTACTGCATTGGATATTGAAGAGCGGGCTGAACAGCTTTTACAAAAAAATAAAGATCAGGTAACTGAAGCTCAGAAACTCGCAGCCGATATCACCAAGACCAAACCAACAGCTGCATTCCTGCGCCTGGAAGAGAAAGATATGCGTTTGTTCTTCTCGTCCATTCCATCTACGCCATTCCCAGCTTCTAGTTATGTAGGAGCGGGCTATGAAATTGGATTCACTCCCGATGCTCTCGTTACCAAACTCGAGGCTGAGAATCCAGATCGGATGAATGCCAGTATCTCGGTTGAGCTTTTGCCTGAAATCAAAGCAGACTATCTGTTCATTGTGTCCATTAGCTCAGATGGATCAGCTGAAGCTTTGCAAAAAACAAAAGATGAACTCAACGAAATCCAGCAACTCCAAGTATGGAAAAGCCTACCCGCTGTTCAAAATGGTCATGTCTATGTCCTCAATGCTAAGAAATGGCTTATTGACGGCCCCATTGCCGAATCGCTCAAACGTAATGAAATGCTCGAAGTTCTTGGACTACCTGCTTCACAATAGTAAACATACCTCTGTTTCATCCACAACAAACAAAAGGAGATTCACCGGATTTTCGGTGGATCTCCTTTATATTTAATATTCCAAATGGTCTCATTCAGCAGTTCTTCATTCCAGTAATTCTTCATTCACATCAGGCTTTTAATATATTTTAAAGTTTTGGGCTGTTTCGATCCCAAGTGCACTCTGGATAAACGTATTAGCCACTTTCTCTACAGGTACAGGATTAAATCCAATAAAGAAATCCTTATATTTCTCCGCCGACTCTACAAACAAGTTGGGACTAACTGAGTTCAAACGAATGCCTCTTGGCAACTCAAACGCTGCCGCTTTGGCAAACGCATCAATGGCCCCATTGACCATAGCACTTGATGCGCCTTTCTCAATAGGGTGGTCTTGTATTATGCCACTGACCAACGTGAAACTCCCTTTGTCATTAATATAGTGCTGACCAATCAACACGATATTAACCTGTCCAAGCAGTTTACCCTGCACACTAATCATATTGTTCTCAGGTGTAAGTTCTTCGAGTTTCGCATAATGGGTCTGACCTGCCGCCACAATGACGTAATCAATATTTCTCACCGTTTCAAAGAGGGTAGTAATACTCTCTGTCGAAGTCATATCTACCTGAACATCCCCGGATTGTCTACCTGCTGTAATAACCTCAACGGAATAATCTCTCAGTTTCGCAACAACAGCTTTACCTAGCGTTCCGTTTCCACCAATGACCAGTGCTCTTTTCATTACTGTTTGTCCTCCTTTATAAATAAACACGGTAAATCAGATACGAATTGTTCTATTTACTAAAACAAAGATTCTATCCTTAATCAAATGACAATTGACTCTATTTTAAAAGGAATCCACTTATTCTTTTTAACGCAAAAAAAAACCCTTGCTATAAGCAAAGGCTTTTCTGTATGTTACTCGGAAGCGGGTGATGGGAATCGAACCCACGCTATTAGCTTGGAAGGCTAAAGTTCTACCATTGAACTACACCCGCAAAATAAAAAAATCGGGATGACACGATTTGAACATGCGACCCCCTGGTCCCAAACCAGGTGCTCTACCAAGCTGAGCTACATCCCGATACTTATGAGAATAATGGCGCGCCCTGAGAGATTCGAACTCCCGGCCTTTTGATTCGTAGTCAAACGCTCTATCCAGCTGAGCTAAGGGCGCAAATATTGGAGCGGAAGACGGGAATCGAACCCGCGACCCTCGCCTTGGCAAGGCGATGCTCTACCGCTGAGCCACTTCCGCAAAACATATGGTGCGGTCGAGAGGACTCGAACCTCCACGGGGGGTTAGCCCACACGGACCTGAACCGTGCGCGTCTGCCAATTCCGCCACGACCGCAAAATATAATGGTGAGTCATGAAGGGCTCGAACCTTCGACACCCTGATTAAAAGTCAGGTGCTCTACCAACTGAGCTAATGACTCGTAATGAAATGGCTGGGGATATAGGATTTGAACCTATGCATGACGGAGTCAAAGTCCGTTGCCTTACCGCTTGGCTAATCCCCATTAAAAAATCATGGGGCGATCGAGGGGAATTGAACCCCCGAATGCCGGATCCACAAACCGGTGCGTTAACCACTTCGCCACGATCGCCATAGAGTAAGCCATTCATCCACTAAGAGTATCTTAGTATTAGCAACTGCATCTATAATATACATTCTATCACAAATTCAGATGTAAATACTAAAAATGGTGCCGGCGAGAGGACTTGAACCCCCAACCTACTGATTACAAGTCAGTTGCTCTACCAGTTGAGCTACACCGGCACGGTGTATATTTAATTAAAAATGGCGGAACCGACGGGATTCGAACCCGCGATCTCCTGCGTGACAGGCAGGCATGTTAGGCCAACTACACCACGGTTCCAGATCACTTTCTCAGGGAAAGTATAATTGCGGGGGCAGGATTTGAACCTGCGGCCTTCGGGTTATGAGCCCGACGAGCTACCGGGCTGCTCCACCCCGCGTCGTTATAAAGTTATATGGTGGAGGCTGAGGGGATCGAACCCCCGACCCTCTGCTTGTAAGGCAGATGCTCTCCCAGCTGAGCTAAGCCTCCATAATATGACCCGTAGGGGATACTCTCACTTCGTTCGAGACTGCGAAGCTGTTGCTAACGAAGTACATCCTCCGACGAACCTTTGGGATTCTCATCTCTTGTTGAAGCAATAGGTATTGCTATGACCCGTAGGGGATTCGAACCCCTGTTACCTCCGTGAAAGGGAGGTGTCTTAACCCCTTGACCAACGGGCCTTGCTAAAAAAATTATCTGGCGGAGAGAGAGGGATTCGAACCCTCGAGACGCTTGTGACGCCTACACGATTTCCAATCGTGCTCCTTCGGCCAGCTCGGACACCTCTCCATATGGCTCCCCGAACAGGGCTCGAACCTGTGACAACTCGATTAACAGTCGAGTGCTCTACCAACTGAGCTATCAGGGAATGGTGGAGCCAAGCGGGATCGAACCGCTGACCTCCTGCTTGCAAGGCAGGCGCTCTCCCAGCTGAGCTATGGCCCCATACACTGTGTATTTCTTTGTTGTGGTCTTGCTATGGGCCCTGGTGGACTCGAACCACCGGCCTCACCCTTATCAGAGGTGCGCTCTAACCAACTGAGCTAAGGGCCCTTATATATCCCTAATTCCTTGGCAAGGGGGGCAAAAAAAATACCCCAAAGGGAAATCGCTTGGCGGCGTCCTACTCTCCCAGGACCCTGCGGTCCAAGTACCATCGGCGCTAGAGGGCTTAACGGTCGTGTTCGGGATGGGTACGTGTGGAACCCCTCCGCCATCGCCACCAAACGCATAGCTTACATTTCAGAGATCGTTCTCTGAAAACTAGATTCGAAACGAAACATGCGAATTATCACTTGCTATTGGATAAGCCCTCGACCGATTAGTACTGGTCAGCTCCATGCATTGCTGCACTTCCACCCCCAGCCTATCTACCTCGTCGTCTTCAAGGGGTCTTACATACTGGGAAATCTCATCTTGAGGGGGCTTCACGCTTAGATGCTTTCAGCGTTTATCCCGTCCGTACATAGCTACCCAGCGGTGCTCCTGGCGGAACAACTGGTACACCAGCGGTACGTCCATCCCGGTCCTCTCGTACTAAGGACAGCTCCTCTCAAATTTCCTACGCCCACGACAGATAGGGACCGAACTGTCTCACGACGTTCTGAACCCAGCTCGCGTACCGCTTTAATGGGCGAACAGCCCAACCCTTGGGACCTACTTCAGCCCCAGGATGCGATGAGCCGACATCGAGGTGCCAAACCTCCCCGTCGATGTGGACTCTTGGGGGAGATAAGCCTGTTATCCCCAGGGTAGCTTTTATCCGTTGAGCGATGGCCTTCCATGCGGTACCACCGGATCACTAAGCCCGACTTTCGTCCCTGCTCGACTTGTAGGTCTCGCAGTCAAGCTCCCTTATGCCTTTGCACTCTTCGAATGATTTCCAACCATTCTGAGGGAACCTTTGGGCGCCTCCGTTACTCTTTAGGAGGCGACCGCCCCAGTCAAACTGCCCACCTGACACTGTCCCCGCACCGGATTACGGTACCAGGTTAGAACCTAGATACGATCAGGGTGGTATCCCAACGTTGCCTCCACGCAAGCTGGCGCTCACGTTTCAAAGGCTCCCACCTATCCTGTACAGATCGTACCCAAATTCAATATCAAGCTGCAGTAAAGCTCCATGGGGTCTTTCCGTCTTGTCGCGGGTAACCTGCATCTTCACAGGTATTAAAATTTCACCGGATCTCTCGTTGAGACAGCGCCCAAGTCGTTACGCCATTCGTGCGGGTCAGAATTTACCTGACAAGGAATTTCGCTACCTTAGGACCGTTATAGTTACGGCCGCCGTTTACTGGGGCTTCGGTTCACAGCTTCGGGATTGCTCCCTAACCACTCCCCTTAACCTTCCAGCACCGGGCAGGCGTCAGCCCGTATACTTCGCCTTACGGCTTCGCACAGACCTGTGTTTTTGCTAAACAGTCGCTTGGGCCTTTTCACTGCGGCCCCCTCGTGCTATTCACACTACCGGGGCACCCCTTCTCCCGAAGTTACGGGGTCATTTTGCCGAGTTCCTTAACGAGAGTTCTTCCGCGCGCCTTAGAATACTCTTCTCGCCTACCTGTGTCGGTTTGCGGTACGGGCACCTTCACCTGGCTAGAGGCTTTTCTTGGCAGTGTGAGATCATGACCTTCGCTACTACAATTTTCGCTCCCCATCACAGCTCAGCCTTACAATGTGCGGATTTGCCTACACATCAGCCTCACTGCTTAGACGGACATCCATCAGTCCGCGTCACTACCCTACTGCGTCCCCCCATTGCTCATAACGGCTTACGGTGGTACAGGAATTTCGACCTGTTGTCCTTCGACTACGCCTTTCGGCCTCGCCTTAGGTCCCGACTTACCCTGAGCGGACGAGCCTTCCTCAGGAACCCTTAGGCTTTCGGCGGATCAGATTCTCACTGATCTTTTCGTTACTCATACCGGCATTCTCACTTGTATAATGTCCAGCGCTCCTTACGGTACACCTTCAACCCTTATACAACGCTCCCCTACCCCTGATGCAAGCATCAAGCCATAGCTTCGGTGGTGTGTTTAGCCCCGTTACATTTTCGGCGCAGAGTCACTCGACCAGTGAGCTATTACGCACTCTTTCAATGGTGGCTGCTTCTAAGCCAACATCCTGGTTGTCTGTGCAACTCCACATCCTTTCCCACTTAACACACACTTGGGGACCTTAGCTGATGGTCTGGGCTGTTTCCCTTTTGACAATGGATCTTAGCACTCACTGTCTGACTCCCGGAAGTAAGTCTATGGCATTCGGAGTTTGACTGAGCTTGGTAACCCTTGCGGGCCCCGCACCCAATCAGTGCTCTACCTCCACGACTCTGTTTTCCGAGGCTAGCCCTAAAGCTATTTCGGGGAGAACCAGCTATCTCCGAGTTCGATTGGAATTTCTCCGCTACCCCCACCTCATCCCCGCATTTTTCAACATGCGTGGGTTCGGGCCTCCAGTGCGTGTTACCGCACCTTCACCCTGGACAGGGGTAGATCACCCGGTTTCGGGTCTACGTCCACGTACTATGTCGCCCTATTCAGACTCGCTTTCGCTGCGGCTCCGGCTCTTCACCTTAACCTTGCACGGGAACGTAACTCGCCGGTTCATTCTACAAAAGGCACGCCATCACCCCTAAAACGGGCTCTGACTTTTTGTAAGCACACGGTTTCAGGTTCTATTTCACTCCCCTTCCGGGGTGCTTTTCACCTTTCCCTCACGGTACTGCTTCACTATCGGTCGCTAGGAAGTATTTAGCCTTGGCAGATGGTCCTGCCGGATTCATACGGGGTTTCACGTGCCCCGCACTACTCGGGATCCGTCTCGGAGACAGACTTTCAACTACAGGGCTTTTACCTTCTTTGGCGGGCCTTTCCAGACCTCTTCGCTTAACCGGTTCCTTTGTAACTCCATGTGAGACGTCCCACAACCCCAAAGAGCAAGCTCTCTGGTTTGGGCTTCTCCGCGTTCGCTCGCCGCTACTGACGGAATCACTATTGTTTTCTCTTCCTCAGGGTACTTAGATGTTTCAGTTCCCCTGGTATGCCTCTACACAACCTATGTATTCAGTTGTGAGTAACTGGAAATTACCCCAGCTGGGTTTCCCCATTCGGACACCCCCGGATCAAAGCTTGCTTACAGCTCCCCGAGGCAGTTTCGTTGTTCGCCACGTCCTTCATCGGCTCCTAGCGCCTAGGCATCCTCCGTGTGCTCTTAGTAGCTTAACCATATCGCTCGTGTTCGAGCTGTCACTCCGCTTGGTTTGCTTGCGCAAATCCAAAAGTCGTTCCATTTCGATCACTCGCTCATGCAATCTACCTTATAACACTTCACTTGTTTACACAAGATCAGCTTAAAGGAATGTTCTAATTCGCGTTTGTTTCGTTTCGATATCTAGTTTTCAAAGAACAAGCTCCATGCAAAAGCAAGCTGTTTTGAGAGTTTGAGCTCTCAAAACTGAGCAACGAGTGAGTAACTAGCCGACCTGGCTAGATTTTGTATTTGAATGTTTCCGTTGCAGGAAACGATTCTCCATAGAAAGGAGGTGATCCAGCCGCACCTTCCGATACGGCTACCTTGTTACGACTTCACCCCAATCATCTATCCCACCTTCGGCGGCTGGCTCCTTGCGGTTACCCCACCGACTTCGGGTGTTATAAACTCTCGTGGTGTGACGGGCGGTGTGTACAAGACCCGGGAACGTATTCACCGCGGCATGCTGATCCGCGATTACTAGCAATTCCGACTTCATGCAGGCGAGTTGCAGCCTGCAATCCGAACTGAGACCGGCTTTGTTGGGATTGGCTCCATCTCGCGATTCGCAGCCCGTTGTACCGGCCATTGTAGTACGTGTGTAGCCCAGGTCATAAGGGGCATGATGATTTGACGTCATCCCCACCTTCCTCCGGTTTGTCACCGGCAGTCTATCTAGAGTGCCCACCCGAAGTGCTGGCAACTAAATATAAGGGTTGCGCTCGTTGCGGGACTTAACCCAACATCTCACGACACGAGCTGACGACAACCATGCACCACCTGTCTCCTCTGTCCCGAAGGAAAGGTACATCTCTGTACCGGTCAGAGGGATGTCAAGACCTGGTAAGGTTCTTCGCGTTGCTTCGAATTAAACCACATACTCCACTGCTTGTGCGGGTCCCCGTCAATTCCTTTGAGTTTCAGTCTTGCGACCGTACTCCCCAGGCGGAGTGCTTAATGTGTTAACTTCGGCACCAAGGGTATCGAAACCCCTAACACCTAGCACTCATCGTTTACGGCGTGGACTACCAGGGTATCTAATCCTGTTTGCTCCCCACGCTTTCGCGCCTCAGCGTCAGTTACAGCCCAGAGAGTCGCCTTCGCCACTGGTGTTCCTCCACATATCTACGCATTTCACCGCTACACGTGGAATTCCACTCTCCTCTTCTGCACTCAAGTCACCCAGTTTCCAGTGCGATCCGGGGTTGAGCCCCGGGATTAAACACCAGACTTAAATGACCGCCTGCGCGCGCTTTACGCCCAATAATTCCGGACAACGCTTGCCCCCTACGTATTACCGCGGCTGCTGGCACGTAGTTAGCCGGGGCTTTCTTCTCAGGTACCGTCACCTTGAGAGCAGTTACTCTCCCAAGCGTTCTTCCCTGGCAACAGAGCTTTACGATCCGAAAACCTTCATCACTCACGCGGCATTGCTCCGTCAGGCTTTCGCCCATTGCGGAAGATTCCCTACTGCTGCCTCCCGTAGGAGTCTGGGCCGTGTCTCAGTCCCAGTGTGGCCGATCACCCTCTCAGGTCGGCTACGCATCGTCGCCTTGGTGAGCCGTTACCCCACCAACTAGCTAATGCGCCGCAGGCCCATCCCCAAGTGACAGATTGCTCCGTCTTTCCAGTCTCCTTCAGGCGAAGAAAACAACTATTCGGTATTAGCTACCGTTTCCGGTAGTTGTCCCAAACTTGAGGGCAGGTTGCCTACGTGTTACTCACCCGTCCGCCGCTAACTATCAGAGAAGCAAGCTTCTCATCAAGTCCGCTCGACTTGCATGTATTAGGCATGCCGCCAGCGTTCGTCCTGAGCCAGGATCAAACTCTCCAATAAAGTATTGAAAAGAGCGATAAGCTCATTTTGAATCTGACGAGATTAAAAATCTCATTTGTGCTCCAGCCGATCCAAGCCAAGGCTTGTTTCCAACTTTCGCGTTCATTCTGCAAGCAGAATGTTTACTCACTCGTTGTTCAGTTTTCAAAGATCAAACTTGTTCCGTTACCGAATGTCGTTCTCTTCAGCAACTCTTATATAATATCATGTCCGAACCAACTTTGCAAGCTCTTTTTTTAAGTTTCTTTCGAAGCTTATTTCATTTGCTTGCCGCACCGTGTAAACCGTGTTTTCTTGGCCGGAATTAGAATATATCATGTACAGATTTCAATTGCAAGTCTTTTTTCAAAAATGATAATCAACCCACATCATCAGCACAATATGTAATCTGACGCTCCTGTACTTTAGAAATAACTCTCCGCATCCTCATTACGACGCTTCTAATATACTTATCCATTAAACATAACCAGGGAAGCCACTTCCACTGCGATTGCAGTGAACAATTGATTGTGACTAGCCCTGGTTTTCGAAGATCTCAGTTTTCTTTCCTTCTATAATAGATAAGAAATTATATTCCTTAGGCAAAGCTTGCACACTCCGCATCACTTCTCAGTGCTTACAATATGCGCTTACCAAGTAACGAAGCGATCAGTTCCACACCAAGCCTTGCCGTATGTCTATTGTGGTCAAACAACGGATTCACCTCAACCAGTTCCATCGACGTAACTTGATTTGTGGAAGCAAGTATCTCCAATGCATAATGTGCCTCTCGATAATTCAAACCACCCGGTACTGGGGTGCCCACACCCGGAGCTTCCCGCGGATCCAGACAATCCATGTCAAAGCTGACATGAATACCATCTGTCCCTTTTCCCGCAGTAGCTACTGCTTGCTCAATAACTTGCTGTATTCCCATCCGGTCAATATCATGCATCGTAAATGCTCGGATTCCCAGTCCCTTAATCTGCTCTTTCTCATACTCATCCAAATCACGCAGACCAATATAGACCAAGTTGGACGGATCAATAAACGCGCCTGCTCCAGCAATGTGTGACAGATTGAATGCAGTATGCCCCAAGGATGCAGCCACGCTCATCCCATGCATATTACCGGACAAGCTACGTTCTTCCGTATTCAAGTCTGCATGCGCATCAAACCAGATCACACCCAAATTCGAATAATGCGCTGTTAGCCCGGCAAAAGTACCAATCGCTACACTATGATCTCCCCCAAGCACAAGTGGAAAAGCCCCCTCCTCTACTGCGCCTGATACTTCACTACACACCTTCTGACTGACCTGACGTACCTCATTTAAATGTTTTACACGATTTCGCTCAATAGGGGCAGCCGGTTCAGAAGGACAATCTACCCGCACTTCTTTGGAAAGTACTAGCCCAAGACTCGCAATCTCCCGCTTCAGTCCAGCTGTAATCAATTCATCAGGCCCCAACTCTGCTCCACCTCTTGCTCCACCGAGTCCAAAAGGAACCTTAATGATAGCAATATTACGTCGCACAGATGTTTGACTTGTATCAATAGAAGTATCTTTTATTCCACCATGTACATCATCATCATTTTTCATCTAGGTCAGCTCCCTCATTGTTGATCAACACCTGCTCAATTCTCTCCAGTGCCCAGTCAATCTCGGACTCTTTAATCGTCAGTGGTGGAGCAAATCGGATGGTCGTCTCATGGGTTTCTTTACATAGCAAACCAGCAGACATCAATCGCTCACAATAGGGACGTGCTGATTCATGCAGCTCAACACCAATAAATAACCCTCTACCCCGAATATCCCGTATGGCTGAACTGCGAATATCTCGAAGTCTTTTCATAAAATAGTTCCCCAGACGCTCCGATCGCTCGGCAAGCTTCTCATCTTCAAGAACTTTCAGAGCTGCTATAGCCACGGCGCAGGCGAGTGGGTTACCCCCAAACGTAGAACCATGAGACCCCGGCTCAAACAAATCAAGTATCTCCGCATCAGCAGCAATAGCCGAGATGGGCATGACCCCTCCCCCCAGCGCTTTACCCATAATCCAGATATCTGGTTCAACCCCTTCCCAGTCGGAGGCAAAACGGCGACCCGTTCTTCCAAATCCGGTCTGGATCTCATCAGCTACAGTCAACACCTGCTGGCTCTTACACAGAGCAAAGGCTTCAGCCAAATATCCATCAGGCGGGATAACAATTCCAGCTTCGCCCTGAATAGGCTCTACAAGAAAACCAGCCGTATTTGGCGTAATGGCCTTTTTCAGCGCTTCTATATCTCCATAGGGAATAATCCGGAATCCAGGTGTGAACGGTCCAAAATCTTTTTTATACTCCGCTGAAGAGGAAAAGGAAGTAACCGTCAGAGTTCTTCCATGAAAGTTACCAGAACATACGATAATTTCGGCTTGATTCTCCGGTACACCTTTGCAACGATAAGCCCATCTACGTACTGCCTTTACCGCAGTCTCCACCGCTTCAGCTCCTGTATTCATGGCAAGAATCTTGGATTTGCCCGTGAATTGTGAGAGTTTCTGATAAAAAAGAGAAGCGGAGCTGCTGTGGAATGCCCGTGATGTCAGCGTAACCTGATCTGCCTGATCCTTGAGCGCCTGTATGATCACAGGATGTCTATGACCATGATTCAATGCAGAGTATGCACTTAACATATCCATATAACGGCGGCCTTCAGGGTCTTGCACCCATACCCCTTCCGCCTGTTCAATAACAATAGGGAGCGGATGATAATTAGGTGCAGCATAACGCTCCGACCAATCCATTAACATTTTGGAATCTGACATACACACCCAACACCTTTCCAAAATATTGTATACAAAATACAATAACAATGTATGCGATACCATCGCCATTTACGACTACATCCCGCCATTTCCACTCCAGCCTACTCCAAACCTTTCTCGAATCGAATCCTTTATCAATAGTTAGCGAGAAGTAGACAGTTTCCGTTCCAGCCAAGAGAGTAAATTAGCCAGTGTAAATGTGATTATAAAATAGAGGCCGGCGGCAACAAGCAGCGGAGCAAGCGGCTGGAACGTAACACCCTGAATTGTTCTGGCCGTGTATATAATCTCGGCTATGCCGATCATGGAGACAAGAGAAGAATCTTTAATGATAATAATGAATTCATTACCGATGGCTGGAAGCATGTTACGAAAAGCCTGCGGCAGTATAATATAGCGAAGTGTCATACCATGTGTCATACCAAGGGAGCGCGAAGCCTCTGTCTGTCCTTTATCAATCGCTTGAATCCCGGCCCTGAACACCTCCGCCATATAAGCCGAGCTATTCATCGTCAGAGCTACCACCCCCGACATAAATGCCGGCAAGTTCACACCTACAACCGTCAGACCATAATGAATAATAAGAATCTGTACCAGCATCGGTGTTCCTCGAATGAGTTCAATATACGCCGAAGCCACAAATTTAATTGGCCATATTCGGGATATTCGCATTAATGCCATGATCACACCAAGTAACGTACCAAACAATACACCGAAGAAGGAAAGTTCCAGCGTGACCCACGCACTTCGTGCATAATCCTGCCAATGTTCTAATAGAAAGGAAAAATCTAAATTCACGGCATATCCCTCACTCGTCCGGTTTATTCGCCGAGCATCTCATTCGCTTCAACGACGAACCGTTCAATATCTCCGTTCGTTTTGAGCTTTTCCAATGTAGTGTTGATCTGATCCAGCAGCTTCTGATTACCTTTCTTCACCGCGATGGCCGAACCACCCTCATCTTCAGCCTGTTCAATCTCTACATTCGCAACAACAAGCCCCTCTTGGTTCTTCACATACTGTTCAGCCACCGGCTTCTCCAGAATGAGTGCGTCTACACGCCCCGTCTGCAATTCCAGAATCAGCTCAGGTATTTTGGCCAGAGAAGTGAGCTTTGCTCCCTCTATTTCCTGAGCAATCCCTTCCTGGATGGAACTCTTTTGTACGCCAACCTGCTTGCCTGATAGATCATCTATGGACTTTAATGCCGTATCTTCCCCTTCTCTAACAAGTACAGCCTGCTCTGCATAATAGTAGATATGCGTAAAATCAACGTTCTTCTTTCGTTCCTCGGTAGGGGTTAAGCCTGATATTACAAAATCAACCTTATCTGTACCGAGGGCCATAAGAAGGCCATCAAAGTCCATGTCCTCAATCTTCAGCTCGGCTCCCAGATCAGCCGCAATTGCTTTCGCAATCTCGATGTCAAAACCTACAATGGTATCTTTACCATCGATTTTCTTATGAAATTCATAGGGTGCATAGTCCGCACTGGTTCCAAGTACAATTACTTCCTTTTCCGCAGAGCTACTGCCCGAAGACGAAGTAGCGTCTGATCCGGTCTCTGTCGTTTTTTCCTGCCCACATGCGGACATGAATACAACCACTAACAACAGCATCATTGGCAACAGTACTTTTTTCACACATCATACCCCTATTCTTTTTTTGAATGAGTAGCACAATAATTTGTATACAATATACATAAGACAATATATGGACTTATATGTAAGTAATACTAACAAACATTCTGGTTTATCACAATCATTATTTAAACATTTATACGCTTTAATTCCATAAAATGTGCTATATATAACGCAGCATTTACATCGGCTGAAACATGAAGTTTGCTTGCCCAACTCCCCCCTCGGTGTTAAGATGATAAAAACTTGAAACTCCTGAACGGCGCGTACAGTACGGCCTTAAACCCATCTATTTATTCACTATACATAGAAAGGAGGATTCGGTATGGAGGTACCCAAATACCGGTCCTTGAAAGATCACGTATACGATTACATTGCCCAGAAGATTCAGGACGGGACGTTACTTCCCAACCAGAAGATCAACGAGGCCGAAATATGCAAAAAGCTGGACATCAGTCGCACGCCTACTCGGGAGGCCCTTTTCCAGCTGGCTTCAGACAATCTGCTGCAATACATCCCACGCAGGGGATTTATAGTCACTCCTTTTGATGCAGGCAAAAAACTGGAGTTCTCCCAAGCGATCGGTGTGCTGGAGGCACTTGCCGCTACACTTGCAGCAGACCATCTCAGACCATCTGAACTTTTGGAGATGGAAACTCTCGTTGTTCGAATGGACGAAGATATTAGCCAGCTTGATCTTGCTGCCTACAACAAGAACCAATATCAGTTCCATAATCTATACATTCAGCGATGTGGTAACGCCACAGTCATTGAGATGTTAAACACATTGAAGAACAGTTTCATCCGGCAGTCGTATGTTAGTGATAATAAACCAAAGCTATCTGAGGTACTGCTCGAAGTTAATGAAGAGCACCGGCAAATTTTAAGTGCTTTTCGAGCCAAAGATAAGAACCAACTGGAAGCCCTGCTCAAACACCACTGGCGGATTATCGACAACGATATGCTGTAGTACCTTCTGTCGAAACAAAACAAGGACAACCCACACTAATGTGTGAGTTGTCTTTTCCTATTTTTCTTTTTTGACCTCCAACGGTGCCCTTGCTTCAAAAACAGCATACCCCAACTTTTTGCCGTATTTCGCGAGCAACCGATCATTGGTTTGACTCATTCGCTGCATACGTTCATCTTCAAACCAATTCAAATCGATCTCACGATGCGGATCATGGTCAACGCCCCATTTTCCCATGGATCGCGAATGTTCCTTGACCTCTACCTTGGTGAAACCACACTGCTTGAGGCGTTTTCTCCATGCTGTGGCCGTTACCAGAGTTCGTATACCGTAAAATTGCTTTAACCTGCGACACATCAATTCGGTCTTCTGGCCTGATAGAACCATCTCCCGATCCACCAAAAGTCCAGCAGGCTTCAACACTCTTCTATACTCAGTTAGTGCACTCCGCCATGGGGTGAAGATCGTAACCGACTCCACGAATACCATATCAAAATGATTTTCCGGGAAAGGCAACGATGCTACATCAGCCTGAACAAATCGAACATCCACCCGTTCTCGTCTTGCTCGCCGAACGGCCTTATCCAGCATCTGGCGATTAAGATCAATGGCCGTTACTTGATAACCCCTTTTAGCCAGGTAACACGCAGTCCTCCCAGTGCCACACCCTATCTCAAGGATATGACTATCCACAGGCAGAGATAAACTCTCTAGCAACTTCAGCGTTGCCAAAAATCCTCCGGGATGGGCACTCCCCTCCCCTAACCGAGCCAGCATGTCATGATAATCCACGCGACATCCCCTCCTCACTCCTCCCAGTGTATGGAATAAACTCAAAAACGGCTCCTCCCTATTCGATTTCCCGGGTACTCGTCCATACCAATTGGTCTTCTTTTTACTATGATATACAAACCGTTGAATTCAAGCGGCAACCGCATCTAATGAGGAGGATTTGCATGTACAGAATTAATCGGGTATGTGAAGAAACGGTTTCTCCGCACGTTGGACGTTCCGTTTGTCTCGTTATGAAAGACGGTAAGCATATGTATGGTACACTTAGTCAATGTCGTGATGGCAAAGTTTATTTGAACGGGTGTTTCGAGGGACCACGGTTGTGTTCAGTCAAGTCCAAACAGCAGCTGGTAAACAGCGGCAAGAAAAAAGCTGTTGCATCAAAGAAAGTTAAATCTTCAGCCTACGGTCGATATGGATATGGAGGATACGGTGGGGGTTACGGTTATGGAGCAGGAATTGATCTGGCTCTGGTAGCAACTCTGTTTTTGCTGCCATTCCTGTTCATTTAAAACTCAAATCTGATAGCGGTAAAATTGTAGTCATAATAAAGACCCTTTTGGCTTATAGCGAAAAGGGTCTTTATTTTTTTCATGTGATTCCCTTCATTTACATTATATTTTCTGTTAAAAAATGATACAAAAAAAGGCATTCGCTAAAACGAATGCCGGGAACTTCATATTTAATACCCTTACCTTCGCACAGGGTGTCAATTTGATCTTAAAAAAAAACACCTCGTTAGAGGCGGGTAAGCTATGTTAAATCCGATTTCCTTTAGGCATCGTTTTCAGATTACTATTCGAATTCTCAAGCAATGGTAGCATCCTAGTCGTGCTGACCATCTCAGAAGCACATATCGGACAAGTAGGTACGTTATCAAACGCAAAATTGTCCCGCATCCATCCTTTGCACGTATCACTCGTACATTCCCAGATTGCCGCATCAGCTTGTGGAATCTCTTCCAACGGTTTTTTGCGATTATACATGACTTCTACCCCCTTTGTTATGGAAAAACATCTAACCGACGTTATTTCACAGAAGCCTACACTTAGCGGAAGTTTCACGTCCCACCAGACCCCTGCCTCGACAACTAATGGGTCGACTTTTATATAACTGATCAAAAAAAAGAAGCTGCCTTTACCATTATAACATGTTAAAGGCAGCTATGCTTTAATTACAGTTTTACAACTTCTTCTGCTTGAGGACCACGGTTTCCTTGTACAATTTTAAATTGCACGCGTTGACCTTCGTCCAGCGTTTTGAAGCCTTCGCCTGTAATAGCGCTGAAGTGTACGAATACATCTTCTCCGCCTTCAACTTCGATGAAACCGAAGCCTTTATCAGCGTTGAACCATTTTACTGTTCCGTTTTGCATGTGAATTACACCTCCAAATAAAGATTAACATGTTCCTTTGTTCTTTGCAGCAAGCAAATAAAAATTCACACATTGAAAAAGGTACCAGTCATAAACCTATAAGTGATCGCCCTTTACAATATATGAATTAGGTTTTCCACTCTCTACAACTTGTTTTTATTATAACTCCAATTCAGCCAAAAAGCAAATCTTTGTATTTTCTTTTCAAACAGCTTTGGAAATACATGTTATTAACACGCGTGGGGCCAGGGTTTATCACACTTATGTGCCTGGTCGCTTGTGTACGGTCTTATGAAAGGATATGCAGATCTAATCCATCTTATACATTTTTTATATAATATTCTGACATGCATATCCAACACAACCAATGAATCATCTTACTCCAGTTTAACACACTATGTCCATGCCCACATAAATGCATCCCGATCCCAGGCGATCTGCCCACGATGAAGCTTTCGGAAAGCTTTCTTCACTTCTTTGGACAATGACGTATTGCCGTTCTCGTTCACAAAAACAAACTCTTCCCCAAATTGGGTCTTCACATATTCTATGGCAGCTTCCTGATGAAGTGTTCCTGTGAATTTAATCTCCTGTACCATCCATTCTGCTACACCTTGTGCTGTCTTCTCCACTATATCACCTACTGTCTAAACTTAATGTACGGATAGGCAGACCTCGTATCATGAACATATCTGTCTTCCCGCCAGACTGAAGTATACCATGATCAAACAGCTGACGGGAAACTGTATGATAACTACTTTCAAGCAATACCCGCAATACCCTTAATGAACAACCGTATTCGCTTGCTCACTCCCTTTGGATGGAATAGACGAATTTGTTCGAATGCTCCACACTAACCATGCACAGTTAGCAATCAGTACTGCCAGTATAAACAGATCGTAAGGAAGTGTACCTGTATCCTCCAGATCATTCCCTAAAAATTGAATCAGATTATGTATGAAATGAAACAATATAAGCGGTACGATATTTCCGTTCTTCAGCATCAATAACGCCAGTACAGCTCCCAGGAGCAGCGCATAGATCAATTGCATGATCGTATCCGTCATATCCTGACCAGACAATGCGTTCAACAGATGTGTAATCGAAAACAATATGCTTGAGGTCACAACTGCGGCCACTGCACTTTTTTGAAGCAAGGTCTTGAAAATAAGCCCACGATAGATCGTTTCCTCAACAAAAGCTACGAGCAAGGTAAAAAAGATGAAAAAGGCTAGCCGTGACAAGCTCAGCTCCTCAAATCCTTTCAGGGAAAGTGTACCCAGTACAAGGAGTAGTGGAATATAATACTTTGCGTGGCCAGCCGGGATACTTCGCAAAGATCGGAAGCCAGTCTCTCCCCACTTGCGTCTTAACGTCAGATAGATCATCAGAACAATTGCGATGGGTGTAAAGGAAATGAGTACAGGGGAAGTGTAGTCCAGTTGTTTTATCGTCGCAATGGCTCCTGCAGCAAATACGGCTAACAAGAGAAGTAGCTCAATAATCACAACGGTGAGCACAGGTTTGCGCTCGGAAAAGGAATGTTTTGGCTTGGATTGCGGATTAATCATACATTTCCCTACCTCGTTTCATTTACTTTTTTTCGTTGTCATATGAATTTATATGCCAATATAGTTGTATCACATCATCCGAATATTGAATATCCCTATTATGGATAAAACTATAAAAGTAACAAAAAAGAGACTTATCCTGACTTATTTTCCCCTAAAATCAGGTATGGCTTATACCTTTATCTGTCCATTATAGTATTACAAGAGTTCAATGCTGCAGGGGTGTCGCGACTCTCCAACGTCATATATCTATGAAGTACCCATTAACAATAGTTTTACAATGCATAATGAAATCAGGGGGATACTATGAAAGCATTCTTTCAGCGCTGGGGGCATTTACTGGCTATTCTGTGCATACCGCTCCAAGGCTCCATTTACGTATTTCTAGGTAGTAACACCGGAAGTGATGTCTTCTACAATTATGCCTGGATTGATACACAGATTCCTTTTCTCAAAGAATTTATTTATCCGTACATTAGCTGGATGCCCATTCTGTATCTTGGATTTCTCTATTTGGGTCTGACGAACAAGTCGCTATTCTGGCGTACGTTGATTACCTATAATGTTGGTGTCATGGCTGCCAATGTCTGTTTTGCGTTGTTCCCTACCCATGTCCCGCGTCCGGAAGTCGGCGGAACTGATCTGAGCAGCGTGTTAGTGCAGTTTATCTATACCAATGATGCGCCCTTCAACTGTTTCCCAAGTGTTCATGTTCTGACCAGCTATTTGCTGTTTATTGTGATTAACAGACACTTGAACTTTAGGCCTTTGGCACGGATTTCTTGGTCGGTATGGCTGTGGTTGATTATTGCTTCGACGGTGCTTGTAAAACAGCATTCCTTGCTGGACATCGCCGGCGGCATTTTGTTTGCTGAGGCCGCGTATTGGACTGTACATGTCTTTGCTCTTCGTCTTGGGCAGGCACGAAAAAAAAGCAAGCAGCCACTCACAGCTTCTAATCCAAGCAGTCATGTATAAAGACATTTATATATGTAACAGGTGGGATGATGATCCTGTTATACAGCAAAAGAGGGCATAGGCCCTCTTTTTTTGTACTCATTTAATTAAACCTACTTATATAGAAGAACTTTATTTGGGTTGGACTACGCGTTTCATGCTATAGGTGGCCGTTCATGAAGAAGGTCAGACGGTGGACTTCCGGTTATACGTTTGAATATGCGGTAAAAATAAGACAGATCCCGGTAGCCGAGAAATTCGGCAATTTCCTGGATGGAGAGTTGTGACTCAGTGAGCAAATATATGGCTCGTTTCATCCGTTGATCATGGACATATTGACTGATGGTCTGATTTGTCATGCTTTTGAATAATGCAGCAGCATAATTGGGAGTTTTATTGATCTCATCCCCGAGTTCTTCCTTCGTTACTTTCTCCCGATAATGCCGCTCAATATACCGCTTCATCCGTTCAACATGATTATGCCTCTCCGGCGGGATAACTCCACGATCAAGCTCCCTGTTCATATAAATCAACACTTCCATCAATAAGGCTTGGCTCATCATGACATAATAAGACGGACGCTCCTGCCATTGTTGATAAATAGCGCTCATGCGTTGATGGATCAGCTCGTAACATCCAGGTTTATGCCGCAAAGCCTCATACCGTTCCAGTGCAGGCAGAGTTTCCGTATGGTCGCGTTGCAGTTGAATTACAATCTGTGTGTGCGTTACTGTAGGAATACTCTTGCCGTAATATGGGGTACCACCTGGAATGAGGAGCAATTCACCCTTTTCCATGATCTGTTTATCCCCGTTCACCCAATATACACATTTTCCATAAGTAACCAAGCTAAGCCGCCAAGTTTCTTGAGATTGTACAGCTTTTTCGTACCAACCGACACCATTAATATGTCGTACTTCAAGTGGAGTGACCATAACACACCTCATTATCGGACTATACTCTAATCATTGTACTATAGTTCATACCCTGATTCGACAGAAAACGCTACAATACACATATAAGCTTAAATATGAGGAGGAAATTAGCATGTTAAAAACAAAAATTATTTGTACCATGGGACCTGCTTGTGACTCAATCGAATTGTTAAAAGTAATGATTCAGGAAGGTATGACCGTTGCCCGTCTGAACATGGCTCATGGCGAACTGGAAGATCACGTGACACGGATTAACAATATCCGTAAAGCAGCTTCCGAACTGAACACCTATGTACCGATCATGATGGACATCAAAGGGCCGGAAGTACGTATCGGTAAACTGAAAGAAGCATCCTGCCATCTGCAAGCCGGTAAAGAGCTGATCCTGACTACCGAAGAAATTCTTGGTGACGCTGAGCGTATCTCGGTAAACTATCCAGAACTGAACCTCGTTGTGAAACCTGGCGATCGTATCCTCATCGATGATGGCCTTGTGGATCTGACTGTACTGTCTGTGGAAGGATCCGATATCCATTGTAAAATCATCAGTGGCGGCATTCTGAAACCACGCAAAGGGGTTAACTTGCCAGGAATCAAAACGACATTGCCAGGTGTAACCGAGCGTGACGTTATGCACATCGGATTTGGGATCGAAAACGATATCGAAATTATCGCAGCATCCTTTGTTCGTAAAGGCGATGACATCCGTGAAATCCGCAGCATTTTGAAAGAACGCGGTGTAGACCACGTACAGATCATCTCCAAAATTGAAAACCAGGAAGGTATGACTAACCTGGACGATATTATTGAAGCATCTGACGGTATCATGGTAGCTCGTGGAGATCTCGGGGTTGAAGTACCCATCGAAGACGTGCCGATGATGCAAAAAGAAATGATCGATAAATGTAACCGCGCTGGTAAACCGGTTATCGTAGCTACACACATGCTGGAGTCCATGCAAGTGAACCCACGCCCTACTCGTTCCGAAGTTAGTGACGTGGCAAACGCTGTACTTCAAGGTGCTGACGTTGTGATGTTGTCCGGTGAATCAGCTGCTGGTAAATATCCGGTACAATCCGTGCGTACGATGGCTGCTGTTGCTCGCCGTGCTGAAACAATGATCGATTACAAAGAGCAATTCGCACAAAAATCGGCTCAACAAATCGCTGATATTACTGAAGTTATCAGTCAGGGCGCTGTAAGTTCTTCCCTCGTACTGAATGCAAAAGCAATCATCACTTCGACTGAGAGTGGATTCACAGCACGCATGATCTCCAAATATCGTCCAAAAGCGCCAATCATCGCAGTTACACAACATGAAGAAGTATTGGCGAAAATCTGCCTGCTCTCCGGTGTTATTCCGGTTATGGGCGACAAAGTAACGACAACGGATGAAATGTTCGAATCTGCTACGCGTAACGCAATCAAAACAGGTTACATTGAAAAAGGTGACATCATTGTATTGTCCGCTGGTGTTCCAATCGGTCAATCCGGTAATACAAACCTGATCAAAGTTCAACAAGTTTAATTCAATAGCTGAAACTGAAGCTATACATCTTAGTTATATATCGAAATACAAAAATCCACCGAGAGCAGAAATGCATCCCGGTGGATTT
Source organism: Paenibacillus sp. FSL k6-2145 (assembly GCF_037976585.1). Classification (NCBI taxonomy): domain Bacteria; kingdom Bacillati; phylum Bacillota; class Bacilli; order Caryophanales; family Paenibacillaceae; genus Paenibacillus; species Paenibacillus sp. FSL k6-2145. The sequence goes on along the minus strand of NZ_CP150267.1, from coordinate 2,468,380 downwards.
TTTGTTAGATGATGTGTGGCAATGATCGTGATGTTACAACAATCGGCTTCGAAATTATAGATTCCGCGAGTAATCAACCAGATCCTGTGACATGGTGTTGATCTCATCCATTGAAGCATTCACCTGCTGTGTCAGGGCAGCCTGATTTTGCGTTAACGTGGACATATTACCGATATGTTCAAGAATCTGATCAATCAGTGTTTTCATCTTCTGCATGCTATCTTCGATATTTACTGTGGCCTCCGAACTGTGATCAGCCAGTTTCCGCACTTCACCTGCAACGACGCCAAATCCCAGTCCCAGCTCTCCCGCTCGTGCAGCTTCAATTGCTGCATTCAACCCCAGCAGATTGGTCTGACTGGCAATCTCTCGAATAAACACCGTGATATTCTTCGTATCATCTGCACTGCTTTTCACTTGAATAGCTGCATCGGCAGATAACTCCTGAGCAGTAACCAGATCCTGTGCCTGATCAGTAATTGAGTTGATTCCACGTACCATCTCGCCAATGGACTCCGACAATTGTTTTGTTTTCAGATTCATGGCTTCCACGATCTGTTCCTTATTCTTCTCATGGGTGACATCCCGAATGGTTCCAGCTACACGGAGCGGTACTCCATCCTGATCCCTAATGGTCTCCCCACCCGCGTGATACCAACGGTACTCCCCATCTTTGCGCTGCAAACGATAATCCAGATCGTACGGTGTACGACCACTGTAATCGTTCATATGTCTGGCAAATTCGTTGATCGTCCGATCATGGTCTTCCGGATGAAGTCGGCTGCTCCAGCTGCTGAACACATTCGGGAAATCCTGCTCGTCTTTAAACCCTAATTCTCTACGGAACTGGGGTGACCACCAAAATTCGTTATTTGGATTAACCACATCTCCAGCCACAACGGTCATATCCCACGGTGCCTCCACCAAGGCGCGGTTAACCAGATCATATCGGGTGACGAGTGCTTCCAGCTCATCAGACTTGCTCTTCTCCTCATGAATATCAAACATGATGCCCAAAAGTTTGACCGGAACTCCAGCCTGATTTCGGATGACTTGTCCAAGGCATCGGAACCAGCGAATCTCTCCACTTTTTGTAATCATACGGCTGATGACGTTATAGGCAGTTGTTGCTCTTGTGTCATTCACATGTTTCATAATCTCCTGCACCAGTTGGGGTCTATCATCCGGATATATCGATTTGGCCCAGCTTGCAAATGAATCGGGATAATCCTTGGCATTATGGAATCCTAACATTTGGCGGAATTCATTCGAAAATGTGACGATATTATTGTTATCCAGTGGATCACCAGCAACAATTTCAGATTCCCATAATCCCACATTCATTGCCTGATTCAGCATTCTAAGGCGCATTTCCACGGCTTCGTTTTGTGCTTTCATCATATGTACTGCTTTTTTGATATTACTAGCTATTTCATCGGTATCCTGAAACTCAATGCCATCTTCGATCCATGCGTCATAGTCGCCCTTTTCTGTATTTGCTACCAGTTTACGACTATACTCCAGTAAATTCTGATGCGCATCTGTACGAAGGTGTTTGGTCGATTCAGTACGTTTACGAAACATGCTCATTTCTCCTCTTAGCTCATATGATATATATTTCGACATTATCAGACATTAAATGTAGAGCAATGGTTTTAATTTTGCATAAAAACAAGAACCAGCGCTGAATCAGCACTGGTTCTTATATTAAATGCCTTTATTTTTTATGAAAATAAATCTAAATGACTGCCTCTTACCAGCTACCATCCAAAATTCAGTGTTTTCCCAGTCTCCACCCAAGTTTTGATGCTGCTTAAAATCATCCACCAGCTACTCTGTGCATTCGCAATGGAAGGATGGTTATCTGTAAATTGATCATTAATCAGTGTCAGCTTCGTACACTCCCCCACAGTCTCCAACTGGAAGACCACTCTGGATTGAAGCTCGGCATGATTGGCATGGTATGACGGTCCGGGATGCTCCTGGTAACTAAGTCTGGACAACGGTTCAAATTCCAATATATCTCCATACACATGGACAGTCTCTGCACCATCATTGCCCGGCCCTACATAAGCAAACGGCTGACCTGGTTGGAAATTGGTACGAAGTTCGCTGCCGAAAAAGCTGTTCCGTGTGCCGTCTGGTGATATTAAAGCATTCCACACCTCTTCCAGTCCTGCGTTGATATAGAATTCATATTTCAGTTCCATGGACTCACTCCCTTTATGTATTGGATAAGCGATCTGCCAACCTCGCACTCCTATCCTATCGTTATACCCCAAAGGCCGTATTGTAAAAACGCGACATCAGGTAAAATATAAGCTCTTTATATTTTCGGGAATGTTATACCATGATCCAAACGGGTTGCGCCCATATAGTGCTTTCCTAGAAGATCAGATATACTAAACTGGAATGAAATAACAGGACTGTTCAAGGTGATAGGACGAAATTTGAAAGGAATTGAGATATGAGCCAATCAACGAATATTATGGGCATCCCTTTTCCCAATGTAACGATGAATCAAACTGTTGCAATCCTTGGTGAAGTCGTAGGTCAGGAAAGCAATGAACTATTCCATGTCATCACAGGTAACCCCGAGATTGTTATGTCCTGTCAAAAGAATGCCTCTCTTCGCAAAGTCGTCGATCAAGCCGGGTTGGTCACGGCTGACGGTGCCGGCATTGTGATGGTATCCCGTTTTCGGGGCGGACAATTAACTGAACGGGTAACGGGTTGTGATCTGCTGTTTCGTTTATTAGAGGAAGGCGATCAAAAACACTGGTCATTCTACATGCTGGGAGCAGAGGAAAGCGTAAGTGAACAGGCCGTGAAAGTTATTGCGCAACGTTATCCGGGAGTTGTTGTAAAAGGCAGACACCATGGTTATTTCCAGGTAGATGAGGAACAACAGATTGTGGAAGAGATTTGTACTGCTCAACCAGACTTTCTTATCGTGGCTCTTGGCGCACCCCATGCGGAACACTGGATTAACAAGTATCGCCACCAGTTGAACGCTCGTGTAGCCATAGGTGTTGGAGGCAGTCTCGATATCGTGGCAGGCAAAACCAAACGTGCCCCTGCGATATGGCAGAAGCTTAATCTGGAATGGCTCTATCGCCTCTTCAGTCAACCTTCGAGATGGCGCAGGCAACTCATTTTACCCCGTTTTGCTGTGCGGGCATTGTTGTTCAGAGAACCTAAATAATGTGAGATGAGCAGGAGGGATGACTCGAATGAAACAGGTAGAACAAGGAGACAGACCAAGTATGGGCCTGCTGGATCTTAATAAAGGTGATCATAAATATCAACTGACACGCCATGCTCCATCCGAAGCACTTCGCCCTTTTGTTAAACATTACTGGATCGTATCGTGGGATCTGACTGGACTTGAACCGTATCCCCAACATGTCGTGCCTAACCCCTGTGTCAATCTGGTTGTGGAACGGAATAATACGTTTTTCTTCGGACCATCGGGACGTAAATTCTCCTATCTTGTGAGCGGAAAAGGTCGTGTATTTGGCGTGAAGTTCAGACCAGGAGGGTTTTATCCTTTCCTCCGGGTTCCTGTCTCTTCATTGTACGGACAGCCGATGAATGTATCCAATATTCTTGACGTCACAGGGGAATCCTTGGAAGACCGGCTTCTTGGGGCGGGAGATGATGCGGATAAAACCAGTTACATTGACCAGCTATTATGTGCACACCTTCCTGCTGAAGATGATCAAGCGAGAATGGTAAACGATATTGTGCAACAGATTGAACAGAACCGGGAGATGCTGAGAGTAGATGATCTATCTTCCTATTGGAATATGCATACCCGAAAGCTTCAACGCCTGTTCAATCAGTATGTGGGCATCGGACCCAAAACCGTAATCAAGTTGTATCGTCTGCAAAATGCTGCAGAATGGATGGACCACGGTCTTCACTGTGACCTGATTAAGTTATCTCAGGATCTTGGATATCATGATCAATCCCATTTCATCCGAGATTTCAAGTCCATTATTGGCAGTACACCAGAGGAGTACTTACACTCTAAACATCCGAATGGTGAGCGCCGAGGGCTGATCAATTAGAAACCTGTCCTGAAAATCAGGACAGGCGAATGACTTCTATGGTATCCCCCGTATGGATTACACCCTCCCGTTCAACCGAGCATACAATCCCACGTTTTTTGCGAGCCGCAGGCACGAATTTTTTACGCAAACCGTCCTGTTCGTAGAATTGTTCAATCATTTTCCCCGGATGTACACAGGGAAGGTTCTCCCCTTCGCATATTAACCCTGTCCCGTTCGGAAATAGGAGCCGCGTTCCAGCAGGCAGTTCCGTCAATCGATCAATGCCACGGACCAGTATATTGGCACCAAGCCACTCTGGACGCACTTCAGGAATGTTCATTTTCTCAGCAATAAGAGCACATTCTTCCTCGGAAACAATACTGATCTGGCGGCGATTCGCAATCGGTGTACCACGCTTGTAGATTTTCTGACGCGAGTCCGCCGGACGAAGCAGACCATAATGACGGTCACCCGGAATTCCTGCAAGCTCAATGTCGATAAAAGGTACAACTCGGGTCACAAATGTGGATGGATCATCAGCCAACAAGACGAATTGAACCGTTCCCATAGTAATCTCCTCCCTTTCCTGAGCAATATCACTTCTTTATTGTTCATTATTACCCAATGAATGGATTGTCGACAATCGGCGTATGCTTACCTTTGTAACTATTTTTTAATTTCAACATCATAACTCAACTGGAAAACGATAAATAATTTTAATAATACACAATTAAATTGTTACAAATTAAATTTGCTCTTTCCGTTCTTGTTGCAAACATTTATACTAGGATGGACAAGTAAATAAATTACATATCAGAAAGCAAGGTGTTTCCTTTGATTAGTATCATTTTTGTAGCTCTTGTAGCTGTCGAACACTTCTATATTATGGTGATGGAGATGTTTATGTGGACTCGTCCACGCACAATGAAAACCTTTAATCTTACGCCGGAATTCGCCAAATCCACCAAATCTCTCGCGGCCAATCAAGGTCTTTACAATGGATTTCTTGCGGCAGGTCTGATCTGGGGACTCGTATATCCGGATGCTGCCGTTGGACAGCATATTCAGATTTTCTTCTTGGCGTGTGTGATTATCGCGGCTCTCTATGGAGGAGCGACTTCTTCACGGTCGATCATTATCAAACAAGGATTGCCTGCAATCATTGCATTGTTGCTGGTCCTGTTCCTCTAATTTCCTGTCGATAGGTGCATTGCTGCGATTCATGTTTAACTCCTTTATGGTAAGGTAGTGAATAGATAGCAGTGTACAATGACCAGAATCAATCTGGGATCGGGAGGAGAACATGTCATGGGATTGTTTGACAAGCTTCGGCGGCGCAAAAAGGAGAAGGTACCTGCAGGTGGTGCTGTCGAATCGACGAATTACAGTGAAACCATCGTGGGTTTTGTCCTGCTGGAGCATGACGATTGTGATTTTGACCTCTTCATCAGGAACATGAAGAACGAATGGGATATCGAGATTGAAGAACGCCCGGAGGAGGGCAATCTCTTTTTCGAAGTGAATGGGATGCAGGTGGTATGTGCTCACATTGCGGCGCCTGTACCCGACCGTGAAGTTGAGGAGAATGCCAAGTTAAACATCCTTTGGCGAGAAGCGGAGCAAGTTACCTCACGGCACCAGTCTCAGATTATTGTCTCTGTTCTGAACGCAACAAATGCTATTGAGGGACATGTTCTGTTCACTCAAACAGCGAGTGCCTTATTACAGTTGGATCACGCGCTGGCCATATACATGGCCCCACTTGTTGTTGAAGCCAGTCAATATGTCGAAACCAGCCGTGGGATCAAATATGATGAGTTGCCAGTCTCGCTCTGGATTTTCATCGGATTATTCCAAAATGCCGAAGGTGCCTCAGCTTACACTTACGGACTACGTAACTTTGGTAAAGAAGAGATGGAGATTATGCAATCGTCGGAATCCTTAAGCGATGTATTTGAGATGATGTTTATGACCACAACGTATGTGGTTGAAAACGACGTCACACTGCATGATGGGGAAACACTTGGTTTCTCGGCAGAACAAAAGCTGAGCATTTCCCTTTCCAAAGGTGTAGCAACGGAAGGTAACAGTTTGAAGATTGGATTCTAACTTAAGTAGTTATCTTAACTTTATCGTGTCACAGTTGTAGAAGCCGTCTGGAGTTCATACTCTGGGCGGCTTTTTAGCCATTCAACTTCCTTCCAATTGACGATATGATAACAATCCCTGAATTTAACTTCACTAGGAAAAAGTAGTCCATAAGAACCACTATATTGTGAATTCAGTTTTCATTCTCGCTATAAAAAGGTATAATTAATAGGCTTATAGTCTCATATATTACATATTATTTTATTATCGAGGAGTTGCCTACATGTCTGTTAGACGTTTGGATTCAACTAAACCTATTATTGAAATTATCTGGGAAGGTATTGTTTCTCCTGAACATGTCGAACAAGCGAATACAGAAATCCAGAGAATAGCGGAACAATTGGGAAATTCGTTTGATGTGCTCGTGGACATGAGAAATATGAAGGCATTCCCCCAGGATACAAAAGAAAAAATTGTGGAGCATCAGAAATTACTGACACAGTGGGGTATGAAGCGAGCCAGTGTAGCCGTAGGTGGTGCGATCGCCAAAATGCAATTGAATCGGATTTCCAAAGAATCGGCGCACCAGACTGAATTCCAATGGGAAACGTATGACGAGGCTTTGGCATTTTTGTTGAAATAATATTGAAGTGATACGGCGTAAGTATAAAAGAGAGCTACCGATGCTGTTCCTGGCAAAAAGAAAGAGGCGTTCCCCATGAGGAAGCGCCTTTTTCTTTTTGCAGTTTCACGTGGCTTACTCCGTTTTGCCAGTGATCCGACCGCTCATCATTTAAGATTCAAGTTTACTTACACGTACCATCGTTACCGATGTACCATTTAGGCACTCCTCCACGAACCCTAACCGCTTATATAAGCGAATCGCTTGGTTATCCGGGTCAACACTGAGCGAGACTGCTGCAATTTCCCGCCGTTCGACCTCATCTAATGCGGTCTGAAGCAGTAAGGTACCTACTCCTTTTCCACGCGCATCTTCCGTTACAGCCATCCCCATCTCTGGCGTAGCTGCATTCACATAACCGTATCCCGCATTTTGGTCCGTATAGAATCTTAACGTTATTGAACCTAGTCTCTTGCCTTGCTGGTCAACTGCAACATACCCGAAGTCCCCTTCTCTTCCCCATTCTTCAACGTATTTGGACAGTCCGGGAGTATGAATACTTTCGATTGGAAGAGGTGCATCACCTTCTCTTCTATGCAGGGATGCGTATAACATCTCCCATAGAAAGGGGATATCCTGTTCTTCAATAGGGCGTACAAGGTAGTCAGTCTTGGTCATGTTTTCTCCTCCTTCAGCTTTTCAAAAAGGCGGTCCATTTCATTCAGATTAAACCCATCGGTAATCTCGTAGTCCTCAAGTTGGTCTCTCGTTTTTGCCTCATTGTAGATGGAGATGGAATCTTCATTATAAAACGTTAGTCCGAATCCATCGGTAAAGCGACCTTCTTTATTAATGGTAAGTCGCCACTCATAGTACTGCGGATTCCTTTCGGAAACGTCGAATTCCCGTACTCTTTTAAGTTCAACATCCTTTAATAGCTTCAGCATGTCTCTAATCTCTTTGGGATCTGTAATCGTTATTTCATCATCTTCATTATACGGTTCATTGTCGGAAATTTTCCTAATCGTCAGTCGATCCAATGTATCCAGCATCGTCATATGATCTGTGACCTCTGCTCGAAACGTCGTATGTTTGCTGGGGATATACATAGCATATTGACCTGAGGTATACATACGCACTGCAATAGCTACAACAACAATAATCGTGACGATACCCATAATCATCTTGATTCGTCTACTCATCCCAATCCCCTCTCTATACCTACACAAAACATATAAATTGGTAATTATTGATATATTCCAGTATAACATCTCACTCCTTTTGTTCCAATGTCATTTCCTATCCCTGGTCCCTCAATTACGATGACGTTTTGGGCTACACTAAAAATTAAAGATTTAAATGAACAAGCCGCGTTCTCCCATAGAGTGAACGCGGCTTGTTTGTTAACTTTGTTATATTGTTTTATTACCTAATCAGAACCATGTATGATGATAACCCTTATCCCAAGCCATGAATATGACACACGTAGACTTGGCCTCACGTCTGTTCAGCGTACGCCGAAACCTAATTGTTTTCAGCCCAATACACGGCCTGCTGATTCTCGGATAACCAGCTCAGGCTTCAGCACAATCTTCTGTGGCTCTTTTTGTTCATCCTTTAACTCTTCAATTAACAGGTCTACAGCGCGATGTCCCAGTTCTTCAATTGGCTGGGCAACGGTCGTAAGTGGTGGACTGGTTACCGAAGCAAGAATGGTATTATCAAACCCGATAATCGACACATCCTCTGGCACGCGTAGCCCCAGCTCTTTGGCTGCCTGAAGAGCACCGATGGCCTGAATGTCATTACAACAGAACAAACCTGTCGGGTGATCGTTCTCACCGAGCAGCAGTAGCGCCTCTTTTTTGGCTGAGCTCAGATCAGCTGCCGATTCTCGGATCTGATTCGGTTCCAGCGTATGACCTGCCTTAATCAGTGTTTCACGGAATCCACGTACACGTTCCTGACTGCTGCTGACTTTGGACGGTTCCGACAATACCGCTACACTGGTGTGCCCAAGTTCAAGCAGATGCCCCGCTGCGAGTGCTCCGCCGAGTATGTCGTCAATGGTGACCGTATGTACCGACAGCGATGGCATATGACGGGCAATCAGAGCAACAGGTATTGACTGTTGCAAGAGGGGTGACAAAATTTCGGCATTATCGATCCCGGTTCCGATCATCATGCCATCGACCCTTTTTTGCTGAAGCAGATTCAGGTAACGCTCTACCCGCTCGTCCTTATTATCCGTACTGCAGATGACCACGCTGTAACCCAATTGACGACTTCGATCCTCGACCGCTCTCGCCAGTTCTGCGAAATACGGGTTCGAGATGTCCGGTACGAGCAGCCCCAATGTATACGTCTGCTTACCTGTAAGTGCAGCTGCGATCGCGCTGGGTTGATAGTGAAGGCGTTCCATGATCTCCATAATCTCGGCGCGCCGCTTCTCACTGATCTTGCCTTTGCCATTAATGACCTGCGAGACGGTTGCAATGGATACACCCGCCTCGCGTGCTATATCGTATATGGTTGCTTTCATTGTTTTTCCCCATTTTTGCTATATATAATATACATAGATAATTGTTCTCTTCTTCTCATTATGCAGGGGGAAGTCTGCATACGCAACTTGAAGCGAGCAAAATGTGCGTAGCATGAACTGTTTTACTTTTTCATCAACCACTCATGGTCAGGGTCGTTATGGAATTTCCAGGTCCGGGTTGGTCCAGCCATCACGTTCAGATAGTAGACCTCATACCCCGGAGGAGCACCTACCGGATGATATCCGTCCGGAACAAGCACCACTTCTCCGTTCTTCACTGCTAGCGTCTCATCCACAGAGCGATCATCCGTGTATATGCGCTGAATGGCAAACCCCTGCTCAGGCTGCACACGGAAATAATACGTTTCTTCCAGCAAAGATTCGTCAGGGAGTGCGTCCCGATCATGCTTATGTGGCGGGTAACTGGACCAATGCCCATCTGGTGTGAATACCTCAACAACGAGCAAACTGTCCGCTTCCTTCTGTTCCGGCAAAATGTTGTGAATCTGGCGTTCCAGATTGCCATATCCTCTCGCCTCTACCCCTACATCTTCGGGTGCAATGAGACGAGCCGGATACGTGCCTTTACCGGGTGCAACACATATAGCGACTTCCAGTTCGGTACGTGCTGTAATCTGCACTTGATCGGAAGTTGAGACGTAAACTGAATACGGCGGAATTTTCTCGAAAACACTCATTCTTTTCCCGATATTATCCCATGTGTGCTCCCGGGTACTTACATTGGCGAAACCACTGAGAAGCACCACACAGAGTTCCTGATCACCGCTCTCACGGGTTAACGTCTCCCCTTCTGCCAACTTCGCTACCTGAAATCCAACATATTCCCACCCGGCCGACTCCGGTGTTACGTTGATAAGTGTACCGTCCCCCTCCGGGTTGACCACGGGTTTTACAATACGTTCTGACATCTTGCCATCCACTCCTTTCTGTATTCGTTCACAACAACCTGATACTTATAAAAAAACAAAAACCTGGACCATTCTTGCGCTCTATTAGAAAAAAATGACTTTAATCATCCACCTATGGCGTTGCCGTTTGCGATTCCAGTGACACCCCAGGGACTTCACTCAGCTTCACAGGTCTTCCCCGCTCCATGGACAGTTTTGCTGCCAGCGCAATTCGTTCTGCCTGTACTGCATCGTGGCCATCTACGATAACTGGTGTATCATGGATGATCGCATCGATAAAGAGAGCTGTCTCCTGCACATACGCTTCATTGTAGCGTTCTAGGAAAAAGTGTAACGGTTTGTCGCGCATGAGCCCGGCCGCTGTACTGATCTCAGCCGTATTCGGATGATCATTCGCCGCTGCGGCGCTGCCCATCGAGCCAAATACTTCAACACGCTGGTCATACCCGTATACAGCCTGACGACTGTTATCAATAACACCAATTGCTCCATTGGCAAAAGTCATCGTTACAATCGCTGTATCCACGTCACCATGTTCCGCAAAAACCGGATTGATCAGGACGTTGCCCTGAGCGTACACTTCTTCCACTTCACTCCCGGACAGATACCGTGCCATGTCAAAATCGTGGATCATCATGTCCATGAAAATCCCGCCAGACACCCGGATATACTCCGCAGGCGGTGGACTCGGGTCACGAGAAGTAATTTTGATAATATGCGGATCACCGATCGTACCATCCTGCACATGTGCACGTATCCGTCTGAAGTTGTGATCGAATCGGCGGTTAAAACCAATTTGCAGCTTCACACCAGCCTTCTGAACTGCTGCTACCGCCGCTTGGGTCTGTGCCAGATCCATGCTGACCGGCTTCTCGCAAAAGATATGTTTGCCCGCCTGAGCGGCCTGTTCAATCAGCGGCACATGTGTATCAGTTGAAGAACAGATCAGCACCGCGTCTACATTAGGCATCGAGATCAACTGGCTGCTATCCGTTGTTATCACAGGGATGCCACGGTCGGAGGCCCAAGCCTCCAATTCAGGACCTGCAAACAAGTCACTGATTCCCACAATCTCGGCATGCGGGTTGCGCAGGAGATTGTCTGCATGAATTTTGCCGATCCGTCCAGCACCAATGATGCCAATTCTCACTTTGTCCTTGCCCATTCCGTTATCCTCCCTATGTGCGTCCATATGGGCTAGGCGTTCCCTTAGCCCGAGTGATGCTCTGGTTGTTACCAGCGCGCCGTTACCATCTTCTTGCGAGTGTAGAATTCAACACCATCCGTACCATTGGCATGAAGATCACCATAGAAGGACTTCTTCCAGCCCGAAAACGGGAAAAATGCCATTGGCGCAGGTACGCCCAGGTTAATACCCAACATGCCCGCATCAATCGTTTCACGGAATTGACGCATACTCGCTCCGCTGCGGGTGAACAGACACGCCCCGTTGGCGAAGTCGGAACGGTTCGCCAGTTCAACGGCTTCCTCCAGCGTAGACACTCTTGCCACCGAGAGTACTGGAGCAAAGATCTCATCCTGCCAGATTTTCATATTGCTATCAACTTGGTCGAATACCGTTGGCCCTACAAAATAACCGGGTTCACCTATCGCCTGATCCTTACGTCCATCCCGGATCAATGCCGCGCCTTCCTGCTCTCCGGATTCAATGTAACTGAGTGTGCGTTCTTTATGTGGTCCACGGATGACAGGACCGAGGAACACGCCCTCATCCATACCGTTACCAATGGTAATGCGGTCTGCTGCTTCCACCAGCTTTTGTACCAGTTCGTCAGCCACATCGCCCACAGCCACAACAACCGAACATGCCATGCAACGTTCCCCTGCTGAGCCAAAGGCTGCACTGGTAATCTCTTTCACGGTTAAATCCAGATCGGCGTCCGGCATAACGATGGAGTGGTTTTTGGCGCCAGCCAGTGCCTGTACCCGTTTGCCATGCTTGGATGCAGTGGTGTAGACGTATTCAGCCACAGGTTGTGATCCGACAAAGGAGATCGCTTGAACATCCTTATGTTCCAGCAACCCGTTCACGACATCATGTGCACCGTGTACGATATTGAGCACGCCATCCGGAAGCCCTGCTTCCTTGAACAGCTCTGCCAGGCGGCCTGCCAGAAGCGGTGTACGCTCGGACGGCTTCAGAACAAACGTGTTACCACACGCAATAGCCAGTGGGAACATCCAGCACGGCACCATCATCGGGAAGTTGAATGGGGTAATCCCCCCAATTACGCCGATTGGGTAGCGGTACATGCCCGACTCCAGTCCTGTCGCGATGTCAGGCAGTTGTTTGCCCATCATCAGGTTCGGGGCACCTGCCGCGAATTCGACGCACTCAATACCACGCAATACCTCGCCATACGCTTCGGCGTAACTTTTACCGTTCTCCAGCGTTACCAGGCGGGCGAGCTCTTCCCAATGTTCAACCAGCAGCTGCTGGTAGCGGAACAGAATACGTGCACGGCGTGGAACCGGTGTGCTGCTCCATGATTTGAACGCTTCTCGTGCTGTCTGAACCGCCAGATCCACGTCCGCTTGTTCGGAGAGTGGCACATGTGCAATAACCTCTTCTGTAGCCGGATTCACAACCGGCTCCGTACGAGTTGCCACTGGGGTTACCCAGGCACCTCCGATCCAGTTTTGTACCATTGTCGCTGTTGCAGACGCTTCAGAAATTCCTTTTCCCATAGCCCTGTCTCCCTTCACTTATGTGTGATCCCGTATGTTCAACTTATATCATTGATGTTGATCTGTATGAGTGTGTTATTCAAAGTATTGCAACGAGCTTTAAGACACGGTGATTTCGCCCCGATTGCAACGTTCAATGTAGTCATTCACCTGTTCCACCGTTGGCATCGCATCCGAACAACTGTGGCTCGAAATGACGATACTTGCTGCGCCACTGCCATACGCCATGCTGCGCTCAATCGTCCAGCCCTGCATCAATCCATACAGGAACCCGGCCGCATAGGAGTCGCCTGCACCAAACGTTTTGACCACTTTTGCCGGATAGCTGTCCGCACGGTGAGAAAGCCCTTCGCGTGTATAAGCAATGGAGCCTTCCTTGCCGTGTTTTATTACAACAATATTCGCTGAGAAATCAAACCATTTCTGTGCAGTTACCTGATCGCTATGATCCGGATTGTGGTCGAATGTCTCCATCATGTCGAACTCTTCACGTGTACCCAGGATGATATCGCATTTCTCGGCTGCGAGGTTATAATAGACCGCTGTCTCTTCGTCCGATGTCCAAGTGTATGGGCGATAGTCCAGATCAAACACAATAACCGTGCCATGTTTTTTCGCATACGTTAGTGCCTGTAATACGGCTTCACGGGATGGGCTCTGCGCGAGGGCCGTGCCTGAGATTAGCAGCACTTTGGAGTCAGCAATCAACTGCTCTTGCACCTCTTGCGCCTGTAATAACAGATCAGCTACATTGTCCCGGTACATCAGGATACTGCAATCCGTTGGGCTTTTGATTTCGGTAAAAGCAAGCCCCGTCACCGCTCCGGTGTCATCTGTAACTACATTTGATGTGTCGATGCCGTTCTTCTCCAAATAACTCTGGATGAATCTGCCCATCTGGTCATTGGCGATCTTACCGATAAAAGCCGTCTCCATACCCAGTCTGGACATGCCAATCGTAATATTGGCCGGAGAGCCGCCAACATACTTCGTGAACGTCATCGTCTCTTCCATCGGGCGATTGATCTCATTAGCGTTCAAGTCGATGCACAAGCGGCCAATCGCGGTGAAATCCTTCTTCCTGGATACCGGAAAGGATACATAAGTCATTGCATGTGAGCCCCTTTCTGTGGCGGGATTTTCCATGTTGTATATGGATATCTAGACTAGCTACTCATTCCATCGTAAGAACTTGTAAACGGCTAGAGTAGGTCAGTTTTATTTTCCAATCGTAACATTATACTCTTGCTGGCCTTCTTCCTTTTTCACTTCATAGGTGTGCCTCTGACCGCTGCAATGCTGAACGAATCAGCTGTGTTGGTATAACGATTCCATATAGTTCAAAGATCGCTTCGCATACTCATACGGGTTATGAATCGCAGGGTCCTGTTCTCCTTCAAGCATCGCCCAGCCATCGTATCCTCGTGTGATCAGTTCTTGCAGAATTGGTGCAAAATCAATGCATCCATCTCCTGGTACGGTGAACACACCTCTACGAATACAGCCGACAAAGTCAGATTGCTCCGCGCGTGCTTCATCCAGCACATGCGGGCGGATATCTTTCAGATGGATATAAGCGATCCGATCATAATGTTTGCGCAGCAGTTCAAGTGGATCGGCTCCGCCATAGTAGGCATGACCTGTGTCATAGAGTAGATACACGAGAGAAGGGTCCGTCAACTCCATCAGTCGATCAATCTCATCCGGTTGCTCTACCACTGTGCCTCCATGATGATGGTACGTAAGCTTCAACCCATGTTCACGTGCAATAGCTCCTGCTTCGTTCAACCCTTCAGCAAGGATATGCCATTCAGATTCATTGAGTCTGAGTACTTCTTTTTCATTCGGTGTCCGTCTTGGATCAAAATGAAGTGACCCGCCTACTTCGGCCGTACTGATCACCTTACTGCCCATGGATTGCAAAAATTCCGCATGTCTGCGATAACTGTCCAGCTCTGACTGACGATACGCCGGATCGGAGAAAAGTACTGATTTCCACTGAGAGACCAGCTTGATATTCCTTTTACTCAATTCCTCACGCAAAATAGTAGGATCGGTTGGATATTTGCGTCCCATCTCTGTACCCGTCAGCCCAAGACGCTGAATGTCATCCAGAATCTGTGCACACGTTGTCGCATCACCATGCTCCTTCACATCTTCACCGACCCAATTGATCGGATGAATCCCAAGCTGGAATGGCAGCTTGCTCATTGCTCCACGTCTCCTTTGTCGTTCAACATTGTGGTTCACTTGGAATGCCGTGCTTTTAGTTTCAATATATAGATAAATACGTCCCACCGAACTTATACCGTGAGGAGTCCAATATAGCTACATTTTTTAGAAGGAATGCTCTATTAAATCGGATTAAATCGGTCTTGCTTTGGCACGGTTGGCTTGCATCGTGTGATGAGCATGAACTACCTTCTCTTCAGCAGATACCTCAGGTACACCCACATTCCACCACGACTCGTATCCACCTGCGTTGGTTCCAGGCACGACCGGAATCTCAATCAATGTACTCACCGTTTCATTCTTCGCATCTCGGAGTGCCTGTTCCAGCTGTTCTGCCGTCTCCGCTCTATAAGATTTGGCTCCCATGCTTCGGGCGTGTGCAGCAAAGTCCATTGGCATGTAATCCCCGGTCAGTCGTCCACTCTCAGATTCCCGATAACGGAACTCATTGCCGAACCCGTCACTACCATGTTCCCGCTGTAAATTATGAATGCACTGGAATCCATTGTTGTTGAATAAGAGAACGGTCATCTTCTTCTGTTCCTGCAAACTGGTCACAAACTCCGAATGCAGCATCAGATAACTGCCATCACCGACCATGGCGTACACTTCACGATCCGGCTCGGCAAGTGCTGCTCCGAACGCTCCACTTACCTCGTACCCCATACAGGAGAATCCATACTCCATGTGATACGTCTTTGGTTCAGCCGCACGCCACAGACGATGCAGGTCTCCTGGCAGACTGCCTGCCGCACACACAATAACGGAGGAAGGATCAATCGTCCGATTAACTATGCCGACTGCTGTAGTCTGTGCCAGCCCTGCTTCATGTTGAGCTGCATACAGCCGATCCACTTCTGCATTCCACTCAGCGCGGAGATCAGCGATTTCAGATGAACCATATGCACTGCGGTATTGTCTTTGCTGCAATTCCTTCTGCAAAGCCTGCAATCCTTCGCGAGCATCTGCCAGAATGGCTTCCCCGCCTAACTTGGCGGCATCCATGCCGTTCAGGTTAATGTTGATGAATGAAGCTTCCGGATGTTGAAAAGCAGAGCGGGACGCCGTCGTAAAATCGGAGAAACGAGTACCGACGCCGATAACCACATCCGCTTCTCTCGCCAGCCTGTTGGCTGCTAGAGAACCTGTAACCCCGATGGCCCCCACATTCAGTGGGTGGTCCCAAGAAACTGCGCTCTTGCCCGCCTGCGTCTCGGCGATCGGAATACCAAATGCCTCGGCGAACTCCACGAGTTGGGCGGACGCCTCAGAGTACAACACACCGCCGCCTGCAACGAGCAGCGGCTTGCTACCACGAGCAATCTGCTCCGTGGCCCGTTCAATGGCTGCCTGTACCGGAGGGCGACGGTCCAGATAATGTACTTTGCGGGCAAAGAACGATTCAGGGTAATCGTACGCTTCTGCCTGCACATCCTGCGGCAATGCGAGCGTTACTGCTCCCGTCTCTGCCGGGTCGGTAAGCACACGCATGGCCTGTGTAGCAGCAATCATCAACTGTTCAGGACGAACGATACGATCCCAGTATTTACTGACGGCTTTGAATGGATCAGTGGCTGAGATTGTATAATCACTGCTCACTTCCAACTGCTGCAGTACCGGGTCTGGTTCCCGTGTAGCAAAGTTATCTCCTGGAAGCAATAAAACCGGAATCCGGTTCACCGTTGCAGTAGCCGCTGCTGTAATCATATTCAAAGCACCAGGTCCAATGGATGTAGTGCATGCATAGATCTGTCTACGGTTCTTCTGCTTGGCATAGGCCGCTGCCGTATGCACCATACCTTGTTCGTTCTTCCCTTGCATATACGTTAGGCTTCCCGGACTGCGCTCCAGCGCTTCTCCAATGCCTGTTACGTTGCCATGTCCAAAAATACCGATGATTCCCTTCACAAACTTGGTTTCCACCCCGTCAACCGAGATATATTGCTGATCCAGGTATCGAAGCAGTGCCTGGGCCATCGTTAGTCGAATTGTATTCATGAATTGATCGCCTTCCTTTCCTTTACGGGTTAAGCGCTTAATCTACGTTAAGTTTAAGCGCCTTACCCCTAAAGGTTAAGCGCTTAATTGATATGGTATTACAGGTTAATGATTTACGCAAGCTATTTTTGTAAGCGTTTTTATAAAATGTGATGAAGAAGCTTATATCCAGGCCTTATAAGATGCGTTAGACCTGTTTCACTTGAACAGCGTCCACAATTATCAAGGACAAAAGGTGGGGAAATTTATGCAAACGTGGGATACATTCTGATACATGATAAAGAGCCATATACTCTCTGAGAGCACCACGCGGTAAATTGCCAATAAACCTGTGAACGCAAAAAAAGAAAGAGACGGTTAGTACCATCTCTTTCTTTTCAATATTTAAGCGGGTGATGGGAATCGAACCCACGCTATTAGCTTGGAAGGCTAAAGTTCTACCATTGAACTACACCCGCATAACAACAATCGGGATGACACGATTTGAACATGCGACCCCCTGGTCCCAAACCAGGTGCTCTACCAAGCTGAGCTACATCCCGTTATCTATACCGGCGAGAGGACTCGAACCTCCACGGTTTCCCACTCGATTTTGAGTCGAGCGCGTCTGCCATTCCGCCACGCCGGCAAAATATGAAGTTATAATGGCGCGCCCTGAGAGATTCGAACTCCCGGCCTTTTGATTCGTAGTCAAACGCTCTATCCAGCTGAGCTAAGGGCGCAAAATATTGGAGCGGAAGACGGGAATCGAACCCGCGACCCTCGCCTTGGCAAGGCGATGCTCTACCGCTGAGCCACTTCCGCAAATAAGGGATGCGCGTGGAGGGACTTGAACCCCCACGTCAAAGACGCTAGATCCTAAGTCTAGTGCGTCTGCCAATTCCGCCACACGCGCATATAATGGTGAGTCATGAAGGGCTCGAACCTTCGACACCCTGATTAAAAGTCAGGTGCTCTACCAACTGAGCTAATGACTCATAGAAAAACTGGTGGAGGATGATGGATTCGAACCACCGAACCCGTACGGGAGCAGATTTACAGTCTGATGCGTTTGGCCGCTTCGCTAATCCTCCAGGATTACATGGTGCCGGCGAGAGGACTTGAACCCCCAACCTACTGATTACAAGTCAGTTGCTCTACCAGTTGAGCTACACCGGCGTATTAAAGGTGTTATATATGGTGGCTCGGGACGGAATCGAACCGCCGACACGAGGATTTTCAGTCCTCTGCTCTACCGACTGAGCTACCGAGCCTTACTAAAATAAAAAATGGCGGAACCGACGGGATTCGAACCCGCGATCTCCTGCGTGACAGGCAGGCATGTTAGGCCAACTACACCACGGTTCCAGATCACTTTCTCAAGGAAAGTATAATTGCGGGGGCAGGATTTGAACCTGCGGCCTTCGGGTTATGAGCCCGACGAGCTACCGGGCTGCTCCACCCCGCGTCGTTATAAAGTTATATGGTGGAGGCTGAGGGGATCGAACCCCCGACCCTCTGCTTGTAAGGCAGATGCTCTCCCAGCTGAGCTAAGCCTCCATTTTATGACCCGTAGGGGATTCGAACCCCTGTTACCTCCGTGAAAGGGAGGTGTCTTAACCCCTTGACCAACGGGCCTTACTGGCTCCCCGAACAGGGCTCGAACCTGTGACAACTCGATTAACAGTCGAGTGCTCTACCAACTGAGCTATCAGGGAATGGTGGAGCCAAGCGGGATCGAACCGCTGACCTCCTGCTTGCAAGGCAGGCGCTCTCCCAGCTGAGCTATGGCCCCATACTCTGGTGTATTTCTTTGTTGTGGTCTTGCTATGGGCCCTGGTGGACTCGAACCACCGGCCTCACCCTTATCAGAGGTGCGCTCTAACCAACTGAGCTAAGGGCCCTTATCAATTTTCGAAAAAAAATACCCCAATGGGGTTTCGCTTGGCGGCGTCCTACTCTCCCAGGACCCTGCGGTCCAAGTACCATCGGCGCTAGAGGGCTTAACGGTCGTGTTCGGGATGGGTACGTGTGGAACCCCTCCGCCATCGCCACCAAACGCGTAGCTTACATTTCAGAGTGTTGTTCTCTGAAAACTAGATTCGAAACGAAACATGCGAATTACAACTTGCTATTGGATAAGCCCTCGACCGATTAGTACTGGTCAGCTCCATGCATTGCTGCACTTCCACCCCCAGCCTATCTACCTCGTCGTCTTCAAGGGGTCTTACATACTGGGAAATCTCATCTTGAGGGGGGCTTCACGCTTAGATGCTTTCAGCGTTTATCCCGTCCGTACATAGCTACCCAGCGGTGCTCCTGGCGGAACAACTGGTACACCAGCGGTACGTCCATCCCGGTCCTCTCGTACTAAGGACAGCTCCTCTCAAATTTCCTACGCCCACGACAGATAGGGACCGAACTGTCTCACGACGTTCTGAACCCAGCTCGCGTACCGCTTTAATGGGCGAACAGCCCAACCCTTGGGACCTACTTCAGCCCCAGGATGCGATGAGCCGACATCGAGGTGCCAAACCTCCCCGTCGATGTGGACTCTTGGGGGAGATAAGCCTGTTATCCCCAGGGTAGCTTTTATCCGTTGAGCGATGGCCCTTCCATGCGGTACCACCGGATCACTAAGCCCGACTTTCGTCCCTGCTCGACTTGTAGGTCTCGCAGTCAAGCTCCCTTATGCCTTTGCACTCTTCGAATGATTTCCAACCATTCTGAGGGAACCTTTGGGCGCCTCCGTTACTCTTTAGGAGGCGACCGCCCCAGTCAAACTGCCCACCTGACACTGTCCCCGCACCGGATTACGGTACCAGGTTAGAACCTAGATACGATCAGGGTGGTATCCCAACGTTGCCTCCATGGAAGCTTGCGCTCCCACTTCAAAGGCTCCCACCTATCCTGTACAGATCGTACCCAAATTCAATATCAAGCTGCAGTAAAGCTCCATGGGGTCTTTCCGTCTTGTCGCGGGTAACCTGCATCTTCACAGGTATTAAAATTTCACCGGATCTCTCGTTGAGACAGCGCCCAAGTCGTTACGCCATTCGTGCGGGTCAGAATTTACCTGACAAGGAATTTCGCTACCTTAGGACCGTTATAGTTACGGCCGCCGTTTACTGGGGCTTCGGTTCACAGCTTCGGGATTACTCCCTAACCACTCCCCTTAACCTTCCAGCACCGGGCAGGCGTCAGCCCGTATACTTCGCCTTACGGCTTCGCACAGACCTGTGTTTTTGCTAAACAGTCGCTTGGGCCTTTTCACTGCGGCCCCCTCGTGCTATTCACACTACCGGGGCACCCCTTCTCCCGAAGTTACGGGGTCATTTTGCCGAGTTCCTTAACGAGAGTTCTTCCGCGCGCCTTAGAATACTCTTCTCGCCTACCTGTGTCGGTTTGCGGTACGGGCACCTTCACCTGGCTAGAGGCTTTTCTTGGCAGTGTGAGATCATGACCTTCGCTACTATAATTTTCGCTCCCCATCACAGCTCAGCCTTACAATGTGCGGATTTGCCTACACATCAGCCTTACTGCTTAGACGGACATCCATCAGTCCGCGTCACTACCCTACTGCGTCCCCCCATTGCTCATAACGGCTTACGGTGGTACAGGAATTTCGACCTGTTGTCCTTCGACTACGCCTTTCGGCCTCGCCTTAGGTCCCGACTTACCCTGAGCGGACGAGCCTTCCTCAGGAACCCTTAGGCTTTCGGCGGATCAGATTCTCACTGATCTTTTCGTTACTCATACCGGCATTCTCACTTGTATAATGTCCAGCGCTCCTTACGGTACACCTTCAACCCTTATACAACGCTCCCCTACCCCTGATGCAAAGCATCAAGCCATAGCTTCGGTGGTGTGTTTAGCCCCGTTACATTTTCGGCGCAGAGTCACTCGACCAGTGAGCTATTACGCACTCTTTCAATGGTGGCTGCTTCTAAGCCAACATCCTGGTTGTCTGTGCAACTCCACATCCTTTCCCACTTAACACACACTTGGGGACCTTAGCTGATGGTCTGGGCTGTTTCCCTTTTGACAATGGATCTTAGCACTCACTGTCTGACTCCCGGAAGTAAGTCTATGGCATTCGGAGTTTGACTGAGCTTGGTAACCCTTGCGGGCCCCGCACCCAATCAGTGCTCTACCTCCACGACTCTGTTTTCCGAGGCTAGCCCTAAAGCTATTTCGGGGAGAACCAGCTATCTCCGAGTTCGATTGGAATTTCTCCGCTACCCCCACCTCATCCCCGCATTTTTCAACATGCGTGGGTTCGGGCCTCCAGTGCGTGTTACCGCACCTTCACCCTGGACAGGGGTAGATCACCCGGTTTCGGGTCTACGTCCACGTACTAAGTCGCCCTATTCAGACTCGCTTTCGCTGCGGCTCCGGCTCTTCACCTTAACCTTGCACGGGAACGTAACTCGCCGGTTCATTCTACAAAAGGCACGCCATCACCCCTAAAACGGGCTCTGACTTTTTGTAAGCACACGGTTTCAGGTTCTATTTCACTCCCCTTCCGGGGTGCTTTTCACCTTTCCCTCACGGTACTGCTTCACTATCGGTCGCTAGGAAGTATTTAGCCTTGGCAGATGGTCCTGCCGGATTCATACGGGGTTTCACGTGCCCCGCACTACTCGGGATCCGTCTCGGAGGGAACAGACTTTCAACTACAGGGCTTTTACCTTCTTTGGCGGGCCTTTCCAGACCTCTTCGCTTAACCGGTTCCTTTGTAACTCCATGTGAGACGTCCCACAACCCCAAAGAGCAAGCTCTCTGGTTTGGGCTTCTCCGCGTTCGCTCGCCGCTACTGACGGAATCACTATTGTTTTCTCTTCCTCAGGGTACTTAGATGTTTCAGTTCCCCTGGTATGCCTCTACACAACCTATGTATTCAGTTGTGAGTAACTGGAAATTACCCCAGCTGGGTTTCCCCATTCGGACACCCCCGGATCAAAGCTTGCTTACAGCTCCCCGAGGCAGTTTCGTTGTTCGCCACGTCCTTCATCGGCTCCTAGCGCCTAGGCATCCTCCGTGTGCTCTTAGTAGCTTAACCATATCGCTCGTGTTCGAGCTGTCACTCCGCTTGGTTTGCTTACGCAAATCCAAAAGTCGTTCCATTTCGATCACTCGCTCATGCAATCTACCTTATAAAAACACTTCACTTGTTTACACAAGATCAGCTTAAAGGAATGTTCTAATTCGCGTTTGTTTCGTTTCGATATCTAGTTTTCAAAGAACAAGCTCCATGCAAAAGCAAGCTGTTTGAGAGTTTGAGCTCTCAAAACTGAGCAACGAGTGAGTATTTTGTAGCTTAGCTACATATTTGAATGTTTCCGTTGCAGGAAACGATTCTCCATAGAAAGGAGGTGATCCAGCCGCACCTTCCGATACGGCTACCTTGTTACGACTTCACCCCAATCATCTATCCCACCTTCGGCGGCTGGCTCCTTGCGGTTACCCCACCGACTTCGGGTGTTATAAACTCTCGTGGTGTGACGGGCGGTGTGTACAAGACCCGGGAACGTATTCACCGCGGCATGCTGATCCGCGATTACTAGCAATTCCGACTTCATGCAGGCGAGTTGCAGCCTGCAATCCGAACTGAGACCGGCTTTGTTGGGATTGGCTCCATCTCGCGATTTCGCAGCCCGTTGTACCGGCCATTGTAGTACGTGTGTAGCCCAGGTCATAAGGGGCATGATGATTTGACGTCATCCCCACCTTCCTCCGGTTTGTCACCGGCAGTCTATCTAGAGTGCCCACCCGAAGTGCTGGCAACTAAATATAAGGGTTGCGCTCGTTGCGGGACTTAACCCAACATCTCACGACACGAGCTGACGACAACCATGCACCACCTGTCTCCTCTGTCCCGAAGGAAAGGTACATCTCTGTACCGGTCAGAGGGATGTCAAGACCTGGTAAGGTTCTTCGCGTTGCTTCGAATTAAACCACATACTCCACTGCTTGTGCGGGTCCCCGTCAATTCCTTTGAGTTTCAGTCTTGCGACCGTACTCCCCAGGCGGAGTGCTTAATGTGTTAACTTCGGCACCAAGGGTATCGAAACCCCTAACACCTAGCACTCATCGTTTACGGCGTGGACTACCAGGGTATCTAATCCTGTTTGCTCCCCACGCTTTCGCGCCTCAGCGTCAGTTACAGCCCAGAGAGTCGCCTTCGCCACTGGTGTTCCTCCACATATCTACGCATTTCACCGCTACACGTGGAATTCCACTCTCCTCTTCTGCACTCAAGTCACCCAGTTTCCAGTGCGATCCGGGGTTGAGCCCCGGGATTAAACACCAGACTTAAATGACCGCCTGCGCGCGCTTTACGCCCAATAATTCCGGACAACGCTTGCCCCCTACGTATTACCGCGGCTGCTGGCACGTAGTTAGCCGGGGCTTTCTTCTCAGGTACCGTCACCTTGAGAGCAGTTACTCTCCCAAGCGTTCTTCCCTGGCAACAGAGCTTTACGATCCGAAAACCTTCATCACTCACGCGGCATTGCTCCGTCAGGCTTTCGCCCATTGCGGAAGATTCCCTACTGCTGCCTCCCGTAGGAGTCTGGGCCGTGTCTCAGTCCCAGTGTGGCCGATCACCCTCTCAGGTCGGCTACGCATCGTCGCCTTGGTGAGCCGTTACCCCACCAACTAGCTAATGCGCCGCAGGCCCATCCCCAAGTGACAGATTGCTCCGTCTTTCCAGTTTCCTTCAGGCGAAGGAAACAACTATTCGGTATTAGCTACCGTTTCCGGTAGTTGTCCCAAACTTGAGGGCAGGTTGCCTACGTGTTACTCACCCGTCCGCCGCTAACCATCAGAGAAGCAAGCTTCTCTTCAAGTCCG
The DNA here is from genome assembly GCF_037976585.1 of Paenibacillus sp. FSL k6-2145. Classification (NCBI taxonomy): domain Bacteria; kingdom Bacillati; phylum Bacillota; class Bacilli; order Caryophanales; family Paenibacillaceae; genus Paenibacillus; species Paenibacillus sp. FSL k6-2145. The sequence continues at coordinate 2,444,371 of NZ_CP150267.1, read as the reverse complement.
CTCGACTTGCATGTATTAGGCATGCCGCCAGCGTTCGTCCTGAGCCAGGATCAAACTCTCCAATAAAGTATTGAAAAGAGCGATAAGCTCATTTTGAATCTGACGAGATTAAAAATCTCATTTGTGCTCCAGCCGATCCAAGCCAAGGCTTGTTTCAAACTTTCGCGTTCATTCTGCAAGCAGAATGTTTACTCACTCGTTGTTCAGTTTTCAAAGATCAAACTTGTTTTGTTACCGAGCATTGTTCTCCTCAGCAACTTTTATATCATAACACTTCCGATCCAACTTAGCAAGCTCTTTTTTTAAGTTTCTTTCGAAGCTTATTTGTTTTGCCTGCGGCACTTTGTTTCTCGTGTTTTTTTGGCCGGAAATAGAATATATCATATACACAATACAATTACTACTTGTAAAATATCCCATCAGCAAACTAACTATATATTTGATTCAATCTCTTCATAATCTCTTTTTCCAATGGCAATATCCTCTTACTATATCCTATATACACTCACCAGTCTAACCTGTCTCAATATAGGTTGTGAACAGACCTATTCAACATCATTACATTCGTTCTATAAAATAAGAAACATAATACCTCTACTCGATAACGCTGCTATCTATTCTGTCGGTATCAAATCTAATAAATGAACTCCATAGCCTGTGGGCTTTATATAGATTGTGCTTTTCACTTTTTATACTATTAGTCTTTGAACCTGCCCATCACTATCGTGTCATGATACTGTCCATCCGCGTGTCGCCGATCCTTTTTCAAAATGCCTTCGATCTCGAAGCCACTCTTTTGATATAACTCGATTGCCTTTTCATTGGATGCCAGCACGTTCAACGTCATCTTCTCTACACCAGTCTGGTTTGCCCATTCTATCGACTGTACTAACAAGTTCTTGCCAATCCCATATCCCCAGAACTCTCTGGTTACACACACGCCGAACTCAACTTTATGGCAAAAGCGCTTCAACTCTCTGCCTTCACATCGGGAGTACCCCACAATCTCTCCCGCCACTACAGCAACAAGGAACAGATTCCGTGATTTCTCAGTGTCCGAATGGATGATCCGCCTAAACCCGGCTGCGTCGATATACGCCTCGCCCTCTTCACGATCCATGTTCTCGGTTTCCCCGTCCATTTGTACACGAATTGAAGACAGGGCCTCAGCATTTTTTCCTCTGCCGATCTAATGGAGTAAGATAAGCCTTTAATGTTATATTCCTGCTGATTGATAATCAAAAGAACCATTCCGCCTCTTCCACTTTATTTAGAATCCTGTACCTGTATGACTCTACCCCACCTCAGACGGACTCTTGCCCGTAAGCATTTTGAACACCTGGCTAAAATACGTTGCATTACGGAACCCCGTCATCTCGCTCACCTCATATACCATGTAATGTCCCGACTGCAACAGTTCCAACGCCCTCTGAATCCGGTACCCGTTCAAATAACTCACGAAATTCTCACCGGTCACCCTTTTGAACAGTTGACTCAAATACTTCGGATGTACAAATAATCCCTTGGCTATCGCTTCAAAACTAATCTCTTCGGCGTAATGAAGCTCCACATACTGTTTCACCTGCTCGATAAGTTTATTGCTTTTCTTCTCGCCCATCTCCTTGCGGATCTGTTCCAGCCAGTTGCAGATAATACGATCCATCCAGCTTACCAGATCATGCAAAGCATATTTCGATTGAATTTCACGCAAAAAATCACTCATTGCCAGCGGCGGCGTTAACATAGGATGAAGTCGGTTCCAGCTATGCATCAACGTGTCGAACAGACTGACGGCCACAACCTGTACATCCTGTATCCCAACACATTTCCCCTCTTTCAGCAAAAGGCAAATATGATGCCATACCTCTTCCGCCAGGTCAGGTCGAATATCCGCCCAAGCCTCGTTCCATTGACGAAGCAATAATGAATAATCGGTCACACTTGGTTCTGTTTCCTCTGATGTTTCATAGTGGTAGATACGACTCCCACCTTGAAACTCTGCTTTTTCCACCGCTTCCCTGCTCTCGAGATAGGAATCTATCACCTCACAGGGTTGACTCTTGGATCTCCCGATTCCGGCACTCACTTCAATTTTCAGATACGTAAAGATCTGATCGATCATCCGCTCCACAAGTGGCAGACATTCCTCCAGATGATCTTTATCTCCTAATAGAAGCAACACAAATACCTGATCCGAATAATCAACGATCTCTACCTGACCATTCATGTGCGCCGCTTGCTCCTTCACCGTCTCCTGAATAATATCGGCCGCCCCATAGCGGAGAAGCTGCCAATCCCGTTCTTTCATCCGTGTCAAAAATACGGGGCGATTCAGTTGCAGACTGATGGCGCGTGTCTGTGAGGACATATGAATGCCTATATAGTCCATGCGTTCTTTAGGCAGTTCCTCTGCCCGATATCGCGTAGTCAGCAATTCGTGAAGGAATTGTTTGCGCAAATAAGGAAGCACCCGTCCAACCTCCTGCTTGTACGTCCGCTCCAGCCGCTCATGCCGCTCCCGCACATCTTGTTCCAGTAGCACCTCCCGCAGCACAGACTCAATCTCCTCAACCTCTGCCGGCTTCAGCAAAAAGTGATTCACCCCCCAGCGCATGGCTGCCCGGGCGTTCTCGAATTCGTCATATCCACTAAGAATGATGATCGGCAGGTGGGGATGGTCACGTCGCAACGTCTGTGTGATCTCAAGCCCGGTCATCCCCGGTAGATAGACGTCAGTCATAACGACATCTGGATGCATGCTGTGAAACAGCTCCAGTGCATCCAAGCCATTGGAAGCAGTGCCTGCAATGCTGAGGCCCAGAGAAGGCCAATCGATATGATCTGTTAATGCCTTTACAATATGAGGATCGTCATCAACAAGCATAATGGTCTTCATCATTTTTCACCGTCCAGCCATAGATTTAATTGCTCGTCGGTCTCAATACGCGGCAGCGTAATGGTCACTTCCACGCCACCTGACTCTCTATCGCCCAGTTGAACGCCATACCTCTTCCCGCAATATAACTGAATGCGCTGATGTACATTCCGTACACCGATGCCACACGTCTCTTCGAGTTTCCACCCCTCCGGCAAACCCCGCCCATTATCCGTGATACGAATGACGATATCCTCATGCGGGCCAACCTCTTCGTGCATATGCACCTGAATTCGAAGTGTACCTTCTTCAGGGTGCCCGTGCATAACTGCATTTTCGATAAAGGGCTGCAAAATGATTTTGGGAATATAACAACCGCGAATACGCGGATCGATCTGCTCCTGATATTGAATGGAGAACGGCAGCCGCTCTGCCTGTATGTTCACGTAGCAACGGGCATGCTCCAACTCATCTCGAACCCGAATAAACAATCTCCCTCCACTCAGTCCGATCCGTAACAGCTTACTGAGCTGCACAATCATGCGACTGATATCCTTGGCTTCGTAATCGAGTGCACGCCAGTGGATCATGTCGAGGGTGTTGTATAGAAAATGGGGTTTGATCTGGGCCTCAAGCAAGCCCGTCTGGGCTTCACGCTTGGCCCGGCTCTCCTCCTTCACCTGTTCCATCAGCGTTGTGAGCTGTGAAGCCATGTGATTAAAGCCATAAGCCAAGTGAGCATATTCCTCCGTAAACGAAAGTTGCACCCGGGTATCGAAGTCCCCTTTCTCCAGTTGTCTCATTCGCTTGATCAATTGTCGCAGTGGGCGGATGATCTGCCTTACAAACAGGTACGCAAGCACAGCTGAGCATAATAGTCCCAGCACCGCGATGCCGAGGATCTGCCAGCCCGCTTGTCTGAGCGGAGATAACAGTGTATATACCGGAATAGTCTGAACGAGGCGCCACTGAAGCATGGCTGGCCTGGAGTACAGCACCAATTGAGCACCTCCAGGTTGGCCGGAAACCACTTCGTATCCGTCTTCACCAGGTTGGACATGTTCCTGAATCCATGCGCTATCTATAATAGAAGAAGATGAACTTACAGCTTCACCTGTTTCCTGTACTGTACTCGCTTCATTTCTTCTATCCGCTCGTCCATTCTGCCCTGCTGGATCAACTCTCCCCATCTGCATTACGACATTACCAGCCGTATCGACCAACAGCACTTTTCCATCAAGCACCATGGGTACATCGGCAAACCTGCGTACGATGTCCGCTCTGCTCAGTCGAATGAGCACATAGGCAACCGTTCCGCCACGACTATCAAAAATCCGCTGAGCGTATCCGACCAGGGATTGGCCCGATTCGTTCTCACGCAACGGAACCCAAGCTGCATCAGCCTTTTCCAGCGTAGCAAACCAAGAGTCGTGTGTGATGGTATCCACCGGAAATATGCGATCAGCCATAGTGACTGTCACTTCATTAAAAACATCCGTATACAGTTCAATGGAGGTGATGCCTTCACTCACAACCATGGTATGATCCAGGATTCGAGAGACCTCTCTCCGCTGGTGAATCTGTGCAAGCCTGCCCGTATCGGCCTTTTCGAGCAGATTGGACAGTTCCCGATTGCTTGCCAAACCGTAGGCGGTTCCTGTTACCCCTGTGATGAAATCAAATCCCCGACGTGTACTTTCGTTCAGAAGAGCCAGACGTGCTTTGCTAATCTCGGCAAATGTGACCGCAGAGAAAGACTGATATGCCAGCCAGACAACAACCGAGACAAGCAACAGGTTAAACGCAATAAAGCAAGTCACCATCAACGTGGAGAGCTTGCTTTTTTGCAGCTTTTGATTAATGAATGAAGACCATCTTCCTTTCCCCATGGAAAAATCAACTCGTTTCGTCTTGGAATTACCCTTTGAGCCCAGAGGTCGCGATTCCTTCCACGAAGTACTTTTGACACACGATAAATACGATAAAACATGGCACCAGCGATAACACCGACATGGCAAACATCGGACCCCAATCAGATTGAGAACTGGAATCAAGGAACAAACGCAGACCCAGCGGCACGGTGTATTTGCTCACGTCACTCAAGTAGATCAACTGACTGAAGAAGTCATCCCATGTCCACAAGAACGTAAAGATCATCGTGGTCACCAATGCTGGGAAAGCCAGTGGGATGATGATTTTGGTGTATATTTTCACAGGACCGCATCCATCAATAGTTGCCGCCTCATCCAGCTCTTTGGGCAATCCCCGGAAGAACTGTACCATGAGGAAAATGAAGAAGGCGTCGGTCGCCAACCATTTTGGCACGACAAGTGGCAGATACGTATTCACCCACTCCAGGTGGTTAAAAAGGATATACTGCGGGATCAGCGTCACATGATGGGGCAGCATGATCGTCATGAGCATCAGGCCAAAGCAGATGGCTTTGAAACGAAAATTCAGTCGGGCGAAGGCATATGCCGCCATTGAGCAGGAAATGACATTGCCCAGCACGGCACCAAGCGACAGGATGACAGAGTTGGTCAGGAAGCGGGAGAACGGATTGCCCTGAATACCCGACCAGCCATTCATATAATTTTGCCAATTCCATTCTTGTGGCCAAAACCAGGTCTCCGTAAAGATCATATGTCCCGGTTTGAATGAACTGCCCAGCATCCAGAGGATCGGGTAGAGCATGACAAAGGCGATGCCTGAGATTAACACATGTTTGCTGACGACCCATGCTGTAGAGTTCCGTTGTCCAATCATGATTTCCCACCATCCTCATAGTGCACCCACAGCTTGCTACTGCGGAATACGAGCAATGTAAATACGCCAATCAGGATAACCAGCACCCAGGCCATCGCGGAAGCATAACCCATCTGAAAGAATGAGAATCCTTTTTTGTACAGATACAGAGAGTACATTAAGGTTGAGTTCACTGGTCCTCCGCTACCATTACTGATAACAAAAGCCTGTGTGAATGATTGAAAAGACGTAATCAGTTGCATGACGAGATTGAAGAAGATAACGGGTGACAGAATCGGCAACGTTATATAGAAGAATCTCCGCAGAGGACCTGCACCATCTACCGCTGAGGCTTCATCATATTCAGGTGGAATCTGCTTCAAACCTGCCAGGAAAATAATCATGGATGATCCAAACTGCCATACGGATAACAGGACGATGGAGTACAGGGCATACTTCGGATTAGCCACCCAATCGGGCGCCTTAATGCCCACCATGGCAAGCACACTATTGAGTAGCCCGTCCCCACCCAGCATTTTACGCCACAACATTGCAATCGCCACGCTACCTCCAAGCAATGTTGGGATGTAATACACTGTCCGATAAATACCTAATCCTCGAATCCCTTTGTTGAGCAACATGGCTACCAGCAACGCAAAGATCAACTTGACCGGTACCGATACAGCGACATACGTGAAGGTGACTTTGAGCGACTGGATAAACAGTTTATCGGATGTAAACATTGTGGTGTAGTTATCCAGACCGACCCAGGAAGGGGCGGCCAGGATACTGTAATCGGTGAATGAGATGTATAACGATACCAACATCGGACCCAAGGTGAGAAATAACAATCCGACAAGCCATGGGGCGAGGAACAGAAGCGCGGCTCCATTATGCGCATATCTCCGTTTGACCCGCCGGGTAGCTATACGCTCGATTCGGGCTTGACTGACTTGTGATGTGTTCATCTTCGCAACCTCCCCGCAGAATTAGAAGTCTGAGACAGTTTCAATCGTTATTGACTCGATCCAAGCGTAGCCTTAGCTCCTTCAATAAACTGAGCAATGACATCTGGCGTATTGCCTTGACCGAAGGCGATCTGCTCGCTTGCGCTCTTGAAACTTGTGTCCACTTCAGCAAATCCTTGGGGGTATGGCGGGTCAATCTCGCTGGAGTTCTTCGATACAGTATCGATAAATTGGAAAATGGTTTGCTCCGCTTCTGGCAGCGTAGGCTGCATCTGTTCACGAATGCTTGAGTTAACCGGCACACCACGTTCAGAACCAAGAATAGCGGTTGCTTCTGGATCATTGACCATGAAATCAATGAACATGGCAACTTCCTTTGGATGTTTGGTTTTGCCATAACCGGAGAGGAACTGGCCTGGTTTCAGATATTCACCGATTTGCTTTTCACCTACACCATGCGGAAGCACTTGTATGCCAAGCTTATGATCCTGGTTTTTGTTCACCTGCTGGAATGTCAGCAATTGATTGGACCAGGCAAAATCCATGGCAGCTGTACCCAGCGAGATTGGGCGTGTCTCCAGCGCATTGGTTGTGGATGCCGTTATCTCCGCTGTGGTCACTCCACCATTCTCGCGTAGTGCGCCCCACATATCGAACCATTGCTGAAGCTCCTCGCTGGTCGCGGTCATTGTACCACCATCGAACAACCCTTTCCCGGATTGGCGAATAAACACTTCAAACATGTTCGTTGTACCGGAAATGTCTGCCGATCCATAGAACCCCTCACCTTTGGCTGCGGCAATCTTGGTTGCAATATCTCCAAAGTCCTTCCATGTCCAGCTCTCTTGCGGTTCTTCAATACCTAATTCCTGAAATACGGTGGCGTCATATATGACACCAGGTGCGTTTACTCCGAGGGTAATGGCATATAATTTATCGTCAATCGAACCGGCTGTAATCATGCTCTGATCATGATCCTCTGTCCGCAGCTCTTTGCTCTCTGCAAACGGGGTCAGGTCAAGCAAGGCGCCACGCCGGGCAAAGTCAGTCAGAAATGCGTAATCCATCTGGATGATATCTGGTGCGTTCGAACCGGCTACCTGTGTAGTCAATTTGTCAAAATAACCATCCCAACCGGAGTATTCAGGTTTAATGGTGATTCCCGGATGTTTCTCTTCAAATAATTGAATGACTTTGGTCGTCAGATCATGTCTGGTCTGTGATCCCCACCAGGTCATACGCAGTTCAATCTTGCCTGAAGAGTCTCCTTCACTTTCACTTGCTTCACCAGAAGAAGCCGGCTTATCAGAGGCACCTCCCGAACAGGCTGTAGCGAACAATAACAGGGACAGGCAGAACAGGGTTACCCACTTTTTGGTGATCATCATAAATGAATTTCCTCCCCTTTTTACTTCTATGGAATCGCTTACAAAACCTATTGTATCGGTCCATTGCTGTACATGACATAAACAAAAGTAAGCTTTCCTGTCAAAAAAGTAAGGAGTTGAAGGAATCAAAAACCACCGGGAATACCATTCCCGGCGGTGATGTTCCCGTCTCAGATATGATTACGGGTATACAACCGTATTACGTGAAGCAGAAGACAACTTGTTGTATTGGAACGATAGTCTGAAAATCAGACCACGGGTATCTCTTTTACATCAATCAGACTCATTGGAAGAGCGTGGCGATGAGCTGTTACCACCCACCACCTTTGTATTCCGTATAGATATGGTCTGTCAGGAGTGTGAGACGGCAGGTGAAGACACCCTGTGCTCAGCCAGATGTTCCTTCATTTTGGCTACCTCAGTTCCTGCCAGCATCATAATGCCTATTCCGTGATTGTCATTGGTGACGGTACGCAAGTCCTGATCATAATACTCTGCCGTAAACGCATATCGTGATCCACTGCACACGCCATGGACATTCCCTTGACGATCAATCGCTTTGCAGATGAGTCCCTTCCAAGCCCGCTCGGCAGCCGTGACATAAACTTCAGGGTCTTTGAACCAGCCAAAGCGTACACCTCTCGCAAAACCATAGGCAAACATCGCCGTGCAGGAGGCTTCTTCATACGTCTGCGGAACATTCAAGACCTGATGCCACAACCCACTTTCCCCTTGAAGCGCTGCGTACCCTTCACACAGCTCGTTGAAGAAATTAATTAGAGCCGGGCGCTCGGGATGCTCTGCCGGCAAAGCTTCCAGTACCTCCGTCAAGGAAAACAGTGTCCAGCCATTCCCCCGTCCCCATGGAATCTGCGTTGCCTGTCCGTATTTGAAATCATACACATGGGACATGATCTTGAACTCAGGCATAAACAGATACTTCCGATACAGTGAAAATTGTCTGGCGGCTTCATCCAATGCGGCTGAGTTGCCTGTCACCCGTGCATAACGAACGAGAAACGGCGTGCTCATATAGAGGTCATCTGCCCACATGGTATTCTCGGCATACTCCCCTACACATGTGCGATAAAATGCCCCATCCTCCTGCCGTTCCAGACGGGAAAGCATGAAATCTGCAATCCGTTCAGCAATCGGAAGAAACGTTGGTTCATGACACTCTGAATACGCTTCCAGCATGGCTGAACCAAAAGAACCGCAGTTATCCAACATTTTCAGCATGACCAATTGTTGATTGACTGCAGGGAAACCGTACTGCTCCCGATCCCATAATGAGTACTCATACATCTGGGTACATGCCTGCACATGCTCAGCCGCATAACGTGTAATGTCCGGTCTCTGCAAATAACGCCCAGTCCGTAATAGACCATATACAGTGACACCTAATGGATAATCCCAGCGACCATAATTGGTCACACTGCCGACTGTCCATTTGTTGCTTAACATGGCATTTTCATAATAAGGTCTGATCCAAGCATCCGGGCGATCTAAGCGCCAATACGTCTGTTCTAACCCCGTTTGGTACACTCGGTCTGTTCGGGTCAGATCCTGCAAATCCGGTTCAACCTCCGATTCAAAAGGTCCGACATATAACCAAGACTCTCCGGAAGCACCGTGTACACGCTGAGGAAGCTCCAGTGAAAGTGGCTTACCCGAAACGGTTGCGTTCAAATTAAAATGCCAAGGTCCCTCGGTAGCGTTGCATTCACTTCGGATAAGCAGGTCGCTCCGTCCAAAAGAGGCTGGTACATCCACCTCGAACGGTCCTGCCTCTTTCACTTGCGCCACAGGCTTGCCGCTAATCCAAATACTTAGAGAACCGGAGGATTGACCTGACAATCGTACCTGACTTCCGGTTGAATCGTTATTGTTCAGATGGGTCCAAGCATAAGCATGTTTTCCAGGAAGATTTCCGTATATTCGTTCGAAAGCTGGCTTGGTTTTATCTTCATCAGACCAGCCTGTCTCAGGCAGCCAGTTCAAGCTGTAGTCTGATTCTTTTCCAAGCAGGTCTAGTTGCTTACTCGCGACTGGGTTCGGTTGGGAGAATACCCACCCCGCTTGCCCCTGTCTCTCCTGAAATGGAGCAAATACATTCAAAATTCGCACTTTACCTTCATCTGATCCGAACTGGCAGCCAAATCCGGCAGGAGTATTTTTCATTTCCAGCCAAATGGTGTTCCAACCGGGCTTGATGTCAATGCTGAGCTTCACCGTTGCATCAGGACTAATCTCATCCATTACGGTAGACCGATAGACCAACTGCTCATTGAAATAGAAACGAACAGGGCCATAACAACGGACCAGCACATCCAGGTTTCGGTCCTCGTCACCCCAAACCAGTGCAGCTGCGTAGGATATATGGTCTTTAGGTGCATCAGGAAAGCGTTTACCTAAATTCAGATCATAAAGCCCTTTTTCATTTTGCAAAATACCAGACTTCTGGAATACCCGATATACAAAATCAGCCTGCGCATTGGCTCCAATATACCTCTCGGCCAGTACCTTCAACACCTGATCCTGATCTTCTCCAAATCGGTAATACATGCTCTGCGGTTCACTGAAATAGGTCGTCATCGATGGCACACATCCTTCTCCCGTTGAAATAAAGTCTTATATCATTGCATTCATACCATCCACACTGGAGCACCAAACTAATATGCAGTAATAAAGTATAGCGCTTAACCTAGGTGGGTAATCCCCTTACCGGGAAGTAGGTATGTCCCTTGGTTATCTTCTGAATAGCCGAATAATAATCCCAGTATAACTGACATGTTCGGTGGTGGCTACAGATTTTTGATTACGCTTACAATTATATTGGATTTAGTCGCCTTTTCTCTCTAGGTTAACTTAAATTTAAACAATGGTTTAAAAACGAGAAAACGTTACCGATATAAATACTAGATTGAAAAATTCCACTTTTTGTATCGGGAAGGAAAGATGCACATTGAATACTCTTGAATCTCTGGTAAATGCTATGCCTTTTGTTAGCCAAATGTTCCGTGACGACATATCCATATCCATTAATGATCATGAGAAAGTATTGTATTTTTCCGAAGCAAAAAGTCTGGAGATTGGCGTGAAGGTTGGAGATGAGCTGCATGACGATTATAAAAATTTCAAAATGCTCACCAACAAGGATACGCGTACCGTGGCACGTATGCCTGGTGATCTGCAAGGCAGACCCTTCGACTCCATCCTTATTCCCATTAAGGAAAACGATCAGGTCGTGGGTATATTGGGTGTGAACTACGCACTGGACAGTCACATGACACTGGAAACGCTGATCCGTGAAAATGAAACGACCATTAATGCGCTCGTCGGCGGCATTCAGCAGATTGCGGCACATTCCGAAGAACTCTCCGCGACATCGGAAGAGATTCTACGCAACTCCAAAAAAGCTTCAGAGAACTCCGTCAGTGTGTCTAAAGTAACAAACGTCATTCGTGAAGTATCGGAACAAACCAATCTGCTTGGACTCAACGCCATGATAGAGGCAGCTCGTGTGGGCGATCAGGGAGCCGGCTTCGGTGTAGTTGCCAGTGAAGTACGCAAGCTGTCGGATCATACGAAACAAGCAGCAGCTGATATCGAAACATCCCTCGGTAGTGTACAAGATTCCATGAAACATATGGAGCAGGAGATCGGTCAGATTACAACTGCAACAGTGGATCAGGCCAAACTTGTTACCGAGTTCATGGAAAGTATCGAACAGCTTAGTGAGACAAGCGCGAATCTGAAAAAGTTTGTACATCAGATGCTGGCGCTCGAATAATAATACAGTTCCACAACAGAAAGAACAAACGATATGAAATGTACATAGAAAATGATTTAGAATGTGAAAAGCCTCCGCTGACTTCCCTTTGCAGGAAGTCAGCGGAGGCTTTGTTTCGTATTTGCGGTGATATCACCTTTATGGTTTATGGTCAAATGGCTGTTATATCTCTACAGCTACGCCAAAATGGTCAGACACGACCGGTCCGTTTTTACCGTTCAAGACCACGGTAGAAGATTTAGCCTGAATCGGACGATTGGAGAAAATATAGTCGATCCGCAGATCGCGTTTGTTATCTGCCCAGCCGGCAATGGCCTTCACCACGGTTGCTCCTTCATCCTTTTGCAATGCTGTGGTGTACAGGTCATTCCATCCTTTGCTCATCATATAATCGTAACCTTCATCACGCACTTCCGCGACATTATTAAAATCACCCATTATATATAACGGCTGATCCATGTAGGGGGCAAGCTTGCTCTCCGTCAACTCCCACTGTCCCTTGAAAGGTTCCTGCGCATCATCCCACCAGTTATAATGTCCGTTCACAAACCAGGTTGCTTCACCTTGGACGACCGTCTGGATTCCCACAATCTTGCGTGTACGGTAATTGTTATAATCCCGCATGTGGGACACGTATTCCCCAAAAGCCTGTGTAATCGGCGTCCGGCTAAGGATCGCCAGTCCTTCATCGTATTTTTGGAACCCGACATGCGCGGGAATCCACGTCCAGTGATATTGCTCTGTCAGCTGCTGAAGCAGAACGTAGGCATAGTTGTCTTTTTTAATCACAGCATCGGATTCAGTAGCATAATACATCTTCAGTTCTTCTTCAGAAAGCGCCGCTTCCTGCATGGATTGGTTGACCTCCTGCATGGAGATCACATCAAATTGATGTGTATTAATAAAATCAGCCAGTTGACTGATCTTGTTCAGTTGATCCTCTTCCGCCCAAGCGTGTGTGTTTAACGTAAGTATTTTCATATGCTCTCTCCTGTTGTGTGTAATATGGCCGTTTCCCCGGCCTGCATCGTTCCTGATAGGAATACATACCATAAGCATACACAATATGGTGCATTCTTGCATGTCGGCCTCCAGCAGAACCGACGTGTTCATCCTGATTCCAGTTGGTCTAAAATAACTTCAAATTCTTCATAACCCATGCACGGATTGGCTCATAACTGATATGATGGATACAACAAATTTACAACATCACGTCATAGACGTGGTGATTACTGAACCTATGTTTACCCCAGGAGATGGAATGATGAACATACCCAATAACATGAGGATGGATGATGCGCAGTGGCAACAATTAATTCGGGAAGTTGCAGAGCATTTTAACAACCTGACGATCATGCGCGGATTCCAATATTATAAACAAAAACGTGTCGGACCATTAACCTATTCAGAACAACAAGGGATTTCGGCCGTTGTACAAGGATCGGAAGAGTACGAAGTAACATTGAGCATGCAATCCCTTACTACAAGTCATTGTACCTGCCCGGTGAGTTCCGTATGCAAACATATGACGGCTGTCTTGATGAGTTATGCCGAGCAACTGGAGCGACCTGTGCATGCGATTGTGAATGCGCACTCCAGTACTGCGCTCAAACAAACGACCAAACCTGTCGGGGCCATGTCCGCAGGACTATCCAGCTATACAGATGCCGATGAACAACAGGATATGGACTTTCCCGACAACCAATACAGCCAGATCAAGGAGCGTGCAACAGAGCTTGCCGATCTCGAAATCTCGGAATGGCATGAGTTATTCCACTCCTGTCTGAGACGGCTGGGTACCGGCACAGCAAGCACATCCTACGTACAGGAAGCAACGGACGAGCTGTATGCCATTAAGCCAAGGCTGAACGCTGCGATGGACCAGCTTTTTGAACTACATGTGCAGCTGCACCTCATCCGATTCTGCGTGCCTCCGGCCCGTAACTCCATCACGCATACCCCCGTGTACTTGAGCTACCCTGCCCAGCTCGCGGTGGATGCACTTCAGAAAGACATTGAACGGATCTTTAACCATCCACTAGACCTGTCGGGTCTAAAGGGAAACAAGCTTGAACAACTTTGGAACAGACTGTCTGAAACCTCGGCTTATTTACGCAAACAGATGATGCCTGAGACAGCCAGCATGATGTTCTTCACTCCGATCTATCGACAACTGTGGTTGAACTGGATTGTGCCTGAACTTCAGGGGTCGCGGGACATGTTAGCGTCGGAACAGGTTATCTTAAATGATATAGAGCACAATATAACCCTATCTTCGCCACCTTCCCAGTCAGGTGGAAGTGTCTTGAGTATTGCTCAGAGTAATGGAAGTAGTAGTGAAAGATCAAGCAAAGCAGTGACACTGCCTTTACCACTCGTACTCGCGCAGAGCTGGATGCACTTCCATCTGGGGCAGGATGATCAGGCATGGCAGCGACTCATCCATGGAAGTTCGGCCTACGGTTTCCCGCCAGAACAACTGTTGCATTTTCTCCATGTACTCGCAGATTCGGCTGAATGGAAAAGGCTTGGGGATTGGTTGGTACAACTTGGCCCCCTTCTGGCGAATCGGCGTAATACACCTCTGAATGATTACATGCATCTGTGGGATACGGCCATTCAACATCTGCCCGATGCAGAGAACCGCATGTGGGACACGCTTGTCAGTATGCTTCCCCACTCCCGTCCCGCCTACGAGGATGCCATGCATTCGCGTGGACAGTGGCGCAGATGGATTGATTTTCAGCTGAGTACGGGAACAGAACCTCTCGAATTCCGCGTAGCGATGCTGCAACCGATCGAAAAAGATGCACCTGAGCTGCTGCTTCCCTTCTATCATCAGGCAGTAAAGCGTTATATCGGACACAAAAACAGGGACGGATACAAAGCAGCGGTGAAACTGCTGAAACGTCTGTCCAAAATCTATAAAAAGTTGAAGCAAGAAGCGCACTGGGAGCAATTCATCACTACACTCGCCGTTCGTAACAGTCGGCTGCGCGCCCTGCAGGAAGAGCTTCGGAAAGGTAAACTGATCTCATGAGCTTAATTCATCCTTACACTGAAACGATTGAGGTTCACGTCGCTTTAACCGGATATGGCGATGCATTGTTTTACGGAGCACTCAACACACACCACTTTGTATCAGGACAGTCACTTAAGCAGCGATTGTTCGCTTGGCATGCGCCTTCCTTCTACGGTACCGAACTGGAAGTTCGGCAGATTGAGGAGATTGAGCTGGTTGTTCTGCCTGCGGAAGAAGTGATCCCCTTCTTTGCCGAGATGCATACCCTGCTTCATATTGAATGGAAGTGGGACGAGCAAGCGGAACATCTGATTCGACTGGCTCCGGCATTCGCAGCATCTATCGAGAAGCGCAAATACGTACCCAGCTTCGAGGCCTACCGTGCAGGACAGCTTCAGTGGACGTGGGACCCGGACAGCTTGAAAAAGCAGGATCGGGCATCGCTTACCAAAGCGATTCAACAGACAGACGAGAGTTATGCCGAAGGACTTGGGGCAGCCTACTCCGCCTTTGTGTTCCAGCGCTGGTACAGTTCGGAGGAAGCGGCAACCGATCTGCGGCGTGAATTCCCGCAGTTGTTCCCAGAGCGCGGCACTCTACCCAAGACAGCAGGGATGGACGCTCAGTCCTGGCTCGTATCCATTGGCTGGAAAGCAGATGCCGCACCATTCAGACCCATGCTGCAATTGCAGGAGCCAGACGAGGATGAGCCATCTTGGCGGCTGCGACTGGTATTGCAGAACAAGCTGGATGCCGCCGTATTGGTGCCCGTTATGCTGGATTCACGGGGCAGACTTGAAGGCGAATGGCCAGAGGTATGGACACCGTTCATTCTGGATCGCTCCGCCGGATGGTTGGATCAGCTTCGCGCACATCTACCGCGTCTCGGAAGCTCCATTAGCGGCAGGCGGGATGTGCTGAGTGATCCTTTGGGAGATCAGGAAGCCTGGCAGTTCCTGACGCAGGATAGCGGGCGGTTGCTCGCAGCGGGCTGGCAAGTTCTGCTGCCTGGTTGGTGGGAAGCAGCCCGTAAGAAGAAACCAAAGCTGCGTGCTAAGGTGCAGCCGGAGGAAGGCAGTGAGCGGGGACAGTCGTTCTTCGGACTGGACTCGATTATTCATTTTGACTGGCGAATTGCGATTGGTGACACGGATCTTAGCGAAGATGAATTCGCCGACCTTGTTGCCCGTAATGAACGACTGGTTCGCTTCCGCGGAGAATGGGTTCCTCTCGACCCCGACCTGCTGGAACAGATACGTCGTGCCATGGGCGGTGTAGACCGGGAACAGGGACTCTCATTTCAGGATATTCTGCACCTGCATCTGCTGCATAATGAGCAACGGGAATACCGCAACCAGAAATGGAAGGAAGGACAACAAGCCGAAGAGGAAGAGCAACCACAGGCTAATGAGAACATTCGGCTGGAAGTTGAACTTAACGAACACCTGAACCGGGTCATTGCACAACTGGGGGGCGGACAAGGCGGTGCGCCTTCCCTGCCCATTCCTACAGGGCTTCATGCCGAGCTGCGATCGTATCAGAAGGAAGGTTTTGCATGGCTTGGTTTCCTGCGCAGATTCGGACTTGGGGCATGTCTTGCCGATGATATGGGTCTCGGGAAAACCATTCAGTTCATCACGTATCTGTTACACATCAAGGATCATGAACCACGTAAGCCGGGACAAGCCCCGGTACTTCTGATCTGCCCAACTTCCGTACTGGGCAATTGGCAAAAGGAAATTAGCCGCTTCGCACCCTCCATTAATGTCAGTCTGCATTATGGCGCACGCCGATTAAGTGGAGAAGAATTCCGGGAGCAGACCGAGCAGGTGGATATTATTATCACGTCCTTTGCTACGGCTACACTGGATCAGGAGATGTTACAAACCTATACCTGGGCATGTATCTGTCTCGATGAAGCGCAGAATATCAAAAACGCCCAGACCAAACAGTCCTTGGCTGTCCGCAGTTTCCCGGCGAAACACCGTATTGCCATGACAGGCACGCCGATCGAGAATCGGTTGTCCGAGCTGTGGTCGATCTATGACTTTATCAATCCAGGATATCTGGGCAACGCTCGGGCATTCCAGACTCGCTTCATCAGTGCCATAGAGAAAGACAAAGATGAGCAGCGGATGCAGGATCTGCAGCAATTGGTGAAACCATTCATGCTGCGCCGCAAGAAAAAAGATCCCAATATCCAGCTTGATCTGCCGGACAAAAACGAGATGAAAACTTACATTCACCTTACGGGCGAACAAAGTGCATTGTATGACCAATCCGTGCAGGCCCTGATGGATAAAATGAAAGAGTTGGAAGGTATCAAGCGCAAAGGTGCAATTCTATCGGCGTTAACCCAGCTTAAACAGTTGTGTGATCACCCTCTGCTGTTAACGAAAGAAGCTTTGCCGGAGGAACTTCCCGAAGACGGTGCACTGACATCTGCTTATGACGTGTACAGCCCGCAGGATATGGCGATGCTGATCAGCCGCTCCGCAAAGCTGGAACGACTGATGGAGCTTGTCCGGGAATTACGAGACGAGGGCGAGCGATGCCTGATTTTCACCCAATATATCGGTATGGGACAGATGCTGCAACAGGTACTGCGTCAGGAGTTGCAAGAGCCTGTGCTTTACCTGCACGGGGGAACATCCAAGACAGCAAGGGATCGTATGATTGAGGAATTCCAATCCCGTACATTGCCTGAGGATAAGCAACCATCGGTCTTTATTCTGTCCATCAAGGCTGGCGGTGTCGGGTTGAATCTGACCGCAGCCAATCATGTCTTCCATTTTGACCGCTGGTGGAACCCGGCTGTTGAGAATCAAGCCACCGACCGGGCTTATCGGATGGGTCAGACCAAGGATGTTCAGGTGCATAAGTTCATCTCTCTTGGCACATTGGAGGAGCGGATCGACGAGATGTTGGAGAGCAAACAGCAGCTCAGCGATAACATCATCACAAGCTCCGAGAACTGGATTACCGAATTGTCGACGGATGAGCTGAAAGACCTGTTCACTCGGCGTCGTGACTGGTCGGGCTAACTTGATAGAAGATTTACAGTACAGGCCAAAAATCAGATTTCAGAGAAATCAAATAAATAAGAAACACAAAAAGAGCGAAGTTTCGGAAAGTAAATCCCGGCTTCGCTCTTTTTGTATTGTTGCAGTTAATCATCCGTTCTTAGCGCATGTTACCGATGATGGATGATCTTGAATCCTGCATTTTTTTGATAAAGTTCGTCATAACATCAAACGCTTCATTGCGCTTGTTGGACATGGATTGCAGACGAAGCATGTCCATCTGTTGGGAGTTGCTCGCTGCATCAATTTGGCCTTTAAGCTTTTGAACAGCTGCTTCATCCCCATTTTGCTGGGCTATCTGCAATTGTGCGTTCAAATCCGCGATCTGTTGATTACGGTTCTGCACCTCCTGGATTTGCGTTTGCAATTGTGCATCCAGTAATTTGGTACGTTCTTGTTGGACCATCATCAAAGCTGTTTCGATATCCATATTGCTAAAGTTGATAGGTGTTACGCCAGAGATGTTGGAGACGGAAACTGTGCTCGCTGAAGCTGAAGAGACGATAGATACTGCAGCGACAGCAGCAACTACGGATGAAGCGAAAAATTTACCTGAACGTTTCATGACTGTTCCTCCGAGTCCATATGTAATATGTACCAGTTTTTTGTTGGTATCTTCCGTCATTCTAAATCAAAAGTACTAGTTGTTCAATCAAATTAACTTCAAATTTGAATTAATTTCGAGATCCCTTACACACGCCTACCTCCGCTTACAATATGAGTAAAATAAACAGGGCATTATAAGTAAAAGTGCATTCTTACGGGCATATTTACTACGACTAGATTGTTCTTTACTCCTACGCTTGAAAGTCACATTGGAGATCGATGATACGTTCATGATTTTACTTTGAAAAATGGTTATGTTATATTTAATAATATATTTTACACAATTTAATTTTGTATTATTTAATATAAATTGATGTTATATATTTTACGGGAGGTTTTTTATATGAAAAAGATACTGGTTGTTCTAACAAATGTAGATCAATACGCAACGAAGGACGAGCCTACTGGCTTGTGGCTGAGCGAAGCGACTCACTTTATTGAAGAGTTTGACCATAATGACAATGTTCAGATCGATCTGGTTAGCCCTAAAGGTGGGAACGTACCTCTTGATCCGAAAAGTCTGGGCGACTCTCTGGATGAGAGCACCAAAGCCTATTTCGAAAACGAAACGTTCATGAACCAATTGAAAAATACGTTGAAACCTAGCGAAGTAAACGCGAGTGACTACGATGCAATCTACTTCACAGGGGGGCACGGTACGATGTGGGATTTCCCGGACAATGCCGAACTTCAAGAGCTTTCTCGTGAAATCTATGAAAAAGGCGGCGTTGTATCCGGCGTGTGCCACGGGGTTACAGCCCTGTTGAATGTGAAGCTGTCCAATGGCCTGCTTTTGATCAACGACAAAACCGTTTCCGGCTTCACGAATGAAGAAGAAGCATTGGCTCAACAAACCGAGTATGTTCCTTTCCTGTTGGAAGATGCTTTGAGAGAACGCGCTGCACAATACGATAAAGCGGCTGCCTTCAGCTCTTATGTCACAACAGATGGCCGTGTGGTCACAGGACAGAATCCGCAATCCAGCAAAGCTGTGGCTGAAAGTGTTAAACAATTGCTTGGTCTGTAAAATAAACCGATCGATCCCTCTCCTCCCCCCAGGAGATCATATAGATGTACAAATCAAACAGCACGTGATCCGTCATGACCTGACAGAACACGTGCTGTTTTTTCTAGTGATTTGTTGATGCAGAAGCTTCCGTCGTTGTTCCTCCAGCCAAGCGCTTCACGATATAAGGCACGGTCACCGACGTCAGGATCACAGCAAAGGCAATCTGAGCGATAGCTGTGTCCACATAAGGCGCATACGCCGGATTGAACCCGGCAGCCATCGAAGGCACCACCATGGACAATCCAGCAACTGAACATGTCGCAGCCGCTGCGTAACCGGGCCGTCTTAGTATCGCACGATCGATCCCAATGAGCGGTAGCATGCAGATCAGCAAAAATAATACCGTGACCAGCAAGCCGGATAGACTGGATTGAAATGCAATACGCAAATCAATATTGGACCCAAAGCTTGTACCTAGAAAAGGCAGCAGAATCAGTGTTCCCGGAGCGAACATCTTCTGTATATTGCTATCCAGATTACCAAGCAGTATGCCGATGAGAAAAGGTATTAGCGTAGCAAGTACACTGAGGTAATCGATACCGACGCCGCTTGCCGAATTCAATATCATAATTGGAATAACCGGTACGGCAATCAGATTCAGAATGCCAAACGCAGCACGGTCCACATCATCTCCATATGTGTTCATCAACGCCAGATATAATCCCGGATTACAGCTGGTCAGAACGGCAATGAAGGCTACCGCAGAAACTCCCCCGACCCCACTTATGCCAAAAAAGTGTACAAACGCCCAGCCGAACAGGCAGCTGATGAGGATGCGTGAAATACAGAGCACGCCTGCTCTCTTCAATGTCACCAGAAGCTGTGACAAGTTAAGCTGTGTTCCGGATATCAGTAAAATCATGCCGATCAGCACCATGGTACCTTTCGATGTGAATAGTGCTGTCGTTGGATCTCCGATCTGAAAAAACGATGGAAACACCGTGTTGATGACCGCAGCGGCCAGCATGGGAACGATCAGTAAGCCGCCGGGTATTTTTTTGATACGACCCAAAATATTCATGCTCTGTTACAGTTCTGCTCCGTTAGTACGGATCACATTCTGATACCAGAAGAACGAATCTTTACGATATCTTTTTAGCGTACCGTTGCCATAATCGTCCTGATCCACGTAGATAAATCCATAACGTTTGCTCATCTCGGAAGTCCCTGAACTGATCATGTCGATGGGTCCCCACATCGTGTAACCAAGAACTTCGACCCCATCGGCAATGGCGAGTCCCATCTGTTCGATATGTCTACTCAGGAAATCAATCCGGTATGGATCGTTGATCGTTCCATCTTCATTCAGCTTATCATAGAAGCCTGAGCTATTCTCCAGAATGAAGACTGGTTTTTGATAACGATCATAGACGAGATTAAGCGTATAACGCAGGCCAATTGGATCAATCTGCCAACCCCACTCGTTAGCGGGCAGATGCGGATTTTTATATACGCTGTGTACATTACCTGCCGTTAGTTCGAGTTGCTCTGTATCACTGCTGGAAATCATCGAGTTGTAATACGACATCCCCACGAAATCAGCCGTATGTGCGCGAATGCTATCCAGATCGCCGTCCTCAATGTTCAACTGGATTTCCTTGTTTTTGAAATACGTTTTACTATAGTAAGGGTATTCGCCTTTATTAAGCACATCCAGATAGAACTGATTTTTCATCTGATCATCCTGCTGCATCTGAAGTGCGTCCTCTGGCTTGCAAGTGTAAGGATATGTTGTAAAATAAGCCACCATACTTCCGATCTGGTTATTCGGATCAATCTCATGAGCCATCTTGGTTGCTCTGGACGCAGCTACAAATTGATGATGCAGCCCTTGGAACAACATTTCTTCATAATTCGGAGCGTCATAATCAATGATTCCCAGCGTCTTCGCCGATGCTTTCACGCTCATGTTGATCTCGTTGAACGTCACCCAATATTTCACTTTGCCCTTGTAGCGATTAAACAGTACATCACAATAGTTCACATACAGATCGATCAACTTGCGGTTATACCATCCTCCGAACTTGTCCATCAGTACAATTGGCGTATCAAAGTGACTGATGGTGATTAAGAGCTCCATACCCTGTTTTAGACATTCATCAATAACCTGATCATAGAACTCTAGAGCCTTTTCGTTCGGAGCGGCATCGTCGCCACCTGGAAATACTCTCGCCCATGAAATGGAATAACGGAAGACTTTGAAACCCATCTCGGCAAACAAGGCGATATCCTCACGGAAGTTATGATAAAAATCGATCCCCCGGCGCTTCGGATATTTCACGGTATCCGGGTCATTCCTGGCCTCTTCAATCATCTCCCAATTCACTCTGATCTGCTTGGTCACTTTGCGATCGTTCTTCTCGTTAAATTTCATCACTTCCGGAATGGTCAGGCTCTTGCCGTCCACATTATAAGCTCCTTCTGCCTGACAGGCAGACAGTGCACCGCCCCACAAAAAATCTTTTGGAAAATTGGAATTTGTCATTTTAGTTCCTCCTGTTATTAAGTCTTATTAAGACCATCTAGCTTGTAACTTGTAGCTTAATGAAAAGATGAGCAGTTCTTACGGAATCAGCTTGATCAAAGGTTCACTCTCCCGGATCGGGCCACTGGTCGCTGTAGTCAACACGTCTCCGTACTGTTGCATGTTGGTAACGACAATGGACGTAATGGTGTTGTAGCCCGCTGAAGTAATGCCCTCCGGATCAAAATCCACCAATAAATCCCCGGCCTTGATTGTCTGTCCCTGCTCGATATGGGCGTTAAAATATTTGCCTTTCAAACTGACGGTATCCACACCGATATGAATCAGGATCTCGACACCATTCGCAGCTTTCAATCCGATAGCATGTTTGGTGCGATAGAGCGCCTCGACTACTCCGTCAAAAGGAGCATACACTTTGCCCTCTGTCGGAACGATTGCAATGCCTTTACCCATCAACTCTTGGGCAAATGCCTGATCTTCTACCTCAGAGATGGGTTTGATCTCCCCTGTCATTGGACTAACGATAAGCATGTCAGAAGATGTGGATGTCTGTGATGGCACTGACTCCGGAGTAGTGTCCGTTGCAACTGCCGCCTGATTGCTATTTACTTTATTCGTAGCTTGCTGCTTCGATTTACTTCCATCTGTATCTTCCTTGATGCCAGCCAACAGCGTGAACACAAACCCGAGTACAACTGCGGCAATACAACCAATAACAACATACATGTAACGATCAGATGTATACGTGCCAATTGCCAATACACCTGGAAGTGAAATTGCATTCGCTGTTGTATGCACCAAGCTGTAGAATCCACCGACTAATCCACCTGCCAGGCAACCTGCGAAAAACGGACGTTTGTATTTTAGCGTTACACCATAGATCGCCGGCTCGGTAATCCCGAACAACGCGGTGAATCCACTCGAAGCAGCCGCTGATTTCATCGTTTTACTCTTCGTTAGGACAAACACACCGAAGGCTGCTCCAGCCTGAGCCAAATTCGCCGCCAGTGCTGTTGGTAACAGCACGGTTGCACCCAATGTAGCCACTTGTTGAACCTGAATTGGCATGATGGCATAGTGCATACCAAACATGACCATGATCGGTTTGAAAAATCCAAGAATCGCACCAGCAAGAACACCTGCGGTTGAGAACAATGAGTTGATACCATTGGTCAACCAGTCACCGATATATGATCCTACTGGGCCAAGCACGATTAGTTCCACTGGAATCATAATAAACAAAACAATCATTGGGGTAAGCAGGACCTGCAGAAACTTGGGAATCACTCGATTGACGATCGGATACACATAACTCATAATCCATACCGCCAAAATGATTGGAATGACGGAAGAGGAATATTTCATCAACAGAATCGGCATGCCGAGAAAATCAATACTGTTTACACCCGTCTCAGCAATCTGAGCCGCTGCGTTCAAAATAGTTGGATGCATTAATCCCGCAGCAAGAGCTACCGCCAAGTAGGGATTGGTTTTGAAACGATTTGCTGCACTAACAGCCAGGAAGAATGGCATAAAGTAGAAAATGCAGTCCCCAATCATGTTAATGATCGTCAGGAAACCGGAGCCTTCCAGGTAACCCATGGCAGTTATAACGGTAGCCAAACACTTGATCATCCCGCAACCAACAAGTGCTGGCAGAACAGGTGTGAATATACCTGCGATGGTTTCAAGCACTACATTGATGGGGTTACGTCTCTTTTTCGGTCCACTGTCTGTAGACTCCGTAAGCTCGCCAATCTTGTCAGAAGTTAGATTCTTCACTTCACTATATACCGCGTCTACTTTGGCACCGATAACAACCTGAACCTGTCCACCGGAATTTTGTGCCTTGAGCACGCCTTCGAGCTGATCCAACGCCTTGAGGTCTGCTTTGTTATCATCCTTTAATACGAATCTCAAACGGGTTGCACAGTGTGTCAGACCCGATATATTTTGCTCGCCGCCAACGAGATCAAGTACGTTTTTAGCCAAGTCTTTGTTGTTCATGACCCTTCTCCTCTACATGAATAAATTGGATATATAAAAAATGACCAAGCCGGGGAATCGTCATTCCCTACGCTTGGTCATGCCTGATCGAATCAGTAACAGTCCAATATGGATTATTCGGTTAGTTCCTTCACTAGTTCATTCCGTTGGTTCATTCGAAATCAATCGTTGGATATGCAGAATCAAGTATAATTTTTCATCATCGGAACAGGTCCAGCCATAATTATTTTTGAGGAAATCAGCAATCTTCTCCACACAAGCGAGTTCTTTCGGAAACTTCTCCTTCACCATCAGGAACAGAGATTCATTCTCGTCTTTGAGCGATTTACCGCTCATCTGCCTCAGAATGAAATATCGGATATGTGTGGCAAATCGCATAAAGTGAATGGAGTCTTCTTGAAAATCAATTTTGAGCGCATATTTGATCACAGACAGGATCTCGCCCGTAACTGTGGTTACCTTGGTGGTATCCGTCATCTCTCCAGAGCCCACCTGTGCATTAACAAAATGCAGAGCAATCAGTGTTGTTTCGGCTGTTGGCAGAGCGATATCCGTTTTTTCCTGAATCAGCTTCAGCGCAGCCTCCCCCACCCGGGTCTCGTCCGGATAGAGTGTCCGCACTTCCCATTCCAGCGGATTTTTGATACGGATGCCTTCTCTGGTTCGGGTTAATGCAAAACTGATATGGTCGGACAGGGTGAGAAGCAGATTCGGGTTAAATGTTTTATTCAGGATCTGACTGCCCAGCTTGATGACTTCCTCCGCGAGATAAATATCCTCAATTGGAATACTGTTCAGCAGATCATACATCCGGATGTTCTTTGGTGCTACGAATATTTTCTCCACCAAGTCCGTCTCCGTCAGCTCATAGGGCGTTTTCAGAAATCCTACACCCTTACCTACGACAAAAACCTCTTCGTTATGTTCATTAATAGCGATGGCCACGTTATTGTTTACTTTCTTGATAACCTTCAATGTTCTCACCCCCCAACAAAAATAAAAAAAGACCGAAAGCGATTACAGTAAAGCAATCGAATTCGGTCATGCCTGGTTTCCCCAGTAACAGTCCGTGTTATGAATATAAGTTTATTATAGTGCTGTTTTTGAAAAAGTCAATCATCCAATCTTAGGGAAAAATCAGCCACTCTTGTCATTGAAGGGAACGTAGAGACCCGATACGTCATATATAACAACGCCCTTTTTTAAAACTATAAAAAGAAAATGTGACCATATGCCCTACTCGCCAGTCTAATTCATATAAAAACCAGCCAAGAGCTGACTTCATCCCTACAATACGAAAGGAGCTGTTATCCATGGGTTCAACCGATCTCGTTAACCAGGCCATCCAAGGAGATCGTGAAGCTTTTATCCGGCTTATTCGAGACATTGAAAACTCTTTGTACAATACGGCAAAATCCATGCTGCGAAAAGAGGAGGACGTGGCCGATGCCATTCAGGAGACAATCCTGAACGCATACAAATCGGTGCATACACTCCGGGAACCCCGGTATTTCAAAACCTGGCTGTTTCGCATCCTCATCAATGAATGCAACACGATGCTGTCCCGCCGCTCTCTCTCCACCACTTATGCGGAAGTACCTTCAGAAAAGCGGGAGCATTCCAGTCCCTACGATGAGGTCGATATGCGAGAAGCGGTAGACCGTCTGGAGGAATCGAAACGAATTGTTGTCGTTTTGCATTATTTTGAAGACCTGTCCCTCCGTCAAGTCGCCGATGCCCTGAATATTTCCGAAAGTGCAGTGAAAATGAGACTTAATCGGGCAAGGCAGGAGTTATATCAGAAATTCAAAAATTTTCGGGAGGTAAACTTACATGTCAAACCCGTTTAATATCGATCAGGAATTAAAGAACCAAGCGAAGGAGCGTCCTCTGATGTCTGAACTCGTTCGTAACCGGATTGATGCCACACTGGAATCTCTGCCGGCGTCATCAGACACATTGAAAACCAAACAGACTTCGGGCTCCAGTCGCCAGAACAAGCGATGGCACAAGGCTGCAGCTGCGACGATTGCAGCCGGAGTATTGGGCGTGACCGTATTTGCATCCGGCTTTGTATCACCGGCCATGGCTGCCTCCTTGCGCAATATCCCACTCGTGGGTAGCCTCTTCAGCTCGATAGAAGCCGATATGGGTCTGCGAACGGCGGGCAACGAAGGCTTGACTACCCCTGTTAACAGCAAGGTCGCTTACCAGGATGTGAAACTGGAAGTGCTTGAAGCGGTATATGATGGTACCCGTGCTGCGTTTCTGGTTCATTTCACTGCGCCTAATCTGAATCAAGGCGAATATGACAATGGAAAGGACATCGTGAAACTGAGTAGCGGAATTGAGAATGTCTTTTTCAAAGTCGACGGGTCTCTTCCGAATAGCGGACTGTTCTATAGTTCGGTAGGAGAAACGCAGCCAGATACACTGCTCTTTGAGCAGGTCATTTCCTCCGATCAGGGAACGGCACATTGGCCAGATCAGTTTGATGCTCAAGTTCAATTGACGTTGCAGGGCATTGATCATGAGTTCGCGCTGACTGTTCCATTTGCCAAATCAACAGATAACATTCATCAGGTTCTGCCTAACACAGCCATGACTAACGATTTGTTTACTGCCTCTGTTACGGAAGCTGAGGTTACCCCTGTCACTACTCGTCTAACTACTGTTATCAGTTTGAACGATAAGAGTACTCTTACGGCAAAAGAGCAGGAAAAGCTGAGTCACATCGGATTTGCAGTCTATGATGATCAAGGGCGGCAACTGACCTCACTTAGCGGCGAGGGCATATACGAGGGTAACCAACTGAAATCGGAACGCATATATGCCACAACAGCCAAGGATGTAAAATATCTGATAGCGAAACCTTTCGAGATCAAGGATGACTTCGCTGAAGAGGTTAAAGACACACAATTCATTAAGGGAATGGAAATGAAGATTCAGCTTCAATAGCCTGATCTCATTTCCTTATGAAGGAGCCATTCCATGTTCATCCAATATTCAATCTCATCTCCCATCGTACTTGGCCCATTATTCGTTCTGGTCCTGCTCGCCCTGATGCTCCACGCCAGGGTGAGTAAAACTAGGTATACGGTCAGAGAGTATGTGTCGATGCTCGCATTTGCCATATATATGTTGGGCGTTATGCATTTTGTATTCTTCCCTATCGACGTGAACATCGGAATCTATGCCAATCAGACTCCATGGTATCAAAGCATTCAATGGATTCCGCTCCTGACCGCGGATGCACCTAGCTTTCTCCTAAACATCGTGCTGTTTATGCCACTGGGGTTCATGCTTCCTTTCATAAAGCCTTGGATTCATTCGAAGCGAACAGCAGCATTAGCGGGATTGGCTGTAAGTATCCTCATTGAAATAACACAGTTACTGCTCCGAGTAACCTTGGGCAACGGTCGCAGTACTGATCTGAACGATATAATAGCCAATACAACGGGAAGTGTACTTGGTTTTGTCATCCTAAATCTGTTCACAAAAAGTTCCATCGGACAGCGCCTCATGACGCTGCGGGAGTCACCACGGGGAGTATCATCCAAAGATATACAGTAAAATGAATATTAGCATGCATAACCCCCTTGAAGGCAAAACATGGTCCATACACCAAGATGAAAAAAGTCGTGTGCTATGGTACAATGAAAGAATTGTGTATTCAGAGACAGACATGTGGATAAAGGCCATGAACGAAGGATTTCTGATGGGCTTTTATCCATTCATCATGCTGCCATTTTAGGGAGGCTTATGGAA
The DNA here is from genome assembly GCF_037976585.1 of Paenibacillus sp. FSL k6-2145. Classification (NCBI taxonomy): domain Bacteria; kingdom Bacillati; phylum Bacillota; class Bacilli; order Caryophanales; family Paenibacillaceae; genus Paenibacillus; species Paenibacillus sp. FSL k6-2145. Next base: position 2,416,562 of record NZ_CP150267.1, on the reverse strand, counting down.
CAACCATGCTCATTATTGGTATCGCCGGAGGAACCGGCTCCGGTAAAACGACGGTAGCTCGCTCCGTCATAGACCGTCTGGGATCAGCTAAAGTTACTTTTATATCCCAAGACAATTATTACAAAGACCAGTCGCAGCTCACACCTGAGCAACGCCGACTCACCAATTACGATCACCCGTTTGCATTCGATAATGATCTGTTGATTGAGCATCTCACCCTGTTGAAAAAAGGCCAAGCGGCGTATGCTCCCGTATATGACTTCACCATAGATAACCGTGCTGCCAATGAGACGGTTGAACTGGCACCGAACCATATTGTCATTGTAGAAGGATTGCATGTGCTGATTGATGAACATCTTCGCAGTCTGATGGACATCAAAGTATTTGTTGATACTGATTCTGATGTTCGGATTCTAAGGAGAGTCCTGCGGGATATTGAAGAGCGCGGACGCACGATCCAATCCGTATACAAACAATATCTCGAAACGGTAAAACCGATGCACGATGCTTTTATCGAGCCATCCAAAAAGTATGCCGATATCATTATTCCAGAAGGCGGACATAATGAAGTAGGTATTCAGATGTTATCCATCCTCACCGAGAAATACCTCACCGGGGAAAATTGGAACGGCGCTTAGTTTGTTTCAAAGCAACACAACAGAAATCCAGGTTACGATACAGCGTAATCTGGATTTTTTGTTGATTTTTCATTTATAATAGTCCCCAATAGTTGAAAGGAGATCTACCCCTATGGCTACTTTTGAAGAGTTCATGCAGCATGACATCCGGGTTGGTACCGTGGTGGAAGCCGAACCCTTCCCCAAGGCTCGCATACCCGCTATTAAAATGACGATCGACTTCGGACCACTTGGTCTTAAGCGCTCTAGTGCTCAGATTACTCAGCGATACACGCCTGACATGATCATTGGCAAACAGGTCGTTGCTGTAGTTAATTTTCCACCCCGGCGGATTGCCGGTTTTGTCTCTGAAGTACTTGTGCTGGGCGGCGTGCCTGGTGAAGGCGATGTTGTCTTGCTCTCACCGGATAGCCCATTACCTAATGGAACACCGATAGCCTGACTTTATTTGGAGTAAGAAGAATATGTGCTTTTCAAATGTTTGGAAATCGAGTATTCTTGATTTATTGATTATTGATGGAACTACGTATGTTGGAGACCTTAAAGCATAAGGCTATGAATCTGCGGATTCGTGGCCTTTTTTGTTTTTTTTCGAGGGCCTGAAAAGTACATATCAAGGAGAGAAATTCACAATTGAGAGGAGTAAAATTCATGAGAAAAATGATGATTTCCATGATGTTCTTCGTCCACAGCTCCGCTGAAAACTTATAAATTCTATCAAAAAAGGCGTCTCTCTCCGTGTTACTGGATGAAGACGCCTTAAATAAACAGATTTTCAGAAAAAATCATGCTCTCTAAACACCTTCCTATCTCCCGTAGGGTACTACTGTGTTTGTTAAACCTGGCAGGTCTCCTGGCTCCAGAATCATCGTCACTTGCAGCTCCTTCCCGGCTTAAAGCAGTGGATTATCGCTACTTGACTCCTCTGTTACAGTGGCGGGACCGCGCCGGTATCACACCGGACTTCCCTATTAAGCTTCCACCCTCACGGGCAAAGCACCAAGTTCCACATATTCAATTACACTTCTGTATCAGAATAGCGGGATGACGATAATGATCAGAACTTTTCTTTCAAATTTGAAACTCTGAAATACGTCTAATCTCGATTTCTCGAACCCTTCGGAGACACACCCGTCACTCGCTTGAACATCTTGGAAAACAGTAATGGGTCTGTATAGCCAACCGAATGTGCCACTTCACTTACCGACAGCCCTGGATTCTGAAGAAGTTCGGCAGCCCGATTCATACGGTACTCCAGGAAAAAGGACTGTAGCGACATGCCATATCGCTCTTTGAACAATCCCGATAGATACGTGCGATCCAGCCCCACAGCTTGGGCAATATCCAGAATGGAAGTTCGCTGGCTGTACCTGTTCTCCATAAACTGCACCGCCTGCCGGATGTACGTCTCTTTGTTCGAAAGGAGTTGCCCTATTTCTTCCTTCACAGGCGAAGAAGAGATTAATTCTGCCACCAAGCGATACAAGAGACTCTGATTCATCACATCGCCTCCTGGACGCGTAGAAGCCTGGACCAACTCCGTATACAACTGTTCCATCGTATTTGTATCCTGGGCATCATATATCGGACGCTCCGGGCTTAATTGGGCACGTTGCATGAATGCTTTGGCTTGTACGCCTTTAAAACCAAACCACGAATACGTCCAGGGCTCCTGCGGATCTGCCTCATATTGAATAAGTGTGTCCGGGAGAATGACAAAACCCTGTCCCTCGCTAAGTTTGTATTCCTGATCCCCCATGTACACGGTGCCCCGTCCTTCATGGATGTAGTGCACAATGTAAGAATCACGTACACCCGGTCCCCAATAATGCGCAGGGTCACATGCCTCCCACCCAAAAAACAACAACATCAGCTCCATCTGTGTCCAGCCTGCGGGAACCACATTCATCTCAATGCGACTCATTTTTCGCCCTCCATCCTGACTTCGTTCCGCTTACCTCTTCATTTAGTCCATTTATATTATAACAGCTAAAGTGCTTCCATATTAGTTGAAAGCGGGAACAAAAATGGGATTATGACATGTTTGAAAGGGGTTGAGCCATAGTTATATGTGCCGAATCGGCCTATAGTTGGGGTACAACATTTTTCAGGGAGGCTGAACTTAAGATGAACAAAATTACGTTTCTCGGTGCAGGCAGCACCGTCTTTGTTAAAAATGTATTGGGTGATGTCATGATGACCGAAGCACTGCAGGATTTTGAATTGGCATTGTTTGATATCGATGCTGAACGTTTGAGCGATTCAGAGCGTTTGCTGACCAGTCTGGCCCGTTCACTCGGAAGTCGTTGCGTCGTGAACGTATATCATGACCGCAAAGAAGCGCTGCGCGGGGCCAAATATGTCATCAACGCCATCCAGGTCGGTGGATATGATCCATGTACCATTACGGACTTCGAAATTCCGAAGAAATACGGATTGCGTCAAACAATTGCAGATACACTCGGTATTGGCGGAATTTTCCGTAATCTGCGTACGATTCCGGTTATGCTGGATTTCGCCCGAGATATGCAGGAAGTATGTCCGGATGCGTGGTTCCTGAACTACACCAACCCGATGGCTGTGCTTACCAACGTCATGAACGTACATGGTGGGATCAAAACCGTAGGATTGTGTCATAGTGTACAGGTATGTGTACCACATCTGTTTGATGCACTGGGGATCGATCAGACAGGTGTTGTGGCTAAGATTGCAGGGATCAACCACATGGCGTGGCTACTCGAAGTTACCAAAGACGGGCAGGATCTGTACCCTGAGATTAAACGTCTGGCGAAGGAAAAACAGAAGGAACAGCATGACGACATGGTTCGTTTTGAGCTGATGCAGCGTTTTGGCTATTATGTAACGGAATCCTCTGAGCATAATGCCGAGTACCACCCTTACTTCATCAAGCGGAATTACCCGGAGCTGATTGAACGCTTCAACATTCCACTGGATGAGTATCCACGCCGCTGTGTAAACCAGATTGAGGGCTGGAAAGAAATGCGTACCAAGCTGTTTGCCAGCGAAAATATTGAACATACCCGTAGCCGTGAATACGCATCGCATATTATCGAAGCGATGGAGACGAATAACCCGTACAAGATTGGCGGCAACGTCATGAACAACGGACTGATTACGAACCTGCCGCGTGAAGCATGTGTCGAGGTACCTTGTATGGTGGATGGATCAGGAATCAGCCCTACGTATATTGGGGATCTGCCTCCACAACTCGCGGCATTGAACCGGACAAACATCAACACGCAACTGCTGACGATTGAAGCAGCAATCACTGGCAAAAAAGAACATATTTATCACGCCGCCATGCTTGATCCACATACGGCTGCCGAGCTGTCTATCGATGACATCGTAGCGATGTGTGATGAGTTGATTGAAGCTCACGGCGACTGGTTGCCAAAATACACGTCATAATATAAAAGCACCGTTTCCTTTGCAGCTAAAGGGGACGGTGTTTTGTTCGTTCCATAGTGCTCACCCGCTGAAGCGTGCATCACATTATTGTTAAGAAATGTCCCTCTGCGTTGAACCTTACTCGGTAGGGAGCAAAAAGCGATAACCAATGCCAGGCTCCGTCTGAATATATCGCGGATTCGTTGGATCTTCATTTAATTTTTTACGCAGATGTCCCACATATACCCGAAGATAATGGCTGTCGGACTCATGATGATGCCCCCCCCATACTTGCTGCAAAAGCTGGCGCTGAGTGATGATTTTCCCTGCATTGGAGGCAAGCACCTTCAGCATCTCATATTCCGTTGGGGTTAATTTGACCAAAGCCCCCTCCAGTTCGACCTGCCTTTGGGCCAGATCAATCGTGAGTGATCCAAATCGCAGTATCGGCTCATCCGTCGTTTTGGCTACATGACGCAGCGCCACCCGAATACGGGCGACCAACTCACCCATTCCAAATGGTTTGGTCACATAATCATCTGCACCTCCATCCAACGCGGCAATTTTGTCTCCCTCCTGATCCTTCGCTGTCAGCACTATAATCGGCACTTGCGACCATTCGCGAATCCGGCGAAGGACCTCCATGCCAGACATGCCCGGCAAACCAAGATCGAGGATGATCAAATCCGGATGTACAATACTGGCCTGAATAACGCCCTCTTCGCCATCTCCACACTCGTGAAGTTCGAATTGGTGTGCCTGAAGGGTGACCTTGAGCAATTTGCGAATCTGCGGCTCATCATCGATCACCAGTATGCGAGCCCCTAGTGTTGCGTTCATGTTATTCTTCAACCTTTCCTTGTTCTGAATAGGAAAACGGCGATCCGTGAGCCTCCATGGGGATATCTATACGCATTCTCGTTCCCCCACCCGGATTCGGCTCTGCCACAATGGTACCTCCGTGGACTTCCACAACGCCTTTGCAGATTGCCAGACCAAGTCCCGTTCCTGTGACATGCTGAGTCGACTCTGAGCGATAGAACTTATCAAATATACGCAATCTTTCCGCTTCCGTTATACCGATGCCTTGATCAGCTACCCAGATCGTCAATTGATCTGTACTCTTATCGCTTGCCACAGTGATGACAATCGGGCTCTCATCAGGCGAATATTTGATGGCGTTGCTGACGATATTGACCAGCACCTGCTCCAGCAATACTTCATCTCCGTAGATAAAGGCAGGGTCATCAGGCAGGTCAACTTGAATGTTGCGATGCGGACTGAATCCCCGAACTTGTGTCAGTACAACGCTAATGATGTCTCCCACGTCACACCATTTCCGGTTCAGTTGCAACATGCCGCTCTCCAGCCGAACCATACCCAGCAGATTCGTGACGAGACGATTCATGCGCAAAGCTCCATCCCGAATGTTGCCTGTTAATTCTCTCCGATCCTCGGGTGTAAAAAGAGTATCATTCTCCAACAATCCCGTAGCCGAGCCGATAATGGCGGTTAGGGGCGTACGCAATTCATGAGAGACAGAGTCCAGCAACGCTGTGCGTATGCGCTCTGATTCAGCAGTGATCTGCGCCAACCGGGCCTCTTCCGCCAACTTCACTCGGGCAATGGCACCTGCGGCCAGCCCACCGCATGCCTCCAACAGCCGAAGCTGTTCTTGCTGCTCATGAATCTCGCCAGCGTCCATGCTCACGGCGAGTACGCCATGAATCTGCTCCTCTGTGCGTAGCGGTACGTAAAGTCCGGGAGATTCCCGTAAAGCGGATGATCCCTTACCTGCGATCTGTCCGTGATGATACACCCATTTGGCAATGGCAATTTCCGACTCTCCATCTCCCCAGCCATCCTTTTCCCCTTCTGATGCGGGTGTGGATGCGGAAGAGCTTGTAACCAGCAAATCCCCCTGTCCATCCGGAAGATACACAGCTGCTGGCTTACCCAGGGTAAGCGATACTTGGGTTGCAATGTTAACCAGCAACGTATTCAGATCCGTAATGGCTGTCATCTGACGACTCAATGCGTACAGGGAGTTAGTCGTGGCCTCGCGTGCTTTTACCATCTCCAGTTGTTGTCGCAATCGACCTGCAAGACTCGCTGTCAGGATCGCCACCGCAAGATACACGACAAAGGAAATGAGATACCTCAAGTCTTCAACCGTAAAGCTCAAATACGGCGGTACAAAAAAGAAGTCAAACATAATGACGCTAAAACTGGCGGCATATACAGCTGGCCCCATTCCCCAATACACGGCACTCACCAGTACGGGAAACAGGTATACAAGCGCTACGTTAACCAGATCACCGCTCATGCCGATGGCATGAAGCAGCAAAGTTAGCAGCGTCACCCCAAGGGTCACCCATACATATGCCGGAATCCGTTTCCCATGGGATGGCAGTGTTTCTTTTTTTATTCGTTCAGACAATATCCATTCACATCCCGCTCAGTTCATAATCGTAATCTGCAACGATCAATACATCCAGATGCCGCGACAAGCGTACAAGTCGGTTGACCACCGATCCTGAGCCGCGGTAGCCATTCAGCCACCACACCCGTCTTGCCTGCCCGACTACCAACTGGGTTGCTCTCGCCTCCGATGCCTTTCTTGCCAAAATCTCAGGTACATCGCGCAGCCTTGGACTGTGGTGAATATGAAATTGACCACCAAGCCGAATCGTCAGCTGCTCCAACGCTTCCAGATGGCACTTCACTTCGTCACTCATGGACTCACCGATGTGGATATGGTGTACATGCCAGATGGCTTTTAGACGATAAGCCATACGGAATCCACGCCGGATCAGCCGCTCGGCATGACGATCACTGCTTACACATACAAAGACCGCTTCCTGTCTGCGCCAAGGTCCTCGAAGTGCAATTTTGGCCTGCTGTGCTTCAAGCCGTTCATCGACATCGTCCGCCAGCTCGCGCAGAGCAAGTTCTCGCAAGGCAATCAGATTGCCAATTTTGAAGAAATTCGCAAGGGCTTGCTCGACCTTGGCAGTTGCATAGATTTTACCCTCCCTCATGCGCTGCCGCAAGGCTTGGGGTGCCACATCAATCAGCTGCACCTCATCCGCCATCTGAATGATCCGATCCGGTACGGTCTCGCGGACACGAACACCGGTAATATGTTCAACGGCATCATTCAGACTTTCGAGATGCTGTACGTTCATTGTGGTAATCACCGAGATGCCTGCATTCAGCAGGAGCAGGACATCTTCATAACGCTTTTGCCGGACACTCCCGGGTACATTCGTATGCGCCAGTTCATCCACAAGCACCACTTCTGGGCAAAGATGCAGAATGGCCTCCGTGTCCATCTCTTCCAGACGAGTTCCCTGATAATCGCGCTTCGCGCGAGGGATCACAGACAGGTGACCCATCTGCTCCACGGTTTCTGCCCGCCCATGTGTCTCCAGCAAGCCGATTTGCACATCGATGCCCTTACGGAGCAAATCATTGCCTTCTCGCAGCATCATGTAGGTTTTGCCTACACCTGGTGCGGCTCCGATATATATTTTGAATGTGCCGCGCTGAATCTGGCCAATCTGATCCTTCATTTCCTGTTCGCTTAGTCTGCGGTATGTCAGTGACTCCACCTCGTTTACCTTGGCCGGAACCACACGTTCACCCTCCCTGGCCGCTCGATCAGCAACCAGAAAGAGATCCACACCACGTAATCTGCGTAGCAGCGAGTTAACAACGGACCCTTGCCACAATTCCTGCCAGCGCGTACGCCGGGAGTGCCCCATCACAATCCGGGTAATCTGGTGCTCCATGGCGTAACGTGCCAGCGTAGACGGGATGTTGCGACGGTGTAATATAGACAGCTCCTCCATATGGCCGCCAAACTTCTCCACCAGTTTGATCATATTCCGTCGAAATACGGTTGCCTCCTTGGTTAATGGCTGCTTCATATTCCGAAAAACCACGGCGCACAAATCCCCATTCAGCCGTTTGGCAATCTGTTGTCCGCGCCGGATATAGATCGAGCCGTTCCAATGATATTGCGTGGACACCAGAATCCGTTCCATGATGCCTGTTGTGACGGTAATTCCCATCTCTTCCCGATGCTCACGCAGGGATTCATTCACCCCTTCTGCCACCAATCTCAGTGCCAGTTCGCGCAGAATACCCAGATTGCCTTGACGAAATACAGCTTCTCCCTCATGCCCCTGCAAATGACCTTCTGCAAGACGGCTCAGTATCGTTTCCGGCGTGACGTCAATCAGCTTGACTTCATCCGCAAGTTCCAGTGTATCCGCAGGTACCGTATGTTCTACTGTGATACCGGTGAGCTGCCGGGCCAGCTCGGTATACCCTTCAAGCTCATACACATTCACCGTTGTCATGACACTGATGTTGTTTCGGAGCAAAAACTGAATGTCCTCCAGCCGGGTAGCATACCGAGCATCTTCTCTGTTGCGATGTGCCAAACCATCCACCAGCACAACCTCCGGATTACGCGCCAACAGTGCATCCAGGTTCAGATCCTTCATCTCTACATCATCACTCTCGCGTAACCAGTGAATGCTTGGAATCCGTTCGAGTGCGCCAAGCTGCTCCACCGTTTCCGGTCTGCGCATTGTGGAGACGGCGCAGATGACCACATCAATGCCCTGCTCACGCAACGTATTCCCTTCTCGTAACATGTGATACGTTTTGCCCGATCCGCTGACTGGGCCGATGTAGATTTTGAGCGTACCCTGCTGCAGCTTCGTAATCATCTTCAACATCTCTTCCGGTGACTTGCGCTTGAAGCTTTCTTCCATCCGTCCCTCTCCCCCTTTCCTTTAAAAATAGGATGAAAAAAATGGAGAAAGCCCCTCCCGATATATCGCGAGCAGGCTAATATGTTCGTTCATTAGTTCATTTCTGCTATCAGCGCCAGATTCAGAGCCGTTACATTCACACGCGGTTCCCCGAATATACCCATCTGACGACCTTCCATATGCTCATCTACAAGTTGCACAAGCTGCTGTTCACTAAGCCCCGTAGCTTCGCTAATACGTGGGATCTGTGCCTCAGCGGCTTCGGGAGAGAGATCCGGATCAAGTCCAGAGCCTGAACCCGTCACGAGATCAGCGGGGATCTGCTTCAATCCCGGGTTTTCCTGCTGGAGCTGAGCCATTTTTTCCTTCATCTCGCCAATATATTCCTCCGAAGCTACAGCGCGATTTGAACCGGCTGAAGCCGTTGGGTCATAACCGGCATTTGATGCCCGGGGCTGGAACAGCCCCGGCGATTGGATTTCCTGCGCAAGCAGTGACGAGCCGATGATTTTCTCATCTTGCGTAATCAGACTGCCATTCGCCTGCGCAGGAAAGAGAAGTTGGGCTACACCAGTTGTTACAAGCGGGTAGATTAAGCCGCATATCAGCATAAGCACAACAGATAGCCTTATGGCGGGTAAGAACATGTTCATACAGATCACTTCCTGAATTCATTAGGATAAAAGAACAATTTTGATAAGCGTTGTTATCTCGTTAAAGAATTCCCGACAGAACCATGTCAATCAGCTTAATTCCGATAAAAGGTACAATCACACCACCTACGCCATAGATGAACACATTGCGGCCAAGCAGCCTCTCGGCTGACATCGCCCGGTACTTAACCCCTTTCATCGCAATGGGAATAAGCAGCGGAATAATAATGGCGTTGAAGATCAGCGCCGACAGAATTGCAGACTGCGGTGAAGCCAGATTCATAATATTCAGCGCCTGAAGCTGCGGCATGGCGAGAATGAACATGGCTGGAATGATGGCAAAATATTTCGCGATATCATTGGATATCGAAAAGGTGGTAAGTGCGCCGCGTGTAATCAGCAGCTGCTTGCCAATGGAGACCACCGACAATAACTTGGTCGGGTCCGAATCCAAGTCAATCATGTTGGCCGCTTCTTTGGCCGCCATGGTGCCCGAATTCATCGCCAGGCCCACATCAGCCTGCGCCAGAGCAGGAGCATCGTTGGTACCGTCGCCTGTCATGGCGACGAGCTTGCCCTCCTGCTGCTCTTTTTTGATTGCAGCAATCTTGTCCTCGGGCTTCGCTTCAGCAATAAAATCATCCACGCCCGCTTCCAGCGCTATGGTCGCTGCGGTTAACGGATTGTCACCTGTACACATAATGGTCTTGATACCCATGGCGCGCATCTCGGCGAACTTCTCTTTTAGCCCTGGCTTCACAGTGTCTTTCAGATAGATCACACCGTAGATTCGTTCATCGATGGCCACAGCAAGCGGCGTGCCTCCAGCCTTCGCAATTCGATTTGCAATCTCATCCAGATCACCAGGTATACGGCCTCCTTCGGAAGCAATATATCTTTTGATCGCATCCACCGCACCTTTGCGGATTTTCATTCCGCTGCTCAGATTCAGACCGGACATCCGTGTCTCTGCCGTGAATTCCACATTTTCCGCATTAGCATACTCTGTCTCAGCCCAGCTCTGACCTTGTTTGCCTGCCAGTTCCACCACAGAACGTCCTTCCGGGGTCTCATCTCGCACAGAAGCTTGTAAAGCAGCTTGCGTCATCTCTGACGAAGTAATGCCCAGAACGGGAATAAACTCAGATGCCATGCGATTTCCGTATGTGATCGTTCCTGTTTTGTCCAGAATCAATGTATCAATATCCCCGGCCGCTTCCACCGCTTTACCTGACATGGCGAGCACATTGAACTGCGTAACCCGGTCCATCCCGGCAATACCAATAGCGGACAGCAATCCACCAATTGTGGTGGGGATCAAGCAGACGAGAAGTGCGATCAATGTCGCCAGATCTAGTCGAATACCAAGGTAATTTGCCATTGGAACCATCGTGAGTATGACAATCAGAAAGATCAGAGTTAATACGGCGAGCAGGGTTGTCAGCGCGATTTCATTAGGTGTTTTCTGGCGCTGAGCACCCTCAACCAGAGAGATCATCCGGTCAAGGAATGACTCACCCGGATCCGTCTGAACACGCATGACGATGTAATCGGACACGACACGTGTCCCCCCGGTAACGGAAGAGAAATCGCCTCCTGCCTCCTTGATAACCGGGGCGGATTCTCCCGTAATGGCCGATTCATCAATGGAGGCCAAGCCTTCCACAATCTCACCGTCCGTCGGGATCAGTTCACCGACTTCCACACGGACCATATCGCCTTTTTTCAACTGGGTCGAAGACACTTGCCGGATTGTTCCATCCTTCTGCACCAGATTGGCCATGGTGTCCGACTTCGTCTTGCGTAACGTATCCGCCTGGGCCTTGCCTCTCCCTTCTGCAAGTGCCTCCGCGAAGTTAGCGAACAGCAGCGTGAACAGCAAAATGAAAAATACGGCAATGTTGTACCCGCGTCCAGCCTCGGATGCGGTGAAGAGATCGGGATTAATGCATAATAAGAGCGTAATGAATGTGCCAATCTCAACAATAAACATAACCGGATTTTTGATCATGACCACCGGATTTAGCTTCTTGAACGCATCCAGCGAAGCCTGAAGTATCATATCCTTGCTTAAAGACCGTTTTGATCCGGGATCACGTTGAATATTACCTCGGTTGTTATCCGGCTCATTGCCCTTCGTACTAAACATTTCTGTATCCATATGTTGCATCGTCTGCTCCTTCTTTCGTTCGACTGCATTCATCATGCACCGCCACCTCCGTACGTTACGTCCTTATACCAATTCCTCTGTTGCTCCCCTGTCATTTCCCTCATTGAATCATTGCCAAGTGTTCTGCGATCGGTCCAAGGGCAAGCGACGGGAAGAATGTGAGTGCGCCGACAACAACGATCATCATGACCAGAATCCCAGCAAAGAGAGGTGTGTGTGTCCGCAAGGTGCCCGTGGTTACCGGTACAACCCGTTTCGTAGCGAGTGAACCCGCAATAGCCAGCATGGCGATCATCGAAACGTACCTTCCCAGCAGCATAACGATACCAATCGCGATGTTGTAAAAGTCTGTATTGGCATTCAGTCCGGCAAAGGCCGATCCATTATTGGCTGCACCCGAGGCAAAAGCATAGAGAACTTCGGTCAGGCCATGCATGCCCCCGTTCGAGATGGACGCAATAGCTTCGGGCCGCATAAGCGCGATTGCCGTTGGCGCCAGAATAATCAAAGGATGAATGAGCAAGGCGATGGATGCGAGCTTCACTTCTTTGCCCTCAATTTTTTTGCCCAGGAACTCAGGTGTTCGTCCCACCATCAATCCACAGATAAACACAGCCAGAATCACATACAACAGTCCGTTGATCAGTCCTACCCCTTTGCCACCAAACACGTTATTAAGCATCATCTGAGCCAGTGATACCATGCCTCCAAGTGGAGTAAGCGACTCATGCATATTGTTGACAGAACCTGTAGTGGCCGCTGTCGTGACTGCCGTGAATAAAGCCGATTCGGGTATGCCAAACCTGACCTCTTTCCCCTCCATATTGCCCTGCAGACCTGCTGCATCCAACGCGGGTACACCGCGATATTCGGAGACAAATACGGTGGTCAACATCACAAGGAAAAGAAAACTCATCGCTGCGAACAATGCCCAACCCTGCTTCCGGTTATTGACCATCAAGCCGAAGGCGTATACCAGTGCAGTCGGTAACAGCATCATACAGACGATATGCACCAGATTGCTCAGGGCCGTCGGATTCTCAAATGGATGTGCAGCATTGGTTCCAAACCAGCCACCACCGTTGGTGCCAATGTGTTTGATCGATTCCAGTGAGGCGACCAGTCCACGTGAGATGGTCTGCTGCGCACCTTCCAGCGTGGTTGCGTTCACCGCTCCCGCGAGCGTCTGGGGCACACCCTGGAACACGAGGAACAGGGCCACGATGAAACTCAGCGGTAAAAAAATTCTCGTAATCGACCGTACAAGGTCGACGTAAAAGTTCCCCAGTTCATCCCGGCGGCCTACCAGCCCGCGAATAAACGCAATGGCCACTGCAAATCCCGTCGCTGCCGACGTAAACATCGGGAACGTCACTGCCAGCATCTGTGACAGGTACGACAGGGCGTTCTCGCCCGTATACGACTGCCAGTTCGTGTTGGTCATGAACGAAACGGCCGTATTAAATGCCTGCGCCACTGGCATATTGCCGATGCCATCCGGATTGAGTGGTAAATATTTTTGCAGTCGCAGCACCAGAAACATCAATACCAACATTACAAAGTTGGAGAGGAGAACGGCCGTGAGGTACTTTTTCCACCCCATGGATTCGTTCTCGCGTACTCCCATCAATCGAAAGAGCAGTCGCTCCGGCCCACCAAAAATCCGATCCAGCCCCGTTCGCTGTCCATCGAACACGTTCACTATATATTTTCCCACCGGTTTCACCAGCAGCAGGATGATTAGTAGCGTCACCGCTACTTGCACTACACCGATACCCATATCCGCATTTCCTCCCTATTCGACGTTCCCTTGTTCCGCATTACGTACATCGTCAGCATCAGAATTTTTCTGGCTTCACCAGCACATAACCGAGATAAATCACCAGTGCGAGTACAATCATGCCGATGACAATCATTCCGCTCCCCCTCTCTGCCCTCAAGCCTTTTCGCAGAATTTCAAGAATCCCCAAAACACCGCAAACAGCAGCACAACCAATCCAATCATCGTGGCATCATTCACCATGCGCCCTTCCTCCCTCTCTCTACCGTTCTCTGCACCTGCTACATGTAAAATCGTAATATGAAACGCTGTAAAAAAGGGGTAAAGAAATGCCTCCACAGGTGTAAAAAAAGCGTAAAAAAGACCCGTTCTCCTCAGCTCTGGGCTGAAAAGAACGGGTCTATAAGGTGTACTATTTATCCAAATGGATTCTGTGCCCACTGCAATAATCTTTTCTTCGTGATTTTGCCATGGGAGGTATGTTTGACAACTTGCCCCTGATCGAGCAGAAGCACCTGTGGTGACTCATGATGAACCTCTGTCTCTTCCGCAATGTAGCGGGACAACGAGCGATTTTCAATCACTTTGACGATGCGGTAGTCCATAGGTTGTTTGGGATCTGATGCATTGGTGCCTACAAACGCCATAAACTCTCTGTACGCTCTCGCACTGGTCGGACAAGTTGTGCTGTGTTTCAGGATAAGCACCGGATGATCCTGCGAGCGATGAAGCGCTTCTTCCCAGTCATCTGGTTTATGCAATTCACGGACATGTTCGCTGAGCATATGTTCTGAGTCTGACCCTGCACGTTTGCTAACCACCGAACCAATCACAATGCCAAGCGCCAAACCAAAAGCAATGCCAAGTCCAAGTTGTTGTGTAGCCGTACCAATGCTGACTCCCATGGCAACACCTATAGCAAGCCATACGGCTTGATGATTTACTTTTTTACCCATACGAATCTTCCCTTCCTGATATATGTATATCAAGGCTATATAAATTGAACTAACCATTTAAACGATAACGGAGAGGACAGAAAAAACCTGAGAAAGCGAAGCGTTCGCGTTTATCACCGGATTTTTCTTTAGAAAAAGGGAATCGAAAAAATCTTGGGATAACAGCGGTTGGAAGGTTGTTCTGTCATCGTAGTGTCTGTGTAAATAATCTTTAGTTCAACATATATAGTAGCAACTTCTCACCTTACATTCTGATCAAATTATAGCATAGGCCTCTGTGAGCAGGCGTTGAGAATCTTCATCTCCGAATACAGATTTTAGCGTTTGGATTTATGCAAAATGCTCATTTGTGATACACTGGTTGTAATTTGGAAACGATGAACATGAAGAATGGATTGGAAGGGCGGAAATTCCATATGACATACGCGTTTATGATTGAACCGCAGGATTTTATTGCGCTGGATAACGAAGATGAACTGATTGAGAAATGTCAGGAGTGGGGCTTGCTTTCGGGTAAAGCAACCAAACTCAAAACGTTCTATTATAAAGGAAACGGATTAAACATGCCGTGCACCATCATTGGATATGTGGATCACATGGCAGCCGTTATTCAACTGGATAATGGACAAAAGCATTGTATTCACCCGTCGTATCTGAAAGAAATGCAAGCGTCCAGCTACAATGCCAGAAGTATAATCACAGCCGGATCAGATCAAAGCACAGAATCGACAACTTCGGATACAGTCGCACCAGTCGCTGCTGATGTTACGCCAACTCCCGGTGCCCTGGTTAACCCGGATGAAATTCCGGCGGATCAGGATGATTCGTACGACACGGACACAGATGAATTCTCCTCTGGGTTGAAGGGTGATCCGGATGGGCTCGTAGAAGAGTATGTTGGACCTCAAACCGGGGCAGCCAGTGAAGCCAAACCTAAAGCCAAAACAGCAAGCAAAGCCAAGACCGTTAAGATTGATCTGCCCGAAGGTAAAGTGAAGATGAGTGCCGTTGTCAAAGAGTTCACCACTGTACCAAATCACTTCTCGGACAATGACGATGAGGTCATTATCTATGAAGCAGTTACCATTACAGAGCCAGACGTCATCGATGTTGGGGAAGCCTGGTCGAGCCACAGTGCCACCGTTAAGAAACAAGAACTGGAAGTGGGAGATGTCATTACGTTTGAAGCAAAAATTATCAAGAAGAAGCTGACACGTAACCCGGTTCCTTATAAAATCAACAACCCTTCCAAGATTCAAAAGGAAGGCTAATCAAGGAAAATTAATCACGAGTCATTACAAAAAAAAGCAAAAAAACCTCCACAACTGCTCAAAGCAGACCGCGGAGGTTTTTTCCATTTGAAGGTTATATTAACGCACAGTACGCTCTTAAGCTTGTCCTGGCGTAGCGCTAATTTGAAACTGTACACCAAATTTGTCGACAACCGAGCCGTAGGCTGGACTCCAGAACGTCTCTTGTATCGGCATTTTCACTTCGCCGCCATCTTGCAGTTGGTTGAAAATTGCTTTGGCCTCATCCGCCGTATCCGTATTCACCGTAACCGTAACATGATTACCTACAGTGTACGGCATGCCTGGAAATGTATCGGACAACATTAATACCGAGCTGCCAATCTGCAAAGAAGCATGCATAATACGGTCTTTCGCTTCGGGCGGGATGGGGTGATTCGGGTCAGATGGACCGTCGCCAAATGTTTGAAGCGCGAGCACTTCGGCTCCAAATGCCTTTTGATAGAATTCTACCGCTTCACGTCCATTACCGTCTGTTACCAGATACACATTCAAGCTGATCGACATGCGTTCTTCATCTCCTTGGGCTCTTGTAATTACACGATTCACGCCACTTGCGACATGAGTATATATGAACAGGTTGTCCTTTGACAAGCGTATATTTCTCCACTTATCTCTGCGGACCTTTACACGATTAGGGTTACCAACATATTCTTAATCCATCCCTCTCCCACTACTTCTTGCGCCTGCGTATATAGTAGAGAACCGTGATCAGAACACCCGGAACCAGTGCTGCAAAACTGGCATAGATCAGACACCATTTCAACAGGGTAAATATCGGAGTGAGTTCAGCAAGCACAGGCGTACGTTCAGGATAACGATACATGATCAGGGACGCACCTATATTTTCAAGCATGTCCATAGCCCAACCTAAGACCGGAATCAGATTCACCCAACGCCAGCAACTCTTTACCGGAAGCACGCGATAGAGTATCGATAACAGAACAACCAAGAGGAACAGATAGGCCAAGGGCCATATGAGGTCAAATGTGAATCGTGCCTGAATATAGGCGCTCCGCCCTGCTTCACCATACTGCTCAGCCATCTGATAAAGATCATTTGCAGTGTACAGAAAAGAGGAATCCGGGGACTGCCCACCACCTGTGGCCTCCTCCGACTTTGCCGCCTGCCAGGGCAGAATGAATGCAATAAAACAAGCAAATACAACAACCGCAGCTGCAACCCATTTCCAATTCACCCGCTGATAGAACCAATTTGACACTTTTTTCAGCACGTTCTGTCCCCTTTCCGATAAAAAAAAGACCACTCTCCCGAATCCTGTCGGTAAAATGGTTGTGTTCAATCCTATGAAGTTATCGAGCTTGAACGATGTTATCTATTTCACTTTTCAATAAGAGGTATCGGTGAACACTTCTCATGATCGGGACCTTCGTTAGTTTGTTCTTGTCCACGTACAGTTTCATCTGGTCTTTGGTCAAACCAAGCAAACTTCCAGCTTCCGATACCGTCAACACTACCTCTGGGTTCGTAGCATTAAACGTCTTCTTTACTTTCTGATTCCAGTCCTCGAATACCTGCATAGATCAGTGACATCTCCTATCCATAGCCAGTTATTATCAGGCTGAATATATCCAGTATACCACACTTGTGCTACTCGTAACTTAATCCTTGCGCAGAACCATATTCTGATAGGCATATTTCCTGCTTGACCCTGACGTTAACTCGAGGGTTTATACTGGCTTCAGGAGGGGATTAGCATGAGTATGTCACCTGAACATGTAACCAAGAAACGACGTAGCAGTGGAATAGCTATTATTGGAATGAGTTGGTTAACGATGACATTGGGTCTGTTTTTTGCTACACTCGCAGGGAAGTTTGTCAGCACTATTGGTGCTGATGATTGGATGGTTCATCTCACCCAAGCTGTTGTCATTATTAGTATCGTCTTACCCGTACTATTCGTCATTCGAAGACACTTCCATATGAAGTCCGTTCTTCTTCCTCTGACAGGAAAAAGCATAATTCACTTGCTCTCTGGCGCATTATTTGCCACTTCTCTGGCCTTCATCGGGTTAGCGATAGCCAGTATGAACAACTGGATTACGATTACGGAGTGGCACTTCTCAGCCGAGCTCTTCCTTGCTGTCGTACTTAATAGTTGTATTGCTTTCTTGTATGAAGCTTTGCCAGAGGAACTATCCATGCGAGGCATGGTCTATGATGGATTACGCTACAGACTGCGACTTCCTGTGTTTTTCGCTTATGTAACTCAAGTCATACTCTTCCTGCTGGTTCCGATTAGTGTGAGCCTATTGCAAGAGCTCGTCGGAATGGATGCGGGAAACCGGATAACCTTGGATTATATGATCCTGATTTTGACCTATGGTATTACGTTACAGCTTCTGCGGAGTTTGACCGGATCTTTATGGGCCTCCATCGGATTTCATATCGCTTACCTAGAAGTAGCCCGATTCGTTGTTATGCCAGGTGATAGACCGGCATTGTTAAACTATACTGCGCAAGATAATGGGTTGGCCGAAATATTTATTTTGTATATGATGATAATCTTCGTCGGTGCGATCATTCTGGCGGTACTCAATGCATGGCGCTGGTGGAGAATACATAAATCATGAGGGAGGGATCTGCCTGTTGTATACCGTTGGACAACTATCCAAACATACCGGAGTATCCATCCGAACACTGCATTATTATGAGAAGCTGGGTTTACTGCGACCGGCCCGTAATGAGAACAATCAGTATCGCTTATATGGTGAAAAGGATATTTTACGGCTTCAGCAGATTACCATTCTGAAGAAAATGCATTTTAAATTGAATGAGATTGGAGAATTCCTCGATCAGGATGCTGTTCGTTCCGAACCAGAGAGCACACTCACTTTATGGAATAATACGTTGGAACAACAACTGGCCGTTGTCAAGGAACAGCAGGAGAGATTAAGCAAGGTCGAGCATCTTCTTTTTTCAACCCTATATGCCATCAGAGCCTCCGGTACAATCAGTCTGGATGAGATGTTGGGTTTCATCCGTGAACTGGATCAACCTCCGGGCAGGTTCCGTCAGGATGTTTTTACACCTGAAGAAATGGAATCGTTACCTCTGAATAATCAGAACAATTCATTATCCATGGAATGGGCTGATATTCTTAAAGATATTCATACATGCAAGATGGAACCTCCGGATTCCGAAGCCTCACGGTTACTGGCCATCCGAATCTCTGATTATGCTGAAAGGACTTTTCACGGGAATGCAGAATTGGCAGAAAAATATTGGGATTATATCACCCCAGAGGATGATCAGTCAGCTCGTGTATATGGTATGACAACGGATACCATGCGTTACATCGAAATGATCCTGGATCGATGGGCAGTCCAGAATCCTGATGATCAACAATAAGAGCCACTTCGAAAAGTGGCCCTTGATCCATTCCCTCTTTATGCTTCGTTACGCCTCTTCCCAGAAGCGGCGCAGGTTGTCCATGGCGATCTTGGATGCGGATTTGCATTCCTCCATGCCTTCGAACTCCACCGTAATGTTGCCATCATAGCCGGAGTCTTTGATCAACTTTACAATTTTACGAATTGGAATGTCACCTTGTCCAACGATGGCCCCTCGCAGGAAGTTACCGTAGGCTGTCGTGAACCATTCACCCTCACCCGGATGCTCATCATAAGGACGGAAGTAGAAATCTTTGAAGTGAACCAGAGAAGCGTACGGCAGATTTTTCATGACACCGATGATCGGATTCTCATCCACGCACATGAAGTTGCCAATATCGAGTGTTGTTTTGAAGTTCGGACGATCTACAGCATGCAGAACACGCTGCACCCGATCACTCGCCTGCACGCTGAAGCCGTGATTTTCAATGGTTGTGGTGATGCCAAACTGCGCGGCATAGTCCGCAATGATCTGGCTTCCCTTCACCATCAGCGGCAGATGTTCCTCGAACCAGGTGATGGTCATCTTCTCCTTTGGCAGGGTAAACGCCGTGACGTCATGCCGCATATGTTTTACACCCATTCGGTGTACGACATCCACATGCCTTTTGACCCGAGCCATCTCTTCTGCAAAAGCCTCTTCCGTCTCCTGCACAAAATTCGCTGGCATCGAGTAGTTGGACAGTTCAATACCCGCAGTCGCCGCCCGCTCCCGAATCGCATCCGCCAGATCGTGATTATCCTCCACGGTATAACCGTAAGGTACCATCTCCATATGCTCGCCGCCGTTCGCCGCAATCCAGTCGATCACATCCAGCACCGTCATCTCACCCGAATTCAAATCGTTCAACAAACTATACGTGCTCAGGCCCACTTTCATCTGCTCAGCTCCCTATCGATATTGTTGGATAAATTGAACAGCCTTGCGAATATCCTGCTCCGGCTGATGGCCTACTTCACGTTCAATCGTCAGATAACCGGTGTAGCCAATCTCCTGAAGCGCTGCAAAGTATCCGTCAAAATCAACGCCACCTTCGCCCAGTGGCACCTCACGGAAGAACGTTCCGGACGAGACCATCTCGGCAATCTTTTCGTGATCCATAGGCGCATAACCGACCGCTCCGTATACGTCTCGTGGGTCAACTTCCTTCAGTCGCACACCATCCTTCACATGGGTATGTACGATGTAATCCTTGAGCAGATGAACGCCCCGCGCCGGATCATCTCCGGTCACCATCACCATATTCGCCGGGTCAAAATTCACCGATACTCCGTTGGTGGACAACGTATCCAAGAATCCTTTTAAGTCAGCAGCCGTTTCCGGTCCTGTCTCAATGGCAAAGTATGCGCCAACGCTTTTGGCGTATTGGCCCAGTTCCTCACAAGCAGCATGCAGCGTAGCATAAACTTCCGATGAAGGATCATGTGGAACAATACCGATATGTGTTGTGACAATGTGGGTGCCCAGATCGAGGGCCAGATCCACGATCCGCTTCGACTTTTCTACTTTCCACGGATTATCTTCCTTGACCTGAAACCCGTGTCCGCCCAGATCGCCAACCAGGGCTGAAATGTCGAGACCCAACGAATTGATGTAACTCTTCAGCTCTTTGCGCGCCGCAGGCGACAAATTTTCAGGGTCCATCTCTCCCTTGACGGCATAGATTTGCACACCTTCTGCACCTACGTCTTTGGCCTTGTTCAACCCTTCCCGTACACCTACGCCAAAGCTATCCACGATGACACCGATCTTATTCGTTAATTTCATGTCATACCTCCTGAAGATTACGTATTTGGATTCATTGGAACAAGTTTCACCGACTTAATTTCATAGGGTTTAAATGTCAGCTCGAATGTGCCGTTTGGACAAGCCAACGGATGGATCTCATCCTCCAGCAGATTAATGATGGACGCCTTAATTTCCTTTTCAGCCCACTCAACTTGTACTGTTTCCCGACCTCCTGATGATTCGTAGAAACGCAGCACCGTTCCCGAGCCGTCTTCTGCGGGCTTGATTGCATCCAGAATGACATGCTCACTGCGAAACTCCATCCAAGCGTGTTCAGATGGCAAGTGACCCGAAGATGGACTCGCTGTCACAACCTCCACCGGATGATTCAGCTCCATCGCCCGGCGAACGACGGCAGCTTGTCGCCAATCGCCCTGGTGGGGCAGGATCGAATACGTGAATTCATGATGGCCTTGATCGGCATGTTCATCCGGCCATTTCGGGGCACGAAGCAGGGACAGGCGGATCGTCCGATCCTTGATGTCGTATCCGTACTTGCAATCATTCAGCAAACTCACACCGCTGTTGCCCTCCGAGATATCCGCCCAGCGATGTCCACAGACCTCAAACTGCGCCTGCTCCCAACTGGTGTTGTTATGGGTTGGACGCTCCAACGCTCCAAACGGGATTTCATAGGCTGCTTTGGCTGCCACCAGATCCACCGGAAATGCTACCTTGAGCAGCTTATGACTTTCATTCCACTTCACTTTTGTATGGAAATCAACACGCCGCTGGTAACGATGCAAAATGATATCCTGGCTGATCTCGGATTGATTCAGCTTCCAGACCAAACGCAGTACATCTCGCGTAGCCCCGTGCTGTACAATCTCTCTGGAGATCAACTGCACCGCACCTGCGCGCTGGGATTCAAACCGCGGATCGATATCCCAAGCATCCCAGTACGTCGGTTTGTCATGGAAAAACTGCCACTCATTCGCCCGATCACCGGGCTTCAGCCAGTCGCGTCTTGCCGTTTTGTCATACCACCTCGTGATCTCTCCCAAGTCATTGAACTCAAGAGTGTAAAATTCGGTTTCCCATGTGGAAGGGAAAGATTCTTCTTCCCTTACTGGAAGGATAACATCCGATGCCTCGCGCAGCCATATGGTTGTATACCCAAAAGCAGGAATCGATGGAACATACACGAGCAGCGTGTACTTGTCTTCCTTTTGCTCAAGATCACAGGCCAGACGGTTCCCTTGACGATCGAATGCAGCCACCCCGGCGAGGTGGGCATCGCCTGTAATGGTGATATTCTCTCCGCGTTCCCAGCCAAGGCTGTTGAATATAATGTAGGGAAGACCATCCACCTCATCTGTTGTAATGTTCTCCGCAAGGGTATCCAGCGTTTCCCGCAGTGCGGATGTACCTAATGCAAATACCTTCGTGTATTCCTCGGTGGACGTTACGTAAACTTCTGGAATCGACGTTCCCGGAATAATGTCATGGAATTGGTTGAGCATGATCAGCTTCCAGCCTTCATCCAGATCATTCTTCGTGTGTGCGGCGCAAGCTCCGGCAAATTGCCCCCAGATCTCCGCTTCCCGGTACAATACCTCTGCCTTACGGTTGCTACGTTTGTTCCTTGCATGGGTCGTATAGGTTCCTCGATGCAGCTCCAGGTACAAGTCCCCGTGCCACTTTGGCAACGTCGGATTATTTAATGATATGTCTTCAAAAAAAGCCCCTGCTGTGCTGAATTTGCTGATTGGCTGTCCCACCATCAAGTGGGATCGCTCTGCAAACTCCACCATCTCATTCGTCACACCGCCACCGCCATCACCATGTCCGTAGAGCAACATCTGCTCAGGATGCACATCCCTCTGTTTATACGATTGCCAGTGTTCATCCACATCTTTGGGCCGCGTATGCTCATTCACTCCATGGTTCAGATACGCCAGCACCGAAGTACCATCTATGCCTACCCAATTGAAGAGGTCATACGGAAACGCATTGGTGTCATTCCAATTCAGCTTGGTGGTCATAAAATAAGGAATATCCGCAAGCTTCAGCATCTGCGGTAAGGAAGCGCAGTAGCCAAAGGTGTCGGGCAACCACTCGATGTTGGAGCGTTTGCCAAACTCCGCCTGGTAGAAGTTCTGTCCATACAGAATTTGCCGAACCAACGACTCACCACTCGGAATATTCAGATCCGGCTCCACCCACATGCCTCCGACCAGCTCCCAGCGTCCTTCAGCAATGCGTGCTTTTACTCGCTCATACAACTCCGGGTAATGGTCCTTCACGAAGGCATACAACTGCGGCTGGCTCTGGGAATACACAAAATCCGGGTACGTGTCCATCAAGGTACACATGGTCGAAAACGTGCGACTGGACTTGCGAACCGTCTCACGTACAGGCCACAGCCAGGCAATATCAATGTGGGATTGTCCAACCAGATGCATGAAGCCACTTCGATATTCCTCCGGGTCTTCCTGCTGTACCGACTGTGCTAATGCATATTCGAAGTTCTGTATCCAAGCTGCATCACTCCAGCGTTCCGGGTCATTGTACATGTCATCCATCACCTGATGAATGGCCTGGATAAGAGCCATCCGCTTGGGCTCCTTCTCGTTATATGCCCGGAGCGACTCAGCGAGTACCGTCACGCTGTACATCAGGCTCTGCAGTGGCTGATTAACATGAACCAATGCTGCCCGAATGCCCTGAATAGGCGGCTGAATAACAGCTTGTCGGTTGAGTGGGTCATGCGGCTCTGGAATCGGATCATAGAGTTCAATCTCCAACTGCGGCGTATTACCAACACGACTCCTCGGAAGGGGTACGAACCAGTGATTCCGATCCAATCCATGATAAGGCATGCCATTCACCTTCAACAGCCCTTCTCCTCCGGCCTCGAAGATCAGACCAATAGCCTGATCTTGCCATTCCTCCGGAATCTCCATACGTTTGCTCAGAAAATACGTCGTTCCGTGTACGCTGTTCAGCGGATTCAAGCTTTGCATTGCCTTGTCTGCCTGCTCGTACTCGTATTCCCCTGGTCGAATGTATCTGGCCTTCTGCATCTCCCACGCCGTAAGCTCGATCGTATCCAGCCACTGCGATCGGTTCATATCTTCAATGAATCGCTGAATTCGAATCATACCTCTACCCCCACCTTCTGGATATGCAGACTACAAGCGGTCCAGTCAGCCGAATTGCGGCCAACCATGAGCCTGAATTCACCCGGTTCCACGACAGACTGGAGACGAGAGTCGATGAGTGCGAGGTGTTCTTTTTGCACAGGGAACGTAACGGTATGAGTCTGTCCTGGCTCCAGATGGATTTTACGAAAACCCTTAAGTGACATTTCAGCCCGCGTAACCGAAGCCGACACATCCGCGATGTACAACTGCACAACCTCACTTCCCGCAACCGCTCCGGTATTTGTGACTTCAACCATCACCTGTGCCTCATCTTCTGGCCCAATCACATCCGGTATAACCCTTACGTTCTCGTATTTGAATTCGGTATAACTCAGTCCATATCCGAACGGATACTGCGGCGCAAGATCCATCTCCAGATACCGCTTGCCACGAGTGCGTTTGGCATGATAATAGACCGGAAGTTGCCCAACATGCTTGGGAATGGAGACGGTAAGACGGCCAGATGGATTCACATCACCGAACAGAATATCCGCAATCGCGTTACCACCTTCCTGCCCGGGGTACCACGCTTCCACAATCGCATGGACATGCTCATCAATCCAAGGTTCAGCAATGGGACGGCCGTTGATATAGACCACGATAACGGGTTTTCCCAGCTTATATAGCTCCTGCACCAGCTCCAATTGAACACCCATGAGATTCAGGGAAGCCCGGTCAATGCCCTCGCCACACTCCATGTCGTTCCATGGATCATCCGTTACCACAGACGCTCCTGTCCGCAAGTCTATGGTACCTTCACCAAAATCGCGGGCGCTGGACCCGCCCATCACCATCACGATGACATCGGCCTGTTCCGCACAGGCGAGCGCTTGTGCAAAACCTTCTTTGGAATCGCCTTTAATCCGGCAACCAGGTGCGTACAGCACCTGACCCGAATCCGCGCCAAGATTGCGCGTAATGCCATCCAGTACGGTAACGATCTGTTCTCTCGGCTGTGGCGAGGTATAGTCTCCAAGTTGGTTATAGATATGGTTCGCGTTCGGACCAATGACAGCTAGCTTTGTACCTGTTTTGCCGAGTGGGAGGGTAGCCCCTTCATTTTTCAGTAAAATAATTCCCTCTTGTGCGACTTCCCTTGCCAACTGAATATGGTCTTCACATCCGATGACTTGTTCGGCAAACTCTGGATCTACGAAAGGCTGTTCAAATAGCCCAAGTCTGAATTTCATCTCCAGCACCCGCCACACAGCCAAGTCCAGATCCTTCTCTACGATTAATCCCTGCTCAAGCGCCTGACCAAGATGTTTGCGGTACATGTACCCGGACATTTCCATGTCTACACCTGCCTGAAGGGACTGTGCTACGGCCTGCTCCCCGTTCTCAGCGGTGTTATGTCCATGGACCAGCATCTGAATGGCGCCAAAATCAGTAATCACGAATCCATCAAACCCCCACTGCTCACGCAGAAGGTCATTCAACAGATACGTACTGGACGTACAAGGTACACCATCAATCTCGTTATAAGCGGTCATGACGGAGCAAGCTCCGGCTTCCACTGCTTTTTTGAACGGCAACAGATCTATTTCATGCAATTCACGTAAGCCCATATGCACAGGTGCTGCATTACGCCCACCCTCTGAACTGCCATAAGCCGCAAAATGCTTAAGTGTCGCCACAATCGTCCGGTTGGAATCGAGACGCTCACCTTGTAGTCCCTTCATGGCTTCCACTGCAAATTCACCGATTAGGTATGGATCTTCGGCAAAACATTCCTCGGTCCGTCCCCATCTCGGGTCACGTACGACATCCAGCACCGGGGAATACGTTGCCGCTCCCCCCTGACTCCGGGTCTCCACAGCGATGGCTTCACACATCTTGCGGTATAACTCCATATTCCACGTGCTGCCCACGGTTAACGGTACCGGAAATACTGTCGCCCCAATCGCCATATGCCCGTGGGAACATTCTTCTCCGAACAAGATGGGAATGCCTAGCCGAGAATGCTCCATGGCATACTGCTGAATGACATTTGTGGCAACGGCTCCCTGCCGTGGAGTAAGCCCCGTTTCCAGCGTCACTTCAGTCCATGGATCGGCCCGAAGCACACCATACAGAGAACCGACACCGCCCTGTTCCATGTCCGCTTTGAACTCTTCCGTCACCCGTACTGTACCATCAGCTGCTTTATCATACGTCTTCCAGCCCATCGGCTGGATGAGTTGTCCAATCTTCTCTGCCGTTGTCATCCGTCCGATTAGATCCTGAACCCGTTCCTGAATGGGAAGCGAAGCATCTTTATAGTCCATATGCACATTCTCCTTATGCGTTCGGAATTAGTTAGGCGCATGCACTCACATGGCTTTGCGGTAGTCACTTGGTGCCACACCCACCACGTTCTTGAAAGCCCGGTTGAAGGAATTATAGTTTGTATATCCCACTTCTTCACTGATCTCCTGAATGGCCTTATCGGTCTCCTGCATGAGCAGCTTGGCTTTTTCGATGCGATGACTAATGAGCAGATCCACAAACTTCTCCCCAATCTCATCCTTGAAAAGTTTACTCAGATACTTCGGATTAATATCGAATAGATCACTAAGGTAGTTCAGCGACAGATCAGGATTGTTGTAATGCTCTTCGATGTATTTGCGAATCTCCAGAATATGTGATCTGTGTTTTCGGGAACAATGCAGCGTCTGCATCTGCAGCGCCAGTTCTCTGAACCCTTCCCAGCACAGCTCACGCAGGTCATCTAACGTCTCCCAGCCCTCAAGCCTTGGGAGAAGCGGGGTGAATATAACGGCCCACGAATCCTGATACTCCCGTGGAAGTTCGGCAAATTCCCGATTGTAATGTTGAAATAACAATTGGATCGTATTCATAATCTCCTGACGGGACAGAACAGACTCACTGATTTGTTCAAACAGTCTTTCAAAATGCTTTTCCCACACATCGTCCGATAAACGCATCGCCTGTACCAGCAGTGAGATGGTCTTCAGGAACTCATACACATCATTGGTCGAATTTGGCACATCGCTACACGGAATGATACGATTTATCCCCAGTACAGCCTTGTACTCCAGCGCGTGCACAGCTTCTTTCAATGAAGCTTTCAGCCCCCGAATATCGACAGCAACCCGACCAACACCAATGGTCACGGTGAAGTTCAGATACTGATCGATTCTGTCCAGATAACCAGCGAGCAATCGATGCTCCGTCTCCTCAGCCTGTTCCATGTCCGGAATCCAGAGGATGGCGTACAGACGCTGATCGGAGATCCATTCAGCCCATACTTCCGTTCCTTCATGGCGCGCACTCTCCTGCAGAATACTGGATAACACAAATTTCAGGAGGGATTGGTCCTGATGATGATACTCCGTCACAAATGCATCATACCGGTCCATCTCAACTACCATGACGGCCCAGCGATGCTCCAGCTCAGGCAGTTTGAACTTTTTCATCTCCGCTGTCAGCTCCATGCTCGTAAAGTCTCGTGTGCCCTCCAGCAACTCCTGAAAGAACATTCTTTTCTGTAAAATCAGATTCTCTTCATGTTCCTCCTGATATTGTCTCGTCTGATCAATCATGCGTTCCAGCGTTGTATGGATGAAGCGGAACTCATTCTCTTTGCCATAGTTCAGTCCGGATTGCTTCTGCGAAGAGACGGTCTGAATTAACGTGACAATCTGCTGAATCGGCTTGTAGTTTCTGCGGGTCACATAGATCACCCACACCACGCCAATCAACACAACCACTACAGCAAAGGCAAACCAGATATTATAAAATTGCAGAGCCCATTTGACGATTTTTCCATTATTGAGACCTGTCTGCACCTTCCAACCGCTATAACTCGACGTAAATTCGGAGAAAACTTCTCCCGACGTGGTTTTAGTAGAAGCTGCAACCCCTCCTGGCATGCTGCTATCCCACAGATTGCCACCCGAACGGTTGAAGATGTTCACAAACGTAAATTCCGGATCATACATCTGCATAATGGATTTTCTCAGGGTACTTAGGTCCACGTTTGTCACCACAAGTCCTTTGCCGTTTCCTACACTTCGCACAATCGTAATCACCTGCTCAGTCGCTTGCGAAGGAAAAGCTCGGAACGCTCGTGCCCCTGCCCACTTCTGTTCATCCCTTGACCGGCTATCTGCAATAAAGTCTGCATCCGGGAACTCTTCAATCGGAACTGCCTTCCCGTTACTGAAGACCGTGCCATCACCATAACGAACGAGATAAATTGAATCGATCAGCGGATACTCTATTTTCAATTCATCAACCACCTGGACCGCCTGAATGCCGGCATACACATCATCGCTGCCAGATACCGAGAAATAATTCTTCAAGTTAGGGTTGGTCAAAATCTCACGCAGTACCTTGAAGTCGATGGAACGCAGGGAGTTGTCCAGATATTGCGTAACCTGTGAGGCCAAAAATTCATTGGCCTTGAGCGCTTCTCTACGGTTCTGTTCATTGAATACTTGAAAGAAAATAAAGAATAGAATGGTCGTCACAATAAAGAAAACAGGCAGATACGATAACAGCAAACGCCTAAACCAATTGTTGTTCATCTCCGAAGATCCCCCCACCATTACTGTTCATGCTGAATGACGACAAACATCTGTGCTGATCGCTAATTTTCCATAAATATTCAGTACATTATATCGGATGACGTGGGGTTGTCATAGGAGAAGACCGTCCCGGTCACGGGTGACAGACGGGACAGCCTCTATATTGAATCCTTCAATTATTGATTCTTCTCAATGGCACGCTGGTAGATCTCAAGGTAATTACTCAGTCCGAGACCATCGAAGCCTTTGACATACGAATCCCATTCCTTATCAATGCTCTTGCTGCCAATAATGAACTGTGCCATATTTGTCTGCACATAATCCTTGATGGCCGTAGTCAGTTGTGCAGCTGATTCCGTATCCTCTGGACGAATAAATACGTTCGCAGGGTATACTTCTTTGGGTGCATAAGGTTCATACACATTGGTAGCTTGAGCCAGACGTGTACCATAACCCTCTGCTTCTAGAGGATTCTGTCCTTCCGCAAACAGATTACGGAACGTGTTGGATAAGTCATGCGCTCCGATCTGTGACCAGCTCTCGTTCACAACAACGTTCGGATCACGCTCAGGCAGGTTGTAGTAGCTGTATTTGGCCGGCTCGCCATTGATGTTTTTCTCATCGGCATCTGCCTTCTTCCAGCCTTTGCCTTCAGTTGGACCATACTCCGCGTACAGCGCACCTTCTTCACTGAACATGTAGTCTACAATTTTGATAGCGGCAATCTGCTGTGCTTCTGTCGCTTTGTTGGTGATGGCAAACTCAAACTCACCTACGCTCTGCGTGGCGCCTGTCGTCTGCACTCCATCGGGTCCTTTCAATGGAGGAACGATCTCCCAGTGCTGGTGACGGGTGATGTCTTTGTCATAGGTATTCACGAGATAACTGACCAGCGCCGTCGTAATGGAACCGACCACTTCATCGCCTTCCTTGTTCCCCAGCTGTCCAATCGCCTGATCGTTTTGCGTGAAGGAAGCCGGATCAATCAGGCCATCTGCATACAGCTTGTTCATGTACTCCAGCCCTTTCTTCCAGCCTTCCTGATTGGCGGCAAAACTCACCTTGCCATCGTTCACGATCAGGTATTTGTCGTTATCATTGTATATAAAGCTATTCATCAGGTAGGCATCAATGTTGCCATTCCATACATACTTGTTCGGTGCGCCCGTGAGTGGAATCTCGTCCGCTTTCCCGTTACCATTCGGATCTTGTGTCTTAAACGCCTTTAGAACGGTATACAGTTCATCAGTTGTGGTTGGCATTTTCAGACCCAGATTATCGAGCCACTCCGTGTTGATCCAGTATTTCTGTGCATACGTGCAGTGGTAACATTCATTGAAGATTGGCAAAGCATAGATATTGCCATCCGGTGCCGTGATGGCTTCTTTGAAGTATGGCTTCTCTTCCATAATCTTGGTCAGGTTCGGACCATACTCCTTAATCAGATCCTGTAGCGGAAGGAACACGCCCTGTTTTCCATAGGTTTGAAGATCTGAGGTGGTGAACTTGCCGTGAAGAAACACTTCCGGATAATCACCACTGGCCAGCAGCAATTGTCTGCGATCCTGCAAAGCGTCCGTTGGGGCCAGATCCCATTTTAGGGTAACGTCGAACTTGTCTTCGATAAATTGGGTAAATTCATTCTCTTCCATGGAAGCTTTGCCTTGCGGAGCAAAGAGGGTCATGGTTACAGGACCGCCGCTCTCCCCGCTACCGTCGCTACTTCCACCCGATTCCTCGGATGAACTGCATGCGGACAACAAAGCCATCGAAGCAAAGACCAGAAACAACATCGAAATCCAAGATTTTCTCAATCTGACTCCTCCTTTTTGTTTATAACGGCAAATTATTGACTTGTACTGCATGCACGTATATAAAATCGACCCCGGAAGCCGGCGTGTTCCTTCCACCTCCTTTCAAGAGGCAACCGGGCTTAACTCACAAGGATTAACCTTTGAGGGAACCAACCATGACCCCTTTAACAAAATGCTTCTGTACAAATGGATACATGATCAGAATTGGAATACTCGCGACAACGATCAGTGCATATTTCAACACCTGCTCGAACCCTTGGTCCCGCATCTGTTGGCTGGTATTGGCAAGCATCGCCGGATCAGCCGCGTTCAGGATGAGCAGATTGCGAAGCACGTATTGCAGAGGGAACAACTTCTCGGAACGCAGATAGATCAGTGCATCAAAGTACGCATTCCAGTGACCTACGGCATACATGAGTGTCATGACCGCCAGAATGGGCTTTGATAAGGGAAGAACCACGCTGATCAGATACCGGATATCCCGGCAACCATCCATTTCTGCGGCCTCTCCAAGCTCTTCCGGGATGGAAGATTGGAAGAACGTCCTTGCCACGATGACCTGGAACACCGCGAGCGCCCCGGGCAACCACATTGCCCAACGTGTATCCAGCAGGTGTAAGTCCTTCATCAGGAGGTAGGTGGGAATCAGACCACCATCAAAGAACATCGTGATCATCATGAAAATAATGATGGCCCCTCGTCCATAAAACGATTTTCGTGACAAAGGATACGCCAGCATGACGGTCAGCACCACGTTAATGAACGTACCCACCACGGTGT
The DNA here is from genome assembly GCF_037976585.1 of Paenibacillus sp. FSL k6-2145. Taxonomy (NCBI): domain Bacteria; kingdom Bacillati; phylum Bacillota; class Bacilli; order Caryophanales; family Paenibacillaceae; genus Paenibacillus; species Paenibacillus sp. FSL k6-2145. The sequence continues at coordinate 2,385,386 of NZ_CP150267.1, read as the reverse complement.
AGATGATCGTGTTATAGAAACCGAGCATAAGCTGTTGGCTTTTGAAAATGGAGATGTACGCCTTGATGTTAAAGTCTACCGGGAACAGCCACACCTGGCCGGATGTCACGGCTCGTGAAGAGCTGAACGAAGAACTGATGATATACAAGAGCGGGTAAAACACCGTTAGCAGTATGGCAAACAGAAAGATGTAGTTAAGTGTCATGAAAATGCGGTCACCGAGCGGGTCCTTGATCCGGTTACGATTAATCAGGTTGAACATGGATAAGCTCCTCCTTTACCACAAGCTGTTCTGGGATACTTTGCGAGATATGCCGTTGACGATAACCAGCAGGATCAGGTTGATAATGGAGTTGAAGAACCCTACTGCCGAGGAGAAGCTGAAATTCGCTCCGATCAGACCCACCTTGTACACATACGTGGAGATGACCTCCGAAGCGCTTGTGTTGAGTGGATTCTGCATCAGGTATATTTTCTCAAAGCCCACGCCCATAATGCTGCCCAGACTCAGAATCAGCATGATAACGGTGACTGGAACGAGCGATGGCAGGTCGATGTGCCATATTTTCCGAAGCCTTGATGCGCCGTCCATCTTTGCTGCTTCATAGAGAGATGGATCAACACCAGCAAGAGCTGCGATATATATTATTGATGAATATCCCATGCCCTGCCACACACCTGACCAGACATAGATCGATTTGAAGTATTCCGGGATGCCCATGAAATTGGTCATCGGGAAGCCGAGCAGTGTGAACAGCTTGTCTACCACGCCCACATGTGGGGAGAGCATCAGAATGATAATGGATACCATGACAACGGTGGAGATAAAATGCGGAGCGTAGGTAACCATCTGTACGGTCTTCTTGAAGTAACCCGTTCGAATCTCATTCAGCGCCAGGGCCAGCAGGATCGGAATAGGGAAACCGGCAATTAAGGAATAGAAGCTAATGCCTATCGTGTTTTTGATTAACAGCCAGAAGTTTGGAGATTGGAAGAAGGCCTCAAAGTGTTTGAATCCGACCCACGGGCTTCCCCAGATTCCTTTGACCACACTGAAGTCCTTGAAGGCGATCTGGACACCCACCATAGGGATGTACTTGAAGATCAACAGATACAACACCGGGGGCAGCACGAGCAGGTAGAGCTCCCAGTGTTTCTTGAGGCTTTTGATGAATGGATGCTGCCGCTTGGGCTCCACATGTTTCCTCTGCTGGAGTTCCATCTTGGCGGGTATGCTTTCCGTAGCTCGACTCATTTGCGTCACTCCTTCTACACCTCAAGTGTAATAATACATTACATTTACATCCCTTAAACATCCTTTTTTCTGTTCCTAGTTCCTTGTTCAACAAAGATGATGTAAACATTCATATCAGGTAGCGCTTTCTTGATTTGATAGTACATCGCACGGTAAACTTTTATCAATTTGCAATTTTCTCCGACTTCTCTTTATTCCACAAACCCTTGTGTGACAAGCAATTGCGAGCCATTTCTATTGGGAACTGTGTCCCTTATGTATGAATAAAAAAATCCCGGAGGTGGTTATATCTCCCCCGGAATTGACATGGCATTCTATGCGCTTGTGACCAGCCTGAACGTATGTGTAATCGGCGCTTCAATGGTTGTAGCGGATTGTGGCAGTTCCACGAGAAGTCCGTCTTCCGTATGCTGATACGAAAGTACGTCATCGCTACCGATGAGTTCGATACGCTCTACCTTTTCCAGATAAGGAATGACCAACTGTGGTTGTACGGTCTCATTCTCATTTCGGTATATACGGAAGGCATATACGGTGTTGATCTCTTCTTTCTGTGTGAAAGCCCAATCTTTCGTAAAATATGGCCCGCAGATCCGGGTTCCATAGACGCCTTCTCCATGAGTACCCAACCATTCACCGAGGCCCTTGATGCCTCGAATTGCCCCTTTTGGCAGACGCCCATCGGGTTGCGGTCCTACATTCAGCGCCAGGTTACCACCCTTGGACACGACTTCGAGCAGAATATGTGCCAGCTGTCTTCCCGTTTTATACTGATCATCGAAACCAAAAGCAAAGGAGTTGCCCACGGTAATACAGCTTTCCCATGGAATGTTCATCGGATGTTCCGGTATGGTCTGCTCGGGGGTAACGATATTCTCATACGGCCCACCCACGGTGCGATCTGCGGACAGAAGCCAAGGTTGTGTGGTCTGACGCGCCCGTTCCACGACTTCTCCCAGCCTGATATCCTGACCATGGCGACCTTCGCGCACCCATCCAGCATCCAGCCACAGACATTCGATTCGCCCGTAATTCGTCAGCAGTTCCATGATCTGCTCATGCGTGAACTCCACGAATTTCTCCCACAGCCACGGATATTTATGGGGATCATACGAAGGCCCGCGCCACATATGACGTCCACGCTCCATGCCCGGTGCCCAGTAATACGGAGTATGCCAGTCCGCTTTGGAGAAATACGCTGAGATGCCGAGTCCTTTCGCCCGGAAAGCGTCAAATAATGCTCGACAGATGTCCGCATACTTATGAGTATGAAAAGGCGTGTCCTTACCCGTAATCCGGTAATCCGTCGTCTTGGTATCCCACATGCAGAAACCGTCATGGTGTTTGGTGGTGAACAGGAAGTATTTGAACCCGTTATCTGCCGCCATCTGTGCCCATTCCTCGGGCTGGAAGCGAATCGGATTGAAAGTTTTGTTCAGATCGAAATATTCCCGCTTGAAGTCTTCCATGTCATCCGTCCAGTCGATGTCATCGCGCGACCAATCGCCATCCTCGTCGCTCAGCGCCCAGGACTCTACGAGGCCAAGCTGGGAATACGGCCCCCAGTGCATCATCAGCCCCAGCTTCTGGTCCTTGAACCACTCCAGCCGCTCATTCAGCAGCGGGTCCTCCGGTTTGATCCACTCTTCCTCTTTGCTAAAATTGTGCACCCCGGCTTCGACAATCTGCTCTTCCTGCTCCAGTACGGTTTCTTTGGTTTCGCTCATCCTGTTTCATCTCCTTTGGATTAGATGTCATACGCTGAACACATTGCTTTACACTCGGCCACTGCGCGGTCAGAATAATCTTCCGATCGCTGTTATCCCCAGATTTTTTGATTATTTCCCTAAAGGGAAAATCCGGGGATAAAGGCGAGCGCTTTGCTTCTTCAGATTTCTCTGCCCTCTCCGTTATCGTGTAACGTTTAGTTCAACTAAGAAGGACATAGTAAGCCCTGTCACTGTTAGCGTGGTAGGATCTTCCGAAGCTTTAGCTTCGCTGCTTCGGATTGATTTTGCACCCTCCGTTTTGGCGTGAACGGTAGGTTTAACTATTAAGGGGCGTAGTAACTTTGTATTTTGAGTGCGGTGCCATCTTCAATTAATATGAATCCCTTATTTCCCTCGTTTCTATAGGGAAATCCAGCTGCTGATCCTAGCGAATGGGTAGAGAATTCTCTAAGGAACACAGGGCATCTTATTTAGCCTTTTGGTCCTCTTTTTAAATTGTAAGGAACATCAGACACGCTATTTCCCGAAATTAGGTGGTAAAAACGCTGTAAACTGCTGTTTATTCTCATGTAACGTGTCTCAGGTTTCTTAGATTTCTACTGGTGCTTCAGAGCCTTAAATAAGACGCCTCAGATTCGTTAGTTCGCTCCCTACTCTGCTCCAACCGCGGGCCAAGAAGACGACCCCAAATCCCGGCCGGAGTGGAGCTTTTCATTGAAAAGGAGCGAATTGCTCATAACGTTCAATGCCACGGGAGTAGTAAATTATCAACTTGGAGCATCTCCGTATTGCAAAGCCCCTTTACAGCGTGATTTCGCGACCCTGACGGGCTGATTCGTAGATGGCACAGAGCATTTTCATCACTTCGACGCCGTCCTCGACGGGACTAAGTGTTTCTTTGCGGCCCTGTGTACTATCGATAAAATGGTTGATTTCATTGCGGAATGAACCCATAAAGTCGAATGATTTGAAATCTACCTGTGGGGTCATGTTCAAAATGGTGTTGAATTTCTCGCCGATGATCGAAATTTCCGGCTCCAGCTCGGCACCGCCTTTGTCGCCATATAGTTTGACCGAAGTCTCATCCGCTTTGGCATGGAGCGTGAAACTGACATCCACGAGCAGGCTCGCGCCGTTCTCGAAACGAATCAGGGCATTTGCCATATCCTCTACGGTGTTTTGCTCCGCGTCATAGTCCGCTGCTTTGTAGAACGACAGATTGTTAATGTTCGAGCGGTTCCCCAATCGGTTGGATACGTTAGCGGAGACGGATTTCACCTTCGGTCTGCCCATCAGATACCAGCAAATGTCGATCACATGCACCCCGATATCAATCAGCGGGCCGCCGCCGGAACGTTTGATATCCGAGAACCAGCCACCCGGATTGCCCAGACGACGCAGACTGGAGGCTTTGGCATAATAGATCTCGCCCAGCTCACCCTCGTCGATGAACTTCTTCAGAATTTGTGCATTGTCGCTATAGCGGCGAACAAAACCAACTTGTAGCAACTTTCCGCTGCGATGGACCGCCTTTTCTACTTCGAGGGCATCCTCCACCGTTTGGCAGAGTGGTTTCTCACACAGCACGTTTTTGCCCGCGTCCAGGGCAGCAATACTAATCTCCGCATGGGAGTCGTTCCATGTGCAGATGCTGACGGAATGAATCTCGGGCAGTGCGAGCAATTCTTTGTAATCGGTAAACACATGAGGTGCATTATATTGCTTCGCAACTTCTGCGGCACGTTCTGCATTCAGGTCGCAGATGGCGTATATTTCAACGTCAGGGTTACTGGCATAGGCTTGCAAATGGCAATCGGATATTGATCCGGCACCGATGACGGCGACTTTCAATTTGGACATAGTGCTGATTCCTCCATCGTTTTCATATGAACTGACTCAAGAAATTATAATATTCGGCTTAACGTAACGACGGTGAATGCTTGGACTTTCGGCCGCTGTTGTCTGCAAATTTCTTTTATTGACCGCTCTAGCGGTTGAAATCCGCAGACAAAGGCGGTCGCTAACGCTCCTACAGTTCCAAGCTTCCCCTCTGTTACTAACGCCTTCTTTAGAATTTGATTCAATTTTATTCATTTAAAACAAGTACTCAGCCCTATGCCTCTTCCCATAGGCGGCGGACGTTATCCATGGCAATGCGTGAGGCGGTTTTACAATCTTCCATGCCTTCAAATTCTACCGAGATATATCCGTCATACCCGGATTGTTTCAACACACGGAACACCTCAGGCATGTCGATATCGCCATGGCCCACGATGGAACCCCGCAGGTAATTGCCATGCGAGGTTTGGAACCAGCCTTCACCGGGATTTCGGTACGAAGGTCTCCAGTAGAAGTCTTTGGCGTGCACAATCGACGCGTACGGAATATTATTTTTTACGGCACTCACCGGATCTTCATCCACGCAGAGGAAATTGCCCACATCCAGTGTGGTCTTGAAATTGCTCCGCGCTGTTTCGTGTAACAAACGCTGAATTCGCTCACTCGACTGCACATAGTACCCATGGTTCTCGACGCTTGTTGTGATTCCAAAACCTGCTGCATAATCGGCTATCCGCTGACAGGCTTTCACCAGTTCCGGTAGGTCGATCTCGAACTGTGCTACGGTTCCTTCTGGTGCAGGGCGAAAAGCCACGTCATGACGCATCAACTTCACGCCGAGCGCTGCAGCCACATCCACATGTCGCATCACATTCTGGATCTCTTGCTCCAACGCTTCGGCGTCCTCCTGCACAGCAAAGTTAGCACCGATGGCATAATTGGAAATATCGATTCCTACCTCTTTTGCCACAGCTTTAATCTCATCAATCAACTCCGGATTATCGATCAGACTGAATCCCATCGGGACAATCTCCACATGTTCCCCGCCCTGATCGGCAATCCAGCGAATGGCATCGGGCACGGTTAATTCTTTACGATCCAATGCTTGTTGCAGACTGTAGGTGCTGAGTCCAACTTTCATTTTTCCTCATCCTCTCCTGTAGGACGTGTCTCAAAACTCACTGAAGTGCATCTTTTACCGCCTTTTCGCCCCCTGCTGCGTCACTTTCCCTTGACGTGCCCCGGCACGCCTGCGGAAAATCTCCTTGCTTGGAACGAAAATTCGGCAAAATCTGCGTCCTTCGGAGTTTTCAGACACGCCCTAGTCAATGTCCATACCCAACGTATACCTTTTTCTGGCGGACACGACAATTATCAATAATCGTTTGGCTCTACTATTTTCCTTTTCCTAGCCCAAATCCGGTGTATCCACAAACGTTACGGCCAGTTCAGCCGTCTGATGAAGCTCGAATACCATGATTTCATTCTCACCTTCACGAAGAAGCGGGGCAGGCACATACAACGTTTTTTGCGGCCCTTTATTCCAGTAGCGTCCCAGATTGAATCCGTTTACAAATACAACTCCCTTGGTCCAGTTATCCAGTCGCAGAAAAGTATCTCTTACATCCGTGATCTGAAGATTTCCCCTATAAAAGGCTGGTCCCGGTACTTCATTAATTGTTTCGTTAATTGCTTCGCTAATCACATCGCTGAATTGTAAACCGGACAGATCAGTTAATGGCAGACAATGAATCGTCCAATCATATAAAAATTGAAAGCCATGTCGCACCCCCTCCGTAATCCCCTTCGGATCTCTCAGATACGGGCCATAGTTGATTCGTCCCATATTTTCGACAAGGATCAATAGATCTACGCCCTCTGGCGGCACTGCAAAGGATACCGATAATTCGGTATTCCCCCGTTCGAGCACGCCCTGAAATTGCCCATCAACAAACACAAGCGCACGGTCACGCACCTCCTGAATCACCAGTTCCTGTCGCTCTCTAGGCCCGGAAATTCGGGTTTGATAACAAATAAATCCATAATCTTGACCCAGCTTCTCCATCGGTTCTGGATTCGTACGATGCAACGGGACTGATATCCGGTCCAACTGCGCCAGTAATGGCGCCTGCTGATTTAACTCCAATCGCCCATAGCCGATAGTCCCCTTCGATTCTGGCAGCACAAGCTCACCCAGACCGCTGTCGCTATACCGAGCAATAAGGTCCCTCACCGCATGGAACTTCGCTGTCGGCTTCCCGGATTCGCTGAGCAGTGAATCGTAGTCGTAACTTGTAATTGTGGGTTCGTATTGATCCTTCTGCTGACAGTTCGCCCCATTGTAAAATCCAAAGTTTGTTCCACCGTGGAACATATAAAAGTTAACCGAAGCTCCTGCTCGAAGCATCTCCTCAAACACAACAGCCACATCTGCGGCTTCTCGGGTATGATGCGACTCACCCCAGTGGTCGAACCAGCCGTTCCAATACTCCATGCACATCAAAGGTTCTTCTGCCTGATATTCACGCAGCTTGGCAAACGCTCCCTGCGTCCCTGATCCAAAATTGACTGTAGCCAGATGCCCCTGCACTGATCCCGCTTGCAGCATGTGGTCTGTCGGTCCATCCGAGGTAAATAACAACACATCCATACCGCGCTCCACCATGCCATCCCGTAAATATTGCAGGTAACTCGCGTCGTTCCCGAAGCTGCCGTACTCATTTTCAATCTGCATCGCGATGATCGGTCCGCCTTGGGTACTAAGAAGAGGTTTCAATCTGGGCAAAAGCACATCATAATAACGATCCACATTCGCCAGAAATTTTGCATCATTACACCGCAGACGAATATCATCATCAGCGAGCAGCCAGGAAGGTAGCCCACCAAACTCCCACTCGGCACATATATAAGGACTTGGACGAACAATCACATGCAGACCAACATCTCCCGCAATGCGAATAAAACGTTCGAGATCAGCCATGCCCTCAAAACGATATTGCCCCGGCTTCGGCTCATGGACATTCCACGGCACATATGTTTCCACTGTATTGAAACCGCAGGCTTTCAGCTTGAGTAGCCGGTCCTCCCAATATTCGGGGACCACTCTGAAATAATGGATGGCACCCGACAAAATCCGAATGGGCTCGCCATCATACATGAATTGTGAACCTTTATACGTTAGCAACGCCATTTGGCCCCCCTCCCCGCTCGCTCAGATATATGCCTAATCCGGACAACGTAGGATACCATCTGGATTCATGAATGGTTAATCGCATCTTTCTCGATGTGACCTGTGGGAAACAGCAAATTCGCTTATACCCCACCACCGTCCCCTTGTAAAACTCTTCCCAACCACCATCTGCTCTCTGCGACTCCAGTGTAAAACGCTCAATCCGTTGGCCTGTCTGGATATGTTCCATCAGTACCACCCGGTCAAACGATCGTTCCTCCTGCAAATCCAGCTCGATCCAAGCCTGCTCCGTTCCTTCGTGAGGACACCAATACGTTTCCCGGCGTTCCGTCAGCACTTCCGATACGGCATGTTGTTCATCCATCGTCTCCGATGCTTTTACCAGCGCCTGCAAGGCGAAATTTTCCTGAAAAATGGTGCGCAGCGAATCTCCCAATTCCTGTAGTCGCTCAACATCCGTTTCGTGAATGAGACCACGCGTATCAGGTGGCAGATTGAGTAAAAAGGTGGCATTGCCCCCCACTGCGCCGTAATAGACGGCGAGCAGTTCTTCCAGTGTTTTGACCTGATCATCTTCACTGGCATGATAGAACCATCCCGGGCGAATTGAGGTATTCACCTCGGCAGGGTACCAGATCAGTTGGTCACCTTGGGAACGAATGACCTCTCGGCTTCCCAAATCACTGTCCTGCGTATTGATCCTTGTGGCAAACTCACCATCATCCACCTGTTGCGATTGCTCCTGAATCTTCTCATTATCCTGCATATGCGCTGGCACAACGCTCCATTCCGAATCACGCGTATGTCCCGCTTCATTGCCACACCAACGTACATCCGGGCCACATACCGAGATGACAGCTTCGGGCTGAAGTTCACGAATAAGCGCATAATAGGTGTCCCAGTCATAGACCTGCCTTTTGCCATTCGGACCCTCACCACATGCACCATCGAACCATACACAGAAGATGTCGCCATAATTCGTGAGTAGCTCGCGCAACTGATGGAGGAAAAACTCGTTATACCTCTCGGAATCTCCATAAGTGGCTTCATGCCGATCCCAAGGAGACAGGTACACGCCAAACTTCAATCCACCCTCACGGCAGGCATCGGCGACTTCCCGAACCAAATCCCCCGCACCGTTCCTCCACGGACTGGCTGCAACCGTATGCTCTGTAAACTGGCTTGGCCACAAACAAAATCCATCATGATGCTTACACGTCAAAATCAGTCCCTTCATCCCGGCAGCCTTGCACGCCTGCACCCATTGCGCTGCGCTCAGTTCAGAAGGATTGAAGATCGACGGGTCTTCCTCCCCAGTGCCCCATTCGCGATCCGTAAATGTATTTACCGTAAAATGAATAAACGCGTAGAACTCCATCTCCTGCCACCTCAACTGGCGTTCGGATGGGCTGACCTGTGCTGCGAACTTAACCCATTCGGATGCTTGCAGTTCATGATTCATGGCGTATCACTCCCTTTATTTCGTGCGTTCCTATATCACTGGACCACGATTGATTGGACCGCTACTCAGTACACTACTGTCCATGAATGGCTGTGATGCAAGCAATAACTGCTGCTTAGCTTCTTCAACCAAATGTGGATCAATGGGATAATTAAAGCTGCCTTTGTACCTCACGCCTGATCCCATATGTATCTCTGTGATACCCGTCTGACTCACTAGCGTTTGAATTCCCTCTATGGTGACCCCCGACCCTGCCATGACAGCGATGTTCAAGGTTTGCCCCAGGTCCTGGAGCTGTTTCAGTTCCAGTATGGCTTCAGGCGCTGTCTGTTTCCCTCCCGATGTAAGCACACGCTCCACGTTTCCCAATGTGTTAATGGCCTTGAGCGCCTCAGTCAGGCTTGTGCTCACATCAATTGCCCGATGAAACGTAACGCCCAAACCCTGTGCTTCGGCCATACATGATTGCAAGGATATGAGGTCGACTTCACCAGCTCCTGTAAGAGCGCCGATCACGATGCCAGCGGCTCCAAGTTCCCTCGCCACGCGTACATCCCTGGTCATAGCGTGGATGTCATCTGCGCTATAGCGGAACGAGCGGCTATGTGGACGGATCATGACATACACTGGGATGGAGACTTGAGACAGCACTTGCTTCATGACACCATAACTGGGGGTAAGCCCTCCTTCAGACATCGCAGACACCAGTTCAATCCGATCAGCCCCTCCCTCCTCAGCTGCCTTGGCATCTTCCACATCCACAGCAATGACTTCCAATACAGGCTGTCTCTTCATAAGGATCACTCCCTTCACTTCATCGTAGATTATTCCAGAACCGTTAACCCTTATCGATAGACATCACTCGAACTGCACACAGCCTGATCCATGACATAAAGGACCGACTGAACGCTTCATCAGCGCTCCTGCGGTCCTTCTTCATCATTATGGGCGACGGTCAGCTTCTCGGAACGCAATCCGAATAGGCTGACCTTCCTGAAAGATATATTGTTTGTAGGCAATGATCTTCATGATTGGATTCTCCTTTGAGGACCGGAATGGGGGAGGCTGGCAAATAGAGAGCGCAACGGATTTCATCACTTCATTTAATGAATTTTGTTATTTTTGTTATTTATAATGTTATTATTTATTAGCAATAGTCTAAAACGTTAGGATCAGAACGTCAATACAAAAAAAGACACCCGGAGGGTGTCTTCGTGTCTTGGATAACCTTCTGGTTATCCGAGCTTTTTCTATTTTTTACGCCGAGCCTTCGTCATTCGATTAAACATAATCAGAGCAGCAATAATCATGGCTATCATGGCAATATTACTCGCCACTTCTTGTGATAATCCGAAAAGCACTCCCAGGTTAATCACCAGGCCTCTCACAATCAGCGCCACCACAACCAGCAGGATTGGACTCAAAAAATTATAATTTCTCATTCCTCGCAACACCCCTGACCCCATTGTTCAGAACTACGAATCTCATAACACTATCATAACAGTAGCTATTCTGTGTTACAACAAAGGACACCCGCGTACAGTGTCCTTTGTGATATACCAACGTATTCTGCTTTGGAACAGAACAACCTTTCGATTGCTCTTATCACCTGATATTTCCGATTAACTTCTACACCTGTTTGAATTCGATCCAGTCAATCTCGAGGCCTGGTTTGGTGAAGTCCAGTTTCAATTCATACAGTCCTGCTTCAAGATCTACTTTGACAAGTTTCTGTCTGATCCATTTACCTTCCGTACCATTCGTTTGAATGGTGGTTACCAACTGGTCATTCAGGAGCAGGTTACATGCACTTTGAGCGAGTTCCGGCTCAGGGGACATGATCTGTACGATAATCCGGTAATGGCCTGCCTCATCCACTTTCATGTAGACGGGTTCAGCTACCGCAGGTTTCACCTGTGCGTTTTCAACCAGCGCCTGAGCTTGTGCAGCAGATATAGATGCATTCGCTTGGAACGAAGCAACGTTCTCCACAATTTCGTGTTTTCGACCGGACACCGGTGCATTCATGATGAACTTGCAGATATTAATCGCTGAGCGTTGCAGCTCTCCGCGAGTCAATGTTCCATTTTCCAAGGATTCAATCGTGTTGTCGTCCCAGCCATTGATCTCTGCGCCGTAGTTCGGTACAACCATGTAGAGATCATTCTGCGCACGAATCATCCAGTTGGTGTATTTGCGATCAGCTTCTCCACCTTCGGTCACATCGTTCATAATTGCCCACCAGTCGGTCATTACGATCCCCTCGAAATTCCATTCGCCGCGCAGAATTGTGGTGTTCAGGTCGTAGTTGGATGCCGCCCAGTGTCCGTTAACCGGGTTGTAGGAAGTCATGATGGAGTTCGCTCCGCCTTCTTTTATAGCGATTTCGAACCCTTTCAGGTAAATTTCACGCAGTGCACGTTCGGAGACAACAGCATCTACTTTACTGCGGTGTTTCTCCTGGTTGTTGCAGGCAAAGTGTTTCAGTGTGGCATTGGAACCACCCTTCATAATACCTTTTGTACATGCTGCGGCAAATACGCCCGAGATCAGTGGATCTTCGGAGAAATACTCAAAGTTCCGGCCATTGAGCGGGCTCCGGCGGATATTAAGTCCAGGTCCGAGCAGGGTATCCACCTGATTTCTCAGCAATTCCTGTCCTTCCATCACATACAACTCTTCAACGAGATCCTTGTTCCATGTCGCCGCAAGCAACGTACCAATGGATACCTGTGTTGCCTTCTCGCCACTATCCATACGAATACCGGACGGGCCATCTGCCGTACATGCTACCGGAATACCGTAGTTAAACAGGCTGTCGCTGACACCACCAAATGCAGATGCCGTCCCCGAAGTAACGAGCGGACTGCTCATACCTTCGCCACGGACAATCGCCGCCAGATCCTGATCACTCAGTTGAGCGATGAAGGTTTCCAGACTCACTTTGCCAGCCTTAACATCACTCAGCTTGTGGCCCTGGTTGCCCGTCTGCTCCAGCGTTTGCGGGAGATTCTGCTCAATCCGGTTCGACATGGAAATCTTACGTTTCGGTACTTCTGCATAAGTCAGTTCATAAGATCCATCTTCCTTGCGCGAACCTGGTTTCATCCGTGTAAAATCTTCAGTTGGGGCCATCGCTTCTTGCAGTTGCTCCACCAATTGAAGAGATTCAATACTATAGCCATCCTGGCCATCAATGCTGATATGCTGCACTTGTTTCACACTGGTTCCTACGTGCAGTCGGTATGTGCCTTCTTCCAGAACGTATGCGGAAGCATGACCTGTAACACCTGCATCATCGTAAGATGCCATGGCATGGATCGGGAAACTGATCGTCAGAAGTTCTAACTCGCCCGGCTGCAACAATCCTGTTTTTCCAAAAGCCACCAAAGCCTTCACCGGTTGTCCCAGTTTGCCTTGTGGTGCTTCATAGTAGACCTGCACAACCTCTTTGCCCGCATATGTTGTACCTGAGTTGGTCACATTTACACGAACTTCAATGTAGGTATCACCGTCTTTGGACACGGATTTTGCTTCTTCGTGCTGGGCCAAAAACGTCGTATAAGACAGGCCGTAACCGAATTCAAACTGAACGCGCTCAGGTCGAAACGTTTCGAAATATCGATAACCTACATAGATATCTTCCTGATACAGGTTCTTGAACTCATTGCCATAGTTGCTTGTCGAAGGGTAATCTTCAATGGAATATGCAATCGTATCTGTCAGTTTACCGCTTGGTGTAACGTCCCCCGCCAGCACATCGGCAATCGCGTTGCCGCCCTCCATACCGCCATGCCAGGAGTAAATTACACCTTGGATTGGATGTAGATACGTTTCGTTTAACCAGCTCATATCGATGATATTCGAGACATTCAACACAACGATTGTGTGTTCAAACTGCGAAGTAACTTGCTTCAACATCGCTTTCTCATCTTCTGTCAGTTGGTAACTTCCTGGCGCATCCGCATTATCCTGGTCTTCTCCTGCTGTACGTCCAATCACGATAATGGCTTTGCTGGATTGGCTTCTAGCCTGTGCAACAAGTTCATCCGTCAAAGGCATTTCTTTCTGATTCCATGGCTCGGCCGCCCATACTTTTCCGCCATCATCAAATGGATTTTCCTCGATCCACTTCTCATAGACAGCTGCCAGTTCTTCATTCACCGTAATATTCTTTTTGCTGCGAAGACCATCCAACAGATTTGTTGTATAGGCCACATGAACGCTACCGCCTGAACCCGTGCCGCTGCGATAATAATTGACTTGAATCCGACCAAAAACTGAAACGTTTTCGTTTTCACGAAGTGGAAGCACTTGGCCTTCATTTCTGAGTAAAACGGCTCCTTCTGCGGCAACCGTACGACTAAACTCTGCAAACCCTTCCAATGGAACTCCGATTTGATGTGTGCTCAATGATTTCCCTCCTGATTGTCATCCCCATACCTACGAATCGCTATATATAAAATGAACTATATAAATTGAACTAAAGAATATTTACACTGGACACTCCGATGACAGAATAACCTTCCGATCGCTGTTATCCCCAGATTTTATGAATCCCCCTTATATGGGGAAAATCCGGGGATAGCGTATGCTTCCGATGCAGCTTTCTTTCAGAAAGCTTTTAGGCGAACACTTTCGCTTCTTCAGGTTTTTTCTGTCCTCTCCGTTTCGTGTAAATGTTTAGTTCAATTTATATAACAAAACGTACACTCATTTTATAAAAAGATATTCTATGATCTGGTAGATTCACTTGTACCTAGTCTCATATTAACAGATTCTATAGAAGAAATTAAATTAGATTTGTGCTTTATTTATTTAATTAAAACATGTCTAGGATTAGCGGCATAATAAAAAGCCATGGACACCTGTTGTCCGTGACTTTTCTTGATTTTATATTACTCATATTAAGTCGTAAGTTTCGCATACACCAGGAAGAATAACATTTCTTCGCCCATGATGACATAACCCGGAACCTGGTAGACCAGATCCACAAGGACAAATGCCACAAGCAACCCTACCATGACTGCCAGATGACGCGGGCCCAACCGCAGATGTGCGTGTCTGTAGCGATGGAACACAAGGGAAGTCGACAAGAAATACAACAGCGTTGATCCAAATACAAACCCTAGCATGAACACATAGTTTAACTGATTCTGATATAACAGCTGAATTGAAGCAGCGATCATACTCATGGAGATGTAGATGAACAGATGACCGTATATGATCGCTTGCCCGGCAGTCTGGATCTCTTTGCTGACCTTTTTCTCCACGTTGTCAAAGTACTGCCACCACATCGCAATGACAAAGATGGACGTAAAGGCGGCAAACAAAATCGATTTCATATCCCAATGATCGGCTTGCAACACAGCGATAATGCTCACCACCGATTCACCCAGCAGGATGAGTGTAAATAACGCGAAACGTTCCAACAAGTGATGGGTCTGAACTGGCACTTTCACCAAGTTTTTGCGTCCGATCAGCGGAAGCACAATATCCACTGCAATCCCCACATACAAAATCAAGTAGCGCAGCCAGGAATCGAAGAATAATGAACCCGATGAGATCAATATACCAATGAGGAAACATGTACCCAAGTAACGAGCGGCTTGCTGCTGATGCTCGCCTTTTGACTTGTGAGCTGTCAGATACTGAATCGCCGTAAATGCCCTTGAGCCGATATATCCAATGAAGAAGGACAGGTAGTATTGGTCAAAATGGGTAGAGAGGCTCGCCGTCATGACCATAACGGACAGAAGCTGAAGGATGAGGAATATTCGATGGATCAGGATATCTTGACCATAGCGGTTAATAAACAAGGTCTGACCGACCCATGCCCACCAAACAGGGATAAAAATAAGCACAAACTTCATTAAATATTCAAACGTAATTACTCCATGTTCGGCATGTAACAAGACATGACCCGCTTTGGAGACCGCTGCTACGAAGAGCAGATCGTAAAACAGCTCCAGCCAGGTAACCTTTTTCTCCATCATCCTTCAATGCTCCTTTAGGTTTTAATTCACACATACACTCCGATGACAGAATAACCCTCCAAGCGCTGTTATCCCCAGATTTTTTTGATTCCCTTTTCCTAAGGGAAAATCCGGGGATAGCATATGCTTCCGATGTAGCTTTCTTTCAGAAAGCTTTTAGGCGAACGCTTCGCTTTTTCAGGCTTTTTCTGTCCTCTCCGTTATTGTGCAAATGGATAGTTCAACCTATATAGTAATAGAACTCTTATTAATTCGCAGCTGTAGCAGGTCCGAGCGTTCTTACCACAATTGGTTGCAGATTGTCCTCAATTTGAGGGCGGTATTTCTCAAACCACTCTGGCAGCATCAATTTTTGTCCAAGCGAATCAGCAGGTTCATCTTTGGCAAAGCCCGGAGGATCTGTAGCAATTTCAAACAGAATGCCGCCAGCTTCTCTGAAGTAGATTGCGTTAAAGTACTGACGATCCCGCACTGGAGTCGGTTGGTACCCGTAATCACGTACAGCTTCACTCCACTGTGCATGCTCTTCATCGTCTTTGGCGCGCCATGCAATATGGTGCACGGTTCCTGCGCCACCCATCCCCAGAGCCATGCGGGTCACTGGAACATCTACGACATTACCGATATCCCCGCTGGACCGGAAACGAGCATACTCTTCATTTTCACTCACTCTGACAAATCCCATGATTTTCTCAAGAGCATCCATCGTTCTTTGTGGGTTAACACTGAACAGGACAGCACCACCAAAGCCTTTGATTGCTTTATCTGTTGGAATTCCTTCGTGCGCCCAAGTACTGGTTGCTCCCTCTTCCCGTTCAACAAGCTCAAGCCGCAGGCCTTCGCCATCTTCGAATTGAAGCAGGTCTTCATTGAAGCGACTTGTTTTGGTTACCTCAATGTTATACTGTTCCAGCCGATTCTGCCAGAAGCCAATCGACCCAGGAGGAATGACATAGGAAGTGATGCCGACCTGACCCCCGCCAATTTTGCCCCGTGGTGATCCAGCCGATGGGAAGAAGGTAATAATGGTACCTGGGCTTCCGTGTTCATCGCCAAAATACAGATGATATACATCAGGTGCATCGAAATTGATTGTTTTTTTCACCAGACGAAGTCCCAGAACTCCGGCATAAAAATCAACGTTGGCCTGTGGATCTCCTGCGAAAGCTGTAATATGGTGAATACCTGCTGTTTGAATAGTCATGATTAATTCCTCCTTGGTTTGGTAAGCATGTTTTAAATTTAGTAGGTGTTAAAGATAGTTGAGATAGTTGATTTATAGTAATTTGTATTATCTTTAAATTAAGATATATGATCTAGCGAATTGTATTCTAGTTGTTATTTTGATTGGCCTGTTCTTGTTTCAATTTATCAGGAGTCACGTCATCGCCGTTTGGATCATAGATGGTTGCATTCAGCAGAATGTCGTTGACCGAACCGCGAAAAGTTTGCAGATATTCCTGGCGAAGACGAACCTGTTCATCTTTCTCCATCTCCGTCAATCCGCCCTCTTTGGCTTTTCTTGAAAGTTCATTTATTCTGGTCAATGTTGGGATAATCATCTTGATCTCTCCTTGTGTAATGGATTAAAGATATTTGTTTGGTTGTTATTTATGTTTAAATTAAATATCTTAAGTTAAAGATATATGATTTATGATCGGTTGTCAACTCTTTTATAAAAATTAAATGACTGCACCCGTTCCTCTGCTCTACTCCATGTTGCTTTAAGTATGACTCCAAACAAAAAAGGGCTAGCTCCGCAGTAATTTCACTTACTACGAACCTAGCCCTTCATGTATTTAATTCATTAGCCCAGCTTTTGACCACAGTTCGGACAGAAGTTGGCACCTTCATTTTTGGCTCCACAGTTTGGGCA
Source organism: Paenibacillus sp. FSL k6-2145 (assembly GCF_037976585.1). Lineage (NCBI taxonomy): Bacteria > Bacillati > Bacillota > Bacilli > Caryophanales > Paenibacillaceae > Paenibacillus > Paenibacillus sp. FSL k6-2145. The sequence goes on along the minus strand of NZ_CP150267.1, from coordinate 2,368,038 downwards.
GAAGTTTGGCTTCTTGTTGCCTTCTGTAGATGAAGATGTATTCGAATCACCGTTGCTATTTCCCGCTGGTTTCTGGTCGTTATTTTGATTCTGAGATGAATTGGAATTATTGTTCTGGTTTTGGCCTTGGTTCTGGTTCATGTTTTTCATCATTTCATTGGCCATGTTCATACCCATCATCATGCCCGCCATATCCGAAGCTGCGCCGCCGCCCTGTACTTTACCGGATGAGATGCCGTCTGTCATGCTGACCTGTTGATACTTTTGCAGATTACCAATCATCTCATGCGAAGCGGTCTTTGTAATCATATCCTGAATCTCTTTTGGATAGTTGAAGCTCATCACTTGGAAACCAGTAATCCCAATGCCGATGTCCATCATCTGCATATCCAGATCTTCCTGAATCCCCTTGGCAATATCCGATGCATTGGCCTGCAGGTTGAACATATCCTTCCCTTCACGGCTAATCCACTTCATTAGAAGCTGATCCAGCACTGAAGTGATTCGGATTTTGACATCCTCGACCAGATAACTCTGTTTGATGCCTGCAATCTTATCAATCAGGGTCACATAGTCACTTACTTTGAAATTAAATGTTCCGTTGGCCCGAATCGGCATCCCGCCCGGGAGTTGTGGTGTTGGAATCAACACCGGACTTTGTGTGCCCCAGCGCACGGTGAACTCTTTGGTATTTACAAACAAGACTTCGACCCGCATGCCGCTGTTAAATCCGAATTTGAACCCTTTTAAGGTAGAAAGAAACGGAATGATCTCGGAATCGATATTAAATGATCCTTCGTCCTCGAAAATCCCTTCCACTTTACCGTTATTCAGGAAAATGGCGTCCTGACCCGAACGGATAATGAGTTTACTCCCCTTCTTAATCTCCCGGTTGCTCCACTTCCAAAATATCATGTCATCTCTGAACTCTTCCCATTCCACCACATTCGAAAATTGATTTCTGAAAAATCCCATACTCGTTCCCATCCCTTCTAATTAAAAAATCCGCATACTCCGTAGTGACTAGAACGAACCTCTACTTCCACTGTGTGAATGACCGCCTCGGGAGGTACCCCCGCCTCCTCCTCCGCCACCGTTGTTATTGTTCTTCTCGATTTTGCGCTTGGTTACGGTCGTACGGATATAACGATCCTGACGATCAATTACACTGGAATTGCTTGAATCCTCATAAGTCGCACGATTGACCGTGACACGCCCCCCGGAACGATAGGTCATCATACCAACAACAATACCGCCAAGAACTACAGATACTCCCAACTGAAACCAGCCGTTGAACAAAATGTTGTTCGGATTCACACCGGGTTCATACCCCATATATTTGTAAGAGAGCTCAATGTATTTCTCAAATGCGAGTTTATAATCCCCACTGGACAATTCAGAGGTAATTCGGTTACGGATAGAATCTAGTCGCTGATCACTCAAATATTCTTTTGCCTTATAAAATCCAGCCAGATACACTTCGCGATTATTCATATCCATCGTTAATATGACAGCATTGCCAAATTTTTTGTCGTACCCTAGCTCCTGCTTATCATAAAAATCTTCAGTTAAGAGTATAACATCCTGATTCTCAACATTATTTGTTGTCAAAATAACAAAGTCCGTCTGCCGTTCAGCGCCATACTGATTCGCAAGTAGATTCAGTTCACTGATCTCCTGCTCACTCAGCAGGTTGGCCTCATCGTAGATGAGATTTTTGCTCTCCGCTGCGGATGCCGATGACATGGGAATCAACGGAGCGACAAGGGTTATCATAAGTAAAATGAGCGTAGCCATCACGGCCAGAGGGGTTCTTTTTCTCATAAGAATCCACCTCCCATCATCCAGGAAACCAGCTTCAGTGACAACAACGACACCGCAGATACCCCTGCGAACCATCCAGCTACTTTGGCTTTGCTGATCGGCGGTTTACCGACCACTTTACCTGTCTGACCATTCATGGCAAAGGTATACTGTGCCCGATTGTAGTCATAGTTGACCATCCACACCGGGAGCAGCACATAGTCTGCATTTTTGAGCGTGGTATCAATCTGTTTGTCCGTGTAGCTCACGCTGCTATAACCGGATACGGTTGAAGCAATATAAGAATCAATGTAAGATCTCGTTTTATCCTTGGCCCGTGGAAAAAGTTCCTCGTCTGTATAACTGTATTTTTCCGCAATGTACCCCGCCAGATACGGGGTTTTGAACAATTTCAGCTGATTATATGGAAAAGGCTCAAGCTTATCCATCAGTTCATCCTTCATTTTCTCCGATGCATCGATGGGCAGGTTCACGTAATTCAGCCGAATCCTGCGGTATATATCAAAATGCTGTGTTTCGGTGTAATGGTAGTCGCCCTGGGTGTAGGATCTGACCTTGGTGCCACGACCATGCACTTCGATTTTGTTATGTAACTCGTACAACCAGAACGGCACGTACATGCCGGTAATGCTCTGAATCCGATCGGCGGACATGAAGCCACTTGGCGTTAACAGGCCGTTTTTGCACCACTTTTTGAAAGCCTGCTTGGCTTGATCCTTGTTGATCGAAAAGGGAATCACCATCGCAGGGGCCAGATTGCCCGTCAGCCGATCACTGAGTACAACCGCTGCACCGCAGAAACTACATGTCGTCGCACTGGTCTCCGGTTCTGTCACAATGTCAGCTCCGCAGCTGTTACAGTGGTATTCTTTGACCTCATTTTCGGTGAATACTTGTCTCTTCAAGGGATCGGGGATCTGCTCTATGTTGTCCTGGCGGCCGCAGCTGGGACAGGATAGTGCACCTGACACACTGTCAAAGATCATACCACTGCCGCAGTTTGGACATTTATATTCAATAACCGGCATCTGCTCACCTCAATGTCAACGAAATGGTGTAACGTATTATTTATTCTTCAGCTTTTCCTGAATCGCTGCGAGTTCTTCCTCTGCACTTGGCGACGCATTCTCATTATTACCCGCATCTGCGTTCATGTCCCTCTCCAACTGGGCTATTAATTCGTCCAAATCATCTTCCTGTGCCCCAGCACGAAGTTCTGCCAAAGCCTCTGCTTCGTTCAGCGCCTGATTCGCCTTGTCTTCCATGGCCTTCAATGCAGCATCAGCTCTGCCCGCAGATGCGTTCCGTTCATTGGCCTGTTGCTGTGCCTTCGCATCTGCCATACGACCTTTCAGTTCTGCATGCCGAGCTTCCAATTGCCCCAGATCTGCAACCAGTTTATCGTTCATATGCTTCATCATCTTGGCTTTAGCAGAAGCACGTTCATATGCAGCCTGTAATTCGTTCAATTTGTCAGCCAGCTTCACTTTCTTCTCCAGAAAACCACGTGCCTTGTCTTCATCTCCCGACTCCGCTGATTTCTCCGCATACCGCTGTAACTTCTTGACATCGGCGCTACACTCATCCAATGCTCGCTTCGCCCGGCTCTCATCCGACAATACCGCCGTCGTCTCCGCTTTTACCTGACCCAGATCACTACTCAGGCTGCGCATATACTCATTCACGCTCTTCTCCGGGTCTTCCGCCCGAGACAGCATATGGTTCACATTCGCCTTCATCACGTCTCTAAACCTCGATAAGATTCCCATTACTTGTTCCTCCTCCGAAAAGTTCATATGTATACTATAATACATGAATACGCCCACATACGTTTCACATTTCACGATGGCAAGTGGAGTCTCTCCTTTCCAAAGTAAGTTAATGTTGGAGTAATAAAAGAAAAGACGAACACCTATAGTGTCGCCTTATAATCCAAAAATCCTCTCCTAATTCTCAGTATCTTTCTTCCTAGTTCACAATCCTTTAATGAACAGCACACTTTCCTCTGCAATCCGATCTGGATCCGTATTATGTATGTAATGACCGCCATCTAAAATCTGATATTGTCCCATCTTCACAGACTCGATATAAGTTATTAGGTACGTTTTCCAATTCTCAACGGGTAACTCTTCTCCATTAGATATGAAAAAATACATCGGCACATCCGGAATTCCCTGTGTAGCAACTTTTGCTGCATTCTGTTTAATCATGTTGACTTCATCATTCATATTCGATGTCTGCGTATTCTTGTAGAATAACGCCCGGTAAAGTTCCTCTTCCTGAGGAGACAGGTGATTCTCCTTAATCGCAGCGGATGAATCCACAATCCCGGGGAAAAAGCGTGTAATCCCCATTCGTGCTCCCAAAGCTGTCAGACTCATCAGGCCTCCCGAGGGCAAAGGATATGCTTCATATACCTCTGGAATAGCAGGGTCCAATCCAATAATCGCCTTAACTTCGGTTGGATACCGTTGTGCCCAATATATTGCTTCGATGCCTGACATGGAATGCGGAAACAACACATACGGTGGATTCTGGCCAGCTAAAGTCAGCGCTGTTCTGGTTTCTTCCAATATCGTATCGATATCGCGGGATACCTCGGCCGTTTCACTGAAGCCATACCCTGCCTTCTCAACTACAGCAATTTTGTATTGTTCAGACAATCTGGAGTAAAGTGCCTTGAAATCCAATACAGGAGCGGATGTGCCCCCACCTGACAGAAAGACCAGTGTCTGTGACCCAGAACCTTCTGTATAGATATGCATTTGGTGATTATTCACGTTAACCATTGCACCTGTCGGCGACAGAATACTCAACTCACTCTTGAGCTTAATCGTATGATTCGTGAAACTAATTACAATGAACAATAGCATGACACCCAATATTGCCAAGGCACCATACCCCAATCTCTTCAACACAATTCTCATTGGTTCCCCTCCAACATGATGTACACTCTTATTTATTTTATCATGTACATTGGAAGTTATATGAGATTTAATCCTTTTCTCATCGCGCTCTAATAAATCCCTACCTAATCTATGGCTCAACCGGAAGGCTCTCCACCGCTGTAAAAAACACATCCAATAGTTCAACGTTATACGTTTTATGGACGTATTCGGTTATTAACGCCACATCCTCTTCCCTTTGATACTCCAGACATGGACGGCCCTCACTCCACAGCACCCTGCACGGGAACTTCCCGACAACATCCTTAATGATGTGATCCGGCTCAGCTACTTTATGAATGTCTCCCATATGAAATCTCCTCATTTCTCTATACTTATCGTGTGCAATTATGCATTAATTTTGAAATACGTAACGATTCGATTCAGTGTACTTCATCACATTCCACTCGGGAGAGTTATGAAGGCATATCACACAGGCATTTTGCAGACACAACCGTGTTGGTTCCCCCATAGGTGCCATTCCTTCGCAAGTTGGCTATAATAAGGGGATCAAAGTTTTCTATAAAGGCAGGAAAAATATGCGTACACGAGTTCACTTTATTGCTCCCTACGAATCGATGATTCCTATCATACAAGAGTGCATTCCTCGTTTTCCCCAGTTAGCCATTCAGACGGACGTGGGCGATTTGGCGAACGGTGTGGAATTAGCAACTCTAGCAGAGAAAAACGGTGCAGAGATTATCATCAGCCGCGGTGGAACCGCCCAATTGATTAAAAAAGCAGTGACTATTCCCGTCATTGATGTGCAGTTATCGGGCTATGATATGATTCGTTCACTTACCCTGGCAAGCCAGTTTAACGGCCAAACAGCCATTGTTGGCTTCTCCAACATCACCTCTGGTGCACAATCGATTATTGATCTGATGGATCTGCCCCTCAAGGTCTATACCATACATAGCTCGGAAGATGTGGCACGATTGCTCCTGGAGTTGAAGGCTTCCGGGTACCGACAGATTGTTGGAGATGTGATCACCGTCAACACCGCGAAGACCTATGGTCTGGAGGGATTATTAATCCAATCTGGCCAGGAATCCATCCTTAGAGCGATGGAGGATGCACAGCTGGTCTACCGTTATTTGAGCAAAAATCATGCGATATCGATCATCCTGAATGACCTGGTTACACGGGAACATCCCAATTTACTTATTTTAAATGAACGGAATGAAGTTGTATTCGAGAACCTGACTGATTTTGAGAAAAATCCGCTGACCGATAATCACATATATCTGACAAATACCAGTCTGGAATTCCATCAATCCCACATCCAAAATGTGTTCATGGTGGACGATTACCAGCTCACGGTTAACGCCTATGAAACGACCCTGGACAATAAGAACTACAAGGTATATATGCTGGAAAAAGGACAACCCTATGCCTTTGCACAATTCGGCATAACAACGTTTACGGACGCATCGATGGAGCCTATCGTTGCCGAATCCCCTGCCATGCAGGCGGTATTACAGAACATTCGAGCACTTTACGAGAATCATGAACCGATCTATCTGCTAGGTGAAGCGGATTCCGGTAAATCTTTTCTGGTCAAACATATTCATCAGATGTACTCCGGTGGTGGACTGTTATTACAGATGGATCTCACGCAAGTTCCGCCCGGTCATTTGCACAAGATACCACTCGCCAAGGTTAGAAATGTAGAGATTAACCACATGGAAACACGTATGGAAGATCCGGAGTTGCTCGCCTTTATCCAGAGTTGCCTTCAAAATCAGATTGGGGTGTTTATACTCGGGGAACAGATATTGAACCCGCAGTGGTCACTCGATCTGGAGCTTAATACAATCATGATGCCAAATCTTGCGGATAGACCAGAGGATCTGGCTCCATTGATGCAGCATTTCCTTACAGGTTACTACCACAAATACGGAACTACTGCGGTCAGAATAAAAGAAGATGCTCTACAGCTGATCCAAGATCAGATCACACATATGAATGTCAACCAGCTGAAACATCTGATCAAGCAGGCTGCACTCAATGAACAGGAGTATGTAATAACCACCGCTACCTTATCCCGCTTGCTGGATCAGCAACCATCTTCAAGCCCAATGAAGTTGAACGGTACGCTGAAGGAGATTGAGAAGGAAGTTATTCTGTTTGTGCTTCAGGAGGAAAATAACAATCAATCGAAGGCCGCAGAGCGTCTGGGGATTAACCGGGCCACATTATGGCGTAAACTTAAAGATTAACTTTAAGTTTGCGTCTTTTTTATTGCTTTTATGTGTTGCATTTTTAAACAGTTAACCAAGTATTTAAAATTTACAATAATTTATTGTTGCTATATTAAACGATATGGGATAATATAATCCCTGCAAGCGCTTCATAAAAACGATTACTTCATAAGGAGCTACTACTATGAACATTAAAGCAACTTTAGATCGCATCCCTGGCGGTATGATGGTCGTTCCCCTGTTACTTGGTGCAACCATCAATACATTCTTCCCAAATGCCCTGCGCATTGGCGGATTCACGGAAGCCCTTTTTGTCAACAGTGCCAGTACTTTGATTGCCCTGTTCCTGTTTATTGCGGGTACACAGATTACGTTTAAAACAGCAGGTTCCTCTGTCGGCAAAGGTTTGACCTTGCTTACGTTCAAATGGGTGATTGGTGCAGCCCTTGGTTTTATCGCTATTTTGTTCGCGGATTCAAACGGGTTATTTCTCGGTCTTGCCCCGCTTGCCATTATTGCTGCAATGACTAACTCCAACGGAGGTTTGTACATTGCTCTCGCCGGCCAATACGGGAAAGAAGACGACAAAGCAGCCTACCCTTTCCTGGCACTCAGTGATGGTCCTTTCCTGACCATGGTAGCGCTCTCCGTCTTTGGTGCGATGGGTTTTGCGAACGGTATGTTTTCCCCTATGGCCTTTGTCGCAGTATTGCTTCCGCTCATCGTTGGTGTCATTATTGGTAATCTGGACCGCAAGCTGGCGGAATGGCTGCATAAAGGCAGCGACAAACTTGTTCCGTTCTTTGCATTTGCTCTGGGTATGAACATTAGCTTCTCCTCCATCATTCAAGGTGGTCTTAGCGGAATTTTACTGGGTGTGTTAACCGTGTTATTAACGGGCGGAATCGGTTTCCTGCTCTTTAAAGCCATCGGCTGGAACCCCATCGTGGGTGCTTCCGAAGGATCAACTGCCGGGAATGCCGTAGGTACACCTGCTGCCATCGTGGCTGCTAATGCTTCATTTGGCCCGATTGCCGAGATTGCTACGGTGCAAATTGCAGCGAGTGTTGTAACAACAGCCATCCTGTTGCCGATCTTCATCGGGTTCCTCTCCAAACGACTGGAGAAATCAGGTGGAGTCGAGAAATACAATCAACGACCAACCACATAAATGGGTATCACATGATTTAATTTGCTTAAGCTGTGCTTAATGGATGATCTGAACGGACTTTTTATTAAATTGTGCTTACAAGGAGGGATGACTGCATGAAATTAGCCATTATTGCAGATGATTTGACCGGTGCCAATGACAGCGGGGTGCAGCTTGCCCGTCATGGCTTGAAGACCAGTGTTCTTTTTAATATGGATGAAGGCCCTCTTACACGTTACGATGCCGTCGTCTTTGATACAGATAGTCGTTCCATATCCCCGCAGGAAGCGTATGACCGTGTATATCGGGCTGCTGAATTGCTGACGAACAACGGATTTAAGACGATTTTCAAAAAAATGGACTCCACCATGCGCGGTAATATCGGCATCGAGATTGATGCTGTATATGATGTCGTAAAGCCGGACTTTATGATGATTGCCCCGGGTTATCCAAAAAATAACCGGACGATATTGGAAGGAATTCATTACCTGAACGGCGTTCCGCTGGCAGATACTGAAATTGCCCATGATCCGAAGACACCTGTAACGATTTCCTACCTTCCCGACTTGTTGAAACAACAGACCAAGTATGAAGTTGGCGAGATCACCGTCGCCGATCTGGAAGCCGGACAGAATCATATTCGCACCAAGCTAGAACAGTTGAAAACAAATAACATCCCTTATGTAATGGTGGACTCCACCGAAGAAAGACATCTGGAACTGATTCTGCAGATGACTCGCGAGTTGGAGTATACCTTTACTTGGGCAGGTTCGGCGGGTATTGCCAATTACCTCCCCGCACATTACGAGTTGGAATCCAGGGCTGCGTCACTTGATATCCCGGAGAATTCCGGTCCAATCCTAACAGTGGTAGGCAGCGTGAACAAAAACTCACGTGAGCAGCTGCATCGCTTGATGCGCAACTCCCGCGTAGCTTCAGTCTCCTTCCATTCTTTCAAAGCGGTATCCGCAACCGCAGACCGCGCGGAAGAGATGGAACGTGTCTATAAGGAGGTCCGAGACAAAGCGCTGGAAGGACAAGATGTTGTTCTCTACTCCACCGCTGAACAGGTGGATATCGAACTCGCACGGGCAACGGGCGAAGTTCGTGGTCTCAATCACACGGAAGTCAGCAACGAGATTGTACTTGCGATGGGTGAGATCTGTGCCAGACTGCTGGAAGAGGGACTTTTCAAAGGGGTATCCATGACCGGCGGTGATACAGCTAAACAAATCTGTCTGAAATGGAATATTAGCGGCTTCGAGTTGCTGGATGAGCTTGAAATCGGCGTGCCGATCTCCAAGTTTATCGGGATTGATGATCTGCATGTGATTACCAAAGCAGGCGGATTCGGCAAACCGGATGTCTTTATTCATGCGATTCAAAAATTAAAAGGGGGTATTCTCGTATGAAACCTACAGTTGGAATTACAATGGGCGACGCAGCAGGTATTGGACCGGAGATTATTATGAAAGCACTGGGTCATCAAGAGATGTACGATCAGTGCAATCCACTCGTTATCGGTGATGCAAAGATTCTGGAGCGTGTATTGCCAGTCATCGGCTCAATTCTGAACGTCAACGCGATTCAAGAGCCTTCCGAAGCCAAGTATGAATTCGGTACTGTGGATGTGATTGATCTGAACCTCGTTCCTGCGGATCTGGAATACGGTAAAGTATCTGCCGTGGCTGGGGATGCAGCATTCCAGTTTCTCGCCAAAGCCATTGATCTTGCCAAAAAACAGCAGATTCACTCCATCTGCACCGCGCCTTTGAACAAAGAAGCTCTGCATCAGGGCGGGCACCTATATCCGGGGCACACCGAGATTCTGGCAGACCTGACGGATACACAAGACTTCTCGATGATGCTGACCACGCCGAATCTGCGCGTTATTCACCTGACAACACACATGGGTCTGATCGATGCCATTGCGAGTATTAACCCGGAAAGAACCTACACCGTCGTGAAGCTTGCTCATGATACGTTGAAAAAAGCAGGCTTTGAGAATCCGCGCGTTGCCGTATGCGGAATCAATCCTCATGCCGGAGAGAACGGCTTGTTCGGTAATGGTGAAGAAGAAGAGAAACTTCAGCCCGGCATCGAACGTGCACAGCAGGAAGGCATTAACGTTGTTGGTCCACTCCCGGCGGACACACTCTTCTTCCGCGCTGGTCGCGGTGACTTCGATATCGTTGTTGCCTGCTACCACGACCAAGGCCATGCACCGATCAAGGTAATGGGTATCGAGGAAGGCGTGAACATCACCGTTGGTCTGAAAGGTGGCATCATCCGTACGTCTGTCGACCACGGTACAGCCTTTGATATTGCCGGAAAAAATATCGCCGATGATAAAAGTATGCTGGCTGCCATCCGCTCTGCCATTGAGCTGGCGCCAAAGGATCAAGTTTAAGAGTAGCCGTTATACGGGGCACAAGAGTAGTTCTGGTTGTGCCACCATCACTAGGTAGACGTAATCTATATAATAGAAGGAAAAAGGCAATCCCTTTGTAACTTAGAGGGTTTGCCTTTTTGTATATCTCCATATATCTGTGGCTGTTGCCATTCATGCAGCACCGCTCCACTGACATCCCCAGATCATCTCTGTCTTCTGTCAGCGCTCAGGCCTACCCAAAGATATCACTTCACGTTCGCTCTGCGAATGTCTGCTTCGGCGATATGCACTCGGTGACATGCCGTTCTGTTTGTTGAAGATGCGATTGAACTGGGAAAAGCTTGTGAACCCACACTGTGCAGCAATATCTGTGATTTTCTCACTCGAATTCAGCAGCAATTGCTGGGCATTCCGAATACGGGTCATCTGCACATACTCCGTGAAGGTGAAGCCGGTAACCTTATTGAATTGGCGAGACAAGTGATGGGCACTTACATAAAAGCGCTTGGATACCTCATCCAGAGATAAATCCTGCTGATAATGACTATGAATATAAGAGGCAATGGCATACATGCGTCGGGACATCGATGATCCTGTCTCTTCACGCACATACCCGTTCTCTGCCGAATAACGATGAAGGGCACAGAGAAACTCCACGAACTTGCTATGAATCATAACCGATTGAAGTGCAGAAGGCTGCTGTGATATAGCAAAAATATCATTGATCGGCGCGAGGACTACCTTGCGTCTTTCTTCTGTAAATCGGAATATCGGGATCGGTTTATCAAAAATCGAAAACAGCTCATTGTAACCGCTCTCAAGACCAGGTGTATTACGTGGCATGGCAAAGGTGATCATCAATCGTTTCGGTGGGGCGCCCTTCGGATATTGCGTCTTGTGTAGTAAGGAAGGCCGCAACAGAACGATATCATAAGGTTGAATCTCGTACAAACTGCCTTCAATGATGTGGGCAGCCGTGCGATCCAGAAGAATACAGATTTCATAGAAATCATGGAAATGCTGAAACTCCATATTTAGATCATGAGAACGCTCGTCATAATCCAGATGATAAAAAAGCGAATCTCCATGCTGGTTCACATGGACCGCATATCCCTGCTCGTATGCCAAAACCGATTGTGTCATGAACATGCCCCCATCCTGGTTCTAATGAGTTTATTTTAGCATGAAATGCAATAAAAAGACGTTATTTTCAGCATACAATACGTAGTTTCGGCCATTTCTCTTTTGTTATGATAAAGTTGATATGTTAGCGCTTGCAGTATTCTCGCTCCAACAACGACCACAGCCTGTACTTACTACAAACCAAGGTGGGAAACCAACATGAAAATGAATTCCTTGTATACTCGAATCCATACCATTGTTAAACACTTGGAACGTGCACGACTAACCTCAAAGACATATATCCCTGAGCTTTATCATAAAGAAAGTGGTTACCACTCCTGGGAACTGGTGCACGAGGACCCTTCCTCCTGGAACGTATTCCGTAAAGGTGATGGCTGGGGCGGCAAAGACGTACACAGCTGCTTCAAAACCCGCATTCAAATCCCGGATCATCTGGAAGGAAAAAAGGTCGTTTGTGCCATCGTCACTGGTGCTGATGACATCTGGAATTACGATAATCCGCAATTTCTGGCATTCCTCAATGGGGAATTGATCTGCGGTCTGGATGTGAACCATACGGAGATCGACCTGACATCCGCTGCGGCAAAAGGTGATGAGTTCGAACTGGCATTATATGCATATTGCAGTACCTCTGCCGCGGATGTTTTTCTGAATGTATATATTGCCGAGCATCATCAGCAAGTCTCCGATTTGTATTACGATCTCAAGGCTGCGCTGGATGCTGCGGATCTGCTGCGTGAGGATGATCTGGAGCGGCTGAAGTTGGTCGAACATCTGAATAAAGCCGTGAATCTGCTGGATTTGCGTCAGGAGAACAGCGCAGAATTCCATGCGTCGGTGCTGGAAGCGCGCCGATATCTGCAAGATCATGTCTATGGTGATATCCGCCCTGCCGGTGATCACATCCCTACCGTGCACTGTATCGGACACACGCATATCGATGTAGCATGGCTGTGGACATTGGATCAGACTCGGGAGAAGGTCATTCGCAGCTTTGCGAGTGTACTCTACTTGATGGACAAGTTCCCAGAGTATACCTTCATGTCCTCTCAGCCCCAGCTGTATGAATACCTGAAAGCAGACTACCCATCCCTATATGAGAAAATCAAAGAAAAGGTGACCGAAGGCCGCTGGGAAGCGGAAGGTTCCATGTGGCTGGAGGCCGATTGTAACCTGATTTCGGGTGAATCCATGATCCGTCAGATTATCTACGGCAAACGTTTCTTCAAGGAAGAGTTCGGTGTGGAGAACCGTGTGCTCTGGTTGCCGGATGTATTTGGTTATAGTGCAGCGATGCCGCAGATTATGCGCAAGAGCGGCATTGATTATTTTATGACAACCAAAATTGCCTGGAATGATACAAACCAGATTCCGAACGATACGATGTACTGGAGAGGAATCGACGGATCAGAGGTCCTGACCCATTTCATCACAGCCACAGACTATGACAAACATCCCGATTTTAGGCAGCGCCGATTTGAAACGACCTATAATGGACGGTTTAATGCTTCGCAAGTAAAAGGTACGTGGCAGCGATACCAGAACAAAAACATCAATGCAGATGTCCTGCAATGTTTCGGATTCGGGGATGGCGGCGGCGGACCAACCGAGGAGATGCTGGAGCATGGCAGACGACTTGATGTCGGATTGCCGGGTGTACCTGCGGTGAAACGTACCTTTGTACGCGAGTTTTTCGAGAAGCTGGAGCAAAATCTGGCGGATGTTCCTTCCGTTCCCCGCTGGTCAGGTGAGCTGTATCTGGAGTATCACCGGGGTACCTACACTTCCATGGCCCGCAACAAACGGTACAACCGTCACAGCGAATTTGCGCTGGCCGATGCCGAGCTGTATGCCATGATTCATCGTCAGGCGAATGCACAGGCGGCCTATCCAACCGACGCACTGGAGCATGCATGGAAGCTGACAATGCTGAACCAGTTCCATGATATTCTCCCGGGCAGCTCCATTGAGCAGGTATATGTGGATTCCAAAGAGCAATATGAAGAAGTTCTGCGTGTCACCGATGAGCTGAAAGACAGCGCACTGAACGGCATTGCCAGCCGAATTACATCTGATGGCGAAGCCATTGTGGTATTTAACACCACCGGATTTGTACGGACGGATGTGGTTGAACTGCCTGCTTTTGCGAGAAAAGTAACCGTCTATGATGGAGATCGCCCTGTACCAAGCCAGCGGACTCCCGAAGGCGGACTTGTGTTCCTTGCAGAGAACGTACCTGCATCCGGGTATAAATCCTTCCGAATCATACCAGATCTGACAGACGAACTTGTCGCGGGTGTATCGGTTGCACAGTGGGAAGCAGATCAGCGCTACATCCATACACCTTGGTACGATATTCACCTGAATGAAAGTGCCGAATTCACATCCGTATGGGACAAGCTGGAGGGTCGTGAGCTGCTTCAGTCTGGCAAGCGCGGTAACGTGCTGCAAGTGTTCGAGGATCGACCTGCGGAATACGAGGCATGGAACATTGACGATTATTATGAACAGCATATGTGGGAGATTAATGACCTTCAGTCGTTGGAGTGGGTTGAAAGCGGGCCGGTACGTTCCGTGCTTCAAGTGAAGCGACAGTTCCTGGACTCGATCATTGAGCAGACGATCATCTTCTACGCGCATACGCGCCGGATTGATTTCCGTACGTTTGTGGACTGGAAGCAGGAGCATTTGCTGCTGAAAGCCGCTTTCCCGCTTGATATCTGGAGTGAGAAAGCAGTCTACGAAATCCAGTACGGCAACGTTGAGCGTGCTACCCACCGTAATACGAGCTGGGATCAAGCCCGGTTTGAAGTATGCGGGCAGAAGTGGGCCGATCTGGCGGAGAACGGGTACGGTGCTGCTCTGCTGAACGACTGCAAATACGGATATGATATTCATAACTCGGTGATGCGACTGTCACTGATCAAGAGCGCAACGTACCCGAATGAAAATTCGGACAAAGAGCAGCACGTATTCACCTACGCACTTTATCCGCATCAGGGCGACTTCCGTGAAGGACGTGTCATCCAAGCCGCTTATGATCTCAACCGTCCTCTGGTTGCTCGTGAGATTGCGTCGCAAACCGGTAAGTTGCCGGAAACATGGTCACTCGCATCGGTCGATCAGGATAATGTCGTGCTGGAGGTTATCAAAAAAGCCGAGAACAATGATGACATGATCATCCGTCTCTATGAAGCACACGGCCGCCGCAGCCGTGCTTCCCTGCAATTGCCCGAGGGAGCAGGTGCTACGGCATACGCATGTGATTTACTCGAAAACAACGAAGTGGAATGCACCGTGGAAAATGGTCGAATTTCTTTTGATATCAAACCGTACGAAATTTGTACCTTCCGTATCCCTGCGGGACAGTAAACAGAAATTACGCAACATGGAATACTGCAACATTGCTTAATATGCTTCAACAACAAAGGGCTGCCTCCTGTCATATCTGACATGGGAGCAGCCCTTCATTTGTCGTTCTTTAAAATTCTTCGTACTCGCTTGGGTCCTGATCCCACAACCGTCCATCCGGACGATTAAATGCAGAGATGACCTGCATCTCTTCTGTGCTCAACTCAAAATCGAATATATCGATATTTTCCTGCTGATGCTGCAAGGAGCCGGCTTTCGGAATGGGAATGGAACCCAGCTGAACATGCCAGCGCAGAATGATCTGGGTTGGCGTTTTACCATGCGTTTCCGCAATCCGAAGAATGTTCTCATCCTTCAGAATATCCTGTACGGCATCATTGCCACGTCCAATCGGACTCCAGGATTCGTTCACGATGCCATGCTTCGTATCCTGTTCCCGCTGATCGGCTTGGTCAAAGAACGGATGCAGCTCAATCTGATTCAGACTCGGCGCTATCCCCGTTTCCTTGATCAGGCGTTCATTGTGCTCAGGCAGGAAGTTGCTCACTCCAATGGATCGGATATATCCACGCTTTTTGGCTTCGATTAGCGCTTGCCATGCCTCGACATACATGTCCTTCTTCGGATTGGGCCAGTGAATCAGATACAGGTCGTAATAATCCAGATCCGCTCTATACAGGGATTCCTGGATCGCCACAAGTGCTTTATCATGAGCATGATAACGCCCCGGCAGCTTAGAGGAAATGAGCAGATCTTCTCTGGCGATGGAGCTTTGCTTGATTGCTCTGCCCACGGTTGCCTCATTCTCATAGTTATACGCCGTATCAATTAATCGATAACCCGCATCCATTGCGGACGCGATCGATTTAACGCCTTCTTCACCTTTTAAACTATAGGTACCAAATCCAATTGCCGGTACTTTCAAGCCATCGTTCAATGTGTATCCAGGGATTGTATGATTCATGTGGGAACTCTCCTTTGTAAAAGGTCTGCTTCCTATTTTAATGCGACAAAATGACATGTGCTCTCGGTTATCTCTAACCTTTCCTCAAGCGCTTGAATCAATTGTACACCATCATCGAGAATCCCTTCGACCTCTCGCTCTGTTCACACGGTAAGTCAACCTCTCTAATAAGAGGAAAGTCGCCTCTTCATTCAAGGGAAGAGATAGTCGTGGCTGATAAAGGTCGATTGCCCAAAAATTCTTTGATGGCAGCAGCCGCCCGCTTATACCCGCCAGCATCACGCAGTGTGTTCCCAATCACTCCTGCATGTTCCCTGTAGGAATCATTGCTGAGCACCTCTAACACCGCGGTTCTCAGTATGTCAGGCGTCAGGTTATTTTTATCCAAGATTACTCCCGCGCCCAACTCCTGTATCCGGCCTGCTACACGAGGCTGATCCGAGGTTAACGGGAGCATGATCAACGGTACATTGTAATACAAAGCCTCACTTGCACTGTTCATGCCTGCATGTGTCAGGAAAGCATCTACACACTGCAACACTTCCAGTTGGGGGACATAGGGCCTGATGATAAAATTATCAGGAATGAGCTCAGCAATGGGCTCCAAATCGGTATTCTTCCCAGAAGACAAAATAAACTGCACAGGCAAATCACGAAAGGCCGTAAAGCAAAGCTTATAAAACTCGAGATCTTTATTTAAAATGGTTCCCATCGAAATATAAACGACCTGCTTATAAAGAGCATGCAGAGATTCATTTGCAAAAGCTGGCGCATCCTTACGAGGAATAATGGACGGGCCAGTGAACACAAAGCTGTCGTCCAGCTTGTCCCCCATGGGTTGAAAATAGCGGCTTGTATAGACAATCTTCAGTTGTCCTAGATGCCCTGAAAGTTCCGCCAGAGAAGGCGCAGCCACATTGAACCGGGAAGCTAATTGTTGAGACATTTCCATAATGCCGTTATATAGCTCCTGGACCTCCTCATTGTCATCCTTCAGATTATGACTACCTGACCCGAGAGGCTCTA
Source organism: Paenibacillus sp. FSL k6-2145 (assembly GCF_037976585.1). NCBI lineage: Bacteria > Bacillati > Bacillota > Bacilli > Caryophanales > Paenibacillaceae > Paenibacillus > Paenibacillus sp. FSL k6-2145. Next base: position 2,351,018 of record NZ_CP150267.1, on the reverse strand, counting down.
CAAAAACAAAGGTACTGGTCGAGCAGATCGTGGGTATCCCCAGCTTTTCGCCCAAAATTTGTCCGCCCCAGCCGATTAAGGAGTCAAAAATAATATAATCGTAGGTTTCATTTTCGATCAGATTCAGAACATCCGGAATAAACCGTTGAATTATTTTTTTCAAAATCATATATAAGAATTGGTACGGATGCTTGATTTCAAATGGCTTCATATTGGGGTTGTTGAGCAGGGTTGCCTCGTTGAAGGAGTAAGCTTTAAATTGAGCACCTAACGCTTCAATCTTCGTCCGGTATTTTTCAGTACAACAATAGACGACCTCATCTCCGCTCTCTATCAACTCCTTGATTAACCCGAGCGACGGATTGATATGCCCTTCTGCAGGCATCATCACAACTAACACACGTGCCACGAAGCTCACCTCCATCAAATTTTCCAATAATCAAAGCGGTACATTGTATATCCATATGATTGAGAAGATAAAGAAAAAATAGAATATGGAAATCAAACCCATATAAACATACTATAAATAATTTCCATTTTTGTAAATATTAAATATGTCACTTTTTAAATAAAAAAAGCACCTTTACGGTGCTTCGGATCTCAATATCCGCTCGAATATTGTTTGTTTTCTTTCAGTTGCACAATGTCATGTCCGGTTGGATTCTGGAAGGCCCGCAGTCCAAATGTTGGCGCCACCGCGAAGATATGGTCAAAGATATCCGCCTGAACGTTCTCGTATACCCCCCAGTTGATATCATTGCTGAATGCATAGATTTCCAGAGGCAGCCCGCGATCTTCCGGTGCTAATTGGCGCACAATCATCGTCATATCTTTATTGATTTTTGGATGATTCCTCAAATATTGATGGATATACTCCCGGAATACACCGACGTTTGTCAGTTGTCTGCCGTTCACGTTGCTTTCGGTATTCACCTCGTGCTCCATGTTGTATGCTTGAATTTCCCTTAATTTTGCCGTGACATAATCAGTCAGGTAGTGGATTTTCTCAAATTCAGCCACCATCTCTTCCGTACAAAAACGGATACTGCTGATATCAATATAGATACTCCGCTTAATCCTTCTGCCGCCGGATACCTGCATGCCTCTCCAGTTACGGAACGAGTCCGAAATGAGGGCGTAGCTTGGAATCATCGTAATCGTTTTATCAAAATTCATAACTTTTACCGTATTTAAAGTAATGTCGATGACGTCACCGTCCGCATTATACTTTGGCATCTCGATCCAGTCACCGACACGCACCATATCGTTCGACGATAGCTGTACCCCGGCCACGAGACCCAGAATCGAGTCTTTGAATACGAGCATTAATACGGCCGATAACGCCCCAAGTCCACTGAGGATAATGAGCGGGTTCTGTCCGATCAGGCTGGAGATGACGATAATGCCCCCGATAATGAACAGGACAATCTTGGCTACCTGAATGTAACTCTTGATTGGGCGAATCTTCGACACCTCATAGGTACGATAGATATCATCGAACACATTCAGCAGAGCATTCAGAACCGTAATCATGATGACAATCATGTACGTCATAGCTGATTTTTCAATCAAAGCCTGATAGGGCGAGAAAATATAAGCAGAATAATAGATAATAATGGCCGGTACGAGATGTGACAGCTTCTGAAATAAATTTTTCTGCACCACGATGTGGCCCCACTTGAAACGATTGTTACTCACGATACGATGCACCGTCTTCAGTACCACTCGCTTGGCAATAACATTCGCCATTACCGAGATTAGCGCGATAAAAATAATCATAATCACATTCGAAAGGTATCCAATGGAGGGTTCACTCATGCCGAGTTCTTCTAGTTGATTTCTGATAAAGTCCATTGTTTCCTCCTGACATCGTCTAGTTTAGCCTATTATTATAAAGTAGATTAGGATGGTAAGCAAAATACGCAGTAGAACTCTTAGTTTTCTCGATCCCCGTCATAGATAGAAAACTTACTCAAAATCGATCATATCGCTTACTAAATATATGATTTTCTCTTCTGTAATATTTCCTTTTACCAAATTCGATATTTGCAGGATGACTAGGATAATGTTCTCGTAATATTATGCTTGGGAGGATATCTGCTTACTGAGCCACTACACTTCTCCCAAACGAAAAAGGACCTTGTCATTCCACAGAATGATAGGCCCGTTCTATTTAATCTCGTTTGATTTTATTGCTTGCATTACTATCCATAACTGCAGCATTATTTACCTTAGCGGATTATTACAGCGATGTGTCCTTGATTATAGTTAACCAAGGGATCCCTAGTATATTTGAATAGTCTTTAGAAAGGACATAAATACCTTGTTATAATAACAGCCTACCTCAGCTATAGCAAAGGGGAATCGTTTATTTTAATTGAATATATAATTAAGACTCATTGTAATTGTACTCCTTTCTAGCTAAAACTTATCCTCTTTATTTCATTACTCAAATTCATCTACTGGGGCCTGTCCTAAGTATTAAAATACGTGTCAGTAAAATTGAAAACAAAAAAAGCCGCTACGCGGCGACTTTGTATGAATATAGTAATAAAGTTTGTCTCATGTAGGATCCTTTTTCGCTAGATCAATTATCTTTTCAGTTGAATTTATTGTTTTAACGGTTGTATGATGTCTTTCCATTTTACCTATTAAGTGAGAAGGAAATCGGCAACAGAGATTGTCGGGGAATGGCAATCTTCAAGTTGATTCCCGCGATTTCACCTCATCAAAATATAGGAAAAAGGATGATATAAATGGCTGATGCAAAGTACAGACAAACGACATGGAATGGAATTACGGTGGATTACATTGAAGCGGACATGTCTACGATTCAAATTGAGGATTTGGGCGGTAAAAACCTGACCGCTTCCACTAAGTATGGCATTAATGGCACTTTCTTTGATGACAGTACTGGTTATGTCCACGGCATTGCAGTTTCTAAAGGAGGTAGCCCGGTAAGGAACTATGCTTCTACAAATGCATCGTATAAACGGGGCACGCTGGTTTGTGCGAGGCCAAATGCCGGTACTTCCCGAGTAGCAAATGTATTCGTGATTAACAAATTATCTGACATGTCCACCCCTGCTAGTTGGATTGAATGGGCTATTGGAGGCATTAGTCTCAAACTTCAAGAAACTGTTTCAAGCGAAACTGCATTCAATAACCTGGTAAAAGATGAAAAAGGCGGGGTTGATTTCGGCAACAACAAACGTGCTGCCATCGGATATAAAGGTGGTAAAATTGTTTTGGCTGTAATGAGTAAGGCTAATGATTGTACGCCATTAGAAGCAAGAGGTATCATGAAGTCTCTCGGGTGTACAGATGCTATTATGCTGGATGGCAGTACGGCGGCACAAATTCGTGCTAAAAAACCAGATGGTACAAACTACACTTCTGGTGGACCTCGTCTTGTGTACAGTATCATCACTGTCAACGGGGCAACTTGGTCTTAATCACTTCGGTTTTTCAAAGGGAAATCGCTTTATGATTTCCCTTTTTCCTATTCCTTTTGAATAATAAATTGTAACTTTTTCCATCAATGTAGCGTCTTTATCTATATAAATTACTTAAAGGCGGGATATCATGCTAAAATCATTTGCGTTAACAGCGCTGTTAACTTCATTTATTCTTCTTACGGCCTGTGTTGATACAAACTCACCAACCGAAGAACCAACGAATACAACTCAGAATTCATTACCTGATACTTCTAAAACTCCTGAGGCTGAAACGGAGTCTTCAGCAAATTTTAAACCAGCTATTGATATTGATTTTAAAGAGGCTGAATCCTCCCTGACGGAAGACCAATCCCCTCTTCTCGATGTACTTAAATTGAACTTAAAAGGACTTGTTGAGCATGACCACAATTTGTACCGATCCGGATTTGTCACCGAAAAATTGGCTGATGCTTTGGATGGGTATTATAGTGAAGAATTCCAATATCATTTTTCAACAATTGAAAGCATTGAAAAAAGTGAATCAATCAAAAACCAAGTGCATGTTACAGTCCTTGGGGAACGTTTAGAATCGAATACAGAAACGATTGAAGAAGTTAAAATGATGTACGCAATCCGGATGAATAATGAAGGTATGTGGTCCATCTACACCATTGATTAATCATATTTGCGGATTTCCGCTAAATCGCTACATTTGAACATGTGGTGATTAATGCTATTCCCATGAGGCAAACTTAAAAGGAGCCAACGTTAGAGGAGGCCACTGAAGAACTTGGCTTTTCAAGTAGTGGATAACATTTAGCCAAAAAAGAAGACATTCACACCCAAGTATTGGGATGAATGTCTTCTTTTTTGGCATTATTCGCTGCGTTCTCTGTTCTCCTTACTCTGCTAACTTCAATATTCGTTTTAAATTTACAGCAAATATGGTCATTGCACCTTGTAATTGCATGCCAAGCAAACCCGAGGATGTGGCTGTATCATACCCGTGTCCATGCTTAAGTTCACTGTTCTTCGCTTCAATTTTGTAACGCTCTTTGGATTTCTTTTTGAAATATTCTGTCTCTTGAAATGCCATTTGTTCGGAGTGTTCTTCGGATTTAATCGAAACGGAATACGTCTTGCTTTTGGCACCTTCTTTGTAGCAACCTTCCTTTAGTGGACAACGCTTGCATCGCTCTACATCAAAATAATAGGTGTCTGTTTGGTTTGCGCTCACACCTTTCTTGCCTTGCCGTGCCTTACGGAGGGCCGTATGCCCAGCTGGACACACGTACAACCTTGCGTCCTTATTAAACAGGAACTCCTCTTCCTTCTTACGTTTGCCTTGCGTAATGAGTGGATTGAGTTTCGCTATAAGCTCAATATCATTTTTATTAGCATATACAATATTATCCTTTTCGGAATAAGCTGCGTCTCCAATGACGGTCTTCACCTGCATGCCAGCTGCTTTGCTTTTTTGGATTAATTCCTGCAGTTGTTTACCATCATTTTTCTCTCCTGTTGTAATGACGGCCGCTGTAATAATCCGTTCCTCGGTCATCGCCAGATGTGTATTCCTACTAATCAAAGTGGATCTATAGTTTACTGAACTAGCGAATGTAATTTGATTATCACTCTCGATAAACAGCTCTGGAAACTTCGAGCTTACTGAAATATGAAGAATGTGACTTTCATTAAACTGTCTCCAGTCTGAATTTGGTCTGCTCTTGCCTTCGACAGAAAATAAGCTGCCATGTTGGCAGCTTATTTAATGAGCAAGGGTATTGTAGCTATTAGGTTGTTTTCACCCGAATCATGTTATAGACATAACGGTTACTGTCAACTGGATTACTTTTCGGATTACCAATTTGCATTTGGGTTGATCCCGATCCGTCCAACATAATCGAGTTTACAGCATTCAAACCGAGATCATCCATGATATCCCGCATGAATGGTACGCTCCCCTGACCTGCGATTAGGTATGCATCGTTGTTTTTCCAAGCCAAGATAGTTCTTGGAATTGACAGATAATATCCAAGCTCTCCTTTGATTGAGGACCCTCCCCAACTCTCGAGATTGTAATCATTACCTCCAATCACCATCTCTACTACTGATTTCGGATAGTATTGATAAACCTCATTTACGTTTTTAACATACAGATGTGTGGCTTTAAGTGAGCCATTCATATCTCGATAAAACACAGCTGACTTTCTGGAGATTTCGTTACCATTTACCCCTGTATTAGACAAATAGTTCTTTTTAAGAGTTCTACCTTCATAGGTAACAGTCTGGTTTTCTTCACCACTGACGTAAATAATCGAGGAGCCTCCCGTTGGTGGGACGCTATAACCTTGGGTTGCTTCGAAAAATCCGCCATTAATGCCCACATATGTGGTCTTATTCAATGGCCGAAGAACCGTTTCCGATTTAATGTTGCTTAACGGAGTTTTAATGATGTGTTGTGTCACAATCGCAGCAGGAATGTGTTTCCAAGAATAGTATTCATAGTTTGCCATTTTGTTTCTCTCCCTCATTTTTTAATTTTACCCTTGCATATATAGGGTGAAAATTAAGAGAGAGTTACAACCACATTATTATTAAAAAGTTTGGTATCTATCATCAGTCTTTCGCCATACTTGTTCTTGACCAGGTGAAGTCGATCAAAGCAAAGATTAGGGCGATCACTATATAGAAATAATCATATTTCTCAATAGGAGTAGGTGTAATCATACAAATCACGCCTGTAACCAAGTAAACCAGAGCGCGAATCATTATGTTCACTTCATAATACTTAAGAATTAAAAATGGTACTGCAAAAGCTAAAATAAGAATTGGATACAACATAAACAAAGAACCTAGTAAAAATACAATCATCGATTCTCCTAATGATAGAGCTAACGGAAGCTCAGCTCCTTGCTTATCATCCATGTAGAATATAATCAACATTGCAATAATTGAAAGGAATAATAAGCTTACGAATGAGATCAGTAGACGCTGAAAAGTTTTTTTAGTAATAATATATCTCACCTCTCCCATAAAATGTAATACAATTGTTATTGTATCATTTTTCAACCGAAAAAAACTATTTAATCTCTGATTTTCGCTTTAAATTTCCTATTTGGCAAAGATATTGATTTTGAGGAATATTTAATCCGATGAATTAAAATTATGCACTGAAAAACATTCTCTCAGGGATATCATTCTAAAATTCCAGCAAAGATTCTGAATAGATATTAAGTTTATCGTCAAGACCAATCTTTCAGATCGGATGAAAACAGCGTGACATGAGTCTCTCCCCTTACTTACTCGGCCACGATCCGCGGTACGTGCCAAGGGGGCTCATACTTCCGGAGACAGACAAATAGGGACGACTATCGCCGTCCTAACGTTTTACTATTTCTTTATGAAACTTCTCGGATTAACTCTTTATCATTGTTCTTAACATTACCTACTGAAGAGTCAACCTTGTATGCACGCATTTCTTCGGATGCAAACGGTCTAAGAAGTCCTAAAACGCTTTTTTTGTCCGTTTCCCTATTTAACCCACTCTGCTTCATCTTGCGGTCTAATAATGGCCGGCATACGGTTGTGGATTTCAGCCATAAGAATATTAGGCTCGGTGGTGATAATACACGTTGATAATTTGTTTCCGTCCGGATCCAACCAAGTGTCATACAGACCGGCAAGGGAGAATATGGAGCCATCTCTCATTAAGATTCGTATTGGCTGCTTTCCGGAGTCATCCTTTTTCCACTCATAAAAACCTGAACAGGGAATGATGCACCTCTTGGTACTGACCAGCCGCCTAAATGCAGGTTTCTCGGTTAGCGTTTCAGCTCGTGCATTTATCATCTTAGATCCGATTTTGTCATCTTTAGCCCATGATGGTACCAAGCCCCACCGGAGTGAACCTAAGCGATTACCATTACTGGTTGCAATGATTGACGCGATAAACTGCATAGGGGCAACATTATAATTTGGACGATAATCAAAGCCTTTAACGTCTGAAGCCAAGTATCGTTCCATTATGCTTTCAATGGGATCTATAATTGTAAATCTGCCGCACATACGAATACACCTCACTATAGAATTCGTTATAGGTACAGGTGGGAATTTGTTAGTCTCACAGGCTCCGCACCTCGTTATGCTACAGTTAAATCAACTAGTTCCTCTATTATTGGTGATCTGAGTTTACCATCTTGGGTAAAGCACTGAAATCGAACTTTGCAACTTAAAACTGGTTCAAGATAAATCCAATTCTTATTCTCATTTCTTACAAAGTTTCTTTGATACATGATGAAACTTAGATAGTATATCTCTATGTGGTGGAAATTCAAGTACCCCCACGTATTTACCATTCAATTGTAGTCCCCAGCCAAATGCTCCTTTTCGAGTTGCTGAGACCTGGCAAGTTACATATTGATATGCCTTTATTTTTGTAATTACATTCTTGGGTCTTGAATTTAAAAAATATGGCGCATCACTGTTGTACTGAACTATGCCCTCTAAGCCTTGTTGTTTTACTCCTAAGAAGAGCTGGAGACCATCATCATACAAAGGTGTTATGGATATTGTCTCAGATGGGGTTAACAACGTCTGAAGAAGTTCACGCCTCTTATCAAATGTCATCGTTGTTACCGACTGGCCATCGACCCACAAGACGTCCCATATCGGAAAATGAGCTTTTAAGGTTTTACAGATTGATTTGACGGCGGTAGACTTTTTCGTGTGAAAACGGGTCATTGCATCGTCCCACCAGATCTTCGGTGGCTGATCTTTTGGTTGAGTAACATCAAAAGCGATGCATTCTCCATCCAGGATGGCCGTTTTAACTGATAACTTTTTTCTTGAAGCTCCGGAAAGCGTTCAGTTACTTCAGTTCCATGTCTTGTATATGCACGTACCCTACCATTATCGTAGTGAATTAATATTCTAAATCCGTCCCACTTAATGCTGGACTTCCAATCTTTTTTAATCTCACCAGGTACTAATGGCTGTAATAACATTGGTTTTAACAGGCCCACCAGATCGTTTAGGGCGTGGCCACAACTTAAAACATGATACCTCCCAGCGACATCCTGAACCCAATTACCAAACTGAACCCCTCTAACACCAAAGATATCGATTAGGTCATCCGGTTTATTAACTCCAGATGCTTCATTGGATTTTCGGACTACCTCTTCAGGAACGAGCCGTTCCCACTTTTCTTTATTCTCTTTAATGGTTGTCTTTTTCACTCTACTTGTGTTCAGCCAATTCCAGTCCTTACCCTGTTCAGAATAAAATGCTTTCTGAATCAAGTTGTACAAGCCAGGACGGCCGCGCCGAGTACTATAGAACAGTGATTGAAATCGATCTCCCAATGCGAGCCAAAATTGAGAACGAACCAATTCAGGTTGCTCATCAATTCTATGGGAATAGGTTGAAAGTCGAGCTTGATACAAAGCTTCTTTAAGCATCTGAAAAGCTTTCTTCATGCGATCCTCATCCTTGGCTCCGGACAAGATGGACTGTAGTGCTCTTATGCCCTTAATATAGTCCGCCCGCTTTTGTGGTGTATCCTCCGGATGCTGGCACACTCGTGCCCATATCAATTTAATCGCGAAGGCTGCTTCAGAAGTAAATCCATCAGCCTGTAGACTTCTTAGATCAAAATCCTTTAGTAATTCATTCTTGCAGACCATTTGGTATGCCACCGAAGGATTCTTTATTGGCAACCAACATATTGCGATCCGATGCTGTATCAATAAACAGCATTTTAGGTAGAATAGCCCATGTTCAATCTTGGACCAATCAACTCTGGATTGTTGACTCAAGTGTTTTTTTGCACCAAGTAATTCTTCCCCGACATCATAAACATAGGAATTCTTCGAGTTCCTATGAGCCCAACCCTTTGTTTCTGCAGGTACTAGAGCATTTGCAGATAAGACTGCATTAAAGATTAAGAACCTAATCGTTCTTAATCTTTTTGTGTCGTGTCTAGATTTTTCAACTTAAGGCTGCACAGCTTTCCTTTATTTCTTCTATATATACGTTTCCGCATCCATGCTGATGTACTGTCTCCTTCAAAACCATTTGTCGCTGGATATATGCTGGCCGCTTGGTTCTAGGCATTTTACACGCTATAACTACCTCAAAACTATTTTATAGCATTAAGAATACTACAAAAATTCTCTTGTTTCTCTTGTACAGTTTACAGATCGAACTATTTAGGTCCCTTCATACCCTTGATTGGGATGTTATTATCTTGAAGCAATTAAAACGGTTGCCAACCATACTAAAGGTCCGCACAAACTCAAATTTAAATCCCTTCTCACCAGATCCATCTCATTTCTTTATACCGCAAGTTGGAACTACTGTGCTGGTTGTTTGAATAAATTCAGCCATCAAGTAGGTCGGCTTCTTCTTTAATTTCTGTTATATCTTTACACTCAATTCCTCATTTCACTTGTGCTTCTTACCAAGGTGATGGCATACACTAAAAATACTTTACGAAAGAATATCAATTAGGTTGTATATCTTCTTAGATAATTTCCTACATAGTGAAGAGTGAATAACTCTTCTCACAGAATGATTAACTTCTACTCATAGCTGCACTAGTGAGGGATACACTAGACAGTTTTATCCCATGAAGTTAAACAATTGTGGAAAACATCTATATAAAGGGGATATCTCTATGTCATGTAATCAAATTCCGAAAACCAAAGTCTCATTTGTTGTTCCAGAGTCTGCACCAAACCAACTGGTAGGAACTAAAGCGAAAACAGATACTCGGTTTGTTATTTCGGATAACCATGAAACCATCAATGCAAATACGCCATTTAAGGATGGATACTGTACGTTATGGCATGATACTGCTTCCGGCAAAACCTCTGTAAAATACCGCATGTTTGTATGGCACCTTAATAATAGAGGCTCCAGCATGAAGTATGGGATCACAATCGGTAACAATAATGCTTCCGCATACTCCATTCATAACGTAAAAAGTACCATTGCGCCGATTACTTCGTTCGTTGAACAGGGTAGATGTACTGCAGCTGCTTTGGTGGGTGACACCATGGATGCAATCACGCCAACCGATACCTCTGTACCAGCGGGTAAACTGGGGGTTATTAAAGAGTGGATCGTGCCTAATAACCAGTTGATTGGTGGCCTCATCGAATTTACGGTCACCAATACGACGTCTACTGCTATGTCATATCGATTGCGTTCGGTTGCTGCAACAAGTACCACAGCAGATCTGAGACTGAACCAAACCCCGATTATTTCCTACTTCACAGGTGGTAATGATTCAGTCCATCCTCGTGGTTCCTGGGATTTCGCTGAAATTGCAAGTAGTGTAAGCTACACTGCAGGTAGTGGATGGAGATACTACAATATGAGTAATGGACAGAGCGATAACTTGATGACCCAAGCGGCTTCGTACGACAGTACGAACGCAGCAGCCAGTAACAAAGGTCATTATGGTGTGAAATATACGCTCACTGTCAATCTTTCAAATCCAACAACCGCCGAAAAAACAATTAGCATCTACATGGGATCTCGCGTAAAACCTTACGGTGGAGCCGTGAAATGGAGCGGAGACAATGTAACATACAAAGTACCCAATCTAGCTAGTCCTCCGGATAAAGTCGCGGGTAAAATTCAATATCAGGAAGGTGTCCTTATTGCTGAGGTCAAATTATCGGCAGGGCAAAGTCTTACTCGGACCATTACTGCAGCATCAGCAGGAGGATTATCAACCCCAGCTTTGATTGCGTTCCAAACCAAATAGGAACTCTGGAACTCTAGAAAAGAAGCCGAAACGACTCATAATTAGTCGCCTCGGCTTCTTTTGCCTTCACTATTTAGATGTTCCTAGCGTGTATCCAGGAAATACGCGTTGAACATCCACTGCAGTTGATTTTACAACTTCGCGTTTGCTGACTACGTATTCCATTTTTCCTCCAGTAGAAATGGTCGTTCCATTATCGACGGTTGGAGCCAACGTTACGGTCAGATCCCAATGACTTACTTTAAGTTCATCTCCCCCCGTTTGGATGCCTACTCTGACCAAATACTCTGGTCTTTGGCCATTTAGATTTTTTTTAAGGGTTTTCATATCCAGAATTTTAGTAGACAACATGGTTGGTCCCATAGAAGAATGTTCTTGTTTCAAGCGATCCAAATCTAGTGTGGTTGTTGATTTCTTTAAGAGATCTTCATCTCCAATATCAACTCCAGTAAGGAAAACCTGTACCGTGTTATTTATACTTGCTAATTGATAAGGTCCAACATCTTTCATGTTCTCATCCCACACATTTTCGTAAGGGATACCGGTTGTATTGATGGAAACGGTCTGTGTTTTATTGTTCCAAGAGACAGATGCACCTAAGGCTTTGGAGACAAAACTAATGGGTACCATGACACGGTTTTTGTCCATTTTTGGAGCCACATCAGTTTGTAAGTTGCTTCCATTGACGTTCAATTTGATCACACCGGCTGAATACGCTGATCCGAGTACTCCTGACATAATTGTAACTGTAGTTAAGATTGAGAAAATAATCTTTTTTTTCATATGCTTGAAATCCCTCCCATTTATCAATATAAACGATTTATACCCAAATAAGTTACAAAAAAATCAAAATTATTTTGTACATTAGAAAGAGGTGAGGTGAATACCCGGATTTTATCATACTTTCCAATACAATTATTGAGGTCCGTGTATCCGCCATCCTACTGCTTCTGGATCTTTACCACCACTCAATCTGACTTTTAAAATAATTTCTGCTATGGAAACTAAGGACTACGCGTAATATTGATCCTTATCTTCCTCAGACGTTGAAGTATCACAACAAAACAATTCCATACTTTTCAAGAACGCAGAATCTACCTCAGAAGTTGCTTTCTTAACGAAATAAGTTTGGAAGAACTTGAATTTAGAGGATACAACCAAAAAGATAAAAATCACTTTATGCTAGCGTTAGCTAAAGTTATCACCACTAAAGGTTCTGAAGGTAACATTGAGTTAAACTTCGACTTTGTTCGCTCAGATAATGATGGTTGGCTCTTTAATGGTTTTACAACAAATTAAATCACATAACTAAGAAGAAGATCATAAACGGAAACTCTCGTTTATGATCTTCTTCTTTTTATTAAATATTCATTTTTTTTGAGTATCCGAAGAATTTGTCTCAAATTCTCTCACCACCGATAGATCATTTTTAGATAGTTTATTTAAAGTTTTATCTACCAGTAAAATTGACTTATTAAGTTGTATTAATCTTTTATCTAAATCATCTAATCTTTGATTAAAATTCCCAAGGACACTTCTTAGTAGAATAATAGCAATTAAACTTGGAAATCCAACCGTCCCAATCAAAGCACCTAAATTCTCAAGAGAAATTGTTTCCACAAGATCTTCCCTCCTCTCCTAATCACAAATAAGCTACCTTTCATTTTTAATAAACTCAAGGAACTCAGTAATAATTTCTGAAGCAGCATCTTCTGGTGGTAGATAAATATATCGACTTAATTTTTGTATATCAGGATTAAATAAATTCAATAATTCCAAAATCGCTGCGGGCTCGTTGTTTTTTGCAGCAGTCAACAATTCTATGAACTGATTTTCTGAGATAATAGGTTCAACATTTTTCTCTTCCATTTATTCACCGCCTGCTGACTAATGTTTAGTTTAAGAGCAACTTCAGATTCTGTGTAACCCTCTAAATAAATCTTACTTAGTACATCATTCCCTATATCTGGTAGAGAGCTAATGAGTTGTTCTGCCATAATTTTGTTTTCAGAGAATGACGTAAAATCCCCCTTTATTGACTCATCTTCAAAAATTGGTAACTCACGATATTTTATTTTTTTTGCTCTATACTGCACTCTCCAACCAATTCGATAAATCTCTTTCCTATATCGCTCGTATACTGTTTGCTGATTTTCCAACTCGAAAACCACTCCTTTCTAAATATACTTTCTACATATGTAGGGAAAACAAAGAAATATTTTACAAACTAAACAGGAACATTTGTTCTATTTTATTATAACATTTTTATCGTTTTTTGGCTTCTATTTATAATCAAGCTATTTAAATCTAGCTCTGTATTTTAAACTGATCCGTTTCTTCGAAATTGAACAGAAATGAAGGTAAGTATCAATAAGAACCGAAAGCCTAGGATTGCTCCTGCGCGCTATTATCCATGCAATCGGTTGGTTGAATATACCCTTAAAATTTGTGAAATTTAGTTATAAATAACTCACCATCAGGCGCCAACCTATTTATATGGAGATTGGGTTCGGCCATATAGAAAAAAGAGCCTTACCGCGTCAACGGTAACGACTCTTAGGACCCAAAAGGCTGTGGACTGCCACGGCGTGCATGAACTGAATAATGCTATTCAAGCGAAACCTACCGTCATATGAAGCCTTGCTTCGGTACGTTCTTACTTTCCCGCTGCCTTTGCACATAAAACAAACACCATTCTGAATATGCTTATAGCGAGTTTTTCCGGTACCATTGCATCGGAGCAACGCTTCATTTGTTTGGATGAGGTTTGTTTTAATAGCTTGGTTTTATGAGAAGAAGAGTTGGACCAGAAAGAAGGTCTCTTTTTTCTATAAGTCTTGGGTACAGGCTTCATCTCCTGTGCAGCTTTCTGTTGCTCCAGCGCCTCCAACTATCATAGTGTTCTCATGAACCGTCACAGGTACTTCTTGTCCGGATTCTTGTAAAACAAAAATCCTGTCGGATCCAGCCGTAGCAACGACTCTACCCTTGGCAAGTTCAACCCCGTTTAATCCAGAAATGGCCACAATCAATTGTCCTTTATATTCAGCTACATTTTTCATCTGTAACCCTCCAATAATGATTTTTATATGTTCACCAGATTGAGCGTCTAGACTGCTTGGCCTAAATGCATTTTTAAGATCTGTAAATCCAGACACTGCTGATCTGTTAGAATCGGCTGGCGGCTGTGCATGGCTTGAACATTACTACATACCTGCACCGGGTGGGGGTACCCGAAAGCCTGCTCTCCGTTCACCCATTTTTCAACGCACAACAAGATATTTTGGCCAATATCTCCAGGCAATGCCGCTACATAAGTTAGGATATTGCCATGTTGTGCGTCAGATAGTTCGGTTGTCATTACAGATTCCTCCTCGCAACTTTTGTTTAAATAACTATCCAACCAGTTCGAATCCTATTTGATCGTCTGGCTGCTCTTTCCCCGTTAAGTTATATGTAATTTCATCGATCCATACGGCGTATTGTTGATGTTTAATTGTTTTCCGGATATCCAGGTTTTTGACTTCAAATAGATAGTAATCCTGAATGGGATACACGGTAAAACCGAGTTGCTTATCAACAGTTTTAGTCCATATGTTTGATGTTTTTTCTGTATAACCTAAAACGGAGCGTATCTTATCCCTATCAAAGGCTACTTGCAGCCAATTTACATATGTTTTGAAATGACCATTCATTGCGAAAAAACATTCTGACAGCGCGCGGGTTAGTGCCGTCTTATCTGTATTGCCAGAAGGATGGGAAAACCGTATCCAAAAATAGGACCTTTCCTGATCGCTCATCCGAACGCGATGTTCAATTTCCAACGTATGTTCGTTAATCTTCCTAACCCAGTTATTCTGTCCTTTTGGGCGGAAGGTGAGCTGCTCAATGATAGGTTTAACTGCATCAATCCTGGCATCCACATGCCATTTGAAGGCGATGTAACGAATATTCATGTGGCTCACGCTCCAATCCGAAAGCCTTGACCGATGGTAGTGCCAACGGGGAGTATTCCGCGATAGCTTCGGCCGGCAGCGAATAAAACCATATCCTCACGATGAAAGCCACGGTCCTGTAACTGTTCGTTGATCAATGAAGACCAAATGAACAATTCCGCGGTTGATAGCTCCATCACGTTGACTGGTACAAGCGGAACAACATCAATATCAACAAGTCCATCTCCAGTTAAGGCATAAACGATATAACCAATTGGAATCCATATCTATAGAACCTCCCCTGTTTGACTTTTTAAGCGGAAATGAGATAGTCGCCGATTCGTTGCAGCACGTTATGTTTGTTAAGAGCTCTAGGAGCTCTTCTTCAAAGTGAGCGGCAACAGACTCTTCAACTTTATTTGCTTTTCCACGTCCACCCACAAGCACAATCAATTCAGGACCACCTGTGGCTACATCAAAGTCAATACAGATCTCTTCGCCAGCAACATCAACAATGGCTAACCCGCCAAAAATAAAGCTTTGGCAAAGGCGAATCGAAACTTTTTTGATCATATCTATTTCCTCCCTGTTTTTAGGAACAAAAAAAGGGATGCTGCATATAGCAGCATCCCTATTTCATCCTATAAAAATTGACTAATTACAAAGTGGCGCTTTTGGGAAAGAAATCCTGCATAGAGAAGTTCTTTTCCAAATCCATTAATGAGACGGTGACGTTGCCAACAATCTTGTGTGAAGCCAGCAATCGTGCATAGCCTGCCATTAACGCGCCATCCGCGAGGTGAATTTCTTCCTCGCATCCACATTTCTGTACGGGGATATCCGTAACAATCAAAGTCCCCCCGTCAAAACGCCGTCAGCTATTTCCAACAACTCACTCACCGTCACCAAACGGTACCCTTCCGCGACCAGCTCATCCACCAGCACACGAACTGCCTCCACCGTCTGGGAACGATCCCCGTACCCGTCATGGAATATGAGCACGCTGCCAGGTTTCACCGCAGACCGGGTATGCTCCAGAATGTGTTCAACACCGGGATTGTCCCAATCCTTCGCATCACCGTTCACCGCACCAATCGTACGATATCCACGCTCCGCTGCCAGAGACAGTATATCATCGTTTACGCCAAACCCCGTAACTTCTTGAACAAGACGTTCTGCGCGTTGCAGCTCCTCCCCGGCTTCCTCCAGCGTCAGCTTGGTCAGGTCCGGATGCGTGTACGTATGGTTGGCGATCTCATGCCCTTCACGGTGCACCTCCGCCGCAATCTCCGGGTGAGTCTCCATCTCTTGGCCAATCATGAAAAACGTTGCCTGCCCACCCGCACGGCGGAATATCTCAAGCACTTGAGGTGTGTACACCGGATGCGGCCCATCATCAAACGTGAACGCCACAACCTTTTCCCGAACAGACTCCTGCACTACCATCTCGATATTGACCATACTATAATGACCCCTCTCTGCAACTGACTGGCTACATCACCCTTATTATTCCATGTCCATAGGCCGCGGTCCAGTCCAGAGATCACACCTTGCGAAATCCCGAATCAAGAAGATATCTACCAGAAAGAGAGCACAGCGAGCAAGCAGCAATCCCTTCTACCGCCACGCCCTCCAGTCCAGCCTCCAGCTAACCTTTGATCGCACCTGCGATCATGCTCTTCTGCACCTGTTTGTTCAACAGCAGATAGATGACTACCGTTGGCACCGTCGTAATCATCAGTCCCGCACCAATGATGCCCCATTGCGTAATGTACGTTCCCACCATCGACATCATGCCCACCGTCAATGTCTGGTAAGCCGTGTTATTGATAAACGTGACCGCAAACATCAGCTCGTTCCAGCAAGACAGAAATGTGAAGATCGCTACAGTTGATATGGCCGGACGCACAAGCGGCAGGATAATGGAGAAAAACGTCCGGTATATGCCGCAGCCGTCGATAACCGCCGACTCCTCCATCTCTCTCGGGATACCTTTGAAAAAGCTGCCTAGAATGAATACCGCCATCGGAATGCCAAATGCCACATAGGGAATGATCAGAGACCAGTAGCTGTTGAGCAGGCTCAGATTCTTCAAAATAATAAACAATGGCAGCAGCGCCGCATGAATCGGCACCATCATGCCCAGCAAAATAAGTGTCATCGTGAACCCGCTGAGCTTCCAGTTCATTCTCGTGATTGCGTATCCCGTCATGGAGGACAAGATCAGTACCAAGACAATGGAGGCCGCAGTAACCAACACACTATTCATAAAATAGGTCAGCACATGGCCGTCGGACATTGCTTTGGTGTAGTTGCTCCACAAAAACGCTTTGGGTAACCCGGCCACATCACCGCTGAAGATTTCACTGTTATCCTTCAGGGAAAACAGCGCCAGCCAGATGAGCGGGTAGATCTGCACAATCGCAACGAGGATCAGAAACGCTTGCAGGAACACTTTCCCGATCGGTCCGGAGATGGACCTCGGCTTGGGCTTTTTTTGCAACATGACTTCTACGGTACTCATGCCTTATGCCTCCCTCTACTCCGTTTTGAACAATGAATTAATGAGGATCGTACACACCAGACACTCCACAATGATAAAGACCGAGATCGCACTGCCATATCCGTACCGGAACGTATCAAAAATGGTAGCGTACATCAGTGTGCTCGGCACTTCAGTGGTGTAGAACGGTCCGCCTCCCGTCAGCACATAGATCAGGTCAAACACCTTGAACGCACCGATGACGGAAAAAACAAGGCTTACCTTCAGAATCGGCTTCATCAGCGGGATCATGATGGACCACGCCGTGCGAATACGGGAAGCACCATCCATTCGAGCAGCTTCGAGCACATCCTGAGACACGGACTTCGCTCCTGCATACATCAGCAGCATATGATACCCCACGTACTGCCAGAGGGTGGGGATAAAAGAAGCCGCAAGTGCCGTATGCTTCTGACCGAGCCAATCTTGCGCCCAATGGGATAAGCCGATATTCTGCAGCAGCACGTTCAGCAGACCGTAATCGGCATTGTAGATTTTCGACCACAACTGCGCAATAACCACCGTGGAGATCAACACCGGGATGAAATACACGGTCCGGTAGAAGCCCTCCCCCTTGACGTTGGACGCCAGAATCAGTGCGAGCACCAGCGAGATCGGCAATTGAATGAACACCGAAGCTCCCGCGAATAACAGGGAGTTTTTGATCGAATTCAGCACCCGGGTGTCCTTAAACATCTCTACATAGTTGTCCAGGCCGATAAATGTCCCCCTGCCTACGCCGTTCCAGTCCAGCAGACTGTAATAACTGGAGACAAAGATGGGAACAAGCACAATGCCGCAGAACAGAAGCAGTGTGGGCAGTACAAAGACGGCTATCGTGCCTTTATTGGAAAATACAGAGTTCATTGTTGTTCTCCTCTCAAAGGCGTGACCGGGATATTCCGGACCACGCCTTGTTTGGGTTCATCTTCATGGTTAGAAGCGGTAGCATTGCAAGCTCACAAGGTCTATGCGTAAGATATTCACAGGTAATTTGCAAAGACTTGTAGTGTAAGGACCTAGGGCCTGTAAGCATTTAAGCTTGTAAGCTTGCACGCACGTATACCTGCCTACCTGTTTTCTATAGACTTAGCTCTGTTGGTTTGAGCTGTGCCATCTGTTTGCAGAACTCTTCCGGTGTTACATCGCCGGCAAGCAGCTGGGCAATCAGGTTTTTGTGCGCTTCGGCAGACTCCGCAGGCAGAATGTTATCCCACCAGGCGATGAATGAGGTAGCCGTTTTCATAATATCTGCCGCAGACAGATCAAGGGAGGACAGGCTGGACGTGTCGAGTGAATCGGTTTTCCAGCTTGGCAGACCTGCTCCAGCCAGGAAACCTTGCGTACCAAGCTGCTCACTCAGATACATGAGGAATTCCACGGCTTCCTTCGGATGCTTGGTATTCTGGTTGATGTAGAAACCATCGACGGCTCCGCCAAAGATTTCGGTATTTGTGCCTTTGCCATCCTCAAATACCGGGAACGGAATCACTTTCACTTTGCCTTTGACTGCGGAGGACGGGTCCTCAATTCCTGCATTCACCCAGTTGGCCTGGAACATCATCGCCCCGTTGCCTGCATTAAATGCCCCGAGCATCTCGTCATAGCTCATGCTGAACATGCTGCTGTTGAACGCTCCTGCTTGCGCAAGCTGCTGCATTTTGGTCGCGGCGGCAACAAAGTCGGGCGAATTCCACTTTGACGGATCTTTAAAGGCTTCCATCACCGCAGCATTACCTGCCTGACGCATCGCAATAATGTCGTACCAGTACATGCCCGGCCAGCGATCCTTTTCCCCAATCACAGCCGGGGTGATTCCTGCCGCTTTCAGCTTGGTGACTGCATCCAACAGTTCGTTATAGGTGGTCGGAATCTTGGCACCCGCCTGCTCGAACAATTCCGTATTCACGTAAAGGTTGGCGATATGGGTATACACGGGCAATGTGTAGATTTTGCCGTCCATATTGATGGCCTCCGCCATACCCGGCCCCATTCGTTCTTTGATATCGTCCGTCAGGTAACTTGAGATTTCCAGCACATTGCCGGATTTGATGTACGGCTGCATGAAGCTGCCGCCACCCATGCCATAGAACAGGTCTGGCGCTTCACCAGCTGCAATCGATGTTTTGACTTTGGTTTTGTACTGTTCTCCTGTCGTGCCCGTACGTTCAACCTGAATGTCCGGATGCTCGCTGTTCCATTTCTCAACAATCTCGGGCAGTAACTTGGCCGAAGGATCGGTATTGCCGACCGATTGATCCCACAGCGTCAGCTTGATCTTGCCGTTACTTTCCCCCTGTGCTCCGCCGGACGAACCGGATGAACATGCCGCCAGACTGCTTACAATGCCCAGAGTCAGAATTAGACTTGCTGATTTTTTTAATAGCGCTTTCATCTCTATGGACCTCCCTATGCGTTTTAGTTGGTTCTAGCCCATATTTTAGGCAAACTGTGCTTTGTTCTCCATTTAGAAAACAGGCATCGATTTGTAATATTCGAACATATGTGGAACTGGAAGTGGAAGTGAGTTTACGCTCAAACCTTCTCTGCACTCCCCCACACTCCCCATTTTTGCATTCTCGTTTTTCAGGTTTTTACATTCCGATACTCATTCATGGATCGGCCGATATGTTTTTTGAACAAGACGCTGAAATAGTGTGGGTCCGGGATGCCTACCTGCTCCCCAATCTCATATCCTTTCATATCCGTCTGTCTCAGCAGCATTTCAGCCTTCTTCATGCGGAGTTGGGTCAGATATTCCACAAATGTCTGCCCGGTTTCTTTTTTCATCAGCCGCCCCAGATGGCCCGAACTTACGTAAAAAGCAGCCGCGGTGCTGGAAAGCCCCACTTCCGCATTGCCCATATTCTCTTCAAGATAAGCCTTCACCCGGTCGATCAGATTGCCTTCCTTGGCCTGTCGCTTGGCTTGTATGACATCCGATACGGTGCGGACATGCTGCTCCAGCATGCTTTTTAGTTCGGGCAGATGATCTGCTGTAAAAATGGCCGCAACGGCCTCTTTGTTCAATGCGTGCTCTCCCTCAATCTGCTGCTCTATGGCAGCACGCTGGCACTCCGTAACCACATCCATGGCTGCCATCCGAAACTGTGAAACGTCCGAGAACGGCACAGACAACATACGCTCCAGCAACAATACGGCTTCTTCCCCCGCACCAACACTGACGTAAAATTGCAGTTGTTGGAGCAGCTGAGCATCCGAGTGGTAGGGCCTTTTCCCGCCTTCGATGACCAGATCCTCGAAGCAAATGACCTGATTTTTTCCCACAAACGCCTGATAATCGAGTGCACGACACGCCTTCCGGTATCCCACACAGGCCCTTCCCCATCCTGATTGCCATTGCCCAATCCCTACGGTCACATCAACTTCACACCCTTCGAGCTTAAGCGTATGTTGAAGTTCTTCCTGAAGCTGCTGTACCTGAACGGCAAATTCCGTATCTGCACCAAGAGAGAGCAAAACTATCCGGTTATGTGGGTCCATGACGATAATCGTTTGCGAATCCTCCGGATAAAAAGCCTGCACCTGCTTCATGCCTACCATTCGCAGCAGAATATGTATTTCCTCAGCGGGTTGTTGATGGGCTTCTGTCTGATGCTGGCTTAAATGGGGTTGATCGTGTTGTTGTTGTTGAAGCCCTCGTTGGGCTTTGTGTGTTTGGTAATATGGTTCGGATAGATGTGGATATACCTCTGGTGCAGCTATCTTCGCTTGCGGTACAGCAACCTCCACCTCCATGACTGCGATGCGCAAACCTGGTTTACCTGAAGAGATGGGAATGCCAAAGAATCGCGCCTTCTCTTGTAGTTCATCCTCAGGCATCACTTCACTTAACCATTGATTCACAAATCGCTCCCTGAGATAAGGCAAGCTCTGCTTCATTTCCTCCCGCAGCTTCTTCAGCTCGTACTCGCGCCCGATCTCCTGCTCGATTGCCGCTCGCAGCTTCACCGTAACCTGTAATAACTCAGAAGCACGAATGGGTTTCAAAATAAAATCGGATATACCCAGCTTCACACTCTGACGAGCATATTCAAATTCATCATGTCCCGTCACAACCACGATTTTTATGTTTGGGTAACGCTCCATGAGAATGCCGCTCAGTTCAATGCCGTCCATCTTTGGCATGTATATGTCCGTGAACACGATGTCCGGACGCAACAGCTCAACCTGATCCAAAGCCTCTTCAGCATCGGAGGCCTCGCCAATGATGGTCATGCCTTGCTGCTCCCAATCGATACGCATGCGCAGCAGATTTCGGATGAGGTACTCGTCATCCACAATCAATACCTTTAATGGTTCCACAGTTAATTCCATGATTCATCGGCTCCCTTCGGGATCGTTATGATAATGGTTGTTCCTTTTCCAACCTCGCTCTGCAGCTTGAGTCCATCTTCTCTGTCATAAAAAATGCGAAGCCGCTCCATCGTCCCCCATAAGCCAAAGCTTGGATTGTGTTTAGAGTTAAAGGTAGGATTAGAAGGATTAGATGAGTTAGATGGGTTAGATGGGTTAGATGGGTTAGATGGGTTCGAGCGGTTAAACCTGTTCATTTCTGTGCGTTTAACCTGTTGCACGTCTTCCTCGGACATGCCGACTCCGTCGTCAGTGATCGTTAGAAGTACTCCCTCCTTGGATCGCCGAGCTTGAATGTGTATCATGCCTGGGCTGCCTTTTGGACGAATACCATGATACAGCGAATTTTCCACCAGCGGCTGGAGCACCAGCTTGGGAATCATCACCCGTTCACAGCCTGACTCGATATCGTACTGCACCTCAAATACACCGGGGTATCGCACCTGCTGGATCGTCAGATAATTGCGTACAATCTCAACCTCCTCGTGCAGCGTAATCAGTTCACGGCCTTTGCTGACACTCAGCCGATAGTAACTTCCAAGCGCTTCTAACAGCTCACATACCTTATCGTTCATACCCGACATCGCCAGGGAGGTAATGGAATCAAGGGTGTTGTATAGAAAATGCGGCTTGATCTGCGCCTGAAGTGTATTCAGCTCTGCTCGGCGGATCGTCTGCTGCTCCTGAATGATGCGTTTTAGCATCTGGTCAATCTGCTCAATCATCTGGTTGTATCCTCCATATAGCTGTGCGAACTCATAGCTGTTTAGCTCAACCGTCACTTTGCGGAAGTTGCCGCTTGGCGCTTTCTGCATGGAACGAAGCAACTTGTGAATCGGCTTAATGACGCTGCGCGAGATGATGAACGAACTGATGAAAAAGACAGTCCCGTTCACTGCGAGTAATATTAGTGCAAGCAGCACCATGGATTTATTACGGGTATCTGTAGCCTGGTATGGGCTCATGCTGATGAATTTCCACTGATCATCACCAGCCGAACGATAGGTCACCGCATATTCCTGACCACCCGATTGCAAGGTGATGAAGCCGGAGGATTGCTCTTGAAATGTTTGTGCTAACTTGGCCCGATTGGCCTCTAACATCTCGTGCATCCCTTCCTGTCCAGAAGCCGCTGACATGGGTTCGTCGGATACAGCAGGCACAGCCTTCTTTCCATCGGTAGCGTTGGTTGCGATCACCCGCTGATGCTCATCCAGGATGGCCACCTGAAATGTATCCGGTGCAGACAGGTTGGCATAGGCCTGAGCGATGGATTTGCCCTTGATGTTCATGACCAAAAATCCAAGCGGAGACGTATCATCCAGATCCCGAATGAGGCGAATAAACGAGACCACCTCTTGTCCATCATTCTCCCCCGTCGCCGATACTCCGCTATCGTTGTTCCCACCATTCAGCCTGAGCAGATATCGTCCGTTGTGCTTCAGTGCCTGTTCGTACCACGGCGCTTCCTTCACATTCGCTTCCATAAACGTGGGCCATTCCTGTGTACCGACCGAGAATCGGTGTCCCGAATTATCGTAAATATAGACTGAATCGATAATTGGAACCGCTTGCATAAGATTGGTCAAATAAGCGCTGACCTTGGACTGTGTCTGTAAATTGGAGTACACATTGCCCTGCCGCAGCAGGTTCTGCAAGTTCGGATCGGAGAAAATCATTTTCGAATAATTGTTCACGTTCTCGATCATCAGATTAACGTTGGTCTCAATGGATGTAATCGTCTGCAATGATGCTTCATTGATCTTTCGCTGCGCATCACTTTCCGAGATTCGATTCAACACCAATGCACTGAACGCCACCGTTAGCAGAATAATGACAAAGTAGGCAAACGGGATTTTAAAGGCGAGTGTCTTGGGCTTGCGTTGAATGAACTCTCTGAAACGGGGAGTCCAATTCTTCTTCATTGCACTGGTGTTCGCTTTTGCATTTGCGTTTACTTCTGCATCGGTCTCAATATCTGATTGGGCTGTTGCTTTCACCTCTATTTTCATCTCCTTCTGTCACTACTCCTGCATCTGTTGTTGCATCTTTTGCTCTTTGATTCAATGTGACCCTCCTTTGGTTCCGATGTGTGATGGGTTTATCGGTTGGGATCGGATGACCTGTTGTGATATCCACCACTCTCTCGGATTTTATACAATTGTATATTATAGGACGGTGTATGGAGGAGGCTCAACTCTTTTTATCGCTTACGGATGGCTTGACTGAGTGAAGTAGAATGAGGCTTTGGGAAGACGATTGCTGTAAATGCTGCAGGTAGGGGCCCCCGTAATTGGAGCCGCTAGGAGTACTGCTTTATAAAATTTTGGAGGTACAGATAATAAGTTGTGGTTTGTGCCGGATGGAGAGTGATGCGGGGGAGAGGCGGAGGATCTGAATAAACAAAAGACGATGATAAACGTCTACCTTGATATGTCATACTTTTGAGCAGGATTACAGTATCTACGGGCATAATTCTTACTACTCACAGAGTGTTGATCGAGTGATTAAGGTTGGGAAGTCCATTCATGGTCTTCTCGTATGATGAATTTAAGTGTGGGGAAAATGTCGGGGCATCCTGCCCTCGGGCAGGACAAGCACAGAGTTAGTTATGGTAGGATACAGCGAATCGTGATCAAAGCGAGAATTCGGTAACTCCTTTTTTGGAGGTATATTTTAGCGTGTAGCTTCCTTCTGTGCCATATGGCATCGTAGCGATTTGGATGCGGGTGTAATCCAGCCGACTCTCTCTGAGCACTTTTTTAATTAGCGCTATGCTCCGATCCTCGTCCGTTACCACACAGAAAATGTTCATTACATATTCCTTTGGATCAGCCACACGGCTACCCAGATCACATCCATCGACCTCCCCCAAATCCGCCTGGGTCAGAACGGTTTCCAGATATTCCATCACCTTTTCCTTCAACCAATGATCTCGTTTGCTGCCCTGCGCGCTCTTCAGTGGATATTGCACCACAAGCCAGTATTTTTCACTCATTTAGCTTCACCAACCAATCTTTATATGATAGGGCATTACGTTATGTGCGGACACTTAGACGATAAGAGTTCATATCTCAGCCTTACACTCCTCCAGTTCAAAATGGGCTAGATCATTGACCTTACTGCTTTTTGGAATTGTACTGCCCTTCCATTTGCAGGATGAGGAACATGGTGATGTTTAATGAGATGGGAGCTTAACGTGTCTGCTGACTTTCTGCCAATAGCCACGATCTGAGCATCAGGATTCAGTTGCATAAGCTGTCTGGCAAATGGCAAACCATCCTCCAACTCTGCCAAAGTCGGTGTTCGATTCGTCATCCTGTTTTCAGAAGAGTGATAAGGATGAAAGGGATAGATGTTCCAAAATATAAAGTCCGTTGGTTTCCACCTTGAACTGGATAACACTTCACCCCATATAATAGATGCTGTCGGTTCTGCGAAACCATACAGTGCCTGACTTCGGTTAGATTTGACGATATTGGGCAGGCTTGTTCGAACACCCGGCTCACCTGCAAAAATCATCTGGTGATTCACCAGCGAGTGATTCCCGGTAACCATTCGCTCGGACGTCAAAGGTACGCCGGAGAACCTCGCCCCTTGATAGCCCACGGCTTCAGCAATAAAAATGTACCGAGCCTTGGATATTCTTGGTTCCAAATACCTGACCAAATGTTCAGAACGAATCTCCACCGCTTCGGGGCCGATATCATAGCCCGTCACATAATCTCTCCAAGGATTAATCACATTTACTGGCGAGACATATGCTTGCACCCCTGCAACAAACTCGCGGATCTGTTGCTGCGTTTGGCTCATGCTTTTTTGCCTCCTTTGGAAGATTACAGAGTATATTGGGCTTGCATCAGCACAGCCGAGTATCAGTAACCCACAAGAACAGGATTAGCCCAAGCAGGTATGGACTCAACACAATAGATCAATTTACTCTGTATGATTTCTGCAACAATTAAAGGCTCGTATGTATTATCAATGATGATAACCTGATCTGCGATGGCTAGAGCCGGTTTAAGGTTCTTCAATGACTGGCCATATCGATAACGAATGTCTTCTTCTGCAATCCAATGTCCACCTTGTTCAACACGAGAGGCTACACGATCTATATGCATCTGAACATCCTCAAGACCGATATAATAAACGACAATTTCATAATTGTTTTCTTTTGCTATTTCCATATGTTTTAAAACAAATGATCCGGACAATGTCGTTTCAATAGCGAAGTTTACACCACTTTTAATGAGTGATCGGATTCTTTTTACAGCTTCCTGCCAGCAGACAGGTCAGCACTGCGTGGATTCTCTGGCTTCAACTCTCTTGCAATTTGATCTGGATCAACAAGTTCACCAAGCCACTCTCTCATTTGCATGCTGAGTGTACTTTTCCCTGCTCCATTTGTACCCGCAAACACAGTCATGACTGGTCTGATTTCACTCATGATATTTAAACTCCTGCCGTTTTCCAGTAGCATCAAATGTAATTTCGAATTTATTACCGGCAGCATCCTCACGAACGCGTTTGTTGTTCTTTATATAATAAATAGAGGCACCTGATTCTTTAGCTTGTTTCCGTGCATGTTGATTTGCTTTTTTTAAAATTTCTTGGAGCTGTTCTCGATTTTCAAACATCTTGAGTCCCCCAATCTAAATTTCTGTTTATTATATCATAAACAGAAAAACCACCAACCAGAACACTGGTTAGTGGTGGATTGAAGCTGTAGCAAACTATTGCGGTATAACTTCCTCCCACTGACCATTGGTGGTTTCTTTGTAGATATGAAGGTTTCCATCATATTTTCCCTCAATAAAGTTAGAACCCGCTTCTTTCAAGTACGGATCCAAAATAACTACTCCTTCACTCAGTTAAAATTCTCACTGCGTGGATCAGCTGTCGTTGTATCACCCCGTTGCGATTTACCGTTGATACTTACACTTGCCTGTCTCACTATCCAGGTCAACAGATTTCCAGTAGAAATACCCCTTTCAGTTCTGAATCTAAAAGGGGTGGGACTAACCATCATCTAATACTCTAATATGGAAGATTTTATGCCATGAAGCTTAAAATATCGTCTTCTTGTTTCGTATCAACAGCGATTTTATTACGCTGCATTTTTTTGCAAGATGTACATTCATGTACAATTTGATATCCTTTTTTACTAGAATATTCGAGTTGAATGGGCTTCATTAATCCTTTACAACTACTTAAACGATCGCCTGGTCTATTGTCTAGGTGCTTAGAAAATAAGCAAATTGGACAATGATTTCTAAAGCTTCCGTTTGTTAATGGTTCAACATATGCATGACAGTTTTCACAACGGAAACTTGTATTTTCAGTTTTTCTACTCAACGTATCTTCCTCCAAGATGAATTATTTCATCTGAAGAAAGGGTTCCGTTTAGTTTTCCTATCACAAGATAGTTTCAGGCTTTTAAAGGGAAGTGACAAATTCACCGTCTTGTTTTGCAAAACGATTACTTCTAGTTCCTACTTCACAAAAGCATCTTTCATCTTTTGATCCGGACCACGATTGATTTTCAAGTTTTGTATCAACCACTGTAAGACGGACTTACTCCACCTTCCACTAGTAAGTGTTCACCTCTAATCACTGACAAAGGCATTCGTCCCCTAAAAGAACACGTTGGCTTTTATCCAGTAAGTGCATATAATTAGACTCCATTTCTTTGAGATAATAGTTAGTCCCATATTTAATTATAACAAAATATATTCTTAGTGAATATTTAAACAGACTATAAGCCATCACATCAACCGCACCATTCTTGTCCAAATCCACGACCGTTTCAACATTAATTAGCCTACTTTATCTCCTACAATCACAGCGGTATACTTAACAGGATACTATGAAACTTCAAAAATCGTTTTTTTCTGCTAGCTAGGTGATACGCTATCTCCTCTATGCCTGAGGTGAACAGAAGAAAATAATAAGCTGAACTAAGTAGAAGCCAGTTGCGGGGGCAACCTAAGGTGACATCAAAACTGATACTTACAGAGGGTACCGCCATGTACATCATCAGAGATATATCGTAATTGACGTCAGAGAACCCCGAAGCCCTAGAGCCAAAGCGCTTTACCCTACCACCACATATCCAAACATGCAAAAACAGCCACCGAATGGTGGCTGTCACTGATACTACTAATGGAGGCGAGGGGAGTCGAACCCCTGTCCGAAGATAACGGCACATAAGCTTCTACGGGTGTAGTCACAGTTTTGATGTCACCCGAGTATCGCCCCGTAACCGGCTATACGTTGGGTCAGCCTGATTGTCTTCTTCAGCACATCCCAGGCGGAGATGTGACAGCGTATCCCACTACTAGTTAGCCCCTATCCCTGTCACATGGGCGATGCAGGGTAGAAGCACGCACACAGTTTCTTAGGCTGCGAAAGCGTAGTTTGTTTGTTGTTTGCCGTTTAATAGGCTTTAGCGTTGATAAAGCGGACGCGTCCCCACTACCCGCTACCCATGCTCGAACTATCCCCGTCGAATCCATAAACGCCCCCTCAATGAAGAAGGGCTCCAGGATTAATCCGTGAATACGGAGCAAAGGTGCTGCACATCTTTTTCCTCCAAGGTAAAAAGATGCTTCTTTCAAACTCGGCATTCCTGTCTGCTACATGAGTAATCATAACACAGGACACGTCACCGAAATAGTATAGATTGCTGGAAGACATTCCAGCAGGCTGAGCATGTGTACAAGGTTATCCAATACAACAGGCTCAATCGTCTACATATTATACCGCGTCACCAATCGGAAGTAAAGTTTACCCAGATTGGATCACGAACAACTGCACCTAAGTATCTTACCCACGATTTAGTCAACTTACGCAACAGCTGATAATTTAGATTCACCACTTCACTTAGAACCAGGCTCCTAGCTGTTTTCTTAGTCACACATCAACAAAAATCAGCTCACTGCTCACTTCAGCAACTCACATCACATCCCCTTTCCACTAAAAATAAAAAAGCCTCAATCTTGCCCATTGCAGGACAAACCTTGAGACTCCTTAACTCGTACATCAATCTTTTATACACCTAAAGTAAAGCCTTTACGCCTAGCGCTCCACTTAACGCGCAACCTTCTGCTTCTCGCGCAGTACCCGTTGGATATCACGTTGAGCATCGCGCTTCGCGGCAGTTTCACGTTTGTCGTATTGCTTCTTACCTTTACCCAGTCCAAGCAACAGCTTAGCGTAACCGTTCCGGATATAGATTTTCAGTGGCACAATGCTGTACCCATCCTGTTTCGATAACCCGAGCAGCTTGTGAATCTGCACTTTATGCATCAACAACTTGCGCGTACGTGTCGGATCGAGCGGATTATTTCGGTTCCCTTGTTCAAAAGGACTAATATGCATATTGTGAATATGAATCTCACCGTTTCGAATCGTGGCAAATGCATCACCAATATTCGCACGGCCGTTACGAAGAGATTTGATCTCCGTTCCGGTAAGCACCATGCCCGCTTCATACGTATCTTCAATGAAGTAGTCATGGGAAGCCTTTTTATTCTGTGCGAGCACTTTACTCTGTCCATCATTCTTGCCCATGTCCTCACTCCTTCTCCGTAAAATAAGCCGGTACCATGCTCTATAGCAGCGCACCCGATGTTGCACCAAGGTACCACGTGCCAGACCCTAATTGTAGCAAGTACGGCTGTTAAAATCAAGAAAGAGGCGACCTCTGCCGCCCCTCCTCATTACACCACTTTCAGACTGTGCGAAACAACACACCGGCTGAAGTGACTATTTTCTCCAACGCTTAACCTGGAGGAACGAATTATAATCCATCTCTTCAAGTTACGTTAGCTTTATTTTTTCTTTTTCCGTACAAAAGCTGCCGTGCCGTTACCAGCTGCACCTTTGCTCTTCTTCCGCTTGCGTCGTGGTGCTCCGCCTTCCTGAGCGCCACCAGGAGTTGCATTCTCTCCAATAAATACGCCGCTCGGCGAAGTGTTTTTGCGTCCACTTCCGCCTTTGCCACCTTTACCGCCACCCTTGCCGGACTTAAAGCTTCCTTCACCGCGACCGCTGCCGCTGTTCAGGCCACTTCCTTGTCCACCGGTTGAACTAGTATCCGATCCACCCGATGTAGAGCTATAACCGCCTTTACCTGAGCCAAAACCAAAGCTCACCGCGCCTTTGCCCCGGCCAGTTGATCCGCCAGCATCACCAGCACGACGCTCACCTTTAGGCTTGCCGCCGCCTTTACCTGCGTAGCCACCGGATGAGCCTGCGCCTGCACTCGCTGCTCCACTGCGACCGCCACGTCCACCTTTGCTGCTTTCTTCCGTTGATCTGCCACCACGGCTGGCTCCAGCACCTGTCGAACTGCCTTTGCCGCCACGTGAACCGCTGAATCCACCGGGTCCACCCTTGGCACCGCCGCGTCCGCCGCCGCTACTAGGACGTCCACCTTTACCGCCACGTCCGCCACCAAATCCGCCAGGACGTTCAGCGCGAGGTTTCATATCCACCATTTCAAAATCAATCGTATACTCTTCCATGCTTACACGTGCTACACGGATCTTCACTTCATCACCGATGCGGAAGACTTTTGAGGTGCGTTCACCAATCAGAGCCATATGCTGATCGTCAAAATGGTAATAGTCGTCCGTCAGCGCGCTCAGGCGAATCAGACCTTCAACGGTGTTCTCCAGTTCAATGAACATACCAAAGCTGGTCACACTGCTGATCATACCTTCGAACTCTTCGCCTACCTTATCGAGCATGTACTCAGCTTTCTTCATTTTCTCCGTATCCCGCTCAGCTTCTACCGCCACACGTTCACGTTCCGAAGACTGCTGCGCAATATCAGCCATACGTGCTGCCAAATACTCCTGACGATTCTCCGGCAAAGCACCATTATTTTCAATAACTTCGCGAATCACCCGGTGAATGACGAGGTCGGGATAACGACGAATTGGAGACGTAAAGTGACTATAGAATTCTGCCGCGAGGCCAAAGTGACCTGACATTTCAGAATCATACTTCGCCTGTTTCATGGAACGGAGCATCATCGTACTAATAACGGTTTGTTCTTTTGTTTCTTTGATATCCTCAAGCAACGATTGAAGCGCCCGTGGATGAATCGCATTGCCACGTCCTTTGACCTGGTGTCCAAAATTCGCCGCAAAGGCGAGGAAATTTTGCAGTTTTTCCTGGTCCGGGTCTTCGTGCACACGATAAATGAAAGGAACCTTCAACCAGTGGAAATGCTCTGCCACTGTTTCGTTCGCTGCCAACATGAATTCCTCAATGATTTGCTCTGCAATCGAACGCTCCCGTTTTACGATATCTACCGGTTTGCATTCTGCGTCCACAATGATTTTGGATTCTTCAAAATCAAAGTCAACCGCACCACGGCGCATACGCATAGCACGTAGCTTCAAGGCGATCTCTTTCATCAGATGGAAATCATCAACCAGATCCTTATATCGCTCGAGCAATTCCGGCTCTTCACCTTCAAGGATTTTACGGACGTTGGAATATGTCATCCGCTCTTTGGTTTTGATCACACTCGTGAAAATGTCATGTTTTACAACCTTCATCTGGTCGTTAAACTCCATCTCACAAGACAGGGTCAGGCGATCTACCTGCGGGTTCAAACTACAGATCCCATTGGACAGACGTTGTGGCAACATCGGAATAACCCGATCCACCAGATACACACTGCATCCACGGTTGTAGGCTTCCTGATCAAGCTTGGAATTCTCCTGTACATAATAGCCAACGTCGGCAATATGAACACCCAGGCGATAGTTACCGTTAGGCAGCTTCTCTACGTTAACAGCATCATCCAGATCCTTGGCATCTTCGCCATCAATCGTGACAATGTTAAGTCCGCGCAGATCACGGCGACCCTGCTGTACAATCTCTTCATCCGTGATGGAGTCTGGTGCTTTCTCCGCCTCTTCTACCACTTCATCGGGGAAAGCTTCAGGCAGCTGATGCTTGCGAATGACGGACAAAATATCAATACCCGGCTCATCCTTATGACCGAGAATCTCGATCACTTCACCTTCGGCTGCCGCACGGCCCTCCGGATAGCTGACGATTTTTGCTACGACCTTCTGTCCATCAACCGCCCCAGCAAAATTGGTACGCGGGATGAAAATATCGCGATTAATCCGTTTGTCATCCGGAATGACAAATCCGTACACCTCATGGCTTTGGAATACACCCACGACTTGTGTCACAGCACGAGTAACAATACGAACGATCTCACCCTCCAGGCGACCGCCAGAAGGTCCTTGAGATGTGACTTTAACCAGTACCGTGTCACCATTCATCGCACTCTTCATGTCATTGGCGTGAATGTACACATCCGGGTGCTCCCGATCCTCAGGGATAAGGAAAGCGAAACCTTTGGCGTGAGCCTGTAAACGTCCACGTACCAAATCCATTCGCTCTGGCATGCCATAACGATTGTTACGGGTCAGCAAAACTTTACCGGATTCCTCCAGCGTATTAAGCATAATCAAAAAGGCTTTGAAATCAGCTGCATCTTCAATAGCGAAGTGCTGTTCCAACTCCTGATAAGTCATAGGTTTATAAGCGGTTTCCCGCATGAAGTCGAGCAGTTGTTGTTCTGTTATCATTAGTATATTCACCTCGGGAAACATAAAAGTGTAAGCAAGTCTCATCTCTTTATGTATCGGAATTATTACCATTTTCATGCAATGCAATTTCACTGTTGTGAAGAGCGTAGTAGTGCAACCATACTATCTCATACCCTAGTATACACGAATTCAATCCGGCCCATCCGTACCTCGCAAAAAAACCACAGTTGCCGGACGCTCCTTTAAAATCACGCTTTCACGTATCTCTACAGACATTTTATGCGATACACGTGCTGTACGCATCTGGCAAAGGACTACATCCGAAAATTTTCTGTACACATGACATTCATTATAGGGAGTGAGTTCGCGTAACGAATAAGCGAGGGACATACCATACATGATAGGGGTGTGTTGCATGTTAAGGAAGGAAAACCGACCAGAAGTGAGAAGAAGACCGAAAATCATGGAGTCTATAGATTAGATTGTTGGAAAAGTTTGGACGCGTAAGAATTTATTAAAAAACCCCCGTTTCTACACGAAACGAAGGTTTATCAATTAAGCCATTAGCTTAGAGCTATTCATTGAACAGCAGTTCCAATTCTTACTTGGAAACCACCGTAACAATAATAGACAAAATCATAAATCCTGCACCCAGTACCACCGTTGCACGTTGCAGGAAGAGATCCAATCCGCGCGCTTTCGTTTTACCGAAAAGATGTTCCGCACCACCGGAGATGGCACCCGCCAAACCAGCGCTTTTCCCGTGCTGCAGCAATACTACAGTGATTAGACCGATCGAGAAAACAACGAGCAGCAATTTCAAAGCAATATCCATTCTTTCCACCTCCTACCCATGTGGGCATACATCTCACCATAAAAACAGTTACTTTAATTGTAACATAGCTATGGTTGTACTACAAGTAGTACAGTTTATACAATGCCCTAAATTTCACCATCTGCGTGATCATTACGTATCCCATTACTTCGTTGCAATAAAAAAGACAAGCCGGTTACCCGGCTTGCCTGTAAAAGCTGGATATCCAGCTTATTTTTTAAGGTTGTAGAATCCTTTAAGACCATTGTATTGAGCCAATTCACCCAGTTGATCCTCAATGCGGAGCAATTGGTTGTACTTCGCGATACGGTCTGTACGGGAAGGAGCACCCGTTTTGATTTGGCCAGCGTTTGTTGCAACAGCGATATCAGCGATTGTGCTGTCTTCGGACTCACCCGAACGGTGAGAGATTACAGCTGTGTATCCTGCACGTTTAGCCATTTCGATTGCATCAAATGTTTCAGTCAATGTACCGATTTGGTTAACTTTGATCAGGATGGAGTTACCGATACCTTCTTCGATACCTCTGCCCAGACGCTCAGTGTTTGTTACGAACAGGTCATCA
This sequence comes from Paenibacillus sp. FSL k6-2145, assembly GCF_037976585.1. Lineage (NCBI taxonomy): Bacteria > Bacillati > Bacillota > Bacilli > Caryophanales > Paenibacillaceae > Paenibacillus > Paenibacillus sp. FSL k6-2145. Next base: position 2,316,970 of record NZ_CP150267.1, on the reverse strand, counting down.
CCAACGAGTTGAACTTTGTCTCCCAATTTCTCAGTGAGCAATTTCCAACCATCCCAGTCATCTTCGGACATACCGTCTTCGATTGTGATGATTGGGTATTTCTCAACCCATGAAGCCAGAAGGTCAACATACTCAGCGGAAGTGTAAGATTTACCTTCGCCAGCAAGTGTGTACTTACCATCTTTGTAGAACTCAGTGGAAGCAACGTCCATACCCAAGAATACGTCAACACCTGGTTTGTAACCAGCTTTTTCAATAGCTTCGATGATTGTAGTGATTGCTTCTTCGTTCGAACCAAGGTTTGGTGCGAAACCACCTTCGTCACCTACAGCTGTGTTCAAGCCTTTGGAGCTCAATACAGATTTCAGGTTGTGGAAGATTTCTGCCCCTACGCGAAGAGCTTCTTTGAAGCTTGGTGCTCCAACTGGAAGAACCATGAACTCTTGAACGTCGATGTTGTTGTCAGCATGCTCACCACCGTTGATGATGTTCATCATTGGAACTGGCAATGCTTTAGCGTTGAATCCGCCCAGGTAAACGTACAATGGCAGGTCCAGAGCGTCAGCAGCTGCGCGAGCTACTGCCATGGATACAGCCAGAATTGCGTTAGCACCCAGTTTACCTTTGTTTGGCGTACCATCCAAAGTGATCATCAATTTGTCGATACCCAGTTGATCCAATGCATCCATACCGATAACTTCTGGAGCGATTGTTTCGTTTACGTTTTTAACAGCTTGCAGAACGCCTTTACCGAGGTAACGGGATTTGTCACCATCGCGAAGCTCAACTGCTTCGTGGGCACCAGTGGATGCACCAGATGGAACGATTGCGCGTCCGATTGCGCCGGACTCCAGGTATACTTCAACTTCTACTGTAGGGTTACCGCGGGAGTCGAGGACTTCGCGAGCGTACACGTCAGAAATAATAGTCATTTGTGATAATCTCCTTTAAATTTAAATTTATTATAAATTAGGACCACTTGTGTTTTCCCTTTTCCACTACGTCAGCAGAATCGTCCTCTGATCGCTGTTATCCCCTGATTCCTTTGAACTTATTTTCATAAGTTGGAATCATGTGATAAAGGCGAACGCTTTGCTTCTTCGGACAATTTCTGCTTCCTTCGTTCGGGGGTAAACTCCAAACTTCCCAATTTCATATATGTTGTTGCGTAACTTATTTACGGGTAGCGATGACGGATGTACCTGTCATTTCTTCCGGTTTAGGCAATTGCATCAGGTCAAGGATCGTTGGCGCGATATCTGCCAGGATTCCGCCTTCACGCAGGGTTACATTGGCATCCGTAACGATGAATGGAACTGGATTCGTTGTATGAGCTGTGAACGGACGTCCTTGCTCATCGAACACCATATCCGCGTTACCATGATCCGCAGTAATCAGTACAACGCCGCCTTTGGCAAGTACTGCATCCACAACACGGCCCATGCACTCATCTGTTACCTCAACCGCTTTGATGGTAGGCTCCAGCATACCGGAGTGTCCAACCATGTCAGGGTTAGCAAAGTTCAGAATGATGGCGTCATGTTTGTCTGCTTCGATCTCGCGAACACATGCGTCAGCCACTTCATACGCGCTCATCTCTGGTTGCAGATCATACGTTGCAACTTTTGGTGAGTTGATCAGTACGCGAGTTTCGCCCGGAAGCTCCACATCACGACCGCCGCTGAAGAAGAAGGTAACGTGCGGGTATTTCTCAGTTTCTGCAATACGCAGTTGTTTTTTATTGTTTTGTACCAGAACTTCACCCAGAGTGTTGTCGAGGTTCTTCGGCGAATAAGCCACATAACCTTCAACAGTCTCACTGAACAAAGTCAAGCATACAAAGTGCAAGCCTACAGGGAACTTCGGACCACGATCGAAACCGCGGAAATCCTGGTTGGTGAATACTTGCGACAACTGGATCGCACGGTCAGGACGGAAGTTGAGGAAGATAACGGAATCGCCGCTCTCTACCAAACCTACCGGCTCACCATCCGCTTTGACGATAACCGTTGGTTCAACGAATTCATCAAATACGGACTTCTCATACGATTCTTCAACCGCTTTGAGTGGGTCAGTGTATTTTGGTCCATCTCCATAAACGATGGCGCGGTATGATTTCTCAACCCGTTCCCAACGTTTGTCACGGTCCATCGCGTAATAGCGACCTTGAACCGTTGCGATTTTACCTACACCGACTTCTTCAATCTTAGCGATCAGTTTCTGCATGAAGTCTTTACCACTGTCTGGCATAACATCACGGCCATCCATGAAGGCATGAATATATACATCATTCATTCCTTCTTTTTTGGCCAGATCCAGCATAGCAAACAGGTGGTCGATGTGACTATGTACGCCGCCATCGGACAACAAACCGTAGAGATGAAGCTTTTTGCCGCTTTGTTTCGCTTCGCGAACAGCTTTGACAAGTGTTTCATTGTCATAGAACTCGCCGTCACGAATGGATTTGGAGATACGGGTCAAATCCTGGTATACGATCCGGCCGGCACCAATGTTCAGGTGACCCACCTCGGAATTTCCCATTTGCCCTTCTGGCAAACCTACAGCTTCACCGCAAGCAGTGAGCGTTGTATGTGGGAATTGGCTCATGAAACGGTCGTAGTTCGGTTTCTTGGCTTGCGCTACCGCATTGCCTTCCACCGTGTTACGCAGACCAAAGCCATCCATGATGATCAGTGCTACAGGTTTTGGAGCTGTCATCTTACTTCGCCCCCTCAACAAGCGCGATGAACGAAGCCGGCTGCAAGCTGGCACCGCCAACAAGTGCGCCGTCGATGTCGCTTTGTCCGAGGTATTCTGTTACGTTTTCCGGTTTAACACTGCCGCCGTATTGAATACGAACTGCATTCGCAACCGTCTCGTTGTACAGATCCTTCACCAGCGTACGGATGTAAGCAATAACTTCATTCGCATCTTGGGAAGTCGAGGATTTGCCTGTACCAATCGCCCAGATTGGCTCATAAGCGATAACAACTTGTGCCGCTTGCTCTGCAGACAGACCTGCAAAAGCAGCTACTGTTTGCACTTTGCATACGTCTTTTGTTTGGTTCGCTTCACGCTCTTCAAGCGTCTCACCAAGGCAAAAGATTGGAGTCAATCCGTGACGGAATGCTGCATGCAACTTTTTATTGACAGTCTCATCGGTTTCCGCAAAATATTGACGGCGCTCCGAGTGACCAATAATGACATAATCCACACCCAGGTCTTTCAGCATTACACCGCTGATTTCACCTGTGAATGCACCGTTATCTTCAAAATGAAGATTTTGTGCACCAATTTTGATGTTTGTGCCTTTAACGGCTTCTACCAGGGATGGCAGATTTGTAAACGGTGCGCAGATTACAGTCTCCACGCCTTCAACTTCCGCTTTTCCTTTAACTTCCTGAATGAAGTCATTGGATTCGGAAACCGTTTTGAACATTTTCCAGTTACCTGCGATAATCGGTGTTCTCATGGGTTTCAACTCCTTCATGCTATAGACTACTAAAACTTACTTGTCGTTCAATGCCACTACGCCTGGAAGTACTTTACCTTCCATGAACTCGAGCGATGCACCGCCACCTGTAGAGATGTGGTTCATCTTGTCAGCCAATTTGAACTTCTCAGCTGCTGCTGCGGAGTCACCGCCACCAATTACAGTGTAAGCTTCTGTCTCAGCGCAAGCTTCCGCTACTGCACGAGTACCGTGGGAGAATGGCTCGATTTCAAATACGCCCATTGGTCCGTTCCACACAACCAATTTGGAGTTTTTGATAACGTCAGCATAGATCTCACGTGTTTTAGGACCGATGTCGATGCCTTCCCAATCTGCTGGGATGCCGTCGATGTCAACGATTTGTGTGTTTGCTTTCGCACTGAAATCGTCAGACACTACGATATCTACCGGCAGGTAGAAGTTTTTGCCCAGTTTTTTCGCTTTTTCGATGAAACCGAGAGCAACATCAAGTTTGGAATCATCCAACAAGGATTGTCCAATTTCATGTCCTTGTGCTTTCAAGAACGTGTAAGTCAGACCGCCACCGATGATCACGTTGTCTGCAATGTTCAGCAGGTTGTCGATTACATCGATTTTGTCCTTAACTTTGGATCCACCAATGATGGCTGTGAAAGGACGCTCAGGGTTGGAAATTGCTTTACCCAACACTTCAAGTTCTTTCTCCATCAACAAACCGGACACTGCTGGAAGCAAGTGAGCGATTCCTTCAGTCGAAGCGTGTGCTCTGTGTGCCGCGCCAAACGCATCGTTAACGAAAACGTCAGCCAGTTCAGCAAATTGTTTTGCGAGTTCTGCATCGTTTTTCTCTTCGCCTGCGTGGAAACGAACGTTTTCAAGCAACAATACGTCGCCGTTGTTCAGTTCAGCGATTTGAGCTTTAACAGCGTCACCAACAGAATCGTCAGCTTTAACAACTGTTTTACCAAGCAATTCTGACAAACGCTCAGCTGCTGGAGTCAAACGCAAGGATTCAACCACTTCGCCGTTAGGACGACCCATGTGGCTTGCCAAAATGACTTTAGCGCCTTTTTCAATCAAGAAGTTGATTGTAGGAAGCGTTGCACGAATACGTTTGTCATCTGTAATTTTACCATCTTCGAGCGGCACATTGAAATCTACACGGACAAAAGCCCGTTTTCCTGTCAATTCGATATCGCGTACACTTTTTTTGTTCATCTGTATTTCCTCCGCACCCATGTATTTGGTGGACCCATCAAGGGCTGAAATCCCTTGTCAATCCTGGTGTTTTTGAGAAATTTGCAAAATATTGATATATAAAGAGCGGAAACAATATAGCATCTGTTTCCGCTCTATGTTATTGCAGATATTACTTAATCATTTTTGCAAAGTGCTCCAAAGTGCGAACCAATTGTGCAGTGTAGGACATTTCATTGTCATACCAAGCTACAGTTTTAACCAATTGTTGGTCGCCAACAGTCAGAACTTTAGTTTGAGTTGCATCAAACAGGGAACCGAAAGTGATACCTTGGATGTCGGAAGATACGATTTCGTCTTCAGTGTATCCGAAAGTTTGTGGATCGGAAGCTTCTTTCATTACTGCGTTAACTTCTTCAGCAGTAACTTTTTTACCCAGAACTGTTACGAGTTCAGTCAGGGAACCAGTAGCTACTGGTACACGTTGAGCTGCACCATCCAATTTACCTTGCAGTTCTGGAATTACCAGACCGATTGCTTTAGCAGCACCAGTTGTGTTAGGGATGATGTTTTCAGCTGCTGCGCGAGCACGACGGAAGTCACCTTTAGGGTGTGGAGCATCCAACGTGTTTTGGTCGCCAGTGTAAGCATGAATTGTAGTCATCAAACCTTGAACGATTCCGAATTTGTCTTGCAGTGTTTTTGCCATAGGTGCCAGGCAGTTTGTTGTGCAAGATGCGCCGGAGATTACAGTTTCAGTACCGTCGAGGATTTCATGGTTTACGTTGTAAACGATGGTTTTCATGTCGCCAGTAGCTGGTGCGGAGATAACAACTTTCTTAGCTCCACCTTTCAAGTGTTTCTCAGCTGCTTCTTTAGTTGTGAAGAAACCAGTACATTCCAGAACGATATCTACGCCCAGGTCGCCCCAAGGAAGTTCTTCTGGGTTACGGTTAGCCAATACTTTAACTTCTTTGCCGTTCACTTTGAAGAAGCCATCGTGTACTTCAACATCGCCATCGAAGCGACCTTGAGTTGTATCATATTTGAGCAAATGAGCGAGCATTTTAGCGTCAGTCAAGTCGTTGATTGCTACTACCTCGATGCCCTCTACATTTTGAATACGGCGGAATGCCAAGCGTCCAATACGTCCAAAACCGTTAATACCTACTTTAATCATGAGTAAGTTCCTCCCAAGTTTTGATTAATTTTTTATGAAACTTATATATTCAAGACAGACGGTGAAGTCCGTCAAGACAACAATTGTTGTGTTGCAAAGTAAACCCTTATTCCATTTCAGCAACGATGACTTCGGCAGCAGCCTCATCAATAATCAGAATATCTTCCTGACCAAATCGCAACACGGAATGTATAGCAGCAGCTTTGCTTTTGCCACCTGCAATTCCAATCACAACATCGGTTCGTTCAATATCCTGAAGTCGCATACCCAGTGTAAGCATGGTATGTACCACCTTACCCTGATCGTTAAAGTAATAACCGAAAGATTCAGATACGGCTCCTTGCTCCTGAAGTTCATCTATAATCTCCGTCGCAAGTTTACGTCTTGTCGCCATCTCCACGGCATCACCAATTCCATGAATAACAATGCGCGATTGCCGAATCAGCTGCAGAATCTCCTGAACACTGGGGTCCTGGATTAATGATTCATAGGCATGATCACTTAGCAAATCCGGTACATGCAGGAGTTTGTATTGCGCTCCTACCCGTTTTGCCATTGTGGATGCAATCGTATTTGCCTGAATTTCAAGGCTTTCTCCAAGTCCACCGCGTGCCGGTACGAACCAGACACCTTTGAGCGATGTTGGCGGAGTCAGTTGCTCTGCGACTTCGGCCGTTGTTGATCCGCCAGTAACGGCGACAACGTCGTTGTCACTCATGATATTGCCGAGAGCCTTCGCTCCGGCTCTGCCCAGTTCCCTTTTGGCAAATGGAGAAACGTCCGAATCACCAGGAACCACAACTACCTTTTGCAGACCGTAGGCTTGCTTGATGCGCTCTTCCAGCTCGGATAATCCGAACAACTCTTTGGCTACGGGCTCTAACTGCTGCAGCAAATCATACCCTGCCTCGCTGATCTTCATCCCTGCACTGTCAATTTCAATAAGTCCCTGAGCCTTTAACAGATCGGTCTCAGCCCTCAGAACCCGCTCGGTCATCTGCATGGAATTAGCTAACGTTCTCCGTCCGATCACATCCGATAACATGATCTGTTGCAGAATCGTATACCTCTTTTTTAAGATATCCATGAGATCAGGCAGAAGCTGCTTTTGTACTTCTAAAATCGTTCGCATGCTTTCCACTCCCGCAAGTTCTCGTTCTAGGCTCTCTTTCGTGGCCCTAAAACGTCCCGGGTTAACTTTTTAAGTCCCACGTCTATTCTACCTAAAACTGACGTGACATGCAAGTGTTTCAACGTGTTATTTCGACACGTATTCAGCGTTTGTACGCGCCTATTTTCACAATCCTAGACTTCCATGATCAAGGACTAGCTCATACATACCATATATAGAAGAAACGGAAGAATTCCATCTACATATCGCTCAGAAACACATTTCATACGGCATGTCCAAAACCTCTAATAGCATTTACTTAAATGCACTCTTTATCCTCTCTTCTTCATCATGATCATTTTTGGGTTAATCCAAACCAATACCACAACGAACTGCTTGCAATTAAATATTTCATGAGCTATAATCAATATTGCTGTCACATAATGTGCGCCCGTGGTCCAATGGATATGACGTAGGCCTCCGAAGCCTGAGATCCAAGTTCGATTCTTGGCGGGCGCGCCATTTTTATTTAACAGCTCATAACCCATTTAACCAATGAAACCGGAAAGGTTTCTTTTTTTTGTAAGTTAGTTTGACTTTCTTTGACTTTTTGTTTGGAATTGTTTATTATGTGGGTAATACGGTAACAGTTTAATTATAAACACCAATAACATTTACATTCCAAGGAGGTTTTTCACGTGAGTTTTATTCCAATGGTCGTTGAACAGAGCAACCGGGGTGAGCGCGCCTACGACATCTACTCCAGATTGCTGAAGGATCGTATTATTTTCCTTGGTAGCGATGTTAATGACGTAGTGGCTAATGCCATTATGGCACAGATGTTGTTCCTGGCTGCGGAAGATCCGGAGAAAGACATTCACTTATACATTAACAGCCCAGGCGGATCGATTACAGCCGGTATGGCCATTTACGATACAATGCAATTCATCAAACCGGATGTATCTACCATCTGTGTAGGTATGGCGGCTTCCATGGGCGCATTCTTGCTGAATGCCGGTGCAAAAGGTAAACGTTTTGCGTTGCCTAACAGTGAGATCATGATTCACCAACCACTTGGTGGTGCTCAAGGTCAAGCTTCTGATATCGAAATTCGTGCTCGCCGCATCCTGAAAATGCGTGATACCTTGAACCGCATCATCTCTGAGCGTTCAGGTCAACCGCTGGAGCGGATTGAGAAAGATACAGATCGTGACTACTTCATGAGTGCCGCTGAAGCTGCCGATTACGGTATCATTGATAAAGTTATTGAAAACGTAGGTTCCCAAGGTATCTAAGTGTGATGTAGACCCCGGTCTACGCGTTGACATAATAACACCTAACGTAATCAGCAACATCTCATTATGTTGTTTATACGAGAAGAAGCCCTCATCATAATTATGATGAGGGCTTCTTCTTTTCATTTTATAAGAAAGATAACTGATGAGTGCACAATAATGATTCGTTATTTGGTTCCCGTTACATCGCTAAATGGTTCTGTGCCTTTAGGGAGAATTTCTTTATACGTAAATGGCATTTCAGGGAATCCCTCTGCGTACGCCGTATACTCATACAGCTGGAAGAACACAACCACACCCGTTGGTGTCACATAGAAATCCTGATCTTTATTTAACCCTTTATACCCATCGAGGTATCCACCGCGGGCTTTCAGTTGCTCGCCCACTTTTTTACTCAATGTCTCGCGCATGGTTTTATTATTTTGCAGCACATCATCTAACGTGAGCTCCTTGCCTGTGTCCAGTGCAAAGGTGTGGCCCGTACGGTATGTCATACCATGAGCGCCAGCATAATCTTCGTATCGTTGTGTAATAAGTCCCAACACGCCTTTTTCATTGTACGTCACTACATAAGAGCTCTCAAATGCATATGGACGGTTGGCTGTTGCACCGCCGAATTCAGATGTCTGTTTCTTGAAGTCAGCTACATAAGCATCTACTTCGTCTTTGAGCACTTTGTTGATCGCTGCTTCAGCTTCTTTGCTGGCAAGTCCACTCACCTGTGGATATTGAACATCTACTTCAGCGTTTTTCACAGTGACATTAACTGTTGCCGCTTTAATTTTCACGTTATTTTGTTTCACCTTACTAAGTGTCAACGTTTTGGTTTTGCCATCCCAATTCCCCTGTACACCCAGATAATCTCTCATTGCCGAGAATGGAATATACAATCGACCCTGAATCAATTTCGCTTCCACCTGAGGATAATAACCGTTAATATAAACGTTTGGCTGTCCATCCATCAGGCTAACGGTCATCGCATTGTTGGCTGCTGTTACCGTATATGACTTGGTTTTTGCATCATATTTCAGGGATCCACCTGCCACATCTTTAACTGCCGTAAGAGAGACCCAAGTTGAGCCACCTTGAAGAAGTCCTTTTTGAGTCAGTGTTTTTCCACCCGATTTCAGAGTTACCTCAGCCGGGGTTGTCACTTTCGAGGATACCGATGCTGCCTGAACCGAACTATCCTGCCATACCGAACCGCTACCTACAATAATTCCTGCTGCAAGCAATGCACTTGTCCATTTTTTCCATGATGTCATATATAAAACTCCTCTCAAAATTCACAATTAGGGATCATTGCGTATGTAATCCTGATCTGATCGCATATCTCATACGCTCACCTCTCTATTATAATTAACCCGATTTCGGAAAGGTTTACAGCTCGAGTTACAATGTTGATGAATATCAGACCGAAAATATAAGGGGATATGACCTTTTTGTCACGAACAACTATACAAAAAAGATACCAATAACCAGCATTTCATGTAGCTTCAAAAGGTACCCTCTTCTCCAACTTCATCAAAGTTTGCTTTTCCAACAAAAAAAGACTCTGTCCACAGGACAAAGTCTTTGTCATTATTTCGTTGTACCCCTTCAAATGACTCATGAAAAGGTTACTTGAGTTTACAATCCTAGTTCACTCTTGTTTATTTCATTTCATACGTGATATTCAGGATTGTGCTTACTTTAACCTGGCCTGTTTCAATCTCAGTGCCACCTGCTGTATCTTGTGCTTTGGACATCAACGCCTCGCTTGCATAGAATACAGGCACATTGGCATCACCTTGGCTCACGGAAAGAACAGCACCGAGTTGACGTTTAACTGCTTTTGCAATGGCGCCAGCTTTCACATCTGCATTGGCAACAGCTTTCTCAATCACTTGGGACTCATAACTTTCCGGATTTTCTACAGTAAAGCGCACGTTTTCAATATTGTTGGCACCTGCCCCCGAAGCAGCATCGAGCAACTCGCCAATCTTGTCCATCTCACGATATGTGACAGTCAACGTATGATGCGCTGTATATCCTTTAATTTGCTGTCCGTCTTTTTCGCTATACGTATAGTTGGGTTGTACAGAGAACTGACTCGTTTGAATGTCGTCTGCACTGATCTTCCACGTGTTCTTCAGCAAATTGGATACTTTTTGAACTTTCGCAGCATTCGCTTTTTGAGCAGATGCAGCTGTCTCTGCAGTACTGTTCACACCAATGGACAGATACGCGATATCAGGTTTCACCTGAATCTCACCTTTACCCACAACATTAATCACGTTCTGTTGTACTCCCTGAACCTCTGCAGCGTAAGCATAGTTACCTGGTGCAACCCATGCCGTTCCTCCAACAAGCAACGTACTTGCCACCAGCACCGCACCAAACGGTTTCATCCATTGTTTACCCATCACGATAGCCTCCTTATGTGTTAACATCTCAAACTTTAATCGATTTGATACCTTAACAGACGGGACAAATTCCATAATGTTGCACTTGACGATAGCAAATACGTTAATAACGCAAAAAAGCCCCTTTCGGGACTTCTTCATTGGATTGAACATATCTTATTGGTTTTCGAGCTCTTCCTTGCTTACCAGACTAACTAAAGCGTTTACAGCCTGTTCGGCATCCGCGCCTTCTGCACTAATCTGGATTTCCGTACCTGTGCTAATCGCAAGGCTCATGATCCCCATGATACTTTTTGCATTAACTTTTTTGTCGTCCTTCTCGACGAACACTTCAGACGAGTACTTATTCGCTTCTTGAACGAACAGTGCCGCAGGTCTGGCATGGAGACCCGTTTTCAAACGGACAACTACCGGGTGCTTTGTCATGGAAACTTACCCCCTATTATGAAATCTGGACATTAAATACACAATTATATTTATACAACATTATACCATTAACCCGTGCAGGACACTAGAAGAAAAAACTCAGGGTGCTTTGAAGGACATTATCTTGCCCTAATTTCATCTTTTGCAAAGCACATCCACTGACATAAGTAAGTCCCCTAGATCCTTAAAGGTTGATTTTCCCGACTGTTTCTGTTCAGCAGAAACAGCTGGCCTTGTTACTTTACCCTACGCCGACTTAACCATAACGTTCTGTGCGCACTTTCTCAGCTAGTTCATCAATTTTACGAAGCCGATGGTTCACTCCCGACTTGCTAACTGTACCTTTAAGGAGCTCGCCTACTTCTTTCAAATTGATATCTGGATGAGCGAGTCGAACCTCCGCCACCTCGCGAAGTTTCTCAGGCAACGATTCCAGACCAACTTCCTTTTGTAACAACCGAATATTATCGATTTGTCTTACCGCCGCTCCAATCGTTTTATTCAGGTTGGCGGTCTCACAATTGACAATCCGGTTAACGGAGTTACGCATATCACGCATAATTCGTACATCTTCAAACTTGAACAAGGCCTGATGAGCACCAATGATGCTTAGCAGCTCAATGATTTTCTCGCCTTCCTTAATGTATAGGATGAATCCTTTTTTCCGTTCTATACACCGGGCATTCAGATGAAATTCATTGGCCAGGTCAACCAGTGCCTGACAGTGCTCTTCATACATCGACGCAATCTCCAGATGGTACGAGGAACCTTCCGGATTATTAACCGATCCACCGGCCAGAAATGCACCGCGAAGATAGGCCCGTTTACAACAGTTCTGCTGAAATAACTCCGTATTAATTCCTGGCGTAAACAGAAAACCTTCCGATACAATATGAAGACTGTTGAGAATCTCTTGTACCATGGTTGGAATTCGAACAATATATACATTGTTCTTTTTCAGCCGCATTTTTTTGCGGACCAGTAATTCCGTATGCACTTGAAAATGCTTTTTAAGCAGAGAGTATGCCCGTCTTGCAATGGCGGCATTCTCCGTCGAAATATCCAAGATCACTTTTTTATTCGATAACTGCACTGCACCAAGCATACGGATGAGGGCTGAAAGTTCCGCCTTTTCGCAGCACGGTTCGCTCTCGATCATGGTTAACTCTTTTTTGGTCTGTGCTGCAAACGACATGGGACTTCACCTCTTCCGTAACATCCAATTTTGTACCAGTTGGTAGATGTGATGACTTAACTTGTCGGCATCATGACGCAGATAGGTCTTGAACAGAACTAGGGTATCTGCAACCACCTGATAGCCGGCACTTTCCAGTACATTCATATCCAGGACAACCGGTTTTGCTCCTTTTTCCGCATACTTATTCTGCACTTGCAGCGGAATATCACCATTATTTACGATAACATAGTCGAAGAGCTGATGACCTATATGCTCGTGTACCGCCTTAAGGTGGTCACTTACCGTATAGTTATCCGTTTCTCCCGGCTGTGTCATAACATTACAGATAAACATCTTCACTGCATCAGCCTCTACCACAGCTTCTGCAAGCTTAGGTACGAGCAGATTGGGAAGGATGCTTGTATAGAGGCTGCCTGGCCCGATCAGAATGGCGTCAGCTTGACGAATGGCCTCTACTGCCTCTGGCAACGGCTCCACGTGATCCGGTTCAAGGAAAACACGTTTGATGCGTCCACCTGCCTCAGGGATCTTGGACTCGCCTGTAATAATTGTCCCATCTTCCATCTCGGCATGCAACACAACGGCCTGGCCTGCGGCTGGTAATACCTCACCTCGAACGGCAAACACGCGGCTAAGCTCCCGCACTGCGGTCACAAAGTCGCCCGAAATATCCGTCATTGCAGCCAAAATCAAATTTCCCAAGCTGTGGCCTGCAAGCCCCGCGCCTGTATTGAAACGGTACTTCAACATATCTGAAAGCAATGGTTCTACATCAGCCAGTGCCGTAAGCACGTTGCGAATGTCGCCCGGAGGCGGCATTTGTAGCTCATTGCGCAGGATGCCTGAACTTCCACCGTCATCTGCAACCGTGACGATGGCCGTGATATCCAGCGGCTTTTCTTTCAAACCGCGTAACATCACGGATAATCCGGTTCCGCCGCCCATTACAACTATTCTCGGACGTTCTCTTCGTGGTCCGGCCTCTTTCATCCCTTCACCCTCTTCAATGACGGTCCCGGTCAGCGTCGCGATGGCTTACGGTGACAGCTTCTGTCTCGCTGCTTCCCAACATCTTGCCCAAATATTCCGATATTGCTACCGAACGATGCTTGCCTCCGGTACAGCCGATTCCAATAATAACCTGGCTTTTGCCTTCCTTCCGGTATTGCGGAATCAGGAAATGCAGCATATCCAGCAGCTTGGTCAGAAACGCCTGTGTCTCTGGCCACTTCATAACATATTCGTACACATCACTATTCTGTCCCGTATTCGGTCGCAAATGCTCAATATAATGTGGATTCGGTAAAAAACGTACATCAAACACCAGATCAGCATCAATCGGAATGCCATACTTAAAGCCGAAAGACGTAATATTCACCGACAACATTTGGCTTTCCAGATGAGAAAAGCGGGATATGATACGTTCTTTCAGTTGGGCAGGCTTCATTGTACTTGTATTCAGTACCTGAGTAGCGGAGTTTTTGAGTTCCTCCAACATCTTGCGTTCCAGTCGGATGCCGTCCAGCGGCATGCCCTCAGGAGCCAGCGGATGTCTGCGCCTGCTTTCTTTGTAACGCTGAACAAGTACAGAATCTGTGGCATCCAGGAATAAAATTTCGCAATGAATGGTAAAATGATCTTTAATATAGTTCAAAGACTCGGACAGAGCCGTAAAGAATTCACGCCCGCGCAGATCGATAACCAATGCAACCTTACCAATCTTGCCGTTTGACTGTTCAATTAGTTCCGCAAATTTTGGAATCAATACCGGTGGCAGATTATCCACACAGAAGAAACCCAGATCCTCCAGGCTTTGTACTGCAATGGTTTTCCCTGCCCCGGACATGCCCGTAATGATAATGAGCGTGGCGCCTGTGCCTGGTGAGCCTTCACCTTCAAGCATAAATGTCCCCTCCTTATCATATTGCTGTCTTCATATATTGTTACGAGGTTACTAGGAACGCAAGAGAAGACCTGCTGCACCCACAATACCTGCATTATTACCAAGTGTAGCTTCCAGAATCTGAACCCCTTCTTGCAGTGGTTCAGGTGTCAATTTAGCAAATACAGTACGGATTTCATCAAACAAGAAGTTGCCCGCTTTGGATACGCCACCACCAATGATGAACATCTCCGGGTTAATGACAGCAGCTACAGTAGCCATGGACTTGCCCAGGTAGAAGGCAGCACGGTTTACAATGCGCTGTGCCACTTCATCGCCTGCCTTGGCAGCATCAAATACTTCTTTGGCTGCAATCTTGTCAACGAGTGCCAGTGACGTATGATCACCGCGTTCTACTGCATCCTTCGCCATACGGATAATGCCCGTTGCAGACGATACTGTTTCTACACATCCCATTTTACCACAGCCGCACTTGATGGCCTCCAAATCAGGTACAACACTGATATGACCCAGCTCACCAGCCATACCTGAGAAGCCTTGATAGATGTTTCCATTCAAGATCAAGCCTCCGCCAACGCCTGTACCGAGTGTATAACATACGCAATTGTCTACGCCTTTGCCGGCACCTGCCCATACTTCACCCAGTGCAGCTACGTTCGCATCGTTATCTATTTTGATTGGCTTGCCCAGACGTTCTTCCAGAATCGAACGAATGGCTACATTCCGAAATCCGATGTTAGGGGCATGAACGATAATTCCCTCGCGTACATTCGTGAAACCGGCCACTCCAGCACCTACACCCTCAAGCTGTTCCCAACTGTAAGGTGATTCGGCTACGATATGTCGGACATACTTCTCGATGTTGGCGATGACCGTGTCTACGCCCTTATCCACTTCAGTCGGTCCTTCATACGTATGCATTAGCTGACCTTGTTCATCGCATATACCGACCTTGATTGCTGTTCCGCCGAGATCGACCCCAACGTAGATTTTCTCAGACATGCTGCAAGCCACCTTTATCTATCTAAAATAGTTTAAGTCCTACGTACCAACTATAATTGAAGGATACGCCTGGGTCAAGACGATAAGACCTTGCATGCATCATGCTTTGCCAGGGTTGTGAACCACATCACATAGCATTTTTGAATACGTATACAATCTTATTACCTTCATTTATAAACGCACGCTTCATACCTTCCTCCATAACAGAGGAAGCCTCAACTCATGATATTGCATCTTCACTCGTTCCATTCATAAAAGATCAACATCGTCCCCCTCATATAGGTGACTCGTCTTATGCACACCGCCACCTGTCATTGTCATGCAGAAAGCTATCTAATAACGGTATTGCCAACAAAAAGTGCCTTCCATAGTTGGAAGGCACCCTTACTTTTTCAAAAAATCTGATGTTATTTAACTTGGTTGAGCTTAATTAAACTCGGTCGATTTTCTTACGTTATAACTTCGATTCCACACGAACCGGCTCTTCTGTCTTCTCCATCTTGTTCACATCCAGAATATCGAGCAGGAAGACAAAGATCGGAATACCAATGATCAGTCCCCAGATCCCCAGGAAGTGTTGCGACAGAATTAGTACGATAAAGGTGTAGAACATTGGCAATTTGGTCTTGTGTGCCATCAGTTTTGGATTCAGGAAGTACGTCTCCAAAGCATGAATAACAATAATCATGATGATCACAATAATGCTTAATTTCAGTCCACCCATCTGATACCCAATCAGACAGAGCGGTACAAGTGAGATGATAACCCCCGCAACGGGAACCAGACTGAGCATGAACACCAGAATGGTCAGAGCGAACAGATACGGGAAACCCAGAATCCATAAGCCCAAGATCGTCAGCACCGTATTAAACACCGCAATAAGAAGCTGTGCCTCAATGACTTTACCGAAAGAAGACACGAATTTGTCTCCCAGATAAGCCACTTCATTGTAGAACCATCCAATTTTACTTGTTTTGAACTTGGACGTGAACTTCGATATCTCCTGCTTCTGCAACAAGAAAAACAGACTCAGAATGATAACGAGCAGAATAAACTCCAGCCACTTGCTCAAAGCGAAAATATATTTCAATGCATCATTGGTGTAATTTTTAATATCGAAGGATTGAAGATAACCCGCAATTTTGGATGCAAAATTATCACCATCTGCACTATCCAGAAATTTCATAATCTCATTAGTCAACTGAACGACCTGATCCACGATCCGTGGTGAATACCTGGAAATGCCAAGCACAATGACTGCGATTACAATCATATAGAGCAGGATGACTACAACTTTATAATTGATCGGAAACAACCGATTCAAACCACCTGTAATGAAATGCTGTAACCTGTTCATGACATACGTCACCAGGAACAACAGCAGAATCATGTGCAGCATACTCCCCATACTGAACAAAATTAAACAGAACAAGAGCAGGATCAAAAATCGTCTCACTGTCGCATTCTGTAACCAATCTTTTATCATTTCCCCCAAAATCTTCACCTCACAGCTAATATGCCCTATATGTATACGAACTCATGCCCACTGTAGTTTCAAAAAAAGAGAAGCCTTCCGGCTTCTCTCATTTCATGAGACTTCCCGTTGTCTCTTATTCCCAGCATATGCCTAACCTCACACATGTAATGCTTATTTATCCAACGTTTCGCTCCAATCATGGACAATGCTTCCTTCAAGGAACTTCTCACAATCCATCGCGGCCATACATCCTGATCCTGCAGCCGTAATAGCTTGACGATACTTCGTATCCTGAACATCACCACAGGCGAATACACCCGGAATATTGGTCTCCGTTGTTCCCGGTTTAACGACAACATAGCCATGTTCGTCCAGTGCAATCGCATTACCCAGGAATCCGGTATTCGGTGTGTGACCAATGGCAACGAATACGCCATCTGCTTCAAGCAACTCTTCCTGCCCCGTCTCGTTGTTGCGCACCTTCAGTCCTTTGACACCCAAAGCTTCTGGTACGACCTCGAGTGGAGTACGGTTCAGCGCCCACTTCACTTTCTCATTGCTGCGAGCCCGATCCTGCATAATCTTGGATGCACGTAATTCATCCCGGCGGTGAACCAATGTCACGTCTGTTGCAAAACGAGTCAGGAAACTCGCTTCCTCCATCGCGGAGTCTCCACCGCCCACGACCACGATTTTTTTGCCTCGGAAGAAGAAGCCGTCACATGTCGCGCATGTACTTACACCACGTCCCACATTTTCCTGCTCGCCCGGAATACCGAGATAACGAGCGGAAGCACCTGTGGAGATAATGATCGATTCAGCTTCCAGTTCACCGATTCCTCCAACTTTGACCTTGAAGGGCGGTTTGCTGAAATCAACCTCTTCCACCCAACCGTTTTTGAATTCCGCTCCAAAACGTTCAGCTTGCTTACGCATGTTGTCCATCAGTTCCGGACCCATGATACCTTGCGGGAAACCGGGGAAATTCTCAACTTCCGTTGTCGTCGTCAATTGACCACCCGGCTGAAGACCTTCGATAACCAGTGGTTTCAGATTAGCACGAGCCAGATATATCGCTGCTGTCAGACCCGCAGGTCCCGTTCCGATCACAATCGTTCTGTATTTAGACATATAGATACAGCCTCCTTAATTAAGGTGAGAATGTGTTGTACTAGCGATGAACTTGCCAAGATGATATCCTACAGGCGTTTACGAGGCCCATTCGTTAAGTTTACCCGTTTTCCCGGTTGTTGTATCCTTCACCTGATGATGTCTTTCTGAAAACGAGTTGAAGCGAACTTTCTATACAAGTGGTGGCTTGCTGTTACAAACCGAATGAATCTGTTTAGCATACTTGCTAACCGTTGATGCCGATATCCCATACCGCTCAGCAATGCTTTGATAGGTAACGGGCCGACTGTGATTCTTCGCTGCCAAATATTCAAGTCCTGCAGCCCAACCCTCAATCTGCTTCGTACCTGGAACCTCCGGATGTACCCGGGATACATAATCCGTCCAGAGCCGTTCCATCTCTTGCTGCAACTCAGCCTTTGCTTCAGACATCTGTAACGCACGATCAACAACAGCCTGCCAATGGGAGGTTGATCCAGTGTCCGATTGCTCTGATGTGGATGGAACCTTCCCAATAGACTTCAAGGCTACAGGAGAAAAGGGTCGAACCACCTGAGAATTCCGATCCTCATGTTCAGCCGATTTCAACCCGTTCAGTACAGCTTGTGCTGCCTCAAGCAGATCCTTTTCTTCTCCAGGCTCTTCAATAAAGGATTGCAGAGCCTGCTGCACCTCATAGTCACCGATCATCCCAAGCGCATGAATAACCTGTAGCTTGGTTGCCCGATCACCATGACGCAATGCCCAGAAGAAGGATGAGCGAATCAGTGGATCATTTTTCATTTCTTCAGGTATACCACTACCATAGTTCTCCCACTGTCTGAACTGCTCATCAAATGGCAGATGATAGTGATAGCTCAGCTTCTCTGGATCTTGCTCGCCTTGTCTTACAGCCTCAAGACCTGACAGATAATACCGGGATACTTCGGAACCCGGATCAAGCTTGGACACGTGATGCCATAAACGCTCAGCAGCATCATATCGTTCTGTATTATAAGCCGCCACGGCTGCATAGTGAGCAAGTGCCGGATCAGCAGCTGTCTCTTCGTCCTTGAGCAAACGCCGGAAGTGAACATAAGCCGTATCGTGTTGGCCCAGAATTCCCATCGTTGTCGCCAGTTTGTAGACTTGTTCGTGCTGGAATGGCACGATGACCCGCAATTTTTTGATCAGAAGCAGCACTTGATCAGCCCGGTTCTCATTTTGATGGAAAATGGCCAGATTACAGAGTGCATGCAGATTACCTGGTTCCTGTTCAAGCACTTCGGCAATGGTCTCTTTTGCTTTGGGAAACAGACCCATATAATAATAGGCGAGTGCCAGATTGTTACGGGCAGCCAAGTAATCAGGATAATCAGAAGACATGCCTTCGAGCAATTCAGCAGCCTGTGCAAATTTTCCTTCTTCCAGCAGTTCCCGTGCCTGATCGTGCTCCACTACACCTTTGCGTGATTTGATTCGATTCAGTTTGGTCGGACGATCCAGCTCATAGTACAGAAGCTCCATCATCTCTTCGGCTTCCGTCATGAACTGACCTTGGGTGTCCTCCTCCAGATAGGTAACAAGTGCTTGCTCGGCTTCCTCAAACCGATCCATATTTGCATAATTGTTCGCCATATAGAAATAACATTCCGTCATCGACGGATCTACCACTTCCAGCACGTTAGCCAGAATGGCATTGGAGGCTTCGTAATCCCCCTTCTCCGATAATATACCCGCCATATTGCAATGATTTACCGGATTTTCCGGTTCGTATTCAACAGCTTTGCGAAAATATTTTAATGCCTTGTCGACATGATTTCGGTCCAGCGAGCGGACAGCTCTTTCAAAGAAGAAAGAAGCATCCAAGTGAATCGGTATAATATTGGCAAGGTGTCCCTCAGCCCGCACTAGCTTGCCCTTCATCTTCCAAGGCACCTCCTCTTTGCATTTCATTCATACTCTTCAGTATACCACATCTTAAGGCCCACTTCTCAATATGTAGTTTCATGTCGTTTATGAAAAAAATGCAAAAGAAGGTGATATTCCATTTTGCGGAAACCTATCACCTTGGAGCGTTGTTTATTCAGTTGTTTATTCAAAGGAAACCCATCTTTTCCTAGAGACTCCTGCACTCGCTTGCCAAGGATCTATTTGCAGTATTGCATTAATCCATTCTTGTCGGTTATGCGTCGTCTAACTGGATTTGGTCCAGTTATGATGAGATGAGTGTAGTCTATGGTATTATTATCCTTATTGTCCTTTTTAGTGGTTTATCTCCATTAAAAATCAAACGTACATTAGCTCTGTCCGTCAGCCTTTTTTTGCGTATGTAATTAAAAATAAAGACACATCATTATTATTTTAAGGAGATGTTATATTGATGATCTCGAAGATAAAACTACTTATATTTATCTTAATCTGCTTGTTTGCTTTGAATGGATGTTCAAAAGATATAGAAAACATAGAAAATAAGTTCACATTAGATGATGTACTGAGAGCGCTCGAGTCTCAAGAACTGGATTTAGTGTCCTTTGGTATAACCGGGTATCCTTTGAAATTAAATGATGTTGTACCTGAGGTGTATTCTGTTGAAGTGCCCGTGGAAGAAGAACCCTATAGCCCTGAGTTTATACATTTTTATATTTTCAATTCTGAAAAGGATCGCATCAACGGGACAAAAGAATTCAATAGACACATGGAAGGCGCCCAATTCACAACATTCCCTTTTCTATATGAGAAAGGAAATGTTCTTGGCGTTTACTGGAGCAAAACCAAAGATAATCCTCTGTTCACTAAACCAATCGAAACTGCGTTCAAGCAACTGAAATGATAATAGTTCATACATTACTGGACTGAGCTCGACAGTGGGAATATCATTTTAGGACGTTAATTGCAGTCATTCGTCATTCGTAAAAAAAAGAAGACCGATTCCATAGGCTCGGTCTTCTAATGTTATAGCTTTAAAGATCCAACAGATTTAAAGCTTTAACCCCATCGAAGGAGAAAGTGAAATTTGAATGGTTTTATCAAACGGCGTCATGAAATTGACCAGCACAACCTTACACTTGTCCGGCAGTTTTGCCTCACGTACCGTTGCCGCCAGATGCCCAAGCTCGCCCCCGGTGATTTCTAGCCAGTCTTCTCCGCAGGTATAGCGTAATGTACCGCCTTTCCACAAATAATGACCCTCACTCGTTTCAATTGCGTCCTCACAGGTCAGTTCACCTTCGCTTCCGAATACAAAGGACAACTGCATCATAATGTCTTCCGGTTCCTGTCCAGATAGATGCATGTTCCATCCATTTTCCGTTGGCTGTAATTCTGCTCCTACACGGAAGGTCTGCTCATGAGTAAGCTGACGACTCTGATGAGGCAACAAGTACCATGGACTGATGGCTGATGCAGCCGATTCTGGCAGCAGGTTCGCAGGGATTGGGCCGTAGTAACCTTTTTTCTGCTCACCAGTTAGTCGATACCCTTCGGACAGCCTCGTCATTTGCTGCATAGGTACATACCCTGGATTAAAGTAAGAGGCCAGTTGCACAGCCAGCAGGCGCACCTTGCCATGACGAAGAGCGAAGAAAGAAGGAACTTCTGTCATCACAGTCACACTTGTAGCTCCATCCCGAATTCGGGCTACCGGAGCACCAAAGTCCGTATGCATCCGACTGTGCGAGATACGTCCGTGATGCCCCACCGATTCCATCTGCTTCAAATATTCACCCCGTACAAAATGTTCATTCAGCATGACCTCATACTGTTCCGGTAATGAATCACGTGCGTCATTTGTCTGCTGAAGCTCCGGCTCAAGCATTAATCGAATGAGCGTATTCACCGAACATACTCCCGGATCGGTCAATGTATCTCCAGCCCAGGCTGCCATACCTGCAAAGAGTGGATCACCGTCCAGCCGAGCCAAAATGGCATAAGGCAGATAGTAAGGTGACAGATCATGAACACTGCCCAGATCCTGTCGCCCTGAATAATCCGTAACAATTTCACCCGTTGGATGGACCAGATACACCATCATGCGGAGATTAAGCCTCACTGGTTCCAGCAGTTCAGGACGATTGAGCAGGCGCGCAGCATGAATTAACATGATGTCGCTAACTGCGCTGTATATCCCGTTGCTCCGTTCTGTCCACTCCCCATCGGGTGTAATATCCATGCCTTCATCCATCCACTGCTCTGCGCGCTGCACAGCTTCCTCCAGATCAAATATTTCATGCAGGAAACCAAGCGCCGCGCATAGCACCCAGCGATGATTAGGCGTATGACAACCTCCCGTAAGCATGGTTGGGATTGTACGTTCCAAGAATATCCTCATATTGTTCAATACGGGTTGAAGCGGCTCCCATTCTTGCTGCTGAAGAAGCTGATACAACTGTGAATACCCTACAACGACAAATGCAGTATCCGGAGGGGAATGGTAATTGGTCCAGCCAGGCGATATTGAACCGTCTTCATGCTGGAAGCGGAGTACAAATTCCGTAGCTAACAGCAGTCGATTTAACAACGATTCATCCCGGTAATAGATAGAGTCCGGATTGGAGAGTGCAGCTCCCCAGTAACACATATCCGTGGGCGTTCCAGTCGTATGGTTGACCCAGGCAACACCTGTGAAGGGATCAATTGTCCCTCCATAGTAACGGCTTTCCGGGTCAAGCATCTGCCGGGATATGCCTCTTTCTACCGCTCTGTCATTACTGTCCACCAGTTGTTTGTACATGTGCAGTCCCCTCCATACCAATGCATTCTCCCGATGTGCGGAGTATGTTGCTTCAGCGCCTTCAATTCAGACCGGAAGCTTACTCATACCGCCCGTAGGTGAGTTCATTTTTCTCGTCAGTATATATCATATTTCTACAAAAGTCGCTAGAAAATCTGTGCTTGTTTTACTACATATTTATGGGTCTCCGTCACTGAGGAAACAGTCATGAAACACATGCTGTGAACATGCAAACTGTTTCCACATCACCGCGCCTACTCTGTCACTCCAAGCTTCTTCATAAGCAAGTCATGACTCTCATGGATCTCTTCTGCCTTACAGGCAGACTTCAACTCGTACACCTTCACCTGTGCGCGGCGAATCATCGGCAGATAGGCATCATAGAAGTTCATATCCTTACTGTGTACATACGGGCACCAGTGATCAGAGAGACCGAGTGTCTCATGGATATGGACCCCAACGATATCATCCATCAGGCCTTGCATTTCTCCCACACTGTCATAAAGGCCCATTCGGTCCATCATGATGGCATGACCGGTATCGTACCAGATACCAACCGGAGCCCCTTTGAGGGCCGTGATGATGGTCTTGGCTTCGGCAAGGGTAGGAATCTGTTGTGGTCGGGATCTCGTCTCGATACCAAAACGAACATCCAGACCTTTAGCTGCCGCCCGATTGCATACCTCATCCAGACTGGCGATAATTTTCTCCACATACCCTGAACTGAGGGCTTCCCGCCGCTCCATCAATTCAGCCCATTTGCTGCGATACTTCGGTGAATCCGGACCTTCCTCGTTATAGATCTTTCCAAGGTCTTTGCTGATATCCTCAGGAAAAGGTACCTCTCCCGGGTGTACAACAACAGCTTCTCCCCCATAACGCTGGGCATATTCAGCCGACTCTACCAGCAATTCGATCGCCCGCTTACGTTTCACTTCATCTTCGAAGCCGAGCAAGATGGAATCCGTACCGTAGTCCGGATCAGGGTCATGTGGAAAAGTGTTGTGGACACTAGAAATTCCGATCTCTCCACGCTCAATCATGGGCTCAATCGTCGTGAGCATCTCCTTCGTCACATTATAATTGAGCTCCACCCGACGAAAGCCGAGATCCGCAATCTCCCGAATCATATCTTCCCCGACATCATGTTTTCGGATATTCCAACATGTGGAGAACGAATATATACCCTTATCTATGTGCTGCATCTGTTTTCCTTCTCCTCCCTCTGGCTAAACTTTTTACATCAGCCTTAACTCAACCTTTTACCGCGCCAAGCATCGCACCGCTGACAAAATACTTTTGCAGCCACGGATAAACGAGCAGAATTGGAACGGTTGCAAAAATAACGGTCGCGGCCTTGAGACTCTCGGGAGTCAATGGCGTACGGTTAGCACCCTCCATCTGGGTAAGCTCGCTGACCATATTGTTCTGTACCATTTGGAATAACTTCAGTTGAAGCGGGTACAGCTTCGGATCATTAATATACATTAGGGAATCCTGGAACCCATTCCAGCGTCCAACCGCATAGAAAAGAGCTAATGTAGCCAGTACTGGCATGGATAGTGGCAATATAATTTTGAAGAGCGTGTGTACATGGGAACTGCCATCAATCTCAGCGGATTCTTCCAGACTTTCAGGAATACCTCTGAAGAATGAGATCAGGATAATCAGGTTAAACGGACTGACCAGTCCTGGCAGAATCAGTGCCCACACTGAATTAAGCAAGTTCAGGTCACGAATGAGCAAGTACTCGGGAATGATCCCGCCACTGAAGAACATCGTAATGATGATGACATACATGAAGAGCTTGCGCCCTTTCAATTTTTTCTTGGTTAACGGGTATGCAGCTGCCAGTGTGAACATCATACACAGGACAGTAGTGGCAATTGTCAGAACTGTCGTGTACCCCAGTGAATAGATCATCGACTGATCAGAGAACACCTGGATATACGCATCCCAATTGAATTCTTTCGGGAATATGGTCACTTCACCTGACGTAATCGCACGGTTAGAACTGAATGAGATCGCGATCGTGTGCAAAAATGGAGCCAGGCAGAATATAACAAACAAGGTGATAAAGGAGATATTAACGATATCAAAAATCCGGTTTGAGGTGCGTTCACTCATATGCGCACAGCTCCTTTACTGATGGTCTATACAAACAAGCCGATTGGCGTCTCTTCCGTTCATCCACAACCTACAAAATACCTTCACCGGTTGCTTTCTTCGAAATATAGTTAGATCCTAGCACAAATATGAGTCCCACCACTGCCTGGAACAGTCCGACGACAGTTGCCAGCGTGTATTGTCCTGATTCAAGACCAACTCTGTATACAAAGGTACTGAGTACATCGGAATATTCACGCACGGCCGTATTACCAATGATATAAGGCCGATCAAAACCGATGCTGACCATATGTCCAAGATTAAGAATGAGCAGGGTCACAATGGTTGGTTTAATACTTGGCAATGTAATATGCCAGATTCTCTTCAGCCGCGATGCTCCATCAATCTCAGCTGCTTCAAACAATTCCTTGTTGACGCCGGTTAATGCGGCCAGATATAGAATGGTTCCCCATCCTGCACTTTGCCAGACACCTGTGAAGAGATACGTCACAAGCCATGGATTTTTTTCTGTCAAAAATGGTATTGAATTTAAGCCCATGCTTTCCAGTACACCGTTAACCATACCGGATTGATTACCGAACAATTGGTACACAATTCCCCCGATGATTACCCATGAGATAAAGTGAGGAATGTACAATATCGTTTGTGAGATTTTTTTGAACCACTTGAATCGAACTTCATAGAGCATGATCGCCAGAATAATAGGAGCTGGAAATGAAACGACCAGATCAAGAAAATTCAGCATAAAGGTGTTGCGCAATGTCGTGTAGAAGTCCCGCATTCCAAATACTTCGCGAAAAGCATCAAAACCGATCCACTCACTGCCGCTGATTCCCTGAAACAGGTTAAAGTCCTTAAAGGCGATCTGTACACCGTACATCGGTCCATAACGAAAGATTAAAAAGTAGATAATGGGCAGCGAAATCAGAGCGTATAATTGCCAATACCTCTTCAAGTATGTGGTGGTCAAGTCGGTTTCCTCCTATCAACAAGGAAACGGCTGTGCCGCCAGTCCGGCGGCACACGTTCCTTTCTAGTTAAGCCGTAGTATGGGTATCTGTCATTGATCTTGAAGTGTAGAGTTACTTATTTTGCAGGGAGTGCCTGAACCGCTTCTTCAAGTTCTTTTTTCAGTTCAGTACCACCCAGAGACATGAAATCAGCCATTTCTTTTTCATATACCGCATCGAATTCCGCTGGCTTAGCCATCGCTGTTTTTACGATAATGACATTTAATTTGTCTTTGAGAGCTGTGCTGTACTTCATCTCTGCTTCAATCGGTTTGTCGAAAATGATCGGTCCTACCGTATCGGTGTTAGCAATATCAATGGATTGTTTCAGCATCTCCTGATTATTTTGCGGGAAGCCCATAATCCATGCTTTTTCATTCGTCGCTTGATCACCAATGTTTTTACCGTTCGAGATAATGGCTGTATCCCCTGCGTTAAACAGACGATCCTGCGCTTCCTGGGATGCATCCTCTTTCACAACCGGAATGCCGTCTACCAGATCATAGTTCTCGCCTTCCACACCACTGTAGATATCAATCAGATTGTTGTCAGATGCCATCCAGTCGAGATATTTGATCGCTTCGACAGAACGTTTGCTGCTCTTCGGAATCATAATGTACATACCATTTGTTCCGTAGCGTGACTTGATGTGTTTGTTGTCTGCATTTGGATTGGTGTATACATCAACCGGCAACACTTCACTACCACTCACATTTTTACGCAAATTATCCAGTGTGCCATCTCCGTAGAACATGGCATCCACATCTTCAGACCAGTAACCTACGTTACCGTTTTGAATGTCTTTCCCTAACTGCGTTTTGTCTTCATCCAAACTGAAGTCTTTGCTGATCAAACCTTCGTTGTACAGTTTGTTCAGGAACTGCATCGATTCTTTGAATCCTTCATGCAACGGCAATTCATACCTTTGACCATAGGTCAGGTCGCCACTAACTGGCTTAATGAATGAGTAGATGAGCGTTTCGAATTGAGCTGGTGCAAGAGCCATACCCATTGGGATGTTTTTGCTTCCGAGACCACCAGGATCTTTATCCTTGAACGCTTTCAAAGTTGTATATAATTCATCTGTGGTCTTCGGCGCTGGCAATCCCAGCTTATCGAGCCAATCCTGACGAATGTAAGAGCTGTATCGGCCTGTGATCGCACGTTTACCCGGAACAGCAAACTGTTGTCCTTCCACTTGCCCGAACTTCAAAGTATCTTCACCCAGGAACTTCTTCAGGTTCGGACCGTGCTGATCAATCAACTCTCCAACATCAGTCAAACCACCCTGCTGGGCATACCGATAAAACACGCTTGAGTCATAAACAAAGACAATATCAGGGACATCCGTATTGCTAGCCATCAGGACGTTCAGCTTGGTAACTTCCTCAGAACGCTGAACGGGTACAAACTGTACATCAATATTGTTGGGATCACCGAACTTCTCCTGAATCATTTTAGATAGATAGTTGTTCGTAATTGTGTACGGTGAAGGACTGTTACCACGGTCGAAAATCTCCACCTTTAAGGTAACGCGCTCGCCATTGCCTGATGTTCCGCCTTCAGCTGATTCTTCTGATGCTGATGAGCATCCCGCAAGTAAAGAAACGCCCATTACCATCGTCAGCGCCAAACCCATCCATTTTTTCAGACTCCCTTTGGTTGCTTTGCTTCTCATTTTGTCATCCCCTTTGGCTTTGCGTGAATGTTTAAAGCTTGCCCAGAGTATTTCACATTTTTCCGTTATCCTGCAATAAACCACTTTCGGAAGCGCTTACAAACGGATTATGGTTTATATGCTAAGCCTATTTTCGCAGACTGATTCTTTTCCCAAAGCTGCGCTGCTCTAGGCTTTGACGGCACTCTTCGCCTCAAGGATCGGAACTGCCTGTCCCAAGTCGGATAAACCATTTTCACACACTGCCTATATTCGTAAACGGTGAAAAAACAGGAATATTAGCTTGCTATCCTGCGAAAACAGTTACATCGATCTCGGGCAGCAGAGAACTGTTCAACGAAAACAGGGCGAACCTCTGCAAGCCTCTCTCCTAAGTGGAAAGTGACTGCATGAAATTCACCCTGTGTTATCCTGATGTACAGATCTCAGAATATGTTCACTTTTGCGTTACTTTTCGGGTTCTCGATGTTCACGTTTCAAACGACGATAATCTCCTGGTGTAATACCCGTTACCCGCTTAAATACACGTCCCAACGTAATTCCATTTGCATACCCAACCTTCAGGGCAATATCCTGCAAAGAGTAATCGGTATTGAGCAGAAGCTGCTCCGTCTCCTTCATGCGAAGCTCTGTAACAAAATCAACAAACTTCATGTTGAATTCTGTCTTGAACAAATAACTCGCATGTTTGCCCGTAATCTGGAATCGGTCGCTCAGATGTTTCAATGAAAGATCCGGATTCGCAAACTGTTCTTCGATATAATTTTTCATTTCGTTGACCATTGCTTTGTAACTCTTGGTTTCTGTTACCGCCACATACGTTCTGAACAAGTCCGTCAGACCATCGAACAAAAGACCTTTCACATCCGCAAGCGTCTCTGCCTCTTCCACAGCACTCAACCATCTGTTGATGTTTTCCTCGGACAGCTCTTCCTGGAGTCCTTCCGACATCATCGCCACCTCTCGGCTGAGCATCTGTAACATGGCCTGAATCAGAGAACGAATCTCATCATCCGGCAGTTTGTTCTGTTCAAATGCTGTAAAGATCTCCTCCAACTGTTCCCGCCACTGTCCACTCGACATCCGGAACCGCTTAACAAAGTCCGCAATCATTTGCAGATAGGTATAGGTATCCAGCAAAGGATGCTGTGGTTCACCGCAGTCGGCTTGGCCGACATCTCCATTCATCAACAGTTTGCGTTGCATTACCGCTTCTGCGGCCGCATAGGAATCTCGTATTGCACCGATTCCCTGAGCCATAGGTCCAATGCCAAAGCTTAAGGAAATGCGTAGATTTTGTTCTACCCAAGATTTGCATTCCTCAGCTACAACACGAATCTGCCCAGACATATCCAAGTTGTTATCATTCTGTTCTTTGAACACAAAAAGGATTGCAATTCGATCCACACTAATCCATTCCGTCCAGCATTGGACTCCCGTATTACGTGACAGCTCTTGCAAAACGTTCATCAAGGCAAACTTCAGAGTATTTTGTTCACCTCTCGTGTATCTCTCCTGAAATCCCTTCTCATATCGGTTAATCTCTCCAACAACAACGACAAAACGCGACGAGTCATGCACGTCATTCAGTGGAGAGAGCTCTTTTAATTGCTCTGCTGCATTATCCATGTGTTCACCATGCAACAGGGCATTGAACAACTTGCTGCGCTGCATGAGTACATTTTCCCTGCTTTTCTTGTCATAATCCATCATATGATTAATCAGATTCTCAAGCACACCGTCAATCATCTTCATCTCATCCGTGCGAGCACCTGAGTGTTCGAATGCCCGAATCTGATGAGACTCAATCCGGTTCATGATGATCTGAATGGGTTTATAGTTACGGCGAGTAATGTACACGATATATACAATCGCACAGATGACAGTCACAATAGCAATGATTACCCATACATAAGATATGACAGATACCCAGCCAAATAAGTTGCCGGCCTTAATTCCACTGGATATTGTCCAGCCCAATCTTTCTAGCGGTAGCCTATTCAGTTCCTGACCATCTATCGAGCCCTCTTGGTCCGAGTGTGCATTATACACAACCTTACCGTCCCGATCCGTAATCGTCAGGAATGAGAGCTGACCATTAACCATACTATCTACACTCTGTTCAATGCTGCTCATCTTGATATTAATGACCAATGTGCCCTGAGAGCCAAAAGGCAAAGGCATGTCCTTGTTCACGGTTAATACGCGAATAGGGGTACGTTGAACAGAGTCCGCATCGAATTCCCGGACCGGCTGCCAGCCTGAACCGATAGAACCGTTACCCATCTGATCAATCCATGCCTTATCCGAGAAACCTTCCACTTCTCTGGAACCACTTACGGTCAGAACATGTTTATTTCGCTTGTCATATAGATAGATGGATTGAATCCATGAGGACGAATTGGATAGCTCACGTAAATTCTGCGCAATTGAATACACCGTGTCCGAGCTGGTCAGGGTTGTGTTATTAAAATAGAGTTTGTATGCCTGCTGACTCTGTACCGTTTCCAGGATGGATAGTTCAATATCCCTGATTGTACGATCCACTGTGTCTATCATATAACTGGAAGAAATTCGGTCTGCTTTTTTGGTTTCCTCTTTAGAGATGTCATTGATGAAAACAAACGCGATGAAAATGAGTATGGTCACCGTAAGAAAAAAAATTGGGAAGTACGAGAACAATAACCGGTAGTACCAATTACGAGACAATAGACCCCACTCCTCACTCCACGATGCCAATGTTCTCAGCCGTGGTTCTACTGTTCAGCATCCATCTCACCTTAGGGGCTGAATACTATATGATAACGCTATCATAACTGATTTTATGTTATTATAGCACAAGCCTCTGAGCAGCAAAGCAAGAATTGAATTCAAAGAGCCAAAACAAAAAAACCGTGCTGAGCAGACAACAACTCAGACACGGAACAGTTCATCTGGCAGCACACCGTTATATCCTCGATGCTCTAAATGCCAGAATCTTTAAACAATGTGGCCATAGAGCCACCATCCACAATAATGCGTACGGCGCGGGCCAGCATTGGTGCAACAGGTAACACTTTGAAGCATTCAGGGTGGTCATCTGGCAGTGCGATCGAGTCCGTAACTACCACCTCTTCAATTGACGGGTGATTCAATTTACTTACTGCCCCATCCGAGAACAATCCGTGTGTTGCACATACATATACATTTTTGGAGCCACGCTCCTTCAACCCTTCCACAACATTCAGAATGGTTGTTCCGGTGTCGATCAGATCCTCAATAATAATAGGTGTCCGTCCTTCTACATCACCAATGACATGGGTAATCACCGATTCATTATGGCTTGGACGTTTCTTGATCATAATGGCAAATGGAGAATCCAGACGGTTCGCCAGCTTCTCTGCCATCGATGCTCGTCCCGCATCCGGGGAGACTACAACAGGGTTCTCGATTCCTTTGCTTAACAAATAATCACTAATCAGATCCAGTGATGTCATATGGTCAACCGGAATGTTGAAGAATCCCTGAATGGCCGCTGCGTGCAGGTCGATCGTTACCACTCGATTGGCACCAGCCGTAGTTAATACATCTGCTACCATCTTGGCCGAGATCGGTTCCCGTGGAGCGGATTTGCGCTCTTGACGAGCATAGCCGTAATACGGAACAATGATGTTCACAGTGCGCGCGGAAGCCCTCTTGGCAGCATCAATCATCACCAACAGCTCGACAAACAGCTCATTGATCGGATGAGACAACGACTGTACCAGAAACACATCACAATTACGGATCGTTTCTTCATAATGAACGTATATTTCTCCGCTCTTGAACCTGGACAGCTTGATCTTGCCCAGTTGTACACCCAGCTTGTCACATACCTGTTCTGCCAGCTTAGGGTTCGATGAACCGGAAAAAATACGTAACGAATGCTGCATAATGCCCTCCCGAGGGTTGAAGTCCCTATATAATCCCTTATCTAAAAGGTTATTTCCTACCCTCATTATACTCTAATGGCTTATACATTTAAAGGAATGAACGAGCGATGACGGCCTTCAAAAACAGCGACTTCCGTACAGCCCAACTCATGTAAAAGTGCTTCAGCTTCAGGCAAATAATCCCCCAGCTTCATTGGGTCATGTGCATCAGAGCCCATGGTTAATGGAATACCCAAGCGAATGGCTTCTGTCAGCATTCTGCGACTAGGGAACATCTCGGCACAAGGTTTCGATAACCCGGAAGCATTCAGTTCCATGGCGCAGCCACTTTTGGCAATAGCCTGCAACGCTGCGTTCTCCAGTGAGATACGTTCATTTGTCTGCTCCGCTGAAGGAGCAAAACCGAAGCGTTTAATGACATCCGTATGGCCCATAATATCGTACATGCCCGTGGCGGCTGCCTTGCTTACGGCATCGTAGTACAGACGATATACTTCAAGGATGTCTTTGCCCTCCCAGTGATGGGTCTGGCGGAAATCCGTAATGTCCCATTCCCCGAGGAAATGAACGGAGCCAATCACATAGTCCCATGGATAACGCTCAATGATCGCACGGATCTCTGTTTCCCAGCCTTCAATATAGTCACCTTCCAGACCAACACGTACGTCAATCTGCCCACGGTAACGTTCTTTCAGGGAGAAACACTCCTCTACGTAACGCGGCAGTTCATCCATAGGCATCGCCATTTCCGGATAATATTGAGCCGGATCGACATGCAACAAGGGCATGTGATCGGACAATCCAATCTGGGATAGTCCGATCTCCACACCACGTTGCACGTACTCTTCCAGTTTGCCAACGGCATGTCCACACCGCTCATGGTGTGTATGATAGTCTATACGCACGAAACTCGCCTCCTAATCGCGGCGAGGCCGTTCATGACGGCGGCTCAGCTCTGACATAATGTCGTCCAGCGGCAGCTTGCGCTCTTGTAACAGGACGAGCAGGTGATACATCAGGTCACTGACTTCCAGACGAAGCTCGTCATTATCTTTATTTTTGGCGGCAATGATCGTCTCGGACGCTTCTTCACCGATTTTTTTCAGTATTTTGTCTACACCTTTATCAAACAGATATGTTGTATATGCACCCTCAGGGCGTTCACGTTCACGTTCTGCAATAACGGATTCCAGTTCAGCCAATACCTCGAAGCGACTTTCGGAACCGGAATTTGCCGAAGCAGATGCCGCACCCGCTTCATCCGAAACCTTATCTGCCGATTTCTCTGGCAAACCAATAATCTCATTATGGAAACAAGTTACCGCCCCTGTATGGCAAGCTGGACCGTTCGGTTTCACCTCAACCAACAAGGTATCGCCGTCACAATCATATTTTAGGGAAGTAATCGTCTGCACGTTGCCAGATGTTGCCCCTTTATGCCACAACTCCTGACGCGAGCGTGACCAGAACCACGTCTCACCGGATTCAAGCGACAACTTCAGAGATTCGCGATTCATATAAGCCATCATTAAGACTTCCCGAGTATTCACATCCTGCACAATGGCAGGAACCAAACCATCACTCCAACGAATGTGTTCCACAACCTGTTCCAAGGACAACTGTTCCTTGATTTCATCGCTCACTTTAGTCACGGATCTCCACCCCTTGTTCTCTCAAATGTTGTTTTAACGCCGGTACGGCGATTTCTTTGTAATGGAAAATCGTTGCGGCCAACCCTGCGTCCGCTTTGCCTGTGGTGAATACATCATAGAAATGAGACTCCTTACCCGCACCGCCCGATGCGATGACTGGAATACGCACAGATTCGGATACTGCTGCCGTCAGCTTCAGATCGAAGCCGTCTTTTGTTCCGTCCGCGTCCATACTTGTGAGAAGAATCTCTCCCGCGCCCAAGCTCTCAGCCTGTTTAACCCATTCCAGCGCCTTGATCCCGGAGGGTTTCCGTCCACCATGGGTATAGACTTCCCACTCGCCCCAAGCTTCGTTATACTTGGCATCAATCGCTACCACGATGCACTGCGAGCCAAAGCGACGTGCACCATCTGCGATCAACTGCGGATTAAGTACCGCGGCTGTATTCACTGCAATTTTATCCGCTCCTGCACGGAGAATCCGCTTCATGTCCTCCACCTTGGAGATGCCACCACCTACCGTAAAGGGGATAGCGATCTCGCCAGCCGTCTGCCGCACGACTTCTTCCATCGTTTCACGACCTTCTACCGAAGCGGAGATATCGAGAAATACCAATTCGTCCGCGCCCTCGCGGTCATATAGCGCCGCCAGCTCTACCGGATCACCCGCATCGCGGAGATTAACGAAGTTGACGCCTTTGACGACCCGGCCGTCCTTCACGTCCAGACAGGGGATGATTCTTTTTGCCAGCATGCTACCTCTTCCTCTCTATCCGAATATCCCTTACTTATTTACTGCACGTACCGCTTCAGACAGATCGATGCTTCCCGTATACAATGCTTTACCCACGATTGCTCCACCAACACCATCATCCGCGTGGCGACTCAGACGAAGCAGATCATCCATTACACTCACACCGCCGGAAGCAATAACCGTCCGTCCGCTTGCCTTGGCTAGAGACACAATCGCTTCCACATTAGGACCCTGCATCATGCCATCACGGGAAATATCCGTAAAGATAAACGTTTCTGCCCCATACGCCGCCAATTCCTTCGCGAGAACCTCTGCCTGTACTTCCGATGTTTCAAGCCAACCGCGAGTTGCCACGTAACCGTTACGTGCATCGATACCAATTGCCACTTTGTCGCCGTAACGTCCCAGTACTTCCTCTGTAAAAGCACGATCCTCAATCGCTGCTGTTCCAATGATCAGCCGGCTAACACCCAGACCCAGCAAACGTTCTACATCCGCTACCGTACGAAGTCCGCCGCCCACCTGAACAGGTACGTTCACAGCCGAGGCAATCCGCCCGATCAGCTCATCGTTAACAGGATGTCCTGCTTTCGCACCATCCAGATCCACCAGATGAACGTATGTACCGCCTTGCTTCTCCCAGGATAGAGCCACTTGAACCGGGTCATCGTTATACACGGTCTCCTGATTATAATCTCCCTGCACCAGTCTTACACATTTGCCGTCCCGGATATCAATCGCCGGATATAGGATAAAAGATGACATACAAGGCCTCCTGAATATGAATTAGATTTGTACGCTTTCTATAGTTAAGAAGAGATGATGCTTTACCTTTGTACAGGCGCTCCTGTCAGAGCCAGAAAGTTGCCGAGCAGCTTCATGCCAAGCTCTCCACTTTTTTCCGGGTGGAATTGCATGCCGAAGTTGGATCCTCTGCCTACAATGGCTGTCACCGGATGTCCGTAATCCGTTACCGCCAGCAGATCGTCCCTGTTTTCGGTAAGTGCATGATAGGAGTGGACAAAATAGACGTGACCTGCCTCAAGCCCCGCAAATAGCGGGTTTTCCGCGTGCAGAAATTCCAAACGGTTCCATCCCATATGAGGAACCTTCAGCTCTCCTGGTGCGAATCGCACCACTTTACCTGGCAAAATATCCAGTCCCTCATGCTCGCCATGCTCTTCGCTTGAGCTGAACAACAACTGCATCCCCAGACAGATCCCGAGCAGTGGCTTGGACCCGGCAGCGGCTTCTTTCACCACCGTATCCAGTCCACTCTCCCGCAGATGAACCATCGCATCACCAAAAGCACCTACGCCTGGCAGAATAACACCATCTGCACCAAGAATCTCTTCCCGGTCACCCGTGACCAGCGCTTCGTAGCCAAGACGTTCGACCGCTTTGCCGACGCTGTGCAGGTTACCCATACCGTAATCGACAATTGCAATCGCCATCGTCTACAGCACTCCCTTCGTGGAAGGCACACCCGTTACACGTGGATCAATCATCGTAGCTTCATCCAGTGCACGTCCCAATGCCTTAAAGATCGCTTCAATCATGTGGTGGGTGTTCTGACCATAGTGTACAATGACATGTAACGTAATCCGAGCTTCCAGCGCCAATTTCCACAGGAATTCATGTACCAGCTCCGTGGAGAAACTGCCTACCTGTTGGGAAGGGTATTCTGCACGATATTCAAAGTGAGGCCGATTGCTCACATCAATAATAACCTGAGCGAGTGCCTCGTCCATCGGTACAAAAACACTGGCGTAACGCTTAATTCCGCGTTTGTCACCCAACGCTTCTCGCAATGTCTGTCCCAGACAGATTCCGATGTCTTCAACCGTGTGATGATCGTCGATATCAATATCTCCACGGGCATGCACGTTCAGGTCGAATTGTCCGTGCTTCGTGAACAGATCCAGCATATGGTTCAGGAAAGGTACATCCGTTTCAATCGTGGATTGTCCTGTGCCATCTACTTTAAAGTCCAATTGGATATTGGTCTCGTTTGTTTTGCGGTCAACCTCTGCTTGGCGCACTGCACCTTTGTTTTCAAGTTCCACACCATTATTTTGCTTATCCATTGTCCGATTCCGCCTTTCCTTCCTGTTCTAACCGTACAGCGATTGCACGGGCATGCCCTTCAAGACCCTCATGGCGGGCCAACTCTATAATAGCCGCTCCGTTCTGCAGCAGCGCTTCTTTACTATAATAGATCAGACTCGATTTTTTGATAAAATCATCCACGTCCACTGGCGAACTGAATCGCGCAGTGCCATTGGTCGGAATAATGTGATTGGGTCCTGCAAAATAATCCCCTACCGGCTCCGAGCTGTACGGGCCGAGGAAGATCGCACCGGCATTTTCGATCCGGCCAGCGTAAGCCATCGGCTCCTGCACCATGATCTCCAGATGCTCCGGTGCAAGCCGGTTCACCACATCGATTCCCTCATCGATAGAATCAACCACAATAATGGCGCCATACTGCTCTACCGAAGCAGCAGCGATATCCCGCCGCGGCAGCACTTCAAGCTGCCGCTGCACTTCGCCCTGCACGGCTTCCGCCAGCGTGGCCGAATTCGTGACGAGAATGGCCGATGCCATCTCGTCATGTTCCGCCTGCGACAACAGGTCGGCGGCGACATACACCGGATTCGCCGTATCATCGGCGAGCACCACAATCTCACTCGGTCCGGCGATACTATCGATATCGACCGCACCGTACACCTCGCGCTTCGCGAGCGCCACGTAAATATTGCCCGGTCCACAGATCTTGTCGACCGGTGCAATACTCTCCGTGCCGTAAGCCAGGGCGGTGATAGCCTGAGCGCCGCCAACCCGGTACATCTCGCTCACGCCTGCTTCCGCAGCAGCAACGAGGATGTACGGGTTAATACCTTCGCCACCGTTCGTAGACGGCGGTGTCACAAGAACAATCTCCGGCACGCCTGCCACCTGTGCCGGAATCACATTCATCAGCACAGACGATGGATACGCTGCTTTGCCGCCAGGTACATAGACCCCGACCCGCTTCAGCGGTCGGATGACCTGGCCCAGCAGGCTGCCGTCCGGCTGCCAATCCATCCACGAGTTGCGTTTCTGTTTCTCGTGAAACGCACGAATGTTGGCGGCGGCTTGCCGAATCGCCGTCACAAAGGATGGCTCCACGGTTGCATAAGCCGCCTGCAGCTCTTCCTGCGGCACGCGCAATTCCGCGGCCGTCAGCTTTGTGCGGTCCAGCTGCTCCGTGTAACGCAGCAGTGCCGCATCACCCTCACGGCGAATGTCGCTGACAATGCGCCGTACCGTTTCATTTTGCTCCGGCGTGCCATACTCCACTTCCCGCTTCAGATCAAACTCTCGTGCAGGTACAATTTTCATGCGTACAACCTCCTTATCCCCTGTAATGCCTGCCTACTCATGGCCGATTCGCTTCTTTATTTTGTCTCTTACTCTTACTTTTGCTTCTGCTTTGTATGTTTCTCATCTATGTTTCCAAAACATTAATTTATCCCCGAAAGCCTCCCGCCGATATCTCATTCGATGCCGGTATGACCTGCTGAAGTGCATCACACAAAGCCTGGATTCGTGCATTTTTCATTCGGTAACTTACCCGATTGGCGATAAGACGGCTGGTGATGTCCAGAATGCCTGTCATCTCCACCAATCCGTTCTCGCGCAGTGTCTGACCTGTTTCCACCAGATCGACGATCCGGTCTGCCAGACCAATCAAAGGCGCAAGCTCAATAGAACCATTCAGCTTGATCACCTCGACCTGCTGCCCCTGCTCCCGGAAATACTGTGAAGCAATCCTTGGATACTTCGTCGCAACACGTTGCTGTATGCCTGGCTTCCAGTCTGGAAGTCCGATCACAGACATACGGCACTGGGCAATTCCCAGGTTCAACAGTTCGTACACGTCCCGATTTTCCTCTAGCAGCACGTCTTTACCAACAATTCCGATATCGGCAACACCGTACTCCACATATGTTGGAACATCTACTGGCTTCGCCATAATGAATTCCATTCCCGCTTCCGGTACTTCGATGACCAATCTGCGTGTATCATCCACGTCTTCTGGAATATCCAGCCCCGCTTCACGAAACAGTTTGGAGGCTTTTTTATAGATTCGGCCCTTCGGCATTGCCACCTTCAGAATATCCGACATCTCAGCGTCCTCCTTCTTCAGATCCGTAAGTAATAACATGCTCAGCCTGAGCGGTTCTTGCTTCAACCGATACGGCACTTGCCCCAGCCCCGTCTTCAGGAAGAAGGAGTGTCACTACATTTTGTCCCATACTGCGTAATCTTGCCGCTTCTGTTAATGCCTCAGCCCGACGTTTCGGGGTATATTGGATAAGTACCGGTTTTTTCTCTTCAATGGTAATGCCATGAACACCATCAATAATACGGTTCGTTTTCAGTGCAAATCCTGTAGCTGGCAATGAACGACCAAACTGTTGTAACAGATTATCATACCGTCCACCGCTACATACCGGAGATCCTAGTTCGGCTGCATACCCTTCAAAGGTCATGCCAGTATAATAGGAGAAATCACCGATCATCGTCAGATCAATCAGCACATGTTCGGATACACCGTACGCTTCCAACACTTCGAATACCGCACACAGATGTGCAATCGACTGTGCTGCTTCAGCACTTGAACTTAGCTCTACCGCATGTGTGCATACTTCCTTACCACCGCGCAGACGAAGGATCGCTTCAAGCTGTTCTTTCAGCTTAGGCTCCAGACTCAATGCTTCAATCGACTGACGATAGCCGACATAATCACGTCCGAGCAACCCTTCCTTCAATTGCTCCTGCTCCGCTGTCTGGCCTGGAATCACTTCCTCCAGTAATCCGTTCAGGAATCCCATATGACCCATCGCTATTTTAAAAGAAGACACGCCCGCTGCCTGCAAAGAGGCAATCGCAAGCGCAACAACTTCTGCATCCGCCTCAGGTGAGTCGTCTCCAACCAGCTCCACGCCCGTCTGGAAAAATTCAGCCTCACGCCCAGCTTCCTCTTCAATGGAACGAAATACGTTCGCATGATAGGACAGACGCAGCGGCAACTGCTCATCTTTAAGCATCGATGAAACTACGCGTGCAATTGGAGCCGTTAGATCCGATCTGAGTACCAGCGTGGTTCCCCGGCTGTTTAGCAATTTAAATAATTTGCGATCTGATGTAGAGCTTGCTACACCGACCGTGTCGTAGTATTCAATCGTTGGTGTGATGATCTGACGGTAACCCCAGCGTTCCATACATTCCAGTACATTGCGTTCAATCGTCCGCAGCTTGGATACTACATGTGGTGTATAGTCGCGGAATCCGGTCGGTTTTTCAAAACCTTTTGGTTTGGACATTGGTAATATTCACCCCGAGTCAGTAGTTTAAGAGTCGCACTCGTTCTATTTCAACAGGATTTATGTAGTGTAAATCCCCATTCTATCTTATAAACTTGAATCAAAGTATTATCGCATAAGCCTTCAAACTATTGTTTTAGTTCAATCTTTATCATGCTTCATTTCTCCAAGAATGCTTTCACATGGTAAAGTGCTAACAAACTAAAGGATATGGGATATGATAACATGAAATCCGCACTACCGTCAACAATACCCAAGCTTGATTGCCCTTGGATCGACATATCGTTTTATATACACACCGTTACGCTCACCAATCGGTATTTATATACGAAAAAAGCTGCCATAAGCAGCTTTTTACTTCAACCATCTTCATTCATTACTTTATTGCCTTAATGCACACTACCCTGAGAAGAATCATCCGTGTTAAAGACAGTCTCTT
Organism: Paenibacillus sp. FSL k6-2145; assembly: GCF_037976585.1. Lineage (NCBI taxonomy): Bacteria > Bacillati > Bacillota > Bacilli > Caryophanales > Paenibacillaceae > Paenibacillus > Paenibacillus sp. FSL k6-2145. Next base: position 2,277,519 of record NZ_CP150267.1, on the reverse strand, counting down.
CCGTAGAAGCTGCCGCACGGGATAAATCACGCAGTGGATTACCTCCAACAAAAGCTCCTGGGGCAACATCCTTATGTACGACAGCTCCAGCAGCCACAACGGCTCCATCTCCTATGGTTACCCCGGGCAGAATCGTTGTGTTGGCACCAATCAGCACATTTTCCCCGATAATCACCTCACCGAGCCTGTACTCCTTAATGAGATACTCATGAGCGAGAATCGTTGTGTTGTAACCGATGACCGAGTTTTCGCCGACAGTTATTTTCTCCGGAAAAAACACATCCACCATCACCATCAGGCCAAAAGCCGTGTGTTTTCCCACCTTCATGCCGAGCATTCGGCGGTAAATCCAGTTCTTCACCGATAGAATCGGACAGTAGCGTGACAACTGGATCCAGATAAAATTACGAACGCCCTTCCACGGACTCACTGTCTTGTAGATATGCCAAAGTGCATTCTGGTCCTCTACCGGATAGCGGGTTACTTTTCTCATGAACGTCCCGTTTCAATACGGATGAGTTTCAACAAGTCTCTCATGTCATGCAACATATGGTCGGGTCCATATCCGTTCAGGATCGTTTCTCCTTTAAGAGACCATGCAACCCCCGCCGATAGAGCGCCCGCATTCTGTGCCGATTGGATATCCACCGGACTATCACCCACCATTAACGTTTTGGCAGGATCTGCACCCAGTTCCGTCATGGCTTTCAGTACCGGTTCAGCATGTGGCTTCGGATTCGTTACATCGGTCACTGTTACAATCGTCTTCATATATTTCAGTAGGTCAAAACGTTCTAGTACCTTTAGTGTAGATGGACGAATTTTGGTTGTGACTACACCCATCACAATGCCAGCCTGATGCAGCGCCTCTACTACCTCAATAACATGCGGAAAAGGTCTAACCATTGCTTCATGATGGATATCATTATAAGCACGGTAACCTTTCACGTACTCGGAGACTTCCTCCTGGCCAGAGAAGGTGCGCATCTGCTGCTCCAGTGTTCCACCCATATGTGGAATAATCTGTTCACGTGTCCATGGCGCTGAATGATCCCATCCCCCCATGACATGCTGGAATGAGCTGATAATCAACTCATTGGTATCAATAATCGTTCCGTCCAGATCAAACAATACCGTGTCAATCATGTTGCATTACTCCTTTTTATCATCAACTTGCTTTGGATCATCTTTGGCTGGAGGTGTTACCTTATTCTCTTTGCCAGCAACTGTTCCCGTATGCTCCATATCATCTGAGGTAACTTTGGACGATACAATCGGATCACTATAACGAACATCTGCTTTACCTGTCACTCTTCTCACCACAATGAATACAACAGCAACAATAATGATACCAATCGCGAGCAGTTGCGAGATTCTTACATTACCATAAGCAGGATCCAGATATCCTTGTTCAAAGCCCATTGCAGTCATTGGAGACCACAGCCCGTTCACTAATGAAGCAACCCATTGCGGAGCCTGGAAGCCAAGACTGTCCGTACGTAGAGCTTCAATGAAGAAGCGACCGATAGAGTACCAGATGAAATAAGACATGAACAGTTCACCTGAACGCAGAAACTTCTGACGACGCAGAACCAAGAGCAAGACCAGACCAACGAGACTCCACATCGATTCATACAAAAATGCAGGATGGTGGAATACGCCTTCTACGTTCATTTGATTCACAATAAAGTCCGGCAGATGAAGCTTGTCTCTCAAAAATGATTCTTCTACAGGACCGCCGTAGGCTTCCTGATTCACAAAGTTCCCCCAGCGTCCGATCAGCTGCCCTACGAGCAGTCCAGGCGCACAGATATCGGCCATACGCCAGAAGTTATACCCTTTACGACGGAAGAAAATAACTGCACAGATGATTGCACCAATAAGGGCACCATAGATGGCAATACCACCATTCCATATTTTAAAGACATCCCAGAAATTATCCTTATAATCTTCCCACTTAAATGCGACGTAGTAGATGCGGGCACCAATGATGGCAGAAGGCACACCCAGCAGGACCATGTCCATGAACACTTCCTGTGGAATATTGTATCGTTTGCCCTCCCGGATTACGAGCAGGAGTCCTATAAGTGCCGCGGCACCAAGAATAAGCCCGTACCAGTGAACCTTTAACGCTCCAATAGAGAACGCAATCGGGTTCAACAGTAATAATGTATCCATTCATTCACACTCCTATTTATTCAATCAATCGCACGCATGACGAATGGTTGGCATACACTGCGCCTTAAGAGAAGCAGTACATGTCAACCATTTATCTTCATTTCCTTGTATAAAATATTTCTTAATCCATGTCTTCCATATCTTCCGAGATGGTTGCTGTCAGCTTGTTTGTGAATTGCAGTGCAGCATTCAGACCCATCTGTTTCAGACGATAGTTCATACCTGCCACTTCAATAATAACCGCCAAGTTCCGTCCCGGACGAACAGGAATCGTAACAAGAGGTACATCCGTATCAATGATACGTGTAGTCTCTTCATCCAGACCCAGACGATCATATTGTTTATCCTGCTGCCATGCTTCAAGACGCACAACCAAAGTAATTCGTTTGTTATTCCGAACCGCACCAGCTCCGAACAATGTCATGACGTTGATAATACCGACACCTCGAATTTCGAGCAAGTGGCGGATCAATTCAGGTGCAGTACCGTGCAGCTGAAAATCTGACGTTTGGCGGATCTCTACCGCATCATCGGCAATCAGTCGGTGTCCACGTTTCACCAGTTCAAGTGCTGTTTCACTCTTACCAATACCGCTACTACCTGTGATCAGCATACCTACGCCATAGACATCACAAAGTACACCGTGAATGGTTGCTGTTGGTGCCAATTTCTTTTCCAGGAATCCCGTAATCCGGCTCGATAAAATCGTTGTAGCCATGTTGCTGCGAAGTACAGCCAGATTCTGTTCTTCACTAATATCAATCAGCTCTTGCGGAACTTCCAGTCCACGCGTGACAACGATACAAGGCGTCTCTTCCGTACAAAGACGTTGCATACGATCGCGCCGCTCTTGCTCAGGTAACATTGCAAAGAAAGCTAACTCCGTTCTTCCAAGTAGCTGGACCCGTTCTTGTGGATGGTATTCAAAATAACCGGCCATTTCCAGACCAGGACGGTTCAGGTCATCTACCGTAATGACTCTTTTCAATCCGTGAGATCCAGAAACAACCTCCAACTGAAATTGCTGCACGAGTTCAGATACTTTCACTTTTTTCGCCATTTGTCTCTTCCTTTCAGCATTAGCTGTCCCTCTATGTACATCAGATCGTGTATCAGTTATTTCCATTATTAGCGCATTCACAACATGGGGTACAGCCTGCATCCCCTTCCAACAGTCGATTCTCTCAAATATATGAAGACAGACCTTCAAATAATCTTAAATGAATTCCGGGATGAATGCAATCGCAGCCTCCGACAACCATTAGTAAGAAAAGTCCTCTGATCGAAGCACCTTCTAGGATATTACATTCGTAGTTTAGCGGCTGTTTTTCTTACGGTTATTAATCCTTCAACTCCGCCGAAACTTATAGTTCCAATAATCTTAAAAAAGCCCCTTCCAGCATTAACGGAAGGGGCTCTCATTACAATGTATAATTGCATTAACTGTCAGGTTCCATCGTTACCGAGGAATCCCAGTATTATTAGTCTTGAAGAAGTACGTTTACTTCAGTCTCTTTGTCAAAGATATGAACTTTGTTCATGTCGATGGCCATTTTAACTGTGGAACCATCACGAGTGTTAGAACGTCCGTCTACACGTGCGATTGTAGTATCGTTACCTACGCCGCTCAAGTAGAGGAGCATTTCGTGACCCAAGTTTTCTGTTACGTCTACGTGAGTAGAGAATACAGAGTTCGGTGATGCTTCCAGGAATACTGGCTCTTCGTGAATGTCTTCTGGACGAACACCCAGAATCACTTCTTTGCCAATGTATCCTCTAGATTTCAACACTTGTGCTTTACCTTGCGGGATTTCAACGTCCACGCCTGGAGCTACGAAGTGAAGGTTTGCACCTTGCTCAGCCAATTTACCCGAGATAAAGTTCATTGTCGGGGAACCGATGAAACCAGCCACGAACAGGTTAGCCGGCAGGTTATACAACTCTTCCGGAGAAGCTGCTTGTTGGATGATACCATCCTTCATAACTACGATCCGGTCACCCATCGTCATTGCTTCGATCTGGTCATGCGTTACGTAGATAACTGTTGTTTCCAAACGTTTAGCCAGCTTAGTGATTTCCGCACGCATCTGACCACGAAGTTTCGCATCCAAGTTGGAGAGAGGCTCATCCATCAAGAAGACTTGTGGATCACGGACAATCGCACGTCCTAGAGCGACACGCTGACGTTGACCACCGGACAATGCCTTAGGTTTACGCTCAAGCAAATGCTCGATATCCAGGATTTTAGCTGCTTCACGTACACGTTTGTCGATCTCATCTTTTTTAACCTTACGCAATTTCAAACCAAACGCCATGTTTTGATATACGCTCATATGCGGATACAAGGCATAGGATTGGAATACCATCGCGATATCGCGGTCTTTAGGTGCAACATCATTAACGACACGGTCACCGATATAGAGTTTACCTTCAGAAATTTCCTCAAGGCCTGCGATCATACGCAGTGTTGTTGATTTACCACAACCGGACGGGCCTACCAATACCAGAAATTCTTTATCTTTAATGTCCAGGTTAATGTCAACTACAGTTGCTTTATCAGAACCCGGGTATTTTTTGAAAATATGCTCTAAACGTACTCCAGCCATGATTGTTGCCTCCTCAGAGATCATTTTGTAATCGAATACAATTTGTATTTTTATATTACCCTATCTGCATGAGGTTTGACTATTCGCAAACTGCACAAAAATATCAATGCTTTTTCGTCACTTTGTACATAAGTAGCAAAAACTGCACTAGAACAGCACTTTCGAAGTGCCTTACATCGTAACCAATCTCTTGTTTGATCTTGTCCAGACGATAAACCAACGTATTACGATGAATAAAAAGTCGTTTAGCTGTCTCGCTCACATTACAGTCCAGGCTAAAGAAAGTCTCCAGCGTAGCGAGGGTCTCGCTGTCATTGAAGATTAACGTGTCTTTGCCTGTTTCCTGTATGAACCGCATTCGTTGTGCATCTGGAATACTCGCTACCAACCGTTCCAAATGCAGATCCCATGGGAGATGAATATGCTGCGTAACATGGAATGATCTCCCCAAATGAACACTTTCTTTAAGAAGAGCTGTCACCGATACGAGTTGTTGTGCAGGAATACATGGCAGGGAAGCAGACAGATGGAACACCCCAGCCCACTCACTGGCAACTAATTCATGCAACCCCAGACAAAAAGCGTTCAGTGAATCTTTTTTAGCTTCCGTTGTGTCTTCCTCAGCTTCTTCTGTAACAATTTCTTTATCGCCCATGAAGATCCACTCTTGCTCCCCTAAAGGAATCAAGACAATCTCCTCGCCAAAATAACTCTCAAGCAACTTGTTGAGTTCCTTGGACCGTAAACGATGTGCATCCGGTGTATCCCCTTGCAGCAAGAACAGAATCTTCTCATCATTCAATCCTGCAGGCGCCACAAAGCGATCAGGGACCGTTTCAGATTCCTTCTTGGTTGGTTCTTCGAGCTGCTCTCTAAGCCAGAGACCCAATTCAGTCAAATATTGCTCCCTATCATTCTCATATACAACAGGCTGTGCCTCATCGGGTAGTCCCATGTTAGTACGGATCAAAAGCTCAATAAATCTCCGTCTCTCGACAGTGATAGATCTGGCAGCACATCCCCAACACACAACGGTCTCTTCTTTTTCATTCATCCGAACCTTAAAAAATATACGCTCTCCCGTATTCAAACTGATCACATCGGATGAACTTGGAGAGGTAGATTGCTCAGATAACCCCTGACTCTCCCCTTCATCACCAAAGGTATCTGAATTCTCATGAGGACCAGTCAGATTGGCAACGGACTGCGTCCATTCTTCTATGGTAATTTCATATTCGTCCAAAGTTGTGCCTATAATGACTTCAATTTGCTGTTTTAGATCAGGTATGAGCTTCATATAATGAACGTCACCACTCTGCATGTTTTCTATTAGTTTATCATATCTTGCACAGCATTAATAAATATCCATATTCCGTTAAAATAACATAACAAAAAAGAGCGACTAATCAAATTAATGATTAATCACTCTTTTCTTAAAGATGAGTCATGAAGGGCTCGAACCTTCGACACCCTGATTAAAAGTCAGGTGCTCTACCAACTGAGCTAATGACTCATAAAACTGGTGGAGGATGATGGATTCGAACCACCGAACCCGTACGGGAGCAGATTTACAGTCTGATGCGTTTGGCCACTTCGCTAATCCTCCAGGGATTAAAGGTGGCTCGGGACGGAATCGAACCGCCGACACGAGGATTTTCAGTCCTCTGCTCTACCGACTGAGCTACCGAGCCATATTTAATTTTTAGGATTAATGGCGGAACCGACGGGATTCGAACCCGCGATCTCCTGCGTGACAGGCAGGCATGTTAGGCCAACTACACCACGGTTCCAGGCATTAATGGTGCCGGCGAGAGGACTTGAACCCCCAACCTACTGATTACAAGTCAGTTGCTCTACCAGTTGAGCTACACCGGCGTATATGGTGGAGGCTGAGGGGATCGAACCCCCGACCCTCTGCTTGTAAGGCAGATGCTCTCCCAGCTGAGCTAAGCCTCCTGGGTAATATGGTAGCGGCGGAGGGGATCGAACCCCCGACCTTACGGGTATGAACCGTACGCTCTAGCCAGCTGAGCTACACCGCCATATTAATTGTGTCTTGATTGCTTGTCCATCTTTAGGTAAAGATGGCGGAGAGAGAGGGATTCGAACCCTCGCACCGCTTACGCAGTCTAACCCCTTAGCAGAGGGTCCCCTTATAGCCACTTGGGTATCTCTCCAAATAACAATCTTCAACATCATTCAAGGATTGCTCCCTGAAAACTAGATTCGAAACGAAAGTGTGCGAATTATACTTGCTATTGGATAAGCCCTCGACCGATTAGTACTGGTCAGCTCCATGCATTGCTGCACTTCCACCCCCAGCCTATCTACCTCGTCGTCTTCAAGGGGTCTTACATACTGGGAAATCTCATCTTGAGGGGGGCTTCACGCTTAGATGCTTTCAGCGTTTATCCCGTCCGTACATAGCTACCCAGCGGTGCTCCTGGCGGAACAACTGGTACACCAGCGGTACGTCCATCCCGGTCCTCTCGTACTAAGGACAGCTCCTCTCAAATTTCCTACGCCCACGACAGATAGGGACCGAACTGTCTCACGACGTTCTGAACCCAGCTCGCGTACCGCTTTAATGGGCGAACAGCCCAACCCTTGGGACCTACTTCAGCCCCAGGATGCGATGAGCCGACATCGAGGTGCCAAACCTCCCCGTCGATGTGGACTCTTGGGGGAGATAAGCCTGTTATCCCCAGGGTAGCTTTTATCCGTTGAGCGATGGCCCTTCCATGCGGTACCACCGGATCACTAAGCCCGACTTTCGTCCCTGCTCGACTTGTAGGTCTCGCAGTCAAGCTCCCTTATGCCTTTGCACTCTTCGAATGATTTCCAACCATTCTGAGGGAACCTTTGGGCGCCTCCGTTACTCTTTAGGAGGCGACCGCCCCAGTCAAACTGCCCACCTGACACTGTCCCCGCACCGGATTACGGTACCAGGTTAGAACCTAGATACGATCAGGGTGGTATCCCAACGTTGCCTCCATGGAAGCTTGCGCTCCCACTTCAAAGGCTCCCACCTATCCTGTACAGATCGTACCCAAATTCAATATCAAGCTGCAGTAAAGCTCCATGGGGTCTTTCCGTCTTGTCGCGGGTAACCTGCATCTTCACAGGTATTAAAATTTCACCGGATCTCTCGTTGAGACAGCGCCCAAGTCGTTACGCCATTCGTGCGGGTCAGAATTTACCTGACAAGGAATTTCGCTACCTTAGGACCGTTATAGTTACGGCCGCCGTTTACTGGGGCTTCGGTTCACAGCTTCGGGATTACTCCCTAACCACTCCCCTTAACCTTCCAGCACCGGGCAGGCGTCAGCCCGTATACTTCGCCTTACGGCTTCGCACAGACCTGTGTTTTTGCTAAACAGTCGCTTGGGCCTTTTCACTGCGGCCCCCTCGTGCTATTCACACTACCGGGGCACCCCTTCTCCCGAAGTTACGGGGTCATTTTGCCGAGTTCCTTAACGAGAGTTCTTCCGCGCGCCTTAGAATACTCTTCTCGCCTACCTGTGTCGGTTTGCGGTACGGGCACCTTCACCTGGCTAGAGGCTTTTCTTGGCAGTGTGAGATCATGACCTTCGCTACTATAATTTTCGCTCCCCATCACAGCTCAGCCTTAATGATGTGCGGATTTGCCTACACATCAGCCTCACTGCTTAGACGGACATCCATCAGTCCGCGTCACTACCCTACTGCGTCCCCCCATTGCTCATAACGGCTTACGGTGGTACAGGAATTTCGACCTGTTGTCCTTCGACTACGCCTTTCGGCCTCGCCTTAGGTCCCGACTTACCCTGAGCGGACGAGCCTTCCTCAGGAACCCTTAGGCTTTCGGCGGATCAGATTCTCACTGATCTTTTCGTTACTCATACCGGCATTCTCACTTGTATAATGTCCAGCGCTCCTTACGGTACACCTTCAACCCTTATACAACGCTCCCCTACCCCTGATGCAAAGCATCAAGCCATAGCTTCGGTGGTGTGTTTAGCCCCGTTACATTTTCGGCGCAGAGTCACTCGACCAGTGAGCTATTACGCACTCTTTCAATGGTGGCTGCTTCTAAGCCAACATCCTGGTTGTCTGTGCAACTCCACATCCTTTCCCACTTAACACACACTTGGGGACCTTAGCTGATGGTCTGGGCTGTTTCCCTTTTGACAATGGATCTTAGCACTCACTGTCTGACTCCCGGAAGTAAGTCTATGGCATTCGGAGTTTGACTGAGCTTGGTAACCCTTGCGGGCCCCGCACCCAATCAGTGCTCTACCTCCACGACTCTGTTTTCCGAGGCTAGCCCTAAAGCTATTTCGGGGAGAACCAGCTATCTCCGAGTTCGATTGGAATTTCTCCGCTACCCCCACCTCATCCCCGCATTTTTCAACATGCGTGGGTTCGGGCCTCCAGTGCGTGTTACCGCACCTTCACCCTGGACAGGGGTAGATCACCCGGTTTCGGGTCTACGTCCACGTACTAATTCGCCCTATTCAGACTCGCTTTCGCTGCGGCTCCGGCTCTTCACCTTAACCTTGCACGGGAACGTAACTCGCCGGTTCATTCTACAAAAGGCACGCCATCACCCCTAAAACGGGCTCTGACTTTTTGTAAGCACACGGTTTCAGGTTCTATTTCACTCCCCTTCCGGGGTGCTTTTCACCTTTCCCTCACGGTACTGCTTCACTATCGGTCGCTAGGAAGTATTTAGCCTTGGCAGATGGTCCTGCCGGATTCATACGGGGTTTCACGTGCCCCGCACTACTCGGGATCCGTCTCGGAGGGAACAGACTTTCAATTACAGGGCTTTTACCTTCTTTGGCGGGCCTTTCCAGACCTCTTCGCTTAACCGGTTCCTTTGTAACTCCATGTGAGACGTCCCACAACCCCAAAGAGCAAGCTCTCTGGTTTGGGCTTCTCCGCGTTCGCTCGCCGCTACTGACGGAATCACTATTGTTTTCTCTTCCTCAGGGTACTTAGATGTTTCAGTTCCCCTGGTATGCCTCTACACAACCTATGTATTCAGTTGTGAGTAACTGGAAATTACCCCAGCTGGGTTTCCCCATTCGGACACCCCCGGATCAAAGCTTGCTTACAGCTCCCCGAGGCAGTTTCGTTGTTCGCCACGTCCTTCATCGGCTCCTAGCGCCTAGGCATCCTCCGTGTGCTCTTAGTAGCTTAACCAATTGCTCAATATGAGCAATAGCAATCTACCGTTTTTATTGAAACTTGTTTGCACAAGTTCAGCTAAAAAGGAATGTTCTAATTCGCGTTTGTTTCGTTTCGATATCTAGTTTTCAAAGAACAAACTTGTAAAACATTTTTGGTGGAGCCAAGCGGGATCGAACCGCTGACCTCCTGCTTGCAAGGCAGGCGCTCTCCCAGCTGAGCTATGGCCCCATATAAAGTTTAAAGGTATAGATGGTGGGCCCTGGTGGACTCGAACCACCGGCCTCACCCTTATCAGAGGTGCGCTCTAACCAACTGAGCTAAGGGCCCACAATATATATACTATTTGAACCCAAAATGGGTTACGCTTGGCGGCGTTCTACTCTCCCAGGACCCTGCGGTCCAAGTACCATTGACGCTGAAGGGCTTAACGGTCGTGTTCGGGATGGGAACGTGTGGAACCCCTTCGCTATCGCCACCAAACGTTTGAGAGTTTGAGCTCTCAAAACTGAGCAACGAGTGAGTAACTAGCCGACCTGGCTAGATTTTATATTTGAATGTTTCCGTTGCAGGAAACGATTCTCCATAGAAAGGAGGTGATCCAGCCGCACCTTCCGATACGGCTACCTTGTTACGACTTCACCCCAATCATCTATCCCACCTTCGGCGGCTGGCTCCTTGCGGTTACCCCACCGACTTCGGGTGTTATAAACTCTCGTGGTGTGACGGGCGGTGTGTACAAGACCCGGGAACGTATTCACCGCGGCATGCTGATCCGCGATTACTAGCAATTCCGACTTCATGCAGGCGAGTTGCAGCCTGCAATCCGAACTGAGACCGGCTTTGTTGGGATTGGCTCCATCTCGCGATTTCGCAGCCCGTTGTACCGGCCATTGTAGTACGTGTGTAGCCCAGGTCATAAGGGGCATGATGATTTGACGTCATCCCCACCTTCCTCCGGTTTGTCACCGGCAGTCTATCTAGAGTGCCCATCCGAAATGCTGGCAACTAAATATAAGGGTTGCGCTCGTTGCGGGACTTAACCCAACATCTCACGACACGAGCTGACGACAACCATGCACCACCTGTCTCCTCTGTCCCGAAGGAAAGGTACATCTCTGTACCGGTCAGAGGGATGTCAAGACCTGGTAAGGTTCTTCGCGTTGCTTCGAATTAAACCACATACTCCACTGCTTGTGCGGGTCCCCGTCAATTCCTTTGAGTTTCAGTCTTGCGACCGTACTCCCCAGGCGGAGTGCTTAATGTGTTAACTTCGGCACCAAGGGTATCGAAACCCCTAACACCTAGCACTCATCGTTTACGGCGTGGACTACCAGGGTATCTAATCCTGTTTGCTCCCCACGCTTTCGCGCCTCAGCGTCAGTTACAGCCCAGAGAGTCGCCTTCGCCACTGGTGTTCCTCCACATATCTACGCATTTCACCGCTACACGTGGAATTCCACTCTCCTCTTCTGCACTCAAGTCACCCAGTTTCCAGTGCGATCCGGGGTTGAGCCCCGGGATTAAACACCAGACTTAAATGACCGCCTGCGCGCGCTTTACGCCCAATAATTCCGGACAACGCTTGCCCCCTACGTATTACCGCGGCTGCTGGCACGTAGTTAGCCGGGGCTTTCTTCTCAGGTACCGTCACCTTGAGAGCAGTTACTCTCCCAAGCGTTCTTCCCTGGCAACAGAGCTTTACGATCCGAAAACCTTCATCACTCACGCGGCATTGCTCCGTCAGGCTTTCGCCCATTGCGGAAGATTCCCTACTGCTGCCTCCCGTAGGAGTCTGGGCCGTGTCTCAGTCCCAGTGTGGCCGATCACCCTCTCAGGTCGGCTACGCATCGTCGCCTTGGTGAGCCGTTACCCCACCAACTAGCTAATGCGCCGCAGGCCCATCCCCAAGTGACAGATTGCTCCGTCTTTCCAGTTTCCTTCAGGCGAAGAAAACAACTATTCGGTATTAGCTACCGTTTCCGGTAGTTGTCCCAAACTTGAGGGCAGGTTGCCTACGTGTTACTCACCCGTCCGCCGCTAACTATCAGAGAAGCAAGCTTCTCATCAAGTCCGCTCGACTTGCATGTATTAGGCATGCCGCCAGCGTTCGTCCTGAGCCAGGATCAAACTCTCCAATAAAGTATTGAAAAGAGCGATAAGCTCATTTTGAATCTGACGAGATTAAAAATCTCATTTGTGCTCCAGCCGATCCAAGCCAAGGCTTGTTTCCAACTTTCGCGTTCATTCTGCAAGCAGAATGTTTACTCACTCGTTGTTCAGTTTTCAAAGATCAAACTCGTTTTTTCGTCACCATTTTCTCTCAGCGGCGACTTTTATAATATATCATACTTCGTTTGTTTTGGTCAAGTGTTTTTTTGAAATTCTTTTTCGAAGTTCGTAATGAACTCCTTCATTTCATCTAAAGCATCCAACCAAGCAAGCAAAGCAACGAGATATAATGTACCATATAAATATCCTGCGAGTCAACTATCCGAACAAAGAAATTTTTAACCCTAATAATAACCCCACACCTGGCAATCCCAAAACAGTTACAGTCCCTATCGTTGCAGGGTTCAGCGGGATGTAGGTTCCTGTAATCCAGCCGGAATAATTCACGATATATATCCCTACTGCAGCCAGCACCAGATGAATTCCGAATGACGTAAAAAACGATAAGCCTATCCGCTTTCTGAATAAAACAACGATAAGCCCCAGTAATGATATAACCAATACACTTCCCAGTATGATACTCTTCATATGTTACACCTCCGTATTTAATGTAAACGCGACTACATACTAATCCCTCGCTGTGATGTAACATCATCATTCGCTCTGGCTCGCTTTGCTCTTCTCAAGTGGATCTGGTACTTCCGCTCAGCTGCCTCCAATACATAAATGGCATAATCAATCTCATCCTGTCCCTGTGCATCTTCAAACTGTCTCATAGCCCGTTCCCATTCCTGCTTAGCCAACTGAATATCTGCATAGATCTGATCCGCCTCAAGTTCCTTCAACATTCTGTTGTGTTTCTCTACCGAGTTCCGTGTATTTCGCCACAAAAACATAAACTCTCCCCCTCCTGATCAACACAGCTATTCTCATACTTATCAGGGAAAGGACAAACTTAGAACTTGGGCATTCATTTTCTTCACAAAAAAAGAGAGCCCTAAGGCTCTCTTTACACATCGAAACTTATTTAGCATCCGAAGTTTCCAAGGAAGTCCGCTACGTAATACAAATTGATCACACTAACGCATCTCCCTGCGCCCTTCCAATGCTTTGGAAAGGGTCACTTCATCCGCATACTCAAGATCGCCACCTACAGGCAATCCATGCGCAATCCGGGTCACACTGATCTCAAACGGACGCACCAACCGGGAGATGTACATCGCTGTAGCCTCACCCTCAATATTGGGGTTTGTCGCTAAGATGATCTCTTTTATACGTTCATCACTTAGTCGAACCAGGAGTTCCTTCAACCGAATATCGTCTGGGCCAATTCCCTCCATAGGTGAAATCGCGCCCTGTAACACATGATAGTATCCATCAAATTCCTTGGTGCGCTCCATGGCCACCAGATCTTTCGAATCCTGAACTACACAGATTACAGAGACATCCCTGGACTTATCCTGACAGATGCGACACGGGTCCGTATCAGTGATATTACAACATACAGAACAGTAATGAAGATTACGCTTCACACTTACGAGCGCTTTGGCAAAATCGATAACGTCATCTTCCTTCATGTTAAGCACATGAAAAGCTAAACGCGCTGCCGTCTTGGGACCCACACCCGGCAACCGGGTGAAGGCATCAATCAGCTTGGCTATTGGTTCGGGATAATACAATCGATTGTGTCTCCTTTGACAGGATCAATTTTTAATTAAAATAATCCCGGAATATTCATGCCGCCTGTGAACTTGCCCATATCCTTGTTGGCAATCTCATCGGCTTTGGCCATTGCATCATTAACAGCTGTCATAACGAGATCCTGCAACATTTCAACATCTTCCGGATCTACCGCTTCAGGTTTGATCGTGATAGCAAGCAATTTCTTGTGTCCGTTAACTTCAGCCGTCACTACACCGCCACCAGAAGTACCTTGGACTGTTTTGTCCGCCAGTTCCTCTTGTGCTTTCAGCATTTGCTCCTGCATTTTCTTCACTTGTTTCATCATTTGGTTCATGTTGTTCATAATTGTTCATCTCCTTTGTTATGGTTATCGCGCTATGCGCATTATTCTTTGATCACTACAAGGTCCTCACCAAAGAGCTGGATGGCTTCATCAATCCAAGGCTGTTTGTTGCCTGAACCGCCGTCTTCATGCTCAGGTTCAAGCTTAAAGTCCTCCTTTGGCGCTTCAGAAGCTCCCTCCATTGCTCCGGTCCAATCTTTGAGCATCATCGTCACCAATCGTGCAGGACGCCCAAGCTGTTCGGACAACACCCGCTCAATGACTTCACGGTTGGCCTGCTTTTCCGTTGTTTCACGGTGAATGTTGTTTTTAAAAGCAACCAACACATTGTCCTCAAGCAATGATACCGGCTCACCATCCACAAACCAGGCGTGAACGGTAACCCGCTCTTCCTTCACTCGTTGCAGGATCTGACTCCATTTTTTGCTGATCTCCGCGAACTCAGGGGCTCCCTTGCGCGCAACATACTGATCCAACTGTGCAGGAAGCTTCGCAGGCGAGTTGCCTCTCGATACAGGGGCCCTTGTTGCCGGACGAGATGGAGCACTCGATGCACCTTCTCCACCAGACAAACCACTTTTCAGTGCACGATCCAACTTCTTCTCCAACTCAGCAAGCTGCTGCTTCAAGCGGTTGATCTCTCCCCCATCGGCAGGTGCTGCATGAGCTGAAGCTCCCACTTGAACAGAAGCCTCACCTTGAGCTGGAATACTACACAGTTTAAGCAATGCAACTTCGAATAATGTCTGTGGTTGTACTGCATATTTCATTTCACTCTGGTACCGATTAAGGGTGTCAATCATGTGGAACAGTTGTTCCCTGGTGAATGACTCCGCCATATCACGGAAAGACTCCGGATTAAGTACCCGGTCCGTCAGTTTATCTGCATCAGGTACCATCTTAATCATAAGCAAATCACGGAAATAATACAGTAAATTCTCCATGCACTTGTCTGCACTCTTTCCTTCATGCATGAAACCTTCAATCATCTGCAAAATATGACCAACATCACCCTTAAGCAGCGAAGCAGCGAGTTTGGCAAATTGCTCTGAAGCAATTCCACCCGTCATGTCCATAACCTGCTGGTACGTTACTCGTCCATCCGTAAATGAAGAGATCTGATCCAGCACACTAAGTGCATCCCTCATTCCACCGTCCGATAAACGGGCAATGTATTGGAGCGCATCCTGGTCAGCTTCCATGCCTTCCTGTTCACAGATCAGTGTAAGTCTTGCTGTCTGCTCTTCCAGGGATACCCGGCGAAAATCAAATCGCTGACAACGCGATATAATGGTAGCCGGAAGGCGGTGTGGTTCTGTTGTTGCCAAAATAAACATCACATGTGGCGGTGGCTCTTCCAATGTTTTGAGCAAAGCATTGAATGCCTCCGTTGTCAGCATGTGCACTTCATCAATAATATAGACTTTCTGCCGGACTTCGGTTGGTGCATATTTAACCTTTTCCCGAAGATCACGAATTTCTTCAACGCCCCGATTGGATGCAGCATCAATCTCCTGCACATCCATCACAGCGCCAGTCGTAATTCTGCGGCAAGCTTCACACTCGTTACAAGGTTCAGGCGCAGGCCCACGTTCGCAGTTCACAGCTTTGGCCAAAATCTTGGCGGCACTTGTCTTTCCCGTTCCTCTGGGCCCGCTAAATAAGTAGGCATGGGAAGTCCGCTGTTCACGAATCGCGTTCTGCAAGGTCTGAATAATATGCTGTTGCCCCACCATATCTTGAAACGACTGGGGACGCCAAGCCCGGTATAACGCGATATGCTCCATGATGCGTTACCTTCCTTCCACTTCGCATTCGAGTCCTTTGTCGTTCCCCTATTATACTATATTCTAGGGTGAATCCAAACTTTATCTGACTCATTCATGCGTGGTTTATTAAGACATATCAAAAAGACCTCTGCATACATACAACTGCAAAGGTCTCTACATTTAAATGGTAAGCCGTGCACCTGCTATCGATATTTGCGATCCAAGTGGCACCCCTGAACAATAGCTCGGGCTAGGCAACCCTCCGGCACAAGAGTGATCTCACTTATGGCTGCTTCCTTCCGGACCTGACCAGGTTCATGAGTACTCATTGCGGAGGACCCAACCGTCAACACCACGTTTAGGGACCAAACCTCACATCGGCAAAACCTCTAGCAGGAATTCAACCTCGCTATAGCGGATTGCGAGTTACAGGGCACCGCTACCTCCCCATCTAGCACGGTAAGAAATAGTATAACGTAAGGTTATCTAAATTGCAACCAGAGGAACGTGAATGCGATTATGCTTACATATAACATATAAAAATAACATATAAAAACCCCTGCCAGATCAGCAGGGGTGTGTTGGATGCAATTAGCAGACAACTCCAAGAATTGTCCAATTAGATTCCGTATTTCTTTTTGAAACGATCAACACGGCCGCCAGCATCGATAAACTTCTGTTTACCTGTGAAGAACGGGTGGCACGCGGAGCAAATCTCTACACGAAGTCCGTCTTTAACCGAACCTGTCTCAAAAGTATTCCCGCAAGCGCAAGATACTTGACCAATCGTGTAATTAGGATGAATTGCTTCTTTCATTACCTTTCACCTCTTTCCGCCCTGAGCCTCAAGCGGACCCAGAGTAAATGGCACAACCCTGAGATTATAACACGGCCTTGTGCCTGTTGCAATCCATTATTGTTAAGAGGTAATCAACCGTTTTGGACGTGCCATTCCAGCGGGTGGAACATGGGTGTACGATCCGATCACAACATCAGGCAATTCGTCTTCAAAAATCTCAATCATCTGCTTCATGCCCAGGATATCACCTTGAGCAGGAGGAATTAATTCCAGATAGCTCTCTGGATCAATATTGAGATTACGCATCTGAATCAAGCGTAGATCGGTTCTTCTCGCAAACTCAATCATCGCCTCAATCTCTTCTTCACGATCTGTTACGCCTGGGAAGATCAGATAGTTAATGGACGTGTATACACCCTGCTGCGCTGCGTATTTCATTGATTTCTCAACATTGGCTAAGGTATAACCACGCGGTTTATAGTAGGCGTTATAGTGGTCATCCAGTGCGCTAATTGTACTTACGCGCATCAGATCCAATCCAGCATCTACAATACCTCTAATGTGATCGTTCAGACCGGCATTGGTATTAATGTTGATATACCCCATGTCGGTTACGGAACGCACTTCGCGAATCGCTTCAATAATCAGCTTGGCCTGCGTGGAAGGCTCCCCTTCACAACCTTGTCCAAAGCTAATAATGGACTCTGGCGTCTTCAGGTGTTCCAGCATAACCTCAACAATCTCATCCACACGTGGTCGGAAGTTCATACGTGTCTGCGGGGAAACAAAGCCGCTATCATCCGGTTGCTCGGAGATACACCCGAAGCAGCCCGCATTGCAAGAATAGGATACCGGCACTCCACCTTCCCAACGATTCAGGAACGTGTTCGACGAAGTTAGACATTCATATCCGAGCGCACAATTGGACAGATGGGTATAAAGACGGTTCTCGGGATATTGCTCTGTCAACCGTTTAACCCCGGAACGCACATCATCCCGATCACAGTTCAGCGGGTTCCATTGGTCAGGACTATCCGACTTCGCAGCCGTGACATAGAAACCGCCATCTTTCCAAACTACTGCGGAATAGCCGAATAACGGCAATTTATACTCTTTATCCGTCTTCACATAACCAGGGAGACACAAACGAGTGAATCCCTGTGGAAGCAACGCACCTACAGCCTGTGTGTCCGTTGGCATTGGCAACATCTCGCCGGTATCCGGGTCCATACCAATGGGCCGGGTGCTCGGGAGTCCAACCAACGTTGCACCCTCTGGCAAAGGGATGAGTTCGTCTTCCATAATCTCAACGATCATATCTCCACTGCGGGCAAGCCCGTACAGGGAAGGATGATCAAATACATTACCTTTTTCATCTGCGTATACTAAATACATGATGTTCTCCTCACATCTAATGGGTTAAACCTAACGACGAGTGTATTGTAACATTTACAGCAATGCTGCAAAAAGAAATTGATTAGTCCAACGACACTTACGTCGATGTACCTGACGTAGCTGTCTGTCTAGGTGAACGACGGGTTGTTGTTGTCCCGGAATTGCTTGTCGGGCTATTACCAGCCGAATCAAATGCCGCCAAAAACTCTGCATTTGTCTTGCTGTTACGAAGTTTTTTCAGGAATCCTTCAACAAAGTCATGGGAATCATTCATGTTTTTACGAATCGCCCAGATTGTATCCAACTCTTCCTTGCTGAGCAACACTTCTTCACGACGTGTACCGGAACGACGAATGTCGATTGCCGGGAATATGCGGCGCTCTGCCAGACGACGGTCCAGATGAAGCTCCATATTACCTGTACCCTTAAATTCTTCATAAATGACGTCATCCATACGTGATCCGGTATCAATTAATGCCGTTGCCAGGATGGTCAAGCTTCCGCCTTCTTCCACATTCCGGGCAGAACCGAAGAAACGTTTCGGACGATGGAACGCAGCTGGATCAATACCACCACTAAGTGTACGACCGGATGGTGGAATAACCAGGTTATATGCACGGGCAAGACGTGTAATGCTATCCAGCAGGATAACGACATCCTTTTTAGCCTCAACCAAACGAAGCGCACGTTCAAGCACCAATTCCGCCACCTTGATATGATTCTCAGGCAGTTCATCAAATGTTGAAGCCACAACTTCCCCTTTTACCGAACGCGACATATCCGTTACTTCCTCTGGACGTTCGTCAATCAACAGGACAAACAGTTCAATTTCAGGATTGTTAGTTGAGATGCTGTTGGCAATTTCTTTGAGGAGAAGCGTTTTACCCGCTTTGGGAGGTGCTACGATCAATCCGCGCTGTCCCAATCCTACCGGGGCGAGCACATCCATAATTCGTGTGGACAAATGGTTGGGGGATGTTTCGAGAACCAGTTTTTTCTGCGGATACAGTGGGGTTAGTGCCGGGAAGTGAAGTCGCTCTGCAGCCGCCGATGGATTCTCACCATTTACAGCGTTGACTTGCAACAAACCGAAGTATCTCTCGTTTTCCTTAGGCGTTCTACATTTACCTGATACGAGGTCACCTGTTCTTAGGTCAAACTTGCGAATCTGAGAAGCTGAGATGTAAATGTCCTCCGTACTTGGCAAGTAGTTAATCGGCCGAAGAAATCCGTAACCTTCAGGTAAGATCTCGAGTACGCCTTGCATGAACATCAGGCCGCTTTGTTCAGCTTGTGCACGTAGTATAGCAAAGATTAATTCTTTCTTTTTTAACGTACCATAGTAAGGTATCTGATATTTTTTGGCCAGTTTGTAGAGGTCCGTTAGTTTCATTTCTTCCAAATCGGAAATTTGTAGATCCATATAATAACCACCTATTCAATTAATAAGTCCGTGTGAAATGGATAGTTTCGCTAGATGTTCCGGCTATAGAGAGCGGCGTCTGCCACAATCCCTTCTGTCCATTGTACGGAATGTAACCGTTATAATGCAAATACTTGTCTTTGAGTGTAAGTTTCCGGGTGGGATGGCCAACATTCGGCCAGATCCGCTATTGAGTGAACGATGCATGGAGGCGATCAGTCCGGATAGACCGGCTATGGAGCGCAGTTCAAACAAAACCGGGGGTTGGGGATGAGAAATGATGTTCTTACAGCCATATGAAGTTTAATTCAAAAAAAGACCCTCCGGTAAAGGAAACAGAAACATTTCGTCTTATGCCGGAGAGACTGAGAACTCTATTAAAACAGGTTTACCTAATTATCAAAAAGATATGCAGTTCAGTTAAAATAAACATGTGTATGACTGAATCATGCATAATGCTTCCTATTAATCAGTTTCCCGCCATACATCGGCACCGAGCAGACGCAGATTAGTCACCAGATGATCATAACCGCGGTCAATATATTCGACCCCCGTCACTTCAGTCACACCTTCACTGACGGTGAGACCTGCAATCACCAGCGCTGCTCCAGCGCGAAGATCGGATGCTTTTACTTTGGCCGCGTTTAATGCACTGCCTTCAATAATCGCTGACCGTCCTTCTACTCGAATCTTTGCGCCCATCCGCACCAACTCAGGCACATGCTTGAATCGATTACTGTATACAAAGTCGCTCAGGACACTCACACCGGTTGCCTGTGTTAAAACACTGGTCATTGGTGACTGTAGATCCGTTGGGAAACCAGGATATACAAGTGCCTTCACATCCACGTGGTTATAACTTGGTTTACCAATGACACGTATACTTTCATCTAACTCTTCAATGCCAACACCCATCTCCAGCAGCTTTGCCGTTAAAGCCTCCAGATGTTTGGGAATCACATTGTCAATCAGAACATCTCCGCGCGTCGCCGCTGCAGCGATCATATACGTACCTGCTTGGATACGGTCCGGAATAATGGAATGACGGCAGCCTTTAAGCTCCGAGACCCCTTCAATACGGATCGTTTCGGTACCTGCACCCTTAATGCTGGCACCCATGGAATTCAGAAGTGTTGCTACATCTATAATCTCAGGCTCTTTAGCCGCGTTTTCGATAATTGTAGAGCCTTTGGCACGAGTAGCCGCCAGCATGATATTAATGGTTGCGCCGACACTGCTTACATCAAGATAGATCTTTGCTCCGCGTAGCTCTTTGGCATGCAAATGAATGGAGCCATGTTCGTTTGTTACGGTTGCGCCAAGCGCTTCAAAACCTTTGATATGTTGATCAATTGGACGAGGCTCAAAATTACAGCCCCCTGGTAAACCTATGGTCGCTTCTTTGAAACGCCCTAGCAATGCACCCATCATATAATACGAAGCGCGAAGCTTCTTCACGGGACCATTCGGCATAGGAATGGATTTGATGTCAGAAGGGTCAATCTTCATCTGACTGCCTTCCCAAGTCACACGTGCTCCGAGTTCCTCCAAAATTTCTGCATAAACCGCCACGTCACTCAAAAGCGGCAGGTTGTCCAACACGACTTCTGACTCGGCAAGCAATGCTGCAGGAATAAGCGCAATGGCGCTGTTCTTGGCGCCGCTTATAGTTACAGTTCCCTGTAACGGACGTCCGCCACTAATCATCAATTTTTCCATAAAGCTTAATGTCCCCCTACGTGTTTTGCAGCCGATGAACGGCAATACGTGCTGTTGGCTTCCGATGTAGAAATAAGGTGTGAAAATGGAAAGACACCGGCTAGGCGGTGTTTTTCCATTTCACAGTATGGAACTGGTAAAGTTAAATTACGCTTTGTTGTTAGAACCAAACTCGCGGATTTTACCTTTAACGGTTTCTTTGATTGCTTCACGGCCTGGTACGATGAATGTACGTGGATCGTAAGCATCTGGTTTAGCTGCAAGCACTTCACGAACCACTTTGGAGAAAGCAATTTGGTTCTCTGTGTTTACGTTGATTTTGGATGTACCCAGGGAAATGGCTTTGTCGATGTCGTGTTTAGGAATACCTGTACCACCGTGCAATACGAGTGGAACTTGTACCGCGTCACGAACTTCTTCCATTTCTTTGAAGCCCAGATTAGGCTCGCCATGGTAAGGACCGTGTACAGAACCAAGAGCAGGTGCCAATGTGTCGATACCTGTTTCTTTAACGATACGGATACACTCGTTCAGGTCAGCGTACATGATTCCGCCGATAACGTCGTCTTCTTGTCCGCCTACAGTACCTACTTCAGCTTCTACAGAAACGCCTTTAGCGTGTGCATATTCTACAACTTTTTTAGTCATTTCGATGTTTTCATCGATAGAGTGGTGGGAACCGTCGATCATAACGGATGTAAATCCAGCATCGATCGCTTCTTTACATTTGTCGAAGCTTGAACCGTGGTCCAGGTGAATAGCAACTGGTACGGAGATTTTCATGTCGTGAATGAGTCCTTCTACCATTTTAACTACAGTGTAGAAGCCGCCCATGTGACGCGCTGCGCCTTCGGATACGCCCAGGATTACTGGGGATTTTTCTTCTTCAGCAGCACCAAGAATCGCTTGAGTCCACTCAAGGTTATTGATGTTGTATTGACCAACTGCATATTTTCCTTCAAGTGCTTTGTTCAACATGTCTGTCATAGATACTAATGGCATGGTTTCAATCCTCCTAGGGGTTTGGGTTGTGTCTATGGTTTTTAGCCGAAATCACATACGGGCTTATTATACCACATCCCATGTCAAATACTAAACAAGCATTTGCAAAAATGCTGTGCTTTGCAGCACAGTTTTCATAGACACCGCTTTATAACTTGCCCATTTCCAATATTCCCCGGATGAAGGAGTGAAATACCCCATTTTCCCACCAAGTACTATCTATGTTCTCTACACGCAAAAAAATCCTGTATCAACAGGATTCAGCTGCATTTATTGGCAGTACCATTACGAAGTTGCATATTCACAGCCACTCGCATCTCGTCGATATCAAACGGTTTCGTAAAATGCATGAGCGCTCCGAGATCCGTGGCTTCCTTAATCATGTCCAGTTCACCATAAGCGGTCATCATGATCACCTTGATACCCGGATCAATTTCTTTAATATGCTTCAGGATTTCCAGACCGTCCATCCCAGGAATCTTCATATCGAGCAATACCAGGTCAGGCTTGTCATTATTCACAATCTCCAGAGCAACCTTGCCGTTGGGTGCTTGAAACGTGTTATACCCCTCACTGCTGAACACTTCCATTAACAGGATTCGAATACCATTCTGGTCATCAACAATCAAAACTTTTTTATCTTCCACTCTGTAACCTCCTAGAATTAGGAAAGCATGCACATCATCGAATCTGGATAACTATCCCATAGTCGTCATGATAAGTATTCTACCTCTTCCATTAAAATCCTGCTACCTTCACAAAATGACAAAAAGCATTTCCATCTGCTTTTTACACAAAAAAAAGGGATGTTCTGGCATCCGCTATGGTTGCCAGGAACATCCCCAATATCTATTACGTTAACACTAAAACCATGTATTACTTCTGCGCATTCTCCAGAGAAGCTTTTACAAACTCACGGAACAATGGTTGCGGACGGTTCGGACGGGAAGTGAATTCCGGATGGAATTGTACCGCCAGGAACCATGGGTGTCCTGGAAGTTCCACGATCTCAACCAGACGTCCATCCGGGGATGTACCCGAGATAACCAGTCCTGCTTTTTCGATCGTTTCACGGTATTCATTGTTGAACTCATACCGGTGACGGTGTCTCTCATACACCAGCTCGTCATCATAACAAGCCATCGCCAAAGAACCTTCCTGAAGCTTACAAGGATACAGACCCAGACGCATCGTGCCACCCAGATTCTCGATATCTTTTTGCTCAGGCAACAGATCGATCACAGGGAATTCGGTAGCCGGATTAATCTCGGAGCTGTTCGCACCATTCAAACCAACGATGGAACGTGCATATTCAATAACGGAAACCTGCATACCCAGGCAAATACCGAAGAACGGAATTTGTTTCTCACGAGCATAACGAATTGCCGATACTTTACCTTCAATACCACGATCTCCGAATCCACCAGGAACAAGGATACCGCCAATACCATGTAACAGGTCGCCTACATTCTCATCCGTAATATCTTCAGAAGGAACCCAGCGGATTTTCACATCAGCATTGGATGCAAATCCTGCATGAGACAACGACTCCACAACACTCAGGTATGCATCATGCAACGCTACATATTTACCAACAATAGCGATCTCAACTGTATGCTCCAACTTGTTGATCCGGTCAACCAGCCCTTCCCACTCGCTCATATCCGGTGCAGGAGTAGTCAGTTTCAGGTGATTTACCACGATCTCATCCAAGCCTTCTTCACGCAGGTTCAGAGGTACTTGATACAAGGTGTCTGCATCACGACATTCAACCACGGCATTCTCATCAATGTCGCAGAAGAGGGCGATCTTGGCTTTCATATCTTTAGACAATTCATACTCCGTACGGCATACAATCACATTCGGTTGAATACCAATGCTGCGTAATTCCTTAACACTATGTTGCGTTGGTTTTGTTTTCACTTCACCAGCTGCTTTGATATAAGGAATAAGTGTTACGTGGATGTACATCACATTGTCGCGACCTACATCACTCTTGATCTGACGGATAGCTTCCAGGAAAGGCAAACTCTCAATGTCGCCCACTGTTCCACCAATTTCCGTAATAACCACATCCGAACCCGCTTCACGTCCAGCGCGGAATACACGCTCTTTGATCTCGTTCGTAATGTGTGGAATAACTTGTACCGTTCCGCCCAGATATTCCCCGCGCCGCTCTTTGCTGATGACGGAAGAGTATACTTTACCAGTCGTGACGTTGCTGTTTTTGGAGAGATTGATATCAATAAAACGTTCATAGTGGCCAAGGTCCAGATCCGTTTCCGCGCCATCATCCGTTACAAAAACCTCGCCGTGCTGATAAGGACTCATTGTTCCCGGGTCGATGTTAATATATGGATCAAATTTCTGGATCGTTACCTTAAGCCCTCTGTTTTTCAGCAATCTGCCCAGAGAAGCAGCCGTAATCCCTTTGCCCAGGGAGGACACAACTCCGCCCGTCACGAAAATATACTTTGTCACTGTTATTACCCTCCTAATATAAGTACAGAAATTCAGGCGATATATGGTGTTATCGTAACCTGTTTCCCAGGTAATCATCGTTAAAAAGAGCAATGGCAGAAATTCCCTGCATCTGCGAACTGCTCTTTCTGCGAAGACGGTTTAAATACACGTTGTTCTACAGCAAAAAATGGTGCAAATATTCCGGTAGCCTTCATTCCATTTGGTGTTTTTGATATACAAAAACGGGCCACGAAATGTTGGCCGGGAGCATACGGAAAAGAAATCATTTTGCAAAATTATGCCTCTAAAAATACAAAAAAAAGTACTCCCGCAGGACGGGGCACCTTCTATAAAAAACATAAATATATTGTCGCTCATTCATAAGCCCATGCAATAGTTTACCCGTTACCCCGTCTGCTGTCAAGGCTGACTATTCCGGGGAAACGGGTAAATTATAGACGTCAAAAATGACTACCGATTATCAGAATCGTCGTCAAATTCATCCTCGTTTTCGGACTCTTCTTCGTCTTCTTCGAGGTCTTCATCTTCCAGATCGTCATCTTCAACCAGCACTTCTTCTTCGCTGTCTTCTTCGTCAAAGATGTCGTCTTCGTCTTCATCTTCTTCGTCTTCATCTTCGTCTTTATCCGGGCTGTCGAAGTCTTCATCGCTGTTATAGCTGTCTTCTTCTTCACCGAAGTCTTCATCTTCCAGATCATCGTCTTCATCGTTGATGATACGCGGACGCTTCGCACCCGTCATGGAATCTTCTGTTCCAGCTACCGGATACCAGCGCTTCAAGCCCCACAGACTTGTACCGACGCAAGCAAAACGGCCATCGATATTAATCTCGGTATATAGCTGGGCGATAAACTCGTTGATTTCTTCATCAGTCATTCCGCGCTGCTTCGCTACCTCATTCATCAAGTCACGATAGTAATACGGCGTATTAGCCGCTTTCAGCACCATAAAGGCAAGGTCCACCAAAGGGATCTCTTTTACCTTTTCTTTATCAATTTTCAAATTGAGCGAGGTACTCACTGCAGACACTTCCTCTCACACAAAATTCACTTTTTAACCCCTACGAACTGGACTGTTACGTATAACATATCCATTAACAAACCTAAGTAAAACCTATTTAGCGTTAAAAAGCAAGTTTTTATGTACGGATGTGACGCAAATGCGGAGAGCAGCAACAATATGTCCATATATTAAACGTGAAGTGACATCGAACCCACAAGAATATCCTCTTTGCCAAAGAGACAACTCCATAATAAAAAAGACGGAGTCCCCTCCGCCTTCTGACTGTATACCCTTGGAGGATTACTCCTCACCAGGTTCCCCGCAAGAGCCCTCTAGCTCTCCATCCATCATATGTCCCTGCGCCCGTTTTGACACGAAGAGAATGTGTTTTTGTAAAAAAAGGGCAAGTTCCCCATGCGGCGGGATGAGCGCATTCATAGAATACCTCAGCATGTTCATCCCGAAGGGGGCTGCCCATTATGGACTATACTGGTTTATTGCATCAATTGATTGACGGAATGCGACGCCCTGAACCAGAACAGGGAGGGCGATACTTGATCCGATTTGCCAAACCGCAGCAGTACGAGGCCTGTCTCGTAGAATTGTCTCGAATGCGGAATGAATTCACCGACCTTGGGGCTGTCCGTTCCTCGCGACTGGCTCGTTCCATTATCGCTCCAGTCCAACGCCCGGAGGACCTATACCGCTATGGGGATGAAATTACGATTGAAGCAGACGTACCTATCTCCCTTCATGCCACCGCACTCCACAGCAAACCGAGCAATGCTCAAGGCATACCTTGGGGAGTGAAGCAGATTCGGGCGCCCAAAGTATGGTCTGTGTCTACCGGACACCGGATTAAAATCGGTGTGATTGATACAGGTGCTGATTATCACCATCCTGATCTTCGTTATTCCCTGGCACGCGGAATCAATCTGTTAAACCGTAGCCTGCTTCCTCATGATGATAACGGACACGGTACCCACATTGCAGGGACTATCGCCGCAGCCAACAGCACCGCAGGCATGATTGGTGTAGCTCCACGCTCCCTGATCTATCCGGTGAAAGCATTTGACCACAACGGATCGGCATATGTGTCCGACATTGTACTTGGCATCGACTGGTGTGTACGTAACAAGGTCGATATCATCAATATGAGCTTTGGCATGAAAACACGCAGCAAGGCGCTTCTTGACGTTGTCAATCGTGCATACCATGCTGGAATCGTTATCGTTGCTTCGTCAGGGAATGACGGCAAACGCCGCAGCATTGATTATCCTGCACGGTATCCCCAGACCATATCTGTTGGGGCAACCGACAAAAACAGACGTATTGCGTCCTTCAGCAATCGAGGCGCATATGTGGATGTCTATGCACCCGGTGATAAAATCGTCTCCTCTTGGGTACAAGGCAAGCATCACGAGATGAGCGGCACATCCATGGCGACGTCCCATGTGAGTGGCGCTATCGCCTTGCTGCTCTCAAAACATCCGGGGTTGTCCCCGAGTGAAATCAAGACACTCGTCAAACGTGCTACGATCCCGCTGCGCGCCCGCAAGACCACCACCGCAAAAAGCAAGGTCCGCGGTGGTGAGATTGATGCCCTAAAGCTAATGCAGGAGGGCGGGGAGTGAGCCAGCTCTGCAAGCGGACAGCAGAACATGATTGAGGCTCGTGGCGAAACGCAGTAGCCCGACCCAGGCAGTACGCATGAGGGAGTATTACGTAGCGGCTGAGACACTAGGTTACGCCCGCTGTGATGTAAGGGCAGGCTGGTGTACCTTGGACCAGGCATTTCGTTTTCTTCAGCTCCGGGTACACAACAAAAAAAGTCTCCATGTACCACGTTGAAGATACTCAACGTGGACATGGAGACTTTTTGCCTTAGGCAGAGCTGCGGTAGGCCGCGAGCCTGGAATTTACATTTTGTCAGGAGCTGTTACGCCTACCAGACGAAGTGCCGTTGCGATAACGGTACGCACAGCACCGATCAGTGCCAGACGTGCTTGAGTTTGCTGCGCGTCTTCCGTAATAACACGTTCTGCACGGTAGTAGCTGTGGAACAGGGATGCCAGCTCGTATACATAACGGATGATACGATGTGGCGCATATCCTGTTGCTGCTGCCGAGATTTCCTCAGGCAGCTCTCCCATTTTGCGGAGAAGGTCATACTCGTGCTCTGTTGTCAGCTTGGACAGGTCAATCTGTGCCAGTGGCAGCAGTTCAATACCTTGTTCTTCAGCCTGACGGTATACGCTGCATACACGTGCATGCGCGTATTGCACGTAGAATACCGGATTCTCATTGGATGTCGAAATCGCAAGGTCCATGTCAAAGTCCAGATGGGAGTCCATGCTGCGCATTGTGAAGAAGTAACGGATGGCATCAATGCCGACTTCATCCATTAGGTCTTCCATTGTTACAGCTTTACCTGTACGCTTGGACATCTTCACTTTTTCACCGTTCTGGAACAAGCTCACCATCTGTGCAATCAAGACCACCAGTTTCTCAGGGTCATTACCCAGTGCTTGCATCGCGGCTTTCATCCGTGGAATATATCCATGGTGATCGGCACCCCAGATGTTAATCATCGTGTCGTATCCACGAGCATATTTGTCGCGGTGATAAGCAATATCTGGCGTCAGGTAAGTATAGGTGCCATCGTTCTTGATCAATACACGTTCTTTGTCGTCACCATACTGCATCGTTTTCAACCAAGTTGCCCCATCTTGCTCATAGATTTCATTGCGGTCACGCAATTCATCAAGTACTCGCAGAACTTCTCCATTGTCATACAGGGAAGTTTCGCTGAACCAGATATCAAAGTTAACACGGAAGCGATTCAAGTCACGTTTGATCTTGTCCAGTTCCTTCTCCAGGCCGAAGTCACGGAAATAAGCCGCACGGTCACCCGGATGCATGGACAGCAATTCGTCACCCTTTTCAGCAACAAGCTGCTTGGCGAATCCTTTAATATCTTCACCGTGATAACCATCTTCAGGCATCTCAGCATCCTGACCCAGCTCTTGCAGATAACGAGCTTCAATGGAACGAGCCAGATTAAACACCTGATTACCTGCATCATTAATGTAGTATTCACGGGTTACATCATATCCTGCGTAATCAAGGATGTTACATAGCGCATCACCTACAGCTGCTCCACGGGCATGGCCCAGATGCAGGCTGCCTGTCGGGTTGGCACTGACAAACTCCATCTCGACTTTGCGTCCTTCTCCGATGTTAATTCTTCCGTAATCTTTACCCTGCTCCTGCACAAGCGCAAGTACTGGATAAAGGTAACTCTTGTCCAATTTGAAGTTAATGAATCCTGGGCCCGCAATCTCAGCCTTCTCGATTCCGGCTTCAGCGAGATTCAGATTGGCAATGATCTCTTCAGCAATCTGACGCGGATTGCGCTTGGCAATCTTGGTCAGCTGCATGGCAGCATTGGTCGCCAAGTCCCCGTGTGACTTCTCACGCGGCACTTCCAATGTGATGGCTGGCAATTCGTCCTGCGTAACAATTCCGGCCGCCACAATGGCGTTGCCGATGGCCGTACTTACCCGTTCGTTAATCGTATCTAGTGGATTACGTGTCATGAAATTGGTTCCTCCTGTATATGCAAACTAATCGCGAAATGTCCGGATTCTTCATCAAAGCGGTAAAAGTCGTAGCTCCACGCTGCGCGTGCGCTCAATCCCTGAATGGAAAGTTCCAGCTTCTGTGTATGCGTGGACAGGGCAAACGACATGTATGGTGATCGGTAGAAACCAGGAAGCTTCCGATTCAACTCAAAAGTCTGCTCCGATTCCACCTCACCATGACGTATAATCTTGATGGATTGTCCGCCCAGCTTCAATGTTGTACGGGTTGTACCTCCCTCAGGTCCAACCTGCGGTTCTTCATAACGAACATAAAGAACAGACCCTTTTAACACGGCTTCACCCTGCATTTCCTGCAGCACATCTTCACCTTCATAACGGCTGTGCAGCCGGATGTGTACCGGTCGCATGTTCGACATGAATGTTAACCTCCATTATATTCGAGGCGACGCAAAATCAGGCACGGCTGGTGAGAACAGCCCTTCCCGTATTGTTGTGTCGCTATACGCGCTCATATTCCCGGATAGCTCGCTATCCTACACTCTACTGTATAACTATATCCAGTTCCCTCGCTCAATTCAAATCCAAATTCAGAGTTTTTTCCTCATCAAGCCAAAAAAGAAGAGCCGCACCTGTAAAGTGCAACTCCCTTTTGCTTCATTATAATAAGATTCGTTCATCCGATCAGGCCCATTGCGATTCATAAGGAAAAGGACATGTCGACTCACTCAGCTTCGCTCGCACCTGTACGAGACAACCACAATGCCGACAAGTTGTGCCATATTGCAACCCCGGACAAGCAGAGCAGATGGATAGCCGACGTTCATATTCCTCATCCTGTACCGTCTCACGCGAGCGTGAGGCAATCTCCACAAGTCTGGCCATTTTGGCATCGCTAATCTTCACATCGTACTGATCATTACAGCCCTTGCAAGGTTCCTGCCTTTTCATCATTAACCCTCGACAGCGATGACCCCAACCGATGCTGGAGGAAGAACAAAACGCAAAGTGTTATTCTCCAGTGTGAGTCCCTCCCACGCCGCAGGCTGAACATGATTCGGCTGTTCAAAGGTATTGAATGCACCAAAATTAGTATGGTGCAGAATCTGCCCGGTTACTTTAGCCGCTTGAGCTGCGTCCAGCTGACACACAACTTCCAACTCATCGGTGTGACTCAGATTACAAGCTGTCACATGAATGACCCCATCCTTGTTACGGGAGGCTGACAAGCTGAGCTGAGGAATGGTGTCTTCTCCGAAGGTGTATCCAGGGCTTTCATAATTCAAATCCAGTCGCTGCGCATCCATATGAACCTGATACATATCAAATACATGATACGTAGGTGTCAGGAGCATTTTATCCCCTTCCGTGAGAACAAGTGATTGAAGCACGTTGACGATCTGTGCAAGATTCGCCATGTGTACCCGTTTATTATGTTGGTTGAAAATATTCAGGTTAACGCCTGCAAGCACAGCGTCCCGCATCGTATTTTGTTGATACAGGAATCCTGGATTGGTTCCCGGCTCAACGTTATACCACGTACCCCATTCATCCACAATAATGCCGACTCTGCCCTCTGGATCATATTTGTCCATGATTTCAGAGTGTTTCACCAGCAACTCTTCCATATGTAGCGTCTTTTTCAAGGTAGTGAACCATTCAGCCTCACCAAATCCTGTGGCTGCGCCTTTATCATTCCACTCTCCTGTAGGGATGGTGTAATAATGAAGACTAATCCCATCCATAAAGCGAGCAGCCTCCCGCATCAGGACTTCCATCCATTCATAGTTGCCTTCGTTGGGTCCACAAGCGATTTTATAAATCTCGTTCCCGGAATAGTTACGTACATATGTAGCATACCGGCGATATTCATCCGCATAATATTCAGGACGCATATTGCCGCCGCATCCCCAGTTCTCATTTCCCACGCCAAAATACTTCATTTTCCACGGTTCTTCCCTACCGTTACTCTTACGCCAGTTCGCCATCGGGGATTCGCCGTCAAACGTGATGTACTCCACCCATTCCTGCATCTCCTGCACTGTACCGCTACCCAGGTTGCCACTAATATATGGCTCCGTGCCGAGCAACTCACATAATCTCAAGAATTCATGCGTGCCAAAGTGATTGTTCTCTTCCACTCCGCCCCAATGTGTATTGATCATACGAGCACGCTCACTCTTCGGACCTACACCATCTTTCCAGTGATATTCATCGGCAAAACAACCGCCTGGCCAGCGAAGTACTGGAATATTAAGCTTCTGCAAGGCCGTTAATACATCATTTCGAATCCCATCCGTATTCGGAATAGGTGAATCTTCCCCTACCCACAGCCCCTCATAAATACAACGTCCCAAGTGTTCGGAAAAGTGACCATATATATTGCGATTTATTAATCCTTGATCTGAATCCGCCTTTAAAATAACATCAACCATGATTTCAACCCCCATAAATTATATTGTTATCGCTTACAATAACTCGTTTTAGAGTAGGTTTCAACCGTTTTTATTTCTAGACAAACAAGCCTCTTCCTGTGTAATTGATTAGGAAAAGGCCTGTTTGTTATAGAAATTCATGCAGAGACTTACCAAATTGATTTTTATTCATTTCTAATTTGGATTTGCCGGGTTATTATTTCAGAATAACAGGCTACTTAATCCTGATCTGAAGGCAACAACATTTTTTGTGTCCACGTCGTTCCACCATCTATAGTCTGATAGATCGCAGGAGAGTTATCACTTGTTACTACGAGCCAACCCGTCTTGGCCGATGGGAACGAGATACGGGAACTGTACCCCGGATCTTTCAGGTCAATATTTTTCCACGTGGAACCTGTATCATAAGAACGTCCAATACCCACTTTGCCAGCTGCGGGTGAACCTGCAGACAGATAAGCCGTCTGATTGCCAATCAACGCCATGTTGCCGGGATGACCGCCCGGGTTGGCTGGTCCGTTTCCTTTGCCTGTACTATTTGTACCTGGTGCAGGACCTCCCCCTGCTGTGGATTGCGCAAATACTTGGGTCCAGTTCTTGCCTTGATTACCGCTCGCATAGAGGGAGTAGGATTGTTGGGCCATGCCTGCATCACCATACAGAAGGGCCCATACTTGCTGGCCATGTGCATACAGATCTGCTCCGCTCCATGTGTCTGAGACAACTCGAAGAGAGGTGGTCCAGTTTTTGCCGCCATCACTCGTTTGCTTCAGATGGTATCCCGATCCAGGTACAACCACGACGGCATACCCTTGTTTCTCTGTTGCAAAGGCAGCTGCACGCGTGTTGGCAGGTGTATTCATTTTACTCCAGGTTACCCCGCCATCCTTCGTCTGATATGCACCATTATAGGTGTAACCATAACCTACATCTTTATTGCGAAAATCGATTCGCTTGAATTGAATGCCCGGCGTATCAAGCCGCGTCCAGTGCGATCCCCCATCTTTGGTACGGATCAGATAGGTAGCAGGTGAATCCTTGACTCGCGCCAGCGCATATCCGTTCACATTATTCGGAAAATCAAGCTGTGTGAATTGCCACTGCCCGGTATATATGGACTGCCACGTACATCCTGCATTCGAGGTGCCGATCAGGAAGCCCTCACCCCCAGCTCGTCCAGTCGTATCATTAAGAAAATCAATGTCAGTAAATTGCAGGTGTTGTTCTTCCACACCGCTGCCCTTTTTCAATGTAGCAGATAGTCCATAATCTCCCTTTCCACATGCCTGTGAGGCGGCGTTAGCACCTGATAGCGTATGTACCGGACCCATCCCCCAAGCCAGCGTTAACGATAATGCGAGTGCACCAATCCGTTTCCATGTCATTGTACTCTTGGTTGTCATCGTAACACCTCCTTCTATGGTTTTACCCAAATATGATGGTTCTAACGTAACAATCTGATTAACCCCGATGACAATTCCGCAAGATAAAAACCACCTTTACCCATGATTGGATCATGTAGGCAAGGGTGGTTCATCACCAAACATTGTGTACTCTAAGTTAAATGGGATACGTCACAACAGCAAGGATAACAAAACTGATACTTAATAAAAGGCATAAACTAAAATATATTTTGTTGTATTTATATTCTCGAATACTATATGCAGCAAAAAGCATGGCCAGATCAGCCACCATCAAAGTGAAGTTGAGAAATATCGTCACTGCTAATACAAAATTGATGACAAACAATATAAAAACTGCAGTTAGCCATCTGGGATACATACTCAATTGAGTCCGAATCACACGCATTCACATTCACCTTCCTCTATTTCCATATTATACACAAATATTAAGATAGAGTCATACCAAGGCACGATATCTGCGTAAGAGGAGAGTCCATACAAACACATGAAATAAATGGTAGAGAAAGGGGAACATACGTGCTATAATTCATGTTATGGACTTTTGAATATCGGTGGATGTTTTCCAGACCACGGCGCAGCTTCCCGAAGGGGGTGACGTCGATGGTCAAACTTGTGGCGTTGCTTGATGTAATCCGATGGATTGCTGCGACCCTCAGTATTGTACTGAGTGGGCGAAAGCTTTACCGTTGGTTGCGCAAAAAGTTTCGTAGCAAGCGAAAACCCACCTCATAAGGTTGGACGCCTGACGGTGGGTTTCGCTTGAATAGCATTATTTAGTTCATGCGCGCCGTGGCAATCCACAGCCTTTCGGGTCCTAAGAGTCTTTACCGTTGACGCGGTGAAGACTCTTTTTTAGTATATGACCGAACCCGATCACCATATACTTCACGAATGTAATATATCAATTAATATACTACTGAATACTTATGTAGTCAGTATAGCACAGCTCTGCATAAAAGTTAAATTAAGTTAATTTAGCTCAACTAAATTTAACTTCGTTATTTGTTTGGCAGCATAATTTTGGCTCTATCATCCAGTCCGTTCCTTAAGCTGGAATAGTTGAGGACACAGGGATAAACGTTAGTAATAAAAAACGCCCTCCCCTGCGCAAAGTTGAACCCGCGCAGACAGAGAGCGTTATACTTATCGATTATTCTGTGATTATTTCACGAATCCAAGCAGCATTTCACGGATCAGCTTCGCAGCTACAATCTGTGTCTGTTGTGTTGGATCATAGATTGGTGCAACTTCAACCAAGTCACAACCAACTACATTTACATCAGATCCTGCAATCATATGAATGGCTTCCAGCAGTTCCTTGGACGTAATGCCGCCCGCTTCTGCTGTACCTGTTCCTGGTGCTGCTGACGGATCAAGCACATCGATGTCGATGGTCACATACACCGGACGGTTTCCCATCTTGGGAAGAGCTTCCTTCATCGGAGCCGCCACTTCAAATGGATAGAAGTTGATGTTCTCGCGACCGTACTGGAACTCCTCACGGGAACCGGAACGGATACCGAACTGATAGATGTTTTGGCCACCCATCAACTCAGCTGCTTTACGCACTGGTGTGGAGTGGGACAATGGCTCGCCTTCATAGTTTTCACGAAGGTCAGCGTGTGCATCAATATGAATCAGGATAAGATCCGGGTATTTCTTGTACATCTGTTGGATGACTGGCCAAGTAACCAGATGCTCTCCACCGAGACCAACTGGGAATTTGTCGTCAGCGAGCAGACTGCCGATGTATTCATGGATTACCTCAAGGCTGCGTCCCGCGTTACCGAAAGGCAAGAGCAGGTCTCCAGCGTCAAAGTATGTCATGTCTACAATACTTTTGTCGAGATATGGGCTGTACTCTTCAAGTCCAACCGATGCCTGACGGATATGAGATGGGCCGAAACGGGAACCCGGACGGAAGCTGACGGTGTAATCCATCGGCATGCCATAGATAACCGCTTTGGAGTTCTCATAATCCTCAGAGCTGCAAATAAATACGTTTCCTGAATAAGCTTGATCCAGTTTCATTAATGATTTCCCCTTTTATTTCGTTAAATCTTCCACGAATTTAGGAAGTACAAATGCTGCTTTGTGCAGACGCGGAGAGTAATACTTGGTATCCATCTCCGGGATTTGAGTCTCATCCACTTCGAGCGGGTCATGTTTCTTGCTACCCATGGTGAATGTCCACAAACCACTTGGATAGGTTGGAATATTACAGCCGTACACATGTACGATCGGGAAGATTTCTTTGACGTCTTTGTTCACCTTCTGGATCAGATCTGCCTTGAACCAAGGGTTGTCCGTTTGGGCAACGAAGATTCCGTCTTCTTTGAGCGCTTCGTAGATGCCTTGGTAGAAACCACGCTCAAACAATGGAGCAGCCGGGCCTACAGGCTCCGTGGAGTCTACGATAATCACATCGTATTCATTTTTATGTTCAATAATATGCATGTAGCCGTCGTTTACAAGCACTTCAACATTAGGCTCGTCCAACTTGCCGGCGATTTCAGGCAAATATTTTTTAGAGTATTCAATGACTTTACCGTCAATTTCGACGAGAACTGCTTTTTCTACAGCAGCATGTTTAATGACTTCACGAATGACTCCGCCATCGCCGCCACCGACAACCAGAACTTTTTTCGGATTCGGGTGAGTGTTCAGCGCAGGGTGTGCCGCCATTTCGTGATATACGAATTCGTCTTTTACAGTCGTCATCACCATGCCATCAAGAAGCAACATGTTACCGAATTCTTCGGTCTCTACCATGGCCAAATCTTGAAAATCCGTTTTCTCTGTAACATAGGTCTGCTTAATCTTCGCGGTGATCCCGAATACCGGGGTCTGTTTCTCCGTAAACCACAATTCCATAATCTCTACCTTCTTTCCGTAAAGTTAATGATCAGCCATACCCGAACAAGTGCTGTGCACTATAATCGGTTCGCCCAAGCACGTCCAGCGTTCGGCGCCATATCGCGTTATAATTGCTGGCCTGCGGGAAAGGTCCGTGGTTCACTTCATTATATAGATTAAATTGACCAGAGCGTGCAGAGCGTCTGACTAATCAATGAATCAATTACCATTCGTCTGTTCGTCCTTACGCGCTTTAGTATCTTGTGCCGAATCTTACCTTTTCATTACCCTTTTGCATTATACGCGATTGACGTTTATACTGCAAAACGGTTTTCAAGGCGAAAATGCTACATTTTGTTTGCTTATGCACCCGATTGAATATCCCTGCCAATCAAGTCCCATACTGGAAGAAAAGAGAGGAGCCCGTTCCATGACCAAGCCAAATCAAAAGACCCGCAAACGCGGGTTCCGTGTACGAAAATTGTTTAAAAACCTGTCTCTGCTCGCCGTGCTCGCCATACTTGCTACCGCTGCAGGATTGGTCTATCTATACGCAACCAGCCTGCCCCTAGCAGACTCTGATCGGAATTCCAGATTACTGGACAGTCAAGGTGAAGTCATCGCTACCTTCTCCGCAGGTGGCAAAGACTCTGTACCCGTTCAACTGGAAGATATCGCTCCAGATCTGGTCAATGCCACTCTGGCTGTAGAGGACCGCAAATTCTATAATCACTACGGTTTTGACGTTCAAGGGATGGGACGAGCTGTGCTCGTTAACCTGGAACATATGCAGATGTCGCAGGGCGCGAGTACATTGACTCAACAGCTGGCGCGTAA
Organism: Paenibacillus sp. FSL k6-2145; assembly: GCF_037976585.1. Classification (NCBI taxonomy): domain Bacteria; kingdom Bacillati; phylum Bacillota; class Bacilli; order Caryophanales; family Paenibacillaceae; genus Paenibacillus; species Paenibacillus sp. FSL k6-2145. The sequence goes on along the minus strand of NZ_CP150267.1, from coordinate 2,240,618 downwards.
CCTGTATCTATCTCATGAGAAAACATGGACTCGCAAAGCCAAGGAAGCCATGTACACGGCGCAATTGGAGATGAAATATAGCAAAGATGAAATTTTGCAGATGTATCTGAATGAAATCTATTATGGGCATGGTGCGTACGGAATCGAAGCAGCTTCGCGAATGTATTTTGGCAAATCAGCCAAACAGCTGGATCTCGCAGAGAGCGCCATGCTGGCAGGAATTCCAAAAGGACCGACCTACTACTCACCCTATAATCATATGAAGAATGCCAAAGACCGACAGAAGATTGTGCTGAATGCCATGGCTGATATCGGCAAGATCACCCAGGCCGAAGCAGATAAAGCTTATGAGAAAATGCTTACGTTCAAACCGGAAAGTGAGCGTAAAACGGTGGAAAGTGCACCGTATTTCCGCGATTATATCCGTAATCTGGCCATCAAAGAACTGGGAATCAGTGAAGCGATGCTGGATCATGGGGGATTGAATATCTACACCACCCTGGATCTGCGTGTGCAAAAAGCAGCTGAAGACGCCATAGCCAAGGGTATGGATGCCAAAAGCGAGCTGGAGACGGCCCTCGTGTCCATCGACCCTCGTACAGGCTACATCAAAGCCATGGTAGGCGGCAAGAATTATCGCACCAATCAGATTAACCATGTACTGGCGACAACGCGCCAGCCAGGTTCGGCGTTTAAACCCATTATGTATCTGGCAGCCCTGGAATCCAAGCAGCTCACCAGTGCATCCATATTTAACAGTGAACCTACCCTGTTTCACTATGACAATGACCGCAAAACCTATAAACCCGGCAACTTTGGAGACAAGTATCTGGGTGAGATTGATCTAAGACAGGCGATCGCCGCTTCAGACAATATCTATGCGGTGAACACCATTATGCAGATCGGTCCTGAGCAGGTTGTGAGTATGGCAAAAAACCTTGGCATTACAAGCAACCTGAGTGCCGTACCTTCTCTTGCACTGGGAACGTCACCTGTCAGCCCGCTGGAGATGGCGTCGGCCTTTTCCGTCATTGCTGCTGGTGGACAACGGACGCCACCTGTCGCCATTCTGCAAGTAACAGATGCCGCAGGACGTGTACTCTATGAATCGCCACAGACGAAGGCTGAGACCGTGGTGGAACCTGCAGCAGCTTATGTCCTGACTCGTTTGATGGAAAGCGTCTTCGAAAATGGGGGAACGGGTAACCGGGTATCTGCCGCGATCAAACGTCCGGTTGCCGGAAAGACGGGAACGACCAATACGGATGCCTGGCTCGTTGGATTCACACCGGAGCTCTCCACCGCGGTATGGGTTGGGTACGACCAAGGCAAAGCCATCTCAACTTCGGATGGCCGCCGGGCGGCTCCGATCTTTGCCCAGTTCACAGAGCAGGCACTTGCGAGCGTACCACCCAAAATTTTCACCGTGCCTGATCATGTCGTAAGTGTCTATATCGACCCGGAATCCGGCAAGCTGGCAGGCAACGGTTGTGAAGAGAAACGGCTGGAAGTTTTTATTGATGGTACTGAACCGACTGAGGTATGTCATGGTACGACGGATGATTCGGATTCTGGAGAAGATGATAAGACTCGTCAGGTACAGAATCAACAAGGCATACAGGAAGAGAAACATTCCTGGTGGGGAGATTTCAAACGTTGGTGGGTAGAATGACGCAAATGCGCGATGACTTAGTTGCGTCACCTTTAACCGCTGGTTATATTGGACATTTGAAATATTCACTTCGGATGAAAACTCATATTTATTCAGATCAATGAATACTGTTGATACACAAGCAAAAGACCCCCAGCCGAACTTTCCGGTCAAGGGGCCTTTTGCTTTTTTTCTTTTATACTTTGTTGAAAATGATCTGCCTTAGGCGAGTGCTTCCTTCAATACATCTGGAGAAGCATTCCACCAGTCTTCGTTGTGTGAGATCAGCAGTGTCTTAAGTGCAGCTCGAGCTTCAGGTCCAAGCTCATCCAGCATGAAGCGACGCTTCAAGGCATAATCCATGCGATTCACATGTTCCGCCAGCAGTTTCCATCCACGTCTTGCTTCCGTATCAATCCACATCTCACATGCCGTTGCTCCACCATACAGTTGGCCTTCCTCCGTGCGATCGACAGCTACCCACACCAGCCATACCTGGCGTCCGTTGGGCACATCTTCACGATTGGTAGAGAACTTGATATTGCGTTCCACTTTGCTTTTCGCATGCATCGCACCGATATCGATTTTGGCTTCGCCATTATCAATAATGACCGGGGAAAGGTTATTCAGATCAATGGAGCCTGCACCGAAGCCTTTATGCTTGCTTTTTGCACTAACGATATTCAAGGCAATCTGTTTTTTGCCGTTTTGCTCGTTTTGGTCCATGTTTATAGCCTCCAAGGGTTGATACAAATATTTTAACTAATAATTGTCCCATTGCAAACATATACATGCTGTAGATGCTTGTCAACGGGAGGTATTTAACGATGATTCCACGACGCGCCAAGAGCTGGCTCACTGCATCCCTGGCCCTGTGTGTACTTGCCGGAGGGATATGGATCACTCTGGGTTATAATCGCTCAACTCATTCAGAATTGCCAGTACTCGCCCCCGAATCGGGCAAGCCCAAGGCAATAGCTCCAACCCCAGCACCTCCAGAAAGTGTACAGACCCCTACAGCCGAAGTGTACAGCAACCGTGTTGTGGAATATCACATGGATGTGAAGCTGGTCGAAGGAAACGTATTGGAAGGGACTCAGACGATCACCTGGACTCATCCAGGCAAAAAAACCGTCAGCGAGCTTTACTTTCATATGTACCCCAACGCCTTCTCTTCTGCTGACACCACCTTTATGAAGGAATCCGGTGGAAAGCTTCGGGGTGATGTCATGCCTACCAATGGTTATGGCTCCATGAACATTACCGAAATGAAAACGGAGGACGGGCTCTCTCTGCTGCACCGGATGCAGTATGTGCAACCAGATGACGGAAATATCAAGGACACCACCCTCATTAAAGTACGTTTACCCAAACCGGTCAAAGGCGGGGAAAGTATTACACTCCACACCCGATTCGAAGTGAATCTGCCAAAGATTTTTGCCCGGATGGGAACTGCTGATGATTTTGTCATGGCTGGTCAATGGTTTCCCAAATTAAGTGCCTATGAACCTGTGGGCAGGCGTGGACGAACAACGGAAGGCTGGAATCTGCACCAATACCATGGCAATTCAGAGTTTTACGCCGACTTCGGTATATATAGTGTGCGTATTCGGGTGCCTGAAACATACAAAGTTGCTGCTACCGGATTTCCGACGCAACAAGCCGTGGTGAAGAACGGAGAAAAGGTCTATCAATTCTATGCCGATGATGTGCATGATTTCGCCTGGGCAGCTTCACCGGATTTTGTCTACGCCGAGGAACCCTTCTCTGCACCCAATGTGCCTGGTGTACGAATCAAGTTATATTTGGACCCTGCTCATCAGGATCTGAAAGAACGTTATTTCTACGCCGCGAAGGCCGCACTAGCCAATTATAGCAAATGGTTTGGCCCATATCCTTACGCAACCTTATCCATCGTAGTTCCACCCAAAGCGGGGAACGGTGCTGGAGGTATGGAATACCCTACGCTAGTTACGGCCTTTGGAGCCGATGATACTACCCCAGGTTATGACCTGGAACGTACCGTAGTCCACGAGATCGGACACCAGTACTTCTACGGCATGGTTGCCAGCAACGAATTCGAGGAAGCCTGGCTGGATGAGGGGTTCACCTCTTATGCAGAAGACAAACTGATGGAGCAGGAATACGGATTGATTCCGAATCTGCCGGTACAATCGGGACTGGTTACGTCTCCGTCATCCTTAACACAAGAATCTTGGAAGTTTGATTCACAGAATGAGTATGCAGCCAATGTCTATACACGTGGCAAGCTTGTATTGCTTGGGATCGAACATCAAGTCGGGGCGAAAACGATGGAACGCATTCTCTCTACCTATGTGAAGAAGTACCGCTTCAAACATCCCACTTCGGCTGATTTTCAGAACGTTGTGGAACAAGTGACCCGCACTTCCTGGTCTGATTATTTTGATCAATATGTCTATGGTAACGGGATGGCTGACTTTGCTGTAGAGAAGATTCGTGTTACGCCCGTACAGAAAGACGGTCAAACATTGTACGAGTCATCCGTGACGATCGCAAAAAAAGGGAGTGATTACAACGCCGTTCCTGTTCGCATTGCTTTTGAAGACGGACATATCCTCACCAAGCAATGGAATGGCAAAGAAGATCGCATCACCTATAAATTAACTCACACATCCCCCGTATCCTGGGCCATGACCGATCCCCTGTACTCGATCGTGCTGGAGAACCGCCATATGAACAATTTCCTGAAATCCGGACTGGATGAGCGGACGAAGTCCCGCTGGAGCATGAGTGTAACCAAACTAATAGAAGCCATATTCGGAGGTCTGTCATGGTGAGGTGGAAACGGTGAAAGCAAAAATACGTGAAGGCTGGTTTCTCGTCCGTCAGCATATGTTCATTGCCGCACTCTTATTTCTATATCAGCTCATTTGGGGATATTTCTTCTATCGAATGGTACAATCGGCGGTCATCCCCCTACTCCTGCGCTATCCAGATTCTGATGCCGGGGAGCTGAGTACACTTTTGTTTAAAATGGAAAGTCAACTTAACCTGTCTACTCATCCGGAGGTTCATCGTTATCTGTGGATTCTAGGGGGCATGCTGCTGGTTCGCATGTTGATCAGCCCCCTCATTCAGGCAGGACTGCTCTACTCACTTCAGCACTTTAATTCTACAGAAGAGCGCATCCCCTTTGTCCGCGGAATCAAAAATCTGTGGAAACCGATGCTGCTGCTCCACACCATACGTACTTTATTGATACTTCTGCCCGCCTACTGGCTCTTACCGAAGCTCTACTCGATTCTCATGGACGGATTTCATTCCCTTCAATTACTTTTGCCTAGTATACCTTATGTTGCTGCCTGGATTGTATATGGTTGGATCATCCACCATGCCATACTCTACATGCAGTTCGGTGTGTCGGCACCAGAAGGAGAAGGCGGGGCTCACGGTATTCTCAAAGCACTCTGGATTGCACTGCGTCATCTCATCGCTGTAATCGGCATTGCACTCCTGCTGGGCGGAGTACACCTGCTCGTCTTTGGGTCATTCACTTCAGCCTCATGGTTATTAACGGGACTTACCGGACTTATACTACAACAGACGTATCCACTTGCTAGATGTCTATTAAGTCTGTGGAAAATATGCAGCCATTTCCGATTATGGCAGTCCAAAATATCCAAAGGTGAGAGCAGATAGTTTAAAAATTGTTACCATCGTATGTTAAACTCACGGCCTAATATGTACTTATAAATAGGCAAACCTCAACCTTTCCCCGTCAAAGGTCGAGGTTTTTTTTGCTAAATTTGTTGCTAAACGTTGCCAAAGCCGTACTCCTCTGTTACAATAATCGCAGTGAGTTTTTAGTAACAACTTTGTAATCTTTACATTCATATTTGTAACTACTTAAAATTAAATCGTCATTTCTTGATTTCGCAGGTGCATAACTAGCATAGCCAAATTCCTGGCACCTGGGAAGCGGGGGAACCAGTTATGGGTGAATTGATCTTGCTACAGAGGGATCATAGGGGACCTTCAACCGAATCCTTAAGCTAACCTCGCAGGCGTTGGAAGGGGAATATCTCTTGTTCAAGAAGAAATTAACCGCAGCTGTACTTAGCATCACATTCGCTTTATCGCTTGGTGCAGGTAGCGCATTCGCAGATTCAAAGATGGACACAGTAATTGATTCAGCAATGGGAACTACATACAAAAGTGGGGGAACAACGCTTAACGGCTTTGACTGCTCCGGATTTACACGGTATGTATTCGACAAGTTGGGTATTGATTTGGCACGCCAATCCAGTTCCCAATTCGACATGGGCGATTCCGTATCACGCATGGAAATGAGAGCTGGCGATCTGGTGTTCTTTAATACAACAGGTAAAGGCGTATCACATGTAGGAATCTTTGTAGGGGATGGAAAGTTCGCACACTCCTCTTCTTCCAAAGGCGTTACGATCAGTGCATTGAGTGAAAGCTATTGGGCCAATCGTTATGTTGGCGCGAAACGGATTATGAGCACGGACGCATATGAATCACTGGCCCTTGACTAGGGACAAGCTGAGCAAAATGATGCTGTAACCATTAACCATACTGGAACGAAGCAAGAAGCATAACAGAACCGCCCGGTACATTCTCCGCAGGAATGTATCCGGCGGTTTTTTTGTGCTTCAATCCTTATTCATGTTGCAAGTTATACTCAGGGCATATCCTGCGACATCAACAGGTTCGTTTTGCGTTCGTTCGTCCGTGCCCTTATGATGTTTTTACCCATCCCGTTATAATATAAACGGAATTACCGGAACTTTTGTTTCATTTTTTTTCTTGAGAAGGAAGACTTGCTAAATGAACATCTCTTTTGTAGAGTGGACAAAGAGTTCTGTTTCAAGGAAAGGAGCATGCAGGTGTATGAAGGAAACCCCTGTGACGTTTCACGTTGTACCCATGCGAGAAGAACATGCGGAGCTTATCTGCAGTTGGCAGTATGACCCGCCTTACAATATCTACAGCTGGCTCCCCTGGGACCAGATGAAAGCTCTGGAAGTGGAATTCGGAGATGCACAGCTGCGGCAGGAGCAATATGCGATCGTCCTGGATCAGAACGATCGTATATGTGGGTTTGCTCAATACTTCCCACTTGAAGGGGTAACCCGGATTGGCCTTGGCATGCATCCAGAGCTGTGTGGTCAGGGTCAAGGGACAGCTTTTGTCACTGCCATTGTACAGGAAGCCATTCGCCGAAATCCCACGAACGAGATTGATCTGGAAGTACTCACTTGGAATGCTCGTGCCATTCAAGTCTATCTGAAGAGTGGATTTGTCACCCAAGATACATACGAACGACAGACCCCAAGCGGCTTGAAGCCCTTTCACTGTATGGTTTATGAAGGGCCTCGCGGTTAGAATCCATTGCAAAACAACTAAATTTGCCCCTTGTTATGTGATTAGTTCAAAAAATTCCCACAAAATGCTATGATGTCAGTACAGGTTCCGTTATAATGATATGGATAGTTTCAGGTTAGATGATCTTTCATTCTGGAGGGGACATAAGGGATGCACAAATGGATCATGAGCGGAGTATTTTTTGCAGCATGCGCTTTAGCTATTGTTTTAATGTTTACGCTTCCAGGGAAAGAAGAAGTGGCTGAAGAAGCCAAGCCAACCATGCCGGAAGTAACATTGGATGCCGGACAGGCTGAAGCACTGGTCAAAGCCAATTGTATCTCCTGTCACGGGGATCAGCTTCAAGGTGGCGTAGGACCTGCTCTGGCCAATATCGGCAGCCAGGATGATCTGGAGAAGATCTATTCTACGATTGTCAAAGGTAAAGGTGGTATGCCTTCCTTCAAGGGCAAACTGCAGGATGAAGAGATTGCAAATATCGCCATGTGGCTGTCAGAGAAGAAATAATCTCTGCACGCACATAATGAAGAGGCCCTTAATCCCCTTTTGGGAGAATAAGAGCCTCTTTGTTATACCAATTATTAGGCCTCTGCCGCATGCTCAGCCAGAAAGGCCTCAACTTCACGTGCGTACGGCATCCCGGACTGGGCGCCGAGCTTTGTCACGGATAACGCGGCCGCACCCATGGCAAAGCCTACGGCCGCGTCCAAAGTCTCACCGCGCGCGAGGGCTACTGCCAGCGCGCCGTTGAAGCAATCGCCAGCGCCGGTCGTATCGACGGCGCTTACGGCGTAGCCGGGCGCACGGCAAGCGCCGGCACGCCCTGCTTGTACGCGGCCGCCAGGCGCCGCCGCGTACACAGCCCCCTCGGGGCCGAGCGTCGTGACGACAGCGGCCCCGAGGGATGCGGCGAGCTCTGCGACCGCCGCATCCAGGTCTTCCGGCCGGAGATGATCCCGGCCGGTAAGCACGGCAAGCTCACTGCGGTTCGGCGTGACAACGTCGACGCACCGCAGGAGCTCCTGGGGCAGACCCGGCACCGCGGGAGCCGGGTTGAGCACCACCAGTGCGCTGCCTTCAGCCGCCAGTTGGGCGGCGCGGGTAACCGCTGGCAGCGGGATCTCCAGCTGCAGCAGCACCGCTGCGGCTGCAGTCAGGCTTTTTACCGTATCCGCCTCTTCCAGCATCTCAGGCACCACTTGCCCATTCGCACCAGGAATAACGATAATCCGGTTGTCTCCCCGAGAGAGCCAGATGGAAGCCGTCCCTGTAACCGTGTCTTCCAATATGCGAACCTGCGAGGCATCTGCACCACTTTCCGTCAGACTGTGCAGCAGACGTTCGCCAAAACCGTCCGATCCCACCGCACCAATCATCGTAGTCTGTCCACCCAGACGCGCAGCGGCAACAGCCTGGTTCGCCCCTTTGCCACCAGCGAGATAATGCAGCTCCTCACCGCTCACCGTCTCTCCCTCTTCCGGAATCGTGTCTGTCTTCACCACGAGATCCATATTGAGACTGCCTACGACAGCAATAAGAGGTTGTTTCTGATTATAGTCTGACATGTATGGTTCACTCACTTCTGGCCGCGCGATAATAACTGACCCGTTATTCCGACCTCATTTTGTCATAAGCTTCGTTATATTGCCCTGCTTCCTTGATATCTACAGATGTGATACCACCCGCATCCCATGACGTGAGACGCAGCGTAACCGTTGTATAATCAATCGTAATAAAAGGATGATGATTGAATGCTTCCGAGATCGCAGCGACCTCATCCACAAATGCAATCCCTTTCATGTAGTTGGAGAACACGAATTTACGTACAATCCACCGTCCCTCTTCCAGTTCCCAGCCTTCCAGCCTTCCCAGATGAGCTTCGACTTCCTCTTGCGAAAAAACCATGCGTTATCTTCCTCCCCATAGGATGGTACATTACAGACGTGAGTCCGTATAACCACCGACACCTTCGGCGCTATCAACAGCAACCTCAAAGGCCAGGCTCACCGCCATGCGGTTGGCCCATTTCACGACTAACATCTTACCACGGACAAGCTTCAAAATCCAATCAACTACATGGCATAGAACCCCTAACCATAAGGCTTTGAGGGCAATTCCAGTTCCATTCACACCCCTGAAAATGCATGTAAACACACTAAATTAAAGGTACAAATGTCAACTCTTCTTCCCCGATCAAAATATGAATGCGGTGCTGTTCCTTATCATGGATGACCACGCCACTTCCAACCGGAATAACAGACTCCTCGCCCAGCGCATAGAACAAATCCTCCGCCAACGCCTCATCCACTTCAAGTTGGTCAGATGCAGCCAGTCTCTCCCACTCTTCCGCGTCCATTTCAAAGAAAACATACCGATCCGGTATGCGTCCGATTGCCGTTGTCAGATCTGTCAAAATTCCTTCATAATCCCGTCCATGCTTTACGCCCATTGGCTTTTCACTCCTATTCGGCCCCTAAGGAGCGGATTTGATCTTATTATACCTGAAAATAGCCCTTAAAAAAAAAGGCCTTCTGGTCGATAAATACATATATGACCGTTTTAACTGTTTTAGCAACCGTAAGGAATGCCTAACATTGAACGGATTGCGGCCAAAAATTCGTCCGGAAGCCCGAATACAGCCGCTTGAAAGGATTCAATTTTATCTCATGGATGAGGTGTATGATGAACATTTCAACGATTATTGGACTAGTTTTTGGACTGGTCTCCCTTGTACTCGGTATGTTCCTGAAGGGTGCGCCCTTAATCAACCTGGTTAACAATCCGGCAGCTTACGTTATTATCTTTGTTGGTACAGCAGGAACTATCTTTATCGCATTTCCAATGTCTGAAGTTAAGAAAATCCCTAAGCTTTTCGGAATTATTTTCAAAAATCAAGTACTTATTGATCGAGTGTCTCTGATCGGCACGTTTATGGATTGGGCTTCCACTACCCGTCGTGAAGGTTTGCTTGCACTGGAATCAAAAGTAGAAGAGATTGACGATCAGTTCCTTCGTGGCGGTATGCGTATGATTATCGACGGCAACGATCAGGAATTTGTAAGTGATGTACTAATGGAAGATATTCATGCTACAGAGGAGCGCCACCGCGGCGGTGCCTTGATCTTCGCCCAGGCGGGGATGTACGCACCAACGCTCGGGGTTCTCGGGGCCGTTGTAGGTCTCATCGCAGCACTTGCCGATCTCAGTGACATGGAGAAACTCTCCCATGCGATTGCGGCAGCATTTATCGCAACACTCCTTGGTATATTTAGTGGTTACGTGTTATGGCACCCGATGTCTAACAAGCTGAAGCGGATGTCCAAGCAAGAAATGGAGATCAAGCTGATGATGGTTGAAGGATTGTTATCCATACAGTCTGGTGTATCCACCATTGCCATCAACCAAAAGTTATCCGTATTCCTGACACCTTCCGAACGTAAACAACTGGAAGAGAAGGAGGGATCATCAGGTGAAAAAGGCTAAAAAGCACGAACCACATGAAGAACATATAGACGAGAGCTGGTTGCTTCCATATTCTGACTTGATGACCTTGTTGCTTGCCCTGTTTATCACGTTGTTCTCCATGAGTTCACTCGATGCAGCCAAGTTCGAGCAGATGGCTTCCGCACTAAGCAGTGCATTGAATGGAGGCTCCGGTGTTCTGGATCATACGTCCATGAATCCGGATACGCCAGGTGCCGATCTGGGTAAGAACAAACAGGAACCTACAGAAATCACCAAGAAAACACCAGCTCAGATAACGGATGCACAGATGGCTCAAAAAGAGCAGGAAGATCTGGAGAAGCTCAAGAAACGACTTGACCAGTATATCTCGAAGAACGGACTTTCGGACCAACTGAACACCAAGCTGAATCAGTCTGAATTGAAGATCACCATCAGTGATAACGCCCTGTTCTCCTCAGGCCGAGCAGATGTAAAGCCTGAATCACGATCCTTGGCCAAAGCAATCTCAAGCATGCTGCAGGAGTTCCCTGAATATGAAGTGGTTGTATCCGGTCATACCGATAATATTCCCATTTCGAACAACCAATATAAGGATAACTGGGATTTGAGTGCAGATCGTGCGCTCAACTTCCTGAAAATCCTGTTGCTGAACTCGCAATTGGACCCTTCCAAATTCACACCAAGTGGTTATGGAGAGTATCACCCGATTGCCAGTAATGACACCAATACCGGACGGGCACAGAATCGCCGTGTAGAGGTATCTATCATTCGGAAGTATCAAAGTAACAATACAAATGTAAAAGCCGTTGGCGGAGGAAACTAGAGGCCTGCAGCGATTCATTAATCAAAGACCGTTCTCCAGGTACAAGGAGAACGGTCTTTTGGGTTTATATAAAGCTTATGCTTGGTTTATCTCTACATTTTTTCACACTATTTGCGAAGACTCACCTGTCGTCATTGACCTTATACCAAAAAGCCCTGCTCTCCTTTTCGGAAAGCAGGGCTTCAATCAGTTAATTAGTCAAAGTCGAATCAACTATTCCAGTGAATAGTCCAACAGACCGCCCAGCTCCGCTTTTTCAGCAGCAGTAAGCTCTCTCCAAGAACCTGTCGCCATTTCTCCAAGATGAATGTTCATGATCCGAATACGCTTCAACTTACGAACCTCGTAGCCAAAAGCACTACACATCCGCCGAATCTGACGGTTCTTTCCTTCAGTCAGGATGATACGGAATACTCGATCCGTCATCCGGGTCACGGTACAAGGCAGGGTCATTTCACCCAATATCTTCACCCCAGTGCTCATACCTCTAAGGAAACTCGGGGTTACAGATCGATCAACAGTAACGATATACTCTTTCTCATGCCGTCCTTCTGCTCTAAGAATCCGGTTAACGATATCACCATCATTGGTCATCAGGATCAAACCTTCCGAGTCCTTATCCAGACGTCCAATAGGGAAAATACGTTCATCGTGCCCGACAAAATCAACGATATTGCCCTGAATATGCTGCTCGGTTGTGCTTGTGATCCCGATTGGTTTATTCAGCGCGATATATACGTGTTTTCTCTTTTCCTTGATCGGTTTGCCATTAATTCGTACATCGTCGCCTTCTTCTGCCTGACTGCCCAGCTCAGCCTTAACTCCATTAATGGTTACCTGACCACTATCCACCAACTTGTCGGCTTCACGCCGGGAGCAATAACCTGTTTCACTAATAAATTTATTAATACGCAAAAGGTAATCTCACCTCATCTAGTTCTCTTCATCTGTAATTGGTTCATCCGTTACCTGATCTGCCTCAATAACCTCCGGTTGTTGCTCGGATGCAGGCAGTTCAATGATAACCGTTGTTCCCTTGTTCATGACGCTTTTAATATCCATCATGCCCTTATGTGATTGAATAATTCGCTGACTGACCATCAGACCAAGCCCTGTCCCAGACTCTTTATTCGTAAAGAAAGGCTCCCCAAGCTTGGGCATCATCTCTTCCGGGATACCAATGCCTTCATCCCTGATCTCAATTCTGACGCGTTTCGACTGCTCGTCATGCTTGAGCTTGATATGAATGCTTCCTCCATTTGGCATGGCCTCCATACCATTTTTCAGCAAATTGATGAATACCTGCTTCAACTGGTTCTCTTCACAGTGTACCATAGCCGAATCGGATGAGGCACGCAGTACAAATTCTACACCATGCAGATGTGCCTGACTATCCAGTAACGAGATGACATCGCCGAGAATAAAACGAATATCCCGATTCTGAAAATGAACCGCCTGCGGTTTGGCCAAAATCAGAAATTCACCAACAATAAGGTTGATGCGATCCAGCTCCGATAACATCAGATCCAGATGACGATGATTCAGCTTGTTGCTCTCTTGCTGTAACTGTAGGAACCCGCGCAACGTAGTCAGTGGATTACGAATCTCATGTGCCACACCTGCTGCAAGCTGGCCTACAGTTGTTAGCTTCTCAGAACGTCTGAGCAGCTCTTCCATCCGATTACGGCTTGTAATGTCCCTGGAGACACTAATGAGCGCGGTAATCTCTCCAGCCTCGTCTCGTACCGGAGCCGTACTGACACTGACCTCTACTCGGGTCCCGTCTTTCTTCATCCAGGTGGTTTCGTTGGACGTAATGGACATCCCCTCAACGAGTTGGGCATGCTGACGTTTCATTTCTTCTTCTGCCTCTGGCGGGATGATCTTCAGATTACGACCTTCCACCTCACGACTTCGAAAGCCATATAATTGTTCAAATGCGCGATTAACCCGCAGCACTTTTCCTTCAAGATCTGTAATGTGAATGGCATCCGCTGTCTGATTGATAATGGACTCCAGATGTTCTTTCACGGCCCGATTCTCTTCATACATTTGTTTCAGACGGCTCGTATAATGTCCCAGATTACGAATCATGGCATTAATACGATTGGCCAGTTGGCCTAGTTCATCCTTCCTCCGGACCTTCAGACGGAAATCAAAGTGCCCATCCGCTACATCATTCACTTTTCCCAATATGGATTGGATCGGACGTGTAATATACCCTGCGAGCAGATAACTGCCAAAGATTACGATCTCCAGCAAAACCAACGATATGGAGGCATGGCTCACCAACTGCTCAGATACCATGGAGGATATTTGCTTATAGTCCATGACAATACTGATCACATAGGAAGACTGGTTAGGTGTGAAAATGGGAATAAAACTCTTCAGTACCTTCTGTTCGTGGGTTTCACTGACAAAAGATACATTTTGCCCTGTTCGAATGGCGCGCACCACAGCACGATGATCCTCATCCGTAGAACCATACTGGTATGTACCAAAACGAATCGGTCTGTTATTCAATTTGCTAAAGTTCGAATCTCTTCCGTCATCACCCATGTTCGGGCTGCCAAAAGTCAACGGATTGATGCCTGTAATCTCCAGAATGGAGGGATTGACCTCACGAATTTTATTTAAAATCTCATCCGGACTAGAGATTTTCACATAGTCATCAACTTCCGTATTATTATAGAAAGGATTGATTATGTAGTTTCTCTTTCCATCATGGTAGTAACCCCAGATATCAATATCCGAAGGACTGGATGTAGAATATTCGAATCCATCTGACCAGAAATGTTCCAACTTCTGCCCTTGGGGAATCGTCACCTGTTGTTTTTCAAACAACTGCTTAAAGGCCTGATACCAATAGGTCATGGATTTGGTGGACAGCCCAATTTCTCTCGGATCCGAAGAGCGGCTAACAACGATGTCATCATCCGTCTGCTCCATTAACGAAATATGCGAAACGCCGACCTTTTGGCTCAAGCGTACAAGTTCTTCATTTGTGATATTATTAATATCCGGGTCCAATTCTTCCGCTGCCATGACAGCAGCAAGCCACAGATTGTTTCCAATCTGCCGTTTTACATAATCCGAACTGTATTGATTCTGTTCGACAGCAATTGCAATCTGCTTTGCAGTGAGCACCATCTTGGTTTCACTGTCCTGCCTCAGATTCTCTTCTGTAGTATAATAACTCAGTGCGATATTCAACACTAAAATAACGAGCACTGAGCACGACATAATCATGGATAATTTCGTTTTAATAGACAAGTTTTTTTGTTCACCTCTCGGCTTGTACCCTCTGGCGATATATGGCAAAACCTATCTCCATCATAACGCTTGTATGTCTTTTTGAAAAGGATAATTGACCTGTGTCCAAAAGTTACCGAATGACTGAAAAGCTCGAAATTCGTTGTTTTTTGCATTTTCGAACTCTACAATGAAATTAATCACTACTTTTATCCACATACCCACAGGCTTGTGGATAGTTTGTTTATAACTATGTGAGCAACTATACGGTTATCCACATTTCTATACACAACATGTTAACAACCCGAATACTTGTTCGCTGAATAAACGATTTTGGAAGGAGTTATATAGTAATGACTGACCATTTTCTTCAGACCGATCTTGCGCATTTCTCTGAGGAAGCTCAGCATGAGCACTGGATGCGGGAGGCCATTGCCGAGGCCTACAAAGCTGAGGCTCTTGGGGAAGTGCCGATTGGAGCTGTAATCGTACAAAATAACCAAATTATTGGTCGGGGATACAATCTGCGTGAAACTACGCTGGATTCCACCGCTCATGCAGAGATGGTGGCTATTCGTCAGGCCAGCGAGACCATCGGAGCTTGGCGTTTGTTGGATTGTTCTCTGTACGTCACGTTGGAACCTTGTCCGATGTGTGCAGGTGCAATTGTACAATCCAGGGTCCCCCGCGTAATCTATGGTACTGCTGATCCCAAGGCAGGCTGTGCAGGTACACTGATGAACCTGCTACAGGAGCCTCGTTTTAACCATCGCACCGAGGTGATTCCGGATATCCTTCAGCCTGAATGCTCCACGATGCTAACTCAATTTTTCAGAAGTCTGCGCCAAAAGTTAAAGTAGTCACCGACTACAAACATCCCAATTAGAAAGGAAGTGTGCTGTAATGGCACTAACACTCTATGATACAGCCAATGGCATAAGCCTTCGGTTGCTCACACCCCAGGATACACAGTCCTATCTGGACCTGATTCAGGTCACACGCGTCCCCTACCAGTCTGTAGAACCCGTGCGAGACGATGAATTCTATACACTGGATGCTCAGACTCGGCGGATTGAGGATCGGGTCAAGGCAGCAGAAGAAGGTACAGGATATCAATTTGGAATCTATACCATTAAAGACAGCCTGTTGATTGGACAAGTAAGTATCAACAATGTCGTATTAGGCGTTGCCAATTATGCAGATATGGGTTACTTTATCCATCCAGATTATCAGGGCGGCGGACGAATGACAGCAGCGGTTAAACTGGCCGTAGCTTATGGCTTCCGTGCGCTGAAGTTAAATCGGGTTCAGGCTGCAGTATTGCCCTCCAACAAAGGTTCACAGCGCGTACTAGAGAAGAACGGATTCCAGTTTGAAGGTACTGCTCGCAAATACCTCAAGATCAACGGCAAATATCAGGATCATCAGATCTATGCTGTACTTGCTGAAGACTTGGGCGAACTTGCGAATTAATTAATTTAGAAGTTCCCACACAAAACTGTCTGTATTTCCAATTTAACAATATACAAATTTAATATTCCAAACCGCACTACCCTAGTTATGTAGGAGAGAGTGCGGTTTTATTTGTATGTATCACCAGCCACGATTTAAAATCAAAGATCAATTATTTTGCGAATCCCCCTCATACGCTGTGTAACAAAAAAACCGCCTGTATCCAAGCGGAAGGAAATTATCCCTCACTTGAATAACAAACGGTTTGATTTGAACTCGACGAGCTTAGTATCCGTATGAAGCGTTCATCAGTTCTTCGAACTCTTGCATAGTAATTACGTCATCGCCAGTAGGGATGTTGATTTTGAATGCTGCTTTTTCGTTAATCTTGGTGTACGTATTGGAACCGGTAAATGCCAATTTCACTTCGTCTTTTGTACCTTCTGGCTTGATCAGCACATCAGCGACCATCTTTTGATATACAGGGAAGTCGTTTTTGTCCAATGCGAAATCAATGTTGAATTGGTTGATTGTCAGAACATCTTTCAATTTATCCAAGTCTTTAGCCATTTCAGCCTGATCTGCTTCAGTGATCTTCAGATCTTCTTTAGCTTTGTCGATATCAGCCTGATCCATTTGCAGCATTTCACGATATTCCTCTTTGGACAGAATATCCAATACTTTAGGCATAGCTTTTGTTACCAGTACAGTAACTGCTTCTTTAACATTGTCATTATTCACCGAGAATTGTACAACCTGCTTCGCATCTACGCCTTCAGGAAGTTGTGCATCTTTGGTGTCTAGATTTTTGAAGAATTTAGCTTGATCGTACTCGCTCAGCACTGCGTCCATGACTTCGTTGCTCAGCTTTTGCGTTTTGGCTGCGTCCATAGCATCCGGGTTCCATTCCGTACCCTCTTGCTCAGCCAGTTCTTTCAGATCAAGTTCCAGGAATTTGCCAACAACGTTCTCCGGAATTGGGAAGAACGGAATATTCGGCACTTTCACATAGAGTTTCTCAGCTGTCATCACCATTGGAATGGTAAAGGTCATACCCATATCGCCTTTAAGCTCGATGCCTAGAGTCATCTCTGTCTGCATTGGCTCACTTTGGTATACACCTGTTACATTCAACTGAGCATCCTTCAGCATGCTCATAAACTGAGTCATAGTAGGATCAGTTTGTGACGCATCCCCAGGTTTATAGCTCAATTCATTAATTGTAAAGTTAGAACTCATCTCATACGAAGTTAATTTGGAAGCATTGGCCGCAGCCGTCTTCAATGCCTCTTTTGGCTCCTGCTTGCTGCTACATGCTGTCAATGCCATAGATACGGTCAACAGCAACGTAAGAAGAAGCGCCCCCATACGTTTAGTCATTTGTTTCTCTCCTCTCGTGATAACCCCAAAAAAAGTAATTCAATATCAATGATATACCATATCGCCAGATACCGAAACCTAATTTGGGAAAAATGTGATCTTTCCTCTTTAAAATGGCTACAAAGACCTATGTCAGCTTTGGGAATATGCGTGTGCCTGTCTTTATATATGTATGAATACGCAAAAGCCCCCTGTTAGGTAACAAGGGACTTTTGCGTGAATCTGTTTCTTCTATTAACCTTGGGGGTTCAAATGATCCACATGATTTTGATTTTTTACTTTTTTGGAACCGGATAATGGCTCCTGCATGGAAGAGCGTTTGGATGAATGACGATGCTGTTCGGATGCTTGCGCTTCCGGTACGGGAATTGTTTTTGGTTTGCTCATATTATTGCCCCCTCATCATTGTTAGGAATGGGATGGGTCCCTGTCTTCCGTTTTGTCATGATTCAGTGCATCCTGATGACGGCGATCATTAATATCTTGCTGAATTTGCTGGGCATGATGACTGTTTACGGCAGGCTGCTCCAGATCATCGACTACATTTTGCAGGTTTTTGTCTACTCCCGCTTTGGCTTTAGTCAATTGAGTTCACTCCTTCAGATTTCAGGCTATTATCTCGTCTGGGATTGTAACGACTGGGCGCATTCATGAATGTGCCGTGTATAATCGTGAGCCAGTTCCTGAATCGGTTCTGTACGCTCATCCGTCGTTCGTCCATCACGTTCCACATCAATCAGCTGTACGCTGACTTCACGGGAATCGACATATGCACATTTGAAATCAAAAGAGTACATCTCGTGCCCTGCTGTAGCAATGTGTATCCGAATTGCCTGCTGATCGGCTTCATCGGCCATTACCTGAGCCTGGTCTCCAACATTCAGGACTTGAGGCAAACGTTCTTGCCAAGCCCCTACAAGCTCTGTCTGATCGATGTTTAACTCGCGGTTCATCTTACCACCTCCACTCCTATATAAAGTGCGGCGATGAAGATGTTTTTATACATATTAACCTTAATCAAAATATAACGTTGTACTGTGCAACGTATACATCGGTCACCAACCTGTATGCTCATTACGTTTAACAAACTCACAATGCAAAAAAGGACCCGAGCGAGATCGCTCGAGTCCTTGTTATAAGTGTAGTATGGCGGAGAGGGTGGGATTCGAACCCACGTGGAGTTGCCCCCTAACGGTTTTCAAGACCGCCCCGTTATGACCGCTTCGGTACCTCTCCAGGGAATTAAGTTTTATAAACTTGCCACGAAAAGTATCATACCACATCTCGACATTATAATGCAACCTTTTTTATATCAAAATTGATAATCCCGTGTCAGACAACTGCCTCGGCTTTACAAAACACTCCAATCCGCCATTCCAAAATGACGGATTGAATTTGTATTCCTCTTGATGAGGATGGTTAACTAACTCTTAAGAGCGATGTGCAATCACACTGGCGCCGCCCATATAAGGACGCAATGCTTCAGGAATAACAACCGTACCATCTTCCTGTTGATAGTTCTCCAGGATAGCGGCTACCGTCCGTCCAACGGCCAATCCTGACCCGTTCAATGTGTGCACAAATTCCGGTTTAGCTTTTGGCTCTCTGCGGAAACGGATATTGGCACGACGTGCCTGGAAGTCCTCACAGTTGGAGCAAGAAGAAATCTCACGATAGGTATTACTCTCAGGCAACCATACTTCAATATCATACGTTTTAGCTGAAGTGAAGCCCATATCTGCCGTGCACAATGTCAGAACGCGATACGGTAAGCCCAACAATTGAAGCACACGCTCCGCATTTTGAGTCATTTGCTCCAACTCTTCATACGAAGTCTCTGGAGTAGAGAGCTTGAGCAGCTCTACTTTGTTGAATTGATGCTGACGAATCAAGCCGCGTGTATCCCGTCCAGCCGAACCGGCTTCAGAGCGGAAACAAGAGCTGTATGCCACAAAGTGCTTAGGCAATTGATCTACATTCAGAATCTCTTCGCGATGGTAGTTCGTTACCGGAACTTCAGCAGTAGGGATTAGATAATATTCAGTATCTTTCAACTTAAACAGATCTTCTTCGAACTTAGGCAGTTGACCTGTTCCAAACAAGCTGTCCCGATTCACGATGTATGGAGGCAGAATCTCTTCATATCCATGTTGATCGCTGTGCAGATCCATCATGAAGTTGATCAATGCACGTTCCAGACGCGCACCCAGACCTTTATAAAAGGTAAAACGGGAACCTGTTACTTTGGCAGCCGCTTCAAAATCAAGAATATCGAGATCCTGCGCAATTTCCCAGTGTGCTTTTGGTGCAAAATTAAATGACTTCGGCTCTTCCCAACGACGAATCTCAACATTGTCGTCTTCAGAAGCTCCAATCGGTACACTTTCGTTAGGAATGTTCGGAATCGCCATTGTGAGATCATTGATCTTCACTTCCAGTTCCCGAACTTCTTCGTCCATGGCTTTGATTCGATCAGAGACTTCGCGCATCTCCACAATCAGATCATCAGCATTCTCACGATTCTTCTTCAGTCTAGCAACTTCCGCAGAGACCGTATTCCGACGGCTCTTCAGTGTTTCACTCTCTTGAAGCAATTCCCGACGCTTGGCATCCATCTCGGTAAATCCAGCGATAAGATCCAGCGATTTGCCACGTTTATTCAATGCTTCTTCTACACGCGCATACTCATTCCGCAATATTTTCACATCAAGCACGATATACCCCTCCTAAATAACCTCACAACGTGAAGCCTTATGTTAAAATCCATTCTCAAAACTCTACTGTATATACCTTACTATATACTTATCGGAACCTGTAACCCAAAAAACAACCTATATCCCCGGTGTTACCCTCCGCTGCGATTCCCGCTATGAAGCAGATACAGGCAACATCAGGCATCCGTTCAGATGCAACTGCCATCCAGCGGCCTTACACGGCTTCTGGGGAAGTGATCCGATGACCGGGAGATCATAGGTTGTACATCATGCATTATTTAGAGTCTACCGTGTGTTTGTAGGATCTGGCCATGTCTACAAAATAAGTATGCAGACGATAGTCATCCGTCAACTCCGGATGGTAGGAGCAAGCCAGCAAATGCCCCTGACGAGCGGTAACAATCTCATCCTTGTATGTGGAGAGAACTTCGACCTGGTCTCCGACACTCTCGATCAAGGGCGCCCGTATAAACACAGCCCTTACCGTTTCCTCAATGTCTTTGACTGGCAAATCCGTCTCAAAACTTTCTCTCTGCCGTCCAAATGCATTTCGGGATACAGTCATATCCATTAGCTCCAAATGAGCTTCTTCCTGTCCTGTAATATGCTTAGCCATAACGATTAATCCAGCACAGGTACCAAATACCGGTTTGCCCTCAGCAGCAAACGCGCGAATGGCATCCATAAACCCATACTTACGCATCAGCTTGCCAATCGTTGTACTTTCCCCGCCAGGAAGGATAAGACCATCCAGATCGTCCAATTGCTGAACCTGTTTGATAGCCACACCTTCTGCTCCAGCACGTTCAATACTTCGAATATGCTCTGTGACAGCTCCTTGAAGTGCTAAAACGCCGATCTTCATACGCTCATTCCCCTTCTCTTACCAGCCACGATCTTGCATATTGGTAAACGAACATTGTACTTTTTTACTTCATCATACGTGAATTCTAACTTGATATTTTACCGGAAAAATTGTAAATATACAATCCATCCG
Source organism: Paenibacillus sp. FSL k6-2145 (assembly GCF_037976585.1). Classification (NCBI taxonomy): domain Bacteria; kingdom Bacillati; phylum Bacillota; class Bacilli; order Caryophanales; family Paenibacillaceae; genus Paenibacillus; species Paenibacillus sp. FSL k6-2145. Next base: position 2,219,496 of record NZ_CP150267.1, on the reverse strand, counting down.
GTCGGAATAACTTGTATTTTGTCAATGATATGATCACATATACATCAAAATCATGATCATACTCTTTTCATGAAGTTTGCTAAGGGTTAGAACAGATTTTTGATCCCGTCAAAGAGATCCACGAAGAAATCCTTCACGGCACGGAAGAACAAACGGAACCATCCGCCTTTTTCCGCCTCTTCCGCAGTGATCAAGTTCACTGTTTTTTCCTGTGGCTCAATTCCATCTGCTTTATACGTGTACGTTACTGTACCAACCTTTGTACCTGCCTTGATTGGTGCTACCAGCTTGTCAGCCTCAGTTACGTTGGCTTTGAACGTCACATCCAGGTTCTGAGTACCTTTAGGAACAACAAAACTTACGGCATTATCTGTTACGACAGGAACAGTTGTTTCTTTACCTTTTTTCAAAGGTACCGCTTCCCAGCCCGTCACTTTGGTCTTGCCTGCGACAGCCTGTTTTACTTCAAAGTTGTTAAATCCAAAGTCCAGTACCTTTTTGGTTTCTCTGAAACGTGCAGATTCCGAATCTGTGCCCATAACAACACTGATGAGACGCATACCGTTACGTTCAGCTGTACCTGTAAAGTTATTACCTGCGTTCGTGGTATGGCCTGTTTTCATTCCGTCCAGACCTTCATAGGCATAGCTTTTGAAGTTGGTTATATTTTTATTCGCTTCCAGCATCCAGTTGTAGTTGATAATTGGAGCTTTATCATTTGGACGGAACTTATAGGATTGAATGGTTGTAAAATCTTTGTAGTCTGGGTGATCCATGATGATATATCTGCAAAGAATCGCAGCATCCATTGCGGACATTACTGTTTCCTTGTCTTCTGCTGGACGGAAGTCGGCAGGCATATCTGCTCGATCGAGACCGGAAGAGTTGATGAAGAACGTATCCTTCATGCCCATACGCTTCGCTTCATCATTCATCATTTTCACGAAAGCTTCTTCCGAACCGGCAACATGTTCAGCCAAAGCAACCGTAGCATCATTGGCAGAGCCAACAGCCATAGCAATATAGAGATCCTTAACTGTGTGCTGGTCACCTTCCGCGAGGAAAATTCGCGACCCGATACTTTGTGCAGCATTCTTTTTAACAGTTACAATATCGTCCCAACCGAATTTACCTTGTTTGACTTGTTCGGCGACAATGTACTCTGTCATCATTTTGGTCATACTTGCAGGTGGCATCGCTTTATCCGCATCAACATTTAGTAGAATCTGTCCCGTTGAGGCTTCCATAAGCACTGCAGATCTAACTTCAAGCCCAAGTGAGTCTACCCCAGGCACCTGTACGGCTTTCTCCGTCTTCGTTGTTGTTGCCGCAGCAGTCAGAACCTGACCAGAGTTATCCGCAGCAGCCATGACCGGCATTACTGCAGACATACAAAGCATGTTAATTAGCATTACCGAGGCTACGCTCTTTTTGAGCATTTGGCGTTTCTTTTTATTCATGTGTTTGGCTTTCAATTGATGAATACTCCCTTCGATCCAAAGCATTGTAAATTGCTTCAGTGCAGCTTATACTGCGATTTTCTTGTTCCCTAACCTGCGTGGTTGATGTATGAGATGTGTGCTATATGCGCTGTATCGAACGAGCAATATTATTGCTCCCAAAGTTCGTTATCGATTGTCACTTAGTCCGCATTATCCAAATGCTTATGTAAAAGGACGTCCGCGCTTCTGTTTAACTGGCAGCCTTTTCTGGCACTGCATTTGCTTTTCAAAACCATATTCATAGATTCACGTCAAATAGCCGCCGCAACGCCTTAATCCACCCATGGATCGTCACCGCTTGTTCTATTCTATCACAGGGGTATCTGCAAAAAAAGACAGACCCGGTGAAAATCACCGAGCCTGTCCTGGAAATGATTAACTCTCTTCAGATTACAACGAGTAGTTAGGTGCTTCTTTGGTAATCTGTACATCATGGGGATGACTTTCGCGCAGTCCCGCACCTGTAATTCGGATAAAGCCTGTATCGTTACGAAGTTGCTCCAAGTTACTTGTACCACAGTATCCCATACCCGAACGCAGACCACCAATCAGTTGATGGATCGTATCAGACAATGGTCCTTTGTAAGCGACACGACCTTCGATTCCTTCCGGAACCAGTTTCTTGTCATCATCTTGGAAGTAACGATCTTTACTACCTTGTTTCATTGCAGCCATTGAGCCCATACCGCGGTATACTTTGTAGCTACGTCCTTGGAAGATTTCAGTTTCCCCCGGGCTTTCCGCTGTGCCGGCAAACAAACTTCCCAGCATCACCGCGTGTGCGCCTGCAGCCAGTGCCTTCGTAATTTCACCGGAATATTTGATTCCGCCGTCCGCGATAATCGGAACTCCATATTCGCGTGCCACTGTTGCACAATCGTAGACTGCAGTTACTTGAGGTACACCAATACCAGCGATAACACGTGTTGTACAAATCGAACCTGGACCAATACCCACTTTGACTACCGAAGCCCCTGCTTCGATCAGGTCACGAGTGGCTGCGCCAGTAGCGACGTTACCTGCAACGATGGTCAGGCTAGGGAAACGTTCACGAAGCTGACGTACAGCTTCAATGATATTGATGTGGTGCCCGTGAGCCGAGTCTACCGTAATCAGGTCAACACCAGCTTGTACCAAAGCATCTGCACGTTCAAATGTATCTTTGGAAATACCAATCGCTGCACCAACCAACAAACGGCCTTGAGCGTCTTTGGCTGCATGAGGGAATTGAATGGCTTTTTCAATATCTTTAATCGTGATAAGACCTTTCAAAGTGTTTGTCTCATCAACTAATGGAAGTTTCTCAATCTTGTGCTTCTGAAGAATACCTTCAGCTTCTTGCAGTGTAGTACCTACAGGAGCGGTAACCAGATTCTCACGAGTCATGACTTCGCTAATTTTGATGCCGTAATCATGGATAAAACGCAAATCGCGGTTGGTCAAAATACCAACCAACTTCTGATCTCCTTCAATAATAGGTACACCGGAGATCCGATATTTCGCCATTACTGCTTCTGCATCAGATACCAGATGATCTGCCGTCAGTGAGAATGGATTCGTAATAACACCACTCTCCGAACGCTTAACACGATCTACTTCTTCTGCCTGTTGTTCAACGGACATATTTTTATGGATAATACCGATACCGCCTTCACGTGCAATGGCAATAGCCAATGTCGCTTCAGTTACCGTATCCATACCCGCACTAATCAAAGGAATATTTAGCTTTACACTATCGCTCAAACGAATAGATACATCTACTTCTTTAGGCAGTGTCTCGGATTTCCGTGGCACTAGCAATACATCATCAAAGGTGAGGCCTTCCTTACCAAATTTATCTTCCCACACGCAAGTGTTCCTCCTTATGTTTGCTCAGCTTTACGGTCCAAAACCCGAAGATTCCAGGCTGTATTTTACGCCGAAAATACGTTTTCTGAAAAATTTATTATTGCCATCTTAGCAAAGCGATATTTAGACTGTCAAGGAAAAGTACTTGGTTATATCAGGTGTATTGCCTGATGAACACAACTGTTTTTCCAGAGCGGACAAGTCTAGTTATTACACAAAAAAACGTCAATTCGTATCGAATAACGTTACATGTATACAACCTATTGTGCTGATAAATTACCAAATTCAATCTGTATTTTAATCCCATACTGCATAATAAAACTATATAATAAAAACCACCACCGAATAACATCGGCAGTGGTTCTTTGCTTGGCGGCGTCCTACTCTCCCAGGACCCTGCGGTCCAAGTACCATCGGCGCTAGAGGGCTTAACGGTCGTGTTCGGGATGGGTACGTGTGGAACCCCTCCGCCATCGCCACCAAACGCGTAGCTTACATTTCAGAGTGTTGTTCTCTGAAAACTAGATTCGAAACGAAACACGCGAATTACAACTTGCTATTGGATAAGCCCTCGACCGATTAGTACTGGTCAGCTCCATGCATTGCTGCACTTCCACCCCCAGCCTATCTACCTCGTCGTCTTCAAGGGGTCTTACATACTGGGAAATCTCATCTTGAGGGGGGCTTCACGCTTAGATGCTTTCAGCGTTTATCCCGTCCGTACATAGCTACCCAGCGGTGCTCCTGGCGGAACAACTGGTACACCAGCGGTACGTCCATCCCGGTCCTCTCGTACTAAGGACAGCTCCTCTCAAATTTCCTACGCCCACGACAGATAGGGACCGAACTGTCTCACGACGTTCTGAACCCAGCTCGCGTACCGCTTTAATGGGCGAACAGCCCAACCCTTGGGACCTACTTCAGCCCCAGGATGCGATGAGCCGACATCGAGGTGCCAAACCTCCCCGTCGATGTGGACTCTTGGGGGAGATAAGCCTGTTATCCCCAGGGTAGCTTTTATCCGTTGAGCGATGGCCCTTCCATGCGGTACCACCGGATCACTAAGCCCGACTTTCGTCCCTGCTCGACTTGTAGGTCTCGCAGTCAAGCTCCCTTATGCCTTTGCACTCTTCGAATGATTTCCAACCATTCTGAGGGAACCTTTGGGCGCCTCCGTTACTCTTTAGGAGGCGACCGCCCCAGTCAAACTGCCCACCTGACACTGTCCCCGCACCGGATTACGGTACCAGGTTAGAACCTAGATACGATCAGGGTGGTATCCCAACGTTGCCTCCATGGAAGCTTGCGCTCCCACTTCAAAGGCTCCCACCTATCCTGTACAGATCGTACCCAAATTCAATATCAAGCTGCAGTAAAGCTCCATGGGGTCTTTCCGTCTTGTCGCGGGTAACCTGCATCTTCACAGGTATTAAAATTTCACCGGATCTCTCGTTGAGACAGCGCCCAAGTCGTTACGCCATTCGTGCGGGTCAGAATTTACCTGACAAGGAATTTCGCTACCTTAGGACCGTTATAGTTACGGCCGCCGTTTACTGGGGCTTCGGTTCACAGCTTCGGGATTACTCCCTAACCACTCCCCTTAACCTTCCAGCACCGGGCAGGCGTCAGCCCGTATACTTCGCCTTACGGCTTCGCACAGACCTGTGTTTTTGCTAAACAGTCGCTTGGGCCTTTTCACTGCGGCCCCCTCGTGCTATTCACACTACCGGGGCACCCCTTCTCCCGAAGTTACGGGGTCATTTTGCCGAGTTCCTTAACGAGAGTTCTTCCGCGCGCCTTAGAATACTCTTCTCGCCTACCTGTGTCGGTTTGCGGTACGGGCACCTTCACCTGGCTAGAGGCTTTTCTTGGCAGTGTGAGATCATGACCTTCGCTACTATAATTTTCGCTCCCCATCACAGCTCAGCCTTAATGATGTGCGGATTTGCCTACACATCAGCCTCACTGCTTAGACGGACATCCATCAGTCCGCGTCACTACCCTACTGCGTCCCCCCATTGCTCATAACGGCTTACGGTGGTACAGGAATTTCGACCTGTTGTCCTTCGACTACGCCTTTCGGCCTCGCCTTAGGTCCCGACTTACCCTGAGCGGACGAGCCTTCCTCAGGAACCCTTAGGCTTTCGGCGGATCAGATTCTCACTGATCTTTTCGTTACTCATACCGGCATTCTCACTTGTATAATGTCCAGCGCTCCTTACGGTACACCTTCAACCCTTATACAACGCTCCCCTACCCCTGATGCAAAGCATCAAGCCATAGCTTCGGTGGTGTGTTTAGCCCCGTTACATTTTCGGCGCAGAGTCACTCGACCAGTGAGCTATTACGCACTCTTTCAATGGTGGCTGCTTCTAAGCCAACATCCTGGTTGTCTGTGCAACTCCACATCCTTTCCCACTTAACACACACTTGGGGACCTTAGCTGATGGTCTGGGCTGTTTCCCTTTTGACAATGGATCTTAGCACTCACTGTCTGACTCCCGGAAGTAAGTCTATGGCATTCGGAGTTTGACTGAGCTTGGTAACCCTTGCGGGCCCCGCACCCAATCAGTGCTCTACCTCCACGACTCTGTTTTCCGAGGCTAGCCCTAAAGCTATTTCGGGGAGAACCAGCTATCTCCGAGTTCGATTGGAATTTCTCCGCTACCCCCACCTCATCCCCGCATTTTTCAACATGCGTGGGTTCGGGCCTCCAGTGCGTGTTACCGCACCTTCACCCTGGACAGGGGTAGATCACCCGGTTTCGGGTCTACGTCCACGTACTAATTCGCCCTATTCAGACTCGCTTTCGCTGCGGCTCCGGCTCTTCACCTTAACCTTGCACGGGAACGTAACTCGCCGGTTCATTCTACAAAAGGCACGCCATCACCCCTAAAACGGGCTCTGACTTTTTGTAAGCACACGGTTTCAGGTTCTATTTCACTCCCCTTCCGGGGTGCTTTTCACCTTTCCCTCACGGTACTGCTTCACTATCGGTCGCTAGGAAGTATTTAGCCTTGGCAGATGGTCCTGCCGGATTCATACGGGGTTTCACGTGCCCCGCACTACTCGGGATCCGTCTCGGAGGGAACAGACTTTCAACTACAGGGCTTTTACCTTCTTTGGCGGGCCTTTCCAGACCTCTTCGCTTAACCGGTTCCTTTGTAACTCCATGTGAGACGTCCCACAACCCCAAAGAGCAAGCTCTCTGGTTTGGGCTTCTCCGCGTTCGCTCGCCGCTACTGACGGAATCACTATTGTTTTCTCTTCCTCAGGGTACTTAGATGTTTCAGTTCCCCTGGTATGCCTCTACATAACCTATGTATTCAGTTATGAGTAACTGGAAATTACCCCAGCTGGGTTTCCCCATTCGGACACCCCCGGATCAAAGCTTGCTTACAGCTCCCCGAGGCAGTTTCGTTGTTCGCCACGTCCTTCATCGGCTCCTAGCGCCTAGGCATCCTCCGTGTGCTCTTAGTAGCTTAACCTCGTGCTCCGGTTTCGACTGCTCGCTTCCCTTGTTTTGCTTGCGCAAAGCCAAAAGTCGCTCCCATTCGATACCATCGTACGTGCAATCTACCGTTTTTATTGAAACTTGTTTAACACAAGTTCAGCTAAAAAGGAATGTTCTAATTCGCGTTTGTTTCGTTTCGATATCTAGTTTTCAAAGAACAAGCTCCATGCAAAAGCAAGCTGTTTTGAGAGTTTGAGCTCTCAAAACCGAACAACGAGTGAGTAGTTTGTGCAGATCTAGTCTGCTATTTGAATGTTTCCGTTGCAGGAAACGATTCTCCATAGAAAGGAGGTGATCCAGCCGCACCTTCCGATACGGCTACCTTGTTACGACTTCACCCCAATCATCTATCCCACCTTCGGCGGCTGGCTCCTTGCGGTTACCCCACCGACTTCGGGTGTTATAAACTCTCGTGGTGTGACGGGCGGTGTGTACAAGACCCGGGAACGTATTCACCGCGGCATGCTGATCCGCGATTACTAGCAATTCCGACTTCATGCAGGCGAGTTGCAGCCTGCAATCCGAACTGAGACCGGCTTTGTTGGGATTGGCTCCATCTCGCGATTTCGCAGCCCGTTGTACCGGCCATTGTAGTACGTGTGTAGCCCAGGTCATAAGGGGCATGATGATTTGACGTCATCCCCACCTTCCTCCGGTTTGTCACCGGCAGTCTATCTAGAGTGCCCACCCGAAGTGCTGGCAACTAAATATAAGGGTTGCGCTCGTTGCGGGACTTAACCCAACATCTCACGACACGAGCTGACGACAACCATGCACCACCTGTCTTGAATGTTCCGAAGAAAAGGTACATCTCTGTACCGGTCATTCAGATGTCAAGACCTGGTAAGGTTCTTCGCGTTGCTTCGAATTAAACCACATACTCCACTGCTTGTGCGGGTCCCCGTCAATTCCTTTGAGTTTCAGTCTTGCGACCGTACTCCCCAGGCGGAGTGCTTAATGTGTTAACTTCGGCACCAAGGGTATCGAAACCCCTAACACCTAGCACTCATCGTTTACGGCGTGGACTACCAGGGTATCTAATCCTGTTTGCTCCCCACGCTTTCGCGCCTCAGCGTCAGTTACAGCCCAGAGAGTCGCCTTCGCCACTGGTGTTCCTCCACATATCTACGCATTTCACCGCTACACGTGGAATTCCACTCTCCTCTTCTGCACTCAAGTCACCCAGTTTCCAGTGCGATCCGGGGTTGAGCCCCGGGATTAAACACCAGACTTAAATGACCGCCTGCGCGCGCTTTACGCCCAATAATTCCGGACAACGCTTGCCCCCTACGTATTACCGCGGCTGCTGGCACGTAGTTAGCCGGGGCTTTCTTCTCAGGTACCGTCACCTTGAGAGCAGTTACTCTCCCAAGCGTTCTTCCCTGGCAACAGAGCTTTACGATCCGAAAACCTTCATCACTCACGCGGCATTGCTCCGTCAGGCTTTCGCCCATTGCGGAAGATTCCCTACTGCTGCCTCCCGTAGGAGTCTGGGCCGTGTCTCAGTCCCAGTGTGGCCGATCACCCTCTCAGGTCGGCTACGCATCGTCGCCTTGGTGAGCCGTTACCCCACCAACTAGCTAATGCGCCGCAGGCCCATCCCCAAGTGACAGATTGCTCCGTCTTTCCAGTTTCCTTCAGGCGAAGAAAACAACTATTCGGTATTAGCTACCGTTTCCGGTAGTTGTCCCAAACTTGAGGGCAGGTTGCCTACGTGTTACTCACCCGTCCGCCGCTAAGTATCAAGGAAGCAAGCTTCCTATCAACTCCGCTCGACTTGCATGTATTAGGCATGCCGCCAGCGTTCGTCCTGAGCCAGGATCAAACTCTCCAATAAAGTATTGAAAAGAGCGATAAGCTCATTTTGAATCTGACGAGATTAAAAATCTCATTTGTGCTCCGGTCGATCCAAGCCAAGGCTTGTCTCCAACTTTCGCATTCATTCTGCAAGCAGAATGTTTACTCACTCGTTGTTCAGTTTTCAAAGATCAAACTTGTCTTGTTACCGAATGTCGTTCTCTTCAGCAACTTTTATATCTTATCACATCCGAACCAACTTTGCAAGCTCTTTTTTTCAAGTTTCTTTCGAAGCTTATTTCGTTTGCTTGCCGCACCGTGTAAACCGTGTTTTCTTGGCCGGAATTAGAATATACCATGTACAGATTTTGAATGCAAGTCTTTTTTTGAAACTATATTAACAATTGGTTTGATCTAATACAGACGTACATATGTTACTCTCCCAACTTAGCAAGTTCATACGCACGTCCATTTTCACTTTAATGTTTAACATTCCTAGCAGGAACCTTTCTTGGCCATAAACTGTAACTAAAGCTTATCAAAAAATCGATTCCGAGTATCATTCCCCACACTTTGATCAGATTATTGAAGACAGCTGTACGTTCAGCATCTCCAACCCACCATATCATGGCTAATAGAAAAGCACTGCCTATTGCCCAAGCCAATAGATGTCTAAACCATCCACTACGCTCACGACTCGCATGTTCTCTACCATATAACTTGTTGCTGCGAGGGTTCTCCCCACTCTTGAACCAATATAGGAAATATCGATCCGCCCAAGCGATCATCTGGTGACCATAAGCAATGCTTACTCCTATATACACCGCAGCTATACCATGAATTATACTTGCTGTAGCTCCTCGCTGTAGATCCATAACTGTAGCAACAAGCAATAACAGATCGATAATCGGCGTCGCCATTAACAAACCGATGCCTAACCGCTTCATGCCAAGGAGATACCTGACACTCAGACCCGTGAACACAAACACCCAAAAGGCAATCTCACAACCTATAATGAAATAACCAATCATTTCAGCCTCTCCTTTTTTTGATACAAATGTATTAAATATAATTTAGCACGTATGTATTATAATAATCAATAGTGATATAATACACCTATGCCTAAAATTGTTGATCATGATAAACAGCGCGTGCTCGTAGCAGAGGCGGCTTGGCGTATTATACGAAAAGATGGCATGGAACAGGCCTCTGTTCGAAATATCGCTGAAGAAGCTGGAGTTTCGGTTGGCTCAATGCGTCACTACTTTTCTACTCAATCCGAACTACTACTATATGCCATGAATTTGGTATCTGAACGGGTGTCCCATCGAGTCCAAAAAATGTCCTTTACCGGCTCTCCCATGGACAATATGAAATGCCTATTGCTCGAATTCTTACCAAACACAGAAGAAAAACTGGCCGAAATGGAGGTGTGGTACGCTTTTACAGCCAGATCCAAAACCGATCCTACACTCAAAGAACTTGCTAATACCGTATATGATGAACTCAGACAAGCTGTAGGTTCTGTTATCAACTACCTGATAAAGCTCGACCTCTCCAGACCCGATCTGGACAAAGAACTGGAGATCGAGAGATTGTATGCACTGGTGGATGGCTTAGGCATACATACCGTGCTTAGACCGGATCAGATGAATGCCCAGCTCATGGACGATGTTCTCACTTTGCATCTTGCCGCCTTGTGCCGTTAAACCAAAAAAACCGCAGCACATTCGTTGTGACTAAGGCCCGTTACGATAACAGGAGTTAGTTCTGAATGTCTGACGGTTTTTCTTTTTATCCGATAATGATCCGGCCTTCCGGATGACGATACAGTTTCTTCTCTTTGCGCGGACGAAGGGCATACGCGATGGTTAATGGCCCAATCCGACCTACAAACATGGTAAAGGTAATAATGATTTTTCCCCAATTAGTCAACTCATCAGTCACTCCCACGGAAAGACCCACGGTACCAATTGCGGATGCAGCTTCAAACATCAGTGAAAGGAATGGCGCATCCTCTGTCGTCAGCAGAAGCATCACCACGATCATGAATATGATCAGAGAAACCATAATAATGGTCAGCGCCCTCATCAGCAATTCTTTCGGAACACGTTGGCGGAAAAACACGATATCCTTATTTCCCCGAATCATGGCATACACTGCACCAATCATGATCAGGAATGTAGTTGTCTTGATCCCGCCCCCGGTCGATCCCGGGGATGCCCCGATAAACATCAGCAAGATAAAGAAAAACTGGGTAGCCTGCCTCATCTCCGTAATATCGATGGTGCTTGTCCCAGACGAACGTGTAGAGACAGACTGGAAGAAAGACGCATAGATTTTCTCGCTCCAGGTGAGTGAAGCCAGCGTATGTCCGTTGGTAAATTCGAAAACAAATAACACAATCGCCCCTATACCAATCAGCGCTCCCGACACAGACAGCACCAGTTTCGACTGTAGGGATAGACGACGGCGTTTGCGATACTCAAACAGATCATTTAATACAACAAAACCTAGTCCACCAGAGATAACGAGCACGGAAGCAGTCAGGTTGAATATCCAGTCTCCGGTGTAGTATTGAAAGCTATTGCCGAACAGATCAAATCCGCCATTATTAAATAATGAAACAGAGTGGAATATTCCATAGTATACGGCCTGACCCAATGGCATCTCCGTTGCCCAGCGCAGCGCTAGTATGACAGCAGCCACCCCTTCAATGGTAAAGGAGAAAATCAACACCTTGCGGATAATGCGTACTATCCCTTCCATACTGTCTGCATTAATGGCTTCTTTGAGTAACAATCTGTCCTTGAGTGAGATTCGCTTGCCCAATACAAGCGCAAAGAGGGTAGCCATGGTCATGAAGCCGAGTCCACCAAGCTGCATTAATACCATAATGACGATCTGACCAAACAAATTAAAGGTCGTCCCTACATCCACAACGACAAGTCCAGTCACACATGCGGCAGAGGTTGATGTAAAAAGCGCGTCAATAAACGCCAAATGCTTACCGCTTTGGTTGGAGATTGGCAACATGAGAAGCACCGTTCCAATCGCAATAATAAGCAGAAAACCACCGACCAGAATTAACGGAGGAGATAAGAATTTGGCAAAGTGAAGCCTGAACTTCATGAAGGGCACCTCTTTTAACAAAAATACGAACAGGTTAATCTAACAAATTCAAGACGCGGTATTACCCTAATGGTGTGCTGTGAGCAAGGGCCTTCTGACAAACTTTATTTTTCGCGTCTATGTAAACCTAAAGAGGAACTTGCCCCAGCATCATACTGAACGGCAGGTTCCTCTTCTATTATGAACGTATCCTACGTTCCTTATTTAATCTTGCGTACGAGGACGCATGTGCGGGAAGAGCAGTACGTCACGAATCGACGGGGAGTTGGTAAGCAGCATGATCAGACGATCAACCCCGATTCCCAATCCGCCTGTTGGTGGCATACCATATTCGAGCGCACGGATGAAGTCGTCATCCATCTCATGAGCTTCGTCGTTCCCATGTTCTTTCTCCAGCATCTGTGCTTCAAAGCGCTGACGCTGATCGATTGGATCATTCAGCTCTGTGAAGGCATTGGCATGTTCGCGTCCAACGATGAACAATTCGAAGCGATCCGTGAAGCGCGGATCTACATCATTTTTCTTCGCCAGTGGTGAGATTTCAAGAGGATGTCCCATAATGAATGTCGGCTGAATCAACGTCTCTTCCACAAACTCTTCAAAGAACGCGTTCAGAATATGACCAAATGTCATATGTTTTTCAACCGGAACCTTATGTTCCTTCGCCAAGTTGTGTGCTTCCTCATCCGTCATGTGTACGGAGAAGTCTACGCCCACAACTTCCTTAACTGCATCCACCATCGTAACACGGCGCCACTGCGGTGTAAGATCTACTTCATAATCTCCATACTGGATCACTTGCGTACCCAGTACTTCCTGTGCAATATGAGCAACCAGGTTCTCTGTCAATTGCATAATATCTTTGTAGTCGGCATATGCCTCATACAATTCAATCATTGTGAACTCCGGATTGTGACGTGTGGACATACCTTCATTCCGATATACACGGCCGATCTCATATACCTTCTCCAGTCCGCCAACAATCAGACGTTTCAGGTGAAGTTCAATCGCGATTCGCATGTACAGTTCCATATCCAGCGCATTGTGATGCGTAATAAACGGACGTGCTGCAGCTCCTCCTGCGATCGTATGCAACGTAGGTGTTTCCACTTCCAGATATCCAAGGGAATCCAGGTAACGGCGCATCGATTGAATGATTTTGGAACGTGCGATAAAGGTTTGTTGTACATCCGGGCTCATAATCAGGTCAACATAACGCTGGCGGTAACGCAGCTCTACGTCGGTGAGACCATGGAATTTATCCGGAAGCGGATAGAGCGATTTGGACAGCACTTCAAGATCTTTCACTTTGACAGAAGTTTCACCTGTTTTGGTCTTAAAGATCACGCCTGTTACCCCAACGATATCGCCAAGGTCCAGCAGGCTAAATGCCGCATACTTGTCTTCAGGCACGCTATCCTGACGAACATAGATCTGGATTCTGCCGCTCAGGTCCTGAATATGTGCGAAGCTTGCTTTACCCATTCCCCGCTTCGCCATAATCCGTCCGGCAATACTGACTTCGATGTGCTTCTCTTCCAGCTCTTCCTTGGTCAGTTCTTCATACTTCTTCAGAATGGAGCCGGCTTCTTCGGTACGTACGTATTTTTGGCCAAAAGGGTCGATTCCCAATTTGCGGAGCTCGTCCAATTTGTCACGGCGAATTTGTAAAAGCTCGCTAAGTTCGGTTTCCTGATTCAAGACTTCATCCGTCATGATCTGTATTCATCTCCTTATTTACATTGCAGGCATCCCGTGAGGACACTCTTCCTCAAATGTTGAAAAAGCTTCCCTAGGGAAGCTTTTGTTTACCGTGCCCAACTGCTTCGTTACTATAGCTTTTTAATATCTACAATTTTATATTGAATTACGCCAGCAGGCACACTTACATCAACAACTGTACCATTTTTCTTGCCCAGGATCGCTTTACCAACAGGGCTTTCGTTTGAAATCTTGTTCTGAAGCGGGTTAGATTCAGCAGAACCTACAATTGTATATTCTGTGATATCACCGAATTCCAAATCTTCCACAGTAACTGTTGCACCTACACTCACGACATCGGTGTCAATCTCATCACTGTTAATAATGCGTGCGTTCCGAAGCATTTTCTCCAAAGTAATAATACGACCTTCAATGAAAGCCTGTTCGTTCTTGGCATCTTCGTATTCAGAGTTCTCACTGATATCTCCATACCCGATGGCTACCTTAATCCGTTCAGCCACTTCGCGGCGCTTCACTGATTTCAATGTTTCCAGTTCTTCTTCCAGCTTCTTAAGTCCCTCTGGTGTAAGGATAACTTCCTTGTCGCTCATCTCAACCGATTCTCCTGTCATGGGAATAATTTGGATTGTACGGCAACGGAATCAGTGCCAATTACATAGCTCCGCCCGCATACATCTTCAAAACTATATGAAGTTCTCCAGAGAAATAGAATATTCCTCCTGATGACTAGCCTTTAATTAACGCACATGGCGAATTTATACTGTGAAAGTATAGGGGAACGATCTCGAAAAGTCAATGTTACGTCCTCTATAGCTGTAAACGTTTTACAGTCTTAATTACGATGCACTTCCGGCGATTACCGGTTCTGACTCCAAATTGCCTTCGCTTTTCAGCTGACTCACAAAGTTCTCCAGAATCTGTACCATCTCATCACGCTTGGTACCTTCCATAATAACGTCCTTGATGCGAGCAGATCCTTTCAAGCCTTTCAGATACCAAGCCAGGTGTTTACGCATCTCGCGTACAGCAACCGTCTCATTCTTCAGTGCGATCAGGCGATCCATGTGCAGGATGGCAACACGGATCTTCTCTTCGCCATTCGGGTCAGGAAGCAATTCCCCCGTGCTTAAGTATTGAATGGTACGATACAGCATCCAGGGGTTACCCAGGGCAGCACGACCAATCATCACTCCGTCACAACCCGTTTCATCCAGCATACGGCGTGCATCCTCTGGTGTATGGACATCACCATTGCCGATCACCGGAATAGAGACAGCCTCTTTTACATCTTTGATGTGCGACCAGTCAGCCGTGCCTGTATAGAGTTGCTCACGCGTACGGCCGTGCACGCTTACCGCCTGTCCGCCCGCACGTTCAACCGCGAGCGCATTCTCAACCGCGAAGATATGCTCGTTATCCCAGCCAATACGCATCTTAACCGTCACCGGCTTCTCAACCGCATCTACTACAGCGGATACCATCTCATAGATCTTGTTCGGATCAAGCAACCAACGTGCACCTGCATCACATTTCGTTACCTTTGGCACAGGGCATCCCATGTTAATGTCGATGATGTCTGCATTGGTTTCTTGGTCCACGATTTTGGCTGCTTCTACAAGGGAATCACGATCTCCCCCAAAAATCTGAAGGCTCAGCGGTTTCTCACGCTCATCTACAAACAACATCTCACGTGTACGCTGGTTGCCATGGACAATGGCTTTGCCACTCACCATCTCCGCGCATACGAGGCCTGTTCCGAATTCTTTTGCGATCAAACGAAAAGCCGGATTACATACGCCAGCCATCGGCGCAAGTACGACCTGGTTTTTCATTTCAATGCCACCAATGTTAAGCACGGTAGTCGTTCCACTCCTTTTTTAATTCTGTATAAATCAACGATATAAATTTCGATCGGTGTCTTGGTTGTTGTAACATGACGAAACCTAAACGGTTCTAGTTGCCCTGCAACTCCTCGATACTGATTGCCAGCACACCAGCAATTCGATCGAGCTCTTGCTGTGATACCTTACGGTTTCCCCGTTCAATGGTTCCCAGAATGGCCAGCGAGATGCCGGTCTCGGCCGCAAGTTCATGTTGTGTTAAACCTTTCAGCTTCCGGAATGCCCGGATTCGATTGGCCAATTGCATGTTTTCCAAAGCTGTATTCCATCCTTTCCATCCAGTACAGACAACGATGAGTGTACAAAGGTATACAAACCTGAAATCTCGCCCTCTGGTACGATATCCGACAGTGGCACCAGTACAAAAGCCCGTTCTCCCATACGGGGATGAGGCAATTGAAGCAATTCGGTATCTCGCGTCTCACCGTGCATCCAGAGCAGATCCAGATCAACGGTGCGCGGTCCCCAGCGAATATCACGAACACGTCCAAGTCGGTTCTCGATATCCAGTAATTCCGTGAGCAACTGCTCCGGTGTCAGCATCACCTGTACAGCGACTGCCATATTCAGAAACGCAGGCTGATCTACATATCCTACAGGCTCCGTCTCATATAGTGCAGAACAACGCAGAACGGATATATGAGGGTGTTCATCCAGCAAAGACAATGCTTCAAACAGCGTCTGTTCCCGGTCACCCAAATTGGCCCCTAAAGCAATATAAGCCTCTGAAGATTCAGAGGTCGAATGTGCAATCATGATCGGTTCTCACTTTCTTGTGCGGCGAAGCTCTACCGTTACGCCCTCAAAATGAATATCGAATGGCGGATGTGGCTTCGTCACCTTGACTGTCAATGCATTGATAATAGTATAAGTGTCTAGTAAAGAAGATGCAATATGTTCGCCCAAGGCTTCAATTAACTGGAATGATTTATTTTCAACAATCTGCTTTACCAACTCATGGATCTCTGCATAATTGATTGTTTTGGTTAGATCATCGTTACGTCCAGCTTCACTCAGATCCATATCAATCTCCAGATCAATATAGTACCGCTGCCCAAGCTTCCGTTCTTCTGCAAAAACGCCATGATATCCGTAATACTCC
This sequence comes from Paenibacillus sp. FSL k6-2145, assembly GCF_037976585.1. NCBI lineage: Bacteria > Bacillati > Bacillota > Bacilli > Caryophanales > Paenibacillaceae > Paenibacillus > Paenibacillus sp. FSL k6-2145. The sequence continues at coordinate 2,202,978 of NZ_CP150267.1, read as the reverse complement.
ATACGATGCAATACCATTCTATCCATACGATCCGCCTGCCCTCTATATATATTGAAATAGTTCTCTATTTTAAAGATATCTTTTTGCTTTGCCTTTGAAAAACGCTGCGCTTCCACTGGACGGTCACCAGGGACCCGCCAATATTATTTCCTCCGTAGACCCGGAGAAGCATATAACATGGCATCACACATGTCTGCCGTCCGCCGAATCGGCTTCACATCATGAACCCGAACCATCTGGCAGCCTTGGGCAATGCCAAATGCAACGGTCGCAGCCGTTCCTTCCAGCGCATCATCCGCACCAACATCCAGGGTGTTCTGGATGAATCTTTTACGTGAGGTGGCTAGCAGAACGGGATATCCCATTTCATTGAGCAAACCGAGCGATGACATGAGCTTCAGATTTTCTCCGATATCCTTCACAAAACCAATACCCGGGTCCAGGATAATTTGCTCTGCTTTCACGCCGGCTCCCAGCGTAATTTGTATACTCTCCTGCAAATCGCTCATGACATCACTCAGATAATCAATGTAATTCCGATCCTGCCGATTATGCATCAAAATGATGGGACACCCTAGCTCTGCTACCGTGCGGGCCATATCTGGATCTGCCTTGGCACCCCACACATCATTAATGATATGGGCACCTGCCAGAATAGCCTGACGTGCAACATCGGCCTTATACGTGTCTACCGATATTGGAATATGCGGGGCTTGCTGATGCAATGCTTCAATAACGGGAATGATCCGGCTCAGCTCTTCATCGGCGTCCACGGCATCTGAACCTGGACGTGTGGACTCTCCGCCGATATCAATCAGGTCCGCCCCGTCCTCCATCATCTGTTTGGCATGGGCAACTGCCCGCTCCACGTTGGTGTAACGCCCACCATCCGAGAACGAGTCAGGTGTGACGTTAAGAATGCCCATAATCTGTGTTCTTGCCCCCAGCTTCAACTCAGCTGGCCCCCATGCATAGTTCCGTTCATAGATGACAGGTGTAAGTGTCATGAAGTATACCCCGCTTTCTGCCGGTACATACCCAGAAGGACTGCTGTAACTGGGCCTATATGTCCGTTGCTGATTATCGTTTCGGCTCCCTCCTGATCCCGCAGAGTCGTAACCGGAACCAGTTCGGCAACCGAGCCTGTTAGAAATATTTCATCGGCTTGCAGGAGATCCTCCCAAGCCGCTAACGTTTCTATGCAGGGAATTCCTTGCTGCGTGGCGATCTCAAGTACCACAGCTCTCGTGATACCCGGCAGAATGCCGGTTGAGAGTGCTGGCGTGTAGAGTACATTTTCCCGTACCCAAAATATATTGCTGACGATCCCTTCCGCTATATGACCATCACGGGTTAATTGTAGCCCTTCTGCACCCTGCACATACTGCCCGTACCCGTTCAGCTCACGTTTCGCCAGAATGCTGTTCATGTAATGCAGTGACTTGAACCGCACTTCTCCTTCGGGTGTGTTGCGTGGCGTAGACAACCGTTGAAGCATTTTGCCGCACTCATATAAAGAGGGAGAAGGTTCAGGTAATGCTTTTGCCAGTATAATATGATTTGGCTTCGAATAGTCACCAGAAGGTAAGCCTAGCGGTGCTTCACCGGCTGATACCGTATAACGTACATACGCATCCTGAAGTCCGTTCGCATGCATCAGACGTTCAATCCAATCTGTCACCTCTGCCACGGTCGTTGTAAAAGGAATGCCAAGTTCCTTACACCCCGAAGACATTCGCTCCAAATGCCGTTCCAAAAGATATGGGACACCTTGATACGTCCGGAACGTCTCAAACAGTCCCAGTCCGTACAAAAAGCCGTGATCCGTTACAGGAACCACGGCCGCCGCCATATTGACCAACTCTCCGTTTATCGCGGCATATTGCATGTTAAACCTTCACCTGTTGGGACAAAAAGTTACGAAGCATCTGATGTCCGTGGTCTGTAATAATGGATTCCGGGTGGAACTGCACCCCTTCAATTGCATATTCTTTGTGGCGCAGACCCATAATCTCACCTTCAGCTGTCTCCGCTGTAATCTCCAGGCAGTCAGGCAAGCTGCTGCGCTCGACAATCAGGGAGTGATAACGGGTAGCTGTAAATGGGGATGGCAATCCGGCAAATACCGATGTCCCATTGTGGTGCATCTCGGATGTTTTGCCGTGCATCATGCGCTCCGCACGAATGACATTGCCACCAAACGCTTGTCCAATGGACTGATGCCCCAGACAAACACCAAAGATCGGAATGCTTCCCTTGAAATGATCGATGACTGCCAGGCTAATGCCCGCTTCAGTTGGTGTACAAGGACCCGGAGAGATCAGAATATGATCAGGTGCCAGTGCCTCTATGCCTGCCAGATCAATCTCATCGTTGCGGCGAACTTCCACCGTCTCACCCAGTTCACCCAGATATTGAACCAGGTTATACGTGAAGGAATCGTAATTATCGATAACCAGTATCATATGCCTGCTCCTCCTCATCTTCCGTCAATGCAAGTGACGGTTGCTTCGTTTTATTTTAGTTTAGTTTAATTTAATAGCTTCAGTTCGCTCCGCTTGTTCTTGTTCAACAGCTCTGCTTGCTTCCGCCTCTTCGCTGTAATTCACAGCTCTCATCATCGCTCTTGCTTTGTTGCGACATTCCTTATATTCCCGATATGGATCGGAATCAATGACAATCCCTGCCCCGGCCTGTACATAACCAATACCGTCCTTAATGGCAAGTGTACGAATGACGATGTTCAATTCCATGTTCCCACTGTAATCCATCCACCCGATGGAACCCGTATAAGGCCCACGCCGCACAGGCTCAAGTTCCTCGATAATCTCCATGGTGCGGACTTTCGGCGCTCCGGTAATCGTTCCACCCGGGAATGTCGCAGCAATCACATCAAATACGGATAACCCTTCTGCCAGTCTGCCTTCCACCTGAGAGACGAGATGCATGACATGTGAATACTTCTCGATGGTCATCAATTCAGGTACATGAACCGAACCGTAGGCTGCAATCCGTCCGATATCATTACGCTCCAGATCAACGAGCATAATATGCTCCGCACGTTCCTTCTCACTGCCCAGCAGTTCATCCGCCATAGCCTTATCCTCTGCCTCATCACGGCCCCTTCTTCGGGTTCCTGCGATGGGACGTGCACTGACTTTGCCATTCTCCACTTTGATCAGAAGCTCGGGAGATCCGCTTACCAATTGGAACTCCGGACTACGCAGCATACCCATATATGGTGATGGATTCACAAGCCGCAGCCATTCATAAATATGCTCAGCGCTCGAATGAAGCCGCTTCTCCTGTCTCAAGGACAGATTCACCTGGAACACATCGCCCTGCCTGATATATTCCTGTACCGTACGCACAGCTTGTTCAAAGTCCTCCTGGGGAAAGGAGGTCTCCCATCCTTCGGATTCCCTTTCCGCATCTTCAGGCTGCGGTGTACGATTGACCTGCTTGTTGCGGCGTTCCAGTGCCTGCTGTTGTTCCTCGGCCTGTGCAGCCCCCATAATATGAAGCCAACGTTTCTGCATCGCTGTCGCTCGTGCTTCTGCCGCTGAATATAGGCTACGGATATCAGTTTCGTTCCGGTTAGGCTCTATAGCCAGATGAACCATGCAGAAAAGCGCCTGCTGCTCATGGTCATACGCCCATATTTCTTCAAAGCGCATCCACCAATAATCCGGCAGGGACGGATTATCTTCAGCCAAGACTGGAAGCTTCTCCAATGATCTTGCTATATCGTAGCTGAGATAACCTGCGTATCCACCCCCAAAGTCTGGAGCCCCATTAACCTTGGGTGCACTATACGGGGCAGTCCATCTCTTCAATACATCAAGCGGCTTGCCGCTGTCTGTCGAGGTGGTTCCTTGCGTCACATCATGAATAACGGCTTCTTGACCCTTGCCGGAAATAACAGATACGGGGTCTATCCCCAGAAATGTATATCTCCCGCCTTTGCCATTCTCCAGCACAATTGCGTATGGTGAAGCCTGCTGCCAGGCTGCCTCCCACGATAACGGTAAACCGCCATGATACGGCCCCTCATCCGACTTGGTGATATAGGGCATCATGGTCCAGCCTTGTTTAGCCCACTCCATCCAGTCGGCGCATGTTGTCATCAGGTGTGTCATTGCGGTGTGCCGCCCTCCATCTGTCGCTAGTTCTATTGTCTGATAGTATACTAAAGCGCCGCCCCTTTTAAAAGCATTACGCCAAAAATCCTCCATACCCGTCATACGGGCAAGGAGGATTGGTTTTGTCATTTGTAGACTTAGCCTTCGAAGTTGTAGAGAGGTGTGCTGAGGTAACGTTCGCCGTTACTTGGCACAATTACGACAACGCGCTTGCCTTCACCCAACTGTTTCGCAACCTGAAGACCTGCACGGATCGCCGCACCGGAAGAAATACCGGACAGAATGCCCTCTTCCTTCGCTACCTGACGAGCCGTCTCGAATGCATCATCATTCTCAATGTGAATGATCTCATCATAGATTTCCTGATCCAGAATCTCAGGGATAAAGTTGGCACCAATCCCCTGGATCTTATGTGGTCCTGGTTTGCCGCCCGCCAGAATTGGCGAAGCTGCTGGCTCAACCGCAACAATTTTAATACCAGCAAAAGCTTCTTTCAGCACTTCGCCTGTACCTGTAATTGTTCCACCTGTACCGATTCCTGCAACGAAAGCATCCAACGTACCGCCTACAGATTGAATTGCTTCAACAATCTCAGGGCCAGTCGTTTCACGGTGGATCTTCACGTTGGCTTTATTTTTAAATTGCTCAGCCATGAAATAGGAAGGGTTTTCTTTCAGCAGCTCTTCCGCTTTTTTAACAGCACCATTCATACCTTCAGCTCCAGGTGTAAGCACAAGCTCGGCACCATACGCACGAAGCAAGTTACGACGCTCCAAGCTCATCGTCTCAGGCATTACAATAACGGACTTGTAGCCTTTGGCTGCAGCCACCATCGCGAGTCCAATTCCCGTGTTACCACTTGTTGCTTCGATAATGGTATCACCCGGTTTCAGCTTGCCTTCTTTTTCCGCTTCTTCCACAATGCTAATTGCGATACGGTCTTTCACGCTTGAACCTGGATTCTGGTACTCCAGCTTCACGAATACTTCAGCACTGCCTTCTGGTACGATACGGTTCAGACGAACAAGCGGAGTACCTCCGATGAGTTCTGTTACGTTATTAACTACTTTAGCCATATGAATGCCCTCCTTAGTGGATGAATAAAACTTGAGTCCTGTTAACCTATACTGTGCGGCCGGTAGCCTCTAGCTGTTATAGAAGAACTGCGGAAATCCTGTTGATCCTATCCCTTACTGCTAAGATTTCTAGACAGGGCGGAGGTTTCCGAAAGTTTCTTTGTTCATAAGTTAATCATTTATATCCGAGTAAACGAGTAGGTATTTATTATTTTCATCTTATCAACGTTAACCCTTATTGTCAATATGAGTACTCAAAAAAAATACTCTGCCTTTGGCCCTAAGACCGCAGACAGAGTATTTTTATCAAGATGCAGCAGTACGAGACAATCTTCTCCATTGAATTCAGGAGGCAGGAATCTCGGACAGGATTACGGCTTCATACTTGTTACGCAGCATTTGCTCTACCTGCGGCAACGGATCAGCCTGACTCAGAGCCAGTTGCATTCGAATCTCCTCACGGACCTCTTCGGCCGACTGCACCTGGCGTTCTTCTTTATCATTAAGTCTGATAATAACATAGCCTTCTTCCACTCGAACCGGTCCGGCAATATCGCCTACATCCAGCCCGGCAGCAAGTTGAAGGACTTCTTCTGACTGGAATGGATCATTCCGCTCAATCCATCCCAGCCTCCCACCAGCATCACGAGAGAAGCTGTCTGTTGATTGTTTGCGAGCAGCTTCTTCAAAGTCTTCCCCCTTCTCCAACGCATCCAGTAAGGAATCGGCTTCCTCTTCTTCCTCCACTACGATGATGGACAAGTCATATTTCTCGGGGGAGACGTAATCCTCACGGTGTTCAGTCCAGTAATGCTCAATATCTGCATCCTTGATCTGTATGCCAATCGTTGCGATTTTCTCAAGCAGCAGCCTGTAGCCGGCTTCCAATTCAAGTTCCTGTTTGGACAGACCCAACTGGGACTTCATTTCGTCAAAATATGATTTCTCTGAATCGTACCCATCCATCGCGGCCGCTAGTTCTCTTGCAATCTCTTGGGGAGTGACGATCAGCTTGCGTTCAATTGCTTCGGCATATACCGCTTTGCGGTTTAACATCTGGAGTAATAACTCACTGCCATAACGTCTTTTCAGCGCATCGGTCCACTCTTTGTCCGTGATAACTTCTCCGTTGATCGTGGCTACGGTGCTTCCTTCTTCCGTATTGGCATCATGGGATGCATCTGCCTCGTCTTTGCCCTGTCTGAGACCATGCATAGCCATCACTGTACCCATGACCAGCATGCCTAGCGTCAAGACAATTACAGCCGTCCACAACCCTTTTTCCTGTCTTGTCATTCCGCATCCCGTCCCCGCATAGATCAGTTCTTGGCTTGCTCTAGGATGGTCTCAAGTTGTTCTTTGTTAAAGTCATAGGCTTCATTACAGAATTGGCAGACCACTTCAGCTCGGCCCTCTTCTTCAATTAATTGCTCCATCTCCGTTTGGCCCAGGCTGATTAGTGTCTTCTCTACCCGCTCACGTGAACACTCACAGCTAAAATGAATATCCAATCCTTCCATCACTTGTACATCTGGCAACAATCGGCGAAGCAACTCTTCCAATTCAAGCCCCTGCTCCAGCAACGTGGTCACTGGCGGCAACGTACTAATGGCGTTTTCGATCGCCGTGATCTCTGGATCTGTCAATCCCGGCAACAGCTGCATAATGAATCCGCCTGCGACAATAACGGAATTATCCGTATCAACGAGCACACCAACGCCTACAGCAGAAGGTGTTTGCTCCGATTGAGCAAAGTAGTACGTAAAGTCTTCGCCCAGTTCTCCTGAAATAATAGGCACACTGCCACGATATGGTTCTTTCAGTCCCAGATCCTTCGTTATATTGATGAAACCTTCCGTTCCAACCGCGCCTGCAACGTCCAGTTTTCCCACACTATTGCTTGGCAAATGTACATGCGGATTAGAAACATATCCTCGTACTTCGCCTTTGGCATTGGCATCAGCTACAATCTGTCCAATAGGGCCATCACCGTTGACTTGTACCGTTAACTTCTCTTCACCTTTGAGCATTGCACCCATAATGGCTGCTGTTGTAACCGTACGCCCCATGGCAGCTGTAGCCGTGGGAAACGTATCGTGTCTTCTGCGTAGTTCCTCAACCAGTTCCGTAGTCTGGATAGCAAAGGCTCTTACCTTTCCATTCATTGCTGTACCACGAATTAACCGGTCATGCTTGTTGTTGTTTTCCAAGTCATTCAGCCTCCTTTGGCGTATCGCCATAATAGTAGTAACACAGAAAAAACGGCACAACACTTAAGCTGTAATCTCAGCCCGCTGTATGCCGTCTCTATGCTCACCTTTCCCGGTTCCGCTCATATATAATACGCAGCCCTTCAAGCGTAAGCAGCGGATCAACTTCCTCTATACTACGGGTTTCTTCTGCGATAAGTGTAGCGAGACCACCCGTCGCGATAACTCGGGGCTTCGCTCCCATCTCCTCGCGAATACGTTCTACAATACCATCAACCTGGCCTGCATAGCCAAATATAATACCCGCTTGCATGGCATGAATAGTATTACGGCCAATGACCTTTTTAGGTTTCTCCAACTCTATACGAGGCAACTTGGATGCCCGCTCATAGAGCGCTTCAGTGGCGATCTGAATGCCAGGTACAATAGCGCCCCCCAGGTAGTGGCCTTTCTCGTCAATACAGTCAAAGGTCGTTGCGGTACCAAAATCGACCACGACGAGAGGGCCGCCATACTTCTCAACGGCTGCCACTGCATTAACAATACGATCTGCACCCACTTCACGAGGGTTCTCATATCGCAGGTTCAAGCCAGTTTTGATACCAGGCCCGACAAGCAAAGCTTTTTTGCCTACATACTTCTCACACATCGCTTCGATTACATTCACCAGTGGCGGAACCACAGATGAGATGATGACACCTTCGATGTCACTTGCCCTGATGCCGGACATATGAAATAAATTATAAATCAATACGCCGTATTCATCCACTGTTGACTGACGTGATGTACTCAGACGAAAGTGGTGCAGCAATTCCCGGCCTTGATATACGCCGAGCACCATATTGCTGTTCCCCACGTCTACAACTAGAATCAAAGAGGTTCACCCCTCTTTCTTTTCATTTAAATCCAGACTAATATCCAGGCTCTCAAAGGAATAGGTTAACCTGCCAACCGAAATTACATCCACACCACTCTCTGCAATACCACGAATGGTCTGGAGGGACACGTTACCGGATGCTTCAACCTTCACATGAGGAGCCTGTTCACGAATAAGCTCAACTGCTTCACGCATCCGCTCTGGATGCATGTTATCCAGCATAATGATATCTGCCCCGGCTTGCAAGGCTTCTCTCACCTGCTCCAGATTTTCAGTCTCCACTTCAATCGTCATCGTATGTGGGATAACGGTTCGCGCACGCTGTACCGCCTCGGTGATTCCGCCTGCACCCTTGATGTGGTTATCCTTAATCATAACGGCATCGTACAGTCCAAATCGATGATTCGCTCCGCCACCCACGCGCACTGCATATTTCTCAAGTAATCGGTGGCCAGGCGTTGTCTTACGTGTATCCACAAGCCTGGTCTCAAGACCATCCAGCACATCCACGTAGGCACGCGTACGCGTAGCTATTCCGGACATACGTTGCAGCAAGTTAAGTGCCAGTCGTTCCCCCGTAAGCAGAGAATGTGTACTTCCCTCTACCTCGGCCAAAATCGTGCCATGGGTAACCTTGTCTCCGTCTGTTACCTTCGGTGTAAATACAAGATCAGGATCAACGACCTGAAATACAAGTTCAGCTACGGTCATGCCTGCAATAACACCATTGTCTTTGGCGTGTATAATGGCCTTAGATTGGTTGCCTGCTGGGATCGTCACACTTGTTGTAACGTCACCTGCACCAACATCTTCACGAAGCCAGTTTTTGATTGATTCGATAAGCCCTTCATTATATCCATTCAGTATCATGACATCAATTCCTCCACAATCGCTTGTTCTCGCTGCTGCAGACTATGCTTCTGCCACACGATATCATCACGCGCCGGGAAATCCTCACGATAGTGAGCCCCCCGACTCTCCTCGCGGTGTAATGCTCCGCTGGTAACTAACCAGGCACAGGTCAGAAGGTTGGCATACTCCAGCTCTTCCTTATGGGTGAGAGTCTGATCAAAAAATTGCAATTCCTGTTGCAGCTTGTCCATGGCCTTCTGCAGATCCTCACCATTCCGGCGCAAGCCTACCTGACGAACCATCATTTTCTGTAGTCGTAAACGTCTTTCGGATACCGGCTTTTGCTCTTCCGTGATCTTATTGATCTTGTTATTCATCTCTACAGATGAAGGCGCAGCCCCTCTTACTTGTAATAAACCAAGCGGAGGAAGAGATTGAATACGATCAACAATTCTCCGCCCAAATACAATCGCTTCTGATAAAGAGTTACTTGCCAGGCGATTAGCTCCGTGCACTCCTGTAGAAGACACCTCACCACAAGCAAATAACCGGGAGATGCTGCTCTCTCCACTAAGATCCGTTTTCACTCCACCCATCATGTAATGGGCAGCAGGTGCAACGGGAATCCAGTCCGTTGTCATGTCCAATCCATAACGCATACAAGTCTCATATATGGTAGGGAACCGATGCTTGATCATCTCTGGTTGTTCATGCGTAATGTCCAAGTACACAAAGGTACTGTTGGTGGACTCCATCTCACTAACAATCGCTCGTGCCACGATATCGCGTGGGGCCAGTTCAAGCTGGGCATGATAACGATCCATAAAGCGCTCGCCCTTCACATTGCGCAAATATGCCCCTTCGCCGCGTACGGCTTCTGACACAAGGAAACGCGGGGCCCCCGGGTAACAAAGAGAGGTGGGGTGGAATTGGATAAATTCCATGTCACGAACAATAGCCCCAGCCCGATAGGCCATGGCTACACCATCGGCAGTAGCTACATCCGGATTCGTCGTGTATCGGTACAGTTGTCCTGCCCCACCAGAGCAGAGCACAGTGGCCTGTGCCTTCACGAACACTTGCGATCCGTCATCCTTCTGAACCAGAGCGCCAATGCATTCCCCTCGATCTGTAATCAGGTCAATAACAAAATGCTCATCCCATACTTCAATTCCGGGATGTTCATTCACTTCGACCGCAAGCGCACGTACAATCTCATATCCTGTTGCATCTCCGTTGGCATGCAAAATACGGCGGTGGCTATGCGCACCTTCCTGCGTCAACGCCAACTCGCCGTTCTCCAGATCAAATAAAGTACCCAAACGAATCAGTTCCTTCACTCCGTCCGGACCCTCATTCACCAATGCCTCTACCGCTTCGGAGCGGCATAAGCCCGCTCCTGCTACAAGTGTATCCTGCAAGTGGTAAGCAGGTGAATCATCCTCAGCAATAACCGCAGCGATGCCCCCCTGCGCATATCTGGTGTTACTTTCAAGTAATGACTTCTTCGTGATCATTAACACACGTTGTTGTTCACTTGCCTTAATGGCAGTAAACAAACCAGCAATCCCTGAGCCTATAACCAGTACATCCGTCTCTACCATGGGTAGCGCAGACAGATCAAAATCAACTAAATATTGCGGTATCATGTTATTCACCTGTCTTGGAGCAAGAGTAGCGCATCCTACTTTACCAACAACATGCGCTCTAGTGATTCTCTGGCTTTGTCGGCAACGGCCGGTGGCACGTAGATTTGCGGCTTCATCGTTTCCAGGCATTTCACCAGTTTCTTCAAGTTGTTCACCTTCATGTTGGGACATACGAGGAACTTGGTAGCAAAGTGGAACTGTTTATCCGGACTATCCAGACGAAGCTGATATCCTGTACCATCTTCGGTACCTACGATAAATTCCTTCGCTGCTGAATTTTTGCAATACTCCAGAATAGCTGTTGTGCTGCCTACAAAATCACCCATTTCTACAACCTCAGGGCGACACTCTGGATGGACAACAAACTCTGCATTTGGATGCTTGGCTCTCATCTCCACCACATCTTTGACTGTAAGCATATCGTGAGTGTTGCAATAACCTTCCCAGATAATCATTTTCTTGTCTGTATGCTGCTGCACATAATGTCCCAGGTTTTTATCCGGTACCCAGATAATTTCGTCGGAATCCACCGATTGAATAACCCGGACTGCGTTCGCCGATGTACAACAGATGTCAGTCTCTGCTTTGATCTCAGCCGAGGAATTGATATACGTAACCACCTTGGCATTAGGATGTTGTGCTTTCAATTTGCGTAGTCCATCCACATTCACCATATCTGCCATTGGGCAGCCCGCACGTTCGTCCGGGATAATAACTGTTTTATTTGGCGCAAGAATTTTAGCGCTTTCACCCATAAAATGAACACCACAGAAAACGATCACATCCGCATCTGTTTGTGCTGCCTTCTGGGCTAACAGAAACGAATCTCCACGGAAGTCGGCAACCTCCTGTACTTCGTCACGTTGATAATAATGGGCAAGAATAATGGCATTACGTTCCTTCTTCAACTCCATAAGCCGCGCACGCAGCTCGCGGTTCATCTCAGCCTTGCGCTCTAAAGCCAGAGCTTCCACCTGTGATCCTCTCCTTTATCGGGACAGCGTCATGCGCTGTTTCGTGGGCTAACCTAAGTCGTTATCTTCGCTTGAGAAACGAATCACAAGCGGTTTAACAACTAATTTACACAACGTTCACGACTCTGTCAATAAATGAAAAAGGCCCGGAACAGCGCTGTAACCACCTGTTTGCTAACTGGTTCGCCATCTAACTCCCGTTTATCTTTATCTATCCTCTTTTAAAATAATGGATAAAAAAAGAGAGCCCCAGGGGCTCTCTTGATTTCACCTGCTATCCTAGCCAGATGTATTATACATTAAGACGTTGGCTTTGTTCCGCCATCATCCGGGTTATTGTTATTACCCTTTTCCAGATTCGGAGCTTCGTTTGGAATATCTCCGGCTGGTGGCTCAGGCGTTTCATCTTTACCTTGAATACGGACACGCACATCACCGATGTTGTCGATGATTGGCTCTCCGCCTTCAGTTGGTGTGCCTTCACCATCATTGTCATTCTCTGCTTTTGGAGTCAAAGAACCTGTTTCGATCAATTGCTTGATCTGATCCATTTCCAAAGTCTCTACCTCAAGCAAAGTTTGAGCGATCAGGTGCATCTCTTTTGAATGTTTAACAAGCAAGTCTTTACACTTCTCATAACAGTCATTGATAAAGCGTTGCATTTCCTGATCAATCTCATAAGCAATGGAATCCGAGTAATTCTGTTCATGACCGATATCCCGACCAAGGAATACCTGTCCTTGTGAACTTCCGAATTGCATAGGTCCCAATTTCTCACTCATACCGTATTCCATAACCATGCTGCGAACAATACCTGTCGCTTGCTGGAAGTCACTGTATGCACCAGTACCAATTTCTCCGATGAACAATTCTTCAGCTACACGACCCCCGAGAAGTCCGGTTACTTTATCCAACAGTTCCTGCTTGGTAACCAGCATACGGTCTTCTTTTGGCAACATGATTACATATCCACCCGCACGTCCGCGCGGAATAATGGTCACTTTATGTACCATATCAGCATGTTCGAGGAAATATCCTACAATGGTATGACCTGCTTCGTGATAAGCAACGATTCGTTTCTCGCGATCACTGATGACACGGCTTTTCTTCTCCGTACCAACGATGACACGGTCAATCGCTTCGTCAACTTCCTTCATGGAAATATCTTTACGGTTACGACGCGCTGCAAGCAATGCCGCTTCGTTCAAGAGATTCTCTAAATCCGCACCAGAGAAACCTGTTGTACGCTTCGCGATAATATCCATTTTCACATCTTTGGTCAGTGGTTTATTACGGGAATGTACTTTCAGGACAGCTTCACGACCTCTTACATCAGGGCGGTCAACCGTAATTTGACGGTCAAAACGTCCTGGACGCAGCAAGGCAGGGTCCAAAATATCTGCACGGTTCGTTGCAGCTACGATGATAATACCTTCGTTAGCTCCGAAACCGTCCATTTCAACGAGCAACTGGTTGAGTGTTTGCTCACGCTCATCGTGACCACCACCAAGACCAGCACCACGCTGACGTCCTACAGCATCAATCTCATCGATAAAGATGATACATGGCGCATTTTTCTTCGCATTTTCAAACAAATCACGTACACGTGATGCACCGACACCGACAAACATCTCAACGAAGTCGGAACCTGAAATACTGAAGAATGGTACACCCGCTTCACCGGCTACGGCACGAGCGAGCAACGTTTTACCGGTACCTGGAGGACCTACGAGCAATACGCCCTTAGGAATCCGTGCACCTACTGCTGCGAATTTACGAGGGTCCTTGAGGAAGTCTACAACCTCAACAAGTTCCTGTTTCTCTTCGTCAGCACCCGCAACATCTTCAAATGTAACCCGCTTCTTCTCTTCATTGTAGAGACGAGCACGGCTTTTACCAAAGTTCATTACTTTACCGCCGCCGCCTTGAGCCTGATTAAACAGGAAGAAGAACAGCAGGAACATAATGATCAAAGGAATAAAGGAAGTCAGCAACGTCAGCCAGATGCTGTCACCTTTCATTGGCTCCTGATGATATTGGAAATTGTTAGTTTCACTTGCAGCTACAAGCTCACTAATTGCCTCATCCGTAGGAGGAATATACGTTGAGAAATTTTCTGATTTGGCGCCGTCAGGTGCCTTCTTGTATTGACCGGTCACGAGATACGTTTGACCGTTGAATTGAACCGTCAATTCAGAGACATTGTTGGCTTTGATCGCTGCACGCAACTGATCATATCTAGGATTATCGGTGGCTTCGCCGCCATTGCTGACGAACTGGACTATCCCCACCACAACTAAAAAAAGAATCAAATAAAAACCAGAATTCCGGATGAACCGATTCATCCCCTACCTCCTCTCGAGACACTTTAATTATTTTAACATAGCCCGACATGGCTTCTCAACAGAAGCCAAGAACAGCTCAAGGCTTGGGTCGGGCAGGATATTAGCTACTATAGACTTCCGGCTTCAAAATCCCGATATAGGGCAGGTTCCGGTACTTCTCCGCAAAATCCAAACCGTAACCAACGATGAACGCGTCAGGAATGTCAAAGCCTGTGTAATGAGCTTCCAACTCAACTTTACGGCCTGAAGGCTTGTCGAACAGCGTAACCACTCGCACCGACTCGGCACCGCGGTTTTCTAGCAGTTCAATCAGATAGCTGAGTGTAAGTCCGCTGTCGATAATATCTTCGACAATCAGAACTTCCCGTCCTTCAACGGATACATCCAGATCCTTAATGATTTTGACAACACCTGATGACTTGGTGGAAGCGCCGTAACTGGATACCGCCATAAAATCCATTTCAACAGGTACCGTTATGTTTTTAACCAAATCAGCCATAAATATAAACGCACCCTTGAGCACACAAATGACCAAAGGATTGCGATTTGCATATTCGGCACTTAGTGTTGCGCCTAATTCCTTGACTTTACTCTGAATTTCTTCTTCACTGATCAATACTTCCTGAATGTCGTTCTGCAACTGTGCGAACCTCCTAAGTTATACTATGAAAGCCTTACCTGAACCATAACCACTACCCCTGAATCGCTGAATCGCCTACAGTCATGTACAGGATTGCGGAAGTGCCCTCCCTGACAGGAGCCACATTGGACCGTCGAACACCCGGTAACCAGATGATATGACCTGCTCCATCACATACCACAGGAATACGTGGACGGACAGATGGGGGGATTTTCTCATCGATGAAAATATTTTTCACCTTTTTGCTTCCGTTTAATCCCATCACTTTCATGGTATCTCCAGGTAACCGTGAACGCACAACCAGCGGCATAAGCAGTTGATCCGCATCAAACGCGGCTTGATCCGCCGATTCCGGTACATGATAGTCCTCGGGACTCACCGTCATCAACCGAATATACCGGTTAATTGGGGTGAGTGAAAGCTCATAAGTTCCACTCCATTGCGCAAGACGATACTCGTAAGATTGATCCTGTACGTCCGTCCGTATGCCAAAAGAAATCAGATTATACTCCCGAGTGCAGGCGAGTGTCTGTCCTATATCCAGGCTCCAGGTCGTCACATGGGTCTCCATGACCTTGCGTCGAATGGTTTCTATACGGGTAAAGTCGACAAAATCACTGTCCAAAGGCAGATAATTCAATATTAGTTTAATCAACCTTCGTTGTAAAGCGACATGTAACTTCAAGAAGGAAGGCACCTCAAAGGTTTGCCTTCCGCCGTTCACCTGCACTAGACACCTGTATGTGTCATATGCACTCTGCTCCATGAAATCGTCTTCATCACCCACAATTTCGGCAAGCCGATTCAATGACGGCGTGAGTTGTCCATTATACTGCCCCAAAAAAGGAAGCACATCCAAGCGAATGGCATTACGCCGATATTTACGCAGGGCGTTGCTCTCATCATTGAAATACATAAAACCTTGGGTATTACAAGCTTCTACAAGGTCTGTCTTGTTTATACGAAGGCATGGACGAATAAGTTCCACATTTTTTTCTCGTCTTTTAAACTTCATTCCTGAGAGTCCCGACAAGCCGGTTCCACGAAGCAAATGAAGCATGACCGTCTCCGCCTGATCATCCGCATGATGTGCCAGAGCGATGCTTGCCGCATTATATTTGGAAGCCACTTCGTGCAAAAAGGCATATCGCTTGTTGCGAGCTGCTTCCTGCGGTCCTTGACCCGTCAGCTCCATATATGAAGGTACATCGGCCTTGGTCCATTCAAATGTAATACCAAGCTGCTGTGCCAGTTCCATCATTTTCTCCGCTTCGTCATCAGATTCGGTCCGGAAACCATGATGTACATGGGCACAGATTAATTCAAGCGGGACATGCCGCATGCTGATCTCGTGCATGATATGCAAAAAAGCTACCGAGTCCGGCCCGCCCGATACTGCGACGACAATCCGATCCCCGGGAACCCATAACTGATGCTCTTCCGCTGCATCCAGCACGTTCTTCACCAGCATGTTCCAGCGTAAAGCCTCCATACCTGTTCCTCATTCCTTGCGTTATGTATATGCACTCTCACAGATCAGAAAAGTAGTGCATAGATGAGCACTCCAATAAGTAATATCACAGATACAGCAAATGCGTTTTTAAGCCAGCGCGGTGTGGTACTTTTGGAACGACGGCGGAGAGGCGTGGGGCGTGCCATCATTTCCTTCCACCCTTGTGCCGCATGACCTGCATCACGAAACTGACCTCGTAAAGCCTGAGTCGTCCAATTGCGAAAAGGACCCAGTCGTTCACTGCGCTCCACCAGCGCTACGAGCTGATTCACACTTCGCAGTTGCGGTAATCCTTCGGCTGCCAGTGCCTTGAGCGCGTCTGCTTCAAGTACATGAATCAACAATAATGCAAATGCAAATACATCATAGGTACCATCTGCCGTACGGCTGCCTGCATTCCAGAAGCCCCGATCATACCATTCAGTGAACTGTTTGACGCTTCGACCAATAGACGTAACTCCGCCGTAGTCGATCAATTCCACCTGCCCATAGTCGGATACCAACACATTCTGAGGTTTGAGATCACCAAACACCCATCCCGCCTGATGCAATTGTGCCAGCTTCTGCAAGAGTCTAAGTCCCACCAGAAGTGTCCAGTCTGTCCCCTGACGCCGAATGAAGTGATGAAGTGCCTCACCTCTAACGTAACGCATCACATAAAAGGGAATATCCCGGCCACGAACGGCATAATCATCCACATCTTTAAGATAGGAAGGAATGCCGCTCTGCCGAAGGGCCTCATGATTACGCTGTAGTTGAAAAGATTTGAGCACATTGACTTCCGATTGCAGATCAACCGGATCAAATCCCATTTTTAGCGCGTAGTGTTTGCCATTTTCACCCCGTTGGACAAGAAAAACGATGCCATTAGCTCCTTTGCCCAGTAGCTTCCGAATCGTGTAACGACTGCGATTCCATTTCCCTGTAACCACTGTTCCTGGCGGGAAAGAGGCGTCAGACAACGTTGTCACCGAGCATCCCTTCTCTTTCAATGCGATAGTTCCCTTCTATTTCCTGCTGTTTCTCCAGTGTACCATAACGGTAAAAATCAATCACCTTCTGAATTGCAGGACCTGTCGGCGTTGCACCCTTCATCTGCAACCTTCCAAACAAGGACCGAACACGGCCTGGATCCGTTGTCCAGTCAATATCCATTACCGCATCTTCTCCACTGTGTCGTCCCGGAAAATGAAATACGGAAAGCTTGCTCTGACCTATACGCGCCTGCAAACTCAACATTAAATCGCGAATGCCTTCTTCTACCGCAGCCAGTTTAGGCTTCATGCTGGCACTGACGTCTATTAGCAATATCACCTGTAACGCTGTAGTTTCAGCCATATCATCCATAACTTCCACGACCCGGGCGCGTTGTGCAGGCTCCAGATCGGTTACCGTTTTGGGCTCCTTCTCTCCCAGAATTTGTGTTAACTCTCTATTAACCGCCTGCTGAATGGTCTGAACCACCGTTTTCCTTGTCATCATCTGCATGGTATGGGCAAGCTGCCGTGTACCTACAATTTGGCTGATTCCACCTCCGGCTCTGGCAATATCCTCAATCTCCCGGCTGCCCAGCTCACCAATGGTTCCATAATCAATCACGCCAACCACATTAACCGTAATCCCCTCTTCCTGTGCTTCGGCCGCTGCCAGCACCGGACTTGGTCCTACATTGGAACAACCGTCGGTGATCAATAAGATTTGCTTCATCCGATATCCCTCCGTTATTCGTTACTCTCCAACTCTATGACTAGCATTGCCAGAATGAAGAGACTTCAAACAGAAGAATATGCAATTAGCTGACGGTCCGTGGACGCTCCATCCGGTTGATGCCAGGCACACGCAGTGTGGCCCATTCAGGGCGGAAATGCTCTACTTTTCCAACAACGACGGTCATATCATCCAAAATTTCATGCTGCTGATATCTTATGACACTTTCAAGCAGGCAATCGGCCAAATCTTGCGGGTCATCTGTATCAATCTCTTGAATGAGCCGTTTCATCCATAACTCTTTGTTCACAGCATACCCCGGTGCATCATAGATGCCATCTGTCATCATAATGAGGATATCACCCGGCTGAAGCTGTACCGTCACCAGATCCACTTCAATATCCTTAATAATACCGATTGGCAAATTGCTGGCTGAAACCTGAATAACCTCCTGTCCTCTTTTGATAAAACTTGGCGTTGAGCCAATTTTCATAAACGTTGTCTCTGCCGTATATTCATCAATCAGCGCCATATCTACTGTGGCATACATCTCTTCAGGGGAGCGCAGCATCAGAACGGAGTTCACAGATTTGATCGCCAGTTTCTCGTCCATGCCGGACTGTAGCAACTGTTCCAATATGTTCAGCGCCGCGCTGCTCTCCATCCGTGCCCGTTCTCCATTGCCCATTCCATCACTGAGCGCCACCGCGAATGTGCCGTTGCCTAACTCAACCGTACTGAAGCTGTCGCCTGACATCACATCTCCCCCTTTTGCGGCGGCAGCAACACCCGTGGTCACCTCGAAAGTTTTGGCCGAACCAAACGTGACGGTTGCCAGTCCCTGACGAGGATCGGTCATGGTCTCATGCAAGACGGCAATATGCTCGTCCAGTACATCCGAGATCAGCGGAGCTATCATTTTTCGGCACTCATCGAATCCACGTGTATATGCATGTACAATCTCAATCTCTACGTTGCCCGCTTCCAGATTGATGATCTCAATGGAGTGAATGGACAAGCCCAGTGACTCCAATGCGTCCCGAATCTGCTCCTCCTGCTGTACCATCTCCTCACTTTCCCGCTGAATTTCTTTGGCCAGGTCCTCCATGACCTGAGATACACCGGACAATTGCTCTGCAACCAGCTGCCGGCTATCGATAATTTGGCGCTTCCATTGCATGTTATGTTGATGCAGTCCATACTGGGCACGCATGACTTCAAGGACCTCTTCCGGTTTCGCACACACCCTGTTCCAGTCCACTGGAATCTGCTTGCCTGAGATCTCCGGGTTTCCCTCAATCGTACTCATCACGTCCGTCATATATTTGTAGGTTTGAATAAACTTCGCATCCCAGCATTGTGTACGCTTGAAGCAGCTGGCACATGTGCCCTCGGCAACCGCATTCATGAAATGGTCCATTCCACCTTCTTTCTGTACCTGCTCCCCTGCACCGGACATCTGATCAAAGCTGCGTGACAATTGACGGAATACCTGCGAGAACCGGGTTACCCGTTCTGCCGTGATATCCCGTATTCGTTTGGCATACTCATGCTGGGATTTCGTATGATCCTGCGTACCCGGTACATATTTGGATATGGCCGTCATCAGGCTTTTAGGTGTCAACATGAACAGTACGATAGCTGCACACGTCTCCCATAATGAGTTCATAACATCGCCCGGTCCGCCCAGATATATGGATAGAATGGACGAACCCAGCAGCATGCCCAGTGCAACCGCCGCACGTTTGCCCTCTCGAAGCATACCCGCCAGCATCCCGGCAAAAGCAAGCAGGCTCATCTGATACACCGCTGACATGTCAGCCAGACTCAGAATCAAGCCGGTAATGACCCCAACTGAGGCTCCGAGGGGGGCTCCGCCCACCAGCGCAAAGATTAATATGAGATAACGGGAGAGCATATGCTCGACGGATAAGGACTGAATGGTCCACCCTACGGCTCCCGTCATAACGGAAGCGAGCAATATGATCAGGCAGAGGATCTCCTCGTTCTTTAGGCTGAACTTTTTTTTGCGGTAAGTGAAGATTGGTATGGCTTGTATAAAAACAAGGGTGAGCACGAAACTTAATACGGAATCCATCGTGAGCATCAGCATGGCGTACCAGCTGAAGGATGGCCCGATCACAACCGCGAATAATTTCACCATAAATGTAGTGGTAAACACCATCGTTGGCGCATAAGATAATTCAGCACGATCATATGACTCCAGTCCACGGAAGAGCAGATAAAAGATGGCGATTTCCGATGCAACAATAAGGGGTACCGGAAACGGTGCAAAGAGACTACCTGCGAGTAGAGCAGCACCTACCGGAATGATGTAATCCCTGCGCATGAAAGCAATTACGGCGAAGTAAGCAATGGCAAAGGGAGATAACTCATTCAGGATCATTGCCTTTCCGAGCAAAAACCCCATAAACGTGAGCAGCAGTACCCATTTGCGGGAAGCAACCATTTGGACAGCCTTGCGGGAGCCAAGCCATTGTTTCAGACGTACCGACAGCTCCTCCCGAGCTTCCGTACCTCCTTTACCTGCTTTCATTCCCGGAAATTGAATGACATTCCACTTTTCCATCATCCTCAAGGCACCCCATTCGATTAATTTGAATTTTCGTGTTTCGTTCTCGATGGTTCTGATTATAGATAGATTAGAAGACGTAGTTTGTCAGAATAGGTGGGCAGGATCCAAAAAGTTTACGACAAAAGAAACAAGCCTGGCGCGGTGGAGCGAAACCCCCGGCCTTATTGTGGTTTCATTCATTCTCCTACTTGATTCCGACAATCGGAATGTCTGATTTTGAACCGGAGATGGTTTGGTCTCGCCATCATTTGAGCAGGATAACTGTGGAATGCCACGGAAACCTGTCGGTAAAAAATGGTAGACGACAAATGTTCTTATGGTTCCATTTTGCCGTGCAGAAAAACTGGGGATATGGAGCTTCACCTTACAAAAAAAGCTATTCACCTACTTATCTGTGAAAGAAACGCAAAAAAACCGTTAGCCCATAGGCTAACGGTTTTACTTATATGTTTAGATCAGGTTGTGACAGATTACACACGCTTGGCTCCACGGCCTCCGCGTTTGCCTTCTGTGTTCTTCTTAAGCGAAGAGATCCGCTCTTCACTATCTTTCAGGAAGCGTGACATTTTATCCTCAAATGAAGGTTTGCCTGCTGCGGGCTTGAAAGAACGGCCTCCGCGGTCACCACGGTTAAATCCACCGCCGCCACCACCACGACCTTGGCCACCACTTGGGCCTCCGCCGCTGAATCGTTCGCGATCTCCTCCACTGCGTTCCGGTCTAGGAGCTCTCGGGGGTCTAGATTGGGTTTGTTGCTCAACCGGTTTGTCAACAGCTTGCTTAATGGAAAGTCCGATCTTGCCATCCTTGTCAACGTTGATAACCTTCACTGTAACGAGGTCATTCAGCTTCAGGTGGTCGTTGACATCTTTGACGTAATTGTCGGCGATTTCCGAGATGTGAACGAGACCCGTGACACCTCCTGACAGATCCACAAATGCTCCAAAATGCGTGATTCCTGTCACCTTGCCCTCTAACTTGGTGCCCACTTCAATTGCCATAGAATAAAATGATCCTCCCTTAAAAATATACAACCCGATTTTTTGAATGCCAAAATCAATGCTGCGCTAATGTAATTATACCTTATGCCGTAAACCAAGGTCAACTGAACACTACCCCATCAGAGAGCCTATTTTTTCCGGTTTAACGGCTTCAGACACACGGATAACAGACCTAGCTCGGTAATAGACCGAATTCCATCAGTTCCCTGACTCTTCAACCTGGATCGGCGTTTCCTCAGGAAGATAATATCCTTTTTTCCGTGCCAGCTGTCCTATGTATTCAGGGTCATTCAACCGGCTGACTTCGTACTTCAACTGTTCCAGCTTCTTCAACGTATCTTCCTTTGAAGCTTGCTGAGTGGCCAGATGAGAACTCTTGTCCGAAATTTGTGCAGTCTGCACAAGGAATGTATATCCTGCCCATATTACAAATACAATCATAAACGTCATCCAAAGCATGAGGCGCCTTTTTGCACCGGCAGATTTTCCTTGGTTAGTTGGAGCCTTTGATCTGCCCACAGGTGTTTTACCCATTACGGACCTCCTTAAAACCAGCGTTTCCACATCGCTGCAATTCTTGTACCCACACGGATCATGAAGCGTGGCGTTACCCAATGTTTCAGGAGCGGCCTAAACATCCAGCGGAACAACTTGCCGAAAGGTACCAAACACTGCAGCACCAGCCTGCCCAGGAATAATAGTATCGCAATTACAAAACCGAATAATACGCGAATTAACTTATAAATTCCTTTAACCGGCATAACGATCAGGATGTTAAGGATATGTCCACACCAATGAATCAGCGTTCTTGCGAGTTTAATTAACATTACCACAAAACGCTGGGTTGTAACACTTAAAAGCCAAAAATAGAAGCAAACCCCTATAATCAGCCCCAAAAAGACATAAAACCGCAACTGTCCGTGGTTTCCGGCGTATAGCATCCGAAAAACGAACAGCGCGGAAGCAACCCAGTACAACAGATCGAGCGTGTGTATACTCCATCTCGGAAACCGCAGCTGTCCGGACAGTACCCGGTAACTGTCGTAGGCCATTCCCATTACGACCCCCGAGGTAAGCATCCACATCAATGTGATCCATTGAGTATCCGGACTCATCGGAACATCTTGCCAAACAGGCCTTTACCATTTTTGGACTGGGAACCGGGGTCCAGATATTGGAGCGAACTGACTGTGCCTTCAATGGATAACAGACCTTCCTCCAGGCTCAGGTTTTTGATATGTAAATTGTGCCCCCGGATGGTCAGATGCCCAAGTTCAGTCTGCAGCAAAAATTCCTCACTGTCGAAGCTCTCCACGTTGGAGACACCCGTCAGATCCAGCAGTTTCCGATTCTGCATGCTCAGATGATGCTGTTTGGCCTTACCGTGCTCAACCATGGCATGTACCCCTCCTTCTTACACCTAGCTTATGGATGTGGAGGTTGGAATAGAACCAGCGTTGTTGAACAAATAACCCGGCATCCAGTAAAAAACAAAAACGCCCTTCCCTGTTACAGGAGGACGTTTCGATTCAACTTGCATTGAATGAATATTTAATACCAGATGTACTGTTACCAGTTCATCCCGTTATCCTTGGCGATCGGCTCTTCCTTCACCAAGGTGTAGAGGCTGCTCGCCTCATCCTTCTTGGTACTCTCAGCAATTCGTTCCACCCTCACGGTGACCAGTTTCTGACCGAACTGAACCGTCAGCTCATCGCCCACTTTGACAGCGGCGCTGGGCTTTGCTTCACGTCCGTTCACCAGAACACGTCCCTGTTCAGAGACGTCCTTGGCCACAGTGCGGCGTTTGATTAGCCGGGAGACCTTCAGGAATTTATCAAGACGCATTATTTTACGGCTTCTTTAAGTTTGTTGCCTGCTTTGAATGCAGGAACAGTGGACTCAGGAATCACGATCTCATTCCCTGTTTGTGGGTTACGTCCGGTACGACCGGAACGTTTGCGGGTCTCAAAAGTGCCAAAGCCGATCAATTGTACTTTGTCTCCGCTGGCAAGTGCATCTGTAATTTCTCCCAAAAAGCCGTTCAATACGGACTCAACGTCTTTTTTAGTCAAACCACTTTTGGTTGAAATGTTGTTAATCAGATCTGTTTTGTTCATTTTTAAAAGCCTCCCAAATTGAAAAAAAAGTATCTGCGATTCCTGACAATACATCGATTGCCGCTGATTCGCGTTAGGTCACTACACATGTATTCTGGCTTGGTATCTGAAATCCTGCCTTGGTCCGCGACTTTTTTTAGCTTTTTGTCGATGGTCCGCAGGCAACAGTCTAAGACCAGTACCCGAAACCATTCGTCGCTAAACACCAACTCCAGTTTACACAGATGAACACATGTTCGTATTATCATAACACACTGCATAGCATGAATGGAATAAAGTTATCTGGCTTTTCCCAGAAAATTGAACCCTTTATAATCCTGCCTTCTTCGCATCCTGCCAGAATTGCTCCATCTCTCCTACATTGCTATCTGCTGGTGTTCTTCCCAGTTCACGCAAACGCTCCTCGATATACTGGAACCGCCCAACGAACTTCCGGTTGGTCGCAGCAAGCGCCTCTTCCGGGTCCGTATCGATGAATCTTGCAACGTTCGCGGCTGCGAATAATAAATCCCCCAGTTCAAGCTTCCGTTCTTCCGCAGACTGGCCTTGTTGCACCGCTTCTTTCAACTCCGCCAATTCTTCCTCGATCTTGGCAAACACACCTTCAACATCATCCCAGTCAAAGCCCACCTTGGCTGCTTTCTTCTGTAGCTTGTATCCCTTCATCAATGCAGGCAAGTCACGCGGTATACCATCCAGCACAGAAACTTTCTCCTGATCCTGGCCTTTGCGCTTCTTCTCCTCTGCTTTCATCTGTTCCCAGTTCTGAAGAGCTTCATTCGCATCTTCTGCTTGATTATCGCCAAA
Source organism: Paenibacillus sp. FSL k6-2145 (assembly GCF_037976585.1). Lineage (NCBI taxonomy): Bacteria > Bacillati > Bacillota > Bacilli > Caryophanales > Paenibacillaceae > Paenibacillus > Paenibacillus sp. FSL k6-2145. The sequence goes on along the minus strand of NZ_CP150267.1, from coordinate 2,178,469 downwards.
CACATGTGGATGGCGGAAGATCAGCTTATCATTCAAACCCTCGATGACATCATACACGTTAAATGTGCCCACTTCTTCTTCCATCTGGGAGTGCAATAAAATCTGCAGCAGCAGATCACCCAGCTCTTCTTTCATATGGTCGGGGTCATCCTCATCGATCGTCTCAATGACCTCATAGGTCTCTTCAATCAGGTTTTTGCGAATGGATTGATGCGTCTGCTCCTGATCCCATGGACAGCCACCCGGACTGCGAAGAATATTGACGATCTCATGCAAACGCGCAAAGGATCGACGACGCAAGGCATCATCGGTGTTCTTCGGTACATAGATTAGTGACAGATTGCCATACCCTTCGATCCGGTCCAGTTCGTGCAATGGAATCTTGTGAATGACCTCCTGGCCCTGTACACCCAACGCGTGACCAACAAATACCGGATAATCATCCGGGTAAACCTCCATCAGGCATAGCTTCACATCCGAAGCAGTGAACACATCGTATACTTGTCCGATCAACGTATGTAACTGTGGTTGTACCAGTTCTGTGTTCAGGCTGCTGGCATCCAGAAGTTGAAACCCTTCGATTGGATCGAATCCAAGTCGTATAAAAGCTTCGTCCAGGAAGCTCTCCCCGCCCATGACACGCAATGAGATACCCATCTGCGGACAACGTTCTTTGAGCAGGCGTACACTTGCTTCTGCTACCATCGGATGACCGGGTACGGCATACACAATCTCCGTTCCGGCCTCACCCTTGCGAGCGGCTTCTATCAGTTGATTCGCGATCTCATCATATACTTCGGGGAAGGAGGACTTCGCCTCATAGATAGCATCAAATGATGTCATCTTCAGCCCCTCTTGCTTCAGATCATTCAATACGGGATGATCCAGGGTACGTACATACAGCGTAGCTGCATGTTTCATTTTTTTGATAATACCTACGGTCAGTTGGTCTGCATCTCCAGATCCAAGACCCACTACGGTTAAAGCTGCACTCATTACGTAAACCTCCATCCGGACTATCCTGTTGCAAGCTCACTGATTCATCGTGCCTGAACAGGACTAATTACACGTATTATACCAGAATCATTCGATATCCTATAATTGCATATTAGCTGTGCTGGGTATAGAAGCACCGTAAGCATGGAGCTAGCGCAGCACACGCAGTCTGCGCAGCAGCTTGGCAAGGCGAGGCCCCAACTTGGGCACAGCCGCCAGCTCCGCGGCGGTCAGTAGCCCTGTCCGGGCCGCCGCCAGCAAGAACACGGCAGAGCCTGCGGCAATGCCCAGCAGGCTCACGCCCATCGCGGCCAGCCTGCGATCGGCCGCGATACCCATGCCGCCGAGTACCGCTTCGGCGGCACAGGCCGTGCCTACAGCCGCCAGACTCATGGCGGCAATCACCAGCGCCGGCTTCGCCAGGACGGCGCCAGGGGCAGGGCGCAGGGCGACAAGTCGCGCCAGCAGCGCCACATTCAGGCCAGCCGCCAGCATGTAGGCGACTGCGCCTGCCAGGGCCGCGCCGCTGATGCCCAGCGCCGGCACAAGCATAACGTTCAGCAGCACCTTGACGCCTGCGGCGGCCAGCATGCTGAACGCAGGTGCGCGCACGGCGCCGAGGCCTTGCAGCAGCGCCGCCCCAATTATGCTGACGGTGCTGCCCGCAGCCGTCAGCGCCATGTACCGCAGTGCTTCGGTGCCTGCGGCATCTCCGTACAGCATGCGGTTAATCGGCTCCGCCAGCACCGCGAGACCCGCGGATGCCGCCAGGCCGATCAACCAGAACCAGCGCAGCGCGAGGCCTGCTTGCTGCCGGACGGCTTCTGGCCCGCCCTTTAACCGGGCTTCCGCCATCGCCGGAATAAACAGCACAGATAGTGACGTGGCCAGCATCGTCACCAGTTGAACCAGCGGCAATCCACGGTTGTAGATGCCGAAGGAAACCATCGACTGAAGCTCATCCAGTCCTTCTCCCCGCAGCAATCGGGGCACGGTGAAGGTATCCACCAGATTCATCAGTGGTACGGCCAGTGACCCGAGACAAACGGGAATGGCATACATGAGCAGCATCTTGATCCATTCACCATTGGATCGTGATCGTTCTGCCATAGCGGGGTTAACAGCACTCACCGTTTTCTTCTGTGGCGTAACCGGCCTATGCTCCCGATGCTCTTGACGCTCCTGACGTTCTGATCCAACCTCCCCGCCTTTACTGCTCCATTCCGAATCCAATTGCCCGGTTCGCTCTTCCTTGCCTTTCCGCCGATGACGGACCATGTACCCTAACATGGTAAGCAGCCCAACCATTCCGCCGGCAACGGAGCCCATCATGGCACCAGCGGCAATAGTCTCAAGCGAAGCGTCCCGTCTCATCAACCACAGAAGCAGAACAATCATGACGGTGACACGTATCGTCTGCTCCACCACTTGTGATACCGCTGTTGGAACCATCTGCTGTAATCCCTGAAAATATCCACGCAGCCCTGTCATCACCGGAACGAACAACAAAGCCCATGAAGCTGCACGAATCGATGGAGCCACATGGCGGTTGCCAATCATGTCAGCGATCAGCGGCGCACCTGCATACATCAAGAGCGCCATTATAATTCCAATTCCCCCGAGCAGTAGGGAAGATAGTCGAATAATTCTTCTGCTCTCGTCTGGTCTTCCGAGTGCGTTCTGTTCTGCTACGAATTTGGATACGGCCAGAGGCAGTCCTGCAGCAGCAAGCGTGATAATGAGCATATATAACGGATACACCGTATTGTAAATGCCAAATACACCGTCTCCCCCCAGATTCTGCAGCGGAATCTTCTGAAAAGCACCAATAATTTTAGAGATAATGGCAGCAAGCCCAAGTACAAATGCACCCTGTAGCAGCCTTGAGCCTGTAGACGGCTGTTTCATAAGTCCCTCCCGCGTAATCCTTTTAAGCATACCTTGCTATTATAACTGCCTGAAGGCACACAGACTAACCCTCCCCCATCACAATCTTTAACTTCGTTGTCCTTTAAAATGCAAAAACTCCCGTATGCCCAAGACAGGGCACCAGGAGTTGATCTGCTAACTATTGTTCCATTTGCTTGCCAAGGAAACCAGCAGCTGTCTCGGACATTTTCACTTCCATCTGAGACATCTTCACGGATTCATCCTTATTGAACAGAATAACCGTTCCGATGGGGTCACCACCTGAAATAATCGGCGCAATAACAAAAGAGGATAACGTCTCGTCATGATCTTTGCTAAGCTCATAAGAACCATTGTTTGTTTCCAAAATGGTCTTTCTGTTTTCCATACATCCCTCTAACAGTTGACCAACCTGCTTGTCCAAATACTCTTTTTTCGAACCACCTGCCACCGTGATAATGGTATCCCGGTCAGAAATCATCGTTACATGTCCTGTACTCTCATACAGGGATTCTGCATATTCTTTGGCAAAATCACCAAGTTCGCCAATTGGCGAATATTTTTTAAGGATAACTTCTCCATCACGATCCACGAAAATTTCCAGTGGATCACCTTCACGAATACGTAACGTACGGCGGATTTCTTTTGGAATGACCACACGACCAAGGTCATCTATACGGCGGACAATACCAGTAGCTTTCATTTCACATGTTGCCCCACTTTCTCGAGAAGATTTTTCAACTACTGTTCCTTAATGGGTAGAGGAAAGTCCCAGAACGTTTAGTGTGATATCTTGACCATAGTATTCATCTGTTCCCATTTCCTTATACATGCTTCGGAGAATATAGTTGTGTAACTTTCGAAGAAGGCGACCATGTACCCATACGACTTGAATATATAAAAGAAGAAGCAAGAAGGAGGTCCTAAGTCCTCCCCTTGCTTCTCTGTATGGTTGTCCATATTTACGTAGTACAAGGCATTCATTCGGGCGAATTTAACCCTAAACGTATGCTAACACAGCAATTTTACCAACTTACTTGCTGCTTGTACCTTCATCTGTAGTTGCATCTTTGTCTGTTCCAGTCGTACCTTGGTCAGTCTTGGTATCCGTACCTGTGGAGTCATCCGTTTTTGGTTCGGTTGTTTTCTCTCCTTCAGTTCCTGTACCCGTAGTACCTTCAGTTGTACCTTCTTCAGCTTTTTCTGTTTTTGGCAGTTTAACTTCTTTTACGATTTTATCCAATTCATTTTGCATGAACGTATCGATTTCAGCTGCAGCCAATTGGCTCTTCAGACTTTCTTTTTGTTCAGCCGTCAATTTGGCAAAGTCAGCTTCTGTACGAGCTTCCACTTTCATGACGTGGTAACCGTACTCTGTCTCTACTGGATCACTGATTTTGTTCAGTGGCAACGTTTTTGCAGCTTCCTTAAATGCCTCTACCCAGCTACCTACAGGTGTATTTTCATACAATCCACCCTTTTCAGCAGAACCTGGATCTTCGGAATATTTTTTTGCAATTTCAGCAAAATCAGCTCCGCCATCCAACTTGGTTTTTACTTCTTTTGCAATTTTAAGTGCATCTTCTTTTTTACGCTCTTTTTGCGTTTTTGGATCTGTGAAGTTAATCAGCACGTGACGAACGGAAGCCGTTGTGAACTGATCTTTGTTTTTCTCAAACTCTGCCTTGATTGCATCGTCCGTAACGCCTGTTTCTTTATCTTTGATTACTGTCATGATCCGAGTCATGTAGTTTTTAATGTTATCGTCTGTCAGGTTCTGAGCTTTGAGCATTTCTGTCCATTGATCTGCCTGAACAGAAGCTTTCATTTTATCGAATTGCTCAGTTGCCGCTTTTGTACCGGCTGTTTTGGCATCTTCGCTTGCTTTGCCACTCAGATATTCATAAGCAACTTCCTGTTTCACCAGATACTCTTTGAAATCGTCCATATCCATCATTTGTGCATACTCCGGATAGAGGAATTTCATGACACGTTGCTCCATGTCGAATTCATTGGCTGTAATAGTACCACCATCATACGTAGCGACTACAGCACTTGTATCCGTCGATTCCGGTGTTTTTGCTTCTTCCTTCTTGCCACATGCAGCAAGCAGTGATAAGGATAGTACTGCGACCATGCTCACAGACAGTACTTTTCCTACTTTTTTATACTTTGGTAACATCCTTTAGTTCCCCCTTTGATTTAAAAGCAGTTTTCATGGACTCCAGAATTTTCTCTACCAGCTCCATCAGTTGCTTATCCCCAAGCCCCTTGCCTTTAGCGTGAATCAGCATATGGGGTCCTTGTTCAAATTGTACACGTCTTTCGAACTGATTTCCAATGTGCGCGATTTTCGAGAGTTCAAAGGCATGTTCACGCCCTTCATAGAACTTCACGGTAATGTCTTCACCACGTTGGGAAATGGACTCAATACCGTAGATTTTGCCGTATACTTTCATCCGCGCAACAGCCAGCAAGTTAATGACGGCTTCCGGAAGATCACCGAACCGGTCAACCAATTCGTCTTCCAACTCCATCGCATCGTCGAAGGATGCAATGACCGCCACTTTTTTGTAGATCTCAATCTTCTGAATACTGTCATAGATATAATCGGACGGCAAGTAGGCATCGATACTGAGATCCAGCGTTGTGTTCCACTGGTCGGAAGGTACCGGCTCCTCGCCAAGCATCGTAACTTTGCGTTTGTTGATCTCCTCCGCGAGCATCTGGGAATACAGATCAAACCCGACGGAAGCGATGAAACCATGCTGCTCCGCTCCTAGCAGATTTCCCGCACCACGAATCGACAAGTCACGCATGGCGATTTTGAATCCTGAACCCAGTTCGGTGAATTCTTTAATTGATTGCAGACGTTTCTCAGCAACTTCAGTAAGGACTTTATCCCGTTGGTACGTAAAATAGGCATACGCAATACGGTTGGAACGACCCACACGTCCGCGCAGCTGATACAGCTGGGAGAGTCCCATTTTATCCGCATCATGTACGATCAATGTATTTACGTTCGGAATATCTACCCCGGTCTCGATGATACTTGTGCTCACAAGCACGTCATATTCACCATCCAGGAAGTCCAGAATCGTTTTCTCCAGCTCTGTTTCCGACATCTGACCATGTCCCACACCAACCTTGGCTTCAGGCACAAGCTCAGAAATTTCGGCAGCCATCTCCTGAATTCCCTGAACACGGTTGTAGAGGTAATACACTTGCCCACCACGGGCAAGCTCACGCTCAATCGCTTCACGAACAAGCGCTTGGCTGTGTTCAACCACATAGGTCTGCACCGGGAAACGATTCTCTGGTGGAGTCTCGATAACGGACAGATCACGCACACCCAGCATGGACATATGAAGCGTACGTGGAATCGGCGTTGCCGTCAGTGTCAGCACGTCCACATTGGTTTTCAGCTTCTTCAGTTTTTCCTTATGGGTTACACCGAAGCGCTGTTCTTCATCAACAATGAGCAGTCCCAGGTCCTTGAACACCAGATCCTGCGACAGCAATCGATGCGTCCCGATGACAATATCCACTGTGCCTGCCTTGATGCCTTTGGCTGTTTCATTCTGCTCTTTACGGGAGCGGAACCGGCTAAGCACATGAATGTTGAACGGATAACCGGAGAAGCGCTCACGGAACGTCTCAAAATGCTGCTGTGCCAAAATGGTTGTTGGCACGAGTACAGCCACCTGTTTGCCTTCAATAGCTGCTTTAAATGCAGCCCGAATAGCCACCTCGGTTTTGCCGTAACCAACATCCCCACACAATAAACGATCCATTGGACGGTTTTGTTCCATGTCCTTCTTGATTTCTTCGATCGCACGCACCTGATCACGTGTCTCATCATAAGGGAACATGTCCTCAAACTCTTGCTGCTCCGCAGAATCCTTGTCGAATCCAAACCCTTTGGAGGTCTGACGCTCTGCATACAGCTTAATCAGATCATCAGCAATATCCTGTACGGATGTGCGGACTTTATTTTTAACCCGTGTCCACTCATTGCCGCCCAGCTTGTATATTTTCGGTTCTTTTTCTTCGGAACCAACATATTTCTGAATCAGATCGATCTGCTCAATAGGTACAGACAGTTTGTCTCCACCCGCATAGAGAATATGCATGTAGTCCTTATGAATACCGCCAACCTCGAGGGTGCCAATTCCCAGGTACTTACCAATCCCGTGGTTCTGGTGAACGACATAATCGCCCACTTTTAGCTCGCTATAGGATTTGATCCGTTCAGCATTGTCTACATTCCGAATCGGTTTGCGTACTTTACGCTGTTTTTGCGAGAACATCTCGCCCTCGGTCACGACAGCCAAATGAATGGACGGCATTTCAAATCCCGTTTGCAAGTTACCAATCATCATCTCTGGCTCTGGAATATCATAGTCCATCAGTACCCGGCGCATCCGCTCGAGTCGCTCCTCACCGTTCGCCAGCATGAGCACTTGAACTCCGGCCTTCTGCCAGCGCTCCATCTCTGCCTTCAGAACATTCATCTGTCCATGGAAATCCTGCATGCCACGACTGATGAAGTTCAGAATGTTCTGTGGTTGGGTATGTGGAACCTGACGCAAAAAGATCGACATAAACAGCGTCTGGAATGGACGCTCATACAACAGTTCATCACCGTCTGCGGATAATGGAAGATCCGGAAGTGTTTTTCCGTTTTGCATCAGATGCAGATTCCACTCCGATTCATCACGGTCCAGCTGTTTGGATGTCTCCGATAGTCTGGCAGGTTCATCAAGGACCAGCAGGGTATCTTCTGGCATATAGTCGTAAATCGTTTTATTCTCCGGATAGAGCGGAGAGATATATTTATACATTTCAGAGAAATACACGTGCTCCCGCAAAAGCTCAATCTCCCGGTGAATTTCTTCACGAAGACGCAGCTTCGCCTGCCGGTCCGACATTTTCTCCAGCTGTTGTTCGAGCAAAAGAGCAGCCGCATCGGCAGCCTTTTCCATCCGCTCACGATCTGCAATTAATTCCTTGCATGGCAAAACCGTAATCTCTTCAATCCGTTCAATTGAACGCTGATCGGCCGGGTCAAATGTCCGAATGGAATCGATTTCGTCATCAAATAACTCCACTCGATATGCGATCGATGAAGTAACCGGATAGAAATCGATGATACCTCCGCGTACACTCATCTCACCACGAGATTCCACGCGCTCCACACGCTCATATCCGAGCTTTACCATCTCCAGCAGGAAGGAGTCCAGTTGAAGTGTGTTGCCCTGTTTAATCAAAATTCGAGCATTGGCCATCACTTCCGGAAGCGGAACATAACGTCTTACCCCGGAAAAAGGAATAACAACAACGCCCCTGAATCCCTGGGCGCAGCGGACCAACACATCAATACGCTGACCCAATGTTTCCGGGCTGGAAACAGCAGCTTCCGCAGCGACAAGTTCGTTGGCAGGATAGATTAACACCTGATCAGGTGAAAGCGCTTCCTGTAAATCTTCTGCAATTTTTTGAGCTGAAAACATATTATGTGTTACTACGAGCAATGGTCGGTTCATTTCCTGATGCAGAGCAGCCAGCATAATCTGACGCGCGGAGCCGGATAGACCCGAAACCAATTGTTCCTTCATGCCGGACTTGATTCCGGCTGTAATGGACCCGAAGTCCGGATCTTTGGAAAAAGCCTGTATAAGTGCTTGTAACAAAAGGGGCACCTCTCTTATAACTTACTTGATTATCTCACGCATACGCGTAGCATCACTATTAAAATGGATACAAATTCCTTTTTGTCCTGTTTCATCATATCGGATTACTCGCAACATTGCCACATCTGTTGATGCGGCTGAGCCTGATTTCGAGCTAGTCATGGCTTTCATGCCAACTGAAAAGAAGCCTCAGCAGGCTGCCAAGGCTATAAAAGGTGGAGCGTTATTACGCAACCGCCCTCAACTGTCATTCGATCCTGTACGGGCGATGTCTACTGAAGCGGACTCGCGAGCAGGCTAAGCTCCGGATTGTGCTCCAGGGCTTCCTTACAGTAATCACATGTAATCCGAACGGTAATGTCACCACCGGAATTATACGCTATTATATCCCTCCGCTCGTCGGGGGTCAAGAAATGAAAGCCAAGCTCTACTTCCGTTATCCGGGCAGAATCGATTCGTCCAATAAAGGTACGGCAATGCCTACATACGTAATTCACTGACATGTTTATGCCTCCTGAACATGGTTTATACATCCAGTATGTCCAGTATGGCTGAATCGAACCCGTCTTTTATGATCATTTTACCAGTATGTCTTACAAAATTAACCGTTAAACTTCGCCATTGTTTGTTCAAACGTATGAGTCAAGCTATGCTCCAGAGCATCACATGTTTGCTCAATGGTCTGATCCAGGGCTTCCTTTTCTTTCTTCATGAATGTCGACAGTACATAATCAACAATGGCATGTCCTGGTTCAGGCCGGGATATTCCCATGCGTACCCGGTTAAACTGCTGTGTACCGGTATGCTGAATAATGGACTTGATCCCATTATGTCCGCCTGCACTACCTTGGTAACGCAATCTGACTTTGCCAATCTCTGTATCCATGTCGTCGTACACAACAATCAGATCTTCAAGACTAACTTTATAAAAATCCATATATGCTCGAACCGATTCACCAGACAAGTTCATATAGGTCATTGGTTTGATCAGTACGGTTTTCACACCGCCAATATTACCTTCTCCAATCAGCGCCTTACATTTACTCTGTGTGATGGAGATATTATGACGATCAGCCAACCGATCCAGTGCCATAAAACCGATATTATGACGGGTTTTGGCATAGTTCGAGCCTGGATTTCCAAGTCCGACAATCCACTTCATCTTGTTCCCTCCTTCGGATTAGCCTGAGGTGAGGCATAGACTTCGAATCTTATATTTCATATAATATCAGGAAAGTAAAGATCGATTTACTGTAGTATTTACAGTTCATATTTTATCGACCCAGGAAGGTGAGCGGGTTTTGCGCGAAGACAATGGACAACTGACTCAACATAGCGATTTTATCTATCATCTCGAATATCACGTACCTGTACAGGTATACGACCGCGACACCCATATTGAGATTGGTCTAATCACACGTTTCGATAATCAATTCGTCGAAATTGCCGACACGCTTTTTCATCGGCGTCGTTTCCGATTTATCTCCCGCCCCGGGTATTAACCATATAAGATGAACGAACCATTTTACACTGGATCACTGCGCGTGCAGAAACATCTTCCGATCGCTGTTATCCCCAGATTTTTTTGATTCACTTTTCAAAGGGAAAATCCGGTGATAAAGGCGAACGCTTCACTTCTTCAGATCTTTTCTGCCCTCTCCGTTATTGTGTAAAGTAGTAGTTCAAATTATATGGACTGACCAGCGTCTGTTTCACTATTAATAAAAACGGCACGCCGACAGGGGTTACATTTTCCATTGAACCGGAAAACGTAACCCCTCTACTACTTTATGCAGACATCCTTATTCAATTTCAAACAGCTTGCTGATTGACAATTCCTCATGAACCCGGATAATCGCTTCTCCGAGCAAAGGCGCTACAGACAACACTTTGAGTTTGCTTGTCGGATTAGCATGCGTAATTGGAATGGTATCCGTTACGATAACTTCCTTCAATGGTGCATTCTCCAAACGTTCCATCGCAGGTCCGGACAATACCGGGTGAGTACAGCACGCGTATACTTCTTTTACGCCGCCTTCCATCAGAGCATTCGCTCCCAGTACAATCGTTCCCGCCGTGTCAATAATGTCATCGATCAGGATGGCTGTTTTACCCTCGATGTTACCGATAATGTTCATCACTTCGCTCACATTTGGCTCAGGACGACGTTTATCGATAATCGCCAGGGGTGCATTCAGGAAATCAGCCAATTTACGTGCACGCACTACGCCACCGTGGTCAGGCGACACGACAACTGGATTTTCGATCTGTTTCGACCGGAAATATTGAGCCAGAATTGGCACGCCAAGCAAATGGTCGACCGGAATGTCGAAGAATCCCTGGATCTGCATTGCATGCAAGTCCATCGCGATGACACGGGTTGCACCCGCTTTTTCAATCAGGTTAGCAACCAGTTTCGCTGTAATAGGGTCACGCGAACGTGCCTTGCGATCCTGTCTTGCATAGCCATAGTAAGGAATAACGACGTTAATCGTCTTGGCAGATGCCCGTTTGAGTGCATCAATCATAACGAGCATTTCCATCAGGTTATCATTAACCGGCAAGCAAGTGGACTGCACGATATAAACGTGACAACCCCGAACACTCTCGGAGAGTTTCACTTGAATCTCGCCATCACTAAAGCTGGTTGTGTGAGATTCACCCATAGGGATCCCGATATAATCAGCAATTTGATGGGCAAGCTTGGGGTTAGAATTGCAAGTAAATATTTTTAATTTCGAATCAAAATAAGTCATAAAATAAAAACCCTCCGTGCTGGTTCATTGGAATCAATAAGCGTCTGCGACATGTCGGCACCTCCCCGATCTTCGGGAGGCAATCTTGTTATCAAAACCCCTTATTGGGGTTTGGCATTTTGTTTCTTGGCTTTGGCACGTCCGCGAATCTTCTCCGCATAACCAGGTTTATTCTCCTGACGTGGACGAGCAATAGCCAGATCATTCTCGGGAACGGAATGGGTAACGGTGGAGCCAGCAACCACATAAGCGCCTTTTCCTACCGTAATCGGTGCAATCAGATTGACGTTGCTGCCTACAAAAGCATCATCTTCAATCGTTGTCACAGCTTTATTATAACCATCATAATTGACAGTTATTGCCCCGCATCCAACATTTACGTTTTTCCCTACTTTGGCATCTCCGATATAGCTGAGATGAGATACTTTGGAACCTTCATCAATTGTAGCATTTTTCACTTCAACAAAGTCACCAATTTTTACGTTGCGACCCAGTTTAGTCCCTGGACGCAAATTAGCAAATGGACCTACCGTTGCATCAGAACCAACCTCGGCATTGGATACTACCGAATGTTTAATCGTAACTCCGTCCTGAATAATGCTGTCTTCCACATCTGCCTGAGGACCAATATGACATGCTTCACCGATGGAAGTTGTGCCTTTGAGAATCGTCCCCGGATACAAAACTGTATCTGATCCAATCGTAACATCCGCTCCGATATATGTCGATGACGGATCAATGATTGTAACACCGTTCAACATATGGCGTACGGCAAGACGTTCACGCATGAAGGCTTCGGCTTGCGAAAGTGCAAGTCGGTCATTAACCCCGATGGATTCTGCGATGTCATCCGACATGTAAGCTTCAACCACTTCTCCATCATTGCGGAAAATGCCAACTACGTCTGTGAGATAATACTCTCCCTGAGCGTTCTGGTTTGTCACTTTTTCCAAGGCAGCGAACAATTTTGCATTATCAAAACAGTATGTGCCTGTGTTAATCTCATTCACAGCATCTTCCTGCTCTGTGCAATCCTTTTGTTCCACAATCCGTTGTACAGATCCATCTTCTCCGCGAATGACGCGGCCATAACCTTTGGGATTGTCCAACTGAGCCGTAAGAACTGTGGCTGCTGCTCCGCTGCTCTCATGCAGCTTCATCAGACCTTCCAACGTCTCACTGGTCACAAGCGGTGTATCTCCACAGACCACAATTGTAGAACCTGTCTCGCCGCCAAGCAAAGATTTAACCTGCTTCACTGCATGACCTGTACCCAGTTGTTCTGCCTGGAGTGCATACTCTGCTCTGGAACCCAAAAATGACTGCACCGCTTCGGCACCATGACCGACTACAACTACACTGCGTTCAACGCCTGCGCTGAGTGCTGCATCCAGCACATGTCCAACCATAGGTTTACCGCATACGGGATGCAGTACTTTGTACAATTTTGATTTCATTCGTTTTCCTTGCCCTGCGGCAAGAACGATTGCCATTCGTTTCAAAATTAACGACCTCCTGTTCTGAAAATCCCATTGAAATGCATTGCTGATCTATATCCAATGAGTATCGTTCAGCCGGCTTCAAGCCGGTCCTGTTCATCGCCTGCTGTCTCTGTAATCACACGTAACAACGCGGACACCAACGAATCGTGACCTATATGTATACGCCGTGTACCTGCGAGCTTAACCGAATCCCGATGATTCCTAAGATGCCGCCCTGCCACCAAGCGCACGATGCGCTTTTTGTTCTCTGCTAATAAACTCAATACTGAATATATCTTATTCCGGTCAAAAAGAAAAGAGAGCCATAAGACATGGCTCTCTTTTCCTTCGAACCCCAATAATGTTCTCAGGCACCTTCTTCAATGACTTCTTCCTCAGTTGCCGCACGATCGTATTCAGTCAAAACTGCTGCCTGAATCTTCTCACGCGTACCGGAAGAGATCGGGTGGGCGATATCACGGAACTCTCCATCAGGAGTACGCTTGCTCGGCATAGCAACAAACATTCCGTTGTTACCATCAATGACACGAATGTCATGAACGACGAATTCGTTATCGATGGTAATGGATGCGATAGCCTTCATTCTCCCCTCCGAGTTAACACGGCGGAGTCTGACATCCGTAATTTGCATGTGTGTGTTCACCACCTTTTTCCATCAGAACTTGGTGTATAATTCCACACAGCATATACGAACTCCTTCTTTTTATAACCACAAAAATTTCCTAATTTCAGGAATTTTTTTATTTAATACACAATTCGACAACGTTCATGCCAGGTCGATGGAAAAGACCTTTTAACGACATAACATTCGTCATCTTTCTACAGGTCAAAATAGTTGCCAGGCTTGACGGAAATCTGTCTGCTCTTGGCATCAACCGCTGTCAGTTTCGCCAGAGATACGTAATCTGTTAACAGACGTTCTTCTGAATCTACAGAACCAGATTCCACCAGTACCCCTACCCCGGCAACTGTAGCATTAAACTCGGCCAAAAGATCGATCATTCCTTGCACCGTACCCCCGGCCTTCATGAAGTCATCCACAATAAGTACTCTGGAATGCTCACGCATCGCCCTACGAGAGAGGGACATGGTATGCAGACTTTTATGGGACCCGGATACATAATTGATACTTACGGCCGATCCTTCTGTAGCCTGATGGTCCCTGCGTACGAGCACGACAGGCAGGTTGAGCTGGGCTCCGGTCGCATAAGCCAGTGGAATTCCTTTGGTTTCTACCGTCATAACCACATCAATATTCATATTGCCAAAGGCCGTTGCAAAAATCTTGCCGGCTTCATTCATCAATGCGGGCTGACCAAGCAAGTCGGACATGTACAGGTATTCTCCAGGCAAGATCCGATCAGGTTGCGCGAGCTGGGTCGAGAGCCGCTCCGCAAATGCCAGTGCCAATTCTCGGGATACCTTCGGAATCCATCTTACTCCCCCGGCTGCTCCAGCCAGTGTATGCAGTTCTCCTGACCCACCTTCTTCGAACACTTCTTTGATAATCGCCAAATCTTCACTAATTGAAGACTTTGCGGCACCATAACGTTCGGCAAATGTGGTCAACGGAATAACCGTATGCGGTCTGGACAATAAGTATTGCGTCATTTCAACCAGCCTTGCGCTTCGTTTTAACTTCTTCACAGAGATCCATCCTCACGATCACGGAAACATCCAAATCCGAATAATTATTTAAAAATATACCACCTTTATACGTGTTTGTACATTATAAAAGCGAATTTTACGTCAACATACGTACAGCGTACACTTCTTTACAGAAACCACGCAGACCATTATATACCCGGGCAACCTTCGATTCTTTGGAGACCAGCCCAAATACCGTTGGACCGCTACCGGACATTAACACGCCGTCTGCACCCAATCGAATCATGGCATCCTTCAGATGCTGAACTTCCGGATACAGTTTCAACGTTACATCTTCAAGTACATTGCCCATCTGGTTACATACTTCCGTAAATGATTGGCTGCGAATAGCCTGCTCCATTTTAGCCGCACTCGGATGACGAACAATCTTGTCACTGCGGAAACGTCCGTAGACATCGGCTGTAGACACATTGATCGGAGGCTTGGCCAGAATCACCCAGCATTGCGGCGGATTAGGAATGGGAGTTAACTTCTCACCACGGCCCGTAGCGAGTGCAGTCCCTCCTGTGATACAGAATGGAACATCCGACCCGAGTTCAGCTCCAAGCTCCTGCAGTTCGTGATCCGGTATATTCAACCGCCATAGACGGTTCAATCCACGCAGCGCTGCTGCTGCATCACTGCTGCCCCCGGCAAGTCCGGCTGCAACTGGAATCTTTTTATCCAGATGAATATGGACGCCCGTACGCACGTTATAGCGCTCCTTAATGAGTCTGGCTGCCTGGAAAGCCAGATTCTTCTCGTCCAGCGGAATATAACCCGCCTGACTGGAGATGAAAATAGTATCTCGCGGCAGCTCCGACATTTCCAGTCGATCAGCCAGATCGACCATGGTCATGATCATTTCAACTTCATGGAATCCATCGCTTCTTTTATGTAAAACGTCCAGCATCAAATTAATTTTAGCAGGCGCTTTTTCGTAAATTTTCAAGGCGTTCACCCGTCCTCACCTTTTCCCTAAGACAACTTAACATATTATATCAAAATGGGGCTGTCAAGTCATTTCTATTCCGCATCTAAGGGGAAAAAGCGGGGTTGTTCCTGACGGATTTCCCCGCTTTTCAGTCTGCTTGAACCGGATTAAGATTTGCGGGCAGCCTGCTCAGCAAGTTGAATGGCTCTTTTCACCATGTTTCCTGCATCCTTGGCTTTGATTCCACCCCAACCTTCCTGTTGGACCGTATCATAGAAGCCCAGGTCTTTCGCAAGCTCATTCTTCAGATCCTCTGACATGACACTTCTTCTTCTGCGACTCATGAACCATCCTCCTCCAATGTATCTTTCATAATGTGATGAGTTCGTTCACGTTTTGGACATCTTGCCATCAGGCCAAATTCAGTTTCCTGCATTGCTTAAGAAACTGTCCCTTCACCTGTCCATGTAGTATGCCGCGACCGTTCCTCGCTCATTCCTGAGTATGTATGGGTTAGTTTAGAAGATGGACGGGTGATTTTATAGAAAAAGAAAATATAAAAAAGCGATCCGCCTTGTGGGGCGAATCGCCTGTAAATCGATACTTACGTCTCCATATAGGAGCTATGCGTCTGGCTGCCCGGGTCATAAACCATGACTTCCACCGACTCCGTAAGTATATCCGCATAACTATAAGATACTCGCTTGAAGGTTTCTTGCTCCTCATCAAGCTTAACAATAAAAACAGAAGGGTACGTTTCTTCCAATACACCCGTACGCTCAATGGTCTTACGGCGGCCACCATTAGCCCGCAACATAATTTTCTGACCAATATGTGCATCGAGATTGCGTTTGATATCCAACAGCGTGTTTTTAGCCATTGTCGACGACCACCTCTTTTCTTGTCCATTATACCGGATTTTACAGTCATTGTCAAATCAAAACTAATTATTATATCAGCATCAAAAAGTTGTTGTCAATGAATTTTTTTGCAAACAAAAAAAGCCCCAAATTGGGACTTTAAATGGCCTACATCAGACTGCCGACGGGTTCACTTTTAGCGTAGATAAATCATTCAGCCCAGGCAGACCTACCCGGTAACTCCCCCGTGTCTCGACACCACCCACACCCTGGCTACCACTGATGGTATTGTGCAGAACATCACTCATATTGACCGTATCCCGCACAGAGGTGAAGGAGGCCTTGGCTGCCACATAGACCGGGTCAAGTGCATGAATGAGAATTCTGCCTGGAGAACTGGCAAAGTTCGCTCCAGCGCGCAGCAGTGCCTCAAAATGGGACTGACAGGCCCCTGCCACAATAGTGAGGGCGTCCAGATGACGTTCATATTGTCTGGCCACCTGAATGGCCGACACAAAATTTTGCGAGTTCTTATAGCTACCAAGACTATATAAGTCATAGGGCTGACGTGTCTTTAGCACCCCATCATGACCCGTAATGACCACGATATCCGGACGTACTTTGGGTAATAAACGGTATAAGGTATCTGCCATTGCCGATTCATGGACATATTGTCCCTCTGCGGGCACACGAAGTTGCTCATAGAGATCCATACTTTTTTTCAAATAGTTCGGATCTCCATCCAGATGAAGCACCTTTCCAGGCATTTCAAAATAAGCCGGTTCCTGCTGAGCAGACCAATCCTGTACCAGACCTTCCCGATTCCGCTCAGCCTGTTCCATACGATTCTGCTGCAGACGGGACAGGGTCTGATGTGCTTTAATATGCGCCTGTCTGGTCTTGGCGCTTTGTGGTTCGTAGGGAACCTGTATCAAATCGTCCACCGGGGAATCGGCAATCAGCCGGAACTCAGTCCCTTTAATGACCGCAGCATCCAACTGGAGGCCTTCCACCCGAAAAGTCACATCGCCGCCGTATGACTTCCGAACGACCAAGTCTCCGATATTCATCAACGTAATCACCTCTACCCCATCGTATGGGCAAAGACCCGGTTTGGTTCATTCAAATTTTACAGCGCTGCACGTACCCCTGCTTCCCACATTACGGTGCTGAGTGTAGCATACTCTTGCAGACTCAACGTCTCTCCACGTCGGGACGGTTGAATACCTGCCCGCTCCAGCAGAATATCTGCCTGTTCCCGGTTCTCTTTTGTGAAGAAGCGTGCCTTCAGGTTGTTTGAGATTGTTTTTCTCCGCTGGGCAAAAGAAGCCTGTACCACTTCGAAGTAGTGTGCTTCATCCGGAATCTCCACTGGTGGTTGCTCACGCACTTTTAGCTTAATGACAGCTGATTCCACATTAGGTTGCGGAATGAAGACCGTAGGAGGCACAATGCACACAAGCTCCGGCATACTGTAGTACTGAACTGCGATGCTCAGACTGCCGTAGTCTTTTGATCCCGGTGCAGCAGCCATCCGTTCAGCCACTTCTTTTTGGATCATGACAACAATGCTGTCTACCGGCAGCTTCTCTTCCAGCAGTTTCATCATGATTGGAGTCGTTACATAATAAGGCAGGTTAGCCACAACACTGACTTTGTCCACGGATGCAAAATCCGTATTAAACAGCTCAGCCAGATCAAGCTTCAGCACATCCCCATGATGAACACGTACATTCGAATAAGGCTGCATCACTTCTCCTAGGATTGGGATCAAGCGCTGATCAATCTCTACGGCTGTGACAGGACCGGCTACCCGAGCCAGTCGCTCCGTAAGGGCTCCAATACCCGGCCCGATCTCTAACGCGCCCTTGGACTCGTCCAAATCGGCTGCATTAACAATTTTGTTCAGTATATTTTGATCGATCAGAAAGTTCTGACCCAGACTTTTCTTAAATGAGAATCCGTGTCTTTGAATAATCTCTTTCGTTCGCTTGGGCGTTGCAATTTCTATCGTCTCTTCCATATCCTTCATATGCTCACAATCCTTCACGTTCAATTTGCGCTAATGCTGTAGAGAACTCTTCCCGTGTAATCTGAAATACACTGAGACGTTTGTGGAACTGCTTCCCGTTACAATAACCGATGCCCAGCAGATTGCCCATCTCCATGCGACGTGCAGCAGCCTGCGGATGCACAATAAGTCCTGCCGCGATCAGGTCCTCCCAATCGATCAGGCTCGGAGCACCTTCGTATGAAGTATGTACACGCGCCAGAGCATGACGGATCGCCTCCGGTGAGGCATTCTCCACCCCAATGTCACCTTTGCGTGTTGCATCGGCCTCCGGAATGAAGGCATGTTTACAGCCAGGGACCTTATTCGCAATAATTTTACGAATGCGTTCGCCAGCATGATCCGGATCTGTCAGTACAATGACTCCCCGTCTCTCCTGAGCAAGCGCAATCCGCTTCAGAATGCGTTGGTTGATGGCTGATCCACCTGTTTCTATTGTATCGGCTTCAACGGCCCGACGGATAGCTACCGTATCGTCACGGCCTTCCACCACAATGACTTCTTTTATCATGTTCCATTTCTTCCTTTCTAACGCAAAAAGAAGAGGAATATCCTCTTCTCTGCCAAACGGCGGGGGAGACTGAATTCAGACTCCTCCGCCGCATATTCCGCATGAATCATTCATGCAACTATTTTATAGCATTCCCATTTCAAAGTAAAACGATTTTAGTTCGCTTCCGGCTTCACCGGACCGATCACGTAGACCGTCTTGCCTTTTTTACGTCCAAAATTCAGGGCATGCTTCACACTGTCATAATATACATCAATTTTATTGCCTTTGATGGCACCGCCTGTATCTTCCGCACGACGGAATCCCAGACCTTCGATATATACCCACCAGCCAATTGGAATGACTTTGGGATCAACCGCAATGGTGCGCCCTTCCGTTACACGAGTACCGGAAGCTGTTTTAGTACCAATGCCCGGCTCTTCGGAAGAGTAGGCAGTCATGGATACATTTTTAAGTACTTTAGAGTATTTAAAAGAAGTCCCGGATACGGTAATCACTTTGCTGCCCGAGGCAGATGTTTTCTTCGAGTTCGTTGTTGTAGCCTTTTTGGTTGTTGAAGTTTGAGCCGATACGGTCTGAATCTCAGGTTCTTTCACGACCGGTTTTGCTTTGGTGCCGACAGCGATCACTTTATCTACACGATTATTCGCGACAGATTTGCCGACCATTTTTTTGGAGACCAATTCTCCATCCTGAAATACCTTTTCGATATGCTGCACAATTGTGCCTTCTTTGCCGTTCACAACGACACGGTTATCCCCTTTGTACAAGCTAGGGTCAGCCGTTTTAATGACTTTGTAAGCGATCGGTTGCTCTACATCCACTGTACGCTTTGTTACGCGCACTACACGGATCTTCATCTCCGCTTTGATCGCAGTGCCAAGCGCCGGATACACTTTATCATTACTCTCAACTTGAATACCTGATTTTTGAATTGCATCTTCTACCGATGAATCGGTTGTATACAGAGTCTTGGTGTCTCCGTCTGCCGTAATGTTAACTGGAACGGCCCGCTCAATAACGATTCGGTCTCCATCTGTAATCGCCCCATTCATGGACATGGATACCTTATCGTGAGGGCTGACTGTGATCGACTGCTCCTCCAGCATTTCCTGAAGCATTCCTGTACGAGTCTCTACCACCTGAGCCTTGCCATCAATAACCAGTGAAATTTGTTTCCCGGCCTGACCGTAAACGACTAACAAGATCATGATTGTAAGCGCAATTGAGAAAATCGCGATCAATGCCATTTGACGCATGTTCTCATGCTTCCACCGCAACGCGAAAGACTTACTGGATGATCGTGACTCATGGGTCTCTTCTGGTTGGAATGTGCCCACTTCTCCGTCCTCCTTCATAGCCTCGCCGTCTAAAGTAATGCATGATGTCTTTGACGTGACTATACCAAATTTTCTACAGAACACAGATCGGACCAACATAATCCGGTTCTGCACCATGAATCAATCTTCGCAACATGATGTCATCCTCCTGAATACCTACCGTATGATGACAATATTTCTTTTATTCAAAAACAAAAAAGCCAAAGAAAGAGTGTAAGAGGAACTCTTTCGTGGCTTCCGAATGATTTTGAATATCGGAAATTCATGCACGAGGTTGCCTCTCTTTTTCCGCTTGCGAGGTTAGCTGTCGGGTTCGGGCGAAAGAGAGCCGCCCTATCTTGGGTCACCCGCTCATGGCGGACGCCCTTGAATTCACCCCGAGACCCAAAGAAGAAATCAAATACGGCTTCGCAGTTCCCTTCGCTGCTTTTGGGTCAGCGAACGTTGCGCATCGGCCAAATACACCGATGTTTAAGCCCTATTGGTTCCCCCGCTCTCCGTTAACGGAGACTCAGCGAGACTGATTCATGAAAGTAATGTTGTTTCATCGGAAAGTGTCCCTTTGTTCATCCCCCGAACATCTGTCCAATTTTCCGCACAACAATTCACTGAAAAGATGATATCCTGTTTTGATGCATGTTGTAAAGCGTTGATCAAGTACGTTTTTCTGAATATTTGGTTAAAATATTGTAATATTCTTGATTTATTTGAATCAAAGGGCAAATTAACTCCGCTTACCTGCCTTTTTCACCTCATTTGCTCGTTTTTTTAACGAATTCCAAATCGTTCCATGGCATTTTTGGTTGTTATTGCAGCAATTTCCTCCACCGAAATGCCTTTAATTTCCGCAGCTGCCTCTGCAACCAGACGTACATGCGCTGTCTCATTTCGTTTCCCACGATAAGGGTGAGGTGTCAAATATGGAGCATCTGTTTCAATGAAAAACCGGTCCATAGGAACCTTCTCCAGTACCTCTTTGGGCTGCTTTGCATTTTTGAATGTGATCGGTCCTCCGAAGGAGAGATGGAAGCCCATATCGAGACAACTTTTCGCTGTTTCCCAGCTGCCCGAGAACGAGTGCATCACACCACCAACTTCACTCGCTTTCTCTTCACGCAAAATTCTTATGATATCCTCATGTGCATCCCGATTATGAATGACAATTGGCATGTTCACTTCACGAGCCAAAGCAATTTGTTGTCGTAATACGCGATGCTGTATTTCCTTCGGTGAAGTATCCCAATGATAATCCAATCCAATCTCACCGATCGCAACCACTTTTTCATGCTTGCATAAAGATGCAATCCACTCCAAATCACCCTCCTGCATAGTGATCGCATCTACTGGATGCCACCCTACAGCTGCATAGATAAAGTCATATGTTTCAGCGAGTTTCATCGTAGTTGGAATCGTCTCCCGGTTAAAGCCAATGTTGATCATGCGACCAACTCCTGCATCCACAGCACGCTGAATCATGTCCTCGCGGTCCTCGTCGAATTGTGGTGCATCCAGATGTGTATGTGTGTCGAACAGCATCATGTTTGTATCTCCCTTCATGTCGAAATAACGACTATCTTCTTTTTCAAAATTCAATTTGTAAAATTCAATAATTCAATGACTCATACATAAAACATTTTGGGTATCTGTGTATTACATCATTACGTTTGTTTCTTCACAACTACAATATATAGAAGATATACGGATATTCTGATCTATATATTGCTGATTGTACCCATTCTACCTGCTTGCATTTACAAAATTATGTCGATCTACATATACTCCCCATTAAAGCAGATTACTGTATCATGAAAAATAGCTCTTTTAGAAAGTGTTTTGATATCGAAATTCTTCATCGGATTATACCCACACGATTACAAGAAATAGGGGCGTATATGTGACGGTAATTCGTGAATAATCGCATCCACCTTGTTTTGCGGGTAATACAAATGATGTTTCCCTCGGTGAAGCCCACTGATGGAACGGACAATGTCAGATACTTCTGACAACTCACGTAAATTGTCCTGTCGATCCAGAAGAAGAATCTGCTTATCTGTGGATTCATCCGGACGAAACACATCATACGGATTATCCGAAGGAAAATCAATTTCAAGATCATATTCGGGATCGAGACCAGCCTGTACAAAAGCTTCCCGAATCTCTTCCATCATTGTCAAGTCGACCTGTTCAAGCTCTACATACTTATATAACTTGCGATCCATAAAACGTTCGCATAACTCACTCAGAACAGTATCGTCCTCCTTGCGCCACTGCGTAAATGCCGTCTGAATTAATGCTTCATCCAACTGCAAATATTCATCTACGGATAATTCTCCTTCAAATAGTTGAGGGAGTGGATCAATCATGAAGCGGAATTGAAAACCATGCTGTATGAGTGTTTTCGCTCGCTTGAATATTTGCCGCAATATAATTTCAGAACTACGAGTCACCGGATGGAAGTAAATCTGCCAATACATCTGATACCGAGACATTAGGTAATCCTCCACAGCATGCATGCCTGACTCCTTGACTACAATCCGCCCATGATAAGGACGCAGCATCCGAAGGATACGATCAAGGTCAATCGTGCCGTAATTTACACCTGTAAAATAGGCATCCCTGAGCAAATAATCCATTCGGTCTGCATCAAGCGGACTGGTCACCAAGTTCACCACAATCGGCTTTTCATACGTTTTTTGAATGACAGACGCTACTTTGTCAGGAAAATCAGGAGCATACCGTCTTAAGATCGCCCCTACTTCGGTATCACCTGTAATAATGCGACAAGTCCAATCTTCGTGATTCATGTCAAAAGCTTCCTCAATGGAATGAGAGAATGGCCCATGCCCGAGATCATGAAGTAGAGCTGCACAAAGAGCTACAATCTTTTCTTCCTTCGGCCAATCCGAATAATGACTTCTTTCAAATTGAGAGATGATCTTGCGTGTGATCTCATAAACACCTAGTGAATGTGAGAACCGACTATGCTCTGCTCCGTGAAATGTAAGGTAAGAAGTACCCAGCTGACGAATCCGGCGTAAACGCTGAAATTCCGGGGTGTTAATTAACTGCCATATAACCGGATCTTGCACGTGGATATAATTATGTACCGGATCTTTGAATACTTTCTCTTCCGTTAAACGTTGTTCCATGTCGACTCACTCCTTTAATTTCTTTTATATTAACGCTTTGAACTCTACGATTCACCTAAGATTCGACACGTTATGACGAACTTTGTCGAATGAAGTAGTTTTGTCGTTTTCCAAATCGACAAAGCTGACATTGAGGTTTAAATGCGAAAAACAGCTTCCAATCCCTTACCACCAGTAACCTTGTGAAAAACAGCCTTAATTTTAAGCTAATTTTAAGGTTGACTGATTTGGGAATCGTTGGTATGATGAGTATCATAAAACATAAAATAATGTCGAATAATGACAATGATAGTTAGCTGAGAGGAGCACTGATTATAATGATGAAATCAACAGGTATTGTAAGAAAAGTGGACGAACTGGGACGGGTAGTTATTCCAATTGAATTGCGCCGTACACTCGGTATTGGTGAAAAAGATGCTCTGGAAATCTATGTTGACGGCGAGCGCATCATGTTGAAAAAATATGAGCCTGCTTGTATCTTCTGTGGTAATGCAGAGAACGTTACTTACTTCAAAGGTAAAATTGTTTGTAACGAATGTATTTCCGAAATCCCTGCACCTGTGACAAAATAAGAAAAACCAGGTATACTGGACTTATCTAAATTGTTATTTCTAACCTTTTTAATATTCCTTAATGACCTTCCCGGTGTGAACCCCACCGCGGAAGGTATTTTTTTGCCTTGTTATGGGTTCCATTACCCAAAAAGATTCTGTCACACGCGAACCGGAAGAGAACGATAAATTTTGTTTGGAATTTTTCTGAGCCACTCTGCTCTTTTTAATATTCCACTAAGGTTGGATATAAGCTTCTTTTCAAGTTATGTTCCCCACAACAGAAGATATTTGGTTAGATCACTGCTCGATTAATGCATTATATACATCACGCTTTGTCAGGCCGCGATCGGTAGCCGTTTTTTTCATTGCATCTTTACGGTTATATCCTTCACCCTCATAATGGCTGACATGATCCGCTAGTGACATGAGCTGCCACCATGCTTCGCGTTCAGCCTTACGCTCCTCTTCCTTAATGCCTTCTACCAGCAAACAGTACTCGCCAAGAGGCGGATGTTCTTCAAGCCAATCTATACATTCCTTCACAGTGCCCCTTGCGAATTCCTCATGACGCTTGGTTAGTTCACGAGCCAGGACAATCGAGCGATCACCCAGAATTTCTTCGAGGTGGACTAATGTTTTCCGAATACGGTGAGGCGATTCATAAAATAACAAAGTCCCGTTGGATTCGTCAAAAGCCTCCAGCACTTTTCGCATGTCCTTTTTCTCCCGCGGCAAAAAACCGCCGAATGTAAAACGCTCCGTCGGTAATCCGGACACGATCAGAGCAGACAACGCAGCGTTTGGTCCAGGGATGGGAATGACCGTTATTCCTGCCTCCAGTGCAAGCTGTACAAGGTCAGAACCAGGGTCCGAAATGGCTGGCAAACCGGCATCGCTGACAAGTGCCAAATTTTTTCCTTCTATTATATAGCGTATCAGTTCAGGTCCACTCGCCCCCTTATTATGCTCATGATAACTAAACAGCATTGAAGGTGTAATTTCAAAATGGGTAAGCAGCTTTCGGGTCTGGCGTGTATCTTCTGCTGCAATGATGTCACAACTCTGCAAGGTCTTGATGGCCCGGAAGGTCATATCCTCCAGATTACCAATGGGTGTTCCAACCAGATATAGCTTGCCTGACCCTTCAGGTTGCTCCGCATAGCTTTTCTGAATATGCAAAGTCATCTAAAGCCCTCCTTTCGTAGTACGTTCAGCATGTTGCTGACCATAGTAAATATCCATAATCTCTTCGCAGTATTTCCCCTCTTCATTGTAGACAATGAGTGGAGGAAGCATCCTTACTTCTGGTTTACCATCTTTCATTCCTTCAATTAATACCATGTTGGCTTCCAGATGAGCACGGGGATGTACCATCCGAATCCGCTTTGGCTCCAGCTTATACTCGCGCATGAGCGAGATAATCTCTGCAAGTCGCTGCGGACGATGAACCATCGATACTTTGCCGCCATTACGTACAAGTCGACTGCAAGCCTGGATCACTTCTTCCAGGGTACATCCGATCTCATGACGTGCCATTGCCTGATGTGTGTTCATCTTGAGATCACTGCCGTTCAGGGGCATGTATGGAGGATTAACCGTTATTGCATCGTATACAGCATGTCCTGTTTCTTTTACCAGTTCTCGCAAATCACCTTCACGAACCATAATCGACTCATTCAATGCATTTAATTGCACACTGCGACGTGCCATATCAGCCAAACGTGGCTGAATCTCGATCCCTTCCAGACTAGCCTGCGTACGCGTTGTAAGCAGAATGGGAACCACCCCGTTACCCGTACACAAATCAAGTACACGACCCCGTTTAGGTACGGAAGCAAACCGGGCTAATAATACGGCATCCATCGAAAAACTAAACACTTCATCACTTTGAATGATTCTCAGATCATGAGAGAGCAGATCATCAATCCGCTCTGACTCATGTAACACAACTTCATTTGCTTTCATATGTTACGCTCATCCTCCGGTACTCTATATCTCATGTTCGTTTAGTTTAGGTTTATAACCTTGAAAAAAAACCGTAGGGGATCCCTACGGTCACTTCATTTATTCAAAAAAGACAGGCAGAACAGACAATCGCCTTCCGTCCGCAGATGTCCATAATAGACGTTGCAGATATGGAAGCCTTCGTGATACAACCGGGCCAGATTATCATACCCTTCACCCACAACATCTTCACCTGTAGCCGGACCTGCTGGTCTTGCTACGGGAGCGAGTGCTGAGGAGATCGGCAGATCTGCCGGAGCCTCACGTTTGAGCAGTTTGCGTAACTGCTCATTCTCGATGGTAAGCCGCTGATTATCCTCAAGCAGCTCCTTCACAATCATTTTTAACTCTCCTAAATCACCGTGCAACTGACCCAGTTGGGTTTCCATTTCATGAATGTGCGTAAACAGATTTTTCTTTTCCAAGTTTCCACCCCGAAGCAACCTTTATGGTTTACTTGATAACGACGTCATCCAGCGGAAGTTCTTTGACTTTACTGATGTCGAACAGTTGAACATGGACTGTGCGGCTACCGGCATTAATTCCGACAACTTTTCCTTCACCCAATGAGGTGACGACCAATTTGCCTACAGCTGGCAGTTCTTCTCTCACACTTTCATAGTTATCATGCTCAAATTTCAGACAGCACATGAGTCTTCCGCACAACCCTGAAATTTTCGTCGGATTCAGTGACAGGCTCTGATCTTTAGCCATCTTGATTGATACCGGCTCAAAGTCTCCCAGCCAGGAAGAACAACACAACACACGGCCGCAAGGTCCGATTCCGCCAAGCATCTTCGCTTCATCACGTACACCAATCTGTCTCAGCTCGATTCGTGTCCGGAATATGCTTGCCAGATCCTTGACCAGCTCCCGGAAATCAACTCTTCCTTCAGCTGTAAAATAAAATATAATTTTATTGCGATCAAACGTAAATTCCACATCGACCAGCTTCATTTTGAGGCCATGGTCTTTAATTTTATTTAAACAAGTACCGAATGCTTCCTTCGCTGCACGCTTGTTCTCATCAACCACACGGGCATCTGTCTCGCCCGCAACGCGGATGACTTTCTTCAGCGGCAACACCACATCGGACTCGCCCACTTCCTTCTTACCAACAACAACCTTACCGTACTCTACCCCCCGCGCTGTCTCCACGATAACGCAGTTTTCTTTCTCAATGGGAAGGTCCAGGGGATCGAAGTAATAAATTTTGCCCGCTTTTTTGAAACGGACACCCACTACACTGTACAAAAAATTAACCCCCTTGTAAGCCAACCCCACTTCGTCTGAAGCCCCGTCTTCTTAGGGAACCGGCCGAAGTTATAACCGTTTGCATATGATTGGAGCTAACTCTGCCCTCTCCCAGTCTTATGCCAAACCGATCAAAAATTGCTCCAGACAAAGCTGGCCATTGACGTTGAAACGCAATTTTTTTCTGCATGCTGCGGCCATATCCATATAGGAGACCCACTGCTCTGTGCTGCGGGTATGTGCCAACTGAGATAACATGTCTAACTGATCTATAAAAACGATATGTTCATGCCTATCGTACTGAACATAAAGCATGTCCCTAAACCATAGATGGAACAAACTAAGCAACATGTCCAGATGTTCAGAGAGTCCGGTTTTAAAAAGCTTCTGCTGTGCAGAGATCAATGATGTACTTCCTCTACCCAGGGACTCCTTCCCTAATTGTAACATTACGTTTCTAATTTCTGCAAACCAATTCTGCTGGAGAATTTCTCTACATGCTTCCAATCCTGACGCTAAATGGACGGCAGAGCGAGCCAGATTGGCAGGGTGCCCTTCCTCGATCAGAGATTGCAGCATCTCTTCCGGATTCAGTGCGCTGAACGGCACCAATTGGGAGCGTGAGCGGATCGTTGGCAACATGGCCTGTCCATTATCTGTAATCAGGATGCCGACTGCTGGTACCTGCGGTTCCTCCAGAAATTTGAGCAAACTATTTGCTGCCTGAACCGTCATTTTCTCGGCTTGTTCTATAATATATACTTTGGGATGACCTGCCTCTGATCGATATGAAAAGATACGCTGCAGATCCCGGATTTGATCTATTTTAATGTTGTTTCCATCTGGTGCAAGCATGGTTAGATCCGGATGGTTACCATGATCCACCTTACGGCATTCAAGACACTGCCCACAAGCGTCATCTTCAAGCTCTGTACAGAATATTGCCTTGGCAAAGGTAATTGCCGTCTTCCGTTGCCCACTACCAGCTGGACCGCTAAACAAATACGCATGGCTTATTGCATGACGTCTCAAACTGCTTTGTAACATTTGCTTGGCCGCTTGTTGACCCATAATCTGTTGAAAGGACATACTTCCTCCTCAGAAGCTTAAATTAATAAGCATCCCCCGAATTTCGCCTACTTGTTGTAATAGAGAGATTTTTCCTTCTTCTGTATCCAGCAGTTCATCAGCCATGGATAACAGAGCGGAGTCGATTTCATCAATCAGCTTATAACGCTTGCCTCTGCCACGACGATCCCAACCCCTTGTCTCTTTCATGGATACACCGCGACGAACGGTCTCTTCCAGGAACCTTTTAACAAGTTGCTTATACGCCTTCAGTTCACGAATCGTCATGGAACGTGCCAGGCGATCGCCCTGAAGCTGGATTTCACTAAACCGGCGATTCAGTTCAGCTTGTGAGGCCCGTTCCCCCTGGTGATTCATCATATCAGAGAAATTTTTGGATTGGACCGGTTTGGAACCTGAATCAGTAGAACTGATCCCGCTCTGAATCGGTCTGAATCCAGGATTGATTTTCATGGATACGCCCGCTTTCTATCATAGATAGCCAATCGCCCATCAGCACAGTGCGCGTTGCGCCTGTGCGTGAGAATGAGGCTTTTATATATGCTGATCACACTATATATAATGGTAGATACACATCACCATCAAGGATTTTTTCTTTGTAGTCAACCTCTTTCCGAAATGAACCATTCCCCAGCTGGGAAATGCTCATCCGGAAAGAGTATGCTGATTCTTCTCGTCAAGAAAGGCGTTCCGTAAGTGGCACGCACGAACTCTGTTAACTCTTCTTGCATCCATCGTTTCCAACATGCTATCGATCATGAAGGACCCTCATGGGATCCATGCAATAGGTTTAATTAGAAATGTTCGAAGCGATCTACCGGTAGAACAAATACAGTAGCTCCACCTACTTGAACTTCAACAGGTAGCGGCAGGTAAGAGTCGGTTGTTCCACTCATCGGTGTGACCGGAGTCACGAGCTGTTCACGAACCTTACAGCTGCTGCGAATGACGTTCATTACGGATTCGACTTGACCATCATCGACACCGATCATAAACGTCGTGTTGCCTGCCTTCAAAAATCCGCCCGTACTGGCAAGCTTCGTTGCCCGAAAGTTTGCTTTGACCAATGCGCTGGATAATCGGTTGCTGTCTTTATCCTGTATAATCGCAACAATCAGTTTCATCCTGCATAACCTCCTTTAGAATAAGCACCTTTATCAAATGCCCTGTCTATATATTAGACAATTACTCGTCAAAATCCTTCAAAATCCCTGTCTCCAGCGACAAAATCATTGCTGCCAAGACATCCTCCTGCTTCATGGAAGCATCGATAACTCTGATCCGTTCCGTGAACTGCTCTTTTAATAGGAAGTAACCCTCTCGCACTTTACGGTGAAACTCCAGATTTTCCAGATCCAGACGGTTCACTTCCCGGCCATCATGAGCATCAATCCGGGCAAGCCCCACTTCAGGCTCAATGTCCAGATATAAGGTCACATCCGGCATGAGATCACCAATCGCAAAACGATTAATGGCCCATACATTCTCTATCCCGAGTCCACGGGCGTATCCTTGATAGACCAGACTGCTATCGACAAATCGGTCACAGATGACTGCTTTTCCAGCTCTCAGAGCAGGCTCTACTTTCTCCGCCAGATGCTGGCTGCGTGCAGCTGCATACAATAGCGCTTCGGTTCGAGCATCCATTGCCGTATGAAGAGGGTCCAGAATAATTGAACGTATTTTCTCCGCAATCTCAATTCCGCCAGGCTCTCGCGTAACTACGTAAGGTATACCCCGTTCTTCAAAATAAGAACCTATTCTACCGATCATCGTTGTTTTACCGGAACCCTCTCCCCCTTCCAGCGTAATGAATTTACCTCTGCCCTGCATATGCTTCCCTGCTTTCTATGTCGATAATTGCATCTATTGCTGCTGTAATGAATATGCTTAGACCCTCTTGCTACAGGATATGATATCCCCCGCCCAGAGGTGTATAGCTACAGCTATATCGGTACGTAATAATAAAACCAAGATCATACAAGCTTGTTTCTTTCTATAATACTATAGGTCAGCGGTTACTCCAACATGAACAACAAAGTAAAGCGTTCAACCGTAGATGATCCATACCCATAATGGAAGCATAATTGATCCGGCAATGGCACTGACAATCATGGATACTGAACTAAGGGCTACTGCATTCTCTCCATATTCAAAAGACCTTGCCATGCCGAGGGCATGAGATGCTGAACCCAGTCCAATTCCATAGGCATGTTTACTGCGGACTTTGGCCCATTTCAAGAGCATCGGCCCCAATAATATCCCTGAGAATCCTGCAATCATCACAAACAGCGATGTGAATGAGGCATTCCCTCCAACCTGATTAGCAAGTTGGATAGCCACAGGAGTGGTCACGGATTTTGGCAATAAAGCGATGACCATCTCTTGAGGATAGCCAAGCAGAATGGCGATTAAAGCACCTGTGGAGACACCTGTAATACTGCCTCCGATTGTTCCACCCACAATTGGAATGATATTTTGCTTCAGCACATGCAGATGTCTGGACAAGGGAAAAGCGAGAGATACAACTGCTGGACCCAAGAGCTCCTGTATCCATTTGCCACCCAGCATGTACGTATCCAGCTTTATACCGGAAATCACCAAAATCAGGATCAGTATGGCAGTCGTTGTGAGTACTGGCATAAGTATCGGCCATTTCAGCCTTTTATATAGACGAGTGGCTGGAATATATACAGCGATGGTTAGCGCGATCATTCCAATTCCGAGGATGAATGCTGACAAGTGATCGCCTCCTTTTTGCCTGAATGAGACGATCTCCATGTCATAAGCCACTCACTTAATTTGGCAGATATCAGACATGTGATTAATGTGCTAATGATCAAACCAAGAACCAATAATAATGTGTTGGCTCTAAAAAAATCAAAATGATTAATAATGCCCACAGTTGGGGGGATAAACAACAATTGAAGATGAGATTGAAGCCACGTCGACCCTTCTTCTCCCCAACTCATTTTGATCCATCCCAGTTGAATGGTGATAAACAATACCAGCATGCCCACAATACTGCCTGTTAACGGCAGATGTAATATAGCTTGAATCAAGTTTCCAATCCAATAAAAACCGTACATCAACAAAACTTGCAGGACTATTCCTGTATATTTTTTTAGCGGAATACCCAAAGTGTTCCCTTCTTTCTTATGTCTATCTTTGTAAGTTGAACTAGAGCGCGTCTTCGAACATGCCGAAAGCCGGAACGTAACTGAACCGTGTCTGGATCAGAGCACGGAGCGGGAGCGCTAACGACCCTGTGACGTCTTATTCAGCGATTTGAAGCGCCCGCAGCAATCTAAGGAATCTGAAACACGCTATATTGGAATAACCAGCCGTTTACAGCGTGTTTGTTGGGTGATTTTGGTTAATAACGTGTCTCAGATTCCTTACAAAATAAAAGGAGGACTCGAAGGCTAAATAAGACGTCCTCGGTTCCTTAGAAAATCGTCTGGACAATTCGCCAGGTTCAGCAATCCTTGACTTCCAGATGTTGGACCCTGACATCCTTCAACGTATTGCATGCCTGAGTTTGAAGACACACCCTAGCAACTAAATTAATGACCAAGAGACCCTCACATATGTAGGGTCCAGTATCGCTATCCGTATTGGTCATATAGACTACCTATTGGTGAATGCAATTCAGTTTTTCATGTGTATCGTCAATTCTTCATGACCTTCAATACCTGTAGAGATGCATCGGATACCCCGTGAAACTTTGCTCCTTCATCGCGCAGGAGTTGTATACGTGCCACCATCGATGGACTTAGTCGTTCACCCGGATATACAAGCGGAATCCCTGGAGGATACGGGACTACCATCTCAGCTGATCGACAACCCACGCTTTCTTCTATCGGAACATTGACCGTATCCGTATCCACAATCGGTTGCAGCGTGAAGGAGATCGGTTCCGAGTAGCGAGTGTTTTCTTGTAAATTGTTCCACGTGGAAATATAATGCGCCGAACCTTTCGCAAGCTGATGAGATGACTCTGTATTAGATTGGACCTGCTCATGCCCATCGGCAGAGCTGATATGGTGTAAAGCCTGCAACAAGTGCTGAGCATCTTGCACCGTTGAGCCCAGGCTGAAGAGCAAGACGACGTACCGTTCGTCGCTCATCTCGGGCACACAGCCGCATGCTTCCAGCTGCTGCTGTAGCCCATAACCGCTCAGCACCCCTGCGCCGTCATAAATGACGGCCTTGAATGGGTCCTGAGCGGTATACCCCGCGGCAGATGGCTTCGCCGCCGCGGTCAGGCCCTCCCGTGTCTGCTGCGCAGCGGACACGGACATGCCAGCCGGCTTCGCTATTCCGGCTGGCGTTTCTGGCTGCAGCTGCTGTGCAGGCTGCAGCAACTGAAAGCGCGGCAGCTCTGCGAGGCCGCGCTTAAAGGCATCCACGGCGGCGAGTCCCGCCGTGAATGTGTTCGCGCCCTGCACGTGCAGCAGTCGGCGCGCCAGATCGAGCGAAGCCATCACCGGGTATGATGGGCTTGAGCTTTGCACCATAGCCAGGCGCTGCCTTAACAGGGACCGGTTTAAACGTGGTCCCTGAATGTGCAGCATGGCACCCATGGTTAAAGCCGTCAGCATCTTATGCGTTGACTGCACGACACCGTCTGCTCCGCATGACAGTGCAGAGACAGGCAGCTCCGGATGCTGCCCATAATGCGCGCCATGCGCTTCATCCACGAGCAGTGGCATGCCAGCGGCGTGGCATACCTCGGCTATGGGCGTTAGATCAGCGCCCATGCCGTAATAATTGGGCAAAGTGACTAATACACCCTTTGCCTCAGGGTAGGACTGGACAGCAGCCTGCACCGTCTCCACCGACGGCATGACCGCAAGTCCAGACACAGGATCGACCCACGGCTCCAGAAATACAGCCCTTGCGCCTGCCAGCATCAACCCGTGAATAACGGATTTGTGCACATTCCGTTGCACCAGCACAATACTGTTTGGCTCATCACACACGGTCAGCAATAAGGACAGATTACCTGCCGTACTGCCTCCCACAAGGAAGAAACTCTCCTCTGCCCCAAAACAATCTGCCGCAAACTCCTGTGCTTCCTGAATCACACTTTCCGGATGATGCAAATCATCGGTGCCCGTAATCTCCGTAACATCCATCTCCATCATCTCCAGGAATGAACGATCCGGTACCAGTTCTAATTCCGAGTGAGCCCCTTCAACGCTGAGTCGTTCCACACTCTCCAGATCAGCCCCATGTTCATCCACCGAACTGAAACGCTCTAACTTCTGGTTAACATTCTTTCCTCCATCATTCTGAATCTCACCGTTGTGCTGGTGTTCCTCATTAACGATATCCTTAACTGGAGGTTGCCCTGCTTCTGCTTGTTCTACCAAATGTCGATAAGCTTGTCCATTCTTATGCCCAGGCACATGAAAAGAACGCTGCTTCGAATCACGATACGCAAGCAACGCTTCATATAGAGGGGCACTACTTGATTTATTTTTATGATCCATGAAATAACCATCCTGTACATATATAATGTGCGCCCTATGCGCTTCAAAATGCTTCCTAATCCAAGGAACGCACTTCTTCCCCATCTCCACACGCTCTACTGCAAATGATCTATACCATTATATCAGCATACGCCTTCCCAAGATGGCAAACAAGACAATCTCTCCTCTTAAAAACAGAAAAAGGCCCATTGGGCCTCTATGCACATCAGCATCGTTACAATGTGATGTTTCGCTTCTACTTCTATGAGCAACATTCATTATGCGTTTTTTTGTACCCAAATTTGCTTCATTTGATGAATAAAATAATTGTACTTGGCATCCTGCGCGT
Source organism: Paenibacillus sp. FSL k6-2145 (assembly GCF_037976585.1). Classification (NCBI taxonomy): domain Bacteria; kingdom Bacillati; phylum Bacillota; class Bacilli; order Caryophanales; family Paenibacillaceae; genus Paenibacillus; species Paenibacillus sp. FSL k6-2145. The sequence goes on along the minus strand of NZ_CP150267.1, from coordinate 2,144,375 downwards.
CGGTATGAACCATTTCTGCTTCACAAGTGTCACATATGAATTCAGATACAATAAAAATGCCTTCTCTTTTTCTTTGCTCGCAGATAATACATGTGTGTTCGGCATGTTCTTCCATGAACCATCCCACCTTGTTTTACGTTTACTATCAGTATTGCACAGTTTCTATTATTTTAAACATTTTCATAGTGCTTTCTTTCTATAAAATATATATATTCGCCCACCCCCTCTTGGGTGTCTGTACCGAAAAATACATTCATTCTCCCTACAAGAACATTCACTTGCTTATGTAATACAGTTATCCTACATTCCACCGCATTTACCTCTACATCACGCATCCCTTGGCCTGACTCAAACTTATATTCAATTTCCTTAAAAAAACTTGGAATATCAGCCGATATATAATACATGATAACGATATCAAAGCCTGACAGTCCGTGTATTCGGGAGTATACTGAGATAAGCTCCGTCGAATCTCAATATCTTGTACAATCGTCATGGCGTGAGATACAAGGTTCATATATACATACATGCATGGTTCATTCCCTTTTACTCGTGTAAGAAAAATGAATACCCACTCCCACACAAACGTGAATCCGAAGGAGGATATATAATCGTATGATCGCCGAACCGGAGAATAAAGCAACATTTTATCAATACCGGCTTCTGAAAAAAAAGGCTATCGCCCGCAGTGTCATTTACAGCTATCTGTGTCTGCCGGTCATCATGCTCTTATTCAATCTACTTGCATTCTCCTGGACTGGCCTCTTCTTTTTTGTACTGGCAGGTCCAATCACCATTTGGATTCATTATGTCATCGCCAGAACGATATTACTGCTGGTCCGTACCTCTTACGCCAAACGCTGGCGCTGGAATATGCGTATGCCCTGGTTAGGTTATATCCCTGATCAGCATTTCAGCTTCCGTATGTTTGTCCGGGTACACCTTAACATGAGCTGGATTGGATTATGTATCATTACAGTATGTTTGATATGGTCGCCGTTATCCTTCACCCTCTCGCTGATCTTCTGGCATTTGTGGTTGCTGGGTCCTCGCTTGTATGTTGTAATGGTACTCTCCCGTGAGCGCAAAGATGGACTCATCAAATTGAATGAACAAGATGTTTCATACTATCTGCAATAACACTCCCTCGTTTATGCAATACTGAATGTACCTCACTTACCTGTAATACATAATCGCTGAGCCCTTCGAATAATCTGGTGCAAAATCATGATCGTGTATCGTTCAGTTGACTCAGCCTCACATGCTCAAATAAAGGTTTATCCACAGTGGATAACCTTTATTTATCGTCCACTTCTTATCCCTTATCCACAGTATGGGTATAGTAAAATGAGTTATCCCCACTCGAGACTCCGTTCTTCTCCTCTTTGCCTGCGGCTGCTCGATATCCTCATAGCCCCAGATATCTCGTAGATCGTACATCTTTGAGCAATCTCTTGCTCAGTCTCAGCTCTATCTGCCTTCTAGCTGATTTCCATCAGCCGTTCATTACTTCAATACCTTTATACAACTTATATCACTCTCCTTCTATTTTTAACGCTCTACACTCCCCTATGCTTCAAGCACACACACCACCTATACATGTACGAAAGAAACTGCTCATTCCTTCTGAATCTGTATGACCTCTGATCCACCATACATGATAGCTTCTCCCATCATTACTAAAGCCTAATTCGCTAAATAACAAAAAGCCCCCGATCAAGTACACGGGAGCTTTACTATATTATAAGGAACATCACAACGTTAATTAATCATATACAACCTTACCCGCAACAGCTCAATCGTCTTCAGCCAATGATTTAACTGTCGTTTGAGTAGCATCATTTCTAGGAACCATTAGTGTAAAGGAACCATCATGTACTGCTAAATGCACAGTATGTCCTTCCTTTGCAAATACACGCAAGGTACTGGATTCATTGGATGTACCCTTGGCTTGCCTCTCTGTCCAACCCCAGCTTTTAATCTCGTCTAGATATACCTCAGGCAAGCTAGTACTCTCACTAATACCAGACAGCGTATATCGAACATAATCCATATCCGAATTATTTTCAGACTGGTCAGATTTATTCGCTACTTTAGGCACCGGAAAACTCTTCTCGTTCACCGCACCTTCATATGAAGTCCATACAGATCCTGATGCTTCACCGCATCCTGCCAGAACAACGGTCAAACAAAGCAACAGAAATGATTGTAGTCCAAGTCTCCGCCAACTTAACACACACACCCTCCTTTTCACAGCTGCACATTCCAGCTCTGTGGTCAGGTACTTTTAGCATATTTAACATAGTCCTATTATACTGGTTTTGCAACTGTTATCCGTAACAAAAATGTTACCTTCCAATATCGATCATGTCAGAGCTTCCGCTCATCGTATCTAATCCTTATAAACAAATAAAAACCACCACCGAATAACATCGGCAGTGGTTCTTTGCTTGGCGGCGTCCTACTCTCCCAGGACCCTGCGGTCCAAGTACCATCGGCGCTAGAGGGCTTAACGGTCGTGTTCGGGATGGGTACGTGTGGAACCCCTCCGCCATCGCCACCAAACGCGTAGCTTACATTTCAGAGATCGTTCTCTGAAAACTAGATTCGAAACGAAACACGCGATTTAGAACTTGCAATTGGATAAGCCCTCGACCGATTAGTACTGGTCAGCTCCATGCATTGCTGCACTTCCACCCCCAGCCTATCTACCTCGTCGTCTTCAAGGGGTCTTACATACTGGGAAATCTCATCTTGAGGGGGGCTTCACGCTTAGATGCTTTCAGCGTTTATCCCGTCCGTACATAGCTACCCAGCGGTGCTCCTGGCGGAACAACTGGTACACCAGCGGTACGTCCATCCCGGTCCTCTCGTACTAAGGACAGCTCCTCTCAAATTTCCTACGCCCACGACAGATAGGGACCGAACTGTCTCACGACGTTCTGAACCCAGCTCGCGTACCGCTTTAATGGGCGAACAGCCCAACCCTTGGGACCTACTTCAGCCCCAGGATGCGATGAGCCGACATCGAGGTGCCAAACCTCCCCGTCGATGTGGACTCTTGGGGGAGATAAGCCTGTTATCCCCAGGGTAGCTTTTATCCGTTGAGCGATGGCCCTTCCATGCGGTACCACCGGATCACTAAGCCCGACTTTCGTCCCTGCTCGACTTGTAGGTCTCGCAGTCAAGCTCCCTTATGCCTTTGCACTCTTCGAATGATTTCCAACCATTCTGAGGGAACCTTTGGGCGCCTCCGTTACTCTTTAGGAGGCGACCGCCCCAGTCAAACTGCCCACCTGACACTGTCCCCGCACCGGATTACGGTACCAGGTTAGAACCTAGATACGATCAGGGTGGTATCCCAACGTTGCCTCCACGCAAGCTGGCGCTCACGCTTCAAAGGCTCCCACCTATCCTGTACAGATCGTACCCAAATTCAATATCAAGCTGCAGTAAAGCTCCATGGGGTCTTTCCGTCTTGTCGCGGGTAACCTGCATCTTCACAGGTATTAAAATTTCACCGGATCTCTCGTTGAGACAGCGCCCAAGTCGTTACGCCATTCGTGCGGGTCAGAATTTACCTGACAAGGAATTTCGCTACCTTAGGACCGTTATAGTTACGGCCGCCGTTTACTGGGGCTTCGGTTCACAGCTTCGGGATTACTCCCTAACCACTCCCCTTAACCTTCCAGCACCGGGCAGGCGTCAGCCCGTATACTTCGCCTTACGGCTTCGCACAGACCTGTGTTTTTGCTAAACAGTCGCTTGGGCCTTTTCACTGCGGCCCCTCGTGCTATTCACACTACCGGGGCACCCCTTCTCCCGAAGTTACGGGGTCATTTTGCCGAGTTCCTTAACGAGAGTTCTTCCGCGCGCCTTAGAATACTCTTCTCGCCTACCTGTGTCGGTTTGCGGTACGGGCACCTTCACCTGGCTAGAGGCTTTTCTTGGCAGTGTGAGATCATGACCTTCGCTACTATAATTTTCGCTCCCCATCACAGCTCAGCCTTACAATGTGCGGATTTGCCTACACATCAGCCTTACTGCTTAGACGGACATCCATCAGTCCGCGTCACTACCCTACTGCGTCCCCCCATTGCTCATAACGGCTTACGGTGGTACAGGAATTTCGACCTGTTGTCCTTCGACTACGCCTTTCGGCCTCGCCTTAGGTCCCGACTTACCCTGAGCGGACGAGCCTTCCTCAGGAACCCTTAGGCTTTCGGCGGATCAGATTCTCACTGATCTTTTCGTTACTCATACCGGCATTCTCACTTGTATAATGTCCAGCGCTCCTTACGGTACACCTTCAACCCTTATACAACGCTCCCCTACCCCTGATGCAAAGCATCAAGCCATAGCTTCGGTGGTGTGTTTAGCCCCGTTACATTTTCGGCGCAGAGTCACTCGACCAGTGAGCTATTACGCACTCTTTCAATGGTGGCTGCTTCTAAGCCAACATCCTGGTTGTCTGTGCAACTCCACATCCTTTCCCACTTAACACACACTTGGGGACCTTAGCTGATGGTCTGGGCTGTTTCCCTTTTGACAATGGATCTTAGCACTCACTGTCTGACTCCCGGAAGTAAGTCTATGGCATTCGGAGTTTGACTGAGCTTGGTAACCCTTGCGGGCCCCGCACCCAATCAGTGCTCTACCTCCACGACTCTGTTTTCCGAGGCTAGCCCTAAAGCTATTTCGGGGAGAACCAGCTATCTCCGAGTTCGATTGGAATTTCTCCGCTACCCCCACCTCATCCCCGCATTTTTCAACATGCGTGGGTTCGGGCCTCCAGTGCGTGTTACCGCACCTTCACCCTGGACAGGGGTAGATCACCCGGTTTCGGGTCTACGTCCACGTACTAAGTCGCCCTATTCAGACTCGCTTTCGCTGCGGCTCCGGCTCTTCACCTTAACCTTGCACGGGAACGTAACTCGCCGGTTCATTCTACAAAAGGCACGCCATCACCCCTAAAACGGGCTCTGACTTTTTGTAAGCACACGGTTTCAGGTTCTATTTCACTCCCCTTCCGGGGTGCTTTTCACCTTTCCCTCACGGTACTGCTTCACTATCGGTCGCTAGGAAGTATTTAGCCTTGGCAGATGGTCCTGCCGGATTCATACGGGGTTTCACGTGCCCCGCACTACTCGGGATCCGTCTCGGAGGGAACAGACTTTCAACTACAGGGCTTTTACCTTCTTTGGCGGGCCTTTCCAGACCTCTTCGCTTAACCGGTTCCTTTGTAACTCCATGTGAGACGTCCCACAACCCCAAAGAGCAAGCTCTCTGGTTTGGGCTTCTCCGCGTTCGCTCGCCGCTACTGACGGAATCACTATTGTTTTCTCTTCCTCAGGGTACTTAGATGTTTCAGTTCCCCTGGTATGCCTCTACACAACCTATGTATTCAGTTGTGAGTAACTGGAAATTACCCCAGCTGGGTTTCCCCATTCGGACACCCCCGGATCAAAGCTTGCTTACAGCTCCCCGAGGCAGTTTCGTTGTTCGCCACGTCCTTCATCGGCTCCTAGCGCCTAGGCATCCTCCGTGTGCTCTTAGTAGCTTAACCTCGTGCTCCGGTTTCGACTGCTCGCTTCCCTTGTTTTGCTTACGCAAAGCCAAAAGTCGCTCCCATTCGATACCATCGTACGTGCAATCTACCTTATAAAAACACTTCACTTGTTTACACAAGATCAGCTTAAAGGAATGTTCTAATTCGCGTTTGTTTCGTTTCGATATCTAGTTTTCAAAGAACAAGCTCCATGCAAAAGCAAGCTGTTTGAGAGTTTGAGCTCTCAAAACTGAGCAACGAGTGAGTGTTTTTGCAGCTAAGCTGCATATTTGAATGTTTCCGTTGCAGGAAACGATTCTCCATAGAAAGGAGGTGATCCAGCCGCACCTTCCGATACGGCTACCTTGTTACGACTTCACCCCAATCATCTATCCCACCTTCGGCGGCTGGCTCCTTGCGGTTACCCCACCGACTTCGGGTGTTATAAACTCTCGTGGTGTGACGGGCGGTGTGTACAAGACCCGGGAACGTATTCACCGCGGCATGCTGATCCGCGATTACTAGCAATTCCGACTTCATGCAGGCGAGTTGCAGCCTGCAATCCGAACTGAGACCGGCTTTGTTGGGATTGGCTCCATCTCGCGATTTCGCAGCCCGTTGTACCGGCCATTGTAGTACGTGTGTAGCCCAGGTCATAAGGGGCATGATGATTTGACGTCATCCCCACCTTCCTCCGGTTTGTCACCGGCAGTCTATCTAGAGTGCCCACCCGAAGTGCTGGCAACTAAATATAAGGGTTGCGCTCGTTGCGGGACTTAACCCAACATCTCACGACACGAGCTGACGACAACCATGCACCACCTGTCTTGAATGTTCCGAAGAAAAGGTACATCTCTGTACCGGTCATTCAGATGTCAAGACCTGGTAAGGTTCTTCGCGTTGCTTCGAATTAAACCACATACTCCACTGCTTGTGCGGGTCCCCGTCAATTCCTTTGAGTTTCAGTCTTGCGACCGTACTCCCCAGGCGGAGTGCTTAATGTGTTAACTTCGGCACCAAGGGTATCGAAACCCCTAACACCTAGCACTCATCGTTTACGGCGTGGACTACCAGGGTATCTAATCCTGTTTGCTCCCCACGCTTTCGCGCCTCAGCGTCAGTTACAGCCCAGAGAGTCGCCTTCGCCACTGGTGTTCCTCCACATATCTACGCATTTCACCGCTACACGTGGAATTCCACTCTCCTCTTCTGCACTCAAGTCACCCAGTTTCCAGTGCGATCCGGGGTTGAGCCCCGGGATTAAACACCAGACTTAAATGACCGCCTGCGCGCGCTTTACGCCCAATAATTCCGGACAACGCTTGCCCCCTACGTATTACCGCGGCTGCTGGCACGTAGTTAGCCGGGGCTTTCTTCTCAGGTACCGTCACCTTGAGAGCAGTTACTCTCCCAAGCGTTCTTCCCTGGCAACAGAGCTTTACGATCCGAAAACCTTCATCACTCACGCGGCATTGCTCCGTCAGGCTTTCGCCCATTGCGGAAGATTCCCTACTGCTGCCTCCCGTAGGAGTCTGGGCCGTGTCTCAGTCCCAGTGTGGCCGATCACCCTCTCAGGTCGGCTACGCATCGTCGCCTTGGTGAGCCGTTACCCCACCAACTAGCTAATGCGCCGCAGGCCCATCCCCAAGTGACAGATTGCTCCGTCTTTCCAGTTTCCTTCAGGCGAAGAAAACAACTATTCGGTATTAGCTACCGTTTCCGGTAGTTGTCCCAAACTTGAGGGCAGGTTGCCTACGTGTTACTCACCCGTCCGCCGCTAACCATCAGAGAAGCAAGCTTCTCTTCAAGTCCGCTCGACTTGCATGTATTAGGCATGCCGCCAGCGTTCGTCCTGAGCCAGGATCAAACTCTCCAATAAAGTATTGAAAAGAGCGATAAGCTCATTTTGAATCTGACGAGATTAAAAATCTCATTTGTGCTCCAGTTGATTCAAGCCAAGGCTTGTCTCTAACTTTCGCGTTCATTCTGCAAGCAGAATGTTTACTCACTCGTTGTTCAGTTTTCAAAGATCAAACTTGTTCTGTTACCGAATGTCGTTCTCTTCAGCAACTTTTATATCTTATCACATCCGAACCAACTTTGCAAGCTCTTTTTTTAAGTTTCTTTCGAATCTTATTTTGTTTGCTTGCCGCACCGTGTAAACCGTGTTTTCTTGGCCGGAATTAGAATATACCATGTACAGATTTACATTGCAAGTCTTTTTTTGAGTAATGATATATATATCTATATTATTTCTGTTTTTCTACATTCCCACACTTATCTCACTTAAAAGGCCCCTCTATAAAAGAAAGGCCCTCTCTTCAATTTACTTTAATATCTATTGTTATCCGATAACCTCTTGGATGTGAAGCTGCCGTTGCTGCATCAGGTTAATGATGGTTCCTTCTACTGACACCATAGGCCGTGTAGGAGGATGATCTCGATCAGAGAATACGATCTCTCCAATTTGGTTATTGCTGAGTTTTACTCGGATGCCATTATGGATCTGGGTCGAACGTTGGACAAATACTCTTACAATTGCAGGATCCAATTTCCCAAATGCCTCACTTTGGATCTGTTCTAGAACTAGGTATGGTGATTGTGCCTTGCGGTAGATCTTCTCCAGCGTCATGGCGTGGAAAATATCAGCGATAGCTACAATCTTGGCATAAATATGAATCTGCGTACCACTAAGCTGCAACGGGTAGCCTGATCCATCAACCTTTTCATGATGCTGCAAAGCTGCAAGTCTGGCTCCCTCATTAATGGCCTTTGCCTGTTTAAGGATCTGATAACCATATTTCGTATGCTGGCGAATCTCTTCCTGCTCTGTAGCCGTCAACGTGGATGGTTTATGGAGAATCTGCGGATCTACCTTGTTGTTACCAATATCATGGAACAAACCTGCAAAAGCAACTTGCATCCAATCCTTGGAGGGCAGATCGATCCATTGAGCCAGTTGATACGATGTGATCGCACTCAGTACGGCATGGTGATATACATAATCATGTTCTTGCATTACTCGTGGACTGAAGGTAAGCACATTATATTGTTTGAGATGTGCAAACACAGCCTCCAACTGTGTACGTAACTCATAGACCGGCAATTCAGCCGCCAGAGAGGACAGGAAAGCATTTTTCGTTAGTCCGACCATCTTTTCATACTCATCCTGCAAAGACGTTACTACAGGAGCTGTGGTGACGTTCCCTGTCTTCCCTGCCCGTTCACCACTCTTGTCATTGGCAGAACTTCCTGCGGACACAGAGGCACCTTTGGTTGCTGTACTACTCGACGCCATTCTTTCTTGTTCAATATCTACCTGTTGAATCATAAAGGCTCTGAGCACTTCCATATCCTTGGGTAAAATAACTTTTCCCTTCTGAAGCAGAACGTTGCCGCGAAGTGTTTGCACATCACTCCCAAGTTTGAGTCCTGGTTTGACTTCTGACAGGGTGATTAATCCCATGTGTATTCCCCTCACTCATCGTTCTTCTATGTTAATAACAAACAAGACCATAGTCCCGGTTTTTCATGATATTTCCCATTATATTACTCAGGAATCAGGCTGTACATCCCAGATTCGGAAGAATAAAAGGAGAGTTTCCTTTATACAAACAAAAGGGCTCCCTGTGGGAGCCCTCGCAATCTTCTTCCAATCTCCAAGAGATCAGTCTTTATAGAATTCTATTTTATGCTTCCGAACCGGAATCGTCGTCGCCCTCAACTTCATTAACGTCAGCATCAGAAACGGTGCCTTCTTCCAAGCTTACTACCGGAGCTTGGGACTCCTCGCCTTCCAAGCCTTCAAGCGACTCATCGTCTGGTTCCTCTTCATTTTTGTCAATTCGGCTGACTGTAGCTACTGAATCCTCGTCACGAATATGAATCAGCTTCACACCCTGCGTGTATCGACCCATAGTGGATATGCCTTCCATGCTCATCCGGATCAACGTACCGCTAGACGTGATAATCATCAGATCCTCTTCGGTTTTAACCATTTTGAGGCTGACTACTGCGCCGTTCTTCTCTGTGACATTAATAGTCTTGATCCCTTTACCGCCACGAGTCTGCATCCGATAATCACTGACAGGTGTACGTTTACCGTAACCTTTTGCTGTAACGATCAGAACATCAAGCTCTTTATCAACTACATCCATGCCGATAACAGCATCCTGTTCATCCAATGTAATCCCTTTGACCCCGGTTGCGCTACGTCCCATGGAACGTACGTTACCTTCGGAGAAGCGAATAGACATTCCGTGAGCTGTACCCATGATGATCTCTTGCTGTCCATCGGTCAGCTTAACATCGATCAGAACGTCATCATCACGTAAGGAAATACCGATCAAGCCGCCTTTGCGAATATTGGTGTAATCCTCAAGTGGCGTCTTCTTCACAACCCCTTGGCGGGTAGCAAAGAACAAGTATCTGTCACTTTCGAATTCCTGAACCGGAATTACGGCATTGACCGATTCGCCCTGCTCGATCTGGATCAGGTTGATAATCGGCGTTCCCCGTGCGGTACGTCCAAGCTCTGGAATCTCGTATGCTTTGAGACGATACACTTTACCTTTGTCAGTGAAGAACATGAGGTAATTGTGAGAGTTGGTCACGAACAGATGCTCAACAAAGTCGGTATCTTTCGTATCCATACCCACGACCCCACGTCCGCCACGTTTCTGGCTGCGGTATGTGGATACCGGCAGACGTTTCACGTATCCTGTATGGGTAATCGTAATGATAACCTCTTCACGTGGAATCAGGTCCTCATCCAGAATACTCTCTTCACCTACAGTGATCTCTGTACGACGATCATCGCTGAAGCGGTCACGGATCTCTTGCAACTCCGTACTGATAATCTCAAGCACCAGATGCTCATTGGCCAGAATCTCGCGATACTCTCTGATTTTGACCATCAGTTCGTTATATTCATTTTCAATACGTTCGCGTTCCAGACCTGTGAGGCGTTGCAAACGCATATCGAGAATAGCTTGAGCCTGATCATGACTGAGTGAGAAGCGCTCAATCAAACCTTCTCTTGCTGCATCCGCATTACTGGATGAACGAATCAACGTAATAATCTCGTCGATATGATCCAGCGCAATACGCAAGCCCTCTAAAATGTGTGCACGAGCTTCAGCCTTTTTCAGTTCAAACTGCGTACGTCTGCGAATAACCTCAATCTGATGCTGCAGGTAGTGATACAACACTTCACGCAAGTTCAGAATTTTAGGTTCTTTATTAACAATCGCGAGCATGTTAATCCCAAAAGTGGATTGCATCGATGTATGTTTGTAAAGGTTGTTCAGGACAACCCCCGGATTCACGTCTCTGCGAAGCTCAATTACAACCCGCATACCATTACGGTCAGACTCATCACGAAGGTCAGTAATACCATCAATCTTTTTATCACGTACCAACTCGGCGATTTTCTCAACGAGTCTCGCCTTGTTCACCTGATAAGGCAGCTCTGTAACGATAATACGCGCCTTGTTGTTGTTCTCTTCGATGTTGGTTTTGGCCCGCATCGTTACTGAACCACGTCCGGTCTGATACGCTTGGCGAATGCCTGAGCGGCCCAAAATGTAGCCGGACGTAGGGAAGTCTGGTCCTTGAATGTAATCCATGAGTTCCATGGATGTAATATCCGGATTTTGAATCATGGCCTGTACACCATCAATGACCTCGCCCAGATTATGAGGAGGAATATTGGTGGCCATACCTACCGCGATCCCGCCGACCCCATTGACAAGCAAGTTAGGAAAACGAGCAGGTAGAACGATTGGCTCATGTTCCTCGCCGTCATAGTTCGGTTGGAAATCAATCGTATCCTTGTTGATATCTCTAAGCATTTCCATAGCAATCTTGGACAAACGTGCTTCGGTGTAACGCATGGCTGCTGCCATATCGCCATCGACCGATCCAAAGTTACCATGTCCATCTACATGCATATAACGCAGGGAGAAATCCTGTGCCATCCGGACCATCGTCTCGTAAACAGCAGAGTCACCGTGTGGGTGATACTTACCGATAACTTCACCGACGATTCTGGCTGATTTTTTATGTGGTTTATCAGGTGTCATGCCGAGCTCTGACATCGCGTACAGAATACGCCGGTGAACCGGCTTCAATCCATCACGCACGTCAGGTAAGGCACGGCTAACGATGATGCTCATCGCATAATCCATAAACGATTCACGCATCTCGACGCCTATATCCCGATCTGTAATCTGAGAGTTCATTTCTTCCGCCATGCTGGACCTCCTTCTTGTCCTTCAACAAACGTTCCATTCCGTCATACAAAAAATTGATTATATGTGAAAAGCCTAACAAGGCTAAAACCGCGCAAGAACGCTACTCTTTATTATATTACTTTCACAAAAGTTACACAATTAAACGTCCGCTGGGCAATAGCCTTTCTTCCGGGAACTTCTGCGTGTCTGGGGATACGCCCTGCCTTCCTCCCCAATTGCACATACAATGCTAGAAAAACGGCATATGTACTGTGCCTACCGAGGCTAAAGCCATTCCCGTCCTACGATCAAACTGCAAATTGTACAGCTCATCGCACAAAACGCCATATTTCTCTATTATACCACTGAAATCGTCTCTTGTCCTTTGATTTCTCCGTGTCTGTCCCTCTTTAGAACTGAGCAAAACATGAAAGGACTGATGAATATTGGGTATCCAACGCGTCTCCAGCAAATGGGCCAAAACAGCTGTGTTACAACGCAGTCGCATTGTGAATGAATATATCCCAGTGACCCGAAAATATAGCCGTCAAACTCTCGAACGAATGACTGAATTATTTGAGTCAAACTATATCAAACCAGACCGTGGTACTTACGGTAATGGCGTTATGCGAGTAAAAACAACCCGTTTATACGAACCTGTCGTTAATTCCGAAGATTCCACCACAGATGCGGAGGTTCCGGAAGAAACCAATGAGCCGAACGTACCCGATGATGAACCCGAAGCAAGTGCTGTTATCTTCAGAGATACCTATCTCACTACAACATATCAACTCCAATACGGTACAGAGGAGAGATCATTTCATTCCCTGGACGAACTCGAACGAGCACTGAATGATCGCATTCAGGAACGTGATTATATCATTCAACAAGGAATTTCGCTGATGAAGCATGAAGATTTGCCTTTTGACTTGCGTGTGTTAACTCAGAAAAATCTGCAACACAACTGGGAAACAACAGGTATTTTGGGACGTGTTGCTGCCCCGGGCAAAATCATCACCAACATTCATGGTGGCGGACGATTGGCCACGTTTGAAGAACTCGTACTCCCCCATCTTCACCAGGATGGCTTCAAAAAACTTCGCACTGAACTGTACCGCTTAGGTATTCATACCGCTGTGCAATTGCAAACATCATTTCCAAGGCTCAAAGAGATTGGTATTGATATTGCGCTAGACGAAGCAGGGCGTCCCTGGATTCTTGAAGTCAACACACTGCCAGGCATTTATGCCTTTGGTTTATTACCGGACAAGGAGGCATACCGGAAGATCAAACGTTATGCGATTGCATACGGTCGTTTGCCCTCCAAAAAGGGTAAAAGCTCTCGTACATCCCCTAAAGCACAAGCCTCGTCTGCCAAAAAACGTGTACGCAGATAACAAAGGGATAAGGAAGTCTAAGTATTCGCCTTCCCTGTTCATACTTTCCCTAATATAAAAAAGGCGCCCTCTCAGGCGCCTCTTCGAATGTGTTAAATGTCGAGGTTTTTCACGTATTTTGCATTTTCCTGGATAAAGTCACGACGCGGTTCAACGTTATCCCCCATCAGGGTGTCAAACATTGCATCAGCAAGGATGGCATCATTAATCGATACTTGCATCATGGTCCGACTCTCCGGATCCATCGTTGTTTCCCACAATTGTCCGGCATTCATCTCGCCAAGACCTTTGTAACGCTGAACGTTGAATTTTGCATTTTCGCCGAGCGTTGCAATAATTTCATCACGCTCTTTCTCGGAACCGGCATAACGAATCACTTTGTTACGCTCAATCTTGAACAATGGCGGTTGTGCAATATATACATAACCTGCCTCAATGATTTTGCGCATGTACCGATACAGGAATGTCAGCAATAGTGTTCGGATATGAGCACCATCGACGTCGGCATCGGTCATCAAAATGATTTTGTGATAGCGGGCTTTGGCAATATCGAAGTCATCACCAATACCTGTACCCATTGCCGTAATAATTGCTCTAATCTCCGCATTACCCAAGATCCGGTCGAGACGAGCTTTTTCCACGTTCAGAATCTTACCACGCAACGGCAAAATCGCTTGGAAATGACGATCCCGGCCTTGCTTTGCTGAACCGCCTGCAGAGTCACCTTCGACGATGTACAATTCACTGATTGAAGCATCCTTGGATGAACAGTCTGCCAGTTTACCTGGAAGTGAGCTTACTTCGAGTGCACCTTTACGACGTGTCAGTTCACGGGCTTTACGGGCAGCTTCACGCGCACGTGCTGCTTGCAGACCTTTTTCCAAAATGCGACGGGATACGGAAGGATTCTCTTCCAGGAACTCCTGCAGCTTCTCGGCAAACAAGGATTCGACAATCCCACGCACTTCGCTGTTGCCCAGCTTGGTCTTTGTCTGTCCTTCAAATTGCGGCTCCGGAATCTTGACCGAAATAATAGCTGTCAAGCCTTCACGCACGTCATCCCCGGAAAGGTTACCCGTGCTGTCCTTGATTACCCCCGCCTTACGGGCGTAGTCATTGATAATCCGCGTAAGGGCACTCTTGAAACCTGATTCATGCGTTCCGCCCTCATGCGTGTTGATATTGTTCGCGAAGGAATAGATATTCTCGGTGTAGTTGTCATTGTATTGCAGGGCAACTTCCACCTGGATGTTATCTCTGGAACCTTCAACGTAAATTGGATTCTCATGTAGTACTTCACGCTTCTGGTTGAGGAAGGAGACGTATTCGATAATGCCGCCTTCATACAGGAATGAGTTGGTTGCACCTGTACGCTCATCCGTCAGTGTAAGACCAATACCCTTGTTCAAGAACGCCAGCTCACGAATACGGGCCAGCAAGATGTCATATTCATAAACTCTTGTTTCCGTGAAAATTTCAGGGTCCGGATGGAATCTAACCGTTGTTCCTGTTTCGTCGGTTGTACCGATTACTTTCAGGTCATACTGTGGAGCTCCACGGCGATATTCCTGTTGATAGATATGTCCCTCACGTTTAACCGTTACAACCACTTTTTCAGAGAGTGCATTCACAACGGACACACCAACACCATGCAAACCACCGGATACTTTATATCCGCCGCCACCAAATTTTCCCCCTGCATGGAGGACAGTCATAACTACCTCAAGTGCAGGACGTTTCATTTTGGTATGTTCGCCGACAGGAATACCCCGTCCGTTATCGACTACAGTCACGCTATTGTCTTCATGGATACTGACCTCAATGTGGTCGCAGTAACCTGCAAGCGCTTCGTCAATACTGTTGTCCACTACTTCCCAGACCAGATGATGCAGACCCTTGGAACTGGTGGAACCGATATACATCCCCGGACGCTTCCGTACGGCTTCCAATCCTTCAAGGACCTGAATTTCATTCGCATCATATGACGGTTGATTCATAGACATGCCTTTCACCTACTTCTATAGATTCAATATCGTAAATATGCGTTAACTAATAATGTTTGCTGAAATAGGCAACGTCCTTCATTTCAGCTAGCTATCCAAATTTAAAGACAAGCAGCAAAAGATACATCTTTTATGCCACACAACGCTAAAGATCCGGAAAAATGTGAGCCCGCTTCTTCAGCGTGGCTGAGGAAATAGGCGAGTAGTACACAATGTTTTTGGTCACCACAATGGACTTGGCTTCCTCTTCGCCGATGTGTTCCACTGTTTTTTCCTGCTCGGCATGCGTGACATACTGCTTGGAGATCTTTGAGGATTTTTCAATCGATATATCAAAAATAGCGACCAATTCGGAAGAACGGATGATCTTCTCACCGCCCAGATGAATGTACATAAGCCCTCACTCCTTAGCGTTCAACCTGTCCGGCATGAACGTGATAAATACTGGCATCTTTGAGCTTGTCAACGTTCAGGCTCTCAATCCCCGTAGCCGTAATAAAGGTTTGCACCTTGCTCTGGAACGTTTCGATCAGCTGCGTCTGGCGAAAAGGGTCCAGCTCGGACAGAACATCATCCAGCAACAGAACTGGATATTCTCCGATTTCTTCATGAATCAGTTCAATTTCCGCAAGTTTAAGGGACAACGCCGTTGTGCGCTGCTGCCCCTGCGAGCCATATGTTTGTACTTCCCGATCGTTAATGAAAAAGGACAGGTCATCCCGATGCGGCCCACTAAGGGTTGTGCCTCGGCGAATCTCCTGCTCTTTCATTTGTGATAATTTTATCATAAATTGGTCCATTAAGACAGCTTCATCTTCCTCAGCGGCTTCGCTGAAGGAAGGAAGGTAGGCCAGCCGCAAGACTTCTCCGCCTCCGGTGATCCCCTGATGAATCGTTTCTGCCCACTTTTGCAGTTTCTTTATGAATTGTTTCCTTTTTTTGACGATTTTAACACCATGCTCAACCAGTTGTTCGTTCCACACCTCAAGCATGGTCTGGGCTGATGCCCCTTGTCCCCATAACTGCTTAAGCAAATTGTTTCGTTGGACGAGCACTTTCTGGTATTGCTGCAGGTGATACAGGTAACCTGGTGCAACCTGTCCGATCTCCATGTCAAGAAACCGGCGGCGGACCCCCGGTGTGCCTTTTACAATCTCCAGATCCTCCGGTGCAAACATCACAACATTGAGCGCTCCGACAAAATCACTTAACTTGCGCTGCTCCAGGCCGTTAATCTTTGCTTTTTTGCCTTGTTGCGACAAAGATAGTTCAAGCTTGACCGATCCGTACTTTTTGTCGACCTCTGCTGCAAGTCTGGCACGTTCCTCACCGAAACGGATTAACTCCTTGTCACGGGATGTACGGTGGCTCTTGGTGAGTGCAAGTACAAAAATCGCCTCTGCAAGATTGGTCTTGCCTTGGGCATTTTGCCCGATCAACAAGTTTACGGGACCAAAAGAATCCAGTCTCAGATGTTCATAATTGCGGAAATTCTGCAGATCAATGCTGTTCACAAACACGCGGTAACCTCCCTTTTATCCCGTCCGTCAGGAGGCAGCAGGATCGAACTGGTCTTGTTATTCTGCAGCAACTTCGAATGTGCCTTCTCCGTCCACTTCAACGATATCCCCAGGGTATAACTTACGTCCCCGGCGTTCCTCAGGCTCTTTATTCACACGTACAAGACCTTCCTGAAGCAAAGCTTTGGCCATACCTCCGGTTGGGATGCAATCAGCCAGTTTCAAAAATTGATCAAGCTTAATATATTCCGTACGAATCGTAACTTGGTTCACTGTGATCTTCCTTTCGTTAGTTGGTCGTCCGATATGGCAATATCACGTAAAGGCTGTGACTGTCATCCAGCGGTTTCAAGATGATTGGACTCATGACTCCTGTAAAAGCGATCATCAGCTGTTCACTTTCAACAACTTTCAGCACATCCAGCATGTATTTGGAGTTGAACGAGATTTTTAACGGATCTCCTGTAAACTCGGCAGGTTCGATTTCTTCTCTTACTTTACCTAGCTCGGAAGAGCTTGAAGAAATTTCAACGGATCCCGAATCCATCGTTTGCATACGCACGATGTTTGTTTTCTCTTCACGCGACAGCAAATAAGCCCGGTCAATGGATTCACTTAATTTTTTTGTATCTAAAACAAGTTCTGTTTTGTATGACGTTGGAATAATTCTAGAAGTATCCGGGTATGTTCCGTCCAAAATACGGGAGTAGAACAATACACGGTCGATTTTGAACAGGACTTGGTTATCTGCAACAACGATATCCACAAGGGTATTTTGATCCGGAACAATTTTGCTGAGCTCGTTCAGCGTTTTACCGGAAATAACTACGTTGTTGAAGCGGATACCTTCTGCATTATCCAGCATTGCTGATCGAGTAGCAAGACGGTGACGGTCTGTTGCCACAAATTTCAATTCGTTGTCACCTAAACTCCAGAGTACACCTGTCAGGATTGGAGTAGTCTCATGTGTGGAAATGGAGAAGACCGTTTGTTTGATCATATTTTTCAGCAAATCTCCTGGAATGGAGACGGTTTGGTTTTCTTCGATGCTTGGCAGTACCGGGAATTCTTCCGGATCAAGACCTACCAGTTGAATTTCGGTAGCACCTGCGGAGATAAAGGTGTTGAAATTCTCTTTGACTTCCATGTGCACTTCCTGTGAAGGCAGCTTCTTGATGATCTCCACAAAAAACTTGGCTGGCAAAACTACACTGCCAGGTTGATCTACCTGAACTACGCTTTTATCTCCATCTTCAAGCGGGATGAAGGATTGAATGGATATATCGGTGTCACTTGCTGTCAATGTTACACCTTGATGATTCACGTCGAATTTGATACCGCTCAGAATCGGAATTGTTGTACGGCTCGAGATCGCTTTGGATACTTGCTGTATGGAATCGTTCAAGTAGTTTTTCATTATGCTGATTTTCATGGTTTCACTCCTAGCTGATTTTTTGGGTGTTGGGGTGTTAAAAGGTGTTTTTCAAAGGCCGAAGGCTAAGCTCCGAAATGGCTATTTTGGAGATGATATCTTTAAGATCTTTTTAGTAATAATAGTAATAGGGGCACTGAATATGTGGATAAGTGGGTATAAACCCGTACACCCAAGCCTATCCACATGTGTATACGTTGTGCATAGGCTTGGGACTTGTTCAGGTTGGATTCTTAATTTTTTCGGTTAAGTTGTTGATAACTTTATAGAGATCCTGATCGTTTTTAATCGCTTGGGAGATTTTTTCGTGAGCATGTATGACAGTGGTGTGATCTCGTCCTCCGAATGCTTCCCCGATTTTGGGCAGAGAAAAGTCTGTCAGTTCACGAGAGAGATACATGGCAATCTGTCTTGGGAAAGCAACTGCCTTGGTCCGTTTCCGTGCTTTGAAATCTTCAAGCTTAAGGCTATAATACTCGCCGACCTTTTGTTGGATGTCATGAATAGTGATCATTTTGGGACGACTGGAAGGAATAATATCCTTGAGTGCTTCAGCTGCCAGATGAGTGGTTACATCTTGATTAGTCAGTGAAGAATAAGCAACAACCCGAATCAGGGCGCCTTCCAGTTCACGGATGTTGGTGTCAATCTGGTTGGCAATGTACATCATCGCTTCATTCGGAATATCCAAGTTTTCCGCACGTGCCTTTTTCCGCAAAATTGCGATCCTTGTCTCCAAATCTGGAGGCTGGATATCCGTGATTAACCCCCATTCAAAGCGAGAACGAAGTCGTTCTTCCAGTGTCGGAATTTCCTTCGGTGGTCTGTCGCTGGAGATGATGATCTGCTTCCGTTCCTCATGCAGCGCATTAAACGTATGGAAAAATTCCTCTTGTGTTGATTCTTTTCCCGCCAAGAACTGAATATCATCAATGAGCAAGATGTCGACGCTCCGGTATTTGTTACGGAAGCTCTCCCCGCGGTTGTCACGGATCGAGTTAATGAATTCGTTCGTGAATTTCTCAGACGACAAATAAACGACTTTGCTGCCCGGATCATGCTCCAGAACGTAATGTCCGATCGCATGCATCAAGTGAGTTTTACCGAGTCCTACTCCTCCATACAGGAAGAGAGGATTGTAAGCTTTGGCGGGCGCTTCAGCGACCGCCAGCGATGCGGCATGGGCAAAACGGTTGCCCGGCCCGATGACAAATGTATCGAACGTATATTTCGGATTCAGCATGCTGAGTACCGCTTCTTCTTGTACAACTGTAGGCGTTGGTGCCGGCAGTTGTGGGTCCGGTTCAGCAGGCTTGTTCTCTTCAATGACAAATTTCACATCGACTTGCTTGCCAAGCAGCTCGTATACCGTCGAGCCAACCAATTTGGTGTAACGGCTCTCCAGCCATTCGACGGCAAACGTGGTTGGTGCGGAAATGACGATTGAACGGTCATTTAGCTTGGTGGCTTTGGTTGCTTTGAACCAGGTGTCAAAGCTGGGTTTGCTGAGTTTGTTTTGTATGATTGATAAAATTTGCTGCCATAAATCAGAAGTATGGCTGTCCACAGACTGTCACTCCTTTTACATGTTCCAAGTGTGGCTTAAGCCATGATGCAGTGTCGAAATACGAGATATATTGTTGAATTTATCCCCAAACCCCCGCAGGTCGAAAACAAAAAAAGTATGAACAACGGAAAATTGTTCACAACTTTATCCACAGGCTGTTGATAATATTATGGGTCAGATCACATATTCACATCCAAAAGTAATACAATCATAGCAAAAGAAACCCCGCATTTCAACGTATCGCGTGATTTTATCCACAAATTCAATAACTTGTGTATAATTTTTAGTCACAACACAATATATTGTTTATAAACTGTTTAATTTTCGACAGAAAGACCCAAAAAGCAAAAATGTTTTATACACAGGTTATCCGTCAAATGATGCCAAATTGTGTGTAAAAGTATTCTTCGTTTGTGAATAACCTGTCTGTGGATAACCGTGAAGTGAAAATGAAGCATTCTCGAGATCGGAAAAAGAGTGACCTCTCACCCTCGTGTTTTTCTTACCAATGGGGCGATGATGAAAGCGACAAATTCAGTGTCAGGATGAGAGACGGAGAGGGGAGTAAACTCATGCCTTTAATTGAACAAGATCAGTGGTGTATTTTCTAAGCAGATGGTAATTCTGTGATGGCAATGTATAAGAATAATGGACCAAGAGGACTTCATTTTAAGACATATGTAATGTGAATTATCCGGAATTAAGAGGTAAGGTGATAATCAAATATGGAGGTTGAAGTATATGATTTTATAATATGAATTCAAAGGATAGATTATGCGTGTATAGCAAAAGAGGGTGTCGCCCAAAACCGATTTCTGGTTTTGGGCGACACCCTTTTTTTGGTGCAGACACGAACTATGGATTGATGATTTAGAGACGGGGAAGGGACATCTTACGCTGGAATTCAGCGATATCTGCGTATTCCTCTTCCAGTTTGCGAGAGATCCGAATAAAGATGGGCAGCAACTCCTGGTAGAGAACAGCATTCTCTTTGACAGGGGTATGCCGATGCGTTGTACCGACCATGGAAGAAACGGCATGAAGCGATTGGATTCGCCCTGTAGCGTACAAACCAAGCACGACGGCACCCAGACAGGAACTTTCGAAGCTCTCGGGTACAACCACTTCCTGATTGAAGATATCGGACATCATCTGGCGCCAGAGAGGAGATCGCGCAAACCCACCTGTGGCTTGAATGGAGGTAGGTTGCCCAATCTGTTCTTCCATGGCGAGCAGTACCGTATATAGGTTGAAAATAACCCCTTCCAGAACAGCACGGATCATATGCTCTTTCTGGTGATGGAGTGTTAAGCCAAAAAAGGAACCACGGGCATCCGGATTCCACAATGGGGCACGTTCGCCCGAAAGGTACGGATGAAACAGAAGTCCTTCCGATCCCGGGCGGACACGTTCCGCAATTTTGGTTAGAACATCATAGGAATTGATGCCAAGTCGCTTCGCTGTCTCCACTTCAGACGCGGCGAATTCATCCCGCACCCAGCGAAACAGCATGCCACCGTTATTCACAGGCCCACCAATAACCCAAAGATTCTCTGTAAGGGCGTAACAGAACGTACGACCTTTGGGGTCGGTAACCGGACGGTCCACGACTGTACGAATGGCCCCGCTGGTTCCGATGGTTGCTGCGACAACACCAGGTTCAATGGCGTTTACGCCGAGATTGGATAAAACCCCGTCACTTGCGCCAATAACAAAGGGCGTAGAGGGGGAGAGAGCCATTTTTTCAGCCGATTCGTGATTCATTCCTTCTAATATATGTGTTGTAGGTACGAGCTTCGAGAGATGGTCGGGTGTAATGCCTGCAATCTCAAGGGCTTCTGCGTCCCAGTCCAGTTGTTCCAGATTGAGCAAGCCCGTGCAGGAAGCGATGGAATGGTCGACGACATATTGTCCGAATAGACGGAAGAACAGATATTCTTTAATCGAAATAAATTTGGCGGTACGCTCAAAAAGTTTAGGTTCATCGTGGCGCAGCCACATTAATTTGGTCAGTGGTGACATGGGATGGATCGGTGTACCTGTGCGCAGATAGATGCGATGGCCCAATCCATTCTCTTGCAACTGGGCAGAAAATGCCGCACTACGATTATCCGCCCAGGTGATGCAACGGGTTAAGGGTGTGTTATCCTGTCCCATGGCAATGACACTATGCATAGCTGAGCTGCAGGATACAAACAGGATCTGCTCGGTAGCAACGCCGCTCTGATCCATGACTCCTCGGACAGAGCGGAGGGCTGCTTGCACAATCTCTTCAGGGTCCTGCTCGGCAACATCGGGTGCAGGGGTATACAAAGGGTATTCCTGCGTTGAGGTACTGACGACGGAGCCTTGCTCGGTAAATAATACGGATTTGGTACTGGTGGTACCAATATCGATCCCAATCATGTAGTTGTTCATATATTTAATCCTTCTTTCTCCAGAAAGCGATGAGATTTTAATTTCTTTCTACTATATAGAGTCCATTTATACCACTGTGCTCAGGAGCAAAATAAAGATCAGTCCCACCACGGATAATAGTGTTTCCATAACGGTCCACGTTTTCAATGTCTGGGAAACGCTCATATTAAAGAATTCTTTGATCATCCAGAATCCTGCATCGTTCACATGGGACAAGATGAGTGACCCTGCACCTGTGGCGAGTACAACCAGCTCAATATTGACACCTGGTGTGAGTGCAAGCACTGGAGCGACAATGCCGGCAGCAGTTGTCATAGCTACGGTTGCTGAACCGGTAGCTACACGAATGAGCGCAGCGACAAGCCAGGCAAACAGGATCACGTTGATGTTAGCATGGGTAGCGACATCAGCAATGGCGTTGCCCACACCACTATTGATCAATACCTGTTTGAAGGCACCGCCTCCGCCAATAATGAGAATGATGGTCGCCGTAGGCGCCAGACATTCACTGGTGAAGCGAGAAATATCGTGTTTGGTGAATCCACGTGCAAAGCCGAGTGAAAAGAGGGCAAATACAACTGAAATCAGCAGAGCAATGATCTCATGACCGATAAATTCACTGAAAACGGTGAAGCCGCTTGTTGCATTTGGGTCAATGATGCTGGCTATGGAACCAATCAGCATCAGAATTACCGGCAGCAATATGGTAAACAGGGTGATACCAAACCCAGGCATGTTGCTGTTTGTTTTGGTTGCGAATTGTTCAGCCAGTTCAGCTGGCGGTTCGGTGTGTATTCTTTTGCCAATAAATTTACCAAACAAAGGACCTGCAATAATCGCTGTAGGAATACCAACAATAAGGGAGTACAAAATGGTTTTACCCAGATCCGCACTGTAGGCTTCAATCGCTATCATTGGCGCTGGGTGGGGTGGGACCAAACCGTGTACAGTCGACAGACCTGCCAAAATGGGAATACCAATCTGCAGCAGAGACATATTGGTTTTACGTGCAACGGTGAAAATGATGGGAATCATCAAAATCACGCCGACTTCGAAGAAAACGGGAATACCGACGATAAATCCAACAATCATCATGGCCCAGTGCACACGTTTCACACCGAACCGATCAACCAATGTAGTTGCAATGCGCTCGGCACCGCCAGATTCGGCCATCATCTTACCAAGCATCGTACCGAGAGCAATAACAATTGCAATGGTTCCAAGTGTGCCGCCAAGTCCCCCGGTAATGGAAGAGATCACATCGGCAGGTTTCATGCCTGTAAGCAAACCGAGCATTAATGCGGACAACAGCAGGGTGATGAAGGGATTCCATTTATACTTGGAAATCAAGACGATCAGAAAAACGATCGCAATTAACGTCCAAACCAATAATGTTGCGTTGTGGGATAGTCCAAAAAGAGTGCTCATGATGTTGTGTGCTCCTTTATTTCTGATATAGAACGCTTACAAGTGAAATTATCGTCAACAATTAAATTTGTGCAGGTACTGAAAAAGAGGTGTTGGCGAGAAATGTAGTTTTATCATGCCCAAATTTGAAACAAAATGTATTTTGTATACTTGTCGACAAGTTAAGCCGCAATCATTCACGATGGATATGATTGCAAACGCCTTGCTCCTTTAGGAATCAAAGCTTTCGTGCAGGGTTTTACCAGAATCTTGAAAATACGTGCGGACTCCAGCCTGAATGAGCATTTTGTCACCAGACTCCAGTGCTTCAACAAGCAAACGGTGTTTCTCAATTACAGCGCTTACTTTCTGCTCGCCTTGAACGAATACTCTGCGCGTTGTGAGCAGCATAACGGTCATCACAACATATCGAATACTCTTCCATAGATGTGAAATACGGGAATGCTGAGCAGCTTCAATAATGGTCTCGTGGAAAATGAGATCCTGATAGGCGAATTCGACGGCGTCCTGATGCCGTCCAGCAAGTTGCATTTTGTCGATCACGTTACGCAGCTGGGTGATTAATGATTCTGGGACATCACCAGCGAGTCGTTGCTGCACAAAACTTTCAATCAGGAAACGGACATCATACAATTCTTCGACATCCTTAATTCGTAGTCCAATGACAACGACACCCATACGTTCAAGTCGAATAAGTCCTTCATTGGACAAAGTTCGTAACGCTTCACGGACAGGTGAACGACTGCTGTCAAAATCAGCCGCAATTCGATTTTCCGACAAAATCTCTCCAGGTCGAAGGGTACCGCTGATGATCCGCAGCCTTAATTCGCAGGCAATGGCTTCACCACGAGAAGCCCCTTGAAGCCAGGAAGAAGGAAATAACATATGGCTAACGCTCCTATTAATAAGTAATCAGTTCATTACTGATCATAGCATAACTATTTTGCGGACTGGACATTCAGTTCAATCCATAGTCTGTAGCTACAAGCTAACGGCTAATGTTTTTTTCAAAGGACTACTAAAGGCGGGTAAGTAAATCAGCTTCATCCATATACTTGTATACAAGATGTGATTTTTATCCTACACCTTTCTCAAAAGCTTGTAAACCTTAATTGAAGCGGATACAACCTGATTAGAATTCGACGATATTTATAGCCTATAATCATTATCCACATGTGAATAACTTTAAACAGGATGTAATGAAGGAGATAACAGGCATTGGAGGTTGTGGATAACTATAAATGCTGAAATATGGCGATCTGATCAGGGTCTGGGGATAACTTTCAGAACTCTCTTCGGGGCTTGGTAATGGTATTCTAGTGAACGGACTGTGGTCATTACTTTGAGTGGGATGGAGAGTGTATATAAAAGAGGGAGAAGCCTTGCGCCTTGCAGTTGACTTTTCCAGGTGATCATGGTTAAATATATAAAGGTGTTTTCTGTGAAGATGAAAGTGATTCATCACATAAGTATTTCCTTGTGAGGAGGTGCAATACATTGAGACCTACATTCAAACCGAACGTTAGCAAACGTAAAAAAGTTCATGGTTTCCGGAAAAGAATGAGCACGAGCAACGGCCGTAAAATTTTGGCCGCACGTCGCCTTAAAGGCCGTAAAAACCTGAGTGCTTAATGCATTGAAGACCACCGAGGTGGTCTTTTTTTTCTTAATTAGCTCAAATCAGACTGGATGCTGCTACAGATCAGGTCTGAATGGTCTGCGAAAAAGTGCTGAACACATATGATGTATGTTGAGTGAGTTTTCCATTTTTCGAAAACTTACCTTATATAATGATGAATCGTTGATAGGTTTAAATGGCCAATCAACATTCATCCCGGATGAATGCGGATCAGTTCAAGTAGCTGATTAACAATCATCCCAAATGAAGTTGTCGCCAAGACGGTTTACCGTCATTCAAGAAAGCCTATACTAAATCAGTAATGAGGCCTCCGTCAATAACATTGGTGGAGAACAGCAAGGAGAAGCGCCGTGTATAAAAGACTGCGTCTACGAAACCGGGCGGACTTTAGCCGCGTATACCGGTATGGGAAATCGTTTGCCAATCATCAATTCGTGGTGTATGGCTGTCGCCGTAAAGATACGGAACAATTTCGGGTCGGCGTATCATGCAGCAAGAAAATCGGAAACGCTGTCGTACGCAACCGGATGAGACGCATGATCAAGGAAATTGTTCGTCATCATGAGCATGAGATCGTCACGCAGATGGATCTGATTTTTATCGTCAGAAAAGGTGCACTGGACATGCCCTATAAGGAAATGGAAAAAAGCCTGCTACATGCGATGCGAAAGGGCTCTCTTTTGAAGTCGAGCAAGCGGTAAGCTTCGGTTTATTTGTCCTCCTAATTATGGTATGATTTACGGTGGAATGGAATGGTTAAGAGAGGGGTTATGAAGTGTCGCGATTGAAGACATCAAAGGGGAAGTGGATTCTCCTCATTGCAGTCATTGCAATGGTCACTGTACTCGCCGGATGTACTCCACAAGGAGCCGGGGTTACTACGGAAGATCTAAAGAATAGTGATTCTTTTTGGCAAGCCAATGTTGTGTACTGGTTCTCACTGGCGCTGGATACATTCGCCAACTGGTTCAAAGGTGAATATGGACTGGCCGTCCTCGTGATGGTGCTTATTGTACGGACATTGATTTTACCATTAACAATGAAACAAGTCCGTAGCTCCAAAGCTATGCAGGCCATTCAGCCGCAGCTGAAGGAGATTCAAGCCAAGTTTAAAGATACACCTGAGAAAGTTCAGCAAGAAACAATGAAGTTGTTTCAGGAGAACAAAGTTAATCCGATGGCGGGTTGTCTGCCACTTCTGATTCAGATGCCGATTTACATCGCACTTTATAACTCAATTTACGGAAACTCCAGTCTGAGAACACATGATTTCTTGTGGCTTCAGCTCGGGGAACCGGATCACCTGTTTATTTTGCCAGTGCTGGCTGCCATCACAACATTCATTCAAACATGGATGATGATGCGTATGAATCCTGCACAGCAAGTTGGTCCGATGCAGTTTATGCTGTGGGTATACCCAATTTTGATCTTCGTGATGTCTTACCAGTTCCCGTCAGCACTTCCGCTGTACTGGTTCTACAGTAACATCTACACGATCGTGCAAAACTATTTCCTTTACCGGAATAATGATAAAATCGTGGCTGAGGTCAACGTGAAGCAGAATAGCTCTTCCAAAAATGGAGCTAAACGCAAAAACGGTGGCAAAGCGACCGTCTCTGGAAAAGGGTCGAAAGGGGCCAAAAAATCGAAATGACCAAAGTCATTACGTCAGGAAAAACCGTTGAAGATGCTGTAAACCAAGGATTGACCGAGCTTGGCGTAAGTCGGGACAAGGTCGAGATACAAGTGTTAGAGCAGCCGTCAAAAGGATTCCTGGGTTTGTTCGGGGTGAGGGCGGCCAAAGTTGAAGTGAAATTATTGCCTGTGCCGGAAGTTGTTCCACAGCCGATCAAGCCAGCTGCATACAAACCTGAAGTAGATGCATTACTTGAGGATGTTGCAGCTAAAAATCCCTATGAAGAAGCGGCTGCTTTCTTGAAAGAGGTCGCAGCAGGTATGGGACTGGATGTTGAAGTGCATATCAAAAAACAGCGGGATGGACATATCTTCAATATTGCCGGTGAAGATCTGGGCATGATTATTGGCAGACGTGGACAGACGCTGGATGCGCTTCAGTATCTAACGAACATTGTAGCGAACCGATACTCGGAAAGCTTCGTTCGAATTGTGCTCGACGCGGAGAATTTCCGTCAACGTCGGCGGAAGACGCTGGAGGACTTGGCTGAAAGGTTGGCTGGACAAGCAATCCGTACCGGCAAGGAAGTTGTACTGGAACCAATGCCTCCGCTCGAACGAAAAGTCATTCATGCAAAACTGCAAAACCACCCGCAGATTAAGACGTTAAGTAAGGGTGAAGAGCCTAATCGGCGTGTGGTTATTACGACGAAATAACACGAAATTGAAGACGCAATGGCTTCCTGCCCGGTGCAGAAGCCATTGCTTTTTTCGTACAGAAGCAATTTGATAAGGTGCGTAGAACAAATAAAGAGTGAACTTAATACGATAAGTGGCATGTCATATGTTATATCATTAATAGATTTGAAAATGGATATGGCGTCCCCCTGAGGGGCGGCAATTTTAAAATAGAGCAAGGAGAGATAACCATGATCAGTGATACGATCACAGCGATATCAACGGCTGTCGGGGAGGCGGGTATCGCCGTGATCCGGGTCAGCGGCCCGGATGCAGTGTCGGAGACGGAAAAGATTTTTCGCAGTAAAACCCCTTTAACTCAGGCAGCATCTCACACGGTTCATTATGGTCATATCATAGATCCCGTTAATGGGGAAAAGATTGAGGAAGTACTGGTTACGGTAATGCGAGCACCACGCTCGTTCACAACAGAAGATGTCGTGGAGATCAGTGCGCATGGCGGTGTAGTGTCTGTAAAACGGGTCATGGACCTGCTGTTACAGCTTGATATTCGTCTAGCTGAACCCGGTGAATTCACGAAGCGTGCTTTCCTTAATGGGCGGATTGACCTGTCTCAGGCTGAAGGTGTCATGGATCTTATTCGTTCCAAATCGGACAGAGCTTTCTCGGTTGCATTGAAACAGGTTGAAGGCAAACTATCCTCCAAATTGCGTGATCTACGATATACACTGGTGGAAACACTGGCTCATATTGAAGTAAATATCGATTACCCGGAGCATGATGTGGAGTCGTTAACGTCTGATTTTATTAAAGAAAAGTCCAGTCAGGTTATGACTGAAATTGATAAATTGCTGACTACAGCAGAGCAAGGTAAGATCCTGCGAGAAGGTATCACGACGGCTATTGTTGGACGACCTAACGTAGGCAAATCCTCATTGATGAATACACTTGCGCAAGACAACCGGGCCATCGTCACGGACATTCCAGGAACAACTCGTGATGTGATTGAGGAGTTCATTACGATCAATAATATCCCGCTGAAATTGCTGGATACGGCAGGAATCCGGGAAACAATGGACGTTGTAGAGAAGATCGGGGTAGAACGCTCTCGCTCTGCGGTAAGTGAAGCCGATCTGATCTTAATGGTTGTGAATGCTGCGGAGCCACTTCATCCCGATGAGATTGAATTATTGGAACAAATCCGCGGTAGACAATCAATAATCATTATGAATAAAATGGACTTAACGCCACAGGTAGAACGTGACGTGCTGCTTCGTTACATTCCGGAAGAACGACTTGTACCGATGTCGGTGAAAGATGATCTGGGTGTGGATCGACTGGAAGATGCCATCTCTACGCTATTCTTCAGTGGTAAACTGGAGTCCGCAGATCTGACCTATGTCAGCAATGTGCGTCATATTGCTTTGCTCAAAAAAGCGAAGCAGTCCCTCGTGGATGCCTATGAAGCAGCAGAGCAGTTCATTCCGATCGACATGATTCAGATTGATGTTCGTTTGGCGTGGGAGCATTTGGGCGAAATTGTTGGAGATACAGCGCATGATGCATTAATTGATCAGATTTTCTCCCAGTTCTGTCTAGGAAAGTAAAAAAAATATACTGCGGATTGACTTGAATCGTAGTGTATGATGGAAAGGTACAATTTCTGCCTGTTGTCAAAGGATGGAATGATGTTGTAGCCATTACGTGTTGGTTTCATATAGATAGGAATGCAAGTTCCGATGAACGGTTAGAAGTAGTTTCATTATTGTAGAACATGATCCGTCTGTGTGAGTTACACCAAATGCAGCGGAATAAGGAGGTAAACGGGAATGGCTTTTGATGGCGGCAGTTATGATGTAATCGTCGTTGGTGCAGGACATGCTGGTGTGGAATCCGCGCTGGCCGCAGCTCGTATGGGGTCCAAAACACTAATGATTACGATCAATCTGGATATGGTGGCCTTTATGCCTTGTAACCCATCTATTGGGGGACCGGCCAAAGGACATGTTGTTCGTGAGATTGATGCTCTTGGTGGAGAAATGGGACGGAATATCGATAAAACCTTTATTCAGATGCGGATGCTCAACACAGGTAAAGGCCCTGCTGTTCACGCGCTTCGTGCTCAGGCAGATAAATTCTCCTACCAGCACAAAATGAAGGAAACGATGGAGAATGAACGTAATCTGACGATGCGTCAGGGTATGGTTGATCGCCTGATCGTTGAAGACGGAAAATGTGTAGGCGTTGTGACTCAGACCGGAACAGAGTATCGGGCCAAAGCGGTTGTTCTGACAACAGGCACATACTTGCGCGGTAAAGTGATCATGGGTGAGTTGATGTATGAGAGTGGACCAAACAATCAACAACCATCTCTTAAATTGTCAGAGCATCTGCGTGAACTTGGCTTTGATCTGGTTCGTTTCAAAACAGGTACACCACCACGTGTGCACAAGGATACGATTGATTTTAGCAAAACTGAAATTCAGCCTGGCGATGATGAGCCGAAGTTCTTTTCCTATGAAACAGAATCTTCTGATAATGAGCAGCTGCCTTGCTGGTTGACGTATACATCCGTGGAAACACATCAGATTATTAATGATAATCTGCATCGTGCACCGATGTTTTCCGGTGTAATTGAAGGGACTGGACCGCGTTATTGTCCATCCATTGAGGATAAAATTGTCCGGTTTAGCGACAAACCGAAACATCAGATCTTCCTGGAGCCGGAAGGCAAAAATACATCCGAGTATTATGTGCAGGGACTATCTACAAGTCTGCCAGAAGATGTTCAACTTGCGGTTCTGCGCTCCATTCCGGGTATGGAAAAAGTGGAAATGATGCGTAACGGTTATGCGATTGAATACGATGCGATGGTACCTACACAATTGTGGCCATCACTTGAAACCAAACGTCTGCCAGGTCTGTTCACAGCAGGTCAGATTAATGGTACTTCCGGTTACGAAGAAGCGGCTGGACAAGGCGTTATGGCCGGCATTAATGCAGCACGGAAAGTACAAGATAAAGAGCCGATTGTGCTTGATCGTTCCCAAGGTTATATTGGTGTGCTGATTGATGATCTGGTAACGAAGGGTACTAATGAGCCATATCGTCTGTTGACTTCACGCGCTGAATATCGTCTGTTGCTTCGCCATGATAATGCAGATATGCGTTTGACGGAAATCGGACATGACATTGGCCTGATCCCTGAAGATCGTTATGCGAAATTCCTGGATAAAAAGGCAAAAGTCGAGCAGGAAGTCGCGCGTCTGAAAGTGGCTAAAGCTCGCCCGGTTGAAGTGAACGCCAAGCTGGAAGAGTACGGATCTACACCTATTCAGGATGGAAGTACGTTGCTTACCTTGCTGCGTCGCCCGGAGCTGGGGTATGAACTGATTGAACAGCTCTCACCATCTGAGGTAGAACTGACAGCAGATATGAAAGAACAAGTTGAAATACAAATTAAATATGCGGGTTATATTGAGAAACAATTGA
This sequence comes from Paenibacillus sp. FSL k6-2145, assembly GCF_037976585.1. Lineage (NCBI taxonomy): Bacteria > Bacillati > Bacillota > Bacilli > Caryophanales > Paenibacillaceae > Paenibacillus > Paenibacillus sp. FSL k6-2145. The sequence goes on along the minus strand of NZ_CP150267.1, from coordinate 2,113,364 downwards.
TCCACGTGGAACGTTTGCAAAAGATGGAGAAAAAGAAAATTCCGGACACTATCGTATATGATGAGATTCATGGTCTTGCTATGGAAGCCAAGCAGAAGCTCGCTACGATTCGTCCAATCTCGATTGGTCAGGCTTCTCGTATTGCTGGAGTTACTCCTGCCGACATCTCCATTCTGCTGGTCTACTTGGAGCATTATAACCGTGTAACCGCAGCAAGGGGACAATAATGGACGATATTCAACAGCAACTGCAGCGGCGCTTAAAGAAACATGGATTAGAGCTGGGAGAACTCCAATTGGAGCAATTCGAACTGTATTATCAGGAGTTGGTATCCTGGAATGAAAAGATGAATCTGACGGGCATAACGGATCGGGAGCAAGTGTATACCAAGCATTTCTATGATTCGGTATCACTGGCTTTTTATACTGACATGACCAAAGTGAATAAGCTTGCTGACATTGGATCAGGAGCGGGTTTTCCGGGATTGCCACTGAAGATCTGTTTCCCGCATATTAAGCTTACGATCATTGATTCATTAAATAAACGGATTGGCTTTCTACAGCATGTGGTAGATATCCTTGGCCTGACTGATGTGGAATTGGTCCATGGACGTGCTGAAGAGATTGGACGCAAAGAAGGGTATCGTGACAGCTACGATCTCGTTACGGCGCGTGCAGTAGCCAAGCTGGCTGTGCTGAATGAATTCTGTCTTCCTTTTGTTCGTAAAAGTGGAATATTCGCTGCCATGAAGGGCGGAGACCCGCGTGAAGAAATGAAGGAAGCGGAGTTCAGCTTCAATCAGCTGAAAGGACGGGTTAAGGCCGTTCATCCTTTCCAGCTGCCGGTTGAAGAATCAGAGCGTCATATCATCCTGATTCAGAAATTTGATAAGACACCATATAAGTATCCACGCAAACCAGGCACTCCGATGAAAACTCCACTGATATAGTTGCATGATGGTTTTGAAGTCAGTCAAAACAAAATAGTATTTTAGACATAGATAAAGAGGATGTTTCACGTGAAACATTCTCTTTTTTTTGTTTTCTGAAATGGAGGACTGGATCAACATTACAGATACTCCGTATTACATATTTCTTAAAGAACCTGTAATGATGAATTTCACGCACAGTAGCTCATGGACAATTTCATTAATTGAATGTGTGCAAGTCGTCATATTTCCAATATTCACAAAGAAAAAGCAGGAAAATTAGCAGAGTTTAAAGAATAGGTAAGCATAGGATTATGATAGAAAAGATGATAGAATAGAAGTATCCGATCCTGGGTCACAGCGATCATAGATTATATGTACAGATAGATGGATATGCATTCGATGTTGCATGACAGAAAGCGTTATGAAAGGCAAAACTTATTCCAAGAACGATGCATGTGAAAGGTCGCTTATTGAATAAGAAGCACCTGCAAAGACTGTGGGAGCTATTACGAAACTAGGTGGTAATCTGCGGAATGAAAGAACAATTTTCGAAGTTGTTTGGTTTGGCGGAGCGCAATAACGGAGATGAGATCAAACAGATTCCGGTCAATGAAATTGTGAGCAGCCCATATCAACCCCGTACTATTTTTGATGATGATAAAATTGATGAGTTGTTGCAGACGATCAAAACACATGGCGTAATTCAGCCTATTGTCGTTCGCGTGCGAAATGGATCATATGAGATTATTGCCGGGGAACGTCGCTGGCGTGCAGTTCGAAAACTGGGTTTGGATACGATTCCGGCTATTGTGCGTGAATTCAACGATTCTCAGGCCGCATCCATTGCACTGATTGAGAACTTGCAGCGTGAAGGATTGACTTCAATTGAAGAAGCTGTCGCTTATCAGAAGCTGATCGACTTGCATCAATTGACACAGGAAAGTCTGGCACAACGACTCGGCAAAAGCCAGTCAACCATCGCGAACAAAATTCGATTGTTACAGCTTCCAGAAGGTATTAAGGCCGCATTGATGGAACGAAAAATTTCTGAACGGCATGCAAGAGCATTACTTTCTCTCGATACGGAAGAACTGCAGATGAAGTTGCTCGGTGAGATTATCGAAAAAGAATTGAACGTCAAACAGACAGAGGCGCGTGTTGCCTTTTACAAGGAATCTTCCAAAATCAAAAAATCCAAACGTGTTTCCTTTACCAAGGATGTAAGACTTGCACTTAATACGATTCGCCAATCCATTGATATGGTAACTGGCTCAGGTCTGGACATCAAAACAAAAGAAGCAGACCATGAGGATCATTATGAGATCGTTATCCATATTCCAAAACGCAAATAATTGAAGCTTATGGCGGCAATGGGCCGCTTTTTATGTCTATAAAGCAAGTTAGGTCTGACATTTTTAAAGAACAGTCGGTATATTGATGGAACGGTAGTTGTTGTTTGTGTGGACGATAGCCGCCTGCTTTTTGTTAACAATATCTCACAACCTACAAGAAAAGACTCCTATTTTATTTGAGGTGAAGTAATTGTCTAAGATTATGGCCGTAGCAAATCAAAAGGGCGGTGTGGGGAAAACGACGACATCTGTTAACTTGGGTGCAGGACTGGCTTCACTCGGGAAAAGAGTATTGCTTGTCGATATTGACCCTCAGGGGAATACAACCAGCGGAGTCGGAATCAATAAAGCAGATGTGGCTAATTGTATATATGATGTCATTATTAATGAGGTTCCTCCTCAAGAAGCGATTGTGGAGACTCAGATTGAAGGCCTTCATATCATACCTGCAACGATTCAGCTTGCCGGAGCCGAGATCGAATTGGTGTCCACGATATCACGGGAAGTTCGCCTGAAAAAATCACTCGCCATGGTGAAAAAAAACTATGATTACATACTGATCGATTGTCCACCATCCCTTGGTATGTTAACGATTAATTCGTTGACTGCTTCCGATTCGGTGATCATTCCGATTCAGTGTGAGTATTATGCACTTGAAGGATTAAGTCAGTTGCTTAATACGGTTCGGCTGGTACAGAAACATCTGAATACATCCCTGCAGATTGAAGGGGTATTGCTGACGATGTTTGATGCGCGGACCAATCTGGGAATTCAGGTTATTGAAGAAGTGAAAAAGTATTTTCAACAAAAAGTATATCAAACAATTATTCCGCGTAACGTACGGCTTAGTGAAGCACCATCTCATGGTCAATCCATTATCACGTATGACCCTCGTTCAAGAGGGGCGGAAGTGTATTTAGAGCTCGCAAAGGAAGTGATTTCTTATGAGTAAGCGGCTTGGAAAAGGTCTTGATGCCCTCATTCCTTCGCTTTCAATTAATGACGATGATAAAGTCGTAGAAATCCCGATTAGTCAACTGCGGGCTAACCCCTATCAACCACGTAAAGTATTTGATGAGGGCGCAATACATGAACTGGCTGAGTCTATTCGTCAGCATGGTGTCATACAACCCATTATTGTTCGTCCGGTGTTACGAGGTTATGAGATTATTGCCGGAGAACGACGGTTTAGAGCTTCGCAATATTGTGGTAATGCCACCGTACCGGCTGTAGTCCGTAACTTCAGTGATCAGCAGGTAATGGAGATTGCGTTGATTGAGAACCTGCAGCGGGAGAATCTGAACGCCATGGAAGTTGCAGTTGCTTATCAGGGGTTAATGGATCAATTCGCGTTGACTCAGGAAGAGTTGTCTGTAAAAGTAGGTAAATCACGTTCTCACATTGCTAACTTCTTGCGTCTGTTATCATTGCCAGATGAAGTTAAAGACCATGTTTCACGTGGAACATTATCTATGGGACATGCACGTGCCATCGTGGGTGTGAAGGACGAGGTTATGGTGAAGCAACTTGCAAAACAAACCATTGATCAGCAATGGAGTGTACGTGAGTTGGAGGAAGCTGTTCAACAATTGGATCGATCCAAAACAGGTGAGGCTAAAGCCAAATCGAAGTTAAAAAAGAAAGATCCATTCATTGATACATTGGAAGAATCTCTTCGTGAACGTTTCAAAACAACAGTGAAAATCAAGCACAATAAAGATAAAGGTAAAATTGAGCTCAACTACTACAGTCAACAGGATCTGGAACGGCTATTGGAATTGTTACAATAACAGTCGGGTCTATGATTCATTAACAACATGCGGGGCTTACTCATGTCATGACATATCGCCTCTGTACCATGGAGAAACGATATGTCATTCTTTGTTTATAGGGTTATATGTGCGATATGTGCAGGCGAATTATTAATTTATGGGACAGAGGTGGTTGTGAGGTGGAGGGAGTTATCTATCTAGATCATGCAGCAACATCTTGGCCCAAACCACCTGCTGTCGGTGATGCGATGTTGAGTGCATTGGAGATTGCCGGAGCCAATCCTGGCAGAGGAAGTCACCGCATGGCTGTTCAGGCAAGTCGTGTATTGTTCGAGGCGAGAAAATCCTTATCCGATATTTTTGGAATCAAAAATGCGAATGATATTGCATTCGGATCAAATACGACAGAAGCGCTAAATCTAGCTATTCAAGGCTCGCTTAGAGAGGGCGACCATGTGATTGCCACCATGGCTGAACATAACTCAGTCAGACGACCACTGGAGTACATGCGAAGACTCCGAAATGTAGAGATTGATTATGTACCTGTTAATGCTGCGGGAGCCATTGATCTGATGCAAATGGAACGTATGTTTCGTTCGAATACCAGATTGGTGGTATGTACACATAGTTCGAATCTGCTTGGCAGTATTCTTCCTATTGGAGAAATTTCGCTCCTATGTCGTAAACATCAGGCGATCTTATTGGTAGATGCAGCCCAGAGTGCTGGGGTTATGCCTGTGAATGTACAACAATTGGGCATAGATATGTTGGCTTTTCCAGGGCATAAGGGGCTGCTTGGTCCTCAGGGTACAGGGGGCTTGTACATTGCGCCAGAGCTCGATATAGAGCCTTTACTTCATGGAGGAACAGGAAGTCAGTCAGAAGCTCTGGAGCAGCCAAAGGTGCGTCCTGATCGGTATGAAGCGGGGACGCCGAATACAGTCGGGATCGCAGGGCTGAATGCGGGTGTGAAGCATGTACTTGAGATGACACCAGCGGTCATCTACCAACATGAGTGGGAACTGACCCAACTTATGTTGGATGGGTTGTCATCTGTTAAGGGTATTCGGATGCTTGGTCCAGAGATTGGACAGCCACGCACCGGATTAGTATCTTTTACTGTGGATGGGTATGATTCGGCACAACTCGCCTTCAGATTGGATCGGAATTATGGGATTGCGGTTCGCTCCGGTTTTCATTGCACACCGCTTGCACACGAATCTGCTGGTACAACTGCTACCGGAGCAGTAAGGGCCAGTGTGGGATACAATTCAACTAGAGAACATGTGGAAGCACTCGTTAAGGCAGTGTTGGAATTGACTGGGGCAGACTAGATTAGAGTTGAAATGATGAACTCATTTGATACAGGATTGCTTGATTAAGCTTATGGATATCGGGTTGATTTATAATGAATGATAATATTACAGGACAGACGTTAATCTGATCAAAAATATAGAGGGGTAGTTGCAATTACATGGCTGAATTAAACGAGCTGATTCTGGAGCAGCTGTTATGGATTATTGGCGGAATGGCATTACTTACGGTGATCTTGCTGATTGTGAGTATTGTTCAAGGGGCAAAGTTACGAAAGTTTAAACGTAAATATGAAGCCATGATGGCTGGCAGTGGAGTAGAGGACCTGGAATCGTTGCTGATTAATCTGAAAATTCAGATGGACAGCATTGAGGATGAACACAAACTGCAAACGAATCAGCTGCAAGTTGTCATGCAAAAGCTGACCCGCATTCAAGGTAAAGTTGGCGTGAAAAGATACAATGCTTATGGAGAGCGTGGCAGTGATCTGAGCTTCTCAATGGCCATGATTAATGATAGCCAGGATGGCATGATCCTTACGGGGATATATAACCGTGACGGTTCTTACGTATATGCCAAACCTCTTAAAGGGGGAGAGTCCACGTATACTCTGTCCCCAGAGGAAAAGGAAGCTATTACTCTGGCACAGCAAGCAGAGTAGAACGTGTATGCCATTCCCGAATGGCCGAGTACAGACTACTGGATATAATCTCGGACATGCGCATAACAAGACTGAGCCGTGTGTTCTGTAGAACAAAGTATTCCATAAAGCCGCCGACGTTAACGATACCTGTCAGATGGATATCGCCGACCGGCGGTAATTCTTTATTTACTCCCGCACCCGGCTTGAGTGGACCATTCACAACTTGAATGCATCCCACACTGGATGATTGACCGAGACAGGCGTCAATGCCTATCACATAAGGGTTATGGTGTGTTTTCTGTATGTTGTGGAGTGTATCTTGCAGGTTCATCGCATGAACTGGTTCATCCAAGGTACCATATAGATGGAATAAAGGGCTGTCCCACTTGGAAAGGGCTGATCCGACCAGAGGACCAAGGCAGTCGCCTGTTGAGCGATCTGTGCCTATGCAGACAATCACTACATTTTGCAGAGAATGGGCTTTATAGAGATGGAACATTAAACGATGGGTAATGGCCGAGTGAATACCTGGATCGGTATGGGGGATTTTCAAACTGGTCATGTCTTGTGATGAAAAGGAACGCGAAGTAGGATTCATAGGATCTATCCTTTCCCTTGGAATAGTAGTAACAGTATATGGAAAGGTAGAGCGTTTTATACTTCACGAGGACAAGCTTTTTCTCCAGGGTTGGACGTATGGCGAAAGGAGCCGAACATGGACGAATGGATTAACGATTGGATGCTGATTGCATTTGATTCAACCCAGCAGGCACTTCGTGCTGAAATGCTGCTGGAGTTTGCCGAGATAGAGATTGATTTGTTCCCAACGCCAAAAGAAATTACAGCAGGGTGTGCGCTATGTATCCAGTTTCCAAAAGAGGATCTGGAGCGAGTGCAAAAGATCATTCGTAACGAGTTCGTAGAGATCCGAGGCCTCTATTTCAAAACAGAAGACAGCTATGATAACATACCGATGTAGAGGAGGCATGATGAATGTTGTCATTTCAGTTTGCTCAAGGGGAAGAGACCAGTGCTGCCGGTGCTGTAAATGAAGCCCTTCGTTGGACGGATAAAGTCTGGAACAAAATTGCAGATCCTGATATGTGGCTTAACATTATGTTCAGCTCAATCCGGATCATCATTATTTTTATCATCACCCGTATTGTCATTAAGGTAGTATATCGAATTATAGATCGTTCCATGGAACGCAAGCAGGAAGGCAAGATTCGCGTGAATCCGCGCAGATTCGTAACCGTAGGGGAACTGTTGAAAAATGCGACCTCCATAACATGTAATTTCATTATGATTCTGCTACTGTTATCTGAGATCAATATCCAAGTTGGACCGCTACTCGCGAGTGCAGGTGTGCTTGGTCTTGCCATTGGTTTTGGTGCACAGGGTCTGGTCAAGGATGTTATTACCGGTTTCTTCATTATATTGGAGGACCAGTTCGCTGTGGGGGATGTTATTCAGACGGGAACCTACAAGGGAACGGTTGAAGTGATCGGACTTAGAACTACCAAACTGGTCAGCTGGCAGGGTGAGGTGCACATTATCCCAAACGGGGCGATTGCAAGTGTAACGAACTACTCCATGTCGAATTCGCTGGCTGTAGTGGATATTCCGATGAAGGCGGACTTAAGTCTCGATGAGTCGGTACATCTAGTGAAGAAGTCTTTGGTTGGGATTGAAGAGCGTGACCTAAATATTGTGAAGGTGCCGGATGTGCTCGGTATTCAGTCGATGTCTACATCAGAGTATGTGGTGCGAATTGTGGCAGAATGTATGCCTAACTCTCGGGCTTCTGTGGAACGTCAGATTCAGGGCGATGTGAAAAAAACGCTGGAGTATCATGAGATGAGCAATCAAGCCGTATTGGAACAGGCAGTAGCTTTGGAGAAAGATGAGGGGGATGGCACAGGTGGAGCGTAAAAGTTTCCAGCTTGGGGATATCGTGCAGATGAAGAAGCAGCATCCCTGTGGCAGCAATGAGATGGAGATCATTCGTATGGGTATGGATATTCGGATCAAGTGTGTCGGATGTAAACACAGCGTGTTGATTCCAAGAGCGAAATTCGAGAAAAATATGAAGAAGGTACTGCGTTCAGCCGAAGATTCCACTGAATCCTGAGCTTGCAATAATTCGGTATGCAGTATGCGTAATAACGTTTACATGTAGGCTCCGTAGGAGTGTTGCGTTCTGCAAATGATCATGCTATAATCAATATTGCTGCGGAAAGGTACCCAAGAGGCCCAAGGGGGCTGACTCGAAATCAGTTAGGCGTGTCACAGCGTGCGTGGGTTCGAATCCCACCCTTTCCGCCACTTCAATTGTAATTTACTCAATACACATTGAGTTTAATAAAAAGATCGATAAGAAGACTTTCCATTAGGAAAGTCTTTTTTTTGTGTAACGTTTTATTGAAAATGTTGACCACGTATCCATATCAGATGCATCATTAATGACTAAAACGAAAAATAAAGAGCCCCGAAGGGCTCTTTATCCGGCGGTGCATTTGTTTGTTAGGAAACAATCGGTCGTAACAATCAGACACTTGGTGTACTGCACATAGCAATACGCGTGCTTCAGACGAAGGGCCTTACTACACATAACCACTTGCTTCTTAAATTACGTGATGAATCTCCAACAGCGAATGATCGGCTTCGTTGTCCAACGGAACCACACCTCTCTCGTGCACCGCCTAATTGTATTATGTGCTTTAATCCGTTTTATATACATGGATCGTAAAAAAGAATTGCGATTAATGGACACGGGCTTTGGTCAGCTTCTTCCACTTGCGATTATGATTGCTTGTTTCGGGAAAAGCTTCACCTTTTTGCAGCGTTACCCGCTTCGGGTTTTGAATTTCCGTGACAAAGCTTTTTTCCCCAACTTCCGTGTACTCTCCATCGTTTGGTGCTTTATCTCCTGGTTCAAACTCGGTTTTTTCACCCATGACAAAACCTCCTCTGCAGATTATGTTACTTTGTTGCTTCTGTAGTGTGCTCCATACCCGGGCTGATCATGTGCCAATATGTACAGGGAACGTTTGCTTGCACTTTGACTCGGTATTTGTTATATTAATATAGTTCGAGTTTGTGCTCGTTCCTTGCTCTCAACCTAGATTGAGGGCCAGAGTCCATAAGGAGGTGAAAATTATGCGCAAATATGAAGTGATGTACATTATTCGTCCTGACATTGAGCAAGAAGTTGTTCAAGCTACAGTCGATAAATTCCAAGGCATCATCTCCAACGGCGGTGGTGAAGTTACAGCTCACGACGTTATGGGTAAACGCCGTCTTGCGTATGAGATCAAGAAATTCCGTGATGGTTTTTATGTTCTGGTACATTTCACTGCTGAACCAGCAGTTGTAACTGAACTTGAGCGTCTCATGAAGATTTCTGACGAAGTAATTCGTTATCTCATTACCAACGACGTTAAGTCTGCTTAAGACAACTCGTGATTAACGCACCAATACGCTCTGAAGGAGGGGATTACATTGTTGAACCGTGTCATTCTGATCGGACGGTTAACCCGGGATCCTGAGTTGCGTTACACTCCAGCAGGAGTAGCAGTTACGCAATTTACTTTGGCAGTGGACAGACCGTTTACAAGCCAAGGGGGAGAAAAGGAAGCCGATTTCATTCCGGTCGTAACCTGGAGACAGCTTGCCGAGACCTGTGCAAACTACTTGCGCAAAGGACGCCTGGCTGCAGTCGAAGGACGCATTCAAGTACGGAACTACGAGAATAACGAAGGAAAACGTGTATACGTGACCGAAGTTATTGCCGATAATGTCCGTTTCTTGGAGTCAGCTAACCGTGATAATAGCGGTGGCGGCGGTGGGCAACCAATGCGTGAAGAGCCTTCTTATGGAGGCGGCGGACGCGCGAACAATAACAATAATTCGCGTAGCAACAATCAGGATCCTTTTTCCGATGACGGAAAACCGATTGATATATCGGATGATGATTTGCCATTTTAACATGAGCTGATACTCTTAGGAGATATGGGTTACATGATAGGAAAGGACTGAAAAGCATGGGCTTCAAGCAAAGAGAAGGCGGAGACAACGATAAAAGACCGGCACGTCGTGGCGGCCGTAATAAACGTCGTAAAGTGTGCTTCTTCACAGCTAACAAAATTACTCACATCGATTATAAAGATACGGACTTGCTTCGTAAATTTATCAGCGAACGTGGAAAAATTTTGCCACGCCGTGTAACAGGTACTAGCGCTAAATATCAACGCATGCTGACGATTGCAATTAAACGCTCCCGTCAAATCGCATTATTGCCATACACAACTGAGTAGTTTTTACTCAGCTTGCATACGAAGCAGTCGGCTTATAGCCGGCTGCTTTTTTGTATATATCAATAGAAGTAATAGAAATAACAGATCCACTCTAACAAATGGAAGAATTCAATACTATGGTGATAGAAGCATTCAAGGCTCAAATGAATTATAATAGAGTCTAACCTACTGAGAAGGTTCATGCAGCAGGAATAGCTGTTTATTTCAGAATAAACACCAGGAGTGGATATGAATACATCAAAACGTAAAGGCAAACAGAGAAAAAAGAGCAGTCTGAAAACCTGGATTATAGCTACTCTTTTACTTTCCATTATATATGTATGGTTACAGCAAAAAGGTGATATAGATAATATGTGGCCCGGGACAACAATCCAAGAAGCTCTGCCAATCACCGGCCTACATCCTGTGGTAGCAGAGAATGAGAAATTATTGGTACGTAAGGCAGCGAGACGTGGAATAGAGATTGTTATCACCCACGGCTACCGAAGTTCCGAGGAGCAAGATGCACTATTTAACCAAGGACGCTCAAGTGCAGGCAATATCGTTACTAATGCGCGTGGTGGTGAGTCATATCATAACTACGGATTAGCAATTGATTTTGCACTGAGGACGCCTGAGGGTGATGTGGTGTGGGATATGGAACGTGATGATAACGGCAATGGCAAGGCAGACTGGATGGAAGTTGTGGATCTCGCCAAAGAGTTAGGTTTCACTTGGGGTGGAGACTGGGCAAACTTCCCGGACTATCCTCACTTGCAGATGGATTTTGGCTTGAGTATCAATGAGTTAAAACGTGGTAAAAGACCTCCTGATTCTCATTAAAGAGTATTTTATATACATTTAAATGAATAAATATTAGATAAGCTCTGCATTTTGCAGGGCTTTTTTCTTTCTTTTGTAAAATAAATGATAAAAGATGACAATTTGGTCTTTACATTAGCAAATAAATAAAACTATACTAGATTAACTAGATTTTTTACTCTGATCGCACATATTATTTCAATTGTTAAGCATAACTGCTCCGGTTCAATAAAATTCAGCTATGGATCGAGATATAATCACCACTCATATATGTAACATTTACCTCACGCAAAATTAAGAATGTCTACTTAAATTAAAGCATACACATACATTAGATGTAACTACTATGTTATGTATATGTTATTTTGACTAATTGCCTATGTACACCTCACAGCTAAAAACAAGATAACATCTCTCAAAATCCCTGCTATATGCCTTTATAGTATTACTAATATCCAAATCTGTAGTATAAAAAACATTTATACCAAAAATCTCAAAATAAGCATTGACGTTAGCTAAAATTACACGTATGATTACATTAATTATTTTGATGTATAATTCCGCTAGGAATTATCAACATTAATTGACCAATGGTCTAAATATAAGTCTCTTAAACTTGTTTCTCCTAACAATTTGGTATTTTGTATAAGCTATTGTTCGTTATCTTCAAGAACTTGGAAATATACAGTGGATGCATTCCTCTACACACGAATACAATCTACGGAAATTATGGGGTTAGGGTGATTGATTTGAATACAGAGCTATTGGAAGTCAGAAATCTAACAACATCATTCAGAATTGAAGATGACTATTATGCAGCAGTGGATCACGTTAACCTTAAGGTGAAGAAAAATGAAGTGTTGGCGATTGTAGGTGAATCCGGGTCAGGTAAAAGTGCTTTTGCATTCTCTCTTATGGGTTTGCATAACAAAGCAAAAATCGAAGGCCAGATTCTCTATAAAGGACAAGATATTGCCAACATCTCCCCAAACAAGTTAAACAAGCTACGCGGTAAAGAAATGGGCATGATTTTTCAGGACCCATTGTCCGCACTAAATCCTCTAATGATTATTGGTGAACAGATTGAAGAGATTCTCACACTTCATCAGTCCAAACTGTCTTCCAGAGAGAAGAGAGAAAAGGTCATTCACTTATTGAATCAGGTAGGGATTCCACGTCCCGAACAAATATACAAGCAGTATCCCCACGAACTATCTGGTGGTATGAGACAGAGAATTGTCATCGCCATTGCGATTGCCAACAAACCGGAACTACTCATAGCCGATGAACCAACGACGGCGCTTGACGTTACGATTCAACTACAGATTCTGGAGCTGATCCGTGATCTGAAGAATGAAATTAACGCAGGCATTATTCTGATTACACATGATCTGGGTGTCGTAGCTGAAATGGCTGATCGAGTTGCAGTTATGTATGCAGGCGAAATTGTTGAAATCGCAGATATCTTCACATTGATGAACGATGCGAAGCATCCATATACCCGCTCACTGTTGAACTCTATTCCCACCCTGTCTGAAGAAAGATCCAAATTACATGTCATACAAGGTATCGTACCATCACTCAAAAATCTTCCTCGCAAAGGGTGCAGATTCAAAGCCCGAATTCCATGGATTAGTGAATCGGCTCATGAAGAGAACCCACAGATGCATGAAATTGCACCAGGTCACTTTGTACGGTGTACCTGTTACCAGCACTTTCATTTCCCTGACCAAAGCTGAGGAGGAATAACATAATGGCATTACTCGAAGTAGAAGGGCTTAAGATACACTTTCCGATTCGCGGTGGATTGCTTAAACGGGAAATTGGCAGTGTAAAGGCTGTTGATGATGTTAGCTTCTCCATTGAACAAGGACAGACCTATGGTCTGGTTGGCGAATCAGGTTCAGGTAAGACAACAACAGGCAGAGCCATTATTGGGCTAAACCATGTCACTGACGGAAAGATTCTGTTTAACGGCAAAAATCTGGCTACGGAGCGACGTAAGAACAGGCAGCTCCAGCGGGATGTACAAATGATTTTTCAAGACCCATATTCATCACTGAATCCAAAGAAGCGGGTTATCGATATTATCGCTGAGCCGTTTCGTAACTATGAGCGTCTGACAGCCACCGAGGAGAAAAGACAAGTAAGAGAATTACTTGAAAAGGTTGGCCTGAGTCCGGAATCAATCTACAAATATCCGCATGAATTCTCAGGCGGGCAGCGTCAACGGATTGGCATTGCACGGGCTATTGCACTGAAGCCGAAGCTAATTATCGCTGATGAACCTGTATCTGCACTCGATGTATCGGTACAGGCTCAGGTACTCAACTTCATGCAGGAAATACAAAAAGAATTAAATCTGACGTATCTGTTCATCAGTCACGATCTGGGCATCATCCGCCATATGTGTGATGAGATTGGAATTATGTATAAAGGTCGATATGTGGAACAGGGCACTACGAATGATATTTTTGAAAATCCACAACACATCTATACCAAACGTCTTATTGCAGCCATACCGGATATGGACCCAACCAAGCGTGAGGAAATGATAGCTTTCCGTCAGCAGATTAAGTCCGAGTATGAACATTCATACCGTAATTTCTTTGATGAGGAAGGACTTGCTTACTCGCTCCAATCCATTTCCAATACTCACCGAGTAGCTCTACCTCAGAAAGGTTGAAGGTCATATGTGGAAAACAATAGTACGCAGAATTATCATAATGATTCCTCAGGTTTTTTTGCTCAGTCTCTTGGTCTTTCTGATGGCCAAGGCTATGCCGGGGGATGCACTTACCGGACTGCTTGATCCAAGTATCGATCCGAAAGCACTGGATGAACAACGTGAGCGACTCGGACTAAACAATCCATGGTATGTGCAATATTGGGACTGGATTAGGAATGCAGCTGTCGGAGATTTTGGACAATCCTTCCGCTTCAAAATGCCGGTTACGGATCTGATTGGCCAGCGGATTGCCAATACATTCTGGCTCGCTTTGGCCACACTCGTCTTAACGTATCTCATTGCTATCCCACTCGGAATTATCAGTGGTCGTTACAACGACACTTGGTCTGACCGACTGATTACAGGATACACGTACTTGGGATTTGCAGCACCGCTGTTCATATTCGCACTGGTGATGGTTTGGGTCTTCGGATTCCATTTTGGATGGTTCCCAACAGGAGGAAGCGTGGCACCGGGTCTTACTCCTGGAACATTCGATTATGTCGTAAGCAAGATACACCATTTGCTACTGCCAGCACTATCAATGGCGTTGATTTCCACCGTTTCGACGGTACAGTACCTGCGTAGCGAGATTATCGACATCAAGCATAAAGAATTCGTTCTTACCGCGAGAGCCAAAGGCGCTTCGGAGTCCCGCATATACAACAGACATATCCTTAGGAACTCCTTGTTGCCAATTGCTGCATTTTTCGGATATGAGATTACCGGATTGATCGGCGGTACTATATTTATTGAGAGTATATTCAGCTATCCGGGTATGGGACAGTTGTTCCTGAATTCCATCTCTTTAAGGGATTTCAGTGTGGTTACCGCACTTGTACTCTTATACGGGATAGCTACCATTCTGGGATCATTGCTGTCTGATATCATTCTAGGATTAGTCGATCCGCGTATTCGCATTAAGTAAGAACTTGAAGATTTCGGGGTGAAAACAAGATGAGCAAGACCAATGATGTTGTTGTAACTTCACAGAAGGTTGATAAAAGCCCCTCTAGCTTGAATATATTGTGGAGAGAGCTGGTTAGAGATAAGGTTGCCTTGGTTTCCCTCATATTCTTGGGGCTTGTTATCCTCCTTGTATATGGGACTTCCATAATCTTAGATCAGGATGAAATCGTTAAGGTAGACTTGTTTGCCTTATATGAACCACCTTCTGCACAATACTGGCTAGGCACGGATTACGGAGGCCGGGATGTATTTGGCCAACTAGTCATTGGGACACGTAACTCGTTAAGCATTGGTATCCTAGTAACTGTTATGACGGGAATTATCGGTATCCTTGTTGGGGTTCTGTCTGGTTATTTCGGTGGAATGATTGATAACCTGTTTATGCGGATCGTAGACTTTTTCATGATTCTTCCGTTCCTGATGATGGTTATCGCATTTGTCACAGCCGTACCTAAGTACAACATTGTTTCATTTTCATTGATCATGACAGCCTTCTTATGGATGGGAATAGCCAGATTGATTCGCTCAAAGGCATTGCAAGAGAGTGAACTCGAGTATGTCAAAGCGTCCAAAACACTCGGTTCTTCCCACTTTAAAATTGTTGTCTCGCAGGTTCTTCCGAACTTGAGTTCAATCATTATCGTAACGATGACATTGAATCTCGCTTCCAATATCGGCCTTGAATCCGGGTTGTCTTTTCTGGGATTTGGTTTTCCGGAAAGTACACCCAGTCTTGGAACACTCGTAAGTTATGCACGTAATCCGCAAACCCTGGAGTCCAGATGGTGGATATGGCTACCCGCATCGGTACTGATTCTGGTATTGATGTTGAGTATAAATAATGTCGGTCAAGCCCTAAAGCGTGCGACTGATGCAAGACAAAGAAGAGGTTAAAAAAAGGGAGGAAAGGTTCATGAAAAAGGGATTATTTTCACGGGGACTATTTTTCACGATGATGTTGGTCTTTGTATTGGTGCTCGCAGCGTGCTCTGAGAAAGAAGCAGCTACTCCAGCTCCAGCTTCCAACACAGAAGAGGGAAAAACGGAGGAAAAACCTGCTAATGAAGAGGGCGTTTACTCCATTGAAGACTTCAACAATGTCAAAACGAATGAGGGTACTGCGATCGAGGGTGGATCGATTACATTCGGACTTGTATCGGATACTGCTTTTGAAGGTACACTGAACTTTAACTTCTATTCCGGTAACCCGGATGCTCAGGTTCTTCAATGGTTCGATGAAGGCTTGCTGACTTGGGATAAAGACTATGTATACACCAATGATGGTGCTGCAACATATGAGACTTCCGAAGATGGCAAAACGTTCACACTGACCATTCGTGACAATGTAAACTGGCATGATGGCAAGCCGGTAACGGCTGAAGATCTGCAGTTTGCTTATGAAGTTATTGGTAACAAAGCGTATGATGGTCCACGTTACGACTCCAACTTCACTAGTGTAGTAGGTATGGACGAGTATCATGCTGGAAAAGCAAAAACAATCTCTGGTATTAAAGTGCTGAGCGACAAACAAATCAGCATTACGTATAAAGAATCTACTCCGTCCCTGCTGACAGGTGGCGTATGGACGTATCCACTGGCTAAACATATCTTCGGAGATATGGATGTAGCAAAAATGTCTTCTTCCAAAGAAGTACGTGAAAAACCAATTGGTTTTGGTCCATTTAAAGTGGATGTTATCACTCCAGGTGAGTCTGTAACTTTTGTTAAAAACGATGACTACTGGCGTGGGGCTCCAAAACTGGATGGTGTAACTCTGAAAGTTATCAACCCGACAACGGTTGTTCAAGAACTGAAATCTGGCGGGGTAGATCTCGTGGATGCATTCCCGACAGATCAATATAAAGACAATGCTAACCTGTCTAACGTAGAATTCCTGGGTGCAATCGATCGTGCTTATACGTACATCGGTTTCAAACTGGGTACGTGGGATGAAGAGAACGGAAAAGTTAAAAGCAATGCTGAAGCAAAAATGGGAGATAAAAACTTGCGTAAAGCAATGTGGATGGCTGTAGATAACGATCAAGTGGGTAAACGTTTCTATAATGGTCTGCGTTGGAACGCAACAACCTTGATTCCACCGTCTCATCCAGAATTCCATGATGCCAGCAATCCGGGTGTAACGTATGATCCAGAAGCAGCGAAAGCATTGCTCGACGAAGCTGGTTACAAACTGGATGGTGAATTCCGTACCAATCCGGATGGAACACCACTCGAAATCAACTTTGTATCCATGACTGGTGGCGACACAGCTGAACCATTGGCACGTTATTACGTTCAATCATGGGCAGCTATTGGTTTGAAAGTAAACCTGGAAATGGTTGAATTCAACAACTTCTATGACCGTGTAGGTAACACAGGTAAAGATGATCCGAACATTGATGTGTATCAAGCCGCATGGGGCGTTGGTATTGACGTAGATCCATCTGGTCTGTATGGCCGCGATGCACTCTACAACTTCTCCAGATTCTCCAGCGAAGAGAATGACAAATTGCTGGCACAAGGTATCTCTGCTGAGGCATTTGATGTAGACAAGCGTAAAGAAATCTACAATCAATGGCAGCAATACATGGTAGATGAAGTTCCTGTATTCCCTACACTGTATCGTGCAGTTGTAGCACCAGTTAACAAACGTGTAATGAACTATGCGATTGGTGATGGAACAGGCGTTTACCTGAGCGACCTGCAAGTTAATGCAGACAAAGCGGTTGTAGCTGAGTAACACATTCTTAAATTAGCAGCTGTAAGGATTGGGGTCCTTTAAGAAGTCGGTTGCTAGATTATAATGAAGATTTCTCCTGGGAGATTGAACTAAAGTGTCTTTCAAAACATGGATTCTGTACACTCTGGCATGGGTGTACGGAGTTCATGTTTTTTTTGTAACCAAAAAATAAAAAAAATTTAACTTTTTTTCAAAAAAGTGCAGACAAAATGCCTCTTCACTTCGTCTATATAGGTAAGAGGTGATCATTTTATGAAAAGATGGTGGAAACGGGCAGGTATGCTGCTGGCTCTGCTGCTCATTATATATTTGGGTGTGAAACCGGACATGCTGGTAGGCAAACCGGGAATTAAAGCTGAATCTGCAGTATTAATGGATATGAACTCTGAACAGATCTTAATGGATTTTAACGGCTCCGAAGAAATTGCTCCGGCAGGCGTCAGTAAGTTGATGACAGAACTGTTAGTGATGGAGGCCGTGATCAATGGTGATATAAGCTGGAATGATCTTGTGAATGTGAGTCTATATGCTAGCTCCGTTGGGGGCAGTCAATTGACCCTGAAACAGGGAGAGCAATTCACAGTTCAGGAGTTGTTCGAGATCGTAGCTGTCTATTCAGCCAATGATGCAACAGTTGCTCTGGCTGAACATATCAGTGGTACAGAGCAGAAGTTTGTGCAACAGATGAATCAGAAAGCAACTCAGATTGGGCTGTCTGAGGATACACAATTCACGAATTCAACGGGCCTCAGTGAAAAGCTGCTTGGTCCTAACCGTCCGATGGATATACAAGGGCAGACCTTAATGACGGCTATAGATGCATGCAAGCTTGCGCGATATCTGCTGAATAACCATCCCGAGATTTTAAGAATTTCCAGTCAAATGCAAGTATCAATGCACCAAAAAGGGATGTACATGAGCAACACGAACTGGATGTTGTCCTCCATTGGTGGGCCATATGCTTACGATGGGAATGACGGATTGAAGACCGGGTATGATGAAGATTCCGGATATCATTTTGTGGGGACAGCTGAACGTGATGGCAAAAGACTGATATCAGTTGTATTTGGAACAGATACTCGTGAAGGGCGTTTTGTGGAGACTCGGAAGTTGTTCAACTATGGGTTTTCGGGCTCAAAATGAGAGGGCGTACATAGGCATCATCAAAGAGACCTTCAGGACGCCAATGATCCACCTGTCAAACAAACCGAGTCAGACCAGATTATTGAAGCATTACGCAAGCGTTAGTACGTTAGATAAGATATGAGGGCTGTCCGCAGGTTCGACTGAACATGTGGCAGCTCTATTTTATCGAATCAGAGGTAAATTGATCCATATGACCATATTATTAAATTGACATATGGTTTTCTTTTGTTTTAAAATGACCAGTGAGTCATTATTATTCAACTCGGTTTAATATATATGTACCAAACCAACTGTACGATACTGAATTTACGATCTGATCGGGAGGTAATATGTGATGCAAAAACAAATGAAATGGCCGCTAATCCTGTTTGCCATAGGGGTATTTATGGCTGCGCTGGATAACGGGATCATCACCTCTTCACTGACCACCTTAAATGCATCATTTGGTGTGTCGCCAACATGGGGAGCTTGGACGATTACGCTTTACACGCTTGGGCTTGCGGTGAGTGTACCTATTGCGGGCAAACTGTCGGACCGTTATGGTCGCAAGAAACTATTTTTAATTGAAGTGGCGTTGTTTGGGATCGGGTCCCTGCTCGTTGCGCTGAGCACATCGTTTACCTTTTTCCTGATTGCTCGTGTCATTCAAGCTTTGGGCGGCGGGGGGATATTTATCATTGCCAGCTCATACGTATTAAGCAAGTTCCCGGCGGAGCGACAAGGTACAGCCTTGGGTCTGCTCGGAGGGATGAATGGTGTTGCCGCTATTTTGGGTCCCAATGTTGGTGCTTTTATACTGGATCTGACTGGAAACTGGCATTGGTTATTCCTGATCAACGTGCCTATCGCCATACTGCTGTTCATTGCAGGTATTCGATTTATTCAGGAAGAGCAGGAACTGAATCGTGCAGCAGTGGACTGGAGCGGTATTGCTGTCCTGACGTTGGGTGTACTCAGTTTAATGTATAGCTTCAGCAATCTGGACGGTGTGAACATGCTTCAAAGCCTGGGATCACCGATGTTCTACGGCTTTTTCTTGGCAGGTGTAATCATTCTGGTGCTCTTTTACTTCATGGAAAAAAGGCTGGAAGGATCTGAACGTGAACCTGTTGTATCGACACAGCTTCTGGGCATTGCGTCCTTTCGCTGGACGCTGTTAATTGCCTTTTTCTCCGGAGCCATTCTGGCCTCGGTGATCTTTATTCCCGGATTTGTTGAGCAATATCTCGGCGTATCCAATACAGCTTCCGGGTACTGGTTTACTCCACTCGCGCTGGCATCCGGCATCGGGGCAGGTGGAGGTGGATACCTGGTTGACCGCAAAGGGCCGATCTGGACGTTATCGGTTGCGGGACTGCTATCTGCCATTGGATTCCTGCTGTTCCCGCTATGGGTGGAGCATATCTGGCAATTTGTCATCGCGAGTACGCTCGTAGGTATCGGCTTCGGCATGATGCTTGGTGCGCCAGTTAACGTACTTGTCACAGAACAGGCAGGGGAGAACAACAAAGGCATCGCGGTAGCGACCAGCTCGTTATTCCGCCAGATGGCGATGGCTATTGCACCTACCATTTTTGCCGGATTCCTGGCACGTTCTTTCATTAATCTGGGGTCCAACATTCAGGCAGGATTCGCTGACAAAGGAATTCAGGTGCCGCCCGAGATGCTGGATCAATATGCGTCAGGTGGAGCTTCAGGGAGTGATGTATCCAGTCTGACAGAGGGCCTGTCCCAGATTCCTGATGAAGGTATCCGTGATGTGTTGCTCCAGGCAGTGCATCAAACGACAGGGCAGGGTTACAATGGCCTTTTCTGGTCTGCGGTGGTATTCAGTGTGCTTACGCTGGTAGCTGCGCTTATAACGGGACGTCTGCGTCAAAAAGAGAAGAGCCATCATGTGGAAAGTGTGTCCACGAACGGATAGGATCGCATGTGAAAATGAAGAGAACAGTGTACCTTTTGAAACTAAAAAGGAGTCGCTGTTCTTTTCAATTTAACCGGATTGTAACTTTTCTTGCTCCTGCAATGATTACAATAGAACGAGCGTAAGCGGTGTCTTGATTCCAGAGAGAGAAAACTTCAGTGAACACCGAGTCACAAGGCATCCCAGACGTTTAATTGGTATTATATAAGTTGAACGAATCGTTACACTTCATCACTGCGAGTTCAGAATAACCTTCCGATCGCTGTTATCCCCAGATTTTTTGATTTCCTTTCCAAAGGTAAAAATCCGGTGATAAAGGCGAGCGCTACGCTTCTTCAGGTTTTTTCTGACCTCTCCGTTATTAGTGTAAATATTAGATGAAACTTATATAGTAGGCAGTATCATTTTGACAGTGAAGAAGGAATCAATGGATGAAAAGCAGAACTAAAGATAAGAAGAAGAAAAGAAGAAAAGGCCTATATATAACACTCGTTTCACTTGTTGTTTTGTTAATCGGAGGTTATTTGTTCCGTCAGCAACTGGCTGTAGCGGCATTTGATCTGTTTCTCGCCGGTTCGGTAGAAGATCAGTTATCCCGTTCTTATGTACCGCAAGAAGGCAACAACACGCCTGATCCAACGGTATACCGTAAGGAACCATTCTCCGTGTTACTGCTCGGTTCGGACAAACGCGCCTATGAGAAAACGCGTGGACGTTCCGATACCGTCATCTATGCTGTAGTTCGTCCCAAGGAATCCCGTGTGCTGTTGGTATCCATTCCACGTGATACGTATGTGCAGATTGTGGGACGGGATGCCAACAAGGACGGCGAAGATGATTATGATAAGCTGGCGCATGCCTATGCTTTTGGTGGGGAGAATATGTCCATCAATACCGTGGAGAAATTTCTTGATGCTGATGTGGGTTACTATGCAACGATCAACTTCGACGGAATCAAAAAAGTG
Organism: Paenibacillus sp. FSL k6-2145; assembly: GCF_037976585.1. Taxonomy (NCBI): domain Bacteria; kingdom Bacillati; phylum Bacillota; class Bacilli; order Caryophanales; family Paenibacillaceae; genus Paenibacillus; species Paenibacillus sp. FSL k6-2145. The sequence goes on along the minus strand of NZ_CP150267.1, from coordinate 2,091,763 downwards.
GTTGATGCGCTTGGTGGTGTAAAACTGCCAATTGATGAGGACATTGTAAACAAGAACCCGGATCATGTGCAATTCACGATTGAAGGCGGTAAGCCGATCTATGACGGGCAGGAAGCACTGTATTATGTAAGATATCGTGAGGATAGCGATTTTAATCGTACCAAGCGGCAGCAGATTTTCCTGAACGCGATGGCGAATGAGATGCTGAATTTGAATCAAATCGCCAAAATTCCGGAATTGATTCAGATCATGGGAGACAGCTTCCAGACGGATATGCGAGCTTCTTTCATTATTGATCTGGCCAAACAAGTGCTTACTCAGGAGAAACCGCAGATTTCAAGCTTCACCATTCTGGGTGAGGGGATGAAAAAAGACGGTATCTATTATGGTCAGGCTGACGAGAAAGATGTCCAATATGCCAAAGAGCTGATTAACAACTGGATGGATCAATCGACCCCAGCCGGTGAAGTAATGATCCCTGACCGGCAAAAGATTGAATAACCAATTCCATACCAATGATGTGTTGTAGACCACAATCAGCAGTACGTTTATTCGCGGGCTGCTGTTTTTTTTCTTTGTAGTGAGAACTATTATCCTTTTGGAACATCCTGCGTTCTGATCCGTATAATATAAGTTGAGCGAGATAAGTTGAACGAAGAAATTCACAAGGAGGATACACAAGGGTATGAACATCGCATTTTTTTTGCTACCCAAACAAGAGGTTACGTGCGTGACGTCGGATTCTACGCTGCGGCAAACGTTGGAACGGATGGAATATCATCGTTTTACGGCGGTACCCATTTTGAATAAAGAGGGCAAATATATTGGTACGGTTACCGAAGGCGACTTACTGTGGTATATGAAGAATGCCGAGGGAAAGATTTCATTTGAAAACGCTTCAAAGTTCTTGCTCAAGGACGTTCCCCTTCGCTTGGATATTAAACCCGTATCCATTGATGCCAACATGGAGGACCTGATTAATCTGGCTAAAGTTCAGAACTTTGTTCCTGTGGTCGATGATATGGAACGGTTCATTGGTATTGTCAGACGGAGTCAGATTATTGAGTACTGCGAGGGCATTGTAGCCAAAGAATCGATCAAGGCTAAGTAAGGCTGTTACGAATTTAAACATTATTGTGTCATTAGGGATAATCACAGCCGTCCGGTATCATGTTAAACTTAAGAAGTCCTGAACCAAGGGCACATTCGAAGTTTTTTACAAATATATAGGTCGATAGGATGTACGGAGGACTCCGCATAAGTACCTGACATCAGTTTCGGAGAACTTCTCCGCTTTTTGGGGTAATTTTGCGGGCCCTCTTTTTATGCTATAATCGAGAATAAAGCTTTTTCGGGGGAGAGTGACTTTCGCCAAATGCCTAAAGAACTGGATGTAGCCAAACGCGCTAAAGTGATTGAATGGCTGAAAACCGAAGTGCTTGATCAGGTATCCCGATTATTCAAGGCGTTATGGGAAGGCAGTACAACTCGAATCGGGGACAGTCTTGCCAGTTTGATTATGAGTAGTTACATATTGGGCCGCAGGCTCGGTATTCCTTTCAAGGATCTGGATGCACTGCTAGTTGAGAAGTTGAAAAAGCATAAACAGGAAGGTCACCAGCTTGAAGACTGGTACCAGGATATTTCCTCGCTAGAAGATCATATGCGTAAGAGGTGAATTTGTTGAAATTTAGCTTTAAATCAGCTGTTTGGAGCGCAGTTTATCTGCTCTTGCTACTTTCGCTGTTAACTCCTTTATCGGTACTTGCCATATTTTTTATGATGATTCCGGGAGTTATTTTGTATGCTTCATTATCTTTAAAATCATTTATATGGCATCTCGTGCCCGTAGCCGTTATTTTGGTCGTATTCCACCCCATCTATCTGCTACTACTGCTCATCTTTACCCTGCCTGCGATCGTTATGGGTCACGCGTATAAAACACGCAAATCGGCCCTGTTTGCCCTGATGGCGGGAAGTGGCATGATGTTGGCAGAATACTTGTTGTTGCTCTTGGTCGGCAGTGTCATTTTCCAATTCGACCTGTCCAGTTATATTGAAGATGTGGTCAAATTGACCATTGAACCGTTAACCAATACATCGAATCAGATGATCAACGGGTTTGCATGGACACCTGAGATGACCGAGGATGTTGCCAAACAAACACAGCTTATGATTCCGTTTGCTCTCGTTGTTACATCGATGGTAATGGCCTTTATTACACACGCCATTGCTCGTCCGATTCTGAACGTGATGGGTGTGGTGGTATCGAAACTTCCACCAGCGAGAGAATGGCGTATGCCGCGTGCGTTGATCTGGTATTATTTCCTCGCACTGTTGATTGAAGTGATCTCCAGACAAAGTGATGGAACATACTGGACTATGATTGCTATGAATCTGTCCCCGTTAATTAATCTGGGCTTCATGATTCAAGCGATCGGTTTCTTCTTCTTTCTCTCACATACAAAGAAATGGAATCCGGTTATACCATATTTCCTGGCGGCTGCGGTCTTCTTCATTGGTCCGCTTCGGATTATCGGAATTATCGATCTGGCGTTCCCGCTTCGTGAGGCAATATCGAAATCAAAACGATAGGGTGATGAGTCATGCCTAAATTTCTGAAGAAACGCTGGCACGGCTACTATACCGTATGGGCGTTCATACTGCTGCTGTTGCTCGTTATGTTCGTTACCATTTATAACTGGACGCTTGGTTTGATTAGTCTGATACTGGCTTCGGCGCTGGGAATCGTCATGATTAAGGCGGAGCTCGCGTTCCGCCGTGAGCTTAACGACTACATTAATGGCCTATCTATTCGGATCAAACGGATGGAGGGGGAAGCGGTCAGCATGCTTCCATTCGGAATTGTGCTGTACAGCGAAGATCGTACGGTAGAGTGGCATAACCGCTTTGTCGCGGAGATGTTCCAGGAGAAGACAATGGTGGGTAATCCGCTACTTAATTTGTTTCCCAAACTTCCTCAGCCTAAAGAGAAGAAGGATGGGACGAAGGAACATTCATCCAAGGAGTTGCATGACGAATTCCAGTTGGATGATCGGCATTATGGAGTTATTCATAACCCGCAGGAGCGGTATGTATATGTATACGAGATTACAGAGCTAGCCATTCTTCGTGATAAATATGAAAATGAACGCCTTGCATTGGGAATTCTCGTTCTTGATAATCTGGACGAGGCTGCCCAAGGCATGGACGATCAACAGCGTACAGCGCTGATTGCTCGAGTGACTAGCGAGATTACGTCATGGGCCAAGCGGTACGAAGTGTACCTGCGCCGTCTGTCTTCTGATCGTTATCTGTTGATGCTGAATCATAAGTCTTTGCAGGAACTGGAACAGAGCCGATTTGTCATTTTGGATGAAGTTCGGGAGATGACTGCTGACCTCAAAGTGCCAATGACACTCAGTGTTGGACTGGCGTTTGGATCGGATAGCATCAGCGAGATGGGAGAACTGGCACAGTCCAGTCTGGACATGGCGCTTGGACGTGGTGGTGATCAGGCTGCCGTGAAGTCCGGACAACGCCTGTCTTTCTATGGCGGTAAGTCTAACGCAGTGGAGAAACGGACACGGGTAAGAGCCCGCGTTATTGCGCACGCGCTGCGTGATCTCATGCAGGAGAGCGATCGGGTGCTCATCATGGGGCACAAAATTCCGGATATGGACGCGATCGGCGCATCCATCGGAGTGTGGAAAGCGGCCAGTCTGTACAATGTGGAAGCACGGATTGTTTTGGATGGAATTAATCCATCTATTGAACGCATGATGGAGCAAGTGAACAAGGACGAGAAGTTATCCAAAGCATTTGTATCACCGGAACAGGCAACCCAGATGATGACCGAGCACACGTTGTTGGTGGTGGTGGATACTCATAAGGCCTCCATGACCATGGAACCGAAACTGGTACAGTCTGCTACCCGTGTCGTAGTTGTGGATCACCATCGCCGTGGCGAAGAGTTCATCAATGACGCAGTGTTGATCTATCTGGAACCTTATGCGTCTTCTGCTGCCGAATTGGTAACCGAACTCTTGCAATACATTCATGATAAGGTACAATTCACTCCGCTAGAAGCTACGGCTCTACTTGCCGGGATTACGGTGGATACGAAGCATTTTGCACTGCACACGGGGTCCAGAACGTTCGAAGCGGCAGGCTTCTTGCGCCGTAGCGGTGCGGACACCATTATGATCCAGCGGTTGATGAAAGAGGATCTGTCAGAATATATTGCTAAGGCAGAAATCATAAAGCATGCTAAAATGGTATATGGAAACATTGCGCTGGCGGTCACAGACCCTGGCAGCAAGATTTCACAGATGATGATCGCCCAGGTGGCGGACACATTGCTGAACATGACTGACGTGGTCGCTTCATTTGTGATTAGTGAGCGTCCGGATGGACTGATTGGCATCAGCGCGAGATCGCTGGGGCGCATGAATGTTCAGGTTGTCATGGAACGACTGGGCGGTGGCGGACATTTGACGAATGCTGCCGTGCAGCTTGAAGGAACGCTTGGAGAGGCAGAAAAACGGCTGACGAACGTACTGGCTGAAATCGAAAAGGAAGAGGGGCTGTTCGAATGAAAGTCATTTTTATAAAAGATATGAAGGGTCAAGGCAAGAAAGGGCAAGTGAAAGAAGTATCTGAGGGTTACGCACAGAACTTCCTATTGCCACGGGGAATCGCACGTCTGGCAACGGACGGCAACATGAAGACACTGGATAACCAGAAGGCAGCTGAAGAAAGAATCAAGCAGGAAGAGAAAACGGAAGCGGAAGCACTTGCGAAAAAGCTGGAAGCAGAAGTGACTGAACTGAAAGCCAAGTCCGGCGAAGGTGGTCGTCTGTTCGGCGCCATTACCAGCAAACAGATCGCAGAAGCTTTGTCTAAAAAGGGTCTGAAAGTAGACAAACGCAAAATTGAGCTGGACGAGCCTATTCGTACACTCGGCGTAACACAAGTAACTGTCAAGGTTCACCCTGAAGTGAAGGCAACCTTGAAGGTACAGGTAACGGAAGAGTAAGATGGGCGGAGAAATGTTATTCGACCGGATTCCCCCGCAGAACCTGGAAGCCGAACAGGCCGTGCTGGGTGCAATCCTGTTGCAGGGCGAGGCCCTGATTACAGCGATGGAACGGGTGCAAACCGAGGATTTCTATGATAAGCCCCATCAATTAATCTTTGAAGCGATGATCCAGCTTGGTGAGGGAAATCAACCGATTGACCTCGTGACACTGACTTCGCTTCTGAAGGATAAAGGTGAGCTGGAGGACATCGGGGGCGTTAGTTATCTGGCTAAGCTAGCCCATGGTGTACCTACAGCCGCGAACGTAGACTATTACGCTCAGATTATCGAAGAGAAATCGATGCTGCGTCGCCTGATTCGTACGGCAACACAGATCGTGAGTGAAGGATATACAGGCGGCGAAGATGTTGCAGCGATGCTTGGAGAAGCTGAACGTCGCATTCTGGAGATCTCCAACCGTCGCTCCAGTAGTGGTTTTATAGCCATTCAGGATGTACTGATGGAAGTATTCGATCGTGTGGAAACACTTCATCAGAATAAGGGGACAACGACAGGTATTCCGTCCGGGTTCATCGATCTGGACAAAATGACTGCCGGATTCCAGCGCAGTGACTTGATCATTGTAGCGGCCCGTCCTTCCGTAGGTAAGACGGCCTTTGCCCTGAATATCGCTCAGAACGTTGCCATTCGGGCACAGGAGACGGTAGCCATCTTCAGTCTGGAGATGTCAGCTGCCCAGCTGGTGCAACGTATGATCTGTGCGGAAGCCAACCTGGATGCCAGCGTGATGCGTATGGGTGACTTTAAGGGTGATGAAGACTGGCAGAAGCTGACGATGGGTATTGCAGCTTTGTCAGAAGCCAACATCTTTATAGATGATACGCCAGGGATTACCGTAGCGGATATTCGTGCCAAATGCCGTCGTCTGAAGAAAGAGAAAGGCCTTGGCATGATCCTGATCGACTATCTTCAACTGATTAGTGGACGTGGTAAAGCAGGGGAGAACCGTCAACAAGAGGTATCCGAGATTTCACGTACACTGAAACAGATTGGCCGGGAACTGGAAGTTCCGGTTATTGCCTTGTCCCAGCTGAGCCGGGGTGTAGAGCAACGTCAGGACAAACGTCCGATGATGAGTGACTTGCGGGAATCGGGTTCGATCGAGCAAGATGCCGACATCGTAGCGTTCCTGTACCGGGATGACTACTACAACCAAGAGACCGAGAAGAAAAATATTATCGAGATCATTATCGCTAAACAGCGTAACGGTCCGGTAGGTACGGTGGAACTGGTCTTCCTGAAAAACTTTAATAAATTCGTCAATTACGAGAGGGCGCACAATGACGCCTTCGCGATGTAACGGGCAGGTGCTGACGGCTTTGGTCATGAAGCAAAATCGTCTGTCCCGAAGATCAACCATTAGAGCCACTAAACTCAAACATGTCTTATAAATACCAGATATAGATTCACATTGAAATGGGTATCCTTGAACCGGTGATAGCAGTCAAGCAAGCTTGGACTGTAGTCTCCGGTTTTTTATGTTGAAATAGTGGGTAAATCCCGAACATTACAGTTGTACTATATCTAATTGTTCGCCATTTGATTTGACTTTGAAAAAGGGTACTGGTACACTAATACTGCTGCGTTAAAGCAGCGCAAACCTTCCCTTGAATGTAACGGAAGGACATTTTTACTGTCCGTTAGCACGCTTCTCAGTCGGTTTATTGCGTAACATGCCTGCCGGGATAGAGGACGGACAGACCAATACAAAGGTGCGCAAGGCACCCACGGAGGAATGTTAACTATGTCAACGGTAGTTGTAGTGGGAACGCAATGGGGAGACGAAGGAAAAGGTAAAATCACGGATTATTTGGCGGAGAGCGCTGATGTGGTGGCTCGTTATCAAGGTGGTAACAATGCGGGTCATACAATTCTGATTGATAACAAAAAATATAAACTGACGATGATTCCATCAGGGATTTTCTACACGGATAAAGCGTGTGTTATTGGTAACGGAATGGTTATCAACCCGAAGGCACTCATCGAAGAAATTAACTATATTCATGACAATGATTTCACAACGAAGAACCTGTCCATCAGTGAGCGTGCACATATCATCCTGCCATATCACATGGTATTGGATGCACTGGAAGAAGAGAGCAAAGGTCCGAACAAAATTGGTACTACTGGCAAAGGGATTGGCCCATGTTACATGGACAAATCAGCTCGTATTGGTATTCGGATGGTTGACCTGCTGGATGCTGAAGATTTCGAACTGAAACTGCGTCATCTGGTCAAAGAAAAGAACCGTGTCATCGAGCAAGTCTACGGCGGTCAGCCTGTTGATGTTGAAGAGATTCTGCAAGATTACCTCGGATATGCTGAAATTCTGCGTCCTTACGTACGTGATACATCTGTTGTTCTTAATGAATATATTGATGAGGACAAAAAGGTATTGTTTGAAGGCGCACAAGGCGTTATGTTGGACCTTGATCAAGGAACTTATCCATTTGTTACTTCATCCAATCCGTCCGCAGGTGGCGTATGTATCGGTTCTGGCGTAGGCCCGGCTCGTATTCAGCAAGTCATTGGGGTAGCGAAAGCATACACAACCCGTGTAGGAGATGGCCCATTCCCTACGGAATTGCATGATGCAATCGGTGACCAAATCCGTGAGACAGGACATGAGTACGGTACGGTAACTGGACGTCCACGTCGTGTAGGTTGGTTCGATAGTGTTGTTGTTCGCCACGCGCGTCGTGTCAGTGGAATCACAGGTCTGTCCCTGAACTCTCTGGACGTAATGACAGGTCTGGAAACCGTAAAAATCTGCACAGGATACAAATTCCGCGGCGAGGTCATCACACACTATCCGGCAAGCCTCAAAATGCTGGCAGAATGTGAAGCGGTATACGAAGAGATGCCAGGCTGGAGCGAAGATATCACTGGAGCGAAGAAACTCGAAGACCTGCCAGTGAACACACAGAATTATGTAAAACGTGTTTCTGAACTGACAGGTATTCCAATTGCCATCTTCTCCGTTGGTCGTAACCGTGAGCAAACGAATCAAGTTCTTCCAATCTACGAGTAATCGAAGAAATAGAGAGATTGTTTCTTGAATTATAAAATAGAATTGTCTGCAGACTTAGGCATGTTAAGCCTCCAGTTGTTGCTTGTATAGCGATGACTGGAGGTTTTTTGTATTTTTTTCGGATATAATCCCGAGATTTCCGTCAATACTGGTTAACAGTAGAGTCAAAGACCCGGACATGTGCATGTTAGACGGGTGGGATAATCGGAGGGAGAGAACGGAATGAAGTTGCTTGTGTGGTTTGTCAAAATCGTGCTAATCGTGTTGCTGGTCAGTTCACTGACACTGCTCACGACCGGATTAATTGTACAGTCATATGCGAAGTCGCTACTCGCGAGTTTCAATATTCAGTGGGAAGGTCAACCCATGGGGTTAACTGCCATGTTCCAAGGTGCCTTGGGCGGTAAAACCAGCGAGGGGAACAAATCAGGAAATGGGACGACAGATCAGCCGACAGGAGCGGACGAAGAGCAGGTTCCGGAAGATGCTGTTTCAGTTATGGGGAATGGAACGGAGGGCGGTCAATCTGGCGTAGATGCAGGCAAGAATGCGTCTCAAGGGAGCGGCTCAAACGAGGGCACAGAGGAAGGTTCAGGTACAGATACGACCGTAGGATCAAACTCAGGCACAAGTGCAGGCAATGGGGTGGATACGGGCACGGGTAATGACTCAGGAACAGATCAGGGTAGTGGTTCAGCTTCAGGCAATGGAACCGGAGCGGCCAGCGGCGGTGCTTCTTCAGGCAATGATGCCATTGTTGTATCACCGGATGACATTACAGGAGCGAAGGACAAGCTGCCAGCAGAGGAGAAAGAAAAAATCTTCAGCCTGCTCATGAACAAGCTGCCACAGAAAGAAATGCAGCAGATCTCAGGTGCCATGGAAGGTGGCCTAACGGAACAGGAATTACGTGAGATTGAACAGGTGATCTCGAAGTACCTGACCAGTGAAGAGTACGACAACCTGATGGAAGTACTGCAAACAGAATAAGATAGGCAGAGAAAGCGGGCGTGCTCCTAGACGAGTATCGCCTGATTCATAATGTAATGGACTTGTCGAGGGTGATTGAATATAATTTATTTAAATAAATACTGGAAATGCCTGTAGGAGGGAACAGTGTATGAAATATAAAGGTAAAGAGCACAACATATAAAAACGTTCAGGCAACATTGCAGAAACCTCCAGTCCAATTCGCGGACCTCCGTTCATGTGTGCATTCAAGAGATCCGATGGACTTGTGTTTATGAATACACTAATTGGAGGTTTTATTGAACATGAACTTATATCATTCTAATTCAGAACCATCAGTAAAAAAGTTTACCGAAGCGGCTAAAGAGCGATACGAGCAAGGACTGCAAGAGGCGGAGCAGCCGTTTAGTGGCTGGGATTTTAGCTATGTAACAGGGAGTGAGCGACTTCAGAGCGGAATGTTGCCTTGGTCCTATGGAACGATGGCGCGCCGATTGATGAATCAGACAGAGCGAATGCTCGACATGGGGACGGGTGGAGGAGAAATGCTGTCCAGACTCTTTCCGCTTCCTCCATACACATGTGCGACCGAAGGTTATCTCCCCAATATACCGATTGCAGAGGAACGTTTACAGCCGCTCGGTGTGAAGGTGCTTCCAGTGACTGATGATTCGCAACTTCCTTTTGTAGACGGGGAATTCGATCTGATTCTTAATCGGCATGAGTCGTATGATGAGCAGGAAGTTAGGCGGATTCTATCGGTAGGGGGACTGTTTCTAACTCAACAGGTAGGTTGGTCAGATTGCAGGGAGATCAATGATCGGCTCGGCATTCCTATGCCAGCGGATTACGCTGGATGGGAGCTGGATCGTGCTGTTCTTCAGCTGGAACAGTGTGGATTCCGTATTCTGGAGCAACGGGAAGCAACTCCCGCGCAGCGTTTCTATGATATAGGGGCACTGGTATATTATCTAAAGACCATCCCGTGGCAAGTACCTGATTTCAAGGTAGAACAGTTCCGTGAGCCATTAATGTATATTCATACGGAGATGGAGCAAAATGGATTCTGGGAAGTACAGCAGAAGCGATTTGTAATTCTTGCAGTCAAAGAATAGAGACTAAAAGTTAATTTCTATTGTGGCATGGGATGAAATCCAGTTTAAGATAAACCACAATCAGGTTGTTTACGTAATCCCTTATCAGAGTTGATCTGGTGAGGGATTTTATATGTATTTTTATGAAAAATAAAGCATATTTCACTGGGTCTTAGAACCTAGTCTTAATTTGCGAACAAAAGTACATAGTACAGCGGATGTTGAGGCATAATGGGTGATGGATCAGCCATACTATCTTATGGATAATTCAGGGAAACCAAGCGGGGCGTGGCTTTGCGGTGTGACGTATAGAGTTGAAATGAGTGTAAAACCTGTGTTAAAGTATACGGGTGTGATAAAAGGTTAAAATTTTGACACTTTTACGAGCGCAGCTAAAGTCCTGATTTTGCGGACACCCAATACAAGTATCAACGAGCATGGGACAGACACGATGGGTGATGTCTTGACAGAAATGCGAACTGAGAAGTGCTGAAAAGGAGAGAATCATGAAAGGTTTCAGAGGCATACGCCAACCGGGCAAAGACCGGGTACACGAACAATCCGGCGAACACCGGACGGCCGAAGACAAAAACAACATGAGCATGTCCACCTTCAGTGTGAATAAGAAGCGCGTTCTGGCCTCGCGCAAATGGATCATTACAGCAGCATGTGGTGTATTCATCGCAGCATCGCTCGGGTTCGCAGGCAAACAGTATGTTACTGCAAACACCGTACCGTACTATAAAGTAATGGTTAAAGGTAGCGAGATTGGTACCATTGCAGATGAGGCACAATTACAACAACTATTTACAGACAAAACTGAGGAATATCAACATAAATATCCGGATGCAGAGATGGTGCTGAACACGGATGGCATCACAACCGAAACGGTAAGAGCGTACAAACCTGAAGTAAACAGTGACGAGACGCTGGACAAACTGGGTGACATGCTGACAGCCTACGCCAAAGGTGTGGAGCTCAAGGTAGACGGTGAAGTCATTGGTATTGTGAAGGATCAGGCAACAGCTGATGCAATCCTGGAACAAGTGCAGAGCAAATACATATCGGCATCGGCTGTGCGAAGTTCGCTTAAGACGAAGTCGGTATCGGCTAACTCCTCGAAGAAAGACGAGGGACCAAGCACAACCCTGAAGTCGGTAGGTATCAAGGAAGATGTTGCGACGGATGTGGTGAAGGCTGATCCAAACAAAATATGGGATGTGTCCGAGGCGGTTAAAGCTTTAACCGTTGGTAAAGACGCGCCTGTAACTTATGTGGTTCGTGAAGGAGATACGATCTCTTCAATCGCCGCCAAGTATGAAATTACACAAAGCGAGATTCGCCAGCATAATCCGGGCATCAAGGAAACGTCGCTTCAAATCGGAGACGAACTGACCTTGACCGTTCCAAAACCGGCGGTAACCGTTAAATCGGTTGAGCAGGTTGTTGAACAGATTGAGATCAAACCACAAGTGGAAGTGCGCAAAAGTGCCGAGTTGAAAGCTGGTACAACTAAAGTCGTGCGCCCAGGACAAAGTGGCTTAAAAAGCATGCAGTACCGTATAACCAAAGAAAATGGTGAAGTGGTTCAGGAAGAGTGGCTTGGTCAGGAAGTGATTAAAGCAGCTGTAACTGAAGTGGTCCTTAGCGGAACAAAAGTTGTTGGTGAGGGCACAGGTGAATTTGCTTGGCCGGTATCAAATGCAACGATGAGCAGCAGCTTTGGACAACGTTGGGGTCGCCAGCACAAAGGTGTCGATCTGGTAGGTAACCGCGATGTGAAAGCGTCTGATGAGGGTGTAATTACTTTTGCAGGACAGAAAAGTGGTTATGGTAATGTCATCATTATTAACCACCGTAACGGATACGAAACATTGTATGGACATTTGAACAGCATTGGCGTTAAGGTTGGACAAGTGGTTGAAAAAGGCGAGAGTATCGGCGTTATGGGCAACACGGGTCGTTCGACTGGAACACATCTGCATTTTGAGATTATTAAGAATGGAACGGTAGAAAATCCGTTAACGTATCTGAACTAATATAGAGCTTAAGTAGAGCAAGGTTGGCTATAATGCTGGCCTTGTTTTTTGCTGCTGTAAAAAATTTTCAGATGAAAGACCTTCCAACCCTCGGATCGGGATGTGACGGTGCTTCAGGTATGTTAAACTAGATAATATAAACAACAAGCTATATAAGTTGAACTAATTATTTTTACGATAACGGAGAGGACAGAAAAAACCTGAAAAAGCGAAGCGTTCGCCTTTATCCCCGGATTTTCCCTTGAGAAAAGGGAATCGAAAAAATCTGGGGATAACAGCGATTGGAAGGTTGTTCTGTCATCGTAGTATGAGAGTAAATATTCTTTAGTTCAACTTATATTAGAGAAACCAATCAAGCAGGCTTGGTACAAGCTAAACATAGAAGAGAGATATAAACGCTAACGCGGATTAAGCAGGATATAGGGGTGAACTTAGCCGATGCAGGGGAAGATTTTGGTGGTGGACGATGAACAGCCCATCGCGGACATTCTGAAGTTTAATTTGGAAAAAGAGGGGTACGAGGTCATCTGTGCATTTGATGGCATTCGTGCGGTTGAACTGGCGTTATCCGAGAAACCGGATCTGATGCTGCTGGATCTGATGCTCCCGGGCAAGGACGGTATGGATGTCTGTCGTGAGGTGCGCGCTCATCTGGAGATGCCGATCATCATGCTTACCGCCAAAGATGGCGAGATTGACAAGGTGCTTGGACTGGAACTGGGTGCGGATGATTACGTGACGAAGCCATTCAGTACGCGTGAGCTGCTTGCACGGGTGAAGGCACAGATGCGCAGACGGCAAAAGCTTGCGATAACGGCCGAAGCGCCGGAAGATGAGGAAAAGCAGGTCATGCGGCTATTTGATCTGGCGTTTGATATGGACATGTATACGGCTTACAAAGGCGGGGAACCGCTCGATCTGACCCACCGTGAGTACGAACTTCTCTATTATATGGCGAAGCATTCCGGCAAGGTTATGACACGGGAGCATCTGCTGCAAGCGGTGTGGGGATATGAATATTTCGGCGATGTACGTACCGTGGATGTTACGATTCGTCGTCTGCGTGAGAAGATTGAGGAGAATCCGAGCAAACCGGAAACGATTCTGACACGCCGCGGGCTCGGTTATCTCGTGCGCAGTGCCAAAAGCGTGGGGATATAATGGGCCGATTCGCGCGATTCTCGTTCTTTCGAACGATTCAGGCGAAATTAATCATTATCTATGTACTGCTGATTCTGATTGCGATGCAATTGATCGGTGTTTATTTTGTTAGCGCGATGAAGAACTCGCTGACAAGTAACTTTACGGAAGACTTGCAGGCGCGTGCGGAGATGCTATCGGTTCTCGTGGGGGAGACGATGGCGGGTGGAGAAGCAGAGGCCGGCGAGGACAAAACGGAAAATCTGCGTGTGCTGGTGAACAACCTGTTCAACATTAACGGTGCCGAGATTCAGGTGTTGGATGCCAGCGGCAAGGTACTCACGACCTCGCTAAGTTCACATTCGGATTATGTAGGGCGCAAAAACACCCAGACCGTGGTCAGCCGTGCGCTGCAAGGCATTCGGGATAATGAGGAATACATCGTGGACGAGGATAATGTTCGCAAAAAGGTCGTCGCCAAGCCGGTGCTGTCCGGCGGCAAGATCATTGGCGCGGTCTACATCGCGGCGTCCATGAACGAGCTGTATTCCACGATGGAGGGAATCAACAAAATCTTTATCTCCGGCATTTTGATTGCCTTGGTGTTAACGGCGGTGCTTGGCGTGATCCTGTCCCATACGATTACGCAGCCGATTAAGGAAGTGACTCGGAGAGCGACAGCGGTCGCAGAAGGTAACTTTGATCAGCAGACACCTGTATTTGGCACGGATGAGATTGGTCAGCTCAGTCGGGCTTTTAACTATATGACCAGCAGGCTTCGGGATGCACTTTCACTGAATGAAGAGGAGAAGGAGAAGTTGACCTCCATTCTGACGAATATGAGTGATGGTGTGGTGGCTACGGATGAGTATGGTAAAGTCATTCTCGTAAACCGTCGTGCCAGCAGCATTCTGGGTATGCATCCTGCGGATATTGAAGGAAGACACTTTGCCATATTACTCGGCATTGATCCGGAAGATGCGGAAGCTCTCGCGAGTGGTTTCACAGGTTCAACGTTGCTGCAGATTGCACCCGCAGGACAAGAAGAGCCTGTGGTCATTCGAATGACGTTCACACCTGTTCATCGGCGTGAACGGGGAATCACAGGAACGATTGCCGTACTTCAGGATGTTACCGAGCAGGAAGAGCTTGAGGCATCCCGGCGTGAATTCGTAGCCAATGTATCCCATGAACTGCGCACACCACTGACCACGATCAAGAGTTACGCGGAAGCACTGGATGACGGTGCACTGGAAGATCCGCAGCTTGCCGGTCGTTTCGTGGGTGTTATTCAGAACGAGACGGAGCGAATGATACGACTGGTTACGGATCTGCTGCATTTATCGCGGCTTGATTCCAAAGAGGCTTTGCTACGTAAACAGCCAACAGACATCCTGGAAATGCTGGAGGAAGTGACGGATCGATTCTCGTTCCAGATGCATCAGAAGGATATTCAGCCTGTGCTGTCTGTAGAGAATGATATTCCGGCTGTTCCGCTGGATCGCGATCAGATTGATCAGGTGCTGGATAATGTCGTGTCTAATGCGCTGAAATATACATTGGAAGGCGGCACCATTACGATTGCAGCTAGACGCAGTGATGAACATGCACTTGCCATCTCGGTATCGGATACCGGAATGGGTATCCCACAGCGCGATCTGGATCGCATTTTTGAGCGATTTTATCGGGTGGACAAGGCTCGTTCCCGCAGTATGGGAGGCACAGGATTAGGACTGTCCATTGCCCGGGAAATTGTGAAGGCGCATGATGGCAGCATCTCTTTGGATTCTGAGGTAGACGTGGGAACGACAGTAACGTTCACACTGCCGATGCGTGAGAAAGGGGGTGAGCACCGTGAAGGAACGGATTAAATCCTTGGTGCTTGCTGCCCTTGTTGTAGCCAGTCTGGTTCAGAGTTATTTCCTGATCTACCGTTTGCCCGGAGGCGGGGATTCCATCGTGACGTCAGAGACGAATTATGTGAAGACGGAAAATATGGGTCAGGAACGCAATATTGAAGAATTGATCTTCCCCGATCAGATGATTATTCATCTGGGTGAGGATAAACATACGGTGTTTTACCCTGGCAATACGTTCTATCAGTTGATCTATTCACGGTTACAGGGGCGTGCTTTCGATGATTTTCAGCGCCGCAGTGTGCAATCGGTGAACTGGGATCAGATTCGCAAGGAGAACCCTGGGTTTGAGCTATCGTTCAAAGAAGGCATTCCCGTAGCATTGTTACAGCGGGTGATGAGGCTTGGGACGGATTCCTTGTTCCAAGGGGAGACCATTAACCGCATTTCGATCTATACGTCCAAAAATGAAACGAAGGCCCATGCGCTGTTCTTCAGCGCCAAGGGAGACGTGGTGTACGAAGCAACGCAGGCGGACCTGACAGTACAAGACGTGCAACAGCATGTTGACTTCGGTACGAACTGGACGCCATATACGTTGATGGACGGCGGGTATTATATCCCGGCGGAAGCTCTGGAGACGATTGAAGCCGATGTGCCGACAGGTCAGTTCACGGTTGAGCAGATGCAGCGTAGTCTGTTCTTTGATCCAAGCATGACCCGGAACATCCGGGAAAAAGATGGATCGGAGATCTACACGGACAGTAAACGTAGTCTGCAGGTGAAACAGGAACAACGCTGGATCAGTTACACCGATCCGGCCGCACCGCCTGCGGGACAGATTGACCCCGCGAAGGATGCGCTGTCTGCGGTTGATTTTGTGAATCAGCATGGCGGCTGGAAAGGCCGGTCGCGCATGATGCTGGAGACCGCCGACAGCAAGACGCGGCTTGAATTTCAACAGTATTATGGCAGCTATCCGATTATGGATTCCATGCAGTTCCGCTTTGGCACGATCACCATGGAGATGCAGCAGGAGACGGTATCCAGCTATGAACGATCACTGGAATACCTGAACGAAGGTGCAGAGACGAAGAAATCGGTAAAGTTGCCTGGCGGAGACAAGCTGAAAGCTCTTATTAAAAAGGTGGCAGGTGAGAATCGCCAGGTTGTGGACGTGTACCCGGCTTATCGTCCTTCTTCGATTGAGGACGGACTAAAGCTGATTCCGGTATGGGTAATCCGCTTTGGAAACGGGGAGGAAACCACCGTTTCTTGATGGGTTGTAGGGTAACGGAGTCATTCGATATCCGAGCGAGGTGTAAGATCACACGATAACGGAGAGGGCAGAAAAAAGCTGTAGAAGCGAAGCCAAAAGCTTTCTGAAAGAAAGCTGCATCGAAAGCATACGCTTCGCCTTTATCGCCGGATTTCTTCCTTAGGAAAAGGGAATCAAGAAATCTGGGGATAACAGCGATCGGAAGGTTGTTCTGACCACGGAGTGGGCCAGTGTGATATTAGTTGCTTTTATATAATGGACGGAGGTGAATGTTTTGGATTGGGGACGGGCGAAAAATGTGTTGATCTATGCCTTTCTGCTGCTCAATCTGGTGCTGGGATACCAGATCTGGATGGATGCGCGCGAGACGGCCGGAGCCAATCTGGACTTCACCTCACTGGCAGATAATACACAGCAGGCGATGGAAGAGAAGGACATTCAGGTGCTGGCTCCGATTCCGAATGAAACGCCAAAGCTGCCAAAGTTGTCCTATGAGTTCATTGAAGAGGACAAGGCTGGCGTGGATATGGAACTGGAACAGCCTGTAGATAGCAAGTTAATCTTCTCGCAGAGCGAGCTGGAAGATGCATTAGAGCGTGAGATTCCACAGATCGGGACGTATCGGCTGGATCAGCTGATGGCCGAGGATGGGGCTTTTGTGCTTCACCCACTGGTGGATGGCAAATGGCCGCTCTTCAATGTGAGTCTGGAGCTATTCTACAGCGACCAGAAAATAACGGGTTACCGTCAAACTCCAGTGCGGATTACAACCGCAGAGGAGAGCGATCAGCAGGTGCTTCCGGCGTCGAAGGCGCTGGGAACACTGATCGAGAACTTTTTGCCAAATGATGCAATTGTCAAAGATATTCAGCTGGGCTATTACGGCCAGTTGTTCAATTCAGATATACAGGTAGCGATGCCGGCATGGCGGTTCGTGCTGGAAAGTGGCGAAGTGTTGTACGTGCAGGGCATCAGTGGGGATGTATTCAGTCCCAAGACAGACAAACCAGGGGAGTAATGCGTTATGGGGATATATTTTACCGTGTTATCCAGCGGTTCGACAGGTAATGCCACAGTCATACAACATGGGGGTACCTCACTCATGATTGACGCGGGTCTTAGTGCGAAGCGATTGGATGCACTGTTTCAGGAAAGGGAGATTTCTGGGGCGGAACTGGACGGGATTCTGGTTACACATGAACATTCCGATCACATTAAAGGACTAGGCGCGATGTCTCGGAAATATAATTTACCAATCTACGCGAATCTGAATACGTGGGCGGCACTGGAGAAGTCGGTTGGGGCGATTCCAGAGGAAAACCGGAGGGTATTTGAGACGGGTGAAAAGCATGATTTTGGTTCACTGCGCGTGGAATCCTTCGGGATCTCGCATGATGCGGCTGAGCCGGTAGGTTATACGTTCGATGATGGTACGGAGAAGCTGTCTGTTGCAACGGATCTCGGGTACATGAGCGACAAGGTTCGCGATGCGATCGCAGATTCTGACGTACTGGTGCTGGAGGCGAATCATGATGTCGAATTGCTGCGTATGGGGCGTTATCCGTGGAACACCAAGCGCCGGATTTTGAGTGACATTGGGCATTTGTCGAACGAAGCAGCAGGGGCAGCGCTTAGTGAACTGATGAACGGACGCATCAAGCGCACGTATCTGGCACATCTTAGCCGAGATCATAATATGATGGACTTGGCGAAAATGTCGGTGCGCGACGCGATGGAGAGCCGTGGATGTTTTTATCGGGATCATGAGTTCAAACTCTGTGATACCTATTATGACCGTCCTACGCCATGGGATAGGGTGGGTGAGCCATAAAGCTGTCGAGTTCGGCGGCTTTGCGCTCGACTTCCTCGCGGGTCAGAATTCCTTTATCAATAAGCAGTTCGATGATGGTACTGAGTGCAAGTGTGTTGCGATAGTGTTCTTCTTTGAGATCGGCCAGCTTGGCCGCCATATGAACTTCATCCATGGCTGTGAGTGTACGTGTGCGATCCATATATATCCTCCTCTATGAAGCTTCGAATTGTCTTTTACTATTATTGTAGTCAGGCTTGATGGAAAACATTCCTCTTTTTGCCGCTAACATTTGTGTGATGAGACGTGTATGCTGAACCTGTGACTATGCAGGGGTGAAAAAGTTCTTCAAATTTGCCAAAATGGCGCTTAGCGGACCGGATTTTGTGGTGATAGATACTATGGACCTTTATTGTTAAGAGCGTTATAGCGGAAATGTGCGTTAATTTTCGTAAATATGCAACTTTTTGGGATTTGGCGTGTTTAGTATATAAGGAGCATTGTGATTTTGGCTGTTTTGCGTGTGAAATGGCATGTCATAGAATGCGAGAGCATGATTGATAGAGTCACTGACAGAATGGCGTGTCCGTTCTGTTGTACATAGACGCTGTATCTTGATTTGATGCCGGGATGCGGCGATATGAAAGACCATTTTATAAAAATGCAAAAAAGCATGGGAAACCGAGAGGTTATTTACGGTACGCACGTAACGAAAGACACAGAACGAGGCTGGAGAAGCGAAGCGTTCGCCGAAAAGCTTTCTGAAGGAAAGCTACTTCGAGAGCATACGCGATGAACAAATTTCACCCTGAAAGTGGGATGGGAATTTGTGAGTAACAGCGATCGAAAGCTCGGCTGTGGCTGGAGTGGGGTAACGTAAGAACACCATCGTTGAACCATGCGACAACTTAGGCGGCAGTCAGGGTCTTGATGCGTGACAACGAAGGGGAGAGGATCACGATGGGATTGTTTGGAGACGATTTTTATTCAACCAAAGTATCAAGACGCGCCGAACCTGAACAGAAAGGCAAACTTCAGATCATCCGCCCTGGAGGCAGAGCACGTGGACGTGACCGCTGGAGCAATCCGCGCAGATCGCGTACGGGAATCAGTTCCACAGTGAAGGTAGCTGTGATTAGCTCGGTGATCAGCTCCATCGTGACCGTCCTGCTGTTTAGCTTCATCACACAGCCCGCTTCGTTACCGCTGGCTAATGCTACGGGGAATGGTGGTGGAGGCGGTGCACAGACAGCGCAGGCAGCTGATCCATACGATCGGATTATCCAGGCGGCAGCCCATGTTCGTCCTTCCGTGGTGAGCATTGTGAACCATAAAACGGGTAGCAGTCTGTCGATGGAAGATTCGGCGCTGGGCTCAGGGGTCATTTTCAAAAAGGAAGATGGCAAGGCCTACATCATGACCAACCACCACGTCGTGGAGGGTGCGAGTGATCTGGAGATTGTGACCGTAGATGGGGAGACACACAAAGCGAAGCTGGTCGGTAAAGACCGTGTAAGTGACATTGCTGTACTATCCGCAGAAGATAAAGGGCTGGGTGCAGTCGCGGAAATTGGCGATTCCAGCAAACTTCAGCGCGGTCAAACGGTGTTGGCAATCGGAAACCCACTCGGTCTGGGCGGTACGCTGACATCCGGTATTGTCAGTTACACGGATCGTATTCTACCGGTATCGATTAATCAGGATGGAGTATACGACTGGGAGCAAAACGTAATTCAGACGGATGCGGCGATTAATGAAGGCAATAGCGGTGGTGCATTGGTCGATCTGAACGGCAAAGTGGTCGGCATCAACACGATGAAGATCTCGGATACGGGTGTTGAAGGTCTCGGCTTCGCGATTCCGATGAACGAAGTGATGAAAACAGTAGATTCCCTGCTACTGAACGGCAAAGTATCTCGTCCATACCTGGGCGTGTACACGGTCGATCTGAGCAACCCATATGCACCACTGGATGACGAGCAGCGTAAGGATCTGAAGCTGCCATCTCATGTGGACAGCGGTGTGGTTGTGCTGGAAGCATCTGGTCCAGCATCCGAAGCCGGCATGAAGCTGAATGATGTCATTACGGAATTTGACGGGCAAAAAATTACCTCTACGCTGGATCTACGGAAATATCTGTACGATGAGAAGAAGATTGGGGATACGATTGAAGTGACCTTCTACCGGGATGGCAAAGCTGAGAAAGTATCGGTGAAGCTGACTGATAAACCGGAGTAAGGGAAGTTCAGCGAGCGAGCCTATACTGTTGCGTGGATTGAAATAGGGAATGCTAGAAGAGTGATCAGATCAACTGACCACTCTTTTTTAGTTGTTGGATGATGAGCATTACGCAATGCTTGATTGTAAGGGATGGGTTAGGTTGTAATTAAAGAAGAAAAGGAGTACTTAACTGGTACTTACCACTGGCCGACTATGAGTGGACTTGTTCATTCGACAGTAAATGAGTAGATTAAGCATTTATATCTTCCCATGATCAGTTAGACCCGGAGCCAAAGGAGCAGATACATAAGACTAGGGCTGTGGTAAACTGTTGTCAATATGTTGGAGACGGTCGCTGATGCAATAACATCTGTTTGTCGATCTAATTTTATTTCAGGATGGAAGGGGTATTTTTGATGAAACATTTGAAGAAAAAGATGCTTGGGGGAACGAGTTTGGCTCTGTCCCTGTTTATGTTGTCCGCCTGTGGGTCTGAGGTAGCTACGACAGGAGCATCTGTAGATACAAGTGCTTTGCAGGAGAAGATTGCTGGCCTAGAGAAGAAACTGGTGGAGCAAGGAGCCAAGAGCGTTGAGCAGGAGCAAAAAATCGCAGCACTTGAGACCAAGTTGAATGAGCTGAGTACAAATGTGATTGCTGCAGGTGGAGCTGGTGGTCAAACGCCTGTAACATCGGGAAATAACGGATCGGCCGGGAAAGGCGATGGAGTCCTGATTACGTTTGCCCAGTATGAGAAGCTTGAGGTTGGCATGTCGGTGGAAGATGTCATCGAGATCCTTGGCGGTGAAGGTGAAGCGCTGAGTGAAGCGGAGAATATGGTGGTTTACAACTATAAAGGCACAGCCGGCAATGGTGCCAATGCGGTTATTGCTTTTCAAGGCGGGAAGCTGTTGACGAAGGCGCAGTCGGGATTGAATTAAAACGAGTGTGGATTAGAGACAATTCATGGAATGGAACAGGGCAATAAGTAACTCTGTATTCGTAATTTAGGCGCAGGAGCAAGATTCATTCGCTATGTGAAGTGATTGTTAATGTTACAGGAGCATTCTTTTCGTAGTACCGTAAAGGTATCGGGAAGGATGCTTTTTGTGTTCTTTTACGGCGAATGGAGAGGTTTGTTGGAGGTTGGGCACGATAAATTAGGGCTGGGGGTTTCTTTTCGGCGGCAGGTGTGATAGAACTGAGAAGTGGCTATCCTGTAATGGGATAAGCGGTTGTGAATCGGGAACATAGCTGGTTACAGAAAGGATGCTTAACGGATGTACGTTGTATGCAAAGAACACGTGGACATTGCCATCGACATGTTTGTCGATGAGTATGAGGACGCTCCAGATATCGTTGATCTGAAGGAGACGGAATTTGCCGATTGGGACCCGCCTGCGAAGTGCGCAGAGTGCGAACAGCACGCGGAATTCCTCGTCGTTTAGCGTACTGTAGGACTTAGATGGCCGGAGGCGTGACTATAGGTGGCGCTTCTGGCTGACTTTCCATCCGGTATGAACATCACAGCAAGAAGCCAAGGAGAGCGTGATTAGCGCTCTTTTTGTCTTTGTGGGGGAATTGGTGGTGGTTGTTAGGCAGCGTGGCGTTGGCGAGGGTTGTGGGGGATGAAGGTGGAGTAGGACAGTAGGAGAAGATTAAGCTAGGTAGGCGCCGAGCCGAGTTCTGAGTTGGGGTGAGCCAGGTTGTAGCAGACGTGCAAGGTGTGTAGGTAATAGAAATGGAAGCTGCTGAGGCATGGGGAAAGTAGAATTTGGGTGACAGCGATGTCGGTAGGGACGGTGGCGTGGCTGGGTTGGGCGGAGTAACTCTAAAGAACCTGACAGACCTTATTCGGGGCAAACACTGCCTGGTTGAAATCTAACGAATCGTAGACACGTTATATTGCTGAAATGGTCTCGAAAGAGGTGGGGAAGGCTCGTTTTTAGTGGGATAGCGTGTTTCAGATTCGTTAGATTTTAAAGGAGCCGAAATGAGGCTGAATAAGGTGTGTGGGATTCGTTAGAATTGGAGAGATATGTAGGTATACTACAGTTGGAACAAACGATGCTGTGAAGCTTCTTACTTATAGAAAGAATATTGTGCAAGCAAGATAATTTAGGAGGAATGATTTTTCGTGTTTATTCAGATTATTGGCGTAGGCAAATTGAAGGAAAAGTATCTCACGCTGGGCATTCAGGAATATGCCAAGCGTCTCGCCCCGTACATCAAGTTTCAGATGATCGAGGTCGCAGACGAAAAGGCCCCCGATACCCTGAGCGAAGCTGAGGTTCGGGCGGTAAAAGAGCGCGAGGGCGAACGCATCCTCGCACATGTGAAGAGCGAGGCGCATCTTGTCGCGCTCGCATTGGATGGCCAGCTCTGGAGTTCCGAAGAGCTGGCATTGGAGATCGACAAGCTCGGCACGTATGGGACGAGCCATGTCGTGTTTGTCATCGGAGGAAGCCACGGGCTCTCCGATGAGGTGTTGCGCCGTGCGAAGCAGCGCTTGAGCTTCGGGCGCATGACCCTGCCGCATCAGCTTATGCGGCTGGTATTGGTGGAGCAGATTTATCGCGCGGTGAAGATAAATCGGGGGGAACCGTACCATAAGTAAAGCACATTGGGAGGCGATAGCGAGAAATGCTGTCCGCTTCGTGCTAGCAGGGAATCCCCTCGGACTTGCAGAAGGGAAGACTTGAGATATCCATGCTAATTTAACTTTAATGCTTAAGCTTTCTGGATGCGCCTGTGGTATCATGAACATGCCTATCATCCCGTTACATCTGAGGGGGAAGAAGTTGCTTGTGAACATGGACAATTACTATAAATATGAGGATGTATCTGTATTAGATGATGCCAATTCAGCGCTAGATAGTGAAGCAGCTCGGTTGGCAAGTTTGATTTACACGCATACTTCGCAGGATGGGACCTATGCTTCACCAATCCATGGTCTGTATGTGAACCGATATTCGCAAGTAGAAGCGGCGGATGATGTTCACACTATGTTCTCGCCGGTAATCTGCATTGCAGCGCAAGGGAAAAAGCGAATTACCGTAGGCAAGGATGCTTATGAGTATGGTGCTTCGCGAATGTATATTGCCCCCGTTGCCTTGCCTGTTGCGATGAAAATCATGCAGGCCAGCCCCCAAATACCGTTCTTGGGGATAGGTCTATACCTCGATCCGCAAAGGATTGCTTCGTTGCTGCCGATGGTATTTCCTAATGGTTTACCGGAGGTTCGCAATCGCAGTGCGTGCTATGTCATCGAAGCAGACTTGGCTATGATGAACGCCGCTGCAAGATTGATGGCTTGCCTGTCCTCTCCCGATGATGCTCAAATGCTGGCTCCATTGGTGAAAGACGAGATTTATATCCGCATCCTCCGTAGCCCAATCGGTGTTTATGTTGCCGAGACTGTTCTGGCGGAATCGGGCATGCAGCAGGTTGCAAAAGCGATTGATTGGCTCCAAAATAACTTTTCTCAGCCGTGGAAAGTAGCGGATTTGGCGGAGCTGGTCCATATGAGCGAATCTTCGTTTCGCGAGTATTTCAGATCGGCTACTGCGATGAGCCCTCTGCAATATCAAAAGGTGCTGCGCCTGCAAGAGGCGAGGCGTCTAATGTTATCCAGCTCCATTGACGCAACTACGGCGAGCCGGCGTGTAGGCTATTTGAGCGATTCCCAATTTAGCCGCGATTACAGCCGATTTTTTGGGTGCCCTCCAACTAGAGATATCACAAGGTGGCGTCAGGACCAGCAACAGTTGAAGTGAAACGCACATGTAAACGGCTTTTCAAATTTCCGCGGGCATAGAGCCTAGCGGATTTTTCCTTTTTAAGCGGCGGAATCTGTTGAATCAGGCAAAAACTCCGACGGAAAAGGCAAAGACCGCAGTAGTCAATCCCCTATACTAAGAGTAAACATCCTATCGATAGGAAAGGGGATTTCTGAAAATGCGTGTATTGGTTACAGGGGCGACAGGCTTTATCGGAGGGGCGGTCGTTCGCGAACTGCTGGATGCCGGTCATCAAGTGGTTGGTCTTGCCCGTTCTGAAAAAGCCGGCAAACGGCTTACGGCACTGGGTGCCCAGGTTCAAGTCGGTTCGATTGAGGATTTAGCAGGCTTGCGCAAAGTGGCTGCTGCAGTAGACGGGGTCATTCATTTGGCCTTCTTCCACAAGTTCTCGCATGCGGGCCTTCCAACTCGGCTTAGGGTTTTATTCGGCGGGAATCCTCGTCATGTAGTGATGCGATTTATGAAGGCTGCAATTGAGACCGATAGGCGAGCCATCGAGACACTTGGCACCTCCTTACCCGCCGGTGACCGGGCGCTTGTCGTCGCGATGCCTACGATGACGCTTACTCCCGGCCGTCTCGGAACGGAGGCCAGCGCTGGGGATCCTCAATCGCAAGGTGGATTACGCATCATTTCAGAACATACCACCCTAGACTTGGCGAATCGTGGGATACGTTCCTCGATTGTACGCCTCCCACCGATCGTACACGGTGAAGGCGATAAGACGGGCTTGTTCCCAAATCTGGTGAACATCGCTCGCAAGAAGGGGTTCTCCGCCTATACAGGCTCCGGTAACAACCGTTGGCCATCCGTGCATCTACTGGATGCGGCGCGCCTTTTTAGACTCGCCTTAGAACAAGCTCCGGCAGGGTCCCGGTTTCATGCAGTGAGCGAAGAGGGCATTCCATTTCAAGAGATCGCCACGGCTTTGGGCCTCCATTTGAACTTGCCGGTCCAAGGTATTGGGGTTGAAGAAGCAGGTAAACATTTCGGATGGCTTGCACCCTTCACGAAAACGGATAATCCAGCGTCCAGTGCGTTGACGCAGGAGCGTGTAGGATGGAAACCAGTACATCCTACCCTTTTAGATGATATTCGGAAGGGGTATTATTTCTAACTGTAAAGCTGGGAGGAAGCGAAGATCCGTTTGCACCAAAAGTACGGCAGGAAACTTGACCACGACAAGCGTTGAATTTGTATGTCCCTTTCTGGCCGATGCCTTAATCGAGAAGATCGGTATTGACTCTATAGCCACTATAGGGTTTAAAGGGACAACAGCTTCACGGTGCATCAACGGAGGAGGATAATTCTAATGGGAAATAAGATGATTCGGGCACTCGTTTTCATTCTTGCATTTTCGATTGCCGGATACGCAATTGTTCAGTATGGCGTGCTTAAAGCTAGTGATGCAGGACTTGTCTCTTTCAAATTGCAAAAGCCGAATTTTGAACTCAAACCATGGATATATGTACTATACATCCATATTGTTACCGCGATATTTGCCTTGATCATAGGACCCTTTCAACTATTTATGAAGCCAACGAATGATAGGAAACGTTGGCATCGCCTATTGGGGTATGGATATGTTCTTTCGATTACAGTTAGTGGGATCGTGAGTGTTTATTTATCCCTTTTTGCCACGGGAGGTTGGATTGCCGGGCTTGGGTTCATGTCGCTCGATGTATTGTGGGTTGCGACGACGCTTATTGCAACGAGAAAAATTATGGCGAAAGACATCCAAGCTCATAAAGCATGGATGCTTCGCAGTTATGCGCTTACTTTTGCAGCGGTCACGCTTCGAATCTGGTTAGCGCCGCTGAATCTTCTGCTTGGCGATTTCGAGGCGGCGTTTCGGGTTGTCGCTTGGGTTTGTTGGATTCCTAATCTGCTCGTCATAGAAGCCGTGATTTCCAGAATGAGGTTGCGGCCGCGGCAATGATTCACAACTGCCAGCTACAGAAGGAACGCTAAATGCGCTCCTTCTGTACAATGAGAATTAATCGAATCAGTTCATGAGCTGGACAATCTTTTCAAGCTCCAACTTTCCATCCAAATAGCGGGAAACAAATCATGGCCGTTTCTGTGCAGCACCGATCAGCATCGGAATGGCAATCACAATTCCCAGGATCACCGTAACAATAGAGCCCTCCAGGTCAAAATCTCCCCCCGTAAGCCATGCTGCGCTGTCAGCCTTCACCGTAAACAACCCGGCCGCAGGGAGTCCGGACACAGGAATGCCAAGCACACCTTCAAGTGCATTCTAAGCGAAATGCAGCCCCATGGCGAACCACAAATTACGCCGCCACAAGAATGCAGCTCCGAGCAGAACCCCTGCTTCCAGGGTGATGGCAAGTGCGCTCCATAGTGTTGCTCCTGGATTGCCAAGATGGAAGGCTCCGAAGGTGAGCGAGGTTACCGCAAGTGCAATCCAGCTGACCCATAATTTCTGTATAGATTGAAGCATCAATCCACGAAACACCAGTTCCTCGATGATGGCTGCGCTCAGCGCAGTTTCAATGGACGTCATGAGAATAGAAACCGGATCTGCAGCAGCAGCCCATTGGAAGGAGTAGCCGCCGAGCAGAACAATAATAAGTGTAGAATATGGCTCCCGTGATTATGCCCCGGACAGCTTCCACCCCTGCATGCTGCCCGGATAGCTCTGGAATGGGCCGCCATGCCACGTATTTCATAATAAGCTTATAAAATAGGATGGCTGCTAAGCTCAACAGGAGTGTTAAGAATAAGGAACCGACCCCTTCTACTCGCTCGGTCAATTGGTTATCCCGAGTGAATCGAGTTATGATCGGGAAACCCTCATGGATCGTAGGATCTTCCATGGGGCTGCTGGGTTCGGTCAAAGCTCAAGGCCATCTTCGTGATATTCTGTTTTCTTCGGGCATTTCCTCGCCACCTTTGCCGGGAAATGAAGTATATATTGGCATAGTTCATGAAAAGTTTCACCTAAAATCATGACTGGACCCTCAAGAATAAACTAAATTTCAAAATCAAGAGTACCCTGTTCGGTTAATTCAAAGGGACCAGGTGTAACATCTGCATCGGGTCTCTTTGTTCCGAAAAAGTCGGAGTCAAATTGATAGGGAGTGCTGTCTGGTTCCTCATACTTCATATCGGCGTGATACGTCTTTCCAAGCAGGTCCGTGGTAATCAACAGGGCAGAGGCTCCCCGAAGCAATTCGGGCTCATTGATCTGAATGTGCACCTTACCTTGCGCAGGATCAATCTCAACATTGATTCCCTTCTGTGCAACAATCTTCGCATCCGATTCGTGACGACTTGGAACCGCATCGTTAAGAAATGCATTGCCACCCATAGCCACCGGAAGAACGGCATTGCCTATAAAGAAATCCTTCGCCGCATCGCCAAGCTCAAGAAGCTCCTCTTTGGTGTATTCCCACCATTTCTTATCTTTCACATCAGGATGTTGATCGTAGCCTCCAAGTCCCACAGCATGCAGATAACATATGGAATTGTCCGGGACACCATCCATGACCGTCTTCCCGTCCTCTCCAACTTCATCCCTTGGTTTAAGGGGAAGATGCTCAAAAAAGGTGATGGGCGTAGGTTCCTTATTAGGATCATTGTCTCCTATAAAGATATTATTGTAGTACCTGTCATCGCCTCCAGTGATATTGGAGTATCCGGCCATGGCAGTCTCGTGAGGGAAGTGATATGGCGTAATACGAGTAATTTCAGAACGAACTACAAATCTCCCTGCAAACAAATTATGAGCAAATGCCCCGCCCTGAGCCATATTTCTGAAATTCATCGGAGAGAGAAATAGATTGTGATCGACCATATACGGACCATGGCAAACCTCAACGAAGAGGTCCTCCGAAAGATTGTCAAAAAATACATTACGGCTGATGCGAGTGCCCTGTGCCTGCCAGTCCAGCCAAAGCGCACGGTAACAGCTATACATTATATTTTCGCTAATTTGAGTATCCAGTGAAGCATGCAGTTTAATTCCCGCTACTTCGGCACCGTGTCTGAGTCGTTTGTGGTGAATATTATAAATACGGTTCTGATATATGTGGCTGAAGGCTGCTCCCATATGACCCACAATACCTGCCTGTTCACAATCATGAATTACATTACATCGAACAATGTGACTTCCGATGTTATCCTTATGCCAGCCGGAGCGTAATGCTCGTAAAATAACCTCCTGCTCGCGCTGAGTACCGCCTTTACTATGCTTCTCCAAAGACTTGCTGTGACCTGTACCGATTTCGGTACCCAGACTAATACCAACGCATTTGGATTCACTGATGATATTGTTTTCAATAATCCAGCCCTTGCTCCAGTGAGGTCCAATCAAACCTTCCTGGTAGTCCGTAGGTGGTGCCCATTGGGGGGAGGCTTGACGAAGAGTAAAACCGCTTACGGTGATGTAGTTAATTCCCGGTTTCTCAGGCCAGAAGCAATAAGGACGTACATTAATTTCTACATTTTCCTTACAAGGATCTTTTCCACCAAAGTTGGCCCAGATTTTGGTTGTCGTAGAACCAACCTCGGCATACCATTTTAACAATGAATCCTTGGGATACTTGGCTTCGGGCCAAACTTCAGGATTGTGAACGCTTTCAACACTATTGCACTCATATAATGATTTGCCATTCTGATAGACATCGCCGAGATGAACCGGGAAAGGCCCGTCAAACAACCAGTCTCCACTGAGCTCCACCTCAAAGGGATTACGAACGGAAAAGATAGAGTTGAGCACTTCTGTGCTCCAAACATGGTCTCCTTCAGACTTCCAGTTGGTAATCCGCTCAGCTCCTGTAATCACAACTTCCCCGTCTCCTGCGGATCGATATACGATTCGATGCTCCGCTGTTCCTCCATTCGCCGGGTTAACCCATTCCCTGTATACTCCCGCATGAACAATAACGGTATCACCAGCCATGGCATGAGCCGCAGCGCGTGATATGGTACGAAGGGGTTGATCTGCTGTTCCTTTTCCTTGATCATTCCCATGGTTGGATACATGATATTCCATAACAACTCTCCTTCTATTTTAAAATGTTTGTTGTATCCCGTTATTATACTAGAAAATAAATGTAATGGGAGAGATAGGAAGGCGGGTATCAGGCTAAATTGATATTGATATGAGGTAAACCATATCTAGTACCCTATGAGGTTGTGGTTTTTTTTGCTTTTTGAGTCTTTTAGCTATTGTTAAAAGCTATGACTAGCCATGCTTTTTTCATATAACAAGCATTCCTTTTCATCATGCTATACTCATTAGACTAAAAAGTTAGAAGGAGAAATAGTTATGATACCATTTCGTAATGATCATGTAGGTAGCTTTCTACGTCCTGCAGATTTAAGTCAGGCACGTGAACAATATAAATCAGGCAACATCACATATGAGGAATTAAGAGCTGTAGAAGATAAAGAGATTATTCGAATTATTGAAAAGCAAAAGGAAAATGGCGTATTGGCAGTTACGGATGGTGAATTCCGCAGAAGCTGGTGGCATTTTGATTTTCTGGGTGGCTTGGATGGCGTAGAGTTGTATGAGCAAATAGACGGACCAAAATTCCATAATATGCAAACGCGCAAGGGTGGAATTCGTGTTATTGGTAAAGTTGATTTTTCGAGTCATCCTTTTGTTAAGGATTTTGAGTTTTTGAAAAAGCATGCAGGTGATGCAGTGGCGAAACAGACCATTCCAAGTCCCAACATGCTTCTATATCGGTTGGAAAATGGCGCCAATATCTATACGGACCGGGAGCAATTCCTTCAGGATACGATTGCGGCGTATCAAAAAGCCATTCAAGCTTTTTATGATGTGGGATGTCGATACCTGCAATTAGATGATACCGCTTGGGCAGACCTATTCTCAGAAGCTGGTCATGATAAGCTGCGTGCCAAAGGTCTGGAACCGGCAGAAGAGTTGAAAACGATGCAGCGAATGATTAACGAAACTTTAGCTCATAAACCGGCAGATTTAGTTGTGACGATGCATATTTGTCGTGGTAACTATAAATCAAATTATTTCTCAACGGGTGGTTACGAGTACGCTTCTGAAGTTATCTTTGGTGGCTTAAACGTAGATGGATTATTCTTGGAATTTGATGATGAGCGCTCAGGTGGCTTCGAGCCTTTACAATATGTGAATCGAAAAGATTTGAAAATCGTGCTTGGTTTACTTACTTCGAAAACAGGCGAGTTAGAGGATAAAGAACAGATTAAAGCTCGGATTGCAGAGGCGGCAACCTATGTACCACTTGAGCAACTTTGTTTGAGCCCACAATGCGGCTTTTCTTCCACGGAAGAAGGCAATATTTTAACGGAAGAACAACAATGGCGTAAACTTCGTTATGTGAAGGAAATTGCAGAAGAAGTTTGGAATTAATCCATCTAAATAACGGAGGGGATGCAAAATGACGACGCAAGCAGACCAAGAGACAGTTATCGTTGAAGCGTTCATTAATGGTCAAAATGTAAAATCCCTTTCGCAGTTAGCAAAAGAGAATCCGACAAACCCATCCGAGATCGTAGGCTATTTCCCTGTCACTACGAGAGAACAAGCGGTTGATGCGATTGAAGCGGCGGCAGGGGCTTTTAAAACATGGAAGCAGATCTCCATTGATGAACGCATTATTATGATGCGCAAGGCGATCGAGAAGATTAGAGCAGCTGAAAATGAAATTGTTCATTTGCTGTCCAGAGAGCATGGCAAGCCCCTATATGATGCACACGGTGAAATTTATGTTTCGTTAATGTGGATGGAATTTGCTTGTAATGAAGCCAAATCGGCTCTACAGGAAGAGATCAAAGAGCATGAGAATGGTAAAACGATTCTTACCTATGATCCAATGGGTGTGGTGGCAGCGATTAGTCCATGGAACTATCCCATTGCTTTATCTACCATTAAGATCGCTCCTGCCTTGCTTGCGGGCAACACGATTGTGCTTAAACCCAGTCCATTTGCACCGCTGGCGGCAGCGAAGGTGGCAGAGATTATTGCGAGTGAGTTCCCGGCTGGTGTAATCAATGTCGTTCATGGTGATGCAGATGTGGGCGTTGAACTGACTAGTAATCCTCATGTTACTAAAATCGCCTTTACAGGTGGAACCGCGACCGCTAAGCATATTATCAAAGCAGCTTCGGAAACGATTAAGGATATGACACTTGAGCTTGGCGGCAATGATGCGGCGATCTTCTTGGAAAGCTTTGATGTACATGATGAGCGAGCCATGCGCCGGATTGTCATTTCTAATTTTTTGACAACAGGACAGATCTGTATGATCGCCAAACGTGTATATGTACACCGTTCTATTTATGATGCGTTTGTGGAAAAATATATCGAGGCGGCTAATCGCTGGATTCGAATCGGTGATCCATTTGATTCGAATACGACAGTAGGTCCGGTTAATAACCTGAAGCAGAAAGATTACGTGCTTGGCTTGGTTGAAGATGCACAAAAGCGCGGGGCTAAGGTCATCCCTCTCGGTCAAATTCTTGATCAGAAGCTGTTTGACCAAGGTTACTACCTACAACCTACGCTTGTCTTAGGTTGCGATGTTCATGATCCGATTGTAGTGGAGGAACAGTTTGGTCCTACGGTTCCGATTCTTCCATTTGACGATGAAGAGCAGGTTATTCATCTACACAATGAAAGCATATATGGATTGACGAGTTCTGTGTGGGGGAAAGAAGAGGATGCCATCTCCGTCGCACGTCAACTCGAAGCTGGAACGACCATGATCAATACAGCTGCTGTTCAGGGTCTTGACGTTCGGTTCCCTTTCGGTGGCTTTAAGCAATCTGGTATTGGCCGTGAATACGGCGCCGAAGGGATCCGCACGTATACAGAAAAACATGTCATCAACGTTCCGAAGACACTGGATCTTCCTTATATACCTGAATAAATTTTATATCACATAACTTCGCATCGTACAGGGCATGTACATGTGAAATTAAATGTAGGTTCTAACTTTACTCTGGTGACAATCAAAATAATAAGAAATAAAGAAGCCACTCCATTTTTTGGAGTGGCTTTTTATTCAGCTATTATACGGTGAATGGCGGCTATCTTCTACCTAGTGTCTCCCAAATTCCATGGAGCCAGGCGTCGAACTCAGCATCTTTGTCGCCCTCGTAAGTATCATAGAGATCCAGACGTGTCTTTTGCAGTTTTTCCTTAAATTCCTCAAATGTGTGACCTTCAGGAAGGCTTTTTTTGATCCGCAGCAAAATTTTGTTAGTACCTTTAAACAGCTCGCCTTTGTTTTTGGCAGGCATTTGTACATCTTCATCCAACTGTTTCAGCTTGTGATATGCAGCTTCACGCACCTGGAACACTTGATCATTTTTCAAAACATGCTGAAGTAACTTAATGGTAGGGGCTGTATCCCAGTTTCCCAATTCGTTCACCGCATTCAGTCTGTCTCTCCAGCTTGACGTACGGTTAGCCGCTCGTTTGAGCTCTTCAAAGTTCTCCGGTAGTTCGTTCACTGCTCCAACTTCATGGTTGTTCGTCAAAATTCAATCTCCTTAATCATCGCCATCTCGGCAGAATGATGAATGTTATTTATGTGATCACTATTATAGCACGAACCTGACTAAACTACTCCTATGAAGCCGATTGGTTAGCCTTTTCCTTAACGAAGTCTACCATGAACACCCAACCAATTAGTCCACATAAGACAAAACCAAACGCATGCAGAGATCCATAAATGGGAATAAAATCGCGTATGGTTAATGAGTACATATTTTTCAGTAACGGATAGAAGATGGAAATGACAACCACCGTGTAAAAGGCTAGACAAGAAAGGCCTAAGAAGAAGGCTGCCTTAATATCCAAAGCATTTTTCCTCAAGTAAGCAAGGAGATAAGCTGTGTAAACCACAATATTGCAGGCGAACAAACCGACACCAATGTATTCAATCGGCTTGGAGAAAATCATACCAATAGCAATCAAGATGGGTCCGATGATATCGACGGCAACAACCCAGGGATACCAGCTTTTCTTCGTCATGATGCGTCCCAGTTCACCAATGAAAATTGGAACGATTGCAGATGAGAAATGAAAGTGAACCGAGCTTAACGCGTGCGTTGCAGGATTAGCTTGAAAGAGGTTCAAATGATATTGATATAAGGTAAACCAAATGCCCCCGATGAAAAAATAAACGAGCCCCGCACCAATTGCTATTTCCGCTGCTTTTCCTTTAGCGATCACAATAGTGGTCAAGCCATAGATGCCAAGCAGCAGTGTGAACAGTAGCCACCCAAGGGACAGAATTCCTGGCATTGCCGTACTTTCTAACCCCCACATTTTACTACTCATTACCGAAGCTAGAGTAAGAAGCGCAGCGGGAAATTGAAGCCACTTCATAGCGGCATACATCAATCGTTGATATGTATTCTTCGCGTCATGATCCAAAAGTAAAATCACAAGAGGCACAATAACGAAAGCCGCAAACAGTAGAAATTTTTCAACAAGTTCGAATGGAAAGTAATCCAGATAAAATATCAGAATGGTTATGATACCACCGGGAAATGCGGGTGATTTCATGAGTTGCTTCAAGGAACTATTCATGGGGCTTCCTTTCTAACCTACGTCTATCGTAAGATCTGCCTGCATTCAGTTATGTCGCGTTTAATTAGTATAGAACGGCAATTCTCCTTCTAGTAGATTAACACAGTTATATGTAGATATATAAGAATAAATCCCCTCAATAACAAGACTTCATTCTTCAAATCCCAATAAAATTAATGCATTTTTTGTGATTCAACCAGGCAAGGGCAACTGTCATCACATTCTTGTTCAGTTTTTGTTTAGAGTTAATGATTATACTAAAATTCGCAACAAATCTGGAGACGGGAAGAAGGTAATAAATGTTGCTATAGTTCTTTTTGAACAGTGTAGGTTATAGACGAAGAAACACAAGAAGTTTGCTGTATTAGGGATCATTATATTTCAATTTTGTACGGAGGCACTAGATATGAACAACGATGGCTTTAGAAAATTTATTTCAATTGCGCTCACGGTCTGTCTAATATTTGGGCTTAGTGGTCTTACTCCTTTAGACGGCTCAGTGGCCAATGCGGCAATCGCTCCGACTATGGCGGAGACGAACTACGACCAGTACCAAGTCAAGTTAACTGCCGACCCGGTGACGGATGCGCCACCTAGCGGTTTTGGCACAGCGGCATCAGACGGACGTATTTGGACTGACAAGAGCGTTACGGCAGAGGGTGATGGCAGTTTTAATGTCAAATTGTCAGCGTTAGCACAAGAATATATGACCGCAAATTCGACCAATCCAGGTGTCGGAGGGAGCGGCAATGCTGACGGTCCTGCGGCGGACGTAACCTTTATTTTGGACATGAGTTCGTCTATGGGAAATCTAAATGGGAGAGAAATAGCAGAAACAGCAGGTGGACCTGGTGTGTACTATCGTGTGGAAGCGATGGCCAAGGCAGCCAACGATGCAATCCGCACAGTCATGGATGCCAATCCCAATAACCGCGTTGCGGTTTATTGGTTTGGAGGATCGGCTAGCTCCAACCACCTCGGCACGTTTATGGAACTAGGACACTACGTATTTAGTTCAGGACATGGAACGGAAGATTATTTGAAATATGCAACATCGAACCAAAACATCACATTGAACAGCAATCTAGTCAAGGATGGTACGGCCGTTGGAACGAAGTCGCCAGTCTCGCTAGGGGCAGGTACGCCAACGCAGGACGGTATCATGTATGGCGTCTCTAAGACGATGAGCAGTGTTGGAACTAAGGGCACGGGACCTAAGCGCCAGCCTTACTTGTTCCTTCTATCAGATGGGGCGGCAATTCATGCCAAGAAGGCATGGTATACTTCGCCCAAAGGCAAATCGTTTGAAACGGAATTTCAAAATGCAGTAACCGAAGCTACAACGATTGCAAACTACAATCAGAGTGGCACTGATGGTACCAAATACGTACCAGCTACTGCCGGTACCAGTCTGGCCAATACAGGTGATCCGGAAATTGCTGCGTTGACTATACTCACGGGCGCATACATGAAGGGTCTTTTAGATACTCAGTACACTGCATACAATGGAGGAGAATCCACTAAGGCCAAAGTGTATACAGTGGGACTGGGTTCCACAACGGCAATTAACGGACCGTATAGTGGTAGCCAGCCAGTCTATGCATGGGCAGGTCTTGACCCGAAAAGAGTCAACGATAATAAGGAAGACAGTAGTTATAACTATGGTACGGCAAAGAATACCTATGACAAGCTGAAAACGTATGCTGCTCAGGGGCCAAATGGTTTTAACTACGCAGATTCTTTTGTCTACAGTAATTATTACACATTCGCTCCAACCTATGACATTGTCAGTTCAGCTTTTGCTGGGTTGGCCAATGATGTAGAAGCTACTACGACCATACTTCCGCTTCTCAATATACCGGAGACTACCGATCTTGGCTCAGAGACAGCCGATATAGCAAGTGCAATTGTTGTTGCAGACGAAATCAGCGAGGACTTTAATGTTGATCTGTCCACGTTGAAAATCGGTGACGCTGTCGCAACGGTGGATGCAAATACAACGATAAATGGCGGTACAGCGTATCAATTTGCTGGATACGGAAGTAAAGCCGTCATTAAGACAGTCGCAGGTGTTACCAGTCTCACTTGGTATATCGACGCGGAAGATATGCAACGGCATATTTATCGCTTCAAGAACCGGACAAGCCCAAAGTCGGGAGAATATAGTGCACCAACAGACGGTTCATTTGCACTCAACTATAAAGTAAAACCTACTTTTCAGGTATCTCCCAATAATGTAGGAAACATATCTCGCTACTTGAATTTAGGTAATGCCATGGATGGGGCCAAAACAGCAGCTTATTTCTTCCCGCCTACGGACAGCCCTTACTATCTTGCTTTAACGAGTAAGCAGACGATCTCCAAAACAGATGGAATTGGTGCAACTTATGTAACCGAGGAGTCACTGAATAATGGAAGAGCGACGATGAAACTTGGAAACAACGGTAAGCTTGATCTGAAGATGGGGATTGACAAGACAGGTCCCACAACGGTTCAGACCAACGGATCTATAGACTACACAGTTACAATCTATAACTATACGAATACGACAAAAACAGGTCTTAGTGTCACCAGTGAGGGCCAAACACAAACGGGAATTGATGTACCCGCGAATAGTAGTAAGGTGCTGAGCTTCACGAAAACGGCACCAGGTACACCGCAAACTGTGATCAGCGACAATGCTGTAATTTCGGGGATGAATCTTGGCTCTAATACAGTAACTACCAATGTAACGGATGTGACAATAGCTGTGGTCACCACGCATGTCATCGAAGCCATTGGAGGCACGACTGAAGGGGATAATACCTACAATATTGGTGACTCAGCAACAATTAAGGCAAGCGCAGATCAAGGATATGCATTCGTGGGATGGTATGACAACCAAGCAGGTACAGGTACTCCAGTAAGTACAAGTGCAGCATATACGTTTACCGTTCAGACGGATGTAGGCTATTATGCTAAATATGTTATGCTGCCAGTCGCGGAGAATGACACGTATAGTGTCTTAAGAGGAGATACGCTCACCGTTTCGGCACTAGAGGGCATCTTGATGAACGATACGGATGCGGAGGGACGTCCACTTACGGCGGGGGCTATCAGCTCTGTCAGCGACCCGAGCAAGGGCACTCTGAATGTAAGTCCTGACGGATCATTCACATTCGTGGCAGATGAGGAAGCGTCCGGTAACGTTACGTTTACTTACCAAGCAGACAATGGCATCGCCCAGTCAAACGTAGCTACGGTGACGATTGCGATTACTCTACCAGTTTCTACGCATGAGCCTATTGCGGAGAATGACACCTATCGCATTAAGAGTGGAGATACGCTCACTGTTCCAGTTGAGGCAGGTATACTCACGAACGATACCGATGATGAGAATCATCCGCTTACGGCGATGAATGTCAGCTCAATCAGTGATCCAAGCATGGGCACGCTGAATGTGAGCCCTGACGGATCGTTCACGTTCATTGCGGAGGAGAATGCTTCCGGTAATGTTACGTTTACCTATCAAGCCTTTGACGGAACCGTTTATTCGAGTGTAGCTACGGTGACGATCACAATTACGTTGCCAATCAATACACATGTCATTGGAAATGTCGGGGGCACGACTAATGGTGACGATGCTTATGGGCTTGGCGAATCGGCAACAATTGCGGCTAACCCAAGTCTGGGCTATTCATTCGTGGGATGGTATGAGAACGAAGAAGGCACAGGCATTCCAGTAAGCACGGATGCGTCATACACCTTTACTGTTCAGACAGCCGGAGACTATTATGCAAAATTCAGAGCGGTGCCAGTTGCCGAGAATGACAGCTATCAGGTTGCAAGAGGGGGTAAACTTACTGTCCCGGCGGAAAAAGGAATTTTACTCAATGACACTAGCGCAGGGAATGATACGCTCACAGCAGTGAATATTAGTTCAGTTAGCGACGCAAGCAAGGGTACGCTGACGGCCAACTCGGATGGCTCATTCACGTTTGAGGCAAAAGAGGAAGCATCAGGAAGTGTGACGTTCACGTATCAAGCTTCTGACGGAACAGGTCAGTCCAACATAGCTACGGTGACGATCACAATTACCAACCCGAGCATTGTTGGAACGGTGACGGATAAGAAAACCGGAGACCCGGTATCCGGGGCGACAGTCATTTTACGTGACCTTGCAGGTAAGGAAAAGGAGCGGTTCACGACAGGTTCAAATGGTAAATATAATTTTGAAAATGTCGTGATCAATAAATATATTCTAGAAGTGATTAGCGATAAGTACAGCTTGGCTCATCGAGAAATCTCAGTATCCACGGTCAACGTTAATACGAATGGAGTTGTCATCCAGGACTTTGAGCTTGTCGAGTTTGAAATGACGTTGACGGCCAACCCATCGTCCATACTTGGTAACGGCACGTCAACATCTGTCTTTAAGGCGGTGGTGACTGATAAAGAGGGTAATCCTCAGGCAGGGGTCCAAGTTGTATTTAAAGTGCCGGATACAACATACGGCCATTTTGCTGGGGACTTGAATACGATAAGCGTCTTGACGGACGCACACGGAATCGCAACTACAACCTTCACGGCGGCTATACTTGGCGGTACGGAATCTGCATCTATACCATTAACGGCAACGGTTTCTGACAGCCCAAGAGATCTCTATGTGAGTGATACGATTCATATTACGATCACCCCTGGTGTTATTACGGGTATTGTCACAGACCAAGCGGGTCACCCCGTAGCAGGCGCTTTGATTAAAGTGAGCAAAGATTTTGATGGTGATGGTATTACTGATTTTCATGCTGTTGCAGTTACAGCGGGCGATGGGGCATACACCCTAGCTATACCGCAGGGTAATGTGACATACAATGTATCCATTACAAAGCAAGTAGAGATTGGTGGACAGAAAAAATCCGTCACGTTTAATCAGAGTGTTCCAGTAAATGCTAGTGTGGATGGTCGATCCTTTGAGGGGAATAAAACAGTCTCTGGTGTTGTCTTGGTGGAAACATCGCAGGGTGGCTCCCTGGCACTCAACGGAACTGTGGGCGGCGGTTACACGGTGTTGATCAATGACGGCAATGGGACTCATACAGGCCAAATTGATTCCAATGGAATATTCAATATCGACAGTGTACTTAAGGGCATCTACACTGCCGATGTCATCTATAACATTCCGCTCCCGGGCGGTGGAACACAACCTGTTGTTGTTGGTCGTGCTGATATTGAAATCAGTTCAGACGGACAAATCAGCATTAGTGAGGTGCTCATTGACCCCTACGGTACAATTACCGATTCCGTGACGGGTCATCCAATATCCGGTGCAATCGTTACACTTCATTACAGCAACGGAACGGTGGTCAACTTGCCACCTGTGAGCAGCTTCCCGCCAGCGGATAACGCGAACCCGCAGACGAGTGATGCGACTGGGCAGTATGCGTTCATGGTATTTCCGCATACGGACTACTACTTAACCGCGACCAAGGCAGGATATAAGAATTTCGACAGCAGAGTTGTCGATACGAACCAGCCGCTAATTCATGTAGGTACGGAGATCGTGCTGTACGACTTTAGCATGACGCCACTGCCGTCATCCAACGGAGGGGGCTCTCCAGTTGTAACGACTGATCCTGTAGGGCCACCAGTCACAACGACTGAGCCTGCACCACCGAAGACCATAACGACCAAGCCCATTGATCTTGCCACAGCTATCCTTGTGGACAAAATGAAGGGCAGAGAAGACGATATTCTAACCTTCACCGTGATTTACGCCAATAAAACGTTGACTGAGGCTGATGGCTTGTATGTTAAAGCTACTATCCCGGCGGGAATGAGTTTAGTTGATGCAAACGGCGGCGTCGTTACGGGCCAAGAAATAAAATGGATTGTTGGTAAGCTGGCAGGAGACACACGTGGCCAATTGACGTTTAAACTAAAGGTTAACGAAATGACCGAAGGCGAGAACTATGCTTCTGTTACGGCTGTTGTTGGCTCAGATCATAAGCTTACGCTTGTGAATACGCAAGACGATACGTCCTTGATTAAAGTGATGTTGTACTCTAACCGTTATGAGCACAAACATGATCGATATATTATGGGGTACCCAGACGGTAATGTGAAACCTGAAAAGCTCATCACTCGTGCAGAGATTGCAGCTATTTTTGCCCGGACACTTCATTTGCAAGATGAGGTTCGACACATCAAGCTGTACAGCGATGTCGCTACGGATTACTGGGGTGCCGATTATATCGAAGCAGTTGCAAATAAAGGGATATTCAAAGGCTATGCGGATCTTACATTCAGACCGGATCAGCCCATTACAAGAGCAGAGCTAGCGACAGCCATTGCTCGTTATCTCGGCGTTGCCAAAGAACTCAAGATGGACCATACTTTGAGAATCAGCTCGTTTACAGATATTGAGGGGAACTGGGCGGAGCAGTCTATCGATGAAGTTTTCCGTTTCGGTATCGTATCAGGGTATAAGGATGCTTCTTTCCAACCTGGAAGTCAGATTACCCGAGAGGAAGCCGTTAAGATGATTAATGGGATGCTGTATAGAGGTCCTCTGACTGGAGCAGAACCTTCATATCCGGACAACCGTTTGGACAAATGGTCATATGGACATGTCGAGGAAGCCACAAGAACCCATACGTATAAAATTAATGAAGATGGCTCGGAAACGATGATCAAGTATATCCCGGAAGATCTGTGGTAATTTTGCATCGTGAATACACTCAAACTTAGTAATAAGTAAGTGCACGCTATCTTAAACTAATCTGAGGGATCTCATTAGATTCCTCAGATTTTTTTGCTATCTGGTTATGTACATACATATTGGTGAGTGGACCCAAAAACGTTAGACACAAAAAAGAGCCGCAAATCATGCGACTCTTTTTTGTCTTTCTGTACATTCGAGTTCGTTTCCCTTTTAACGCCCGCCCGTATTCGAAGCCCAGACAGGAATCCAACTATTCGGATAATTGCTATTGGTCAGGGTTGTGTTATAGAGAACTAAATTCCCATCACTTTGCATGACCAGTGTATCACCTGTTGTGTTAGCCGGTAAGCTGCTCCCGTGATGACCTGGAATCCATGAGGTGGTATTGGGAGACCAAGCAGCTACCTGTACAGAAGTATCAATCATCAAAACTTTATCCCATCCCCAACCGGTGTAATATTCGAATTTACCTGTAGCCGGGTTGAAACCATAACGATAACCATATTGGTAAACGTCTTGATATTTCATGCCATATTTATAGATGACAGGTTTCCCGTACTGTGATTCAAAGTTGAACGAAAGAGCCCCACTGTTACTAGTTCCGCTACTCCAGAGAGAAGAACCGTTTTGATAGATAACAAAGTTCCCGTCATTCTGCCAAATGGCTGAAAATCTACCATCTTGGGAGGTGAGATAGTCACCCTTCGCCATGCTTTGACCGATCGTGAGCTTATCACCAAGATAGCCGGCAGAAGCTGATGCTGGTACGGCAAATGCAAGGATCAACAAGCAAGCCATAAGAATGCGAAATGATCTGGGGAAAAGTTGTCTGTTCATTGGACACGCTCCTATGTTCTTTATAAGTGGTAGTTATAGGGAAAATCGATATATAATGCTCTCCGGGGTCACCTCCTTTAATAGGCAGTAAGTTGCTTGAATACATCGTATGTAAATGGATATGTGTTAACTAGAGTTGAGGGAGATGGAGGTCCGCGGAGGCTTACTATCATAACTGCCCTTACATGTGATCACAAAACGAATATGACTTTTTATCCCATTATATCAACTAAAAAGATAAAATACATAATTTTCTATTAAAATCTTTCCGGGCGATAGTTGAAGGAATAAATGAATACTTTTAACTAGTCTCACTCTCGACTTGCAGTTAGTAGTTCTGCTGTGGCAAACGATTTATTTTTATTTGTGGATATAGGAATTTGGACGAATGTGTCGAATGATTGATTAGATTGAATTTGAGGTATTTCAAAGAGTTTCAGATGGTTTTTTTCATCCAGAGGAAAGATACGAGGAGGGTCATATGAATTTTGGCAAAAGGATAGGGAGCATGATTCTGGTCTTGTCTCTCATTACAGGACTGTTGTACTTAAAACCATCGGATAAGGTGTATGCAGCGGCTCCAACGTCAACAATCACAATGGATAATACGCTGCTGAGAATTGGCAGTACATCAAAGGTAACCTTTACGTTCTCGGAAGCGGTACAAGGGTTGGATTATGGAGACTTAACCGTTCCGAACGGCACACTGACTGCACCTGTCTCTTCTGATGGAGGCATTACGTGGACCGCAACTCTCACACCTAAACCCGACACTACAGATGCAACCAACGTCATTACTCTCGACAATGGGGGTGTGATGAATCAGGACCGTAGTGTAGGTATAGGAACGACCACTTCGAATAATTATGAGGTCTATACCGCTCGGCCAACGGCAACGATTGTTGTAGCCGATACAACACTGACCATTGGTAAGACATCACAGGTAACGATCACATTCTCTGAGGCCGTGACAGGTTTTACCGTCGCAGACCTTGCGGTGACGAATGGAACAATTCAAAATCTAGCCACCAATGATAATATTAGCTATACAGCAGAACTAACCCCGCCTGTAGGCATGACTGCTGGAACCAACAAGATTACACTCGATAATACGGGTGTGGAGAATCAAGGCGGCATTGAAGGCATAGGAACAACAGACTCAAATAACTTCGCAATCGATACAGTAAGGCCCACAGCAATGATTTTCGTAGCCGATGCTGCACTGACTGCCGGGAAGACATCGCAGGTTACCTTTACGTTTTCCGAAGCAGTTACAGGCTTTACCAATGACGACCTTACCGTTGCAAACGGTACCCTGAGTGCCGTTAGCTCTACCGATGGAGGCGTTACATGGACCGCGATATTGACGCCGACTGTTGGTATTACGGATGGAACGAATATCATTACGCTTGATAATACAGGCATCAGTGATGTTGCAGGCAATGCCGGAACGGGTACGACGGATTCGAATAATTATACGGTTTATACCGCCCAACCAACGGCAACGATTGTTGTAGCCGATACAACGCTGACCAGTGGCAAAACATCAGCGGTAACGATCACATTCTCTGAGGCTGTGTCGGGTTTTGATAATGCGGATCTGACGGTTGCGAACGGTACCCTGAGTGCTGTTCATTCATCCGATGGGGGCGTGACGTGGACAGCAACGTTAACACCTCAAGCTAACGTGAGCAAATCGGTCAATGTCATCACCCTTCAGAATAATGGAGTGTCCAACGGTGCTGGTAATGCAGGACAGGGTATAACGGAGTCCAATCCGTATTCAGTTTTCACTGTACAGCCCGTACAAACAACAAGTCCGAGTACTCCTTCTGCACCAACGGCTCCGATAGACAATACAGTCACTTCAACAACGGGTAAAATAACCGTTCCGGTGGGCAAATCAGGGTTGGTTAGCTTGGGCAAGGAGATTCAAATCTCAATTCCAGCAGGGGGATCCCCTCAAGAACTGACTTTATCGATTGATAAAGTATCTGATACCGAAACTCTGCTAAGAAATAAAGAGATTCTGGCCAGCCCAGTATTTGAGCTTCTAAAGAATTTTACGGAGAACTTCCTCAAGCCGGTAAAAATGACATTTACATTTGATTCATCAGGTCTTGAGAGTCATCATTCGGCAGCTGTATTTTATTATGATGAAGTGAATAAGGCATGGGAGAAAGTGGATG
Organism: Paenibacillus sp. FSL k6-2145; assembly: GCF_037976585.1. Taxonomy (NCBI): domain Bacteria; kingdom Bacillati; phylum Bacillota; class Bacilli; order Caryophanales; family Paenibacillaceae; genus Paenibacillus; species Paenibacillus sp. FSL k6-2145. The sequence continues at coordinate 2,048,127 of NZ_CP150267.1, read as the reverse complement.
GCGGTATTATAAAAGGGAACCAAATCATAGTCGAGGTCAATCACTTTACGAAGTTCGCCGTCCTGGTTGTAGACAAAACCAGCGGAAAGCCTGTCTTGAATAATCCAGTTGAACCCACCACGGAACCTGGTTTTAGCGATATCTCGGGACACTGGGCTGAAGCAAGAATTAAACAAGCTTCAAGCAACGGCATCATCAACGGTTATCCGGATGGAACGTTCAATCCGAGGAAGAACGTCACACGTGCCGAGTTCTCAGTCATGCTGATGGGTGCGTTGAATTTACAAAAAACAGAAGTGGAACTGGTATTCTCAGATAAAACCGAGATCGGAACTTGGGCCAAAATGGCAGTCTCGCAAGCCGTGCAAGAAGGCATTATTAGCGGTTATCCGGACGACACGTTCCGGCCGAACGCCAATATCACACGTGCCGAGATGGTAGTGATGGTTGCTAATGCACTCAAGGTATCTACTACAGGCAATGCTACAACGTCTTTTGCAGATGACAAATCTATTCCTGTTTGGGCAAAAACCTCTGTGGAAGCTCTGAAGGAACTTGGTCTTGTAGAAGGCATGGGTAACAACGATTTCAAACCTAAAGCACAAACCACCAGAGCAGAGGCTGTTGTTATATTAATGAACATGTTAGATAAAACCAAAGTGGAATAGTGGTTAACGGAGGAGAAATATCTCTACCTTTATAGAACAGAAAAGTAGATTTGGGGGTTAGATGTACCCTTGAGACTGACTGCTGTGAATTATTAATATGAAGGAATAAAGGCACCCTGCAGGGTGTCTTTTTTTAGCCAGTGTACTATGTTGAACGTACCCAGTAGGTGATAGCGTAAGAAGAATTGAGCTGCGTGTCAGAGCAATAATAGTGAAGTTTTGGCTGAAATGTAACATGTCATGTTGCTGTTCTATCAATCTCTCAACTTTTTACATCAATTTTATATATTTAATGATTTTTATGAATTGAACTATGGTAAAATATCTCAGGATCTAAAATTGGAGAGGGGTTTTTTCATTCATGTTTTGGAAAAAAGTTTTGGGTAAAAGCACACTGCGTGTAGCTACTGCTGCACTATTACTCACGCAACTATTGGGCGCAGCGGGTTCTGTCTCTGCCGCAGGTAACGATGTAGAAGTTCACTTGATTGGAATCAATGATTTCCACGGTCAGTTAGATACCACATCAATCGTGGGTGATAAGAAGGCAGGAACGGCTCCAATTCTAGCAACCTATCTCAAAGAAGCTCAAGCCAAATATGAACACTCCCTACTCTTCCATAATGGGGACTCTGTTGGTGCATCTGCTCCAGCCTCATCTTTGGATCGTGACGAGCCTACCATGGAATGGATGAATATGATGGGCTTTGATGTAGGGTCCTTAGGGAATCATGAATTCGACCAAGGTGTCGCTGCTTTAAAGGCACAGATCTTTGGCGGCCTTGATCCAAAAGAAGGCAAAGTAACGCATGCCGGCGCAAAATTTGATTACGTCAATGCAAATGTGATTGAAACTGCCACAGGAAAAACATTGATTAAGCCCTATGTGATTAAAGAAGTAGGCGGAGTCAAAATTGGATTTATTGGACTAGTGACGAAATCCACACCTGCCAAAGTATCTCCATCTGGGACAGCTGGCGTACGTTTCTTAAGCGCAGAAGAAGAAGTGGAAGCCGTTAATAAATATGCTAAAGAATTGCAAGACCAAGGTGTAGAAACGATCATTGTTTTGGCACATGATCCAGCAACAACCAAAGAAGGCGTAACCACTGGAGAAGCAGCTGATCTGGCAAAAGCTTTACCGGCGGATTCCCCTGTTGACGTTATCGTTGCAGGTGACAACCATGCATTGGCTAACGGTGAAGTGAATGGAAAGTTGATCGTGCAAGCTTATTCCTATGGTACGGCGTTTGAAGATATCAAGCTGATGATTGATCCTGCCACCGGGGATGTAACTGAAAAATCAGCGACTGTTACAACGACTTTCCAAGAGGGTGTAAAAGAAGACCCTGAATCTTTAGCTATTATTAAAAAATCATTAGACAAGCATCCTGAGCTGACGAAGCCAGTAGGTACAACGGATGGTTCTGTTACCCGTACAGATGCTTATAATAACGAAGCCCCTCTAGGCAACCTCATTGCAGATTCAATGCGTGAAGCAGACTTTGGGGATGAGGCAAGTGCTGCTGACTTTGCATTTATGAATCCAGGCGGTATTCGTGCGGATCTGCCACAAGGCGATGTGACCTTTGCTGATCTTGCCAAAATCCAACCGTTTGGTAATACTCTAGTAAAACTTGAGCTGACTGGCGAACAGGTTAAAACCTTGTTGCAGCAGCAATGGGGTACCAATGCTGACGGTACACCTAATACCAAAACACTCCAAATCTCTGGTTTGAAATACACTGCAGATTTCAATAAGCAGGTCGCAGAACGTGTTACTGGTCTCAGTCTTGAAGATGGAACAACGATTGATCCTGCAAAAACATATACGGCTGTAGTTAACAACTTTATGGCTGCAGGTGGAGATAACTATAAAGTGCTGCTGGATGCTAAATCATCCTTGGCAGGTCCTATCGATCTGGATGTATTCTACCAGTACATCGTAGACACGTATAAAGGCGGTAGCATCGAATCTAAAAATGAAGGACGTATCACAAACCTGGCTGCATCTACTGAGCCAACAGAAACGCCTGTAACAACAGAAGTCATTTCTCGTGCTGAATTTGTAAGTGCTCTGGTCGACATGTTGAAACTTAACGAAGTAGCTACAGCACCTGCATTCAAGGATGTTGCAGCTAATGCTGCATATGCAGACGCGATTGTTGAAGCTACGCATGCTGGATTCATTCAAGGGTATGGTGGAAACTTCTATCCTGATCGGGATATCACGCGTGAAGAAGCTGCTACCATTCTTGCTAAATTGGTAAAAGATCAAGCTACTGATAAAGATGCTGCTACGATTATTGCTAGTTTCGAAGATGGAAAATCCGTGTCTGCCTATGCAATTAAACCTATGGCAAAACTGATTGACAAAGGTATTCTTGCTGGAACAGATAAAAAATCACTTCAACCTAAACAAGGTCTTACTGCTAACGATGCAAAAGCATTGATTGAAAAAGCTGTTGCAGCAAAAGCTTCATAATGTAGAACTTATTCAAACTTTATATTAATAGGGGCTCTTCCTGACAAAGGAAGAGCCCTATTAATATAAATACTAACAGCGGTTCTTCACCAGCAATACCTTTACTCATCTGTTCGATTACTTCGGGTTGATCGACAAAAGGATGTTTCTATGATAGGGTGGAGGCATCCCATAGGCATTCTACTCTTCGGAGTAGAGTGCCTTCATGTATATTATGGGAGCTTACATTAAATGTATTTTAAAATCAATTGGATCGTATATGGAGGTGGTGATGCTATGTTTCTCTCTTTAGCCCCAACAGGGGATGGTTGGATGAGTATGAAAAATGTGAAAATATCATTTAATAAAGAGGAGCGAACATAGCATGACTACTCGTTTTCAAGCGGAGACCCGCATTCCATTAAATTCTTCTCGACTTAAGAATCTACGTAAATCCGGGCGTTTGCCAGGTATTGTGTTTGGCAGAAATACGGAGAATGAGATGATTCATATTCCAACAATAGAATTTCAAAAATGGTTGAAGCATGGAGCGTCTGGTTTTATTGAATTACAGTTTGAAGAGAAAGGCTCATTGACCGTATTGTTGGAAGACCTCCAACGTGATTCGGTTACACGAGATTTGATTCATGTGGATTTTCAACAGGTGCAGACCAATGAGATCATGCGGACAAAAATTCCTGTCAAGTTCAACGGCACACCGATTGGCACAAAACAGGGCGGAGTCGTGCAAGTTCAATTATCTTCTATTGAAGTGGAGGCATTGCCGAGACACTTGCCAACGTCGATTGAATTTGACATTAGTGCTATGGAACTTGGAGAAACGTTACATGTAAGTGATGCAACGTTTGCTCCAGATGTAACGGTGATCTCTGAGGGGAATGAGTCTCTTCTCTCTGTAGTTAAACCTTAACAATTCCAAATTCGCAAAGCTGAATAAGTCAAAATTAGCCGTACGGGTGATCATCCGTACGGCTAATTTGTGCTGATCACGATATGTTGGCGTGCCCCCATCCTCACAAAGCGGGTAATCTAAAATTCACCTTACGTATGTCTTTTGCTCGCGTACAGGCGTAATGATCCTGATATTTCGCTACCCTTTCAAAGTTCATTCGCAAAATTCAGGTGTAAAGTAGGTAGACTCGGGACAGGTGATCACTATAATGGAAATAAGATACATATATAGTTGATATATAAGAATGGATGCGGATGAATTAACGCTCAATATAGAGATAGAGATAGAGATAGAGATGAGGAAGAGCGGTGAGTAAACCTGAACCGCTAAGGTCATTGGCATAACATTTCTAAACAGGGCGGTGAGCGAAAAGAAATGGACAAATTAAAGAATAGCGGATTCTATAAACTGAGATTCTTCATCACTCCTGAAGAGTTTAAAAGCCTTTTGCAGCTTTTAGAGCATCGGCAAGCGCAATTCTATCGTACCAATGCTACCCGAACAGAACATGATTATAGACAGGTGTACGAGGGGTATCAGACGTTCTATCAGTATTTTGTGGCAGGAGAAAAGAGAGATGACATCCATCCCTTCTTTGTTTACTCTATTTCTATTGCATCAGATCAAGAAAGTTCAGGATTTTTTGTGAGAAATGAAGAGGTTTCTTTTCCATATCACGGACAATGGGCAGAGGATGAACTGCCGTGTATCTTGCTTTCATTTCCGAAAGGTTTTCAAGTTAATTTGGAAGATGAAAAAGGAAAGTACTATATTTATGAGGATATCCGGGACCATAAGCCGCTGACCTATGCGTTTTTCGATGAAATAAGAGATTCTATCAAAAAAATGACCAAACCCCTTCGCTTCTCAGCCTATGATGCAGATGCGATGAAGGAGCAAAAGCCCTCTGTGCGTATAAGCCATGATGCAATGCACGACTTGAGCCAATCGTGGATAATCAGTAAATATGGACTTGTGATTCATGGCAAATAGGAGGGGGACGAAATGATGTTCGCCCTAAAGCTTACCTGTACCTGGGTACTGCTATTTGCCTCATGTTCAGCAGTATGGTGGAGTTTCAGAACAGAAAAGCTTATAACCATCTCCTGGCTGGCATTTTTGCTACCGGCTGTTTTCCAGCTAGCTACCGCTTTCCGGATCGGTCCAGGCCAAGCAAAGTCACTCATTGTGTTCGGCTGCATCAATCTGGTGTTTACTATCCTTGTGGGTGCGGGTGTTTGGTATCTAGTCCAAATAGCCAATTCATATCGAAGGGGCAAATGATCAACGAATGGAAAGGGGAACTCCACTCATGAAGCCAATGCAAGAAATAGAGACACTGGCCATAGAGATCGCCGCTGCCGCGAGAACGTCTTTTGGTGCTCTTTTTGAAAATGGGGAACGTTACTATTATTGTACGTTATACACTACTGGCGAGGGACATGCGCCAAGCATCTCTGCCTGGTCGTGGGAAGCTTTGGCGTTGGAATCGGCTAGGCAAGCAGAAGAAAGTGATACGCCGGTATCCACGATTGCGGATCTCATCAAATGGTCGTATGCGGATTCGCCCTATTGTTGTTTTGGGGATGATCACTTTGACGGTGTCAAACAACGATATAACGAGCGTCCTTTCATTGCGGAACTGGAGTATGATGATTGGGATCGCGAGTTGGATGTGAGGCTGAACGCCATGGAGCTGGCGATGAAAATGCTCGATGATGAAGGCATATTTGCCTTAAATCAACCGCGAGAGTCCGTATGTGTCCTTGTTGAAGTCATGCCGCCGGATAAGATCAATACCGAAATTGCCTTACGTTTGAATCGGGCGGAATCTCCGGCGATGCAAGCATGGTTGGCGGAGGCGGCAGAATAGAAGCATCTGCATTTGGGGAGTTTTGAACGTCTATGATTTATCGTTTCGACTCAATTTGCCCAATAAGATGATAGTGACAGTAGGTCTATAATTCGCGAACCACCTTTGTACAGTAAAGGGTGGTTTTTTCGTGTTTGAGTTATGACATCAAGCTACCAGTTTCCCTCTACTACTGTACAAACACACTTTTTCTACCTTGTCCACATTTATACCTCACCAAAACTATTTAATTGCATTTAATAGATTATCAATAAAAAAGGAGGTTTTGAGAATGGGAAATAGAAGACCTGGAGCACCTAGAGGTGGTTATGACCCTGTTCAGATCTATAACTCGACTTCGTTTAATGCGAGTGGAGTAGTGGAGTATGCATCCATTTTTTGTAGCAACGATAGATATAGTGTTCAGCGTGATGAGACTTGGAGATCTTCCGGCCGTGGTGTGTGCCTGGTAACTAGAATCACTGCGACGGTTAGAACACCGAGTGGAAATATTGAGGCTGAACCGTATACCTCTTCTGGTACTTCATACAGCCAGTTCGCCATTATACAGGTAGGGGTAAATCAGTTCCGAGTGACACGTGTTACAAGTGCGACTAGAAAATGCCGGAAATAACCGAAGAGGGTTAATATCAAGAACAGGTACTAAACAGGAAGAGACGACTGGCTATGAGTAACATGCTGGTCGTCTTCTTTTGCTTTAATGTTCTTTGTACCATAATATTCTGCGGTGCATCGAGGAATCTTTCAAAAGTCGGAAAGGCCGTAAGGCTGGTTGATAATTGCCTTCGATAATCCAAATTCGCCGTTTCTTGTCGATGGCTATATCGAATCCAACTTGTCTAAGCATAGGGTAATGCTCTCCCAATCGTTTGGCAGCTAATCGTGCAACTTGTTCCGCTCTGACAAGTAAGCGCCGATCTCCAATTCGAGCTAGTCTCAGTGCTTTAAGAACTGGAATGGGGCGGTTATTCACATTGGTGACTTGGTATCCTTGTGCAGCGACTTTAGCATAGGAACCTGTCACGTTCCAAGTGGACGAGGAACCCTTTTTGCGCTGAACCATGATCCGAATGTCGAACGGCCTGTGTTTAATTTGAGCAAGCTGCAGACGCTTTTGGACAATATATTCATCACTTTTGATTGTTTGTTCGAACCATTCCAGTAACTGCTCGTTGTCTCTCATGGTGACTGTGTTATTTTCATTTTGAATACGATAAGCATTTGCACCGCTTCGTTTAATGAACAGGATACCCCTTCCGTAACTGCCATTACGAGGTTTCAGTACAACGCTGGGATACTGAAGAAGCATCTTCGTTAGCGTATCCTTCTCAAGCAACTGTGTTTCTGGCAAACGTTCAGCTAGAGAGGGCTCATCGCGCAGAATGCCATACTGCAACCATTTGTCTCTTTCGAATAACATTGGAATCACAGCCTTTTTCAATCGTCTACGGTAATTCTAATTCAAATTCGTGATCCGCATAAGTGGCCATTCGTCCAGATTTGTAAGCCGATGCATGTCCAATCGGTCGATGGAGACAGAAGATGAACTTTTGCGAGAAATGACTGCATTCTGGGAAGGCGTTCATTCATGCTTTGAGTGGCTTCTGGAACCGCAGGCTCACTTCTATCACCACCGTGGATAACGGCATGCCATGCTGGTACATGTACTGAAACAAGAGCCAAATGTGAAATGGTTTGAGGAGTACTAGACTAACCTTCAAATAGTTCTTTTTACCTATAAATTAGCTTATAAAAAGCGAGACTTTTTTACTAATATATATACAGATTATTCGTTTACTGTATGTCTTTTCGATGTTATACTCACAATATTCAAAAAAATTGTTGAAATATGTCGAATTGAGGCTTATCAGGATGATTATAGGTAAACAAAACGGCGAAGCGATCATCCTCATTCCATCACTTGAACCGGATGAGAGACTTCCAACCTATGTACGGCAATTGCGAGAGTATGGCTTGACCAATATTGTTATTGTGGACGACGGATCGGGTGAGGCCTACCAGTCGATTTTTGAGGAGCTTCGTGAGAATGGTTGTGCTCTGCTAACACATGCGGAAAATCAGGGGAAGGGTGCGGCACTCAAGACCGGATTTCAGTATATTGCTCAGCAATTCGATGCATCTTCCTTCGTTGTAACCGCTGATTCAGACGGACAGCATGCAGCTGAGGATGTCTACCGTGTAGCCCAAGAAGCAAGGCTTCATCCAGACTCGTTGGTGCTCGGGGTAAGGAACTTCAGTGAGGGGAACATACCGCCAAAGTCCCTGTTAGGCAATCGGATGACCTCCTTTATTTTTGCCATGCTGTATGGTAAAAAGCTGTCAGATACCCAGACTGGGCTTCGTGCCTTCGGTCCAGGGTTACTTGCGTTTATGCAGGATGTTCGCGGTATTCGATTTGAATATGAGCTTCAGATGCTCATCTCGTGCATTCAGTCTGGCATACCGATTCATACCATGCCAATCCAAGTCATTTATGAAAATGGCAATGCGGGAACTCATTTTAAAGCAATCCAGGATAGTGCCCGGGTAATGGGTGTGTTGTTCTCCAATTTTCTGCGGTTCATTTCATCATCGGTGGCCAGTTCTGTTGTTGATTTGGGTATCGCCTGGTTTTTGATCGACGCGTTGCGGCCCATGTTGAGTGAGCAGCACTATCTAAGAATTCTGCTTGCAACCGTGATTGCGAGAGTGATTTCCATTGTAGTCAACTATGTACTGAACAGACATTTTGTATTCCGCAAGGAGGATAGCCAGGGAAGTCTATGGCGCTATCTGACGTTATGCGGAGTGGTGATCTTGCTTTCCAGTACCGGTGTATATATATTCCATACCGTTCTCTTCGTAGATGAGAAATTGGCGAAATTCGTCTGTGATGCCTTGCTGTTCCTGCTCAGTTTCCAATTGCAGCGAAGATGGGTATTTGCAGCAAGGAGGAAGCAGCTGTAGTGCAAAACGAAAAAAGGCAGAATATCTTTTTTGTCATCACGATGATCCTGATGTCGATTTATTTGGTATGGCGTACGTTCTTTACGTTGCCATGGGGTGAAGGCGTACTGAACGTCATTTTTGGTATGCTGCTGATTGTGGCTGAAGCGGTCACCGTACTGACAACCTTTGAATTATTCTTTCAAAAGATGCAAAAAGAACGTACACAGCTCGACTTTCCAATCGTTCCGCCGGAGTACTATCCGGATGTGGATGTATTTATTGCTACGCATAATGAGCCTGTTGATCTGTTATATAAAACCGTTAATGCCTGTACGTTCATGGATTACCCGGACAAGCAGAAGGTTCATATCTATCTCTGTGACGATGGAGCAAGACCAGAGGTAGAGGAGCTTGCCAGACAGTTTGGCGTGGGATATCTGGGGTTCCCCGGAAACAAGGATGCCAAGTCTGGTAATCTGAACAATGCACTGAGCAAAAGCTCTTCTCCGCTCATTGCAACATTTGATGCAGATATGATTCCACAGCACACCTTTTTGATGAAAACGGTCCCCTATTTCATGCTCTCCACGTTTATTAAGGAGAATGAAGTATGGCGTCTTCGCCGAGAGGACGAGATGGACCCTAAGTTCAAGCTTGGGCTGGTACAGACCCCGCAGAGTTTCTACAATCCGGATCTATTCCAGTTTAACCTGTATGCAGAGCAAGGCATTCCGAATGAACAGGATTTCTTCTCCAGAGAAGTGAACATCCTGCGTAATGCCTCCAATGCGGTAGCCTATACAGGAAGTAATACGATCATTTCCCGGCAGGGTATGGAAGACATCGGAGGTTTTCCACTCAATACGATCACCGAGGACTTCGAGACAAGCATCCGCTTGCAGCAGGAAGGTTATATTACCTATGCGACTCAAGAGGTTCAAGCTGCCGGGCAGACAACAACAACAGTGAAGAGCATGATTAAGCAGCGGATTCGCTGGGCAAGGGGTATTATTCAGAGCCTGCAGAATACGCGTGCACCCTTATCTGGGAAGCTTCCTTTCTGGACGAGAGTGACCTACTTAAGCAGTTTCTTATACTGGTGGTCCTTCTTTAACCGGTTGATTTTCATTTTGGCACCTATTTTATTTGCGTTATTCGACTTCCAGATTGTGAACACAACCTTCTGGCAGATCTTAATATTCTGGCTTCCATCTTATTTCTTCTATAGTGTATCCATGCGATATCTGTCCAGCAATATTCGGAATCAGCGCTGGAGTCAGGTTATCGATACCATATTTATGCCTTATCTGATCTGGCCGGTTCTCCTGGAGACGCTGGGTATTCGTGAGAAAAAATTCAAGGTTACCAATAAAAGCAGAGCAAGCGGTCGACAATGGATGTCTGCTCTGTTATATGCACTTCCGCATATCTTCTTGCTGTTACTATCCATTGCAGCCGTGATTCGGTATGTCAATGGCAAGTACGGCATTGCGCTGTTCTTCAGCAGTATCATTATTTTCTGGCTGATTCATAACATGATTGCGCTGTGTTACGCCCTGTTCTTCATGATTGGCCGCCGTGCGTATCGGGAGACAGAACGGATTCGGGCGCAGGAAGATGTCACGATTCATGACCAAGCCAACAATCTGCGATATCAGGCCAAGACGGTGGATGTATCCGAACAAGGGATTGCCTTTTATGTCCCTTATCCCATTTATTTGGCTGAGCAGAAGATCATCTCTCTGGTCGTCAAAACCGAGCGATATGAGGCGAACCTCGATGCAGTCATCGTTTATGTGAAACAGGATGGGGAGGGCTGGCGTTATTCTGCAACGGTTCAGCCGGTCGATGAGAATGATAACCGCCAATACATGCAAATCATCTACGACCGTAAACACTCATTGCCAGAGCAGATGAATCTGTGGGATACGGCTTATGACGATATGCTTCGCAATGTGAAAAAACGGATTGTTCAACCCAGATCGGATCAGCGAAAAATGCCGCGGCTTTCCCTTCAGCTTCCAGTTCATTTCACCAATGATGCTAGCTGTACGCTGCGCAGCTTCAATTATCGTTTCTTCTCTGCGACGGGATTTCATGGTGATATTGCGGCAGGAGCGGTCGTTACTTTTTATACGAAGAGTAATATTGAAGTCATTTTGCAACATACGGGAAAAACGACAGCCCGTGAGCGCGAAGTGCTTCTCTCGGTGGAGAATATCGATGATATTGTGGAGAAGGGCTTGATCGACCAATTGCTGACGGATCTGATTCAGCCACATTCCGATCGTGCCACCAGAGAGGGTTAGGAGAGATAAAGATGCTCATTGTGCTTCATTTTGTGATGGGAGTTTTATTGATATTCTCCTTTCTTGGTTATATGCAATTTGTACGGAAGGCACTTTCACTACGTTGGGAATTCACCCCTGTATTCGTGTTTTCATTAATTGCCTGCTTTGTATTTCTGAGTGGTTTGGCAGGGCAGCTCTTTACGGGCAGCCTTGTCATCCTAATTGCAGGTTTGCTTTTATATGGGGGAATGTTGTTTCTCAGGCTGAGCCGAGGGGCATCATTACGTATGTCCTTTTCCATATTTCAATTTTCATTCCTGGCAGGGACTTTTGTTTTCTTGCTGTTGCTCTTTCAGAACCAGTTAACACATTACGATAATTTCTCCCACTGGGCTATCGTACTGAAGCAGATGCTGAGTACAGATGCCTTTCCAACGCCAGACTCCAACCTGATTGATTTTAAAAACTATCCGCTGGGGACTTCGTCATTTATCTATTATGTCTGTCGCTTCATGGGGCATTCCCAGTCCGTAATGCTTTTGGCACAAGGATTGCTTATCTTTTCCTGTTTTTATGCCATGTTTGGCATTGTTTCGGAGAAGAAACGCTTTCTTCTGTACGCCTTTCTTGGACTCGGGTTATCTACACTTTCTTTTTTCAATCTTACGATTCGGATCACCAATCTGCTCGTGGATTTCTTGCTTCCGATCTACGCGCTCGCAATCCTGGCGGTAATCTACCAATATCGTAATGAGATCAAAAAAGCATGTATTGTTGTTCTTCCGCTTGCGGGCTTACTGACCATCATCAAAAGCACGGGTATTATTTTCGCCGCGATCGGCCTGATCTTCCTGGTGTATACATGGCTAAAACATAAGCAAAAATTCAGTTGGAAAACAGCCCTCGCTGTAGTGGGTACGATCTGCGGTGCACTGATTCCATACTTTGGCTGGAGCTGGCGAATGGCAACGGTGTTCCAAGGCATTGATAACAAGTTCGATGTGGCTACTTCGGGGATTCAGGCTGGCAAAACGCCGGAGCAGATGCGTGAGATTCTGTGGACTTTCCTCAAGGCCAGTACGGATCTGACGACACGGCCAGTGATCGGCATTGTTATTTTCCAGCTTATCGCGATTGCAGCATCTGTATTTGCCATCGTGGTGCTTAAGAAGAAGTGGAACTTGTGGAAAGCATTAATTGCTTTGGACGTTGTTCTGTTACTGTACTATGCGGGTATTCTGGCGTTGTATCTCTTCTCCATGCCACTGGATGAAGCCATTGTCCTGGCTGGATTTGAGCGTTATGCGTCCAGTATCGTGGTGCTGTTCGCCGGTGGACTGGTGTTGTGCGCTGCGATCGACCTGGAGCGTTCATTTCACTATCGGATTGGTGAAGTGCCTGATTATCAATCCTTTAAGACGGTCGAGACGAAAGGTCATTATCAGAAAGGCATTATCGGCTGTATGGCTGTTGCCGCCACCATCCTTTTGTCCGAATACAACGGTATCGTGTCTATCGCCCAAAGCTATGATACAACGCTCCCTTACAAGATTCATGCGGTAACTGGTGATCGGTGGTACTCAGGTGGGCAGGAGGATAATAACAGATATCTCTTCTACGCCTCAGACAGGGACCAACAGGTCACGAACTATTACATGCAATATGTAGGGAAGTATTTCTTGTATGCTCCTCATGTGGACGGGATTGTGTTGTTCTATGAGGATAATATGGATAACCTTCTAAGCGGCTATGATTATCTAGTGGTCATCGAGACCGATCTCAACGCCAAGTGGTTGCTGAAAAAGCATTATGGCATCGACATGCAAGAGGGTATCTACAAAATCACCCGTTCCGGGGATCAGATCGTTCTTACGTTGACTTGAGATCATAGGTGTGGAGACCCTCTTCCGGACATCCGGTCAGGTAAGATTGAATACATGATTTATATATAGAGTCCCCTTAAATATAGCCCGCTATAGCTAATGCCTATAGCGGGCTATAACTCTTTCGTAGAACAGTTATTCCGATCGGATATGTTATATTTAATTCTATAATGATAAACGGGGAGATTAAACTATGAGCGTACAAACAGAACCTAAACAACGAACAGTCACTCCATTTCGATATGATATTGTGGGCAGTTTCCTGCGCCCGAGTGCGTTGAAGGATGCCCGATTAAAATACCAGAACGGCGAAATTACCACGGAACAGTTGAATGAAGTGGAGAATGCCGAGATTGTGAAACTTGTACAGAAACAAAAAGAGGTAGGCCTTCAGGCTGTAACGGACGGCGAATTCCGCCGCTCTTGGTGGCATCTGGACTTCTTCTGGGGATTGGATAGTGTAGAGCGGACGATCATCGAGGAAGGTTACCGATTCAACGGTGCAACATCCAGACCGGAAACAGCTCGTCTGAGCGGCAAAATCAGCTATAGCAGTCATCCATTTGTAGCGCATTATGCCTTCTTGAAAGAAGCGGCTGGGGAAGACGTTGTTGCCCGTCAGTCCATCCCAGCAGCTGCACAGTTCCTATTCGAATTGGACCGGGCAGATAATAAGGAAAGCACACAGGCCATCTATCCGAACCGCCAAGAGCTTCTCTCGGACATTGCCGGGGCGTACAAAGCATCCATCTTGGCCTTTTATGAAGCCGGCTGCCGCAGCATCCAGATTGATGATTGCACATGGGGCGCACTGTGTGACCAACAGTTCATCACAGTGATGGAGCAGATTGGCGTTAATGTGGAAGAGTACGCAAACGAACTTGCAAAACTGAACGAAGATGTGTTATCTGGCCTGCCGGAAGACCTCGTGGTAACCACTCATGTCTGCCGCGGTAATTATGTTTCGACATTTGCAGGAGTCGGTGGCGGTTACGAGCCGATTGCGCAGACACTTCTGAGCATCGATAACTACTCTGGATTCTATCTGGAGTTTGATACGGAACGGGCTGGTGACTTCAAGCCACTTCGTTTCCTGAAGGACAATCAGCAGGTTGTACTTGGCCTCTTCTCTTCCAAATTCGGAGAGTTGGAGAACAAGGAAGATATCCTGAAACGGATTGAGGAAGCTACACAATATGTTGATCTGGATCGAATCTGCCTGAGCCCACAATGCGGATTCGCTTCCACGGAAGAAGGCAACCATCTGACCGAGGAACAGCAATGGCGCAAGCTTGCCTTCATTAAGGAAATTGCTGAAGAGCTCTGGAAGTAGGAAGTAACATTTGCAGCGTCATTCATCATTCACTCATGTGTTTATGTATAAGAAAAAATCGCTAAAAAGCCGTACGGACCATCATCCGTATGGCTTTTTGGTGTAAGTCCTCACTTTTGAGTGGATATTTGATCAGAGCCCATAACAGCCAAGAGAGTAAAGCAAGGGGGAGATATGAGAATAACGGATCAGCCCATATTATATTAGGGTTACATTCCTTGGTGAAGTAGTCCATTATCCATTCTTAACGGAACAGTTATAGGATGAGAGCAGGAGGGGTTCTATTAAATTAGGATGAGGATAATATCAATGTATTTCGTTCCAGATCATGGTATATTTCTAGTATTAAATAATGTAAGGAGATAACTATGAGTCGCACACTAGTTTTTTCACTAAAAGTAATACCTCTGCTGTTAACTACGATTCTGCTGTTTTCCCTAATTTCTGTACATCCTGCCCAGGCAGAGGGTGAAGTTGCGAACATTGAGGATGCTGTAGTAAAAAGTCAGTTGAACCTTAATTGGTCTTCGTTGGATGAGTTAAATAGTGGATTTTCCCATTCCATTGCCTATGGTGGAGGGATTTATATGATGCCAGCTGCTGGAGGCTATGTGAAAACCTCTAAGGACGGAGTTACATGGAAGACAATCTATACCGGGAATCCAGTAGATTTTAGTTTGATTATTCGTGGAAAGTCAGAATTCATGGGTTTTCGTGAGGAAGCAGATATCGTAACCGTATGGACATCCACTGATGGTCTGTCATGGGAGAAGTTAAATAATTCAATACATATAAGATTTTTAAAAGACGCCGTATGGAACGGGAAACGATATATTGCAGTTGGTGGAACAACATATGAAGGAAAGATTTTCTCTTCAGAGGATGGATTAACGTGGACCGAGCGAAAAACAGGGATCTCCACCAATTTTACAGCCGTAGCATGGGGCAATAATACCTTCGTGGCTCAAGGTTATGAAGGCGGAGTCGTAGCGGTATCCAAAGACGGAATCACCTGGAAAAAGGTGAAGACCAATCAGCCCAATTATGAGCAAGTTTGGGATATGACCTATGGCGGTGGAGCTTTTGTTGCTGTAGGGGATGCAACGATCATGACCTCGAAGGATGGACTGAAATGGACATACGTATCGTCCAAAGCCTTTTGGTCCAAGGTGTACTGGGCAAAGGACAGGTTTTATATTTTTGGTTTTGAATATGTGAATAAAGCCAATCATGTCTTGAAGGAGGTCAACTGGACATCCAAGGATGGTAAGAGCTGGAGCGATGCTGGGTTTGCAACTAGCCCTAAGCAGAACCCGTTTTTTACCATTCACAACGGCAAACAGTATATAACGATTACGGATGCTGGTATTCAAACATCTGCGGATGGGCGCAAATGGAAGCTGACAAAGCGATATCCTTTTGTGCTTCCAAGTAACGTATATGAAGCAGCAGTAAGCAAGGATAGGCTGGTGCTGGTGGGTGGGTATCGTAGCCAGCTTAACTTCCTTTCCGTCAGCTCGCAGGGTTCTGCAAAGATGAACACGGCTGGCAAATGGCAATCTTCTTATGTGGATCAAGCGTATCCACTTCGGGGAGTTGTATGGTCAGGGAAGGACTTTTTTGCGGTAGGAGATAACGGGAAGATGATGTCCTCTGTTGATGGGGTAAAGTGGACGGTCATTAAATCACCGACAACTCAATCACTTACGAGCGTGCTGTATGCTAAAAATACGTATTACGTGGCAGGCGAGGCCGGCACGATTCTTTCTTCCAAGGATAGGAAGACGTGGAGGACCCTAAACACTAATGTAAAGAAAAAAATCAATGCGATGGCATCAAACGGCACAACATTGGTAGCCGTTGGAGAAAAAGGGCTTTTGCTCGTCTCCGAGGATGGTCTGAAGTGGAACGAAATCCCGGCACGGTTTCCTGGGCATAATTTCGATGTGGTATGGGGTGACGGAAAATTTGTCGTGACCACTGCCAGTTACTATGGGAATGCACAGAGTGCGGTTATTTTGACTTCAGAGGACGGTAAGAAATGGGCGAGGACAGAGTTCCGTGACGAATTATATGCTCGTGGAATGAACACTGGATTCTTTGGCATCTCATACGTGGGCAATCTCTTCATTGCTGTTGGCAGTGAAGGTTCCATCTTCCTTTCCGATGACGCTGAGAAATGGACCAAGCAGGATGTCTTGACGGTAGACGATTGGTACGATGCGGTGGAGTTTAAAGGGAAAGTGTACGTCTTTGGAAATACAGGTAAAATCGTTACGGCTGACCTCAACTCCTTGAAACGGAGCCACTAATTAAGATGCTTAAAGGGAGAATCTATATGCGTAATCAATTCATCAAAAGTATGATCGTTTTATGTTTGGTTTTTGTACTATTACCGACCACTATTATCTCGGCTGCATCGCTTATCAAAGACCCGGTCCTGGCCAAAGTTATTCGGACAGATTTGAAGATGTCGGCTAAGAAGGAACTAAAGGCTGCTGATTTGAAAAAATTAAAATCCATATATGCTATGGAAACAAAAAGTAAGATTTCTAACCTGCAAGGTCTTGAACATGCCGTTAATATGACGGATTTATTCTTGCCTGACCAAAATATAAAAAATATTAAACCACTTAACAAGTTAAAAAAATTGACGTTCTTAGCTGTTGAAGGCAATCAGATTGCAGATATCTCGCCACTTATAGGTCTGACTAATCTGCAAAATCTGGTTATGGACGATAACAAAATCAAAAGCCTGGCTCCATTAAACAATATGCGTAAGCTAACCAGTCTACTCGCCAGTGGGAATCAGGTGACTGATCTAAGTCCTCTTCAGAAGTTAAAGTTGGAATGGGTTATTATGAATGATAATAAAATTCAAGATCTGACACCTTTAAAGAACCATCCAACCTTGGAGTATCTATATGTAGAAGATAACCTCATTAAGGATATTGCAGTGCTCGAAACCATCCCACATCTAACAGAGGTATATTTGGCTAATAATCCGTTGAATGAGCGTGCAGAGCAGGTTGTGAAAAAATTGGAGAAGAAAGGCGTCGTTGTAAGTCTGGTAAGCGAAGAAGCGGATCAGTCGAAGTAGTTTCGATTAGAGAAGATGTATATGTATATGTAAGAAGAAGTAATCCCTCATTAATAGTGAACAAGAACAAAGAAGGCCGCAGATATTCTCGCGGCCTTCTTTAAGTATGTTGGAAAGTGACGCTCGGTAACAACTTAACGCCCATCCCACAACAATATTATTCCACTTCGATCTCCTTCACCGTCTCTCCCTCAACCAGCACCGGTTGATAGTAGGTGTTTGTTGGCAGATCCTTTTTGCCTTGCAGATTCTTGATCACCCAGTCGGCAGCGTCGCGGCCCATTTGTTCTTGGGGGTGGGTTAGCGTTGTAAGCCTGATGTTGGCGTTCTTGGCGATATACGAATTGTCTTGTCCAATGATGGATAACTCATCCGGGATCGAGATGCCCAGTTGCCTGCAGGCGTGCACGACCTCCAGTCCCACCTCATCGTTGTAACAGACGATCGCGGTGAGCGCATCCCTGTTTTCGTCCAGATACGTTGCTACATTAGAGGATAACTCTGGTTTCGATGCGGTATCAAAGGAAAGCACTTGCTCAGGATGGAACCGTAACTTCGCTTCACCCAGTGCCTTGATGTATCCTTTCATCCGGTACTTGCCTTGTAGATCATCCATTTTGGAAATAATGCCAATCTGGGTGTGGCCTTTGGCAATCAATTCCCGAGTGGCAAGATAACTGGACTGCACGTCATCCAGACAGAAGAACGGAACCTCCAGCTCCTCATAGAACGCATTAATCATCGTAAACGGCACATCCTGCTCCTTGAACGACAGGTAGTATGCAATATTGGGATTGTAGAGATTACTTTTGGTCGGTTCGACGATCAGGCCATCGACGCCGTAGGAGAGCATCATTTCGAGGGCTTTTTTCTCCTGCGCTACATCATTATTGGTACTGGCCAGCAGTAACGAGTAGTTGTCCTCATTCAGACGACTCTCAATGCCGCGGATAATGGACGGAAAGATATAATCCGAGATGTATGTCGTGATCACACCGATCGTTTTCTTCGACGTATTGCCGCCTGATCGTGATCGATACTGATTGCTAACGTAAGTGCCTGACCCCTTTTCGCTTCGTAAAAACCCTTCATTAGATAACTCCAAAATAGCCTTCCGCACCGTCTGGCGACTTACATTGTAGCTTTCCTGTAATGCCAACTCGGTTGGGATCTGTTCGCCTATGCTATATGTCCCCGAAAGGATATGAGTCTTAATATCATCAATGATGACCTGGTATTTTGGCTTCACGTAGTCCACTTCTTTCATCGTTACTCATCTATATCAATGTTGTTGTTCAAATAGTTGTACGTACATATTCTAGCATGATTCAGATGGGATGAAAATAAAACCGAACATTTTTCGAAATAAACCGTACATATCCAGCCTTTATGGATGGAGGTGTACCTTACAGCATAGCCATTTTATAGCCATATAAGACCTCTGAATGGTCAAATAGAGTACATTATGTGTTCTTTGTAAGTATAACTATTATATATTATTGACAAATGTACGTACAAAAAATATACTAAGGCTGTCAGAAAAGGAAAGCGCATTCTTTGAAAACACAACGGAACGCATCTATACAAAATTCATTATTAGCTACTGTCATAAGTAAGAGCTTCACCTTATATATGCATCCTTTGGGATGTGAAATCGCGACCGGAGAGGGGATACACGTGATTATGAGTCAACTGGACTTGAAAGAAGCCATTACCAAGGGCGCTACTTCGCTCGGTATTGAATTTGGATCAACGCGGATTAAGGCGGTGTTGATTGACGAGCGTTTTGAAACCATCGCGTCAGGCAGTTATGAATGGGAGAACCTCCTGAAAGATGGATATTGGACGTACAACCAGGAGGATATCATCACAGGCCTGCAAACGGCTTATCGTGAGATGAAGCAAGATGTGGAACAGAAATACGGAATTACGCTGCGAACGGTCGGTTCTATCGGATTCTCGGCCATGATGCACGGATATATCGCATTGGATAGCGCAGGTGAAATGCTGGTACCTTTCCGAACCTGGCGTAATGCTACGACGGGAGCAGCTGCAAGGGAGCTAACGGAACTTCTGCAATTCAATATTCCGGAACGCTGGAGCATCGCCCACTTGTACCAAGCCATTTTGAACGAAGAGGCACATGTGCCACAGATCGATCACCTGACAACTTTGGCTGGATATATCCACTGGTTGCTGACGGGCAATAAGGCGATTGGGATCGGCGATGCATCAGGCATTTTCCCAATTGACGAGTCTACACATAACTATCACCCATCCATGATCCAACAGTTCGACGAACAGATCGCAGGCAAAGGTTATCCGTGGAAAGTCGAGGACCTTCTGCCCAAGGTATATCTCGCTGGTGAGAATGCAGGTGTATTGACGGAAGCGGGAGCCAAGTTGCTCGACCCTTCGCAAGATCTGCAAGCAGGCATTCCGCTCTGTCCGCCAGAAGGCGATGCCGGAACAGGTATGGTGGCAACGAATAGCGTGAGAAAACGTACGGGGAACATCTCCGTGGGCACATCCGTATTTGCGATGATCGTACTGGAGAAGGAATTATCCAAAGTGTATCCCGAGATTGATATGGTCACCACGCCGGATGGTAGCCCAGTAGGAATGGTGCATGCCAACAACTGTTCCAGTGATATCAACGCATGGGTGGGATTGTTCCGCGAATTCTCTCAAGCGATGGGATATGAAGTGGATAACGGTAAGTTGTTTAGCGTGTTGTTCAACAAGGCTTTGGAGGCAGACCCTGATGGTGGCGGCTTGCTCAGCTACGGTTACTACTCAGGCGAGAACATTACGGGACTTGAGAAAGGCCGTCCATTGTTCGTCCGCTCCCCGGAAAGCAACTTCAATCTGGCAAACTTCATGCGGACACATCTGTTCAGTGCATTCGGTGCACTCAAGCTGGGCATGGACATTTTGACGGAGGAAGAGAATGTAGCCATTGACAGCATTTTGGCTCACGGTGGCCTATTCAAGACCCCTGTGGTCGGACAACGAATTGTAGCTGCTGCAATGAACGTACCGGTATCAGTGATGTCTACCGCTGGTGAAGGCGGCGCATGGGGCATGGCACTTCTGGCTTCGTACATGATCAACAAGGATCAAGAGGAGAGCCTGGATGTGTTCCTGGAGCAGAAAGTCTTTAACGATGTGGAGGGAGTCGAAGTGGCGCCGGATTCATCGGATGTGAAAGGGTTTGAAGCATTTATCGAACGCTACCGGAGTGGACTCACAATTGAGCATGCAGCTGTAAACCATCTGGTAGAAAACGGGAGGGAATAACATGTTAGAACAACTGAAAGAAGAGGTATTCCAGGCGAATCTGGAACTGCCAAAGCATGGACTTGTAAAATTCACATGGGGTAACGTCAGCGCAATCGATCGGGAAAGCGGTCTGTTCGTGATCAAACCAAGTGGCGTCAGCTACGATACGATGAAAGCAAGCGACATGGTTGTGGTTGATCTGGACGGTAACGTCGTGGAGGGAGAAATGAGACCTTCCTCGGACACCGCAACACATGCCGTACTATATAAGCATTACTCGGAGATTGGCGGTATTGTGCACACACACTCCACGTGGGCGACTATCTGGGCGCAAGCCGGACTGGACGTACCTGTTATGGGAACCACACATGCGGACACGTTCTATGGTGCGGTGCCTTGTGCACGGTTCTTGAACCAGGACGAGGTGGATCGTGGATACGAAGCAGAGACAGGACGCGTCATTATTGAAACGTTTGAACAGCGTGGGATTGATGTTATGGCTGTTCCGGCAGTACTACTCCATGGTCATGCACCGTTTACGTGGGGGAAAGATGCCAAGTCTGCGGTGGTGAACAGTGTCGTGCTGGAGGAAGTGTGCAAAATGAACCTGTACGCGCGGCAATTAAATAACTTCGCGAAGGAACTACCACAAGGCATTTTGGATAAACACTATCTGCGAAAACACGGAAAAGACGCGTATTACGGACAGAAGTAATTAGGTTATAACAGTGACTGGAAGCGTGTTCTGGCTTCCAAGTGGTTTAGTGTGGGAATGATTTGTTCAACTATACTTTTTACACGATAACGGAGAAGACAGAAGAAAGCTGGAGAAGCGGAGCGTTCGCCTTTATCACAGGATTTTCCCTTTGCAAAAAGGGAATCAAAAAAATCCGGGGATAACCAGCGATCGAAAGATTATTCTGGCTGCGCAGTGTGCTAGTGTAAACCCATTAGTTCAACTATAAAATAATGAAATGAGGATGATTATATGTCAGCAGCAAAAGAATTCTGGTTTGTCGTCGGTTCACAGCACTTGTACGGAGAAGAAGCACTGGGCGAAGTAAAAGCCAATGCACAGAAAATCACCGATGCCCTTAATGCAAGCGGCGTACTGCCGTACCCGCTCGTATTGCAGGATCTGGCGGTAAGCGCAGATAAAATCACGAGCACGATGAAAGAAGTCAACTACCGCGATGAAGTAGCGGGTGTCATCACATGGATGCATACGTTCTCCCCGGCGAAGATGTGGATTCGTGGTACAAAATTGCTGCAAAAACCTTTGCTTCACTTGGCAACCCAATTCAACGAAAGCATTCCTTGGGCAACCATCGACATGGACTTCATGAACTTAAACCAAGCGGCACATGGTGACCGCGAATATGGCTTCATCAATGCCCGTCTGAGAAAACAAAATAAAATCGTTGTTGGCTACTGGGAGCGCCCAGAAGTTCAACAGCAGGTTGCAGACTGGATGGACGTAGCGGTAGCTTATAATGAGAGCTTTAACATCAAAGTAGCGCGCTTCGGTGATAACATGCGCAACGTGGGCGTAACCGAAGGTGATAAAGTAGAGGCACAGATCCAATTTGGATGGACGGTTGATTACTTCGGCATCGGCGACCTCGTGCAATACGTGAACGCTGTAACAGAGCAGGAAATCGATGATTTGATCGCTCAGTACGGAGACCTCTACGAATTCGATTATGGCACGAACAGCAAGGAAGCTTGGGAAGCCAGCGTACGTGTGCAAGCGAGTTATGAAATTGCGATCAAACGTTTCCTGGACGAAGGTGGTTACAGTGCCTTCACTACAAACTTCGAAGATCTGCATGGTATGAAACAACTTCCGGGTCTGGCCGTGCAACGCCTGATGGGTCAAGGGTACGGATTTGCCGGTGAGGGTGACTGGAAAACAGCTGCGCTGGATCGCTTGCTGAAAATCATGGCCCATAACGAGAACACAGGCTTCATGGAAGATTACACATACGAGATGGCCGCTGGACAGGAAGCGATCCTGCAATCTCACATGCTTGAAGTAGATCCGACACTGGCCAGCACCAAACCGAGAATCATCGTGTCCCCACTGGGTATTGGCGATCGTGAAGATCCGGCACGTCTCGTATTCGATGGCAAAGCAGGCGAAGGTGTCGTGGTATCCATGGCAGACTTCGGTACCCACTACAAACTGTTGATCAATGAAGTATCTGCATTTGAGCCAACTGTTCCAGCGCCTAACCTGCCGGTAGCACGTGTTCTGTGGAGCGTGAAGCCAAACTTCCAGGACGGGGTAAAAGCATGGATCGAAAATGGTGGTGGTCACCATACGGTTGTATCCTTAAACCTGACGACAGATCAGATCGTGACGTATGCGAAGCTGGTGAATCTGGAGTACGTTATTATTAAGTAAAAGTTGAGTGGTAGCTACTGCCTGAACTCATACAAATTCTTTCTCTGTGGCCGGGGGTTAACCCTCGGCCCTTTGTTTGTTATGCTGAGAAGCTGAGCAAGGATTTGCTTTTTCATCGAAAAGGGATAAGAAATGAAGGAGGAAAGACATGTATACAAAAGAAAGCTTGATGCAGCAACTTGAGCAGCTTGGTATGGATAGGCAAGGCACATTGCTCATTCACTCTTCAATGAAAAGTATTGGCGAGGTTGAAGGTGGAGCAGACACGGTGTTGGATGCCTTTAGCGACTATATGAAAGAGGGATTGTTGGTGCTTCCCACGCATACGTGGTCTACCATTAATGCGGATAACCCAGTGTTCCACGTGGAAACTTCTGTATGCTGCGTAGGCATTCTGCCTGAGCTTTTCCGTAAACGTCCGGGCGTGGTTCGTTCGTGGCACCCTACGCACTCGGTAGCAGCACTCGGAAGGGATGCAGAGGCATTTACGAAGGATGATCATCTCTTCGATACACCGTGTGCGAGAGGTTCAGCATGGGGGAAACTGCTCGATCGAAAAGCGACGATCTTGTTAGTAGGCGTTGACTTGAAGCGGAATACATTTATCCATGGGGTCGAAGAGTGGGTGGACATCCCTGGCAGAATGACGGACGAGCATGAGATGCTTTATACGGTTTTACCAGATGGAAGCCAGATTTCAGTACCATCCCGCAGGCATTGTGGGTTGCCATGGTCAGAGCATTTCTGGAAAGTAGACGAGGTATTGGTTCGCGAAGGTGCGATGCGTAAAGGAAAGCTCGGTGATGCGGTTGTTAGAGTGTGTGATGCGACTAAGACAGCAGAGGTAATTACGGAAATGCTGAAGGATAACCCCGATCTATTCACGGACAACCTCCCTCTAAATGCAGTAACCGAATGATATAAGGGCCGTCCGATAGCCGGATGGCTCAATATGAATTACTTGATGATAGCTGAATAACTCCCGAGTAGCTGATCTTCCTCTCCTATTTGTACTCTAAACCTTCAAAAGCATTTATAAATCATCAGAAATAGATCAGCATTTCGATCAGAGGTTGGTCGGACTTCCAGTGTATGGGCTACTCACCCTTATGGTGGTGTGATAAGATATGGTTAAATTAACCAATAAGTATGGCGTAGCAGAATTGTATAGGTGTTTATTGAAGTTATATATAAGTATCACATAGAATCATGAACAACCACGTTGTCATTGTAGCATCTAAGAAGGAGAAGATTCGTGAACCCATTAGTATGGTATGATCTCTTTTTATTTGTCCTATTGTTCGGTGTAGGTGTATATGTGTTTGCTACGGTTAGAATTACGAACTTACATAAGGTGTACTTTTTGTTTCACGGGTTGATGATGCTCTGGCCTTTCTGCCAATTTGCGAGTACGCTCACGGACGATTCCGGTCTGCAATTGTTCTATGTGACGTTATCATTCGTCGCGGTCTCCCTGCTTGGGAGCGGATGGCTTCTACTGACGATTTTTATTACCGGTTATTCAGAGCGTTTGAGTGCAAAAGGAACGTTCCTGCTATTTGTCCCTGCGGTGATCGGGGCTATAGGTGTAGTCGCAAATCCATGGAATGAGTTCGTCATCCCACTGGAGGGTGGATACATCGAACGGGCTTACGGGCCTTGGTTCTGGGTTGTGATGGTTATTCTGGTGAGCTATTTCTTGGCGTCCCTCGTCGTCCTGTTCCGGGCGGTGTATTCATCGCAGACGTCTGCCATGATCAAAAAACAGGTGAGGATTACCCTATGGGGTATCTTTGTCTTGGCTGTGTTTGCAACAATTGATGCGATTCTAAATGTCGTTCTAGCCCGCTGGTTGCCGATCATTCCTGGCATGACTTCGCTGGGGATCTTTCTGTCGGACCTGTTCTTTGTCTATGTGATCAAAAGATACAATGTGTTCGATCTGGTCTCCATCGCGCATGAGGATGTGATCAATACCATTCCATATGGCATCCTGGTACTGGATGAGAATGAAGTCATTGTTGAAGCAAACAAAGCCTCAAGATCCTTTATGGATCTGCATGTGGGGGATTCTTTTGATATGGAAGCCTTTCTGGAGTCTGTTCATGTCGTGGGTAGCTGCCGGGAGTTCGTGAATCATTATAAGAAAAAAGAAAATACCCTCTCCCACATTGAAGTAATCGTGGAGCGGGACAACAATATCCGGCACTATATCCTGCAATCTTCTCCGATTGTGGATTCGGCACTTGTGCCGATCGGTCATATTCTCACGTTTCAGGATGTCTCACAGGAGCGTTTCTACGTGAAAGAGATGAATCGCCAGAACGTAACGCTTCAGGAGCGAAATCAGGCGCTGGACTTGATACGTCAGGAGTTATCCGAGGCCAATCGCAAACTGGAGGAACTCGCGCTGACGGACAGTTTAACCAACTGTTACAACCGCCGTTATCTGACCCAACATCTTAACCACGAGGTCATTACCAATATTCAATACAAAACACCATTCTCACTCCTGCTGCTTGATATCGACTACTTCAAAGCGATCAATGATCGCTATGGGCATGTCATCGGGGATGAAGTGCTCGTTCGCACGGCGGAAGCTGTCAAACAATCGATTCGCAGCACCGATATCCTGACGCGTTATGGCGGGGAAGAGTTCATGATCTACCTTCCGCATACGGAGCATGACTTGGCGAACCAAATCGCAGAGCGCGTAAGAACAGCTGTGGAGTCCAACCACATCATGGTGGATCACGAGATTATGCAGGTGTCCATTACGATTAGTATTGGGATTCTATCCTTTGAGGATTTTGAAGTTGTGCATGTACCGGACAATCCGGAGGGGTATTTGACGCAGCTATTCGCTGCGGTGGATAAGGCACTGTATCAGGCGAAGCAGAATGGGCGAAATCGGATTGAGTTTGCGGCGTTTGAGCGGGGTGTTGTTTGAAAAGAGAAATAAGAGAAGAGTGGAGACGTACTCCACTCTTTTTGGTGTTAGCGTATGATTTTGATGTAGAGATATTTATTCGGAATTTTTATGTGATTTTTCGATAGCATTTAAAACTTCTTTGCTAATTTTGGTCAATGATAAGATTATATCTGTACTTTTGCCGCTTATTAGAGTTATATGTTCATCCAAGGCTCTTTTGTACTCAGAGTCTTCTTTAAATTTAAAGATTTCTTCAGCAGTGACCTGCAATCCATTCATTATTTTCTCAAGAGTCTCCAAAGAAATGTTACGATCTCCCCTTTCAACCCCACCAATATAGCTGTAATGAAGCCCTGCTGCTTCGGCCAGTTGTTCCTGAGTCCAGCCTTTTGCTTTCCTTAACTCACGTATTCGATTTCCTACGTCCTCTGGTAAACTCATTTGATCACCTCCACTTAAGGTTAGAAGAGGTTATAGAATCCTTACAGACTAATAAGGTGCACAGCATTGTTGGAATCATTGCGGGAAGAGGCGACAGAGAAACAGATTGGGCGGTATAGGGTGATTTTGGAGGGGATAGGATAAGAGCGTATTTAAGTTGATTAAATAGATATACACTCTGAGCGTTGAATAGACTGCCTATGGTTGTGTTGATCATACGCAGTCTTTATTTACCTGAGTCATAGTTGTATACTCACTCACGGTCAGGAAGAATCGGCTTTTTATTTTGTAAATTAAACCAAGCTTCAATATGATCACTTAAAGATGGAATATCGCTGATCCCCTTCTCGCATAATTCGTTATACTTATGGCCTAAAATTCCTTTTAGATCATAATTTTTCTTATATTCGTCTGTTAATCTTGCCTGATATACTTCATATGGTTCCAAGCTGTAGTTTTGGTTGCGAGTCTCAAGACCAAGATACAACTTCCATTGTAACTCGCCATGGAAAGCATCTATACATGTAGCTAATTCGTTGTACAACTTCCCTGGATTGCGAAATCTGAAATAAAATCCAGGCGTGTGATGATAAATGTCCTCTCTTGCAAACATATTATATCTGGCCCATTCGTAGGTACGAAGCTTAGATAATGTATAGCCTATGAGGTGCGGCAGTTCGAGAATTTTGTTCGCAATATTTGTACATGACTCTAAACTTTCAGTGAATATATCGCTCCCAAATCTTCTCCTGAACATCGTGTATATTTCTTTAGCTAAGTTATGTTTATCCAAGCTGGCGTTAAGAATATATTCTTCAATTTGTTTTACCTCTTCCTCATATTCATCCTCAGGAGCGTAGGGAAATACATCAATGGGGTCCCATTCCTCTATTATTTTTTTAACTAACATATGTAACACCTCTTATTCAAAATCCTTTATAGATTCGGTGGGGCCGGTCATTACACAAATATTTTCCCGAATCAGAAGCTTTTATCGGTTATCATGAGAGCATCCTTTCAAGATTCTGATTCTAGTATAGACTCCATCCTTACTGGATGAAGTCAGATTGTTTAATTAAATTGTTGGATAAATGCTGTGAAGTCTGTGGCGGCCAGATGACCACCCAAGGTGTTGTAAGAATTTATCGTTTCAATATAGATAATATTAGGCTGAGAATTGTGGCTGTAATTAAAACAAAACAGGTTACCCTCTACATCTATAGCAAAAGGAAAATGATTAGGAGGAAGGTTGTTCTTTTGCTCATTATATACATCCAATATATCAAGCTCATCAAATGCGATGAAGGTTAAGAAGGAAGAAAACATCACTTTTTTTCCACTAATGTTCAACGTCCGTTGGGCAGGTTCTGCACCGTGATATTTTTCTATGAAATGAATGTACTCAGAGGGAAATTGTATACCCCAAGTCTTTTCCACTGTCTTTACGGTATGAATATCAACAGGAGGATACTCCGTGCTCCATGCATTATTATTATCGACCATTTGATCTACTCCCTATTAATAATTGAATTTAAACCCGGAGCTATTTAATCCAATTTATATCATCATCTGACCAGTATGTGCTCCAATTAGGATCATCTACCTGACTAACTTGGATGATTTCTCCCGTGTCGTTTCTTCTAACGGCGTAACCGCCATCTTCATGATAGTATACAGTGACGGGCGCATTATTCTGTCCTTTTCTTTGGTCAATCCAATCCACTGTGCCTGCCGGCTCATGCATAGCTTCACCCAATCGTTGATCATTCCAACCACGTTCAGCAATTTGATCTGCAATACTTTTGCCACCTCTTTTTGTAGGCTCTTGGCTGTAGTGAAAGGGAGCTCCAGAATAACTATTTAAATTCGTATCTGCTTCTTTTCCCTTTCCCCCTCCAGAATCCGTATGGGGCGAGTGATGCTGTTTGCCATCAGTGGACTTGATCCCGACTTTTCTACCGAAGATTCCGAGGAGCATAGAAGTTGTGATATTTGCTGCGTACTCTGCTCCGCCTTCTTGCTTCA
Organism: Paenibacillus sp. FSL k6-2145; assembly: GCF_037976585.1. Taxonomy (NCBI): domain Bacteria; kingdom Bacillati; phylum Bacillota; class Bacilli; order Caryophanales; family Paenibacillaceae; genus Paenibacillus; species Paenibacillus sp. FSL k6-2145. The sequence goes on along the minus strand of NZ_CP150267.1, from coordinate 2,019,506 downwards.
TTTTATCGAACTCAGCTGCAATATGCTTTTCTGCCTGTTCTCGGGTATCTCCGTTATCCCACGCATAGTTCCAACTAAAGGCGATTCCACTCCCTATGTCGGTAACGGTACCAATGGTATTATCATACAAGAAGTTACCCGCAGTATCTAATGGATGTTCGATAAGGTCTTTACCTAGTTGCAGGGCAGAGTCCCCAATCGCTAATATGTTTTCTCCGGCCTGATTGAAAAAGGCATCAACATGTTCCTCAACGCTACGTTTAGGAGGGGGATCGTTAGGGCCGCAAACAAGATCATTGGTACGAGGTGTGCCCGGATTGGCCTGATACTGCAGTAACGCAGAGATGTTAACCATAGTAGAATCGGTATCGACAAAACGTTCCCGAATCTGTTCCAAACGAAGAGATATTGTATGCAGCAACTCCAGCGTGGTATTCAGGTTTTTCTCTGCATAACGGTATAAGTGGGCAAAGCGTTCGGCTGTCTCGCCTTCAAAACCGCCGAGTAGGGGAGTGAGTTGGCCGTTTAATCTAGTCAGTGTTTGTTGCAAGTGCCCGTGTCCTATCTTAAACACGCCAATCGTGTGTGTCATTTGATCCACAGGGATCTGTATCTTTGTCATCGTCTCAATCCTCAGTTCTTGATCTATACTATATTTTAATCCATGTTAGATGCTGTTTGTGAGGACCTATAGTTCTATTTGTTTGTACCCATTCTCCTGAAATCCTCAAACCGAGATGTATTGTTTGTGCCAGGAATAATCTGACTGTTAGGAGGGGCATCTCCCCATTAGAAATGATAATGTTGATTCCGTTTTATTTGAGTATAAATGCTCAATTATGCTTTAAAAAACTTTATTCTATGGCATCATAAAGTTCCGACATTCGGTCAGCCAATTCCAACTGTGGCTGCATTCGCTGATGATTCATATCGGTAGGTGTCATGTACAGCACTTCTTTTCCCTGCTCAAGCATCGTGACATGGAACAATACCCCTGTTGCATCTTCTTGGTCCGGATCAAGTACGATTTCTAAATCACGTACCTTTTCAATCCATTCCTGAATCAGCACTTGATCTGTAGTTATTTTTTTAGTGCCATCACTGCCGCTCATCATTTCAATAGAATCAACCTGTGTAATTTCGCCAGGATAGAAGGTGTATAATTCCCTTGATACTTTACTTACTCCGACTTGATCGGGCTGATTAGAACTTTGGCAGCCGCTAAGAATCAGGATCATAACTGTAGCAATCATTAAGACGATAAATGAATATCTTCTCATGGTACTCCCCCTCTTTAGTCCCTAAACGAATTTTGTATTTGGAATGTTCCGCATAAACTCTATTTTGTTTAATCCTTAAAGTACATCGATGTTACTGGTGGAGGTGTGTCCATATGAAATTTATGAAGGTGTTGTTAATATGTTCACTGTTATTTATATTGAGTGCATGTACCATTTTTAATTCAAATGATCAATGGGTTCAAGGGTATGTAAAAGAGATTGATCAATCGAACAAAAGAATTCTTGTAATAAGTGATTTGGTACCAGAGGATCTTCAGGAAGATACTAATAAATTAATACAATCAAACAAATATAGTGAAGTATATTGGGTTAGTGGTATAAACCTGTCTAAGTTTAATGTTGGGGACGAGATAGAAATAACCTATGATACTTTAGAGACATCGTACCTTAGAAATATACTAAGTTAGCAAATGAGTAAAACAAGATGGCTTAAATCGATTTAATATATGAAGAGTGTTGTCTATGCTGATTTAGTGCAACACTCTTCTTTCTTTTTGCTTAGAAATCTGTATGTGATTTAGTTGACTCCAGAGTTTGAAATAGTTTGCACTTCAAACTTCACTTTTGAATCATTGCGGGAAGAGGCGACAGCGGAGCAGATTGGGCGGTATCGGGTGATGCTGGAGGAAATGAAGTAGGAAAGGTATTTACTGAAACTGGTAGGATATGCCTTGAAGTGGGTATATGCATATAGGACCATAGCACCGATGAGTAGCACAGCTTGTGTTTTTACCATGGTGAAATCAGGATGTTAGCCGGATAGTTTACATATTACACTTCTGCTAACATAGGATAATCCTATTTCAAATGAGCGGAGAAACGTATGAGTACAATCAAAGTTACCCCTGAACAACTACATCACGTATCGAATCAGGTGGATCAAGCCAGACAACAGTTGGAGAGTATACGAAGTGATCTGACGAGACAGATCATGTTCGTTCAGATGATGTGGATGGGCGCGACGCAGGAGCGATTTTACTATGAGTTCGAGCAGTCACGACCTATACTGGATAAAGCGTTGGAGAGTATGGTGAATACATCCAAGGGATTGAAGGATATCGCCACGCGTTTCCAAGATGCAGATGCTCAGAAGGGAAGTCTGGGTGGTGCGTTTGGAGCAGTCGGTGCTGCAGCTATGATGACCAAATCAACAGGTGATTCAGGTTCGGGTGACAAGGGCTATCGGATGGCGCAAATCAATATGTTCGGTAAATTGGTATGGATGCCCGTCAACGAGAATGGTGTTGCGGATCAGGCTGCTCTTCAGGCTTATCAGAGGGATCAGGGAAATCTGGACTTTAATCGCATGCAAGCTGTGAACGTTGAACCGCCTGGGGAAGATATTTTTGCGTTACAGATCAAGGCGTTTGAGATGGGCATTCATCCTACGACAGGAGAGCCTGTATCGTATAAGTATGCTCAGATGATGGTTGCGTCTCTGAAGTTTAGTCAGATATTCATGGCGATTCAGATGGTTCGTGGGAGTATGCCGGGACGTTCAGGACCGTTTAAAACTTCGTCATCTGGCTTGGCATCTAAGATTCAGAATAATATAAAGAAAGCTGAATCGGAAGCCAAAATGGGTAATAAGCCAGCGGAGAAAACAGTTGAGGGAACACCGAGCTCTCCTATTGTCGAGGATCTTTCTAGAGCGCAACAAAGGAACCTTACAACATTGGATAATATAGTTGATAAGCATCTTACTGAGATGGATTTTTCCGGTACTTTACGTGATTTGCAAGGAAACCCAGTGCCGAACAAAAAAACAGGCGGGTATTGGAATCATTTACAAGAGATGCAGGACTCATATAAAGGATTAAGTAAAATAAAACGCGGATTAGAAGGTTCTCTACAGAACCCTAATCTATCGCCTTCACTGAAAGGTACATTGGAGGGAGCCTTAGACAAGGCCAATACTAATTTGAAAAAAATCGAGGATTTATTTGAACCATTTGGAGGAATAAAATAAATGAGTAAATTAATTAAAGAAATATATTCAATAGATCAAAATATCCAGACTGATAACTCTGATTCACCTTTGGATCATTGGTACGATAGACTTGTAAATAAAAAAGTGAATGAGCTTGATTTAGAAGATGTTAGTAGAATGTTGGGCCAACATGTATTTATAGATCTTGGTATAGAAAAGGCTATAGAAATTTTATCAGAAGATCCCCTTGCTGGGGAGATGTATGATGGACATTTGTTGAAGCTTCTTTGTTCTATTGAAACGAATAATTTCAGAGACTTATCACAACTAAAAAGATTACTCCAGACTATCAAGAGTAATCTTTCTCAATTTGAATGGGCTGATGAAGAAGATCAGGAAGAGTACGCTGAGTTATTAGAACTTTTTTTGAAAAAGGTTGGCCTTTAAAGCTATGAATCAAAATTTAGCTCTTAAATTTGAGCTTCACAAAAAGTGGGTAGAGACTAGTGGTCAAGAAGGTGAGAAGCTACGATTACAGGAAGTTGATTTTCAACATTATGAGTTAACTGGTTTGTGTTTGGAACAATCGTATATGACTAGCTGTAATTTTGATAATCTTAGTCTGAACAACATGGATTTCCATGCCTCAGTTCTAATTTCGTCAACTTATAATGACGCAGAATTAGTGGATGTTGATTTTTATAAGTCGGACTTATGGTATGCTGAATTTTCTAATGCAACTTTGAATGGCGTAAGATTTGCTAGAGGTGATTTTTGGGAGACTGATTTTAAAAGGGCTACGATTATAGATTGTAATTTTTCGGCAAGTAGCTTCTCTCTAACTGACTTTAGTAGCGCTTCATTAATAAATGTAGATATAAGCGAATCGAGGTTTGAAGGAGTTTCATAGCATTAATGTTGGCACTCCTGAAAACCCAACAGTCCTTCTAGGTCAAGATGCAGCAAACTGGTTAGAAGCCACGGCGAAGAATGAATTTTAAATTATAATTTAAAGACAAGTGCTGAATTAAATTTAAATTAACGGAGTAGGCATGTTGATAAAATATATGGATCTAGATTCTTTTAAGGAATACTTATTAAGAACTGTACATGAATTATCTTCTTATCATAACGAAGTCCTGGGTGAGAACAGTAAATTCATAATCACTCCGATTGAGGAGTTGGGTAAATCTTTAAATTCTACAGACGAATATCTTTACCGGGGAATGTTAAATCCGAATAATTTAGACGGACGCGAGTTCGATATTGATTCTGTTATAAAGATACTGGGTTGTAGAGTACCCTTCTGCCCCCTTTGGATAAAAGTTTTGCTTAAAGAAGTTAGGACTGAAGCGCCTGTAATTGAACTGCAGACGAGTTTAAGATTTCGTAAACCAAGTTTGTTACAAAACCAAGAAACGGGGCATGCTCCGTTCATAGCAGTTCTACAGTCCTTAAATTAATAAAGAAGAGGATAACTAATGGGAACCAATGCTTTTTTCCTGATAGAGCGTGAAAAGTATACGCCAGAAAAGTTTTTGTCTGACACTATGATTGCAGCATTTAACTCCGATAACCGGATTATTTTTGATAATCATAAAAATCTTGAAAATGGAAAATTCTCTTCTACAACGTTGAACATACTGGCTCATTCCTACAACAGCGACGAGAATAATCATCAATTCATTATGTATGTGAAGGCAAAGGAAAATAAGAGTGTAATATTCAGTGACTATGAAGATCTTGATTTGGATCCTGATCATGAACTCATTCGAGTAGGTACAATAGAAGAGGTGTTTGGAGCAGAAGGGGTCATTCTTCGTTTTGTTTATGAATACCTGAATCTTAATAGATCCGACTATTTTTGGGTGTCTGATTACGATTGGGTCTACACTTGGGAAGACATACAAAAGATAAACTCAATGATTTATGACTCTGATTGGTGCTATAAAGATCCTAAAATGATTTGAAAAATTGTAAATCGATTGGGTTCAATGTTCTAAAAATGGAGGTCACTATAATTGATCGAAGAGTTTAGAGAAGTAAAACGAAAAAGAGCGGCTCTTCATATGAACGATCCAGTAATCGAGCAATACAGAGATGAACTAATTAATATACTAAGCCAAAATGAAGATGAGACGATTCAATTCCTCAAGAACTGTAGTAAGGACGAACTTATTTGGGTTAGTGAGGTGTTTGAAGAAATAGCTTATAATCTCCAAAGTACAGAATATATCAACACCCTCAAGGAATGTGATAAAAAATATCCTGAATTAAAATTAACGAATATTATCAAGACGGCCATTTCTTACATGGATTAATCTTACCGGTATCCAGAAAGTAGGATCAAACTGGGAGATGACTAGATAGAGGTTAATGTTTAATATGTACAAACTATTAGATAATCTTTTATCAGCTGTGACGACAGTTGATTCCTGGTATGATGACGGTTGTATTATAGCAGCAGAATTATTGGAGGATTTCGGACAAAGTGATTGGGATCAGTTAACCATTGAGGTGTTGAATAAGCCACTGTACTGGAAGAAAAAACTGGCTTACTGTCTAGATAGTACACAGCACACACAAGAATTTGAAATCCTGCGTTCTCTACTTTCTGTTGAAGACAGCGAGTTGTTTGAAATATGTATAGATACATTAAGAAGTTACACATCTACTGAACATAAGCAACGAATTATAAATCATCCTATGATATTAGATCGTGTGCATAATGCAATTTCAGGAACAGGCACTGCCAGCCAAAAACTATTAGAGGAATTTCTTAAGGGGTTAAAATAGGTGAAATGAGTATAATAAGCGAGTACCTAAGTTCATTAGAGCGAGGGTAATGCTCTTTATGAGCGTTGGAGAGTTGATGAACTATGAAAGAAGATAAAGTTAGTGACTTTTATTATGTTGGTTACGAGGGGCAACCGGAAATATTAATTGTATTTGGAAACTCTGCGGAGAAAAATATCCTAAAGATGTGGAATGGATATTTTGATACATTATTGGATCTTATGTGCCAGTATGAGTCTACTGACAATGGTATTCTACAAGAGTAAAGTAACTGGTGAGCAAATAGAGAATGTTAAGAACATTGTTCCTACTCTCCCAGAAGTAGCACATCAGATATCAACATTTTTAGAACTAGGCAAAACGAACGGTTGCAGCGTGTATATTGAATACGACTGATTGAGATTAAAGAACATACTTTAAAACGATAACGCAGTTGCCAGGGCTGCGTTATTTAGTCGTTACCTTGTACGTAACTCTAAATAGGTTTAATAGTTAATCGAGAGGAGAGCAACACATGGGGCAGCTACTAACCAAAGCTATTGAACGTTTGTCGTTTATTTCATTTGAGGATACCGAAGATAGCTCACTAGAATCTTCTCATGTTCTGATTAAAGAATATCTTAGACGCGTTAATCAATTATTAAATGAGATGGATGCTTCAATAGATCAGTATCCCCTATTTAGTTTTGCTAAAATCCTTGGAAAAGCCATAGATGAAAAAGTATATCGAACCTGTTCAAAACTGGACACACTAGGAAATCCTTATGTGAAGGTGATTTGCTACGGTTATTTAGAAGTCTCCGAATTAGCAGATCAGGGAGTGGATGAAGCAATTCAATATATCGACCTCTACGAACCGATGCTAAAACTCTTCGAACTAGGTGGGAGTTTCAACATAAGACAAGGCGAAATGGTTGTAGGTAGTTCAGCTTATCCTCTTAAGTATTGGAGACATTTAAATATTTCAGTACAAGATATTAGCGACATTGAATAGGATCATGTTGATCAAACTGGGGGGATACTAATGTCCGTAGGTCTATACAGATATAACGGGGATATAGAGGCCCAGAATAGTGAGCTTACACTCAGTGAGAATATTGCTACTCAGGAATTTTATGATGAGTACTGGGAAATAGCAATACATGAATTAGGAATAGCTCTAATTCGGGATGGATCTAAAATATATTTTCACCAATTAGAAGCTGCTGTAGTTGAGTTAAAACGATTAAGTGAGTGGACAAAGGAACATTTATACGGGAGTGAGTTAGAATATATGACGGGTAGAATTGAAAATTTACTAGATATATTACCTAGCGCATTTATTAGTGAAAGTACAATCCTGTATATATTCTGAGGTTGATAGAATTGAGTAGTTGACTCTAGAGGAGGAGGTATTAATGAATCAATTATATAAAGGTATAGAAAGAATAAACAGCATCAATTGGGGTACTTCCGGTAGAACAGATGAGCCCTCAAACATGGCATTATTACAGGAGTATATTAGAAGAGCAGCAATATTGACCACTACATACAGTTTGAAAACATCGTATCCCTTTTTCAACGCTTCTCGTGCGTTCGGATATGACGTTGATCTGGATATAACTGAAAAATGTCCTCAATTAAAGGAATTGAAAAACAGTTTCCTAAAAGGAACGTGTGAAGCATATTTGGAATGGTTGTTATTATTTGATTCCGGAAATGAAATTGCGTCGGAGTTTCATGATTTGTATGAACCTTTGATTCTTTTAATCGAAAGAGGAGGACGCATTAGGAGAAAACATGGTGAGATTATTACAGGTGGCTATGCTTTTCCTCTAGCCCATGCCGAATACATGTCTAAGCAGGCACCAATTGATATAAGTGATGAGGGACTGGAAGCCTGGACGCACCAGTGATTTTTTAGATCAGTCTTATGGCTCTAGCTCAAGCATTTTAAAAGTTAGAGGAGTGAGAGTATGGATTTTGATATCGTAGAGATAAAGGACTACTATGACACGGAAATAATAAATTATGACTATACTAAATTAAAAGCTTGGGGAGTAACTGAAGAGAATGCTCATTTTTTAATCGACATTGGTGTTCCGGAACAGTATGATGATTTTTCCTTTTATGAATCTGAAGCTTTCCAAGTGAAAGTTATTGAAGGAGAAGAATATATTCAGATTGGTCAATTCGCAAGTTATGGTATGCGTGACTCGTATGGTCTGTATCTAAAACAAGGGAGCGATATGTTTTTCACAACATCATCATTGGATAAATCCAACGTATATATGCTCAATAAGAATTTGGGAACCTTCTTTTTGTTTCATCTAATTAGAAGTGAACTGGCAACTAAAATGAGACTGGAAGGTACATATACCTCAGATGAGTATGCTAGAGCACTTCGTGGTTATTTTGAGAAGATTGATCCGATAGCAATGAAGAATGTCGAAGGTTACTGGTCACATTTGCTGGAAGACTACGAAACTGGATTGTAACTTTTCGAGAAACCCTGCGTGGTTCTACCTGTAAACAATCACGGATCGTAAAGAAAATACCTACTAATCAAGCCCTCATATGTAACAAAAAACATGAAGAATCCGCTCTCATCCGAGAGTCGGATTTTTTCTCGTTCTAACACCAACATAACTCTTGTCAAAACGTAATCATTACGATATGATAATACTCATTGTTCAGATCATAATGATTACGATTAAGAGAGAGGGGCATTACCTTGAATAAAAAGACGCCACTGCTAGCGCTGTTCTCCTTGGCCTTGAGCGCTGGACTGTTGAGCGCCTGCGGATCATCTGAGTCTAGTCCCGCTGCGCAACCATCCACCGATAATAAAAATGTTCACTTCCTATATAACTTCTCCACGAGTTCGCTAGATCCACATGTGGATTCCAGCTATGTGCCGCTGCGCGCGGGCATTACGGAAACGCTGGTTCGTCTCGATGAAGAGAACCTGACGGTTGCTCCATGGCTCGCCGAGAGCTGGAAGAGCGAAGATGGGCAACATTGGACGATCGACCTGCGAGATGATGTGACCTTCCAGAACGGCAAGCCAATGACAGGTGAATCCGTTAAGGCATCCCTTGAGCGGGCACTAGAAGAGAATGTAGCCATCCAGAACGCGCTGAAAATCGATACGATTGAAGCCGAGGGCGACAAGCTGGAGATCACCACAACTCAGCCGTTCCCGGAGTTCGCTTCCGAGCTGGTGAATCCGAACACGGCGATTATCGACGTGAGTGAGCCGGACATTGTGAACAAGCCCATTGGTACGGGTCCGTTTAAACTGACTTCTTTTACCCCAGGCAGCAAGCTGGAACTGAATCGTTATGATGAATACTGGGACGGAGCATCGCCTCTGGATTCCATCACGTTCTCATTCAATGAAGATGCCAATGCCCGTACACTAGCGCTCAAATCTGGTCAGGTAGATATCGTATACCGTCCGGAAGTCGAAAGCCTCGAATCGCTCAAAGCGATGGACGGCATGAAGGTTGAGTCCACATCGACATTCCGCGTGCATCAGCTAACGATGAACATGCAGCGGGAGAGTATGAAGGACCTCAATGTTCGTCGTGCGCTGGATGCTCTGATTGACCGTCAGGGTATCGTGGACACGATCCTGCTCGGCTACGGTGAAGCTGCTATCGGACCGTTCCTGCCATCGCTGCCATTCGCACCAACCTATACGGATACAGCAACGGAATCCGGAGCTGATGTCGCTGTAAAATATCTTGGCGAAGCAGGGTACACGCAGCAAAACGGCGTGATGACCAAGGACGGCAAACCGTTGCAGTTGACGCTGCTGACATATTCAGCCCGTGCCGATCTGCCACTGATTGCTCAAGTGTTCCAATCTGATGCGAAGAAGATCGGCATCGACGTGCAGATCCGTCAGATTGACACGCCAGAAGATTATATGGCATCCAACCGCGACTGGGATATTGCGACCTACAGTAATTTGACAGCTCCGCGTGGGGATGCAGGATATTACCTGAATGCGACGTACCATCCGAAAGGTGCTCTTAACTTCAGCGGATCGGAAGATCCGGAGCTGACCAAGATCATCGACGAATTGAATCTCACAGTTGCACCAGAGAAGCGCGCAGAGCTAGCCGAGAAGGCAGCCAACTATGTGCATGACAACGTGCTGAATTCATTCGTGCTGCATCCAGGTACGATCGTTGCCTACAACGGCAAGAAGATCAAGAACTGGGTTACCACTCGCAGTGAATATTACATGATCACCAATAAGCTGGATGTGATGTAATGTTTCGCATTTTGCTTCGGAAGTTCCTTGAAGTATTTATCTTTCTGTTGTTCATTATGTTTGTGAGCTTTCTGTTCATTCGTCTGGCTCCCGGTGATCCGGTGCTGACGATCCTGAATGTGGACGAACTGTCTGTTAGTCAGGAGCAGGTCGAAGCTGTACGCGAGGAAATGGGTTTCAACGATTCGCTTCCTGTCCAGTTCGGCAACTGGTTGCTCGATTTCGTTCGACTCGACTTCGGCGTATCGTACTCGACAGGTCAGCCCGTCATGCAGACCCTGATGCGTGCGCTGCCTGCTACGGCTGAACTGACGATTGGCGCACTGCTGGTCATGCTTGTTATAGCTATCCCGCTCGGCTCGCTATCAGCACTCCATCGTGGCAGTTGGATTGACCGCGGCAGCCGGATGCTCTCCATTGTGGGTGCGGCGGTGCCAAGCTTTTGGCTGGGTCTAATCCTGATCGACATGTTCGGCGTACGCTTCGGCAATCTGCCGACCATGGGCAGGGATGGATTCGCCTCGCTTATTCTGCCATCTCTGACGCTGGGACTTGCCATCTCCAGCGTTTATGTGCGTCTTTTGCGTTCCAGCCTGCTAGATTCACTAAGTCAGGAGTTCGTTCGGTCCGCCCGGGCAAGAGGGTTATCCGAAGGCCGGATCTTCATGCTTCACGCGTTTCGGCACAGTCTGCCGCCTGTCATTACGGTATTTGGCGTAAGTCTCGGCAGCCTGATTGGCGGAGTTGTCGTGATTGAAGTGTTGTTCGCTTATCCGGGTATCGGCAAGCTTGTCGTTGACGCCATCCGCCAGCGTGATTATCCACTGATTCAGGGTTACATTCTGATCATGGCTATCGTGGTATTCCTCGTGAATACGGCAGTTGATCTGTCTTATCGTTATTTGAATCCCGAAATGAAACTGAAGGAAAAGGAGGCCCACCGATGAAAACCATACCCCTGCTCATTCCAACGACAAAATCTAAAAAACATAACTGGCAGGCGATCATTGGTCTGCTGTTTGCACTGCTGGTCATCGCGGCCTCCTTATATGCCTTTTTATACTTGAAGCATGATCACACCTTAACGGATCTACGCGGACGATTGCAGGGCGCAAGTGCTCTCCATCCGTTCGGTACCGACCATCTGGGCCGCGATGTACTGACACGTCTGCTGCTTGGCGGCGGCCAAACACTGGGTTATAGCTTGCTGGCACTCGGTGCTGCACTGCTGATCGGTATTCCGTTTGGACTTATCGCAGGATACAAACGTGGATGGGTCGATAAGCTGTTCATGCGAATTGCTGATGCTTTTCTAGCTTTCCCTGATACTATCGTGGCGATTGTGCTCAGTGGCCTGCTTGGCGCGGGAATCGGTAATCTGGTATTGGCAATCGTGATTGTGAAGTGGGTTAGCTACGCCCGTCTCGTTCGAAGTACGGTCTTATCTGAGTCACAAAAGGATTACATTCGCATCGCCCGGACCAACGGACTTTCGGACGGTCGTATCATGAGAAAACATCTGCTTCCGCATATCGCAGGCCATGTGCTCGTGCTGGCCAGTCTTGATCTGGGCAAAATTATTCTGCTCATCTCATCATTGTCCTACATTGGCCTTGGCGCACAGCCGCCAACACCTGAATGGGGTGCGATGCTGAATGACTCGCGGCCTTACTTCCAGTCTCGGCCAGAGCTGATGATCTATCCTGGTCTTGCCATTGTCTCGGTAGTACTGCTCGCGAACATGCTGGGCGACTATCTGCGAGACCGGTTTGACGTGAAGAAGGAGGTGCAGCCATGATTCTCTCCATTGAGGAACTGAGCATCTCCAGCCAGGATCGCACTATTGTAGATCAAGTCTCTCTGGCTGTTCGCGAAGGTGAATTCATGGCATTGGTTGGACAGAGCGGTAGCGGCAAAAGCTTGCTCTCGCAAGCCATTGGTCGTCTGTTGCCGCCCAACCTGCATGCGTCGGGTCGAGTCATGTTCGAAGGCAGCAACCTGCTCGAACGGAATCCGAAGGAGATGCGCGCCCTGCGGGGAAGCCGCATCTCATATATTTTTCAAGACTATCAGGGAGCGTTTACGCCATTCCGTAGCATTGGCGGACACTTTGATGAATACCAGAAGGTACATGGGGAAAAGTCTTCTTCCATCCGCAAGAAACGGGCTGAGGAAGCATTGGAATCCGTTGGCCTTGGCGCTGAATTGCTGCGCCGCTACCCGTTCCAGTTGAGCGGTGGGCAGCTTCAGCGGGCCTCGATTGCCACATCGCTGATGCTGTCTCCTCGTTTGTTAATCGCAGACGAGGCAACGACGGCGCTCGACAGTGTATCCGGTCATCGCGTACTGGAACTGCTGGCACGCAAACAAGCGGAGACGGGATGTGCCATTTTGTTTATCACACACGACTGGCGCCATGTACGTCGCTATGCCAACCGCTTGGCTGTGATGAAGGAAGGGCAGATCGTCGAATCTGGTGGGAAGCATCGCATTCTTGACCATCCCCAGCATGAATATACGCGTCAGCTGATTGATGCGGCTCCCGTCCTGAGTCGCTCGCTGAAGTCGGGATTGAAGGAGGCAGGAACGGAATGAAGACAACCACAAATGATGAACGCCGTGGACTCGTGCAGTCCGAAGAAGAATCTGGTGTGCGAAGCCACGATTTTGCAAAAGACGTAAACCATGCAGACACAGACAATGCAGTCATAAATACTACAGAAACAGATCATGCAGTTAAAGATGCGGATATAGATACCACGGTTACAGGCAATGCTTCATCGCTCAGCATCCCTGGCAATCCTGTGCTTCACGTGGAACATCTCAGCCGAACGTATGCAGGTGCAGACCGACCGGCTGTGAATGATATTTCCTTCACTCTGAACCACGGCGAATGCCTTGGCCTGGTTGGCGAGAGCGGCTGTGGCAAGAGTACACTCGCACGCTGTCTGTTGAGGATCGAAGATGCAGATACGGGCTCAATTACACTGGGCGGACAGGATATCGCGCGGCTGAGCGGCCGACGGTTGCGACCTCATCGCCGGAAGATTCAGATTGTTTTCCAGAATCCAATGGCAGCACTAAACCCGAAGCTCAAGATTGCCGATTCACTAATCGATCCGTACGAACAACTTGGACGGAACGCCGAGCTGTCCCACTTTACCTACACATCGAAGGAGGGATACGTCCAAAAGCTGCTGGAAGCGGTCGAGCTTCCAAGCGATTTGGCTGGACGTTACCCCCATGAGCTAAGTGGTGGACAGCGTCAGCGCGTCACGATTGCACGTGCCATTGGCATTGAGCCGGACGTTGTCGTTCTGGATGAACCGACAGCCAGCCTGGACGTGATCTCGCAAGGAGCAGTGTTGCAGTTGCTTACCGATCTGCGGACATCACTTGGTCTATCATACGTGTTCATCTCACATGATCTGGCTGCGGTACATCGCATGAGTCAGCGTATCATCGTCATGCGGGAAGGTCAGATCGTTGACCGCTTTGGTGCAGATGCGTTGTTCGCCGAAGAACGCCATCCGTATACAAAGGAACTAATTTCAATTTTCTGAGTACTCCCGGAGACGCCGGGGGTGGTAATCGTTTATTTATAGTTTATTTATATATGAAGCCGCCTTACGAAGAGATTCGAGAGCGGCTTTTAGTGCATCCATGTAATAACCCAAAGTCCCCCTAAAACCGGGTTCCTTTCTTTGTTTTGAACAAATATATCTTTCAGGCCTATAACCGGGCTAACGTTCCGATGTAAACTAGCGTATACTGATGGAATAGCAAATATCTTGAAATTGCATATTTAAATTGCTCTATATTATTGATACACTAGATCAAGGTTATAATCATTCAGAGAAGGTGCGACCCCGTTCAAGAATGGGCTTGCTGCAAATGCCAAATCGATAACGCTTACATCCTTTTGGCAAATATAGGATATAAGGACGGTAGACATGAGCCAGGGACAAACGAGTACAGATGTTATCTTGATTGGTGCCGGAATTATGAGTGCAACTTTGGGAACTTTGCTAAAAGAATTGGCACCAGACTGGAATATTAAGGTTTTCGAAAAGCTAGCCACTGCAGGAGAGGAAAGCTCCAACGAATGGAATAATGCCGGAACCGGGCATGCTGCATTGTGCGAACTTAACTATACCGTTGAACGACCAGACGGAACCGTAGATATTAGCAAAGCGATTAAAGTGAATGAACAATTTCAGATCTCAAAGCAATTTTGGTCCTATCTCGTCAATAGCCGTCTGATTCGTAATCCGCGGGACTTCATTATGCCGATTCCTCATTTGAGTTATGTACACGGAGAGAGCAATGTCCAGTTTCTGAAAAGACGTTATGACTCCTTGTCGAATCACCCGCTGTTCGCAGGCATGGAATTCTCGGATGACAAGAAAGAACTGGCGAAATGGATGCCGCTGATGATGAAAGATCGTACCAGTAATGAACCTGTTGCAGCGACCAAAATTGACTCCGGTACGGACGTTAACTTTGGTGCTTTAACGCGTATGCTGATCAGACATTTGAAGGAACAACACGTGGGTATCCACTACGAACATAGCGTGAAGAATATGAAACGTACCAGCGATGGACAATGGGAATTAACCGTGAAAAACCTGAAGAGCGGTACAGTCGAACGCCATAAGGCAAAATTTGTCTTCATCGGCGCGGGCGGTGGAAGTCTGCATTTGCTCCAGAAGACGGGCATTCCGGAAGGTAAACATATCGGCGGATTCCCGGTCAGTGGCATCTTTATGGTGTGCAAAAATCCAAAAGTCGTGGAACAGCATCATGCCAAAGTATACGGCAAGGCTTCGGTAGGGGCTCCGCCGATGTCGGTTCCGCATCTGGATACCCGATTTATCGACAATAAGAAGTCGCTGTTATTCGGACCGTTTGCCGGGTTCTCACCGAAGTTCCTGAAGACGGGTTCCAATGCCGACTTAATTACGTCGGTTAAGATGCATAATCTGCTTACGATGCTCGCAGCAGGTGTCAAAGAAATCTCTTTGACCAAATATCTGATCCAACAACTGATGTTATCTAAAGAACAACGCATGGCTGAATTGCGTGACTTTGTTCCGGGTGCGAAGAGCGAGGATTGGGATATGGTTCTGGCGGGCCAGCGTGTGCAGGTGATCAAGGATACCGTTCAAGGTGGCAAGGGTACGCTCCAATTCGGTACAGAAGTGGTCACGTCTGCAGATGGAACGATTGCGGCTCTGCTAGGTGCATCACCGGGTGCATCCACCGCGGTTCAGGTCATGCTTGAGATTCTTCAGCGGTGCTTCCCGCAGCATATGGAGGCATGGGAGCCAAAGATCAAGGAAATGATTCCATCCTATGGCATATCCCTTGTGGAGAATCTGGATCTTCTCAAAGAGGTTCATTCTTCAACAGCCAAGGCGCTGGGGTTATCGGATGAAAAACATGTCATGCACGTATAACCATTAGCTTATCGTGTTAGATAATAATCAAGCCAAAGAAGAGAGCTAAGCCGGGGCGACACCCGTGCCTAGCTCTCTTTTTTAGGTTTATTTCGTATATCAGAACTTGATCGTGAGCTTGAATTTGGAATTGAACATGAACATGTCCGCTACCATCGCGTTCCTCTAGACCTTACACCTAAGCATCTGGATACGGATCGTACAGTACAGTATGTCCACTGTAAAGTCATAGAACGATCTTATCGCTCAGAATCTTGTGCTGCGGTCCAAAGGGATGACAAAGGAAACTTTTGTGCCTTGACCCGGCGAGCTGACGATGGTCAAACCTTGTCCGTACATCTGGGTTAACCGGCGATGTGTATTGGTTAATCCAATACCTCCCGTTCCGCCGGGACCTTTCTTGGGCCACGCCAGTGCCCGTTCGATCTGCTCGGGCTGCATCCCAACACCGTCATCCTCGATCTCAATCAAGGTGGACGCTGTTTGGTTGATGATTCGGATATGCACGGTTCCACCCTCAACTTTGCTGAGAATACCATGTCGAACAGCATTCTCAATGAGCGGTTGAATGGTGAGTGGCGGCAGGGATAGATCAAGATCATCGGGAATATCCCAGATGACATTCAACCGATGCATGAATCGTTCTTTCTCAATGTAGAGATAGGCACGGGAGAGATCCAACTCATGGGTGACCTCAACCATTTTCTCCGAATTGACAAAATGAAAGCTGGTCTGAAGATACTCGATAAAAGCATCGCCCAGTTTCTGCATTCGCTCCGTGTCCATCTCACTAAGAACCATGATTGAATTGAGCGTATTAAAAAGAAAATGGGGCTGAATCTGTGCTTGTAAGTAAGCAGCCTCCATGCGCAGTCGCTCATCAATAGATTGTTTCAGTACGATCAGAGACCCGATGCGATGCCTTAATTCAACGGCATCCACGGGCTTGGTGACATAGTCCGTTGCACCGGCCATGAATCCGGCGTACACATCAGCTGGTTCGTTACGAGCCGTCAACAACAGGATGGGAAGCTCCGATACCGAATAACGCTTGCGTACGTTCTCGGTCAGTTCATAACCGGACATATGAGGCATCATGACATCGGCAATTAGTAAGTCCCAGGGCTCCTTATTCAGCAATTCAAGTGCTTCAAGCGCCGAGGCTGCAGGTTGAATATGGTAAGGTTCATTCGCAAGCATGGAGATCAGTACTCGCAGGTTTACAGGATCATCATCGACGGCAAGAATACGGGCGGCAGTCTTATCCTGAGATATGGTCTGCTGCTGTGGCTCTGCAATCGCAATTTCATCGAAGCTGTGAGCGTCCCATTGCTGCTCAGTCTGGTCCGATAGCGATGCGGTGTCTTCCCGTGGAAGCGAGATCTGGAAGGTGGATCCTTGCCCAGGTACGGATTGCACGGTGAGTTGACCGCCATGGAGTTCTGTGAGCTGCCTGCTAATATTGAGACCGAGGCCGATTCCTCCGCTTAAACGAGCCTCTGGGGTCCCTTGTTCATACGCCTCGAATATTCGCTGTTGTATCTCCTCACTCATACCAACACCTGTATCTGAAACTTGAATCAAGACGTACTCTCCATGTTCCCGAACGGACACGGTAATTGTACCCTCATCGGTAAATTTGAGCGCATTATGCAACAGGTTGTAGAGCACCTGAACAAGTCTTCTCTCATCAGCCTGAATCAACGGTAGTGAATCTGGAATATCCACCTGCATATGGATGGGCTTGCCCTCTGCCATGAATCGGAACATACCGATCACGCCTGGAATGACAGATGCAAGAGATAAAGGCTTCTTCTGGAGCGTAATGCGTTTTTCCTTCAAACGAATGACATCCAGGAGGTCATCAACCAGTTGGGACATGCGTCGGCCGATGGTAACTAACAGTTTCATGTCTTCTGCCTGCTGCCCACCTGATTTACGCCGTTCACGGACCGCGATACTCTCGGCAATATTGATGATCCCGTGCAGCGGTGTACGCAACTCATGAGCCGTATTCACAAGAAACTGATCCTTCTGGCGATCCTCCTCTTTGAGTTGTTCGTACAACTTCTCGATCTCACTTGAATTGCGGAAGTATTTCCTGAACCAATAGGCGGAGAAGCCAAACATGGCCGCAATCACATCGATCGGATAATACACGTTGGTAATTTCGCTATGTGAGTTCACAATTCCCCATAACACGCTTGATAGGCTGCTAGTAGCCGCAAAGAGCAAAAAGCTTGCGTCGCTTCGTTTCTCGGCTGCCATTCGGAAGAATAGGTAGACAGACCAGCCGATGGCAAACAGATAAAGGAAATCAGAAAGCCCAATCTCAAGTACATGATAGATCAGGGTCACTGGTGCGACGAGCAAAAATAAACAGTAAACGCCAAGCACGCTGGCATAGATACGGAACAGTTTACGCCCTTGTAGACTATAGGAGAAGCTTCTAGCCATCTGTAAAAGAAAGAATGCGAACAACGGATAGGAGAACGCTTTGGCCTTAACGATCCAAGTGAAGTTGAGTGGAATCCAACCCAATAACAGACTGTCATGGTCGGAGACGACCGTTAGGCCAGCTACCAGTGTCAGCATCGAGAACGTCAGCAGAGCTCGTTCCTTTCGGATAAACAGAAACATCACAAAAGCGTATAGGCTGTGCAAAAGCAGTATAGCGAATGTAATCTTTTGCAAGTCAATGGATAGTCCTCGCTCACTGCCAATGGCTTCTGGAGAACCAAAATAGAGAGAGCGTGTGATCCCTCCGCTATAAGGATCGTCAAAATTGGCTGTCTGCACCAAAAGATTGAGTTCGGTAGAACCCTCAAGCACATAGGAAGTCGTAAATGCAGTCCTTTCTGGTCGATAGGCTTCGGCATGAGTGGCAGGTTGGCCGAATTCGGCAACAATGGTCCCGTTCATCTCGATGATCGATGATGTCTGGATTTTCTGAGCCCAGAGAGAGACTTCCTCCACAGATGGATCTAAAAGTATACGAAGACGGTACGTTCCGTATCCGAACGACGATGAGGATTTTGGTAATGCATTACGCCAGTCACCGGGAACTTGAATCCATGAGGATAGGTTATCCGTTATTTTCGCATCAGAATTAGAGATTAACGCTTGGGGATAAAACTCCCATTCTCCATCTAGGGATATGGGTGAAGTGTTGGCGAGGTTCCAGCCTCGAAGGTCCAACACGCCTTCAATGGGTTCAGGATGTGCGGGTATAGTGAAAGTCTCGGACCATATCCAGCGAAAGCCAAGCAAAATAGTCAGGAATAGAATCGACAGCACTACATATCGGGGTATCTTTTTATAGGTTATTGGTTTCATGGCAGACTTTAGTTTTCGACAGTTTACTTCAAATTCCTGCATGCCCTCTGCCAAAAATGAACATTTTTTTGAATTCCGGAACATAGATTCTATATTTAAATGATAGCGGTCCCACGTCAGGATTTATGGTAAAATTATAGATTAAAGGGTGATCAGTGAGCCAGAGGAGTTGTGCATATGAGAGTGATTTTGGTAGATGATGAATATCTCGCTCTGAGCAGGTTGAACAAACTGTTGCAAGAGAGAGAGGATTGCGAAGTTATCGGCTCTTTTCTGACGGCACAGGAAGCCATAGATCAGATCAAACTTCATCTGCCGGAAATCGTCTTCATGGACGTTCAAATGCCGGGGATGAACGGAATCGAGGCGACCGAACGTATCCATGAGGTTTCTCCTGGAACAGAAGTTATTTTCACAACCGCATATAACGAACATGCACTGACAGCTTATGGGCTTGAAGTGCTGGACTATATTATGAAGCCTGTAACGCGTGACCGTTTGGAAAAAACGATGAAGATGTATCAACGCCGAACGGTGCCAGCAAGTCTGAATATAGCAGAAGAGCCATCCATGTTAATCCGCTGTCTGGGAATGCTTCAGGTCCAACTGCACCCGAATGAGCCGCCAAAACATATGAAGTTCAGAACAACCAAAATCAGAGAGTTATTTGCCTATTTGCTTCACCATCGGAACAAACCGATTAAGCGGGATACGCTACTTGAATTGTTGTGGCCAGAGTTGGATGAGCGGAGAGGTATATCCAATCTGCACAGTGGCATCCATCGCTTACGCAGCATGATGAACGAATTCATGGGCGAGGACAATATGGTCATTCGTTATCAACAGTTTGGTTATCTATTGGAAACGGGTGAATTCAGGATTGATGCTGAAGAATGGGAGAGTCGTCTTAACCGATTGCCTCTATTATCATCGTCTACAATAGCTGAACATCGGCAGACCTCAGATCAATATGAGGGCAAATATTATAGTGAAGACGATTATGTATGGGCTGAGTTGGAGCGCGAACGATTGCATGCACTCTGGCGTAACCACGCCATGCAACTCGCACAATATTACATCGAACTGGGACAGAATACGGAAGCACTCACGGTATATCACCGGGTACAGCAATTCGAGCCATCATTGGAGGAAGTCGGACTGGCCTTAATGAAGACCTACGATCGATTAGGCAATAAAGATCCTGTGGTCGCTCAATATAACCAGTTGGTTATCGCTTTAGAGCAAGAGGCAGGTATACGTCCCGGCCTGGAAGTTGAGTTATGGTACCAACAATGGAAACAATCAAATATGTAATTGAAAATATTCAGCCTCGCAGCTTCATTTGCAAGGCTGTTTTTTTGTTGTATTTACGAGCGAAAGGTTTGGTAAGAGTTTGGTAAGAGGCTATGTGTAGAATAAGCAAGATGAGGGTCGATATTATGCGAAATGTAAAAGAGGGAGGATAAGTATGTCGTTTTTGTACAGTAAGAAGTGGAAAAAAGGATTTAAAGTGTCCGTAGTTAGCATGTTGTTATTAAGCACATTCATCTCTTCAATTGGTTCAGAGAGAGTAAGCGCAGCTAGCAGCCCTGTTCCAGGGGGAACGGGTCTTGAACCTGTGTTATGGCTGAAAGCAGACTCGGATGCTGATACGGTGGAAGGTTTACTGACCGATTGGAAGGACCAATCAGCTAACGAGGTAGAATTTGACCTGGTTATTCCTTCTGGGAAGACAGCACCGAGTTATAATCCGGGAGGAATTAACTTTAACCCCAGTGTAAAATTCAACAATCCGACAGGTGGGGGCCACTATAGTAGCTCCGTAAAGCTGGTAGGTGACAAACCAATTAAATTCCAATCTGGCTATGCCGTTTATAAAAATAACAACGGGGGAGCTCTTGTCGGAGCGACTACTCCTACAGGAACCAATGGCGTCATTATAATGGGTGGATATGGAAACAATTTTGCCTCAGGTAATGGCGTCGATGGTGTTTATGACTATTTCAATCTGGTGGATAGAAGTAGAGCTCAGATCGTGAACTTTGATATCATAAGTAATAATAATCATACAGCACGAGTAGATGGTGTTGAAGCTAGCTTCAGTCGGAAAGGGGTCTTTGGAGAGATTAACTTTACTCCTGTTATAGGTGCTACCAACGGCGGAAGTGCCACTTATAACTGGGGTGGTCTTGTAGCTGATGTTGCTGAGATTATTTTGTATGACAATCAGACAGCTATGGATGCTTCAAAAATTGAGTCTTATCTAGCCATTAAATATGGCATTACGCTCAACAACGGAGCAAGTCCTTATCTTTCAACTAACGGAAGTGAAGTGTGGACTGTCGATTCCAAGTATAAGCACAATATTGCAGGAATCGGCAAAGATGAAGCACAGGGCTTGAATCAAAAACAAAGCTTAAGCATCAATGCTGGAGTACCACAAGTCGCCGTAGGTGTTAACACGCTGGCTGCTACAAATGCAGATAATTCCAGCATTTTGACGGATCAGCAATATTTCGTATGGGCGGATAACGGTCTGCCATTGACCTATGATCAGTCTATAAATAAACCGGGACAATATCATGCGCAAAGAGTTTGGAAAGTGCAGAATACGAATAACGTGGGTGAAGTGGAGATTGGTATCCCGGAAGTGTCAGTTCCAGCAGGTTATCAATTACTGGTAAGTGACAGTGAAGATTTTACAGATGCATCTGGCTATGAATTGAGCCTCAATGATGTAAATGGAATTCCACATTATACAGCCAAGGCGGCATTAAAAGACGGAGAGTATTTCACGTTCAGTGCGTGGGCACCAAAATTCACAAGCGCAAATGTAAGTAATGTGTCTGTGACAGAAGATGAGGTTATTGTAACGTTCGATGAGGAGCTCGATTTTTCGAATATAGCAAGTTTAACTGGCTTCAATCTGGAGATCAACGGCCAACCAATCACGATCGACAGTTTCGAACGAGGAGCGAACAGCAAGACATTGAAGTTAAAAACGAGTCAGATTATCCCTTCCAATGCATCAGTGATCGTTTCTTACGATATTGAAGATGGTAATCTAAAAGGGACTAACGGTGCCCCAGCTCAAAGTTTTAGCGAAAATGCTGTGACAAAGGTAGACAAGTCCTTGTTGCAAGCCAAAGTAACTGAAGTTACAGGCGAGGGTCTAGAGGAATCTGAGTACACACCAGTGAGCTGGACAGCACTGAATAATGCGATGAACGAAGCAGAGCGAGTGTTGAATGATCCGACAGCGACCCAAGCGCAGGTAGACAAGGGACTTTTGGATCTGACAGATGCAAGAACGGGCCTAATCCCTACAACATCTGTACCAGTTGTAGATAAATCAGTTTTGCAAGCGAAAGTAACTGAAATTACAGGTGAAAGCCTGAAAGAGTCAGCGTACACGCCAGTGAGCTGGACAGCACTCGATGATGCGATGAATGAAGCAGAGCGAGTGCTGAATGATCCGACAGCAACCCAAGCGCAGGTAGACAAGGCACTTTTGGATCTGACTAATGCAAGAACGGGCCTAATCCCTACAACATCTGTACCAGATGTAGATAAATCAGCTTTGCAAGCGAAAGTAACTGAAATTACAGGTGAAAGCCTGGAAGAGTCAGCATACACACCAGCGAGCTGGACAGCACTGGATAATGCGATGAATGAAGCAGAACGAGTGTTGAATGATCCGACAGCGACCCAAGCGCAGGTAGACAAGGCACTTTTGGATCTGACAGATGCAAGAACGGGACTTACCAAAGTAATTGGTACAGATACATCAACGCTGCAAACGCTGATCCCGTCTACAGGAAGCTTGTCTCCGGCCTTTGATCCGGCTAAAGACACATACACCATTTCAGTGCCGAATAGCGTATATCAATTCCAGCTAACGCCAACGGCACTTGATCCACTTGCGAAGATTGAAATAGCTGTTGGAGATGGAGAATGGAACGAGATTTCAAGTGGTGCTGTAAGTGAGAATCTACCACTCCAAGTTGGCGGAAATAAGATCGTTGTTAGAGTAACGGATTCACTTGGCCACGTTACGGAGTATAAAATTAACGTGACTAGAGCATCCAATGACAATGGTAACAATGGTGGAGGCAACAATGGCGGCGGAAATACGGGAGGTAACAGTGGAAGCACACCAGCACCTACACCTGCGCCAGTACCAACGCCAACGCCGGCACCCGTGAAGGATAATTTGGAGACAACTCGGGATGGTAGCCATCAACCATTTGCTACATCCAAACCATCTAACAACAAAGAAACGTTGGTTCAAGTTGATCCAGCCAAGCTGAATGTTGCCATGTCACAAGGCACAGGACAGCAGTTCGCCATTCATTCACCGAATGATGGGAATATGAAGGTGGACGGTTTAACCCTCGAAACACTGAAACAATTAGTAGATCAAGGTTCCAAATTGAACATTAGCAATCCGTTAGCGATCTATCCGGTACCTGGTGGCAAAATGGACTTGAATGGTGTGTCCAAACAGCTTGGTAATGCAGCGTTGAATGATATTGATGTCCATATTGATATTGCACGTTCCTCGGATGCATTGATTGACAGCGCCGAGACAAGAGCCGCATCCCAAGGATACGAGCTACTTGTCACACCAGTTGATCTGGATCTGACGTTTACGAAAGATGGACAGACTGTGCGATCTAGCCAGCTGAATGGCTATGCACCGAAGTATATTGCACTTCCAGAAGGCATCGACCCGAACCGGATTACAACAGGAGTGATCATCAACCCGGACGGTAGCATCTTCCATGTACCAACGGTTGTTACCAAAGTCGATAGCCGATACTATGCACTCATTAATGACCTGCGCAGCAGCGGAAGTTACTCAGTCATCTGGAATCCGCAGGATTTTGAAGATGCCAAGTCCCATTGGGGTAAAACCGATGTGAACAACATCGCTGCGAGATTAGATCTGAAAGGTAACGGAGATAACACGTTCTCACCGAACCGTCAGGTTACTCGTTCTGAGTTTGCCGAGATTGTTGTACTTGGACTGGGCCTAATGCGTCAGGATGCACCACAGAATCTATTCCCTGACGTTAACGAATCCGCATGGTTCCGCTCCGCGGTAGCCCTTGCGAATGAATTCGGTATCGTTCGCGGTTACGATAATGGCAACTTCTACGGTAATCAGGAGATCACACGTGAGCAAGGATTTGCCATGGTCGCTCGTGCCTACCGTCTGATTGAACCAAAAGCGGCAATCAGCCCGGAACAGATGAACTCTGAACTGGAGCGTTACAGTGATGCAGCCGATGTATCGAATTGGGCAAAAGAAGATGTAGCCCAGTTGATTGCAGCGGGGATCATCCAAGGTAATGGGCCAGAGGTTCTGAGTCCGAAGACCACGATGACCCGTGCTGAGGTCACTGCATTGATTGCAAGAATGTTGAAAGTAACAAACCTGATTGATAAGTAACAAATCTATACGGAAAAGCCTTTGCTGACATTGGGGGTCGGCAAAGGCTTTTTTCTATTTTCATTAAATTCTTAAATTCATGTCGTAATACTTTCGCCCTGTTGGCAGATCATGGAATCTGAGATGATGGGTTCACCAGAGGTTCGGGTGACAAACTTTGAACCGCTGCCCTTCAGGCTATTGTGATCCTTCCTTCTACAATCATTGGAGATCATAGGGTCGCAGCTCTCCTGAAGATTTCATTTCAGAGAGGAGGCGTCCAGGCTATCATATTCCTTCCTTCTAAAGCCATCTACCAAATGTTAATAGGAATATGGCTTTCCTGGACTCTTTTATCATGAACAATACAATCTATTTGCGCAGAGCGAACAAACTCATTATTGAATCAAACGAAGGGAAGCAACAGTTGCCGAAGACACACCTGGCGACTGCCCTCAAAAATATTGAAGCACTCGGATACACCTTCTCGGATGAGTTGATTCAAGCGATGCGGCAGCTGTCCAAGGAACAGTTTGAAACAGTATATATTCAACTCGTGGCTGATCTAAGAGTCATGGTCGGCGCACATGTGAAGTACACACCGATGTATGCTGGATTCCCAATGCAGGTGATGCAAGCGGATGAGGCCGAGTTATATCTCAATGCGATTATTCATTATCTGACCAACCTGACTGTGGTCTATCCGGATCAACAATCTGTGGAAAGAATGCCTTTGCTGGAGAAGACGGACTTGAAAGTCATTGGTTTGGGAAACCAGCAAGCATTCCAGACGCTCATCCGTCAGATCATTGAAGCAAAAGGTTCTATCTCGGAAACAGACAAGGCGGATATCGACATGGTGTTGGAGCATGCAGATCCAAGTGAAGTGGATGCGATTCTACCTGCTGAGATTCCGTTCAAAGAAAATGTGGGCTTTGTGGTCGCCTCGCTGTTGAAGCATGAAAAGGCGAACCTCGACCGAATTAGTCCGTATTTCAAAACGGCAAGTGATGTCCTCCGTCTGGCTGTTGCCTGGTCCAATGGTGATGTTAGCCTCGCTGTGGCTTCTCCCTTCCGAAAATTCAAACGGCGTGAGAGACGCCTTTTGCTCGGATTGCTGGAGCAATGTGGCTCCATCACGGAGGATATGTTGCGATATAAGGATCGCTGGATTCGCCTTGGCGAAATTCTGCATCCATCGGAATATAAGCTTCGGTATCCGCGATGCGAAGAAGCCTTTGATATTTTGCGTAATAATAAGCCGTATTCGACCTTCAACGGAAGTGTGGAACTTGCCTTCCAATATCGGAATGTCTGGAGTCTGATCGATCTGTTGTCACAGCGTCCAGGTGAATTCGCGAGAAGACTGGATCACTTGTTGCGGATGACCGAAGATGAAACGTATGTACTGCTGGCATTTGGTGAGGTACTGGAGCAAGTATCCACCCCGGTGTTATTGCAGGTACGACAGCATTTTGCCCGCCGTAATGAACCGCAGGATCTGCGTGTCTTCTTCCCAAAAGGCAATGTAGCCAAAGCTTTTGCTGTTCCGAATGAGCTGCCAGACATCAATGAAGCCACGTGTCAGGATGTCGTGCAATTGTGCGAGCAGGCGCTGGTAGAGCGATTCGCACACCTTTCCCCGCTTGGGAAGACATATGTCGATCCACAGCTTCATGATTATCTGGTACCCTTTTCCCAGAGATCGGCGAGCAAGGCTCTGCATACCATCGTTCGTGGAAGTCGTGTGCCGATGGCAGAGGGTGATACCATCCGTTTCTTCAACTGGTGGAAAGAGGGGGACGTGGATGGAAAGTCTACAGGGCGCGTGGACATTGACTTGTCTGCGGTGATGTATGATAAGGACTGGAACTATGTGGAGCATATCTCCTATACGAATCTGCGATCCTCTAACTATAAGGCTGTCCATAGCGGAGATATCGTGACTGCACCTAACGGAGCAAGTGAGTTCATTGATCTGCATATTCCATCCATCGTGGCTTATGGTGGACGATATGTTGTGGCAACACTGCTTTCGTTTACCAGTCATCCGTACTGTGATCTGCCGGAATGTTTTGTAGGGTGGATGATGCGGAAGAAGCCGGGTTCTGGCGAGATCTTCGAGCCGTCCACCGTAGCTAACAAAATCGATATTACCGCAGATACGCAGATTGCGATCCCTGTCATTATGGACCTGGTTGAACGTACCGTCATCTGGACAGACCTGGCGCTGACAAGCCACCCGGATTACTACAATAATGTGGAAGGCAATCAAAAAGGCATGGTCCTGATGGGCAAAGCACTAACGACTTTACGCAAACCCGATCTGCATGACTTGTTCATGCTCCATGCCAAAGCTAGAGGAGAACTGGTGGATACAATAGATCAGGCGGATACGATCTATTCGGTGGATCAAGGCGTTACGCCGTATGATATCGAGCAGATTATGGGGGAGTATCTGGTTTGAGTCCAAATGCATGTGAATAAAGGGTCGAGAACAGAGAAGAGCAGCGGAATGCTGCTCTTTTTTGAGACTCAATTTGTGGTTAACAGGGTTAGCCCCTGGGCTTTTTCTGTACATATTTTTTGTAATTGGTAACAGAAGGTATTTTTCGGCTTTGAGATATGAGTTCTTTATCGCTAATGATCCAAGTATGGTTGGATGAGTTTCGCCTGCGGATCGCAACAAAATTATTTTTTCCAGCAGAATATACGCGATAACCCTTTCGTTTGCTTCTAATGCAAAATAGGTCGTCCTCACCGACGCTTTGATTCGGGAACGGTACTTGGTTTACTACCTTGCGTTTAAAAACAAGCGTTGCGCCAGGGATTAGGGTCACCGGTCGATGTTCATCATGAGGAGAACGAAGGATAAACGTCTTAGATCCGCGTAAATACATGTAATGAGCCTTCTTGCCAATGACATCAGCATTGGTTCTTTGAAAGGTCTGCATACTTTCCTTCAAATAGTAGGGGGCGTAATAATCATCATCGTCAAACTTGGCAATATAGTTGTATTTCGTCTTCTTGATAGCATAATTTAGACAGGCGCCGAGGGAAGTGCGTTCTGGAAGACGATAGACGTGTACGTTTGAAAGTTTTTTGGCTAGACTTAGATATGGGGTAAGGGGAATGTTATTGTTATTGACAATAATGATAAGTTCCTTCCTGGCGTGGATCTGTCGACTGTAGTTATTGAACAAGTTTCTTATATAGTTTTGACGTTTCGTGCAGGCAATAATAGAAACCCCCTGCTTTTGGATAGCGCCATGTGGCTTAGCTCCCATTTCAATTGCACCCCTTGTCCGTTAAGATCAAAACTAGTTCTCTATAAAATATGTAAACGGAAAATAAGAGGAACGGCATATCTCCACAATGGAGAATTGGCACAAAAACTTTTCAATGTACTCGTATGCTGGTACTATAACGACGCATCTAAACGAACATTGTAGAGTGCGGGAATGAGAATGAAAATCAGACTTCTGCATGTTGAAGTAAATTTTGTTTTCAGAACTTACTATTGGATAAACGGTTCATTTTCATTGCCAGTATATGTAATATAATGGTATTATTTTATTGGAATTGTAAGAATTCTTGTATGTAGAAGAGTGATTTAAGAAGGGGGTGGCCAGATCAGATTTACATGAAGTAGCGACTCTACTCTATACGCACGCAGACATAACATTCCATTGATTATGGACAGGCTCACATAGCAGACATATCGATATGAGACGGAAGTGTCAGTTATTATACATTATAATGTAAGCGCTTTATTAAAAGAGTTCCAAGGAGGGATTTACTCATGACCAAAAGTATAGTGAGAAAGGCGCTTGGTTTGTTTTTAATTGTCGTTATGATCGCAACAGCTGTTGTATACCCTGCATCTACCGGACACGCGGCAACCATTAATGTTACGGATAACGGCTCCAGAATTGAAGTAAACACCGGTTCAGGATTAGTCTATGTGGTGAACAAAACCAATGGGGATATTATCTCAGCCAAAATGAACGGTACGGAGCTGAACAGCAACAGAGGGTCACATATCGGCTCAGGTTTGGGCTCCTCGGCCAATGTGACGTGGAATACCTCACCTTCAGGATCAACCGTGTTAATCACGGTATCCACAAGCACACTGACTCACTATTATGCTTCGCGTGGTGGGGAGAACATCATATACATGGCAACGCATATCACGGCTCAACCTTCGATCGGGGAGCTGCGGTACATTTTCCGCGGTAATGGTAGTGTGTTGACGGGTGTTCCGGCGAATTCCAATAATCGAGGTAACACAGGAGCAATCGAGAGTCAGGATGTGTTCGGGTTTGCAAATGGACAGTCGGCCTCCAAATATTATGGTAATGATCAGGCCAAAGATTTATCCGTTCGTGGAGTTACGGGGAATGGTGTCGGTGTATTTATGGCCTACGGCAATCGGGAAAAAAGCTCTGGTGGTCCATTCTTTCGCGACATCCAGTTCCAAAGTGGCACAGAGACGGAAGTATATAACTATATGAACTCGGGACATGCACAGACGGAGAATTGGCGCCTGGGTCTGCATGGGCCGTACGCTTTGATCTTTACAACCGGAGGTACACCAGGTGTACCCGATTTCAGCTGGATGTCTGGTCTGAATCTGCAAGGTTGGGTATCCAGTCGGGGGAATGTGGTGCTTAATGGCCTCTCCGGGATGGATACAGGGTATGCTTACACAATTGGGTTCGCTAATAGCAATGCGCAGTATTGGGTGGGGACGTCTTCAAGTGGGGCGGCCGCCAAATACAGCATGATTCCTGGGACGTACACCATGACAGCATATAAGGGAGAACTGGCCGTATATACGGAAACGGTTAATGTCACGGCTGGACAAACGACGACTCTGAATACACGTACGATCAACAATGATCCAAGTAAAGCCTCTAACATCTGGCGAATCGGTAACTGGGATGGTACGCCACGGGAGCTCCTGAATGGACAGACGATTCCGATTCGTCACCCTTCCGATAGTCGCAACCCAAGCTGGGGACCTGTCACCTATGCTACCGGTAGCGCGACCAATCGATTTCCGGCAATCCAGTTCCGTGGTCAGAATTCTCCAACCACAATAACGTTTAACTTGAATGCAGCTCAAGCTGCATCTTCTCATACATTCAACATCGGTATTACCGCAGCCTACAATAATGGAAGACCTAGTATAACGGTTAATGGACATGCTTTAACCAATCCTGCTGCATCTTCACAGCCCAATTCTCGTAGCTTCACCATTGGTACCTATCGTGGTAACAACACAACCTTTAGCTGGAATGTTCCAGCATCCTACTTCGTCAATGGTTCCAATACCATCACTATTACGCCGATCAGCGGTTCCAGTGACTTGGGTAACTGGTTAAGTGCAGGTTGGGTCTACGATTGTGTTGAGTTGCTGAATTGAATTAAGAATTCAATGTATTGGAAGGAATAAAGAAGGTAGCCTGCCTGGTTTTCTTAACCGGGCTCAGGTTACCTCTTTTAGTATTGTCATCAGAAATGAAAAGATATCGATTCATGATATCCCTAAGGATCTTGGTTTGCTGGAGATGGTGATCCGGATAGTGGTATAATTTTCAATACGTAATCATGAGTGAATGAACGGGGAGGAAAAGAGAATGAGAGACGATCTGTTGGTTCAATTGCAAGAGTGGCATGAAGAAGATGAATTTCAGGAAATTGTAGATGCAATTCAAGCAATTCCTGTGGAAGAAAGAGATTATGAGCTGGTTAACCATTTGGGACGAGCGCTAAATAACCTGGAACAGTATGAAGAAGCGGTTGAACAATTCCTGACGGTTGCTAAAGAGGGCACAGGTGACCCACTCTGGCATTATCGGATTGGACTGGCTTATTATTATCTGGAGCAATATGCGCATGCGCTACAGGCGTTTGAAAGAGCGGATGAATTGGACCCTGGGGATGAAGATACGCTGGAGTTTCTGGAATGGATTCGAAGCAAAACAGCAGAGGAATCCGTAGAGAAGCTCGTGAATACCGTCCCATCTGTCTCTGAAATCTCAACCGCACCTGTTAGTGTTGGCCATCTGGAACCAACGGGTTTTTGGAATGACAGTGCTGAAGCCGTGGAGCAATATGTGATGGCCCCGCCTACCGATGAACAGGTCGAGTCAGTGGAGGAGCAGTTGGTGTTCAAGCTGCCAACATCCTATATTAACATGATGAAATTACATAATGGTGGTGTTCCCCACTATCGGTATTTTCCAGTTAGCCAAGCAGAGGCTGCCAAGAAGGTCCGCGTTGAGATCGCGGCAATACTGGGTATTGGACGGGAGAAGGCACACTCGTTAGGTGGTGAAGCGGGCAGCCGGTTTATCATCGAGCAGGAGGGTTACCCCGAAATCGGTGTTGTTGTATGTGAATGCTCTTCCGATTCGGAGGTGGTGATGCTGGATTATCGTGAATCCGGCAATGCAGGTGAGCCCGAGGTTGTTCATGTGGATAAAAATGAAAACTACAAGATCACTTGGCTTGCGCCGAATTTTGAAACCTTTATCCAA
This sequence comes from Paenibacillus sp. FSL k6-2145, assembly GCF_037976585.1. NCBI lineage: Bacteria > Bacillati > Bacillota > Bacilli > Caryophanales > Paenibacillaceae > Paenibacillus > Paenibacillus sp. FSL k6-2145. The sequence goes on along the minus strand of NZ_CP150267.1, from coordinate 1,988,441 downwards.
GGTCTGTTGAATGAGGACAATCAACCTGCAAACCTTCAAGGTTCACTGTAAATAAGGGTTGAGCTTCCCTTCATACGAAACGTTGCAAAGGCTGCATTCGTCATGACGGATGCAGTTTTTTTGCTGGTTAGTTATGCGAAGTAAGCCGAATTATCACCCAACAACGGGTTTTTACTACTGTGTTAGCTTTAATTATAAATCCAAAATATGGATATAGTAACAGACTCGTTGCATAAAGGAAGTGACTCTGATAATATTTAGATGTGTAATAGTTAGACGTCTAAATATTATAAGTCTAAATAGATTGGTTTCTTCAGGAAAGAGGCTTAAGCAGCATGTTAAGCATGAATGACAATACGTTAGGAGCGATCTACATGGGAAAATTAGATAATAAAGTAGCCATTATAACTGGCGGAGCTTCGGGAATCGGGGAGGGCATGGTTGATCTTTTTGCGCAGGAAGGCGCCATCGTCATTGCAGCAGACATTAATGAGGAAGCACTGGAGAGAGCCAGCCAAAAAGAGAATGTGTACGGAATGAAGTTGAATGTATCTTCGGATGAAGGTTGGCAGGCACTGGCGAAAGTAGTGAATGAACGTTTTGGAAAAATTGACATTCTGGTCAACAATGCAGGCATTTCTTCGGAAAAGCCATTTGAGGAAATCAATGCACAGGATTGGGAGAAAATGCTCTCCATTAATGGCTTTGGCCCATTCGCTGGCATGAAACATGTCACTCCTTATATGGCAGCCCAGAAGAAAGGTTCCATCGTTAACATCTCTTCATACACCGCTTTGATTGGACAAGGATTTAACCATTACTCGGCATCCAAAGGCGCGGTACGAGCATTATCCAAAGCTGCTGCGACCACCTTCGGACGTCAAGGTATTCGGGTGAATGCTCTTTTTCCTGGGATCATCGAAACACCAATGACCCAATCCTTGAACACATCCAAGGAACTGCTTGAACGATTAATTCAGGCAACGCCTTTGCAGCGTCTGGGCCAAGCAAGCGATATTGCCAAAGCGGCATTGTTCCTGGCATCGGATGATTCTTCGTACATTACAGGATCTGAACTGGTGATCGATGGTGGCTACTCAGCCCAATAGCGTGTAAAATGATGACAGCCCTTAAGATGAATGAGGGCTGTTGTTTATTTTTTCGAGGAGGATCTAATGGAAGAACAGAACATTTTTGAGCTTATACACAACATGGATAATTTCACCAATAAATTGATCATACAATGGAACAAATCATTTAATGAGGACCTTGGTGTCTCTCATGTGCTTGTACTCAGCCATCTCCATCAAAATGGAAAAAGCCGACCTTCGGATATTGCAAAAATTTTAGGGTTCACTCCGCCTACACTCAGTTATTTATCTGACAAGATGGTAGCCAAGGAATTAGTCGTCAGAATGGTAGATGAAGCGGACCGTCGCATTGTTTATTTGAACATTACGGATAAAGGGGCTGAAGTCCTCGGAAGAGCAATATTGGAGGGCCAGAAGCTGCGCAAGAATTTATTCCAGAAATTAAACGAAGAGGATCGAGCGCAATTAGTCCATATTTTTGAGAAGATGAATCGGGAAGATTGAGCAATAGCCTGGAAGGGAGACAGAAGGTGATATGGAGGAACCGTTCAAAGTATATAACACCGCAGTTGAAGCTTTTCTTGAAGTAATTGGGGGAAAGTGGAAGCCTGTTATTCTATTCCATCTTACCTTTGGCAAAAAACGTAATGGTGAGCTGATGAAACTGATCCCTGCGATCACCCAGAAAGTGTTGACTCAGCAACTTGGTGAACTAACGGAGGCGGGGATCATTGTCCGAATTTCCCATCACCAGGTCCCGCCTAAAGTGGAGTATGAGTTAACAGAGTACGGGGGGAGTCTTAAAGAGATTCTTCATCTGATGTGTAGGTGGGGCGATATACACGTGGAGAATGTTTATGGTGATCGAGGAAAAATTCTGTTTAAGCCGCCAACTACTACTAACGTTGAGTGAATTATATAAGCCGATTCTGGAATTCAGGAATCGGCTTATTATGCATTTTATTTACTTTACGGAAGGATCTTACGATCACGTAGATTTCTGAAAATATCCATAAACATAGCCTCAGTGTCAATGAATTCATGAAATCCGAAGCGGCGAGCTTTGGAACCATCTGCGAAGAAATCGTAATCCCACGAGAAGACAAAGTCACCAAATGCCCAGGAAGAGACATCATCATAAGGGGTGTTTACCAAACCATACTTTTCAATCATGGACTTCCAAAGATCTTCTTTATCTGCCATCACTGTTGTAAGTGAGAGGGGGAGTGGAGGTGCGGTTTCCAATTCGAAAAATGCAGCGATTCTGGGCCATAGTTCATTCCAGCGAAACAGATCGCCATTGGTGATATTGAATGCCTGATTGGCACAGCGAGGTTCGGTTGCTGCCCATACGGTTGCATGAGCCAGCAATGTCGCATCAGTCATTTCAAGAAGCGAATGATACGCTCCTGGTTTCCCAGGGAATCGAAGTGGCAAGCCAAGTTCCTTGGAGATAGACGCATACACGCCAATAACCATGGCAAGGTTCATTGGATTACCCAGAGCGAATCCACATACAACAGAAGGGCGCAGGGCTGACCAGGTCCAGCTGCTTCCGGGTTGCCGATCCTCCAGAAACTGTTGCTGATCGACATTGAATTCAGGGGGCATATGATATGCGTCTGTTTCTTTGGCAGGAGTTTTGAATGGCCCCAGATGTGCACCGTACACTTTATAACCTTGCATTAGGCTAATATGTTGGAGATTTGGAGCGATCGGTTCGATGGTATTCACCACATTGACGAGCATGGCCAAGTTGGGCTGTACCAATTCGGCCCAGGTTGGGCGATCCTGATACGCGGCGTAGAAAATATGCGTAACGGTCGTTAAAAGACTCAGTTTGTCTTGTGTGTCTGCTTCGTTCAGTAAATCAGCTGATATATAACGTAACCCAGGGGCATCTTCTCCTCCGCGGCGAGATACACCAATGACATTCCACTCGGGAAGTGTCACCAGATAATCAATAAGGTTTCTTCCAATGACGCCTCCAGCACCAATGACAAGTGCAGTGTAACGGGTAACGGATTGTTCGGGTTTCAATGGACATGCTCCTCTCTTCTTCTGTTCATATTGTGGGTCAGAAAAAGAAGGATGAGAAGTACGCACTTCAAAGTCATATACGTACTTTGAAGTAATATATGAGCCTGGTACAGGATATGAGCGTTATAATTGCACTTCAATGGATGTTACTTGCCTATAACCACAAGAAGCTGTAAAAGGAACAATCGTCCTTTCACAGCTTAGATGTGTCTGTATATTCGTTCAATAGATCTGTTGTAAATATGGTTTACGCCGGGTATCCGCCACCTGGAGGCGGCCATGCGCCGTAGAAGCGACGCAGCAGAACAATCTCACCCAGATGGTACGAGTTATGGGATGCGATATTGCGCAAAAGTCCTGCTTTGGTTTCACCCGGGAAATAGAGCAGTGGATCATCTAATTGTGCATTTTCGGCAATGGCTACGGCTTGATCAACCCCATCCAAGAATGCCTGAATATCTGCCTTCCACGTGGCTTCGTCCTGTGGACCCTTCTCCTCAGGCCAGCTCTCACTCACGTTAGCAGGGAGCTGTGGTTTGCGTCCTTCCAAGTGATCGAGCATGAATTGCTGCCAATAATGCATGTGCTTCACCAACTGATAAATTGTATATGGCATGGCATCGTGCGTACGAGCAGCAAGTGTGACATCGATATCGGGCAGAGCACGGGCGATGCGGATATGACCGCGTTCCCCGACTAATGATTTGACAAGGGCTTGCCCAAAGCTTTGATTAACATCTGACATATGGTACCTTCCTCTCTTCCAAGACCGGATCTGATAACCTGTCTTCTATTAAGTATTATACAATTAAATTGCTACAAATTGAAAATAGGAAACAAGAACCTAAATACTTAAAATGCCTATGATATAATAGTGAAAATAAATCTCAAGACCTCAGGGTCGAGGAGGAAGCTCCTGTGAAAGTGATATTGGTTGACGACGAACGTCTAGCGTTGATAGGCCTTCAAAAATCACTAGAAAAAGAAGTAAGCGGCATTGAAATTATCGCTACATATATGAATCCAACAGAGGCTGTGGCAGGTATTGTGGAACACCGTCCTGATGTTGTATTTCTGGATATTCATATGCCGGAGATGGATGGTATGGATCTGGGAAGACAGATTCAGGCTGCAACACCGGGCATCGAAATTATATTTGTGACCAGTTACGATCAATATGCGGTGCATGCTTTCGAACTACAGGCTTTGGACTATGTGATGAAGCCCATCCAAAAGGATCGATTGAAGCAGACGGTGAGCCGCGTAAGAGAGAAACTGAGCGTAAAACGGGAGCAGCGGTCAAAGGATACAAACGTACCTTTAATTTGCTGTTTTAATCAGATTCAGTTTAAGCTTCCAGGAAAGGATACCCAGGTTGCCAAATGGCGTACAAGCAAGGCGCAGGAACTGTTTGCATACTTGCTTCACCACCGGAACCAGGTCATCCATCGCAGTGTTCTGCTGGAGCTTCTGTGGCCGGGAATGGAAGAGAAGAAGACGGCACACCAACTCTACACTGCGATTTATCATGTCCGCCAAACCCTGAAAACTTGCAATATGGATATGATCACGATTCAGAGTGGACACCTGGAGGCAGGCTATCGACTCGAATTGGGTGAGGCTCAGTTGGATAGTGAGCAGTGGGAACGGGAAATCAGGCAATGGAAAGCCGTAGACGAAAGTACCGTTCATGCCTATGAGCAAGTGCTTCATCTATATAAGGGTACCTATCTTGGCAATTATGAATACATGTGGGCTGAACCTGAGCGGGAAAGATTACGCTATCTGTGGCTGTATCATATGAGACAACTAAGTCTGTATTACCAGCAGCATGGGCTGGCGGAGAAAGTGATCGAGAGTACACAACGTATCCAGCATATGCTTCCGGATGAAGAAGAAAGTTATTTTATGCTAATGAAGTTATATGATGAAATGCACAACGATCTCGGTGTGGAGGAGCAGTATCGTCTCTTAACCACCAGAATGGAGCAAGATTTGGAGATCCCGATCAGTGAGGACATTACCGAATGGTATCAGGACTGGAAGCTCGGTTTAACCAAAGTCATGAAAAAATAATTAATGAAATTACTTCAAACGAAACGTGTGGACCGTTACAAATATTTGTTCATTATGCTAATCATTTTTGGAGTGTTAATTGGCATGCGCTCGGTATGGTCTGAGCTATTCCACACAGTAGATGAGCATCGCGCCGTTAACGGGGTGCTGGATTTAAGGGGCGTGGATCTGGATCAATCTCCAGTCATGTACTTGAATGGGGAATGGGAACTTTATCCGGATGAGTTGCTGACCCAACAAGATATTGTGAAGAGGAATGGCGGTGCCAAGAGTGTTCAGGTCCCTGGGGACTGGGGGAGTGCACAGAATCAGGAACAAGAGAGTTCGTACGGTTACGGAACATATCGATTGCGCATTTTGACAGATCCGCTTCAGACGCCGGTAACCTTCTGGTTCAAGGGAATCCGAAGTTCATCCGAGGTTGAGATGAATGGAGACGCGGACGGGGGCATGGGTGAGGTCTCCACGGATAGCAGTACATATATACCCAGAAGCACTTCATATACAGCGACCTACGATCAGGAAGGAACAACCTCCATTGAATTATTGGTCCGTGTAGCCAATTACGACAGCCCGTATATGGGCGGAATTAGCAAACCTGTTCGCTTTGGTTCACAGGCAGCTGTTGATTTTTCGCGTTGGTATTCCATTGGTTTTCAGATGCTCACCTTTCTGGTTATGCTCCTCCACGGCATGTATGCCTGTATTCTTTACGCATTTAATCGACAGGAACGTTCCTTGCTGGTTGGAGCCGTATTAACTTTAGCTGTTGGCATCACGGTTACGATGGGTCATGACAATATATTGATGTTATGGCTTCCAATTAATTATACCTGGGGCATTAAAATTCGATTGATCTCATTGTTGCTGCAAAATGCTTGTATCCTTCTGTTATTCCAGAGATTAACGATGGTTCATGTACGAAAGGCATGGCTACAGTGGCATGTTGTCATGACCTTGATCTATACGGCCGTGATTGTGGTGGTGCCCATTCATATTACATATGCCATGATCCATTACAACGTCATTAACCTATTCTTTCTTGTATCCATGATCTGGTTTCTATACATCGTCGGAACGATGATCTTCAGGAAACAGGCGGACCGGGACATTGTGTTTCTGCTACTTACTGCAGGAGGCATTACATCCAACCTGATATGGAGTGTGGCCGAGACAGCTAAAGATGTGACAACAGTCTACTATCCCATTGATATTATCTTTGCGATTACGGGCTTCTCCGCCTATTGGTTCAAGAAATACTTCAGGAATGTCAGGGAGAATATGAAGCTGAATACAGAGCTGCAGAAGGGCGACAAAATTAAAGATCAGTTCTTGGCGAATACATCACATGAACTGCGGACCCCGCTGCACGGGATCATTAACATCGCTCATAACGTCATCACCCGAGAGAAAAACCGGTTGGATGAACGGAGCCTGGAGGATATGGAGTTGCTGATTACGATCGGTCGACGGATGTCACATCTTCTTGGTGATCTACTGGATGTAGTTCGGCTGAAGGAGCACCGCATTGAGTTACGTCAGGGGCCTCTTTCCATACAGTCGGTTGTGCCTGGCGTTATCGCCATGCTGCAGTTCATGGCAGAACGAAAACCAGTCCACCTTCATATGGAGATTCCGGAATCGTTCCCTCAGGTCATGGCTGATGAAGAAAGGCTTGTTCAGATTTTGTATAATCTGCTGCATAACGCGCTTAAACATACAGAGGAAGGAACGATATCCGTAAGTGCCGAAATTCGTGAAGGACATGCTCTGATTCATGTGACGGATACGGGCATTGGCATGGATGAGGATACACGGATGCGTATTTTCCTCCCGTATGAACAAGGGTCATATGGAATCAGTGATGGACAAGGCATCGGGCTTGGACTGAACATCTGCAAAGAGCTCGTAGAACTGCACGGCGGGGCACTTACGGTTCACTCGGAACTCGGAAAGGGCTCGGTATTCAGCTTCAATCTGCCGCTTGCGAATGAAACCACCCATCAGGCTCAGTCACAACTTCCCCTGATATGGGAACAGGCCGCGGAGATGATGGAAGATGCACCTAGCGGATTCCTGTTACCCCGCTCAGGTATGGGGGACGCGGAAGCCTTGGCGACAGCAGAGATGGCTCCGTTGTTAAAAGAGGGGAGAGCTACCATTCTGGCTGTGGATGATGATCCGGTGAATCTGGATGTGCTGGTCAGCATCCTTTCTACTGAACCATATGATATAACTACAGCAGGTTCGGGTCAGGAAGCGATGGAATTGCTCGGCACACGTCAGTGGGATCTGCTCATTACAGATGTGATGATGCCCAATATGTCCGGATACGAGTTAACCCTGAAGGTGAGGGAACAATTCTCAATGTCTGAGCTTCCTGTGCTGCTGTTGACGGCACGAAGTCAGCCGCCAGATATCTACACGGGGTTTGCATCGGGGGCCAATGATTATGTCACGAAGCCTGTAGATGCGGTGGAACTGAAATATCGGATACGTGCATTGACCATGCTAAATCAGTCTATCCAAGAGCGCCTGCGCATGGAGGCCGCTTATTTACAGGCTCAGATTCAGCCTCACTTCCTGTTTAATACGTTGAATTCACTTATGGTTTTAAGTGATATTGATACAGAGCATATGCGGAAGCTTGGTGAAGCTTTTTCATCTTATTTACGGATCAGCTTCAACTATCTCAATACAGGGGAACTGGTGAAATTATCATACGAGCTGGAACTCGTTGAAGCCTATCTTTTTATTGAAAAAACACGATTTGAAGATCGATTGTCGGTGGTATTAAACGTAGAGCCGGACCTTCCTTTGCTTCTCCCGCCGCTATCAATTCAGCCTTTAATTGAAAATGCCGTCAGACACGGTCTATTAAGCCGCAATGTAGGCGGTACGTTATGCCTATCCATCACTCGTCATGAGGGTTATACCCGTATTGAGGTGAAGGATAATGGCAAAGGTATGGAACCGGAGAAGGTTGCAGAACTGCTACATGCTACGCCAGGTGGAAAAGGCGGAATAGGTATTGTGAATACAAACCGCAGATTGATGCAACGGTATGGTCAGGGATTATCGATCGTAAGTGAGCCGGGTGAGGGAACGATGGTGTCATTTGATATTCCGGATGAGATATAAGGAAAAGGCCGCAGAAGTGAAGACTTCCGGCCTTTTTGTTCTGCTTGCGTGTTCATTCCCTAATTTTAATTATTTCTAATGCTTCTTTCATATGTTAGTATATTTAACATTAGAAGCGCGGGTTCCGGCATTGGGCGCTAAACGTTGTTATAGTGGGTGAAGAGATCGATGCGCAATTGGGTCAAAAATGAGAATGTGCAGATGACGGCCATTGCCTTTGCCACAGCGGTAGGGGCGCAATTCAAGATAAATCCGTTCCGGGAAGATTACTTCCGAATCGGGCTGGGGGTTAGCATCCTTTTATTTCTGCTGATGATCATGCCACACTTGTCTTATGTGAAGACAGGAATCCTAACAGGCATCGCGAATTTGCTGTTTCAGTCAGCAGATCTCATCAATCATGTACAGACCGTGTCCATTCTGGAAAGCATGCGGGACAATCTGGGAGCAGGTGTGTATTATGTGGTCTTTGCCTATGGGCTTAGCAAGTTCAAGCATCGATTCCATGAGATGCAGCCTCTTCTACTCGGCGGGTTAATTACATGTATCGATTTCTCCTCTAATCTTGTTGAGTTGCTTTTTCGCGGAATGTTAAGCGGGACCAATATCTTTTATATGAAGGAATGGTTGTATCTGCTTGTGGTGGGCGGTCTGCGAAGTTATTTTGTGATTGGGCTTTACAACAGTTTTGCGGTGAGGCAGATGCGGCTTTTGCATGCAGAGCAGGAGAAGCGGATGGAGCAGATGTTGAGTGTAAACTCAGGTCTGTATGGCGAGGTTTTTTACTTGAAGAAAGCAATGAATACAATCGAAGGCATTACGGCAGACAGCTACGACCTATATCGAGATCTCCGAGAGCAGGAGATGAACCAATACAGTCAGCGAACACTGGGTATTGCTCAGCAGATTCATGAAGTGAAGAAGGATTCACAACGCATTCTCGCGGGGCTGCTGAAATTGTATGATAACGAAAAAGCGGTCAACATGAGCTTGTCCGAAGTGCTGAACTTTGCCAGCAAAGCAAACCGAAAATATAGTGAGATGCTGCATAAGCAGGTAGAGATCGACATCGAGCAACAGTATGATTGTGAGTCTCCGTATTACATTCCTCTTCTAACGGTAATGAACAACCTGATTGCCAATGCGGTAGAGGCGATTGAGCATGATGGGACGGTCCGAATTCGTGTGTATGAGCAGGACGATGACGTGCATTTGGTCGTGATGGATACTGGGAAAGGTATACCTGAAGCCAAACGGGATGTGATCTTCGAACCGGGCTATACAACGAAATTCAATGAAGTTGGCATTGCTGCAACAGGCATTGGCCTGTCTCATGTACGTGATATCGTTCAGTCATTGGCGGGACAGATTAAGGTTGAATCTGCGCCTCCGGGAGCTAGAGGGACTACATTTGCTATAGCGATTCCCAAAATGAATCTAATCAAGGGGGGCGATGTCGATGACACTTTCTATCATAATCGTGGATGATGATGTGGTAAGCCGGAGCATGCTGCATGATATCATCGAATCCTGTGGAATCGGCGAGCTTGCAGGCATGGCAGAGGGCGGTATAGAAGGGGCACGCATGATTATGGATCTGCGTCCCGACGTGGTGCTGATTGATCTGCTGATGCCGGATCAGGACGGAATTGAGACGGTGGCGAAGCTGAAGCATAGCGGATATACCGGGAAATTTATCATGATCTCTCAGGTGGAGAATAAAGAGATGGTAGGTGCGGCCTACCAGAACGGAATTGAATTTTTCATTCATAAACCGATTAATCGGGTGGAAGTGGAGCATGTGCTCAGCAAAGTGAATGACCAGTGGAAGTATGAGCGTTACGTGCTGGAGATCAAGCAGTCGATGGCCCGATTGAATCTGGTGGAAGCGCCGGCCCCTGCCCAAGGCCGGACGGTGCGAGATGCGGCAAGAAGCATTCTGATGGATCTGGGGATCATCGGAGAAAGTGGTAGCAAGGACATCATTGCGCTCATGGAGTATGCGATTGACCAGAAGCAGGTCGCGGAGTGGCCGCCACTGAAGGAGTCGTATGAAGCGGTGGCCCAGACGTACAAGTCTACGCCCAAAGACGTGGAGAAAGAGTGCAAGGCGATGGAACAACGTATTCGCAGAACGGTGATTGCCGCACTGACAAACATGGCCTCGATTGGACTCACCGATTATAGCAACCACAAGTTTGAACATTATGCTCCCCTCTACTTCGACTTCCAGGATGTTCGAATGAAGATGAGAGCGATGGAAGAAGATCAGGCAGGCGACAAAGGCAAGGTTAATATCAAAAAGTTCCTGCATGTGTTCTATATGGAGACGATTGAAAAGATGAATAACTGAATAACTAAATAGTAACTGAGATATTCTTTCTCTTATCCAAAAGCCGGATTCCCGAAGGTAACACCTTCACGGATTCTCGGCTTTTTTTGTTTATCACTTTCTTTGTTGTTATATAACCTTACATATAATATTGAAAACAGATCTTTTAATAGCGTTTTTCACGCTTTTATCTACTTAAAAACAACGCATGTGAATTTAATTATCATAAATTGTGATTATTTTATGTAGGATCATGTAAGTTGGCGTAGGGAGCGAACTACAATACGTGTATAAATACAAATGGTCGATTCGGTCGATCCCAATCTAATTCGGAAAAGGGGTTTTTCTATGAAAAAGGTAGCATCCATTGTAATGGCGTCCGTTCTTGCTCTAACACTTAGTGCCTGCGGTGCAGCAAAGTCCGGTGAAGAGAGCAATGCACAATCGGCAAATGGTTCAGCTGTTGAGAAATACACATTTGGTACCGATGCAACGTATCCCCCTTTTGAGTTCCAGAAGGACGGCAAATATGTAGGGATCGATATTGACCTTATGAACGCGATTGCGGAAGAAGAGGGCTTTGAAGTAGAGATCAAACCGATGGATTTCAAAGGTATTATTCCAGCCATTACGGCGAATCAGTTGGACGGAGCCATTGCAGGCATTAGCATTACGGACGAACGTAAAAAAGTCGTGGATTTCTCGGACCCGTATTATCAGGCCGGTCTGTCCCTAATCGTACATGAAGATAACGCGGACATCCAAAGTCCTGAAGATTTAAAAGGAAAAATTATTGCGATTAAAAAAGGAACCTCAGGTGCCAATCTCGCAGATGAATATGCGAAAACCTATGGGGCAACCGTGAAATATTTTGATGACAGCCCATCGATGTATCAGGAAGTCGCGAACAAAAACGCAGATGCTACGCTGGAGGATTTCCCTGTCATCTCCTATAAGATTGCCATTGATCCGAACGCCAAACTCAAAATCGTTGGAGACCGATTGAACGGTGACTTCTATGGTATTGCTGTCGCCAAAGGTGATGCGGAGTTGCAGAAGAAGATTAATGATGGACTGAAGAAATTGCAGGAAAACGGAAAGTACGACGAGATTGTTGGCAAGTATCTGGGAACAACGGCTAAATAGAAGGGAATGTGGTACGGATGGACTCCTCCTTACAAGTCATAATAGACGCACTGCCTCTTCTGTTAGAGGGTACAGTCGTTACGTTAAAACTAGTCGTGATCTCGCTCATCATTGCGATGGTGATCGGTTTGATCTCAGGTCTGATGAGCACTTCTTTGAATCGAATGTTGCGGCTGGTAGCCACACTTTACGTGGATATTATCCGTGGCACACCCCTTCTGGTGCAGGTATATTTCATCTACTTCGGTCTGCCTGTGTTCCTAGATATGCGCATTCCGGCGATGACCGCAGGCATTATTGCGATTAGTCTGAATGCCGGAGCGTACATCTCGGAGATCTTCCGGGCAGGGATTAATTCCATTAGCAACGGGCAGCATGAGGCGGCGCGATCCCTGGGCTTAAGTCGTTTTCAGACGATGCGACTGGTCGTGTTGCCTCAAGCAACCCGGCGCATGATCCCTACCTTTGTGAACCAGTTCATTATTACGATTAAGGATACCTCGCTGCTATCCGCGATCGGTATCGCAGAATTAACGCAGAGCGGGGAGATTATTATTTCCTCCAACTTCCGGGCATTCGAAATCTGGGGTGTGGTGGGCATATTCTATCTGATCATTATTGTTCTATTGTCCCGGGCTTCCCGGTTCATTGAGAGGAGGTATGCGATCCGATGATTACCGTACAGAACCTGAAAAAGCAGTTTGGTGCCAATGAGGTATTGAAGGACATCTCCACAACGATTCAGGAGAAAGAAGTTGTATGCGTCATCGGGCCTTCCGGGTCTGGTAAAAGTACGTTTTTGCGCTGTCTCAATCTGCTGGAGGGTGTGACGTCTGGCAAGGTGACGATTGGTGGTATTGAGGTCACTTCACCCAAGACGGATATCGATCAGTTACGAACCAATGTGGGCATGGTGTTTCAACAGTTCAACCTTTTCCCGCATCTGACCGTGCTGGAGAATATCATGCTCGCGCCGAAGCATATCAAGAAACTGCATAAGGCCGAGAATGAGAAAAAATCAATGGAACTGCTCAGCAAGGTCGGGCTATCGCAGAAGCGGGATGCTTATCCTGAGCAGTTGTCAGGTGGACAACAACAGCGTGTGGCCATTGCTCGTGCACTTGCCATGAACCCAAGTGTGATGTTGTTCGATGAACCTACGTCTGCACTGGACCCGGAGATGGTTGGAGAAGTGCTGCAAGTCATGAAAGACCTCGCTCACGAGGGGATTACCATGATTGTTGTTACGCATGAGATGGGCTTTGCCCGTGAGGTGGCGGATCGGGTGATCTTTATGGATGGCGGATATATTGTAGAAGAAGGCACGCCAGAAGAGCTCTTTCAGAATACCCAGCATGAGCGGACCAAGGCGTTTCTGGGTAAGGTTTTATAGTCTTTCGAAAAGATAACCCCTTATGGCAGGCCGTGCACTAAAGACATCAGGTATGATGGACTTAGGTCGGGAAGCTGAAGGGGTTATTATTTTAATCCAGAATGACTTCTTTATCTGGTTGTTCAAGAAATTCGAACATGATTTTAATTTGTTCCAGCGTATTTCTTTCCAATGATAATTCAGGTAAAGCGTCGATAGCAAAAAAATCAACTGCGCTGGTTTCTACACCTGTTTCCGCATGCCCTCCCACAATGTCACAGCGGATAAACATCTTATATACGTGATAAGGCTCAGGTGGGTGTCCATGGAATTTTTTGTCCAATACTGCTAACAACCGCATCGGCACAACATCAAAACCGGATTCTTCTTTAATTTCTTTCACAGCTACTTCTGATGGTGATAGGCCGATGTCACTCCATCCCCCTGGTAATGCCCATGCCCCATCTATCTTCTCTCGAACCAAAAGTACTTTGTTTTTCCTGAAAACAACACCACGAATATCGACTTTAGGCGTCGCGTATCCTGAATCACTTGCAAATGTAAGTGATATTTTCTCTTTGTTAACAGAAGTATAGTTGCTTAAGATATCAATACTAATGCGTCTCAATTCCTCGTATCGCTCGATATCATAAACATCCTTGGCATAGGTTAAACCTGTTTGTGAGATAGCTTGAATCTGTTTTGCCCATTCTAGCCACTTTGTGTCCATGGACTCCTCTTTTCTTCGCAAGTCACGAGATTTAGTTTAGTTAGGAAATAACCCCATTATATCATATGAATTACAGTCTATAATTATTGCTTTTTATTATAGAATTGCGAGATATTATAAAGAAACGATGTTCAAAGGAGAAAGTGATATGATCATAACTATTGATCAACAGGGCAATTCCAAGGTCGCCATTATTGAAAGTAATGGCATCGTCATCAACAATGCTCAAGATGCACTGGATTTGATGGTTTCGGTAAGGTATACCGATGATGCTGACAAGCTCATTATCGACAAAACGAACATCACCGAAGAGTTCTTCGAACTGAAAACCAAGCTTGCAGGGGAGATTTTGCAGAAATACGTGAACTATCATGTTAAGCTTGCTATTGTGGGAGATTTCGAAGGACATACCAGCAAGAGCCTGAGAGATTTCATCTATGAGTGCAACAATGGCAAGCATTTTTTCTTTTTGAAAAACAAAGAGGAAGCGCTTCAAAAGTTGCATAATATCAGTTAAGTGCATATCCGAAGCATGTAGAGAGCCTGCTTATAATCTGAGTCAAACGTAGGAGGTTTGCATGGTGATAGCTAATGAGAGTTTAAAGGTAACTGCTCTGCCCGATGTTCATAATCTCAAAGTGCATGGCAGAACAACTGGAGAGCTGGCGCCGTTGACGTTATTTTGGACGGGAAGTGCAGTTGAACTTAATGTACAGGGCTCCGAACTATGGGTTGAGTTGGAGTCGCAGTATGACATGTATGAGTCATGGATCAGCATTCTGATCAACGGTGTTCCGGTGAGCAGACAGATGTTAGTGGCGGGAAGATACTGGGTCTGTGTATTTCGGGGTATGAACGCGGATGTGGTGAAGAATGTTCGGATCGTTAAGGATGTTCAAGCGATGAGTGGTGACCCGGGTTGTTCCTTGCAGATTCATGCGGTGAAATCCGATGGAGCGTTCCTGCCTGTGCGGGAAAAACCGTACAAAATCGAGTTCATCGGTGACAGCATTACATCTGGCGAAGGTGCGATTGGGGCAAAAGCGGAAGAAGATTGGATTCCGATGTGGTTTAGTGCCATACATAATTATACGTATATGACAGCAGAGGCATTGAATGCAGAATACCGGGTCATCTCGCAAAGTGGCTGGGGTGTGCTGACAAGTTGGGATAACAACCCGAAGGGGAACATCCCTGATTATTACGAGCAGGTCTGTGGCCTGCTTGCCGGAGAACGTAACAAAGCGCTCGGCGCAGGAGAAATGCATGATTTTGGTTCGTGGCAACCGGATGTGGTGGTTGTGAACCTGGGCAGCAATGATGGGGGTGCATTTCAGTCACCTGAGTGGAAAGATCCCGACACTGGCAAGGTGTACAAGCAGCGGATGAACGAGGACGGAACGTATCATGAAGAGGATCTGGCCGCTTTTGAGAAAGCGGTGGAACAGTTCCTGTTCAAACTTCGGAAAAACAATCCGGCGGCACATCTCGTATGGGCTTATGGCATGCTTGGTTTTCCCATGATGCCTGCCATCTACCGTGCGGTTGATGCGTATACAAAGGGGACAGGAGATCGCAAGGTTACGATTATCCAGCTTCCCGATACAACCGAAGAGACGGTGGGGGCGCGCACCCATCCAGGCGAGTTATCTCATCGTAGGACGGCAGAGGTGTTAGCCGAATATGTACGAGGAATGCTAGGATAGCTTCAAATATGGTAATAGAAAGACCACTCTTTCATGAACGGTACCCCACAATTCTTAGATGTGTCTCACGGTATGGGGTCCCTTCATGATAAGAATGGTCTTTTTCCTTTTCTATATAAGTTGAACAAAGATTATTTACACTGACACTACGATGACAGAACAACCTTCCAATCGCTGTTATCCCCAGATTTTTTTCATTCCCTTTTTTAAAGGAGAAAATCCGGGGATAAAGGCGAACGCTTCGCTTTTTCAGGTTATTTCTGTCCTCTCCGTTATCATGTAAATGATTAGTTCAACTTATATACATTATCTAGACATTCGGTGGTGTGTCCGCTGTGCCGCTGTTCTGTACCTCATAACGAATCGAGATGATCTGTCCGAGCGTCTGGGTTCGGACCATTTTGAATTGAATTGGTACTGAGCCTGTCGGGAATAAGGGGATGCCTTCACCAAGAATTTTGGGAATGATGGCGACTTCAATCTCATCCAGTAATTTTTTGGCTAACACAGCTTGAACCAATATGCCGCCACCCACAATCCACACGTCTCCATCAGAAGTTTGTTTTAACTGGGGAATGAGTGTATCTACCTCCTCGGTTGTAAACTGTACATGCGGAGCGGGCGGCTGTTCCGAGCGAGAAAGCACATATGTTGGCCGATCCGCATAGGGGAAATCTTCGGAAAGTGTGAGCACCTCTTCATACGTATAACGTCCCATAACAACGCTACCGATCGTTTCATAAAAGGCAGCATATCCGTTATCTCCTCCGTCACCCTCCACATCAAATAACCAAT
Organism: Paenibacillus sp. FSL k6-2145; assembly: GCF_037976585.1. Classification (NCBI taxonomy): domain Bacteria; kingdom Bacillati; phylum Bacillota; class Bacilli; order Caryophanales; family Paenibacillaceae; genus Paenibacillus; species Paenibacillus sp. FSL k6-2145. The sequence continues at coordinate 1,972,012 of NZ_CP150267.1, read as the reverse complement.
CTACTGAACCGTCTAGCCTTGCAATATATCCATCCAAACTCATGGCAATGTACAAAATGGTTTTGTTATTCTTCATGTTCATCGCTCCCTCCTACAATGTATGATACACTTTAACTATGACAAAAGTTGACGTAGTTAGGATGTTGAATAAATGAATCATCGGAAACTGGCTATCATGCGCCTGATGGATTCCAGACAGAAGTTCACTGCCCGGGAACTGGCAGAACGGTTCGACGTATCGGTTCGTACCATTCAGCGTGACCTGGATGCATTGCAGGCGCTTGGTTTTCCTTTGTACACAGAAGTTGGCGTGAACGGCGGATACCGGGTGTTGCCCAATCGGATTTTGCCACCTCTCCAACTCACACAACAGGAGGCATTAGGGCTGTTTATGATGCTGGAATATCTACAGCAAGTCCCGGATTTTCCATATGGATCAATGCGTGGACATCTGGCTGAACAGTATTTCTCTACTTTGCCTGAGGATGTACAGGATCTGATTATGCGAATGAGAGAGCATATCACCTTTGTCCAGCACCCCGGTGGGCATGCCGAGCTTTTAACAACCGAGATATTGGGTGCAGCGGTAGAAAAGAGAGAAATCGAATTTATGTATCATGCCCGCAGTGGTCGTAAAAAAGTCCAAGTCTTTCCCTATGGCATCTACTATGAGCAGGGACATTGGTACATGCCAGCTCGAAATAAGGACCGGGTATTGTTGTATCGGGTGGATCGCATGCAGCAGTTGGCTGTTATGGAATCCGTAGATGAATCTATTCCGAGTCTGAAGACATGGCTAGATACCAAAGAAGACAGAGCAAGCGTAGAAGTGGTACTGCAATTCACGGAATTTGGAGCAAGGATTGCCGCTTCAGATGTGCTGTTCAAGTCGGTTGAAGGCAATGAGTGGCGCGGACTGGTTCCGCCCGAGGAGTTCTCTTTTACAGCGCGAAAATTACTTTCCTATGGGCCGGAAGTGAAGGTGGTGTCTCCGCTCGAACTGCAACAGCAGGTTATAGGGATGCTGGAACGGAGTTTAAGCCAGTATGGTGGGGGATAAAAGATTTCAAACGCTGGATATTAGGGTATCAAGGAAGAGATAGGAAAGGTGTGTGGACAAATGAGCGAAGTTTGGACTAAAGAAATGATCCCGACTGTATCCGATAAAGTAGTGATTGTGACAGGTTCGAACGGTGGTTTAGGGTATGAAACGGCATTAGCATTAGCTGAAAAAGGCGCAAAAGTTATCCTTGCAGTTCGTAATCTGGAAAAAGGTGAAAAAGCAGCTAATAAAATAAAGTCGTCTGTGCATTTAACTGGAGAGGTAATCGTTATGCAGCTCGACCTTAGCGATTTAGCTAGTATCCGTGAGTTCGCAGCCGCTTTTCTTGAGCAATACGATTCTTTGTCCATTCTCGTTAATAATGCAGGAATTATGAACCCTCCATTCCAGTTGACGAAAGATGGCTTTGAATTACAGTTTGGTAGTAATCATCTAGGCCATTTTGCGCTTACGGGTCTACTATTGCCTCGATTGATCTCTACTCCGAAATCGAGAGTAGTCACTGTAAGTAGTATGGCAGCTCATAATGGTGTAATTGATTTTAATAATTTAGATGGCTCCAAAGGATATAATCCCATGAAGTTCTACAGTCAAAGTAAGCTAGCCAATCTGATGTTTGCGAAAGAGCTGCAGAATAAATTTAATTCCGCCCATATTGATTCCATGAGTATCGCCGCTCATCCAGGAATTTCGCATACCAATCTATTTTCCTTCGGTTCGGGGAAACAGACCAATATATTCATGCGCAGTCTTTTGAAAATCATTAGTCAACCGGCACATATGGGGGCATTACCTACCTTATATGCTGCAGCAGATCCGACGATCACGGGAGGGGAGTATATTGCTCCCAGTGGTATGGGCGGCACGAAGGGCTATCCCAAGAGCGCTAAGATCATCGAAAAATTATATGATGCTAACATTTCAAACAAGCTATGGAGCGTTTCAGAAGAATTAACTGGGGTTTATTACAAATTTGACGACTAGATTTTTCCATTAAAAATAGTTATCCTTATTATGGTATGGACAGTTAAAAGTTCTTTTAGCACGAATAAGATTTACTGATTGGGGGGCTACCATGATTCGATTCATAAGAAGTTTCACGATCCGCTCTATGCAGAGTCCATGCGATGAACAACGGCGGTTGTTTGTATAGAGCGTGAAATCCATTTCCGCCATATCACTATAGTGCATATCCGATGTGTTCGTCGTACGACTCTGCTACCTTAAAGATTTTAACTTTTAAGGAGTGGAGCAACGTGAAATATATTAATGCAGACACGATCTTCCCGGAAGAATTGATCAGAGAAATACAGCGTCATATCCCCGGTGGATTGATCTATATTCCGAGGCCCAAGGATGCCCATAAGAAGTGGGGAGAGAACTCGGGTGGCAGAAGGATTGTCCAGGAGCGGAACGACGAGATTCGCCAGCTTTTTGCTGCTGGAACAACTATCGATCAGCTTGCGGACCATTACTGTTTATCCATCGATAGCATCAAGAAAATTGTGTATTGCAAAAAGGCATGAAACTATAGAAGCCATGTTCGAACAATCGGATGTGGCTTTTTCCTGTAAGGATAAAAAATGGTTATTAAAGGTTTTTTACATATAAGAGGTTGTTAACTACGCGTACAATTCATTTGACGGTACAAGGTTATGGGGTGAGAGTTCTTGAAAATAACTCCTTAAATCATCTGGTAAGGTTGGTGAATATGAATAATATGAGTATAGAAGTGAAATTAACGAATAAGGACGAGGCGTATGTGATTAAAAATATGTACCCGCTATACCTTCATGATCTATCCGGACATTATGGTCTGGGTGGAGAGCATACCCCGAACGAACATGGCATTTTTGAGCCAAGTCCTGATTATACAACGTTACAGGATCAGTATGATGTGCAGAATATTTGGTGGGAAAAACCGGAGTGTCTTTATCCGTTCCTCATGATTGTGGATGGCATACCGGCAGGATTTGCGTTCGTAGCCACGCCACCTTATTGCTCACAAGGAATAGATTTCTTCGTACATGAATTCTTTCTGATGCAGCCATTTCGAGGTGTAGGCGTTGCTGAACACGCGGCATCAACGATCTTCGGCATGTTTAGAGGAAACTGGGAGTTGTTCACCAATCCATCGGAGAAAAATAAGATTGGCCAATCTTTCTGGCGGAAAACAGTGAATCATTATACCAAAGGTAACTATCGGGAAATGTACGGGCATACGTCCGATGGTTATAAATTGATTTTTCAATTCTCCAATATATAAAGGAGGGGTCGTCTCCCTTAGAGGAAAACGATCTCTTTCTCCTTTGCCTTTTATAGATTGCCGTTGAGATAGTGATACTCAGAATTCAATTCAAAACCAACACTGCGGTACAGATTCAAAGCACGTTTGTTCTCGGTAACAACGGATAAGCGAATATCTGTGTAACTTTGTTTCCTTAGGAGATCAACCAGGATGCTAAGCGCAGTGCGCCCCAGTTTCTGTCCCTGATAAGCAGGCAAGATACAGAAGTTATGAATAAATGCGGTTGTTGCATTAATGGAGTTGACCCGCAACAGCCCAACAGGCTGTTGATCCTGCCAGGCAATATAGGTGACTCGGCTGGGTTCATTTGTTTGCATAAAGTAATTGCGTGTCCAGTCCTCCGAATCTCCAAAAGCTTGGGATGAGCAAGTGACCATAAACTCCATATCCTCCGCTTCTGCCACGGCCAACGTTAGTTCAGGTGGCTCCACAACCGAAAGGACCTCATTCACAAGTTGCATCGAGTACTCGGCACGATCATAAATGGCTCCAAGGGATTGGGCAGTAAGAACACCCGGAGATAAACCCTGAGGAACGCGATAACTGAGTTGGTTGATTCCCTGTGGTTTCATGTCCAGGGTGGCCCTTTTCAGTAGGCTGCTGAACACACCTTGGCGACGATAATGCGGATGTACGATGGCGTTAATATTTCCGGTTACGACGTCAGAAGCATACTAACTGAGGAGTCCTGCCAATTCACCGTCGCGATAACAGAGGAGTGCATGGTCTCCGTCTTTTTTACTGATATGGTCAAGGTCTGCTTTCAGATGAATGGAATCGAGCTGTCTACATTGTTGTTCGAGTAAAATAATTGCTTCAATCTGTTCCTTGGAGTTATAGACCATGAAAACGACTTGATAAGTTGACATAGCTTTCACACCTTCAATGTTGAAGGAAACACGCAGTTATTGGACCCGCAGGCGCTATCCTTCGAGAGTTGGTCCAGTTGTAATTTTGATCATCATTATTATCTCCTCCAAATCACTTCCCGATGACTATAACACAATCTATGATGAAGATGACACCGAATGGATGTAATTCACTGGGTGTCTGTTCAGATGCGCCCAATAACTGGACATTATATCCTATTGAAGGGATAATTGAGAGTAATACTGACGAGAAAGGGAGGGATTAACCATGCGCAAGTTGGCATCTGTGATGGGGATACTATTTCTTTCCGCCGCCATGTTAATGGGATGTACATCATCTGAACCAGCGGAAAGCACGGAACCCGTCACTCCACCAGCAACGGAACAGCCAAGTGATACGGGGGACCAGAAGGCGACGGCGGAGGAGCAGCAACAAGCGCTCGAAATGTCGCTGGATTATAAGACAACAGAACTCACTGTGGATGGCAAGGACTATGATGATACATTAGAGATGGATGGGTTATTGGCCAAAGGAGAGACGATGAAGCCGTTCCTGACCTCCAGGAATTATGAGGCTTACATGGCTAATCGATATATTGTCTTGCCTCTTCAGGTTGCACACATCGAACAAGCAAAACTGCATCCTGAAAATATACAAACCAAGATCAAAGATAACAAGAGCGACTGGATTTTGGTGGAATACACGCTTGATCTGAAATTTACAGACAAGAACGGCAAGGAGTTCAAGTCCATTCCGTTATCGGGGGATATCACCTTTTTGCAAGATCAGGGAGAATGGCGCATTCAGGATGATACGTACAACAGGGATGCATTCGCAGACATCATCAATAGTTCTCTATAGTTCATGAAGTGTCTGTGATTCCGGCACATTATGCACACCCCACTTGCATATCTCCTCCAGAATGGGCATTAGACTCTTGCCTCGAGGGGTTAAGGAATACTCCACTTTGGGCGGAGTCTGATCATACTCCACTCGTTTTATCACACCTTCACGTTCCAAATCGTTCAGTTGAGAGGTTAACACCTTGTACGTAATCCCGGGGACACGTCTTTTGAGTTCGCCGTAGCGTGTGACCCCATGGAAGGCAAGTTGATACATGATCTTCATCTTCCACTTCCCGCCGATAATGGATAGGGTGTAGTCGAATGGAGTTAGTTTTTCCATTGGGATTGTGCTCGGATTATCCATCACGAATAAGCTCCTTTATGCAGGTACGCACTTCAAAGTGCGTACTTTTTTTGTGGTGAACAAGTGTATATTCTTATACCAACTATATGTTTCCCATGGGGCTTTGTAAACCGAAGGAGCTTCTGTTGGGATGGGGAAAAGGAGCGAATGTAATTGGCAAAAAACAATGTATTTGAGTATGCAGCAGATGATATCACCATCGATGAAATGTATAAATTAATGATTGGTTCCGTGGTGCCACGGCCTATTGCCTGGGTTTCTACGAGAAGCAAGGACGGTGTTCTTAATCTGGCGCCCTTTAGTTTTTTTACCGTTGCTTCGCGCAACCCACCAACCCTGCTCATATCCATTGGACCCGGTGTAGGTGAGAGGCGAGGCACCGTGAAGGATACACTACTCAATATTCGAGAGACGGGGGAATTTGTCATCAATATGGTCCCGGCTTCGTTGGTGGAGTCGATGCAGCAATCATCTGCTGATGTGGCATCGGAAGAAGATGAATTTGAACTGGCAGGCGTTACTCCGAAAGCGGGCATACGTGTAGATGTACCTTCCGTGCTCGAATCTCCGATTGCTTTTGAACTTACACTGGATCGGATTATTGCGGTGGGTACAGATCATCTGGTTCTTGGAAAAGTAGAGCACGTACGGGTGGATGCAGAGGCATATGCCGGTCATTATAAAATAGCGATAGAGAGCTGGCAGCCATTAGCCAGTCTGGCTGGCGATTACGCTCTAATGAAACCTGCATTTTCAGTCTGAGATGGGGTTACGTAATCTATATCTGACATGGTGGTGCAGAAAGAACCGCTTCTTCAGTTGTGACTCCTGAATAAGCGGCCTTTCCCCAAGATTTAAATTATAGATGTAGGTGGCTAATCCTCATCTCCAATTCATTGGTTTAGAAATTGGTTCGCCCAAACGTGGCATCACTCTTCACCGTTGAGCTGCTGGATGCATTGATGGCATCGAGTTGTAACACGTAGTCATAATGCCGGATGTAATATCCGGGCTGACTGTACGATTGAAGGGATACTTTGGTGCTGTCAGCCCAACCAGGGCTGCTTAGGAACGTAGCATCTCCTTTATAGGCAGCGGTGTCGGCGTAGGCTTCAAGTACAATTTTGTTGCTGGCATTACGCTTCAGAAAGTAGCCTGGGAAGTTAATGGACTCCAGTGAAATTCCTGTGGAGCTGGCAAGACCCGGTACGACGCGGAACTGTGAATCCAGAACAGGGGAGACGTTGGCATCCATGCGAGCGGTGTAATTGGCATGGCGGATGTATTGATCCGGATAGTTGTGTGAACTGAACCGGCTGTAACCTGTGGCTTCCGGTGTTGCAGGGCCCAACATTTTGACCTCGTGCAGAGTTGGGGTATACCAGTTCCCCGGATTATTCCACAAGACGGCGTTCACCATATTAATCCGCACAAAACGGGCTGTGAAATGTACAGCATCCGTGGTGAAACCATAGGTAAGATTGTTGGTGCGATCCAAGGTAGAGTAATTGACACCATCGTTGCTAATCTCGATTTTGTATTTGTAGTATCCTTCGGAACCTTTATACATAAACCAGGAGGTGTCGATCTCGGTGATCGTCTTTGGTGCGCCAAAGTCCACCTGCCACCAAGCAGGCCAGCTATTGGAGGAAGCCACCCATGAAGTCTGGTAGTTGCCATCATTAACGTTGGATGCAGACGAGCCGGAGGCTGTGGAGATGGCGGTAGCTGCTTTGCCCTGTGCATGATTGACTAGAGCAGGAGGTGTTACCACTCCTGTTGCTGCATCGATATTCCACGTTGTATACCACTCCAATGATGCTGTTCCGTTCGAATCATTCAAGGTTAGCGGCAGCCAGATATGCTTGTGCTCTCCGAGGTTCATCGGATTCCAGCGATCCCCCATGTAGATGTAGGATGTGGTGTTGCTGCCTGTAATCGTGGCAATATCATGAATCTGCGAACCAAAGGCAGATGGATTGCCATATGGCGTAAGCGCAGTCCATGGACCCGTCATGGAAGTGGCTGTAGCGTAAGCACCCTGATTCGGATACCAGCCAGCCGCTTGGGAGGTGAAGAGGTAGTAACGGTTTCCTTTTTTCACAACGGCAGGCGCTTCACGATAGGCGTTCTCAAACAGCCAGCCCTCGAAGGATTGTATTCCGGTGTAACTTGCATTCATTTTAAAAATAGCCATCGTATCATTGGCACCGCCATTTTTGCGTGAAGCAGTAACCAGATAACCTGTGCCATCTGTATCAACAAAGACGGTCATGTCACGGGATTCATAATTCAGCGGGCGGAAACTGCCCTCATAGGTGAATTTGCCATTCGGGGTATTACTTGTTGCGACCGCTACACGCCCGAGGTTGTAGTCCGTACCGTTCTCATAGTGTGCCCAGAGCACATACTGGTTGGTAGAGGCGTTATAGATGACTTTGGGACGTTCGATCTTGCTGGAGGCCAGCTCGGTTGCGGAATCTTTCGTCAGAATGGCATTGCTGAAAGTCCAGTTCTTCAGATCGGTGGAGGTGTAGACGTTCACGCTGTCGAACTTGCCGCCCACCGCATGTTCACCGTACAGATAATACGTCGAGCCTACCTGCAGAATGTCGCCGCTGTTCGCATGGATGGGGTTGCCTGCGGTGTCGAGCCAATCGGTGCCATTGGTTATCGTGACACTTGCTGCGCTTGTTCGTTCAGGATGAAGTCCAAACAGGGTGAACGTGAGTGCAAAGACCAGAAACCAGACGGCTTTCCTGTTACCCATTACATACACCTCCCGAAAGATATCAGATAAAATGTAGCGCTTTCATTTATATTGTAGTTCGGCTAGACTCTTTTTCAAGTGAACAATCCATCCATTGCTGAACAAACCTTCATTTCATCGTGGCTGAGCGGTGAGAGCAGAGGAAATGTTGCTAAATATCAAGTACGATGATGTAGAGCGGATCAGGTACACACGTTAAAATAAAGCTAGACTGAATTCACATCATGGTTGGAGGGTGGACCGTCATGAACAAGTTTATTGTAGATGAGGACCTTCATCAGGTGAAATTGCATAATGACGAGGATGGAAAGAACACTCCGATTAAGGGAGGCATTACTGCTCAGGATTTTGAAGTCATCTCTACGCATCAAAAGGGATGGTTGACCTTCGCCTACCTGCGCGATCGTCAGGGAATATGGTGGTTCAATGCCCGCAAGAATAAGGCGAGTTTGTTCAGTCGGGATACGGAAGCTTTTCGTGTGATCGATGAAGATTACTGCTGCGACTCTCAGTATGTCTATCTGGAAGATCAGGCCGTGCCTGACTCCGATCCGAACAGCTTTCGGCTGTTGCCGGATACGCCCTACTTTGCGCAGGACCAACGTTATTTATATGTGAAGAGTAGCCAGCATTTTCATCTTTTTGAGGATATCGATACAAATGCTGTGATTGCTCATCACGATTATTGTACCGACAAAGACCACCTCTTCCATCTGTCCAGCTCTCTTCGCTATGCGAATGGGGACAAGGATGAGGTGAGAGAATGGTTGCGTGAGCATCATTCCGACGTACCTGGCTGGTGGAATGATCAATATGCACACAGTGCAGAGGGCGCTACGCAGATCACAGGGAATTGGTATGAGACTCAGTCGTCTATTTTTTATAAAACAGAATGGGGCGGTACGTATCGTCGAGAAGCGAAAACGGTATTCAACCTTGTCCGTGGAGCGGACAGATCTACCTTTGAACCACTGGATGAGCACTTTGCACGGGACCAGGAACGGGTTTATTTTCAGTGGCGTACTGTACAAGGAGCAGACCCGGATACGTTTCAGCCACTAGGTGGCCCTTTTGGACGTGACCGCAATCATGTGTATTACAACGGATATCGTGTCGATGAGGCAGATGCTCGGGAGATTGAAGTGTTTGCCGGGACAGAGCCTCTCGGACTTGCCAAGGATCAGCACCATGTGTATCGTGCCGAGGTTGTTCGGACAAGTGAGCCTTTCGGTCATCCAGACGATGTGCTTCAGATGATCAAGGGGGCGGATGCAGCAACGTTTGAGTTAATAACACCTTCGGGCAGTTGGGCGGTGGATGCCGATCGTGTGTATCTGTGGGGTAAACCGAATAAACATATCGATCGAGCCAGCTTTACACATCTATTCGATGCCGATCCCCAGAGTTGGGCCACGGATCAGAATGGTCTATATAATGCCAATGGCAACCGTACGGTAAAGGATGTCAATGGAAGTACATTTGTCATGCTGAATCCATATTGGGGCAAAGACGACCGTGTAGTGTTCAGCTTTGTGACGGGTGGGGTTTATAAGTCGGGAGATGCAGCAACGTTTCGAGTTACGGATGATATCGGGGGCGCCGAAGATGCGCTATTTCGGTATACGGTGGAAGGCGGTACAGTGCGGAAAAAGAAGAGGTAATGAAAACAGGGATGGCAGACTTAAAAAAGAGTCCACTATCCCTGTTTGAATTTCTATTTATCCGTGTTTACCAAACTATTTATGACCTTTGCGAACCTTGAGCTGCATCTTTTTGATCGTTGTATTCTGCATGAGCTCTAATACGAGTGGGCCTTTGCCGTTCAGAATCTCTACATCCGTCACATTATCCAGAATTGTAATGATCCCGATGTCGTCTGCAGTAACTCCTTCAAGCTTGGCGATGGTACCTACAAAGTCAACGGCGCGAAGTTTCTTCTTCTTGCCTCCGTTGAAGTTCAGCTTCATGATCTGTTGGTTCAGCTGTTCACGCTTGTCCTTTTTACGTTCAGGAACGATCTTCAATCGCTTCTCAAAATCTTCTCTGCGGCGATCTACAGCTTCCTCGGAAGGTGCTTTCACGACAGGGATTTCGAATCCAATATAGGATTCAATCTCCGCCAGACGTCTGCCATCTTTCGGTGTAATCAACGTAATGGCTTTACCTGTTTTGCCTGCGCGCCCCGTACGGCCTGTACGGTGAACATATCCCTCTTTTTCCAAAGGAATATCGTAGTTGATGACATGAGTAATATTTGTGATATCAATACCACGTGCAGCTACATCTGTCGCGATCAGATAACGGAATTGTCCCCGTCGGAATGCGTTCATTACTTCAATCCGCTCATCCTGCTCCATACCACCATGGATACGATCTGCTGGATAGTCAAGGTCAGCCATGACACGGAACAGTTTGTCCACATTCTCCTGCGTACGGCAGAACACAATGCAGCTATCCGGATTTTCCACAATGAACAAGTCCTGAAGCAGCGCGGTTTTGTTCACCTCTGGAACGTGAATCACGGCATGTTCGATGGTGGCTGTTGTCAGTCCACTTGCCTTGATCTCAATCTCCACCGGGTTGTTCATGTATTTGCGTGACAGCTTGGCTACATCTTCAGGGAACGTAGCGGAGAACAACATCGTTACTCGCTCCTGCGGCAGTTTCTGAATGATGGACTGTACCGTCTCAATAAAGCCCATATTCAACATCTCATCGGCCTCGTCAATAACGAGATAGGCGATCCGTTCGAGTGGCAGCGTGCCACGTTCGATATGATCCAGTACCCGACCTGGTGTACCAACAGCCACGTGTGTTCTTTGTTTCAACTCCGCTTTTTGGATATGGAAAGGGGACTGTCCGTATAGTGCGGTTGCTTTAATACGCTTAAAGCGGCCGATATTCGTAATATCTTCGTTAACCTGCAAAGCCAGTTCCCGGGTTGGGGTAAGAATCAAAGCCTGTGGCTTATTCTCATTCCAATCCACCAGCTCACAGAGCGGAATGCCGTAGGCGGCTGTTTTACCACTGCCTGTCTGTGATTTGACCACAAGATCCTGATTCTCCAGTGCTACCGGAATAACTTTAGTTTGAACCTCGGTTGGTGTCTCATAGCCCAGACTGTCCAGTGCTTTTACGATCTCTTCACCAAGTCCATAATCTTTAAATTGTTGCTCGCTCATCGTTTACCTCTTTTGCGTTAGTTTTGAATACTCTACATACAAGCATTGCACCGTACATTTATCGTATACCTCTTCATTATACTCTATATGCAGGCAGGCTAACGGAGTAAATGCTTTAAGTGTGTAAATTGTTTTCATGATTTCTGATTTGAGGGAGCAACGTTTGTTGCTATTCGTATGTGTATCATAACGTTCCACGTGAAACGAAATGTATCGGCGTAGTTTGCTTGGTGTTAGTGAATGACCATTTTTACAGCCTTGGTTTGGGGAGGGTAAGATTGAGCAATAATTCCATTGACCCACACTTCTGCACTTCGACCAACCATTGTTTCATCCAAAGAGACGGCGACAATCTCTCCTCCAACGATGAGTTCGGCGTCCTTGCTGAGCGAGACCCAAATCGGTCCTGAATCAACACCGCCATCTTCTTTATTGTCGATGAGTACCTGACCTCTTTCTTCCTCAAAATCCGTAATAATTCCTCGTATATGTGGCTTCTCTTTCCCTTGTTCCTCGGATTGCTCTGCGCATCCGAGCCTTAGCAGAAGCAAGATCACTGGTAATAAGGATAACCTTCGTACAATGGACATTGGGGTGCTCACCTCGCATCCTTTTTAATCAATCTATAACTATGGACGTTACCTGAGAGGATGAAGTTCCTGTACATCAATAAAAAACGAAAATCAGTCGATTCAGTCTGGTGCTAGAAATTGGAATATGTTAGCATATAGTTAACTTACTGAACGGAGGGATACGTGTGGTAAATTTTTTTCGATTGAGATAGTAGCGGAACGTTTGCTTGCGCTTGCTGTTTCACTGCCTGTGTGCAGATCATCGGGAGAAGTTTGCCTGTTTACACGTATGCCGTTATTTGTAGTGGACACTCTTGCATAAGAGTGGTTCTTTGATGTACCACTATGGGGATGCGCAAAAATAGGTATAGCCCTATTCCGAGATCGAAAGCACAGGCATGAATGTCTGTGTTTTTATTTTTCCAAGGAAAAGGGGAGGTTTGGATATGACAAAGTCAAATGAACAAGTGGATTTCACACAGGATATATGGTTGCTGGCTGAACAAAATGGGCTTCAAATCCGCAAGGAATCAATGGAAATCAATGAGTCCGGGATGGACTTCCGTGTAGCCTTCGCCACTGATATAAGTGGACAAAAGTGGGTTCTGCGTCAGCCGCGGCGTGAAGACGTATGGGGGCGTGCCGAGAATGAACGTAGAGTACTGGACGTTGTCCGGGGGAGTGTTCCGGCACAGGTACCGGACTGGCGAATCTGCACGCCCGAACTTATCGCTTATCCACTATTGGATGGCGACCCGATTGCAGTGGTAGATCCTGCTGGCGCAGGATATGCGTGGCGTTTCCCGCAGGAGACCTTGTCTGACGAGTTCCTGGATTCACTAGCTGCTACACTTGCCGCATTGCACAACATTGATCCTGAGGAGGCGGCCAGGGGCGGAGTTCGGATCAAGACGCCTATGGAAGCTCGCAAAGAGTTTGCGGCAAATATAGAGGAGATTAAAAAGAATTTTACGGTACCGGACCAACTGGCGGAACGCTGGACGGTGTGGCTGTCTGTGGGTAGCTATTGGCCGAAGCACTCGACGTTTAATCACGGGGATCTGCACCCACCGCATATCATTGTCGATGATACACAGCGGGTAACCGGACTCATCGACTGGACGGAAGCGGAGATCGCTGATCCGGGTAAGGATTTTGTAATCCTTTATGGACTTTTCCAAGATGATGGACTACGCGATCTGCTGAAGCGATACGAGAAGGCAGGGGGAAGGACATGGCCTCAGATGTTTGAACATATTCGGGAACAATGGGCTGCTTACCCGGCACTGGTTGCCAAATTTGCTCTAACCACAGGGGAAGAGTCGACGATGGAAATGGCGAGAGGCATGCTGGCAAACTGGGATGTAAAGAGAGGTTGAGCATCGAAGGTATATCATTCGTTCACTCGCTACGGCACATACTATATTGTCGATGATGACTACGTACTTGCTGCCTATGAGGGTGAATCGGATAAATTACGTGACTTTACGGAACAAACGAATGGAATACAGCTGGATTCTTTTATAGATAAAATCAAGAACCTGCCACAAGGCTAAATGACTTTTTCCCATAGAGCAGTTACAGCGATAATCCTAACGGTTTGTTAACCTAGCAAAAGGCGATCCTCACCATGATATTCATGGGAGAATCGCCCTTTTTTCTTTTTCGTTAAGCGTGGTGCGTAACGATTGTATCTATTTCAAGATACTCACATATTTCCCGTATACAAATGCTACACGTCCATCCAACTTCACTTTTACCCAACCATACTTGTCTGTACTAATTACCTCAAGCAGGGTACCTTTCGGTACGGCAGCAACGACCTTGGCTTTGGATGAAGCGCCAGCGCGTACGTTCAGGTAAGCCGCAGTAACCTTGGCTTGTTTGCCTTTGATGACGGTATCCGGTTTACCAGTGCTTGGTGTTGATGGTTTAACAGGTTTCGACGTGCCTGGAGTCGGTGTTGGTTTTGGTACTGTTGGTGTCGTAGGCTCCTCAGGAGTAGTTTCTCCCTCGCCATTGCCTGCTGCTTTGCGAGCTTTGTTCAGCTGTTGATAGAACGCTCCCTTGGTTTTCACGCCTGCGAATTGTGCCGCACTCACATCTGCTTTGGCAGATAGCGTATCAATCTCTTCCTGAGTCACCGTATCCAAAATGTTAATGGAGGCAATGTTGGTGTACTTGCCATCTTCTGTTGTTGGCACAGACATGATGCCATCGTTAATTAACTCCACCACATCTGCACGCTCCGGTGCAGTCAGGTCTACGCCAGTGATTTTCCAGTTGTGTTGAATCTTCGGTTCGTAGACACCTTTCATGACATCTTTCAGATAGGCGATTGACAGGTTGCGAATTGTGCCTTGAATCTCACCAAATGCCGAAGCATCCTTGGAGGACCAGAGCTGCTTGAACTTGCGCCCTTCCATGGCTCCGCCTTTGGCAATCAGAGCTTCCATTCGATAGGCGTTCATGCCAAGTTTCAACGTATCGTCTTCTTTTACTGTCGTACCGTTGCTGTACTTGAGATTTGTAATCCGACTGCCGTATGGTTTGGTCAGGTCAATCTCATACGTTACGCCGCCGAAGAAATCATCGGTGCTGTATTTGGAAGCACGTCGTTTCGGATCAAAACTGATGGTCACATCACCCGGGCGTGTGGAGTTGAAGTACCCCGCAGACCACTCCATGTAATCCTTCAGATCACGTCCGGTCACTTCATACACGGTTACTTCACCGAAGGTGTATTGGTAGTTGAACGCAATATCCTTTTTCTTGATCGGGCCTACATCCAGCTTGGCCTTGTCGTTATCAATCTGGTGCGCGACCACATCGGCATCGCTGTAGTGCAACATCACTTCGGTGAAAAAGTCAGACAAAGGTGTTTCCTGGATCTGCACCGCAGGGATACCCTTAATCTCATCAGCAGGTACCAGGTTCGTTCCTTTCAGTTCAGCCACTTCAATATTGGCATCGGCACGAGCGAACTCGTGGAATGGGTGCAAAGTCTCTTCCAGCGCAGGATCGGAGACTTCATATGTTCCGTCGGCTGCTTTTACAGCGAGAGCTTGAGCTTCCTTGCTTTTCAGCACAACTTTGTCGCCGTCTTTTTCAAATGTCAGATCGATTCGTGAAATATGTGAGCCATATTTATTCGGTTCGGAGATCAATACGCCGTTAACCGTTTGGGATTCAATCAAGGTATGCATGTGTCCGGCAAAAATGGCAGCCAGCTCCGGGTTGGCGTTGGCGATATCCGTCACTCCGGTGCCCGGATTTCCGTTCTCGTTATCCAATCCCATATGCATGAGTCCAACCATGACATCAACTTTGCCTTTCAACTCAGCAATGGCCTTCTTGGTTTCTTCCACAGGATCTTTGACGATGATACCGTCCAGGTGATCCGTCCCTTTTTCAAACTCGGTAATCATAGGTGTGTTCATTCCAATGACACCCACTTTGATTCCGTCTTTCTCGATAATCGTATAGGCAGGCATGTAGCGGTCGCCGTTTTCTTTGAAAATGTTACCCACGAGAGGCTGTCCATTGAATTGGGAAGAGATCTTCTCCAGTACGTCCAGTCCAAAGTTAAACTCATGGTTACCCATGACCCATGCGTCATATTTCATCTCGTTCATTGCAACCATCATGGGAGATTGAGGTTGATCATTGAACAACTCAGCCGAGTTATCCTGAATCATGTCTCCTGCGTCCAGCAGGATTGTATTGGGATTCTCCGCACGGACTTTTTTCACAATCGTGTAGAGCTGTGTCATGCTACCAGTTGGATTTGGACCGTCCAGAGCATAGTCCCACGGCATGAATCGACCATGTATATCCGATGTACCCAGCAACGTGATCTTGGTTTCCTTGTCTGCCTCAGCAGCCTGAACCGGAGTGGAAGCAAAAGGGGCGAACAAAATGGAGGCACATAAGAGGAATGATAGGGGCCATCCGGCGAAACGTTTTGTTGAAATTTTGCGCATGTTGTAATCTCCCTTGTTATCTAGTGTATGTAAAGATATGTATCATTTTATACTAGATAAACATGTGGTGAATGTAAACTCCAATGTAAGAGTTATGTTGGATTTAAGAGAGTGAATCTATAAATAACTTCAGAAAAAGCACTAAATTCTATTTTTTTACAATAAAATACTATAATTTGACAGGTGTTAAAAACCAAAATTATCCAGTAAAATGATGTTTGTAAGCGCTTAACAAAAAAATAAATCTAAGGAGGAAAATCATTGATTAAGTCTAAGTGGTTTAAAACAGTCGGCTCACTGGCATTGGTAGGGATTCTCGCTGCTTCTGTTGCGGTTGGTAGTGTGAGTGCTGGTTTGGCGAAAGGTAGCAAATTTCTGGGCAATATTATTGCCAACCAGGTTCCTTCGAATTTTAGCCCATATTGGAATCAGGTAACTCCGGAGAACTCTACCAAGTGGGATGCTGTTGAAGGCACACGCAACGTAATGAATTGGGGCCAGGCGGACATGGCCTACAACTATGCTAACAACAACGGATTCCCGTTCAAATTCCATACGCTCGTATGGGGAAATCAACAGCCAAATTGGATTAACAGTCTCTCAGCTGCAGATCAGAAGGCTGAAGTGACACAATGGATTAAAGCCGCAGGACAGCGGTATTCGAAGTCTGCCTTTGTTGATGTGGTAAATGAACCTCTGCATGCGAAACCATCCTATCGCAATGCCATTGGTGGAGATGGGGCAACGGGTTGGGACTGGGTCATCTGGTCATTCCAACAGGCGAGACAAGCCTTCCCTAACTCCAAATTGTTAATTAATGAATATGGTATTATCGGTGATCCCGCTAAAGCGGACCAATACATCCAGATTATCAACCTTTTGAAAAACAGAGGTCTAGTTGATGGTATTGGAATCCAAGGGCATTACTTCAATATGGACAACGTTTCTGTGAGCACGATGAACACGGTATTGAACAAGCTTGCAGCGACAGGGTTGCCAATTTATGTATCCGAGCTGGATATGACAGGTGACGACAATACACAATTGCAACGTTATCAGCAGAAATTCCCTGTGCTGTGGAAACACTCTGCTGTTAAAGGTGTGACGCTGTGGGGTTACAACCAAAATCAAACTTGGCAGGCAGGCTCCCACTTGGTCAATAGCAACGGTACAGAACGTCCGGCTATGCAATGGCTGAGAAATTACCTGGCGAACAATCCTTAAGCTTGCGTTTTGACAAGTCTGAGCATCTCTTGCAAATCCGGTAATCATATAACACCAAATAGCGCCTGTTCTACATGTTAAGCATGGGAATATGGCGCTATTTGTGTTAATGCTTTGTCTCAACAGTGTTCGGCAATTCATGGTGCAGGGAAGCATTTAATTTTAATCCAAACCAATACAAAAGCGATCAGTGCAAAGATCATTCCGCTCCAGATCAGTTGATGTATTCCCAGATTTGCGATGAACCAGCCGCCGATGGCAGTACCCAGGGTAATACCAAGGTTAGAAAAGGATACATACAAACTGTTGCCGAATTCAGGCGCATCCTGCGCTTCAGCGGTTAACCAGGTTTGGCTAACAATCAATCCTCCTGAATGCACGGATGCCCAGAGGATGACTACAATAACCATCCATATGAAGTGAGGACCGGCCCAATAGACGAGTGCGTAAGCTGCTACATACAGCAGGGGGAACATGAGGACAGTTCGGACCACGCTCTTACGCAGAAACTGTCCAAACCCCAAATTTCCGATAATCATGACGACACCAAAGACGGTCAGCATGACACTGATCCATGATCCGCTCATTTGAGTGACTTGCCCAAGATACTCGGCGAAATAGCTGTATACAGAGAACATGGCGGCGAATATAAAAATGACTGCGGCAACATTCAGCCATAACCCGGGTTTGCGCAGAATATCAAGCTGCTTACCATAGGACATCTTTTCCTTCACGGGCATTGAGGGTAACCAGATCCAAATTCCGATAAAGGCGACCACACTGACCATCGCTCCAAACAGAAAGGCGACTTCGAGAGATAGGCGTTCAGCAAGATACGATGTCAGCGGCACGCCAAAGGCAAAGCCCGCGGTAACTCCGGTGAATACTTTGGCGACGGCCTGGCTGCTTTTCTCTGCCGGAACGAGTTGGGCACTGGTGACCAGGGCTACGGAAAAGAAGACGGGATGGAATAACGCGGGAATGATACGGAAGATAAGCATGGTATCAAATGTTGTGGCGTAGGCATAGACGATGTTCGAAATGGCAAACATCAGCACAGCGGTTAAAAGGATGATTTTGCGATTAATTCCGGACGCCAGCAAGGTGAGAAAGGGACCCGCAATGGCTACGACCAGCGCAAATATACTGACCAGCCATCCTGCCTGTGCAGCCGAGATACCGAATTTATGCGCAACCTGAGGCAGTACCCCCACAATTCCCATTTCTGTTGTAATGATCCCGAATACACCGAGTGCCAGAATCAGGATAAGGAGCGGGTTGACCTGTTGTGATTTCATGTAAAGCGTACCTCCAATTAATTTAAATATACAGAAAAGTAGATATAATATTCTAAAATGGGACTGCCTTTCCTCCTATAATATGATGGACATGAGAGTAAGTTCTCTGGATTACATTATATCTAGATTTATAGATTTGTAAATATAAAAGGTGAAACGTCATATCTTTAAGTCGTCTTCGGCTTGTGTTCTACAGGAGTAATCATGGTGACAGTAGGCATGGTCTGGTCCATGAAAAATAGCGCCGGCTCAAGGAATTCCTGAGCCCAACGCTATTGATGTCCGCGTTTTTAACGATGTGTTGGATTAGTTATTTCGGTTGAATAACCATGCTGTTGAAGGAATCAGCCTCCAGCTCAATATGAAGGGTCTGCCCTTCCTCGATGGTTAGATACAGGTCCCGACGGTCCTGGAATGGATTGTTGATGACAATGACTAGACTGTTATCCGGGTTGCGGAAAGCAACGGATTTCCCGCTCCACGCGCCTGACAGACCGACTCTTCGAGCACCAGGAACAATATGATGAGCGAAGTGTTTCATCACATAATACTCCGGGTTCCGAGTAACCTCCTTATTGTCCGGATCTATCGTAATCATGGAGTTCTGCTCCCAGCCCCATGTGCTGCGGCCTTTGGGTTCTAGAACCATGTTCCAGTAGATATACGCGTTCACTCCGTTGCTGAAGTAATGCTGGTAGAGATTATATACATATTTGGCATAGTTCCATGAGTTGTTGCCATCGCCGCATTCGTTCTCGGTCTGCATATAACGTAGCTCCGGATAACTTGCCGAGGTACGTTGAATGGCATTTTTACCAGCCCATTGATACCCAACACCTTTGATATAGGAATAGGCCTTTGGATCACTCAGGACAAGCCCGGCGTACTCATCGAAGTCATTTGTTTTTTTCTTGATTAATTCTTCCCATGGATCAGGGGCGTTGATCGTCCCCAGCCAGATTTCGGTATCCAGACCGTGTTTGTCAAAAGCCGGGCCCAGATAATCAGCGATAAACTCACGAAGCTGCTCACCTGTCCACATGCAAGAAGGGAATTTCTGATCTGCAATCACTTCGTTCTGTACATGCACCTGATGGATGGTAATGCCTGCTTCACGGTAGGCCTGTACAAATTTTACGAAATACAGGGCGTAGGCTTCCAGAATAGCTTTCTCCCAACGAAGCGTGCCATAGTTATAGGCTTTCGGCGATTTCATCCACGTTGGCGGACTCCATGGGGAGGCGAAGAATTGCAGGTTCGGGTTATAACTTAGAGCTTCCTTAATGTAAGGAATCAGATATTTGAAATCACGTTCGATTGAAAAATGTTCCATGGCCACGTCTCCGTCCACCTCGTTGTGGCTGTACCACTGCTCTGCATAGTCACTTGCGCCGATCGGCAGGCGACAGATGTTAAACGTGTGCTCACCCTCCGGATGGAAGAGAGAATGAAATACCTCATGGCGCTGCTCCTCATTCAAGTGGGATAGAGCAATATAACCAAGCTCGTTGAAACATCCGCCAAACCCTTCTACAAGCTGGTGTTGCTCACCCGTCAGTTTTAAGTTAGCGCTTTCATTAGTCAGCACAAAAGATAGCTCTCTCCACGGGTTGTCTTGGGTTGTGGAATAACCAGTGAGCATGAATGTCATGTGAATTTCCTCCTCGATTGAACCTCAGTTGTCATATATATATTACGTTCAGTATAACAACTCCCACGGCAAAAGAAGATAGGCTAAACCGTGTGAAATTTACCCTAATCCAAGATAAAGCATTACGAGTTCGTATCCGCACAGACAGATCGTATGCTGCAATTTGCTTGTGATCGGCGATGTCCATATACCATTATCCAATGTCATTACGCAACTGTCATAACACAACAAAAATCCCCGCTGATTGTTCAGACGGGGACTTTCGCTATGTTTTTCTTAAGGCTGTGCACTCTCACCAAGCTGTTTATTTTCAAAAATCAGAATCGTTTTGCTGCTTCCGATGTAACCAACAGAGGTATTAAATTGCTCTGAAATGAATCGTACCGGTACAAAAGCTTTACCATTTTTCATCAGAAGAGGAGCATCATTGATCGCAAGCGTATCATTCACGACAACTTGTTTGTTACCCACGCTCCAACGGATGGTCTTGTCATTCTGTGTGATCACAGCTTCGCGCGTACCGCTGTTCCAGTTCACACGGGCATTTAACTGCTCCGAGACAAAACGCAGAGGCACATAGGTCCGGCCTTCATCGATAAAAGGTGCAGCATCCAGTGCATAAGCGTGATCTCCTACATAGGCAGTGGTGGACCCTTCAATCAGACGCTGGAAGCTGCCCTGCGGCGTTCGTTTCTGCTCCCGCACATTCATCCGGTTCAGAAGCTGCATCGTCTGACTGCCACTTGCGACATCCAGATAGTTGTTCTGCACCGTAAGCCCCGCAGGCTCAACCTCTGAGACAGAGGTCTGAATACCAGAGGATAACGAGGTGGAGGCCGAGATATCCTGTATAACATTTGTCGCTGACTGATCACGGGTAAACGTAAAACCTGCGATCGGTGTCAGATCCCACACCCGGTTGTTGGATAATTTTAATACGTCCAGGCTGGAAAGCTGCCGTAAAGGTTCCAGATCATAGATCTGATTGGACTCTGCATTCAGCTCCGTCAGCCCAGTCAGTCCCTCAAGCCCCTTGAGGTGCTGTACTTGGTTACCAGAGATATCAAGTGTCCGAAGACGTGTCATGTGCTCCAGTGGTGTCAGATCCGTAATTTGGTTGCCTGCCACATTCAGATTCCGCAGTGTATTAGGCAATTCAGCCAGTACGTCCAGCGTCTGAATCTGGTTGTTTGCTACATTGAGTTGTTGGAGCCGTGTTTTACCCATGAGCGGTGTCAGATCGTTAATCGTATTGTTCGAGATCTCAAGCCACTTCAGTGCATCCGCATCTGAGAGGGCCGCAAGACTGGCAATCTGGTTACCGCTGGCGTGGAACGTATGTAATCGGTTGAACCCACGTACAACCTCTATGGAAGAAATGGAATTGTTGCTGATGTACAGCCGTCCCAAGTCTTTTAATTCAGTAAGTTCGTCTATGGATGTAATGTAATTGTTGCGAACATCGATCTCGCGAAGCTGGGTTAGGTGCTCCAGCGGTGTGAGATCCTCAATCTCATTCCCATATAATCGGAGGTGTGTCAGGTTGGTTGCATATTCGAGACCGGTCAGGCTGTGAATACCTGCATTGCTTAGATCTACCACCTCAAGCTGCTCCAGATCCGTTGAAGTTAATGGTACATCCAGAGGTTTGTTCAGGATTAGCTTCAGTCCGTCCTCCAAAGCGGGATCTTCAATGATTCCCTCGCCCAAGTCTTTGTTGGTGTAAGCCATGGCTTGCCCCGATGCCCCGAGACTCAGGATGAATACTAGAAATAGTAGCGTCATTCTTCTCATTGCATGCATTCCCTCCGATTCCGATGATATTAAAATATAAAATACTCCGAACAGTAGTAATCGTAGGGTTGTTCTGTCAATCGGAGTGCTATGTGTAAATCAATCTGTTTAATTTTTGCAGGTTCGGCTAAAAGCACATCTATAGTTATTAACCCGTCAACCGGAAAAAGGAACAAGAAATTTCGTAAGGGGTATTCCTATACTTCTATTCTATATGAAACAAACCCTGATCTGCACTCTTCAGAGACATGTTTATCAAAAAAAATAAAACATCTCCCGCCGACCCTATTCAATCCACCCTTGAAACGGGTAAAGATGAAGTAAAGATGCCATTTTGGAGGGGAAGATGTGAGTATGCGCCAAGCCATGATCATTAGTAATCCATCGTCAGGTAAGGAAGAGGCCGAGCAGTATGTGTCCCAAGTCAGAGAAATTCTGGAGTCACAGCAGTATGAGGTGGTTGTTAATGAGACGGCCGGGGAAGGTGATGCCACCAACTACTGCCTTAGCGCCTGCAAAGACGGCTGTGATCTGGTCATCTCCATCGGAGGCGACGGTACACTACATGAGACGATTAACGGCATGATGGATCAGGATCATCGTCCCCGATTAGGCGTTATACCGCTAGGTACGGTGAATGATTTTGCACGTGCGCTGAATATTTCGCTTGACCCGGAAGAAGCCATTCGGCAGTTACGTTCGAATCAGACCCATATCGTGGATTTGGGGAAAATCAATGATCGCCTGTTTGCCAACGTTGTGGCTGCAGGTTCTTTGGCAGAATCTCTGTTCTCCGTATCCTCGGAAGAGAAGTCGAAGTTGGGTTCATTCGCATATCTCAAAGAAGGCTTGAAAGACCTGGTGAATACACCAGCCAATCATCTAACCATCGAATATGACGGACAGATCTGGGAGGGGGAATCGCCACTTTTTTTGGCGGCGCTGACCAACTCCGTCGGAGGATTTGAGAAGTTGTCCCCGGATGCTGAGGTGGACGATGGTCTGATACATTGTTTTGTTATTCGCAACATCAGTGTGTTCAACAGCCTCACACTAGGTACTTCCCTGTTTTTTGGCAATCTGAAAGACCATAAGGACGTGGACTATTTTACAGCGAAAGAAGTTTATGTTCGCTCAGACGAAGCCATTCGCACCAATGTAGATGGGGAAGAAGGTCCTGCCCTGCCGATTCATATCCGTGTCCTGCCAAGGCACATTGAGGTTATCATACCGGAAGAAGTATAGTATATTCTTTTGGATCTATAGGCTGGAATGAAGAACCTATCATTTCTCCATATGAAAGTAGGATAAATCTATTGAAACCGATTGCAGATATATGTCACAATCAAAGGTAAGATACACGATAATATTCGAATATGGAGGGAAAACATCTTGAGAACCATTAAATTGGGCAGCAGTGCACTAGAAGTACCTGTAGTCGCGGTGGGCTGCATGCGGATTAATTCACTAGACGGTAAGGAAGCCGAACATTTTGTTCGTTCTGCAATGGAGGTTGGCGCAAATTTCTTTGACCATGCCGACATTTATGGTACAGGAACATGTGAGGAGATCTTCGCCGAAGCGGTACAGATGAATCCCCAAGTTCGTGAAAATATGATTCTTCAATCCAAATGCGGTATTCGCAAAGGCATGTTTGATTTCTCCAAAGAACACATCCTGAACTCAGTCGATGGCATCCTGCAACGTCTGAAAACGGAATATCTTGACGTTCTGCTGTTGCACCGTCCTGATGCATTGGTTGAGCCGGAGGAAGTGGCTGAAGCCTTTGATCAACTGGAGCGCGAAGGTAAAGTGCGTCACTTCGGGGTATCGAACCAGAATCCGAACCAGATCGAATTATTGAAAAAATACGTGAAACAGCCACTGGTAGCCAACCAGTTGCAGATGAGTATTACCAATACGACGATGATTGACAGTGGCATCAACGTGAACATGGAGAACGATGCCGCGGTTAATCGTGACGGTAGCATTCTTGATTACTGTCGTCTGCATGATATCACCATTCAGCCGTGGTCCCCGTTCCAGTACGGATTCTTTGAAGGTGTATTCCTGGGTAGTGACAAGTTCCCGGAATTGAATGCAAAGATTGACGAGATTGCTGCGAAGTATGACGTGAGCAATACAACGATTGCAATCGCATGGTTGCTTCGTCACCCTGCGCAGATGCAACCTGTGACAGGCACGATGAATATCGAACGTCTGCAAGACTGTGTAAAAGCAGGAGATGTTCATCTTACGCGTCCAGAGTGGTATGAAATTTACCGTGCGGCAGGCAATATACTGCCTTAAATCCAAGTTATAGTGAGCATGATGACTGCTGAGTCAGTTGAGAACACGAGCCCGTAGATGGCTCGTGTTTTTTGTCTATTTTCAGGTTTGATGTCAGGCGCGTTTCCGATATAAAATAAGGATAGAGATTTGTGGCTTAATTAAAGGATTAAAATGTAATTAATACAAATTAGTTGAAATTATTATATTGACCGATACTTTTTAATTACATATAATTACTTTTGCATACCGATAATCCCGTTTATGTTTTTTATTTTGGAGGGTGGTGTTCGTTTGGAGTCGACAACCACGATACGCGATCACTTGGAAAGTTATCTGAAGCGTGAACAGATGTCCATTAGTCATTTTTCGGAAACGTCAGGGATTAATTCGGGTACGCTCAGCAATATTTTGAATAAAAATCGGCCTATTGCCATGCAGCAGTTGGATCGCATCACTTCCGCCATGAGACTGGAAGAAGGTTACTTCTATGAGTTATACATAGACGAGTGTTTTGTACACGCGACCCCGGACTGGCGAAGACTGGGACCCTTCCTTCATCGCTGTGCCGAGTTGGACAAGTTGGACTGTATTGAAGAGGTTATTCGTCTGATGATGGATAATCTATCCTATATTCCTTTGTTATTTGATGTGGCTGAAGAATTCTACCAAGCAGGTAAATTCAAACCGGCCATTCTTCTATATGAAAACATTGCTGAAAGCGAGAAAATGCAACATTCCGAGCGGCTGGCACTCTGTCAGTATCGACTGTTCCGGTTGGGACTGACCAATGATCAGCAGCGGAATCTGATTATCGCAGCCCGGTTCGAATATTATGTGGATCGGCTGGATGAGCGCTATCAATTGGATGCGCTTAACGAACTAATTAATGCATTTGCATCACTTCACAGATGGAGCAAAGTTCAGGAACTATCTGAAAAGTTGAAGGTGAAAGCAGCCATCCATTATGAGATGAATGGCCGAAGGAAACAAGAAGAGACCAAACGACCTATCGTTTTTTATATTATGTATGCGTATTTAGCCTGCGGAAGTGCCCACTTCCACTTGAATAACTATGAAATGGCATTGAAGTATGTTGCATTATACTCCGATTACAGTTGGGTGAAAGAGCCTGAACCTGAAGAAAAAGTGGTTATTCATCAGTTTCAGGAATGGGCTGAGGGTAATCGTTATATATATCAATTAATGGCTGGGCAGTTTGAAGTATTACCTGACTACCTCGCGTATATCTCAACGAAGGAAAATGAGATATTTCCAGCGCTTTGTGATATTGTAACGGCTGCTAACCGTTATGATATGAACATAGATCATGTACTCAATCAATATGAGCCATACTTCACTTATCATGAACAGAGAAATCGGATAGGGAAAGTAAGCAAGCAGGTAACCGATGATCGCTACGTTCGTCTTTTAGCTGGATTAGGCACGTATTGTCTTAAAAAAGACAGGTTTGCGGAGGGATTAGATTTTGTACTGAACAGCTTGAGATTTTCTATTGAAATTAGCGATGGACGAGGTATGCTTAGAGGTGTCGGACTGTTTGAGCAATACAGGGAATATGCGTCTGACACAGCTATACAGCAGTACAAAATCTTGATTGGTGAGGTGCAGAAACTCAATGAAGAGAAAGCTGGCTTTGCTGATAGTTACATGTAGTATAGTGGTGAGCATTGTAGCTCCTGTTACTGGACCTGTCCCGACTGTGGAGAATCCAGACCCTTCAATTTACCGAACAAATGATCACGGTTTAGGGACATAAGCCTGAACCAATGGACGCTTCTGAATTCATTTCAGGAGCGTTCTTTTTTTTGTGTATCAAAGTGGAAGAATAAGTATGTCGTATCTCACATGCGCTTATGATTGGCATAATACACTAAAATATGACAAAAAGGAGGGATACTATGGATCGCCTGGATTTGATATCACGGATCGAAGATGCCAGACAGTTGTTATATCGCATGCATATGGAATACGGCAGTCTGCTTCATCCGGAAGTGATCCAGCAATCCGTAGTCCTGGACGGTCTTATTAATCAATACAACAGAGCCAAGGTAGGAAAGGCAATGAGTTAAGTTCGCCTATTTACATTTGCGTTTTTGTATACTATAGTTAGTTACATGAGTAACTAACCGACTAACTGACTAATGAATACGTATGAAAGTTGGAAGCACATGAAATCGACTTTGGATGAATCTCAGCCTATTTTTCATCAGATTGCCACGATGATTATGGACGATATTGTGGAGGGCAGATTGAAGGTGGAAGAACAGGTTCCCTCAACCAATGAACTGTCACGCTTCTACAATATCAATCCGGCTACAGCCCGCAAAGGACTGCAGGAACTCGTGGACAAGGGGATTATATACAAACAGCGAGGTGTTGGAATGTTTGTTGCAAAGGGAGCAAGAGAAGCATTGCTCGTTGAACGGAAGCAAGATTTTTATGAAGAATACATCAAGCCTTTACTTGAAGAAGCCAGACGGATTCACATGAATGAAGACATGATCATTGATCTGATTCGCGGCAAGAAGGATAAGGAGAGTGAGTTATGATTCATATGGAGCAGGTCAACTACAGCTACCAGAAGACGCCCGTTCTGAACCAGGTTACGCTACATGAGAGTGAGCCAATCATTAGTGCAATCTGGGGAAGAAATGGAGCGGGTAAAACAACCATGATGAGTTTACTGGCAGGGCATAACCGCCCCGACAGTGGAACCGTTCAGATCATGGGTCAAGACCCCTATAATAATCTGGCTGCCAAAGAGCATCTGTGCTACATCCAGGAGAATCATCCCCTGGGGAAAAACTGGACGGTTAGTGACATGGTTCAAATGGGGCAATATTTTCATCCGCAGTGGAATCAGGATTTGGCGGAGCGTTTAATGGATGTGTTCGAACTACCGGCGAAGAAAAAGATCATTAAATTTTCGAAAGGCATGAAGACTGCCACCCAGATTATATTAGGTCTTGCCAGTAATGCAAAGATAACCATTCTGGATGAACCCACCAATGGGCTCGATGCTGAGAAGCGTAAATTCTTCTATAATGCGTTACTGGAAAGTTATGAAGATAACCCGCGTCTGATTCTGATATCCAGCCATCATATTGAGGAGATTCAGCCTTTATGTGAGTCCCTTATCGTTTTGCAAGCCGGAGAGGTGTTGTTAAATCAACCGATGGAAGAGATGCGCGAAAAAGGAGTTCTTCTAACAGGGAGAATTGATGATATCAACCAAGTCACAGCAGATGTTAAAGTTATCGAATCTTCCCAGATGGGATCGACTGTAAAAGTGATGATTGATGAGCCCTACTCGAAAATGTGGAAGGATATCGCTCATTCGCAGGGTCTTTCCATTGAGAAAGCGACATTACAAGATTATTTGGTTAACA
Source organism: Paenibacillus sp. FSL k6-2145 (assembly GCF_037976585.1). Taxonomy (NCBI): domain Bacteria; kingdom Bacillati; phylum Bacillota; class Bacilli; order Caryophanales; family Paenibacillaceae; genus Paenibacillus; species Paenibacillus sp. FSL k6-2145. The sequence goes on along the minus strand of NZ_CP150267.1, from coordinate 1,944,386 downwards.
GGACCCGTAATCAAGAGGGGGTTAAACCATGAACGCAGTAAAAGGTACGAATCGACTGATTCGCGATGATATGCGTTTGTATCTGGGTATATTTTCATCCATCGCTCTAATGCTCACCGTTGTATATCTGGCCATTGGCTTCATATTTGATGTCTCGTATACCACGCAACTGTTTGGTCCCATGTACGGAGGGATATGTACGTTTGCAATCGGGGGAATTATTACACTGTTTCCTGTTGCGATTGGTATGGGTAGTACACGAATTCAATTCATGAAATCCTTCTATATGAACTCGGTATGGATGGTTGCAGGCACCATGGTCATTCTGCATGTGGCGTATTTCCTCATACACCTGCTTCAGGAAAAAGGAATTGTTGACGTAACCCTTTATCAACCAGGCATGTTGTATTCAAGCGAATATCATTTCTTATCCTACCTGTGGATCGATCTGATGTGCGGTTTTCTCGTACTGGGAATCTCTGTCTTCCCAACGGTTTGTTGGATGCGATTGGGGATGCGCGACTTTTTCATTATGTTCTTTGGGGTTGGCTTGGTCATTACGCTGATCATTACATTGGGCAATCTTGGTGAGTTTATGTTGTGGATTGCTAGGATTGATCGCATGACATTGTTCACCGTTCTGGGGTGTATTGGTGGTGCGCTACTTCTATCTACGTACCCGATGATGAAGAATGCGCCGCTTACCATGAAATCCAAAAAAGACTGACAGGAAACAGTTATAAAGGAATCTATATAAGTTGAACTAATCATTTACACGATAACGGAGAGGACAGAAAAAACCTGAAAAAGCGAAGCGTGCGCCTTTATCACCGGATTTTCCCATGAGAAAGGGGATCGAAAAAATCTGGGGATAACAGCGATTGGAAGGTTGTTCTGTCATCGTAGTGTCAGTGTAAATAATCTTTAGTTCAACTTATATAGGCAAGGAATCTAAGCGAAACTTCCTGTAATCTGAAAAACACGAGTGCGAACACGCCTCGTGTTTTTTGTATCATCCTAAATCACTGAATATACCTATTCGGCAATCTTTGTACGCAATTCAAAATGAAGGTGTATCCCTTAAGCCTGAGCTTGCGGTTTGAATCCTTCGTCCTTGAGGTACTCGCCGGCTTCACTACGCGTTTCAAAAGCCATATCCAGATTAACACCGGAATACACATACCACATGTCATCTTCGTATTTTAAAGTCAGCGTATGTCCATCTTCATCAACCCATGTTCCGCCACCCGTAGAGGTTGTAGACAAGGCAGGAGCAACAGCTTTTACTTGTTCTGGCTCTTCGAATTCAACTGCGTTGGGATTGTGAGACATCGCTTGGATCGTTTCATCTAACAATGTGCGCAGATCTGCTTCGGAGTAATCACGAATATTGACGAATCCTTTAGCATCGGTCTCATAGTCAGGCAGCAGCCCTGCATAGATATAACCGTTACCGTTAGGGTGAATATGGAGAGCAACAATTTTTTTATCATACGCACTATCCTCGTAGTGGAAATTAACACGACCGAGAGAAACATCTTTGCGTTGCAGTTGGGGATACGATTGTAGCACTTCAAGCTTTTGTTCCACGTTAAGCATAATTGCCTCCTAGTTAGTGTTCAATAGGGGTGATTATAACATAGGTAATCACTTATGACGATTCGGAACTATTCATCAAAATGCTTCGTCCTAGTTCTTTCAGGTGTTCCATAACTTGCAGATAGGGATATGGCCCATAGCTTACACGTGCTACACCCAGTGCGGCAAGCTGTTTTGGTGAAGGCTCAGGAGACGTAACCATAATGTTAATTGGCAGCGATGAACGCTCACACAATTCCTGAATCAGTTGGTGATCCTGCAAACCGGGTACAAACAGACCACTGGCTCCTGCATCTGCATATTGGCTCGAACGTATAAGTGCTTCCTCTAGGAGGGAGTGGTTATGGTGTTCAGGTGCATGTTGCAGAAAAATATCTGTGCGGGCGTTAATGAACAACGGGATGCCTGCCTGCTCCGCAGCTTCCCGGGCGGCGGACAGTCTCGTGCACTGCTCCTCCACAGAGTACAATCCCAAGCCAGTGGGAAGTTGGTCTTCAATGTTGACTCCTACAGCACCATGATCGATGACTTGCAGGATATTTTGCTTCACTTCTGACACCAACCTCCCATACCCTCCCTCTATATCGATCGTTACAGGTAGATCCACGCTCGCTGTAATCCGTGCCAGATTGGCAAGTACCAGATGGAATGGCATGGCTTCCCCATCTTGCTCACCATGGGCCGCAGCAACGGACCAGCTTCCGGTTGCGATGGCCGTTGCTCCAGCGGATTGAATGGCTTGCGCACTTCCGGCATCCCACACATTAACGAGAACAAGTGGTTTTCCTTTCACATGGTATTGTTGGAACAACGCTGCTTTTTCTTCTAAGGTACTCATATTATGTTGACTCTCCTTTGTTATATCATGCATTCCTTTGGACATTTGATGCGTACTTCATTACTTTATTCTGTTTTTCAGCTACCCTGTTTTTGTTTCTCGTGAGTCAAAAGCCAGTTTTTGCGAGTTAATCCCCCGCCATATCCACCCAGTTCGCCACTGGCATTAATTACACGGTGACATGGAATCACAATCGCAAGCTGATTGGCCCCATTCGCCTGTGCCACAGCTCGGCAAGCAGTCGGTTTTCCCAGTGCATTTGCAATCTCCTGATATGACCTCGTTTCACCAGCCGGAATGGCCAGCAACTCGTCCCACACACGCTTTTGGAATGGTGTTCCTAAACAGAACAACGGTGTGTCGAATGCTGTCCGAATACCTTGAAAGTACTCGTTTAGTTCACGCTCAATGGACTGGATGGGAGCTGTAGTGCCGGGTACAATCGCTGATTTGGTTCGTTTGCGCAGACGCTCAACTTCGCGTTCCAGACCTCTGCGGTCCACAAATTCCAGTAAATATAGCGACTCCTCATCTGCAATGGCCATCATCGGGCCGAGGCGGGTGTCAATCCAGGACGCTTTTAGGATATGTCCTTCATCGACTTGTGTAGGGGCAGCACCCATGATCCGTGAAAAGGCATCGCGGAAGCCGCTGCTTGATTCATATCCGGTAGATAATTGGCTATCAATCACGGTGCGGCCGGAGCGAATATTTTTCAGGGCAAGTCCCATGCGGCGAGCGCGAGCATATTCGACAAAGGTCATGCCGAACCGCTTCTTGAACTGTCGGCGAGCAGTAGATTCGTCGATGGAGAGGGCCTTGAAATCCTGTCCTTTCCAGCGTTTCTCCGGATTTTTCTCCACAGCTTCCACTAATATGCGAACGACATCGGATACTTGGTTAGGGTGAGAAAGTGGACGACAGCGCTGGCAAGGGCGATAAGAGGCCAGAAGTGCTTGCTGTGCCGTCTCATAGAATTCGCAGTTTTCGAATTTTGGCTTTCGCGCAGGGCATGTGGGACGACAGAACACACCTGTGGTTCGGACTCCAACATAGAATAAACCCTCGTATTCCGAATCCTTGGCCACAAGCGCCTCGTAATATTGTTCCTTCAGATCAGCAGAAATCATGGGGGCACGTCCTTACTCATTAGAATCTTTATCTATACCTATTATAGAAAAACGTTGCAACAAGCATCGCCGAAAATCAGGCATGAATATTGGATAGATTAAATCGGATATCACATTGAAATTCGGTTGTTCAGAATTTGTTTAGAGTGAACTGGTAGTATAGACCTATCAGTGTAGGGTTACTTAGGCAAAGATACCTATATAGTGAAAAATATAATTATTGATCATTCATTGTTATAGGAAAAATACATAGGTAAACATGAAATTAAAGATTAGCGGAATGAAAGTCTGGAGGTCGACTAGAATGAGATATTCTACGTACAAAAGTATTTATGAATCCGTTTATACCAAAACTTCCGAGTCTCGCACCATGTATGTTAAAGATCAATTCATACGGCGTGTGAAGACGCCAACCTGGCTAATGAAAATCGTCACTATAACTCTAATTATAATCATAGGGTGTAGTGCTGTATTCACTGCATTTGCCGGAGATGAGCAATTGTTGTCGGGGGACCAGATCGTTGTATCTCAGGGAGATACACTGTGGGGCATTTCATTGGTACATAAACCTCAGCAGATGGACACTCGTGTGTATGTAGAAGCTATCAAGAAAGTGAACAAAATTGAGCATAACGCCATTCAGGTTGGACAAGTGTTGGTCTTGCCTGGGTTTGATCGATAAAATAATACGTGTATGAAGTCATGAACAGAGCTCTTTCTTTATTCATTGAGATGCAGTCACATACTGAATTTATTAATCATTTACATATAATGGAGCTTCATGAGGGACGATATGGTGTAGTGATTAATAAGTGGTGTGCTATATAAGTTGAACTAAAGAATATTTACACTGACACTACGATGACAGAATAACCTTCCAATCGCTGTTATCCCCTGATTTTTTGATTCCCTTTTCTTAAAGGGAAAATCCGGGGATAAAGGCGAAGCGTATGCTTCCGATGCAGCTTTCTTCCAGAAAGCTTTTAGCTTCGCTTTTTCAGGTTTTTTCTGTCCTCTCCGTTATCGTGTAAATGATTAGTTCAACTGATATAGATATATGTGCTGTAAATGGATGAAGGGAGAACTAGATGATGAAAATAAATATAAAGAAATCTGCACTTTGCATGTCTGTGCTCTGTATTTCGCTATTAGTTAGTGCCTGTGGCGCCAAGAATAATAATGAATCGGTTCAGGAGCACGCCTATCCGCAATCGAAGCAACCCGTAGAGGAAGCTGGAGAAAACTCTGTTCCGAATGCGGATGCGAAGAATAACAATGACAAAGGCATTGCCAGTGGTGATGAGGGTAATCCTACGGCTCAATCGGAATCCACTGAACCGTCTGAGCAGATTGATATCGTCATTGACCAGTCGGAGAAACCGAGTGAGGGTAACAGTTTTGATTTTGGAATTAAACAGGTTCCGAAGGGGTATACATTAACGGAGATGCGATGGACGTCTAACACGGTGACGATTGTGAATTCACTACAGGAAGCCATTGAACATGGTGGAAATGGAGAAGATGGCTTTTACTTTAGCGGCAATGGACAATTCTCCGGCTTTATCTATTCGGATGAGATGAAGGGCGAGCGGGGCAAAGCGACATTTGTCTTCACGAATGATGAGGGGAACGAAATCATGTCCGAAAAAGAAATTACGTTGAAGTAGCAGGCACATCATGAAGGCTCAGTCTGGAGCCTGTTGAACAGGAAAAGCAGCCACTTGGGCTGCTTTTTTTGACATACATGATCTAAAGATCGCTAATCTATCTGTTCTGTTGCTACATAAAGTCAAAGAAATAACGGACCACGTGGAACATAACCGGCGAGGTATAGGTCAGGCTGTCGACCCGGCTCAGGTAGCTTTTTTTGAGCGAATCGAACTTGTTGTCATCTCCAATTAACAGATCGCGCTTCAGTACAGACACCGTCAGACTGCCGAAGAATCCGGCCAGACTGATCAACACCCCGATGAACAGCGAGAATTTCCAATCAAATGGCGTCAGGTAGGGATGGATGAAATAAGACGTTGCTGTCGTCACAATGAACGCACACGCGAACCCTTCCCAGGTGACAAAAGGATTGGCGGTAGGCACCACTTTTCGTTTGCCCAGATAAAGAGAGACCAGATAATGCACCACATCATTAAGCTGTGTTAACACGACCAAGAACAGCACCAGCTTGGAGCCGTACTCCGGTGTGGCGAAAGGGAAATAGGCCAGGTGGCTCAGTCCAAACACCATCAGCATTAGTCCCCATTGTGTGGAGCTGACACTGCGCAGGAACCCGACCGTACCTTTGTTAATTAGGCGTGGCAAGGGCAGCACCAGGAACACATATAGTGGAATAAACACGATAAACATGCCATACCATCCAATGTAGATCCAGTAGAACTGAACCGGAATCGCCAGATACGCCCACAGGAACAGCCTGCGGTCGGCTTTACGTGTACTGCGAATCATGGAGAAGTATTCTTTGAGTGAGAAGAATGCAAGCACCATGAGGGAGATCAGGGACACGATGGGGTTAAAAAGGGTAGCGAGGCAGAATATCACAAACATACCCCACCAGGTTTTGATTTTTTGGCCGATGCCTGAATAGTCTTTGCTTGGCTGAAGCTTCGCAATAATTTTGTACACGATATGTATCACAAGTAAAGCTGTGAAGATTAACGTTAGTGTAAAGAGTGAACTGCTCACGTACCGATCACCTGCTTATTCAAAGTAAGATTCCATTATAGGGTACCTATGTTATTATGAAGGAATAGTGCCAACTTGATAAGGGGAAATTTTGTTATGACAGATGAACGCTCCATCTATATCCTACTTACGAATACAGGAACGCTGTTTACCAAGGTTATTCAGAGTTATACCCGAGCGCCATATAATCACGCATCGATCTCATTTGACCGGGAGTTAACCGAGCTATACAGCTTCGGCCGCAAGCATCCGAGCAATCCGCTGAATGGCGGGTTTGTGAAGGAAGATATACAGACAGGTACATACAGCAAGTATCCCAATACCACATGTGTCATATACAAGCTTCAGGTGACCGATCGTGAAGTGGAAAAGATGAAACGTGTGCTGCACATCTTCATCCGCAGCCGTCAGAAATATATGTACAATCTGCTCGGCGTGATTGGCATTACGCTCAAGGAACCGGTGGAGTTCAGCAACTCCTACTTTTGCTCCCAATTTGTAGCCGAGATTCTACAGCGTTCGGGAATCAAATTGTGGAATAAGCTGCCGGCGCTGGTGACACCGGATGATTTTCGCCAGAGTGAACGATTGCAACTGGTTTATGAAGGAAAGCTACGCGAGTATACGCTGGGGAATGCAGAGCAAGAGTAGGGTAGTGCGTATGCTGATGCTTGCCAAGCAAATCCAATCATGAAATAGCCTGCTGCCACGGATGACGAGGCAACAGGCTGTTTGTGTACTTCATATAGATGATGCAGAGGATCGGTCAAAATCAACCTCTTCCAGGAATTCAATCACTTCACCATTGGGGCTGTGGACAAGCGCATTTCTAACCCGAAGTGCAGGTTCGCCAAGCGATATCCAATCCGGTTCAACGTAGGCCTTGGCTCCATGAGCGAGCGCTCGCTGATAGATATCTTCTACATCGTGCACGTAAAAGGCGAAATGTAACAGTGCGCCGTGCCGGACCGCTTCAGGAGAGGTGGCAGGTTCACCCTCGGCGGGAATGACAGCTTTTGGGTCAAATACCTCAATGCAGGTGCGCTGATCCGGAGAGATCAGCATACATGCCTCGGTAATGTGGAAGGAAGGCAAACTCCAGGAGTGACCGACCTTAAATCCCAATACTTTTGTATAAAACGCCAGAGTATCTTTATAATTTCGGGCCTGAATTGCCACATGTGCAAGTCCAATAACACTCAAATTACATCGCTCCTTCTTCAGATTGTAGTTTAAATTATAGGGCTGATATCGCATTGGAACCATACAATATCAAAGGATATAATGAGATGAAATCTAACTATTTTTAGCTAATTTATCAGGATAACCTTATTAAATAAGGTCATGACTCGGAGGTCTTACAAATGGAACACATGATAGATGAGATCGATCAGCAGATTATGCGTTTGCTGCAACATCATGCACGTATCCCCGTTGCACAGATAAGCAAAGAAATTAACATGTCCCAACCTTCGGTTAAGGAAAGAATCCTGAAACTGGAGGAAAGAGGTGTGATAACGGGATATTCAACCATCTATAATCTGGCCCGGTTAAACCGTGGAACCACGACGTTTATTTTGCTCAAAACAGAGCATTGCGACGAGTTGGTCCAGTTCTGTGAACAGGCCATCGAAGTCACGGACGTTTATCGGATTAGCGGTGAGTATAACTATCTGATCAAGGTACAGACGGCGTCCATTGAAGAACTTGCCGAGTTCCAGGATTCACTGGTGAAGATGGGACCCTCGAAATCCCATATCAGCATGAAAAATATTATGGAAAACCGTGTTCTCCTTTACTAAGGAACACAGGACGTCTTATTTGGCCTCTTGGCCCTCTTTTGAAAATGTAAGGAACATTAGACACGTTATTTCCCGCAATCCCTTGATAAAAACGCTGCAAACGGCTATTTATTCAGATATAACGTGTCTCAGGTTCCTTACATTTCTGAGGACGCTTCTAACCGCTCAATAAGACGTCTCAGATTCTTTAGCGCTCGGTTTCACCCTTTGCTCCAATAGTGAGTGAGAGGAAGGATTTGAATCCCGTTCGCTTGGGTTTCAGCTTTGAAAACGTACTCTAGGGTGATGATGAGGATAGTCTGTCCTTCGTGTTGTGCAAATGCACAATGAATTTCGTCCTTTCATCAATATTTATTCTCGCCTCCAGCAACTATAATGAAAGCGTGTTCAACAAGTGCATGGGGGGCAATTGACAATGGAACCATTAACAATTAGCTGGATTGGCGCGCTGGCAGGACTGGCTATTGCCATCATTTTAATTTTGAGGAAGCTGAATCCGGTCTATTCTTTATTTCTGGGTGCAATTGTAGGCGCTTTAATTGGCGGCGCTAACCTGGAAGAGACCGTAAATATACTGGTAGATGGCACACAAAGTGTCATGGGAACCGTACTCCGTGTACTGGCAGCCGGGGTGCTTGCGGGTGTGATGATGGAATCGGGAGCAGCAGAGACGATAGCGCAGGCGATTGTACGGAAATTTGGCGGCAGCAAAGCTATTCTTGCCTTGGCGCTGGCTACGATGATCATTACCGCAGTTGGTGTATTTATCCCCGTAGCCGTGCTGATTGTTGCACCGATTGCATTGTCTGTAGGTAATAAAATGGGTATATCCAAATTGGCATTGCTGCTGGCCTTATCCGGTGGAGGCAAGGCGGGAAACATTATCTCCCCGAATCCCAATACCATTGCAGCAGCGCGAGGATTCGATCTGGATCTGAGCAACGTTATGCTGGCAGGCGTAATTCCAGCCATCTGCGGTTTGATTGTAACTGTTCTTGTAGCTTCAATGCTCAAGAACAAAGGGGTTATGGTTTCTGATCAGGAAGCCGAACAGGGCAATGTAGATACATCGAAGTATCCACCACTTGGCAAAGCCATTGTTGCCCCTTTGGTTGCGATCATCCTATTGATGATTAATCCCATCGGTTCTATTGCGGGCATTGAAGCATTGTCTACTTTTAAAGTGGATGCGATGTACATTCTGCCGATTGCAGGCATCATCGGTATGCTGGCGATGGGGCAAGGCAGAAATATTGTGAAGTATACAACCGCGGGATTAAACAAAATGACCGCAACTGTGCTCATTCTGGTAGGTGCAGGCGGAATAGCAGGGCTCATCTCTGCTTCAGATCTGTCAGGTCAGGTGGTGGGTCTGATTGAAGCCTCTGGAATATCCGGTACCTTCCTCGCACCAATCGCGGGTATTTTGATGGCGGCAGCGACGGCCTCGACGTCAACAGGTGTTATTCTAGCAACGGGCTCCTTCGGTGATGCCATCCTGAACATGGGTACGGCACCGCTTGCAGCGGCAGTTATGGTGCACACGGGTGCGACTGTCATTGATTCCCTGCCACAGGGCAATTACTTCCACGTGTCGGCTGATAGCATGAAGATGACGATTCGTCAGCGGATGGGCGTGATTCCATATGAGGCAATTGTGGGTGGCACGATGGCTATCGTAGCGACGTTACTGTACGGATTTATCCTTTAATCTAACGGATGGAGTGAGAGAGATGAGAGAAACTGTAGGGACTAGAGAGAAGACATTTGTTCTGGCACCGGATTCGTTTAAAGAAAGCATGACAGCGAAAGAAGTATGTATCGCGATGGAAAAAGGATTGCGTAAAATATATCCGACCGCAGGATATATTCATGTACCCATGGCGGATGGTGGGGAAGGCACGGTGCAGTCCCTTGTGGATGCTTCCGGCGGTTCCCTTCACCAGCAAGAGGTAAGCGGACCATTGGGTCAGACAGTGACTGCCCAGTATGGCATTCTGGGTGACGGAACAACGGCGGCCATCGAGATGGCATCGGCCAGTGGCATACATCTGGTAAGCAAGGCAGCTCGAGATCCGCTACGGACGACAACCTACGGAACAGGAGAGTTGATTCGAGCGTGTCTGGACCTTGGCATACGCAAAATCATCATCGGAATTGGTGGCAGTGCAACTAACGATGGTGGTGCCGGCATGGCTGAAGCGCTTGGCGCGAAATTTCTGGATGAACAGGGTCAGCCGCTTGCGCGGGGTGGCGGGGCTTTGGATCAACTGGCTCAGATTGATGTATCCGGTCTGGATGTGCGTTTGCAGGAAGTGGAGTTCATTGTCGCCTGTGATGTGACCAATCCGCTCTGTGGGGAGCATGGCGCATCAAGGGTGTTTGGGCCACAAAAAGGGGCTACCCCAGAGATGGTTGAGCAACTGGATGCGAACCTGTCCCATTATGCAGATGTGGTGAAACAGCAGTTGCACAAAGATATCCGTGATATGCCAGGTGCCGGAGCGGCTGGCGGGCTGGGTGCGGGACTCTTGATTTTTACACAGGCAGTGTTACGTAAAGGGATTGAAATTGTCATTGAATATACTGAGTTGCGTGAAAAATTGATTGCTGCGGATGTGGTATTTACGGGGGAGGGCGGTATTGACTTCCAAACGAAATTTGGCAAGACCCCCTATGGTGTTGCTCAGGCAGCCAAGGAAGCGGGTAAACCTGTAATTGCCCTTGCAGGTTGTGTGGGCGAAGGGATCGAGACCCTTTACGCGGAAGGCATTGACGCCATATTTGGTATTGTGCCTGGGGCAGCAGATCTGGAGCGATTATTGCGAGAAGGCCCTGAGAATGTGGAGCGTACAACTGAGAATATTGCCAGGGTGCTGAAACTGGGTCTACTATCTTAGATCAGTGACGATCGGGATCGTACGAGGTCATATAGGTTTCATACTGGTATGCGATTGAAAAAGACGGGATGCGGATATGCCTGAAATCAGGTGATCTGTGTCTCGTCTTTTGCTATTCTCGAAGCTGTTCTGACGCTATTGGTAGAACGCGAGTAGTCCATGTGTAAGTTCAATGAGTTCCAGCAAATTACGGGGGTCTTTGCCCGTAAGAGTCTGTATGCGTTTGAGCCGATATTGAAGGGTATTGCGGTGAATATTGAGATGGTCTGCTGTCGTGGTCATACTGCCGTTATGTTGGATAAAACTGCGGAGCGTATCCAGCAGGTCAGCTGTATCCTCAAGTTTGCTGACGATATTGGCATGAGCTGTTAGATCAGCTGCACTGAATCGTACCAGAAAGGGTACATCCTCATACCGAATGATCGGTGAGTCTGGCTGAAGCGCCAGCAGAATGTTCATCACAGACCGGGCCTGTTCATAACCGGTGGCGATATTCGCTTCTTTTTGGCTGACGGCGATGAATGCTGTGGGTGTGATCTGTCTCAAACGCTGGATTATCCGATCAACGTCTACTTCATTCTGGATCAGAATAATCTGATCATCACCATCACCTTCAATAGAGAATGAAGGGACTTGGAGCAATATGCGGTTAACCTCCGTCTCAGCGGCCAAGGAGTTTTTGGGGAGACGGACATATAGAAGAATGGTTGGCAATTGCAGATCAATACGGTATTGCAGGGCTTCCTTTTTGACCTTTTGTGAGTATGAACCCGGCTGATTGAGCAGTCGTTCGATAAAGGCTTTTTTACGTGAAGCTTCATGAGCCATACTTTCCATTTGATTACGCTGTTCGATCAAGAGAGATACGGTAGTACGCACGATGTTGCAGAAAGGCCGAACTTCATCCGGATGACCGGATATGCCAATGACTCCGACATGCTGCTGATTGATTAGAATCGGTTCGTTGGTGCCCATCTTCTCAAGTATGCTATCCTGCCAAACCTCGATCATGCTTCCTGTCGTTAATGCGCGGACAGCGCCCTGATGAACTGTGCCCACACGTTCCTTCTGACCACTTCCAATAATAATGCCATGCTCATTCATGATGTTGATGTTGTATGGGATGTCTTGCATCATTTTATCTACGATATCCTGTGCCTGTTTTTCCGAAAGCTGCAACAACGGATTTCCACTCCTTCCATCTCATCGTGCAAAATGTACATCTTCTCTGATGATCATTCCGCCCGATATCCATATTGTGCATCTGAACGAAATTATAGAGGAATGGTAGGGCTTACACAAGCGGGACTATTCAAATTGAAGGTGTTCATGGAATTGTTGGGCATTGCATATATAGTTGTGCGTTCAAGTCGCTTCGTTCACGTTACCCTTATCCGTTATGATGCCTTGTGTACTGTTCAGGTAGTTCAGATGTGCTTTGCCCCAACCACACATGCCGTCCAATAACGTCCCAATGGTCTGACCGTGTTCGGACAGGCTGTATTCCACCTTGGGTGGGACATCCCCATAGAGTGTACGCACAATAATTCGATCCTGCTCCAGCTCGCGTAGTTGTTTCGTTAACGTGCCTTGGGCTACATCAGGAATCATGCGTCGCAGTTCACCGAATCGCTTCGTACCTTCCTTTAATAAAATAAACAAGATAAGGGGTTTCCACTTCCCATTAATGGTCTCCAGTGTTGTCAGTACTCCTTGTAACCTTGGTCTTCTAAATCCACAGTAATCACCTCGATTTATACGTCTATGTGTATCTCTATCATATCGGATTTTCGCAATCTCTGCTTGACCACCTCTGTGAAAAGAGAGGAGAAACCGTTGTGATTCTGTCTCCATAGTACGAATATTCGTACTAGGTACGATGTAAATGCGTACTATTCAACCTTCTTCATTTCATGAATAATGAACACAACGTGAGCGAACATGCACATACATAACCGGAGATGAGAGGATGATCATAGATGAGTCACTATACATTGGAGAATAAACGGGTCGTTGTTATCGGAGGAAGCTCAGGTATCGGACTGGCTACGGCAATTCAGGCAGCAGAGGCAGGTGCGGATGTGATTATTGCAGGCAGATCGGCGTCCAGACTGGAGGAAGCGAGGGAACAGATCACAAAGGTTGGAGGCAAAGGCGCTTCTGGAGAAACGCTGGTGGACGTTCATGTATTGGATAATCAGGATGAGCAGCAGCTTGAAGCATTTTTCGCCCGAATCGGCATGTTTGATCATCTCTTCACGCCAGGAGCAGCCTACACTAGAGGCCCACTGACTTCGGATCGAGAGACGGCAGAGAGCTGTTTCAAAGGCAAATTCTGGCCTCAATACTTTGCGGCTAAATACGCTGCACTGCATCTTTCGGCTTGCGGTTCCATCACGTTAATGTCTGGTGGATTCAGCCAGCGACCACTGGATGGGGGTGCTTCCTATGCTGCATGTAACGGTGCAATTGAGAGTCTGGGTAAGGCACTTGCAGTGGAGTTGGCACCGGTTCGTGTGAATGTTGTATCCCCTGGAACCATCTGGCGGGAGGGTCAAGAAGGGACGCCGCGTGGTGATCATTTTAAAGATTACGAGAAGCTGTCTCTGCTCAAGCGGGTTGGCTACAATGAAGAAATTGCACATACAGTTACGTATCTGATGACCAATACGTTTACGACCGGCAGCACATTGTATGTGGATGGCGGGTACACCTTGATTTAAGAGTCGGAGTTATATAGGTCCAAAAGAATACTTTTTTAAAAATAAAATGATGAAATATGACGAAAAAAGTTGAGATCTATCCTGTTTTTGTACTACAGGGTGGATCTTTTTCCTTTTACTTACTCTTTTTGTTTAGATTCTGTTTATTGCATTGCAATACAATAGGCCTTACGTATCAGAGGGATTGAATTTATATGTAAAAAACATGAGACAGGGAGGATCAAGTACATGAATTACAGAAAAATAATTAGTTTGATGCTCATCTTGGTGCTGGTAGCTCCATGGTTGGCAACAGCAGGGAAGGTTAGTGCAGGTGGCTCAAGCCCTGTGCCAGGCAAAAATGGATTAATTACTGTCAAGCTTACTGATGATAATAACATAGAGGTGCGTTGGGGCGCTGGTTTCTCTGACACCACTGAAACTCGTAACCTAAAATATCAGGTCTTTGTTTCTAATACTTCTAATCTGAACAACATGACAGAGATCAGGGACAATCTAGAGTATGGAGATGAGGATTGGGTGTTGGGTTCAACATCTAATGACGATACGTTCTCCAAAATATTTCAAGGTTTAGATACCAGCGAAACGCTCTATTATAATGTGATGGTTGTAGATCAAGATGATATGGAAGCCTCCTATCAGATGAAATCATTCAATCCGAATACACAGCTGAGTCCGTTGGAGCAATTCAACGATGTTAAAGAGAGAAAAGTTTTGGATAATTACACCGATTTTATACCAGAAGTAATGGAGCTGTTTAGTAACAAAGACTTCTTAGCTGATCCCGATTTTGAATCGTTGTCTGAGGATGAGCAATATGAGATTGCAGAGTACATGTTAAAGGAGTCAAGCCCACCAGCATCTAGTAGATATGAGAGTAAGGAACAAGTCCAATATGTAGTGCAATTAGCCTTGCAAGCTCGGAATCTTCCTCGAGAAATTGGTGGACTTGACTCCAGAGAAGTCCTTGATGCATTTTTTAATAAACAAGCAGAGCGACTACAGCTACAATTTCATAACCAGGAAGAAGATAATGAGTACTATGAACGTATCCACTATTATCTTGATTCCTCTGAAATTGAAAGACGTATGGCAGCTTTCAGATATGAGGGTAAACTCACCAGAAATCTTGATATTTCACAAATACTCGATTATACAAAATCTGCATTGGAAGACACCCCTTTTATTAACAAGGTAACAACAGTAGAAGAGATGGTGAACAAGTTAATAAATATGTTAGAAATTCAAGAAGATATTGAATCGTATAATTCCAAAGAAGAAAACCAAGAAAAACCACTTGGAAAATTCCCTTTGGATGTTAGCAAATTGAATGATCTTACTTCCGAAGAACAAGAAGAATTAGCAGAACATATGCTTAGTGAAAGACCGGTTAATGGGTATGCAAGTTTTGAAGAAATCCAGACTGCATATAATAAATTTTTCCCTGATGATAACGAAAGCGATCCATTGACTGTCTTAAATACTGCAAAAACTAATGTTAATATAGCGGCTATGCGTTTAGCTATGGAAGATCCTGATCTGGGTATTACTTTACCCAATGGATACGGTGCCTTGTCTTTGCAGGTTAGAGATTTCCTTGCAGGATTCCTGATTGAATATGTTAATAAAGATTACAAAAATAAAGAACAGGTCCAATATATGATTGAACTTGGTGTATTGGCACAATCTGTTTGGGAGCAGAGGGAACTCAGTGTTCTTAGGAATAAGCTGGATCTGCTCGCTCAGCAATTAGTAAATGGACCTAATCACTTTAATGACCAACAGACATATGTGTTACGCAGCCTTGGACAACAACATTTGGAACGTAGCAAAGTAGATAAAGGTGTACTGGCATTCAATTACTTGCATCTAGTTGCAATTGAAAGGTTGGAAGGAGTGTCTAAAGGGGATATTGTTGATCCTGATATTGTCCTGAATCTCCTCTCTATGCCTATCGATTCATTTGAGCAAGCTACCTCTATACCGCGAATGAATCAATGGCTTGATTCAGCTATGAATGATTACATTACAGGTGAAGCATTCTTCAACAAATACAAGTTTGATCGTACAGGCGCCCTTGATCTATCCAGAAGAGCAGAGCTGAGTCCTGAAGACCAAAAGGAGTTGGCGGAATGGTTGCTCACTGAGCAAGACAGCTATGAGGATGTTAGTAATCTACAATATGTATTTAACCGATTCTTTACGGCTCCTGATGTGAAGGGGAATGACATCAATAACACCCTGACAGGTCTGGACGACACGATGGAGATCTCCTTTGATAATAAGTTGCACTGGATTGATGTTGCCTTCATTCAAAAAATGGACCTTAGCGGCAACAAAACGGTATGGGTTCGTTACAAAGCAATCAGCGATGAACTGCCAGGCCGCGCTGTGAAGTTTGTCTTTACACAGAATGGTGATAGCAGCACAGATAATGGCAATACGCCAACACCTAACCCGGGTGGAAACACAGGCGGTGGATCGTCCACGACTACACCAGTAACGTCTACACCTGCACCAACAACGAAACAAGAGCAGATCGTGGTTGACGTTAATGGAGCTAACGGCACCAACCTGACCAAAACACCGATTACCCGTACAACTGAAACCAGCGGCATGATTAAAGATCTGGTGAAGATGACCGAAGCGATTGCCAAGGAATCGGTGGAAAAAGCGAAGCAATTAAACATGAATACCGCACGCATTGTCATCCCAGATACCAAAGATTCCGTGTCCGAGACACGTATTGAACTGCCTAGGGCAGCGGTAAAAGAATTGAATGATGGTTCGCTGAAACTTGAAATCTCCACTGAAAATGTAGTGATTTCCGTTCCGACGAATTCCATAGCCGGATTCGATCAAGACTTGTACTTCCGCGTTGTACCTTTGAAAAAGGAATCCGAGCGTAAGGAAGTCGAAGAGCGTGCGAAGAAAGAGCAATTGATTCAACAGATTGCTCCAAACACGAATGTGCGTGTACTGGCTCGCCCAGTAGAGATCGAAACGAATATGCAGAGCCGCGAAGTTACACTCACGTTGCCACTGCGTGATAGTCTGCCAACCGATCCGGCTGCTCGTCAGCAAGCATTGGACAACCTGGCGATCTATATCGAACACAGTGACGGCACAAAAGAATTGATTCAAGGCAAATTGGTGAAACTCGCAGATAACAGCGAAGGCATCGAATTTACCGTAACCAAATTCAGTACGTTCACTCTCGTTGTTGTGGATGGACTGAAAGCTTCACAAAGTGCACATCCGCCGTACATCCAAGGTTTCGGTACAGATTTCCGTCCGGATGCCTTCGTAACACGTGCACAGATGGCAGCTATGCTGGCTCGCAATCTTCCAACTGAAGTAGCAGGTTCAGCGAATAGCGTGAGCTACAAGGATGTATCTGCGACACACTGGGCAACAAGTGACATTCAAAAAGCTCAATCCGCTGGCGTCATGAACGGCATGAGCAACACTCAATTTGCACCGGAAGGTTCGATCACCCGTGCACAGATGGCAACGATTGCGTACCGCTGGATGCAGCAACAAGCGAGCACAGCAACAAGTACAGGTACAGTGGTTTCCTTCACAGATGTATCCGCAGACCTGTGGGCAGCAGATGCCATTGCATACGTGCAAACTGCCGGCCTGATGGTCGGATACAACGATGGTACATTCAAACCGGACAGTAAGCTGACGCGTGCTGAAGCGGTGAAAGTGTTGAACGTATTGTTCAACCGGACACCACTCACTGGCGCAGCTACGCCAACGTTCAGTGATGTACCAGCAACACACTGGGCATATGCAGATATCGAAGCTGCAGCGCAAAAGTAATATCTATGCAAGGTTAAGAGGCTTACAGCAAGTAGTTTAGTTATGAGCAAGCTAACAAAGTAGAAGAAAAGAAGGCCACCCTAAATAGGTGGTCTTCTTTGTTCTACTGAAATTCAGAGAAGTGTATTCTAAGATGTGATTGGACTCGCGTTATGTATTTTTATAGGTCTTAGATAATATATCTCAAAATGAAAATGTTGAATAATGACGAAAAAAATGATATTTCTCACGAATTATATCTATATAGATGGTTATAAACCCTTTTATATGCTCTATTGTTCAGAATCCGTTCAGAGTTGTGTACTACAATAGGCCTATCTTAGAGAAGCGAGATTAGGGAGGAAAGAGAAGATGCAATACAGAAAAATAATGAGCATGTTGCTCATTTTGGTGTTGGTAGCTCCATGGCTGGCACCAGCAGGAAAGGTAAGTGCAGGAGGATATACCGATCCAGGGAACAATGGCCTAATTACAGTGAAAGGTGTAGATGACAACTCGGTTGAAATTAGTTGGACATACGCCTATTCCGATTCTACTTCCCCGCCTGATTTGTATTATCGGGTTTTCTTATCTGACAAACCGAATCTAATAGACGCTGCTACAATTAACGGTCAGACAACCGATTATTCCTATGACCGTTGGATTCAGGGTTCGGAATCTACAGATGGTACTTTTCACCAACAAATTACGGGTTTAAGCGATGGTGAGACCTATTATTTCAATGTAATTGTTCAGGATAGATACAGTATGGAAACTGCTTATCAGATGACATCCATCAAATTTACTACACCGTTGGGTGAGTTTAATAACTCCATTGGTCAAAATTTTGACGCAGCTAAAATAACTGAACTGTTCAAAAATGAAAATTTCATCACTACTACGCCGGAGTTTGAATCTCTACCTCTGGAAGAGCAGAATGCACTGGTAACTTTAGCGGGACAAATGAATGAACCTGCTAATGGGTATCAGAGTAACAGTGAGGTTCAATTTTTGGTAGATTATATTCAAGAAGGTATTTCAGTAATGAAAGTAAATGAGTTGTCCGATGTCCAAGAGAGATTGACTGCTTATTACGAAAAAACTCTTACTTTTGCAGCGTCGGTTAGTCCTGAATATCTGAATATGATTAAACCGATGTTAGATCGATATTTTATGGCTTCTGATTTGGAACGGAACGTGCTGGCATTCAAAATTAAGCTACAACGAATTGCTAATAATTCATCCCTTGAAGAATCAGTTATGAATCTTTCTCTGGCATCGAGCCAAATTATCAATTTCACGAATGCCTCAACACAGAGTGAAATGATTAATGCGCTAATGGAATTATATCAGCTTCAAGAACAAGCAGAGGCTTTTAAAGGCACAGATAAAGAGACCCTCGTTGGTACATTCCCGCTTGATTTTAGTAAAATGAAAAGCATTTCCTCCGACATGACTGAAATGGAAAAGCTTACTGACTGGATGCTGTTGAAAAAGCCGGGTAATGGCTATTTAACATATAAAGCCGCGCAGGAAACATTTGATGAGTTCTTTGGCACTCCTGAGAAGCAATCGCTGAAGCAGCTGAACGCAGCGATAGTTCTCAAGGATAAAGTTACAGTGTTATCCATATTAAAAAATACAGATCTGCTCAATCACCCTGGAGCGTTTAGTGAGCTAACAGATCAAGAACAAAAGACAGTTGCTGCTACGTTAGTCCAAATGACTCCGAGATCGGGATCTTACAATGAAGATCAGGTTCAATTTATTGTAGATATAAGTATCAATATCCTTTTGGGGTATCGGTTAGATTACCGTGATATGGCTTCTGCATTAAATAACATTTACGATCAGGTCATTGTAAAAGGTGCTAATCTGTTTTCTGAAGAAGAGTTTGAACAGTTCAAGAGAGCAGCAGATTTTTATCTGAAATCTAACCAGGCGGATCAGCAGTTAATTGCTTATATTGCGAAGTTCACTTCTGTTGCAATGGACACTGAATCGGCTGTAGGTCTAATGTTTACGCTATCTGAAGAATTCCCTTCAATTAACCAAGCAGAGACAGCGAGTGAGATATTAAATAACTTGAATTTGTACCAAATGCTTCAAATGCAGTACCAAATACTTTTAGCCAACAATCCAGGATTAAGTCTTCAGGAACCCCCTCTGAAGTTTGACCAGATAGTAACATTATCAACGAATGCGGAGCAACAACAACTTGCAGAGTGGATGCTTAGTGAACGACCTGTTGGAGGATATGAAAAAATTAAAGATATTCAAAGAGCATTTGACTTGTTCTTTGCTCCCCCAGCGCCCAATGTTTCTGCTGATGACACAGCCAATGTTGTTATCGGCGCAGATGAAACGATGGAATACTCCAAAGATCATGGGGTGACTTGGAATAAATTTACCAGTACAGATCGATTCGAGGGGAACCAAATAATTGTGGTTCGTGTAAGAGCCAAAGGCAACACACCGCCATGGAAATGGACAACACTTACGTTTACATCCAATACTCCAACGCCTAACCCGGGTGGAAGCACAGGTGGTGGTGCTGGTGGTGGATCGTCCACGACCACACCAGTAACGTCTACACCTGGACCAACAACGAAACAAGAGCAGATCGTGGTTGACGTTAATGGAGCTAATGGCACCAACTTGACCAAGACACCAATCACACGTACAACCGAAACCAACGGCATGATTAAAGATCTGGTGAAGATGACCGAAGCGATTGCCAAGGAATCGGTGGAAAAAGCGAAGCAATTAAACATGAACACCGCACGCATTGTCATCCCAGACACCAAAGATGCCGTGTCCGAGACACGTATTGAACTGCCTAAGGCAGCGGTAAAAGAATTGAATGATGGTTCGCTGAAACTTGAAATCTCCACTGAAAATGTAGTGATTTCCGTTCCGACGAATTCCATCGCTGGATTCGATCAAGACTTGTACTTCCGCGTTGTACCTTTGAAAAAGGAATCCGAGCGTAAGGAAGTCGAAGAGCGTGCGAAGAAAGAGCAATTGATTCAACAGGTTGCTCCGGATGCGAATGTGCGTGTACTGGCTCGCCCAGTAGAGATCGAAACGAATATGCAGAGCCGCGAAGTGACGTTGACTTTGCCACTGCGTGATAGTCTGCCAACCGATCCGGCTGCTCGTCAGCAAGCATTGGACAACCTGGCGATCTATATCGAACACAGTGACGGCACAAAAGAATTGATTCAAGGCAAATTGGTGAAACTCGCAGATAACAGCGAAGGCATCGAATTTACCGTAACCAAATTCAGTACGTTCACTCTCGTTGTTGTGGATGGACTGAAAGCTTCACAAAGTGCACATCCGCCGTACATCCAAGGTTTCGGTACAGATTTCCGTCCGGATGCCTTCGTAACACGTGCACAGATGGCAGCTATGCTGGCTCGCAATCTTCCAACTGAAGTAGCAGGTTCAGCGAATAGCGTGAGTTACAAGGATGTATCTGCGACACACTGGGCAACAAGTGAGATTCAAAAAGCACAATCCGCTGGCGTCATGAACGGCATGAGCAACACTCAATTTGCACCGGAAGGTTCGATTACTCGTGCCCAGATGGCGGCAATTGCGTATCGCTGGATGCAGCAACAGGCGAGTGCAACAACCGTGAATGGTCCAGCAGTTTCCTTCACAGACGTATCCGCAGACCTGTGGGCAGCAGAAGCCATTGCTTATGTGCAATCCGCTGGCCTGATGGTTGGTTACAACGATGGTACATTCAAACCGAATGCCGAGTTGACACGTGCTGAAGCCGTGAAAGTGTTGAATGTATTGTTCAACCGCGCACCAATCACTGGTGCAGTTACGCCAACGTTCAGTGATGTACCAGCAACACACTGGGCATATGCAGATATCGAAGCTGCAGCGCAAAAGTAATATTTATAAAAGAAAAAAAGGGGTCATTAACGCAGTAGCATATGGAAAAGAGAACCCCTAATGACGGATAGGATATGACAATACAATAGATAGAATAAAAAAAGAGCTGTTCCAAAAAGCCATACATTGGCTAGGAACAGCTCCTTTTTGCGCTTTAGTGTGACTCAACAATGGTACGTCAGATCGTCTAGGTTCGTTAGCGCCCCTGGGTCACCTACTAGTTATTCTGTTTACGCAGTTGTACTACTCTTTGTTGGGTGCGTGTGCAGCATTCTCGTAAAATTTCCCGTCTCGCAATTGATCCACGAATCCTTGGAGCCAGACGTAATATTGCTCTGCGTGTTGGAGTTTGTGCAGATCGCGCAGTGCATCATCTCGATCTTCAGAAGAGGTATGCTCCGAAAGAATCATTGCGGACAGGTCAGGAATGACCTCACGAATGCCTTCTAACATGACATCTACTTCCCGCTGGAGCTTGGCTCCGAAGAAATTCTGGAACGTACGATAGAAGTCGGTCTCAGCCAGATATTGATCCTGGCGCTCCTTCTTTTCCTCCAGTTTATAGATCATCTGTGATTCTGTAAGCGAACGAACCGCATAGCTCATGTTGCTCTTGCTCATATTCATCGAGTTTTTCATCTCTTCAAGTGTCATCGGACGATCCTCAAAATACATGATGCCGTACAATTTGCCAAACGTATGATTAACCCCATATAGATCCATCGTATTGGCGATGGCCTCAATAACTCTCTCCCTCAGCGCATGCCGATCAGGTAACGAAGAATGATTCGGGTTCCCGGCGGTTTCTTTTCCCACAATGTCACCTCTGGTTTATGATAGCGTTCCCACTAGCTGCCTCATATTTTACATGACTTGCTCCAATTTTAACATAAGCCGGAATTAGAATTTTCAATACGAGTGTACAATCAATTTTGTACAGAAGAAATATAAAGTCGATTATACTCAAAAATTCCCAATCATTAAAGAAAAATTGGACAGTAAGGAGTGGGGGATTTGCGTTTAAAACTATGGAGGGAGTCTGAGGCGGTACTATTCACGCTGCCAGCTCTTATCCCATTGCTGATCTTCTGGCTGGGACCTCTGGGATATATCGTTTATCTCAGTTTCACCGACTGGGACTTTATGAGCCCGGACAAGCTGTTTGTTGGTTTGGACAATTACAGTTATCTGCTGACAAACTCTGAATTCTATCGATCACTGAAAGTCACCTTGTTATTCGGATTGGGCAGTGTAATCCCAACCATTGTGGGCGGATTGGCGCTTGCGATGCTCATGAATAGCAAAATCAAATCATCCGGCATCTTCCGGACATTACTATTCTCACCTTGGGTCACCCCGACAGTTGCGGTATCCATTGCGTGGTCCTGGATCTTTGAGCCAGAAGTCGGACTCGCTAATCTGATGCTGGGCTGGGTTGGCGTATCTCCGATCGGCTGGTTGCGTGACGCGGACTGGGCGTTGGTTGCTGTTCTGATTGTCACGCTCTGGAAGTCGATAGGATGGGCAATGGTATTTTATCTCGTTGCGCTACGAAATCTACCTTCCGATCTGCTTGAAGCAGCTTCAATCGATGGAGCCAACGGTTGGGACAAGTTCAGAAGTATCACATTGCCGCTGATCTCACCAACAACATTCTTTCTATCGATTATTCTTACAATCCAGTCCTTGCAAGCCTATGACCAGATCAATGTCATGACGCAGGGTGGACCGGCGGGATCAACGAGAACGTTGCTGTACATGTATTACCAGTCTGCATTCGAATCCTTTAATGTAGGTGAGGCTTCGTCCATCGCCGTTGTGATTATTCTGATCTGCGTGTTGCTGTCGGGAGTATCCTTCCTGCTTGGCAGACGCCTGGTGCACTACTAATGACAATGACATTGCCCAACAAAAACTCTAAACGGATGAAGCGCAAGGACTTGCAGAACGTGTCACAACCGAATTTTAAAATAAGTAAATTGATCCGCTACCTTCTGTTAGCCGTTATCGCGCTGGGTACAGCCTTTCCCTTCTATTGGATGGTCATTAGCGGGTTCAAAACCAATGATGAGATCTGGCAGTTCCCGCCGACCTTCTGGCCGGAGACGTTCCTGTGGAGCAACTATGTAGATGCCTGGAACGCGGCACCATTTGCCCGTTACATTCTAAACAGTACCGGGGTAGCATTAGCCATCTGTCTATTTCAGATCGTCAACTCCAGTATGATGGCGTACGCCCTAACACATATGAAATTTCGTCTCAAAGGTGTACTGACATCCCTGATTCTGGTGGGTTATATGATACCGAGTACAGCCGTATATCTGCCTAGTTACCTGGTGCTTAGCGAACTTAATCTGCTTGATTCCTACACAGGATTAATTGTATCCAACTGTGTCAGCGTGTTCTCGATCTTCCTGATCCGGCAGGCGTTCATGCAGGTATCGCATGAATTGGTGGAAGCCGGACAGCTGGACGGTGCATCCCACTTCCGGATTCTCTGGACGATTATCATGCCGCTTGTTCGCTCAAGCTTCGCCGTGATGGTGCTGATTACGTTTATTGAACAGTACAACAACTATTTCTGGCCTATGCTCATCACCAAAGACCCTGATTTACAGCTGGTATCGGCGGGTCTGCGCAGCTTCTTTGTAGAAGGGGGGGCATATGGACTGGCTTGGCCACAGATTATGGCTGCGAGTGCCTTCACCATCGCACCCTTACTTATTCTCTTCCTGTTCACCCAGAAGACGATCATGCAGAGCGTGAATATCACGGCTGGTGTGAACAAGAACTGATATTAACTACCATTCACCTAAAACGGGAGGAACAACAATGAATTGGAGTCAGGCAAGCATGACATGGAAAAAGAGATTGAGGTTGAACTGGAAGGGTGGCATGTCGCTGGTACTCGCGACCAGCTTTGCTCTACTGACCGCTTGTGGAACGCAAGCACCCGCAGAATCAAGCACTACGGCTGCTGCCAGTGGAACCGAAGCTCAGGCGAAAGATCCGGTGGAGATTGAGTTCTGGTATGGTCTGGGTGGTAATCTGGGCGATAACATGAAAAAGACGATTGATGCGTTCAACGCCTCCCAGAACGAAGTCGTTGTAAAAGGAATTGTACAAGCAGATTACACGGAAACGGAACAGAAGCTGCAAGCAGCAATTGCTTCCAAGAAGGTTCCAGCCGCTGTACTCAGCTCCAATATAGACTGGGCACGTAAAGGATATTATGCACCTATGGATGAGATGATTGCCGCTGATCCGAATTTTAAGAAAGACGATTTCATTCAGACATTCCTGAACCAGGGACAGGTGGATGGAAAGCAATACTTTTTGCCAATGTACGGTACAACTCAAATCATGTATTACCGTATGGATACGTTCAAGGAGAACGGAATTGACCCAGCAACTCTGACGACATGGGAGAATCTGGCTGAGGCGGCTGCGAAGATAAGCAAACAAGAAAATGGCAAGACCACCTTCTACGGTTGGGAACCGATGTGGGGTAGAGACAATATGATTGATGCCGTGCTGGGTAAGGGCGGACAGATTCTTAGCGACGATGGCAAAACCGTTATGATCGACTCCCCGGAATGGATCGAGACATGGGACTTGTTCCGTAAATGGATTAACGAAGACAAGATTATGGGCATTCATTATGGAGGTCAGGGCTGGGAGTACTGGTACAAAACGATTGATGATGTGATGAAAAATAAAGCAGCAGGTTACACCGGATCTAGTGGTGACCAAGGTGACTTGGACTTTAGCGTAGTCGCTGCAATGCAACAACCAGGCTGGGAAGGTATTGGTGAAGGAAAACCGGTAGCAAGTGCCATATCGGCAGGTATTCCGTCAGCAGCAAGTCCAGAGCAACAGCAGGCAGCATACAAATGGCTTACGTATTTCTCTGAAACTTCAAACACAGCTTCATGGTCCATGAACACCGGATATATCGCAGTACGTCAATCGGCTCAACAAGATCCAGAGTTCATGAAGTTCAGTGAGGAAAATCCACAGATCACGGTACCATTGCAACAAGCAGCTCACGCCTCGGCTCCATTCCAGGATCCAACGGGTGGCAAGATCAATGATGCATTGAAGGATGCAGCTGATCAGGTACAGATCAATAATATGCCAGCGGAACAAGCACTGAAGGAAGCAAAAGAGAAAGCGCAGAAGGAACTGGATCGTGTAACGAAATAACGATATCGACAAGAACTGTTTCCAAGAGACTCGGTCGTGAACCTGACTGAATTGTAAACATAACGTATCACTAATCACTATAAGTAACTCAAGCGGAAAGGGCGGTACATGCTGTACCGTCCTTTCCGTTCATAAAGATTGCAGACAAGGAGTTTGACCAATGCAAGATGAAACGTATGTGGATGGATTATCAAATCCGATTAAAGCCGTTCTGTTCGATAAGGACGGAACATTACTTGATTTTACGGGCATGTGGGGGTTCTGGACTGATTGTGTGTTGAACGACTTCAGAAAACAGTTAGCGACTAGAGGACTCCGTATCGACACAGATGAATTCCCACAGATCTGGGGTACATTCCACGATGATCAGGGCCGAATGAATGGGTATGACGTACGGGGCCCACTGGCCATGGGCACAATGGATGAAGTGTACGCCGTGCTGACGTGGCATGGATATCGTGCGGGTCTCAGCTGGGCGGAAGCCAAGATCATGGTTCGGGAGTGTTTGGCGCAAGCGGAGGAAGAGATGGAGCAGCATCGTCCGGCACGTCCGTTACCGGGCGTTCAAGAATTCCTTGAAAAGTGCCGTACCGAAGGCGTGGTTATGGGTGTAGTGACGGCAGATGATACACCAAGTGCAATTAAACATTTACAGTGGATGGGACTGGATTCCTTTTTTGACGTGGTGATTGGCACAGATCTGGTGGAACGGGGGAAACCTTTTCCCGATATGCTTCTGTTTGCCTGTGAACGGTTGGGAGTACCTGTACAGCATACTGTGGTTATTGGAGATACGGACGGAGACATGGAGATGGCACGAACCGCTGGTGCGGGGTACAGGATTGGGATTGGAGAACCGGGAAGAATCCGCTTGGCGGACAGAACAATTCAATCCTTCCATGAATTGCTGAATGGTGGGCTGAATCGATGACGAACAGTCACGCCTACTTGGGCTGGGTACTGTTGGCACTGGCCATCGGGCTGGAGCTGAGTGCTACCATTTTGCTAAAAGTATCGGATGGGTTCTCGCGGTTATGGCCTTCGGTGTTGATGTTTGTCTGTTATGGCGCAAGTTTTACCTTTCTTAATTTTGCAGTGAAGTATATGCCGCTGGCTGTGGCCTATGCGATCTGGTCTGGGGTGGGCATTACGCTCATTGGCGTTGTAGGGCATTACTTTTTTGGTGAACGTCTGCGGCTCACGTCGATGGTATGGATCGGTTTTATTTTGATTGGCATTATTGGACTGAAATGGAGTGATTCTTGATGAAAAATGAACATACACCGGAGCAACCTATTGCCAGCTTCCAGGTTATTACGGACACACATGTGCGAGAAGAGGCAGACCATATTCATAACCGGCATCTGGACCAAGCATTAGCCGACATAGCTACATTTAGTCAGGGGAGCAGCGGGATTATGCATGTGGGCGATGTGACGGATCGAGGTCTGCCGAGCGAATATCGTGAGTTGCAACGCATATGGAAGCAACATGCGGAGAGCTTGCCTGACATCAGATACACGGTAGGTAATCATGATATTGGAGCCGTGGTATGGCAAGATCCACCGATCGTTTTGCTTGAGATGAAAGAGGACGAAGTAGCTGAGTTATTGGAGCAGGAAGCAGAAATGGAGCTGGTAACAAAACAAACCGCTGCTGAATCAGCTGCACTGATTGAGCAACTATCCGTCGGGACATATACGTTGTCGGCTGCACCTCCGGAGCAGGAGGGTCAGGATGAGGGACCGATCTCTTCAGGAGTCGACCCCATTACAGTCGCCGGGTTATGGCAACGTCGATTGAGTGATTTTGAAGCAATAACCGGCATGAAGGGCTCTTACCACGATCACTGGATTGATGGTTATCATTATATTTTCCTGGGCACCGAGCAACCTCATCCGAAGGATTGTGATATGTCGGCTGAACAATTGGAGTGGCTGGATGCGAAATTGTCTGAGCATGCAACGCCAGATCATCCCATCTTCCTGTTCTTGCACCAGCCACTCATGGATACGGTAGCAGGATCGCTGAAGGAACAAGGCTGGTATGGTGTGAATCAGGATGCAGAACTTAAGGCCGTTCTGGCTAAATACCCGCAAGCGATCCTTTTCTCGGGACATACCCATTGGCAACTTGAAGCAAAGCATACGATGTACGATGGTGCGGGGCACATGCCAACCATGTTTAATGCGTCCTCTGTAGGTTATCTCTGGACAGATGAGGATGAGCATCTGGAGGGCAGTGAAGGACTTCATGTGGAGATATATAAGGATCGAGTGGTTGTGAAGGGACGGGACTTTGTCGCAGGCGAATGGATTGAAGGTGTTGAGTTTACAGTGTCATATCCTGTAGAAGGGTAGTTATTTGGATAGTCAACGGGAAAGGGTCATGCTAAGGGTCAATGCCATTAAGAAAAGTTAAACTTGATGACTTTGCTCAAAGGGTGGCCTTTTTGGTGTCCATCTTAAAGTTATGTTCAGATCATCCACCCCATAAAGTTCCACGTGAAACGTAGCAGGTGAGGCTAGAGCTGGGTAAAGTTGTAAATGGGTATGATTACAAACTATACTCAAATAAGTACACATGATATGCACATACTCGTTAATTTAACCTATTTACGGAGAGGAAGTAGAACCGGCATGAGAGAACTTCAGGTTCAAACGACATATGGTACCGTTCAAGGCGAACTTTTGCACGATGCAAGCGTATGGAAAGGCATTCCCTATGCGAAACCTCCGGTAGGTGAGCTGCGTTTCAAGGCTCCGGTACAGCCCGAGTCATGGGATGGAATCAGACAGGCCACTCAATTTGGACCTGAGAATATACAACCTCGAAATCATCAACCAGAAGGCCTGACAGAAATTCCGAGTGAGTCAGAAGATAGTCTATATCTGAACATCTGGGCACCTAAGGAAAAAGAAGCAACACCATTGCCGGTCATGGTATGGATTCACGGTGGCTCCTTTGTATCAGGTTCAGGTAGCCAGCCGATGTATGATGGTACACAGTTAGCGGTTCGGGGGGACGTCATCGTTGTGACGATCAACTACCGATTAGGACCTTTGGGTTTCCTGCATATGGCTCCATTAGGTGATTCATATGTATCCAATGCAGGTCTGCTGGATCAGGTTGCGGCATTACAGTGGGTGAAGGATAATATCTCTGCTTTTGGTGGTAACCCGGATCAAGTTACGGTGTTCGGCGAATCAGCGGGCAGTATGAGTATTGCAGCACTGATGGCGATGCCAGCGGCCAAAGGACTGTTCCAACGTGCCATTATGGAGAGCGGTGCATCCCAGTTCATGCCGGCAGAGCAAGCTTCAGCGTTGCGGGAAGGGATGTTAAAGATTCTTGGGGTGGAGCGGGACAACCTGCAGAGGTTAAATACAATTCCTGTAGAGCAG
The DNA here is from genome assembly GCF_037976585.1 of Paenibacillus sp. FSL k6-2145. Classification (NCBI taxonomy): domain Bacteria; kingdom Bacillati; phylum Bacillota; class Bacilli; order Caryophanales; family Paenibacillaceae; genus Paenibacillus; species Paenibacillus sp. FSL k6-2145. Next base: position 1,915,368 of record NZ_CP150267.1, on the reverse strand, counting down.
ATTATTGCAGCGGGTGAAACGGTCAAACAGCAGAGCGGGGCAGGTATGGCATTATTGTTCCAACCTGTATTGGATGGGCATACATTACCACAGGTGCCACTTCAGGCGGTGAGCGAAGGTTCAGCGCAGGATATTCCGGTGCTGATTGGTACGACATTGCACGAGGGTGCACTGTTCATCCAGCCGCATGTGCCTTTTTCAAAAGAAATCGATATGGTTCAGGGCGTAGACTTTATGACACCAGATCTGGAGAACCGGGTAGCCATCGCGGATAGTTATCCAAAAACGGCAGATGGACAAGCCCAAGTCATGACCGATATGTTCTTCTGGCGGTCAGCGCTGCAATATGCTGCGGCACAGCAGAAGTATGCCCCAGTGTGGATGTATCGTTTTGATTGGGTGATGCCGGAACATCCCTTGTTAAAAAGAGCGATTCACAGCATCGAGATGTTCTTTGTGTTTAATACACTGCATGTCCTCAAATTCATGAATGCGGAGCCGGATGAAGCTGCGGCGGCACTTGCCCTCAAGGTACAGGATGCCTGGATTTCCTTTGCCAAGAATGGCCAACCTGAAGTTGCAGGTGTGAACTGGCCTGAATATGAGCAGGATCGTGCGACACTAATCTTCAACCATGAGATTGAGGTCTTACATGATCCGGATGCAGCCAAGCGAGAGCTGTTAGGGTTATAATCCAAGCCGATTATTTGAATGGATACTCTGAATAACTGCTATACGCTTAATCAAAAGAGGAGGTTCATTCTCAGAATGAACCTCCTCTTTTTGTAATCCGGCTGGAGAGTAAGCAGAACGTAAGTACCAATTAGGGGGATACATTATGCATTGCATTGCATTGTTATACTCCAAACATTATTTACGAGAGGCACGCGTGCGTGACACCTCATCGAAGTAGAAGGAACGTTTTCCACGGGAGAACAGCACAATTAAGACATGAATGAAGAGCACGGCATAGACCAACATATAGACACCGACTGTTCCCAGGGAAAGCAATATTTGATAAGGCTGGAGCATAGCATCCTGTTTACCTGAAAAAGCATAATCGTTGACCAGGCGAATGATCGTAACTAGCAGCCAGGGAACATAGAGTGCGGCAAATCTTTTGAATAACGATTCACTGGTGGGTGTGCCGGTCTGATGATCTACATAGCGGAATCGCAAGATAATTGAGCCTGGAGTTACCCCATTTCTTACCCAAGGGATGAAGAACAGCACAATGACCATAGCAATGGATGTACTTAGCGCATCACTGATCACATCAGATGCTGTGAAGATCGAAATCAGATTCGAGAGGAAGACAACAACAACTCCATCGATAATTAACGCGAGCAATTGAGGCATAACATACACTTGGTTTTGCTCCACGATCTGTTCGCTCTTCGCCTGAATGCTTGCACGTGATGGGAATAAAGCAAGCAGGATGGGCGCTGTGAAGAATCCAATGACCGCTCCTGAAGTATTCAATAACAGATCATCTACATCAAAGAGACGGTAAGGACAATTATAATACCCGTAGAATCCGGTGATCTGGGTGATCTCGAAGAATAAGGAGAGCCCGAATCCACCTAGCAGGGCGTACTTCCAGAAGACTCTTTTTTGAAAAAAATAACGGATATATACACCCAGCGGCATAAGAAGCAGGACGTTAAATAGAACTTGCAAGAAGGCTCTGCCCTGAATCATTCCGATATAACTAGATGGCTGAGACCATACAATGGGTGTTTCTTTCATAATGTCTTTGACAAAAGTGAATGGAACCAGATTGTAGTAGATCGTGTCAGCGGCTTGCTGCGCACAGGTATCTCGCGTAGTCGGAAACGGAAGAATAACGAGGCAATAGGCAGCTAGAATATAAAAGATAAAAGAAAAGCTCACGCCAAACCGTGACCAACTGAAGAAGCCGTCTTTGCGATAACCATAGATCAACCACGGCACCAGCAAAAACATGGCCGCAACAACAAAGATCAAAAAAGCCGTTTGCACAGGGAAAACATATGAGGACATGAGTAGGAACTCCTTTGGTATTAAATATAATAACATTCATAGAAACAGAAAAATTCATGTATGTGTAGTGCGTATCTATTAGTTACATCATAAGTAGTTACCCTTAAAGTGAGGGATGCAAGAACCTTAAATTTGGTTTAAATCCATCCTTGCAGTGAGCAATCGTATGGAATATACCGCCGAAATCCCGTATACTTGCGGGAATGCCAATCGTAGAATGGAGAGTTTAATACATATGTCTAATTTGCCTAACTGCCCCAAATGTAATTCGGAGTACACGTACGAGGATGGTAACCTGCTGGTTTGCCCGGAGTGTGCGCATGAATGGTCTTTGGAAGCAGACAATGATAACGCAGAGGATGCAAAAGTAATCCGTGATGCCAACGGAAATGTGCTAAGTGATGGCGATACCGTTACCGTCATTAAAGATCTGAAGGTAAAAGGTAGCTCGCTTGTAGTTAAACAGGGCACGAAGGTGAAGAATATTCGCCTAATTGATGGGGATCATGATATTGATTGCAAGATCGACAGCTTGGGTGCAATGAAGTTGAAATCTGAGTTTGTGAAAAAGATATAAGATCGAAAAACGTTCAGTTCCGCATTCAATGGAAATTGAACGTTTTTTTGTTGACAGGAAATATTTAGTAGATATATACTGGTTGGAATTTAATTTTGAACATGGTTAGGTGGTCTACATATAAGAAAAGGCAGGTGTCAGAGCGATGAAGAGAGATCATATTATTAAATATTATTCCGGGTTTGATGAGTGGGGCAGACTGGAGCGGGAACCAATTGAATTCATCATTAACATGCATTACATCAGGGAACATCTCCCCCCTACTGGTTGTATTCTGGATAATGGCGCAGGACCAGGAAAGTATGCCATGGAGCTTGCAAAGCTGGGGTACCAAGTCACTTTATCGGATCTGACACCTTCCTCCGTGGATACTGCGAGGCAAAAGGCTCAGGAGTTTGGTTTGACACAGCAATTCGATGGGTTCCATGTTCTCGATGCCACTTCGCTCTCCGGTATGGCTGACGAGACGTACGATGCGTCCCTCATGCTGGGGCCGTTATATCATCTACAGACAGACGAAGAGCGGATGGCTGCTGTACGGGAGTTGTACCGTGTGACCAAGCGAGAAGGCGTGGTGTTTGTAGCGATGCAAAGCCGAATGCGCATGAGTATCAATTCGCTGCAATCTCCGCAGCACTGGAAACCGAATGATAACATGGCAGCAATCCATTCTTTTGTGGAAAAGGGTATATTCGATCATCAGGATCAAGGACGATTTACGGGAGCATACTATTTTAATATTCAGGACGTTGCACCCTTCATGGAGCAACATGGATTTGAAACCGTTGATTTGATTGGTTCATCCAGCCTTAGAGCGATGCTCACGGACGAGCAGCAGCAATACTGGAAAGAGCGTGGCGAGTACGATGAACTCATGCAATATATGATCGAAGCCGCCAAAGACCCTTCCATATTGGGAATCTCGTCGCATCTGCTGTACATCGGGAGGAAGAAATAATAGACTTACAGGCAATGCTCTAAAAATCTATGTATTTTAGAATGTCAGCCCGTGGAATACTGTTTCCACATGATATAATATCTCTATCTAATGGTCTGGAGGTGTCACTATGCAATGGAAGGAAGTTCAGGAGCGATTCCCTAATGAGTGGGTCGTTTTTGAGGCAACCAAGGCGCATTCTAGAGAAGGCCAGCGTTATATTGAAGAGATGGCAGTGATTGATTCATTTGATGATTCTACAAAGGCACTAAAACGTTATGGTGAATTGCATCAGGAAGATCCCAGACGGGAATACTGCTTTTTTCACACTTCACGTCCAGAAGTTGTGGCAAGAGAACGATATGTTGGCATGAGAGGTCCTCGATGAAAATTTCAGAGTTTTATGGTCTACCCTTCATAAGCATAAAACTTGAATTTAGAGGAGAAGTACTACAATTAGAAAAAGTCCTTTTGGATACCGGATCAGCTAGTACATTGTTGAATGCAGATGCAGTTCGGGAAGTAGGAATGGTTCCTGAAGAGGATGATCTCGTTGATATTATAAGAGGTGTAGGCGGTATAGAGTATGTTTACACCAAGTCACTCGATTCTATAACTGTAGATGGAACAACGATTAATGATTTTCAAGTTGAAATAGGAAATATGGATTATGGTTTGGAGATTGACGGAATTCTGGGATTTAATTTTATGAAACAGACCGGTGTTGTAATTAATGCCAACCTGATGGAATTAAGTATAGATAAGCTGTAATCTATAGAAAATAAACATAAATGTGCCCTCTGGAAACAGAGGGTACTTGTGTTTTTTATCAAAATAGTTCAATATTAAGATACATAACAAAAGGTGATCTACTTACAATAGGTTAGATGAACAACGGATCGCTTCATACCAGGGAGGAACAGACAATGGAAATCGGAATTAGTACATTTGTGGAGACGAACCCGGATGTAAAAACAGGAGAACTTATCAGTCATGCGCAGCGCATTCGCGATGTTGTTGAAGAGATTGTTTTGGCAGATCAGGTGGGTCTGGATGTATATGGCGTGGGAGAACATCATCGTGCCGACTACGCCGCTTCATCACCAGCTGTCATTCTGGCGGCCGCAGCTTCACAGACCAAGAATATTCGCTTGACGAGTGCGGTAACCGTGCTGTCATCGCATGACCCGGTACGGGTATATCAAGATTTTGCGACATTAGATGGCATTTCGAACGGACGTGCAGAGATTATGGCAGGGCGGGGATCATTTATCGAATCGTTCCCACTGTTCGGCTATGATCTGAACGACTACGATGAGTTATTCGACGAGAAACTGGATTTGCTGCTCAAGCTGCGTGATTCGGAAAAAGTAACCTGGGAAGGCAAACACCGCCCTTCCTTTAACAATCTGGGCATCTACCCGCGCCCGGTACAGGAAAAACTTCCGGTATGGATTGGCAGTGGCGGTAATCAGGAATCCGTAGTTCGTGCAGGATTGCTCGGTTTGCCATTGGTGCTTGCCATTATCGGTGGCCGCCCGGTACAATTTGCACCACTGGTGGAGCTGTATAAAAAAGCAGCTGCACATGCAGGACATGATGCTTCCAAGCTGACCGTTGCTTCTCACTCTCACGGCTTCATTGCCGATACAACAGACGAAGCCGTGGAGAAATTCTTCCCGCCAGCGCAAGCGGTCATGAACATACTGGGCCGTGAACGTGGATGGGGACACTACAGCCGTGCGACATTTGATGCGGCGCGCAGCCTGGAAGGTGCATTGTATGTAGGTGATGTGGAGACCGTAGCTCAGAAAATTATTTACCTGCGTAAAGAAGTCGGGATCACACGCTTCATGTTGCACACCCCCCTCGGCACAATGCCGCACAACGAGGTTATGAGAGCAATCGAGCTGCTTGGTAAAGAAGTCGCTCCAATTGTGCGCAAAGAAATTGCACGTTGGGAAGCTGAGAACCAAGAGGCACGTTAATCGACTGAAACCGTTACGGAACTAGATAGAGTCAACCAAATAAAGGAGCATGCCCTAGGCGTATTACGCCAATGGGCCTGCTCCTTTTTCGTTTATCTTCTAAAAGTATCTAAAACAGCACAGATTTAATGCTTATCCATTCGCAGATGTACTCACAAGGGAGTGTATAACCATGGATAACGTATGATCATAGAGGGTTTTGGCAGCTTCTTCGCTCTCAATATGGCCTCCCAAATACAGATGAATAACACCGTGTAAGGGAGCCCAGATCATCCGAACTGCAAGCATGGGATCTTGTACCTGAAGCATTCCCTGTTCAATGGCTAACTCCACTAAGGCAGACACTTGCTTCAGTGCAGTCGCTGTTCCCTGTAAGGTTTCTCCATCTGGTTTGAATTCGGAAAAAGATCCTCCAAACATCAGCTGATAGAAGCTGGATTGAGAAATGCCGAAGTCCCAGTAGACGTAGGCCAGATCACGGAAATACTGTTCGAACGATGCCTGCCGGGGTATAGTTTCAAATCGCTGGGCCATGAGGGAGCATCCCTCTAAATACAGATGTTTGGCTAACCCTTCTTTTTTGCCAAAAAGGTTATATATGATTTTGGTGGAGCACTCCATGCGTTCAGCTACACGGCGTACCGTGACGGCTTCTGGTCCATGCTCTTGCAGTAAAGCAGCAGCAGCATGCACAATATTTTGCCGCAGATTATCCGAGTGCTGGAGTCTGGCTTCCTGAAAGGTTGTTACCGTATGTGCAGATTCTGTGGAACCCGAATTAAGATCCTTCATTGATTTCATCCTCGTAACCGTATTGTTGTTGAACAGAAACTACGTTTCCTTTTCTTAAGATTATAGAATTTATACGTTTTCAGCGGAGCTGAAGGATTCGATGATGGCAAGAAAAACTTCAGCTTAAATGCGGTCTGTCTTCTATGAAAGTACGTCGATATATTTTTTTCTTATGGTCATTCTACTGTTTTACGCCGGATGACGTCAATTTAATCCGAATTTAATAAGTAAGCACCACGTTCTAGATTCAAATTTAACAAATGTATTTGACAGCGTCATGGATTTTGGTTACGATGATTCTATACAGAAACAGTGTTTCCTAGTAAAAACAAGTGTTCAAATTATGCATAGAGGATGGATGAGAGATGATAAAAGAACAGCATCAATGGGTACTTATTACAGGTGCTTCTTCAGGTATTGGGGAAGTTTTTGCACTCGAAATGGCTTCCAAGGGTAAAAATATTGTGCTGGTGGCCAGAACAGAATCCAAACTGAATCAATTGGCAGAACGTATAGAACGTACATATCAAGTAAGGGCTGAGGTGATCGTATCGGATTTGTCTCAAGTCGATGCACCTCAGAGGGTATATGAGGAATGTCAGAATCGGGGAATACACATCGATATGCTGATCAACAATGCGGGATTTGCTACCCATGGATGTTTTGAACAGGTGGATGGTTCCCGCCAGCAGGAGGAGATTATGTTGAATGTGCTCGCCTTGACAAACATGACGCATCTTTTCTTGCCAGGCATGTTACAGAAGCGAAATGGTGCTGTCATTAATGTGTCTTCGACGGCTGCCTTCCAACCTGATCCGTATATGGCTGTGTATGGAGCAACGAAGGCATTTGTACTTTCTTTTACCGAGGCATTATATGAAGAAAACAGGAAGCGTGGCGTTCAGTTTTTGGCACTATGCCCAGGCTCAACCGAGACTTCGTTCTTTGATGTAGTGGGCGCTGATGAAGCCTCGGTGGGTAAACGTGATACCCCTGAGCATGTCGTGGCGGTGGCCATGAGAGCACTCGAGTCAGGCAAACCTTATGCTGTGCCGGGGGCCGGTAATTACTGGACAGCGCAGTTCACCCGCCTCGTGCCACGCAAGTTGATGTTGCGAATTGTAGGAAGTATGCTCCGTCCACGTTCCAAGGATGGTAAAGCAGAAAAAGTACAAGCCTGATTAGTGGTATAGGGATAAAGCTTTAGGCCAAAATGCCTTTGGCCCGAGCTTCCTTTATCCAACCTGGAAATTCAGTGAGGAGACGATCGTACAATTCTTCATCGCTGATCTTGGAGATGTCGTCGAGAGCAAAAAAGTCAGCATTATCGATGAAACGTCCAGTCATATCATCAAGATTCTCCAGAATACCGTAATTGGCTTGTCCCAGGCCAACGAATTGCCAGAACAGATTTTTGGTTGAACTTTCGGTAATAAGCCGCATGATTTTCCCTTTTTGACTGACTCCACCATCGCTAAAAAAGATAATATACGTTGGAATGTTCACATCGGGTTCCTCGATCGTATATTTGCGAATGACATCCTGCATCACAGGAGGTTCGTTATTGGTACCACCTTTGCTTCCCAGCGTATATGTGCGTTCAATATAATTCTCGAAATCCCTGGCGGTGACGCTAGGTGCACGCAAGAAGTCTTTGGCGAAGAACCAGACGTCCAACTCCCCGTTATCGTCAAATGCTGATGCAATCGCCAGGATACGTTCGAAGGCTTCTTGCACGATGCCTTTGCGATACAGATGGTACATGGAGCCTGATGCGTCAAATACAACGGCAACACGTGCCTGTATAGGTTCAATCTTTTTCTTTTGCAGAGACAGGGTTACTTTACGTTTGAGGAGATCGATCTTGGTCAGGTTTAGCGGTGCATGATTCGTGTTCGGTGCAGCAACAGGTGCCAGGGCTTCTGGAGAGGCGGCTGCAACTTCAGCTCGTGCCGTGAGAAGAACCTGTTCAGCTTCCGAGGTGTCGTTACTCTCGATCTCAACACCAAATGATTCTGCCAGCGGCTGCAATCCACCAAAGAAACCTCGTCCAATCGCACGAACTTTGAATCCGTCACGATACTTGTAGATTTCAATGAAAATAAGAGCTGTTTCCGCAGTGACCTGCGTGATCTCATAGATAATCTGCTGGGAACCAGCCCGTACAATCGCCTGACATGTCTGAACATTGGCGAAAGTACCTCCCGCATCCAGAGTAGCCGTAAACACACATTTTTCCACAGGGGCCTGCCGTAATTGATTTGTATCCAGTACAAACGAGGATTTCAGTTTCTCTGCCTGTTGCAAAAGAACACTTTGATGGGGATCAGCCTTCTGATTATAAAATACAAAATAGTCGTCAGATGGGACCTTTCCCTCTTCGTTCACCATAAAGCAGCTAACATCCAAGGGAGAAGGAGATGATGTACATTGAATGGTTACCTGAAGTTGGGCGAATTCGTTGATACTGATATTCTGGCCTGTGTTTAAGTGAATGAACGAATCTGTCATAATCGGATGTGCCTCTCTTCTCCAATATAATGGTTGAAAATGAACAGTAACAAGATCGATTCTGAGACAAATGTTTCCATAAGTCAATCTTTTCACCGTTGATCCTACGCCTCATCAGACTCGTACTTTTCCCGATGCTCCTTCTTCATCTTCACATAGTCTGGATCCGTCTTCGCAATCTCCCATTGCGCTTTGAATATGGCCGCCGCTTCTGCCTTCACCTTATCATTCTGATAGGGCAGGATCGAGCCATCCTCCTTCGAGTATTTGCGTCCTCCTTTGTGATTCGTATAACGTCTGGCCCGTGTATAGCCCATCTGGAGAAATTTACGAGCCATATCCATACCCACGAAATCTCCCTTTTTCTTATACTCCAAAAATAGCTCATAGATCTTCTCCGATGACTCTGTCGCAATCTCGGGTGTTTTGAATCGCCAGTGTGGCAGAATCTCGCCTTTGTACGGCTCTACCATCAGAACACCCTGCTCACCTCGGCCTACGGTGTACAGCTCAGGATGTTTGCGCAGATCCAACTCATCATAATTGAGACTGTAATCAAATTTTTTCATGTATACACCCTCCTTGATAGGGATTACCCCGATTCTGAACCAACAAGCACGGTTAATGGGGAACAATAGAAGGAATTACACAGGAGGGATAGCGGTATGGGAATGTCCGGCAGATATCTTGTGGTAACGAAGGAGTTAGTTGAATCCATCAAGTCAGGTGAGATTAGTGTGCATGATTGTGCAGTGGATCTGGATATTGATAAAACGTGGCAGATGCTTCAATTCACGCTGAACGGTAACTTGTTAGAAGGGGAGCCGCCCCTGGGCTATGTGGTGCCTCTCGCAGGTGAGCAATACGTGGGAAACTATTCGGACATGGATCTATTTTTGCTTAGTAACGAGCAGGTGCTGGAAGCCTACATGGCATTGGAGCAGCTCACACCGGAGGAATTGAAGCAACGGTATAGTCTGGACCAGATGATCGCTGAAGGCGTTTACCCTGTTATGGAAGATTGGGATGCGGAAGAGACATTTCAGGAGATCGTTCAGACTGTGGATGATATCCAGGCCTTGTTTCAGGCCACGGCTGCAAGTGGGAACGGGATCATCTTTTATGTTTTCTAAGTGAGCATTGAAATTATGATGGGAATTCTATGGCCGACGTTGAGACAGGTTTGAACTGCTCCTATTCGGGTTATTGATAGACACAAGGCTCAGGTCTTGATGACATGACAATCCGGTAGAAGAGAGGGAATGCGATATGACACAGGATCAGAACGAAGAGAACAAAGCAATTCAAGAGGACGAGCCGGATCAATTCGAGACTCCCGCAACTGCGGAAGATGAAGAAACGGATGAGAAACTCGCTGAAGATCAGGAGCAAGAATAACTCCCAGCATTGCATAATGAAGCAGGATGTTTTATCGAAACATACGATATGCTGAAATATAGATAGACCAGAGGTCGGACATGTTCCGGCCTTTTGGTTTATTTTTTTGCGTATCCGTTTACAAGAATTACCTATACCTTCATAATGGAAATGAACCATATTTTTCTAAGGAGGAGTTCATATTACGAATCGGAAGTTAGTCCAATGGATGGCAGTGCCACTAGTACTTTTAATGGTTGTTCTTACAGGATGTCAGGCTGTGGGTGGAGTAGACGTTGGCAAAGCAATGGCCAATGGCGCGAGTATCAAGTCCGGTGAATCCAGACAATCCATGAATATAAACATAGAACCGGCTAAGGAATTTGCTACAGAAAAAGACCTTGAAATGATCGAACTTATTAACTCCATATCCCTGGATATTGATCAAGCCAAAATGAAAGATGCGAAGACAGCATCGATCAAAGGTACACTGAGCATGGAGGGAACGAAGTTACCTTTCCACCTGTCCATGAATGAGTCCCAATTGGTCATTGATCTGGACGGAGCCCAGAAACCGCTGTACATATCTCTGGATACGCTCCAAGATGCACAGGCTCTTCCAATGGTAGATACGAAGGCTCTGGAGAAACAACTCGAGGAAATTTCCCCGAAACTGTTCTCTTTTGTCCTGAAGCATCTGTCCAATCCGAAGAACATCTCCGTAACACCGGTACAGGAATCCGTGAATGGCGAAGCGCTTAGCCTCTCCAAGCTGCATCTGGAAGTTAGTGGTGAAGAGATGCTTGCTATGGTTAAACCGTTCCTGACGAGTATTTCGAAGGATGAGCAAGGACTGAAAGAGCTGATTGGCGATCTGTACGATGTGTTCTACCCTGTACTGGAAGCTGTGAATGAGGTTGAAGGCGGGGGAGATGAAACGCTGAATTCGATCGTTCCTGAATCGAAAGATGAAGCCGTTGCGTCACTGTATGCCATCATCAAAGTAGGACTGGACAGCATGCTGGTCAATTATGATCAGGAGCTGAACAACCTGTTGAATGAGACCCCTGAATTCAAAACGGTATTTGGCACAGAAACCAAACTGAAATTGGATTTTTATCTCGACAGCAAGCTGGATATTCGCAAGCAAAACTTTGAACTGAAAGTAGCGCTGCCGGCTTCCGAAGATCTGCCGGTGAACTCCGTAACCGTAAGTGGAGACAGTGAACAGTGGAATATCGGTGGCACAGTTGCAGTTGATGAAGTGGATGTATCAGGCGGCGTTATGGATCTGATGAAGGATGATATTACGCCTGGACAGATGCTGCGCAATTTTGATTCCAATTCATTGGCATACCAATTGCTGAAAGATGAAGCTGGGATCACGAGTAAAAGTGTAGTGCTCTTCCCGGATGATGAATACGCTGGGGCGATCACGGTTAAGAATACAACATTTGTTCCGCTTCGCTACGTGTCTGAAGAATTGGATGCTGAAGTGAAATGGACCAAAGGCTCGAACCAGATCGTTGTCATTGACGACATCACTGGTGATGAGATTGTCCTAACCGTAGGTTCCAAGAAGGCAACCGTTGCTGGTAAAGAAGTAACTATGGTGGAATCCGCCTATGTAGGCAAGGACGGCAAGACGTATGTGCCGCTGCGCTTTGTGGCTGAATCCCTTGGAGCTACTGTAGATAAGGAACAAGAAACAGGCTGGATTTACATTGACCGTCCTTAAGTGAGACGTTGAAGTAGTCCTTAGCATGAGAGGGGATTTCAGAGTATGCCAGATTTCTCGTAATGATCGTGAAAAGAACACCGCAAAAATTCCGTTAGACCATGAACGGGATACGTGTGTCCTTTTGACCCATTACGAGGAGCTTCGGCGTTTCTGAAATGATGAAACGGATCGGGGAGTGCCTCTATTGGAGGTGCTCCTCTTTGTTGTGTCATCCTAAATAAATCCCCAGAGGTGTTGTATATGAAAAGTCAATTGTTCATCCATTCCAACTCCGTTACGTTGCGTCCATTTACGCTTGAAGATCAGGCTGCCGTGTATGCATTAACCCAACAACCTGAAATCACAGATGTCCTGCCAGATTGGAAGATGACCGAGGAGCAGTTGCGCGAATTTTTACAATTTGTCGTTGGCAGTTACGAACAGTTCAACCCGGAAGATGTACGCATCCTGCTTGCCGTTGTACACAATAAAGATCAGCGTATCATTGGTTGGTGTGGTGTGTTTCCGAATGACATGCTGGTTCGGGCTGACCGTGAAGTGGCTTACGCCATCTCACGGGATTACCGGAATAAAGGATACATCACAGAGGCTGTGCAGGCGCTAACAGCATATGTATTTGAGCATACCTTGCTGGATCGAATCGTGGGCATTGTGAAGCCGCACAACCAGCCGTCACGCAAAGTTCTGGAGCATACAGGTTTTCGTTATATCTCTCGCAGAATGCTTATAGGCCAGGAGTGCTACGATTATTTTGAACTGCTCAAAGTAAAGTCCGAACCAGCGCAATTGAAGCAGATGCATTGTACAGTTCGCTTACGACGAGCACAGCAGGAAGATGCTGTTGTACTTACAGAGATTTGCACTCGTGCTTTTGATCATGTCATAAAAGTCTGGGCGGATAATGAGAAGGATATCGATAGCAATCTATGCCCGCCTGATTATTCGTCAGTTCGAATGCATCGTTACGTGATCCGTGAATGGGATTATTATGTTGTAGAGTCAGATGGATGTGTTATTGGCGGAGTGAGTGTTAACGTGCTTGGACGAAAACATGCCAGGATTGATAAGATCTATATTGATCCCGTATGCCAGGGACGTGGCGTGGGAACTCAAGTCATGAGGCTTATTGAGACTGAATTTCCGCAGATTGAAATCTGGAAGCTGGAGACCTCAGGTCGGCAGCAGGATAATCATCATTTTTACGAAAAAATGGGATATGTTTGTATCTATGCATCTGAGGATGAGTTTGGATATGAGAAGAACATGTCAATTGATCCTTTTGATCCAACATGTGACGTGGCATTATCCATGGACTCGGGTGAGTCAGTGGTTGAATATGTTCAAGCTAATCTGGACTCAGTCCGTTACAGCACCAGTAATCTGACCAATAGTCGGATTACCGACTGCAACCTGAGTGGAAGCAAATTTACCAATCTAAATATGACCAATATATTGCTAGCTGATTTACGCCTAACCGATAGCAAGGTTGAATTCTGTGCTTTGGATGGCGTTCAATTCCAGGATACACATCTTGGATCTGACCGTGTACCCATGCATTGGGCGCATTGTGATCTTGGGGGAAGTCGCTTTATCGATTGCGATCTATCTGGAGTGCAGTTGGAACAGTGTCAAGTGAACGGGATGAAGATCAATGGAATAGAAGTAGAGGAATTACTTGCAGCCTATGAGGCTATGAAGTCCTGAGGACGAATGGCAGGGCGAATACGGAAGCATACTAATCCGGTTGAGATGCTGGTTGTAACAGATCCCCGTTAGATTAGAGCAAATGAAGAAATGGGTATTTACGTATGGAGGATGTCAAAAACGCAAAGGGAGGTCTATGAATTATGACTGAACGATTTGCGGGTAAAGTGGTCCTGATTACAGGTGGTGGCTCCGGTCTTGGACGATCAGCTGCTGTGGAAGTTGCACGTGAAGGGGCTAAGCTTACCCTAGTGGATGTGAACATGAAGGCGCTGGAAGAGACCAAGCGTGTGATCTCGGAAGAGGTACAGCATGCGAATTTCTGCTAATTGAAGGTGACGTATCGGACGAAGAAGCTGTGAAGAAGTATGTTAGCGATACGGTCAATGAGTTTGGACGTATCGATGCATTTTTCAACAATGCAGGCATTGAAGGCAAGCAAAACCTGATCGAGAACTACGAGACGGAGATGTTCAATAAAGTTATCGATATCAATCTGAAGGGTGTATTTTACGGGTTGAAGCACGTCTTGCCTGTGATGAAGAAACAGGGCGAAGGCTACATCGTCAACACGTCCTCTGTCGGTGGCATTCGCGCCGTGCCAAACCAGATTGCCTATGGAGCGAGTAAACATGCCGTAGCCGGCATGACCAAAGATGCGGCGATTGAATACGCCGAGCACGGGATCAGCATTAATGCAATTGCACCTGGAGCCATTCTGACAGATATGGTCATCGGTTCGTTCAAACAGATCAATCCAGATGACTGGGAGTCAGCATCCAAAGAGTTCGTGAAGGACAACCCAGCGAAGCGCTTGGGTGAACCGAAGGAAGTAGGGCGCCTCGTTGCCTTCCTGCTGTCTGGCGAAGCACCGTTTATCAATGGAGCTATTATTCCAATTGATGGTGCGCAGTCAGCCAAATATTGATCCCATAATCATCAACAGCACATCAATGCGACATAGATATATACTGAAGAACGCCCGTTTCCGCCAATGTGCGGAGTAGGGCGTTCTTTTTGGTGTGAAATTTGAAATAGCACATCATCCTCAGGTTAAGTGTGCTGTAGAATCTGTAGCTTTTTGCTAAATCCGGTACTCCCGGCTGTAAAGCCCATCTGGCGATAGAATTCATGTGCAGCTTCACGTTCTGGGCGATTGCCACTGTTCAGAGACAAGGAATCCACGTTATGCGTGGCTGCCCATTGCTCAGCTTCAAGAATGAGCTGACGACCGATGCCTGAGCCCCTGAACTGGTCGTGTACAACCAATGCCAAGATACGGCAGTGTCTTCCGTTCTTTTCATATAGATAAGACGTCTGTAATCCGATCAGTCCAACTACGCGGCCTCGTGCTTCAGCAACCAGTGTAGTAAAGTTTGCGTCCGCAGAGATATGGGTATAGCGCTCTTCCATCTCGGCGTACGTGGTGGGATAACCAAGTTGGTCCATCAGAATGACCATATCTTGCAGATCGGTAGGGGAGCTATGTCTAATCGTTACATCCAGGCTCATAATGTTGTATCCTCCTTGGGTCTTTCCTTCAATGAAAGTTCAATAATGGTATCCAGCAGCTCTGCAAAAGTAATGCCTGCAGCAGCTGCACTTTTGGGCAGCAGACTGTTACGGGTAAGACCCGGCAGCGTGTTCACTTCAAGCACATACGGCATGCCTTCCCGAATCATCATATCCACGCGAGCGTAGACGCTGCATTTGAGCACCTGATAGCAGGCCAACGCCGCGGCTTCAACGCGATGGTGAAGGTCCAAAGGCAATTGCACAACCTGCTCATCGGCCCCGTGGTCATCGTATTTGGAAGCATAGTCAAAAAACTCAGCGTTCGAACGAATGGAGATCACCGGCAACATCTTACCATCCAGAATGGCACAGGTAATCTCCTCACCTTCGATATACTGTTCAATCATGACCGTATCATCCCAGGCGAGGGCAGCCTCTACAGCAGCGGGCAGGGCGGAAGCTTCCTTCACCACTTGGGTACCGATACTGGAACCGCCTGAATTCGGTTTGACCACCACGGGGTACGTTAATTGTTGAACAGCAATAGAGGACAGTTCCTCCATATGGCTCACCCGTAGCCATTCTCCGGTAAGCACACCTGCATGCTGCATGAGTTGTTTGGACATGTCTTTATCCATGCATACACTGCTTGCAAGCACACCACAGCCTGTGTAGGGAATACCCAGAGATTCTAATGTACCCTGGACCGTACCGTCTTCGCCGTATTTGCCATGCAGGGCAAGCAGTGCCACATCGATCCCCGCTGACTTGTCGATTAGATCGCGCTTGGTGTTCAGCTCAATGGGCACAACCTCGTATTTGTCTCTATTGAGATTCGCAATCATCTCCTGTCCGGTGAGCAGTGAAATATCCCGCTCTGAAGATGTACCGCCCATAATCACGCCAACTTTCATGTGAAATCCTCCTTATCTCATTTGAGCTGCTGTCTCGCCAATGATGCGAATGCCCTTGCGTATATTCTCATCGCTGACTCTGGAGAAACCCAGACGCATCGTGTTTACGCCCTGACCATGTTCCAGATAAAAGGTATCCCCTGGTGTGAACGTTACACCTTTCACTTTACAGGCCGCCAGCAGTTCACGGGTTTTGTATTCGGACGGGAACTGCACGAACAGATGCAGACCACCCGCACCGGAAATCCGGCACATTGGCAGATGCTGCTTCAGGCAACGCACAACCAATTCATATTTTCGCTTATACTCTGTACGAGCTCGCTTCAAATATTTCTCGAAATTACCGTTGCTCAGATATTGATACAATAACGATTGGTCCAGCGTGGAGGTATGGATGCTGCGTGCCCGTTTCATACTCTCCAGATAATCAATCAGCGCCGCATCCGCAATAATCCAACCTACACGCAGACCTGGGAACAGTACTTTGGAGAAGCTGCCCAGATACACCAGTCCATTGCCTTTCCCCATGCTGGCAATCAGGGGAGATACGTGGGAACCGGAATAGCGTAATTCTTCATTGAATCCGTCCTCAATGATGGGTACCTCATACTTGTTCATCAACCGGATGATCTCTACCCGTTTTGCAGGGGACGTCACAATCCCGGTTGGATTGTGATAGGAGGGCACGAGATATGCCAGATCATATGGACTTGCCTCAAGTTCATGTTCCAGTTGTTTCAAGTCCAAGCCATCCGGCTCCATGTTCACACCGGTCAGGTGGAACTGGTGCAACTTTAGATTTTTAATCGCCGTGTGGTGCGTTGGATTCTCGCAGAGCGCTTTTCCGCTTTTTTTGCGCAACGCTCCAAGCACCAGATCGAAACCTTCCGTGAATCCGTTGGTGATCAGGATGTCCTTGCCACGGAGGTCAACACCTTTGTTCTCCATATAACGTAGTAAATAGTTCATCAGCGGTCTGTATCCTTGCGCATATCCGTAATTTAGCAGTACTTCGCCTTCAAGTGACATGCGATCCAGAAAAGCCCTTTTCACGTTGTGCAGATCAAACAGCTTTTCATCCGGTGCTATGCTGGTAAACGATATCTCCCCGCGCTCTGCTCCGGAGCCATGTTTCATCAGATCGTACTGCTCTGCCTGAATGGCATACTCGCTTACCTCTGTCGTCCAGTCCAGTTTCCAGCTTGCTGCTGCCTCAGGTGTTTCGATGGAGGCACTGACGTAATTGCCCTTGCCTTTGACTGCATAGATCAGCCCTTCATCTTCAAGCTCGGCATAAGCGAGCAGGACCGTGCTGCGACTAACCTTCATGAGTGTACTGAGTTCACGGGTCGAGGGCAGCTTTTGTTTGGCTTGCAGGCCGCCTTTGAGCATCAATCGCTTCATATAATCTTTAACTTGTATATATACAGGGCGGTCCTCCGTCAATTTCAGATCGGAATACATCCCATCACTCCCTCTACTGGTATCTTGCCATATTATAAACCCAGCAGAAAGAACCACGATACCTCTGTTTCCCTGAGCGTGTGGTTGGTTGTTCGCACAAACGCAAAAAAGCCCTGGCAGTATGCCGGGGCCTGGTGGTGAAACTTGATCCATTTTCTATAGTACTGCTGCTATAATTTCTACAGTTGTATTGCATGACTAGTCTCTCTAGGATCGATAGCTATCTGACCTTCTACGTGTGTCTATTAACTTCAGTACGACTATAATTGCAGGCTTTCTAGGTGATACTTAAAATCTACAGTGAATCATGAATCTAGGTCTTTCTAGGTTTGCTTGCTGCAAGGGTCGATTAGATGATGAATCCACAATCTATAAGCTAGGGTTCTTGCTAACTGTACTCTTGTCGTGATCACATAACAGAATTCAGCATGAAAAAGATATTCAATCATAGGGTACAATAGACGGAGGTAGATATAAAGACGTATGTCTCAGTGCCCAATTTCTTCCTCATACCCCTATAGTACCACTTTGAATCAGGGAAGTTAACCTTTTTTTTGAAATATTTGTCGTAATAGCGAAAATTGCGTGAATTGTACTTCATATAGATTGAAATGGTGTCCCTTTATAATATGTGATAGGATGTAAACCTATAGATAATGAGGAAGTGAGCCTATTGATTAATATTACTGTGCCAACACCGGATGTAACCATCACAAAGCAGGTTGATCCACAGCTTAGCCACATTTATGGATTTACTGATTTTCACCTGATTACCCGGGAACTAGGCGGGATTTTCATGTTTTACAATGCCGCTGGAGAATTGTTATTTGTCGGGAAAGCACGTAAATTAAGACCACGTATCAAAAAGCATTTTGAAGACACGGTATCACCAATTAAGAATCACCGCGAGGAAGTAACAAAGATTGAAGTATGCCTGGTTGAAGATCCGGTAGATCGTGAAATTTACGAGACGTATATCATCAACACGATGCGTGCGAAATACAATGTAGATAAAGTCTTGTACAAATAAGACGCTTAAAAAGCACATGAACATGCAATGTCTGGGACATATGTCCTAAATGTTGCGCCAGTGGGTAAGGGTGTAATCGAAGGATTGCATCCGATTCCTGCTGGTGCCATCCCGATCTTTTCGAGGGAGTAGCTTGTAGAATTGAAACGTAGTAAACCCAAGCTTAGTATCACAGATATACCAAATACATATGAAGAGGTGATTGTGTTGATCGGTCGTAGCGGTAACCCTACTCTTAAAGACAGCACGTTTGAAAACAGAGGATATGGAGAAGATCGGTATCAGAATTACATGACGATCAACGGCACGGTGAACAAAGCGTTTATTACGCTGGTGATTCTGCTGGGCAGTGCGTTTGCAACATGGATGATGTTCTTTAACGGACAACAAGTGATGCCGCTCGCTTATGGCGGATTAATCGTTGGTTTCATTCTGGCACTTGTCATTTCATTCAAACCAGTAGCGGCACCGTATCTAGTACCCGTCTATGCCGTGGCAGAAGGGCTATTCCTAGGCGCACTCTCAGCAACCTATGAGTCACTGTATAACGGAATTACCTTGCAGGCGGCTCTGTTGACCATGGCTGTATTCATCGCCCTGCTGGTGGCATACAAAACCAGATTGATCAAAGCTACGGAGAACTTCAAGCTTGGGGTCGTGGCTGCAACTGGCGGTATCATGATCATGTATCTGCTGAGCTTTGTACTGAGTTTCTTCGGAATTTCGATTCCTTATCTGCATGATAACAGCTTGATCGGCATTGGTATTTCGGTCGTTATCGTCATTGTGGCTGCCCTCAATCTGGTCCTTGATTTCGACTTCATCGAGGGTGGTGCTGAAAGTGGTGCGCCCAAGTACATGGAGTGGTACGGTGCATTTGGATTGATGGTAACACTGGTATGGCTGTACATTGAGATTATCCGTTTGCTTGGCAAATTGCGGAGCCGGGATTAGTCTTATTCAATACGTCAGAGACGTAAACGGAGTGTGGATTTAAAGCTAAAAAGCTAACGCGTGTTACTCACGTCGTTAGCTTTTTTGATTAGCCTTAGCAGGATTTTCTTAATGGCGGTCTCTTACAAAATTCAACTGATTCCAACTCGTTGAGGCCCAGCACTACCTAGACTAACTCTGTATATAGATCCTCCAAGGTAATGACCTCGGGCTGGCTCGGAAGCTCTCCCCCAGCCGAACATGCCGCAAGCATATGTCCTTCATCTAGTCGCTGACTGAGAAAGAGATATGTCCCGGCCTGTCTGCAATGCCAATCTTCCCGCTCATTGGGAAGGATGGCGAAGGAATCCAGTGGCATGGACAAGCCGATACCGACTGCCTTGATATAACTTTCCTTCAGCGTCCATAGACGGTAGAAGGTTTCCAGCCACCGATCGTCAGGCTCGGCAGCCAAGAACTGGCTCTCCTTAGGAGAGAAGAAACGCTCTGCAATCTGCATGTCAATTGGAGCTATTTTTTCCACATCTACGCCCAGTTCATCTGTACTGCCAGAGATCAGAGCAATCCAATCACCAGAATGGGAGACGTTGAATTGTACATCCGAATGGTGATTGAGCGAAGGTTTGCCGTAGGAATTACGGGAAAAAGAAAGCTCAGCAGGTCTCAGTCCAGTTAATTTGCTCAAAGATACGCGAGTCAATATCTCGCCCAGCACGGAGCGATACGCGTCAGCCTGACGCACAAAACGCGAAGCCTGAGCACGTCGCTCGGCAGAAACTTGCGACAAAAAGTGGTTCCAGTACGCCTCGGGCAATACTTCTGGAACTTGGAGCACACGAATAGTTATCATCATTTATCACCTGAATACGTATTCGGCGCAGTTCAGTAACTTCCCTTTATATGGAACGTCCCCTCAACTCTTCCTCCCAAATCATCACTATACGGATGCCCCTAACAAGCAAGCCGGTTGTCTCGCTTTTCATGTTAAGGCCTCAGGTTCTGCATCTTCCTCTTCATGCTTCCTGTACTCGTTTCCATTCTATATGCGCAGACTGCACTCGCTCCCACATCTCTTGGCATTCCAGTTCGCTGTAGTTCACCAAGGGTTCATGGAATATTTCAGTTAATACGTTGCGCCACTCGGTATAATTCCGGATCTCCGTTTTCCGGATTCCTTCGATATCATGAGTTCGAAGCATACATCCACGTAGTTCATTACTGCGGATTTCATTCCGCTGACGAAGCAAAAATGCGTTATGCCAAGGTGATTCGACCGTTTGACTGTAGAATTCATGTTTGGGAATGAACTCCCCCAGATCGTGGACTACCTCGGGAGCATAGTCGACTCCTGCACTTGGCCCATTTGGCTCGTACTCAAGCCGCCATCCCCCAGCCACAACAGATGATGGCATCAATTGGTACGTGAACGGAGCTGAACCATAGGTTCCATAACGAAGTGGCAGAGGTTCAAAGGGCATTCCGCCCAGACCTACATCTACAATCCAGCGCTCAACTGTCGGGTCAGCATCCGGCAGAAGGACGGACAGACCGAGATGGAATGAGTTCACACAGGGTTGTTCCCCATGAGGCTGTACTCCCCCGCGATGCCAATCAACCGTATAACCCAGCGAGCGGAGAAGAACACTAAATGCACCATTTAGATGAAAGCAGTAGCCACTACGTCCCTGTAATATAAGTTGAATCGATTCTTGAAGACTGATTCCCGCAGGACGACCTGCAAAAATATCGACCGTTTGCCAGGATAAATATTGGACATGTGCTCGCTGGAGTTCAAATAAGAATTCCAATGTAGGTTCCTTTATATGATCTATGCCGATCCGTTTCAGATAGGCCTGTATTTCAGCTGTATTTAGTGTAACGTTCATTCAGATCACCTCACGTCATATAGTGGACTGCAGGCGATGGTTATAAAACTTCTGCTGCCCTGAGTTCATTGTAAAATTCAACGGGTGAAAACAACATGATCAGTTGAGTAGATTGTATCGGTACAATTCATAGGATAACCTTGAAAATCATCTCAAGAGATAGACATGGTTTTGATGTCATTGAAATACAATATATGGATGAGCTATTTCTTTTTCTGGGGTATGCTAACCCTTTGGAGTGGATATAGGTTAGAATATAGATAGATAGCAGGATTAGGAGATGGAAAAATGGCTAATGATGAAGTGATTTTGACACAGGAAGGCTTGGAAAAGCTGGAGGACGAACTGAGGGATTTGAAGACGGTGAAGCGTAAGGAACTGGCTGAGCGTCTGAAACTTGCGATCAGTTACGGTGACCTGAAGGAAAATAGTGAGTATCATTCAGCCAAAGATGATCAGGCCTTTATGGAGACACGGATTTTGATTCTGGAGAAGATGTTGACAAAAGCAAGAGTCATCTCTTCAGACAATATAGACTCCAACAAAGTGAGCATTGGATCGACGGTGTTGCTTAATGACATTGAGTTCGCCGAGAAGATTGAATATAAAGTGGTTGGCCCTGCCGAGGCCGATGTTGCGGATAATAAAATTTCGTACGAGAGCCCGCTGGGCAAGGAATTGATGGGCAAAGAAGTGGGCAGCGTCATTCATGTCAATGCTCCGATGGGCGTTATCAAGTACGAGTTACTTCAAATCAAAGTGTAATTCAAAAAGAGAGGTGCTCCCCAGTCATCCAAGTGGCTGAGGGGACACCTCTTTTTGATTCTATTGGGCTTTGAACGGTTGGGAATAGGGATTTGTTGAAACTTCATACGGTTGGACTAACGGACTTTATCACATACTGTGTTTAAGGAACTTATGAGATGAAGATTTCCGTGTGTTTTATATGTAAAAAAATAACATTTCGACAAATTTCGAATTTCGAATGACCTGACAAGGTGAGTAGTATATAATTACGGGAAAACTTTAAAGTGATGGAGTAGATACGATGAATTTTAGTAAGCCTAATCTAGATCAAGACAACGCTGGCAAAGGAGAACGTTTCTCCCAAGCTGGATTTATCCTGGCGGCCATTGGTAGTTCGGTTGGTCTGGGCAACATGTGGAAATTCCCGTACATTACGGGTGAGAACGGAGGGGCTGCGTTTTTCCTGCTCTTCATCGTCTGTTTGCTGCTGATTGGTCTGCCGGTGCTCCTGGCTGAACTTGCGATTGGTCGCAGTGGCAGAGGTAGTGCAGCTACGGCTTTTATCAAAGCAGGTGGACATAAGGGCTGGCTCGCAGCCGGATTGCTGCAAGTATTGACGCCGTTTATCATCCTGTCCTTTTATGTCATTATTGCGGGCTGGACATTGCAATATGCAATTACGTCATTCAGTGGAACATTGTTCAACAATCCGGATTATGCGGGACAGTTCAATTCCTTCATAGGCGGTTATATGCCGATCGTGTGGCAACTGGTTTCAGTTCTGATCACAGGCTGGATTGTTGCCAAAGGCGTATCTAACGGAATCGAGAAGTTTAACAAGGTACTGATTCCAGCGATGTTGGTACTGCTCATTATCCTGATGATTCGTGCAGTTACATTGCCGGGTGCAGGAGCTGGGGTATCCTTCTTCCTGAATCCGGACTTCTCACAGCTTACAACGGAATCCGCACTGGTTGCGCTTGGACATGCCTTCTTCTCCCTGTCACTGGGGATGGGTATTCTTGTAACCTACGGTTCGTATGTAGATAAAAATCAATCCCTCGGTGCGGCAACTGTCGCCGTCGGTGCAGGTGACCTGATCTATGCATTCATTGCGGGTCTGATCATCTTCCCAACAACATTCTCATTTGGTATTGCACCGGACCAAGGACCGTCACTGATCTTTGTGGCACTTCCGGCGGCCTTCTCGGCGATGCCACTTGGCTTCTTGTTTGGCGGACTGTTCTTCATCCTGTTGGCTATTGCGGCATTGACGTCAGCAGTATCCTTGCTGGAAGTTCCGGTGAAATATTTCATGGAACGTTTGTCCTGGAGCCGCAGTCGTGCGGTATGGGTTATTTCGCTAGCGGTATTCATCGTGGGACTTCCTTCGGTATTGTCGCTCGGCTTGCAGCCTGAATGGACGATTGGATCGAAGAGTGTGTTCGACTGGATGGACTTTGTAGCATCCAACATCCTGCTGCCTGTAGGTGGATTGCTTGTGACGATTTTTGCCGGGTACTTCTGGAAAACGGCTGCGGAAGCTTCCGGCCTGCGTTCCGGATGGTTCCGGGTGTGGCTGTTCATGCTGCGTTACGTAGCTCCGATCCTGGTTCTGCTGGTTCTACTGCACACATCCGGTATCATTCACTTCTAATGGTGAAGGCCCGAAGGGTTAAATATGGTCTGTTGTGCAGATTTACCATGGATAAAACCTCTTGGAAGAAATGCAAAAGCCCTTGTTTTCCCTCGTCAATTTTGGGACAATACGGAGTAGAGGTTTTTTGGGTAGGACCGATAAGCCATATGCTTTTTTGCGAAAAGAGGATTATACAATGAACAAATCATCCATATATGGATTAACATTAGAGCAATTACGTTCCTGGCTGCCGGAGCATGGGCAGAAGAAATCCCGTGCATCCCGGATCTGGGAGTGGTTATATCAGGAGCGTGTACACGATTTTCCGGCAATGTCCGACGTCCGTCAAGAATGTCTGGATGTACTTTCCGAACATTTCACCATGAACTCTCTTAGCGAACATGTGAAGCAGGAATCGGCAGATGGTACCGTGAAGTTTTTGCTTCGGATGCAGGACGGCAACCTGATTGAGACAGTATTGATGCGGCAAAAATACGGGCTTACCGTCTGTGTGACCACACAAGTGGGCTGTAACATTGGCTGTAGCTTCTGTGCGAGCGGTCTGATCAAGAAGAGCCGAGACCTGACCGCTGGCGAGATTGTGGAACAGATTATGCATGTGCAGCGACATTTGGATGCAGCCGGTCAAGACGAGCGGGTGACCAACGTGGTGGTGATGGGGATTGGCGAACCATTCGACAACTTCCAGCACATGAGTGATTTCATCGAAGTCATCAAGGATCGTAAAGGACTGGCACTTGCCGCCAAACGGATTACTGTATCCACGAGTGGCCTTCCGGACAAAATCAAGGAATTTGCAGACAGCAGTCTGCAAGTTAACCTGGCAATCTCTCTGCATGCACCTAATAATGAACTGCGTACACACATCATGAAGATCAACCGGGCTTTCCCGATTGAGCAATTGATGGATGCAGTGGATTATTATCTGGCTACAACGAACAAACGCATCATGTTTGAGTACATTCTGTTACGTGATGTTAACGATCAACGTGAGCATGCCGCGGAGTTGGCTGAACTGTTGTCCAGTCGCAGAAGTATGGTCAGTGTGAATCTGATCCCATACAACCCGGTGGATGAGCACAGTCAGTATCAACGGAGTACAGAAGAATCGATTCTGGGTTTCTATGATACGCTCAAAAAGAACAACATCAACTCCACTGTACGTATGGAACATGGTACGGATATCGATGCTGCTTGCGGACAGCTGCGCAGTAAACAAATGAAGAACAACGCTGCCGAATCTGAGCCAGACCGTCTGGCATTGGGATAAGACACAACGCGGAGCTGGCAAGTAAAGTTAGGATACTTGGTTGCTCTAGTAGGTGCCTCTACGTGCCATTTACCGTTGTTGGGTTGCGAATGCGTTGCCTGGTCTTAATGCAAAACGCCTCTGTATATCACTGAGAAGTGATAACGGAGGCGTTTTTTGGAGTTTCATTATTTCAGTTTTTTGGTCATCATCAGATGGGGGATGCCGTCTTCCATAAATACTTCCGAAGCGGGTGCATATCCGAGACGTTCGTAGAACCCGGAAGCTTGTACCTGTGCATGCAGCTTCGCTTTCTCAAGTCCTTCGGCAACAGCCATCTGCTCCAGCTTGTCGATCAGCACACGGCCCAGGCCGTGTTTGCGGTAATCGAGCATGACGCAGATCCGTTCCAATTTGGCGACCTGTTCCACAATGCGCAGTCTGGAGGAAGCAGCAGGCACACCGTCTACGTAGAGCAGAATGTGGCGTGCCTCCGCGTCTAATGTATCATAAGCATCGAATTCATCCGCTGCGGGTACGCCTTGTTCTTCGACAAAAATAGCAGTTCGAATGGCGAAGCAGGCATCGAGCAATTCCTGATTATTAACTTCAACAATCTTTGTATTCATGAATGTTTCTCCTTTGGACGATAGTAATCATATCCGGGCATGATAAACTGGTATATAGCATAATCATTGCAGCCGTTCCATGTGAGTATCTTGGTTAAAATTTAATCCAATTTAACTGTAGTTATATCACTATTTATGTTGTGAATGCAACAATTTTATAAAAGGGCGTGAGCGCATTGACTGATAAAAAAGAAGTGTTGCGTGAAATTGGCATGATTGCCCGCTGTCTGGATTCGATCAGCAATGTCGAATTTCAACATCTGAACTTGTCCCGAGGCCAATATCTGTATCTTTATCGCATATGTGAGAATCCGGGCATTATTCCCAACCAGCTGGCTGAACTAATCAAAGTAGATCGAACGACAGCGGCCAGAGCGATTAGCAAACTCGAATCCGATGGATTTATTGTCAAACAGTCGGCAATAGACAATAAGAAGAACAAGTTGTTATATCCGACAGAAGCTGGCCTGAAAGCATGGGAATTCATTCGTAAAGAGGGCGAGCATTCCGACCAGGTGACGCTGGACGGCTTTACGGATGAAGATATAGAGACCGCGGTTAAGCTTCTCCGCCGAATGCGCCACAACATCGAGGTAGACTGGAAATTTGTCAAAAAGGGCGGACGGCGGTCCTACATGGATATCTTAGAATGAACAATACCTCTATCCTTGACCCCTACATCCCAGACCCTAGCCGAACCGATCTCAAGGAGCAGAGTCATTATCTCACAATAGCAAAAATACAGGAGGGAATCATGAAGAGAATGAACCGGAAAACAGTAACGTGGTTGGTCATATTGGTGGTCAGTATTGCAGCAGCGTTCATTATTTTCATGAAGGAGCGGTTCGTGATGAATGAATTATCCCCTACAGTATCCTTTGTCCAAGATCATATGACCAATCCCAATGGTTTACTTGCGTCCTATTTGCAGGATGCCACATCCGAAAAAGCGGATATCGTAGCAGGCAGAGAGGTTTTATCTGAATCACTTGGTCTTTGGATGCAATATGCTGTAGCCAAGAACGATCAGGCGTTATTTGAGCAAAGCTATGAGCTGCTGACGACCTATTTCCTCATGCCGCAAAAATATATTGCCTGGAAGCTGGATGCTGAGGGAAAATCTCACGTGACCACTAACGCGCTCGGTGATGATTTCCGAATTGTAGGTGCCTTATTAAAGGCAGCAGATCAATGGCAACAGGGAAGAGAAGCCAAACTGGCAACGGCCTCGGATATTTCCCGTACACTGACGCAGTCGGTTCAGAATAAAGGATATTATGTTGATTTTCACGATTTTGGCAACGGTTACTCCGCGGATATGTTAAGCCTGGTTTATGTGGATCTACCGTCTCTCCAATTAATGGAGAAGCATGAAATGCTGGAGCCGGGCACATATGCCAAGTACGAATCCATGTTGAAGAGTATGCCGGATGACGGGATATTTTATCCGAAAACATTCAATGTGGGGACGAAAGAGTATACATATGATGACACAGTGAATCTGATTGATCAGCTGATCGTAGCGAACCATCTAACTGCGACCAGCCGCAAACCGGACAAGCTCATTGCTTTTTTGAAAAAAGAATTCAATACCCGTCATCAGCTGCCGGGACAATATAAGCGTAGTACTCGCACACCTGCGGTATCTTACCAATCTCCATCCGTATATGGACTCGCGATACTGCTTGCAGTTCAATCAGGTGATCCAAAATGGGCGAAACAGCTGTATAAGCATATGATCAGCATGCGTAGTCTGGATGCCAGTTATCCAGGCGGATATGTATTTAGTGGAAACACACATATGTTTGATAACCTGTTTCCTTTGCTTGGGGAGACTGAATTACAAAAGTTACTTAAAAAGTAATAAAAATGTCGTTTAATATATTCAACTATGTGTTAACATAATGTTTGTCTATTCATGTCATATATTGTTTACTCGAAATATCACTAACCAATCTACTGGAGAGAAGAAACCTATGAGGAATAAAGCACCCATCCTTCGTATTGCATGGGGATATGCGAGTTTGATTGGATTAGCCGTAATCCAGCAGCTCGTTGTCTATCTTAAGATTTATATGAATCAGAGTTATACTACACTGGATGTGGTGTTTAGCATTGTGTCGCTTGCAGCGCTGATCCTGGGTTTTGTGATACCTGTCGGGGTATCTGTCGTCGCCGGATTTATCTATCTGGTCTCTTATTTTGTATGGCTTGTTACCTACGCGGATGTAAGTGTACTTACGTTCTCTTGGTGGCTGCTCATTCCAGCCAATGTGGCTGTGGCTGCTTTTATCAAGGCAAGTCTTGTGCGCAATGCGCGTGTCATGGAGCGTCTGCAGGAGCTTCAGGAGCGTAATCCGGAGATTGATCTGGATACCTCTCTGGGCAATAAGGATGCACTTGCGGATACGCTTGTTAAGCAAAGTAATCTAGCCAGACGTTATTCGGAGCAATATGGATTCAGCATGGCGATGTTCAAGATCGAGTTTTTGCCGTTGGTACTGGAATCTCTCGGTTCCCTACGTTATGCACAGTTCCTTCTTGAACTATCCACTACCATACAGAAGCAGATTCGGTTTGAGGATTATAAATTTTTTGTGGATCGAGGACGTTTTGTGATTATCTGTCCAATGACCAATGTGGAGTACTTGCCCATCCTGACACAACGGATCAAAAAAGCCATGATGGATCTGCAAATCATCGATAAAAAGGGAAATGAGTTGCAGACGGTTATTCGATCGGGTGCACTGGTATTCCAGAAGGAACAATTCAGTAAGTATGAGGATATCGATGCTGTTATTGCGGCACTGGAACGGAACACAGAGACAGATCTCATTGGTGAATACATCTAGATGCTATGGGGGAGGAGTATTTCTGTGAATTATTTAACATGGTTTGTTCCATTATGTATTGTAGTTAGCAGTTTCTTTGCCATTACGATTCTTATATTAACCTTTGCGACTCTTCGTTTTCGAGGGAAAATTAACAGGAAATATGATCGGAGGAAATTGAATGGCTGATTTCCTGCTGTTGATGTCCATCCTCAGTATTTGGATATCCGTCACCGAGTCGATTGTCATTATGGCTGGAGCTATCCGTTTCATTAACAAACAAGAAAAAAAGGGAATTCAAATTCCTGAAAGTATGGATGATTACCCCACTGTGACTGTCATGGTGCCTGCGCATAATGAAGGGGTAGTTATCGTGTCTACCGTTGAGCATATATTGCGTCTGAACTACCCTGAGCATAAAGTTCAAGTTATTGTTATTGCAGATAATTGTACAGATAATACAGCAGAGCGCCTGAAGGAACTCAAGGCCAAGACGAGTTATGCAGATCGTGACTTTACCATTCTGGAGCGTACCGGTACAGGTGGGAAGTCGGGAGCTTTGAATGATGGCCTTGAACTGGCGTGGGGAGAATGGATATGTATCTATGACGCAGATGCGGCGCCTGAGCGGAATGCATTAATGTTTTTGACACAAAAAGCATTGGAAAACCCGGAGAAGTATGGTGCTGTATTTGGTCGAAACAAAGCTCGTAATCGGGGTCAGAATTTTCTCTCCCGTTGCATTAATCTGGAACTTGTAACGGTCCAACGTGTTCACCATACGGGGCTATGGGAGTTATTCAAACTGGGCACGATTCCTGGTACGAACTATATTATCAAGGCAGCACTGATCCGTGAGATTGGTGGATGGGACCCTGATGCGATCACGGAAGATACGGCCGTGTCGTTTGATATTCTTACTCGGGGTCAGCTTATTGCATTAGCGCCACAAGCAGAGGCTTACCAGCAGGAACCTGAGCAATTATCGGTATATATGAAACAGCGCCAGCGCTGGTCCAAGGGAAATTACCAGGTTGTTATCGACAATGTGAAGCATTTATTTGACCGTACTAGCTGGAGAATTAAACTGCATGTTCTGTACTATGCTGCAAGTTATTTCTGGTTTATGATCGCTATTATTGTATCGGATATTATTTTTGTCTCGAATCTAGTGTATCAGGTTATTGCATTATTTAATCCGAATGTCATTTCTCCCTTCCAGTTCTCAGGGGATGTTTACGTGTATCTCGTAATAGCATGGGCATTAATGTACTACATTTATGTACTACAAATTAATCTCGCACTCTCAGCAGACATTGGGCAAAGCAATACGCAGAATTTTATTGTGGCCTGCCTCTCCTATTTCACATATGCCCAGTTATTTCTGGTCATATCCGTCAAAGCATTTATCTCGCTTATTGGAGATAAGCTATTCCGGAGAGAAACCAAATGGTACAAAACGCAGCGTTTTGGCTGAGAAACATCAACTTATAAACGAAGGGCTGTTTTCTGGATTCGTTCAGAAGGCAGTCTTTTTTACTATGGAAAGATTGGTTGGCATTATGTATACTCTTTCAGGCTGTACATATTGAACGTTGCATAAAGGAAACGGAGGCGTGTGGAATGGGCTACAGGGGACCTGAGTTTTACGATAATGAGGAAAACTTTGAGAAGTATATGGAACGCCGCCAGTGGCAGGAGAATGCCAATGATACGTTAGAGAAACCCGTTATGCTAGAGCTGATCGGAGACGTTGCGGGCAAGAGCATACTGGATCTTGGCTGCGGGGATGCGAGGTTTGGCGTAGAATTGCTCCGTTCTGGTCAAGAGGGTACAACTTACACGGGAGTTGAAGGTTCACTGAATATGGTGCGGGCAGCTAACGAATCGGTTAAAGGCACGAATGCACAGATTGAACAGGCATTCATGGAAGACTGGACCTATCCGGCAGGTACATACGATCTGGTTATATCCCGACTGGCTATTCACTATATCGAGGATGTGGAGAGCCTGTTCCACAAGATATATAACACGTTAAATGAAAATGGCACATTCATATTCTCGGTAGAACATCCTGTGATCACATCCACACTGCAACCTTCCGGGACGCGAACGGATTGGGTGGTTGATCAGTATTTTGTGGAAGGATTTCGGGAGCAGCAATGGCTGGGTGGTTCTGTGAAAAAGATGCATCGGTCCATTGAATCGTACTTTATGGCACTGCAGCGGGCAGGGTTCCATGTAGAACATTTACGCGAGTCGGCACCACAACGTGCTTATTTTGTAAACGAGGAAACCTATCTGCGCAGGCAGCGTATTCCATTGTTCCTGTTCCTGGCTGCCCGGAAATAGATAGTGATAAAGCGTATAGATAAATAGAAGGACATAACTAAGTTATACTCATAAATTAGAAAGTTCTACACAGAAAACGGTGGATAACACTAGATATAGCAGTTAAAAGCCCGAAATCTATCCACATGTGGATAAGATATTGGGCTTTTACTGTTAAGTTTCTTCACCTATGTTACGTTTGCTGTGTATAACCATGCGATTATGAATCCGCCGCAGCTCTAACATACACACGTTCCCCGTGTCGATCAACTTCCACAGGTGCCTCGAAGAAGTTGCTCAGCACTTCCG
This sequence comes from Paenibacillus sp. FSL k6-2145, assembly GCF_037976585.1. Lineage (NCBI taxonomy): Bacteria > Bacillati > Bacillota > Bacilli > Caryophanales > Paenibacillaceae > Paenibacillus > Paenibacillus sp. FSL k6-2145. The sequence continues at coordinate 1,884,200 of NZ_CP150267.1, read as the reverse complement.
TGTTCATCAGTTCACTAGTTAATCCGCTATTCACGATTTCACCTCTACGTAGCAAGAGGCTGTGACCGAACACTGGCAATATTTCCTCGGTATGGTGGGTGACGTAGATGAGTGAAGGGGTGTCTGGACGCTGTGATAATTCACGAATGCTGTCCAGCAATCGCTCTCTTGAGAACAGATCCAGTCCATTGCAAGGCTCGTCCAGAATAAGTACGCGCGGATTGGCCATGAGTGCTCGGGCAATAAGAAGTTTCTGTTTCTCCCCTTGAGAACAGGTACGATATTCCCGATCCCACAGGTGCTGACAGCCCAGCGTTTGCATCAATTGTTTTGCCTGTTCCAGATCATCCTCCGATAGCTTGTCATACAAGCCAATGGTGGCGTGTTTGCCACTGATCACGACATACTGTGTGCGATCCGTACCGTACAATTTCTCTTGCAGAGACGAACTGACCCAGCCGATGGATTTGCGGAGCTGCCTCAGATCCACATCACCATATTCATGGCCTAACACGGATATCTTGCCTTCGGTCGGCCAGAGATACCCGGTGATCATGTTCAAGAGTGTTGTTTTGCCGGAGCCATTCAGGCCAAGCAACGCCCAGTGTTCACCATCCTTAACCTGCCAGCTCACATCGTTCAGCAGGGTAAGTGGTCCCCTTTTCCAAGTGACATGTTGTACATCAATAATCATGCGTTATTCCTTCCTTCTGTTATCCTCGAGTGTCCTAGGTGTATTGTAGTCACAAAACGAAAGAGGTTTCAACGGTTATCACGCTGTTCTTGGTTGGTCCTTGCGCAGAAATACAGCACACACACCAAGCAGTGGCAAAAACGAACATAACTTGATAACAAACGCAATGCTGGTCACGTCAATTAAGGACCCCAGCACAACCGAGCCAAGTCCAGCCATGCCGAACGATAGGCCAAAAAACAATCCGGATACCGTTCCAATATGACGAGGAAGCAATTCCTGCGCATAAACAATGATGACGCTGAAGCCGGACATCAGGATGAGTCCAATCATTCCGCATAATACCATGGACAAGACGGGTCCCGCATAAGGTAGCAACAGGGAAAACGGTGCAGTGCCTGCAATGGAGAACCAGATCATCGGTTTGCGTCCGTAGCGGTCAGCGAGTGGGCCGCCGAGCAAGGTTCCGACCATACCTGCAAATTGCAAAATAAACAGACAGATCTGTGCCTGGGAGAGAGGCAAGTTATATGCATCGGCGTAATAGAAGGCGTAGTACCCGGTCATGCCTGCAATATATACGAATTTGGAGAACAGCAGCAGGATGAGGATACCCATGGTAAAAGCGATGAATCCTCTGCTCACAGGCCGAGTTACTGGCTCTGCGCCGCTTGATTTTAGAGGCTGTTGCTGACGAATGCGAGTCTCGGCAAGCTTGTCTCTGTACCAACGACTGACAAAAGACTGAATGAAGATACCGATCAGGGCAAAGCCCATCAGCCATAGAAAACTACGCTGCCCATGTGGCAGCAGGATGAAGGCGACCAGTAATGGAGCAATAGCCTGTCCTGTGTTGCCTCCCACCTGGAAGATCGACTGCGCCATTCCACGTCCACGACCGGCTGCCATATGAGCCACGCGTGAGGATTCGGGGTGGAGGATGGATGAGCCTATGCCAATCAATGCTGCCGCAACAAGCAGCATCCATAACTCGGAAGACAAGGCTAAGCCGAGAACACCGATCAGGGAGAATAACATACCTCCGGGAAGCAGGATCGGCATTGGCTTGCGGTCTGACATATAACCGACCAGTGGCTGAAGGACGGATGCGGTAATATTCAGGGTGAAGGCAATCCAGCCCATCTGGGCGAAACTGAGCTGCATGGTCTGCTGGAATAGCGGGAATGCAGACGGAACGACTGTCTGCATCGCATCATTTAGCAGATGGGCGAAGCTGACTCCGGCAAGTGCCCAATTGGCGGAGGAGTTGATTTGCATTTTGCTTAAAGTGGCCTGAGCCATGGGAGATCACCTCGAATTATTTTTTTCAATGATAAAAGATGGGGGCAGATCGTGTCTTTGTGAAAAGTGCTTGGAAAGTGAGCACAATTTGCTATAATGTCAGCAGGTGAGCAAACGATGGAATTAAACATGACACTAAATGGGTTGGAATTATGGAAAGCTACCGGAGGGTTTGCAAATGAGCCGCATGTACATGACGACTGGTATCAGCTAACGCTGCCGGTCAGAGGCCAATGTCATCTGGTACAGGAACGGCAGGCATACCCGCTAAAAGCAGGCATAGGGATTATTGCTCATCCCCAGACTGAGCATTATTTTGAGATAGGGTCGGATTCGGTTGTCATTGTGATCAAGTTCCGTAAACCGCCATTAGGCAGTTTCGAAGGTGCGGAGTTAAGTGGGGAACGAGCTGAGTTTCGACCTACCCAGACATTTGATCCTGCTGAGATCAGCAGTCTGTTTCGTGGCTGGAATTCCATTTTGTTAGATGATGTGCCCGAAATGCTGCAAGTGCAGGAAACAGAACTGGCGATCGAGACGTATCTAAGACGTGTGTTGACGGGGCAGGAAAATGGAAAAAGGACTGTAAATCCCGGTACATTCATTGATCCTCATCTCCAACGAGTGCTGGATTACATTCACAGTGCCTACACAGGTCCAATGGATATTGATTCGATGGCGATGGTCGCGCATCAGAGCCGGTATCATTTTATGCGTTCTTTCAAGGCTCTTACGGGAACAACACCGTATCAATATTTGCTGAATTTGCGCGTAGAAGAAGCGTCCAAGAGGCTTCGCCATACAACGGATTCAGTAACCACAATCAGTTATGAACTGGGGTTTTCCAGCGTCAGTCAGTTTTACAGAGCCTTTCAGCGAGTGTATGATATGACACCGATGGAATATCGGAATCACGTGTAGATTTTAACGGGCAGTCTCGCATATGCGAGACTGTATTTTGAATGTTATAACATGACACTGATTTTTGTTGTTGCCAAACGATGGAGACTTTGCTAAGATGGGAAAAAGTTTATGTAAGCGTATACATTTAAGTTAAAATTACAACGTTGTAATTATGGTTTTGAAAATTATTACAAAGACAGAACTATGGTGTGAGGAGGACTATTTCAAGTAATTATCTCGTTAGTACGCAGAATAATATAGGTTGTTACAAAATGTGAATGAGATGAATAACAAATACGTCAGTGAAATGACAGTTCTTTTTTATTTAAAAATTCAAACGTTGTAATTATGTAGCGAAGGGGAGTGTTTCACGTTGAAAAAACGCATGTCCACGCTGTTCAGCCTGATCAGACGGGATAAGTATTTGCTGCTGATGTTTTCGCCTATCTTTCTGTATTATCTCATTTTTATGTACCTTCCGATGCCTGGCGTGCTGTTGGCATTTCGTAATTTCTTGCCGGGGCAGGGCATGCTCAGCGGGGAGTGGGTGGGACTGCGCTGGTTCGAACAGTTTGTGAATTCCATTTACTTCTGGCGACTGCTGCGTAACACATTTCTGCTTGCCTTCCTGCCACTCCTGTTTGGTTTCTCTATTCCGATTTTATTCGCTGTCTGCATCGTAGAGATCAAGAACCGGACATTCAAGCGATTTGCCCAGACCGTTACGTACCTTCCTCACTTCATCTCCACTGTTGTTGTAGCCGGCATGATTATTAACTTCCTTTCACCAACAGACGGTATTGTGAACACCCTCATCGCGAGTCTTGGCATGGAAAAAGTGAACTTCATGATGGATGCCAGCTGGTTCCGCACCATCTTCACCAGTTCCGACATCTGGCAGAGCTTTGGCTTCAGCTCCATCATCTACATTGCAGCCATTATGGGGATCGACCCCGAGATGTATGATTCCGGCAAAATCGACGGCGTCAACAAATTCCAGGAGCTATGGCACCTGACCCTTCCCAGTATCAAACCAACCATTGTCATTCTTCTGCTTCTGTCGCTTGGCGGCATTATGAGTGTAGGTTTCGAGAAAGTATATCTGCTCTACAACGGAGCCACCTACGAAACGGCGGATGTCCTGTCCACCTATGTATACCGGATGGGGATTGAGGGCCAGAATTACGGCTTCGCCACAGCGGTCGGCTTGTTCAACTCCGTTATCACCTTTGTCCTTGTGTTTGCTGCCAATTCCATGACCCGCCGCCTGACCAAGATGTCACTCTGGTAAGACTATAACCCGGACCAAAGGAGATCTGTATGCAAAAATCGAGAAGTGACCGTTTGTTCTACGGATGTGTCTACCTGCTGACCATACTGGCGGTTGTTGTCACGTTGTATCCCTTTCTGTACGTCATTAGCATTTCATTCAGCTCGGTGGATGCCATCGACAAACAAAAAGTGGTATTGTGGCCCGTTGGATTTACCCTGTCAGGTTATCAAATGGTACTGCAATACAAGGAGTTATGGGTTTCGTTCTACAACACTCTCTGGTACACCGTGGTAGGCACACTGTTGAACATTGTGGCAACATGTCTTGCCGCGTTTCCGTTATCCAGACAGCAGTTTTTCTTACGTCGCAAGCTGAATTTCTTCATCGCTTTCACCATGTATTTCTCGGGTGGGCTCATTCCGGTCTACATGCTGATTACCTCGCTTGGGCTGTACAACACCCGCTGGGTTATGGTGCTGCCTGTGCTGGTGATTACGTTTAACGTCATGATCTGCCGCTCAGCGTTCGAAGGTATTCCGAATGAAATATTCGAAAGTGCCAGTATAGACGGGGCCAACGAGATGACGATGCTGTATCGTCTGGCGGTTCCGATCATCAAGCCAACACTGGCTGTGCTCACGCTGTACTATGCGGTATTCCACTGGAACAACTTTTTCACGGCCCTATTATATCTGGGCAAACAGGATATGCAGCCCTTACAGATGTTCCTGCGAAGAGTGCTGATCATGGCTTCGCCGGAAGTGATGCAAAAGATGGGCGGTACGATGACATCCGGTGCACTTGCGGTATCAACGCTTCAGGTCCGTTATGTATCCATTGTGGTCAGCATTCTGCCTATTGTTACGATCTACCCGTTTATCCAACGGTACTTCGTTAAGGGTATTACCCTCGGAGCCGTGAAAGGATAGCTTTTAATACTTAAGTGTCATGTCATTCAAGGGAGTTCAAAATGGTTCATACCAAGGAGGAATGATGGATGAGATTTAAAGGGGCAGGAAGAAAAAGTGTAATCGCAGCGATACTGGCAATCAGCCTGGCGGGATGTAGCGGTGGAACAGGGGCGGGAACTGATGCGGGGAGCACCCCATCCAGTTCGGAGCCAGCCTTCAATTATACCGGGGCAGGGCCGGTAACGGATCAACCAGATGCCAAGCTGTCTATTCTCGGCACCAACGCCTGGACGACGAACGTGGATCTGTCCACCGCAGCGATCGTTAAGAAAATCGAGGGCAACGCCGGTGTTACGGTGGATTGGGATCTAATTCCGCCGCAGAACTATGCGGATGCCGTAAATCCGAGGCTGGCTGCCGGTACCGGCTTGCCCGATATCGTGTACCTGCCGGATCAGGATCAATTGATGAAGTACATCAATAGTGGCCTGTTTATCCCGATTGACGAGCTGGTAGAGAAGTACGGCGTGAATCTCAAAAAAATATATGAAAAGTCCCCTTCGGTTAAAGCCAGTTTAACGACGCCAGATGGTAAAATGTATTATATTCCGCAGCAAACGCTAACCCGCAACTACATGCCGGTATTTATGGTGAATGTGCGCTGGCTTGATAAGCTGGGATTAAGCGAGCCGACTACGCTGGATGAGTTTACGGCGATGCTGCGCAAGTTCAAGACAGATGACCCGAACGGCAACGGAAAAGCCGATGAGATTCCGCTGTCCATGGAAGCCAAATTTGTGTCCATGGCCTTTGGCCCGGCATTTGGACTTGATCTGTCCAATCAGTTTTATGCAGACGATCAGGGCAAGGTACATTTCAGCTATTATGAGCCGGCGTACAAGGAGTACCTGACCTATCTGAACGGACTGTACAAGGAAGGTCTGCTTGGGGTGGATTATGCGAGCACCACGAGTGATCAGGTCACATCGCGCATCTCTCAGGATGTAACCGGCGCAACGTTTAATTTTAGCTGGTACATGTCGATGGTCTACAGCCCGTTGTTCAAGGATTACAATCCGGAAGAGCCAATCATCAAAGGCATTTTGCCACTAAAAGGACCGCATGGGGATCAGTTCTACATCGGTCGTACCCCGGTTAGCGGCATCTTCGGCATCACGCGGGACAGTAAAAATCCGGAGCTGGCTTTCCGCTTCCTGGATTATGCGGTAAGTGAGGAAGCACAGACGTATTATACGTGGGGCATCAAGGATGACACGTATACGGAAGAGAACGGCGTGAAGACATTTACGGACAAAGGCAAAGACAATGAATACATTCAGAAGCTCGGCATTGGTCCGGTGAATCTGCCGAACATCCAATCGACCGATTCTGCCGATTCCGTCGTAGCCCCTTGGCATGCAAAGATGGATAAAGAACTGGAGCCGTATGTGCGCGAACCGTTCCCATTTGTCTATGCGCTGCCAGATGAAGCGAGTGTGGAAAGCATGGCGATGCCTGACATCACCACATATGTGGAAGAGATGAACTTCAAGTTTATTAGCGGTGATGCCAGTCTGGACCAGTTTGACAGTTATATTGAGACGTTGAAGAAGATGAATATAGAGCAGGTTATTGCGGGCAGACAGGCACAATATGATCGTTATAAGGCTGCACAGAAATAGGAAATAGGGTTTCAGGCGTATGAGAGGTGTTGATTGATTTTGATAACCATTAAAGACATTGCCAAACTGGCGGGGGTGAGCTATAGCACGGTATCAAAGGCGCTGAATGATGATCCCCGAATCAAACCGGCAACAAAGCAGAAGGTGCTTGCGGTCGCTGAGAAACATCAGTATCGAAAAAACATGCTGGCCCGGCAACTCTCCACCGGCAGGAGCAACATTATCGGTTTTGTGCTGGATGAGCTGAGCAATCCGTTATTCTCAAACATCTCTGGCCGTCTGCACACCGAGCTGAAGAAGCGGGGATATCAGATGATCCTGGTTGTGGCGGATGATGGTGTGGATGTCTTCAGCCAGCTGCGCGTGGACGGATGTATTCTGTGGGACTATGCACTGGACAATCGGGAGATGTTCTGGAAAAAGTTCGCCACACTCAACATGCCATGTTTTGTGCTCGGTACAGATGAAGCCCCGAACTCTCCTTACATCAAGATTGATCGCAAAGAAGGGTTGTTCAAAGCAGTGGAGCATCTGAAATCGCTGGGCCACAGCCGAATCGGATTCATCGGCAACTCCCAGCACGTCAAGCTGGAGGGATATCGGGAAGCGTTGCACCGTACGGGTCTGGCTTTTAACGAAGACCATGTGCTGCCTGCGTATTCCTCTTGGGAGGATGGGTATTTTGCCATACGTAATCATGTGTTTGGACCGGAGTCGCCAACAGCTTTTATCGGACTGAACAATCTGGTCACCCGAGGGGCGCTCCGGGCTTTGCTTGAGGCAGGTTACAGTGTTCCACGCGATATCTCGTTAATTGGGTATGATGATCTGCCGGATATGCAGTATGCCGAAGTAGCCTTGACGACGATTGGCCCATCTCTGGATGAACTGGCTGTGCAGGCAGCAGAGTTGATTGTATCGTTAATCCGTGATGAACAGGTTGATGTTCCGGTAGTCATTCAGCCCAAGTTGAACCTTCGCAATTCAACAGCAGTTAGTCATACATCTATTAGGTGAGTACAACATTCAAGGAGGAATTGCTTATGCAGGTACAGACGCAGTTATCCTGGTCTGAGCGAATTGCAGCAACGATCATCCAGCAATGTGACGGGGACGGTTATCATGCGTTCCCTTCGGGACGATGGGCATACGTGGAAGGCATGACCTTGATGGCGATGGCACGAACCGGGCAGTATTATGGCAAGCAGGAGTATATTGATTTTATGAAAAAACATATGGACCTGTATATTCAGCCAGACGGTTCTATTGGCACGTATACTTTGGAAGAATATAATCTGGATCAGATTAATCAGGGGAAAAACCTGTTTGCATTACTGGATGGTGCTGAAGATCAGCGTTACGCAGAAGCGGCACATCTCTTGGCAGCACAGCTCGCGGGGCAACCCCGCACGTCGGAAGGCGGCTTCTGGCACAAAAAAATCTATCCATTCCAGATGTGGCTGGACGGCCTGTATATGTCCTCTCCCTTTCTGTCCGAGTATGCGAAGACATTTCATCAACCCGAGTTATGGGATGAAGTAGCACATCAGATTCTGCTGATCGAACGCCAGACCCGTGATCCGCGGACCGGGCTGCTCTATCATGGCTGGGATGAATCGAAGGAGCAGGTCTGGGCGGATTCATCGACAGGGTGCTCGCCACACTTCTGGAGCCGGGCGATGGGTTGGTATGCCATGGCGATTGTAGACAGCGTGGAGCATTTCCCCGTGAATCATCCAAAGCGCGGAACGATCATCGGTATCTTCGAACGGATGTGCCACGCTTTGGTACGCGTGCAGGAGCAGGAGAGTGGATTATGGTTCCAGGTGCTCGATCAGGGCTTCCGCAAAGGCAATTATCTGGAAGCATCCGGGTCAAGCATGTTTGTATATGCACTTGCGAAGGGTGTGCGGCTGAGATATCTTGAGCCGCATTTCAGAGCTGCGGCGGAGAAAGGATGGCAGGGACTTTCCTCCAGGCTAGTGGAGGAGACGGCTGACGGCGTTCGGTTAAACGGGATCTGTCATGGCGCAGGACTAAGTCTGGACCGGGATGGCTCGTACAGCTACTATGTAAGCGAAGCAGTTGTAAGCGATTCCTTTATGGGAATGGCTCCTCTCCTTCTGGCAGCGCTGGAAATGGAGCGATTGCCATGACGCAACAGAGATTGCCAAATACAGCATTAGAATCATCGGCTCCCTGTCTGACGGTTGCTTCAGACGGGACGGGGGATTATGTGACGATCCAGGCTGCAGTTGATGCGCTGCCGGAGAATGGCATCGGAACCGTTCCAATTCGCGTGAAGGCTGGTGTATATCATGAGAAGCTGCATATGGAGAAGCCGGGCATCCACCTGATTGGTGAAGGGGCGGAGCAGACGATCATTACGTATGATGATCATGCACTCAAGAAGTTCCCGGATGGGTCGCCATATCATACGTTTCATTCCTATACGGCTTTCATTGGTGCTGATGATTTCACGGCAGAGGGGGTTTCCTTCGTAAATGCTGCTGGGCCGGGCAAGCAAGTTGGTCAGGCGCTGGCCGTTTATGTGGATGGAGATCGGGCGGTATTTCGCCGCTGTCGTTTGATCGGTCACCAGGATACGATCTTCACCGGCCCGCTGCCGGAGCAGCCCATGGATCGCAGTTACTTTGGCGGGCCACGCGATGGTGCTGAGCGGCGCAAACTGCGGCAGTATTTCGAGGACTGTTACATCGAAGGTGATATCGATTTTATTTTTGGCTCGGCTACGGTGGTGTTTAAAGGCTGCGAGATCTTTACGAAGAATCGCCTGACTGAAGCGGAGGCTGCAGATGGACAAGTGAACGGTTGGATTACCGCAGCCTCTACGCCGGAGGATGTGCGTTACGGCTATGTGTTTCTGGACTGTGATCTGACCAGCAATGCACCGCCGCAGTCGGTGTATCTGGGCAGACCGTGGCGTCATCATGCCAAAGTCTGTTTTCTGAACTGCTGGATCGGCGCTCATGTGAAGCGGGAGGGATGGCACAACTGGAACAAGACAGATGCAGAGCAGACCGTTCAGTATGCGGAATACAACAGCGCAGGGCCTGGTGCCGGATGTGCTGCTGATCGTGTGGCTTGGGCCAAAATACTGACCGAACAGGAAGCGGCCGAGTACACTGTACCTCTGATTCTGTCCGGCGTGGATGGATGGCAGCCTTTGGAAGGGAGAGGGGAGCAGCGGCAGTAAGATACACCCTCTTCTCTGTGCAATATCTAACACAGGTTTTCTTTCAAGTCTCCTAAGGAGTTGAAAGAAAACCTTTTTTGTGCGCTATATTACATTTTTCGCCCCCAATAGAACTATTTTATCCCTTATCTCTTTTGCATTTTACTGATTAAATACAGGGTGAGGATCTGTAAATTCCCTGTAAAATTTGGATGGTGCCTGCAAAAAGAGAACACGAGAGGGAAGGTCCATTTTGGTAAGGGAAGGGAGTGAAGTGACACGCAGCATCAGATGGCTGAATGAGGTTGGCTCTAATCGATCACAGATCAGATGCAGGTGGACTATTAAAGCTTTTGTTTGCAAGGTGAACGTATCCTTAGTACAGGAGGGATTTTGCTTGAATCAAGCTGTTCGATTCCGCCCGGTCATTACATTTGCTTTGGCATTTCTTCTACTTATTTCGTGGTTTGCACCGAGAGCCGATGCCGCCGCCCAGTGGCAGGCAGGCACCGCATACAAGAAAGGAGACCTCGTAACATATCAAAATAAAGATTATGAGTGTATTCAGGCCCACACGGCGTTGACCGGATGGGAGCCCTCTGTTGTGCCCGCGTTGTGGAAATACGTCGGGGAAGGTTCGGGAGGGGAAACGCCAACGCCAGATACGGCACCACCTTCTGTTCCTGCGGGTCTGACTTCATCCTCCATCACGGACACCTCCGTGAGTCTTTCCTGGAATGCATCCACGGATAATGTGGGCGTAGCGGGGTATGAGGTGTACCGGAACGGCGTTCTTGTGACAAGTACTTCAACTACAACAGCTGTAGTCACTGGACTGACAGCCAGCACGACTTATGCTTTTACGGTAAAAGCCAAAGATGCCGCAGGCAATATATCCGCTGCGAGCACCTCCCTCAGTGTGACAACTTCCAATGGATCTTCCAATCCGGGGCCAACCGGCAGCAAATGGCTGATTGGCTACTGGCACAACTTCGATAATGGTTCAACGAATATCAGACTTCGTAACGTATCAACAGCCTATGACGTCATTAATGTCTCCTTTGCCGAACCGATTTCACATGGCAGCGGAACGCTTGCTTTTACTCCATACAATGCAACGGTAGCCGAATTCAAATCCGATATTGCCTATCTTCAAAGTCAGGGGAAAAAAGTACTGCTTTCCATGGGGGGAGCCAACGGTACCATTGAGCTCACCGACACGACCAAGAGACAACAATTCGAAGACTCGTTAAAATCGATCATTTCCACGTATGGTTTCAATGGTCTTGATATCGATCTGGAAGGAAGCTCCCTGTCTCTGAATGCAGGGGATACCGATTTCCGTAGTCCAACTACACCGAAAATTATTAACCTCATCCAAGGCGTGAAAGCGGTTAAGTCATACTTCGGTTCCAATTTTATCCTGACGGCTGCGCCGGAGACGGCCTATGTACAGGGTGGATATCTGAGCTACGGCGGCCCTTGGGGAGCATACTTGCCAGTCATCCATGCCTTGCGTAATGACCTGACCCTGCTTCATGTGCAGCATTATAATACGGGCTCCATGGTGGGGCTGGATGGGCGCTCTTACGCTCAAGGAACAGCTGATTTCCATGTGGCCATGGCGGAGATGCTGCTTCAAGGCTTTCATGTAGGCGGCAGCACAGGCCCATTCTTTAGTCCCTTGCGACCGGATCAGATTGCCATCGGTGTGCCGGCTTCCCAACAGGCTGCCGGAGGTGGTTATACAACGTCAGCCGATCTGCAAAAGGCACTGAATTATTTGATCAAAGGTGTGTCATACGGCGGTTCCTATACCTTGCTCCAGCCTGCGGGCTATGGGGGGATAAAAGGGATTATGACCTGGTCAATCAACTGGGACGCATATACAAATAACCAGTTTTCGAGCGCACATCGTCCGTTCCTGAACGGGCTGAGTACGCAAACGACAAAGGAGGTTGTGTATTAGATGATACATTTAAATAAACACACTGCTTTCAAGAAAACCGCAAAGTTTCTCCTGGGTCTATCCCTGCTCTTATCCGTCATTGTTCCTTCTTTTGTGCTCCAACCCGCTACGGCAGCAGCTGCAGATTCTTATAAAATTGTTGGTTACTACCCGTCCTGGGCTGCGTACGGGAGAAACTATAATGTAACGGATATCGACCCGACCAAAGTCACGCATATCAACTATGCTTTTGCCGATATTTGCTGGAACGGTATTCATGGAAATCCGGACCCTTCGGGCCCTAACCCGGTGACTTGGACATGTCAGAATGAGAAGAGCCAGACAATCAATGTACCGAATGGAACGATCGTGCTTGGCGATCCATGGATTGATACCGGCAAGACATTTGCAGGGGATACGTGGGATCAGCCCATTGCAGGTAATATCAATCAGCTTAACAAGTTGAAACAGATCAATCCTAATCTGAAGACAATCATCTCGGTGGGAGGATGGACGTGGTCCAATCGCTTCTCTGATGTAGCTGCGACTGCGGCAACGCGAGAGGTATTTGCAAACTCTGCCGTCGACTTCCTGCGGAAATACAATTTTGACGGGGTAGATCTCGACTGGGAGTATCCGGTATCAGGCGGACTTGATGGTAACAGCAAACGTCCTGAGGATAAGCAGAATTACACACTGCTTCTGAGCAAAATTCGTGAGAAGCTGGATGCTGCCGGAGCTGTGGACGGCAAGAAGTATCTGCTTACGATTGCAAGCGGTGCATCGACGACCTATGCTGCGAATACAGAGCTTGCCAATATAGCTGCCATCGTCGACTGGATTAACATTATGACATATGATTTTAACGGGGCTTGGCAAAAAGTCAGCGCGCATAACGCGCCGTTGAACTATGACCCTGCGGCTTCAGCTGCTGGGGTGCCGGATGCCAATACATTTAACGTAGCTGCCGGAGCGCAAGGGCATCTGAATGCTGGGGTACCGGCAGCCAAACTTGTGCTTGGTGTTCCATTCTACGGCCGCGGCTGGGATGGATGCGCACAGGCGGGCAATGGCCAGTATCAGACCTGCGCGGGAGGTTCTTCCGTTGGAACTTGGGAAGCAGGCTCCTTTGATTTCTATGATCTGGAGACCAATTACATTAACAAAAACGGGTACACGCGTTACTGGAATGACACGGCCAAGGTGCCATATCTCTATAATGCGACCAACAAGCGATTTATTAGCTATGACGATGCGGAGTCTATTGGTTATAAAACCGCTTATATCAAAAGCAAAGGACTCGGCGGAGCGATGTTCTGGGAGCTTAGCGGTGACCGGAACAAAACACTTCAAAATAAACTGAAAGCCGATCTGCCTACCGGAGGTACAGTGCCTCCAGCAGATACGACGGCGCCAAGCGTACCCGGTAATGCCCGTTCGACAGGTGTGACGGCTACCTCGGTGACGCTGGCTTGGAATGCTTCAACAGATAATGTGGGTGTTACCGGTTATAACGTCTATAATGGCAATAATCTTGCAACATCCGTCACCGGAACGACAGCAACGATCAATGGACTTACCGCAGGTACTTCTTATACCTTCACGATCATTGCAAAAGATGCGGCAGGCAATCTGTCTGCAGCCAGTAATGTTGTAACCGTGAGCACTACGACTCAACCGGGAGGTGATACGCAAGCGCCAACTGCACCGACGAACCTGGCATCAACGGCGCAAACAACATCCAGCATAACGCTGAGCTGGGCGGCATCCACGGATAACGTGGGTGTAACGGGTTATGATGTGTACAACGGAACGGCTCTGGCGACATCCGTGACCGGAACAACAGCAACGATCAGTGGGCTTGCAGCGGATACCTCGTATACATTTACGGTAAAAGCAAAGGATGCGGCGGGGAATGGTTCTGCTGCGAGCAATGCGGTGACCGTGAAAACAACAGCAGGAACGACAAATCCGGGCATTTCCGCCTGGCAGGCGAATACAGCCTATACTGTAGGACAGCTGGTCACGTATAGCGGCAAGACGTATAAATGTTTGCAGGCCCACACTTCCTTGCCTGGGTGGGAACCATCCAATGTCCCTGCATTGTGGCAGATTCAATAGTTAAAAAATGGATTACCACATTTTGAAGTGAAACGTGCAGTGTTAGCGGCTCTTGGCTAAAGTGAAGAGAATATAACAAAAAACCACCGGCTCCTGGTCCGGTGGTTTTTCGCTATGCTATGTCAATGTCAAACAATGCAGCCTACAAAAAAGGCTATCTATTAGAAATCGAAGTTGTCCGGATCAGGTCCAACGCGAACATCTTCGTTCAGGGCACTGATCTGATCCATCTCTTCATTTGAAAGTTCAAAGTCGAAGATGGAGGAGTTCTCGATAATCCGGTTTTCCTTGGTGGACTTTGGAATAGTAATGACTCCATTTTGCAGATCCCAACGCAGGATGACTTGTGCAACCGATTTGCCTTTGGCTGAAGCAATCGCCGTGAGCACTGGGTTGTCCAACAGCTGACCTTGCATTAGAGGCGACCAAGCTTCAAGCTGGATACCATGTTTTTCACAGAAAGCCTTAAGCTCAACCTGAGTCAGGCGAGGGTGGTATTCCACCTGATTAATCATCGGTTTTACTTTGGCATCCTGCATCAAGTCTTCGAGATGATGAATCTGGAAGTTGCTTACACCGATGGCCTTAATGCGGCCAGCTGCGTACAGTTCCTCGATTGCTTTCCAGGCTGCTTTGTATTTGCCTGCCTTAGGCCAGTGAATCAGATACAGGTCCAGGTATTCCAGTCCCAGTTTGTTCAATGTGGTATCAAAAGCCGCAAGAGTCTCTTCATATCCGAGGTCTGCATTCCACACTTTAGATGTAACAAACAGTTCTTCGCGTTTCAGGTTGTTTTCTTGCAAAGCTTCTGCAATCGCTTGGCCAACACCGGCTTCATTTCCGTATATTGCAGCAGTATCAATGCTGCGGTAGCCATGTTTAATCGCATTTTTCACGGCTTCAATCAGTTCAGATCCTTCTTCTACCTTAAATACACCAAGTCCGAACCAAGGCATAGAAACACCGTTATGCAGAGTTACTGTGGATTGTAAATGTTGTGCGGTTTGAGCTGTTGTCATGAAATTTCCTCCTTAAAGTGTGTAAAAATCAGTGATTTTAAGCTGAATTTTCGTTTTTTCATCATACAAAATTAAATCATAGTAGATCAAATTGTATTCAACGTATATAGTATAATAAAATACAACGTGAAACCGGTTCCCCTCAAAGGCTGGAACTGATATATATAAGAGTGAGACCCATGGTCGGAATGGAACTTAGAACGAAACTTTCTCCATTTCGACTGATGCATGTTGATCCTTGCTTTCCAGCATTTTAGCCCATGCAGTCAGGATTACAGCTACGAGAACCATCAGGGCTCCGACCCATGTCGTGTGAATCAAACCAATGGAGTCATTGATCACTCCACCCAAATAGGCACCTATAGCGATCCCTGCATTAAATGCGGCGATGTTAAAGGCTGAGGCTACATCCTTGGCCTGTGGTGCATATCGTTCAGCCAAGGTTACAACGTACATCTGAAGACCAGGCACATTCATGAAGGCGAGCAGACCCATACCCATAATGGTGAGCAGTGCTGCCAACTTAAACGGGACGGTGAAGTACATCACGCCGAGAATGATGGTCTGAATGATGAACATGTAGAAGAGCGCCTTGAGCGGGTTGCGATTGGCTGCTCTGCCGCCGATGATGTTGCCAACAGCGATGGCTATTCCGTACAACAACAGAATGAACGCTACTGTTTTCTCAGAATAACCGCTAATATCATGCAACAACGGGGACAAATACGTAAACACAACAAATGTTCCTCCGTACCCAACAGCAGTGATGGCAAAAGCAAGCAGCAAGCGTCCACCTGTAACGAGCTTCAGCTGATCCCGAAATGCCGTCCGTGTTCCTCGCTTCAACGTGGATGGCACGAGTATCAGGTTTCCGATCATCGCAACGATGCCAACCACAACAATCAGGATAAAGGCAGCGCGCCAGCCCCAATGTTGGCCAATGAGTGTACCGAGAGGTACACCGGTTACTGTGGCAATGGTTAGACCGGAGAACATGATGGCAATGGCACTCGCCCTGCGGTTAGCAGGTACCAGATCCGCTGCAATGGTGGAACCGATGGACATGAATACTCCGTGAGCCAGAGCGGATACCACTCGTGCAATGAGCAACAGGGTGATTCCCGTCGATAGTGCAGCCATCGTGTTACCCGCAATGAAAACAACCATGATGGCAAGCAATAGCGTTTTGCGTGATATGGTAGACGTCAGTGAGGTCAGAACAGGAGCCCCAAAGGTAACGCCTAATGCATATAAAGTAACGGTCAGTCCCGCTGAAGTTACGGAAATGCCCAGGTCATCTGCAATGAGGGGCAGTAGCCCAACGCTGATAAATTCTGTGGTACCGATCGCGAATGCACTGATGGCCAGTGCTAGCAGTGCCCACGTGCTGCGTTTTGAATCTTGTAACATTTCTTGCTCAACTCCCCCGAATGTAGATTTACGTACCGGCAAATGCTATTATGAGTTATTCTGTATAGATTGAATAGTACGTACTTTTTAGTACCCTACGTACTTTTTGGTGCCTATACAGCATGCGACGGATGTAATCCAATTCATCAGGGAGGAAGCAAGTTATGGTTAGAAAAAAATATAACATCTCGGTTGAAGCTACCTTAGAGGTGATCGGTGGCAAGTGGAAATGCGTCATTCTCTGTCATCTGACACATGGGAAAAGACGAACCAGTGATCTTAAGCGTATTATGCCCGCAATCACACAAAAAATGTTAACACAGCAACTGAGAGAGCTTGAAAACGACGGGATCGTGAATCGAATCGTATATAATCAGGTCCCTCCCAAAGTAGAATACGAATTGAGTGATTACGGGAGAAGTCTTGAACCGATTCTCAATGCGCTATGTAATTGGGGGGATCAACATATTGTGAAGGAATACGGAGACAAATCAGCAGTTCTGGAAGATAATGGACTCAATGATTTTAACTCTGACAATAGGGAGCTGGTGCAACCGTGAACTATGAGATTTTATATGATGGTGCTTTTGCGATGCTCAAGGTACATTTGCAGCGGGGAGAGCGGTTCAAGGCCGAGAGTGGTGCTATGGTATCCATGACTCCTACGGTTGAACTGAAGGGTTCAGCAGAAGGTGGGATGTTTGCCGGGTTCGGTCGGATGCTGAGCGGGGAGAAGTTTTTCTTTCAGGAACTGACGGCTGCGGGCGGGTCGGCAGAGATTCTGCTCTCACCTTCCAGTATGGGCGATGTAGAAGCTGTTGAATTGGACGGTTCCTATTCACTCTATGTGCAGAAAGACGGATTTCTGGCAGGAACCGAGGGCATTCAGGTGAATACCAAAATGCAAAATCTGAAAAAAGGTCTCTTTTCGGGAGAAGGTTTCTTCATTATTGAGATCAGTGGACGTGGAACTGTATTTCTGTCTTCCTATGGTGCCATCCATGCGATTAATCTGGCAGCAGGTGAAGAAATGATCGTGGATAACGCCCATTTGGTGGCATGGCCTCATTATGTAGATTACCGTATTGAGAAAGCTTCACAGGGCTGGTTATCCAGTGTTACAAGTGGAGAAGGATTGGTATGTCGGTTCCGGGGAGAGGGAACCATTCTTATTCAGAGCCGCAATCCGCAAGGATTCGGACAATGGGTGAAGCAGTTTATCCCTGCGCGCTAATTTATTTTTTTTTGAGAAAGAACACACAGAGTTGCAACGGATATGTTTCCATCATCGTTATATGAATAATGGATTTACTTCATTAACTGGTGGGTACATAATCTGTTGCATAAGTCGCACATCATGGAGGTATGAGATGACAAGCTCACGGTATAAAAATGCACAAGAAAGTCCGGGATATCTGTTATGGCAGGTTACATCCATGTGGCAAAAGGAAATACGCAGGGTGCTGGAGCCCCTCGAACTGACACAACCTCAATTTGTATTGTTGCACGCATGTCTGTGGCTCAATGAACATGATGAGGAAGGCAAAGGAGTAACTCAGGTTCAAATTGCTCAGTTTGCCAAGGTGGATGTTAACGTGACTTCTCAGGTGCTGCGTGCTCTTGAAAAGAGAGGATTAATTACCCGGGCTCGTCATCAGACGGATACGCGTGCTAATATTATCACAACAACGGAAGAAGGAACCCGATTGGCTATTGAAGGGATTCATTTGTGTGAGGAGTCGGACAAGGCATTTTTTGAAACTTTGGATGATCGCAAGGAAGAGTACATGGAGATCATGCAGGAGTTTCTTCGTCAAAAAACAGAGGGCTAATCCATAATATACATTTTTTTATTTTATTAAACTACAGATTGTAGTGGGATTGGAAATTTTTCTGAATACTAATGATAATAATATCTATGCAAAAATCAAAATAAACCTCCTGACTTCATCTGTCGGGAGGTTTATTTCAGTTGCTTCAATCGATTCGGTAGGACGCAAATGGCTCGCGGCGACGGAAAGAGTCACTGATCTGATCCAGGTCGGTCAACAGCTCATCAGGCAATGACATGTCCAGACTAGCCAGATTATGTTCCAGCTGTTCGGTGCGTGTAGCGCCGACAATGACTGTGGATACAGCCGGGCGTGTCAGTAACCATGCAAGCGACAGCACACTCGGGGAGCATCCATATGCAGCAGCTTTTGCATTCACTTGTTCACTCAGTTGGATATTATGCTCCAGCAGAAAACGATTGAAGGACGGATCGGTGTCTGCTCTGGACCCGGAAGGCACGCTGGCCTGTCCGTTATATTTACCCGTCAGAATCCCACCTGCCAGCGGGAAATAGGGGATAATGCCTACACCCTGATCCAGACACATCGGTACCAGTTCCAGTTCAGGCGTACGGTCAGCCAAGGAATAGCTGGTTTGGGTGGAGATGTAGCGCGCATAACCTTTCTGTTCACTGATCCCCAGAGCTTTCATCAGCTCCCAAGCTGCGTAATTGGAGGCTCCGATGTAACGAACTTTACCCGAAGTGACCATATCGTCCAGCGTGCGGAGTGTCTCATCCAGCGGTGTATGCGGATCAAAGGTATGGATCTGGTATAGGTCCACATAATCCGTTTGCAGACGCCGCAGGCTGTGTTCCAGTTCTTGTTGCAGATGGTAGCGGGAGGAACCTCGCCCATGAGGACCATCATGCCGGGGTAATCCGGCCTTGGTAGCAAGCACCGCGTTTTCCCGTCGACCTGAGAGGGCTTGTCCAATAATGCGTTCCGATTCCGTACCAGCGTAGATATTGGCGGTATCGATAAAGTTGATGCCCTGATCCATCGCTGCATGAATAATGCGGGTAGAAGCTGCTTCATCCGCGCGTTTGCCAAACGCATTGGTGCCGAGCCCCAATGCTGACACACGCAAACCACTATTGCCCAAACGTCGATATTCCATCATTCATCGCTCCCTTTATGTACATCTTATAGAGGTAGTTCAAAAAGTCCACTTTTGATTACGAATGATGCCTGGCGGCATCATCAGCATCGAATATGAAATTCAGCCGAAATGTCCGTTGCTCACGTAGTTTTCCCTACGCTCCGCTACTCCATTTCTAGCTTCATTCCATCTTCTCGGTACTGAAAATCAGACTTTTTGAACATGCATTTGTAATGCAGATTATAACCTAATCTATTGAAAACATGTTATTAATATAGTTAAATGATTCTAAGAACCCGTTATTAAAGGAGATATGATGGAAAACAGTGCTGCACATTTAACAAGACGGAAGCCCAAGAAACCGAAGAAGAAATGGAAGAAGCCATTAATCATCACCCTGAGTGTGCTGCTTGTGCTCGGAGGACTCGGATTTATGTATCACAAGCAACTCGTCGTGTTTGCCTTTAATATGTTCGCCTCAGCTCCAATAAAGGAAGCCTTGGATGATTCCTTTAAACCAGCTGGCGATAAGGATGCCCCTGTCGTGCAACATACGGACCCATTCTCGTTGCTGCTGCTCGGGATTGACCAACGTGATAACGAACCAAGCCGTTCGGATACCATCATCTATTCCGTCGTGCGTCCAGAAGACAATAAAGTGCTGCTGCTGTCCATTCCGCGCGATTCCTATACCGAGATTGTCGGCCGGGATGTGAAGTCAAAGATCAACTCAGCGTATGCCCATGGTGAAGCCAAGATGGCGATGGATACGGTGGAGAATTTGCTAGGGAACAAAGTGGATTTCTATGCCGCGATTAATTTTAACGGGCTCAAGGATATTGTTGATGCGGTTGGTGGTGTGGAACTGCCGATCAAAAAGAATATTGAGAACAAGCTCAAAATTCATGAGAAGCTGTTTGTTGAAGCGAATAAACCGATCTATAGCGGTGAAGAAGCGCTTGGTTATGTGCGTTACCGGGAAGATTCCGATTTCAATCGGACGATGCGTCACCGGATTTTCCTAAGTGCCTTCATGAATCGTGCGTTGGAGGTTAAAAATCTGACCAAGATCCCGGACGTAATCCAGATTGCCGGATCGAATTTTACAACCAACATGACCTCGGACTTTATCGTGAAATTTGCCGAGTCCTTATATATGAAAGATAGCATACCAACGATCAGCAATTACATGCTGAAGGGGGAAGGCGCAACGCGCAGTGGCACATGGTACTACGATCTGTCGGAGGACGATCTGCAATATGTGCGTGGCATGATCGCCAGTTGGCTGGACCCGGATGCGACCGAGATTATTGAACCGGAGTCAGCGGATCAGGCAGATACACCAGATGCAGCATGAGCATCCATTCTTGTGCAGGAGAAGCCTGCGTACCTCGCTAACAGCGAAAATGAATCAGAGATTGTGCCAATTGTACCTGTAATGCTCTATGAATAAAAGTCCGGAGAAGCGGTTGCTTCCCGGCTTTTTTGCGTTCGCGATCTTTCAAATGAAATATTGTACAGATATATCTAATGTTTAAACCTCTTTTTATGGCATACATATAGTAAAATATAGGGAAAAGATTAAACATCAACCAACGGAGGAAACTCATGAAGGAGTTTAAGGAACGGCTTGGGCAGGTTCAGGAGCAGCAGAAACAGCTGGCGAAGGAGTATCACGCCTTGCTCCAGGAATACCAGTCCGATGACCTGATCGTTAAGAATGAACAGTTACAGGAACAGTATGAAGCCCACAAGCTCAAGCTGCAACAGCTCGAACTTCGCTCGCGCAAGATGGAAGAAGAGAATGCACGTCTTCGCATGGCGTTATCTGAACAGATGCTGGATGAGAAGCTGAATCTGATTCGGGTATCCCGAGAGAAGATGGAGACCTATTTTCAAGGGAAAACAGCGGTACATAATGATCGAATTGCATTCCATGAACATCGAACCAAATCCAATCTAAACGCGCTGTACAACCAGGCAGCACAGGAGTTGCAAGAGGATTCCCACGAGGTGAAGGAGAGGATTGCTTACCTTGCGGCAGAGGTGAATGAGCGTATTGAATCGCACAAGAGGGCCGTACGGGAGCGAGAAGAGGCTCTGCGTGGGCACATGGAGCGTGGATATGAGCAGATGGCGGAGGAGGGCTTGAGCGAAGAGACCATTCAGCGCCGGATCAAACAGAATCGCATGGAGATGAAGATTGGACTTAGCTGGATCAACAAAGTAGCCATTCTGCTGCTTATTCTAGGCGTTGGAGCAGCGTTCCAATACTCGTACTCGACCTGGTTTAATGACGAGATGAAGAGCGGAGCCTTTTTCCTGCTTGGTGCTCTGATGCTCGCTGGAGGAGAGTTGCTGTTTCGTCGCAAAAAGCAGACGTTTGCAATGGGGCTGCTCGGCGGTGGGATCTCCGTGTTATTCGGGTCCATTTTCTATAGTTACTTTTTACTGCATATTATCGGGTTATATACGGGACTTGCCCTGTCTGTATTGGTATCGGCAATCTCCGTATTGTTGTCCCTTAGGTATCAGTCGAAGACCATCTGTTCATTGGGTCTGGTAGGCGGATATCTTCCGCTATTCTCGTATATGTTCTCGTTCGGGCTTGAGGGCACTGCTGTCTATGTAGCTATGATCTATCTGCTGCTCTTAAACGGCATTATTGTGTTCATTTCGTTTGGCAAACGGTGGCCGGTTGTGCACTATATCAGTTTCCTGTTCAACACACCATCCATGCTTATCCTCTTATGGCTGTCGCCAAGTGAGAAGATTGGCATGTTGTATTCCATTGTGACGTTTGCATTATATCTGGGCATTACACTGGCGTATCCGTTCAAACACCGGATGAAGTTAACCTGGTGGGATTTCGCTCTGCTCGCCATGAATACAAGCATCAGCTGTTTGATGTTATACGTGTTATTTGATGTGGCGGATTGGAATGATGCTCAGGGCTTGCTGGCGTTAATCTTCTGCGCGGTGTATCTGGGCCTCGCACGATTCGTCCAGCGCAATATGGCTCAGGAGAAACAGACGATATTACTCTTTTATGTTACTTCCCTGACCTTTGCCATTCTGATTATTCCGTTCCAATTCGGGGCCAAGTGGTTATCAATGGGCTGGTTGATCGAGGGGGTTCTGCTGGTTACGCTTGGACATCTGAAACGGTTAAAATCGGTGGAACGTGCAGGTTGGGGCATCGTGCTTCTATGTCTAATCACTTTCGTGTACTACGATCTTCTGGCGTTATTCTTCATCGGGGAACGTTCTTACTTCATGTTAAAATACTCTAGCATCACGCTGGGGACCCTGTTGATTACACTGTATTATGCCTGGGCAGTTCACAACAGCTCATCGTCCAGGGAGAGATTCAACTACAGCCCGCTGGAGCAGGGCTTCCTGAACGGATTCAAGTATGTAGCACTTGCGAATCTGTGGTTATACGTACTGTATGAGTCAAATGAATTGTATACCAGAGCTGTGGATGGGACGTTCCTGTTATACATGTTCTACAAGTTACTCATGTTCGCAGCGTTCACCATTGCATTGGCGTATGGACTAGGCAAAGTGAAGCTGCTGCGCGACCAATTCGTGCAAGTGTACACCACCTTCCTGCATGCCGTTGGCTGCTGTATTGCACTGGCTGTAACCTTCACCATGCCGGCGCTTCAGCCGGAAGTTCAGCAGCATACAGCGGCAGAAATTGTTGGTTTGCTGGTGCTGATTATCTTTAACGTAGGGGTATTCTTTGCAGGAAGGGATCTGCTGATAGCAGGTATCCGCGGGCAGTTCAAGAGCATTGAATGGTACCCGGTTATCGCAGGGGTATACCTGCTAGGGGTCATCACCGTATTCCTGACGATCCAGTTCCAGTGGGGTGATGTGGGGCTGATGTTCAGCCTGATCTATCTGCTGCTGGCGATTCTCTATATTGCCTATGGATTCCGTAGAAAATATGTCATGATTCGGCGTCTGGGCCTGGGTCTAACGTTGTTCGCCACGGGTAAGATGATGTTCTATGATGTGGGTATGCTTACCTCGGGCAGCAAAATCTTTGCCTATTTCAGCTTTGGCGTACTATTGCTGGGGATCTCTTACCTGTATCAGAAGGTGTCCAGCCGGATGGAGGAAATACAGTCCAGAGAGACAGCGAAGCCTGCCGACGAACCGACTGTCCCTGAGGAGGAACAAGACTGACTTTGATTCTGAACGACCGAAGTTGCATTTGCGATTATATGGGGAGGGATTTTTGAAATGGGATTCGACATGAAAATCATGCTTTGGCAACTGTTATGGCTTGCTGGCCCTGTAGCTCTTATCGTGTATGCGTGGAGGAAATTCTGCGTGAGAAAGAAGCGGCAATGACGTGAGTGCGGATGGTGGGAATGTCCGCTGTCCACTTCACTTCGCTTTGGGAAATAAGTCGTTATCTCTGTTGGCCTGATTAGATTTAGGAACTATAAATGATGTAATTCATAATTCAATCATACCCTAGAATGCCACCGAAACAAGGGGGGCTAATAAAGAAGCATCTCTCTATTAATATTATTCTATATTTCTTTAGTCGTTTCGGTGGACACTACTAAGTTAATTAGTAGAAAGTTAGCGTGAATTTTTTTAGTTGCTTTTCATTTGGAGAAGATTTAAATGATGAATAGGATTTAAAATCTCAGTTTATCTATTAATCATTTGTATCAAGATATGTTCTAGTATTGCAGTTTACGAAGTAAATCTATATTTTTTAATTCTAAAGCCTGTTTTTCAATAGAATCATAGATTACGAATACAGGAAAAAATCTAGGGGTGACTGTAAAGGAATATTCACTTTTGTTCATATCTCTGTAAAACACATCATAGTTCCCAAATTGAGGACTATATTCAATGTTTTTATACTTAAAATTAGTTCCATATTTAGACAACACGTAGACTTTTGATGAAAACACAGCTGTTTGTTTTTGAACATATGGAATTTGTTCAAGCAAAATAATAATGAGTATTATAGCAAAGACTACTTTAATTTGCTTTGACCTTTTACTTTTCATAGTACTATCTCCTTTCGAAACAATTTATTTATATTTTATAGTAGAAGATACGTTTTTTACAATATGTTATCTCCTAAAAAGGAAAATTTAACTATATTAATGTATAATATTGTGATAAAATGTATTTATGTTAAAAAATCACTTAAAAGGAGAAAGAATATGAAAAATAAAAAAATAGTAATTCTTTTAGCTAGTGCTACTTTAGTCTTTAATGGAATGAGTGCCTATGCTAACGGGGATATCTCAACAACACAAAATCAATATGTTGAAAAGAATGAGTCAATTGCAGTTAATATTGAGCTAAACCCTTATATCGAATTGTACAAAAAAGAAAAAGAACAAACATTAGCACAGCATAATTTTGTGAACAGAGATGAATTAGTAGATCCGCTTGAAGAAGAAAAGGTAATTCTACAAACACTTGATTCTTATTTCAAGCAAGATATAAAGGTAGCAGAGATACTGCACAAGATCTTAAACCAAGAAGTGTATGAAAAAACGATTTCTCTTGAAAAAGAGGATAAAATTGAAATTATGCATTTAATTGAAGAGTCTTATTCTATAGCGGACTCAGAAGAACAGCAAATACTAATGGGCTACTTAACTAGGTATTCCAGATCATCAGGTGATGAGCGTGCTGAGAATTTTAAGGACAGGTTAACAACAGCAGCAAAAAGTGATCCAGAATTTCAATTGCTAGCAGCTTATAATTCAGCAGCGGCAGGTAATTGGGCGTATAATAACTACAATAAATATAGTACTAATTATCCTGCTTTTACAGCATGGGGTAGTGACTGTACTAACTTTGTTTCACAGGCCATGCACGTTGGTGGAGGGAAACCGATGTCAGGTAACTGGTCTGCTTATAAGAAAAACTCTACTTACCTAGTTCCTAAAAATGCGACCGAATTAAACTATAGTTGGACTTTCTCTGATCCTAGCCCTTGGATAAGCGTAGAACAGTTCAGCAAGTATTGGATTCCTAAGTCTACGGTCTACTCATATTCAAAAGACAATTATGAAAAAAATCATAAATCTATTTATTTAGGTTCAATTGCAAAAGGGGATGTAGTCATCCTTAGTAAAGGAGTAGCAGGATGGATCACAACTCCTACTCACCTTATGATTATTTCTGATTTGGATGGTTTAAATAGAGATTTTAAACTTGCAGGTCACTCAAACGAAAGACAAGCTTATCCACTTTTAAGTGCCATAAAGGCCTATGATTATATCGAGATCCTTAAAATATCTTAAAATTAAAAACATTTATATTTATTTTCCTAGAATAGGATGACCTCTAAATAAAAGAAGTCATCCTATTCGAATTAACTTTAGTTAATATAAGATCTATAAATAAAATAGACGGTGAAAAGGTAGGCTAATCCTAAAACGTGGAATTTTCATTTTAAGATAACTGATTGTTGAATTTTTCTTATCCTCTCATAAAACTCAATCACCACATTAATACAATGTTCAAAATCCTCTTGTAAAGTTATTAATCCAATCTATTGAAAATAAATTCTATACCAAAATAAGGTTTATATTGGTGAAGACAATCAACTACATAATCAGTAAATCTCATTTTGATCCATTAAAATATTTGGTAGATATTTTAATTCAGTTTTCTATTCCCTTAAGAGACCCAATTGATAACACTTACGCTCGGCGGTCGGATGGTGTTAGCTTTGCTCCGCTGGATTTTGCCATGCTATCCTCAGCCAAGTTGGTAAATCGTCTAGTCTAAATGGCCTCCCATCTCTCCAAACGTAACCATGAATACAAATGCCGAATAGAGTCTTTTTCTCGTAAGTCTGATTCGGTGGTAGACTTGCTAGATCGTGCTTTCAAAGCTGGTATCACTGCGCGGATGTTGTGCTGATGGACAGCTGGATTGCTCAGGATCCTTTGCTTCGCCAGCTCATAGGCAGAGGTCTACCTGTGATTAGGATGGTCAAGGAAATGAAGCAGCGATATCTTGTAAAGGGACAGCGGATGACGCTGAGTACTGGGTTTCAAAGCCTGCCCAAATCGAGTACAAAAGACATCAAAGGTTCCATAGTCGTGTATACTTCGTACGGTCTTCCAGTCAGCTTGTTTTGTGCGCAACCGAAATAAAAGACGTGAATGGCTTGCCATTTTAAGTACAGGCTTCACGCTGGATGCGGTAGAAATTGTATGAATCTACGGCATGTGTTGGAGTATTGGGACCTTTTTTTAAAGTGACCAAGAGCTATTTGAAACTGGGAACCAAATTCCGAGGACGTTCCTTTTACCAACTAATTAGCCATACAACGGTTGTATTCAGCCGTTATTTGGCGATGGAATATAAACAGCGCTAAACCAGTAATGACCGGATACTTGGTGAACTTTTTTTCTCTTTGCCGACTAGGATTGCGATCTGGACTTCTACACGAAGCTTCAGCAACGGATGAGTTATTTCTTGACATGTCTCAAGCGAAAACGAAAAAGAGCAAAACGTCTATTTTTTGTCAACTACAAGAATGGAACTCTGGCTTACCCAGTTATATCAAGAGTTTGTTTGCAGATTTAAGATGCGAAAGTTGAGTAATTAAAAATACTATTTATAGACTACATTCTGTTATGGTCTCTTCAAAGTTATAAATATACATAACCACTGTATTACGACTGTTATCATGTTATTTTAGTGTGAAATAAATCAATATTTAACACAGGTTGTAGGTGAACCTAATATGACATTCGTGAAACGTTTTGCGCGGAGATCACGTTATAATAGAGTAGACTAGGGCTGGATCTTCATTTGTAACCATGAGGTTTCGGAAGCCGATGTGCCTTTCAGTGATTCACCGCCATCATCATTCATGCGGGAGAGCACGGTTAATGTCATGGACAGGGCAAAGGCGAGCAATACGTATATGAAAATGTTTTTTTTGTTCATCAGAAGGTACCTCTCTTGTTGAATGAGCTAAAGTGGGTATCCGGCCGTCATGAGAAAAAAAGCACAACGTCTGGTATAGTAGAGTGAGTAGAACCAAACATAGATCGTTCCTGTATACCACTATATTGAACTATAGCGGTGCAAACAATGGAACAAATCTGATGAATTTATCATTATTGTTATGAAATGTTTATAGAGATCGAGTGATCGTTGAAGGTGGGAGAATAATATGCGGGAGACGGCAAAAATCGTCATTCGTACGCCAGGACAGGAAAGTGACGGCTCATTCGCTTATGTAAGCCAGGGTCGCTCCATTACGGTGGGGCGTTATACAGGCGGTAGTGAATTGGACTTGTCTGTTTATAATCAGATGATATCGAAGCGGCATTGCCGCATTCATTATGATGTACAGCAACAGCTATGGATCGAGGATCTGGATAGCAAAAATGGAACCGAACTGAACGGGCAGCGCCTCGTTCCCTATGAGAAATATCCGTTTGGCGAAGGAGACAGCCTGACGTTGGTCAATGGCCTGATCCAGCTTCGCACGGAAGGCGATCTTGGAGAGACGAGGGAATATCGTGTGTCGGATCTGTTGGGTGAGGGCGTGCGTTTACAGGATCACCTGCAAACCGTGCAGATCGGTGAAGTGGAGATTCCGCTGTCCAAGAAGGAGTATCAGCTGTTCAAGCTGCTGTATAGTCAACTGGACCATTTTGTGACAAGGGAACAGATTGTGGCTCAGGTGTGGCCGGAGCGGAGCATGTTGGAGAGTGAAGCGGTAGGGATCGACGAGATTAACTCGCTGATCTATCGGACGAATCGCAAGCTGGGTGTGCACTTTACGATTAAGTCTGTGTACAAAAAAGGGGTATACATGAAGTCTCATGTGCCCGAATGAATGCGTGATAACAAAGGGATGATGCTATGTTCATCGTTCATCTAATTCCATGGCTGATTGCCGTGGTGACATTGATCGGTGTCATATCCATCGTACTTGTCAGTTGGAAAAACGGGATTTCCCCGATGCCCACATCCGGCCGCGTCAGGCAGGTGGTCATTCAAGAGGTGAACCGTATACCCGGGTACGGTGATGTGCTTGAAGCGGGTTCCGGGTGGGGCACGCTGGGACTGGATATTGTAAGGCATTGTCCTGGTAAAAGGCTGACCGGGATTGAGAATTCGAGAATTCCCTTATGGTCTTCCCAGATAGTTGCCTATCTCAGTGTTCGCTTACGTCGAGCCGAGGGAAACAAGCACTTTCTCAAGGGCAGATTGCGCTTCATGCGCGGGGATATCTACACCAGTTCCTATGAACATGCAGATTGTGTGATCTGTTATCTGTATCCAGGAGCCATGACCCGGCTTCTGGACAAGTTCAGTCGGGAGCTTCCGCCGGGTGCCAGGGTGATTAGTGTCTGTTTCGCCCTCCCGGGGAAAGAACCACTACGTACCATTACATGCCGGGATGCCTTGCGTACCAAGGTGTATGTGTATGCTTTTTGATGAAGAAGCTTATGATTGGAGACAGGAGAAACCGGAGGAATCAGACCCTCATGTTTCTGCTTTCGTTCAATGCATGTTATAACTCAGTTGGGGTGTATATAGCCATGAATAAACAAGAACAAGTGACCAATCATTTCAGAGAATTATTTAATAAAATGGTCTGGATTAACAAGTCGAAGATGGAAGCCAGCCTTCGTGGTTATAAGTCTTCCGAAGTTCATTGCATTGAATATATTGGAAAGAATATCGATCCCAATGTGACAAAGCTTGCAGAGTCGCTGTATATGACCAAGGGTGCCATAAGTAAATTGACGAAGAAACTTATCGAAAAAAAATTGATCGAAGTCTACCAGAAGCCGGAGAACAAGAAAGAAGTCTATTTCAGACTGACCGAGAAAGGGACTGTTGTATTCGGTATTCACGAGGAACTTCACCAAGAATTTCAAAAGCGGGATCAGGCTGTGTTTGAGCAGGTAACCGAAGCGCAATTGGAGGGAATGCTGAGGTTTATGGAGCAATACAGCAAACATTTGGACGCAGAGATAAAGAAACAGGGTTTGGACATTTAGATATATATGTGTAATGAAGCGCAACACAATAAGCAACCTACTCTAATAAAGGGCAGGTTGCTTTTTATTTTCAATAATTATTGTTGACAAGGAAACTAAAAAGAGTTACATTTTTTGTTGAATAGGAAACAATAATACAAAGAGGAGACACATATGACTAAAGAAAACGTCAAAACCACTGAATTACCCAAAGAGGTGCTCATTGCAGCCTGGGCTATAGCTCTTGGAGCCATTGCACCTTTGCTTGACTCTACCATGGTGAATATTGCCATAGATCAATTAACACATGATTTCAATACAACCTTGACTATTATTCAATGGGCCATTACAGGCTATATTCTCGCTCTTGCCATGGCAGTTCCCATCTCCGGTTGGCTTATGAACAAGTTTAATAGCAAGAAGATTTTCATTGGTGCTGTTATCCTATTTGGAGTGATTTCTATTTTAGTAGGTGTTAGCTGGAACATTTCGAGTTTTATCTTCTTTCGTTTACTTCAAGGGTTCAGCGCAGGGGTGATTACGACCCTCATGTTTACCCTCTTGGTGAAAACGGCAGGGAAAGATCACTTGGGAAAAGTGATGGCCATCGTAAGTACGCCTATGATCTTCGGCCCTATTCTGGGTCCAGTCCTTGGAGGATTCATCGTTCAGGTGGCATCCTGGCAATGGATTTTCTTCATTAACGTGTTTATCGTGTTGATTGCTGCGCCAGTAATGATGAAAACAATTCCTGACTTTGAACCTTTCAACAAAGAGAATAAGCTTGATCTGTTTGGCATTATTAATTTGTCTTCCATGAGCGGGGCTTTAATCTACGGGATAACGAGAGCTGCGGAACATGCTACGTTTAACAATAATGAAACGATCTTATGGGTGGGTATTGGTGTGGGTTTGACTGTCATATATATGGCTTATAATCTCATTCGCAAGAATCAAACGGTCCTGCCCATGAGTTTGTTTACTTATAAAAGTTTTGCTGCTTCAAGCGCCGGCTTGTTCATGGCAAATATTGCTCTTATGGGCCCGATGTTAATCCTCCCGCTATTCTTTCAAAACTTTCGCCATTTTACGGCGATTGAAACAGCAGTTGCTCTTATCCCACAAGGGGTTGGGATGCTTGTTACTCGGCCTTTACTTGGAAAAATGATTGATAAAATTGGACCCAAATATGTAGTGATCGTCAGTTTATTTCTTTCTCTCATTGGTTCAATTCCGCTTATTTTCATCTCTGATAAAACAAGTATGATCTGGATTTCCATTATATTGTTAATTCGTGGTGCGAGTATTGGAGGGATTAGTCTGCCGTTAACAAGTGAAGCATACACTGGGCTTGATAGCACACAGCTCCCTGAAGCGAGTGTGGGCATTAATATGATTGAGAATCTTGGTTCAAGCTTTGGCTCAGCTATTATCGCGACGGTTGTTGCAACGGTCATACAAGGGTTGCAACCAACGGTCATAAATGAGTTGAAGGGGTACCATGCCGGATTTCTATTATCCAGCGTTATTCTTGTAATTATTCTAATCCCTAGTTTGTATCTTACAAATAAAAGGAACGCATGAACAGTTACTCATGTTCTTCCTGAAAAAATGAAAGCACTAGACCCCGAATTCACTGTTATCGTGATTTCGGAACCTAGTGCTTCTTATTATACACTTAACTACAAATTATGATTATTTTGCAGAATCGGTAGTGCCTGTGCTGTCGGATGTTGTACCGGATTGGGATCTGTTTCTACCGCCTCCGAATCCACCTTGTCCACCGCCACCACCAGGACCACCCATACCTGTATTGGCAGTGGTTACACCAGATTCATTCACCCAAGTTACATTACTGGTAGATTGGAATGCAACTACTTGAGTTCCGCCACTGTAGGTACCGTCTGTGTAGAGTCCATCCACCGCTTTACCTGTAGACGTACCACCGGAGTAGATCACATAGGAGCCATCTTTTTTCAGATCCGGGGAGCTGACAACGACAGTTTGATAATCTTTTGCCGGAGCGAATGTCAGAATGTTGTTGCCTTCGCTGTCTTGTACATGTACAAGTGTTCCAGCTTTTTGCGTTGCGGGGAATGTCATCACAATGGTATTTTGCGTAGACGCATCGGATGTTCCTTGTGCCATACCAGAGCTTCCGGCAGCCACGAGGTATCCACCGCTGATTTCAAATGTACCGTCATAATCCAATGCTCCGTTACCGTTATCCGTCGGTCCGTTCACAATAACCGTTCCGCCAGTCATATTAATGGAACCATTGGAATCCAGTCCGTCACCACCTGCGTTCACAGTGAGGGAGCCGCCGTTAATGTGGAACTCGTTATTGCTTGCTGCTGCTCCCATACCGCCCGGTCCACGTCCTTGCTGAGTAGCAGTTGTACCTTGGGATGCCTGGTCGGTAGTTGATGTTGTGCCTGTCGTTTCGGTTACAGAGATGTTGGATGTCGTTGATGCATCGGTTGCTGTAGTAGCGTTATCTGTACTTGCCGCTGTATTCGCAGCTGTTTCCGTCTCGCCACCTGCAGCATTTACGCCATCATCGGATGCCGTTACATCTACATCCCCATCGTTCAGGGTGATGATTGCTCCTTCAAGTCCTTCATAACTCTTCGCAATCGTGATGGTTCCGCCGTTAATCGTCAGGGCCTGATCGGCATGAATGCCGTCATCACCAGATTCAATGTTGAATGTTCCGTCGTTAACTGTCACGTTATTGTTGCTGTGCAGGGAATCATCCATGGAATCTATGGTATACGTACCGCCATTAACCGTAAGATCTGTACCTGCTTTGAGTGCTTTGGCACTTGTGGACTCGGTTGCTGTTGTTGCAGTGTCCGCATCAGCATTGTTATCCGTTGTTGCTGTTGTTGTGTTGGCAGAGTTGGATGCTGCTGCGCCGTTTGTATTAGCACCTGCATTGGTACCGCTGTTATTAGGCATTTCTGGCATATCCGCAGGAGGTTCGCCATCCGGTGGTGTACCCATATCGGTTGGTGGTGTGCCGCCTCCCCATCCACCGCCACCGCCGCCAAATGGACCTTCTTCTACTTTGGCTGGTGCATTGGCGCTACCGCCGCCCGTTACAATGTTGTATGTGCCGCCATCCGTAACGAGTGCGGTTTCGGCTTGAATACCGTCGTTACCGCTTTGGATATCGAAGGTACCTCCTGCGATAGCAACGTAACCTTTAGTGGTGTCCGTGTCATTGGTTGATTTAATACCGTCGCCTTTGGCTTCAATGGTAATGGTGCCCGCTTGGATGGCGACCATATCTTTACCTTTGATCCCGTCATCGGCTGCTTTGACGCTGATGCTACCACTAATGATTTTCAGATCATCCTTGCTCGTAATACCTTCATTATAGTTACCTGTGACGGTCAATTGACCTGCACCATTGAATGTAAGATCTGCTTTGCTGAAGATTGCAGCATCGGGCTCGTCTGTCGTAGCATCGGCGTACACATATGTTTTACCATCGGAAACGGTATTCTTGGTTCCTTTTTCAAGCGTAATTACCGCTTTACCAGCCTTCTGAATGTAAATCGCAGCACTGTCGTTATCATGAATGGTTGCTCCGTTTAATACGAGATGCACAGTACCCTTATCGGCAACGTTAACCACAATCTGGCCATCCGTTAGCTCACCGCTAAGTACATAAGTGCCTGCTTCAGAGATGGTTACCGAACCATTCGCTGCTTTGGCACCCGAACCGGTTACCGTTGCAGTTGTGCCGTTCAGCTTAATTGCTGTGGAATCTGCCTCACTCCAGCTAATATTGGTATCGTCAGCATCCAGAGAGACCAGTTCCGCGTATTTTACAGAAGTTTGCTCGCTGACGGATACCGTTTTGGTTGTTCCTATCGTTGATGTTGCGGCATTGGCCGTTGTGCTTGTGGTTGCTGGTGAACTGCATGCGGCGAGTAGGCTGGTAATCATGGCGATGGACCAAAGTTTGCTGCCTGTTATCATGTTTTTCTTCATATTAGATCGTTCCCTTCGAATTAAAAATTAATATTCCGTGGTTGGACTCATGGTTAACGAGATATCGAGGTTGCCGTTCCGTGTGCGGATCGCATCGAGGAATTCCTTTTGGCTAACACTTTCGTGAATGGTTACACTGTAGACCAGCTCATACAGACTGCCGAGTTCGGTCGTTCTGATTTTTTTCAAATCAAAAGGTACATTGAATGTATGGAACACTTCATTAAGTGCTTCTTCATAGCTCAAGTTTTCAGGGATGGTGACTTTTAGCGTTTTCAGCTGACTCTTCTTGCCGCCGAAGTTGAAGCGACTCAGGACAAACATCAGTACACACAGGATAATTGTGAACAGAACCGCGTATCCAAAAGCGCCTACACCACAGGCAAGACCGGAAGCCATCGTGAACAATACATAAGCAATGTCCTTTGGATCACCAGGGGCACTTCGGAATCGGATGATGGAGAAGGCAC
Source organism: Paenibacillus sp. FSL k6-2145 (assembly GCF_037976585.1). Classification (NCBI taxonomy): domain Bacteria; kingdom Bacillati; phylum Bacillota; class Bacilli; order Caryophanales; family Paenibacillaceae; genus Paenibacillus; species Paenibacillus sp. FSL k6-2145. The sequence goes on along the minus strand of NZ_CP150267.1, from coordinate 1,850,322 downwards.
CTGCCAAGCTGAATGCTCGAGCGATGTTGCTGCCGATAAGCAGGATGATGATGGCGACAATGACGGGCAGGACAACCATCGTTAAGGTAAAGCTTTGCGAGTATGTGCTTTGGTTAGTCTTCATGTAGGTGAGGCTGATGACCAATCCCAGAATGATGGCAAGACCAATGGTAATGACTGCGTTGTTAAACGTCAGGTTGGTATCGGTTAGGGCTGAACTGAACAGTGAATCAAGCATATAGGACACGCTCTCTTTCTATAATCGTTTTATCTTGTTCTATGGATGGGTTGAAATCGGTACCTGGTACAAGGATGCGCTCCGTCTGGTAATTCAGGTTGGTTGTTCTCGCCAGATGTCTGAACTCGTTGCCGTATTTCGAAAATCCGGTGCGATATAGACCATGCTCACAGAGCAGTTGCGACAGCCATAGCGGAACGGTTTTCTCGGCTTTTACTTCCATCAGCCATCGACCGTCCTTCACCAGCGGTTCACCGTAATCGCCTTGTTCGAGCTTCAGATCATATCTGCGGCTACGAATGTTGGTGTCAAAGGTAATGCGGAGATCGCGGCTGTTCTTGTCGAAGAGCGCTTTGCGTTCGTATGCCAGATACACTTTCGGTTCCAGATCGTATACCCGAAGGAAATATTTGATCTCTTCGACAACTTGTTTGTTCATGTAATCGGCGAGCTCCGGCGCCTGTCCCGAACGGACGAATTCGTAAGCTTCATCCAGCTTCAAGGCGGTTCTGCGCTTGTTCACCAGGCCAAAGACTTTCTTTTTGATCTCCAGATATACTTTTGCGTTCTCTTCAGGTATTCCATAAGCCCGTAGTCTCAGCTTCTCCTTGTATTTTGGTTTGGAGAGACTGGCGCGAATCAGCGAATCCTGTGGAGTGTCGAAGTACAGGTTACTGATGGAGTAATACTCGTGTTTCTTGTTGTAGGCATCCAGCTCCATGTATTTCAGCAGGTCATTGTAGAAATGGGCGTACTGCTCATCCGTCAGAAGGTACTTGCTCTCATATCGGTTGAATACTTCAATCGCCATGTGGGACTCATTCCTTTCATTTGCGAGTTGTATGTTTTTTTCCATCGTGTATTGCTTCCATGTCTGTATCTTAGAGCCCCAACCTTGAATGAATCTTAAATGGTTTTACATTGCGTTAACATTTTTTTACCTTCCTATAATAGTGCGCATACACAAAATGAATTAAGATTGATTCAAGGTTTGATTGATAGAATAGGTGATATCATAAAGAGTTAATTGAAGACGAATAATTCAAGCAGAGGAATGAATAGAGCATGAGAATATTAATTGCGGAAGATGAGGTTCATTTGGCAGAGGCTGTATCGCAGATTTTGAAAAAAAACAACTACTCCGTGGACATGGTCCACGACGGCAGATCAGGACTCGATTATGCGCAGAGCGGCATCTACGACCTGTTACTACTCGACATCATGATGCCGGAGATGGATGGGATCACCGTCCTGAAGAAACTCCGCAGTGAAGGGAATCATACGCCTGTCATTCTGCTCACGGCCAAAGGTGAACTGTCAGACAAAGTCACAGGCCTCGATTATGGTGCCGATGATTATATCGCCAAGCCCTTTGCCACAGAGGAATTACTGGCAAGGATTCGTGCAGCCTTACGACGGAAGGGCGAAGTGGTCCCGGAGGATGGGTTGAAGTTTGGCGACATTGAGCTGAACACAACTCAGTTAAAGCTGAGTGTTCAGGGTAAGGAGATCAAGCTGAATCTGAAGGAGAATGAACTGCTGGAGCTGTTGATTGCCCGCAAACAGGCGATTACCTCCAAAGAGCAGATTATTGAGAAGTTATGGGGATTTGATTCGGAAGTGGAGTATAACAATGTGGAGGTGTACATCTCGTTTTTGCGCAAAAAATTAACCTTCCTGAACTCTGCTGTCCGCATTAACACGATTCGGGGTGTCGGGTATGTACTTGAGGTGACGTCCTGATGTTCAAGAAACTCCGAAATCGATTCCTGATCGTGAATCTGGTGTCCATATCTATTATGATGCTGGTGGCATTTGCGACGATCTATACAATTACTTATCAGAATGTGCAGCGTGAGACAAATATGGAGCTCTACAAGGTGTCTGATTTCTATCACAGTCCTTATAATTCATCCAAGATGCCGCGTGGGGAAGATGGCGGAATGGGGACAGGCTCTGGTACAGGTTCAACTACAGGTTCAGGCTCAGGTTCAATACCTTCCAATGGCATGGGTGGTGATAATGGAGGACCGGGAGGGGATCCCAACTCACCACCGGCACGTTCCGTTTCGTTCATGATTAAGACGGATGATCAGTGGAAGATTACGGATACACATTCCCGATTTGATATGGAAGATACGTTCTACACCGAGGCGTTGCAAAAGGTTGACCAGAATAAAGTTGGTGATTCGGAACGGCAGACAGGACAATTTGCGCTGGATGGAACGGATTGGGCCTATGTGGTTGATCCGAGCGGTGACGGGCATATGATCGTATTTATTGATGTGACGGCACAACAGGGCATTCTGACGAACCTGATCTATACATTTGCTGTTGTTGGATTAATTATGTTGATTGTGATCTACTTCCTGAGCCGTTATTTTGCCAATCGTTCCATTGCACCAGTCAGAGAAGCGTTTGAGAAGCAAAAACAATTCATCGGTGATGCTTCACATGAGCTGAAGACACCTCTGGCGATCATCAATACCAATGCTGACGTACTGCTTGCGAATCAGGAGGATACTATAGCAAACCAGGCGAAGTGGCTGCACTATATCAAGTCAGAAACTGAGCGCATGACCGGACTTACGAATGATCTGCTCTATCTGACTCAGATGGATGACTCGCGCTCCACGATGATTCATGCGAAGTTTAATATGAGTGATGCGGTAGAAAGTATTATTTTGCCAATGGAGGCCGTTATTTTTGAGAAAAACATCTCCCTCGATTACAACATTGAGCCGAATCTTACGGTCCATGGGAATAGTGAGCAGATCAAACAGGTCATTCTGATCCTGCTTGATAATGCTGTGAAATATTCCGGTCCAAAAGGCGCCGTAAACGTCACCCTCCAGAAACAGAATAATGATGTCATGCTGGCCGTATCCAACACAGGTGAAGGCATTGCACCGGAACATCTGGATCGGATCTTCGATCGATTCTATCGTACGGATTCGTCAAGAGCACGCAAACATGGTGGGCATGGTCTGGGGCTGGCGATTGCTCGTTCCATTGTGGATCAGCACAAAGGAGAGTTGTACGCCCGAAGCGTGGTCGGAGAGGGGGCTACATTTTACGTGCGGTTGTCGTAGGGGCAGAGTGATGAGCGGGCTCTACACTAATCCTTCGCTCCCGCTCTATAATTGTTCTTCAGGCATAAGTTCTGCCTGTAATGGGTTAACCTATGCTACAATGGCAACAGTATGTATGAATCAAGGAGATGAACTGAACGTGGCAGAAGCAAACGCAATTAATGAACAAGAAATGATGCAATACATTGCAGATAAAACAAAGGCAAGCCAGGCGAACATTGCTCTTGTGCTAAAGCATGAGCAAGCGTACATCAACAAGGCGCACGAAAATGCCAAAGGTAACGATGTGGATATTGACGGCGATGATCTGGCTGACTACATCCTTAGTCGCAAAGATGTGAAGCTGGATGAGTTGACTGTGGAAAGCATTTTGGATGCTGAGATGGACTACTTGATGGACAAGGGCCACGCGGGATACATCGATTAAATGTGTTTATCAATGACATAGTTTATTATAAATCGACCTTCAGTTTATGAGGTCGATTTATTTGTTGAGGGTAGATAAATGATATCAAAAAGAAAAATTTAATTTTTGGGAACAGAGATATGAATGTGCAATATTTATTACAAAAAAATAAAAATGTATATATTTGTAGTTAAATGTATATATACCAGTTAATTATTGGGAGTACAAACAGAAAGGGGGGATTAATATGTTGAACATTCTGAACCTGCAAAAAATGGCTAAAGAAACAAAGGGTAAAACGTTGATTGCTCAAGCCTATCCAGGTACTAGCTGGCTGTTGAGCACTTAATAATTTTCTCAATCACATGAGAAAAGACTTTCCTATTAGAGGAATCTCTAAGGAAAGTCTTTTTTTATATTAAATAGTTAATTTTTACGGAGGGATTTAAAGTTGCTAAGTGATAAGAAAATCAATGTCTTGAACATGTATTATGATATTTACAGATATAAAGAAGATCAGAGTTATAAAGATATTATTCAAAGATCCCAAAAGTGTGAAGTGAAGAAGGGGTCCTATTACTTACAAGTTTACTTTTCTGACGTTTATTTGCCGGAATTTGGATGGAAAATTCACATATCAGCAACACCATTAAATGCAGAGGATATATTGACGATTGTAAATGAATACTGCGGCAAAAATAAGGTGCCATTTAAGTTCATGAAAGATGCAGAAATATTAAAGCGAAGCCTTTCTAAAGTTTGGAGTAGAAGCTCTTCCGGTAAGTTTATTACTATTTATCCAAAAGACACAAAACAGTTTTTGTTAATAATTGATGATTTATATCAGTTGCTTAAACAATATACTGGGCCTTTTGTATTATCGGATAAAAGATATAAAGATTGTAAGGTACTATACTATCGTTATGGTAGCATGGCGGCTACAGACCAAACTTTAAAAAATCAAAACGGTGATTATATTATAGTAGGTCCCAACAAAGAGCAATTTATAGATGAACCCCAACCTTATTACCAGCAACCAGAATGGATAGAAAATCCAGTAACTCAAAAAGATGATTTCTTAGAAGAGAATCAAGGACTTAAGAATGGAAGATACAGTGTATTAGATATTATTTCAATCTCTAACAGCGGTGGTGTATATAGAGCGTTTGATAAGTACTTAAATAAAAATGTAATCTTAAAGGAGGCTAGGCCGGGTACAGTTGTCTTAGATAATGGGATGGATGCTATTTCTTTGAGGCATCAAGAAAAAGAAATTTTGCAAGAATTGTTGCAATCGGGTGTGACGAGTGCTCCTTCAATATATGATGATTTTTTTGAATGGGAACATTACTTTATTAGTGTTGAAGAAATAAAAGGTGAAAACTTACAAGAGAAACTAAGTTCACCATGGGAATATGAACATAAAACTAGCAGAACCAATGATTATATTGAAAAAGGAATTAAATTATTTAAGCGTATCCTATCTGCACTGAGTGATTTACATCGTATAGGTGTGTCAATTGGTGATATTTCACTAAGGAATATTATGATTGATCACCGGGATCAAATACGTTTTATTGATTTTGAGCTTGGTTGCAGTGATAAACATAGAAACGATGCTACTCTACTAATGGGTACGTCCGGTTTTCGTTACCGGAAGTACAGCGATTTAAATCACAGATATCAGATTGATTTTGAAGCAATCGGGCTTATAATAATCAGTTACTTTTTTCCAACAGGTGCGCTATTTGATATTGATAAGAAAAAAATAAAAAAATTCCTTCGTTTGTTGAATTCACAATCTTTAATGCCTGAGGAGTTAGTGGGTATAGTTCAAGAGCTTATTTTTCGATCAAAGGAAGTCGATCTAGCAAAAATCATAAGCAGATTGGACAATATGAATTCACGACATTCTTTTATAGATTTCAAAAAAATAGTACCTTTTGAAAATCGGTTAAAGAAACATTTGAGGATACTTCATCAGACATTAATTAATGAATTTATATCTTCCTCAGATAAACAGCCATTCTTAATGAGTGATAAGCTTAATGGGCTAATGGATGGAAAGCTTGGCTTGTTACTTAGTATAAGAGAGATTGAAAATGTAATTCAAGTTGATACTTTTTTACCTGAAGAGGTTATTAGCAAGTTTATAAGAACTATAAATTACAAAGAACCAGATTTTTTTAATGGGTATTTAGGATATGTTTATTTATTAAATCAATTGGAATTAGATGGGGAAGAGCTCACAGAAGATAAAATACAGAATTTGCTCCAATCGCTCGAGACTTATACTCTACATCGAGGTATTGCTGGATTGGGACTTATTCTTCTCTCTTTAGAAAAAGAAGAGTCTGATAATTTTAGAAAGTATTCTGTATTTATAGGAGACAGTATTGTATCTGTAATCAACAATAACCAATGGGAAAAGTTGTGTGAGGGTCCATATACAGAATATGGATTTTTTAACGGGTTATCAGGGATAATTTACTATTTATGTGAATTAAGTAAACGAACTAGTAATGAAATTTTTGCAAGATGTGCAAAAAAAATGCTTGACTATATGATTGAGAATTCCTTAATTGGACCTAATAAAGAGTATGTACTTATGAGTGATGAGGATGGGAATGCCTTTAATGCTAGCTTTTTAGGGAATGCTGGACTTATATTAGCTATCTCGGTCTATTTGGAAATAGAGAGCAACTCATTATACGAAAAAAAATTATTAGACTTAGTGAACAGTACTGAAAAGTCTATATATGCTGATCCTTCCTTTGGGAGTGGTCTGGCTGGAGAGCTTTTGGTTCTTTTAAGGGTAGTCCAAGAAAAGCGAAAATACATTGACTTAGCTAGTTTTGAGCGAATTTTCAATGTTATGGAGTCGTTTGCCTTAAGTTACAATGGTTATGTTTATTATCCTAATAGCCTTCTTTTGAATGTTGATAGTTCATTTTATGGGGGAACAGCTGGAATTGCTTACGCTCTTGCAAAATTATTGAAGTATGTTAATGAGGTAGATTAAGTATGAGTTCATTTATGCAATTCCCATTAAATATCAAATTTCGTATACTTAGCTCTTTTTTCTCTAAAACTATCGGAGCGGCAACTTCTCCTTTTTTAATTTTATATTTAACTAATTATTTGAACGATGTTTTCTTAGGTCTTCTTCTTTTACTCAGTATTTCTTTAAATTTTATATCGAGTATTATCGGGGGTTACCTGTCAGATATTTTTAACAGGAAGCGGTTTATAACTACCTTCCAAACTGTTCAAATAGTACTACTTTCTATATTGACTTTTGAACTCTATTTTCTTGAAAAAAACCCTCAAGAAGGAGTTCTTCTCTATTGCATAGTTATTTCTTATGTACTACAAGGTGTGATAGGTGGGACTTATAAGCCTGCATACAATGCTTTAATTATGGACTCGACAAATAAAGATAATCGAAGAGACATCTATAGATTTAATTATTGGACTACTAACTTGTCGCTTGCTGTAGGTACAAGTCTAGGAGGATGGTTCTCGAGTAATCATTTAATATCTTTGTACGTAACTTCAATATTTATTTTAATTCTAGTAACAATTGGCTTTTTCATTATTATAGAAAATGATAACCAAATATTTCGAAAAGAAGTTAGACAAAATAACTTTTTCGTTAATCTTTTTCACAATTATAAGGAGGCGCTTAAAAATAAGGATTGGATAATTTTTTTATTGGGTAGCGCATTTATTTTTTCTGTTGAGTTCTCATTGATTTACTACTCTAATATAAGGCTTGCAAGAGATTTCTCTCAATTCAGTATATTAGGAATTGATATTTCAGGCATTAGGATGTTTTCTGTTTTACAATTGATTAACACTATTTTAGTTATTTTTTTCACGTTTCAAATTGGTAGAGTAGTTGAGAAATGGTCAACAAAAAATGCTCTTTTAATCGGTGTATTTCTATATATATGTGGTTACAGCCTAATTTCATATAACCTGAATTTTTTTATACTTATCCTCTGTGTAATCATTGCAACCATTGGAGAGCTTATTTTTTCTCCGAATTGGCAGGCAGCACAAATAGAGTTTATTCCAAGGGATAAAAGGGGATCTTTTTCCGCATTATCAGCATTATCAAATGTGTTGGCTCTATTAATGGCAAGTGGTTATCTATTATTATCAGGTCACTTAAATATATCAATTATAAGCATTCTAATATTTATAATAGGAGTTATTGGGTTAATACTAGTATCATTAACACTTGTGAGGAAAAATCGATTAGAGTAGAAAAGAATCGTCACCTTTTGGAGTTTGCATTACTGCAAAACTCCAAAAGGTGACGGTTCCACGAAAAATTTTCTGTGTTAGATTGTGGAATCTGCTTTAAGAGTTGAACAAATGATTCTTTTGTTCAATCTATAAGTACTTATGAGTATTAGCTTGTAGTATAAACCTATTGCTTAGATTGATTTAGCTTGGTTGCTGTATCTGAATAGAGTGTTAATTAGTTGAGCGCTATATCTGTTGTGCATTTCATCTTGTTTTAAAGCTTCAAATACCTTTAAGCTATCTCTGCAATGTTGTTCACCCTCAATGAAATTGTATGATGTAATCATTCTAATTCCTAAATAAAAGTTAATCATGGTTTGTTCAAAAAAATTAGTTCTATCATTGAATACATTCTTTGCTGTATCGAGTAAAGCATCGGTATGATTAAAGTCTTCAATATTAATACTTAACTGAATCAAGTTAAATAATAAAGAACTCAGGATTCTATTATCAGACTTTAAATCTTTGTACATTAAAGAACGTTTGATCAAGTTCTTAGATAAAAGCATAGCAGTGGATTCAGGAAAAACAAATAAAAAGTTATTGAAAAGTACTAATTCGTAATAACACCAATTTTCAATGTTAATTAAATAATCCGCAATTTCTTTACAATGATTGATTGGAATTTTTTCTTTGTTAAAGCTTAATTCGATACACTCACATAGAATGTATAGATGTTTATAAAAAATATCCTTACATTCTTCATAGGATTGATATATATGTGTTTTTAAGACAGCAAGTTCATTTTTATTATCCAATTGATATGTATCAAAAACATCTTTATATGCAGCCATTTTAGGACTTAACTTATAGTCATTAAGCATGAATAGAAATTCGTCATAATTGACATTGCAAAATTCAAGAATCATTGATAGTTTTTCAGAAGAAATTTGATGCCGGTCATTCTCAATTTTGGCCAAATATGGTCTTGATATCATGATACCCTCTGCTAACTCAGTTTGTGTAAGGTTTTTACTCTTACGAACATATTGGATAAGTTGGCCAATCTTCATGTGACTCTCCTTAGATGTATAATATTTATTACAAAAAAAATATTGTAATATTTCCCTAGTATACTCTTTTATAGGAGGCGATTCTAGTGAAGAAACTAAGTTATAAAGCATCCTACAGTGTAGGTATAATTATGCTATCATTTTTAAGTGACTATATATGGTGGATTACAAATCCATAGAAGACGCGGGAGGCATTCTAATGATATATCGTCCATCCAATAAGGGAGATATCCCAAAGTTGCTCGAGATTCAGAAGGAGGTTTTTGAAGAAGATTTACAGAAGTATCAAGATTATGATACCAATCCTGCATGTGAAACGTGGGAAAAAATGATAAAAAGCATAGAGGTTGCACACCATTTCACAATTTTCGATAGAAATGATAATATTCTTGGGGCCATTGACATTAGAGGGAATGATGAAAGGATGCATATAAATAAAATATTCATCAAAACAGAATGTCAAAATTCTGGTATGGGCACAAAAGCAATGGATTTTGTTCAAAAAAAATATACCGGTGCAAAATTATGGACTTTATATACTCCTCATTTAAGCTATAGAAATCATTATTTTTATGAAAAAATGGGATTTTCTAAAATTAAAGAGGTTAAGGTTTCAGATAGACTAACACTCTTTAAATATGAAAAATATGTTCTCCAGACCGAAGTATGATTTCCCTATGAATTATACGAAAAAAACACTCTTAGAAAAGAGGGTAACGCCCTCTTTAAGAGTGTTTTTTAGTTCTTACAGTATCTAAATGTTTAAACAAAGTAGGACTGATTGAAGTACAAAGTTTATAGTTATCGAGAATCACATATTATTCGATTTATCTTATTGACCCATCATACCGCCATCTACGGTGTAGAGGGAAGCTGTTACATAGGATGCTTCTTCAGACAACAGGAAGTTCATTACCGCAGCAACTTCTTCCGGTTCACCGTAACGGCCCATTGGAATGGCAGATACCGTAGCAGATTGGTAATCTTCCACGTTGCCGGAGTTAGCTTCAATCTGACGCATCATACGGGTATTGATTGTGCCTGGCAATACAGCGTTAACCCGGATATTATAAGGTGCCAGTTCATTGGCAGCGGTACGCGTGAGGCCAACTACTGCATGTTTGGACATAATATATGGAGATACGGCAGGTGCACCCATCAGACCCGCGAGGGAAGAGGTATTGAGAATCGCACCGGATTTTTGTTTTTTCATAACCGGAATGACATTTTGCAGACCCAGGAATACCCCGCGAATGTTGACGTTATATACCGTATCCAGTGCTTCAACACTCAGGTCTTCGATCAGCCCTGTTGGACCTTCAATTCCGGCGTTGTTAGCAAAATAATCGATTCGGCCAAACGCATCCAATGCTTTTTGCACATAGTTTTTCACGTCTGCTTCTTGAGATACGTTCGCTTTTACTGCGATGACGTGCTCTTTGTCGAGGTTCAGATCAGTAATCGTCTGCTGGATGGCTTCTTCATTCAGGTCGACCAGAACTAGATTGATTTTGCGCTCTGCAAGGCGGCGTGCCAATTCTTTACCAATGCCTCCGGCTGCTCCTGTAATTACGGCTGTATGTGTATACGTTGTACTCATGATATATTCGCTCCTTATTCATTATTGGCAGGTATTTCTCAAAAAAAAGTTTCAACCTGTCGTCTATCTTTCCTGTCTCAATGTTAAGATATACATAGCAATGTGACAATAATCATTGACAGCGCATATGTCAGCTATCGGACAGAGGTGTAAGCGGTGTTTATTTATATTACAATAATGAACAAAGGAGGCGAGAATGTTGATCATTGAACATCCTCAGGATCGGAGAGCACGAAGAACACAGGATGCGATCATCGCTGCGGCGGTTTCTTTGATATTGGAGAAGGGAGCAGACGCTTTAACCATTCGGGATATTACGGAGCGGGCGGATTACAACCGTGGAACCTTTTATTTACATTTTCCCGGCAAACCGGAGTTGTTGCAGTTCATTCTGGATGATTTCATGCAGGGAGTGGGGCGAGCTTATGCAGAACCATACGCACAGCTCAAAGAAGTGGACATGACTGTATTGCTGCCATCCACGATGCCTGTATTCGAATATATTGAAGCCCATCAGGATATCTTTCGTGCATTAATAACGATGCATTCGGATATGGGTTCCCGGCTGTGCAATATGTTTAGAATGTATCTAACCGAAGATTTTGTATTGGTGACCGAGGATAGTGAGTGGACGATTAATTACGACATTATGTTAAGTTATCTGGTATCTGCTACGGTAGGTGTAATCATGCATTGGGCGGAGATTGGATTCAAGTATTCTGCGCATTATATGGGAGAGCAGCTTACGGCGCTGATTAACATCAAACCGACCCGTCTGCTGATTGAACCAGGGCAGAAGGGCCGGACTATTCACGAGCGTATGCTATTGGATTAAGTCAGATTATCCGGTCATGGAGGCGTTCGCGGCCTGTTGCATCTGAAGCAGCTGTTCGCGAATCAGGACCGACTCTCCGATCATGATCAATGCCGGGTTATTCACTTGATGTGACAGGGCGAGGGAATGGAGTTCGGCAAGTGTGCCGGTAATAATCCGTTCCTCCGAAGTGGTTCCTCGTTCGATTAAAGCCGCAGGAGTGTGTCCGCTTTTGCCATTGTGAAGCAATTCATGTTGGATCTGGGGCAGTTGGCTAATACCCATGTAGATGACCAGTGTGTCCACACTATGAGCGAGTAGATCCCAGCGAACCGATGATACACTTCCGTCACTGCCGGTTCCCGTAACACATGCGAAGGATGAAGCAACCCCGCGATGCGTTAACGGAATAAGGGAGGAAGCGGATGTACCTACAGCTGAAGTGATGCCAGGAATGATCTCAAATGCAATCCCTGCTTCCGCCAGCACAAGGGCTTCTTCACCGCCACGGCCAAAGATAAACGGATCGCCACCCTTGAGTCGTACGACTTGTTTGCCTTCCGCTGCATGGGCAGCAAGCATCCTTCCAATCATCTCCTGACTCATGGAGTGAAGGCCTGGCGCCTTGCCGCAGTAGATGCGGAGTGCTCCTTCACGAGCCTCAGCGAGCAATTGATCATTCACAAGCCGATCATACATAATGACATCTGCGGACTGAATGCGTTTCAGGGCTTTTACCGTAATCAGATCCGGATCTCCAGGACCAGCGCCAACAATACTAACCAGGCCCCGACTCATGATCGTGTCCCCAATTTCGTTGCAACATCGGAACTTGCCAATCCTGAACGACCACCCTGAATGGTTGCCAGTTTCGTCGATAGCTTCACCGGATTTCCCCAGTGGTGTGCAGCATATAGACCGAGGCCTGTAAATACAGCTCCGCCAATGAGGTTACCCACCAACACCGGGATCTGATTCCACAGCCACCAGTCAGCGATACTAACCTGTGCGCCGAGCATCATGCCTGCCGGAATGACGAACATATTTACCACAGCATGCTCAAATCCCTGAGCGAAAAATATGGTAATGGGCAGCCACATCGCTACGATTTTACCCAGAGTAGAAGTGGATGTCATCGCCATCACTGCCCCGAGTGCGACCATCCAGTTACATAGAATGGCCTTGATGATCACCAGTACAATGCCAGCCCCGCCCAAGTGCTGATACCCCAATGTTTTGGCTTCACTGGTCTGGATCAGCGTTTGAATCAGAGGGTTGCTCATATCCGTACCCATCTTGGTAATGGTCATGCCGTATAACAGAGCATAGAATGCACATCCGAGCAGATGACCTGTGATCACCCAGAAATAATTTCGGAGCATATCCATCAGTGTGATTCTGCTTTTCATCATGGCGAGTGGAAGCATCGCAAAGTTTCCTGTCACCAATTCAAGGCCCAGCAGAATAATAATGACAAATCCCGCGGGGAATATCAGTGCACCTGCCAAACCAACGGAAGTTTGAGATACAGCGGTATATGCCAATGTGGTTGCAAAAGCAAGGATCGCTCCCGCCAGAAAACCGCGGATCAGCATCTGTACCCGATTCATTCTGGCTTTGCTCTCACCAGCTTCGACCATCGATTGCAGCACTTCTGCAGGTTTAACAAAATCCATAGCGCACGCCTCCTTGATGTCAGGGTATCTCTAGCCTTTAACCCGCAATTGTGATGTAGATTTCTCCGCTGTTGCCGTCCACTTCTGTTTTGTAGGTATTCAAGCAGCCTTCATCCGGCTCGTGTACCTTACCGTTACGCAGATCAATCTTCCAATCATGCAAAGGACAATGAACGGCTGTCCCGCATACCATACCCTCCGACAGTTTCCCGCCCTTGTGAGGGCAACGATTCTCGACGGCGTGCAGACTTCCGTCGCTCAGTTTGAAGACTGCAATTTCGGTATCCTGTATCAGGAAGGTCCGTGCTCCCTTTTCATCAATATCTGCAAGGTGTCCAATTCGGAATTTGTTCATCGCTGTTCCTCCTCTTCTAGTGGGTTACCGGCTCGGCACCGGACAGTGGGGTGAAGTTTTTGCGTAATTTCTCGTCTTGAATGATTTCTTTCCAAGGATCAACCGTGTGGCCCAGTGTAACTTCCAGACGTTCAACCAGAGCGAGACGTACATCCCGATCCGCCAATGCTTCCTTCACATGATCCAGACCTACCCGTTCAATCCAAGCCGCTGTTCTCTCATTCCATTTTGCATTCTCTCTATAATATTGCAGGTAAGAGTAAGTCCACTCTTCCACTTCCGCATCGGTCTTCACCGTACAGAGCAACTCGGCTGCACGAACCTTGACTCCGGCGTTACCGCCAACATGAATCTCCCAAGCACCATCAATGGCGACAACACCCAGATCCTTGATGGTCGCTTCAGCACAGTTCCGCGGACATCCGGAGACAGCGAGTTTCACTTTGGCTGGAGCTACCATCTTGTCGAGTTTTTTCTCCAGTCGAATCCCCATCTCGATGGAGTCCTGTGTACCGAATCGGCAGAATGTGTTGCCTACACAAGTTTTCACCGTACGCAGCGCCTTACCATAACCGAAACCGGAAGGCATATCGAGCTCTTCCCAGATCTTCGGCAGGTTCTCCTTCTGTACACCAAGCAGATCGAGTCGTTGTCCACCCGTGAATTTCACCAAAGGAACATCGTATTTCTCCGCGACAGTCGCAATCTTGATCAATTCCGCCGGGGAAGTGACACCACCATAGATCCGTGGAATAACGGAGTAGGTACCGTCCTTCTGGATGTTGGCGTGATAACGTTCATTGGTGAATTTGGATACACGCTCATCTGTGTATTCAGCCGGCCAGATCATACCGAGATAATAGTTGAGTGAAGGACGACACTTGGAACAACCTTCCGGCTCATTCCAACCGAGAACGTTCATAACTTCCTTCACGCTTTTGAGTCCCATTTCCTTGATCTGGGCAACAATCTCATCCCGATCATAGGAGGTGCAGCCACAGATGCCTTCTTTGGTCTGTTCGCCTACATTATCACCTGCGTAATACGTGAGCAGGTTTTCGATGATAGGCTTGCACCCACCGCAAGAAGCGGAGGCTTTGGTGCAGGATTTGATTGCACCGAGGGTGTTGCAGCCTTTGTTCAGAACGGCGTCCCCGATGGAAGCTTTGGTAACACCATTACAACCACACACGATCTCGTCATCCGGCATACTCGCCATGCGTTCTGCGACAGATGGACCCGAGCCTGAACCACCAGAGGGTACACCGAGCAAAATTTCTTTCTCCCGACCACTGATGTTCTCTCCACTCTTAATGAGAGAAAACAGCGATGCGCCATCCGTGGTATCCCCGAACAATACAGCTCCAATGAGCTGCCCATCCTTGATCACCATCTTTTTGTATACACCATCGACATCATCCTGAATACGAATGCTGCGAGTGTTCGCAGCGTCTTTGAATTGTCCGGCAGAGAATACGTCAACACCGGATACTTTCAGCTTGGTAGAAGTGACCGAACCTTCGTATCCTTCAGTTGTCGCGCCCGCAAGACGTTTAGCGAGTACCATACCTTGTTCATATAATGGAGCAACCAGTCCATAGGCAATACCGCGGTGTTCTGCACATTCGCCGACGGCAGAGATGCCAGGAATGCTGGTATGCATATAATCATCTACAATGACTCCACGATTCACATCGAGGCCGGTATTACGAGCCAGTTCAATCTGAGGGCGAATCCCGACAGCCATGACAACCAGATCTGCTTCAAGTACCGTTTGATCAGTGAAACGAATGGCTTTTACTCGATGTTTGCCTGTGATTTCTTCGGTATGTTTGTTCAAAAGGAACTTCATGCCTTGTTCTTCAAGCTCACGCTGGAGCATCAGGCCTGCCGGCAAATCCAGGTTCCGGTCCATCAGATGGCCGTTAATATGGATGACCGTGACGTCCATGCCCAGATTGAGCAGCCCCCGCGCTGCTTCCAGTCCTAGCAATCCGCCTCCAATGACGGCAGCTTTGCGATACTTTTGCGATGCTGCCATCATGGTCTCGCAGTCTTTAATATCGCGGAAACCGATCACGCCTTCTTTGTTAGCGCCGGGGAGCGGGAGGATGAACGCTTGTGAACCAGTTGCCATAATCAGCTCATCATAGGCTGCGCGTACACCATTTTGAGATACAACTTCCTTGCGCTTGGTATCGATCTGAACGACCGGATCACCCGGGTACACCCGAATGCCGTTATCTTCGTACCAGCTCCACTCATTGATTACGATATCTTCGATGGATGTTCCGCCAGCCAGTACAGAGGATAACATGATCCGGTTGTAGTTGGGATGCGGCTCTGCGCCGAAGACTGTAATTTCATAAGCGTGCGGAGCAAGCTTAAGGATATGTTCAATTGTGCGGATTCCCGCCATGCCATTGCCGACCAGCACCAGTTTTTTCGTTGTACTCATTATGATTAGCCCCCTTAGGTCCATTCTGCAAACTGCCTCGAAACCTTGTCTCTAAAATCGAAAAAGCCTGTTATGCCTCGGAGGACTGCGCATATACATACGCATCCCTTGCTCCGAGATTGCAAAACAGGCTTCATTGCCGTTTCAACCAGCTACGCCGTTGTAACTGTGATCGATTCAAATATGGAGTTGTTATGGCTTAACTATAAAAGATTGATCTAACCATGTCAATATAGTTGACATAAAAAAGTATTTGAAATTTAAAGTTAATTATGTTTACATGAGTTTATTGGAATATCAAATGGACGACGACGTTTTACGCACATATCTTCATAAATTGAAGAATTTAACTGAATTTAGCATGCCTTATACAATAAATACTGTAGAAAAGGTGCCATGTGTATGGTGTCCCCCTTTTTTTATACAGTATGATGAGGCATGAAAAGATCATTCTAATGTTGAAATCAAGACGTATAATCATCACTACTTGGTTTTTTGTTAGGTAATATAACACGTTTATCGCTTTGATGTATTAACGTCTTAAATGTTGTGGACTCTGACTATACGCCATAGGGAGGGATTGATCCATCATGCGATCTTTATTGGTCATCCGTGTTCAACCAACGATAGCTGCCTCATCCGATGCAATCCCTCTGACACCGGAGAGGCTGCTGGGAGCAAACGGGTACCATGTACAGGTGGCGGGCAGTGAAACGGAAGCGTTGAAGCTGGCTCGGGCAGCGGAAGCGTCCATCTTGCATCTGTCGCTGGCTGATGTGGAGTACTGGGTGAACTGCCTGGGAAAGGGGAAGTCGGATTCCCCGTTGCTCTGGTGGTGCGCGCCAGATACGGCTTCTTCCTCCGCAGAATCCTGCGAGGTCGAAACTTCATTTGATGGAATACTTACACCATCCATGACCGGGCCTGAGATCCACTGGACTCTTCACTTTGCAGCTCGGCGTTACATGGAACGCAAACAGTGGGAGCAGGAACGGAAGCAGCTGCAATCCAGGCTGGAGGATCGGAAGTGGATTGATATGGCGAAGGCCATCCTTAGTGATCTGAAGCAGATCTCCGAGGCCGAAGCCTATGACCTGTTACGCAAGAAAGCGATGGATGAACGCAAACGGATGGTCGATGTAGCCACAGCGATTGTGAAGGCCCATCAACTGCTCCAGTCTTAATTGGAAGGAGGATTCTCCATGGATATGTCTCAGATACTCCGAGAGGTCGGACGTGGGAAACGAGGCTCACGTGATCTGAATTATACAGAGGCACTGACCGTAGCAGAGAAAATCCTGAAACAGGAGGTTTCCCCTGCCCAGACGGCCGCATTTCTAATGGCTGAACGAATGAAAATGGAAAACGTTGAGGAACTGGAAGCTTTTGTTCATGCATGTCGTAACAGTGCGGAACGTTTCTCTATATTTCAGGATGGATTGGACTGCGCGGGTCCTTATGATGGACGGACGAAGTCGTTCATGGCCACGTTTCCGGTTGCATTTGTACTCGCGGCGGCCGGGTTGCCGGTGACTTTGCACGGGAGTGATCCTTTACCACCCAAGTGGGGCGTCACGTTGTCGGTACTTTTGAAGGAAGTGGGTATTAATACACACAAGATGGATCGGGAAGATGCCCGGAGCGCTGCATTGCGTTCGGGTGTCATGTACGTGTCCTCCGAGGATTGGTGCGCACCTCTTCGTAAGCTTCGTCCGTTACGGGAAGAGTTGGGTTTTCGAACCGTGTTTAACACAGCAGAGAAACTGATTGATTATAACCATTCACCGTATTTGGTGTTTGGTGTGTTTCATAATACCTTTCTGGATCGGATTGCGAAGTTGCTCACCCGGTTTAACTATCGCCGTGCTTACGTTGTACAGGGGATGGAAGGTTCTGAGGATCTGTATATTGATCGGCCAACCCGCGTATACGCCGTGGAAGACGGTGATATGAAGCTGGAATTGGTTGATCCTGCAGCCTATGAACTGGATATGCCCGTGCCGGAACTGGTCTGGACGGCTGCGAAGCAGCTTGAAGTGGCGGAAAGTGTGTTAAGCGGTGAGGGTCATATTGCTTTTGTGAATCAGGTCTTGTTAAATGGAGGTTTCCGCTTGTACGCGGCGGGGCGTGTCAATTCCATCGAAGAGGGCATATACACTTGTCAGGGGTTGCTGGAGAGTGGTGCAGCGTATCGCATCTATCAGCAGTGGTGTGTCTCCATGGGTGGCGAACTGCCGGATAACAGAGCGGTGTCCATCTATCCGGCATCGTCCAGATAATGTGATGCCAGTGTTCAATCTTGTTATGGTTTAGCGTGTTTTTATTCCCAAGGATAAGTAACGGTCAGGAAGTCAGCGAATTTCTTGCTCTCTTCCCGCCGTTGTTTCCGCATGGCCGCCCGATCCGGAGCGGTCTCGTATAATTTCTTCTCTTCTTCCGTCTCCGGAATAATGCGAGGTACGATCAGTTTGCGATTATTTTCGTCCAGGGCCACAAAGGTCAGAAATGCCGTCGCCGCAATTTTCTTCTCTCCGGTCTTCAGATCCTCTCGAATCACCTTCACAAAAATCTCCATGGAACTTCGTCCTGTCCAGGACGCGAACGATTCAAGTGTAACGGAGTCTGTTGGGTTGATCGGGTACAGGAAATCGACAGAGTCGGTTGAAGCTGTTACAGTATTGACCCGACATAGCTTGGAAGCGGCGATGGATGCAATATCATCGATGTAGGACATAAGCTTGCCGCCGAATAGCGTATTATGATTGTTGACATCGGTTGGGAACACCCGTGCCGTCTTGAAACAACGTGTTTCGCGTACATATTTTTTCTCCACCTGATCCATCTCCGTTGGTTTCGGTATCTCTCTCATGTTTTTTCCTCCTGACAGTATGGCTGCTGTGACATTTCATTTCAGGTGTTGCAGGGTCTATTTCTGATCTATTATCCCTAGTATAGGTGTCGGTCAGATACATATTCAAATGAAGTTGGACTGCAAAAAAACCGCCAGGCGCGGACCGGCGCGCTGGCGGTTTACTGCTGTATATTAAGCCTTGGGTTTGAAAATGCCGGACGGTTTGCCGATCGGCAAGAACGCATAACCGAAGTGAGCATTCAGTACCGAAGCACCTGTACCATACAGGGACACAATTCCGATAGCCATTTCAGCGTATGCTGCAATAGTGTGGAAAATGTGAGGAGCTACGCCGAAAGCGTCAAAGGTCAAGCCAAGGAACAGGAAGTCAATCAGAATGAAGATGATAAGCAATACTTTATTCGCTTCAATCGCACCGATTGTCATGAACAGGGTGAATACAAGGTATCCGGCAAAAGCAAATCCGAGCTGCTTGCCATCGGCCTGTTCAGCGAGAGTGGAGCCAAATACGCCCATTTTGATCATCCAGTTGGCAGCCATGGCAAACCAGAAGAATGCGTACGCCCCAAAAGCTGTTGTGCCAAAGGTATTGTTGCGTTTGGAATCTTGAATACATGCGAATAGCTGGGCAAATGCACCCAGGAAGATCGCCCAAGGAATAGCGTAGCTAAGTCCATCCGTAATGCCAAGCTTTTGGGAAGAAGCGACCAGGGTTACGATAGCCAACCCAAATAATCCCATTGCGCTGGGATCGGCGTTAACAATTTTGACTTTAGTCTGTGAATCGGTCTGCATGGTGATGATAAGCCTCCAATAATATCAAATCAGGATCCATGGCCGTCGTTGGCCGTCCTCTAAATTACATCATTTGTATCCGCCGGGTCCGGACACACACATCGCCCTATTGTACCTGAATGACCCCATTATGGAAAGGGATTTTATTACCTTTTGAACCAATAGACTTTTTGTTTTTTCAATATACACATTTACGACACAATCCGTTCTGGCCGTGAATGATGAGGCCAGACGCTAGAATCCAACTCTCGATAATACCACTAAAATTGCGTCATATCAGCCATTTTCGGATAAGCTCTTGTGTGATAAAATAATCTTTATCAAAAAATGGAGAAGAATACAAAACATCCTTGTCTCCTATGCCATATGTTAATCCAACTATAGATTGACAGGAAAAACTAAAATGGTTCACAGAATAAGGAGGTATCAGGGGTCATGGTTATGAGTTTGGATTTGAAAAATAAAATAGAGAAGGCCAGACATAACCTTCATATGCTGGTAGAGCATAACAAGGGTGGTCTTGGGCATCCCGATGTGATTCGGCAGTCTATGGCATTGGACGAATTGATTAATGAGTATAACCGAATTAGCCGAAACCATTCACGGGCCTGAACCCAAAGCGATTTTAATTTTATACACGGAACAAATCACATAGATTGTAACGCTTGATCGTACAGACGGGCATGAATATAGCCGGTGTGGACAGCCTCAGTTGAAGAGGCGGTATCCTACCGGCGTAATATTCATGCCCGTTTGTTTTTGCATCGTATCCATCATGCATCTGTTTAATGCAGCAATCGTTTGGCTTCCAAATATAACACCTGTACGAATTTTTTCGTATTAATGCGTGTCTGGGACAAGGAAGGCTCCACATTGTTTTGGAGCTCCAGCATTTTCTTGCGAATTTCGGTGAAATCGAAAAATTTGGATGCATAATTCTCGAACTTGGGATGTGTATAATCTGTTAATCCCAGAGAAACCACATGGCTCAGCGTCTGGAAGATGGCCCTGCGAACACGTTGTTCCGATGCCTTGATCTCCTTGTTCACCTCTGCGAGAGAGGCGTCCTCTCCCAGCTTACGTATCGCTACATTCTGGAAGATGTCTTTGAGGGATGGGAACGTATAGGGGGACAGCTTATGCTCATCTGTCTCTACCTGCTCCAGATATTCCAGCATGTCCAGCAGATCCCTGCTGCCTGCTTCGCCGATCATGCCCATCTCGGACAGCAGGAAATGTCCTGCTGTCGTGATTGTTTTGTCCGGAACCGAAGCTGCGGTACGTTCGATAGAATTCAAACCGGACAATCCCTGCAATGTCCGCTGAATATCTGCGATGGATTGCTGCATCCGAAGCCTTTCGCTCACCAGCCGCAGAACAGATAGAATCTCCAACCGGTTAATCGGCTTCGTAATATAATATTCAATGCCTAGTGAATAGGCTTCTCCGATCATATTTTTCGACTCGATCTGGGAGATCATGACGATCTTGCCCTCAAACCTTCCCTCAAGCGCCCGCACGGTCTGAATCCCGTCTCGTTGTGGCATCAGCAGATCAATCAATAGGACATCCACCTTATGCAGCTCCAACAGTTCCGCGTGAATATGTGCTCCGTCCTCAGCTTCCCCGGCAATATCGCCAAGGCCTTCATCCTCAATAATATCCATCAACATGGAACGAACGCCAGGATCATCATCCACGATAAAATAACGCATGTCAGTCATTCCCTTTCTCTGCGAATGGTGTGATTGATAAATCTATGGTAAAGGCGGCTAACTCCGCCATGAACTCTCGTTCCAGTGTAATCGTTCCTTTCCTTCTTGCATAGAACCTGACATGTCAGGTTAAATGACAATGATTGGGCAATCAAAGCCCATTTTTAAAATAAATGTAGAAATTGCATGTAGGTATTTGTCGATTTTCGTAGATGCCCTTGTAGTATAAGTAACATCCCGAAGTCTGGGGCTAGTGTTGTGCAGAATGGTACAAACTTTTCCCGTAACCATCTCTGTGCTTGAAATACACCATAAAAAGGGGCATACCGATGGAGCAAACAATACAAGATATTGTCGTCATTTTCAATGATTTTCTATGGTCCAAAGTGTTAATTATACTATTGGTAGTATGTGGTATATACTTCACCACCAAGACCCGATTCATGCAATTCCGCATGATTGGAGATATGGTGAAGGTGCTTCGAGAGCCAAAAAGCAAGGAACCAGGCAAAATTTCACCTTTTCAGGCGTTCTGTATTAGTATGGCGGCCCGTGTAGGTACAGGGAATATTACCGGTATCGCACTGGCTATTGCACTGGGTGGACCTGGGGCTATATTCTGGATGTGGATCATTGCAATAATCGGGTCAGCCTCCAGTTTTGTGGAGAGTACATTGGCTCAGATCTATAAAGTGAAGGATAAGGGCGGATTCCGCGGGGGTCCGGCTTATTATATGGAACGTGGGTTGGGCAAACGCTGGATGGGAATTTTATTTGCCATTCTCATTACGCTTTCTTTCGGTTTGGTCTTTAATGCGGTGCAGTCTAACACGATTACCGTTGCATTTGAGAACTCATTTGGCACGGATCGGTTAACTGTGGGTATCATTATGGCTGTGATATTTGCAGGAATTATCATGGGCGGTGTCAAACGGATTGCAAAAGCATCGGAATACATCGTTGTTGTACTGGCCGTATTGTACATTGGGGTAGCGGCTTTTGTGGTGCTGGCGAATATTACCCAGCTTCCGGCCATGATAGCGTTGATCGTCAAAAATGCCTTCGGCATCGAACAGGTTGCTGGCGGAACGTTGGGCGCTGCACTGATGAACGGTGTGAAACGCGGATTGTTCTCCAATGAGGCGGGCATGGGTAGCGCCCCGAATGCTGCTGCAACGGCGGATACAACACATCCGGTGAAACAGGGACTTATTCAGGCGTTTGGCGTGCTGACAGATACGTTAGTGATATGTACAAGCACTGCCATGATTATTTTGCTATCCGGGGTATACAAAGGTTCCAATCTGGGTGGCATTGAATTAACTCAGGCTGCATTAAGTGTACATATTGGTTCATGGGCATCGGGATTCCTGGCGGTTATGGTGTTCCTGTTTGCTTTCAGTACACTAATTGGAAATTATTACTATGGAGAAACTAACATTGAGTTTATCAAATCCAACAAAGTCTGGCTGTGGGTATACCGTATTTGCGTTATCGCGATGGTGGTGTTTGGTGCGGTAGCCAAAGTGCAGCTGGTATGGGATTTGGCTGACCTGTTCATGGGGCTCATGGTGGTGGTGAACCTGATTGCAATTCTGATGCTGTCCAAGGTGACTTTCGAAGCGTTGAAGGACTACAAGAAACAAAAGGCTGAAGGACGTGATCCCGTCTTTACCCGGGACCGAATTCATATTCCGGGTGAAGTGGAATGCTGGCAGTCGGAAGAAGAAGTTATTGGAGATAAATCAATACATGTAGCCAATTAAGATTTTATCTGAATGTAGTTGGTTATATAAAATGGACACAACAAACAACAGGACTTGGATTATCCATCATGGGCAACCCAAGTCCTGTTTGTTGCATATAAAATGTATCTTTGCACTAGCAAATTTCATCAAAGATATATTTTGATTAATTTTTAACGGAATAACTGATCAGTTGTTCGGACAGAGCTTTCATTCGCTCGCCTGTTTCATTAAGCTGCTCAATCACATCCGTAAAGGAGGATACAAGCGTTGCTTGTTCCTGTGAAGAGGCTGCAATCTGGGAGACTTCAACTTCCATCTGTTTGATGACCTGTTGTACATCTCTCAGACTGGTATCGATATCACTTGTAGCTTGTTTGGCATCCACAGAGAGTTTGCGTACTTCGGAAGCAACCACTCCGAAGCCGGCACCGGCTTCACCAACGCGAGCGGCTTCAATAGCGGCATTCAGGCCAAGCAAGTTGGTTTGCTCAGAGATTTCACGAATGAACCCGGCTACTTTGTTGATTTGGGAAGAGTTCTGAACAGCAAGTCTTGTGTTCTGCAAGATCTGTTCACTGGTTGCTTGCAATTCTTCGGCATGAGCGGCGACATGCTGCACCATATCAACGAGGTTACCATTGATGGTTTGATTTTCTTGTATAATGTCTTCAAGTTGGTTCTGGTTAGACTGGTCGTAAGATACACAGAAAACAGCAACAACTTTTTGGTGATCATCAAAGATCGGAATGTTCAGAATATCCAGTTCGATACCATAAACTTCCTTGGAGAGAGTAGCGAGAGTAGCTTCTCTTCCGTTTTTTAAGATGGCAAAGTTTTGATACGATTCCAAGAGTGGCATTCCTTTTTCAAAACCAAGGTCAAACTTGTCGGTGGTAACAACCTCCAATACCTTTTCGTGATCATATACAGTTAAACTAGCTGGTTCTCTAAGGATCATGCTGATATAAGGCATTACTTTAAGCAGGGCATCTACAACGTTCATGGAAGAGGACCATCCTTTCAATATTTGAATGTATTATTTTTAACGATCTATGGAATGCTCTATCTTTCATCGGATAGAAATGGATTTTCGTGAACGGCATTTTGCATGAAAGAATGAACATTTTATGATTAAATTTTAAAATATTTCCCAGTTGAACTGTTTTACTGGATATAAGTGTTAGTTGTAACTATTTTTATATCAAGATATTTGTACGGATGTATATTAATTATGGGACATATGTCCTTTTGCATACGTTATATACGACAACGGAGGGGAAGTCGGAATGAAAGAAATCATGGACTTTGGACTTGTGCGGCAACTCGCTCGTGAGAATGGGTTGGATCAGGTGCTGGACGAGCCTGCACTCGCTGAGTTGCGACTACTTGAGGCTGCGAAGGGCGAGATGATATGTGCCAAAGGTGAACGACCCGAGCGATTGTATTTTCTCGTGCAGGGCAAGCTCAAGATCTATACCACCTTGCCTAACGGGAAGTCTCTGTTGCTTCGTTTCAGTACACCACTTGCGCTTGTGGGAGATTTGGAACTGGTGAATGGCAAGGAGGCTATGAATACGGTAGAGTCTGTGAGCAAAAGCCTGCTGCTGGGTATCAGCTACCGCGCTCTCCAGAATACGTATGCAGAGAACCCTAAGTTTCTCCACTTTATGCTCGGTCAAGTTACACACAAATTGTATACCTTTTCCAACCTGTCGAGTCTGAATATGTTATATCCGGTCGAGAGCCGATTTGCCAGCTATCTGTTGTCCACAATGGGCCAGGACGAGTCTTCTTCCGAAGAGATCCAGACCTCGAAGCTCACCGAACTGGCGGATATGCTGGGCACCAGCTATAGACATCTTAATAGAGTTGTTCAAGATCTGTGTAATCGAGATATTATTCGTAAAGTGCAGCGAAAGCTAGTGATCTGTGATCTGGAACAGTTGCGTGTCATCGCAGGAGGCAATATATATGAGTGATGGCATTTTAAAATAAAGACCAAGCCTGCATATCTATGCGACATGACGCGACACAATAAAATACAATATGGCACAACAAAGAGCACCCTCCCGAATATACCAAGGGGTGCCCTTTTTACTCTGCATTTAAGTGAATTAGATATCTCCGCGTTGCTCGAACAATTGAGCGATCTCTACAATAACACGGGTGGCCTTCACCATATTGTCTACCGATACATATTCGAATTTACCGTGGTAGTTCTCACCACCAGTGAAGATATTTGGTGTTGGCATGCCCATATAGGATAGCTGGGAACCATCTGTTCCTCCCCGGATGGGACGAATAACAGGTTCGATGTCCAGTCGGGTCATGGCTTCATGGGCAATGTCGACGATCTGGCGTACGGGTTCAATTTTCTCGCGCATGTTATAGTACTGGTCATTCAATTCAATCGTGATGCTTTTCTCTCCATACTTGTTCTTCAGTTCGTTCGCGATATTCAATAGATTTGTTTTGCGCTCTTCAAACTTCGCCCGGTCGAAATCACGGATGATGTAACTCATCTTTGTCAGCTCAACATCACCCTCCAGAGACAACAGATGATAGAATCCATCATAACCGTCCGTGAATTCAGGAGCTTCCTCCACAGGCAGGCGTCGATTCAATTCCATCGCAATTTTCAGGGAGTTCACCATCTTATCCTTCGCAGTTCCAGGATGTACATTGGTGCCTCGTACGGTAATTTTAGCGGCAGCTGCGTTAAAGCTCTCGTATTCCAGCTCACCAAGTGGTCCACCGTCGACTGTGTAAGCATATTTGGCTCCAAAAGCAGCTACATCGAACTTGTGCGGTCCACGGCCAATCTCTTCATCCGGGGTAAAAGCAACCCGAATCTTACCGTGTTTCACTTCCGGGTGTTCAATCAGATAGGCCATCGCCGTCATGATCTCGGCAATGCCTGCCTTATTATCTGCACCAAGCAACGTTGTACCATCGGTTGTGATCAGGGTGTGGCCTTTATACTCGTGCAGCTCCGGGAAATCCTTGTTGGACAGTACTACATCCAGCTCCGAGTTCAGCACAATGTCAGCACCATCATAGTTATCGATAACCTGTGGTTTGACATTTTTGCCAGTAAAGTCGGTCGCTGTATCGAGGTGAGCCAGGAAACCAATTACAGGAACATCCTTGTCGGTATTGGATGGCAGTGTAGCCATGACATAACCATTCTCATCCATCGTCACATCTTGCAGACCAATGGAGGTACATTCTTCAACGAGCAGTTTGCCCAAGGCCAGTTGGCCGGGTGTGGAAGGGCAGGTCTGACTATTTTCATCGGATTGGGTATCCATTTGAACATAAGTACTCAGTCTTTGAATTAATACATCTTTCATCTATAATCGCTCCCTAGCTTGAGTAGTATATAAGTTGAGCTACTTGTTTTACACTGATCCACTACAGGCCAGAATAACCTTCTGATCGCTGTTATCCCCAGATTTTTTTGATCCACTTTTACAAAGGTGAAAATCTGAGGATAGCGTATGCTTTCGATGCAGCTTTCTTTCAGAAAGCTTTTAGCTTCGCTTCTACAGGTTATTTCTGCCCTCTCCGTTATCGTGTAACCTTTAGTCACAACTTATGTAAATTGGGTATAGTAATTATTGTGGTTCTCTACGGTTATCATATCATGTTTTGCAGTCATTTCCAGAATGGGGCTGAACCGAAATATGAGGTTTCCTAGGTATCAAAAAGGGTACTAGGTCACAAAAATGTACGTACTTGTATTTCTACAACTGAGGTTCATAATAAATGATGAAGAAAGGATGAGTCCTAGACATGCCATTTATCACTGTTAAGGTATTGGAAGGCAAGTCGGTTGAGCAGAAACGTCAGTTGATTGAACGTATGACTCAGGTGGCTTGTGAGACACTGGATGTTGATCCGAGCAAAGTCTTTATCTTCATTGAGGATTTGGAGAAGGACAATTACGGCAAGAACGGAAAACTGTTTTCGGACTTAGACAAATAAGTAAGGCTTCATATATATCATGATCATGGAACAGGAGATGTAGAATTAATGACTGAACAATTATTTTCCCCTTATCAATTCAAGAGTCTGCAATTAAATAACCGTGTCGTCATGGCACCGATGTGCCAATATTCTGTCACTGCGAAGGACGGCATTCCGAACGATTGGCATCAGGTTCACTATGTGAGCCGTGCGGTTGGAGGAACAGGACTGATTGTAATCGAGATGACCGATGTAGATCCGGATGGACGTATTACCGATAATGACTTGGGTATATGGTCAGATGAGCATGTGCCTGCCTTCACCAAACTTGTAGATGGAATCCATGCCTACGGCTCCAAAGTAGCTATTCAGATCGCACACGCCGGACGAAAAGCAGAGGATGCACCGCAGCCGGTTGCCCCATCGGTAGTTACATTCCCGGGAGAAAAGTACAAGGAACCACGCGCGTTAAGTACCGAAGAGGTAGAAGCTATGGTGCAGAAGTTCGCAGACGGTGTTCGCCGCGCAGTACAGGCTGGAGTGGATACTATTGAGCTGCACGGTGCACATGGATACCTGATTCACCAGTTCCATTCCCCGCTGATGAACCATCGTGAGGATGTATACGGCCAGGATCTGTCCCGTTTTGGCGTTGAAGTCATTCGGGCAGTGAAAAAAGAAATGCCAGCAGATATGCCGCTGATTTTGCGGATTTCGGCTGTAGAATACGCTGATGGTGGATACGACATCGACCACACGATTAATATTGCCCGTGCTTACCAAGATGCAGGTGTGGACATGTTCCATATCAGTTCAGGTGGCGAAGGTCCTTCTGGACAGCGGAAACCGGGGAACTATCCGGGGTATCAGGTACCATTTGCCCGTCGCTTCCGTGAAGAACTGAACGTTCCTGTAATCGCAGTGGGTATGCTGGAGGATGCAGCCTTGGCTCAGGCGGTGATTGGAAACGGTGATGCGGATCTGGTTGCCGTTGGCAGAGGTATGCTGCGTGATCCGTACTGGGCGAACCATGCCGCTCTGGAACTGGGTGTGAGTAAGGATCAAGCTGCCATTGCAGAGCAATATTCTCGTGGATACTAATTTGCTCTAAATTATACTTACACTTGCCACTCCGATGACAGAATAACTTTCCGATCTGAGGATAAAGGCGAAGTGTATGCTTTCGATGTAGCTTTCTTGCAGAAAGGTTGTAGCTTCGCTTCTTCAAGTTATTTCTGTCCTCTTCGTTTTCGTGTAAATGTTAGTGCAAATTTTATACAGATAAGGCCACAGTATGGGTTAAACCTCATGCTGTGGCCTTATCTGTATAATGAGAAGCATCAGCATATCCGTCCAATTACGGATGGCTACGCTCTTCGAGTTGCTTCGTATACGAATTTTTGATTCGACTGTGTAGGTGGCTGATTCGGGTTAAAGTCGGCGTATACTTTAATATCAGAGAAACCAATGTGTTCGAGAATTAGGCGTAACTCTTCTATGCCGTACCAACGCAGGGTAAGTTGTTGCAGCTCCGTAGCAACAAGAGCACCCTGATGCCATTGTTCGTAGCGAATTAGACTCAATTTGTACTGTTGAAGAAGGTTCACTTCAATGGTTTTCACTTCTACCGTGATCGTATCACCATCGGGTAATGAAACGGTTGATGTTTCTACAGAAGAGGGTTGTGTCACATCGGGCAGAAACAGATCAAACACGAGCTTGCCGCCAGGTTCTAAATGCTGAAATAGATTACGTAATACGCTAATCGATGCCTGTCTGTCTTGAATGAGGAGCAGAGAACCTCCGGGAATGATAATTGCCTCGTATCGATATGGAAGGTCAAACTTCTCCAGATCGACAACGAACAGCTCAGGCATGGGTAATGCCCGCTCCATACATCGAGAACGGCAAGAGTTAATCATATCCATTGAATAATCAATTCCATCCACCTTCAAGCCTGCTTCAAGCAAAGGAATGAGCACTCGGCCTGATCCCGACATGGCTTCAAGGATACGTCCTTTGCAGCGCTGAAGATAATGGCGATAAAATTCAATGTCTCCTCCCAAGGAATGTCCCACAGGTTTCGTTAGATCATAAACGGCGGTGCATAATGGACCGTAATAACTGAATGACATAGTATAGGTGTCCCCCACATTTTGATATAATGAATTGCAAACGTGGAAGGGAACTCGCTAAGATTATCCCTTCCGGCAACGGTTGGAATTGGAATTTTCAGAGCAGACTATCATAGGAATCACGCACCTTTTATGTAATATGTTCCAATTATAGGGTGGGTACAAAGCGGAGGTCAAACTTTTTAACCCGTAATTATACGAACAGATATGTCTAAGGAGATGATACGAATGGATACATCATCAAGTTCATCAAGTGCACTGCCGGATATCCGACAGGAACTAGTGCTCCATGCACCTGTAGAGAAAGTGTGGGAGATGGTCTCAACCGCGCAAGGACTGGAGGCCTGGTTCATGCCAGGTAATCTGGAACCCGTGGAAGGTCACGAGTTTATATTGGAAGCAGGCCCCTTCGGCCAATCACCCTGTCAGGTGACGGAAGTTCTTCCGCTGCAGAAGCTGTCATTCCGCTGGGGTAAGGACTGGACGTTGACGTTCCAACTGAATGAACAGCCCGAAGGTACGGATTTCACACTGATTCACAGCGGTTGGGATGCGGATAAACTGACCGAGTTTGGACAGGCCCACGCTATCGTACGCGAACGTATGGAACAGGGATGGGCCGGGATCGTTCAGAAGCTTGCCCAAGTTGTTAAATAAATCTTCATTCAATCAACCCCAGGCCATTTCGCCCGTTCATTCCGGTGAAATTCGGCCTGGGGTTTCTTGGTGTACCAGGAGATGGCGATAACAGATAGAGATCCTTAAAATTATAAGGAAGTTGACCGATTATGAGACGGAAACTATTTCCGTGAGCACCAGAAACGTGTAACATGAATTATAGTTATAAATCGACAGAATTAGACGTCTCTCGCCATTGTGGATGGAAGGAATACATAGATGAGAAAACACTGGATTATGCTGACCATAAGCTTCATATGCATTGTCATTGTTCCGCTGGGCTGGATCGCCCAGACGTTAATTAGCGAGCGGAGTAACCCCCAGGCTACAGATGGGAAAATTGACCTGACCCAATGGGACTTTGATCGCAAGGGTGCAGCGTCTCTAAAGGGTGTCTGGGATTTCTACCCTGAGCAGTTGCTGAGCCCGGCAGATATTGAAGCAAGTGTATCCGGTCGCAAGCCATTGCCGGCTTCGTCGGGCACTCAAGTTCCTGCCCGATGGAACAAATCTTTGGGGCAGGCCCATGGGTATGGAACCTATCATTTGCAAGTTCAGCTTACACCCCGGACGATGAAAAACGATTATGGTATACGCACGCAGAATATACGCATGGCCCACCGGGTATTTATTGATGGTAAAGAGATTGGCGGCAAAGGCCTGCCAGGAAAGACCAAGGCGACAGATATACAATTAAATCTGCCCTTTACAGGATTCACGTCCATTGAGGGCAACACGGCTGACATTATCATTCAGGTATCGAATTATAGTTACTCGTCTGGGGGCATTGTAGCGCCCATTTTGTTTGGAGACGAGCATAGTATTCTGAAAAGCCAGCAACAAGGTTGGCTCAAGGATCTGATGGCCTTATTCGGTTTTATCTTGCCAGCCGCCTTTTTTCTACTTCTGTTCAGATTACGACGTACGGAGAAGGAACTTCGTTTTCTCGGATTATTCAGCCTTTCTGGTGCGGTGTACGCTCTGACACATGGGGAGAAGTTACTGGGTACGTTTGTACCGTTCCTGACCAATAATGAGATACTTCGGATTCAGCTCCTTAGTTCAGCCTTTGCCTATTACTTTTTGCTTCGGTATATGGATGCCCGTGTGCCAGGAGCAGTTCATCAGTGGTTTGTTCGTCTGGCTGTAGTGCTGATCATTACCCAGACCATTGTGGGTATTACGCTCCCTCCGACGCTTTTCTCGTCTCTTGAGCTTCCCATGTTGCTGATCTCACTTGTTGTCATGTTTTATACGCTGCGAGCCATGTTCTATTGGTTGAAAGGACGGCCGAATGACAGCCACTTTGCACTGGTGAGCATGATGAGCATACTCATGGTTGTTGTGTTGTATACGCTTGGTGCGTTCACTACCCTAGACACAGCGTTCTTTGCGCTGATTGAACTTTTATTATTTGTATTTGCCCAGATGATAGTGACCGCAATCCGCTTCGCACAATCATTCCGAGACGTGGAAGCACTATCGGAGCGTTTGCTGGCCATCGACAGCCTGAAGGACGAGTTCATGGCGAATACGTCTCATGAGTTGCGAACTCCCCTGCATGGCATCATTAATATTGCGCAATCCATGATGGAAGGGGCGGCCGGAGCAGTCACGCCCAAGCAAGCCAAAAATCTGTCCATGATTACTTCAACCGGCAAGCGCCTTTCACTGCTGGTTAACGATATTTTGGATTTTTCCAAATTAAAAAATAGTGAGATCGAGTTGAAACGGGTACCTGTTGATCTGGAATCCGTTGCTCGTACTGTGGTTGAAGTCTCAGGTTTCACGTTTGAGGATAAGCCAGTAATATTGATTCAGCAATGGCCCCAGTCGTTGCCACTTGTTGAGGCAGACGAAGATCGCCTAAGGCAAGTTCTGTATAACTTGCTGGGTAACGCCTATAAGTACACTGAGCAGGGTGAGATTCGATTGTACGCCAGTGTTGAAGGGGATTGGGTGAAGGTATCGGTTGCTGATACAGGGGTAGGCATTGCCTTGGACAAACAGGAGGATATCTTCCAGGCGTATGAGCAGAGTAACGGCACGATCGAGCGATTGAATAATGGAACGGGACTGGGTCTGAGCATTACGCGAAAACTCGTTGAGCTTGGCGGTGGTGAGATCTGGGTTGAATCGGAACCGGGGCAAGGTTCGACCTTTCATTTCACCCTGCCTGTTATGAAGTTGCCGCTGCTGAAATCTCATTCGAAACCAGCTGCCGCCCGATATGTTGCTGCACAGGGGGCAGGGGCGAAGGAGCTTGTGACAAGAGAGTCAGATGAGCAGGATGATCTTACGGAAGCGGAGCATACGATTCTGATTGTAGACGATGATCCCGTCAATCGACAGGTATTGCTGAATCTGTTATCGACGGAACGATATCGCGTGCTCGCAGCGGACAGCGGGTCCACTGCATTGAAACTCCGTGAGGAGTTCCCGTCCATTGATCTTGTTATTACGGACTGGATGATGCCTAAGATGTCCGGGCTTGAGTTATGTCGAAAACTGCGCGAGCACAGTTCCTTGTCGGAGTTACCGATTCTGATGCTGACCGCCCGCGGGTTGCCTGAGGATATCAAACACGGATTCCAGGCGGGAGCCAATGACTTCCTGAGCAAACCGGTGGATGCTGGTGAATTGCGCGCCAGAGTTCGGACATTAATTGAGATGCGGAGTTCTGTGCAGGAAGCTATTCGGACCGAAATGGCCTTTTTGCAGGCCCAGATTAAGCCGCACTTTCTATATAATGCACTCAATGTCATTATCGCGACCTGTGCAGTCAATCCGGACAAAGCAACCGATCTGCTGATTGAATTGAGTCATTACCTGCGCGGAAGTTTTGACTTCCAGAACAGGGAGCAGCTTGTTCCTTTGACCAAAGAGCTGGAATTGGTGGAGTCATATGTGCATCTGGAACAGGCCAGATTTGAGGAAAGACTGGTGGTTGAGTATGAGGTGGAATCGGACGTGCATCTATATCTGCCACCTCTCAGTATTCAGCCGCTTGTGGAGAATGCCATTCGCCACGGCGTGATGGAGCGGGCAGCCGGCGGGACAGTTCACCTTAGGGTTTTCAAAGAGAGCGAGCATGTGGTCGTACAGGTTCAAGATGATGGAGTAGGTATCCCTCCTGAGCGTATGGCTCAGGTCAAGTCTGGGCGCACCGAAGGTCCGGGGGGTGTCGGGCTGCAAAATATAAACCGTCGTCTGATGGCTCTCTATGGTCAGGGACTGGAGATTCATAGCCATGTGGGTAAAGGCACGCAGATCCGATTCCGTATCCCTGTGCAAAAGGTGGATTATTCCAATTAGTGTGCCGAGTTAAGCAATTATGGTTAACAGACTAATAAGCGGATGCCGATAAAATCGGTATTCCTATTGAATCTTTCATAGCAGGAGGCTAAAAGAACGGTGAGAGCCATTGTGATCGATGATGAGAAGCCAGCGCAGCTTCATCTGGAGCGACTACTACGAACGGACGGAAGAATTACACCCGTGCAATGTTTTTCAACAGCTCGTGATGGTCTGCATTTTCTGGCAAAGGAACGTGTAGATGTTGTATTTTTGGACATTGGAATGCCCGAGATGAATGGCCTGGAAGCGGCTGAATATATACAGCAATTGGATCAGAGTATTCGTATTATCTTTGTTACGGCATATGCGGACCATGCAGTGGAAGCATTTGAGCTGCATGCACTGGATTATGTACTGAAACCGGTAAGCTCCGCCCGATTGGCCAAAACCGTTGATCGAATCGCGGGCATAATGTCGCATCATTCCCAAGTTGCAGCCACCGCCGAGGTAAAGGGATCGGAACCCGTACCTGTGGAGTTGGATACTGAAGTTCCGGGGCTGCTCACGTTCAAACATCTGGATATCTACAGAAGTTTGGATCAGGGTGCCAAGAAACATAAGTGGCGCACAACCAAATCACAGGAATTGTTTGCTTTTTTGTTCCATCACAGGGAAGAATGGGTAAGCAAGGAGATTTTGTTGGATAAGTTATGGGGTGATGTTTCCCAGGAAAAGGGATTAACCCATCTACATACATCCGTGTACCAGATTCGAAAGCTGCTTAAGGAATGGAACATGACGGGCAAGCTGGAGTACAATATGAACCGTTATCGTCTGTTAGCAGGCAATCTGGTAAGTGATGTGGACCAATTTGAAAAATCCATGGTCTACAACGTCATCACATCAGACAATATCGATGACTTGAGGCATATGATTCCGCTTTATCGTGGCGATTATCTGGAAGAGCATGACTATCGTTGGGCACAGGCCAAAGCAAGGGAACTCAGACGCAAGTATACAGGGCTGGTTATGGATATCGCGAGATGGGACATGGAGCATGGTCGTGGCAAGGAAGCGATTGAGCAATTAACGATATTGCAGGAACGGGAGCCTTATTCGGAAGAAATCTGCCGACTCATGATGGAAGTGTATGCATCCATGGATGATCAGCAAGGCATACTTCGTTTATATCATACATTTACATTGACATTAATTGAGGATCTGGGGTATCAGCCCGAGCCCGAAACAAGCAGGTTATATCAGAACCTGACGGACAAATAAACGTATGTAACGTAAGTTCAGACAGGAGGGTGAGGCATGAAGCTATTCATACACCGCAAAGACTTGCGTACGGATGATCTGGCCGCATTCGATTATTTGCGGGAAAACCAAGAAGAGAGTGTGCATGTTCTCATCTATGATGCATTCCTCCTGCGGCAAGGCCGAGAGAAGGAACACAGCGGTGTGAATTTCAGGCAGCATGCAGCGGAATTAGGCAGACGTTATCTTGAAGCCAAAAGAAAACTGCATGTTGCTTATGGCAATCCAGCTGAAGTGGTTGAATTCATCTTGAACGAATTCAAAGGTGAGATTAACGAGATTGTGGTCCATCGGGATATGACGCCATATGCAATCGAGCGGGATAGGGCCATACGCAAAGTCAGTGAGGCGCACGAGGTTTCGTTCACACAACTGACGGATCATCTGCTGATGGATCTGAATGGATTTGCCAATTTTACAGGCAAGTCGGAGCCATATAAGGTATTTGCGGCTTTCCATCGGCGGTGGGTGGAATTCATGAATGAACATCCCAACCCTCCTTCGGCAACAACGGTTGCAGAGTTGAAGGTGAGTGATCGTCAGATTGAATGGCCGGATGCAATGCAGGTACCTCCGGAGTTGCTGGGGGGCAGTGGTTCGAATGACGAGGACCCGCATCTGCTATTGGATCAATTTTTGTCGGATCGAATTGCTGAATATGGGGATCATCGGGATGAATATGAGGCTTACGAGCCGAGTCATCTCAGTTCTTACGTGGCTGTGGGGGCTGTATCCATTCGCAAGATGTATGATGCGGCGAGTCGCACGGCAGAAGCGGGGGAATGGATCAGGCAGTTGTGCTTCCGCGACTTCTATCTGTATCGTGCAGTTTATGAGAGTCACTATTTTACATATGAAAAGGTGTACGATCTCTCGGCTCTCCATAATGATCACTTTGAACGGTGGTGCAAGGCGGAGACAGGCATTCCGATTATTGATGCAGCGATGACGGAACTGAATGAGACCGGACATATGCCAAACCGGCTGCGAATTCTCACGGCGATGTTTCTCACCAAAAACCTGCAATGCCCGTTCACCTTGGGTGAAGCCTATTTCAGGCGCAAGCTGCGTGACTATGATAACATTCAAAACCGTGGTAACTGGTTATGGTGTGCCTCGCTTGGTGAGAATGCGGCTCCGTATTTTCGCGTGAATAATCCGGTAACACAATCCGAGAAGTATGATCCGCAAGGTGATTATATTCGCAAGTGGTTGCCTGAATTGAAGGATCTGCACAGCAAGGACATTCATCAGCCGCGCAAGGATGCCATTGTTGATCTGAAGGCATCGAGACAGGCAGCTATTGACGTGTATAAACAGATTCTGGCGAGTCGTGGGAAGTAGACTCAGTCAATCATGTACCAACCCAAATTTACCATTATCATCCGGTTGATCCAATATTCATTTGGTTGGGAGCAGGATGTTCCACAGACCGCGTACTCGCGGTCTTTTTTACATATATAGACATGAAAATAGTGTGAAATGTGTTGAAAATTTAGGAATTGTTAAGAAAATGGACTATCCATCTTAAGCATTATGGCTTTTAATAGATAGAGAGCTTTATTGTATTAAGTCATATCTGACATATTGACGAACACATTAAGGAGAAACGTAAACATGAGTGAAACACTGAAAAGAGAGCGAATTCCAGAACTGAATCTGGTGCGTGCCATGGCAATTATCGGCGTACTGTGCGTGCATTCCACGTCCTATGCGACGGTGGACATGACGGGTTCAGGCTACTACTGGCTGTACAACTTTATTAATATCTTTATGAAATATGGTACGCCAACCTTTATTTTTATGAGCAGTTTCGTACTGTTCTATAACTATTATTCCCGTCCGCTGGATAAGAAACTCGTAAGTAACTTCTACAAGAAAAGATTTGTGTATATTTTGCTTCCGTATTTCCTGTTCTCATTAATGTATTTTGTGTTGCTGCATTTCACGCATTATCAGGGCCGACCTTTCGGCGAATCGGCAGTAAGTTTTATCACGAAATTGTTTACAGGCAAGGCTTATACACATCTGTACTTTGTATTTATTAACATGCAATTTTATCTGTTATTCCCATTGGTGTTATGGTTGCTTAAGAAGTATCCTTCCGTGGTGAAATGGTCTGTACCGATTGGACTATTGATTCAATGGGCATTTATCGTAAGTAATAAATATGGATTCCAGGTACCCAACAAGGGAAGCTGGGCGTTCTCATACTTCTCCTATTTCATGCTGGGTGCTTTTATCGGGGTATATTTCCCTAAAATCAAGCAATGGTTTGTCATCAGTCGGGCCAATGCAACCAAAGGACGCGTAGCTTCATGGATTCTGCTCTGGGCGGTATGGATCATTGCCGGACTTGGCCATGTGTATATCTATTACCTGCTGCGTCTGAAGATCGCAACGTATAACACACTGTGGTATGAATTCTTCTGGAATGTGCATACCTTTGCTTGTGCGCTGGTACTTATCCAGATTGCCTATCTGCTCTATCGCAAAGGGCCTTCACTCATCGTCAAGCCGCTGAATCGGCTTGGGGCATTGTCCTTTGGCATCTATCTGATTCATCCATTCTTCCTGCTTGTGTATCGGAATTATCCACCGCAAACAGGAGTATCGTGGTTAGTGCATCTGTGGTATGCCGGAGGATTCGGTGTAGCTCTGATCGCTTCGTGGATCGTCGTTGGATTGACGGCAAGGTTTGTTCCATATGCATGGGTCATCTTTGGCAATCTTCCAAAACCCAAACCACGTCTGGTCCCACAACAGAACTCGGGACAACTGGACGTTCGTTAAGATAGTTTTCCAACACAGGAATAATAAACCGTTTCTTGGTCGACCTTAGGGGAGAGCAGGGAGCGGTTTTTTTGTCTATAAAGATATGTGTGATATGGGGAACGAGTGTTTCTTTTTCATGTATGAGGGGTAATCATAAGGCGGAACGATAATACATTATGGATAACAGGATTAAGGTGAATATAATGACAACATGCGAAAAATGCGGGAGACCGATGCAAGATATATTGGAATATGTGGAACACATTCTTCACGAATGCAGTGAACAGACACAGGAGTACAACTCGAAAGATTATCAGGCCTATGGCCATGAGGGTGTTCACGAGCAGATGTGATACAATAGAAAGAAACCGGATTCATACGGAACCGAGGTGACAACATGGAGACGGGTCCAGCCCCTTTCCGGCAAGGAAAGACGGAACAAGAAGCGCGACTGAGCAAAACGTGTATGTATTGCGGACAACAGCGGCCGATGTCCGAATTCCGGCGCAGAACCGGAAAGCGGGCAGGTCCCGGAGCCAGGCGTGGAGCCTGTCGCAGCTGTCGCCAACTCGGTGGACAGGCTGACCACGATGCAGGTTCAAGCGTGGGCGGGCAAACGAATGAACGGATCGGGCGTCAACGGGATGGTTTGGATACACGTGAGGTTACTGCCAGACCCTCTGCAACTGCAAGGAATGAAGCAGGTCGTACCTCTCATGTTATGGAGCAGGGAACTGCTACGTTGGCTGAGTCTGACAGAAGTCTGGTGTCTCAACCGTCAGTAGACTCGTCATCTTCGAATGACGATGAACGTGCTGACTTGGTTACTTCCTCTCCCTCTTCTTCGGGTATTCGGAAGAAGAGGAGAAGACGGAGGAAGAGCAAGCGATCAGAGAGCATAACGGGCAATGAGCTGAGAGAGACGAGTCTGGAGCAGGATGGCTCGGCAGGTGAGGTAGGAGATGAGCCACAGCCAGGTGAGCGCTGGCGTGGGGTAGAAGGGCATTCGCAGGGGCATGCTGCTGCGAATGATAAGGGCACTGCACAGCGGGCTGGCGCGCGAGCAGCCGCTGCAGGGCAGGCCGCCGAGCAGACTGCGGCGGCCCACCAAGCTCTGCTGCCGGCTGAGCCGCAAAGCCCGGCAGCAGAGCCCATGGCTGCGGATCAACCGACCGCAGCCAAACGCAAGCGCAAGCGGCGCCGCAAGCGTGCTGCCGCGCTAGCGCCCGGCGCAGGGCAGGCCCGCAGCGTAGCTGCTGAGGCCCATGCGCCGGCCCTGAGCGACCGTGGCGATGCTACCACGGTCGCTACGGCGGCGGAGGCACAGCCTGCCGCCACCGGGCGCGAGCCCGGGCAAGCGCCGGGGGCTGCTGCGGAGGCAGGGCCTCCTGCGCCCGTGCGCCAGCCTGGCTCGCCAGGGTCCAAGCCGCGCCAGGCGCGCAAGGAGCGTGCGCCCAAGGCGAGCGGCGAAGACGCTGCCCGCGGTGCATCCGGGCAGCGACCCGCCCATGCCAGCCGTAGTCACGGTGCTGGCACGGATGGCCGCCCCCGCCGCCAGACGCCGTCGGCCCCGGTCGCTATCGACCCGGAAGATCCGGCTTCGCTCCGGACCAACCGGCAAGGCATGGTACGGATGCGAGGCAAGACAGACAAGGGTAGGCGCTGGCATCAGGAAGTGGACATGGAGCTTGCGGTCACGCTGGTGAAGGAAAAAGCCGCTGTGGTGGTCAATCGGTACACGATTCGCCGATTGTTCAGCAACAAGGATTTCAAGCGGTATATTTTAACCCGGGATCACTACACTTGTTACTTCTGTGGATCGTATGGAGATACGATTGACCATCTGCTGCCGCGTGCCAAAGGTGGACATACCACCCCGCTCAACTGTGTCTGCGCCTGTAATCTGTGCAACCAGTCCAAAGCAGCGATGGATGCCGAAGAGTTCATGCGTTCCGGTATTCCCGAATGGAATGCTGCACATCAGGCAGAACTGATTGAACTGGCAATGCAGGAAGCGCAGCTGGAAGAAGGATAAATACCCCCAAAGAAGGATCGGGGTTTCGATATGAAGAGCACACCAAGACCACAAGAGGTCGAGGTGTGCTTTTTTGATTCAATTTTGATTTGGGTGGGAAGTGAGTTTGCTGTGCAATAATTTCTTCAAATTGACAACGGTGTTCATCGAAGATGTACGTTATACTGGGAGGGAGTTACTAAAGAAGCTTCATCATCCATATGAATGATGAAATGTATAGTGAACATCAAGCCTAAGAACTTAGACTGTATAGATTGGATGGATGCAGATGACCCCGGCAGCATTAGACATTATGTCATATATTACGGAAGAAAATATTCGTTTCTGGCTGGAGAAGTTTCGCTCCCTGGGCCCGTTACCGGGAATTTTGCTTACGTTTATGAAATCATTTGTACCGCCGCTTCCCACGCTGTTGATTGTGGGCGTGAACGGTGCGGTATATGGTCTGTGGGCAGGGTTTATATATTCATGGATCGGCATGGTGCTCGGCTGTACCGTTACGTTCCTGATCGTACGGGAGATTGGGAAATCCGCTTTTGTAGAGCGATGGGCACGCAAACCTCGTGTGCAACGCAGCATGGTATGGATTCGAAGGAATGCATTCAGTTATGTTTTTCTGCTGAGTATCTTCCCGGTAGGTCCGTTCGTTATTATTAATGTGGCGGCAGGTATCGCGCGAATGCGATTGTTATCCTTCCTGCTTGCGGTGGGCTGTGGTAAAGCGATCATGATTTTCTCTGTTACGTATATCGGTTCCAATGTGGAACAATTTCTGGAGCACCCTGTACGCTGGGTAGGCGTATTACTGTTCATCGCGGTGTCCCTGTGGGCAAGCCGCAAACTGGAGCGACACTTTACCCGGCCATCGTCAGATGGAGAAGATCTACATGATCTGAATCAACCCTCTGGAAAATCGATTTCCTCATAAAAAATGATCAGTACGCAGATATAGGATGTCAGTAATCCCGTTAGATCGAAGGAGGACCCAGCATGAATGATAATATCTATGCATTCAGCCGAATGTTAAATCGTCTGAATGAGAATGAACTTCGCTCATTGCTGCGTGTGCTCTATATGAAATCAGCACTCGTGGTCAAACGGCAGGAAAAGCAAGGCGAAAAAGTGGATTTTGCGGACACCATGCAATCCCTGTTTCGGGATCTGGATACACCTTTGGATCTGGGGCAGCTGGAGCAACAGGCTTTGGGTGAGGTAGACAAGCCAAATGAAATTCATATCACGTTTGGAGATTCACCTCTAAGTAGTCTGAAAATGGGGATGAGTACATTACCTGATCAGGAAAAACGGAGTTTTTTCTCCATGGATGATGATTATGCTGTGGGTCCGTTAGGTGATCTGACCCATCGTGCAGCTTTGCAACGCAGGCATCTCTGGCTGACCGAACGAATGTGTCTCAACGACCGCGAGGCATATGCCTTGCATGAACTGGAATCATTATTTGAGTTCAACGCCACAATACAGTCCTTTGATTCCAAGACGTCGATCATTATCTGGTATGCGAATAATGCACGGGAGAAGACGGGACTGATCTACGCCATGTATCTATTGCGGAACAGCGAGAGCCCCATATATCTTATCGAAACGAGTGGCTTATATAAGCAATTATTTGATAGACCTGACGTTCAATACGATGTGCTCCACACAGGCGAGATCCTTCCGGAAAAGCTTCTGGCGATGTGGCACGTTTGCTCTGAGCAAGAGCCGTTGTCCAAGCAAGAGCGCCGCCAACTGGAACAGGATTGGCTGGAACTTTCGGTACAGCCTGGGCTATTACGTATGATGGAGAATGGCGTGATTCAGAGCTTAACTGAAGATGCGTTGGACGAGTACATTATGCAGAAGGTGAGGGAACTGACACCGAACTGGGAGCCAGGCAAGTATATCCGAGCAGCTCGTATTGTGGGTGAAGTGATTGGTACAAGTAGCCAGCATATAAATGATGCGTTCGTGGAGTACCGTCTACGACAACTGGTGCTGCAAGGCCAACTTGAGATGGATGGAAAGCCACTTGCAATGAGGTATTACAGTGTTCGGCTTGCTGAGCGCTGAAAGGGACTAAGGCTGAAACGCACAGATAGAAAACAAGCGACGAGATCGCCAAGTTTGAAATAAGATGGAAGATTTGAGCAGTTCCTTGCACAGACAGGAATATGATCACGAAGTATCTCTGTTACCAGCTGTTCAGATTTAACACTTAAATAGACTGTTCCCGATGAGTAACTCCTACTTGTCCGGGGAACAGTCTATTTTTCATCCTTGATTACTGAACCAGTTTCGCTTGTGCATTGTCCAATAACATTTGTCTTTATGATCATCATTGTATTAAGATTTCTTCCCATTCCAGATTTCTAGTAGCGGTCCGTGCTGCCCATAGACGGGATCGGTATCCGGGATCGGAACCTCTTGAATCTCCTGAAGAGCCTTGTGTCGCTCGCCTTCCTCACCTGTGCGTGTGTTGTAACTCATGCCGCCCGGATAGGCACCGGCAATACGAAAATCAGTGCTGGACTCCAGACGTTTATGCCCTGTTCCAGCGGGAAGCACGACAACGTCGCCTGTCTGAAGGTAAACTTTCTGTCCATTTTCTCCGCCTAAAATCAGTTCCACGAATCCACTCACCACAGCAAGAGCCTCATGAGCATTACTATGATAATGATGATAATTGAACACACCATTCAACCAGCTATTTCCCCATCCATTACGGTTCAGCAACGATTCTGCATGAAGAGCCTCTTCAGCCCATACATTCTTATACAGAAGCACAGGCAGGGTCGGATGATTGGGAATTACACCGTCATCCTGAAGGAATAACGTCTCTATGTCTTTTTTCCGTTCATTCATCTCACATCACCTCACTATAAATTACCCTATAAACTCAAAGACGAACAAAAAACAATTGTAAAATGATACAAAATGTATCATTTTAAGGTTATACTCAGTACATATACTCTCTTCAATGCACTCGTTGTATAAATCGCAAGGGGGAATCGTGTGTGAACATTGTGATTACAGGGGCTTCTGGATTTGTGGGATTTAATCTTTCGCAGTATTTGGCGCAAAAAGGGCATCAAATTACCCTTCTGGATCGGGATGATTATTGTCAGAGGCTTGTTCATATCTCTCCTCTGCACGAGATGCCGTTCATCTGTTGTGACCTTGCATCGGACCGGATTCATCTGCCTCCAGGAACAGATTACATTATTCATCTGGCAGCCATGCCACACGTGGATTATTCGTATCATCAGCCAGGAGAAGTTTTCCGCAATAATACACTCAGCACACAGGCTATTCTGCAATATGCGACCGAACATCACATTCCAGTCTTGCTGGCTTCATCCGTTGAAGTGTATGGCGGTGATTGGGGCAGAGTCTATCACGAATCAGATCCGTATGCACCTGTCTCACCTTATTCCGCATCCAAAGTCGCGTGTGAAATGCTTGCTCACTCCTACGCTCAATGTTACCAGCTTCCAGTCAAACTTTTTCGTTTGACCAACCTCTATGGTCCATGGCAATTGCCAGACCGTATTATTCCCCGAAACTTCGGTCGAATGCTGGATGGACTGCCTCTTGATATCCAGGGATCGGCAGTACGTGATTTCTTGTATGTAGATGATGCCCTCCGTGCCATTGAACAGATCATGCTGAAAGGCAAAGATGGACAGGTCTATAACATATCGACAGGACTTGGAACAACCATGCAAGAAATCGGGGAATTGTTGAAACCGATGGATCGATCTATAGCTGCTGTAGAGATCCGGGAGCAAGAACCAACCCAGTCCAGGGGGTCCAGTCTGGTCGTACATTCAGGGAGATTGCGAGCGGAATTGGGGTGGTTACCTCAAACCACTTTGGAAAAAGGATTGGAAAGAACCTTCCGTTGGTACCGGGAACATCCCGAATGGGTCAGACAGTTCAGTCGTGAATACCATACAACAAGGGAAACGCGCAGTTTCATTATCGATATGGCAAGATACGCAGTTCCAGCAGTATAGAACGCACAAAAAAAGCCAGGGAAGGGTGTATTGAGTAACACCTTCCTTGGCTTTTTTGCGCCTCCGTCTCATTTTCGGATAGCTTCCGAACACGGACGGTCAGGCTATTTTAAAAATAATCTATTGCACGAAATCATCGTGCTGTTGGACCTTCACATTAAAAGGATCTAGTGATGATCTTTTTTAATGTCGGCAATTTTATCCTGTACAGCACCTTTGGCTTTGTCTTTTTTACCCTCAGCCTGAAGGGATCTGTTGTTGGTTGCATTACCGATCTGATCCTTCACTTCGCCTTTGGCTTTATTTACGCCTGCTTTGATTTTATCGCTAGTTGAATTACTCATATCGAACATCTCCTTCGTTTCTGGTGTAGTCCTTATTAACCGGGATGTCCGTATTCTAAACGCATAGGGTGTGTTCCAAGTTTTGCATTCGTGACGCAAGAGGTTCATACTTGAACAAGAAATGATGTCATTTCAGGAATAAGGCTGCACCCCTAGCTGCATAATAACGACAGTGACCAATTTCGTTGCATGAAATTCATGATTTTGGAAAACGGTTCCTGAATCATTAGTTGAAAAAATCCTTCCTTGTGTACATATCGCACATATGGTCATATGGGATCTTGTCTTCATACCACATGTGGTAGGATGACGGATCTGGGACAGGAGAATAATCGATTTTAATCCGACCGCAATGCTTGACAAAAAAATCGATTTTGCTACAATGTTCACAATATCTTCACAAGTGTAAAAAATTTCTTTTTCATGTTCATGTGTAAGAGGTGTAATATAAGGGTATAGAGTTCGGTTTCGGCCTGCTTGTCGTTTTGTGCGTCAACACATGTTGTCCGCAATAGATCCAAGATACAATGCATGATATGGGAGTGGCCATGAGCTACGCTCATCCTATTGTGTGAAATTTGGTACATTTAGATGTATTCGATGTATTTTGTGGTTCGGCTCTGCTTGACAGGCATCATGAAAGTCGCGGACTTCTATCCCAAAGTAAAGGAGGACTTTCTCTTATGTCACAATCGCCTACTCAACAAGAGGTGCCAGTTACAGAAGGTGCCAACGTTTCCGAGCGCCAGTCCTTGGACGTTCTGGATCAACTGATGAAGCCTGAGGTACAGGAGTCTTTAACCGTTCTGGTGGAGAATCTGCCTAAATTGGCTGAAATGGTTACTGCTATGACGAAAGCTTATGACTTTGCACAAAGTGTAGCAACAGACAAAGTTCTGATCAGCGACACAATGAGCGCAATGGGCGAGTTCGCTAAGCCTGTTGTAGACAAAGCTAAAGGTGTAGCTTCTGCTGCTATCGAAGCCAATGACCGTGCGCAAACAGAGCAAACTTCAGTTGGCTTGTTCGCTATGCTGAAAATGCTTAAAGATCCAAACGTACAACAATCGCTTCGTTTTGCTCAATCTTTCTTGAGCATCTTGAACGAGCGTCAACAACCGAAACGTTAAGACT
This sequence comes from Paenibacillus sp. FSL k6-2145, assembly GCF_037976585.1. NCBI lineage: Bacteria > Bacillati > Bacillota > Bacilli > Caryophanales > Paenibacillaceae > Paenibacillus > Paenibacillus sp. FSL k6-2145. The sequence continues at coordinate 1,805,523 of NZ_CP150267.1, read as the reverse complement.
TAGAAGAATGGAGGATGGATATGTCGAAGCAAATTTTGATCTTGGGTGGAGGATACGGCGGTCTGTTGACTGCATTGACTGCGCGTCAATACTTGTCTCCGGAAGAAGCGACAATTACTGTCGTGAACCGTTACCCTACACACCAAATTATCACGGAACTGCACCGTCTTGCAGCGGGAAGCATTGCTGAACAAGCAGTTGCTCTTCCACTCGAAAAATTGCTGCGTGGCAAAAACGTGAACTTGAAAATCGATACGGTGGATACAATCAAGCCGGACGAGAAGAAAGTTCTGATGACCAGCGGCTCCACATACTCTTACGATGCACTTGTCGTTGCCTTGGGCAGCGAAACGGCATTCTTCGGAATTCCGGGATTGCAAGAGTACAGCTTCACGCTCAAATCGGTTAGCGATGCAAACCGTATTCGTGCACACGTTGAAGCACGTCTTGATGCTTACAAACAGTCCGGCAACAAAGCAGACGCTACGTTTGTTATTGGTGGCGGCGGCTTGACAGGTATTGAGCTTGTTGGCGAATTCGCTGACCTGCTTCCTGCAGTATGTCAAGAAAAAGGCATCGACTTCAAAGAAGTATCCCTGTACACAGTTGAAGCAGGTCCTTCCATCCTGGCAGGATTCCCGCCAGAGCTGGTTGAACGTGCTAAATCAAGTCTTGAGAAACGTGGCGTTAACTTCATCGTTGGCGTAGCGATTACTGAGATGAAAGAAAACGAAGTTCTGCTGAAAGACGGCAGCTCCATCCCTACGAACACACTCGTATGGACAGGTGGCGTACAAGGCAACGCTGTTGTTGCTAACAGCGGAATTGAAGTGGATCGTGGCCGTGCGAAAGTTACGGAAGTTCTGCAATCTACTTCTCACAAAGACGTGTTTGTTGCTGGTGACAGCGCAGTGGTCTTCCCTAGCGAAGGCGCTCGCCCTTACCCTCCAACAGCACAATTGGCTTGGCAAATGGGTGAGACTATTGGTCACAACTTGGGCGTTATGTTCAAAGGTGGCGCAATGGAATCCTTCACACCAGTATTCTCCGGTACGCTGGGAAGTCTGGGTCGTAAAGATGCTGTCGGCATGATCGGTGGCAACCAGACTCGTCTGAAAGGTCTGCCTGCAACCATGATGAAAGAAGCAAGTAACATCCGTTACCTGGCTCATATTCACGGTTTGTTCGCACTGGCTTACTAATCTTCATGCCATTCAAGGGCGCCCTTTTGGGCGTCCTTTTTGGTTGTAACCATTACAAAGGAAAACAGATATTCAGATGGGAAAAAGGTATGGCAGAAGTGGTCAATGTGAGGTGGCGTATAAACCACCTAGGGTATATGGCATATTAATGGGACAACGGAAGAATTCACATTTCATAGATGTACTGAACAGGCATGGACATGAAGCCGGCGCTTAGAAGCGCCGGCTTTCGTTTAAATTATAGGATGAGCATCTTTAAATAAAAGGAACGGGGAGCAACAACAAGGAGCCCGTTCAACTGAGAGGAGAAATGACGTATGAACGTTTTAGTTATAGGAGCAAATGGACAAATCGGCAAGTTGGTGGTGGAGCAGCTGGTACAGGAAGGCAAACATAAAGTAACGGCCATGATCCGCAAACCGGAGCAGGCGGGTACACTGAAGGAACTCGGTGCAGATGTGGTGATCGGTGATCTGGAGGGTAGTGTGGAGGACTTGGCTGAGGCAATGAAGGATCATAATGCCATTGTGTTTACGGCGGGTTCTGGCGGATCTACCGGTCAGGACAAAACACTGCTGATTGATCTCGACGGTGCGGTGAAAACGATGGAAGCCGCAGAGCAGCAAGGAATCTCCAGATATATTCTGGTCAGTGCGTATGGCGCAGATCAACGGGAGAAATGGTCGGAGTCCATCAAGCCTTATTACGTGGCGAAACATTATGCGGATCGTGTGTTGTTTGCAAGTGATCTGAATTACACAATTATTCGCCCGGGTGGTCTGAAGAATGAACCGGGCACAGGCAAGATTGCAGTTGGAACCGATCTGGAGCCGAGAAGCATCCCGCGTGAAGATGTAGCCCGCGTAATCGTGGCTTCTTTGCAGGAAGAGAAGACGTACCGAATGGCCTTTGATCTGATTGCCGGGGAGCATCCGGTTGAAGATGCCTTGGGCAAATTGTAGATGTTATTGTAAGATAACGGGAGAATGAAATGATGGGGATGAGGGGGAGCGCTGCATGAACGAAGCCGTGCTGGTCATAGAGGATGAGCCCAAAATAGCACGTCTGCTGGAACTGGAACTACAGTATGAGGGCTATCAGGTAGGCAAGGCTGGTAGTGGAACAGAAGGACTGGAGAAGTATGCAGAAGGACAGTGGGATCTGATTCTGCTTGATGTGATGTTGCCTGGTCTGAGTGGCATTGAGGTGTTGCGTCGAGTTCGGGCCAAAGACGCTACAGTACCGATCATTATGCTCACTGCCAAAGATTCGGTAGAAGACAAAGTATCTGGCCTGGATCTCGGAGCCAATGACTACATCACCAAGCCGTTCCAGATTGAAGAGCTGCTTGCCCGAGTTCGAGCTGCATTGCGGCTTAGTGCAGTGGCGTCGGTTGCTTCTTCCGCTTCTTCGTCTACACCTGCTGATACGGGGAATGACTCTTCTGGGCATCAGGATGAAGCTGAGGCGGGCTGGTTGACGGCTGCCGGGTTGAAACTAAATGAAGGAACGCGAGAGGTATCCCGAGATGGTGTGGCCATTGAGCTTACTCCACGTGAGTTCGACCTGCTCGTGTATCTGCTGCAGAATCAACGTCAGGTGCTCAGTCGTGACCAGATTGTGCAGGCCGTGTGGGGATACGATTATTATGGAGATACCAATGTGGTGGATGTGTACATCCGTTATGTGCGCAAAAAGGTGGATAACGGATTCACACCACCCTTAATACATACCGTACGGGGCGTAGGATACGTCCTGAAGGAACAGTTATGAGCCTGCGCAGTAAAATCTACGGGTATTCGTCTGTATTATTTGCTGTGCTGTTAATCGCGGTGAACTTGTCGGTCTACATCGTGTTTGAACGGATGTCGATTGATAACGAGGTTAATCGGGTGGAAGCGGAAGCGGAATCTATTGTCAAAGGAGTGCGTCAGTCTGCCGGCTCCATTCCGCCGGATGACTTGTTGCGGGCCTACGCGCCTGTGAACGGCATGCTTCGGATCGTTAATGAAGACGGCACCAGTTCCCCGGTGACAACAACAGCAGCTTCCGAGCAGCTGAGCAAGCTACCTTATAAGTACGAAAGTGAGAAGAAATCCGAGTATACCCAAGTAGAACAGATTGGTTATGTGTGGGTATCAGTCCCGGTCATCTGGCCTGATGGCGAGGTGGTGAATGTACAGGTCACTGAGAGCATTGCAGAGACGGAGAATCGTCTGTCTGTACTTCGGACTGTGCTTGTGGCGGTCACGATTATTGCTCTGATTCCAGCCATTATCTCCAGCCGGATTCTGGCGAATCGGATGACCAGACCGATTCAGCAGATGACACGCACGATGAGTGACATTCAGTCCAGCGGCCAATTCAAGCGTCTTCCACTGGAGGAAGGGTCGAAGGATGAACTGAAAACGATGGGACAGACGTTTAACCGGATGATGGATCTACTCGAATCCAACTTTGAACGACAAGAACGGTTTGTATCCGATGCATCACATGAGCTCAAAACACCGCTGACCATTATTGAAAGCTATGCCAGTCTGCTACAGCGGCGAGGGAAAGAGCGGCCCGAGGTATTTGATGAAGCGGTGGAAGCGATTCTGTCCGAATCGGTTCGCATGCGAGAGATGACCGAGCAACTGCTACTGCTCGCGAAGCAGCCAGAGCAGTGGAATGTACAGTTGGAGCGTGTGGATATTACGAGACTGGCAACAGACTCCACACGTGCGTTTCGCGAAGCCTATCACCGCGAAGTCCGGTGTGAAGATCCAGGTTCAATCTGGGCGATCAGCGATGAGAGCAAGCTGAAGCAACTGTTATTTATTTTGCTGGATAATGCCCGGAAGTATAGTGAAGATGCAATTGAAGTCAGGCTGGAAGCCAAGGGGCAAGAGTGCCGTATTCGGATCGTGGATACCGGAATTGGTATGCGGGAGGACGAGCTGGAGAAGGTATTTGACCGATTCTACCGGGTTGATCCGGCCAGAACACGCAGCTTAGGCGCAAGTGGTTCGGGTCTGGGATTGTCTCTTGCCAAAGAACTAGCAGGTGCAGTGGGAGCCCGGATTGAATTGAGTAGTACCGAGGGTGAAGGCACCGAGGCGTCGATTATTTTGCCTTTATCGGTTCAGAACAGACCGCTCTCATGAAATTCTCATTCTTCTCTTATATACTGATAAGCATCAGATCAACTGGGGATGATAAGAGAGTGCATAGGGGGAAACGTGATGACAGAGCATGAGCAGCGACCACCGGAGATGAAACGGCATGAACAGGCGAACAGTGGATGGGCGAAATCACGAAAGTCACTTTGGTGGGGTGCAGGGCTTCTCGTTGTGCTGATTGTGGCAGCTGTTGTGTGGTGGAAGCCGTGGCAATCGACGGGTGCGGTACTTACGGCAGATGCGGCGGCCCAATCGGTGCTGGATCAATATCCAGGTGAGATTGTGAATTCCACGTTGAAGGACGGGACGTATATTATGCAGCTCCGTTCGGAGACCGGCCTATATGATGTGCAAGTGGATGCCGTTACAGCTGCTGTGAATTCCATTAAGCGGCTGGAGTCGAACCCGCAAGCGGAAGAGCAGACGTTATGGAGCCGCGAGCAGATCAAGACGGCGTTGTTAAAACAACAAACAGATAACCAATTGGTCTCGCTAGAACTTGTCGAGCAGCAAGGCAGTCCGGTATACACCGCGGTCGTGAAGGCGAAGGATAACAGCCGTGAAGAACTCACAATTGATCCATATACGGGAGAGACGATAGCTTCCAAAACAATAGCAGCCCCGACAACTGAACCAACCAAGGATGATCCCAAACCTCAGTTTCTGAGCGAGAAACAAGCCAAGCAGAAGGCACTTGCGGAGGTCCCGGGAGAAGTGGACGACATCGAACTGCGTGGAACCAACAGTGGGAATCCATATTATCTGGTTGAAATTGATCTGGAGGATGGCCGAGAGGCTATTGTGCAGGTGAATGCCATCTCAGGAGCAATTCGTTCGGTGACTTGGGATGAGGACGATGATTAACATTTGTACAGGAATCCATTGAATATAGAGTTACACCTTGTTGGATAGATGATTCCTAATTTAGGGGTCATCTTTTTCATTTCTTTTAGATTACATACATAATGAACACTCATTAAATGAGCATTCTCTTCATTTTCTCATCAAATTCTAATCTAACTCTCGCTGATCTCTCATTCCTGCAGGTTATTCTATAAATGTAGACGAGAACGAAACAACAAACGAGGAGATGAATGATGATGATGAACAAACATAAACTTTGGATTGGTAGCTTGTCAGCAGCAGTATTACTTGGTGGATCAGCCGTAGCGGCTAGCGGGAATGTGAACGGACAATCGGTGCAAACTACACCAACGTCAACAACACAATCTGCAACACAGAATCAGAACAACACAGGTAAAATGCTGAATGCATCACAAGCAAAAGCGTTGGCGTTAAAAGCAGCCGATGGTAAAGTGGATGACGTGGATCTGGAGCGTAGAAACGGCCAAACGTTCTATGAAGTTGAGATCGACAGAAAAGGAACCAATGATGTTGTCGTTCGTCTGGATGCTTATACAGGCAAAATTCTTGCGGTCGTGAACGATGAAGACTACGATGACGACGACGATTATAAAGATAATGTGACAGGCAACACATCTAACAACTCTGCTTCCAAGCAGGTCAAATTGACGGCATCCCAAGCTTCAAACATTGCGCTGAAACAAGTTACGGGTGGTAAAGTAACCAAGGTCGAGCTGGATCATGATGATGGTCGCTATGTGTATGAGATCGAGCTGAGAACCGCTCAAGGTGAAGCAGATGTAGATATCGATGCCAACACAGGTAAAGTGTTATCGATTGACCAGGATTTTGACGACCAAGATTAAGCAATAAGGGCGAGTATACGTTGATAAAACATCATATAAAAACCTGCCTATGGACAGCCGCACACAGCTAGAGATCGTTACATCATGGAGGCAGGGCAGGTATAGCAGAGGACGCTTCGGGGGAAGCGTCTTTTTGCTGTTGATCGAGAGAGAGGAGTATAAAATTGTACATCTTCCGCCGGATTGTTCACTATTCGAGCAGGAACGTGGCGGATACAATCGGAATCAGGGAGGTGAACGCTCAGCCAGTATTGCCAGGAATTCTAATGCTGAAATGCATCATCGATCGGAGGCAGATGAGACATATCGATTTTAATATTATGTAAGCGCTTCATAAAAAACATGGAGGTGCATTACGATATGGCTATGAACGATGGATGGTTGAAAAAGAATACACATTCACGTCGCTTTACCCACCGCTTAAGTTATCTGCTTGCTTTGGTTTTGGCGCTGCAATCAATAGGTATGCTGCTCGCACCCGGACCGAATGCTTCAGCTGCTCCGCTTAGTGTAACGAACGGGGTACAGTTCAAGGATACCAATGGCAATGTCGTTCATGCTCATGGGGGCGGGATGATCAAGGCAAATGGGTATTATTACTGGTTTGGGGAGAATCGTAATACGAATGGAACGTTCAAGGCGGTATCGGTGTATCGTTCATCGGATCTGAAGAACTGGGAGTATCGCAATGATGTGCTCACCAGCAGCTCGGCAGCCGAGTTAAATATCTCCAACATTGAACGCCCAAAAGTCATCTATAACAGTTCGACTGGCAAATATGTGCTGTGGATGCACAAGGAGAATGGTCTGGATTATGGCGAGGCCCGAGTGGCCGTAGCTACTTCGAATACGGTTGATGGCAATTATACGTATGTGGGCAGCTATCGTCCACTTGGGAATGATTCCAGAGACATGACGGTATACAACGATAACGGAACCGCTTATCTGGTCTCCGCGACCCGAGTGAATGCAGATCTGAATATATATAAGCTGACCCCGGATTTCCTCGGTGTGGAATCCCTTGTCACAACACTGTGGCCCGGACAATATCGTGAAGCACCTGCCCTATTCAAAAAAGACGGCGTCTACTTCCTGATCACCTCGGGTGCCACTGGCTGGAATCCAAATCAGGCGAAATATGCGACAGCCTCCAGCATTACAGGCACATGGAGCGGTCTCAGTAACTTTGGAGACAGTACAACGTATGGTTCCCAATCCACCTATGTTGTTCCGGTAGAAGGTTCACAGACAACCTCCTATCTCTACATGGGTGATCGCTGGGCTGGTGCATGGAGCGGACCTGTGCAGGATTCCAAGTATGTTTGGCTGCCACTTTCATTCCCAAGCGCAACCAGTCTGGCGATGAACTGGGCCAGCAGTATTACGATTGATACAGCAACAGGTACCGTAACTGGAGTGAATACACCGGATGTCTGGGACCCAAATGCTTCATATCAGCTGATTAGCCGTAAAAGCAACAAGTTGCTAAATGTCATCGGGGGTTCTTCCGCCAACGGTGCGGATTTGGAGCAGCGAGCAGATGGGGGAACAACAAGTCAACAGTGGCAGATTACCGATGCGGGTGGCGGTTATGTCAAAATCATCAACCGTTCCAGTGGCAAGCTAATTGGTGTGGAGAATGGTGCCACGACCGATGGGGCTGTCATTGAACAGTGGAATGATGGTGGCTGGGCTAGCCAGCAATGGCAGCTCGTCCATGTAGGTGGTGGTTATTATAAACTGAAAAACCGCAGTACAGGCAAGGTATTAGATATCTCCAGTCAATCCCTGGCAGATGGGGCTGCGGCCATCCAGTGGACGGATAATGGCGGCACGAATCAGCATTTTCAGATTGTTAAGGTGCAGTAAGACGTTTTAAATATTATAAAATAAGGTTCAACATAAAGTGGAAGCCCTTGTCTCTTACCATTAGGTGGGACAGGGGCTTTGTGATGTGTTCACGCTTGTTATGTGATGCTCTTACTCGAAGGGGATATTCAGATGATGGCTCATATCGTGACCTATTTCCGATCATCACCATCCCAATCTGTGGTAAACTAGTAGAATTGTAGAAAAAGATAGAGACAGGAGCTGGATAACGAAGTGAGTGAACAACAAGTGCTATCAATTGAAAGCTTACGTATGAGATACAACGGACGTTATGTGCTGAACGGCATCGATCTGGAAGTGAATCGCGGTGAGATGATTGGATATATTGGTCCGAATGGGGCTGGCAAAAGTACGACGGTTAAGATTTTACTCGGGCTGGTTGAAGGATATGTAGGCACGGTACGAATCTTTGGTAAAGATATTGCGGATGGGGATGTAGAGTACAAACGCAGAATCGGCTATGTTCCGGAGGTCGCGGAATTGTACGAACAATTAACGCCTGCGGAGTATCTGACTTTTACGGGGGAGTTATACGGCATGTCCTATGAAGATGCAGATTACAAAGCCAAGCTATTGATGGATTGTTTTGGACTCGAAAAATCATATTATTCCCGCATTGCATCCTTTTCCAAAGGCATGCGTCAGAAAGTGCTGTTAATCTCTGCGCTGTTGCATGATCCGGATCTGCTGTTCCTGGATGAACCACTCAGCGGATTGGATGCCAATAGTGTGATGGTGGTCAAAGAGATTTTGTCGCAGTTGTCGGCCAAAGGCACAACCATATTTTATTCGTCTCACATCATGGATGTGGTGGAGAAGATCAGCAGTCGAATTGTACTGATCGCTGAAGGACGCGTGGTGGCAGACGGTACGTTCAAGCAGCTCCAACAGCAGTCCATGGAAGGGACGTTGGAGGAAGTATTTAATCAATTGACGGGCTTCAATGAGCATAAAGCCATTGCGGAGCGTTTTGTATCGATTGTGCAGGAGGTGTACTGATATGGAGGAATCCTCCGACTTCCGCACACTCAAGATTCTGGATCGCTTTCGGCCAATCATCGCCAAAACAGGGGCGGATTATGATGTGCTGCGCTTGATCTTGCGAGTGAAGTTCCAGATGGATCAACGTAGAGTACCTACCATTTTGTCCAACAATTCAGGGAAAAAGGAGCGCAAGGAAGGGAATCAGTTTCTTCGTTCCCTGTGGTTGTATGGATTAATGGGACTGTTGATGGTTCCCTTCATTGTCTGGGATACGGGGCATTTCATGCTTCAGATGGGACTTGTGTTCGGCATATTAATGTTTATGATCATGACGTCCATGATCTCGGATTTTTCCTCCGTACTGCTGGACATTCGGGATCGCAATATCATTATGACGAAGCCCGTTAATGGGCGAACGGTGGGTATGGCCCGAGCCATCCACGCAGGCGTTTATCTATTATTGCTGACGGGTTCATTAACAGGCATACCGTTAATTGCCGCGTTGGTGACGCATGGAATCGTATTCTTTCTGATTTTCCTCGTAGAATTGATTCTAATCAATATGCTGATTCTGGTGACGACGTCTCTGATTTATCTGTTCATGATGAAGTTTCTGGATGGTGAGAAGCTGAAAGATATGATCAACATGGTACAGATACTGCTTTCCGTGGGGATTGCGATCGGTTATCAGCTGGTCATCCGTTCGTTCAGCATTATTGACTTTGGTATGGTATTTACCCCGGCTTGGTGGCAGTTGCTGTTACCTCCGTTATGGTATGCGGCCGCCTATGAATGGTTATTTGCAGGGGGCGGGAATGTGTGGATCTATACGTTCACAGCACTGGCAGTCTTGGTTCCTGTGGTGAGTATGATCGTATATGTGAAGCTTATGCCTTCCTTTGAATTGTATTTGGAAAAAATGGCACATTCGGGTCAGTCCTCTGGACGCAGACGTGGAAGATGGGATCGGTTGATCTCCAAGGTGGTCAGTCGTTCCAGAGAGGAGCAGGCTTGCTTCCGTCTGTCAGCCAGCATGATGCGTAATGAACGGGAATTCAAGCTGAAGGTGTATCCATCGCTTGGTTTATCATTTGTCTTACCTTATGTATTTTGGTTTACCGAATTGCAGTCTTCTACCTGGGCTGAGTTTAGGCAAAGTTCGTTTGTATACACTTTTTATATCGTACTAATGCTGGTTGTAACGGTTGTGGTCATGCTGAAATTTTCAGGACAATATAAGGCGTTCTGGACCTTTCGCGCTGCACCGATGGCGAACGATAGCGCGTTATACAAAGGCGCTCTGAAGGCGTTCCTGTACAACATGTTCCTGCCTATATTTCTGGCAAATGCCATTCTGTTCACCTGGGCATTTGGATCACGGATACTGCCGGATATTGCGATAATTTTGTTGACGGCTACGGCACTTGTCCCACTGGCAGGCAAATTGTTGCTGCGTAAGCCGCCGTTCTCCCAATCTTTCAGTATGGCGCAGCAAAGTGATGGCTGGTATGTATTTGCCGCCCTCCCTGTGCTTGCCATGTTATGGGGAGTCCATGTCTTTTTCCGTTCGGTATCGGGGGGCGTATGGATATATGGTGCGCTACTGATCGTAGCGAATGTGTTGCTGTGGACGCTGCTGTTTCGAGAGAAGAAGACAGCGAAGAAGAGGCCGGTTGCAGTTTGAGAAGTTACAGCAGAACAGAAGAATAAAAGAAAAGCGATAAGGGATTAGAAAGTAGAAGGACGAAGTGATAAGAGCCTAGAAGAGTTAAGAGTGCTAAGAAGAACTAAGAAGAACTAAGAAGAACTAAGAAGAGCTAAGAAGAACTAAGAAGAGCTAACCTGGGCATGGATGTCGGGGTTAGCTCTTTTTGTTAGGTGATGCTACCCCCAAAGAAACTTCATCCGCAGCGCTAACGAACCTGAGACAACCTATTCACGGTCAAAATCTGAAATATAAATTCTAACGAACCTCAGGAACGCTATCCTTCGGAAAAGTAGTTATTTAGCTTGAGGAAGGACCAAACTAGGCACAATAACGTGTCTGAGATTCGTTAGATATTAGATCCATGCTAAAAGGGGCTTATAACGTGTATCAGGTTCGTTAGAATGAGGTAAAGCTGGAGTTCCCCCAGGAGGGAGAACCCTATCTCTTATCGCCTGATCGAAGGATGGATTCCGCCAGCCGATCGGCTGCATCCGCTGTGGAGATCGCAGATTGCGTAGCTTCTGCGTATACCTTGCTCAGCGTGCCTGCAATCCCCGCCACCTTTTGGCGGATCAGGTCAGGCCCCGCGCCTTCCAGCTCGTAGGCGGTGGAGATGATTCCGCCTGCGTTGAGCACATAATCAGGCGCGTACAGGATACCGCGCGCCTGCATGCGGCCTGCAACCAGCTGTCGTTCACTCAGCTGGTTGTTGGCCGCCCCGGCAACGATGGAGCAGCGCAGCTCCTCCACCGTTGCCGGGGTCAGTACGCCCCCTAAGGCACAGGGGGCGAAGACCTTGCAGTCAGCGGCGTGGATATGGGCCGGATCGGCCGAGATGGCGCCGCTGAACTGCACAAGGGCACGTTGTACACGCTCCGGTACAACGTCTGCCACAATGAGCCGTGCCCCGGCTACATGCAGGTAACGGCACAGGGCATACCCGACCTTGCCCAGTCCCTGGACAGCAACGGGAATGCCCTGCAAAGATGCAATGCCTTGCTGGCGCAGCGAGGTCACAATGCCGATGTGTACACCGTAGGCGGTCATCTCGGCAGTGAAGTCATCCTGCGCCCCAAGCGAACCGGTGGTGTCCGTCACATGTGCGGTCTCCAATCGGATCTCGTCCATGTCTGACGACGTGGTCCCCAGATCAAGACCGGTCACGTACCGTCCATTTAGCCGCTCCAGACAACGACCCAGTGCACGAAAGCGCTGCGCCCGCTTGGATACGTCCGTATCTAGGCTTTTATCTATACGATCCGCAACCTGATCGGCGACGACTTCCCGTTCAGCGGCAGCGCCCTTTTGCTGCTCTACCCCTAGATCTCCAGCGCCCTGCTCACCACTATGAGATCCGCAACCATCCTCATCAGGTTTTGCATTTTTCGCAATAGGCACATTCCATATGACCACTTTCCCGCCACCATACGGCAGTCCGGAGATTGCATTTTTGTACGTCATGCCTCTGGCAAGTTTCACAGCATCCCGAGCAGCTTCTTCCTCGGACGCATACGTCCAGTAGCGGCATCCGCCGAGCGCAGGTCCAAGGACCGTGTTATGAATGGCAATGACCGCCCGCAATCCACTATCTGCATCATGGCAAAAAATGAGTTCCTCCATGCCTTCCTGCTCCATCTCCTGCCATAGCTGCATGACGGCACCCCCTTTTTGTTTTGACCCATCCATCCTGGTTCTGACCTGATATCCTGTGCCAGCGTGCTTGGCTTTATGATGATACAGCATATTCAAAGACCCCCGTTTTCGACCCTGGGACCTCCGCCGGGTTGATAATCGGTACAAACGGTTCTATAATGGCAGTTCCGGCATGCCAGAGAGCAGAAAATGCCACGGATTTACATCCAACCGTTTAGAATGAGGGCATAACGTCCAATGATGGAGATAGAGCGAACATACAGGAAGCATAGATGAAACGAAATCGTCGAGGATATGCAGCAGAGGGCCAATTTCGTTGTGAAGGCCAGGAAAGAGGGATTACGATTGTTTAAAATATTGGTATTTATCTTTTTGATCCAGATTGTATATGTATCGGCTTATACACTCCGGATGATTCTGACACTCAAAGGACAGAAATATATCGCCGCACTGATCAGCATGGGTGAGATTGTGATCTATGTGCTCGGTCTGAATCTGGTGTTAAACTATCTGAAACAACCGGAGGCCCTGATTGTATATGCGGTAGGTTACGGATTGGGTGTGCTGCTCGGAGCGTGGATTGAAGAAAAGATTGCGCTCGGTTATATCACCGTTAAAGTAATCTGTAATCAGCTGGATGGAAGCGTCGCGAATGCCCTGCGGGATAAAGGGTACGGTGTTACTGCGTGGGTGGGTAGTGGACGTGATGGAGATCGGCTTGTAATGGAGATTCTGGCGAAACGAAAAAACCAGAAACTGCTCTATCAGACGATTCTCAGTCTGGACCCGAAAGCATTTGTCATTACTGTGGAGCCCAAACAGTTCCATGGTGGCTTCTGGACACGTTCCATCAAAAAGTAAAATCGAGCAGGTCTGCGGCAGATGCAGTCCTGCTTTTTTGGTTTCATTTAACCGATATCTTCTTGCTGCCACGATATATCCCTGAAACCTTACTCCCCAAGTTAACTCCGTACGATTCAAGGTTGCTTACAGTACAAACCCTTGCCATACCAGCCTTTCCTAACCACATGTGAGATACGGATTATTGTTGTAATCGCTTTCAACATTTACATTGAGAACATGTCCTTCGTAACTTGGCATGGCAGCGATGGACGAATATCATCATCATATATTGGGAGGAATGGAATCGATGAAATCTAAATTTCGAAGTTTATGCAGCACAGCCTTGGCTCTAACGTTGGGGTTAACTTTATTGTCCGGCCCGGCAAGTGTGCAGGCAGCGGGTAACGCAGACTACAATCTAACAGGCTTCTCCCAAGGGAACGCGGGCGGCGGCATCATTAGCGAATCAAACACAGCCACGTATAAGAAAGTGTATAATGCGACCGATCTGGCATTGGCGTTGAAAAAGAACTCCGGTGTCAAAGTTGTTGAGATCATGAACGATCTGAATCTGGGATGGAATGAAATTCCGAGCGCAGCGCAGACTTCTCCTTTTGCCAAGCATAATGATGCGCTGACGCATCCCGTATTAAAACAGACCGGTGTTAGCAAGCTCACGATTGATGGTTTTAATGGACTCACCATTTTCTCCGCCAACGGTTCCAAGATCAAACACGCTGCGATCAGCGTGAAACGAAGCTCAAATGTCATCATCCGCAACCTGGAATTTGATGAGTTATGGGAATGGGATGAATCCACCAAAGGTGATTACGACAAGAACGATTGGGATTACATCACCCTGGAGGAGAACAGCAACGTATGGATTGATCACTGCACATTTAATAAAGCCTATGACGGACTCGTCGATTCGAAAAAAGGAACCAGTGGCGTGACCATCTCCTGGTCCCTCTTCAAAGGGGATGACGGCAGCTCGAACAGCTGGGTTACCCAGCAGATTAACGAATTGGAAGCAAATAAGGCTTCCTATCCCATGTACAACTACCTGCGCAGCAGTGCTGTAGGTCTCAGCAAAGCCGATATTATCGCCATCTCAGGACCCCAAAAGAAAGGACATCTGGTCGGTTCGACCAGCCTGGAATCAGCTAACGCCAACCTGTCCATGACCCTGCACCATAATCTGTACAAAGATATTCAGGATCGGATGCCACGCCTGCGTGGAGGCAATGCACATGCATACAACATCGTGATGGATTCGACTGGGGCACGTGCCGCTAAAGCCAAAATTACAACGGCGATGGCAACAGCGATTGCGTCCAAAGGTTATAAGTTCGATATCATTGGCAATGGGGCAATCTCTACGGAGAGCGGGGCCGTCTTGGTTGAGAAATCAGTCATTAAGGACGTGCTATATCCTGTTCGTAACAATCAGACCGATCCGGCAGATCCAACCTATACCGGCAAAATCAGAGTGACCGATACCATGTACTCTTTGGATGGAAGCTCATTCCGGGGCAGCAGTGATACGTCTGGCAGTCCACTGGCGCCAATTCCGGCCGTGGTAAAATCGTTCTCCTGGAACGGTTTCTCGACACTTCCTTACAGCTACACCACGGATGATCCATCCACGTTGAATGCACGCCTCACGGCTTCCAATGGCGCGGGTTCGGGTAAACTGACCTGGTCCAAGGATAATTGGTTGAAGACAAGTTATTGATATCAGAGTAACCTGTTGCTTTTACGTTCTTCAAATAAGGAAAAGAGTGCTCCTGCAGCTACGATAGCCGGGGGTGCTCTTTTTATATAATTTAGCTCCATATACAGTTTGGCGGGCCGCTTGAAAAGTGACTCCTTGTAAGGGTGGATCATCTACAGCATGTTTTGGTCTTCCAGGTAAACGTTGTAAATTGATATTTATCTTCATTACCTTTGTGAGTAATTTATGACAAATTAACCATTTATACAAGTACGCCTTGTAATTTTACTTACCGGTAAATATAATTTATTAGAATTGACCAATAAGGATGGTGAAGCAGCTTGGATGTATGGATATACTCCGCACTTACTCTTGTTTATTTGATACTTGTTGTTCGGATGGGCGTCGATTTAACCCAGCGGAAGCAATGGCTCGCGTATTCCAGTTTTCAGCTATTCGTAGCGTTCAGCTTGGCATATGACAATGGAATTATTGCTGTAGGTAATATGATAGGGGAGGGGGAAGTGTTAATGTTTCTCAGTAGCCTTCGATTTTGGCTGCATGCCTTTGCTACCCCTACCCTTATTCTTGTTGGCTACCATATCTTGCGCAGCTCAGGTGCCAAGTTTGCAAATAGAAGTATAACGAGTATGGTAGCATGGCTGATAACTTTAGGTTTGGTTATCTACCAGATTGTAGGTTTTACTTTATCCGAGGTTAAAAATCTCAAAGTTATAGAAGAGTATGGAGTATTGAGATATATGGCAGAAGGTCATGGAGGTCCGCCGATGATGGTTATCATCGTGGGGCTTGTACTCTTATTTGTTAGCCTGATCGTTCTTTTCAAACATAAATGGGTATGGCTGTTTGTTGGGACTGCATTATTGTTTGTAGGGCAGTTAATCTCCCTGCCAGTGGAAAGTGGAGCTTTAACCAATGTGTATGAGCTGATCCTCATCCTCTCGATTTGGAGAACGACTACATTTTTGAAGGATTCAACAGATCGTTGCCGTCGTTAAGCTCCGATGCATCAGAAAAGACTGGCCAGTAAGATAAAGGCCAGTCATCTGTGTTCGTTTATTTAATTCTTTAATTCAGAATCCATTGTATCTGATGATTCAGACACAGCACTCACCGAGTCACGATAGATGATGTTGCCTTTCACGTGTACACGGCCGAAACTGCGGTTCGGGTTGTCGACCTTTTTGAGCATGGACTGAACTGCCGTGCGGGCCATCTGCTCTACATCTACTTCAACGGTTGTCAGCTTGGGATCGGAGAGCATCGCATAGATATCATTATCAAAACCAACAACTGAGCATTGGCCAGGCACCTGAATATCCATGGAAGTCAGTTTTTGGACGAGCAGATGAGCGACCTGATCACAGTTGCATACAAAGGCGGTTGGCAGCTGTTCCGGCAGATCAATCTCAATAAACGTACCTCGTTCATCCCGATCATTCAGAACCAGCTCTGGATTCATCGGCAACCGATGTTCCAGCAAGGATTTGTAATACCCAAGGAATCGGTCCTGGATACTGCTCGTGGAATACAGGTTCCCTACATAAGCAATGTCACGGTGGCCCTGCTGAACCAGATAGTTCGTCAGCTCATAGGCAGCGTAGAAGTTATCGGTAACGACGGAATCAATGTCCGAATGTTCATCGTAGAAGTCGAGAAACATTTTGGGAACTTCCATCGATCGAACCAGTTCAATATACTCTTTGCTGATCTGTCCGAGCACGATGAAACCATCGACCTTGTTGTCGCTGTAAAGCTTGGGCAGCGTTAATTCTTCCTCATCCTCCACATTCAGAATGTGAAGAATGCCGTAGTAGCCCTGTTCCTCCAGATGTTTCGTAATGCGCTGGAACACGCGTACATAGAACGACTGCGTAGGCCCGGTAAAACGCTCCGGGATAATTACGCCAATATTATGGGTTAAGCCTTCCTTCATGGAACGGGCAGCAGCATTATACCGATAGCCCATTTCAACAGCAAGCACTTTAATTTTTTCCTTTAATTCGCCACTCACGCCATCTTTATCATTCAATGCTTTCGAGACGGTCACACTGCTGACCCCGAGCCTGTCGGCGATATCCCGCATGGTGATATTGTTCTTCAGTATGGTCGCCTCCTTCAAGCCGGTATAGGCACAATGTGCTGTCATTATGATGAGCGCTTTCTCCGCACATAATAACAATCCATATCAGTATACATCGTTACCAACTTGGAATAAAGCAATTCTGACTGTTGTTTCGCTATTTTCGGCATTTTTCAGGTTTGCATGAAAGGTTGCTATAGCGATGTTATGTCAATTGTTTCTGTAAAAGCTTCTCATTCTGTTCTATCAGCTGACCCCGCTGGCTGGCACAGTCCAGTGAACGATATGGATCGGCCGGTGTATTGAACGTATAATCGACTAGTTTTTCCAGCGTGGTTGTTGCCACATGACAGCGGGTATCACTGGAAGCGTAATAGATAAAGACTTCTTCCTTCTCATTGACCACAGCACCATTGCAGAAAATAACATTGGATACATCGCCTACACGCTCGTCGTCATAAGGGGCAATGAAGTGGCCGCCCGGCTTGGCAATAATACGCGCCGGATCATTCAGATCCGTAGCGAAGGTGTATAACACATAACGCAGGCCTGCTGCGGTGTTCCGAACTCCGTGAGCAATGTGAATCCAGCCACGATCCGTCTTGAGTGGAGCAGGGCCTTGACCGTTTTTGACCTCATATACCGTATGATATTGCCGTTCGTCGATAATGGTCTCTTCATGAATGACAGGGTTCAAGATATCCTCACACAGACCAAAGGCGATTCCGCCGCCGCTGCCTGTCGAGATGAATCCGTCCTGTGGACGGGTGTAGAAGGCATACTTTCCATCCACGAATTCCGGGTGCAATACGACATTGCGCTGTTGAGGGGAATTGGTCGTGATGTTGGGCAACCGTTCCCAGCTTGTAAGATCCCGTGTCCGAACCAGTCCTGCCTGTGCAACTGCGCTGGACGTATCAAATGCAGGAGCCTCCGGGTCTTTGCGTTCCGAGCAATAGATGCCATAGATCCAGCCATCTTCATGTTGAACAAGGCGCATATCATACTGATTGGTTTCATCCGCATCGATATCATCCCAGACCAATGGTTTACCCGTGAAACGGAATCCATCGATGCCATTGTCACTCTCGGCGAGCGCAAAGATTGATTTGCGATCTAATCCTTCCGTACGAATAACCATGACGTATTTGCCATTGAAATAGATGGCTCCCGGATTCAACGTCGCATTAATGCCCAGACGCTCCATAAAATGCGGGTTCGTCGTCTCATCCAGATCGAATCTCCAATGCAGCGGTACATGATGGCGAGTGATTACCGGATATTGATACCGATCATATACGCCATTGTAGAAGGAAGAATTGATCTCATTGGGGCGACTAAGTAGCTGCTCCTGTTTCTCCAGTAACTCCTTGTATTTCGGGTGTATCATTCTGATCCCATCCTCTCGATTAGTTCAATACAGAATCTGCTATTGTGATACGGGCATTTCCACGGTCCAGCAATCTCGCTCTGATCCGGTGTACCGTTCCCATCAACCGACCAGTACCATTCCCCACCAGCGCGCTGATCAATGATGTTTTCTTTTGTATAGGTCCACAAGCGTTCCACTCTCTCCAGAAACAAGGGATCGCCTGTACGCTGATACGCGTTATAGAAACCGACCATCGCCTCAGCTTGAACCCACCAGATTCGCTTCTCATCGATATGTTCACCTTCTTGTTCATTTAACAGGGAACCATCGGCATTCACGGCTACATTGGAGATGTTATAGGCGATATCCGTTACCATCGCTGCATACTCCGGATGTTGTTCCATCCCCAGAACTTTCAGTGCTTCGTCAATCAGCCAGCTGGCTTCAATGTCATGTCCGAACGAGCGCAGATCGATGATGGATTCCCACTGTTTGTTGAAAAATACCCCGAGAAACTTGGTGTCTTGGTCATACACGCGTTCATACAAAATTCCGAGCAGGCGTTCCAGCGCCGCCTTCACTTGTTGATCCGGCCACACGCGATAGAGCGTGGTGTAGGCCTCCAGCACATGGATATGCGTATTCATTGTGTAATCCGCAATAACCCCATTTTCGCTCAGCATTTCATTGGGCTGTTCTTTCCATGTGCGATCAAATTGTTCCTTATACGCAGGTAGTTCGGCATCCAGACCTTTGTCCTCAATTAGAGCAAAAAGCGTTTTCGCAAGTTCCAATGCAGAAGCATCCCCGGTTGCACGATAGTACTCACTGAGTGAATACACACCGAATGATTGCGTATACACATGTTTGCTCGTGTCCAGCGCTTCCCCTGTGTAATCTACCATCCAGTACATACCGCCATATTCGGTATCCATCACATGGTCTGCGAGAAAACGATAGGCGTGCTCCGCGTGATCGCGCCATCTTTCGTTTCCGGTAACCCGATACGCCGCTGCAAAAGACCAGAGTTGTCGTGCCGTGGCGATCCCGCCTTTGGGGGCCTGTGGATTCACCTGAAGATCATTGCCAACCCAGCCGTAGAATCCACCGTGGGTTGCATCTTTAAGGTTGGACCAGAAGGGTAAAATCTGCTTCTCCCAATGGGCCTTAATTTCAGATTGGAGTTCGGTTGTTTTTGTATTCATAAGTGAGCGCTCCTTCAACGTGTTACATAAATCTTAATATATAAATTGAATTAAAGAATATTTACACTGGCCACTCCGATGACAGAATAACCTTCCGATCGCTGTTATCCCCAGATTTTTTTGATTCCCTTTTTCAAAGGTGAAATTCCGGTGATAAAGGCGAACGCTCCGCTTCTTCAGGTTCTTTCTGTCCTCTACGTTTCGTGTAAATGTTTAATCAATTCATATAATTAAGTTAACGGTAACTTTATTAAATAATATTAGTGCTCTGAAAAACAGATGTCAACGAAATACCTCGCAATTTTTCTTGTTAAGTTATAAATAATTTAATTGACAGGTAAGCGTTACCATAATAGAATTCATTTTGTAACCTTAACGATAACTTAATTAACTTAAGAGAGGGGTCGAAACAATTGAGAAAAAACAAAGGTTGGATGATGTTGCTGACGATGCTGCTCATCACTTCACTACTTGCTGCATGTTCATCCGGAGGTGGATCTTCGCAGGCAGGGGAGGAGATCAGTACAGATCCGGCAGATATCAAGGGTGAGATTACTGTCCTTACACAACGTACAGATATTGTTGATACCGTATTCAAAGACTACGCTGCTGAGTTCAATAAGGAATACCCGGATGTCAAAGTGAACTTTCAGGCACTAGCCGACTACGAAGGACAAGTGAAGATCCGTATGAGCACCAAGGATTATGGTGATGTACTGATGATCCCGACCAGTGTTCCGATCGCGGATATCCCGGACTTTTTCGAGCCGCTCGGCACGTATGATGAATTGAAAGACAAGTACACCGCCATTGAAGAACGCATGGTGGATGGTCAGGTCTACGGTATCCCTACCGTGATCACGTTCTCCGGAATCATTTATAACAAACAGGTCTTCAAAGACGCAGGCATTATGGAAGTTCCAAAAACACCGGAGCAATTCCAAGCTGCGCTTCAACTGGTCAAAGACAATACAGATGCGGTTCCGCTCTACACCAACTATGCATCCGGCTGGGCCCTCACCCAATGGGAATCGGACCTGCCAACTGTTGCAGGCAGTGTGGATTACGTTAACGTGGACCAACCGAATACAGATGAGAACTTTGTGCCTGGTCAGCCGCACTATGAACTATATAAAGTGCTCTATGATGCAGCCAAGAACGGTCTAATCGAGAAAGATCCAACAACAACCGACTGGGAAAGCTCCAAAGCGGATCTCGCCAAAGGCAAAATTGCTACGATGGCACTTGGATCTTGGGCGATCACACAGATCCAAGGCATGACGGATACTCCGGACGACATTGGTTTCTTACCTTTCCCAACCAATGCAAGTGAGGTTGTGGTTCCGCTCTCCGCAGACTATAACATCGGCATGAACGTGAACAGTGAGAACAAACCTGCTGCCAAAGCCTGGATTGACTGGTTCCTGGCGAAATCAAACTACGCGGTTGAACAGGGTGGCGGTATGGATGCAGACAAGAATGCTGAATTACCACCCATTTTGGATCAATATAAAGATGTGAAATTCTCCACGCTTACACCTGCCAAAGAAGGTCAGGAAGGTCTGGTCGACAAGATTGATAACGAAGGCGAAATCGGTCTCTGGCAGCCTGACTTCAAGAAACGCATTATCGAAGCAGGTATTGGGAACCGCAAGGAATCGTATGACGACATTATGAAAGATCTGAACGACAAGTGGGTCAAAGCAAGAGCAGAACTCACGAAATAATTGGATTAACGTAAGTGGATCAGGTGATGAATGGACTGCGGGGATAAAGGAATCCATTTATGAATGGAGCATGGAGTATGTGGTATTTGAAAGCATGATACCCATGCTCTTCCCCCGGCAGTTATTCCGCAGGAATTCCATTGGACGGAGTCTTTCGATATATAGGCGGGAGAACCGCTTGGAGGTGTGGAGAGCATGAAGTACTTAAAACTTTCGAATTGGGGCTACTCAGCGCAACGCATATTTATCATCTGTGCCTTCTCAATTATTCCGCTGGCGTTGCTGTTTACATTTGCATACTTGCCAGTCATCAACATGTTCAAATACAGTTTCACCGATTGGAACGGATATAGTAAAAGGTTCGATTATGTTGGCTTTGAGAACTACACTCGCATATTCAGTGATCCCGAATACTTCAAAGTATTTATTGTCAGCTTGTATTACTTCGTGGCTACGTTCTTACAGATGGGCTTGGCGCTTTACTTTGCCACCATTCTGAGTTTCAAAGTTCGAGGCAAAAACTTCTTCAAAGGCATACTGTTTTTTCCTTATTTGCTGAATGGGGTAGCCATCGGTTTTATCTTCCTCTTTTTCTTCAAACCAGACGGTACACTCGATATGCTCATGCATGCTGTAGGGCTGGGACAATACACGCAGCTCTGGCTCGGTAATCCCAATATTATTAACGTGTCACTCGCAGGTGCATCGGTATGGAGATACATGGGCTTCAACTTTATCATTTTCCTGGGTGCAATCTCCTCCATTCCGAAGGATGTGTATGAAGCATCCGATATTGATGGTGCCAATCGCTGGCAGCAATTCCGCCACATCATCCTGCCAAGCATTACACGCATCCTGCAGCTCAACCTGATCTTGGCGATTAGCGGCGCAATTAGTGCGTTCGATATTCCATATATCATGACCGATGGTTCCAACGGCAGTATGACATTTGTAATCCAAACGGTTCACTTGGCATTTAAATATGGCAAGCTGGGACTGGCATCCGCCATGGCTGTGGTGCTGCTCTTGATCGTTATTCTCGTTACGCTTGTGCAGCGCGTCACCATGAAAGGGGAGGAATAAACGTGACACAACTCAAATACACCCTTGCGAGCGTGGTTAAATATGCTTCCCTGGTGCTTGCGGCGTTTATCGCACTGTTACCTATCGTGGTCATCCTGTTTGCATCTCTCAAAACGAATGCGGAATACGCTTCCAGCAGCCCGCTTGCCCCGCCAGCCAACTGGCTGAACTTTGCGAACTATGCGAAGGCTTTTGTGGATGGCAACATGCTGGTTGGTTTCAAAAATACCATTATTATCTTGGTCATCTCCATTATAGGGGCGACCTTAACGGGTTCCATGATCGCGTATGTGCTGGATCGGTTCAAATTCAAAGGCAAGAAAATCATGGTCGCGGCATTCCTGCTCGCTACCCTGATTCCAAGTGTTACGACACAGGTCGCCACATTCCAGATCATCAACGCGCTCGACCTGTTTAACACACGCTGGGCGGCCATCGTGATGTACCTGGGTACAGATATCATCGCGGTTTATATTTTCCTGCAGTTCCTTGGCTCCATCTCAAGTGCACTGGATGAATCCGCCATGCTGGACGGCGCGTCGTACTTCACGATCTACTGGAAAATCATTCTGCCATTGCTGAAACCGGCCATTGTAACGGTCATTATCGTGAAGGGTGTGAACATCTATAACGACTTCTACACACCGTTCTTGTACATGCCAAAGACCGATCTACAGGTCATATCCACCGCCTTGTTCAAATTCAAGGGACCGTTTGGATCGCAGTGGGAAGTCATCAGCGCTGGCATCATGATCGCCATTATTCCAACCATGATCATCTTCCTGTTGTTACAGAAGTACATCTACAACGGCTTCGCGCAAGGCTCAGTTAAATAAAATCCGAAGGGAGAAATGAAAAATGTCAGTTGCCGAAACGAAAAACGTACACATTGTTGGGGATGCTTTGCCAAATATGCCATGGGAAGCCAAACCGGAGGGAACGGAAGGCCCGGTATGGAGACATTCGGCGAACCCGGTAGTCCCGCGTAACCCGGTCAAGGGTGTTGCCCGTATTTTCAACAGTGCTGTTATACCGTATGAAGGAAAATTCATTGGTGTATTCCGCGCCGAAACCGTTAATGGCCGTCCACACCTTCACATGGGCGCAAGCGAAGACGGTTTGGAGTGGACGATTGAAGAAGAGCGTATTGCATTTGTAGATGAAAATGGCGATCCGTTTATGCCGAACTATGCATACGATCCACGTTTGGTCAAAGTCGAAGACACGTATTACATCATCTGGTGTACAGACTTCTACGGCGCAGCACTGGGTCTGGCCAAAACAGATGACTTTAAAACATTTGTCCGCCTCGAAAATCCAATGCTGCCATTCAACCGGAATGGCGTGTTGTTCCCACGCAAAATCAACGATAACTATGTAATGTTGTCCAGACCAAGTGACAGTGGACATACGCCATTCGGAGACATTTTCCTGAGTGAAAGCCCGGATCTCGTGTATTGGGGCAAGCACCGTCATGTGATGAGCAAGGGCGGCCAAGGCTGGTGGCAATCGGTCAAAATTGGCGGCGGGCCCGCTCCGATCGAAACGTCTGAAGGCTGGCTGATGTTCTACCACGGCGTAACCGGAACCTGTAACGGTTTTGTCTATAGCATGGGTGCGGTCATTCTGGATCTGGATGAGCCATCCAAAGTAAAATATCGTTCCTCCAACTTTGTGCTGACACCAGAAAAATGGTATGAAGAACAAGGCTTCGTTGATAACGTGATCTTCCCATGCGCAACACTGCATGATGCTGATACCGGACGTATCGCCATCTATTACGGCGCTGCCGACACGTATGTGGGCGTCGCTTACACGACCATCGAAGAGATCGTGAACTATGTGATCGAGACGGACGAAGTTATTGCCGGAGATCACGAGGAAGGCAAGCTGTAATCGAAGTGAAACCAATTTTTGAAAAGCTGAAATTTACACAATAACGGAGAGTGCAGAACCAATCTGAAGAAGCGAAGTGGTCGCATTTATCTCCGGATTTCTCCCTTGTATAAAAGGGATTGACAGAAATCTGGGGATAACGGCGATCGGAAGATGGTACTGCAATCGTAGTGAAAGTGTATATAGTAGGTCATTCTTTTTTCATTAAGTGAACAGAAATATTGGGGAGCTATGTATATGGAATATATCAAGGGATTTACATTTGGCTGGATGAGTGGCAAGGGCGACTTCCGCAAGCCGGAAACCAAAGAATCCTTGCGCCTGATGGCTGAACGTACAGGCAGTTCACATGTTATTTTTGCACTGGCGGCACATCAGGATCATCCGCAGGCAGTAGAAGTGAAGTATCGGGGTGCACATTTGGTGGAGGATAATGAACTGATCGATATGATTCGTTATGCTCGTACACTCGGGCTGCGTATCATTCTGAAACCAACCGTTAACTGCACCGACGGCACATGGCGTGCACACATTAACTTTTTTGATATCGATGTGCCTTGTGAGCCGAAGTGGAAGGATTGGTTCTGCAGTTACACGGCATTTCAGAAGCATTATGCAGCGATCGCAGAGCAGGAAAAGTGTGAGATGTTCATTGTAGGCTGTGAGATGGTGCAATCCGAGCGTCGGGATCAGGAGTGGCGCGAGGTGATCACCGCTGTGCGTGAAGTGTACACGGGACCGGTGTCATACAATACGGACAAATATCAGGAAGGTCATGTGAAATGGTGGGATGCTGTGGACGTCATCTCTTCCAGTGGGTATTATCCCATCGGAGACTGGGAGGCACAACTGGATCGAATCCAGCAGGCGATTGCTCCTTATGGCAAACCCTTTTTCTTCGCAGAAGCAGGCTGTCCCAGCCGCAGTGGATCAGCCTACGTACCAAACGATTGGGGGCTGGAAGGCGAAGTCAGCGCGGAGGAACAGGAGCGTTTCTATGAAGTGATGTTCCGGCATGTCAGTCAGCGTGACTGGGTGCGCGGATTCGGTCTATGGGATTGGAGCGCACATCTGCATGCGGAGAAGGATGCGCTGATCAACGACGGATACGGAGTGTATGGTAAGCCAGCGGAAAAGGTCATTCGTCGGTTCTATGAGGGCATTCCTGTAGACGTTTAAACGAGAAACAAGAAGGCGTATATGAAGATGGATTTCAGTGATATATCTGCATATGTACTTTCGTGATTTCCATGCTGTGAGCAAGGAATAGCAGATTATTGTTGAACTTATTTTTGCAGTTATGATTCATATTCAGATCGAGAGGCTCTTCCTGCTACAGGAAGGGCTTTTTTGGCATATTTAGTAGTGATGCATACTATGTCGAATTTTGTTGACAAAAGGAGGGCTCCTGCCTATTCTTAATGGATGAATATGATAATCATTATCATAAAATAGAGAAAAGGGGTTCAACATCCATGTCTGTTCAACATCGCAAATCTTCGGCCCTCACGCTGGCAACTATGCTCTTGTTGTTATTCGTTATTGTGGGTTGCAGCAATACAGGAAGTGGAGATGAATCCTCATCTGCTGCTTCGGATCAAACATCTACGAAGTCGATTACGATGTCATGGCCACGTGATATCGGTACAATGAATCCGCATACGTACAATCCTTCGCAATTATTTGCCCAATCCATGCTCTATGAGCCGCTGATCAGTTACCAGAAGGACGGAAAACTGGAACCTGCTCTGGCAGAATCATGGACCATCTCCGATGACGGCAAGGTATATACATTCAAGCTTCGCCAAGGTGTGAAATTCTCAGATGGTACGCCATTTAATGCTGAGATTGTGAAAAAGAACTTTGACGCTGTAATGAAAAACAAAGATACACATAGCTGGCTGGGCATTGTAGGTGTGCTCGACAAGACGGAAGTTGTGGATGACCATACTTTCCGATTGACACTCACAGAGCCATATTATCCGGTTCTTCAGGACTTGTCTGTGGTCCGTCCGTTCCGCTTCCTGGGTGAAGCTGGATTCCCTGATGACGGAGATACTTCCCAAGGCATCAAAGAGCCAGTTGGAACGGGCCCGTGGATGCTGGCTGAATACAAGCAGGACGAATATGCTGTTTTCAAACGCAATCCGAATTATTGGGGAACAGCACCAAAGGTGGATCAGATTACGGTCAAAATCATTCCTGACGGTGAAACCCGTGTCCTTGCTTTTGAAAAAGGCGATCTCGACCTGATCTATGGTGAAGGTATGATCAGTCTGGATGCGTTCCAGGAGCTGCGTGACAATGATAAATATGTGACCCAATTGTCTGATCCGGTGGGCACACGCAGTCTGCTGCTGAACTCTTCCAATCCAAAGCTGTCCGATGTCAGAGTGCGGATGGCGCTCCAGCAAGGGTTTAACAAAAAGGCGATGGTGGAAGGCGTGACTTCCGGATTGGAAGAACCAGCCGATACCGTATTGTCCAAAAACTATCCATACACCAATGTAGACCTGGAACCGATCACGTATGACGTAGAGAAATCCAAAGCATTACTTGATGAAGCGGGCTGGAAGCTGCCTGCAGGTGGTACGGTTCGTGAGAAAGACGGTCAGCAGCTTGATTTCGAGATGATTTTTGACAAGACAGACCCGATTCAGAAAGCGATGGCTGAGACCATTCAGGCAGAATGGAGCGAGCTTGGGGTTAAGGTAAACCTCACTGGACTGGAACTTACGGTACAGATCAAACGTCTGAAAGCCAATGATTTCGACCTGTATTTCTGGTACAACTATGGCGCTCCATATGATCCACATTCCTTCATTAACGTTGTGGCGAGCCCTGGATTCGGGATTTCCGAGACCCTGAGTGCGTTGCCGATGAAAAAGGAACTGGACGATCAGGTGCATGCAGCACTGTCATCTACAGACGAGACGAAACGCCAGGAGTTATATGGCTCTATCCTGAAAACACTTCAGGAGCAATCGGCAATCGTACCGATCTCTTATATTAAGAAAACGGCTGTATATCAGAAGAAAATCTCCAACTTTATTTTCCCGGCGAATCGTGATGAAAATCCGTTTGTAGGAATCGAATTGGGCAATCAATAAGTAGTAATTACTTTAATTTCGGAGTGGTAAGGCCTTTGTAATTTCATGTAGCTTGATAAAAGGGAGGAACGTTTGGTGATCAGTTATATTGGGAAACGAATGATCGCGATCATTCCTATCGTTTTTATCGCTACACTTGTTACCTTTGCGCTTATTCATATTTCACCGGTTGATCCAGCCGAGGCTTATCTGACAGCCGCTCATATCTATCCAACACCGGAGCTGCTTGCGCAAAAACGGCATGAATTCGGTCTGGATCAGCCCTTATTAACCCAGTATGTGCATACGATTCAGAAGATTGCCAAGCTCGACTTTGGCACCTCATATCTCACCAACAAACCCGTATGGGATGAAGTGAAACTAAGGATTCCCGCTACGGCTGAACTAGCCTTTTGGAGTATGTTGTTATCCGCTTTGGTAAGTATTCCTTTGGGAATACTGGCGGCGGTGTACAAGAATAGCTGGATTGACATGGTCAGCCGTGCGATTTCCTATTTTGGCGCGTCGATCCCGCAATTCTGGCTTGGTTATCTGTTGATCTTCTTTTTCTCGGTGAAGCTGGACTGGCTGCCTGTGGAAGGACGTGGATCGTGGGAAAATCTGGTGCTGCCTACGATTACACTCTCCTTGATTCTTATCGCGATCTACACCCGATTGTTGCGTTCCAGTGTACTGGAGCAATTGCAGGAGACATATGTACAGTACGCGAGAACACGCGGGATTCGCGAACGAGTCATTATGCTGAAACATGTCCTGAAGATCGCCATATCGCCCCTCATTACGGGGATGGGAATGAGTATGGGCAAGCTGCTCACAGGCACCATTATTGTGGAGCAGGTGTTTTCCTGGCCTGGGTTCGGACGATACTTTGTTGATGCGATATTTAACCGGGATATTCCCGTTATTCAATGTTATGTCTTCTTGGCGGCCTGCCTGTTCATCGTATGCAATCTGCTCGTTGATCTGGTGCAGCTCGTTATGGACCCACGGATTTCAGCGAAAGGACGGGCAGAACATTGATAAACAAATGGCGTGCGGTATTTAAAGGACAGAGAGCCATCCAGATCTGCTCGGTGATCATATTGCTTTTCTTCGTGATCGCGTTATTAGCCCCATGGATTGCTCCTCATGACCCGGTGAAGGTGAATCTGTTGCAGAAGCTGGCGAGTCCATCGCTCGAGCATTGGCTCGGAACGGATCATCTGGGACGCGACAATCTCACTAGGCTGATGTATGGAGCGAGAGTGTCGCTTGGATTTGCTACCCTGATCTTCCTGTCATCTTTGCTCATAGGTGTCATTGTAGGCTCCATCTCCGGTTACCTTGGTGGCTGGGTTGACAGTCTGCTGATGCGCTTGTGTGAAGGCATTATGGCGTTTCCGAATCTAGTACTGGTGCTGGGCATTGTGGGGATTTTCGGCCCAGGTCTGATGCAGGTGCTTCTGGCCCTCATGATGGTGCAGTGGGTGTATTATGCACGCATCTGTAGGAATATGGTCGTCAGTCTGAAGGAACGGAACTTCATCGCAGCGGCGCGGATTAGCGGCTCGTCTTCGTGGACGATTATCCGTAGACATATCATCCCCAACGTGCAGCGTCCCATTGTTGTGATGGGCACACTGGAGATGGGCTGGGCGATTATGGATATATCCGCTCTGTCCTTCTTGGGGCTTGGTATTCAACCCCCGAATGCAGAATGGGGGGCCATGATTCATGAAGGAACAGGTTACATTCGCAGTCATCCGGAGTTGATGATCTACCCGGGTGCATTGATTCTGCTGGTAGTCATTACGTTCAACATCTTGGGTGAAGCGTTATCCGAGCGTTATGGCATTGCAAAAAGGTAGTGGTTCGAGACCGAAGGCATATGGAGGTGAACGTAACGATGGATGATGCAGCGAAGGTACTCGAAGTTCGTGGTCTGCAAGTGAATCTTAGAACAGCGAAGGGTTCAGTCCCGTTACTGGAGCCCATAGATTTTGAATTAAAAAAAGGTCGTGTCTTCGGTCTAGTCGGCGAGAGTGGCAGCGGCAAGACCGTTACATGTAATGCCTTGCTCCATCTGCTTGATCCACGCAGGATGGAAGTGTCGGGCAGCATCCGTCTGAATGGACGGGAGCTTGGCTCGTTGTCAGGTGAGGAGATGCGGCGCATCCGGGGCAAGGACATCGGATTTATTATGCAGAATCCGATGAATGCTTTTACACCTGTATATACGATTGGATCTCAATTCATTGAAACCTTGCGTACGCATACGGGAATGTCCAAAGCAGCTGCCAGGGAGCGGGCCATTGCTGCCTTGGCAGATATGAACCTGCCCGAACCAGCTAAACTGATGAAGCGATATCCCTTCCAACTGAGTGGCGGTATGTTGCAGCGGGTGATGATTGCCATATCGATGTGCCTGCGACCCGCCTTGGTTATTGCTGATGAACCAACGACGGCACTGGATGTCGTGAATCAGTTCAAGGTGCTTCAGGAATTGGATCGTTTACGTACGGAATACGGCACATCCATCTTACTCATCTCTCACGATCTGGGCGTGATCTCACAAATGGCAGATGAAGTCGCGGTTATGCAGAAGGGGCGAATTGTGGAGCAGGCGGATGTGTATCAACTGTTCGATCACCCGCAGCATGAGTATACCCGGATGTTGTTAAATGCCAGACCCAGTATGTCTTTGGGACGATAGCGAATGACATGTGGGATGGATCGTTCAATGAGAGTATCTGTAGAGCGGGTATGAACTGTATTTTGAGTGGGCAGTCGTAGAGATGGAATTGGCATGGTGATGTGTAATTTCATTTTCTACAGAGATTGCTTCTGCCAAGTAGAAGAGGAGGATGACCTGATGCTTCAGGTACGTGAAGTAAGCCATAGCTATGGCAAACGCAATTGGCTGGATCGTTCGGGAGCGCGTCCTCCTGTGCTGGCAGACATCTCACTTACGATCGAAAAGGGTGTTTGTCTGGGGCTCCTGGGTACAAGTGGAGCAGGTAAAAGTACCTTGGGCAAAATCATTCTTGGTCTGGAGAAGCCCAGCCAGGGTCAGGTTTTGTTTCAGGGTCAGGATATCTATCGATCTAGCAAACCCGTGCTTAAGGGATTACGGCGTGATCTGCAGGTCGTGTTCCAGGACTGTTATTCGGCTGTGAATCCGCTTATGACTGCTGCGCAGATCATCGGTGAGCCACTAGATAATTACGAGCGATTTTCGGCAAAAGAACAACTTCGTGTGGTCGGACAACTGCTGGAGCAGGTTGGGCTTAAACCTGAGGATGGGAGCAAGCTTCCGCACCAGTTCAGCGGTGGGCAATTACAGAGGGTCAACATCGCACGAGCTATCGCGCTCAAGCCAAAGTTAATCGTACTGGACGAATCGATCAGCAGCCTGGACATGGTGCACCAGACGCAAATTCTATCCTTATTGGCGGAGCTCAGGGCGTCCTACGGGTTGTCTTACCTCTTTATCACGCACGACATTCGTGCCGCCATGACGATCTGTGACCGCTTTGCCGTAATGGATCAAGGGAAGTTGGTCTATAGCGGTGATGCCGGCGATTCGGTAATGCAGTCGGATCATCCGGCTGTGCAGCAGTTGGTTACAGCTATTTTGCCTGAGCATCCATCAGGTCGTATTTCGTTTGGGTAATGCGTTGTTTGTATGGTTGTAGATGGGCACGTCGCTAACGAACCGAGTGAGCGTTAATTGGCGATTTAGCAAGGAATGCAAAATGTAACGAACCTCAGTGAAGTTATTCCGGTGCAAACTAGTTTAAAACCGCCAAATGATACACAGATCGAGGAACTAACGCGTCTAAGATTCGTTAAACCTCAGACTTATCGGAAATGGCGCTAATAGCGTGTTTACGGTTCGTTAGATCATAATGAATGCTAAAAGGGTTGTCTCCTGCGTCTTGAACAAGACGTAGGGACAACCCTTTTTTTGTAACTGGGAATAGGCACATTTCCTGCTTTCTGATATAAGTTAAACTAAAATTACACTGCGCTACTCGCGAAAAACAGGACTACCTCTGAATTACGCAGATCCCCAGATCTTTGATTTAACTTACAAGGTTAACATCTGGAGAGAAGTATCTACTTCCGATGAAGGATTTCGTGCAGAAATCTTTTACCCCATCTTCCGCCCAAGCTGTTCAATCTTATCCAACCAATTCTTTCTCTGTTCATCTGACTTCTTACCAACTTGATCTACAGTTGTTATCCGCACAGGTTTGATGCCGGTGAGTCCAAATGTGGAGATTTTCATCATTTTATGTGCAGGCTCACCTTGGAACCATTTGAAGTACCAGCTCGGACCATCCATCGTGGTGATCATGCGGGCGGTACGGCCTTTGAGCAACTGATCGGGGAAGGGTTTTCCTTTTTGATACTTGAAGGCGTAACCTGGCATGAAGATTCGGTCTACAAAACCTTTCAGCAGGGCAGGCGGTCCTCCCCACCATATTGGGAACACCCATACGAGATGCTCGGCCCATTTGATTGCTTCTTGGGCCTCCAGCAAATCTGGTTCAAGTGGAAGTTTATTACGATATCCTCCTTCCAGATTCATGTTGAACGCCAACTCGTTCAAGGTGATCATGCGGACGTCAGCACCAGCTTGCACCGCACCTTTGCGGTAAGCCTCGGCGATTGCGCCGTTGTAACTGGGTGAGACGGGATTGCCTTGAATAATTAATATTTTTTTCATGGAAAATGACACATCCTGACTATTTTAGTTAATGAACACTAACCTCATGTGCAAAAAGAAAAGGTCACGTATGACCCGATAATCCATCTGGTATATCCTGATGGTATGTTGACGATTCTCTTTTTATAACGTGTAGCCCCAAGCCTTACTTGGTGTTCTGCGAGGTCAGAATGGCTACCACTCTCCCTCGCTACTCTTGGGGTACCTGCCCCAACATTGATGCAAGTCGGTGAACCGTTTCCCCCGTATAAGGTACCAACAGCTCTGGTAGCTCACCTTGCATACTGGAGACCGCCATACGTGTAATCGCACCGATCACCAGAACGGCTGTGAGCCGTGAATCCTGCTGAGGCAGTTCACCCCGCATCATTCCCTGATCGATCAGATCCATCAACGCATCCAATGGCTGACGGTAATCCTCGCTGCTTCCGGCTTCAATGAATATTTCATGATTCTGTGAAATCAGCAGCAGCCCGTAGGGATCTTCATCATGCAGATGGAGAACCTCGGTAACCAGTTGCTTGAAGCGTTCCAGCACCGAACCTTCCTGTCGAACATACCCGTCAATCAGTGAAGTATAGTCCGCGCAGTATTGGGTGAAGGCTTCCAGGGCAACGGCATCTTTGTTTTTAAAATGTTTGTAGATCGCCGCATCGGTTACTCCGGCGGCGTCACCGATCTCTTTGACGGATATGCCGTCAACGCCTTTGGTTGCGAACAAGCGCATCGCCGCTTGTAGGATATCTTTCTTTTTGCTGTCCACATGAGATTTGTTCTTCATGATTGTATAGTAAGTGATTACTAACAAAAATGCAACAAGCAATTTTGAAACGCTAAATTAAGACACTGAATAAGCGCTTACGACCAAAGCTTG
The DNA here is from genome assembly GCF_037976585.1 of Paenibacillus sp. FSL k6-2145. Taxonomy (NCBI): domain Bacteria; kingdom Bacillati; phylum Bacillota; class Bacilli; order Caryophanales; family Paenibacillaceae; genus Paenibacillus; species Paenibacillus sp. FSL k6-2145. The sequence goes on along the minus strand of NZ_CP150267.1, from coordinate 1,772,556 downwards.
CAGGCTTGTGAACGGCAACGTATGATGAATAGAAATCATAATTGGGAGCAGCAGCGAGAACGAAACGGATGGTGGATAGCGTGAAAGAAGAGATGGATGCATACAGCTGGGTGACACCCGAAGGAATGCTGAATGATCACTATATAACAAGCCGCGAACAGTTGTATAAAGGAATGAACGGACGATATGTGGAGCGATTCACTGTTCCTACCGGTGAAAGTTATATTTTCAAACCACTGACGAATCCTGCACAGCACGGACGGGAACGATGGATGTACGAGCGTGTAATGTCAGGCCTGCCACCGATTTATCCGCAACTCATTGCAGCGTCGGATCTTACCACTGACCCGGCACAGAGCTGGATGATCTACGAGGATCTGGGGCAACTGATGCATGATTCACAAGAAGAGACAATGCTTGGGGTAGCGGTACATATGGCAGCATGGCATGCGTTGTCTGTTACGGATTGGAGTGAGCTGCCTCGCGTGGGCCAGAAACCGTCCATTCGCACGATGTTGGATGAGTTACAAATGCACAGACTATCTACGGACGACCTGTTATCCAGACTGGATATGCGGTTGTCTTCATCGGATTGGGACAAGATCGCCACGTTGATTCTCACAGCTGAGGAGCAACTTCCAACCGTTTTGTGTCACGGAGACCTGCATCCAGGTAACATGGCGGAGGTGGACGGCAGACTGGTCATCTTGGATTGGGAGCATGCCCATCTGAATACGCCGCTGTGGGACGTAGTTCATCTAGTGGATCTCTCGCATCCGCTGTTTCCCAGAACGGTTACGCCTGCATTGCGAGAGCGGGTTATGGATGTTTATTTGGACAAACTGGGGAGCTTGGGTGTACAGATTGAACGGGTTTCTTTTGCAGAATGGTACAACGCCTATGCTATTGTATTCTCACTCTGGATGCTGCGTTTGATTGACGGTGACCTGAGAAGTGAGGAATGTGTGTGGCCGAAGGAACAGTTGCGTAACCAGTGGCATGAGACGGCAGCAACGCTGGAACAGTGCATGAAGCACTTGGGTGAGGAATAGAAATGAGGGGTGAGAAGCTTGCGTAAAGTCGGACTTGTTATGCGTAAAATTCAATTCACGGAAGCACAAGGGCCACGCGTATTTGCGGATCGGCTGAAGCAGATTGGTCTGGAGCTGGGTGTGGATATTGTGTTCATCTCGCCGGAGCGTCATGTCAGCGGATACGACTGGTTGCCGGGGTATGAGCATGAGAAAGGTGACCTGGTGAATTACGATATCGTGCTGGACCAGATTCATAGCCAAAATATAGAGCATGTCATCTACACCGTATCCGGGTTTACGTTTTTGAAGATGTTCCTACCAAAGAGTGTATTGTTCCCGCACAGTTTCCCCGATCCCGCACTAACGGGATATGAGATGATGAAGCCATTCTATACGATGGTGGATAAAGCGATTGTACAGACGGAGTTTTTGAAAACAGAACTTGGCCGCAATTTCGGCGTACATGACGTGAACGTCATCCCGATTGGCTTTAGTGAAGAGCTGGCGAACCGGCACTATGACCCGAGTCAGGTTGTGCATAATCGGGTGCTCTGGATCGGTCGGGATGAGGCGAACCGTCGCCCGGATTTAGTTCTGGAATATGCTCGGCAGAACAAGGACAAGGAAGTATATATGGTGTTTGGCGGTGTACGCTATAAGGAAACCATGAAGAAGTACGACATTCCTGCCAACGTGAAGCTGAAGTTTGCGCTCACGCAGGATGAGATATTTACGTTGATGAACTCATCCAAGGTGTATTGGAACTGTTCGGCCTTTGATACGTTTGCGATGCCGCTTACTGAAGCGATGGCGATGGGCAAAATGGTCGTGAAGCCGGAGCATGCCTGTTACGGTCACATTCGATCCACGCATGCCTTTGCAGGCAACGAGGATAACTGGTTTGAACTGGTGAACATGGCTGCGGCTGCGCCGCGCAGTGTGTCAGAAGACAACCGTGAGTATGCGTTTGGTGCTTTTTCGCGCACGAAGATGAAAGAAGGGTACCAAAACTTTTTCTCGGATTGGTTGAAGTAACGTAAGGTCTGTAACAAAGGGCTTAATCCATCCAGCAACAGGAGGGGAACCTTATGGAAGTATTGATCTTGTGGACATTGGGAATGTGGGCGGTGCAGCTGCTGATTGAATGGCTTATCTACCGTTTGCAAGGACGGCGAATGACGTGGGTTCAATATATATTGCCATGTGTGGCCTTGCTTGGCGGTGCCGTTGTAATCATGATCAGCATCGATATTGGCGGGTGGAACGGCATCGGATATGCCCTGCTCGGTGCATCACTGGGTGCCGCGGGAATGTTAACACTTATTACGGTGGCGATTAGGGATGTGGTGCTTCGGCGACGGGGCAGGAACTAATCAGAGCAGTAGCTACTGTACAGGTAAGGGTGAATTGGGCGATGGGCTGGTTGCAGGAACGCATCCGTCTGTGATATATTGACAATAATTATGACAAGGGAGGTGAAGACAGGTGAATCACGAGATGCTTAACAACCGTATTAGCCAGCTGCCGATTGCTATGGCTGGCATTGTTCATACTTTTCTGACCAACGGGAGAAGTCTGTCCAATTTTGAATATACGGAAGTTAACATTTGCGAGAAGATGCCTGCCTTGACCTCATTCGGACGATAAGCGATATTGCTTGAATTCTGAAGGGCCGCGGAGCTAACCTCCTGCGGCTCTTTTTGTGTTGCGGTCAGGATCTTCCATACCATAGGAGGAACCTTATTATGATGATAATTAGCGCGCAACAACTGACTCAATACCATGGAGCACATCTGGTGCTGGACGGCATTACATTTGAAATTATGGAAGGTGACAAAGTCGCCCTAATCGGCCGCAACGGAAGCGGCAAGACAACACTCATGCGCCTGATGGCAAGACTGAACAAGCCCGATGAAGGGCAATTGATGATCAAAAAAGATACACGGACCGGTTACGTGGCACAAGTTCCAGAAGGACTGGATGACCATACCGTTCTGGATGTGCTGAGCCTTGGATTCAAGGAGCTTATGATATGTCGCACGCAAATGAAGGAAATGGAGCAGCAGATGTCCGATCCGGCATGTGCAGCAGACCCTAATCAATTGGAGCGCCTGCTGAAACGCTACGCGGCACTGCAAGACCAGTTCGAGCGTGAGGGTGGATACGAAATGGATGCCCGGATCGATCAGGTGGCGGACGGTCTGGATATCGCCAAGGCACATTATGGTTGGCGCTTTGCTTCCCTGTCCGGTGGGGAGCAGACTCGGGTCGTGTTGGCTTCGCAGCTAATCGTAAGACCCGACCTATTATTGCTGGATGAGCCGACAAACCATCTTGATCTGGAGCGGGTCGAGTGGCTGGAAGGATTTTTACGAGAATACCCCGGCACCATTGTCCTGATCTCACATGATCGCTATTTTCTGGATCGGGTCGTGAATCGAACACTGGAGCTGGAGGATGGAGAAGCGGAAACGTCTGCTGGCGGTTATACGGAATATATGAAAGTGAAGGAACAACGGCTGTTGCAGCAATTCGAGGAGTTCAAGGAGCAACAGAAGGTTATCAAGAAAATGAAAGAAACGATCCGCCAACTGGAGGAATGGGGCCGAGTGGGTGGGAATGAAAAGTTCTTCAGGCGGGCTGCTTCCATGCGCAAAGCGCTGGAACGGATGGAACAGGTGAAGCGTCCTGTACTGGAGCGCCGCAATGCCGAGTTCGATGTGCGCCCTACGGATCGAACGGGTAAACGGGTAGCGGTATTGGAACAGGTTGAAAAAAGCTATGGTGAGCGTGAAATCCTGCGCGGAATCTCGGGTCTGCTGGAATATGGAGATAAAATTGCACTTATTGGTCGGAACGGCTCCGGCAAGACGACCCTGTTCAAGCTGTTGCTTGGTGACGAGCAACCCAATGCTGGCAAGCTAGAGTGGGGGGCACGTGTGGATGTTGGGTATCTGGCTCAACAGGAGGAACCTACGAATCCAAAGCTGAATGTGCTTGAATACTTCCGTCTGGAAGCGAGCGTGGAGGAAGGTGAAGCACGCGGTATTCTGGCCCGATATCTATTCTATGGAGCGGATGTATTCCGCTCTGTCGGGCAATTATCTGGCGGGGAATGGACGCGCCTGCGGCTGGCTCTATTGGTGCAGCGCAAACCCAATGTACTGCTGCTCGATGAGCCGACCAACCATCTGGATATCGCATCCAGAGAAGCACTGGAAGAGTCGCTGGTTGATTTTGAAGGGACCGTACTTGCCATCTCACATGATCGGTACTTCGTCAATCGCCTCGCTTCCCGTGTCTGGGAACTGGAGAACGGGCAGATGACCGCTTATCTGGGAGACTATGAGGCGTATCGCGAGAAGAAGCTTGATTTGCAAGCTCGTTCGGCGGCGGCGACTCAGGCTACAGCAGGAGTGGGAATTTCTTCTCGTGGGAACGCCAAGTCAGAGATGAAGTCAGGTTTAACGTCTGCGTCGTGTGGGACTACCAGATCAGGGAAGAAACCAGAAGCAACCTCGACAATGAACGGTTCCACTGTTGCGGCTATCGATGGAAGTCGAGATCATGAAGCTTCTACTGAATCAGGTAAGGCGTTAACTCCTTCAGCAACAGCTGTATCGAATCATAGAAACGGCAGTGGCAACAAACAGTCTGCGGAGAAGCTGGAACAGACTTTGGCTCGTCTTGAGGCACAGATTCAGGTGCTGGATCAACAGCTGGAAACGGTGCAGAACAATCCGCTTGAATTGGAACAAATCTGGAATGAACGTGAGCAATTGTCCGCTGAATACAATGATCTATTGGCCCAGTGGGCTGAGTTATAAGTCTGAATGGCACAAGCATAAGATTGAACAAGCGAGGTCGGAGAATCATCTCCGGCCTTTTTGAACTGAATTACATAGCGAACGCGGAATTTGCTTGTTTTTTCAAGCTTTGTTGATCCAAGAACTGGGCGACAACCTGTTCTTATTTTTACATGTCATGGGGAATAGTGTAACTTTTTACCTCCCCATGCGTTAAATACGTTTGTATGAATTGAAACGGCTCACCTAAGAGCTCGCAAAAGGGAGGTTATCGGTATCTATTATTCATTGACGTATCGGAGTTGGTCAGATGATCGACAGGCGGAGACGGGGGTGCTGGAACAGACTTCAGTCACACGAGATGAACTGTTCATGCGCAAACTGGTGGATGCCACCCTGGTGAAAAACAAACTCTGGGCGCATCTGTCCAATGAATGCCAAGATGGGCGGGAACATGCAGTATATGTAACGGCGTATGAGCAACAGATGCCGGATGAGTACGGTGCAGCCATTGCGGATGCTGCGCTGGCGATGTGCAAAATGTCTTCCATGTACAGTGCAGAGTATATGTTGTGGAATGGACGTTCATTTCAGGAGTTGGAACTCACAGCGTCATCCACCTATACGATGGAGCTTGCCGAGCAACTGCTGGACCATTACATGGTTCGCGATGGCAAGACGTATGAATTCCTGTATTCCGTGCTGGATGCGGATCGCAAGAAAGTGTTGTTTTATATGAAAGAGGTGGATCTGTAATGAGTGACCAAGAGCGGGGGCAAGCATCGAAACCCGGTTCAAAAGCAAAGCTGGTTGCTTTCTCCCTGATGCTGGCGGTACCTGCCGTGTTATCGGGTTGTGGCAGCAACAATGATGAATGTGACCCGGAGTATGATACCGGATGTGAATATGATTCCAGCAGTGGGCACTATTACTACGGTGGGTCGTCGTATCGAAGCAACAAGGACAGTAACAGCTCCTATAGCAAATCCAAGTCCAAATCAAGCGGCTTCGGTAGCTTCTTCCGCAGTTCGGGAGGATAACCGGATGAGGCAAGTGGTTCAACTGCCGTTTAGTCACGAAGAGGTGTTTCAGGGTGAAGCGGGACAACAGATTCCATACCATCGAATGTACGGGAAGCAGTATTGTGTACCTACATTGACGGTCTATTCTCCCTCGGAGATACAAGAGCTGCGTACCGCAGCGGAGGCGGTAGACGGCATTTATTGTAAAGTGATGCGATTTATCCAGCATTATATGCCGGATTCTTTTTTAGAGCATCAGTTGGGTATCCATCCCGGGCTTATTCCGGCGGCACGTATGGAGATGGTAACTGGAGGTATTACCCGTCAGGACTGGATTATCGGAGAAGCTGGGCCCAAGTGTATTGAAAATAATACGGACACTCCAACAGGCATACCGGAGGCTGCTTCATTAGAAAATATTCTGGTCGCTCTTGCTGAGGATACTACGCTAACTGGGCCATCTGCCGAGATGGATACACGTATTCGGCAGTGTTTCAGGATATGGCTGGAATTCTATGCAAACCAAGGATTGCAGGGTCCGGTGACGTTTACTTCTTTTGGCGAACATGTCGAAGATCGAACAAATACGGAATACCTGATGAGTCGTTGTCAGGAAGCGGGATACGAAGTTTTCTATGCTCCACTTGAGGAACTGGAGATTGTTCCAGGGGAGGCGCTTTACCATAAGGGTCGGGAGATTAATCTACTGTACCGTCTCTATCCGCTGGAGTATCTGATCGATGATCGGGATGAGACGACAGGGGTGGAGATTGGGGCTGCGCTGCTTGAACTTGTACAGGAGGGACGACTAGGCCTGATGAATCCGGTTCAGCATGTACTGATGCAGAGCAAAGGCTTCATGGCGGCAATCTGGTCGCTCTACGAGCGGAACGAGCAAACCCCGGAATATTGCGGGTTTACCCTCTTTGATGAAGCAGAATTGGATGTGATTTCCCGATATCTGCTGCCCACCTATTTTTCGGCTGAGCCATTCGAACTGGACGCCATACCATATGTAGCCAAAAGCTACTGGGGGCGTGAAGGTAGAGGAACTCTTTTGCTGGAGGGTGGAACGGACAATGCCTCTGGAAAGCAGGATATGGAGCATCCTCTTAACGAGGCGCTGGAATCCAATCTTGCAACTGGGGCAACAGACGAGGATGAAGAGATTGCAGCTTATTACGAAAACCAACCCAAAATCTATCAGCAGCTGGTTCCGATGGAACAGGCCGTGATCGAGACGGAAGATGGAGCGTACAGTGGCTATCTGCTTACAGGAGTGTTTGTTATCGGTGGGCGTTTGGCTGGGGTGTTACCCAGGGTTGGGGAGAAAGTAACTGGAGATATGGCCTATTATTGTGCGGCTACAGTTCGTGAACGGATGAATGATGAGGAGGAGAAGGAATGGAAAACTTGGGATTAAACCTCGTGAATGTGGCGGTGGGTGTAGGCATTCTGCTGGTGGTATTGGTATGTGGATATTTCGCTTTTAGCAAATTGACCCGGTATAACGATAGTGAGGAAATCGCCAAAGGTAACGAGGCGGCAGGTATGTACATGGGCAGCAAATTGCTGGGACTGTGTATTATTGTGGGGATGGTATCTTTCTCGACGCACTCGTGGTTGGATATGCTGTTGTGGTCGGCGTTTGGAATTATTGTGCTGTGCCTGGTCTATATTATATTTGATTTCCTGATTCCAAAAATGCGGGTGTGTGACGAAATTGCACGAGGCAATATGGCGGTAGCGCAACTGCTGCGTTCGATTATCATCGGCGTTTCCATCGTCATTGGTACATTTTTGATGTAAAATAAGACATAGTGTTTATAGAGTTTACTATCAAACGGTAGAAGGAGCGCGGCATCATGAGAAGAGTCATCATCGATACAGATACAGCAGGAGACGATACGATTGCGATCCTGACAGCATTGCATCACTTTCAGGTGGAAGGCATCACCATTACGGGCGGTAACGTACAATTCGACCAGGAGGTTGAAAATGCCCTGTACACGGTACAGGTTGCTGGACATGGCGGCAAGGTGCCTGTGTATAAAGGATGCGAGCGTCCGCTAATGGCCTACGGTAAAGCTCAGCACCGCACAGTGGAAGATGTGCATGGCGATGACGGCATGGGCGGCGCGCATTTCCCGAAGGCGGATCAGCGTCCCGAGAGCGGGCACGCGGTTGATTTTATCATTGAGAAGGTGCACGCACATCCGGGCGAAATTGAACTTCTGGCTATTGCTCCACTGACTAACATTGCGATGGCGATCCAGAAGGACCCAACGATTATTCCAGAAATTGCTCACCTGTACATCATGGGCGGAACCAATAATGCACTGGGCAATATCACACCGGCAGCGGAGTATAACTTCTACGTGGACCCGGAAGCAGCGAAAATTGTACTGCATGCTGGCATTCCGATCACGATGGTTGGCTGGGAGATGTGCACGCAATATTCAGTGATGGACGATGACGATCATGCAGAGATTGCCGCTCTGGGTACATCGGGTGCCAATTTCTTCACCGCTATCAACAAAGTGGTTATGCAGTTCAACAAGTCGGTACATAAGCTGAATGGCACCACTCATCCCGATACGTTGCTGATGGCTGTTGCAGCAGATGAATCCATCATGACCAAGTCGGGTCAATATTATGTGGATGTGGAAGCTGCAGGAGAGCTGACACGTGGATACAGTGTGGTTGATATCAACGGACGTTTTGGCAAAGAGCCCAATGTACGTGTCTGTGAGGCGATTGATCGGCCCAAATTCAAATCCATGCTGCTGGACGTTCTCTCAGCGATTCAATAAACGCAGGAATTTAACTGAAGGAAAAAGAAAAAAATCCGTGCCTATCCCAGGTACGGATTTTTATTTCCCATTTTTGGAATAACTACTTCACCTGTCGTAGTAAATTGTGCTATACTTCAACTACTACGACAGATGAAGTAATGAGGAGGAGTATCTTTTGTGATCAGCAGTGACGTTATACGTGGCTACAATGATACGCTGATCCTCTACATGCTGCTCGAAGGGGAGTCGTACGGCTACGAGATTTCCAAGAACATCAGGCAGCTGACAGAGGAAAAGTACGTCATGAAGGAGACGACGTTATACTCGGCCTTCACCCGATTGGAGAAGAACGGTTATATTGAATCGTTTTACCTGGATGAGAATAGTTTGGGAAAGCGTCGTACCTATTACCGGATTACGCCGTCCGGCCTCGACTATTACAGAGAAAAGTGTGAGGAATGGAAGGTTACGCAGGAGGTTGTTAATCTATTTATCAGGGAGTTGTGACGAAACATGGAGACAATTATGGTGTATCTGGAGAACATGTTTGCTGGTCTGCCGAAGACCCCCGAGGTGGAGCATCTGAAGCAGGAACTTCTTTCGGGGATGGAAGATAAGTACCTGGAGTTGAAGCGGGAAGGCAAGTCGGAGAATGAAGCCATCGGCATTGTGATCTCGGAATTTGGTAATATCGAGGAGTTAACTGCAGAACTCGGTATTCAGCCAGTCAGTGCGGAAGAGGCAGTACCTGTGCTGACGGAAGAAGAAGCCTACGCATATACCACTGCCAAAAGAAATGCCGGATTTTGGATCGGGCTGGGTGTTTTATTGTGCGCGTTGGGTGTGGCGTTTCTGATTTTCATGGATACTTTATTTGAGAACTATGCCACTTCAGCTGCAAACCGTTCGGTGGAAACGGGGGCTGTACTGGGCCTGATCGGCATGTTCGTGCTCATTGCCATTGCGGTGGGCATGTTCATTCACAGTGGCATGAAGCTTGAACGCTTCAGTTATATGGAGAAGGGTTTCCAGCTTCCTTATACACTTAAAATGAGTATTCAGCATAGTCGGGAGAGCTTCGCTCTGACTTATCGAATAGCCATCATTACGGGTGTCTGCCTGTGCATTCTGTCTCCTGTGTTTATTTTCGCAGCCTCCTCTATCAATGATAACTACGCCTCTTATGGTGTATCTGCCTTTATGGTCATGGCTGGGGTAGGAGCATTCTTGTTTGTATATTACGGTAATATTCAGGGGGCTTACACGAACTTGCTGGAGAAGCACCAGTTGACGGTAGATAAGAAGCAAGAAGTAAAGGTTGTGAGAGCCGTGGAAGCGATTGTATGGCCGCTGGCGACAGCTATCTTCTTGTTCACAGGCTTTGTATATCAACGGTGGGATATCAATTGGGCCATATTCCCGATTACAGGCATTCTCTCCGGGAGCTTTAGCAATGTGTACCATATTATGAAAAGCAAAAATCCGTCCTGAGCATGCTGCTTTAGCTAGTAAAGCCCACTTGATCTATATTGATCTGGTGGGCTTTTTTTGCGCCATTTAATCTAACTCTGCTGCAACAAAAACGAGCGAATGCCTGTCGTGACCAGATCATGGTCTTCCTCATCAGGCAAACCCGATACTGTAATGGTGCCGACTTGTCCCTCATTTTTCAGAATAAGCGGGAAAGCGCCACCAGCCAGAACATAGTCAGATGCAGGCAGGTTGAAATCCTGCTCAAGCGTTTGGTCCTCGTTTCTTAGGCGTAGAGCCGTATGCCAAGAACTGGAGGAGAAATGATTCACCACGTTGTTCTTGCGGCGAATCCAGTTTTCGTTGTCGGGATGAGTGCCTTCCATCGCATGCAAAAAGAGACGATGTCCTTTCAGGGTAACGTCGATGGTCACGGCTTGGGAGCGACGCTTCGCTTCTTCAACCAGATGCAGGCCAAGGTTAAGCGCCGTTTCAGAATCAAATGTGCCAAATACCAAGTCCATTTCTTCCTGCTGCATTTCCTTTAATTTTTCGATCATGGTCAGATTCAAATTACAGGCAGCCCCTTTACATATATGATTGATGTCTACATTCGACATGAATAGGTTTAGTACCTTCCAAATGCGGACTGAATGATGTTAGTCGACGTTATAAGCGTGGCTGAAGATGGCTCATTTGGAGACCGTACATCGGCTGTGTTAAAGTGAAGGGAACCTAATATACAAAACTCTTAAAGTTAAAATAATTTATCGCTCAGTAGGCAGGAGGAGAAGCACGATGTTGTTTTATTTTGTAGCACTGCTGGTGACTTTGGTGGATCAGGGAACCAAGATTGCAGTGAGGATGTATATGGAAGTTGGCGACGTCATGAGACTGGGTGACTCGGGCATGCAGTTACAGCATTATGAGAACAGTGGCATGGCGGGCAGCATGTTTCAGGGAAATGCGCGTCTGTTCGGTGTGATTGCTGTTCTGTTCATAGCGGGCATGCTGTATTACCGGAGTAAAGGTGAGATTCGCGGTTTCTGGATGCAAGCGGGCGCGGGTTTTATGGTCGGCGGAGCGTTAGGAAATGCGATCGATCGATTTATCTATGCTCGGGTAACGGATTTCCTCGTGTTTCCATCAGGACGCGGGATCTTGAATCTCGCTGATGTCGCAATTAACATCGGTGTGGTCATGATTATCATCGGCATGTTGATTCGTGCATATCAGAGTTATCGAGCCAAGCGTTTACGCAATGCTTTGCCGAAGGTTGAGCGTTCGTAATAGGTTGGATAAAAGCGTTACAGTGGCTGAATATAAGCTTATTGAATGAGGGACATTGGATATCATCCAGTGTCCTTTTTGTTATGCCCGATTCAGGTCATGGGAAGAAATGTCTTGATTCATTTTTATCGAAACCGTTTTAGAAATAATAAAGACTTATATCATCCATTCAGATTGAAGTTAGTTTGGAAGGATTAACCAAATGGTTATTTCACCATTTGAATGGGTAAATTTCTACGTATATAAAGTGAAACTAAGATATACACGAACACGGAGAGTGCAGAACCAATCTGAAGAAGCGCAGCGTGCGTGTTTATCACCAGATTTTCCCTTTGAGGAAGGGAATCAAAAAAATCTGGGGATAACAACGATCGGAAGATGGTACTGCAATCGGAGTGACACCGTGTAAATCATATTAGTTCAATTTATAAAGCTGAGGGAGGTACAACATGAGAAGAACGCTTACCAAGGCTCTCGGGACAATGTTGCTGTGTGGAATGATGGCTGTACTTTTATCTTCCTGTACCAGTGGAGATAGAGCGAATGGCAAAGTGCAGATTGAATTTTTCCAGAACAAGCCTGAAGCCAAAACAACCTTTGATGAATTGATCAAGACGTTCAACGCGGAGCATGACGATATTCAGGTGACACAGGTGAATCCGCCAGATGCGGAGACAGTACTGAAGACACGTGTTGTCAAAAATGATATACCGGATATTATGGCTATGGGGGCAACGGATACGTATTCAATCCTGGCCCAGAGTGATATTTTCACCGATCTGACGGATAGTTCATTACTCCAGACGATTGATCCAAACTACATACAAATGCTCAACGATCTCACAGGTATGGACGAAGTGACAGGTATTCCTTACGCGACTAATGCAAACGGTATTATGTACAATAAAACGCTGTTTAAGGAAATGGGATTGGACGTGCCCAAGACGTGGGATGAGCTGATTGCGACCGCCCAAAAGATTAAAGATGCAGGTGAGATTCCATTTTACTTCACATACAAGGATGACTGGCAGACGAGTCTGCCCTTCAATGCACTGGCCTCTAATCTGGTCGGTATTGATTTCTACCAAGAGCGGCGCGATAACAAAGTGACGTTCAAGGAGAAGTACCGCGAGGTAGCTGAGAAGCAGCTGGAAATCATGAAGTACGGTCACGGAGATAACTTTGGTAAAGCTTATTCGGACGGTAACCGTGCTTTTGCTAACGGTGAAGCTTTCATGTACATCCAGGGAACCTGGGCCATCTCGGAGATTCGCAAAGCGAACCCAAATGTAGACATTGGTTTCTTCCCATTCCCAACGGGCAACGATGCAAGCGAGATCAAGCTGGTGAACGGGATCGACTCTCTGTTTACTATTGCCGCGGACACGCCTAAACGTGAGCAGGCAGAGACGTTTATTGCGTTCCTGTTAAAGCCTGAAAATATCGGAAGATATATTGACGAACAGACGCTGTTCTCTGCGGTCGAAGATGTGAAGCAGGATGATCCTGCGGTACAGGAATTGATGCCTTATATCGAGCAGGGCAAGGTTATTGACTTTCCCGATCACTATATTCCGGCTGCGGTGCAGCTGAATTCCATCGTACAGTCCTTTTTGCAGAACCAAAACATCGACAACTATCTAGATACACTCGACAAAGAATGGGACAAGGTTGCCAATCGGCGCTAAGCCTTGTCTGAAGGAGGATGGAGTATGAACAAGCGTATCGCACCTTATTACTGGATGACTGTTCCGGCGGTAGTATTGTTCTTTGTATTTATGACACTGCCGGCCCTCCAGGGTATCTATTATTCATTTACGAATTATAACGGATTCGGGAAAGAGTATGATTTTGTTGGTTTTAAAAACTATTTCAACTTGTTCCAGGATGACAATGTAGGTAACGCCTACTGGTTTACATTCAAATTTGCGATCGTGGTGACAATCCTGACCAATATCCTGAGCCTGCTCATTGCACTCGGGCTGAATGCCAAGATCAAGTTCCGTAACTTTTTCCGCGGCATCTACTTCCTGCCCAATATTCTGAGCGTACTGATCGTAGGTTACATATTTAACTACCTGTTCTCCAACGTATTCCCGATCTGGGGACAAAATCTGGGCATCAACGCGCTATCCACCAACATTCTTGGTAGCGAGAGTCTGGCTTGGATTGGTATCGTCATTGTTGCAGTATGGCAATCCGTGGCCCTGAATACGATTCTGTATTTGGCTGGTCTGCAAACGATACCAACGACACTATACGAGGCATCCAACCTCGACGGTGCAGGCAAATGGCGTGAATTCTGGAGTATTACATTCCCGCTGATTGCACCTTTCTTCACCATTAATATGGTGCTTGCGATGAAAAACTCGCTTATGGTCTTCGACCAAATCGTAGCCTTGACCAACGGTGGTCCCGGACGGGCGACGCAGTCCATCTCCCATCTGATCTACACCGGCGGATTTGAAGGCGGCGAATATGCATATCAATCTGCGAACTCGGTTATTTACTTCATCGTTATTGCGGTGATTTCAATTCTGCAAATCCGGTTCCTGCAAAGAAGGGAGATGGATCTGTAATGAGAGGCCGTACACGAATCAATTGGCTTGTTATGCTGCTCGTTGTGCTGGGCACCCTGTTTATCCTGTTCCCACTGTATATGACCGTTACGATTGCTTTGAAAAATCCGGAGCAGATGGCCCAATCGGTCTTTGCCATCCCGACAACGCTTCACTGGGAGAATTTCTCGAGGGCCATCGACATGACAAACTTTTTCCAATCGTTCCGTAACAGTGCGATTGTTACTGCATCAACCGTACTTTTGACGTTGCTCAGTAACTCGATGGTAGCATATGCCATTGCGCGGAACATGGAGAAACGCAAGTTTTTCAAAGGGCTGTATTATTACTTTGTCAGCGCGATGTTCATTCCGTTCCCGATCATCATGCTGCCAATTGTTAAGCTGACCGCATCCTTGGAGATGACGAATCTGGTAGGTCTGATCCTGCTGCACACGGTCTATGGCCTGGCATTTAACGTATTTGTATACGTTGGATACATCCGGTCCATTCCGGTAGCGCTGGAGGAAGCGGCATTTGTGGATGGGGCGACAACCTGGGGCACGTTCTGGAAAATCATTTTCCCACTCATGGCGCCCATCAGTGCGACGGTTGGTATTCTGACCTGTCTGTCCACGTACAACGACTTCTTGCTGCCACTCATTATTATCAGTGATCCGGGACAGTACACGTTGCCGCTGGTACAGTATGTATTCCAAGGACAGTTCAATACCGAGTTTAACCTTGCGTTTGCATCCTACCTGCTCGCGTTACTGCCGATGATTATCATCTACCTGTTTGCACAGAAGTGGATCATCAACGGGGTTACGCAAGGGTCTGTTAAATAACTGAAGATGTGTCACAGAAAAGGATATGTGTGAAGGGATATGAACAAAGAGAGGTGGACTGTAAGAGTCCCCTCTCTTTTTTTGATCCTTGTCATTTAACGTCTGGGAACTCTTCGGGAGGATTGATTAACCTGTAAAACTATGCTATTTTTTAGTCGTTAGTTTAATCGGTAAACAAAGACTAAGAGAGAAGAAGAGTAAGGTTCATTTCTGCAAGCGCTTTAACTATATAAATGAACTAAACATTTACACGAGAACGGAGAGGGCAGAAATAACCTGAAAAAGCGGAGCGTTCGCCTTTATCCCCGGATTTTCCCCTTTAAAAGGAAATCAAAAAATCTGGGGATAACAGCGATAGGAAGGTTAATCTGTCATCGTAGTGGCTAGTGTAAATATTCTTTCGTTCATTTTATATGAGGAACTGAATACGTAGATAAATCCGGCATCGTTTGTACCCAGTCTTCAAGAGCACGGGCGTAAGGTGGTGGGTTCTTTTACATGCCAAAAAGAGAGGAGATTGGGGAAGTTGCACGGGAAAAAAGGACATTTTAACTCACTTCGGAATCAGATCTTCATTGGTTTTGTTATGGTGATGCTTGTTGTTCTGCTGCTCGCAGGCATAACGGCTTATGATCGGGTAGCTGCTTTGCTGAAAAGCAATGCGGAGAAACATATTCACCAAACCGCCGTCCAAGCCAGTGGCAGATTGGATGCACTCATTGCACAAGTGAATTCGCTGACCGCCCAGGTGGCGGATGATTCATACGTGCAGCGTCTGCTCAGCGATGAGAAGCAAGGCAGCCCGGCCACCTTTAATCAGCGCCAAGCTCTCTTGCAGATTGCAGGTAGTTATCAGTCTTTCATCAACGGAGCGCAAAGTATGGAGATATACACTACGGGTTATAACCGTATCTTTCCGATGGATGACCGATCCCTCGATCTCAGAGTGGAGCGCAACTGGATCAACCTGGCGGATGAAGGAAAAGGCAGACTGGTATGGGCAGGCGCTGACCCTGAAGATCCGGGTGTGCTTCTGGCTATTCGGCGGATTAACCTGCTGGATCATTCTTTCGAACATGGAGGTTATGTGGTGGTACGGATGCAACGCAGTTTTTTTCAACTCAATGATTCGAATGGGGCAGATGGTTCGCAGGACTCCATCATGCTCTTGGATGGGGCAGGAGAAGTGGTGACTTCCGATCTGGAGATAAATCTCGATCCCAAGGCCATATTGGACAGCGGATCAGTCGTGCAAAACGGGGAGGAATCCTACATCGTCGTCCGGCAAAAATCGGAGTTAACGGGATGGACACTTGCTGTCCTGACCCCGCTGCGGGAGACAACGGAAGGTGTATCCATCCTGAGGACGGCGCTGCTCGTCTCGGGAGTGATTGGTGTTGTTCTGTTTCTCATCATGTCCTTCTTTCTGTCCACGATGATTACACGTCCGCTCATACGCCTGATGCGGGCCATGCGCAGTGCACAGCCGGGAGCAATGAGACCTAATCTAATGGTCAGCTTTACTATGGAGATCAATGAACTTAACGACGTATATAACCAGATGGTCTACAGGCAGAACGAATTGACCCGTGTGGTTCATGAGAAGGAAGTCATGCAGTCCCGGGCTGAGCTGAAGGCGTTGCAGTCTCAGATTAATCCCCATTTCCTATTCAACACCCTGGAGGCGTTCTACTGGTCCCTTGAGGAAAAGGGAGACGAGGAGATGGCACGTATGGTTGTGGCGATGTCCCGATTATTTCGCTACATCATCTCCAGTTCGCAGCAGGATGAATGGGTTACGATGGCCGAAGAGTTGGAACACGCTGAGCGTTATCTTCAAATTATGCAGATGCGGTTGGGAGAGAGAATGCAATGGGAGATTCAGCTGAGTGATACGGTGCGTAAGGTCGCAATTCCTAAACTTCTTATACAGCCCTTGGTCGAAAATGCGATTCTCCATGGGATTGAAAGTAAACTGGGACCGGGAAAGATAAGCATCCATGTGGATGCTTCGACCGAAAAAAATCTGGTTCGCATTGAGGTTCGGGATGATGGTCCCGGTATGGATGAATTACGGCTACAATCTGTCATTCATGCTTTACATGGCGGGCCGGCTGTGTCCAAGAAGGGGACAGGTGTAGGTCTAATCAACGTACATCGGCGACTGATGCTTTACTTTGGCAGCCAACTTGGCGAACGTTGCAGGCTTTCCATAACAAGTAAGGTTGGGGAAGGAACTGTCATTTGCTTTGAGATTCCCATGGGAACGGAGGGTGCATATGATTCATGACAAAACAATTCTTATCGTGGATGATGAGCCGCGTACAAGAGAGGGTATTCGCAAAACACTGGAAGGATGGTCGGCAGGACGAAATCACATTCAGACTGCAGAAAGTGGCGTCGAGGCTGTCGAATGGCTCAAGAAAAAGCCGGCAGACCTGTTAATAACGGATGTTCGCATGCCGGAATTCTCCGGCTTGTCTCTGATTGAAGCCATTCAACATTTTTCGAACAAGCCTGTTGTCCTGATTATGTCGGGACATGCCGATTTTCAATACGCCCAGCAGGCCATTAAGCTGGGTGTTGTGGAGTATATGTTGAAACCGATTGATAAGGAACAATTGCTGCAGACCGTCGAAAAAGCCCTAAAGTTCAGCGAACAACAGCGACGTATTCAAACGATGCAAGAAATGGTTGACCCCAAGCTGCTGGATGTTAAAGAGCGCGGGGAACAAAGGCTCAATAGCCAGATCAGTGAAGCTTTGACCTATGTGGATGCTCATCTGGGTGAACATGTGACCATGCGTGAAATCGCTGATTTACTCCATCTCAACTCCAGTTACTTCAGTGTATTGTTCAAGGAACAGATCGGCATCAATTTTAGTGAATACCTTACCCGCAAACGCATTCAGCGCGCGAAGGAGTTGCTTGTGCAGACAACGATGCCCATCTCGGAGATTGCGGAACAGGTGGGTTATCAGACGGATAAGTATTTTATCACGGTATTTAAAAGCCTTGAGGGGCTAAGTCCAAGCAAATATCGGCATTCCCTATCTGAACGAGATAACAAATAACCTCAAAAAAGTGGAGTTTTTCCAAATCACTCTGGTCTTATAGGTATGATAGGCCCGTGCTACAATTTGGTTAAAGCGGTTACATTAACCGAACAAACCAAGGGGGTTGGAATAATGAGCAAAAAGACGATGGCCATTCTTCTGTCATGGACGCTGGTTCTCGCCATAATTTTATCCGGATGTAACAGTTCAAGTTCGGATCAAGAGGGTGAAACAGGCAGCAACGGCACAGATGGGAAAGTAACCCTCAAATTCATGCACCTCTGGCCAGCAGGCAGTTCCGCACAGCAAAACAAACTGGTCAACGATATCATCAAGCAGTATCAGACGGATCATCCCAATGTGACCATTAAGCAGGAAGTGCTGGAGAATGAACAATACAAGAACAAATTGAAAATCCTGTCGGCATCCAATGAACTTCCCGATGTGGGTGTAACTTGGGCTGCTGGATTTCTGGAGCCTTATGTGAAGGGGAATCTGTTCGCACCGGTCGATGATCTGCTCAGCGGCTCGCTGGGCGACAAATTCATAGCCGGAACAACAGAAGCCTATGCCATAGACGGCAAAACATATGCGCTACCAATCGAGTTGAATATCTCCCCCATTTATTATAACAAAGCCATTTTTGCGAAATATAATTTGCAGCCGCCAGCAACATACGATGAATTCCTGAGTGTGCTGAAGACACTGACAGAGAACGGTGAGGTTCCGATCGCACTGGGTAATAAAGACCGCTGGACTGGTTCACTCTGGTATATGTATCTGGCGAATCGGTTAGGTGGAGATGCACTGGAAAAGGCGATCAATGGCTCCGGCAAGTTTGACGATCCTGCGCTGACTCAAGCTGCTGCCGAGGTACAAAAGCTGGTGGATATGAATGCCTTCAACAAAGGCTTCAACGGGTTGTCCAACGATGAGGGCAAATCCGAATTCATGAACGAAAAGGCTGCTATGTATCTGATGGGCACCTGGGAACTGCCAAACTTCACGACTAACCCGGACATCCCGCAGGAATTCAAGGACAAGATCGGATTTTTCAAATTCCCAACGATGGAAGATGGCAAGAGCGATATTAACAGCTGGGTAGGTGGACCAGGCGTAGGGCTGTTCGTGGCCCAGAACTCCAAAGTGAAGGAAGAAGCGGCGAAGTTCGTGCAATACTTTGTAGAAAAATGGGGTGAAAGTTCAGTGACTGAAGCAGGCGTCATCCCGGCAACCAAAGTGGATACGGCTGCAGTACAGCTGCCACAGCTCTATATTGACCTGCTGAACGAATTGAATCAGGCCAGCAGTCTCACACTCTTTGCAGATGTACAGATGAAACCGGCAGCCGCTCAGGCACATCTGGACATGATTCAGGCGTTGTTTGGCAAAGCGGTAACACCGGAGGACTTTGTGAAGAATCATCAGGCTGCGATTGATAAAGGCAATTGACGTACACACGTTTGAACGCTTGAAGGGAGGATAATGTGATGGACAAAGTCATGTCCAACCGTCTCGTTGCTGCGTTGTACGTGCTTCCTGCACTGCTTCTGCTGCTGGTCTTGGTTTACATCCCGATCGTGCTCACCGGGTATTATGGGTTGATGCAATGGGACGGGATCGGTGCAATGACCTTTATTGGATTGGATAATTACGCCAGACTGCTTCAAGACGGAACATTCTGGCAGAGTGCGGGTCATACTTTTTTGCTTGCTTTGTTCTCCGCGCTGAGTCTGATCGGTTATCTGATGATTGCCTTGGTGCTGTCAGGCAAGATCAAGGGTGCCAATCTGTTCCGCAAAATATATTTGATCCCGATGCTGCTGTCTTCGGTCGCGATCGCCCAGTTATGGCTGAAGATCTATCATCCCAGCAATGGTGTGCTGAACACTTTTCTGGAAGCGATCGGCTTCAGCAATCCGCCAGCCTGGCTGGCGGAACCATCCCTGGTGCTGTATGCATTGTTCGTACCGATACTGTGGCAGTATGCAGGCTTCTATATTTTGATCTATTATGCGGCACTCAAAAATATTCCGGAATCTCTGGTGGAAGCAGCCCGGATTGATGGAGCAAGCCCTTGGCAGATCGCTTTTCGAATCAAGTTGCCCCTTATTACAGAAGTCATCAAGGTGACTGTGGTACTGGCTGTGGTAGGCTCGCTCAAGTATTTCGATCTCATCTACGTGATGACCGATGGCGGACCGAATGGTTCCAGCGAAGTGATGGCCTCCTATATGTATCGTCAGGCGTTCCGTAGCTTCGACTTTGGTTACGGCAGTGCTGTAGGTTTCTTCCTGCTCTTGATCTGTCTGCTGGTTACCTGGCTGCTTCGAAAAGCGACGGCATCCAAAGATACGATCCAGTATTCCTGACGCTAGTTCGTGTCTGAAAACTCGCTGAAGTGCATCTTTTACCGCCTTTTCGCCCCCTGCTGCGTCACTTTCCCTTGACGTGCCCCGGCACGCCTGCGGAAAATTTCCTTGCTTGGAACGAAAATTCGGCAAAATCTGCCACCTTCGGAGTTTCCAGACACGCCCTAGTGAAATGAAAGGAGGTCCATCCAAGTGAAGACGGATACGGCCGTTAGATTGCCAACGTACCCGGGGACAGGCCGAGGTTCGGCATGGTTAAGGAGATTCGGATATATTCTGCTGTATTTCCTCTTGTCCCTGGTAGCTTTGCTGCAAATTTTGCCCTTGGTATGGCTGCTGTTGTTCTCGCTTAAAAATAATCAGGAAGTATTCGACATGGCGCCTTTTTCCCTTCCTGCTACTCCGCGTTGGGAAAACTATGTCAAGGTATGGACAGAGGGAAATATCAGCTTGTACTTCTTCAACAGTGTATGGATTACGGTGGTCTCGGTTGTGTTCACTGTGCTATTTGCCAGTCTGGTGACCTTTGCCATTACACGTATGCGCTGGAAGGGGCGTTCGTTGGTATTGGGGTTATTCATGGTGGGTCTGATGATCCCAGTACACTCCACGTTGATTCCGCTGTTCAGCTTGTTCCTGAAGCTTCATCTCACAGATCATCCTTTGTCAGTCATCTTGTCTTATATTGCCTTTAATATGCCAATTACCATTATGATTCTACTCGGATTCTACTACGCGCTTCCCCGTGAAGTGGAAGAAGCCGCAGTGATGGATGGCTGCTCCGTGCATCGGATTTTCTTTCGGATTGTGCTGCCGATGACGTCTTCGGTCATTTCAACAACGGCGATCATCAACATGATCTATAACTGGAATGAATTCATCTTTGTTAATACGTTCATCAGTACAGATTCGTACAAAACCCTAACTGTTGGGGTACAAAACTTTATCGGTCAATATACAACGGATTGGGGAGCCATTGGTGCAACGCTGATGATTAGCATTATGCCGATCCTGATTGCTTTTCTCATCCTGAGTAACCGAATCGTGGAGGGCATTGCTGCGGGTTCGGTTAAAGGTTAAAAGGCTGAGGACCTAAGGTCCTTCCATTACTTGCTTAAAAGCGGGTTGGGAGGGGCCTTTTTTGTCTTCTACAACCTCTGACAGGCGTACGGAAGGGGGGCTCGATGAAAACGCTGAAAATACCTATTTATTGAATTGCAAAAAACTTTCAACTATTTTCGCAAAACTACTGCATTTTCAAACCACCTGTGCTAACATACCCTAAGAATTAAAGCCCACATGGGAAAGGTGAGAAAATGACAGCAATATCCTCAACCAAAGAGTCCCTTCGTTCTGATGCCAAGGATCTGAATCTGATTCGACTGACATGGCCTATTTTCTTGGAACTCTTCTTATTTATGTTGATGGGGAGCGTGGATACGCTCATGCTCAGCTCGGTATCCGATAATGCGGTCTCCGGCGTTGGAGCAGCCAATCAGATTATTTCTATCGCTATCCTTGTACTGGAAGTCATTGGACATGGTGCTGCGATTGTAGTCGCACAATATATCGGATCGAAAAAGTTAAGTGAAGCAGCACAAGTTACGGGTAATGCGATCACACTGAATCTTATCGTAGGTCTGGTCCTGAGCGGAATCTTCCTTCTGTTTGGAGGACAATTGCTAACACTTCTGAATATTCAAGGCGAAATTTATGATTTTGCCCGTTCGTATATAAATATCGTCGGTGGCGGTATCTTCCTCCAGGCACTCATTAATGCGCTGGCTGCGACGATCCGTACACATGGTTACACCAAAGAAACGATGTATGTTGCTGTATTCATGAACGTGATTCACGTTGTTGGTAACTATGCATTGATCTTTGGACACTTCGGCCTGCCGAAGCTTGGGGTGGAAGGGGCAGCAATCTCCACGGTGGGAAGCCGGTTTATCTGCCTGCTGATCTTCTTCTGGTTGTTGTATCGTGTGAGCGAGGTACGGGTGGATTTCGAATACTACATTAAGTTGTCCAAACATTTTATTGGCAAAATACTGCGGATTGGCATTCCGTCTGCGATGGAATCGATGGTATATCATTCCTGCCAGCTCGTGTTCACGCTGTATGTGACCTATCTGGGCGCAGAAGCTATGGCAACCAAACAGTATGCGGGTAATATCTCCAGCTATATCTACTTGTTCAGCATGGCGATTGGTATGGGGACATCGATCATTGTAGGCCGGCTTGTGGGTGCGCGGCGCAAAGACGATGCGTACAAACGTGTTTTTGACAGTGTAAAATGGGCCCTTCTGGCCACGGTTATCATTGATGTAATCATCATTTTTTTCCGTGTGCCTCTGATGAGCATATTTACGGATAATCCGGAAATTATCAAGCTGGGGGCTCAAGTAATTTTGCTCAGTCTTTTGCTCGAAACCGGACGTACCTGCAACATTGTGATCATTGGTTCCCTGCGTGCGGCAGGGGATGCAAAATTCCCGGTATACATGGGGCTGATCTCCATGGTCTGCATGAGTCTGCCACTGGGGTACCTGCTCATATTCCAGCTTCATCTGGGGCTCGCGGGTGTGTGGCTTGCCATTGCGGCTGATGAGTGGACGCGTGCGGTCATTATGTACTTCCGCTGGAAGAGTAGAGCTTGGGAGAAACATGAATTGGTGGAACATGATGACGAAGAGGTTGTTCCGCAGACCGTTCCTGCCGTTTAGGACAGTGAACGCTAAAATAATGGCTAAACCATCACCGAGTAACTTTCCTTTTCTCGGTGATGGTTTAGCCAAAGATTCTGCTTCACTTTCCATAAGTCAGTATAGCGCTATAATTGGCCAGAGTCTGTACTTGATCGAGACTGGGCTGTATGAGGCGCTAGGGCTGGCGGAGGTTGCCGCGGAAGTGGGACTGTCGACGCAACATTATTACTGGGTATTCCAATTACATTGCAGAGCTTGATGAGAACGATTCATGGATACGTCTGGGGTCAGTAAATGATCGTTTTTTTTTCATTTAATGTATCAATAACACTTGATCCCATTCAGGACTTTTATCTGATAATAATGATGCCAAAACCAAAGCAACCCCAGCTGCTCCGTTCAAAAGGCCTGCTTCATCAATATATTGAAGTTTATTATCAATCCAGTTTATGTCGCAATATCCAAATATAGATTCCGGATTATAGAAATCCAGAACCTTTTCTACAAGGCGGTCACGCATCATTCTTAAACGTTCTTCCCCAGTTTCAGAGTACATCCGTTGGATCAGTAGAAGCCAACCTGAAAGACCATGACAAATAGTTGGTGAAATCAACCCTCCGTCCATATCTATGCGTTTTTCCATATTTAGATATGATTCAAGTGCAAGAGCAGATAACTCTTTATTTTCCAAAGCATTGCCTGCCAACCATATTGCACGCGCAATACCAGGAGTTCCATAGCACCACGAATCTCTTGGATGTATTTTATTTTCAATATGCAGATTGCCCAATTCCCATTCTTCATATGAAACCCGGCCAGGCCAGTATATTCCGTCTTCACCAATGACTTTCCACCCAACAAGCCAATCAGTGAGTGTCCTTAATTCATCTTTTAAGGGTTCAGCAGGTAGTCCTTTAAGTATCGCAATGCTCATAAGTGAAATGGGCCCCGCAATTCCATGGGAAAGCCCTAAATTGAAGTTTCCAGAAGGATACTGTTTTGCCTCACTAGCATGAAATTGGCTCCAAGCAGAAATATGCCATCCAGGAACGGTTTCTTCCCCTATTCCCTTCTTTGCACAATATAATTTGAACCAATTTACAATCTGTTCCCATACTTTTTTCATTCCCGGGCGATCATAATATGATAAAATAACTCTTCCAAGCCCACTTAGGCCAAGGATCGTATCATAATCACCAATTTTCATATCAGTACTTCCCCAATTTTTAACTAGTTCATTAACTTTTTTAATTGCTAGTTCTTCCATCCAAGTTGCAATACCTTCTGTCATTGACTGGTAACGGATGCCTTTCCTCGATAGGGAATATGTAGCCACTAGAACACCGGGTAATCCGCCATATAATGACAAATCATGCAACCCCGTTTGTTCAAGCTTATTCTGCAATTCCTTTAAATACTGATGTCCTATATAATCCCAACCAGCATCCGGTTGGAGATAATCCAATTCCCCCATTAATAGGCAAATTCCAGAATATCCGTTACTCAGACTTTCTTCCGTCCACCGCTCTACTTCGAATCCATCAACAGCTAATATAGAATTTTGAGATTTTATTAAAATTTCGCTTGGATTTTTATATCGTTCTGCAACAGAGTCCAATGTGCTTGCAACTCTGTTTCTTAAGTCGCCTTCTAAACTCAACCATCTGTTCAAATTAGGGTTTTCCACAATATTCAATGCTGATATACCTCCTCAACGCTGTTTTCCTGAAATGTTTTAGCTTGTATACGATACATCTCAGCATACGTACCATTATCACTAAGCAATTTCTCGTGTGTCCCATGTTCAATAATTTCACCGTTCTCCATGACAATTATTTGATGAGCAAGGCGTGCAGAAGATAGTCGGTGAGTAATGAACACACCGATCTTATCTTTCATTAAATCAAGAAATAACTCCAACAAATCTCGTTCTGCAACCGGGTCTAAAAACGCGCTAGGTTCGTCTAAAATGTACAAATCGGCATTGCGTATGAAAGCTCTGGCAATGGCTAACCTCTGCCATTGCCCGCCAGATAATTGCTGACCTTCTTCAAACCATTTACCCAACTGCGTATCAAGGCCCTGGGGCAAAGAATGGATTACATCATCAATAGATGCGTATTTGGCTGCATTTAGTATCATTTGGTCTTGGTCCAACTGATCCAATGAACCAAAACCTATGTTGTTTCTGGCAGACATTTCATAATGAACAAAATCTTGGAAAACAGTACCGATTTTTTTTTGATACATATTCAGATCGTAATCGGTTATATTTTTTCCGTTTACGATAATTTCACCTTCGTAATTGTCATAAAGTTGCATTAATACTTTCATTAACGTTGTTTTTCCTGATCCGTTTTTACCAACTATAGCTATAGTCTGCCCCCTTCGTAACGATAGGGAAATGTTCTTCAACGCTATTTTGTCATTCCCATTATACTGAAAAGAAACATTCTTGAGTTCTAGGCGTTCTAAGCTAAAATCACATTGTTTGTTTTGCAGAGATGATCGAGAAACAGGGTCAGATGTTGGTAACTCAAAGAACAGGAACAATTGCTCCATATAGAGATGGTTTTGGGAAAATTGTAACAAACTTCTCATTATGGACTGTATTTGACTTTGTGTAAGTACTATTGCCTGAATATACCCGTACAAACTGCCAATCATCAAGGTACTTAACAATGTTTCTTGAATGACAAACCAAACCAACCAAAGCATCACTGCAAGCTCAAAAAAATTGTAAATAAATGTGTATTTAGTTAGCTTTCCTAACATTTTCTTGTCTACTTTATAAAAGCTTTCGAGCAATTCAGAGTACCTGTTAAGTAAATGAGTGCTTAATTGAAAAACTTTGACTTCCTTAACTGCCCGATCATTTGTAAGCAAATGCGTCAGATACCATGATTGACGATATAAAGGGGTCCTTTTCATATAGATATCGAATTGTTGTTTGTTTAATTTGAATAAAGAATACAGAGATGTCAAAGAGACTACGAGAATGATCGGTACAGTCCACCATTTCCATAGAAACAACCAAGTTGAGGATGAAATTACAGTGATAAGACCAGAGATAATACCCGCTACTTGGCTATATAGCTGATATGGCCGAAATGCTGCCTCTTGAGTTGCACGTTTTAATTGATCGTTGATAGACGAATTTTCGAAGTCAGCAAGTCCAAGTTGAGTTGATTTTTTCCCGATCATGATATTCAAAGACTTCGCTAATGAAGCTTCTAAATTTCCCTCCACATAGGTTTGTCCTGAATTAATGATTAATTTTACTGCGTACACAATAACAAACAAGATAAAAGGTATGCGTACTAGATCCGCTCCATGCATCAAAGAATATGAAATCCCATTCAACATATTCTGCATTACAACCAAACTAAAAAAGGGAATCAAACCTTGTAGGATATGCAATATTGCACTAATTATAAACAATACTTTATTAGTCTGAAAAATTAGTGAAAATAACTTCATACTGCTTTTCGCTGAATTCCACATAAAAACTCCATTTTCCGTTTATGATTTTTTATTTACAAAAACACTTCATACACTGCTCAAGTTTTCCGTTCTTTTTCTTTTATGGTATTGTATCAAGCTGTTCATCGCGTGGCGTGTTAGTATCATTATTTTCTGTTCCAGCTTTCGATCAGTTCCAATTAGTCGATTTAAGTGCATGTGAATAATACTAAACACGATGTCGTCTGTACTATTCGTCAATAAAACTTCTGAACGATGTTTCTCCAGCTTTTGATAGTATTTTAAACTGCTGTTTGCTCTTGATTCGAAAACGGGCAATAGTTCTTGTGTGAATTTCTCCGAAGCCGCGGTTTGGGAAGTATTTAAACCAAAAAGAACATTAAGCATATCCATATATGTGTTGCGGACCTTGCGAAAATCTTGAAGGTAATCTTTAACATCAAACTTTTCATTTAAAGTTTCGAAACATTCAGTTTTGTTGTATCCTAGATGAGTAAGAAGATGAATTACACTAAGTACACCAATTTGTTCAATCTCAAATTCACGTCTCTCGAAACGGTTTAGACGAATTAATCCAGCCACCACATAACTATCTTCGGAGAACAGAGATTCTGCTAACTTCATTAACTCCGTTCCGCCATATCTTTCTATCTCAGGTTCATAAGTTTCTAGTGTGAATTTAGTTATATAACCATCCTTAAACCACTCGTCACTCCATTTTTTAAATAACTGAGCGAATAGCTGAGATTTATCATTGGATTTGAACTTGAACCTTACCCTAACATGCGGATCAGGATCAGCGTAGCGTATAAAATAAGCTTGTTCTATTAAACCAATATCTTTAGCCTCGTTCACACATTCCTCCCAATAAAGAGCAAGGAATTCATTTTGTCTGCTATCCAATCCGTATAATTTAGCATAAAACCACTCATTGCCAGGGAGATAGATATCTTTCCCTAAAACCCCTCTGTCCGATAGCTTTTTGAAAGGGAAAACGGGTGAACTTCCTTTAATTGGTATAGCATCGTCTATAATGAGTGGAAACACAAATTCAGCAGCCAAACAACCATCACTACGATGGATAGGCAAATTTTCAAATCCACCGGCGTGTTCGATTAAATTTATATGTCGTGTTGTCTTTAAATTTTTTAATAATTCACTTAAATGTAGCGGATGATCCAAATCCAGTAAAATTCGATTATCTGAATCAATCAAATAAACATATCTTGGAACATTCCATTCCCTCAAAAATGTTAAAACCCAATTCTTTAATTTGTCTGCATTAATACTTTCTTTCAAATTATTATTAGGGTAACGAAGATTCCATTTTGCAGGAGACAACACAATTTTTTTATATTGAATTCTTGGCATAAATGGGGCATTCATTAAATACCCAAAGTCTGGGGCGGACCATTGATCAAATCTCATCAAGCCAACCTCCATCAGGAATCTATAGATGTTCGGCGCATGATGATAATTGAACATATGACCTGCAGTTGGAATTACTTCCTTGTTTTGGGATACGGACCTAATATATAACCTTCCTTCTTTTACACCTACGACAAGATCAGACATGGATATGATCTGTTCGTTTGGAGTTATCCCACCATGACTAAGCGGAATTTCATGGTCCCGGTAGTTCTTCGTAAGCATTACATTCGCAGATTTACCCGAAGTGGGAAGAAAAGATGTTTCTGCCCACATTGCATCAGGATACAAGTCCTTTTCTTTTTTTGAAATCAGTGTTAAATCTTTTTGGAGATTGGGTTCAAGGATATCTAAAAAACGACCGAAAGTTTTTCCCGCTCCGTTTGAACCGGGATTAGGCGCCAGCACCAGTTTGTACTCCCCATGATCAAGACTGTTTTGATCCAACGTGTGAAGGGAAAAATACAATTCCATAGATGGTAATGGTGGTAGTTGGGAATCATTGGATCCTTCCAGTTGTTGTATAACGTGTTCATCCAATTCAACTGTATGCTGGCCTTTATGTATTGCGGATACCAACAGTTCCATAAATAATTGTTCCTGTTTCATTTTACCCTGAGAATCTCTGCGCTTTAACGCATATGAATTTTTACGGTTTTCAGGATAACGATACGTCGCCGGAGCACCCAACCCAAGCTCATCATCAATCAATTCTAAAACGGGGATTTCTTTAAGATCGCCATACCTTTCTAGAAAATCTTCTACATATCTTTTCAGGTGATCTTCTGAATAGTGTGAAAGCATATTAAGGATGTATGCTGCCTCTTCCACGTCTTTGCGAATATGCTCATTGAGTCTGATAGACTGATCTGCAAGTGACAAATCCACTTGTATAGTGGGTGTCTCCATCGGAATAAAATCATTCGTCATTCTACTAAGTTGTTTGAAAGTCTCTATTCCTTCTCCAACAGGAGTCTCGTTATATAACATTATCGTTTCGTGAATCTCATGCAATTTTTTTCCTATATCATTTACTCCCTGGAGCCCATTCACAAGACTAAAAACATGATAGAACGGATCTTTATCTATAGTGGACGGTCGCAGTTCAGTAATGAGGAACTCTTCTTTTATGAGTTGTTGCAAGTAATTATTGATAATTTCGCGGTCTGTTCCCGGAAACTCCAGTTCCATTTGGTTCAATACCTTGGAAAACTTTCGGGGGAAAGATAAATAATTCATAATCCAGTCAAATACAATGGTTGCTTTAACAGAGATGCTATCATTTGCTCCACTTTTCATTTTCCCATATCTCGTTAAGAAGGGGAGTTTAGCTCTATTACCTTGTTTATAAATTAATGCATTCGGGTAAATAGTTAGTTGTTCCAATATCTGTGGATCGTTTTCAAGTTGTTCTATTAGTTTGAGAATCCATCCCATATCAGGTCGTGCTCGTTTACGATAATGAGATATCTCCTTAATATCAAGTTGAGATTTGGCTGAAAACCTGCCAACAGTAATGCCTGAGAATAATCCAAAAGGAGTAGGTCTACTCATCATCCGGATTACATACTTCATTACGCTTGATACAACTTGCGCTTCAATCACATTAGACTTATTTTTGAATTCATCAATTTTAGAAAGCGACCTGTATAGGCTAGGGCTTGCAACAAGGATCGCTTCCCTGATCTCAGGTTTACGAGATAATTGCATCAAACTTTCCAAAGAATAACTAGCAACATTCTCAATAAGAGAATGTTGCTCGGGGAAACAAGAAAAAAATTTATTTAAGGGTAAAACTGGAGTTCTCAACATGAAAAAATCCAGTGTTTTATACGAATAACGTTTCATCATATTCTCCTCCCACTAGATGCCAGACAAGAGACACTTGTCATATTACTTTTCTTTGCCAACCCAAAAAACTGATTGCCCCAAAAAGAATGCTGGATCCAATTAAATATAGCCAAAAACTGATTGAACCTCCTGACTGAAGAGAAAGCAAAATTGGACGAAAAGGGTCAAATAAAAAAACTAATTCTGTTGCTATATAATGATAAAGTACAATAGATAATCCGAAAATCACGAGAAAGGCTATGATTGGCCTTGAGATAAACACACAAATAGCACTGCAGAATAGCAACTTAACAAGACAGGTAAGTAGAAAAATACCATAGAATTTGATCGTATACCATTCTGCTGGTAACCTTCCTACTTCGTCCTTAAAACCGTAAAGTGCCGCTGTATCGCTGCTAGAAAAAAAGGTTTTTGATCCAATCATAGAAATAATGTAAACAATTCCGATCCCAACAACAGTCGTTGTAGCCAACGCCAACAGTTTTCCCAGCCAAAGTTCGAACCTTCGGTATGGACGAAGTGCATACAATCTGTATGCGCCAGAATTCAATTCGCCACTTAACTGATCAATATAAAAAATAGGCAGCAGTGCCGCCATCATTAATAATGACATTCCATCCATCATAAACCAGGGAGCGTTAAGATTATTTAGCAAAATACTGCCTTCTCCAAAACGAAATACTCCTTTTTGTGACGAACTTAAACCCCAAATGTTGAAAATAATCACAATTAAAAAAGCAGAGAATAGTACAATCTTAGACTTTTTTTTCCAATCTCGTTCCAATTCACTAATCCATATGCCTAACATGTTTACCCCCTAATATAAGTAGTCACTTTTCACAAAGCGATGGTAGGCTCCCCATAGGAAAACAATAAGATGTACAACGACAACGGATAATATAGCCACAATTACATTTGTATTTCCGTCTATAACTTCGTTCAAACCAGTATGTTGTAGAAAAGGTATCAAGGAATAGGTAATGCTGAGTTCTAATAGAGGAATGTCACTGAATACTGCCGCAAGTTTAATAACTGCGCCGTCCAGTAACAATGATGCTAAAATGTAAAGCATACAGCCCCCGATTGCATATGTGACATTTTTGCTGTACATCGAAATACAAATAAACAAACTGGTTATCCCTAAGAGTGAAACAAATGCAAACCCGTAATATACAAAAGTGTAGCTAAGAGCCTCAAGAGAATAATTCAGCAAACCATTTTCATTGAATTGAAAAAAATAACCGGTAACTATCAAACAAACTGCAAACAAGATGAGCATCAGAAAAATACAAACACAAATCAACAATAGTTTGCTAAAAAAGATTTGCTTGCGGGTAAATTGACGAAGAAAAACATATCTCAACTGACCGCCTCTATATTCCTCGGTGAATATAGAAGCTGCAAATACAGCCATAATGATATCAACGGGAAAATACAAGTTATTTCGTAAGCCTGTAAGAATAAATAGCTGAGATAGCGTGTCATGATCAACTTGAAGCGTTTCAAAAAAACTGGCTGTCATATAAGCAAGACCAGGGATAGCCAAAACCAATAGCCATGTCCAACGTTTGGACCAAAGTCGTTCCCACTCACTATTGAATAACGTAATCATGCTCTCATTAACTCCACGAAAGCATCTTCTAACCTTTCGCCATCACGGATTAACTCGGCCGTAGGACCCTTCCAAATAACCTTTCCACTTTTTATGATTATTAATTCATCACACATCTGCTGGAGCTCATCCAGTAAATGGCTTGAGATAAAAAAAGCGTAGTTAAATTCGTTTCTCAAACTAAGGATGATATCTCTTAATGCTCTCATCCCCATGGGATCAAGACCGTTGGATGGCTCATCTAAAAGCAGAAGTTTCGGGTTTCCTAGCAGTGCCTGAGCAATACCCAAACGTTGCTTCATTCCAAGCGAGTACCCCTTAACTCGATCATTCCCTCTATCTCCCAACCCAACCCTTTCAAGCAACTCTTGAATATGATTTTCCCTATCAGATTTAGGCAGATCAGGATGCAGTCGTGCCAAATTGCGTAATACTTGCCTACCTGTCATATATTCAAAAAAAATGGGCGATTCTATAATTGCTCCCACCTGTGCTAATGCATTTTTTCGGTTTTTGTTTATTTCGTATGAATCTATCTTGACATGGCCATTACTTGGATGCATCAATCCTGTCATCATGCGCATCATCGTAGTTTTGCCTGCACCATTCGGACCAATGAAACCATAAATTTTTCCCTTTTCCAAGTTGAACGAAGTTTCTTGAATGATCTCACGTTTGCCTATCACTTTAGTTAGGTTGTTCACTTCCATAACAATATCAGGCATTATAACCCTCCTTCTAGAGCATTTCTTCGAATAGATTAAATGGTAATACATGAGATATTATGTTAAATGCGTACAAGATACGAAATTCACGAGAGACAATTGTGTCTAATTCAAGATTTGTCCACCTGAACGAAAACCACAAGGAGGACGTCTCGCAGCCATACCAGATATTCCCAAAATAAAAAATCGCCAAGTGATCCTAAAATATGATTGTGATGTCTACAAAGAGTCATTGGGTGGAATGCTTCTTTATTAAAGTAAGAGTTAACTTCGTTTGGAGACTCGGTATGATAAATTAACGTGTACGTTCAAGTCTCTTTTTAGCTTTGGTGTCCATTATGGTGCAGCTTGCTTAAACTTGAAGACACGCTCTAGTAAAAAAATGTTGTTCAAAATAACAAGAAGAGACTTATTCAGTCTCTTCAAGTAGTTGAACGAAAAAAATATGATTGTGAAAAAATTAACAAAGTGCTCCAATATTAGAGAAACATTTTACTCCTGCAGTAGGCGCGCAAGTATTGGCAGTTCTTGTTTGCTCTCCGCAACCACCAGTGCAGTTCCAAATACTTAAAGCTTGTGGCTGAACTGTACCTTCTGATTTTTTAATTTGTACATCAAGATCAAAGATTCCTTTTTCCATTTTCGTTACACTCCTCTAATTTTTTTGAAAAATCAAATTATGTAAGAATCTAGGTGCTGTATGAAAAAACATAAAAAGATCGTCACCTTTCTATATCTTCCATAAAAAAGTATTAACATGAAATAATGTAACATGAGGAAATAATAAAGTAAAGAATATAATTCCAAATATTGAATTTATATCAAATTAAAGGTGATTATCATAAAACTAAATAGGGGGTATATGAACTTATTATACATTTAATACAATATTGTAATTATAATAAATATATATTCTTATAATCAAATATTTTACATAATTTGATTCTGGAAATCTAGTCAATAGTGAGTTTTTTAGCAGGAACGATTGATAGTGTTGGCGAATCCGCGACTCCTTGTTAACATAGATGCAGAAAGCGTTTGATGACATTGCAGCAAAGGATGAATCCCATGAATAAAAAAGTGCTCGTGGTAGATGACGAATCAAGTATCGTCAGTGCTATTGCTTACGCGCTGCGGCGCGAAGGATATGAAGTAGATACTGCGAGTGACGGCGAAGAGGCCTTGGTCAAGGTCGCATCGTTTCACCCACAGGTCATGATTCTGGACGTCATGATGCCAAGGCTTGATGGATACGGCGTATGCCGCAGGCTGGAAGACCGGGAGGATATCGGCATTATTTTGCTGACCGTCAAAAATGATATCGTGGACAAAATCGTTGGCCTGGAAATGGGCGCCGATGATTACATGACCAAACCATTCGAGATCCGTGAACTGCTCGCAAGGGTGAAAGCGCTCATGCGCCGTGTCGAGAAAAGCAGTCCACCACCTGACGATTCGAAGAATCAGGCCATCGTGAATGGCACACTGCGTATTCATGTTGCTCACCGCACGGTGACCGTGAATGAGGAGAAGCTGGATCTGACACCAAAAGAGTTCGACCTGCTGACCATTCTCATGTCCAATCCCGAGCGTGTGTACACACGAGACGATCTGCTGGCCCGGGTCTGGGGCATGGAATATGCAGGTGGGACACGGACCGTGGACATTCACATCCAGCGTTTGCGCAAGAAAATCGGGGATACAGATCAGCAAAAATTGCAGACCGTGTACGGGATTGGTTACAAAGCTTCTGCGCCTGAAACAGGCGGGGCCATATGAGAGTCAGCATCAAGCTGAAGTTCAGTGTTTTTCTGGCAGCCTTGCTTATCCTGACCGTGGTTGTGCTTAGTTCACTGGTTCTGCGCGGTATTGAACGCAATCAGCAGTCACAGATTGAGGGTATTCTGTCCCAACAGACACGGCTGGTCAACTTGAACGTGAGACAAGCCTACTATACGGAGTCCGTTCATCTCGAACAGGACGTTTTTTTACAACAAAACGGCCGCAGGCTTGCACAGGAACTAGCCAATTCTACCGGATTGCCGATAGCGCTCTATGATATGAATGGCCAGCAAGTCGGTTCATCGATCAGCTCCGGGGAGAGTGCGATTGTTCAGGATACGCTTAACTATGCACTGCAAAATAAAATTGCCTATCATGAACAAGGGGATACCTTGCTCTATGCCGCACCATTGGACGGTCCGGATGGACAGATGGGTGCTGTATGGATGCAATATCCGGTCCAAAGCTACCATGAATTCTATACTCGCATCCTTCAATTGTTCATATGGGCCGGGATTACTGTTGTTGCGCTGAGTTTCATATTAGGTTATCTGTTCTACAATCGGTTTGCCGTTGCGATTACCCGGCTGAAGAGGTCCGCAGATTTCATTCGAGAAGGGAACTACATTACGGAGTCTCCTGTAAGGCGCAAGGATGAATTGGGAGAGCTGGGGCAGGGCATTTATTATATGAGTACATCCATTCAGCAAAACATCACAGCCATGCATGCGGAGCAGCAGAAGTTGCAACTGGCCATAGAGAAGCTGCAGGCGCTGGAACAGCAGCAGAAACAATATATCGGTAACATCAGCCATGAGTTCAAGACACCGCTAACGTCGATCAAAGCTTATGTGGAGCTGCTCGACATGTATAAGGATGATCCGCAACTGCTTGATGATGCCACGAGTAACATTGGCAAAGAAACAGAGCGGCTGTACGAGATGGTGGAGAAAGTACTACATTTATCTGCCCTAGAGAAGTACGACTTCGAGAATCAGGCCGAAGATGTAGAGGTCAGTGCTCTGCTGGAGGATGCCTGTGGCCGGATGCGTGGAAAAGCGGAGAAGTTTGCGCTGAACATGGAACTGGATCTTGAACCGGCGGTGATCCGTAGCGATCGGGAGAGTCTTATGCATATTTTCATCAACATGCTGGATAATGCGATCAAATATAACGTTCCGGATGGTGTGATCCAGGTAAAGAGCGAACTACGGATGCAGGAGCGTCAAGCGGTCATTCGCATCTACAACTCGGGTACGCCGATTCCGGCAGAGGCACGGGAGAAGATTTTTGAACCCTTTTATACCGTGAACAAAGACAGAGCCAGAAAAACCGGTGGAACCGGACTGGGACTATCTCTCGTGAAGCAGTTTGTTGAAAAACAGGGCGGTACAATCACCCTGCTGTCGGATGATCCAGAAGATGGGGAAGGTGTGACGTTTCAGCTCATTTTCCCTTTGGCTGATTCAAGTTTACAAGTTCGAAACAAGTCTGAATAACTTTGGAAGTATGCCATGTGTATGCTTGGTCTTATAGAAGAGAAACCAGGGGGGACCATGATGAATTGGAAACAAGCAGCTTTGGGGACGTTTGGGGCCATTGCTCTGTTAACAACAGCAGCATGTGGGGGAACAACAGAGCCGGGGGGCAATGCACAAGGCGGGAAAACGGGCACCGATATTACAGTAAAAGATAATACTAACACGTCCGTGTACCAGAGCTTCAAGTTGGAGAAAATTGATAAATTGCCGAATATGCGCGGAATTGCATGGCTTAGTGATGATTGGATTGTATCCGACAAGGAGAACAAGTCCTTGAAACCCGTCACGGTTGAAGGCCAGGAAAGATATCCGCATAACTTATATATGTATGATCTGACGAAAGGTACAGACACGCCGCTCAAGGAAAGTGAAGCCAGTCTGGGTGCACCGCTGGTGTCACCGGATGGTCAGTACCTGTTCTACCGGGAGCCGGAGGAAAATACGGGCAAAGGCTACTTCCTGAACCTGCATAACGGGGAGACAACCCCTGCTGGTAAGGAGGATGGATTCATACAAGAGGGCGCGTGGCTGGATAATGAACATGTTGTTTTCCCCGATATGAAGGGTGATCTGATCTCTGCAAGTGTGGACGGTACAACGAAAGTACTGGTGGAGACGGGCAATTTCAATGTACGAAGTATCAAAGTGTCAGGCAATATGCTCTATTATATTACGGGCGAAGACGGCCAGTTGAATGCATACGATGTGAAGACGGGTGACGTGAAACAGGTGCTGAAAAGTGTGGAGTGGGTCATTCCTTCTAATGATGGAACAAGGCTTGCGATTGTGAAAAGAACGGCGGATACCAAACGGGCGCTGGTGCTCACCGATCTGGAAGGTAATGAGAAGGCCACGCTCGCCAGAGGTACGCAGATCTTCGGCACCAGCTGGTCGGGTGATGATTCCAAGATTGCATACACCATCAATTTCGAGAATGATAATGAGAAAGGACTGTTCGTCTCCAACACGGAGTCGGCAGAACAGTTCCAGATCTCGGCGGATATGGACAACGCTTCTGACCCACTCGCCTGGAGCCCGGAAGGTAATAAAATCCTGTTATCGCAGGCGGTATTGGAGAATGAATCGTATCACTTTGTAACCTCAGTCATTACGATCTCGGAATAGGATGATTGTTGCAGACAGATATGTTCCATATCTTTCATCCCTTTCTATACATTTATATTGACTAAGCTATTCCGCTTCCGATAAACTAGAATGCAGGAATAAAAGTCGAATGTCAGGCAGCAGTTCGAGACGATGTTTCGGGCGGCTGTTTATTTTCTTTTTACAAGTAAGGGTGCAACGTAGTCGTCTTGCCGGATGATCCGGCTAATAACAACATGGAATAGGAACAGGTGATATACATGTGTAACAGCGCGTACCGCGTGCTTTTATATTATAAGTTCGTGAAGATTGAAGACCCTGAGACGTTTACACAAGAGCATCTGCAATACTGCAAGGACCTCGGTGTGAAAGGCCGTATTCTAGTCGCATCCGAAGGTATTAACGGTACGGTATCCGGAACTCCTGAACAGACGGAACAGTATATGAAAGACATGCATGCCAACCCGCTGTTCAGCGACATGGTGTTTAAGATTGATGATGTGGAAGAGCATGCGTTCAAAAAAATCTTTGTTCGTCACAAAGCAGAGCTGGTTACGTTCCGCGTGGACGAAGACCTTGATCCGAATGTGATTAGCGGCAAACGCCTTTCACCGAAAGAGTTCCATGAGCATTTGCAACGTGATGACGTCATCGTTATCGATGGTCGCAATGATTATGAATACGAAATCGGTCACTTCCGCGGGGCCATCCGTCCAGATGTTGAGTCGTTCCGTGAGTTTCCGGAGTGGATTCGGGAGAACCTGGGTGACATGAAGGACAAAACGATTATTACCTACTGCACTGGCGGCATTCGCTGCGAGAAGCTGACTGGCTTCATGATCAATGAAGGATTCCAGGACGTGGCTCAATTGGACGGCGGTATTGTCACGTACGGTAAAGACCCTGAAGTACAAGGCCATCTGTTTGATGGCAAGTGTTACGTGTTTGATGAGCGAATCTCTGTGCCGATTAACCGGACAGACGAGGATATTGTCATTGCCAGCTGTTATCACTGTGGAACGACACATGACCGATATATTAATTGTCCAACCTGCAACCTGCAGCACGTAAGCTGTGAGGATTGCGAAGAGACGCATAACCGCTTTTGCTCGGATGCTTGCCGGGAGGCAGCACCGGTACACGCATAAGCAGGAGAGCAGGTGCTGATCGTGAAGCGTGAAGAGGAACGAACGACGCGTGAACGGATTTTGTTCATGCTGAAGCAGCAAGGCACATTGACCGCGAGGGAAATGACAGCTGATTTGGGTCTGACCGGCATGGCCATTCGCCGTCATCTGACGGCACTGGAGCAGGACGGCTGGATCGAGGTTCGGGAGGCGCGGGCTACGGCTGGACGTCCGTCCTCGGTGTACCAATTGACGGTACGTGGGGACAGCTTTTTCCCGAAATCATATTCGTCCCTTACGCTGGAGCTACTTGAAGAATTGTCTGACTCAGCCGGGAGCGGTGTGGTGGATGCATTGTTCGAGAGTCGCCGGGACAAGCTGCTTCGTAGCGGATTGCCACAGATGGAGGGCCAGGATCTGGCCGGACGGGTGGAGGAACTCGCGCGAATCCAGAATGCCAACGGATATATGGCGGATGCGTCCAGAGAAGAAGATGGAACCTACGTCATTACGGAAATGAATTGCCCGATTGTGCAAGTCGCGAGTGTCTACAAGCAGGCTTGCCGCTGTGAACTGGAACTGTTCCGCTCGCTACTTCAAGCTGAGGTAGAGCGTACCGAATGTTACGCCGATGGCGGCAAAAGGTGCAAGTATGAGATTCGCGAAGCGTCGGGGAATTAACTGGTTTTATACAAAGAGATTGTTTCGATTCGTCGAAATAGTCTCTTTTTTTGATAATGAATTACGTATAAACGCTATTTATGGATGGCGATGCGTGTTATAATGGAGTTAACATCCAGTGCATGTTCGCATCCTTATATTTGCTGATACTTCAGCAGATATATCCTGTTCATTTTGCGCGTAGGAGTGAATAATGATGACAGAGTTGCTTGATCCCAAGAACGATTATGTGTTTAAACGAATCTTTGGAAGTGAAGAGAATAAGGATGTTCTTTTGGCTTTTCTGAATCATACCTTCAAAAATGCAGGTGAATCTTTACTGACCGAGATTGTGTTAATTAACCCTTATCTGGACAAGGATACACCGAGAGATAAACAGTCCATACTGGACATACGGGCCAAAACAGATCAAGGTGAGCTAATCAATGTTGAAATGCAGTTGTTTAATCAGTATGATTTAGAGAAGAGGACTTTGTTCTATTGGGGTAAACAATATTCCGGACAATTACTTGAAGGACAGAGATATAGTCAACTCAAAAAATGCGTAGCGATCAACATTGTTAATTTCAAAATGCTCGCTAATGACCAGTATCACAACGTATTTCATTTAAGAGAAGACCATACTGATATTCCGTTGACGGACGTTATAGAGATTCACTTTATGGAAATACCAAAGCTGAATGATGAAAATATTCAAATGAAGGATGGATTGGTGCGTTGGCTGTTATTTCTGAAAGGAATGACTAGATCAAGCTGGGAGGCGTTAATGATGCACGAACCGGAACCGGCTTTGAAAAAAGCCATGAGTGTATTGGAGTTTCTGAGCCAGGATGAGCAAGCACGTCAACGATATATCGACCGTCAGAAATTTCTGTGGGACGAAGCTTCCATGATTGAGGGCGCACGAGAAGAGGGTCTCAAGAAAGGCATGGAGGAAGGAATTCAAAAAGGAATCGAAGAAGGGATCAAAGAAGGGATCAAAGAAGGTGAAGCTGAGAGCAAGCGGAAAATCGCAATGAATATGCTCACTTTAGGTCTTGATCAGGCTATAATTATTAAGGCTACCGGGCTAACCTCATCTGAATTAGAGGAACTGCAAAAAGAAAAGGAATAAGCACTCTGGAGCTATTCTTTGATTGATATAAGGCGACCATACCCAAAGTACATTGGGAGGGATGCCTCTTTTTTTGAAAATTTTAAATATGAAAAATCTCATGATGAAGCACAGTACTTGTCTGGAGCGGAGATAGCTGCCGTGATTGCCCAGTTGGATCAATTACCCATGAAGCAGCAACTATGTCACGGTGATCCCAACCCGGGTAACATACTCCTTCGAGAGCATGATACCTTTATTATTGACTGGAACAATGCTTCTACCGGAAATCCGAAAGCCGACTTGGCCGAATATATCATTATGATTCGTTGCGCAATACTGTCCCCGCATCTGCGACATGAAGCGACGGTTGCTCTTTATGCTACCAGAGAGGCCAGCATTCGCATCTTTATGGAGGAGTATGAGAAGTTGTCCGGTATTGCCTATGCAGATATCGAACCCTGGATTGCGCCTGTTGCGGCACGCAAATTGATCGCGGAGGCCATATCGGAAGCGGAGAAAACAATGCTTGTGGACGAGATTAGAAGAAGACTTCATACTCGACTTTCATGAGTAGGACCTTATTTTGTTGTACCCATGGCGACCATCTACAGAACAATGTGGGTGGTTTTTATGTTTTATGTAATGTTTTCTATCACAACCATACGATGAAACTAAATTGGAAGCGGTTCAACCATTGACGGATATCGGGACGCCCCTTAATATTAGGGGAACAATAAAACACCAACACGGGTCATGGACTTCAGTCGCATGAGAAAAGTCTATATTTGTCTGCTTTTGTCGATCAAAGCAACAATGCGTTGAAGCGTTTGTTTTGTCCCGCCCTATCGTGTCAATGGAATCTCGATAAGGGTAACCACATTTTATAAGATGGAGAGGGGTTCTCACACATGAAAAAGAAATTTTGGATGTCACTGATGATGGTTGCTTCAATGATCGTTGCGGCAGGTTGCGGAAATAACAGCGGTACAGGCACGGAATCCGAAGGATCGGGAAGTACAACAGGTGGAGGCAGCGAGGAAAAATCATACCAGATTGCCATCTCGCAGATTGTTGAACATCCATCCCTGGATGCTACACGCGAAGGTTTCATCGCAGCCCTGAAGGATGCGGGCATTGAAGAAAACAAGAACCTCAAAATCGATTACAATAACGCGCAGGGTGATTCGACGAACAACCTATCCATTTCACAGAAAATTTCGGGTGATTCCAAAAATGATCTCGTACTCGGAATCGCAACACCATCTGCGCTGGCTCTGGCTCAACAAGTGAAGGACAAGCCATTGCTGTTTGCAGCGGTAACGGACCCGTTGGGTGCCAAACTGGTGACTGATATGGACAAGCCGGGCGGCAATGTTACAGGTGCATCCGACACGAATCCGGAGGCTATCGTACAATTGGCTGACTTTATCGCTAAAAATCTGCCGGATGTGAAAACGGTAGGTTTGGTCATTAACGAAGGTGAACCAAATGCGGTGGTTATGGCAGATAACGCAGAAAAAGCACTCGCAACACATAATATCAAGCTGGTGAAAGCACCAGTTACGAATACATCTGAAGTAAAACAGGCAACGGATTCTCTGGTTGGCAAAGTAGATGCTTTCTACATCACGCTTGATAATTCTGTCGTGAGTGCGGTTGATACGATCATCCAAACGGCGAACAGTAATAAAATTCCGTTCTTTTCCAGTGATCGGGATACCGTTGAAAAAGGAGCTTTCGCAACGGTTGGCTTCAAATATTATGACCATGGATATCAGGTTGGTGAGATGGCCGCGGACATTCTAAAAAATGGTACGAATCCTGGTGATATGAAAGTCACCGTTCCGGACAAACTGGATCTGATCCTGAACCTGAAAGCAGCTGAAGCCCAAGGCATCACGGTTACGGATGAGATGAAAGCGGAAGTAAAAGACCAGGAAAACAACATTATTCAATAGAATCTGAGATTGATTCAAATAATCTGACCGGAGTGTAAACCGGCTGTATGGATGCGAGGCGAACATGCAACGGGTTCGCCTCATTCTTTTCGATAGACAGGGAGGAAGTAGTGTGAGTATAAGCTGGAATTCAATTGAAGGAGCAATCGAGCTGGGGCTTTTATATGCACTGATGGCACTTGGTGTATATATTACGTTCCGCATACTCGATTTTCCTGACCTTACCGTAGACGGAAGTTTTACAACAGGAGGCGCAATCGCGGCGGTTATGATCTCCAATGACTTCTCTCCTTGGCTCGCCTGTTTGGCGGCAATGGCTGGCGGCATGGTGGCCGGGGCTTGTACAGGTCTGCTTCATACCAAAGGCAAAATCAACGGATTGTTATCCGGGATTTTGATGATGATCGCGCTTTACTCCATTAATATGCGTATTCTTGGCGCACCGAATAAATCCATTATGGGCATGGACAATCCATTCTCGGGTGAACATGTCATGGTACTAATTATCATCGTGGTGCTGGTGTTTAAAATCATGCTCGATCTGTTCATGAAAACAGATGTTGGACTGGCACTCCGCGCGACAGGTGATAACAAACGCATGATTCGCAGCTTTGGTGCAAATACGGATGTGACTACGATTGTAGGTGTCAGCTTATCCAATGGATTGGTTGCACTGTCTGGTGCATTCATTGCACAGCAATCAGGTT
This sequence comes from Paenibacillus sp. FSL k6-2145, assembly GCF_037976585.1. NCBI lineage: Bacteria > Bacillati > Bacillota > Bacilli > Caryophanales > Paenibacillaceae > Paenibacillus > Paenibacillus sp. FSL k6-2145. The sequence goes on along the minus strand of NZ_CP150267.1, from coordinate 1,730,502 downwards.
TTGCGGACATCACGATGGGCATCGGTATGATCGTTATCGGACTGGCTTCCGTGATTATCGGTGAGGCCATTCTTGGTGCAAGAACGGTATTCTGGGCTACACTTGCAGCGATCGTTGGTTCAATCATTTACCGGATTGTGGTCGCGCTTGCCCTTCAAGTCGAATGGTTCGATACATCTGATCTGAAGTTGATCACCGCGGTGATCGTCATTATTGCTCTTGTATTCCCAACGATGCAGCGCTCCATGAAGCAGCGAAGTCTGGCTCGCAAACGAACAGAAGAGTTGATGCGATCCGGGGGTCATCAGGCGAAGGGAGGTATGTGATCATGCTGGAGATTACGCAAGTAACCAAGCTGTTCAACCCAGGCACAACGGATGAGAAGACCGCGCTGGTTGGCGTGAATCTGACGATGAATCCGGGAGATTTTGTGACGGTGATTGGCAGTAACGGAGCCGGTAAATCCACGTTGATGAACATCATTTCGGGTGTGATGAAGCCGGATATGGGCGATGTACTGATCAATGACCGCTCCATTAAAAATCTGCCGGAGCATAAACGCAGCAGCTGGATTGGCCGGGTGTTTCAGGACCCGATGGCAGGTACAGCACCACATATGTCCATTGAAGAAAATATGGCGATGGCATATAAACGTGGCAAAGGACGCGGACTGGGCTTCGGAGTTACCCGTGCCAGACGTGAGATTTTCAACACGCAACTGGAGAAGCTGGGAATCGGACTGGAGAAGCGTCTCAATGCAAAAGTGGGGCTTTTGTCTGGCGGGGAGCGGCAGGCACTTAGCCTGTTGATGGCTACGTTTACCCAGCCGCAGATTTTGCTACTGGATGAGCATACGGCAGCTCTTGACCCTTCACGTGCCGAACTGATCACGGAACTGACGGAGACACTTGTGCGTGAGATGAGACTGACTACATTGATGGTGACGCACAATATGGAGCAGGCGATTCGTCTGGGGAACCGTCTGATTATGATGGACAAAGGACGAATTATTCTGGATGTCAGCGAAGAGCGCAAACGTACGTTAACCGTGCCTGAGTTGCTTGGTGAATTCGAACGGATTAGCGGCAAAAAAATGGCAGATGATCGTGTCGTACTGGGTTAAGGCAAGGTAATACTTGTTGGAAGAACAGATATACGTAGCGTCTACAATTTAGCTATCTATAAGATAAACGATAAAAAAACCTTTTGCGTTCTCGCAAAGGTTTTTTTTGTGGTATGTTGAACACGTTGAAGAAAATGGAATGAATCTATATTATTTTGGAATAGCGAATTATACATAGTAGGAGGACCCTGACATGTCTTTGCAATGGGATGAAGGGACATATACGGTCACGCGGCGAACGGAATCCATTCGCCTGCTCGCCAAGGAATTTGCACTGCTGCATTTTCTGTATGAAAACAAGGAAAAAGCCTTCACCCGCAGTCAACTGCTGGATCGGGTATGGCCGCTGGAATATCCGGTTGAACGCACCGTGGACGATCATATCTATCGCCTGCGCAAGAAATTGAAACGCTGGGATGAGATCAGTCTGGACACGGTACGGGGCTATGGATACCGGCTTGCTGTGCAGAAGAACAAGTCCGCTCTACCCGCTAGCCCTTCTGCTCAGGACCCAGAAATGCAGGAAGTCATTCACGGATTACTTCGTAAATATCACTTGTTTGGGCAGGGAAATGCCATACAGACCCTGGTTCAACAGCAAGAAGCGCTTGGCATTCAGATTGTCCCGTATTATCAGTTGTATATTCATTTTATACAGGGAGATCTGGAATGGCTGATTACAACGAAAGAAATCGCTTTTGAAGAGCGCTTATACTGGTTATTGATCTTTGTTCATTCGCTAATTGAACCATCAGAAAGCTTACCTTTGTATGAGCAGGCATTGAGTTCATCTGCATTATCTGCCGATCAGCTTCGCGAACTCCGCATTCTGAACATCGTTGAAGTCTATGTAGAGGTGGGCCAGTATCAACGTGCCAAAACGCAGCTTGAAGAAACGTATCGTGTAATAGAGACTGACGAGCTCAAGAATTTCAGACTGCCTGTAGCACTTGCAGCGTTGTATGTGGAACTGTGGGGTGGCAGCGGTGAAGCTATTGAGGCCCAGATGGCAGTCCTGCGAGCGGGATTGAAGGATGCCCCGTATCTGCGAGAGATCGGACGTTTTCAGGTGATGGAGGGGTTATGGTTACTTCGGCAAGGACGAGTTCGTGAGGCAGAGTTAAGAATGGATGACGGTCTGGATGTATTGAAAATGTCGCTGAACGCACCGCTATATCTGAATGCTGCATATCAGATTCTCCTATTCCTGGGTCATCATCGAATCGAAGGCAGACTTCGGAGTAAGTATCGTCAAGTGTACGCTGAGATCGGCAAAAGTTACGGTGTTCCCTTATATGGACAACAAATTGCAGATGAAGTACGTAACTTTTTATCTCCTACCTCCCCATCCTCTGATCTTCCTCTGATATAACTCCTTTATGATTACAGCCAAGGAACATACAGACCACAAGCGGCTGTAATCAAGGGAGGAAATACAAGTATGACCGTCATTTCAAATGAACCCACATCCAATGAACCCACCGAATCACCCGCCTCATCTGCGCAATCTTCCAAAAGCTTATGGACCAACCTCCGGTTTGTCCGCATGTTTATCGCATACTCGCTGGCTACGTTTGGAGATTGGTTCGATGCACTCGCCATCCAGGTGATGGTGGCCTACCGTTGGGGCGCCGATCCGCTGATCATTGCCCTTATTCCTGTATGTATGGCTGTCCCGGGTATACTGCTGGGCTCCTTTGCTGGTGCCCTTGCTGATCGACTGCACAAAGTGAAAATCATGATGCTGTGTGATGTGATCACCGTGGGATTAACCGTTGCTATTTTATTCGCACCAAGCCCGATCTGGCTGCTTCCACTTCTTGCTCTACGTGCCATGATGGGTGTTTTTCATGTTCCAGCCCAGCAGGCGTTAACCCGCCAGGTGGTGGCAGAGGAGCATCTGTTTCAGGCATCGTCCCTAAACGGTTTTGTAAGCCAGTGTTCGAAAGTGGCGGGACCACTTCTGGGTGCAGTCATTTTGGCCTTTTTCTCACCACAAATCTGTATTGTCATTAATGCCTGTACCCGCCTGTTGTCAGGTGCGGTATTGTGGCCCTTGCGGCGTTTGGTGGAAAAGTCGGAGTCCGTAGCCTCAGACGGAAGTGCTGCTAGTGAAAAGGATGGATCGGAATCCTTGTTCTCCCAATGGAAGCAAGGGTGGCGTTTTATACGGAGCAGTCGCACCGTGCTGAGTACGATTCTGTTCGGCTGTTTTGGACTGATGGCCATTCTTATGATTGATTATCAGTTTACGACCCTGTTTCGAGAGATCAAGCCAGGTAACGAATCACTGCTCGGCTGGTTGGGGTCGTCGGCAGGAGCAGGGGCAGTAGTCATCATTTTGTTATTAAATCGCTTGCCGAGAATTGGGTATGGGTGGGGACTGGGTGGAGGATATCTGTTCGTGGGTGCCGGAATTGCTGCGCTGGGGTGGATCGGCCCACAAACACCTGAAATTTGGGTTATTATCTGGGGCCTCTGCATTGGGCTGGGTAATGGGCTCTTTATGGTAACTCTGAATTATTTGTTGCAAAAAGAGACCCCTCCTGCCTATGTAGGGCGCGTCTTCGGCATTCAAAATTCACTATCCAGTGTTGTACTGGTCGTAGCTCCACTTGCAGGTGGAGCGCTCATCCGAGTTGCAGGGCCGAGCCCTACCTTTCAATATATCGGTCTCGCTACGCTGGTGATTGGTCTTGCCGGCATACTGCTGCAACGCATTTTGTGGGAGGGAAAGCAACCTCTCGTGTCTGAAGCCAAAGAGATCATTCCGCAGGAATCGGCCTGATAGCCTTTGCCCGGACATTTTTAAATATCATTACATCTACAATATAACGAACAGCCGCTTTCGGTACTCATCCGAAGGCGGCTGTTTGCACATTGCATTGTTAAGCACGATTGAGCGAATTACACTTCCCACCAAGCAAAATAAGCAGTAGAGGCCATCAGTCCACCAACCGAAAGTGATCCGCTGACAGAGAGGTTAATAGCTTGACCCGGAGGAACCACGTAACGGCCAAATTCATTGGATAGAAACGGCCCTGCTTGAAGGGGCATAGCCATCAATGGGGTCGCTCCTGAAGGCGCAGCAGCAGAGAATCGTACGATGGCTACGCTGGTATTGCTGCTGGAAAGATTGCTGTTTACCGGCGTGAGTGTGGTGGGCGATGTCAGTGTTCCATTAGCGCTCAGACTCATGGAACCGCTGAAGGATGACAACAGATTCAGTGCAACCGTGATTCCACCGGAGAGTCGTGATACGTATAGGGTTTTCCCACTCCCTGCTGGATTGGCCAATTGTACGGTGGCGATAACCGTTCCTCCCAGCAAGCCCAGTGTTGTGGAGTTGGTGGAACCCGCATTGTACAGATTGCCTGTACTGCCAGCATTATTCTCCGGAGGTGCAACAATGCCTGGAGAAATATACGTGTTTGTGTTGGACGTATAGACGGGCTGGCTTAACGGGTTGAATACATTATTGTTTGGCAATGTGTGCACCTCCTTTTATCAGGATCAAACTCAGAATTCCCACCAGAACAGATTAATGGCTGCCGTCTGATTCCCCGTGCCTACGCTAATGGATAATGTTTGTCCCGGTGGCACAATAATGGAGCCATTCAGATCCAGTGAAAAAATTCCTGCGGTGAGCGGAATACTTGCAATACTCGTGAAGGTTCCCCCCAGAGTACCAGTATTTTGCCTTGTGGTAACTACACTGGCATTGGTATTGCCCAGTAGCGTATTGACGGGCACTGGTGTGCTACCAACAGTCACGGTTCCTCCTGAATAGATAACAAGAGTAGCCGCCGCTGTTGTGCCTCCTGTGAGGCTGGATATGCGTATTGTTCGGCCGCTGCCGGCCGCATTCAAGATCTGTAGAAGAAGGTTCTGGTTGGAAGGAATCGAGGTATTGTTGGTCGTCAGGGCAAAAAAGCTGCCTGCAGCAGCTGCACCGCTGTCTGGTGACGCTTCAATGCCGGGGGCTGAGAAGGTATTGGTCAGTTGAGTAAACAGGGGACGATTGGATTGGTTGAATACATTATAGTTGGTCATCTCATCCACCTCCCATAGACCAGTTCATTTGAGCAACATTCCGATTGATTCGCATTTCATTGTACTTGCAGTGTATGTGAAAAGAAGCAAAATGGATTGGGGACTGAGCCGTATATCTGGAAATAACGGCAGATGCCGTGCCCGCATATACAAACCGGGCATACGATGCGTAAGCACATTTTTTAAGGGGAAATCGAGATGAGTCGAACAGCGAAGCGAAGCAAGAAGAGAACGAAGCAACCAACTAAATATGTCAGTCGCCGCCGCTCCCGTCATTCCTGCCGCGCTAAATTGCTGAAACCCCCTTGTTCCCGGATTACTCGTCCCCGGTTCAAGCAGGGTGCTTCCTCACGCACGAAACTCCCTGGTGCTATTCATTGTTTTACAGAGCATACGTATGTCGGAGCCGAAACCAGTAGCAGCATGGATTCACTCCCGGCACAAGACACCTCATCACTCAGCATGTATACCTATGGCGTTGTGAATCGGGGAAAACATCCGGCTCTTGTACAGATCCAGATCAGCCCCAATGCCGTAGATTATGCTGTGGACAGCCAGGAGGTGGTCGCGGGAGGCCAGACCAAAGCGCTGGTACCATTGCGATTTTTGCACTATACCCGGCTTGCAATTCGATCCGTTGAACCGGATCAACCGACCCGGCTCGATGTTTACTTTCAGGCACAGCGTATGCCGTAAGGGAGTTATGATCTCACAGATTTGACCAGGGAGGAGGACGAGGCACATGCCTAACTTTACAACGTTTAATACGAATCCCGATAATCTGAGAACGTTGATTTTCGGCCAGGATAGTACAGGCACAGCCCAGCCTGTCAGAACGGATACGAGCGGGAACGTGGTTGGTATTATTTTGGACGGAACCATCAGTAACATCTCAGGTCTGACCACGGTTACAATTAACGCCGGAACCATTACCAACATTCTGAACGGAACCATCACAAGTGTACTTGGAGCGACGATCACGGCAGGTACGATCAACAGTGTGCTTGGAGCGACAGTAACAGCAGGTACATTGACGAACTTGCTAAATGGTACGATCACAAGTGTATTGGGAGCAACGATCACGGCGGGAACCATCACGAGTGTGCTGGGAGCAACCGTGACCGCAGGTACATTAACGAACCTGCTGAATGGTACGATCACAAGTGTACTTGGAGCAACGATTACCGCCGGAACGATCACGAGCGTGCTCGGGGCCACGGTGACCGCAGGAACGCTGACGAACTTGCTGAATGGTACGATTACGAGTGTATTGGGAGCAACGATTACCGCCGGAACGATCACCAGTGTGCTTGGAGCAACGGTGACCGCAGGAACGCTGACGAACTTGCTGAATGGTACAATTACGAGTGTATTGGGAGCAACGATTACCGCCGGAACGATCACCAGTGTGCTTGGAGCAACGGTGACCGCAGGAACGCTGACGAACTTGCTGAATGGTACGATCACAAGTGTATTGGGAGCGACGATTACCGCCGGAACGATCACGAGTGTGCTCGGGGCCACGATTACAGCGGGTACCATCACAGGTATACTCGGAGCGACAATAACCGCAGGAACACTGACGAACCTGTTGAACGGAACCATTACCAGCGTACTCGGTGCAACGGTAACAGCGGGTACGTTGACGAACTTGCTGAATGGTACGATCACGAGTGTATTGGGAGCAACGATTACCGCAGGAACACTTACAAACTTATTGAACGGAACCATCACAAGCGTACTTGGCGCAACGGTAACTGCAGGGACGTTGACAAATCTGCTGAATGGTACAATTACCAGCGTGCTCGGTGCTACAATAACCGCGGGAACACTTAGCAGTGTTACGTCCATTTCACAGAAGAGTTTTCAGGAGTCCCAACTCATAAGCACCCCGACCGCAAACACCTTCACAGCGCTCCCGGCGGTTACGACCAGTGTATTTGGCACGTATTCTTTCTTTGTATATAACCGGGGGCCGGGTGTGAACCGGGTAGATGCTCTTGTTGAGATTAGCGCCAACGGAACAAACTGGTACACGGATGTGACGACAGTAACGGGCATTTTGTCCGGGTCAGTGGATGTATTGGTACCGCAGCGTTTTCTCAAATATACGCGTCTTTCCTACCGCTCCAGCCTAATCGGCGCACCAAGCACGATTGATGTGTTCTTCAATGGACAAGGCACATAACCCATTTATTTGTCATATAGGTACATGGAGTTCCTTTGGTGGACTTCATGTACTTTTTTGTATTGGAGGTGGTTGGATTTGAAGAACCGTTTACTTGGAATTCATATGATTGTGCAAAATGAAGAACATCACCTGCCCCGCTGTCTCGACAGCTTGAAGCATATCAGCACGGAATGTTTTATCACCGATACTGGCTCATCTGACCGTACACCCGAGATCGCCAGAATGTACGGAGCAACGGTGTTGCACGCCTGTTGGGAAGATGATTTTGCCCATGCACGAAATATCAGTCTGCCTCTGGCGAGCACGGAATGGGTCCTGTGTTTGGATGCGGATGAGTACGTTACGCAGGGATTGGAAGAACTGCTGAATTATTTACCTAAAGTCCATAAAAGCATTTCGAGATTACGTATTACCATAGAGAATCGATACGGTGAAGGGGTAGAAGAGAGCGTTATCTCTCAGCCAGTGAGGCTGTTCCGTGCTCATCAGGGATATCGATACAAGGGGCGTATTCATGAGCAATTGGTTCGTAGTAGCCCAAGCAGGCTTGGCCAGGATGAGGCTATTGATATGAATAAGAGCGAGACCTATACGGATGAACAAAGCCAATTGATCGAGACTGAACCGCTTGCTCCACTATGTCTGGTTCATGATGGATATCTGGCCTCAACGATTGCGCAAGAGCATAAGCCAAGACGTAATTTGAAACTGATTGAACGTGAATTACAGGATGACCCGAAACCGCCTTTTCACTTGTACAATCTGGGAGTAACGTATTGCCAGCTTGGTCAGGTCGAAAAGGCAATTGAAGCGTTCCGTGAATCATTGCGCCTGACAGAGTCGCTCGCGCCATATCGTTCTACACTGGTTAGAGATTATGCAAAGACCCTTGTAGGATCGGAACATTTTGACGAGGCACATGCCATTCTGGCGGTGGAAAGGCAGCGTTATCCATCCTATGCTGATCTGCACCTGTTGTATGGGGAGACGTTGGAGCAGCAAGGTTTGGAGGAACGTGCATATCAATCCTATGCACGAGCAACGAACTGCCGGGAGGGAATAGACCGTGTTGGACACAGTGATGGCAGTAGCGCGGTAGGCACGTCATACGTAACAGAAGCAGGTTCAGACAGTTACAGAGCCTATACCGCCATGGCAAGACTTGCGCAGAAACGGGGATTCCTTAATGAGTCTGCACATCTGTACGGGCTGGCTCTGGACAGCATGTTCACATATGCCCCGGCATGGGCAGGGTTGGCAGATGTGCTGCAACAATCCGGTGAAACGGATGCGAACATAGCAGAAACATTGCTTGCCAGATGCCGAGGAATCAAGGAATCGGGCCGCGGTGATTCGATTCGTGGTGAAATGCCACATTCATATGCAGTGAAGAATGAGGATCATCTGGTGTATGTGATCTATGTTCTAGCAGGCTGTGGAGCATATGAACAGGCATTGAAAATACTGGATGCAGATGCGCGTACTGCTCGTATACATGTAGCGGATCGAATACATTGGATGTTATGTGCGAATAGGGTTTCCGAAGCACTACAACTGGCAGAAGAACACTGGAGCGTAGGGTGTGTAAATGAAGTCAATCTGCCGGCTGAGCACAGAATGGATTGGGCACTGGCTTGTTGGACCAACGGATTACGATTATCCGAGGCGTTCCTCGCAACTACGCTTCCACAAGAAAAGAACGTATGGAAGGTCATGGATCGACTGCTGAATCAGTTAACCAAAGAGCCGCGAAGCATAAAACCTGCTTCACAAGAACAAAAGCTTATGCAATGGGGTCCGCAGGCAGAGATGGTAGCAGAAAAGGTTGTGCAGCAAGCCGTAAAGACAGGACAGCTTACACTTGCTGAGCAACTGCATGAGTTGCGGGCCATGATGATGCGTGACCATTGGGGAACGGCTATAACTTTACGACGGGAGTTTGCAAGTCTACTGTATCGTCAGGGGTATACCATGGTAGCCGCGAACATCCTCATTCAGTGCATGACCGAGAGTGAACTGGATGCTGAAGGTTTATTCTGGCTAGGTGAAACGCTGTATGCCAAAGGCCACAATGATCATGCGCTGTCTCTGTTCGAGCAGGCTCTGGAGCAGAAGCCTGATATGCGGCAGGCCCGAGCTGGAGCTGCTGTATGTTACATGCAATTGGCAATGGAGGAGATTCGGCAGGAATTGGTTCGTTCTCCGTCGGTAGGGTCACTCGCGGCACAGCATGCTGCACTGGAAAAAAGGCTGCGAACGACCGAAGGCATCCCATGGCGTACGCTTTTCCATGCAAAGGAAAGGAGGAATCAGCTTGCGAGCGGAACGAATTTCCCTATGCATGATCGTGAAGGATGAGGAAGAGTTGCTGCCTCATTGTCTTGCCAGTGTCCAGGGAGCGGTGGACGAAATTATTGTGGTGGACACCGGTTCATCGGATCGCAGCGCGGAGATTGCGCAGCAATATGGAGCGGTGGTTGTGGGGTTTGAGTGGTGCGAAGATTTTGCCGCAGCACGGAATGCTGGCCTGGAGCGCGCTTCCGGCGACTGGATTCTCTTTCTTGATGCGGACGAGGCGCTCGATAGGGCTGCGCGGGAGCAGATCAGGAGCTGGACGGCGGTCAGCGGATGTGACGGATTGTTTTTAAACATTCATAACTATACAGGTACGGGTCAGCAGGGGGTTACCGTGAATCCGGTTTTGCGTCTCTTCCGTAATGCCCCGGAGCATCGGTTCGAAGGTCGAATTCATGAGCAGATTGCGGCGGCGATTTGCCGTAGGAATTCAGAGGCTGCTTTTCATGTGACGGACATGGTCATCCATCATTATGGGTATCAGACGGCGATTGTGGAGCGCAAAGATAAGGTGAACCGTAATGTTCGCCTGCTGCAACAGGCAGTGGAGGAAGAACCGGATCAACCGTTCCATCATTATAATCTGGGTGTCGAGTATCTGCGTGTGGGGGAAGCGGAGCAGGCATTGGAGACGTTTGGTGTGGCTCGGACGGGAATTGATCCTGCGGTCACCAGTTACGCGCATCTGCTGTTTAAATATGAAATTCGTTGTCTCCAGCACCTGAATCGCTGGCAGGAGGCATTAGATCGCATCGATGCTGCGCTTGAACTCTTTCCAGAGTACACGGATCTGATGCACCATCGCGGGGTGTGTGCAGACGCATTGGGCGATGCAGATCGGGCAGAATATTCGCTCCGTGAAGCTGTTCGCATGGGACCACCTCCACCCATATATCATACGGAAGAAGGCATCGGCACTTATCAGACGTGGTATACGTTAGGGCGATTGCTCGAAGGAAGGGCAGATCTGGAGGGTGCGGTGGATGCTTACGTGGAAGCGGTACGTGCCAAATCGAGTCTGTTACCGCCGCTCTATCGGATATTCCGAATTATGCGAGTCTCCGGGCAGGAACATCAGATTCCAGAGCTGGTGAGGGAGCGCTTTGCGCTCAGTTCGGAAGAGGCTACACACAAAGTATTGGGCATTCTGGAGCAATCTCGTTGTTATGATGCGGCTTTGCAATTGTTATCGGTTATATCCTCACAACCTTCCGCAGAGATGAGGGAGCGTTTATCTGTGGCGGAGGCGATGCTCCAAATCCAACAGGGAAGATGGAACAAGGCGCGTCTGAAACTGGAACCTGTGCAGCGGAAAAAAGGGCTGCTCGCGATCTCGTCTGCTCAATGGCTCGAACGTTTGGAGTGGATAGAAGGCAAGGAAGTCAACGGAGATGATCCATTAACCTTGTGGTTGAAGCTTAGTTCGCAGGTGGGTGAAGGAACGAATGAGGAATCTGCTGTGCAGACAGGGAGAACGGTTGGTCTGAGAGCGACAAAGAAGAAGGATATGAACTCCAGCATGGACGTAACGGTTGCGGGAGCAGAGTATGATGGCTGGCAGGCGCTCGGACTGTTGATGGAAGGATGTGTACAGTCAGGGAGATGGAAAGAGCTGCATAGCCTGATTCAGATGTGTCGACAGCAATTGGCGGGAGAAGGGTTATCGGTGGGAGAGAGCGTTCGAGTGGGAGAGAAGGAGAAAGAGATGGAAGGGAAAAAGGAAAAAGGGCAGATGAGTGACATTGAGTCGTTCCCCGGGGCTTCGGATACCCTGACGGGAACAAGCTGGCTGGTGAAAGGATTGGTCAGTGCTGCGGATCATCATCTGGAGGTGTTCGCTCAGCATGCAGATGGACAGAAGCACCGTTGTTGGCCTGTCGTTCAGCATATTCGGCTGGAGTTGCCGGGAGCGGACGGGTTTGAGAGCTGAGAGGGTATCAGGCAGGTCCGGGAGTTCAACTTAATTCAGCGGGCTAATGGGTGGGGCTGAACTTCGTTGGTGAGGGGTGGTGATGAATATGGGCATAGGGATTAGCTTGTGTATGATCGTGAAGGATGAAGCCGGGTCACTCCAGCGGTGCTTGAATGCAGTCAGGGATGTTGTGGATGAGATCATCATCGTGGATACTGGATCGGTGGATAATACAATCGAAATTGCCCGCCTTCATGGTGCCGTTGTAATCCGAACGGAATGGAACGGAGATTTCAGTGAAGCCCGTAATCTGTCGCTGGCCGCTGCTACGAAACCGTGGATTCTGGTGCTTGATGCGGATGAAGTATGGGCACAGACTCCGCAGATGAAGACAGAACTCATGCAGTTGTTAGCGACAAGCAGGGACGACGTATGGGGGTACTGGATACAGGTCACAAGTCTGCTGGGTGTGTCCGGTGAAGAGCGTGTGACGGATGCGGTATGTCGATTGTTCCGAAACGATCCCCGAATTGCCTTTCAGGGCAGAATTCATGAAGAGATCGCTTCATCTATCATGGCACTGGCTCCGCAAGGTGTGCTTCATTCTGGGCTTGAGGTCATTCATTACGGATATCTGGAGCAGGCGATTACCGCTAAAAATAAAGGTGCGCGGAACATGCAGTTGATTCGTTTCGCGTTGAATCAGGAGGGCGATCAACCGGAGCTGTTATATGCTCTGGCCGCCGAATGGTTTCAGCAAGCGAAGTATGATGAAGCACTCCGTTTGTTGCAACCATTATTGGCACAGCTTATGCCGGAGTGTGGATATCACTCAGATCTGGTGCTGAAAACGGCTTACGCTTGGCGAGAGAGTGGTAGCCCGGAACGGGCGCTTGCTGTGGTGGAAGCATGGGCGCCCGTGTATGAGGATTTCCCGGATTTGTTGGAGCTTGGTGCTGTACTAGAACTGGATCAAGGGAGAGAGGATGTGGCCTTGAACTGGTTAAAACAGGCTAAATCAGCTGCTTCTACAGCCAGCAGGTATACATCAGTCTCTGGTGCTGGGACCTATCGCAGCCTGACGCTGGAAGGCATGGCATATGAGCGGGCTGGCCGTTGGGCAGAGGCAGAAGCTGCGTACATAGCGGCGCTGGGCATGCAACCCGGCAGCATGGCAGCATGGCAGCGGCTGTTGTTGCTGGCCGCAGCGACAGGGCGGCCGCATGCCATCGCCAGCGCCGCCGCTCGGGTAAGCTTGCCGCCTGCGGCATGGCAAGCGTTGATCCCGGCCGCGCTTGCCGCGCATCGGCCGGAGTGGCTGCTGCGCCATGCGGCGGCGCTGGCTGCACCGCTGCGGGCCCAGCCGCTGGCCGCCGGGCTAGCGATGGCCCAGCTGGGCGAGGACGCCGGGGCTCGGGCGGCTTTGCAGCCCTGGGCGGCGCATGCGCAGCACGGGCCAGAGGCGGCCCTGGCGCTGTGGGCGCTGGGCCACAAGCAGCCCGGCGGGCACAACGCCCGAGCGGCGGCTCGCCATGCGGCAGCACTGCCCGCAGCGGCCCACGCCGCCGAGGCGTTGCTGCAGCGCGGGGCCTTGGCCCGCGGCAGCGGCAGGGCATGCAGCTGCGGCAGCCTGCCCTGCGGCGCAACGCCCGGCGGCTCGCCCGGCGGCCGTGCCGCGTCTGCGCCGGGCTGCGTGCTCGCCGCTGCGCAAGCGCTCGCCGGCGTAGGCGCCTGGGCCGCATGGCTGCGCCTGCTGCAAGCCCTGCCGCCCCGCGGCGCGCTGGCGTTGCTCGCAGCGCTTCCGCCTGCGGCACGCTGCGGGCTGCTGCGCGCACCCGCGAGCGTCCGCGAAGGGCTGCTTGCGCTGTGCGGCACGCCTGATGGCGCGCAGCAGCCCCACGCGGACGAAGTGCCCGCCCCAGAGCGCATCGCTCACGCGCTCCTCGCGGGCACGCTCGCGCTGCTCGCCGGGCGGCAGAACCTGGCGCGTGAATGGGCCGAATCGGCCCAACTCACTGCGCGGCAACCTGCCGCCACAGGTCGCCCGGCGAAGACAATCCCGCCGGGCCTGCACACCCTGCTGCGCCTGACAGCACCCGGCGCAGCCTCTGCCAAAGAGTACACCAACCAGTGCAACATGTTACTGGTACACCTATAATTTCCTTTAATCTTTAATCTTTAATCTTTAATCTTTAATCTTTAATCTTTAATCTTTAATCTTTAATCACTAATCACTAATCACTGATTTCTAGTCTCTAGTCCCCAACCTCCATCCCCATATATTCCCGAACTAGCCCATCCGATTGAAATTGCAAAAGCAACGGAGCTACCGGTAATCGGAGCATTGCCCGAACCGTGTATATTTCCGTTGCTAATGGGTCGAACCCTCAAGTCTGCAATTTTCCACTCTGCTCTTAACTCAACGTAACCCAATTTGTCTCAACCTTTGCATATCACCGCTCGAAAACAGCGGATCGGCGTGCCGTACATGTCAGACCAGATGGCATCATCCGGCTCCTCCACATTCAGCTTATTTTCAATGGTTAAGCCAGTGACAGCCATGATTGTCTCCAGCAGATCAGGCCGCATCTCGGGTACATCGAAGGTAGCGATCAACTGTCCATTTGGCTTCAGCACCCGGGCGAATTCCCGAAACGCCCGCAGCATTGTGCCTGTATCCAGATGCTCCAGTACAGAGATACAGAACACCCGATCAAACTTACCCGACTCATACGGAAGCTGGGCCAGATTGGCCTGCGCACGGTGCAATCTGACGAGAGTTGATTCCGGCAGATCCTGGGCGGCTTGCTCGCCAAAATCAGAAACAATATCCAGTCTTATCGCCTCTTCAGACAAAATGCGTTCATCCCAGTCACAGGCGTGAACCTCGCGGCAGTGTTCGGCAAGCCAGAATTTGAACGGATGGGAGATGCCGCAGGCTGCATCAAGGACCACATCGTCCGGACGTGCAAACCGCCGGGCCCATTCATATTCGTAGGGACGGCTCCACCATGCCGGATGCAGCGGGAAGACCAATGTGTCCGTTTTAGGGTCACTTTGCCGAATGTATCTTGATTCCATGAATTCCGTTGCCTTGGGCGTATCCATCATCCCCGAATTCCCTCCTTTAATCCTGTCTCTGCCAAAAAAGATTCCAACACCGTGCTCCACCGGCTCCGCCACCTGGCTAGATCATAGGACAGTGCAGTCTCTCGCGCATAGATTCCTAGTCGTTCTCGCTCGGCCCGATCCTGTACAAGACGCACCAGTGCAGCGGTTAGTTCCTGCTCACCAGGAGGTACCAATAGCCCGTTAAACCCATCCTGAATCAGATCATTCAATCCGCCAACATTGGAGGCAATTACCGGAAGTCCACAGCTCATCGCTTCCAGACAGGCATAGGAGGTGCCTTCCGAGAACACAGTTGGAATCACAGCGATATCTGCCTGATGGTAGGCCTCCCGAATATCCCGGAAATCATACGTGCACTGGTTAATTCGCTCCGCATGTGGATGAGTACGATGCCAGTAACGAAAGACTCTCCCGACCGTGCTGCCTTCGACCAGTTCCCCGGCAAATTCAACCTCCAGATCCGGAAAGGCTCCAAGTAGTTTATCTGCCGCCAGCATCATTGGAATAATACCCCGTTCCATGCTGATGCGGCGTGGATAGATAATGCGAATTGGGCGGGGAGAGGTCACACGGGCCTCCACAGTTTTCTTTTCAACCTGCCCTTGAATCGGACCATTAACCTGATGCTCAGCATCTGCTTCTGCTAGAATATCTGTAGCCCAATCCTTTGAATATAGGTGGTTATGAGCAAACCTATACGTTTCGCCATCTGCCCCGACTTCTTCCAGTTTCGATAACTGCAAATGGAGATCTACCGTTTCTTTCCCCTCTGGTTCTTGATCGCTATCTGTATCCCCACCTCCATCTCCGTTAGCCTTACCACTGTTCGCTCCAGGACAACTCGTTCCGCCCTGGCCTTTTACAGCTTGCACCCCTGATATAACTGCACCAGCATTCTCCTCATAACTCGCCAGATCATTCTTCCATGCGACAAGCCATTCGTCTTCCTGTTCTTGCTCAAAGGTTCGCGTTGGTGGGGCAGGTGTGAAATAGGAAGTATCCACCGCATTGGGAATCAGGACTACCTGTCTTGGATCGGTATAGGTGCACGCAGCTCGGCAAAAGGTCTGGAAATGTGAATCCACGGATACAATGCGCACGAGTCCATCCAGAGCCAGTTGAATATGTTCCGCCACTTGTTGTTTGGTCTCCAGTGGAAGTCCGGGACGATCCCAGTTAATGCCGTGACAGATGCCAAGACTGCCGGGTTTGTAGGTGATGGGTTGCCACAGACAGCTGGCATAGATCACTGGGCCGCGCGCTGCTGCTGCCATCCGGTCAAAGGCTTCCGGTACATTATCCATGTCGTACGAATAACCAAATACGTCAATCTGCTCCGTCCGAGTCTGGAATGCTTCAAAATAGGACAGCTGATGAACCTCGGGAATATGCCCGAGTCCTCGGATGACACTGCACAGATCCAGAATGTAGCGTTCCAGTCCACCCCCAAATACACGACCGAATTCCCGGTTGTACCCGTCGGTGAAACTATGCGTCAGAATACTCACCACGCCCATCTCACGGTCCCTCCTTCCAGGGAATCAGCCGAGGTTCCGGATCAAGGATCGACTCGTAATGTGCAAGATTGCCCCACTCACCGCTAGGATCAATGCGCTTGTAACGCAAATATTTACGAACCCGGTCCTCCAGACTGCCGGCCCAGCCGAGATGCTGAACCTTCAGTTCCGTGCTGACCCCAGGCAATACAGTGCAGGACAAGGGAAGACGAGGAACGTGATGATTCTGTTGTGGATAAAAATAAGGATATCCAGGCATATACCGTACAAGTGAAGCGGTATGCCGTTTGTGCAGAGACCAGAGATCATCTTCCCGGTAGTGGGTCCGGCCACCCCACATGTCGTAGAATCGAAATGCAAACCAGTCCGCATACTCCTGATTAATCAGAGTGCGTATGGCTTTCTTGGCCTCTGAGCTGTACAGCTCATCCGCATCAACCGAGAGCAACCAGTCGGGACATGTTCCCGCAGCCGCTTGCCATAAGGTGTTGCGAAGCCGCCATTCCTCGGCGAACAGCGGTTTCTCCAGTACTTCCAGACGGACCACCTTTGGATAGGCTTTGCATATGTCCGGTGTTCCGTCTGTGCTGGCATCGTCCACAATGACGATCTCATCCACGAACTCACTCAGATCATGCAATACTTCTTCAAGGTATCGGCCACGTTCATTGCGAACCTGGAGCATGGCGGTTAGCTTGTTGCCTTTGCTTTTGCGAACCCGACGAATGGAGAAGGGCTCTTTGAATACACTTGTTTCCTCTTGTGATACAGCAACATCCTGTTCTCCCTGACCTTGTGAATCATTCCAGTGATGCACTTGGCTTCGGATGTCCTGTGTTGGTTGTGCATGATCCGGGGTGTGATCTCCATTTTCCAATGCGTCTGTATGTGTTCGATCGACTGTTTCGGTTGGCGTGTAAGTGGTTTCGGTTCGGATATCCCTGTGCACCATTGGCCCATTCAACTGTTGTCTACGCTTCTTCGGGTCCAGCATCATGGCACCTCCCCAAGCAATTGCTGTACAGCATGATCCAACAACTCCAGTTCGACAATCCGGGCGAGCGCATCTTCATCCTCCAGTGCCGTTTCGAGAAAATGTCGGACTGCCCCGTGTCGTTCCCCTCGCAGTGCCAGCGCACTGCCGGATAATTGCTGATAATCCCGGCGACTGGCATCATCCTGAATATCGACTGCATGCACCAGAGCCAGTGCCTCTTCCACACGTCCTGTCTCCTGATAAATGCGGAATTTCCAATGTCTCGCCGTTTCTCCGCCAAGTTCGTCCAGGATACGCAGGGCGTTTCCGTAATCATCGTTCATACGCAGTAGTTCCGCTCGTACAAGTTGTTCTTCTCCTGCCTCAAGCCAGCGACATAACTGTTCATAATGATGCCGTTCTTGTTCATCTGCTGCACTAATTCCGTACACCCGCAGGGCGTCCTCCAACTGTCCGGCCCGGGCATGAATGGCAGACAGGAATCGATAATGGGAAACCACACAATCACTGCGACCGTTCATGACCGCCTGGGTGAAGGCCTCTTGCAGCGAATGGACGGCCCGCCGATCTTCAAGCAAGTACTCATAGGCTGCCAGCAAAAAGGATATCGTCTCATGTGGGCCTGCTTTGGCTCGGAGCTGTCGGTAGAAGTCGGCACGTACACTGCATTGAAGCAGGCTGACGCTATCCGAAGTGCCTGACAAGACCTGCCGCAGCGCATGCAGGAAGAACAGTTCGTAGTCCCGGAGAGGGACTTCGAGATCATCCTTTTGCATCGTACCCGCAGGTGCAGGGTCTTCGCCGCCCAGCCAGATAACACGTACGCCTTGGAATAACAGCTTCATATAACGTGTCTCGGAGGATGTGCCTACCAGATCGGCGATGCCGACCAGTTTGGAAATACTGCTCTCCCATAGGGGAGAAGATGATTCTTCCCCAGCAGGCTCAGGGAGCAGGGCGATACATAGCTCCGGCTCCAGCGAGGCTGTAGCCATTAGCCAGTAGGGATGGGCGACTACGGCTACGGTGCGAGGTTCCAGCAATAGCTGCTCGGCTTCAGGGAGGGAGATGACGGTAATGACCGGAGGTACATCTTCTGTTTGCGTCAGGCTGCTGACATAGTATACCTCTCCCTCGATTGACAGCAGTGCAGCAATATCGGGATAGGGAAAGGATGACCAGCCCCCTTTGCGAGGGAAGAGAACATATCGGACAGGGGGCTGTGTTGTACTGGCCTTATCCTGGCTGGCTTCGGTGTCTTCACCTGGTAGTGGTGCAGGTTTTTCCATGAATAGTTCACCTCACCTTGACTGTAATATGGAGCGTCATTCGCTCTGCATGTACTGCATGCTTTCACTTCATATGTAAAGCCCTCACGGTACTTCGCATGATATG
The DNA here is from genome assembly GCF_037976585.1 of Paenibacillus sp. FSL k6-2145. Classification (NCBI taxonomy): domain Bacteria; kingdom Bacillati; phylum Bacillota; class Bacilli; order Caryophanales; family Paenibacillaceae; genus Paenibacillus; species Paenibacillus sp. FSL k6-2145. The sequence continues at coordinate 1,711,827 of NZ_CP150267.1, read as the reverse complement.
CCTGAGACTAACATATGGGCATTCCGTCCCAAACATGAGTATCTTCCATGAATAGATGAAGTTGGCAAGCTATGATAATAGGCTGAATTTTATCTTTTGTGTGACCAGGATCACTTTTTTTTGCTCTAGAGACGAAGATTGTGATAATTCTCACATGTATAAAATAGGTATTCTGGCACAATACGTTCATCAACGTATTTGGCGGACAGACAGCGAAGGTGCAGCTTCAATGCCAAATACGCATACTGCGAAGTGAACAGAAAGAAGGGGTAACGGTATGGATCCGATTATGTTATCGCGTATCCAATATGCACTTACAACGATTTTCCATTTCTTTTTTGTCCCGCTATCCATCGGTCTTGTACTGTTGGTTGCAATCATGGAGACGTTGTACGTTGTTAAGGGTAAGGAGATCTACAAAACGATGGCCAAGTTCTGGGGCAAGCTGTTCCTGATTAACTTTGCCGTCGGGGTAGTCACAGGTATTTTGCAAGAGTTCCAGTTCGGTATGAACTGGTCCGAGTACTCCCGATTTGTCGGGGACGTGTTCGGTGCGCCACTGGCTATTGAAGCGCTACTGGCGTTTTTTATGGAGTCTACATTTATTGGTTTGTGGATATTCGGATGGGATCGTTTGTCCAAAAAAGTGCATCTGGCCTGCATCTGGCTGGTATTTGTCGGCACATTCCTGTCCGCGCTGTGGATTCTGGCAGCCAATTCGTTTATGCAGCATCCGGTCGGGTTTGAGATTAATAACGGCCGAGCCGAGATGAATGATTTCTTTGCACTCATCACGAATGGTCAGCTTCTCGTCGAATTCCCACATACGATTTTTGGGGCATTGATGACAGGGGCTTTCGTCGTAACCGGGATTAGTGCCTACAAATTGATGAAAAAGCAAGATGTGGAGATCTTCCGCAAATCGTTTAATATTGCGATCATTATCGCTCTTGTTTCTTCATTCGGCGTCGCATTCTCGGGTCACTTCCAGGCGCAATATCTGGTGGAGACACAGCCGATGAAGATGGCAGCCAGTGAGGGCACATGGACAACGACAGAAGATCCGGCGCCATGGACGGTGGTCGCTTTTATTGACCCGGATAAACAGGAGAGTACGGGTGAGATCAAAATCCCTGGATTACTCAGTTACCTGTCCTACAGCAAGTTCTCCGGTAGTGTCAAAGGCATGAAGGAACTGAATGCTGAGTATCAGCAGACATATGGACCTGGGGATTACATCCCGCCGGTACGGACAACGTTCTGGAGTTTCCGCATTATGATCGCAGCGGGTGGTTTGATGATTGTGCTGGCGCTGTACGGTACGTTTCTGGCTATGCGCAAGAAGCTGGAGGTCGCTGGAAAGTGGTTTATGCGTCTGATGGTATTTGCCATATCCTTGCCGTTTATCGCCAATACATCAGGTTGGATTATGACCGAGGTTGGCAGGCAGCCGTGGACGGTATTTGGCTATATGACCACCGAAGCCGGGGTCTCACCGAACGTATCCGCAGGAATGATCCTGTTCTCGACCATTGCTTTTACCGCTGCGTATACGGTTCTCGGAATCGTGATGGTATACCTGTTCGTACGTGAGATCAAAGCAGGACCGTTTGCGGTCGAGAAGCCGGAAGATCACGATGAATCGGCCGATCCGTTCGGCGTGGATGGAGGTTATTCCGTTGTCACTAAGTGAGTTGTGGTTTTTGCTGATTGCCGTATTGTTTGTCGGTTTTTTCTTTTTGGAAGGTTTTGATTTTGGTGTGGGGATGTCTACAGGCATTATTGCCAAAACAGATCGTGAACGCCGGACCCTGATCAACTCGATCGGTCCGTTCTGGGATGGTAATGAAGTATGGCTGATTACAGCAGGGGGAGCGATGTTTGCTGCCTTCCCGCACTGGTATGCGACGTTGTTCAGTGGTTTTTACCTGCCACTTGTGGTGGTGTTACTCGCCTTGATTGGCCGCGGAGTTGCTTTCGAATTCCGCAGTAAAATGAAACAGCAGCGCTGGCGCAAAACGTGGGACACCATCATTGTTGTCTCCAGTGCACTCTTGCCGTTCCTGTTCGGCGTGGTCTTTGCCACGTTGATGAAAGGTCTGCCCATTGATGGGGAGATGCAGTTGCGTGCAGGATTCCTCGATATTGTTAATCCGTACACCGTGATTGGTGGCTTGAGTGTAACCCTGCTGTGTCTGGTTCATGGATTGCTGTTTGCATCACTACGAACAGTAGGTGATCTCAGAGAGCGTGCCTTGAAGACAGCGCAAAAATTGATGCTGCCGCTGGCTGCACTGCTCGCCGTTTACGCGTTAATGACGTATTTCATGACCGATGTATTCGCCGTACGCGGCTGGGCTCTTTGGATCATGGTTGTACTTGGCGCAGTTTCGCTTGCACTTGCGGCATACTTTGTTCGTCAGAAGCGTGAAGGCTGGGCTTTTGGTATGACTGGGGCAGTGATTGCAATTGCCTTTGCCTCGGTCTTTATTGGACTTTTCCCAAGAGTGATGGTGAGTTCCTTTGGGGCGGCATATGACCTGACTGTATACAACGCCGCATCCGGCGCTTATTCATTGAAAGTAATGACAATTGTAGCTTGCACATTGCTGCCGTTTGTTCTTGGCTATCAGATCTGGAGTTATTATATCTTCCGCAAACGTCTGAACGAGCAGCACCACCTGGAGTACTGATATGGGACGGGGGCTGCTGAAGCTGCCGGGCATCCGGCCTGTACTCGCGCTGGCATCAGCGCTGGTGCTGCTACAGGCGATGACGATCATGATGCAAGCCAAATGGCTGGCACAGGCCATCACGGCATTGTTCGAAGGTTCATCCGTAACGGAGCAGTATCCTGTACTGCTGCTGTTCCTGGCTGCTTTTGCCGCCCGCTACGCCCTATCCTTCTGGTTACAACTCGTGACTTCACGATATGCGGAGAGAACAGGGACCGATCTGCGCAGACAGATGGTGGAGCAGTGGTTTAGGCTCGGGCCGCGTTATGCCAAGACAGAGGGCACAGGCCATCTGGTCACACTGGCACGTGAGGGGACAGCTCAATACAAGACGTATCTGGAACTATTCATTCCTCGTATGCTGGGCATAGGATTCACACCCATCGTCATTTTGCTGTATGTGTTCAAGCTGGATCTGATGTCCGGGGTTATTCTGATGCTGACTCTCCCAATCCTGATCGTGTTCATGATTCTGATTGGTCTCGCAGCGCAGCGTAAGATAGACGGACAATTCAGATCCTACAAAGCACTTGCTAACCATTTTGTTGATACCCTGCGGGGGCTGGAAACGCTGAAAACGTTGGGACAAAGCAAAACACACGAAGGGTCCATTCTGCGGGTCAGTCAGCGGTATCGGAAGGCAACGATGTCCACCCTGCGCATGGCTTTTCTTTCTTCGTTTGCACTCGACTTCTTCACGATGCTGTCCGTTGCTTCTGTGGCAGTTGGTCTGGGATTACGTCTGACGGAAGGGCATATGCTGCTTGGCCCTGCGCTGACGGTACTCATTCTGGCACCCGAATATTTCCTGCCTGTACGTATGCTCGGCGCTGATTACCATGCCACATTGGACGGTAAGGAAGCCGGAGCGGCTATCAACCAAGTGATTGAACGGGGGAAAGTCGCCGAACAGAAACAGAAAGAAGCCTATGCAAATGTTGTTGCACATCCCGTTACGGCAGAGGACGAGGCTGGATCTACACCATCATTATCTTTGGGTAAAAGGAAAGCCAGCACTTCGACCATACGTGTCGTGTTGAACGATAAAATGGCTGCGGGGCATCTTGCTCCTGATCCTGCTTCTGTTTCTACTATTCCTGAGCTTGTTTCTTCCGCTTCCTCAGTGTTCTCCTGGAATGAGAATAGCAGATTGGCTCTAACGGATGTACAGGTACGGCATGATGATGAAGGTCCTTATTCGCTAAAGGATGTCACATTTCAGATCACGGGTCTTGGCAAAATCGGTATTATTGGCGCCAGCGGAGCAGGTAAATCCACGTTGATTGACGTATTGGCTGGATTTCAGCTTCCTACTTCAGGCCAAGTATTAGCCAACGGACAGCCTGTGACACAGGATATGCTTGAATCCTGGCGAAGACAGACGGCAACTATCCCGCAGCATCCGTATATTTTCAGTGGAAGCCTGGCCGATAACGTTCGTTTCTATATGCCGGAGGCTTCGGATGCGGAAGTGGCCAAGGCCATTAGCGCAGCTGGATTAACCAAGCTACTGTCTTCATTATCCGGTGGACTGCATGAACTTATTGGGGCTGGTGGCAGACAGCTAAGTGGTGGGCAGGAGCAACGGGTGGCGCTGGCAAGAGCTTTGCTTAGTAAACGAAACATCCTGCTGCTTGATGAACCGACAGCTCATCTGGATGTAGAGACAGAGTATCAACTGAAACAGACGATGCTGCCGCTGTTTGAAGGAAAACTTGTATTTTTGGCTACCCATCGCCTGCACTGGATGCTGCATATGGATCGAATTATTGTCATGGATGGCGGCACAGTGGCAGAGACGGGAACACATCAGGAATTACTGGCACGACAAGGTGTATATTATAAGATGATTCAGGCCCAGATGGAGGCGATATAAAATGAAGTCCGGATATGAGCATATGGAGACCGTCCGTAACGGAAAAGAAAAAAATAGCTGGATTGCTCCGTATGTGGCACAGTACCGCTGGAGATTCCTTGCAGTCATTGCGCTAGGCACTTGTGCTGCCTTGTGTGCGGTATTGTTGCTGTTTACCTCCGGATTTCTGATCTCCAAGTCTGCGCTGCGTCCTGAAAATATTCTGATGGTGTATGTACCTATTGTTGGGGTACGTGCATTTGGGATATTCCGCGCCGTGTTTCGATATATCGAACGATTGGCAGGACATGATGCCGTACTGCGTGTGTTGGCTGATCAACGGGTGAAGCTATATCGCATTCTGGAGCCACAGGCCCTGTTCCTGCGCTCTCGTATGCAGACAGGAGATGTACTCGGAGCACTTGCCGATGATGTGGAGCGGTTGCAAGATATCTATCTGCGTACCGTGTTTCCTGCCGTTACCGCGCTTGTGATGTACGGTGCAGCTGTGAGTGCTTTTGGCAGTGTGGATCTGGGATTTGCGGTGTGGATGGGCTTGTATATGTTATTTCTCGTTGCCGCGCTACCTGCGATCTCGCTGAAAGTGACGTGGAAATGGCGTGTGCGGCTGAAAAAGGAAAACAGCAGGTTGTATACCCGTCTGACTGACGGTGTGCTTGGACTGGGAGATTGGCTTGCAAGTGGACGAGCAGCGGAATTTGTTCTGCAGCAGGAAGAGGCGGAAGAACAGGTCGACGCGGTTCGCCGCAAGTTGCGGCGCTGGACACGCTGGCGTGATCTGATGGCCCAGTGTGTCATTGGCCTGATGGTAGTATCGGTTACGTTATGGGCTGGAAACGCCGCTTCTGTCGGACAATTACCTTCCGTAATGATTGCTGCTTTTGTGCTGGTGTTATTTCCGCTCACGGAATCACTTCTGCCAGTAGGGGATGCTGTGGAGCATCTTCCACAGTACCGGGAATCACTGGATCGCTTGAAGCAGCTCGAAGGGAAAGATAATCTTCCGTTGCAGAATGGAGCCGGTGATGCGGATGGAACGGGCGAATCGATCTCTGTAGTAAAAAACGGCAACGTGATGGCTGGACAGCCATCCGAGTCCTTGCCATCTGCGAATGATATCCCGGACAGACGAATTCGTCTTCGCATTCCACCCAAACTCAGAGCAGACATCGAGATCAATCACGTTAGTTACCGCTATGCATCTGATGATACTTATGCCGTACAGGATGTATCCCTTCATCTGCCACAAGGCAAACGATTAGCTATTCTTGGACGAAGCGGCGGCGGGAAATCGACATTGTTGAAGCTGATTCAGGGGGCATTAATTCCGTCTGCGGGGAAAGTTCTGATCAATAATATGTCTGTGCAGACCTTGGGTGAGAGTGTCACTGATGTTGTCGCGGTGCTGAATCAGAGTCCTCACCTGTTCGACACCACGGTAGCCAATAATTTGCGGATTGGTCGTCCACATGCAACGAATGAGGAGATTCGTCAGGTGGCCGCGCAAGTAGGGTTATCCGGTCTGATCGAATCTTTACCGCAGGGGTATGATACGCCGATGCTGGAGACAGGTCTGCGTTTCTCCGGTGGGGAAAGACAACGAATTGCACTGGCCCGGGTACTGCTCCGGGAGACACCTGTTATTATATTGGATGAACCAACCGTTGGGCTTGATCCTGTGACTGAACGCGAGCTTATGCGGACCATTCTGGATAGTTTGCAAGGCAAAACGATGATCTGGGTTACCCATCACCTGATTGGTGCGGAACAGATGGACGAACTTATTTTTATGGAAAATGGAAAGATTGCCATGCAGGGTTCTCACGAACAATTGCTGGCTGGGGAAGAGCGATACCGCCGTCTCATTGAACTTGATCGGCCGGGATGGACAGGTCGGCAGCAACAAGAACAACCGTTGCCACCCGTAGCTTCCAGATAAGTGTGAGAGTCTGTGAGCGCCTGCGGTTCCAGACGTGTGGATTTTGCATACCAGTCCAGATGGTCGAACTGAACTGATATACATGAATTATCAATTTAGCGAATGACACCGAATGAGTGCGTAATGAGCACTTAACCATATAAGCATAAAAAAGAGACGAGCCAAGGAATCTTGGACTCGTCTCTTTTTACATTCCGATATGACCGCTTTTGTTGCGGATACTTACATCTCTACCAGCATCAATATAATGGAAGACAGACACAGGCAGGTACTAACCAGATAGAGGACAGCAACAACCTGTTTGTGATTCAATCCGGCACGCAGCAGTCGATAGTGCGCTTGACTCGCGTCGGCCTGATAGATTGCTTTACCTTGAATGAAACGTTTGATAACGACAAAGATGTTGTCGAAGATCGGTACACCCAGCGCCAAAATCGGAATGAAGATGGACAACATGGTTGCTTGTTTGAATGCACCATCCAGAGCGATAACCGCCAAAATGAAGCCAAGGAACGTTGCGCCTGCATCACCCATGAACACTTTGGCAGGAGCTTTGTTGTACTTCAGATAACCAATCGTCACACCGACCAGAATGATCGACATGAGTGCGGAATCAGTTTGACCTTTGGCAAGCGCCACAATGAACAGTGTGATCGCCGAGATAGCTGATAATCCGCCAGCCAGTCCGTCCATGCCGTCCGAGAAGTTGATGACTGTTGTCACCCCAAAGATCCAGAGGATCGTGAGAATGAATTGCAGCCAGATTGGAAGCATGACATATTCCGCGTTGAAGGGATTCACGAATCCAGTGAACGCAATGCCAGAAGCAAACACGAGTACTGCCGCAGAGACTTGTACGAGCATTTTGGGCAGGGCAGGAAAATCTTTGCCTTTTGTTTTGTACCAGTCGTCGACGGTACCAATCGTTAGCAAAAGCATACCACCAGCGACCAGAGCCGCTGTTTCCCATGTGATTTCTTTGGTCAGAGCAATGTATGTCAGGAAAAATCCAGTAAATATCGCGTAACTCGCCGTGAGCGGGATCGGTTGCCTGTGCAGCTTACGCTCCACATCTTCCCGGGGCTTGTCCACAAAATCGAGCCGGTGAGCCAATCGACCAAGCGGCGGAATAAGCAGAACCACGACAGCAAAAGACACTATAAAAGCCAGTATGTATACCATAAACTCGCTTGTTTCACTCCCATCTACCAATTTCCCCTTATTATACGAGTTAAACAGGAAATCTGTCGATGTCATTATTGTAACCAGACGTACGCAAAGGTGAGCAAAAGTTCAGGTTTGATCACATTTGAGGAAGATAGGAGCCGAAATAATGTTTTACGGCTTCTGCATGATATCCATCATCACCTTGCCAGGTCGCCGCAAAGATGAAATCACTGGAACCACCTTTGCGTTTTCTCGGTTTAACTCCAGGAACCAATATGCCGGCTGCAGCCCAGATTTCCAGCAGGGCATCTCGCTCCTGTTTGCTGGAAGGGAAGAGATCCTTCCACTTTTTCTCAAGTGAGCGAGCACTGTCTTTGGGGTCTTCCGTCTGAGCTGCTTCAAGCAGGTTGATCAGGATGGCTTGGTCTTCAGGAGTTACTTCATAGTTTGTATCGTTGTCCTGAAGCAGTAATTCCAGATCCATCAGGCAATAGATAAGCCAGCCATGACGAACGCCCCCCCACTTGATCCGTTCAAAATTAAGGACGTTTAAGTCGACATTGGAATATTCCTTGTCTGACTGCAAACGCAGGAAGTTACAATCCCCACAGGCACTGGTGTTAGGGTGAAGGGCAGGGCGTTCCGCATAGGTATGCAAAGGCATATTCGATGTTAAAGCCCAGCTGGATAATGCGCTACGCAGGTAGACTTTTTTGGTGGACAGACTATGTAAAAAGGCCGACATGACCCGCTCCTTGAGCGAGTCATCCTGATGCATGTCGTATAGGCGCTGGACTATCTCGTCATGCGTGATCGTGAGTGGATCGAACATAACACCTTTGCTTTTGGCATAATCAAATTCCTCCCCGGAGAAGGGTAGAGAGGTTGTTTTCCAGCCTCCACCTCCCCAGAAGGTGCTCAGCAATATCTTTGCCGCTTTTTTGTCCATATGGTTAGCCTCCTTTTTGCGATCATGATGAAAGTAGTTCTTCAATCTCAAACCTGCTTACTTTAATGTACGTATTCCTCGGTTGTATTCAGAATCATGTCGACGAGGCCTGGAAAACGTGCGTTTAGTTCTTCCTTTCGTAGGGAATAAAAGTGCTGTTTACCTTCAATGCGCGGCTGGATCACGCCAGCTTCACGTAAAATTTTGATGTGATGGGACAACGTGGATTTGGAAATATGGTCTACTTCGAAGGCGGAACAGTTTTTCTCGCCAGAGCTGGCTAGACAGTGTGCAATTTTCATGCGGATCGGATCACCCAATGCATTGCAGACCGTGGTCAGTTTCAATTCCGAAGCCATAGGTATCGTTGGAGTTCTCATATCTATGACGTTAGCATATTCGGCTTTCTCTTTCAATGTTTGAAAAAAATCGAACTATAGAAGTTGAACTGTAACTATTACACTTGTTTACTCCGATTGCAGTACCATCTTTCGATCGCTCTTATCCCCAGATTTTCTTTATTCCCTTGGTCCAAGGGAAAAATCCGGTGATAAATGCGCACGCTTCGCTTCTTCAGATTGGTTCTGCACTCTCCGTGTTAGTGTAAAAGTCGGTCTCAACTTATATATTTCTTGCAGGCAGTATAAGAAGTATGATAAATTTCTTTTCAGTTAGTTCGAAAATATTCGAACTGAAAGATTGGAAAACGGTTTTTTATTCTAGGAGGAATATGAATGAGTACTATAAGTACCACAAATACAACTACGATGTTGAACAACTATTTCCGTTTATTTGATGCTTCACGCACAGATGAGCGCGCGATGCAGGACTTATTGTCCCTGTTCACACCGGACGCAGAGATTGTGCTTAACGGCAGCAGCAGATCAGGGTTCGATGGTTTTATGAAAGCTTTTTACGAGTACAATAAGGATGTAAAACATATGTGGGACGGTTGGGTGCAACAGCCTGACGGCAGCTACCAAACGAACTGGGCAGTATGCGGACAAGCGGCAGACGGAACGGTATATGCCAAAGCAGGCATTGATATCGCGCGTGTAAATGATGCGGGGCAGATTGTGTATCTGGAGAATGTACAGGCCGATCAGAATGCGTTCAGCAAGTATAATCAGTAATAGCGCAGTGTGAATAAGTAATAATGCAATGGTTAGGAAATGAAGCTCTACAGTCTATCAAGCTGTGGGGCTTTTTTTGGTGGAATATTTAGGTGATTTGAAAGGCGCTGAGAACGAGGGCTTCATCACTCTGGTAGCACTGTTTCTACAGGTAGATCGGTACACAAAAACTGTACATGAAAAAGACCGTCCCGCATGTTTTAAACATGTCGGGACGGTCCTTATGAACGTGCATAAGATGTATTCGCTAGAGCCGCAGGTTATTCTGAGCCAGACGAGCTTAGCAGAGGGGGATTACTACATGTTGGTGACGGTGGTCGGTCAATTCTAACGAACCAGAGACGCGCTATTGGCCAAAAATCTGCATAAGTCAGATTCTAACGAATCGCTGAGACGCTATTTTCCGGTTATTCTAACTTTGGGGCAGTTTTCCGCGGCTAAAATCCGATATAAGGTGTCTCAGGTTCGTTAGATTTTGAAAACATGTTATAAACATCATATAAGACGTCTACGATTCGTTAGACCATTCCATGTTCAACGTTTTGACCCTCCACCGTGTAACATTCCAGACGTTTAACCCTCAAATTTCCAACCCTCAAAAGCTCAGAGCCTAAACCGTCCCATCCTCCGTCATCCTGTATGCCATCCCACGACTTCTCTACCCCTGCATCGTCTTATTCTGAAAAGCAGCGATATCCGCATACTCTTCTTCGAATTTGCGGGAGATGCGGATGAAGATGGGCAGCAGTTCACGGTAGACACGGACACTGTCCGGGTCTGGTTGGTGCCGGTGCGTTGATCCGATCATGCCGGAGACGGCAATCAGGGAATCGATGCGGCCAAGGGCGTACAAGCCCAGTACGGCTGCACCGAGGCAGGAGCTTTCGATACTTTCGGGAATGATGACATCCTGATCGAAAATATCGGCCATCATCTGGCGCCACAACTCAGAGCGGGCGAAGCCGCCTGTCGCCTGGATTTTTTTCGGACGACCGATCTTTTCTTCAATCGCGAGCATGACCGTGTAGAGGTTAAACAATACACCTTCGAGCGCAGCGCGAATCATATGTTCCTTCTTATGATGTAGCGTCAGGCCGAAGAACGAGCCGCGGGCGTTCGCATTCCAGAGCGGAGCCCGCTCACCTGTCATGTACGGATGGAACAAGAGACCTTCCGAACCCGGAGGTACGTTTTCCGCGACACGAGTGAGCACTTCATATGGATCGATGCCAAGTCTTTTCGCCGTTTCCACCTCGGAAGCCGCAAACTCGTCCCGAATCCAGCGGAAAATAACACCGCCATTGTTCACCGGTCCACCAATCACCCAGGCGTCCTCTGTGAGCGCATAACAGAAGAAACGTCCTTTTGGATCGGTCACCGGTTTATCTACGACTGTACGAATCGCTCCACTGGTACCAATGGTCACGGCCACGACGCCCGGATCAATGGCGTTCACGCCCAGATTGGAAAGCACACCATCACTTGCACCGATCACAAACGGTGTGGTGACCGCAATGCCCATCTCCTTGGCGTACTCCGGGTGCAATCCATGTTTCAGCACATGTGTGGTTGGAACCAATCGGGACAGGTGTTCCGGCGTAATGCCTGCCACATGCAGCGCTTCTGCATCCCAGTCGAGTTTCTCCAGATTCATGAGTCCGGTGGCGGAGGCCATGGAGTGATCAATGACGTATTCAGAAAATAATTTATAGAAGACATATTCTTTCATGGATATGAATTTGTACGTCTGTCTGAAAAGTTCTGGTTGATCCCGGGTGAGCCACATGATCTTGGTGAGTGGGGACATCGGATGAATCGGCGTACCTGTTCTCAGATAGATTTCGTGACCATTCATCTCGGATTTGAGTACTTCGGTCCACTCGGCACTGCGATTATCTGCCCATGTCATGGCCCGCATCAGCGGTGTGCCGTGTTGATCGACAGGCAGAATGCTGTGCATGGCCGAACTGAAGGATACAAACAGGATGTCCTCTGGCTTCACTCCCGCTTTGGAAGTGGCCTGTTTAACCGATGTAATGACTGCTTTGAAAATATCTTCCGCATCCTGCTCCGCAATCGCAGGTGTGGGGGTGTGCAGCGGATAATCGGCACTGCCTTGTGCCACAATGGTTCCGTTCTGTTCGAACAAGACGGCCTTGGTGGAGGTCGTGCCGATATCTACGCCGATCATATAGGGTGAAGAAGCCATTTTGTCATCCCTCTTTCTTGAATATATAAGTGAATGAATGCTGTTACACGTTCACACTTCGGGTACAGAAAGCCTTCCGCTCGCCGTTATCCCCAAATTTCTTGATTCCCTCTTCAAAGGGAGAAATTTGGTTATAAATGCGAACATTCCATTTCTTCAGGCCCTTTCTGTCCCCTTTGCGCACGTGGCGCTATTCATCCAACTTATATGGCATCTGTTATTTCATCTATAGATAAGAATATCAGACTTGAGGGATGGATCAAAATGCAGAACCCTAGTCCTTCACCGCCCCTGCGGCAATATCCGAAATAAACTGACGGCTGATGAACAGGAACATCACGATGAGCGGAATGACAGCAAGCAACGTACCTGCGATGACCATCGCATAGTCTGTGTTATACAGCCCGTTTAATTGAGACAATGCAATCTGCAACGTGTATTTGCGTTCATCCGTCAGGACGATCAACGGCCACAGATAATCATTCCATACGCCGATAAAGGTGAACGCGCCAAGGAAAGCAAAGGCAGGTCGCAGAATTGGCAGCGCCACGTTCCAATAGAGTCGGAAGAAATTACAGCCATCGATGCGACCCGCATCCAGCAGATCGTTCGGAATCGACTCCGTGGCATACTGACGAATCCAGAAGATACCGAAGGCGTTCACCATGCCCGGAATAATGAGGGCTTTGAAGGAACCAACCCAACCGAACGTGGCCATGAGTACGAAGGAAGGCACCAGCGACAGCTGGGAAGGCACCATCATGGTAGCGAGCAGCAAGATGAAGAGCCACTTTTTGCCGGGAAATTCGAACTTCGCAAACGCAAACCCCGCCAGTGAATCAAAAAACAGTACAAGTATGGTCACAAGGCCCGACACAAACAGCGTATTCAGAAAGGCGCCCCAGAAATCAATCTGCTGCAATACGCGCGTAATATTATTCCATAGTTCACCCCCGAACCAGAGCTGAGGTGGGAACTTGTAGATATCGGACGTTGTCCGGGTGGACATTACAATCAGCCAATAGAACGGGAACATGGATATGAGCATGCCCCCGATAAGACCGGTATACAACACCAGCGATTTGAGGTGTTTGGACGCCATAAGCGCTCCCCCTTGTCACATCAGGATGATTTGCCTTGAACAAGCTTCCAGTTCACAATCGAGAACAGGGCGATAATGAGGAACATGCCCCAACCAACGGCAGCGCCATATCCGAAATAATTGTTAATGAAGGATTCACGGTAGAGGTACAATACAATTGTCATGCCTGCTGCACCAGCGCCGCCATCATTACCTACCAATACTTGAGGCTCGGTGAACAGCTGCATACCCCCGATCGTTGATGTAATGACCGTGAACAGGATCACAGGACGCAGCATCGGAATTGTAATTCGGAAAAAGGACTGTATCGCTGATGCGCCGTCAATCTTGGCCGCTTCGTATAATGTCTGCGGGATACTCTGAAGTCCGGCCAGGTAGATGACGGCGTTATATCCGGTCCAGCGCCAGACAACCATGGAGGAGATTGCGACTTTAATGCCCCATGGTGCATTAAGCCACTCCACAACCGGTAGCCCGACCGACTGCAACAGATAATTGAGAAAGCCATAATTGTTGGCAAATAAGGCACCGAAGATAATGGCTACCGCTACGATGGACGTGACGTTTGGCAGGAAATAACCGACCCGAAACAGGGTACGGAACTTCACAAATGGTGCATGCAGCAAAAAGGCAATAATCAGGGCGAAGAAGAGCATTGGAATCGTCGAATAGATCCAGATCATGAACGTGTTGCTCACGGCTTGCCAGAACTCGGCATCAGTCAGCATGTATTTGAAATTGTTGAGTCCGTTAAACGTCATGACACCGATGCCATCCCATTTATGAAAAGCCAGATAGAGTGAGAACCCGATTGGGAACAGCCCAAATACCGCAAACAGAATATAAAACGGCGATATCGCAACATAGAGTGCACGATGCTCCCACATTCTCGCCCATAGTGACTTCTGCCGATCCAGATCAGGTCTTGCATTTCCGGGATCGGGAGTAAGACGAGGTTCAGTTACAGCCATATGAATTCCTCCTTTGCGGATAACGAAACCACACGTTCTTCAGGTTAACGCTGCAATTCCCGCTCGACGCGGTGTACCGTATCCGTCCAGACCTGCTGTGGATCGGCATTTTGCTTCGCGACATCATTCAGCCGCCGGGTGATAATGTTGTGTACGGATGGGTATCGTTCGCCAAAGAAAGCATCCGGCACCTCCTGTGCCGATTCGGCAAATACAGGCCCTGTCGCCTGTCCACCGAAGAAAGGTTCTTTTTCTTTCATGGCAGGATCATCAAACACACCTGGTGCAGAAGGGAACAGGTTCAATGTTTGGTATTGCTCCAGTTGATTTTCGGGACTTTGCAGCCAGCGAACCAGTTCGAAGGCTTCCTGAGGATGTTCACTTGACTTCAGGATGGACAGGAATGATCCCCCGTTGTTGCCATCTCCCCCTGGTGCCCGAGCGACCCGCCATTTCCCGGAGGTGTCCGGAGCGGCTTCCTGAAGCACTTGTTTCATCCAGACAGCACCTACGAAAGAGGCGATTTCACCATTATTCATCGCGGCGTTCCAGCCTGGAGTCCAGCCATCTGCATTGGCAAGCAGTCCCTTTTCTTTAAAAGCAACGGCCGTATCCCAGCTCTTGCCCACAGTAGCGGAATCCATGCCGATAAAGGACCCGTCCGGCCGGAAGTAACGCTCAGCAGACTGCGATATGACTTGGTTGTAAACGGTTGCAATATTGTCGGTTAGAAAAACCTTGCCTCCGAATTTCTCCTTGAGCTGTTCTCCGGCAGCAGCATATGCATCCCAGCTGTTGATCTGGCGTGTAACGTCTTCGGGATCAGATGGCAATCCGGCCTCTTTGAACAGATCTTCTCGGTAGAAGAGGGCTGTTGGTCCCGTATCCATCGGGAAACCAATCATCTGTCCGCTTGGCGTAACTCCTTGCTTCCATTTCCACGGCAGATATTGGTCTTCAATATCTCCTGCACCGAGATCATACAGATTATAGAAACGGTCCTCACTGGGGAAAAGCTCCATGATCCAGTCGTTCAATGCGACAATGTCTGGTTCACCTGAGCGTGCAGCGAGTGTTGTTTTGAGCTTTGCTTTAAAATCACCGCCGATTTTCTGAGCTGTCAGTTCGATATTGGGGAATTTTTCCTTAGCCCTGGCAAGCAACTTATCATCGATGGAACGATTCCAGTACCATAATGTAAGCGCTACCTTTTTGTTGTTCGCTGAATCGTCCTGTCCGGGCCAGATGGAGCATCCGCTTATGAGCAGGACGCAGACCATCAGTATGGCTGTCCAGCATGTTCTTTTCCGGCGGATCATGTGTATTACCCCCTCATCGTTAAGTTCGAGGCATGAAGTGCTTTGGACTACAACATTAGTGTATGAGCAGTTTATAAACTCATACCCAATATTCCTAAAATGAAACACATATTTGTGTCCGTTGCGTAACATAATTTTAGTAGTTACTTTAAAAATAAAAGTTACTTGACACTTTATAATTTTTATTCTAAACTAACTTACATAAAGTAACTAATGATGATGAGAATAATATAGATACGTACTATATAACATCCAAGTGATCCAATTTCGCTCTGGATGCGAATCAATCAACATACAAGTTGGCCTAAACAGGAGGAACGACAATGATCAATTCACATATTATTCAACTGCTTGCCCCCAAAATTCAGACTTTTCCGAGTGGAAAAGAGTTCATATACCTGGTGGGACCAATCAAGCTTCCGGTTAACCTCGATGGGGAGACCAAGACATTCCAGTGGTACAGCTGGATGAAATCGGACAAAGCGATGGAGAGCGGCGAGTTAATCGAATCTCTTGCTGCTGCTGAACTGGCAGAGCGTCAACAATCCAGTGTTCTGGTGTATGGTGACTTTGCTGAAGCACAAGAAGCGCTGATCCGGATGCATAGCATCTGTCATACAGGCGACATCTTTGGCAGCAAACGCTGTGATTGCGGCTTCCAATTGGAGCAATCCATGAAAATGATCGCCGCTCACGGAGCGGGTGCACTGTTCTATCTTGCGAACCATGAGGGACGTGGCATTGGTCTGTTCAGCAAAGCCATGGCGTACATTTTGCAAGAAGAAGGTCTGGATACGGTAGATGCAAACTTGCAGCTTGGATTCACAGACGATGCTCGTAATTATGACGATGCGATTGCTGTGTTGCGTGCACTTCGCACCGCACCGGTTACCTTGATCACCAACAATCCACGGAAGCTGGCTGCCTTGCAGGAAGCGGGATTAAATGTGGGCGGACGTGTTCCGCTGTGGGGAGATCGTTCTGCTTTTAACGAGAAGTATCTGCAAACGAAAGTGAATCGTTCCGGTCACTTGGCGGAAAGTGATGGCTGGGCTGGGGCAGAGACGTTGCTTCCGCATGCGCAGGCTTAATTATTATTAATAGACGTAATCGATTAGTTGATTAGTCGTTGTGGTACTCTCCGTTATGGAGAAGTACAGCAGCGGCTTTTTGGTATGGAGAACAGGGTAGCGATCAGGTTTTCCCGATTCATGGAATGGCTTGCCGTTCCCACAGTGCGGATTATACAATATAGTCATCTGATGAATGCGGGAGGAACCAAGGTGCCATTTGAGGGACAACGTATATTGCCGGCTGCAAAGAGCATGAAGCAGTTTGAAGCGATGATTGAAGGCCCTTATACCTATGGGGTGATGCTGGAAACCCATATTGCACAGCTTCAGAGTGTAATGGACGAGGCGCGGCGGTATGACAAGAAGATACTTTTGCATGCAGATTTGGTTCAGGGTTTAAAAAACGATGAGTATGCGGCAGAGTATCTGTGTCAGCACATTCGCCCGGCAGGACTGATCTCTACGCGTGCGAGTGTCATTCAGAAGGCAAAGCAGAAAGGCATTACAGCGATTCAACGTATTTTTCTGCTGGATACCCATGCGCTGGAGAAAAGTTATCTGTTGCTGGCCAAAACCCAACCGGATTATATTGAAGTATTACCTGGCGTCATTCCGCATATTATTGCGGAAGTATCTGTGCGTACAGGGATACCCATTATTGCGGGGGGATTGATCCGTTCACCGGAAGAGGTCGAACTTGCGCTTGGCGTCGGGGCTACGGCAGTGACCACATCCAACGCAGATCTGATTCGACACTTCGAGAAATCGCTTACACCGTAAAAAGAACCCACAACAGGAGGTTGGCTGTATGGAAAAATATATATTGGCTCTGGATCAGGGAACGACAAGCTCCCGAGCTATTCTGTTTAACCGTGGCGGAGAGATTGTGCACATTGCACAGCAGGAATTCCCTCAATATTTCCCCAAACCGGGCTGGGTAGAGCAGAACGCCAACGAAATCTGGAGTTCCATTCTTGCCGTGATGGCTTCATGTCTGGCAGAGAGCGGAATCAAACCTGTTCAGATTGCTGGAATTGGAATTACCAATCAGCGGGAGACGGTTGTGGTATGGGACAAAGAAACAGGCAGACCCATCTATAATGCAGTGGTATGGCAATCCAGACAGACCGCAGATATCTGTGAAGAATTGAAGACGCAGGGTCTCGGGGACCTTTTCCGCCGGAAAACAGGATTATTAATCGATCCCTACTTCTCGGGAACAAAGGTGAAGTGGATTCTGGATCATGTCCCTGGTGCCCGGGAGCGGGCAGAGAAGGGTGAAGTGCTGTTTGGCACGATTGATAGCTGGCTGATCTGGAAACTGAGCGGGGGGACACATGTCACGGATATATCTAATGCCTCACGTACCCTAATCTATAACATCTATGATCTGCAATGGGATGACGAATTGTTGGATATCCTCGACATTCCTAAGGCCATGCTGCCAGAAGTACGAGGTTCATCCGAGGTGTATGCACACACGACAGATTATCATTTCTTCGGTCATCGGATTCCGATTGCGGGAGCGGCAGGAGATCAACAGGCAGCGATGTTTGGTCAGGGGTGTTACACCAAGGGTAGCATGAAAAATACATATGGTACCGGTTGTTTTATGCTTATGAATACGGGAGAGACCCCGGTACAATCCAATCATGGACTGATTACAACGATTGCCTGGGGGATGAATGGCAAGGTTGAATATGCGCTCGAAGGCAGCATTTTTGTTGCAGGTTCAGCGGTTCAGTGGCTGCGTGACGGATTAAGGATGCTTCGCTCTTCAAAAGATAGCGAGGATTACGCCTCACGTGTGCCTTCGACAGACGGCGTTTATATGGTACCTGCATTTGTGGGACTGGGCAGTCCGTATTGGGATAGTGAAGTTAAGGGTGCGGTGTTTGGTCTGACACGAGGCACGACGAAGGAACACTTTATCCGTGCTACGCTTGAGGCGTTGGCGTATCAGACCAAAGATGTACTGGAGGCAATGGAATCCGACTCGGGTATTCCTGTGCATGCTCTGCGTGTAGATGGAGGAGCGGCGGCCAATGATTTTCTCATGCAGTTCCAGAGTGATATTCTGGGCATTCCTGTCGAACGCCCAACGGTGAATGAAACAACTGCATTGGGTGCGGCTTATCTGGCAGGATTAGCGGTTGGATATTGGACGAGTGCGGATGAATTGACCGATCATGAAAATACGGAGCGTGTCTTCCAGCCTGTTATGGCTGAGCAACAACGAATAGAACTGTATGCAGGCTGGAAGCGTGCAGTGAACGCAGCAATGGCTTTTAAATAAGCATTTTGCATAAATCACCTGAGCGTCTTCAAATCAGCAAAATATAGATCGAAATGATTTTGTTCGTCTATACACTGGTTGGATCAGGATGCTTCTTCCTGTCCAACTTTTGTACCCGTGAGCGGAATGATTCGAATTATGAAAAATGCTAAATAAGAGGAATGAAATGAATATTTCTTGGGTGGGTATTTGTACTTTTTAACTAAACATATGTTATAAATGATATTTACTGGTGGAAAATGATGCATGATTTACAGGGTTATTCTTCCTGGAGAAGGTAAAATATATATCCACTATAAGGAAAAAAATAAGTTTAGTGGATTCATTTGAAATTCCATCCTTTGGCAGAACAACTTTTTGAATTTTTTTTGAATAATGTGTCATTTCAGGACTTCACGCCGTCAAAAATCTGTGATAGGATAAAGGCACAAGTTAAAAAATGATGTCTGGAGATCGGGAGGGACCACGTGCCGCTCAGCAATTGCTGAGCGAATGACGTGGTCCTTTTTTTGTTTTTTTTACGGAAAAATTGAGAAAATCAATAGGAGGTTCAAGAATGACAGAAACGTTCTCGTCAGCACACCGGACCGAATATTTGCAAAACATGGCGAATGTACATTTTGACGTATTAATTATTGGTGGTGGGATTACAGGCGCAGGGATTGCATTGGACGCGGCTTCCCGTGGAATGAAGACAGCACTTGTAGAAATGCAGGATTTCGCAGCAGGTACATCCAGTCGATCGACCAAACTTGTCCATGGCGGATTGCGTTATTTGAAGCAATATGAAGTGAAGATGGTTGCTGAGGTAGGACGGGAGCGGGCTGTAGTCTACGAGAATGGGCCACATGTGACCACGCCAGAACCGATGTTGCTACCGATCTATACGGCAGGTACGTTCGGCCGCTTCAGCACGTCCATTGGACTGATGGTGTATGATCGGCTCGCCGGGGTGAAGCGCAGTGAACGGCGCCAAATGTTGAATGCTGGAGCGGTGTCAGATAGTGAACCTTTACTACGCAAGCAGGGACTGTTAGGTGGTGGGCTCTATGTGGAGTACCGGACAGACGATGCCAGGCTCACCATTGAAGTCATGAAAGAAGCTGTCAAACGTGGGGTACAGGCAGTGAACTACGTTAAGGCGAAAGGTTTCCTGAAGGAGAATGGCAAGATTACAGGTATTGAAGCTATTGATCAGATCGATGGGCAGACCTATACGCTAAAAGCAAGCAAGGTGATCAACGCTTCCGGTCCATGGGTGGACGGTCTGCGGGAATTGGATGGTTCGCGCCAGGGGAAAACGCTACAGATGACCAAAGGCATTCATTTGGTCTTTGATGGTAAACGATTCCCGCTAAGACAGGCGGTTTATTTTGATACACCAGATGGTCGAATGGTGTTTGCTGTCCCGCGTGATGGCAAAACCTATGTGGGGACAACCGACACCGTATATCAGGACGATCCTGCACACCCCCAAATTTCCGACTCCGACCGTGATTATGTCATTAATGCAGTCAATGGCATGTTTCCAGATGTACGGATTGGTACCGAGGATGTGGAATCCGGATGGGCGGGTGTACGTCCACTAATCCATGAGGAAGGCAAGAATCCTTCCGAAATTTCACGTAAAGATGAAGTCTGGGTATCCGAATCCAATCTGATTACGATTGCCGGGGGCAAATTAACCGGATACCGTAAAATGGCCGAGATGGTCGTTGATCTGGTCGCACGCCAGATGGAGCAGGAGAGTGGGCATTCCATAGGCCCTTGTGTAACGAAGAAGATGCCCATCTCCGGCGGTGATGTAGGGGGATCGGCTGGATTTGTATCGTATGCGGAGCGCAAGATCAAGGATGGTGTTGCCTTGGGACTTGCTCGACCTGCTGCGGAGCGACTGGTCCGCACGTATGGTTCCAATGTGGAGGCACTATATGAGCGAATGCCCGATCCACGCACCAAGTCCGAGCTTCATGGCATGCCACAGGAGCTACTGTTGATGTTAAGTTACGCGATTGATGAAGAGATGGCTGTAACTCCGTCTGATTTTTTGGTACGAAGAACAGGTGATTTATTCTTCCGTATTGATGAAGTTCGTCGCTATAAAGCAACGGTTATCTCGTATATGGCAGGTCGTTTGAACTGGTCTGAAGAGGAAGAGGTTAAACATACACAGGAACTGGATCAGCTGTTGCTGGAAGCATCCGGCAAAATCTGAGGCAGGATTTCAAGATCGAGAGTCGAATGGAACATGTAAGCGTGTAACATAGAGAGGGGATTACATCCATGACATTACAGATCGGAATCATTGGAACAGGCTGGTTCAGTAAGGTACACGCGGATATTCTCGCACGGATGGAAGGTGTTCGTGTTGCGAGTGTCTGTGGAACATCGCTCGAAAAGGCAGAGGCTATGGCCTCCGTTTATGATGCTGTTGGTTACGGGGAACTTGAACATATGCTGGATGGTGAGAAGCTGGATGCGGTGTATATCTGTGTGCCTCCGATGTCTCACGGATCGATTGAGTCCGAATTAATCCGCCGTGGTATTCCATTCCTGGTGGAGAAACCTTTGAGCACCGGAATGGATGTTCCGCGTCAGGTGTTGGATCAGGTGCAAAAGAGCGGATTGTTAACCTCTGTAGGATACCATTTCCGTTATCAGGAGGCCGCGCAGGTCCTGCAGCAGTCGATGAAAGAACAGACGGTCGGCATGGCACTTGGCCGCTGGATGGGCGGAATGCCAGGGGTCGCCTGGTGGCGGCGTCAGGACGGTTCAGGAGGACAATTCGTAGAGCAAACTACACATATTGTAGACTTGCTTCGGTATTGTGCAGGAGAAGTTACGGAGGTATATGCTGTAGCAGCTCAGCGAAGCATGCATGAGAAGCATGAGCATGTGACCGTTGCTGATGTGGCGAATGTGACGCTCAAGCTGGAAAGTGGAGCGATTGCCAGTATCGCCAATACATGTCTGTTGCCAGACGGAGAGGGCGGCGCTGGGCTCCAGTTCTACACGGATGCAGGTGTGTGGGATTGGACGCCAGAACGTTTGCTTCTGCCAAGTGCCGCAAAACATGCGATGGCAGGTCTGGAGATTCCGGCAGGACATAATCCATACGAGCGTGAGAATGAAGCGTTCATTCATGCACTGCGTACGGGAGACCGTTCACGAATTCTGTCCGATTATGCGGATGCCTGCCGTACACAGGAGATTACGACAGCGGCGCTGGCATCGGCAGATTCCGGTCTGCCTGTACAGCTTCAGCCTTCAAAACATCTCTCTCATTAAAAGGTTGAAGGTAATATAAATACGCCTGAATCAGGGAATGATCCGCAGATCAGCCTGATTCAGGCGTATTTGTGTTGAGTAGAGATTATTGAGCAGCAATTCAACTACTCGGATTTCTGTTGTTTCAACCAGTCGGATGACCAACTGTAGATCTGATCAATGACAGGTTCAATGGCTCTGCCTTTCGGTGTCAATTCATACTCTACACGGGGAGGTATCTCGGGAAACATGTGTCGGGTTACGATACCTTCCGTCTCCATTTCCTTCAATCGCTCCGATAAAAGTCGTCCACTGATCGCCATCTCTGCTTCAAGCTCCGTAAACCGCTTGGGTCCGGACAACAGTTGGTACATGATTAACAGTACCCACTTCTTGCCTATGATATCTATGGCTTGAGTGATCATACAGGGACTTGGTGCTTTTACTTTTTTCAGCTTCAACGTATTCACCTCGATTCATGGTTATTTTTTCGCAGGTTGTATATGAAAGGACATGGTTTCTGCCGCTTTAAGAATATAGGACATCCATATAAATGAGGGTTACTACAAAATATACTGTAACATACCTTTTGTATGTATTATACATCATACAGCGAAAAATTACTTGAAGAAATTATATTATTATTATATACTAACTTCACAAAAGTAAGTTGGTGATAAATAATACGTATAATATGAACGCGTACTATTCTGAAAATTGAACTCGGCTGAACGGTTGAAAACAGAGTGACCTTTGGGAACTTTTACATAGATTCTTTTTTTACAATGTGCAGCACAAATAATCATTACATAGTAGGAACATATAATTTGTACAGGAGGATCTACATATGAACAAAATTTTGGGTTATATTTTTCTAGTTATTCTTGCAGGTGTGTTTGTCATGACAGGGTTTAACAAGATTAGTGGGGCAGACATGATGATTCAGACATTCGAAAGTTTCTCTTATCCGACATGGACCATGTATCTGCTGGGCGCTGCGGAGTTACTTAGTGCAGTAGGATTGCTGATTCCACGGACTCGCATCCTGGCTTCTGGCATACTGACATTCATTCTAATTGGGGCCGTGGGAAGTCATCTGATCTATGCACAATACGCTGCTGTTCCGTTCCCGGCTGTGTTGTTGGTAGCTAACATTATTGTCCTGGTGGTAGGCATGCGCAGATTGGAAGCGGAAGAAGAAGGCCAGATGGACGCGATTCAGACGTAAAGGAAAGATGAATAGAAGATTTGAAACGATATCATGAGATGGCCGCTGCAGATGAGCATAGGTCATCTTTTTTATGATTGAATGGGATTTAATATAAAAAAAAGAAGAACCCACGAAAAACAACGGGTTCTCTTGCAGCGGGACTTCCTGGATTGGAAGGTCTTCTGACTATAAATGATCAAATGCCATTTTGATTATAGTAACTTTTTTAATTGAGAGACGCGTCCTTGGCTGATGCCAAGCTTTTCCGCAATTTGCTGTTGAGCCAAACCGGGATTCTGTTCAACAATTTCTTTCATCTGTTGCAGCATGCGTGCCGTCTTCGGCCGCAAATCCGGGTATTCTTGGTTGTCAGCTGTGGTCCCTTCTTCCCTAGCGGGAGATGAGACTGAGGCGGATTTGGAAGCAGGACGCTCCACGGGTGCAGGAGCCTGTTTGTTCTGAGGTACGAACCAGTCGGGAGAGTCATCCGGGTGTTTTAATTGAATTGCACAAGTCCGGCAGATGAATTGTTCTTTGAAATACATTTCCGTATCTACATCACCGCAAAAAATACATAATGTTGATTTGTACTTTCGTAAAATCAACTCTTTCCCTTCAATGAAAAACTCAAGCGGATCGCCGATATGGATTTCCATCGTATCCCGCATTTCTTTGGGAAGGACAATTCGTCCAAGACGGTCCAGAGATCTCTTCATTCCGGTTCTTTTCATCGCATCTCCTCCGCAATATTCACAATTAAAACCTGTCCTTATTGTAAGGAAGAAAGGGCTTTAATACAACAATAATATTTCAAAAAAGTGGGATAATTCCATCTATTATGGGAAAATAAGTTTGGAAAGGATGGGGGCAACGGCTAAAGTGAATAATGCAGCGAGCACCATGGAGATGCTGGAAATGGTACCAGTAAGGGAACTTAGTTCAAATGCCTTGGATGTCCCTGTGCCATGGGCACCGGTTCCAAACAGTGTGCCTCGTGCAATCTCCCCATCGATGCGCAGCATTTTGACGATAGAAGGTCCCATAATCACTCCGAGCAGACCAGTCATAATAACAAAAACAGCTGTCACTGCGGGTATGCCACCGATGGTAGCCGAAACGTTCATGGCAATTGGGGTGGTAATCGATCTTGGGATCAGACTATGAATGAGACCGGAATCTAGGCGCAACCATTTGGCGAGCAGGGCAGAAGAAAGTACGGCAACGACCGAGCCGGTCATGACACTGAAGACAATCTCGGAAATATGTTTTTTGAGTACATGGAAAAAGGTATATAGCGGTACGGCAAAAGCCACGGTGGCCGGTTGGAGAAGCAGACTCAGCCATTTGCCGCCACTGCTATACGTGGTATAATCCGTTCCGGTTGCAAGCAATATGCCAACAACAAGCAGCGGCGTAATGAGCAGTGGAGACAGATATACTTTTGGCAGATTACGATACATTCGTTTGGCGACCCCATAGATACCGACGGTTAACAGCAGGCAGAGAAATCCAATCATCCGGTGTGACGCCCCTTTCGTTTCGCGATTCGTGTAGCAACCAGGCCTGTGCAGGACATGACCAGGAATGTGCTAAGTAGTACGATGAATAAAATCTGCAGTCCGTCATGCTCCAGCATGGGCATATAGTTCATAATGCCAACGGCTGACGGGATAAAAAATAACAATAGTTCACCGAGCAGCCAGGCAGCTCCAACTTCAATCCAGCGCAGCTTCACGACACGAGTCTGAAGCAGAATGAATAACACAACCATACCGAGTATTGAACCCGGTACAGGAAGATGGAGAGTACGGGCCAGCAGGTCCATGAGCAGTGAAAAAACCATTAAGAGCGCAACCTGTGCAATACCAAGGCCCCATTTTTTCACTTCAATCCCTCCTTGTATAATCAACGTAATCGTTTGAGTTATTATGAAAATGAATGGAAACGTTGTTTGATATCATAAATTTTACATGGCATTCTTTCATGAGTAAAATGCATATTAAGAATGTTTACTATTCCATTTATCTATGAGAGGTGGGAATCAACCGATGGATATCCGCCATTTGCAATATTTTCTGGAAGTTGCCCGGCAGCAGAGCTTCACAAAAGCCGCCGAGGTGCTATATATCACCCAGCCCACGATCAGCAAGACGGTCAAGAGTCTTGAAGAGGAATTAGGGATCACGCTCCTGGACCGTTATGGCAAAAAGGTGGAGCTAACCGATGCAGGCCATGTGTTTTTTCGGCAGGCGCTTGAGATTGAAAAATCATTCCGCAGTCTGTCGTCCGAATTGGACGATCTGATGAATTTGAAGAAAGGTCATCTGCGGATTGGGTTGCCGCCGATGGTGGGGTCCAGCTTTTTCCCCATGATCATTGGCGAATTTCACAAAGCCTACCCGCAGGTGACCATTCAGCTGTTTGAGGATGGTGCCAAAAAAGTGGAGGCCGATGTGATCAGTGGTGCACTGGATATTGGCGTTGCTGTACTGCCAACCGTGGATGAGCTGTTGGATCATTTTGTGTTTGTCAAAGAGAAGCTGAACCTGCTCGTACACCCTTCACATCCACTTGCGGGGAAAGAGTCGGTTGCGCTGCATGAACTGGAAAACGACGCCTTTGTGCTGTTTCGGGAAGATTTTGCGTTGCATGACCGGATCATTGTGGCCTGTCAGCATGCCGGGTTCCAGCCCCGGGTGGTATATGAGAGCTCCCAGTGGGACCTGCTCAGCGCGATGGTTGCCGCCAATCTGGGGGTGGCCTTACTACCAGAGACGATCTGTCGTGAGGTGGACCATATGCGCGTGCGCATTATACCGGTGGTGGAACCAGTGATTCCATGGCAGCTCGGTATGATTTGGCGGAAGGATCGTTATCTTTCATTTGCCACGAGAGAGTGGATCGGATTCACACAGTCGATGCTGGGTGAGTAAGGAAGAGATCGGAAGGTTGTTCTGTCATTGTAGTGCCTAGTGTAAATACTCTTTTGTTGACCCCGGATCGTTGTTACAATGGAAGCATAATTATGGTGGAGGTGTACGAACATGAAACTGCGGGTATCCGCTGTACAATACCAATTGCACACAATCAGCTCGTTTGAGCAATTCGCCGCTCAGGCTGAGCATTACATACGGACAGCGAGCGAATACGGAACCGAATTTGTGCTGTTCCCGGAATTTTTCACAACGCAGTTAATGTCCATTGGGGACAAACAAGGCAATGCACTGACGATTGAGGATCTGCCAAACTTTACGGAACAATATGAACAACTGTTCACGTCGCTTGCTGCCAAGTACGGCATGCACGTCATCGGGGGAACCCACGTCATTCGCCGTGAAGGGAAGTTATATAATACAGCCCACATGTTCTACCCGGATGGTCGCATCGTGCGCCAGGACAAGATTCACATTACGCCAACCGAAGTACAGGAATGGAATATGGCTCCCGGAGATGGACTTGAGGTGTTCGACACGGATAAAGGCCGTATTGCCATGCTGACCTGTTACGATATTGAATTTCCGGAAATTGTACGGATGGCCAAAGCGAAAGGCGCTGACGTGATTTTCTGTCCTTCCTGCACGGACGATCGCCACGGTTTCTATCGTGTGCGTTATACGAGTCATGCCCGAGCGGTGGAGAATCAGGTGTATGTTGTGTTAACCGGAACAGTGGGTAACCTGCCAACCGTTGACTTCATGCGTGCCAACTATGGACAGGCTGCAATTATCACGCCAAATGATATCCCGTTTCCGCCACGTGGCATTCTGGCCGAGGGTGAGATTAACAACGATATGATCGTGACCGCCGATCTGGATTTGGACTTGCTGTATGAGGTACGTGAACGTGGATCGGTAACGACCTGGCGTGACCGCCGTACTGATCTGTATACCGATTGGGAGTAAACAGCAACTTTTATAGTCGAACGGAACATAGCAGGAATTCATTTGTCAGTGGAAAGGGGCGATCCGGCAAGATGTATACAAAAGAAATGTTGATCACCGACCCGGAGCAAAGTGGCAAAAGGGTAAAGGCAGTCGTTCGCAATTATGTTGCAGCCGACTTTGAGGAACTCATTCGCATTCAGGCGGAGAGTTTCCCTCCTCCTTATCCGGAAGAGCTGCTCTGGAGTCACGAGCAGCTCACCAGTCATGTGAAGCATTACCCGGAGGGTGCCATCTGTATTGAAGTCGATGGAGAATTGGCTGGTTCAATGACCTCGCTGCGGATGCAGTGGGACCCTGCACATCCAGCAAGTCATACCTGGGCCGAAGTAACGGATGACGGCTATATTCGTAACCACCAGCCGGATGGCAACACGCTGTATATTGTCGATCTCTGTGTTCGTCCAGGGTACCGCAAATGGGGACTGGCTCAGCTTATGATGCAGGCGATGTACCACCTTGTCATCGCTCAGGGGATGGATCGGTTACTAGGTGCTGGTAGAATGCCCGGTTATCATCTGGTTGCAGACCAACTGTCTGCGCAGGAATATCTGGATCAGGTAGCAGCGGGAGAGAGACGTGACCCGGTGATATCGTTCCTGCTTCGCTGTGGCCGCATGCCGGTTGGTGTGACCGCAGACTATCTGGACGATGAGGAATCCTGCAACTATGCTGCCCTGATGGAGTGGCGGAATCCGTTCAGATAAAGAAATGTTAAACGAAATACATCATCAATCGAGGGGGTATTTATTCATGGAATTCACGCGTATTACATCTATTAAAGATCCATTGTTTGCCCAAATGCACAAGCTGATGCAGGAGATTTTCCCGCGGGAAGAAGTGCTGGACTTTCCCCTGTGGGAAGAACCGCTGGAAGATCCGGGTATTCGGGTGTTCGTAGCTGTGCATGAGGGACAGGTTGTTGGAGCGACAGAGTACCGTTATTACGAGGATTGGAACGTGGCCATGACGGACTTCACGATTATTGGGCGCGAAGGACTGGGGATCGGCAGTTTCCTGGCGAATCACCGCAAGCGTGATCTGCAGAAGCTGGCTGCGGCAAACGGGAAAGAATTGTTCGGTATGTTTGCCGAAATCTATAACCCTTATCTGAGTCAGGATCACGAGTTTGGCGGTATCAAGCCGATGGACCCGTATGTACGTCGCGAAGTATTGTCCCATCTGGGATACCAGCGTCTGGACTTCCCATATGTTCATCCATCTTGGCAAGGTGACGGTGAAGCAGTTGGCGGATTGGATCTGTGCTTCATGCCAGGTGATGAGTCGCTTGGTGAACTACCAGCAAGCCTGGTGGCTGATTTCCTGAATCGATATTATGCGGTGTTACCGAACAAACCGCAGGAATGGCTTGCCATGGTAGAGCAATTAACTGCTCGCAAGTCGGTTGCGTTACTGCCGTTGTAAACGGGAGCAGGGCTGTCACAGAGGATGACGTTGTAATGTCCTAAGCCACAATAAAACCAAGAAAAGACCCGTTAATCAGACCGTGATTCGTTCTGTTTAATGGGCTTTTTCGGCTTCAATAAGGATATTGGATGTAGATATAAAATGATTGTTAAGCTTGCGGTTGGAGCAGGGCACGAAGCGAGTCCTAACGAATCTGAGGCGCCTTATTCAGGGATTTGAAGCATCCGCAGAAATCTAAGGAACCTGAGACACGCTAAATCCGAAAAAACAGCCGTTTACAGCGTTTTTTTTTTTTGGATTTTGGGAAATAACGTGTCTGATGTTCTTTACAATGTATAAGGAGGACCTAAAGGTCAAATAAGACGTCTTGAGTTCCTTAGAAAATCGTCTACCCATTCGCCAGGGTAGTAACCGTATACTCTACGATTAGTTTTTATTTAACGTCCTTTCGGTCCGGTAACTGGCTTAAATAACTGTTGGACAAGTGTGCAAGATCCAATGCCCGATCATATTGTTCCTTCGTGATAAACCGTGAAGAAGACTGCCCACTGTTATTGGGTGTGGCTATAGTTGGAGATTCCTCATCTCCCGCATTCTTCGGCATCTCTTCTGAAGGAACATTCATCTGCTGTTGCACGGCATCCTGTCTGCCCGCATCAGCTAGGGAATAATGGGTTCCATCCCCGTATCCTTTCGCCGGAATGAAGAGAGAAGCATCGTTTAGCACCGACCCGGAAGGAAGGTAATAACGTTCGGGTAGCAGGTTTCCGCCTTCACGCAGTAAATCTTGTCCGAAGTGTAATTGGTCCTTCAGCGATACCCCGGTGAGTCCCGCAATCGTTGGCAGAATGTCCACCTGACCTCCGATCTGTTCCAGTTGTACACCCGGGGTAACGCCCGGTGCCGAGATAATGAGTGGGATATTAATCATATCTGCTGATGTGTATTCCCGACCATACAACTCTTTCATAAGGACTTTGTCATCCCGATCCAGTGAATAGATGGGAAGTCCCAGGTGATCCCCGTACAAGACAAACAAGCTATTTTCCCATAATCCCCGTTCTTTCAATCCAGCAATCAACTGTCCAACCGCCTGATCGGCATAATGCTGTGATATCAGATAATCACCGGGCAACGTATCCTTGTAACGCTCTGGCAGCGTCAGCTTCACCTTGTTTTTAGGCAAAGTGTACGGGTGGTGGGCTGACATGGAGATGATATGGGCATAGAAGGGCTTGCCCGAAGAATGCATGGATTCCAGCTTATCCAGTGTTTTGGAATACAGAACCTCATCCGAGGCCGAAAAGGCGATAGAGTCCTGTGTGCCGAAATAATCAATATCATAATACTGGTCGAACCCAAGTGCCTTGTATAACTGATCCCTATTCCAGAAACGAACATCATTTGTATGGAATGTAGCTGTCTGATATCCGTTTGCTGACATCAACTTGGGTAGACTTGGCAGAGCTTTATCCGCATATACAGTTGTTGCTGCCCCGTTCGGCGGGGTGTAGAACGATGTGTTCACAACAAATTCTGCATCCGATGTATTTCCCTGTCCGACTTGCTGATAAAAGTTCGGAAAATACAGGCTCTGTCTAGCCAATTGATTCAGATTAGGCGTAATCTCCTGTCCATCTACCTCTAATCCAATCAGGAAGTTCTGAAACGATTCCAACTGGAGCATAATCACATTGCGTCCGCTCGCTGCACCCTGCTCCACAATCGCAGGAAGTTCGGTCGTTTGCTTCAGTTGGTCGATGTCAGCCTGATCGATGTGAGTGATGGGCACAGGTTTATCAGGTCGATCCAGGATGGTATACGCCTCGTAACCGAGGATGCCCATCTGTTCTGCTTGTGTAAGCTCATTCATGCTGGCCCGATTGGGATAGATGTTGAGCATGCAGAGGATCATGGACAGGGTCAGAATGACCGAGGCAACCCGTCTTCTGGCACGTCGTTCAAGCGGAATGCGGTTCGGACGTTCTGTACTCCCGAGCTTGATCCGACGACGAATGAGTATCCCCCCAATGACTAGAACGTCTGCAAAAATAAACAAGTAATTTGGATCAAGCAATGAAAACATGCTGCTCTTGACCGAAGCCACCTGATTTACCTGTGCCAACGCGTGATAGTTAACGATTACACCATAGTATTTGTAGTACATGATGGCTGCAAAGAAAATCCCTGAGAGCAGCAAATTCATGGCAAGGTATATCCACATCCGCCGCTTGGCAGCAAACCACTCAATCAGACAGAAGCCGATCCAGATGAGCGGCAATTCAGTCAGCAGTGGTTTCCAGACAGGGATGTCATCGAAGATAACGATCCAGGCCAGTGAACTTTTGATCATCATGATAATGGTAAAGAATATAAACGGTCCGCTTAGAAATCGGGTGAGTGAACTGCGTGACAAGGTACCGCCTTCCCTTCCGAAGTTTCATTTAACAAGTATTATCCTATCTCAGCATGGCTGTGTCAAAAATGAGAGCCTTCAACAATTGACGGCAAAAAACCTCTTCCATGCAGGAAGAGGTTTGAAAAAACATGGGCTATTGCGATAAAAGCCAGATGTGACCCAATTAGTTATTCTATAGTGTACGTTGTGACGTAAGAAGGTCTGGGGAACATGGTGGGCTTCTGTGCAGTCAGCCCTTCGCTTGTACTGCGGTTTCGGTGAGCGTGACTATATGCTTGGGATTCCTGCCAGCCTTTGAAATGTTCCTCCGACTGCCAGAGTGTAAGTACGACATATGTGTCATCCTTCAGAGGACGAAGCACACGAATACCGACAAAGCCAGGCTCGTCTTCTACCTTGCGGGCACGGTTCTTGAACCGTTCTTCGAAATCGTTACGACCATCCTCTGTAACAGGGATATTGTTGAGAACAGCGTAACCACCGCCAGTCCAGGAGCCTGCGGCATCAAAAGCTTCATATGCGGCTATTTTATCATCAGACTCAATATTCATCAGGCGTTCTGCGGATTCAATAGCCAGACGCACGTGCTCTTCGCTTCGCAAAGTCAGATGCGGGTATGCAGCAAGTGCATCCGGAATCGGTGAAGGAACCAAATAGATATACATAGAAGCTGCCTCCTCATTAAGTACATTCTATTTCAAGATAGCATATGGAAATCAGCGAGTCCAATCGGTTCACATGTATCGGACAGGTGGGCTAATTCCGAGCAGAGTAGTATACGTTTGCCGCAATAGAAGATAAACAATGAATGACAAACACTGCAGTAATAATGAAAAAGGAAAGTGATATCCCGTCTAGTATAACTACGAGGATCCAAGCCAGAGCAAGACTGATAGTGGTCGCATTCCAGGAGAAGGCTTTTGCTCTCGTGATACAATAGAGGTACCGCTCATCCAGTCCGTTTTGCTTTTTTGCAATCAACCTTGTGAAAAAAATAATGAGTATTGCAAATAACAAACCAGCTACAATTCCACCGATCCCGATCATCCGATTCAGTGATTCAGAACTCAATATTCTCATCTCCTTCAAAAATAAATAATTCCTCGATCTGACAGCCAAATAATTGGGCAAGCTTGTGAGCAAGCACAAGAGAAGGTTTGTACTTTCCGGATTCCAACGATATGATGGTCTGCCTGGAGACCTTTAGCCGTTGAGACAGTTCTTCCTGTGTGATGTGCATATGTATTCGTTTGTCTCTGATTAGATTTTGCAAGTATATCCTCCCATAAGTAAAGTTCGCTTTACGTAAAGTTAACTTTACTTATGCGACGATGTGATGTCAATAACTCTTTATAATATTTTCCACTTCTTCGAGGTGGTGCTGTGTCCAAAAGCATATTTCATGATAAAGTATAATCACTACAAACAGAACGGGTGATCGTATGACAACAACAATTCGGATATCGGTTAGACCTTTGGTGGAGTACGTGTACCGCAGTGGCAGCATACGTCCAGGGTTCCGGACCAATGCCTCGATGCAGGAAGGGACTCGAATTCATCAAAGGGTACAGAAGGAGTACACCGAAGAGGATCTAAAAGAGATTGTGCTCGAAGCTGAGATCCAACATGGGGATCTGACCTATGTGGTGGAGGGGCGATGTGACGGTTTAATTCGTCTGGACGGTCAGTTGACGGTGGATGAGATCAAATCAACTGCGGGCAATCTGGATGATCTGGGAGAGGGTCTTCCCGTGCACTGGGCACAGGCCATGATGTATGCCTATATGTACGCCGTTCAGCAAGATGAACCACGCATGCAAGTGCAGTTGACGTATGTGCATTCGGTGACCCATGAAGAAAGACGGTTTCGCCGAATGGCAGATCGACAGGAACTGGAGCAGTTTGCGGCAGAGGTGATTGCCGGTTATGCGCCATATGCTGAGATGATCGCTGCGTATGAAGAAAAGCGTGATATCAGTGTGCGAGAGCTGCCGTTTCCTTTTCGCAAATACAGGGAGGGGCAGCGAAAGCTGGCAGGAGCTGTATACAAGACGATCCGTGAGGGTCAGGGATTGATGGCCAAAGCACCAACAGGCATTGGTAAAACGATGTCCGTGCTGTTTCCCACGGTCAAAGCGATTGGTGAAGGCGAAGCAAGCCGATTGTTCTATCTGACCGCGAGGACGACGACACGGGTGGCGGCAGAAGAAGCTTTTGCCCGGATGCAATCGGAAGGATTGAAGATGCATGTGATTAGTCTGACCGCGAAGGACAAGATTTGTTTTAAGGAAGAGGAAGCTTGTGATACGGGGCAGTGCGGCATGTGTGAAGGATATTATGACCGTATTAACGGGGCCGTGCTGGACATGCTGGAACATGAGACGTTGATGACACGTCCAGTCATCGAGCAGTATGCGCGCAAACATCGGGTGTGTCCGTTTGAGTTTTCACTGGATGCGGCGTATGCAGCCGATGCGGTGATCTGCGATTATAACTATATTTTCGATCCGAGGATCTCTCTGAAAAGAATGTTGGAAGAGCAGAAACGCAAGACGGTGTTACTGGTGGACGAGGCTCATAATCTGGTCGATCGTGGCCGAATGATGTTTTCCGCCGAGCTGGAGAAGGCAGTGTTCCTGGATGTGAAAAGAGAGTTCCAGTCGCTGGACAGCAGTGTGCCTGCTGCCAAAGCCATTGTTGACTACACGGGGGCCATTGATAAGTATCTGATTACCCTTCGGAAAAACGGTGGAGAAGAAGGAAAGATCATCCAGCAGGAAGCACCGGAGGAACTGATTGAACGGCTGGAACCTTTTGTCATGGTCGCGGAGCAATGTCTTGTTGAAGGTGGTTCGGGGAATGCCGAGACGGATCAGTTGCTGTTGGATGCCTACTTCACGGCACAGAATTTCCTGCGCATTGCCAAGCTGTATGATGAACGTTTTATTACGTATGCAGAGTGTGTTCGAAGTGAAGTGAGAGTGAAGTTATTTTGTCTCGACCCTTCGGTACTGCTTCGTCAGACGGCCAAAGGATTCCGCTCCCTCATTCATTTCTCGGCCACATTGTCACCCCTTCGCTATTATCGGGATATGCTGGGTGCAGAGGAAGAGGATTATACATTGCAGATTCCATCGCCGTTTCAGCGCGAACAATTGGATGTGAGACTCCTGCCCTTATCCGTGCGTTATAAGGACAGGGAACAGTCCCGGCGCCCCATTGCGGAGATGCTGCAACAGCTGGTAAGTGAATGGCCGCGCAGCAATCTAATGGTGTTCTTCCCTTCCTATCCTTATATGCGCGAGATATATGAAACCTATGCACAGCTTCCAAGTGAAGCGGATACGGTCATACAAAAGCAAGGCATGAACGAGCTGGAACGGGAGCAGTTTCTGGATGGTTTCCAACCCAATCCTGAACGAACACGCTTGGTATTTGCCGTCATGGGTGGCGTATTCTCAGAGGGTGTCGATCTGCCGGGAGACCGCTTGAATGGCGTGGTTGTGGTAGGTGCGGGGCTGCCGCAGATTGGTCTGGAGAACAACGTATTACGTGATTACTATGATCGGACAGGACGCAACGGATTCAATTATGCCTATATTTTCCCGGGTATGAATAAGGTGCTGCAGGCAGGTGGACGGCTGATTCGGACGGAGGAAGATAGGGGTGTGTTGGTGCTGGTCGACGATCGTTTTATCCAAGAACCGTATCGTTCCCTACTGCCAGAGGAGTGGCGGGACTATAAACGAATTTGAATATGATGCATCTTCACAGCAATTTGAATGATATCAGGCAAATGCTGAACCAAGAAGTTTAACATTTTTCTCAGATTTCTTTCCTTTATATGATTGAAGGGTAGGGTGAAAGGGTTATAACTTGGTTAGCAACGAACGAACAACGGCGATTACCCTATCCGTTCCGCGGTCCGCTTCGAAAGCAATCAAGGAGGTCGGTTATAATGAAGAGAAATCATACCATGATGCAGTTTTTTGAATGGCACCTGGCTGCAGACGGAGATCATTGGAAGCGACTGGCTGAAATGGCCCCGGAACTGAAAGCCAAAGGTATTGACTCGGTATGGGTACCACCCGTAACCAAGGCAGTGTCAGCAGAAGATACAGGTTATGGTGTTTATGATCTGTACGATCTGGGCGAATTTGATCAAAAGGGTACCGTACGGACCAAATATGGCACCAAGCAGGAACTGGTGGAGGCCATTGCTGAGTGTCAGAAGAACGGCATTGCCGTCTATGTGGATCTGGTTATGAATCACAAGGCCGGAGCAGATGAGACGGAAGTGTTCAAAGTGATCGAGGTTGATCCCAATGATCGAACGAAGGAAATTTCTGAGCCGTTCGAAATTGAGGGCTGGACCAAATTCACATTCCCGGGTCGCGGAGATCAATACTCCTCCTTTAAGTGGAGTTCTGAACATTTCAACGGTACAGACTTTGACGCCAAGGGAGAACGAACAGGTGTATTCCGCATCGCAGGAGAGAATAAAAAATGGAATGAGAATGTCGATGATGAGTTTGGCAACTATGACTATCTGATGTTCGCCAATATAGATTATAACCACCCGGATGTTCGGCGCGAGATGATCGATTGGGGGAAATGGCTGATCGATACCCTTCAGTGCGGTGGGTTCCGGCTGGATGCGATTAAGCATATCAACCACGAATTCATCAAGGAGTTCGCAGCAGAGATGATCCGCAAACGCGGTCAGGATTTCTACATCGTAGGTGAGTTCTGGAATTCAAACCTGGATGCATGTCGTGAATTCCTTGATACGGTAGACTATCAGATCGACCTGTTTGATGTGTCTCTTCACTACAAGTTGCATGAGGCTTCGCTTGCAGGCAGAGACTTTGATCTCTCCAAAATTTTTGATGACACCCTGGTGCAGACACATCCTACCCATGCGGTAACTTTTGTAGATAACCATGACTCACAACCTCATGAAGCGTTGGAATCATGGATTGGAGATTGGTTTAAGCCGAGCGCTTATGCCTTGACGCTATTACGTCGTGATGGTTATCCGGTTGTATTTTACGGCGATTATTACGGCATTGGTGGACCTGAACCTGTGGATGGCAAAAAGGAGATTCTGGACATTCTGCTGTCTGCCCGCTGCAACAAGGCATATGGAGAGCAGGAAGATTACTTCGATCACGCGAATACGATTGGCTGGGTGCGTCGCGGCGTAGAGGAAATCGAAGGCTCCGGTTGTGCAGTGGTCATCTCCAACGGGGATGACGGTGAGAAGAGAATGTTCGTCGGAGAGCATCGTGCTGGTGAAGTCTGGGTGGATCTGACGAACAGCTGTGATGATCAGATTACCATTGAGGAAGACGGCTGGGCCACCTTCCATGTGTGCGGTGGAGGCGTCTCGGTATGGGCCCTTCCTGAACAGAATGAGGACTGCGCTGACGCTGAGTAACGGCATGTGCAAGGCAGGATAAGAAAAGGTACACGGATTGATATGAAAAACAGTATATAGATAGATCGTTATCGTTAAACCATCTGAACAGGAGAGCGAGTATACCTGTGTCCAGGTGGTTTTTTTCATTTTTCTAGGTACAACTAAAACTCCATCCTAACGAACTGAGCGCACCTTATTTGCACTGAATTAGCGTTATTGGAATTCTAACGAATCTCAGTAACCTTATTACTCTCAAAAACGATTGAAATAGTGCCAGTTGGAGCAACATCACTAGATTAACGCGTTTGAGATTCGTTAGAATACTGGTAACTCGGATTTCAGCCGAATAAGGCCTCTCAGATTCGTTGGCTTAACGTGGGTTAAGGCTCGCCGCCATAGGCAAACGAATCACTGCTGTAAGTAAAAACATGAAATGAGAAAGGAATCAGCTTAGATTTAACAGCAGGATAAGGTTATTACTCTTCAAAATACTGATTCATCGTATCCCACATTCGATTGAACTCACTTCGTTCCATTGAAAATGCTCCAGGCTTCTCAGGTTTATGATGAGAAGTTGGCTCAAAGTTTAAGTATTCATGGTGTGTAGTACACTCATAGTTTTTGCTGTTAATAAGGAATTCAATTCTATCCTTAAAGGGTCTTTCCAGTAATTTAACCACCATGATGTCTCCACTACTGGTGCTTCTTGCAGGAGAATATATCAGAAAGTAACCTTGTTCAAATCGATACTCCATAGCATTTACCTCCATTAGGATATAGGTCCAAATAGGATAATATCCGATGCCCTCTCTCCGTTTACCTACTCCAGTTCAAATGATTCCAACGTGCCAACCATCCGCAGATCATGCGCGCTGTTGAACTGTTTCCGTTTGTCCGCATCGGCGTATTCATCATGATAATGCATTAGTAAGGTTTTCTGTCTCACTTCTGCGGGTAACTGCTCCAGATCCTTCAAAGAGGTATGGGATTTGATCACCAGATCATGCATATGACATTCATGGAAAATCAGCTGCACATCAGCGGCAACTTGCTCCACCCGTTCCTGGTCGAGTGTACTGTCAGCGCTGTAATAGAAGTAAGGCTTGGCGAGTATCCCATTGCTGACCATACCGGGAACATGTTGCGTCCGAAAGGTCTCAAACGTCATGCCGCCCAGTTCAAATGTGCCTCCATCTGGCAGGGGAACGACATCATAGTAATCGCTCATAGTACGTTCACCATCTGTTGTGTAGCGCATGCCTGGGGATAGAATGCTCCAGAGCGGATCTACCAATTGTTCGTGGATGAACATACGGGGTTTGCGGTCGCCTACGATCTGTGCGTAATAACCCAGCATCTGTACACCATTAATATGATCTTCATGCAAATGGGTAATGAACACATTGTGAATATCGGTCATGGCGAATCCATATTCCTTGAGTGCTTTGGCATTGGATTCCGGAAAATCAATGACCAGATGCGTGTCTCCGAATTCAGCCAACATACTATTGTGGTGCTGCTCCACGCTAAACATATCTCCTGTGCCGAGAAAAGTAATTTTCAATTCATTTCATCTCCTTGTGTGATCTTCAAATCAGCATCCTTGCGTTAAATCCAGTATACCGTGTTCCCGAATATATGCCTAAATCAACCTTTTTTGATAACGCTATCATTTTATATTGAACTTTGATGATAAACAGTGTAGCGTAAAGATGGGAAGTGAACCCATATGAACGTAAACTCACCTAAAGGGAGCGTGCGAGGCGAATGAAATCTTTTCTGGATGAACAATTTTTGCTGCACAATGAAACGGCGATCAAGTTATATGAGGATTATGCCAAAGACATGCCGATTATTGATTATCATTGCCACCTCAGTCCTCAGGAGATCTACGAGAACAAAACCTTTGGCAATCTTACAGAGGCTTGGTTATACGGTGATCACTATAAGTGGCGGCTCATGCGCGCAAACGGAATTGAAGAGCAATATGTGACCGGCGGCGAGGGAGTAACCGATTACGATCGTTTCCTGGCTTACGCCAAAACGGTCCCAATGATGATTGGTAATCCGCTGTACGCCTGGTCTCACTTGGAATTACAGCGATATTTCGGCGTCTACGAAGTACTGAATGAGACAAGCGCACCAACCATCTGGGACAAAGTAAATGCCAAACTGAACAGTGACGGATTCGGTGCACGTGATCTAATTACCAAATCCAATGTCACTGTTGTGTGCACAACCGATGATCCAACGGATTCTCTGGAGTATCATCTGAAGATTCAGGAAATCGAAGGCTTTGACACGGCGGTATTGCCTTCTTTCCGCCCGGATAAAGGCTTGGAATTGAACCGGGATACCTTCACCGAATGGGTAGGCAAGCTGTCGCAGGCATCTGGCACTGCGATTTCAGATTATGAATCCTTCCTTGCTGCGTTGGAGTCCCGAGTGGAATTCTTCCATTCCGTCGGCGGCAGAGTCTCTGACCATGCACTCGATTATGTTCCATACGGCGTGGCTACACGCGAAGAAGCTGGTGCCATCTTTGCAAAGGCACTTGCAGGTCAGAAGGTAACTCGTGAGGAAGAGGACAAGTACAAGACAGTGACGCTGACGTTCCTTGGCAAACTGTATGCAGAGCGAGGCTGGGTGATGCAGTTCCACATTAATGCAGCCCGTAACAACAATACGCGGATGTTTGCCAAGCTTGGGCCGGATACCGGTTACGATGCAGTCAATGATACGCCACTGTCATCGGCAATGATTGGATTGCTCGACGCGTTGGAGCAGCAACAAGCACTGCCCAAAACGATTCTGTATTCTCTGAATCCAAGGGACAACGAGGTGCTCGCGGCGATCATCGGCAGCTTCCAGGGCGGGGGCATTCCGGGCAAAATCCAGCTTGGCGCAGCCTGGTGGTTCAATGATACAAAGGACGGCATGCTTGCTCAGATGAAAGCACTGGCGAATGTTGGTCTGCTCAGCCGATTTGTCGGCATGCTAACCGATTCACGCAGCTTCCTGTCCTACACCCGGCATGAGTATTTCCGTCGTCTGGTCTGCAACCTCATCGGTGAATGGGCCGAACAAGGGGAGGCACCGCAGGATCTGGAGCTGCTTGGTCAGATCGTACAAGGCATTGCCTACAACAATGCAAAAGAATATTTCCCGTTTGCCTCAGTGCTTAAAACAGTCTCTGCTTCACAGTCCTGATGATTAACAAGCGCATCTAATCATGCAAGTTATGCAATAAGAAGATTCTCTAGTTTCTACTTTTCAATCGCAATCCAAAATGCTCCCATTCCTACTCCGGGTCATCATCCACCGGAGTATAGAATGGGAGTTTTTTTGTAAGTTGAATTCATGGAATGGTACATAATAAGTATAGCGGGCCCCAATGGAGGTCAAATGACAATACCCTAATTAAGCGCGTATAGGCTCTTAGTTATGGGTTTATATTGGTTATTTTTAGATGTTTGACATTGGCTTCTCACGATAATATACTTAGTAGACCTAATTAATTGTGCATCTA
Source organism: Paenibacillus sp. FSL k6-2145 (assembly GCF_037976585.1). Lineage (NCBI taxonomy): Bacteria > Bacillati > Bacillota > Bacilli > Caryophanales > Paenibacillaceae > Paenibacillus > Paenibacillus sp. FSL k6-2145. The sequence continues at coordinate 1,671,842 of NZ_CP150267.1, read as the reverse complement.
TTTAATTGTACTGCTATTTAATAGATGTCCTATGATGTTGGATGTCTATGGAATGATAAAGAAAGAAGGAGGGACCCATTATGACTGGTATAGATCCGGTCGCTCAGAAGCTTTTGTACTCCATTATGCAGTTTAATAAAGGCAAATGGAGGCAACATAAACCTCATGGGCGCAATCACAATGAAATTATGGTGCTGGGTTGTTTACTCCACGGGATGCATCCGGGAGAACAATTGAACTGGCAGGACAATCCGCCTGATTTCAATGACACGATCCAATCCAATCATCCTGGAATGAAAGTCTCGGAAATCAGCGCATTGCTACGAGTGAAGTCACCAACCATTACACCTGTTATTCGTGGCCTTGAAGATGAGGGGCTGGTCAAACGGACGATGGACCCGGAGGATCGCCGTGCTGTCCGCATCACGATTACTGAAGCAGGTCGCGAAATTATTCGGGCTGCTCACCAAGAGCGTATGGAAATATTCAATAAGTTAGTTGAGCATTTGGGTGAGCAAGACAGTACTCAGCTGGCTGAGTTGTTGACAAAGGTATACACCTTTTTTGATACATTAACTTCCTTGCAAAAGGATGATTCGACAAGAGGAGATGATACGCCATGATGAAACTGTTTAGCATGCTGAAGCCATACCGAATTCCGATTATTTTCATTCTGGTTTTGGTACTGTTTCAGTCGCTTGCTGAATTGTACCTGCCTACGTTAATGGCAGATATTGTGAATGACGGCATCATTAAAGGGGATATCCCGTATATCTGGCAGATTGGTGGATGGATGTTGGTCATCGCGATTGGCGGAACAGCGTGTTCGGTGATTGCCAGTTATCTCTCATCTCGAACAGCAGGTGGATTTGCCAAACAACTGCGGAGCAGAGTATTTCGCCATGTGGAGAACTTCTCTCTCCAAGAGTTCGATAAGATGGGGACTGCTTCACTGATTACGCGTACAACGAATGACATCACGCAGGTACAGAATGTACTTACGATGATGCTGCGAATGATGATTATGGCTCCGCTCATGTGTATCGGGGGTATCTTCATGGCGGTATCTCAGGACGCCAAATTGTCTACGATTTTCCTGGTCGTGCTTCCGGTACTGGGTGGAGCTATTGCGCTGATTGGCGCCAAGGGTTTACCTTTGTTCAAAACCATTCAGAAAAAGCTGGACCGTCTCAACCTGGTGCTGCGTGAGCAGTTAACAGGGATTCGGGTTGTTCGTTCATTCAACCGTGGGGAGCATGAGAAAGTGCGCTTTAACGGGGCCAACACAGAACTGAGAGATTCATCGATCAAAGTTAATGTGCTCATGGCGACCATCATGCCTGTGATGATGCTGGTTATGAACTTTTCGATGATTGCCATCCTTTATTTTGGTGGAATGCGGATCGACAGCGGCAATATGAATATCGGTGCATTGATTGCCTTCATCCAGTATGCAATGCAAATCATGTTCTCACTGATTATGGTTTCGATGATCTTTGTTATGATCCCAAGAGCTTCAGCATCGGCAGAACGGATCAACGAAGTGCTTGATATGCAGCCGGATCTTAGCAATCCCGAGCAGCCTCGTGGTATGAAATCCATGCAGGGTATGATTGAGTTTGACAATGTAACTTTCCGTTATCCGGGTGCAGAGAATCCAGCTTTGTCCAATATCTCCTTCACAGCTCGCTCAGGTGAGACAACAGCCATCATTGGCGGTACGGGTTCTGGGAAATCAACATTGCTCAGTCTTATTCCACGATTTTATGATGTGACCGAAGGTAGTGTTCGGGTAAATGGTACAGATGTGCGTGAACTTCGGCAGGAAGATTTACGTGCCAAAATTGGCTTTGTACCACAAAAAGCAGTTCTCTTCACGGGTACGATTACGGAGAATATTCGTCACGGGAAAGACGATGCCACAATGGATGAAGTTGTGCATGCGGCCCGTACGGCTCAGGCTGAGAACTTCATTACCGAGATGAAAGATGGATATGAGAGTCTTATCGCACAAGGTGGTAACAACGTGTCTGGTGGACAAAAGCAACGTCTGTCCATCGCTCGCGCACTTGTTCGCCGTCCGGAAGTCTATATCTTTGATGACAGTTTCTCTGCTCTCGATTTTAAAACAGATGCTAAACTTCGTGCTGCGCTGAAGTCCGAAACGACAGAAGCGGCTGTGCTAATTGTTGCGCAACGCGTAAGTACAGTAATGGATGCCGATCGAATTTTGGTTATGGATGAGGGCCGAATTGTCGGTTCAGGAACACATAAAGAGCTGCTGGAGCACAATGAAGTGTATCGCGAGATTGTATCCTCCCAGCTGACAGAGGAGGAGATCGCATGAGTGAACGTACAGAACGCAAGTCGCCTCGTCCCCATGGTGGGCCGGGTCCAGGTCCCGGAATGGGCATGCGACCTCCCGCTGAGAAAGCCAAAGATTTCAAAGGCACACTGCGTCGCTTGATTCGTTATCTCCAGCCCCATAGTTCTCGTCTGCTAGGTGTGCTGGTTGCAGCCATCTTGAGTACCGTATTCAGCATCATCAGTCCAAAAGTTATGGCAGAAGGAACGGATATTCTCAGTAAAGGCGCCATCGCCATCCTTCAAGGTGTACAGGGAGCCGGGATTGATTTTCCTGCATTGATAAAAGTATTATACCTGCTGGGCGGACTCTATCTGTTCAGTGCTGCATTTATGTATGTTCAGCAATACCTGATGGCCGGTGTGGCCCAACGTGTTGTGTATGACATGCGTGAGCAAATCAGTGCAAAGGTTGGACGTCTTCCTTTGAAATATTTTGACTCCCGCACAACTGGGGAGACACTTAGTCGTGCCACGAATGACGTGGACAATATCAGTAATACACTTCAGCAAAGTTTGGCACAGTTCATTACGTCTATCGTCACGATTGTCGGCGTAATTATCATGATGCTGACGATTAGTCCATGGATGACCTTGATCACGATTTTGACGTTGCCACTCAGTGTAGTTGTTGTCATGCTGGTCGCATCTCGTTCGCAAAAACACTTTGCGGGTCAACAGAAATCCCTTGGGGAACTGAATGGTCATGTCGAAGAGATGTACACGGGACACAAGGTTGTCAAAGCATTTGGACGTGAAGAACAATCCGTACAGCAATTTGAGAAGGTCAATGAAGAACTGTATGAATCCGGCTGGAAAGCCCAGTTTATCTCCGGTATTATTATGCCGCTCATGAGTTTCGTTGGTAACTTGGGTTATGTGCTGATCTGTGTGGTTGGTGGGATTTTTGTTACACGCGGATCGATCTCTATCGGGGATATTCTGGCCTTCACACAGTACTCCCGTCAATTTACACAACCGATTAACCAGATTGCAAATATCTCCAATATCATTCAATCAACGATTGCTTCGGCAGAACGGGTATTCGAGTTGCTGGATGAAGAGGAAGAAGTTCCGGAGTCCAAACAACCCGTGCAATTACAGCAGCCTAAAGGTGCGGTTGCATTCCAAGGTGTTAATTTTGGATATAAAGAAAATGAACTGCTTATTCATAACATGAATATTGATGTAAAACCGGGACAGACGGTAGCCATTGTTGGACCAACGGGAGCCGGTAAAACCACCCTGATCAACCTGTTAATGCGTTTCTACGAAATTCAGGATGGTCGGATTACGATTGACGGTGCCGACATTAAGGATATGGAGCGTGGTAAGCTGCGCAGTCTGTTCGGCATGGTGCTTCAGGATACCTGGTTGTTCAACGGAACGATTCGGGACAACATCGCTTATGGTCGAGAAGGTTCTACGGAAGAGGATGTCATCAAGGCAGCCGTTGCGGCACATGCGGATCACTTTATCCGTACACTGCCTGATGGTTATGATACGGTGCTGAATGAAGAGGCGTCGAACATCTCTCAAGGGCAGAAACAGTTGCTGACCATTGCAAGAGCGATTCTGGCGAACCCAGCCATCCTCATTCTGGATGAAGCGACGAGTAGCGTGGATACACGGACCGAAGTATTTATCCAGAAAGCAATGAATGATCTGATGAAGGATCGCACGAGCTTTGTCATTGCACACCGTTTGTCCACTATTCGCGGCGCCGATCTGATCCTGGTTATGGATCATGGTAACGTGATTGAACAGGGCAATCATGATGAATTGATGGCAAGTCAGGGCTTCTATGCGGATCTGTACAATAGTCAGTTTGCGGAGCAACAACCGCAGGCGATCTGATTACAATGTAACTAACAAGAATAGCCGGGAGCACCCCTAGGGATGCTCCCGGCTATTTGTTGTGTATCCAGAGGATTGACGCTGAGATATGAAGTATTTATTTACTGATCCTTAGAATCCTTCGCAGGTTCATCTGCGCCGTTGCTAGAGATCGAGTTCACTTCTACTTTTGCGTCGTCGCTGTTCACTTCCTCCAGTGCAGACGGAGCGGGTTCACCCGGGATCAATTCGCGCTGCTCAATCATGCGTTTGACGACCTCATAACAGTCATCCACATGTTTGTTACCCACATATCGCATGGCTGTAAAGCTGAGTGCGGCAGCCAGTCCCTGTCCTGCAAAGGGAACAAATTTGGCGACCGATTTGGTAGCTACGCGTACGCCGACTCTTTTCAGAACCTGTACCACCAATTCCTTGGTTATCATACGACCGATGACTTTGCTTCCGATGGACATAACGAATCCATAGATCATGGATTTGGTCTCGGGGTCCATACCGTCCAGCTGTTTTTGTGATAATCCAAATTTATTGTTAATGGCAGGCAACAGCTGCATCAGCATCCCCACATCAGCCAGTACGTCTGTACCGGGCAGCGGAACGAGTGTAGTACCGGCAGATGCGGTAGCTCTTTTGCGAACCATGGTACGGCATTCCTTGCGAACTTGCTCCAATTGTTCCAACGTTGCCGGAATCATAGGGAATCCCTCCATTCGTATATGGTATAGATATAACCGTTTTGACTCGATTTGAATGGGTTCTCACCAGCAAAATTTGCAGCCTTATGACATTAAGGTGCGGAGAAACCCTTTTTCTCATGCATACACCTGGTTAAACAAGGAAATGGTTTATGGATAAACGGGCCATCTAGCTATTACGAATGAATGAGGATTAGGATGCATATCCGGTTGGGGAACCTATTTGAAATCATGATGAGTACTTAGCGCAAGGCTTGTTTACGGCTTCGACCTTTGTGGGTAAAGGTTAACAAGCATTGGAATGGAGGAAAAGGGATGGAGTTTAACAAAGCGTTGTTAATTCATCATCATCATTCAGGCAAGGCCAATCGTGAGAATACAGTGGGCCTTGTGGCTGGTGTGCTGGCTCCCGCTGTCCATGAACTCGTCATTGTGCGTACGGATGAACCGGGTGAAGGAGAGAAGCTGTGTCGTGAGCGCGGGGAGCAATTCGATGTGGTGTTTATCCTGGGTGGGGATGGCACGGTGCATGAATGCGTGAATGGACTGGCCGATCTGCAACATCCTCCGTTGATTGGTATATTGCCTGGAGGCACGTGTAATGACTTTGCGCGTTCGCTCGGTATTTCACCGGATGCAGAAACAGCGGCACAAGAAATGCTGGCAGGTCGGGTGGTATCCATTGATGTTGGACGAGCTAATGATCGGGTGTTCACGAACTTTTTTGGTATTGGCTTGATCAGTGATGCATCGCAGAATATTAACGAGAATTTGAAAGGCGCGCTGGGTAAGCTCAGTTACTTTATCAGCACCTTACAGACAATTAGTCATACAGAGCCGTTTCGATACCAACTGGAGGCGGATGGGAAAGAGATGGAAGGCGAAGCTGTGATGATCTATGCAGCCAACGGCCGTTTTCTGGGAACCAATGCATTACCCTTTGCACCGGATGCGTTGCAGGATGGCGAACTGGACGTGCTCATTATTCATGAGACAGGCATTCCGCTGCTGCGAGAGATTCTGTCGCACAAGCCGGAGGGAGATTGGCAACCTCAGAGTGAGAGTATTTCATACTTCAAGGCATCTACACTAAAAGTGAAGACGGATGTCCCGATGTCAGCTGACACGGACGGCGAATTGTATATGAAGACCCCCGCCGAGCTTTCGGTGCTGACGGGTCATCTGAAGTTTCTAACCGGGGAGGGTTATTAGATCCCCCGGTTTTTTAGGTTGATTTTAGCTGATCGGAAACTTAAACATTCCCTACCTGATCTTTCATATGACGTTGCCTAAACTCATCCTCCAGCATGCTCATCTGAATGGCATCATGGTATTGATGATTGTAGAACAAGACATCTCGCTTCACACCCTCGCGCTGGAATCCGAGTTTCTCATACGTGCGAATGGCTCGCTCGTTGAAGGCGTACACCTCGAGCTCAATTCGATGCAGGTTACAGATGCCGAAGCCGTAGTCCAGCATAAGCAGTAACGCCTCACTACCGTAGCCTTTTCCTTGATGCTCCGCCTGATCGATGGCAACCCGAATATGTGCACTGCGATTCTTGGCATGCATGTCCATCAGGACGACATCTCCGATGATCTGGTCATTTTCCTGTAAAGCAATAAGTAGCATGAGTCTGGTGTCATCTTGTGCAGCGCTCTCAACATAACGTTCAACCTGAGCGCGTGTAAAACTGTTCTGTGTTCCTGTCAGCCTACGCATCTCGGCGTCAAACAGACCGGGGAAATAAGCATCCACATCTGTAATCTCGAAAGGACGCAGATATATGCGCGACGTTTCTAGCAGACGGGGGATACGTGGGGAAGGTTTTGAATGTGACATTAGTTGTTCCTCCTATGGGTTCAAGGCGGGACAGATTTAGATCGCCCTGCCTCTTAAAGTTGGCGTTACATATTGATGATGACATGAGTATATCCCAATACTGTATACTTCCAAATATACAGTTTTAATTAATTTTACAGGACAGATGAGGTGTATCATTATGATTACATTACCGAAGCTGGACGAGAACGATAGTGCGCCAATCTATGTACAGCTCTCGGATCATATCAAAAGGGAAATCATTCACGGGGATTGGGCTGAGTATAGCCGATTGCCTTCGGTGCGAAAGCTTGCCGAGATGCTTGGGATAAGCACCACTCCGGTGGAGTGGGCCTATCAACAATTGATCGCCGAAGGATATATATACAGTCAACCACGTCGTGGTTATCGTGTTCGTGCCATGGTGGACAGCGATCATGCCATGCAGATTGGGCAAAGAGATAAAAAGACAGCCGGACAAGCTCCCGTGGCCCGAACGACGTGGTCAGATCATCAGGCAATACGCCCTGCCCGAGCAGTTCAATATGATTTTCATATGTCACGCAATGATTTCAGCCTGTTTCCAATTGCCAAGTGGCACCAATATGTTAATCGAATCTGGCGGGAAGAAGCGAAGGAGCTATTGTTCTATGGGGACCCTCAGGGAGAATGGGGGCTACGATGTGAAATTGCTGTCTATCTTGCGCAGTTCAGGGGAGTCAGCTGTTCTCCAGAGCAGATTGTTGTGGGTGCTGAACAGCATCTGCTAATGTCCCTATTAGCACAGACCTTGCTTCACAAGGGAGAATCAATGCATTCCATAGGTGTAGAGAATCCTGGATACCGACTGTTACCTGGCACATTCCGCAATTATGGTTATCAGGTTGTCCCGATCTCTCTGGACCCTGATGGCATAAACCTGAGGGAGCTGGAACAGGCCGGGGTGAAATTGGCGGGTGTGTCGCCCTCTCACCAATTTCCACTAGGTATGACCATGCCGATTACCCGAAGATTGGCGTTGCTGGATTGGGCGGAACGAACAAAGGCATATATCATCGAGGATGATTACGATGGGGAGTTCCGGTATCATGGAAGACCAATCCCTTCCATGCAGGGGCTGCGTGAAGGAAGCCGCGTGATCTACATGGGTGGGTTCTCACAGGTCCTCGCACCTGCTCTTTGTATCCATTACATGGTACTTCCCAGAGAATTTATGGATGATTTTCGCGAAATGTATAAGACTATTCTATTCGAACAATCAGCTTCACGGCTCCATCAACGGACATTGGAGATGTTCATGCGTGAAGGGGAACTGGGCAAACATATTCGTAAAATGCGTAATGTCTACAAACGAAAGCATGACCTGATCGTTCAGGCCATTCATCTGCATTTCGGGGATCGGGCCGAAATAAGGGGTCAACATTCCGGCTTCCATCTGATATTGCGAATGGCAACCACACAGTCATCCCAAGAAATGGTGACCAAAGCGATAGATGCAGGGATACAGATCAGTTCAACGGAATATTTGTGGGCGAACGGGAGCGAACCAGCAGACGGCAAAAGAGAGTTCATTATCGGTTTTGCCGGAATAGAACCGGAACGCATTGACCCGGGTATTGCCGCATTGGCTAGAGTCTGGGGCGATTATTAGTTCCGCTTAACCGCTCCATCCAGAAATAGCCCCACCAGTTCCCGTGCAAGTTCCTCGATGCTGCCGCCATTCATGTTGCGTACATCTTCGCGGTTCGCGAGCATCAGCAGTGACGTAAACGCATGGGCAAGCAGCATGGGGTTCCCGACCCGCAAATAACCATTGTCCATCTCCTTCTGAAAATGGGTGGCTAGCACTTCAAAGATACGAACCTCCGCTTCTCGAATCTGAGCGAGCTGCTCCGGGTCCAGATGTTTCTCGGCTTCTCGCATCATGGTCTCCGTTTCAATATGGGAGTGTTGCATCTTCGCTTCGGCAACCTTGATCAGCCGCTCTTGCAACGTACCTGGTTCATCCAGACGGAGTGAAGTCTGGTGCATGCCCATCGCCATCATGCGTGTAATGGCTACGGTGAACAGATCGGCTTTGCTGGAGAAGTGATAATAGATCGATGCTTTGGTTACATTGCATAATGAAGCAATCTGCTGGAGAGAGACGGGTTCATACCCGTATTCCATAAACAATCGTGAAGCTGTCATCAATATGTTGGATTGCACAGATGCTTGATCCACACCTGTTTTGGGTCTACCCGGTGAACGGGGAATGTTTGTTTTTTTGCTCATAAGTACATACCTCTTTACGTATTTAATTGCTTGTTAGAAGTGTTCACAAAATTAGGCATTGCAAAATTAACCTTCCGGTATATATAATTAACTCGATTATACTATGACCCGTGGTTCATTACTACACCATCATATATATTAGGGCTTCATAGAAACAGAATAGGGAGATGAAGAGACAATGCAGGAAGGTTCGGGTTACGGCCGCTGGGTTGCCGGCAAACGAAGCAAATGGATTACACTGTTGGTATGGATCATTATCGCTGTTGTGCTTGGCATGGTATGGCCTGCTGTAGGTGATCGTGAAACCAATAACGCACAGGATCTGAGTGAATCCAAGCCATCGGTTCAGGCAGCTGCACTTGCCGAGAAGGAATTCCCTGGCGGTGAAGGACTGCCCGCACTGATCGTATGGCGTCAAGCCGGCGGTCTGACGGATGAGCAGATTCAGAACATTCAGGCATTAACGGAGCGACTGGATCAAGATCCGGTAGAACAACAACAGTCCGTTGTGCCACTTTATCAATTGCCACCACAGGCATTGAAAGGCCAGCTTTCGGAAGACGGAAGTACCTTGGTTATGCCACTTTTCTTCAATGAAGGTGCCGATTCGGAACAATTGAAGGAAGGTATTGAAGCGCTTGAGCAAAAAACACAAGACATCTTCGGGGCAAACCCGTTCGATGTAGCCATAGATGATACCAATACATTGGTTGCCCGTGTAACAGGGCCAGTAGGAATATCCATTGATGCGAGCGGGCTATTCTCCTCCGCCGATGTATCCTTGCTGATTGCTACGGTTGTACTGGTATTAGTACTGTTGCTGTTGATCTATCGTTCGCCAGTGCTGGCGATTATCCCGATTATTGCTGTTGGTTTCGCGTATATGGTGACAAGCCCGATTCTGGGATTCATGGCGGATCAGGGCTGGATTACGGTGGACGCACAGTCGATCTCAATCATGACTGTATTGTTATTTGGAGCAGGAACGGACTACTGCCTGTTCATGATCTCCAGATACCGCCAAATTCTCTATCATGAGCCGGACAAAAAGAAAGCCATCTTCCAGGCAATCACCGGATCTTCCGGCGCCATTGCCATGAGTGGGTTCACGGTCGTTGCAGCACTACTGGTGCTGTTGCTGGCTGAATATGGTGCATATCATCGTTTTGCCGTACCATTCAGTCTGTCCATCTTTATCATGTTTATTGCAAGTCTGACGCTGGTTCCGGCACTTCTCGCGATCTTTGGCCGGGGTTCATTCTACCCGTTCGTACCGCGTACCCATGAGATGGAAGTGGAACGTGCCAAGAAAAAAGGTAAACCGGCTCCTGCCCCGCGCAAAGTGAAGGAAAGCTGGATTGGCCGTGTTGTAGTAACAAAGCCATGGACCGTTCTTGCAATTACGTTGGTATTGCTGGGAGGACTGGCGGCATTCTCTACTCAGGTTAAATTCACGTATGATCTGTTGTCTTCCTTCCCAGAGGATGTGCCTTCCCGCGAAGGTTTCACCGTCATCGGCGAACAGTTCTCCCAAGGTGAGCTGGCTCCAGTGAAAGTGATCGTTGATGCCGAAGGCAAAGAAACTGATCTGAAGCAGCGTCTCGAATCGCTGGATTACATTAGCAAAGTAGGCGATGCTCAGCAGGGTGCCGAGAATGCCAACATTACCGCCTTTGATGTGGAATTTAATCTGAATCCATATTCCATGGAGGCAATGCAGCATATTCCAGATCTGCGGGCTACTGCGGAACAGGCGCTTCAAGACGCTGGTGTAGCTAATGTGGACAGTCAGGTCTGGATCGATGGTCAGACAGCTGAACAGTATGACATTGAAGTAACCGGAGAACGGGATGCCAAGATCATTATTCCAGTGGTCATCGGCATGATTACATTGTTATTACTATTATATCTGCGTTCAGTTGTAGCTACGGCGTATCTGATTGCAACGGTTGTTCTATCGTATTTCTCTGCATTGGGTCTGGGTTGGATCATCATTCACTACGGACTTGGCGCAGATGCCATTCAGGGAGCGATTCCGCTGTATTCCTTCGTATTCCTCGTGGCACTGGGTGAAGACTACAACATCTTCATGATCTCTAGCATCTGGCAGAAACGCAAAACGATGCCGCTTCGTCAAGCGATTAGAGAAGGTGTTGGCGAGACAAGCTCTGTTATTACATCAGCAGGTCTGATCTTGGCAGGAACGTTTGCGGTACTTGCTACATTACCAATTCAGGTGTTGGTGCAGTTTGGTATAATCACAGCTGTTGGTGTGATGCTGGATACCTTCCTGGTTCGTCCGTTCATGGTACCGGCGATCACCGCATTGCTGGGCAAATGGGCCTTCTGGCCAGGCAAATATGTGCCGATTGCAGAGAAGAATGAAGAGAAACAGAACCAGTCCATGTAATGCATGGATTGGGTCAGATGGACGGCTGGGCTTCAAGCCTGCTGTCCATTTCTTTATTTTCCGAACGATAATGACCTCTACCAGTTGTCCTCCTGAGATGGAATGGTGGAACTGTAAAATATCCGCAGGATGAGACGTAATCCTGGCTTTCTTTGTATGGGGAAGGTTTACGTAACCAAGTGTTTTGGGACATAATAGAGGAAGCGTCGGCTTAGGGCAGACGGAAGAATTAACAACAATGGGACAACCAGGGGAAGGATGAAAGCAAGCATGACGAACCAACTTAATGTGTATTTCAACCATGACGGCGGCGTAGATGACCTCGTATCGCTGTTCATGCTTCTGCAAATGGACAATGTACATGTAACCGGCGTATCGGTTATTCCGGCAGACGGATATCTGGAGCCAGCAACAGATGCCAGCCGTAAAATCATCGATCGTTTCGGTACATATTCCGTAGAGGTATCCAAATCCAACTCCAGAGGGAAAAATCCATTTCCTGCGGCGTGGAGACTGCATTCCTTCTATGTAGATGCACTTCCAGTACTGAATGAATCCGGCAAAATGGAAGCACCACTCTCTACTGTTCCAGCACACCAGCATCTGATCGAGAAAGTGCGCAATACCGAAGGCAAAACGTTGCTCCTGTTCACAGGCCCACTGACTGACCTTGCGCGTGCACTCGACGAAGCACCAGACATTGAAGAGAAAATCGACAAGCTGGTATGGATGGGCGGTACATTTGAGCGTGGTAACGTAGAAGAACCTGAGCATGATGGCACAGCTGAATGGAACGTATTCTGGGACCCGGAAGCGGCTTACCGTGTATGGCAAAGTGGCATCCAGATCGATCTGGTTGCACTGGAAAGCACAAACAAAGTACCTCTGACTCCAGCCGTTCGTAACCGCTGGGCAGCGGAGCGTCGCTTCGAAGGCGTTGATTTCCTGGGTAACTGTTACGCAGGTTGTCCGCCACTGGTGTACAGTGAGACAAATTCCACATACTATCTGTGGGACGTGCTGACAACGGCTTCCGTTGGACGCGAGGACATCGTGAAGAAGAAAACCGTAAATTGCATTGTCATCCCGGATGGTCCTAGCCAGGGCCGCACGGTGGAGCAAGCAGACGGACGTCCAGTACAACTGGTGTATGATACCGATCCGGAAGCGTTCTTTACGTACATGACGGATTTGGGTAAAAAAGCTGCTCCGCAGCGATACTAATTCAGGTAGCCTTAGGGCTTGCCATCCTTAAAGGTACAACAAAAATAAAGCCGCAGGCAGTGTCCGGAAATGGGGTTGACCCCCATAATCCCGTCCCTGCCGTGCGGCTTTTTGTTTTGGGCTGATTTTATATAGATTGATAACAGCGATCGGAAGTTTGTTCTGTCATCGAAGTGGCATGTGTGAATATTCTTTAGTTCAATCTGTATAACAATCTAAGCTGCCCGCTATATTTTAAATCGACTAATCAATCCGTTCAGCTCACTGGACAGTACACGGAGAGATTCGGCGGATGCACGCATCTCATCCATAGATTGCAACTGGCTTCCGGTAGCGTGCGACACCTGTTGGATACTTGAAGAGGATTCGCGTGAGATATGTTCCATATCCTCCACAGAAGCGGATACTTCTTCTGCACTGGCAGACAGCTGCTCAGATGCTGCGGATACTTCGTGCAGACGTTCATTCATCGTCTCTATCCCGGTATGAATGGATGTGAATGAACGGCCTGCCTCCTGAACAACAGCGAGACCAGATTGAACTGCTGATGTGCTGGCAGACATATGTTCTGACAACAGGGCGGTCTGGCGTGTCATCTCGGCGATCAGTTCGGTTACATGCTGGGATGATTGCTCTGATTCCCCCGCAAGCTTGCGAACCTCTGAGGCAACCACCGCAAACCCGCTGCCATACTCTCCTGCACGAGCCGCTTCAATACTTGCATTAAGTGCGAGCAGATTGGTCTGTGAAGCGATGCCTTTCATCAGATGTGCCACCGATTCAATTTTACCTGAGTACTGCTCCAGCTGAGAGGTGGAGGCCACCATCTGCACATTTGCTTGATGAATTTTGTCCATGCTGTCAATCGCCGTGTTGATGTTGGCTTGACCTTGCACCGCGTTATTAGTCGTTTCCTGTGAGACATCCGCGACCATGGAGGAAGAATTGGCAATATGCTGCATGCTACGCGTAATCTCTTCCATGGCTACTGTGACTTCGCCTGCACGTGCTACCTGTTCTGCAGCTCCATTGGCCGTATGATTGGTATGCTCGGCAATACGCTGACTAGCTTCGGCAGTCGCCTGTGAATGTTTCGATACACCTTCTGCAGCCTCTAGCAGAGAATCGGAGCTTTGACGGATGCCCGTCATGACATCCCGGGTACCTGTAACCAGATGTTTGAACTCGGAAGCGAGCTGTCCCACCTCGTCCTTGCGACTAAGTTCAACGTTGACGGTCAGGTCGCCTTTTCCTACCTGGGTAATTAACTTCTTCAACTTCACCAATGGTCGGGTCAAGTAATGGGCGAATCCATACACCAGCAAGACACTCAGCAGAACAATAGCCAAGGCTGTCCAGATCATGGTCATACGGTTGCGGGACATCAGTTCATAGACCGCAGTGGAGTCCAGATCCGCACCGACCAGCCCCAGTACTTTTCCGTCATCTCCATGGATCGGCACATATGCTGTAATGGTAGCGCCATATTCATCCTGTGTGAGTTCACCCCGAATAGGCTCATTCTGTTCAAAAGCTTGCAGCATTCCTTCATAATGGGTCTCTTCTGCGGAACCGTAAGGGGAGAAGTCATCCTCTGCCACATCCGCAGCAGCCCCATCCACAACGTAGAAATATGTATTTGTTCCATTTTCTTCGCGAGTACCAAGTGTGTACAGATATTTGAGCCCATTGGCCTCGCGCAGCTGACTAAGCTGCTCACGCAATGTGCCATAATACGCTGTCTCCTCCTGTCCGGTACTGAGTGGTGCATACAGAGAGGTGTCAATTATTGCTACTGCCCGTTCAGCCACAGCCTGTGCCTGCATCCCCATGGATTGTTCGACCAGGTGAGCCGATGAACGGTACATGGTAATGCCAAGAACCGCACCCGAGGCTAGCATCAGACAGGAAAAAAATAAAAAGATCCTCATAAACAAACTGTTCATTGGTAAAAGTGTTCCCCCTTGATCTGTTGAATCAATCGTCTCTTTGTCTCTTTACTTGGTGTTTGTCGTTCTTCTTTGGTTCGTATGTATTGTATATCCAATATACAGTTTTCTACTTGAAATATCGGCATCCGGTCCATAAAGAATTAGCCCCCGAGTCAATTTGATCCGGGAGCTAGTTTCGTTTCAATCCTATATTGACCATGCCCATCATTGGAAGAAACCTCATGGTTACTCCTTAGAGGGGCTTCATATAACTGAGTGATTACCTGATTACATTGTTCCGCCGCCCTGGCGAACAGAGGCAGGAATCTTTTCAGGTCCCTGGTTAATATATTTATTAATAAAAGTACCCACCTTGGCATCATCGAATTGGTCGAGCTTCATCGTTTTGGTCCATGCGGTCACCACGACTTCACTGCCTTCGGGAATATCCTTGTTGGGTACAGCCAGAATACCTGCTCCGGCTTCGCGGAATTTAGCGAGGTATTTCAGATGTTCCTTCAAATCCTCGCTTGCGTTCTCACGATAATAGATGATGATATCCCCGTGCTCCAGATTGTGTACCAGGTAATTATAACCCGGGAAGTCGGTGTAAAATCCAAACTTGATATCATGCGGATTATGCGGCCCTGAAGTCGGGATCTTCATCTCATACTGAATAGGGTCCTCCGTATGGTCAGCCCCGTAATATTTATCGTCCGTCACGTCGATTGTCGCGTTGGACTCCAGATCAGCTACATTATATGTTTTACCTGCCCCTTGCATGAAGAAAAGGCCAAACGTAATAATCGACACAGCCATCATTGAATGTGCAGCCAGCCGAAGGGATCGACTTTTTTTCTGAATGTCCGCCCGCTCTTTCTTTTTCATGTGGCCCAGGATTTTGCCCTGTGTGCGTGATGCCCAGATATAGGCAGCGATGGAGAACAGCAACACGATTACACCTACGATGAGCCACAGGTAGGATGTACCTGCCTCGTGCTCCATTTGCATATGATCCATATGAGTCATGTCCATAGAGAGTTCCTCTGCTTTCTTTGTAAAATGAGTGATTAATACACTACATAATGTAGTGTTTATGGCAACGATGAATCCTCTCATTACGTAACGAGAGTTGCTGGATTGGTTTATTACGTAAATAAGAACATACCTGTTGCACTACACATTATAGTGTATGAAACATATTCGGCGCAACGCTGTCTTGGAAAATCAAAAAAAGACGTTCCCCGCGTGAGCAGGGAACGCCTTAATATAATCTAATGGGATAACAGCGATCGGAAGGTTGTTCTGTCATCGAAGTAACGAGTGCAAACAGCTTTATTCCAACTGAACTATTTTACAGACGACCAAATGGTGAAAGCATCAGGCTGATCAGTCCAATAATAATTTCACCCAGCAATTGATAAACAATAAAGAACACGACCGCATTGGCGATCAGCACACTGTACATGCTGTCGATGGCTGCTTTGGTGCGATTCAGTGGATATTGGAACAGCACCGAGTTCAGAGCGACAAAGACAATGATATATGAGACAGCAAGCAAGGAGATCGCGATGGAATACGAGATAATAATAAACAGATTCGCCAGAACAAGGGATACTACAGCAGGAACAAGCAATGTACCGAACTGGGCAACCAATGTTTTGGGACGGAAGGTTATTTTTTCAATCTTCAGAATAGCGTACATCAGTGCAATTGAGGCAATTAGGATAATGACGGTGAACAATAGCGGCCTTAAAAATCCACCAATGAACAAGCCGTCCATGCCTATGCGACTAAAGGTAATTAAGAAGTATGTAGAAGATAGAACTGCAATCAGCGCCATCGTTAGCCATCCGTTTAGTGAATGCTGGTCGCCAACGGTTTTCATCGTCTGATAAGGACGGGCCAATACACTGAGGAAATAGGATAGATACTGTTTACTTACTTCTTTGGCTTGCTGAACTTTCTCATTCTGCACGATATTATTCCACTGATTGGAGCTATTGTCTCCTGCAGAAGCATGGTCATTGGTGCCTGTTGATTCTCTTGCCTGTTCCTTGTGAATAGATACGGATGGTGTGTTGGATGGAGCGGACTGAGAAGATGTAGCCTGGGTGCTGGACCAACGAGTATATTCGGGTTCGGAAGCAGCAGCAGATTCCGGGTTTGGTACAGGAGTTGGCGAAGAGGTGGTTTGCGTTAGATTAGAGCCGCACCTCTCGCAAAAATGGGCATCTCCATTTTCATGATTACATACTGGACATTTCATGGTATAAGCCTCCAATTTCTAGAAAATAAAAACATGTCAACATTGTGTCTCATTTTAACGGTTGATGACGAAGTTTGTCTATGTTTCGCAGGAATTAATACCCCTACAGAGAGAAAGTTGAAACGAAGACTCGAATGCTGTGTATTAAAACGTAGTTTAGAAGTAACAATAGTATAGGACTGACATGCAGGCATTTTAATGTAAATTCACCGTGGTTTAAGACGAATTGTTTTTGGGGGTAAATGTCTTATCGTTCGCTTCTGTGTGTGATTTACATGTTAAGTATATCTTTTGGGTTGCTCATTTCAGAAGATTTATGTATAATCAATCGTGTTAACACGTCGAATGTACGGTAGTAAGAGATGTGGGTGAGTTCATGGAACTACTGGACAGCAATGAGAGCAAGAAGAAGATGTGCCAGTATTATAACGAAATCTCGAAGGAACTGTTCGGATTTGGCACCACTCTCCTGAGAGTGACCATTGACCAGAATATTGTGACCTTCTACGCGAAGCACCGACGTTCACCGCGCTCTGATGCCCTGGAAGGGGAGGCCCCCGGCTTAAAGCTGGAAGTGGACTTCCGCATGTCTGTCTTATATAAGAAGAAATTCCGGGAGAAGCTCGAGCAACACATGGGTTTGCCAATTGAAGCTATATTGCGGGATTATGATGCGTCCACTCAGTGGGCAATCACGAATGTAATTCTGGAACAGGCCTAGGATGGATCGGCAGGATTATTTCTTGTTGATGTATACAGAGGTTATGGCCCGGATTCATGATCAGGTTCCGTACAATTTCATATGATGGCGTCTGTCTTTGGATTGATTCTGAAGCAGAAACCGATGATGTACCGGCAGCGGGTGTCGCTTTCCTTTGTTTACGAAGAAAAGTGTTCTTGTTTATACAAGAATGCTTTTCTTTTTGTTTTTTAAGTCGAACTAACCCTTTATAACACATCATATTCTTCGAAAATCAGGAAGACCCTTCGATCGCTGTTATCCCCAGATTTCTTTTATTTCCTTTAAATAAGGGAGAAATCTTGTGATAAAGGCGAACACTTCGTTTCTCCAGGTTATTTCTGTTTTCTACGTAAGATGTGTTATCAATTTAGTTCAACTTAATGGTTGGGTTGTTAAAACACATATATCAGGGGGAATCAGGATCATGATGAAAAAGTGGATTAGCGGTTTGGCAGCAGTGGCAATGACATCAGTATTACTTGCAGGTTGTGGCAACAGCACGGATGATGCGACAGGCGGATCAGGCAGTGGGGGAACAGCAGCGAACAAATTGGTTATCTCCACTTGGGGCTTCTCGGAAGATTTCTTTAATGAAGAAGTATTTGGTCCCTTTGAAAAAGAACATAATGTAGACATCGTGCTCGAAGTCGGCAATAACGCTGAACGTCTGAATAAAATTCGTCAAGGTACATCAAATGTCGATGTTATCTACCTGTCTGATTATTATGCACAACAAGGTATCGATGAAGGTCTGTTTGAGAAAATCGACCGCTCCAAAATTCCAAATGTAAATGACATTTATGATATTGCCAAAGCACCACTTGGTGAAGATTATGGCCCGGCCTACACGGTTGGACAGCTCGGTATCGCTTATAACCCGGATCTCGTATCCAAAGAAGTGACTTCATGGAGTGACCTGTGGGACCCGGCGTTCGAAGGTAACCTGACCATTCCGAATATTACGGCAACAGCAGGCCCAATGATTGTGGATGCAGCTTCTCGTGTAGCTGGAAACGATACGTTTAATGAAGATGCGGCATTTGCTGAACTGAAAAAACTGAGCGGCAATGTAGTGAAATTCTATAGCCAAACGTCCGAGTTCGTGAACATGTTCTCCCAAGAAGAGATTGCTGGTGGACCAATCATGGAAATGTATTTCAAAGATCTGAAAGCAGCCGTGCCTAATGCAAAGTTTGTTACACCTAGCGAAGGTGCATATGCCGTGATGAACACAATCAATGTCGTGAAGGGCAGCAAAAACAAAGAGCTGGCTGAAGAGTTCATCAACTGGCAGCTGAGCCAGGATGTACAAGCGAAATCCGCCAAAGCTAAAGTTGATTCCCCGGTGAACACAAAGGTTGAACTGACTGCTGAAGAAGCAGAAGGCGTAACATATGGCGCTGAAGTTGTTGAGAAGCTGAACAAGCTGGATATGGAATTTGTGAATCAACAGGTTAAAGGCTGGACAGATCGCTGGAACCGTGAGATTGCACAATAAATACAAGTAACCGACTGACTTAAAAGTTATCTTTGGTCAACATGTTTAACTTATATCATTTGCAGCAAGCAACCATATCACCGCATAGGAGTTGAGAACGGATGAGTGAAGCGCAAAATCGCATCATTCTGGATGTGGACACGGGGATTGACGATGCACTGGCGATTTTGCTGGCCGTCAAAAGCCGGAAGTTGGACATTCTCGGTATCACCACAGTCTGTGGGAACGTATCACTCCAGCAGGCAACAGAGAATACGTGCAAAATTCTTGAACTCGCGGGTGCACCTGAAATTCCGGTCATTGCCGGAGCAGCTGGACCGCTCACTCGCAAATCGCATTATGAACACCGGGTACATGGACAGGACGGATTGGGCGGTGCGCTGCCTGATCCGGCCGTGTCTAAGAAAGCCGAGGAAGGTTTTGCGCCAGACTTCATCGTGGAACAAGCCAAGCAATATCCGGGCGAACTGACATTAATCATGACCGCACCCTTAACGAACTTGGCCCTCGCGCTTATGAAGTGCCCTGAATTGCCTTCTTTATTGAAGGAAGTCATCTTCATGGGTGGTGTTGTTCGCGGACATGGCAATATTACACCAACCGCCGAGTACAACACATACGCTGATCCAGAGGCCGCTCGCATTCTACTGCATTCAGGTATCGAGAAGCTTACTCAAGTCGGACTGGATGTAACGCGTCAAACGCTGCTGAATGAAGAAACGATTGAGCGTCTCACAGATCCTGCACTGCGCGCGTACGTTGCTCAGAGCACGGAGATTTACATCAACCGTTACGAACAAATGAACGGCGTCCGCGCTTGCGCGTTACATGATCCACTAGCCGTTGGCGTAGCCCTTGCCCCGGAACTGGTAGGACGCAAATCCTATTACGTCGATGTCGAAACCGCCAGCCGCCTGTGCGATGGCCAGATGGTATGTGACTTCCAAAACCGTTTGGGCGAGCAGCCCAACACCCTCGTCTGCGAAACCGTAGACGCAGAAAGCTTCCTTGAACTGTTTATCAACGCGTTAAACGCGTAGCTATGATCTTCACGGCATTGGGGTTCAGTCTAAAATCAATCCTTACGTAATCAGCTGGTAGTGTAGGGGACGAAATCGATTCTGAAGAAGCGAAGCGTTCGCCTAAAAGCTTTCTGAAAGAAAGCTACTTCGGAAGCATACACTATCCTTGGATTTTTCCTTCTATTAAGAAGGAGATCAAGAAAATCCAAGGATAACAGCGATCGTAAGAACGATTCGTAACCGGAACGGCTGGTGCGCTAAACATGGACGTTTATTTTTGAAATGTGCGCCAGTGAAACGTGTGAATAAAACCATTTTACAAGTCAGGAGTATCGCGATGAAGAAATCAGTAATCTACTGGCTATTGCTGCCGGGATTCGTGTTTTTGGCGGCATTTATGATCATTCCGATTGTCCTGACGATCGGATCGACGTTTTTCCAAGAAAACTCCTTCACATTTGAAGGATACATGCATTTTTTCAGAGACCCATACTTTTTGAAAATATTGCTTACGACGCTGCAAGTCAGCGTGGTCACCACCATCGTCTGTGTGGTGCTCGGATTCCCGACAGCTTATTATATTTCGCAGAAAGCGCCGCGCCGCAAAGGTATTTTGCTGGCACTGGCGATCTTCCCACTGCTGACGAGCCCGGTCGTGCGCTCGTTTAGCTGGATGATCATTCTTGGACGCAAAGGGCTGATTAATAACACCCTTGTAGGCCTTGGTATCGTGGACAAGCCGCTGGACATTCTGTACACGCCGGCAGCGATGATGATCGGTCTGACACACCTGTTCCTGCCATTGATGATTATCTCTCTGGTGGGCGTGCTGGAGAACATTGACGGTGACCTGCTCAAAGCAGCACAAAGTCTGGGCGCCTCGCGTATTACGGCATTCCGCCGGGTCGTGTTCCCACTGGCTGTGCCAGGACTTGTGATCGGAGCCGTGCTTGTCTTTGTCGGAAGCCTGACGGCGTATACCACACCTGCCCTCCTTGGAGGAAAACAGCGTGTAATTGCTACGTTCCTGTATCAAAACGCCATGACCCTCAACGACTGGTATCTGGCCTCGGTTGTTGCCGCGATTATGATTGTGATTACATTTGTCGTGGTCGGTGTCATGAACAAAATGGCCAAAACTTTAAATCCGAAGGGGTAGACATATGCGGGAGAAACATATCGGGCTGGGCCTGTTCAGTCTGCTGGTCTTTATCTTTCTGCTGGGCCCGCTTCTGATCATATCGGTCACTTCGTTTGAACCGGGAACGGTACTCAAATTTCCGCCGGAAGGGTTCTCCTTCCGCTGGTATGAGAACATTTTCAACACAGGCGGATTCCTCCGCACATTCCAAACGTCCATCATCATTTCCCTGCTGGGGAACCTGTTGGCGCTGGTGCTCGGAGTTCCGGCTGCGTATGCACTCAGTCGTTACGATTTCAAAGGCAAGTCTGTGCTGAACGCACTGTTCCTGTCCCCGGTACTGATCCCGGGAATCGTGCTTGGTTTTACATTGATGAAATACCTGATCGTAATCTACCATCTGCCAATGTATCTCGGACTATTGATCGGTCATACGATTATCATGCTTCCATTTATCATTCGAGTTATCGCATCGAGTCTGTCGAGCTTTGACTTTGCAGTGGAAGAAGCTGCGCTGAGTCTTGGCGCGGGACGCGTAAGAACGTTCTTCACGATCGTGCTTCCTAACATCCGCTCAGGAATTATCGCTGCGGTGTTGATTGCCTTCTTGGAGTCCTTCAACAACGTGGACATCTCGGTGTTCATGACCGGACCAGGGGTAAGCACATTACCGATCCAGATGCTGACGTATGTGGAGAATTATTTTGACCCAACGATTGCAGCGATTTCCGTGCTGTTGATGGTACTGACCGGACTCTTAATGTTCGTGATCGAACGGATCATGGGCGGATTTTCATACTTTACTAAACGTTAATTGGAGGCGCAGAACGCTATGGCATTGCTGACATTAGACCACGTATCCGTGGCATACGATAAGCAGACAATCCTGAAGGATTTTCAGTTGGAGCTGGAAAAAGGTAAACTGCTCTCCCTGCTCGGACCGAGCGGTTGCGGCAAAACAACTACGCTGCGCCTCATCGCCGGATTTCTGGAAGCATCACAGGGCAAGTTTATGTTCGGCGGCAAGGATTATACAAAGGTTCCGGCGAACAAGCGGAACTTCGGATTTGTATTTCAGAGTTATGCGTTATTCCCGCATCTATCTGTCTATGACAACGTGGCCTTTGGCCTGCGGATGCGTAAAGTAAAAGACAAGGATATCTCTTCCCGTGTGATGCGAATCCTGGAAGTTGTTAACCTGAATGGATTTGAGAAACGTTTTCCACAAGAACTGTCCGGTGGACAGCGTCAACGTGTGGCGATTGCCCGCGCATTGGTCATTGAACCTGACCTGCTCTTGTTCGACGAACCGCTCAGTAACCTGGATGCCAACCTGCGCCTTAACATGCGGGTGGAGATTCGCCGGATTCAGCAAGAGCTGGGCATTACAACGTTGTATGTCTCTCATGATCAGGAAGAGTGTTTCTCGATCTCGGATCAGGTAGCGATTATGAACAAAGGTGTGGTTGAGCAGCTCGACCGCCCGGAAACCATTTTCAAATATCCGGCAACGGAGTTTGTAGCACGATTCATCGGGTTCCATAATTTCATTGAATTCGCGGAGCGTAGTGATGCAGGTGAAGTGATCACACTGACCGCAGGTGGACGCACATTTACTGCAACAGCACATCCCGGAACAGCACGTCCGGGTGCTCGTAAAGGCGCGATTCGCCCGGATGATCTGATCGTTAGTGGAGATACTTCTGCGGATGTGGTGAATGCTTTGCCGGGGATTATCAAAGTCAGCACGTATCTGGGACGCAGTTATCAGTATGTAATTGAGACGGAGCTGGGTGACTTTACAGCAAATCAGGAGATGGAAACACCGTACCTTAGTGGGCAGCGTGTTAGCTTGATTTTCCCACAGGACAAGCTTGTACTGGTGGAGTAGTCGTGAATGGTTGGAATAGCTTGAGGAAATAAGAGCAGTAAAGAAGGCAACTCATGCGATGATTCCGGACGAGGGCAGTGGTGCGCAGTCATGTGCAGTACAGCAGATTAAAGTGCAGGTTCATTGTCCGGTTGGCATCGCGGTGAAATGCTTGTGAAGAAGGAGATTATGCCCCATGCGTGCAGATCAACTGATTGTTAATGTACATGTGTATAACAGTTATTATAAACGGTTTGAAATGAACAACGTCGCTGTATTGGACGGCAGATTCCTATATGTTGGACCCGGCGGACCGGAGATGATTCAGGCAGACGAGGTCATTGATGCGCGGGGAAGATACATGATTCCTGGCTTGATCGATATCCATCTGCATATCGAAAGTACAATGGTGACACCGGAAACCTTCTCCCATGGTCTGATTGGCTGTGGAGTAACGTCCATTGTAGCTGAACCGCATGAGATGGCGAATGTGTTTGGGCTGGAAGGTGTGCAGGAGATGATGGCTGCGAGTCGGGAGACGACGGTGGACATGTTCTATGCGATCCCAAGTTCCGTTCCGGCAACCCCGATGGAGACAACAGGTGGTTCGATTGAAATCGAAGATATGGACGTGTTGCTCGCCACTGGCGAGATCATTTGTCTGGGCGAGATCATGAACTATGTCGATGTCATCCGTGATCCGGAGTGTAAGACAAACCAGATTTTACAGCATATCCGCAAAAACTATCCTGATCTTGTGATCGAAGGACATACACCGAAACTGCTCGGACTTGATCTGCATCGACTGATCTACGCAGGTATCGATTCGGACCATACTCATCAGAGCATTGAGGGATTGCAGGCGCGGATTGCGGCAGGTATGTTTATTGAAATCCAGGAGAAATCAATGACACCGGAAGTCATGGAGTACCTGATTCAACATGATGTGGCACAGCACTTCTGCTTTGTAACAGATGATGTGATGCCGGATTCACTGGTGGAGCATGGTCATCTGAATCATATTGTACGTAAAGCGATTCAGATGGGGATGCGTCCGGAAGATGCGATCTACGCCGCAACATCTACCCCTGCTTCCCGAATGAAAATGACCGATCGTGGCAGCGTGGCCCCAGGCAAAGTGGCCGATTATGTGTTGGTATCCAACCTGGAGGAGCTCGCTATTGATCAGGTGTACAAAAACGGCCGCAAAGCTTATGACGATTACGAACCGTATAAGCAGGAACGCATAACCGGGCAGTTCCCACCTCACTTCTATAAGAGTGTACAGTTGGAGAAGTTGGGCGTAGCAGATTTTGCAATTCAGTTGTCAGACCCAAAAGTCAGTGGATCAGGTGTTGATCTCGCTGGTGAAGGTGAGTACCCATGCCGTGTCATGATGGTGAAGGATGGTTCTACTTTTGTAGAAGAACATATTGCACCGGTTCAGTCTTCGGATGGTGAATTGTTATGGGAAGAAAGCGGATATGCGCAGATCGCGACCTTTGAACGTTATGGCGTGAACGGCAATCGTGCACATGGTCTGATTGGTGGAGACACCATCAAGCGTGGGGCCATTGCAACGACATACTCACACGACAATCACAACCTGCTGGTTGTAGGACGTAATCGTGAAGATATGATAATCGCAGCTAACACAGTAATTTCGAGCCAGGGTGGCTTCTGTGTGGTGGAAGACGGCAAGGTGCTGTCCCATCTGGAACTTCCCGTAGGTGGCATTTTGACGGAAGAACCACTTGCAGTGGTGTCCCATCAAGTGAAGGAACTGAGAGCAGCGATGTTGTCTCTTGGATATGTACATTACAACCCGATCATGTCGATCAGTACTCACTCCCTTGCGGTAAGTCCGGCGCTGAAGATTACGGACCATGGCCTGATTGATGTGAATGCAGGTAAGGTTGTATCGTTAATTGTATAGTTTGAAGACACATATGTCGTGATGCACATGAAAAAACACCCTATTTCACAATTGTGAGCTAGGGTGTTTTTTCATGTGCTTATTGGAATTATTATTTTAGCAACTTCTCTGGGTTCTTCACTTTAATGGAAACAACTTCGCCGCAATCCAGACATACCGTGTACATTTTTTCCACACCGAGAGTCATTTTCTTATCCAATGGACGAAGGTTGATGTAATCCGATGCTTCTACGAAAGATGTTCCTCCGCAATCATGACATTTCTTTTCTGATATACTCATAAGTTACATTCCACCTTTTATTCATTTGTAATGTGTTCATTAATATAATATTCATTAAATGGAAACACAAAATTATCTAATTATTCATCGTAGATTAGAGTCCGTTAGTCCGTGTAAACTAAATTTTTATTTTGCCTTCTAAAGTCCACTCCAAATATTTGGACACTGAAGGTGCGACCCATTTTCGGCTGTCATTTTCATGATTCCACACAAACACGTCATCTCTACACGTTCCATCCCCTGTCACAGGAAAAGCAAATAAATCCCCAATCCCACTTTCCCCGAAGAAGAGCAGGTGATCAAAGGGCATATAGTAATCTTGGGAGTGGTCATCCCGATAATGTCTGTTTTCATTCTTAATTCGATCTTCTGACCAGATAAGTCCCAAATCGTAAATAGCTCTGACTCCATTGGTTTCGAGCAATATTTCTTTTAATTCACGAGGGAGCGTAACCTGTAAGGAGTCTTCCATCTTTGCAATGTCATCACCAGATGCAGGGGGACTGAACGTATACTCCTTCGAAATGCTATGAAGATGCTCTTTCCACATGAATAAGGCCTCCTCGATATATTCTAACTGTCAGTAACGAATGAAACGATATGTAATTGATTGAAAAAAGAAGTCCTTCTTAACTAAAAAGGCTACTGATTTTGATGTAGCGCAGTAATGTTATGTAAGGACTACTCTTCTAACTCCAGTTTACCAAGTTAGCCAACCGCTCGTTCGTTTATAGTTGTACAGAGATCGTATTGCTCGTGGTACATGAGACGCTTCATTCTGGTTCGATATTGATGATAATCGTGCTTGGATCAACGAACTTCTTACTATTTTGTAGTGTAAACATCTTCATCCCCATTGTGCAAGGTTAGATTTGGCTAGAGAAGCCACGACCTCGTACATAACTAATAGAAGAAGATTTTTGGATTAGGAATAAGCATCACCTCTAAGTTAATGATCCTTATTTTAACATAGTTTCAACGACATGGCTGTCTGAGCGTCAGAATCAAGGATTGCTATTGGTGTTGCTCTGGACCCGAAGCTGTAACATAAAGAGTAAGCTCCTCCTTGGACGGGACAAATGAATACATATATAGTAAGAAGAGAATGTTTGAACGCAAAAGCAGGAGGATAGACAACCATTATGAATGAAATAAATAATGCTAAAACCATATTTTTCGACGTGGATGACACCTTATATGATCACTTGCAGCCGCTTCGTGGCGCGTTGCAGGACGTTCTCGGCCTGCCGGATGATTTTCCTTATGCTGAGGCGTATCACCGCTTTCGTTATTACAGTGACTGGCTGTCTGCACAAGAAGATCTGTCCGCTGTACCAGAGCCAGATGCGGTAGAGCGAATGCGCCGTCAGAGGTTTGAGTTGACGATGGAGGAGTTTGGACTTCCCCTACAATCGGGACAGGCTGAAGAACTGCAAGCTCAGTATCTGAGCAGACAGTTCGAGATTGTGCCTTTTGAAGGAGCGTATGAGCTGATCAGAAAGCTTCAGGCAGAAGGCCATACTGTTGGTCTAATCACCAATGGAGAAGGAGAACATCAGCGGCGCAAGCTTGAAGCACTGGATGTGCTTAGTCTCGTGGACGAGCATCTGATCTTCATCTCCGGTATGACTGGTTATGCGAAGCCAGATCGCAGGTTGTTTGAATATGTGAGTCAGCAGGCCGGGACAGATGCCCGTTCCAGCTATTACATCGGAGACTCGTGGCGTAATGATGTGGTAGGTGCAGTGGATGCGGGCTGGACAGTTATCTGGTTCAACCATCGGGAGGCGCTGCCGGAATCTGATCATCAACCTCATTTTGTAGCACGTAGCTATGAGGAAATCAGTTCTATTCTGACATTTGAACCTGTTCGAGTTTAAGGAGATTTATGTTTAAAGGAGCAGTCCTGTTACCGGCTTAGGTGCAGGTCTGCTTTTTTTTATACAATAACTTCTAAAGGCGTCAATAATGAAGTGTCTAACTCTTCGCTTTCAATTACAATTGCCATGAGTCCAGTTTCTGTTTTGGTTTCGTGCCATTCATGTTTATCCCAGAGAACCGCTTCGCCACAACGAACCTTGATGTATTCATTTGCTTCATCACCTCTAACCCAACCCTCTCCACTTACGATCAAAAGGAGTTGAGGAACCACAGCTTGGTGATAACCTACTACTCCACCTTCAGCTAAATGCATACATCCGATATGAGCTGCTTTGTTGGTCTGCGTAATACGTGACATTACAAAATTAGAATCAAATTTGGTTATCTTTTTCCCTGACTCTTGTTTAAATTGAAATATCCTCATGTTTACCTCCGCAATAGTGACTAAGTTAACTTTCTATAATGGTAACTATCTTTATGATGGGTATCATCCTATTTCACTAATTTATGGTTAATCTGATCAGATGAGTCTATCATAGCTCCAATCGTTTAGGAACAGTTTGCTTACCTTCACCATTTTGTTAGTTGTGTGTGCCAACGTTTCTATGAAGCTGTACTTCATGGAATCTTCATTTACAAGACAGTGCAAAAGCCTTCCCAAACAGGATATGCAGTGTTATAATTAAAACAAGATTTAGATTAAGTCTAAATTAAAAGAAGCAAACCAAAGCAATCCATCATAAAATTCAAATTCTATTTTTATATTCGAGAGGGGATAAATTCCATGAGCACAATCCAAACTAGAAACAACACTTTTGCCAACAACGCCACAGCACTTCAAGAGGTTCTGAACCGTCAGATCGCAGGCTGGTCTGTACTGTACACGAAACTGCATAAATTCCACTGGTATGTTCAAGGACCTCATTTCTTCACACTACATGCCAAATTCGAAGAGCTGTACAACTTGGCTACGGCGAATATGGATGAAGTTGCAGAACGTTTGCTTGCTATTGGTGGACGTCCGGTAGCTACGATGGGTGAACAGTTACGTCTGTCTCCAATTGAAGAGGCACAAGGCCAGTTGTCTGCTGAGCGTATGGTAGAGTCGGTGATTACTGATCTGCGTACAATGGTGGAAGTGATTCATCAAGGCATTCACGAAGCGGGAGAAGCAGAGGATAACGCAACGGAAGATATGCTGATTGGATTCACCGCTGCCCTGGATAAAGAGGTCTGGATGTTAAACGCATTTCTGGGCAAATAAGCAAAGTCACCCTACATCCTGACAACGATATGTAGAGTCCGTGAACAAAGTGTCCGTTCCCTTACAAATCCGGTGCGCTTGCCGTATAATGATGGCATTCATGATGTACAGAATGGTGGAATGAACAATGCGGTCAGACCTGGAACAATTGCAGGAAGAAGCTGAACGGTTTATATATACATGTTATGAAGAGCTGGGCTATTCGCGTGAAGACGCGCAGGCCCGGCTTGTTGCTGTTATGGGAGAGATCGAAGTAACCGGTACTTATGTGCATACCACAGAGGAATTGGAGCAGGGTTGTAAAATGGCATGGCGGAACAGCAACCGCTGTATCGGGCGGCTGTTCTGGGATAAACTTCGGATCGTGGACGCCCGTCACGCCGATACGGCAGGAACGGCAGCGGAAGCTGTGCTGAATCATATCCATGTAGCATCCAACGGTGGCAAAGTAATCCCGATGATTACCATTCTTCCACCGGATGGGCCGAATGGAACTCCGGTACGCCTCTGGAATCATCAGCTTATTCGTTATGCGGGATATGAGACAGAGCTAGGCATTGTTGGAGATCCTGCTTCGGTGGAGCTGACCAAGGCGGCGATGTCACTTGGCTGGCAGGGGACAGGTAGCTCATATGATGTGTTACCGCTCATAATTCAGGCGCAAGGACAAGCCCCAGAGTGGTTTGTTGTACCCGAAGAAGAGATTGTGGAAGTGATGATTGAACACCCGGAGCAGAAGAAGATTGCTGAGCTGGGTATGCGTTGGTATGGTGTGCCGATGATCGCCGATATGCGACTGGAGATTGGCGGCATATCTTATCCAGCAGCGCCATTCAATGGTTGGTATATGGGTACAGAGATCGGCGCCCGTAATCTGGCGGATACGTTCAGGTATAATATGCTGCCTGCGGTGGCTGCAGCATTTGGATTGAATACGTCGAGTGAAACGACATTGTGGAAGGATCGTGCGTTGGTGGAGCTGAATGTGGCTGTGCTGCATTCGTTCAAAAAAGCAGGCGTGAGCATTGTGGATCACCACACGGCGGCAGCGCAATTTGCTATGTTTGAACAGCGGGAAGAGAAGGCTGGACGTGAGCTGACCGGGGATTGGGTGTGGCTGATTCCGCCGGTATCTCCGGCGACAACGCATATTTTCCACAGCTCCTATCCTAATGAGATCGTGAAGCCGAACTTTTTCCATCAGGATCAGGCGTATACCCTGAAAGATGGTGTGGCATCTGCCGCAGAGCCGAGAAGTAGCGAGCAGCAGAATGCACAGGTAGAGAATCCCCAGCCACAGGCCGGAGATGCACCAATGAAATGCCCGTTTGCACATTAAATTGTGCAGGCGGGTTATTTTTTGTGATCCTTTTTTATCAAACGAAGGGCTTTAAAATAGGAAAAAAATGAAAAGATTCTTTCTCTATATGGAAATATATAACACACCTATAATGAAGCCATGACTTTGACTTCACATAGGGGAGGGAACAATCCATGGGTTATATTGAAACGTTGCGAGGAATGGTTGGCAATGCTCCTGTTATTTTGGTGAGACCGAGTATATTGATCTTAAACAAGACAGGTGAGATTCTATTGGTTCGACATCTGGATGATACGTGGGGAGTACCGGGTGGAAATATGGAACTCGGCGAATCGGTGGAAGAGTCTGCAATGCGAGAGGTCAGAGAAGAGATTGGGATAGAGATCAAGAAACTTCATCTGTATGGCGTCTTCTCAGGAAAAGAGTTATACACGAAATTAAGAAATGGGCATGAATACTACAATGTGGTCATTGGTTATATCTGCACGGAGTATGAGGGAGAACTGAAGCCAGATGGGGTTGAAGTTCTTGAAGCAAAGTTTTACAAACCAACAGAATTACCTGACACGACCGATCCTTACTTAAAAAGAAAAATCCAAGAAAATGCAGTGCACATTGCAACATTATTGGGCAAATCATAATTGAGAGGTTGCCATCGAGATGGTTTCTCTCACGAGTTGTAGAGCTAACGAACCGAGCGCGCCTTATAGAACGGATTACTATGGAACTTTTAATTTAACGAAGTAGAAATTGAAGCAATAACACTTGTGCAGTTCGTTAGAAAAAAAGTATGCCAAAGAGGGATGTCCTCCGTCATGTTCGTGACTTGTGGGACATCTCCCTTTTGCTTTTACACCCGTCTTGTCTTATACCGACTTCGCATCGCGGCCTGAACTACAATGGCAACAGCAATCAACACCAGATTGAACACAAACACGGAGTAAAGCGATCCAACTTCCATAAGCAACGCAGCAACCAGTGGAGATACGATGGAGCCGATCTCGGCAGCTGAGACAATTTTGCCTATGACAGAACTTCGACTCTCGTCCGGGATATGATCACCAATATGAGCAAAGAACGAATCCATGTAACATGCTCCGCCCACCCCGCCAATCAACATGCCAACGTAGACCCATAGATGGGAGGACGTGCTTAGAAATACAGCAACTTCGATTCCAATGAGAAACATGCCGAGCATACAGAGTAACAGACGATCGCCCATCCGGTCAGAGAGATAACCAACAAAGGGAGCAGCAGCAAGAGTAGAGATCCCGGATACAGTGAAGGCGAGACTGGTTGCAAACGGGTCCCAATGCATGATGTGAGCTGCATACAGTGCGAAGTAGGTGAGAAACACCGCATAGGCACTCATCTCCAGAAAATGCACCGTACCGTAGCCAAGTAGTTGTTGCCGCTGTGTGAGCCTTGTAGACAAATCTTGAGTATGCTTTGCATCAGACCGTGATGAAGATAAAGGAAGTTCAGTCGATACAGTAGTATTAGGGTGGGAGTCACTTGTGGTGGAATCTACAACAACTTCATCCGTGGAGAGCACTGAATTTGTTAAGTTGTCCAGAGGTTCTTGTGTCACCGTCGCAGAAGGATCTTCTATTAGATGATCACTTAACGTACTCCCAGACTCATGAGTAGCTCTAGCTGGTGCCGTCGTCTTCATCCCCATCGCAGCGACCACGGCCATCAGACAACATACGGTAACGAGTAAAAAAGGCACCGACAAGGGCCAATGCAATGCGAGCCAGCCACTAATGACTGGGCCAAGTACCATACCGCCGCCCTCACTGCTGCTGATATATCCATTGTACAGGCCGCGGTTGTCTACATTGCCCCCATCTCCGATGATGGAACGCACGACCACGGTAAGGCCGGTGGAAGCGAGTCCTTGCAGCAGTCGGAGCAGGCCGAATAATACCGCAGCAGAAGACAATGCGAAGCCGCCCATACAGACAGCGAGCAGGATCAGCATCAGGATGAGCGCATTTTTCCCTCCGAGCTTTCTATAAATTGCCGCTGCAGGAATGCCCCCAATTACTTTTCCTACATAAAAGAGTGCAAAAATAACCCCCATCATCCAGCCGGACAGGCCGAATTCCTCGATAAACAAAGGAAACAGGGGCAGGATCATGAATCCGCCCATCTGACTGAGGAAACAAATGGTCATCAGCAAAGGCAGGTTACGACGAATATCCAAGAGCCAAGACTCCTCTCACACATAAAATGGAATCCTAAAAATCCTTCAATTACTACATATGGGTACGTATTATCGACATTACCTGTAATGTATGCAGAATTTTAAACAATAAGAAGAAATGACATGCGGCGTTTACATCAAAACCATTGCGGATATACCTGAATCATATATAATAGATGGGTTATCTATAAGGATGCATGAATGAAAGTGTACAGAATTAAGAGGTACCTCAAGTATAAGGGGGCGATGTGAAGCATGTCAGAACAACAACCGATTATCCGCTTTGAAGCGGTGACTCAGCAATACGATCAGGATGAAGCCGTATTGAAGGCAGTTAGCTTTGAGATTGAGCGGGGTAAATTTTATACGCTTCTTGGCCCATCGGGCTGCGGGAAAACAACGATATTGCGGTTGATTGCCGGTTTTGCGGAGCCGACACAGGGCAGTATTTATTTTAATGGTGCGCTTATCAACCGGGTGCCTGCCCACCAGCGGCAAGTGAATACCGTATTTCAGGATTATGCGTTATTTCCACATTTGAATGTATTTGAGAACGTAGCTTTTGGCTTGCGGATCAAAAAGATGAAAACGGCTGAAATTCGCAGCAAAGTGTTGGAAGCCCTCAAATTCGTCAATCTGTCCGGTTATGAGAACCGTGAAATTGGCGAAATGTCTGGTGGACAACGACAACGTGTTGCGATTGCACGCGCCATTGTGAACGAACCTGAAATTCTGCTGCTGGACGAGCCGCTCTCAGCACTCGATCTGAAGCTGCGGACCGAAATGCAGTATGAATTAAGGGAGCTGCAACAGCGACTGGGCATCACGTTTATCTTTGTTACACATGATCAGGAAGAAGCCTTGGCGATGTCCGACGAGATCTTTGTCCTGAATGGCGGCGTGATCCAACAGAGCGGTACACCGAATGATATCTATGATGAGCCGATTAACCGCTTTGTGGCAGACTTTATCGGGGAATCGAACATTGTATCGGGCAAAATGAAGCAGGACTTTGTGGTGGAATTCGCTGGCGCACAGCACGAGTGTGTCGATCAGGGTCTCCAGCCGGACGAGCCGGTAGAGATTGTCATTCGCCCAGAGGATCTTGAGATTACAACCGAAGAACAAGGTAAGCTGAAGGTCAATGTGGACTCCCAGTTATTCCGCGGAGTGCATTACGAAATATCCACGTACGACGATGCGGGCAATGAGTGGCTTGTTCATTCAACCAAGAAAGCTGTTGTCGGCGCGCGGATAGGGCTCTATTTTGACCCGGAAGCTGTACACGTTATGCGCTTTAACGAGACCGAAGAAGAGTTCGACAAACGACTCGAAGCCTATCAAGAGGCCGCTCATGCAGACTAAGGCCAGCACACGCAATGCGTATCTGATTCCATATGTACTATGGATGGTGTTGTTTGTTGTGGCGCCGGTTCTGCTGGTCATCTATTATTCATTCTTCGATGTGGAGGGTAACTTCACGTTTGGCAACTACGCCCGCTTCTTTACGCCGGTGTACTTGCAGATGACGCTCAGTTCGTTCTGGTATGCATTTCTGATTACGGCGTTCTCGCTGCTTATCTCGTATCCAACGGCGTATATGCTGACCCGGACGAAGCACAAGCAGCTGTGGTTGCTGCTGATCATTCTGCCAAGCTGGATCAATCTTTTGTTAAAAGCGTACGCCTTTATCGGCTTGTTCGGAACGTACGGTTTGACCAACTCCCTGCTTGAAGTCGTGGGTATTGGCACACAGCAGATTTTGTTCACCGATTTCAGTTTTATCTTTGTCTCGGTGTACATCTTCATTCCATTCATGATCCTGCCGATCTTCAATGCGTTGGAAGAGATGAATCCATCGTTGATCTACGCGGCGCGGGATCTGGGTGCCTCATCTTGGCTGACCTTCCGCCGGGTTATCTTTCCGCTGACGATTAGCGGTGTGAAATCAGGCTGTCAGGCTGTATTTATTCCAGCACTGTCTCTGTTCATGATTACCCGCCTTATTGCGGGGAACCGTGTAATTACGCTGGGAACAGCGATTGAACAGCATTTTCTCGTCACCCAGGACTGGGGGATGGGTTCAACGATTGCCGTCTTTTTGATTATTGCGATGGCGATTATTATGTTCCTGACTGGATCAGGCAAGAAGGAGGTGCGTAATGGGAAGAAACGGAAAGCTGTCTAACGTCTATCTGGCCGTTGTATTCGCCATATTGTACGCACCGATTGCGTATCTGATCTTCTACTCCTTCAACAGCGGCGGTCACATGCGCAGCTTCGAAGGATTCACGCTTGAATGGTACAGAGAGGTGTTCGCCGATACTCGGCTACTCATCATTGTGCTGAATACATTTATCATTGCGCTCCTGTCATCAGCGATCTCAACGATCCTTGGTGTAGCAGGAGCACTGGCGATCTACCATGTGCGTCGCAAACGGACCAAGAATACGCTGCTGTCTCTCAATAACGTGCTCATCGTTAGTCCGGATGTCATCATTGGTGCATCGTTCCTGATCCTGTTTACCATGATTGGTATCAAACTGGGCTTCACTTCGGTCCTGCTGTCTCATATCGCATTCAGTGTACCGATCGTTGTGATCATGGTACTGCCGAAGCTGCAGGAGATGAGTCCAACACTGATGGATGCAGCACGCGATCTGGGCGCTGGTTCATGGCAGATTCTGACGCGTGTGGTGCTGCCATACGTGAAACCGGGTATTTTTGCCGGATTCTTCATGGCGTTGACGTACTCACTCGATGATTTCGCAGTAACATTCTTTGTTACGGGTAATGGATACTCCACACTCTCGGTAGAGATATACTCCAGAGCAAGGCAGGGTGTTTCGTTGTCCATCAATGCTCTGTCTACCCTGTTATTCCTTCTCACGGTGCTGCTGGTGGTTGGATATTACTTCATTAACCGCCGTGCAACACGGATACCACCCGGAGGAAAGGGGCTGCGACCATGAAGCAACTGGTACGGACATTTGCGCTTGTTTTTGTGGCCGCCTTTGCCCTGATGATCCTGGCTTCGTATCTGAATAAGAGTCAGGGGTATTCTGGCGGAAACACGCTGACCATCTATAACTGGGGCGATTATATCGACCCGGATCTGCTCAAGGAATTTGAGGATGAGACAGGCATTAAGGTCATCTATCAGACGTTTGATTCCAATGAAGCGATGCTGACCAAGATTGAGCAGGGCGGTACTACGTTTGATGTGGCGATTCCTTCCGAATATGCGATTAGCAAAATGAAAGAGGAAGACCTGCTCGTTCCAATTGATCACAGCAAATTGACTAACCTGAGCAACATCGATCCGCGGTTCTTGGACTTGTCCTTTGACGAAGGCAACAAGTACTCGATCCCTTATTTCTGGGGAACAGTGGGGGTTGTGTTCAATCCCGAACTGGTGGATGGATTGACGTTTGATAGCTGGAACGACCTGTGGGACCCGCGTCTGAAAAACCAAATCCTGCTCCTTGATGGCGCACGCGAAGTCATTGGGATGGGATTGAACAGTCTCGGGTATTCTCTGAATGATACCAACGAAGACCATTTGCAAGAAGCGCTGAAGAAGCTGTCTACATTGACACCAAACGTCAGAGCAATTGTGGGTGACGAGATCAAGATGTTACTCGCCAATGAGGAAGCGGCAGTTGGACTTGTATGGTCCGGGGATGCATCCGAGATTATGGATGAGAACGACAAGCTGGATTACATGGTGCCAGAAGAGGGATCAAACCTCTGGTTCGATAACATGGTTATTCCCAAAACAGCGAGTAATATTGAAGGGGCACACCAGTTTATCAACTTCATGCTGGACCCAGATCATGCGGCCCGGAATGCGGAATACGTGGGTTACTCCACGCCGAACGCCGAGGCACTGAAGTTACTGCCAGAGGACATCTCGGAGGATGAACGGTTCTATCCAGACGAGACACTGACAGGTAAGCTGGAGGTCTACGATAATCTGGGTAAAAAAATGCTCTCGCATTATAACGACCTGTTCCTGGAGTTTAAAATGCACAGTAAATAACCGCCAATAAGGTGTGCACAGTTCGTTAGATTATGAAAAAACAAAAGGGTTGCTGCTCGTCATTTCATTTGAATGACGAGCAGCAACCCTTTTTTACCTACTTCAGAGCAAAAGCGCTTGAAGTGCCATATAAGATGAACATTACAGGGCACACGTTAACGGAGCGGGCAGAAATAAGCTATAGAAGCGGAGCGTTCGCCTTTATCACCGGATTTTCCCATTGTAAAAGGGGAATCAAAAAATCCGGGGATAACAGCGATCGAAAGATTATTCTGCACGTGGAGTGGCTCAGTGTGAACCCGTACCTTATTCATCTTATATAATTGCCACTACATGCGCTTTTTGCGACCCACCATGATCCATGCCCCACCCATAATCAGCACAATCGCCACGAACGGTTGGATAAAGCTCAAGCTGCTCAGCATCGTACCAATCGACATCACAGCGAAGAATAGCAACGATATCACCGTTAGAATGTTGATGGGGATCAGCAACCATTTGTTCCGACCACCGAACCAGTATAATTCGAACAAACCAACAGCTACAGCCAGAATGAAGCCCGGCCACATCGTACCCCAGTTGTTAAACAGCATAGCGATCTGACAGACGATACCAACAGTGAGTAACAACCCACCGGGAACCAGTAGTCCAACCCCTCTGCCAATCATGGAGAAGTAGAGCCAGTGGAAGAACAGTCCTAGTGGAATCACGAACAACGTGGGCCAGAAAGTCGCAAAGATAGTACCCGTACCGAGTGAACCTCCCTGGTTCAGAATCAGGTACACGCCCAGCAAAATGAGAACAGGCGCAAGGATCGTACGTTTAGCCATAATATCTCTCCTTCTCAATACAAGATCAATTTCCGAACGGTTGTATGTAGAGCAATACTTTCGTTATTCACAGCATACCATGAACTGGAAAAGTCTATCCTCCGTCTTTGGAGTTAAAGTGAACCTAGACCAAAGTCTAGGTAAGTATTTGGGCAACTACTTCTTTGTAGATGAGCGTGTAGTTGAACATGCTAAAAACCCACTCTGTTGAAGAGTGGGTTCTGTCATTCTGTTTATCCAAAACGAAGCTTGTTATTTCACCACATCTGAATGTTTCTTGCCCCAGCTGTTCACACCGTCATCCTCAATAATGGAGATGGCAGCGTCGGCGATATCGGGGTTCGTCATCAGTTTCTCCTGAATACGGAACTTGATGTCATCCGCATCAGCTAGGCTGAGTCCTTTGGTCAACTCAATGAGACCTTCCACATGATAATAACGGCCTTCCTGAATAATACGCATCATCTGAATGTCAGCAACATGTGTATCTGCCAGAATGGTTTGGGACACTTTGTCCTCAATATCCTGTGGAGCCGCAACACCAATCAATCCGATCATATTATCGTAACCAACCCGGAAGGCTACAGCGATCATCAGACATCCAATAATCGTTGTCACAATGCCATCGAGCAATGCAAAATTGGTTAATGCAATGACTACAACGGAGATCAAGGCGAGTGTTGCACCGAGTACTGCTACAACATCTTCGTAAAATACGAGACGGGTTGGTGGCGCAGCACGGCCTACATTTTTGATAGCAGCAGGGACCAAGGCAAATCCGGCGGCTTTAGGTGCGCGTGCTTCTTTGAGGATTTCCTTCATGGCTTTGATCAGGATGGCCCCGTCAATGACAATGTTCAGAACAAGCACTCCGATGTTAATCCAGAGACCGCCGGTATGACCAACAGGATGCTGGAGCAGGTGAATCCCCTCATGAATGGTCTCATAGGCCATAATCGTCACGACAATAACGGCGATCATACAGAAAATGTTGATGACCCGTCCGAATCCGGTCGGGAAGCGGCGTGTAGGTTTTTTCTCGGACAACACACTTCCGACAAAGACAAACCCTTGGTTAATGGCATCAGCGAGTGAATGCATCGCCGAAGCGAACATGGCACCACTGCCACTGAATAGGAAGGCTCCCCCTTTGCACACAGCAAGTACGGCATTACCTGCCATCGCTACGGCGGAGGATGTGTTTCCTTTTTTGACGAGAGACATAAAGCTCTCAGACTTCGGTTGTTCAGCCACTTCGTATGTTCCTCCCAGATCAATGTATTAGGTGTAGAAAAGGCAGTTTATCTATACAGCATGTGCATTTCCACTAAATGTTATTATAACCGCTTTGACATATCCCAGCATTATGAAAAAAAGGTCATATCATCATGTGCACCTCAGTACTCAATGGCCTCCAAGGCACGTAGGTTCCGGTTGGACTGTTCCAACAGTTCCGTAAACGTCCCAGCGACATAATATACAAAATCCGGATCATGTACGTACATAATAATCTGCCCATATGTTCCTTGCTCTGTCGGATCAAAGTCGAACATCAGATACAGCGACCCGCCTCCAAGCTTGCCAAACGTAACCCATTTCTTTTGAAAAAGGTAGGGTTTGATTCGAGGATCAAGCTCACGGATCTCTTCTTCGGTAAAATAATCATCCATGCGGTTCTCCACCAGCGTGGACTGCTCCTTTTGAATCTTTTCCAGGGATAACAGGTAAAATGGCTCAGACTCTCGCCCTTCCTCGAGGCTTGGATACAAGACGTGAAAGGCATAACCGCTCCCATTTTTACGTTTATAAAACGCACGAAAATCAGCAGGTAATCGAATACCGTGTTCCTGCTCGAATGCGTCAAGCTGCTCATCCGTCACGCCTTCAAACTCGCGATACGCCTCCAAGAGCTCCCGGTTCTCCTCATCCTGTACCTTCTCCTCCAGCAACATATCCAGTTCATCCATCAATTCATATATACGCTGTTCTGGCATCCAATTCCCTCCGTATGAGCTATTCAGATAATATGGTGAGTGATATGCGAGCAAACTGTGCCTGATTTCACCTCATATTATAGATATAATCCGGAAAAGCACACAAGAAACCGGAGTCCTTGCTTACATACTACAATGGTCTCATTATTCAAGGACGGTAACAACAAATAAAGCGTGAGCAACAGGGGCATTCCCTGTAACTCACGCTAATTATTTATCTACTATATAAATAAAACTAATCTTTTACACGAAAACGTAGAGGGCAGAAAGAACCTGAAGAAGCGAAGTGTTCGCCTTTATCCCCAGATTTTCACCTTTATATAAAGTAAATAAAAAAATCTGGGGATAACAGCGATCGGAAGGTTGTTCTGTCATCGGAGTAGCGAGTGTAAATACTTTAGTTCGTTTTATATAGTCCTCTTTAATCAAACTTCCAGCAGGACAAACTCAGGTTGCCATACTGATAGGCTTTGAACAGGAGCGATGCCTGTTTGTTCTGATGCCCCGCACCCATAGCGAGCAACAGTGGTACAAAATGCTCCGGCGTAGGCACGGCGGCTTGAGCTGAAGGTGCCAGTGTATCATAGGAAAAGAGAGACTCCGTATCCCAACTCACCAGCTTGTCATGCAGCCAGTTGTCAAACTCTGATGCCCACGGGTCAACACCGTTACTTTCCCAGTTCAATCGACGTAGATTGTGGACGGTTCCGCCGCTGCCGATCACGAGAATGTCTTGCTCACGTAAGGAAGCGAGCGCTTGTCCAACCTGATATTGCTGCTCACCTGTCAGATAGCGATTCACGGACAAGGCAATTACGGGAATATCCGCATCTGGGTAGAGCAGGCGTAGAACAACCCAGGCGCCGTGATCCAGGCCACGAACATCATCCGTTTGTACCGGGATCCCTGCTTCTGCAAATAAACGCTCCACCTCGGCTGTGGTTTCTGCCTGTCCTTGAGCCGGGTACTTGATCTGATACAGCTCGGGCTGGAAACCGCCGAAATCATAAATGGTTTCGTAATTGGCTACCGAGGATACAAGCTGAGTAGTGGATTCCCAGTGAGCAGAGAACAATACAATTGCTTTGGGTTTCGGCAGTTCCTGTCCTAGTTTTTGCAAAAATTCAGTGTACACATTCTCCTCCAGTGCAAGTGACGGGGCACCGTGAGCAATAAACAGAGATGGCATCATTTTGAATTCAGTCCTTTCGGGTCTTCGGTAGTCAGATTTGCATCCGTCCGAAGCCAGTGTTGAAAATGTTGATATAGATCGGGGGTCACCTGGTGTCCACCGTTGTAAGGTACATATGTGACGTGATTGGTGTGTTGACTGAAGAAATTGGCGTTATCTTCGCCCAGTTGCAGCGGGAATAGATGATCCTGATCTCCATGTGAGATGAACACAGACAGCTCCGAATCGGGTTGCAGCTTGTACTCGTCTTTCACAAATTGCGGGATGTACCCACTCATCGCTACTATGCCCTTAATGGCATCTCCCATGATCAGCGATAGGGTCATTGCCATAATAGCGCCCTGGCTGAATCCGGCGATATAACGCCGCGTGGGATCAATCGCATATTTGGCGGACAGATCAACAATCAACTGTTGCAATCCCAGCACAGAGGCATCATACAATTCACGGATGGGGTTGCCAATGCTTTTGATCTGAAAATAAGCATAACCACTACTCTGAACGATAGGCCCACGGATGGCGACAATAATAAAATCAGACTGCATAGGCTTCATTAAACGAAGCATATCCTGTTCATCTGATCCCATGCCATGTAAGGCGAAAATCACAGGATAACGTTGATCTGGATTGTAATGAGATGGTAATTGGACTTCATGTATATAAGGAGAATTCATTGAAAACACCACCTGATGAGGAATGAGTTAATATATCGCTTTAATGATAAAGTTCACCAATATGAAATAAATATTCTTATTTATGAACAAAATTTATCATGGTTTCATTGTAGGGTCAATACTTTTTTTGTATGATGAATATATGTTGTTTATTAAAAATCTTGAATGTATCTACAATAAATGCCGCTGCGAATGGTTTATATATTATTCCCGAGGACGTGATCAGGATGTTAAAAAGTATCGTGCCTATTTTGAGAATATTTGATGAAAATAAAGCTAGAGAGTTCTACCTTGAATACCTGGGTTTCCAATTGGATTGGGAACATCGATTTGAGCAAGATATGCCCTTATATATGCAGATTTCACTCGATTCCATCGTGATTCATTTATCCGAACATCATGGAGATTGTACACCTGGAGCTGCCTTGCGCGTGGAAACAGATAACTTGGATACATTCCATGGTGCACTTCGTCAGAAAAAGTACAAAAATGCAAGACCAGGTATAGAGGAAACACCTTGGCAATCAAGGGAAATGACCGTGACAGATCCGTTCGGAAACCGAATTATATTTGTTGAGACAAGCGCCGAATAG
This sequence comes from Paenibacillus sp. FSL k6-2145, assembly GCF_037976585.1. Taxonomy (NCBI): domain Bacteria; kingdom Bacillati; phylum Bacillota; class Bacilli; order Caryophanales; family Paenibacillaceae; genus Paenibacillus; species Paenibacillus sp. FSL k6-2145. The sequence goes on along the minus strand of NZ_CP150267.1, from coordinate 1,630,507 downwards.
ATAACCTGAAGAAGCGACGCGTACGACTGGTGTCTTAAATAGATCAATAGGAGGGGAGGGACGCAATATGGATATTGGCTTGGCTATTCGTACGATCCGCAAACAGAAACAGATTACGATCATGCAGATGTGTGAGGGCACGGGGTTGTCCAAAGGTTTTATCAGCAACGTAGAAAATAACAAAACATCACCTTCCATTGCTACACTTGAAAGTATTGCGGATTATCTGGAAGTGCCACTTCCCTATTTGCTGCTGACACCGGAGCAACGGATGAATGTGGTACGCAAGAACGAGCGCAAGGAGACGACAGCCGGAAGCGGACAGATCAAAGTACAGCAGCTTACAGCCAAAGGTGCAATGCGTATGTCCATTGTGGAGTTACCGCCAGGTGCTTCGACCGGGGTGAGCAAACATGCCGGGGAGGAAAGCCATCTGGTGTTGCAGGGCAAGATTCGTGCGGAGCAATGCGAAGATGTGGAAGTTCTTGAAGTGGGTGATTCGTTTACCTGGAATGCGATCGTGCCCCATGAAGTGACCAATATCGGTGAGGAGCCTGCGGTGGTGCTCATTGCAGTGTCCAAAGAATTGGGTCTGGATCATTTATAGAATAAAAAAAGGACGGCTCCCAAGTCATGAACATGCGAACCTGCATACATGTACAATGGGAATCGTCCTTTTATTTTCTAACGAACTGAGCGAGCCCTATTAGATGATTTTAAGCAGATATTGAGATGTAACGAATCTCAGACGCTTTATTTCACTGTTGTGTGTGTAATTTGGCTACATTCCACAGACTTCTGGCGAAATAACGTCGCAGAGATTCGTTACGTTTCTCATTTCCTGCAAAAGAGCACAATAAGGTGCGAGAGGTTTGTTAGAAAGGTCAGAATCACCTGTCTATTGTGGATTAGTCGTCCAGATGCCTGCTGCTTTAACGAAGACACGGTCGGATAGCTTGAGTGTTGCGAGTGCAAGTTCAGCTACATCTTCCGCTTGCATCATGCGATCTTCGTCGCCAATTTTCAGTCCGGCATTGGTCGCAAGCTCCGTATTAACGGTGCTTGGTGTCAGTGCTGTTACACGAATGTTGGACTTGCGCACTTCCTGCATCAGAGATTCGGTCATGCCAAGTAGCGCAAATTTGGATGCACAGTATGCCGAACCTGTAGCGAATCCGCGTTCACCTGCAGTGGAAGCAATATTGATGATACTGCCGCTACTTTCCTTGATCATGCTTGGAAGGACAGCACGTGTGACGTAATATGTACCCATAACGTTAACATGCAGAATGCGTTCCCACTCTTCCGGGTCCATATCCAGCAATGTGCCGAAGCTTGCGATACCTGCATTATTGATGAGAATATCCACCGCGCCGAGTTCCATCTCAATGGCTGCTACAGCGGCTTCCGCCTGTGTGCGATCCGAGATATCTGCTACAGCACTGGTTACTTTCACACCGTATTCTTGACTAAGAGACTGTTGCAGAGCCTGTAGATCGGAAGCGGTACGTGCGATAAGGCCAAGGTGCACACCTTCTTTGGCAAGGGCTTCAGCGATGGCACGACCGATACCTTTTCCGGCACCTGTGATGACAGCTGTTTTATTTTTAAGTTCCATGTGGATAATTCCTCCTTAGAATTGGACTGGCATTTGATTATACTATATTACCCACAGTTCGGAAATTTGCTTCATCACTATTTGGTAATCTCGATGCTGCCAGAGGAGGTACGGGCCTTGATTACTTCCCGGCTTACCATTGGGGATTCAGGTACATCCACACTTCCCGAAGTAGCCTTAGCATCGTAGATTCCGTCAAAATCAGGTGCAGCTTGAATGAAAATATCTCCTGATGTTCCAGACGCATTAATCGGGGCGGAATGGGACTGCTCAATATGAATGCTACCCGAAGTGAATTGAACATCAGCTGCGCCGTTTAATTCAGTAATCTCAATATCTCCTGATTTAATCTTACTGTTTACATGACCGGCAATCTGATCTGCTGTGAAGCTTCCGGATGTCTGTTTCACGGTCATGTCTCCATCAATCATGGAAGCGTTAATGTCACCCGAAGTTAGAACCAATTCAATATTGGGCGCCTTGATGTTTTCCAGACGTATGGAACCTGAGGTATTATTCAGCTCAAGCTGATTGGCATTTAGCCCTGTCAGATCCCATTCACTCGAAGAGGAGTCCAGCTTAACCTCATTTAGTTGGTGTCCTTCAGGCAGGGCAACGGTTATTGTGGAGTCTTGATCATTCCAGTACAAGGTGAAAAACTGCAATCGTTCACGTTCTGTCTGCGCCAGTTGGAATGTGCCGTTGGATAAGGTGGCCTGTTCGAAGCTTTTGACTACAGCAGGGTCCCATTTGCCATCCACTTCGATATAAGCATTCGAATCCGGGCTTACAACAAATTCAATATCTGCACTGAAATTAGCATTCATGATAATGTTCTGCAATTCATCTGCTTTGAAATCCCATCGTTTGGAATAATGCTCCCGTTCATCCCCGAACTGAACGCCATAAATGGATGTCCCAAGTAAACCTATTCCGATACATATCACGGCAAGCGCAAGCCATTTTTTGGTACTCATGCGGAAACATCTCCTTTCATCGTGTTTTTATTCCATCTAATATATTGAAGAGTGACGATTTTGAAGGCTCTAAAGACATAATTCGATGTGATGGCAAACAAAATGCCGACACCGAAAGCGCCAATCGCAACGAAGATCTCTGCTTTATCGAGTTGGCTCAGGAATAAGAAATCCACAACCGCTGCCACAGGAGCCAATACCAGCAAGGAAAGGCTGGCAATAACAAGCCATACCGACCACATCATGAGACCAAGGGGGATGCCAAGAATCAGATTCAGAAATAACAGGCCGATGGCTGTGAAAAATTTGCGAGTGGCTCTGGTGCTGTTTCTGGGTGACCGCATTTCGCGATACGTCGGTGCATAGAATGCATCTGAACCCGGCGTATGAATGTCATAACGATCACCGAGTGCTTCCTTGGCGATTTCTTCCGGCTGTCCGAGTTCCCGAGCGATCTCTTCTTCCAGCCTGCCTTCTCGTAGTCCAAGCTCGAAATGTTGATCATAGTCGGCGAGCAACTCAGCCCGTTCGAATGGGTCCATCGGCCGTAGATGAACTTCCATGGCTTTCATAAATTGTTGTCTATTCATTAGGGGTTCCTTCCTCAATCAGATTTGCGACATTGCGCACAAATTCATTCCATTCTGTCGTCAGTGCCGTCATGTAGTCGCGACCTGTATCGGACAGTCGGTAATACTTGCGCGGCGGGCCTTCAGTTGATTCTTGCAGGTAGGTGGTGCAGTAACCGTCATTCACAAGCCGGCGAAGCAAGGGATACAGTGCACCTTCAGCAACTTCGATATGTTTGGAGACAGCCTGAGCCAGTTCGTAGCCATACCGATCCTGGCGGTTTATTAATACCAGGACGCACAGCTCCAATACTCCTTTTTTGAACTGGATGTTCACATTCACACAGGTTCCTCCTTCGTAGCTTCATTTATAGCTATTGTATATTGTTCAGTAGTGGTGAAGTCATCATAGCATCCAGTACTGTTTAATGCAAGGTAGTGATTTTAAAATAGTTCCGTATCACGATTGATCGATAATAAGTTCGTTTAATACTGATGCTTAGCTGAAGCTGTCTGTTTAGCTATAATTCAGCATACGCAAAAACCGGATCGGTTACTTCCGTCTGGAGGCGGATTCCGATCCGGTCTGTGAGATGAACTTTTGTTTCTTTGGTTTACAGGTTAATCGCTAAATGTCGGTTATTCTTGTGCATCCAGAACTTTAAGGTCTTCCACAGCAGGGCCCTCAATGACATGGCCTGCATAATCGAAGCGGGAACCATGGCATGGGCAATCCCACGAACGCTCGCCCTCGTTCCATTCGACTTCGCACCCCAGATGAGTACAGGTGGTATCCACCAGAAACAGCTTGCCACTGGTGTCCTTGTAGGCGCCAGCACGTTTGCCATTATGACGAACGACGGCTCCTTCGTCTTCGCCAATATCACTAACGTTTTTGTGCACAATACCTACTTTACCGGAGATTAATTCCTTGGCTACATTCACATTTTCCACAATAAAATGTTTCATGCCAGGATCGGCCTTGAATCTTGCCGGATCGAATACAGCGGCATGAGGATTGTCACGTCCACTGATGCGATCCGCAAGAATGTGTCCTGCCATCGTGCCAGTTGTCATTCCCCATTTGGCAAACCCGGTCGCCACATAGACACGTTCATGTCTTCCGGTAATCGGTCCAATGTAAGGCACCTTGTCAATAGAGATCAGATCCTGGGCTGACCAGCGAAAAGGAATGTTGCGAATGCCAAATGTCTCCGCTGCGAACTGCTCCAGACGTTCATAATGACCGAAGGTGCAGATGCCTTGTCCGGTTTTGTGATTTTCGCCGCCAAAGAGGATAAGTTCCTTACCGTCATGCAAGACGGTACGCAAGGAACGGTACGGTGTATCGTCCGAGATGTACATGCCGCCCGCATAGGGTTTCTCCGGTTCGACTAATACAGCGTAGGATCGTTCGGCGTGTAATCGTGTGAAATAAAACCCGGGATCATAGACGGGAAAATGAGAAGCCACGACAACATGTTCCGCTGTTACGGATGGGCCATCTCCATAAGTTCTGACATGTAGTGAAGCGTCTTCCTCTACATCCGTAACTGTCGTATGCTCGTAGATCTGTACCCCTTGTTTCACAGCGGAATCGAGCAAGTAGTGCAGGTAGGCCAGCGGATCAAAGCGTGCCTGACCCGGCATGCGGATACCCGCTCTGGCGGGAACTGGAATAGGGAGTGGATCTACCCACTCACCAGGGATATTGAGTTTGCCATAGGCGGTCAGCTCGATCTCCAGTTTTTTAATGTTTTCCTCTGATTGAATATAGACGTAGGCATCTTCCTCTGCCCACTGGCAATCAATCTGTTTTTCCTTCACCAGATTGCGCATCCACTTGGCAGCATCGGCATTGCCTTCATAGTACATCCGAGCCTGTTCTTGTCCGAAGTGATGCATAATTTCATCAAATATGACGCCGTGTTGTGTAGATACCTTGGCAGTGGTATGACCGGTCGTGCCATCCAACACTTTTCCAGCCTCCAGCACGACTACACGCATACCCGTCTGCGCGAGCAGATAGGCTGTAGTAATCCCGGCGATACCGGCACCGATAATCGCTACATCCGCGGTGATATCTTCGGTCAGTTTCGGATAGCTATCGAATTCATGCGTAGCACGCCACAGTGATTCGGGGACCGGGGGCAGACCCGTCTTGGGCTGCTGATTGTCGCTCATTTGTTTTCCTCCTTGATCGTCTTCAATCTATCGAATGGGATGTTGTTCAGCGCACATCGTTGTACTCTTATTCATGATTGCCAGACTATGCCAGGAAAAAACGGTGTTGTTCAGATTTTGCAGAGGGGATGTTCACAATTTCCTGCGCAGAACCTCTGTTTTTTTTGTTAAACATGCTATATGATAAGATTACCGAAACCGTTTTAGGTTTTGAAAAGGAGATCAAGTTTTATACCTGTAAACGTTGATTATAAAAGGATTAATCTATCCATCTGAAGTAAGATTCTATCTGAATTAATCCCCGTTTTTTCATAAGATATGTATTCGCTATCATTTTAATTAACTACCGATAACCAAAGGAGATTCCATATGACGACCAACCAAACGAAATATCCGTTTCAAGATACAGCACTAGAGTTAGACACCCGGGTGAAAGACCTTGTATCCCGCTTGACGGAAGATGAAAAAATTGAATCCATGCTGCAATATCAGCCAGCAGTAGAACGCTTGGGTGTGCCTGCATACAAACACGGAACAGAAGCGGCACACGGCCTGGCCTGGCTTGGAGAAGCAACATCTTTCCCACAACCGGCGGGGCTAGCATGCACATGGGATGCAGATCTGATGAAGGAGATTGGCTCCGTGCTCGGAGACGAGGCGCGTGTATTTTATAAACGAAATCCGGCAGTGAACGGTCTTACGCTGTGGGCACCTACAGTGGATATGGAACGTGACCCGCGCTGGGGACGGAATGAAGAGGCGTATGGTGAAGATCCAGAACTGACAGCCGAGCTGACAACAGCATTGGTCAAAGGAATTCAGGGTGACCATCCGAAGTATTACAAAGCGGTTGCTACTTTGAAGCATTTTCTTGCGAATAATAACGAAGTGGATCGCGGAAGTGGTTCGTCCAGCATTGATCCGCGCAACATGCGTGAATATTATCTGAAAGCGTTTGAGAAGCCATTTAAGGAAGGCGGCGCACAGTCCATGATGACGGCGTACAACTCCATTAATGGTACGCCAGCGTTGTTGCATCCATTTGTGAACGAGGTTGTCAAAGGCGAATGGGGAATGGATGGTTTCGTTGTCAGCGACGCAGGCGATGTAATGGGCATCAAGAACGATCATAAATACTATGATTCCCACACACCAGGTACGGTAGAGTCTGTTAAAGCTGGAATTGATAGCATCACCGATGATGCTGAGCTGTCCAAACAGGCTCTGCGTGAAGGATTGGAACAAGGTACACTCACGATGGATGACATCGATAAGGCGTTGTTCAATACGTTCCGTGTGCGTTTCCGTCTGGGCGAGTTCGATCCGGAAGAAGGGAACCCGTACGCTGCTATTGGTGAAGAGTCCATGATGACAGAGAAAGCAAAAGAACTGTCGCTCAGAGCCGCAAGAGAACAAGTCGTATTGCTCAAAAACGACAAAGGCACACTGCCGCTGGACAAAACAAAAGCTGGTAAAGTGGCTGTGATTGGTCAATTGGGCGGAACCGTCTATCGTGACTGGTATGCAGGCACCATGCCGTATAACGTATCCCCACTTGAAGCGATCCGTGGCAAAGTAGGCAGCGATAAAGTATCGTTCAAGGATGGAAATGACCGTATTACGTTAACTTCTGTAGCCAATGGGAAGAAGATTGGACTGGCAGATGGTGAAAAATCACCTGTCATTGCTTCGGGAGAAGCGGAGACGTTCATGGTGTCCGACTGGGGCTTCGGAAGTTATACCTTGCAGGCGGAAAGCAACGGCAAATATCTGACCACAGATGAAGAGACCGTAACGGCTTCCGCAGATGAAGTGTACGGCTGGTTCGTGAAGGAAGTATTCCACCTGTTGCCACAAGAGGATGGTAGTGTAGGTCTGACCACATGGAATGGCAAAACGGTGACTACACCTAATGGCGGAAACGATGCATTTGCGGTGTCTGAAGAACTGAAGTCTTTCGGTGCTACAGAGACATTCAAGCAGGATGTGATTGTGAATGGACTTGAGGAAGCGGTAGCAGCTGCCAAGGCTGCGGAAACGGCGATTGTCTTTGTTGGTAACAATCCGCTTGTAAATGGTAAAGAAGAAATTGATCGTCCAAGTCTGGATCTGGCCGAATCTCAGCAACGTTTGGTTGAGGCGGTCTATGCCGCGAACCCGAATACGGTTGTGGTCATCGTGGGTAGTTATCCATTCACATCGAATTGGGTTCAGGAGAACATCCCGGCGGTATTGTACACTTCACACGCAGGACAGGAACTGGGTAACGCAGTAGCAGACGTACTCTATGGCGACTATGCGCCAGCAGGCCGTTTGAACATGACATGGGTACAATCAGCAGATCAACTGACCGACATCAAGGATTACGATATCATTCAATCCGGTCGGACATATCAATATTTTGAAGGTAATGTATTGTATCCGTTTGGACATGGTCTGACGTATGCAACGTTTAAATACAGCAATTTGGAACTTAGCCCAGCTCAAGTGGGTACAGAGGGCAACGTTACGGTAACTGTAGATGTGAGCAATACGGGTTCAATCGCCAGTGACGAAGTTGTACAGTTGTACGTTCGTGCAGGCAAATCCCGGGTGAAACGTCCACTCAAAACGTTAAAAGGATTCCGTCGTCTTCATATCGAAGCGGGAGCTACAGCGAAAGTCAGCTTCACCTTGCCTGTTCAGGAACTGGCAATCTGGGATGTAACTCGTGATCGGTATGTCGTGGAAAGTGGAACTTACTCCATCATGGTTGCCAAGTCATCCTCTGATGTCCAACTGGTTGCAGACCTGACGGTAGAAGGAGAGACGATCCCTGCCCGTAATCTGGGTGTGGCTACTCGTGCCGAGAATTATGATGCTTACCTGTGTGTTGATCTGGATGAGAGCAAAGAGGGCGGAAGTGCTGTCCGTGTAGTTGGAGAGCAAGGATGGATTGCTTTCAAGGATGCCGATCTGGGTAGTGGGGCAGCAGCAATTGAAGCGCGTGTCTCCGCAGAACAAGCAGGTGCTGTGTTAGAAGTTCGACTCGGTTCACCAGACGGTACGCTCGCAGGACGTGTGGAACTGGCGCAAGGTGAAGCCCAGCAGTGGTCTACCGTGAAGGCTGAACTCACAGGTGCATCAGGTGCGCAGGATGTATACATTGTGTTGTCTGCAGGCGTGCGCATCAGTCACTTCGAGATTCGTTAAGTCAAATAACTCATGAAAAAGCCTCCGAACTTATTCGGAGGCTTTTGTTTATTGTTTGCTATCAAACGCATTTTTTATTGTCCATTAAACGTATTTTTATTTTCCGTCAAACGTAATCATTTTTTGCACAAATTGCTTCAATTGTTTGTTGGTTTCATTCAGCTGCTCAATTGTGCTCATGAAATTGTTTACGAGTTCAGCCTGTTCTTGGGAGCTGGCCGTGATCTCACCAAGTTCATTCTCCATGCCTTGAATGGATTGCCGAACCGAGAGAAGAGAATCTTCAATACGGGCCGTTGCTTCTTTGGTATCCACAGACAGTTTGCGAATTTCTTTGGCAACAACGCCAAAGCCTGCACCTGCTTCACCTACACGAGCAGCTTCAATGGCTGCATTCAAGCCGAGCAGATTGGTTTGTTCGGAGATTTCACGAATGAAGCTGGCGACTTGAGTTACATTGCCTGATTTCTGTACGGCTTGTTTGGAATTATTCCGGATCTCTTCGGTTGTGGCACTGAGTTCCTCGGAGTGTGCAGCTACATGCTGTACACTGTCAATTAACTGGTTGGTCAGATTTTCGGTAGCATCCATGAGCTGTTGCAGCTGGTCCTGGTCATCCATACTGTAGAGCAGGTTGAACAGGGCGATGACTTCACCTTTTTCATTTTTAATGGGGATAAAAGCCACGTCAAAAGGAACACCGAATAAATCTTTAGGATAGTGATCGAATCGTTTGACGGTACCGCCGTTGAGATCAGCAAAATTTCGATTTCCATCCAACAGAGGGTCGCCGGGTTGATAATTCAGTTGCTTTAACGATTCTCCTGCTGAGAAATATAAGAATTTTTCATGATCAATAACGGAGAGGGTTACATCCTGACGAATCGTATCTCGAAAGAAAGGCATACATGTAATTAATGCTTGAACAATATCCATATAAAAGATGATTCCTCCCTGGTTACCTTATGTAAACGGTTAAATTTTAAATGCTAACTTAGTAACTACCTATATTATATATCGTCATGCAATAGAGAAGAAAATAGAGAGAATGGATAAAACCTATTTCTTAAAGCAGACCACTATACGCCAACAAGACACGAGTCCGCTGGGGACCCGTGCCTTGTTAGTTGGTGAGGGGAATAAAACCAATGTTTACAGCATACTGAGCTGTATTGTAACGATGGTTCGAGTGGCTAGTGTTGCACTGACATCAATCAAACGTTGATTCCGACTGCCGCGGAAGGGAAGGGAGACATCACGCTCCGCTTCAACGTATCGCCCGTCAATAATCACATCACACAACTGGGCAAGCTCCGCTCTCGCAGGGTCGGTAATCAGTTCCTCATATTCAAATCCCGTGTAGGCCCATACCGTCAGATCAGGACGTGCAGCTCGGAGCTGCTGGACCCAAGACGTACATTCTGCTGCCGAGAAAAAGGGATCACCACCACACAACGTAACGCCATCCAACAATGGATGGCTCGTCACTTCATGCAGAATCTGCTGCTGCCGCTCCTCTGTAAAGGGCTCACCCGCTCGAAAGCTCCACGAATCCGGACTGAAGCAGCCTGGACAGGCGTGACGACATCCGCTGATGAACAACACAGCACGCAGGCCTGTCCCTTCATTCACCGATTCCGGGATGTAACCATATAGATTCACCGGTGCTTCACCCGATCCCGCACTTCGGCTTGCTTCGCAGCATTGAAGCGTACTTTGTAATCTCCGGTTAGATAGCCAGTTACGCGGCGTAACCGCTGGAAGTGCACATGGTTCTCGTGGGCTTCACAGCCTGGGCATACATCCCCAATGACGCCTTCATAACCACATGCAGGGCAGCGATCAATCGGATGATTAATAGAGAAATAACCGATATCCTGCGCCAGTGCATACTGCACAATTCGCAGGAAAGCTGCGGTGTTGGCCCGAACGTTTCCGTCAAGCTCCACATAGGAGATTGCACCCGCGTTACATAAAGTGTGGAACGGGGCCTCCAGTTCAATCTTCCGATAAGCTGGAAGAGTGTGGTATACCGGGATATGGAATGAGTTCGTATAATACTCACGATCATTAACCCCGGCAATGAGGCCGTATCGTTCTCTGTCGATCTTCGTGAATTTGCCGGACAAGCCTTCAGCAGGTGTGGCAAACAGGGTGATATTCAGGTTATGCTGCTCACTCATCCGGTCACAGAACTCTCTCATGGTCCGAATAATGTTGAGCGCTTCGTGGTGTACATGTGGGTCCTGCCCATGATGGCGCCCATAGAGAGCTGTCATACATTCCGCAAGACCGATAAAACCAAGAGATAATGTTCCATGTTTTAATAGATCGGCAACCGCCTCGTTCGGGCCAAGCTGTTCTCCACCTTCCCATACACCCTCCCGCATCATGAAGTCCGATGCTTTGGCAGGCTGTGCTGTCTGAATTCGGTAGCGATGCAGCAGGCCGGAAGTGGCATTATGCATAACCGACTCCAAAGCAGTGTAGAATCCCGCACGGTCAGCGACAGCTCTGGCACCTTGGCAGATGCCAAACCGGATGCCGAGTTTCACGAGGTTAATGGTGTTGAAGGACAGATTACCTTTGCCACTTTGACGATTGCGACCAAACCGGTCAGCCAGTGTACGTGTGCGGCATCCCATAGTTGCGATGATCGTATCCGGATCTTCCGGATGATAGAAAGGCAGATTGAACGAAGCATCAACATTGACAAAGTTGGGATACATCCGCCGGGATGAACAGGTGACTGCGAGGCGGAACAAATCATAGTTTGGCTCTCCATGAGCCTGATTGATCCCCTGTTTACATTGGAAAATATGTTGAGGGAACACGGGAGTCTCCCCGTTGCCCAGGCCACGGATGGTTGCTTCGAGCAATGAACGCGATACCAACCTTCCTTCCGCTGAAGTACATAATCCATAGTTCAGTGAAGTGAATGGAATCTGACCACCTGCCCGGCTGCTCATTGTATTCAAGTTATGAATCAGTGATTCAGCAGCTTGTCCTGTCTCCAGCTCAGTCTCTTCATAGGCGAAGGCATATGCGCGCGGGCACTGATTTTTCGCTTCGATGCTGTCCAGATAAAGCAGTTCATCCTCAAGCAGGGCATGCTCACCAAAGAGGCGTTGCCCTTTGCGATAATGTTTGCGGAACGATCGCTGTACATAAGGGGCCAAATCCCAGTCAATTTTATTGGCCGATACACCGCCATATTGACTGTTCTGCTGGGATTGGAAGATGATCGCAACCAGGGCCATTGCAGACATGATCGTCTGAGGTGTGCGAACCGATCCGTTGCCTGTATTAAAACCCGCAGCAAGGAGACGGTCAAACGGGATAAAGATGCAGTTGGTCGTTCCAAGTGCATACTGATCCAGATCGTGTACATACAGATCCCCATTCTCCACAGCTTGGGCAAGCTCTTCTGGCAACACATGACGCAGAGCATGCCACTTGGCGGTCTCCGAACCGAGCCTGCTCATCTTACCGCTGAAGGAGTCCCCGTTCAGATTTGCATTTTCCCTCAGCGTATCGGCGTCTTCTGCGCCAATAATGCGTCTTCCCAGGTCGGATAATAGATCGGATGCCGGTGGAGTGGCATACTCAAGCATGTTCATGTAAGGTTCCTCCTAAAATGATTTGGTTATCATTTAATTCACGTTAAATACTATATGTAGATTCGTATTATCCATTTATAAACTATATGTGGTTTTTTGGGTGTGATAATGGTCACACAACGTAGTGGGCAAAGTGGACTTTCCTTTAATTGCTGCGGATAAAGGTTTCCAAAGTCTGAGTAGAAGCGTATAATTTCTAGTTATCTTGCAAGGATAATATTCGAAGTTGGACAAGATGGACTTTAATCAAGCTGAAAAGGCGATTTGCAGTACATTTTCAGTCTTTAACTATCAGTTCAAGACCTGCTTTTGTCCGAAAACGGGCTATCGGCAGGCAGTATGATTCTCTTTTACTTCTACGGTGTTAATCATATAAGTATAGATTGTGACAGCTATTCGGATTCTTGATGAGCCCTTGTACGTGATTAACATTCTGATATACAGATTAGAAAGTGCAGCTAAGACAAAAGGGGTGGATCATGGGGACGGCAGAAGGCATTACGAGAGGCTTCTATGAAGATATAAAGGAAGCTGCGGCCCATATCGTAGACGTATTAAGCGGTATATTGAAGGTCAATACCATCTTTGTTGCCACGAATGACGGTGTGACCAATGTCATTTTGGAGGCCTTTAATCGTACGGAAGAGTTAGTTGTTAAAGGCAGTGCACTTCCTTTTACGGATTCATATTGCAGCCTGGTATTAAGAGACAACGGTAGTGTTCTTACGATCCCGGATACATGTGAACATCCGATGACACGATCCATGGGCGTTACGAGCGGACTTGGCAATCGCTTCTTCGTGGGCGTGCCTATTATGAGAAGATCGGGCGAAACATTTGGTACCATATGTCTAATGGATGATCCTGGTTATGTGATCAGCGAAACCGATATGAAGACACTGAAGGCGATGGCTGTATTCCTGGGCTATGTTGTCGATTTGGAAAGCACGTTGCATGTTCAGGAGCGGAAATTGAGTGATTCGGAACAAATGCAAGAACAGCTCCAGGCAGAGAAAGAACGTGCCGAATCTGAGGCCATGACCAAAACACAGATGTTGAAATTGATGAGTCACGAGATTCGCAATCCCTTGAATGGTATTTTGGGACTGACAGATCTGATGCGCACACCGGATATGCCAGAGGAGCAGTCCGAATATGTGAACATGATTGAGACAAGCGGCAATATTCTGCTTTCCTTGCTGAATAATATGATGAATTTCAACATTAATGAAGCAGGTAAAACGGTTATACATGATGATCCGTTTGATCTGGTAGGCACCATTGAGAATACCGTGTATCTCTATGCCGGCATTGCGACGGGCAAGAACATTGAGCTGGGATTAAATCTCGAACTGAATGTATCACAAGTGTTCGTTGGTGATGAAGTCAAGATCGGACAGTTGCTTGCACACGTCATTCAGTATGCTCTCGATTCAACGCGTGAAGGTTCCGTTCTGATCACAGCAGTGGTGAACGGAGAAGAATTGGAGGAGACTGGTACACTTCAGCTCAAGGTGAAGTACACGGGTCAGATGTTATCGGAGAAGAAGACACAAACCTTTAACAGCCAAGATGAAAATTTGAATATCCAAAAACTGATTGGAAGCAATCTGGGTTTAGCTGTAAGCCAGAATCTTGCCATTCTCATGCATGGCCGTATTCAGGTGAGCAGTGTGAAGGAAAATGAGACGGAATTCAATATCTCCCTTCCGTTGCGCAGATACTGGGAGTTACCTCAACTCGCAAGTATTCAGCAGCGGTTAAAAGGGAAAAAGGTGTTACTCGCCAAGGACCCTGACATTTTGCAAGGCGTCTCTTCCCTGATGCGTAGGTGGGAGATGGATGTACACATGACCTCGGGTTTAACATTAGCGCATGATTGGATCAAGGAAGGATTCATGCCTGATGTAGCCGTGGTGGATATGGGATTACTGGAAGGCGGAGCGGTTGATTTTGTACATGAACTGAAACAGCTACTGGAAAATCTGCCCGTCATTGTTCTTGTTCCTTATGGTATGCACATTGAATTGCATGAAGCAGAAGCCTTTGATGCTGTTCTGACAAAGCCAGTCAGACAAGCTGATCTGTTGAATGCATTGAGCATTACTTTGCCTTAAATCATGATCAGAGGATAAATCTTTATTCGGCCCACCTGTTATAGGTGCGCTTTTTTTTCATTTTCCATTTTCTGAGCCAAAGCCCTTTTATTCCGAGCTGGTTACGTTACAATAGAAAGTGAACTTCATCTTTATAACCAACAGAGGAGGATGTACATTGGATTATCGCAGATTAGGTGGAAGCGGACTGAAAGTAAGCGAGATCAGCCTGGGAAGCTGGCTGACGTACGGAGGGTATGTGGAACGTGAAAATGCGGTGAAATCAATTGAAACTGCATTTGATGAAGGCATCAACTTTTTTGATACAGCCAATGTATATGAACGGGGTGCAGCAGAAGAACTGCTTGGGCAGACGCTCAAAGCTTATTCCCGTGACTCTTATGTACTTGCAACTAAAGTATTTGGCAAAATGGGTGATGGTCCGAATGACCAGGGGTTGTCTCGCAAACATATCAAGGAGCAATGTGAAGCCAGCTTGAAGCGCTTGGGCGTTGAATATGTGGATATCTATTACTGCCATCGTTATCATACCGAAACACCAATTGAAGAAACACTCCGCGCGCTGGATGATCTGGTACGCCAAGGCAAAGTGTTATATGTCGGCGTCAGCCAGTGGACTGCGGCTCAGATGGAAGATGCATTAGGTACAGCAGATCGTCTGCTCCTGGATCGTATCGTGGTCAATCAGCCGGTGTACAACATGTTTGACCGTTATATCGAAAATGAGATTATCCCGCTCGGCGAGCGTAAAGGCATAGGACAAGTCGTATACTCCCCGCTTGCTCAAGGTCTATTGACCGGGAAATATACGTCCGTTTCCGATATCCCAGAGAATAGCCGTGCGGCCAAGCTAGGATGGGACGAAGGAAAGATCAATGCGGATCGCATCGGGAAAGTTCGTCAACTGATTGAAGTGGCGGACAAGCTGGATCTGAAGGTTGGCCAACTGGCCCTTGCCTGGATTCTGCGCCAGAACAATGTATCCAGTGCACTTGTCGGGGCGAGTCGTCCCGAGCAGGTAAAAGAGAACGCGGCTGCATCTGGCGTGAAGCTGGATGCTGCCATTGTTGAGGAGATTGAGAGCATCCTTGCTTAATCTCCTGTCAGCACACAAGCTGAGATGATATGCACTGATCCATAAAGCAAGGGATGTCCTGTGTGCCTGAATAGGCGAACGAGACATCCCTTTTTTGGAGAACGTTGAAAGGTTAGCTTATTGAAAGGCAAGATCTTACTGTGTAAGAGGCAAGGAACGAAAATTTAAGGCACACACACGGTTACGCCCTGTATTCTTGGCTTCATATAAAGCACGGTCGGCCTGTTCGAAGAAGTCGTCATCGTCATGAGCATCACAATGATCCGGATACACGGCCACACCAATGGAGATGGTTAGACGTGTTGTGTGTCCGTCGGGAAGAGCAAAATGGTATTTCTCTACTGCCTGCCGGATAGATTCGGCGGTAGCCACGGCCTGACGGTGTCCACAGTCGAGCAAGAGAATGGCGAATTCTTCCCCACCGTTTCGTGACACGATATCAGCAGAACGTGCGTGCTCAACGAGCAGTTGTCCAAGTTGCTTCAGGACCGCATCACCGGCGGAATGACCAAAGGTGTCATTTACCTTTTTGAACCGGTCAATATCAATGGCAAGCAAGGAAAGCTTTTGTTGGTAATCCCGCGCACGATGGAGTTCCAGTTGAAGTGATTTTTCGAACTGTCGTCGATTGCTCAGGTTGGTAAGATGATCGGTAGATGCTCTTTTTTCCAATAGAAATAACATTTCATTGGATTTATTAATGAATTCTGCGATGAAATAGATAAATATTCCACCAGCAAAGGAAATGGTCATTTGTAACGGATATATCTTCATTAATGAATTCATGCTGTCTGTATTCAACATAAGGATGATAAAGATTAATGTTATGCCAAGCAGATTCATTGTAATTATTTTGGTCAGTCTGGACCAGGGAGCATAGGCGAAGTATACACCGGACAGTCCGATCAGAGTCATGACAAATCCTGCATCTATAGCAGAGGATGATAAGCCGAACATCAGAATACGAAGGACCGAGATCATGAGTCCAGTAACGACCGAAGCCACTCCTCCCAGATATACCGCTGCGGTGACGATGGCCAGATGCCGTAGATCTACAATCGTAGTCTCGTTCAGAGGGAAGGAATAGTTCATGAGTACTGTGCCATATATACCGAATAATAAGCCGCCGATCAACTGAACACGTAACGAGGGAAAAGGCAATCGGATACTATAGAACTTCGCGATGATCCCGGACACATACATAAACGTAATCATGACACAGATATTAATGAAAAAAGTGCTAAACAACCGACATTCCCCCTTTTTACGCACATCCCTATATTTTATCTGAAAAGTGGTGCTGTAGCGAACCATATTATCCCAAATTTATGAGGGGATTGCTGGGAAAGATGTTTTATTTGCATATACAGGATGTTAGAGTGATATTGACTTCAATATACAATGAGATTTATACTTAATCTAAATCAAAATTTATTCCTTCTTTTTGGGAAGACCATCATAAGTAGAAGATCAGTGTCTGATTTCATATAAAATGGATCAATAATAAAGGAGAAATGGTTGTGAGAACTTTAAATCTGACGATACAACGGCAAGCGGTATATGATGTGGTGCGTCATTCGGAGGATCACCCGACAGCTGCTGATGTCATGAATCGACTCGTGGAACAAGGATATAATCTGGCCTATGGTACGGTGTATAATTCTCTTCGTTATCTGACGGACAAAGAATTGATACGGGAACTTAAACTCGGAGAGACAGCAAGTAGGTACGATGCCCGTATGGATGATCATCAGCACATTATGTGTGAAGTGTGCGGCAAAGTGGACGAGGTGATGACGGAGGTTCCTCCACAATGGATGAAACAGGTAGCTGAAGAAACTGGATATGCAATCGATCATGCTCATGTGGTCTTTGGAGGTGTCTGCGGGGAATGCAGAAACAAACGGATCAAGTAAAAATAAAACTGCCTGGCCGTCGTTTACCCCTTAGGGTTAAACCCGCCTTGTCCGATGCAGCGCCCCTTATGGACAATTGTCCTGTTACACGGCGTGTTATTCTGATCAGCCCGATGCCGGGGCAGGTTCATGAACTGGTAAAGGCCTTAACGGATAGCTGCTTTGATGTACTGGTGTTCCATCGCTGGGAACCGGATCTGCATGAGCGTCTTGTCTTTGATCTGTTGATCTATGACCTATCTGTTGCCGGAACGATCGATGCATTTGCCGGCATTAGCAGCCGATTGAATCGTGAGGCTGAGCATACAACCCCTTGTCTGTATCTGGTCGGTGAGAAGATGATTGGCAGCGCGAGTGGACCGATGCTTCAGGAGGAATTGCTGGTGTGGCCTGCACGCCCGCAGGAAGCTCTATATCGGGTGCAGCGTATGATTGGCAACAGCCCTGCTCTGCCCAAACGTGGGTTTTTGCCTGAGGAAGGGCAGCGTATCGGATTTAAGGATCTGTGGCTTGATCGGGAACGGATGAGTGTGCAGCGCGATAATAATCGGATTCATCTGACCAAGACCGAGTATGATCTGTTACTCAAGCTGATTGATGCCAAAGGTGCAGTCATTTCCCGTGAGGAGATGCTCAGCGATATTTGGGAGACAGACTTTACGGGTGGAAGTAATGTGGTTGATGTTCATATCAAAAGCTTGCGCAAAAAATTGGGCGATAACGCATCTTCGCCGCAATATATCGTAACAGTAAGAGGAGTGGGCTACCGCCTGGCGGATTAGTCCGCTTTTTTTTGCCCAAATTTATCGTTCACTTAGATACATGTTCATAGTTCATTCATGAAGTGTTGAAGAACCTCATCTTAATCTCATGTGAACCTCATGCAAGAGCAGAGTGGGACATGTTAGAATCAATTTAACAGTTAGATCAAGTCTAAATGTATATTTAAACCGAAGCCGAATATGATTTTAATAGTAGATATATAGCAGCCGTGAGACCCATTAGAGGAGGACGACATGATGACAGAACGTATGACTACGAATCAGGGAGCACCTGTAGGTGACAACCAGAATTCCCGCACAGCAGGCAGAAGAGGGCCAACACTGCTTGAAGACTACCATCTCATTGAGAAAATAGCCCACTTTGACCGTGAACGTATTCCCGAAAGAGTTGTACATGCAAGAGGAGCAGGTGCTCATGGTGTATTCACGCTAGAGCAGAGTATGAAGGAGTATACAACAGCGGACTTCCTGCAAGATCCGGGTACGGAGACGGATGTGCTGGTTCGTTTCTCAACCGTTATTCACGGTACGGGGTCACCAGAGACTGCACGAGATCCACGTGGATTTGCCGTCAAATTCTACACACGTGAAGGCAACTATGATATTGTCGGCAACCATCTGCCTGTGTTCTTCATTCGTGATGCCATGAAGTTCCCTGACATGGTGCATTCCTTGAAGCCAGCTCCGGATACCAACATTCAGGACCCAGCTCGCTATTGGGATTTCATGACCCTCTCGCCGGAATCAACCCATATGATGACCTGGTTGTTCTCTGACCTGGGTACACCGGCAAGTTATCGGGAAATGGATGGATTCGGCGTACATGCTTTCAAATGGATCAATGCACAGGGGCAGGTCCACTATGTGAAGTACAAGTGGGAGTCTGCACAGGGGGTTCGCGGCTTTTCACGTCAGGAAGCTGCCGAGGTACAGGGGCAAGACTTTAACCATGCTACCCGGGACCTGCATGAACATATCAAGAACGGGCAATACCCGCAGTGGAAGTTACAGGTACAGCTCTTGAAGCCGGAGCAAATGGATGATTTTTCTTTTGATCCGCTCGACCCGACCAAAACTTGGCCTGAAGATGTATTGCCGTTCCATACGGTAGGGACCATGACCCTGAATCGGAATCCCAAAAACTTCTTTGCTGAAGTGGAGCAGGCTGCCTTTTCACCTAGTGCACTTGTACCTGGAATTGAACCTTCCGAAGACAAATTGCTGCAAGGACGTCTATTCTCTTATCCAGATACACAGCGTCACCGGCTTGGAACGAACTATTTGCAAATTCCGGTGAATTGCCCGTACGCACCCGTTCGTAATCATCAGCGTGATGGACTCATGAATGTGAATCAGGACCCATCTCCGGTGAACTATGAACCCAACAGTTCAGGAAACAGCCCGCAGGAAGATCCGGCATATCGGGACAGTCAGGTTCCATTGCAAGGGCATGTTACACGAGAAAAAATCGAGAAAACGGATGATTACACGCAGGCAGGGGAGCTTTTCCGTTCATTTACTCCTGTAGAGCAGCAACATTTACTTGATAATCTGATCAATGACCTTAAGGGCGTATCTGTTGATATTCAAATGCGTGCCCTGTGCCACTTCTTCCGGGCGGATGGACAGCTTGGCGGACGTTTGGCTCATGGACTCGGCGTGGATATTTCTGCACATATGCCGTCACAGGATGGCAAATAAAGTGCAGTT
Organism: Paenibacillus sp. FSL k6-2145; assembly: GCF_037976585.1. Lineage (NCBI taxonomy): Bacteria > Bacillati > Bacillota > Bacilli > Caryophanales > Paenibacillaceae > Paenibacillus > Paenibacillus sp. FSL k6-2145. Next base: position 1,610,726 of record NZ_CP150267.1, on the reverse strand, counting down.
TGACCCTGTACTCATAACATCATACTGACTGATATTTGGTGAAGACCGGGAAAACCGTGAGCGTGCGGAATTTCCCGGTCTTTGGCCTTTTTTACTGAAATGGAAAACAAATTTACAAATCATTTACATAAAATAGCTGACATAGAGGTTGACTTCTCATTTGTTGGCACTACAATGGGTAGTGTGAGGGGTGTCATAACATGAGAATACACAATTTCAAAGTGGGTGAGCGTGGGCTCAACCGATTTTTTGGTCCGCTGGAGGCCAAGATCATGGACATTTTATGGTCTCGTCCTGGCAGCAGCATCCGTGAAGTGCAGACCGCACTTGAACAAGACAAAGACGTCAATTTTAATACAGTCATGACCGTGATGAACCGGCTCGTAGACAAGGGACTTCTCGGAAAGTCACAAAAGGGCAGAACATCTTTGTACCAACCGGTACAGAGTAAGGAGGAGTTTATGAACGACCAATCCAAGGAACTGTCACATGAGTTGGTGGATGAATTCGGAGCTCTGGCATTGAATCATATGCTGGATGCGCTGGACGAAGCAGATGCGGGTCTAATTGAACGCCTGGAACAGAAGATCAAACAATGGAAAAAGGATAGCGATTAAGATGTGGAAGACCCGCTCGAAACTTTTGTTTACCGTCGGGTTTGGCATTCCGTTACTCGTGTTCATGCAGATGTTCATGTACGCGATGTACAAAATTTTTGGCTGGGATATCCCGTTTAACCTGCTATGGCTCTGCAATCATTGGATGAGTCGACTGGGTTGGTTATCCGTGGGACATTTCCTGCTGGCACTGGTATTGCTGACTTTTGCGGGAACAGGTTGGTTGCTAATGGTGCGTATGATGAAAACCAGAGCCGCCGTACGTAAACTTCGCTCCATGGAGGTGCGTGCATTGTCTCGCGAACTGGAGTCCAAGTATCACCATCTCGGACAGCCAGGATTCATTGTGGTGGACAAGCATTCTCCGGTTGCATTTACAATTGGTTTATGGAGACCATGTATTGTACTCTCCACAGGGCTTCTGACGATGTTGGATGCAGAAGAGGAGACTGCAGTTGTGTACCATGAAGTCCATCACCTGTGGCACCGTGACCCACTGAAGACGACACTGCTATCGGTATTTGCAATCATGATGCCGTATATTCCCGTATTGAAGCATACTTCGAAACATTACAATATCGTGAGAGAAATTCTGGCAGACAATGAGGCCATTGAGCGTACAGGCAATGTGGCAGGTATTGGCAGTGCTTTGCTCAAGCTGCTCCGTGCTTGTCCTGAACCTTGGGGAGCCAAAGAACTGACCGTTCAGTCCTCATTTGCGGATACGTCGGTGAATGTCCGAATTTCACGTCTGCTGGACCCAGAACAGGACGTGACGCTGAGGTTGCCACGTTATGCTGTTCTGATGTCGGCTACTGTTTTTCTATTGCTGTCTATCTTGTTTGTTTGGTCCATCGGATAAATTAATTTGGCTAAATGTGAAGTCGAATATAACGAGGAAGGAAGATGAACATGAATAATAAAAGTGTAGAGATTGGATTATTTTTCTCAAGGATTATGATCGGTTTGATCTTTGTATTGCACGGCTGGAGTAAATTCGAAGGTGGAATCAGCGGTACAGTAGGTTTTTTCGAAAGTATCGGTATTCCCGGATTTCTTGCATCCGTTGTAGCCATTATTGAGTTGGTGGGTGGTGCAGCGATGATTCTGGGTCTGGGAACACGTGTGTTTGCTGCCCTGTTTGCCATCGTGATGGTTGGCGTTCTGTTTACAGCCAAAATGGGTGAGCCGTTCCTGAGTGGTACCGAGTTAGATTACCTGCTGCTGGCGGGTTCCCTGACACTGCTCTTCACAGGAAGCCGCTTCCTGGCCGTGGATTATCTGTTCTCCAGACAGGGGAGCGCTCGCCAGAATGTGAGTGCTTGAATTGACTAACGATTGCTAAAAAATAATGAAGTGCAGGATGAGTCCTGTAACGAGGTTCTTTATTGGCCAGGCCGGTTCGGGAATTGATTTGCGAACCGGGCTGATCAGTAGAGAACTTTTTTCGTTTGGACGACATGCCTGAGGTTTGTTACAATGAGAATAAGTATGCTACTAAGAAAAAATAAGGAGGATGCATTTTATGATTAACGTCATTCCATCCGATGCCCGCTCCAGCTTCGATCGAGGCTGGCTCCGGGGGAGTCACAGCTTTTCTTTCGGAGAATACCAAGACCCGGAGAATACGGCGTTTGGACCGATGAGGGTAGCGAACGACGATGTGATCGCGCCTGGTCGCGGTTTTGGGGCTCACCCGCATAGTGACATGGAGATTGTATCCATCGTACTCAGCGGCAAGTTGCGACATGAAGATAACCTGGGGAATGTAGCCGTTACAGGCTTTGGTGGTATCCAGCGGATGTCAGCAGGCAGTGGCATGATTCATACCGAACATAATGCATCCGATACCGAAGAAGTACGTTTGCTTCAGCTCTGGTTCATGCCAAAGACAAGAGGGTTGGAGCCGTCCTATGAGACCACATCATTTGATCCAGCGGCATTGGCAGGAGCACTCGTGCCGATTGTATCCCCAGAAGGGGGCCCAAGAGTTGCGACCATTCATCAGGATATGACGATCTACCTTGGCCGATTAGCCAAAGACGAAACATTAACCTTTAATCAGGATTCGGGCCGCCGGATGTACATTTTCTCCATCGAAGGCAAGCTGGGATTGGATGGAGAGTACCTGTTGAACGAAGGCGACACGGCTCGTGTGGAACAGCGGGATTCAATCGAACTGCAAGCAAACGAAGATACGTTCTATATGATTATTGATTTGCCGTAGATGGCTGATGAAATGAACTCCAAGATGAAGGAGGATATACACGTATGGCGCAACAGGAATGGTTTATGGTCAAACATGCGGTGACCGGGCGAGGATTAGCTAATAGCAAAACAGATTCCCTATCCTATCGGTTCCAACAGGAGGGTACAGGTTTCATATTTACCGTTACGGGTCTGGACGAGCAGATTGTGGAACAGATTATGGAGCTTAGACAGGAACTGAACGTATTTCGATTCGTCCAACGCAAGAATCAGCCCCTTTTGAAACACTGGTACTACGTAGAAGGTGAGCGGGTTGTGTACGACAGGGAGAGTCACACGCTAAGCATCTATGCGAAGTCGGAGATTCGTTATGTGCCTGAAGATTATTTTGCGGATTAACTACACGTTATAATAAATATTAAGCCTTCCACATGGAAGGCTTTTTTCCTTATATATCATCAATCTTATAGTATATGTATTTCAGGTTGTTTCATGAAATTTAAGAAAAAAGAGCAACGGAAGGTTGACATGATGAATTTAATATCGATATAATTCACTTAATTGATAATGAGTATCAATATCAAATGATGCGAGGTAGAGCAACTACGAATGTTTTACGGCGATCGGTAAGGGGATTAGTAGAGAGATGAAGTTACGTTATATGTTGATCGTACTGGCTGTACTGTCTATCGTATACATATTTATTGGAAATTCAGACATTTCACCATTGGATATATTTCATTTGTCCTCAGTCCAGCTACAGGTATTACAAGTTAGCCGGTTTCCCCGCCTGATCAGCATCCTTGTCGCCGGAATCAGCATGAGTGTAATCGGACTGATTATGCAGCAGCTGACACGCAACCGATTCGTTTCCCCAACTACAGCAGGAACGATGGATTCAGCCAGATTGGGTATTCTTGTGACGTTAATGTGGTTCCCGGGAGCATCCCCTCTGCAAAAAATGTTGGTCGCTTTTGCCTTTGCTCTGGCGGGAACACTGATTTTTATGCGAATTCTGGAGAAAGTTAAGTTCAAGGATACGATATATATCGCTCTGCTAGGTCTTATGTTTGGCAACATTGTAAGCTCCGTCACGACATTTTTTGCTTACAAAAACGATCTGATCCAGAACATCTCGTCTTGGTTACAGGGTGACTTCTCCACCATCATGAAGGGACGTTATGAACTGATCTATATCAGTATTCCGTTGCTCATTATTGTGTACCTGTTCGCTAATCGTTTTACACTTGCAGGAATGGGCGAAGATTTCTCAACCAACCTTGGACTGGCGTATCGACGAGTTGTGAATATCGGCCTGATCCTGGTGGCGATGGTTTCAGCAGTAGTGATTATTACTGTAGGTACAATTCCGTTTCTGGGCCTTGTCGTGCCAAATATCGTAACACTGTACAAAGGGGATAACTTACGTGATACATTGCCTCATACGGCAGTGCTTGGTGCGATCTTTGTTCTGGTCTGCGATATTCTGGGTCAATTAATTATTTATCCTTATCAACTTTCGATCAGTCTGACGGTGGGAGTTGTGGGAAGTGTATTATTCCTGTATTTACTGCTTCGAAGAAAGGCTTATGGATCATGAGAATGAAATATACGGCGAATACATGGAAGTTGGTCTTGTTAATTGCAGCGGCAGTGCTGCTGATTGGCGTATTTCTGGTCATTCAATCCGGAGGGAACTGGGATTACATATTGCCTCGAAGAGGGAAAAAGATTCTCGCCATTGTATTGACAGGTGCCTGCATCGCGTACTCTACAGCTATTTTCCAAACGATAACGAACAATCGAATTCTGACACCTGGCATCATGGGCCTCGATTCCTTGTATATGCTATTTCAGACGTTTGCCGTGTTTGTTTTTGGAAGCACACATATCAGCTTTGTGAACAAAAACCTTAATTTTGCAATATCTGTCCTGCTCATGACGTTGTTTGCTCTACTACTGCATCAGTTCATGTTCCGCAGGGAACAGGGGCGTAATATTTATCTGTTGCTGCTGGTGGGTCTTATCCTGGGTACGCTGTTCCAGAGCATGTCTTCATTCATGGAGGTACTGATTGACCCTAATGAGTTCCTTGTGCTGCAGGGCAAGATGTTTGCGAGCTTTAACAATGTGAATACGGATCTGCTGATCATCTCAATCGCTGCGATTATTCTTATCCTGCTGTACGCGCAGAAGTTTACCAAATATCTCGACGTACTGTCTCTCGGCAAAGATCACGCAGTGAATCTCGGGGTGGATTACGATTACATTGTGAAGAGGCTGCTGCTGGTGGTGATGGTTCTGGTATCGATCTCCACAGCGCTGGTGGGTCCAATTATGTTTTTGGGGCTGCTGGTTGTGAATCTGGCGCATCAGGTATTCCGGACACATCGGCATAAAGTGCTGATCTGGGGTTCGGTCATGATTGCAGTCGTTGCATTGGTTGGTGGACAACTCATTGTAGAGCGGGTGTTTACATTTGCAACTACAGTAAGTGTCATTATTAACTTTGTAGGCGGCGTGTACTTCATCTATTTACTGCTAAAGGAGAATAAGTCGTGGTAGAAGTCAGAAATGTTACAAAACAATACGGCGGCGTCCGGGTAGTGGATGACGTATCACTGAACATTGCCAAAGGAAAGATTACATCATTTATTGGTCCAAATGGAGCTGGGAAAAGCACCTTGTTATCCATGATTACCAGGTTAATCAGCAAGGATACAGGACAAGTCCTGATTGAAGGGCGCGAGATTGAAAGCTGGAAGAACAAGGACTTGTCGCGCAAAATATCAGTCCTTAAACAGTCCAATCACATCAACATTCGGTTAACTGTGGAGGATCTTGTGGCTTTTGGCCGGTTCCCGTATTCACAAGGAAGGCTCACACCTGAGGATCAACAGTGGATTCAGGAGGCCATCGACTATATGGAACTGGCCCCATTTCGCAAGAAGTATCTGGATGAACTGAGTGGCGGACAGCGGCAGCGGGCATATATCGCCATGGTGATTGCCCAGAACACCGAGTATATTTTGCTCGATGAACCTTTGAATAACCTGGATATGAAACATTCTGTTCAGATTATGAAGGTGCTGCGCAGAATGGTGGATGAACTAGGCAAAACAATTGTCATTGTCATTCATGACATCAATTTTGCCTCCTGTTACTCCGACTATATTGTTGCGCTCAAGGATGGACGCGTAGTGAAAGAGGGCAAGACGGAAGACATCATCGATACGGATGTATTGCAGAGCGTGTATGACATGCACATCCCTGTGCAATGGATTGATGGACTTAAGATTTGTGTGTATTTTGCGTGAGTGAAAAGGTAGTCCAATATAGAGATCGAGAGGTGTTTATTCATGAAAAAGGGTTGGCTGTTTACGTTATTCGTGGTGTTGTCGGTTATCCTGGCAGCTTGTGGTGGGAATAAGGCAGCGGATAATACAGGTGCAAGCAGTGGCACAGGATCAGAAGCTACTGCACCAGCAGATCAAGCAAGTGAAGAAGTGGTCATCAAACATAAACTGGGCGAAACAACCGTGAAGAAAAATCCAGAGAAGGTCGTTGTTTTTGACTACGGAGTACTGGATTCACTGGATCAGCTGGGCGTAGAAGTTGCAGGTGTTCCGCAGGAAGGCGTACCTCCTTATCTGGACAAGTATAATGATGCGAAGTACACCAATGTTGGTGGCTTGAAAGAAGCTGATTTTGAGAAGGTTAACGCGATGAAACCAGATTTGATCATAATCTCGGGACGACTCCAGGATTCGTATGAAGAACTGAGTGAGATTGCACCAACCATATATATGGCGGTAGATACGGCAGATTATATGAATTCTCTGACCAATAACGTGAAGACCCTCGGGGACATCTTCGGTAAAGAAAAAGAAGCAGAAGAAGCCATTGCATCGATCGAAACATCCGTTAAGGCACTACATGATAAAGTAACGGCTACAGGTAAAAATGCGCTAATCGTCCTGACAAACGAAGGCAAACTGAGCGCCTATGGTGCCGGTTCCCGTTTTGGTATTATTCATGACGTATTTGGTTTTACTCCATCAGATGCAAACATCGAAGTATCCACACATGGGCAGAGCGTTTCATTTGAATATGTCATGGAGCAGAATCCAGATTACCTCTTTGTCGTTGATCGCAGTGCCGTGGTTGCAGGTAACGGTGAGGCATCCCCGGCAAAACAAGTGATCGAGAACGATTTGGTGAAGAATACAACAGCATATAAAGAAGGACATATTGTTTATCTGGATCCGAATTACTGGTATTTGTCTGGTGGTGGGTTGGAATCCATTCAAGAAATGATTAAGGAAGTGGACGCAAGCATCAACTAAAGTGAATTAAACAATGCATGTGCTGGGTGTCAGGAAGGTCTCTGTTCAATACAGAGGCCTTTTTGCTGTATGAAAACTCAGAGAATTTAATCGTAATTTTGCAAAAAAGACCACATAATTCCCAGCTGTCTGGCACAAGCTACCTTGTATAAAAACAAGAACGGAGGGGCGGCATATGGCGGACAAAACATCTGGGAAAGACAAGTCCCGGCAACCGGGACGAGCTTCAGAAGAAAAAAAACATATTCCTTTGGGACTGCCGTCCCCGCCTTTTCTTCGGCAGCCGATTAGTGCAGTACATGAAACTCAGATTAAGGCGGTAAAGGAGATATTCTCCGATTGCTCGGATGTGGTTTTTCGCAACGTCATGATTACGCCTGAAGTGAAAGGACTTCTGGTCTATATCGAAGGCATTGTCAATTCGGCTGATATCCAGGAACACATGCTGCGTCCGATTATTCGAGGGCTGGTGCAGCAACGTACAGATGAACCTGATGTTCCACTGGATGATACAACCGTTGAGCTGACACAGGTGAAGCGAGTGGATACTTGGGCTGCTGCGACAGAAGGGGTGCTGGCATCCTCTGCCCTTCTGGTGGTCGATGGAAGTAACAAAGCCTGGATGTTCAATGTCAAAGGTGGCGTCAGACGTGGTGTGGAGGAACCGCAGACAGAATCCGTGATTCGGGGACCGCGGGAGGGATTTACCGAAACGCTCCGTGTGAATACGGCCTTATTGCGGTTCAAGTTGAAAACACCTGCTCTCAAGATGGTGAGTATGACTCTTGGAACAGACACCAAGACAGATATTGTGCTGACCTACCTGGAAGGTATTGCCGATCCAAAAACGATTCAAGATGTTAAGAAACGTCTGGAAAAAATCAATATTGATGGCATCCTGGAGACGGGTTATATCGAGGAATTGATTGAAGATCATCCGTATTCCCCTTTCCCTCAGATGCACTATTCGGAGCGGCCGGATACCGTTGCAGGCAATCTGTTGGAAGGACGCTTTGCCATTATGGTAGATGGAACCCCATTCTCGCTGATTGCTCCAGTCACGATGTGGCAGATGCTGCAAGCCAGCGAGGATTATTACGAGCGATTCTTCATCAGTAATCTGGTGCGGTGGATTCGCTTCCTGTTCGTAGCCATCGCTCTATTTCTGCCGGCGCTTTATATCTCCATCACTACATTTCATCAGGACATGTTGCCCACCACGCTGATTCTGAGTATTGCGGGTGCACGGGAAGCTATTCCTTTTCCGGCTTTGGTGGAAGCCCTCATCATGGAACTGTCGTTCGAAGCTCTCCGGGAAGCGGGGGTCAGGTTACCCAAGACAGTGGGTCAGGCAGTCAGTATCCTCGGTGCACTTGTGATCGGACAGGCCGCAGTTCAGGCGGGTATTGTATCGGCACCGATGGTTATTATCGTATCCATGACAGGAATAGCTTCCTTCACGATCCCGCGATTTAACTTCGCGATTACGGTGCGTCTGCTCCGATTTCCGATCATGTTACTGGCAGGTATGCTTGGATTATATGGCATCGTCATCGGCTTGGTCCTGATCTCGGTGCATCTGACACAGATGACTTCGTTCGGTGTCCCATATCTCTCCGGTCTTAGCCCGTACAGTAAAACAGATACCAAAGACATTCTCATTCGTGTGCCATGGTGGAAAATGATCAATCGTCCTTCTACGGTACATCGGGATCAGAAACGGATGACCGAAAAGATCAACGGTTCCCCTGAAGCTGAGGAAGGGTGGTGAACCCATGCAGTTCATATATAAGTACCGGGCAGTGATAGCGCTGTTGTTATGTACCACTTTTATTTCAGGTTGCTGGGATCGTAAGGAGATTAACGATGTTGCCTTTGTGATTGGTATTGCTGTCGATAAGGAGGGGGACAATTACAGATCCAGTCTTCAGATTGCTCTGCCGGGACAATCCGGTTCTTCCGGTAGTGAAGGAGGCGGAGGCGGCACGAGTGGGGATAAATCCTGGTTTATGTTATCCAATACAGCCAAATCATTGCATGGTACGTCTATTGAAGGTCAAAAGGAACTCTCACGAACAATCTATTATGCGCATCGCCGTACGATGCTTATTGGTGAGGAGCTTGCCAGGGATGGAGTCGCCTCCATGCTTGATCTGTTTACGCGGTATCCGCTGAACCGATTCTCTGCATTGCCAGTGGTCACAAAAGGTTCAGCATATGAGGTCATGGATACGGATGCACCTATAGAGAAGTTTCCATCCGAGATGGTGCGGGAACTGTGCTTCCTCAATATGCGTAATCCACGTTCACTTAAAACGTTTATAGATGCCATTCTTAGTGAGGGTGTCGATCCATTCCTGCCTGTCGCTTCGAAAGTGAGCAATGTTCCAAAAGGGTGGAAGGACGCCAAAACAAACATCAAGCTGGATGGGTTGGCCATTTTCAAGAAAGATAAGCTGGTTGGCATGATCGACAAAGCTCCAGCTGATGCCCTCATTCTTGCTATGGGCGAGGCCAATGCGCCGGAGATTATGGTTAAAGCTCCTGGCGGAGATGGAGATATGTTCATCAAGTTGAACGAGAACAACGCTTCACTACATCCCAGTATCAAGGCTGACAAGGTCACCGTGAATATTGAATTGTATGCCAAGGGAGTTCTCGTAGATAACGAATCCAATTATGGTGACCGGCGTGAGAATGAAATTCTGAAGTTACATGAAGCCATTCACGAGAAAATAAAATTGGATATCGAGGAAGGTGTCCGGTTGGTTCAGGGAAAATATCATGCGGACATCCTTGGAATCGGTCGATCCATTCATCAACATCTGCCGGCCAAGTGGGACACGATGAAAGATCGCTGGGATGACATATACCCTGAAGTCGAGGTGACGGTTACTCCCCATGTCATTATTGAAAACGTTGGGGTGAGCAATAAACCAATTGGCGTCGGAGAGGATGAAGTTGTACATGATTAAACCACTCTTATTTACCTACTTGGCCATGGTAATCGCGGTCATTTTGATGGATTTCAGACATTTGAAACAGGCAGCTGCCATTAATCGCTGGCTATCCTATAGTTTGATTGCATTGGGTACAGGCATTTGGTTCTATGTGACTAATCTAAGCAAAACCTTATTTGTGTCGGTATGGATAAGCCACGTTATCCAGCGCTTACTGCCACTGCCCTAGGTTGTGGACAGGATGCATTAAGTTTGCGGGATCACGAGAGGGAGAGGAGGTATTTCATGAATCAGAGAGTGACACACCGTCAGATGATCCTGCTCGTGCTGCTGCTCAGTGTTTCAGGTACGTTAATTCAGCCACATGCGCAAGCTATCTACTATGCGGAACAACACGCTTATCTCTCGTATATACCCGTAGTCGTAGTGATGATCGTATCGATGTGGATGTTAAGTCGTGTTCAGCGGAGATTTCCTGAGAAGGATCTGTTCGAGTCGCTCATCGGAAGATTCCCCTTACTGGGAAGATTAATGGCGTTTCTGTATATTCTGTTTTTTTTCTTTGTGTTTGCAAGAGATATTCGGTTAACAGGTGACTATATCAGTATCACATTGCTGGAGACAACACCAATCTCTATCATTGTGATGTCACTGATGATTATGGGCGTTTTTATCGTTCGGGGCGGACTGGGCTCCTTGATTGGAATGACGGAATTGTACGTCACTTTGTTCCTGTTGAACTCGGTAATTGTACCTTTCATGCTCATTCAACAAGTCGACATGGACAACCTGATGCCGTATTTTCATGTCGATGTTGCAGGCGTAGGTAAAGGGAGTTGGTACATATTTTCATTTTATGGCGAGATGATTGCATTGCCCTTTGTCATCAAGGGTAGTGATTTTCGTTTTAAGTCTGCCCTGGGGGGAATTATCCTCTCGGCACTGCTCATGATGCTGATTGTTGTGGAAACCATCACTTCTATTGGCGTTCCGATTGCTTCAAGACTGGTATACCCTTCCTATGAGCTGGCAAGACAGCTGCAAATTAGTGATTTTCTGGACCGGTTTGACCTTGCGCTCGCAGCGGCAACCTTGCCTACCATGATCACGAAGATTGCATTTGACCTGTACTTTGTCTGCTGGGGATTGAAGCGAATGATTCCGAACGTATCGGGAAAGGTATTGACAGGCCCGATTGCCCTCGTCGGATTTGTCTGTGCATTCTGGTTCTTCCGAAATGCCATTCAGCTCAATCGTTTTACTCGGGAATGGACATGGATTGCCATTATTTTTGAAGCGTTGTTCCCCATTGTGCTGTTTCTTTTCCTTCGTCCTCGCAAAAAGGATAAAAAAGAATCTACCCAACAGAGATCGGGAGACCTTTCAAAGAAAGAGAAGCATGAGCCGGAACAAAAATCGGCTGATTCGGAGAAGGACGGAGAGAAAAGACGGAAAGATTCTCATGGCGGAGAACTCCAGCCTTCCTGATACATTCCATCAAAAATCCTTATAGATGAACGGGCAAAAAGAGGGGAAGCACAGTTTCCCTTCACAGAAGTACCCTGTATACTGTAGTCAGACTGATGAACATTCGGCTGAACTAACGGGGGGAACATGAATGGCTCAACATTTGGCAGGTGTGCGTGTAGCATTAACAGGACCACGAAAATCGAAAGAAATGTCCGTACTGGTTGAAAAAATGGGTGGAATCCCGCTTGTGCGACCGGCACAGGGGACCGTATTCCTGGATGATCGGAGTATCAGGGATGGGCTGGTATCTTGGATCTCAGACCCACCAGACTGGGCGGTGTTAACTACGGGTATGGGATTGGATGCATTGTTTGAAATGGCTGAGGATATGGAAGTGGCAGGCCAATTGTTGGATGTATTATCGCAATCCTCCATTGCGGCAAGGGGATACAAGACGGTGAATGCGCTCAAAAAGCGCAAGTTAACACCGCTGGTACGAGATGATGATGGTAGTACGGACGGGCTCATTCGAGAATTCGCCCCACATGATCTCGCAGGGAAAAAGGTTATGTTGCAGCTTCATGGGGAGACAGCTCCCAAACTTGTCGCATGGTTGGAAGAACAAGGCGCACTCGTCAGACAAGTGCTTCCTTACCGCCATGTACCGCCAGAAGAGGCAGAGCTGGAACAGTTATTGAATGAAATTCTAAATTTCGAGGTAGATGCTGTTGCGTTCACAAGTGGACCGCAGGTCAGATTTCTGACGCAATATGCGGCCTCCCAGGACAAGCTTGAGCCGATGCTTGCAGCCTTTAGACAAGGCGTAATCCCTGCGTCTGTAGGTAAAGTTACAGCAAACTCCATGCGTGAAGAAGGCATTGAGGCACTGGTCATTCCGGAGGAAGAGAAGATGGGAGCACTCATCGTTGAGCTTGGACGTTACTTTGCAGCAGGGCGTGCGGCCAAGATTAGAGATTAGTGGCCTGCTTTTAGATCAGTTCGACAAAAAGCTTTTGGCGTCGCTTCTTCAGGTTTTTCTGTCCTCTCCGTTATTGTGTAAACATTCATTTCATGAATAAAGAGTATGCATTAAGCTTAACCGCATCGCTATATGATGCGGTTTTGTTTAGATTATAGAATTTATACGTTTTCAGCGGAGCTGAAGGATTCGATAATCGTAAGAAAAGAAGAAAAGGTGGAAATGACGATGCCCATTGCAGATCGTAACGCCAGACCCCGACTGATCATTGCAGGCACCGGAAGTGGTGCAGGAAAAACGACAGTAACCTTGGGGCTAATGAGGGCACTCGCTCAGCGTGGGTTGAGTGTACAAGGGTTCAAATGCGGCCCGGACTATATTGATCCGACATACCATACCGCCGTCACGGGCAGACCGTCACGTAATCTGGATGCATGGATGACATCGCCTGAGTATGTGAGAGATACGTTCGAGAAGGCATCGGTGGGACACGATATTTCCATTATAGAAGGCGTTATGGGCCTCTACGATGGCAAAGATCCGCTCAGCAATACAGGCTCAACTGCAGAGATTGCTCTGGTCACACAAACCCCTGTAATCCTGGTTGTGGACGTACGCAGCATGGCTCGCAGTGCGGCCGCGATTGTCCTGGGTTTTCAACAGTTGGAGCCTGAATTAAATATTGCCGGAGTGATTGTCAATCGGTGTGGAAGTGCGGGTCATTATACCATTGTGAAAAAAGCCATTGAGCAGATGTGCGGCATTCGGGTGGTTGGCTGGCTGAAGCGGGACGAGGGCATGTCCATTCCTGAGAGACATCTGGGACTGGTGCCTGCCATCGAGCGCGGTGAACTGGAACCATTATTCCAACGTGCAGCCGATGTGTTAATGGAAGGCACCGATCTGGATCTTCTGCTGGAGCTGGCAGCAAGCGCCCCGCCTTTGAATGCAGAAGAAGTGAGTCCTGCGACTACTACCCACATGGATTCAGCTAATACTGAACCAGGCTCGAATTACGATCCACATTCCAATTCAGTGATCCACGTTAATAATCGACATGTATCATATGCGGTACAGCCTGTCATTGCCGTTGCGCGCGATGCCGCATTTAATTTCTATTATCCCGATAATCTGGAATTGCTCGAAGCAGCCGGGGCCCGATTACAATATTTCAGTCCGCTCGCTGGTGAAGGTATTCCAACGGATGTGGATGGCATCTATTTGGGCGGCGGATTTCCTGAGGAATTTGCAGCAGATATTTCCGGTAACCAAAGGTTTCTGGAAGGACTTCGACAAGCAGCACAATCCAACATGCCTTTATTTGCCGAGTGTGGTGGTTACATGGTGCTCGGGGAAACGTTGACCGACCGAGAGGGCGTTACTTTCGACATGGCGGGTATTATCCCCGCACAGGTGCAGATGCAGAAGAAGCGCGCTGCGCTTGGCTATCGTGAAGCGAGTAGCGTTCAGGATTCCTTTTTGCTGAAAAAGGGTGAAGTACTTCGGGGTCATGAATTTCATTATTCGACAATGACCTATCGTGATGAAGAAACGATCCCTTATGCGTATGAGACAAAGGGGTTGCGTGGATTGAAGCAAGAGGGATATGCCGCAGGCAACATCGTGGCGGGGTATACGCACGTTCATCTGGGCTCTTATCCGGCAGCCGCTCGAAGATGGGTGGAACATTGTTTAGCCTATCGGCAGGAGCGATATATGCAGAGATAATAGCAGCTTTTTATAGCTCAAATAGATAGCTGAATTCAATAAGCAAAATGGCTCTAATCTCGCTTTTACCTCATGAGTCTTTGGTCGTGAAGTTGGCGATCCCATTCTGAATTAAAGGTTTTCAGATGAATATGTGGAATGAATAAAAGACAGAATCATTATGCGAGGGAGGGACATCATGATGAGAACCGTATGTGTAACGGGAGCTGCTCGGGGATTGGGATTGGCTTTGACGGCACAGATGCTGAAGAGAGGGTATCTCGTGTATGCGGCCGGTCTGGACGTGGAAGATTCCGAGGGGATTCGTATGCTTACAGAAGGATATCCGGACCATCTGCGCGCCATCGAACTGGATATCGCGGACGACCTGTCGGTAGCTCTGTTCACGGAGACATTGAAGCTGGATACGAATCATTTGGATATGCTGATCAATAATGCGGCTATACTAGGAAGTATTACGGATCATATCCGCGGGCCGATGAATATGGCGGAGATGGCTGAAGTATTTAATGTGAACACCTTAGGTACACTGCGTGTGACTCATTCCCTGTTGCCTCTCCTTCTTCAAGGACAGGTCAAGCTGATTGTTGATATCTCTTCCGAGGCTGGAAGTATAGAGCAATGCAGTCGGGATGGGTGGTATGCCTATTGTATGTCCAAAGCTGCTTTGAACATGCAGGCCCGTCTTGTGCACAATGGACTGAAGGATGAGGGCGGACAAGTGATGCTTGTGCATCCCGGTTGGGTACAGAGTTATATGCGGGGTGAATTGGATGTTGCTGCGGATCTCACGCCCGAGCAATCTGCACAGCATATCGCAGTACTTATCGACCGCCATGAACAGTTTAAAGGAGATCAACCCGCATATGTGGACTACAAGGGCGAGAAGCTCCCATGGTAGTTGATTGATACAGTGAGGTGAACAAGAAAGGAGATTGATTGAATGGATCATCGTAAAAAAGCATTACTACTTGGCGATTATACACATCCGGATTGGCACCCGCTTCAAGGTGTGGATGCGGAGATTAGCCGAATTTTCCATGATACTATGACTGTGCAGTGCAGTGAGAATCGGAATATGCTGCTGCAAGAAAATATAACCGGGTTTGATGTATGTATCTCATACATGGACGATTGGAAAGGGAAAGTCTCTCCACAGCAGACAGCAGGTTTGTTGTCCTATGTAAGTAATGGAGGTGGACTGGTCATTATACATAACGGCATTTCGCTCCAAAATCGTTATGAGCTCAAACAGATGATCGGTGCCAAGTTCCTGCATCATCCGGCGTATGCACCGCTTGAATTCACTGTAACGGCGGAAAGCCATCCCGTGACGGAGGGCATTTCCAATTTCACAATGGAAGAAGAGCCGTATCAGTTCGAATTTGGTTCTTTTGCCGAGACGAAAATATTGCTGGAATATCAATCCGAGGAAGGACCAAAGCCTGCGGTTTGGGCTCATCGATATGGTGTTGGGCGTATTGTTTATCTGATGCCGGGTCACCATGTGCCGTCTTTTGCACACGAAACGTACCGGAAGTTACTTCTGCAAGCAGGCAAATGGGCTGCGCGTTACGTCTGATCGGACAGACATCTTTGCATGCAGAGTATAAGGGGTATAATATAGAGATCAACGAAGAGGAGGATGACAAAAATGAGCGATTTGTTCAAAAAGGCGATCTCGTTAGGGCTTGGTCTTACTGTTGTAAGCAAAGAAAAAATTGAGAAAACCGTGGATGATTTGGTCAAGCGCGGGGAACTTGCGCCCGGTGAATCCAAAGCTTTGGTTGAACGTCTGCTGGAACGGGGCGATGAAGAACAGGGCCAGTTCAAGAGAATGATTCAGGAACAGGTCAAGCGAGTGCTTCAGGAAGCTGGTGTGGCATCCGAAAGTGATGTAACCAGTCTGGAACAGCGCGTTGCTGTCCTGGAGAAAAAACTTGCGGAACTGGGCCAATCACCACAACTCCAACCTGATGAATCCCCAGCTCCACTTGAAGTTCCTCCTCCTCTCAAAGGAAACGAGATCGAGTAGATGGCAGTGCGAATCAAACATGTCGGCAGATACCGTGAAATTGCCATGGCGCTAGTGCGTCATGGCTTCGGTTATATGGTCGAGGAGCTGGGTTTGTTCCAGTTGCTGGCTCTGCCCAGACGGTGGATGTCGCGTGAAGCACACACCACCAAAACGCTGAGTGAACGCATCAGGCTTGTGCTGCAGGAGCTGGGGCCAGCTTTCGTTAAGCTGGGGCAACTCGCAAGCACAAGGGCAGATCTATTGCCTGAGTCTGTCATTCGTGAGCTGGTTAAGTTGCAGGATCAGGTCCCGCCGTTCTCTTCCGAGACGGCACGGGGTATTTTGGAACAGGAATTGGATACACCGCTGGAGGAGATCTTTTCCCGGTTCGAGGATACCCCTGTAGCTGCGGCCAGCATTGGACAGGTGCATCTGGGCAAACTTCGAAGCGGTGAGTCGGTAGCCATCAAGATTCAGCGGCCGGGTATATCGCGTATTGTGCAGCGTGACCTGGATATCTTGCGTGAACTGACAGCCATGGCCGAGAAGCGCTGGGACTGGGTGAAGCAATATCAGATTCCGCAAATGGTCGAAGAATATGCTCAGGCACTGATGGCCGAGCTGGATTATACGGTCGAAGGCCGCAATACGGAAAAGATTGCACAGCAATACCAACAGGACAACAAGGTGAAAATCCCGGCAATTTACTGGGATCAGACGTCGTCCCGTGTGCTCACGATGGAGTATATCGAAGGTATCAAACTCAATGATCGTGAAGAACTGGTCAGACGCGGTCATGATCTGAACAATATTGCTGAGCGGCTGGTAGACTCATTATTGAATCAGATCTTTATTCATGGATTCTTTCACGCTGACCCACATCCGGGCAACCTGATGGTATTGAAGGATGGACGTCTTGCATTTATAGACTTCGGTATGGTGGGCAGTCTGAGTGATGAGATGAAACAGCAGCTTGCTTCGCTTATTATTGGGTTAATGCGCAAAGATACGGACAGTATGATCCGGGCAATTGAGAAACTTGGCATGATGCCAGATGACATGGATCTGCGTGGGCTTCATGTGGATTTGGACAAGTTGCGTACCAAATATTACGATATTCCCTTTTCCAAGATTAGTGTGGGTCAGGCGTTGAATGACTTGTTCGGCGTAGCCCAGAGGCACCGGGTTGTCATGCCTGCCGATATTCTGCTGCTCGGTAAATCGTTGCTGACGATGGAAGGTGTGATTGAACATCTTGATCCTTCCCTGAGCATTGTAGATATGGCTGAACCCTTTGGCCGTAAGCTGATCAAGGAACGTTTTAGTGCCGGAAGAATCAAGAATCGATTGTTCCGCAGTGCGGCTGATATGGCCGAGAGTGTCATTGGTCTGCCAGGGCAGTTAAGGCAATTATCATCCATTATTAGCAAAGGCAAGCTGAGGCTGGAGATTAGTGTCCCTGAACTGGATGCACTCATGCGTAGAATGGACCAGATTAGTAATCGACTGTCCTTCAGTATCGTGTTACTTGCCTTTTGTATTATCATGGTGGGCTTGATTATCGGTTCGTCGATCAGTCATCAATCCACGATGCTGTGGGATATTCCGGTCATTGAGATTGGTTTCCTGGTGGCGATTCTGATGGTGGCGTTCCTGCTCTATTCGATATTCAAATCAGGAAGATTCTAGCATAGTATTACATGAACACCCGTAAAGAGACTTTCTTCAAAGGATCTTTGCGGGTTATTTTTTGTGAGTAGAGAATTGGTGAGTAAATTATAGAAAGATTAAGATAATAGAAGGAAAGGTTCTATTTTTTCGCCTTAACTGTATTAGTACATATCCGGTCCTGTGACTATAATAATAGGTCAGTACATTAACGGACCCGGTTTTTCTGAGAGGGGAAAACCTATTGGCATCAGGATCAACTCCTGATGTGGCATGAGTAAGACAACTGAAGGTAATGGAACAATAGCGGTACACATTGGAACGGAAAAAACGTGAATGCACATTAACCGTCAAGGATATACGGATGGTGAAGAATGATGCAATTCAGGCAACAGCATAGGCGAATGATGCGGAGAGGAATCCGTTGTTTTGTGCTGTCCTGGGTAGTTGGTTAGTGTGAACGGCTTCTGTTACTCTTCAGTAAGATTGTCCATTATGAGGAATACACGTAGGAGGAACGGCAAGAACATATGAATACTTTAAAACAACAATGGTTTGGCAACATTCGCGGAGACGTGCTGGCAGGCATTACGGTAGCGCTGGCGTTAATTCCGGAAGCCATTGCGTTCTCCATCATTGCAGGTGTTGATCCGATGGTCGGATTGTACGCTTCGATTACGATTGCGATTGTGATCTCGATTGCTGGTGGAAGACCAGGCATGATCTCGGCGGCAACAGGTGCCATGGCGGTACTGATGGTTGGACTCGTCAAGGATTATGGCGTGGAATATCTTTTTGCGGCTACAATTTTGACGGGCATTATTCAGTTTCTACTAGGCATATTTAAGGTTGGGCGATTTATTACGTTTGTGCCTCATTCGGTTCTGACGGGATTTGTGAACGCACTGGCTATACTCATCTTTATGGCACAGTTAACCCATTTCACGGGAGCGAATTGGATTATGTATGCGATGGTAGCGGGCACGCTGGCGATCGTTTATATTTTGCCACGGTTTTTCAAAGGCATTCCAGCTCCACTGATTGCAATCATCGTGATGACGATTATTACCTTGGTGTTTCATCTCGACGTAAGAACAGTCGGCGACATGGGGAATATAACGAGCACTCTGCCGATGTTCCACTTGCCAAATATTGCGTGGACTTGGGACACGCTGATGATTCTGCTACCTTATTCATTCACCATGGCACTGGTTGGGTTACTGGAATCTCTGCTGACTGCAACCATCGTAGATGAGATGACCGAGACCAAGAGCAGCAAGAACCGTGAGGTGCGTGGTCAGGGTATCGCCAATTTCGTGAATGGTTTGTTTGGCGGCATGGGCGGCTGTGCGATGATTGGGCAGTCGGTCATTAATGTGAAGTCTGGGGGACGTGGAAGATTATCGACGTTTACTGCGGGTGCGTTTCTGGCAATCCTGTTGCTGTTATTTAGCGGTGTGGTGAAACAGGTACCGATGGGGGCGCTCGTCGGTGTAATGTTTATGGTGTGTATCGGAACATTCGACTGGAGTTCCATCAAGAATATTGCTCGCGTGCCGCGTGCGGAAGCCTTTGTCATGATCGTGACGGTGGCGATTGTGGTCTATACCCACGATCTGTCGATCGGGGTTATGGTTGGAGTTGTGCTCAGTGTGCTGCATTTTGGCTGGAAACAGACCAAGATTCGCGTACAGGCGAGCCAGGAGCAAGGGCAGAAGGTATATCGGGTTCACGGACCGTTCTTCTTTGGTTCTTCGTCCCGCTTTGTAGATGAGTTCGATGCAGAGGCCGATCCGAAGGAGATCACAATTGATTTTGGAGGATCACATATCTGGGATAATACTGCGGTTGTGGCTATAGGCAAAGTGAAATTCAAATACGCGAAGCTGGGCAAAACGGTGCACCTGCGCGGGTTAAACGAGGAAAGCTCCCGTATTCTTGAACGGAGTGGGTTTGCCACAGCGGGCGGGCACAGTTCGTAACTTGGTTTACAAAGATTGTTGTACAAAGGTACAATGTCGAAACGTAGTTACGCAGACAAGCTGAAAAATGAACGGCTTAGTAAATCTGGAATTAAGGATCTAAACAAGTAATGAAGTTAGGAAGGCAACTGCCCTAAAGTAGTGTTGAGCAGACATGCGACAGCCCTATGAAGTAGACAACATAAAAAGATACTTTTTATCAGCGGCGCACTTTTTCCCTAATGTAAGTCGGGGAGAGGGCGCCGCTGTTTTTTTTATTAGAGTGTGTGGTGTGTACAGTGAAGAAGAGAAAAAAAGAACGAAGAAGAAGTTCTAGTAGAAGTTGTAGTTGTAGTTGGAGTAAAAGTAAGAGTATAGGTAGTGTTGATTGTTTTTTCGTTGTTTTTACTAGTTCTAGTTTTTGTAGTTGGTGTTCTGGTCCTAGTAAATGTTGTTATTGCTATAGCTAATGTTACTGTGTTGATGCTTGTGTCCTTCCCTATGTGTAAAATCTAACGAACCTGGCACGTCTTATATGGGGTTATTTGCTGTTTTCGTTATTCTAACGAATCTCAGACATCTTATTTTGCTAATATCGCCAATATAGAAGCCGTTTATCGTGTATTTACGAGTAATAAGGTGACTGGAGTTCGTTAGAAATTACAAACTGCTCTAATTGGCGTAATAGGGTGTCCTGGATTCGTTAGAATTAGTGGTGCATAGGAGGTTTCATCGTAAGAGCTATTTTCTAACCGCTAGAAATCCTCATTCCATTCATAGAGTCAGAGTGATACTTCGAGCTAGCTGGCACTTTAGGTTGTTCCACTCATCTTCATTTTCAAAGGGGCTCCTATAGTTACTGTCAAAACCATCCTCAAACTCACCTGGTCGATACAAGTTACACTGATCTTGGGATTTTGTGCTACAAGTTAGGAGTGTAACGCTGTATCCCCTTTTGTTTTGCTTGACTAACGTGTAAACTACAGGGTATGGAGAAGAAGAGCAACGAGTGGATTGCTTTTTAAAAAATTCATTTCATAATCATGATTGAACTAAGGAAAACTAGTCTTGATGGCAGATACTGATACAGAAGTCATTATGAAATGGACTTATCTAAATGAATATACAGAGGTGTAACGATTGGCAAACTTTGAACAACTGGGCATTCGCCCGGAATGGTGCGAGATCCTGAAACATCAGGGCATCGCCGTGCCGACTCCGGTACAGGAGCGTTCGATTCCGGTACTGCTGGGTGGACGCGATATTATCGCCGAGGCACAGACAGGAACAGGGAAAACGCTGGCTTTTTTGCTGCCGATTATTCAGAAGATTAACGTATCTGACCGTTCGCCGCAAGCGTTGATTATCGCGCCTACGCGTGAGCTTGCGCTGCAAATTACGGAAGAAGCGAAGAAGCTCACGGCAAACGACGATAAACTGCATGTGCTTGCCGTATACGGCGGACAGGATGTGGACAAGCAACTGCGTAAATTGCAGAACGGTACCCAGATCGTTATTGGTACACCGGGTCGTCTTCTGGATCACTTGCGCCGTGGCACATTGAAGCTTGATAATGTGAAAAAACTGGTGCTGGATGAAGCCGACCAAATGTTGCACATGGGCTTCCTGGACGATGTGGAGACGATTCTTAGCGAGCTGCCACACAAACGCCAAACGATGCTGTTCTCAGCAACGATGCCAAAGGGTATTCGCAACTTGGCGAAAACCTACATGAAAGATCCGGAAGATGTAAAAGTATCTTCCCAATCTGTTATTCCGATCAAACAAATTCGCCAGCAAGTGCTGGAATGTACGGATCGCGGTAAACTCGAAGCGCTTCGCGGCATGATTGATACGTATCGCCCATATTTGGCGATTATTTTCTGCAGGACCAAACGTCGTGCATCCAAGCTGAATCAAGATCTGCGTGAAGCAGGTTATGCAAGTGATGAACTTCACGGAGATCTGTCCCAATCCAAGCGTGAGAACGTAATGAAAGCGTTCCGTGATGCCAAACTGCAAGTGCTGGTTGCTACAGATGTAGCTGCACGTGGACTTGATGTTGAAGGTGTAACGCATGTATTTAACTACGATATGCCGCATGATGCGGAAAGTTATATCCACCGGATTGGTCGTACGGGACGTGCAGGAGGTACAGG
Source organism: Paenibacillus sp. FSL k6-2145 (assembly GCF_037976585.1). NCBI lineage: Bacteria > Bacillati > Bacillota > Bacilli > Caryophanales > Paenibacillaceae > Paenibacillus > Paenibacillus sp. FSL k6-2145. Next base: position 1,588,613 of record NZ_CP150267.1, on the reverse strand, counting down.
TCTTGCTGTAACGTTTGCAACAGAGCATGACAGACCGGAACTTGCACGTATTGAACAAGGTATCGACCAGAAGTTGTCCCGTATCCAGTGGACGAGCGAAGGTCCAATTGCTTCAACTGGAGCAGCTAGACGTTCCATCAACAGTCAAGGAGATGACGAACGTTCAGGCGGACGCTCTTCCGGAACTGGTAGTGCCCGTCGCGGTGCAGGCCGTAACGATCGCAGAGATGGCGGACGTGGGGGTCGTGGTTCTCGCGGTGGCGAAGGTGGACGCAGTGAAGGCGGACGCAGTGGTGGTCGTAGCGGTGGCCGCAGCAGCGACAGCAGTCGCGGTGCAGCAGGCCAAGGTGGACGCGGTGCGGGTCGCAGTGGCGACGAGCGCAGCGCAGGTCGTGGTTCCGCGCGCAGCAGCGACAGCAGTCGCGGTGCAGCGGGCCAAGGCGGCCGCGGTGCAGCTAGCAGCGGCTGGGCTGGCCGTAGTGCCGACAAGCGCACCTCCGGGCGCAGCAACGAAGGCTCTCGCCGTCCGGAATCCGCAGGACGCGGACCGGCGAAGGGTGACCGTCGCGATTCTCGTCGCGGACGGTAAAGCCTTGGCGCAAGCGGCGATGCAGCCGCAATTGCGCAGGCACCATGCCATGCCACAGGGTTTGGCATGGCACATATGAGAGGGTTCGGGTACACATGTACCGAACCCTCAGATCAAGGGTCGCGACGGAACCACGTCGCGGCCCTTTTTCACTAGGACAGATGATCATTTGCGCTTATTGTTTTTGTCGTCTGCGAGTGCCTGTTTGCGCGCCTGCTTGATTCCATGGAAGATGCCATTTAGGTATTCCCTTCTAGTTTTTCTTTGTGTCCTTTTACTGCGGATAGCACTTGGCAGACTGCCATAAAATTCAAAACACCTCATCCTAGACCTAAGGATGGGGTGTTTTTGGATCATTTCTTATATCATTAGAATCATAACCTTTGATCTGTGGTGCTGACGCGCATGCAGGGGTGGTTGAAATTCCATTCGTCTATATACACGGAGTGAGTTTGCACTAAATTACGTTTTTCTTTCTCAATATATCATTCCTATACATGAACATCTGCGTATTGATCCCGATATTTCTCGTTATACACCCGGCCTACCGACTCCGCCAGTCCCCCGCGTGCCTTGCTCGGATAGCGTTCAATCGTATGATAAAGTCTCATGAATCGATCCTTGGGCATAAAGCGGGCGTAGCGGGTAATAAGACTAGGGAATAACTCAATATATTTGCTCTTGCGCACAGCAGCAGCAGCTACCGCTGTAAGAATCTGAATTCCGTTGTGGAGCTGTAAAATGTTCACTTCATAGGTAGCGATATAACGAATCGCATCTTCCCGGATCAAATCCGGCTTAAGTCGTGCGATCTCACCGATATATTCAGCCAGTAGCCGCTCGAAGCTGCGTAACAGCAAGGGCTTGAGCTGCAGATCCATATCACTGCGCAGGACAAAGGATTGTAACAGCGCAACCTGCTGCAGTCGAATCCGGTCATTGTAGACGAGTGAGCCGATCTCGCGGAGCATCTCATAGGCGAGTGCTTCATCCTGCTTTCGGGCTTCGGCGACCAGAGCCCAGTTGCGGTTGATGCCCTGGCGGATGAGTTCCTCATCCTGTTGCAACATGCGCTTCAACTCGCGCTGCTGCTCTACTTCGAACGAACGTTTCTGCATGAAGATTAGTAAGGCCAGAAGCAGCAGGGAAACGCTGGCTGCCGCCATGGTCTGATCTATGGTCTCACCGAAATAGGTGGCAGCTGCACCGAACAATATCGTAATGAACAGGTCGCGTGCAATGCGGCGTTTCACACGGGAAGTTGCCTTCGCTTGGACGGAATTCAGGGTACCCCGGCCACAGGCCGTGCACTCCTCTTCCCACAGGCAGGTATACTGTCCACAACGGGTGCAGACTTGCAACTTTTCATAGGCATATGTCGTTCGTTGAAATGGTCGTATGGATACAACTAGTTTAGTACTCATGCTCAATCACGCTCACCATTCAGAATAGTGTAGAGGGTACGATCCGTGTCTTCGCGGGAGACCGGTTTCCGCCGATGAAGCTGGAGTGCAATTACCTTTATGATGACAAAAAGAAACAATATGGCGAGGCATCCGTATGTAACCATAATCCGTTCCCTTCTATGGCTTGGTAAACAAGCGCTGTTATATTGCAGTTTGCTGGCAATAACTATATCATATTTCCATAGTTGGTACTTTTGTGCCAGTTACAGGCATGAAATCGTCGATTTTTGTCAGTCATTACAAAACTGTAACTCAAGATAGGGGTGCTTTTCAGAATTTATTAGTAGACTGTTAAGATTTCCTTAAGGCTTGACGCCTATAATAAACTATTCCCATTTTAATCTCAAACGTGAAGGAGTACACCCAATGCTGCGGACACGCAAAATACGCTGGCTCAGTGGAACGATGGTTCTGCTGGCAATTCTAACGCTACTGTTACCTCAAGCGTTGCTGCCACAAGCTGCAGCGGCTCAGGCACAGACGAGCGGAATCGATGCGGTACTTGTAGCCGATGTAAGTAACTCAATGAATACAAGTGACCGTGACAAGATCAGTAATGAAGCCATGAAAATGTTTATTGATATGCTCCCAGTCCAGGGGGACAAGGTAGGGATTGTCGCTTATACCGATCAGGTGGAGCGGGAAAAGGCTATGCTGGAGATTCAGTCCGATGCGGACAAGAGCAACCTGAAGGACTTTATTGATCAGCTCGGCCGGGGGCCATATACCGATGTCTCTGTTGGTGTCGCTGAAGCCGTGAACATACTGAATCATGGTGCAGACCCATCACACTCGCCAATGATCGTGCTGCTGGCGGATGGCAACAATGACTTTAACAAAACCAAAGGCCGTACACAGGCACAATCCGATGCTGATCTGGCAAAAGCCGTGAAAGAAGCACAGGATCAGGGTATTCCGGTGTATACGATTGGACTGAACGCGGATGGCAAGTTGAACAAGGATGCACTCGCAGACCTGGCCCAGCAGACCGGAGGCAAGTCATTCATTACCGATACGCCGGATGATCTGCCACAGATTCTGAGTGAGATCTTCGCCGATCATGCCAAACTGAATGTGGTGAAGCTGCCCTCTGTAACGGGAAACGGCAGTTATCAGGAAGTTACCGTGAACGTGCCAAACGACAGTGTGCTGGAAGCAAACATTTCGATCATGTCCTCGAAGCCGGTGGAAGTACAATTGACAGACCCTTCCGGACAAGCCGTAGACCTGAACTCGGATGCAGCCAAGCTCTCAACATCGAAGAGTTATTCACTAGTGAAGCTGTTGAAACCCCAAGAGGGAGACTGGAAACTTCGGGTAAAAGGGGCTCCGAAAGACAGCATCGATATCAACCTGTTGTTCAACTATGATCTTCAGCTTGTTGTGGACCCAATTAAGACCAAGTCCTATACCAAAGGGGACAAGGTTGATCTTGCTGCCAAACTGGAGAATGGCGGTCAGCCACTTCAGGATAAAGATCTGTATGCAGATATGAAGGCCACGTTAGTTGTAAAAGATGTGGATACAGGCAAGAGTGAAGAACAATCGCTGGAAAACACAGGTTCTGGTTTTGCTGGTACATTTGAAGTACCGGACAATCATAACTATGAATTAGTCATCCGTGCGGAAGAAGACAGCTTCTACCGTGAAAGTGAGCCAATCACGATCAACGCGAGCGGAGCAGCCGGAAGTGGATCTCAACCAACAACGTCAGGCGGTGAACAGGACAAGCCGTTTCCTTGGTTACCTGTCATTCTGGGTGTTATAGCCCTGATTGTGGTCGGTGTTGGTGCCTGGTTCCTAATGGGCTGGCTGAAACGCAAAAACCGGGGATTTGTGGGTCAGATGATTGTGGAGATACGTGATGAGAACACGGGAGACAAGTCATATCCACAATATAAAAAGCTGGTATCCTTCCGGGGCAGATTCCATCTGCATCAGTTGTTGCAACTGGACCCTGAGTTGAAGGAAACCGAAAAATATGTATTTACGCCCAGCAATGGGGATCGAATTATAATCCGTAACACCGCAGGCGGTACGCTGGAGAAATCCGGTCGTGCAGTTGATGCAAGCTCAGGCGTTGAACTGAAGAACGGTGACCGACTGAGCATCCCGCTGCAACAGGCGGACAAGACCATTTTAATTGAATATCTGGTGTGAAGGATTATTTGATTTAAGTTGATTGTTTAGTTTAAAAGGATGCCAATAAAATTTGGGACCAACTGTTTACACGAGAACGCAGAGGACAGAAATAACGTGAAGAAGCGGAAGCGTTCGCCTTTATCCCCGGATTTTCACTTTGTAAAAGTGAATTGAAAAAATCTGGGGATAACAGCGATCGGAATGTTATTCTGTCATCGGAGTGGCAAGTGTAATGAAGTTGCAGTTCCAACTTTGTTAATCAAAGGAGGACATGGAATGAAGCCGATTGTTAGAGAACATATTCAGCAACTGGATGTATCACTTGGCGGAGGTATTGTCAGTGAGAAGATCAGAGTTGATACGATTGATAACCCCATTCTGATTATTGGTCTGGGGGGAACGGGGATTGACGCGCTGCTGCGTCTCAAATATCAGATTAACCGTCGTTTCAAGCTGCCACAGGACCCGGTATCCAAGAAAAAAATGGACAAGCCGGACAATGTGGAGTTTCTGGCTTTTGAGACAAACGAACAGGATCGCGCCAAAAAGTATAAAGGGATCGGACTTGATCCGATCAATGAATTCGTTTTGCTGTCCAATGCCGAGATTGGCGGACTTCTACAGAACCGCAGCGTGCTGGAACCGTATATCACGGACTGGCTGTCTCCAGAACTGAGTATCACGGACGGCATGAACGGCGCCGCAGGTGTGCGTCAGGCTGGACGTCTGCTCCTGTTCACGAAGATTAATCAGGTCGTACAGGCCATCGACAAAAAGATCAAAACCTTATCCGTAGGCACCAACAAAAAACTGATGGTGTTCCTGCTGACAGGTCTGTCCGGCGGTACAGGCAGCGGCTGTTTCCTCGATATTTCCTATATCGTACGCGGCATTATCGAACGTGATCACGGCTCTGCCGGGATTGACCGTGTCAATACGCTGGGGTATCTGTTCACGCCAGACGTGAACCTGTCCAACAAAAGCTTGAGCGAACACACTCGTGAATACATTCGCAAGAACGGGTATGCTGCGCTCAAAGAGCTGGATTACTGGATGAACGTGGATAGCCGCGGTGAGCGGTTTACACAGAAGTACGGCAATATTTTAACAGTCAACTCACCACTACCGCCATTTAACCTGTGTCACCTGATCTCTGCGACGAATACAGAGGGCAAATTGCTGGAGAACGCCTACGATTACTGCATGAACGTCACGGCCGAGAACATTACCAACTTCATGGCAAGTGAGGAGAAGCAGTCGGGTGAGGAGTTTGCGATCCATGACTATATCAGCAACATTCGCACCAACATTGCACAGATGAATAAGGTGTACCCGGCGAACTATGATTACAACATCATTGGTGCCTCTTCGGCTGTACTGCCAATCGAAGAGATGACCACCTATCTGGCGTATCGCATGTTCGACAAAATGAACACGATGTTCTCCAAAGCACCGAACCAGGAGGATACCGAGAAGTTTGCCCGCAAGCTGGGCATTGATCTCGAAAGTGTGGTCAAGTCCTTTGAAGCGCGCGTGCCAGAGCCGCTGCCTGGTTATCAGAACAGTGAGCGTTTATCCTATGGCAACGTGGTGAAATCACAGGTTGTGAATATGGATACCGAACTGGAGCAGAACTTCCTGGCGCGTGCTCGTGAAGAATATATCAAGGCGAAGAAACAGCTGCCGGGTGAGATTGCGGGTCAGTTCACTGAACAGATCCGGCGTATGTTTTTGCATCCCGAACAAGGTCCGTTCTATGTCTCCCGTCTGATTTATACGGAAAAAGGTTTCTGTGTACTGAAGATGATTCAGTCGTACATCGAAACCCTGCGTGAGAATGCCTTCCGCATTCCGCGTGATATTGAAGTAGCTCAGGAGCAGTCCGAAGAGAAGCTGGGCGATGCGAAGAGTGCTTTTGTCTCCAAAGAGAAGAAAAAGAATGCTTATATTGAAGCAAAAATTCATGAGTACTGGCTGCACGCCGACGTGGAACGCAACGATCAGATGATCGAGTTCTATGAAGATCTGTATGAGTTGCTGAACCAGGAAAACAGCCGCATTTATAACGTATTTACCGAGACGCTGAACGCCCTTAGCTCGATATTCGCCAAGAACGGTGACCTGCTGACACGCGGCGAAGAACAAGCCGATCACAAAGGCAACAAAACATATTACTGGAACGTCGTAAGTGTACCGGATATCGTCAGTGTGGTGGACGGGCTGCTGGATAAGCGTGATACGGATGATCTGATCCGCGACTTCTCCCGTGAATTGCTGGAAAACTCCAGCCAGTGGGTGAAAGAGAACGAGATTGATATCGTCAGCTCCATCTCCGACTTCCTGAGTGAGAAATTCGGTGATCTGATTACGCGTTCCATGGAAGATTTCCTGGTGATCAAATACGGTCAGGATGAGTCAGTCGAGAAATTCGTGGAACGTTTCATTGCTGGCAAGCTGGATGATGAGGCCGTTCCGGTGTTCAATCTGAGCAACAGTACAGGCAGTCTGCATTTCCCTTCATGGGGATTTGTATCGGTACCGGCACAGGCGCCAGGCATTCTGAAAGGGATTCGTAATTATCAGAACAATGCGGTGGGCAAGTCTCATTTTACCGTCAAGGAAAGTGAAGTGCGTAACCGGATATTCTGGCTGAACACCCGCAACGGGGTACCACTCTTTGTGTATACACCGCTCAAAGTATATGAGGAAAGTTATGAACGTACCATTTTGGACAAAGAAGGCATTGGTCGTCACTTGGTGCAAACGGAGAAAAACAACTGGACCTATCTGCCGTCTCCGATTCCGGAGAAATCATGGGGAGATGTGTACGAGAACGCCCGCGTGAAGCAGTATAACGCCCGTGTACGTAGTGAATTCGAGCAGGCGCTCGGATACAACATCGTGACAGCCAAATCCATTGATGAGAATACAAGCAACCGGTATGCCATTGTGACAACAGAAGCGTTTGACCTGTCTGCCAAACTGGGAGCCTACGACATGCGTCTGACGTCCACCACGCCGAACCTCGGCGAAGTGAAGCGGGCTGTGATTGAGCTGAAACGTCTGCAATCCGAAGGGTTGCCGCGTGTAGGCGTTAAGGATATTTTCGGAAGTATTAATGAAGATATGGCCAAAGAAAACCTGGTACGCTCTCCGCAGCTGATCGCACGTGTCCGTGAGGAACTGGCAAAGATGAATGCCATCTCGGCCAAAGTTGCGGAACTCGAAGGCATTCTTGCCCAGTACCAAGACGAAGAGCAGTGGTATGACCGCTTCATCGAAGCGTTATATACTGACACCATCGTCAAAAAGGGTGCGCTCTACGTTTATGACCGTGACCCGGAAGAAGACGCATGGGAGCCGTTCGCAAACCTGATGAAGAGCCGTAATTTTGCCGAGTATGAAGTGTTTGGCAACTTCCGTGGTCTGGCGGAGAAGGATCGCAGTACATTGCTGCGCAAAGCCTCCCGCCGAGATAACGATCTTACAGCTTCTGAGGATATTACCCCACTGCTGACAAAGCTGGATGATCTGGCTGCGCTGTTCATGGAATCGCGTGATCGTCTCGAATACGAGCGGGTAGAGCTGGCTAACGGAGAAGACATCTATCAGTTCTACAGAACGATGTCGTCCAAGCTGAACGACATTCGCAGAAGGCTGAAGTAAGATGGCGGCCGGGATGGAGTTCAATTCGAACAATACCCTGAAGCGTGATCTGGAGAAGTATGCAGCACAGTATGCAATCGAGCAGGAACGTCAAGGCAGCCTGGGTGATGGACGCAGCAGTATCCATTACCCGGCTTTGTTCCTTTTCGTGGGTGATCTGGTTGCACCTGCCGTTTCTGCCGTACAGGAGATCAATCGGCTGAAGTGGGATAATGGAGACGGCGTGGTCTACGTTCAGATCGGGACAGAAGATCAGGAAGCGCGTCCGGGTGAAACGAGAAATGGTGGCTCGTCCGATGATGGCCAGGTGACTCGTCACCGCTTGCCTTTGTCCGCTGGGCAGACGGAGCGACCGTCCAAAACACGGCGTAAGGATGTACACCGCAGTTTCCATGAATCAGATCAGGCACTCTTTGACCTGAATCGTACGCTTCGGCGGGTCAGTAACCGAATTGCCGAATATGGACGGCTGTACTCGTCATTTGATCGGATTTACGTTACGGTGGTAACCAGAGCGGATGATCCGTTGAATGTATTGTTGCCAGAGCTCTCCAAGCTGACGGAGACTATTTTGTCCCAAGCCTTCAAGTCGGTGCAGACGGATCTGCATGTGTTGGTCAGCGAGATGGAACAGGTGGATTCCTTCGGGTATGCCAGCGCAGCAGGCCTTGCTTTTTTGCGGGAACTAGATTATATGCAGTCGCTGGACTACACGTTCAGCGGTAATCTGCTGGTGACGGAGGATGGGATCTCCATTCCCGTTACACATCCCGCGTCACCGTTGTTTGATCTGGTATATCTGTTGTCCGACAAAAACGAGCGTGGAACCGGCGTTCCCGGTGGTTGGATCGAAAATGCCGAGATCATCTGCCGGATCTGCCTGCTGAAGAACAGGAAGCAGGATGTGGATCACTCGGGTACCGTTTCAAGCACGGGAGCGAACACGTACAACAATACATCCTTTAAAAACAATATTCGTACCACCTCTGATCAGCATGGTTATGCAAGCGCGGGTTTTGCCGAGATTAGGCGGCCAAACAAGCCAATTGCACTGGCGGTGTTATATCACATGTATCGGTATCTGCTCGCACGCATGCGGCAGGAGCCGGACTGGAGCATCAAGGACAAGCTCGCTTTCTTCGGATTGGATGCGGCCTCGGTGGAACGCAAAGTCGAAGGTCTGCTGCCCAATGAAGATCTGGTTAGTGGCATGAGTGGCATCATGACGCATAACGTCAGTTTCTCTGATCTGAAGCCGCTCTCCCTTCGTGAAGCGGAGAGAGCGTTGTTTGGACAAGGGGCTGAAGCATACTTCCGCGATAACGTTGTCCGTCTTGTCGAAGAGCGTGTGCGTGAGCGCAGCTCTGGCGGCTCTCTGCGCCGTCAGGCCGAACAATCCCGCGCGGAGGATTCAGAGGTTGGTTACTTCCAGTGGGCGGCCTGGAGTGACAGTGAGCCTGGCAGTGTACGTGAAGCGCTGCTCGGACTGATTAGGGATAAATCGATGCAGCTTGAATCGGCACGTGCTCTGCTGGAGCAACGTCAGCAAGAGCGAGTGGAAGATCAGTCGTTCAAACGAGCGTTGTTCCGTGATAAACAGAATGTACGCAATCTGATTGACTGCATGCTGGAGCGAGTGTATGTACCGAAGGTAGAATTACTGCGACTGGAAAATGAATTACATCTGCTGCGCAACTACGATACGGAGATGGAAGAGCTTCACCGTTTTAGTCGCCACGTCACAGCAGCACTTGAAGCGCTGGAACGCACACTGCGCGAGACAGCTACCCAAAGTATCGCCGCTGCGGATGAATACATTGGCCAGAACGTGATGGAGTACTACGGCAAAGTGACTGAAGAGCTAATCATCGACCTGGAAGCCAAGCGCGGACGGGATGTATGGTTTGAGGACCGTTACATGGGAGACATGAACCGGCTCGCCACAGAAGGTGATGATCGTCTGCTGAAACGTCTGATGGAGGTATGTCACTCGTTGCTGCTTACGGCCGAGCCGTTACGATTGCCATTTGAAGAAGAACTGTTGCAACGGGCCAATGTAACGATTGCCTACGGAGACAAAGACGTATTAACCCGGGATGATCTGTTCCGCAGGTTGTACCACACACTGGAGGATCAAGCGGTCGTTCGGGTACGCGTATTCGATTATACGCAGGAACATCGGTATGAAGAGAAGTATTTCTTTGGTGACCATCATAGTGCTTTCATGGACTACGCGGCGCATGCCGAAGAGACGTCACGCATCTACAAGCTGGGTGTGGTGTACGAAGAACGCAGCAGTGGTGTAGAGAAGCTCAATCTGATGGGAGGTTTCCATCTGGAGGATCTCATGGTGTATCGGAACGGTAAGGTATATTACGACTCGTATACGGAAAATGGCTATGAACTTCACCCCGCAGGTCTGGTGGAGAAGTTGTCACCCATTCGTTAAGACGTCTGGCGGTGTCCTATACCCAGCACCAATTTTGTATTAACTCAGCCTGCTTACGGCTGGTATGGAAAGGATGCATGTGGACATGCAGCGAAAAATCAATCTTCTCCTGGTCCTGTTCAGCCTGATTGGCGGGGCAGTGGGCTTTGCGGCAGGAGAAATCATGCTGCGTCAATGGCTTGGGGAGATGCCACGTCTGTTGCTGATGGGATTATACTTTGGCGTACTGGCGTTGAGTGTGGGATTGTTCTGTTTGATCGCAGAGATGATCTCACCCAAGCTGAATGGCGCTTCATGGAAGCTCCGGTATCTGGGACTGTCGTGGAAATTGCTTGTTCCGGCAACACTGGCTCTGTTGTTTGTTGTTGGACTCGCCCTGCAATTGTTGTATCAGATCAATCCGGGCGGTGTGAAGCAAGTGAAAGACATCGTACTAATGATCGATAACTCGGGCAGCATGAGCGAGACAGATCCGGATAATGGACGCTTTGAAGCAGCCAAGACACTGATCAGTCAAATGGAGAGTGACAAACAGGTAGCTGTCATTACATTTGATGACCAGCCGCAGTTGTTGCAGCCATTTATTGCGCTGGATAGTGAAGCGGCCAAGAATGAGGTTTATAGCAAAATTGATGGCATTGTCACAACTTCGGGCGGCACCAATTTTGATGCCGTGTTGCGGGAAGGCATGGAACAGATTCAAGGCAAACAGGACCCGAAACGTGGTACCGTGGTCATCTTGTTATCTGATGGCTTCAGTGAAGCGGATACGGCAGATATTTTGTCCCAATATAACAACGAACAGATTTCCATTAATACAGTCGGCCTCAGTCTGGTTGACCCATCAGGAACGGATTTGCTGCGTAATATTGCCCAGCAAACGGGTGGCATGTACTATGATGTACCAGATTCCGGTGGTCTGAATCTGGCATTCCAGCAGATCTACGATACGATTGATGAACGGACGCTGGTGACGGAGCGTACAGGCATGATGGAACATAGCGTTTATCTGGCGATTTTCCGTGTGGTTGCCGTACTGCTAATTGGAGTAGCACTGGGTGTGTCACTCGGACTTGTGTTTGATAACCGTCATCTCGCGCTCAGCTTTGGTATTGGTGGTGCAGTGTCGGGTCTACTGGCAGGGCTTCTGCTCGAATGGGGTCTCGACGGTTCGAACGTGGGTGATACATTCGTACGACTTGGTGCGATGCTCATTTTGTCTGGCGTATTGACCCTCTTCTCCTGGATTGTTCCGATTAAGGAGAACACGCCGCGGAAGAGCCGAGGTCGTCGTGAAGCTGGCGGCGGAACTTCTTCTGCCGAAGGGTTTGGTCAGAGACCAAGAGATACACGCAGCAAAGGATTCTAACGTCGGGAGGTCAATGGAAATGCGGTTTATGGATGCAGACCCTTCGACACCCTTGATTCGAAAACTGACACTTGCGGTGGACGAAGGACGTTGTACACTTCGCTGGCTCTGGCCGGAACGGGTAGAAGCTGTGTATGTGGAACGGCTGGAGCTGGATATGATGAGCGATGATCGTACCGAGGAAGAGCCTGCACAGGGCAAGCTGAAGCTGTACACGAGAGAGGAATATAAGGCGAGCAATGGTTACACGGATCGGATCACAGGTTTTGGTGCCATCAAGTACACGGTGTATGTGTGTCAGATGGAGGAAGAGGGACCTGTACTGATCCGTCAACGAGACGAGGACAACATGGTGATTGCAAGCGCAGGGAAGGCGGATATCCGCTTTTCCATTCGCTACAAGAGCGGTTTTTTTCAAAAACGAAAAAGTGTGTTGATCACCGTCACAGCGGAAGTACCTGTTCCAAAGGAAGCCCTCTGTTATGTTCGCAAACAGGGCGGGGTTCCGTTGAATAAGGAAGATGGTACGGTGTACCCTTTTGTGAGTGATTTTGCTCCCGGAAGAAATGAGATGCCGCCCGTTGAAGTTGCCAAGGATGATTATGTGCGATTATTCTTCACGGACGGACCGAAATATGGAGCCGCCTATCGGCTTATATCAGACTAGATAGTTGGACTAGCGATTGGAAGGTTACTCTGTCATCGTAGTGCAAGTGTAAATCACCTTAGTCTGACTTATCAGGGGAGGGGAGTGGCTATGAGCTTTTTTAGTCGGTTTTTGAAGAGACAACAGCCGGAGGAACGTCCGCTGTTTTACGATATTGTATGCCCTTATTGTTTCAGTAAGTTTTCACCGGAAGAGGTGGTGTTCCGCGCCGCCCATCACCGCGATGATGATGAGGACTACGCACTCGGGGAAGATGCAAAGTTGAATCGGTATCGTGAAAGATTCGGACTCGACACGGTATTTGATATGGAGGCCGTATTGGCTCCGCATGATGTACCGGAGGAACATCGTATTTATTCCGATAACATCGTGATGGGTCTTAACGATCGGTATGGTGTCGTTACACGCCGCCGGTTGTGTCCGCAATGTCATAACGAGTTGCCTGTTACGGCAGGTAAAGCACCGAGCAACATCATTTCCATTATTGGTGCGTCCCAGGTGGGTAAATCCGTCTACATGACTTCATTAATTCATACATTGCAGCATTATACAGCGGATCATTTTGACGCGGCTTGCATGCCACTGAATGCGGAGATCAGCCGCCGGTTCCGTGCGGATTATGAAGAACCGTTGTTCGAACGGGGCGATTTGCTGGATTCCACACAGAAGGAGAAGTTGCAAGAGCCGTTTATCTTCCAGTTTGTGTTCAAAGATGAAGATAAAGCGCCGCTGACCTTGGTATTCTTTGACGTTGCGGGCGAAGGTATGGTGGAGCAGGATTATCTCGGACTTCACGGGCAGCACATCAAGAACTCGGCAGGTATCCTGTTTATGGTGGACCCGCTTCAGATTCGTTCGATTCGGGACAAAATCCGCATTAACCTCGGCAACGAGCCTGGAGAGTGGACACCACGATACGATGAGCCACGTGACGTGGTGCTGACGATGTTCGGAGATTTTATCGCGTATCAGGACAAAGCCAAGACCAATATTCCAACGGCTGTTGTGCTCACCAAAAGCGACATGCTGCATTCCCTCAAGGATGAAGAGGGGGATTATATCAAATCGAACAGTAATGTCTTCCGCAATATGGTGCATCGCGATTGGTTCGACTTAACCGAGTTTGAAAATATCGACGGGGAGATCCGGCGTTTTATCGAGAAGGTGGATCGTCCGTTCAAGGGCACGATGGATGTGTACTTCAAGGATACAGCCTATTTCGCAGTCTCTGCGCTGGGCAGCAATCCGGTGGATATGAAATTGCAGGGTGTGGTTAGTCCGATTCGCGTGGATGAACCCTTCTTATGGCTATTGTACAAGCTGAAGTACATTGAGGGGAGAGTGGGATGATGCGTTCTTCCGTAACCCCGCCCATTGAACAACAGTTGTATACCCGAGAGCGGCGCGGGGTGTTTCGCACAACAGAGGGGTTTGATACGGTTGCGGCATCGCCGGGACTGGACCCTTCTTTTATCAAAAAAGTGCTTCACCCCTACTGTGTCTATGACGCTCCAGCGGAGCTAACAGGCCGTAGCGAGAAGGACGAGACGAAGTTTCCGGCTTCCATTCACCTGCTTCATCTGGAGAGTGGGGAGACGATCCTTGGGCAAAATGTGTACCAGTCTGCGGATTTCACGGGGCTGCGCAGTGCCTTTTTTGCTCATAATTACGTCTTGTCTCCCGAACGCTCGGAAGTGCAGATGAAGCAAGGCGGCTGGCTGGATGCCGTGTTCGCCACGTCCTATGACATCGAACAAGGTACAGTACTGCCGGCGCTTGCTGAATTGCCCATCTCACCGGGAAGTGGTCCTGATTCATCACCAACCCAAGTGCTGAGCGCCTTGAAAATGAACGAAGTGCTGTTCAAGCGCTTGCTCTACGCCGTAATGCAGTCTGTAGCAACACGCAGAAAAGTATACATTGCGCTGGACCTTCCCGCAGAAGAAGTGACCGCAGGGGCCAAAGGATTGCTGCGTTTGCTGTACACAGCGTTACCATACGCCTTCCGGCGGCAGCTGGGATTCATGACGTTTGCCAAGGAGCCGCAGGCCAAGAAGGGCATCCATGTTCAGTTTGTAGAGCGGGGGACGTTGCGTCCGAAAGACCGGAATACGGAGAAGGACTTCACCTTTGATCTGGTATCCGGCAGAGTGACACATGCGGATGCATCTGTGGCGAAGTTACCTTACGCGGAATTCGCCTGGGCTTTATTGCAGGAACCTCGTGCTGCGGATGCGTTCTATACCTTTGCGGACGAAATGCTGTCTGGCATGGAGCCTGGACGGGAGCTTTCCATTGAAGCCTATGGCGAACTATCGGTGTTCTATGCTCTTGAACAAGGCATGGAAGATCTGTACCTGGATAACAAAAGCCATGTCCTGAGTGGCTTGTTGACCTATTTGAAGCCGGAAGGTGGAGTACAGCAGCGTTCGCGTCTGAATGAGTTGTTCCTAACCTTACTCAGCCGGGAACTGGACAGCGTGAAGCGTGAGAATGTACCCGAAGAAGCGGTCGCTGCTCGCATTGGAGAATATTTCAGTGTTGCCGCACCCGTAGTGCAATCCTGGATTGTGGACTATTTCATCTATGGTGTGAATAATGCTCGCGCCCAGAAGCGTATGCGTGCTGTACAGGAATTGTATGCTGTGCTGGATCGGGATCCGCAGCTGAATCGAGCTTTCTTTGATAAAGTGCTGGCCAATGAATCGCTCACCAAGCTGTTGTTCGAGCCTTATCTGGACAATCAGCTGAAACGCACGGAATCGGCAGCGAACGTTGTGGAAGTGATCCGAAGATGGGTTACGTCCCATCCATCTGCGATCCACTACAGCTTCTTGCAGGAGCGGACAGCCAATGAGCTGCGTGAACGGTTATGTTCTGCGCCTAATCCGGTACAGTCTGCGAATGAAGCCCTCCAGCGTGTTAGCATACTGGATCGGGTATCCGCTGATGTCACCTATGATATAGGCATTACGGCACGAATTGGTCAATCTGAAGCTACAGCCCGCCCTAATCGCAAAGGGGGATCTCCGTCTGCCAGTCAAGATTCGGCATATCAGGAGGAGTTAACCCGCCTTGCAGACAAGCTTGCTTATGTCATTAACCTGTTTATGATTCAGGATCTGGATCTGGATCGGGTTAACCGTGAACAGCTATTAAGCATTGATATTTTGCAGCATGGCAATGAGGTTCGGGATTGGGCGGCACGTCAGGGCTCTGATGTATCCGCTCGAACGAACATGATGCTGGCTGCAAGAGCGTGGCTTAGTGGCGAGGGGAATGAAGAAGAGGCATTGGAGGCACTTTCCCTGGCAGAACGCAATGAACTTCAACGCTGGACGCGTCGCTGGCTTGCCGGAGAGCTGCAGGCTCATAAGGGGATCGCGGCATATGAAGCTTTGCCGATGGCTTTTTATCGGGGAGGAAGCGGCAGCAATCGGTTGGATTATCCTGGCCTGATTGAATTCATCCGCACCAATGCAAGTCGTGCTGAAGGGCTGTATCCATTCTTCGAATGGTCAGGAGATCATCGAATGTTTGTCCGGGGTTCCAATGCGCATAAAGGATATGCGGATGCCATCGTGGCGTATTTCAAAGCCCATGACCGTGAAGCATTCAAGTCGAAGTCAGCTTTCAAACCGTATTACGTGAGAGCCAGCAAGACAATGAAGCCGGTCTATGACCGTGCGAAGACGGAATTGTCCTCTCCACTGGTGCGGATGCTAACGGGTAAAAGGAAAAATCTGTTCGGATTACTCCTATTGATCCTGGTTCTGGGTATTTCTGGCGGTACATATGCATGGATGAAAAATTCTGTAGAGCCGCCGGCGGCATCCCCTCCATCCACCCAGGATCCTGCCATTCCGGCTGAACCTGAGGTACAGCTCGCGGAGCAGATTGCTTATATGATTCCTGCGAGTGAACAGGAGGGTACGCAATCACCTGCTCAACTGGTGATCCGTTTCAGGAACGATACGGGAAGCACTGAGTTTGAGCAAGGCAAACTTCAATTGACAATGAAAGATGGCAGTACTCAGGAGTTGGATACCACAGGCAAGTGGGAGAGCTTTAATCGGAATGAGGAGCCAGATAACCAAGTTCCTTCCGATAGTAGTTCAGGAAGTACTTCCGAAGGGAGTACGGATGGGGCGTCAGCGGGAAACGCGGGGAACGTAGAGCAGACGGAGGATGGCGATCAGCAGGTAGATCTTTCAACATCGGGTGATTCCACTTCAGATCCTGCTACCGATACAACAACGGATACAGGTACGAATGAATCGTCTAATGCTGCGAGTGGAGACACGGATCAAGGTACGGATGCCGATCAAGCTACTGGTTCCACATCGCCTGACACATCTGTATCCAATGAACAGGATGCGGATGCGACGACTTCTTCAAAGATGTCTATTGGAGAGGTAGATCGTCTCTATCCGTATGGACTGCAGATCGATCTTCCAGCAGATATTGATGCCGAGAATATTGCCAGTGTGCAGAGCACTCAGGGTGGGATGACTGTAATCCAATTGATGCCACAGCCGAAGCTGTAAGTTATTTTATATGAACATGTTGCATAGATTCATTAAGTGTCTTTTGATCCAATAATGAAAATGCTGACTTCATACCTTATTAAACGAGCGTATGTGAGATGACCTTGAACTTGAATTTCAAGGTCATCTTTTTTTATTTGATATGGCGGATATAGCAAACGCATGAAAAAAACTCACACATTCACAATTCAGACACAAAATTTGCGATTCAAGAGTTTGAAAAACAGTCAGAAGTGATAAAGTGCGCGGAATGAATGAGAAAAGGTCTCATGTTTACTTGAGAAAAGAGGGGGATTTCTGCTACAGAAAGACCAAATAAAGCACGAAAAGAGAAGAAAATTTGGTTTTTTATGTTGACAAATGATAATGATTATCAGTATCTTTAGTGTAGAAGATATTTGCGTCGGAAATCACAGAATTACAATTTCGTTTTTGTTGTCATAGCCGGATTACATAACCGGGATAAATGAGAGAGGGATGATCGCATGTTTCGTCTGGAGACGACCAAGCTGGATATCGCTTATGAGGAAAGACTAATTGTAGAGGATCTGAATATTCAGATTCCCCAAGGAAAAATCACAGCACTTGTTGGAGCCAATGGTTCAGGGAAGTCAACCATCCTGAAAACGATGGCACGTATTATGGCTCCAAAAGCAGGTAATGTATTGCTCGACGGGAAGTCCATTCATAAACAGTCCACGCGTGAAGTTGCCAAGCAGCTTGCGATTTTGCCACAGAATCCAACAGCCCCTGAAGGTCTTACCGTTACTGAACTGGTATCGTATGGTCGCTTTCCTTATCAAAAAGGATTTGGCTCCATGCGTGCGGAAGACAAACGCATGATTGAATGGGCTATTGAAGTGACAGGCATGACAGAATTCCACGATCGTCCGATTGATCAACTGTCCGGTGGACAGCGTCAACGTGCCTGGATTGCCATGGCCCTTGCTCAAGAGACAGATATCCTTTTCCTGGACGAGCCTACAACGTTCCTGGATATGGCTCACCAGCTCGAAGTATTGCAGTTACTGGAGCAATTGAATGCCACAGCCAACCGTACCATTGTTATGGTTGTGCATGACTTGAATCATGCTTCCCGCTACGCACATCACATGATTGGTATCAAAAAAGGTAAAGCCATTGCTCAAGGTTCACCTGTGGAAGTTATGAATTCGGATGTACTTCGTGAAGTATTCAACATTGAAGCAGATATCGTGATTGATCCGCGTTCGGGTGTACCACTCTGCTTGCCTTACGCGCTTGCAGGTGAACGCCAACAAGCGAAGCCGCCGGAACAAATGGTCATGAACAGTGCGATGGTTCATGCTGGAGGACGGACAGAACCACGTGTTCAAGCGACAGGAAGTTAACGAAATGGGCCATATGTGGTCCTTACATTATAGAATGAAGCCGCTGTGCGCTATCGCACACGGCTCTTTTGCATTCAGGGGGAATTTGCAACTCATGGGAGCAATGGGATATGGGCAGACCCGGGATTTGGTAATCGCATCGGATCAGGTCTATAATAATAGGAAAGGCTGTGGGTTCATTGGTTATCCAACGTGCTCGCAACAGCCCAAACCAACATATGTCATGGGAGGAATCAGTCATGTCCGTATATTCATATCAGGCGGTAACCACCGCGAACCAAGAAGTCTCACTGGATCTGTATCAAGGTAAGGTATTGGTCATTGCCAATACAGCCAGCAAGTGTGGGCTGACCCCGCAATACGGTGAATTGCAAAAGCTCTATGATCGTTATCGCGATCAAGGTTTGGTTGTACTGGGTTTCCCTTGTAACCAGTTTGGAGGGCAGGAGCCAGGTACAAGTGAGGAAGCGGAATCATTTTGCCAGATTAACTATGGTGTGAATTTCCCGGTGTTTGCCAAGGTAGATGTGAATGGTGAGGACACTCATCCCCTGTTCCAATACCTGAAGGAGCAACAACCTGGCGTAGGTGAAACAAGCGATATCCAATGGAACTTCACCAAGTTCCTTGTTAACCGTGAAGGTGAAGTGGTAGGTCGTGTTGAACCAAAAGAATCTCCGGAGACAATGATTGCAGATATCGAGAAATTGCTCGGTTAATACATGAACGTTTGAGAAGCCTGTCCTTGCATGTGCAAGGATAGGTTTCTTTGATTATTTTATATAGAGTGGCTACATTCTCTTCACAGGTAGGGGTTGGCTTCAGGAGCAATTTGTGAGCGTTTACCAATTTAAAAATTAACACTGTAGCGGAAATGGAATGCATTTATGTTGTACAAGTAAAAGATG
Organism: Paenibacillus sp. FSL k6-2145; assembly: GCF_037976585.1. Classification (NCBI taxonomy): domain Bacteria; kingdom Bacillati; phylum Bacillota; class Bacilli; order Caryophanales; family Paenibacillaceae; genus Paenibacillus; species Paenibacillus sp. FSL k6-2145. Next base: position 1,569,440 of record NZ_CP150267.1, on the reverse strand, counting down.
AATGTGGGAGAGAACTCTAACTTTATACGTCCATACTGCGTTTATACAGGGATTGAGGAAGCCATTACATAGCATAAACCGACCCATATCCGGGGACAATGAAATCAATACAATGAAGGGAAGAAAGGCTTAAATACAGGGAAATAACCTCTTTCGACAAAATTTATTTGCACAACCTATTGCAATGTGAAAAAGATCACATTATAATGAGTGTATAAAGTGAAATAAATCACATACACAGTTTCGAATAAGAAGTGAAATATTTCACAACCAAAATAACGTTATATTCAAACTCATTTATATATTTCGAGGAGGAACTTTTAATGAAAATCGCAGTTATCGGATGTACACACGCAGGAACCGCAGCCATCGTAAATACCGCCAAATTGTACCCGGATGCTACCATCACGGTGTATGAGCGCAATGACAATATCTCCTTCCTATCTTGTGGCATTGCGCTCTACGTAGGTGGGGTTGTGAAAGACCCTGACGGTTTGTTCTATTCTTCGCCTAATCAATTGGCAGAGCTTGGTGTTGAGACCAAGATGCTTCATGAAGTAACAGCAGTAGATGCCAAGGGCCATACCCTTCAGGCTAAAAACCTGAAAACTGGGGAAGAATTTGAAGATACGTTTGACAAACTGATCGTGACAACGGGGTCATGGCCTGTCGTTCCGAAGCTTGAAGGCATCGAGATGGATAACATTTTACTTTGCAAAAACTACAATCATTCCAACACGATTATTGAAAAAGCCAAAGATGCCAAACGTGTTACTGTTGTAGGTGCAGGATATATCGGCGTAGAGCTGGTGGAAGCTTTCCAAATGAACGGTAAGGAAGTTACCCTGATCGACAGTGTGGACCGGATTTTGAACAAATACCTGGACCCTGAATTCACGGATGCGATCGAAGATACGTTGACTGGGCGTGGCATCAAGCTGGCTCTCGGTCAAACGGTACAGAAGTTTACTGGTGAAAATGGCAAAGTGACTAAAGTGATCACGTCCAAAGGAGAGTTTGAAACCGATCTGGTTATTCTGTGCATTGGTTTCCGTCCAAATACAGAGTTGCTTAAAGGCCAAGTGGATATGCTGCCAAACGGCGCAATCGTCGTGGATAAATATATGCAAACGAGTCAAAAAGACGTCTTCGCTGCAGGTGACAGCTGTGCTATTCATTACAACCCAACAGGTAAAGCATCTTACATTCCGCTGGCAACCAACGCCGTACGGATGGGTACACTCGTAGCCCGCAACCTGGTTCGTCCTACGACACCATACATGGGCACACAAGGAACATCCGGTATCAAAATTTATGAGCAAAATATCGCAGGTACAGGAATGACGGAAATGTCTGCTGCTGACGAAGGTCTGATTGTTGAATCTGTCGTACTGGAAGACAGCTATCGTCCGGAGTTTATGCCAACGGCTGAGAAACTGTTGCTCAAAGTGGTATATGAGCAGGCTACTCGTCGGATCGTTGGAGCACAGGTGATGTCTCAGGTTGATCTGACCCAATCGATTAATACGATCTCGGTCTGCATCCAAAACAACATGACCGTAGATGAGCTGGCCTTCATCGACTTCTTCTTCCAGCCACATTACAACAAACCATGGAACTTCCTGAACACGGCTGGTCTGCAAGCACTGCCACCGGTAGAAGTAAAAGCACCAGCAATGGTGTAAGCAAGCAGAATAGATGGTTGAACAGCGAGCATGATAAACGCCATACAAAGATAAGTCATGCTTATCCGTAAATATGAGGTGTACAATAACTGCCAGGATTACGAAACAAGGCGGACGATTATAAAGGAAAAAGAAGACTGGCGAGTATATCGTCAGTCTTTTTTTTGGTTTTTTAGCTATAAAAGGCTTTACTATACTTTTGCTGACTTAACTATTTAAAGACGCTCTTAAAGCATATTTTTGAACAACATTGTGATAATTTACACAAAGTTTCACGTTGTACCAATATACAATTGAGATATGGCATTCAACACATAAACAATGAAATTAGGTCGTTTTCCCAAACGATGAACAATGAAGGAGAGGATGAATGATATGGCAGCAAAAACACCTCTTGAGGTTGCACAATATACGGCGCAAACAGGTATGAAGAAGGCTCAATATCCGGTGTCTTCTGTACTGGTGCTTAGTTTTCTGGCAGGGGCTTTTATTGCGCTGGGTTTTCTACTGGATATTCGGGTAATTGCATCTGCTCCTGCTGAGTGGGGAAGTCTGGTTAATCTGATTGGTGCAGCAGTGTTCCCGGTGGGACTAATCTTGGTACTCATCGGTGGTGGCGAGTTGCTAACGGGAAATATGATGGCAGTTCCACTCGCGACGATTGCTCGAAAGTTATCCGTAGGTAATATGTTGAAAAATCTAACCTTAGTAACGATGGGTAACTTTGTTGGAGCTTTGTTTGTCGCATACGCGTTTGGACATGTGCTTGGTCTGACCGGAGAGGGTGTATATCTGGTCAAAGTGGTGGATATGGCTGGACACAAGCTGCATGACGGATTCCTGCAGGCTTTTATCTCAGGCATCGGCTGTAACTGGCTGGTCGCGCTGGCGGTGTGGTTATCTTATGCATCGGATACGATGAGTGGCAAGGTACTGGGCATTTGGTTTCCAACGATGGCATTTGTGGCCATTGGATTTCAGCACGTTGTGGCCAATATGTTCCTCATCCCGGCGGCAATCTTCGAAGGACATTATTCGTGGGGCCAATATGTGATGAATTTCATTCCGGTATGGCTCGGGAATCTGACTGGTGGTGCTCTGTTTGTAGCTGCAGCCTATTGGGTGGTGTACCTGCGCCAAGCTGAGCCGAAAGTGAAACCGGAGGTAGCCACGTCGAACGAAGCTGTGGAGACGGAGGCCAGAGCGATGTGGAGCAAGCAGGCGTAGCGGGGCATATATACACGTATGTATACATGGGTAATGGAACATTCATGTAGAAGAGAAGACGATTCTGGTCTTGCTCGGTTCATGGCGAATATGCTGTGATGGAGCAGGTAGGGATCGTTTTTTGGTATGGGGTCCTTGTGGATTTTAACGCAAAATAAATTCGCCATGACAAGGTTCGGGGGAACGAAACCTGTTCATGGCGAATTTCGGGAGTGGTCCATGATATGGCATGAGGAGGAAGTGGGGAAACACTAGCCTAATGCCTTGTTTTTAATTTACCCCTGAATTCTGAAGTTGAATCAAATGGCAAAACATTTTTTTGAAAATATTTTGAAGCCGCTATAGCGGCGAATATGAAGCAAAAACATACTGTTCTCTTTACGCGATAACCTCGAAGAAGATATGATATAGGGATAGCTTTTAAAGAGGGGAGCCTTACGATGATCGATCAGGAGAATGGTATATTTGCGGCGGTGTGTCCGCTCGACTGTCCGGACACTTGTGGTCTGTTATTACATAAAGAGAATGGCAAAATTGTGAAGGTTGCAGGCAATCCGGATCATCCGATAACCAAGGGAGCCATTTGTAATAAAGTCAGAAATATGACTGAGCGGGTGTATCACCCCGAGCGTCTACAATATCCGATGAAACGTGTAGGAGCCAAAGGTGAAGGCAAGTTCGAACGAATCAGTTGGGATGAAGCGATTCACGAGATTACGACCAAATTCACTGCATTGTCCGAAACCTACGGCCCGGAGAGCATCCTGCCTTACAGCTTTTACGGTAACATGGGCATTCTTGGTGTAGACGGCATGGATCGACGTTTCTTCAATGCGCTAGGTGCGAGTGTGCTGGAGCAGACAATCTGTAATGCCGCTGGAAATACTGGCTGGAAATATACGATGGGCGCCAACCGGGGTACGGTGCCGGAAGATACGGAGCATGCGGATCTCATCCTGGTATGGGGCGGTAATATCGTCAGTACGAATATGCATCAGGTCGTTTTGGCGGAGAAAGCCCGTAAGAAAGGCGCCAAGATCGTCGTAATCGACGTTCATCGCAATCGTACTGCCCAATGGGGCGACTGGTTTATCCCGCTGTATCCGGGCACGGACAGCGCACTGGCGCTGGGATTGATGCATGTGCTGTTCGAACGGGGACTGACGGATGAAGCGTTTATGCAAAAGTATACGATAGGTCATGAGGCACTACGTGATCATGTCCGCAGTTACACCCCTGAACGTGTTGCATGCATTACGGGCGTGCCGGAGGAAACCATTGTGGAGCTGGCTGAACTATACGGCAACGCACAGGCAGCCCATATTCACATCGGCAATGGCCTCCAGCACCATGATAATGGGGGAATGAACGTGCGTAGCGTTGCATGTCTGCCTGCCATCACAGGGCAATGGCTGAAGCAAGGTGGCGGTGCCGTTCGCACCAACAGCTACGCGAGCACGAATAGCGACGTGCTCGAACGTCCGGAACTGCGGCAGAATCCGGAGCCGCGAGTAGTGAACATGAATCGGATTGGTGAAGCGTTGCTGGAAGCAGAGCAGCCAATCCGGGCGATGATGGTCTACTGCAGCAATCCACTGGTGGTGGCACCGGATACTGAGCGGGTGGAGCGAGGTTTTGCACGGGAAGATCTGTTCACGGTTGTGCATGATCTGTTCATGACGGATACGGCGAAATATGCAGATATCGTCTTGCCAGCCACATCTTCATTTGAAGCGACGGACCTGTACACCTCTTATTGGCATCAGTACGTTCATCTGCAAGAGCCGGTGATTGCACCGATTGGGGAGAGCAAGAGCAATGTGGAACTGTTCTCACTGCTTGGGCAGGCTATGGGGTACGATCCTGCAATCTTCGGAGAAACGCCGGAACAGATGATTGAGGACGCACTCCAGGGCACAGGCAACCCCTACATGAATGGAGTCACGTTGGAGGGACTGAAGGAACACCGATTCGTGAAGCTGGATATGTCGCCACATGCTGCGTTTCTGGATCAGCTACCCACACCTTCAGGCAAAATTGAATTATATTCGGAGACGATGGAACAGCGAGGTCTTCCGCCGCTCCCTACCTATAGCGCTCTGGTTGAAGGATATGATGGGGAGAATCCGGCTGGACCTGCCGATACGTATCCATTGATGTTCCTATCGCCGCCAAACCATAATTTCCTGAACTCCACCTTTGGCAATTCAGCCAAACATCAACGTTTGGAAAAGATGCCTCTATTGCAAATGCACCCCGAGGACGCTGCCCGCAGAAACGTGGAGGATGGAGATGCAGTGGTCGTATGGAATGATCGTGGGCGCATCGAACTTACCGCCAAGGTGAGTGAAGCTATGCTGCCGGGAACCGTCATCAGCCAAGGTTTATGGTGGGATGGTGATGGCAAGAAGCAGCGAGCCAATTCGCTCACGTCCAACCGATTGTCTGACATGGGTAACGGGGCGACCTTCTTCTCGGCCACTGTCGAAGTGAAGCGTCAATGAGTGTGCTTGCAGCATGATTTTTTTGAGGTAAGATGAACAAAGGATAAAACTTGAGCAGGATCTAAAGAGCAATACATGTGACACTTCATAAAACCTTCGCTCTGGCTGGTTATGGTTATGCCGTCAGGGCAAAGGTCTATTTTTTATGGTTATTTGTTTGTGCAGAGGTACTAAGGAGAATGAATTAAGATGATGAGATGGCTGGATAACTATCCAAAAGAAGTGAGAATATTTTTATTAGCAAGTCTGGTTAACGCAACAGGCAGTGCCTTGATGTGGCCGCTGACCACGATGTATGTGTTTGATGAGCTAGGACGGACGATGGCTAACGCGGGTTTTGTAATCCTCATTCAGTCCCTGGGTGGTATCTTCGGACAACTGCTTGGAGGTTCGTTGTATCACCGGGTGGGCGTGAAGAAGCTGATCATTGGCTCACTGGCGCTTAATGCGTTAGGTTTGTTTGCGTTGCCGTGGATTAGTGCGTACTGGGTCGTATTTATATGTGCCATGGGCTGGATTGGTCTGTTTAGTTCATTGTCGCTGCCAGCGATTCAGGCCTTTATTGGCTTCAGGTTTGCGGAGCGACGCGGTGAATTATTCAATATTATCTATGTGGCGAACAATATCGGGGTGGCGATTGGTACGGCGCTGAGTGGTTTCCTGGCTGACTTTTCCTATCACCTCAGCTTTGTACTGAACGGAGTGACCTCAGCCGGATTTGCGATATTCTTCTGGTATTATCTGTCGCGAGTCGAACCGGATCAGGCAGAAGTGCATCTGACCAAACGCAAAACCGTTTCCGATGGGCCGGGCGTCTGGGCTCTGCTGGGCAATACCCGATTATATCTGTTTATGAGCTTGGGCGTGCTGTTCCTGTTATTCGGCAATTCCATCTGGAACACAGGTGTGTCCCCGTATATCATCTCTGAGGGTATGGAAAAAAGAATGTACGGTCTGCTCTGGACCCTGAACGGGGTGCTGATCTTTGTGGGCCAACCCTTCACCAGCTGGGTTAAACGGACCATGGCCCGTACCTCCACGGCCCAGATGACCGCGAGTGCGGTATTCTATGGCATGGCCTACATTGTGATGATTACCATGTACAGCTATCCTGGCATGGTGCTCGCCATGGTACTTGCCACGTTTGGGGAGATGTTGATCTCCCCTGCAACACCTGCATTTATCTCGGAGCATGCCGGCAGGGCGGCACCTTTTTACATCGGGATATCGGGTGGAATCGGTGCGGTTGGACGGGTTATAGGCCCCTATGCGATGGGGGTCATGTATGACAAGCAGGGACTTATTCCGGTAGCGTGGCTGGCAACAGGCACAGCGGCGATTGCGGTACTTGGTTTTGTATTGCACGCGGTGTTGAACCGTAATCGTGAAGTGAAGGAGTATGGGATGGACGCCTAGCCTTTGTGGGCTGAATCGTATGATGAAGGGAGAGGACAGGTTATAGTGGAGGAGAAAAGAAAGCTACTTTAACCTGTCAGATCATCCCGTTGATTTATATTGACAAAAAAATCTTTTTATGCTATAATTTACATATTAAATCTCTTCGTATATACTAAGGTTCTCCTGGCCAGGGGGAATCTTATTTTTGTTTGTACGGGAGGAATAGGTATGAAGCAAAATGAATCCAGTATTACATCTTTGATTTCGGCTTTTGGCCGAGCCTATCATTGCCAATATGATACACCTCTTATTTTCAATGATTTTATAGCCAGTGCGCTTATCACTCCTCAAGAGTTTTCAGATATCAGCAATAACATGGTTAGAGGCATTCATTTTTTCAACCCGGATATGGCGCACCAGCTCAAGGACGACCCGGAAAAGGTTCTAAAATGGATTACCCAGGTACAATTATCTCCAATAACTCTGGCTCGGGCCGCTTACTGTGAGCATGTACTTTTGCATGAAGTCGCGTTGGGATTGAAGCAGGTAGTCATTCTTGGCGCCGGGATGGATACGTTTGCTTTGAGGCATCCGGAATTGGAGGACACGCTGGATATCATTGAAGTAGATTATCCGGCTACACAGCAATTCAAGAAGGAGCGGCTGAATCAGGCCGAGCTGACTATTCCGGACAATCTTCACTTTGTACCCATGGATTTTACGCGTGAGCTTTCGAATGACAGCTTGACTCTTGAAGGTTTGAAGAAACGGAAGACGTTGGCTAGTCTCCTGGGTGTTTCGTATTATTTGCCCAAAAATGATCTGTTTAACGTGATTCGTCATGTGTTTGCGAGCCTGCCAACCGGAAGCTCTATAGTTCTGGATTATGCAGATGAGCATCTTTTTGAGGAAAAAGGACTGTTTAATCGGGTTGAAAATATGGTTAAATTGGCTGCAATGGGTGGTGAGCCGATGCAATCCGGGTACGCATACGCGGAGATGGAGGCCTTGCTTGATGAAGCGGGGTTGCTTATCTATGAGCATCTGACTCCAGAGGCGATTCAGGAACAGTTTTTCCAGGATCGAACCGATCATCTAAGGGCATTTGAAACGATACATTTCATTCACGCGGTAAAAAAATAAATCAATCTGGGCATACAGGGTTACCTAGATAGCCCACATTTGCATAGCAACGACAAACCTTCACCCTGTGGCAGGGTGAGGGTTGTTTGGTTTGAACGAAGGATCAACATAGATCATGATTCAGTAGTCAATAACTTCGCATGTGATACAAATGTTCAGAAATCAGACTTGTTAGGGTGCAATTCCATGTCATTCAATGTCCTTGCCTCTATTTGTGCATAATGCCCATATAATAGAATGGATCTGGTTAAAGGCAGGGGGATGCATACGATGTACAAGGTTTTGTTGGTCGATGATGAATTTATGATCTCGGACGGGATCTCCAGTGTTGTGAACTGGACCCGATTAGGAACAGAACTGATCGGCATTGCTCAAGATGGATTGGAAGCGCTTGCTTCAATTGAGCGGCAACGTCCGGATATTATCATCTCGGACATTCGCATGCCGGGCATGGATGGATTACAGCTGGTTGAAGCGGTGGCTGAAAAGTATCAGGATATCTCGTTTATCATGCTTACGGGTTTTACGGAATTTGAATATGCGAAGACGGCCATGCATTATGGAGTGAAGCACTATTTGCTCAAGCCCTGCAGCGAGGAGCATCTTGTACAGGCTATTAGTGAATTGGTCAGTGAGAAGCGGGAGTTGACCGATCAGGAGCGCTTTGTACAGTCGATCCAATATAATCTGGAGCGTGTACTGCCGCATGCAAAGGAATATTTTCTGAAAGAGCTGGTGACCAACAGAACGTATGGGGCCAAGGAGTGGAAATATTTCGAGGAATTGTTCGATGTACAATTTCAGGATCAACGTGTGCGATTGCTGTTGGTAGAGATTGAGGGGGATCATGAGTATCTGCACTTGTTCGCGGTGAAGAACATTGCCGAGGATATTTTTCATAATCCGATCTTAAGTGCCACGGTTGGAAGGCATGTGCTACTTATTATGGAGGATAAGTTGTCTGAAACGCAGTTGTTCCATAATATCGATGAGATTCGCGCCACATTTACCCGATATTATCATGATGATCTCACGATAGCGCTAAGCGAGCCAGGAGACCTCTCGCAGGCACGCCATTTGTACATGCAGACGCTGGTTTATCTCAATTACCGCTTTTACCTCGGTGAGGGCAGTCTCATTATGGAACGGGATATTTACTCTCCCGGAGAACGCATTCTTCCTGAATTCGAATACGATCCGGAGCGGATGGTTACTGCAATCAAGGCGGGACACTGGCAGGAAGTGGGATCAGAGCTGAACCGGATGTTTCAGCTGCTGGCCAGCTTGCGATACGATATATCCCAAACGAAGTCCTATCTTATTCAGATGTTTATGGAGATGATTCGACTCAGTGGCTCTGCCGAGATGAAAAGGTATATGGACCAGTTGCCAGGCATGATAGAATCCAGCACCCTGCATTCTTTTCAACAGTTTTTGCTTGCCGTTGCTAAGGAAATCACGCTTCGCCGTTACGAACAACACCGCTCCAGACAATCGCAGATGGTAGGCAGTGTGAAACAGTTGGTAGAGAAGCGCTACAGGGACGAGACATTAACACTCCAGTCCATCGCTGGGGAAATATACATGAATCCAGACTACATCGGCAAAATGTTCAAAAAAGAAACCGGTGAGAAATTTACGAACTATGTGTTAAGCTACCGCATCCGCAAAGCATTGGAACTTCTGGAGCAGGACGGGAACTGCACTGTATCCTCGCTTGCCGAGCAGACAGGGTTTGGTGCCAACTGGCCGTATTTCAGCAAAATGTTCAAGAAATACACGGGCTTCTCCCCTTCCGAGTATAAAAAAGTACCCTAGGACAGCGTTGCTGTCGCTTCTACAGCATTGAACTAAACATTTACACGAAAACGGAGAGGACAGAAATAACACGAAGAAGCGGAGCGTTCGCCTAAAAGCTTTCTAAAAGAAAGCTACATCGTAAGCATATGCTATCCCCGGATTTTCCCTTTAGAAAAGGGAATCATAATAATCTGGGGATAACAGCGATCAGAGGGTTGTTCTGTCATCGGAGTGGCAAGTGTAAATATTCTTTAGCTCGATTTATATAGATAGCAACCTCTACATCTAATCTGTGATCGGGCCCTGTACGCCATTCATCGGCAGCAGGGTCTTTTTTTGTCGGACGGAACTCGGTTTTGAACATCCATTTAACGGAAATGAGCATGGGAAGAAAAGGCGCTCGCTTCTATCATTAGAAGTGTCATGTTAGTGAATCAATACCGAGAGTGGAGGTTGAGTGGATGGAGCTGAATCGAAGCCGGGGGATCGAACCTGGGCGTTTGAAGCCAGCTGGCAAATGGAGTTCGGTGAAAAAGGAACTTATCCGCAACAGATACGTCTATCTGATGCTCGTTCCTGTGGTAGCCTACTATCTGATTTTCAGCTATGGGCCAATGTACGGGCTACTGATGGCATTTCAGGAATCCTACAACCCGATCAAAGGAATCTTGGCAGGCGAATGGGTCGGATTTGACAACTTCACCATGTTTTTTGAAAGTTATTATTTCTGGCGACTGATTAAGAACACACTGATTTTGAGTTTTTACAGTATTGTGTTTGGTTTCCCGGCTCCGATTCTACTAGCACTGTTGCTGAATGAAGTCCGGAAAAAGTGGTTCAGAGGCGCAGTACAGACCATTAGTTATATGCCGCATTTCATCTCGGTTGTCGTCGTGGTTGGAATGTTGAAAACGTTCTCATCTCTGGACGGTGGGTTATTTAACGTCATTCGTGACTTTTTCGATCTGCAGCCGATTATGTTTTTGGCGGAAAAAGATATGTTCCGTCCGATGTACATCCTGTCCAACATATGGCAGGGCGCAGGCTGGGCCTCTATTATCTTTTTGGCAGCACTAAGTGGTATTGATCCACAGTTGTATGAGGCTTCCAAAATTGATGGTGCAGGCCGCTGGAGACAGCTATTACATATTACACTGCCGGGCATTATGCCAACGATTGTGATCATGTTAATTCTGCGTATGGGGGCGGTCATGAACGCGGATTTTCAGAAAATATTGCTGATGCAAACGGCACCGACCTATGAGACATCGGATGTCATATCCACCTTTGTTTATCGATCCGGTATTTTGGAGGGGAACTATACGTATTCAACCGCCATCGGACTATTTAACGGCGTCATTAATTTCGCGCTGCTCATTATCGCAAATGCAATCAGCAGAAAGCTTAACTCAACCAGTCTATGGTAATCGGAAGGTGAAGCGATGAAACAGTCTATAGGGGAACGACTTTTTGATGTATTTAATACATTGCTGCTGTTGGTGATCATGATTTTATGCTTTTATCCAATGCTGTACGTGTTCAATTCTTCAATCAGCGACCCGGACCAGATGCTGCGTTCCCGTTCACTGATGCTCATTCCTGAAGGTTTTCAGCTGGGAGCGTACAAGTCGGTATTTCAGGATACTCGCATCTATACGGGATATATGAACACCTTGTTCTATGTTGTGGTGGGTACAGCCATCAATCTGCTCATGACTTCGCTGGCAGCCTATGGGTTATCACGCAGTGATCTGATGGGCAGAAAAACGTTGATGAAATTAATTACGTTCACGATGTTTTTTGGCGGGGGCATGATCCCGACTTTTCTGCTGATTCAGAATCTGGGCATGGTGGATACCCGTTTCGCGCTTATTATTCCGGGTGCCATCAGTACGTTCTATTTCCTCATTATGAAAACAAACTTTGAGGGCATTCCGATCAGTCTGATCGAATCGGCGAAGCTTGATGGCGCCAATGACTTTCTGATTTTGTTCCGAATTGTACTGCCTTTGTCAAAGCCAATCCTGGCGGTCATGATGCTGTATTATGCGGTTGACCATTGGAATGATTATGTCGGACCGATGCTCTACCTGCGCAGTCAGGAACTGTATCCGATCCAGATTATTATGCGTGATATTCTGATCAGCAGCAGTACGGAGGCCATGGGCGCTGGCGCTGATACCGGCTTTGCCATTGGGGAGAACATCAAATATGCGACCATTATTATCTCCACGCTGCCGATTATGCTGGTATATCCGTTCATCCAACGTTATTTTGTTCAGGGCGCTCTAATCGGTGCTGTGAAACAATAAAAAATGTATCCTATGGAGGCGAATTAAGTGAAAAAAAGAATGGGGTCCATCTTGTTGTCATCGCTACTTACCATGTCTTTACTGGCGGGCTGTACGGGGGATAATGAACCAGGTAACGCAGAGCCAGCAGAAGAAACAGAACCTGCGGTGCAGGCATTAACCGAGATTCCGCTACCGATTACAAGTGAGCCATTTACCATTGACTACTGGCGCGCCAATGATGCCAAATTGACAGCTTCCTTGAACAATTTTGGCGATATGGCGTCTTACAAGGAAAAGGAGAAATTGACGGGCATCAAAGTGAAGTTCACACATCCTCCGCTTGGACAACAACGTGACCAGTTCAATCTGTTGATCTCCACGAAAGAACTACCGGATGTCATTTATTATAACTGGGCGGATGCCGTTGGCGGACCGGAAAAAATGATCAAGGATGGTCGGATCATTCGATTGAACGAGCTGATCGACAGTTATGCACCGAACTTAAAGCGGATTATTGAATCCGATCCGGATGTGAAGAAACAGATTGCACTCGACGATGGCACGATCTATATGTTCCCGCTGCTGAAGCTGGATGCATTGAAGCTGAATGCCACTTCCGGTTTAATTATGCGCCAGGACTGGCTTGATGCATTGAACCTTAAGGTACCTACCAACATCGATGAGTGGTATACGGTGCTTAAGGCATTCAAGGAACAGGACCCCAACGGCAACGGCAAGCCAGATGAGCTGCCATTCACCGGAAACTGGGGACCGGGTAACCTGACCAAGCTCCATGATTTTGCCGCGGCCTTTGGTGTCATTGGTGGCTTCCAGATGAATGGAGACAAGGTGGAGTTTGGACCGATTCAGCCGGGCTACCGTGATTTCTTGGAGACCATGGCCAAGTGGTACAAGGAAGGGCTGATTGATCCCGAGATCATGACCAATGACGGTAAAGCATTTGACTATAAGGTCACCAGCAATCTGGCAGGCGCATATCAGGGTGGTGTGTTCAGTGGGATGGGGAAATACTTCAATCTGATGAGAGATACGGACCCGAACTTTAATGTAACTGGTGTACCGTGGCCTGTATCTCCGGATGGAACTTCGTATGCGACATTTAATCTGGATGCCAAAGTGTTGACTTATGGTGAGGCCATTACGGCTTCCGCAGACGAAGACAAATTGAAATATATTGTTCAGTGGATGGACTACAACTATAGCGAAGAGGGTAGTGATCTGTTCAACTTTGGTATCGAAAATGACAGCTACGTTCGTGATGGGGAAGGTGTCAAATTCACAGATACCATCATTAATAATCCGAACGGTCTGACGTATGATCAGGCACTGGCTTCCTATGCCTTATCCATTATGGACGGTCCGATCAATCAGGATAGCCGTTACCTGGATGCATTATTATTTGACGACGGACAACGTGCGGCGAATGCGGAATGGATGAAAGCAAGCTCTGCATTAACGCTTCCTCCAATTCGTTTGTCAACAGATGAGGTGACCACAAGTACGTCCATCATGAGCCAGGTGAATACGTATTTGAATGAAACGATGACTGCCATCATTAGCGGACAGAAGCCGATCACCGAATTTGACACGATGGCCGAAACAATCAAGAGCATGGGCATTGACCGGGCGATTGAGGTTCATCAGGCGGCCTATGACCGATATCAGTCCAAATAATACGTGAGGCATCGAGCGCTAAAACTTTGGGAAAACCTTCCTGCATGTGATATACCTAGTAGTATCACGTGGTTCAAAGGAGCGCTTTGGTCATGACAGCCTACCGCAAACTCAGCATCAAAATGAAAATGTTTCTGATGATTATGTTCATGATGGCGTTTATCATCATCCTGGCGTTTGGGTCCTTGTATTATACGTACTCGGTGTATGACAAACAGCTGTTTGATAAGTCATCCCGACTTCTGAACCTTTCTTCGTCTACAGTGGATGTTGAACTTCAGAAGTTGGAAGCGTTATCATTAAACATGATCTCCGATACTCAGATTCAAAGAGCTTTGAAGTCGTTGCTGGATGACGATAGCGCATATTCAAGCTTTATTGAACGAAAGAAGATCACGGATCGGCTATGGGAGCATATTAGTGGGGCTGCACGTTATGTGCAATCCGTTCATCTGATTGATTCCAGAGGAAGAGTCAATAAATATGGCGAGACACTAACCGTATCCCAGGAAAAATATGATCGGATGATTGCGGCTGCGGAGCAGGCCAATGGTGCAGTACGCTGGTTATACCCTGATGACGATGACCCGATGCTGGTTATGGTCCGTCAGGTGAGAGCCTACGAACCGATGACCCTGGAACCGGTAGGCATACTGTTTCTACGTATTAATATCGAGCGACTCGTTGAGGAGTATGCGGGCATCGATAGCCAGGACAGTGACATTATTTTAAAAGCAGGCAGTGAGGTGGTCTATCCTTATCGTCAGCTTCCAGAAGCGGTGTCCACGGGGCTGAATCCACTTCCAGGCAGTGGGGGATATGAGATCAAAAATTTGGATGGGAGGGAGATATTTCTTTCCCAGAAGAAATCCGCATACACCGGCTGGGTGTATTATAATATGGCCTCTTATGATGAAATTTTTGAACGTATTATATGGTTGAAAAATAGTTTGATTGTCGTTTATCTTATCGCCATTCTGGTTGTTCTCGCGCTTGGTATGGTGTTCGCACGTAGTCTGACAAGGCCGATCAGGCAGCTTATCAGTCAGATGAAGGAGGTTCAGTATGGGGATCTGGAGAACATAGACGCCAATCTGTCCATTCCAACCCACCAGCACATGGATGAATTGGGGTTACTACAGCGTACGTATCGACTGATGATTACACATATTAATACATTGATCAAAGAAAATTATGCAAGCCAACTGGTCATTAAGGAAACGGAGTTCAAGGCGCTGCAGGCGCAGATCAATCCTCACTTTCTGTATAATGCGCTGGACTCGATCCATTGGCTCGCCAAAAAGAACAGGCAGGAGCAAATCTCCAGTATGGTGCTGTCACTTGGCTATTTGCTGCGTTCCTCCATCAGCTTCAAGCAAAATATCATTACCATTGCCGAAGAACTGGAGATCGTCAATCATTACATCACCATTCAGACCTACCGTTTCCGGGAGCGGCTGGATTTCCGTATGGATGTGCCTGCTTCTTATCTGGGTTGTGCCATTCCCAAGTTGACCCTACAGCCGCTACTGGAGAATGCCATTCAATATGGTTTGGAACCACAGGTTGGATCATGTCTGATTCGAGTGTATGCCGAGATATCAGGTGGCAAGCTGGCCCTTATCGTGGAGGATCACGGTCCCGGCATGGAACCCGAATATGTGGAACAGGTGCTGCGCGGTGAAGTGAAAACCAGAGGCACAGGTATTGGTCTACTGAATATCAGGGAGCGGGTACGTCTGGCTTTTGGCGAAGAATATGATGTTCTGCTGGAGAGCAATCCGGGGCTTGGAACGAGAGTAACGGTGCTGCTGCCACCCCCATCACCAGGTAAGGAGGAGAAGTTATGGGAAGATGGATGCGAATGATAGGCATGCTCTGCCTTATGCTGACTCTTCCTGGCTGCGTGAACCAGTTGGATCAAAGGCCAGGCATGATTGTGGACGAAGAGCCGATAACGCTGCGAATCGCTTGGTGGGGTGGGGAGTTTCGCAACAATGCAACGATAGCTGTTATCGACCTGTATGAGAAGTTGAATCCACATGTAAACATTGAATACGAATATAGCAGTTTCAACGAATACTGGAGAAAACTTGCCCCACATGCAGCAGGCAATGCGTTGCCCGACATTATCCAGATGGACATCTCCTATCTGTCCCAGTACAGTTCGCTGCAACTGTTGGAAGACATGACGCCGTACATGCAGAGCGGGTTGATTGACACGACAGATATTGAGAAGGAACAGCTGGAGAGTGGTAGCCTGAATGGAAAAACCTATGGTCTCAGCTTGGGAGTTAACGCCATGCTCAGCATCTATGATCCGGAAGTGTTAAAGGCCAATGATATTGAATTGCCAACGGATACGTGGACATGGGCGGATTTTGACCGGATGGGCGAGCAATTGCTCGGAAAAGGCATCTATCTGGGAACCTATTTCACGCCCGAACAGTTTTTCGCCTATTACTTGAGACAGTACGGTTCCAAGCTGTACGCCGAGGATGGCAAGAGGTTGGGGTATGAGGATGATGGGCTCTTTATTGAGTACTTTGGCAGGATGCAGCAGCTCGCGGAAAAGAAGCTTATTTTTGCACCGGATATCTGGACATCAGATGTTGGCCAGCCTGATAACGACCCGTTTTATCTGGGAGAGGCTTTGTTTAGCTGGGGGTATTCCAACCAATTTATCAGCACCGCTCAGCGTTATGGCAAACCCTTAACCATCTCCCCAATGCCTGGGCCAAACAGCCAGGATGGATTGTTTTTGAAGCCAGGCATGTTTTTCTCCATGGCGGGCAATTCCAGACATAAGGAGGAGGCGGCCAAGTTCATCAGCTTTTTTGTTAATGATTTGGATGCCAATCTGCTGCTCAAAGGGGAGCGGGGGGTGCCCGTCTCATCCAGTGTCAAAGAGCGGATGAAGCTGGTGGTTGAACCGGAGCTGGCGCAGGTGTTTGATTATATTGATTGGGTTGCCGATAACAGCAGCCAGATGGACCCGCCTGATCCCGTAGGTGCGCCAGAGGTCACTGCGGTATTGCGAGAGTTGTATGATCTGCTGCTGTTTGGCAAAATTACGCCTGAGGAGGCGGCGGTGGAATTTCGTGAGCGAGCGAATGCCATTTTGGGTGGTAAGTGATATAAATTGAACTAAATGTCATTTACACTTGCCACTTCGATGACAGAACAACCTTCCCTCTAGTACAGAAGGAAGGTTGTTTTGCTGTTTAGTGCCTTATTTGTACAACTCATATATTGAACTGAACTTATAGCATTTAAGCGAACCTTTAACCAAACTGGGCTTGATGCAGTCGGCTGTATGAGCCTTTACGCGCGAGTAGTTCTTCATGACTTCCTTGTTCGGCTACGCTGCCGTTCTCCACCACTACGATACGATCGGCGTGTCTGATCGTCGCCAGACGATGGGCGATCACCAATGTCGTACGTCCTTGGGCCAGCTCGGACAACGCCAGTTGAATGGCAGCTTCCGTCTCGGTATCGAGTGCGGAGGTAGCTTCATCCAGAATGAGAATTGGCGGGTTTTTCAGGATCATTCTTGCGATGGACAAACGTTGCTTCTGTCCGCCGGACAACTTCACGCCACGTTCACCGATCATGGTATCAAGTCCATCTGGCTGGGACTGTACCAGCTCTTCCAGTTGGGCCCGGCGAATGGCTTGCCAGATTTCCTCATCGGAAGCATTCAGTTTGCCGTATGCAATATTTTCGCGAATCGTTCCATCAAACAGGAAAATATCCTGCTGCACAATCCCGATATGGGAGCGCAGTGATTCCAGTGTCATGTCCTTCACCGGAATGCCATCGATGGAGATATGTCCCGCATCGACATCATAGAAGCGTGGGATCAGGCTGCATAACGTCGTTTTACCTCCGCCCGAAGGTCCAACCAGAGCAACCGTCTGGCCTGCCTGAATATCCAGATTAACCTGAGACAGCGTAGGTTTGTGTTCTCCATAAGAAAAAGTAACGTTGTGGAAGGCAATATCGCCTTTCACATCCGGAATTGGCTTCGCATGTGGGGTATCTTCTACATCCGGTACAGCTTCAAGCAGCTCCAGGTAACGTCTAAATCCGGCGATGCCTTTGGGATACGTCTCGATGACAGAGTTAATCTTCTCGATCGGTCCCAGGAATACATTGGACAGCATCACAAAAGCGATGAATTCTCCGTATGTCATACTGCCTTGAATGACAAACCAGGTTCCACATACCAGTACAAACAGCGATACAAATTTCATCAGGATAAAACTGAGTGAAGAGTTCCAGGCCATAATGCGGTAGGTGATCAATTTGGTGAGTCTGAAACGTTCGTTGTTCTCAACGAAACGTCCTACTTCATGCTTTTCATTGGCAAAAGCTTGTACCACACGGATGCCGCTCACATTGTTCTCTACCCGTGCATTATAATCGGCGATATCCGCAAACATGCGCTTGAACGCCTTGGACATTTTGCGACTGAAATACAGTGACAGGTAGATCATCAGCGGAACGATGATGAACGTCATCACAGCGAGCTGCCAGTTGATCCCCAGCATAATCCCGAAAGCTCCGGCCAGTGTCATAAAGGCGATAAATAAGTCCTCGGGTCCGTGATGTGCGATCTCACCAATATCCATCAGATCGTTGGTCATGCGGGAGACCAGATGTCCTGTCTTATTGTTATCGAAGAAACGGAAGGACTGCTTCTGTACTCGCTGGAACAGTTCACGCCGCATATCGGATTCGATGTTAATGCCAAGCTTGTGGCCCCAATAGGTCACTGCATAATGGAAAAAGGAACTGAGCAGGTAGATGCCGAGCAACCCGACACACGCTGCTAAGATCATGGACCAATTGCCAGCCGGAAGCAGTTGATCGACCACCCGGTTAACGGCGAGTGGAAAGGCTAACTCCAGCAGCGCGGCGGCGATGGCACAGGAGAAGTCCAATATAAAGAGCCTTTTGTAAGGGCGATAATAAGACATAAAACGGCGAAGCATATGTAAGTCCTCCTCGATATGACACAAATGCCCGAGCAGGCTGATTAGGGCGTGTCTCAAAACTCGCTGAAGTGCATCTTTTACCGCCTTTTCGCCCCCTGCTGCGTCACTTTCCCTTGACGTGCCCCGGCACGCCTGCGGAAAACTTCCTGGCTTGGAACGAAAATTCGGCAAAATCTGCTTCCTTCGGAGTTTTTAGACGCGCCCTAGCCTATCCGGACACCTGTATTCATCCTTGTGTTATTTACGGTTTTGTTCTGCACGTTCTACGATCATATCGGCGAATTCTTCAGCCTGACCTTGAATCGCAATCGGGTCGAAGTACCAGTAACGGTCTTCCAGCAACTCATAGACCTGATTGTTTTTTACAGCCGGCAGGGATTGCCAGATGGAGTCACCTTGGTAATTTTTATTGTTCTCTCCAACGGTTAAGAAGATATGATCCCCTGCATAATCACCAACAACTTCACGCGAAATTTCTTTCCATTGGGTATCACCCATCAGTTCTTTTTTGGTGATTTCGAGTGGGGCAAGTTGCAAAGCACGGTAAACCGCTTGTCCTCCTCGACCAAAATTGTCTCCATATCCATAATAACTCTTGTCGGATACCTCAAGGATGGAGAAGGTTTCCTCCGGTTTAATGACTGTTTTCACCTTAGCGCGAGCGGCTTCAATCCGTTCATCGTACGTTTTCAGCCAAGCTTCGGCTGCTTCGGATTTGTTCATCAGCTCTCCGAATCCCCGGATTTCGTCATGCACATTGGTGAATGTACCATACGGAATGACCACGGTAGGTGCGATTTTTTTATAACTTTCAATCTCTTCGGCTTGATCAGAGTAGGTAATGATCAGATCCGGGTTCAAGGCAACAACCTTCTCCATGGATACTGCCGCCCGATCACCGATACTCTCTATGCCCGCCACCTGATCCGCATAGAACGGGTTTTCCAAATAATATTGAACAGCACCAACAGGTTTCACACCCAGTGCAAGCAGATCACTTACGTACATATCGGTAACGATTCGTTTCGGTTCAGCCGGAATTTCAACATCTCCGCTTAATGACTTGTAGGTCCGTGTAGCATTTGAATTGTCTGAACCGGACGACGTGTCTGTGTTCGTCTCTGAAGAGGCTGTTGTCGTTTCGGTTCCCGCTGCCGATGTCTGTTCAGTGGCGGTTGAGCCTGTTCCGCTGCTACATGCAGCCAGAATCATAATGATGGCGAGCATAAGCAGCAAGCCGGAAAAGCGTTTTTTTGCAGCAAACATATTTTTGTTCCCCCTATGTACAATCAATAATGATTATTATTCTCATTAATAACATAGAGGAAGATGTGATATTTGTACATGGACAACTATGATCACTACTGCATGGACAATTATGATGTGAGGTGAAGCATGATATGCTGCAACTGCTCCATAACGGACAAGGGATCAAATCCATAGAACATGTCGGCATCAATCTCGTATACACGTCCTTCACGAACGGCGGAGAGGGTCCCCCAGGATTCCTGATTCAGCAGGTTATCCAGCATTTCTCGTTCGGCAGGTTCCTCAGGGAAGGCGACAAACATGTGATCTGCGGCATACAAGTGAATCTCGGACAACGGAACATGAACGTACCCCGTGAGTAACTGTCCATCCTGCTCCATACGTGAGGGTGGAGTGAAGCCCAGCGATTGATACAGCACATGAGAAGCTCTGCCCCAGCCATGACCATAGATATAAGCGCCGTCTTCTCCAATCATAAACATGCAAACGGCGGAACCACGAGTTCCTTCCATCTGTTGGTCCAACGTATGATTGGCCTCTTGCTCAAGTTGATGATATCGATCTAACAACTCCTGTGCATTGGACTCAAGCCCAGTAATTCGGCCCAGATGAAGAAGCTGCTCCTGCCAATCGAGTTCCTCAAAGGGCATCAGAATGGTCGGTGCGATCAGACGTAGTTCATCGGAAGCGGGATGCGGTGCATATCCGACAATGACATCGGGCTGAGCGTTTGCAATCAGATCCGTATGTTTAACCAGCTCGTATTCGGAATGTTGCTCAAATTGCTCATGACCATGTTCACCACGTTTTTCTTCCATCCAGCTGGCGACGGCACCCATGTGGGGAGTGTGGCCCAATGCCAGAAGTGAGGCTGTATAATTGTAAGTCAAAGATACAATCTTTTTGGGCATTTTCCGGTAGTGTGTTGGTGCCGATCCAACCATCTGTTTGAATTTGCGGCTCAGATAGAAAGTGTCCCTGTAGCCTGTCAGTTGTGCAATCTCCTGTAGTGTAGGGTTCGCGAACAACAGATGTTCTTGAGCCATTCTGATTCTGAGACGAGTTACATATTCAACAAACGTAAGACCAGTATGTTTCTTGAACTCCCGTGAAAAATGCTCAGGGCTCACATTTGCATCCCGTGCCAATTGTTCGCGGCTTAACGGATGGGTATACATCTGATGGATATGTCTGAGCACGGCATCGAGCCAGGAGTGATCTTCATGAGCAGAGTGAGCCACATGATCCCGCAAAATATCCAGTAACTCATAGAAAAGCATATGTGGCCTGAATGGGCTGGAATCATGGCCCTTCGAACTTGCTTGAACCAGCTCTAGTGCCCTATCAGTGAGAGTACGACTCGCAATGGGAGCTGGTATCCCGAACGGCCAGAATAGCTGTTCATTTTCAGTGAAATCAAAAGCAATAGCAATGCCCTGTATTGGCGACAGAGTGCCGCGCTTGTTCTCGTGCTGAAGCAGGCTTCCAGCTTGCCGAACGACTGCACAGCCTGCATTTAATGTCAGTTTACCCTCTTCACTAATCAGCCTGGCCTGGCCAGCAGTAATGACGTATAGTACGTGAAGTGTGCTCCACATCTCATCTATGCGGGAGAATGCCTCGCGGTCGTGAAGCTGCACCAGATGGCACAGCTTGAAAAGGGCAACAGGTACGGACTGAATCTTCTGCAAGGAAATGGGACGGGACAGCGATTTTTTATGGTAAATGGGCTTGGAAATATTCATTAGATAACTGTCTCCTTACATAAGTCAGCAGAGGCATTATTCGTCTCATGCCCCTGGTGTACTGGCGTAATTCTCGGATCTCGACTATTATGCAGTATATACTATAAACGAAGTGACGTGGATGGACAGATTGAACAAATCAACTTTTTCTATGAAAAATAGATAAAGTGGTTGAAATCGCTATCAACACCGACTATAATGAAAATGTCGAAACGTTTCAATCTGACGTTTACTGCCAGTTTCATTGTGTTAGGCACAAACTGTTCAGGGGGCGTCAGATTGAAATACGCGTCATAACCATCATTAATGGTACGGATTGGAATGAGGTACTTCAACAGTGGTACCGGAAGGATCGAAACAAGGATTTTTTTTGAGAATACCTCGAAACGTTTCGATTGACATCCATAGCTATGATATGTACAAAGATTAATAAACGATAATGAAGGATTTAGTGGTTGTTCTAACCATGTATCGTATAGAATGTAGATAACCTTGAATTTGTTTTAGTTTAGAAGGAGCGAACGTGGAATGGCAACGATTAAGGATGTGGCAAAGCTGGCAGGTGTAGCACTCTCGACTGCTTCCTATGCGCTGAGCGGGGATAGCAAGGTTAGTGCCAAGACCAAGGCTAAAGTGCTTGAGGCAGCACGAGAACTGAATTACCGCAAGAACGGCTTTGCCATGGACCTGAAACGGAGCCGGACGAACACGATCGCTTTGATCCTGACCGATCTGTCGGGCCCGTATTACTCGGAGTTGATCCGTAGTGTACAAGATGTAGCCCTCGCGAACGGGTATGACCTAATTGCTTGCAGCTCCATGGGTGGACGGGATTCAACGGCAGTGCGATTCTTGCGTGAAAAAAGAGTAGATGGAGCCATCATCCTGGCGCATAACATTCATGATGATATTCTGGTAGAATCTGCCGGTCATCGTTTTCCGATCATTGTGATGGATCGTCAGCTGTCGAGTGACCATTTGGTCAACGTGCTGGTGGATGGAGAGCAGGGCGGTTACCTTGCAACCCGCCACCTGATTCAGGCAGGACATCAGAAGATCGCTTATATCAGTGGCCCATCCAACTCGTATGACAACGCGCTCCGTTACCAAGGGTATCTGCGAGCGATGCGGGAAGCGGGACTTGAAGAAAAGTCCAAATGGCGTCTGAACGGTAACTTTGTGCGTGAGGGCGGATACAGTGCAACCAAAATGATGATCATGCAGGGCGAGCTTCCCTCAGCGGTATTTTACGGTAACGATGAGATGGCGATTGGCGGCCTGAAAGCATTGGAAGAGCGTGGTATATCGGTGCCGAATGATATTTCCGTGATCGGTTTTGACGATATTCAGTTGTCCGAATATGTGCATCCACCGCTGACAACGATACGCCAGCCGAAGCATGAAGCCGGGTCGCTCGCCGGACATCTGTTATTCCAGATGCTCAATGGCGAAGCGGTTGACCCTTCATATACGTTAACGATTAATATGATCGAGCGCAGCTCTGTACGTTCGCTTTAGACCGAGTCTGAACAACAAAGAACTGCCTGCATGCTGGAAGTGAAAGTTTAATGATGGGGTTATCGTCCGGACGGGCTGTAAAAAGCCGGTTTGAAGAGGCCCCTATTCTTTTTCAAAATTATCGAAACGTTTCGATTTTAACTAATTCAAGGAGTGAACCTTATGACAACGATGATTAATGAACCTATCCGCTTAAGTGCCGGAGAGTTATCTTTTACCTTTTTGAACAGTGGCGACCTATACCAGGCTACATCCGGTACAACCATGCTGAACCAGTTGCTCAGCAACCAGATTGATGGATCTCTGAACAACCTGTACCTGCGTGTACATGAGGGGGAGAATATCAGCTCGTTCCCGTTGCTCGGTGTACGTTCGAACAGCAAGGTGATTACAAGCAAAGCACAGTCCAGCAACCAGTTGATCTGGGAGGGCACAGTCCAGCTGGAAGGTAGCGAACAAGGCATTGGCTATCAGGTCGTATTTACGGCTACACCGCAAGGTGTATGGTTCTGGGATGTGAAGCTCACAGGACAACAACATAACGTAGACGTGGTGTACGGACAGGATGTAGGTCTTGCTGATCCAGGTGCGGTACGCAGCAATGAAGCTTATCTTTCACAATACATTGACCATACGGTGTTTGAAGATGAAGCGAAAGGTTATGTCGTTTGTTCCCGTCAAAACCAGCCTCAGGGCGGTGCATTTCCTTATATGCAACAAGGTTCCCTGACGAAAGCAGTCGGTTACTCCACAGATGGATTCCAATTCTTCGGTCTGTCGTACAAGGAAACGAATCAACCAGAGAGCTTGAATCGCCCAACGCTGGCGAATGAGACGTATCAGTATGAATTTGCTTACACTGCATTGCAATCTGAACTGCTGAATCTGAACGGAGAAGCTCAGGTGGTCTTTTATGGACTGGCGAAGCCTAATCATGCCGAAGGAATCTCTGCACTGGAATTCGGAGATGAAGTTACCGCAGCATGGAATGAAGTACAGGCTCTGGCTGTGGAAAATGGTGACACGTTGGAACAGGTAAAACTATCCTCCTTCTTGGGTGAACCGCTGGTTACGCTTGATCTGACGCAAGATGAGATTCATGATCTGTTCCCTGATCGTCATCAGGAAGAGCATAGCGGTGAGGAACTGTTATCCTTCTTCACAGGCAGCTATGAACATATCGTTCTGAAAGCAAAAGAATTGCTCGTAGAGCGTCCGCACGGTCACATTCTGATGAGTGGTGGCAACGTGCAACTTGGAGCACAGGTTATTACGACAACATCGTATATGTACGGTATTTTCAACTCACAACTCGTTATTGGTAACACCAATTTTAATAAAATGATCAGTAATGCCCGCAATGCATTAAACGTGCCGAAAACGGCGGGACAACGCATTTATGTGGAAATGGACGGACAATATCGTCTGCTGACGATGCCTTCCCTGTTCGAAATTGGCTTTAACTATGTACGTTGGATCTACAAAACGGCATCCGATACGATCATCGTGACCAATTACACAGGCGCACATACTACGGAAGTAAGCATGAACGTACGCTCCACAAGTGGCGCGGCATACCGTTACCTGGTAACAAACCAGATTACGATGAATGTGAATGAATACGAGTATCCACTGCATATGACGCAGGACGGCGATACATTGATCTTCAAGGCTGATCCACAAGCGATTAGTGCTGGAACGTATCCGGATCTGCAATACCGTATGTCGGTGGATGGCGCGACTGTAAATGTAGGTGACGAAACGTTGCTGGCAAGTGGTATCCGCAGTGGTTCCGCATCACTGGTTACCCTTAGTCTGGAAGCGAGTGCTGAATGGACGCTGAAGGTACAGGGGGTATTGGAAGGTCAAGCGGATAGCGGAGTGGTAGCAGGTTCAAGCCTTACTTTTGAAGAGGAAGTACAGGCATACCGCGAGTTCTTCGCAGGTGTGATGAACGGGTTCCGTTTGTCCCGTGGAGAAGGTCAGAGTGCAGAGGATCTGTTCAAAGTAAACGCGCTGGCTTGGTGGTACACCCACAACATGCTGGTTCACTACTCCGTGCCTCATGGTTTGGAGCAGTACGGCGGCGCGGCTTGGGGTACACGGGATGTATGCCAAGGTCCGGTGGAGTACTTTATGGCAACGCAAAAATATGAGCAAGTTCGCGATATCATCAAAATGGTTTATACACACCAATATGAAGATGATGGCAACTGGCCGCAATGGTTCATGTTTGATAAATACTTTGCGATTCAACAGGAAGAGAGTCATGGCGACATCATCGTATGGCCGTTGAAAGTGCTGGCGGATTACCTGACAGCGACTCGCGACTATGCAATCCTGGACGAGAAAGTACCTTATACCGTTAAACATAGCTTCGGGTTCACGGAAGAGACGGCAACGGTACTGGATCACGCGAAAAAAGAGATTGAATATATTCGTTCGCACTTCCTGCATGATACGTTCCTGTCTTCCTACGGAGATGGCGACTGGGATGATACGCTCCAACCAGCCAATGCACAGCTGAAGCAATACATGGTGAGCAGTTGGACGGTGGCATTGACGTATCAGTCCGTGAATGTGCTCTCGCAAGCGCTGAAATTCAAGGATGCGGACTTTGCACAGGAGCTTGATGTGCTGGCTCAAGGCATTCGTGAGGACTTTAACCGTTACATGCTGGGCACAGATGTGATTCCAGGCTTTGTATACATGGAAGAAGCGGACCAAGCGAAGCTGATGCTTCATCCAACGGATACAGAGACAGGCATTCAATATCGCCTGTTGCCAATGACGCGCAGCATGATTGGTGAGTTGCTGAATGCGGAGCAAGCAGAGTCTCATTACGCATTGATCCGTGAACAGTTCCTGTGCCCGGATGGCGTGCGTCTGATGAATCGTCCGGCTCAGTATGCTGGCGGAGTAAGCACACACTTCAAACGTGCAGAGCAAGCATCCAACTTCGGTCGGGAAATTGGGTTGCAATATGTACACGCTCATATCCGTTACGTAGAAGCGATGGCGAAGCTAGGTAAGACAGATCAGGTGTGGAATGGTCTCGCGATGATCAACCCGGTTGGTATCGGCGAGGTTGTACCTAACGCAGAGATTCGCCAAGCGAACTCATACTTCAGTAGTTCGGACGGCAAGTTTAATACACGTTACGAGGCACAGGAGCATTTTGACCAGCTTCGTAAAGGTACTGTACAGGTGAAAGGCGGATGGAGAATCTACTCCAGCGGCCCTGGAATCTACATGAACCAGCTGATCTCCAATGCACTTGGCATTCGTCAAGAGGGCGGCGATCTGGTCATTGACCCGGTATTGCCAGCTGAGCTGAACGGCATGCAATTCGAATTTGAATATGCAGGTGAGCCGGTGACGTTTATCTATCACTTGAACGAAGGTGCTGTGAGCCGTGTAGCGGTGAATGGCAAGGACATTCCTACCGAGCGTACAG
Source organism: Paenibacillus sp. FSL k6-2145 (assembly GCF_037976585.1). Taxonomy (NCBI): domain Bacteria; kingdom Bacillati; phylum Bacillota; class Bacilli; order Caryophanales; family Paenibacillaceae; genus Paenibacillus; species Paenibacillus sp. FSL k6-2145. The sequence continues at coordinate 1,542,705 of NZ_CP150267.1, read as the reverse complement.
CGAACCGTTACCGTCAGGGCGGTGTAAGCATCTCGCTTGATGAGTTCAGACAAGCACGGAGTGCAACTGAGCGTACGGTTGTTGATATCTATATGTAATCTCATAGCATGATGTACACCAAGGTCATCCTTCTTTATTCAAAGGCGGGATGGCCTTTTTGCCATACGCTCTTACGATTGCTTACCGCAGTGGAACTGCCAGCAACGTATGTAACAGCTCATTATGCCGCACATGCTTTGTTACGTAGCCCTGTTGTTCCAACCAGCCGCATAGCTCACTGAGTAGAGGGAAGTGACGTTCGCGCAAGGCGCGCAGCTGTTCCTCGTGTCCTGTGGTTTCTGCCTGTCGAATATAGGAATCACGGTGAGTCGCATCAACAAACATCAGATCGGTTAGACCGATACGTCCGCGCGAGGTTAATACCCGCTGCATCTCCTGTAAGGCCAGTAGTTGCTGGTCTGGACTCAGATGATGGAAAGCAAAGCTGGATACAACAAAATCGAAGGAATGATCGGCAAAAGGCAGCGCCAGAAAATTCCCAAGTTTTACATGCATCTCGGGATATTTGATACGACATCTGCGCAGCATCTCCCGGGATTGGTCGATTGCAGTCATGTCTGCGCCGTGCTGTAGCAGTTTCCCAGCCAGATTACCTGTGCCTGTACCAATATCGAGTCCTTTCTCACCAAGGGCGGGAGAGATCCATTGAGCCGTCTGTTCGAGCGCTTCCTCATAGTTGTGATACAGATAAAAGGAAGACTGTACCGTATCATTGGAATCGCTTGGCGCGGAATGATCTGCATCCTGGTGTGGATGTGAAACTTCATTCTCATCTCTTATAGGCGAGGGGGTGGCTGAATGATGCCTGCCCTCTATGCTGGGGTGTTCAGTACTGACTCTGCCTTCTGCCTGCACTCGTTGATCATGGATGGCTGCCTGCGTGTCATAATTCCACCGATCATGCCAGTTCTGCCGGGCTTCGCGCAGGCGACGGGCACTGTCCGCGAGATCGTGTAGATGGCTGACATCCAGCGGACCGTCCTGACGATTCAGGTCAATCATGCGCTGGGTTGTATCCATCATACGTTTCAACTCAATCCACTGGGCATACATGACGGCCTGTTGCAGCTCCAGATATTCTTCCAGCCGTTGCTGATTCCCTTGATCAATCTCTCCGAGCGCGTGTGTTATATCCTGTAGGGACATGCCAATCTCACGCAGCGCAGCAATGGTCTGAAGCCGCCAGATATCATTCTCGGTATAGGTACGATACCCGTTACTGGACTGTTTGGCGGGGAGAATTAATCCTTTTTCTTCATAAAAACGAATGGCTCTTGCCGATATACCAAGCCTGCTTGCTGCCTCTTTGATATTCATCATGCATCCCCTCCTTATCGGACCAGTATAAACCATGACGTTACGGCAAGGTTAAGTGTTTTTCTCATTTTGCTAAAAGGTTCAAGACCGAGCGGAATTTTAGTCAAAGCTGAGGCTATGCTACAATATATAGAACGAACATATGTAAACAATGAAGCAAACGAACAACGTATTTCTAAAGTTTCATAAATTTCTTAACTTTCTTAAATCTCCCGACGTTGTAACGTACAGCGTTGTCGACTATAGCACGAAAGGTTGAATTATTATGCTTACCAGCCATACATTTACGATTCGTCCATCGGAGATTAAAGATGCAGCCCAGCTAATGGGGTTGGATGCCCTGGTATGGGACAAATACACCTCTCCTGCACCGATGCATTGGCGCTCCAGACAGCAATATCTGCAGCATTGCCCGCCAGGCAGTCAATTGATTGCGGTGCAGGGAGAGCGGGTATGTGGTTATGTGGGCTTTCAGCCAGCCACAGGTATGCCGGTCAATCGTCATGTCTACGAGATTCATATTGCAGTTCACCCTCATGATCGGCGTTGTGGCATTGCTACAGCTTTGATGGATGCCATCAAGCAGCATGCAGCCCAACAAGGCGTTCGCAAGCTCAGGCTGCGCGTACTTTCCAGCAATCCGGGAGCGATTACGTTTTATACACAGTGTGGATTTGTGACGGAAGGCAGGTTGGTGTCTGAGTTTTATATCGGCGGCAAGTATGTGGACGATATTCTTATGGGTTATTTTATCCAGACCAAATAGAAACTAGCTGAGGAGGAGGAACAACGATGGACATGGGACTTCAAGGTAAAAAAGCGCTGGTGTTGGCTTCCAGTCGCGGGCTGGGCAAAGCGGTAGCCGCTCAATTGGCAGCAGAAGGTGCTGACGTCATGCTTGCCAGCCGGAGCGAAGAAAAGCTCGCAGCAGTGAAGCAGGAGCTTCTGGCACTTGGTGGTGGTGGACGTGTGGAATATTGTGCAACCGATGTGACACGCAAGGAAGATATTGAGGCTCTGATTCACAAGACAGCGGAGCTGTTTGGGCAGATTGATATTCTGGTGAACAATTCGGGTGGCCCGCCATCGGGTTCATTTGAGTCACTGACGGATGAAGATTGGGAGCGTGCATTTGAATTAAATGTACTCAGTTATGTAAGGCTGATTCGCGCTGCTCTTCCTTATATGAAAGAAAGCGGAGGACACATTGTGAATATCGCTTCAACTTCGGTGAAGCAGCCCATTCCGGGTCTGGTGCTGTCCAACACGTTCCGTACCGGCGTGTTTGGATTGGCGAAGACCTTGTCTCAAGAGCTGGCTCCATACGGAATTTTGATCAACACGGTGGCGCCAGGTCGTATTGCAACAGACCGCATTCGTGAGCTGGATGCAGCACGGGCAGAGCAGAACGGAGTCAGTGAGGACGAAGTCTCTGAACAGTTCCGCAAGGAGATTCCACTGGGCCGTTATGGTCAACCAGAGGAGTTTGCCAAAGCGGTGGTGTTCCTGTTATCCGGGGCCAATACGTACATTACCGGAACCTCATTGATCGTGGATGGTGGCATGGTCCGAGCCCTATAAAAGTCATTGAATACAATAACATAAATACCCTCTGTCACCACAATACGTGGAGATCGAGGGTATTCGTGTTGATCTATTATGTTGGGAGAGATCACTCCCGATTCATTATGTAAGCGAATTAGCGCAAGAGTTCCCATTCATGCTGAAGCATGCCGTATACTGCATGGTTCACGTAACCTTTAGGCAACTTCTCTGCCTGGCGAATGACACCTTCGAGAACAAATCCGAGTCTTTCTGGGATAGCACGACTCCGTTTGTTGTTTGTTGCCGAGCGAATCTCGACGCGATTTAGATCCAGTGTGACTAGTGCATAATCAACCAGAACGCGACAAGCACTTGTCATCAAGCCCTGACCCTCAAAACCTTTTCCAAGCCAATATCCGATGCTTACCGAGCGGTTGGTCCAGTTAATTTCGTGGAATCCGATGACGCCTGCGAGATCGCCTTTTAACCATACGCCGGCGGTGAAGCCGCCATTTTCAGCACCTTGTTTTAATGCGTTAGTAATGAAGTTTGAGGTGTGTTCCACTTCTGTCACATGATCCACCCACGGCAACCAATGTCTCAATTGATCCCGCGAGCGATCCGTCAGTTCAAACAGCGGTTTGGTATGTTCCATGGCCAGTGGCCGGAGTTCGGTATATTCATCCAATGAATAGGTAAACATGAATGCAACCTTCTTTCTTTATAAATTAGTGATTAACGGGAAGTCTTGGGTAACTTTTGCTCCAGTGCAAACAGGTCTTCTTCCATTGAGGCCATGCGTTGATTGACTGTTGTGCGTGCGTCACGGAGTGCCTGATTATATATGTAGGGAGCGAGCTGTGTCATGAACAGGTCGAGGACACCCCAAGCGGCCAGATCGCCGAGCTCTTCGCCACGTTCCTCTTCGAAATACGACTGGATGGTGCGAATGGCTTCATCCTGCTGTTCTTTGGTCAGTTTAAGCGTGTTCAATGGGAAACCCTCCCTATAATTTGATTTTACTATCATGCTACATGATTCGAGCGAACCCGTCAAAATGGTTTTGGGCCTATTTATGCACGGCTGATCCTGACTTTGGTGCCGTTCTTTATTGAACTCCTCCCCCGTTAAAGGTATATTTAAATGAAACGCGTACGAAACTTTCCAAGAAAATAGATTTTTTCAGGAAATGACTTCGTTATTAAGGAATTATAGCCGGAATTGCTGCAATTCCCGAAGGCTCCAATCCATTCATGAAAGGTTTGATACCTGTGGACAATCGTACAACCCCACCTAACTTTATCAAAAATATTATTACCGAAGATCTCCGGTCTGGGAAAGTCCAGGAAGTTATTACCCGTTTTCCTCCGGAACCGAACGGTTATCTGCATATCGGCCATGCCAAGGCGATCTGGATTAACTTTACGCTGGGCGGCGAATTTGGCGGCAAAACGAATCTGCGCTTTGATGACACGAACCCGGTCAAGGAAGATGTAGAGTACGTTCAATCGATTCAGGAAGACGTGAAATGGCTCGGATACGAGTGGAATGAGAAACGTTTTGCCTCGGATTATTTTGATGAGATGTACAACCGTGCTGTTTTGTTGATTAAAAAAGGAAAAGCCTACATCGACGACCAAAGCGCCGACGAGATCCGTGCAATGCGCGGAACGCTGACGGAACCGGGCAAGAACAGCCCGTACCGTGATCGTTCGGTGGAAGAGAATCTCGACCTGTTCACACGTATGCGTGCAGGCGAATTCAAGAACGGAGAGAAAGTGCTGCGTGCCAAGATCGATATGTCTGCACCTAATATCAATCTGCGCGATCCGGTGATTTACCGGATTTCACACGCACACCATCATAACACGGGTGACAAATGGTGTATCTATCCAATGTACGCCTTCGCTCACCCGCTCGAAGATGCGATTGAAGGTGTAACGCACTCCCTTTGTTCGCTGGAGTTTGAGGATCAACGCCCATTCTACGATTGGGTTATTGCGGAATGTGAGATGGAGAGTAAGCCGCGTCAATACGAATTTGGCCGCCTGAACCTGTCCCAGATGGTGACAAGCAAGCGGAAGCTGAAACTGCTCGTGGACGAAGGCCATGTGGATGGATGGGATGATCCACGTATGCCGACAATTTCGGGTCTGCGCCGCCGGGGATATACACCGGAAGCCATTCGTGATTTTGTATTCGAAACAGGCATTTCCAAGAGCCAAGGGGTTATCGACCTGCAAACGCTGGAGCACTTTGTACGTGAAGACTTGAAACTGAAAGCTCCACGCACGATGGCTGTCTTGCACCCGCTTAAAGTGGTTATTACCAACTACCCTGAAGGACAAGTGGAATGGCTCGAAGCAGAGAACAATGTGGAGAACCCAGAGATGGGTAATCGCCAAATTCCGTTCTCCCGTGAGATTTATATTGAACAAGACGATTTCATGGAAAATCCGCCGAACAAATACTTCCGTTTGTTCCCTGGCAACGAAGTTCGTCTGAAACATGCATACTTCATCAAATGTAATGATGTGATCAAGGACGCAGAAGGCAATGTGACCGAGATTCATTGTACCTATGATGTAGAGACGAAGAGCGGCAGTGGATTCACAGGCCGTAAAGTTAAAGGTACGATCCACTGGGTAGAAGCGACTCAAGCGGTACCTGCTGAATTCCGTCTGTATGAGCCTTTGATCTTGGATGAAGCACCGGAAGCAGAGGTGGAAGTGGCAGTAGCTGGAGCTGAAACTGAGGTTGTGGAAGAGCAACCGGAGAAAACGTTCCTGGATCAACTGAACCCGAACTCCCTTGAGGTTGTTCACGGGTATGTGGAGCAAGAAATGAAGGAAGCGAACGCGCAGGATAAATTCCAATTCTTCCGTCATGGTTACTTCAGTGTAGATCCAAAACATTCCGAGCCAGGTCGTCCGGTATTTAACCGGGTTGTATCCCTGAAAAGCTCATTCCAACTGCCGAAGGCGTAATGCGGCTGGATAAAATTTATGGCCTGTTCATCAGAGTGCTGATAAGCAGCCAAGTTATAAATTAAAGGGAGGGCATCCTTCGTCATAATCATGGCGAAGGATGTCCTTTATTGTTTTTCTGGATCTAGCCTGGTCCAGTTTTAGGCTTAGTAATACAATTTCACATGAACATGAACATGAACATGAACATGAACATGAACATGAACATGAGCTGAGGTCTAAAACGTGCGTATGAGGCAAAAATCTAACGAACCGAAGACACGTTATTCAAGTGTTTTGGGGCGTTCCAGCAACGTAACGAATCGTAGACACCTTATTTCCTCGTTCGGTCTGTCTTTTTTGGATTTTTAACATCTTTTATGCAAAATAAGGTGGCTGAGATTCCTTAGCTTTAGAATTTCGTGAAATTGCTGCAAATAAGGCGTCTAAGGTTCGTTAGGAGCAACAAACCTTAGACGCCTTTTCTCTTTACTGCACCTATGCTTAATCTTTTGTTTCGGTTTTTTGTACGCTGATGTTACACCCTAACGTAGAGGACAGAAATAACCTGAAGAAGCGAAGCGTTCGCCTTTATCTCCGGATTTTACCCTTTGAAAAGGGAATTAAGAAAATCCGGAGATAACAGCGATCAGAAGGTTGTTCTGGCATCGGAGTGCGCCAGTGTAACTTTAATCGTTCGAATAGCCTGTAACAAAAGATTATCTGTCCTCATCCATATTACCCATCTCCGTCAATACAACTGGCTGATAGCCGTTACGTCGATTCGATAACCACATGATGCCAAATCCGACCGCGCCGATGAGTGAGAAGAATACGCCAATGCTATACATGATTTCCGCACCGAAGCTCTGGAACAACCAGCCGCCGAACAGACCGGCAATCACGCCCGAGAGGCCGCCCCAGGCCATTGTATATACTGCTTGACCGGAGGAACGGTAAGGTCTTGGAATAAACAGCATGGTCAGTTGCGTACCCACATAGAAGTACCCACCAAACGTAATGGAGTGCATCAACTGAATGAATACAATCTCCAGCGGGTTGTTAGCCAGTGCCATGAGCTGCCAGCGCAGTGCAAACAGCAAACTGATCAGAATGAGAGATGCCAGGAGCATGCTCATTTTGCGTTTGAGTAAGCGGTCGAGCAGCAGGAATACGCCGACTTCGAGAATGGATGAGGTGAAGATGGCCCAGCCGACCATCTGTTTGTCGCCACCCATTTCTACAATGTATAGTGACATAAAAGTACTGTTCATCGCATTAGGCACCGATACGAGTACACCCAGGCCGATAAATGCCATAAAATACGGATTGAACATGACTTTGCCAAACCGCCGAAAAGTAACCACGGGTGTATCCGAAGCAATCGGCTGTCTGGGTAAAAATACGGATAATACAAAGGCGGTGGCAATCATACACGCAAATATAATGGATACACTGCCGATGCCAAAACGGTCAATGAGAGGTCCGGCTGCGACGGCAGTCAGTGCCCAACCGAGTGAACCCCAGAGCCGGAATGACCCAAATTTCTGGGTTGTACCATCGATATATCCGAGAATCAGGCTGTTCGTTTGTGCGAATAATGGACTTTGAAAAAAATAAAAGAAAATCATGGCTACATAGATCCATGTATAAGTGGGCGCATAGAATACACCTTGGGCGAGCACAAATGTGCCTCCCATCATAATCATCAGAATGATGCGAATGTTGCGAGATTTATCGCTCCAGAAACCCCAGAATGGATTGGCAAACAAGGATACAAAGGGTCCAATCGCCATGAGACTGCCAATCTCCAGTTTGGTCATGCCAATCTCTTGCAGGTAAAGCTGCAGGAATCCGGCAAAGATCGAGATGGCTCCATATATGAAAAAGTTATATAGTTTCAGAGAAACTAATGAGGTATTGCCTCTTGAAGGTGCAGGTCTGTCCAATTAAGCCATTCCTTTCAAATGCATATTGTTCAATGTATCATTTGTTGAAAGGGGATTCAATCTATAGAAAATGTTGATCGATTGATATAACAAGCCCACATCGTTACCAGGAGGGAGCAAGACATCATGAACACAAGGGAATGGACAGGCATCATATTGGCAGGAGGTTTATCCAGCCGCATGGGGACCAACAAGGCCATGCTGGAACTGAATGGTTCCCTTGTACTGCAACATGTCACCAAGGCCATGAGACCCGCCGTATCCCGTATCATCGTGGCTGCCGGACCCAATGTGACAACCTACGGAGCAATGGGCTACGACTGCGTTCATGATCACTATCCGGGGAAGGGGCCACTCGCCGGTCTTCACGCGGCACTGGAAGCTTCCGATACAGACTGGAATCTGGTATGCGCCTGCGATATGCCGCTCCTGCAAACGTCTTTTTTTGATGGAATAAAAAAACTGGTCGAATCGCATAACTCTTATTCTGCTATCGTTCCACGCGTGGATGGACATGTCCACCCTCTTGCAGGGGCTTACCACAAACGAGTGCTCCCTGATCTCGAGCAGCGTCTGATACAGGATCATCTTCGAGTTATGCGATGGCTTGAAGAGATCAGTTGCCGCTATGTCGAAGCGGAAGAGCTTGAGAGAGCTGGCGTTCATAAACTAGCGATGCAAATGAATAATATGAACACGCCGGAAGAGTACGAGCGTATCCGTAATCAAGATTCTGGACTCGATTCAGATCTGTAGGATACAGGATCACCTGATGCATCTGCATGATGATTGCGATATTGAAGCGGGCTTTGGCCTGTCCAACGTTTGAATTGTCTGCTGAAATGGGACAGATGGGTGTAACCGAGCTTCCACGCAATTTCCCCGAGCGACAGCTCTGGCTGTTCGATCAGTACTTTGGCCTCCTGCAACTTCAAGCTGGACAGGTAAGCCCTGGGCGACCGCCCGTACACCTTGCGAAAGACCTGTAGACCATATCCCGGGCTGATGCCAAACGAGGATATAATCTGCTCTACTTTGACCGTGGATACACTGCTTTCCTTGGTTCGAAGCTGGGCATGGAATGCCTGCTTGATTGCCTCCGCTATAGCTCCCGCATAATGCATGGCTGTTGGAGCTGGTGCATGTGAAGCAGCAACGGAAGTGGGGGTCTCCGGTTCATTGTCAGCGGCTTGGGACAACAGGGCGAACAGTTCAAACATGCGGGCCTGCATGATCATTTTGTCAGTGGACGTGTAGGCTTCAGATACGTTAATCATCCCCATCCAACTCTCCAGCACAACGCGCAACTTCCTATTATCTGCCGTACCTGCTGCGTAGATTTGGCTATGCTGTGACATCAGCTTCAGGGTGAAGACTGGATCATCCACATTAAAGTGAGCGCTAAAATAAGTCATGCCTCCCGTGGATACACATTGATTCGTATGTTTGAACCCTGGAGGAATGAGAAGAATGGAACCTTCCTCCACGGTATAGGTAAAACCATGAATCACACTCTCCTGCGTACCTTCGATGATCAACATAATCTCAAAGCCCGGATGTGATTCCTCCGGCATCGCCCATCCATAGGGTACTTGTTGGCTGTGCGCACCATAGAATTTGATGTTACAGTCGATAATAGGCAGCCAGTGGGCCAGCGTATGGTGAGGCATTTCTCGGAGCTGTGATCGCATATCCATCATATTCACCTCGGAAAAGGGTAAAAACAACTTGCCTTATACAATCGGCACCCGTAGTATACTTCATTATAATCAGTTTAACGCAAGCATGGATAATCCATGGCACGTATCAGCGTTTGAAGTGGTTGCTGAACAATCCAAGTTCTTCAACCAATAATAATGTAAACGCTACCATTGTGGATTGGAATATGTCAACTCTTGCACACGTCAAGATCATTATATTTTCCACCTGAAAAGGAGATTAAATCATGGACAAATTATTATATGGTGTAGCTTACTATGATGAATATATGCCTTACGAAAGATTGGACAAGGACATTCAGATGATGAAGGATGCAGGGATCAATGTGGTCCGTATTGCAGAATCAACCTGGAGTACTCATGAACCACAGAATGGCGTATTTGACTTCTCTTCCGTAGACCGTGTGCTGGATGCCATGCATGAGGCGGGAATTCAGGTTATCGTAGGAACACCAACGTATGCTGTTCCAACGTGGATGGTTAAAGAACATCCGGACGTGCTGGCTACCACCTCACAGGGACCTGGAAAATATGGTGCAAGACAGATTATGGACATTACCCATCCAACCTATCTATTCTATGCCGAGCGGATCATACGCAAGCTGATCTCTCGGGTAAGCACACATCCAGCGGTAATTGGATATCAGACAGATAACGAGACGAAGCATTACAATACGGCTGGAGATAATGTACAACTGCAATTCGTCAAATATATGCGGAACAAATTCAGCTCCCTGGATGAGCTTAACAAGGAATTTGGCCTCGATTATTGGAGCAATCGGATCAATAGCTGGGAGGACTTCCCGTCTGTGGTAGGAACGATCAACGGTAGTCTGGGAGCTGAGTTTGCCAAGTTCCAGCGGCAGCTGGTAACCAACTTTTTGGCTTGGCAAGTGGGGATCGTGAATGAATACAAACAGGAAGGACAGTTTGTTACCCAGAACTTTGACTTTGACTGGCGTGGGTATTCGTACGGCATTCAAGGGGATGTGGATCATTTTGCCGCATCGAAGCCTTTTGACATCACCAGTGTGGATATCTACCATCCTTCCCAGAATGATCTGACGGGCATTGAGATCTCATTTGGCGGGGATGTGGCGCGTTCCACCAAACAATCGAACTATCTGGTACTGGAGACCGAAGCCCAGGCGTTCTGGCATTGGGTTCCCTATCCTGGACAGCTGCGTTTGCAGGCATTCAGTCATCTGGCATCAGGGGCGAACATGGTCGCTTACTGGCACTGGCATTCGTTGCACAATTCGTTTGAGACCTATTGGAAAGGTTTGCTCAGTCATGACTTTGAACCGAATCCGGTGTACAACGAAGCAAAGACCATTGGCAGGGATTTTGCCCGACTCAGTCCAAAGCTCGTTAATCTGAAGAAAAAGAATCGGGTAGCTGTGCTGTTCAGCAATGAGGCGCTCACATCGATTAAATGGTTTGGATTTAACTTCACCAGTGACAAGAACTACAATGACGTGGTGCGCTGGATGTACGATGAATTGTACAAGATGAACATTGGCTGTGACCTGATCGATCCATCGGTTGAGAGTTATGCGGGGTATGATGTGCTCGTTGTACCTGCTCTGTATGCAGCTTCGGATGCATTGTTGGAAAGATTAAATCAATTCGTACAGGATGGCGGACATATCGTCTACTCGTTCAAAAGCGGATTTGCAAATGAGCATATCAAGGTACGCTCTACCCGCCAGCCCGGCCTGATCAGTGAGGCATGCGGGATCAGCTATAACCTTTTTGTAGAGCCCAAACATGTCTCGCTGCGCGATGATCCATTCGAGGTTGGTCAGGAGCAGAACCAGATTCACACCTGGATGGAACTGATTACACCAACAACGGCTGAAGTACTTGCTTGGTATGATCATCCACATTGGGGCGAATATGCGGCAATTACCCAGAACACCTATGGAAAAGGCAAAGCAACCTATGTCGGATGTTATACCAGTTCTGCGGTGATCCGTAAGGTGTTGGAACGTGTCATGAAGGAAGCGGGCGTATGGGGAGCTGAGCAGGAGCTGGCTTTTCCTATCATTGTGAAGACAGGTGTGAACGATCAAGGAAGCACGATTCGCTACTATTTCAATTACGCGGATGAGGCAACATCCTTCATGAATGCTTACGGGGAAGGGACGGAACTTCTGGCAGGAACCCCGATAGCTGCGGGAGAGAAGATCGAATTGGAGCCATGGGGCATACGGATTATTGAACAATAATAGGAAATAATAAATATAGGTATATAAGTTGAATTTAATATGTACACGTTAACGGAGAGGGCAGAAATAACCTGAGGAAGCGGAGCTAAAAGCTTTCTGAGAGAAAGCTGCATCGGAAGCATACACCTCGCCTTTATCAACGGATTTTCCCCTTCGAAAAGGGAATCAAAAAAATCCGGTGATAACAGCGATCAGAGGGTTGTTCTGACCACGTAGTGATCTCGTGTAACCATTCAATCTATTGTATAACGTGATATTTTAACATTTCCAAACGAATATAAAGACCAAAGCGCCCTCGGCTTCCATGCTGGGGCGTTTGTCTATTTTAGCTCAGGAGTGGATGCGCTGTGTTTACCGAATGTTATCGGAAGCTGACAGATCCTTTCAAACGCAGCATTCGCAATAAATTGATTCTTACCATGACGCTGCTGGCCGTTCTGCCCGTCATTGCCATGACCGCTATGGCAGCCGAGAATACCCGCTCTTCCATGGAAGAGGAGATTATGGAGACCAACCGAGCCAATATGAACTGGGCCTCCATCTATCTGGGTGAACAGTTCGCTCGCATGAACAATATTATCTATTCGATTCAGATCAGTGACGAATTGCATCAATATCTGGCGTTGAACGAGGAAGCGCCGGCAGCTAGCCGATTCGACGAACAGAAGGCCATGTTCAATATGCTGAACAGTGTATACTATTCTGCCGGCAATTATGTATTTGGCGTTGAACTGTATCTGAAAGAATTGGACACCCTGTTCACCTTCAACTCCATGGATTCTCGCATCAAGGCGGTATCGGAAATACCGGAGGGGTATCATGAGCTTTTTGCACAACATAAAGATTTTACGATTATCAATGATCCGGACGATCCGCAAAAGTTTCACATGACCCGTAGCATGAACCGCTTCGAGGATCAGGCACAGATTGGGGCCATCAGTCTGGAGGTCAAGTGGGCTGAGTTCAACCAGACCCTGGAGCTGCTGGATAGCCGGGGAGATTATGCGGTATACATTGCTGATAGCGCGGGTAGTCCGGTCTATCAACCAAACCAAGAGATTCAGCCGTCTGCGGAAGCAATGGAGAAATTGGCAAGCACGAAAGAAAGTTCGGGCTTCATACGGACAGCCAAAGAATATGTATTCTTTCACTCCATCGAGCCGTCAGGATTGCGTGTGATCAAGATTGTACCTGCCCATGTCGTTAACGAAAGTGCTTTGGAAACGATGAAATATGGATTGGTTGTGGGTGGCCTAGCAACCGTCATATCTGTGGGACTAGCTGCGCTGGTGGCTTGGCGTACATCAAAGCCCATTGTCAGACTGGCGAATTCCATGAAGGGTATTCAGCTGATCAAGGACAGGGAAGTGGTACGAAGCGGCCGGGTAGATGAGATTGGTCTGCTGGAGAAAAATCTGCACGGCATGGCTAGTCGTATTCGGGAACATATTCGCGACAACTACCTAATGAATCTTGAGAAGCAGACGGCCGAGCTCAAAGCACTGCAATCCCAGATCCATCCGCATTTCCTGCAAAATACGTTGCAGATGATTGGCGGCATGGTCTACTCGCAAAAACCGGCAGACAGTTACAAAGTCATTCGAGCCTTAAGCGAGATGTTTCGTTATATTGTGCGCGCGCCGGATGGACTTGTTCCTCTACAGTCTGAACTCGATCAGTTGGAGCATTATATGCTGATTCAGAAGCAACGTTTTGCCGGCAGGCTTGAATATACCCTGGAGATTACCGGGGAACTTCGGGCATGTTATATTCCCAAGTTGTCTTTGCAACCCATTGTGGAGAACGCATTTTTACATGGATTGGAGAAGAAACAGGGCGAGTGGAAGCTGGGCATTGAAGTCGTCTGTGAACCTACAGATGTAACCATTCGAATTCGTGATAACGGCGTGGGTATGGATGCTGAGAAACTAACGGAGATGCAATCCAGACTGGAGCGGCTTACCTTGCAGGCAGATCGGGTGTGGAGTTCAGGTACAAGTATTGGACTGGTCAATGCTGCCTCACGAATTATAATGCATTTTGGACCTGAATATGGGATGAGCATGGAAAGTGAATACGGACAGGGGACGAGCGTTACGGTACGAATCCCCTGCAATACAGGAGGCGAAGCCTTGTGAACAAAGAACTGTACAGAGTGCTGCTAGTGGACGATGAACCGTGGAACCGGGATATTTTGCGCAACCTGGGAGATTGGAATGAACTCGGCATGACCGTTGCAGGTGAGGCAGAGGATGGTGAGCAGGCCATACAACTGGTCAAGCAGCATCAGCCTCACATTATCATTACGGATATGCGCATGCCCGGTACAGACGGTGTGGAGCTGTTACAGACGCTGAGCGGACAGTACCCACAGATCAAGGTGATCGTGGTGAGCGGATATGACGACTTCAATTATGCAAAACATGCAATCCGCCATCGGGCTGCAGATTATCTGCTCAAACCGGTGAATCCGGATGAACTGAATGGTGTACTTGCCAAATGTGCAAAAGAGTTGGAAAAGGTTGAATCAGCGCCTGAATCATGGGAATCGTATCCTTCTACGTTCGCAGGTGAGTTCTCCCTGTTTCAGCAGCAGGCTCGCTTGCGGTTTAATGACCTGAACGTTCAGAGTCTGCGTGAGTGGTTCCAACAATTGCAGCAGAAGCTGGAACGATGCGAGATTAACAGACCTCGGCAGCTTGGAAGGGTGGCTCATGAACTACAGGCTTTGTTGGATGAACTGTGCGTCTCCAATGGCTTGTACGAGCGGCCCGAAGCAACGGCGCTACCTCCTGCGGCTGCACTGGCTTCCATCGAATCCACGATCACATGGATTTCGACTCCATACTACCAGGCTTTGGAGCAGCTGATTGCGCAGCGTAAATTCAAGAACAAGCTGAACCTGAATGAGGTAAAGCAATACATTGAGCAGCACTGTATGGAGATGATTACGCTGGAGCAACTCGCCCAGATCTTTTTTGTCAGTAAGGAATATCTCAGCAAGGTATTCAAGAAAGAGTATGAGGTGAACGTGACTGACTATGTTATCCAATTACGTATGACGAGAGCGAAGGAATGGGTGATGGATGAACAGATTCCGTTCAAGCATGTTGCCGAGATGGCGGGTTATGAAGATGTGTCCTACTTCTATCGGGTTTTCAAAAAGCATTTCGGAATATCTCCAGGGGAGATGCGGAAGGGACAACCTCGTATGTCAGGCAATTCAAGCAGTAGCACGGAATGAGCCGTTCGAGAGAGCATTTGTGGCAGGATTAAGGTTTAAAATAATCCAATACACAAGTCTAATTTTGTCCAATGAAGCGCTTTCATTCTCTGATATATAATGAGCCTATGAAAGACAAACCAGTTACACACCGGGAGGTCATAAGAGATGAAAGTATGGAAAAACGTAGCAAGTGCGGTACTGGTCAGTGTTCTGCTCGCAGGTTGCGGTTCCAATGCAGGAACGGACAATGGGCAGGAGGAGTCGGCGTCAGGCAGCACGGTATCACTCAAAGTATTCGTTGCACAACCTCGGCTGAAAGAACATTACGATAAATATATAGAACAGTTCAAAGCCAAGGAGAAAGCAGAGAAAAACATTGAGGTGAACGTGCAACTGGAGATGCCGCCTGCGGACAATGCGCCTCAGATTCTGAAGACACGACTCGCCTCCAATGATGCACCGGATGTGTTCGCCTTGCATGCGGTCAATGAGATTCCACCGTTCAGCAAAGCTGGTTATCTGGAAGACCTGTCGGGCCAACCTTTTGTCGATAAGCTGCTGGATTCGGTTAAACCTTCCATAACGGATGCGGAGGGCAAAATCGTAGCTGTTCCATTGGAAACAGTATCATGGGGCTATCTGTACAATAAAGATATTTTCAAAGAGCAAGGACTGGAAGTGCCAACGACGTTAACGGAAATGAAAGCGGTCGTGGAGAAACTCAAAGCAGCCAACATTACACCGTTTGAACTGTCCTACAAAGAAGCCTGGATTCCGCAATTATTCCTGCCACTTACCGTGGGTGCATTAACTCAGTCTGAGCACAAAGACTTCGTGGAGAAGATGAATCAGGATCAGGGCTCCTTTTCCGATATGAAAGCATTGTTCGATATCTTCGATCTCGTCAATGCCAATGGAACAGACAAAGCGCTGGAAGTGGGTGGAGATGATGGTTCAGCAGCCTTCGCATCAGGAAGCGCCGCGATGTGGATTCAGGGACCATGGTTTGCCGAAACGATTCTGAAGTCCAACCCGGACTTTAACTTTGGTGTAGCACCAATGCCGATCAATGACAATCCGGATGATACCAAAATCAATCTGAGCACCTCCACTTCGCTGGCAGTATCGTCATCTAGCAAAAACAAAGAAGTGGCACTCGATTTCGTGAACTACATTCTCGATGACAAGGATTCAAGTGCATTCTTCGAAGCACTCAAGTTCAATCCGATTGCCAAGATCCATGACTTCAAGAGCTTCCCGTGGGTAGACGATGCCCAGAAATATGTGAGTGAAGGTAAAGCTTATGAGGACCCATCCCTTCCTCAAGCGGTGAAAGACGAGTCAGGCAAAGCGTTGCAAGGCTACTACTCTGGACAACTAAATCAACAGCAGGTTATCGATGCGCTCGACAAGGCGTGGAAATCCTACAACAAAGTCAACAAGTAAGGAGTTGCGAGAAATTTAGTACCTGCTTTTGTTGGCAAAATCTCAACGGTTTTGGGAGTTTTGTCAACAAATTAGCGGTACTTTATTTCGTCGCAGTCTCCAAGCAGATGATATGGCAGGCAGAACGTTCTTCGTTCCCTCGTTTACAATCATCCGCTTCGAGTGAAAAGGGGGAGAACCAATGGCTACGAATGTGTTCAAGAAGTATCTGTCACTGCTCGCGTTCACTGCGCCTGCCTTTGTCATCTATGCGATTTTCCTGCTGTATCCCACGTTTAGTGGCATGTTCTATAGTCTGACGGATTGGAACGGACTCAATCGGGATTACAGTTTTATCGGTCTGGGCAACTTTGTGGAATTGTTCAAAGAAGATCCCGACTTTCTGAACTCCCTGTGGTTCACGATGAAATATGTAATATTTATGCTGATTCTGCAAAATGGAATTGCCTTGTTACTCGCCGTGTTGATAGAGTCACGGACGCGCAGCAAAGGGCTTTTCCGGACGCTGTTCTTCATGCCTAACATGATCAGTACAATCATCAGTGCTTTCATGTGGACATTCATCTTCTCTCAGGTGTTACCACAACTCGCAGAGAAACTGGCTTTTTCGTTCCTCGACCAGCAGTGGCTGGGTGATCCGAAGTTTTCATTTTACTCCATTCTGATCGTATCGCTCTGGAACGGTGTAGGGTATATGATGATCATCTATTTGGCCGCTCTCCAGGGGGTGCCAAAAAGTCTCAAGGAAGCGGCTGTTATTGATGGGGCCAACGCATTCCAGGTACTGCGCAATGTGGTGTTGCCGATGATTACTCATGCCGTGACCATCTGTTTCTTCCTGACATTGAACGGAGCATTCAAAGTGTTTGAAGTGGTGTATGGACTGACTGGTGGTGGACCGGGCCGGGCCACGCAGGTTATCACGATGAACATCTATGAAGAAGCGTTCTCCAATAACTTCAGATACGGCTATGCGAGTGCCAAATCGGTTGTGCTGTTCATCATCGTGCTCATCTTTACACTCATCCAGATCACCGTCATGAAGAAGAAAGAGGTGGAAGCATGAGGATGCAACGACTGAACAGTTATCTGATTCGACTGCTGCTGATTCTTGGTTCTCTCGTCGCCATGCTGCCGATCTATATGGCGGTGGTGAACTCTTTCAAAACACAGGGTGAGATGTTCCAGTCCTTTATCGCGCTGCCAACAACGCTTCACTGGGAGAATTATTCGGACGCGTTTAACAAAATCAATCTGTTGGGCAGTTCGATGAACTCGGCGATTGTATCCTTTCTGGGGATCGGGGGAATCGTCTTCTGTGCCTCACTTGCGGGATACAAGTTGTCACGTACCTCCGGCCGCTTGAGCAACCTGATCTTCTTCCTGTTTGTTGCATCCATGCTGGTACCGTTCCACTCAATCATGATTCCGCTGACACGGGTAGCCAAAGGCATGGGGGTGCAAGGAAGCACCTACGGATTGGCCCTGATCTATATCGGGCTTGGTGTGAACATGGCAATCTTCCTCTATCACGGGTTTGTGAAGTCTATTCCGCGTGAATTGGAGGAGTCGGCTCAGATTGACGGATGTAATGAGTTCCAGACGTTCTTCCAGATTATCTTCCCGCTGCTGCTTCCGATCACAGTCACCATCGCGATTCTGGACTTCCTGTGGATCTGGAATGACTTCTTGCTGCCACTGCTCATGTTGACCGATGTGAATCGTTATACGCTGATTCTGTCCACGAACATGCTGTTTGGTGAATATAACAAGGAATGGCCGTTGATTCTGTCCTCCCTGGTACTGACTGCGATTCCGGTTATTCTAATCTATGCGTTCTTCCAGAAGTTCATCATGGAGGGGATTGCTGAGGGGGCTGTAAAAGGGTAAAACATTCAAAGGTATCCCGCAGCGCATCTGGTATTTGTCCGCTCGGGTATTTGGCCAAACTTTCGAAACTTACGCGAATAGCCTTGATCTGAAGGACATGGTCCTTCCAGGTCAAGGCTGTTTTTTTGTGGTGAAATCAGGAAACAGTATTCGTCGAAGTCAGGAGCCAGAATCTATAAGTCTGTGGACGGCCTCTGCGAGGCATTGCAACCCACGTTCCATCTCATCAGGGGAAGCATAGGCATAAGACAGCCGAATGTGACTCGCATCTAACCGGTCATACAGATAGCCCGGGTGGATAAGTACATCCTGCTCCAGACAGGTATGGAACAACTGGCGGATAGAGAGAGGGGATACAGTGAATTGCAGCCAGATATAAAAGCCCCCAGCGGGTATTTCCCAATCCGCTATGCCATGAAAGTGCTGTTGCAACAGATCCAGCATGAAGTCTCTTCGTTTGCGTAACTCAGGGCGAAGGCGTTCCATATGTCCTGCATGATGTCCTTCTGCGAACCACAGGGCAGCAGCTTCTTGGGCGAGTGAACTGGTGCCATAATCGGTCTGCATCTTGATATCTGCGAGACGGCGAATGACCGGCTCTGGCCCAACCAGCCATCCGAGGCGCAGACCGGGACTGACTGCCTTTGACAGGGTACCCATATGCAGCACCCGTCCTTCCTGATCACGCGCCTTCAGTGATGACGGAGGAGGTGTATCCAGCCATAGATCACCGTAGGCGGCATCCTCCAGTATGGAGATGCCTAGTGTTCGAGCGGTGGTCATGAGTTCTTCCCGGCGGTGATCACTCATGACAGAGCTGGTGGGATTGTGAAAGCTCGGGATCGTGTAGAGAAGCGAGATATGATCTTGATCTTTGACATGCTGCGCAGCATCCTCCAGGCGTGCAATGTGTAGGCCTTCGTTATCCATCGGGATACCACTCATTTTCAACCCTGCTGACTGAAAGGCGTGAATGGAATAGAGATACGACGGTTTTTCCAGCAGAACCGCTGATCCGCGAGGGAGCAGTCCGACCGAAATCAAGTGCAGCGCCTGAAGAGAACCGGATACAATCAGTATGGAATCTGGAGAGGCCTGAATGCCGGTAGTCTGCAAATGGACGGATAAAGCCTCACGAAGCTCCAGGCTTCCTTGAGGTTCCAGGTAGTTCAGTGTACGAGAACGATGGGACAGGGAGTACAGAATGTCGTTAAAAGCATCCTGAGGCATCAGGTCCGGGGCAAGTTCCCCTGTACCAAGACGTATGATGCCAGGCCTGAATTCAGCCTGATTAATCTGCTGGATCTCGGGCAGGTTGGGATAATACCAGCCCTCCTCAATGGCTTCGTTCCAGTTGGGCATGGCTCCGTGAGCCATGCCATGCCAACCGGAGCCGGAAATATAAGTTCCCCCGCCATGTCTGCCTTCAAGCAGACCCGCGGCGGCCAGATTATCAAGGGCAGTGACCAATGTACTGCGGTTTACTCCCATGGACTCAGCCCATATTCGCTGTGATGGGAGACGGTATCCTGCGGACCATTCGCCCGTTGTGATTTTCTGCCGGATATAGGCTTCAATCTGGCGATATAAGGGCAAGTCGAGAGAAGGATTTGGCTTCCAACCCATGTTTAGCCGGGAATCAGAGCGTTCCATAACCGGCAGAATCACCTCCGTTTTTCTTTGTAACAAACACTATATCATTTGGTTGGGTCTGATGCCATCCAAGTGGTTGGTTACGTCAGTTATCATCTGCCCTAATATGGAGGACAGAGATAAGGGGGAAGAACGATGGAGGTTGTTATTCATGCAGTGGTTCTGGCGTTTGGCCTGATCTTGCCACTGGGTGTGCAGAATGTATTTATTTTTAACCAGGGCATGAGCCAGAGGCGTTATATACATGCCCTGCCTGCTGTAATAACGGCAGGGGTCAGTGATACGTTGTTGATCGGGGCAGCCGTCGGAGGGGTGTCGCTCATTTTGCTGCAATGGCCATTGCTGGCGAATGTGTTGTATGGCGCAGGAAGCTTGTTTTTGCTGTATATGGCATGGAGTATCTGGAGGTCATCCGAATCTGTGGAAGGTTCGGGGACGGTAATGTCAGCGGGGCGACAGATTGCGTTTGCCGCATCGGTGTCTTTACTCAATCCGCATGCTCTGCTGGACACGGTTGCTGTGATTGGCACCAGTTCACTTCAGTATGAAGGGGTGGAGCGCGTCTATTTTGCCCTGACAGCCGCGGTAGTATCTTGGATATGGTTCTTGGGACTTGCAGGTGCAGGCAGGGTGATTGGGAGAACGGATCGAACTGGACGCATCAGTCTGGTGTTTAATCGGTTGTCCGCTGTGGTCATGGTTGGGCTGGCATGTATGATGCTGTGGAAGCTCATCTATTCCTAGAAGGACTGCGATGTGGCTGGTACAACTTGTTAAAATAAAAAACTCCCCGTGACGTTAATCGCACGAAGAGTTCAATGTGGATGCTGAAATTGGTGATCAGCATAGCCTGGTGATCTATTGAGTTGGAACATGTAGTGCTTGATAACGCTTTGGTGTAGCGTCTCTTATATATGGTTGCTCATTTGAGTTAAGGTCATCGTAATCGGATTTATTCTGCCTTCAGTAACATGGATTCAATAAACACTTTCAGATCACGGCTTACACTGTTCAACTGATCAATGACCTCGCTGAACTCGGTTACCAGCACCGCTTGTTGGTTGCTAGACTGTGAGATGGATGTGATCTCTTGCTCCATCTGCTGAATGGAATGCTGAACATCCTTCAAAGAACGTTCGATATTCACCGTAGCTTCTTTGGTACCTGTAGAAAGTTTACGCACTTCAGATGCAACGACGCTAAATCCGGCGCCTGCTTCGCCGGCTCGGGCTGCTTCGATGGCCGCATTCAGCCCCAGTAGATTGGTCTGTTCTGAGATTTCACGGATGAATGCGGCGACCTTATTAACTTCGCCTGAATTCTGTACAGCCATGCGGGTATTATCCAAAATCTGCGTGGAAGATGCCGTCAACTGCTCGGACTGGGCAGCTACCGTCTGCACCATATCTGTTAATTTTCCGCTGATACCGCCGATCAATTCAGTGAAGTACTCCAGTTTTTCCTCATTCTGAAGAGAGAAACCAATGGCAAGTGTACCCACGATATTTCCTTGCTCATCCCGAAGTGGGGTGGCCGCCGAGTTGATTGATGTGCCATAGAATTTTGCATCAATTCGGTTCGCTGAAGTTTCCCCATGTATAAGTGCCCGGCGGAGTGTAGGGTCATCGAGAGAAACGGGGTCTCCTGCCTTGATGCCCAGATCAAGCTCGTTGCTGGGAACATAATACCAGAACTTCTCCGTGTCAGTTACTGCAATCATGATATCGTGTTCTTTGAGCATAATTTTAAAATACGGACTCGCTGCAACGAGTGCTTCAACAATGTTCAATAAGGTTCAGCTCCTATAGTGTATGTGTGCATATCATCTAGATGTATGTATATACATCGTCAGAATTATCGGAATCTTGAAGACCTAACAAGGGCAATAAGGTATATTAATTAAATTTTTAACAAATGAAACAGGAGAATTGATGATTTTCAGGAATTTATGAAAACATAACGAAAAAGCAGGCGAGAACAATCAAGTTCTCGTCTGCTTTGCTATCCACCTTTGCCATATGATACGCTCCACTTCACGTGATGGATGCTGATTTACGTAAGGGTTCACCCCGCCAGCGTTACCTCATCCGTTGTGTGAAGAGGTCATCCTGACGGTACAAATATGTACCGTACGTACGCAGTAATACGCGGTTGTGTTATATGCGTACTGTTGCTATCCGCCAATCTGGGACATGCGCCGTACCGTCGGTGTGTGAGATTGCATTTTTTGTTCCAAAGCCAGAGCCATTTCATGATTCTTTGGTTTCGTACCCAGTGCTTTGAGGAAGAGCGCCGCCATGGCATCCGGATCATCCACGAAGCGGCGAACATTATACTCATCTGACCAGTAGAGGCAGGCTTTGATATGTCCGTCAGCGGTCAGCCGAAGTCGGTTGCAATTGTCACAGAAGTGATCGCTCACGGGATGAATCAATCCAAATGTGCCTTCGGAGCCCACAATTTTCATATTACGTGATGGGCCATTGCCCGCAGGGCCTGTTGTATTTTCTACTGTCCATCCTGCTTCAGCACATACATCTGTCACGGCTTCCAGCGGCAAATAAGATTTGCGCCATGAATCCGAAGCCTGTCCAATCGGCATATATTCAATAAAACGTACATGAAGAGGTTGATCAATCGTCATTGCAATAAAATCCTTGATTTCATCATCGTTGATACCCTTCATCAGCACAACATTCAGCTTGATCGGAGCAAGGCCAGCGGCTGTTGCAGCTTCAATGCCTTTCAGTACCTTGTTCACATCTCCGCCGCGGGTAATCATGGAGAAGCGATCAGCTCGCAGGGAATCTAGACTGATGTTAATCCGGTTCAATCCAGCGTCTTTCAATGCCTGAGCTTGCTTATCCAGTAGAAGAGCGTTAGTAGTCAGGGCAATATCGTCAATCCCGTCAATTGCCGAGATCATGCTGACGAGCTTATGCAGATCCTTGCGTACCAACGGTTCGCCCCCGGTGAGTCGGACTTTGCGCATGCCCATTGGAGCAAGCACTTTCAGCACCTGTGCTATTTCTTCGTAGCTCATAATCTCATCATGTGGAGCAAATTCCATGCCCTCTGCAGGCATGCAGTACACACAGCGTAAATTACAGCGGTCCGTAACAGAAATACGGATGTAGTCATGTATCCGGCCAAATGAATCCTGAAGCAGTTCCATGCAGACCACCCTTTCATCGGTTCAGATTGGAAATCTTCTATTATAAATGATACGACAATTTCAAAAGGAACAGTTGCATCAAATTTTAGCTATTTCTCCAATCCACGTCAACGATGACGTCAGATGACAGCATTTTTGGCGGGGTGATTCAGATGGAATTGTCCCACGAGTTGTTGCAGAAAGACCGTAATGGCTTCCACGTTATGCGAAGAATGCTGAACCTGCAACATATCACGAATCAGCTCCATCATCTCAGCTTCTACCTCAGCAGAAGTCACCCGATTTTGATGGCTGATTGCAGCAATATTCTCCATCAGCATGACCACTTGATCCACGACTTGTGTGCGCTCAGGTTCTTCAGCCGTAGCATTTTGCAGAAGTTGCGAAGCGGCCTGAACCAGTGTTGTTCCTTCAGCCAGTACCTGATCACCCTCTGTGATTAATTGAGATGCAGCTCCTGCTGCCGTTGAGATTCGGTCCAGAATCTGATGAATATTTTCAGTAGAAGAGCGGGATAACTCGGCCAGCTTGCGGATTTCCCCTGCCACGACCGAGAAGCCTTGACCATGTTCGCCCACGCGTGCAGCCTCAATGGTAGCATTGAGAGCCAGCAGGTTGGTCTGAGCTGAAATTTCATCAATGACAGCCAGTGCACGGTAAATCTCTTTCATCGTATCCATGAAGGACAGGATGGTACGGTTGGTATCGGATACCGCTCCTGAGATTTGGGTCATTTTGTCGCCGATTCGTTCCACTTCCTGCTGGGCCACGCCGATCTGTTCGGTTGCAGAGGTCTCCAGTTGTTGCAGCGTTATGCGCATGTGATCGGCAGCGATTCTGGCCTGATCGAGATCTTCCAGTTGGGTGCGAATGGCCTGAATCATCGAACCAAGCTTGTGGTTCACACGCTCAGTCGTACCCTGGGTTGTCTCTGTTGAAGTTCGCATCTGATACTGGTTGTCCATAACGTCTACCGTGGCAAGTTGTACCTTCAGCATAATGCCTTCCAGAGAGTCAATCATGTTGTTGATCCACTTCGCCAGTTCACCCGATTCGTCTTGGGCAAAAGCAGACGTGTCTAGACGTTGGGTCAGATCCCCCCTGCCTTCGGCGTTAATTCGAATAAATCGGCTGATGCGGCGTAAGTCTTCATGAACCCGTCGATATTGGCTACGATGCAGCTGTAATGCAGTGAAGAATCCGAATAACACATTAAAAGCGGCCATTGCTGCCGCACTCCAACCACTACCAGTGAGGGCATAGACAAGAGCGGCTCCTGCAACGCCTGACAAAAGCGTGAAGAGACTGTGCTGCTTGAACTGGCGCCAGCCGATGCTTCGTATCCGATACACTTCCTCCAGATCCCCTTCACACATCATGCCCCAGCGATCAGGACAGTGTGGCAGCTGGAAGGTGATGCCTTTGCCGATCACAGAAATATGGCGATAATCCGAGTAGCCGGGAAAGGCTACGAACAGATTGGAACCATTCTGAATGGTGTTTGCTACTCCGGGGTGTAGTTCTCCAGTCGATGGATCAGTGAACATGAGTTCCAGTTCGGTATGCTCCTTGACTGAAACGATACCCCATTCGGTGGTGACACCATCTTTGAGATTTTCCCCATGCGTAAAGGTGCGGTCTTCGAAGCGGCTTCGAGATAAGGCGGTGCCGGGTTGCAGATGGGGCCTTAATATCGACTCAGCCATAAAGAGATAATTGTCACCAGAATCGGGATAGATATGACCTGATTCTCGTTGGATCAGGTCACCGAGTACATCCCCGGGTACTCGGCTGCATAATGAACCGACATATCGACCTTCCTGCAGGATTGGGGAGATAAACAGCAAGGTGACATCATCGTGAAAATTGGACGAGCGTGGACCAATATCCAACGTCAGTGGATCAGAATATGGACCATACAAGCATTTTTTGCCATGACGATCTGCTCTGGAGTATTTCAATCCTGGTCCAATTAAAGCTTCGTAATCTTCATAAATCTGTCCAATATGTTTCTTATATGTAGAGAATACCACCTGATTCTGTTCGTTCAGCATGAATAGCTCCGTACTGTCTACGGCTCGAATATAACTGGATTGAAACCATGCATCTAGTTTGCTTAGTTGCTGTGAACCTTGTAATACATCCTGTAACTGGACCGACTGTATCTGTTGAAGCAAACGATCCAGGTGATTCCATTGTTCATCTGCCCAGTCCATCATAAGCTGCCGTCTCGTTTCGGCAATCCCCTCAAAAATCTGTTCCACATCTTCTTTCATATGTGCGTTCAACCGATACGATCGCCACAGCGGCAATCCTTTTTTCCATCCCAGCCAATCAAACATCATGACCACCCCGATTTCTGGATTTGAAAGCTTCGTTCTACTGATCTTTGGATAGACCTATATATGTGATTTTCAAAGTGATATGTGACAGAGGAATCCAACCTGCGTGGTGATTGATCCAGAACAGTGATACCGCCTTCATCATTCAGGATCGTTGACTCACGTTGAGGTGGAAGCCCTTGTACGTCTATTCAATCTTTATACAAGAAAACGAACAAGAATACGAGGGGATATGTCATATTTTCCGAATATTTAATCAATAAATACAAATGATTGTGCGCTTGTTGTTAGGTGAATTGAATGTTAGCTATCTACGAAGAAAACTCACATGGATGTATCTGAGAATCCATCTCATTTTACATTGTGTAACATGAACAGGCCCATACTCAAAACACACTGTATAATGTAATCCCCGCCCAAAGCGATATAGTATTATCTAACAAGCAAAACCTGTTACGTTCGTGTATATAAACCTCCCATTCAGCCTTGGTGTGCAATGAAAACAACTTCCCACAAAGGAGAATGCCCATGTCCTCCATATCCTCAGCTACAGTCCCCGAAGCCTGCCATATTGATGTAGATCATGTGTCCGTTGTTTTTGGCACAGGTACACAACAGGTCACTGCCTTGTCGGATGTTACATTCCAGATCCAGTCCAATGAGTTTGTCTCTCTGCTGGGCCCTTCCGGCTGCGGCAAGTCGACCTTGCTCCGGCTGGTGGGTGATCTACTTCAACCTACCTCAGGCAACGTACGCATTGCAGGTCAGGAGCCTGAGCGGGCCCGGCTACAGCGACAGTTCGGCATTGTCTTCCAGACACCAGCCTTGTTCGATTGGCGCACCGTTCGTCACAATGTGGAATTGCCCTTGGAACTGCTGGGTACCCGCCGTAAGGAGTGCCGCCGCATTAGTAGTGAACTGCTTGAAATGGTAGGACTAACTCGCTTCGCCGACCATTATCCATGGCAACTCAGTGGAGGGATGCAGCAACGTGTATCCATTGCACGAGCCCTTGCGCTTGATCCACCATTGCTGCTCATGGATGAACCCTTTTCCGCCCTGGACGAATTCACCAAAGAAAAACTTCAATTGGAGCTGCTTGAGATCAAGCGCTCAACAGGCAAGACCTTCCTCTTTGTCACACACAGCATCCCCGAAGCCGTATTTCTGTCCGACCGGATCATCGTACTCTCGGCGCATCCGGGGCAAGTGCACTCCATTCATTCTGTTAATCTGCCTTCTGACCGCCATAGTGAACTGAGAGAAACGGAAGCTTTCTACCACATGATCACAACCATTCGCAATTGCTTCTACGAGGAGCGTGATGAATCTCATGTCCCTGAGGTTCTTTAAACCAGGATATCGATCTTGGATCGTCATCTGGATTGTATCCGTATTGATGCTGTGGGAAGGAATCGCCTGGATGCTCCAACTGTTCCTGTCACCCCAGCAGGCGGCGTCTCGCCTTCCTTATCTGCATGATGTCCTTGTAGCCTTGTTTCGTTACTCGGGTACGCTGGCAGAGCAGGGGGCTGTCACCTTTGGCAATGCAGCCATTGGTTTTGCAGGGGGAACGCTGCTTGGTCTGGGTCTGGCTCTACTCATGAGTGGGGCTATCTGGCTGGAGCGCACGTTATCGCCATATGTTGTCTCCTCACAGATGGTTCCGGTTATTGGTCTCGCACCAATCGTGTACGGCATCATCCACAACGCGGAGTGGGCCCGAATTGTTATGGCGGCGTATGTCACCTTCTTCCCGATCATTATCCATACGTTAAAAGGATTGAAAAGTGCAGCACCAGAGCATCTGGAACTTATGCGTTCCTGTGGAGCTTCACTGACCGCACGATATATCAAATGTCTGCTGCCCTCAGCACTACCGGGACTATTTTCTGGTATGAAAATAGCTGCTCCGCTCGCGGTGACTTCCTCCATCGTTGTGGAATTGATGGGCGCTCCCGACGGACTCGGCGTCCTGATGGTCAGTTCGTTATATTACGGCCATGCCCAAGTTGGCATGTTCTGGGCCACCATCATGCTTAGCATTGGCATTGGCCTGATCTCGTATCTGGTCATCAGTCTGGCTGAACGTTGGCTAACCCCCTGGCAGCCTGAGTTCAGGGCCAAAGGAGGTGATGCCACATGAGTGAAGGTAGAGTTTTGCAACGGAAGCGTGATGAAGGTGTGGCAATTGCTGCTGTAACTGGAGCAGCTACGCCCCTCACGGGTTCACAGGTGACATCTGCCCCTGGATCGGAAATTCATGGACAACAGGGACAAGCCGAAAAGGCCAGATCGGGAACCAGCGTTCGCGGGCGCTCAATTGTACTGAGCATGCTTCCTTGGGGGGCAGGTGTGATGTTTCTCGCTCTCTGGCAGCTCAGGCTGTTCCATTGGATATTCTCGCTGGAAAGCTACCAACTGCCTGTGCCTTCCGCGATTGCGGCATCGATACAGGAAAATGCCAATATGCTCTTTCGTTATGCGGTGTACAGCGGAGCCGAAATGCTGGGAGGTTTCTTGCTCGGCTCACTGCTCGGCGCTCTGGCAGCGGCAGGTGCATCGTTCTTCCCAACAAGCGGCAGGGCGGCGGTTACGGTTCTGTCTGCACTGAACGCTGTTCCGATCGTGGCTCTTGCCCCAATTATGAACAATTGGTTTGGAGACGGGATCTGGTCGCGTATTGCTGTTGTCACGGTGATTACGATGGCCGCCATGGCCGTTAGCCTATTCAAAGGACTGACTTCCATTCAGCCGCAGTACAGTGATCTGCTGAGTGGCCTTGCTGCAAGCAGGATGCAGTTTTTTTGGAAGCTAAGACTGCCTCACGCGCTGCCTTCCCTCTTTGCAGGACTGAAGATCAACATGTCGACCAGTATTATCGGGGCCATTGTGGGTGAATTTTTCATAGCCTCACAAGGGCTCGGATACTTGCTCTCGGATCAGATTCGACTGGCGAACATGCCCTTGGCCTGGTCCTGCATTGTCATCGCCGCCGCGCTCGGTATTGTGTTGTATGAAGCGGTTGTCCTGGCAGAAAAACGACTCATTCCGTGGAATCGTGCACGCACAGATCACTAACGTACATCAGGGTAACAACCATAGATTCATAGATCGTAATACCTGATTGAAAAATCGTATATAAACAGGGGGTTGTTCTGTACATGTACAAAACGTTGAAGCCGGGTTTGCTGGTATTGGTCCTGTTGGTTGTTACGATGCTGGGCGCATGTTCTACGAAGTCTGAGCCGGCTACTGAGCCTGTTGCTGCGAGTTCAGGAGGAGCGGGCGAAGCAGATCAACCTTTAACCAAAGTGAAAATCCAACTGAAATGGGTGCCGCAGGCGCAATTTGCCGGGATTTACGCAGCGAAGGAAAAAGGTTTTTTTGCAGATGAAGGCATTGATGCCGAGATTATTCCAGGTGGGCCGGATATCGTGATTGAGCAGCAGGTGGTCAATGGTGCGGCCGATGTGGGGATCACGGGAGTAGACAGTCTGTTGGTCAGCCGGGATAACGGTCTGCCGCTCGTCTCGCTCGCCCAGATCTCACAGAAGAGCAGTTATCGCTTGATTGCCAAGAAGTCTCTAGGTATTACCGATCCCGCTCAGATGAAAGGAAAAAAGGTCAGTACCTGGTTCGGCAGTCAGCAGTTTCAGGTGCTCGCGTTCATGGAGAAGAATGGCCTGGATCCAAAGAAAGACATTGAACTGGTGAAGCAGGGGTTCACGATGGATCAGTTTTTCAATGATCAGGTAGATGTGGCGACGGCAACGATCTACAACGAATATCACGTGGTGCTGGAAAGTGGAACAAAAGAATCCGATCTGGATGTATTCAACATTGAAGATGCTGGTGTTGGCATGCTGGAGGATACGCTGATTGCCAAGAAGGATTGGGTAGACAGCAACCGTGAGCTTGCGGTCAAAGTGACCCGTGCCATTTTGAAAGGCTGGAACTACGCCATTGATCAACAGGATGAGACGGTGGATATCGTGATGAGTAATGTGACGGAGGGCAGCACCACTCGTGAACATCAGGTCACAATGCTCGAAGAGATTGCCAAGCTGATTCGCCCGGAAGGATTTACGGAGCAGCAAGTCGGCAGTTTTGTGGATGAGTCATTTACCCGAACTGCGGATATTGCACTGAACTATGGCCTGATCAAAAAAGCCGCAAATCTGGATGAAGCGCTGGAGAAAAGCATCTATGAAGAAGCGGTGAAATAAGCGTGGAGGAGGATGACGAATGAGTTCTGTAGATCAGCAGCCGCAGCCGCTTGGCGGTACGAAGGAAGAATGGCTGGAGAAGGATCGCAAATACGTGTGGCATCACATCTCGCCTCATAACGATCATCCAATGATTGCGGTAAGTGGGGAGGGCAGCTGGATTACTGATCAGGATGGTACACGTTATCTGGATGCGATGTCTGGACTGTGGTGTGTGAATGTGGGGCATGGCCGTGAGGAGATTGCGAGAAGTGCCTACGAACAGATGAAAGCACTCGCTTACGTACCGATGACGCAGAGTCACGAACCGGCGATTTTGTTGGCAGAGAAGCTGAATGACTGGCTGGAGGGGGAATATCGAATATTCTTCTCCAACTCGGGTTCAGATGCAAATGAGGTGGCTTTCAAAATAGCCCGTCAGTATCACCATCAGAATGGTGAGCCTACTCGGCACAAATTCATCTCCCGTCACCGTGCCTATCACGGTAACTCCATGGGCGCGCTGGGCGCGACCGGGCAAGCCGCTCGCAAGATCAAGTACGAGCCGCTCGGCGTAGGTTTCTCTCATGTTCCGCCACCGTATTGTTACCGCTGTCCGTTTGGACGGAACAAAGATGGATGCGGACTCGAATGTGCAACCATCTATGAAGAGGTGATTCGTTGGGAAGGTCCTGAGACGGTTGCCGCAGTAATTATGGAGCCGGTGATCACAGGAGGCGGCATGATTGTGCCCCCGCCGGATTATATGCGCACCGTGCAAGAGATTTGTCAGCGCTATGGAGTGCTGCTCATTGTAGATGAGGTAATCTGTGGTTTTGGCCGCTCGGGGCAGAAGTTTGGTCATCAGAACTACGGCATACAGCCAGATATTGTGACGATGGCAAAAGGCATGACCAGTGCGTATTCACCGCTCTCAGCAACGGCCGTGCGAGCCGATCTGTATGACACGTTCCGGGAACCCGGACCGGATGCCCATTTTCGCCATGTGAATACCTTTGGCGGGAATCCCGTTTCCTGCCGGGTGGCACTGACGAATCTGGAGATTCTGGAACGAGAGAATTTGGTCAGCCGCGCGGAGGAACTGGGTTATCTGCTTCGTGAGAAGCTGGAACCTTTGCTAGAGCTGTCCATTGTGGGGGATATCCGTTCATTTGGATTCGCCTGTGGGGTGGAATTGATTGAAGCAGATGGTTCTCCTGCGGAAGCGGATAAAGTAATGAAGGTGCTCGCCAGTTGTAAAAGGGATGGCATTCTGATTGGCAAGAACGGTGATACCGTGCCGGGGTTTGCGAACATTTTGACGATCTCACCACCGTTTGTCACCACCGAGGAAGAGCTGGATCTGATCGCGGGTAGCTTGCTCGTTGCACTACGTAGTCTGGACGCAGGTTAGTTGCCATAGATGGATAATACACAGGTACGACAGACGTTTACGGTTTAGCAAGCGAGCTGGAGATTTTCATATCATTACGCGATAAATAAGCGAAAGGAGGCGAGGGAGGATGCAGACCACAACAGGCAAACTCATTAATCAGCTGCGGTTGAATGAGCGAATTGAGCAGTTATCACGCATTGGCCGAATCGCGGAGACGGGTGTCTGCCGACTTGCCCTGACCCCGGAGGATATGGACGGCATCATACAGGTTCGTCTCTGGATGGAAAATGCCGGTCTGACGACTCGACTTGATCCCTTCGGCAATCTGATTGGTCGTTTGGAGGGTGCGGATCAGGCGCTGCCGATCCTCATGATTGGTTCCCATATCGACTCTCAACCGTATGGTGGTCGATATGATGGAGCGATTGGTGTGCTCGGCGCACTCGAAGCGGTGCAATGCCTGATCGAAAATGGCATTCAGCCCCGTATGCCAATTGAGGTGATTGCTTTTTGCGATGAAGAGGGTTCCCGTTTTAACAAAGGCCTATTCGGCTCACGTGGTATAACCGGTCAATTGGAAGAAGGCGAACTGGATCGGCAGGATAAAAACGGAGTGACCCGCCGGGAGGCGCTGGAAGCCTTCGGTTGTTCTCCTTCGGATTTTGAAGAAGCGATCTATCCGCCAGGTTCCATAGGCAGTTATCTGGAGCTGCACATTGAGCAGGGGCCGGTGCTGGAAGCACTGAATGCTCCTGTGGGTCTGGTGACGGGCATATCGGGCCCGCTATGGCTTACGGTGACGATGAAAGGTATGGCGGGTCATGCCGGCTCCGTTCCGATGACAATGCGGCATGATGCTTTGGCAGGCAGCGCCAAAGTCATTTCCGCTTTTGACGATATGGTGAGAGAAGACCCGGAAGCCCCAACCGTAGGTACGGTGGGAAGTCTGAGGGTGTTTCCAGACTCACGGAATATCATTCCGGAGGAAGTCAGCTTCACGGTGGACTTGCGAGACATGGAGATGGAACGCAGGAATCGGCTTGAAGCCCGATTGATGAACATTTTGGATGACGTGAGTTCCCGATATGGTCTAACTTATTCGCTGACAGAGGATACGAACAGTGAGCCGCGGTATTGTGCAGAGCCAATCATGTCGGTGATTCGTTCAGCCGCGGAAGAGATCGGGGTTACTTTGCCAGAACTGATGAGTGGTCCGTTCCATGATGCGTTGGCCCTTTCTTTTGTGTGTGATTATGGCATGATCTTTGTCCGCAGCAAGGACGGCATCAGTCATCATCCCAGCGAATATTCCTCCCCGGAGGATATTGGATTGGGTACGGAAGTATTGTATCGCACTATTCGGAGGATGTGCAGTGGAGAGAATGAACCAACCATTTTACCTGAGGAGGCGTTGTGACGTTATGGGCAAAATCAGCATCGGATTAATCCAGGCTTCTCATGAGATTGAAGGTTCGGCTCCCGTTGAGGTGCACAAAGAAGCTGCGGTTCAGAAGCACATTACGCTGGTCCGTGAAGCTGCTGCACGAGGGGCCAAGATCATCGGATTGCAGGAAGTATTCTATGGACCGTACTTTTGCACAGAGCAGAATCCCAGATGGTATGCATCCGCTGAACCGGTGCCGGAAGGACCTACGACCAAGCTTTTTCAGGAGCTGGCGAAGGAGCTTGCAGTGGTGATTATTTTGCCGGTGTACGAGGTGGAGGGCATTGCTTCGTATTACAATACGGCAGCCGTCATTGATGCAGATGGTACGTATCTGGGCAAATACCGCAAACATCATATCCCGCATGTGGAAGCAGGTGAGGGTACAAATGGGTTCTGGGAAAAGTATTATTTCAAACCAGGCAACCTCGGGTTTCCGGTATTTGATACGGCCTACGCCAGAGTCGGCGTGTACATCTGTTATGATCGTCATTTTCCGGAAGGTGCACGATTGCTCGGGTTGGCGGGGGCAGAGATTGTTTTCAATCCTTCAGCTACGGTTGCGGGTACATCGGAATATCTGTGGAAACTGGAACAGCCCGCTCACGCGGTAGCTAACGGCTATTATGTAGCGGCCATCAACCGGGTTGGCGTGGAAGCGCCATGGAATATGGGTGAATTTTATGGACAGTCGTACCTGGTGGATCCGCGAGGCAGGATGGTAGCGATCGGCAGCCGGGATCAGGATGAGGTCGTCATTGGCGAGATGGATACGGAGATGATTCGTGAGGTGCGTAATGTGTGGCAGTTCTACCGCGATCGCAGGCCGGAAACGTACGAACATCTGGTTAGTTTGTAAAAGTGGCTGGAAACTAGCCCGGATCAAACTTCAGGAGGTGCATGACATTGATGAACAGCTCAGGAACAACGTTATCCGATTATGGGTGGGAGAGTCGTTTTGCCGAGATGAAACCCGCCATGACAGGGAAGGAAGCGATGGAGGAATCAAACCGCTGTCTGTACTGTTACGATGCACCTTGTATCAAGGCCTGTCCAACCGACATTAATATCCCTTCTTTTATTGGCAAAATATCAACAGGGCACCTGAAAGGATCGGCTCGCACCATCATGGATGCAAATCCGGTTGGAGCCAGCTGCGCACGTGTCTGTCCCACTGAGGAACTGTGTGAAGGCGCATGTGTGCTGAACGAATCGTCAAAGCCGATTCGAATTGGTGACTTGCAGCGTTATGCCACCGACTGGGCACGGGCGAAGAATGAGCCGTTATTCCAGGCAGCACCTGCCAATGGGAGAAGCGTCGCCGTTGTGGGAGCAGGTCCTGCGGGACTGTCGGCTGCACGTGAACTGGGGCGCGAAGGGTATGAGGTGACGATCTACGAGGCAAAATCCAAAGGCGGCGGGCTGAATACGTACGGCATCGTATCCTTCCGTTTGCCCGAATCGGTTGCACTATGGGAAGTGGAGCAGGTGGAGGCACTTGGTGTGCAGATCCGTTATGGGGTGCGCATCGGTGTAGATATCCCTGCTTCGCAGTTGCTGGAGCAGCATGAAGCGGTCATTCTGGCCTGTGGCATGGGTTCAGTACCCATGCTGGGCATTGAAGGGGAGACACTGGAAGGTGTCTATGATGCGATTGAACTGGTGGAGTCTACCAAGCAGGGTGTTCCGCCCGCGCTGAATGGTCTGAAGGTTGCCGTTATTGGCGCGGGCAATACGGCGGTAGATGCAGCGACCTGTTCGGTACGTCTTGGTGCCGAGCGGGTGCAGATGTTATATCGACGCGGGGAAAGCCAGATGACGGCGTATGCGTTTGAATATACTTTTGCCAAGCAGGAGGGTGTGGAGTTCCGCTGGTTTACGATGCCGCAGCGTATTATTGGAGACGAGAACGGTCGGGTTCAGGCTGTGGAATGCGTGAAAATGGAGCTGATTACCCCGCCTGGTGGTGGGCGCGCGTTGCCTGTGCCTGTCGAGGGATCGGAGTTCATGATTGAATGTGATACGGTCATCCGGGCGATTGGGCAGCATCGTTTATTACCATTAATTGAAGCGTTTGGGCTGAGTCACCACTGGGGTGTCGTTGAGATCGATCCGCATACGTACCGTACCTCGCATCCTCAGATCTATGCGGCAGGAGACGTTATTTTTGGTCAGGGCCAGGGTGAGGCGATGGTTGTCTCGGCTGCACAGCAGGGTAAGCTGGCTGCTGCGGCAGTCATGAAGGCATTGCCTGGACAGGTGGAAGAGACGGCGTGAGCAGTGAGGGAGACAAAGAAAAGTGGAGAGTGCACGGAAAGCGTGGAAGGAGATGCGCGGGTGGGAGGGCGCAAGGGACTGCTAGAGTGTTGAAGGTGTAGATCTGAGCGAGAGGTCTGGTGCGGTGTCCCTGACGCGCTAACGAACCTTACGCACCTTATAGTGGCAATTATGAAGAATTGGAAAATCTAACGAATCTCACACGTCTTATGTTGATGAAGAACCGTTGAAATGAAGCCGAAATGAGCGAATACAGCACAATAAGACTTCTACGATTCGTTAGATTTTGAATTCACCGCATATGGGCCGAATAAGAGCTGTATAGTTCGTTAGAATTTAGTTGCGTGCTATCTAGAACCTATTACTACGCAGAGATCCTGAGCACGACCAAATATCCAATACAACGATATACATTGAACTAAACATTTACACGAAACGGAGAGGACAGAAAGAACCTGAAGAAACGGAGTTAAAAGCTTTCTGAAGGAAAGCTGCATCGGAAGCATAAGCTCGCCTTTATTCCCGGATTTTCCCTTTAGAAAAGGAATCAAAAAAAAAATCTGGGAATAACAGCGATCGGAAGGTTGTTCTGTCATCGGAGTGTTCAGTGTAACTAGTAAGTTCAAACAACACCAAGGAGGGATCGTTATGGCTGACTTATCCATTAATCTGGCAGGTATTCGATCACCCAATCCATTCTGGCTGGCTTCTGCACCACCGACTAATACGGGGTATCAGGTCCAGCGTGCGTTCGAGGCGGGTTGGGGTGGTGCGGTGTGGAAGACGCTGGGTGAGCCAATTATCAATACATCCTCGCGTTTCGCGGCTGTCCATTTTGGTGGACAGCGGGTGGCGGGGTTTAATAATATTGAATTGATATCCGATCGTCCGCTGGAAGTGAACCTGCGGGAGATTGCCGAGACCAAGAAGCGATTCCCGGATCGCGCGGTTGTCGCTTCACTGATGGTGGAACCTACGCGGGAGAAATGGCATGAGATTGTGAAAAAGGTGGAAGCCGTCGGCGTCGACGGGCTGGAGCTGAACTTTGGTTGCCCGCACGGCATGGCCGAACGTGGTATGGGAGCCGCCTCTGGTCAGCAACCTGACCTCGTAGAACTCCAGACGATGTGGGTGAAGGAAGTGGCAACCACACCGGTGATCGTGAAGCTTACGCCGAATATCACGGATATTACGGCAACCGCCCGGGCAGCAGTACGAGGTGGCGCGGATGCGATCTCCCTGATCAATACCATTAACTCTCTCGCAGGTGTGGATCTGGATTCGTGGAATACCGTGCCCCATGTGGGCGGCAAAGGAGCACATGGCGGTTATTGTGGCCCAGCGGTGAAGCCCATTGCACTGAACATGGTTGCCGAGTGCGCCCGTAATCCGGAGGTGGGTGTGCCGATCTCGGGTATTGGTGGCATATCCGACTGGCGTGATACGGCAGAGTTTCTGCTCATGGGTGCTACAGGGGTTCAGGTATGTACCGCAGCGATGCATCATGGATTCCGCATTGTGGAGGACATGATTGATGGGCTGAACGATTATTTGGATGAAAAGGGTCTGAGCAGCGTTGCAGAACTGGTAGGTCAGACGGTTCCGCGTTACTCTGATTGGGGCAATCTCGATCTGAACTACAAAGTCGTCGCCCGCATCAACCGTGATATCTGCATCAATTGCAACAAATGCCATATTGCTTGTGAGGACACCTCGCATCAGTGTATTGATATGTTGACCGACCCGTCCGGCTCCTATCTGGAAGTGGTGGAAGAGGACTGTGTTGGCTGTAATCTGTGTTCGATCGTTTGCCCGGTGGATGGGGCGATTGACATGGTTGAACTTGTACCTGAGCAGGAACCTGTAACCTGGAATGAACGTCAGTCTGCGATTGCCATGCTGCAATCCGTTAGAGATCAATCAACCAAGGAGGCGATATCATGAGTACCCGCAAATTGATTCGTAATGGTGTGTTGGTCACAGCGTCAGATACCTTTGAAGCAGATATTTTGATCGAAAAGGGTAAAATCACACAGATTGGCATCGGACTGGTGCCTGACGAACGAACGGAAATTGTGGATGCAACGGGCTGTTACGTCATTCCGGGCGGGATCGACCCGCATACGCATCTGGATATGCCATTTGGTGGAACGGTAACGGCGGATGATTTTGCGACGGGAACAACAGCGGCAGCCTTTGGTGGTACAACGACGATCATTGATTTCTGCCTGACACAAAAAGGCCGCCCGTTAATCGAATCCCTCCAGGAGTGGCATGCCAAAGCCGAGGGTAAGGCCGCCATTGACTACGGTTTCCATCTCATGATTGGGGAGATGAACGATCAGGTGCTGGAAGAGTTACCGCAGATCATTGAAGAAGAGGGTGTGTCATCCTTTAAGGTGTTCATGGCGTATAAAAATCAGTTTCAAGCCGATGACGGGATTCTCTTCCAGACGTTGCAAAAGGCGAAAGAATACGGCGCACTCGTCATGGTTCATGCCGAGAACGGGGATGTCATTGACCTGCTGGTTCGACAGGCGCTCGCCGAAGGGCGAACGGAGCCGATCCATCATGCGTTGACTCGTCCATCCATGCTGGAGGGAGAAGCGACAGGCCGGGCGGCACGTCTGGCTGCACTTGCGGATTCACAGTTGTATGTGGTGCATGTGACCTGTGCGGAGGCTGTGGAGCAGATTGCGCGTATGCGTGAAATGGGTTACCGAATCTGGGGGGAGACCTGTCCTCAGTATTTGACGTTGGATCAGTCGATCATGGATCAGCCAGACTTTGAGGGTGCAAAGTATGTTTGGTCACCACCGCTGCGGGAGGCAGCTCATCAGGAAGTGTTGTGGAATGCATTGAAAAGCGGTCAGTTGCAGACGATCGGCTCCGATCATTGTTCGTTTAATTTCAAAGGGCAGAAGGATCTGGGTAAGGATGATTTCAGTAAAATTCCGAACGGCGGGCCTGTCATCGAAGATCGCCTCAGCATTCTGTATTCGGAAGGTGTAGTCAAGGGGCGGATTACACTCAATCAGTGGGTCGATCTATGTTCGACAAGAGCGAGCAAGTTATTTGGATTATTTCCGCAGAAAGGGACTCTGGCTGTAGGGACAGATGCCGATATCGTTATTTTTGACCCATCTGTAAACAGGGTGATCTCGGCAGATACGCATCATATGAATGTGGATTACAGTGCATTTGAAGGTATGCAGGTACAGGGTTGTCCGGTGACGGTGTTGTGCCGCGGGGAGTATGTCATTCGAGATCGGCAGTATGCGGGAACAGCAGGGGCAGGCCAATATGTGAAGCGCAACAAGTATGATGCAGGCGCACCTATACCGATGAAACAGCCTGTGACGGCAGTGAATGGAGGGAGAAGCTGATGTCGGATCATGATGTGTTTGAGGCCGAGAGGATCGCCATAGAGCGAATGGTTGCACAGGGTTATCGGATCTATGCGGTACGGGAACATCTGGAGGGTGCTCACGTCATATGGGGGCACCCGGATCTTCCCGAAGAGAAACAAGAGCAATACGTGGGCACGGCGTCTGGACGGAAGTGGTTCAGTCACATCCTGATTCGCCAGCTTCAGGAACAACGGGGAGCGTAGACCATGCTGAAGCTTTTCATGCGATCGGGCCGTGTACGTATTCATAGGCATAGAGTGCAAGTTCGATCGCTACCCGCTTCTCTGGGAGGATATAGTCTTCTCCCAAAAGGACTTCGATTTTGTCCAACCGGTGATACAGGGTCTGTCTGACGATATATAGAGCGGTGGCGGTCTCTTGCTTGGAGCAGCACAGGACCAAATATTGCTTGAGCGTGCGAAGCAGCTGACCTCCTTTTTCTACATCGTAACGGATGAGCGGCCCCAGATATTCTTCGATGAAATCATCCAGATTGCCACTCTGCTTCATACTGGCGATGATGCGGTAACAATGAAGATTACTGTAAAAGGGCTGTTGCATCACACCGATGTCCTTCTGGATTCGCAGTGTCTCCTTCGCAGAATCCAGGCTGTCCTTGAGACGGGAGAGGTCTGTGCAGTTATGACCGATACCGATCAGGCCTGAGAATAGGCAGTGGGTCTGTTCCTGCTCGTGCTGCTGCAGCTGTTCGATGCAGCGCCAGAGACTGCTTTTGCGCTGAGATCCAGGGAGTGGGTCGAGAATGATAAGAATGATCTGGTGGTTCAGAACGGTGCTGTAGAGGGTGAAGTTCTCCCGAGTGAACACGGAACGGGCAACGATGTTGCGTTGGATCAATAATTTCTGAAGTTTGAGGCTGTCTGTGTACGCGGGGTTGCTGTCGAATAAGATTATGGTGGCTTTGCTCGTTGCAAGAAGGGGATTAACGGTAGATACATATTCATGGATTTCCTTCGTGGAGTGATGTCCGTTAAGCCAGTCAATGACCCACATATCTTCCTTGTAGCGGCGTTTTTCTTCCATGTATTTGGTTCGCATCCAGTCCTGGGCAATCGCGGCCGCGCAACGTTCCAGTGCCTGAATGATGAATTCATCTGAGGGTTTGATCGGTATGCTTGAATCGTGATCCGGCAGCTTCTGATGCATGAGTACAAGATCGGCAAAGGTGTAGTCTAACGCTCGAACAGGCATGCTGAACGCATGCAATATGTTATCTGACAGCCGCATTAAATTCGGAATATCCTCTCCCGCCAAATGTTCCCGCTGCAAAAACCAATCCTGCCGACGAGTCTCCAGCTCCTCTGGAGGGCAGTAGGGAACGGCACTTGCTTCCCCTTCAAGTGGATATAATGCCACGGCACATCCGGTTGTTCGTGACAATAATCGAAGCAGAGGTTGTACGCCATCTCCATTCAGAAGAAGCTGGTTAAATGAGGTGGTGAGACTATCGAGTTCGGCGATCATCCGCTGATGACTGCGAATCAGGGTGAAATGCAGATCTTGCGTAATATCAATATAACGGACTTGTTCGTGGAACCAGATCAACGGGAAATCCGCTGCGACTGCAATTTCCTTCATGGCACCGAGCTGCGACTTGGTGTGATCCCCCAGTTCCATACAGAGTCCGGCAGCCCCGCGTGCAATTAACTGACGCAGAAAAGACAGACCTTGCTGTTCACCTTCCTGCCAGCCAATGCCTGTCGTCAGTACCAATTCCCCGCCATTGAGCAAGTCCCCTACTTCAGGAACCTCCATAATATGAACCCAGCGAACATACCGCTCCAGTGCGCGTTCACTAGCAAGGACTTCTGCCTTGCGAAACACGGGACGTTTTAACATGTCTCTGACTTGAATATGAAGCGTTGTCTCCCCCACACAACCACCGTCCTTCCCCAATCACATGTGATCTATCTGGAGTCTGGAATCCGTTAACTTGCATAATTAATCCATATTATAAGTCGATTTACAGCCGATGAATTGAAATCTGACGTTCATTTGTTTCAAATGACAATCGAGACTATTCTTTTTGTGATTTTGATTAAAATGAATTGTTTATATGTCATTCTATGTGACATTATTTCGACTCAAATAAAAAAGCCCCTTAGCATCACATCGGAATTCAATCATTCCAATATGGGCTAAGGGGCGAGAGCTTAGAGCTTAAATTCTGTAGTTAAGTTGTACTCAAGTCTTTACATGAGCAAGACTAACAACTTCTTAATCTTCGATTCTTTTCTTTTTAAACTTCATTAGGAACTCATACACAATCGGTACGATAACCAGCGTGAGCAGCGTGGAGCTGATCAGACCGCCGATTACAGTGATTCCCAATCCTTTGGAGATGATACCGGCACTCTCTTCGAGACCCGTTACCAGTGGCAACAGTGCACCGATAGTCGCGAGAGCGGTCATCAGAATTGGACGCAGACGAGTTGCACCGGCTTCCAGCAAGGCTTCACGGGTAGGCATACCCTCTTTTTCCTTGTGAATAACACGGTCGATCAACACGATGGCGTTGGTGACCACGATACCGATGAGCATCAGTCCACCCATCATGGCGGAGACATCAAGCGTACCACCAGCGATGAACAGACCTACCATAATACCGATAACCGTAAATGGCAGGGAGAATAGGATTGCGAATGGTGCCAATCCGCCGCCGAATGTAACAACGAGCACGAAGTATACAATGGCGATGGCTGCCAGCATGGCGAGACCCAGTTGAGTGAATGTATCATTAATCTGTTCAGTTGTACCGCCGAACTTCACTTCAACGCCATCAGGCAGATCCAGTTTGTCGATCTCAGCCTGTAAGTTACTCGAAGCTTTCGTTACATCCGAAGCCAAGATGTTGGCTGTAACTTGAACAACAACCTTACCATCAATTTGCATGATGGAGTTCGGGGACGTACCTTCTTCCACTTTGGCAACATCTTTGATCGGAACTTGGATGCCAAGCGGTGAAGTGACGGTTTCATCCTCAATCTCATCAATACTGCTGAATGTTTTATCGTCTGTCTCTACATATACTTTGTACGTTTTATTATCGATATCAACTTCCGTGAGCACAGGACGTTCCCGTGTCGGGCTCAGTGCCATAGCCAGTTGTCCTGCAGTCAGGCCCAAGGAACTTAGTTTCTCCTGATCTGCAACGAGCGTATACTGCCCGTAGGTGTCAGCGAGTGTCGTATCTGCTTTTTCAAAATTATCCTTATCCGCTTCAACCAGTTTCAGAATTTCATCCGATACAGGTTTGAGTTGCTCTACATTATCGCCATAGATGGAGAGGCTCAGTCCGCTGCCACCCAGACCCCCGGACATATCAAGCTCACTCCAGGTTCCTACGCTAACTTCCTTCTTCAGACCTTCTACAAGCTGTTCCTTCACTTGAGTAAAGTCTTTCGTATCTTCGTTATATTCAATATAGAATAGAGCCGAGTTGGAACCACCGCCACCCATACTGCTCAGTGGATTACTTCCGCCGATGGAATATTGCATTTTCTCCAGACCCGGTTGTTCCAGCAACCACTTCTCGGCAACGAGTGCTTCTTTTTCTACATCTTCACGCAAAGCTCCGGTTTGTGGGCTGTACGTAATGGTCACATATTTATCTTGTTGTTCCGGCAAGAAGCTTGCACCGATGAACGGGTACAGGAATAAACTGCCGACCAGCAGGATCACTGCAATACTGACCGTGATGAGTTTGTGAGACAGTGTCCAGTTCAGCAGGCGTTTGTAACCTTCCGCCATTTTGCCTGGTTTTTCTTCATGATTCTGCTTATTCTTCAACCCTTTACGGAACAGGGTATGCGCGAGCATCGGCACAATGGTAATGGCAACGATCAGGGATGCCAGCAAAGCGAATACCATTGTCAGTGCAAATGGTGTGAATAGCTCACCAACCATACCGCTTACCAATGCCAGTGGCAGGAATACAGCAATTGTTACGATGGTGGAAGAAAGAATTGGAATGAACATCTCGCGAGTTGCTTCGCGGACCAGTTCACGGCCTTTCAATCTCTCGCCTTTGAGTGTTAATCTGCGGTAGATGTTCTCGATAACAACGATGGAGTCATCGACAACCCGTCCGATGGCAACCGTCATGGCACCCAGCGTCATCATGTTCAAAGTAATATCCATCATATTGAGCGCAGTCAATGCCATCAGCAAGGAGAGCGGGATCGAGATAATGGAGATAATGGTTGAACGAATATTACGCAGGAAGAGCAGGATGATCAGGATGGCAAACAAGGCGCCAAAAACGGCTTTGCCCAGCATCGTGTTCACTGAGTCCTGAATCGGCTTACCTTGGTCGAGCAGTACAGTCAAATCAGCATTTTTGAACTGCGATTGCAACTCTTCCGCTTTATCTTTGACTGCGTTAACGACATCAACCGTGTTGGCATCGTTGGATTTTACAATGGAAATACCGATCGATTCCTTGCCGTCTGTCCGGGAAATGGATTCCGCTTGACCGATGACTTCGATCTTGGCAATTTCACTTAATTTCACTGTAGGGATACCAGCTGCGTTGGCAGCGCCCGAAGGACTACCCAAGCCGGCATTACCGCCAGCAGCCTGGTCCGTTCCTTGTGAAGCACTTGGAGCGGAACCTTGACCTGCTTCGCCAGTTGGTGCTCCAGAGCCTTGTGGGGCTGCGCTTGCACCATTACCTGCAGAAGCGCCAGCACCGCCGGGTACGACTGGAATGGCAAGGTTTTTCAGATCATCGATGTCGACGATGTTTCCATCTACAACAACGGCCTTCTGGGATTTATCCAGTTCAAACAGTCCAAGGGGCACACGAATGGATGAACCTTGAACGATGCCGTTTACCGTATCTTCGGTCAGGCCCAGCTCGGCCATTTTGGCTTGGTCAAACTTCAATTGAACTTCTTTTACATATTGACCAGACACCTGAACCTGAGCTACACCGTCAATATCTTCGAGTGCAGGCTGAATATCCGATTCAACCAATCGTGTCAATTGCTCCAGGTCACCACCGTCCTTGTCGGACAGGCTTAGAGATACAACCGGGAAAGAGTTAATGCTGAACTTGGAAATGGTCGGCTTCTGCACGCTGTCAGGCAATTGAACTTCATTCAGTGCCTCACGAACGGTTGCAGTTGCGTTGGTCAGATCTGTTCCATAATCAAATTCGAGTGTAATGGATGCTGCATTCTCCATGGAAGTGGAGGTCACCGTCTTCACGCCATCTACATTACGTAGTTTTACTTCCAGCGGCTTCGTGACATCCTCAACAATTCCCTCCGGTGCAGCCCCCGGATCAATG
Source organism: Paenibacillus sp. FSL k6-2145 (assembly GCF_037976585.1). Taxonomy (NCBI): domain Bacteria; kingdom Bacillati; phylum Bacillota; class Bacilli; order Caryophanales; family Paenibacillaceae; genus Paenibacillus; species Paenibacillus sp. FSL k6-2145. The sequence continues at coordinate 1,499,138 of NZ_CP150267.1, read as the reverse complement.
GCAGTGACATTCAGAAACGGTACGTTGATGTTCGGGATTGTCTCTTGTTTCATCGTCAGTCCGCTGTACAGACCTGCAAAAGAGATGATAATTGTCAGAATCCAGATCGCAAACTTGTTGTTCAGTGAAAAATTAATAATACCTTTCATACGATGGTTTCTTCTCCTCTCTGTTTCTCCTGTTTATATGTGTGACGAGTCAGCCTGGATAAACCGGCTATACTTGGCATCCAGACTGTGCTTAAGCTCAGAGTGCAAAGGTTTGATGGCAGATACGCTCTCCAAATTGTGCATCATGCCGAGAATGATGGCACGCCGAGGCGTGAATTCCATCATCTCCTGTCTGAGAATGGCGATAGTTTCGAGCACATCATTCTTTGTTTGCCCTGCGGGCAGTTCGGAACCAGCGATATCCTGCATTTGCTTGATGATGTGAATGGGATGACGCATCACAGTGGAGTCTGTGTTTGGATCACTATTCCATGCGGGCCAGTCTTCCAACAAAATCAAAGGCGCAGGGCGCTGATCGAGCAATCCGTAAGCTGCATAATCAATCATTTGCAGCATATTGGTTGCCATTTTGGAGACGGTAAGGGAAGGCATTTCGGTAAACCAGATCTTAACGTAGGAGAGGAACATACCCTGTATGAGCAAAATAAGATCTATCGTATAGGGTTCAATCTCCGGTCCGTACATATCTTCCAGTTTGTCCTTGAAACCGTGTAGGGTAAGGATCTCCAAATCTTTATGCTGCGGGCTGCATTTTTCCTTGCGATGTGGCTCATCATTCATCATCATGCTTTGCATCTGTACACGCAAAAATTCCTTTAGCTCGGACACATGGCCCAGCAGTGTCTCAATCTGTTTGTGTGAACGTTCTCTCGGAGTAAGGTCAGCTTCATGTTCGATCTGGGATAGTTCGTCTATGAGCGTAAATAAGCAGTACTCCATCGTGCTGTCTTCCAATTCCTCTTTGGATTTGAATATAAGGTAAAGGCTTCCCTTAGACATCCCGCATATCTCTGCAATCTCCTGCATGGAGGTTGCGGCACTGCCTTTTTCCGAGAATAGCTTGAGTGCTGTAGTAATGATGAGTTTTTTCTTCTCATTCATCTCATGTATAGGGTTCATTAACGATACTTTCACCTCATCAGGGAACTTATGAGTTCTTGAATTGACTCTAGGGTCAAACTTAGTATAAACGATCTGGTTGAAGGAATTCAAATGGGAGTAAATTGGAAAATTAGAGCGGAGAAAAGAGGTTGATCAAATGAAAGTAGAGACGGCAAGTAACAAGGTGTAGCTTGTATGTACGTTATGGATAAGGTATTAAGAATGGATAAGTTAGTTTACTCCGGCAAAGGCGTACAAGGCGAGTATAATAATGGCGACAAAAGCGATGAGATAGAAGAGGGCTATGCCGATTAGAAGGGTATACCCTGTATAAGAACCTATCCGTGCCAATAATTTTTTCATGATTACGACATCCTTTCTTACGTAGCAGATTGTAGAGAGGTTCCCTATTTATATCATATCCCAAAAAAGACGACTTCCTGATCGAAGTCGTCTTTTTATATTACAGAATTTAATAGATATCATAATGGAGGCTAAGAATTACACGATAACGTAGATTGCAGAACCAACTTGAAGAAACGAAGTGTTCGCCTTTATCACCAGATTTATCCCTCTTTAAAGGGAATCAAAGAAATCTGGGGATAACAGCGATCGGAAAGTGGTACTGCAATCGGAGATATAAAGTGTAATTCAGTTGTTCCGTTATGTGATCAGTTTCAGACCAACGGCTGCCACCAAAATCATCGCGATAAACAGGATACGCTTCGCTTCTTTCCGTTCACCGAACAGGAACATGCCTGTTAACGTACTGCCGACCGTCCCGATCCCCGTCCACACGGCATACGCTGTGCCCATGGGAATGGACGTCATGGCGTAGGACAACAGCGAGAAGCTGAACACAAACGACACCAGCATAAGTACGATGTATGGCCATCCTTTCTTGGTGGAAGCACCATTAATACCGATTACGCCGAAAATTTCACATATCCCTGCACCTACAATTGCCATCCAAGCCATTACGCTGCACCTCCTTGGGCTTCTTGCTGATCCGTAACCAGCTTCAGTCCGATTACGCCGCAGAGCAGCAGCCCGATGAGCAATACTTTGGCCAAGCGGAACGGTTCACCGAACAGTACCATTTCCGTAAGGACGGTACCCGCCGTACCAATTCCCGTAAAGACGGCATACACCGTACCCACAGGCAGTCTTTTGGAAGCGGCAATGATCAGTCCAAAGCTGATCACGATGGCAATCCCCGTTAAAGTCCACTCCCAGGCATTCGAGGCATGTTTCAGCCCGCTTACCCAGACAATCTCAATAATTCCACCGATAAATACATATAACCAGTTGCGGTTCATGTTGTTAAATCTCCTTTCGGCACAACGCTTTGTGCCTCTTCGTTCAAATGATGAATGCCATGCCAAAAGACAGGCCAGGATGCTTCCAACCGTCTCTTGTACCGACGTGAGCTTCCATAGATAATTTCCACGGTAATGCCGTCAAGGAACGTCATAAATGCAATGGCGGCTTGTTCCGCGGGAAGGGGCGGTATATCTCCATTACGCATTGCCCGTTGCAGCAGACGATTCAGTGCACGTTCCATGCCATCGATAAACGGATACACCTGATCCATCACTTCGCCATACAGAGAAAGGGGTGGGTAAAAACAATTACGCAACATCAATCGAGCCGAAGCATGGGCATTGTATTCTTGTTCGAACCAGATCAACAAGCCTTTCAGCCTCTGCTCCAATGGCAGATCCGCATGATCGCGGAAATATTCCAGTGTGTGCCGTTTTACCTCGTGAAAAGCAAAGGCCAGAGTGTGCAAAAACAAGTCATCCTTGCAGCTAAAATGTGCATATATGGACGGTTTTTTAATCCCGACTTCATCAGCAATAGCTCTCAGAGAAGCTCCCTCATAGCCATCTCTCGCAAAATGGAATAGGGCAGCATCCCGAATGGATTGTGCAGTCATTCAATCACCTTCCTAACGGTCGTTAGGTAATTATATTTTCACACTTCACATCGCCTGTCAAGATGAAAATATCCGCCTGCACAGTAGAGTACAAGCGGATATAACAGGTATGAATGTGGTTTTTGATCAAAAGGTCGTAAGACCCAGAATCAGCTGCAGCTTATATAGGATACCTTTCAAAAACGTAGTCTTCTCCTGAAACTCATCCAGGTTTAGCGTAAACTCCGCATCATCATTATTCCAAATACGCTCGAAATAATTCGCGATATCAAGCGTGAACTTATTGTCTGGAGGAGCAGAAATCCATAAATCATTCTCCAAATTGTAGTCATTCATGTTTCGGGGTGTGAAATTAGTTGAACCTCCCAGGACAATATGATCACCGGTTGCTTTGGCAAGATAGATCATCTTGGTATGGTATTGCTCCTTGGTGGTGTTATACCAGCGGATCTGAATTTTACCGTCGGATTTATCATGCAATTCAGCAGCGACAGGACGGTTCGGAATGCCGATCTTTTCCTGACCAAAGGCATTTTCATTTGGATCAAGTACAAGCCGGATCTCGGTTCCTCGTTTTGCGGCTTCCAGCAGGGCTTCCAATACTTTTGGAGAGGCCACATAGAACATGCCCATCCATAAGGTGTCACCTTTGCCAGCCTGATTGATCTCATGGAGTACAGCGTCATTCACTTTGCCTTCCGTTAAATAGCGTATTCGTATATCTCCCGTGTTTGTATTCGTGGAAGGGGCTGTGTAGGCAGGAACCTGACCTCCGCCTGAGATGTCGAGAACCGCTTGCTCTGACTGAAGAATATCGCCAATGATTGGACCTGTTACTTCAAATGCAATGTTCGAGTGGTAGGCACTCGCATCATGAATATTGCCAGAAGAGACAATGGCCTTCTTCTCACTAACAACAACTTTGCGATGATTGGCCTTCACATTGAGCAGCTTGAGATAGGAACGTACAGTTACATCTGGACCATCGGTGGCCATCAGGTTTTTGATCCAGCCATCTCCAGATTGGCCAAACCATTGGAAGAAGGTCCGCCAGACCGCAGAGTATACTGGAGTTGAATCACGCAAAGGGTCCACATCCGTGATGACCACATGAATGCCTGCCTGTTTCATTTGTTCCAGCAACGGATTGGGTGCTGAGTTATAGTTGGTATTTACTTCATCTGTAATAAACCAGATGTCCATATCAGGATGTTGATTTTTTTTGGCGACCAGCGCTTTGGTGAATTCAGTACTCACGGGAGGAAAGTTCTGTCCCTTGTGCTGATAATTATTGAACAGGAACATATCCACCAGGACAAACTGCTCTGCTTCCTCCACAATTTGCATCATGCGCTGGAAAATCTGCTGTTCGTGCTCCATCTGTCCGTCGGAGGAAGGATATGTGAGGTCATGCAGGAACTCGACTTGATCTACACGATACTCCGGACTTTCGTAGGAAATGCCCGTTGGTAATGGTTTGTAGGTCTGATAGAGCATGACGGCGATGAGCCATAGGACTAATAGGACGATTCCTGTGCGTATGTATGGAAATTTGCCGCGTGAAGATTTGCGGTCTGAAGATTGGCGGCGTAATGAGACCAACGGTGGACTCCCCCTTCTGTAACTTGCTGACTTCTATTACCACACGGATGATAACGTTGACGCAGGAGAACCCGCCAGCATAAGGAATATAGCAGTAAAATGCATATGGCAAAATTGGCAGTATGCAATCGACAGGTGTCTGAGCGTTGTGTATAATGAGTGTATTATTTTTGTAGAATGTTAGGGTTTTTATATGCCTGACAAGGACGGGGAACCAATGATATAACCTTTGAAATCTGGACATTTAGGAAAGAAAGTGGGTAATAAGGTGTATTCCATCAAACAAGTCGCTGCCATGCTCGGTATCCCGACGGTGACGCTCCGGGCTTGGGAGAATCGGTATAGTGCGGTCACCCCTGAGCGGACGGAATCGGGTTATCGAATGTATACCGAAGAGAATGTTGCGGATCTGCGCTGGTTGAAAGAACAGGTTGAGCTACATCAGACCAATATTTCGGAAGCGGTACGGATGTTGAAAGTAAACAAATTAAATCCGCCCGAGGCTGTACCCACGCCGATCATGGCTCCGGTGCCTACGATGGAAGAAGCCTACGCACGCATGGCAGATCAGATCTATGACTCGCTCTACAACTTTCAGGGTGAACGTGCCAATGGTTTGATTGATTTTGGGTTCACCATGTATGGGTATGACTCGATGTTCTATCATGTGTTGGTGCCCATTCTGGTTCGGGTTGGAGATGCATGGGAGCAAGGCAGGGCTTCGGTGGCTCAGGAACACTTCATGACACAGTTGATTTCACAGCGGTTTTATCAGTTTTTCCATCTGTTCCCGATCTATCCGCATCTGCCCAAAGTTCTGGCGTTGTGTCCGGAAGGGGAGCACCATCAGGTTGGATTGCTGCTGTTCTCTCTCTTTATGCGTAAAAATGGAGCGGAAGTACTGTATCTCGGTGCGAACACGCCAGAAGAAGGCCTCTTCCCGATTATTCGGGAGCAAAAGATCAAGTTGGTCTGCCTTTCAATCACAAGCCCAGGGCTTCTTGAACGGTGTGATCAGCTTATAGAGCGAATTAAAAACGAGTTTCCACATATTCGCTTCGTACTTGGTGGAAAGGGCTATGAGCGTGCAGAGCATGCGCGTTATCCGCAATGGATTATGCCAGAGGATTCAGCGGATTGGCAGTCATGGATAGAACGTGAGTATCTCGCAAATCGACCAACTGGTGCGAGGTTTGGACAGGCAAATAACTAAACATAATCTCAAATGATATGAATAGGTTAGTGAATACAGGACATCCTTTGACGAAAGTGATCAAGGGATGTTTTTTGTGTTTATAAATGGAGTATTCTCGTATTTTGACCGACGGGTCATTTTTTGGTTTACAAGGTCGTATAATATTTGTATTATATTTGTATAATGTTTTTGCTAGTTACCGCTTAAAGTGTTCTTGGGCGGTTTAATAATAGGTTAGGGGCTAGAGAACTATAGGAATTCCCTACATAGAAAGGTGAGTGGCATGATACCGAATCAACAACGCAAACGTGCAGCTGTCATTGGCGCAGGTCCGGGTGGACTTGCAGCAGCGATGTTATTGTCCGGTCAGGGGTACGAGGTAGATGTGTATGAGAAACAGCCAGTCATCGGGGGGCGTTCTGCCAGATTGGAACTGGGTGAGTATCGATTCGACCGGGGTGCTACATTTTTGATGATGCCCCAGCTGATTGAAGAGATGTTCGACGTGGTGGGACGTAAGTTATCCGATTATGTGCATATGAAAGAGTTAACCCCACTGTACGCACTGAACTTTGGTGATAAGGTGTTCATGCCTTCTCGTAATCGGGAAGATACAGCTGCACAGATTAAGAAATTGTTCCCGGGCAATGAAGACAATTACCTTCGGTTCATGCAAGAAGAGGAAGTGAAGTTTAGCAAAGTCATGCCTTTGCTCCGTCGTCCTTTTGGCAAGCTGACTGACTATTTGCGCAAAGATGCGGTAACAGCTCTACCCAAGCTTGATGTCCACAATACAGTCTATGGAATCTTGTCTCGCTATTTTACAGATGAGCGTCTACGCTGGGCATTTACATTCCAATCCAAATACCTTGGCATGTCTGCTTGGGATTGTCCGGGCACCTTTACCATACTATCGTTTATTGAGCATCACTACGGATTGTTCCACCCCATTGGCGGCGTGAATCGGATCTTTCAGGCCATGGCTGATGTCGTGGAAGAATACGGAGGACGAATACATACTTCCACCCCGGTGAAACAGGTCATCGTTCGCAATGGTCGTGCAGAAGGTGTGTTGCTTGAGAATGGTGAACGCATCGAAGCAGACCATGTGGTGGTGAACGCCGACTTCGCACATGCGGTGAATCATCTGTTCGAACCGGGCGTACTTAAGAAATATACCCCTGAGAAAATGAAACGCAAAAAGTATTCCTGCTCTACAGCAATGCTGTATCTGGGTGTGGATGGTGAGGTGGACCTGCCGCATCACTCGATCTATTTTCCCGAGGACTACCGGTTGAACGTTGATGAAATTACGAAGCATAAAATGTTATCAGCCGATCCATCTCTATATATTCATAACCCTTCCAGACTTGATTCGACGCTGGCACCGGAAGGGAAATCTGCTTTATATGTTCTCATGCCTACGCCTAACCTTACCGCAGACATTGATTGGGAGGCAGAACGGGAGAATGTGCAAGAGGCCATGATGAAACGCATGGAAGGCATTCCTGAGCTGGCAGACATACGCAGTCGCATTGAAGAATGTATGCTGTTCACTCCACTTGATTGGGAGACTGAACTGGATGTGTATCGCGGAGCAACGTTTAATATGGCACATAATCTGGGTCAGATGATGTACCTGCGTCCCCATAACGAGTTTGAAGAGTTGAAAAGTGTATGGCTGGTAGGCGGCGGAACACATCCGGGCAGCGGGTTGCCCACGATCTTCGAATCGGCACGGATCAGTGTGAGACTGATTCAGGAAGAGGACGCGCGCACACGCTCCAAACCTTCCTCGTATGTGAAGACGGCAGAAGCTGGAGGACATTCATGAAGCGGGCCGCTATCGTAGGCGCAGGGATTGGCGGACTTACTTCTGCACTGTTATTGAACCGTCAGGGATGGGATGTCACCGTGTATGAACGGGGTTCCCGCGTTGGCGGACGAATTGGGTATGAGCAGGAAGGGGAGTACCGGATCGATCAGGGGCCAACCATTGTGCTTCTGCCTGAGATGTTACTTGGTATATTGGAGGAAGCAGGCGTAGATCGTTCGAAGATTGAATTGCTTCGCTGTGATCCGCTATACAGAGTGCATTACCACAGTGGTCGGGTCATGACCAAGATGACGTCACGTGAAGAGCAGACGGCGGAGATTGAACGTTTGTTCCCGGGAGAAAGCCGGGGATTCACACGATTCATGAAAGATATGGACACGTTGTTTCCGGCAGGCCGGGCAGCGTTCCTGGAAAGGGCTTTTCCGCGCAAAAGGGATTTCTTCACACCATCTCTCATGTCACTCATGGGCAGATTACGCGCACACAAAAGTGTCCGGAAAGCGGTAGGTGATTATTTTCAGCACGAGGAATTGCTCGACGCTTATTCTCTGCAAAGTCTGTATATCGGTGGATCACCGTTCGGGACCCCTGGCATCTATTCCCTTTTGCCTTATGCAGAGCATGAATATGGAATCTGGATGGTCAAAGGCGGATATGCAGCATTACCAGCCATTCTGGAACAGGAGCTGATATCGCGTGGTGGGCGTGTCGTGCTGAATTCGGAAGTTACCGGGCTCACGATTAAAAATGGTGTATGTGAAAGTATAGAAACGGCAGCAGGCGCAGAAAATGTGGATGCAGTTATCTACAATGGTGATTTCCCCCATCTATCAGGTTTGCTTGGACAGTCACCAGAGGTAGCGCGCAAAAGAAAGCCGTATCGTCCCTCCTCCGGATGTGTACTGCTCTATGTGGGCGTAGATAAAACCTGGGAAGATGCAACGACACACCAGTTCTTCCTGCCACCGAGTCTTGAAGGTAGTTTGCAGGAAGTCTTCAATCAGCGACGCATTCCGGCAAAGCCCTCATTTTACGTATTTAATCCGGTCGCATTGGATGAAACTGCAGCGCCTCAAGGACAGAGTGTATTGTATTTCCTCATTCCCGTACCAGATGCCGCAGGTGTCGACTGGGATCAGGAGAGCGAAGCATTGGCAGAACGGGTACTGGTAGAAGCGGAGCAACGAGGATTCCCGGGACTTCGTGCAGCGATCAAGTGGAAAAAGGTACGTACACCCGCTGACGCAGAGCGAGACGGTCTCTATGGGGGCGGAAGCTTCGGTATAGCACCTGTATTGTTCCAGTCCGGTGTATACCGACCACAACCCAAACCATTCCCTAATATAAAGGGATTATATGCCGCAGGAGCATCTGTACATCCAGGTGGCGGAGTGCCGATTGTGATGCAGAGTGCACGTATGGCCGTCAATCAACTCATGAAGGAGATGGGAACATGAATGAAGCGATTTTGAGCAGGTGTGAAGAGTTGATGCAAAAGGGTTCTTCCTCTTTTTATCAGGCCTTTAGAGGGCTGCCTAGTCCACGTCGGGAAGCGGTATATGTCATTTATGCCTTCTGCCGCATGATTGATGACAGTGTAGACGAGCCGGAACATTCGCCCTATACGATTCACGAGATCCATGACTTGTTTGATCGGCTAGAGGAAGCGGAAGGACACTTTATCTGGCCAGCACTGAGATGGTTGTTCAGCAGTTTTCCTCATCTGGATAAGGGGCCATTTTTCCGCCAGATGGAAGGGCAACTCACAGATCTTAAAGTAACGCATTATGCAACGATGCAGGAACTGGAGCATTATTGTTATCTGGTGGCCGGAACCGTAGGGGAGATGTTGTTGCCTGTATTGCGGGATGATAACGGCGCAGAAGTAGCCATGAACGGGATTGCTTTGGGTAAAGGGATGCAGATCGTTAATATAATTCGGGATGTTGGTGAAGATCGGGCCAGAGTGCGTCGGTATGTTCCGCTGGAGATCATGGAGAAGCATGGCTACACCGAGCAGGACTTTGAAGACGGGGTCGTGGACGAACGCTTTATTGCCATTGTTCATGAATTAAAAGCTGCAGCATTGAACTGGTTCCGTATTGGCATGGATCGTCTGGAGACGTACCCAACGGAAAGTGCGTTTTCCATCGAGCTGGCAGCAGCCTTTTACTCCACCATTCTACACGCGGTTGAACGCAACGACTATGACGTATATACCAAACGGGCATATGTTAGCGATGAATTGAAACTGGAGATGCTGGGTGCGATTGTGAAACGTTACCCGATGCTGGCCTATCAAGCCTCCCGAACGGCGGTATCCTGATGATCCAGTGGCTTTACTGGGCGTGGTATGTCATTGGAGCAACCTTGATGCTGACGATCGGCGTGCCGGACGTATTGTCCTTTTCCAATGGTTTATTCTTAATCTTCTACGCATTGTATGTGCTGGATCTGATCTACCAAGGGCGTAATCGGACAGGTCTGTCCGACCAGTCAGTCATCTGGCTGAAACCCGGACTCTGGATTTCCTCTGTGATCATCTGGCTGGGAGGTATGGGCGTGGAGTGGGTAGGGGTTCATACCCATTGGCCCTTTGGGGAGTATGCCTATTCTGACTTCTTCGGGATTCATGTGTTCAGTGTGCCAGTTACGCTGGGTTTTGCCTGGATCGCAGTGGTTGGTAACTCGGCGCTGTTAAGTGGTGGTGGTTCAACATGGACTGGCAAATTGCTTCGAGCAGTGAAGACCGGGTTCTGGGCGATTGTACTCGACCTGGTACTCGACCCTGTTGCACATGCGAGAGGATTCTGGGAGTGGCAAGCTCCAGGTGGATTCTACGGTGTTCCGTGGACCAATTACATAAGCTGGTTTATCATGGGTGCATTCCTGTCCCTCTTCCTTCCGGCCATGCCTAATGACCGTAGCTCATTGCTGCGTGCAAAATGGCTGTATCAGCTGTTTATTCTTCTGTTCGGCCTGCTTGCCCTAAAGGAAGGGATTACAGGAAGCTTTATCATCGCCATTGCTGGGGTGCTTCTTGCCGAAGGGAGCTGGCTCTATGATTCGCGCCGTAAAATCAAAACCGTTTAATCATATTTTTGCCTTATACAATCATTATTATCTGCTGCGTCGGCGCTTCCGCTCCTTCACGCTCACAGGGTCACTGGACCCGCAGGTGGACATCAGGGACAACTCCCCGATTGAACCGACTCGTCCGGTGATCTATTTCATGAACCACAGTTCCTGGTGGGATGGTCTGCTGCTCTATCATGCGGCTAGGCAGACATCGCGGGGAGATCATTATGTGATGATGGAGGAGCAACAGCTTCAGCAATATGCTTTTTTTCGTAAATTGGGTGCGTATTCGATCAATAAGGAGAGTGCGTCCGGTATTCGGACCTCTCTACAGTACACCAGTGAACTATTGAATTCGGGCAAAAGGGTCTGGATTTTTCCCCAAGGAGAAATTCTGCATCAGGAGGCCAGACCGATTCGGTTCCGTCCAGGCATCGGATTGTTGCTTCGTCGCTCTCCGAATGCCATCGCCGTACCGGTAACCTTGTGTCATGGGATGGTCCAGCATGATCTACCGGAAATATCGATGCAGGCGGGCCCGGCTGTGACGGAAGACTGGAAGGCATGGAAGAGTGAAGAGATTGCCTCCAGACTCGGCCTTTTGTTGGAAAAGCAGTTAGACGATCACAGATCAGCACTTGTACGGATGGGGCAGGGAAGTTTGCCAGATGCGCTTCCGCTGATTCGTCATGTACGTTCGACAAGTGAAAAATACGATGCGGCACGAAAGCGGGTGAACCGTTAGCATGAATGCATCTGAAATCTTCTGGATTGTGCTTACATGCATATTGGGCATACAGTTGCTGTTCGCTCTATGGAACGTCTCCTGTCTGCCCAAAGTACGTTCATTCCGGGCAGACAAGATACAACCACCTGACCTGCTGGTCTCGGTTCTGATTCCAGCCAGAAATGAAAGACTACATATCGAAGGATGTCTTGAAAGTGTACTCGCGAGTGATACAACGGGATTCCGGATGGAAGTGCTGGTGCTGGATGATCGCTCCGAAGATGAGACAGCGGCCATGGTACAAGCGATTGCGGATCGCGATGCAAGTGTGCGTCTGCTGCATGGCGTCGATCTTCCCGAAGGCTGGATGGGGAAATCCCATGCGTGTCACAGATTGGTTCAGGAAGCCAAGGGAGAATGGTTTATGTTTGTAGATGCGGATGTACGTCTGGAGCCAATTGCCATTCGGCAGACTCTCGCGGCAGGATGTGAGCAGAGCGGGGGTGTGGTAACCGGTTTTCCTTATCAGGTAACGAAGACGTGGATGGAAAAGTTGGTTGTGCCGATGATGGTCTTCACCATCATCAGTCATCTGCCCATTTTTATGATACGCAGATCATCCAGTCCGATGTTTGTGGCCGCTACGGGGGCTTTTTTGTTGATTCATCGCTCCAGTTACGAAGCATCCGGCGGTCATGCTGCTATTCAGGCACATCTGGTGGATGACATGAGTCTTGCGAAAGCGGTCAAGCGTGCAGGTCATCCGGTGATGCTGACAGACGTGCATGACGTAACGAATACCCGCATGTATCAGAACGGGGCAGAAGTATGGAACGGATATAAGAAAAATATGTACGAAGGTATGGGACGTAAAGACGTACTGCTGCTTGGCACGATGTTCATGTATACACTGATGTATATTGTGCCCCCGCTAGGCTTGATTATTGGAATTATGATGGGCAGTTCGATGTTCATTCTGTATGGATTGATAGGAACATTACTTGGTATGGCTGTGAAAAGAGTAGCGGATCATGCTGGCGGACAACCCTGGTGGCTTGCCCTTCTGCAACCGGTCAGCATGGCCTGTGTCATTGCCATCGGACTTGCTTCCTGGCAGGCAGGCCGCTCCGGCCAGGGGTATGTATGGAAAGGTAGGCGGTACAGTTGAGAGGTAACGTCATTATTATCGGAGCAGGATTCGGAGGTCTGTCGTGTGCGATACGACTGGCTTCACAAGGTGTGCAGGTAACCATTCTGGAACGGCAGCAACACGTAGGTGGCAAGCTGCAGCAGATTGAGCGGGACGGGTATCATTTTGACCGGGGACCGAGCACAATCACGATGCCATCCACCTTTCGTTCAGTCTTCGACCATGCGGGAGTAGCAATGGAAGATTACGTACAGTTATATGAGTTAGAGCCCCGCACGCGTAATATATTCGCAGATGGCACAGTGGTAGATTTGTCAGGCAATCGCGGGTGGATGAAGGAGCAGATCGCGGCGTACAGTCCGGAGGATGCGGCCCGTTATGATGCGTTTATGGATGAGTCTGCTGCACTGTATGCGGAAGCCAATCGTCATTTTCTGGGTAAGTTGTTGCTGTCTCCTTCTGACAAATACAATCTTCAGATGCTGCGCAGCCTGCTCCGCGTGCGGCCAACGGTGAAGCTGGATAAGTTACTGCGTTCGTATTTCCAGCATCCACATACGCTGGCTATGTTCGGACGGTACGCGACCTATGTGGGATCATCGCCGTATCAATCGCCTTCCATCTTTGCCATGATGGGTCATGTGGAAGCAGAGGTGGGCATCTACGGAGTCAAAGGTGGAACCTATCAACTAATCGAAGGAATGACTCGTCTGGCACAGGAAAAAGGCGTACAAATTATTACAGGCATAGAGGTTCGGCAGATTGTTGTTCGGAATGGCAAAGTGGCTGGTGTGGATACGGATCAAGGCTTCCGAGAAGCCGATCAGGTAGTTGCCAATGGAGATGTACTTAGCGTGAATCGACTGCTGCTCGCACCGGAACATCGGAAAGAAATGAGTGATGCCCGTATACGGAAGTATGAGCCATCCATTTCGGGATTTGTGACGCTGGCGGGTGTGCGAAGACAATATGATGCACTGTTGCATCATACGGTTTTCTTCCCGGAACGTTATGAACCGGAGTTCGACCATATTTTCCGTGAACGTAAAATGCCTGCTGATCCCACAATCTACATCTGTTATTCCGGTTATTCGGAAGCAGGCATGGCCCCGGCGGGAGCCAGTAACCTATTCATTCTAGTCAATGCCCCCTACTTGTCGGATTCGTGGAATTGGGAGCAGCAGACGGAACGTTACGGTGCGTTTGTACTGGAACGATTGGAGGCGCGAGGAATTACCGGGTTGAACCAATCTGATGTGCTGATCCGATACACGCCGCGAGATATCGAACGGGATACCTTGGCGCATCAAGGTTCAATCTACGGTATCTCGTCCAACTCCGTGAAGCAGACCTTTATGCGTCCGGGCAACCGAAGCAAAGATGTACAAGGACTCTGGTACGTCGGCGGAACGACACATCCAGGCGGCGGAACCCCGATTGTGACATTGTCCGGACAGCTTGTTGGTGAGCAATTGGCATCGGAAATCTTGAGATAAGCTCGTTGTGCAGGATGATGGAGTGAAATGTATTCTGTTGATCAATGTGCGTGTGCATCGTCTGTGCTAACCAGCTTTGAAGGTGCGACGGAAGATCCGTGCTTTTGCGTAGGTGAAAATAGTGGTGCTCCGAGATTTAAGTGAGACATTTGGTGTCGGGGCATCCTTTCCATAGCCGGATTGGAACGTTATACTGGATAGAGTTATGCTGCAATGCTTATTTAGATGAATGTTTTTGTCTTTTGCATAAGACATATATACATAGAAGCAAGGAACAGGCAGGTTATCCTGTCGATCCGCACGATTCTCACATAGGAGGTCTCATCATGAATGAACAAGAGCGAGCCGGCGAACGGCTGCTTCCCGAAGTGGCTACGGGAGAACGGAAGCTGGAACACGTGCGCCTCTGTCTTGAGGAGAATGTGGCAGGAGAAGGGGTAACCAGCGGTATGGAGCGGTTTGCGTTTCGTCATCACCCACTGCCGGAACTGGATTTTGAAGAGGTGCATCTGGAGACTTCGTTTATTGGTAAAAAAGTACGTACACCCTTGCTCATCAGTTCGATGACGGGTGGAAGCAAAACAACGGGCGCCATCAATGAGCGCCTCGCCCGAGTAGCAAACGCCAGAGGCTGGGCGCTCGGCGTAGGTTCGATCCGGGCTGCCGTAGAACAGCCGGAACTCGCAAGTACCTTCGATGTGCGGCGCTGGGCACCGGACATCCCGGTCATTGCCAACCTGGGCGCGGTGCAGCTGAACTATGGCTTTACCACGGCTGATTTTCAGCGCGCCGTAGATATTGCGGGTGCGGACATGCTCGTGCTTCATCTGAACACGTTGCAGGAAGTTTTCCAGCCGGAGGGTAACACCAACTTCAGCGGATTATTTCAACGGATTGAAAACTTGTGTCGTGAGCTAGACGTACCTGTTGGCGTAAAAGAAGTAGGTTTTGGCATCGATGGTGTGACAGCTCAACGCCTATATGAAGCGGGTGTCGCGTTTATCGATGTGGCTGGTGCAGGCGGTACAAGTTGGGTACAGGTAGAGAAGTACCGCAACAATAACCCTGTACGCCGGGCGGCAGCTGAAGCTTTTGCCGACTGGGGCATTCCCACAGCGGAGTGTATTCAGGAAGTACGAGCGCTGAATCCTACTGGTGCCCTGATTGGCAGCGGTGGACTGTACACGGGCGTGGATGCGGCCAAAGCCCTCGCGCTCGGTGCGGATCTGGCTGGTTTTGGCCGATCTCTGCTCGAATCTGCGGTCGCTTCGGATGATGCGCTGGATGAGCGGCTGGAACAGGTGGAGTTCGAGCTGCGTACCGTGATGTTTGGTATCGGAGCTGGTCGGATTGAGGATTTGAAACAGACGTCACGTCTGGTGGAACGGCGGTAGAGTGAGGGTGGAAATGCAGGTGCGAACCCCAAGCTCACATGATTTCCCTGGGGGATTCGCACCTCGAATTTTGTCGAAAACATCGTTTTCGTGACCTTTTGGCAACAGAGGTATTTGGTGAAGGGTGTTTTTTATTACAAATTTTTCTATAATTTGGTATAATGATTGAGAATACGTGATAATGTTTGAATTTGATGACTTTATTACGTATTTTTTCGCAGTCGCACTCCGTGGAGTGCGTGGATTGAAATCATGCCGAACGGGATTTCAAACGCCAGACCAGTGCGTGGATTGAAATTCCTCGGGTCAACGCTGTTTGTGTCATCTATATTTGGTTCTGTATATGGGGTGCCAAATATAATCAAATCCTTACAAAGTCTTGTCTATCTAATGCTTTAGCATGGATAAGTACGTAAGACTTTTTTTGTTTTAATACAATTTAGAAGTTATGAGAATACAAAAAATCCGTCCAAAGAAAAATGAGGCCACTGAAGAACTTTACTTTTTCAAGTAGTGGATAACGTTTAGCCAAAAAAGAAGACATTTACACCCAAGTATTGGGAGTGATGTCTTCTTTTTTTGGCATTATTCGCTTGTGTTCTCTGTTCTCCTTACTCTGCTAACTTCAATATTCGTTTTAAATTTACAGCAAATATGGCCATTGCACCTTATAATTGCATGCCAAGTAAACCCGAGGATGTGGCTATATCATACCCGTGTCCATGCTTAAGTTCACTGTTCTTCGCTTCAATTTTGTAACGCTCTTTGGATTTCTTTTTGAAATATTCTGTTTCTTGAAATGCCATTTGTTTGGAATGTTCTTCCGATTTTATCGAAACGGAATATGTCTTGCTTTTCGCACCTTCTTTGTAGCAACCTTCCTTCAGTGCACAACGCACACATCGCTCTACATCAAAATAATAAGTATCTGTTTGGTTTTTACCGATAATTTCTTGCCTTGCCGAGCCTTGTGGACGGCCATATGCCCAGTTGGACACACATACAACCCTGCATCCTTGTTAAACAGAAACTCATCTTCCTTTTTACGGTTTCCTTGCGTAATCAGTGGCTTCAATTTCGCTACAAGTGCAATTTCATTTTTGTGGGTGTATACAATATTATCCCTCTCGGAATAAGCTGCGTCTCCAATGACTGTCTTCACCTGCATGCCAGCCGCTTTGATTTATTTGATTAATTCCTGTAATTTTTTTCCATCATTCTTCTCTCCTGTTGTGATAACGGCCGCTGTAATGATCCGCTCCTCAGTCATGGCCAGGTGTGTTTTCTATCCAAAGAAAGCAGAGTCTGCGCTCTTGTGTCCCACTCGTGCGTCGGGGGCTGCTGCCAGGCGAAGTTACTCGACGTCATCTGAGATCGTTTCTTTCAGCAGGTTCAGAGGCTCTAGAATTTTCGGTACTTGTGCGATCCCAGATTCGGTTTCAACGAAAGTGACAAGCTTCTGGCAATACTCTATTTCATCTTCGAGCTTTTTGCTTGTTGGTTTTGGCTGATTCATCCAAGGTATATATCGCTTTGCGCAACTTCCACGCACGGTCTTGTAGAATGTCTTGCGGTGACTTCTGGTTGTAGCGCGCTTTTGTATGCGTAGCATCGACGATAATGGCAGGGCTCTTCACAATACTCTGCTCGATCGCAAGCGTCACCGTTTTACCAATGAACATATCTTTCAATCGCAATTTCCGGAATTTGGTCAGAGAGCTGGAGTCAATAACAGAATCTTCCGGTGCCATACCGAGAAAATATTTAAACGACATGTCATACTTCGAGCGTTCAACGATGTCTACGTCAGACAGTTCAAAGATCGCTTTGAGCAGTAAATATTTAAACATGCGAATAGGATCAATGGCGTTACGTCCATTGTCCAAACAATATTTCGCTTCGAGTTCTTCATAAATGAAAGTAAAGTCCACGAGCTCTGATTTGACGGAGCATATTGTCCTTCGGAACGACGATGTCATACAGTACCGCATAAGGACTCAGGACTAAAGTTTGTTGTTGTCGAATCATCTGTTCTCACCTACTTTTCATGATAACTCAATTTTTCTTGAAAAACTGTACCTTTTTCTAAATTAGAACTTTTTCAGTGGCCTCAAGAAAAATGGATGGATTTTTTATGTTTCTCTTTAAAAGTGAGAAAGCGTTACGCTCCGTTGACAATGTTTAGCCCAGTTTTTTTTTTACCCATCATCATCCGGTATGTACGCTAACACATCTGAAAGAGTAAAGTCATTTCCTGTCATTTCCTGCAGATTGTTCAAAAAACTAAATACTGGAATCAGACAGATGATTGGGGTGACCTAGCCGAATGCAAAAGCGGAATCCGCTTTTTGTCAGTATTTTTTTACTTTGCAGTTAATGAAGCAGGGGCGGAGGTTAATTCGATATCTTTCCATTGACCGTCAATTTGTGCCCTAAACTTTGCACGAACTACCAAAGTATATGTCCCAGGAGTTTTTAACTCTAGTACATTTTGTGGCGAAGGTACATACTCACTACCATCATAACTATAACTGCCCCCCGATTTGATGGATGTGCTGATTCCAATACCATTTACTATCGAATTTTCTGTTCCAAGATCTATAGCCTTCTCTTTTTCATCAAAAAGAGTATAGGTAAACATATTTACTCCATGCTCCAATTGAATCGTATCTGTACCTTTATTCCGTAAGAAGGCCTCTACATTAAACGGTTCATTAATTTTGACCTCAGTTGGTGCATCTACATCCAGAAGGAAAAGCGGCTTATTATTCGCTTCGTTAAATGAACAGCCTGAAATAACGAATAGGAGCAAAGGGGCGATCAACTTCAGCATACCCGCAGTTTTCATCTTTAACAGCCTCCGATCGATTAGTTGATATATATTTGACGCTATATTCAGTAAGGATGTTGCAATACGATCGCGCAGATCTTCAATTGTTTTATTCATTACTAACCAGCTGACGGTCAGAGCGGAAAGTATATAAAACACATTTTATACTATTTTTTTGTATTTTATGGAACATTTTGCTTGGAAGCAACGTTATTAAAAGTATACCTGGAAAAAAGTTGAGGTATGTGTTGTGCCCCTGCTGCATATCCAGGAAATTTTTTGTTGAAAAGGAGTTGGTTTAAGAATGAAAAGAAAGCTGATCTCAATTGCTACAACGTTTACCATGTCAATAATGCTTTTATCTTCTTCAGCTTTTGCAAATGGTCCTGAACTTGGGGGGGTTCCGAATCCTGCTTCAAATCATTTTGAAATACCCATTGATGCCGGACCTGCTCCAGTTAATACAGTTGCGGTAGCTCAGGATTCCGAGGGTAAGGAGTTTTCCCTGGCACAGAATGATCGTGTCCAATTGCAGGAATACATTGCTGCTAACTTTAAAGATGCTTATGCTGGAGCGTATACCGAAGAAGATGGAACCAATGTAATACTTCTAACTAGCGAAAGCAAAGCTAAAAGCCTTGCGGGTAATAACCTCGAAACAGTGCTGAAGAGTAAAAGCAAAAAGACAGATAAACTGAAATTCAAATATGTAAAGTACAGCGAAAATGAACTTTACGAGGGAAAGGAAAAAATATTTAAAAATGCGGAATCTTTAGACCTTGAAGCCGTGGGAATCGATACCACACAGAATAAAGTCAATGTTTACATTACGCAAGAGAATTTAGATAGCAAAAAGGACGAGATTGTAAGCAACTATTTAAATGAAGATATGATTAATTGGATAGTTGGCGATGTTGAAATTAAAGACAATGCTTATGATTTATTCCCAGGTGAACGTATTGAAAGATACGTTGATGGAAATTCCTGGGGAGTGTGTAGTCTTGGTTTTAATGGAAGAGCGAGTGGAAATGATGTTGGTGTGACTGCAGGACACTGTTCAAACGGCACATACTATGATTTGTCAGATGGATCAGCTTCTATTGGTACAATGTCAAATGCAAATAATAGCTCAAGTTCGAGCTATGATGCTGGTTTTGTGAAATATGTATCAGGAGTGAAGCCAAGTGTATTCCTTAACGGAAGTACAATGACCGTTGGTACTACTGATTATTCCGGGGCGTATAGACAAGTCGGTGATTACGTTAAAATTCATGCTACTTCTAAAGGTGGCACGGGTACTTCCCTTTTGAAAGTAATAGATTCTGATCTAAGTATTCCTGGAAACCCAATGCATTTAGTGAGAACTGAGTACGGTGGGCTAATCGGTGGTGATAGTGGAGGCTTGGTGTATTCCATCGCAAACAATGGAGTAAAAAGTTATGCTCGCGTAGAAGGGATTTATAAAGGGAATTATCTTTATAATGGTACAAAGACAGGAGAAGTTTTTTCGAAATATAGTTATGTCTATGATGGTTTAGGAATGTCAGGGGTTTATACGGATAACAGTTATTAAGCAACGAATTACAGAGTATAATCATTGAGTGTTTGGTATAACCATAGATCGTAATCAGAAGCTTAGTATTAACTAAGCTTCTTTTTTTTTGTGCCATGCATGGCGATTAACTAGGCGGAGAAAGTCCGCTGTGGTGGTTTGTAGTTACAAACCACGTATTGAGAGCATGAATTGAAATACTTTTGACTGGGTTACCATGAAGTTTCCTCCCGTAGTCAGAGTGCCATAATGTGAACTCGTACTTAGCCGTACTAAACATGGCTAAATACGGGTTCACATTTATCAGGAGTCAGTAACAATACAAAAATCCGTCCAAAGTAAAAATGGACGGATTTTTTTGATTTTCTTTAAAAGTGACATTTCGCTCCATTGAAAATGTTTGTCCAGTATGTTTTTTTACCCCTTATCATCATCCGGTATGTACTCTAACACATCGGTTAGAGTGTAGTCATTCCCTGTCATTACCCGCAGAGTGTTCACGATATTATTCAAGGTATCTAAATCAAGTCTTTTCGTCTTTCCTTCGCACAAATCATATATAAGGTTTGGTCTTACTTTTGCTTCCCTGGCCAGTGCATTTTTAGTGACGCTGGCTGCCTCTAAAGTGTCGCCCAATCTTATTTTTATAGACATAGCCAATTCCACCTTTCACTTTAATGATAACCTAACGTTAAATGTTTTAAAATAATCACTTTACGTTTATCGTTAAACGATATAAAATTAGAGCATTATCATCAATAGACGTTAAACTTTTGGCGTTAAATTATTTGTGGTTCTGAATCAAAATCAATAATGTTTTAAATTTACCTAATGGTTATTTCTCATAGTGATTATGAATATTGAGTCTCATTCTTTTTAAGGGAGGGCAATAGTGTCATGAAAATCTCAAACCATTTTGAACGTGCTTTGTTAACCCTCGACACCTTTGACCAAGATTGAGAGATGTATATTTACCAAGGTTATGTCATGAATGAGCGCTATATCATTTATGTAGATGAAGGTACGTTATGGCTTCGGCATGTACAGAGAGTTACACATACAGAGCATTTATATATTGATGGAGATACTGGAGGGTTAGTCCTGGCTTAGCATATTACAGGGAATGCAAGAGAGATGCTAGAATCAATCGTGGACAGATTGAGTGGTATGGATGCTTTGACATTTCTCACGGATGTCTTATTGTGGACTCCCGACGTGTGGATATGAATTTGATGCTTGATCGCATACTATGACAAAGGCTCTCTGGTCCTCTTTCAGGCTTTTTTTACAACATTTTAAGCAAAGCAGATAAATATCATTATAATAAAAGTAAATTATTTACAAGTAAAATATTGATATTAAATTCAAAAATATAGTATTATTTTATTGACCATTGCTTAATTTCGCTTGGAAAGGTGGTGTACCTTTGAACTCAGTAGCCACAATACGTGATCATTTAGCAGACTACTTAAAAACGAACCATATGACACTCAATCAATTCTCTGAGATATCGGGAATCAACTCAGGGACGTTGAGTGGTACGCTGAACGGGCTGCGTACCATTGGCATGCAGCAGTTGGATCGACTAACTGCCGGGATGGGTTTAACAGAGGGTTACTTCTATGAATTATACATACATGAGTGTTTTGTACATACAAGCCCGGATTGGCGAAGACTGGGGCCTTTTTTATACCGTTGTGCCGAACTCGGTAAGGTCGATTATATGGAAGAAGCCGTTAATCTAATTATGGATAATCTTTCCTATGCACCGCTTTTGTTCGAGTTGGCTGAACAGTTATATCGTGAAGGGAAGTTAGAAGCGGCCAAGCCCTTGTATGTATGTGTAGCCGAGGGTGAGAAAATGCAACATTCTGAACGGTTGGCTCTAAGTCAGTATCGTTTGTTCACAATCGGGCTTTCCAAGGATCAGATGAGTAATCTTGCACTTGCTACCCAGTTCGAGTTTTTTGTAGATCGGCTAGACGAGCCTTACCAGCTGGATGGACTGAACGATCTGATGAATGTGTATGCTTCATTGCGCCAATGGGATAAGGTGAGGAGCCTTGCTGATCAGTTAAAGTTAAAAGCAATGATCCATTATGAATTGAAGAAAAAAGTAAATGTAGCGGAAGATAACCCTAAAAAGCAAATTATATTCTATGTTTTATACGCTTATTTGATGCTTGGAGAGGCTTGTTTTTATTATGAAGAATATGGAGAAGCACTTCAGTATGTTTCGTTGTACACCGATTATAGTTGGATAAATGATCCGAGCGAAGAGGAAACCGTTGTTACTCGTCAGTTCGAGGAATGGGCAGAAGGCAATCGATATCTATATGAACTAATGTCAGGTAAAACAGAGGTTATCCAAAGTTATATGAACTATATCTCGGAGAGAGAAAATGAGATCTTTCCTGCTTTGTGTGCGATTGTAAATGCAGCGAATCGGTATGATATGAACATTTCTTCAATTCTTGAAAAGTATCAATCTTATTTCATGTATCAGGACCAAAGCAGTCGTATTGGAAAAATCAGCGAGCAATATACGAATGATCAATATGGTACTTTGCTTGTGGGCCTAGGTACATACTATTTAAAACATCAAGATTATAACAGAGGATTTGAGTTGATTCTTAACGGTTTGGATTTTGCAAATAAAATTAAGAATAAAGATAGTATTCTAGAGTGTATAAAAATATTTGAAGAATTTCGGTATTGTGCAGTCGAAGAAGCTAAACTACGATACAAAAAAATGATTCGGGAGGTTTGATGACGAATGAAGACGAAATTGGCAATATTGATAGTTACATGCAGTATCACAGTAGGTGTAGTTTTTCCTACTACTCAACCCACCCCCGTTGAAAAAGACCGTCCAGTAATCGTGACAATTAATGGCCACGGTACAGGGAGTTAACCAGCATTTCTGAAAATACGCTTTTGAATATGAGCTGCTCCCTCAAGTAGAATGGTGAATTGTCTACGTTGAAGGGAGCTTTTTCGTGTTGGAGTTCGCCTAATTTCCTACTAATTAGCAGAATGGACTAGAATGTTACAACAGGGAGGGGTGAATATGGATTGTGGTGAGCTCAAGTTGCAGATCGAAGCAGCGAGACAAAAGCTCTATCAACTCAAGATGGACTATGGAAATCTGCTTCATCCTCATGTTATACAGCAATCTATGGTCCTGGATGATCTAATTAATCAATACAATCAGGTTAAAATAAAAAAGCCGATGGAATAATTCAATCGACTTTGGGCGAGGAACTTTGGCGGGTCGCTCGCCCCTATATTTTAACATAAGTCCACAGATCGAAGTATCGTTATTACATACATTCATCTTTCACGGTGATATTCTCAAATTTAAATCGTCAGAATAACTTCATGCGCTAAGTGGGAGAACAGGATACAATAAGATACTAGTAGTGCAAATAGGACTGCACAGAGATCTTACATAATGAAGATCAATCAGAATAAGGAGGGAAATAACATGGAGCTATCCCCAATGAATCAGGAAGATTATGCGAGTTTTCGCATTCGATCGATTAAGGATTTTGCACAGGAGAAAGTAGAAGCAGGCACCTGGGCTGAGGAAGAGGCGCAGCAACTGGCGGAGGAATCTTATGAACGTTATCTGCCAGAAGGCTTGAACACACCCGGAGCGTACCTTTACAATCTGGTACATCCTGTGGACGGCAATGTAGGGTATATCTGGTTTAATATCACGGATAATCGTCGTGGAAAAGATGCTTTTTTGCTGGATATTGTGGTTGAAGAAGCACACCGTGGTAAGGGATACGGAACAGAGACAATGCAGGCGCTTGAACAGACGGCCTTGAGTCTTGGCGTGGATCGCATTGGTTTGCATGTCTTTGGACATAATGTGCGGGCGAGCAGCCTGTATCGCAAGATGGGATATGAGGTAACGGATCTGACGATGTATAAGGAAATCAAAGGTTAATCTGATGGCGGATAATCTAAGCCACTGGCTGGTTTTGGCCGACCTCTGATCGAATCCGGGGGCGCATCAGATGATGCGCTGAATGAGCGGTTGGAACAGGTCGAATTTGAGCTGCGTACCGTGATGTTTGGCATTGGCGTTGGTCGGATTCCCTTGACGTCGATAAATATGCGGTTGGTAGTGCTGAGATCGCATGGCATGGTACGAACATCTTCACTGTGATGCCTGAAATGTGGGTAACTCCAGAATCTGATTGGAAACAAGCCGGTAAATCGTCTGTCGAAGAAATGTGGAACGAAAAGCTTATGACGATCACATCGAAAGACGGTCTGTATCAAGGTAAGCTGGACGCTCTTATCGCGATTGATCTTGCTGATCCTAACGATCCGAACCTTGGGTTGATTGCGCCAACCAATACGCTCAAATGGTTCAATAACCGACCTGATGTCACGAACTTGATGGTCAAAGATCAGAAAAACAGTTACGTTTTGTATTTCAAAGGTGGGTCGGTGTTCAACAAAGATCCCAAGAAATATAACTCTTATGATTATTTGAAATTCCGGGTCGATGGATTTGATAGTCCTGATTACGATGCCTTTACTGAAAAAGGGGTGCTGAATATGACCGCCCGTGTCTATCGAAATAACCGAACCGACACCCCTGCCGTAATCATTCCAAAAACAGGAACTGTACAAACCAGCGGGAATTTGGATATCCATCTGCAAACCCCTGCGGGTGGAAGTCTGTTCTCTGAAACCATTCCTCTCAGTTTGCGGGGAACTCGCTAATGAAAAAAATCCGATGACAACTACTGATTGTCGGGCTCAGCAAACTGCTCCTATCGAGCAGTTTACTGAGTTCAATTTATAGTGTAGCCGTTATTGAGATAGTTCTTCAGGGAAAAGCTTAAAAATTGGCATCTAAGTTTTTATTATGTGTGCCCATGTTCACATAATAATGTTTTACTGCTTAAACGGAGCGAGTATCGATATTACATACATTCATCTTTCACAGTTATATTTTCATTGGTTACAGTAACGTATGAATTGCCGGACAAGTATTCCGTATAACCGCAAACCATTTTGTTATAGGTTTTACCGCGGCTGTCCGTAAACTCCAAGGAGACGGTTCCCTCTCCGGAAAGATTCAGCTGTGGGGCGAATTTCACGTTTGCTCCGTTGGGAATATCCTTTTTGAATATGTAGGTGGAGCCACTTTCGTTGTTGTTAGATGAGTTGTCGCCTTGGACTAGGCTAGCCTGAATATGGGTGAGGTCATAGTCGGATTGATTGTGGATCGTGATCCTTAAGTGGCGAAATGGATCGATTGCATTCAGAAAGCTCATAAAAGCGACGATGACGATTCCGAGTATGATAGCGGACAAGATAATCATTTTCTTTTTGGAGAATCGGCGACCTGTGTTCAATATGATCCACTCCTTTCCTTCATGAGGTATAAACGGTTCAAAGAGATCAATAGTTATAAACAAAATGGATAATATGAAACTCAAATTTAAATCGTCAGAATAACTTCATGCGCTAAGCGGGAGAACAGGATACAATAAGATACTAGTAGTGCAAAAAAAGTTTGCACGGAGATCATACATAGAACACTTAATTGAGGAGGGAAACAACATGGAACTATCCCCAATGAATCAGGAAGATTATGCGAGTTTTCGCATTCGCTCCATTAAGGATTTTGCAGAAGAAAAAGTAGAAGCGGGCACCTGGGCTGAGGAAGAGGCGCAGCGACTGGCGGAGGAATCTTATGAACGTTATCTGCCAGAAGGCTTGAACACACCCGGAGCGTACCTTTACAATCTGGTGCATCCTGTGGACGGCAATGTGGGGTATATCTGGTTTAATATTACGGATAATCGTCGTGGGAAAGATGCTTTTTTGCTGGATATTGTGGTTGAAGAAGCACACCGTGGTAAGGGATACGGAACAGAGACAATGCAGGCGCTTGAACAGACGGCCTTGAGTCTTGGCGTGGATCGCATTGGTTTGCATGTCTTTGGACATAATGTGCGGGCGAGCAGCCTGTATCGCAAGATGGGATATGAGGTAACGGATCTGACGATGTATAAGGAAATCAAAGGGTAAACCTAATAGCGGATATTCTAGGCAAAACTTAAGATCTGCGCAAAACGAATTATCTGCATTAACCGGGGATTTCGGGAAGCGGATGGGACTCTGGTCGAATTGGCGAAGTTCCTTGATGCCTTGAGGTTTGTCATATATAATGTATAGGATTATCCATACCGAACAAGTAATCAATGAGGAGTTGTCATATACATGGCTTTGAAAGCTGGAATCGTGGGTTTGCCTAACGTTGGTAAATCTACATTGTTTAACGCAATTACACAAGCAGGTGCCGAATCGGCAAACTATCCGTTCTGTACGATTGACCCTAACGTGGGGATCGTTGAAGTACCAGATGAGCGTTTGGACAAACTGACAGAACTCGTTGTACCTAAGAAAACAGTACCAACGGCGTTTGAGTTTGTAGATATCGCTGGTCTTGTTCGTGGTGCGAGCAAAGGCGAAGGTCTTGGTAACAAGTTCCTTGCCCACATCCGTGAAGTAGACGCGATTGTACACGTGGTACGTTGCTTTGTAGATGAGAACATTACACACGTTGATGGCAAAATTGACCCGGTAAGCGACATCCAGACGATCAATCTGGAGCTGATCCTGGCCGATATCGAGAGTGTTGAGAAGAAAATCGATCGCTCCAAGAAAAACATGAAGGGCGGCAACAAGACTGCCTCTCAAGAAGTAGAAGTATTGGAGAGAGTGAAGGCTGTTCTGTACGATGACAAGCCGGCACGCAGCATGGAACTTACCGATGATGAGCTTCTGATCATACGTGATCTGCACTTGCTTACCCTGAAGCCTGTTCTGTACGCAGCCAATGTAGCTGAGGACGAAATCGGTGATGTGGCAAACAATGCTTATGTGCAAAAAGTAAGGGAATTCGCAGCTGCTGAAAATGCAGAAGTGGTGCCAATCAGCGCGAAGGTTGAAGAAGAAATTTCTGAGCTGGAAGGCGAAGATAAACAAATGTTCCTGGAAGAACTCGGTATCGAGGATTCCGGTCTGAACCTGTTGATCAAAGCGGCTTACAAATTGCTCGGTCTGTACACATACTTCACAGCAGGTGTGCAGGAAGTTCGTGCGTGGACAATCCGTAAAGGAACGAAAGCACCAGGCGCAGCGGGTGTTATTCACACCGACTTCGAACGTGGATTCATCCGTGCAGAAGTTGTTTCCTACGATGATCTGGTTGCAGCGGGTTCCATGAACGGTGCCAAAGAGCGCGGACAACTTCGCCTTGAAGGTAAAGAGTACGTTGTAAATGACGGCGACGTTATGCACTTCCGTTTCAACGTATAAGTTGTTACACCTTTATATGTAGATTCAATAACCAAAACCCTACGATCTTCTCGTGAAGATTGTAGGGTTTTTAGTATCGATGTATGAGGCCACTTCAATCGTAATGTACTTATGTACTCTTCAGTTCATATGAGGTTTGCTTAGTTACCAACAATAGTCTTGAAAGAATAGTGTTCTTTATTTATATCAAACGAATCCGCAAGCATTCTTTCGCCATTTCTAGCTTGATTAAGAAGATCGGGGTCTAATTCAGCTATGAGCAACTCAACGTTGTCTTGCGAGGCATCAATTATATTATCACCTAGAGGGTTCCATACACCGCTATGTCCACACGTATCCCAGACTCCGGTTGTTCCAACGTGATTACACATCGCTGTAAATATCGTATTATCCAGAGCGCGGGCAGGAAACCATACTCGTGACTCTTTGTACCCCATTCCTTTACTAAAAAGAGAGCTACCCATATATAAATGACAGCCATGTTGTGCTAAAAGACGAGAATGTTCAGGAAAACCTGCGTCATAACAGATGGCCATCCCAATATTCCAGTTCTTTAATTTAATGATGACCTGCTCATTATTGGTTGAAAAGATTTCCTTTTCGGTCTGAAATAAATGAGACTTGTCATAAACACCTACTTCCTTTCCATTGGAATCTATTATAATTGAAGAGATGAACACATCCTCGCCTCTTCTTGCAGGGGTTCCGATGATTGACCAAATGCCGTACTTTTTGCATGCTTGACGCAACTTTTCAATCCTCGCATCATTAATGGAGAGTGTATATTCAGTTAAATTGGATTCTACGATTTCTGGCACATATCCCGTCAGATATTTTTCTGGAAACATGATAATATCGGCATGCTCTTTTCCAGCTTCTTCAATCATCTCATAAGCCCTATTAACGTTCTCTTCAATATTTCCGTTGATCGAGGAACATTGCGCCAGAGCAATCTTTAATTTTTCTGTTGGAAAAACAGCTGGTGTTAAGTTCATATCATCCATTTCCTCCTAAACTAAAATATCAAAACTATGAATTATAGAGTCCCTTGTATATATTTTACAACATCAGAAATAAACTTGAATGATCTATTTGTTACAAACATTTCCGGTAGGATGATCCATGAGCAGGATGGCAACGTGTGAAGGTTGAAAAATTTGCAACACAAAAATTAGTTCATCTGCATGCGGAACAGTTACTATTCAGAACCATAAGAATATGCTATAATTAAGAGTCGTATACCACGTTAAAATTCGCGCTGTAACAGATGAGCTGAAGCGGGTTTCATACAGGGTACACGATTTCTTGATATCACTTTAAAAGTAAAGGATTTGATGACGTTGTAGCGATGTTATACGTCGATCATACATGAATGTGAATACATGCTGCGGTCAGGGGATTCGGTGAGAATCCTGTGCGTTGTGGAATATAGATTATAGATGTAATTAATGTTGAATTGAAATAAGTATTGAAAATAATGCGTGAGGTGACTATACATGTTGGATAAATTACAGGCGTTAGCCGACCGTTATGACAAGTTGAGCGAGCTTTTGTGTGATCCGGATGTGGCAAGTGACAACAAAAAGCTGCGGGAATACTCCAAAGAACAATCCGATCTGCAACCGACTTATGAAGCGTACAATGAATACAAACAGGTAAGTCAGGATCTCGAAGCTGCGAAGGAAATGCAGGGTGAGAAACTGGATGATGAGATGCGCGAAATGGTCAAAATGGAAATTGACGAACTGAGCACTCGCCAGAAGGAACTGGACGAATTGATTCGTGTACTCATGCTACCAAAAGATCCGAATGACGACAAAAACGTTATTGTTGAGATTCGCGGAGCAGCTGGTGGAGATGAAGCAGCGTTGTTTGCAGCAGATCTGTATCGGATGTACACACGTTATGCAGATGCACAAGGCTGGCGTGTAGAGCTGATGGACGTGAACACAAATGATCTCGGTGGATTCAAAGAGGTTGTTTTCTTGATCAACGGACGCGGCGCATACAGCAAAATGAAATACGAAAGCGGCGCACACCGTGTACAGCGTATTCCAACAACCGAATCCGGCGGACGTATTCATACGTCAACTTCGACGGTTGCGGTTATGCCTGAAGCCGAAGATTTTGATATTGAAATTCATGACAAAGACATTCGTGTTGATACGTTCTGTTCCAGTGGTGCCGGTGGACAATCGGTTAATACCACGAAATCCGCAGTACGGGTAACGCACGTTCCAACGGGAATCGTGGCGACATGTCAGGATGGAAAATCACAGAACTCCAACAAGGAAAAAGCATTGCAGGTTCTGCGTACACGTATATTCGATATGAAACGTATGGAAGAGGAAGCAAAGATCTCTGTTGAGCGGAAGAGCAAAGTGGGAACGGGCGACCGCAGTGAGCGTATTCGTACGTACAACTTCCCGCAAAGCCGTGTGACGGATCACCGTATCGGCCTGACGATGCACAAGCTGGATCAGGTGATGAACGGAGAGATTGAAGATATTCTGTCTGCACTGACCATTGCTCAGCAGACTGAGATGATGGATAGAGGAGAATAATCTGTGACCCGCGCGCAGTTTGTCATGACGCCGGAACAGAGCTGTCGGGAAGCCTTCGTGGAGGCTTCCTCTTTTTTGGAGAAGTGCGGCGTGTACGAGCCGAAAAACAATGCCCGGCTGCTGCTGGAACATGTACTCGGCGTCTATGGCGCCCAGTACTACATGATGCAGCCGGAGCCCTTCCCCAGCGAGCATCGCAGCCGCTGGGAAGACGCCGTCACGCGCAAGGCTGCGGGTGAGCCGGCGCAATACATTATCGGCAGCCAGGAATTCTATGGGCTGCCGTTCGAGGTCACGCCGGCCGTGCTGATTCCGCGGCCGGAGACCGAGCTGCTGGTCGAGGCTGTGCTGCGCGAAGCCGACCGCGTGTTTCCTGACGGCGCTCCGCTCGCCGTCGATATTGGCACGGGCAGTGGTGCCATCGCGGTGACGATGGCTTCACTACGCCCGCGCTGGCAGGTAGGCGCCGGAGATCTCTCGGCGGCTGCCCTGCAAGTGGCCGCGCGTAACGCGGCTGCGAACGGGGTACAGATCGACTTCCGTGAAGGCGATCTGCTGGCCCCGTTCGCCGGGGCTCGGGTGGACATCTTGGTGTCCAACCCGCCATATATCCCGGCGGCGGATATAGCCGGGTTACAACAAGAGGTGCGAGATCATGAGCCGCGCATGGCACTGGACGGCGGTCCGGACGGGCTTGCACCGTACCGTATCATGCTGGAGCAACTGGCGCTGCTGCCTGCGCCGCCGCAGATCATTGGTTTTGAACTTGGCCAGGGGCAGGCTCGCGACATCGCGGATCTGCTTGAAACGGCGGGACATTGGCCGGAAATTATCATTGTACCGGACCTTGCCGGAATCGAGCGGCATGTCCTGGGTGTTCGTACTTCGGAACAGGTGACGAAAATGTAAGGTTCCGCGGGTTTTCTTTTTACCGTGAAATCCTCTACAATGAGATATACCGAAGATTTCTGAATGCTTGGGGGAACATAATTACATGCTGCACAAATTTAAAAAGATAGACTATTCTATTGTGTTTATACTTGTTATTCTGATGGTTATCAGTATTTTATCGATTTACAGTACAACGTTTGGTCGTCCAAAGCTGGAGGGACTCCCGAAAAGTGCAGTGATCTTTTATATTTTGGGATTCGTAGTCTTTTTTGGGATGTCGATGATCAATTATAAATTCATAATCAAAAATTATTTATATATCTATGGCGTGGGTATGCTGCTGCTCATATTCGTAATGTTCTTTGGTAAAGAGTACTACGGTGCAAAAGGTTGGCTGTCCATCTTCGGGGTCAGTTTGCAGCCTGCTGAGTTGTTCAAGTTATGCCTGATTGTGTTTTTGTCGGCCTTTTTGGCCCGAAAGAAGAATCGTCCGCTCTATTTTGGACGTGATGTTATTCCGATCTCACTCTGTGTTCTGCCGCCATTACTACTCGTATTGCTTCAAAATGACTTGGGAAATGCGTTGAGTTATGTTGTCATTCTTGTGGGCCTGTTATGGATCGGCAACATTAAATTTACGCATGCCCTTATTGGTTTTATTATTGCTGTGGCTACCTTTATCGGCGGTACACAAGCATATATTCATTATCATGATGAGATTGTTAAATTTCTGAATGACATTGGACGTTCGCACTGGGCGGATCGCTTTGACCCCTGGCTTGTACCAGAGCTGACCTCAAGAGATGTGCTCTGGCAAACGTATAATGCAAAGCTTGCGATTGGTTCTGGTGGTATTACGGGCAAAGGGTATATGGAAGGCACGACGATTCAGTCGAATCGGGTGCCGCTGGCCTATGCTGACTCCATCTTTGTACAGATTGGGGAGGAATTTGG
The DNA here is from genome assembly GCF_037976585.1 of Paenibacillus sp. FSL k6-2145. NCBI lineage: Bacteria > Bacillati > Bacillota > Bacilli > Caryophanales > Paenibacillaceae > Paenibacillus > Paenibacillus sp. FSL k6-2145. The sequence goes on along the minus strand of NZ_CP150267.1, from coordinate 1,467,461 downwards.
CTTCATCGGTGCTTCCGTATTGCTTTTGCTGTACTTTATCCTGATTCACAGGCTGGTGCTGATTGCACTGGAGTGTAAGGATCGCGCGGGGCCTTATCTAATTGTAGGTATTATAGCGATGCTGCTCTACCAGATCTTTGTTAATATTGGTCCATTCATTGGTCTGATGCCGTTGACAGGAATTACGCTCCCGTTTATCAGTTCGGGCGGTACCTCCATTATGATCAACATGATCAGCATGGGTCTTGTGATGAGTATTAAGGTCCACACGGAAGAGAACGAGGATATTCTTGGCTCTGCGGAACAACCGAGTATTACAGATCTGGTGATGAAGTTGCTAAGACGCAAGCCATCCCAGCAGGAGCAATAACGTTCTCGAATCAAACCGTTAAATAACACGTTAGATTTATGTATATAAGCTATAGAAATTGAACTAATCTTTTACACGATAACGGAGAGGACAGAAAAAAACTGAAAAAGCAAAGCGTTCGCCTTTATCACCGGATTTTCCCTTGAAAAAAGGGAATCGAAAAAATCTGGGGATAACAGCGATTGGAAGGTTATTCTGTCATCGTAGTATCAGTGTAAATAATCCTTAGTTTAACTTATATATAACTATAGAACCCTGGAACAGATCAGCCCAAGTTGGGATGGATGTTTTAGGGTTTTTATTGTTTTTACGGTGTAATTCAGGCCATTGAATATTTCACTTTTTAGCCTGAAACGATCCTGATTTCCATCTTATCATCCATTTATATACAATGGTAATATTGAGTTTAATTGGAAATCATAGAATGCTAGATTTCAGGGGGATGGATGGAGTCATGTTGAGAATGCTGAAAAAGATGGACGGTGTTATTCTTTTTGTAATGCTGTTGCTCATGATTATTAGTGTATTTGCGATTTACAGCGGAACGCAGACAGATGCCAAACTGGCGAATCACCATGTCAAAACAATTTATTTCTATGTGGCCGGGTTCATTGCGGTGCTTGTGATCGGGCTTGTGAATTACAAGTTATACGTGAGATATGCGTTTTATTTGTATGGCTTGGGAATTATACTGCTGATTCTGGCTAATGTCCTGGGAAGTTCGATCAATAACGCCAACGGTTGGCTGAAGCTTGGCGAGAATTTTTCTTTTCAACCGGCAGAGCTGTTCAAGATGATTCTGATTCTGTTCCTCGCCCATTTAATTGTGAAGAGACAACGAGGCACGTTGAAATTTTGGAGAGATATTGTGCCGATTGGCTGTTGGGCGTTTATTCCGTTTGCCCTTGTTATGGCTCAGAATGATTTGGGAAATGCGCTGGGGTACGTGGTGATTCTGGCTGCGGTATTCTGGATCGGAAATATGAGGCTGAAGCACGCATTGATTGCACTGGCGATCGTGGGGGTAGCGTTCTTTGGTTTTGTTAAAGCCTATACCTTCTACCATGATGAAGTATTCACTTTTCTTGAGAAGATAAAACGTGAGCATTGGGCAGAGCGTATTGATCCCTGGCTTGTACCGGAAAAGGCTACCTCCAAAGCTTCCTGGCATACGAAAAATGCAGGTTTAGCCATCGGTTCAGGGGGCATCATTGGCAAAGGTTATTTGCAAGGAACATCCGTTCAGAGTGGACGAGTCCCCTATACGTATTCTGATTCCATTTTTGTTGTGATCGCAGAGGAGTTTGGCTTTGTTGGTGCATCCGTACTGATTCTGTTGTACTTTATTCTGATTCAACGTATGGTGCTGATTGCTCTGGCATGCAGAGATCGCGCTGGACCAGTCATCATTGTAGGTATTATCGGAATGTTGTTGTATCAGGTGTTTGAGAACGTAGGGGCGTTCCTCGGACTGATGCCACTCACAGGCATTACGTTACCTTTCATCAGTTACGGTGGCACCTCTCTGCTCATTAATATGGCTTGTATCGGTGTAGTCATGAGCATTAAGTTGTATGGACAAGAAGAGGAAGATGAACTTCTCATAGGGGAGCAGCAACCTCGGTTATCGGAACGTTTATGGAATATGCTCAAGAAAGAGAAAAGTGCTGTGTAACTGTTGAGTCGGTATAGTGAAAAGTTAAGCGGTGGGATGCATAACGTGACTGTTCGTAGGAATAAAGAGGTTGATTTGCCCTGTAACCAGGTGCAGATCAGCCTTTTTAACATGTTGGGTGAGAAAGTGTGAATGAGAGATGGGAGAAGAGAGAATCAATGCAGAGGGTGTCTTCAAGCTACCGTAAGTAGAAATGTACCTGAAAAGAGTCGGGAACAGAGTGTTAAGTATGGTGTGGAGCTTCAGGTGCCAGCTGCTAGGAGCTAACGAACCTGACACCGCTTATTCGGGGATTCGAAGTGCCCGGAGAAAGCTAAGGAATCTGAGACACGTTATATCATCATAAACAGCCTTTTGTAGCTTGTTGGTCAGATGATTTTGGGAAATAATGTGTCTGGTGTTCCTTACAATTTCAAAAGAAGACCTGAAGGCCAAATAAGACGTCCTTGGTTCCTTAGAACATCGACTGGTCATTCGCCCAAGGTCAACCAGCGCAGGTTTCGAGGCTTTTTGAACAAACTCTAGTAGATTTATTGCAAATGATAGGTTTACTTCCGATTCTCCGGGGCATACTGATAGACATGAGAGAGTTGCAGGCAACGTGATCAGAGAGCCGAGGGGGAGAACGGAATGAGCAGACGAATTGTAAAGCAAATTGGACTTATTATTGTATGTCTTATGATGATTATCATGATGTGGGAAGGTCAGAAAACGGATGCAGCTGTGGCGGCCACAGCAATTCCGGAACAATCGATTCGCTTGCGTATTCTAGCAAACTCGGATGCACCGGGAGATCAATTGGTGAAACGCGAGATTCGGGATGCTGTCGTTGCTCAGATGGGCGAGTGGGTAGCCGAACTGGAGAATCCGCAAAGTCTGGATGAAGCGCGCAAGGTTATTCGTGAGCATTTGTCCGAGATTGAGAATAGAGTAGGAGAAGAGTTGGCCAGTCGCGGTTTAAATTATGAGTATCAGGTGGAGCTGGGTTCCGTTCCGTTCCCGACCAAACTATATGGTGGAACTGTGTATCCTGCCGGAGATTATGAAGCGGTTCGGATTACGCTGGGCGAAGGAAAAGGTCAGAATTGGTGGTGTGTGTTGTTCCCGCCGCTGTGCTTCATTGATGCAGGGACTGGGGATGCCCTGGCGAAACCTTCAACGGTATCGGCCGCTGCAGCTGAACCTGGAGATGCAGAGGCATCTGTGCAGGGAGATACACCGGAAGCAAGATTCTTTCTGTGGGATATGGCTGTGAAACTGTGGAGTTGGATAACTGGATTGTTCGTATAACAACGAATTTATACTATGAATAAGGGCGACTTCGATTCAGGGAGCTGCCCTTTTGATATGAATTAGTGGCGAGGATATAGCGAGACTTATGCGTGGAGTGAAGTTTGAAGGGCATCCGAGTTGGGACAGGTATGTTATAATTACTTATATTGAATATGGATATGAACTAACCTACTTGAAACTTAGGAATGATGATATATGAGCAGAGAAAACGAACCAGCGCAACACACCTCTGAGATGAGGGATGGTAGAGAAGAACGTGATATGAAAGCTCCGGTAGCACTGGTCACCGAGATGTGGGATGTACGCGTCTTGGTGAGCGCTGAGAATGATCACGGATTGGGTAATATTGAATTGTTGGGTATGAAAAAGGGGAGCGCCGAACAACAGGCGCTCGCCGACTTGCAGGCTGCTGCAGCCTGCATTCGTCAAGGTCAGACGGTGGCCTTCCCGACCGAGACGGTCTATGGCTTGGGTGCCGATGCGCGTAGCACAGCAGCCGTGGAGGCTGTATTTGTCGCCAAAGGCCGACCTTCCGACAATCCACTGATTGTGCATATCGCGCATCGTGACCAATTGGATGCTCTGGTCACGGAAGTGAACGAAACGGCGGAAGCGCTGATGGCGGCCTTCTGGCCGGGACCACTGACGCTTGTGCTGCCGGTTAGGCCGGGGGCGGTGTCCCCGCGTGTCACCGCGGGTCTGGACACGGTGGCCGTGCGCATGCCGGACCATCCGGTGGCCTTGCAGTTGATCGCGGCGGCGGCATGCCCTGTGGCTGCGCCAAGCGCCAACCGCTCCGGGCGGCCAAGCCCGACACTCGCGTCTCATGTACGCGAGGATCTGGATGGCCGCATCGGCGGCATCGTGGACGGCGGCCCCACCGGGGTGGGCGTCGAGTCCACGGTTGTGCAGGTCGGTGACGACGGTACCGTCACCATCCTGCGCCCTGGCGGCATTACGGCGGAACAACTGTCCGCCGTTGCCGCCCGTGTCGCCACGGACCCCGCGCTACTCGCGGAGGGGGCCGATGGCGTGGGCAGCCCGGCGCCGCGCTCGCCGGGCATGAAGTACACGCACTACGCACCCGCAGGGGCGCTGTGCGTGGTAGAAGGGCCGCCCGCAGCGGTGGCGGCCTGGATCAGCGCCGCCCTCGCAGAGGCGGCGCAGCGCGGAGAGCGCACCGCGGTGCTGGCGTTCGCCGAGCACGCGGAGCAGTACCGCGCCGATGCCGTGTTCTCGCTGGGCGACGCCAGCGAGCTGGAAGAAGCAGCGCGCCGGCTATACGCCGCGCTGCGCAGCTGCGATGAGCAAGGCGCCACATATATTGTGGCTGAAGCTTGCTCACGCGAAGGGCTGGGAGCAGCCGTTATGAATCGGCTGCTCAAGGCTGCAGGGAACCAACTCATACAAGTTGGCAACCAGCAATCCTCTTAATCTCTCCTGATCATACAGTCAGGAGAGTAATCACTCTTTTTCCAAAACAAAATCAAGATTCTATAAAGCCCAGCATCTGACCAGAGATCCGTCGCCGTTTGCCTTTCATCGGTCATGTTTAGGTCCTTGTCCGCATATCGTGTACAAGAACCTTTACGTGACTTGGGGGTATGGGGATGTGGGATGTGTCTGCCCATGTAGGGCAGTTGGTAACCATTTTGATCATGGCTGTTGCGCTTGGCCTCGATGCGTTCTCACTCGGAATCGGAATTGGCATGAAGGGCATTCGGCTGCGGGATGTATTGCGAATCAGTATTGTAACAGCGCTATTTCATATCATCATGCCGCTCATCGGCATGTATATGGGCAAATACGTCAGCTCCCTGCTCGGCGACATTACGACGTATGCGGCAGGTGGATTGCTTGTTTTGCTGGGTGCTCATATGATTCTGAATGCATTCCGTGAAGGCGATACAAAGCTGGTGGACCACCGTTCCCTGCTCGGTGTTGTTTTGTTCTCCCTCAGCGTAAGTGTGGATTCGTTCTCCGTTGGCGTTTCCTTAGGGATGTTTAGCAGTGATCTGATCTTAACCGTACTTGCTTTCGGCGTTTGTGGCGGGGTGATGTCGGTGATGGGTCTGCTATTAGGCCGTCGGGTGAGCCAGAATCTAGGGGATTACGGCGAAGCTATTGGTGGCGCAATCTTGCTTGCGTTTGGACTTTTGTTTATATTTTAGAATAAAACTTGAGATATCATATCATTTGCATCATATGTAAAATGGGGAGGCTAACACAATGAAACATATTTTATTCGTATGTACAGGAAATACGTGCCGCAGCCCCATGGCAGAGGGGCTTTTGCGAAAACTGGCATCAGAGCGTGGCATTCAGGTAGAGGTTCGCTCTGCAGGTGTGGCAGCAACGTCGGGTATGCCGATCTCCCGTCATGCGGAAGCAGTGTTGAGAGATCATAACGTTGAAGGTCCACCTCATTCCACACAACTTAGCTCTAACCTGGTAGGTTGGGCCGATCTGGTTCTAACATTAACACGGAGTCATAAGCAACATGTCATGCAGGTATTTCCCGATTCAGTCCACAAAACCTATACATTGAAAGAATATGTGGAGGATGATGAACAGGTATTAAGTGATGTTCAGGAGTTGGACAGCCTGTTTGCAACGCTGGAGATGAAACGTGCCCTTGGGCAAGAGATCCTGGCATCGGAGCGTGAACGAGCCATTGAGATTAGACAACGAATCCCAAGTTTCGACATCTCCGATCCATTTGGGGGAAGTCGTGATGATTACAATATAGCTGCAGCTGAGATTCGGACTGCATTGGACCGGCTTTTGGATAAGCTGGGATAATTCTGATCCTGCGGGGCAGGTTATAAAAATAGGACATGTGATGTAAATTAACCGTTGATTTTAGACGCGGGTTGTTTTATGATGAAGGGGAAAACAGGGATCCGGTGTAACTGGCGACGAAGTGGGCATAACCACGATGGAGCACCGGAACAAACGGCCGGTCGCCTGGGCAAAAGAGCAATTCTGCGTTACCCGCAGACTGCTCTTTTTTTCGTCTTTCATCTGATTATTCGCTATAATAGTACCTGAGATGCCGTGCAAGAATACGAAGGACAACCAAGAGACAGCGGGCATGATTTTATCGGGAGGCGATGATAGGATGACTATAGAGTTAGATTCGGAACAACCCGGATTGCAGGAACAGACCGCGTCTATTCTGCATGAACTGGCGCTTGCTGGACAGCTTGGGCCTGGACAGATCGTTGTGATCGGTACAAGCACAAGTGAAGTCGCAGGCGCTCGGATTGGTACGAGTGGTGCCATTGAAGTGGCACAGCAGCTTCTTGCGGGTATACGCGAGGTGCAGGAGGAATTCGGTTTTGATACGGTATTCCAATGTTGTGAGCATCTGAACCGTGCGCTGGTAATGGAGCGTTCTGTGCTTACTCGTCTTGGATTGACCGAGGTTGGTGCAGTACCCGTGCCCAAGGCCGGAGGTTCAATGGCATCCGCAGCATATCGTTCGCTGACCGATCCATGCCTGGCTGAACATGTGCAGGCCCATGCGGGACTGGACATTGGGGAGACGATGATTGGGATGCATCTCCGGCATGTAGCCGTACCCTATCGTACAGCGCTCCGCTATGTTGGAGATGCACGTGTGACCACAGCGTTGACTCGTCCGAAGTTGATTGGCGGCGAACGCGCGGTGTATCGTATGGAAGAACAACCAGATTCAACATTTTGTGACTAACATATAAAGCGAGACTAATTGGGTTACACTCCTGACTTTGATTGCATCACCATCTTCCGATCGCTGTTATCCCCAGATTTTTTATTCCCTATTTAAAGGGGAAATCCGGTGATAGCCTATGCTTCCGGAGTAGCTTTCTAAAGAAAGCTTTTTGGCGACCACTTCGTTTCTTCAGATTGGTGTTGCACTCGCCGTTTTTGTGTAAACATTAGTTTCACTTTATAAATTCACTTATAAACTGGGAGGAATTTAATCATGGAACAATTGCGCAAGAATGACCCGGCAGTACTGGAAGCGATGAATCTTGAACTGAAACGTCAACAGAACAACATCGAACTGATTGCATCCGAGAACATCGTAAGTGAAGCAGTAATCGAAGCAATGGGATCTGTTCTGACCAACAAGTACGCTGAAGGATATCCAGGCAAACGTTACTATGGCGGTTGTGAGCATGTGGACATCGTTGAAGACATCGCGCGTGATCGTGCAAAAGAATTGTTCGGAGCAGAACACGTGAATGTCCAACCTCACTCCGGTGCACAAGCGAACATGGCAGTATATCTTGCAGCGTTGAAACCTGGTGATACTGTACTCGGTATGAACCTTGCCCATGGTGGACACCTAACACACGGTAGCCCGGTTAACGCATCCGGTTTGCTGTACAACTTCGTAGCATACGGCGTACAGGAAGATACATTCCTGATTGATTATGATGAAGTACGCAAAGCGGCTTTCAAACACCGTCCTCGTCTGATCGTTGCTGGTGCAAGTGCATATCCGCGTACCATTGATTTTGAAAAGCTGGCTTCCATCGCCAATGATGTAGGCGCTTTGTTCATGGTGGACATGGCTCACATCGCAGGACTGGTTGCTGCTGGTTTGCATCCAAACCCGGTTCCACATGCGCATTTCGTAACAACAACAACACACAAAACGCTGCGTGGACCTCGTGGTGGTATGATTCTGTGCCGCAAAGCGTGGGCAGCAGCGATTGATAAAGCCGTATTCCCTGGTTCCCAAGGTGGACCTCTAATGCACGTGATCGCTTCCAAAGCGGTAGCATTTGGAGAAGCTTTGCAGCCTTCGTTCAAAACATATGCACAGAACGTTGTGAAAAACGCACAGGTTCTGGCTGAAACACTGATCGCTGAAGGATTGAACATCGTATCCGGTGGTACAGATAACCACTTGATGCTGATTGACACACGCAGTGTAAACATCACAGGTAAGGAAGCTGAGCATGTGCTCGATTCCATCGGTATTACCGTGAACAAAAATGCAATTCCATTCGACCCTACAAGCCCGTTTGTAACGAGTGGTATTCGAATTGGTACACCTGCTGCAACTTCCCGTGGCATGAACGAAGAAGCTATGGTAGCGATCGGTAAGATCATTGCCAAAACACTGAAAAATCCAAAAGATACAGCGAAGTTGGATGAAGCTCGTGCAGAAGTGACTGCACTGACAGACCAATTCCCGCTCTATACAGATCTTAAATACTAAAAAACTTTGCTCATGCTGCTTTCTTTTGAGTTTTGATAAATTGGAATACAAAAGACGAAGCTGGCAGAATGCAACCGGAGAAGCGAAGCGCTCGCCTTTATCCCATGATTTTCTCCTTTTATAGGAGAATCAAAAAAATCAGGGGATAACAGCGATCGTAGGTGCAATCTGTTTGCGGAGCATCACTTGTATTCATATTTTTCCCACTCAATGACATAACAGCATGAGCAAAACAGGACCGGATGGATCATTTTCCGGTCCTGTTTTTTATAGGATTCGGTAATCTGTAATGATTGGGTGCCCTTTGATGGTGTAATTCGTTGTTGGTGATGATATAATATACAGGATTTATCGAGCCCATGAATGGTGGCTAGGTATATTTGGAAATGCTTAACATGAAGAACTTACCGGAGGGACAAATTAGATGGGAAAATTAGTAATATGTGATCACCCTTTGATTCAACACAAACTGACGTTTATACGCGACATGCGTACGAATACGAAAGATTTTCGTGAATTGGTGGATGAAGTAGCAACGTTGATGGCTTATGAGATTACAAGAGATGTTGAACTGGAAACGATTGATGTACAGACACCTGTAGCTGCAACACAAGGTAAAGTCATCTCTGGACGTATGCTCGGACTGGTGCCGATTCTGCGTGCAGGACTCGGAATGCTGGATGGCGTTGTGAAATTGTTGCCAGCGGCAAAAGTTGGACATGTTGGTCTGTTCCGTGACCCGGAAACACTGCAACCGGTAGAATACTACACCAAACTGCCTACAGACGTAACAGAGCGTCAATTGATTGTAATTGATCCGATGCTGGCAACGGGTGGTTCGGCAATTGCAGCTATTGACGTGCTCAAAAAACGTGGCTGTACCCAAATCAAAATGATGAACCTGGTTGCAGCACCGGAAGGCGTAAAAGCTGTGCAAGATGCACATCCCGATGTGGACATCTATGTAGCAGCATTGGACGACCGTCTGGATGATCATGGTTACATCGTTCCAGGACTTGGAGATGCAGGAGACCGTCTATACGGCACTAAATAAGCATATCGCATGCTTGTAATCGGAACTTATAGAAAAGGGGCTTTGCTCGAATGTCCAACAAAATTAAAGTCATGACGATCTTCGGGGTGCGTCCGGAAGCCATCAAGATGGCTCCGCTTATTTTGGAATTGCAAAAACACCCTGAGTCTATTGAATCTATTGTTTGCGTAACTGCGCAGCATCGCCAGATGTTGGATCAGGTACTTGAAGTTTTCGACATTCATCCCGATTATGATCTGGATGTGATGAAGGACCGTCAGACATTGAATGAGATTACAATTCGTGTGCTTGGTGGTCTGGAGCCGGTGTTAGCCGAAGCTAAGCCGGATATTGTACTGGTTCACGGGGATACATTAACTACCTTTGTAGCGAGCTATGCAGCATTCCTGCAACAGATTCAGGTAGGGCATGTGGAAGCGGGGCTGCGGACGTGGAACAAGTTGTCTCCATATCCGGAAGAGATGAATCGTCAGCTGACGGGAGTACTGGCTGATCTACACTTTGCGCCTACGGATTGGTCTTCTTCCAATCTTGCCAAAGAAAATAAATCGGAGTCTAGTACGTACGTCACAGGCAACACGGTAACAGATGTGTTTCAATATACAGTACGGGAGGACTACACACACCCGGTACTTGATTGGGCCCAAGGCAAACGCCTTGTGCTGATGACAGCTCATCGCCGTGAATCTCAAGGCGAGCCTCACCGCAACATTTTCCAGGCCGTCAAACGGATTGCCGACGAATTCGAAGATATTGCCATCGTGTACCCGGTGCATCCAAGTCCTGCTGTGAAGGAGCCGGCTCACGCGATTTTGGGGAATCATCCCCGTATTCAATTAATTGATCCACTAGACGTGGTGGATTTGCATAACTTTTACCCGCACACTCACTTGATTTTGACCGATTCAGGCGGTTTGCAGGAAGAAGCACCTTCGTTTGGTGTGCCTGTGCTCGTATTGCGCGATACAACAGAACGCCCGGAAGGTATTGAAGCCGGAACGCTGGAATTGGTAGGTACCGAAGAGGAACGTGTGTATGAACGGACCAAAGCTCTGCTTACAGACAAAACCCTGTATGCAAGCATGAGTCAGGCTGCCAATCCATACGGTGATGGACATGCTTCGGAAAGAATTGTCAATGCGATTTTGCACCATTTTGGTGTAAATAGTGAGCGTCCGGAATCATTTCACAGAAAATTCAAAAAATAATACAATTTTTCTGACGGATTTATAAAGGGCATAGCATACAGTTAAACTGTACGGTTTACGCGGGTTTATGGGCTTTGAGGGTCTGTATTCCCGTCGTTTTCCCCTTTAAAACGCTAAAATCATTCAATTGACAAAGGCTCTCATCATTCAGTAAAATTAACTGGGATTGCAAGGGTGGCGTGGAAAATGGCCGATTCGAACAAACCAAATTCATCCCGTAACCATGACGATAATGTATGGAAAGCGATGGGACTCGTGACAGCTTTTGGGATCGAGATTGCCATTCTCGCTGTTGCCGGATATTACGCTGGCTCCTGGTTGGACAAGACCATCGGAGGTAACGGAATATGGATCGCCGTAAGCGTTCTCTTTTTTCTTGCGGCAGGCGGTGTAAGCATCTACTTTATCGCGAAAAAATTCATGGGGGAAAGTGATGAGTGAACTAACCAGATACCGCAGATCGATGACTGTTTTCATCATGTACTTTCTTATGATTTGTTTTCTCGCAGCGGCCTTTATGCCACGTGTGGAGACAATTGCTTTGGGACTAGCCCTGGGTACAGGAATTAGCTGGATCAATGCATTTTACTTGGGCTACAAAGTAAGGAAAATGTCTGATGATGCGGCAGAAGGTAACTTGAAGCGTGTGAACCTGGGATTTTTGACAAGAGCGGCACTCGCTGTGCTCGGTATATTCATATCGATGCGCTTTCCGCAGTACTTCAATACATATGCGGTTGCAGGCGGTCTCGTCATTGCACAATTTTCCTTACTGATTATAGGGATTGTCCATTCCCGCAGAGCAGAATGATGTTAAGGGCTGCAGCTTTCAAGTCGAGAAAGGGGTGAGAAAAATATGCATGAAGCTCCAATTATTATGCTTGGCGGATTTCGACTGGATCTATCGGTTCTGTTGATGCTGGTAGTTACAGGTGCAATTGTTTTTATTTTTGCTGTACTGGCAACACGGAGATTATCCGTTGAAAATCCCGGCAAGCTGCAAAATTTTATGGAGTGGGCAGTAGAATTCGTCCGCAATCTGATTTCCAGCACAATGGATATGAAGAAAGGTAAACATTTTATCTCTCTCGCTCTTTCCATGATTATGTTCATTTTTGTAGGGAATATGCTCGGCCTTCCGCTCGTAGCTGTATCTGAAGTAACAGATGTTAGTCAGGCACAGGTATTCGGTAAGCCGATTGTTACAGCGGTGGAGGCGTTTGAAGAAGCGCATGCCAAGGATCCTGAAGCACACCCACACGTTGAACTGGCTTGGTGGAAATCACCAACAGCCGACTTGTCTGTAACGATGGGACTCGCTCTCGTAGCGTTCCTTGTATCTCATGGACTGGGATTGTTCCGCAACACAAAAGGATATCTCCAGCATTACCTTAAGCCATTCGCCTTGTTCTTGCCAATCAACTTGATTGAGACGGCATCCAAGCTGTTGACACACGGTATGCGTCTATTCGCGAATATCTTCGCGGGTGAGGTACTGATCGCAACGATCCTGAAACTGACCACATTTAAAGTGTTTGGTGCTATTGCAGCGATTCCGCTACTAATGGTGTGGCAAGGCTTCAGTATCTTTATCGGCGCGATCCAGGCATTTGTGTTTGTTATCTTGATGATGGTGTACATTTCACAGAGCATCGAGACGCACGACGAGCATTAAGTTTCAAGCCCTACGAAGATTTCTTCACCAGGCTGAACAATAAAAAATTCGATTTATCATTTTAAGGAGGATATACAAATGGGAGCAATGGCATTAATCGCAGCAGCAATTGTTGCAGGACTGGGCGCGTTTGGCGCAGGTATTGGTAACGGTATGGTAATCAGCAAAACGGTGGAAGGTATTGCCCGTCAACCGGAAGCAAAATCCACTCTTCAAACAACTATGTTTATCGGTGTAGGTTTGATCGAGGTATTGCCGATCATCGGTGTGGTACTCGCGTTCATGTTCTACGGTATGGCTTAATTAAATTTTAAAGGTTTGGCGGGGAAGGCCATAGCCATCCGCGCCTTCTTTTTAGGTAATGTCCGTTCTAACGGATGACGTTTCAAGGATACCTCCAGGAAGGAGTGAACAGATTGAGTTTCATATGGGAAAATACGCTTCTTGCGATTGTTGCATTTGCAATTTTATATTGGCTGCTTAGCCGTTATGCCTTCGGGCCTTTGTTCTCCATTATGGAAAAACGTCGTGAACTCGTGATGACGCAGATGAATGAGGCTGCACAGACTCGGGAACAGGCCATTGCCTATGTGGAGGAACAAAAACAAGCTCTTGAGCAAGCACGCCAAGATGCTTACGACATCATTGAACAGTCCAAACAAACGGGTGGCAAACAAGCTGAATCGATTTTGGCTGATGCAAAAGCTGAAGCTAATCGTCTGAAAGACGATGCAGTACGCGAAATCGAGAGCGAGAAGAACAAAGCAGTCGCAGCACTTCGCAGCGAACTGGGTACAGCTTCCGTTCAGATTGCATCCAAGTTGATCAAAAAAGAAGTTGAGAACGGTCCTGCACAAGAAGAGCTTGTGAACCAATACCTCAATGAGGTAGGAGGCCGACAATGAGCCGCGATACGATTGTTGCCAAGCGTTATGCGAAAGCATTGTTCGAAGTTGCTCTTCAGCAACAGCAGGTGCTTGAGGTTGAACAGGAACTGGTTGCAGTAGTCAGTGCATTGACCGGAGATGCAGATATCGAGAAATTTATCGTATCCCCTAATATTTCTGATGAAGCCAAACAGAACGTGATTCACTCAAGTCTTGATGGCAAGGTATCCGATTCTGTCCTTCGTACAGTCTTGTTGTTAATTGAACGCGGACGCGTTGAATTGCTGGGAGACTTGCTGAATGATTATCGGAAGATCCAAGGTGAGTCGCTGGGCATCGCTGATGCACGTGTCTACTCGACTTATGCGTTGAATGATGAAGAAAAAGAAGCGGTAGCCCGTGAATTCGGTGGCCGTGTGAATAAAAAGATTCGTATCGAGAACATTGTTGATCCGACTCTGCTGGGCGGATTGAAAGTCGCCATTGGCGATACGATCTATGACGGCAGCTTGGCTGGCAAGCTCGAACGTCTTGAGCAGTCTTTTAACAGACGAGTACAGTAGATTGGGGTGAGGACACTTGAGTATCAAACCAGAAGAAATCAGTACATTAATTAAGAGCCAAATCGAACAATACAAGACCGATATCGATGTAGTCGAAGTCGGAACGGTAATCGAGGTTGGTGATGGTATCGCTCGTGTTTACGGACTTGAGAACGTCATGTCCAACGAGTTGGTTGAATTCCCAAGCGGTGTTATGGGACTCGCCATGAACGTCGAAGAAAGCAATGTCGGTGTCGTTATCCTGGGACCTTACTACGATATTCGTGAAGGTGACCAAGTGAAACGTACTGGTCAAATCATGCAAGTGCCTGTAGGCGAAGCATTGATTGGACGCGTTGTGAACCCGCTCGGTATTCCTGTAGATGGCAAAGGGCCAATCGCTACAACGGAATTCCGTCCAGTTGAAGGTAAAGCACCAGGTGTAATGGATCGTAAATCGGTTCATGAGCCGATGCAAACAGGGATCAAAGCCATTGATGCAATGGTTCCAATCGGTCGTGGACAACGTGAGTTGATCATTGGTGACCGTCAAACAGGTAAAACATCAATCGCGATTGATGCGATCCTGAACCAAAAAGGTAGCGGCATGAAGTGTATCTATGTGGCTATTGGTCAGAAACAGTCTACGGTTGCTCAAGTTGTGGAAACTCTTCGTCGTAAAGGCGCAATGGAGTACACAATTGTTGTAACTGCAGCAGCTTCTGATCCATCACCACTCTTGTACATCGCACCGTATTCCGGTTGTTCGATGGGTGAGTACTTCATGTACAAAGGCGAGCACGTTCTGGTCATCTATGATGACTTGACCAAACAAGCCTCTGCATACCGTGAGCTTTCCTTGTTGCTTCGTCGTCCACCGGGCCGTGAGGCTTATCCTGGTGACGTCTTCTACCTGCACTCCCGTTTGCTGGAGCGTGCTGCGAAGCTGAATGACGAACTTGGTGGTGGTTCTTTAACCGCACTTCCGTTCATTGAAACACAAGCTTCCGACGTATCTGCATACATCCCAACGAACGTAATCTCCATCACGGACGGACAAATCTTCTTGGAAGCCGACCTGTTCAATGCTGGACAACGCCCGGCGATCAACGTAGGTATTTCCGTATCTCGTGTCGGTGGTTCTGCTCAGATCAAAGCGATGAAAAAGGTTGCAGGTTCCCTGCGTCTCGACCTCGCTCAATATCGTGAGCTTCAAGCGTTCTCCCAGTTCGGTTCCGATCTGGATAAAGCGACTCAGGCCCGCCTGAATCGTGGTGCGCGTATGATGGAAATCCTGAAGCAAGGTGTTAACCAGCCACTGCCTGTAGAACAACAGGTTGTCAGCTTGTACACTGCGGTTAAAGGATTCCTGGATGAGATTCCAACAGGTGATGTTACTCGTTTCGAGCGTGAGTTCCTCGCGTTCATGGAGAGCAGCCATCCGGAGATTCTTGCATCCATCCGTGATACTAAAGAATTGACTGCAGACAACGAAAATGCACTGAAAGGTGCAATTGAGAAGTTCAGAAAGAGCTTTGCTGTCTCTGTCTAAATAAATGATTGCAGGTGCGGAGTTGTCTAACCGATTCCGCATGTCTGCATGTAATACTTTGACTCTGTCAAAAAAGATGATGCTTACGATGTAGTTTTGACTTTGTCAAAACTAGTGGTGATGCTTACGAAGTAACTTTGACCCCGTCAAAGTAGGGTTGTGCTTACGATGTAGTTTTGACTTTGTCAAAACTTTAAGGTGGTGAAATCATGGCAAAAGGCATGCGCGAAATTAAGCGGCAAATTAAAAGCGTACAAAGCACCAAGCAGATCACCAAAGCAATGGAGATGGTAGCTGCTGCAAAACTGCGTAAAGCGCAGGAAAAAGCGGAAGCAGCCCGTCCTTATTCGGAGAAACTGAAAGAGGTTGTAGCTAGCATTGCATCAAGCACGCAAGGGATACAGCATCCGATGCTGGAGAGCCGTCCGGTCAAAAAGACAGCTTACCTGATCATTACATCGGACCGTGGTCTTGCAGGTGGATACAATGCGAACGTTTTGCGTCAGGTTAATCAGACGCTCAAAGAGCGCCACAACTCCCAGGATGACTACGAATTGTTCGTCATTGGACGTAAAGGACGCGATTACTTCAGACGTCGTGAGATGGCGATGGCATCCACAACAACGGATCTGTCGGATTCGCCTTCATTTGCAGACATCAAATCCATCGCACACGAAGCTGTTCATGGGTTTGAACTGGCTGAATTTGATGAATTGTACATTTGTTATAACCGCTTTGTGAATGCGTTGACCCAGATTCCTACGGTAGAAAAACTTCTTCCGATGGAAACACCTGAGGTAACTGCTGCGGAAGGACCAACGGCAAGCTACGAATACGAGCCGTCTGCTGAAGCTGTACTGGAGGTTTTGCTTCCGCGTTACGCGGAAACGCTGATCTATGGTGCACTTCTGAACGGTAAGGCAAGTGAGCTCGGCGCGAAAATGACGGCAATGGGTAATGCAACCAAAAATGCATCCAAACTCATTAATGACTTGTCATTGACTTACAACCGTGCCCGTCAAGCGGCGATTACGCAGGAGATTACGGAAATTGTGGCAGGTGCCAACGCAGCACAAGGCTAACCGTTTTTTTATTAATGAAGGCTTGCAGAGCAAAGATAAACGAACGGTACATTATTTTTGCAAAAGTAGCAGGCTTGTAGGAGGGGAACGTTAAGATGAACAAAGGACGCGTTGTGAGCATCATGGGTCCGGTTGTTGACGTCGAGTTTGATCGCGGCGGTCTGCCGGAAATCCTCAATGCCATTACGATCACTACAGTAAGTGAGAGCGGCGTTAGTGTAAACCTTACACTCGAAGCTTCGAAACATCTGGGTGACAACCGAGTACGTTGTATTGCGATGTCCTCCACGGATGGACTTGTTCGTGGTATGGAAGCTTTAGATACAGGAGCACCAATCTCTGTACCCGTCGGAGAAGCAACACTGGGTCGTGTATTTAACGTACTCGGCGAAGCAATTGACACTGGCGGTGCCGTAGCTGCTGAGCACAAGAACCCGATTCACCGTTCAGCACCTGCATTTGATGAACTGACTACCCAAGCAGAGATGCTGGAGACAGGAATCAAAGTTATCGACTTGCTCGCTCCTTACGCTAAAGGTGGTAAAATCGGTCTCTTCGGTGGTGCCGGTGTAGGTAAGACGGTAACCATTCAAGAATTGATCAACAACATCGCACAAGAGCACGGCGGTATCTCCGTATTTGCGGGTGTTGGTGAGCGTACACGTGAAGGTAATGACTTGTATCACGAGATGAGTGATTCCGGCGTTATCAACAAAACAGCAATGGTCTTCGGACAAATGAACGAGCCTCCAGGCGCACGTCTTCGTGTAGCCCTCACAGGTCTGACGATGGCGGAATACTTCCGTGATGAAGAAGGCCGTGACGTGTTGCTCTTTATCGATAATATCTTCCGTTTCACCCAAGCGGGTTCAGAAGTATCTGCCTTGCTTGGACGTATGCCTTCCGCGGTAGGTTACCAACCTACACTGGCAACAGAAATGGGTCAGCTGCAAGAACGTATCACATCAACGAAAAAAGGTTCTGTAACATCCATCCAGGCCATCTACGTGCCTGCGGATGACTACACTGACCCGGCTCCTGCAACGACGTTTGCTCACTTGGATGCAACGACGAACTTGGAGCGTAAAATTTCCGAGATGGGTATCTACCCTGCGGTAGATCCACTGGCTTCCAGCTCCCGGATCTTGTCCCCTGAAGTTGTAGGTGAAGAACACTACAGCGTAGCTCAAGGCGTTAAACGCATCTTGGCACGTTACAATGAATTGCAAGATATCATTGCAATCCTGGGTATGGACGAGTTGAGTGAAGAAGACAGAGCGCTTGTATACCGTGCTCGTAAAATCCAACGTTTCTTGTCCCAGCCTTTCCACGTTGCTGAAGCATTTAACGGTATTCCGGGTAAATACGTTCCAGTTAAAGAAACGGTGCGCAGCTTTAAAGAGATTCTCGAAGGTAAGTATGATGATCTTCCGGAAGCAGCTTTCCTCTTTGTTGGTACAATTGAAGAGGCAGTGGAGAAAGCCAAAACACTGGTTTAGTCTGAATCCAGGATTGTCCTTATGAAGCGGGCTATCCTTCGGATATTTCAGGAGGGATGGAATTGAGCACCTTTTTGTTGGAAATCGTAACACCTGAGCGTTTGGTCTATTCAGAACAGGTGAATAGCATTACGGCTCGTGGTATTGAAGGGGAACTGGGCATTCTGCCCGGTCATATTCCTATGGTTACACCTTTGCAGATTGCACCGATCTATATCCATAACGGAAAAGAAAATAAACGAGTTGCTATCGGTGGCGGGTTTATTGAAGTACGTAAAGATAAGGTTGTTGTACTCGCAGAGAGTGCTGAATTCCCGGAAAACATTGATGTGGATCGTGCGCGTGCGGCGAAAGAGCGGGCAGAACGTCGGCTTGCAAGCCAAAGCAATCAGGACCACTTTGATCACCGTCGTGCAGAGATTGCGCTGCAAAAAGCGGTTAACCGGATTAATGTGTTCGGCAAATAAACGATTCTTGGAAGCCCGGCGGCTTAGTCTGCCGGGCTTTTTTGAGTTTGTTTGATAGAATTGTTTTATCGAACATATCAAAAAGGCTGACACAAATTCCATCATATCCCTTCAGTAAACAGAAGTATTTTAAGCAAATTATTCACCGATGATGAGGATTTGAATAGAATGTAGGACTAAAGTAGTGGGCGCATTTACCACTAAGAGAACCATTTTTTTCATGAATAAATATAAATTATTTCCGAGGAAATGACAGAATCGATATCGAAATAGCGCTCTTTTATGTCGTTTTAGTCACAAAATCCCGGCATTTTAAAATTAAAATATTTTAGAAGTGGAAATCAATGTAATTGACAATGTATGATGAAAGAGCCTATATTCCATAGAGTCAGCAGAAGCAGGAAGCTGCGTAGTAGATTCCATAGTCATGCACAGCCGCATTGTTGCTGCTCGGTGATTGGGCATCAGGAGATTCCTGCCTGGCAGGAGTAAATCTGACAGTACGCTCAGTATGTTGTGCTTAAGACATTCCAGTATACTAACAAGTTATGGGTGCCGGGCATATGATATGCTGATCGCTGCAACAAATGTGGAGGTAAAGAATATATGGATACTGATCTGACGAATCAGGTGAACCAAGCGTTAAGCACCAATGGCTTGGTCTCAATCATCGTCTCCCTGTTATGTATAGCATTGTCTTGGTGGGCTTTGACAAATCTCAAACTGGAATTAATCATCAGGCAACCACGAGGTGCTCAGGGAAGACTGTTGCATTTGTTGCTCGCCATCATTTTGGGGCATGCCGTTGCTGGCTTTGTCATTGACTACTTGTCCTGGACTCAAATGTTGCGTAATTTGTTTTAATGTTGAGATGGTTGGTTAATCATCTGTTAGGTTCTTCAAGCTGCTCATTGTCGAATAACATCGATTAATTGTGTTAACAATTAGAGTATGAGTTGTCGGTAAAGAAATTAAGAAAAAAATGTGACGTAAAATTGGATGAATTTGAGATGTTTTATGTAAAAATGCTTGTATCGTACAATTCAACAATGTTATGATGGAAGTTAGGGAATTCACAATTGTTCACTTATTTTGTAGTTATAAACGGGATATCCGGTTCATGCCGGCTAATAACCATCCCACTCTGTCTGTTCTGATGCTCTGCTGGCTTGTAAGACACTAATTTTACATGCTGAGCAGCAAGATGCACGGCACATGGTATCATTGATATGGATTATAAAAACCAATTCTTTTCTGAACAGACATCTGTGGCAATATGCCAGAATATGTCGAAATTCCACACACAGCAACAGTCCTTTCTAGCATAGTGGGGCTTACGTATTCCGGAATGAAGAAAAGGGAATAAAAGCGCGGAGGGAACCATGATGAGCAAATTTATCGTCCGCGGTGGCAAAAGGTTGACCGGAAGTGTCAAAGTTAGCGGCGCTAAAAATTCTGTTCTTCCGATCATCGCTGCCTCTCTCTTAGGGGAAGAAGGACAAAGCGTTATTATTGACGCGCCTCCTCTAGACGATGTGATGACGATTAACAAGGTGTTGGAATCGCTGGGAGCGGGAGTTACATACCGGGACGAAGTGATTACCGTAAATGCGGAGAAACTTACTTCCTGTGAAGCCCCGTATGAATGGGTAAGTAAAATGCGGGCGTCTTTCCTGGTCATGGGGCCTTTGTTGACTCGTATGGGTCATACAAGAATCTCACTTCCTGGTGGATGTGCCATCGGTACACGGCCTATTGATCAGCATTTGAAAGGTTTTGAAGCCATGGGCGCAGAGATCAGCTTGGGCCAAGGTTATATCGAAGCTCGTAGCCAAGGACGGTTGCGTGGCGCGAAAATTTATCTGGATGTGGCTTCCGTAGGTGCCACTCAAAATATTATGATGGCTGCAACATTGGCCGAAGGGGTAACTGTTCTGGAGAACGCGGCAAAAGAACCTGAGATTGTGGATCTTGCCAACTTCCTGAATGGAATGGGTGCCATCGTACGTGGTGCTGGTACTGGAGTGATCCGCATTGAAGGTGTGGAGAAACTTACAGGCGTTACACACACAGTTATTCCGGATCGGGTAGAAGCTGGTACGTATATGGCTGCTGCTGCAATCTCTGGTGGTGACGTGTACATTGAAGGTGCAATCTCTGATCATTTAGGCTCCGTTATCGCGAAGCTTGAAGAGATGGGTGTTACAATCCAACCGGATGAGAATGGCGTGCGTGTAATCGCAGATCGTCCTCTTAAGGCTGTGGATGTGAAAACATTACCATACCCAGGATTCCCGACCGATATGCAATCCCAGATGATGGCACTCTTGCTCGCATCTGAAGGAACAAGTGTCGTGACAGAGACTGTTTTTGAAAACCGATTCATGCATGTGGATGAATTCCAATTGATGAATGCGGAGATCAAAGTTGAAGGACGTTCGTCCATCATCACAGGTAATGCCAAACTGAAGGGTGCCAAAGTAACGGCTACCGATTTGCGTGCGGGTGCCGCACTCATTATTGCAGGTCTTGTTGCTGAAGGTACAACGGAAGTGGGCGGTGTTCATCACATCGACCGTGGCTATGTACATCTCGCTGAGAAGCTTAACGGACTTGGCGCTGACATCTATCGGATCTCGGTTGATGAGCCTAAGCTTGAAGCAACCAAAGCACCTAGTGAAAAAGTGGAGAAAGAAGTACCGATGTTTAAGGTGCAACCAACTTTGGCTTAACACTGGATTGAATAGAAAAAATATGGTCCCCCTATTATGAGTCACACAGTTGTGTGGATTATGAATGCGAAGGAACGTATATTGTAAAAAATGATAAAGCTAAGCCATCTGGCTTGGCTTTTTTTGTGTTTACTTTTAAGAAGACAACGAGATATTTGATACCTGATTCTATTAATAGCTGGTCCTAACTTGTATAGCATAACATCGTATTCTGTATCGATTCTGAACCAAATGAAAGAGCGAACTTTATATAGGGTGTCGGATCCAGCTAAACACCGGTATTCAGCGACAGATCAACGTTTCTAAGAGGTACATAGCAAAAGAAAACAGGAAATTAAACAGAACGAATAGGGCCTCGTTTCTCTTAAATCAGGTTCTATCAGATCAAGCCAGCTCATAACCTAAACTATGGATTTGAACAACACGACCGGCACATGACCGGCCATAGATAACGGAGGGTTATATTCGAATGAAAGAAGCTCGTGTACAGGTAAAGGTACCCCTTGTCCCTCGTCCAGGTATGCAAGAGCGGGAGGGAAATACCGTTTCTAGAGTGGAAAAAGACAAGCCTGCCCCATCGAACCTGAGGACTGTTCCATCACAGCCTGCAAGATTATCCAATCCAGGACGGGTGTCGACAGATGAACTGAACCGAAAGACAACCGAGCATATTCATATACCTGTTATTGAGCTGGACCAGTTCCGCCGTGTGAAGCGTCGTCGAATGCGTACATTTGGACGAAAACCCCGATGGGGACGAAATACGACGCGATGGCAACCTGCTGCCGCTGTATCTGCCTTATTGGCCATGGCGTTGCTGATTCCGGTAATTTTGGTATGGCCGCGGACAAGCGAATCACCAAAGCCGATCCCTGCTCCAACAGATTCAAGCAGTACAAGAACCCCAGCTCCTGCGCCAGCCGTTCCTGTTACCTACCCTGAACCTAAAGTGCGCGTATACCTGTCTGCAACGGGCACAACGATGAATCTGCCATTGGAAGACTATGTTACCGGGGTTGTGGCAGCTGAGATGCCGGCTGAATTCAGACTGGAGGCGTTAAAGGCGCAGGCGATAGCAGCTCGTACATTTATCGTGCGAAGACTTGCTGCTAGTGATACAAGCGGTGTTCCATCAGGTGCGGCGGATGTGACGGATACGGTCAGCCATCAGGTGTTTATTCCGCCAGATCAGGTGAAAGCGGATTGGACGCGTCTAGGGAAGGCAAAGGAATGGGAGAAGCTGCAACAGGCTGTACGCGAAAGTCGAGATACGGTGATGACCTACCAGGGCAAGGCAATCACTGCATCCTTTTTTTCCACAAGTAATGGGTATACCGAGAATGCGGAGGATGTATGGGGTAACGCTGTACCGTATCTGCAAAGTGTAGACAGTCCCTGGGACAAAAATCTGGCACCAGGCTACAAGCAAACCGTTACCATGAAGCGTAATGAGATTCTGCAGAAGTTGAACTTGGATGCCATTCCGGTTACCACTCAGAAGGGTGGATCGTGGATGGAAGTATTGTCTACAACCAAAGGGCATCGGATTAAGGAAATGCAGATCGCAGGTGAAACATTCAGCGGACCCGAGGTCCGTAAGTTGCTTGGATTAAGATCCAGTCAGTTCAGTTGGAAGACCACAGGTGATGAGGTCCAGATTACAACGTTCGGGTATGGGCATGGGGTTGGCATGAGCCAATGGGGAGCAAACGGCATGGCGCAGGAGGGACACACGGCCACCCAGATTCTCAAACACTACTATACCGGCATTTCATTCGGACAGGCATCCAAGATGCTTGCACCGAAGTAGGAGAGTAGTACAGCCAATCCGGACCAGTCTACCAACCACCCATTCCGGAGCTTTCGAGATTCGGCTATATATGCGGAGAGTGCTAGCGTATGGAGAGCGCAGGGGACAGAAAAGACCTGTAGAAGCAAAGCGTCCGCCTTTATCACCGGATTTCTCCATTGGGAGAAATAATTAGGAAATCCGGGGATAACAGCCGGTCGAAAGGTTTTCTGGCCCCGGAGCGGTGCACATACCCGCTGCACATCTCCACCATATATAGCACTCTCTGAAACCTCCGTGAAAATAATTAGAGTCGCGCGTGTATAAAAGAGTTGCACCCGGTAACACTTGTTACTGAGGTGATTAAGATGAATGAACAAAACAAAAAATCAGTCCAAGAAGAAACTCCTAAAACAACTCAAGGAGTACCGGCTAGTCAGCCCTCTTCATGGAAAAGAGCAATGTCCAAACGCTGGGTCTTCCCGGCAGCCTACATCGCAGCAGCAGGCATTATACTAACCTTAGTGTGGGTCTATCAGGGCACAGGCGACAAAACGCTGAACTCGGACCCTGCTAGCGGGGTAGTAGAAACAGGCGCATCGGCGGGTACAGAAGGAACAGCAGCAGGCGAAGAAGAAAGTGTGGAAGTTGTTGCAAAGTCGGAGAATTTTGTGTGGCCGGTAGCGGTACCGTCCGAAATTTCGGTAGTAAAACCTTTCTATGATAGCGAAGCTTCAACCGAGGAACATGAAGCGGCAATGGTGCAGTACAATGATACATTCATCCCGAACACAGGTGTGGATCTGGCACGTGGGGATAACAAAACATTTGAAGTAAAAGCAGCGCTTGCCGGTAAAGTTACCCGGGTTGAGCAAAATCCGCTCACAGGTCAAGTTGTGGAAATCACACACAGCGATAACCTGAAGACGGTATACCAAAGCCTGGCAGATGTCAAAGTGAAACAGGATGACGAAGTGAAACAGGGAGATGCGATTGCATCCGCTGGCGTCAATGAATTGGGTAAAACGCTTGGCAACCACCTTCACTTTGAAGTGTACGAAGACGGACAGCCGGTTAACCCGCAAGGATATCTTCCGGAAAAATAAATGAATTTTACCGCAGCAACATGATGGGCAGAGGGTTAAACCTCTGCTCTTTTTGTGCTTTTCAGAAAATAATGGGACCTTCGAAGCTTGTCACACCTCTAAACCGCGAATATATAGGCATGCTCCTCATATAATGTACCAAACTATCCACACAGTAGGGAGGCGGGAGCGTGCACGATTACATCAAGGAACGGACCATCAAAATTGGTCGCTGCATTGTTGAGACGAGGAATACGGTCCGTACCATAGCCAAAGAATTCGGCGTGTCAAAGAGTACTGTGCATAAGGATCTGACGGAGCGTCTGCCGGAAATCAACCCTGATCTTGCTGACCAGGTGAAACACATTTTGGAGTATCACAAGTCCATCCGCCATTTGCGGGGCGGTGAAGCGACCAAAATTAAATACAAAAAAACGAGTGGCAAGAAACGTGAGGTGTTGGCTTCCGCCAAATCGTAAGCATATTCACAAAGACGTAGGCCAAAAAGCTCACACATGCATTGAATCCCTCCCCTGAAGTATGATATGTTAAAAGCTGGTACAGGATCGAATTATGACATCTTATCAGCCCGATTTTTACATATATATGTTGCACTTTGTCGAACGAGCGGTGACGTGATAAGGGACTCTTTTTCACAGGATACGCTGACCAAATAATATCACTTTGGGGGCTCTTTTATGTTTAGCAAGGATATCGGTATTGATCTTGGCACGGCCAACGTGCTTATTCACGTGAAAGGAAGTGGGGTTGTCCTCGATGAACCTTCCGTCGTGACCATTGAAAGAGATACGAAGCGTGTCCTTGCTGTTGGGGAAGAAGCGCGTCGTATGGTGGGGCGTACTCCAGGTAACATTGTTGCCATTAGACCGCTGCGTGACGGCGTTATTGCGGACTTCGAGATTACAGAAGCGATGCTCAGACATTTCATTAATCGTGTGGGTGCAAGAAGCTGGTACAGCCACCCTCGAATTTTGATCTGTGCACCAACGAACATTACTTCCGTGGAGCAGAAGGCCATCCGTGAGGCGGCAGAACGCAGCGGTGCCAAAGAAGTGTTTCTGGAAGAAGAGCCGAAAGCGGCAGCGATCGGTGCGGGAATGGATATTTTTCAGCCGAGCGGCAATATGGTCGTGGATATCGGCGGCGGTACGACTGACGTTGCAGTCCTTTCTATGGGCGACGTGGTCACCGCCTCTTCTATTAAAGTCGCAGGGGACAAGTTCGACGAAGCCATTATCAAGTTTATCAAAGCCAAGTACAAGCTCATGATCGGTGAACGGACCGCTGAAGATATCAAAATTGCGATTGGTACCGTACATCCGGGTGGACATCAAACGGAGATGGACATTCGCGGACGCGATATGGTATCCGGTCTGCCGGTTACCGTAACGGTATCGGGAAATGAAGTACAGGAAGCACTTTGGGATTCCGTACAATCCATCATCGTGGCAGCGAAGTCGGTATTGGAACGTACACCGCCTGAATTGTCAGCGGACATTATCGACCGTGGTGTTGTATTGACTGGCGGAGGTGCATTGCTGAACGGACTGGACGAGCTTTTGTCCAATGAATTGCATGTACCGGTATGGGTGGCTGAAGATCCAATGCACTGTGTCGTGAAGGGGACAGGCATAATGCTTAATAATTTGGATCAGGTGGTTAAGAAAAAGTTCTAATCTGCCGATATAAATAGCAAAGGTTCGCCATGCTCGGAAAGCAGAACGGACAAGCAGCCAACCTGTGATGCAGGTCAAGCGCTTGAGGAGAGGGGTTAATTCATGTTAAGAGGTCTGTACACCGCTACTGCGGGAATGATTACGCAACAACGCCGCCATGACACAGCAACACAGAATATCGTAAATATGAACACCACGGGATATAAACAAGTGAACAGCGTAAGCCGTTCCTTCCCGGAAATGCTCATTACTTTGGTAGGCGGAGATGCAAATCTTCCAACAAAGCGGCTGGGCAAGCTGAACACGGGGGTGTTCGCGGAAGAAAGTTTGTCCATGAATTTGCAAGGGACTATTATGGAGACTGGGCAGAAAAATGATTTTTCCATTTCATCCAATATGACTGTCAATGATCCGCAGACTGGACAACCTGTCCCGTTTGACGCATCAGGCAAATTTGTACGGGCCGACGGCACGGTGACTTACCAGCCTCAGGCGTATTTTACAGTTCAGGATGCAGAAGGTAACACCGGATATACACGCGATGGTCACTTCGAGATCACAGGAACGGGACAATTGCTGAGCTCAACAGGTTCACAAGTGTTGGATAATAATGGACAACCTGTAGTGTTGACAGGTTCCGTAGAGCAATTTAAAGTGGATGAGCAAGGCCGTTTGGTGGATGCAGCAACAGGTGCACCGACAGGGGTTACTCTCGGCATTAGTGTCATTGACCAGCCGAATCAACTGGTTCGTCAAGGTAATGGCAATTTCAGTCTCAGCGATGCAAACGGGGCAACGTCCCGGATGATGGCAGCTGGTGATAATGTGCAGATCCGTCAGGGATACCTGGAAGGCTCGAATGTTGATGCTTCACAGGCAACGGTTGATATGAACGCCGCATTCCGTGCGTATGAAGCAAACCAGAAGGTCGTACAATTCTACGACCGCAGTCTGGATAAAGCCGTCAATGAAGTCGGGCGTGTATAACGCCGACGTTTAAATATAACCGCGCAGCGGAGAGCCAAACGCCCTTTGCGTGCAAAGCAGAGAGGCTCACGCGAAGCGCAAACAAAGTGCAGCCGAGCTTATGCGAGGATTGCGTGGCAGTACCTGAGCGAAGCGACGGTCTCGACAGTCCTTTGCGGAGCAAAGCAAGGAGAGACCCCGCGGAGCGCAAGAGCCTAGACGCAGCCGAGCTTATGCGAGGAATGCGCAGCAGTACCTGAGCGAAGCGACGGTCTCGACAGCCCTTTGCGGAGCAAAGCAAGGAAGAGACCCCGCGGAGCGCAAGAGCGTAGACGCAGCCGAGCCTATGCGAGGATTGCGTGGCAGTACCTGAGCGCAGCGACGGTCTCGACAGTCCTTTGCGGAGCAAAGCAGGGAGAGACCCCGCGGAGCTACACGCCGCATAAAGAGCGTGCCGGGTTATGATTCAGCCATGTGAAACTATGGCGGGAATCATAGCACGGCAGTCGCGGCGCACACACACCACCGCCACTTAGCAAGATCGTACCCCACTTACCTAATCCGCCTGTTTCGGGAGTCCAGAGGGCAGCGCCATCTGGGGCCCTCCCTACTAGGGAGGGTTTGGGAGGGTGGACAGGACACAAGGGAGGGTATACTACCAATGAATAATTCCATGATTAGTGCCAAGGTTTCCATGACTGCCATACAGCAGCGTCTGGATGTCATTTCCGATAATATTGCCAACGTGAATACGGCAGGCTATAAAAGCAAACAAGCGGCTTTCGAGGATGTGCTGACCCGGGTTCAACAACAACCGGACAAATACAAACTGGATGGACGTTCCACACCGATGGGATATAACCTCGGTTTTGGTGCTCGTTTGGCAGATGTGACGAAGGATATGTCTCAAGGCCCCTTGAACGAGACTGGCCTTCCGACCGATCTGGCTATTGAGGGAAATGCGATGTTTGCAGTTGAAGCGAATGGGGAGAAAATGTGGACACGTCAGGGTGCATTTCATTTTGTACCTGATACAAGACCTAAGCCTACTCCGAATTCACCTGATATGATGGTGATGGTCAATGGCGAAGGCCACTTTGCCCTGGATCGTCAAGGCAATCGTATTACGGCACCAAATAATAGCAAAGTTGCTTTTGATGAAAATGGCAACCTGCTAATCCGACGCGGTAATGAGGCAAACGCAACCATTGGAGCACAGCTGCAAGTGGTAGACATTGAACGCCCTGAGGGGCTGGTACAGTATGCGGATAACCTGTTTGGTCTGGATGCGGGATTAACCGAGGATGATGTGTTTGGCGCTAATGCAGCTACACGTCAAGCGGCTGCCTTGATCCGTCCAGGATTTCTGGAGCAATCCAATGTAGATCTGACACAGGAGATGTCTTTGCTTATGCAAGGACAGCGGACATATCAGCTGGCGGCAAAGGCGCTAACTTCAAGTGATTCCATGTTGGGTCTTGCCAACAATATGAGAGCGTAAAAGGTGAATGTGATGACAGAAACACAGCAGCAGAACAGTAAGCCGGAGAAAAAGGAAGTCAAGAAGAAGAAGAGTGGATTGCGCATCGCAAGATGGTTCCTGGTCCCAGTCCTACTTGTTCTTGCCCTCGCTGGCGGAATGGTAGCTGGATATGTGGTACTGGGCAAACAGGATATCGGTTCCGTATGGCAATGGAGTACATGGGAACATGTATACAATCTGGTGTTCGCTCCATAATGTAACGAGTTAAGCGAAAACTCCTGCGCAGGCAGGAGTTTTCTTTTTGACGTTGAAAACAGTATAATGATGGATGACGTTTGACGTCACAAAAGAGGCCTCCCCTGCGAAAGACATTCGTCATCGCGAAGAGAGACCCCTTATCTTAACCTTCACTACTGCAGTCATGAAGGATATAACTAGTGTTAACCGAAAATATGCTTTCCATACAAAATTTAAAAATTAAAAAACCATTTATATGAGCTTCGACTTTGTCATGTGGGGGTTGACCTTGCAGCACCGAAGTAAGTGGAGGGAACGGAATCGTTCAGAAGAAGCGAAGCGCTCGCCTTTGTCACCGAATTTTGACCTCTCTGAGGTTGATCAAAAAAATTCGGAGACAACAGCGATCAGAGGGACGATCCGTAACCGTAACGACCACCGTAGCGCTAAGAGTCAATCCATGATGAAGAACGCTCATATAAACATCCCGAGAGGAGATTACACAGTGCTCGATATCAAACAGATTCAAGAAATCATCCCGCACCGCCCCCCGTTTCTGCTGGTGGACAAGATTCTAGAGATTGAGGATGGTAAACGTGCCGTTGGTTTGAAAAACGTAACCATTAACGAACCTTTCTTCATTGGTCATTTCCCAGAGTATCCGGTAATGCCGGGTGTACTGATTACAGAAGCGCTGGCTCAAGTTGGTGCAGTAGCTATTCTGAATTTGGAAGGCAACAAAGGCAAAATCGGCTTTTTGGCGGGACTGGACAACTTCCGATTCCGTGGACAAGTTGTGCCCGGAGATACGTTGATTCTGGAAGTGGAGATTACACGTCTGAAGGGTTCTATTGGTAAAGGTAAAGCAACTGCCCGAGTGAATGACAAAGTGGTCGCTGAAGGCGAGATTATGTTTGCACTGTCTGACCCAAGCTGATTACATACGTGAGCATTGACATCATGCAGGAACTTCGTTGGACCGAATGATGCAAGATGCTAGAGTACTCAGCACACCTGAATTTATATAGACGGAAGGGGTTTATCGGAATGGAACAGTTAAGCACAGCAGCAGCAGAGACGTTGCAGCAATGGTTGGAGGATGCTTCGATTGATGAAGCAACGAAACAGGAGCTTCGTGACTTGCAGGATCAGCCGAAAGAGCTGGAGGAACGTTTTTACAGAAACCTGGAGTTTGGTACAGGTGGATTGCGCGGAGTCATTGGTGCCGGAAGCAACCGGATGAACCGTTACACCGTAGGTCGGGCAACGCAAGGATTTGCGCGTTATTTGCTTGAGCAGCATGGTGACCAGGAAGGTAAACCTTCTGTTGTCATTGCTCATGATTCCCGTCATTTCTCACCTGAATTCACACTGGATGCTGCGCTTGTACTGGCTGGAAACGGCATTGTAGCCAAGCTGTTCCCATCCCTGCGTTCAACTCCTGAGTTGTCATTTGCGGTGCGTAATCAGAAGGCTACTGGCGGAATCGTCGTAACAGCGAGCCATAACCCACCGGAATACAACGGATATAAAGTTTACAATCATGAGGGCGGTCAATTGGTACCGGCTGAAGCGGAAAAAGTCATTCAGTACATCCAGGAAGTGCCTTCCCTTGCTGACGTGAAGAAACTGACGCAAGAAGAAGCAGAAGCTCAGGGACTCCTGATCTGGTTGGGTGAAGAGCAAGATCAAGCGTTTGTGGATACCGTAGCAAGCCGCAGTCTGAGCCGTGAACTGATCCAATCCGGCATAGGTCGTGATTTCAAAATCGTTTACACACCGCTTCACGGAACAGGTAACATTCCTGTACGTCGCGTGCTGGAGCAGATCGGATTCGAGCAAGTGCACATTGTAGCTGAACAAGAACAGCCGGATGCTGAGTTCTCTACCGTGAAATCCCCTAACCCGGAAGAACGCGAAGCGTTTACGCTTGCAATGAAGCTGGGAGAATCCGTAGGCGCTGACATTCTGATCGGAACAGATCCGGATGCAGACCGTATGGGTGCTGTCGTGAAAGACAATGATGGCAAATATTTCGTCTTGTCCGGTAACCAGTCTGGTGCCATTATGGTACATTACCTGCTCAGTCGTCTGCAAGAGACAGGTACACTCCCAAGTAACGGTGCGGTTGTCAAAACAATCGTAACAAGTGAGATGGGTGCTGTTATTGCTGAACATTACGGTGCAGAAGTGATGAACACACTGACGGGCTTCAAATATATTGGTGAAAAAATGAACCAGTTCGAAGCAACAGGCAGTCATACATTCTTGTTCGGATATGAAGAGAGTTATGGCTACCTTTCCGGTAACTATGCCCGTGACAAGGATGCTGTCCTTGCCTCGATGCTAATTGCTGAAGCAGCTGCGTATTATAAGAGCCAAGGCAAGACGTTGTATGATGTCTTGCAAGAGCTGTACAACCAATTCGGATACTTCTTGGAGAAGCTGGAGTCCCGTACGCTGAAAGGCAAAGACGGCGTGGCTCAGATTCAAGCCAAAATGACGGACTGGCGTTCCAATCCGCCACAAGAAGTAGCGGGAATTGCGGTACAAGATGTGCTGGACTATTCCCTTGGTCTGGACGGTCTTCCGAAGGAGAACGTACTGAAGTTCATTTTGGCAGACGGTTCATGGTTCTGCTTGCGCCCTTCAGGAACAGAGCCAAAGATCAAAGTATACTTCGCCGTGCGTGGAGAGAATTTGGAAGATGCGGAAAGCCGGATCGAGCGTCTGGTGACTACAGTGATGTCGCGTGTAGACGCACAATAATACGAATGCAACAATGAGCAAGAACATGAGAAGGCCTCTCCGCACCGTAAGGTTGGTTGGCGGAGGGGTTTTTCTTTGAAATAAAAGTGTAGATGGTTCTAGCATATAAGAGGGCTTGTTGACACAAGCTGTTTGTAACCTATTGTATGAATATTAAATGAACGAATTACTTGAGCTGAACGTGCATTTGGTTCCAACACTTGAGGAGGTACATGTAGTGCGTCAAAAATGGCTTTATTGGAATAACGCTTCTCGGAAGTGGTTGTGGCTCGTCGTTATTATCGGTCTGGTTGCGTCCATCCCTGTCATCAGTGATCGGGTGCAGACAGAATCTTCTGCCAAAAAGGTGGAGCTTGTCTTCAACTATAGAGGTCTGCTGGATATCTCCGCGTATCAGGCACATCCACAAGATTTCATGAATGAACAATTGACTCGTCTAAAAGACGCAGGCGTAACAACGATGGCTGTGTTCGAAAGTACATTGGACGAGCTGAGAAAGACACGCCGACTAATGGTGTACAATGGCCAAGATCTAGCGAACTTGACCAAAAATGTGATTCCTTCTAATGAAAATTACACGTATGTGTTATTTACATCGGAGGAAAACGCACAGACGTATACCCCTATTATTGAACAAACGTTCGCTGATCGGCAGATTCCGGTAGTACCATGGGAATATGAAGGTCGTAGCGGCTTAATATTGCAGACTCCTCCGGAGAATGCCAACATGCAGCCTTTGCAGCCCGATCCGGTTGCCGTGAAGATGCTGCGTGATAAAGGTTTCTACATTTTGCCGCGGATCTCGGACAGTGTGCCATACAGCCAGGAATCGATGGAGCGCTTGCTTACCTTCTTCGAAGAGAATGGCGTAAAGCGCATCTTGTTTGATGGTGATGCTGTGAAAGGGTACAATGATAATGCAGAGATGAAGAGTCTCGACCAATTTGCACAGTTGCTGAACAAGCACAATATTGGTCTTGCAGCCATTGAGAACTTGAAGAAACCGCAATCTGGATTCCAGACCCTTGCTTATAAAACGGATTACAACGTTACGCGTCTGTACTCCCTTAGTGATGGAGATGCCAATCTGGACGTAGACACAATTGCTGACCGTTTTGTTCTCGCAACCAAGGATCGCAATATTCGTATGCTCTATATGAATGCATCGCCAAGCCGGAATACAGCAAAGGCCATGATTACAGATCCAATTGAGAATCTGATCAACAGCCTGGGTGAGCCGGGTCATGCCGTAGAACGCATGGCGAAGCATGGATTCGAGCTAGGACAAGCTGAGGCATTTACAGTTAAGGATTCTTCGATTCAGCGTTATGCCAAGCTGGTTGCTCTTGTTGGTGCAATTGCCATGATTGCACTTATGGTTTCTTATTTTATCCCACTACTGACCTTGATCGCATTTGTGGTCGCTTTGGTGGGCAGTGCAGGATTGTTCCTCTTGAAACCAACGCTGCTGGAGCAAGGAATCGCCTTGCTTGTGGCAATCGCCGCGCCGACCATAGCGATGGTGCTGGCCGTTCGTACAGTGAACTATCAGCAACAGCGTCAACCCGACGCATCTGCGGGTCGTCGTTTGAAACAAACGTTGGTGTTATATGTAAGAACTTCGATTCTGTCATTCCTGGCGGTACCTTTTGTCATCGCATTGCTTAACAGTATTACGTACAGTCTGGTGATTAACCAGTTCCGCGGCGTGAGTCTGTTGCACTTTGCACCTATGGCACTGGTGGCGATCTATATTGTGTTTTACCGGGGTTCGGGATCGTTCTCTATTAAACAAATTAAGAATATTCTTCGTACACCGATTACCGTTGTAATGGTAGTACTGGGACTTGTTGCTGCCGTTGTTGGATATTACTATTTGAGTCGTACAGGTAACTCGGGTTCGGTTACACCATTCGAGATGTTCCTTCGTGTTGTGTTGGAAGATACGTTCGGTGTACGTCCGAGATTCAAAGAATTTATGCTGGGACACCCGCTGTTTATCGTTGGCGTGTTCGCCGCTTTAAAATATCGTAAAGTCATCTTTGTGCTCATTATTGCAGCGATTGGGCAATTGTCCATGGTGGATACGTTCGCGCATATCCATACGCCGGCTGTATTGTCACTCATTCGTGGAGTGATGGGATTGGGACTTGGCTTAATCTTCGGTATCATTGCTGTGGGTGTGTGGCAAGTAGCGGAAGGATGTTGGAAAAAATGGTCACCACTTCTCAAAAGTTAGTCATCTCGGGGTATTACGGATTCCGCAATAGCGGAGACGAAGCGGTGCTAAAGTCGATTTTGACAGCGCTGGAAGAGGAAAGCCAAAGGTCAAACATAACCATTGAACCTATTGTTCTCTCGGGTGATCCCGAGTCGACAACCGCCATGTACGGTGTGCGCTCCGTGCATCGCATGAAATTGAAGGAAGTCCGTGAAGCACTCAAGGAGAGCGACGGGTTAATCAGTGGCGGAGGAAGCCTATTGCAGGATGCAACTGGACTGAAATCCATTCCTTATTATCTGGGTGTAATCAAGCTGGCCCAGTGGCTGAAAAAACCAACGTTTATCTATGCACAGGGGATTGGCCCTGTGAATCGTAAATTTTTTAACCCGATGATCAAATCGGTCTTTAAGGCCTGTACTTATGTATCCGTTCGGGATGAACAATCGGCGGATTACCTGCGTGGGCTCGGGCTACAGTGGAATCAGATCCATGTTGTACCCGACCCAGTAATGGGTTTGCCATTACCTGAAACAAATTCGAAGGCTGTAGCAGGGGCTACTTCAGCAGATGCTGCTAACCAGGCTAAGCGAGTGGAACCTTCAACTGGGGGACATACCAAGCTTCCTGTGATCGGCGTTTCGGTACGTTTTTGGGAGTCAGACCGGAAGGAACTTACGGCTATTGCCGCCGGATTGAAAAAACTGTGTTCCAAAAGAGCGGTGCACTTGCGTTTTCTGCCATTTCATTTGCCGGTTGATGAACAGGCATCACGATTTCTTATGGAAATGCTCGGTGATGTGACCAGCAAAGGCAGCGAGATTAGCATCACAGAAGATCTGACCGACCCTCAGCTTATGCTGGAGGAAGTCAGCAAGTGTGATCTCGTCATCGGTATGCGTCTGCACAGTCTGATCTATGCGGCTTCGCAGTATGTGCCTCCGGTGGGCATCTCGTATGATCCGAAAATTGATCAATTCCTGCTTCGTCTCGATAGTGAACCAGCAGGCAAGACAGATACACTCGATGGGAACAAACTCGCTAAGACTGTTGTTGGACTGCTGGATCAACGTTCACAGTGGCTGAAGGAACATGAAGAAGGTATCACCCAACTGAAGCAGGAAGCCAGAGTGCCTGCACAGCAGATTATTAACTATTTAGGCCGCAAAGGATGAGATAAAGATGAGTCAGACCGGATCAATACCTACCGTTTCAATCTACGGCATTCCTTTTTCCAAACTGACGATGAAAGAAACGGTAAAGGTTCTCCAGGAAGCTGTGCTGTCCAAGCAGACACCACATCAGGTCATCACAGCCAACCCCATTATGGTTATGGCCGCATTGGAAAATCCCGCAATTATGGAAGTCATGCAAGCTGCGGAATTGATTGTTCCTGATGGAACAGGTGTCGTATGGGCTGCAAACTATTGTGGAGATCCAGTAGCTGAGCGAGTGCCGGGTTTTGAGCTGTTACATGAATTGCTGCGTGTTGGAGAAAACTATCGATGGGGCGTATATCTGCTGGGTTCCACCCCTGAGGTGATTCAAGAAACGGCAGTTCGGTTACAACAGCAGTATCCGGCGATTCGAATTGTGGGTTATCGCGACGGTTATTTTGGTCCGGCTGAGGATGAACAGGTTGTCGCTTCCATACGGAAAGCTGCACCTGATCTGTTGTTTGTAGCACGTGGGGCAGACACCCAAGAACCTTGGATTCACAAACACAAAGATGCACTGCAGGTTCCCGTAACCATGGGCGTTGGTGGCAGCTTTGATGTGATTTCGGGTAAAACCAAACGTGCGCCTATGCTGTTCCAAAAGTTAAGACTGGAGTGGTTCTATCGCTTATTGCGTGAACCAAGCCGGGCTGGCCGGATGCTTGCGCTTCCGAAATTCGCTGTTAAGGTGATGCGTGACAAAGAAAACGTGACGAAAGTCCGTTAAAAACAGGTAATTGCGAGATAAATGCGTGTTTTTGCTAGAAATTGAGGATGGCTTTTCGGGTGTGATGAGCGTATAATTCATTCCGGATTACATGTGTGCCACTCCATGAAAGCAGAAGCTGTGTCACAACACGAAAACAGAACCGTTACACTTGCCACTACGATTACAAGGCAACCTGTCGATCGCCGTTATCCCCAGATTTCCTTTTACCTTTTTCAAAGGATGAAATCCGGTGATAAATGCGAACGTTACACTTCTCTAGGTTTTCCTTGCACTCTCCGTTATCGTGTAACATGATTTTTCATCAAAAGTGACTAACAATATTTTTTTATATATAAAAAGAGATCAGGGGATTTATAATTTCGTACAGGTATTATAATTGGGGGTCGAATGTTCAAATGGTAGCGATCTTTATCATTGGATTTATCGTGTCAATGGGACTGGCTCTTGCCCTGACACCACTTGTCAAAAAGTTCGCAGTCCGCATTGGCGCAATGGATACGCCGAATGCACGTAAAGTACACACACGGATCATGCCACGTCTTGGTGGTCTGGGGATATTCCTGGCCTTTATTATTACAGTTGCGGCATTGCTTCCTTTTGTATCGGCATGGTTCACAACTCGGGACATGAGTTTTGTTAGCGCGTTTCTGATTGGTGGAACCATTATCGTACTGATCGGAGCACTCGATGATCGGTTTGAGCTGTCGGCCAAAGTGAAGTTGCTCGGTCAGATCGTTGCTGCTTCTGTCGTTGTATTCGGATTTAATATCCGGGTAGATTTCGTTAACATTCCTTTTCAGGATTCCTATTCTTCACTCGAAGCTTGGGTATCCATTCCGCTGACGATCTTATGGATCGTTGGTGTAACCAATGCGATTAACCTGATTGATGGTCTGGATGGTCTGGCAGCCGGTGTATCTGGTATTGCAATTGGTACCATTGCCGTAATGTCATTCCTCATGGGTAACATGATGATTGCCTTGATGTGCCTTGTGTTGTTGGGTAGTATTATCGGATTCCTGTTCTTTAACTTCCACCCGGCCAAGATCTTCATGGGGGATACCGGATCACTATTCCTTGGTTTCTCTCTGGCA
Organism: Paenibacillus sp. FSL k6-2145; assembly: GCF_037976585.1. Lineage (NCBI taxonomy): Bacteria > Bacillati > Bacillota > Bacilli > Caryophanales > Paenibacillaceae > Paenibacillus > Paenibacillus sp. FSL k6-2145. The sequence goes on along the minus strand of NZ_CP150267.1, from coordinate 1,430,919 downwards.
ATGCTATCTATGCTGGGATTCAAACAAATTGCTATCGTGTCCTTTATTACACCGCTGATCATTATCGGTGTGCCGCTCTCGGATACCTTCTTCGCGATTATCCGTCGTGCGGTACAACGGAAACCGATTTTCGCACCGGATAAAGGTCACCTGCATCACTGCTTGCGTGAACTTGGATTCAGTCACCGTCAGACGGTACTGATCATATACGGAATTGCCGCGTTCTTCGGAGTTCTGGCGATTATCCAATCTTCCGCTGCTATGTTCGAAGCGAACTGGGTAACATTTGTTGTCATCTGTATCATGATGTTCTTCCTCCAGGTGGGAGCAGAAGTCATCGGACTTGTTAGCAAAACGAGAAGACCGGTTATTAACTTTCTGATGCGCATGCGCGTCAAGCTGAATCCGGAGACCCGTTCGAAATCATAAATAGATAAATGTAATGGTTACAGCTATTCTTGAATATTATTCCAGACCCAACCTTATCCCTTGTGGATAAGGTTTTTTGTTTATTTTGAGATTTTTACTAAATAATTGGAACCTTTTGCCGATATATAAAGGTAACTGACTTAAAAAGAGGAGAGATGATATTTAATGCTGCGTATGAAAAAGCCAATTGTTTGGCTAATGCTGATAGCGCTGGTAGTAACTCTGATTCCTGCTGGCTATGCACCAGTTGCATCGGCCGCGGGACAGACAAGTTACTTTACTCCTGACAATGCTGGGAATGTCCAATTGAAAGATACAGTAGGACTGAAGTTGAGCGGAAACAGTGCCAATGCGGATGTGTTGTCTCGTACATCAGCTTTTGTTGTTACAGGAAAGGAACAGGTTTTAACAGGAACATTCACGAATGTTACAGGTTCAACACTCGGTGTGAATGTTCAGCTGATGAATCTCAAAGGTGACACTTGGACTCCTGATAGTACACGTGTTGCACCAGGGGTAGTAACTGTTGATCCTAATCGACCGGATAATCGGTTTAGATCAACCATTACACTGTTCCCAGGGATGAATAAAATTACGTTTACAGGTTCCCAAGGACCAAGTGAACGCTCTGAGAGTTTTTATATTTTATACGATTCCGTCCCATACATTGAGAAGTTGCAAGTCCTTGGTGGAGCGGATAACCTCAACTTGAATGAGGGATCTCAGGTTGTGGTTAACACCGGCGAAGTTACAATTCAAGGTGTTGCGCAGAACTCATCCAAAGTAACGATATCGTTGAATGGTGGCTCGGAGCTGCCTACATCACTATTGCAGGATGGTACATTCTTCTCTCCAGTACTGACACTAAAATCAGGTGAGAATACCCTAAGAATGACGATTGAGAGTGGCGTCGATAAGAAAGTATTTAATTATTCTTTGTTATATTATGATGAAACAAAACCATTCACTCAGTTGGATTTAATTGAAGGTGCAAACGGGCTGCCGCAGAGTATGCTTTCATCAGCTAGACCGACCTATGGAGGCACTCCTGCTAGTGCCAATGTGAAAGCACAGTTATTGCTTCCGGGAGCTGATGTTACTGAAGTTCCGGTCATTGATGTCGATGGAAATGGGAACACGGGTGTAAGTAATGTAAATGTGGAACATATCCCTAGCGTGGGACAAAACACACCGGCTTATGTCCTAATTTCCTTTGATATTAACCCGATCACATTCAACGGAGCTCCTGACCGATTACAGAATCATAGTCTATCGGTAGACTATGGGGATAAAAAAGTTACAACAAGTATGAATTTTGAATATGTACAAGATGCAGTTGTAATTACAGGATTGAAGTATCTTAGAGACTACAATGGGTCTGGTACTGTTCCAGATGGAATACCACTTGATGGTGCCAGCGTAAGTGGATCCAACTTTTATATTTTAGTGGAGACTAGCAGAGCACCGAGTGATCCAAAAACTTTGGTTGCGGACTATCTGCCTAGAGGAACAAGCACAATTACCGTGAACCATGTAGGTCCGCTTAGTGCGACAGATACTACAAAAAATATTTACGAGATTAAAGGGTTCAAAACGGGAAATCAAGTTGTTCAATTTAAGTATTCCGGATCGAGCACAGGTCGGAATGCAACGATTTCATTCGCTTCAAAGAGCTTTATCTCTGTAGAAAATCTTACTGATGGTCAAACTCATGATTTGAAAGACAATGCCACAGGCGTTCCAATTCTGGGTCAGTACATTGGATTTGATACGCTTAGCAGTCCATATTTTGTAGCTGAAATTTTTGCCAACGGTACAAAAGCATATTCTACTGAGGGTAGCGGAAATACGGATTTCCCACGCAAGTTGAACCTGGGGGCAGATGGAACAATTAATAGCGTGATCATTCCTATTGGAGAACCCGATGGCTTGTTATTTTTCGGTGAGAACCGAATTGTGCTGACAGGAACAACTAAGGATGAGAACGGACAACTTAAAGAGGTATCTAAGGAACTTCGAATCTATATTAATGATAATAATATTTCGAACATTCGAAACTTCCAACCTGCAATTACGAAAGGTCGACCAGAATTTATTGAACCATTAGACCAGGATGCACAATGGGTCAAAGATGCGTTCAATATGTCACCAGAGTTCGTATATGCTGATAATAAAATCACCACCAGCTTGAAGAACTTTGATATTGTCATTCGCGGAGCAGGTGCGACACGGATGAGTTTGAGCATGGGGACTCAGAAGATATTCGATCAGGACATTCCAGATGGAAACACGGCAACTTGGGACAATGCAAAGATTGATCCTCAGTATGCACTGGATAATGGTACTGTTACAGTTGACAGAGCAGGTCGCCAACAGGACTTTGTTATTCGTCTGCGTAATCTCAAAATGGATACACCAGGAACGTATATCTATACACTAGACCTCTTCAATCGGACGGGAGCGAAGACCAGTCAGAAACTTGAAATTGTTAAAGAAGTAACTGGATACCGTATTTTATCACCTAAACCGACTTCAGGTGATCGTGTAGTTGTAAATAAGAACTTTGTTCATTTTGACATCGAAGCAGAAGGTGCAACAGGGGTTATCATTGATAAAGAACCTGCACAGAAGCTGCAAGGTGTAGAGACAGATCGCTTTGTCCTGGATTATGTAGGGTTGAAGCCGGACAAATCTAATAAAATTAAACTAACCATTAACCGTGATGGTGTAACAACCACCGACACTATTGATGTATTCTACACAACAAGTCCAGGTATAGATTCCCAATACATGGCTCCGAAAGTAGCTAATAAGTATTCAGCCTTTAATAAAAAGCTGGAATTGAGTTTCCCGAAAGGTACAGTTATGGAAAGTACTGATATTCGCGGAATCAAGAAATTTTATCCAGACAATAAACTTCTCTTTGGTATCGCAGATCCCAATAATGGTATTGTAGAGCGTCGCAATGATTATGGTACTGTCATGGGCGTAGGTGCAGAGAGAGGTGAGGGTGACCCAGTCAACTTCGATGTACAAGAAGAATACTTCAGAAGATTTTCTGCCATTGTAGGAGATACATTGAACTTCAGTCCAATTTCTGATATTTATTGGGTCAGCGGTGGTCTGGGCGAATATGGTTCAAGAGATTCAACAACGTATAAAGCGCCGACGAATGGTATCGGACCGTATACACCTGACGCTCTATACGGAGATGTTAAGGTACCAGCGGAGCGTACAATCAAGCCTTCACAGCGTGGAACATTGACACTGACCTATGATTCAAATGTAGTAGATGATGCTGGAACGACTATCTCCGTCTTCTATTACACACCAGGACGCGAGTGGAAACGAATTGGTGGAGAAGTGGATTCCAAGAAACACACAGTTACTGTGCCATTTGATCAGTTCGGATATTATAAAGTCATGAAATTAAGAAGAAGTTACAACGACATCACGAATCATGGATGGGCTAGAAATATTCTGAATGCGTTATACGCTAAAGGTTTCATGCAACCGATTCGTTTCGAACAATTCGGAACAGATGATCGTGCATCCCGTGGCGAATTTGCTACCATTCTCGTGAAAGGATTGAACTTGCCGATTACTTCGGATAATAAACCTACATTTACAGATGTAGGAGCAGGGACAAGTTCATTTACGTGGGACTATGCAAGTATTGAAACGGCAGCCAGAGCAGGTATTGTATCAGGACTTACGGACGGAAACTTTGGTCCAGATCAACCTCTTACACGTGAGCAAGCAGCTGTAATGATCGCAAGAGCTCTTGAGTTAAAGTTAGCAAGCAATGATAGTAAGTTAACTAGTGCATTGGCCAAATCCTTTATTGACTCAGGAAGCATGGAAGCTTATTCAAGACCAGCGATACAAGCGGTTACGAAGGCTAAAATTATGGAGGGATCTCCAGTCACAGTAGCAGGTCAGAGCAAGCAACAGTTTGCGTTTAATCCGAAAGGGAATCTGACCCGTGCTGAAGCAGGCAAAATTGCAGTAGAGTTGCTTAAGAAGAGCACCAAAGTTTTCCCTAAAACCTTGAGTTAATTCATTTGATACATCGAATCAATTTAGAAAGGACCTGTCCCTTACTCTAAAGGGGCAGGTCCTTTTCATGGCTGTCAATGAATTGACATAGAGTACTTTTATAATAGAAGAAACAGAATTTTTACCAATAACTATTTTTGTAATTTGCTAGAGTTTAAGATACAATAACGGTAAATACACAATGATCTAGAGGGTGAAGTTAGCTAATGAAACCGATTTATTCGAAAGCCCAGCTGGGCTACATGAAGGCAAAGACACAGTTTGAGAAGCAGGCAGTCATTCTGGAGAAAAAGTTGGAAGATACACGCAAGACTCAGGAGATCTCTCAGGAAGTTATGGAAGGGCTTGTACAGTCCACTGGCTTCCATGATGCGTATAACAATCTGGTTCTGGCTGAGAATGAGTTGATTGAATGGTCTCACACGACGATGAAGCATGAGAAAACGTACCGTGAGAACAGACAACCAATTGACGATATGTATCTGAGATTGAACAGTGATCCAAGTATGCGTGCTCAAATTATTGAACTCGCGATGAAGATTAAATAACTTATATTTCCAGATGTGCAGGAAAAGCATCCCGATAGGGGTGCTTTTTTATTTTATTTTTTGTGAATTTTGTCGCTTCATAGGTTGAAGTTGCGGGTATAAATAAACGTTGGTAGCACAGACAAACCAGAGATCACAATTCCAGATTCATTGCTGTATCAACGGTTTGAAAAGGTTTTGAATGGCTTCAATACCCGCATTGTACCTATACATAAAAAAAATCAAAACTTTTTTTGTGCAATCCGCAACTTTTTGAAATCTACTGCGTTTAAAGTGTAGAGTCGAAAACATTGGGCCTGTTACCAAGAATGACCTCGTGAAGAATCTTGTCTATTTTTTAGAAAAAATTGCTTTACGCCACGAGAGACCCATTGTATAATACGTAAGGTAGGATTAGGAAACTACTCTATTTACGTGTGATTCTGCTTTATTAACTAGTTTACAAGTTTCTGTGATATGCTCACAGACATCATTTATATTAACTTGCTCACAACTCTGGAAAGGGGGTGCAACAATATATGAGGAATACGAGCGACCCTATTACTAAAGAAAATTCAAATGTTATGAACGCCCAAGGAGGAGAAAAAAAGGTTATGAAGAAAATTTTATCCGTAGCATTGTCTACAGCAATGGCATTCTCAATGTTTGCATCTGTAGCATTCGGTGACACAGCAGTTTCCCCGCAACAACAGTTTGATGCATTGAAAGCAAAAGGTATCTTTAACGGTTATCCGGATGGTACAGCAGGTCTTGACAAAGACATGACTCGCGCTGAGTTTGCAAAAGTTATCACTAAATTGCTGGGTCTGAAAGAGATCACTGGAACTCTTTCTTACACTGACAAAAACTACACAGCTAAAAACTGGGCTGTACCTTACATCGAAGCAGTAACTGCTGCGGGTATCATGGAAGGTAAAAACGTTGAGAAGAAAATCTTCGACTTCAACGGTAAAGTGACTGTGTCCGAGATGGCTACAATCCTGACTCGTGCATTGGATCTTGAAATCCCAGCTGAAACAAACAACACTGCTCCAGCTTGGGCTAAAGGTTATGTTCAAGCAGCAATCAACGCTGGTCTGGTTGATGCAAACACTAACTTCACAGCTAACGCTTCCCGTGAATTGCTTGTAGGCGCTGCTTACGCAATTGACGAAGCACAAAGCTTGAAAGTAACTAAATATGAAGTAAGTGAAGGCGGTAAAGTCGTTACTTTCACAATCAGTGACGGCGAAACTGTAAAGGTTACTTTGGATAAAGCTCTTGAAGCTAACAAAGAAACTGAAGTGAAATTTACTTACAAAGAAAAATCTTTCACTGAAAAAGTTACTTATGTTGTAGAAGCTGCAACTAAAGTACAATCCGCTTCTTCTGTTAACTTGAAAGAAGTAGACGTTGCTTTTGACGGTAAAGTAGATAAAGCTACTGCAACTGACAAAAACAACTACTCTGTGGATAGCAATTCCAAAGGAATCAAATCTATCACTTTGTTGGCTGACGGTAAAACAGCTCGCCTGTTGTTGAACGAATCCAGCAAATTCACGCAAGGAACAACTTACAAAGTAGTTGTTAAAAACGTGAAATCTTCTACTGGTACTGTATTGCCACAAGGTGAAGTTTCCTTCACATCTGCTGACAATGTACTGCCTACAGTAACAGAAGTTAAAGCTCTGGGAACTAAAGTTATCAAAGTAACTTTCTCTGAGCCAGTTGTAGCTCCATCAAGCAGCAACTTCCAATTGGATGATAAAGCTTTTGTTGGATCTGTAACTCCAGGTGCTAACCAACGTGAAGTAATTCTGCGTGACTACACAGGAACAATTTCTGAAGGTGCTCACAAATTGACAACTTCCATGATTGAGGACTTCGCTGGTCTGAAATCATTGGCAGCAACTACTGATTTCACTGTAGCAGCTGATACTGAAGGTCCTAAAGTGACTGAAATTTCCGCTACTTTGGAAAAAGTAACTGTAACTTTCGATGAAGAGATCGATCCAGCTTCTGTAACTAACGACAGCTTCTACTGGAAATCCGGTTCTTCTAATAAAACAGGTACAGTAACTCAAATCGCTTCTAACGTTTATGAAGTTGTATTCAACACAGACAACCGTCTGCCAGGATATGAGTCCACTTTGTTCGTAGAAGTTAAAGACTATTCCGGTAACGCTAACGCCGTGAAAGAACACAAAATCAACGCAACTGTTGACTTGGTTCGTCCACAAGTAGTTGAAACTACTTTCGGTGATCGTGGTAATAAAACTTTGACAGTACGCTTTGACAAAGCTGTTAATGCAGCTGACAAAAAATACTTCACAGTTAAAAAAGGTAATGATGTAATTCCTGTAAGCGACGTGTCACCAGCTGATGCATCAGGAAAAATCTTCTATGTTAACTTCTTCAACCCAGTTGCAAGTGGTACTTACAACTTGAAGGTTGCTGATGTTCAAGATACTACTGCTTTGAAAAATACTCTTGTTGAATACAATGGTACGTTTGTAGCAAATGATACTGCTAACCCGTCTATTGTTTCTACAGATTATAACCAAGCAAATCGTAAACTCACTTTGAACTTCGGTCGTGAGATGGATCTTGCTACAGTTCAAGCAAAATCTAACTACTACATTAAGTTCCAAAAATCAGGTGCTGATGCTAACTACATCTCTATTCCAAATGAAGTAACTGTTAACCCAGTAAATGGTGGTAAGTCCGTAGTACTTACATTCCCTGAGAATATTGATGGAACTGCTGTAACATTTGGTCCTACTGGTTCAGTTCAAGAAGTTAATGTTACTGGATTGAGATCTAAAACAGGCCAAGTAGTAGCACTGAACAGAACTACACTGGATTCAGCTACTGCTAACCAAGTTCAATGGACTGGTACTAAACAAAAAGACGCTAAAACTTTTGAATTGACATTCAATAAAGTTATTGCTAACGCTAATGTTGGAGATTTCCAAATCAATGGTAAATATCCATCTTCCGTAAGCATTGACGACAACGTTGTAACGTTGAAAACGTCTGACGATCAAAACAGTGGTGCAGCAATTACTGTGTTTGCGAATAGCTCTATCGAGACTTATTCCAACACTAAATTGAACCTACCGAGCAACACAACAGTTACTGTAAATAATGCTGTTGCACCTCGTGTAGATAAAGTATCTACTGTTAGAACAGTAAATGATACTACTAATAAACAAGAAATCGTTTTGACATTCTTGAACAATGTTGATACTGCAACTGATCAAGTTAAAGATGTAACTGCTGATATCATTGTTAGAGATACTACTTTGACTAACACACCTGCGTTGCAACCAAACGTTGATTATGTTGTTACTAAAATCGATGGTAAAGAAGTTACTGTAGAGCTTACGAAACCAGACTGGAATACAAAAGCATTGTCTGTAAAAGTAGAAAATGCTAAGTATTTGGTTGCTGCTAATAGCACTGTTAAAGCTGCTAATTCTGACCTTTATACTGTAGCTGCTCCAACTGAAGATAATGTTGAAGATGTTACAGTAAGTGGAACTAAGTACACTGCAGGAACAGACGCAGTTGCTGCTGTAACTCCTAATGCTGTAAATGGTGTGAAATTGGCTGGTATAGCAAAAGGCGTAAGTATTGATAGTGTTGCTTGGACTGAAGATGCTAGTATTGCTCCTGGTACTGTAGTAGCAACTGCAACTACAATCAAAACTAATGGAGTAACTGCTGCACAACTGGAAAACGCAATTAATAACCAAGCTGGTCTGCCGTATAAAGTTACTGATACAGCTGGATACGCTACACCTGCTGCACCTACTGATCCAGCAACTCCTACAGCTGTAGGTACATTCACTTTCTCTGGTGAAAAAGCAAAAGTAAACGCTACTTTTGAAGCTACATTGAGCAAAACAGTTTCATATCCAACTGGATTTACTGCAGGAACTTATAAAGTTACTATTGGTACTAAAACTTATGATGCTACTATAACTGGAACAAAACTCTTAGTAGATCTTGGTGACAGTACTAAAGCAGATATTCAAGATAAGAACTTGATCTTCGATGTTACTCTAGGTTCTTCTGTGAAGACTGTTAGACACGGTATCTCTGGTCTGTAATAACTGATTTATAGCAAAGAGTCGGGAATTTATTCCTGGCTCTTTGTTTTTTGTTTATGGAATTCTTATTTATTGATAAGCTAAAAATACAAATATCAACAGCATCGTAACTTTCTCCCTCTCTCAAACGTTTATACTATAAAGCAACAAGCAACTTATGGGAGGTTTGGAAGTGGATCATAAAAAGGTCATGATGACTTTGTTGGCGAGCATCTTGTTGATCAGTTCAAGTGGAGGTATCGCAGTGGCTACGAATACGAATAGCGTATCGGGCGATTTATTTCATAGCGGTTATACAACCCTGAAGAGATCCGAGAGCTTAGCAAAAACCAATTTTGTAAGTAAAATCGCATCCAAGAATGAATTACTTGCAGAAGATGTTAATGTTGTTGCTCCAAAAGTAAGCCTCGAAGTTGGAACGAGAATTCCCCAAATTAACAAACAGATCGAAATTCCATTTACACAAGACCTTGATACAACTAATCAAGAACTATATGCAAATGACTTGATTATCAGGAAACTGTCCCAATTGAACGTTCCTACATTAATTCCAATGATCGATTACAATACAGTAGTTGAGGGTAATAGTATTATTGTCACTTTTTTAGCAGATTATGCGGATGAATATACTGTACAAGTTAAAGATTCTCTTTATATTCGTGCTAATGGAATCCCGGCTTCACAGTCAGCATGGTACATTACAACACAAAACACCCAAGTGAACACAGAGATCCCTAAGGTTAGACTCGAAGTTGGAACAAAAATTCCCCAAATCAACAAACAGATCGAAATACCATTTACACAAGACCTTGATACAACTAATCAAGAACTATATGCAAATGACTTGATTATCAGGAAACTGTCCCAATTGAACGTTCCTACATTAATTCCAATGATCGATTACACTACAGTAGTTGAGGGTAATAGTATTATTGTCACTTTTTTAGCAGATTATGCGGATGAATATGCTGTACAAGTTAAAGATTCTCTTTATATTCGTGCTAATGGAATCCCGGCTTCACAGTCAGCATGGTACATTACAACACAAAACACCCAAGTGAACACAGAGATCCCTAAGGTTAGACTCGAAGTTGGAACAAAAATTCCCCAAATCAACAAACAGATCGAAATACCATTTACACAAGACCTTGATACAACTAATCAAGAACTATATGCAAATGACTTGATTATCAGGAAACTGTCCCAATTGAACGTTCCTACATTAATTCCAATGATCGATTACACCACAGTAGTTGAGGGCAATATTATTATTGTCACTTTTCTAGCTGATTACACGGATGAATATGCGGTTCAAGTTAAGGACTCTAGTTTCATTCGTGCCAATGGAATCCCAGCTTCACAGTCAGAAGTCTTCACAACAACTAGAAATGTTCAGGTAATAGAGTAATAAAAAAGCAACTATTGCTATGTAATAAATCCAACAACATCGTAACTTTCTCTCCCTGCTAAACGTTTATACTATAAAGCAACAAGCAACTTATGGGAGGTTTGGAAGTGGATCATAAAAAGGTCATAACGACTTTGATAACTAGTATGTTATTCATCAGTTCAAGTGGAGGCTTAGTAGCTGCCGCAAGTACACCAGCTAACTCAGGTAAACCTGCTACAAATAACAGCGCAACAACAAAGAAACAACAGACAACAACCACGAACAAAGTCGTACATACACTGGCCAAGGTACCTGCGGTCAAAGTAACTGCACGGAGTACTGTGAAATTAACCGACGTCAATATTTTGTCTCAAGACGACGGGAATACGGTGACGTATACACTGACGTACAAAAATAATGACAGTACACCGATGATGATGCTCGATTATTGGAGCAAAGTGAAAACAAAAGGTGGAACTAGCTTCTCTCCAAAGCTGATCGCCAAGGATCAGGAGAAAAAGACGGTATCACCGGGTTCCACGGTGGATCTCACATACGTTATGAAGGTTGGACGTGAAGTGAAATTAAGTGATCTGAACTTCCTGATTGTAAAATGGGATTTCAGTAAACCGAATTATGAAAGCACGCTGGGGAAATTCAATGTTCCCGCATCATATAGCATCACTACACCTGTAGGTAAAACGAAGACGGTTCGTTTGAGTGATTCAGCCGTCAAGGTTAAAGTCTCTGGTATTAAAGTGTATCCAGGTGAGAATAAGAAACAATACGTCAAAGTTGGCGTGAACCTGAATAATATCAGTTATAAGCTGTTGGATAATCCAAACATCAAGTGGATTCTACGTACACCGGGTGGTACGAATTATCCATTGACCCCGGATAAGGATAGTACAAGTGTGAATATACAGGCACAGGCCAACAAAACGTTAAATTTAATGGCATCATTGCCTACAGCGTTGAAACTGGAGAAGTCAGAATTACTGCTAGTGGAAGAACAAGGTGAAGAGAAGACTGCTCTACCGGTAGCTGCTCTACAGCTTCCTGAAGCTAGTCAAACCAATGTAAATGTAGCAGCGAATCAACCGAATATTATCTCGATTGATGGACAACCTGTATCGACTCTTCTGGAATCTGCTCGTGTCCGTGGCGAGGATGAAGAGTTCGATCTAACGATGCAGTGGGTCATTAAGAACCAAGGGAAAAAAGAAGTTAAGGTTCCCAAATACGCATTAGAGATCCGTACAGAAGATGGTACTTCGTATCCGATCGAGACGAAGGCATTAGATGATCTGAAGCTGAAGCCAGGTGCGACCAAAACGATCAAGCTGATCACTACGATCCAAGGGGATGGGGACACCAGCAAGATCAAACTATATGCCATGACACCGACGACCAAAGATGAGAGCAAAGAAGGGGAGACGTCTGGCGGAGGCGCGAGTGGTTTTGAGTTCTCCTATCCGGTTGGCATCTATGCTATTCCTGAATCCGTAACAAGTGGAGATGGACTTACAACGGAAACGGTAATTAAAAATAGTAAAGGTACATTCGGTGTATCTGTAGGCTCCTTGCAACGGCTTCCTTGGACAGACAGTGATATTATTGCTGCCAAGGTCACTATTCGTAATGCATCAGCCAAAACGGTCCAATTGCCTGAGCTGGAAGCGATGTTCACAATTGATTCCGCTAGAATTGATGGAGATACGAAGCTGATTAGCGCGCAAGGCGGCAAGTTGCTCGGTTCGGGGATGGTCATGGAAGCTTATCTCCTGACGAAGATTCCATCTGAACTCAACATGAGCCGTCTGGAATTGACGTTGCTGGAGAAAGTAAGTGAGGAAGAAAAGAATGATTGGATTACCCTTAGCACGTCCGGGTTAATTCAGCCCCTCTCTTATGTAGGCGAAGGGAAGACTTATACCCAAGGAACTTCTGATAAAGAAACAGAGCTGGGCATACGCAGAACGTATGTGTATCCGGGATCTTCGTCCGATATTGTATATACCGAATTCGAGATGACGAATAAGTCTCTGCGTCAGAGTGGCCTTGCGAAGTTGGTAGGATACTACAAAACAGCAGATGGTCAATATTACAAAGCAACTGCCAAGCAGGCAAACCGTGTACCAGGACCAGGTCAGAAGAGTATCGTGACGTTCTGGGCCAAAGTGCCGAAGAGTGTAAAAACATTATCTGATATGCGTCTGATTGTAGGTGAAGGGGTTGCTGACAACAAATTTGTAACCGGTGAAGGTGATGCAACGGCTTATGTTAATGCCATGTCATTTGAAGTACAGCCGAAATCATTATCTGTTCTATCATCTCTGAATGACATTGACTTGTATCCGTTCAAATTCTCGGGCAGCAATATTAAAGCTTACCTTACAGGTGGAACGGCAGTACAGATCGAGATGATCTACTCCTTAACACAGGAGGAAGCTGTGGATAGTGGAGAGTACGGACACAAGCTCGTTCTGTCTCTAACCGATGGGTCAGGAAAAGTGTTTGATAAAGAGATCACACCAGGAACCGATCTGAAGACAGGCATTAACCAGACGCTCAACTGGAGTATTGATGACACCGTGTTTGACAAAATACGTGGTGGCTCATATCGCGTTGCCCTGTATGATGTGTTCGAGGGACAACGGATCCGTTTAGCGGAACAAGGTTACAGTTACGATGTATCCAAATTGCCAAAAGAAGAACCGATCATCCCAGAGTTTCCGGAAGAGGGTTCTAATAATCCAAATAATAATCGGTAATCTGAACGAGAATTAAGATATTCTAAAGCTAAGACCTCGCTTCCACATCTGCGGAAGCGAGGTTTTGCTTGTCTCATGTCTATTTATTCTCTATAGTTAAAGTTAATAGATTACCAGAGGAGGAAAATGATTCACATGAAACCTTATATGAAAGTATCCCTCGCTGCGCTCGCCATTGGTGTTGGCGTGTGGGTTGGGTCGGTATACAGCAATACAGCCATTGGAGCAGGGACCAGCCAACCAGGTACAGCCGATGATCCAGTTGTAACGAAGAGTTACGTAGATCAGCAGATCCAACAGGCTTTGGGCGGTAAGATCCCGACTGGAGGCGGTAGTACCAGTACGGGGACAGACAGCAATGCAGGAAATGGTAACAACACCGGCTCTGCAGGAACCGGGAACTCCGGTAGCACAGGTGGAGACACATCCCTTCCTCCACTGGTCTCGGGCGCTTCTGAAGCCGTTGAGATCGTAACCGTGAAGCCGGGTCAACAGCTGATCGGGAAGTCTGGCGCGGAGTTCATTGTACGTAGCGGCAAGGCTGTGATCGTCAGTGAAGGTACGAATGGTGTAGCTGATCTGACGGACGGGATTGACCTGACGAATGGACAGGCAGCGCCGACCAATCACCTGCTCTCTTTTCCAAGGGATGGACGGGGGATCACGGTCTTGGAAGGAAACAAATACAGCTTAACCGTAATGGTTCGTGGTGGATATACTCTGAAATAGGATTTGTAGCTGTGAAAGGAATTATTCATTAGTCATACATTTCATTTGCTCAGATTACCCAGTTCTAACAAACATTAATACGGCTAGCCAACCTTGTTCCTGCTCACTCTATAACTGTTGACAATCATTTAATGGAGGTGCAGGAACCATGGCTAGAAGCAATCGCAAAGTGGTACCCGAAAGTCGTCAAATGCTGGATCAGATGAAGTATGAGATTGCTGCAGAGTTTGGTCTCAATGTGGGTTATGGTGGCAGAGGTTTGGCTGGTGCGGATACAGAATTTGGATCTGAACTGGGTGAAGTGAGTGATCATTCTTATGGGCAATACAAAGGGTGGGGACACCTGACTTCCCGCGAGAATGGATCGGTTGGTGGAGAGATCACCAAAAGGCTAATTCGTCAGGCAGAACAGCACTTATAGGGCATTTTCCTTACCCCGTTTCGTTTGACACGTCTTGACAAATACGTTAAGATGGCATTTGAGGTATGCAACCTTTTCCACTAGGGAAAGGTTGATTTTCGTTTGAGGCAATTACCTGAAAAATCCTTATCTTCGGTACTGCGGACCCTGCGTCCTTATTCCATTTTGGAAAGCTTCGAGGGTACAGTGAACGAATCGCTGTCATGTTTTGTTCGGGCAATCGCCATACTACTAGTTATGGGAGGTTGAAACTTCATGTCTGTTAAAGGCCGGCATCTATTTACATCGGAGTCTGTAACTGAAGGGCATCCGGATAAAATCTGCGATCAGATCTCAGACGCCGTATTGGACGCGTTTCTTGCAAACGACCCCAATGCTCGCGTAGCTTGCGAAGTTTCCGTAGCCACAGGCTTAGTGCTTGTCATCGGTGAAATCAGTTCAGCTTCTGAATACGTGGACATTCCGTCCATCGTTCGTAATACAATTAAGGATATTGGCTACACACGTGCCAAGTTCGGTTTTGATTATAACACTTGTGCAGTTCTGACTTCTCTGAATGAGCAGTCCGCTGATATTGCCCAAGGTGTTAACGCAGCGCTTGAGAACCGTGACCCGGAACAAGTCGCTCGTGAAACAGAAAACATTGGTGCAGGTGACCAAGGTCTGATGTTCGGTTTTGCAACGAACGAAACACCGGAACTCATGCCTTTGCCAATCGCACTGTCCCACCGTATCGCACGCCGTCTGGCGGAAGTGCGTAAGAACGGTACATTGGAATATCTTCGTCCGGATGGTAAAACGCAAGTAACGATTGAATACGATGGTGACAAGCCGGTACGTGTGGATACAATCGTGGTGTCTACTCAGCACGCTGAAGAGACTACACTTGCGCAGATCCAAAAAGATATCAAAGAACATGTAATCTTGCCTGTTGTTCCAGCCGAATTGCTGGATGAGCAGACTAAATATTTCATCAACCCAACAGGACGTTTCGTTATTGGCGGACCTCAGGGAGATGCAGGCCTTACGGGACGTAAAATCATCGTAGATACCTACGGCGGTTATGCACGTCACGGCGGTGGTGCGTTCTCTGGTAAAGATCCGACAAAAGTAGACCGTTCCGCAGCATATGCGGCTCGTTACGTAGCGAAAAACCTTGTAGCTGCAGGACTTGCAGACAAAGTGGAAATCCAGCTCGCTTACGCGATTGGTGTAGCCAACCCGGTATCGATCAACGTGGATACATACGGAACTGGCAAAGTCAGCGACGAGAAATTAGTTGAGCTTGTGCGTAACAACTTCGATCTTCGTCCGGCTGGCATCATTCGTATGCTGGATCTGCGTCGCCCAATCTACAAACAAACTGCTGCTTACGGTCACTTCGGCCGTACAGACCTGGATGTACCTTGGGAGCAAGTGGACAAAGTAGATCTTTTGAAAACTCAAGCAGGTCTGTAAGTTAGGTGCAATAGTAATGGAGCCCTTGATTCCGATAAGGAATTAAGGGCTTTTTTGTGCTTCCATCGATTTTACTGCTTGTCATGGACAAAGGAAAAATTATGGAATAATTCCCCAAATAACTAAATGAAATCCCTTCTCTAACCGAAATACATAATGAGGTCTGTACATCAGACAGGAGAAGAAATGCAGATAAGGGGGAAGATCAGTGGAATTGAAGAGAATTGCAAGAAAAGGCATACTTGGACTCTTGATCGTCATGCTAATAGCTCAAGGTTGGCTTACGGGTTGGAGAGGAATGGATCAAAGAGCATATGCTGGAGGTGAGTTAACTGCAAACGGAATAGTAAATACAGTTCCTGCGGTGAACGGCAAAAACGTCGATGGATCATCGCCTTTACGTATTGAATTTGCGAGACCCGTTTCAAAAGTAATCGGTCCGGAAAGTAAGATATCCATTAAACGTGTCAACGATGATTCTGAGGTTGTTTCTGTAGACGTATCCAGTGAACTGGTAACAATTGAAAGCACAGGGCCAATCACGAATCCTTCTGTACCTGTGAACGATACCGAACCGTCTACAGGAGAAGATACAGCTTCACCACCACCTGAAGGGAAATTTGTAAGCATCCAAATCCCAAAAGGGAATATTATTCCAGGTGGAACCTATTACGTTCAAATTGATGCAAATGCATTTGCTTACACAGATGTTGAGAATCTTACTTTATTTCCAGGATTATTGAACAAAGCGTGGACGTTTAGTACTCAAAATATAGGCTTGCCGGCAGTTACAGGCAAGAGACCCCAGAACGCAGCAGTTCAGGTGAAGCCTTCGGATCATCTGACAATGTCGTTTAGTCTACCGGTTTTTGCTGGAGCAGGCACGCTTCAGATTTATCAAGGGAGCGTAACAGGAACTGCATTTGAAGCAATTCCAATCACGTCTAATGGATCATCCCGTATTTCAGGATTAGGAACTCAGACGATTACGATTGATCCTGTGAAAAATTTTAATAATAATAGTACATATTACATTGTAATACCTGAAGGTTTTTTGCGAGATCAGCAGGGAAATGACATCCGTGGAATCAGCGGCATGGATTGGGGATTCAATGTGCAGTCGGACCCAACTTCCCTGACGGTGTCTACGTTGTCTCCTACCAATGGCACCACGAATGCGCCTTTGTCGGGCAATCTAACGGTGACGTTCAACAAGGAACTGGACCGTAGCTTCCCAGGTCAAGCCATTCTCAAGAAAGCAAATGGAGCAACCGTTGGTTCGACGACAACCTTTAGTTCGAACAACAGACAACTGATTATTACGCCAACAAGCACATTAGAGAATAATACGAATTATGTTGTCGATATTCCTGCCAATACGTTTCGTGATCAAGCAGGTAATACATTCGCAGGTTTGAATGGGTCTACATCATGGGCTTTCAAAACCTTAAGCAGAGATACAACATTACCTGTAATTAAAAGTGCCAAGATGCACAGTAACAACACGATTCGTCTAACGTACGACAAGTGGCTTAGCAGCATCAGTCCACTGAGCAGCAGTTATACCGTTACCGTGAATGGAGAGAAGCGAAACGTTAGTTCCACTTATATTTCAGGTGACAGTGTATATGTTGTCTTGGATACGGGTGTAGCGGTAGGACAGGTTGTGCGGATCGCATATGCACCCGGTACTACAGGTAATCGTCTTACAGATCAATCTTCCAATGCTGCGGCTGCTTTTGGCGCAAGAGATGTGGAGAACGGTTTAGATTCTGTCATGTCCAAGCCGCGAGAAGGTAACGTGTATTACAGTACAATTACGTTGTACTACCCTGAGACGGTATATATCACTTCAAGTGATGCAGCAAGACAATTCAGTGTAACTGCGGATCAGTATGCTGTAGGCATCAATAGCATATCGATCAATGGTAGCTCTGTCGTGACATTGAACCTCAGTCGATCCATTACGGATGGTGAAGTCGTTCAGGTTGCATACACGCCAGGTTCATGGCCTGTAAAAGATACACGTGGACAGGCTCTTGCTGGATTCAGCGGCTTCTATGTCCGCAATTCAATTGATACCAAACCACCTGAGTTTAAGAGTGCTGAGGTGAGTGGTAACAAGTTATGGGTACGTTACAATGAACCACTGAATACGACGAATAAACCGCTCAACAGCCAATATTCTGTTCTGGTCGATGGT
The DNA here is from genome assembly GCF_037976585.1 of Paenibacillus sp. FSL k6-2145. Classification (NCBI taxonomy): domain Bacteria; kingdom Bacillati; phylum Bacillota; class Bacilli; order Caryophanales; family Paenibacillaceae; genus Paenibacillus; species Paenibacillus sp. FSL k6-2145. The sequence continues at coordinate 1,412,814 of NZ_CP150267.1, read as the reverse complement.
AAGCCAGTCTTCGTTAATGATTCTGAGATCGAAAATGATCTGGTTACGTTAACGCTGGCTTCAGCGGTGAAGGATACACAAAATATATCGTTATCATATGTACCTGGAGCGTTGAGATTAACGGATCTGAACAATAATCCAGCAGGATATCTCAATCTGACTCCAGTAACGTACACATATGGAAATGGCAAAATCCTGTCGGCTACGCTTCAGGGAGACACGGTTCAAATTAATTTCCGTGATTCAATCCAGTCCCAGGCTGCACTAACAGCATCTCAGTTCAGTGTAGTGATTGGTAATTCAACCACAACTGTATTGTCTGCTTCAGCTTCTGGCTCTGTGGTGACGTTGAAATTGGATACTTCAGCAGTAACATCGACAGCTACTCAGACGGGAACAGTGAGTTATGTACCTGGGGCAGTGCCGTTACGGGATGCGTCGAATGTCACGATAACAGCATTTGGTCCACTTACGTTACAACAGACGAATAATAGTTCCAACAACAATAATCAGTCGGGAAATCGTCCTTCCTGGTTGTCGGAATTGGATGCACCGAGCTATGGTCAGTCTTTACTTGTAATGAATAATACTACGGGTTCTGCTGTATCTGCGATGTCCCACTATAACCGCCCGACTCGTCAATTCAACGTGGATGCAACCAAGTTGCTTCAGTCCTTTGAATACGCTGGAGCAAACGGGAAATTGACTCAGCCGGTGGTATTTGAGATTCCGGACAGTGAATCGGCTGCATATGTTGGATTGCCGTTGAATGCACTGACTCAGATTGCTGCAAGTTATCGTACAGGCACTATTGGTGTGAAATATGGAGATCTTCTCTGGACGGTGCCACTGTCTAATTTAGATATGGCGGCTATGAGTCGGAGTGTAGGAACGTCAAACACAAGTACAACGACAGGAGCAGCAGTTCCATCCTTATACGTTCAGTTAGAGACGGTACCTGTGTCTTCATCGGGGACGATGGAAGGCTTGATTGCAGGTGCAGGAGCACAGAAGCTTGGCAACTATACGGACGTATATTTGTATGCCGGTAATGGAACAAGCGATCAACGTGTGGATCAGAATGTCAAAAGCCAACTGGCCATGCAATTGGCTGCCAATACCCCAAGTTTAACATCTGGATTTACGTATATTGATCCAGTAACGTTTAGGTTATCCAATGTACCTAGTTCCTTTAAAAATACGACAGGTGGTGTAGTTGTCCGAGGACAGCTGAATGGCAATCAGTCGGTAGTCCCTGTTAACAACATCGTTAGTTATCCGGATACGGCGTCACACTGGGCTAGTGAGGTCATTAAGGAACTCTCAGCCAAATGGATTATTAGCACACCGGCTGGTTCCTTCTACCGACCAAATGAGAACATTACACGTGCGGAATTTGCTGAATTGGTTGCTAGAGGTCTTGGACTAAATGGAGAACCTACCGCAGCAAGTCGTTTTCAGGATGTTCGTAGCGGTAGTGTGACAAGTGCTTATATCGGTGCTGCAGCCGAAGCGGGGATCATTACGGGAAATACCGATGGTACCTTTAAGCCGGATCGCCCTATTACGCGTGAGCAGATGGCGCTTATGATGGTTCGGGCGATGAGCTACGGTGGCAAAACAGTCTCACTTCAATCCTCCGCTACTTCGACGTTGTCCAAGTTCAAGGATAGCAATAAAATTCAGTCCAAGGATTCTGTTGCCAAAGCAGTGCAAGAGGGAATTATTCAAGGCATGACAGCGAGAACATTCGAACCCCAAGGGAACGCGACTCGCGCTCAGGCAGCAGTGATGTTGAAGCGGGTTTTGGATAAGTTGGAATATCTGTAATAGTAATTAGCTCTTTTATCTTAGTGAAGCGAAATCGATCAGGGGAATAAGTTCAACTGATTGGTTTCGCTTTTTTATATCATAAGTCATGAATTTCATGAATAGAGGGTGTAGATTTGCTGAGAAAAATACTAGTATTCTTCCTCATTTTGGGGTTAATATCCATACCATCATTGGTTTATGCTCAAAATAATAAAGAACCCATACAACTGTACGTAAATGAAAAGCCTACAGACATTAAACTAATAACAAAATCAGGAACGGTGTATGTTCCTTTTCGAGAGTTTATTCAACTAATGGGGTACCGAGCGGACTACTCAATAGAAAGTCGCGAAATTTTTGCTAGAACGGATCATTCGGAAACATATTTTGTACCTGATGTAGGATACTTTGATGATAAGGAAGGATATATCGAGTTGGAAAAACCAGGTATATTAATTGATGGGAAATTCTATCTTCCAATTCGATTTGCTGCTTGGTTTACAAAACATTCGGTGGCTTATGATCGAAAAGAAAACACCGCTCGAATGGTGGAGTACGGCTATGGTCAAGAAACAGCGATACTTGATCTAGTGAGAACTTATGATAGAGCTTTTTCTGTAAAACTATTAGCTTCAGACCATATGCAGAGATCTTATCTGACTGATAGTAAGATTGCACCCCAAGTGAGCGAAATCCCTGATCGAATCTACAATGTTGATATAACAAACATTACATACGAATCTGCAGACCAGGCATTATTGTACGTTACTTATATTCATAATAATCAGGTAATAAATGATCAACATGAGGTCGTATTTCGAATTATAAAGGAGAACAATCAGTGGAAAATACTTCAGGATCGATATCTTTCCAGTAATACTACGCTTCCAAAAGATATCGATAAATCTGTACATACGATAAAAGAGAATTTTAATGAGAAGCAACAAAATATCCTATCTGACCTCAGGCAATATTATAAAGCGTTTAATCAGAAAGACTTTGATTTAACGTATAAATATACTTCACCATTTGATATTGAACGAATGAACGCAAATGCAGTTGATGAATGGAGAACATGGGACCACATTACAAGAGCTTCCTTTGAGTATGGAGACACTACGTATCATATGTCTAATGAACGAGTCGTGTTTCTTGGGGAGAAGCAAGCTGTTGTTCATGCAACCTTGGAATGGAGCTACATCTCAGAGAACATAGAGCAGAACCATTCTATATATGAGGCGCTGATCTACCTCGATTACGCCAATGGGCACTGGAATTATAGTTATGATCATGACATTAGTGAGAACGAAGAGGACCCCAATCGAATGTTACCCGAAATTCATTTCCCAGAGTTAAATTGAAAATATAACGAATATCAGTATACAGATAATTCCCATGTATGAGTAGCTAATTGCATACATGGGTTTCTTTTTGCCAAGAATCCCCTCAAAGTTAGCTAGGGGCGTAACTTTTTCCACAAAAAGCAGTCTATTAATAGAAGAGTATACTAGAGATCTCGCTATCGGCTGCCTTCTTGGCAGTGTTCGTGATGTCTAAGATTGATATACAAGATGGGAGAGACGTTTCAGACATGCTGGGGAAACATGAGAAACATCTGGAAGACGTTAAGGGCAGTATGGTGAAGAAATGGGCGATTGTGACGCTGGCGGGTGTGATCTGGATTGCACCGGTGATGAGCGCAGGCGGGCAGATGTGGTCAGGCACTTCGTGGCAATCGGTGGCCGCTGCAGCATCTACCAATACAAGCAAGTTGAGTGAAGAAATTCTGACTTCGGGTGCGAAGCTCATGAAATACAGATATACAACAACACGTTCCGGTTCCAAGGTCAACGTACTGGCGGATGTAGTCCAGGTGGATCTGCAGAACCCGTATGTGAAGCTGGATGTAATGACAGGCAAGGGCGGTAATCTGAACAGTAAACAGAGCACAGGTGCCATGGCTAAGGAAAATGGTGCAGTAGCCGCTGTGAATGGCGATTACTTCAATGTATCCGGGGAGCTCGCACCGATTGGTGGACAGGTCTCCGATGGCGTGCTGGTCTCCACACCTTCTGAGCTGTCAGGCATGTATGCCCTGACGGTGACCAAGGATGGCAAACCGATGATCGATGAGTATTCTTTTGACGGAACAGTGAAGGCACAGGATGGTTCAACCTTTGCTTTGCGTGGGATAAATAAAGAGGATTATACGGTAGAGTCGGGTGCAGTGAAATATAGTCATGCCAACTCGATGTATATTTATACACCGGCATGGACGTCCACCAAACGTCCAAATGACCCTTCCACAACGCCGACAGAGGTTCTCGTGCAGAACGGAGTAGTTACCCAAATTTCGGATAAAAAAGCGTTAAACATGACAGTGCCGAAGGATGGGTACATTTTGCGTGCGCATGGAACAGCGGCGACATGGATCATGAGTCATCTATCCGTTGGGCAAACCTTGGATGCGGATTACAAGTTAAAAGCCAAAACAACCGGACAATCGGTTGATCCGAGTAATCTGGAGATGATGATTGGCGGTCACACCATTCTTGTGAATGGTGGTAAGGCAGCTTCCTTTTCCCGTGATATCGCATCTTCCGGCATTGGTGGTATTCGTGCAAGAACGGCAGTAGGATACTCTCAGGATGGTCGGTACGTCTACATCATTGCAGCGGAGAAAAACAGTAACAGCAGCGGGATGTCGCTGACGGAACTACAATCCTTCATGACCAGTGTGGGTGTCTGGAAAGGCATGAACCTGGACGGAGGCGGCTCCACAACGATGGTAACACGTCCGTTGGGTGAGCAAACCGCCGGTCTGACGTTCAACACAGAGTATGGCACCGAGCAACGTCAGGTTGTAAACACACTGGGTGTGTTCTCTACGGCTCCTGTAGGTAAACTGAAGGGCTTTGCCGTGAGTGGAAGCCAAACGCTGCTGGTGGGGCAAGAGGGCAAGTACACAGCCAAAGGATATGACACCTACTACAACCCGATCGCAACAGGCGATATCAGCATGTCCTGGAAGTCCAGCAACAACAGTATCGTGAGTGTCAGCAACGGCACAATCAAAGGCGTGAAGCCAGGGACAGCAACCCTGACGGCAACGAGCAATGGAGCTTCATCCTCCATTAAAGTATCGGTATTGGGGGGAAGTGAATTGGCTTCCCTGACAGCAGGATCAGGTCTCGGTTCCCTCAAAGCGGGCACAACGATGTCCATTCCGGTAACGGCAACAACGAAGAGTGGACAAAGTGTTACGGTTCCGGCGGACTCGCTGACATGGGAATTCATCGGATTCAAAGGTAAAGTTACTGCTGACCAATTAACCGTATCTTCCGTTAATCCTGGTGCACAAGTGGGATATGCGATCGGTCGTTATGATGGTTACAGCACAGTTGTAGTCCTCTCGGCTTCTGCCAGCGAAACGATCTGGGAGAACTTCGAAAACGTGAATTATCCGATTAACTTCATAACGAACGCAGCGGGTGTAACTGGTACGGCAACCGTTACAGCAGGAACTGGTGAAAAAGCCGGCTCCAATGTACTGCAACTCGGTTATGATATGACTGCTGGAACAGGAAAAATGTATGCATATGCACAACTGAATGGCTCTACCGGTAGAGAGGTATCTGCTGCAGCTACATCGATGTCGATGGATGTTATGGGAGATAAAAGCCTGAACTGGTTACGTGCCGAATTCACAGATGCCAATGGCAAAACGGTATATGCCGATCTCGCCAAGGCGATTGACTGGAACGGGTGGAAGAAGCTGAGCGTGGACCTAAACGGACTGAACATCGCCTATCCGGCGAAGCTGAAGCGGGTCTATGTGGTGAACGTGGAAGAAGGTCAGGATGAGCGTGCGAAATCAGGTACGGTTGCTTTTGACAACATCGCATTCACGATGCCTTCCAAGTCCAGTGAAGTCGGATTGCCTACGGGTACAGCTTCGCTCGTGCTTGGACAGAAATCGATGACGGTGAATGGAACGAAAAAAGCCATTGATGCAGCACCAGTCCTGAAAAATGGTACGACGTATGTGCCAATCAAACATGTTTTGGACGCTTTTGGTGGTCAGGCAAGCTGGGATAGCAAAAATCAGCGGATCACGGTATTACGTGGTGGCAAGCTGATTGATCTGGTTGTAGGGCAGAAAGAATTCATTCTGAATGGTAAAAGACAGAGCGCAACTGTTGCACCATACGTAACGGGTGGTAGGACTTTAGTCCCGCTTAGACTCGTTTCCGAGCAACTTGGTCTGACTGTAAAATGGGAACAGAAAACGAAGACCGTTACCATCTCATCGTGATATGGTATGATATATACCGGAAACGATAGAAATGGAGTCGAACAAACGTGGATTTACAAGCCGATGCCATAGACCGCGTCATTAAAAACGCCATACAAGTCATGGAAAACAGCAAATATCAAATGTTCGAAATTATGGACGCAACTCGCGATGAGCTGAAAACACTCAACGAGGAGTTGAAGTCGGTACTGAAGGAGACGGCGGAAACGATCGAGAAAGTAGATCAATTGGAGCTGAACTACCGCCGTTCCCGGATCCGGCTGACTGAGGTTAGCCGCGACTTTGTCCGTTATTCCGAGCATGATATCAAGCAGGCGTATGAGAAAGCAACACAGCTGCAGCTGGATCTGATGATTTATCGTGAGAAGGAAATGTATCTGAAGGCTCGTCGGGATGATCTGCAGAAGCGTGCCAAAAATGTGGAAGCTTCTGTGGAGCGTGCCGAGACCATCGGTTCGCAGATGGGTGTTGTACTCGAGTACCTGTCAGGTGAACTAGGTCAAGTGACCCGGATCATCGAATCTGCCAAAAATCGACAAATGATTGGTTTGAAAATAATTTTGGCCCAGGAAGAAGAGCGGAAACGTATTGCTCGTGAGATTCATGACGGGCCTGCGCAGATGCTCGCCAATCTAGTGCTTAGGACGGAAATTGTAGAAAGAATGCTCATTAAGCAGGATTTTAAGATGGTCCAGGCCGAAATAGTAGATTTGAAAGGCCAGGTTCGTTCCAGTCTTGAAGAAATGAGAAAAGTTATTTTCAATCTGCGTCCTATGGCACTGGATGATCTGGGACTGATTCCAACGCTTCGGAAGTACGTGCAGGATTTTGAGGTAAAAACGAAAATTCGGTCGCTTTTTGAAACAAGAGGTAAAGAACACCGTTTATCTTCTGCGATGGAGGCTGCGATCTACCGCCTTGTGCAGGAAGGTCTGTCGAATGCTGCAAAGCATGCTTATCCCACTTATGTTGTGGTGGAGATTACATACCAGGCTCAGCTCGTCAAAATTGTCGTTCAGGACAATGGGCTTGGGTTCAAACCGGAGCTTCTTGCGAAGAAAAGCAAGGATCATACCCACTTCGGTCTGATTGGGATGAGAGAACGGGTTGAACTGTTAGAAGGAAGAATAGAGATTGAATCCGGAGAAAATCAAGGAACCAAAATAGTGATTCATATCCCGACAAACGTGGATAAGGGAAAGGAGTAGCAGGATGATGGAAAACCGTGATACTGGTAAAGCATCGATTAAAGTTCTTTTGGCTGATGATCATCAGCTGTTCCGTGAGGGACTGAAACGCATTTTGAATATGGAGGACGACATTGAGGTCATCGGCGAATGCGGCGATGGTATTCAAGTGCTCGAATTCTGCAATCAGGATAAACCGGATATCGTATTGATGGATATCAACATGCCAATCGAAAATGGGGTAGAAGCAACGGAGAAATTGCGTGAGCTGTTCCCTGATGTCAAAGTCATTATCTTGTCCATTCATGATGATGAAAGTTATGTATTTGAGACGCTTCGTAAAGGGGCTAACGGATACTTGCTGAAGGATATGGAGGCAGAGTCTCTGATCAATGCGATTCGTTCCGTGCATGAAGGACATGCGTTCATTCATCCGAAAGTAACAGGCAAACTGATCATGCAGCTGCGTCGTATGACGTATCTTAATGAAACAGGGGCAATGAGTGAAGGAGCTTCGAAGGAAGCAGGTGTTAAATTTGTCGCTGGCGACAATAACCCGCTCACACGTCGTGAGGCTGAAGTACTTCGCTTGATGGCAGAAGGTAAGAGCAACAAAATGATTGGTGAATTCCTGTTCATCAGTGAAAAAACAGTAAAAAACCATGTCAGCAGTATTCTGCAGAAGATGGAAGTGGACGACCGTACGCAAGCTGTTATCAATTCGATCAAATATGGTTGGGTTACGCTCTAATACCTTATGTTTTTCGTAAAGCAGTATTCTTACGGTAAGTCAGTCCATTGGTTGATTCAACCTAGACGAAGTATAGATTGTTGTTCACTCGCGCCCTTTCCAGAATGTTGGATTGGTCTGCGGGTTAATGGACTTTATCACTGCAAATGAGCAAAGCGTAAGGTTGTGCGGAACATATGTTCAAGTTTAGGCGTGAATGAATGACCTGGCCTGTCTTTCTTCGTCCGGTGTCGATCAGCGTGGAATATGAGTGATAGGAAATGCAAGTGTAACCCTTCAGAAAGTACAGCATATACTTGTTGTATACAGGGATGTTCGCCATGGGTGAGCATGACCTTCCGAGGAGGTGCAGTTGCCATGGTTGCTCATCTGACTATGATTCTGCTCATATACTTCCTGGCGGCAATGGCCGTTCATGCCATGCACCAGCGCCATCTTTCCCGTCCGGAATCTGAAGGTTTCGAGCAGATCCTGCTCATCCCTTCCAATCAGGCAGGGCGGATCGAAGGCATTGTAAGAGAACTTTGCCGGGAATTGTTATACCGTGGTAAGAGCTTCAGATTAACCGTTGTTGCTGATCGTACAGAAACGGAAACGATTACGATTATTGAAAAGCTTATGCAAAGGCAAGGAATGGAGACATCTTATCTGCCTGCTGTCCCTGCTGATATTGAACGGGTAGCACAGACCGATCACACGTTTCGCCTGATTGATTTGCGTGAGTCAGAGCAATAAATCATTATGTGAGCGGGAAATGGGATTAGCATTTCGCAGATCTACAGTGAAAAGATTACAGCAGAAGCTGTAGTCTTTTTTTGTAATTGTAGCCAAGTCTGCTTTTAAATTAAAAATGGGTTTTTATGCAATCTATGGTTATTGCCTGGGTATGAGGAGTTCTTGATCACAGAAATAAGATTTTCGAAGTCAGAACTCTTAATTTAAAAGTATAGACGATTCAGATTGGAAAAAGTTTCGCAATTTTAAAGAAAGATTCTGGTTATTAGAAGAATTGGTTTGAGTGTACTAGAGAGGATTAGATCAGCCCATAAAATGAAAGCAGACTCTTCCACTATATTGACCTATGGTATATCAAACCATATAATTACTTAAAATGGATGTTGAACGTGAGAAAAGTGTGTTTCTGGAAGGGGATATCTTCTTGAGTATAATAGATAAGACGATCCGAACAGAATTTTTACATTACATAGAGGAAAACAAAATACTTCTTTATCATTTTGCAGAGCAATCAGGCATTAACTCTGGAACGCTAAGCAGGGTGATTAATGGTTCACAGCCTATATCTGTTAAAATCCTGGATATTATGACAGAATACATGGGATTGGAAGAAGGATATTTTTATGAACAGTATGTGAGTGAGTTATCTAATGATTCTACGATGAACTGGCGACGACTGCGTCCATTTATCACTCGCTGCGCGAAGCTTGGTAAAAACGATTGTATTGAACGAACAGTAGATCTAATGATGGAGAATCCTGCGTATATCCAACAACTGTATGATTGTGCCGAATCATTAAACGCAGAAGGGAGCGCGGCGGCTGCGCTAATTATATATCGTAAAGTGTGTGAAGGGGAACGGTACCAGCATGCCGAACGATTGGCGATCTGTCAGTATCGAATATTCAAACTCTCGATTAATGATGATCAGCAGAATAATCTGGAATGTGCTGTGCAATTTGATCCGTATGTCGTGCGACTTAATGAGTTGGATCAACTGGATGCGCTGAAAGATCTGATGAATCTCTATCTCTCATTGCGTCGTTGGGACAAAGCGGAGCAACTGGCAACACGAATGGGCAAACTGGCGAGGGTGCAGTACGAAATCAAATATCAACGAATTAGACAGGGGAAGAGTTATCAGGAGCCTTCCAAACCTTTGTTTGGTTATATTTTATACTCGGATTTGATAAAAGGGTCCATTGCAGAAGAGCAGAATGATTATAATCAGGCACTACACTATGTCTCAATTTACGAAAATCAGGACTGGATTATGGAGAATGATCTTGAGGCGGAGCTAACGAAAAAACAGTTTCGGGAGTGGGCAGTAGCCAATAGATATCTCTATCAGATTCTTGCAGGTAAAATAGATGTTTTGGATGAGTATGTGGAGTATTTATCAGTAAGAGAAAACGAGATTTTGCGTGGAATGTTCAAGCTCATTAAAGCAGCCAATACGTATAAAATAAATATTGACCATGTGTTGGAGCGTTTTAAAATAAATATATCATCTCATATGTTCACTCAGGAGAACGTGGGCTCTTATACTGAACAGATTATTGATGATCGGTTTGCAATATTTTTAATGGATATAGGTGATTATTATCTAAACTCCAATCGTGTTCAGATTGGAGTTCAATTTGTCTTGGATAGCTTGTCAATTATTGATCGAATTAACAATGATGCTAACGTGATGAGTCGGTTGTTACGAGTCCAGTTGAAACGTCTTCTGTTATAAAAGGAAATGATGTTGTCCATATTCATTTTTTCATCAAACTAATGGCGACTAATATACATGGTGAAGAGATGGTGGTTACTCTCGTATATTTTTGTGTATCTCATGGAAATCTATGTTTTTACATAAGAGGTTACAATGTTTTATAGAGGTGAAGATGCTATGAAACATGTTGCGAGTGAACAAGAAATCGAACTGGAACGTGAAAGGGAAAGCTTGTACACATTGACAGCGATTTATGGTTTGCAACATCCAATTGTAATTAAGCAATCCGAAATTTTGGATGAGTTGATTAATCGATATAATCGAATGTTTCACAGGCATCTCCAAACTAAGTAATACATAACCGGTTCCTGGATATTTCAGACCAACATGATTGAAGTAAACGTACATCGTAGAATAAGGTTCATCTAATTGATATATATAGTCTGGTTAGAAGTTGTTCAGCACTTGATCAGCAACCTCTAATTCGAGTTGGGAAATAAACTTTTTGAATGGCTGAATTTGTAGAGTAGTGATTCAATTGGTATAGTGATAAGTAGATTGATCATAAGAAGATGGAATATGGACATGAAGCACATGCTCCGGCGAACAGCCGGGTTGGCATGTGCTTTTTTTTGCGTTCAGGAAAATTAGGATGGGGGAGGAAAGTAAATGAAAGTTGCTTTATATGTGTGCCGTGTAGGGGAAGGGTGGAGCATGGTGTTATCACTCGATATTCGAGTGGATGTGGCTTGGTGGCTAGAGGGAGGAAGTGGGCGACATGTGCTGCGCTGGTTGCTGTTAGACAAGGCGTTACCGTTAAGTCAGGCGTCCTGGTTGGTTGAACATTTTGAGATGGAGCGAGGTATGGATCAGTGGGGCCAGCGCGAATGGCAGAGTTATCTTGCACGGAAGCTGGATGTGTATGAATTGGCCTCGGGGGAAACAGAGGCTAGAAAAGGCATAGCGGGCAAAGCGGGAAGTGTCGCTACGCTTCGCATTCAGGTAGGCGGGATGCCAGAGTCGTATCCCGCCGGGCAGTGGGCTCAGCTGGAGCGGGACGCGGCCCTGCTGGCTGAGCGGATCAGCGGCCGCCAATTACTGGCGGCCGAGGCGGAGGCGTTGCTGGCGGATACCGCCCAGCCGCCAAGGGAGTGGCGCGCGGCTGCGCAGCTCGCGTGCTTGCACGGGCGGCTGAGTATCACAGCCGCCCTCCAAGGGCCTGCCACGCGCCGTCGGCACGCGTGGCTTGGACGCGCGCGGAGCGCGCCCCGCTGCCATCGTTGTGGCAGCGAAGCCAGGCAGCGCGTGCCCTGCGCTGCCTGCGGCCTGGCGGCGTGCGCCTACTGCGAGGCATGCCTCGCGCTGGGGCGCAGCCGTGCCTGTGCGCTGCTGCTATGCAGTGCAGCGCAAGGGGCCGTGCCACGACGCGGCGAAGCACCGCGTGGCACGGCCTTGGCCCCCACCGGCGGCGGGCTTGCCCGGTGGGGGCTTAGCGCAGCGCAGAGCGCGGCAGCAGCCGCGGCGCTTGCGTTTTTGGCCCGGCCACCCGCAGGGGATGGGCCGGGGCGGTTCTTGCTGTGGGCCGTGACCGGGGCCGGCAAGACCGAGATGATTTTCCCCCTGCTCCAACATACATTGGATCGTGGCGGACGAGCACTGGTCGCTACGCCACGCAGGGATGTGGTACTGGAGCTAGCCCCGCGCCTGGCGAAAGCTTTTCAGGACACCTCGCTCGCTACCCTATACGGAGGCAGTGACGAACGCTGGAAAGACGCTCATCTTACGCTCGCGACCACACATCAACTGATGCGTTTTTATCAGGGGTTTGATCTCGTTATTATCGATGAACTGGATGCTTTTCCCTATCACAACGATCCTATGCTCGCCCACGCAGCGGCATCCTCCTGTAAACCGGACGGAAATTTTGTTTATCTATCTGCTACACCCCCAGCTCGGCTACAGAAGGAAGCGGCTAAGGCGACGCTCTCCCATGTCAAAGTCCCGGTACGTTTTCACCGTCATCCTTTGCCTGTCCCGCGCTTGGTCAAGATGGTTACTGTTGCTGAATGTATTAAGAAACGAAATCTTCCTGCTGCCTTGAAGATTAACATCCAAATTTCATTGAAGCGTGACGCCCAAGTATTTGTGTTTGTGACACGCATTGCCCAGATTGAGGCGTTCGTGAACTTGATGCGTCGTAGTTTTCCCGGAATCCATATCGAAGGAACCTCATCCCAAGACCCCGATCGCGCTAGCAAAGTTACAGCCTTTCGTGATCGCGACATTCGTCTGCTCGTAACCACCACAATTCTGGAGCGTGGCGTGACCATTCCGCGCAGCGATGTCTTTATTTTAGATGCAGACAATGCTCTCTTTGATGAAGCTTCACTGGTTCAGATGGCGGGCAGAGCAGGGCGTTCCATGGATGACCCGGCGGGTAGAGTGGTTTTTGCATCATCTCGTCGGACACGTTCACAGGTGAAGGCCGTTGCACAGATTCGGAAAATGAACACCATCGCTCGTCGCAAAGGTTATCTGCACCCACCATCCCAAACCTAATTGGCATCTGCCAATTTCGGTTCCACATTTCATATTACATTCCCAAAACTGGAGGTTTACTCCCCTATGTTCAACTGGCTCAGTAACATAACCGATTATGCGCAGCACCTGACCGGGCGTCTTCATCACCTGCTCGCCCCACCTGGGGCGACTTGTCTGACATGCGGCACTCGAGCGATTCTGTCTTCAATCTATCCGGGCATATGCCCGCGTTGTATGAAGCAGATTCCATGGATTCGTTCCATCCGCTGTCTGCGTTGTGGTCGGGGTGTTGGGTGCCCGGACTGTGTTCGTCCACACATGCAAAACCGTTCTTTTATCTCCAATCGCAGCGCCGTACAATACAACGCTCTTATGAAAGAATGGATAGGCATGTACAAATTCAGAGGCCATGAACGCTACGCACCGCTCCTAACCGCGCTGTTGATTCAAGCCTTTCAAGCGATGAGAGAGGAGCAGAATTCTGCTTTGGCAAAAGAACCCCCAGCCCCCGTGGCTCATTCCGCCACACATGCTCAACAAACGAAGCCGCAATGGCGACCTGACGCGGTCACCTATGTCCCGGTGAGCAGCGAGCGTCTGGCCGAGCGCGGCTTCAATCAGGCGGAGCGGCTGGCCGCAGGACTTGCCGCCACCTGCCGCCTGCCCATCGTTGATCTGTTGCAGCGCCAGATCAACACCACCAAACAAAGCTTCAAATCACGTGGCGAGCGTATCGAAACGATGAAGAACGCTTTTTCCATCAACCCGGATGGCATGCATTTAATAGAAGAGCTATACAGGAAATTTTATCTGCCAACACAGATGGGCATGTCGCATGCCAAACCCATACAGTTACTGCTAATCGATGATATATACACAACAGGTAGCACCTTGGACGCTTGTGGGCGAGTTATCCTAAATGCTGGTTTCTCCATGGAGAGTCCGGTCGAGATTTACACCCTGACACTGGCGAGATCCTAATCGGCAAATCAGTATATTGAGCTACTGTTTAATATTCTTCAGGTCTCCCTGCATACACAACCTACGCTTCATCTTTTAATAGATAGGAAAATGTGTTCCTGTATTAATAATTTCACATTTGCGAATTCCTATTTTCGTATTTATACCATATGGAATATAGTTGTTTGATGAAATTATAAATGAAAGCGCAATAAGAAATTTTTTACATGTAAAAAAGAGTAAAAAAGAGGAATTTGTTTTCTCGCGCAGAATAGATAGTTTTGCCGTTCACCACAGGTGACAGCATAGGGAGTGGCACAACATATCTTTTTGAAGGGGAGAACAAAAGTGGTCGCAGGAAAAAGAAAAAACGGATTTTACTTATGGACTGTCCGTCTACTAGTATTCATGCTGGTATTCGGACAGTTTGGCGTGTACGGGGGGAACCGGGCACATGCAGCAGTAGGAAGCGGGATAGTCTCATCAAGTAATGATTACCAATATGTGTTGACCAACAACAACGGCCAATTACAGGTGAATCAAAAATCAGTTAAGCTGGGTTGGGTGAGATCATATGAGATTTCAACATCAGGATATTCTTTTAGGAGAAGCCAATCGATCAATGGAGCAGTTGAAGACATAACCAAGATTTCATTTGGCTCCTACACATCTACGTATACCGGCAAAGTTACCAATGCTTTTATCATCGACTTTGCTGAGGTATGGGAGTATTACACAACTATGGAATATAGACAATCCGGAACCAATGTTGGAGTATGGAATAATTCCACCGTTGATGAGTTTGGAATGACTACGCCAAGATATGTGCAAAGCTATGAGGCTACACAGTTAAGTCTTGTGATTAACGCAGATACAGGAGCGGTAGTAGATTTTGTATCTAACCTGAATCCGTATTACATACGGAAAGCAGAATCATTTAATTTTGTAAAAGAGCCGGGGACAACACAGCCTATTACTACGGTTCCAGCTGTTCCGGCTAATTTGGCGGCTGACGTTAATGATGTAGCTGTTAATCTCAATTGGCCTGCTGCTCCACAAGCTGTCCAATATGAGATTGAAGAGAATGGCGTAGTCAAAGGGCCTTTTTACGGAATCAACTATACAAGCTCTTCACTTAAACCAAATACTACATACACCTATAGAGTACGAGGAATTAACCGACTAGGAGCTAGTGAGTGGAGTGAGCCGATTGCAGTAACAACCTTGCTTGAGAAACCCGTTTTGGCCGTAACGCCAGAGGAAGGCAAGAATACGATTCAGTGGATGGCGGTTGAGTCTGCAGACCGCTACCAGTTGCAGATTGATGGTGGTACACCATTTGAATTAGGAAACGTAACTTCCTATGTACATGAAGGGCTTGAAGCTAATTCAACGCATACCTATGTGCTAAAAGCCTTCTCGGCTAACAATAAGAGTGCGTGGAGTAAAATGGTGAGTCAGTTAACAGTACCTGATCGTACCAACGGGCTGACGGTTACTGATGCCACATTCAATAAATTAACGGTAGCTTGGACTGCGGTAAAGGGTGCTACAGGATATGATTTGGAGATTGATGGCACTAATGTTGCTGTAACAGGCACCACTTATAGTAAAACTGGCCTTGTAGCTAATACAGAGTACACTTTTAGAATCAGACCTAAAAATGCTGGTGGTGCAGGAAGTTGGAGTGATGTAACTACAGGAATCACCCAGATGAGTACACCCGTTATTCAGTCCAACCCTTCACAAGAAGAAGTTGTTCTCATCTGGTCACCAGTTGATGGTGCAACGTCATATGAAGTTGAGGCGGATGGCGTTGTCGTTGGAGATATATCAGATTCAATCTATACGCACACAGGGCTCAAATCTGGAACGGCCCATAAGTATCGTGTACGAGCTATAAGTGACAATAACGTTAGCGCATGGTCGGCAGTAAAATCACAGAATACGTTGCCTGATTCCGTTAATGGATTGGTGGTCAGTGCAGCGACCAATGCAGCTGTAACTGTGAAATGGACAGCAGTAACCGGAGCCACAGGTTATGATCTCGAGATCGATGGAACGGTTGTCCCCGTAATGGGAGTAGCTTATACGAAGAGTGGTCTTGCAGCGAACACAGACCATACCTTCCGTATTCGTTCGAAGAATGCGGCCGGTGTAGGAGTGTGGAGTGAACTCATCAGTGGAACGACACTGCTGAATACACCAGTACTAAAAGCAACATCGGAAGAAACTGCTGTCAATCTGACGTGGGCTGAGGTAGCAGACGCAACCAAGTATGAGATTGAGGCAGACGGAGCAGTGGTTGCAACAGTAGAAGAGCCTAGCTACAGTCACACATCATTGTTACCAGGAACGGCGCACAAGTATCGTATTCGTGCGTTGACGGATACCAATACGAGTGCATGGACTGCAATCCTGACGCAGAGTACCATCCCTGCTTCAGTTACAGGATTAACTGTTAGCTCGGCCACGAATGTCGCTGTTGCACTGAAGTGGACAGCGGTAGCGGGAGCGACAGGATACGATCTGGAAATCGACGGTACCGTTGTCACGGTAACGGGAGTAGCCTATACGAAGAGCGGTCTTGCAGCGAACACAGACCATACCTTCCGTGTTCGTTCGAAAAATGCCGCTGGTGTAGGAGTGTGGAGCGAACTCATCAAGGGTACTACACTTCTAAATACACCGGTTCTAAAAGCCGCATCGGAAGAAACTGTAGTCAACCTCACGTGGGCTGAGGTAACAGACGCAACGAAGTATGAGATTGAAGCGGACGGAGCAGTAGTGGCAACGGTAGAAGAACCTAGCTTTACCCATACATCATTGCTGCCAGGAACGGCGCACAAATATCGCATTCGAGCGTTGACGGATACCAATACGAGTGCATGGACTGCAATCCTGACACAGAGCACTATACCTGCTTCCGTTACAGGATTAACTGTTAGCTCGGCGACGAATGTGGCCATTGCATTAAAATGGACAGCAGTAACTGGAGCTACAGGATACGACCTGGAGATCGACGGTACCGTTGTCCCAGTAACGGGAGTAGCTTACACGAAGAGTGGTCTTACAGCGAACACAGATCATACCTTCCGTGTGCGTTCTAAGAATGCCGCTGGTGTAGGAGCGTGGAGTGAACTCATCAATGGAACGACGCTTCTAAATACACCGGTATTAAAAGCATCATCAGAAGAAACTGTAATCAACCTGACATGGGTAGCTATTGCTGACGCAACAAAGTATGAGATTGAGGCAGACGGAGCAGTAGTGGCAAAAGTAGAAGAACCTAACTACAGCCATACAGCATTATTACCAGGAACGGCCCATAAGTATCGTATTCGAGCGTTGACCGAGACTAATACGAGTGCATGGACAGCAATCCTGACGCAAAACACTATCCCTGCTTCTGTTACAGGCTTAACTGTTAACTCAGCGACGAATGTGGCCATTGCATTAAAATGGACAGCAGTAACTGGAGCTACAGGATACGACTTGGAGATCGACGGTACCGTTGTCCCGGTAACGGGAGTAGCCTATACGAAGAGCGGTCTTGCAGCGAACACAGACCATACCTTCCGTGTTCGTTCAAAAAATGCCGCTGGTGTAGGAGTGTGGAGCGAACTCATCAAGGGTACTACACTTCTAAATACACCGGTTCTAAAAGCCGCATCGGAAGAAACTGCAGTCAAGCTGACGTGGGCTGAGGTAGCAGACGCAACGAAGTATGAGATTGAAGCGGACGGAGCAGTAGTGGCAACGGTAGAAGAACCTAGCTTTACCCATACATCATTGCTGCCAGGAACGGCGCACAAATATCGCATTCGTGCGTTGACGGATACCAATACGAGTGCATGGACTGCAATCCTGACACAGAGCACTATACCTGCTTCCGTTACAGGATTAACTGTTAGCTCGGCTACGAATGTAGCCATTGCATTGAAGTGGACAGCGGTGACGGGAGCAACGGGATATGATCTGGAAATTGATGGAACGGTTGTCCCCGTAACAGGAGTAGCTTATACGAAGAGTGGTCTTGCAGCCAATACAGATCATACTTTCCGTATTCGTTCGAAGAATGCTGCCGGTGTAGGTGCTTGGAGCGAACTCATCAATGGAACGACACTCCTAAACACACCTGTACTAAAAGCAACATCGGAAGAAAATGCAATTAACCTCACGTGGGCTGAGGTAGCAGACGCAACCAAGTATGAGATTGAGGCTGACGGAGCAGTAGTGGCAACGGTAGAAGAGCCAAGCTATAGTCACGCAGGACAGTTGTCAGGAACGGCACATAAGTATCGCATTCGTGCGATGACGGGTACCAACACAAGTGCATGGACAGCAGTACTGACCCAAAGCACCATCCCTGCTACAGTTAACGGTCTCATGTTAAATACAGCTACACCTGTGGCTATCTCAATGAAATGGAGCCCTGTTCCAGGCGCTAACGCTTACGATTTGGAAATTGACGGTGTTGTAATTTCTGTGAGTGGATCTGCTTATACGAAAAGTGGTCTTCTAGCCAATACAGACCATACCTTCCGTATTCGTGCGAAGAATGCTGCTGGCATGGGTAGCTGGAGTGAGATCGTAACCGCTTCGACCCAGTTGAATGTACCTACAACCCTGAAAGGTGTAGCTGAAGAAACGGCAGTTACGCTGACGTGGAATGAAGTTGCTGGTGCAACAAAATATGAGATTGAAGCAGATGGCATAGTGGTTTCTACGGTGAGTGATCTCTTGTATGTCCATAATGGATTACTTGGTGGGACGGCGCATAAATACCGTATTCGTGCCCTGACCGACACTAATGTGAGTGCATGGACAGCAATATTGTCCCAAACTACGTTACCTGCCAGTGTCTCAGGTTTAAGTATTAACTCTGCAACTACAGCGGCGATCGCGCTGAGATGGAGTGCTGTAACTGGAGCTACCGGGTATGATCTGGAGATTGATGGTACGGTGGTTGCCGTGAGTGGAGTTGCTTATACAAAGAGCGGACTTGCACCAAATACGGAGCATACTTTCCGGATTCGTGCTAAAAATGCTTCTGGTGCAGGAGCTTGGAGTGAGATTATAGCGGGAATGACTCAATTAACTACACCTGTGCTGAAGGGAACTTCGGACAGAACAAACGTTATTCTGACATGGGACGTGGCTGTGGGTGCTTCGTCCTACGAAATTGAAGCCGACGGGCAAATTGTGGCGACTGTCAGTGATGCAACGTTTACTCATTCCGACTTGTTACCGTCCAATTTGCATAAATATCGTATTCGGGCATTCAATGATCAGAACACAAGCCTATGGTCTTCTGTACTAAGTATTAGAACATTGAATTAGTAATGTATAAGGGGGAGCGGGGTTGCATATATGTGCATCCTGTTCCCCTTTTTTGTTTTGTAAATAGACTATGGCTTCATCAGAGAAAATAAGGTAATGTATAGTTATTATCTATTCGGAAATGGAAGTTTGAGAGGGGCGTTTTAGCGATGAATCTAGGTAATTGTCCTCGCTGTGGTAAATTATATGCGTTGAATTTTCGAGATGTATGCTCGAATTGTATTAAAGAAATGGAACAGGAATATCAGATCTGTGTAGATTATTTGCGTGAAAACAAAGGCACCAATATACAGGAACTATCTGATGCAACAGAAGTTTC
Organism: Paenibacillus sp. FSL k6-2145; assembly: GCF_037976585.1. Lineage (NCBI taxonomy): Bacteria > Bacillati > Bacillota > Bacilli > Caryophanales > Paenibacillaceae > Paenibacillus > Paenibacillus sp. FSL k6-2145. Next base: position 1,393,131 of record NZ_CP150267.1, on the reverse strand, counting down.
GATCAAAACCATTACCAAGTTCATCCGTGAGGGACGGATTTCCATCGAAAATGCCCCGAATATGATGTATCCTTGTGAAGTATGCGGAACATTGATTCGGGAAGGTCACATGTGTGACTCTTGTCGTAATCGTCTAACGAAAGACTTGGCTAGTGCAGCTCGTGATGTAGGTCAGAAGGATAACGGCAATATAGGCGGACGAACCTACAATGCTCTCGACAAACTACGCGATTAATAGGAGTCAGGGCTCAAATACATGTTTTGCTATAACAAATGTTTTGAAACGTACCGATAAACTTATTAAAGATTATCGGTTTTTTTTATTATCCTAATCATCTCGATAACATAAAGATAAAGTAAGAAAAACGTATATCAATGTAAAATTCTAACGTGGAAGGAAGTGTAGTTCATATGAAAATCAATGAACCGAGTAGAATTGGCGCAATCAATTCATATCAGAGGAACGTTGAATCCAATCAGCAGGCTGATGCCAAGAAGAGCCGCCGTAAGGACGAAGTATCCATTTCTCCGGAGGCGATGAAGATGCTTGAGGAACAAGGGCGTACACAAGATGCAGGACGCATTCAGCGGATACAGGAACTGAAAGAACAGGTCAGTTCGGGAACGTATCAGGTAGACAGCAGCAAGCTTGCTGACAAGCTGCTGCCGTATTTTAAGTCTTTTGATAAGGAATAGGTGATCACGTAATGGCAGCACTGGACAGATTAATTGCAGTTTTGCAGCAAATGGAACAAAGTCACCGCGATATGCTGGCACTCAGCGAGGTCAAGAGACAGGTCATTGTCAAAAACGATGTGGATGAACTCATTGCCGTTCTGAACAAAGAATCCCGTTTCATGAAACAACAAGAGCCATTGGAGATTGAACGGCAGAGCGCAGTTCACGAATTGCTTCAGGAGCGTGGGATCAAGTCCATGCTGAACCTGAACATTACGGAGATCTCGAAGCTGATTTTTGATCCGGCTGACAAACAGCGATTGCTTGAAGTCCAGAAGAAGCTGGCGGGAACACTGCAGGAGTTAAAGGAAATCAATCAACTGAATCAAAAGCTGATCGAGCAATCGTTGATGTTTATTGATCTTTCAATGGACATCTTTGCTTCTCGGCCAGAACAGGATGCCACATATCAGCATCCTGCTGATAAGAACGGCAATCCAGGGCGAATCGGTCTGTTTGACACGCGTGCCTGATTAATTAGGGGGAAACCAGGTGACATCTACATTTCATTCAATCGAAACGGCTAAACGCAGTTTGTTCACACAGACGACAGCTCTTAGCACAACAGGTCATAACGTAGCCAATGCCAACACGGAAGGCTATTCACGTCAAAAGGTAAACATGCAGGCATCCATTCCAATGGAGCCATTTGCATTTCTGCATAGCACAACACCGGGACAGCTTGGTACAGGGGTTGAGTTCGACTCCATTACCCGTGTGCGCGAGAAATTCTTGGATGACCAATATCGTAATGAAAACACCAACTTCGGGAGTTGGTCCATTCAACGAGATACACTTGAGAAACTTGAAGCTATTGTGAACGAGCCATCGGATACCGGATTCCGGACGGTTATGGATAACTTCTACAAATCATGGTCGGATCTGAGTAAGAACCCTGAGGACGTTACAGCACGCCGGATTGTCAAGGAAACCACACTCGCTCTTACGGATGCAATGAATCAGATTAGTCGTCAACTGGATGCGCTCAGTCAGGATTTGGACAGTAACATCACTGTGAAAAGTAATGAGATCCAGGGTTACCTGGGTAACATTGCGAACCTCAATAGTGCCATCGTGAAAATTGAGTCTCTTGGCGACAATGCCAACGATTTACGTGACCAAAGGGATTTAATGACGGACAAGCTGTCCAAAATCATGAATGTTACCGTAACTGATTCCCCGCAAGGATATGCTATCCAGATGAATGGACAGGCACTCGTTACCGGCGGGGCAGTACAAGTCGCGGTAGATCCTGCTTTTCTGAATGATGCATATACTGCTGGTACACTCACCAATGGTGAAGTTCATGGCATGATTAAGTCGAGAGACACGTTGGTAAGTGATTATAAGAAACAAATGGATGACCTGGCTAATACACTCGCGAATGGTGATATTGAAATCACACTTCCAGCAGGATCGGTTATCCCTGCAACGAATGCTTTAGGACTTGCAGGGGGAGCATTAGCAACAGACACGAAGGTAACCGTAAAGGGACTCAATGGTCTGCATCAGTTGGGGTATACGATGGATGGTACAACCACCCCAGGTCTACCTTTCTTCACAGCAGCGGGTGGTGGGACATCCATTACAGCTGGTAATATCTCATTAAATGCAGAAATTTTAGCTGATCCGAATAAAATTGCTACTTCTTTGCGTACTACAGATGCGTCCGGCACAGAGACCGTAATCAAAGGTAATAATACTCTTGCCATCTTGCTCGCCAATCTGAAAGATACACCAATGAAGTCTGCCGACGGCATGCGTAATGCAGCTATTGGCGCACAGTTTAGTGCCATTGTTGGACAGCTGGGGGTGCAATCTCAGGAAGCCGCACGTCAGACATCCAACTCGGAATTTCTGGTGGAGCAGGTGGAGACACGTCGCCAATCCGTGAGCGGAGTATCATTGGATGAAGAGATGTCCAATATGATCAAGTTTCAACATGCATATAACGCATCCGCACGATTTATGACCACTTATGATGAATTACTTGATAAATTAATTAACTCTACTGGGACAGTAGGCAGATAATAGAAGGGAGTGACATAACAGACCATGAGAATAACAAATAATATGCTCAGTTCACAGCTACTGTTGAACCTGAACCGGAACGCACAGCAGATGAATAACACCCAGACCCAACTGGCAACAGGTCGGAAGATCAACAAACCTTCAGACGATCCGGTTGGGATTACTTACTCCCTTCGTTATCGTGCAGAGTTATCCTCCAATGAGCAGTATCAGAAAAACGTAGACAGTGCTATTTCTTGGTTGGAATTCAATGATACCGTTATGAATCAAGCTGGGAACGTTGTTCAACGCCTACGTGAACTGGTAGTTCAGGGATCGACAGGCACTAATCCTCAATCTGCACTAGACAGCATTAACGAGGAAGTAAAACAGTTGAATGAACAACTAATTGATGTATCTAATAGTAAACTGAACGGCAAGTATATCTTCAACGGTGAAACCTATGACGTAAAACCTTATGAGTTTCCTACCAACCCAGATGGGTCCTTTGATACCTCTAATGCTGCATCTATTGTAACGGACAAGGGTAAAATTAACTTTATTGTTGGTGAGAGTGTACAGTTACCCATCAATGTGAATGGGAATGAGGTATTTGGTACTGGAACGGAAGAGGATAATCTATTCGTAACGGTTAATAACATTATGAAGGCTCTAACAGAAGGTGATACAGAGGCGTTATCCAAGCAACTGGATAATATAGATACCCGAATGAACAAAATGCTAGCAATACGTTCGGAGCTTGGGGCAAAAACCAATCGTGTTGATCTGATGATGGGGCGTCTCGATGACCTTAATATCAATCTGACAGATCTGCAAGCCAAAGTCGAGGATGCGGACTATGCAGAATTGGCGATGAAATCCAAAATTCAGGAAAACATCTACAATGCTTCTTTATCTGCAGGTGCCAAAATTATCTCTCCTTCTCTGGTAGACTTCCTGAGATAAAAAGGAGGACTTAACTAGTGAACACTCTTCCTGTTGTCCAGATTCGAACAACGCCGTCCATTCTCAATATGGATGCTGATCCTGGTCAGTACTCTATTCGTCAGCCTAAGGCAGAAGTACAGTTAAACACCAGACCTGCCAAGCTAAGGGTAGAGAGTCATCCTATCACTCTTCGTGTAGATCAAAGTAAGGCTTTCTCTGCTTACAATGGCGGGAATATGATCGATATGAACGCACGAATATATTCTGGAATACAGCAACAATTTCTGCAAAACATGGCTGAACGCGTTCAACAAGGGAATCAATTGGCAGCGATCCATAAGTCAGGTAATACGATTGCCAACATAGTGGGCATGGACTGGAAACCACAGCCATTCCCTGAAACGCGCACTCCGGCTTCATTTGACAATGTTGACACACGTGTTGATACAAGGCCACCGGATATTAACTTTCAACCCGCCGTTTCTGAAATGAACGTTATTGTTAACAAACCCGAGATTGAATATCAACGGGGTAAGCTTGACATTTATGTTAAACAGTATGCGTCAGTTCAATATACTCCACCTGACATAGATATCGGGTTGTAAGTTATAATGTAGAGCTATAGACGGTCTCGATATGCAGCCATCTATGGCTCTTTTTGTATAAATTCTTCGCCAAGGAGGCGTTTACCATTCATATTCAGACAAGCATGTGGGGAGAACTAGAGGTCAAAGAGGAAGATGTGTATCAATTTCCCAAAGGGTTACCAGGATTTGAGGAAGAGACGGAGTACGCGTTAATTCCATGGGAAGATACGCCATTCAGTTATTTACAATCAGTAAAAGAACCTGGATTATCGTTCTTGTTGGTTAGTCCATTTATGTTTGTACCTGATTATAGTTTTGAATTGGGCGAGGTGGATAAGGAAGAGTTAGGGATTGAAGAGCAGGTGTCGGTTTTCTCTCTGGTAACTATTCATTCTGACACAAATAAATCTACCATGAATTTACTGGCTCCGGTTGTACTTAATCCAGAGCAACGTCTGGGAAAACAAGTGGTACTCCATCATTCCAGCTATGAGACACGTCATCTCATCTGGGCCGAAGATGAAGCAAACTCAGTGAAGGGTGGAGTCTAACATGCTGGTATTATCACGAAAAAAGGGTGAATCCATTGTTATTCAGGATCATATTGAGGTGACCGTACTTGCTGTAGAAGGAGATACCGTACGAATCGGTATTTCTGCACCTAAGCATATAGATATCTTTCGGCAGGAGATCTACGCGTCCATTCAGGAAGCGAATCGGGAGTCAGCTACACCTCTCGCAGCCAATATTGAAGCGTTTATGGAACGTTTAAGAAAAACAGAAAATAAAAAAGATTAAAAATATTCCAATTTGCTATAAACAGTTGCTCACCTTCCGTCGATATATAATTTAGACGCTGCTTCGGCAGGGCGGCCGACCTTAATGTCGCGGCGTTTACCACATGGATGTGGAACTAATTTATTTTCAGGGAGGAAATACTCTAATGATTATCAACCATAATATCGCGGCATTGAACACACACCGTCAATTGTCTGCAAACACTGCTAACACTAACAAAAATATCGAAAAATTGTCTTCCGGTCTTCGTATCAACCGTGCTGGTGACGATGCTGCAGGTCTGGCAATTTCCGAAAAAATGCGCGGTCAAATCCGTGGTTTGGACCAAGCTTCCCGTAACGCTCAAGATGGTATCTCTTTGATCCAAACAGCTGAGGGTGCTTTGAACGAAACTCACTCCATCCTGCAACGTCAACGCGAGATTGCTAACCAATCCGCTAACGGAACGAACACGGATTCCGATCGTCAAGCTCTGCAAGACGAAATGAACCAACTGACTTCCGAAATCAACCGTATCGGTAACACTACTGAGTTCAATACTCAAAAATTGTTGCAAGGTGATGGCAAAACTAACCTTACTGGAACTGGTGTTGCTAAAGACGGATTTGTAAGTGGTGGGGAAACCAACCGTACTCAGGCAGCTCAAACACTGACATTAGTTGAAGGTGCTGTAGACGACAAAATTTCTTTGACAATCAACGGTCAAGAAATTAGCTACACACTAACTGCAGACGATGCAACAGCAATTGCTGCAGCAGGAGGTACTGAGGATGAGGCAACTGCAGCTGCATTCACAGCAGGACTTCAAAAAGCAATTGATGCAAATGAGACATTGAAAGGTAATTATACGGTTGCCGCAACCGGCGCTGATGTGAAAATTGCTGCTGTTACAACAGAAAATGGCGGTAAATTTGACGGTGCTCAAGGCAACATGACTGCTGCAACTTTTACAGGAACAACTGGACTTATTGGCGCTGGTGCTGCTGCTGATGTTGGTACAACAACTTATACTCCAGCTAAAGGAGAACTTGATTTCAGTAGTATTACTACAGCTGCACAAGCTACAAGCCTTGTAGGTACTGGTGTTACTATTAATGGTCAGCAAGTTGAATTTTATGATGCAACTAAAGGCGCTTACGAAGGTAAAGGTTTAGGCGTTAATATTAGTGCTGCTGCAAATGCAACAGGTACAATTACAGGAAATGATATTACAGATGCAATCGTTGCAACACTTGCTAATAAAATTGAAGGTGTTACACTTTCTAGTGTTGCAAACTCTGGGAAATTAACAGTAACTGCTAATGCTAAAGGTGAAGCTGGTAACGGAATCACTCTGAAAGATGGCGGAGTTCAAAAGAACTTTGAAACATCTTTCCAAATTGGTGCTAATACTGGACAATCCATGAGCTTGGCAATCGGAGACATGCGTTCTTCCGCTCTGGGTATCACTGGTAAAGCTGGCGATGCTGGTTTCACTAAAGAAAACACAGTAACTGATGGAACTAACGATGTTAAAGGCGAAGCTGCTCTGAACATCTCCACTAAAGAGGGTGCAGCTGCTGCAATCGCGGTTCTGGATAAAGCAACTGCAACTGTATCCAGCGAACGTTCTAAACTGGGTGCTGTTCAAAACCGTCTGGAGCACACAATCAACAACTTGGGAACAGCTTCTGAGAACCTGACAGCTGCTGAATCCCGTATCCGTGACGTTGACATGGCTAAAGAAATGATGAGCCAAACGAAAAACAACATCTTGGCTCAAGCAGCTCAAGCAATGTTGGCGCAAGCAAACCAACAGCCACAAGGCGTTCTGCAATTGCTTCGTTAATTTTATCAGGCTCTGCACTAAACCTTGGATCTTTGATCCAAGGTTTTTTTATTTGATTTTACATATTTCCTAAAGCTGGGGACTTGCTTGACCGATATATAATATAAATGCGAACAAGTTGGAGGTCGTTGAAGGGTGAATATTCAATTTTCTTTATCTGCCTCATCCGTAACAAACACTGCTACTGAGGTGAGTCACCCTGGAGGCGCTTCTCAAGCGGTAACCGACACAGCAAACATCAGGACAGCGAAGGAAGCTTATGCCAAAGAAAAACAAGGTGTACACTTATCTGTAGGGGAAGAACTGCTGATCCGCAACATTGATCGAGCGGTGAAAGCCTTGCAAGGTCCAGAAACGACATTAGATATTAGTATTCACGAGAAGACACATGATATTATGGTCAAAGTTTTAAATAAGGAAACTGGGGAATTGCTCCGTGAGATACCACCGGAGAAAACGTTAGATTTAGTAGCCAAGATGATGGAAATTGCGGGTATTTTAATTGACGAAAAAATATAGATTACGGGGGTGGCGAAATGGTTACACGTATTAATGGATTTTCCGGTATGGATATTGAAAGTATGGTTAAAAGTATGATGGCGACAAAACGTGTGCCTTTGGACAAACTCAATCAGGAAAAGCAACTGTTGCAGTGGCAGCGGGAAAGTTACCGTGAATTAAGCAGTAAATTATATGACTTTAGATCCAATAAGTTAATAACAAAATATGGTAATTCCACAGCACTGAATGCAAATAAAGCAACTGTTACGGGTAATACTGATGCTGTCAAAGCAGAAGCGTCCGCATCCGCTAACGGAGTTGAAATGAAGGTAAGTGTTACTCAGTTAGCTAAAAGTGCAACAGTAGCTACCTCAGGTTTGGGACAAGGAGTAAGCGGATCTACATCATTAGCAGCATTGGAAGGTGTAGACTTGTCCAAAATGGGTTCAGCGGACATGGCTAAGTATCTTCAAAAGGGATTTGATATCAAGATTAATGGTGTAAGCTTTACCGATAAAGATGGGAAGTCTTTATTCAACGGTATGACCTCCATCTCTACATTGGTATCTACCATTAACTCCAATGCTCAGGCAAATGCAATTGCAAGTTATGATGAGATTACAGGTAAGTTATCAATAGCCTCCAAAACAGGAGGTCTGGATAGTAAAGTGACAGTAGAAACCCCTACTGGTGGCAATTCCTTGTTAGCCCTCTTTTCTAAAAAAACGGTGATTGAAACGAATGGCGCAGGTACGGGAGTGACCGATGATAAGACACTTGCTGATCTATATAAACTGAGTGGTGGTAAGGATCCAGAACCAGGTTCCCCTGCGAAGACGTACAGTTTTGTATTGAATGGAAAGACGTTTAGTTTCAACGAAACGGATAAAATATCAGATGTAGTAGACAAGATAAAATCTGGTGATGCCAAGGCAACAGCGAATTTTGCAGATGGGAAATTAACGATTACTGCTCAGTCCGGTGAGGAATTGAAAATGAGCGGTGGATCGCATGAATTTTTGAATTTGTTTAAGGGAATTAAATCTTATGAGGATATGGCAGGTCAGCTCACGACTACTGCAGGTCATGATGCGATAGTAACTGTGAATGATGAGCCTTTGAAAGATATCAAGAGTAATACGTTTTCTCTGAATGGTGTGCAAATAACTTTGATGGATGTTACCACAAAGAATGGAGTGGATACTCCGACCATTATCAAGAACCAAAGTGATCCAGATAAAGCGCTGGAATCCATTAAAGGTTTCATTGAAGATTACAATAGCTTGATTAAAGCTCTTAACTCAAAGGTAGAAGAAACAAAATATCGTGATTTTAAACCGTTAACAGACGAGCAAAAGAAAGAACTAAAAGAATCCGAGATTGATACTTGGACTGAGAAAGCAAAAAGTGGCTTGCTAAAAAATGATGATATCATCAAATCGGTGTTGTCTGAAATGCGTCAAGTCATTACAGATAAACTTGGTCCTTTAAGTGCTCTTGGGATTACAACCGGCAGCTATTCTGAGAATGGTAAGTTGGTGATTGAGAACGAGACAAAACTTAAAAATATGATCAGTTCCAATCCACAAATGGCATTGGATCTGTTCCAAGGACCATCCAATGCTCCAAATGAAGGTTTGTTTGATAAATTGGCAGATAAGGTATCTAATGCAATTGAGAAAGTATACCAGCGTGCAGGTACGAACAGATACACAACTGATATTACTAGTGCGTTCAGAGATGAAAACATCATGGGTCGCAAAATGAAGGATTATAACAATCGAATTCTAATGATGCAAACGAACTTGCAAAAAACCGAAAACAGATACTATAAACAATTTGCTGCAATGGAAGCGGCAATGAACAAGATGCAAACACAGTCGTCCAGTCTCTTTTCCAGTTTAGGACAATCTTAATATAAAGGGTGAGACTTTTGATTACATCTCCTTATGATAAATACCGTCAATCCTCAGTTCAGACTTCGAATCCGGCGCAATTGGTCATTATGTTGTATGATGGAGCAATTCGTTTTGTTAAGACAGCTATTGATGGGTTGACCCAGAAGGATAATGAGAAGACAAGTCTGAATTTAGGGAAAGCTCAGACCATCATTAGTGAATTGATGAGCACCTTGGACCGTTCTTATGATATTTCCAAGAGTCTGCATTCATTATATGAATACACGAATTATCTTCTTGTGGAGGCAAACATTCGCAAAGATGTGACCAAAGCTGAAGAAGCAGTAGGATATTTAACGGATCTTCGTGAAACGTGGTTACAAGCTTCTAAGATTGCTGCAGGTCAGGAAGCGCCACCTGTCACTACTGAAAGTGCTCATGGATAAAACGTCATATCTGACTCAGTTACAGCAGCTGACTAGTAATATCATGGACGTGTTATATGAAGCTGAGTATGAGCAACTCGAAGCTTTTGTTGAAGAGCGCCAAGTGATTATTAATGGACTTGTGGAGCAGTTTTCTCTCCAGCCCGCAAGTGTAACTGAGAAGATAGAGATCGAACAGCTCTTGGGCAACGACAACGAAATTGTAGCACGTATGAATGTTCTGAGATTAGAAGCCCAGGATTGGTTGCATAAACGAGGACAAGCGAAAACACAACGAAATGCTTATGAGTCAGGTTATACGCCAGATAGTTTTTTGATGGACAAAAAGAAATGATTTTTTACTAAACCTGTATGCATCGCTTGACTTAATTAGTCAAGCGATGCATACAGGTTTTCTTTTATTTGTTTTTATTTGTAATAAAAAGAAGGGGATGTATCTGATTTTGTCGAATATATAGTCGAATATATAATTGTTATAAAAATACATAAAAGGAGAATTGCTATGAAAAAAGTATTATTAGTAGTTTCTAAATGTTTACTAGGCTTCACATTAATAAGCGGATCATGGAGTGGAACAGCATGGGCAGAATCTGCTGAAACCAATGAAGGGAGTCTCAAGCCTGTCCAGCTTGAACTGCCTAACAATGTCTCCAAGCTAGAACTTCCTGAGGGAAGTTTTTCAACTAAGGGGTTTGCTAGAGGTAAAAAGATTGAGGTTGATCGTCCTGAGATTTCTATTCTGTCCAATTTTAACGTGACGGGCGATCGAATAAGTTTTAGTGACAGTTTGACTGCAGCTGACCCAGCAGATTTTTGGTTTTTTAGTGTGCCAACTGATCGCACAATCCTGACACAGTTAAGATCTGCTAATGCTAATTACAGAGTTGATTTGTATTCAATTGATTGGAATACGGGAACTGCAACTCCAACACCATTTTGGGGCAAGGCAGGCGAGATCAGATTTGCAACGGATTTAGCTGCAGGTGACTGGGGCCTCCGAGTTACGTCTACAGGCAGTGTAGGGGACTCGTACAGCATCCATGCCAATATGGCGAATCCTTCTGTGGTTCCTGATCCGAGTAATCCTGCCAATACGGCGAAGCTTACTTCGTACTCTGAAAACCTAATCTCGGCAGTGATGGAGTATCCTAATGGGGATATTACTGTAAATGGTGAAAAGATTGGGAATACCTCGGCTGTGAGTAATATCAATGCTCATCTCGCATGGGCAAGAGAATATACCTTTACAAGCGGTGGAGCTCATTCGTCCATAAATCATGATATTGATGATGTACGGATTAAAGGTGTCACCATTCCACTTAAGTATACATCTCAATATGCGCAGTCTGATAATGCTGTTTTCATAACTCTAGATAAAGGAACTTTATTTACCTCATTCCGTTCTAATTTCGTTTCTGGGGTACCTACTTCCAGCTGGAGTACATTTGAAGATGTTCAAGGCAGAACAACACCTCGCAGACTTGATGAAATTGATATGCTTGGTGATCCCGACCTCTTGGTTTATGACTTGGATAAGAAAAAGGTTATTGATTTCGCGAGTAGCTTGAACTATTGGTATGCCAAGGGGATAGAGTCATTCCCCTCTGTAATGTATTATAAATAATTTAAGACGTTTCAAATTGGATTCGAATATTGGAAAAGTTGACTCAAATAATAAAAGCTCATCGTAAATTTTTACGATGAGCTTTTATTAATTTTTGCTGTAGTAAAGTTACATGTTATTAGCGTTAGATTTCACTGACTCTATGTCGGCATCTACAATCAGTTTCCTACAACTTCGAATTCGTGAAGTTTGATTGAGTTTGTAATCCAAAGCTGCCGGCTTTAACTAGTAGATGGAAATCAGATGAACTTGTTCATCTTCTTCGAGATAATGAAAGGATAGTGTGCGGGAACCATATTTATAGATCATGTCATATCCGCCTTCTGCTTCATTTAAATATTCTTTCTGAGGTTTACCTAACCATAACTTAACCATTTCGGGATAGAGATTACGTTGCTCTGAGAACAGGTTGAAGACTTTGACTTTTGAATCATTGTTCAGTTCATGTAAGTAAGAATTAAAACCGATCGCGTATTGCGAATAAACGTAATATGCTCCCCATTCGCCGTTCTCTCTGAGTTTAGCTTTTTTTAATGTATTAAGCAGAGATTTGTGGGTCATGCCCAGCTTGATATTGGGCTGATTCAGCAGAGTTCCTTTCATTGCAGATGTCTTCAGGTTTTCGAGATAGGCACGATCTCCGATTCCTGAATTAGGCCAGTTAGGTTGATTAAAATTAACATAGCGAGTGTCACTTAAACGCAACTCCAATTTACTAATATTTAGTTTGAAGGTTTCTATCTCATATTTAAATACAGTGTTATTATAGAATTTGAATTGCACTCGGGAACCAGATAACATACGTATGCCGTCATCTCTGCCAGCAGGGTAGAAATCAAAATCAGTTAACTTTTTACCTTTGTTATCTACGAATTTTAAGGATTGCAATATGCCTGAACGTATGATGAATGGTTTAGCCAGATTGAAGTTGGACGATCCCCACTCTGTGATGATTAGCATATCGGGTGTACCCGTATCCTTGCTCTTAATGGTGTAATGCCAGGTTTGAGGTAAGGTAATAGAATGAAGATCAAGGTCCGCGGATTGTACTGTACCGTAAGAGTCTCCTTTTTTCAACAAAGCTGCGCGATAAGTGCCTGTATATGTAATGTCACCGGGTTTGTTATTGGTCCAGAAATCTTCCTCCTTTAGAGTTGATTTTTTTTCATCTTGAGCAAAAATATAGACTGTATATTGCGTTTGGTATGCATCACGAAGTGTGAAGGATAAGCGACTGATTTTTTTTAGTTCTTCTGCAGATATTTTATTCTCCTGAGCATCTGCATGATCGGATGTGGCTATTACGAATAGGCCGGAAAAAAGAATAAATAGTAGGGTCATAGCCCCCCATTTTTGTTTCCGTAGTAGTAAGTGAATCATTAATTTGATCTCCCCTTGTTAAATGAATTATGATTGTTGATGAGTATATTCTAAATTTTAACATGCAATTTAATCCTTCACCATCAAATCCTACTTTTTGCAATTGGTAGCTAAGGAGTTGTGTTAATGAAATCTATTAATGATCAATAATAGATAGCTGGAAATAGACTTATCAACCCGCCAATTACCTGATATATTCAAGTTATCCCACCTTTCAACACAATCCCCAATTAATCTACAAAAAATTCCAAGAAAACATTTACTTTTCCAATTGACAATGGATAACTTTGGATGGTATTATCTGAATTGTGGGCAGAGGTTAAGGCCGAAAGCTTCACTTCATTTGATGACGAAGGGAATGTTAGTGCATGCAAGGTAAAGTAAAATGGTTCAACGCAGAAAAAGGTTACGGTTTCATTGAGACTGAAGATGGCGGCGACGTATTCGTACATTTCTCCGCAATTCAATCCGAAGGATTCAAAACTTTGGAAGAAGGTCAATCCGTAGAATTCGACATCGTCGAAGGCGCGCGTGGACCGCAAGCAGCTAACGTAATCAAATTATAATCATCCGGACAATCCGACCTACATATATGGTTAGATGGTTACCAAATTGAATTATCGCTAGCATCAGACTCCGGTACTTTCCGGGGTCTTTTTTTGATTAAATAGATTAGAGATTTGAGAATCATCCGAGGAACTTTATTCTAATGAATTTAATAGATTCAAGAGATAGATTGAAGTTCATTTTACATATTAGATTGAGCTGGCCCAAAAACGGTTAAATACATCATCAAGCGCCTAATAACTCATACCAAGTAAATATTCGATTATGGCTGAATATGATGAAATATCGCGAAATATGGCGTTATTCCTACGTTGGCAGATGTGACTTGAACAGATGTCATTATTCGGTCACCGGGAGTTTTTACATGGCGCTTACATTCGTGTTATAATGAAGTGGCAAAGGAAAAAGGAGGAGTGCCCTATGAATTTAAGTATTCGAGGTCAACAAATCGAGGTTACTGATGCTTTGAAGGATTATGTCGACAAAAAGTTGAGTAGACTCGAGAAGTATTTCGATGCACCCCTTAACTCTGACGGTGCTGTTACATTGAGCACGACGAGAGGTTTGCATACGGTAGAGGTGACGATCCCATTGAAAGGCATTGTGCTCCGCGCTGAGGATGAGAGCGATGATATGTATGCATCCATTGACTCCGTGGTGGACAAGCTGGAACGTCAGATCCGCAAACACAAAACAAAAATTAACCGTAAGTTCCGCCAGGAAGGTAGCCTGAAAACACTCTTCGTTGAAGATCCAACAGGTACTGTAGCTACAGCTGAACTGGATGCGGACACGGATGACGATGATCTGGAAGTTGTACGGACGAAACGCTTTATGTTGAAACCAATGGACGTGGAAGAGGCCATCCTCCAAATGAACATGGTTGGTCACAATTTCTTCGTATTCTCCAACATTGACAGTGAAGAAGTTAGCGTTGTGTACAAACGAAACGATGGTAAGTACGGATTGATCGAACAAGGTTAATTTAACTTACAGGATCATCGGATTGAACATGTATATGAATATTTAATAATAATGAACACAGGAACTGTAGTTTCCTGGATTAGATTTATCAAGAGCTTCCATCCCTTAGGGGATGGGGCTCTTTTGTGCGTAGAGGTGCTGGGAAATGACCTTTGGAAATAAAATGGTGAAACTATTCCCTATGCTGCTGCGTCTAATAGATAGTATGAAGAATCACAATCGGTACAACTTTACCACCAGATTCCGATGGTTACGAAAATATTCGTACACCTACATTCGAGAACTGGATATTGAGATTTCCATCCAAATTTACCATCAAAATTCGTTGACAGGGCTGTCTATCCTGCAAAACGAAACATGACAATCGAACGCTTCCGCTAACGACTATGATTTTTTGCACTTAAACTCCATTTGATATGTCTTAGAAGTTCAAAGAAGTGTGCCGTGGCGTGTTGCGGCGGCCCTTACAAACTGTTACAATTTATGCAAAGAGAATCATTGTCCTGATGAGGAATTGTCAACGAATGATCGCTAATCATAATCAATGACAGGCACAGCACCATGAACATGATTCGCAAGGCTCGGGCTTCGGCTAGTTTTTAATAACCGAATCCGTTTGAATACCGAATCAGCTTCATGAGGAACCCTTGGCAAGCCTGGAGTTGATTCATCATATTACTTTTATATTGTTTGTCACCCCCGGGCAAGTGGATGCAACATCCATCCGATGGTGTCGCGAGGCGGCAACAGGGGGTCTATTCTGTTTTGCACGAAAGGGGTATACCATGCTAGGACTTGTCAAAAAGATCTTCGGCGACATGAATGAACGTGATGTTAAACGTCTGATGAAGACGGTCGATGTGATCAATAAACTGGAACCACAATTTCAGGCGTTGTCTGATGAACAACTGAAAGGTAAAACGGACGAATACCGTGCTCGTATTGAAAAGGGAGAAACAACAGATGAGCTTCTTCCAGAGGCATTTGCAACCGTACGTGAGGCATCACGCCGTGTACTGGGCAAACGTCACTACGATGTACAGATGCTGGGCGGTATCGCTCTGCATGAAGGCCGTATTTCCGAGATGAAAACGGGTGAAGGTAAAACGCTGGTAGGAACACTTCCGGTATATCTGAACGCATTGATGTCCAAAGGTGTACACGTGGTCACGGTCAATGACTATTTGGCACAGCGGGATAGCCAGGAAATGGGACAAATCTATGAATTCATGGGCATGACGGTAGGGGTTAACCTGAGCGGTATGGACCATGCTTTGAAACAACATGCATATGCATGTGATATTACGTACGGAACGAACAACGAATTTGGTTTTGACTATCTGCGTGACAACATGGTGCTCTACAAGGAGCAAATGGTACAACGTCCATTGTTCTTCTGTATCATTGATGAAGTAGACTCCATCCTGGTCGATGAGGCGCGTACGCCACTCATTATCTCTGGACAAGCTCAGAAGTCGACGGATATGTACTATGCAGCAGATCGTTTTGTGAAACGTTTGGTGCCGGAAGAAGACTTTACGGTAGACATTAAGGTGAAATCCGTAGCGTTGACTGAGGCGGGCGTGGCAAAAGCAGAGAAAGCATTTGGTATCGAGAACTTGTATGATCATGCCAACGTTACTCTCAACCATCACATCGTACAGGGCCTGAAAGCCAACGTAATCATGCGTCGTGACGTGGATTATGTGGTCAGTGATGAAGAGGTTATGATCGTTGATGAATTCACAGGTCGTCTGATGTCTGGACGTCGTTACAGTGATGGATTGCATCAGGCTATTGAAGCCAAAGAAGGCATTGAAGTACAAAACGAGAGCATGACGCTTGCTACGATTACCTTCCAAAACTATTTCCGGATGTACCGTAAACTTGCGGGTATGACGGGTACAGCGAAAACCGAGGAAGAAGAGTTCAAAAAAATCTACGGTCTCGAAGTACTGCAGATTCCAACGAACCGTCCGAACAAACGGGATGACATGGCAGATGTCGTGTACAAGAGCATCGATGGCAAGTTCAAAGCGGTTGTGGAAGAGATCGTGGAACGCCACAGCAAGAATCAGCCGGTTCTGGTAGGTACAGTATCCATCGAGAACTCTGAACGCCTGTCTGATATGCTTAAGCGTCGTGGTGTGAAACACCAGGTACTGAACGCCAAGTACCATGCGGAAGAAGCAGAGATCATCTCAGGAGCTGGTCAAGCGGGTGCAGTAACGATTGCAACCAACATGGCTGGACGGGGTACGGATATTATCTTGGGTGAAGGTGTAGCTGAAGTAGGCGGCCTTCATATCATCGGTACAGAGCGTCACGAATCACGCCGGATTGATAATCAGCTGCGTGGTCGTGCGGGACGTCAAGGTGACCCGGGTTCAACACAATTCTACCTGTCACTGGGTGATGAATTGATGAGACGTTTCGGTGCAGACAATGTACTGAACATGATGGAGCGCCTTGGTTTTGAAGAAGACCAACCGATCGAGAGCCGGATGATTACCCGTGCAGTAGAATCGGCGCAGAAACGTGTTGAAGGTAACAACTTTGACGTGCGTAAAGTCGTTCTCCAATATGATGATGTTATGAACCAACAACGTGAAATTATATATAAACAGCGCCGCGAGGTACTGGAGTCCGAAAACATCAAACAGATCGTTATGGATATGATCAAACCTTCCATCGAACGTATCGTTGAAGCTCACTGTGGTGACGATATTCCAGAAAACTGGGAGCTGCAGGAAGTTGCCGATTACATGAACAGCAAACTGCTGGACGATGGTTCGGTAACAAAAGATGATCTGTGGGGCAAGGAAGCAGAGGAGATTATCGAGTACCTGTTTACGAAAGTTCAGAACAAGTACAATGCACGTGAAGAGCGAATTGGCGAAGATATGGTTCGTGAGTTCGAGAAAGTGGTTGTGCTTCGTGCAGTAGACAGCAAGTGGATGGATCATATTGATGCTATGGATCAATTGCGTCAAGGTATCCACCTTCGCGCTTACGGCGGTACAGATCCACTGCGTGAGTACCAGTTCGAAGGCTTCGAGATGTTCCATCAGATGATCGCTTCGATTCAGGAAGAAGTAGCGACTTATGTGATGAGAGCACAGATCGAGAGCAATCAGGAGCGTCAAGCGGTTGTTGAGGAAAGTCAGATCTCGACAAGCGGTGAACCTGCTGAGAAACGTCCTGTGAAGGTTTCTGACCAAATCGGACGTAACGATCCATGCCCATGCGGTAGTGGCAAGAAGTTCAAACACTGCCACGGTCAAGAGTAGTACAATGGTTTATACACTTTAGTGTAATAAGTTGAACCTTGATTTTACACCATAACGGAGAGTGCAGAAGCAATCTGAAGAAGCGGAGCGTTCGCCTTTATCCTCGGATTTTCCCCTTGTAAGAGGGGATCAAGAAAATCTGGGGATAAGAGCGATCGGAAGATGCTACTGTAATCGGAGTGCAGGTGTAACAGTTACTAGGGCAACTTATATAGCATGACATGAACGGCTCCTTGCAGCCGGGTATTCCATAGGATGAAGTGAAGGATGCAAAACCGGTTAATGGTGCATAGTTATAATAATATGACCATGATCATGGAGAAGAGATATACTGATACAACAGTTGTCTCAACAACAGGGTGACGCATCGCATACTTGATCTGGAGGAATACCCTGGATGCGGGGAGCTTATCTTAATGAAAAGAGGAATTGCACATGATCGATCCAAACGTGAAGCATGACCTGCGTGAAATAGGCAAGAAACTAACAAACCTTAGGGGGTCTCTTTGACTTAGATCTGAAGCAAGAGATGATCGGCAACTTCGAAGTGAAGATGTCCGCCCCGGATTTCTGGGATGATAGTGACAAGGCGCAATCCGTAATCGCTGAGCTAAACGCGGTGAAGGGATCTGTGGATCAATACACCAAACTCCAACAGGATTATGATGATGCAGTGATGATGATAGAGCTGGCGGATGAAGAAGGCGATGAAGACCTCGCTACCGAGATTGGTAACAGTATTACAGCGATTGTGAACAAAGTCGCAGAGTTCGAACTTCAGCTTCTGCTGAATCAACCATATGACAAGATGAATGCGATTCTGGAGCTTCACCCGGGTGCGGGTGGCACCGAGTCCCAAGATTGGGGACAGATGCTACTCCGGATGTACACACGTTGGTCCGAGAAGCGTGGCTTCAAGGTTGAGGTACTGGATTATCTGCCAGGTGATGAGGCTGGGATCAAGAGTGTTACGTTGTCGATCAAGGGACATAACGCTTATGGTTATCTGAAAGCCGAGAAGGGTGTACACCGACTGGTGCGGATCTCTCCTTTTGACTCATCGGGCCGTAGACATACGTCATTCGTATCCTGTGATGTGGTACCGGAGATTGATGATACGATTGAACTGGACATCCGTACAGAGGACCTCAAGATCGATACGTACCGGGCAAGTGGCGCGGGTGGACAACATATCAATACCACCGACTCGGCCGTACGGATTACTCACCTTCCAACAGGTGTAGTTGTAACGTGTCAGAATGAACGTTCACAGATCAAGAACCGTGAGCGAGCGATGACGATGCTCCGTTCGAAATTGTATGAGCGTAAAATTGAAGAGCAAAAACAACAGCTGGATGAAATCCGAGGGGATCAGTCGGATATTTCATGGGGTAGCCAGATTCGCTCCTATGTGTTCCATCCCTATAGTATGGTAAAGGATCACCGTACAAGCGTAGAGACTGGAAATACAGGGGCAGTAATGGACGGCGACCTCGATGCATTCATCGATGGTTATTTGCGTAGCCAGATTAAAGTAGAAACCGATTAATATAAGTTCCTGTATGGACCCATGCGTGTAGGCGTATGCTGGTGTATACAGGGGCTTTTTTTTGAATAATTTTATAGGATATAGAAAAAATGAGCGAACAATTGATCAGTCACAACAAAGGAGAGCACGAGAACATGCAACAACGATCACAATTTCATAATAACCGCAAAAAGAGGTTAACCAGCCTCATCCCCCTAAACGGGCCTTGGAGAAACGTCGTGGATACGTTATCCATCATTGTAGGTTCATTTTTAATCGCAGTGGCCTTTAATTTATTCCTATTACCGAATCAGATCGCTTCGGGTGGGGTGTCCGGGTTATCGATCTTGGGCAAAGAGTGGCTCAATCTGGAGCCTGCATACACCCAATGGGCAATTAACATTCCACTCCTGATCGCCGGTTTCCTGCTCATTGGCAAACAGTACGGGGTTCGCTCCGTATTGGGCAGTATTGTCCTGCCATTGTTAGTCTATCTGACGAAGGATTGGGCCATTCCAACAACGAATCCGCTTCTGGGTTCACTGTATGGTGGAATTGGAGTGGGTCTGGGGATTGGCATTGTATATCGAGGTAGAGGATCAACAGGTGGCATGAGCATTCTTGCCAGAATTGTACAGAAATACAGCGGACTCAGTTATTCTCTGTGTGTCGTAATTATGGATGCTACGGTTATTATTATGGCTGCATTTGTGTTGTCCTTGGAGCAATCCCTCTATGCGCTGATTGGGTTGTATGTTACCGGTAAAGTGATCGATGCGGTTGAGATGGGACTGGGCTTCTCCAAGGTGGCTTATATTATCTCCAACCAGACAGAAGCGATTAGCAAAGTGATTCTGGATGACCTGGATCGCGGATTAACAAAGCTGGAGGCCAAAGGCGGTTACACCGACGATCAGCGAACAGTACTGATGGTAGTCGTTGGGCAAAATGAGGTGCCAAGACTCAAAGCGTTGATCCGGTCTGTGGACCCGGGAGCTTTTGTCATTATCAGTAACGCGCACGAAGTGCTCGGCGAAGGTTTTAAGCGGGGAGAACATGTGTGAACGGGTGTGAAAAATAGCGAGTAAGCCGTGTAGGTTTAATAAGATATGACTGTATCAAAAAAAGCAGGTATATCCTTCTCTAAGATAACGGAGAGGGAGTACCTGCTTTTCTCTTATTAAAAGTTTAACTTAACATTTCACATAACGGAGAGGACAGAAATATCCTGAAGAAGTGGAACGTTCGCCTAAAAGCTTTCTGAAAGAAAGCTACTTCGGAAAGCGATTCTGTCATCGGAGTGCCACCACTACAGAATCGGAGATAACAGACGGGAAATGGCTTCTTTGAAGCGGATAATCAGACTGCGTTTCTGGTATTCATCGAGCGTCATCTCACGCGATACATGCAGGTCGTGCTCAAAGGTTTGTACAAGTGCTGTCGCAATCGTTTCATCATACATAAAGGCATTAACCTCAAAGTTTAACCGGAAACTGCGGTAGTCAATATTGGCAGTTCCCACGGATGCAACCAAACTGTCAATGATAAGTGTTTTGGCATGAATGAAGCCATTATCATATATAAATACTTTGGCGCCGACCTTCAACAACTCACCAATATAAGATAACGTAGCCCAATATACAAAGGCATGGTCGGGTTTATTTGGAATCATGATGCGAACATCTATGCCGGACAGACACGCGAGACGAATAGCTTCGAATACACTGGCATCCGGGATAAAATAAGGTGTTTGAATCAGAATCGAATGTTTGGCACCATTAATCATCTTGAGATAACTGTTCTTGATATGCTCGGTCTCTGCATCCGGTCCACTAGAGACAATCTGCATGGCAATCTTTCCTGTACCCTCGATATGTGGGAAATGCGCCGGAACGTAAGGCGTGTCGTGTTGCTTGGAAGCTTCATTCCAATCCAGGAGGAACCGGGTCTGCAGCGCATGAACGGCATTCCCCTGAATACGCAGATGTGTGTCACGCCAGTAACCGAATTTCGAGTTCAAGCCGAGATACTCATCTCCCACATTAAACCCGCCCGTGTACCCAAGGTTACCATCAATGATGACAATCTTCCGGTGGTTCCGGTAGTTCATACGCAAGTTGATCAGACTGAATTTGGAGGGGAAAAAGACTTCAACCAAACCGCCTGCTTCGCGCAATTCTTTGAAAAAGCGTTTCGAAACCCGCCGTGATCCGAGCGCGTCATACAGCAAACGAACTTTGATGCCTTCCCGCGCTTTGCGGATAAGTGCATCCCGAATTCTTTTGCCCAGACGGTCGCCTCTATAAATGTAGTATTGTACGTGCACGTGATCCTGAGCCGCTTCGATGTCGTCCAAGAGCCGTTGGAACTTGTCTGTTCCGTCCGTAATGATCTCAACCGCATTATCCTCCGTTAACAGAGCACCGTTCTGCTTCAGGTTCATATAAATCATGTCCTGGCTACTCTCGGTTGCTTGGTTGCGGAAAGGGGTGCGGTTATCGTGCAACTGCGTGAGCTGGGCTTCAATACGTTCCTCTAGCCCGAGCTTCTTACGTTCCTTCCACTGGAAAAGCCGGTATCGGGTCAGGTTCTGACCGGTTAAAAGATAAAGTACAAACCCAAACACCGGAATAAAGTTCAAGACGAGCAGCCAAGCCCAGGAAGCGCTGGCATCCTTCCGTTCGAAGAAAACGACTGCTGCCGCAAAAATAATATTCAGGCCCAGGAGCACAATAAGTAAAATGGATTCGATATGCACTATAGTCCCCCACGTCTCATAATGACCATCATGAATCTATTCATATGTCCTTGACTAGCAGGTTAGTTATGAATGAGACCCTGATTGTAATGTTTCCTACTAATACGTATTTTAACAGAAGTATACCTATTCGTCCCGGATGTTAAATAAAGATATGTTCGGATTGGATGGAAATCCATGTGAAATTGATGATAGAGTGTTGTATTTATATAACCAGAGTCGTATAATAATACACAAATATGCATATAAGCGACGGAATTGCTGTGTTCGGGCCTCATTCATGCAAGGGCATAGCACAAGTAGCGCATACATCGAGATTGGGGGAGCGAGAGTGAATAACAAATTAAAAGTAGCAATCGTCGGTTCCACCGGCTACGGCGGGGTGGAACTGATTCGTTTTTTCCAGAACCATCCGCAGGTTGAAATCACATCGGTGATCTCATCATCGAGCAGTGGTGAGTCCATCGCAGATGGATTTCCGCATTTGACGGACGTGATTCACAGGCCACTCGACGGTGTAGATCCGGCTGAGATTGCGAGTCGTGCGGATCTGGTATTCACAGCGACCCCGTCCGGCGTAAGTGCAAAGCTCGTACCAAGCCTGCTGGCAGCAGGGCTTAAGGTCATTGACCTTTCTGGGGATTTCAGACTCAAAGATGGAACGGTGTACGAAGAGTGGTACAAACATCCGGCTCCTCCAGCTGATTTGCTGGAACAAGCTGTTTACGGCATGGCTGAGGTGTACGGTGAAAAGGTGAAGGGACAGAATTTTATATCCAACCCAGGCTGTTATCCAACGGCTACACTTCTTGGACTGATCCCTGCAGTAGAGGCAGGCTGGATTGATCCTTCTACTATTATTATTGATGCCAAATCAGGCGTATCCGGAGCGGGACGCGGAACAAGTCTGACCAACCATTATGCAGAGATGAATGAAAATTTCAAAGCCTATAAACTGAACAAACACCAACATATTCCCGAGATTGAACAAGTGCTTGGTGATATAACAGGAACGGCTGTTACGGTTACCTTTACAACACAACTGGTGCCAATGACACGTGGAATCATGAGTACGATGTATGCAAAACTCATTGGGGAACACAGCGACCGGGAGATCGTAGATTTGTACCGCAAATATTATGAGAACAGACCTTTTGTACGTGTACGTGAACCGGGTATCTGGCCTTCGACCAAAGAAGTGTACGGATCCAACTATTGTGATATCGGATTTGCGGTGGATCCTCGCACAGGGCGTTTGACGATTATTTCGGTCATCGACAACCTGGTGAAGGGTGCTTCCGGGCAAGCGATTCAAAATATGAACCTGATGATGGGATGGGAGGAGAACCTCGGGCTGAACATGACACCGGTATATCCATAAGGGATTGGAATTCAAGAGGAGCACTAGAACATTCGGTGTAAAAGTGCTCTCTCAGAGTCTTCTAGGGAGAACGGATCAGGTTAAGCAGGCGGATCATCGGCATATAGCTGAACGCATACGGGGGATATGATATGGGAACGAATGTGGAGCAACAGACTTTTACCGTGGTTGAGAACGGAACAATTGTAACCCCTGGGGGATTCACTGCTGGTGGACTTCACTGTGGATTGAAAAAGACATCTCGCAATGACATCGGAGCGATCCGATGTGATGTACCTGCTACAGCTGCTGCTGTATACACAACGAACGTATTTCAGGCCGCACCACTCAAAGTAACGCGCGAAAGCTTGAGCAATGGACGCCTGCAAGCTGTTATCGTCAATAGTGGTAACGCCAATGCATGTACAGGGCAACAAGGTGAAGAAGATGCTTATGCGATGCGCTCGGCAGCTGCGCGGGAGCTGGGTGTGGCAGAAGAGGACGTGGCTGTGGCATCCACAGGTGTCATTGGGGAATTGCTCAAAATGGATGCTGTGCATTCAGGCATCACCGGCCTTCCAGCGCATATGGGCAAGGAGTCGAATGAGGCGGAACAATTTTCACAAGCGATTCTGACAACGGATTTGGTGAAAAAGGAAGCCTGCGTCTCCGTTATGGTTAACGGTAAGACGGTTACGATTGCGGGAGCCGCCAAAGGCTCGGGTATGATTCATCCGAATATGGCGACAATGCTCGCTTTTATGACCTCTGACGCGGTCATTGGTGCAGAAGCGTTGCAGCGCCTGCTGCGCCAGGCAACGAATCATACATTCAACATGATTACAGTCGATGGAGATACGAGTACAAACGACATGCTGGTAGCTATGTCCAGTGGATATGCAGGCAATGAAGAGCTGACCACAGAGCACCCGGATTGGGACGCTTTTGCAACAGGCTTCACCTATGTATGCCAAGTGCTGGCCAAAGCCATTGCTCGCGATGGTGAAGGAGCAACCAAACTGGTCGAGGTAGAAGTTACAGGTGCGGTAAGTGATGAATCCGCGCAAGCAATCGCGAAAACTGTCATCGGGTCCAGTCTGGTGAAATCCGCCATGTTCGGCGCAGATGCCAACTGGGGACGGATTATTGCAGCCGTAGGGCGTGCAGGACAGCCAGTAAACCCGAATAAAGTAGATATCCGTTTGGGAGATATCTCGGTACTCGCGCAGTCCCGCCCAGTCGTGTTTGACGAAGAATTGGCATTGGCTTATTTGCAGACCGATACAGTTCGCATTGTGGTAGATCTGCACCACGGCGAAGGTACTGCAACAGCATGGGGCTGCGACCTGACGTATGACTACGTCCGAATTAACGCCGCATACCGCACGTAATAAGACTTAGCATTTATTCTATTGAAGCTAACAGCTTCCCTATGAGAAGCTGTTTCGTAAATATATAGAAAATCTATAAGGATTGAACTTTATTTGGTCTTTGAGATAACTGGCGAAGGCAGTGGAGGAGACGGAATCGATTCTGTAGAAGCGAAGCGTTCGCCTTTGTCTCCGGGTTTCCCCTTTAAAAAGGGAATCAAAAAACCTGGAGACAACAGCGATCAAAAGAACGATCTGGATTCGGAACGGTCAGCCAACGAATATCGCATCAATTAAGTGTTAAGCCTTTTAGAATATTTGGACGAAAGGAGCTTGCCCTCATGAATTCAACAATGCCAAACAAGAGTACCGCAACGGAAGCGAGCACAGAGAAACAGATGTTTGTCATGAAATGTGGAGGCAGCACGCTGGCGGCATTGCCGGAGTCTTTCTTTGCGGATCTGCGTGATTTGCAGTCTCAGGGTACACAGCCAGTCATCGTGCATGGCGGAGGTCCTGCGATCTCGGATAACCTGGCGAAGCTTGGTATCGAAACCGAATTCGTTAATGGCCTGCGCAAAACGACTGAACCTGTGCTGGACGTAGTGGAGATGGTACTCGCTGGAAGTATCAACAAACAGATCGTGCGTTTGATTCAACGTGTTGGTGGTCGTGCACTAGGCTTGTCTGGCGTGGACGGTGGCCTGATTCAGGCTAAACCTGTTACAAACCACGCAGAGATCGGTTGGGTAGGCGATGTCACTGGTGTGAATGCAGAGATTATCCAAGGTATCGTGAACATGGGTTACATGCCGGTTATCGCGCCAGTTGGTGTGGATGCAACCGGACAACGCTACAACATTAACGCGGATACAGCTGCGGGAGCAGTGGCGTCTCATCTCGGCGTGAGTCGGATGATTGTCGTGACTGACGTTCCTGGCATCATGAAGAACGTAGGCGGCGAGAAAAAAGTATTGCCATCCGTATCTGTACAAGAGATTGAAGACATGATCCAGACCGGAGAAATCTATGGCGGCATGATTCCCAAAGTGCGTGCAGCAATCGCATGTATCCATGGTCAAGTGCGTGAGGTTATCATCGTTGACGGTAGCGAACCCCAGATCCTAAGCCGTGTGCTCGGCGGAGAAATTATCGGAACAAGAATCATCCGTATGCAATAATTTGCTCGATACGCTAGGGTCTTAATAGCCGTATATTATATAAAAAAATATGTGCACGATTTTTTTGTGAATCTGGGCATAACGCGATGACGGAAGAGTGCAGAGCCAATCTGAAGAAAAGACGCAAGAACGGAGAGGACAGAAATAACCTGAAGAAGCGAAGCGTGCGCCTTTATCCCCGGATTTCCCCCTGTGAACAAATAATCAAAGAAATCCGGGGATAACAGCGATCAGAAGGTTGTTCTGTCATCGAAGTGGAAGTATGCATACGTTCGGAAGATGGACTGCAATCGAAGTGGTGTCTAGTGTTATGTTTATTCACCTTAGGCGTGCACCAACCAATAAGGAGTGATATGGTCATGGCAAAAGGCAACGAACAGCCAGGTTCTGGCACAGCGGTAGCGGGCGCAACAGCAACAGGTGCAGCAGCACAGACGGAAAGCTCGCTTTTCCAAACGTATGCGCGTTATCCAATCAGTCTGGTTAAAGGTAAAGGCAGCTGGTTGTGGGACGACCAGGGCAACCGTTATCTTGATTTCATGTGTGGCCTCGCTGTAACTAGCCTGGGCCATGCACCGGAGAAAGTTGGAGCCAAGCTGAAAGCTCAGATTGATGAGCTGTGGCATGTGTCCAACCTGTTCCAGATTCCAGGCCAGGAGAAGGCAGCAGCATTGCTGACAGCCAATACATGCGCTGATGCAGTGTTCTTCTGTAACAGTGGTGCCGAAGCGAACGAAGCGGCTATTAAGGTAGCCCGTCGTTATCACCAGCAGGTGAAAGGCACAGATCGCTATGAAGTGATTACATTTGCCCAATCCTTCCATGGACGGACGCTTGCAACACTGACAGCAACCGGACAGGATAAGGTGAAAGAAGGATTTTTGCCATTGCCAGCCGGATTTGTAACCGTACCTTTGCATGATATTCCCGCACTGGAAGCGGCAATTGGACCCAATACTGCAGCTATTATGCTGGAAATGGTTCAAGCCGAGGGTGGTGTATATCCGGTCGAACCGGAATTCGTCAAACATGTACGGAGATTGTGTGACGAGCATGGGTTGCTTCTGATTGTCGATGAAGTACAAACAGGAATGGGACGTACGGGTAGACTGTTCGCGCACGAACATTATGGCATTGAGCCAGACGTGTTCACCGTTGCTAAAGGTATCGGTAGTGGTTTCCCTGTAGGCGCGATGCTGGGTAAAGGTTTCCTGCGGGATGCGTTCACACCAGGTAGCCATGCGACAACATTTGGTGGAACACCGCTTGCTTCATCCGTTGTGATTGCAACAATCGAAACGATGCTGGAAGATCGTTTGCCAGAGCGTGCAGCGGAGATGGGTGAATACCTGATGAGCTCCCTGCGGAATCGTTTGGCGGGCAATTCCTTTGTGAAGGAAGTACGTGGCTTGGGATTGTTGGTCGGTATTGAATGTGCTGAGCCGGTAGGTGATATTGTGCTTGCTGGGCAAAAACGTGGTATCTTGTTCGTCTCTGCAGGACCAAATGTGATTCGTTTGCTTCCGAACCTGTATGTGAGCAAAGAAGAGATCGACGAGGCGGTATCCCTGGTAGCCACATTGATCGAAGAGCACGTAGCGGCGAAAGCCTAATATAAAAATGAGAACCTTTCTGTCTCGGGGCCATTACCGGCCTCGAAGCAGAACGAGATGATGAATCCCTGTAGCCGCGCGGTGAACTTGCGGAAGATGAACTTGAGAAGCACCAAACACGATGTTAACGGTGCTCTCTTCTGCCCATGCGGGTGCAGGGAACCGGAAATAAGGAGGACATTATACATGACAGCACAACAGACGGAAAAGGTTCAGAAGATTGATCTGAGAGGCCGGGATTTTATCGAATTCACGGACTACACGGCAGAGGAGATTCGTTATCTGCTTGATCTCGCGATCGAGATTAAAGGCAAGCAAAAAAGCGGTGTACCTTTTCAACCGTTGAAAGGTAAAACGATCGGACTTATTTTTGAAAAATCATCTACACGTACGCGTGTATCCTTTGAAGTGGGCATGTTCCAATTGGGCGGACACGCACTCTTCCTGAGCAAAAATGATATCCAACTGGGGCGCGGGGAAACAACACATGATACAGCCAAAGTATTGTCCCGTTACCTGGACGGCATCATGATCCGTACCTTTGGACACCATAATGTAACTGAACTGGCAGAGCATGCGGATGTGCCGGTCATTAACGGACTGAGCGATGCAGCGCATCCTTGTCAGGTACTGGCAGACTTCCAAACGGTGCTGGAGCACAAAGGTAAGCTGGCAGGTCTGAAAATGGCTTACATCGGAGATGGCAACAACATGGCACACTCCCTGATGCTCGGAGCAGCGAAGATGGGTATGCATGTTGCTGTAGCAACGCCAGAAGGCTATGAGCCGGATAGCGCAGTTGTGGAGCAGGCACGTATTATCGCACAGGAGAGCGGTTCTGAAGTGATTGTAACCTACAGTGCACAGGAAGCTGCGAAAGATGCAGATATCGTGTACACGGATGTATGGGCAAGCATGGGCTTTGAAGAAGAACAGAAGATTCGGGAGCAGGCATTTGCGGCATATCAAGTGGACGAGGAACTGATGAAAGGCGCGAAGCCGGACTACATGTTCTTGCATTGTCTGCCAGCACACCGCGGCGAAGAAGTGAGTGCCGGTGTAATTGACGGACCGAACTCCCTGATCTTTGATCAGGCGGAGAATCGCTTGCATGCACAGAAAGCCTTAATGGCTGCGTTAATGAGCGAATAGCTGCTATTTCATTGAACGGGTTGATTTTAGGCGCAGATTTCGCGATGATAGATTCATCTATAATGTACTTTAAAAAGTTAATTAAACAAGAAGCATACACAAAAACGGAGAGACAGAAAAAGCCTGAAGAAGCGAAGCGGTCGCCTTTATCCCCGGATTTTACCCTTTATCATAAAGGAATGAAAAAATCTGGGGATAACAGTGATCGGAAGGGTTTTCTGGCTCGTAGGATTCAGTGTATGAAGGCTCTGTTTAACTTAACTGATCTTGGGGAGGACCATCGAACATGGCTAAGGAAAAAATTGTACTCGCGTATTCAGGCGGGTTGGACACATCTGTAATTTTGAAATGGTTGAAAGAAACGTATGATGCTGAGATTATTGCATTCACAGCGGATATTGGACAAAAGGATGAATTGGACGGTTTGGAGGAAAAAGCACTGGCAACAGGCGCTTCCAAAGTATACATCGACGATCTGCGTGATGAATTCGCAAAAGATTTCATCTATCCGATGTTCCAGGCGGGTGCCCTCTATGAAGGACAATACCTGCTTGGTACAAGTATCGCTCGTCCACTGATCGCTAAACGTATGGTGGACATCGCTCGTGCAGAAGGGGCTACGGCCATCGCTCACGGCGCTACAGGTAAAGGAAATGACCAAGTTCGCTTTGAGTTGAACGCGGCTGCGCTGACACCAGACATTAACGTAATTGCACCTTGGCGTCTGGAAGAATTCCGTAACCAGTTCCCGGGACGTGCCGAGATGATTGCTTACGCTGAGAAACATGGTATTCCGGTAACCGCATCTGCAGCTAAACCATACTCCACAGACCGTAACTTGCTGCATATCAGCTATGAGAGCGGTGTGCTCGAAGATCCTTGGTTCGATCCAAGCGCGGACGAGAACAAAGACATGTTCTTGCTGAGCAGTGCACCTGAAGATGCACCAGATCAAGCGGAATATGTTGAACTGGAATTCGAACAAGGTGACTGTGTTGCACTGAACGGTGAGCGCTTGAGCCCACTGCAAGTGATGGAGCAACTGAACGAGCTGGGTGGCAAACATGGGATTGGCCGTGTAGATATGGTTGAGAATCGTTTTGTTGGTATGAAGAGCCGTGGCGTGTACGAAACACCAGGTGGAACAATCTTGTTCACCGCACATCGCAAAATGGAATCCATCACGATGGACCGTGAAGTGATGAACCTGCGTGATAGCCTGATCACACGTTACAGCACGCTCGTTTACAACGGCTTCTGGTTTGCACCGGAACGTCTGGCGCTGCAAGCGCTGGTGACTGAAAGCCAGAAGAACGTAACAGGTACGGTTCGTGTGAAACTGTACAAAGGCAACATCATCGGCGCAGGTGTGAAAAGTCCTGTCAGCCTTTACAATCCGGACATCGCAACGATGGAAGCTGATCCAACACAAGCCTACGATCAAGGTGATGCAACGGGCTTTATCCGCCTGAATGCACTGCGTTTGAAAGTAAACTCCGGCGTGGAGCAAAACAAAAACTAATTTCAACCTGCATACTAGAGCTACATCAATATAAATGACAAGGCAGGCCGTTCTTGCACATCTGGCAGGAGCGGCTTTGTCCATGAGCGAAAGGGGAGTACTCACTGTGAGCAAGCTGTGGGGAGGACGTTTTACAAAACAAACCAATCATTTGGTTGAGGAATATACGGCATCGATCAATTTTGACAAAGCTTTGGCTGAGGAAGATATCCAGGGCAGTCTGGCCCATGTAACAATGCTGGGCAAATGTGGTATTCTTCCGGCAGAAGATGTGGAGACGATCAAAGAAGGTCTGATCACTGTTTTGCACAAAATCCGTGCAGGTGAAGTAGAATTCTCCGTATCGGACGAAGACATCCACATGAATATTGAGAAAAACCTGATCGACACGATTGGCCCTGTAGGCGGTAAACTACATACAGGCCGTAGCCGGAACGACCAGGTTGCAACGGATATGCACCTATACCTGCGCGAGCGGGTGGTTGGCTTTGTAGGTATGTTGCATTCCTTGCAGGAAGCACTGATTGGACAAGCGAAAGATAACCTCGATACCATCGTACCGGGTTATACGCATCTTCAACGGGCCCAGCCGATTCTGTTCGCCCATCACCTGATGGCGTATGTATCCATGTTCCAACGGGATGCTGAGCGTCTGATGGACAGCTACAAACGCATTAACATCCTGCCACTGGGCGCAGGTGCGCTCGCGGGTACAACATTCCCGATTGACCGTCATTTTGTGGCGGAACAACTGGGCTTCGACGGCGTGTACGAGAACAGTCTGGACGCAGTAAGCGACCGTGACTTCATCGTTGAGTTCCTGGCGGCAGCTTCGCTCATCATGACTCACTTGTCCCGTCTGAGTGAAGAGTTGGTACTGTGGAGCAGCACAGAGTTTGGGTTCGTTGAACTGGACGATGCGTTCTGCACAGGCAGCAGCATTATGCCTCAGAAGAAAAACCCGGACGTTCCTGAACTCGTTCGTGGTAAAACAGGACGTGTGTACGGCAACCTGATTGGTTTGCTGACAGTATTGAAATCTCTTCCACTGGCATACAACAAAGACATGCAGGAAGACAAAGAAGGCATGTTTGATACAGTAGCGACGCTGGAGGGGGCACTGCAACTGTTTGCTCCAATGATCGCAACAATGACAGTGAACAAGGATCGGATGCGTCAAGCGGTCAACCAGGATTTCTCCAACGCTACGGATATTGCCGACTTCCTCGTGGGTGAAGGCTTACCTTTCCGTCAGGCGCATGAAGTGATTGGTAAAACGGTGTTGTACTGCATCCAGAACAGCAAGTATTTGCTGGATCTGACGATTGATGAATTCCGTCAGTTCTCACCACTGTTTGATGACCGGATCTATGATGTGCTGCAACCGGAAGCGGTTGTGAACGCTCGTAATGTTTACGGCGGAACAGCTTCGGGTCAAGTTGCTGAAGCGATTGGACGCAGTGAGAAGGTACTTGAGATCACCGAGCAATGGATTACGAACCGCGATTAATGTCACGGTTACGATAGGTATCTCACAGATACGACAGTACAATAAAGAAGCAGGCCAGAGAACTTCGTTCTCAACGGCCTGCTTTTTTTATGTTTTACAGCAATGTGATGTAGATCATTCCAACTCCATAGCAACGGAAAGTTGTTTAGTCATCGGAGTACCAGCCTTCTTTATCCTCAGTAGCTCCCAATGCTCCACTAGTCCCGTTTGGGCAAAGGCAACCATTTCAATACATCCTGGATCTTGGCATCCCAGTAGCCCCACTCATGTTCACCAGGTCCTTCCTCGTATGTCAATGCGAAGTTCGTTTGTTCACAGGCATGCCGGAAGGTTTGATTATCCTCATACAGGAAATCTTCCGTTCCGCAACATTGGTAGAGCAAAGGTCGAGGACTTTCGCTAGATTGATTCTCTTTTAACAGATGGATCAGATCGTTCTCTGTACCTGTCACCTCTGGTCCGAAAATCCGTTGTAACTCCGTCTGTTGCAATGCTGAGGATGCATTTCTATCCATATGTGCAGACATATCGAGTGCTCCGGACAAACTGGCAGCTGCAGCGTATTGATCTGGTTTACGAAGGGCCAGCTTGAATGCACCATAACCACCCATGGATAAACCTGCAACGAAGTTATCCTCACGCTTTGGTGACAATGGGAAGAAAGAGCGAGCGAGTGCTGGCAGTTCTTCACTGATAAACGTCCAGTACTTTCCACCTTCCACCATATCCGTATAGAAGCTGCGATGTACCTGTGGCATAACAACGGCGATCCCGAGGTTGGCCACATAACGTTCGATGGAAGTCCGGCGCAACCAGATGGAATCATCATCAGACAGACCGTGCAGCAGGTATAGGGTTGGGTGCAGTCCTTTGCCGGTCACATTCTCCATACCGATCTGATTGTGGGTTTGTTGCGGCAGAATGACATGCATGCTGGTGCTAAGCCCGAGTGTATCCGAGTAAAAATCACATTTAATAAGTGCCATGAGTATAAGAAACCCCTTTCATAAGTTCGTTAACCACGTGTTCTGACATGAGACGATGGGATGGAAATCGGATGCCTAAGCCTCCAAAGTGTTTATATGTAACAGGTTATACGCATTACTCTTCCATTGCAATAACAAGATCTACAGTAGAAAACAAAGAATTTCACACCAGTGGTTAAAATGGAAGTATGTAATTGGATTATCG
Organism: Paenibacillus sp. FSL k6-2145; assembly: GCF_037976585.1. Lineage (NCBI taxonomy): Bacteria > Bacillati > Bacillota > Bacilli > Caryophanales > Paenibacillaceae > Paenibacillus > Paenibacillus sp. FSL k6-2145. The sequence continues at coordinate 1,360,347 of NZ_CP150267.1, read as the reverse complement.
ATTTTTAACGCACTTTACAACGTAACAATGTTATGTTACACTCGTTTCAATAAAAAGGGGGACCATATATGACGGATGATTTGATCTCCAAGAAAGAATTGTTGGACCTGACAGGAATCTCATACGGCCAGTTGTACCGCTGGAAGCGGAAAAATCTCATTCCGGAAGAATGGTTCATTCGGAAATCGTCCTACACCGGACAAGAGACCTTTTTTCCCAAACAACAGATTTTACTGCGCATTGACAAGATTCTCAATATGAAAGACGGATTATCGCTGGATGAGCTGGCAGACGTGTTCTCACCTACGTTGGGTGAAGTGGAGATGTCTGCACAGCTACTATTAGAGCGGAACATTGTTTCACAAATCTCGCTGGATCTGTTGAAAGAAGCAGATCGAGAACAATCGCTGTATGCTTTGGAGCAGATTATGATGCTCTACGTCCTTGATAAGCTGTTAATGAGCGGAGATATTACTCGGCAAGAGGGTGCGTTGCTGATCGAAGTGATGTCCGAACATTATTATCGTTTTACAGGCAAACCCAGCGAACTCGTGCTTATTCGTAAGATGGGTGTTCCTTCATTCATGCTGGTAACAGCAGGAACGGAGTTTTATTTTGACAATGGTGTGAAGGTGGTTCTTAGGAAGCCGATGGGAACATTTATGGAAGAATTAAAACTCAAATTGGGATAAGGAGAGGATCATCTATGGAAGAGCGGAATAAGCGGAATGATCTGAATGTGGCGGGCATAAGTCAAACGGCAGGCGGGAATTTTCACCGTGTATCTATTGATGGCATGGCTAAGGTGAACGGCAACCTGGACTGCACCTCTATGGAAGTGAATGGAACATTGAAGATGCACGGCGCTTTGAGCTCCGAGAGTGTAACGATTAACGGCATGTGTACGTTGAATGGCCCTTTGACCAGTTCTCGTGTTCGGGTGGATGGCTTAACTACGATTAACGGAGATCTCCATAGCCCTGAGCTTGAAGTGAACGGAAAGTGTACCGTACGTGGAAGAGTGGATGGGGAACGAATTGATATAGGCGGTGTGATCGATATTGAAGGGGATGTCCAATGTGAGTCCCTGAATGTACGGGGCAATATTAAGATCAGCGGCTTACTGAATGCGGGAACAGTGGAGATCAGGCTGCATACATCTTCTTCGGCTAAAGAGATTGGCGGAGAGCGTATCGATATTCGTCGCAAGGAACAACAGAATGGATTTTGGAAAAGTATTGGTCTGGGCGGGACCCCTTCATTTAAGACTTCCTTAATTGAGGGTGATGAGATTGTGCTGGAAGATACTGAAGCTGATATTGTTCGGGGGAGTAACATTTTTATCGGTCGCGGCTGTAACATCAGGCTGGTCGAGTATTCGGGTGAACTTGAGATAGATCAGGATGCCAAGGTGGGCAGCAGTCAGCAAATTTAAAGTTTGGATATGGAGAGAAAGGGATGGGATCGACATGAATAACAATCCTGGGCGTTCATTGGACAAAAAAATGGATATCAGCATCGTTGGTGATGGCAGTTCTTCTGGTGGCGTGTACGGCAAGATCAAGGTCGTAGGGGACGCGTCCTTTAACGACAATCTATCTTGTGATCGATTCAAATGTACGGGTACATCGGTCATATACGGATCGCTTGAATCCACAGATATTAAAATTACCGGCACCCTTACTCTGAAAGAGCGAGAGGCCAGCAACGATGTTGAGGATGGAATCCAGGTATCTGGCCTGCATGCCAAAGCTGAGCATATAAAAGTTGTCGGTGAACTTCATCTGTCAGGGGATTGTCAGGCAGAAAATATCAAGCTGAACGGACGGTTGACGATAGCGGGGATGCTCAGCGCTGAACACATGACACTCAAAATCATGGGTCCTTCAGAGGTCAAGGAAATGGGCGGTTCCATCATCTCGGTGAAGAGTGGCCGGCTGAATGACTTGTTTACGGGGAATAAATCAATTCTTAAAGCACAGATTATCGAAGGTGACGACATTGAATTAGAGAATACGGAGGCCGAGATTGTCCGTGGCGATAAAATAAAAATCGGTCCTGGCTGCCGGATTGGTACAGTGGAATACCGTTCATCTCTGCAAATTCATCCGCAATCGGAAGTTTTGCTGCAAAGCAATCGGTCCTTGGACTGATTAACGAAAACTTCTTTTCGGATATACTAATGCAGTCATATGAATAGAGCGTGAATGGAGAGATTGAGTACAATGGTTGCACGTAAAAACAGTATTGGATTGGTGCTGGCAGGGTTACTGCTCAGCATACTTATGGCTTCGATGGATAACACCATCGTGGCAACAGCTATGGGGGACATTGTCGGGAAACTGGGTGGGCTCGACAAGTTCGTCTGGGTTACCTCCGCGTACATGGTGGCTGAGATGGCAGGGATGCCGATCTTTGGTAAGCTATCCGATATGTATGGACGGAAGAAATTTTTTGTGTTTGGTATTATTGTGTTTATGCTTGGCTCAGCGCTGTGCGGAACGGCAACGTCTATTGTGGAATTGACGATGTACAGAGCGATTCAAGGTATTGGTGCGGGGGCCTTGGTGCCGATTGCCTTTACGATCATGTTTGATGTCGTTGCACCAGAATCTCGTGGTAAATTGGGTGGATTGTTTGGAGCGGTCTTTGGCCTGTCCAGCGTATTCGGACCTCTGCTCGGTGCTTACATTACCCAGTATGCGACATGGGAATGGGTATTCTACATCAACCTGCCACTAGGCTTGATTGCATTTGTGTTTATTGCCTTCTTCTACAAGGAGTCTCATCAGCATCAATCCCAACAGATCGACTGGCTGGGTGCTGTAACGCTGATCGGTGCTGTTGTGTGCCTGATCTTTGGTCTGGAACTGGGCGGCAAAACATTTGCATGGGGTTCCTGGCAGATTCTTGGCTTGTTTGCCGGATTTGTAGCATTAGCGCTGCTCTTCCTTTTTGCAGAAACCAAAGCCAAAGAACCAATTATCTCCTTCAGCATGTTCCGCAACCGGGTCTACTGGTCCAGTAACGTTATTGGTATGTTCAGTGGTGCGGCGTTCATTACAGCATCCGTGTACATTCCGATCTTCATACAGGGGGTACTTGGTGGTAAAGCGACCAACTCCGGTCTTGTGCTGCTGCCCATGATGCTTGGGTCTGTGGTGACGGCGTCCCTGGGCGGGGTGTTGATGACCAAAATCAAGTATCGCAATATCATGATCCCTACGTTGGCCTTGCTTGTCATTGGACTCGGATTGCTGACTACGTTGGATGAGAATTCATCCCTTTGGACGATACGTATCTACATGGTGATGGTTGGTCTTGGTGTCGGTGCCTCGTTCTCGGTACTCAGCAATGCAGCCATGAATGCGTTTGAACCGCAAAGACGAGGAGCAGCAAGCTCCACACTTAACTTTTTGCGGTCCCTCGGCATGACGATGGGCATTACGATCTTTGGTATCGTACAGAGCCAGGTATTTACGCGTAAAATGAACGACGCTCTCGCTGGTTCAGCTGCTGAAGCAGGCGGTGCTTCAGCGGGTGGCGTGCCTCAGGGAGTGGATCTGACCGATCCACATGCGTTGCTCTCACCAGAACTCAGACAGGCGATTCCGCCTCAGGTGCTGGATACCATCACACATGCCCTGTCTTCTTCCATCGTACAGTTATTTGCCTGGGCTGTAATTCCGGCTGCACTCGCGTTGGTCGCTTCCTTCTTCATGGGAAAAGAGAAGATGGTTGTAGGCGAAGAGCAAGGCGAATACACAGGCGGTCACTAAACCGTTATGCATACGATACAGCGGCTACTCGTAATTTATAAAAACGAATAACTTATCTTAGCTTAAAACATGAAAGACACACTTCTCGCGTACCTGCAAAAGGGACGGGATGTGTGTCTTTTTGTTTTTGTTGGCTTCAGAAAAGGAACCTAAGGCTGTTTTGTATCGCTAATCCCGTCCTCGACCACAGAAGGCCCTTGTGGATCAGGCAGGCTGCTATGACCGGAGCGGGCAATCAGGCGATTCTGAGCTTTGTACGTGTCCCGTGTAATCGTTTTGGATTCGACCACTTTGCCGTCCAGCCTTTTAGTTCTTACCGTCTCGACAATATATCCGGGCTGTCCGTCTTGCAGCACCTGCTGTGCACCATCAGGCAGTACAGTACTGGACACATATTTTACTGGAACACTTAATGTTTCAATGGTACGAGATTCAAGGGCATAGCTGACATTCTCCGGGAATGTGCCGAAAAATTTCACCATCAATTGGTGGTTCTTCACCTCTGCATGAATGAGTAAGGACTTTCCAGTATTATTCTTGAAGCGAAAATTGATGGCTCCCGAGGCAAAGGTGGCATCCAATCCTTTCGGCAAATATTTGACCGGCAGGGAATGGTTGCGACGCTCAATAATATCAAGACCCGTCAATAGCGCTGCGTTATACACCGTACTGGATACCTGGCAGATCCCCCCGCCAATTCCGGGGGTAAGTCTTCCATTGACAATGACCGGTGCCTCACGAAACCCATAATCCTTCTCCGCTTTACGGATGATCTTCTCATAATCGAATGTGGCATCCGGTGGCAAAATCATGCCGTTAATCGCTTCCGCCGCTGCGCTGACATTATGTATCCGGCCTTCACTACTATTGCCCAGACCCGTGGAGAACTGGATGATCTTTCGGTCAATGCCTTCCTGGCGTAGCGAATCAAGAGTTACTTCGGGTTTCAGCGTATACAGTGGTACCTGGATCAGCAGTGGGGCGGGTTTCTCATCCGGGTTCAGTACACTGAAATCTCGGTGCAACTTGGTCTGAATGAGACTTGCAAGTGTATCCCAATCAATCCGGCGGACGCCCTTTTCCGGGATATACTGGACTTTGTCACTTGTGGTAATGCGGCGAACAGCGTCCGCAGGTGTACCGAAGGTTTCTTTTTCCCAGGCAGGGCTGAGATGTTCTTGGAGTGGTCTTGAGTTGTAGGTCATATCGAGAGAGAACTCTTTCGGAAAATGATAACGTGCATAAGCGCGTTCCCACAAGTTACCTTCCTCCAGCTGCTGTATTGCGGACTCCAAGCTGTTAACGTTGTAACTCACCCCCACCTGAGCTGCGGTATACGACATCGTCTGGGGGTTGGGTTCAGTCACTTCAAAGGTGACAGGCCAGTCCTCCAGCTTTTGGATCTTTTCATCCAATTCATGCAATACGTTCTTGCGATTCTTCCCCTCCACCAGCATGCCGCCAACATGAACATCTTTGGGCAGGGCAGGTTGATTCACGTACATATACAGCAATCCATAAGACGCGGAGCCGATCAAGAGGATGGAGAATAGAACAATGACCGTCACATGTATTTTTTTCATAACCGTACGCTCCTTTATACTTCTGTTGTTCCGCACTTTGTAACACTTTCTATATATATGATCCAATGCAGGAAAACTTTCGGGTACTCAATAGGTAACAAATTTGTTACAATAAACTTCATATGAATCCATGCTTCACCAACGAAATAGGGACGAAGTGGATTTTTCCTGATGAAATTCAGGTCTTTTTAAAGGAAATGCCGGGATTGTGTCGAAATGATAATGGCTAACTATGCGAGCAGGAAGTGATGATGTGATAGAAATGCAGGACGTGTGGAAGACCTACGCCAATGGGACCCACGCATTACAAGGGGTGTCGGTGAAGATCGACCGCAATGAATTTGTCTATATCGTCGGTCCGTCCGGCGCAGGTAAATCGACATTTATGAAATTGATGTACAGAGAAGAAGTTCCGACCAAAGGACAAATATCCATTAACGGATTTAATATTGGTAAGTTGAAGCCAAGAAAGATTCCTTATGTGCGTCGTAACATCGGCGTTGTGTTCCAGGATTTTCGTCTGCTGCCACGGATGACAGCATTTGAGAATGTGGCATTTGCCATGGAAGTTATTGAAGCACCGAAGCGTCATATCAAGAAACGGGTGATGGAAGTGCTTGATCTGGTGGGACTGCGCAGCAAGGCGAATCGTGAACCTTCACAGCTCTCGGGTGGAGAACAGCAGCGAATTGCCATTGCACGGGCTATCGTCAATAACCCATCGGTTATTATCGCGGATGAGCCTACAGGTAACCTCGATCCGGAGACGTCGTGGGGCATTATGCAACTGCTGGATGAAATTAATTTCCGGGGAACAACCATTGTTATGGCAACCCACAACAAAGATATCGTGAATACGATGCGTAAGCGGGTAATCGCCATTGAACGTGGACAGATTGTACGGGATCAGATGAGAGGGGAATACGGTTATGAATTTTAGTACTCTCTTGCGCCATTTGCGGGAGGGATTCAAAAACGTATTCCGCAACGGCTGGATGTCTGTGGCCTCCATCATGTCCATCATTGTGTCCTTATTGATTCTTGGTGTGTTTATGTTGCTGGTGCTCAATGTGAACTCGATGGCGAATCAGGTTGATAGCCAGGTGGAGATCAGCACGTTCCTCGAACTGAATGTGGACGAGAACCTGCGTAACACACTGGAGCAAGAAATCAGCGCGATGCCTGAAGTAAGTGAGATTCGTTTTGTTTCCAAGGAAGAAGGACTCAAGGAGTTCCGTGAGCGTCTTGGAGAGAGTGCAGATAACGTGCTTAGCGGTTTCGATGTGGACAACAACCCACTGCCGGAGACCATTGAAGTTGAGGTCATTGAACCGGAAACCGTCACTTTTGTGGCGCAAAAAATTGAAGCTTTGAACGAAAAACACCCGGAGAAGCCGATCATGAAAGTGAACTACGGCAAGGAAACGGTGGAAGTGTTGTTCAAATTTACGAAACTTGTTCGTAACATCGGATTTATTTTTGTTGGGGGACTGGGTCTAATGTCCATGTTCCTGATCTCGAATACGATTCGCGTAACGATTCTGGCACGTCGCCGGGAGATCGGAATTATGAAGCTGGTTGGCGCAACCAATACCTTTATTCGCTGGCCTTTCTTTATTGAAGGTGCACTCATTGGATTTATTGGCTCGGTCATTACGGTTGGTGTGCTGTTTGTTGGATACAGCCAGTTGATGAACACGATTGGTCAGGATGTCTTCATGCAGATGCTTAACTTGATTCCGCTGGGCGAAATCTGGGGGCTGTTTGGAACACTGTTGATCGGACTCGGTGTGCTGGTAGGTATTTTGGGAAGTACGCTGTCCATTCGGAAATCACTCAACGTTTAAATTTTGTTTTCAACGATCGAATTGCAGAATATGTCGAAAAGAATGACAAAGCAGGTTCATTAATGGACGCTGTTTGACGATATGTAGGAAAGACGGAGTCTTTAAGATTGAAGAAAGCAAAGAACATGCTGTTCACCACCTGTGCAGGTTGCTTTCTTGTGAAATCATAGGATGGGGGATCATCATTTTGAAAAAAACTGCTTCGCTGCTGGCCTTTACGTTATTGGCCAGTTTGACGCTTCAACCTTCTGACGGATATGCCAAGAGTAGCATCAGCGATATTGACCAACAGATTCAGCAACTGGAGAGCAAGGCGGCTTCTGCCAAGCAGGAGCAAAAAAAAGCGGCTTCCAACAAAAAGGAAGCACAGCATTACAAGAACAAAACCAACGCTTATCTGAAGGTTGTCATGGAACAGATCAATGTCGTTAGTGATGAACTGGCCAGTGTATCCTTGCAGATCGAGAACACGGAAGAAGATCTCCGTACAACGAAGAAAGATCTGCAAGCGGCAGAAGAACGCATTGTTGCAAGGGAAAAATTGTTGGAGTCACGTGTACGCCTGATGTACACGGACGGTGCTGTATCCTATCTGGATGTACTGTTGTCCTCTACCAGCTTCACTGACTTTCTGACTCGTGCGGATTCACTCAAAACGATCGTGGATCAGGATCAACATCTGCTGGATGAACACAAAGCGGACAAGCAACTTGTTGTGGACAAAAAGGCAGAATTGGATGTGCAATATGCGGAAGCCAAGAGCCTGTATGCACAGAAGAAACAGCGCAAGTCCCAATTGAATGAAAAAGAAGCGGAAAAGCAAGTGCTTCTCGCTTCATATGATGCTAAAATTGAAGAGTCAGAAGAGCTGACACAAGAGCAGGAAGATGTATTAATGCAGATTGCCAGCAAACGTTCGGCACTTCTTCAAGAGAAAAATAAATTGCGTGAACAGCAGGCTGCAGCTGCAGCCAAAGCAAAAGCCGCGGCAGCAGCCCGGGCGAAAGCTGCAGCCAAGGCGCCAACCAGAGTGAGTTCGGATAGCAGCAGTGAGGTCACGTATTCATCCGGTAATGGTATCTTCTCAAGACCGGTATCTGGAGGACGTATTTCTTCTCCATTCGGTCCTCGTACCCATCCAATTACGGGCGTAGTGGGTAAGATGCATGCTGGTGTCGATTTTGCTGTTCCTCAGGGAACTTCGGTTCACGCTGCTTCTGGCGGAATCGTGATCATGGCTGAATGGTATAGCGGATATGGCTATACGGTTATTGTGGACCACGGCGGTGGACTATGGACGTTATATGGTCACTTGCGCGAAGGTGGATTCAAAGTCAGCAAGGGAGACACTGTAAGCAAAGGGGATACCATTGCTGAGTCAGGAAATACAGGGAACTCTACTGGACCTCACTTGCACTTTGAAGTGAGAGATAACGGTACCGCTGTAAATCCGATGAACTATTTGTAATTATTGCTCCATTGTTCGAATGGAAAAAACATATTCCGTACAAGCTAGACATATAATAAGCTGGCATGTTCAGGGAATGGATTCTCGCAACAATGGAATCGGACACGCTTCAAAACTAAAGGCGGTGACAAACGGATGATGAAGAAAAGATCGGCGCTACTGCTTGTCATTGTGGGTCTCCTGGGTGGTAGTTTGCTAACCCTGGTACTAATGACTTACCCGGGAATAGCAAACCAAACCACAGCGGGCGAAGGTTTGCTGGCTAGTGTAACCGGCAATACACAGCAGAAGAACGATTTGAAAAAGATTGAAACTGCGATGGATTTGATCTCAAGCAACTATTATAAAGACGTGGATCAGACCAAATTGATTGACGGTGCGATCAACGGCATGATGGAATCGCTTGGTGATCCGTACTCCAACTATATGGGGCAGGAAACGGCTGCTCAGTTTGAAGAGTCGATCGAAGGTTCATTTACCGGTATTGGCGCAGAGGTGTCCTCACAGGATGGAAACGTTGTTGTTGTTTCCCCGATCAAAGGATCACCTGCCGAGAAAGCGGGTATTCGTGCAAAAGACATGATTATGTCGGTCAACGGCGAATCCCTGCAAGGGTTGGAACTGAACAAGGCTGTCAACAAAATCAGAGGTCCCAAGGGCAGTGAAGCGAAGGTACAGGTCAAACGTGCCGGATCTTCCGAGCTGATTGAATTTGTCATTGTACGGGATGACATTGATCTGGAGACCGTATATGCTCACATGGAGGATGGCGGAATTGGCGTTATTGCCATTACTCAATTCTCTTTGAATACAGGCGATCGCTTCAAGGAAGAGTTGGCGAAGCTTGAGAAGCAGAACATGAAAGGTCTGGTCATCGACGTACGGAATGACCCAGGCGGTGTATTGCAAGTCGTTATTGATATTGCTGAACAGTTTGTTCCTAAAGGCAAGGTTATTGTGCAAGTTGAAGACAAGAACGGCAAAAAGGAACAAAGCAAGTCCAATGGATCAGCAAAGGCTTATCCAGTCACAGTCTTGATGAACAAGGGCAGTGCGAGTGCGTCGGAGATTTTGGCCGGTGCATTACAACAGTCAGCAGGTGCTAAGTTGATTGGTGAAAACTCCTTTGGTAAAGGAACCGTACAGACGAGTTATGACAAGCAAATGGGTGACGGCAGCTTGCTGAAGATCACCATTGCCAAGTGGCTCACTCCGAACGGAGACTGGATTCATGAAAAAGGAATCAAACCGGATATTGCGGTAGACCAGCCGGATTATTTCTCGGTGGCACCGATTAACAAAGAGAAGTTACCACTGAAATATGACAGCAATAGCACGGATGTGAAAAGTGCGCAGACGATGCTGAGAGGACTCGATTTCAAACCGGATCGTGTGGACGGATACTACGACCAGAAGACAGAAGAAGCGGTCAAAGCATTCCAGAAGCAAAAAGGCATTCAGGCTACAGGCCAGATTGACGAGAAAACCGCTGAATCACTGGAAGCGGCTCTGATTGAACGTATTGCCAATCCTCAATATGATGCACAGCTGAAACGCGCGATCGAAAATGTCTCAAAGGATATTTCGTCCGCTGTGTCGAAGCCATAAAGAAGGCTGATTTTCAGCCTTCTTTTTTTCTGAACCGGCTGAAAGAGAGGGGTGACCGACCACAATGGAATGGGTATGGCCGTGGTTAACTACATTAGGGGAAGCTTTGTTGCAGTTGTTTATTCAGCCGTTTTATTATATTGCGGTGATCCTGATTGCGCTGATCTATCATCGTCAGTTACTGCAGGAGCGTAAATTGTTTCATGTTCGTTTGCAAAGCTCGATAACACAGACGATTCGTGCGGTGCTCGGAGGCATACTCATCGGTACCATCGTCTCGATTGTGTCCCTATTCCTGGGTGCACATCTTACACTGGGAAGCCTGATATGCATATGGGCTGCAACATTAATTCTATCCTTGTTCCGTATCCGGTATCTGTGCTTTGCTTATGCGGCAGGGTTACTGGGTGTGCTGCAATTTGGTTTGAATCTGGCTTCAGGCTGGCAACCATCGGGTTGGATGGGTAGTGTAACGGAAACGCTACGTACCCTGGATATGCCTGCACTGCTTGTCCTGGCGGCGCTTCTACATATGGGTGAAGCCCTGTTGGTGCGCATGCAGGGGGTATCGATGGCATCACCGCTTCTCTTCGAGGGAAAACGCGGGAAACTGGTTGGTGGATATCAACTGCAACAGTTCTGGGCCATTCCTCTACTAATTCTTGTCCCGGTCACAGGCAGTGGCGCGGAGCTGGCTTGGAATCCACTGATGAATGCAGGACATAGTTACATGCTGGTTGCGTTACCGATTATGCTCGGATTTGGTGAGATCACGCAGAGTATGCTTCCGGGGCAAAAGGTGCAGATCTCATCCAAGCGGTTGATGATATATGGGGCAACTTTGCTTGTGTTCAGTTTGCTTGCTGCATGGTGGTCTCCACTCATGGTGGTTGCTGCGCTGATCGCTTTTATTGGACATGAATTTCTGGTATGGTACAGCGCGTTTGAAGAGCAAAACCGCAGTCCGGTATTTGTTCATCCGCAGCATGGGTTGAAAGTATTGGCTGTTATTCCGGAGAGTCCTGCAGCGGATTTGGGGATTGAAGCAGGAGAGACCTTGTACAAGGTGAATGGTAAGTTGGTTCATTCACCGGAAGAGTTGCATCGTGCTCTGCGGATGAACCCGGCTTTTTGCAAACTTGAGGTTCGCAATCATCAGGGAGAAAGCAAGTTCATGCAACGAGCGATCTATGAAGGGGAGCATCATCAGCTTGGGGTCATTATGGCACCGGACAATCACGAGGTCTGGGCGATTCGGTTACGTCCACTGACACTGTTCCATATCATCAACCTCAAATTGTTTGCTCGTCTGAAAAAACCACAAAGGGACGAAGCTCCCTTGGCGTTACCGCCAGCCCCTGTGGCCAGTGATAAAGGTTCCATAGAGATGTAACCACTAAGCATACGTGATGAAGTATGTTGCATAAATCAAGCAATGAAAAAGGTATTTCCTAACGCCGTCGCAGGCAAGGGAAATACCTTTTTTGTTATTGTTTTAACATAAAGATGGCGATTTGGGTTCGATCACGCAAGCTCAACTTGCCGAGAATATCCGTGACGTAGTTTTTGACTGTGCCTTCACTGAGGAACAGTTTGGCGGCAATTTCCTTATTGGATAACCCCTCCGATATGGCCTCGGCAACCGCCAGCTCCATACGTGTCAGTCCATAGGCTTCGATTGGGTTCTGTGTCAGGGGAATCGCAGCAGGACGAAGAAAGCCTGCCAATTTGCGGGCAATATCCGGATGAATTAACATATCACCGTTATGTACGGTCTTGATGCCTTGAATGATCCGCTCAGGTGGAACATTTTTGAGCAAATAACCGCTTGCGCCATTCTGTAATGCCTGAATAATATATTCATCGTCGTCAAAAGTAGTTAGCATGAGTACCTGGATTTCAGGAAAACGTGACTTGATGCGTTTGGAACCTTCAACTCCGTCACATTCCGGCATCCGAATATCCATCAACACCACGTCCGCAGGCGTTCCTGCTTCAAGCAATTCCAACGCTTCTTGTCCATTTGAGGCTGTGCCTGTAACGCGAATGCCGGAGTCCAGTCCGAGCAGCACTTTAAGGCTCTCGCGAATGAAGTAATCATCGTCTGCGAGAATCAGCCGAATAAGTGGGAGTTGGGCTGAATCATTGTTTTGGTTCACATCATTCCGTTCGGACATGAGAACATTCACTTCCTTTTTTCAGAGTATATCCAACTGGTTCGTTATTGGAATACGTGTAATCACTGTATATGGAAAAGCTGATTGGATCTCCAAGGTTCCTCCCACCATTTGTGTACGTAGACGCATACCTTCCTGTCCTATGCCACTTCCCTTAGACGAATGGGGATTGATTTTGCCATCATTACTTACGCTCATACAGACTTCCTGATACCCGAATTCCAACTCTACTGTGATCGAAGAAGCATTTCCGTGTCGCAGTGCATTGGTCAGGGCTTCTTTGGCATTTTTGAATAAAACGATTTGTATGCTGGGATACAGCGCATGAGATGGGCCATGAACTTCATAATTTGTCTTCACGCCGGTATCTCTACCCAATTCCTCTAGAAGACGATCCAGGGCGTAGGCTTCGGATGCATAGGAATTAGGTTGCAGTTTGTGCAGTGTGCTGCGCATATCATCCATACTGGTGGCCAATTGATCGCGAATCTGTCTCACCATTTCTGTTCCTTGTTCCATATTCAGGGGGAGGGTCAGCAGGGCGGCTTCCGACATCATTTTGGTGCGAATCAGTCGATGCCCGATATCGTCATGAAGCTGTCTGGAGATACGGGTACGTTCCTCTGCCTGAGCCACTCCTTCAAGTTGCTTTGTAAATAACAGCAGCTGCGCACGCGCTTCTTGTAGCTCGTAATGTTTGCTGCGGAGCTCGTCATAGACTTGTTCCAGTTGTCCGCGGCTGCTCGCCGTTCTTGATCCCTGCCAGGACAGAGCCGCTGTGATGAGCAGAAGCAGGTTGCCAAGAACCATCGCAATTGTCTCTGTGGAGAGTAATGCAGTGGCGGTTGTATTTAGTGTGGTTAACCCAGGCTGCGATGCCTGTGGGACAGAATAATGCCAATGCAAAGCGACATTGTTAGCAATGAGCTGAATCGCAAACATCAACCATCTCCTACTTCCCTCCAGTCTGTATATATATACGTAGAGCACGGATAGAGAGAGGAATAGCAGAAACGGTCCATACGAAACAATCAGCCAGCAGCTCCAGAGTATTTCGGCCAGAAGCAACAGCCATTGCTGTGTACTTGAACGGTTGAAATCTTTCCACACAGAGAGTCCAAGCGCGATGATGATATGCAGGGTGTAGACAGCTTCGTTTTCCAAGGGCAGCATCAAGAGGTACAGCACTGCTGGAACGATAATTAATCCGTATTGCAGAAACCGCATCGGCATATGTAAATGACATCCTTTATATAAAAAGTGGAGTAGAAAATCTCTTGGTAATGCGCCCTTGATTATACCATAAGCAGCATTCGAATCAGGAGATGACTTAAGTCACCTTCGATTCATGACTTTTCGTACCTTCGCTACAGATTGCGATCCGTTACAATAAAATTATGAAATCCAGCGGCGGAAGCCGAAACGGAAAAGGGGCGTATAAGGGATGGGCATACTTGAAGTAGATCATGTAGTAAAACGATACGGCAGCAAGCTGTCCGTGGATCATTTGAACCTCAGTGTTGGCAAAGGCGAGATTTTTGGATTGCTTGGTCCCAATGGAGCAGGAAAAAGTACCACCATCAGCATGATTGCAGGGCTCCTGAATATGGATCAGGGTGAGATCAGATTAGATGGGATCTCGGTCAAGGAGCGACCGCTTGAAGTAAAGCGCAAGATCGGACTCGTTCCGCAGGATCTGGCTTTATACGAAACCATGTCTGCTGCGGAGAATGTGACTTTCTTTGCCCGACTGTATGGACTGCGTGGAAAATTGCTTAAGGAAAGAGTGCTGGAGTCCCTTGAATTTGTAGGGTTGCAGGATAAAGCAAAGGATGCCCCCTCGACCTTCTCTGGCGGTATGAAACGCAGGTTAAACATCGCATGTGCGATTACACATCGCCCGGATCTAATTATCATGGATGAACCTACAGTTGGCATTGATCCGCAATCTCGGAATCATATTCTTGAATCGGTACGCACACTTAACAAGACGGGTTCAACGATCATATATACAAGTCATTACATGGAGGAAGTGGCGGCGATTAGTCACCGGGTTGCGATTATGGATCAGGGGCGAATTATTGCCTGTGGGACTGAAGCAGAGCTGAGAGAACGGGTAGCATCGGAGGAAAAAGTAGTGCTCTCCACTTCCGGTATCGGTGCCGACGTCGTAGAAGAACTGAAACTTCACCCTCGCGTGCGGATGGTAGACGTTTCAGAGAATACGCTGACTATTACGCTGCCCTCGGCACAGCAGGATCTCCAGGATCTGCTCTTCATTTGCAGCAAACATGAAATATCCATTCAGTCGCTCAAGGTCGAAGAGCCGGATCTGGAAACGTTGTTCCTCAATCTGACCGGGCGTACGCTTCGGGACTAGGGGGAACAAGAGATGAATATATGGCATATTTGCATCTTTGAATTGAGGCGTATTCTTAAGATTCGATCTGTAGTGTTAAACCTGTTCATTTTGCCGTTGTTACTGATTTTTATATTGGGTACGGCACTTTCCAGTACGATGGGTACGGCGGAGGATGTTATTCCGGATACTGTACGTGTGGGAATCATCCATTTGAATACTGAATCTGGTGGAGGATCAAGTGCGGTTAATCAAGCACTGGATACATTCGTGAATTCCCCGGCGGTAGCTGAGATGGTCCAAGTGCAGAACTTTACGACAGAAGAAGAGGCAGTCCATTCGCTGCGTACCGGCAAGCTAGACTTTGCTGTAATGATTCCTTCGGATTTTGAGCAAAACGTGATGACGGGGAAAGAGGCCAGGTTACAGTGGATACGAGGAAAGGACAACACACTTAATACCTTGGGTGAAACTTTGTTCACACGTTTTACGGATGAATGGAACCGACATATGGCGATTACCAAAGTGCTCGGTCGGGAAGTGACTACTGCCATGGCCTCTGCTTCGGAGTCTGGTACGGCGAATTCCACCTCTATTGCTGTCACTAATCCCGGTAAGACAGGTACGGCGTATAGTGCCTCCCAATACTATGCAGCTTCCATGCTGGCGATGTTCATGTTGTACTCAGGCATGACAACAAGTACCAGCCTTTTTGGAGAGCGTGATAACAAAACGTTAATTCGCCTTCAGGCTGCGCCTATAGGCAATGGAGTTATTTTCGCTGGCAAAATTGCAGGTAATAGTCTGCTCGCTTTCTTACAAGCAACAACGATCATACTTATGACGTATTGGTTCTATGGTGTAGATTGGGGAACGCATCCTTGGTATATTGTGCTCACTTGTGTATGTATCACATTGGCATCAATGACCCTTGGCGTGATCGTGGCATTGGTATGCAAAAGCTCGGCATCGGCCAGCGCAACCATCCAAGGTATCATCGTTGCAATGACATTTATTAGCGGTGGGTTCACGCCCATTCCGATTGATTTTGTACAACGGATTAGCGAATTTACGGTTAACCACTGGGCGCTCCAAAGTTTTCTGAGAATGATGCTGGATGCACCTGTACGAGAGATTGTATATAGCATTCTGATGTTAGGCGTGGTATGCGCTGTATTACTGTTCATCTCAGGATTGATCTATAGAAAGGCAGGATACCGATATGAATAGTCTACACATCGCCTGGTTGATGATTAGACGTACACTTGGCCGTAAAATGGGCTTCATTACGTTTCTACTTCTGCCTTGCCTGGTGATTACAGGAGCGGTTGCTCTTTTTGGAAGCGAGCAGAGTGCACGTACTGTTATTCCCTATGTCAATGAGGATGGAGGGGTGGCAGGGACATGGATGATTCATGAACTTGCTGGCAAAGAGGAGTATCTGCTCAAGCCGATGAACAACCAAGCAGAAGTGAAGGAAGCCATCGCTCAGCAAAAAGGAAGTTCTGGCATCATCATTCCGGTACATTATACGGAGGATCTGTTACAAGGGAAGCCAACCGAAATTCAATTGGTGGAACTGCGTATAAGTGAAAGTTCCTATACCCTACGAGCAGCAGTTGAAGGTTTGACAAGCGGATTGTTACAATCTGCTTCAGCTGTTAAGGTGGCCGCAGGTCCTGTTTCAAGTGAGACTGACATACTATCGAGTACACATAAGCCATTTGAACAGCTTTTACAGGAGATAGGAAAACATCAGGTTGCTGGTGAAGTCACCGATCTGCAGATCTATCCCAAGCCAGGCCTGAACAATGTGACTGGATTTACGATTATGTTTATGATGGGGCTGCTGACGAGTGCAGTGGCTGTGATAATGGAAGATCGCAGGAAACGTACGATGGCCAGAGTATATACGGCACCCGTCCGTGCATATGAGATTGCGCTTGGTAATTTCCTCGGCAGCTTTGTCATTGGTATGATTCAGATTGTTCTGGTTTTGGGAGTCAGCAGGTGGCTGCTGCATTATGATGCCGGTATTCCTTTTGGCATTCATTTCATCATCTTGGCCGCATTTATGCTGGTCTCCATGGGGATCGCAAGTACCGTGGCAGGATTAATCCGTAATCCCAAAAATGCCAATATGCTGAATTCACTTGTCATTATGCCAACCTGCATGATAGGTGGTTGTTTCTGGCCGATCTCGTTGATGCCAGATTATATGCAAAAGCTCGCCAACTTCGTACCACAGAAATGGGCGATTCAGGCGGTGGAAACGATCTCTGCTGGCGGTACATTGTCGGATATCACATTGCCACTATTGATTTTGTTTGGCATGGCTGCTATTTTACTGACCGTAGGCTCTGCGATTCTACGCCCTAGCCAGCCAGGAGTAGAGGCATAAGGTAATACGACATAAAAGAAAGCACGCTCTGCTGAATTGAATTCAGTTAGAGCGTGCTTTCTTTGCATAAGGAATGATGCAATATGTGAGATATTGATGATTAAGGTTGGAGTTGCCGCAGGACCGTTATTTCAACCCGACGGTTCTTTTGTCTTCCGGCCGCTGTGGTGTTGTCACCCGTTGGGCGTGTATCCGCATATCCGGCATACTGGAAGCCGTCCGGGTTAAGCTTCTCTGTATCCAGAAAAAATCGTAATACAGACAGTGCGCGTTCTCCGGAAAGTTGCCAGTTGTCTTTGTAACTGGAGTTGGCCCCTACCGGAATATTGTCCGTATGTCCTTCGATGCTGACAACGGTATTCAGATCCCGAAACAGGCTGGCAAGTTTACTGAGCGTTGGTGCTGCACCGTCCTTTAGAGCGGCCTGGCCCTGATCAAACAGGAAGCGGTCACTGAGGGTAATGGATAGGCCCTGTGGCTTGTCCGCAACAAAAATCTGATTTTCCAGTTTATTATCCTCGATATATTGGGTAATCACATTGAACAGATTTTGCAATTCCTGCTCCTGTGATCTGAACTGTTCTTCCCGTTCTGTGAGGGGCTTGTCGTCATCATCTGGTGTTGCAGTCCCGGTATCGGAAGGGTTTCCTTCACCTTTTGAAGGATCTTCACCCTGCACCTCGGATGGTGGAGTCTCTGTAATCGTTTGACCGGGTTTCTCCCCGAGTCCCTCACCAAGCTCAAGGATAGAGTCGGACGCATTAAATGTATTTTGTAATGATTGAGTAACGACGTCATATTTACCGGAATCCAGATTGCTCATGGCGTACATGATGACAAAAAAGATCAAAAGCAGAGTTATGAGATCGGCATAAGTAATCATCCAGCGATCCCGATGATCGATAGTTTCACGTTTTCCGCGCCGTTTACTGCGCCGACTCATCCAATCCCTCCTTTGCTAGGGGGCGTATATGCTGACGATGCGTAAGGGTGAAAGACTCCAGTCTTTTGCGTACAAGCTGGGGATTCTCACCGTTCTGAATGGCAAGTACACCTTCGAGAAGCATTTCCATGGTCTGCACTTCATCGGCACCTCTGGATTTGATCTTGGAGGCAATGGGCAAAAAGATAAGATTGGCACTGGCGACCCCATACAGGGTTGCGGTAAAGGCAACAGCAATGGCAGGTCCGAGTCCGGTTGGATCGGTCAAACTGCCAAGTACCTGAATAAGTCCCATCACGGTTCCGATGATCCCCATGGTTGGAGCGTACCCACCAGCGGATTCGAATATTTTGGCGTAGCCCTCATGTTTTTGTTCAATCGAGTCGATCTCCATCTCCAGGATCTGGCGAACCACATCCTGATCCGTACCATCAACAACCATCTGAATCCCGTCTTGCAAAAATGGATGCGGATGATCCATAACCTTGCGTTCCAATGCAAGTACACCTGAGCGGCGTGCGATTGAAGACATCTCCACCAGTTCTTCGACCCATAAGCCTGATTCATTGTTGTTACGTCCAAAAGCCATACGCAGGGCAGCTGGAATCGTACGAAGGCGATGCGCCGGGAAACTGGCAACCACAGCAGCAATCGTTCCACCGAATACAATTAAAGCAGCCGTTTTTTGCAGGAGACCGGACAATTGGCCGCCTTCCCACAAAAAACCGCTAATGACTGCGGCAATTCCGGCAATAATACCGACAAGTGTCGCAATATCCATAAATTAACCCACTCCTATCTTCATTTCACGTTTGCATCACTAAAACGAACGAGGTATAATTAAACGGGAACAAATATTCCTATTACTATAAGTTTTCCCATATGAAAATTCGGGGAACTTCGACAATATATAGTGACTATTATTTTAGACGATAGGGTGAGATACGGCAATGAGCGATATTATAATGAGCGACAAAACGTTCGAAATCGAGTCAGAGTTTTCTCCCCAAGGTGATCAGCCTGCAGCCATTAAAGAATTGGTGAAGGGTGTTCAGGAGGGGAAGAGGTACCAGACACTGCTGGGTGCGACGGGTACGGGTAAGACGTTTACGATAGCCCAGACGATAGCCCAACTGCAACGTCCAACGCTGATTATTGCACACAACAAAACGTTGGCAGCGCAGCTTGCAAGTGAGTTCAAAGATTTTTTCCCTAATAACATGGTTGAGTATTTCGTCAGTTATTACGATTATTTTCAGCCAGAAGCATATATCCCGTCCTCCGATACGTATATCGAGAAGGATTCAAGTATTAATGAAGAGATCGACAAACTGCGGCACGCAGCGACGAGTTCGTTGTTTGAGCGCAGGGACGTCATCATTGTAGCGAGTGTTTCCTGCATTTATGGTTTGGGTTCACCGCACTCGTATTCAAGCATGTTGCTGTCACTTCGGGTAGGCATGGAGAAACCGCGCAATCAGATTTTGTCTCGTCTGGTAGAGATCCAGTATCAGCGGAACGATATTAACTTTGTGCGGGGTACGTTCCGTGTTCGTGGGGATGTTGTTGAGATTTTCCCTGCCTCCAAGGGCGAACATGCAATTCGGGTTGAGTTGTTTGGTGATGAGATCGAGAAAATTACGGAGATTGATGTGTTAACCGGAGAGCTCATTGGCGAACGTGAACATATTGCCATCTTCCCGGCGTCTCACTTCGTAACGCAAGAAGAGACGATGAAGGTTGCGCTGGTGAACATTGAGCGTGAACTGGAGGAGCGTCTTGAAGTGTTGCGTGAACAGGGGAAACTGCTGGAGGCTCAGCGACTGGAGCAGCGCACACGGTACGATATCGAGATGATGAAGGAAGTTGGATTCTGTTCGGGGATTGAGAACTATTCTGGTCCGCTGACTTTCCGCGAACGCGGTGATACGCCGTATACACTGATGGATTACTTCCCGGATGACATGTTGATCGTGGTCGATGAGTCTCACGTGACTTTGCCACAGATCCGTGCGATGTACAATGGTGACCAAGCGCGGAAGACAGTATTGGTTGAACATGGTTTCCGCCTGCCGTCAGCGCTGGATAATCGTCCCCTCAAATTCGAAGAGTTCGAAGGCAAGATGGATCAGATTATATATGTATCGGCCACACCGGGCCCGTATGAGATTGAGCATACCGATACGATGGTGCAACAGATTATCCGTCCAACCGGACTGCTTGATCCAATCATTGAACTGCGTCCAACGAAGGGACAGATCGATGACTTGATTGGTGAGATTAACGACCGGATTGCCAAAGACGAGCGTGTGTTGATTACAACATTAACCAAGAAGATGTCCGAGGACCTAACGGATTATCTGAAGGAAGTTGGAATCAAGGTTCGTTATCTGCACTCCGAGATCAAGACACTGGAACGGATGGCGATTTTACGTGATCTAAGGTTAGGCGTGTTCCATGTCCTGATCGGAATCAACTTGCTCCGGGAAGGTCTCGATCTGCCCGAAGTATCCCTCGTAGCTATACTGGATGCCGATAAGGAAGGATTCCTGCGTTCCGAACGCTCACTGATTCAAACGATTGGTCGTGCAGCACGGAACAGCGAGGGTCGCGTTATTCTATACGGCGACAAAGTGACGGATTCGATGGATAAAGCGATAAAGGAAACAGAACGTCGTCGTGCAATCCAGATCGAGTACAACGAGAAACATGGAATTACACCACAGACGATTCGCAAAAAAGTGCGTGATGTGATTGAGGCAACCAAAGTTGCCGAATCCAAGAAAGACTATCTCACGGGCGCAGCCGAGAAGATGTCGAAGAAAGATCGCCAGGCGCTTATTCAGCGCCTAGAGGTAGAGATGAAAGATGCAGCCAAAAACCTGCAGTTTGAGCGTGCTGCCGAGCTTCGCGATGCGTTGCTGGAACTTCGCGCTGAATAAGATACTGCTTACTCATATGCTCCAGTTAAGATGGATCTGTAACAAGAGAACGGCCAATTGGCCGTTCTCTTGTTGAGTAAGGAAATCGTTGATATCTACCGATAATAAGAGATGTTGAAATTTTGAATTCGGGTCTATACTGATAGAAATGTTGAAATTGGTTAAAAGGTTTATAGGAAAGCAATCGGGAGTCGTGTCCCCCTGAGAGTCAAGAGCGCCCCGGTGTTGACCTCGGAGCCGAGCCAAAGGCAATGGCGACCCTGTCGCGACCAAGGCGAAGCCGAGAGCGTCCCGCTCTTGACCTTGGAGCCGAGCCAAAGGCAATGGCGACCCTGTCGCGACCAAGGCGAAGCCGAGAGCGTCCCGCTCTTGACCTTGGAGCCGAGCCAAAGGCAATGGCGACCTGCCGCGATCAAGGCAAAGCCGAGAGCGTCCCGCTCTTGACCTTGGAGCCGAGCCAAAGGCAATGGCGACCTGTCGCGATCAAGGCGAAGCTGAGAGCGTCACTCTCTTGACCTTGGAGCCGAGCCAAAGGCAATGGCGACCCTGTCGCGATCAAGGCGAAGCCGAGAGCGTCCCGCTCTTGACCTTGGAGCCGAGCCAAAGGCAATGGCGACCTTGTCGCGAACGTGGCGAAGCCAAGAGCGTCACCTCGCAGTAGAGCGGTCGCATAAGGTTTCGGCAATGAGCCGGAACCTTATGCGGAGCCGCGGGCACACGACAACCCTTCACATAGCAAGACCCGACCCCTCACCGTTGCACCGCTTGTTTCGGGTGTCCAGAGGGCTGCGCCCTCTGGGGCCCTCCCTTGGAAGGGAGGGTTTGGGAGGGATCGAAAAGCCTTTATAAAGGTTTGGATTAACACACTGAGAGGATGAATACTATTGGCGAGCGATAACATTGTCATTAAAGGCGCACGAGCGCATAACCTGAAAAATATCGACATTACCATCCCGCGTGACCGCTTTGTTGTATTGACCGGCCTGAGTGGCTCAGGCAAGTCCTCGCTGGCTTTTGACACGATCTATGCCGAAGGACAGCGGCGTTATGTAGAATCATTGTCAGCTTACGCAAGGCAGTTTCTGGGACAGATGGAGAAACCGGATGTGGATTCCATCGAAGGATTATCTCCTGCCATTTCAATAGATCAGAAAACAACAAGTCGTAACCCGCGTTCCACAGTAGGAACCGTGACCGAAATTTATGATTATCTGCGTCTGTTATTTGCACGTGTGGGCCATCCACATTGTCCGGACCATGGCGTGGAGATCAGTTCCCAGACCGTAGAGCAAATGGTTGACCGTATTATGCAATACCCAGAGCGTACCCGGTTGCAGATTTTGGCACCCATTATCTCGGGCCGTAAGGGCGAGCATAAAAGTGTATTTGCTGATGTGTCCAAGCAGGGCTTTGTCCGTGTGCGGGTGAACGGGGAACTGCGTGACCTGTCAGAAGATATTCAATTGGAGAAAAATAAAAAGCATACGATTGAAGTCGTTGTTGACCGAATTGTCGTTAAAGATGATGTGCAGGCACGTCTGGCCGACTCTATTGAAACAGCACTTAATTTGTCCGGTGGACAACTCCTGGTGGACATTATGGGTGAAGAAGAGCTGCGATTCAGTTCTAACTTTGCCTGCCCGGTGTGTGGATTCAGTATTGAAGAGCTTGCACCACGGATGTTCTCATTTAACAGTCCGTTCGGTGCTTGCCCGGATTGTGATGGGTTAGGTGTCAAAATGATTGTTGACCCTGATCTGCTCGTACCGGATCGGACTAAGACCATCGAAGATGGTGCTTTTGATGCTTGGACAGGTGGAACGTCCACCTATTATCCGCAGTTCCTGAAGTCAGTATGTGAGCACTTCAACATTCCCCAAAATGTACCTGTCGAAGATCTGCCAGCTGAGCAGATGAACAAGTTGTTGCAGGGTACAGGTACGGAGAAAATCCGTTTCCGCTATGAGAATGATTTTGGACAACGGAAGGAAGCACTGGTTACCTTTGAAGGTATCGTGAATAACCTGGAGCGTCGTTATCGTGATACAGCATCTGAAGGTATCCGTGAATTTATTGAGGGTTACATGAGTGCGAAGCCTTGTGGTACATGTAAAGGTCAACGTCTGAAACGCGAGAGTCTTGCGGTTACGATTAATGATCACAACATGGCCTATGTGACTAGTTTGTCCATTGGTGAAGCTGGCCGATTCTTTGATACATTGGAATTGACGGAGAAAGAGCAGACGATTGCCAAACTGATTTTGAAAGAAATCAACAGCCGTCTCGGCTTCCTGGTGAATGTTGGTCTGGATTACCTTACACTGAGTCGTGCTGCCGGAACATTGTCCGGTGGGGAAGCTCAGCGGATCAGACTGGCTACACAGATCGGTTCCAGCCTGATGGGTGTACTGTATATTCTGGATGAGCCAAGTATCGGTCTGCATCAACGGGATAATGACCGTCTGATCTCAACGCTTGCGCACATGCGCGACATTGGTAACACGTTGATCGTGGTTGAACATGATGAGGATACGATGATGGCTGCCGACTATATTATTGATATTGGCCCAGGTGCAGGTATCCACGGGGGTACCATCATGTCACAGGGTACACCGGAGGAGATCATGAATGATGAGAACTCCTTAACCGGTCAATATCTGAGTGGACGCAAATTCATTCCGATTCGTACAGAACGTAGAAGTGTAGGAGACCGTTGGTTGGAAGTACGTGGAGCCAAAGAAAATAACCTAAAGAATCTGAATGTGAAGATTCCTGTAGGTGTATTTACCGCGGTAACGGGTGTGTCAGGTTCTGGTAAATCCACATTAATCAATGAGATCCTGTACAAAACGCTGGCACGTGATTTGAACCGTGCTCGGGTACGTCCGGGTCAGCATAAAGAAATTCGCGGTCTGGAACATATCGATAAAGTCATCGATATTGACCAGTCACCAATCGGACGGACACCACGTTCCAACCCGGCTACGTATACAGGAGTCTTTGATGATATCCGGGATCTGTTTGCTCAGACGAACGAAGCCAAAGTACGTGGATACAAGAAAGGCCGATTCAGCTTCAATATCAAAGGTGGACGTTGTGAAGCCTGCCGTGGAGACGGTATTATCAAAATCGAGATGCACTTCTTGCCGGACGTTTATGTTCCTTGTGAAGTCTGCAAAGGCAAACGATACAACCGGGAAACGCTTGAAGTGAAATATAAAAACAGAAATATTTCCGATGTGCTGGAAATGACGGTTGAAGATGCAACCCAATTCTTTGAGAACATTCCGAAGATCCATCGTAAAATGCAGACACTGATGGATGTGGGCTTGGGTTATATCAACCTTGGACAACCTGCAACCACATTGTCTGGTGGTGAAGCCCAGCGGGTGAAGCTTGCTTCCGAGCTGTATCGCCGCAGTACAGGGAAAACCATCTACATCCTCGATGAACCGACTACCGGTTTGCATGTCGATGATATCGACCGTTTGCTGAACGTATTGCACCGACTGGTTGATTCCGGGGAATCGGTGTTGGTGATTGAGCATAACTTGGATGTGATCAAAACAGCAGACTATGTTGTTGATCTGGGGCCGGAAGGCGGTAGTGGTGGAGGAACCATTGTTGCAACCGGAACCCCTGAGGATATCATCAAAGTGGAAGCTTCCTACACAGGCAAGTACTTGAAGCCGGTTCTGGAGCGGGATACCGAGCGGAGCAAGGCACTGCAATTGGTGGACTAAGGTCCTCTAACCAGTAGTTATATCAATAGCAACCGGAACCCCTGAGGATATCATCAAAGTGGAAGCTTCCTACACAGGCAAGTACTTGAAGCCGGTTCTGGAGCGGGATACCGAGCGGAGCAAGGCACTGCAATTGGTGGACTAAGGTCCTCTAACCAGTAGTTATATCAATATGAAGTGGCATTATTGGCCCTTCTTTTCGAAAAGGTTGAGACGTTAGATTACGATCTGATGTGCTCTGCTTCCGAGAAGAAGGGCTTTTTAATTTTGAATTATGCACCGTTTTTCTTCGGACTAAAGTTATTTCGTGAAAGTGTTTACATATGCATGATGACGAGCAATACAGGAATATTCGGCCAAATTGGCTTTTTTTCATTTTTATGGATGATAGGGCTTGCATTACAAGCAGGGTACAGATAACATAGAGGAAGATATTAGGGTATGCGTTAGCTGTTCAACTATGGTAAGGAGGTCTGTCTATCCATGCTGTTTGCAGAAGCTGCCACGGCGAGTACATCGAATTTTAATGCATTTGATATTTTTGTCATCTTATTTACGATCCTGATTTTCATCGGAGTTGTTCGGCTTCTTCGGGCACCGAAGAAAAATCTGTTTGCGATCGGATTTGCAGTAGTCAGCCTACTGGTATTTCTGATGACAGACTATGCGATGATAACAGGTTGGTTTGCTCAGTAGGAACGCCGCAGAATTTAAATGGAATTTAAGCCAAAGAGGTAGAGACGAACACTTTCCAGAGAGACATGGAGGGTGTTTTTTTCGTTTATATCGAGCGATAGAACAAGATTCTACCTTCTCTACTAAAATAGGACTTAAAACAATTGTATATCCAGATTCTGTATGATACATTGAGGGATACCGGAATTGCAGATGAGAGAAAGAGAGAATAGATTCAGCTATGAATCCGATGTCGAGTCGCGCAAGAAGGATGTATAGAGAGGGTCAGGTGAGAATATGAGCGTGTTGGGTAAAAAGGGGATAGCCATACTGATGGCTGCTGTACTCTCGATTAGTGTAGCGGCAACGGCCGGTGCAGCTGAATCCAAAGCGGCGATGCAAGCGAAAGTGGTAGACGGTCAAGTCTATGTGAACACCAAGGATCTGCTCAAGGCAGTTGGTGGAAGTGGACAATATGATGCCAAATCAGGAACGTACACGTACAAGGGAAGTGAAGCCATTCCCAAAGTGATCGAAAAGGTATCTCCTTCGGTCGTAGGCATTATTGGGAAATCTACCGAAGTGCAGGACGGTGCAACATCAGACGACCGTTATAATCTTGCACATGGTACAGGTGTCATTATCCGGTCGAACGGATGGATTGTAACGAATGCTCACGTGGTCGACGGATTAACGAATCCGGTTGTCGTAACGACGGATGGCAATACATACAAAATTACGAAAACATACAGTGATGCACTAAGTGATCTGGCGCTAATCAAAATCAATGCTAAATCACTCAAACCGGCGAGCTTCGCCAAAGCTTCACAAACCACTGTTGGAGAAACGGTGATTGCCTTGGGTACGCCGATTTCCTTTTCTTTGCGCAACTCGGCAACGGTAGGGGTAATTAGCGGCTTGAATCGTGGTGTTGAGGCGACCTACCGGTTGATTCAGACCGACACGGCGATTAACCCAGGAAATAGCGGAGGACCGCTGGTCAACCTGAAGGGTGAAGTGGTTGGTATCAACTCGATGAAATTCTCTGCGGTAGGCGTAGAGAGTTTGGGATTTTCGATTCCAGTGGATACCGTTCAATATATCATCGATCAGTTTTTTAAATATGGAAAAATAAAACGTGCAAGTCTGGGGCTACAACTTGAAGAAAGCTGGTCTGCGATTGTGGGCCTGCCTACAGATGATCCCTTAACGATTACGGGTGTACTGTCTCCTGAAGCCAAGAAAGCCAAAATCAAAGAGGGCGATGTCCTTTACAGTGTCGCGGGCACACGTGTCTCTTCAGTAGTGGATATCAATGAGTTGCTCAAAAAGTATCTGCCTGGACAAAAGGTAAAGCTGTTGATGCAATCGGATGGCGATATCGTCACCCGCACGTTAATGCTTGCTGATCGCGCAGACATCGTAGACGAGGAAGATGAAGCGTTCCTTGCAGATGAAGAACAATAAAGCCCGGCGATCAGCCCGGATGGAGAGAGGACGAAAGAACGGAATGAAAAAGTCATGGGTACGTGTGCTAAGCACAGGTGTATTAACCGGGATGCTGACCATTGGCGCAGCATTGCCTGTATGGGCATCTGATTTGACGACAAGTGAACTACGTGTCAAAGCGGGTAGCACGAGCGCCTACATTAACGGCGATAAGCAGGCCATAGCCAAACCTTACAAGTTCAAGGGTGTAACGATGGTACCTGTCGGTGTATTCAAGAAAGCATTTGGCAGTGAAATCCGGCTGGAGAAAAATGATGTTGTCAAAATCAAGGAAGGCCCGCACACTGTGACTCTAACGATTGGCAGTTCAATTGCCTGGGTGGATGGTGTAAAACATGAGATGGGTGCCGTTCCCAAGATGGTGAATGGCGTACTTATGGTTCCACTTCGTCCGGTTGCTGCCGGTATCGGAGCGACGCTAGCTCCAACCAGTTCCGGAGAAATGGTCATTCGTCTGTTGCAAACCGATGATTCGGTGGATGACGAGGATGGCATTCATCCGGACGAAGGCAAAACCAGAATCGGCAACAGTTTTTACGGTTGGTCCATTAACTACCCGGCAGACCTTATGGTTTTCCAGACCGGTGAGCAGGAGCGCATGATAACTTTTGGCGCTGCGGACAACAGTTATTATCTTGAAGTGTATGTCAGCGATCAGGATGTGGCTCTGGATGCGGATGATTTGTTGCAGCAACTTGTTCAGGAGGCCAAACAATCGGGAGATACGGTGCTGGATCGTGAAGCGGTGTCGAAAGGCAAAACGCCTTATGCACGGATTATCGTGAAAGATGTAGACGGGATGTTATGGGAGATGCGACAGTATCTGAGCGAAGGTCGTCAATATGATGTGTACCTCGCGGATTACGAAGCCCTGAATTATAAAGATCTGGGCAAACGTGCAGCGCTGCTCAATTCATTCCAGCCAACCTATGCGGAATCGGATCGAACGATCAAGGATCTGTCCACCGTAGATGATGGCATGCGCTCCGCATGGAACGATGACTATGGTATTGAATTGAAGATTCCTGCCGGCTGGTCAATCGACAACAATCAGATGATCTATGAAGCCAAAGATGGTGCATATCTGCAATGGCGTGTCACATCGGCGAAGGCAGGTACAACAGTAAAAGACTGGAGCGGCCAACTGGATAAGTGGATGCGCGAGACATTTACACCAGATAGTTACGAGCCAATTGGTTCATATACGATGGATATCTCGGGAGAGACTGCCGAGGTGAATGAATTCCGTTATAACTTTGGCGGGGGCTGGCAGACCGAGTTCGATGTTCTTTTGCAGAAGAATGGGTATCGATATTATGCAGAGTATACGTTCCCTGAGGAGCAGGTTGCAGATCGGGCATGGTTTGAACGGATTATGAAAAGTGTGGAGATTGATTTTGATACGGTTGCCGATAATTTCGGTCAGCTGGATGAAGATCCTTATTTGACAGACAAAACGAAGACACTTACACGTACGTCCAAACGTTATAAATACAGTGTAGATATTCCGCGTTACTGGACGCCGTATAGTGATCGATTCGAATATTCACCTGTGGTGTACACCTTTACCGGCGGAGAATTCTCCATTGCGGCGAGCGAAGACAAGTCGATCGAGATGACGGTCAGCCAACTGAGAGAAGCTTATGCAGAAGCCACCAAAACCCGTAAGAACTTCAAGTTGCTTGGCAGTGAGGAGCTGACGTTTGCGGGTGTGCCTGCATTTTCCTTCACGTATCATGAAATGGACAAAGGCGTGCCATATGCGGGTCGCCAGATCGTATTTGAAAAGGACGGAACAACCTATACGATCACAAGTGGGCTGAATGATGCCAACAAGACAGAAGTTCAGGCGGCAGCCTTGGAAAAAGCAGTGAACTCATTTACTTTTATTAAATAATTGTAGTAGAGCCGGAGGGTCAAAAGACCTTTCGGCTTATTTGTTTTCTGTATAAGATAAATTAAAATATTTACACCGGTACTGCAATCGGAGTGTCTAGTGTAAATCTTAATGGAAATGAAAATGGTAAACGGTTTTTTCAGGAAAACGTAGAAGAGTCGGTGCAGAAGTGGTACACTATACTAGTTCAGGAGTTATGACTGCTGATCTGATGATTATGAATGACTGTAAGCTTGGAGTTCAGGCAATACAGACATAATAGATAGATATTGTAATACCGTGACAATGCAGGTGTACCCGATAAGGTGCAGTCTTAGGCTTAGTATGTTCAGGTGTTTAAGGATATAGGGACGAAATCCGGCGGATAGCCGGTTATGGGGAGGATCTACATGAAAACAGCAACAATACGAAGAGAAGACGTTGAACTTCTGGCACCTGCTGGTGACTGGGATTGTATGCGTTCGGCGGTAGCTAATGGCGCAGATGCAATTTTCTTCGGAGTCGAAAAGTTTAATGCACGGGCACGGGCGAACAATTTCCGCATGGACGAGCTGCCGGAGATTATGGCGTTTTTGCACAGTTATGGCGTAAAAGGTTTTCTGACCTTTAATATATTGATTTTTGAAAATGAATTGACGGATGCCAAAGAACTGATTGATGCATGTGTCGATGCAGGTGTGGACGCTGTAATTGTTCAGGATTTGGGTTTGGTGAAGATGATCCGCGAGATCTCGCCGGATTTCCCGATTCACGGTTCAACACAGATGACGATTACGTCACCGGAAGCGGTTGAGTTTACGAAGCCGTTTGATATGGAACGTGTCGTTCTGGGACGGGAGAACAACCTGAAGCAGATCCAGAAGATCGGGGAGCAGGCGAAGCTTCCAATGGAAGTATTTGTTCACGGTGCATTGTGTGTATCCTACTCGGGGCAATGTCTTACTTCCGAAATGTGGGGAGGACGTTCGGCGAACCGCGGGGAGTGCGCACAAGCTTGTCGTCTGCCATACGACCTGATGGTGGATGGGGTGCACAAACCGATGGGTGATGTAGCTTATCTGTTGTCTCCAAAGGATCTAGCAGCGATTGATCTGATGCCGGAACTGATCGAAGCAGGAGTAACCTCTTTCAAAATTGAAGGACGTCTCAAAACGCCGGAATACGTAGCAAACGTAGTAAGCAAATATCGTAAAGCGATTGACCGTTATTTTGATGGAGATAACACACCGCCAAGTAAGGAAGAAGTTCGCGAATTGCAGCAAAGCTTCTCCCGTGGATTCACGCATGGTTTCCTGAGCGGTACAAACAATAAAGAACTGGTGGATGGAACATTTCCGAAAAGCCGTGGTGTCTATCTTGGTCGTGTAGATCAAGTGTTGCGTGATGGTGTGGTCCTGAAGCTGGATGCACCTGTGAAACGTGGAGACGGGATTGTATTTGACGCTGGAGACCCGACTCAGAAGGAAGAAGGCGGACGGGTATACGATGTACGTCGCAAAGGCGTAAAACTCGAAGGCGAAGCCGAAGAGGGCTGGATCGTTGACGTTGTGCCAGGCCGCAGTGACGTGGATCTGCGCCGCGTGAAAGTTGGCGACAAAGTGTGGAAAACAAATGACCCGGCGTTGGACAAACGTCTGCGTCAAAGCTTCGAGACCGAGAAGCCATACCGCGTATTCCCGGTGAAGGTGAAAGTCATCGGCAGCCCGGGGCAGCCGCTTAGCACGTGGTGGACAGACGTGCAGAAAGGCACAACCGTCCGGATTGATTCCGAGATGGAACTGGACATCGCGCAGAAGCGTCCAATGACACATGAATTGCTCGAAGAGCAGTTCGGACGTCTGGGAGGCACCGTATTCCAGTTGGAAGGAATGGACGTCAATCTGCACGGTGACGTCATCATCCCGATGCGCGAGTTGAATAACATTCGCCGTCAGGCGGTTGAACAACTCGCGGGTGAACGTCCTAAACCACCCGTCTACGTGAAACGGGCGGTAGATGTGTACGGCGATTCGGTTAAACCAGCATCGCCAGTCGCTCGCGGTCAAGCAGAGCTGACCGCGCTCTGTCGCAGCCTGCCACAAGTGGAGGCAGCGATTGAAGCAGGAATCGGCATGATCTATGCCGACTTCGAGTTTATCAAGCAGTTCCCGGCAGCCGTGGAAGCTGTGCATGCCGCTGGTCGCAAGATCGCGCTGGCAACACCGCGTATTCATATGCCAGGGGAGAACGGATATCATAACAACATCCTGCGTCTGAAGCCGGATGCAGTATTGGTACGTAATACAGGAGCACTGTACTTCTACCTTCGTCACCGGATGGAAAACCCGGATGCGAAGCACCCGGAACTGATCGGTGACTTCTCATTGAACATCGCCAATCACAAAGCAGTAGAATTGTTCCTGGAAGCCGGATGTGACTGGATTACCCCATCCTATGATTTGAACATTCAACAAATGGTTGATTTGCTGGGCCACTCCCGTACAAGTCAGACCGAAGTGGTTATCCATCAGCATCTGCCGATGTTCCACACGGAGCACTGTGTATATTGTACGTTCATGAGTGAAGGAACGGACTTCACGAACTGTGGACGTCCTTGTGAGGAACAGCGTGCATCACTGCAAGACCGGATCGGTATGTCCCACCCGGTGCGTGTGGATGAAGGCTGCCGTAATACGGTATACAACGCAGTGGAGCAGTCAGGTGCCGAGTATCTGACCAACTTTATGGATCTGGGTGTATCCCGTTACCGTGTGGAGTTCTTGGAAGAGACACCAGAGCAGGTACGCGAAGTAATTGATCTGTACAACCGTGCACTGCGTGGTGAGATCAGTGGTACACAAGTGTGGAAAACACTCAAAGCAACGAACCAACTGGGCGTTACACGTGGTCAATTGGTGAAATAAACAGATTGTATGGTACAACAACAGTTACAAGCATGAAGGAACCCCAATCTCTGCTTCAAGGAGCTCTTGGGGTTTTTTTTACATCATGACACAGGAGGCGAAGAAGCGTGGCGCCATTCACAATTATGGATATCAAATTGCTGTGCGGGGTCACAGCATTCAAGCGCGGAGAAGATTATAACCAATCTGGCAGGGTGACCAATCTGGTGGTTAGTGAGGATCAGCTTCATTATGAAGCACAGGTACGTGGATCGGAGCGCTATCAGGTGACGGTGGATATAGATGGATCAGGTGAGGTTGTGGCAGGCTGCAGTTGTCCGGGGGATGGCAGGCATTATGACTATTGCAAACATGTCGCTGCTGTCCTGTTGGCTATTCACGAATGGGGTGAGCAGCAGGAGCGTAATGCCACGATTGCTTCTGGGAAGCCTCCTCAACCTGCTACAGGACAAGGAACTGGTTTCAGCTCAGGTTCCAAGTCCAGGGTCGGGACACTGGTCGAAGAGAGCATGTGGGAGCGCCCCCAGTCTGCTTCACAACGAGAGCAACTGAATGATGCTCCAAAGCGTCCTCCGGTTCATTTTGCCCAGGCAGGTCGTCCAAGCTCAGCTTCGGGGTGGGGGCGCTCGGCAGATAAACCTTCTTACCGTACGGCGGATCAGATTCTGTCCATGTTTGCCAAGGATCGGAGACCGCTGCATGAAAATGATCGTAAATACACGGCCCCTGTCAGCCGTTCCTCACTGCGGGAAGAATTGCAGGTTCAGTTTATATGCAAGCTGATACAGGTTCATAAGGGTGGAGGGAAACTTGCTCTTGAACTGAAAGTGGGTAACAAACGTCTGTATGTGGTGCAGAAAGTGAAACAATTCCTGAACTGCATCGAAAAGGGCGAGCCAATGTCATTCACCAAACTGTTCCACTATGATCCATTAATGCATGTGTTCACTCCGCAGGATCAGGCCATTCTCTCGATGCTTATTCGAATGAGACAGAGTGAGGAGGCCTATCGCCAATCCATCTCCGGTTATCTTGGAGCTTCGGACGGACGGGATATACTGATTGCTCCGCTCGTATGGAAGCCATTGCTGGAATTGCTGCTACAGGCCGACAGTCGGATGGAGGGTACAGGATTTGCCAATGGACCACTCACACTGGGTGAGGGGGTACTTCCTTTATTTTACCGGATCGCCCAGGGAGCGAATGAAGGATATCAGCTTGAAATTTCCGGACTGCGTGAGCTGATTCTTCTTCCTGCTTATGATGCCGCTGTGGTGGAAGGACAGTTACATATGTTGGAGCCGATGCAGATGCGAAGTCTGGAGGACTTGAGTGGAGCACTCACTTCATATGGAATCAAGGAAAGCATTGATATTTCGACTCAGCAGGTGGATGAGTTTGTACAGCATGTCGTGCCAGAACTGCGTACGCTTGGGCATTTGTCCATTGATTCGCAGGTGCGTGAACAGATAGCGGAACCAGAACTTTCACCAAAGCTGTACATCGACTTCTATCGTGAGCGTATTACAGCACGTCTGGAATTCGACTATGAGGTCATGGTTATTAATCCGCTTGCAGAGTATTTAATAGACGAAGAAGAAAAAAAGGTTATTTTGGTGCGTGACCGATACAAAGAGCGGAATCTGATTGAACGGCTTGATCGATCCTTTCTCGAAAGGGATGGTAGTGTCTGGGCTAGTGAACGGGAAGATGCCATCTATGATGTCATGTATCATCTGGTGCCTGAACTTGAGAAACAGGTAGACATCTACATGCCGAACGCCGTGAAGGCGATGGTGCAATCCTATCCAACACCGCCGAAAGTACGAGCAGATTTGGGAAGAGGATTGGACTGGCTGGAGATTTCATTCGAGATGGAAGGTGTGGACGAGCAGGAGCTTCAGGAACTCATGCGTCGCATTGTGGAAAAGAAACCATATTTCCGTCTCAAGAGCGGTGTCTTTCTCTCACTTGAAAATGAAGGTGCAGATAGCTTCGCTCATATGGCCGATTCACTCGGACTGGGAGCGGATGACATCAAGAGCAGCCATATCCGGCTACCAGCGGTTCGGGCGTTACAATTGCCGGGCAGGGATGAAGTTTCCGGTCATGTGAAGTGGGGAGGTTCTCTGAAACGTTTCCTCGATGACCTTCGAGATCCTGAGCGGATGGATTTTGCATTACCAAAAGCGTTGACCCCCATTTTGCGGGATTATCAGAATAGCGGATACCAGTGGCTACGTACCCTCGCTTATTATCGTTTTGGCGGCATTCTGGCGGATGATATGGGACTTGGCAAAACGTTGCAAAGCATCGCCTATATCACAGCGGTTCTTCAAGAGAAGCCTGAGTACAACATTGACCATACGGGCGGTGATAAATACCGGGAGAGCGGATCATTACGGGGTGGTGAAACGTTGGCGACTTTTGACATCGATCCCGAAACTGGGCTCCCATTGGACAAGATGGCTTCAGAGAATACGGATGGCTTATGGTCTACGATGCAGCAGGATGGACTGACAATCCGAACGAGGGTCATTCATCCCCCGGTACTTGTCGTTGCGCCTGCCTCGCTGACTTACAACTGGGCTAATGAGTTTGCGCGGTTCGCCCCGCATCTGAACGTACTGATTGCCGCAGGTCAGAAAGAAGAGCGAGCCAATATGCTTTCTGGCATGGATGAGGCAGATGTAATTGTGACGTCGTATCCTCTGTTGCGACGGGATTTGGACACCTACCTGGGCCGAACCTTCCATACGCTAATTCTGGATGAAGCTCAGGCGATCAAAAATGCTTCTTCCCAGACCGCGCAGGCAGTGAAACAAATTCAGGCGCCGCGTCGTTTTGCACTCACAGGAACGCCTGTAGAGAACTCGCTGGATGAATTGTGGTCTATTTTTGAAGCCGTATTCCCTGGGTTGTTTCCAAGTTACAGAAGATTCCGCGACCTTCCTCCGGAACGGATCTCGCGGATGGTGCGTCCATTTATTCTGCGTCGCCTGAAGAAGGATGTGCTGGAAGAATTGCCGGATCGCATTGAAACGGTACAGCGGTCAGAGCTCACGGTTGAACAGAAGAAACTGTACGCCGCATACCTCTCTCAACTTCAGGATGAAGCATCGAAGGACATGGAGGATAACGGATTCCAGAAGAATCGTATCAAAATTCTGGCTGGCATCACGCGTTTGCGTCAGTTGTGTTGTCATCCAGCACTCTTTGTTGAAGGGTATCAAGGCGATTCTGGGAAAATGGAACAGCTGCTCGAAACGGTCGAGGATTGTTTGGCGGCAGGCAAACGTATTCTTATCTTCTCCCAATTTGCGAGTATGTTGAACCTGATTCGGCAGACGCTCGCAGCACAGGGAAGAAATCTGTTCTACTTGGATGGTCAGACCCCTGCACAGAGCCGTGTTGAGATGTGCCGCAGATTTAACGAGGGCGAAGCTGAACTGTTCCTGATTTCCCTGAAGGCTGGAGGAACAGGGCTAAACTTAACGGGTGCAGATACCGTTATATTATATGATCTGTGGTGGAATCCCGCGGTGGAAGAACAAGCCATTGGCCGTGCCCATCGCATGGGACAGAAACAAGTGGTGCAAGTCATTCGTTTAGTTACCGAAGGTACAATCGAAGAGAAGATTTTGGAGCTCCAGCAGCGGAAGAAGGACTTGATTGCCGAAGTAATTGAACCGGGAGACGGGGGATCGACGACCTTATCCGAACAGGATATCCGCGAATTGTTAATGGTATAATGGAGTCCAAGCATCCTAGCAATAAGAATCATTAAATATATGAATCTATACAAGATGGACTAATCATTTACATGATAACGGAGAGGACAGAAATAACCTGAAAAAGCGAAGCGTTCGCCTAAAAGCTTTCTGAAAGAAAGCTGCATCGGAAGCATACGCTATCCCCGGATTTTCCCCTTTAAAAAAGGGAATGAAAAAATCTGGGGGTAACAGCGATTGGAAGGTTGTTCTGTCATCGTAGTGTCAGTGTAAATAATCTTTAGTTCAACTTATCTAGCAAAAGGAGTGGGTTCGTGTGCGTATTCGCAAAGCGATTATTCCAGCTGCAGGGCTGGGTACCCGGTTTCTGCCTGCCACCAAGGCGATGCCTAAGGAAATGCTGCCCATCGTGGACAAGCCAACGATCCAGTATATTATTGAAGAAGCCGTAGCTTCAGGCATTGAAGATATCATTATTGTGACAGGTAAAGGGAAGCGGGCTATTGAAGATCACTTCGACTATTCATTCGAGCTGGAGCAGAATCTCGCGGACAAACAGAAGTGGGACTTGCTTAACGAAGTACGCAAACCCTCCGAGATGGCAGATATCCATTATATCCGTCAAAAGGAACCGAAGGGACTTGGTCACGCCATCTGGTGCGCCCGCAAGTTTATCGGCAACGAGCCTTTTGCCGTCCTGTTAGGGGATGACATTGTGGAAGCCGACCATCCCTGCCTGAAGCAGATGATCGATGTCTACGATGAACTGCAATCTCCGATCGTTGGTGTACAGCCTGTTGATTGGAGCGAGGTATCCCGCTACGGGATTGTAGACGGAGAATTGCTGACTCCTTCCGATGATCGTGTCTTTCGCGCGCGCCGCTTAATTGAGAAACCAAAGACTGAAGAATCCCCTTCGAACCTTGCTATTATGGGACGTTATATTCTTACACCAGATATCTTCGAGATACTAGGTCAACAATCGGCTGGCGTTGGGGGGGAAATTCAGCTCACGGATGCCTTGTCCCGATTGAATGAACAGCGGCAGATTCTCGCATATCATTTTGACGGACTACGCCATGATGTTGGTGAGAAGTTGGGCTTTATTGAGACATCGATTCACTACGCGTTGCAGCGCCCGGATCTACGGACAGATCTCTTAAAGTATTTGGAACAGGTCGTAAAGGATCAATAAATGGTTTTCCGCATGCCCTTGAAGTCCAGCCGAAGAATGATATCGCGGCTGGACTTTAATTTATTTTATGGAAGAGTAAATATGAGGGTTATACAGGCCAATGAACAAACACTTACCCGACACTTTACATATACATAGTCAATATGAAGAAATGATGTTAACAGCAAAACGGAGGGATGTCATGAAGGTACTTCCGCTGTTTATGGATGGCGCTGCCATCTTGGAACCCAAGGTTTATGGTGATCACCGTGGATATTTTATGGAGAGTTATAATGAGCAGGTTCTGCATGAACAGGGAATACAGCACGTCTTTATTCAGGACAATCAATCCTTATCGGCTGAAGCGGGTGTTCTCCGTGGGCTTCATTACCAGCTCCAGCCCAAAGCACAGACTAAATTGGTGAGGGTTATATCAGGGGCTATATATGATGTGATTGTGGATGTCCGCACGTCATCCCCTACCTTTGGCCAATGGAAAAGTGTCATTCTAAGTGAGTACAACCAGCGGCAACTGCTTGTTCCTCAAGGATTTGCTCATGGTTTCTGCACCTTGGTGCCTCATTCCCAGGTAACTTATAAGGTAGACGCCTATTATTCGCCTGAACATGACCGTGGAATTCTGTGGAACGATCCTGCGCTCGCCATTGATTGGCCTGTGACGAAACCTATATTATCGGAGAAGGATCAGAAGCATCCTTTACTGAAAGATGCTGAACTGAACTTCGACTAATTAATCAGACTTTTCAGATACTTCTG
The DNA here is from genome assembly GCF_037976585.1 of Paenibacillus sp. FSL k6-2145. NCBI lineage: Bacteria > Bacillati > Bacillota > Bacilli > Caryophanales > Paenibacillaceae > Paenibacillus > Paenibacillus sp. FSL k6-2145. The sequence continues at coordinate 1,322,831 of NZ_CP150267.1, read as the reverse complement.
TATCTGGAGGCAGAGGGAGAGAGACAGCATGAAACTACTGGTTACGGGTGGGGCCGGATTTATCGGCAGCAACTTTGTATTATATATGCTTCGTGAACATCCGAGTTATGAGATTATCAATGTGGATGCATTAACGTATGCGGGGAACTTGGAGAACTTGCATACAGTAGAGTCCAATCCCCAATATACCTTCATCAAAGCAGATATTGCAGATGTACAGCAGATGGAAGCTGTTTTTTCCCAAGGCATTGATGTGGTTGTGAATTTCGCTGCCGAGTCTCATGTGGATCGAAGTATTCTGTCCCCGGATATCTTTGTGCGTACCAATGTGATGGGTACTCAGGTTCTATTGGATGCGGCAAAGAAATATCAAGTCACCAAATTTGTTCAGGTATCGACAGATGAGGTATATGGATCACTAGGTGCAACAGGTTTATTTACTGAAGAAACCCCTCTGATGCCTAACAGTCCTTACTCTGCAAGTAAAGCTGGCGGGGATCTGCTCGTAAGAGCCTATCATGAAACGTTTGGACTTCCTGTAAATATTACACGTTGCTCTAATAACTACGGACCTTTTCAGTTCCCGGAGAAACTGATTCCGCTGATTATATCCCGTGCATTAAATGATGAAGCCATTCCAGTATATGGTGACGGGCTCAATATTCGCGACTGGCTTTATGTCGAGGATCACTGCAGCGCGATTGATTTGGTGATTCATAATGGACAATCTGGAGAGGTATACAACATTGGAGGTAGTAATGAACGTACTAATATATACATTGTGGAGAGCGTATTGGAGCAACTGGGTAAACCTGCGAGTTTGATTCAATATGTACAGGATCGGTTGGGTCATGACCGACGTTACGGTATAGATCCTACCAAGATACGTACAGAGCTCGGCTGGCAACCTGCACACAATTTTGAGACAGGGATCAAGGAGACGATCCAATGGTATCTGAAACATCAAGATTGGTGGACGAGAATTCAATCAGGCACGTATCAGGACTATGTTCAGCTTCAGTATGGTAAGCGGATGGGTGATTCGTCCAAATGAACTATAGAGTTATGGTGACTGGCGCGGCGGGACAGCTGGGTTATGATGTAGTGAAGACCTTCAAAGCAGAGGGTCATCAGGTATTGGCCTGTGACAAGAACCAGATGGATATTACCGATCAACAGCAGTGCACAGATATGATTAAGACCTTCCGACCCCACATCATAATTCACTGCGCTGCTTACACAGCGGTCGATCAGGCTGAGGTAGATGAGGATACAGCATACGAAATCAATGCATCAGGTACTAGAAATATTGCGGTTGCCGCCGAGAGTGTGAAAGCAAAGCTGGTATATATCAGTACGGATTATGTATTTGATGGGAGTGGTAGTACACCATACCGAGAATACGATGTAACGAATCCGCAGAGTGTTTATGGCAAGTCGAAGCTTGCTGGGGAACGGCTGGTTCAAAGTTTGTGCACGCAATGGTTTATCATCCGAACATCATGGGTGTTTGGCATGTATGGCAGTAATTTTGTCAAAACCATGCTGGAACTTATGGCGAAACGTCCACAATTGCAAGTTGTTCATGACCAACAAGGTTCGCCTACCTATACGGTGGATCTTGCCCGATTCATTCATACCCTTTCTACGAGTGAAAAGTATGGCATCTATCATGCCTCCAATTCAGGAACTTGCACATGGTACGAGTTTGCACAGGCAATAAGAGAGGAAGCCGGTAAACAGAGTGGGTTCGAGCCGACAGCCGAACTTACGCCATGCACAACCGATCAGTTTCCGCGGCCAGCCCCTCGTCCTGCATACTCGGTGATGGATCATCTGGCGATTCGAACGAACGGTTTGGAACCTCTGAGACCTTGGCGTGAGGCGCTGATTGCATTTTTGAAAGAGTTGAGTGTACTGCAAAAGGACTGAGCATGTCGATGGACCTTACTTTATTCCCACAGTCTATCCACCATTTAACAGCCGCCTCGGGCGGCTATTTTGTTTTATACCTCATCAATTCGGGTAGTTAGCTATCAAAAAGGTACTGAGGATGTGAATGCTATATGAAACGCATTGCCGCCGTGTTAATACTACTGATCGTTACCGTGGGCACACTCTTTTTCGCCTATGAAAGCGAGAGTGAGGAACAACGGGACGGATTTACCGCTTATAGATTAATCGCCCACGCCATGGGCAGCATTCGTGATCAACCATATACCAACGCCTATGAAGCGATGATTGCCAATTACGAGAAAGGCACACGTGTTTTTGAGATCGACTTTATGCTGACCTCGGATCGCAAAGCCGTAGCCAGACATGAGTGGACCGCTAATATGAGTAAAATGCTAGGACAGGACCAAGAGCTTCCCGAGGAAAAACAGGCCGGGGCGTTGACACATGATGAATTCATGGATACGCCAATCTTGGGCATGTACCAACCCATGGATGCCGATGGCATTATAGATGTACTGGCTCAGTACCCGGATATGTATATCGTAACCGACACCAAGGAACAGAAGGATGAGGATATACAGCAGGTGTTAAGATCCCTCGTGGATGCAGCCAAAGAACATGATCCATCCGTGCTGGATCGAGTGGTTGTACAGATCTATAACGAACCGATGCTTGAAACGGTGAAAGAAGTCTATGCATTCCCTTCCATTATCTATACGTTATATGCCACACAGGATACAGAAGATCAGGTTGTTGATTTTGTACAAAAAAATGATATTGATGCCGTGACTATGCCGGAATATAAAGTAAACCAGAATTTCGTCGCCAAGCTGAATAGTGCAGGCTCAGTCACCTACGTGCATACTATCAATGACACTGAACAGGTGGCTAACTATGAGAAATGGGGCGTGTACGGGGTGTACTCGGACGTGCTGACGGAGCAGGAGTTGGATGAGATGAATACACGTTTTGCCTGGAAACCGTAAAAATTCATGTTTTTCTGTTCCCCTTTTTATACGAACATTGACACTCACTGTCTGCTGACTTAGACTTAGTTTACAAGCTTTCTAGGATGCAGAAGAACCTCTGGAGGAATGTTCGTTGATAGACATGATTAAGCAGTGGAGACATGTATTTAAGCTTGACCCGGACAGGGAGATTACGGACGAAGAACTCGATCTGGTCTGCATGTCGGGGACCGATGCGATTATCGTCGGCGGATCTTCCGGAATTACTTATGATAATACGGTAGACCTGATGTCCCGTGTGCGTCGTTATGAGTTGCCATGTGTGCTTGAAGTATCTGATCTGGAGGCTGTTGTTCCCGGCTTTGATGGATATCTGATCCCAATGGTCCTGAATGCAACGGACAGCAAATGGATGATTGGGCACCACCAGCAAGCCATAGAGCGTTATGGTTATCTTATCCCTTGGGATCTGCTGATTGCCGAGGGTTATATTGTGCTTAATGCAAACTCCACGGTAGCGCGGTTGACTGGTGCAGATACGGATCTGACGACAGGAGCTGCCGTGGCATATGCCCAGGCAGCGGAGCGTCTGCTCAATCTTCCAATCGTATACATGGAGTACAGTGGAACGTTCGGAGATATGGAGCTTGTTGGTGAGACACACAGACAATTGGAGCGGGCACACCTTATCTACGGCGGTGGAATTGATGATCCGGAGAAAGCCACGCAAGCTGCCCAGGTGGCAGATACCATCGTGGTAGGTAACATTGTGTATAGCGATTTGACTAAGGCACTTGAGACGGTGTTGGCTGTAAAAGGTACCATTTAATCGGTTTAGTTTACCATTCCCCCATTTTCCCCTTATGATCTGTTAAAATAGAACTTTGCCCTTACTAATTAAAGCAGTTATATGAGCGTATGTCGTTTACACGAGAACGAAGAGGAGAGAAGTGAGCTGACGAAGCGATGCGTTCGCCTTTATTCCCGGATTTTCACCTCTTACCAACAATTCGTATAGAGGAACTATGTTTACACAGAAACGGAGAATGCAGAAGCAATCTGAAGAAACGAAGTGTTCTCTCTTGTGATTTCAACTACCCTTAATTATAAGTTAAACTATTTTTACACGAGAACGAAGAGGTCAGAAATAAGCTGGAGAAGCGGAGCGTGCGCCTTTATTCCCGGATTTTCACCTTTGAAAAGTAGATCGAAAAATCCGGGAATAACAGCGATCGGAAGATTATTCTGTCATCGTAGTGACGAGTGTAAACGATAGCTCACTTATACCGACCAACCAACGAAAGGAGCATGCATGCATGCAACCTGTAAATATACATGATGCCGTTGCACGGCTTAACACCCCTCAACGGCAAGCCGTCGAGGCGACGGATGGCCCGCTGCTGATCATGGCCGGAGCAGGCTCAGGCAAGACCCGGGTGCTGACACACCGGATTGCCTACCTTATTGCAACACGGAAAGCACCCCCGTGGGGCATTTTAGCGATTACATTTACGAACAAAGCCGCTCGTGAGATGCAAGACCGGGTATCCCAACTCGTAGGTGGATCTCAGGGCCGCGACATTTGGGTATCCACATTCCACTCCATGTGTGTGCGAATTCTGCGTCGTGATATTGAACGTATTGGCTTTACCTCCAACTTCAGTATTTTGGACTCATCGGACCAATTATCTGTAATTCGCAGTTGTATGAAAGATCAGAATATTGATACCAAGAAATTCGAGCCGAAAGCAGTTCAATCGATGATGAGCACGGCTAAGAATGAACTGATCAGTCCGGAGCAATATGAGAAGCAAGCAGGAGACTATTTCGAGGGTATTGTAGCGAAGATATATAAGATGTACCAGAAACGGTTAAGAGCCAACAACTCACTTGATTTTGATGATCTCATTATGCAGACTATTCAACTGTTCAAGGAAGTACCCGAAGTCCTCGACTTTTACCAAAAGAAATTCCAGTACATTCACGTGGACGAGTATCAGGATACGAACCGTGCACAGTACATGCTGTGCCGCATGCTCGCTGACAGTCACCATCGCATCTGCGTTGTAGGGGATAGTGACCAATCGATCTATCGTTGGCGTGGTGCGGATATCAGCAATATCCTGAACTTTGAGAAAGATTACCCTGAAGCAAACACGATTTTGCTGGAGCAGAACTATCGTTCAACTTCCAATATCCTAAATGCAGCGAATGAAGTGATTGGCCTGAATACAGGGCGTAAACCGAAGAAACTGTGGACGGATAAGGAGGGTGGTTCGAAGATCAAGGTGTACCGTGCGGATTCCGAACATGATGAGGGGTATTTTGTTACCTCCGAGATTAGTAAAAATGTGAAGAACGGCAAATCCTATCAGAACCATGCCATTTTGTACCGTACTAACGCCCAGTCCCGGGTTATAGAGGAAATTTTGATCAAGTCTGATATTCCGTATCAGATTGTCGGCGGCATCAAGTTCTATGATCGTAAAGAGATCAAGGACATTCTGGCGTATCTGCGCCTGTTATCCAACCCCGACGATGATATCAGCCTTACCCGGATCATTAATGTACCGAAGCGTAGCATTGGTGATACAACAGTAGCGAAGCTGGCGGCTGCGGCAGGAGAGCGTGGAATTTCCATTTTCCGAGTACTGCAGGTCGTGGATGATCTTGGTTTTGCTGGACGTACGCGTAATGCGCTCGTGGAGTTCTATGACATGATCGCTGCGTTGCATCAGATGGTAGAATATCTGTCTGTAACTGAATTAACCGAGAAGATACTTGAGATGAGCCAATACCGTCTTGAGATGCAAAATGAAAACACACTCGAATCCCGTGCACGGCTGGAGAACATTGAAGAGTTCCTGTCGGTAACGATGGAATTTGAGAAAAATAATGAAGACAAAACGCTCGTATCGTTCCTCACCGATCTTGCATTGATTGCTGACATCGACAGCATGAACGATGATGAAGAGGATCAGAGCGACGCTGTTACCCTGATGACCATGCACAGCGCCAAAGGTCTGGAGTTCCCGGTGGTCTTTATCGTGGGTATGGAGGAAGGCGTCTTCCCTCACAGCCGGGCCTTTATGGATAATGAAGAGCTGGAGGAAGAACGCCGACTTGCTTATGTGGGGATTACTCGTGCAGAAGAGCAACTTTTCCTGTCGTGTGCCCAGATGCGTACCTTGTTTGGACGTACCACAGCGAATCCGCCTTCCCGCTTCCTGGACGAAATTCCGGATGAGCTGAAGGAAGACACTTCCATGGCTCGTGATCGTTACCGCCGCGGAAGTAGCGGAGGCGGCTCATATGGTGGACGTGGGTTAGGTTCTAGTGGAGGAAGCAACTTTGGTGGTGGCACCAAGCTCTTTGATCACCAAAGCAAGAGTGGTTCATCTGCTACCTCATCCACGCCAACTTCGCGTGTGACCACGAGTACTTCTCGCCCAACATACTCTACGCCATCATCTGCTTCCAAGCCGGTGGCTTCTAATGGCGAAGCAGGATTCAAGGCAGGAGATAAAGTGCAGCATGGCAAATGGGGGACAGGCACGATTGTTGCAGTAAAAGGGACTGGTAATGATACCGAACTGCAGATTGCCTTCCCGGCTCCGGTTGGCGTGAAACGTCTGCTTGCCGGTTTTGCCCCGATTACGAAAGTGGAATAAGAACGAAACCTCCTTTTGCACGATAACGGAGAGTACAGAAATAACTTGAAGAAGCATGGCTTTCGCCTCCCCGGATTTCCACCTTTTAAAATGGATTAAAAGAAATCAGGGGATAACAGCGATCGGAAAGTTAATCTGTTATCGGAGTTCACGTGCAATAGGAGTGTTCGTTCTACATATATAGATCAATTAACGGAGGGATGGCCCTGTATGGACCCGATGCACCGGATGGAGCAACTCGTTACCGAGCTGAACCAGCATAATTATCAGTACTACACGATGGATCAGCCACAGATCAGCGATAAGGAGTATGATCTTCTGTACGATGAACTGGTTACGCTGGAACAGGAAAGCGGCATGGTTCTGCCTGATTCTCCAACACAGCGTGTGGGCGGCGAACTGCTCAAGGGGTTTACCCCACATCGCCATTTATCCTCATTATGGAGTCTGGACAAAGCGCAGAATATTGAGCAGTTGCGCAGCTGGAATACCCGTGTACTGAAACTGATTAACGACTATAACAGTAAAAATCCGGATACGCCTTTACCGGAACCAGGTTATGTCATTGAGTTGAAGTTTGACGGATTGACGCTGAACCTGACGTACACCAACGGTGAGTTGGTACAAGCCTCTACGCGTGGTAACGGTACTGTAGGTGAAGGTATTTTGGCACAGGTGAGAACGATCCGATCCGTTCCGCTCAAAATTCCTTATACAAGCGGTACGATTGAAGTACAGGGTGAAGGCATTATGAACCTGTCTGTCCTGGATCGATACAATGAGACGGCAGCAGAGCCACTCAAGAATGCGCGGAATGCAGCAGCAGGAGCGCTGCGTAACTTGAATCCGAAAGCGACGGCTGAGCGTCGGCTGAATGCTTACTTTTATAACGTGGGTTATTCGGATGACATTCAGTTTGCCAATCATCAGCAGATGATGGATTTCCTGCGTGAGAACCGCTTCAAAGTTAATCCATCGATTACTTATTTCCATGAGTTTGATGATGTAATGGAGCAACTGGCCGCCATTCAGGAGAACCGGGGTCAATTGGACTATCTGATCGATGGAGCGGTTATTAAAATTACGGACATGCGCACTCGCGAGGTGTTGGGTTATACCGATAAATTCCCTCGCTGGGCGGTGGCATATAAATTCGAGGCAGAAGAGACCACGACAGTTCTTAACGCTGTGGTATGGAATGTGGGCCGTACTGGCAAAGTAACTCCGCTGGCACGCGTAGAACCGGTTGAACTTGCCGGGGTAACGGTACAGAACTGTACGCTGAACAATGTCGGCGATATTGAGCGCAAAAATCTGAAGTTCGCTCTGGGTACACGGGTCTTTATCCGTCGGTCCAATGACGTCATTCCTGAAATTCTGGGCAAAGTGACGGAGGAGAGTGATGGCGAGGAGATCGTCTTCCCTGAGCAGTGTCCTGCATGTGGATTCCCACTGGAGCAACGCGGAGCGCATCTGTTCTGTAACAACAGACTTGCGTGTAAACCGCAAACGGTGGCACGTATTTCCCATTTTGCTTCCCGTGATGCCATGGACATCGAGACGTTCAGTGAGAAAACGGCGATTCAGTTGTATGATGAATTGAACGTACGTGAGCCTGCCGACCTGTATACGTTACAGTTTGATGATCTGGTGAAGCTGGAGCGGTTTGGGGAAAAGAAAGCGAACAACCTTATCGCTGCGCTTGAGCTTAGTAAAGATAGAGACTTGGCTTCCTTCTTATACTCACTGGGTATTCCGAACACAGGTAAATCTACAACGCGCATGCTGGCTGATCATTACCGAGATCTGCACGCCATTATGAATGCAACCGTGGAAGAACTGGTTGAACTACCCGATGTCGGTGGTATTGTGGCAGAGAGCATCGTAAACTTTTTTGCAGATCCGTTTACACAGGCTGCAATTGAGAAAATGCTCAACTTGGGTGTGAAAGCTCAGGCACCTGAGGCGCCAGCCGTTGCTGTTGTGGAAGATTCCTTTTTCAGTGGTAAAACGGTCGTCTTGACCGGAACGCTGCACCAATTGACGCGGGAAGAGGCGACGCAAAGACTGGAAGCGCTCGGAGCGAAGGTGACTGGCAGTGTGTCGAAAAAGACAGATCTGGTTATTGCCGGAGAGAAGGCAGGTAGTAAATTGACCAAAGCTCATGATCTCGGTATTCCAACGATCGAGGATGAGGACGAACTTGTACGTCTTTTGAACCCACAGGGTTAGAGGATAAATGAACAAAAGATTTCATATAAGAAAGCCCCCGAAGACACGAATATGTGATCGGGGGCTTTTGCTGTTTATTGAATTATTTGCTACAACGATGAACACTTACCGATCTTATTTTATCTGATCATGATCCACTTAAATTGTTAGGGATACGTTGAGATGCGCCTGTAAGCCATGCATCCTTATCATACCCTCGCTCTTCCCAGTAACCGATATGTTCGCTGTCGATGAGTTCAATGCGATTTAACCATTTTACTGATTTATAGGCATACATCTGAGGAATGACGAGCCGTACCGGACCGCCAAGATCAGCCGGGATGGGTTTGCCATCATGCATGACAGCGACCATAATATCCTCCATTTGTGCTTGATCCATCGTAATCGCATCTGTATATACACCATCACCGGAATAAAACTTCACACTATGAGCTTCCGGTTTGACCCCGGCTTGTTTCAAAAGCTGTGCAAGAGAAATGCCTTCCCAGGTATTCTTATATACAGACCAGCCCGTTACACAGTGGAAATCACTAACCTGTACGGTACGAGCGAGCTTCACGAATTGTTCCCAGTTCCATACCTGTGCCCGTTCAACCAACCCATCAATGCGAAAAGACCAGTTAGCATTGGAGAAGGACGGTATGGGCGTAACCGTATATACGCGGAAATGACCTTCAGCTCCGCCTCCAATGGGAGGTGAAGAGGCAGACAGCGGTTGTGGCAGAGGAACCATACGGTTAGGATCGTTCTCCAGCATGCTATCAATACTATTATCGATCTTGAGATTTCGTCCTACCCAGGATATAAAAGTAGGTCCAAGAGTCACGGCGAGACCAACCCCCACAGCAGAACGGATGAAAGCTCGTCGTGTATACAACGGTTGAGGTCGCTCCTCAGATTTGAGGGGATCTCTCTCGGAACTGCGATCAAACTGTGAAGAAGATATAGCAGCCGGAGTTTCTTTTTCATCCGATATTGAATCAGATGGATCAGCTGTATTTTGAGTTTTTGTTGAAGTTGTAGTAGTTTTAACCGCACGACGTGCAGGGTCCTTTAACCATTTGGTCCGAGTGATGGAGTGATAGATAATATAAGGTAAGCCCACCCAAGTCAGCAGGTCATGGATCAAAAGTGCAGCATTCGACCATCGAGGTCCAGCTAGCTTGAACTGCCATAACACAATACCCGAGAGTAGCCAGCCTACCAGCAGCGCAAGAACAAAGATGGTGTTCACCCTTTGCCAAGGTCTATTACGAAGCTGTTTCCAGTGCTTTCCGGCCAAAATCAAGTAATATACTACGGGTGCCAGCATAGCTAGCCCAACGATGATATGTAGCCATTTTAACCAGACACGACCGATCCCGAGTATCTCTCGCCAAAAGCCGCCTACCAGCATAAGACCTGATATAGCAAGGATCACAACAATCCAGGCATTCCAAGCATGGATGGAAACCAACTTTTTGCCATAACCTTTGCGCATGTTCTTCAACCATTGTTTCAAGTGCGATCACCCCATATAGGTTAGTAATGAGTTTATTCAGAACTTTAATATGTAATAGCCAACTGCAAATGGAGTGCGTTATCGGTGTAAAGGTACTTATACGAGACGATTAACGATTGTTCATAACTACGTATGAAGAAGTACACTTGATTGCTTAGCCTTATCTCTATATCTATATACCTTATTATAGAGTTTTTGGATCACTTTCTTCAAACCAACAGGAGGGCAGGGCTCATTATCCCAATCGGGCACTCTAGCTGTCTTTCATCTAGATCCTTATTACGTATGGTTTTAGAAATCAATATTATAGAAAGGACATGTTTCTTGGATATAAAGTAGCCTTTAATAGGGTTCCATTTTTGTTTCAGATATTGTGCTAATGTGCCGCATATAGGCTGAAGGCAAGATAGCGTTGTTGAAGATTTATATAATATCAAATGGTAGATTAAAAATGCTTGCTAAATAAATCGCTACATGATATATTATTTCTTGTCGCTTCAAACGAATGATTGTCATAATCATTTGAAAGGTGACGAAAACAAAGTGTTGACAGTAAGTTAGTTAACATGATATGATAAGATTCCTGTCTGGTTGACAAACATCAACATAAACGGACATACAAGTTCCTTGAAAACTGAACAAATGGATAGTAACTTTTGATTCACAATGAATCGTCAGATTCAAAATGAGCTTATCGCTCTTTTCAATACTTTATTGGAGAGTTTGATCCTGGCTCAGGACGAACGCTGGCGGCATGCCTAATACATGCAAGTCGAGCGGACTTGATGGGAAGCTTGCTTCTCTGATGGTTAGCGGCGGACGGGTGAGTAACACGTAGGCAACCTGCCCTCAAGTTTGGGACAACTACCGGAAACGGTAGCTAATACCGAATAGTTGTTTCCTTCGCCTGAAGGAAACTGGAAAGACGGAGCAATCTGTCACTTGGGGATGGGCCTGCGGCGCATTAGCTAGTTGGTGGGGTAACGGCTCACCAAGGCGACGATGCGTAGCCGACCTGAGAGGGTGATCGGCCACACTGGGACTGAGACACGGCCCAGACTCCTACGGGAGGCAGCAGTAGGGAATCTTCCGCAATGGGCGAAAGCCTGACGGAGCAATGCCGCGTGAGTGATGAAGGTTTTCGGATCGTAAAGCTCTGTTGCCAGGGAAGAACGCTTGGGAGAGTAACTGCTCTCAAGGTGACGGTACCTGAGAAGAAAGCCCCGGCTAACTACGTGCCAGCAGCCGCGGTAATACGTAGGGGGCAAGCGTTGTCCGGAATTATTGGGCGTAAAGCGCGCGCAGGCGGTCATTTAAGTCTGGTGTTTAATCCCGGGGCTCAACCCCGGATCGCACTGGAAACTGGGTGACTTGAGTGCAGAAGAGGAGAGTGGAATTCCACGTGTAGCGGTGAAATGCGTAGATATGTGGAGGAACACCAGTGGCGAAGGCGACTCTCTGGGCTGTAACTGACGCTGAGGCGCGAAAGCGTGGGGAGCAAACAGGATTAGATACCCTGGTAGTCCACGCCGTAAACGATGAGTGCTAGGTGTTAGGGGTTTCGATACCCTTGGTGCCGAAGTTAACACATTAAGCACTCCGCCTGGGGAGTACGGTCGCAAGACTGAAACTCAAAGGAATTGACGGGGACCCGCACAAGCAGTGGAGTATGTGGTTTAATTCGAAGCAACGCGAAGAACCTTACCAGGTCTTGACATCTGAATGACCGGTACAGAGATGTACCTTTTCTTCGGAACATTCAAGACAGGTGGTGCATGGTTGTCGTCAGCTCGTGTCGTGAGATGTTGGGTTAAGTCCCGCAACGAGCGCAACCCTTATATTTAGTTGCCAGCACTTCGGGTGGGCACTCTAGATAGACTGCCGGTGACAAACCGGAGGAAGGTGGGGATGACGTCAAATCATCATGCCCCTTATGACCTGGGCTACACACGTACTACAATGGCCGGTACAACGGGCTGCGAAATCGCGAGATGGAGCCAATCCCAACAAAGCCGGTCTCAGTTCGGATTGCAGGCTGCAACTCGCCTGCATGAAGTCGGAATTGCTAGTAATCGCGGATCAGCATGCCGCGGTGAATACGTTCCCGGGTCTTGTACACACCGCCCGTCACACCACGAGAGTTTATAACACCCGAAGTCGGTGGGGTAACCGCAAGGAGCCAGCCGCCGAAGGTGGGATAGATGATTGGGGTGAAGTCGTAACAAGGTAGCCGTATCGGAAGGTGCGGCTGGATCACCTCCTTTCTATGGAGAATCGTTTCCTGCAACGGAAACATTCAAATAAGCAGGTTCTTAGAACCTGCAACAGCAACACAGTTACTTATCCATTTGTTCAGTTTTGATGGAATTTGAGGGGCCATAGCTCAGCTGGGAGAGCGCCTGCCTTGCAAGCAGGAGGTCAGCGGTTCGATCCCGCTTGGCTCCACCAAACAATTTCATCTATTTGGCTTGTTCTTTGAAAACTAGATATCGAAACGAAACAAACGCGAATTAGAACATTCCTTTAAGCTGAACTTGTGCAAACAAGTCAAGTGTATAAAGGTAGTTAAATTGCTTTTGTGATGGTATCGGGTGAGAGCGACTTTTGGATTTGGACGCAGTCCAAACCAAGGGAAGCGAGCGACCGAAACCGGAACAAAATGGTTAAGCTACTAAGAGCACACGGAGGATGCCTAGGCGCTAGGAGCCGATGAAGGACGTGGCGAACAACGAAACTGCCTCGGGGAGCTGTAAGCAAGCTTTGATCCGGGGGTGTCCGAATGGGGAAACCCAGCTGGGGTAATTTCCAGTTACTCATAACTGAATACATAGGTTATGTAGAGGCATACCAGGGGAACTGAAACATCTAAGTACCCTGAGGAAGAGAAAACAATAGTGATTCCGTCAGTAGCGGCGAGCGAACGCGGAGAAGCCCAAACCAGAGAGCTTGCTCTTTGGGGTTGTGGGACGTCTCACATGGAGTTACAAAGGAACCGGTTAAGCGAAGAGGTCTGGAAAGGCCCGCCAAAGAAGGTAAAAGCCCTGTAGTTGAAAGTCTGTTCCCTCCGAGACGGATCCCGAGTAGTGCGGGGCACGTGAAACCCCGTATGAATCCGGCAGGACCATCTGCCAAGGCTAAATACTTCCTAGCGACCGATAGTGAAGCAGTACCGTGAGGGAAAGGTGAAAAGCACCCCGGAAGGGGAGTGAAATAGAACCTGAAACCGTGTGCTTACAAAAAGTCAGAGCCCGTTTTAGGGGTGATGGCGTGCCTTTTGTAGAATGAACCGGCGAGTTACGTTCCCGTGCAAGGTTAAGGTGAAGAGCCGGAGCCGCAGCGAAAGCGAGTCTGAATAGGGCGACTTAGTACGTGGACGTAGACCCGAAACCGGGTGATCTACCCCTGTCCAGGGTGAAGGTGCGGTAACACGCACTGGAGGCCCGAACCCACGCATGTTGAAAAATGCGGGGATGAGGTGGGGGTAGCGGAGAAATTCCAATCGAACTCGGAGATAGCTGGTTCTCCCCGAAATAGCTTTAGGGCTAGCCTCGGAAAACAGAGTCGTGGAGGTAGAGCACTGATTGGGTGCGGGGCCCGCAAGGGTTACCAAGCTCAGTCAAACTCCGAATGCCATAGACTTACTTCCGGGAGTCAGACAGTGAGTGCTAAGATCCATTGTCAAAAGGGAAACAGCCCAGACCATCAGCTAAGGTCCCCAAGTGTGTGTTAAGTGGGAAAGGATGTGGAGTTGCACAGACAACCAGGATGTTGGCTTAGAAGCAGCCACCATTGAAAGAGTGCGTAATAGCTCACTGGTCGAGTGACTCTGCGCCGAAAATGTAACGGGGCTAAACACACCACCGAAGCTATGGCTTGATGCTTTGCATCAGGGGTAGGGGAGCGTTGTATAAGGGTTGAAGGTGTACCGTAAGGAGCGCTGGACATTATACAAGTGAGAATGCCGGTATGAGTAACGAAAAGATCAGTGAGAATCTGATCCGCCGAAAGCCTAAGGGTTCCTGAGGAAGGCTCGTCCGCTCAGGGTAAGTCGGGACCTAAGGCGAGGCCGAAAGGCGTAGTCGAAGGACAACAGGTCGAAATTCCTGTACCACCGTAAGCCGTTATGAGCAATGGGGGGACGCAGTAGGGTAGTGACGCGGACTGATGGATGTCCGTCTAAGCAGTAAGGCTGATGTGTAGGCAAATCCGCACATTGTAAGGCTGAGCTGTGATGGGGAGCGAAAATTGTAGTAGCGAAGGTCATGATCTCACACTGCCAAGAAAAGCCTCTAGCCAGGTGAAGGTGCCCGTACCGCAAACCGACACAGGTAGGCGAGAAGAGTATTCTAAGGCGCGCGGAAGAACTCTCGTTAAGGAACTCGGCAAAATGACCCCGTAACTTCGGGAGAAGGGGTGCCCCGGTAGTGTGAATAGCACGAGGGGGCCGCAGTGAAAAGGCCCAAGCGACTGTTTAGCAAAAACACAGGTCTGTGCGAAGCCGTAAGGCGAAGTATACGGGCTGACGCCTGCCCGGTGCTGGAAGGTTAAGGGGAGTGGTTAGGGAGTAATCCCGAAGCTGTGAACCGAAGCCCCAGTAAACGGCGGCCGTAACTATAACGGTCCTAAGGTAGCGAAATTCCTTGTCAGGTAAATTCTGACCCGCACGAATGGCGTAACGACTTGGGCGCTGTCTCAACGAGAGATCCGGTGAAATTTTAATACCTGTGAAGATGCAGGTTACCCGCGACAAGACGGAAAGACCCCATGGAGCTTTACTGCAGCTTGATATTGAATTTGGGTACGATCTGTACAGGATAGGTGGGAGCCTTTGAAACGTGAGCGCCAGCTTGCGTGGAGGCAACGTTGGGATACCACCCTGATCGTATCTAGGTTCTAACCTGGTACCGTAATCCGGTGCGGGGACAGTGTCAGGTGGGCAGTTTGACTGGGGCGGTCGCCTCCTAAAGAGTAACGGAGGCGCCCAAAGGTTCCCTCAGAATGGTTGGAAATCATTCGAAGAGTGCAAAGGCATAAGGGAGCTTGACTGCGAGACCTACAAGTCGAGCAGGGACGAAAGTCGGGCTTAGTGATCCGGTGGTACCGCATGGAAGGGCCATCGCTCAACGGATAAAAGCTACCCTGGGGATAACAGGCTTATCTCCCCCAAGAGTCCACATCGACGGGGAGGTTTGGCACCTCGATGTCGGCTCATCGCATCCTGGGGCTGAAGTAGGTCCCAAGGGTTGGGCTGTTCGCCCATTAAAGCGGTACGCGAGCTGGGTTCAGAACGTCGTGAGACAGTTCGGTCCCTATCTGTCGTGGGCGTAGGAAATTTGAGAGGAGCTGTCCTTAGTACGAGAGGACCGGGATGGACGTACCGCTGGTGTACCAGTTGTTCCGCCAGGAGCACCGCTGGGTAGCTATGTACGGACGGGATAAACGCTGAAAGCATCTAAGCGTGAAGCCCCCCTCAAGATGAGATTTCCCAGTATGTAAGACCCCTTGAAGACGACGAGGTAGATAGGCTGGGGGTGGAAGTGCAGCAATGCATGGAGCTGACCAGTACTAATCGGTCGAGGGCTTATCCAATAGCAAGTGATAATTCGCATGTTTCGTTTCGAATCTAGTTTTCAGAGAACGATCTCTGAAATGTAAGCTATGCGTTTGGTGGCGATGGCGGAGGGGTTCCACACGTACCCATCCCGAACACGACCGTTAAGCCCTCTAGCGCCGATGGTACTTGGACCGCAGGGTCCTGGGAGAGTAGGACGCCGCCAAGCGAAGAACCACTGCCGATGTTATTCGGTGGTGGTTTTTATTTGTTTATTTTAGGGGATGCGAGAGCATCTCTTATTTGACTTTGTAGGAATCCTCTGACACACTCAAAGGGGTACATATATCATATATCAGGCCATGAATTGGATTGATAATAACTCTAGCGAATGGGGTGTAGGACGACATGGAAATTCAAAAATTGACGGTAAACGATTTTGAACCGGCGATGGCACTCTCCGAATATGCTTTTCAAGTAGTAATGAGTGATGAACAAAAAGAAAGTCGACGGAGTCAATTTTCGTCACAGGATATATGGGGTGTATATGAGGACGGGCAGCTAGGCGCCAAACTTCACATTATCCCTTTTCAAACCTATATTCATGGCAGATCGTTCGAAATGGGCGGTATTGCGGGTGTAGCCACCTGGCCAGAGTATAGACGCAAAGGCTGGGTAGCGGGTCTGCTGAAGCATGCGTTGGAAGAAATGAATCGTAACAAACAAAGTATATCGTTCTTGCATCCATTCTCTTTTGGTTTCTATCGGAAGTATGGATGGGAGACTTATGTTGAATTTAAACGTTATAAAGTACCTACAGCTCATTTGCCTCTGAAAAAAGCGACACCGGGAACAATTCGGCGTGGGGATCCGGGCCTCAGCATATTAAAGGAAGTATACAGTGCTTATGCTGAGCGTTATAACGGAACTCTGGTTCGGGATGATGCAAGGTGGGAAAATTCGGTTCTTGTTAATGGGAGCAGCCAGAAGGCTGTATATTACGATGAATCTGATGCAGCACAAGGTTATCTTTTATATGAGGTTAAGGAAAATAAGTTTACCATTAAAGAGATCATCTATCTGAATGAAGAGGCTAGACAAGGGCTGTGGACCTTCATTGCCAATCATGATTCCATGATCCAGGAAGTTACGTTGCAGGCACCTGCCAGTGATACGCTTGCTTTCCAATTGGATAACCCACGGATTCAGCAAGAGATCGTACCTTATTTTATGGCGCGTATCGTTAGTGTAGAGCAGTTTATATCCCAGTATCCATTTGCAAGCCAGGACTCACCGGTGCAGATTGTTCTACAGGTAGAGGATACCCACGCTCCGTGGAATGAAGGAGTATGGCAATTAAACGTAGCGATGAATGGAACAGCGTCCATATGGAAAACTTCGGAGCCAATTACTGATGATCAGACTATTAAGTTAGATATTCAGTCCCTTACTGCAGTGATGATGGGATATCGCAGACCAACGGAAATGGCACGAATGGGAAGAATTCACGGACCGAACACAGCAATCAAGGCTTTGGAACAGGCGATTCCTGAACGGGAAACCTATTTACTCGATTTCTTCTGATAACCTATTCACCATTGCTCCATTTAACTGGATGAGCTTATATAGAAATACGACGTAATTGAAAGACAAATGGACTTCTCCAGCAATTTTGGGGAGGTTTTTTTGTGTCTGGGGAATATTTCGTGTAAAATCGTAAAAAATGAATAGTGACCCCACTTGGCAAAACCACAAAATATGCTATAATGGTTATAAAGTCAAAGAAAGTCAAAGTCAACTAAAGGTTTAATACTTAAGTAGCTTTCTTTCAACAATCTGATGCATGATCGCCAATATACGGGATTCATCTCATCGGAGGATCAAGGGAATATTAAAGGACCTTCGTGCTTCCTTCGCTCTCCTGTTGATACCTGTGGAAGCAAGATTCGCTGTTTTCCTGATTGGTTAAATGGGTAGAGAAGGTGTACTCTGTGGGGGCGTGTGGGTCCTTATTGACTTAACGTTTCAGACAGTGGAGGATGATTGGATGCGTAATATCTCTGATATTATCGAACGATATCTGAAGAGTATTTTGCATGAAAGTCCCGAAGGAATGGTTGAAATTCAGCGTAATGATCTGGCAGATCAATTCTCATGTGTACCTTCCCAGATCAATTATGTCATCAGCACACGTTTTACACTCGAGAAGGGATACCTGGTAGAGAGTAAACGCGGCGGTGGTGGTTATGTTCGCATACAGCGCATTGAATTACCGGCCCAATCAGCTCTGCATAATCATTTGCACCATAGTATTGGTGAAGAGATCGGGCAGACAGCTGCCGAAGGTTTGATCTATCAATTGGAAGAAGCACGCTTCTTGAGCAAGCGGGAAGCCGGGTTGATGCGAGCTGCTGTATCTAGAGAGGTTATATTAGTCAAACTTCCTTACCGGGATCAAATTCGTGCCAGAATGTTGAAGGCGATGTTAATATCTTTGCTCGGTAAATGAAAACTATCGGGGTCAAAGGAGGTACATCAATATGCTGTGCCAAGAATGCAATAAACGTCCGGCGACACTTCATTTTACGAAAATCGTAAATGGAGAGAAGACGGAATTCCATATTTGTGAGTCATGTGCCCGTGAAAAAGGGGAAATGATCCCTGGAACAGCAGGCGGGTTTTCCATTCACAACTTGTTGTCCGGATTGCTTGATTTTGATCCAGCCAGCAAAAGTGGATCGGCAGGAACACCACCTGCAAAAGCACTTCAGTGTGAAGAGTGTGGTATGACGTACTCACAATTCAGCAAGATAGGCCGATTTGGCTGCAGTTCATGTTATAAATATTTTGACAGCCGTCTGGACCCTTTGTTCAAGCGGGTTCATGGTAGTACGTCCCATGTAGGCAAAGTGCCTGCACGAGCTGGTGGTCGCATCAAGGTGAAACGGCAAATCGCTGATCTGAAGCGTGAGCTCCAGGAGAGCATCGCGCAAGAGGAATTTGAAGAGGCGGCTCAGATCCGTGACCAGATCAGAGGACTTGAAAAAGGAATAGCTCAGGAGTAAAGTTTGTCATGAGTAGGAGGGATGCGTAATGCCTAATCTGCGCTTTACAGAGAAGGCGCTCAGCGACTGGATGCGCAGTGATGCGGCTGATTCCGAAATTGTCATTAGCAGCCGTGTCCGGATTGCACGCAACCTTCAGCATGTTCCGTTTCCGATGCTGGCTTCCAATGAGCAATCGGAAGAGGTGCTGAATAAGCTGAGCGAAGTACTTCAATACGATGACGTTCATGCCTTTGGGGATTTTCATACGTTGGATCTGATCGATATTGACGAACTCGACAAACGGGTGCTGGTGGAGAAACATCTCATCAGTCCAAGTCTTGCGAATGAATCCAGGAATGGTGCGGTTATTCTCAGTGAGGATGAGTCGGTCAGTATTATGATTAATGAAGAGGATCATCTTCGTATCCAGTGCCTCTATCCGGGGTTCCAGGTGAAAGAAGCCTGGGAGAAAGCTTCCGCAATAGATGATGCTTTTGAAGCGCACGTGGACTATGCTTTTGATGATCGCAGAGGATACTTAACCAGTTGTCCTACCAATGTAGGTACAGGTGTTAGAGCATCGGTTATGATGCACTTGCCTGCCCTAGTGATGACGCAACAGATAGGCCGTATTCTAACCGCAGTTTCCCAAGTGGGATTAACTGTAAGGGGGATATATGGTGAAGGCAGTGAGGCGATGGGTAACCTGTTCCAGATCTCGAACCAGATTACATTGGGACAGACCGAACAGGAAGTCATCGAGAACCTGCATGGTGTTGTATTACAGATGATAGGTCATGAGCGTACAGCCAGAGAACGGTTAATTACCGACTCCAGACTTCGGATTACGGATCGTGTCATGCGTTCTTACGGCATATTGTCTCATGCAGCTATTGTTGATTCCAAGGAAGCTGCACAGCGCTTATCGGATGTACGCCTTGGCGTGGATCTCGGCTTACTGGATGGATTGTCCATCACGGTAATGAATGAGTTGAATGTGATGACACAGCCGGGATTTTTGCAGAAAACATTCGGGGAAGATATGCGCACAGATGAGCGTGACATCTATCGTGCTCAGTTGATTCGTGATACGATCAATGCAGCGAAGCAGTCCTAGCTTAGCCTGATATTGTATTGAATTATGGTTTCATGCCGCATTGCGGCTTTTATATAATAAGGCATGTACGAATGCCAAATGACTTTATTCGCAGCACGGCTGCAAACAAAAATGATATGAAGAATACGACGGTTATTTTATTACATGACCCTCGTTTTATCCAAAACCATGGAGGTGCAGGAGATATGATGTTTGGAAGATTTACGGAACGGGCCCAAAAGGTGCTCGCACTCGCGCAGGAAGAAGCTGTCCGTCTCGGTCATAATAACATCGGTACTGAGCATATTTTGCTCGGCCTCATTCGTGAAGGCGAAGGCATCGCTGCCAAAGCACTGATCGGCCTGGGACTCGGATTGGAAAAAATTCAGGATGAAGTAGAAACGCTGATTGGCCGTGGCCAAGAGCAACCTACCAACATTGCATATACGCCACGTGCGAAAAAAGTAATTGAACTGTCTATGGATGAAGCTCGTAAATTGGGCCATACCTATGTAGGCACAGAGCATATCCTGCTCGGATTGATTCGTGAAGGCGAGGGTGTTGCAGCACGTGTGCTCAATAACCTGGGTATCAGCCTGAACAAAGCACGTCAACAAGTGTTACAGTTGCTTGGCAGCAGTGAAGCTGTATCCAGTCACAATGGAACACCTGCCAATGTCAGCACACCAACACTGGACA
This sequence comes from Paenibacillus sp. FSL k6-2145, assembly GCF_037976585.1. Taxonomy (NCBI): domain Bacteria; kingdom Bacillati; phylum Bacillota; class Bacilli; order Caryophanales; family Paenibacillaceae; genus Paenibacillus; species Paenibacillus sp. FSL k6-2145. The sequence goes on along the minus strand of NZ_CP150267.1, from coordinate 1,302,110 downwards.
GTCTGGCACGTGACCTCACGGCTTACGCCAGAGAGAATAACCTTGACCCAGTCATTGGGCGTAGCAAAGAAATTGAGCGTGTCATCCAAGTGCTCAGCCGTCGTACCAAGAACAACCCGGTATTGATCGGTGAGCCAGGTGTAGGTAAAACAGCGATTGCTGAAGGTCTTGCACAAAAAATCATTGCAAATGAGATTCCGGAAACATTGCGCGACAAACGTGTAATGACCCTGGATATGGGTTCAGTAGTCGCTGGAACCAAATATCGTGGTGAGTTTGAAGATCGTCTGAAAAAAATCATGGATGAGATTCGCCAAGCAGGTAACATTGTCCTGTTTATCGACGAATTGCATACTTTGATTGGTGCAGGCGGAGCTGAAGGTGCCATCGATGCTTCTAACATTTTGAAACCGGCTCTGGCCCGTGGAGAACTGCAATGTATCGGTGCGACAACACTGGATGAATATCGTAAATACATCGAGAAGGATGCAGCGCTTGAGCGTCGTTTCCAACCGATTACTGTAGATCAGCCTTCTCCGGAAGAAGCGATTCAAATTTTGCATGGCTTGCGTGACCGTTATGAAGCGCATCACCGCGTGAAAATTACGGACGAAGCGATTGTACAGGCGGTTAAACTGTCTGACCGTTACATCACAGACCGTTTCCTGCCAGACAAAGCGATTGACCTGATTGATGAGGCGGGTTCCAAAGTAAGATTGAACTCTTACACGATCCCACCAAACCTGAAACAACTGGAAAGCCGTCTGGAAGATATCCGTAAAGAAAAAGACGCTGCAGTTCAAAGCCAGGAGTTCGAAAAAGCCGCAGCGCTTCGTGATACGGAACAAAAAATCCGTGAAGAGCTGGATGTAACGAAGAATCAGTGGAAAGAAAAACAAGGTCGCACGGATTCTGAAGTAACACCTGAGGATATCGCACAAGTGGTAGCCAACTGGACAGGAATTCCGGTGAACAAGCTAAAAGAAGAAGAGACACAACGTCTGATGAATCTGGAATCCATTCTGCATGAACGGGTCATTGGCCAAGATGAGGCTGTGAAATCGGTCAGCCGTGCGGTTCGTCGTGCTCGTGCGGGACTTAAAGATCCAAAACGTCCGATGGGTTCATTCATCTTCCTCGGTCCTACTGGGGTAGGTAAAACAGAACTTGCTCGTGCTCTGGCTGAAGCAATGTTCGGTGATGAAAATGCAGTAATCCGGATTGATATGTCTGAGTATGGTGAGAAACATTCAACTTCCCGACTCGTCGGAGCGCCTCCAGGATATGTTGGATACGAAGAAGGTGGCCAGCTGACAGAGAAAGTTCGTCGCAAACCATACTCTGTAGTCCTGCTTGATGAGATCGAGAAAGCACACCCAGAAGTATTTAATATCTTGCTGCAAGTGCTTGAAGATGGTCGTCTGACGGATTCCAAAGGTCGCGTTGTTGACTTCCGGAATACGCTGATTATCCTGACATCCAACGTGGGTGCCGAAGCGATCAAACGTAACTCTACACTTGGTTTCACAGCGGTTGTGGATGCAGGTGCGGATTACGATAACATGAAGGGTAAAGTTATGGATGAGCTGAAGAAAAGCTTCCGTCCAGAGTTCCTTAACCGGATTGATGAAATTATCGTATTCCACTCTCTGGAACAAAAACACATTGCAGAGATTGTTACCCTCATGAGTGAGGAACTTCGCAAACGGCTGCGTGAATACGAAGTTGACTTCGAACTCACCGACAATGCGAAGGACTTCCTTGCCAAAGCCGGCTTTGATCCAGCTTACGGTGCACGTCCGCTTCGTCGGGCAATTCAGAAGCATATCGAGGACAAATTGTCTGAAGAGTTGCTCACAGGTAACGTAACCAAAGGGGATTCATTGCTCATCGACGAAGAGAACGGTGCACTGTCTGTTACGAAAAAAGACGTGGTTGTTCCTTCGAATGAGGAAATCGAAACCAAATAATATACAGCAAGCACTGGAGTTAAACTTCAGCTTGTATTAATCCTTAATCCTTCTCGGCTTCGGCCGGGGAGGATTTTTTGCACTTTGGACAGAAGACGGACATGATTATGTCAGGAACATGTGTAAAGTTTGCGATAATCCTTTACGAAAAATCTCAAACAATGGTAAACTTTTAGTAACCCTGCACGTCAGGGAGTTTGGGTGAAATTCGTCGAATAATGCAAAATGCTGTTATAAAACTAAATTATAGGAGTGCTGAAGTGGCCAAAGTTAAAACCAAGTTTCAATGTACGGAATGCGGCTATGAAGCCCCCAAGTGGTACGGTAAGTGTCCGGGTTGTCAGTCATGGAATTCAATGGTGGAAGAAACAGAGACGGTGGTCAAAACACAAGGGAGAAATTCTCCTCTGTTTGACAGTAAAGATAAACCGCTTCCTATCATAGATATAGATAGCGGTCAGGAACCGCGTGTACAGACTGGAATCGGAGAGTTGAACCGGGTATTGGGTGGCGGAATCGTTCCAGGTTCACTCGTTCTGGTGGGCGGAGATCCGGGTATCGGTAAATCAACGTTGATGTTGCAGACGTCTCATGCTTTAACGCACTCGGGTTTGCGTGTGTTATATGTTTCCGGTGAGGAATCAGTCAAGCAAACCAAATTGCGGGCAGACCGTCTCGGGGCACTCTCTGCCGAGTTGTATGTGCTGTGTGAAACCAATATGGAACGTGTGGAGGAAGCGGTGGATCAGATCCAGCCGCATTTTCTTGTCATCGACTCCATTCAGACGGTATATCTTCCCGAAGTTACCAGTGCGCCGGGTAGTGTAGCACAGGTAAGGGAATGTACGTCAAGGTTCATGCGGATTGCCAAAGGCAGAGGCATTGCAACGGTTCTTGTGGGGCATGTTACCAAAGAAGGTGCCATTGCCGGTCCGCGTATGTTAGAACATATGGTGGATTGCGTGCTTTATTTTGAAGGAGAACGGCATCATACGTATCGCCTGCTGCGTGCGGTGAAGAACCGTTTTGGTTCAACCAATGAGATTGGCATTTTTGAAATGGGCGAGGATGGACTTCGTGAGGTGGGCAATCCGTCCGAACTCTTTTTGTCAGAACGCCCACTGGGTGTAGCGGGTTCAACGGTAGTTGCCAGTATGGAGGGGACACGTCCTCTGCTCGTGGAATTACAGGCGTTGATCTCGACTACCCATTTCCCTTCTCCCCGCCGTATGGCAACAGGGGTAGATCTGCATCGATTAAATCTGATTATTGCAGTGCTGGAGAAACGGATGGGCATGTTTTTACAGACCCAGGATGCGTATCTGAACGTGGCTGGTGGAGTACGGTTGGATGAGCCCGCTGTAGATTTGGCGGTTGCTGTCAGCATTGCATCCAGTTTGAGAGATGTACCGACCAAGCCGGATGACGTCATCTTTGGCGAGATTGGTCTGACAGGTGAGGTTCGAGCCGTATCACGGGCCGAACAACGAGTGAAGGAAGCCGCGAAGCTGGGCTTCAAACGAGTCATTTTACCGGAAAAAAGCTTAAAGGGCTGGAAACATCCTCGCGGGATACAACTGATCGGTGTGAATACCGTGGCAGATGCACTAGCGGTTGCTTTAGATTAGGGGGCATAACAAGATGAAAGATTCGAGCCAACTGGATAATATGAATGAATTGTTAAGGCTGATCGCACCAGGTACACCTTTCCGCGAAGGTCTGGAAAATGTGCTGCGCGCCAAGACGGGCGCACTGCTTGTTGTAGGATACAGCCCTGAAGTAATGGAAGTGGTGGATGGGGGATTCTCGATTAACTGTGATTTCTCCCCGAACTACCTGTACGAACTCGCCAAGATGGATGGAGCCATTATTCTTAGCGAGGATTTGAAGCGTATTCTTTACGCCAATACCCAGTTAATCCCGGACTCTTCGATCTCTTCATCAGAGACGGGGATTCGTCACCGGACGGCAGAGCGTGTAGCAAAGCAAACGGGTAAATTGGTCGTATCCATATCACAGCGCCGGAATATCATTACCTTGTATCAGGGAACACTTCGTTATTCCCTCAAGGAAATCGGGGTTATTTTGACCAAAGCAAATCAAGCGATTCAAACCCTGGAGAAATACAAAGCGGTATTAACACAGTCCCTTACAAATCTGAGTGCCTCTGAATTTGAGGAACTGGTGACGATTCCTGAAGTGGTCAATGTAATTCAGCGTACCGAAATGGTCATGCGGATCAAAACGGAAATCAAACGATATATTCATGAACTCGGGAATGAGGGACGACTCATTTCCATGCAAATGGAAGAACTCGTGGGTACAACGGAAGAAGAAGCCTGGTTATTGTATAAGGACTATGCTCGTGACGACAGTGATGACAAAATCCGTGAAATTATCGTGGGACTGAAAAGATTGTCGGACGATGAGTTGCTGGATGCACATCATATTGTCCGTCTTCTCGGCTATCCTTCATCAGCCGCTACTTCTGAGGATTCGGTTGCACCTCGTGGATTCCGGGTATTAAATAAGATCCCCCGCCTGCCCAATGTCATTATCCATAACCTGGTGGATCAATTCGAACAATTGCCTCATGTTATTATGGCTACAATTGAAGAACTGGACGAAGTGGATGGTATTGGTGAAGTTCGTGCCCGGACCATTAAGGAAGGCCTCAAACGTTTGCAGGAGCAGATGTTTATCGACAGACAGATGTAAGGGTTTGCCTATATAAAGGCTTGAAATGGATGAGGTGAAACAACGATGCTAACCAGATTCATTCCGAATCTCTTTACCCTGGGTAATCTGTTTCTTGGAATGATGGCAATTTTGCTTGCGATTGATGGGAATTACAGTTTGGCTGCCATTATGGTCATTGTAGCGATGCTGCTGGATGGTCTGGATGGCCGAGTGGCACGTGCACTCAATGCCCAAAGCGAATTCGGCAAGGAACTTGATTCCTTGTCTGACATGGTTTCTTTTGGTGCAGCACCAGCCCTGATCATATTTATGGTGTCGTTTCAAGATTCGATGCCGATCCTCGCCTGGATCGCAACAGCGGCTTTTCCGATCTGTGGAGCCATTCGTCTTGCTCGGTTTAATGTTCGTCCGGGAATCCCCGGTTACTTCACAGGTCTGCCGATTCCCGCAGCCGGTGGGGTGCTGGCTACACTGTCCTTGTTCAATAAGGATATTGGCCCGGTTAGCATGATGATTGCTACATTGCTGTTATCGTATCTGATGGTGAGTTCGCTTAAATATCCCAATTTCAAAAAGGTCGGTTTGCCACGCAAGGCAATCTGGATTGCACCGTGGGTTGTGTTATTTGCCATAGCCGTAGCCGTTATTTTTCCGGAGCAGTTATCCAAATTGATCTTTATTCCGCTGGTGTTATACGCCCTGTATGGAATGAAGCATAATGTGCGAACAGCGGCCTCGCGTAGTCGGGCGAAAAAGCGCAAGGATGAGAAATCTTCCCGTCCTTCCGATCGTTAAGTCGCCTTGGGGACAGACACTATACAAAGAAAGCACGTACTCTCCTGAACTGGAGAATGCGTGCTTTTTGTTTATTCAGATCTATTTACAGTAAAAGAAACCCTTGCGGACGACATGCATATCTTCTTACGACAGATTAAACATCCCTAACGTTGAACACTTCTGTGATTCGTGATTTACGACCTCTTCCATGTTAATGTCCAGTAGATTACAGAGAGCCGACATGTAGAACAGGTTCCGCCCTAGCTCAGAGCTGATGACCTCTCTGCAGTTCTCACACAACTCACCTTCCACATGCGTTTCCAGCAGGCCCTTGGTTTGAGCGATATCGCTCTCCGGGGCATATTTCTGCTTGGTGGCGTGCAGCTCGATGCAGCCGCATTCGGTAATGGCTTTGGACACGGCACGGTTAACAGACGCTCCGGCTTGTCCCGTTTTGGACAGTACATCAATCAGGCTGCGATGACGCAGCAACAGTTCAGAAACTTGATCCTGGAAAGCCTGTAAACTTAGCGTACTCATTTTGCCACTCACCTCGGGATATGAATTGAATTCATTATATGCCAATAATTTACCTACTTTCAACTGACGATTGCAACATTTCCAAAAAGTTCTTCCAGATGGGATTAGCAATTCAGGAATTGGATCATACTGGATATAAAGATCGAGATACATTGAAGGAGGTGCAGGGACTAATGTGGAAAAAAGGCATTTTAACTTTTACAGGATTGTGCGGTGCATGGTTCGGCTACACGGCATATCATCTGGCAGGAAAATCGGTCCCATGGATAACTGAGTGGATTCAGTCAGCAGGATTACTGGGAGCTGGTATATCAACGCTGCTGGGAGCTGTAATGTTTATGGCTGTATGTAATATTGGTGGAACATTGATGGCAGACAGGCTGCATAGTGGGATCAATTCATTGGCGAAAGTACCTATGAACGAATTGGCTGCAGGTGCCGCAGGTACCGTTGCTGGGTTGCTGGTGGCTTTGTTGCTCTACCCTGTTGTGAGATGGATGGGGACGGCAGGAGAAGTGCTGCAAGTGGCGCTGACGGTGATTAGTGCTTATTCCGGTTATGCCCTTGCCATGGCAAAGAAAGACGATCTGGGGGCCTTCTGGATGTCTGGACGATGGGGTCATCCCGAGGTGGACGAGGATAGACGGATGGAAGAACATAAAATTCTGGATACCAGTGTTATTATTGATGGGCGTATCGCTGATATATGCAAAACCGGATTTATTGAAGGCACGATCGTAATTCCGGAATTTGTTCTGGAGGAGTTACAGCACATTGCCGATTCATCGGATCTGCTCAAGCGGAACAGAGGACGGCGTGGACTGGACATTTTGAACAAAATCCAGAAGGAACTTGATGTAAAAGTCCTGATCTACGAGGGGGATTTCGAGGAAATCTCCGAGGTGGACAGCAAACTGGTTAAATTGGCTAAAGTGCTTCAGGGTAAAGTGGTCACCAATGACTTTAACCTGAACAAAGTGTGCGAACTTCAGGGCGTATCTGTGTTGAACATTAATGATCTCGCCAATGCGGTTAAGCCAGTTGTTCTGCCAGGTGAGGAGATCATGGTGCAGATCATCAAGGATGGTAAGGAGCATGGTCAAGGTGTAGCCTATCTGGATGATGGCACAATGATCGTTGTGGAGGGCGGACGCGAGTATATCGGCATGATGATGGAAGTGCTGGTGACCAGTGTGCTGCAGACTTCAGCGGGGCGAATGATTTTTGCCAAGCCGAAACTGTTGGAAAAAGCCCAATAAAGCGGTATGATGGGTAGTGTATCGTTGAATGATATTGTATATCTTTGGACGATAAACTGACAGACAAGGCAGGGATTGCGGCATGGATAAAGGGTGGGGCGTTGTCATTGTGGCAGCAGGTCGCGGAACCCGGATGGGGACGACCGAAAGTAAACAGTTTCTGTTGCTGCAGGACAAGCCCGTTTTCATACATACGCTTGAGGTATTTGCTGCGCTGGACGAGATCCGCGAGATGGTGCTGGTCACAGGAGCCGCAGATGTTGAACGCTGCCAGGATTGGGTAAAAGAATACCAACTGGATTCACGTGTCCGTGTTATCCCCGGAGGGAAAGAGAGACAACATTCTGTCCATAAAGGCCTTGAGGCACTTGGGACGGATTGGGTTCTCGTTCACGACGGGGTACGTCCTTTTGTGAACCATGAGCAGATCAAGGGATGCATGGCGGCCGCCATATCCGGTGGTGGAGCAGCTGTACTGGCGGTTCCCGTGAAGGATACGATCAAACAAGTGAATGCGGAAGGAGTCGTTACGGCGACGCCAGACCGCAGCAGTCTGTGGAGCATTCAAACCCCGCAGGCTTTTCGTCTTTCCTCCCTGCTCTCCGCCTACGAATCAGCCGAGCAGGACGGATTTCTGGGGACAGATGACGCCATGCTGGCTGAACGTCAGGGAATGTCGGTCAAGGTTGTGGAAGGCAATTATACTAATATCAAATTAACAACGCCGGAAGATTTGCAATACGCTGCGTTTTTGCTGGGGGGAGAGAAGAAGCGATGATACGTGTAGGACAGGGATTTGATGTACATCAGCTGGTAGAGGGACGCCCGTGTATTATTGGCGGAGTAACGATTCCTTATGAAAAAGGACTGCTGGGTCACTCGGACGCAGACGTGCTGTTACACGCGATTAGTGATGCCATTTTGGGTGCGCTGGCACTTGGAGATATTGGCAAGCACTTCCCGGATACCGATCCGGAATTCAAAGATGCCGACAGCCTGAAATTGCTGGAGCATGTATGGCAGCTTGTGAAGGATCGCGGGTATAAGCTAGGGAATATCGACTCAACGATTATTGCCCAAAAGCCGAAGATGGCTCCTTACATTCCACAGATGGCTGAGGTTATTGCCAAAGCACTCGAAGCGGATGTAACACAGGTGAACGTGAAAGCAACAACGACAGAGCAACTGGGATTCCCGGGACGGGGAGAGGGCATTGCCGCTCAATCCGTTGTTTGCCTTGTACGTGTGTGATATCATCAATCAATTAGTGACGGAGGGGATCATATGAGCACGGAAATTCGTGTGCGTTACGCGCCGAGCCCAACGGGACACCTGCATATCGGGAATGCCCGTACGGCGTTGTTTAACTATTTATATGCCAAACATAATAACGGTAAATTCATTATTCGTATTGAAGATACAGACGTGAAACGGAATATTGCTGGTGGTGAAGAAAGCCAACTGAAATACCTGAAATGGCTCGGAATCGAGTGGGACGAAAGTATTGACGTGGGCGGAGAATACGGACCATACCGTCAAACGGAACGTCTGGACCTCTATCGTAAATATACGCAGGAATTGCTGGATAAAGGTCTGGCTTACCGTTGTTTCTGCACGGAAGAAGAATTGGAGCAAGAGCGCGAGGAACAGTCAGCACGTGGAGAAACACCGCGTTATTCTGGCAAACACCGTGACCTGACTCCAGAGCAAATTAGTGCGTTTGAAGCGGAAGGCCGCGTAGCGAGTATTCGTTTCCGTGTGCCGGAAGAGCGCACATATACGTTTGATGACATGGTTAAAGGTACAATCTCGTTCAACAGCAAGGAATCCGGTGACTTCGTCATTGTGAAAAAAGACGGCATTCCCACATACAACTATGCCGTTGCTGTGGATGATCACTTGATGAAGATCTCCCACGTCCTGCGTGGGGAAGATCACATCTCAAACACGCCGCGTCAAATGATGATCTATGAAGCGCTTGGCTGGGAGCCACCGCAATTCGGTCATATGACGCTGATCGTGAATGAAAATCACAAGAAGCTGAGTAAACGGGATGAATCCGTCATTCAGTTTATTGAGCAGTATGATCAGCTCGGCTATTTGCCTGAAGCGATGTTTAACTTCATTTCCCTGCTTGGCTGGTCGCCGGAAGGGGAGGAAGAAATCTTCTCGCAAGAGCAGCTGATCTCCATTTTTGATACGAAACGTCTGTCCAAGAGCCCGGCGGTATTTGATACCCACAAGCTGGCTCACTTGAACAACCACTATATCAAACATGCTGACCCGGAACGTATTGCCGAAATGGCTATTCCGCATCTGCAAAAGGCTGGACGTATTTCTTCCGAGCTGTCTGCTGAACAAAAAGAATGGGCGTATACTTTGGTACACCTGTACCAGGAGCAAATGAATTCTGCCTCCGATATTGTCGAATTGTCGGAAGTATTCTTCCGTTCCAATCTGGAGCTTGAAAGTGAAGGAGAAGCAGTGCTTGCGGAGGAGCAGGTGCCAACCGTACTGAAGGCATTTGCGGATAAAGTACAGGCGAGCGAAGAGTTTACTCCAAGCAAAATGGCTGCATTGATCAAGGAAGTACAGAAAGAAACCGGCTTTAAAGGCAAACAGCTCTTTATGCCAATTCGTGTAGCCTTGACTGGACAGACGCATGGACGGGATCTGAACCAAACGATCGTGCTTCTGGGTCGTGATACGGTGATCGAACGTTTGCTTGCGCAAGTAAAATAAGCTTATTCGAGGACATTCCGTTTATTTATTTGGAATCTGAACACAGTCCTATGATGTATGGATTACGTAGGAGGCTGTTGTCAGTCTGAGGCCTTTTCGCTATAATAACAACACAACGAATAATTGATATGATTTATCTAATAGAACAGCAAAGATCGGGAGGAGTAGACTGACCCGGACAGATTCAGAGAGGATGGTCCCGCAGCAAAGAAAGATTTCTTTGGTTGCGGTGGCTGTGAACCATCCACTGTCCATCAGTCGAAATGCGCCCGTGAGCTGCACAGCCGAATCCAGCCCCGCCTTTGTCGATCATGACATAGGAAAACGTTAGGATAGGTTGTGACGATTGGTTTCCGTTACCAAACCGCTTGAGGGCTTATTCTATTTAAGAATGAACCGAGCAGAGTGGGACCGCGATAAACGCCTCTGCAGCTAAATGCTGCAGGGGCGTTTTTTTGTTTAGGCGAGTGTGCAGTACACTACCAAGGAACGCGCCGTCCGGTAAGCCGGAGGACGGGAACCTGAACAAGAGGGGAACGAGCATGTTCAAGAAGATCAGATCAGATATCCAGGTGGTGTTTGAAAACGATCCGGCGGCCCGAGGTTGGTTTGAGGTGGTATTTACCTACTCAGGGCTGCATGCGATATGGGCACACCGGATCGCTCATTTTTTATACAAGCGAAGATGGTTCTCGGTTGCCAGGTTCATTTCGCAGGTTAGTCGATTTATGACAGGAATCGAGATACATCCTGGAGCTACGATCGGAAATCGGTTGTTTATTGACCATGGAATGGGCGTCGTTATTGGAGAAACATGTGAGATTGGCGACGATGTTGTTATCTACCAGGGGGTTACTCTTGGCGGAACAGGGAAAGAAAAAGGAAAGAGACATCCGACCATTGGTAATAATGTGGTTATCTCATCCGGAGCAAAGGTGCTGGGTTCATTTAGCGTGGGGGATCAATGCAACATTGGTGCGAACTCCGTTGTGCTTAAGGAGGTCCCTTCCAATAGTACCGTGGTAGGTATACCGGGCAGAATTGTAAAACAGGATGGCCGACGGGTAGATCGCCTCAGTCAGCAATTGCCCGATCCGGTCGTTGACTCCTTGCGCAGTATGCAAAAAGAACTCGAACGATTGCAGGAAGAAGTACGTACACTGCAGAATGCCCGTGAAAATGAGACTGTGCGTGATACGTGATACAATAAATAAAGGCAGTATAGGATGAAAGGATAAGTGACCATGACGCTTCAGATTTATAATACGATGAGTCGTACCAAAGAGGAATTTGTTCCCCAAGAGCCAGGGAAAGTAAAAATGTATGTCTGCGGACCAACGGTATATGACTACATTCATATCGGGAATGCACGCCCGGTTATCTTTTTCGACACGGTTCGTGGATACCTGGAACAGACAGGACATGATGTGAACTATGTGGTGAACTTCACGGATGTGGACGATAAGCTGATTCGCAAAGCAGAACAACTTGGAACAGACGTTCCTCACGTGGCTGAGAAATTTATTGCTGCCTATTATGAAGACCTTGAGGGATTGGGTATTCCCAAGGCGAGCAGTAATCCGAGAGTAACGGAAAACATGCCGCTGATCATTGATTTTATCCGTGAGCTCGTTGAAAAAGGATTTGCGTATGAAAATGGCGGTGACGTCTATTATCGTACAGGCAAATTCAGCGAATATGGCAAACTTTCGAAACAAAACCTGCAGGAGCTGCAGTTCGGAATCCGTGTGGGTGTAGACGAGCGCAAAGAGCATCCCGAAGATTTTGTGCTCTGGAAGGCTGCCAAACCAGGTGAGATCTATTGGTCCAGTCCTTGGGGCGATGGTCGACCAGGCTGGCATATTGAATGCTCCGCCATGGCTCGGGAGTACCTTGGGGATACACTGGACATTCACGGGGGTGGACAGGATTTGCAGTTCCCGCACCATGAGTGCGAATGCGCCCAATCCGAGGTATTAACAGGTAAACCACTTGCGAACTACTGGATGCATAATGGATTCATCCGGATTGATAACGAGAAGATGTCAAAATCACTCGGTAATGGTGTTCTTGTTAAAGACTTGCGGAATCAATATAAACGCGAAGCGATTCGTTATTTCATGTTGTCTACCCACTATCGCAACCCATTGAACTTCACGGATGATACGATGGAGCAGGCACAGAACAGTGTGGACCGGATTGCGAATGCGGTAGGTAACCTGAACCATCGTCTGAATGCAGTAACTGTTGATCAGGATATCACAGCAGAGTTTGCGGCAAGACTCGACCAAATTCGTCAACAATATCACGAGAAGATGCAGGATGATTTCAATACTCCTGATGCAATTACTGCGATGTTTGAGTGGGCAGGGGAAGCCAACCAACTGTTGCAGCAAGAAGTAGTTAATGCGGCAGACATTCGCGCGCTCCTCGAATTGTTCAGTGAATTGAATGCTGTACTGCGCATTTATACTGACGCAGAGCCAGAACTTCTGGATGAGGAAGTAGAACGTCTGATTGAAGAGCGTGTAGAAGCACGCAAGTCCAAAAACTGGGCAAGAGCGGATGAAATTCGCGATGAATTGTCTGCACGTGGCATTCTGCTTGAAGATACGGCGCAGGGCATGAGATGGCGGCGCAAATGAGCGAAGGACATCCAAATACACCAAAACAACAGGAGCAGGTCACAGAGGGAGGATGGTTCCCATATCCTCCTTCCAGACCTGCGAGGTTGATTCCACCTATTGCACTGGCCTATATTGGTGATGCGGTTTATGAGGTAGCTGTTCGTCAATATCTGTTGTCGAAAGCCAACATGCGTCCCAATCATTTGCACCGTAGTGCAACAGGGCTGGTATCAGCGAAGGCACAGAGCCGCATACTTACAACGATTGAGGCTGAACTGACAGAGGAAGAACGGGATATCGTCCGGCAAGGGCGGAATGCCAAGTCGGGTAGTGTACCCAAAAATGCAGATGTGTTGGAGTACAGACATGCCACGGCTTTTGAATGTCTCATTGGTTACCTCTACAGTAGTGGTCATCATGATCGCATGATTGAACTGATCGGGCATGGCATTGAGCACGCGGAACAACAATCGCCATCACCGACAAAAAAATAGAAATTTCAACAAAACAACGCATTACAGAGAGGATCGAACAACGATGGAAGAAGAATGGATCGCCGGTAAACACTCCGTGACGGAGGCGCTGCGTTCAGGCCGGACCATTAATAAAATATGGATTGCCGATACAGCACAGAAACATCTGACTCAACCTATTATCTCAGAAGCTAAAAAACTAGGTATTGTCATTCAACACGTGGACAAGCGTAAGCTGGATCAAACGGTACCAGGCATTCAGCATCAGGGGGTAGTTGCACAAGCTGCACCTTACGCTTATGTTGAGGTAGAAGACATTCTTGCCGCAGCAAAAGCGAAGAATGAGCATCCTTTCCTGATTCTGCTGGATGAGATTGAAGATCCTCATAACCTGGGGTCAATTTTGCGGACAGCAGATTGCACGGGTGCACATGGCGTTATTGTACCCAAACGTCGTTCGGCAGCAGTAACCGTGACGGTATCCAAAACGTCAGCAGGCGCCGTGGAGTACGTGCCAGTGGCTCGTGTAAGTAATCTTGGTCAGACCATCGATCGCCTCAAAGAGGAAGGTGTATGGGTTGTAGGGACAGATGTCACGGCTCATGAAGGTGTCTTTGGTAATGGAGTCTTTACTGGTCCTGTGGCATTGGTAATCGGAAATGAGAACAAGGGAATGGGACGACTTATTCGCGAGAAATGCGACGTGCTGATCAAATTACCGATGCAAGGTCAGATTAATTCCCTGAATGCTTCCGTGGCAGCGGGTGTTGTCATGTATGAAGTGCTCCGCTCGCGTCAAGCGCAGGAATAGAAGGTATGGCTGATTCCCGTGATGTGCTTCTTGTAGACGGGTACAACATGATTGGTGACTGGCCGGAATTAACCAAACTGGCGGAAAGTGGGCTCGAAGAGGCGCGTAACAGGCTGCTCTTTCGTCTTGCAGACTACCAGGCTTTCTCCGGCCGTCGGGTCATTGTTGTGTTTGACGCCTACCTCGTGCCTGGACTCGGTAAATCCTTTACTCAGAGCAAAGTGCAGATCTATTTTACAAAGGAAAAAGAGACGGCAGACGAATGCATTGAGAGACTCGTTCGGGAACTAAGCATGCGAAGACGCCAAATCTATGTAGCTACGAGCGATATGGTAGAGCAACATGTCATTTTTGGACAAGGAGCGCTGCGTGTATCTGCAAGGGAATTGCTAATTGAAGTTGAGCAGAACGAAAAAGAATTAAAAAAACGACTGGAAGAAGATCAGGCGAAGACCACGCGTAACACACTTGGGGGCAAGTTGAGTCCGGATGTATTAAAAGAGTTTGAGCGATGGCGCCGGGAATAACAGTGCGTTTTTACAAAATTTAGAATATTGAAACTCTTGACATTTATGTTATTGATGTTCTTTTTTAGGCAGAGCGTGGTTGACGGTGTGAGGTACCATCATATATACTGATCCTATATTTCATAGAGTAGAGTAACGGGGTACCTTGCGTTGCAGCCGGAGGGATTGTCTGTGAGTGTCGACCTCAAAGATATCATGTTATCCAAGTATGATTACCAAAGTGACGAAGACATTGTCGAAGCTTTCCGTGAAGGCGAAAGCGAAGCGTTAGAGTTTCTAATTAACAAATATCGTAACTTTGTACGCGCCAAGGCAAGATCTTATTTTCTGATTGGGGCAGACCGGGAAGATATTATTCAAGAAGGAATGATTGGCCTCTACAAATCCATTCGAGATTTCAAAGGGGACAAGCTGGCTTCGTTCAAGGCTTTTGCCGAACTGTGTATCACAAGACAGATCATCACGGCGATTAAGACAGCAACACGTCAGAAGCATATTCCGCTTAATTCTTATGTATCTCTGGACAAGCCTATTTATGACGAAGAGTCTGATCGTACGTTACTCGATGTGATTTGTGGAACCCAGGTCAGTGATCCGGAAGAACTTATCATCAATCAGGAAGAGTTTGTGGGCCTGGAAGATAAAATGTCCGAGATTCTGAGTGATCTGGAACGTAAAGTATTGATGTTGTATCTGGACGGGAGATCTTATCAAGAGATTGCAGTAGATTTGGACAGACATGTGAAGTCCATTGATAATGCACTTCAGCGCGTCAAGCGCAAACTTGAAAAGTACCTGGAAGTTCGAGATAATTAAACACATGTTGTCGTTGACGGAAAAGGCTCGGTGTTTGAGTCTTTTTTTAGTGTCTCAAGTTTATAAAATCTAAGAATGTTCATACTAGTAATCGCTCGGTCCATGCAGGAGAAGAGAAAAACAGAGATGAGAAACGAATGTACGTTGTACGGAAGTAATACCCAATGAATGAAAGGCTATTCTTTCATTGACACGGTTATACCCTTGTGATAAAGTGTTTTAGGTAGGCCTAAATTTATGGCTTTTTTTCAGGATCAATTTAGAGACTCTGCTTGAATGTGGAAGTCTTCGGGAGGTGTACATCATGCGGGTAATTATTACTTTGGCTTGTACTAACTGCAAACAAAGAAATTACACTACGACAAAAAACAAGCGTAATCACCCCGACCGCATGGAGATGAAGAAATTTTGCAAGTTTTGTAACGAGCAGACTTCTCATCGCGAAACCAGATAGTTTTTGGAGGTGTCGGCGTGAAACGAAGTTTCAAATCTCTGATTTCCTTTTTCTCAGAAAGCTGGGCTGAACTTAAAAAAGTTCGCTGGCCTAATCGTAAAGAGCTGACCAACTACACATTGATCGTACTTGGTACTGTTGTGGTTATGACGCTGTTTTTTTGGGTCATTGACATTGGCATCTCCTTTGTGATCGAAGCGATTATTTAAGAAGGGTTCCGGTGGCTTGATATGGAAAAAAGATGGTACGTCGTTCATACCTATTCAGGGTATGAGAACAAGGTCAAAGCCAATTTGGAAAAACGCGTAGAGTCTATGGGCATGGAAGACAAGATATTCCGCGTTCTTGTTCCTATGGAAGAAGAAGTGGTAAACAAGGACGGTAAGAAAAAAACCGTTATGCGTAAAGTTTACCCTGGTTATGTCTTGGTGGAAATGGTACAGACGGATGATTCTTGGTATGTTGTTCGCAACACACCAGGTGTTACAGGATTTGTCGGTTCGACAGGTTCTGGGTCCAAACCAACTGCATTGTTGCCTGAAGAAGTGGAACAAATTCTGAAGCACATGGGTATGGTTGAACCTAAGCCGAAAATTGAGTTCGATATTAAGGAATCCGTACGTATTAAAGTCGGCCCTTTTGCGAATTTCGTAGGCTCCGTGGAAGAAATTTTGGTAGACAAAAGCAAGTTGAAAGTGCACGTGAACATGTTTGGACGGGAAACACCGCTTGAGTTGGAATACACGCAAGTGGAGAAGATATAGTCTCTTCAAGTTTCTTGTGGGAGGGTTGAAAAACCCGTTAACCACTATTTTGCAAGGAGGTGTCAATCATGGCGAAAAAAGTTATTAAAATGGTAAAACTGCAGATTCCAGCAGGTAAAGCAAACCCAGCACCACCAGTAGGTCCAGCTTTGGGTCAAGCAGGTGTCAACATCATGGCATTCTGTAAAGAATTCAACGCTCGTACAGCTGATCAAGCGGGATTGATTATTCCAGTTGAAATTTCTGTATTCGAGGACCGTTCCTTTACTTTCATCACTAAAACTCCACCAGCAGCAGTTCTGTTGAAAGTGGCAGCTAAAGTTGAAAAAGGATCCGGCGAACCGAACAAGAAAAAAGTTGCTACTGTTAAACGTGATGCGGTACGTCAAATCGCAGAAACAAAAATGCCTGACCTGAATGCAGCAGACGTTGAGTCCGCTATGCGTATGGTCGAAGGTACTGCCCGCAGCATGGGTATCACCATCGAAGACTAATTTTCATAAGAAACATGGCTTCGTAAAACCGGTCGATTCGCGACCGGTTGATGTGGGAGGTATATCCGCTAACACCACAAAGGAGGAATAAAACATGGCTAAACACGGTAAAAAATACCTGGAAGCTGCTAAGCTGATTGACAGCGAAGCAACTTACGAGCCTTCAGAAGCTGTAGAGCTTGTGAAAAAGGCAGCTACTGCAAAATTTGATGAAACAATCGAAGCAGCAGTTCGTTTGGGCGTAGACCCTCGTAAGCAAGACCAGGCTGTACGTGGTGTTGTTGTCTTGCCACACGGCACAGGTAAAACACAACGCGTATTGGTATTTGCAAAAGGTGACAAAGCGAAAGAAGCGGAAGCGGCTGGCGCGGACTATGTTGGTGATGCAGACATGATCAACAAAATCCAACAAGGCTGGTTCGAATTCGACGTCTGCGTAGCGACACCAGATATGATGAGTGAAGTAGGTAAATTGGGCCGACTGCTCGGCGGTAAAGGTCTGATGCCTAACCCTAAAGCCGGAACGGTAACTTTCGATGTAACTAAGGCTGTTCAAGAAATTAAAGCCGGTAAAATCGAATATCGTCTGGATCGTGCAGGTCAAATTCATGCACCGATTGGTAAAGCTTCTTTCTCTTCTGAGCAACTTAATGAGAACTTCAAAGCTCTCATGGAAGCTCTGAATCGTGCTAAACCAGCGGCAGCAAAAGGTGTTTATCTGAAGAATGTTAGTCTTTCTTCCACGATGGGCCCTGGCGCACGCGTGAACGCAGCAGCTTTTAGATAATATCTCTTGACAGGCTTGTCCTGTTTTTGATAAGATATAAAAGTTGTGAGTCCGAGTGACTGACCGTTGACATTTGAATATGCTTGCCGTAGACAGTAGGTGCCATTTGGCTTAATTTCCTGCCGAGGTGTGATTATAGAACTTAGAACGATGCAAATCGATGATGAGTATATATCAAGCCTTCGTGATTCTACGGAGGCTTTTCTTAATGGGATAAATTTGATCAGGAGGTGTACAGATTGGCAAACGCAAAAGTGATTCAAGCAAAACAAGAGTCCGTTGATGCAGTAACAGCAAAATTGCGCGAGAGCGTTACAACTGTTGTTGTTGACTATCGCGGATTGAACGTTGCCCAAGTAACTGAGTTGCGTAAGCAACTTCGTGAAGCAGGGATCGAATTCCAAGTGCTGAAAAACTCGTTGCTTCGCCGTGCAGCTGCAGCAGCAGAACTGACAGAACTCGATAGTGTTCTTACAGGTCCTACTGCAATTGCATTCAGCGTAGATGACGTTGTGGCTCCAGCTAAAATTCTGAACGACTTCGCGAAAAAGAACGATGCACTGGAATTGAAAGGTGCAGTTGTAGAAGGTCGCGTAATCGGAGTACAAGAAGTTAAAGCATTGGCAGAACTGCCATCCCGCGATGGTCTCCTCTCCATGCTCCTCAGCGTGCTTCAAGCGCCAGTGCGCAACTTCGCGCTTGCGGTTAAAGCAGTTGCGGAAAAAGAAGAACAAGGCGCGTAAGCAACTTGATCTGAATGCTGCTTAAGTGGCAAATGAATTAAAAAAAATAATATTATATATGGAGGTTCACTCATGAGTAAAGAGCAAATCTTGGAAGCAATCAAAGGCATGACTGTACTGGAATTGAACGATCTTGTTAAAGCAATCGAAGAAGAATTCGGCGTAACTGCTGCAGCTCCAGTAGCTGCTGCAGGTGCAGTAGCTTCTGCTGAAGCTGAGCAATCCGAGTTCGACGTAATCTTGACTAACGCTGGTGCTTCCAAAATCAACGTTATCAAAGCAGTTCGCGAAATCACAGGTCTTGGCCTGAAAGAAGCAAAAGAACTGGTTGACAACGCTCCAAAAGCACTGAAAGAAAAAGTTGCTAAAGAAGAAGCAGAAGCGGTTAAAGCTAAGCTTGAAGAAGCTGGCGCTACAATCGAAGTTAAATAATTTAGCTTTTATAAGCTAGATGAACAAAACAACAAACCCCTTGACTTATATCAAGGGGTTTGTTGCTGTAATTGTAAATGGAAAGTGAGTGAGGGCATGTCCAATCATTATTATTCGGACAAACCGCAAGTAGCGCATGATCGCAGAGCAACTGAAGCGGTTCTTCGCGGATTCAGTCTGCGATTCGTGACGGACGCCGGTGTATTTTCCAAAAACGGAATCGATTATGGCAGCAGAGTATTGATTGATGCGATAGAGTTGCCATCAGGGGCTCATGTTCTCGATGTGGGCTGTGGATACGGGCCAATGGGTCTTACAGCAGCCAAACTTGTACCGGATGGGCATGTCACCATGATCGATATCAACGAGAGAGCCGTTGAACTTTCCAGGGAAAATGCAAAAGCGAACGGAATTAACAATGTTACGGTATTACAAAGTAATCTACTGGCTGAAGTAAAAAAGCAAGATTTTGACGTTATACTAACCAATCCGCCTATACGGGCTGGGAAAGAGACGGTTCATACTATTTTCGAACAGGCACATCGCCATCTGAAGGTAGGCGGTTCGTTGTGGATTGTCATTCAGAAGAAACAAGGAGCCCCATCAGCGAAAGCGAAATTGGAATCTTTGTTTGGAAGAGTAGAAGAAGTGACGAAGGATAAAGGCTATCGGATTTTCAAAGCGGTGAAATCGGAAGAGGTATCTACTAAAAGCTGAATCCGAGTTTGTAAAGTAAGCAGGGGATCATTTTTTTTGCAATAGGACTATTGACTTGAAATTCAGGTCGTGGTATAGTTGTAAAATGTCAGTATTAAGATGCCCTACTTGGCTTTAGCTAACTAAAAATGTCAACCTTTTTTTTACGCCGAACGGGCTTATTATGCCTACGTTTGGCGTATAATATGTACATTTTGGGCAAACTGGGGATAAGAATGATTTGGAAAGACATCCGCCGATCAAAGTTGCTCTTTTTTCGAACGACATTTCGAGTAAGGGCTTTTCTTTATTTGTGGATGCATTGCTTTGCTCTGTATGTGTACCATTATAAGGTTACAAACAGAGGTTCGCAACGAAATTTTTAAAGTGAGTAGACATTGAGGGGTGAGTTTAAGTTGGCAGGACATCTTGTTCAATATGGTCGACGCACTCGGCGCAGTTATGCACGAATTAACGAGATACTCGAAGTTCCGAACCTGATTGAAATCCAGCAAAAATCCTATGATTGGTTTTTGGAGGAAGGGTTGCGCGAAATGTTCCAGGATATCTCGCCGATCCAGGATTTTACAGGTAACTTGATTTTGGAATTTATCGATTACAGTCTCGGTGAACCGAAGTATACAGTAGACGACGCGAAAGAGCGTGACGTTACTTATGCAGCACCGCTTCGGGTCAAAGTCCGGCTCATTAATAAGGAAACCGGCGAAGTCAAAGAGCAGGAAGTATTCATGGGAGATTTCCCGCTGATGACCAACACGGGCACATTTATTATTAATGGTGCGGAACGGGTTATTGTCAGCCAGTTGGTTCGCTCTCCTAGCGTTTACTTCAGTACCAAAGTAGATAAAAACGCCAAAAAAACGTATACCGCTACAGTTATTCCTAACCGCGGCGCTTGGTTGGAACTGGAGATGGACGCGAAGGATGTTGTTTACGTCCGGATCGACCGTACACGTAAAATACCGGTTACGGTTCTCTTGCGTTCACTTGGTTTTGGCACAGATGCTGAGATTCTGGATCTGCTCGGTAATGACGAATATATCCGCAACACACTGGACAAAGACAACACGGATTCCACGGAGAAAGCACTCATTGAGATCTATGAGCGTCTTCGTCCGGGCGAGCCTCCAACGCTGGATAATGCGAAAAGCTTGCTCGTAGCACGTTTCTTTGATCCAAAACGTTATGACCTGGCTAATGTAGGTCGTTACAAAATGAATAAAAAACTTCACATCAAAAACCGTTTGTTTAACCAACGCTTGGCTGAGTCACTTGTAGACGCTGAGACAGGTGAAATCATTGCTGAAGCAGGTCAAATGGTTGATCGTCGTTTGTTGGATGAAATCATGCCGTATCTGGAGAAGAGCGTTGGATTCCGCACGTATCACGTGGGTAACGGCGTTTTGGATGCCAATGATATCCCTATGCAAACGATTGATGTGTTCTCACCAACTGAAGATGGTAAAGTGGTCAAACTGATTGCCAATGCAAACATTGACAAGTCCGTTAAAAACGTGACACCGGCGGATATCATTTCGTCCATCAGTTATTTCCTTAACCTTCTGCAGGGAATTGGTAGCACGGATGATATCGATCATCTGGGTAACCGTCGTTTGCGTTCGGTGGGTGAACTTCTGCAGAACCAGTTCCGTATTGGTTTGTCCCGTATGGAGCGTGTGGTTCGTGAGAGAATGTCCATTCAGGATGCTAACGTAATTACACCACAGGCTTTGATTAACATACGTCCTGTTATTGCATCGATTAAAGAGTTCTTTGGTAGCTCTCAGTTGTCACAGTTTATGGATCAAACGAACCCTCTGGGTGAGTTGACACATAAACGTCGTTTGTCCGCACTCGGACCCGGTGGTTTGACGCGTGAGCGCGCAG
Source organism: Paenibacillus sp. FSL k6-2145 (assembly GCF_037976585.1). NCBI lineage: Bacteria > Bacillati > Bacillota > Bacilli > Caryophanales > Paenibacillaceae > Paenibacillus > Paenibacillus sp. FSL k6-2145. The sequence goes on along the minus strand of NZ_CP150267.1, from coordinate 1,280,590 downwards.
GTATGGAAGTGCGTGACGTCCATCCATCCCACTATGGCCGTATGTGTCCAATCGAGACTCCAGAGGGACCAAACATCGGTTTGATCAACTCCTTGTCTACGTTCGCCCGTGTGAATGAATATGGCTTCATTGAAGCTCCATATCGTTGGGTTGATCCGAAGACAGGTATTGTAACAGAACAAATTGATTACCTGACAGCGGACGAAGAGGACAACTATGTTATCGCGCAAGCGAATGCGAAGTTGAACGAAGACGGTACATTTGAAGAAGAAGCGATCATTGTACGTTACAACAAACAGTCGGATAACATCCTTACGATGCCGAGTGAGCGAGTTGACTACATGGACGTATCTCCTAAACAGGTTGTATCCGTCGCTACAGCGCTGATCCCGTTCCTTGAGAACGATGACTCCAACCGTGCACTCATGGGATCAAACATGCAGCGGCAGGCGGTTCCACTCTTGATTCCTAAAGCACCACTTGTAGGAACAGGTATGGAGCACAAAGCTGCAAAAGATTCTGGTGTATGTATTGTCTCCGATTATGACGGAATTATTGAACGTTCTTCTGCGAACGAAATTTGGCTCCGTCGTGTTGAAGAAGTGGACGGTCAGGAAGTTAAAGGCGATATCGTTAAATATAAATTACACAAATTTATGCGTTCGAACCAAGGAACATGCATTAACCAGCGTCCGATTGTCAAAAGAGGTGCTGCTGTCAAAGCTGGCGATATCCTCGCTGATGGTCCTTCAACGGAAATGGGTGAATTGGCTCTGGGACGTAACGTTGTTGTTGCCTTCATGACTTGGGAAGGTTACAACTACGAGGATGCGATCTTGCTCAGTGAAAAACTCGTTAAGGAAGATGTATACACATCCATCCACATTGAGGAATATGAGTCAGAAGCACGTGATACCAAGCTTGGACCTGAAGAGATCACACGTGACATCCCTAACGTTGGGGAAGAAGCGTTGCGTAACTTGGATGAGCGCGGTATTATCCGCATCGGTGCTGAGATTAGTGCTGGCGACATTCTGGTTGGTAAAGTAACACCTAAGGGTGTAACAGAGCTGACAGCAGAAGAACGTCTCTTGCATGCGATCTTTGGTGAGAAAGCACGTGAAGTACGTGATACTTCCTTGCGTGTACCACATGGTACTGACGGTATCGTAGTAGACGTGAAAGTATTTACCCGTGAAAACGGTGATGAACTGCCTCCAGGTGTTAACCAACTCGTTCGTGTCTATATCGCTCAAAAACGGAAAATTTCCGAGGGTGATAAAATGGCCGGACGTCACGGTAACAAAGGGGTCGTGGCCCGCATCTTGCCGGAAGAAGATATGCCTTTCCTGCCAGACGGTACACCGGTTCAGATCGTTCTTAACCCACTGGGCGTACCTTCCCGGATGAATATCGGTCAAGTACTTGAGGTTCACTTGGGTATGGCGGCGATGCAACTGGGTATTCACGTAGCAACTCCTGTATTCGACGGAGCGAAGGAGTATGACGTCTTCGATACGATGGAAGAAGCAGGTATGCAACGTAATGGTAAAACTGTCCTGTATGATGGTCGTACAGGGGAAGAGTTTGAACGTGAAGTTACCGTAGGTGTCATGCACATGATCAAATTGGCACACATGGTTGATGATAAAATCCATGCCCGTTCCACGGGTCCTTACTCACTTGTTACGCAACAGCCATTGGGTGGTAAAGCCCAATTCGGTGGACAGCGTTTCGGGGAGATGGAAGTATGGGCGCTTGAGGCATACGGTGCAGCTTATACACTGCAAGAAATCTTGACTGTTAAATCCGATGATGTTGTTGGTCGGGTTAAAACGTATGAATCCATTGTCAAAGGTGAGAATGTTCCGGAACCAGGCGTTCCTGAATCATTCAAAGTATTGATCAAAGAGCTGCAAAGCTTGGGTATGGACGTTAAGATTTTGAGCGAAGATGAGCAAGAGATTGAAATGAGAGAAATGGACGATGAAGATGACGCTGCGAGCGATAAGCTCAGCCTCAACCTTGAGGGTACAGAGGTCGGAGCGGAATAAACCGCTTCGAGCGCATGATGACCGGCGTTTTTCATCAGGCTCGCGTCTTGCTCCGGCTTCGGCCGGAGTGGGCGTAACCTAGAATACAGGAATTGGTTAAGGAGGGTTGCTCCTTGTTGGACGTCAACAATTTCGAATACATGAAGATCGGGCTTGCTTCCCCAGAGAAAATTCGTTCTTGGTCCCGCGGAGAAGTGAAAAAACCGGAAACGATCAACTATCGTACGTTGAAACCGGAAAAAGAAGGGCTGTTCTGCGAAAAGATTTTTGGCCCTACAAAAGACTGGGAATGTCATTGCGGTAAATACAAACGCGTCCGTTATAAAGGCGTTGTCTGTGATCGTTGTGGCGTTGAAGTAACACGTGCGAAAGTACGCCGCGAACGGATGGGCCATATTGAGCTCGCTGCTCCGGTATCGCATATCTGGTACTTCAAAGGTATTCCGAGCCGTATGGGTCTTGCTCTGGATATGTCTCCAAGATCTCTTGAAGAGATTATTTATTTTGCATCATATGTTGTAACTGATCCAGGAGAAACTCCACTGGAGAAAAAACAGCTGTTGTCCGAGAAAGAATACCGCAGCTACCGTGAAAAATACGGCTATGGTTTCCAGGCTGGCATGGGCGCAGAAGCGGTTAAAAAATTGCTTCAAGACCTTGACATAGACAAAGAGCTCGAGTTCCTGAAAGAAGAGCTCCGGACTGCGCAAGGACAACGTCGTAATCGTGCAATCAAACGTCTGGAAGTTATCGAAGCATTCCGTAACTCCGGCAACAAGCCAGAGTGGATGATCATGGATGTACTTCCTGTTATCCCACCGGAACTTCGTCCAATGGTACAGTTGGATGGCGGACGTTTTGCAACGTCTGACCTGAATGACTTGTATCGCCGTGTAATCAACCGGAACAACCGTCTGAAACGTCTGCTTGATCTGGGCGCGCCAGATATTATCGTGCAAAATGAAAAACGGATGTTGCAGGAAGCTGTTGACGCATTGATCGATAATGGTCGTCGTGGACGCCCGGTAACGGGTCCTGGTAACCGTCCATTGAAATCTCTCAGCCACATGCTGAAAGGTAAACAAGGACGTTTCCGTCAGAACTTGCTCGGTAAACGGGTTGACTATTCTGGTCGTTCCGTTATCGTTGTTGGACCTTACCTGAAAATGTATCAGTGTGGTCTGCCAAAAGATATGGCACTTGAATTGTTCAAGCCTTTTGTTATGAAAGAGCTTGTTAATAAAGGGCTTGCCCACAACATCAAGAGCGCGAAACGTAAAGTTGAGCGTGTAAGTCCTGAAGTATGGGATGTTCTTGAAGAAGTAATCAAGGAGCATCCGGTTCTGTTGAACCGTGCCCCTACGCTTCACAGACTCGGTATTCAAGCATTTGAACCGATTCTCGTTGAAGGTAAAGCAATTCGTCTTCACCCGCTCGTATGTACGGCATACAATGCCGACTTTGACGGTGACCAAATGGCCGTGCACGTTCCGTTGTCCGCTGAAGCTCAAGCGGAAGCACGTATCCTGATGCTTGCATCTGGTAACATTTTGAACCCGAAAGACGGTAAACCGGTTGTTACTCCTTCCCAGGATATGGTGCTTGGTTCTTATTACCTCACTATGGACAACAAGGAAGAAAAGGGCACAGGTATGATCTTGCGTACAGTTAACGAAGCTGTATCGGCATACCAACGTGGTACTGCTGGTCTGCATGCGCGTGTAGCTATTCCGGTTAAGGCGCTTGGTAAAACAAGCTTCACGGAAGAACAGCAAGAAGGAATGTTGCTGACAACTATCGGTAAAATTATCTTTAATGAAATTTTCCCGGCAAGCTTCCCGTATATCAATGATGCGACTCGTGCTAACCTATACCAAGGTACTGCAGATCACTCATTTGTATATGAAAAAGGTGCTGATCTCAGAGAAGCTATTATGAATGCTCCTCTGGCTGGCGGTGTCGGTAAAGAATACCTCGGCTCCATCATTGCACGTTGTTTTGAAATTTATCACACAACGGAAACAGCCGTTATTTTGGATAAAATCAAACAACTTGGATTCACATACTCTACACGTGCCGGTATTACGGTTGCGGTATCTGATGTTATCGTTCCGCCTGAGAAGTTTGAAATTCTTAGACAGTCTGAGGAAAAAGCACAAATCGTTACGAATCAGTACCGTCGTGGTCTGATTACGAATGAAGAGCGCTATGACCGTATCATTGATATCTGGTCAAAATCCAAAGATGACATCACTGAGATTCTGATGAAGTCCATGGATCGTTACAACTCGATCATGATGATGGTAGACTCCAAAGCACGGGGTAACAAATCGCAAATCACCCAATTGGGCGGTATGCGTGGTCTGATGGCCAACCCATCCGGTCGTATTATCGAACTCCCAATCAAATCGAACTTCCGTGAAGGTCTGACGGTACTCGAGTACTTTATCTCCACTCACGGAGCGCGTAAAGGTTTGGCGGATACAGCCCTGCGTACAGCCGATTCAGGTTACCTGACTCGTCGTCTCGTAGACGTAGCCCAAGACGTAATCGTGCGTGACGATGATTGTGGTACAGATAAAGGCTTTACGGTAAGTCGTATCCAGGATGGTAAAGAGGTTATTGAAGATCTCTACGACCGTATTGAAGGCAGATACTGCTTCGAGACAGTTCGTCATCCGGAAACGAAAGAAATCATTGCAGGTCGCAATGAATTGATTGACTCCGATAAAGCAGAAGCGATCATCAAAGCGGGAATCACCAAATTGCAAATCCGCTCCGTACTCAGCTGCCGTGCAAGTCATGGTGTCTGCAAGAAGTGTTATGGTCGTAACCTTGCGACAGGTAAACACGTGGAGATTGGTGAAGCAGTTGGTATTATTGCAGCACAATCCATTGGTGAGCCAGGAACACAGCTTACAATGCGTACGTTCCACACCGGCGGTGTAGCCGGAGACGATATTACGCAAGGTTTGCCGCGTATCCAAGAGTTGTTTGAAGCTCGTAATCCTAAGGGTCAAGCAACGATCAGTGAGATTGATGGTGTGGTTAAAGAGATTCGCGAAGCGAAAGATCGTCGTGAAATCGAAATTCAAGGTGAAGCGGAGTCCAAAGTATACTCTGTTACCTACGGTTCCCGTGTGCGCGTAAGCGAAGGCATGGAAATTGAAGCGGGTGACGAGTTGACAGACGGTTCCATCGATCCAAAAGAAATGCTGCGCATTAAAGGCGTACGTGGCGTACAAAACTACATTTTGCAGGAAGTACAGCGCGTATACCGTAACCAAGGCGTAGAAATCAATGACAAGCACGTTGAAGTTATGATCCGTCAAATGCTGCGTAAAATCCGCATCGTAGATGCAGGTGATACAACGCTGTTGCCAGGATCGTTCGTAGATACGCATGAGTACGAAAGAGCTAACAAAATTGCGATTCTTAGTGATAAAGAGCCAGCGGTTGCTAAACCAATCCTGCTCGGTATTACGAAAGCATCCCTGGAAACAGACTCCTTCCTCTCGGCGGCTTCGTTCCAAGAAACTACACGTGTACTGACAGATGCAGCGATCAAAGGTAAAGTCGATCAGTTGCTCGGTCTGAAGGAAAATGTAATCATCGGTAAATTGATTCCTGCAGGTACAGGTATGCATCGTTACCGCAGCATCAAATTTGCTGAGCCAGAAGATGGCCAATCTTCAGTAGAAGAACTCGAGCCAGTTTCGGTTGATTAAATAGATTCCTCCTCATTTAGAGGGGAATGAAAGTTTTGTACGTCAGGAGGCGGACGCTTGTATAATGCAGGCGGACGAATCCTGATGTGCGTAAACTTTTAAAAAATGTTTTAGGATTAGCATTGACAATGCTTGCGCTAGATGCTAATATATCAAAGGTGCGTGGGCAGCTGATTGTACATGGTTCTATTCGGAGGAATGCACAATGTCTAATGAAAAAGCCTTGCAAGATGCTCATGTCAAAATAGGTACCAAACAGACCATGCGGATGGTGCAGACAGGTATGGCTTCTGAAGTCTATGTCGCAGAAGATAGTGATCCGCAGCTCACTTCCAAAATCATTGCTTTGTGTGAACAACACAATGTGAAGTACACGAAAGTGGATACAATGAAAAATCTCGGCAAAGCTTGCGGGATTGGAGTGGGGGCAGCTATGGCTGCTGTCGTAAAATGATAGTGTAAGGAACGTTTTTGTCCGAGAACTTTTAGGGATTCTCTAAGGCAAAAACTTTTCATTTGTCTTTTTATGAACCGCCTGGGTCTGTGGACTTAGCGAAAAGAGGTTTATAAAGAAACATGAATATTTGAGGAAGGGGGTGGCAATCACATGCCAACTATTAATCAACTGGTTCGTAAAGGACGTCAAGCAAAAGTTGAGAAGTCAAAATCTCCAGCTTTGCAAAAAGGATTCAACGCTTTGAAACGTGAATCTACTAACATCAGTGCCCCACAAAAACGTGGTGTCTGCACTCGTGTAGGTACAATGACTCCACGTAAACCAAACTCTGCACTTCGTAAGTATGCTCGTGTTCGTTTGACGAACCGTCTCGAGGTAACTGCTTATATCCCGGGAATCGGACATAACCTTCAAGAGCACAGTGTGGTATTGATCCGCGGAGGTAAAGTTAAAGACCTTGCAGGAGTTCGTTATCACATCGTTCGTGGAGCTCTCGATACTGCAGGCGTAAACAACCGTATGCAAGCTCGTTCGAAATACGGTGCAAAACGTCCAAAAGCTAAAAAAGCCTAAACCATTATAAGCAGAGAACCTGAAAGCCTTCTGGCTTAGGTCTGGAAGGTACAGGGTCTGCTGAACAAGAAAGAAAGGGGGATATCCATGCCACGCAAAGGTCCAGTTACGAAAAGAGACGTGTTGCCAGATCCGGTATACAACAGCAAGTTGGTTACTCGTTTGATCAATCGCATCATGCTCGACGGAAAACGCGGTGTTGCTCAAAGCATTCTGTATAATGCGTTCAAGTTGATTCAAGAACGTACGGGTAATGACCCGATGGAAGTATTTGAAGCAGCAATCAAGAATATCATGCCAGTCCTGGAAGTTAAAGCTCGCCGTGTCGGCGGTGCCAACTACCAAGTACCAATCGAGGTAAAACCAGAGAGACGTACTGCTCTGGGACTACGTTGGCTCGTGAACTACTCCCGCAACCGCGGTGAGAAAACAATGGAAGAGCGTTTGGCGGCTGAGATCATCGACGCTTCCAACAACACAGGCGCTTCCGTTAAAAAACGTGAAGATACGCACAAAATGGCTGAAGCGAACAAAGCGTTTGCTCACTACCGTTGGTAGGATTCAGTTCACAATAAAAAAACTTCAATTTTGAAGGGAGACCCATTTCATGGCTAGAGAGTTCTCCTTGAAAAATACACGTAATATCGGGATCATGGCTCATATTGATGCGGGTAAAACCACGACAACTGAGCGGATCTTGTTCTACACAGGACGTACGCACAAAATCGGTGAAGTACACGAAGGCGCTGCGACAATGGACTGGATGGAACAGGAACAGGAGCGCGGAATTACGATTACTTCCGCTGCAACTACCGCTGCTTGGAAAGGCCACCGCGTTAATATTATTGATACCCCGGGACACGTTGACTTCACTGTTGAAGTTGAACGTTCCCTTCGTGTATTGGACGGAGCAGTTGGTGTATTCAGTGCGAAAGAAGGCGTTGAGCCTCAGTCCGAAACCGTATGGAGACAGGCTGACAAGTACGGCGTACCTCGTATCGCATATGTAAACAAAATGGATATCATCGGTGCTGACTTCCTGAACGTTGTATCTGACATGCGTGATCGCCTTCAAGCGAACGCTGTTGCGATTCAACTTCCAATCGGCGCTGAAAATGATTTCAAAGGTATCATTGATATCGTTGCACAAAGAGCTCATATGTACAAAGATGATCTCGGACAAGATATCGAAGAAACCGACATTCCTGCAGAATTTGCAGATCAAGTTGAAGAACTTCGCAACGAGTTGATTGAGCGCGTTGCTGAACTGGATGAAGACTTGACAATGAAATACCTGGAAGGCGAAGAAATCACAATTGATGAGATCAAAGCCGTACTCCGTAAAGGTGTTGTAGATGTTAAGATCTTCCCAGTTATCTGTGGATCCTCATACCGTAACAAAGGTGTTCAACTGATGTTGGATGCTGTTATCGACTACTTGCCAGCTCCAACAGATGTACCATCAATCACTGGTCATCTTGAAGATGGAACTGAAGCAGTTCGTAAGTCCTCTGATGAAGAGCCATTCTCCGCATTGGCATTCAAAATCATGACTGACCCTTACGTTGGTAAATTGACATTCTTCCGCGTATACTCCGGTGTTCTTCAATCTGGATCATATGTATTGAATGCCACTAAAAACAAACGTGAGCGTATCGGTCGTATCCTTCAAATGCACGCGAACAGCCGTCAAGAGATTACTGAAGTTTACTCCGGTGATATTGCAGCTGCCGTAGGTTTGAAAGATACGGGTACAGGTGATACACTATGTGATGAGAAAAATCCGGTTATCCTGGAGTCAATGAACTTCCCTGATCCGGTTATCGAAATCGCCGTTGAACCTAAAACCAAAGCTGACCAAGATAAAATGGGTGTTGCTCTCGGTAAGTTGACTGAAGAGGATCCAACTCTTCGTGCTCATACTGACGAAGAAACAGGTCAAACAATCTTGGCAGGTATGGGTGAGCTTCACCTTGATATCATCATCGACCGTATGCGTCGTGAGTTCAAGGTTGAAACTACTGTGGGTAAACCACAAGTAGCTTACCGTGAAACATTCCGTGCTCCAGCGCGCGTTGAAGGTAAATTCGTACGTCAATCCGGTGGTCGTGGTCAATACGGTCACGTATGGGTTGAATTCGAACCTCTCGAGCCGGGTACAGGCAGCCAGTTCGAAAGTAAGGTTGTCGGTGGTTCCGTTCCAAGAGAATACATTCAACCTGCACTGTCAGGGATTGAAGAGCAAATGAAAAACGGCGTTATTGCAGGCTTCCCGCTTGTTGACGTTAAGGCTACAATCGTAGACGGATCTTACCATGATGTCGATTCCAACGAGATGGCATTTAAAATTGCCGGATCTATGGCGCTTAAAGCGGCTAAAGACAAGTGTAAACCAGTTCTGCTTGAGCCTATCATGAAAGTAGAAGTAACTGTTCCAGAAGAGTACATGGGTGACGTAATGGGTATGTTGAACTCCCGTCGTGGCCGCATCGAAGGTATGGATTCCCGTAGTGGAGCTCAAATCATCCGTGCTAAGGTACCTTTGTCTGAAATGTTTGGTTACTCTACAACTCTTCGTTCCGGTACTCAAGGACGCGGCGTATTCTCCATGGAACTCTCTCATTATGAAGAAGTTCCTAAGAGCATCGCTGAAGAAATCGTTGCTAAAACAAAAGGCACCGAGTAGTTTTCTCACACTGGATGCAAGTGCATAAGAATTCATTTCGGAGCACTTCATTCAGTGAAAACATAAAATTATAATTTTAAGGAGGCCACGTTCAAATGGCAAAGGCTAAATACGAACGTAATAAACCCCACGTTAACATCGGTACTATTGGTCACGTCGATCACGGTAAAACAACTCTGACTGCTGCAATCACAACTGTATTGTCCAAAACTTACGGTGGTGCTGCTGTAGCATTCGACCAAATCGACAAAGCTCCAGAAGAGCGCGAGCGCGGTATCACTATCTCCACAGCACACGTTGAGTACGAAACTGACACTCGTCACTACGCTCACGTAGACTGCCCAGGTCACGCCGACTATGTTAAAAACATGATCACTGGCGCGGCACAAATGGACGGAGCTATCTTGGTAGTATCCGCAGCTGACGGCCCAATGCCACAAACTCGTGAGCACATCTTGCTCTCCCGTCAAGTAGGCGTACCTTACATTGTTGTATTCTTGAACAAATGTGACATGGTTGAAGACGAAGAGTTGTTGGAATTGGTTGAGATGGAAGTTCGCGACCTTCTTAACGAATATGAGTTCCCAGGTGACGATACTCCAATCACTCGTGGATCCGCTCGTGAAGCACTGGCAAACCCAGATGGCGAATGGGCTCAAAAAATCGTTGAGATGTTCAAAGAGATCGACACTTACATCCCACTGCCTGAGCGTCAAACTGACAAGCCTTTCTTGATGCCTGTCGAGGACGTATTCTCCATCACTGGTCGTGGTACTGTTGCTACTGGCCGTGTAGAGCGTGGTACTGTTAAAGTCGGCGAAGAGATCGAAATCGTTGGTATCACTGAAGAAACTAAAAAATCTGTTGTAACAGGCGTTGAGATGTTCCGCAAATTGCTGGATTCCGCTCAAGCTGGTGACAACATCGGAGCACTTCTTCGTGGTGTTGACCGTAACAACATCGAGCGTGGCCAAGTTTTGGCTAAACCGGGTTCTGTTAAGCCTCACACAGAATTCACAGCTCAAATCTACGTTCTGACTAAAGAAGAGGGCGGACGTCACAAACCATTCTTCACTGGTTACCGTCCACAGTTCTACTTCCGTACAACTGACGTAACAGGCATCATCAACTTGCCTGAAGGTACTGAAATGGTAATGCCTGGTGATAACATCACTGTTACTGTTTCCCTGATCTCCCCAATCGCGATTGAAGAAGGAACTAAGTTCTCCATTCGTGAAGGCGGACGTACAGTAGGTGCCGGTTCCGTAGCATCTATCCAAAAATAATTCGGCTTAACGCTGAATAAAGCATATGCAACAGTGTACTGGAACGAGTAACATTGTATTGTAACGAAGCTTCGGAAGAGTTCTTTATCCGACATCGGATAGAGAACTCTTTTATTATGTTTAAAGTTTCGGAACCTGCGTCATACGAAATGAACATCATTTACGAGTTTAGAAGGATTGGCAAGGCAGCCTGGATATTGAAGAATAACACTGCAATAAACGAAGTCATTTCATCAGAAAAGATAAGTTTAAATGTTTTTCTTAAATATGCTTGCAATACGCCTATCTTTTCTATATAATAATGAATGTTGTTCTGTGACGTTGCGATGATGTGAGAGGTTACTGGCACACCCGGCCCCTTTGCCATGGGAGAGTGGCTAGAAAATTTTCACGGAGTATGTCCGATAAAAAATTGGGCGATAGAAGGAGGGACTAAAATGGCAAAGCAAAAAATTCGTATTCGTTTGAAAGCTTACGACCACAGAATTCTTGATCAATCCGCGGAGAAAATTGTTGAAACAGCAAAACGTTCGGGTGCTGGTGTATCCGGTCCGATTCCGCTTCCTACTGAAAAACAAATCATTACTATTCTTCGTGCGGTGCACAAGTACAAGGATTCTCGGGAACAATTCGAACAACGTACACATAAACGTTTGATCGACATCGTTAACCCGACTCCACAAACTGTGGATGCCTTGATGCGCTTGGATCTGCCGTCCGGTGTAGATATCGAAATTAAATTGTAATATAGCTACAACAAAGACCATGTATAGAGGAAAAGAGGTGTCAACATGAAAGCAATCTTAGGAAAAAAACTCGGAATGACTCAAGTATTTACTCCTGAAGGTAACGTAGTTCCAGTAACGGTTATCGAAGCAGGCCCTTGTGTTGTTTTGCAAAAGAAAGACATTGAGAACGATGGCTACGAAGCAATTCAAATCGGTTACTCCGATAAGAAAGAGAAAAATGCTAACAAGCCAGAAGCAGGTCACGCTAAAAAAGCGAACACTGCCCCTAAGCGCTACGTTCGTGAAGTTCGCGGTATCAACATCGCAGAATATGAAGTTGGCCAAGAACTGAAAGCTGACATTTTCGCTGAAGGCGAATTCGTTGACGTAACGGGTGTATCTAAAGGTAAAGGTTTTGCCGGCGTTATCAAACGTTGGGGACAAAGCACTGGACCTATGTCACACGGTTCGCGTTACCACCGTGGCCCTGGTTCAATGGGTTCGATCCAAGCTAACCGCGTTCCTAAAGGCAAACGCCTGCCAGGACACATGGGACATGATACTGTTACAATCCAACGTCTTGAAGTAGTTAAAGTAGACGCTGAGCGTAACGTGTTGCTCGTGAAAGGTTCCATTCCTGGACCGAAAAACAGTCTCATTAAAGTTAAAGAAACGGTGAAAAAATAACCACTGAAGAAAGGAGGAACACAAAATGCCAAAAGTATCAGTTTACAATGTAGATGGTAGCCAAGTAGGCGAAGTTGAATTGAACGATGCGGTTTTCGGAATTGAGCCGAACCAACACGTTCTGTACGATGCAGTTCTTATGCAACGCGCTTCCCTTCGTCAAGGTACCCACAAAGTAAAAGGACGTTCTGAAGTACGTGGCGGTGGACGTAAGCCTTGGAAACAAAAAGGTACAGGTCGCGCTCGTCAAGGTTCAATTCGTTCACCACAATGGAAAGGCGGCGGTATCGTATTTGGTCCAACACCACGGAGCTATGCGTACAAACTGCCTAAGAAAGTTCGCCGCTTGGCGATCAAATCAGCCCTTTCATCCAAAGTGCTTGACAATGACATTATCGTTTTGGACGCTCTCACGTTGAGCACACCTAAAACTAAAGAATTCGCAGCCATCTTGAGTAACCTCAAAGTGGGACGTAAAGCTTTGATTGTAGCTCCTAGCTATGATGATAATGTAGCTCTTTCCGCACGGAATATTCCAGGCGTGAAATTCGTAGCTGCTGACGGCATTAATGTTCTTGACGTGCTTTCGCACGACAAATTGATCATTACGAAAGAAGCAGTTCAGAAGGTAGAGGAGGTGCTCGCGTAATGAAGGATCCTCGTGATATTGTAAAACGTCCGATTATTACGGAACGTACTGCTGACATGATGAACGACTTGAAATATGTATTTGAAGTCGATATCCGTGCAAACAAAACCGAGATCAAAAAGGCAGTAGAAGCTATTTTCAATGTAAAAGTGAAAAACGTGAACACGCTTCGTGTTCCAGCTAAGCCGAAACGGTACGGACGTTATTCCGGATATACTAGCGAATGGAAAAAAGCGTTTGTAACGCTGACAAAAGACAGCAAAACGCTTGAGTTCTTTGAAACTGTATAATTGAATTTTTGAAGTAAGGAGGGAAACCCAGTGCCAATCAAAAAGTATAAACCAACTTCCCCGGCAAGACGGAACATGTCCGTTTCTACATTTGAGGAAATCACCACAAATCAGCCGGAGAAATCGTTGTTGGCCCCGTTGAGCAAACAAGCAGGCCGCAACAACCAAGGTAAAATTACAGTTCGTCACCATGGTGGTGGACACAAACGTAAATACCGTATCATTGACTTCAAACGTACTAAAGATGGAATACCGGGCCGCGTTGCTACGATTGAGTATGACCCGAACCGTACATCCAACATCGCTCTGATTCACTATGCTGATGGTGAGAAACGTTATATCATCGCTCCTAAAGGTTTGAAAGTTGGAGATCAAGTATTCTCCGGACCTGAATCAGACATCAAAATCGGTAACGCACTGCCACTCGAAAACATTCCAGTAGGTACCGTTATCCACAACATCGAGTTGAAACCAGGTAAAGGCGGACAATTGGTTCGTGCTGCTGGTACAGAAGCTCAATTGCTTGGTAAAGAAGAAAAATACGTTTCCGTTCGTCTCTCTTCCGGAGAAGTTCGTCGTATTTTGAAAGTTTGCCGTGCGACAATCGGATCTGTTGGTAACCAAGACCACGAGCTCATCAAAATCGGTAAAGCCGGTCGTAGCCGTTGGTTGGGTAAACGTCCTGAGGTTCGTGGTGTAGTAATGAACCCTAACGATCACCCACACGGTGGTGGTGAAGGTCGTGCTCCAATCGGACGTAAATCGCCAATGTCACCATGGGGTAAACCTACTCTTGGTTACAAAACGCGTAAGAAAAATAAAGCTTCTGATAAATACATCATTCGCCGCCGCACGAAGTAATACACACTGTGCATAACTTCGTGAGGCATCTGCGGATGCATAATAGCTACGTTTGAAGGGAGGATCTCCACATGGGTCGCAGTTTGAAAAAAGGGCCATTCATTGATGGCTACATGCTCAAAAAGGTAGAAGAGATGGAAGCTTCAGGTAAGAAGAACGTAATCAAAACCTGGTCCCGTCGTTCTACAATTTTCCCACAATTCATCGGACACACATTTGGCGTTTACGATGGTCGTAAACACGTGCCAGTATATGTAACTGAGGACATGGTCGGACACAAACTGGGTGAGTTCGCTCCAACCCGTACGTACAAAGGCCATACTGATGATGATAAGAAAACAAGAAGATAAATGAACATCTTTAATGTTTGAGAGGAGGTTACACAATGGAAGCAAAAGCACATGCTAAGTTTATCCGGATTGCTCCTCGTAAAGTTCAACTCGTTGTTGACTTGATTCGCGGCAAGCAAGTAGGTGAGGCGGTTGCCATTCTCCGTCACACTCCGAAATCCGCTTCTCCAATCGTTGAGAAGTTGCTTAACTCCGCTATTGCGAATGCGGAACATAACTATTCTTTGGATGTTAACAACTTGGTTATCTCGCAAGCTTACGTGAACCAAGGACCGACAATGAAACGTTTCCGCCCTCGTGCAATGGGACGTGCAAGTCGTATTAACAAACGTACTAGCCACATTACTTTGGTGGTATCTGAGAAGTAGAAGGAGGGGAAATGTGTGGGCCAAAAGGTAAATCCAGTCGGACTCCGTGTCGGAATTATCCGTGACTGGGAATCTAAGTGGTATGCAGGCAAAGACTTCGGTGATCTTTTGATGGAAGACGTGAGAATTCGTGAATTCCTGAAAAATAAATTGAAAGACTCCGCTTTATCTCGTGTAGAAATTGAGAGAGCGGCTAACCGCGTAAACGTAACGATTCACACTGCTAAACCAGGTATGGTTATTGGTAAGGGTGGTTCGGAAGTTGAAAATCTTCGTAACCAAATTACGAAAATTGCTGGCGGTAAAAAAGTACACATCAACATTTCTGAAATTAAGAACCAAGACTTGGACGCTGTTCTTGTAGCTGAAAGCATTGCACAACAATTGGAACGTCGTGTTTCTTTCCGTCGTGCTCTGAAACAAGCAATTCAAAGAACTATGCGCTCCGGTGCTAAAGGTATCAAAACTCAAGTAGGCGGACGTCTTGGCGGTGCTGAGATCGCACGTTCTGAAGGCTACAGCGAAGGAACTGTTCCACTGCACACACTGCGTGCTGACATTGACTATGGTACAGCAGAGGCTCATACTACTTACGGACGTATCGGCGTAAAAGTATGGATCTATCGTGGAGAGGTTCTTCCTACGGCTAAGAAACAAGCTGCTAAGGAAGGAGGCAACTAATCATGTTGGTACCAAAACGTGTAAAACACCGTAAGCAACAACGTGGACATATGAAAGGCCAAGCTAAAGGCGGAACGACTCTGAACTTTGGCGAATACGGTCTGCAAGCTACGGAACCGGCTTGGATTACGAACCGTCAGATCGAAGCGGCTCGTATTGCGATGACTCGTTACATCAAACGTGGTGGTAAAGTTTGGATCAAAATTTTCCCAGACAAACCAATCACTCAAAAGCCTCTCGAGGTTCGGATGGGTAGCGGTAAAGGTAACGTAGAAAAATGGGTTGCAGTAGTGAAACCAGGTAAGATCATGTTTGAACTTGCTGGTGTACCGGAGGAAATTGCACGCGAAGCAATGCGTCTTGCCGCTCACAAACTGCCAATCAAAACGAAGTTCGTGAAACGTGAAGAATTGGGTGGTGAAGCAAATGAAAGCTAGTGAATTTCGCAACCTAACCTCTGCTGAAATCGAGCAAAAGATTGCCGGATTTAAAGAAGAACTCTTTAACCTCCGCTTTCAATTAGCTACCGGTCAGCTGGATAACCCGACTCGCATCCGTGATGTGCGGAAAGAAATAGCTCGTGCTAAAACCATTATCCGTGAGAGAGAATTGGGAATCGGTTAATTAGGGATAGGATGGACAATCCGTCCGTAATCAGGAAGGAGGCCAACAATGAGCGAAGAACGTAACGCACGTAAAGTGCAAACTGGTAAAGTGGTCAGCGATAAAATGGACAAAACAATTGTTGTTGCTGTAGAAACTTACAAAAAACACAACTTGTACCATAAACGCATTAAGGTTACTAAAAAATTCAAAGCACATGACGAAGAAAACACTGCGAAAATCGGTGACACGGTGAAAATCATGGAGACTCGTCCGCTTTCGAAAGATAAACGCTGGAGACTTACTGAAATCGTAGAAAAAGCGGTTATCATCTAATGCTCAGCAGCACTGCTGAAAGGAGGAATACTAAATGATTCAACCATTTACACGTTTGACTGTGGCTGACAACTCCGGTGCGAAGGAACTGATGTGTATCCGCGTACTCGGCGGTACGGGACGTCGTACAGCTCAAATCGGTGATCTGATCGTTTGTTCTGTTAAACAAGCAACACCAGGCGGCGTTGTCAAAAAAGGTGATGTAGTTAGAGCGGTTGTCGTTCGTACGAAACGTTCTGTACGTCGTAAAGACGGTTCCTACATCGGTTTTGATGAAAATGCAGCGGTTGTTGTAAAAGACGACAGAAGCCCACGTGGAACACGTATTTTCGGACCAGTTGCTCGCGAACTTCGCGATAAAGACTTCATGAAAATCGTTTCCTTGGCTCCAGAAGTAATCTAAAGCTTAATCTCGTGATGTTAGAAACAGGAGGTGTACGAAATGCCAAGAGTGAAAAAAGTTCTGGAATCCCATAACAACAAACTTCACGTTAAGAAGGAAGATACGGTTATGGTGATCAGCGGTAAAGACAAAGGTAAAAAAGGCCGTGTCATCGCTGCTTATCCTCGTGAGAACCGCGTCCTTGTGGAAGGTGTTAACATGGTGAAAAAACACCAGAAGCCTAACCAGCAAAATCCGCAAGGCGGCATTATCGAGAAGGAAGCTCCGATTCACGTTTCCAACGTAATGCACATCGATCCGAAGAGCGGAAAAGTAACCCGTGTAGGTTACAAAGTTTTGGATAACGGAAAGAAAGTGCGCGTTGCTAAACGTTCCGGAGAAATTATCGACTAATTGAACCGAATGAGAAAGGAGGGCTATGATTCATGGCATCAAGAATGAAAGAACGTTACCTGCAAGAAATCGCTCCTGCTTTGATGCAGAAGTTTAACTATACAACGGTAATGCAAGTGCCGAAAATCGAGAAAATCGTTATCAACATGGGTGTGGGCGACGCTGTCCAAAACTCCAAAGTGTTGGATTCCGCAGTAAGCGATTTGCAACTGATCGCAGGTCAAAAACCTGTAATCACTCGTGCTAAAAAATCTATCGCAGGATTCAAACTGCGTGAGAATATGCCTATCGGTGTTAAAGTAACATTGCGCGGCGAGCGTATGTACTTCTTCCTCGATAAACTGTTCAACGTTACGCTTCCTCGTGTCCGCGACTTCCGTGGTGTATCGAGCAAAGCTTTCGACGGACGTGGTAACTACACACTGGGTCTGAAAGAACAATTGATCTTCCCAGAGATCGAGTATGATAAAGTTGATAAAGTCCGCGGTATGGATATTGTCATCGTAACAACGGCGAAAACAGACGAAGAGTCCCGCGAATTGCTCACGCAAATGGGAATGCCTTTCGTTAAGTAATGTTGGCATAACGTTTCCGGGTGTCTGGAAAGACTCCCTTTTCTCCGAAATTATTTAGGAGGTGTCAGGCTAAGTGGCAAAAACTTCGATGAAAGTTAAACAACAACGTACACCTAAGTTTAAAGTACGTGCATATACACGCTGTGAGCGTTGCGGACGTCCACATTCGGTCCTGCAAAAGTTCAAAATTTGCAGAATTTGTTTCCGTGAATTAGCTTATAAAGGCCAGATCCCTGGCGTGAAAAAAGCAAGCTGGTAAAAAGTCCTGAACGGGAAGGAGGTTAACTCACAATGACTATGTCTGATCCAATTGCAGATATGCTTACTCGTATTCGTAACGCGAACACTGTTCGTCACGAAACGGTAGAAATGCCTGCTTCGACAATGAAAAAACAAATCGCCGATATCCTGAAGCGTGAAGGTTTCATCCGTGACGCTGAAGTTATCGATGATAACAAACAAGGGATTATCCGTGTTTTCCTGAAATACGGTCAAAATAACGAGCGCGTTATCACTGGTCTGAAAAGAATCAGTAAACCTGGTCTTCGTGTTTACACGAAAAGCAACGAAGTACCTCGTGTACTTGGTGGCCTGGGAATCGCGATCATCTCGACATCTAAAGGTATCATGACGGACAAAGAAGCTCGTCAATCGAAATCCGGCGGAGAAGTCGTTTGCTACGTTTGGTAATATAACGTCACAAGATAGGAGGTGCAACATATGTCTCGTATTGGTCGCAAACCAATCACAGTACCAAGTGGTGTAGACATCACCCTGGACAACACCGTTATTACGGTAAAAGGACCAAAAGGAACTTTGACTCGTGAGCTTCATAAAGACATGAAGGTTACAGTTGAAAATAACGAAATCACAGTTGTGCGTCCTTCCGATAACAAAACTCACCGTTCTTTGCACGGCACAACGCGTAGCGTTGTAAACAATATGGTGAGCGGCGTTACTGAAGGATTCGCGAAATCTCTGGAATTGGTTGGGGTCGGATATCGTGCAAGCAAATCCGGAGATAAAATCGTTCTAAACGTTGGTTACTCTCACCCGGTTGAAATTACACCGGAAGCGGGAATTGAATTCGAAGTACCTTCGAATACAAAAATCATCGTTCGCGGAATTGACAAAGAGCGTGTAGGTGCTTACGCTGCTAAAATCCGTTCCGTACGTGAGCCTGAGCCATACAAAGGTAAAGGTATTAAATATGAAGGCGAGCGTATCATCCGTAAGGAAGGTAAAGCCGGTAAGAAGAAATAAGATTTCTCTTACCGCCTTTGCGCGGCTTTCGGCTTGCTTGCTTCGTGTGTCTCTAATATACCCCGTGGCTTCTGCTTTGAAGCCAGCGAGGTAACCTGAAAGGAGTGAATCTTTGAGATGATTACGAAACCAGATAAAAATAAGGCTCGTCTGAAAAGACACCTTCGTGTTCGTAAGAAAATCCAAGGAACGGCAGCACGTCCTCGTTTGAACGTATTCCGTTCTGGTAAACATATGTATGCTCAAATCATCGATGATGTTGCTGGTGTAACAATCGCTTCTGCGTCTACTGTAGACAAAGAATTGAGCACTGACATCAAAAATGGTGCATCTGTTGAATCAGCTCGTAAAGTTGGCGAACTCGTTGCTAAACGTGCTAAAGATAAAGGTGTTTCCAACATCGTATTTGACCGTAGCGGTTATCTGTACCATGGTCGTATCGCAGCATTGGCTGAAGCGGCTCGTGAAGCAGGACTTGAGTTTTAAGATATTTTTCAAAAGGAGGTTAACGACTTGCGTGTAGATCCGAATACTTTGGAACTGACTGAAAGAGTTGTAAATATTAATCGCGTAGCTAAAGTAGTAAAAGGCGGACGCCGTTTCAGCTTTAGCGCACTGGTTGTAGTCGGCGACGGCAACGGCTGGGTTGGAGCTGGTATCGGTAAAGCGGGCGAAGTACCTGATGCAATTCGCAAAGGTATTGAAGACGCTAAGAAAAACCTTGTACACGTTCCACTCGTAGGAACATCGATTCCTCACTTGGTAACAGGTAAGTTCGGCGCAGGACGCGTGCTGTTGAAACCAGCATCTGAAGGTACTGGTGTTATCGCTGGTGGTCCTGTACGTGCGGTTCTCGAACTTGCTGGTGTAGGTGACATTTTGACAAAATCTCTGGGTTCTTCGAATTCCATGAACATGGTCAAT
This sequence comes from Paenibacillus sp. FSL k6-2145, assembly GCF_037976585.1. Classification (NCBI taxonomy): domain Bacteria; kingdom Bacillati; phylum Bacillota; class Bacilli; order Caryophanales; family Paenibacillaceae; genus Paenibacillus; species Paenibacillus sp. FSL k6-2145. Next base: position 1,260,695 of record NZ_CP150267.1, on the reverse strand, counting down.
GCGACTTTGGAAGGTTTGTCCCGTTTGAAGCGTGCTGAAGACGTGGCTAAACTGCGCGGAAAATCCGTCGAAGAGCTTCTGGGTTAAGGAGGGAATTCTCATGGCTAAATTAGAAATTACCCTCGTCCGCAGCTTGATCGGACGTCCGGAGACGCAAAGAACAACTGTGAAAACATTGGGTTTGCGCAAAATCAATAGCAAAGTGGTACAAAACGATAATCCTGCCATCCGTGGTATGATTAACAAAGTAAGCCACTTGGTTGCTGTTAAAGAAGTAGAAGCTTAAAAACGGGTTAATCCCACAAATCTTTAAGGAGGTGCAACGAACGATGAAGTTACATGAGCTTTCACCATCTCCTGGATCCCGCAAAGAACGTAAACGTCTTGGTCGCGGTCCAAGTAGTGGTACAGGTAAAACATCAGGTCGCGGTCACAAAGGACAAAATTCTCGTTCTGGCGGTGGAGTTCGTCCAGGCTTCGAAGGTGGACAAAATCCATTGTATCGTCGCTTGCCAAAACGTGGTTTTGTAAACCCAACTCGCAAAGAATATGCAGTTGTGAATACTGAAGACCTGAACAGTTTTGCTGCGGGTACTGAAGTAACTCCAGAATTCTTGATGACGAACGGCGTAGTTAAAAACGCTAAATCCGGAATCAAAATCCTGGGTAACGGTGATGTCACTGTGAAGCTGACTGTTAAAGCTAACAAGTTTTCTCAATCTGCTATTGAGAAAATTGAAGCTGCTGGCGGTACAACTGAGGTGATTTAATGTTCAAGACCCTAAAGAATATCTGGCGGGTTGAAGATCTGCGCAAAAGGGTATTATTTACCCTTTTTGTACTGATCATTTACCGCATCGGCTCCTTTGTCCCCGTGCCGGGAGTTAACAAAGATGTGTTCGAAGCGACAAATTCTGCGGGTAAAGAAGTTTTTGGACTTCTCAATACGTTCTCGGGTGGAGCGCTCTTCCAGTTCTCGATATTTGCGCTCGGGATCGTGCCTTACATCACTGCGTCTATCATAGTACAGTTGCTTTCCATGGACGTTATTCCTAAATTAGCGGAGTGGGCAAAGCAAGGTGAACAAGGTAAGAAGAAATCTGCACAGTTAACCCGTTATTTAACCATCGGGCTGGCATTGATTCAAGCGTTTGGTACGTCAATCGGATTCAACCGCTTGTACAATACAGAGATGGTGCCTAACGCTACATTTGCAGATTATATCTTGATCGCGATTGTACTTACGGCCGGTACTTCATTCCTGATGTGGCTTGGTGAGCAGATCACCGAGAAGGGCATAGGAAACGGGATTTCGATCTTGATCTTTGCGGGTATCCTATCTACGGTGCCTAACATTATCAAACAAACGATCGAATCTGACTTCATTCAACCTGACCAACTGTTTATGAATATTCTTAAAGGTGTTATCATCGCAATTGTTATTGTGTTGATCATCATAGGAGTCATTTACATTCAGCAGGCGATTCGGAAAATTCCTGTACAGTACGCTAAACGTGTCGTAGGTAACAAAATGTACGGTGGACAGAATACACATATCCCGCTGAAAATTAATGCAGCAGGTGTTATCCCTGTCATCTTTGCTTCATCGCTGTTGATGTTCCCAACGATCATCGCCAACTTCTGGGCAGATCGCCTCTGGGCACAGTGGATCGGACAGAACCTGACTACACACAAACCTCTGGGTATGTTGCTGTATGTCGTGATGATCTTCGGTTTCACATTCTTCTATACTTTTGTACAGATGAATCCACAGCAGATGGCTGATAATATGAAAAAGAACGGCGGTTACATCCCAGGCATTCGCCCGGGTAAAGCAACCGAGAAATATCTGACCCGTGTCATGACTCGTTTGACAATGGCCGGAGCCATCTTCTTGGCAGTCATTTCCGTTCTGCCTGTATTCTTAGGGGCACTTTCTGGTTTGCCTCAATCTGCGCAAATTGGAGGAACATCCCTCCTGATCGTTATCGGTGTTGCGCTGGATACGATGAAGCAAATCGAAAGCCAATTGATCAAACGCCACTACAAAGGTTTTATCAATAAATAGGCAATAGGTACCGGTCGAGTGAAGATTTACTTGCCGGCACCTATTGTGCTGTTTGTTGATGTAGGGTAGTCTTGGAGGGAGTGACATAACGTGAACATCCTATTCATGGGCCCTCCGGGGGCAGGAAAAGGAACGCAAGCAGACGTCATCGTGAAAGAGTTCGGTATTCCCCATATTTCAACAGGCGATGCATTTCGTCTCGCGATCAAACAGGGAACTCCCATTGGCATGAAAGCCAAGGAATATATGGATCAAGGATTGCTTGTACCAGATGATGTAACCATTGGCATCGTTGAAGAACGTTTGCAGCAGCCTGACTGCAGAGAAGGTTTCCTCTTGGACGGATTTCCAAGAACCCTTTCGCAAGCAGAAGCGCTCGATGGCATTCTGGATCGATTGAACTCAGGTCTCGATCATGTAATCAACCTGAAAGTGGATCGCAACAAATTGCTGGCTCGTTTGACGGGTCGTCGAATTTGTAAAAACTGTGGTTCCACTTATCATGTGGTATTCAATCCGCCTAAGCAGGAAGGTATTTGTGATAAATGCGCTGGTGAGTTGTATCAACGCTCTGATGATAATGAAGAGAGTGTAGGTACACGACTGGACGAGTATATCAACAAAACAGCACCACTCCTCACGTTCTATGAGACTAAAGGTCTTCTTCGTCAAATGAACGGAGAACAGGATATCGATCAAGTTTCTCAAGAAATCGTGTCCTTACTGAGAGGTTAATTGATGATCATTGGTAAGTCCGAAACGGAACTGGGCTTGATGAGGGAAGCAGGGAGAATTGTTGCGGAAACGCACCGTCTCTTGGCAGAGCATATCGCTCCCGGTATTACGACTGGAGAACTTGACCATATGGCCGATCAATATATCCGCAGTCAAGGAGCTGTGCCGTCTTTCAAAGGTTATAACGGTTTCCCTGCCAGTGTGTGCGCTTCAGTAAATGAAGAGTTGGTACATGGATTTCCCGGCAAACGCAAGTTGAACGAGGGCGATATCGTTACGTTTGACATTGGCGCGCAGTACCAGGGGTATCATGGAGATTCCGCCTGGACTTATCCGGTCGGCCGTATTTCCGAAGAAGCCCGTCGTCTTCTGGACGTTACCGAGGCTTCGTTATACGCAGGTCTGGCGCTGGTAAAACCGGACGTTCGCTTGTTTACAATATCTCATGCGATTCAGAAATATATTGAAGATGAAGGGTTCTCCGTAGTTCGTGAATATGTCGGTCACGGCATAGGCGCAGATCTGCACGAAGAACCACAGATTCCGAACTATGGTCTTCCCGATCGGGGACCACGGCTTAAAGCGGGCATGGTGCTGGCCATAGAGCCGATGGTTAACGTAGGTAGACGGTATGTGAAAACGTTGGAAGATAACTGGACTGTCGTCACGGTTGATGGTAAGTTATGTGCCCACTTTGAACACACCGTAGCAGTTACACCAGATGGTATGGAAATTTTCACGAAACTGAATGCGTAGGTGATGAGGCATGAACAGTCAGTCTAATCCGCAGCTCGGTCAACTTGTGAAGATCCGTAAAGGCCGCAATGCGGACCAAGCCGCAGTAATTGTTGCTATAGCGGACAGTAAGTTCGTATATATTGCGGATGGAGACAAACGTAAGTTTGATCAACCTAAGAAGAAGAATCTTCTTCATCTTGAACTCCAGCCCATGATTAGCAGCGAGGTTGTGAACAGTTTAAACGAGAGTGGTCGGGTGACAAATGGAAAGCTCCGTTACGCGGTTCATTCATTTCTGGAATCCACCAACATTCAAGCTGAAGAGAAAGGAGACTGACTAATGGCCAAGGAAGATGTCATTGAAGTGGAAGGTACGGTTCTCGAACCGCTACCGAATGCAACATTCAAGGTTGAGCTTGAGAACGGTCATCAAATTCTCGCTCACGTTTCCGGAAAACTGCGGATGCACTTTATCCGTATCCTGACTGGAGACAAAGTAGTTGTTCAGTTGTCGCCTTATGATTTAACAAAAGGTCGCATAACTTACCGTAAATAGTAGTAGACAGTTGCAATGAACTGTGAAGCTTATGTAGCGGGTTTTGCCCGGCAAAACTTGCGAAAGCTTCGAAGCCGGTTTTACAATAGTAGAACAAGGTCAATGCTTACGAAGAGGGTTTTGCTTAGCAAAACTTTGAGGAGGTAATTCACATGAAGGTAAGACCTTCGGTCAAGCCGATTTGCGAAAAATGCAAAGTCATTCGCCGCAAAGGGAATGTTATGGTTATCTGTGAAAATCCGAAACACAAACAAAAACAAGGTTAAAGAAGGGGGGGTAGCGTAAAATGGCACGTATAGCTGGTGTGGATTTGCCACGTGATAAGCGCGTTGAGATCGCCTTGACTTATATTTTCGGAATCGGTAAAACGACTTCCCAGAAAATTCTGAGCACAACAGGCATCAATCCGGACACTCGTGTTCGTGATTTGACGGAAGATGAAGTCAGCAAATTGCGTGAAAGTATCGATAAAGAGGTCAAAGTAGAAGGTGACCTGCGTCGAGAAATCTCTTTGAATATTAAACGTTTGACGGAGATCGGTTGTTACCGTGGAGTTCGTCATCGTCGTGGTCTGCCTGTTCGTGGACAACGTACGAAAACGAATGCTCGTACTCGTAAAGGTCCTCGTCGTACAGTAGCGAACAAGAAGAAATAATAAGGGGGGATAAGAGAAAATGGCTAAACCGAAAAAAGTCGTACGTACTAAACGTCGTGACCGTAAGAATATTGAATCTGGCGTGGCGCATATCCGTTCCACTTTCAATAACACTATCGTTACTATTACGGATCCTCACGGAAATGCAATTTCGTGGGCAAGCTCCGGCGGCCTCGGATTCAGAGGTTCCCGTAAATCGACTCCGTTTGCTGCACAAATGGCTGCTGAGACTGCTGCCAAAGCTGCAATGGAACATGGGATGAAAGCCGTTGAGGTTATGGTTAAAGGACCAGGCGCAGGCCGTGAAGCAGCGATCCGCTCTTTGCAAGCTGCTGGTCTTGAAGTTAACCTGATCAAAGACGTAACTCCAGTCCCGCATAACGGATGCCGTCCTCCAAAACGTCGTCGTGTCTAATGAGATTTGCCCCTGCGTGTGGTATATTTCCGGCACAATCTGCTAATAATGGTTGTTTAGGCATACTACTACATGTTTTCGCAAGAGAAGGTAAATGTTTCATAGAGGACCGACGTTTTGAAGGAGGGGTATTGCAGTGATTGAAATCGAAAAGCCGAAAATTGAGACGGTAGACGTCAACGATGATGGCACCTATGGGAAATTCGTAGTAGAACCGCTTGAGCGCGGATACGGTACGACGCTTGGAAACTCGCTTCGCCGAATCTTGCTCTCGTCACTGCCGGGTGCGGCAGTGTCTTCGGTTCAAATCGATGGCGTTCTGCATGAATTTGCTACAGTTCCTGGCGTAATGGAAGATGTAACGGAGGTTATTCTTAACCTGAAAGCTTTGTCGCTTAAGATTCATTCGGACGAGGAGAAAGTGCTCGAGATTGATGCTGAAGGCGAAGGAGCAATTACGGCTGGAGATATCCGTGCTGACTCCGATGTGGAAATCCTTAACCCGGATTTGCACATTGCTACGCTCGGACCAGGTTCGAGACTTCACATGCGTATTTTTGCCAATCGCGGTCGCGGCTACGTCCAGGCAGATCGGAATAAACGCGATGACCAGCCGATCGGCGTCATCCCAGTCGATTCCATCTTCACCCCGATCAGTCGCGTTAACTACGCTGTGGAAAATACGCGTGTCGGTCAAGTGACCAACTATGACAAGCTCACGTTGGAAGTTTGGACTGATGGAAGTATTCGTCCTGAAGAGGCTGTAAGCCTCGGCGCTAAAATTTTGACTGAGCATCTGATGCTCTTCGTGGGTCTTACAGACGAAGCGAAAGATGCAGAGATCATGGTCGAAAAAGAAGAAGACAAAAAAGAAAAAGTACTCGAAATGACGATCGAAGAGCTGGATCTCTCTGTTCGTTCCTACAACTGCCTCAAACGTGCCGGTATTAATACCGTGCAAGAGCTGACTACGAAAACGGAAGAAGACATGATGAAAGTCCGTAACCTCGGACGCAAGTCTTTGGAAGAAGTTCAAGAGAAGCTTGAGGAACTTGGTTTGGGACTCCGTACAGAAGAATAGACAGCCGAGTGCTTGAAGTGAAGGAGGGAAAACAATGGCATACCAAAAGTTGGGCCGTAATTCCAGCGCACGTAAAGCTTTGTTCCGTGACCTGGTAACCGACCTGTTCTTATACGAACGCATTCAGACAACTGAAGCGAAAGCAAAAGAGGTTCGCTCTATTGCTGAAAAACTGATCACTAAAGCGAAAAAGGGAGATCTTCATGCCCGTCGCCAAGTGGCAGCTTATGTTCGCCGCGAAACTATCGATGGTGAGCAAGATGCAATCCAAAAACTGTTTAGCGAATTGTCCGGTCGTTACGCTGAGCGTCCAGGTGGATACACTCGTATCTTGAAACTGGGACCTCGTCGTGGTGACGCAGCGCCAATGGTTTACTTGGAACTGGTAGACCGCGCGTAAAACAGATGAGATGAGGAAAGGGGACAGAATCAACGATTCTGGATTAACCCTTTTTTTCTCTTCATTTCGGAATTCGTGCTGTAATAGAAGCTCCGTAAGGGGCTTCTTTTGCTGTTCGGGATAGGGATATGTATAGTATGGAACAAAGGTGTGGTAATAATGCGGAACTTATGTATGACGTTAACTTATGATGGCACTGCCTATTACGGCTTCCAAGTACAGCCGGGTGGGAATACCATTCAGGATCATCTTGAAGATGCGATTCGTGCTTTAACCGGTGAGAAGGTTAAAATTACAGGTTCAGGCCGAACAGATGCAGGTGTTCACGCCCGCAGACAAATCTTCAATTTTCCTACGGAGTCCCAGATCCCGATTGAACGTTGGTGTATTGCACTCAACTCCAGATTACCCTCCGATATTGTCGTTATTGATGCGATTGAAGTTTCGGCTGATTTTCATTCTCGCTATGCAGCGAAAAAGAAAACGTATCGTTATACAGTCAATGCGAATCAATTCCCGGATGTATTCAACAGAAGATTGCAATATCATCATCATGCGAAGCTTGATATTATGGCAATGCAGGAGGGCTTACGACATTTCATAGGGACGTATGATTTCACCTCTTTTGCTTCACGCAAGTCTCAAAAAGAGAATCATGTCCGTTCGGTATACGAAGCATGGATGGAAGTGGACCGATCAATGTGCAGAGACCATCCACGCGATCAGGGTGTCATTCACATTTATGTGAGTGGTAACGGCTTTTTGCAGCATATGGTTCGTATTATTGTTGGGACACTGCTGGAGATCGGAGAGGGCAAACGGAAAGCCTCTGATGTACCAAATATGATTGCTGCATGCAATCGATCTGCTGCAGGACCTACTGCAGTTAGCTGCGGTTTAATGCTCTGGGATCTTGAATACAAAAAAGATTAAATTTGGTGAGTGAAAAGCTTAATTAACACTTGCGATTTAATCGCCTATCATGTAATATAAAAGTTGTGTTTTCTTAATGGCTTTCCCACAGCCCCAATTAAGAGGTTCACATCAAATTTACAATCCATCAACACCTAAAGTTATAACTTAACGAACGAAGATAAATGAAAATGATGATTTTGAACATTTTAAGGAGGAACTTTTCATGCGTACTACGTACATGGCGAAGCCTAACGAAGTTGAGCGCCAATGGCACATCATTGATGCTGAAGGCAAAACCCTCGGACGTTTGGCGAGCGAAGCAGCTGCTTTGATTCGCGGCAAACATAAGCCACAATTCACTCCACATGTGGACACTGGCGATTTCGTTGTTATCATCAATGCTGAGAAAATCGTATTGACTGGTAAGAAAATGCAAGGTAAAAAATACTACCGTCACTCTATGCACCCAGGTGGTTTGAAAGTAACTACTGCTGAAGAGATGGTTAAAAACAAACCTGAGCGTATGTTGGAATTGGCTGTTCGCGGTATGCTTCCTAAAACTCGCATGGGCGAGAAAATGAAGTTGAGACTTAAAGCGTACAGAGGCACTGAGCATCCACATGCAGCACAAAAACCAGAAGTTTACGAACTTCGCGGTTAATTAAAAGGAGGACAGTTTCATGGCACAAGTACAATACTATGGGACAGGTCGTCGTAAACATTCGGTAGCACGTGTTCGCCTTGTACCGGGTGAAGGACGCATTGTCATCAATAAACGTGATATTAATGAATACTTCGGTTTGGAAACACTCAAACTGATCGTAAAACAACCACTGAACTTGACAGAAACGCTCAACAACTATGACGTTCTTGTTATTGCTCATGGTGGCGGAATCTCCGGTCAAGCCGGCGCAATCCGTCATGGTATCTCCCGCGCTCTGTTGAAAGCAGATCCGGAATACCGTGCATCCCTGAAAAAAGCAGGATTCCTGACTCGTGACCCACGTATGAAAGAGCGTAAAAAATACGGTCTTAAAGCGGCTCGTCGCGCACCTCAGTTCTCCAAACGTTAATATTAAAAGCCTTTGGCCTCGGTCAAAGGCTTTTTTATATATTCATGACGATTCAGCCTTATACAGTATCTGTTTTTGTAATATCTCTGATATCCCTCCACATGCTTGTGCATTTTTCCTTCATTGCCTTTTCAATCTTCTTTTAATGTCCCTCAATACAGCCCTATAATATGTACGTTAATACATCTACATCTTACTGAACCTCTTTAATCTTTTTAGATCATTCTTTTTTCGCTTACCCATCACTCACTACACGATCAACACCTTCTTATAAAATCATCAATTGGCGCTCACGCTGGATTTCTTAAAGCATTTGGTTTACTGGTTTTGCACTTAATGCTTTACTGCAGCAAGCCTCATCAGTATTTCTTATAGAAACGATAAAAGTCCCTTACATATCAATCGCTATATGTCGTCACTCACCTCCCTTTAAAACTTCATCTTCTTTTTCTTTATTTTTAATCGACTAGTCATTTTTTGATGCTGCTTTTGCCTGCAAGAACTGTCCAAACCTAGCGGCAGCAAAACTTTCCAAGCCGAAGAGATGTATTATCATCTGACCAATGACTTGGACCAACATCATTGTTTTTGTCTCATGAACTGAGAAATGGATAAATTGAACCAGAATATTGTGTTAGAGCGACAATCAAAAATGGGCAAAAACTGATTTATTTTACCATATGGCAGGCATTGACATCCGCATTGAAAGATTTATACTAAACATAATTCATATTAGATTAGTCGGCTTTAAGATGTATTGAAATGCAGAATGGGGGAAATTCACAGATGAACTTGTTGGAGAAAGAAGAATTGGCACGGACGAAGGCAGAGGAACTGGAACATGCTAGTCCAGAGGATATTATTCGTTATGCTATTGAAACATTTCCTAATATCACTTTTGCATGTAGCTTTGGTGCGGAAGATGTTGTACTTGTAGATATGTTGCAGAAGATCAGCCCATCCACAGATATTTTTTATCTGGATACTGATTTCCACTTCAAAGAAACATATGAAACACGTGATAAGATGCAAGAGAACTACAACCTTGAATTTGTACGCGTGTCACCTAAGATTACTCCGGAAGAGCAGGCAGCTCAACACGGTGAAGAGTTGTGGAAGTCTGATCCCAATGCGTGCTGTAACATTCGCAAAGTCGAACCGTTAACACGAATTCTTTCTCAGTATGATGCATGGATTACAGGTATTCGTAGAGATCAAGCACCAACTCGTGCAAACTCCAAGAAGGTTGAGTATGATTCAAAATTTGGCCTGATGAAGTTTAATCCGATTGCACATTGGACGACGGAGGATGTATGGCAATATATTCGTGACAATAACGTTGTATATAATCCTCTACATGATCAGAACTACCCGAGTATTGGCTGTGAGCATTGCACACGTCAGGTTATGCCTGGCGAGGACCCTCGTGCTGGACGCTGGTCTGGTAATGATAAAACGGAATGTGGCCTTCATAAATAATAGATACACAAGGAACTGACAAGATGACATCGATTCTGCCACATGGAGGTACGCTGGTTCAGCGTATCGTACAAGGAGAAGAACGGGAGCAATTGTTGCAAGACAGTAAACACTTATCCTCTTTGCGTATTAATACCTGGACGATATCAGATTTGGATCTGATTGGTGTGGGTGCGTTCTCACCACTTGAAGGTTTCTTGAATGAGGAAGATTACCTTTCGGTGGTGTCTCGCATGCGTCTCGCCGATGGAACAGCCTGGAGTATACCAATCACACTTGCTGTTGACGATAAACAAGCCGCATCCATCCAGATTGGTGAACGTGTGAAACTTGTTGGTGATCAAGATGGAGTCACTTATGGATTGCTTGAAGTCCAAAGTATATACCAGGTGGATCAGGGTGAAGAAGCCCGGCGTGTATTCAAAACAGATGATCCCGAGCGTCCTGGTGTTGAAAAACTGTTGGAGCGCCCTGCAACATACGTAGGAGGTCCAATCCAAGTGTTGAACCGTCCAAAACCTTCGAAATTTGAAGAATTCTATTATGATCCTGCAGATACCCGGAAGATTTTTCAGGAGAAGGGTTGGAAGACGGTAGTTGGTTTTCACACACTTAATCCGGTCCATCGGGCTCATGAGTACATCCAGAAGAGCGCTATGGAATTTGCAGACGCACTCTTCCTGAATCCGCTTGTGGGAGAGACGAAGTCCGACGATGTTCCCGCAGATGTTCGGATGAAGAGTTATCTGGTATTACTGGAGAACTATTACCCGGCTGATCGTGCGTTTCTTGGTGTGTTCCCCGCAGCCATGCGGTATGCCGGTCCACGTGAAGCTATTTCCATGCGATGGTTCGCAAAAATTACGGGTGTACCCACTTTATTGTTGGTCGTGACCATGCGGGTGTGGGTGAATATTATGGAACATATGAAGCACAGGAGATCTTTACTAACTTTACAGCAGAGGAACTGGGGATCACACCGCTGTTCTTCGAACATACTTTCTTCTGTACCAAATGTGGAAACATGGCATCCAGCAAAACTTGTCCACATGATAAAGAACATCATATGGCGCTTTCCGGCACCAAAGTACGCGGGTTGCTCCGTGACGGCCAGTGCCCTCCACCTGAATTTACACGTCCTGAGGTAGCTGAGGTGCTGATTGAAGGAATGGCGGAGCAAGTCCGGTCCTAGCGGTATATTTGTCCATCTTGTCCCATATAGATGATTAGAGTCATTTATAGGGACGAGGTGGTTTTTTTATGCGTAAAAATATGGGGAAACACTTTGTAGTCTGGATTAGGCTAAAAACACTCAAAAGGGTCATGCTGAGTCTCTGTCTGCTGGCCATGTTAGTGGCGGTAATGTCCTATGAGCTGCCTTCCGCCAAGACGTCAGGTTATTGGAGTTTGCCGATGGCGGGTAAAGTCATTGCCATTGATGCAGGACACGGAGGTCCAGATGGAGGAGCGGTAAGTAAACAGGGGGTTATTGAAAAAGATATCAACCTGTCTATCGCCCTGTATGTGAGAGATTATTTGCAACAGGCAGGGGCCTTAGTGGTGATGACACGAGAAATAGACACTGATTTGGCGGAATCGGACACCAAGGGGTACTCCAAACGCAAGACGGAAGATCTGAAACAAAGAGTACGGCGGATAGAGGATAAGCAAGCAGATCTCTTTATTAGCATTCACATGAACAGTGTCCCTTCCAACCGATGGAGTGGAGCGCAGGTTTTCTATACAACTAACCATCCGGATAACGAAGGTTTGGCTAATCTGCTTCAACAAGAGATGGTTCGTAATCTGGAGAATACAGATCGAATCGCAAAAACGGTGAATACGGTTTATCTGTTACAGGCTCTGAAGATCCCTTCAGCGTTGGTAGAAGTGGGTTTCCTTTCTCATCCGGAAGAGGCACGTATGCTTGCCGACGAAGCTTATCAACGCAAGGTAGCTGCTTCAATCTATAATGGAATTCTTAGATATTCCTCAGGAGAACGGCCTAAAAGTTAGTCAGAACAAGAAAGGTAATGATATAATTGGATCAGCATACCTAATTACATGCCAATAGATAAAGCTGAGGTGCTGTCTGATGTTATCAAAAGAACAGATACTTGAACTATTACAGCCATTACAAGAACCGCAATTGGGAGTAAGTCTGACCGAACTGGAATGGGTTCGAGATATTATGGTGAAAGAAAATCATGTGGCTCTGACCATAGTGACACTGGAAAATCGACCTGAGGATACAACAGCCTTGAGTGATGCAGCGCGTAATCTGTTGTCCCAGCACGGACTGAAGGATGTACATATTCGTGTGCGTGCAGCTTCTGAGCATGATCGTGAGAGCCTGAATATGGGACAACCCGATGATGAGCCAGATCGGGAAGAAGTGCTCGTAAAAGGTCACGCAGCGGGTCTAGATGGACATGAGTTGTTAAGTCCTGAATCAGGTGTTCGTTTTATTGCTGTGGCCAGTGGTAAAGGTGGCGTTGGTAAATCAACGGTAACCGTTAATCTCGCTGCAGCATTGGCACGACAAGGCAAGAAAGTGGGCTTGATTGATGCGGATATCTATGGCTTCAGTGTACCCGACATGATGGGGATTGAAGAATATCCGGTCGTTGAAGATGGCGTTATTCAACCGGTTGAACGTTTCGGCGTTAAAGTCATGTCGATGGGCTTCTTTATTCGGGAGAATAATCCGGTAATCTGGCGTGGACCCATGTTAGGTAGGATGTTGCGTCAATTCTTTACGGATGTCCAGTGGGGCGAATTGGATTATATATTACTGGATTTGCCACCAGGAACGGGAGATGTTGCTTTGGATGTGCATCAGATGTTGCCACAGAGCAAGGAAATAATCGTTACCACGCCGCATGCAACAGCAGCTTTTGTCGCAGCGCGTGCGGGTGCGATGGCCATTCAGACCGACCATGAGTTACTTGGTGTGGTTGAGAATATGGCTTACTATGAGTGTGGCAGTTGCGGAGAGAAGGATTATGTCTTTGGTCGTGGAGGCGGGGGAAGACTTGCGGAAAGTCTGCATACAAGCTTGCTTGCCCAGATTCCATTAGGCACACCGGATAATCATCCTTCCGAGCCTGATTTTTCACCTTCTGTATACAAAGCAGGTTCCCGTATAGGGGCTATCTACGATGAAGTTGCCCGGTCCATTGAATCCAAATTCTAATGGTATGAGTGTTATAAATACAAATAAAGCCTGCGTCCACCATTCGGATGCAGGCTTTTCAGTTTCTGTAATATACCAACATCTACTGTTTATGAACCTCCACCGCTGCCAGAATCTCCACTTCCACCATCTCCGCCATCACTACCACCTTCGCCCTGACCCTCTTGCTGTCCGCCTTGCTCTTGCCCCTGTTGTCCGCCACTTTCCACTTTAGGTTGCAATTCGTCCTGTACTACCTTCTTGAGCAAAGTGAGTACTTCCATGCGGAACAACGGGTTTTGCATCACTTCCTGCATGACAGTCATCGTCTGTTTACGATAATCCGGAGTCTTCGTCATATCCATGAACATCTTGGATACCTCAGGTGACTTCATGATGGCTTCAACAGACTTTTGATATGTGGGATCTTTAATCAATTGCATATGAAGCTGTTTACTTTGTGCGTTGATCACTTTGGCAAATTCACCCGCAAACTGCGGATCAGTCATGATCTTTTCGAACTCCTTCTTATATTCGGGAGCTGTGATGGTATCTTTTACTGCAATACGTATTTGTTCCGAAGATTGCACAGGCATTAACATTTTCATACCAATGGATCCTGAAGCGCCACCCGAACCGCCGCCTTCTTCAGAACCGCTGCTTCCGCTAGATGAGCTTTGACCTGTAAGAGCTTCCTCCACCGCTTTCTTGCCTTCGTCACTTTTCAAAATATCTACAACCATTGTTTTCATCTCTTTATAACTGCCCTGAGGAGGCGAAGAACTCTGATCTGAACCGCAGCCGGCAAGCATGACGGATAGCCCCAGTACGACACAGCATAGCTGCCACAAAGGCCGTTTCATGTGTACAATCCCTCCTTGATTAGATACTGGATGTAGTATGTGATGGGAAAGGGGGAAATATGTTGAGCAATGATGGTTTTTTGCTGAGAAGGTTGGTAAAATAAACACTCGGGGGTGGAAAACTTTTGAATTTACGTAGATGGTTTTTCCTGTTTTGGACAGCCTTGCTTATCGGGGCCGCGGGAGCATTGGGTACAGGATTGATTATGATGCTGGTGAACGGGGAGAAAACAAATGGATTAAATGATTTTCTTCTGTATCTTTTGATCCTATTTGGATCAGGGGTTATGATCAGCGTGTATTCACAAATGGGTTTCTTTGCATATCTGATATTGAATTATATGGGTAAAGGTGTATTTCCAAAGCGCGGTTGGCAGATCGTGCAGATTGTACTAACGGTGTTAGCCCTGCTTGACGTGATGTTCTTACGCCTGTTTGTTGGGGGAGACCGGGAGCGCATATCGGATATTGTGTTAGGTATCATTATTTTGGCAGCCGCAATTGTTACCGCTTACGTTAAAGTAAAGCTCACTCATATCTCCGCGCTTGTACCTACACTCTTTTTCATGATTGCCGTCACCATAGTGGAGACGATTGGCGTATTACGTATTGATGTGAATGCTGCAACCATATTTATTGTGGTTCCCTTGCTCTTATGTAATGCATACCAAATGCTGATATTGCACAGGCTGGTGGATGTATCTACGAACCGGAGTGCAAGTGGAAAGGCAGAACAGTTGAAAGAAAGCCGAGCATAGTATTCGTTTTGCATAAAAACATACCAAAAAGAGCTAACCTGGTTAGCTCTTTTCAACTTTTACACTCTTATTTGAGCTGTAGCTCAAGCAATCTACCAATTATTGACCGCTGGCTTGGTCACGAACTTCTTTGCCCTCGACACTGGAATGGTTCAGCAATTCCGAGACAGTAACGAATTCATATCCTTGATTTTTCAATTTGTCGATAATGACAGGCAGTGCTTCATGAGTTTGTTTAGAAGAATCGCTTGCATGCAACAGTACGATGTCCCCTGGATGTGCTTTGCTTACTACGCGATCAACAATCGTCTGTACACCCGGGTTTTTCCAATCCAAGGAGTCGGTATCCCACTGCACAACCTGATAATTCAGACTATTGGCTACCTGAAGCACTCGCTTGTCAAAGTCCCCGTTGGGCAGACGTATTAATTTCGGTTCTTTTCCCGTTAAATCGGTTAAAATGCTATGAGCTGTCGAAATTTCTTTGCGAATTTCTTCCTCGGTCAGGCTGCTGTAGTTCTCATGTCTGTGACCATGGCTGCCAATTTCATATCCAGCCTCTTTGATCGCAGTAACAATTTCGGGGTGTGTCTTGCTCCAGGGGGAGGAAAGGAAAAAGGTTGCCTTCTGCACTTTATTCTCCTGAAGAACTTTCAGAATCGGCTCCGTCCGTTTATCTCCCCAGCTAATGTCAAAGGTAAGTGCAATTACCTTCTTCTCGGTTGGAACGCTGTAGACGGCTGATGGTGCTTCCTCCGAGAATACGGAGACATTGCCACTCTCCAGATAAATAATACCGATCGCAAAGATGGCAGCAACGAGGACAATCAGGTACCGTTTAATCTTTTTGCCGCTAAATACATAGAACGAGTTCATTTCAATAAGCGCCCCTCTCCCATAAGAAATGCTTGTTTACTCTCCAATGTATGCTCGTACTCCCCAGTTATTCGTAACGGAACCTTGTTTGTCCATCATTTTAGATTCTACAGGAGGTTATTATGTTAAAATTCAGTACATTTCTTAGAGATCTTGGTTCCATCCGCAGTGCATTAATCTGGTCCGTAGTTTTATTTGCTGTTGGTATAGGGGCAGGATGGGTGAGTACAGGGCCACTGGAAGAACTATTGTTGAACCAAATCGGAGGATTACGTGAAGTCAGTGAACGGCTGGAGCAGGGGGGCAATGTGCAGTGGAACTTCTTCCTGTTCATCTTTTTCAATAATGCCATCAAAAGTGTACTTGTCATCTATGCCGGCATATTTTTCGGTATTCTGCCTGTTATCTTCCTGCTGATCAATGGGATGGTCCTTGGATTTGTGGTGCACACCACGATGAATTATGGGGCAAGCTTCTATGATATTGTGGTTAAAGGTTTACTTCCGCATGGCATTATTGAGATTCCGGTCATTATTATTGCTTGCGCCTTCGGACTGAAGTTTGGTGGTCTGGTTATCAAAAGCCTTGTACAACTTGGAAGTGACAAGCGAAATACGATGGGTACCCGGTGGAGAGCATTCATGAATAGGACGTTAACGGCATCTTTCTGGGTTGTCATCTTGCTTCTGGTTGCAGCAATCATCGAAAGCACACTTACGTATACTCTGGTGAGAGGATAAAATTTTGTGATGGTTGGCATTCATAAATTTTCAGAAAGTTGACCATAACAATAAAACGGGTTCCAGTAGCACTACAAAAAGCGAATGCACGAGGTGCTGCATGGAACTTCTGTAAGTGTGATAAAGAGGCTATGCACAAAAAGGAGAACTCTAATGCTGGGTATGTTGTTTAACGAGAAGGAATGCAAGGAACTAGACTATGTGCTGCGTAAAGAATTAGATGAAATGCTGTTCGATCTGAGTGATAATCGTCTTGACCAAGAGATCAAATATGCTATCGCGAGCCGATATAAGACTGTGTTCCGCATGTATGCACGCTTTGCCCCGCCAAAAGAGTTGTCCAAGTATGCAAGAGGTGGGAAGCTAAAAAAGTCGAAGCCGTAATGCTGAAGTTGGTCATATATTCGATTTACAATAGTGGAAGTGAGGTGCGGCTCTTAATAGTGGGTGCTGTACCTCTGAACCATGAGAATGTGAAATTGTTAAGGGGTTCATACTTTTTGTCGAAAAAGGGTTGACCTATCTGATTTCATATGGTAAATTAATTTTCGTTCCTTTTTTAGGAGCGGTTCACTGAAACAAGCACGAAAATAAAGCGATTGAAAATAATCGAAAAAATAATGCTTGCAAAGAGAACTTCAACATGATATATTATAAAAGTCGCCGCTGAAACGACAACAACATGAAAAACAGCACTAAATTGAATGTTTGATCTTTGAAAACTGAACAACGAGTGAGTAAACATTCTGCTTGCAGAATGAACGCGAAAGTTTGAGACAAGCCTTGGCTTGAATCAGCTGGAGCACAAATGAGATTTTTAATCTCGTCAGATTCAAATGAGCTTATCGCTCTTTTCAATACTTTATTGGAGAGTTTGATCCTGGCTCAGGACGAACGCTGGCGGCATGCCTAATACATGCAAGTCGAGCGGAGTTGATAGGAAGCTTGCTTCCTTGATACTTAGCGGCGGACGGGTGAGTAACACGTAGGCAACCTGCCCTCAAGTTTGGGACAACTACCGGAAACGGTAGCTAATACCGAATAATTGTTTTCTTCGCCTGAAGGAAACTGGAAAGACGGAGCAATCTGTCACTTGGGGATGGGCCTGCGGCGCATTAGCTAGTTGGTGGGGTAACGGCTCACCAAGGCGACGATGCGTAGCCGACCTGAGAGGGTGATCGGCCACACTGGGACTGAGACACGGCCCAGACTCCTACGGGAGGCAGCAGTAGGGAATCTTCCGCAATG
Source organism: Paenibacillus sp. FSL k6-2145 (assembly GCF_037976585.1). Classification (NCBI taxonomy): domain Bacteria; kingdom Bacillati; phylum Bacillota; class Bacilli; order Caryophanales; family Paenibacillaceae; genus Paenibacillus; species Paenibacillus sp. FSL k6-2145. The sequence goes on along the minus strand of NZ_CP150267.1, from coordinate 1,242,920 downwards.
GGCGAAAGCCTGACGGAGCAATGCCGCGTGAGTGATGAAGGTTTTCGGATCGTAAAGCTCTGTTGCCAGGGAAGAACGCTTGGGAGAGTAACTGCTCTCAAGGTGACGGTACCTGAGAAGAAAGCCCCGGCTAACTACGTGCCAGCAGCCGCGGTAATACGTAGGGGGCAAGCGTTGTCCGGAATTATTGGGCGTAAAGCGCGCGCAGGCGGTCATTTAAGTCTGGTGTTTAATCCCGGGGCTCAACCCCGGATCGCACTGGAAACTGGGTGACTTGAGTGCAGAAGAGGAGAGTGGAATTCCACGTGTAGCGGTGAAATGCGTAGATATGTGGAGGAACACCAGTGGCGAAGGCGACTCTCTGGGCTGTAACTGACGCTGAGGCGCGAAAGCGTGGGGAGCAAACAGGATTAGATACCCTGGTAGTCCACGCCGTAAACGATGAGTGCTAGGTGTTAGGGGTTTCGATACCCTTGGTGCCGAAGTTAACACATTAAGCACTCCGCCTGGGGAGTACGGTCGCAAGACTGAAACTCAAAGGAATTGACGGGGACCCGCACAAGCAGTGGAGTATGTGGTTTAATTCGAAGCAACGCGAAGAACCTTACCAGGTCTTGACATCCCTCTGACCGGTACAGAGATGTACCTTTCCTTCGGGACAGAGAAGACAGGTGGTGCATGGTTGTCGTCAGCTCGTGTCGTGAGATGTTGGGTTAAGTCCCGCAACGAGCGCAACCCTTATATTTAGTTGCCAGCACTTCGGGTGGGCACTCTAGATAGACTGCCGGTGACAAACCGGAGGAAGGTGGGGATGACGTCAAATCATCATGCCCCTTATGACCTGGGCTACACACGTACTACAATGGCCGGTACAACGGGCTGCGAAATCGCGAGATGGAGCCAATCCCAACAAAGCCGGTCTCAGTTCGGATTGCAGGCTGCAACTCGCCTGCATGAAGTCGGAATTGCTAGTAATCGCGGATCAGCATGCCGCGGTGAATACGTTCCCGGGTCTTGTACACACCGCCCGTCACACCACGAGAGTTTATAACACCCGAAGTCGGTGGGGTAACCGCAAGGAGCCAGCCGCCGAAGGTGGGATAGATGATTGGGGTGAAGTCGTAACAAGGTAGCCGTATCGGAAGGTGCGGCTGGATCACCTCCTTTCTATGGAGAATCGTTTCCTGCAACGGAAACATTCAAATATAAAATCTAGCCAGGTCGGCTAGTTACTCACTCGTTGCTCAGTTTTGAGAGCTCAAACTCTCAAACGTTTGGTGGCGATAGCGAAGGGGTTCCACACGTTCCCATCCCGAACACGACCGTTAAGCCCTTCAGCGTCAATGGTACTTGGACCGCAGGGTCCTGGGAGAGTAGAACGCCGCCAAGTGTAACCCATTTTGGGTTCAAATAGTATATATAATGTGGGCCCTTAGCTCAGTTGGTTAGAGCGCACCTCTGATAAGGGTGAGGCCGGTGGTTCGAGTCCACCAGGGCCCACCATCTATACCTTTAAACTTTATATGGGGCCATAGCTCAGCTGGGAGAGCGCCTGCCTTGCAAGCAGGAGGTCAGCGGTTCGATCCCGCTTGGCTCCACCAAATATGTTTTACAAGTTTGTTCTTTGAAAACTAGATATCGAAACGAAACAAACGCGAATTAGAACATTCCTTTAAGCTGATCTTGTGTAAACAAGTGAAGTGTTTTTATAAGGTAGATTGCATGAGCGAGTGATCGAAATGGAACGACTTTTGGATTTGCGCAAGCAAACCAAGCGGAGTGACAGCTCGAACACGAGCGATATGGTTAAGCTACTAAGAGCACACGGAGGATGCCTAGGCGCTAGGAGCCGATGAAGGACGTGGCGAACAACGAAACTGCCTCGGGGAGCTGTAAGCAAGCTTTGATCCGGGGGTGTCCGAATGGGGAAACCCAGCTGGGGTAATTTCCAGTTACTCACAACTGAATACATAGGTTGTGTAGAGGCATACCAGGGGAACTGAAACATCTAAGTACCCTGAGGAAGAGAAAACAATAGTGATTCCGTCAGTAGCGGCGAGCGAACGCGGAGAAGCCCAAACCAGAGAGCTTGCTCTTTGGGGTTGTGGGACGTCTCACATGGAGTTACAAAGGAACCGGTTAAGCGAAGAGGTCTGGAAAGGCCCGCCAAAGAAGGTAAAAGCCCTGTAGTTGAAAGTCTGTTCCCTCCGAGACGGATCCCGAGTAGTGCGGGGCACGTGAAACCCCGTATGAATCCGGCAGGACCATCTGCCAAGGCTAAATACTTCCTAGCGACCGATAGTGAAGCAGTACCGTGAGGGAAAGGTGAAAAGCACCCCGGAAGGGGAGTGAAATAGAACCTGAAACCGTGTGCTTACAAAAAGTCAGAGCCCGTTTTAGGGGTGATGGCGTGCCTTTTGTAGAATGAACCGGCGAGTTACGTTCCCGTGCAAGGTTAAGGTGAAGAGCCGGAGCCGCAGCGAAAGCGAGTCTGAATAGGGCGAATTAGTACGTGGACGTAGACCCGAAACCGGGTGATCTACCCCTGTCCAGGGTGAAGGTGCGGTAACACGCACTGGAGGCCCGAACCCACGCATGTTGAAAAATGCGGGGATGAGGTGGGGGTAGCGGAGAAATTCCAATCGAACTCGGAGATAGCTGGTTCTCCCCGAAATAGCTTTAGGGCTAGCCTCGGAAAACAGAGTCGTGGAGGTAGAGCACTGATTGGGTGCGGGGCCCGCAAGGGTTACCAAGCTCAGTCAAACTCCGAATGCCATAGACTTACTTCCGGGAGTCAGACAGTGAGTGCTAAGATCCATTGTCAAAAGGGAAACAGCCCAGACCATCAGCTAAGGTCCCCAAGTGTGTGTTAAGTGGGAAAGGATGTGGAGTTGCACAGACAACCAGGATGTTGGCTTAGAAGCAGCCACCATTGAAAGAGTGCGTAATAGCTCACTGGTCGAGTGACTCTGCGCCGAAAATGTAACGGGGCTAAACACACCACCGAAGCTATGGCTTGATGCTTTGCATCAGGGGTAGGGGAGCGTTGTATAAGGGTTGAAGGTGTACCGTAAGGAGCGCTGGACATTATACAAGTGAGAATGCCGGTATGAGTAACGAAAAGATCAGTGAGAATCTGATCCGCCGAAAGCCTAAGGGTTCCTGAGGAAGGCTCGTCCGCTCAGGGTAAGTCGGGACCTAAGGCGAGGCCGAAAGGCGTAGTCGAAGGACAACAGGTCGAAATTCCTGTACCACCGTAAGCCGTTATGAGCAATGGGGGGACGCAGTAGGGTAGTGACGCGGACTGATGGATGTCCGTCTAAGCAGTGAGGCTGATGTGTAGGCAAATCCGCACATTGTAAGGCTGAGCTGTGATGGGGAGCGAAAATTATAGTAGCGAAGGTCATGATCTCACACTGCCAAGAAAAGCCTCTAGCCAGGTGAAGGTGCCCGTACCGCAAACCGACACAGGTAGGCGAGAAGAGTATTCTAAGGCGCGCGGAAGAACTCTCGTTAAGGAACTCGGCAAAATGACCCCGTAACTTCGGGAGAAGGGGTGCCCCGGTAGTGTGAATAGCACGAGGGGGCCGCAGTGAAAAGGCCCAAGCGACTGTTTAGCAAAAACACAGGTCTGTGCGAAGCCGTAAGGCGAAGTATACGGGCTGACGCCTGCCCGGTGCTGGAAGGTTAAGGGGAGTGGTTAGGGAGTAATCCCGAAGCTGTGAACCGAAGCCCCAGTAAACGGCGGCCGTAACTATAACGGTCCTAAGGTAGCGAAATTCCTTGTCAGGTAAATTCTGACCCGCACGAATGGCGTAACGACTTGGGCGCTGTCTCAACGAGAGATCCGGTGAAATTTTAATACCTGTGAAGATGCAGGTTACCCGCGACAAGACGGAAAGACCCCATGGAGCTTTACTGCAGCTTGATATTGAATTTGGGTACGATCTGTACAGGATAGGTGGGAGCCTTTGAAGTGGGAGCGCAAGCTTCCATGGAGGCAACGTTGGGATACCACCCTGATCGTATCTAGGTTCTAACCTGGTACCGTAATCCGGTGCGGGGACAGTGTCAGGTGGGCAGTTTGACTGGGGCGGTCGCCTCCTAAAGAGTAACGGAGGCGCCCAAAGGTTCCCTCAGAATGGTTGGAAATCATTCGAAGAGTGCAAAGGCATAAGGGAGCTTGACTGCGAGACCTACAAGTCGAGCAGGGACGAAAGTCGGGCTTAGTGATCCGGTGGTACCGCATGGAAGGGCCATCGCTCAACGGATAAAAGCTACCCTGGGGATAACAGGCTTATCTCCCCCAAGAGTCCACATCGACGGGGAGGTTTGGCACCTCGATGTCGGCTCATCGCATCCTGGGGCTGAAGTAGGTCCCAAGGGTTGGGCTGTTCGCCCATTAAAGCGGTACGCGAGCTGGGTTCAGAACGTCGTGAGACAGTTCGGTCCCTATCTGTCGTGGGCGTAGGAAATTTGAGAGGAGCTGTCCTTAGTACGAGAGGACCGGGATGGACGTACCGCTGGTGTACCAGTTGTTCCGCCAGGAGCACCGCTGGGTAGCTATGTACGGACGGGATAAACGCTGAAAGCATCTAAGCGTGAAGCCCCCCTCAAGATGAGATTTCCCAGTATGTAAGACCCCTTGAAGACGACGAGGTAGATAGGCTGGGGGTGGAAGTGCAGCAATGCATGGAGCTGACCAGTACTAATCGGTCGAGGGCTTATCCAAATATGCAAGTGATAATTCGCGTGTTTCGTTTCGAATCTAGTTTTCAGAGAACGATCTCTGAAATGTAAGCTATGCGTTTGGTGGCGATGGCGGAGGGGTTCCACACGTACCCATCCCGAACACGACCGTTAAGCCCTCTAGCGCCGATGGTACTTGGACCGCAGGGTCCTGGGAGAGTAGGACGCCGCCAAGCGAACTCTTTCATCATACATAGAAAACAGGCTCTGCATGTGGACGTTGTACGATGAATTGCATTTGCCCTGCAAATGCATATTATTCCCTGATAGCTCAGTTGGTAGAGCACTCGACTGTTAATCGAGTTGTCACAGGTTCGAGCCCTGTTCGGGGAGCCATTTGCTCTCATAGCTCAGTAGGTAGAGTGCATCCATGGTAAGGATGAGGTCACCGGTTCGATCCCGGTTGAGAGCTTTGGAAATGGGGCCCGTTGGTCAAGGGGTTAAGACACCTCCCTTTCACGGAGGTAACAGGGGTTCGAATCCCCTACGGGTCATATAGTTGGAGGCTTAGCTCAGCTGGGAGAGCATCTGCCTTACAAGCAGAGGGTCGGGGGTTCGATCCCCTCAGCCTCCACCATATTTTTATTGGGGATTAGCCAAGCGGTAAGGCAACGGACTTTGACTCCGTCATGCATAGGTTCAAATCCTATATCCCCAGCCATTTTAGTATGAGTCATTAGCTCAGTTGGTAGAGCACCTGACTTTTAATCAGGGTGTCGAAGGTTCGAGCCCTTCATGACTCACCATTATATGCGCGTGTGGCGGAATTGGCAGACGCACTAGACTTAGGATCTAGCGTCTTTGACGTGGGGGTTCAAGTCCCTCCACGCGCATCCTTTATTTGCGGAAGTGGCTCAGCGGTAGAGCATCGCCTTGCCAAGGCGAGGGTCGCGGGTTCGATTCCCGTCTTCCGCTCCAATATTTTGCGCCCTTAGCTCAGCTGGATAGAGCGTTTGACTACGAATCAAAAGGCCGGGAGTTCGAATCTCTCAGGGCGCGCCATTATTTTTTTAGTATCGGGATGTAGCTCAGCTTGGTAGAGCACCTGGTTTGGGACCAGGGGGTCGCATGTTCAAATCGTGTCATCCCGATTTTTTTGTTTATGCGGGTGTAGTTCAATGGTAGAACTTTAGCCTTCCAAGCTAATAGCGTGGGTTCGATTCCCATCACCCGCTTACAGGATATAATGAAAGAGCCTTTGCAGATGCAGAGGTTTTTTTATTTTTATTAACGTAATAATTAGTAGTTATTTTATATAATATTTTATGTAAGGTACAGTGCAGGTTTATTCAAAAAGAGCCAAGACCCCTTTGCAATCCAAATAGGGAGGTCTTGGCTCTTCTGTTTATCTCTGTGGATGAGCTGCTTCTAAGACGTAGCAGCTATTGTAACGTGACGTGCGTACAATTTAACGTTCGTTGTGATCCGTCACTCTTCTACGCATGCCCGCTAATCCAAGCAGTCCCAGCAAACCGAGCCAGCCCCAATCCATGCCGTTATCACGGTCGGTTGTTGTGGCGTTTGCACGAACACTGTTGGTACGATAGTCACCATTGTTGCGGTAGTTTCCATCCATATTCAGGTTGGTGTTTGTGCGATCCATGTAGTTGGTGTCCTGATAAGACCGGACACGTGATCCATTGGTGTTGGTATCCATTCCTTTGGACATTTGACCATCAGCTGCAGCAGGGCCAGCCATCGCGGCCACCAGAAGCACGGAAGCAATAATTGTTGTACCTTTCTTCATCATTTAAATTCCTCCTTTTTGGTTAGAGCTATAGATTAATCTGCCCAAAAAGCTAAGAACATTATGTAGAAATGGTCTGTTAAGATATCCCTACAATTACAGTAGGTTAGGAACACACATAAGAACCTCCCCTAATAAGCAGACTTGTAGTGAAAAGAAATTTATAATTACATCTTTAATTTATTGCGTCACTGTGGTAAAGTATACAAAAGCTTGCTTTGCCGGTCATGTTTCTTTGTATATCATCTGTTCTCAAACAATGAAATTATGCGGTTTAACCTTACAATCAGGTACATGGGATCATATCTAAAAGAACTGTATATTTATGAGTTTTTAAGAATAGGTATGAGACTTTTGATTTATCTAAAGTACGTGAAAAAGGTATCATGCGACAGTATATGACCATTAATTGAAGCAGAACAAGAAAATGAATAAAAAAGCGTGTTTTTGTGCTGTAAATCGGGGATAATCCCCATTTTTTCTAGTAGAAAAATAAAGATTTTCGTACCATTTTATTGTATGATGTTATGAAGGTGTCAAATTTACGTGTACGAATGGAACGATCAGATGGGAGGATAAGCATGACTGAAACTATGGTAACCGCCAGCAAAAGCCAATCCAACAACCTGCTTCGGCGAGACGTGCGGTTCCTGGGCAATATACTCGGAGAAGTTCTTGTCCATCAAGGCGGCACGGAGCTTCTAGATATCGTTGAGAAGATTCGGGAAACGAGCAAATCGTTGCGTGCAGAATTTCTGCCAGAACTCTATGCAGAGTTCAAAACGATGATCCAGGAATTAGACTCGGACAATCGTCATCAGGTTATTCGGGCTTTCGCTATTTATTTTCAATTAGTTAATATTGCTGAACAAAACCATCGGATCCGGCGTAAACGGGATTATGAACGTTCTGCAGGGGACGCTGTGCAGCCAGGATCGATTGAGAAAGCAGTACAGGATCTTAAGGAACGTGGACTGTCTCATACAGAGGTGGAAGAGATTCTTGATGATTTGTCATTGGAACTCGTCATGACAGCTCACCCAACCGAAGCCATGCGCCGGGTTATTCTGGACATCCACAAGCGGATATCCGAAGATGTCATGTCACTTGATAATCCTACGCTGACGTTGCGTGAACGTGAACAGTTGCGTGAGAAACTGCTGAATGAGGTTATTACACTCTGGCAGACAGATGAACTTCGCGACCGTAAACCGACTGTACTCGATGAAGTGCGGAACGGGATGTATTACTTTCATGAAACGTTGTTCCACGTACTTCCGGATGTATATCAGGAGCTGGAACGCTGCCTGAACAAATTTTATCCTGACCATGACTGGCATGTGCCGACGTATTTGCGGTTCGGTTCCTGGATCGGTGGAGACCGGGATGGAAATCCTTCGGTAACTTCAGATGTAACATGGCAGACGCTGTTGATGCAACGCAAGCTCGCTTTGCGTGAATACCAACGGATTATGATTGAACTTATGGGCCATCTCAGCTTCAGCACAAACATCATCCATGTATCGGATGAGCTGGTGCAGTCGATTGAGCAGGACCGTAATTCTGTTACATTGAAAAAAGTGGATATCTGGCGGAATGAAAAAGAGCCATACCGCATCAAATTGGCCTATATGATTGCCAAGCTGAACAATGTACTGGATGAGAACAAATTAGGTCGGCCTGACCGTTATCATAGCGCACAGGATTTGATTGATGAACTGATGATTATTGATCGAAGTCTGCGCCATCATTTTGCCGATTACGTAGCAGATACGACCATTCGCAAAATGATTCGTCAAGTCGAGTTGTTTGGTTTCCATACCGCAGCATTGGATGTGCGTCAGCACAGTAAGGAACATGAAAATGCGATGTCGGAGATTTTGGCGAAAATGAACATTGTAGAGGATTATGCGCGTCTGACTGAAGACGGTAAAATCGATCTGCTTGCTCGTTTGCTGGATGATCCACGTCCGCTTACTTCTCCTTATCACCAATACACGGAGGGAACCAAAGAGTGTCTGGATGTCTTCCGTACCATTAAACGTGCCCAGAACGAATTTGGGGACGGCTGTATCACAAGTTACCTGATCAGTATGACGCAGGGCGCAAGTGATTTGCTTGAGGTTATGGTATTTGCCAAGGAAGTGGGCTTATTCACCAAAGGTCACAACGGTGACGTTGTATCTACACTTCAAGCGGTACCGCTGTTTGAAACGATTGATGATCTACATGCGGCTTCGGACATTATGGAGAAGCTGTTCAACCTTCCTGTATACCGCGCAAGCGTAAAAGGACGGAATGAACTGCATGAAATCATGCTTGGTTATTCAGACAGTAACAAGGATGGCGGAGTGGTTACAGCCAACTGGGAACTGCGCGTAGCAATGAATGCCATCACGGCTGTAGGTAATGAACACGGCGTTAAGCTGAAGTTCTTCCATGGACGTGGCGGGGCTCTTGGACGTGGCGGCATGCCACTCAACCGCAGTATTCTTGCTCAACCACCGCATACCATTGGTGGAGGCATCAAGATTACGGAGCAGGGAGAGGTTATTTCTTCCCGTTATTCCCTTCAGGGGATTGCATACCGCAGTCTGGAGCAAGCAACTTCGGCTTTGATTACAGCAGCACTTAATGGGCTAGAGCCTCAGGAGTCAGCATCCGAGCGCCATTGGGACAGCATCATCAAAGAGATTTCGGAAGTATCTCTGACGAAATATCAGGACCTGATTTTCCGTGATCCAGACTTCTTTACCTTCTTCAAAGAATCAACGCCGCTTCCGGAGGTTGGTGAACTGAATATTGGTTCCCGTCCATCCAAGCGTAAAAATAGCGATAAGTTTGAAGATCTGAGAGCGATCCCTTGGGTATTCGCATGGACTCAAAGTCGATATCTGCTTCCGGCATGGTACGCGGCAGGAACAGGATTGCAAAGTTACTATCAGGATAAAGAGGAAAATCTAATTGTCCTGAAAGAAATGTATGCAAGCTTCCCATTCTTCCGTACATTAATTGATACGGTACAGATGGCCGTAGCCAAGGCAGATCTGGTGATTGCCAAAGAATATTCAGCAATGACTTCGAACAAGGAAGCCCGTGATCGCATATACGGTCAGATCGAAGCCGAGTTCAAGCTCACAAAAGAGCTGATTCTGAAAATTACCGGAGAAGCTGAAATTCTGGATGATGTACCGGTTATTCAAGAATCCATTCGCCTTCGTAACCCTTATGTAGATCCGTTGTCCTACATGCAGGTTCAACTTCTGAGCGAGCTCAGAGATATGCGTGAACGTGGTGAGGACGATACGGAGCTGCTTAGAGAAGTGTTGTTGACTATAAACGGTATTGCTGCAGGGCTGCGTAATACAGGTTGATGCCTGAACTGATGCATATGAATAATTCATATGTAACAAAGTACTCATTACTTTGTTAACTAAAAAGCTCCATTCTCTGCTCTACGGAGTGAGAGATGAAACGGGACTCCTGCGGGAGTTCCCGTTTTTACTGTTTTTGGCGGATATTTGTCATACAGTCTTGATTTTTGACCAAAGTTGATTTACGATTTGATTGGTGAATTACAAGTGTGGACGGGTATCAGAAGACGGAAGACCCATCAGCATGTCTGGGGGAATAAGGGTGGACAATTTGGAGAACAGGCTTGTGAAACTGGTGCTCAAGGGCGACCAGAGAGCCTTCGCAGAAATCGTTGAACTATATAAGGACAAGCTATTTCATTTGGCATACCGGATGCTGAACAATCGTCATGAAGCTGAAGACGTTGTGCAGGAGACGTTTTTGCGTGTGTTTCGTAATATGGAGAAGTACGATCCGAACCAGAAGTTCTCAACCTGGATCTACCGGATCGCGACAAATCTGTGTATTGACCGACTGCGCAGAAAGAAACCTTCATACTCTTTGGATGCTGAACTGAATGACCAGGAAGGATCTGATGGTTATGCGATGCTCCCGAGTGATGATCGTACACCGGAGAGTGAAGCGCTCCTGTCAGAAACGCAGACACTCATTCGTGAGGCCATTGACAGTTTGCCAGCCAAGTATAAGTCCGTTATGATTCTGAGATATTTACAGGACTTGTCGCTACAGGAAATCAGTGACGTGACAGGTATGCCCGTAACAACGATCAAGACACGCGTTCATCGGGGCCGTGATTTTCTACGTAAAAAATTGGAGTATAAGTTATAAATGTTAAACGCCTTTAAATATGGGCGAAATTATTTGAAACATATCCGAAACGGATGCGTATGTAATGTATGCAAGTCTTATGCGTGCTTTTTAATGGCACATGGACTAAGTGATTTAAGAAAGGATTGGCTCTCATATGGATTGCAACTCGGCCGTCTCTTTAATGCATGAATGTTTGGATGAGTCGTTGTCCCCGGCCCAGAAGGTTGAACTGAAAAGTCACCTTGTGATCTGTCCGGATTGTCGCATGCGCTTTAAAGAGTTGGAACAGACGGAAATGTTACTCTTTGCCATGAAACACTATTCACCGTCTGCCTCTGATGAGCTGACCAATCGAATTATGAATGCTCTGCCCCAGCCCAAGAGACAGCAAGCATGGCTCAAATGGGTCAAAGGACATCCCGCGCTGACGGCGGCAGCCTTCTTTTTGGTCGTGATGCTCTTTAGCGCCTTGAATTTCTGGAATCAGAATAACGAAATGGTTGTTAAGGGAAATAATCTGGACCAGATCGTGATTCAGGGTAACACGGTTATTGTTCCTGAAGGTAAGTCAATTGCTGGCGATCTTACGATAGAAAATGGAACCGCACAAGTATATGGTGATGTGAACGGCAATCTGACGGTTATCGACGGACAACTGTTTCAGGCTTCAACGGCGCATATTTCAGGTCAGGTGAAAAGTATTGATCAGGCGCTGGACTGGTTCTGGTACAAAATAACCAATATGGTAAATGAAGTGGCTTATCGCTAGAACAGGGTAAAATCTTCAATGGTATATACCAAGCAGGGTACCTCCAGATTGCATGGGGTACTCTTTTTTTATACGCAAACTTTGTAATTCATGGTAAATGTGATGTTTATGTGCAGTTTGAGACTGCCGTAACTTGCAACCTGAACGTTAACGTTATAACCTAGATACTAAAGAGAACATACTACTACATATAGATACGCATTTTGCACAAATTGAATGATGCAGAAATGCGGAGACAAAGGATTATATAAAATCCTAATGGGTTAATATGAGATCAGGGTTTACTCATCAATGGGGATAGCGGGGGCTGGCTTATGAATTATTTTGCTGACTTAACGTGGACAGAGTCCATTAAGGACGTTATCGATATATTGATCGTTACCTATATTATGTACAAACTGATTTTGCTTGTGCGAGGGACACGTGCGGTTCAGCTCCTGAAAGGAATTCTGTTCCTTGTGCTGATCTGGGCATTAAGTACGTGGCTAAACCTGTATACGCTCAAATGGTTAATGAACCAGATGTTTACGTTTGGTGTTGTTGCGGTGTTCATTATCTTTCAGCCGGAACTGCGTCGTGGTCTGGAGCAATTGGGACGCGGTAAGCTGTTTGGACGTTCAGCGGCAGCGAGTGATGAAGAATTAACGGTGTTAATTGGTGAGATTATTAAGTCAGTTAATTATTTGTCACGGCGTAAAATTGGCGCATTGGTCGTATTTGAACGTGAAACGGGTCTGAACGATTACACGGAATCGGGCATTAAGATGCAATCTCTGGTCAGCTCGGAGCTGATGATTAACATCTTTATTCCAAATACACCGCTCCATGATGGAGCCGTTATTATACAGGGAAAACAGATTTCGGCGGCAGCTTGTTATTTGCCATTATCGGAGAATCCTTTTATCAGTAAGGAACTGGGAACACGTCACCGTGCAGCAATCGGGATTACCGAAGTTGCAGATGCGATCTGTTTGGTTGTCTCCGAGGAGACAGGACAAGTGTCACTTGCAATGAATGGACAGGTCGTTCGTGATATTAAGGAAGAATCGCTGATTGCCAAACTGTATGAGGAGTTGCGCCCTACATCCAATCTGAAAAAGAATGGCTGGACAACCTTCTGGAAACGGAAGGGAGGACGTAACAATGGATAAGTGGTTTAACAATAATAACTTTGCCAAAATACTTGCGCTTGCGGTGAGCCTGCTGCTCTGGTTCATGATTCATCTGGATGAAGTACCAACCACACCTACGATTACAACAGGGACAACCAACAAGGTTGTGGAACGTACGGTGCCTGTTCAACCTTATGGATTAGACAGCAACAGTTATGTGCTTACTTCATTAAGTACGGATGAGGTCCGGCTGGAGATCAAAGGACAGCGCTCGATGCTAACATCGATTTTTACGAATGACGATTACAAAGTACTGGTCGATCTGAGTCAGGTGAAAGATGGGTCCAATACACTGCCACTTGTACCTGATTTGCCTTCCGGGGTAGAAGTGGTCAGCATGGAACCTTCCATGGTTACGGTGAATGTAGAAAAATTGGGCACCAAATCCTTCAATGTGAATATTGTACCCGAAGGGGAACCATCCGCCGGATACAGCGCTGGAACGCCCGTAATTGAACCTTCGACGCCGGTTAAGGTAACTCTGCCCGAAGGACAACTCGAGGCTGTAGCGAAGGTCCAGGGCAGTGTGAGCGTGAAAGATGCCAAGGAAGATGTCATACAGAAAAAAGTGAAACTTCAAGCATACGATGCTGAAGGCAAGGTCCTTGAAAATGCGATTATAACGCCTCAAACGGTTGAAGTCCGAGTTCCGGTCAATCAGCCCTATACATCTGTACCCTTAAGAATCAAATATTCGGGACAGCTTCCGGAAGGCCTGGTACTCTCCACGGTAGAGCCAAGCGTGAAAGAAGTCTCGGTTTATGGATCAGAGGATGCGCTTGCGGGTATACAGGCCTACGACCAAGTAACCCTTGATCTTACACAGTTTGATCAGTCGGGTACATCGACAGTTAACGTGGACTTGACGCCGCCTTCCGGTTTTGAGAAAATCGAGCCTAGTTCGATTCAGATCAAGGTAACCATATCACCATTTGACGAGGCAGAGGAGACAACCAAAGTCTTTCCGAACGTCCCCATCACACTTACCGGTGCGGGGAATGGACTGGAAGGGACGCTGGTTACGCCTAGAAGCGGCGGTCTGAACCTTACACTCACAGGCTCAGCTAGTATGCTTGAGGGTCTAAGTAGTGATGATCTCACGTTGACCGGGGATCTCACTGGACTTGCGGTCGGAACGCATGAGATCAAGCTTGAAGCCGACCTGCCCCGTTATGCCAAACTGGATGAATCATCCAATGCTCTGAGTGCAACGGTCAAAATTAGCGAAAAGGCTGAAGACACCACAACTACTCCTAGCGAAGATCCGACTGACGAGGGAACGGTAGCACCTGACCCTTCACCAGCCGAGGTCGAAAATGGGGAAACGGAGCCTGTTCCTGATGAAGAAGAAACGGAATCGAATACGGATACTCAGGATCAGGGTCAACAGGGGAGCACAAGCAGTCGAGGTAATTTAAATAATAATAACAGCGGTACTGGCAGTAAAAGTGGCGCGAATCCGTAAACGTTCTAATTTTAAAATTCTCAAAAAATAATAATAGTGCTCGTATATGATGCGAATAGAAGGAGTTAAATCATGGGGAAATATTTTGGTACAGACGGTGTAAGAGGGGTTGCCAATAAAGAGTTAACGGCAGAGCTGGCTTACAGCATTGGACGTTGTGGTGGTTACGTGCTTGCAGGTGGTGTGGAAAGACCAAAAGTGGTTATCGGCATGGATACTCGTATCTCGGGATTGATGTTGGAATCCGCACTGGTTGCAGGCCTGTTGTCCATTGGCGCTGATGTGATCCGTCTGGGCGTTGTATCCACTCCGGGAGTGGCGTATATTGCACGTTTGTTGAAAGCTGACGCGGGCGTGATGATCTCGGCTTCCCACAATCCGGTTGAGGATAACGGAATCAAGTTCTTTGGTGGAGATGGCTTCAAGCTGTCTGATGAAACAGAGAACCGGATTGAAGAACTGATGGATGCGGAGACAGATCAATTGCCACGGCCAGTTGGTGGCGGGCTGGGTACTGTAACGACAGATGAAGAATCCCGTTATCGTTACCTTGATTTCCTGAAAACGACTGTAAATGAATCGTTCTCTGGACTTAAAATTGTTTTGGACTGTGCAAACGGAGCAGCTTATGAACTGGCACCAAAATTGTTCAGTGAACTAGGTGCAGAAGTCATTGCCATTGGCGCTGAGCCTAACGGCCTGAATATTAATGAGCAATGTGGATCAACTCATCCAGAGAACCTGAAACAAGAAGTGCTCAAACATAAGGCAGATCTGGGTCTTGCTTTTGACGGGGATGCGGATCGTCTTATTGCTATTGATGAGACAGGCGCTGAGGTGGATGGAGACTTCATTCTGTGTATCTGCGGTGATGCGATGAATCGTGCAGGCAAGTTGAAGGACAGTACCGTTGTATCGACCGTTATGAGTAACATCGGATTCTACAAAGCAACGGAGAAACTTGCACTGAAAACAGCTAAAACGGCAGTAGGTGACCGTTATGTGATGGAGGAAATGCGTCGCGGCGGTTACAACTTGGGTGGAGAACAATCTGGCCATGTTATTTTCCTGGATTACAATACAACTGGAGACGGTATGCTGACTGCGATTCAACTCGTGGATACGCTCAAGGCTTCCGGTAAAAAACTGAGTGAACTAAAAGCGCTAATGACCCAGTACCCACAAGTATTGGTGAATGTGCGTGTTGAAGATAAGAGCAAATACGAGGGCAATGCTGCAATCGAGCAAGCTATTGCTACAGTAGAACAACAACTCGGTGATAATGGACGTGTACTCGTTCGTGCTTCAGGTACTGAATCTCTTATCCGTGTTATGGCGGAAGGACCAGATAAAAACGAACTTGAACAATTTGTGTCTCAAATCGCAGATGTAGTGCAAAAAGAACTGGTATAAGACTGGAAGAAATCCCTTGTGCATACGGTTTTCTTAAGGGAATTGTTGTGTATAAAGGGTATGATATAACAGGATTTAGGACATATAGTGCGTGTTCAAAAAGTCTGGTTTTCAGTACCAAGAAGATGGAATGAAGATAGAAATGGAGTAGCGGAGCGTAGGGAAACTACGTGAGCAACGGACATTTCGGCTGAATTTCATATTCGATGCTGATGATGCCGTTAGGCATGATTCGTAATCAAAAGCGGAATTTTTGAATTACCTCTAATGATGGATATTCCTGCGTCCCGGCCTGATGAGACCATAGGTCCGTTTATCCGGTCGGGATTGTAGGTAAATATGCTAAAATTGTCACAGGTACTTTGCTCCATTGCAAAATGGACCTGACGTGCATATAATGAGTGGAGTCGTCATTCAGACACAGAAAGTGAGGAACGTAAGGTTACAGTTACACAAGCGCCAGAGCTTGGAGTTGCGCGGGATGATGTTGATCAGGATTTCTTCGGGTTGAAGAACGGCTGATTAAGATCAACGGCAATCAAGCTGACGAGGTGGAGGTGTTCGGATTGTTCGGCGGGGACCTCCCGGTGAAGCACCAGAGCCGTAAACCGGATTGCGGAAAATGGATAGGTGACTGTCCACACAACGCGCCGGTGCAGGTGCAAGAGTTAAATTAAAATTCAAATGAATGTGCGTGAAGAGCGTAAACAGTACGCGGACGGGAAAATGATGTACATTCATGATTGCATTCATAACAGCTTATGATGACTGCGGGGCGACACGAGGTCGCTCTGATCATTGATAATTGAATAAGTACCAAGTATTCATGAAACGCTAGGCAATCACTCATTTTTCCGATATGCCGCCTCTGCCTGTTTCTCTTCGTGACACAGTATCATATACAAACGGAGGAAATAAACTATGTGCGGTATTGTTGGATATATTGGTAATAAGAACACTCAAGCGGTATTGGTCGAAGGATTGAAGAAACTCGAGTATCGTGGTTATGATTCTGCAGGTATCGCGGTATTTACACCAGAAGGTCTGCAAATCACGAAAGCTCTTGGTCGTCTTGCGAACCTTGAAGCCAAGCTGGATGGTGCACCACTGGTAGGTAATGCCGGAATCGGACACACACGTTGGGCAACTCATGGTAAACCATCGGATGAGAACTCTCATCCACACACGGATGGAAGCCAGAAGTTCTCTGTTGTGCATAACGGTATTATTGAGAACTACCTGGATCTGAAGGACGAATTGATGGCTCAAGGTCACACGTTCACTTCCGAGACAGATACTGAGGTTATCTCTCACCTGATCGCACGTGAATACAATGGTGATATCGTCAAAACAGTACAAAAAGTGATCACGTTGTTGCGTGGCGCATTTGCACTGGGTGTATTGACAGAGCATGAGCCTGAGAAACTCGTAGCTGTGCGTCAAGCAAGCCCATTGATTATTGGTATTGGTGAAGGCGAGAACTTCATTGGTTCCGACATCCCTGCAATTCTGGAACATACACGTAACGTGTACATTCTGAATGATGGTGAAATGGCTGTATTGACACATGATGCTGTCGAATTGATGACGATTGAAGGCAACTTTATTTCTCGGGAAATGATTCGTGTCGATTGGGATGCTGTAACCGCAGAAAAAGGCGGATTTGAGCACTTCATGCTGAAAGAAATTCATGAGCAACCAAAAGCATATCGTGATACTATGCTGGGTCGCATCGATAATGAAGGCAAAAAAGTTCAACTTCCTGAGTTGAAAATGACTGAAGAACAAATTAAAAATATCCGTAACGTTCAAATCATTGCATGTGGTACAGCGTACCATGCAGGTCTGGTTGGACGTACAGTGATTGAGCAATTGGTACGTATTCCGGTTGAAACAGATGTGGCTTCCGAGTACCGTTACCGTTCCCCAATCGTGCACAAAGATACACTTGTAATCGTAGTGAGCCAATCCGGTGAAACTGCCGATACGCTTGCTGCATTGCGTGAAGCACAATCCAATGGTGCACATGTACTGGCAATCACAAACGTAGTGGGTAGCTCCATTGCACGTGATGCAGATGATGTTATCGCAACATTGGCAGGTCCTGAGATTGCAGTAGCTTCTACCAAAGCGTATACTTCGCAGTTGATTGCTTTCAACTTGCTTGGTCTGTACCTTGCACAAGTTCGTGGTACTCAATCTGCAGAAGAGATTGCACACACGCTGGCAGCAATGCAAGCATTGCCTGAGCAAGTGGAATCCATGTTGGAGCAAGCGGAGGCAATCAAAGGGTATGCAGAGCAAATCTCCAAACATGAACATCTCTTCTTCATTGGTCGTGGTCTTGACTATGCAGTAGCTCAAGAAGGATCTTTGAAGCTGAAAGAGATTTCTTATATTCACTCCGAAGCGTATGCTGCGGGTGAGTTGAAACACGGTACGCTTGCATTGATCGAAGACGGTATCCCTGTTATTGCCCTGGCAACGCAGGAGAACGTACTTGAGAAAACAGTGAGCAACATTAAGGAAGTAAAAGCACGTGGCGCAGATGTATTGGCAATTACGTACGAAGAGCACGTAGCACCATTGCTGAAATCCGTAGACCAAGCATTTGCGATTCCTAAGACGTTGCCACTGCTTAGCCCTGCTTTGTCTGTAGTTGCTCTGCAATTGCTGGCATACTATGCTTCCCTGGCACTGGGTCATGATGTGGATAAACCACGTAACCTGGCGAAAAGTGTAACGGTTGAGTAAGGTATTCTGTACAAATTAGTTTATTGTCCAATGATAAATAAGTGTAGAACCATTAACAAAAGTATGGAACTACACGAACTATTGTCCAATGACATGGATAAATGCGTTAATCAATAGATTCAGTAAACTAATAAAGTATGAACAAAATTATGGTCCTGATGACTCTAAGTCGTCAGGACTTTTTTGATGTTTCAGGAGGGTGGTTCTGAATATTAGAACCATCTTATTTGTGTTTTTGCATTGTAAATTGCGGTCATTCATTGAACGAAAATTCACCAAATTATAGAGTACCTTAGGAAGAGTATCTTTTTGTAATTCTCACATTTGAAATATTTTTCGTGCACGAATGGAATCAACTTCTTAAAGAGAGTCATCAACATTCGCAACTCGTAAGTGCCAATATATCTTCAAGCAGGATGCAGATCGGGCATATGAGATCATTTGAATAATAAAGAAAGGTGATTAAACGTGACTGGTACATCCTTCAGCGACTCACAAAATGTTATGCCAAGAAGCAACAATGCGCACGATGAAGGAGCCTATGCGCGAAGTGAAATCATTGTCCGTTCAACTTGGATTCAGAACGCTATTGTAATCTGTATGTAAATGAGTGAAGGACATCGGATAGCGTATAAGGGAAAACCTCACGCACGGTTTGATGAGAAGGCGTGATACACAACTATGTCGGCTGCCATCCGTGCGGACGCTGTGGCCAGTTTCCAACCAGGCTTTCAGAAATTGGTCAGGTAATCATGTTAAGTTATTACAAAGTGCAAGGAATCGGAACACCGGCAAAGAATATTTTAAGGTAATATATACCAAATTTACCTGTTCAATGGCTAAATGTCAACACTCGTCTAATTCCTCGATTGATGTCAAATCATTCCTAACGTTTCTTCTCCATTCACTTTTTTTAACGAAAAATGTTAACACATTATGTTTTACGAACCAAATTTAACAATATAATGACTATATTTAACAAAAAATCACTATACATTCTTGTAAATTTTGATATAATTCAACCTAGGTCTTATTCCCTATTATTCTAATAAATGGAATTGTAGGGTTTTTTATACCCATCCAAGCTGTGTGCGAGAGACCAGTATACTGGCTAACCAACAAGCCGGCATGCGGGGACCAACAATTGTGGAAAATGACAGCCTAGAATATGTTGCTCCATGACGTCAGAAGGTTCAGAAAGGAAGGTTCAGAAAGATGGAGCCAACCTTATCCCAATTCCGATGGAGGATGAAGTGAGTGAGCATTTTTGAAAAGCTGGAATCCAACGTAAGATCTTACTGCAGAAGCTTTCCGGTGGTATTCGACCGGGCCAAGGGAGACCTTTTATATTCTGAGGACGGAAGAGCATATATTGATTTCTTTGCAGGTGCCGGGGCACTCAATTACGGCCATAACAACGATTATATTAAAGACCGGGTTCTCGATTACTTGACCTCCGACCGGATTATGCACGGTCTGGATATGTATACAATGGCCAAGCGTGAATTCATCCAGAGCTTCTCGGAGCGGATCTTGGAGCCGAAGAAGCTGAATTACAAGCTTCAATTCTGCGGTCCAACAGGGACGAATGCGGTGGAAGCGGCCCTGAAGCTCGCACGCAAGGCGAAGAAGAGAAGTGGAATATTCGCATTCATGGGTGGCTTCCACGGCATGTCGCTCGGCAGTCTATCGGCGACAAGCTCCAAGTCTATGAGAGAAGGGGCGGGGCTTCCTCTGGACGGAGTTACGTTCATGCCGCACCCGAGCGGGGCTTTCGCAGAAATGGATACGCTCGGCTATATCGAGAATATCCTGACTGATTCGCACTCCGGAATCGACAAGCCGGCCGCGATCCTGCTTGAAACGGTACAAGCCGAAGGCGGAATTCACGTTGTCGACGCGCAGTGGCTACGCGAGCTGCAGCAGCTTTGCCGCAGACACGATATTCTGCTCATTACAGACGAGATTCAAGTAGGATGCGGCCGGACAGGCGAATTCTTCTCCTTCGAACGTGCGGGGATCGAGCCGGATCTCATTACCCTGTCGAAGTCGATCAGCGGGTACGGCCTGCCAATGTCCCTGCTGCTGCTGAAGCCCGAACTGGATATCTGGACGCCGGGCGAGCACAACGGCACCTTCCGCGGCAACCAGCTGGCTTTTGTGGCCGCGAAGGCTGCTCTCGAGTTCCGGGACAGAACCGAATTGGAAGCTCAGGTGAAACAGAAAGAAGAGTTTGTACGCTCGTTCCTTGATCAAGAAATCAAGCCTCTGCATCCGTCCATCGTCATCCGCGGACTCGGCCTGATCTGGGGCATTGACGTCTCGGGGTTCATGGATGAAGCCGGGGCGAAGCGGGTGACGGATATCAGCTTCGACAACGGGCTCATCATTGAAAGAGCCGGCAGAGGAGACTGTGTGCTGAAGATCATGCCTCCGCTGACCGTCTCGATGGAGCATCTGGCCGCCGGCTGCGACATTATCAAGTCCAGTATGCAGCAGGTGATCTCTCAGGAGACCAAGGATTTGCTAGTAACAACCTAAGCTTGGCCAAGCCGATGGCCGCGCCCCCGGCAATAGGCACGAAAGTGCCTTCCAGAGGGCGTGCGGACTTGATGTTAAGGTAGCGCTTTCACCTAAGTGGAAGACTTTCTCCTCATGCTAGCTGCGGTAACGTCAATCAGCATGGAATTCTCCGCCAATCCAAGGGCAGTCCCGTTCATGTCATACGGAGCATTCCTTGAGTCTCATGCAGTACCCTCGTTAAATTTAATCGTCAGGAAAAGCTCACTACCCCGCAGCCGAATCTTTACTTATCCACACCAGGGCTGTGGGGGAATAAGCAAATCGTACATAGAGTGTATCAATACCCCTTAAACATAGGCTTCGTCAAAGGTCGGGTGCCAAATTAGGAATTACGGTCGACTTCCTGCTGGACGGCCGGAACCCTGCGGCAAGCCTTACATCGACAGGAGGAACATTCCTTGTCGTTTATCCCCAAATCCAGTTCCGAACCCCATGTTAAACCAAATCCCGTCTTCGGGTGGCTCGTCCGCAGCAATCATATTGAAGCAGAGGAGTCCGAAGCAGCCGCATCTCTTGCGTAGCACGATGCTTGTTGTTGTCCTTTACGCACGGGAGCCGAGGGGGACAGCTGCTAGGCAGAGGATTGCCGCATGCGATCAACTGGGCAATCCAAGCAGTGACATGGCGCAAGCCATTGATATTGTTGTCAGATGTTTGAAAAGGAGATGAGCGAGGCTGGAGCGTTGCTTTGGCATATGCTCCGCCGGATTGCTTTTACCGATGAAGAGAGGGGAACGATCCAGATGGCTTTTGAAAAAGAAACGTTGTTTTGGAACGAAAAATTCGGTAGTGACGATTATACCTTGACGCGGTTGCCTTACAGCAAAGCTCCAAACTCCCTGGTGCCCAATGTGAAAACCGTTGGCGGTTCGCTTTCGGAGGAAGCGGCGCAGCGTGTCCTTCAAATGAGCAAGGGTGCTCCGCTGGCTGCTTTTATGATTTTGCTCGCTGGTGTTCAGGCACTCTTGCATAAATATACAGGAGCTTCAGAAATTCTGGTCGGCATGCCGGTTGTGCCGAAAAAGGGGGAGACGCGTCGATCCGTTAATCATACGGTCATTTTGAAAAACTCGCTTTCGGTGGGGGCAACTTTTAAGACGCTGCTGAGCGAACTGAGGACTTCCTTGCCGGAAGCCATTCAGCATCAACATATTCCGTTCTTGAAAATGACGGAGAAGCTGGATCTGCAATATGCAGAAGGGATACCCTTCGTCCATACGCTAGTATCCCTTAAGGAGCTGCATCTGGACGAAATTGGGCAAAACGTGGTCACGGACTGTTCCTTTGAATTCAGTTTAACCGGCGGGACGATACAGCTAGCGCTGTCATATAACGAGCACTTATATGACTCCGAGTTCATGAATCGGGTCGTTGGCCATCTGAATCGCCTGCTGTCCGTGGGGCTTCATGAGTTGGAGCTGGACATCGTGCGAGCGGACATGCTGTCGGAGGACGAAAAATTTAAATTACTGCAAAGCTTTAACGATACCGAGAAGGACTATCCTCGTGATCGGACGATTCATCAGCTTGTGGAGGAGCAAGCGAAGCGTGTGCCCGAGGCGACGGCGGTTGTTTTTGAGGGGCAGCGTCTTTCATACGCAGAGTTGAACGAACGGGCGAACCAGCTGGCGCGTACGCTACGATCGGTCGGCGTGCTGCCTAATCAGTTGGTAGGCTTGATGGTCAGGAGATCGCTCGAGACGGTCATTGGAATTCTGGCGGTTCTGAAAGCTGGTGGTGCCTACGTGCCGATCGACCCGGAGTACCCGGAAGAACGTATTCGCTACATTCTGGAGAACTCGAACGCGCAGCTGCTGCTGACTCAAAGAGAGCTGTTACAGCAAGTCCCGTTCGAAGGGACCGTATTGGCGCTAGATGACAAGCAGGCCTATAGCGACGATGGCTCGAACCTGGAGGCGGCCAGCGGTCCAAACGATCTTGCTTATGTCATTTATACGTCAGGTACAACGGGCAAACCCAAAGGGGTCATGCTGGAGCATCGTGGTTTGGTCAGCTTGAAGCTGATGTTCGCAGACAGGCTGGGCATCACGGAGCAAGACCGGATCGTTCAATTTGCGAGCTTGTCCTTCGACGCATCCTGCTGGGAAGTTTTCAAAGCACTCTATTTTGGCGCGGCTTTGTACATCCCGACGGCCGAAACAATTCTCGACACTCGTCTGTTCGAGAGTTATATGAACGAGCATGCGATTACGGCGGCGATTTTGCCTCCGACATACAGCGCTCATTTGAACCCGGACCGTCTTCCCAGCTTAACAAAGCTTGTAACGGGAGGTTCGGCGGTATCGGCCGAATTCGTGCAGCAGTGGAAAGCAAAGGTTCACTATTTCAATGCTTACGGCCCTACCGAAGCTTCGATTGTTACGACGCTTTGGGATGCGGATGAGCAGCAGCCGGAGCGCAGAGTTATTCCGATTGGGCGCCCGCTGGCTAATCATCAGATTTTTATTTTGGATGCCCACCTGCAACTTGTGCCTCCGGGAGTGGACGGCGAGCTGTGCGTGGCAGGCGTGGGGCTTGCGAGAGGTTACCTGAACCAACCGGAGCTGACGGCAGAGAAGTTCGTGGAACATCCGTTTGCGCCGGGAGAACGCCTTTACCGGACAGGAGATCTCGCCCGCTGGCTGCCGGACGGTAATATGGAGTACTTGGGCCGGATCGACCATCAGGTGAAAATCCGTGGATTCCGAATCGAGGTCGGTGAGATTGAAGAGCAACTTCTGAAGATCGACTCGGTGAAGGAGACGATTGTGATCGCGCGGGAAGGCAAAAGTGGGCAAGAACTGTGCGCTTACCTGGTCGCGAGCCTCCCTCTTACGCTCGGCGAGCTGAGAAGCGCGCTGGCGCAAAAATTGCCGAATTACATGATTCCTGCGCATTTTGTTCAGCTACCGCGGATGCCGCTCACGCCGAACGACAAAATCGATCGTAAGGCTTTGCCTGCCCCGGAAGGCAACGCACTGACCGGTGGCGCGTACATAGCTCCCCGCAATGAAACTGAGCGAACGCTTGCTGATGTGTGGCAGGCGGTATTGAATGCCGATCGTGTTGGGGTAACGGATCATTTCTTTGAGCTCGGCGGAGACTCGATCAAGTCCATTCAAGTATCTTCGCGGCTTCATCAAGCCGGGTACAAGCTGGAAATCCGGGATTTATTCAAATATCCGACGATTTCACAGCTCAGCCTGCATGTGAAACCGATCAGACGTACCATTGATCAAGGCGAAATAACGGGTGAAACGGCTTTGACACCGATTCAGCATTGGTTTTTCGAGAGTTCCTTTGCGGACCCGCATCATTTCAACCAGTCGGTGATGTTTTATCGGAAGGAACGCTTCAACGAAGAGACAGTGTATCAGGTGCTGCAAAAGCTGGCCGAGCATCATGATGCCTTGCGCATGGTGTTCTGCAAGACGGAACAAGGGTTTAGTGCGTTAACCCGGGCGATTCAGGATGGTAGGCTGTTCACGCTGGACGTGTTCGACTTTAAGGATGCGGAGAATCCCACGCAGGTTGTGGAAGCGAAGGCAACGGGCATTCAAGCAGGCATCGATCTGGAGAACGGGCCCCTCATGAAGGCGGGACTGTTCCAGTGCGAGGACGGAGATCATTTGCTGCTCGCGGTTCATCATGCTGTGGTAGACGGCGTGTCTTGGCGCATTTTGATGGAGGATTTCGCTCTAGGTTACGAAAAGACTGGAAAAAGCGAGGAAATTCGTTTCCCGGCGAAAACAGATGCGTACCGCACTTGGTCCGAGCAGCTGGCTGCTTACGCGCAAAGTCCGGAGATAGCGAAGGAACGGGCCTATTGGCAGGCCGTGGAACAAATGGAGGTTCTGGCCGTGCCGAAGGATATGGAGGCGGACGTTACGACGCAGCATGACAGCGAATCGCTGTTTGTCCGTTTATCTCCTGAAGAAACGGAGCTGCTACTGAAGCGGGTTCACCGTGCCTACAACACCGAAATGAATGATATTTTGGTAACGGCGCTCGGCATAGCCTTACACAAATGGACGGGGCACGAACGGGTGCGGATCAATCTCGAAGGACACGGACGTGAATCGATCGGAACGGATATCGACATCACGCGTACAGTTGGCTGGTTTACGACCAAGTTTCCGGTCGTACTGGAGCCGGAAACCGACCGAGATTTGGCATATCAGATTAAACAGGTCAAGGAAAACTTGCGTCGCATTCCGAACAAGGGGCTTGGGTACGGTATATGTCGCTATCTCTCGAAATCGGAGGATGGATTGGTTTGGGGCGCAGAGCCGGAAATTAATTTTAACTACCTCGGTCAGTTCGACGATGATGTCAACCAAGACGAGATCGGCATATCTTCTTATTCCAGCGGCAGCCCGGCTAGCGACCGGCAGGCCCGCAGCTTTGTGCTGGATATCAACGGTATGGTGCTGGACGGCGCTTTATCGCTCGATCTCAGCTACAGCCAGAAACAGTATCGCAAGGAAACGATGGAAGCCTTCGCTCAGCAACTTGAGCACAGTCTCCGAGACCTCATTATCCACTGTGCAGGCAAAGAAAACACTGAATTGACGCCGAGCGACGTTCAATTTAAAGGCTTGACCATTGCAGAATTGGAGCAAATCGCCCAGCGCTCGGGCCATCTCTCGGAAATCGAAAATATTTACTCACTTACGCCGATGCAGAAGGGAATGTGGTTCCACAGCGCGCTTGACCGGCAAACGTCAGCTTACTTTGAGCAGACGCGGTTTACGATGCGGGGAGCGCTCGACGTCAAGCTTTTTGAGAGGAGTTGGATGGAGCTTGCGAAACGTCATCTGGTGCTGCGGGCGAATTTTGTGAAAGGACCGGCGGGCGAGCCGTTGCAAATCATATACCGCGACAAGCCGGTGGGTTTTGAATATGAAGAGCTGCTTCATTTGCAGGTGGACGAGAAACAAGCTTACTTGGATAAAAAGGCCGAGGAGGACAAGCTTCGCGGCTTCGACATGGAACATGACGCGCTCGTTCGGTTCACGATCCTGCGCACCGAAGAGCAAAGCTATCATGTACTGTGGAGTTTCCAACATATTTTGATGGATGGCTGGTGCCTGGCTCAGCTGACACAGGAGCTGTTTGAGGCATACTCGGCCTTGACATCCGGCGAGCAGTCAGCGGGAGATAAGGGATCGGATTATGGGGCCTATATCGAATGGTTGGAGAAACAGGACGATCAGACGGCATCAGCCTATTGGAAGGGATTCCTGGCAGGTTATGAAGGGCAAACCGTACTCCCGGGACAAAAGGAACTGGCGCCCAACGGCAGATTTACGGCTGATCACGTCACCGCCGAGCTGGGCAAGGACTTGAGCGAGCGGATGGACCGGGTGGCGAAACAGCGCCTGGTTACGGTCAATACACTGTTGCAAGCTATCTGGGGCGTGATGCTGCAAAAATATAATGGAACAAACGATGCCGTATTTGGCAGCGTCGTGGCCGGAAGACCGGCGGAAATCCCGGGCATTGAGTCCATGATCGGGTTGTTCATCAATACGGTGCCGGTCCGGGTCACGAGCGAAGCGGACACCGTGTTCGCCGACCTGATGGCGAAGCTTCAAGAGCGGGCGCTGGAGTCCGGGCGTTATGATTACTATCCGCTGTATGAAATTCAGGCCCGCAGCGTGCAAAAGCAGAACCTGATCAACCATATCATCGCTTTTGAGAACTATCCGGTGGACGAGCAGATGGAGCAGGCGGGGGACCAGCAGCACGGCGACCTGACGATTGCTGATGTTCAGATGGAGGAGCAGACAAATTATAACTTTAACGTCACCGTCGTGCCGGGAGACGAGATTGAAATTCGGTTCGACTTTAACGCCGAAGTGTTTGATAAAGATAGCATTGAGCGGCTCAAGGGGCATCTCGTTCATTTGCTGGAGCAGGTGGCGGATAACCCGGAAATTACCGTGGGAGAGCTGGAACTTGTGACGGAGGAGGAAAAGGCTGACCTTCTTGGACGTTTTAACGACACCACCACGGAATTTCCACGCGGGAAAACGCTTATTCAATTGTTCGAAGAGCAGGCGGCGCGCATCCCGGATGCAGTTGCCATCTCCTTGAATGGGCAAGAGCTGACCTACCGCGAGCTGAACGAACGCGTTAACCGTCTTGCTCATACCTTGCGTAGCCACGGGATATCCAAAGACCGTCTGGTAGCTATTATGGCTGAGCGTTCCATCGAAATGGTGGTGGGTATGCTGGCGGCACACAAAGCCGGTTCGGCTTACGTACCGATTGACCCGGAATATCCCGAGGAGCGTATCCGTTTCTTGATCGAGGATTCGGGTGCGCAGGTCATGCTGACGCAAAGCCGATTGCGCGAGCGTCTGGCGGGTTCGGACTCCGTGATTTTCCTGGATAACGAGTCCTTCTATCACGAGGACCGCACAAATCTAAATCCGGGCAACGAAGCGACAGATCTGGCTTGCATCATCTATACGTCAGGCACGACGGGCAAGCCAAAAGGCAACCTTGTTTCGCACCGCAATATCGTGCGGATCGTGCGAAATACGAATTATATCGAAATCACTGAGCGGGATCATGTACTCCAGCTTTCAAGCTATTCGTTCGACGGAGCGATTTTTGATATTTTCGGCGCTTTGACCAACGGTGCACGGTTGGTGCTGGTTCCCCACGAGACTTTGCTGGAAGTCGGCCAGCTGGCGGATCTTATCCAGCGCGAGCGAATCTCGGTCATGCTGATTACGACGGCTTTCTTCAACGTCCTTGTGGATGTGAACGTCGACTGCCTGCGGGATGTCCGGGCGATTTTGTTCGGAGGAGAACGCGTGTCGGTCGGCCATGTGCGTAAAGCGCTTGCTCATATCGGACCGGGCAGGCTCAACCACCTGTACGGCCCATCGGAAAGCACGGTTTATACCACGTACCTTCCAGTCGACTTTGTCGATGAGTCCGCGGTTACCGTACCCATCGGACGGCCGATCAGCAATACGACGGTGTATATCGTCGATAGCCAGAATAAACTTCTGCCGATCGGCGTGGCCGGGGAGCTGTGCGTCGGCGGAGAAGGCTTGGTACGGGGCTATAATAACCGGCCGGAGCTGACGGCGGAGAAATTTGTGGACCATCCGTTTGTGCCGGGAGAGCGCATGTACCGGACAGGGGATTTGGCGAAATGGCTACAGGACGGCACGATTGAATACGTGGGGCGGACAGATGACCAAGTGAAAGTCCGCGGCTTCCGTATTGAGCTGGGCGAGATTGAAGCTCAGCTTCAGAAAGTGGAGGGAATTCGGAAAACGACGGTATTTGCGCGGGAAAACACCTCCGGCGAGAAGCAGCTTTGCGCCTATTATGAAGCGGATCGTGATCTTCCGGCGGCCGAGCTGAAGAGCGTGCTTTCCCAGGAACTGCCTGCCTATATGATCCCGGCTTACCTGATCCAGTTGGAGCGGCTCCCGCTGACAACGAACGGCAAAGTTGACCGCCGCTCCCTCCCGGCACCTGAGGATAGCTTGCAGCCGGGCGAAGGACGTACTCCGCCTCGGACTCCATTGGAAGTGAGCTTGGCTGAAATATGGAAAAGCGTGCTCGGATTGGAACACATCGGAGTTCATGACAACTTCTTTGACTTGGGCGGCCATTCCCTGCGGGCAACGACACTGGTGAGTAAGGTGCATCAGGAGTTGAACGTCGAGCTGCCTCTGCGCGACGTATTCCGTTACTCAACGATCGAAGAGATGGCTCTCGCCCTCTCCCGGATTGAAGAGCAGTTGTTCTCGTCGATTCCACTGGCAGACGAAAGAGCGTATTATCCACTTTCCTCAGCTCAGAAGCGGCTGTTTATCCTGAATCAGCTGGAAGGAGCCGATCAGAGCTATAACATGCCGGGAGTGCTGTTGCTCGAAGGATCGATTGACCATAGCCTGCTGGAGAAAGCTTTCCGCGGATTGATCAAACGTCATGAAACGTTGCGAACCGGATTTGAGATCGTACAAGGCGAAGCGGTACAGCGTATTTACGAAGGCGTTGATTTTGCCGTCGAGTGCCGTCATGCGAACGAGGAAGAAGCGTCTGCAGTCGTGCAGGCTTTTATCCGACCTTTCGACTTGGCGAAGCCACCGTTGCTGCGTGCCGAGCTCGTAGAACTGGCAGCCGATCGTTATTTACTGATGTTTGACATGCACCATATCATCTCCGACGGGGTTTCGATGGACGTGTTCGTTGAGGAACTCGTTCGTCTGTATGGCGGTGAGTCATTAGAACCTTTGCACATTCAGTACAAGGACTATGCGGTATGGCAGCAATCGGACGAGCAAAAAGTGCAATTGAAACGCGAGGAAGCTTACTGGCTGGACCGTTACCGGGGCGAGCTGCCGGTTCTGGAAATGCCAACGGACTATCCGCGTCCTGCTGTACAGAGCTATGAGGGACATACGCTGACGTCCTTCGTGGATGAGGCAACGAACGAAGGCTTGAAGCAGCTGGCCGCTCAAAGAGGAGCGACGCTATATATGGTGCTGCTTGCCGCATATACCGTGCTTTTGCATAAATACACAGGTCAGGATGATTTGATCGTTGGCACGTCAATTGCGGGCAGAACGCACGGCGACATGCAGCCTTTGATCGGAATGTTCGTCAACACGCTGGCGATCCGCAATTATCCAGCTTCGGAGAAGACCTTCCTGTCGTATTTGGAAGAAGTGAAAGAAACGACCTTAGGCGCTTACGAGCATCAGAATTATCCGTTCGAAGAACTCGTCGATAAAGTGCAGGTTAGCCGGGATTTGAGCCGCAACCCGCTGTTTGACACGATGTTCTCCCTGCAAAACCTGGAGGAGTCAGAGTTTGAGCTGGAAGGGCTGAAATTGTCCCCGTACCCTAGCGAATATGGTATGGCCAAGTTCGACCTGAGTGTGGATGTTACGGAAGAAAATGGCGGGCTGGAGTGCAACTTTGAATTTGCAACGGCTCTTTATAAAGAAAGCACGATCCGGCGGCTATCGATTCATTTTGGACATTTGCTTGCGGCGATCGTAAGCCGTCCGAATGCAAAGATCGCTGAGCTGAACTTGTTGACGGCAGATGAAAAAGAGCAAGTTCTCAGTGCGTTTAATCCAGCGCAGCTAGAAGCGGCTCCTGAGGCTACGTTCCACCGGCTGTTTGAGAAACAGGCGGAGAGCACTCCGGAAGCTGAAGCTGTCGTGTACGAAAACGATCGGCTGACCTACACGGAGCTGAATGAGCGGGCGAACCGCCTGTCGGCAACGCTGCGCGCAAGTGGAATCGGCCGTGAGGAGATTGTTGGCATTCTCGCCGAGCGTTCGGTGGACCTGCTGGTGGCCGTGCTGGCCGTCTGGAAAGCGGGAGGGGCGTATGTACCGCTCGATCCTGATTATCCTGCAGACCGCGTGCGGTTCATGCTTGAAGACAGCGGAGCGAAGGTGCTATTGACGCAAACGCCGCTGCGAGAGCGTGCTGAAGCCTGGCTCAGCGAAGAGGAACTGGCACTGGCGACGGTGCTATATCTCGACGACGAAACGTCATACAGCGAAGACCGGGAGAATGCACCGCTTGACTCCAGCATGGTTTCCGGTAAAGTCTCCGGCGAGCTGACGGGTGCTGTGAACGGTGGTGGCGAAAGTCATCCAACTGATGTTGATGTTGTCGGTATGGACAGTTTCCATGAAGCCCGTCCTGAGGATTTGGCGTATGTCATCTACACATCGGGCACGACGGGCAAGCCGAAGGGTGTAATGATTGAGCACCGCAGCCTGGTGAACACGGCGGCGGGCTACCGGCGGGAATACCGGTTGGATCAGTTCCCAGTTCGGCTACTGCAACTCGCCAGCTTCTCGTTTGACGTGTTCGTGGGCGATATCGCACGGACGTTGTACAACGGCGGTACCATGGTCATTGTACCGAAGGACGACCGGATCGATCCGTCTCGTCTGCATCACTGGATAGAGCGGGAGCAAGTGACGATCTTTGAATCAACACCAGCACTGATCGTACCGTTTATGGAATATGTGCACGAACAGGGGCTGGATATAAGCGGGATGGAGCTGTTGATCACAAGCTCGGATAGTTGCAGCGTGGCGGATTACCGGACCTTGCAGGAACGTTTCGGCTCGTTGTTCCGCATCATTAACGCCTACGGCGTGACGGAAGCAGCAATCGACTCCAGCTTTTATGACGAGCAGTTGGCGAAACTGCCGCAGACAGGCCATGTGCCGATTGGCAAAGCGTGGCTGAATGCGAAACTCTACATTGTGGATGCGCATCTGAACCCTGTGCCAGTCGGCGTGCTGGGCGAGCTGGTCATCGGCGGCGTTGGGGTAGCACGTGGGTACTTGAACCGTCCAGAGCTGACGGAAGAGAAGTTTGTAGACAGCCCGTTTGTCGCGGGCGAACGGCTGTACCGCACGGGAGACTTGGCGCGGTGGATGGAGGACGGCAACGTGGACTTCATCGGGCGGATCGATAACCAGGCAAAAATCCGGGGTTACCGGATCGAGACAGGTGAGATCGAGTCGCAGCTGTTGCGGGTGGAAGATGTGCGCGAAGCGGTGGTGCTGGTTCGAAGTGATGCGAACGGGCAGAAGGCGCTGTGTGCGTATTACACACCAGATACCGGTGCGGAGCTGTTAGTGAACGATCTGCGCAGTGCGCTGGCGCAGGAGCTGCCGGGTTACATGATTCCGTCGTACTTCGTGGAGTTGGAGAGTCTGCCTCTGACACCGAACGGGAAAATAGACCGGAAGGCGCTGCCAGCGCCGGAAGGAGAAGCGGGAAGTGGAACGGAGTATGTCGCACCGCGGAATGAGCTGGAAATGAAGCTGGCGGTAATTTGGCAGGAAGTGCTGGGGCTTGCGAAGGAGATTGGTGTTCACGATAACTTCTTCGACATCGGCGGCCATTCCTTGCGGGCGACAACGTTGGTCAGCAAGATTCATAAAGAAATGAACGTGGATTTGCCGCTGCGCGACGTGTTCCGCCATTCCACGATCGAGAGCATGGCGGCCGTCATTTACCGGCTGGATGAGCAGACATTCGTTGCTATTCCGGTGGCGGATGACCGAGAGGTATACCCGCAATCTTTTGCTCAAAAACGTCTCTTTATCCTGAACCAGCTGGAAGGTGCGGAGCTTAGCTACAACATGCCGGAAGCGATGCTGCTGAAGGGTGCTTTGGACCGGGCAAGGTTTGAAGAAACGTTCCGTAAGCTCGTGGCGCGGCATGAAATGTTGCGCACAGGGTTTGAAATGGTGGATGGAGAAGCATCACAGCGGGTTTACCAGGACGTGAATTTTGCGGTGGAGTTCTATCAAGCGGATGAGCAAGAGGTCGAAGCGGTAATTCACGGTTTCGTCCGTCCGTTTGACTTGGCTAAGCCACCGCTGTTGAGGGTAGGCCTTGTTGAGCTGGCTCCGGAACGCCATATTCTGATGTACGACATGCATCATATTATTTCTGACGGCGTTTCGATGGAAATCCTTGTTGAAGAATTCGTGCGCTTGTATGGTGGAGAGCAATTGGAGCCGCTGCGCATTCAGTACAAAGACTACACCGTTTGGCAGCATTCGCAGGAGCAGCAGGAACGGCTTCAGCATCAGGGGGCGTATTGGCTGGACATGTTCCAGGGCGAGCTTCCAGTGCTGGAAATGCCGACCGACTATCCACGTCCGGCTGTACAGAGCTATGAGGGCCAAACGATAGAGTTTTTCTTCGACGCTTCAAAAACCGACGGCCTGAAACGGTTGGCTTCGGAAACGGGCACGACGCTGTTTATGGTGCTGCTTGCGGCGTATAACGTGCTTTTGCACAAATATTCAGGTCAGGAAGACGTGATCGTTGGTACGCCAATTGCCGGAAGGAATCATGGAGATGTGCAGCCGTTGATCGGGATTTTCCTAAACACGCTGGCGATTCGCAGTTATCCGTCTTCGGAAAAAACATTCCTGTCATATCTGAACGAAGTCAAAGAAACAACTCTGCATGCCTTTGAGCATCAGAACTATCCGTTTGAACAATTGGTGGACAAGGTGCAAGTCACCCGTGATTTAAGCCGTAATCCGCTCTTTGATACGATGTTTACGATGCAAAATACGGAGAACGAACAATTTGAGCTGGAAGGGCTTCGCCTGATTCCTTATCCGAGCGTACTGGATACTGCGAAGTTTGATATCAGCTTGGATGTGGGCGAGGAGAACGGCGGGTTGGATTACAGCTTTGAATATGCGACGGCTCTTTACAAAAGGGAGACGATTGAACGGCTGGCAAAACATTATGAGCAGCTGCTCGTGACAATTGTAAACCGTCCAGATGCGAAGATTGCCGAGCTGAACTTGCTGACTGCAAAGGAAAAAGAACAAGTTCTCGGTGCGTTTAATCCAGCGCAGCTAGAACCGGCTCCTGTGGCGGCGTTCCACCAGCTGTTCGAGGAACAGGCGGAAAGCACACCGGAAGCGGAAGCTGTCGTGTACGAGAATAACCGCCTAACGTATGTGGAGCTGAACGAGCGAGCGAACCGCTTGGCGGCTATGCTACGCACAAGCGGCATCGGCCGGGAGTCAATCGTTGGCATTCTCGCCGAGCGTTCGGTGGAGTTGCTGGTAGCCGTACTGGCCGTCTGGAAAGCGGGCGGGGCCTATGTACCGCTCGACCCGGATTATCCGGCGGACCGGGTGCGGTTTATGCTCGAAGACAGCGGAGCGAAGGTACTGCTGACACAAACGCCGCTGCGAGAGCGTGCCGAATCCTGGCTCGGCGAAGAGGAACTGGCACTGGCGGCGGTATTGTATCTCGATGACGAAACGTCATACAGCGAAGACCGAGCGAATGCACCAATGGACTTCGGACAAGGCTCCAACAGTGCTTCCGATCGAGTCTCCGGCGAGCTGACGGGTGCTGTGAACAGCGATGATCCGAGTCATCTGAAGGTTGCTGGCTTGGACAGCTTCCATGAAGCTCGTCCAGAGGATTTGGCCTACGTGATCTACACGTCAGGTACGACGGGTAAGCCGAAGGGTGTAATGATCGAGCATCGTAGTCTGGTGAACACGGCAGCGGGTTACCGACGGGAATACCGATTGGATCAGTTCCCGGTAAGGCTGTTGCAACTCGCTAGCTTCTCGTTTGACGTGTTCGTGGGTGATATCGCGCGGACGCTGTATAACGGAGGCACGATGGTGATTGTGCCTAAGGAAGACCGGATTGATCCGTCTCGTCTGCACCACTGGATGGAGCGGGAGCGGATCACCATCTTTGAATCGACGCCGGCACTGATCGTACCGTTTATGGAATATGTGCACGAACAGGGGCTGGATATAAGCGGGATGGAGCTGTTGATCACAAGCTCGGATAGTTGCAGCGTGGCGGATTACCGGACCTTGCAGGAACGTTTCGGCTCGTTGTTCCGCATCATTAACGCCTACGGCGTGACGGAAGCAGCAATCGACTCCAGCTTTTATGACGAGTTGTTGGCGAAACTGCCGCAGACAGGTCATGTGCCGATTGGCAAAGCGTGGCTGAATGCGAAATTCTACATCGTGGATGCACATCTGAACCCTGTGCCAGTCGGCGTGCTGGGCGAACTGGTTATCGGCGGAGTAGGCGTGGCGCGCGGGTACTTGAACCGTCCAGAGCTGACGGAAGAGAAGTTTGTAGACAGTCCTTTCACCGCTGGTGAGCGGATGTATCGCACGGGAGATTTGGCGCGGTGGATGGAAGACGGCAACGTGGACTTCATTGGCCGGATCGACAACCAGGCAAAAATCCGGGGTTACCGGATCGAGACGGGTGAGATTGAGTCG
Source organism: Paenibacillus sp. FSL k6-2145 (assembly GCF_037976585.1). Classification (NCBI taxonomy): domain Bacteria; kingdom Bacillati; phylum Bacillota; class Bacilli; order Caryophanales; family Paenibacillaceae; genus Paenibacillus; species Paenibacillus sp. FSL k6-2145. The sequence goes on along the minus strand of NZ_CP150267.1, from coordinate 1,208,269 downwards.
CAGCTGCTGCGGGTGGAAGGCGTGCGTGAAGCGGTAGTGCTGGTTCGAAGTGATGCGAACGGTCAGAAGGCGCTGTGTGCGTATTACACACCGGATACCAGTGCGGAGCTGTTGGTGAACGATCTGCGCAGTGCGCTGGCACAGGATCTGCCGGGTTACATGATCCCGTCGTACTTCGTGGAGCTGGAGCGCTTGCCTCTGACGCCGAACGGAAAGATGGACCGGAAGGCGCTGCCAGCGCCGGAAGGGGATGCGGGAAGTGGAACGGAGTATGTCGCACCGCGCAATGAGCTGGAAATGAAGCTGGCGGTGATTTGGCAGGAGGTGCTGGGACTTGTGAAGGAGATTGGCGTTTACGACAACTTCTTCGACATCGGAGGCCACTCCCTGCGAGCGACGACACTAGCGGGCAAGGTATTTAAGGAACTAAACGTCAACCTCCCGCTGCGCGACGTATTCCGTCACTCCACGATTGCGGCGATGGCCGATGCGATTGCCCGGATGGAACGGCGGGAGCATGAGGCCATTCCTCAAGCGGAAGAGAGAGAGTACTACCCTCTGTCCTCCGCGCAGAAACGGCTGTTTATTCAGCACACGCTGGATGGAGCGGATCAACTTTACAACATGCCGGAACTGGTGCAGGTGGAAGGCAAGTTTGATTTAGACCGGTTGGAAGCCGCATTGCGGAAACTGATAACACGGCATGAATCGCTGCGCACCGGTTTTGAAATGGTGAAGGGCGAAGCGGTTCAGCGGATTTACCCGCAGGTCGATTTTGCTATTGAGCATCATCAAGCGGATACAGAGGATGCAGCTCAAGTTGAGCAGATCGTCCGCAACTTCGTTCGTCCGTTTGATCTCGGCAAGCCGCCGCTGCTGCGCGCCGGAGTCGTCGAACTGGAGCCGAAACGGTATATTCTCCTTTTCGATATGCACCATATTGTGTCGGACGGCGTATCGATGGCGATTGTGATGGATGAGTTCTCGAGTTTATACGCCGGGGAAGAACTGCCGCCACTACGCATTCAATATAAGGATTATGCCGTTTGGCAGCAGTCGGAGGACCACCGAGAGCGGATCGGAAGGCAGGAAGCGTACTGGCTGCAAACCTTTGAAGGCGAGCTGCCGACGGGGGATCTGCCGATGGACTACGAACGTTCTACAGTTCGCAACTATGAAGGCGCGCATCTGGAGTTCGATGTCGATGCTTCTCTCTCTGCGCGACTGCGTGAATTGGCGGCCGAGCGTGAAAGCACGCTGTACATGATACTGCTTGCGGCATATACCGTGATGCTGTCCAAGTACAGCGGGCAGGAAGACTTAATCGTGGGCACCCCGGTGGCGGGAAGAACTAACGCCGATTTGGAGCCGGTCATCGGCATGTTTGTTAATACACTGGCGCTCCGCAATCGTCCGTCAGGCGAAAAAACTTTCCTGTCCTACCTTGATGAAGTGAAGGAAACGGCGTTGGGAGCTTTTGAGAATCAGGATTATCCATTCGAGGAGCTCGTGGAGCGTTTGAATGTTAAGCGGGAGCCTGGCCGCTTCCCACTGTTTGATGCCGTTTTCGACTTGCAAAATATCGAAGAACGAGACGCCGAACTGGAAGGGGTCAGCCTGAAGAATTACGAGCTTGACCAACTGGAAGAAGCGAAGTTTGATCTGACGTTGTTTATGTATGAAAACGAAGGGGCGCTGAGCGGGGGCTTTTTCTACGCCACCAAACTGTTCAAAGAAACGATGATCCGCACCTTAACCGAGGATTACCTGCGGGTACTTTCTCAAATTGCGGAAAATCCACAACTTGAGCTAAGCCGGATTGAATGTCATAAACCGGCGGCAGGCGCAAAGAGTGCCGTCGATACGATCGAATTCGCGTTTTAATATTACAAGCGCGCTCCGCCGTCAAGCGAAAGTGGTGCGCATCCCAGGGAAGACGTCGAACAACTTGCAAGTCCGTAAATCAAGCCCGTAAACGCGCAGGCCGAAAGCAAGCTTTATCGGACCTGCGCCGGGGCATGCGGTCACTTCATTTTTAGGGGAGGTACGAATGAAATCTTTATTTGAAAAGGAAGAACGGTACTGGAGCAGCAAGTTTGACGACGAAGACAGCCTGAGCTTCCTTCCCTATAGTCAATCCTCCAAATTATCTGCGGGCGGCGAAGCTGCGGCAGAGCCGGCTTTGCTTCACCGTACCCTGCCGAGTGAGCTCTCGGAGAGAATTATTCGCCTCGCCAATGGTTCGGATCTGGCTTTGTACATGATTGTTTTGGCAGGAGTAAAAAGCCTGCTGTTCAAATATACAGGGCAGGATCAAGTACTGGTCGGCATGCCTTCTTGTAGCGCGGACCCGGACGTGACTCAGCCGTCGCATGACATCCTGGTGATCAAAACGTCCGTAAGCAGCCAGACTACGCTGAAAACGCTGCTCGGGGGCATCAAAGCCTCCATCGGCGAGGCGCTGGAGCATCAGCATCTGCCTTTTCGGAAAATGGTGGAGCCGCTCCATCTGGACTATACAGGGGAAGGAGTCCCAGTCGTCAACACCGTCGCATCCTTCGCCCCGATTCATCCTGAACCGCTGGGTAACCGGGTGGCGGCCGATACGGTTTTTCGATTCGACCGCCAAAACGACTCTATCGAGCTAGAAATAAGCTTTGACGGGAATCGATACGAGCAGGCATTTGTGGAACAGGCGGCCGACCACCTTGTTCGGCTTCTGTCCGTGCTTGTATTTCAGCCGGATCTGGAGCTTGGACAAGCCGATGTGCTTTCCCCGGACGAGAGGGAGACGTTGCTGAATCGATTTAATGATACCGAAACCGGGTTCGAGCAGGGGAAAACGATTCACGGTTTGTTTGAAGAACAGGCGGAGCTTTACCCGGACAACGTGGCCGTTGTCATGAACGAACGGCAGCTGACCTACCGCGAGCTGAACGAGCGATCCAACCGTCTTGCGCGCAGGCTGAGGGAGACGGGAGTCGCAGCCGACCAGCTGGTAGCGATTCTGGCCGAACGCTCACTCGATATGGTTGTCGGCATACTGGGGATTCTCAAAGCGGGCGGAGCCTACGTGCCTGTCGATCCCGACTACCCGGAGGAGCGCATCTGCTTCATGATCGAAGATTCGGGTGCACCGTTATTGCTGATTCAAAAGCATTTGCATGAGAAGATCGACTTCGCAGGAACGCGCCTTGAAATAGATGATTTCGTTTGGGGGGACAGCGGGGCGGACTCGGAAGGTGCGTTGGACGCTTCAAATCTGGAGCCAATTTCCGGGTCGGGCAACCTGGCATATGTCATCTACACATCGGGAACGACTGGCAAACCCAAAGGCACGTTGATCGAACATAAAAACGTCGTGCGCCTTTTGTTCAACGACAAGAACCTGTTCGACTTTGGGCCGTCCGACACGTGGACGTTATTCCATTCGTTCTGCTTCGATTTTTCCGTCTGGGAGATGTACGGAGCGCTTCTGAATGGAGGAAAGCTGGTCATTGTACCGCCGCTTACGGCGAAAAATCCGACCGATTTCATGGCGCTACTAGGCCGCGAACAGGTCACGATTTTGAACCAGACGCCAACGTACTTCTATCAGCTGCTGCGTAAGGTCTTGGCGGATCATCCATATGATCTGCGGATTCGCAACGTCATTTTCGGCGGCGAAGCGCTCAGTCCGCTTTTGCTCAAGGGCTTCAAGACGAAGTACCCGGAGACAAAGCTGATCAATATGTACGGTATTACCGAGACGACGGTTCACGTGACGTATAAGGAAATTACGTGGGTCGAAATGGAGGCGGCGAAGAGTAATATCGGCAAGCCAATCCCAACGCTGAGGGTGTATGTCCTGGATGAAAACCGCCGCCCAGTGCCGATTGGCGTAGCGGGCGAAATGTACGTGGCCGGGGAAGGGCTCGCGAGAGGATACCTGAACCGTCCGGATCTGACAGCGGAGAAGTTCGTTGATTCCCCGTTTGCGGAGGGGGAGAAAATGTACCGTTCGGGTGACTTGGCGACTTGGCTGCCGGACGGCAACATCGAATACCTCGGCCGAATTGACCACCAGGTCAAAATCCGCGGATACCGGATCGAGCTGGACGAAATTGAGACGCAGCTTTTGAACGTGGAGGGCGTGGAAGAAGCGGTGGTACTCGCCCGGTACGACGCGAACGGCCATAAGCAACTTGTTGCTTATTACGTCGCGGAAACAAAGCTGGCGGCGAATGAACTCAAGGAGCAGCTCGCCCAGCAGCTTCCGGGGTATATGATTCCTGCGCATCTTGTGCAGCTTTCGCAGATGCCGCTGACTGCTAACGGAAAAATCGACCGCAAAGCTCTGCCGGTGCCGGAGGAAGCTGCGGCTGTAGGAGCGGAATATGTTGCGCCGAGAACACTGCTCGAGATGAAGATCGCCCGTGTCTGGCAGGATACACTTGGCATTCCACAGGTCGGCGTAAAGGATAACTTTTTTGAGCTGGGCGGCAATTCCTTAAGTCTGATGAGGCTCGTTCAAGCCGTTTACGATGAAACGGGCATCGAGATACCGCTGAATCGCCAATTCCATCATGTAACCGTTGAAGCCATGGCTTTTGGAGAGGAGGATCTGGGCCTGGATAAAGGGGGAGATTCCTTCATTAAGCTGAATAAAACAGGGGATCTGAACGTGTTCTGCTTCCCTCCAGGCAGCGGCTTCGGCATCGGTTACCGAGAGCTTGCAAGCAGGCTAGACGGCCGATTCGTGCTTTACGGCATTGATTTTATAGACGATGTCATCGATTACGAGGCCATGCTGAACCGTTATGTGGATGAGATTGTTCGCATCCAGCCGGAAGGACCTTACGTGCTGCTCGGTTACTGCTTCGGAGGCAACCTGACGTTCGAAGTAGCCAAAATGATGGAAAGAAGAGGGTATTCCGTAACGGACTTGCTCATGGTGGACTCGTGGATTAAGGACACACTCACACCTTATGAAACGTCTGAGAAAGAGCTTGAAGAAATGCTTGCGGATTTCGACGAAGAAGAAAAGGAATTAATGAGCAATCCACTCGTGCGGGAGCGTGTTCATCGGAAAATCAAAGCCACCTTGACGTACGAAGCGCAGCTTATTAATTCAGGCACAATAACTGCCCGTATTTACGAACTGATTGCGAAGGACAGCGAAGCGTTCCGCCTGGAGCACCAGTTGCCGTCCTGGCAGAGGGCAACGACGCAAGCTTATTCTGATTACCGGCTGGAGGGCGCACACGAGGAATTACTGGAACTCGCGCGTGTGGAAGAAACGGCCATTGTCATCCGTGACATCTTAGTGCAAATCAAGCGGCAGATCGAAGCGGAGGCCGGGGTCCTGCATGGGAGCTGATCGGCAGATGTCTGTTCAAGAACAAGGCACAGCGGCGCCTTCCAAGCGCCGAACCGCTTATGCCACCTGGAAAGCGTTCCGCTGGCTGATGTCCTATGTAAGCCGTCACAAAGGCTGGATGATCGTCGGTATCCTGTCCGCAATTGCCGCCGCGGTTATTGAGATATGGACGGGACGTTTGGTCGAGCAGCTGACCACACAGGCCGAGAATGGGGCGGGGCCGATCGTTCTGCAGATCGTGTACACGGTCTTTGTGGTCATCTTGATCGGTGTGCCGGCGAAGTTTTTCATGAGCTTTGGTGTGGAGCGAAGCAGTGCCTCTGCGGTGCAGGATATCCGCAACCATGTCATGCGTCATATCGGCAAACTCCCGGTCCCCTATTTGGAAAAGCAGCACTCCGGCGACGTGTTGTCGCGGATCAACAACGATCTGCAGCTCATCCAGCAATTTATGATTCGGGACCTCGCCCAGTGGTTTTATCATCCGTTATTATTTATCGGCTGTTTCGCTTATTTGATGTATCTCCAATGGGAGCTGATGCTGTACAGCCTGTTGTTATTTCCCGTAGCACTGCTGGTTTCCCAATGGATCGGCAAGCAGTTGGAACAGTTGACGGAGGAAGCCCAGGCAAACATGGGCCGAATGAACATCAACCTCCAGGATACGCTTGGGGGGATGCCTATTGTAAAAAGCTATCTGCTATCTGGTATGTTATCTCGCTCCTACCAAGTGTTGCTGCAACTGACGGCTCAAAAAAAGCTGGCCGTGAAAAAGCGGGAAGCCTGGGTTAACCCGCTGCTTTCTACGCTAATGATCAGCCCGATCATTTTCGCCGTCAGTTACGGTAGCTATTTGATCTACAACGGGCAGCTAGGCGCGGGAGAACTAATCGCCTTCCTGTACTTGCTTAATCTGTGTCTGGAGCCGCTGGAGCATATTCCCGAGCTCATCACGCGTACGTTCGAAATGACCGGTGCCCTGAGAAGGGTCTCCGAAATCGTCGAGCAGCCGACCGAAACGGAGAATGGCCGTTTGCTTCCAAAAGCGAGCGCCGCTCCCATCCATTTTCAGAACGTAACCTTCGGGTATGAAGAGAGTTCTCCGATTCTGCGGAATGTTAGTTTCTCGGTGCCGGAAGGCAAGACGATTGCACTTGTCGGAGCGAGCGGCGGAGGGAAGAGCACGGTGTTTAAGCTGGTATGCGGCTTTTATCCACTTCCGGAGGATCAGGGCGAGATCCGCGTGTTCGGAAGCCTGATCCACGGCGCTAATCCAGAGCAGCTTCGGTCGCATTTTTCCGTGGTAACCCAAGATTCATATTTGTTTAGCGGTACGATCGCCGAAAATATCGGCTACGGGCGTGAAGAAGCGTCGATGGACGAGATTATCGAAGCCGCCAAAGCCGCTCAGGCTCATTCTTTCATTATGCAGCTTGAGGGTGGCTACCAGACGTATGTCGGAGAGCGCGGCGGCTTTTTGTCCGGTGGGCAACGCCAGCGCATTGCAATGGCCCGGGCTTTTCTGAAGGATGCTCCCGTTCTGCTGTTGGACGAGCCCACATCGGCACTTGATCCGGAGTCGGAAAGCGCGGTTCAGGAAGCGCTGGGCGTATTGATGAAGCAGAGAACAACCATGGTTATTGCCCACCGGCTTTCTACGGTACAAAACGCCGATGAAATCTGGGTTATGGAACAAGGAAATATTATCGAAAAGGGCACTCATGAACAATTGCTCGAGAGGAAGGGACTGTACGCCCAGTCGTACTACCAGGAGTTTACCGAGTCTGCCGAACGCAGGGAGGTGTCGTACACATGAAAAAGGGCGGATGGCTCTCGCAAGTGAAAGAACTCGGCTACTTGCTGACGTTTATGAACCGCAAGCGCAAAACCCAGTACGCGATTGGCCTTGCTGTAACGGCGCTCACCCAGACATTGTTTCTGATCGCCTTCAGCTTGGTCGTACATAACTTGGTTGATTTCGCCGTTTCCCGAGATACGTCCTTGATGGTGGAAGCCTTTATTATTTTGGGCGCGGCCCTGTTCCTGGAAAATATAATTTCTCCCTGGTTCATTTACTTATACCAGCGCAGTGTCGAGCTGACTGTGCTGAATATCCGCAAACGTCTTTATGACAAGCTGTGCCGGGTGCGGCCGAGATTCCTGGAGCAGACGCACCATGGGGACTTGCTGTCGCGGGTGAACAACGACGTAACGACCGTTGAGTTTACATTCTCGCAGGTTTACTTCGTTTTGCTGCTTCAAGTTGTCTTCTGCATCGGCTCTATTGTCTCCATGGTGGTGATCGATTGGCGGTTTGCCGGCGTATCCTTCGTCATTCTGCTGCTGTCCTCTCTGGTCAGTCTGAAATTTGCACGGGATATTCGTGCCTTGTCCGAACAAGGCTTGCAAACGCTCGGTAAAATGACCGAAAAATTCAAAGATTTTATGGGCGGCATTCAAATTGTGAAGCTGTTCCGCATCCGCACGATTTACGGCCAGTACGAGGCGTTGAACGAACAAATGACGCAAACGCTTCGGCAAACGGCGAAAAAGAACGGTATGCAGGCTGCAGTGAACCATTTTATCAGCTACGTCACGTTCTGCGGCATCATCGTCATCGGCAGTCTTCTTTATGCCTACGGATTGATGGGAATGGGAAGTGTCGCCGCTCTGGCAGTTTTGCAAGTGAACCTGACGCACGCCTTGTTGAACTTGGGGATGGTTCTGTCGATGACCCAAAATTCACTCGCGGGCGCTCACCGGATTCAAGAGGTACTAAGCGAGGAAGAGGAACCGGAGCGTCTGGGATCTTCTCGTAGCGAGCTTGTATCGGAGGCTGCGGTGGAGTTTCGCGATGTGGAATTTTCCTATCAGGCGGATAAAAAGGTACTTGTCGACATGTCCATGCAAGTGTTTCCTGGTCAGGTCGCTGCGATCGTAGGAGCCAGCGGCAGCGGCAAAAGTACACTGATCAAGCTGCTGCTCGGCTTTTATCCTGTGGACAGCGGAGATATCCTGCTCCAGGGCAAACCGTTCGGACATTACACGCTGGACGAAATCCGCAGGCAGATTGCATACGTTCCGCAGGAGCCGTTTTTGTTTACCGGCACGATTGAGGAAAATATCCGGTATGGCAATCCGGATGCAACGGATGAAGAAGTGGTTGAAGCGGCCAAAGCGGCGTACGCTCACCATTTCATTCAGGAACTTCCTGAACAGTATAAAACGCCGGTGGGAGAGAGAGGAGCATCGTTGTCAGGTGGACAAAGGCAGCGAATTGCGATCGCCCGGGCGATTCTCAAAAACGCCCCGATTCTGCTGCTGGACGAAGCAACTTCTGCATTGGATAACGAATCCCAGCATTGGGTACAGCAAGCTCTGAACGTATTGATGAAGGGGCGCACCACCATTCTGATTGCGCATCGTCTCAGCACGGTGGAACATGCGGATTTGATTACGGTCATGAATCAAGGAACGGTCGTCGAACGGGGCCGCCATCAGGACCTGTTGGCGCTCGGAGGTTATTACGCGCGGCTGTACGGATAGACCCGCTTTACGGTGGGCGGCTTCCTGCTGATATCCAGGTACAAAGCCTAACTACAAACAATCTCTAATACGGGAGTGTGTCGATGTGAGAGAGAATACGAACAAGCAATATGGATTAACGCAAGCCCAGCGCCGGATATGGTTCATGGAAATTATGAATCCGGGCACATCCATCACGATGCTTTCCGCGACCTACCAGATTACGGGCGAGATCGACACCAAGCTGCTGGAGCAAGCGGCGGCAGAGATTGTCAAAACCTACGACGCTTTCCGAATCCGCATTGGCGGGGATTTGCAAAATCCAACGCAGTGGTTCGAAGTGACGGAGAATGTCCAAACCAGGATAAGCCACCTCGAAATAGGCACAACCGAACAATTCTATGCTTGGGTGAAAGAAGTAACCGAAAAACCGGCCAGCGTGTTCGACGAACACCTCTACCAATTTACGATGATACATTTTGCGAACGGCCAAGTATGGCTTAATTTGACTGTAAATCATATCATTGCTGATGGTTTGTCCGTCACTGCTTTGCTGCATGCGGTGATGGAAAAATACCTGGAACTGCGCAAAGGCATCTTCACCAGTTACCAGGCCCCTTCCTATCTGGATTATATTTCAACTGAGCATGAATATGAGCAATCGCAGCGTTATCAAAAAGGCAAGGAATACTGGCTGACCAAGTACAACACTTTGCCTGAAACGAGCGGCATTAAATCGGTTCCGCCATTCTCGATTGGCAGCGAATCGAATAAACGTTCAATCACTTTGGATGCTTCCCGCTACGACCGCATTCTGGCTTTTAGCGAACAATATCAGGTCAGTTTATATACGTTATTTTTGTCCGCCATGTACGTTTTATTGTATAAGCTGACTGACAGCACCGATGTGCCGGTCGGCACGGTTTTTGCCAATCGCACCAGCAAGAAGGAAAAAGAAACGATCGGTATGTTCGTCAGCACCGTGGCTACGCGGATTAGTCTGAATCCAGATGGGTCCGTGCTTTCCTTGATCCAAACGGTTTCCAAGGAAAATACGGCGGATCTGCGGCATCAGAAATATCCTTATAACCAATTGATCCAGGATTTACGTGAACAACACGGCCGCAACGATCTTTCGGAGCTGTTCCGCACGTCTCTGGAATATCTGCCTTTGAAAATCGTGGAGTACGAAGAAATCAAGGTACGTCTGGAGGCTCACTTTGCTAGGCACGAGATGGACGATTTACTGCTGCGCTTCGACCATATGCTGAATGAAGGCCATGTTATTCTCCATGCTTCCTATCGTACCGGCCTGTTCGAGACGACCGAGATTGATCGCATTATAGAACAGTATGTAACCGTTTTGGACCAGTTTCTTGAGACTCCCGAACTGCGAGTACGCGAGATTTCTCTACTGAGCGATGAGGAGAGACGCCGAATTCTGGACGTGTTTAACCCGCCGGTGGCAGCACTGAACGAGGGAATAGCGTTTCATCGGTATGTCGAAAAGTTTGCCCGAGACATTCCGGATCACCCGGCAGTTGTTTACATGGACAAAAAGCTGACTTACGGCGAATTGAACAAACGCGCCGAGCTTCTGGCTTCGCTCCTTCGTGAACAGGGCGTGGGAAGGGAGACGATTACGGGGATCTGGGCGGAGCGTTCCGTGGAACTGCTGGTCGGTGTGCTCGCTGTATGGAAAGCTGGCGGAGCTTATGTACCGCTGGACCCCGATTATCCGGCGGAACGTATTGAGTACATGCTCAGCGATAGCGAAGCATCGGTGCTGCTTACGCAGCGTCATCTGTTGGAGGGGGCCGGAGGTTGGTTGGCCGATGACCGGCTGAAGCTTCAAGCTGTCTATGCGATGGACGATGAACAGATATATAACGGGGATACCTCAGCAGCCGTGGCATTTGAATCTGCTGATAGTGCCCCGCAAGACTTGGCTTATGTGATTTACACCTCGGGTACGACGGGACGCCCAAAAGGCGTCATGATTGAGCATGGTAGTCTCATGAATACGGCGGATGCGTACCGCCGTGAGTACCGGTTGGATCAGTTCCCGGTGAGGCTGCTGCAACTGGCAAGCTTTTCGTTTGACGTGTTCGTTGGAGACATCGCGCGGACGCTGTATAACGGAGGCACGATGGTAATTGTGCCAAAGGATGACCGGATTGATCCGAACCGCTTATACGGCTGGATTCGGGACCAAAACATTACGGTATTTGAATCGACACCTGCGCTCATCCTACCGTTCATGCAGCATATTTATGAAGAAGGGCTAGACGTTAGCTCCATGCAGCTGCTGATTACCAGCTCCGATGCTTGCAGTGTCACCGATTACCGATTGCTGCAGGAAAGATTCGGCGGACAATTCCGCATCATCAACAGCTACGGCGTTACCGAAGCGGCCATTGACAGCAGTTTTTACGATGAGCCGCTGGACAAGCTGCCATCGTTGGGTCATGTGCCGATCGGCAAAGCCTGGCTGAACGCCCGGTTTTACATTGTCGATGCCGGGTTAAAGCCGGTTCCTGTAGGGGTTCTGGGTGAGCTTGTCATCGGCGGCGCCGGGGTGGCGCGCGGGTATTGGAACCGTCCGGACCTAACCGCCGAGAAGTTTGCAGACAGCCCGTTTGTGTCCGGCGAACGTCTGTATCGGACAGGAGATTTGGCCCGCTGGCTGGAAGACGGCAACGTTGACTTCATCGGCCGGATCGACTATCAGGTGAAAATTCGCGGGTTCCGGATCGAACTCGGCGAAATTGAAACGGCCCTGTTGCGTTTCCCGGGGATCAAGCAGGCTGTGGTGACTGACCGTACGGATGAGCAGGGGCAAAAGTATTTGTGCGGTTACGTGGCGGGGGATGTTTCCTTACAGCTGAGCGATCTGCTGTCCCAATTGAAGCAAGAGCTGCCTGCGCATATGGTTCCGGCCCGGCTGGTGTCTCTTGATCAGCTTCCGCTCACACCAAATGGCAAGATTGACCGTAAAGCGCTGCCTGAACCGACCGGAGAGGTAGAAGCGGGCCGTGAGTATGTGGCTCCTCTCACAACGCTGGAAACAAGACTTGCTCTTATTTGGCAGCAGGTGCTGGGTGTTGCGCGAGTTGGAGTCCAAGACGATTTCTTTGACCTGGGTGGTCATTCCTTGCGGGCCTCCGCGCTTGTTTCCAAGATTCGAAAAGAGCTGCAAGTCGAGGTTCCGCTGCGGGACGTTTTCCGCTACACCACGATCGAACAGCTGGCCCAAAGAATCGGCGGTTTAAAGCAGCAGGAGACGTATGAGATTACAAAGGCGGCAGAGGCCGAGTATTATCCGGTTTCATCCGAGCAAAAGCGTCTGTACGTCCTGCGCCAGCTTGACACGGCCGAGCGTAGCTACAATATGTCGGCGGCGCTTCTTCTCGAAGGCAAGCTGGACCGCACGCGCGTAGAGTACGCGTTCCGGGCGCTGATTCAGCGCCATGAGACGCTGCGTACCGGGATCGAGCAGGTTCAAGGCGAGCTTGTGCAGCGCATCTATGACGAGGTGGAGTTTTCTGTAGACTATTTCCAGGCGAGCGAGCGAGAAGTGGACCAAGTGGTGGAAGCATACTATCACCCGTTTGATCTGACCAAGCCGCCACTTCTACGCATCGGCCTGATCGAAGTCGCCGAGGATCGCCACATTCTGCTGTTTGATATGCACCATATCGTCTCGGATGGCATCTCGACAGCGCTGCTTTTCGATGAGTTCAGCCGCCTGTATCGGGGTGAGGAGCTGGCTCCGTTGCGTATTCAATACAAAGATTATGCCGTTTGGCAGCATTCCGAAGCCTACGGGCAGTTGATCCAGCCGCAGAAGGAGTACTGGCTGGAACAGCTGTCGGGCGAGCTGCCTGTATTGGAACTGCCGACGGACTTCCCGCGGCCTGCGGTGCAAAGTTTTGACGGCCGGACCGTGAAGTTTGATATTGGGAAAGAACGGACGGAGAAGCTGAAAGAACTGGCCGCACGGACGGGCACGACCCTGTACATGGTGCTGTTGTCTGCTTACTCGATCCTTATGCATAAATATTCGGGTCAGGAAGATCTGATCGTGGGAACGCCGATTGCCGGAAGAACGCAAGAAGAAGTGCAGCCAATCGTAGGTATGTTTATCAACACGCTTGCCATTCGCTGCCATCCGGAGCGTTCCAAGCCGTACCTTAAGTACCTGGAAGAAATGAAGGAAATCGCACTCGGGGCTTTTGAACACCAAAATTATTTGTTCGAAGATTTGGTGGAAAGTCTTCACATTCCGCGCGCGACCGGCCGGAATCCGCTCTTTGATACGTTCTTCTCCCTGCAAAATACGGAGAATGAGCAAATTGTCATCGAGGGGCTGGAGCAATCGTTTTATCCGTTGGAAAACCGAACGTCCAAGTTCGAGCTGCTTCTGGATATTTCGGAGCTGGATGGTCAGCTCGAATGCCGGTTGGAGTACGCTACGGCTTTATATAAACAGGAGACTGCGGAGCGGTTCGCCAGACATTATGACAAGCTACTCGAAACTATCGCAACAGCACCCGAAGGGGATATTGCTTCACTGGAAATGCTAACGGAGCAGGAAATCCGTGAACTGGTGCGCGGTTTCAACGATTCGGAGGCAGATTACCCACGGCAGCAGACGATTCATGGCTTGTTCGAAGAGCAGGCGAAGCTTTACCCGGATAACGTGGCCGCCGTCATGAATGAGTGGCAGTTGACCTACCGCGAACTGAACGAACGATCCAATCGGCTTGCACGTAAGCTGCGGGAGACGGGAGTCGAAGCGGATCAGTTGGTAGCAATTCTGGCCGAACGTTCGCTTGATATGGTCGTCGGCATTCTGGCGATTCTCAAAGCGGGCGGAGCCTACGTGCCTGTTGATCCCGACTACCCGGAGGAACGCATCCGCTTCATGATTGAGGATTCAGGCGCACCGTTATTGCTGATTCAAAAGCATTTGCATGAGAAGACCGACTTTGCAGGAACGCGCCTTGAATTGGACGATTTCGTTTGGGTCGACAAAGGGGCGGACTCCGCTGGTGCGCTGGACGCTTCGAATCTGGAGCCGATTTCCGGGCCGGGCAACTTGGCTTATGTCATCTACACATCGGGAACGACCGGCAAACCCAAAGGCACGTTGATCGAGCATAAAAACGTCGTGCGCCTTTTGTTCAACGACAAGAACCTGTTCGACTTTGGGTCGTCCGACACGTGGACGTTATTCCACTCGTTCTGCTTCGATTTCTCCGTCTGGGAGATGTACGGAGCGCTGCTAAATGGAGGAAAGCTGGTTATCGTACCGCCGCTTACGGCGAAAAATCCGGCCGAGTTCCTGGCACTGCTGAGCCGAGAACGGGTCACGATTTTGAATCAGACGCCAACATATTTCTACCAACTGCTGCGTGAGGTTTTAGCGGACCATCCGTACGATCTGTGGATTCGCAACGTCATCTTCGGCGGCGAAGCGCTCAGCCCGCTGTTGCTCAAGGGTTTTAAGACGAAGTACCCGGAGACAAAGCTGATCAATATGTACGGTATTACCGAAACGACGGTTCACGTGACGTATAAGGAGATCACATGGATCGAGATGGAGGCGGCAAAGAGTAATATCGGCAAGCCAATCCCAACGCTGAGCGTGTACGTTCTGGATGAAAACAATCGTCCTGTTCCGATCGGCGTAGCAGGCGAAATGTACGTGGCCGGGGAAGGCCTGGCGAGAGGATACCTGAATCGCCCGGATTTGACGGCGGAAAAGTTCGTTGATTCTCCGTTTGCGGAGGGGGAGAAACTGTACCGTTCGGGTGACTTGGCGGCCTGGCTGCCGGACGGCAACATTGAATACCTCGGCCGAATCGACCATCAGGTCAAAATCCGCGGGTACCGAATCGAGTTGGACGAAATTGAGACCCAACTGCTGAACGTGGAGGGCGTGGAAGAAGCGGTGGTGCTCGCCCGTCAGGACAGCGGGGGCGAAAAGGCGCTTGTTGCCTACTTTGTGGCGGACCGGACGCTGACGGTTAGCGAAATGAGAACCTCGCTGGCCCAGGGAATGCCGGGATACATGATCCCGTCGTACTTCGTGCAGCTGGAACGCATGCCGCTGACGTCCAACGGCAAAGTGGACCGCAAAGCACTGCCGGCGCCTCAAGGCGCCTTGCAAACGGGCGTCGAATACGTAGCGCCGCGTAACCTTACGGAGTCCCAGCTTGTGAAAATTTGGGAGGAAGTGCTGGGTTACTCCGGCATTGGAGTCCTGGACAATTTCTTCGAGCTCGGAGGGCATTCCTTACGGGCGACAAACCTTGTCAGCAAAATTCGGAAGGAAATGAACGTTGAACTTCCGCTGCGCGATGTGTTCCGCTATATGACGGTAGAGTCGATGGCTGGGGCTATTGCCAACTTGGAAGAATCGCAGCACAGCTCGATTCCAAAAGCGGAAGAGAAAGCATACTATCCGGTTTCCTCTGCACAAAAAAGGCTATACGTCCTGCACCAGCTGGATAGCTTGGAGCTGAATTATAACCTTCCAAGCGCCTTACAATTGGAAGGGGTTTTGAACGAGGCCAAAGTAGAAGATGTGCTGACTACTTTGATGGCCCGGCACGATATGCTTCGCACCGGTTTTGAAATCATGAATGGGGAGCCGGTTCAGCGTATTCATCCGCTCGTCGCTTTCAAGGTCGAGAAGCTTCAAGCAAGCGAAGATCAGGTTGTAGCCATTCTAGAAGGCTTCATTCAGCCTTTTGACTTGACCCAGCCGCCTTTGCTGCGCGCCCTGTTGATTGAATTGGAGAAAGAAAAATTCCTGCTCGCGCTGGATATGCATCACATTGCTTCCGACGGCCTTTCCATGGATGTGCTGCTACGCGAATTCGTGCGGCTGTACAATGGGGAAGAATTGCCGGAGCTGCGGATTCAATACAAGGATTACGCCGTTTGGCAGCAATCCGAGGAACAGCGTCAACGCATCAAACGACAGGAGGAATACTGGCGCGGGGTATTCAGCTCCGAGCTTCCGGTTCTTGAGCTGCCTCTTGATTACTCCCGTCCAGCCGTTCAGCAGTTTGACGGTCAAACGCTCACGTTTAGTCTAGATGCGGAGAAAGGTGAAGCTCTCAAACAGCTTGCCAGCGATTCGGGGGCGACGTTGTACATGCTTCTGCTGGCTGCGTACTCCGTATTGCTTCATAAATATGCGGGACAGGAAGATATCGTGGTCGGTACTCCGATTGCCGCTCGTTCTCACGCCGACTTGCCGCCGATTATCGGCATGTTTGTCAATACGCTGGCCCTTCGCTTGGGTCCGACGGCAGAGCTGACGTTCATGGATTACTTGCAGGAAGTGAAGGAAACGACGCTTGGAGCCTACGAACACCAGGACTATCCGTTTGAGGAGCTGGTAGAAGCTCTTCAGGTGAGCCGGGATTTAAGCCGGAATCCGCTGTTTGATACCATGTTTTCTTTGCAAAAGCACGAAAGCCTGGATTTAACCCTGGAAGGCCTGGAATGGTCGCTGTTTGACATCGAGGAAAAGACGGCGAAGTTTGATCTTAGCTTGGATATCGTGGAAGAGGGTAACGAGTTGGTTTGCAAGATCGAGTACGCTACCTCGTTGTTTAAACAGGAAACGATGGTACGGCTGGCGGGTCATTACGAGCAACTTTTGGCGTCGATCCTGGCTCAGCCGGGTGCGCAGATTTCAGATTTGGACATGTTAACAGACAGCGAAAAGGATAATTTATTGGTTGGGTTTGACGTGTCTTCTTCGGCTCTTGCAAAGCAATCCGCCACAGAGGATACAGGTTTGGAAGCAGAGGAGTCTTGGAGAGAGAGTACGTTCCACGAGCTGTTCGAGGAGCAGGCGGAGCGCACTCCGGGAGCGCTGGCGGTTGTCTACGAAGACAACAAGCTGACGTATGCGGAGCTGAACGCCAAAGCGAATCGTTTGGCGTATGTACTGCGGGCACGCGGGGTGAAGCCGGAACAGGTGGTCGGCATTCTGGCCGGCCGTTCAGCGGAGCTGTTGATTGGGGTACTCGCCGTATGGAAAGCTGGCGGCGCTTATGTACCGCTTGACCCCGACTATCCAGCGGAGCGGATCGAATATATGCTCGCGGATAGCGGTGCATCGGTGCTGCTTACGCAGACCTGCCTGTTGGAGCAGGCGGAAGCTTGGCGCAGCGACGGAGCTCTAACGCTGCAAACGGTGCTTGCACTTGATGACGTCGCGGCGTACAGCCTCGGAGCGGCAGAAACGGCTGTGGGCCTACAAGCTTTGGGCGAAGCAGGCGCGGAGGCGGAGGCTTTGGTGCAAGTGGCAATGGCTGCTGTCGAAACATCTGCCACGGCAGAAGCTGAGCAGAACGTACAAGCGGCGGATCTCGCATCAAATCCGGTAAATGTAAACAAGCCGGGCGATCTGGCTTATGTCATCTACACCTCCGGTACGACGGGCCGTCCGAAGGGCGTGGCAGTGGAACACCGCAGCTTGGTGAACACGGCGGCGGGCTACCGGCGGGACTACCGTCTGGATCAGTTCCCGATCCGGCTGCTGCAACTTGCCAGTTTCTCCTTTGATGTGTTCGTTGGTGACATTGCACGGGCGCTGTACAACGGTGGCACGATGGTCATCGTGCCGAAGGAAGACCGGATTGATCCAAACCGCCTCTATGGCTGGATTCGCGACTACGCCGTGACGGTGTTTGAATCAACTCCTGCGCTGGTCGTACCGTTCATGGAGCATGTGTATGCCGAGGATCTGGATCTTAGCTCGATGCAGCTGCTGATCACAAGCTCGGATGCGTGCAGTGTAGCGGATTACCGCACCTTGCAGGAGCGCTTTGGCTCGCAGTTCCGTATTATTAACAGCTACGGCGTAACAGAAGCGGCGATTGACTCCAGCTTCTATGACGAGCCGCTTGAGAAGTTGCCGAAAACGGGCAGCGTGCCAATCGGGAAAGCATGGCTTAACGCCAGATTCTACATCGTGGATACAAATCTGAAGCCGGTGCCGATCGGGGTGCTCGGCGAGCTGGTTATCGGCGGAGTGGGTGTGGCCCGCGGTTACTTGAACCGCCCGGATTTAACGGCGGAGAAATTCGTAGATAGCCCGTTCACCGCTGGGGAGCGGTTGTACCGGACGGGTGATCTGGCACGCTGGATGCCGGACGGCAACGTAGATTTCATCGGCCGAATCGACAATCAGGTGAAAATTCGCGGTTACCGGATCGAGCTTGGTGAGATTGAAGCGGCCATGAAAAATGTTGCCGAGGTGCGTCAAGCGCTTGTCATCGACCGGACGGACGAGCGGGGGCAGAAATATTTGTGCGGGTATATCGTAGTGGATTCCAGCTTTGATCTGGAAGGGCTTGTGGCCCATCTGGACGCAGTACTGCCTTCTCATATGGTGCCTTCACGAATCATGCGTCTGGATCAACTACCGCTTACACCGAACGGCAAGATCGACCGTAAAGCGTTGCCTGTGCCGGAAGGAAGCATTCGTGCCGAGGCTGCATACACGGCGCCGCGTACTCCTGCCGAGAAAGCACTCGCGTTGGTCTGGCAGTCAGTGTTAGGCGTGGATCAGGTTGGCACCATGGATAATTTCTTTGCGCTTGGTGGGGATTCAATTAAAGCTTTACAGGTATCTTCTCGTCTTTTGCAAACGGGGTACAAGCTGGTCATGAAAGATTTGTTCCATTACCCGACGATTTCCGCCCTTAGTTTGCGGTTGCAAACGGCGGAGAGAACGGCAAGCCAGGCCGAAGTGACGGGAGAGGTTATCCTGACTCCAATTCAGCGCTGGTTCTTTGAACAGAATCCGGCCGATGTGCATCATAACAATCAGGCATTCATGCAGTTCTCCAAGCAAGGCTTTGATGAAAAAGCTTTACGCCAAGCGGTGCATCAGCTTATCGTGCATCACGATGCTCTTCGTACGGTTTATCGTCAAACCGAGAATGGTTGTTATACCGCCTGGAACCGAGGCGCCGGGGAGAACGAAGTGCTGTTCGATCTGGAGGTTGTCGATTTCAAGGGAGCCAGCGACGTGAAAGAAGCGGTAGAGGCTAAGGCAAATGACATTCAAGCAAGCATTGATCTGGAAAACGGTCCGCTGGTGAAGCTTGGCTTGTTCCGCTGTGACGACGGCGACCACCTGCTCATCGCAATCCATCACTTGGTCGTAGACGGCGTATCCTGGCGGATTCTGCTTGAGGATTTTGCTGCCGCCTATGAGCAGGCGTTGCAAGGGCAACCGATTCGCCTGCCGCTCAAAACCGATTCATTCCAAACGTGGGCGAAACAGCTCGCTGATCATGCGAACGGGCCAGCGATGGAAAGCGAAAGAGAGTACTGGCAGCATATTGAGCAAATGACCTATGAGCCGCTTCCAAAAGATTTTGAACAAGGCAGATCCAAACTGAAGGACAGCGGGCTCGTAACCGTTCGATGGACAGCGGACGAAACTGAACAGCTGCTGAAGCAGGCTCACCGTGCTTACCATACGGAAATGAATGATTTGCTGCTTACTGCGCTGGGCCTCTCCGTACAAGCTTGGAGCAGTCAGGAACGCGTGCTGGTGAATCTCGAAGGCCACGGCCGGGAAGAACTTTTGCCAGATGTGGACATTACGCGCACGGTAGGTTGGTTTACAAGCCAATTCCCTGTTGTTCTGAAGCTGGGTCACGCTCAGGCACTCGGTCATCAGGTGAAACAGGTGAAAGAAAACTTGCGCCGCATTCCGAACAAAGGAATCGGCTACGGCATCCAGCGTTATTTGTCGGCGCCGCGTGACGGAGAGAGCTTCGTTTTGGAGCCGGAGATCAGTTTTAACTATTTGGGTCAGTTCGATCAGGATTACGAAAGCAGCGGCTCGCAGCCGTCTCCGTTCAGTCCGGGCTCCGATTCAAGCCCAAATGCTGTGATGGATTATGTCCTCGATATCAACGGTATGGTGTCGGAAGGCGTGTTGGAACTCACGATCCGTTATGGGGAAACCCAGTATCAACGGGAGACGGTTGAGCGCCTGGGCACCCTGCTTCAATCGAGTTTGCGTGAAGTCATCAGCCATTGCGTATCCAAAGAGCGGTCGGAGCTTACGCCTAGTGACGTACTACTTCAAGATATGACGGTGGAGGAACTGGAGCAGCTGTCCGAACATACGGCGGCACTGGGCGAACTGGAGAATGTATATACCCTGACTCCGCTGCAAAAAGGGATGTTGTTCCACAGCTTGCTGGATGCCGATTCGGAAGCTTACTTCGAACAGGTGACCTTTGATCTGTACGGAAGCCTGAATGTGGAAGCCTTCACTCGCGGATTGGATACGCTGGTACAGCGAAATGAGGCGCTGCGGACCAATTTTATTACTGGCTGGAGAGACGAGCCGATTCAAGTGGTATTCCGCGAGCGGAAGTGTGAAGTGTATTTTGAAGATATTTGCTCGGCAAGAGATGAACACCCGGAGAAGACAATAGCCGATTTTGTCAGCGCGGATAAAGCGAACAAGTTTGATTTGGCCCAAGACTCTCTTATGCGTGTGACCGTTTTGCGCACAGGCGACGAGTCTTACCATGTGATTTGGAGTCATCATCACATTTTGATGGATGGCTGGTGCATGTCCTTCATGATCAAGGAAGTGTTCAACACTTACTTTGCGTTTCAGGAGAAGCGAGCGCCAGAGCTTCCTCCGGTTACCCCGTACTCCCGGTATATCGAATGGCTGGAAGCTCAAGATGTAGTGAAAGCTTCGGATTACTGGTCGGAGTATTTGGCGGGTTACGATCAGCAGACCAAGCTGCCGCAGGAGAGAACGCAGCTGAAACAGCATGCTTTTGAAATGGCTGAAATCGATGTGGAACTCAGCCAAGGACTGACTGGGCAAATTGAGCGTGTGGCGCGCCAGCAGCAGGTGACACTCAACACGTTTATGCAGACTGTATGGGGAATGGTTCTACAGATATACAACAACAGCGAGGATGTTGTATTCGGCTCCGTTGTATCCGGGCGTCCGGCGGAAATTCCGGGCATCGAAAGCATGATTGGCCTGTTTATTAATACGATCCCGGTCCGTATTCAAGGTAAAGCCGAGGAAACGGTAGCCGATATTTTGAGAAAAACCCAGGATCAAGCGCTGGCATCGGGAGTTTACGAAACGTTCCCACTGTTCGAAATTCAGTCGCTGAGCGAGCAAAAGCGCGACTTGATCAACCATATTATGGTCTTTGAAAATTATCCGATGGAAGAACAGATTGAGCAGGTTGTCGGCGGAGGACAAGAAGCGCTGAAAATCGCTAATATTCAATCGCCGGAACAAACGAACTACGATCTGGACATTACCGTCATTCCGGAAGAGCATATTTTGCTGCGGTTTACGTACAATGCACTGACGTTCAGAGAGCATGACATCAGGCAGATCCACGGTCATTTTACCCGTGCATTGGAGCAGGTTGCGGCTAATCCGAATGTTCGTGTAAATGAGTTAGAGCTTATGACGGCGGCGGAAAAAGAAGAAATTGTCGGCGCGTTTAATCCGGTACAGCCGGAAATGGCTCCTGTGGCAGCGTTCCATCGACTGTTCGAGCAACAGGCGGAGCGCACACCGGAAGAGGAAGCCGTCGTGTACGAGAACGATCGGCTGACGTATGCGGAGCTGAACGAGCGGGCGAACCGCCTGTCGGCAACGCTGCGTGCAAGCGGCATCGGCCGGGAGGAGATTGTTGGCATTCTCGCCGAGCGTTCGGTGGATTTGCTGGTGGCCGTGCTGGCCGTCTGGAAAGCGGGAGGGGCGTATGTACCGCTTGATCCGGATTATCCGGCGGACCGCGTGCGGTTCATGCTGGAAGACAGCGGTGCGAAGGTGCTGCTGACACAAACGCTGCTGCGAGAGCGTGCCGAATCCTGGCTTGGCGAAGAGGAACTAGCACTGGAGACGGTGCTGTATCTCGATGACGAAACATCATACAGCGAAGACCGAGCGAATGCACCAATGGACTTCGTCCAAGGCTCCAGCATGGTTTCAGGTCTGGTCTCCGGCGAGCTGACGGGTGCTGTGAACGACCGTAATGAGAGTCACCCAAATGATGTTGATGTTGTCGGTATGGACAACTTCCATGAAGCCCGTCCAGAGGATCTGGCGTACGTCATCTACACGTCGGGAACAACGGGTAAACCAAAGGGTGTAATGATCGAGCACCGCAGCCTGGTGAACACGGCAGCGGGTTACCGACGGGAATATCGGTTGGATCAGTTCCCGGTGCGGCTGCTGCAGCTCGCCAGCTTCTCGTTTGACGTATTCGTGGGCGATATCGCGCGGACGTTGTACAACGGAGGCACGATGGTGATTGTACCGAAAGACGACCGGATTGATCCGTCTCGTCTGCACTACTGGATAGAGCGGGAGCAAGTGACGATCTTTGAATCAACGCCGGCGCTGATTGTACCGTTTATGGAATACGTGCACGAGCAAGGGCTAAAGTTGAGCGGGATGGAGCTATTGATCACAAGCTCGGACAGCTGCAGTGTGGCAGATTACCGTACCTTGCAGGAACGGTTCGGCCCGTCATTCCGCATCATTAACGCCTACGGCGTGACGGAAGCGGCAATTGACTCCAGTTTTTATGACGAGGAGTTGGCGAAATTGCCGCAGACAGGCCATGTGCCGATTGGCAAAGCGTGGTTGAATGCGAAGTTTTACATCGTGGATGCACATCTGAATCCCGTACCGGTCGGGGTGCTGGGCGAGCTAGTTATCGGCGGCGTTGGGGTAGCACGCGGTTACTTGAACCGTCCAGAGCTGACGGAAGAGAAGTTTGTAGACAGCCCTTTCACCGCTGGTGAGCGGTTGTATCGCACGGGAGACTTGGCGCGGTGGATGGAAGACGGCAACGTGGACTTCATCGGCCGGATCGATAACCAGGCAAAAATCCGGGGTTACCGGATCGAGACGGGCGAAGTCGAAGCAAAGCTGCTGAGTGTAGGTGGCGTGAAGGAAGCAGTCGTTGTTGTCAGGGAAGATCAAGAGGGGCAGAAAGCGTTGTGCGCTTATTATACAGTGGAAAAAGACTTGACGGCGGCAGATTTGAAACGTGCGATCTCCAGCGAACTGCCGGGATACATGATTCCGTCGTATTTCGTCGAACTGGAGCAATTGCCTCTAACGCCGAATGGGAAAATTGACCGGAAGGCGCTGCCAGCGCCGGAAGGGGGAGCAGGCGGAGGCCGCGAATACGTGGCGCCGCGCACCGAACTGGAGGTAAAACTGGCCGCCATTTGGCAGGAAGTGCTTGCTCGGGAGAAGAAGGTAGGCGTAACGGACAACTTCTTCGACCTCGGTGGACATTCCCTGCGGGCGACAACACTTGTCAGCAAAATGCATAAGGAGCTGGGCGCCCAATTCCCGCTTCGCGACGTATTCCGCTACTCGACAGTTGAGGAAATGGCTGTGGCTATGGAGCGTTTGGAGATCGGCTCGTTTACGGCTATTCCGGTTGCAGAACCTAGCGAGTATTATCCTCTCTCTTCCGCGCAGAAACGTCTCTATATCTTGAACCAGCTGGAAGGAGGCGAGCTGAGCTACAACATACCAGGAGCTATGCTGCTCGAAGGGCAGCTCAACCGGCAGCGGTTTGAAGAAGCGTTCCGCGGGCTTGTAGCTCGTCATGAAACGCTACGTACTGGCTTTGAGATGGTTGAAGGCGAAGCAGTTCAGCGGATCTACGAAGAAGTCACCTTCCAGGTGGAATATGTGCAGATCAGCGAGGAGCAGGCGGAAGAAACGGTGCGCCAATTCGTTCGTGCGTTTGATCTAGCGAAGCCGCCACTTCTGCGGGTGGGCATTGCTGAACTCGCGCCGGACCGGCACATCCTGATGTTCGATACACATCATATCGTATCTGACGGCGTTTCAATGGACGTACTGATCGAAGAGTTCGTGCACTTGTACAGCGGGGAGCCGCTCAAGCCACTCCGCATTCAGTACAAAGATTATGCAGTATGGCAGCAATCGGACGAGCAGAAAACGCAGCTTGCCAAGCAGGAAGCCTACTGGATTGACATGTTCCGCGGAGAACTGCCAGTTCTGGAAATGCCGACGGACTATCCGCGCCCGGCTATGCAGAGCTACGAGGGCCGCACGCTGCAATTGTTTATGAATATTGAGAAAAGCGAAGGTCTGAAACGGCTTGCAGCTGAGAACGGCGCAACGCTTTACATGGTTCTGCTTGCGGCGTATAAAGTACTTCTGCATAAATATTCAGGTCAGGAAGACGTGGTGGTTGGGACGCCGATTGCGGGCAGAAATCATAGCGACGTTCAGCCGCTGATCGGGATGTTCGTTAATACCTTGGCCATCCGCAGTTACCCGGCTGCCAGTAAGACGTTCCTTGACTACTTGAAGGAAATCAGGGAGACAACGCTGAGTGCTTTTGAACATCAGAATTATCCGTTTGAGGAACTGGTGGATAAGGTAAACGTGGCTCGTGATTTACGCCGTCATCCACTGTTTGATACGATGTTTGCTTTGCAGAATACAGAAAATGTGGAAATCCAGCTTCCGGGCCTTCATTTGTCGACGTATGCCAGCGAAGAAATTGTTTCTAAATTCGATCTCAGCTTGGACGTTACGGAGATTGAGGACGGCTTGGAATATCTGTTTGAATACGCCACGGCTCTATATAAAACCGAAACGATGGAGAAGTTGGCTGCCCACTACTTGCAATTGCTTGAATCCATTCTCCGCAACCCGTCGGCGACTATTGCCGAGCTGAACTTGTTAACGGCAGAGGAAAAAGAGCAGATTGTCGGCGCGTTTAATCCTGCGCAGCCGGAAGAGGGTCCAGTGGTAGCGTTCCATCGACTGTTCGAGGAACAGGCGGAACACACGCCGGAAGCGGAAGCCGTCGTATACGAGAACGATCGGCTAACGTACGCGGAGCTGAACGAGCGGGCGAATCGCTTGGCGGCTACGCTACGCGGAAGCGGCATTGGCCGTGAGGAGATTGTTGGCATTCTCGCCGAGCGCTCGGTGGACCTGCTGGTGGCCGTGATGGCCGTCTGGAAAGCGGGAGGGGCGTATGTACCGCTCGACCCGGATTATCCGGCAGACCGCGTGCGGTTTATGCTCGAAGACAGCGGAGCGAAGGTGCTACTGACGCAAACGCCGCTGCGAGAGCGTGCCGAATCCTGGCTCGGTGAAGAGGAACTGGCACTGGCGACGGTGCTGTATCTCGACGATGAAGCGTCGTACAACGAGGAACGAAGCAATGCGCCAATGGACTTCGGCCAAGGCTCCAGCAGTGCTCCCGATCCAGTCAACGGCAAGCTAACGGGGGCTGTGAACGGTGGTGGCGAGAGTTATCCAAATGATGTTGATGTTGTCGGTATGGACAGCTTCCATGAAGCCCGTCCGGAGGATTTGGCGTATGTCATCTACACGTCCGGAACGACGGGCAAGCCGAAGGGCGTGATGATTGAGCACCGCAGCCTGGTGAACACGGCGGCGGGCTACCGAAGGGAATATCGGTTGGATCAGTTTCCGGTAAGGCTGTTGCAGCTCGCCAGCTTCTCGTTTGACGTGTTCGTGGGTGACATTGCGCGGACGTTATACAACGGCGGTACTATGGTCATTGTACCGAAGGACGACAGGATCGATCCGTCTCGACTGCACTACTGGATAGAGCGGGAGCAAGTGACGATTTTTGAATCAACACCGGCACTGATCGTGCCGTTCATGGAGTACGTGCATGAGCAGGGGTTGGAATTAAGCGATATGGAGCTATTGATCACAAGCTCGGACAGCTGCAGTGTGGCAGATTACCGTACCTTGCAGGAACGGTTCGGCCCGTCATTCCGCATCATTAACGCCTACGGCGTGACGGAAGCAGCAATCGACTCCAGTTTCTATGACGAGGAGTTGGAGAAACTGCCGCAGACAGGCCATGTGCCGATTGGCAAAGCGTGGTTAAATGCGAAGTTTTACATCGTGGATGCACATCTGAATCCTGTTCCAGTCGGCGTGCTGGGCGAATTGGTTATCGGCGGAGTCGGTGTGGCACGCGGGTACTTGAACCGTCCAGAGCTGACGGAAGAGAAGTTTGTAAATTGTCCGTTTGTCGTAGGTGAGCGACTTTATCGCACGGGAGATTTGGCGCGGTGGATGGAGGACGGAAACGTGGATTTCATCGGCCGGATCGACAATCAAGCGAAAATCCGGGGCTACCGGATCGAGACGGGTGAGATCGAATCGCAGCTGCTGCGGGTGGTAGGTATACGCGAAGCGGTTGTGCTGGTTCGAAGTGATGCGAACGGGCAAAAGGCGCTGTGCGCGTACTACACAACGGATATCGAACTGACGGCGGCCGACCTGAAACGAGCGATCTCCAGCGAGCTGCCAGGTTACATGATTCCGTCGTACTTTGTAGAGCTGGAGCATTTACCTCTGACACCAAACGGGAAAATCGACCGGAAAGCGCTGCCGGCGCCGGAAGAGGGAGCAAGTGCAGGGCGCGAATACGTGGCGCCGCGCAACGATCTGGAGACGAAATTGGTCTCCATCTGGCAGGACGTGCTTGGGTCAGTTACGATTGGTGTGACGGACAACTTTTTCGACCTCGGCGGTCACTCGCTGCGGGCGACGACGCTGGTCAGCAAGGTGCACAAGGAGCTGCACGTGGACCTGCCACTGCGCGATGTATTCCGGTACTCGACTATTGAAGCGATGGCTGAAGTGATTAGCCGATTGGAGCAGCAGGAATTCCTCTCCATTCCGGTTCTGGATAAAAGGGAGTATTATCCGCTTTCCTCTGTGCAAAAACGGCTGTACATCCAGCAGCAGATGGAAGGTGCCGAGCTTAGCTACAACATGTCCGGCATGACGGTTCTCGTCGGGCGCTTGGAGCAGAATCAATTCGAGGCGGCGCTCAAAGGATCAATCGCTCGTCACGAAGTTTTGCGAACTGGCTTCGAAATGGTCGACGGTGAACCGGTACAACGGGTTTATTCGGACTTGGAGTTTGCCGTCGAGTATACCAAAGCGACGGAAAGTGAAACTAAAAGCATTGCGGATGCCTTTGTACGTGTCTTTGATTTGGAGCGGCCGCCGCTGCTGCGTGTGGGCTTAGTTGAATGGGAAGCGGAACGTCATCTGCTTATGCTGGACATTCATCATATCGTCACGGATGGCATGTCTATGGGTATCTTCATCGAAGAGCTGCTGCGCCTGTATAACGGTGAGACACTGGAACCGCTTCGGATTCAATACAAGGAATTCGCCGCTTGGCAGCAGTCCGAACCTGTAAAAGAACGGCTGAAACGCCAGGAAGCCTACTGGCTGGACATGTTGGAAGGTGAACTGCCAACGCTTGAGTTGCCTACGGACTTTGTCAGACCTGCCGCTCGCAGCTTTGAGGGAGATGTGCTGCCTTTCAGTATCGACAAGCAGATGACTGAAAGCTTACAGCGCATTGCCGATGAGAACGGTGCTACCCTATATATGGTGTTATCGGCTGCCTATTCCATCCTGCTCAGCAAGTACTCGGGACAAGAAGATTTCATTGTAGGCACACCGGTTTCGGGCCGCACACATGCTGACCTGGAGCCGCTCATCGGAATGTTTGTCAACACGTTGGCGATTCGCCATTATCCATCCGGGGAGAAGACGTTCCTCGCTTACTTGAACGAAGTCAAAGAAACGATGCTGGGGGCCTACGACCATCAGGATTATCCGTTTGAAGAACTTGTGAAAAAGCTGCAGGTGCCGCGCGATCAAAGCCGCAATCCTGTATTCGATGTCATGTTTGCGCTGGAAACGAAGGAAGATAACGTTCAAAGCTTCGGGGATATCCAGATCGAATCTTATCCGGAAACGCATGCGGTTTCCCAATTTGACCTTACCTTGGTCATTTCGTTGCTGGATGAGGGAATGAACGGGCAGTTTGAATATGCAACCAAGTTGTTTACGCGCAATCTGATCGACAATTTCGCTCAGGACCTGCTCGTGATCATCACCCAAATTTGCGAACAGCCTTCGGTGCTGCTCAAGGATATTTCTCTGAACGGCCAATCCGAACAGGAGCAAGATGAGCTAGAGGCTATTGATATTATTTTCTAATCCTTTATCCGGCTTGGGTGAAGATGGATCATTTAAGCACGTTATATGCGACATTCGGTATATTGAGAAAAAGTGGTAATGGAAATTTGTGGTGGTTTCACGACTTTTTTATCACCTGACAAAAGTATTTAAGTTATGTAACAAAGGGTCCTGATGACAGTTGTCATCAGGACCCTTTGTTTATGAACGTATAATTAATGTTCCTATGTCCAAATCAGTATGAGGCTATTATAATGAGGGCCTTTAACTGATATAGGATGAGTACTCTGGTATTATGGGATGCACAGTGATTTTCATCTGTTTTTCAGACTTAGTATTTACTATAGCATCATCCATAGTCATTTTAGTCTTGAGAGTAGCTGTTGGTTACGCCCAAGTTGTAATCGTTTCAACCGGGAGACGATAGGAAGGATAGCCATCTTTGGCTGCTTTACCTATGGAGATCAACATCACGGGCTGGAACCGTTCTTTATCCAGGCCGAACGCTTCGGCGATCTGACCTTTGTCATAACCAGCCATAGGGTTCGTATCATAGCCATGAGCACGGGCAACGAGCATGAGTTGCATGGATATGAGGCCTGAGTCAATGAGGTTCATGTCACGCAGTTCGGATGCGTTTATGTTCGCATAATAAGGTTGTACCTGCTGCATCTGCATATCCATGATGTCTTGTGGCATGTATCCAAGTTCCACTGATTTGCTGAAAATCTCTTCCATGTATTCAACGTTGTAGGCATCGTAAAACACGGCAATGACAGCGGAAGACGTTAGTGCCTGTGTCTGGTTAAAAGAGGCCAGTGGTGCAAGCTTCTCTTTGCCTTCAGCACTGTCGATAACAAGAAAACGCCAAGGTTGCATGTTAATGGCCGAAGGGGCACGGGAAGCTTTCGCCAGTATTTCGGTCATCTCCTCGCGACTGATTTTCACTTCAGGGTCGTAGACTTTAACGGAATGGCGCTCCAAGACGATGTTATCAAAATCATTTGTTTTGTTGAATTGACCGGTAATTGTGTTCATATTGAAATCTCTCCTCATATCTATATTGGTGAGAGTAGGGTATAAATTATATCTCCATCTGTCTCACTATGAGGATTGTAAACTATGAAGTATACTTTATAGCAAGAAGAAGAAACGGGGGAAATCCATATGAAGATTAGTGAAGTAGCGAACCATGTAAACCTTCCGATATCCACGATTCGTTACTACGAGAAAATAGGTATTATCCCGGATGAACATATGCTGAGAGATCATAATAACTATCGAATATATGCGCAGAGCATTATTCAGCATCTGGACGTGGTCAAACAATGTTTAGCTGTTGGTTTTACGATCCATGAGATCCAATCTATGATCTCTAAACATGGGTTTTCAAGTAATGATCAAGCAAGCATTATCCAAGCGAAAATATCAGAAATTGAAGAAACACAAAAACAATTAGAGAATTCCAAACAAAATCTGTACGAAATTCTTAAATCGGATATCACGTGTGAGGAAGGTTTTGGTAAGTATTAAGCCGGAAGTCCCTCTTGAGGTTTTCATTCAGTACGTTCTTACATCATATCGATTCAATCGAGTACATATCGTCCTGTATACGCAGATTACCGGGCTGCCCAGTTTCCACCTTCACCTCTGTAGCAAATACACCAGGCATACGCCCGTCTGGGAAC
The DNA here is from genome assembly GCF_037976585.1 of Paenibacillus sp. FSL k6-2145. Lineage (NCBI taxonomy): Bacteria > Bacillati > Bacillota > Bacilli > Caryophanales > Paenibacillaceae > Paenibacillus > Paenibacillus sp. FSL k6-2145. The sequence goes on along the minus strand of NZ_CP150267.1, from coordinate 1,178,595 downwards.
CAGGGCATCTGTTTATCAATGACAATAAACATGCCTTCTGCATCACCGGTGGGGGAGAATTGTTTTCCGTCCCCGGCAAATGGTTCAAGTTGATAATGCTCATTCAATGTGTTCATTGTCTCAGGAACATCATCGACAGGTAGACCGATTTCACTAATACATAACAGATGCTTCGCTTCGAAAGCTTCATCAACTGCATTATCGAGTGAATGGTGAGCGATAAATTCCATCAAGTTGCCGCTTGGATCATAAAAATAAAAGGCTGTTGCATCCCAGTAGGGGAAATAATATTCATCCTGTCCATCTTTGGAGAGCAACGGAATGTTACGGTCTTGAGCCCACCTTTTCGCATCAGCAAGTTTATTCGTTGGAATAGTAAATGCTACATGATAGTAGGGCTTCTCTTGTTCTGCCGCCTTCTTGAAAGATAGTACCGAGTTCCCCGCACGAAATGAAACGCATGTTGCATTATCCTCCACAAGCTCCAATTCCAGTAGTGTACCGTAAAACTCCTTTATGGCATCAATTTGATGTGTCAACAAACCAACTTCTCTTATTATCATTTCAATATCCTCCTTTTAATCTCACCTTTGATTGAAATACTCGATTGTGTTCTCAATAAATGCCTTGGCCGATTGCGTCAGGTAACGGTCGGAGCGATGGATAATCTCAAAGTGTCGGTATGGCGGATCGTCTGTAATTCGGATGCAACGTAGCGTGGGCTCATTCATGGCTTTGATCAGAGGATAAGGCAGCAGTGTTCCTCCGACGTTGGCTTTGACCAAGCTAATGATGGAGGTTGCCGAACTGGTCTCCATGATGGTATTTAGGGTGAATCCATATTTACGGCAATAGCCATCGACCAATTCTCTGCCCGTAAATCCTTCGGGGAACATCACCGTTTGGATATCACGTAGCTCCTGAATTTCAATTGTGCTTCGTTCAGCCCAATCATGATTCTCGGAAACGACGAGTACATATTCTTCACTGCACAAAGGAATGCGTACAAGCCGCCTATCAGGGGCAGACGTGATCTCGATGCCGATGTCGACTTCATTTTCCAACACTTGATTTACGACATAGATCGAAGAGATAACCTTCAATTGCACCTTGGGGAATCGAGCATGAAAATCAACGAGCAGCGGAGTGATACGGTAATCCAAATCGGATGGAAGAACACCAATAACCAATCGTCCCCGCTGATCATTCCGAAATTCAGCCAACGCATCTTGGGTATTCTGTAAATGCCGGATCATCTGTACACAGTGCTCCAAAAACAGAGTGCCTGCCTGGGTCATCACAATTTTTTTGCCGACACGGTCAAACAAAGGAACACCAAGTTCATCCTCTAACCCACGTATTTGTTGACTCAACGTAGGTTGAGATATGCCAAGTTTCTCAGCTGCCCGTGTAAAATGAAGCTCCTCACACACTGTAATAAAGTTTTCCATTTGACGAATCTCCATAAATTCACCTCTAATCATTGGTTTTAGTAATCATTTTAATAGAAACAATAGTATTGTTCAATCATTCTAATGATCCTATACTTAATCGTGCACCACCCGAAGATCTTGTCATTAACAATTGGGATCTTTGGTGAAGGCAACAATTCTACTACCATGAGGTGATCCATAATGAAACTTTTTTATATTATATTGGCGCTTATTCTTGCTTCACTGAACTTAAGACCACCGATTACTTCCATTTCTCCTCTGATGAGTACCATACAGAATGATCTGGGTTTGAGTGGCATGACCGCCAGTCTGTTAACTACACTACCGGTATTATGTATGGGCATATTCGCTCCATTCTCTGTAAGACTAAGTAGAAGGTGGGGGAACGAAGGTGCCATTGTGCTGGCTTTAATCCTTATTGGGATAGGTACGGGATTACGATTGTTCGTAGGCGCAACTCCGTTGATGATGTTCACTTCTTTTCTGTCAGGTGTAGGGATTGCATTGGCAGGGCCGCTGTTGTCAAGCTTCATTAAGCAGTATTTCCCTAACCGAGTGGCAGCCATGGTCGGCATCTACTCTACAGCGATGGTGATGGGGGCCAGCATTAGTGTGGGATTATCGGTTCCGCTCCAGCATACGCTAGGTGGATCTTGGAAAGGTTCTTTGGCTACATGGGCATTACTTGCAGCCATTGCATTGCCGATCTGGTTAAAATTAGCTTGGTCTGCGCGTACAGAGCGACAATCCGGACAAACTTCGTCTGTCATTCATGCAACACTTCCGGTGAAGAACAGGCGTGCATGGGTGCTGACACTGTTCTTCGGACTGATGGCCGCGATCTTCTATTCATTAACCGCCTGGCTTGCGCCAGCCATTCAAAGCCATGGATATAGCCAAGAGACTGCTGGCAACATCCAAACGTTATTTACATTGATATCACTGCCCTCAACGTTATTCATTCCCATGCTTGTACACCGATACCAAAGACGTGTCTTCTGGCTTGTTGGATGTGCGATGTTGGAGTTAACAGGTGTCCTGATGCTGAATCTCTCTGTCAGTCCGTGGCTCGCGGCGATCCCGCTCGGTATTGGTGCAGGTGGACTGTTCCCGATTGCACTCATGTTGCCAATTGATGAGACAAACAATGCTCAGGAAGCTAGCAGCTGGTCGGCTATGACTCAATCTGGTGGCTACATTCTTGGAGCACTTGGGCCGCTGGCGATTGGTTGGCTCCGCGATCTAACAGGCAGCTTTGTGCAAGCATTTTATGGTTTGGCTATCATCATTGTGTTGCAGATTATCGTTCAATTGGCTATTGGCAATAAAAAAAGCTCAAAAGTTATTGATCTTGAGCAGGAGCTAAAAGGCATTTAAAGTTAAATGGATATAGAAATATGACTTTTATACATGATCCAACAAGTCCAGATAGTACTGCCTTAAAGCTTTCTGTAAGATGACGGGCTCTATAATCTTAATCAATTTACCATAGCCCGCAAGGTATCTCACTATGAAATCAAGCTCGTGAGGTTCATACGAACCGACAAGATACATGTATCCCATCTTCTCGATGATCTGCATAGATGGGAAATGTTCTTGCTGGAATAGCTCCATCCCGGCTTCATCAATCAGGCATTTGAATGGAATTGCTTGTTCCGATGGTTTCCATAGAGATTGGGCATCCTGTGAATAGAGTTCCTTTACATGAGTTAAAGGTTCAATCTCTGTTGTTTCGGCTGAAATGATGCGGTCGCAGCGGAATACACGATAAGCTTGTTTATGCAGATCATAGGCCTGACAATACCAATAGCCTTTCCTGGCATAGAGTGTGATGGGTTGAATGGTGCGGATATTGGTGTTTGCAGAAGATGGCCTTTGATCAGAGGATCTACGCTGATTAGCGTACGTAATCTGGATCACTATATTCTGAACAGCAGCCATCAACAGAAACTCCAAATGTGCACTGTCGCGGATCTGCTCGGTATGTTGGAAGTAAACCCGGTGTTGGATGTTTTCAATATCCTGTCGTTGCTTGTCGGATAACGCGCTCATAAATTTCTCATGAATGGTACGGAAAGAGACTTGAAAGGGTAAGCTGGAGAAGCTGCGGAGAGCCTGCATCGCAAAATAAAGGGCATGAAGCTCACCCGTATTAAACGAAATGGGAGGCAGCTGCATCTGTTGCAGCAGTCGATATCCGCCGTAGCGTCCATATTCGACATAGATGGGCGCACCTAACTCTTCCAATGAAGTGATATCTCTTAACGCGGTTCGTTTGGAGATCTGGAACTCCTGCATGAGATCTTGCAGAGTGAACTGTTGTTTTTGATTAATGAAGCGCAGCATCTGGTTCATACGTTCTGATTTTTTCATATCAAACCCTCTTAATGGTGCCATGGATTGGCACCTTTTGTTGTTATAGTGATAAGTGTAATCCAATAGGAACAAGGAGGCAATATAATGAATTTTGAAGTGATACCATTTTTGTCGATGAACGGGGATGCGGCGGCAGCCATTGCTTTTTATGAGGAGTTTCTGGGCGCTAAGGTGATATTCAAGAAAAGTTATAAAGAGATGAAGGAGATGAACCCAGGTTTCGAGTACCCTGCCGGTCAAGATGAGTATATTACACATTCGGTGCTGGAGATTGGGGTCAACAAAGTCATGATTGCGGAAGAAGCAATGGACACGGAGAGAGCATGGCAGCTGGGGAACAGCACTTCACTATGTATTCAATCCAAGGATAAAAATACAATCGATCAACTGTATCATTCTCTGATGCATCATGAGGGCGTGAAGGTACTGGTACCTTACGAGCAAAATGAATTCAGCCCAGGTTATGGCATTGTACGGGACCCATTTGGCATTGCGATTCAGCTGTGTGTAACTGTGCACGATTTTTAAAATGAGTTCAGGCCCCCGGTTAAGCACTCGGTATGTAAACCTGTAACTAACTTAAAAACATCAAAAAAAGAAGAGCCATGGATATCATGCGCTCTTCTTTCTTCGGTTTCTATGCAAGGTCGTTTGAACAGCCAGAAAGTTTCATAATCTAAACGTTACTTGATATCAAGTATCAGGCACTACCGTTCATTTATTTGCTAAGCGTTACCGCTTGAGCTTGGTCATTTTTTTCACTGAAAATTAGAGCTAATGCAGCCAACATCAGGACAAGTGAGACAGCTCGCTGCCAAGAGAATGCAATGAATTCACCACCGAAAAGTCCCATGGCATCGATGATAAAACCGGCAACAATCTGACCTACAATCGCCGTAAGGTTGGCAGGTGTCACTCCAAGTTTATTTACGGCCAATGTGGACAGGAATAAATATCCGAAACCAAGGAAAACCGCAGAAAGCTGTAATTTGGGCGCATGAAGCAAGTCGAGTAGATGTCCACTGCCAAAAAAATTAATGAGTACAGCCAGAATCAGTGTACCTGACGCAAACGTAAAAAAAACGGTTTCCAACAGCCCGATATTTCGGCTAATCGTACCATTGATCGAGGACTGCGCACTAAGTACAGCTCCACCAATTAAGGTGACAACAACAATCAATAAACCTATCCCCATCGTAATCCTCCTTTAGAATAAAGTAAGAGCCAGCGCGCCCAGCATAAGTACCAAGGCGGCAATTCGTTTGCTTCCTACCGCTTTGCGATTGCTCCCCAGCCATCCGTAATGATCGATCAGAATACTGGTCACCATCTGCCCAACAACAATGGCAATCATGGAGATCCCTACACCCACAATGGGAACACCAATGACTAATGTAAGCAGGTAGGTAACCCCAAGCAGACCACCAAGCAGGTTCCACTTTGGAAATTTGGTGATAGCAGAGAGATTTCCTCTACCGAAGAAAATCAACAGAATCAGTGAAATAATCGCACCCATGAAGAAGTTATAGAAATCAGCTTCCAGTGTGCCAACTTGTTCTCCAAGTTTGCCATACAGTGCACCTTCAAAGCTTAGAAGAGCTCCTGTTGCAATGGCGATCATATAAAAAATCAACTTTTTCAATCTATCCTCAACTCCTTGAAATGGGTTGGATTTAAAGGTGCATGACTCATCATAAGAAAATGGAGAGGGGAAGACAATGAAAGATATTGCTTTATTTTTCTGAAAAATTATAGATCTTGCTGTGGCAAAAGGGGTATATTAATACATCTAGAAAATAATCAGACACTGATGCAGGAGGAGACAGGAATGATCGATACAAGCAAACAAGAATCCTCCAGATTGTTATATATAGGAAAAGTGAACGGCAATCCCAATTGGAATTTTCCAAGTCACATGCATGAGGATATCAGTGAAATGGTGTATGTGTCTGATGGAGAAGGTGTTATTAAGATTAATGAACATCCATATACGGTCAAAAAAGGCGATCTGTTAATCTACAACCAAGGTGTAATTCATGAACAATGTACCTCACCCGAATGCCCACTCAGTCTTTATTATTGTGGAATAGCCAATATCTATTCGGATGGAACGCAAACAGAGCACATCATTCCTGAAAATGCGTCTCCGTATATCGAAACGAAAGAATACGCTAGCAGGATTGGCGAGCTGTTCGAGTTCATGTATGAGGAATCCTCCAATCACAAGACGGGTTACGAGAAGATCTGTGAGGGACTGCTTGGCGTGCTGCTTGCCATTGTTCAGCGGTTAGCTCAACCAAATGCCTCACAAAAACAAGATTCGGATCATCTCGCCGTACGGATCAAGGATTTTCTCGATGAAAACTACCTTCAGCACCTGAAGCTTCAGGATATGGCTGCGTACTTTCATATGAACCCTTATTACTTATCTCATGTGTTCAAGGACAAGTATGATGATTCCCCGATTCGTTATATTGTTTATCGAAGAATGGGAGAAGCGAAGCGGTTGCTAACCACAACGGACATGAAGGTAAGTGAAATTGCACATATATTGGGCTACCAGAACGCAAATTATTTCACTATTTTGTTCACGAAGACGATGGGCGAGTCGCCTACTCAGTATAAGAAGAACGAACGAGCGGAACGTGTAGATCTTCTGGAAACCTGAATCTGGCGGTGTCTCCTTGGATGACCCGAATTGGATTTTGTCTGAATATAAAAGAGACATGCTCTTGGTGAGCATGCCTTTGTGCATGATGACTTTCATTCAGTCATTTGGTGAGCCTAACTGTGGCTCCACTTTCTAAACCTCTTGCAGATTGGTGGCCTCCAGCTTGGCGAGACGTTTCATTACTTTCTTGAGCATTACAGAGGCTTTGACGCGTAAGGGAAGATCGGCAGAGATTTCGATGGTATACGCTCCGGTGAGAATCTGCTCTTTGAGTTCATCCACCGATGCACAAGGACGATCCAACACGTTGGTTACACTGCCGTATTGCAAACATTGGTGTGTATCACTTCCGGCTGTAACCGGCTTGCCAAGGGATTGGGCAAATGGTTCGACCTGACTGCGACAGGTCTGGATACCGACTTTGTACATATCCTTGGCATTCAGGTCAAATGCATCCAGACGCCCAAGCAGGTTGCGGTCCAATTGATGTAGCGGAGTGGATTCGCGGAACGGGTGTGCGCCAATTTTAAGTAAAGGCCATGCTTCGGCCAGATCCAGCAGGTCGGCAAAGGGGATGAAAGACCCCTTGGCTGTATAATTTTCCAGGCCGGCACGGACGGCGAGGATATGTTCTTTTTGACCAATCAGCAAAATATGTCCTGTCTCCTGAATATCCACTTCCATCCCAGGGAAAATGCGAAGTCCCCCTGCATCGTAGTACTCTCCGTTATAGGGGTAAAGACGATCCAGCGTCTCATAGACATCGTAGAAGTGACGGGTGTTAAAATGCTCTGTAAGCGCGAGGGCATTCAGCCCGCTGGCTTTCGCTTCCGTGACCATTTCGGTGAAGTAATCGATTGAGAAATCAGAGTTTTTGGATAATTTGCCGTGAGTATGAAGATCAATGCGCATAATGACACTCCTTTTATTCCATGAATGGTTAAGTATATGAATTACAAAATTTCAAAATGTGCGCCGAACCAGAACAGTAGAGCCACATAAAGCGCCGATCCAGCGAGAAACCCGATGTCACGTGGGGTGATTGTTAGATGGGCCAGCTTCAGACGTTTGGATTCTGGATGCTTCATGCCGTAAGAGAAGCCACGTGTCTCCAGTGCTTCAACGGTTGTGCGTGAGCGTTTGGCTGTAGCCAGCATGAGCGGGAAGAAGGACACGACGAACAGTTTCATATAATAAACGACAAGCCGCCAGTAGAGCCATCCATGCCGGGAAGGAACAAGACCCCGCAGTCGGTAGGACAACATGATATTCCGGAACTCACCGAACAGCACTGGCAAGATACGATAAGCGTAAGAAAGGCTGAACGAGAATGTTGCAGGCATGCCGAGAGCTAGTAATCCATCGCCAATCCGTTCCGGGTCCATACCCGAGAATACGGTGATACTCGCCAGCGAGACGATGGACAGCTTGAGGGTGAGCAGCAACAGGGGGAATGCAGATTCCCAATTGCCTCCGAAGAACAGCGAGATGATAAACATCCAGCCCACCTGACCAATTAACCCCAGGCAGAGAATGATGATAATAAAGGGAGCAGCCCGAGATAAAATCGTGGTGGTGACCATGAGTAGGAACATGCCGAGCAGCACGGTGCCGTTATGAATAAACCAGGGTACAATGGCAAAAAAGAGATACCAAATCAGCATGGCACGCGGGTCAATCCGTGACAGGCTGGCATGACCACTGCCATATACGGTATTCATTAGCTCCAGCTGTATGCGTTCAATGGATAGTTTGTCAAACCAGTTGCGGACAAGCTGCATGACGGGCATCCTCCTTGGTGAATGATTGCTTCAACAGACCTGCAACAAAGGCATCGGTTGTAGGGCAAAGTGCAGGCAATCCGATACGATGCGAGAGCTCCATGATCTGCGTAAGGGCAAGCCCTGATCGGCGCAGAAGGGGTTCGTCGGCGAATACCTCGGCAGGGGTGCCGTCAGCTTCTACCCGGCCATTGTGGAGTACGATGACCCGACTGGCCCACTGGGTAACCAGTTGCATGTCATGCGTGGCAATGACGGTTGTACGCACATACTGATCGAGTTCATTCAGTACACCAATCAACTCTTCCCTTGTAGCAAGATCCAGATTGGCAGTAGGTTCATCGAGCAACATGAGAGAAGGTTTCATGGCTGCACCGATGGCGAGGGTAACCCGCCGTTGTTGTCCGCCGCTCAGGAGTCGGGCATCCCGCTCTTGTAGTGGCGTCAGCCGGAAGCGATCCAGCACATGAGCGATCTGCTTGTCAGCTTCCTGAATGCGACGGGTTTTCAGGAAATACGCCACTTCTTTGCGCACACTATCTTCGATGAACATCTCGGAGGAGTTCTGAAAAATATACGCGACTCTGCCTGCAAGCTGTTCCAAAGAAGATCGATGGGTAACCTCGCCCAAAACGCTGACACTGCCTTCCTGAGGCAAGCTGATTCCAGCCATGAGTCTGAGCAGTGAAGATTTGCCGGCTCCGTTGTTGCCAACCAAGGCAATCCGTTCTCCTTCATGCAGTGAAAAGTTAATGCCACGAATAACCTCATGCTCTTTTTTTCCCAGTCCTCTGTACCGTAGCCGCGTATTTTGAAATTCGACAATGGGAACAGGCGCCGCAGTAGAATCTGTCAGTGTGCCCCCCGATATCCGCGAAACGGCTGCATCGTTCTGCTCCATGGCAGACTGGATCGTGTTCATAGTTTGCATCTGCAACGCATGTTCTGCGGAATCTCTCCGTTTGCCTGAAGCATGTAAGTCCTGCGGGTATTGTCGTTGTGCAAAGTAAACCACGGCTTCATCCACCGTAATGGGGAACCAATATTGAGTTGCAGAATCCTGTGTACCGCTGGATAATTCACCTTCCTTAAAATGCTCATCCGCTTGAATAGCTGCACGAGTCACCTCGGGTGGCTGAATGCCAAGCCGCTCCAGATCGGCGATTTGATTCAAGCCCTCCTTGACAGGAAGATTCCACAACACACGGCCTTTATCCATCAGGACCACATCTTCGCAGAAGTCGGCGATAAATTCGGTATGATGCTCAATCACGATAATCGTCTTGCCATATTCCTTATTTAATCGGGACAGACATTTGTAGATCAGTTTCGCATGCTGCGGATCAAGCTGGGAAACCGGCTCGTCTACAATTAGAATATCCGGGTTGAGTGACAGCGCACCAGCGAGAGCGAGCAGATGTTTCTGCCCACCACTCAATTCCCAGATGTATCGGTTGTGAATGGTATCCAGTCCGCACATGGCGAGCGCCTGTTCACCCATCTCCCGATAGTTGGGTAACCCATAGTTCAGAGGTGCAAAACAGGCTTCATCCAGAACAGTTGGGCGGACCAGTTGATTATCGAAGTCCTGGTATACGTAACCGATTTTTCTGGACAGGTCTGCAACACTTCGGCCTTCGGCAGGTACACCAAGTACATGGACTTCACCAGAGAAGTCACCCGTGTAGAATTGGGGGATGAGGCCGTTAAACAATTTGCACATCGTTGATTTGCCACAACCGTTGCTCCCGATGATTGCAGTGAAACTGCCTTGTTGGAGTTCAAGTGAAGCCCCGTTCAGAACAGGCTCCTCCGAGCCGGGATAGGTAAAAGTCACATTTTGAATGGAGATAGCGGACTTCGGTGCGGAAATAGAAACAGATTGGGACATTACATTATGCATAAGGACGGTTCTCCTTATCTGAAATGGAGTTGTTCTTGTTGCGTCTGATCCGCATGAAGATGAGTGTCACCACGGCAATTAATGCCGCAGTACCAATACTGATCCAGATGGAGGCAGAACCGTATTGATCTGCATAGTCCGTCTCCCACACCGCGAAATTAATGTCCATCTCGGAGAGGGATTCAGCGCCGAAAGCCAACGCGAGCAGTAACACACCGATCAGGATGAGCTTTGGACTGAAGAAGCCAATGCCTTCATATTTCATGCCAGGATTGCGAGGTTTGATTCCGAGCAGCGGTTCAATTTTGCCATAGAGCAGGGGAACCAGATACAGCGTTGGCAGTAGAGCGAAGAGGATGCCCGAGAACAGTACGTCATTAAGGAAACCGACCCCTTCGATCAGAACTACACTTTCAGCGAGTCCCGGAACCGCTTCAAGCTGTTCCACACCGATCCATACTTTGCCGATATCGACCAGCGAACTGAGAAATTGATGAATGATGACTCCGGTCATGGCTGCAATACCAACCTGCCTGCGATTACGGGGATCACTTACCATACGCCCTGCGACGTACATAGCGAAGGAAAAAGTAATGAATTTCTCGAGCTCACCAAGTCCACCAAATTGCCCCAGCATCAACTCACCAAAAATGACTTCGCCAAGGGCAGCACCAAGCGCAGCAATCATGGGATGAAACAGAATACAGAGGGTCAGCGGAATAAAAGCAAAGTATTCAACGGACAATTCAATGGGTCCAAGCTGTAGCTTGGGAATAAGCTCTGTGAACATGTTGGATAAGCCGTACAGTGACATGGAAAGCACAAAAACCATCATTTTCTGTGAAGACGTCAGCGTGTAACGCTCAGTTATCTTCTTCATGGATAGATTCCCCCTGAAAGTTGGTATTCTTCATAGCCAAAGTCTAGGGGGAGAGTATTAACGGGAAAGAAGATATTTGTAAATCAATTGTAATTTTTATTACAACTTTTTATTTTTATGAAAAATTTATTACATAGATAAACCACTTTGTCCCCAGTCCACTGATATACTAAATGGAGAGCGAGAAAGGGAGTGTATCCTGAATGAATTTGTTTACGCAAAAAGAACAGCTATCGCCAGGCCATTTGAAAATTGCCGACTTTGTTGAACGTAATCCCGAAGAGATTTTATTCATGACGGAACAGGAGATCGCCGACAGGCTGGGGGTCAGCATTGCGACGGTATCCCGTTTCTGGCGTGCAGTCGGATATGACAATGCCAAAGCATTCAAAATCCGGCTCCGCACGTCCGAAGACACCACACCTGCGTTGAAGTTAAACAAAACCATGTCCCGCATGGACACAGAAAGCTTGCCTATTCAATTATTGGAAGCATCCGTCAGCCATTTGCAGGAGACATTATCCCATATGAAGCAAGGGGATCTGGAGCAGGCAGCTGCCATCCTCGCTGAAGCACGAAGAGTATACATCTATGCACCTGGACCATCTGCTGGTCTGGCGGAGCTGTTGTCATTCCGCTTGTCCAGATTTGGATTGACCGTTATTCACCTTGCTGGAGGTGGACATGAGTTATTGGAATCGTTGATGCATATGCAGCAAGAGGATATGGTGATGCTTATGTGTTTCACCCGCCTGTTGCCTGAAGCAGAGGTCATTCTGGATTATGCCCTTGATTCGGGAAGCAAGGCCATACTTGTGACAGATCGGGAAGACTTGTTATATGGATTGGCGACGGAGTTGTCTTTTTACGTTAGCAGAGGAGAACTGGGAGAATTTCATTCCATGGTGACTCCACTGCTGTTAATGGAACAGATGGTGCTGGCTGTGGGATTAATACAGAAGGAGCGTGCGCTGTCCAAGTTGGAACGGCTTGCTGAACTGCGCAGTCGGTATGGAGATAAGCTGCCGCGAGGTTGATGAATAGAAGGGAGTCATGTTGGTATGGAGTGGTGGTTATATCGACCCTCTTTTCTTGTAAATGCTGATCGAGCTGATCTCCTACCCTGCGGGCATACAGTATCCAAAATCACAGTAAAGCGAAGCGCTGGACACCACGAAAAAAGTAATATGAGAATGGATAAGAGACAGGGCGATGCGCGAAGAATCGTCCTGTTTTTCTTGTATATAGGGGTTAAACGGTTACTAAAAAACAGAAAAAATGTTAGAAATACAGAAGTGTATGCTTCTTTGCTTTGTGTTACGATACGTAAAAGTAGATACAGAGGCATTTTTACGGATGGGATAAGCCATTACCAGTGGATGAGGTGGAGCAGATTTTCTTTTGAAAAAATAAATAACAACAGGTGATCCAAAATGCTGCAAATCGGGTATCAATAGTAGAGCCCACTAGAACCTGATGGATACATATTTTATTGTGATCGTTGTTTGCTAGTTAAAAGGCTGTCTATTATGGAATGAACTGTGGGGGTTATCAAGTGCCTATATTAGCTATGGAAAAGAAAGATGTTGTCACCGATGCACTGGTCATCAAGGCGATGGAGAAAAGTCTGGCTATTATTCGTTTCGATATGGATCGACGGGTAACTTATGTGAATGAAGTTTTTGCCCAGACCATGGGATATACGGTAGATGAGATGTATGGAATGAAGCATCAGCAACTATGCTTCGGTAATTTTGCGAATACCCCGGAATATGATGCTTTTTGGGATAGCATATTTAATGGTGTCAGCTTCCAGGACAAGGTTGAACGCAAGGATGCAAAGGGGAATTCCGTATGGCTTGAGGCGACATATATGCCGGTGTACGATGAGACGAATCAGAAGATACTGGGTGTCTCCAAAATCGCCACCAACATTACCAACCGTCAGAACAACATTTCGGTCGTAGTGAATGAGCTGAAAACGATGTCTCATGAACTAAATGGGCAGGCAGATGTAGGCATTGAACGCAGTCAGGAGTTAATGTCCAGTATCTCCTATATCTCAGAGGTGTCGGCTACTAACCGTGCAACGCTGACTCATTTGCAGGAACAGGCCGGATCGATTCAGGGTGTGGTACGAACGATACGCGAGATTTCGTCTCAGACGCAACTGCTCGCGTTGAATGCTGCCATTGAGGCTGCACATGCAGGAGAATTTGGACGAGGATTCGATATCGTGGCCAAGGAAGTTAAGAAACTATCCGCAATGGTGGAGAGTTCGATTAATGAGATTCGTGATAGCGTTACGGGAATAACGAAGGAGATTGGTAATATCACAGGCGGTACCAAAAAAGTAGAAGAATATGTGGAGCAGAGCCAGAAGCAGATTGAGATCGCATTGAATGATTTTACAGCAATTGCTGCTTCAGCTCACTTGTTGGATGCCAAAGCGGAGCATGTGACCAGAATCGTATAATTATAGAGCAAATAGTGGTTCCTAATACAGGAACCGCTTTTTTTTGTCGTTTAGTACACAAAAAAACGGGAATTATTGTGATCAAACGGGGACACAATACTTGGGAATACCTGCAGCTTCATCATGCAGAGAAATGTTGGGGTGGGAACATGTGGTCAACAATTGTATCCTACGTGCCGGATTGGTCCATATGGATTCAGGCATTCTTGGTCTTCATCATTCCAATTGGTATTACATTGAGCACACGCTGGATCAATGCTGCCATTAAGCGCGGAAGCTTCTCTCGCTCGAAGCAATCATCCGTATCCTCGAAGGATATCTCGCCAGCAGCCAAAGGGCAGGGTGAAGGGACCGAAACAGGCCACTATGCCAATATTAAATTAACCGAAAAGTACAGCATAAATCTGACGAGTGTGAAAGAAAGCTTTGGTCTCAATGCAGACGTGCATATTCGGGAATTTATTATTAGGGGAACGAATACACGGGCTGCGGTGATCTATACCGAAGGCCTGGTAGATCAGGACTTAGTTGATGATCACTTGATTACACCGTTGATGTTCGAAGGTGTTCCTCTACTTAAGCAGGAGGGTTTCCTTCATCCAGACAACGCACACTTACTGTCGGCATATCTGCAAGATCAATTACTTCCTGTCAGTCTGGTTGAGGAGACGAAGTCCCTCCAAGAACTCGCAGTTGGTGTGTTGTTTGGGAAAAATGCACTGCTGGTTGATGGTTTGCCGGGTGCTTTATTAATTGGAGCTCATAAGATCAAAACACGTGGTGTAAATGAACCCCTGTCAGAGGGGCTGCTTCGTGGGCCACGTATTGGTTTTACAGAGCAATTAAGCGATAATACAGGCATTTTGCGTCGTTATGGAAGTGATCAGAGCCTGTTTATTAAGAAGTATGAAGTGGGTTCACGGATCAAAAAAGATTTGGCGATAGCCTATATTCAGGATATTGCCGATCCCAATCTCGTGGCTGAAGTATGCAAGCGAATTGAAGAGATGGATATGGATTCGATGTTGGAATCAGGTTATGTGGAACAACTCATCGAAGACAGTACCCTGAGTCCTTTTCAACAGGTACTGAATACGGAAAGACCTGACCGGGTGATGGGTGCCCTTCTGGAAGGTCGAGTGGCAATTTTGTTGGATGGAACGCCGTTTGTATTAATCGTACCAGTGACCTTTAGCATGTTGCTTCAGTCTCCCGAGGACTATTATGAACGCTGGATTCCCGGAACATTTTTGCGAGTGCTACGTTTTATGGCCGCGATGCTGGCATTGCTTGCTCCTGCGCTCTATATCTCGTTTATTTCGTTCCATCCGGGTCTTATTCCAACGAAGCTGGTATTGACGATTATTGAAACGCGGACAGGCGTGCCGTTTCCTTCGATCATTGAAGTACTGATCATGGAACTTTCGATTGAGATTCTGAGGGAGGCAGGGATACGGCTGCCTAAACCAATTGCGCCAGCGATGGGTATCGTAGGAGGTCTGATTATTGGCCAAGCAGCGGTGCAAGCGGGAATAATAAGCCAATTCCTGGTCATTGTCGTTGCGGTAACAGCCATCTCTTCCTTTACGATTCCGGTCTATAGTGCGGGATTAACGCTAAGAATTCTGCGATTTGCCGCTATGTTCAGCGCAGCCGTACTTGGATTGTTTGGCGTGGTTATGTTCTTTCTGCTTGTGTGTACACATCTGGCACGACTCTCAAGCTTTGGCGTACCTTATGTTGCACCAGCGGTACCTTATCACATGAATGAATGGAAGGATTTTGTTATCCGTGCACCGCTAAATATGATGAGAATGCGTCCCAAGATGACTAATCCGATAGATGATGATCGGAAAAAATAAATGGAATTCCATCTACTGAAGGTCTGGAGGTGAACTAAAGTGAATGGCTCCCAAGGAAAGCTAACCACGACACAGGCCGTTGTAATTATTGTCAATTACATGCTTGGTGCCGGGATATTGACGTTGCCTCGAACGACTAGCAAAGCTGTCGGAACACCGGATGTCTGGATTTCCATTATCCTATCTGGATTCATTATCATAGGTGTCGGAATAATTCTGGTTACACTGTGTCGCAGATTTCCGGAGAAAACCGTCTTCCAGTTCACTCGTGAGATTACGGGCAGCTGGATTGCTTACATACTGGGATTGTCTATGATTATGTATTTCATAGTGATTGCCGCATTCGAAATCAGAGTTATGGCTGAAGTAACCGGGATGTATCTACTCGAACGCACCCCCACCTGGGCAATTGTGATGGTCTTCATGTGGATCGGTGTATATATGATCTCAGGCGGGCTTGGCGTTATCGTACGCGTGTTTGAGATCATCCTTCCGATTACGATTATTATATTTGTGATTGAAATTTTGCTTAGTAATCAGCTATTCGAGATAGGCAATTTGAGACCCGTGCTCGGTGATGGGCTTATGCCCGTTTTCCATGGGTTGAAGCCTTCACTATTATCTTATACAGGCTATGAGGTGATGTTAATCATGACTGCCTATATGAAAAATCCGAAAAAGAGCAATAAAGCGATGACCTGGGGGATACTCATATCCACTATTATCTACTTGATCACGGTCGTGATGGTTATAGGCAGTTTATCGCTCGATGGCATCAAAACTCGAACCTGGCCAACGTTGGATTTGGTAAGGAGCTTCGAAATTCAGGGTCTGATATTCGAGCGTTTTGAATCCTTATTGCTGGTCATCTGGATTATGCAAATCTTTTCGACTACAGCTATTACACATTACTGCGCTTCGGTGGGTATTCGTGACTTGTTTCGTTCCAAAAAAATCAAAGGCATCATGTACGGCCTGCTTCCGTTCATTTATCTGACAGCAATGATGCCCAAAACCGTGGATGATACCTTCAAACTAGGAGATATGCTGGGCAATGTGTCCGTATTTTTGTTTGGCATTTTACCTCTGGTACTACTGTTGTTAAGTCTGATTCGCAAAAAAGGAGGCAAGCATGCATGATTACATTCCGTATGTTGTTACGCTTAGCCACTGTATTATGCATTCTCTTAACGATATCCGGATGTTGGAGCAGTCGGGAGATAGAGGATCTAAGTGTCTACGTCGGTCTTGGGATCGATATCGGCAAAGAGACGGAATTTGAGAAAGACATTGCTAATCAGGGAGGAGCGTATTCCAAGCAGAACAATTTGACGGCCACGGTACAGATTGCTCCCGGTAATTCCAGCAGTCAAAAGAGCCAACAATCCGGTTCGCCTTCTTCTGGTAAAACGTCCTATTCCAATGAACAGCTTACCGGAGATTCCTTGCTGCAAATCTTTCGTCAGTTTGCACTGAGGCGAGATCACCCGCTCATCGGACATCATCTGAAGGTCATCGTTGTGTCCAAGGATATTGCCAAAAAGTATGGTCTGGATCAGTTGCTGGATTTTGTACTTCGGGATAACGATATTCGCCCTAACTGTCTGGTGTTGATTAGCCATCATCGCGCTGTTGATGTACTGACTTCAGATGATCCTTCCCGGATTCCAGCATTTTATCTTACAGGCATTACCGGTAATTCGTACTTGTCCAATAAAATCCTGGACCCCGTTCTACTCTCCAAATTAGATGCACAAATGCAATCTGGTTCCAGCTTCTTGCTCCAAAATGTACTGAACTCCAATGGAGAGGACAAATTCTCCGGTGCCAGTATCTTTGATGGGAAAACGACCAAATTCATCGGGGAACTCAGCCAAACGGATCTAGAAGGGCTATCGTGGATCAGACCTAAAGAAAAAGGAGGCATCTTGAAGACATACAATAAAGCGGGATTCACCGTGGTATATGAAATGAAAAAGAAAAAAACAAAAATAATTCCAAAAGTGGTTGGCGATGATATTTCATTCCATGTGAAGACTGAATCCGAAGGTTGGTTGATGGAGGATTGGCGTGCTCCCGAGGAAGAGGAAAAAGGTGCTTATCTCAGAGAATTGGAAAAAGAATTTGCTGAACTGGCCGAACAACAGATTCGACAGGTGTTATACAAACTTCAGCATACCTATAAAGTAGATGTTGCGGATTTTCGGGATAGCTTGCGTATCAAAGAACCCAAAACATGGAAAAAAGTCAAAGACGATTGGGATAAAATTTTTAGCACCGTGCCGATCACGTATGAGGTAAAGACCACCATCACCAATCCGGGGTCTTCCACCGAATAGCGAGGTGTGCCATTTATTATTTAAATGTTGACACATTCATGATAGATCGCTATATTTATAAAAAATCATTTTCTTATCCAGAGAGGTGGAGGGACTGGCCCTTAGAAACCTCAGCAACAGATCTGAAGGATACTGTGCTAATTCCAGCGGGTGAAAGCCTGATAGATAGGAGCGTTTGTTTTTATTTGTCAGTAACGGCGCACTCTTTAGGCAGAGTGGGTCTTTTTTGTTTTTTCTGGATGAAGAAGTAGGGGAGCAGCAGGTATGGAGAACAACAACGACAAAGGGCATTTTCAGCGGAAAATGCAGGCACGGCATGTGGTCATGCTCTCTCTAGGAGGAGTCATTGGAACGGGATTATTCCTCAGCTCAGGTTACACCATTCAGCAAGCGGGACCACTGGGAACCATTCTGTCCTATCTGATCGGAGCCATTGTTGTATATCTGGTGATGCTCTGTCTTGGTGAACTGTCTGTTCATATGCCAGAGACGGGAGCATTTCATAGTTATGCAGCCAAATATATCGGACCGGCAACAGGCTACACGGTGGCTTGGTTATACTGGTTAACCTGGACTGTTGCGCTTGGCTCCGAATTCACAGCCGCCGGATTGCTGATGCAGCGCTGGTTCCCATCGGTCAACGTATGGATATGGAGTGCGCTCTTTGCACTGATGATCTTTCTGTTCAACGCTTTAACAGTGAAATTATTTGCGGAATCCGAGTTCTGGTTCTCATCTGTAAAAGTAGTGACTATCGTAATCTTCATTATTATCGGTGGCGCAGCCATGTTTGGTATCATTCCCATGGCGGATTCTGAACCGGCTCCATTTCTATCAAATATTACCGCATCCGGGTGGTTCCCTCATGGGGCTACAGCGATATTGATGACTATGCTTGCTGTAAACTTTGCCTTCTCAGGCACCGAGTTAATCGGCATTGCCGCCGGTGAGACGGAGAATCCGGAAAAGACGATACCAAAGGCTATTCATACAACGCTGTGGCGTTTGGTTATTTTCTTCATCGGAACGATTGTTATCTTGTCGGCCTTGCTGCCCATGTCGGATGCCAGTGTACTGGAAAGTCCGTTTGTAGCGGTAATGGAGCGGGTGGGAGTACCCTATGCAGCAGACATTATGAACTTTGTTATTCTAACGGCGATTCTCTCTGCTGCCAATTCGGGCCTATATGCATCTTCACGGATGCTCTGGTCTCTGGCTGATAAAAAAACAATCTCTCCGTGGTTTGCCAAACTGACCAAACGCGGGGTACCGCTGAATGCACTTCTGATCAGTATGGTGGGTGGTGCACTAGCTTTGCTGTCCAGCATCATTGCACCAGGTACCGTGTATATTACTCTGGTCTCCATCTCAGGTCTGGCTGTCGTTGCGGTATGGATGAGCATCAGTGCCTCCCAATACATGTTCCGCAGACAATATATCCGGGAAGGACATGCGGTCAAAGATCTGGTCTACCGCACACCACTGTATCCGGTGGTACCAATTGTTTCATTTATATTATGCCTGGCTTCATGCATAGGTATTGCCTTTGACCCGACACAGCGAATTGCGCTGTATTGTGGGGTTCCGTTTATCGCAGTATGTTACGCTGCTTATTATCTGACAGAACGTGTGAATAAGAAAAGAGGACAAGTACATGACGCAAGCACAACAGACTAACCCCATAGAACAGATCCTGCGTGAACATCCGGTCATGATTCTGGATGGAGCGCTGGCAACGGAACTTGAACAGCATGGATGTGATCTCGATGATCCACTATGGTCTGCTCGTGTGTTGCTTGAGAATCCGGATGTTATTGTTCAGGTCCATGCAGATTATTTTCGAGCAGGAGCCGACTGTGCGATTACATCCAGTTATCAGGCGACGGTGGATGGTTTCCGCAAGAGAGGGATTGATGAACAGGCAGCACTGGAGCTGATCCGCAAGACGGTGGAACTGGCTGCACAGGCGAGAGATGACGTGTGGGCAGAAGTGCAGGACGGTTTAGTAGGGAGAGAAAGCTCGACAGGTCGGCTTATAGGAGTTCCTTCGGTACGTTCCGAGACCGTGGAGAATGAGGAGCATATAACAGATCGTACAGGGGATCGCGAAGAAGACAGTCTTCGTCCACGTCCAATTATTGCCGGGTCCGTTGGACCGTACGGCGCCTATCTGGCGGATGGTTCAGAGTATGTGGGACATTACGGCGTGTCGGATGAGACGCTTGCCGCATTTCACCGTCCACGTATGGCGGCGCTGATTGAAGCGGGTGCTGATATTCTGGCGTTTGAGACGATTCCTTCCCTGCAGGAAGCACAGGTGCTGGTTGATGTACTGAAGGAGTTCCCTCATGCGTATGCTTGGTTATCTTTTTCTTTAAAAGACGGGACAAGCATCAGTGAGGGCACACTGCTTGAGGTATGTGCACAGACGTTTGGCTCCGAGCCGCAGATTGCAGCGATTGGCCTGAATTGTGCTCCCATGGAAGTGGTGACGGAAGCAGTGGGTATTTTGAGCCGTACCAGCGATAAACCTGTTATTGTGTATCCGAACTCGGGAGAAGTATATGATGCAGCAACGAAGACGTGGAGCGGACAGGGTACATGTGGCAGTATGAGTGATGCTTCGGAGCAGTGGGTTGCTGCGGGCGCAAAAATTATTGGTGGCTGTTGCCGTACTACGCCACATCAGATTTGTGCACTTGCGAAGAAGTGGCGGAAATAGTTCATATCAATAAAACAAGCCCTTCCACCTCCTATAGAGGTATGGAAGGGCTTGTTTTATTGTGTTAAGGCATCCTTATTACATTATTCGATAACCAGCATACGTGGGGATGCTTCCCGAATGATTTGCGAAGAGAACCATGAGCCAAGACTGGCTGCAATGATGCTTAGACAGGTGAACAGTACCATTCCACCCCAATGCAGGATCAGTGGAAGTTGTACGATACCATAACCGGAAAGGACCATTTCGAGTAGAAGAGGCAGCAGATATACGCCGACGAAAATACCCAGTATGGCTCCCACGGAGGACAGTATGAACATTCCCATGGTGAGCGACAACCGGATTTGGCGAGATGTCATTCCCAGCGATTTGTATATCCCGTACGTTCTGCTTTCTTTACGGATATTGATTCTACAGGTACTGAAAATAATGATGAATGTCACAATGATAAACAGCAATCCAATCAGGCTCATCGGGTAGATCAGGATGTTAGCAGCTTCCGCGTAAACCGAATCAAGCAATGTCTTCTGAGTAACTACCGAAGCAAAATCTTTAAATTGCTCATTTAATTCCGAGGCAACCTTATCCGCTTGTGCCGTATCGTTCACATTGATGAAGATAACATCGAATTCACTATAACCCGGGTTCACACTTCTCATGGCATCAATGGTGATTCTGCCTGAGACAGACATGTTGGCGATCGCCTGATAGATGCCTGTAATGAGGAAGGTACGCTTTTCTCCTTCAATATAGATATCGATAAGATCACCGAGATCTTTATTTGATGTTTTGGCTACACTTACACCAATGGCAATTTCATTCGCATGTTGTGGGTTAACCCCTTTTAACGTTTCGAACCCAAGTTCCTGATAACTCCCGTCCAGTACACTCAAGTTGAGACTGATGGATTGGCCCTTCAATGTTGCCGAAGACTCCAGGCTAATTACACCCGTTGTGTTCCCTTGCCAGCCTGCATTGTTAATCCTTGAATCCTCTTCTAACGTTTGTTTCAATTCAATCTTTGGAAAGTTACCTTTGTTCACGACTACTGCTGCGATATTGGCATTGTCATACCCCCATTTAGCTGCTGTCTGTTCAATTCCGGTTATACTGGTCAGCAGAACATAACCCAGAACAAGTACGGAGGAAGCCATGGTGGTTAGCAGGAGTGTTAGAACAGAGCTTTTGGTGTTTTTGAACACATGTCGGAATCCAAGCACGGCGGTCACAGGCAGTCGTGTGAACCCGATCCAGTGCGCCAATGGCGAATTCATTTTGCCAGCCATCCGGCTGTGATCTATCTCCGACATACCATAACGAATAGCCTGCACGGGCTGTATGTTGCGTGCCTTTTTGGCATATAACACAGTGAACAGAATCACTAGAGCAAATAGTAGTACGCCGGCCAGTATGGCCGCATCCAATCCTTGGACTGGAATGTCCTGATTCCCCACTCGAAGAGAGGATACAGAAATATTAATGATCCATTTGGATATCCATATACTGAGTGCAAGTCCTGGGATAATGGCTATGATGGATAACAATGCATATTGAATAACATAGGTGCCTATCGTTTTTCGGGAAGTCAGACCTAGTGATTTGAGGATTCCTATCGTTCTGTAATTGGCCAGGATGGCATCCGCAATCGTAAACCCGATGGTCATCAGGGCGATAGAGAGCATGACAACACCCATGAATATCATGATAAATCCAATAACCTGATTGATGATCAGATAGAAAGAGGCAATGGCCTCGAACTCCATTTTGGATTCCAGAAACGGAATACCTGTCTCACGATTGTATCGTTCCCAATACACCGAATTCATGCTGTAATCGTCAAAATGGATGCCCATCATACGATTCTCATTGCCAGCAAGTGTCGCGAGATCATGTTGATAATCGGTAGGATTCATCCAGACCCGTGCTGTATTGGAGAATGGCGCCCCGTATGGTACATCGATGACAATGCCCGATACATTCAATTCGAGTGTGCTTGATCCGGTTTTGAAGCCAATGGTATCACCTACCGAAATATGATAAGCATTCGCCATGGACGTTGGAATCCAGACGGAGCCTTGTTCGGGAACTGTGTCGGGCGTCCCGCTTGAGAAAATTAGTTCATCCACACCCCAAGGCGGCGGAGGCGTATTAAACATGTACAGGTAGATGTTAGGGATGTGAGTTTCATTCAAAATGATGCCTGACAATGTACGATACGTTAACAAAGGAGACACCTGAGCTCCATCCTGAGAAGCCCACCAGTCGTGCACCGCGTCCGGGTCATTCAGTCCTTTTTCAAACGTCAGGATCTGATGAGATCCATGGGTTCGGGTATGCATTTCATAAAACTGATTGCCTGTATTCGCCAGAATGACAATAGCTGTAGATACAAGAAGTGTCGAGAGAAGCAGGAGCAGCGCAATCAACGCATTTTGTATTTTGTTCCTACTCAGATACGACAAGCTAAGTTTAAACATGACTGCCATCGTTATTCCTTCCCCGTAACCAAAGCGAAGATAATCGCTTCACGATCCTGAATTTGATGTTCGTCATAGGTGTCAAACTCAAGGATTCCGCCAATCTTGCCGTCCAAAATGTAGATCAGGCGATCTGCCCGACAGGCGGCCTTGATATCATGCGTCACCATAACAACGGACTGTCCTTTCCGGTTGAGGTCTGTAAGGATATCGAGAACAGCTGTGCCGTGTTCCATATTCAAGCTTCCGGTCGGTTCATCCGCAAAAATGATATCCGGTGAATTGATCAAAGCCCGTGCAATCGCAGCTCGCTGCTGCTGTCCTCCGGAAGTTTGGGAGGGGAGGCGGTTACGCTGTCCATCAATATCCATGGCATTCATCAGCTCAGCAGCGCGGGATTGGATGTCCTTCTTTTTGTTTCCTGCGATATATCCCGGTAAAGCAATGTTCTCTTTGATGGAAAGGTCCGGGACCAGATTGATACTCTGATAGATATAACCGATCCGGCGGGTGCGAAAGTCGGACATTTGGCGTTCACTGTAAGCGTCAATCCGCTGGTCGCGAAAATAGACCTCACCTGCTGTAATCTGATCCAGTCCGCTTAGCAGATATAAGAGGGTTGATTTGCCAGAGCCAGAGTTACCCATGATGACTGTGAATTCCCCTTCATAGATGTCAAGATCAACATTACGGATGGCATGATGTTGTTCACTTCCGCTGTTGTATGTTTTGCACAGATTCTGTGCACGGATAATCACTTTTTTGGACAAGTCGAATCACTCCCGAGTGCAGTATAGGATTCATTCTAGAGGAGGGATGTTGAGGAAGCCTTATCAAATTATGAATAAAGTATTACAGCTGTGGAGGGTGCTCAGCAGATCGGCAGATAGAACCGGAAGGTTGTACCTTGGCCTTCTTTACTAGTAAAGGAAATATGGCCTCCATGTGCTTCAATAATGCTTTGGCAGATGGAAAGACCCAGCCCTGTACCTTCCTGCACATGTTGGTCTGCATGACTCGCCTGGCCTTTGAAATAACGTTGGAAAACAAACGGCATGTCCTGTACACGTATGCCCTGACCCGAGTCGGTGATGGTCACTTTCAAATGCCCAGATTCCAGTTCCGTGTCTATACGTATCGTATCTCCCTGAGCTGTATGTTTGAGGGCATTGGCGACAAGATTGGAGATGACTTGTTCAATTCGAGTGGGGTCGATAGCGATTAACACATTGGGGATGTAGTTGGGTCCTTTATAGATAAGCCCCTTTGTTAGGACAACATGTTCAATAGGTTTCAACATCGTCTCCAGTATAGGCCCACTGTACATTTCACGGGTTTCCACCGAAATCTGCCCCAATTCCCGAAGTGCATGAACCAGCAGATCCTCCACAAGGCGTGCCGTTTTATCCGTATGGGTCCGCATGACTCCCATATATTCCATCAGCGTCTCCTGATCGTTGCATAGTCCTTCCTCAATAGCTTCTATGTATGCTTTTATCGTGGTAATTGGTGTTTTAATGTCATGAGATATATTGGTGATGAGTTCTTTTTGTGCTTGTTCCTGCTGAATACGCTGCTCGCTCATATGTTTAATCTCCGTGCGCATGAGATCAAACATGGCATATACTTCGAGCAATTCATCGTTCCGGTTGTACTGGATTTTTTCTTCATAATTGCCTTTAAGCATGGATTCCGCATGTTGCTTCAATTGATGGATGGGAGAGAGCAGGTGTTTGTCCAGTTTTCGTTTCATCCAGAATAGAAATAAGCTCAGAATAAGTGACAGGAGCATGAGTGCGCTAATCAATATAACTGGAAAAGTCATCGATTGTTGAACCGTAACCA
Organism: Paenibacillus sp. FSL k6-2145; assembly: GCF_037976585.1. Taxonomy (NCBI): domain Bacteria; kingdom Bacillati; phylum Bacillota; class Bacilli; order Caryophanales; family Paenibacillaceae; genus Paenibacillus; species Paenibacillus sp. FSL k6-2145. Next base: position 1,153,809 of record NZ_CP150267.1, on the reverse strand, counting down.
TGGCATGTGGGATAGAAAAGATGGCATTGCCGATCTGACTTCCCATCGGTCCGTCCATCACGGGAAACGCAATATCAAGCGTATCGTTACCGTCCGCGGCCTGCGTGGCATGATGCAGATCATAATGAAGAGCTGAACGCAGATTAACTTGAGTCCCTTCAGAGGTGGGGGCGGGGTCGGAGGACAGAATGACTTTTCCATCCAAGTTTAGATAGGTAAGCAGAACCCCGGTCTCTCTGGCGGTGGAACGTATGACTTCACGAATATTTTGTTCATTAAGATGCTGATGATTTTGCTCCAAAGCGAGTAAGATCGGATTGACCTTGAGTCGAACCTGATTCAGGGACAGATTGGATTCGCCTGAATTTCGATCTTGTAACAGCATCATCGATAGTGCAAGGATACTTGAAACGATAATAATGAGAAGCCCAAGTGTTGTTAACAACCAGCGTTTGGACCAGCTGTTCAATGACATGTGGGTGCCTCCAATCTCACTTATTCGTAATTGAATTTGTAACCCACACCCCATACCGTCTTCAGAACGGTCGGATGCGAGGCATCTGCCTCGATTTTTTCACGCAGTCTGCGAATGTATACGGTTACGGTATTTTCATCGCCGTAGGTTGCATATCCCCAGATGGCGTCAAGCAACTGGGCTTTGGAGAACACCTGATTCTTATGGCTTGCCAGATAATGAAGTAATTCGAATTCTTTGGCGGACAGAGAAACTTCCGATCCGTTCAAAGTAACTTTATAGGCTTTTTTATCAATCACCAGGTTTCCAAGATGCAGTAGATCTGTTCTGTCCCGATCTGATGTCATACTGTCATAACGCCTGAAGTGGGCATTAATCCGTGCTAACAATTCGCTGAGCGAAAAGGGCTTCGTCATATAATCGTCTGCTCCAAAGCCAAGACCAAGTACCTTATCGGTATCACTGCCTCTGGCACTCAGAATAAGGATGGGGATATTATTGCGCCGTCTAATCTCTCGGCAGACCTCAATCCCGTCCATGTCAGGAAGCATAATATCCAGAATGATGTAGTCTGGTTGAATAAGCTCCATGATCTGAAGCCCGTCTAGTCCAGTGGCTGCGACGGCGGCTTCATATTGATTTTTGGTTAAATAATCTCGCAGAATGCGCGAAATATCTGGTTCATCCTCGATGATGAGGACTTTGCGCTGGTGGTTTAACATATGTATCGCTCCAGTATGATAGATGTTAATCGAATATATATGTATGAATTTGTAAAATGACTGTCTCTATAATTGTACAGTCTTGTTCTGTGGGAGTCACATAAAAAAATATTGAATTGAACTTCATTCTTATAAAAATGGTCTGACTTCTATTCGCACTAAAAAATAACCCATGAACCTCTTTAAGGTCACGGGTTTCTGATGCTGAATATCATACATGCTCCAGATCATCGATAGGCTCATGCTGTCTGGATTTGAGATACTCCGCCGGAGACACACCGAAGTGCGCCCGGAATACCCGGTGGAAATAGGAGTAGCTCGCAAAACCGCAGGATTCGGCAATATGCTCCAGTGTCATTTCACTGTATTTCATTCGTTCCAGCGCTGCATTCAGACGGATCTCAATCGCATATTGAATCATGGTCTGATTGTAGTGCTCCTTAAATAAACGGACTGCACGTGACAGACTGAGTCCTGCATAACGTGCCGCTTCATCAAGCTTGAACGTAACCGTGGCATGCTCCTCTATAAAACGTTTTAACTTCAGCGCAGAGGACACTGCCCGATCGGTCTGAATATTTTCTTTAATTGCCCGGTCGATATACAGACATAATCCGCGCAGTAACGCATCCTTTAGCTCCGCATTTTCCTCAAGAGGTCCGCGACGTTTCTCAAGTAACATATTTCTCCACAGGCTGATGAGTTTATCATCAAGTCCAATTCGGCTCACGGTAGATCGATGCTGCCTTTTCCACCAGTTTTCGATCCAGCTGCCCTCGCAGAACAGATAATAATCTCCGCTGGACAAGCGTCCTTCCTTATGTGGTTCATCTACAACGAGATGGTAGTCATCACCAGGCTTTAAGAGCAGCAAGTCCCCGCTTGTCATCCTGAATTCCTCATCCTGTACATACACCTTGCACGAGCCTTCAGTCTGCAGACGGAACAGATAGGTTTGCAGCTCGCCCTTCATATTATGTGTGAACGCCTTATAGTGGTATGAGTAGTCACAGATCAGTACAGATGTCTCTAACGTATCCAAAGATAAAATCCCCCAATATGTACATCCTGCATGCATTCAAATGGGCTACATTCAATAGATGCAAAATGATGGAAATAAAATTTGATCAGATAGTTCATGTTCTGACTATATTGTATATGTTCATTCTAGCCTGTTTTGCGTTAGGATGATACCAGATAGAGCAATGAAAGCAAATTTGAGAACAGAGGTGTATCCTACATGAAAAAACTTAATATTGGTTTGCAATTGTTTACACTCCGTGATGAAACTGCAGCAGATTTTCGTGGTACGTTGCGTAAGGTAGCGGCCCTTGGATATGAAGGTGTGGAGTTTGCCGGATATGGTGATATTCCAGCTGAGGAAATGAAAGCGCTACTAGATGAACTTGGACTGAAAGGATTCAGCAGCCACGTTTCACTACATGCGATGCGCGAAGACTTGCAAAAACAAATCGATTACCTGAAAACAATTGGTGCACAATATATCATTTGTCCTTACCTGATGCCAGAAGATCGTCCTGAGAATGCAGAAGGTTGGACCAAGCTATTCGCTGAGTTACAACAATATGGAGCTGAAGCAGCGAAACAAGGATTGATCTTCGGATACCATAACCATGACTTTGAATTCCACGGCCAGGTTGGCGATGCCAATGCCTTTGATGCCATGTTCGCTCAAACATCACCGGAAGCGGTAAAAGTGGAAATGGACGTATGTTGGGTACAATTTGCGGGACAAAATCCGATCGAGTATATTAATAAATATGCGGGTCGCTTGCCGCTGCTTCATCTGAAGGACTTCAGCAAAGACGAACAGGGCCAGATGAAAACACTGGAATTGGGACAAGGTTCGGTTGACCTGCCAGCTGTTATTGAAGGCGCTACGAATGCAGGTGTAGAATGGCTGATCGTGGAACAAGACGTATGTCAGAACCCTCCGCTTGAGAGCGTATCCAACAGCTACAACTGGTTGAAAGAAAACTACCTGAACCAATTCTAATGGGCCATCGAACCATGAAAAATGCTAATCTATTTGTCAAAGGAGACTTATGTACATGAGTAAAATTAAAGTTGCTGTATTCGGCTGTGGAGCCATTGCCGAGCGCAGACATATTCCAGAGTACGCTGCCAATGAGAACGTAGAACTTGTCGCTTTTGCCGATCCGATTGTGGAGCGTGCGGAGAAGATGGCCGAGACTTACGGCGGTAAAGCGTATTCCAATTACGAGGAATTGCTTGCAAACGAAACGGTGGATGCCGTTAGTGTGTGTACACCGAACTATCTGCATGCCCCAATGGCGATTGCTGCTGCAAATGCAGGCAAGCATGTATTGGTTGAGAAACCAATGGCAGTATCCACTGAAGAAGGCGAGCAAATGATCGAAGCTGCCAAGAAAAATGGCGTGTATCTGATGGTTGGACACAACCAGCGCTTGATGCCTCCTCACGTAAAAGCAAAAGAAATTCTCGACTCCGGCAGACTTGGAAAAGTTCTGAATTTCCGTACATCATTCGGTCACCCAGGTCCGGAAGGATGGAGTGTGGACGGAGCTGAAAGTTGGTTCTTCCGTAAAGAAGAAGCTATTATGGGCGCTATGGGTGACCTGGGCGTGCACAAATCAGACTTTATCCGTTACTTGCTGAATGATGAAGTATCTGAAGTGGCTGGTTTTATCAGCACACTGCACAAGGAAGGTACTCAGGTTGACGATAACGCAACTTGTTTGCTGCGCATGAAGAGCGGAGCGATCGGAACGCTGGTAGCGAGCTGGACACAATACAGAGCTGGAGACAACAGTACTGTTCTGTGGTGCGAGAATGGTGTCATGAAGATCGGAACAGTTGAAGGCGATGAAGTTATCGTTGAACTGACCAATGGCACAGTTGAGACGTACAAAGTTGGTGCCATGGCTACCAACGAGAAACAAGTGCCGAGTGGTGTAATTGACGCATTTGTAGAGTCAATTGTAACTCAAACCCCTCCAGCGATTTCCGGAGAAGAGGGGTTGCGTTCCCTGCAAGTGATCTTGGCAGCATTCGAATCCGAGAAAACAGGTCAGATCGTTAAACTGTAATCCATACGAATGACAGTGCAATTTCTAACATTCTATATGGCTTAATCTATGATATAAGGGACTTATCTTCAGAGAAGTGTTCTGGGGTAAGTCCTTCTTTATTTGTTCCCGGGCAAGTGGGGGGGAACGTGAACAGGGATACGGTAATTGTGCAATAGGGTTTACAATAGTGGATCGCTTTTGCATAACAGAAAAGGCTGATATTATGCGCTACCGCGTAATATCAGCCCCTTAGAGTCATTAAAATTAATGATATAATGATTAACTTTCTTTAGATGCCAGCCGGTACATCACTGCCCAGATCCAGCCATGTTATTTCAGCAGGAGTCAGCGTGATGCGGGAACCTTCGTCACAGGACAGCAGCTCCGCCTGATTCTGGGCACCGATCAGGGCACAGGTTGGGAACGTTTGATTCAATACATAAGCGAGTGCAATCTGAATAGGTGATGTTTTCTTCGAATTAGCCAATTGTTCAGCCCGGCGCAACCGTTCCCAGTTGCCATCACTGTAGAATACACGCACCAGGTCTTCGTTATCCCGAACTTCAGGTGTGAATCGTCCAGTGAAGAAACCACGCGCTTGAGAGGACCAGGATAGCAAGGGCAGCTTGGTTTGGTCATGCCATGCCAGCGTCTCTGCATCTGCTGACACACAACCTTCCCAGAAAGGTTCGTTTGCTTTGGCGAGACTGAGATTTGGACTGCTGAATGTGAAGCCCTTCAAGCCGTTTGCCGCAGCGTACGCATTGGCTTCCTCGAGTCGCTGCCAAGTCCAGTTGGAGGCGCCAATTGCGCCGATTTTACCGGATTCAATATGTTCGTTTAATGCTTCAAGAATGACACTGACAGGGGTATTGGGATCATCCCGGTGCAGGGCATACATCTCTACGTGATCTGTCTGAAGACGCTCCAGACTTTCCATCAAGTCACTGCGGATGGCATCAGCGTTCACACGTGGTCCATTCTGGTCATGATGCGCGCCTTTGGTGAGAATGACGATCTGGTCGCGGTTACCACGTTCTTTCATGTAACGACCAAGGACTTCTTCACTCTGTCCACCACAATAGATATGTGCTGTATCTACGGTGTTACCGCCAATCGACAGAAAAGCATCCATGTTCGTAGCTGCTTTATCGTAGGCATTATGCACGAAATAATCGGTTCCTTTAATCAATCTGGAGACACGTTTACCTGCACCAGCAATTTCGATATATTCCATAAGTCAGTTCATCCTCTCAATTATAGTGTAATTCGTGTACGTTCTTCCGCTGAACGAAGGCAAGCTTCCAGTACTTTCATATTAGCTACTGCATCGGAAGGGGCGAAGCGCAGATCCTTGCCCTGAAGTACAGCACGTGCCATATCATCTCCCTGCAATGAGTAGTGGTTCACTTGCGGGACTTCAATCTCTATGCGTTCACCACCAGCCGTTACATAGAAGTTGGAACTGCGGTCCTGTCCGCTGATAAATGCGGAAGGGACTTCTATAATCCCGTCGGATCCCAATACCTCCAGCGTGTTGCGGAAGGCTGCCCACATGCTGCTGTCAAACGTCACGCCAACGTGATTATCGAATTCCAGCAGTCCGGAAGCCATCATATCGACTTGATCATGTTGTGGGGAGAACATGCCAATCACGGTAACTGCACTTGGTTCTTGACCAAGCAGCAGACGTGCTACGCTGATGGAATAACATCCGATATCATACAGTGCACCGCCACCCCACTCTTTCCGAAAGCGGACATTGCCGGATGCATTGGAGTTATTAAATGAAAATGTGCTGTGAATACCACGGATCTCACCGATCTCACCACTGGCAATGATATCCCTGATCTGCTCATATCTTGGATGATGGCGGTACATGAATGCTTCCGCGAGATGCACACCTGCATCTGCACAAGCTTGAACCATCTCCTGAGCTTCCTGCTCTGTCAGAGCCAGTGGTTTTTCGCACAAAATATGTTTGCCTGCTTCAGCAGCCCGGATCGTCCATTCCCGATGAAGATGATTCGGCAGTGGGATATATACGGCATCAATGGAATCATCAGCGAGCAAAGCTTCATAACTGCCATAAGCCTTGTCGATCCCAAGTTGTTCAGCCGTTTGCTTGGCTTTATCTTCGTCTCGACTAGCAATCGCGGTTACTTCATTCAACTCGGATTGCTGCAGGCCTGGAATGACGGATTCCACAGCAATGCTAGCGCTACCAAGAATGCCCCAACGCAATTTTTGAACTGAATTCATGTGTTGTATCCTCCTGTGTATGAATGTATATTGTGATTATAAAGAATAGATCAATGAATTAAAATGATAATATATTGAGGTTAGTTAACACAATATTGTTGATCAAGGAGAACCGGCTATGATGAGACAAACCGTATTGCTTACCCTGCAGGATATTCCATATTTTTGTTATCCCGAGTCCGTTGGACATTATATGGACCACGTCCAGCATTCCGTGTTGCGGGAGGCAGGAGCACTGAACAACTTTAATATTCACTACGTCGCTGCGGGCAAAGGGTACGTGGAAGTGGACGGGGTGGTGCATGAGCTTCGCGCAGGTCAGGCGGTTCTATATTTCCCGCAGCAGCGACAGCATTATTATAGTAGTGAAGATGATCCGTGGGATGTACGATGGGTTCATTTTTACGGTGAACGTCTACATGATTATATGATCGAGCGGGGGTTACATCGCAATCTATTATGGACACTGCGGCAACGCAGCTCTTGGGAAGAGGCTCATCTGGCCTTGCTGACTGAAGCGGAACAGAACACGATGCTGCGTCCGGCTCAGCTATCTACATTGACCTATGCCGTACTCGCGGAGTTCGTGCAGCATGCAGTACCTTTAAAGAGTACACGTACCACAAGTAAGGCGGAGAGTCGGGTTCTTGCACTTCTTCCACAGATGCAGCAAGAGGCCTGTCAACCTTTCCTGTTACAGGACTGGGCGGATCTCGCAGGTGTGAGTTCGTATTACTTTTGCAAAATGTTCAAGAGTGCTGTGGAGATGACGCCTATGGAATTTATCACTCGTTCACGACTACAGATGGCGAAGCAATGGTTACTGGAACGGCCTGCGGCCAACATTGGACAAATCGCGGAGGAAGCGGGGTATCCCAATGCCAGTTATTTTAACCGCCAGTTCATGGCCCATGAGGGGATGACACCTACGGATTACCGCGGATTGTATCACAATTAACCCGTATCCTTTCGATGTTGCCAGTGTTTGAAATGTAGTGGTTTGACAGAGAACTCAATCAAGTCTATTATGGATAAATTAAATCCGTGTATAATGAGGTGCCCTCATGAAATATTCAAAAGCGACAAATTATGCTTTGCATACGATGCTTCATCTTGTAAGCACTGCTCCTGAGCAGCTGGTTAGTGTACACCAACTTGCAGAATTGCAGAAGGTATCACCAACCTACCTGTCCAAAATTTTGACCAAATTGGTTAAGGCGGGCATGATTGAATCTACTTCTGGTGCCAATGGTGGCTACCGACTTAGTCGTAAAAATCCGGACCCTTCTTTCCTGGAGATCATTCATGCGATTGAAGGTCAGGCGTCCCTGTTCGAATGTTCCCAGAATCATAACGCAGGCTGTTTGATCCAGCAGGTGATGGTGCAGGCGGAAGAAGAGATGGAAAGTTTTTTGAACAATAAAAAAATGTCAGAACTGGCTTCCCAGATGAAGGGTGCACATTCCCTGTAACTTGCACTAGAAGTGATCTTTCCCCAACCTCGTGAGAGGTAAGGAAAGATTTTTTTGTATCGTTGTACCTAATAGAAGGCGAATGGTACAATAAGGAAGGTATAGTATGCATACATACATGATCCTAATCTTACATCACATTTTACATCTCTGGAGGGACAACACATGAGCCAATCAACGATCACAGGACTGGAACAATTGCTCGCGCTTGAAAACATTCGGAACACCAAGGCGCGTTATTGCCGCTATATTGATACGAAGCAGTGGGATACCTTGGGTGATGTGTTTGCTCCGGATGCAGTGGCCGATTTCAGCACAGAGGGCAATCCAATTCCGGTATTAACAGGCCGTGATACGATCGTACAAGTATTCCGTGATCTTGTGGATGTTGCCGTAACTGTGCATCATGTTCATAGCGCCGAAGTTGAATTTGTATCTGAGAACGAAGCAAAGGTCATCTCCCCAATGGAAGATTGGGTCACGTTCCCGGAGGGCAATGAGAACAAATCCTTCCACGGATTTGGGCACTACCACGAGACTTTTGTCAAAATCGACGGCCAGTGGTACATCAAACATACAAGTCTGAAACGTCTTCGTTTGGACCTGTTTGAATAGTATAATCAGTGTAGAAGAATATAGAATTTGATCAACCGTAAAATAATAGCCCCGAGGAGCGTGATGAACGCATTCTTGGGGCTGTTTTGTGTTTGTGGGAGAGGGCAGCTGACACATGCACAGAAAAATGGGATAGAAAAAAGCCAGGTTCAGAACCCGAGGGTCCCTTCCTGACTTCTTTTGCTTAAATGAGATGTTAGATCCGGTTACTTGTTTCCGTAACTTTCCGTGACTGCATTCTCAGATACACCTGAGAGAAAATAACGGATGCCAGTGCAACTACGGTCATACCCCAGAAAATATTGGTGTACGCCGAGGATAGCGGCATGTTTTGCATCGCAGTTAACGCTACACCAGTGACAGCAACGCTGAAGGCACCGCTGAAGAACTGACTAAGTTGGAACAGTCCCATACCTGCGCCCACCTGATCCATGGTCAGATTGCCAGACAATTCATTGGACACGCTGGTGGTTAGGGAAGAGAAGCCTACGCTGAGCAGGACATACACGGCCATGATGGCGTATATGCTATTGTCTGCAAATAAGGCGAATAGCCCGGCAGCGGCCAGTAGCAACCATGGTGCAAATTTCAACAGCAACGTATTGCCATGTCGGTCAATCATACGGCCGATCCGGTTGGACAGCAGCATGGACACGACTGCACCCGGGAAGATGACGAGTCCCGATTGAGCAGGGGTCAGTCCATACAGATGCGCCAAAATTTGAGGTAACAGGAACAACGTTGAGAAGTTATTGATGTACGATACAATCCCCAGCGAGCTGAGCATCATATATTTTTTGTCTTTGAACAAAGCAGGTTGAACAAATGGATCTGCCGCGCGCCGAATTCGGAGCCAGAACAGAAGCAGTGCTGCAGCACCGATAACAAGCGTGAACCACTGACGGGAAGTCAGGAATAACAGCACACCCGTAGTACCAATGGCAAGAAGCACAGCACCCAGCAGGTCAAATGAACCTTTTTGCGGTGTTTCCCGAGGAAGCAGTTTGAAGAATACAGGAATCAAGAATAACGTTAATCCTGTAACGATAAACAGATCATGCCATCCCAGGAACTGGGTAATACTTCCGCCGATGACGGGACCAAGTCCAAGACCCAGTGAACTGGCGGACATGATGACAGCCATCGATTTACCCCGGCGATCATGTGGAATGTACCGGGTAATCAGCACAATGGCAAGCCCCGGAACTGATGCAGCACCCGCAGCCTGGATCAGACGTGCAATGAGCAAAATGATGAAATGATTACTGAAGAACCCGAGAACCGATGCCGCACCAAGTAAGGTAAGCCCGGTCGTGAATAATGTACGAATAGGTATGAAATCCGATAGACGTGAGAACGTAATCGAAGAAATGGCAAATACAATGGAATACCCTGTAACAATCCATGAGGAAGCGACGGATGTAAGCATAAATTCGGCTGCAATTTTGGGCAGGGCCAGATTAAACATCATTGTATTCATAACAACGAGTACAACGGTGAAACCAAGCAAGCTTACAATTAAACCTTCCTGTATTCCGGTCCGTTCCCCTGATGATGCGGTTGCGGTGTTGTTCATAAAAACCTCCTAAAGTGATGATGTGTATTTCGCAACATTTCAGAAACGGTGTGTAACATTTGCAAAATGTAGTATGATGTCAATCCCGTGCCTAACAGCAGGGGTTACATAACGAAATCATTAAAGTTCGATTGGTGTCGAACATTAGAAATATATCATGGATCTGTGTTAAAATACAATGGATAGTCTGATAAAAGGAGACTACAGTATGAAAATTTTACATCATCCACAGGTGTCAGATATTGAACTTTCCTCCGTATTGTATGCGTTAAGCGACCCGACCCGTCTTGGGATTGTTGCGGAAGCAGCGAGAAGCGGGGAGCAGCCGTGCAGTCATTTTCATGCACCTGTTGTGAAGTCAACGATGTCGCACCACATTCGCACCCTGCGGGAAGCCGGAGTTATTCGGGTCAGAGTGCAGGGCACACAGCATTTTCTCACCCTGCGATCTGATGATTTGGAAACGCGCTTTCCAGGACTCCTGCAACCGTTATTGCAGGCCGCATCTCAGTCGAGCACAGATCCTTCCTAAATGTTGTCCTTTCTTCAGGTCGAAGAGGGGACATTTTTATTTTCTGATACTGCATGTTCAAAAAGTTAACGATTTAGCACCGAGAAGGTGAACGCAAGATTCGATGTCGAGTTCGCTTCGTGGGCTACTTCGTGATCAATTGGGGACTTTTTGAACAACCTTTAAAACTGATGCGACATTCTGTGTCGTACCATGCCCTATATAATAACGGTGAACACACAAACCATATCGAAAAGAGGTTCACAACCATTGGCAAAAACTAAAAGAGGACGCGTCTTGTGGAGTCTTCCTTCCAGAGGCCGGGGAACATGCCCGGTGTGTAGCAGTACCCGAATTAAATTGTTGTATACGCAAACAAAAACAGACGGTACAAGTCTGAAAGTATGCAAGAAATGCTTCAAAGCCGTGCAATCCAGAGTGGATAAGGCACATGTATAACATAACTGGCCTGTTCTTCGGAACGGGCCATGTCTTTTGATATAATCGAATATATTAGGGATGGATGAGATGGGGGCGGGAAGATGAGTAACATGCATCGGATTCACTGGTTTGACGAACAGATTCGGGGTGGACGTTTTCCGAATAGCAGCTGGCTTGCCCGTGAGTTTGAAATCTCCCGTCGTCAAGCTCAGCGTGATATTGAATATATGGCAAGTTCCTTGCGAGCCCCTTTGGTGTATATGGCAAAATATCGGGGCTATTGTTATGAGGATCAGACTTTTCGATTGCCCCACTTGTATATGACCGAAGAAGAGCAACGAGTGCTGAAATATCTGGCGCATCGATATCGACATTACGATTATGATCAATCGGACGCGGTGAAACGTGTAGCGCATTTGCTGGAGCGTTTTACGTTGGAGGAACAGCAGATGGGGAGTAGCGAGCTTCCGGTATTTTCGGCGCAACCGAAGCAACTGCAATTCTTTGAATTATTGTCCCATGCCGTAACTGACTTGCGCAGAGTACATATTCATTACAGGGATCACGATGGAGAACGGCAGTTTTCCTTGTGTCCATTAAAGATGATATCCCAGTTTAACGCCGATTACGTGGTAGGTTATGAAGCAGACCCTGTACAGCAAGTGGCCATTCGCTTGCAAGGCATTGTTCATGTATCGATCTTGAATGAGAGATTTGAGTACAGGTCAGATGCTCTCCTAGGTGGATGGGAAGAACCACTGCCTGTGCGTAAACCGTTTGTAGCTGAGATTCGCTTGAAGGAATTGCAGCAAATGGACCTATGGCAAGGGTATCGTATCCAGGCTAGGCAAGATCAGATTTATTCAATTGAATTTTATGACACGGACGCTTTCTTGCAGCATTTGTTTATTAGCGAATGGGAGGAACTTTTGTCTCCTGGGTGGCTTAGACGCAAGCTTCAGCAAAGCGCAGAAGGATTAATTGACAGGCTCGTGATACAACGTAAGCAAAACGTGGAATAAAGCAGCATAGAGAGGAGAAGATACTTCCTTGGCTGAGAATATTTTAGATAACCTCATTATGAAGCGGGAGTCCAAATCGTACGTGGATAGTCTGCATGCGATACTCACCCATACAGGCCAGTTTAAAGGTTCCAAGGTTGTACTTGCCGGATATACGGGCATGGCTTTCAAGCTGTCGATACATCGCAGACTACTTCCCATGTCGGTTACAGCGTATGGACAATGGGGGGAGGCACATCGTCCCGGAGTCGATAACCTGGGGATATTCACGATTTGGGATGGGGGACGTACACGTCATTCCACGTTTGGTTATTACCAGCAGGATGCAGTGAATTGGGTGAGACGGAGTATTGATGAAGGCACTGGTGTGATTTACTGGATTCCTGAGTTCGGTGTTATTCATGGATATGATGACAGTGACCGCATCTTTTATGTGCAAGACGGATGGAGCAAGGAACCGCAGATTCTGTTGTATGACAATTTCGGCTTAAACTTTACCGGATTTTGGTATTGTCAGGTGTTTGGTGATCAGGTCCGCATTCCTGAACAGCAGATGCTGCTGGAATCCCTGCGACTGGCGATTGAGGATTGGGATATTCCCTATCGTCTGTTACCTGATCAGAATATTGCCTCAGGTAAAAAGGCATATGATGTGTGGGTGGAGGCCCTGCGGAGTGGGGATTTCGATGAATCCGGTGCAGGTTATATTTTGGAATCCTTCTGCCATTCGCGAACCGAAATAAGAATGTATTTGCAGGGTGTTCGAGGGATATGGAACGAACTGGACCAGGCTTGTGCATGTTATGAAAAGCTTGGGACGTTAATTGACCAAATGAAAGGATATATAGTTCAGCAGGAAAATAGACGTGTCTTGCGATCAGATACGACAGAAGATCTAGCACAGGTACTAGTGAAGGCAAAAGCATTGGAAGAGCAGGCTATTGATTATTTTCGAGTGATATCCCGGAAGTATCCTGACCGTAAAAGGTCCACTATACCACGGTGGGGAGCACATTCCGCGCGATAGGATGAGAGAGGAAGGGAGTGAAGGATGATGGCGACAAAAGTAGTATTGCAGGACTGGATTCAATCCCCGCAAGCTGTGAATTTTGCTGATGAATATAGATCATGGAGCGGTATGAGCGCGTATACAGATGCGTTGTATCGCATTTTATTACATAAACAGTGGACGGTTTTCCCACACCACATGATTGCAGGTATGACAGCAAGTGCATTCAGACTAGTGGTGGACCGGCGTCTGACGTCAGAATCAATTTCGACACACAATTGGATGGCAGAGAACTTTGTCGCAGCAGACTTCATTGGTGTGACGGCGAGCCAGGCAGCGGGCTTTTCGTTCGAACCAACCTTTCCCCTGTATCAGAAGCAGGCTCTGCTGGACATTAAAGCTTCCATTGACCGGGGAATAGGTGCGATTCTCTGGCACGATCAATTTGTCATTGTTACTGGATATGATGAGGTGGAACGTGTGCTGTTCATCTGTGAAAGTAAAGGTAATGAAATCATTCGTCTGCCCTATGATTCGTTTGGGAGGAACAGTACACCCTACTGGTATTATCAGGTTCTGGAAGCCTGTGCACCTATAGATCTATGGGAAGTCTGCAAGGAATCGTTAATACAGGCCGTCTACAAATGGGAAACCCATGACTATATGCTGCCGCCCCAAGATTATGCCTGTGGGGCGGCTGCGTATGCCGCTATTGCTGGTGCTTTGCAGTCAGGAACATATGACGCAGAACAAGCGGCAACAGTTCTTCGCTATTATGCCAAATCAAGATGGGATATTGCCTCTTATGTGGCAGGACTTAAGCATCTGTCCATTCAAATGGATCAGGTCATAGACGAGTATGAGCTACTCGCAAACCTGTATACAATGATCGTTGAGGAAATAGACAACTCCATCTCTTGGGATTCGAGAGAACCGGAATGTGTGCAAAGGGTAATTGAGCTTATATGGAAGGCAGGGGCTACGGAACAACGTGCCATTGATGCCATTAAACTTGCCTTTCCAGAGACGATAGGCAATCGTTTTAAGGATGTTGGATTAAGATAAATATAACAAGTAGTTTATCTGATGTGATACCCCCCGGGTCGAAGTTCCATTTGATGCTAGAAGCGCAGTTTAAATATTTCTCACTTAACTTGGCGGGGTAACCATGCTGACCGCATTCTCAAATTCCGCCTGCCAGTCGCCCTTGATGATGCTGCCGATGTAACCATCGGGTCGAATCAGTACCAGCGTGTCGCTGTGAATGCCATAGATTTCGGTCAGTTTTTTGGTGGTATCGTTGATAACATTCTGTTCGGCTTCATTGCCGGTACTAACGATGTATCTGTGCAATTCGGCACCGCTGGTTGGCCAGATCAACTCTGGGAGAATATGAGCGGTATTGGCTCCAAAGGCAAGCAATGTGAATTGTGGTCCACGAAGGATCTCAAATAGTCGTCTTACACCGCCTGGGCCGATGCATGGAGCATCAGGTGCTCGGTCTCCGACCTGAAGTGACTTGGTCGCTGATGCATGCTCAGAGCTAAGTGGACCACCATGATACGATAGTGCGAGCTGTCGTTCTTCGTCACCGCGTTTGAGACTGGCGAGACGTTTATTATCGAGCTTGGCGTACAACTCGCTGGATTTCCCAAGAACGCGTGCGGCAACAGGTTGACGTTCAGCTTCATAGGTGTCAAGCAGGCGATCGGGTGCGCCAGCAATGACCTGACCTATCTTCCAGCCGAGGTTGTAAGCGTCCTGTACACCGGTATTGAGCCCTTGCGCACCGGCTGGGGTATGGACGTGGGCTGCGTCGCCTGCAAGGAAGACACGGCCCGACCGATAATGCTCAGCAAGTCGCACGTTGGGACGGAATACGGAACTCCAGGTAATGTCGTAGAGTCGTAAACCAGTGAGCTTGTAGAACTGAGCGGCAAGTACAGCCTCGTCCAGATCTGGGTTCTCGTCTGCTCCCAACCTGATCATGACCTGAAACTGGTCGGAGTGTGGCAATGGGCATGCTCCTACAAATTTACCTTTTGTGCGGGGCCACATATGCCAACGATTGCGAGACAAGCCATCGATTGTACCATCAATGATGAGCATACGATCTGATTCGTTGGTCTCTCCAACAAATCGAATACCTGTACCTTTACGAACGGTGCTGGAACCCCCGTCTGCCCCCACCAGATATCTGCTGCGAATCTTTTCCCCTGAAGAGAGCGTCACCGTCACCCCAGCGTCATCCTGTTCAAAAGTATCTACCGCGTTGTTAAATCCAATATTCAGCCCCTGACGTTCGAGTAGGCGGTGCAGGATGGCATCCGTGCGGTGTTGAGCCAGCAGAAGAATATTCGGATAGGGCAGATCTGGTGTAGGTTTATTTCGCTGCTGCATGCGCCACGGCACAGTGATCGGACCTAGATGGATACCTGCGAGCGGGTAAGAACTTCCCTCTGTGTGAGCATCACTCAGCACGCCTAGATCTTCAAAAACCTCCTGGGTACGCGGCTGTACCCCCTTGGCACGAGAACCCTTAAAGGCATGGGGAGCCTTATCGACCAGCCGGACACGAAGGCCGCGGCGCAACAGATCTGCTGCTAATGTAGATCCGGTCGGGCCAGCACCTGCAACCAATACGTCGATATCGTAATCTTCCCTTGATGGACTCACATCCGGTTGTTGCTTCTCTTGCGATGGCTTGAATCGTATATCTGTCATTTGTAATGTTCCTCTCTGAATTATATAAATTGAACTAAAGATTATTTACACAGGCACTACGATGACAGAACAACCTTCCAATCGCTGTTATCCCCGGATTTTTTCGATTCCCTTTCTCAAGGGGAAATCTGGTGATAAAGAAGAAGCGTATGCTTCCGAAGTAGCTTTCTTGCAGAAAGTTTTTAGCTTCGCTTTTTCAGGTTTTTTCTGTCCTCTTCGTTATCGTGTAAATGATTAGTTCAACTTATTGTTTCTCAGAAACAATAAGTTTCCTTGCAACAATAATAATTTAAATTCTATTCTTTTGTCAATATTGTTTCCTGGAAACTTTAATTATGAACCTGTCCTTGATATACTGGGATGAAGTTCATTAGTGTTGGAGGAAAAAGGATGATCAAGCCATCAAACTATCACAATAAAGAGCACCTGATTGATGAAGTGCTGGAAGCTGTGAAAGACATACAGATTAAATTCCAAGCGGAAGATGACGAAGAGAAGGAATGGCTGCTTAAGCACAGCCCTGATCCGGAAGTTCAAGAGTTAATCGAAGAAATGACGGTTACGATGTTACATGTGCTGGATGCTATCGGAACACTTGAACCTGTAAATGGGATAACCATTTCAAAGCAATTTGGCTTTTCCAAAGGCACGGTTTCCAAAATCACCAAGAGGCTGGTACAGAAAAATATCATTTTGCCTGAATACCTGCCGGATAATAAAAAAGAAGTATTGTTTCGCATGACAGAACAGGGTCAAGACATCTATCGTTTACATCAAGCCATGCATCAACAAATTGATCTTGGCGCAAATCGTTTTTTGCAGCGATATACCGAAGATGAATTGCAGTTCTTAGCGCATGCTCTCCGTGATACGGCACAGGCGTCCTGGTTCAATTCGGAAAAAGATGGGCCATCCATCGTTTCTGGTGATGGGGGGGCTTATCCTGAAGAAGACTCAGAACTTAATGAGACCACAGGGGAGTTAACCGTTAACGAGGAAATGAATGAAATTATGGGGATGCTTCATACACTGAATACCCGTGATCTGAAGAAGGCCAAGGCCGTTCTTGAGGATGTTTTCTTTACGAAATATGAGGATTAACGTAAGTAAGCTGTTGAGCCTGCTCATATTCATCTCGGCATACGAAATTGTTCTGCAATAAATAAGCGCTATAAAACCGGACAGGCTGCAGCCGATCCGGTTTATTTGCTTTGAACATATATGCACATCAACTCATGTGATCCACGCTAATCATAACTTTTACAAGAAAAAATAACCAAAATTTTAATTTTGGGGTAATCCAAATCCCCTCTTGTTCCGAATATTATATTAGATGGTCTTTTTTGGATGATGATATTCAAGGACAACAGGGGGCGGGAGTATGGTACATAATCCGGAAACCATTCAGGAATGTATCGAACATGCACGGCAAAGGCTCTACCAGATTGCTGATCAATATGCGGAACTGTGGCATCCGGAGGTTATTCGCCAATCCATGGTGCTGGATGAGTTAATTAATGAATATAACAACGCAACTCGCGGAAGAACGAATTCGAATCAACTGAAATAATGAACGTATAGAATGCACTTATAAAATGAAGAAGAATTCCAAGAAGGGATTCCGTGTGTTTGCCTTACTCTTTTACCGCCCCGAGCACAATTCCCTTTACGAAGAAACGCTGCAAGAACGGATATACGAGCAGAATCGGCAGAGCGCCAATAAAGATCTGAGCCGCGTTAACCGTACGCTGAGACATGTTCTGAAGCTGCGTTGCATCCACGTTCATGTTGGAGAAATCCTGCTGAACGATAATGGTCTGCATTAACGTGGCTAGTGGATATTTGGAAGCATCATTCATATAGATCAACCCGTCGAACCAGGAATTCCACTGACCTACCATCGTGAATAAAGAGATCGTCGCAATGGCGGGCATGGATACAGGCAGATAAATTTTGAACAGGGTCGTAATATGGTTGGCTCCATCGATAAATGCGGCTTCTTCCAGCTCTTTCGGCACATTACGGAAAAAGTTCATCATCAGAATCAGGTTCCAGACAGCCACCGCTCCTGGCAAGATCAGAGCCCACATCGTATTAATCAATCCAAGCTTCTGAATCAAAATATAGGACGGAATCAATCCCCCGCTGAACAGCATCGTGAAGATGAAAAACCATGCATATAACGAACGTCCCTTGAAGTGCAGACTCTCCTTGGATAATGGATAAGCCGTCAGGAAGACAAGTGTCATACTGAGCAAAGTACCCAAAACCGTACGCTGGACTGAGATCCAGAGTGCACTGAGAAAGTTACTGTTACCAAATGTTTTGGTATAAGCGTCCACCGTAAAATCAATCGGCCATAGTGTCACCAGATTGGCGGATGCTGCCGCTTTACCACTGAAGGAAACGGCCAGAATATGGACCAGCGGCAGGATGCACAGGATCGAGACGGCCGCGATGAATATCAGGTTGAAACCATTAAATATACGGTACCCGGTTGTTTTGTGATACACCTTGATTCCTCCTTAATGCGTTATGCTAACTCTTTTAGAAAATGCGGTAATTGGCGATTTTGTACGCCATCCGATACGCAGAGATGACCAGGAACATCGCGACAAATGATTTGAATAGTCCAACGGCAGTCGCAAAGCTCATTTTGCCATTCAGAATTCCCATCCGGTAGACAAAGGTATCGATAATATCACCTTTCTCATATACCAGCGGATTGTACAGATTGAAGATCTGGTCAAAGCCTGCATTCAGGATATTGCCCAGCGATAACGTACCTACCACGATAATCATCGGCACAAGTGCAGGCAGGGTAATATGCAGTGTCTGTCTAAGTCGTGTTGCTCCATCTACCTCCGAAGCCTCATATAATGCCGGGTTTATACCCGCAAGTGCTGCCAGAAATACAATCGTTCCGAATCCAAACTCCTTCCACACATCACTGACAACCACCGTTACACGGAACCAGTCTCCATCTCCCAGAAAGAAGATCGGTTCAACGCCAGCCGCCGCTAACACCTGGTTTACCAGCCCGCCTTCCGGTGATAACATATCGAGCAGAATGCCGCCCAGGACAACCCAGGACAGGAAATGGGGCAGATACACCAAGGTCTGTGAGAAACGTTTGAACGTAGAGTTCCGAACCTCATTCAGCAGAATGGCGAATACCACGGGGGCCACAAGTCCGGCCACAATTTTCATCGAAGCGATCAGTACCGTGTTCCAGATGACCTGAACGCTGTCGGGATATTCGAACATGAATTGGAAGTTGTCCCAGCCGACCCATTTGGAGCCAGTGAACCCCAGCCACGGTTTGAAGTCTTGAAAAGCAATAATAATGCCGCCCATGGGCACATAGGCGAACAGCAATGTGAGCAGTACAGCAGGCAGCAGCATCAGATGCAGCGGCCACGTGCGTTTGAAATTCCAGCGGGTACGTTTGCGTGGATGGGGTGTCATTTTTCGCACCGGCGTATTGGTTGTTAACGGTTGTTCCATAGCCATCAGGGTCCCTCCTTTATCTCGTCCAACCCCGACAACATGAGGCGAGTTAGCCTCTGCACAGAGTGGAGCAACTGAATTATAGCAACGGAAAAGGGCGGACTATAGAACAACATTTCAATGCGGATGTTGAAATATTAACTTGTTGATGGAAACAGCAAAAAAGAGCATCCGACTGTAAAGTCCAATGCCCCTGTCTTCAGGTTGTGCTCCTGCCATATGTTATTTTGCTTCCGATATGCCCTTCATGCTGAACGTGCCTATATTATTTCACAATCGAGCCATCATACTGCGCATCAACGGTACGAACCGCTGACTGCACCTCGGCCACTAAACGTTCCCGTTCTTCATAGAGGGGGGATTCCTCTGCCTCAAAATCAAACTGAATCGCTCGTACGCTACCTTGTGGCAACGTTAATCCCTGAAGCTGTAATTCAAACAATAATGAAGCATCAAAGGCCATGCCATCCAGGTCCCTGTAACAGTATAAGCTAGAAATATCATCTTCTTTAATATGCAAAATGCCTTGTTCTGTCAGTTGCATCACAGAGCCCCCTCACGAAATGTTGATTCACTCCCAGTATAAGGGGATTACAAGTTGCAGGAAAGCAGGCGAATATAAAATCATATAGAAATGTAAGGGTTTTCAATATAAAATAGGACTTCGGTGTAGAAGGACTTCAAATTCAGGAACAGGGTGAAACGATGAAATTCACAGTATTTGCGAAGACGGTCATTCTTTTAATCTGCCTGCTGGTACCCATTCTGCTGCTCTATACATACGCGAACCAGGCAAATGTGGACATGGTCGTTGAAGAGAAACAGCAGTCGAGTCTGAACCAGTTCAATTATTTCAGCTCCCAGGTGGATAAAAATATCGAGCAGCTCTCGCTGTATGGCCTGACATTGCTGCGAGATCCGAGTATTCTGCATTACCGTTACATGACGGACTCCACCAGCCAATATGAGAAAAACAGCATCTATCTGGATATTCTCGACAAATTATCATTGTACCAGTCCACCAGCCGCTGGAAGAACGATATTACGATTGTCCTGCCACAAGCGGAACTGGTGTTATCCACCATGTCCAGCCGGACAGTCTACGATGAGAAAATGTTGACGTTTCCGCAACCTGGACAATGGCAGCTGGAGCAGGGGAGTTTCACCTACTTTTTCACAGATAACTATGAGTGGAATGAAAAACCGGTGAACACAGGTGTGCGAACCGTGATGGAGATTAATTTTGACCCGATGAACGTGGTTGCCATGTTGGATGATTTTAAAGAAACGCAGGGAGGAGATCCTTTCTTGCTAGTACCGGGCAATGATCCGTTGCTGAACCGTACGGCAGACCGCGAACTGGTCGAAGCGATTATGCGAGATATCCCCTTTGACGGACCGGAGAGGGAAGGTAATCATCAGCTGGAGGTGGGTGACAAACAATATTTGGTCAGTTACGTGCACTCCAAACAACTGCAAGCGGTATACGTGAACCCGGTGGTATTGGATGATTTGTTAACCCCGATGGACAAGAGCCGAAATATGTTTATTACCTCCATTCTGTTACTGCTCGTGCTGAGTATCGGGGCTGCACTGCTTTTGTATCGAAAAGTCCAGGTGCCCATCCATCGTTTGATGAGAGGGCTGCAACAGATTCGCAAAGGC
Organism: Paenibacillus sp. FSL k6-2145; assembly: GCF_037976585.1. Lineage (NCBI taxonomy): Bacteria > Bacillati > Bacillota > Bacilli > Caryophanales > Paenibacillaceae > Paenibacillus > Paenibacillus sp. FSL k6-2145. The sequence continues at coordinate 1,132,731 of NZ_CP150267.1, read as the reverse complement.
CAGTTGTCCACTCGGATTCCAGTCGATCACTCCCGTGATGAATTCGCGTATCTCACCCAGAGTTTCAACCATATGGCGGAACAGATTCAGGAATTGATCGAGAAGGTATACGAGGAACGTATCCGCTCACGGGAAGCCACACTGAAACATCTGCAATCACAGATCAATCCGCATTTCCTGTACAACTGCCTGTTTTATATCAAAAATATGACCCAGCTTGGCAACCGTGAAGCGGTTATTGCCATGTCGCTAAGTCTGGGAGACTACTATCGCTACATTACGCGGGGCGAGAATGACATGACGACAGTAGAAGAAGAGATTCGGCTGCTGGACCATTATCTGTCCATTCAACAGATGCGGACCAACCGACTGACCTACGAGATCGCGGTACCGCAGCAACTGATGCAGCTTCACATTCCGCGACTGCTCATTCAGCCCATCGTAGAGAATGCGGTGATCCATGGCATTGAGCCGATGGAAGGCAGTGGGCATGTCGTCGTAACGGGGATGGCGGTACCCGAACATATTGAGGGTCGGAAATATACAAGATATAGCCTGTTTGTTGATAATGATGGTGTCACGCTGACAGCGGAAGAGATTGCCGAATTGGAACGGGAGATCAATGAACCAATGGGTGAGGAGATTGGAACAGGAACGTGGAATGTGCACCAGCGTCTCGTTACGCGATATGGGTTGTCGTCGGGGCTTCATTTTGGAGCGATTCCCTATGGTGGACTTAGTGTAGAAATTCGATGGTTTGAGGAGGAACAAATGTATGATGAATCTGATGGTCGTGGATGATGAACATTCGGCAGTGGAGTCGATCGCTGTCTCGATACCGTGGAGAGAACACGGGATTGGTCAGGTATTCAAAGCCTATTCAGTCAAAGAAGCCCTGGAGCATATGGCATCACATCAGGTCCATATTATTATCACGGATATCCGCATGCCGGGTCTGTCCGGTCTGGATCTGGTCAGTCACATCAGGCAAAAGTGGGAACAGACGAAATGTATTATTTTATCGGGGCATGCCTCCTTCGATTATGCGAAGCAGGCGCTCAAACATGGGACGGTTAGTTATCTGCTCAAACCGGTCCGGGATGAGGAACTGATCGAATCCGTGCAGCAGGCTGCAGTGCAGATTCGCCTGGAGGGTGAGAAACAATTGCTGCATCAGCGGGCCATGTATTCGGTAAGGGAACATCTGCCTGAGAAGCGGGCGGAGCTGATGAAGGATGTACTGTTAGGGCATAAATTTGCGGATGCTGAACTCGAAGGGAAGCTGGAGCAACTGGAGATCGGGTTCCGTCCACAAGATAAAATGCAACTGCTGCTCATCCGGTATGATGACCATCAACCTACACATAAAGCGTTTCGATTGATGAAGTACGCCATCTCGAATGTAGTGGAAGAGATCTACGGCAGTACCTATCATCTCTGCCATACGGATGATGCCTATGATGATCTGGTCTTCATGGCCAGTCCCAAACAAACTCAGGCCGAACCTGAAATGTTAATGGGCCGACTTGGAGAGCGGTTGATCCACAGTGTGAGGCAGTATCTGAACGCGACCATTTCCCTATCCGTTAGTCGTATGGGGCGTTTTCCAGATCAGGTGCCGCAGCTATATCATCAAGCCGTCAGTGCACTTCGCAAGCAGGCCGAGGCGGGCAAAGGATTACATCTGAATGCGGCTGCGGGAACCAATGGGGCCACGTTGAAGTCACTTGCAGCACTGTATGAACCGCCGGGTCTAACGGCGTTGCTGGAAGCCGGGCGCATGGAGGATGCACACCGCAAGATTGATCAGATCTTTGCCGAACTGTCGAACAGTGTGTTCCCGGAGCATGTGTATGTGGCCTTTCATTATCTGGCGGCGGCATTCTCATATATGGCTCATCGGGAAGGAAGACAGTTAGCCGAAGTGCTTGGCGAGCAGTACCAGCAGTTGCTCAAGGATGGTTATGGCATCTCGCTGCGCAGTCTGGAAACGTGGACCAGAAGTGTGATGCAGCAGTGGGCAGAGAGTACAAGCGATGCGGGACAGGATGCCGGATCAACGCTGATCCGGCAGGTTCAGCAATGGATTGACCATCATCTGGGTGAGGATCTATCGTTGCAGGTCATTGCCGGAGAGGTGCATTTGCACCCCGTATATCTGTCGAAAATGTACAAACAATCCACAGGTGAAGGCATTAGTGATTATATTATCCGTTCCAGAATGGAACGTGCGGTTCATTTGCTCAAGCATACGGCAATGAAGATCTATGAAGTCGGTCAGGAAGTGGGGTACAATAACACGCCTTATTTCATTCAGGTGTTCCGCAAACATTATGGACTGACCCCGCAGGATTTTCGGAACGGTTAACAAATCAATATGAACATTGAAATTGTGATATATGTTTGCCTCCCCGGCTGCACTATCCTTTTCATGTAAGGTGCATAATGCCACATGCAGAGGTGCATTTGGCATATAAGGGTATCCAAGTTACCTGAGGAGGGGTTAGTTCATGTATAGAAAAATGATGACGGCATTACTCGCAATAACGATGGTTGCTGTAACGGCATGCAGTTCGGGGGCCAAGGAAGAACCGGCCAAGGAAGCCGCTGCACCACTTGCTCTGCAAGACGGGAAATATGAACCGGCGGTACAGATGAGTTATTTGCGGGCCTGGAATGATGATACGAAATTCAAGAATGGGGAAACGGCACAGAACAATGTGCATACCAAATGGGCCAAGGAACGACTTGGCATCGATCTGACCACGCCGTGGGCTGTATCGGTGACCAATGATGCATTTTACACGAAATTACGCTTGTCGCTGTCTGCTAACGAAGAACTGCCGGATATCGTATCCATTCGGGGAGACTACAATCTGGTACGGGAATTAATTGAGTCCGGCAAGTTTGCGAATGCAGGCGAGCTGTTTGACAAGTATGCTTCGGACACATGGAAACAGGCATCTGAATCGGCGCCGGAGGAATGGTATCCGTACATGTATGAGGGCGAGCGTTATGGCATTCCAATCTTCGATTATGCCTACAACGGCGATTCGGTCATGTTCATTCGGGAAGACTGGCTGAAGAAATTGGGACTGGAAGAACCAAAAACCATGGATGAGCTGGTTATGGTCATGGATGCTTTTACAAATCAAGACCCGGATGGGAACGGCAAGAAAGATACGTATGGTCTCACTGTCGGCATGAAGAATGCGCTCAATACGTGGATGACGGAATCGGGCTGGATCTTCGGCATGTACAACACGATGCCTGGACAGTGGAATGATGCCGGAGACGGAACACTGCAATATGGCTCCATCCAGCCAGGTGTGAAGGAAGGCCTTGCAACGATGAAAGATTGGTTATCCAAAGGTTACCTGCCGAAAGAAGCAGGCGTCTATGACGAGATCAAGGCAGCAGAACTGTTCACCGCAGGTAAAGCTGGCATTATCGTAGGGCCGCACTGGATGCCAAACTGGCCGATTGATGATGTGAAGAAAAATGTGGATGGTGCCACGTATAAGGCCATTGCCTTACCTACAGGACCAACAGGCGAGAGCCATCAACATGGTTCTGGTGCAAGCAACGGGGTGGTGCTGATTAACAAAGACATGGCGAACCCGGAAATTTTCTTCACGTATCAAAATTATCTGTTCGACAACTTTGCCAATCCGGAAGTGGGCAGCGAGTTCGAACATGGCTTCGCGCAAGGATATGACTATGATATTGTGGACGGTGAAGTGGTTGGTGAAGCTGAAGTGAAGGATGGCGTATCACCACTCAAATATACAATTACGTATGATGGTGCCCGAATTCCGAATCTGATGATGGAGACGCTGGCGGAACTTGCGAAGGGCAAAGAGCCGGAGACTCCTTTTGAGAAAAATACGAAAATTGCCAACAAACCGGAAGTGTTTGTAGCCGCTGAGGTGGTCGTTGCGAATAAAGATAATGCCATCAAGAACAAGTTCACGGGAGCACCAACCGAGACGATGAAAATGAAGAAGGACGCGATCGACAAGCTGGAGAAGGATACGTTCAGCAAGATCATCTATGGTCAGGTGGGCATTGAGGAATTTGATGCGTTTGTGACGAAGTGGAAATCCATGGGCGGGGATGATATTACCGCCGAAGTGAACGAGTGGTATAAGACAGTCAATTAACAATCAAAGCAGGGTAGAACGGATGAATTCATCAGTCTACCCTGCTTTTTTTGTCTCGAATAACATTTATGGTCGTAGAGCCTCTGGAGTTATAACTATTAATCTATATCGTATAGATCGATTATGGCTCGCAGCGCACAAAAGTTACTTGTTTTCCTAGAATTACATTCTCAACCTTCCATCCGGCATTTAACCAAGATAATGCCTGTGTATGATTCATGGAATTATTCACCCACCATTGTTCGCGATTATACGCTGTAGGGGGTAACTTAAATCCGAGAATTTCCTCAAGCTCTGCATATGTAAGGGTGATTGAAACCTGATTCAAATAGTTTTCCAAGGGGAAGTATTTGCTGTAGCTCATTTATTCGAACCTCCTGAAAAGGAATACAATGATTATACAACGTCGGGATGATGATAGCGAGGGCAAGCCGAGAGCGTACATAGATATGAAAAAAAAGGAATCCGTAGATCTCTCTTACTAGCAAGCAACCGTGCGTAAGCCTTATTGTTCCGATTGTACTTGAGAGAGTAAAATAATAGGTAATATACGAACATCAATACGTATTTATAACATAGATGTCCCGGATTGATCCGGGATTCATAGAGGTTCAAGTGTGGTTGATGAATATCATAAGATGCATGGGGAGGCAGGAGATTAGATGAGTACACTTTATAACCAGGCGATGGAAGAGATGATCACGACGATCCATGAATGGTTTGATGAACAGGAAAAGCGGGATGATTTGGAAAGTGTTGTGAAGCGAACCACGCTGCAAATGGGTATTTTTAATGATATTGTACTGGATTACAAACCTGGACGGACCACGGTAGACAGCCTGGATCTGGGTTTGGATGATGATGTGAAATCAAAGCAGGCAGGAGCCTTTACCGAGGAACAGGTACGTAACGAGATTGGGCCTAAGCTTGTAGAGGTTGTTCAGGGAAGATTGGACAAGCTGGCAGATACTCCGTTGATTGACTACCGCTTCACCTTCCGCGGGAAATTTCCAACAACCGAAGGCAAGCTGCAACTGACTTTATTGGAATGGATAAACGATGAGAAAAGACATCTGCTCCTTGAGCGTATTCATACCTATGTAGACAAGAAGCTAGAACACGGTACATATCCAACGAAGCCATTGGAATCCTTCTTTTTGACGAGTCATCTGCTCGATCCAAAGCTGTTCCCGGAGTTGGATGTAGCATGGACCATCAGGCAGTATGACCGGATTCAAGAGTTGAATCAGGGTCGTCCGGAGGCACTTGCGGAACATCGTGGTGAGATCACTCGTGCAGTGACGGCATGGGCGGAGAATCAGTTTTTGCCACAGTATTATGATGTTCAGTCTTCGCCTTATCGTACCAATGAATACTCACTAAAACCAGGAGCAACGCTGGAGTCGAACGTTGAGACACAGGCAGTCCAACGTTTGGACGAGCATGAGAAGGCGCAAACATCCGGGACTCAACCAATCGATCTGCTGTTATACGCGGCGGTCATGATTCTGCGTTTTGAGCCGAGTTATAGCAAATCCAAAGGTGTGACTTTCTTGGAACTCGCGAAGCAACTCGGTAGCAAACGTGCAGCAAGCATGATGACAGAAGGTAGCGGAACGTATGCGAAGGACGATATTCATGTGAAAACGGAAGAAGTTGAATGCAAAGCAAATGATGTATTTGCTCTGATGACCATTCACATTCGCAAGGAAGAGCCGGGTGCCTATCAACAGGCACTTACCTTTATCACGCATTTATTGAAAAAGGGCTTTCCGAAAGGTTATAAGATCAAGCTCAAGTCCAGCGTAAAGCAGTATTTGCCGATCAAGGGACTCGCGAAGTCGGATACCCACCGATTCTTTGCCAATGCACTGGAGTACCCGGAGTTGCATCCACTCCTGGAAGAGTATGCGCGTGAGGCTATCCAGGAGTTCGAGTTTTATGAGGATACCGAGGGAGAGAAAAGCTGTATGCCAGGCAGTTATGCAACTTTTGGGCTGGGGCTTGTGGATGAGCGGTATTTCCCGCTGGTTGAATATTACATGGGTGAAGTGGATGATGAGCATCAGTTAATACAGGATAAGTTCATTGCGGCATTTGTGGAAAAACAGGGTGTAACGACTCAATCGATACCTGCGTTAATCACCAGTTTGCGTCGTTCGACGGACAGTCTGAAGCTGAAGATTCAGTCCGAGCTGGAGAATGAGGAGATACTCGAACTGTTGGTTAGGCAGATTCAAGAACTTGAGCATTATGAAGCGGAACGTGTACTCTATCCGATCTTTGGCAAGGTGGAGAAGCTCACAACGCTCGCTCGCAAAGCGGAGGGAAGACGGAAGGAATTATTGCTGGAACTGTTGCAAGCCGCAGGGAAATGAAGATGTACACAAGACAAATAAGATTGTGCTGTGCGAGCCAGTAAAGCATTTTAGAGAAGTGAAAGTGTATAAGGAAAGGTGGGGAGAGTTATGGAAACATTGAGACGAGACATGTGGCAGGCGTTGAACGCTCAGGACAAAGAGGCTTGGATGCGTAAGCTTGTTCGTCAGTTACCAGACGGTATGGTATATGAGGGTCTCGAGACATTTGAACGATTCGGTCAGCGGATGGAAACAGGTGTATTTAGGGAGGATGGGCTGAGATTTGTGTTTGTGCCTGGAGATCAAGTAACACTCGGCTGGGATCGTTGGCAGCATGGTATGAACGAAGAGACATCAGCCGACCTGCATGAAACGGTCAGTGAGTATGGTGTTGAGGACGTGGATTCGTTTCTGGCGAGTCAAATGTCACCTGTGAGAGAAGTTACTATTGCGCCGATGCTCGTGGAATGCGAACTGATCTCGCTTGGCTGGATTGAAGTGTCCGAGGAGGAAGCATTTGCACAGGAAAATCCTGATTTCCCGTCAGCCCTGGAGCAATTTAAGCAATCGGAAATACGTGAATATGAATTGCATCAACAATTTCGTCTGATTCGCCAAAGTGAGAATGGAGTCCGAATCCTGTGGTTCAACGAAGGAATCGAGTTGGAAGACGTCGTGAGGGAGGAAGCTGCGGCGGGTTTTGGTTTACTGACCGAAGACGAATGGGAGTATATCTATGGCGGCGGTTGTCGCACGTTATTTCCCTGGGGTGACAGCTTCGACTATACGATGAGATTGAAGCACTTTGGAAGTCTGGAAAACATGGATGAGATTGTGGAGGGATCGGCAGAGACGGCCTCTTCGCAGGTTGAAGAAAAGGATGATCGTCCTTATGATCTGGAACTGCCAAATTTCTTCGGGGTGCAATTTGCTGGGGATCCCTACAAATATGAGCTTACACTGGATTCGGGTGGAGACGTAATGCCCAAAGGAGGAGACGGCGGTAGCCTGATATGTGGTGGTACAGGGCCGCTGGTTGGTTTCTTGCCTGCTGCTACGGTCTATTATCGAGACGTTAATGCCAGTGAACTCGATTGGGAGGATTTGATGGATGCGATGGTCTATCGCAGGGTTGTTCGTTTGGCTGACCTGGCATTCTAGTCATGACGAAACGTATCTATCAAGGAAGAGTTATAATGGCGAACAATAAACGTTCAAATCCGTATGAGGATTCACCTTATGTCATCTATGCGGTAGATAGTATTCGGCTGAGTGCAGGCATACTTGTCCTGTTTTTTCTTAACGTATTTCTGCTTATTCCCGTGTTCAGTGTCCCGTTCCAATCGCTGTATGCGTATATTCTCGTGCCACCGCTAGCCTTTATGAATATATGGGCGATTGCCCTGATTGCTGCCCCACGCAGACTCCAACTGAATTATGTATTGTTCCGAGGCGTATTTGGCATCGTTTGTTCTGTGGGATTTATGGTGATTATACAGAAGTTTGCCTACGGGACACTTGGTCTGTCGACACCTTGGTACGCCATTGGATCATTTGTGGTATATAGTTTTGCTTTGTTCCAATACGTGAAGTTTCGTTTGCGTAAGCTGCAGCAGCCCCCTCAGCGTAAAAAAAGAGATAAAAGCACAGGTATGCCTGTTGCCACATTAACGATGATTACGGGCGGAGCATATCTTCTGGCCAATATTTCACTGGCCTTTGTTACACAGCAGACTGTGGCTGTTGTGCTAATGTGTGTGTACATTATGTTGGCTTTTGTCGTGTTTCATTTTATCATGGACTTGCATCGGTATTACTGGCTTCGCCAGGTCATGAATAAGTCAGAGAGTTAATTGCAGGATAGGGACAGACGAACAGGAAGAGGTCTTTGCAGCAGAGTTTGAGCATACAAAACACACATCAAATCAGCCCCAGCTCATAGAGGGGACCGAAATGATGTGTGTTTATTTTTGTTTATTTCACTTTTTGTACGGAGACCGCCATTTGCTCCAGTTGGGTGTGAGTCAATTGGTTATTTGGCGAGCTGAGTGTTACATAACGATCATCCAGCTTGAACGTGAGCATATCCGTTTGGTCTGGTGTGTACCATTTGGCTGATACGCCACTAGGCAGTTTTACCGTTTTGCCATCATAGCTGAAAGAGTAGTCTTTAGGGGATACCGTGACATTCATACGATTGAAAACAAAGTTTACACCATCACCGCCTGCACCTACGCTTTTGAACGTATCTCCAGCAACCATATGTTGTGGAGCATAGGCTGTGGTGAAACCGTCAAACTTCGCAAATGCCTTACGAATGTTATCCAATTGTTGTTTGCTATAATTCACATCTGCAAATGCAGTGATCCCTTGATCGTTGTTGCCAGTTGCCTTCTGAACAGAGACAGCGACTTGTTGCAACTGAGCTTGGCTCAGCTTATGATCCGGTGAGCTTAGGGTAACGTAGCGATCATCCAGTTGGAACGTGAGCATGCCCGTTTGATCTGGTGTATACCATTTGGCGACAACACCATTGGACAGTTTCACGTCTTTGCTTGTATAACCGTCCGAATAATCTCTTGGAGATACATCCACTTTCATATGGCTAAAAATAAAGCTAACACCATCGCCACCCGCACCTACACTTTTGAACGTGTCACCCGCGATCATCTGCTGAGGGGCATAAGCGGTCTCGAACCCATCGAATTGTGCAAAAGCCTTTTGAATGGCCTCTTTTTGTGCTGCACTATACGTTACATTTGTCAGAGCTGATGGATTGCTCGTAGCTTGGCCGATAATGACCTGTCCTTTTTTGCCGTCATAGGATACTGGTACATGCAGTGCATCGGCAAGCGCACGTACAGGCAGATAAGTGGAGTTGTTATAGGTAATTGGCGCAAGTTTGTTGCCATTGCCATCCGTTGGTGAGTAAGCCGCGCCATCAACATTAAAGCTGATTCCATGGTTAAGATATGCGGAGATTTTCTCCAGCTGCGTTCCGGCGAATACGCCCGTTGCTCCAGTTAATGTCATGCCCAGTACCATCATCGTTGCTACGGATTTCTTCATGTTTTTTTTCATCATATATCTCTCCTTCAAGTTGGGGTTTGGTTTGTTTAATGGGCTCGCTGTCCCTTATGGCTTTATATTAAACCCCGAACATATCCAGAATAATTCTGAATTATCTCCAACTTGTAAACATGTGTATATAGACAGGAGACTAGCATCTGTCTGTTGAATAGATTGCTTAGGATCAGGAATCGAGGTGAAGGCATGACAATTTTTGATTACGTGGCTGTTCATTATGATATTGGGAACATTGTAGGATTTAGTGCCATAGAACACGGTAATAGTTCTAAAGCGATGTTAATCGAGTCTACACAAGGTAAGTTCGTTTTACGTAAATTGAGGAACGAACAACAGGCGTGGATTGAGTATGAAATGGTTCAGGCATTGGCATCCGTAAACATTTCACCATCCATGGTACAGACAAAATACGAGATTCCGTATATTACATATAATAATGAGATTTATAATTTGCAGATCTACATAGAGGATTTGCTTCCCCGTTCCCAAAGCAACATTGACTTTGTTCGGTTAGGTCAGGTGATCGGTCTTTTTCATCGTATGACGAATCATCTTAAGGTTGCTGGTATGGAAGATCGTTTCGAGTTATCTCAATTATGGCGTGAGGTTTCTAATGTAGTGTTAGCCTCTTCATCTGAACAAATTCGTATGTTAGCGCAGCTTACAGAGGAGTGTCTGAAATTTCGCAAGACGAACCATTCAGTCATTCATGGGGATCTGGGCATGTGGAATTTGTTGTTTACAGAAGAGTCCATCTACATTATTGATTTCGGTGAAGTAAGAATGGACGATCATCATTTCGATCTGGCAGCTGTACTGGCTTCTACAATTCCCTCATTAACACATAGCCAAGAACTTGGAAAGATTATGGCTGACTTTGAAGATGGTTATGTGCAGGAGAATGCTGATTTTAACAGGAGGCAGCTTTACGAACAGTTACAAGTATGGATGTTACGCGGATTTTTGGCGGTAATCAGGGAGAGGGGAGGCGGCCCCTCAACCATTGGATATGTAAAACGAAACATGAAGCTGCTTGGCGTGTTTGAACGTATTCTTTGCCGAATCGAATAATTTCAGTTAAAAAGATAGAGGATTAGTCCGCCAAAACCAAGGACAATCGCACCAACGTATACATAGGAAAGTTTACGGAGGTTTTGCTTTGTGCGGCGGTCATATTCGGGGTTGCTGGTCTGATTGGCTTTGGAATTTCCGATGATCATGGTAGCAATACCTCCAAATAAGGCGATTCCCACAATTAAAACATAAGGCAACCAGGTCATGAATGGACCTCCTTCGCGAATAATATGATAATGTCTTTATTGTACTTCAAGTTAACCTTTGATGTAAGATTCATTTGAGAAAATAAGGGAAATGAAGTATTTGTCTTACAGTATGTATGTAGTCTTGGATCGGAAAGATCACTATAATTTTATTATTTTTTAATATTAAAAAACCTTGATACAACAGGCACTCGCAGCTTTCTTCACTGAAGGTTGCGATTTTTTTTTGCCCACAGAGTGATCCAGAATAGAGAACCCTGCGTTACACCCTATGAAGACAACGACGAGGAAAGAAATTATACACAAAACATAATCGAGGAGTGAACACGTAATGAAAATGAAAATGAAGAAGTTTATCGCACCTGTACTTAGCTTGACACTGTTGATGCCGGGGATCGCTGGAGCAGCTTCCGCACCACAGACACCAATGACAATGATGAAAGCATCCGTGAACACACCTGCGGCTGACCTGAGAGCGAACCTGGACCACCTGCTGTCCGAGCACTTTGCACTCGCAGTAACAGCAATGGCAAAAGCATATGACGGAGCAAAAGATGCAGATGCAGCTTACAAAGCACTCGACCAGAATGCACTGGATATGCAACCAGCCATCGCTTCCCTATACGGGGAGGCAGGTGCCAAAGAATTCGAACGCATCTTCCGTGCTCATAACAAATACACAGATGATCTGGTGAAAGCAACCAAAATGGGCAACCAGGCTGGAATCAAACAAGCACAAGCAAACATCAACGGTTTTGTGGATGAGTTCTCCACATTCCTGAGCACAGCTACCGAAGGCAAGTTGCCAAAAGCAGCAGCCAAACAGGCGCTGCAAGTACATGAAGATCTCGTGCAAAAAGTATTCGATGAGTATGTAGCTGGAGATTACGCTGATGCATACAAGGCTTACCGTGAAGGTTTCAAAGAAATGTTCGACGTAAGTAAGGCACTCTCCACAGCCATTACTACACAAATGCCTGAGAAATTCGAAAATACCAAAGCGGATACAAAAGCAGCCGATCTGAGATCTGCACTCAACCACTTGGCTTCCGAACACTTTGCGCTTTCGGCACTGCAAATGCAAGAGGAATTTGATGGACGTACAGCCGCTTCCAACGCACTGATTACAGCTGAAGCTGGAAACACAGCTGACTTCAAAGCAGCCATTGCTTCCGTTTACGGTAACGATGGTGCCAATGCTTTCGAGAAAATTTGGGTAACCAATCACGTTAATGCGCAAAGCGATTATGTAAAAGCGGTTAAAAACAACGATGCTGCGGCTCGTGCAGCAGTAGAGAAACGTATTGATGGATTTACAACAGAATTCGCTACATTCCTGGATTCGGCAACAGCTGGCAATCTGCCAAAAGCAGCAGGACAACAAGCACTGACAACGCATGAAAATCAAGTGCAAAACGTATTGAATCAATATGCAGCAGGGAACTATGATGCTTCTTACACAACAAATCGTGAAGGCTTCAAAGTGATGTTTGGTGTAGGTCAAGCCCTGGGTAACGCAATTGTGACTCAATTCAACGACAAATTCCAAGAGCCAGCAACACCTGCACCAGCGCCAGAAATGACAACGGTGTGGATGCAACTGAACAGCAAAATGCTGAAAATTAACGACAAAACAACCAACATGGACACCACACCAGTGCTTTGGAAAAACACCACATACATTCCACTGCGTTTCTTGAGTGAAGGTATTGGTGCAACGGTGAAATGGGACAAAAAAGCACAACAAGTAACGGTAATGGCTGGCGATGATACCCTTGAATTCTGGGTGAACAACAACGTTATGGAAGTGAATGGCGTGAAGAAAAACGTGGGTGCAACTGTATTTGTAAACAAAGATGGACGTACGCAAGTACCCCTGCGTTTCATTGCTGAACTTCTGAACTGGGACGTGAAATGGGCACAAAAAGATGGTTCCATTACACTGACGAAATCCATGTAATAGTAAAGTGAAATAAGATTAAACCAAAAAGAGCTGCCCCATACGGCAGCTCTTTTTGTTCATCATAAGTGGGTCATTGTGTTTCGATACATAATTTGATGAACGGGGTGACGTACCGTTTGATGTCCATTTTTCGTACCTTTACCAAGAGCGATCAGCATGACATCCAAGTATCTATCAGAAATATTCAAGCTGGCTTTTAATTGAGCGGAATCATAACCTGACATCGTGATGGTTTCGAAACCAGCCTCATTGGCGAGCAGAATGAATGACATGGATGCTAGGCTTACATCTCGGGTTAACTCCAACGTCAGCTCTTCATCCGATTTATTTGCATAGTATTGTATTGCCGCATTCGCCAGATAATCTCTGAGTGATGCATCAAAATAGCCCGATTGAAAGCCTTCTTCGTGAATGTTGATAATATTATCCGCTTCAAATGCTCGATAATCCCCTAACATGACGATCAAAGCGGAAGCATCCATCACCTGTTGTTGATTGTAAGCTATAGGTAGTAATGCGCTCCTTAAATCAGGGTCATCAATAATAAGATACCGGGTCGCTTGAATATTATTCCCATTGGGTGACTTGCTTGCAGAAGCAATGAGTGAAGTCAAAGTCTCTGGCTGTATCGTATAATTTGAATCAAAATGTCGAACGGAACGCCTTTGTTCCAAAACGGATTGTACACTCATGGGATCATCTCCATCGTTGTTATTTATGACTCCCTTGAATTATAGTAGGCATTAGCAAATGAGAAAATAACGCACAAAAAGGTGGGATAGCCACTTTAAAGTATCTATTGGGGAGGGACGGCACATTGGTTAAATATAATACCGGAATAAATATTTTCATGGATATCGCTGGCGGGAAATGGAAGTGTCTTATCCTTTTTTTTCTGAGTCAACAATCGGTTCGAACTAAGGAGTTCTATGAATTGATACCTGGAATTACACAAAAGGTCTTAACCGACCAATTGAAACAGTTGGAGAGTGATGGCCTCGTTCATAGGGAAATATTCAAGGAAGTCCCGCCAAAAGTAGAATATAGTTTAACTGATCTCGGACGATCCTTCGTTCCCGTCTTGAACACGATGTGCGACTGGGGCAATACGTACGCAAGGACCAAAGGTATGGATCAGGATGAACATATTCAATGTGACCATGAATGAACCCAAAAGTTCAAATATTTGGTATAATCATCGGGTAATGACCTACATAACAGCTGGAATAGCCGATGGAGTCTAGAATGAGGTATGATAATTTGGTATAAGCAAAATGAAAAGGGGGACAGAGGAATGAGTACATCATCAAAATCGGAGCGTCCAGCGAGAAATGTGGATACCCGGTTATTTGTTGCTTGGGCCGTTTCTGTTATTGCAACAGGGGGGAGTCTCTACTTTAGTGAGATCAAGGGATATATTCCATGTGATCTGTGCTGGTACCAGCGCATATTCATGTATCCACTAACCATCTTGCTGGGCATTGCCTACTTTAAGGATGACGTGGGCATCAACAAATACGTACTCCCACTTAGTTTTGTCGGTGGTGGTATTTCGTTATATCATGTAACGATCCAGCGTATTTTTTCGGCTACAGGTAATGCCGTAGCGTGTGGCAAGGTTCCATGTTATACCGACTATTTGAACTGGTTTGGTTTCATCACCATTCCACTCCTGGCACTGATTGCTTTTATTATCATCATCGTGATGCTGTGGGGTATCGGCAAAACACCAAAATCTTCTTGATAAGAAAGGACAGATGGTGATGAGCGGACAAGCTCGTTGGTTCATGCCCTTCATAGTTCTGGTCCTCCTGACAGTGGGATGCTCTTATGAGGAACAGTCACAATCGGGCGAGATGCCAGAGATGATCAAAGTGAAACTTGTCGTTCCAGAGAAGGCTTCTCTTCATAAACCAATACAGTTGCAGGTGAAGCTTACACAGGGAGATGCACCGTTAAGCCATGCCGACCATGTGCAATTTCAGGTCTGGAATGAGCTTGATGATCCGCCTTCTGTATCTCCGGAACAAGGTATGATGACAGCGGACGAACTGGAGAATCAGGGGGCTATTACTGCCAATGAGACAGAGGAAGGGCTGTATGAAATCCAGCATACCTTTGAAGAATCAGGCACGTATGTGGTACAGGTCCATGTTACGCACGGAGCTATGCATAGCATGCCCAGAGCAAGAGTTGTAGCGGAATGAAGCAGCGGGCGGATACCGAGGTTTGGTTCAGGGTTAGCAATAGGTTTATAATAATATCTGTATGAAGAATGTTGTAGGAAAAGAGGCTGTTATGGCAACTATTCATGATGTTGCACTCAGGGCAGGAGTTTCTGTAACTACCGTCTCGCGTGTATTAAACAACCGGGGATATATCAGTCAGAAGACTCGGGATAAAGTGTATCAAACCATGGACGAACTGAACTATCGACCCAACGAAATTGCCCGTTCTCTTCTGCGTAAACAATCCAATGTTATAGGCTTGATTATTCCCGACGTATCCCATCCGTTTTTTGGAGAACTGGCTAACTATGTTGAGTACCATGCATACCAGAATGGATTTAAAATTATGTTATGCAATTCCCACATGGACCCTTCCAAAGAGCGTGAATATGTGGAAATGCTCAAGGGTAATCGCGTGGATGGCATTATTATGGGAAGTCATACACTGGAAGTTGATGAGTATATGAATCTGCATTCCCCAATCGTGACCTTTGATCGTAAGATCGGTGAAGATATCCCGTTTATCTCATCTGATAACTATCAGGGAGGGGTTATGGCTGCTGAATTGCTGCTCTCGAAGAACAGACGGAATCTGGCACATATCTGCGGTAATTTGGAATTGCAAATGCTGTCCAATCGCCGGACGACAGGTTTCGTTGATACATTGCAGGCTCATGGAGTCAAGCCGGTCATGATTCATGAAACCGATCTGAATGTATTTGATCAGCATCAGTATACGGAATTGGTGGATAAGCTGCTTGCACAACACCCGGAGGTGGATGGGCTCTTTGTAACGAGTGACCTGATGGCGGTGCATGCGCTGAAGCAGATCGTGTTAGGTGGGCGCAAGGTACCCGACGATATCGCTATTGTTGGTTATGATGACAGTCGTGCGGCAGCGTATACGGTGCCTGGCATAACAACGATCAGGCAGCCGGTGGAGGACATGGCTAAGCTGGCGATTGATCTGATTCGGCGCCAGCTCGCGGAAGAGAAGATCGGAATGGAGCATATTTTGCCGGTTACCATCGTGGAGAGAGAGACGACCTGATACAGGTCGTTTTTTCCTATTCGTCCTTTTGCCACGAAAAAATCAAGGCGCGATATTTTTTTTGAAATGGTATGTCAAACGATTGACATGTCAAACCTTTGACATTATAATTCGACTTGTAAGCGTTTCCTTTTAAACTATTGATCGGGGGCCATAACAAGATGAAAAGAGAACAGAGATGGATGATGAAATTATCGGTATTGTCTTTGATTATGATGCTTGTATTGTCGGCATGTGGAAGTAAAGCAGCGACGGAGTCCAACTCCTCCTCGGAGGGGAGCAGCAGTGAGAGTGTCAAAATCACGATGCTCAATTCCAAATCGGAAATTAACAATCAGCTTGAGCAAGCGGCTAAAGACTTCCATGCCGAAAATCCAAATATCACACTCGAAATTGTACCTGTAGGCAGTGGACAGTCTCCGTTTGAAAAAGCGTCTGCTTTGTATGCCTCCGGCAGCCCTACAACGATGATGATGCTGGACACAGGGGATGTCGAGAAATTCAAGGATCGTGTTCTGGATCTCACATCCGAGTCTTGGATGAAGGATGCTGTGGAGAACAGCACAGCGGCTACAACGTTTGATGGCAAAAATTATGCCTTCCCGTTCTCTATTGAAGGATATGGATTCATCTATAACCAGAATGTATTGGATCAGGCAGTAGGTGGGACATTCGATCCAAAGTCTGTACAGACCACCGCACAGCTTGATGAGCTGTTCCAAAAGATTGCTGCTACTGGAAAATCACCTTTGATTGTATCTCCGATGGATTGGTCGCTTGGTGCGCATTATCTGGGGCTTGCATATGGTGGGCAGTCGGCGGACCGTGCGAAGGTGGATCAATTCATTACTGATCTGAAGGCTGGTCAAGTGGACCTTGCTTCCAACGCCGTGTTTAATGGCTTGTTAGATACATTTGATCTGATGAAAACCTACAATATTGACAAGGCTTCTCCATTGTCCGGAACTTATGAGCGTGGACCTGAGGTGCTTGGCAAGGGTGAGGTTGGCATCTGGTTCCAGGGCAACTGGGCATGGCCACAAATTTCAAGCTTTGATACAGCAGATGGAAATTATGGCTTCCTCCCAGTACCTGTGAGCAATAATCCGGATGATTTCGGTAATACGCAAATCTCTGCTGCTGTATCCAAACGAATATTGCTGGATAAGGAAAAGAGCACACCAGCGCAGCAGGAAGCGGCGAAGAAATTTTTGGATTGGATTGTTTATAACGAAAAAGGTCAGGATTTCCTGGTGAATCAAGCCAGTATTATTCCGGCATTCAGCAACATTACACTGGAGCCAACCGATCCGCTTGGCAAATCCATTAGTGAATACATCAAGGCAGGCAAAATCGAGGAATCAATGAGCACACTTCCTGCGGATCACTGGTCCAAACTGGGTGCATCCATGCAGAAATACTTGGCTGACGTCATTGACCGTGCCGGGCTTGCCAGCGAAATTCAGGCATACTGGAGCAACGTGAAATAAAGGAATTAATCTTAGCCCTGCGCAGCACATAGAGAGAGACTTGCGGTAGCCGGAGATGATGAATGTACAGCTTCCACATGAGGTCTGTTCAACTTGTTTCCGGCATAACCGTTAGGCTAATCATTTGGATAGAGTGGAGGTTGACAATGCTGACCGAAAAAGGATTATGGACACGTCTGCGCACCCGCCTGATCTTTACTGGCCCGACATTATTTGCGTTTGCTACAGTGATGATTATTCCATTTTTGTATGGTATTTATTTGACGTTTACGAACTGGGATGGCATTGCCATCGATCAAAGCTTTGTTGGCTGGGATAATTATATCAGTGTGTTCAAGGACACCGTGTTCTGGAAATCATTCGGGATGACGCTGGAGTACGTATTTATTACCGTTGTGCTGACCAATGCGGTTGCCTTCCTGCTCGCTTACGCTGTAACTCGGGGAATGAAGGCACAGGGCTGGTTTCGGGCCGGATTTTTCCTGCCGAATCTGGTGGGCGGAATCGTGCTTGGTTTCATCTGGCAGTTTATTTTTAATCAGGTACTCGTTTTTACAGGACAAAAAATGAACCTTACTCTGTTTTCCACCTCCTGGCTGGCTGACCCGGATAAAGCATTCTGGGCACTCATTGTGGTGACCGTTTGGCAATATGCCGGCTATATGATGGTTATCTACATTGCAGGACTGATGAATGTGCCGAAGGATGTTATGGAGGCAGCCAGCATTGATGGGGCAAGTAGTCGCAAAATGTTGGCGCGCATTGTATTGCCACTGATGGTTCCTTCGTTTATTGTATGCATCTTTTTGTCACTGCAACGGGGATTCATGGTGTATGATCTGAACGTCTCCCTGACCAGTGGCGGGCCCTTCAAGAGCACAGAGATGGTATCCATGCATGTTTATGAGCAGGCATTTCTTGCTCGTGACTACGGATTGGGTCAGGCAGAAGCCTTTGTTCTGTTTATCCTTGTAGCCGCCATTACATTGCTCCAGGTCTATTTCAGCAAAAAACTGGAGGTCGAGGCATGATGGCTGGACAATCACGCATTCTCAACTGGATGAAGTTTATTGCATTAATCGTTGTGATGATTTTGTTTGTATTTCCTTTTGTACTTCTGATCGTCAATTCGTTCAAGGCTAACCAGGCAATTACCTCCGATCCGCTGGGCTTGCCAAGCTCCTTTCAATTTGATAATTACGTCAATGCGTTTGACAAAATGGGATATGTATCCGCCTTCAGCAATTCGTTGCTCATTACAGTTGCAGGTGTATTACTGATTGCTCTTTTTGCGGCGATGACAGCCCATTACTTTGTTCGTCACAAAAGCAAGGTGAATCAGTATCTCTTTTTCCTGATGGTAGCTGCGATGATTATTCCGTTTCAGGCCATTATGATTCCGCTGGTTAAAATATACGGCTCGCTCAGCCTGCTGGATAACAAGTGGTCGCTGATCTACATGTATATTGGCTTTGGCAGTCCGCTTGCCGTATTTATCTACCATGGCTTTATCAAAAGTATTCCCCTGGAGCTTGAAGAAGCGGCTCTAATGGATGGCTGTGGCAGAGTGCAAACCTTTTTTCGCATCGTACTGCCGGTGTTACTGCCAACAACCGTAACCATTAGCGTGCTGAATGTATTGTGGATATGGAATGATTTTCTGCTGCCTTCCCTGGTGCTGACTTCATCCGAGCAGCGTACGCTGCCGCTGTCCACGTTTTATTTTTATGGGACATATACCGTGGATTACGGCCCATTGATGGCTGGTCTGGTGTTGACCCTGCTGCCTGTACTGATCGTTTATCTGTTTGCGCAGAAGTACATTATTCAGGGGGTCATGCAAGGGGCTATCAAATAAGTTTAGTTGGGTGATATAGAGAGAGACAGGAGTGAAGGACATATGAATCAGGAACGATACGAGAAACAGGAAATAGATACAAGGCAAGAGACAGACCTTGGACTGACGAGTTCTTCGGCTCAAACGAAGGAGAGTTATACACTCGCCCGGGCCAACGCATATATCAAGGAGCATCGACATCAGGTTGATCCAACCTATCGAATGGCCTATCATTTGATGCCAGAGGTGGGCTGGATGAATGACCCCAACGGCTTCATATACTTCGGTGGGATGTATCATATGTTCTATCAGCATTATCCCTACGAACCGGTATGGGGGCCGATGCACTGGGGCCATGCGGTGAGCCGTGATTTGGTTACGTGGTCTTATCTGCCTGTTGCCCTTGCACCTGATCAGAGCTACGACAGTGGAGGTTGTTTCTCCGGAAGTGCAATCGTGCAGGATGGCAAGTTGGTGCTGATGTACACGGGGCATGTCGTGACTGGACCCGACAAGGATAACGATTACTTGCAGACACAGAATATCGCTGTCTCGGACAATGGAATTGATTTTGTCAAAAGCGCGATGAATCCGGTTATTCGGCTGGATCAAATCCCAGCGCATACCAGTCCCAAGGACTTCCGTGATCCAAAAGTGTTTGAACGAAACGGTGTGTACTATTGCGTCCTTGGCTCGAATGATGCTGCGGGCAAAGGTGTCATTCTGTTATACCGTTCAACGGACTTGCTGGATTGGAGTTATGTTAACATTATGGCCCAGAGTGACGGGACGCTTGGTGACAATTGGGAATGTCCCGATCTGTTCACACTGGATGGCCGAGATGTGCTGATCATGTCTCCGCAGCGCATGCCTGCTCAGGGAGATAACTATCGCAACTTGCATTCGACCGTTTATATGATGGGAACGCTGGATGAAGACCAAGGTGTGCTGAAGTACGAGCAGTACGTTCCGCTGGATTGTGGCTTCGACTTTTACGCGCCCCAGACGATGGAGGATGCACAGGGACGACGAATCATGGTGGCCTGGATGGATACGTGGGAAACGGAAATCCCGACACAACAGTCTCATGCCTGGGCTGGAGCGATGACGTTGCCGAGACAACTAATTCGCAGGGGACAACGATTGATATTCCAGCCGCTTCCCGAACTTATACAGTACAGGTCGGAAGGAAACGAGCAGTATGGTATACATTTAAATGGTGATGAACATGATTTTGATCTTGGAATCAGCGGAGACCGTTATGAACTGTATGCTGTATTTGAAGCGGAACAGGCACGACACTTCGGGTTGAAGCTGCGCACGGGTGAGGATGAAGAAACCGTGATTTCTTATGATGTAGAGCAGCGTCGTTTATGTTTAAATCGCGAGCAGGCCGGACAAGGGCCGGGCGGAGAACGAGCTGCGACAGTGGAACTGCTTGAAGGGAAACTGGAACTTCATATTTTTATGGATGTCAGCTCCGTTGAGGTGTTCATTCAGCAGGGAGAGCAGGTAATGACAGGGCGAATATATCCTGGGCCGAACTCAACAGGTATTAAGGCTTTCTCGTCCGGAACGTGTACGTTGACCGAACTTTGCAAATGGGATATACGAATTCCTCGATAAAATGTTTTCTATAATACAGCCTTGACCTTGAAGTATACTTCAAGGTTTATTCTTGATTCATCAAGGAATATTGGAGGCTGAATGATGAAATTAATGGAATGGATATTGGTACTTGTAACGATTGCCGCAGCGGTGTGTATACCCATGTATTCGAAGCGTCGGAAGCTCGTGGCAGGCATGTTTGCTGCCATGATATTGGCAGTGGCACTTCACGGCATACTGGATTCGTTTCGCGTGATGCTGCTGCCAACGTATCTTGTTGCAGGCATAATCTTCATCGTATTAATCATTAAGTTAGTGAAAGGGTATCGTAACAGAGTCACTGGGCAATTTGCAGAGAAGCAGAAATCGAAATGGCGTTCGTGGCTTCAACTCACGCTGGTTGGGATGCTGGCTCTGGTCTCTGGCGCCGGATCAGGACTGCTCACTTGGTATTTTCCAGATTTTACAATGCCTGAGCCTACGGGGAAGTTTGCTATCGGTACGTTTTCGCAACAATTGGTGGATGAAACCCGTGAAGAGACGTTTTCTCCCGAAAGCGGGGACAAACGGGAACTGATGATTAACGTGTGGTATCCGGTAAACCCGGAGGATGCGAAGGGAGTATCTCCTGAGTCTTACCCGTCTGAACTCGGAGAAGCAATTAGTCTGGTATTTGGCATCCCGCCTAAGGTGTTCAGCTACCTCGATACCATTCCGACACATGTGGTTAAAGGCGCAGCCATGTCAGACGCAAGCCGTTTTTATCCGGTGGTGCTGTTCTCTCCCGGTGTCCGTTCTGCCCGTTTCCAGAGCATGACTGCTGTCGAGGAACTGGTCAGCCATGGCTATATTGTTGTAGGTATGGATCATCCTTATACCTCAGCTCGCGTTACCTTCCCCGATGGGCGTAAAGTGTCTTATGAAGCCGGGCCTGAATTTGCAACGTCAGAAGAACTGTATCAATATAATGTGGAGGGGGTAGGTATTCGTGCAGCAGATGCACGTTTTGTACTCGACACGCTTGAACAGTGGAACCTGAATGATCCCAATCAGGTGCTGGAGGGCAGGCTTGACCTGAATCATACAGGCATGATGGGGCATTCTTATGGCGGGGCTACAACAGCCGAAGCACTCGCACAGGATGAACGTTTACGTGCAGGACTCAGTCTGGAAGGCGGATTCTGGGGATCGGTATCCACGACAGCCCTGAAACAGCCGTTTATGTATATCATGTCTGGCGAAACGGCTAAAAGCTTCGATCCGAATGCTTCAGCCAAAGATAACGTGTTCTACCCTGAGTTTGAGCCTGATCTGGATCGAGTAATGACGAGTAGTCTTAATGATACCTATTATCTGATGGTGGAGAATTTCTTCCATCAGAGCTTTACGGATATTTCATTAATCTCACCGAAACTATTTGCCAGAGGCATGACGCCAGAACATAATGTGGATATAACAAGATCCTATGCGCTGGCATTCTTTGACCGTTATCTGAAAGGGGAAGAGCAGCCATTGCTGCAAGGATCTTCAGCACAATTTCCCGAGGCCACCTATGATGCCACATATACCAAGATACGCAACGAACAAACACAATAAATCCGCAGAAGGGTGGAGGCGTAGGCATGGAAACCATGACAAGAGGAACGTTGGCTAAGCGTACTGGTGTGAGTATGGCAACCCTCCGTTATTACGAAGATAGTGGAATTCTGCCTGCTCCCCGTCGTTCCTCCAACGGATATCGGGTGTATACCGAGGATTATCTGGTCAAAATTAAGTTCATTAAGGATGCCCAGTTGCTGGGTTACTCCTTAAAGGACATACAAGAGACCCTGCAACTGCTCAGCCAGGAAGACATGGAAAAGGATACGTTAAAAACCATTGTTCGCGAACGCATCGCTGACATTCAGAATCATATTGATCACCTGGAACAGATGCAGATTCATCTGGCACGACTGTTGCATACACCGGAGGACGATATCGACAATTATATTCAATCGTTCAGGGTGCAAAAGAAAGAGCCGTAATCGCGGCTCTTTTCCTGTTTAGGAGAAAACAGGCGTGGGATATTGAGCAGGGAATCGGAGATTTAAAACGAATACATAGTGTAGTTTGCCAATACATAATGATGGTTAACGTGATTTCAATAATGAACTCACACCACAAAAGGAGTAACATTTTCTATGAGGGATTTACAAGGTTTTGTATCCGATTACATTAAGGGCAAGAAACATCTGCATCTTGAGATTGGCGTTATTACAAAGGAAGATATCGAATATCATTCATTAGGCAATCCCAAAAAGAAGAGCGCGGCTGCTCCTGAACACAGATTGTTTGAAATCGGCTCTGTAACCAAACTTTTTACATCGATCCTTCTGTTAGAATTGGAACGTGAACAGCAGCTTTCCACGGATGACACAGTTGGCAAGTACATACACAACGGTAAAAACGATTATTTGAATAAGGTTACCTTAAAAAGTCTTGCGACGCATACCTCTGGATTACCCGGAGTTGCCACAAACCTGTCCTCGAAGAAAAACCGATACAATCCGTATTCAAATTATACGGAGGATGATTTACTTGCTTTTTTATCGGATGCTGACTTTACGGATCAGATGGGTTCATTTGAGTATTCCAATACCGGCGTAGGCTTACTGGGTTATATCCTATGTAAAGTATCAGGAAGTACATATGACGATCTGCTGAAAAAATATATCACAGGTCCATTAAACATGACGGAGACAGCTGTTATGCTGAATGCAGACCAGAACGGCAGATTTGTGGATGGACATACGTCAACGGGGAAAAAGATGCCTCACTGGGATACTGGTGTACATGAAGGGGCAGGAGCGATCAAGTCATCTCTTCACGATATGTGTTTATTTGTACAGGCCAATCTGAATGAAGATCATCCGCCAGCCTCTGCAATACAACAAAGTCACATGCCTGTGATGATTGGAGATTCAACCCATCATTACGCCTGGTTTAGTGATCATATCTCAGATCAGAATATTCTCTGGCATAACGGTGGCACATTTGGTTTCTCCAGTTATTTGGCTATAAATAAGGAACAGAGTATAGGCGTTGTACTATTGTCCAATTATTGTTTTGGATCAGCCTCTATTGTGGATGAGTATCTGGATGCAATATTCAAGTTTATAACTAAAAAAGACCTTTATCCACTCATGCCGCTAGACCCTGTGGGTAATAAAATACTGGAAGTCATGATGCAGAGATAAAAAAACACCACGAACAGAGAGCACCCGAGGATGTACTTCGGGCGTTCTCTGTTCGTGGTTTCTTTTCGTTCTATTTTAATGGTCTTGATCATGACATACCCGCTTCACGCAGAAAATGGTGCACAATCTTCGTCTGATACTTGATACGGGTTGAGCGTTTCAGACTCCAACAGGTCTCCACCGTGACGGAACGGGCTTGTAATAGTCTTGAAGCCGCTGTACGGGCAGATCCAGGCAATTCATGCTGCTTGAGGTTAAAATGACGATCACGAATGGCAATCGACCGATTCATCCGTTCGATAACTCTTCTGCAAGCTGGAATCGTCCGACTGCCGGGATTGGTGATCAACGTCTGTCCAAGTACTCGTGAACTCAGTTGAGACAGGCCGTTGGCTTCATGCAGATCGAGCCACCAGTCGGCCCGATGTTCACGCGCCAGCTGAAAAACTGCCGCAGCGAGCGGATGTTTGGCCTTGCCTGACATACGGCGTGGAAACGTACGATTCAGATCTGGCTTGCCTCTGATTTTCTTTGCGTAGGCTTGCTGGTTCACGCGTGGCACGATAATTAACAGCCCTCGCTGAATGGCGTGACGACCTGTCGCAATATCATCTGCGAGTTTTTGCGCAGCGGCCATACTCGCCGTTTCATTCCCGTGAACCCCGGATGTAATGAACATCACGGGTCCCGGCATCATGCCACGTACGATGAAGTAGGGAGTAGCGTGTACGCTGGATGCTAGAAGGACATGTTTGGTCACAAGCATGACGCTTCACCTCCGTTATTACAGTACGCCATGTCCCTCTTTCATGTAACGGCGTAAGAACAGGTCTTCATCCTATTTACTCACAAAATGGGCCGACTAATACACCCGATGAATGATATCTTCGAAATCGGGTTCTTTCATCTCTACATCTTCAATCTCACCCCAGTGCTCCAACTGTTTCAGAATGTCCATTGTGCTCCATTCCTTCCGGTTCACTTCCACGGTGACAATCTGCCCTTCCACTCCTGTAATGTGTATCGCGGACGACACAACATCCGGGATGTGAAAAGCTCCTCGGAACGTTACCCGTATCAACGTAGGCAGTCCGATGGTTTCGCGAAGTGATGAGATCGTGCCGTCATATGTCAGTTGACCATGGTTAATCACCATGACCCGGCTGCATAACTGCTCAATGTCGTCCATGTCATGTGTGGTCAGCAAAATTGTTTTGCCAAACACCTCATTTAATGTACGTAAAAATTGACGAATATTCCGCTTTGCGTTCACATCCAGTCCAATTGTTGGTTCATCGAGAAAAAGCAGTTCGGGATCATGCAGCATGGAAGCTGCGAGATCCGCACGCATGCGTTGTCCAAGTGAGAGCTTACGGACAGGCGTGGCCCAGAACGATTCAAGGTCCAGCAGCTCGGCGAACTGGGACAGCCGTTTCTTTTTATCCTCGGCACGGACGCCGTACATCTCGGCCAGAATATCATATGAATCTTTCACGGGCAGATCCCACCAGAGCTGACTGCGCTGTCCAAATACAACGCCCAGTCGACTAACGGTTCTGCGCCTGTCCTGATGCGGATTCATACCGTCAAGCCTTACCTCACCCGAGGTTGGGTGCAGGATACCTGTCAGCATTTTGATCGTGGTAGACTTGCCAGCCCCGTTTGGACCGATGTAACCCACAAACTCACCTGGGCCGATATCAAAACTGATATCGCGTACCGCTTCCTTGGACACATACTCACGTGAAAATAACGTACGTAACCCAGAGAAACGTCCTTCGCGAATAACAGGGGTCTTGAATTCCTTTTGCAGATGCCGTGCTGTGATCATATTCATGATTCGTTTCCGCCTCCTTAGCTACCTGTACTTTGATATTTGGTCATGCCGAATTGCCAGAAACGCAGACTTGCAGCCAAGCTCAGTACGGCAACCGCAGCAACAGCAACAAGAATCCACGCTCCTCCTTCACCACGTAGCAGGTAGAGTGACGGAATGTAGTTGACGAATCCCACGGGAATCACCGTTAGCAGAATGCCAGACATCCATTTGGGATATAACGTTAGCGGATATTGGGCAGCCGTTCGTGCGGCATCTTCAGTGATCGTCTGTAATTCCTCGATACGTGTGGTCCAGAATCCGAGTGTGGCAGTAGCGAGTCCGATGGAAAAAAGAATGACTGCGCCCGTCAGGATAATGAGCAGGGAGAAGGGAATGGCAGTCCAGCCGATCTGTCCGCTGTGCATCATGCCTGCCAATGACCAGCAGAGAATGAACCCGCCTTGCAGGACTTCCCCAGCCATGATGCGGAAGTTTTGCGGCAGCAGTGCCAGCAATACGGGCATGGGACGTGTTAACAGTTGATCAAGCTCACCATTGACCAGATATTTTTCCAGATGATGAACTTCGTTTCCGAATGTTCGATACAGTGTTTTGGATAACGTCATGATGGCAAAGAGATAACCGATCTCATGGAGGGACCAGCCTTTAATGGCTCCGAATTTGTGCAGCACCAGAGCAACCATCAGAAACTCGGAGATCTGAATTAAAGCGGCCAGTACGGACGCCATGATGAAATTGAACTTGTATTGCATCCGGCTGCGGATGCTTGTTCGAATCAGCATTTTATATAAATTGAACCAGGAAGTTCGCTTCATCCGCCTTGTACCTCCACTTTACGACGTAACACTTGGGTAATCGCAAGACAGATCAACGTCATAAAGACGCACCAAAGCAAGGTTCCCCATAACAAGGAGCCATCTTCGAAACCAAGATAGATTCGGGTAGGTACATAGAGCAGGAAAGGGTAGGGTGATATCCAGGCAAGTTGTTCAAGCCAGTTCGGTAGCCATTCCAGCGGAATGAAAAAACCAGCCAGCAGATTCATCATCGCGTGATTGCCCCAGTGAAGCCAGGAGGACTCCGTGGTCCACATCGACGTGGCACCAATAATGTAGTTCATACAGATGGACAAGTATGCGGCGCCGGCAAGACCAAGTGCGGCATAACCAAATGTTGAAACGTCTGAGGGCCAATGTAGGGAAAAGACAATGGAGAAGAGCAGGTAGATCGGAATACTTTTGTACACGAACTGGTAGGCAATCTGCCCCCATTCGCGTGCCATCAGGTGGGTGAACAGATGAACAGGCCTCATCAGGTCCAGTGCGATCTGCCCTGTCCTGACGGATAAGGGAATACCCAATCCATTCGTGAGAAAACCTGAGATCCAGAGAGAGGATTGCGTGAACGCAATGTAACTAATCATCCCCTGTGTCCCGTATTCTCCGAGATTATGGTCGGCCCCGATGCCGATCCAGAGGCAGGCATACATGTAACCAAACATGGCGCTTGCCAAGTTATGTACCATGTGTGCCCCGCGGTATTGCAGATTCCGGGAGTAGGCTTTGGAAGCCAGAGTGAAATAAAGCATGTGACACCTCCGATAAGTGGATTGAACGGCGTTTCCGTTCACTTCAGTCAAGGCGAAAAAGAGAGAAGGACAACAGCATACCAATTTATTCCTTCACAGGCAAGACATTTTTTTAGCTAATAATGGTATTAATAGGGGTGTTCATGATTGCGCCACAAGACAACGGTCTGTACGTTCATTTATAATTGAGAGGTAGTATCGCAAACGTTTACAATGTGAAATATTCAAATTTTAAATAAACCGCCGGGCTTGTGCCTGACGATTGAGGATACAGAACGAACAATCCGGCAAGAGAGAAGGATGTCATGAAGAAAATTGCATGGGTCACCGATAGTACCAGTACACTGGATCCCGTTTTTGCGGAGCAAAATCATATCTACATCGTACCGCTGCGCATCGTATTTGGAGAGGAATGTTACCGGGAAACCGATGACATTACATCTGAAATGTTCTATGAGAAACTTGCGGAGGCTTCACGTGCGAGCAGTTCGCAGCCACCCATTGGCGAATTCATTGAACTGTATGAGTCGCTCAAAGACAAGTACGATGAGATTATTACGATTCATTGCTCTACAGAGCTTAGCGGAACGCTGCATACGTCTATGCAGGCTGCAGAGATTGCAGGAGTGACGGTGACCGCAATTGATTCAAAGGCAGGTGCTTATCCTCACCGTGAGATGATTATGCAAGGACTGGAATGGCAGAAGCAGGGATGTTCAGCTGCCGAGATCAAAGTAAACATTGAACAGATGATTGATAACATGTCCTTTTACCTCATACCGGCCAGTCTTCAACATCTTCATCGCAGTGGACGGGTGTCCGGCACACAGCTGATCATCAGTCAACTGCTTAAGATCCATCTGCTGCTTCGATTTGAAGAAGGTAAAGTGGTTGTGAATGAGAAGATTCGCACGTTCAAGCGGACGAAAGATCGCATGCTGGATATGCTCAAGCTGGATATGGAAAAAGTAAAGCATGTGTGCATTATGCACGCGAACAATCAGGAAGAAGCCATTACAATTAAAAAACAAATTGCAGCTCTGCTGCCTAGATTAAAGACCGAAATCATGCCGTTTATCCCTGTGGTGAGTATCCATGCAGGTGCAGGAACCATTGGACTGTGTTGGATTCACAGTGAGAACGGATATAGAGAATAGAAGCACCAGCATTTATTTACAGACACTCATAGACCTGGCAGGAAACACACTTGATGTCAAAGTGTTGCTCCTGTCAGGTTTTTTCGTATGTCATTGCCAATTCAAACAAACTGTGAGGTAATAAAGAAAATGTTCATGTGGGAGGGAAACATGTGTTAAGTCACCGCTTGTTGCTTGTTGAAGATGATCGTTCAATTAGTGAGATGGTCGGGCCATACTTGGAAAAAGAGGGCTACGACGTCACTTATGCATATGACGGCTTAGAGGCAGAACATCAGTTCAGCCAGTCACAACCGGGGTATGATCTGGTTATTCTGGATCTGATGCTGCCCCGCAAAAGTGGGATGGATGTGCTGCAAACCATTCGGGCAGTCAGTCTGGTGCCTGTGCTCATTCTGTCTGCGAAGGATGGGGAGGTGGACAAAGCGTTAGGTCTGGGCTTCGGCGCAGATGATTACTTGAGCAAACCTTTCTCGTTAATCGAACTGACTGCCCGCATCAAAGCTGCGATTCGCCGCGCCAATTATACCACTCCGCCTGTGGCTGAAGCGGCTAAAGATCAACGTATTCACATTGGAGGACTCGTAGTTGACATGGAGACGTACGAGGTGGAACGTGAAGGTACACCCGTCAAGCTGACATCCAAGGAATTTGGCATCCTGAAGCTGTTCGTTACCCATCCTGGCAAAGTGTTCACGAAGGCTCAGATCTACGCTTCCGTCTGGAACGATCATTATTATGGAGACGAAAATATCATTAACGTACATATGCGTCGTCTGCGTGAGAAACTGGAGGTAGATCCTTCGGCTCCCCAGTATATCAAGACACTCTGGGGCATCGGGTATAAGCTGGAGGCGGAGCAGGGATGACACTGATTTTTGCCATCACAACGGGTATTCTGGCCATTGCCTTCATTGTATTGTGGTTGAAATTCCGGAAACGCAGTCAACACTTGACCTATATTCATCAGAAAATATCCGATATTTTGGATCAAGGCACCTTTGAGCGCTTGCTTGTATTCAATAGTGATGACCAAGTCAGTCAGCTTCTGAAAGACATGAACCAGCTGCTGGATCATGCGCACCGCGCTAAGGCCGGTTATGCGAATCAGGAGAAGGAGATGCGTAACATGCTCTCCAACATTTCACATGATCTGAAAACGCCACTCACGGTGGTGCTGGGTTATAGTGAGACCCTACTGCACAGCCCATCATTAACCGATCAGGAACGGAAGATTATGACGGAGAAAATACAAGATAAGGCGCAGGAAGTGCTGCGTTTGATCCATTCCTTTTTTGATCTGGCAAAGCTGGAATCTGGAGACACGGAGTTAGTGCTTAGTCGAGTGAATATAAGCGAATTATGCCGGTTGAAGATGCTTTCCTTTTATGAAATGTTGACGAATCTGGGGTTGCACGTGGAGCTGGAGATACCTGATGGTGATATCTTCGTGCAAGCGAATGAAGAAGCATTGGACCGTGTGCTGGATAATCTCATTACTAATGGAATGAAATACGGGGCAGAGGGTAAGGTACTGGGACTTTCACTTGATCATTCAATAGGTGGACCTGTGACGCTACTGATCTGGGACCAGGGAAAAGGAATTCCTGAGAGCGAGCATAGTCGTGTGTTTGAACGCATGTATACACTGGAGGATTCCCGCAATCGACTCTATCAAGGCAGTGGCCTGGGTCTGACCATTACGAAACGGCTAGTTGAGCGGATGGGTGGAAGTATTCACTTGCATAGTGTGCCACATCAACGGACTGTATTCTCGGTTACCTTTAAGACTTGGTAGACCCTGCATTGGCATGTCCGGTCAGACTTAAGGTTTTTGTAAGATTTGATTAATAAAAAAGAAGACTTTTCTCTTTACAATATAGATATAGGAACCCGGACAGGGGACGTAAAGGAGAACAAGGACGATGAATTATATCGCACGAACAATAGATGTGACCAAAGTATATGAAGGGGTGGAGGTTGTATCCAACGTCAATATGAATATTAAGCAAGGTGAGATCTATGGATTCCTCGGTCCGAATGGTGCTGGTAAAACAACCATCATGAAGATGCTCACCAATCTCGTCAAACCAACCACAGGGGAGATTGAACTGTTTGGGGAGAAGCTTACGCCGACCTCTTATGAAGCGCTGAAGCGAATGGGCAGCATTATTGAATATCCTTTTTTCTACGATAGACTGTCTGCTCGCGAGAATCTGGAACTTCACTGTGAATACATGGGGTTTCACAACAAAAAGATCATCGACAATACGATGGAAATGGTAGGGCTGAAGGATACGGGCAAGAAACCGGTCAAGGACTTCTCCTTGGGCATGAAGCAAAGGCTGGGACTGGCTCGTGCACTTATAACTACACCTGAACTGCTCATTCTGGATGAACCGATCAACGGATTAGATCCGGTAGGGATCCGGGAAATGCGAGATTTGTTCAAGCGCCTTAGTAATGAGTATCGCATTACCCTGCTGGTCTCCAGTCACATTCTTGGCGAGATAGAGCAGATTGCGGACACAGTTGGTGTTATTCGCGGCGGTCGCTTGGTGGAGGAAGTATCGATGGAGAGCATTCGTGGAAGTCAAAATGAGTACATTGAGTTACAGGCGGTGGATATCCGCAAAGCGACCTATGTCATTGAACACCAGCTTGGTTTGAGTAATTATAAACTGGTTGATGACCAAACGTTACGCATCTATGATCCGGGAATCATTCCATCGGAATTAACCACCAAGCTGATTCAGCATGGCATTGAGATCGAATCGATATCCAAACGGGCTCATTCCCTGGAAGAACACTTCATGAAGCTTGTGAAAGGGGATGAAGACGTTGCTTAAACTAATCAAACTTGAGATGCGGAAGCACCGTTTTGCACGTAATTTTGCAGGTGCAGGTATTGCCAGTATAGCCATTCTTCTTTTCCTGATCATGATTGGATTCGTGGATGTGGGAGCAGAAGATTATGCCTATGCCGATTACCAGACCGCCTTTATGATTATCGATACGTTTGTGAGAGCGACCTTTATCATATTTGCAGGAGCTTTATTATCCAAGCTGGTGATCAGTGAGTATAGAAATAAAACGATGAATGTCATGTTCACCTATCCCATCCAGCGTCATAAAATCATTGCTGCCAAATTGATTATCGTGTTTGGTTTTACATTTGTAATGATTATGGTTACCGACCTGTTGATGGGTTCACTGCTGTTGATTGTTAATCAATTCTACTCCTTCATTCCTGAATCACTGAGCAATCGGGATATGTTGGGACTTCTGGTGAAGTACAGTATCAGTTCTTTATCGGCTGCGTGTATGGCACTCATTCCCCTATTCTTCGGTATGCGTAAGCATTCTGTTACAGCGACAATGGTCTCGTCCATTTTGCTAGTTTCGATTGTCTGCTCCGGATTCAACGGGTCGGAAGTTTCCATTCATTCGCTTATTATTATCCCTCTGACCCTTGGAGCAATAGGGATATGGATTGCTTCGATGTCCATGGTTCGTCTGGAGACAAAAGATGTGAACTGAATCATTCGGAAAACCATGCTCTGTATGGCTTCAGATGCCATTGACATCCGCTCGTACAAGGGATAGGATAATGTCAACTGAGACACGAAGGAGAATGCAACTACCATGACGATTCCAAAAACATTAACAATAGCTGGTTCGGACACGAGCGGCGGTGCAGGTATTCAAGCTGATTTGAAAACTTTTCAGGAGCTGGGTGTGTATGGCATGACCGTACTGACTACGGTTGTGGCAATGGAACCCGAAACATGGGATCACCAGGTCTTTCCTGTTGAATTAAATGTAGTTGAAGCACAGCTTCGCACTGTTCTGGACGGCATCGGTTTTGATGCCATGAAGACAGGTATGCTCGGTTCTGTAGATATTATTGAACTGGTAGCAAAACATATTCGCCGCAGCGGTCTGCCACAGATCGTTATCGATCCGGTAATGGTCTGCAAAGGTACAGATGAAGTACTGCAACCGGAAAATACGGAAGCGATGATCGAATTCCTGTTGCCAGGTGCCGATCTGGTTACACCTAATTTGTTCGAAGCATCCCAACTGGCGAAGAGTGGACCGATTCGCTCCAAGGAACAGATGGAAGCAGCGGCAGCAGCAATTCATGCCCATGGCTCGAAACATGTCCTGATTAAGGACAGAGGTGTCATTAGCCCGGGTAAAGCAATGGATCTACTCTATGATGGAACCAACTACGAATGGTTTGAAGCCGATGTTGTCGGCTCCGGATATACGCATGGTGCGGGCTGCACAACGTCTGCGGCGATTACCGCAGGATTGGCTCGTGGTCTTTCAGTGAAAGAGGCTGTTCGTGAAGGTAAAGCCTTCGTGACCAAAGCGATTGCTGGCGGATTCCCGCTGAACCGTTTTGTTGGTCCGACACTGCATGTGGCACACCGTCTGGAGCAACAACGTTAAGTGTTGCCAGGGAGCGCGCAGTAGCGCATCAATTCTGGATAACACACTTCGATTTCATTCAAGTAGCTGTCAATGAGCAGGAGCTTGCTCGTTGATGGCTTCTTTTTTATGCGAATTTTTATAAAAATTAGTAACTTTTGGCTTATATTAATCGTATATATCATGGGAGCATTCCAAAACGTATGGACACATGAACGACACATGGAATAGGTATGTTATCATCAGAAATCTAAAAAGGAGAGTCGGCCATGATCAGAACAGTGCTTCTGGTGGAAGATGAAAGCCGCATTCGTGAGATTGTGGCCGATTATTTCATAAAAGAACAATGGAACGTCATAGAAGCAGAACATGGAGTACAGGCATTAGAACTGTTGGCTCTGCATGAGGTGGATCTGGTTATTCTGGATGTTTTGATGCCTGAAATGGATGGATGGACGTTATGTGGGCATATTCGATCCCAATCCACCGTACCTATTATCATGCTGACTGCACGGTCTGAGGATGACGATAAAATTCATGGATTTCAGCTGGGCGTAGACGATTACGTTACCAAGCCGTTTAGTCCACGTGTGCTGGTTGCACGTGCAGAGACATTAATGAAGCGTGTTGAAGGTGCATTTGGACGAGAGCAGGGTGTGATTCGCTTCGGACAGGTAACCCTTGATCCATGGGCCAGACGCCTGGAGAAGGACGGAATTGAAGTGGAACTTGCACCAAAGGAATATGATCTTTTGCTTTATTTGGTACGTAATGCAGGCATTGTGTTGTCCCGGGATGCCATTTTGAATCGGATCTGGGGATTTGATTTTGAAGGGGACTCACGTGTTGTAGATACTCACATCAAGAAGTTGCGCAGCAAATTGGGTGATGAAGCCAGGTGTATCCGGACGGTGATTGGTACTGGATATCGTTTCGAGGCAGAAGCATGAGAAGAAATGGCGTAACGATGAAGCTTTTCCTGGTCATGGCAGGATGTCTGGTTCTTCTATATGGGACGACGGTTTTTGCCCAGTTGGTCTGGTTCCCCGACTTCTATCAGCATCAAAAGGTCAGCAGTATGAAGAAAAAGCTGTCCAAGTTCGAACAGCAATATTCCAATGGACACTGGAGTGATTTACAGCTAGCCAAGGAGACCGGGAAGTTCATGCGTCAGAATCAGTCACATCTGGTCATTCTGACGAATACCGGAAGACTGGTTAATGACCCGTTCCACATTACGTTGCTTCAAGAAGATGGAAGTCACGTAAAGGTGTCCTTGTCCTTGTTTATCAATAGTGAGAATGCTGGCTGGATTACATCCCATCTGAAATATGGGCAAGAACTGACGGTGAGAGGTCCGGCCAGCGAGTCCATGGTCTATCCATTCAAAATTCAGGATGCCACTTCTGCCGCATGGGGAACAGAAAGCTTTCAGGAATCAATTGAACCGGTAAAGGAATGGTCCGGGGTATTAACCGAGGTAGTTCTTCCCAATCTGGCAACGTGGAGTCAGAGGCAGGGACTGCTGGTGCAAGCACTGGATAGCCGGTTCCCGTTGTCCACCGAAGACCAACTGGCCTTGGCGAATGGCAAAATGCTCAATGAAGAATGGATGGATAGCTGGAGCGGTGTTCGCAATGTCATCACCATTGCTCCAGTGCATCGTTCCGGACCCGAGCAGCAACTGATCTTCTCGCTCACCTCTCTACAGGAGATGAGGGAAGCGAATGAGGCAACACGTTTGTTCTATGCGTATTTTGGCATAGGGGCATTTATATTGATTCTGTTGCTGGCGTTACTCCTGTCCCGAATTGTAACGAAGCCGCTCTTGGCCTTGAACCATGTCGCGAAGAAAATGTCTACGCTGGATTTCACGGTGAAATCACCCATCCGGCGTAATGATGAAATCGGCAGTTTGTCTAACAGCCTCAATGCCTTATCGGGAACCTTGGGTCAGACACTGGAAGAGCTGAGGCAGGCCAACACGCAGATGCGTACAGATATGGAAATGAAGCAGGAGATTGAACAGCGTCAGCGCAAGTTTTTTGCCGATGCATCACATGAACTTAAGACACCAATCAGCATTATTAAGGGATATTCTGAAGGGCTGAAGGATGGCGTGAGTGAGAGCAAACGGGAGCGTTACATTGAGATCATTGCCGATGAGGCGATCAAAATGGAAACGATGGTTGAAGAGATGCTGGATCTGGTGCGACTGGAATCCTCAGCGGTTCAATTGAATACGGATGCTGTTGCACTGGCTGACATGATTGAAGATATCGCCGGCCGTCTGGGTCCGCAACTGAAGGACAAAGGATTGGATGTGGTGCTTGTATCCACAACAGAACAGACGGTTGAGGGTGACCGAAGCAAGCTGGAGCAAGTTATTTTCAATATCATGATGAATGCTATACGTCATGCGATACCACATACCGATATAACTATTGAGATCAGCAGGCGTGAAGGTTTTGTCCATATTTCTATTGAAAACAAGGGCGAGCACATTGCTGAAGCTGAGCGGCAGTATATATGGGAGAGGTTCTATCGGGTAGAGCGCTCACGTAATCGTAAAATGGGGGGGACCGGGCTTGGTCTGGCCATTGCGAAGCAGATTCTTGATCTGCATGGGTGCAGTTATGGAGTGGAGAATACACCGGATGGAGTCCGTTTTTATATTATTTTTCCTAAAGCCTAGTACGAAAGGGAGTCAACTCTTATGAAGTCTTTACCATCGATTTTAACCTTGGGGAATCTGAGTTCAGGCATGCTGGCAGTCATTATGGCTATTCATGGTGAATTTGCCCTGGCTGTGATGATGATATGGGTAGCGATGTTCTTTGATCTGTTTGACGGATTTGCGGCTCGTAAATTGCATTGTGAGGGTGAGTTCGGCAAGTCCCTGGACTCGCTTGCGGATGTAGTTTCATTCGGAACAGCCCCTGTGCTGATTCTGTACTTGAATTCCATGATTGAAGTGAGTGTGCTGGGGATGGCCCTGACTGCATTGTTTCCGGTTTGCGGTGCTTTGCGTCTGGCCCGTTATAACTGTCAGAAGACACCAAGCAGTGGTTTTGTCGGGATGCCAATTACATTTGCGGGAGGTCTGATGTCCTTTTTCGCACTCTGGAGTCCTTATTTCACACATGGTGTAGCTTATCTTGTCATTATTGTATTATCCGGTCTCATGGTGAGCCAAATCCGATTCCCGTCTCTAAAACAAGTGCTAGCCTCACATGAGAAGGATATTGTGGAACCGAAATAAGGAGCGAGTCAGTATGGAATTTGCAAAAGAATTTATTGGTCAATATGGTTATTTCGCAATATACGGACTACTGGCTCTTGGCGTTATTGGCATGCCGATTCCGGATGAGGTGATGATGACTTTTGTCGGTTATCTCGCCTCCATCTCGGTATTGAATTACTCCGTATCCATCGCCGTCAGTTTCGGTGGCGCTTTTACCGGAGGGCTGCTTAGCTACATGATTGGCAAGAAAGCGGGCAGGCCGCTGGTTGAAAAATACGGCAAGTGGGTCGGCGTGAATGCCAAACGATTCAGCAGGGTGGAGTCGTGGTTCCTCAAATATGGGTATTGGTCCATCATCCTGGGTTACTTCATTCCAGGTATTCGTCATCTGATGTGCTGTTTCTCCGGTATTAGCAAGATGGCAATGGGCAGGTACGTTCTCGTATCGGGCATTGGTGCATTTGTATGGTGTGTTGTCTTTATCTCGATTGGTTTTTATGTTGGCGTGTTAACTTAAAATGGGACAGCCTGTTGGAACAACAGGCAAGGATGGAAGACCTCTTGAGTGTAAGGTGGTCTTTTTTTGTTTTTCTATATATGGCTGGAGACCTCATTCTAAGAAATTTAATCGACTACAAGTAACTTACCCTTGGAACTGTAGGCTAGCCCGCAAGCTATTTCAAGTAAATTCAAGCTCAGAGCTATTCCTCCGAGCAATTCTCCATGTAACTCGTTAGTGACCCAAGTATCTGATACTCCAGTATCTAAAGTGGTTCGCAATTAGGTAACTCCAAAAGTTTCGATGTCATTTCCAAAATTCTAACGAACTCAGGTGAGCTTATTATCGAGATAACAGGCATGTTGGAATTCTAACGAATCTCAGCAATCTTATTTCACGAAAAGGCCCGAAAAAGTGCCCTCATCTACTCCATATCATCACAATAAGGTATCCTGAGTTCGTTAAAAAATGGATATGTACCATATCGACGAAATAGAGTGTCTCATGTTCGTAAGATATACGTTCGATATCGTCGAGTGCCACTAGCGACATGTAATACTTGTTGATCAATCAGGCTGTGAAGAACTCTTCGAGCATGCTGATCCGTGATTCGCAGGTGCGTTGCTAGTTCCGAGGGGGCGAATGGACGGATGATGCGTCTGGCATAACGTACAGTCTCGGCTTCAAGCCAATTTAAGGATGTCGGAACGTCCGTAGCAATGAATTTTCCCATAAAAGAGAGCACAAGCTGTTGGCACCGTTTCGGTTCGTCTTTAATGGAGAGATAAGCGATCGGCAGAAAAATCCAATCTTCAAGCGTTAGCAGACAATGCCGCCAGCATAAATCTTTAAAACGCCGTACATCCAGATCACGGGCATGTGGCCCGTATCCTTGGATTTCAATACCTCCCTTAACGCCGTTACCTGGCATGTATGCAAGATCCAGATATCGATAGCCGTTATGAAAGTCACGTACCTCGCATTCGGGTTGCAGATGGTTAAAGTTTTTCATCACCGGAAACCAGACTGAACGCAAAAATTCCAATGTACTATGTTCAAGTCCATTTTCTAGTCTGGACAGCACTCCGGGGTTGGTTTCCTTATCCAAAAGGGAGTGCATCCAAACTTTGTAAGCCTCGTCAAAATCAATGCTCATCATCTTCATCTCCTCTAAAAAAATAAACGAACGTTAACGGGGCTTCAGGTCGTTATGTAAAAACACAAAAAAAGCCGCTCTGACCATTTCCAACCTTCGCGTTGAAGGGGAGAATGGATCAAAGCGGCGTGTGCTTCACGACCGATATATTACATTTCTAGATCAAGTATAGCTTTAAATACGGAATGATTTCAATACTTTACCCGTTCAAATAGGATTCCTCAATCCCTTTTTCAACTTGCTTTTCCCCTTTTTTGCGTGCAAAGGTGATTTTGAGGAGTGGCGGAGTGACCAGTGTAGTAACAATAACCATGATCACAACGCTGGTAAAGTACTCCGAATCGAGCAATCCTGAAGCAAGCCCCGTTGAAGCGATAATCAGAGCAACTTCCCCTCTGGAGATCATGCCTGCCCCGATAGCCAGCGAAGAGGAACGGTTGAATCCCGTCAGTCGTGCACCGGCTCCTCCACCAATAAGTTTGGTTACAATAGCGATGATACTGATAACAACAATGAACCAAATTTGTGAACCCACACCATCAAAGGTGACATTTAAGCCGATACTAACAAAGAATACCGGGACAAAAATTCCGTAAGCAATCGGCTCGATTTTAGTTTCAACCTCATGTTTGAAGTTAGTTTGGGAGATGGCGATACCAGCGGCAAATGCTCCAATAATTCCAGCAACACCCATCCACTCTGCAAAGTAGGAGAAGCCAAAACAAATAATCAGTCCCGCAGTAATGACGGTCTCCGTTACCTTCAGTGGTGCCATCCACTTCATGATGCGTGGAACAAGGAACCAGCTGGCAGCGATAATAATAACAAAGAATAACAGCTTCTTGCCAATAAGCAGAGAAATCGAAGTGTCTCCTCCACCTGTGCCGAGCAAGCTCATCATGACGGCGAGCAGAACCACGACGAGCACATCATCCACAACGGCTGCACCCAGGATGGTGGTACCCTCCCGTGAACTCAGCTGATTCATATCCTTCAACGTCTGAACTGAGATACTGACGGAAGTAGCACAGAATAAAAGTCCAAAGAACAGCGCGTGTGTCTGTGACATACCAAATGCTATGGCCGAACCGTATCCCCCGACAAAAGGTAAAATAACACCACCGACGGCCACAGCAAAGGCCGCCTTCCAGTTTTTCTTCAACTGCTCCAGATCCGTTTCCAATCCGGCGATGAACATCAACAACAGTACCCCGATCTCAGCCATATAATGTACGAAATCACTTTGCTGAACCCAACCGAGCAGGGCAGGGCCGAGGATGACACCCACAATCAGTTTCCCCAGAACCGATGGCTGACCCAATCTTACGGATAGATCACCAGCAAGTTTGGTAAAGATTAAAATAAGTGCAAGAACCAAAATAAATTCCATAGGTGTTCTTCCCTCCAGTAATAGCGTCTATAGGTTAACCAACCCAAGGGCGATCCATTCTCCGTTTTAAACAGATAAAAAGGCACAGAACGGCATCTGGAAAAGTGCCGTTCTGTGCCTGAAAAAGACAAAGAGGGGCCCTTGGTGACAGGCTCCTCCAGTTTCAACGCGTATGTGATTAATTGCATTAATTATACCACAAATGTGGACTCGGGTAAATGGGAGCCGGTTTGAATTTGATTGAAAAAGGCCGTAAAGGGGCATTTTATAGGGGAGTGCAGCGGTTTTTGTTCAGAGTGTTGTCACTTAACAGCCCGGAATTGCCGAGATATAATGATATAGAACATAGAAGTTAGGATATGAGGAGGATTTTGCATTGGGCAAAAATAACAAAGGGGAGCCGAACATTCCATCCCCGACGAGTAATAAAAATTTCGCAGGCATCATTATCACGATTTCCATTCTCGCTAATGTCATTATTTTATTATTGTTCTTCGCACCGTCGATTGGTTACAAAGGTGATGTAACCTTTGATATTACGGTGTTGCCGCGGTTTAATGCCGTGTTTAACAGCTTTACCTTCATCTTCCTGCTCGCAGCGCTTATTGCTATTATCAAGCGAAATGTGAAGCTGCACAAACGATTTATTCTTGCTGCATTCTCAACAACACTGTTATTCCTCGTGACCTATCTGACGTTTCATTACCTCTCACCAGAGACGTCCAAATACGGCGGCGAGGGCATCATTCGTTCGATCTATTTCTTCATTCTGATTACCCATAGTATACTGGCAGCCCTCATTGTCCCATTGGCGTTGTTCACACTTGTGTGGGGTTGGACGAATCAATTAAAGAAACACCGCAAAATTGCGCGTTGGACGATGCCAATCTGGCTGTACGTCAGTTCTACAGGTGTCGTAGTATACCTGATGATGGCACCATATTATTAATGTGATGAACGTTTCACTGTGCTAATTAGTTTGACTTGCGGGTAATGTTTCCATGGAAGGAGGGTTCACTTTTATGTACAGAGTTGTTTTGATTCGCCATGGACAGAGCATGTGGAATGTAGAGAATCGTTTTACCGGATGGACAGACGTGGATCTGACGACGGATGGTTACTCCGAAGCTCGTAAAGCAGGGAAGATCATGAAGGAACAGGGATTTGATTTTGATTACGCCTATGCATCCGTGCTGAAACGTTCTATCCGGACACTCGATATTGCGCTGGATGAAATGGACCTCATGTGGATTCCCATTACGAAGACTTGGAAGCTGAATGAACGCCATTATGGTGCGCTGCAAGGACTGAATAAACAGCAGACTGCTCTGAAGTATGGGGAAGACCAAGTAAAGGAATGGAGACGATCCGTTAACGTATCTCCCCCCGCACTGGAAGAAACCGATGACCGATATGTGCAGGATCTGGACAAGTACAAGCGGCTCGGATGTACCATCCCTTTTACGGAGAACCTGATGGATACCTCGAAGCGTGTACTGGAGTACTGGAATGCGGAGATTAAACCGATGGTGTCTGCTGGCAAAAGAGTGCTGATCTCTGCGCATGGTAACACGCTCCGTTCACTCGTCATGCATCTGGACCAATTGTCCGAAGCAGACGTGATGGCGCTCAATATCCCGACAGGCATTCCGCTTGTCTACGAATTGGATGAAGATCTGCATCCCATCGGACACTTTTATCTGACCGCCGATGGTTCGACCTACAAACATGAAGAAATGACCCATGTCGCAACGCCGTCCGATTAATTGGATGGTGAACGTCTAAGCCTCAACAGAGCAAGTGAAAGATGACCGCTGAATTGAATTCGGAGGTCATCTTTTTTTCTGCGATCAAGCCTGTACTTCGTTTCGTTTTGCTCCCACAGGGTAATTGTCAAACAAGACACGATGTACATTTATCCTGAAGGAGGAGAAGCACATGTCTAAAAGAAGAGGAATTATCATGACGGCTATCGGCGCAGGTGTGACTTATCTGATGAGGAACAAACAAGCAAGAGATAAGCTGTTTAGCACTGTCTCGGGTATGATGAAAAGCTCCAATTCGTCCAATGGAACAAGTAAAACCAGACCACGTGTGGAAGTGAAATAGATTGCGATAGTTCGTTTATCGCTTGATTTTAAATGATGATCATGAGAAACCTGGAGATGAAGTCGTTCCAGGTTTTTTTGTGCAGTTGAAAACTACCTTTTGTTTCCGTGAGGCATGCGATTTTTGGCAGCAAGAATGATACAATGGATACTTGCAGAACGTATGGAGGGAGATGCACATATGAAGAAAAATCGTCTGGGTACATCTGAACTGATGGTGTCTGAGATTGGGCTGGGATGTATGTCACTTGGAACTGAAATGGAGCACGCTGTGGGCCTGGTTCATGAGGCTCTGGATCATGGGGTCAATCTGCTGGATACAGCCGATCTGTACGACGCAGGGCGTAATGAAGAGATTGTAGGACAAGCTATTAAAGGGCGTCGGGACCAAGTCATTGTGGCAACCAAAGTAGGTAATCGTCGTATCCCCGGCAATGAGGGCTGGTCGTGGGACCCGTCCAAAGCCTACATTAAGCAGGCTGTACATGAAAGCCTGAAGCGGTTGCAGACTGATTACATCGATCTGTATCAGCTGCATGGCGGGACCTTGGACGACCCCATCGAAGAGACGATCGAAGCGTTTGAGGAACTGAAGAAGGAAGGACTTATCCGATATTACGGAATTTCCTCCATTCGTCCCAATGTGATTCGGGAGTATGTAAAGAGGGCATCCATCGTCAGTGTGATGAACCAGTACAGCATTGCTGACCGCAGAGCGGAAGAAGAAGTGCTGCCTTTATTGGAACAAAAGGGGATCAGCGTAATTGCCCGTGGGCCCGTAGCTAGCGGTGTGCTTGCCGATTCCGGATCTGCCAAGGCAGACAAAGGTTATCTGGACTATACGCCAGAGCAACTATATACCATTCGGCAAGGGCTAAGTCGTCTTGTTACAGACCAACGCAGTATGGCTCAGACGGCTATTCGTTACGCGTTATCCCATCCTGCCGTAGCAGCTGTTGTCCCTGGTGCCAGTTCAAGAGAACAGTTACTGCACAATATTGCAGCTTCGAATTCGCCTGAACTCACCGCTGCGGAAATTCAGGAAATACGAGAGCTCAGTCCCGCTAATCTGTACAAGCAGCATCGTTAACTCTATTAAGCCTATTTTCAATTGTAACTATACGAGGTACAATGAAGATCAGCCAAAAAAGGAACATATAAGGGAGAGAAGACATATGGAAAGAATTCAAAGTGAACAACAGTATTTGGATACAATTAACTCTGATGGTTTTACCGTCATTAAATTTGATACAACCTGGTGTCCGGATTGCAA
Source organism: Paenibacillus sp. FSL k6-2145 (assembly GCF_037976585.1). Lineage (NCBI taxonomy): Bacteria > Bacillati > Bacillota > Bacilli > Caryophanales > Paenibacillaceae > Paenibacillus > Paenibacillus sp. FSL k6-2145. The sequence continues at coordinate 1,089,736 of NZ_CP150267.1, read as the reverse complement.
AAACCTGGATCGTTTTATCGGGGATGTTATCGATCAACATACGGATAAAACCTTCTATGCCCTGGATGCAGAGAAGTTCCAGCCGTTTGCCGAAGAGAACGGTGTACGCGGCATTCCAAGCCTGCTCGTCTTCCAGAACGGCAAGAAAATTGCACATCTGCATAGCAAATGGGCTAAAACACCTGCTCAAATCTCCGAGTATCTGGAGACGCTTGAATCCAAAGTTTAAGCGTACGAAGGCTCAGCAGTTTGGTTAATTAACTTAGCTAAGGAGACCTCTTCTTGTCCTGCGACAGGAAGGGGTTTTCCTGGTTCATTCCAGCATGCATGATGTGCATTCAAATGTGCATTCGAAAAACTGAAGTTGAGAAACAACGCTTGTTTAGAATTTGTTCAGTGCTCCCATGTATACTGTGAGAACAAACTGAATATTTGGAGTGAACAAGTTCCGTATGAAGAATGAAATTTTTGAAGAAATGCACCAATTAAGTCACAATGATGACCGGAGATATCGATTGTTGATGATTGGAGTGAAACAACTGCTGCAGGAACAAAAGGAGAATAGATATAATCTGCGTGAGAGATTGAAGAGTCGAAAGAAACTCCGGAACATTCAAGTAAAAGAGTGGTACTAGCCAGACTGCTTTTCAGAAGTGAACATAAATATGAATGTCCATGATACATAGTAAACCTATTCGGTATCACTGATGATCCAACTCAGCAAAGAAGGAAGTAATGAAGAGTTAGACTTCTTCTAATTACAGATATTCCTGTCTCTGAAGCAGCAACAGAATCGTGAAGCAACAGAAACATCGCCCAGAATATAAAATATGGCGGCCTCGCTTCCCAAGGGAATGTGAGGCCGCCATTGATTTTGCCTGTCTAATTACTTGAATTGTAATGCTTACATCAAAATAATAAAGAACACGGCTGCCAAGACAAAGCGATACACAGCAAAGACGGTCAGGCTCAATTTTTTCAAAATGGACAGGAACGTCTTGATCGCAAGCATGGCGACGATGAAAGCAGCGATGAATCCAATCGCAAAGATTGGGAAATCACTGCCGTTCAGGTGATCGATACTTTTGTACAGGTCATATCCCGTAGCACCAATCATAATTGGCACAGACACGAGGAATGTGAACTCCGCAGCGGCTACACGGCTTACCCCTGCAAAGAGACCGCCTGAGATCGTTGACCCGGAACGAGAGAAGCCTGGCCACAATGCCAAGATCTGAAATATACCCACCGCGAATGCCTGTTTGTAGGAAATATCATCGACATCATGGGTAGTAATCCGCCCACTCTTACGGCTCCAGCGTTCGGCCACGATCATTAATATACCACCTATAACGAGGCTGTACAGCACTGTTTCCGGACCAAACAAATGTGCTTTGATCCAGTCGCGGAATACAAGTCCGATGACTACGGCAGGAACCATCGCCAGGAAGATATGTCCCAGATTGAGGCGGCGGGAGTAAGGTCTGCTCCCTCCGGTGAAGCGGAACATATCAATGAATTTGTTCCAGTACAGTACAACAACAGCAAGTACAGCTCCGAGTTGAACAACCACCTCAAACGTTTTGACTGACTCGTTGTCCTCCGATAAACCCAGCAAGTGGGCAGTCAGAATCATGTGTCCAGTAGAGGACACGGGCAAAAACTCAGTCAAACCCTCGATGATGCCCATAATAATGGATGATATAATGTCCAATTCTCTTCCTCCTTGAAATGCAGGTGACAGCACAGGCTGTCCTGCTTGACCATGCCTGTTCATTTGAACAAGGCTATCACCTATTATGATCACAAATGCACTCAACTTCAACTTATGCTTGTAACCATTTGTTTAAAACTATATTGACAAAAACCTAGTTATCCCATAGGATATAACTTAACTGACTGACTGATCAATCGGGAGGGTTACGTGAATGACCAAAATCAACGGTTTGGAACCCGGTGAAGAACGCCGGGACCAAATAATACGCATAGCGATGGAGCGTTTTGCAACCCAAGGCTACCATCAGACGAAAATTTCCGATATCGTCCGCGAGGCTGGTGTGGCGCAAGGGACGTTCTACTGGCACTTCAAGAGTAAAGAAGCCATTGCTTCGGAGATTGTCTTAACGGGCAAGGAGGAGTTGCTTGAGGCGATTGGACAAGGGTACCGCAAGGATGCCGGATCGGTAGAGGATATGGTGAAAGCATCGGAAAGGCTGTTCACCGACATGTTTTCTTTTGCTGCAAAGAACCGTTATTTTATGGAACTGTTGCTCAAAGGTATCGTGACGGAAGAATCCGTACAACGCCTGGTCGAGGAGACACGTAATGCTGTCGAAACGGCGTTTCGTCACAATATGGAACGTGCCATCGAACTCGGCATGTTGCCTAAGGGCATGGATGTACCGCTTCGAGCAGCACTACTGGTAAGCATGATTGAAGGCATGATATCACGCTGGTTGTTCGGTTCCGATGAGTTGCACAGCAAGTTCTCAGCCATGACAGCTTCATCGCTGGCAGCTGAGGCAGCAAGCTTTGAGTTTTACGGACTGCTAGGCACATAAGATTCACATGATTAAACAAATAGCAGGGAATAATGGGTACAACTGCGGTTTAGTCACAATAAAGTAACCAAATGTACACCCAGATTAATACACGACTGAGAGGAAGTTAACGTAATGAACAAAACATATGGATCGAAAACTCGTAAAGGCTGGTCTTTGACAGCAATTCTGCTGATGACCGTGCTGGTACTTAGTGCTTGTGGAAGTAAGGCAACAGATGGTGGAAGCACAAATGGTGCACAGGCAAGCAATGAACTGGAGCAGATCAAGTCTGCTGGCGTTATCAAAGTGGGCATGATGGGCACATACGCACCGTACAACTTCCTGAACGATAAGAAAGAAATGGACGGCTACGATGCCGATATCGCACGTGAAGTTGCGAAGCGTCTGGGTGTAGAGGTTGAGTTTGTATCCCAAGAGTTCTCCGGTCTTACACCAAGTCTGCAAGCGAAGAAGCTTGATGCCATTATCAGCCAAATGACGATTACCGATGATCGTAAGAAAGTACTGGATTTCAGTGATCCGTATATTACGAACCAAGTTAAAATTATTGTAAAAGAAGACAATAACGATATTACCAAGCTGGAAGACTTCAAAGGAAAAACGATTGGCGTAGGTCTGGGTACAAATGATGAATCATATCTGCGTAATGAAGTGTTGCCAAAAGTGGGAGACTTCACGATCAAAACTTATGACGATGTCATCTCTTCACTCAAAGACCTGAATGCTGGGCGGATTGACGCAACAATTAACAATATGTATGCTCTGAAACCGATTGTGGATGCCAACGGATTGAATATCAAAGCTGTAGGTGAAGCTATTAAGAGTGACCAGGCAGGTATTGCTGTTCGCAAAGACAATCCGGAACTCGTAGCAGCACTGAATGATGCTCTCAAAGGCATGAAAGATGATGGCACGTACAATACCATTTTCAAAAAATGGTTTGGTGAAGAGCCTGCGCAATAATGAACCTGCAAGGCGAAGGGAAGATTTGACCCATGGAACTGGTATTTGAGAATATCCCCTTCTTTCTGAAGGGGGCTTACTATACGCTGTATGTAACTGTGATCTCCATGTTTTTTGCGTTCATCATCGGGGTGCTTGTTGCGATTGCTCGTCTGAAGGGACCGATGTGGCTTAGGTTGATCGCAAGGTTTTATGTATCCATCATGCGGGGAACCCCGCTGCTGGTGCAATTATTCGTTATTTATTACGGATTGGTCGATTATGGAGTGACCTTGGGATCACTCACGGCTGCCTGTTTGGGACTGAGTCTGAACGCAGGTGCATTTCTCTCAGAGACCTTCCGTGGAGCTATTCAGGCTGTACCAAAAGGACAGACAGAAGCTGCATATGCAACGGGAATGACCCCGGCTCAAGCAATGAGACGGATTATCTTCCCGCAGGCTGTGCGTATTGCCATCCCGCCGATGGGTAACACCTTTATTGGCATGTTGAAGGAAACATCACTTGTGGCGGCCATCGGTGTTACCGAGTTGTTGCGTTCAGCACAGCTGCTGGTATCACAATATGCATTGAACATGCCATTTTATCTGGCCATCGGTGTGATCTACTGGATTATGAGTATCGGCTTCTCGGCCATTCTGGAACAAGTGGAGCGCCGGTTGGCCCGGGCTTACTGATAGGAGGAGAGAACCGATGATTACAACAACTGGACTTACCAAACGTTTTCAGAAAAATGAAGTACTTACGAACATCGATCTTCATGTCGATGCCAAAGATATTGTTGTATTGCTCGGACCGAGTGGCTCCGGCAAGAGTACCTTACTGCGCTGCCTGAATGGACTGGAAGAGTTGTCTGGAGGACAGATTGAAGTGAACGGTGTTGTGGTTAACAGCGCAGATCCGTTGCGAGTCCAGCGTGCCCGGGTACTGGAGATTCGTCGCCAGACCGGCATGGTATTCCAGCAGTTCAATCTGTATCCGCACAAGACAGTGCTGGGCAATGTGATGGAAGGTCTCGTTACGGTGAAAAAAATTAAGCGTGACGAAGCGGCTGAACGCGGTCGGATTCTGTTAGATCGGGTGGGCTTGTCGGACAAGCAGGATGCGTATCCATCCCGATTATCCGGTGGACAACAGCAGCGGGTCGCCATTGCACGTGCACTTGCAATGGAGCCGGAAGTGATGCTGTTTGATGAGCCCACTTCAGCTCTTGATCCTGAGTTGGTCGGAGAGGTGCTTTCCGTCATGAAGGAGCTGGCAGAGGAAGGCATGACGATGCTGGTCGTGACGCATGAATTGAAGTTTGCCCGTAATGTGGCGAACAAAATCGTCTTTATGGCGGATGGATCAATTGTGGAAGAGGCGAGTCCACAGGCGTTCTTTGAACATCCAACGCAAGAGCGCACCCGCCGTTTCTTGCAACAAATTACTGAATTTTGATAAAGATAACAGCAATCGGAAGAACGAACGTACCCGGAGCGGGTATTTAAGGTCGTGAACGATATCAGTTCAACTAAACTTTTTGCACAAGAACGGAGAGGACAGAAGAAACCTGAAGAAGCGGAGCGTGCGCCTTTATCTCCTGATTTTCCCCTTGAAGAAGGGAATCAAAAAAATCTGGGGATAACAGCGATCGGAAGGTTATTCTGTCATCGGAGTGGCAAGTGCAAACCTTTTTCGCTTGAACTTAAACTATTGTAAGAAAGAAGGATAACATCATGAATGTAACAACCGTATGGAAAGGCAAACGCGCGTTTACTTCCGAAGGACCCTCTGGCTACGCTGTTGGCATGGATGCCACTGCTGCTTATGGTGGTGACAGCAAGGGTGCGACCCCGATGGAATTGTTACTGGCTGGTCTCGGCGGCTGTATGGGAATCGATATCACAATGATTCTGGACGCTTTCCTGGACAAAATTGAGTCGATTGAGATTGAAGCGCAAGGCACACGCAGTGAAGAGATGCCTAAAGGTTTCACATCCATTGATTTGATCTTCAAAGTCGATGGGGATATTCCGGATTATCGCATCTGGAAAGCCATCCAGATGGCTGAGGAAAAATATTGTGCAGTCTCCGCTTCGCTGAGTGCCGATATTCATCCTAAACTGATCCTCAATGGGGTAAGTACACCTCGTCCTTAATAGCACACATACAGATTCTATTCTGAGAAGGCACTTCCAATCGTGGGAGTGCCTTTTTTTTGGCTTTTCTAACCTATCAAAAGTTCGTAGGTTTAAGTCAGGCTGGATGTTGAACAAGGTTCCAGATGCCCATGAATTCCGTGATAGCCTGATCGATCGTTGCATGAGGAACACCGTCGCGGGCTTGTGTAGATATGCCTTGCATAAAGGTATCAAATACGGTGGTCAGCATGTGTACATTCGTGGAAGCGGGGATTTCACCGACATCCACAGCGCGCTGGATGCAATCCTGCAGGCGGTTGCGAGTCAGCTTTCTTTTCTCAGCGGCAATGTCACGGATATGATTGTTTTTGGAAGAACATGTGCTGGCTGACAGCACAATTAAACAACCAGATGGATGTGTGCTGTCTGTTTGCATTTTTGCGGTACTTCTTAAAGTTGTTTCGATTGCTTCTCTGGGTGACAGCGTGAGATCCGAGAAACTTTCCGTCACACGTCCAAACGTATCCATATAGCGTTCTACTGCTTCTTTATACAGCGCTTCTTTGGATTCAAAGGCTGCATAAAAGCTGGCTGCTGAAATATCCCCCATGGCTGCTCGAAGCTGAAGTAATGAAGTGGCCTCGAAACCTTGCTCCCAAAAGAGCATCATCGCTTGTAATAGGGCTTCATCCCGATCGAAAATTCGCGGACGTCCCGTTCTTGCCATAAGAGTTCCCCCCTCTTTTTTCTTAATTATATACTAATCGATCCAAAAGTCATTGACAAGGTGATACGGTCTGAATAATATAAGGAATGATCGATCCATAATTCGATTCTTGTTTTACACTATCTTAAAAGGAGCTGCACAGATGTCGGATATATCTTCTCATCGTTTTCCGTGGTTGGGGTTGCTGGCCCTGGCTATGGCGGGTTTCATAGCCATTATGACCGAAACACTTCCTGCGGGGTTGCTGCCGCAAATAAAAGAAGGGCTGCAGATCTCTGAGGCAGGGGCGGGGCAGCTTGTCACCTTTTATGCTGTTGGGTCGCTGGTTGCTGCCATACCTGTGGCGGTGTTGACAAAGGGGTGGCGGCGGCGTCCGCTTTTACTTCTGTCTATTATCGGTTTTCTTGTCTTCAACACCATTACTGCCCTCTCATCAAACTATGTACTGACACTATTCGCTCGTTTCTTGGCCGGTGTTGCAGCAGGTGTCTCCTGGGGCCTAATTGGTGGTTATGCATTACGCATGGTACCTGATCATCTCAAGGGAAGAGGCATGGCTGTGGCTATGATTGGAACGCCGATTGCCTTATCATTTGGTGTTCCGGCAGGTACGCTGCTTGGTTCATTTATGGGCTGGCGCTCAGTGTTCTGGCTGATGTCGTTGCTGGCGTTTGTACTGATTTTCTGGGTGCTCTGGAAAGTACCCGACTATCCGGGGCAGTCAGCGGATAAGCGTATCTCTGTCAAGCAAGTACTGTTCACCCCCGGTGTAATACCCATTTTAACTGTCGTTTTGGCCTGGATGTTGGCTCATAATATTTTATACACGTATATTGCTCCTTTTCTCGCCGATGTTGGTTTGGAATCCAAGGTTGGACTCATTTTACTTTTATTTGGCCTGATGGCATTGGTGGGCATCTGGATTACAGGTATTTTCATTGATCGGTGGTTGCGTATGCTGGTTCTCATGAGCCTTGCGGGCTTTGCCTTGATTTCCCTGGTATTAGGTCTTTGGAGTGAGCACATTGTTGTCGTCTTTGGTTCTGTTGCGCTGTGGGGTCTGACATTTGGCGGTGCGGCTACCCTGTTACAGACTGCACTTGCTCAAGCTACTGGGGAACAAGGTGTGGATCTCGTCATGCCGATTAATACCACCGTTTGGAATCTGGCTATTGCCCTTGGGGGAATGGCGGGAGGTGTTCTTCTGAATCAATGGGGAGCTTCGTCATTTAACTGGGCCATCTTGGCTTTAACATTGGTGGCATTGATTGTTGCATGGCGTGCCAAAGGATATGGATTTCGCCCATCTAGGAGTCACTGAACTTCTGTCAGTAGAAAATAATTCGGTAAGCCCGGTCGCCATGTTAATGGCGGCCTCTTCTACTAGAGATAGGCTGGCTTGTTGCCTGGCAATATATTACCCATTGGAATGACAATCCGAATTCTGGCGGTTATGTGGTATGATTAATTCTGAGGACAGTACATCCTGATCCTGCTGTTTATATGTAAGCGCTTATACAGATGACGGAAGGTGCAGACATGTTTAAAAGGCTGATACGAACCACTAATAATCTCAAATTAAAGCATAAATTGCTCATTTCCTATGTACTGGTTGTCATGATTCCGGTCCTGATTGTTGGTCTTGCTGTGACCAGTTATTTTCGCCAGCAAGCCCTGGACAATGCAATAGGACAGACGATCATCAATGTGGACAAGATCAAGAGCCAGACGGCAACCATGCTGCGTGTACCAACCGATATATCCAATCTTTTAATGTTTAATGCTGATCTCAAGGAGATCGTGAATAAGCGGTACAAGAGCGTTGTGGAGTTAACCTCAGCGTATCTTGCATACAAAGACTTTCAGGAGTACAGGCGTTTGTACCGTGAGATAGCGGGCATTCGTTTTTACTCAACTAACCCAACATTGATCAACAACCTCGAATTCATCCCGGTAGACAAGCAGACGGAAGAGAGCTACTGGTACCAACAGGCACTGAAAACAACCAGCATCGGGTGGTTCTACATTCCGGACAAGGAAGATAATCCTGTACACAAGCTCAGCCTGGTGCGCAAAGTACCTTTTGCCGAGTATCGGACAGAGGGCGTATTGATGATTGTGATCAATCAGGATGAGCTGAATGGATTGTTACGTCAGGAACAGTTCGAGACGATGATTACGGACGAGCAGGGGTATGTGGTTGCAGCCAAGAATACCGAGCTTGTGGGTAAAACGCTGGATGAGCTTGATTTTGGCGTTGATCTGCAGAATCAGGCAAAAGGCACCATAGAGGGTGATTTCCGGGGGGAACCATCTAATATTGTTATTGATGAGCTGGGCCCTGGATCGAGCATGAATAGCCTGAAGGTGATTTCGGTTTTTGCCACCAAAAATATCGTCAAAGACGCCAACACCGTCAGCATGATCGGCATGATTTTCATTATCCTTGTGCTGGTTATCGCCCTATTATTCGTATATATCATCTCGTTCCTCACTTCGAACCGATTGCTCCGGCTGAGTAAACACCTCAACAAGCTTGCATTAGGAGACCTGAACGTGACTTCGCGGATTGATGGAAATGATGAGATTGGGCAACTGTCACGACAGTTCAACTATATGGTGAAAAGTATCAATGAACTCATGACGCAGGTGGTAGAAGCGACCGAACAGAACAATCAATTGGAAATCGCCCAAAAAGAGATTAAACTGAAAATGATGGCGAGCCAGATCAATCCACATTTCTTGTTTAATGCACTGGAGTCCATTCGGATGAAAGCGCATATTAAGGGAGAAGCAGAGATTGCCAACATCGTCAGGCTGTTGGGCAAGCTGATGCGCAAGAGTCTGGAGATTGGCAGTGGAAAAACAACCTTCCGGGCTGAACTTGAAATGGTACGTTCCTATTTGGAAATTCAGAAATTTCGTTACGGCGACCGCCTTGCATTCCAGATCCATATCGATCCCGAGGTGGAGAAGATGTACATTCCGCCTTTGATTATTCAACCTTTGGTTGAGAATGCCATTGTCCATGGTCTGGAGAACAAAGAGGGTACAGTCCGTGTTCATATAAGTATTCGTTTAGTAGAGAACATTGTGCAGATCCGTGTGGATGACAATGGTGCAGGCATAACGCCAGAACGACTGGCTGAGGTGATGCAGTTTATCTGTGGACCGGAGGAACAGGAGAAGAGTCGGATCGGCATGCGTAATGTACATCAACGCTTAACATTGACGTACGGGGAGCCATATGGATTGCAGATTAAGAGTGTATATGGGGAAGGAACCGAGGTTTCTTTCACTTTGCCAGCAGGAGGGGACCAACATGTATAAAGTGTTTTTGGTGGATGACGAACCGAGCATACGTGAGGGACTGACAACCATTATCGAATGGGAAAAATACGGATTCCAGGTCATTGCTACAGCTGCCAGCGGGCGTGAGGCCATCTCTCGGTTTGAGGAATTGGAGCCTGATCTGACGATTATTGATATTCGCATGCCCGGTATGACCGGGCTGGATGTGATTGAAGAAGTGCGCCGGAATCATCCGGATTCGCACTTTTTGATATTGAGTGGTTATGCGGATTTTGATTATGCCAAGAAAGCCATCAGTTTTGGTGTGGATGGTTATCTGCTCAAACCGGTGGATGAAGAAGAGATCATTGGTGAACTTGAGCGGATTGCTACGATCCTGACCCGTGAACGGGAGACAATGGCACGTCAAGCTGGTGAGGATACCGTCTATCGGGAGCATCAGATTGAGGCTTTGCTCTTTGACAGTCTGGAGGGTGCGGGCAGCATGGAAGAAGATAGCCTGGGACTGCACTGGCCTCACTATCAGATTGTACTGTTTGAGATGCATGCGGCCCCCGACCTGCAACGGGGAAGTGTTATGAAACGCAAACTGATTGAAGCATTTGACCAGAAAGAACGAGGCATTGTATTCTCGTTCCATTCAGGTCTGGGACTGTTAAGTAAGGAAACAATCACATCCGAGTCATCTGCAAGAAATCTGTATGATGAGCTGGAAGGACTTCTTGGAGAATGGGAGGTTCACATGTATGGTGCTGCAGGTGAACCCGTACATTCCACTTCTGAAATTGCCCGGTCATACACGCAGGCGAATCGTATACTCGGTGAACGCTTTTTGTTCACGGAGAAACGTATCATGTTGTGGACTGAAGGTAGCGAAGGCGAAGACGTTGTTAAGCCAGGAGTTGAAGCTGTGGACGGAACACATGAGCCAGTTGAGGACGAACTCGCGGACAAGCTGTATTATGCGTTAGATATCCGCAGTAGTGAGTCAGTCATGCGGGTACTGGGTGAGATGGAAGAGCGCTTGGTCCCATATCACCGAACAGAGCAAGCCATCAAAACGGCCTTCTCACAGGTGTTTTCTCTAGCGTTCAACAAGCTTGCAGCGACGAATCAACATATGCACTCCATTATGCAGGAACATTCGGTTCTGATTAATGAAGTCTATCATCAATTGACGATGTCTGATCTCAAAGTTATAGCAGCGGAACATTTTAATCGACTTATTCAACGTATGGGTGGGGGAAGCAAGGATACTGTATTGAAACAGATGATTGAATTTATCCAGCGTAACCCTGGCGAAAATCTCAAGCTAGAGGTACTTGCTGAAGTGTTTAACTATAACAGCAGTTACTTGGGTAAGTTGTTCAAGAATCATACTGGAGAGTATTTCAATGCATTTCTGGACAAGGTTCGTATGGAAAAAGCCAAGGAATTGCTGGATGAAGGACTAAAGGTCCATCAGGTCGCGGCTAGAGTGGGGTATGCAAATGTGGACTACTTCCACGGTAAGTTCAAGAAATATGTAGGGGAATCCCCTTCCGCTTACAAACAGGCCAGAACCCAATCTTCGTCGAAAGGAACGGCTACGGATACAAACGAGGAATAAGTAAGGAGTGCTGGGCCTTGCCCTTGCCTCTTATGTAAAACGTTTTCGGTATTGCAGAGGAATTCCAGATTCATCATATTGTCCATGCACTTCCCATGATAAGCAATGGTCACGGAATGTTTCACATCTTAGACTGGATTTACAAGAATCCAGATGAAGGGATGGTTGTACGATATGAATTTGTCTGATACAAGTGCTGTACGTCATACATTGAACTTAAATGGAACATGGCAGTTTCGTTTGGATCGGGAGTCCGATGAACTCGTTGAACAAGAGATATCACCGCCTTCACAATGTGAAAATACATCATGGGAGACCATTCAGATTCCCGGTTCATGGGAAGAGCAAGGATACGGAGATGAGCCTGAATATGAAAGGCTCGATACCTGGACCAAGGTTCGCGAGTATGAAGGCTCAGCCTGGTATGCTCAGGATGTTCATGTTCCATCAGACGACCCCGGATGTCACTATGTATTCAGATTGGAAGGTGTCCGATGGACAACGAATCTCTGGATCAATGGACAGTATGCCGGGCAGCAGGATAGTCTGCTGAATCAACAGAAGTGGGATGTTACCTCTCTGGTGAAGCAGGGAGAAGTGAATCGGGTGGAGATCTGCGTGGATAATACGATGAAACTTCCGCTGGCTGGTAGCCATATTCATTCATTGCATACGGCCACAGCCTGGGGGGGAATCACAGGTGGTGTTTATCTGGATATTCTGCCCCCATGCCGATTACAGACATTACGGATTCAACCAGATGTTGAAAATGGAACCCTTCTGATTGATTGTACTGTAAGCGCTCCCTCAAATGAATCAGCCAGATCAATGCAATTACATGTGGATATCCAGCATCCAGACGGCACATGGCTTGATCGATCTAGTTGTAATGTGAATCTGAGTGTTCAAGCGCATGTGGATATAAGCTCAGCAGGTGTAACTGAAAGCAACGCTTTAATAGATCAGTGGCGATTGGAACTGGGGACAGGCAACTCTATCGCAAGATGGTCGGACGAATCCCCTGAATTATACAAGGCAGTGATTCGTCTGTGTAACGGTGAACAGGAACTGGATCGGCTGGAGCAATCATTTGGTGTTCGCTCCTTTGCAACAAACGGGAAGCAGCTTGAATTGAATGGGACACCAGTATATCTGCGCGGGTACGTCGATTGCTGTATCTTTCCACTGACGGGTTATCCCGTCTGGGACAAGGGGCATTATCTTCAGCAATTTCGAATCGCCAGATCGTATGGCTTCAATCATGTCCGACTGCATGGGTGGAGCGCGCCGGAGCCTTTCTGGGAGGCGGCTGATGAAGCGGGCATGTTGGTACAGGCAGAACTTCCACATTGGTCTCGTTTCTTTGAGCAATCGGATCAGTCTGCGCCAGCTGAAGTGTTGTCCTATCTGACACAAGAACTGGACAGGTTGCTCCAGTCGCTGCATAGACATCCTTCATTCGTCATGTTCTCCATGGGGAATGAACTCATTGGTCCGAATGGCCACCCTGAACTCAATGCATTGGTATCGAGGGCAAGGGATACAGACCCGACCCGCTTATATACGGACAATACAGGTTTTGGACAGCTTCCGGCGCAAGGCCGGGAAGGTGATTATTATATTCAGTCGTTGAACTGGCATCCCCCGTTGGAATCCGCATATTCTGCTGTACCGGATACCACGCTGGATTATCATGCAGTCACCCGGCTTGCGGAACATCCCGTCATTGGGCACGAGCATGCACAATACACGATGTATGTGCGTCCTCAAGAGCGAGCCAAGTATACGGGCGTATTACGCCCTAGCTGGTTACGGCCGATTGAAGAATCGTTGACAAACAAAGGGATGATGGCGGATCTGGAGCATTTTCAACAGGTCAGTGGTACACATCTGGTACGTTCCTTAAAAGAAGCGATGGAGCGGATTCGACGAACACCGGACGCTGCGGGCGTACAGCTGCTGGACATTCGTGATTTTCCAGGGCAGGGACATGCAACGACGGGTATTCTGGACGTATTTTGGGATGATAAAGGCATTACAACACCAGATGAATTCATGCGATTCAACGCAGATGTGGTGCTGTTGTTAAGCTGCAAGGAGCGTACATTTTACGCCGGAGAACCCATTCATGTTGATGTACGCATCTCTCACTACGGTAAGGAGCCGCTTGAGGACGCGGTCATTCAGTGGAGGTTAATAAGCAATGATGTGATACTTAATGAAGGGGAATGGAAGACCGGAAATATCCAATGTGGGTCTGTCATGTCACTGGGAAGTATCGTCGCTACCGCTCCTCATGAAGGGGCAGCAGCTTTTCGGATCGAAGCGGAGCTGAAATCAGGCGATTTGGAAAGAACTGTAGCGAATGTATGGCATGGCTGGTCGTTTCCTTTTTATCAGTCTCATCCGAGTTCGAATCGGTTCTGGAATACCGTGGCAGAGTTGAAGCCATTCCTGGGTGAAGCGCATGATGATTGCGTAGATCGTATCGATGGATTTCAGTTGTTGAAAAATCGGGAGATTGACTTGGTTATCGTTCAGTCGTTAACACCCAATGTCGTTGATTATGTGGTCAACGGGGGAAGTGTTTGGCTACAGCCAACCGCAGAAGGGTTATATGATTCAGTGGAGACCAAGTATCTGCCTGTATTCTGGAATTACCTGATGTTTGCTACGCAGCCTGGTGCAACGATGGGCATGTATCTGAGAGATCGGCTAGCACTACTAGGCTCCTTCCCGCATGATGGGGCTTCGGACTGGCATTGGTATCACTTGGTGAACGGTACACCAGCGATATGTTTGGATACGTTGCCCGGGGTTGAGCCGCTGATCGAAGTGGTGGACCATTTCCATCGGGCCAAACGACTCGCTTATGCCTTTGAGGCAAAAGTAGGGAAGGGCAAGATTTTGGTATCCTCACTTCCGTTTGCCAATCTGGCTGTAATGAAGCGTCCGGAAGCCGCCTACTTATTTAAGGAGATACTTGCCTATCTGAATGGAGATCAATTCCGTCCAGCAACCTCCATATCCGTAGCGCAACTACTCGGGATCGTTAAACTGCAAACCATTCAATTTACATTGTAATCATAGGGACCCGAAAGGGTCCTTTTTGCATGACATGTAGTTGAAGTAAACGATTACTATAAAACGTTTTTGATATTTACCACTTCCAATAGTATTTTACCTTAATATTACTTTTGTTTCATTTAAAAGTAGAATTTATCACTGATTTTAACGAATTAATGTCTGATTATATATGTCTATATCTAATTTTTATATGATTTTCTCTAAAATCCAGATGGTATTTTGAAAACGCTCTATCGAGTATGATTATTTTATAAAACAGAGGAGGGGGAACGGAGATGGAAACGCTAACAAAAAAATCCGCTTCCGCGAACAGAAGCAGTGACCCCAAACCGCCTTTAAAGAATCGGCGGAACGGAATTTGGGACAGAATGAAACAGCAGAAATATCTCTATCTCATGTCATTGCCATTCGTAGCTTGGGTTTTCGTATTTAACTATCTGCCACTATGGGGATGGACGATGGCTTTCCAAAATTATAAACCTGCCAGATCATTTGGTGATCAAGAGTGGGTTGGTTTTAAACACTTTGTAGAGCTGTTCAGTGATGATCGTTTCTATCTGGTACTTCGAAATACGCTTGCAATGAGCCTGATGGGACTGGTTGTCGGTTTTATCGTGCCGATATTCTTCGCTATTCTCCTGAATGAAATGAGAGGCATGTTCTTCAAACGTGCCGTGCAAACGGTATCATATCTGCCTCACTTTGTATCATGGGTCGTTGTGGCAGGTATTATCACCAAGATGCTCTCCACCGATGGCGGGATTATCAATGATCTATTGGTAGGACTGAATATTATCGATCAGCCGATCCAATTCATGGCCAAGGGGAACTTGTTCTGGTACATTGTAACCGCTTCAGATATGTGGAAGGAAACCGGTTGGAATGCCATCATCTATCTGGCGGCGATTACAGGTATCGACAATGAGCTGTATGAAGCTTCCCGTGTAGATGGAGCCAACCGCTGGAGACAGATGTGGCATATTACGCTGCCTGGCATACGGACCACGATTTCCGTACTTTTCATCATGTCAATTGGACATCTTATCAGTATCGGTTTCGAGAAGCAGTTCTTGCTTGGCAACAGTCTGGTCACAGACTACTCGGAAGTACTTGATCTATATGCGCTCAATTATGGTTTGAATATGGGACGATTCTCATATGGTACAGCCATAGGTATATTCAACTCCGTTGTCAGTATCATCCTTCTGTTTACTGCGAACGGCTTGTTCAAAAAATTCACTAAAGAAAGCATCATGTAGGGAGGGGACGACATTATGGCGAACAAAGCATTCAATGCTACTCGGGGCGATAAACTGTTCGATATATTCAACATCCTCGCGATGACCATGGTGCTGGTTGTAACACTTTATCCATTCCTTAACGTACTAGCCATCTCACTCAATAACTCGACAGATACAGTACGTGGCGGAATTTACTTGTGGCCTCGCGAATTCACATTACAGAACTACAAAACGATTTTCCAATATGATGGATTGCTACAAGGTTTGCAGATCTCCATTCTGCGTACCCTTGTAGGTACCGTGCTCGGATTGATCAGTTCATCCATGATCGCCTTTACACTGAGCAGACCTGATTTTGGACTTAGAAAATTTGTTTCCACAACGCTCGCACTCACGATGTATTTCTCCGGTGGTCTGATTCCGGTGTACATTCTGATGCGTGACTTGAACCTGATCGGTACATTCTGGGTATATGTATTGCCTGGCATGATCAGTGCATTTAACGTCTTCATCATCCGTTCATTCATTGATGGCCTGCCATACTCATTGCAGGAATCCGCGAAGCTGGACGGAGCAAATGACTTTACAATCTATTACAGAATCATCTTGCCACTGTGTAAACCAGTGCTTGCTACCATCGCATTGTTCCTGGCTGTAGGTCAATGGAATGCGTGGTTCGATACGTACCTGTATAATGGTTCAAAGGCACATTTGACCACGCTCCAATATGAGCTGATGAAAGTACTGCAAAGTACACAGCAAGGCTCAGGTGCTGGACGAAATGCCAATGATATGGCGCAGCAAATGACACAGATTTCACCGGAATCGATCAAAATGGCGATTACGATCGTTGTAACGGTTCCAATCCTCATTGTATATCCATTCCTTCAGAAGTACTTTGTTGGCGGTATGACACTGGGCGCAGTAAAAGGTTAAACAAGTGGGTACAGGCTGCCAAATAGAGCGGCCGTACATCTACAAATGAAGCATCAGGATACCCGAAGCGCAGCCATTTGGTCTGCGCTTCACCGTATAGGGCTGCGGTGTGGTATTCATGAAGCTATAGACAGGGACAAAAAAATCCCGGATAAGACAGACATATGAAACAGGGAGGATTACCATTATGGCAAGTTCCAAAATGAAGATTGCACTGGCACCAGTGCTTGCAATGTCTTTACTCGCAGGTTGCGGTGGAGGAAGCGGCGGTGATACGTCGTTCAAGGATACAAGCGCAGAGACAACTCCACTTACTTTTGATTTCTTCAGCGTTGACCCCAGTCCGAACTGGAATGGCATGAAGGATGAAGTAGGTAAAGTCCTTACGGAAAAAACAGGGATAACCCTTAACGGTGAGTTTGCCGTTAGTGGTGGTCAAGATAAAATATCCTTAATGGCGGCGAGTGGAGACTATCCGGATATCGTCTCCCCCAAAGGAGAACTCAGCAAACTGGTGGATGCCGGAGCAATGCTCGATCTGACAGATCTGATCGACCAATATGCTCCCAATCTGAAGAAGCTGTATGGTAATTACATGGACCGGTTGAAATACAGTAATGAGGATCAGGCTATCTATGTGCTGCCGACGTATTATGCGGTAGACCAGAAGTACTTTGATGCAGGTGGTGGATTTGGGATTCAGCATCGTGTACTGAAAGAACTCGGATACCCGGAAGTGCGTACACTTGAGGATTACGAGAATGTACTGAAGGCGTACAAAGAGAAACACCCAACAATTGATGGTCAGCCAACGATCCCGTTAACACTGGACGCGGATGATTGGAGAATCATGATTACCGTAACGAACCCTGCCTTCCAGGCAACAGGAGCTCCGGATGATGGTGAATACTACATTGATCCAGAGACGTATGAAGCAAGTCTGCATTACAAACGTCCAGAGGAAAAAGAGTACTTCCGCTGGTTGAACCATATGTACAATGAGGGACTGCTTGATCAGGACAGCTTCATCCAGAAAACAGACCAATACAAATCCAAAATTGCAAGTGGACGTGTTCTGGGTGTCATTGACCAGGATTGGGGTTATTCCGATGCAGAAAATGCACTGAAATCTGCGGGCAAGGATGAAGCAACGTATTCACACTTCCCGGTAACCCTGTCCGAGGATATCAAGGATCATGCCTACCAAGACCCTGGTTTTGTATCCGGTTGGGGTGTAGGGATTACAACATCGAATCCTGACCCGGTTCGTACGATCAAATTCTTCGATTACCTGGCTTCTGAAGAAGGGCAAGTGCTGATGAACTGGGGAATTGAGGGCAAACAGTACGAAGTGAAGGATGGCAAACGTGTCATTCCTGCCGACATTCTGGATCAGAAAACCAATAATGCAGCCGTATTCCAGAAAGAAACGGGTATTGGACTGTACACCAATATGTCCGGTCACTATGGAGACGGTGTGAAGGATTCAACGGATAACTACTACACTACGAATTTCCCTGAACAGATCGTGGCAGCATATTCCGATGCAGAGAAAGAAACACTCAAAGCCTACGGTGCTACGACGTGGAAAGATCTGTTCCCGAGTGAAGACGAGTTCCCAATCAAACCATGGGGAGCAGCATACAATCTGCCAACACCAGGTGACTCCAACTACAACGTCATCTTCAAGAAAACACAGGATATCATTCGGAAACGTATCCCGGAAGCCATTCTGAGTACTCCTGAACAGTTTGATGCAATCTATGATGGCATGATTGCAGAAGTGAACCAAGCAGGAGCAGAGGATATGGAGAAACAATATACAGAACTCGTTCAAAACCGTGTTCAATTGTGGAGCGGTGAAGAGGCTAAATAAACGTTTAGCAATTCAAATCTAAAACGAAAAAGAACCCAGAATATCTGGGTTCTTTTTTTATCTAAAACGTTTTCTAAAAAACGTTTTCAATTTTACAAATTCACTATTGACAAGGGATATAGGAGCGATTATTATTCAAGTATGAAAGCACTTACATTTGCTTGTACACCACGTGGAATATACCTGAATCTCAAAGTTAACACTTACAGGAATGAAGAGGAAAAGGGTAAGAAAAGAACATTTTTTTATTTTTAAGAAAACGCTTCTAATGTTATAAAAACAAGAAAATTACATTCGTTTCATCTGGTCATGGTATTTGCAGGTCAGCCTGTTATACAAATATACAGCTTCATTAATATCCATAAGGGGGATTACACATGAAGGGCAAAACACCAAAAACATTCGCAATGCTTCTGTTAGCCAGTGCACTTGCAATTACAGCAGGATGCAGCGGCAATGGAGGAGGAACTAACGCTTCAGAGAAACCGGTTGATTCCGGAGATACAACCAGTCCAGTGACCTTTACATTCTTTGGTGCAGACGCGAGTCCGAACTGGAATAACATGAAGGATGCTGTCGGTCAAGAGATTACTAAGGCAACGGGAGTTACAATTGAAGCTGAGTATGATGTGAATAATGGTGGTGACCAAAAGATTCCTTTGATGGCTGCCAGTGGTGATTACCCTGATATTATCTATCCTAAAGGCAACTTGTCTAAGCTTGTGGATGCAGGCGCGATGCTGGACCTGACCGATCTAATTGAGGAGCATGCTCCCAATTTGAAAAAAATCTATGGTGATCAGATGAACCGTCTGAAATACAGTTTGGAAGATCAAGCCATTTACACGATTCCGACTAATATGGGTGTAGATAACGTTGCGTTTGATGCTACGGGCGGATTCGAAATTCAACAAAGAGTATTGAAAGAGCTTGGCTACCCTGAAGTAAAAACGCTTGAGGACTACGAGAACGTACTGAGAACGTATTATGAAAAACATCCAACGATTGATGGTCAACCGACTATTCCGTTAACATTGAATGCAGATGACTGGAAAATTATGATTACGGTAACGAACCCTGCATTCCAAGCTACGGGTGGACCGGATGACGGTGAGTATTATATCAACCCTGAGACGTATGAAGCCGTTCTACACTACAAACGTCCTGAAGAAAAAGAATATTTCCGTTGGTTGAACAAAATGTACAATGAGGGTCTGCTTGATAAAGATACATTTGTTCAAAAGGATGACCAATACAAATCCAAAATTGCCAGTGGCCGTGTACTCGGTCTAATCGACCAGGAGTGGAACTATGGTGAGGCGGAGAATGCTTTGAAATCGTCTAATGGTGGAGATAAAACATATGCCCACTTCTCCGTGTCCTTGAACAAGGATATTGTGGATCATACGTTCCAACCGACGGGATTCGACGGTTATGGTATCGGAATCACGACTTCGGCCAAAGATCCGGTACGTATTATCAAATTCATGGATTGGCTTGCTTCCGATGAAGGTCAGGTCCTGAGAAACTGGGGCGTTGAAGGCCAACATTACCAAGTCGAGAATGGGAAACGCATCATTCCGGCTGACGTACAAGATCGCAAAACCAATGATAACTCTGCTTTTACCAAAGAATCAGGCGTAGGCATGTATAACATATTTAGCGCCAGATACGGTGATGGTGTGAAAGATGCCACGGATAACTACTATACAACGAACTTCCCTGAACAGATTCAAGCTGGTTACACTGCTGCTGAGAAGGAAACGTTGAAAGCGTATGGTATCACAACATGGAAAGATTTCTATCCTTCCGAAGAAGATCTGAAGCTGAAAGATTGGGGCGCAGCATACAACATGCCTGTACCTTCTGACACGGATTACAACGTAACGTTCCAGAAAACACAGGATATCGTCCGTAAACGTATTCCAGAGGCTATCCTTGCCAAACCAGAGAACTTCGACAGCGTATATGATGGTCTTCTGGCTGAACTCGATAAAGCGGGTGCAGTGGAGATGGAGAAACAATACACGGTTTGGATCAAAGAACGTGTAGCTCTCTGGACTGGAAAAGATGTGAAATAAGCTTGAAAACCAAGCATTAAAGTTAAGGATTTTCATAGCAAAAAAAGCCCTTGAGAAAGGGCTTTTTTTATTGTTGACGTGAGGAGATGGATAGCCTATAATCTATCATGTAAGCACTTTCAGTAAGCGGTTTATTCCATTTACGAAAACGTTTTACGTCTGTTAGAAGAAGAATCTTTCTTTTTGCAGAATCGAAACGTCAGCTTTAGTAAAGACGTCGGAATGAACGATACCGAAAGCGCATTCAAAAAAAGTGGTATCCTCAGGCATAAAGCCTGTTATACAGATAAAACCTTCATAAATAATAGGGGGAACTAGACAATGAGAGGCAAAATGAAAGGCAATACACCCAAGACGTTTGCAATGTTGATGCTCGCAAGTGCAATGTTGGTTACAGCTGGCTGCGGGAATTCGGGAACCAAAGAGACTTCGGAGTCCAGCGGAACTGAACCGATCACAGTTACATTCTTCGGGGCGGATGCTAGTCCAACCTGGAACAAGATGCAAGATGCTGTTGGTAAAAAGATTACGGAGCAAACTGGCGTTACCATTGAAGCAGAGTATGATGTAAACGATGGTGGTAACCAGAAGATTGCGCTAATGGCTGCCAGTGGTGACTTTCCTGATATGATCTACCCTAAAGGTAACTTATCTAAGCTTGTGGATGCAGGCGCGATGCTGGATCTCACGGATCTGATTGAGGAGCATGCTCCCAATTTGAAAAAAATCTATGGGGAACAGATGAACCGTTTGAAATACAGTTTGGAAGATCAAGCGATATATACGATTCCAACCAATATGGGTGTCGATAATGTTACGTTTGACGCTACAGGTGGATTTGAAATTCAGCAAAGAGTATTGAAAGAGCTCGGATACCCTGAAGTGAAGACACTTGAGGATTACGAGAATGTACTCAGAGCCTATTATGAAAAACATCCAACCATTGATGGTCAACCAACCATTCCATTAACATTGAATGCAGATGACTGGAAGATCATGATCACGGTAACGAACCCGGCTTTCCAGGCAACAGGTGCACCGGATGATGGTGAATATTACATTGATCCTGAAACGTATGAAGCAAAGTTGCACTACAAACGTCCAGAGGAAAGAGAATATTTCCGCTGGTTGAATAAAATGTACAATGAAGGCCTACTGGACAAAGATGCCTTTGTTCAAAAGGATGATCAATACAAGTCCAAAATTGCCAGTGGCCGTGTCCTCGGTCTGATTGACCAAGAGTGGAACTATCAAGAAGCGGAGAACGCGCTCAAATCATCGGGTAAGGATGATGCGACATACGCTCACTTCTCTGTATCACTTAACGATGAGATTGTGGATCACACGTTCCAACCAGCCGGATTTGACGGTTATGGCATCGGGATTACAACTTCTGCCAAAGATCCAGTGCGTATCATCAAATTCATGGATTGGCTTGCTTCCGATGAAGGACAAGTTCTGAGAAACTGGGGTATCGAAGGTGAACATTACAACGTAGAAGATGGTAAACGCGTGATTCCAGATGACGTTCAGGACCGCAAAACGAATGACAACTCCAATTTCAGTAAGGAAACAGGAATTGGGATGTATAACGTATTTAGTGCAAGATACGGTGATGGTGTAAAAGATTCTACGGATAACTACTACACAACAAACTTCCCTGAGCAGATTGTAGCTGGTTACACAGCTGCAGAGAAAGAAACGCTGAAAGCATACGGTATCACGACTTGGAAAGAGTTCTATCCGGCTGAAGAAGATCTGCCAGTTAAGGATTGGGGCGCAGCGTATAACATGTCCGTACCTTCCGGTACAGACTATGAGGTAACGTTCCAGAAAACGCAGGATATCATTCGTAAACGGATTCCGGAAGCTGTTCTGACTACACCAGCAAACTTTGATGCAACCTATGATGCTTTACTGGCTGATTTGGACAAAGCGGGTGCAGTTGAAATGGAGAAACAATTTACGGTTTGGGTTAAAGAACGTGTCTCTCTGTGGACAGGAAAAGACGTAAAATAATATGGATTGTCTGTGATCCATGGTTACGCAAGGAAAGGGCCCCATATAGGGTCCTTTTTTTGTGGAATGATGTGATGATTTGCATTGACGCAAATTTTGAAATCACATATAATTTTATTATTGTAAGCACTTACCGAAAACGTTTTATGTCATAAGAAATATACAGTTGATTTAGGAACAGGAGCTAATCATGTCCCAACACAATAAACAAACTAAAATCAATCGTCTATGGTATCGACAACCGGCGCAACGCTGGGAAGAAGCATTGCCCATCGGAAACGGCCGTCTTGGAGGCATGGTGTACGGTGGCGCAGCAGATGAACGAATTCAGCTCAATGAAGATACATTATGGTCAGGGTTTCCACGGGATACGATTCAATACAGCAGTCAGCGGTATTTGAAGCAGACGCGAGAGTTGATCATGTCTGGACAGTATGGTGAAGCTGAGGATTTGTTGAACCGTGAAATGCTTGGTCGTGATGTAGAGGCCTACCAGCCGATGGGTCATTTTCTATTGCACCATGAGGGTCTGGATGATCTTTCATATGGTGCATTTGAACGGGAGCTTGATCTGGAATCGGGTATTGCAACCACAACCTACTCATTGGAAGGAACTCAATACGTACGTGAAGTGTATTCCAGTGCTTCGGATGATCTAATGGTCTGCACATTGACTGCTGATCAGAAGGGCGCTGTGAGTGTAAGTGTTACGCTAGATAGTCCCCATCCTTATCGCATTGAGACTTCGGGAGATGCTCTAACCATGTTCAGTCGGTGCCCAAGTCATGTGGAGTCCAATTACTTCAGGGATCACCCGGAATCCGTCCTCTATGAAGAGGATCGGGGGACGGCTTATGCTGTCCGTGTAGCGTTTACGGCATCTGGCGATCAGGTGAAGGTCTCCAATCTGGAAGGCAAGTTACATATTGAGGGTGCTGATCAGGTTGTGTTTTATCTGGCAGCAGCTACGTCCTTTGAAAGTTATGATGTTTTGCCTGTGAAGGATCATCTTGTATTGGAAGAGGAATGCAAGGAGATGATCTCCAAAGCGACCACACATGGCGCGGAAGCGCTTCGTGACCGACATATTCAGGATCATAGCGCGTTGTTTAACAGAGTCTCTATTAATCTGGGGGTATCGGCTAACGCCGAATTACCTACAGATGAGCGGCTGCAGGCTTATCAGGCAGGGCAACAAGACCCTGGACTGGAGGCACTTTATTTCCAATATGGAAGATATCTGTTAATGGCTAGTTCGCGTCCGGGCAGCCAGCCTGCCAATCTGCAGGGAATCTGGAACCATCAGGTAGAGCCGCCATGGCACAGTGATTACACAATCAATATCAACACGGAGATGAATTACTGGCCGGCAGAAGTCTGCAATCTCAGTGAATGTCATGAGCCGCTGTTTGATATGCTGACCGATCTAAGTGATACAGGACGAAGAACGGCGCGGATTCTGTATGGAGCTCGTGGATGGACTGCTCATCATAACGTGGATATCTGGAGAACCTCTACACCGACAGGTGGAGATGCAAGCTGGGCTTTCTGGCCGATGGGTGGCGTATGGTTAACCTCGCATCTATGGGAGCATTACCAATTTACCGGGGATCAGCGTTTTCTTGAGGAACGTGCGTATCCCATCATGAAAGAGGCGGCGCTGTTCTGTCTCGATTGGCTGGTGGAAGGGCCCGATGGTTATCTGGTTACGATTCCATCTACTTCACCTGAGAACAAGTTTCTCACAGATGCTGGGGAGGCACGCAGTATATCCATGGCTTCAACGATGGATATGACGTTAATTCGTGAACTGTTCAGCCGCTGTATTGAGGCCGCGAAGCAATTGAATCTAGATGAGTCATTGGCGAGCGAGTGGGGTGAGGCTCTGGACAAACTCTATCCATTCCGAATTGGAAGCGAAGGACAATTGCTGGAGTGGTTTAAAGATTTTGCTGAATCTGAACCAGGACATCGTCACGTCTCCCATCTGTATGGGTTGTATCCGGGGGAGCAGATCAATCGAGTACACACACCGGAATTGGTAGAAGCAGCACGGGTATCACTTGAACGTCGTATCTCACAAGGTGGCGGGCATACAGGATGGAGCTGTGCATGGTTGATTAATCTGTATGCACGACTGCTGGATAGCAGCCAGGCACATCAGTTTGTGCGCACGTTGCTGGCCCGGTCCACACATCCGAATCTGTTTGATGACCATCCACCATTCCAAATTGATGGTAATTTTGGAGGCACGGCTGGAATCGCGGAGATGTTATTGCAGAGCCACTTGAACGAGTTACATTTACTTCCTGCACTGCCTGAACTCTGGACACAAGGTCGTGTTGAAGGGCTTCGTGCAAGAGGTGGTTATACGGTAGCAATAACGTGGACGGACAACAAGCTTGTGTCAGCGGTTATTAAGGCAGATCAAAATGAGTCGCTGACCCTTCGCAGTGTTTATCCGCTGCGTGTGGAAGGAAACGAACAAGCCAAGGCAGAGCTTACGCCTCAGGGCGATTATGTAATTATTTTAACCATGACCGCAGGACAGACGATCCGCGTGTCATCATGAGACGGAGGAGCCAACCATGACCATTTTTAAATTTCCGCAAGATTTTCGCTGGGGTACAGCAACAGCTTCCTATCAAATAGAAGGAGCGGCACAGGAAGGTGGACGCGGGGTATCCATCTGGGATACGTTTGCGCGCACACCTGGCAAAGTATATAACGGAGATAATGGAGATGTCGCGTGTGATAGTTACCATCGGTATGAGGAAGACATCGAACTGATGAAGAAACTCGGGATTAATACATACCGGTTCTCCATTGCCTGGCCACGTATTATTCCTGACGGAGATGGTGAGATCAATCGGGAAGGTCTGGACTTCTACCACCGCTTCGTGGATGCATTGATCGAGGCTGGAATTGAACCATTCCTCACACTGTATCACTGGGATCTTCCGCAAACGCTGGAGGATGACGGAGGCTGGGGCAACCGCAGAACTGTAGACGCTTTTGTGAAATATGCCGAAGTGATCTTCAAAGAATTCTCTGGCAAAATCAACTTCTGGCTGACATTCAACGAACCATGGTGCATCGCGTTCCTGTCAAACCTTCTCGGGATTCATGCGCCAGGAAACAAAGACTTGCAGACGTCAATCAATGTTGCTCATGGATTGCTGGTCGCTCACGGTAAAGCCGTTCAATCCTTCCGTCGCTTGGGAACAACGGGTCAGATTGGTATTGCTCCGAACGTATGCTGGGCTGAGCCGTACAGCAAATCTCCTGAGGACCAAGCTGCGTGTGACCGATCGATTGCACTTAATACCGATTGGTTCCTTGATCCAATCTACAAAGGTTCATATCCGCAGTTTATGGTGGATTGGTTTGCAGAAGCGGGTGCTACCGTACCAATTCAGGAAGGTGATATGGAGATCATCTCACAACCGATCGATCTGCTCGGTATTAACTATTACACGATGGGGATCAATCGGTTCAATCCGGAGGCAGGTGCTCTGCAATCGGAAGAAGTTGATATGGGCCTCACCAAAACCGATATTGGCTGGCCCGTGGAATCACGTGGTTTGTATGAATTCATGCATTATTTGCAAAAGTACGGCAATGTGGATGTGTATATCACGGAGAACGGTGCCTGCATCAATGATGATCTGGAGAATGGCAAAATTAATGATGATCGCCGGATTGCATATTATGAACAGCACTTGGCTCAGATTCACCGCATCATTAACGACGGCATTAACCTGAAAGGATACATGGCGTGGTCACTGATGGATAATTTCGAGTGGGCAGAAGGCTACCGCATGCGTTTTGGTCTTGTTCATGTGGACTATCGTTCACTCGTGAGAACGCCGAAGGAGAGTTATTACTGGTATCAGAACGTCATCAAGAATAATTGGTTGGAGACACGGAACGAACATAATCCCCAATAGTTTAGGTGGCAGGTTTTAAGGGAAAAGCAGGTCCTCATTATATATGGTTCCCTTATTGAAGTTGAAAAAGACGGTAACATTGGAGTATTCCAATATGCCGTCTTTTTTGTATTTCTACCGTTGGAAATGAGTAGTTCATAAAGGTTTCATAAGGTCAAGTGCAGTTCCTGTTATGAAGAGACGTTTTTTGGGTTATAAGAAGTATGAATGAATTGAATAATGTTTTGTCAACGGTCGAAATCAAAATAAAGTGTCCAAATTGCGAATAAAATTTGAACATTTGTTGACTAAAAATCATACTGATGTGGTATATTGGTATAAGGAAAGCACTTACAAAAAGGGAAAAGGAAGTGTTTACTATGGCATCGAAGACAGCAATGGTTAGCCAATTGGAGCGCAAAGACAAAAATATGCGGCGCGCCGTCTTGACGATGACAGTTCTGGCATGGGTCGCACTCATTACGGGAGTGGTCATGTGTCTGATCAATCTGAACGACTTTAATGATCGTAATCTTGGCTTGATGGTTGGTATTGGATTCCTTGTAGGTAGTGTGTTTATTTACGTTATTGCCAAAGCGATTGGCCTTGTTCATACACGCCGGGAAGACGAAGGCGCCGATTGATTATAATCCTGCGTTAATTCGTTCATAATAAGACTGGATAAGTTCCCGGAATCCAGTCAAGAAAGCCCTTTGCGGATTCGTTGACACTGTTCAACGGGACTGCAAAGGGTTTTATTTTGTGACTTGAAGTGTAAAGATTACGAAGTACAAATATCAAGCATGCAAGCGATTTGTGAGAAAAAATTCACACATTTAAGGTGTAAAATCGACAAATTTGTTAACAAGAACAAAAAAGTTGTTCATTTCTGATATCTTTAGTAGGAAGAGAGTAGTATACTGATTTTTCAGTATGAGCGAATTTAAGGAGAGGGGATCAAAATGAACAAGAAACCTAGGTCGCTAATCCGGATTATCATTCCGGTTGTCCTGACGTTGGTTACAATTGCATTGATTGTCTGGCCAATGCTGGCAGGCGGGCAGTACGTTGTTCTGGATCCGAAGGGGCCAATTGGCGCTTCGCAGAGAGATTTGATTGTCATCTCGACAATTTTGTGTGCTGTCATCATTGTGCCAGTACTCATTTTGTCTGCCGTAATCGTATGGCGTTACCGCGACAAGCCGGATAACAAAGCTGCTTATGAGCCTAACTGGTCTCATAGTACGAAGGCGGAGGCAATCTGGTGGACGGTTCCAATTATTATTATTGGAATACTTGCAATTGTAACGATTCGTTACACGTATGATCTGGAGCCTTCGAAGCCGTTGGCTCATGAGAAAGAACCAATTACCATCCAAGTGTCTTCACTGGACTGGAAATGGCTGTTTATGTATCCTGAGCAAGGGATTGCAACGGTCAACACGCTGAATATTCCGGCAGACCGGCCCGTGAAATTTGAACTCACTGCGGATTCACCGATGAACTCATTCTGGATTCCGCAACTTGGAGGACAGATTTATACGATGTCGGGTATGGCGATGACCTTGTATCTGCAGGCAGATCATGAAGGCAAGTACTGGGGTTCAGGCGCTAACTTCACAGGTGAGCATTTTGGAGAAATGCGTTTTGATGTGAATGCTACATCGGACGAAGATTTCGACAATTGGGTAGCTGAAGTGAAACAGAGTTCTCAGGCGTTGACTACAGAAGGTTACAAAGCACTGGCTGAACCAGGAACAAGCAATGTTGCTTATTATTCTGCCTTCCCAGAAGGATTGTTCCAAAATATTGTGACCAAGTATGTTGTAGATGGTCAAAGTGCTCACAGTAAGCATGGAAGTTCAAGTGAAGCTTCTGGAGCCATTCAAAGTCCAACCGATGTGTCCAATCAAGATGAGGACAAGAGTGCTAACTAAAGATTCGAAAGGAGGCCCCCAATGTTAGAGAGACTTAAAGAGTTTGCATCGGAGTTTTTCGTAACTGGCGACCCGCTGATCTATGGAGCAGACGTGGCCATCGGTATTACGATGATTACTATCGTAACGGTGCTGACTTATTTCAAAAAATGGGGCTGGCTCTGGCGTAACTGGTTAACTACCGTCGATCATAAAAAGATCGGTATTATGTATATCATTGCTTCCATTATCATGTTGTTCCGTGGTGGTGTGGATGCATTGATGATGCGTCTGCAGCTGGCTATGCCTAACATGGATTTCTTACATCCTGAACATTATAATCAGGTCTTTACAACTCACGGCACAATCATGATCTTGTTCATGGCGATGCCATTTATGTTTGGTTTATTTAACGTTATCGTGCCATTACAGATCGGAGCAAGGGACGTTGCCTTCCCGTTTCTGAATGCATTGAGCTTCTGGTTATTCTTCCTGGGAGCAATGCTGTTTAACCTGTCCTTCGTTATCGGTGGTTCACCAGACGCGGGATGGCTGAGTTATCCACCTCTATCGGAGCTGTCACACAGTCCGGGGGTCGGACAGAACTTCTATATATGGGGTATACAGATATCGGGTATCGGTTCCCTGGCTACCGGTATCAACTTCCTGGTTACCATCATTAAAATGCGTGCGCCAGGCATGAGATGGATGAAAATGCCGATGTTCACATGGTCGGTATTCTCCACTTGTATCATTATCTTGTTTGCTTTCCCGATCTTGACCGTGACACTTGCATTGTTATTCCTCGACAGGTTTGCCGGGGCGCATTTCTTCACACTTGATCTGGGCGGTAACCCAATGATGTATATCAACTTGATCTGGATGTGGGGTCACCCTGAGGTATACATTGTCGTCTTGCCGGCATTCGGTGTGTTCTCCGAGATTGTAAGTACCTTCTCTCGGAAAAAACTGTTTGGTTACAAGTCAATGGTATTTGCAATGTTAATTATCAGCTTCCTGTCCTTCTTTACATGGGCGCATCACTTCTTCACGATGGGTTCAGGAGCGGACGTGAATGCATTCTTCGCCGTAACTACGATGTTGATTGCTATTCCAACAGGGGTTAAGATATTTAACTGGCTGTTTACCATGTATCGAGGAAGGATTCGCATGGCGACTCCGATGATGTGGACACTTGCCTTTATCCCGTGCTTTATTGTCGGGGGTATGACAGGCGTTCTGTTATCCGTTGCTCCTGCTGACTTCCAGTTCCACAACAGTTACTTCCTGATTGCCCACTTCCACCAAGTATTGATCGGTGGCGTTGTCTTCGGATACTTCGCTGGTCTGTATTACTGGTGGCCTAAAATGTTCGGTTTCCAACTCGAAGAGAAACTGGGCAAATGGGCATTCTGGACTTGGAATATTGGTTTCTATGTCTGCTTCATGCCGCAGTACGCTGTCGGTCTGATGGGTATGACACGTCGTCTGAGCACATACGGCTGGGATACTGGCTGGTGGGAATTGAACTTCGTATCCACAATCGGGGCGTTCCTGATGGGTGTCGGATTCTTGTTCCAAGTTGCACAAATTGCAGACGGTATTCGCAAATACAAAACACTTAAAGCTTCCGGCGATCCATGGGATGGTCGTACGCTCGAGTGGTCGATTCCTTCACCAGCTCCTGAATATAACTTCGCTGTTACACCGCGCGGAGATGATATTGATGAGTGGTGGGAAGAGAAAGAACGTCGTGCCAAAGGCATCTATCCGCCTGAGCAACCGCTTGAGCCGATTCACATGCCGAAGAATTCTTCGATTCCGTTCATCATGTCTGTCTTCTGGTTCGTTGCTGGTTTCGGCTTCGTATTCGGTTGGCTGTGGATGGCGATTCTCGGACTTGCTGGCGTAGGCATCTGTATGATCGCCCGTTCATTCTCTTACGATACGGATTATTACATTCCGGTCGACGAAATTAAGCGTACCGAAGCGTCGTTAAGGGGGTCGGTATAGATGGCTCAAGCAGCCGCTAAGCACGGTGAGAATCATGCGCATGGTCATGACCATGGCCACCATGATCCACAGGAAATGAAAATTCTCGGATTCTGGTTCTTCCTGATTTCCGACGTTATCTTGTTCTCCGTATTGTTCGCAACCTTCATTGTGTTGCGTGACAATTCGGCGGGCGGACCGATTTTGTCCGAACTGATCAAAATGCCTGGCGTTATCGCCGAGACATTTATCTTGCTCACGAGTTCATTTACGAGCGGACTTGCCGTTCTGGCAATGAACCAGGGTAAAGTGAAACAATTGATTAACTGGCTGATTGTTACAGCTGTTCTGGGTGCAAGCTTTATCGCCCTGGAGGTTTACGAATTTGTTGAGATGGTTCACGAAGGTTTTAGTTACACGACGAGTGCGGCTTCTGGTGCATTCTTCACCCTCGTGGGTACTCACGGACTTCACGTATCGCTTGGTCTGATCTGGATGATCGGACTCATGTTCCAACTGAAAAAACGTGGGATTACCGACGTTACTCGCGGTAAGATCAACGTCATCAGCTTGTATTGGCACTTCTTGGACGTCGTATGGATCTTCCTCCTGTCGATCGTCTATCTCATGGGGGTGATGTAGATGGCAGAGCACAACTCACATGATTCCCACGGCCATGAACAACATGGCTCACTGAAGTCTTATGTCATCGGCTTCATTCTGTCCGTCGTACTGACAATCATTCCACTTGTGGTGGTTTTGAACGACATGATGGGCAAAACAGGTACACTCATTGTGATTCTTGGTACAGCTGCACTTCAGTTTGTGGTTCAACTCTTCTTCTTCATGCATATCCGTGAAACAGAGAAACCACGCTGGAATGTCATGGCCCTTATTTTCGGATTACTGATTATGATGACCATCGTAATTGGTTCGATCTGGATCATGCTTAACAATGCTGTTGCACATTAATTCATATGATGAAGAGCTTCACGACCTTGGAATTCAAGGTTGTGGGGCTCTTTTTTTTTCTAAGCAGAAGTTATCGCATATTTTAATGAAAAAAAGTTGTAAATATCATAATAAGTCATTGATGAAATAATTTACCATTGATACTATTGTTATACACTCTGTCAATATATTCAATATTTTAGCTAGAGCTATTTTAGCAAAATTATTTTAGGAGATGTACCAATGAAAGCTAGGGTAATCCGTTATTATCGTTTTGGCAAACCATGTGAAGTGTTAAGTATGGAAGAAAAAGATGTGATACCCCCTGGCCCCGGTGAATTAGCAGTGAGGATGTATGCTCGGCCTATTAATCCCTCCGATATCATTCCTGTTCGAGGAGCTTACCCGCATCGTACCCGTTTACCAGCTGTTCCCGGGTTTGAGGGTGTGGGGATAGTAGAAGCAGTAGGACCGGGAGTATCCAATCAAATGTTGGGGCGCCGTGTCTTGCCGCTAAAAGGTGAGAATACTTGGCAGGACGTCGTGAAGACTTTGGAGCAACATACGATTATTGTGCCGAATGATATCGATGATCAATCAGCCAGTCAGCTCTATATTAATCCGGTGACGGCTTGGTTGATCTGTACAGAGGTGCTTAAGCTTACGTATGGTGATACCCTGATTGTGAATGCAGGGGGATCTGCGATCGGACGAATCTTTGCACAGATCTCAAAAATCAATGGATTTAAGTTGATTGCGCTTACGAGAGATGATCGTCATACTGCTGAACTGTATCGTCTTGGAGCAGTTTCTGTTATCAATACGACGAACGAGTTGCTACAGGCTAGAATTACGGAATTAACAGAGGGGTGCGGTGCTGATGCAGTCGTGGATTGTATTGGAGGGACAGACGGGGAACAGTTAGTCAGTTACCTTAAACCAAATGGGACGGTCATCAGTGTAGGACTGCTTTCGGGTATCACACCTTTATGGCATGAAGTAACCCGGGGAACACAAGTTCAAGTGAAACTTTTCTGGTTAAAGCATTGGGTGGAACGCTGTTCGCAAGAACGCTGGGAACAGGTATTTCATGAGGTGATAGAGCTGGTCAGAGCAGGGAGACTTGTCATGGCAAACATTGGGGCGACGTATGAACTAACGAATGTACACCAGGCTATTGCAGCGGCTGAATCGGGTATCGAAGGGAAGGTTCTCTTATTACAGTAATACATAAGACATAGAAAAAACTCAACATAAAGAATGCGTAATTAACAACTAATTCATATTGGGTGCCTTGTTGTGAAGATTAAAGATATAATGTTTACTGCGATTATGGCAGCCGTTATTGCAGTACTTGGACTGTTACCTCCGATTCCACTACCATTTTCTTGGGAGGAGTAGATACTCCGATCCACGATTGGTAATCCATAGCTTGCATCTCCTTTGACTGACCATGTCTTGTATTAGATCGAAGACAGTTAGAATCATAAATGTTTTATCGCAGAAAATTATTTTTTCGAAAATAAAGGTACACAAAAGATACATAATGAACTAAAATGAACTTATATGAACATTATCAAACTCAATACCAACTAATTTAAATGACGAAAGGAATGGATTAATAATGGAAAATCGTTATGCTGCACATCCCAATGAAGTGAAAACGTATGATACATCTCGCCTGCGTGAGGAATTTTTGATGGAGCAACTGTTTGCAACCGATGAATTGGTAACGGTGTATTCTCATGTGGATCGTTATATTGTGGGAACGGCTGTACCTGAGAGTAAGGACATTACCCTTGAAGTGGACCTGAAGGATATCGGAACGAACTTTTTCCTGGAGCGTCGTGAAATCGGTATCATTAATGTCGGTGGTCACGGAACAGTGACAGCGGACGGACAAGGTTATGAGATTGGAGCGAAGGAATGTCTCTACATCGGTAGAGGTGTGAAGGAAGTTGTTTTCACGAGCAGTGACAAGGCTCAACCTGCCCAATTCTATTTTGTATCCACACCGGCTCATCACACCTATCCAACAGTAAAAGCAACACAAGAACAAGCTCAGCCGAATCATCTGGGCAGCATCGAAACTTCCAATGAGCGTACGATCTATCGTTACATTCACCAAGGAGAAGGTGGAATTCAGAGTTGTCAGTTGGTGATGGGTATTACCGAACTCGACAAGGGTAACATGTGGAACACGATGCCTGCACATACCCATAACCGCCGTTCCGAAGTATACTTGTACTGGAACTTGCCTGAAGACGGTGTTGTATTTCATATGATGGGTGAGCCAAACGAAACACGCCATCTGGTTGTACGTGATCGCCAGGCGATCATTTCCCCAAGCTGGTCCATTCACAGTGGTGTGGGTACAAGCAATTACACCTTCTGTTGGGCGATGGCTGGTGAGAACCAGACGTTCGAAGATATGGACGGCGTAGCGATGAAAGACCTGAAATAATAAATTACAGATGTCTGAGTTAAATTGACAGGGTAGACACTAGGCCGGAGGGGACAGAAAGGACCTGAAGAATCGAAGCTAAAAGCTTTCTGGAAAGAAAGCTGCTTCGAAAGCATAAGCTTGCCTTTATCACCAGATTTCTCCCTTTAAATAAAGGATCAAAGGAAATATGGGGATAAGAGTGCTCGGAAGGTTTTCTGTACCCGAAGTGTACGTGTGAAACTGCTATTTGACTCAGGTAATATAGGAAGTTGATTATGATGAATCCATTGAAAAGACATGAAAAAATTATGGAGGCTCTGCTGGAGCGCCAGGAAGTAACCGTCAGTGATCTGAGTGAGTTGCTGCAGGTGACTGGGAAGACTGTGCGAGAGGATCTCGACAAGTTGGAGAGTATGGGGTTGCTCGTACGTGTCCACGGTGGTGCTATGCTGGCTCAGAATGATCAGTATGGCATCTTGAATAGCCGCGGAGTTGCCGAGAAGCATCATCCGGAGAAGACGGAGATTGCTGAACGTGCCCTTACTTACATTCGACCTGGAGATATCGTTGCCCTCGATGGTGGCAGCACCACGCTGGAGATGGCCAAACGTCTCGATAATCAACCACTGACGGTGGTGACCAATGACCTGTTCATTATTGCGGAGTTGACCAAAAAGGAGCAAGTGCGACTGGTTGTGCCTGGCGGGGCGCGTGTACGGAATATGTTGGTTGGGGATGATACGGCTGCGTTTATATCCAGTCTTAACATTCATAAAGCCTTTATATCCACGACAGCCCTTCATCCCGAATTTGGATTATCCATATACACGGGAGATCTGGTTCCTTTGAAAAAAGCAATGATATCTGCCTCGCAGCAAGTATACGGCGTTGTGGATCATTATAAATTTGGACAATTTGCACTTCGGACTTTTGCCCAGTGTTCGGAACTGGACTACATTATCAGCGATAGTCGTTTGGATGAAGAGACGGCTGCCTTATACGAGCAGAGCGGTGTCACAGTGGATTATCAAAGTTAACCTCATTCATTATTCATGGGATTAAAGAACGGACGGCTCTAAGGATTGCATATCAAAACCATGCGGAGGAATCATTCATGAACCCATTTGATTTAAGCGGACAAGTTGCACTGGTGACAGGTACCTCGGGAGGACTTGGACAAGGGATGGCCATTGGTTTGGCAGAAGCAGGTGCTGATGTGGTGCTGGTCTCTTATTCCAAGCCTGCGGAAACGGCAAGTGCCATTGAAGCACTCGGACGCAAGGCTTATGTGATTGAAGCGGATTTAAGTCGTGAAGATGAGTTGTCGGCTGTGTTCGAACAGGCGCTTGCGTTCCAGGGCAGAATTGACATTCTCGTCAACAATGCCGGAATCATCCGTCGCACACCTGCGGCTGATCATGCAGGGCAGGACTGGCATGATGTAATTGGTCTGAACCTGAACACTGTATTTTTCCTAAGCCAATTGGCAGGCAGACATATGATTGAACGCGGAAGTGGCAAAATCATTAATATTGCTTCCATGTTGTCCTATCAAGGTGGGATCAACGTGCCAGGATATACAGCCAGTAAACATGGCGTTGCCGGTTTAACCAAAGCACTCGCCAATGAATGGGCAGGTAAAGGAATCCAGATTAACGGTATCGCACCTGGTTATATGGAAACCGATAATACTACCCAGATCCGTGCGGACGAGAATCGGTACCGGGATATTACAGCCCGTATTCCTGCGGGGCGTTGGGGAACACCAGAAGATCTGAAAGGCCCGGTTGTCTTTCTGGCATCTGCCGCTTCGGATTACCTGAATGGTCATGTGCTGAATGTCGATGGAGGCTGGATGGCACGTTAATCGTTTGATAATCGGATTAGCATAAGGAGGCAGTGAGATGAAACTTGGTATTCTGGCACATACATTTGGCAAACAGCCTACAGCACAGCTTGCACAGACGATTGCGGATAACGGATTTAATTCCGTACAGCTGGCGCTGGCCAAAGCATTATCAGATGTGGACTCATCAAATGGCAAGCTGAGCCCCGGACTGGCAAATGAGATCGGAGATCAATTTGCACAGCGCGGGGTGAAGATTGCAGTACTGGGCTGTTATATTAATCCGATTGACCCTGATCCAGTAAGACGACGTGCGGACATTGATCGATTCAAGGAGCATCTGCGTTATGCCCGGGATTTTGGTTGCAGCATGGTAGCAACGGAGACCGGGGGCTTGGACACCTATCAGGATACACATCCGGATGGATATGAAGAGAAGGCGTGGAGTGTGCTGAAAGAAACGGTTGAGGAGTTGGCTGAGGAAGCGGAGAAATGGGGCGTGCATGCGGCGATTGAGCCTGTGTCCACACATACCCTTCATACGCATGAACATATGACACGTTTGTTTGAAGAGATTCCTTCATCGAATCTGGGGATGCTGTTCGACCCGTGTAATTTGATCAAACAGCCACATGCAGCAGATCAAGGGGCTTTCTTGCGTGAGGTGATGGAATCGCTGTATCAGCGCATGATTGTGATCCATGCGAAGGATGTAGCCTTTGATGCACAGGGAGAGAAGTTCAACCCAGTACCTGGGGCAGGAATACTGGATTACCCGTTATTTTTTGAATTGCTAAAAACGTATAAGCCACATATCGATATTTCACTTGAAGGCGTAACTGCGGAGGAAGCTGTACCTGCAGCCAAACATTTGCGTGAAGTATGGAGTGCAGTTCGGGTCTAACAAAACCCTGGCTTCGGTATTGCATACCTAAGCAAAGTAGCTGAAAAACCTTTGCGAGGGCAAAGGTTTTTTTAGTACAGAAATAAATAGTGTACATATTTAATTTTTCTTATCGGAACAATCGGAAATAAGTCTTTTCAAATACGACATCTTGTGAGAGAATATGGAAAACATATGCCACCATGTGAAGACATCAGGAACTTCAAGAACGTATATATCGAGGGAGGATTCAGATTTATGTCAAACGAACGTGAGCTTTCATTTGAAACATTGGCAATTCATGCAGGCCAGGAGATTGATCCAACCACCAACGCACGAGCTGTACCCTTGTATCAGACAACATCCTATGGATTCAAGGACACCGAGCATGCAGCTAACCTGTTTGGTTTGAAAGAGTTTGGCAACATCTATACCCGTTTGATGAATCCAACAACCGACGTGTTTGAGCAACGGATTGCAGCGTTGGAAGGCGGAGCTGGCGCGCTGGCTACAGCTTCTGGTCAAGCAGCCATTACGTTTTCACTTCTGAATATTGCTGGTGCAGGCGATGAGATCGTGTCTTCGGCGAGTTTGTATGGAGGTACATACAATCTGTTCTCGACGACTTTGCCAAAATTGGGTATAGACGTGAAATTTGTGGATTCCAGTGATCCTGAGAATTTCCGGGCAGCGATTACGGAGAAAACGAAAGCATTGTATGCCGAAACGATCGGTAATCCAAAGGGGAATGTACTGGATATTGAAGCGGTAGCAGCTATCGCTCATGAACATGGAATTCCTTTGATCGTGGATAATACGTTCCCAAGTCCGTACCTGCTTCGTCCCATCGAACATGGCGCAGATATTGTCGTTCACTCTGCAACGAAATTTATTGGGGGTCATGGTACATCCATTGGTGGCGTTATCGTGGATAGCGGAAAATTTGACTGGAAAGCAAGTGGCAAGTTCCCTGGATTGACGGAGCCGGACTCCAGTTATAACGGTGTTGTATATACGGAAGCGGTTGGACCGATTGCTTATATTATCAAAGCTCGTGTACAGCTATTGCGTGACCTGGGTGCAACGATCTCTCCATTCAACTCCTGGTTGTTGCTGCAAGGACTGGAGACGTTACATTTGCGCGTAGAGCGTCATAGTAGCAATGCCCTTGCAGTTGCGGAATTCCTTGAGAAACATGAGGATGTGTCATGGGTAAGTTACGCAGGTCTGCCGAGCCACGGTTCTTACGAGCTTGCACAGAAGTATCTGCCAAGAGGGCAGGGTGCCATTCTGACCTTTGGAATCAAAGGTGGTGCGGACGCGGGGCGCAAATTGATTGAAAGTGTCAAACTGTTCTCTCACCTTGCGAACGTGGGCGATTCCAAGTCACTGATTATTCACCCGGCAAGTACAACTCACGCGCAGTTGACCGAAGATGAACAAACCGCAGCAGGGGTTAATCCGGAGTTGATTCGTCTGTCTGTGGGTACGGAGAACATTCAAGACATTATCTATGATCTGGAGCAAGCCATCAAAGCAAGTCAGGGAGCAAGTGTAGGCGCGTAAAAATAAATAATCTGGTAGTCGCCATCCTTTAAGGACTGGCGGCTTTTATTTATCTATTTGCAGAATATCAAGAAAATACCCATTTACAAATGAGGATCACAGGCATATACTGATTAAAAGTTGTATTGGGTAAAAATAATTGCACAAGTACAAAAATGATTATCATTCTCATTCGAGATTATTGTAAAATCATTCACAAAACCATGCTGCTGCGGGATTCCCGCAGCAGCATGTGTCATTTTTAGGGCATTAACAATGGCTCTCATTCTCAATACAACTTCATTTCTGGAAGCGGAACTTGAGCACATTCACTATCCGCAAACCTACCATTCGAAAGGAACGTGATTCATATGCAAGCGATACATCAACCTCTACACAGACAGAAACAAGCAGAACAACGCTCATCCCAAACACCCGGCCCCAATCGGGGCAAGAAACCTGATTTTAAAGCCATGATGCAGAATAAAGAGATGCAATCTGCATTGGGCAGCGGGCTGTTGATGCTGATTGCCTGGGGAACTGCACCGTATTTTGGTACCTTATCCATCATGCTCTACATTGTGGCGTATGCCGTGGGCGGTTGGACCAAAGCGAAGGAAGGTATCGAGACACTGGTTAAGGACCGTGATCTGGATGTAAATCTGCTGATGATTGCCGCATCCCTTGGGGCAGCAGCCATCGGTTACTGGAATGAAGGCGCGATGCTTATCTTTATTTTTGCACTCAGTGGTGCGTTGGAAAGTTATGCGACAGAGCGCAGTCATAAGGATATCTCATCGTTGCTCGCACTTAAGCCGGAGACTGCACTGCGTATTGAAGATGGACAGATGAATCTCGTGGCTATTGATGATCTGCAGCCGGGTGATCTGCTGTTGGTCAAACCGGGAGAACTGATTCCTGCGGATGGCGTGGTGTACCGGGGGAGTTCTTTTATCAATCAGTCGTCCATTACTGGAGAATCCCTGCCTGTGGACAAAGTTGCGGGGGATGAAGTCTATGCAGGTACGGTAAACGGGGAGGGCGCCTTATACGTAGAGGTTACAAAATCGGCTGAAGGGTCACTGTTTGGCAAAATCATTAAAATGGTGGAAGAAGCGCAGGCAGAAGTGCCGGATTCCCAGCGTTTCATGGAGCGGTTTGAAGGAATTTACGCACGTATTGTTGTAGGGGTGACTTTACTTGTCATTGCAGGAACTCCGCTGCTGCTTGGCTGGACATGGAATGAGGCATTTTACAAAGCGATGGTATTTCTGGTGGTTGCTTCGCCTTGTGCATTGGTGTCTTCCATCATGCCTGTTATGCTGTCCGCGATGTCCAGCAGCGCCCGCCGGGGCATTCTTTTCAAGGGAGGTGCCCATATGGAGAATATGGCTCGCACGCAGGTCGTGGCTTTTGACAAAACAGGTACATTGACCATGGGCACCCCGCAAGTCACCGATATTATTACGGCTGAACATGTAGATCGTACCCAGCTGTTAGCTGCGGTAGCGGCGATTGAGAACATCTCCATGCACCCCTTGGCTCGTGCCATCGTAGATCAGGCGAACAAGGAGAACATTACACTTCAGGAAGCGGAGCACGTACAGGCTCTAACAGGCTGGGGTATCGAAGGAACTATAAATGGTGTGGTCTGGAGTATTGGCAAAACAGATGTAATGGAATCGATGCAGTCAGAGGAGATGAAAGACAGCAACGTTGATGATCCAGATAAACAGGGTGTTACCCCTGTGAAGGTGTCTTCTGAGTGGGACGATGTACGCTCTCATCTTGAGGGGGAGGGGAAAACCGTATCCGTTGTTATGGCTGATGGTGAATTAGTCGGGCTGATCGCCATGCGGGATACGGTACGGCCACAGGCAGCAGCTGCAGTGAAAAAGCTTGAAGTGATGGGTGTAAAAGTTGTCATGTTAACAGGAGACCGAGCCAGATCAGCTTCTGTAATTGCCCGTGAAACAGGAGTAAGTATGGTCTATGCAGATTTGCTGCCTGAAGATAAAGTGAAGCAGGTTCAAGGCCTCCGCAAAAAGTATGGTCCTGTGTTAATGGTAGGGGATGGTGTCAATGATGCACCAGCACTTGCAGCAGCTACTGTTGGTATGGGGATGGGATTGTCGGGTAGCGGAACTGCATTGGAGGTCGCTGATGCGGTACTGATGAACGATAACATTGAAGAGATCGCTTGGGTGATTGGGCAGGCCCGGCGAGCACAGCGCACGGTGAAGCAGAATATGTTTTTTGCCATTACCGTTATTCTGGCTTTAATTGCTGGAAACTTCCTCCAAGACGTTGCATTGCCTCTGGGTGTGGTAGGTCATGAAGGCAGTACAATTCTGGTTATTTTGAATGGGCTTAGGCTGCTACGGTAATCAGATTTGGAGAGAAAGATGGTTAATTGGTTTCGCTGGTAGTATGCGGCTGGTTGAACAGCTTACGATTGAACCTTGGGTCAGCGGGTAATGATTCGAAGAGACGATTCGATAATAAGGGAGCTGTGAAATATGGGACGTTATGTACAAGTGGAACCAAATGTAAAAGTATATGTTGAAGATATTGGCGAAGGAACCCAGGTTGTCTTTTTGCACGGCTGGCCTGTTAATTATAAAATGTTTGAATACCAATTGAATGTACTGCCGAACCATGGCATTCGTGCCATCGCGATAGATTTTAGAGGATATGGCTTATCAGATAAACCTTCCACAGGATATGATTATGATCGCATGGCAGACGATGTTCGTGCCGTTATCGATGATCTGGAGCTGAAGGACGCGGTACTCGCAGGATTCTCCATGGGTGGAGCGATCGCAGTACATTACATGGCTCGCCATAAGGGACATGGTGTCTCCAAGCTGGCCTTGTTATCTGCGGCAGCCCCTGTGTTCACACAGCGCGAAGGTTATCCATATGGATTGACTCCAGAGCAGTTGAACGAGCAGATCATTGAGCCGATCTTTGCAGATCGTCCGAAGTTGCTGGAGACGTTTGGCGGCATGTTCTTTGCGAAGAAACACAGCCAGCCATTCATGGATTGGTTCCACGCGCTTGGCATGGAGGCTTCATCCTATGGTACCATTCGCAGTGCAATTGCGTTGCGGGATGAGGACTTGCGTGGTGACCTGAGTTCGATCCAGGTTCCAACAGCCATTTTGCACGGGAAAAAGGATGAGATCTGTCCGTTTGAATTCGCCGAGCAGATGCACCAAGGTATCGCTTCGTCTCAACTGATTGCTTTTGAAGAGAGCGGTCATGGTGCATTCTATGATGAATTGGAAAAATTCAATTCGGAACTGATACGTTTCATCCAATCCTGATCAGGAGAGGGCATAATGCCTCTGACAGGCGGTTCCAGTAATTTCATGGAATCTTCATTTGTGGCTAAACAAAGAAGTCGGTCGACAGTCTTGGACTGTTCGCCGGGTTCTTTAGTCTTCAATTAAAACAGTTCGGTCAGACCAATCATCGTGATGAGCCCGAGCAAAAAGGACATCGTCGCCACACGTGCATTGCCATCGCCGTGACTCTCGGGAATAAGTTCCTTATAAACAATGAACATCATCGCACCGGCTGCAAAGGCCAGACCATAAGGCACAAGACCAGCTACGAGACTGCTCAAGGTGTAACCAATCATAGCTGTAATAATCTCTACCGCTCCGGTCAGGGTGGCAATACCCAGTGCTTTGAAGCGGCCAATGTTCTGGTTCACAAGAAAGAGGGCCACCAAGAATCCTTCCGGTGCATTCTGCAATCCGATGGAGAAGGCAATGAGATTGCCCAGGTTCTCATCCGAGCTTGCATAGCTGACGCCAACGGATAACCCTTCCGGCAGGTTATGCATGGTGATGGCTGCAATAATCATGAAGGCTTTGGTTTCAATTTTAAAAGGCATTTTCTCGGGATTCTCCAGATCGACGTGTGGAATCTTCATCTCCAGCACCAGTAGAACCAGGCTACCAAGCATAATACCAAATGCAAGTACAAAGAGATTCGATTGGCCAAGCGCTTCCGGAATAAGATTATAAACCGAGGCCGAGGTCATAATACCTGCGGCGTATGCCAGCAAGATATCACGCAGACGGTGCGATATTTTGCGCATAAATAGAATTGGTACGGCCCCTAGGCCGGTAGACATGGCTGATATAAAACTGCCAATGAGTGCATCGTTCATGCTTCCATTTTCCCTCCTGATGAAGACTTCTTCATAATCGCTGCCGAGCATTGACACCGTACATAAAAGAGATCATAATGAACAACAGATTAGAATGATTATAAATTAGAATTCCGTTTCTGCATAGGGCCATTGTCATTTCACAGGCAGGTCTTGTGGACATGATGTGGGCTTTTCGTTCTAGTGTATGCAAAAGCCTAAGCTTTTGATGCCGGAGGGTCTAACCTTTTTGCAGAACCCGGGGGAGGAACTATACATGTATAAATCAATTATTATTGGAACAGGCCCTGCAGGGCTGACAGCAGCAATCTATCTGGCACGTGCCAACTTGAACCCACTCGTTATTGAAGGACCACAACCTGGTGGCCAACTGACAACAACGACTGAAGTGGAGAACTTCCCAGGTTTCCCTGATGGGATTATGGGTCCTGAACTGATGGATAACATGCGTAAACAAGCCGAGCGCTTCGGTGCTGAATTCCGCACAGGCTGGGTGAACAACATCGACATGAGTGAGCGTCCATTCAAGATTCAAGTTGAAGGTATGGGTGAACTCGTATCCGAAACATTGATCCTGTCTACAGGCGCATCTGCTAAATATCTCGGTATTCCTGGCGAAGAAACGAACGTGGGCCGCGGTGTCAGCACATGTGCAACATGTGATGGATTCTTCTTCCGTAACAAAGAAATCATCGTCATCGGCGGTGGCGACTCTGCTCTTGAGGAAGCAAGCTTCCTGTCCCGTTTCGGTTCCAAAGTAACACTGGTACACCGTCGTGAAGAACTGCGTGGCTCCAAAATCATGCAGGATCGTGCACGCAGCAACGAAAAAGTAGAAATGGCTTTGAACCGTACACCACTCGAAGTACTTGCTGGCGACAACGGTGTAACCGGACTGAAAGTGTTGAACAACGAAACAGGTGAAGAAGAAGTGATTCCGGCAAGCGGCGTATTCGTAGCGATCGGTCACACACCAAACACTGGTTTCCTTGGCGGACAGATCACTACGGACGAACATGGATATATCCTGACTACACCAGGTACATCCGAGACAAACATCCCAGGCGTATTTGCATGTGGTGACGTTCAGGATACACGTTACAAACAAGCGATTACAGCTGCAGGTAGCGGATGTATGGCTGCCATGGACACAGAGAAATACATTGAGAGCTTGGAGCACAGCGCAGTTGTTCTGTAATAGAATGAGCTGATTCCAACCAAACTATAGATTAATATAAAACCATATGAGGTGAATTAAACATGGAAAACGTAATTGTATATACATCAACGAACTGCCCGAACTGCAAATCCGTAAAAACGTTCCTGGCTGACAAAGGTATCTCTTATGAAGAGCGCAACATCGAAACAAGCGATGAATTTGCACAACAAGTATGGGACATGGGTGTACGTGCCGTGCCATTGACTGTAATTGGTGAACACCGCATTCTGGGTATGAACAAAACTCAATTTGCCAAAGCATTGGACGCTTAAATCAGGCTGATTATGTGAATCATCATGTGTTGAAAGAAATTTTCGATTCATATGCAATTCCGGTTTTCGCGAGCCGTTAGGATATAGAAAGAACCGTACCCGGAAGGGTACGGTTTTTTGTGCGTTTTCTTTGAGTGAATCGGATGAAGTGGTATCTGGTCGCAAACATCATTCGGAATTGTCCGATGTACAGAAGTG
Organism: Paenibacillus sp. FSL k6-2145; assembly: GCF_037976585.1. Classification (NCBI taxonomy): domain Bacteria; kingdom Bacillati; phylum Bacillota; class Bacilli; order Caryophanales; family Paenibacillaceae; genus Paenibacillus; species Paenibacillus sp. FSL k6-2145. Next base: position 1,045,818 of record NZ_CP150267.1, on the reverse strand, counting down.
CGATATCATTTTCTTAAGTCGCAGAGCATAATTGAGGTGAACACGCAGCATGATTATAGATCAGGAGGAGCATTTTCCCTTCTGGGAACAGGCGAGTATACGAGATATTCATGTTGAACGAGCTATTCTTGCAAAGGGTGAAAGAACATTATTCACGATGCAGTCCAGCAGTTTTTTCTGTATAAAGAGGGGGAACTTACTGGTATTGCTCAATCAGAAGACCTATTCCATCCATCCTTTTGAGATTATTCATGCTCCTTCCAAAAGTCTGTTTGAAGTTAACGCAGGTTCAGACGGAGCAGAGTATATACTGATTTCGTATAAAGCAGAACGACGGTCAACGTCCGGTGATGAGCCGCTGTTTGTAGATGAACGCAAAGATCCAACTTACAATACATATCGTGTGACACTAACGCAGCCAATGATGTTATATGAAATTGCAGATCGTATGTTAGAGACCCAGCAGCAGGAGGGACCTTGGTTTCCGCTTCAACTTAAGGCATCTTTCTATCAATGGGTTTATCATATGGTGGAACAATACAATCTACAGTCTCTGGTCGTCAAAACAGCTAGTCCAGTCGAGTTGGTCATACAGACTCTGGAGTACCTGTTGCAGAACTATGCAAAACCGCATACGTTGGATTCTTTGGCTGGAGTGATGGGGCGGAGTCCGGGTCATCTCTCGAATTGTTTCAAACAAGTGCTTAATCGTGGACCGATTGACTGTCTAATCCGTCTAAGTATGCAAAAAGCATATAAACTATTGGCCGAGACGAAGCTTCCGTTACGAGTAATTGCTTCATCTATCGGATATCAGGATGCATATTATTTCAGCAATGCCTTTAAAAAGTACAACGGAATTTCTCCACAGATGTATCGGAAGCAAATCAAGGAGGAAGATGTTATATCCTTAGCAGGAAGAAATCATATTGTTGGCTCTCCAGACCCGTGTTATATTCCATTTTATGATAATGATAATTATTATCAATATTTAGATGGAGGGTCTGAAGACATGTTAAGAAATATAAAGAAAGTACCGATCGCACTGCTCCTGGCATTTGGATTACTGCTAAGTGCATGCAGTGGGGGTTCTTCGGTACATACGGGAAGTGCAGCAGGAGATGGTAGTACGGCTCAATCGGAAGCAACAGCTGGTGAGGCGAGCAATTCAAACGAAAATAATACAAATCAAAATAATCAGGCCACAAAACGCATAGTTAACACTTCTATGGGTGAGGTAGAGGTACCAGCGAGTCCTCAACGTGTCGTAACGGACTTCTTTTTGGGGCATATTCTGGCACTGAACGTTAAGCCCGTGGGTAGTAATGGCTTGTTTATGCAAAATCCTTATTTAGAGGGACAAGTCTCTGGTATTGAGGATGTTTCGGACAATCTGGAGGCAATCACTGGTCTGAATCCGGATTTGATTGTTACAGGTGATGCCCAAAGTTACGAGGCTTATTCCAAAATTGCACCAACCGTTTATCTGGACAACTCAGCACCAGTTCGTGATCAGGTGAAGGAACTTGGAGTCATGCTTGGTAAAGAGGCGGAAGCATCGGCATGGCTTATCGAGTTTGAAAAGAATTTGGCTTCAGCCAAGGAACGTTTGAGCGGTATTATCAAAGAGGGAGAAACTGCTACGGTTTTTGCCGGGGGAATTGTCAAAAACATCACGCTCTATGGTAATGCATATACAGGCAGAGGTATTCATGGCGAATTGGGTATTCCCATGAACGATAATGTGCAACGCGAGGTTGATCCGAAAGTGGGTTGGGCTACAATCTCAAGCGAGATTGTGGAGACATACGCCGGTGATCGTGTGTTTATGGCCGTGGATGCCAAAGCGGAATCGTTTGACTATGCAAGTGATCCGGTGTGGGGAACGCTAGACGCAATCAAAAACAATGAGTTATACGAAATTGATGGCTACAAATTCTATTTCTCCGATCCGATCTCAGTCATGGGTCAGATTCAGGATATTGTCGACATGATGGAAGAACGCGCTCTAGAGAATTCTAAAAAATAGTGATCTAACCTAGGTAACGTGAAAATCCCCTTACCGTTGTAATGTGGAGCACATGGTAACATGAACTCCAGGAATTACTGCGAAAGGGGATTTTGTATTTTATACAGGTGAGTTTACTTTAGAATAGAGTAATTTGTAGTAATCTGACGGGTTCACATACTAGTTAAAGCAATTGGAATTAAGGCCATTATAATAATAACCGACATTACTATTTTTTTAGTTCGGGATTTGATCATTATTTTTCGTGAGGTATACCAATTTCCAAAATTATAAAATCTAGAATGAATAAGAAAAGTTATCAAACAATTAATTACAAAGAGTATCAAAATATAATCTTTTGGATTAACACTCATCATAGGATAAACTTGCAGTTCTATACCCCATAGTAGGGTTATACCAATAAAATAAAGGATAGAACAAAGTATAAAATCAAACAGGAATCCAGATGTCTGTTTGAGCATATTAAAGCTCCTCTCTGATCAAGTGCAAACAATATTAAATTCTAATTAACGATAATTTTACATTAAAAAGTAAAAAAACATACTGGTTTAACTACTTTTGTTCCGTTAACTAGGATTAAAGAGTAAGTCAAAAAACTCCGTTGCCTACCTTCTTCAGAGGTCGGATCTCGAAACAAGGTAAAAGTATTAAATATATAGGTACCCAACCTCAAAGATTGAAATTGTAAATCCTGCATGGATCCAAGATAGCATTTATATGATGGAAGAACGAAATTAAGAGAATTTGATTTGTCCATAATTCAACATCCATGTTGAGAATGGACTCATGGCAGCTGAAAAATCCCCTTGCGTAAATAATTCAGAGTACATGATAACGTGTACCCATGAATGACTGCGAAAGGGGATTTTGCATGAAAACAAATAATTACATCTAGAAAAAAATACTCATGAAAGTCTGAAATACAACATACACCAGCAATCCTGACAGCATGTACATGAAACCAGCCTTCTTTTTGCTCTGGAACAATCGGAGTATGCCAAGGCTGAACAGGGGCGCAAGCACAATCAGGAACAGGAGGACGGTGACAAACATTTGCGCCGAGATATCTGAAGTATCCACGTAGGTCACGCTTTTTTTCACTCCGTTTCGTTATCGGAATTAACACAGCTTGATTCACACAGCCATGACAAAAATCACATAACCCCATTATACATCTGGATTTCTTTAACAAAAAGGGAGGAAATGGGGCGAAATGATGTCAATTTTCATCTGTTATTAGACAGATACCCTAATTTTACCTAAAAACTGGGATATCGCAGAGTAAGCGGCACCAACGCGGGTGGAACGGCTGCCCAGAGCTGCCCATTCAATCTGCAAACTGCGGCGATGATAAGGTAATGTACGTTCCTCGACAACTTGTTTTAACGCTGTTTCAATCCAAGGACCTGCTTCAGAGAGCGGACCGCCAATGATAATACGTTCCGGATTGAAACTGTTAACGATATTGGTAATGCCAATCCCCAGTTTGCGTCCAATCGTGTTGTATAATTCCTGAACAGCATCGTGGCCTTGCTCCGCATAATGAATAAGCTCGCGTGTGGTATGAGCAGGTAATTTTAGCTGATGGTCCGGGTGCTCGTAGGCTTTTTCCGATGCGTATAACTCCCAGCAACCACGGTTTCCGCAGGAACAGGGAAGACCTTCCGCTTCAATGGACATATGGCCTGTTTCCCCTGCGTAGCCCCACGCGCCTTTGTATAATTCACCATCTACCATGATGCCTGAACCAATCCCCATGCCTGCACTGATGTAGATCATGTGACGGACACCGATACCTGCCCCAAAATTCAACTCTCCATGAGCACCAGCATTGGCTTCATTATCAATCGTTACAGGCAGTTGAAATTCTTCTTCAAGCATCGAGCGCAGAGCTACCTTCTCCCATCCCAAGTTGGGTGCAAACAGGACCGTTCCTGCCTCATCCACCATGCCGGGCACCCCGATGCCAATACCAATGACTCCATGAGGGGAAGCAGGAGCTGCTTCAATGAGCTGTTTTGCTGCCAATTTCAATTGCTCCAGTACAGAGGACACGTCATGATGTTCCAAGGTCACTGCGTACTCTGTAATGATGTGTCCTTCGAGATCTGTAAGCACGCCTTTCAAATGGGTCACACTGAGTTCCAGACCGACTGCATAGCCTGATGTCCCTCGGAACAGCAGCATAAGTGGTTTACGTCCGCCGCTGGATTCCCCAGGGCCGATCTCCTGCACTAGGTCATCACTGATCAGATCAGCAACCAGGTTGGATACCGTTGCTTTGTTCAGCCCCGTAACCTCGGACACTCGTGCGCGAGAAAGAGGGGCATGGCGCCGGATCGTATCGAGAACGATCGACTTGTTTATTTTTTTGACCAGCATCTGGTCTCCGGTAATTTTCATATGGTTAAGGCACTCCTATTCTTCTGATAAAAGGGTTCTGACCCACATCCGAAACAAGTTATTCGACTATTATAGCGTAAACAAACATGTAAAAAACAATTTTATTTTACTTTGTTTAACCAATAGACAAAGTTTATTTGATGTGATAGGATAACAGTGTAAACGATTTCTTAAAACTATTGAGGAGGCATTTTACACATGGCCTATTTTGAATCCGTTAATAAAATTGCATTCGAAGGTAAAGATTCCAAGAATCCTTTTGCTTTTAAACATTATAATCCAGAAGAAGTGGTAGCCGGCAAATCGATGGAAGAACATTTCCGTTTCGGCATGGCTTACTGGCATACATTAACTGCAGGCGGCAGTGACCCGTTTGGTGCGGAGACAGCTGTTCGTTCGTGGGATAAATACTCAGGTCTGGACCTCGCGAAAGTACGCGTGGAAGCGGCATTTGAATTTTTGGAAAAAATGAATCTCCCGTTCTTCTGTTTCCACGATGTGGACATTGCACCAGAAGGCAACAACCTGCGCGAGTTCTACAGCAACATTGATACAATCGTTGATCTGATTGAAGATCATATGAAATCCAGCGGCAAAAAACTGCTCTGGAACACGGCGAACATGTTCTCGAACCCACGCTTCATGTTTGGTGCAGCTTCCACTTGCAACGCAGACGTGTATGCTCACGCTGCGGCACAGATCAAGAAAGGTCTGGAAGTGGGTAAACGTCTGGGCGCTGAAAACTATGTATTCTGGGGCGGTCGTGAAGGTTACGACACATTGCTGAACACAGACATGCAACTGGAGCAAGACAACATTGCTCGCATGTTCCACATGGCTGTAGACTACGCGAAGGAAATTGGCTTTGACGCACAATTCCTGATTGAGCCTAAACCAAAAGAGCCAACGAAACACCAATATGATTATGATGCAGCAACTTCCATTGCATTCTTGCAAAAATACGGTTTGGACAAACACTTCAAACTCAACCTGGAAGCGAACCATGCTACACTGGCTGGTCACACATTTGATCACGAAATCCGCGTTGCTCGTACAAACGGTATGCTCGGTTCCCTCGATGCGAACCAAGGCGATATGCTGATCGGTTGGGATACAGATGAGTTCCCGGTTGACATGTACGATGCTACGTTGACAATGTATGAAGTATTGAAAAACGGCGGTATCGGCCGCGGTGGTGTGAACTTTGACGCAAAAGTACGTCGTGGTTCCTTCGAAGCAGACGATCTGTTCCTGGCACACATCGCAGGTATGGACACGTATGCAAAAGGTCTGAAAGTAGCAGCGAAGTTGATTGAAGATCGCGTATTCGATGACTTCATCGAAAAACGTTACAGCAGCTTTAGCGAAGGTATTGGTGCAGATGTGGTTGCAGGTAAAGCAACACTTGCTTCCCTTGCTGAGTATGCACTCAACAACGAAAGCCCACGCAAAAACCAATCCGGACGTCAGGAATTGCTGAGAGCACAACTCAACCAGTACATCCTGGCTGACTAATATCGGATAGGCAGGGTGGGTGCATGTCAACCACTGATGGTTACTCAACTCATATGTGTTGGACATTAGTATCCAAACTAGCCTATGCACAAGATTAGCTTGTACCATGGAACGCCTGAACAAGCATGACATTCGGACCGTCCCCGACTTTCCCTTGGGAAGACGGGGGCGGTTTTTAAATTTTTGATATAAATGTTTGTCTAAGATGGTGCATGCAAAACGGAGTGAGAAGAAAGGACTCGAGGAAGCAAAGCGTTCGCTAAGAGCTTTCTGAGAGAAAGCTGGCTTCGGAAGCATAGGCTTATCCCCGGATTTCACCCTTGCTAAAGGGTATAAAGGAAATCCGGGGGTAACGGCGATCCGAGTGTTTTCTGATCACGGAGTGACCACATGAGAATCAAGGTTTCATTATAACCAATGACGAATCAAGGTCATTGGATCAATCTTTCTGTTATAAGAACGAGTACGTTTTACTCGTTTCATATCCATGTGTGTCCAGGATCATGCATGCAAAACGGAGTGAGCAGAAAGGACCCGAGGAAGCGAAGCGGTCGCATTTATCCCCGGATTTCTCCCTTGCTAAAGGGTATGAAGGAAATCTGGGGGTAACGGCGATCCAAGGGTTTTCTGATCACGGAGTGACTTTCATGCGTACTTGGATCTTTCGTGGATATAACCTGTGATAAACGAGAGGAGTTAACCTATGAGTTACGTAATTGGTGTCGATCTTGGAACCAGCGCGGTCAAAACCGTGTTGGTCAATCGTGAAGGAAAAGTGGCATTTGAAGCATCCGAGGCATATCCGTTGTACCAGCCCAAGGCTGGATACAGTGAACAAAATCCCGAAGATTGGGTAGAGCAGACGATTGTTTCCATGCGTAAATTGCTCGAAGTGTCTGGCGTGCAGCCTTCGGAAATCGAAGGACTGAGCTTCTCGGGCCAGATGCATGGACTGGTCTTGGTGGATGCAGAAGGTAAACCGCTGCGGAATGCAATCCTGTGGAACGATACACGCACAACGGCTCAGTGCCGCCGGATCGAAAAAGTACTGGATGGCAAGCTGTTAAGCATTGCCCGGAACCGTGCATTGGAAGGCTTTACCTTGCCAAAAATTTTGTGGGTTCAGGAAAACGAGCCTGAATTGTTACAGCAAGCATCCTTGTTCTTGTTGCCAAAAGACTATGTTCGTTATCGCCTGACAGGGGATTATGCCATGGATTATTCCGATGCAGCGGGTACCTTGTTGCTGGACGTAGCAGGCAAACAGTGGAGCAACGAGATTGCAGAAGCATTCGAGCTGCCAATCTCCCTATGTCCACGTCTTGTGGAATCGTTTGAGGAAGTGGGCACCTTGTTGCCGGAGATTGCGGACCAAACGGGTCTTGCGGCTGCGACAAAAGTATATGCAGGTGGCGCGGACAATGCGTGTGGTGCCATTGGCGCAGGCATTCTGAGTGAAGGACAGACGATGTGCAGCATCGGAACGTCCGGGGTTGTGCTTTCCTACGAAGAGCGTAAAGATCTCGACTTCGAAGGCAAAGTACACTTTTTTAACCACGGAGAGAAAGATGCCTTCTATATTATGGGGGTAACGCTTGCCGCAGGATACAGCCTGTCCTGGTTCAAGGATACATTTGCAGCGGACAAATCATTTGATGAGCTCTTGCAGGGCATTGATCAGATTCCGGCGGGCAGCAACGGATTATTGTTCACACCGTATATCGTTGGGGAGCGTACACCTCATCCGGATGCTAATATCCGTGGCAGCTTCATCGGTATGGATGCGGGGCACAAGCTGGAGCACTTTGGACGCGCGGTGATGGAGGGCATTACCTTCTCGCTGCGCGAGTCCATTGATATTCTGCGTGGTGCAGGCAAAACAGTCAATGAAGTCATCTCCATTGGTGGCGGTGCCAAGAACGAAGCTTGGTTGCAAATGCAGGCTGATGTCTTTAACGCCACGATTGTGAAGCTTGAGAGCGAACAGGGTCCTGCGATGGGTGCAGCAATGCTGGCTGCCTATGGCTGTGGCTGGTTCCCGTCCTTGCAGGAATGTGCAACAGCGTTTATTCGTCCAGCGAAGTCCTATGAGCCGAACCCGGAAACGGTTGCCGTCTATGATGGACTGTTTGCACTGTATCAGGAAGTCTATGGACAGACACGTAGTCTCAATGATCGTTTGGCTGAATACCGTTAATTCATTTATTTCACTACATTAATCTTGTGATCACATTAAAAGCATCCGCGAAGGCGGGTGCTTTTTTGTCGTTCATCAAGATTAACCCCATGAAAGGTTTACTTGGCCTGCATATCCGCATTCCGGCTCTGCATAGATTGGAAATAGAGGATTGTGATTCGTCTAGGCATCGTGTGTCCGACATTTTAATAGGTAGAAGCTTGAGCATGGGGGTGAAGATTTGGATGGACATGAAGAACATGGAAGACCACATATTACCTTGTCGATGATCGTTCGTAATGAAGAGAATCGCTATCTCAGGCAGGCACTGGAGAGACATCGTCCCTGGATTGATCGCGCAGTAATCATTGATGACGGAAGCACGGATGGAACGGTCGCGCTGTGCAGGGAACTTCTGGATGGTATTCCACTCGTATTAGTGGAGAACGCTGCTTCACGTTTTGCAGACGAGGTAAGCTTGAGAAAACAACAATGGGAAGAGACGGTGGCGACCAATCCGGAGTGGATTTTGAATCTGGATGCGGATGAGATTCTAACCAGTGACTTTGGGGTGGTACGGGATCTGCTGCTCAGTGGCAATGAAGATGCGATCTATTTCAGATTGTTTGATATGTGGAGTGAGACGCATTACCGGGAAGATGAGTTCTGGCAGGCGCATGCCTATTACCGGCCATTTCTGATTCGTTATCACCCGGGGATGAGCTATGAATGGAAGGAGACACCCCAGCATTGTGGTCGTTTTCCGTTAACGATCCAGCATTGGTCCTATGGATGTCATGCTCCCCGGGTGAAGCACTATGGTTGGGCGCGGGAAGAAGACCGCATCCGCAAATATGAACGCTATCAAGCACTGGACCCTGAAGCAAGATACGGTTGGAAGGAACAGTACGAATCGATATTGGATCAAGAGCCACGACTGTTGGCATGGTTCGAGTAAGGAGAGGGGGAGTGAGCACGTTGAAGAAAGACCCGTTACGCAAATCGCAAGAAGAATCCCAACCTCTAATAGAGCTGAATTCACATGAGAAAGAGAATCAGAATGAGAAGCAACATGAGAGCGAGAAAGAGAGCCAGAGTAATCATCGACCGTCCAGACGTTCTGATAAATTGCTGGAAACCCGCCAATCGGAAGAGCATGAAGCGTTTGAGCAAGAAAGAATACTGATCGCCAGCCCGGTTCGCCAGACAACTCCGGTGCTCCGTGAATTTCTGGATTCTCTGCATGCATTGGAACGAACAACAGTAAAGACGGATTATCTGTTTGTTGACGATAACGTGGAAGAAGCTGCATCAAATATATTGCGTGAATTTGTGCTTCAGCATGAAGGGACGGTTATTCAAGCAGATGAACATGGTAGCGGTAGTCCTGACAACAAAGGGGTGTACAGCAAGGATGAGGGAGGACATTATTGGCAGGATGAGCAGATTTGGCGTGTAGCCGGTTTGAAAAATCGCATATTGCAATATGCACGCGACAATCACTATGATGCAGTTTTCCTGATTGATTCTGACTTGGTGCTGCATCCGCGGACGCTGGAGCAACTTGTATCGAGTGGCAAAGACATTGTATCCAATATCTTTTGGACCCGCTGGCAGCCGGATGCCAGGGAAATGCCGCAGGTATGGCTGCAAGATGAGTATGCTTTATATCGCCGCGGTGGCAAAACAGTAGACGGAACCGAGACGGAGGACGAGGGCACGCAAACGACTGCTTTTCTAAATCAGCTACGGATCCCGGGTTGTTATGAAGTTGGAGGGCTGGGGGCATGTACCCTTATTCGCAAAAATGTTCTGGCAGCAGGAGTTTCATATGACCAGATTCCCAATGTATCCTTCTGGGGTGAAGATCGTCATTTCTGCATCCGTGCCCAAGCACTGGGTTTTCGTTTGTTCGTTGATACTCATCTCCCCGCATACCACATCTATCGATTGTCCGAACTGCCGGGGGTTTCCGCCTTTAACCGCAGGGCCAGACGAGGCGAAGAGACGATCAGTATTACCCTGTGTATGATTGTGAAAAATGAAGAAGCTTCCCTTGCCAGATGTCTGGACTCGGTCAACGGTATTGCCGATGAGATTGTAATCGTGGATACCGGATCAACGGATCGCACTCGTCAGATCGCTTCCAGATATACGGATCGTATCGTTGATTTTGAATGGGTGGATGACTTTGCAGCAGCACGCAATTATGCCTTCGATCAGGCAAAGAGTGAATATATTCTTTGGCTGGATGCCGATGATGTGTTCGAACCGGAAGATCGGGCGAAACTGATCGCCTTGAAACGTTCGCTGGACCCGGATGTTGATAGTGTCACGATGGATTACAATCTGTCATTCACAGCAGATGGCAAGGTAGCCTACAGCCTGCGCCGGAATCGTCTGGTGCGTCGGGATCGGCAATTTCGCTGGATTGGCGCGGTTCATGAATATCTGGCTGTAGCGGGTAATCTGCTGCATAGTGATATAGCGGTTACCCACAAGAAAGATAAGGAGTATACCGATCGGAATCTGCGGATCTATCGCAAAAGGGAACAGGCCGGAGAGGAATTTGGGCCGCGTGACTTGTACTATTTCGGTAATGAACTGAAGGACCATGGACAGCATGAGGATGCGGTGAAGTATTATGAGAAGTTTCTGGATACCGGGCTGGGCTGGGTGGAAGATCAGATCGCTGCTTGCCAGAAAATTGCGGATTGTGAAGCTGCACTTGAACGTCCGGAGCAGGAAGTCACGGCGTTGTTCCGATCATTTGCCTATGATTTGCCAAGAGCCGAGATTTGCTGTCGATTGGGTGGTTATTTTGCCGACCGTGAAGATTATCGCAAGGCCCTGTTCTGGTATGAACAGGCGACTCGTGCTGTACGTCCTGATGATCCTATGGTGGTGCTGAATGAAGCAGCCTGGACCTGGATGCCGCATCTGCAACTATGTGTCTGTTATGACCGGATGGGTAACCGTGCCAAGGCCCGGGAACATAATGACATCGCACTCGCCTATCATCCAACACATCCAAGCATGTTATATAACGATCGTTACTTTAAAGATTTGGAGAAGGATAACGTATTGGAAAACGCTTAGGTTTCCGACGGAAATGATGCCTCTTTTGTGGAATTGAATGGGTGAATCAGCCCATGTTCCATGGAGAGGTTTTTTGCATTGTGATAAAAGCACATCATAGAGTTGGTGACAGACGCATTCACATTGAAATGGATTAATGTATTTCATCCAGGGGAGGATATGCTTTACAATAATGAATAACGGAAAAGCGGTGACCATGATTGCCTGTCTTCGGCTGCCGAATTGATAAAGCAAGGGGAACTGGATATGAATCTGACGGAAGTACTATTGGAGTCAAGGCTGGTAGCGATTGTGCGCGGTATAAGCCGCGAAGCGGCAGTAACAGCTGGACAAGGTATGACAGGTGGTGGAATCCGACTGATGGAAGTCACACTGAACACACCTGGAGCACATGATATTATTGCAGACTGGCGTGAGCGGCATGAAGGAAAGGCTTTTGTTGGAGCAGGTACTGTACTGAATGTGCAGATGGCAAAGGAAGCGGTCGCTGCAGGCGCACAATTTCTGGTGTCTCCTAATGTCGATCTGTCTGTCATTGAATATGCTGTAGAACATGGTGTCGAGATCTGGCCTGGAGCCATGACACCCACGGAAATTGTCGCTGCCCATGAAGCGGGAGCACGAGTTGTGAAGTTGTTTCCGATGGCGAGTCTGGGTATACCGTATCTGCGGGAGATCAAAGCTCCACTGAATCATATTCCACTGCTGGCAACAGGTGGTGCCACACTGGAGAATATTGCTGATTATTATGCAGCAGGCGCTGCTGCAGTGGGTCTGGGAAGTGCACTTTTGCCACGAGAAGCCCTTGCCTCAGGAGATCATGAGCAGATTGCAGCATGTGCTCGGAGATTTGTGGAAGCAGCCGAAGCATAGGCTCCAGTGTCATATGAGGGATATGTATATTTGGGTATATATATGAAGGCACCTTTAAATTAATTGTTGGATCAATCTTTATCATAAAAACCGATGTCCTTTAACGTACCGTTCATTCTATTGTTTTATGATGGATGTATGCCAGAATTCGGAGAGGAGAGATGCCCTGTGAAAGCTAAAACAATGATAGGCGGCATGATCGCCGTGGCCGCAGTAACGGCAGGTGGATTATGGAAGGCAGCGGTAAAGAGCCAGACACCCAAGAAGATTCCAATCACACTGACACCCCCAATGCCATTTGAGGATGTGACCTTTGAAAGTGGGGGAGGTCGGGTACATGGCTGGTTCATCCCGGCCAGAGCCGACATTCCGAAACCATGGCCGCTCGTTATTATTGCACATGGCTGGGGCTCTAATCGCTCCCGTGTTCTTCGTTACGCACGTCCGATCTGGGAAGCAGGATATGCCTTATTTATGTATGATGTGCGTAGTCATGGGGCCAGTGATCCGGTTCGTGCTGCATCTGCCTACCTGTTCCGGGATGATCTGCTCGCGGCATTGCAATATACGACTGCACGACCAGAGATTGATGCGGATGCCATCGGAGTGCTTGGACATTCTTTGGGTGGACTGGGTACGATTCTTGCAGTGACGGAGGGAATTCCTGTATCAGCAGTGATTACGGACTCGATGCCGTCGCAATTTGAGGTAATCGTCAGTTCAGAGCTGAGACGCCGGCGTCTGCCCTTGTTTCCACTGGCCCAGTTAATTCCGAGAATCTGGTTCTGGCGACTGGGTGAATCTCTGAAATCTTATCGTCAGCGTGATCCGGTGATGATGCTGAATGAACGGCGCAGGGGGATGCAACTGCCGATGCTTATGGTGCACTCCAAGGGAGATAATTTCATTCCCCCGAGTGAGCTTGAATATTTTATGTCCAAAGCCGATCCACCTGTTGAACATTTATGGGTCAACAGCGGAGGACACAGTTGTTCCGAGGAAGATCCAGCCTTCTGGGATACCGTTATTCCCTTTTTGAAAACCCATGTCCAAGGTCAGGAGAAGTCGAACGATTCGTCTATAGCGAGTAGTTGAAAAGATAGAATCAGCCTACATAAGAGTGCAGGCTAACAGAGAAAACGCCAACGTGGTTGGCGTTTTTTTGCTGTTATTAGCAATATGCAGAAATTCACATTTGTAAAATTGCCCGGAAAACGACGATTAAAAAGGAAGCTTATGGTATCATAGAATAGACTGGCAATATTCATGCGAGGTTATTTGTTATGCTTCTTTGTATGAAATTGAAGGGAGAGGTCGAGATTTGAGTTTGAATTGGAAGTTTAATTTACGTTTGAAAATGTTCGCAACCAAAGCAACAACCGCAGCGATGGCAACACTGCTGCTTGCTTCGCAAACACCAGGTTTTGCAGGCAGTGCATCAGCCGCGCAAGCAGAGCAGTTGACCGAAGCGACAACGGGGGAAAATGAACAACTAGACGCAACAAGCAATGACGTGCCTGAGGGAGCGAAAATCTCATCCAGGCAAGCCAGTGAAAATATACTGAAATTATTTCCATTGTTAAAAAAAGCAACAATCTCATCTGCACGATTCGATTCACCTAATTCCTATCCACCGCCAGACTACAAGGCATGGGAGATCGGGTTTCAGATTACACAAGGAAATCATACGTCGGGATTCAGTGGAACTGTACATGCAGGCACAGGGGAAGTGTTAAGTGTACATTTGCCGTCGGATATCCTGGATAAACATGTCTCGGAATCGGATGTGAAGTTAACCAAAGCTGAAGCTGAAGAAAAGGCCGTGGCATTGTTGTACCAAGCGATTCCAGGTCTTAAGGATAATGAATATGCTCCGCTTGGAGATCTGTATTCTTCCATTGAACAAGAGTCATTGTTTGGCAGAACAGAGTATCGATACGGGTACCAGTTAAAACATGATGGATTGTTATCTGACGCAGAGACAGTCTACATTAATGTGGATGAAAGTGGTTTGGTGACAGGTTACTCACGAGGTACGATCGAAGCCAAGTATCCCTCATCGAAACCGGCAGCTTCAGAAGAGAAGGCCAGACAGCAGTTTGAAGAACAGTTCGATGTGGAACTGGCTTATATCGCCAAAGATCGTCTATCTTCCAAACAGGGTCAGCAGTATTACCTTGCATATACACCCAAAAATATCAGTATCGTTCCGATTGAAGCCAATACGTTGGAACGGATTAATACATTAACAGGTAAAGCTGTAGATGAAGATTCTTTGCAGCAGGATACGAAGTTGAAAGGTGATGTAACGCCTTTTGCCCCGGCCAATGGTACGAGGTTAAATGTTCAGCAGGCCGCCACTCGGGTCGCAACAAACTTTGATATTCCCAAGGGTTATAAGCTGGAACATAGCCAGTTGGGCAAGGGATATTACTCAAGTCCGAACAGTCAGGTATGGAGTCTGAGCTGGAGCGACCGAAGTGCGAATATGTCCTATATGTTCATGCGGGATATCTCAGCACAGGTAGATGCAGTTACCGGGCAGATCTACAGTTATACGATGATGCAACGAATGGGACCGGAGATGGAACAGGAGAAGCCGGCTGAGGAGAAGGCAGGCAAATCGTTAACCCGGAAGCAGGCTGAGAAACTGGCGATGGACACGGTGATTGCGCTAGTTCCAGACGCAACGGAGCAGTTCCGACTGGCTAACGTGATTGAGGTGGATGATGCTCGCACATTTTTGTTCCAGCGTTATCTGAACGGAATTCCGGTTAAGGAAGATACGGCACAAGTACAGGTGTTGAACAACGGGACGATTAACGAGTTCTATACGCGTATTGCGGCAACGCCTGAACAACTGCCGGCAGATGTTAAGCCAGCCATCAGTTATGAAGAGGCCAAGGCACTCTATCTGGAGGAGTTCAAGCTGATCCTCGCATATTCCCGTTATGGCGGATATGGTATGAACGGTGGTCAAGTCATCCCAGCGGGGGTGAATCTTGCTTATATGCCTACACGTGATGAGAATTCGATCTATGGCAACTATGAAGCGCTGGATGCGAACACAGGGGACTGGAAGCTTTTATACGGGGACACAAGCTCTGCAACCAAGGTTGAACCTACGGATATCTTGGGTCATGTGGCCGAAGCAGCTCTACGCAATATGACACAGCATGGCGTATTGCTTGCTGATGAGCAGGGGCGCGTATTTCCGGATCGTGTAATCACCCGAGGAGATTGGTTTAACTATCTGGCAAGAGCGATTAATCCAAATATGGATCTGTACTACAGTGGGGACGGAGATGACAAGTTATACGCTGATGTGACACCTGACAGCCCTTATTATAAGGCAGTTCGGGCATTAATCGATCAGCGTTGGCTTGCCGGAGCGGACCCTGAACAGAATTTGAATCCGCAAGAAGAGATGACACGTGAAGAATTGGCAGTGTTACTTGTACGTATTTTACGCTATGAGAAGCTGGCCGGATTCTATACGTTGCCATCGGATCTTCCCAACATCGCGGATGCCAGTGCCATTACAAGTAAGGGAGCAGTCTCCCTGAGTCTGAAGCTGGGATTGCTTCCTTCGATTGAAGGACGATTCATGCCTGCACGCAAAGTGACGGTAGCTGAAGCGTCACAGGTATTGGAACGGCTCGCGAAGCTTCAAGGTAAGACAGATACGTTTATGAGTGGTAATCGTCTGTATTAGATGATGAACCACTCATATCGTGACCAAACGAATCATAGGATGAAGATAACGGGTAATCGTGATTCAATGAACTGAAGATCAAAGAGACCTTCCCTAGAAGGTCTCTTTTGATTTAATTTTTACAAAAATTATATCATTTCAACTAACATTTACACGATAACGGAGAGGTCAGAAATAACTTGAGGAAGCGAAGCGTACGCATTTATCACCGGATTTCCCCATTTGAATAAAGGATCAAAAAAATCTGGGGATAACAGCGATCGGAAAGTTGTTCTGACATCGGAGGTTGGTGTAAATATTCTTTAGTTGAAATGATATAGAAGAATGACGACAGAGCCTTTTGTGATACAATAGGGCGTGAGAACTTTGCAAAGAAGGGTGGGTTCCTTTCATGGGTAAGAACGGGAAACGAATTATCACCATACTGCTGGCAGGCTGTCTGATTGCTGTAGCGTTACCACGTACGGTTGATCTGGATCAACTGTATGCTGCATCAGGGACATCAGATATATCCACGGCAACAGATTTGCGCCAGACCTTGCTTACCGCAATGTCACAGCGAACGGAGGAACTTGTTTTTACATACAAAGGTAATGTGAAAGGCCTCAAAAAACAGTTACAAACCTCCATCGATGAGGCAATGAAGAGTGACCCTTATATCCAATATACCGTTAAAAGTTATGCATTCAATTATAAAGGCTCCAATGTGTCGGCCGAGGTCCATGTGACTCTCTCCTATCGGGAGACCAAGGAACAGACCGATTATGTGAATCGTAAAGTCACAAACGTGTTGAAAGAAATCATCAAACCAGGCATGACGGATCATGAGAAGGTCAAGGTCATCCATGATTGGATTGTGCTTAACCTTTCTTACGATACTTCGTTGAAGAAATATACGGCCTACGACGGGCTTGTTACAGGCAGTACCGTCTGTCAGGGATATTCACTGTTGGCATATCGAATGCTGGAGCGAGTAGGTATCGATAACCGGATTGTGGAAGGTACAGCAGGTGGGCAGCTTCATGCCTGGAATATCGTGAACCTGGACGGCAAGTGGTATCACATGGACACGACCTGGGATGATCCTACCCCTGACCGCAAAGGTAAGGTTAGCCATAGCTATTATTTGCTGAGCGATGATGAGATGGCACGTGACCATATCTGGACAGGCAAAAGCAAGTACCCCGCTGCGCCAGCCCCATATCGAGAAGCTTTATTAAAGCTGGTGAAGGCCGGAGATAGCAAAAAAGCCGCTTATCAGAAGCTGTACCATGCTCTGGACTATTCCCTGTATGATGAACAGGATGCCATCAAAGGCCATGCTGCGCTGAAGACCAAGGTTCAAAGTACACTGAAGGAAGGCGGAACCTCGCTCACGTTCAGGTACAAGGGTACGGAGTCTGGACTGATTGAAGATTTGCAGGATTTGTACCAGCTTGGCATGAAATCGATCTCTTATTATGTGTCCAAAATGGAAGGTACTACGGATCTGCGCGTCAAAATTAACTGGACAATATAAAAACCGTTTGAACAGGATGCTCCGCTTGAGGAGTATCCTTTTTTGTGTTCAATTTTGTGTTCAAAAACGAGGATTTTAGTGTTGTCTATTTTTTGTATATGTCGCTTTGCTATTCTAATCTTCGGCGTATGCCAACACTACGTACGAGGAGGATATGCAAACAATGAGGAAAAAAGTGAGCATAGTGATCATTGCTCTGTTACTGGTCACGCAAATGATGCAGGGTTGGATATTTACACCAACAATGCATGCTCAGGATGAATTAACTAATTTGCCAGCCAGTGCAATCAGCGATACAACGTCAGAAGAAGGTTTGGCAGTTTCGGAAGAGATGAACAACGTTGACGTTGCAGCCACTCCGGAAGAAGAGGGGGAGGGAAACCTCAACCAGAGCAGTTTAGCAATGGCAGCTGCAGGTCCGGTAATTACAGATCAATTGATTACCAGTGTGCAGATGTACAATCAGGTACCAGAAGACAACGGGAATGGCACGATTGAAGTCAAAGGAGATATGATCAAAGATATTCGACCACGCATTCAGGATGAGGTGGCTGTAGTCTTTACATGGGGACTTGCAGATGACAACCACAACTATAGCGATGGCTCTACGTTCACCTTTAACTTGCCCGATAAATTCATCATCGGGTCGCAGCTTAAGGGTAATCTGGATGGCGGTGTTGGGGAGTATGTGGTGAATCCAGATGGCACAATCATCTTTACCTTTAATGAACTGATCGAGCATGCGAAGCTAGAAGGTAACTTCTACGTGTGGATTAAGTTCGATGAGAGCAAGATGGAAGATGGTTTGAAACAACAGATAGACTTTAGTTCCGTAGGGCAGGGCATCATTGATGTACATTTTGCCAACACAGCCGTAGATAAGTTGAAGAAATCGGGAAGCGCAAACAAAGAAAACTTCAACTCCGACGAAATTGAATGGACCGTAGATTTTAACCAAGGCGAGAAGGCTTTGAAAAATGCGGTTCTTACAGATACGTTGCCAACAAACCTTGAACTCAAGGGCAATATCGAAATTCGCGAATTGGAAGTGCAATTGAATGGATCTGTAAAAGCAGGTCCAGTAGTTCAAACGGAACCACAGTTTCCAATCCAATTGGGGGATACAGATAAGGCCTATCGTGTGACCTACACGACAAGTGTTAAAGCACCAACCACTGCTCCGTTCACCAACGTGGAGTATCAAAACCAGGTTGCGCTTACAACGGATCAGAGTGAGCACAACGAAACAGATATTGGCCGAGTTCGTGTGAGTTTTAATGAGCCTTTGAACAAGTCAGGGCAAGATAGTGCGTATGATCCGGTGACACAGACGATCACATGGAAAGTTCAATATAACTACAATCAGCAAGAAATCATACAAGCGAATGCATGGATTGAAGACCGTTTTGATACGGCAAAACAGCAACTGATTAACAATTCCGTCAAAGTATATCAAGTGGACATTAGTGCAAGTGGAGCGGCTTCGAACAGAACACTGATCAATCCGAATGAGTACACACTTGAAGCGATGAATACAGGATTTGATGACGGCTTCAGATTACATTTTAAGAACGATATTACCAAGGCCTATGAGATCGAATATGATACACAATCCATTCATCGTGTTTATACAAACGACACCATTACGAACACAGTGAACATGTATGATGGTACTTCCAAAACAGGCCGAAGAGACATTCAGGAAGTCATTTTTGCAAAGAGTGTAAAAAGTGAAAACTTCAACACAAAAGAAATCGAATGGCAGATTGTTTTGAACCGTGATTTGCAGGACATGACGGATATCATCATCACGGATAATTACGAAGGCAGACACATGAAGCTGATTCCGGGTAGTCTTCAAGTGAGTGGGGTTAACAAAGAAGACTTCGAACTGACTCCAGACCCGGCTGATCCAACCTATGAAAAAGGATTCTCCGTTCGCCTGAAGGACGGCGTTACAATTAACACGGAACATGTCATTACCTATACAACAAGCTTTGACCCGACGGCAGGTATGCCAACGGATAATGAATATCGCAACTCTGCCAAGATCGATTGGGAAGAATCCAATGTAGCACAGACTGCGATTACCAAATCTGCTGTAGTCAAACCTCAAGAGTACACCATTCAAAATGGTAACAAAAAGGGCGAATACAGCGCCAAAGACAAAAAAATCACATGGACAATTGATGTAAACTACAACTTGTTTGATATTCACGAAGCCATCCTCAAGGATGCCTACACGGGTAACCAATCTTTTGTAGACGGTTCATTAAAAGTTCATGAGTTAGAGTTACAGGGAGCCAATAATGTTACTGCTGTAGGTAGCGAGGTTCCGCTCATACCTGGTCAATTCCAGCTGAACCCGGACGGTAAAGGTTTTACATTGGATCTGGGTAACATCGGCAAAACAGCTTATCGCATTCAGTATCAAACGAGCCTGGATGGACCTTATTCCGTCGAAGGCACGTATGCTAACCAGGCTGTTCTAACCGACGGTGAGGATGGTGAGGTACGCTTTAATCGATCAGCGAGCGTCACGCCAGTTCACGGTGGTGTGTATGTACAAAAAACAGGTCAACAGATCGGTACAACGGATAAAGCATCATGGACGGTAAATATCAATCCAAGTCAATCTTATATTCCAGCGGGTTCTCAATTAACAGATACCTTGTCGGAGAACCAAATTTTATTGGCTGATTCATTGAAATTATATGCAACGAACCTGCCTGCCAACAATTCAGGCAATGTATCCAACAAAGCTGGACTGGTTGATCCGGCTGATTATGAATTGATTGTGGAGGGCAATACATTTACCTTCACCTTCAAGAAAGATATCCATACTGCATTCATTTTGGAATATCAGTCCTATATTAATGCCGATCATGGCGCCCGAATTGAGAATAAGGTTGAATTTGCAGGCCAATCTTCTTCGGTGGTAGGGGAAGGCAATCAGGCGGGGATTAAAGTTTCATTAGCTGGAGCAGGTGGAGGAGCCTCCACTGGTTTAGGCAAAATCAGAATTCACAAAGTCAGTGATACCGGAGTTCCGCTGGAAGGAGCGATCTTCGCAATCTATAATGCGTCTGGAACTACGCTTCTGGAAACATTGAAACCAACGGACGAGAATGGAGTAGTTGAAAGCTCCAGAAACTATCGATTAAACAATCTGACCAATGGTGTACCTTATAAGTTAAAAGAATTATCTGCACCTGCAGGATACTTGGTTGATCCTGAATATGGCTCTGTCTCAGGTAAAACGATTGAATTTAAGGATGCGGATATCGCTTTTGAAATTGAAAATAAAAAGATTCGTCAAGGCTTCGAATTAACCAAGGTGGATGCTGCTGACAGCACGAAAACGCTAAAAGGTGCAACATTCGAACTGTACCTGAAAAATGGTCAAACCAGCCAGTTGATCGATACGATAACTTCGGGTGAGGATGGAAAGATCGGAGCAACAGATCTGGAGCCAGGGGATTATGAGTTGATTGAGGTCGAGGCACCTGAATTCTATCAATTGGATTCAACGCCCATACCTCTTACCATTGTAACCAATCAAACTCAGATTGTTACGCTCACACATACCAATACGCAGGGCACAAATGCCAAGCTGGTGGTGACCAAAGTGAACGCCAAGGATCAATCCGTGTTAGCTGGAATTGAATTCGAACTGCGTAATGGTACAAATGCGGTGGTTGACACACAGGTTACGAATATCAATGGGGTCATTGAATTTGATAACTTGCCGTATGGCCCATATACATTGGTAGAGACCAAGGCAGAAGGCTTTGTTATTGAACAGCCGGAGACGCTTGTATCTATTATCAAACCGGAAACTCAATTGACCATTGAAAATAAAAAAAATGATCGTTCTGTGAAATTGATTAAAACCAATGCGGGTCGAACTCAGCACCTTCAAGGAGCTGTATTTGAATTACGGGCTCAAACTGCATTGATGGATGCAAATGGGAATTGGGAGTTCCACAAGGTAACAGGTCTAGATGAAGCTTCACTGACAACCAATCAACAAGGTGAAATTGTACTTAAAGACCTGGATATCAATAAATATCAGTTGGTTGAAATAAAAGCGCCTAACGGATATATCTTGGACACAACACCAGTACCATTTGAAATTACGAACATACAAACGGAAGCTGTAGTTGTGGAAAAAACAAATCAGGCTATCCCGGTATCGGGTGGTGGATCGAGTGGACCTTATAATCCGGGAACCCCTACTACGGGGGGAACACCAGATCCGGAGAAACCAGTAAATCCGGAACCAGGAACACCAAATCCATCGGTTCCAGGCACGGTTGTTACTGAACCTACAGAGTCTGGGGGAGGAACCGAAAGCCCGACAGATGAAGATGGCGGGGTAGCGCCACCGACACCAGGCGTATCCAACGGTGAAGACACTGCACCTCCTGTTGGGGATACAGATGCACCGGATGGGGATGGTGCACTGGCACCTCCTGCTGGAGCGGATACAGATGGATCACAGGGCAATGGAAATTCTGCATCACAGCCAAACGGAAGTCCTGGATCTCAGGGAATGCTGCCACAAACAGGTGAAGAGAGCACAATGGCTTACACTGCTGTGGGCATGATGCTGATGGCGCTAGGTAGCGCGGGATTCATGTACTTCCGCCGCAGACAATTGCTTCAGCGCTAGATCGCAGCACGTAATGCAGGAACAGATCATATTTGGATAAAAAAACACCCTCTAACTTTCACAAGTGACTCAGCGTCATCATGTGAATTACTAGAGGGTGTTTTATTTTATTTCAGCTGCACCTTAGGGAGGATCAATATCCGGCAACCTCCGGATTCACTTCAATAGCTCTTACAATTAGGCGATGTGTTGGATTGACGAGTGGATCACAGGTAATTAAGGTAAGGACCTGGCCAAGTCCGGGGTCTTCCAGCACAGACAAGTCATTTGGCTCTACAACGGATATCTGATCTACCTTGTACTGGATAATCGTTCGATCTGCCAAGGTGACTTGCATCGAATCCCCAATCTGGAGTTCTCCCAGACGATTGAACAGCCGTCCTTTTTTGTGGGCGCGATGAGCGGCTATGGCGGCATTACCCTTGTTACCGATCCTAGTGGTTTCGACAAGATGGGTTGCAGCTACCTTCATGTTAGCTTCCGTTGCACCCTCCAGAATCGGTAAGCGGACATCAATCTTGTCAATGGATAGTACCCCCAACTTATTCGAGGAGGCCTCTTGCACTGTATCTGTACTATCCGTAGTCGGCTCTGCAGAAGTTGCATCCTGTATGCCTTGTTCGAAGGAGTGATTAAGCGTAGACAAGCCGTTTTGCAATTGCTCCAGATCGTTCATGACACGGGTTTGCTGCCAGTCATAATACGTTTCCCGCAGGAAAGGAAAGCTGATGATCAGGATGCCCAGTAGAACGAGCAGAATAGAGAATTTTTTCATTATACATCAACTCCCGTTGTCCAAGAAAAATTGTATACCTTTCTCTATTCTACTTAAGGATCTATACAAAATATGGACAGGGACGAAAGGACGTACAGAAATGTTCGAAGGGGGAAGCCGCCCCAAAACAAAACCTCCCCGTTTCGCTACAGTAGGAAAACTGCAACGCCACGCGGGGAGGTTTTATTATATGGAGTCAATTGTATCAGTTAATGGTGGTATACGTTGGAGCTACTATTTATCAGCTGGTGAATCGGTAGGTGTGAAATCACATTCCTGCAGCGGCACCACTTTGGTCTTTTTGATCCATTTGTAACCGAGCCACAACACCAGGAACAGGGGTACACTCAGGTAGGCAACGATGGCTCCACTCCAGTCGATCTGATCACCCGTGAATGCCTGGTAGTTCTGTCCGATGATCACGATGATACACAGGACAAAAGCAAAGATCGGCCCAAAAGGGAACCAGCGTGCACGGTAAGGCAGATCGCTCAGATCCCTGCCTTGTGCAACGTATGCACGACGGAAGCGATAATGACTGATAGCGATACCCAGCCAAGTGATAAAACCACACATACCGGATGCATTCAACAACCAGGTGTACACAATCCCATCGCCGAACAGGGAGGCAAGGAATGCCAACATACCAACAGCTGTTGTAAGCAAAAGTGCATTCATTGGAATGCCTTTTTTATTCAGCTTACCCAGGAAACGAGGGGCTTTACCGTCTCTGGCAAGGGCATAGAGAACCCGGCTTGAAGCATACATGCCTGAGTTACCGGCAGAGAGTACAGAAGTCAGAATAACGGCATTCATCACGGAAGCTGCAATGGCGAGGCCAGCTTTCTCAAACACCAGTGTAAACGGGCTGACACCGATATTTTCCAGATCACCTTTGAGCAGATTCGGATGCGTATACGGAATGATCAGACTGATCACGGTAATCGCCAAGATGTAAAAAATCAGAATGCGCCAAAATACCTGACGAATTGCACGAGGTACATTTTCGCGCGGGTTTTCACTTTCACCGGCGGCTACCCCGATAAGTTCGGTACCTTGGAATGAGAATCCAGCAGCCATGAACACACCAAGCACAGCGAAGAATCCGCCATGGATGGGCGCATCACCGATGGTGAAGTTGCTGAAACCAACCGCTTCTCCACCCATAATACCAAAGATCATGAGCACACCAACGGCCAGGAAGATGATCACAGTAGCGACTTTGATAATGGCGAACCAGTACTCGGACTCTCCATAGCCTTTAACGGATAACACGTTCAAGGCAAAGATCAGCACGAGGAACAATAAGCTCCATAACATGGATGAACTGTCGGGGAACCAGTACTTAATGAGTACAGTAGCGGCAGCAAGCTCTGCTGCAATGGTTACCGCCCAGTTGTACCAAAAGTTCCAACCCATGGCGAACCCGAGAGCAGGATCGACAAAACGTGCGGCATACGTATTAAATGAACCGGAGTCCGGCATAAAGGTAGCAAGTTCACCAAGGCTGGTCATTAGGAAATAAACCATGATGCCAACGGCCGCATAGGCAATTAATGCTCCACCAGGGCCTGCGGTTGAGATGGCGGTACCACTTGCGAGAAACAGCCCGGTACCAATCGAGCCACCGAGGGCGATCATCGTCATATGGCGTGCGCGTAATCCTTTTTTCAGGGAAGGTCCAGTTGTTGTTGGGTTACTGCGGTCTTGCATGGAAACACTCCTTCATTCGATATACTGATGTTTGCGATACTTGAATTCATAAACAAAAAGACCACAGGCATCAGCCTGCGGTCTTTAATATTTCAATGTCCGCACCATGTCCCAGATGATTAAGATAGCTCAACACAGAAGAATTCATACCTTTATATAAAGGAAATGTACTTCCGTGACAGTTCTGCGCCTTTCGACAGCAGCCCCAGCTCACCGGACCGTATAAGGAACGTCCAGTAAGCTTCGGCGGGTACACCTTTCGGCTGATCTCATAAGCGGCTCCTTAGCGCCTCCATCAGCGTACTGATCGCACCCGCGACCTCTACCTCACCATCAATGGATGAGGTGTATCTATTGTCTATGAAATTATGAACAACACAACTTAACACCGTGTGTCCTGTTTAGTAAACAGACAATCAGTATAACGCGCATGGTTTTCCAGTGCAATAACAATTGTTGGATGTGAGGTCTGAGAGAGGACTATTCCTCTTTTTTGTTACGGCCAGCCATCTGCTGCCATACCGTTCCAGCGGCCTGTTCGCCCGATTCGATCCGCTCCAGAGCCATCTTGGCTTGTAGGCTGACTTCAAATTCAGGATCATCGGCTGCAACTCGCAACGCTTGCTCTGCTTCTTCAGTTCCCACCTCATAGAGAAAACGTGCTGCACGCCAGCGTACAAGTTTACTTTTATCGGATAACGTAGCTGTCATTGCTGGAGTGGCGGCAGGATCACCGATATCAGACAAGGTATCCCCAGCAGTCCGGCGTACCGCAGGAGAACTGTCCTGAAGCGCTTCATACAGCAGTTCCATCGCTTCCGGTGTACGGATGTCACCCAGGTATACCACGGCCAAGCGACGTATCTGCATTTTGTTGTCATGTAAGGCATGGGCTACGAGAGGCAGTCTTTCTGCCGTAGGCTCCATGCCGTCAAATGCCGCATAGCGAACATTCCAATCCTCGTTTCGCAGAGCCTCTTCAAGTTCGGCTCCATCCAATTCACGGCGGCGCTCGACGAACTCTTCGGATTTGGTACCATGTTCAATGGCCTGTTTGATAACCTGCTCGAGTCGTTCCGGGGGATAAGCGGCTTCCAATTCCTGTTCGACTTCACGTGCGATGTCCGGTAACTCGCCATATCGAACGCCGTAATCGCTCAGTTTACGTTCTTTGATCATCGTTGCACTGGCGACTTCCGTCACTGCTTTGACAAAGCGGTCCGACAACGAGATTCGTTCTTCCTTGACCCCGGCCTTGACCCTAATTTGCATCGGTACACCTCGGAAGAATTGTACAAATACCTGTGCTTCTCCGAAGTGCTCGCCTGAACCATCTTCGGATTCAATCCAGTCCAGATCAATGCCTTGCTGTCCAAGGCGATTTTGGACTTCGCCCAAGATAACGGACCAGTCGGCATTCCCTTTACGATCAAGTGCGACAAAGTCTGTTGTGTGGAACACACTCTTTACACCGGGAATATGAAGCATCTGGCGAATGAACGCCGGAGCAGATCGTTCGTTGTCCAGGGTATATGTTTTGCGAATTCCGTCCTCCAGACGTTCATCGAGATGTAGCATCATCGTATTTGGACTCGGTGTTGGTTCAATGGAAACAATATTCATCAATGTAACCTCCTATAGTACCAGATTCATCTTTCACTTCCCGTAAATTAAATCACACGGGTATTTCTCTATTTTACATCAATGTGTGGAATCTGCGAAATCATCCAGAAATGAAGTGGACGTGTCTAACACTTAATGTGAAGAAGTACGAAATTTGTTAACACTTCTTTCATGTTCACGCACAAACATTTTTAAACGAAAATTGGCACAATAAAGATAAGAATCAACTGGAGGTTATACCTATGGAACCCATTACCGTGCTCTCGGATGGAAAACGTCGTATTGCATATGAGAATATTATTCAATTGTTCAGGAACTGGATTGAGGACTCAACATCCGGTTCTGCGATAGAAACACATCGGGGAAGTTGGGAAAATGCCCGTTATTGTATTGTTGACTATCAGAATGCCGAAGAAGCGGTGTCAGCAGCAAATGCCATTCGGGCTTTTATGCCACAACTTCCGTTACTGGTCATTACGGATTTCCATTCCCTAATTCGGAAGCGTCACCTGCAACAGATTACAGGTACAGGTGAGATGAAGATGATTCTCTGGAACGAGCAAGACCCGAATCAACTAATCAAGGATATGGAAAATTGGTTGCATTCTTCGTCTGTCCATAAATCAGAAATAGCCATACCGCCCATCTTATCCATGAGATAAAAGAGAGATATGGCCAAAGATGTTTAACTTTTTAATCGTTACGATCGTATTAGATCACATATTTATAGCCTGTTCCCCAAACCGTCTTAATATAACGTGGGTTTTTGGGGTCAGGCTCAATTTTTTTTCGCAGACTTGAGATATGAACATCAATGGTACGATCCAGATAGGCCCGTTCGGAGCCTTTGATCCGATCCATCAGCTCATTGCGGGTGAACACTTTACCCGGATTGCGGTACAATTCCTTCATAATCTCAAACTCAATATGAGTGACCTCGATTTCAACACCATCCACAAACAGAGTTCTTCTGTACTCATTCACATTTACATGTCCAGTAACCTCTGCCTGCTTGTCTTCTTTTACCGGTTTATCTTTATAGGAAATGATTGATCTTCGCAGCAGTGCTTTAATCCGGGCATCCAACTCTTTCAAACTAAATGGTTTGCACAGAAAGTCATCCGCACCATTATGTAATGCACGAAGTCGATCATTCAGCATGGTGCTTGCCGAGATCATCAGAATGGGCACAGTGGAGTGCTGGCGAAAGGCTTCTACGAGATCATTTCCATCCATTTCAGGAAGCATGAGATCAGTTACAACAATATCCGGCTGGAATTGTGGAAACAGTTGAAGTGCCTCGCGGGCATGATGAACCCGTTCAGTGATGTATCCTTCCTCCTCAAGAAAGAAAGCAATCATGTCGGCCAGATTTTTCTCATCTTCTATAAGAAGTACTTTGATAGTCATAGGGTCACACTCCTGGTGAAAATAATATGTTAAGAAAATGCTAAAAAAACAAGGTGAATTGCGAATAAATGCCGCAAATTTTTTAATGTTTCTATCCCAAAATATAGGATGTATATGTAGAGAAAGAATACGCTTTTTGAATGAACTTCAATATTCTAGCATGAATGCAGTTTGGTTGCCGATCAATCAGAATTTCCCAAAGCTACACCAAGTATTAATTACAGTATAATGGATCAGAACGAGTTAAGGGGAAAAAAAGTAATATTGTATCCGCTTAAGTTTATAGGGGGAACCAACGTTGTTGTTGAAAACAAAAGAAAAAATGATCCATGAGGGCAAATGCTTATGGATCGTATAAAGGCAAGACAAATGCTGGATTGGGTCGTGTTGAAGCTGAGAATACCCTGGATTGGGACCAGCATTCTGATCATTCTGGGCTCACTAAGCACCATTTTTCCGTTTAGTTTATTCTATGGTGTACAGTTTATGATTGGGAGCGCGGCAGCACTCGTTGCTCTTCGTTTGCATGGGGCCATCTATGGATTTGTCACCCTTACAGTCATCCATCTGCTGAATACTGTCTTTGTCGGCTTTGTGCCGCACAATCTAACTGTCATGCTTGCCCACTTCATGGAATTAATCTGGATGCTCGTTTGGCAGATCCGCTGGAAGAATGGCAGCTTAATCAAGGCTAATGCTGTCTTTTGGGTAGTCATGTTACTTCCTGTTATCTATACCGGGCATTTTATGTTGGGTTTAAATATAGACGATTTGAAGTATGAGTATATGTATATTGCTGTGATTGGTATGGTGAATGCGCTGATTGCGGGAATTGTAGTTGATTTTTGGATCACTACGGGTGAACACAAATCAAAACGCATGGGAACCATCCCATTAACAAGAATTGCGTTTAAATACGTAGTCGCCTTTGTGGTATTTGTTTCTCTCGTACTGTTATCCGCAGATAGCCGCAGACAATTGGATCAAATGAATGATGCCATATTACGTGATATGAAATATGCAGCGACTGCGGTTGTTCAGGATATTGATGAAGAGTATGTTACCTCCGAGAATATGGATCAGAATATGGCGCGTTATCATCATCTACTAGGCGTGAATGTGATTCTGCTGGATCGGAATGATACGGTCGTCGCTTCTGGATTGAATACTCTTCAGGCAGGCGATTACCTGGACATGGACAGATTCCGTCTTCTGAAATCAAGGGATAATCTCTTTCTGTTAAGTTCCGCAAATATCCATTACAGCGATGTATTGAATCACTGGAAACAAGCCTCTTTTATCTATGAAGCAGAAATGACAAGGTTAACACCTTATCGGGTATTCATTGTGACCGACTCGTCCGAGTATTACCCCCGAATCGAATCCATTTACCTGACCACGCTGCAATCCCTGTTCATCATCATCGTGGCTTCCATGATCGTAGCGGCTCCTCTCAGCAGTAAGGTTGTTAGCCCGTTGTTAAGACTGACTAGGATGACAGGCTCTCTTCCGAGACTGCTGTTTCGAAATGGGAAGATGGAGTGGCCAACCAGCCATGTAACCGAAGTACAGATCCTGATTGGCAATTTGCGCAAAATGGCTGATGTGCTGCTGGAACAATTCGAACAGATTCGTCACGACAAGTTAACGCTGGAGGACAGGGTTATTGAGCGTACCAAGGAACTCAAGAATAGTGAAGAGGTCAAACGTGCCATTATTGAATCCTCTATTGATGCGATTATCGCTGTGGACTCCAATGGGTTGATCGTTGAGTTTAATCCGGAGGCTGAAAGAATGTTTGGATTGCGTCGGGAAGAAGTGATTCTGCACAAGGAAGCGCCGACTCTTTTTCAAGGGGCCAGCTGCAAGGAGATCAAGAATTTGCTGGAGCGATTTGAATATGTTGAAGGTAAAAGATACACCATCGTTGAAGAAATTTCAGGTATTCGACGGGATGGTTCCGTATTTCCGATTGAGTACAAAATTGTTGAGATCCAGTTGGGCAAAAATGAGACATTATATAACCTGTTTATTAAGGATATTACAGAGCGGACCAGAGCAGAAGAAGATCGTGTACGTCATGCCCTGGCGCTGGAGAAGCTGAACTCAGAGTTGTTCAATGAGAAGATTGCCATTCAGGAACAGCGAGATATCAGTGAGCAATTTATTGAATCCGTACGAGAAGGGCTTGTGATGTCTGATCGATCAGGGACCATAACCATCGTCAACCGAAGGATAGAAGAGATGTTTGGTTTGGGTGATTTTATGGGCAGATCCATTGAAGATTTGGCGCAGGCGATTGATACGATGGTATTAACGGACAACTTCAATCTGATGGAACAGACGAGAGCATTCCTGAATGGAGAAACAGCGTTTATCGAGACCGAATTTATATTCAATAATGTGGATAAAAGTGTATTTTCCTTGTACATGAAGCAGATGGATGTCCCGGGTAAAAACCATGGGTTTCTGCTGGTGTTCCGTGACCGGACAGGAGAAGAACGGCTGGATCGGATGAAAAATGAGCTGATCAGTGTGGTATCTCATGAGCTTCGAACGCCTGTAGCCACCATTATGGGATATGTGGAATTAATGATGATGTATGACCTTCCGGCAGCTCAGCAGCGGGAATTCATGCAGACCATCTCTTCGGAGGGCAAGCGGCTGAGCAGTTTGCTCGATGATGTACTCGATATTCAGCGCCTCGACAACGAAGGTATGACTTACCACATGACGTATGTACCGCTGGTTGAGTTGGTAGAAGGGGTTGCCGAACAGTGGAATATGAAGTCTGCCCAACGTATCTACGTGCATACGTTTAATGGAGACTTTTTTGCTTATGCTGACCAGAACAGGATGGTTCAGGTTCTGCATAATCTGGTGGGCAATGCAGTCAAGTATTCTCCGGGAGCCGATCGTATCGATGTGACGTTATGGGAAGAAGAGGAATGGTTATGTCTTGATGTGCGTGACTACGGAATAGGCATTGCGGAGCAAGAGAAGGACATGCTGTTCAACAAATTCTATCGGGTCGATAATTCAGATCATCGGCAGATTGGTGGAACAGGAATTGGGTTGTACATTTCCCGTAAAATTGTAGAGGATCACAAGGGTACACTGACCTTTATATCTGCACCGGACAAAGGAAGTACGTTCAAGGTTCGACTGCCCAAGCAGGACGTATTGGTGTAAATTTAATGATGGATGAAGAAATGTATTTCACTTTTTTATAAATAATAATTATTTACGAGACCTACGGATAGAGCCTTTGCCCTTCAGCGCGTGAGCGTGATAAGGGGAAAGGCTTTTTTTGTTTTTCAATTTCCCCGGATAAAAAAACAACTTCTTTTGCAAACTGTCTATAGAGCCATAATTTGCATCCCATGCAAAAGGAGGACGGCAGGTATATGTTCCGTAAACAAGAGAAAACACTCATTATCGTCTGTCTGGTTGCAGCTGTGGTTGTGCTGTATGCCGTTGTGAAGAGCATCATCCGAATCATGAGTTATTGAGATACATGTTCAAGCAGAGTAACTGCTGTCGTACATAACGATTATGTGAAAGAGGAGTGTAACCATGTCATCTCTGGACCCTGTTTTGCTCAGCCGGATACTAACCGGCCTTACCCTGTTTGTGCACATTATTTTTGCATCTATTGGTGTAGGTGTTCCACTCATGATTGCCTTGGCCGAGTGGCGAGGACTACGAACCAATGATATGCATTACACCCTGCTGGCACGCAGGTGGGCGCGAGGTTTTGTCATCACCGTTGCCGTGGGCGTCGTTACAGGCACCTCGATCGGATTACAGCTCAGTCTGCTGTGGCCGATGTTTATGCGGGTCGCGGGTCAGGCGATTGCGTTGCCACTGTTTATGGAGACGTTCGCGTTTTTTATAGAGGCGATCTTTCTTGGGATTTACCTCTATACGTGGGATCGTTTCAAAAAGAAATATACGCATATGCTGCTGTTGATTCCGGTAGCTCTCGGCTCATCTGCATCTGCGATTTTCATTACAACGGTGAATTCCTTCATGAACCAGCCTCAGGGATTCACCCTGATTAATGGCATCATGAAGGACATTCATCCGATTGCTGCCATGTTGAATCCGGCAACGCCAACCAAAGTGTCCCATGTACTCGCCTCATCCTACACCTTGAGTGCAGGTATCCTGGCGGGGATAGCCGCCTTCAGTTTGCTTCGGGGACGGGATCATGTGTATTACAAAAAAGCACTGAAACTCACGACGGTATCTGCGCTCGTATTTGCCGTCAGTACCGTCATGATCGGCGATTCCTCCGGTAAATTTCTGGCGAAGTATCAGCCGGAGAAGTTGGCTGCCGCAGAATGGCATTTCAAGACGATGAAAGAGGCACCGCTCGTTTATGGGGGGATTTTGGATGAAAATAATGAAGTGAAATACGCGATTGAGATTCCTTATGCCCTTAGCATTTTGGCGGGTAATCGTCCAGATACGGAAGTGAAGGGTCTCGAAGAATTTCCGGCGGATCTGAGACCACCACTATCCATTCATTATATGTTCGATCTGAAAGTCACAACGGGAGTGATCATTCTGATGATTCCTGTGTTATATGTACTGCGGCGGTGGTTGCCAGGGCGCAAGCCGTATCCCAAATGGCTGCTGCTTGGCATTGTCTTGCTGGGGCCTCTGGCCATGATTGCCATCGAGCTGGGGTGGATGTTCGCCGAAGTTGGCAGGCAGCCTTGGATCTTACGCGGTTATATGAAGGTGGCGGAAGCGGCTACGACGTCAACTTCGGTAGGATGGATGCTGGTGTTGTTCATCTTGCTGTATCTGATCCTGTGTTTCTCGTGCATTCGGGTACTCAGCAAGCTGTTCCGTAACAAGGAAGCAGAGAAGGAACTGGAGTCTCTGGGGCTTGAAGGAGGGATCGTGCATTGAGTTTCGAAATTGCAGGCATCGCGATATTGTGGACGTTTTTGTTCGGTTATTTGATCGTCGCTTCGATTGATTTTGGCGCCGGGTTCTTCAGCTTTTATAGCATTTTGACCGGGCATGAGAACAAAATTCATAACATCATTCAGCGCTACCTGTCTCCCGTGTGGGAAGTGACGAATGTGTTTTTGATCTTTTTTGTGGTTGGACTGGTCGGATTTTATCCGGACAGCGCCTTTTATTACGGGACAGCCTTGCTGGTGCCGGGTTCCCTGGCTATTGTACTGCTTGCGATCCGGGGCGTGTATTACGCCTACAATACCTATGGCAATCATGGGCAGAACAGCCGGATCTATATGGCATTGTACGGAGCGACGGGATTGCTGATTCCGGCGGTATTCTCCACCATTTTGGCGATATCCGAAGGCGGGATCATTGAGCAGGTGGGCGATCAGGTGTTTTTTCGCTGGCGTGAATTTTTGACGAATCCCTATACCTGGTCGGTTGTTTTGCTTGCACTGGTTAGTGTGCTCTACATCTCGGCGATGTTTCTATCCTATTATGCAAAACGGGCGGGGGATGAACCGGCATATGAGGTGCTTCGGGAGTACGCGCTGCTCTGGAGTTTGCCTACCATTTTTGCGAGCTTTCTGGCTTTTCTGCAGATTAACAAACAGAATCCCGCACACTTTGAGCAGATGGTGGATATTTCGTGGATGTTCATCGCTTCGTTTATTTGTTTTGTCATTGCCGTGTCGCTGGTGTGGAAAAGTAAATATCTAGGTTGGTGTTTTGTCGCTGTCATGCTTCAGTTTGCCTTTGCCTGGTATGGCTACGGGCGATCCCACCTTCCGTACATTCTGTATCCTTACATCAATATTTACGACAGCTTTACAAATCGGACGATGGGGATTGCGCTCATTACAGCGTTTAGCCTGGGGCTACTCGTGCTCATTCCTTCGCTTGTGCTGATTATGAAGCTGTTCCTGTTTGATGCCAATTATGTGCGCGGTAATTCTGGTAAAAAGAAAGGATGAGTCTGTTCATGCACCCAAACATGTTCTTACTCATGACTCCCTTGCTGGATCCACTATCTACTGAGGGAGTCACGGGGATACCCGGTATAACCGGATTAAGCTTTTTTGAGACATTCACCATTATGTACGCCCCTCCACTGATCATTGCGGCTGCTATTGTCTTTCTGTTTGTATATCTGGCCGTATGTAAGAACCCAAAGGATTGATTGGCTGGTACGTCCATTCCCGTTTGGGGTAATCTCTTGTTAAGAAATGAGGAAGGGAGGAGGGCCCTTTCATGCCGAAAATCCGTTATAACAATATCGATAATGTAAGTACGGACAAAACGCTGAAGGAATTCAAACAATGGAGGGAGCAGCGGCGCAATAAAGTGAAGGACTACTCCTACACCGTGCCCAAACACCCGCCTGAACTGGATTATCTGCATGCCAACCGGGAGGACACAAGTATCACCTGGATTGGTCACTCCACGTTTTTCATTCAATATTATGGATTGAACATCGTGACTGACCCGGTGTGGGCCGAAAAAATGGGATTTCAACGAAGGCTCGGTGCCCCCGGCATTCCGATTCAGGATATTCCACCTTTGGATGTGATTCTGATATCCCATTCCCACTATGATCATCTGCATCTGGCTTCCTTGCGTAAGCTGATTACAGCCAAGACGTTGCTCATCGTACCCGATGGTCTGAAGCGTAAGATGATTCGCAAAGGATTCCATCGATGCCAGGAGATGAAATGGTGGGATCATATGACACTTGGTGGAGTCAAAATAACTTTTGTCCCTGCACAGCACTGGACGCGCCGAACGTTGTTTGATACCAATACGTCCCATTGGGGCGGTTATGTATTGGAATCGAACCATCCGGCAACGACTTCAGCAGCGGAAAGTGCTGCAACAACGAACAATCAGGATGAATCATCCACGGAATCAGGGAAGAACGAAACATCCAAAACATCAGGCGGTCCGCCTGTGTTGTATTTTGTGGGTGATACAGGTTACTTCCAGGGTTTCAAAACGATTGGAGAACGCTTTGACATTGGTGTTACCTTGATGCCCATCGGTGCCTACGATCCGGAATGGTTCATGACTTCTCAGCATGTGACACCCGAAGAAGCGCTGCAGGGGTTCGTTGAATCAGGTTCACAGCTCATGGTGCCAATGCATTACGGCACATTCAAGCTGGCGGATGATACGCCCAAGGAAGCGCTGGATCGGCTGGAAGTTGAACGTGAACGTCTAGGCATTGGTAAAGAGCGGATTCGGGTGCTTGGTCATGGCGAGACGCTCCGCATTCACCACGAGGAAGGCAAACAGGGCTAACAAAAATGAGTCAAATATGTTAATGTAGGGGTATGCCTGCATGAACAGTGTATTTACCAAATCTTTAATAAGTAAAAAGCGGCCAATTTTCGAATTTGCCGCTTTTTTGTGTTATAATATGGTGCCAGAATAGGCATCGGGATATTGAATCCATGATTTACGCAACTTGCTATTCATGCAGTATGCAGATTAACCAATAAAGGATGGTATGCTTAATGATCAGTACAAGCGGCATCACGCTCCGCTACGGAAAACGTGCACTTTTTGAAGATGTAAATATCAAATTCACACCAGGAAACTGTTACGGCCTCATCGGCGCCAATGGAGCCGGTAAATCAACATTCTTGAAAATTTTGTCCGGTGAAATTGAATCAAACTCGGGAGAGGTGCACATCACCCCGGGCGAACGTATGGCCGTTTTGAAGCAAAACCACTTTGAATATGATGAGTATCCGGTTCTCGAAACGGTAATTATGGGTCATAGTCGTCTCTATGCCATTATGAAAGAAAAAGATACGCTGTATGCTAAAGCAGACTTCACTGAAGAAGACGGCCTGCGTGCAGGTGAGCTTGAAGGTGAATTTGCCGAGTTGAATGGCTGGGATGCTGAGCCGGATGCAGCGGCACTCCTGATCGGTCTGGGTATCGACCGTGACATGCACGATAAGAAAATGAATGAACTAAGTGGTAACGAAAAAGTTCGTGTCCTGCTTGCACAAGCATTGTTTGGTCGTCCAAACAACCTGTTGCTCGATGAGCCTACCAACCACTTGGATCTCGAATCCATTCAATGGCTTGAGAACTTCTTGATGGACTATGAAGGTACTGTTATTGTGGTATCCCATGACCGTCACTTCCTGAACAAAGTATGTACGCATATTGCGGATATCGACTTTGGTAAAATCCAGCTGTACGTAGGTAACTATGACTTCTGGTATGAATCCAGCCAATTGGCACTTGCGTTGCAACGTGATGCCAACAAGAAAAAAGAAGAGAAGATTAAAGAGCTTCAAGCCTTTATTCAACGTTTCTCTGCGAACGCCTCGAAATCGAAACAGGCAACTTCCCGGAAGAAACAACTCGACAAAATCACGTTGGATGACCTTCGTCCATCGAACCGTAAATATCCGTTTATCAACTTCAAACCTGAGCGTGAAGCCGGTAAACAATTGTTGACTGTAGATCGTATCAGCAAATCCATTGATGGTGTAAAAATGCTGAATGATATCAGCTTTGTCGTGAACAAAGGGGATAAAATTGCATTTGTTGGCCCGAACGGAAATGCCAAGTCACTCTTGTTTGATATTCTTATGGGTGAAACGGAATTGGATAGCGGCGAATATACTTGGGGTGTAACTACAACTCAAGCTTATTTCCCGAAAGACAACTCCAAATATTTTGACGGTGTAGACATGACTCTTGTGGATTGGCTCCGTCAATATTCCAAAGATCAGGATGAAACGTATCTGCGTGGATTCTTGGGACGTATGCTCTTCTCAGGTGAGGAATCCTTGAAAAAGGCAAGTGTACTCTCCGGGGGCGAGAAAGTTCGCTGTATGCTGGCGAAAATGATGCAGACTGGTGCTAACGCATTGATTCTGGATGAGCCTACGAACCACTTGGATCTCGAATCCATTACAGCGCTGAACAATGGTATGATTGATTTTGACGGCACCATGCTGTTCACTTCCCATGACCATCAGTTCATTCAAACCATTGCTAACCGGATTATCGAAATTACGCCGAATGGCATCATTGATCGCCAAATGAGCTATGACGAATATCTGGAAAGTGCCGAAATCAAAGAACTGCGCAATAAAATGTATCCGGTAGAAGCTTAAACTAAGGATTATCTACGGCACATTATTATAGGAACAACAAAGAACCGCAAGCCTCTGTGAAGAGGGGGTGCGGTTCTTTTTGTAATTCAATGGGTTTCTCTGCGGGTTTAAGACCTAAGATCCACCAGTACGGCGACGTTGGTTGTTAGGCTTCTTGTTGTTTTGACTCTTCATCGCTTTAGGTCCGCCTTCAAAGTAGGCGCTGGATTGGTTACCGGAATTTGCTTGTTCTTTCTTTTGCGCCAGCTTTTGGCGTATAGCATCCTGCAAACTGACCTTTTTCGGTTCGTTATTTTCGCTCATCGTTATTTCCCTCCCGGTCTTACAGTGAGCCGTCCAGATTGGACGGGATGTACCTATTTTATACGTTTTACAAAAGCCCTACAAGGGCAACCTGATAAAATGCTCAAAACCTTTGGTTTTACCCAGGCCAACATTTTTTCTCATTAACTACAGCCCTGCCGTCTGGCAACTTTGTTTCGGCTTGCCTACAGCAATGCAGCCTGGCAACACTGTTTCTGTAGACCCACACGCTCCGCATTTGTTAACATGGAAAAACCGTAATACGAAACGTTAAAGGGGTGTCGCCCGGTTTGAACGCTTATGAAGAAATTCGAAAAGGGGAGCGAGGAGCTTGGGTTAGTATTGCAGCCTATCTCGTTTTGTCCGCCTTTAAGCTGATCTGTGGATATTTATTTGCTTCCAGCGCCTTGCTGGCCGATGGTTTTAATAACCTTACGGATATTGTGGCATCCATTGCTGTATTGATCGGGCTTCGGATCTCCCAGAAACCACCTGATTCGGATCATGCCTATGGTCATTTTAGAGCGGAGACTGTTGCTGCCTTGGTGGCTTCATTTATTATGGCTATGGTTGGGCTGCAAGTATTGGTTGAAGCCGTTCGCTCCTGGTATGAAGGAGCCTTTGTTGCTCCAAATCTGTGGGCGGCAGCGGTGGCTGTAGTCTGTGCTGTGGTGATGTTAGGTGTATATCGTTACAATCACCGTCTGGCTAAACAAATTAATAGTCAGGCTCTGATGGCTGCGGCGAAAGATAATCGTTCGGATGCCTGGGTCAGCATAGGCGCTGCAATTGGAATTATAGGTGCGCAGTTTGGACTTCCATGGCTGGATAAAGTAGCTGCCATTGCTGTAGGTCTGTTGATCTGCAAAACGGCTTGGGAGATTTTCCGGGATTCTACACATCGTCTTACCGATGGATTTGACCAGAAGGAACTGACGGATCTCAGATCCTCAGTAGCACGCGTTCCCGGTGTTGAGATGATCAAGGATGTGAAGGCACGTGTGCATGGCAGTCATGTACTTGTGGACGTAGTCATTGAAGTGGACGGAGGCCTAAGCTTGATTGAAGGCCATCAGATCTGTGACCGTGTTGAAGAGCGGTTGAAGCGATCGCATAACATCATGCATGTGCATGTACATGTGGAACCAAAGACGGAAGAAGTCACAAGGAACCCTTGAACAGGGAGTGAACATCTTGGAAAATGAAAAGAGGACAGCCGCGATTGTGCGTGCTGTCCTCTTTACTTATCATTAGAACGATTATACGATGTTACTGAATGGCAACGTGGATCCACGCTTTGCCTTTCCAAGTGTATACTTGTACCCACTCGCCGCCATCGAATCCATCAACCACTTCACCTGTTGTATCGATGACTTGGGAGCCTAATGCACCGATTGGTTTACCATTAGGTGCATCATAGAACCAAGTGCGCTCCAGAAGGTTCAGCAACATCGTTGGTGCCAGTACTTCATCGCCTGGTTTTACGAGTGGCTCTTCAAACATTTTGTCATCTGTAGTCGTAGCTGGCGTTTCAGTTGTAGTTGAAGTACCTTCTGCACCTGTAGTGTCTGTTGTTGTGCCTGTTACAGTCTCAGCAGTACCTTCTACTGTGTCTACAGCAGGTTTGTTCACTTCAACAGCTGGAGTTGTTGTGGTCGTTGGCGTTGTTGTAGCCTCAGTTCCTGTTTCCGGAGTTACCGTTCCAGTAACCGCTTCCTCAGCACCTGCAGCGGCAGCCATCGAACCCATCAACGTTAAAGCAGCAGCAAAACTTACGATTTTTTTCATTTTCTTTTCCTCCTCGGTTTGTTATGTAATTTGTTGTCCTGTGTTAAAAGTAACCAAGCAAGCTACCTTATGAATCACAAATTATAACAATATTTTCTTGCATTCTCCAGTGTCAACTGGCTCATATGTGGGTATATAGCAAGCCTGTAAATATCATACTTCAGTGGGATAAAACCGGGTTGGCTATCTCAAAAAGGTCCTGTTTTTTTGGGATTCATACGAGAGCGGATTGGAATAAAGCAGAAGGGAGTGCAATACATAATATAGAAAAGTTGACCTATGCCTGAACGCACAAAAGCCAATCGGCTTGGTAGCACGATCGGCTTTTGTATGTATTCGTTAGTAAACACTCAGTCATATCAGAGCCTGAGGTTATCGCATTCGGCTACGTCCCGTAATCAGGGAGATTACGAACAGTACAACAAAGATGAAGAAGAGTACTTTCGCGATTGAAGCAGCTGCTTCAACAATACCGAAGAATCCAAAAATACCTGCTACCAGTGCAATAATTAGAAATAATACAGACCATTTCAACATAAGTATTCATCCTTTCGTATAAATGATTGTGCAGTGAGTTGTGTTCACCTCACCGCCTTGTGTAGTCTAACTTTAACCGGGTGCTAACCGCTTGAAACATTGGTTTTTTTTCCAAGCGAGGGCATATATGAAGGGATATATAATATTGTTTCGTCCGGGAAATCGCCGGGTAACTATAGCAATAACAAACTGATGCACATATGGAAAGAGAGGTTCTTCTATGATCTATCAAATTAGCGTGGCCCTGATTGCAGTGGCATTTGCAGTACTGGTTTTCTTTTTAATTCGTACCTTGAAATCCGCTCAGGGTTCTTTGGACAATGTCTCACAGACACTGCAGGAGGTACAGAAAACCATTGATGAACTTAGTTATGAAGTGAAGCAGACGGTAAGGCATGCCAATGATATTACGGTGGATGTACAGCACAAAATGAAAAAAATTGATCCTGTTATGGAATCTGTTGAGAATCTGGGAGAAGTGTTGAACGAAGTGACGGCAGCAGCCAAACAAGTCTCCACAACGCTGATGGCGAGATTTCAGACTAAACGTAACAACGCTGAACAGACCAAACATGCTGAATCGGTTCATGTAACTGCACCGCCTGCTACATCAACGGATCGTACCCTGCAATCCTATGAAGCTACATATAATGGTGAAGCTAAGGGCGGGAAAAACTGGATGAAGTATATTGATGTTGCAGCGAATGTATGGCAACGGATGCGCAAGTAACATGACCGCTTTATAACCATGAAGAAGCCTTCAGAGCGGTGATGAACCTGATGAAAGGGTGAGAATCATGATGAAACTACTGCTTGTGATGTTTAGCGTAATTTCTCCCTTTTCCGTTCAACCGGCAGCGGTACCCGCTGCTCACGATATGCAATGGACGGTAATGGAAGAGAAGGCGTCAGAGGTAACTCTGGCTGTTGATCGATCCGAGACTTTCCAGCATTTTCGGACTCTGAATGGCATTTCTCTGGATGACACCATGGATGATTTGTTGGCCAACAAGGGCCAGCCGGGGCATAAGCAGGAAGATCCTTATCTGGGGTGTCCTGAATATCACTTTCATGATGTAAAGGTTGGTTTGTGTGAAGATACGGATGTTATTCAATATGTGCATATCGATGCATCTGAGAATCACATCATGTTAAACGGAAAGAGAATTGAGATGAATATTGAAGCGATCCATCATGCTCTCGGGAAACCTTATTATGTGGCAGAGGACGGAGAAGTGTTTCTCCGTGGAGACCAGGCTCTGAAAGTATATATGAAGTCAGGCTCTCAGCAGATTGAAGGCATTGATCTTTTTGATGACACAGTTTCCTAGGATTGGTTATTACCGAATCGTTTCAACCCCATATAGTATGGTTATATATTAAGTAGCTCGATACAGAAGATTAAATCAGAGGAGAGTGGAAACGATGAATTCAACCAATGAGCAAGCTTATGCAAAAGTGGTAGAAAACGGAGTCCAGGCGGTAGAAGCGGTGAAAGAATTGCAGATTACCGGATACCTTGCTGATCAAATCTTTGTTCTCGCCCATGAGAAGGATCGTACAGATCGAATTGCCGATACAGCAGATGCCAAAGAAATTGGCATAAAGGAAGAAGGCGTATTTGATTCCTTGGCGAATCTGTTCCGCTCACGTGGTGATGAACTCCGGGCCAAAATTGTTTCGATGGGCTTTACCGAAGCCGAAGCGGACTTCTACGAGAGTGAACTCGACAAAGGTAAAGTACTCGTTATTGCTAAAAAGAAAGATTAACCCGATATACGTTGCAAGTTGAAGTTTGCTGAACATAGACAAGCTTCTGAATCATTTATGTAAAATGCTTAATCAAAAACATAGATAAGGAATGGGGCTTTCCCCATTCCTTATCTATGTTTTTGCAAGTTTGGAAGCGGGATCAGGACGCTGCAAAAACAGGGTGGGTTGCGGGGAGAATCTCCAGCGATGGTGCCATTTACTGATAGAAGTTTTTTGTTTTTACGATTATAGTTATACTAGGAATTATTATGTCTACTGCCGTTTTGTATGCAAAATTTGTATAATCAACGTTTGTTTTAACCTAATAAGAATCGACAAACCCGGACGCCACAGATAAGGAGATATCAATGAGAATACTTATTGTTGACGACAATCCGACGAATGTCATTATCATTCGAGAAATTCTGAAAAAAGAAAACTATCGTGACATTGTAACGGCGAGTTCCGCCATGGAAATGTTTGAAGTGTTGGGAATTGGGGAGGAAAGCAACGAACTTCGTCCAAGACCGTCGGATATTGACCTGATTTTGCTAGATATGATGATGCCGGAGATGGATGGTATCGAAGCCTGCAGTATTGTGCAGAAATTTGAGAATCTGAAGGATATACCGATTATTATGGTGACTGCCATCGGAGATTCCAAGAAACTTGCCGAAGCATTGGATGCAGGGGCATCTGACTATGTGACCAAACCGATTAATAAAGTCGAACTGATGGCCAGAATTCGACTCGCACTTCGTTTGAAACAGGAGAAGGATTGGCACAAAGAGCGTGATCAACGTATTCAGGATGAGCTCAAGTTGGCAGCGATGGTCCAAAATGCTGTTTTAAGTCCGGCAATTAGGGACCCGTTGTTCCAAGTGCATGCCATCTATAAACCATCTTTTGAGCTTGCGGGTGATCTGTATTCTTGGTACCCACTTGGGGAAGGCCGTTACGGAGTTCTGCTGCTCGACATGATGGGACACGGGATATCTTCATCCCTGTTTACCATGTTTATCGCTTCTGTGTTAAAAGATACGGTTACCACTTATGTGGATCCAGAGAAGGTCATTCAAGAGTTGAACCGTCGTTTTAACCAGCTCCATCTGGAAAAACAATTGGTGCAGTATTATTTCACGGCAATTTATCTGGTCGTTGATACACGGATGAAGCGTATTGATTATGTTAATGCAGGGCATCCACCTGCTTTATTCTTCCGAAACGACGGCAGTGTCACCACATTTGACAGCGTCTGCTGTCCTGTTGGTTTATTTGACAAGATGGATATTGAACCACAAACGATCCATTACGAGGGTGACGGGCATATTGCACTATATACGGATGGATTATTGGAAGCTGTTCAGGGCGGGCAGGAAGAACAACATGAATTCCTGATCGAAAAACTGACCGGGTCACATCAGTGGAATGAAGCTGCCATGCAGGCCATGTTCTTTGACGACGAAATTCCCCAGGAGCGGGATGATGATAAATGTCTGGTCTGGATTACTTTGGATAAAGGGGCGGGGGATGAATGAAGATCAGGAATAAACTGCTGATTGGTTTTACCGCTCTGATGGCTATTTTGATCGTGCTCACGTTTGTGAGTTATGAACGGCTAAACAGCAGTAATAAACAGATTGATCAGATGTATCAGGAACGTTATCTCAAAGTAAGGTTCACTTCTGCTGTACGCGGAGAGGTCAATGATATTGCCAAAGTGCTGGCTAACTTGTTATTGAATCCGAACAATTCAATTAGTGCTGCTGAAGGTGACCTGAAGGAGATGAAGGATCGGGGGGATGGTTACCTCGTAGAAGTGAGAAACCGAGCAGACAGTGCACCTGAACATCAACTGGTGGATCGTGTGAATACTGCGTGGACTGCTTATACTTCCTATGCAACAAGACAGATCAACTTGATGTCCCAAAGCAGGGTAGAAGATGCGAATAACTACCGCAATGCAACAGGACTCGCGGTGCAAAAAGAAGCTGTGGATAGTTTGAATGCTCTTTCCCGTTATCAGGACCAAGAGATTGATGCCGAGATCAAAAACGCTAACGCAGCGTATACGAGAGCAGTACAGATCACGATAGGTATCATGATTGCGGGGTTGTTGCTTGCATTGGGTGTCATTATGTGGGTGCTGCCGAGTATCACACGGGGTCTGAACACGGTATCTATGATGATTACCAGCTTTGGTAAAGGGCGTTACCGAACCATTCGGCGCATACAGGTCAAATCAACCGATGAGATTGGTCAGATTGCCAGTGTGTTCAAGGATGTATCCAGTGATCTGGAAGAAAAACTGGAAATCGAGAGGGCTTATGTACAGGCTCAGCAGGATCAAAACTGGATGAGTTCGAATATCGCAAGAGTCCCGGAACTGCTTCGGGGGATTGGCTCCATTCGCCAAATTTCACAGATGTTTATCAGTGAGTTCACACCTGTGCTTGGCGCTCAGTTGGGTGTTGTCTATCTGATCGATGAGGAGAAACATCCCGACGAACTGAGACGTTACGGTGCATACGCATTTGAAGAGAACGAAGATGTTGGTAAAGAAATGTATCGCATCGGTGAAGGCTTGATTGGTCAAGCCGCGCTGGATATGACACCAATTATTCTGGAAAATACGCCTGAAGATTATGTGCATATTGGTTCAGCTTCAGGTTCAACACGTGCTGCGGGTATCATGATCTATCCTGTCGTGTTTGAAGATGAACTGATTGGTGTAGTTGAAATGGCTTCCTTTGAAGGTTTCAATGAACTTCACAAGCAGTTGTTCACACAACTGATTATGAACCTGGGCGTAATTTTGAACAACGTTCGACGTCGTTTGCGTGTGGAGGAGTTGCTGCGTGAATCCCAGGCACTGACTGAGGAACTGCAGGTTCAATCGGAAGAATTGCAGACACAGCAAGAAGAACTTCGTCGTTCCAATGAGAATCTGGAGGAGCAGACAGAGGCGCTTAAACGTTCCGAGGAATTGCTGCAGCGTCAGCAGGAAGAATTGGAGCATTTCAATACGGAACTCATTGCCAAGACGCGGGCGCTTGAAGAGCAGGTGCGTGAAGTTGAAGAGAAAAATGACGAAATTGAGAAAACGAAGACACAGTTGGAACAGCAAGCTACACAGCTGTCGATGACAAGCAAGTACAAGTCCGAATTTTTAGCGAATATGTCACATGAACTCCGTACACCATTGAACAGTCTGCTCATTTTGTCCCAGTTATTGTCGGAGAACAAGGGTGGGAATCTGACTGACAAACAGCAGGAATATGCGCAAACCATCTACATGTCGGGCGCCGATCTG
Source organism: Paenibacillus sp. FSL k6-2145 (assembly GCF_037976585.1). Lineage (NCBI taxonomy): Bacteria > Bacillati > Bacillota > Bacilli > Caryophanales > Paenibacillaceae > Paenibacillus > Paenibacillus sp. FSL k6-2145. The sequence goes on along the minus strand of NZ_CP150267.1, from coordinate 1,001,481 downwards.
CTGAAGATGATTGATGAGATTCTGGATCTGTCCAAGGTGGACGCAGGTAAGATGGATATCAATTATGAGACAGTTCGAATGGAAGAGCTGACCAGCTTTGTTCAGCAGAACTTCGGACCGATGGCGAATAAAAAGGAACTGAACTTGAATATCGATTTCGACAGCGATCTACCGGAATGGGTATACACCGACAGTCATCGCGTCAAACAGATTTTACGGAATTTGTTGTCGAACGCATTTAAGTTCACCAATCGAGGTTCGGTTAGTCTGATTGGACGACGAATGAAACCGGAAGAGCTGCCGGGTTATATGAACACCAATCAGGAATATCTCGGATTTAGTGTAAAAGACACCGGCATTGGTATTCCATCGGATAAGACGGATTTGATCTTTGAAGCGTTCCAGCAAGTAGACGGGACCACAAGCCGGAAATACGGTGGAACTGGCCTGGGATTGTCCATTAGCAGGGAGCTGGCACGTTTGCTTGGTGGCGCAATACAGGTGGAATCATCCGAAGGGGAAGGTAGCTGCTTTACCTTATACCTGCCGGATAATCATGAAGAGGAAGCCTTGGCAGAAGAAGGTGCTTCAAGAGAAGCGGCTGTATCCTCAGAGGATCTTTATGAACAGTCCATCGAAGCACGGACCATGCTTTCAAGTCATCAGTCCATTCTCTCTCCTGATCCGGAGCGTAGCGTGGGTAAAGATCTATCTCCTTCCCATACTCCAGATGTCACGCAGATCGAAGATGATCGGGAGAATATCATGGAAGGCGACAAAATCCTCCTCATCATTGAGGATGATGTGAACTTTGCACATATTTTGATGGATATGGCGAGAGGAAGAGGATTCAAAGCACTTGTTGCCCTACAAGGTGATAAAGGACTTGAAATGGCACGTCAATATTTGCCGGATGCCATTATCCTGGATATTCAATTGCCGGTAATGGATGGTTGGACCATTCTGGGCGAGCTGAAGAGCAGTTCGGCAACACGCCACATTCCGGTTCATGTGATTTCAGTTATTGATGATATGAAGCAAGGTCTGATGATGGGCGCCATTGCGTATCTGAAAAAACCTTCGAGCAAGGATTCACTGGATAAAGCATTCTCGCATATCAAATCATATACCGAGAATCAATTAAAACGACTGTTGATCGTCGAAGATGATGAGATTCAGCGTAAAGCCATTATAGAATTGATTGGTCATGATGATGTTGCAATCACTGCTGTATCGACAGGTAGTGAGGCGTTGAATGAATTACACAGCCAGCGTTATGACTGCATGGTACTGGATCTAATGTTAACGGATATGACCGGGTTTGAGTTGCTCGACCAGATTCGCGATGATGAATATCTGAACGATCTGCCGATTATAATTTATACAGGCAAAGAGCTGGATTCCAAGGAAGAAATGAAGCTGCGCAAATATGCGGAATCCATCATTATCAAAGATGTGAAGTCACCGGAACGTCTGCTGGATGAGACCACTTTGTTCCTGCATCGGGTAGAAGCCAATTTGCCGGAAGACAAGCGTCGAATCTTACAGAAACTACACAACAAAGAAACGTTGTTTGAAGGCAAAAAAATATTGCTTGTAGATGACGATATCCGTAACGTATTTGCCCTTTCAAGTGTCCTTGAAGGCTATCGGATGGATGTGACATTTGCGGAGAACGGCCGAGAGGCTTTGGAGATTTTGGACAAAAATCCTGAATTTGATCTGGTACTGATGGATATGATGATGCCAGAAATGGACGGTTATGAAGCAATGACACGAATCAGACAGATCCCGCAGTTTGAAAAGTTGCCGATTATTGCGCTCACGGCCAAAGCCATGAAAGAGGATCGCGGCAAATGTATTGAGGCCGGAGCATCTGATTATGTGAAAAAACCGATCCAGACAGATCAATTGTTATCCTTAATGCGCGTATGGTTGTATTCGTAAGTTCATTATTCGTATGTTGATTGTTTGGGTAATGAAAGACAATACGACGAATACGCAAGTAACAAATGAAGAAGTGGAGAGAACTTATGACACCGTGGGAACCTACCGAGACGGGGGCAGATTTGGTCCGTATGCCGCAAGATGAAGAACGTGAGCTGATCGAGATTGAGTTGCTGTTGGAAGGCATGCACCGTTTATATGGATATGATTTTAGAAACTATGCATTGCCATCCCTAAAACGAAGAATCTGGCATCATGCACATGCTGAAGGTGTTAAGAGCATATCCGGCTTGCAGGAGCGTGTTCTTCATGACCGTTCCGCGTTTGACCGTTTTGTACAGAACTTATCCATCCCTGTAACGGAAATGTTTCGAGATCCTTCGCTTTTCCGAATGTTTCGGGAACAGATTATTCCTATCCTGAGAACATACCCGTATATCCGAATATGGCATGCGGGATGCTCTACGGGAGAGGAAGTTTATTCCATGGCCATCATGTTGCATGAGGAAGGACTGTATGACAAGGCAAGAATCTACGCAACGGATATGAATGATCGCTCTTTGCAACAGGCCAAAGAAGGCGTATATGGTATTGAGAAAATGAAACTATTTACTACAAATTATTTGGAGGCAGGGGGTACCAGAGCCTTCTCCGAGTACTATACAGCGAAATATAATTCGGTGATATTTCATCCTTTTCTAAGGAAGAACATCATTTTCGCCGAGCACAACCTGGCAACAGACCGGTCATTTAACGAGTTTAATGTTATCTTTTGCCGTAATGTCATGATTTATTTTAATGATGAACTGCGGAACCATGTGCATGGGCTGTTTCATGAGAGCTTGAGCCACTTTGGTATTCTGGTTCTGGGGTCGAAAGAATCGATACATTTTACAGAGTTCAGTGATACCTATGAGCCGTTAGACCGGACCGAAAAAATATACCGGAAGATTAAATAGGGGGTTAGGGTTAGCCATGGGGCTCAATGAACCAATCCACATATTATTGGTAGATGACCGCCCTGAGAACTTGCTTGCTCTTGAAGCAGTTCTGGAATCGGAACAATATAAACTCGTTAAGGCAACTTCCGGAGAAGAGGCACTCCGCTGTCTGCTAAAAGACGAATTTGCGGTTATCGTTCTCGATGTGCAGATGCCTGGAATGGACGGAATTGAGACAGCAAAGTTAATTAAGGCACGGGACAAGTCCAAGGATGTGCCGATTATATTCATCTCTGCGAATAGTAGAGAAGCGGAGCACTTGTTTGCCGGATATTCAGCCGGGGCCATTGATTACATGGTTAAGCCATTTATTCCTCAGATTTTGAAATCCAAAATCGAGGGGTTTGTGGAGATGTTTATCACCAATAAACGTTTGAAGACACAGACCATGCTTCTTCACCAGAAGACACAGGAACTGGAGAAGATGAACCAACAACTCATTCAGGCCAAGGAAGAAGCAGAAATTGCAGCCAATGCAAAGACCGAGTTCCTGGCGATGATGAGTCATGAGATTCGTACACCGATGAACGGAGTTATCGGTATGGTTGATCTGCTGATGGAGACGGAACTGAGGGAAGATCAGAAGGAATATGCAGACATCGTTCGTCGCAGCGCGGATGCACTTGTCACGGTCATCAACGACATTCTTGATTTTACCAAGATGGAATCCGGCAAAATGGAACTTGAAGAGCATCCTTTTGAAATTGTCTCCTGTGTTCGGGAAGTGTTGGGATTGTTTGCTGCAGAAGCAGGCAAAAAGAACTTGGAACTGGATTATTTCCTGGAGGATTCTGTCCCTGAATTAATCTATGGAGATATGGCAAGGCTCCGTCAAGTTCTCTTAAATCTTATTGCAAATGCGATCAAATTTACCGATCAGGGTGGAGTGTATCTGATCGTGTCAGTTAAGGAAGAAAAGGATGGAGAAATGGCATTGGAGTTTGCCGTTAAAGACACCGGGATAGGTATCGCTTCAGACAAAGTTGATCGCCTGTTCCAGCCGTTTTCCCAGCTGGATACATCCATGACACGTAAATACGGTGGAACTGGCTTAGGACTGGCAATATGCAAGACTCTGGTTGAAATGATGGGTGGACAGATCTATCTGGATACAACAGAGCAACGGGGAGCAACGTTTGTATTTACAATTCAGGCGAAACGTTATGTAGAAACTGAACTGATCCAGAGGAACGGGGAAGAGAAGCCAACGGATGTGAAAAATGAGAATAAATATCCTACGGTATTAATCGTGGATGATCATCCTATTAACCAGAAGTTGATGGCGATTATGCTCGGTAAGCTTGGGTTGCTCTCAGACATTGCTGAAGATGGGCAGAGCGCACTCGATATGGTAAACGGCAGCCGTTATCCCTATGACTATGTGTTTATGGATCTGCAGATGCCTGTGATGGACGGTTTGGAATGCACACGGCGGATTCGAGAGAGCCTGTCCCAGTCTGATCAGCCAATCATTATAGCCATGACTGCTAACGTGATGGAAGGTATTCAGCAGCGCTGTATTGCTGCCGGCATGGATGATTATATTAGTAAACCGGTGAAAATGGGCAATGTGAAACAGAAAATAGCCCAGTTTCAGAAACAACGACAAATGTTAGATCCAGGCCCTTCAGCCATGAATCAGGCCAATTGAAACATTTTCCAAACTTCTTTCTGTTTCACTCGTGCTGAAGTTGGGTTATTAGGTAAGGAAACCATTGATCAGGAGAGAGATGTCTAATGAATACAAATAAAAATGAAAAATTCAATGCAAGAACTGAAACACAGGACGGCGTATGCACGGTGTATCTGACTGGCGAACTGGATTTGTCGGTTGCTCCTGACTTCCGCTTGGTGATGGAGCCGCTCGTGGATAACAAGGAACAGGATCTTGTGATCAACATGAAAGAATTGAAGTATATCGATAGTACAGGGATTGGTATCCTGTTATCTGTTCTGAAGGCAAGACATGGAATGGAAGCTCGCTTTGAAGTACAGGAAGTTCCTGCGCATATTCAGAAACTTTTTGATATGACGGGCATTGCCAAATTCTTTGTCACACAGAAGAATTCCCAATAGGAAAGGATCGAAAAAGGAATGAATGCAGAAGTTCAAAGAGTCACCCTTAATTTACCTGCGACAGCTGATTACGTTGATATTGTAAGACTCAATCTCTATGGAGTAGCATCCAAAATGGGATTTTCTTATGAAGACATTGAGGATATGAAAGTTGCTGTATCCGAGGCCTGTAACAACTCTGTATTGTATGCCTACTCACACGAAGGCGGCATGGTTGAAGTTGTATTCGAAGTGGATGGCGAAACATTGTCCATTATTGTCAAGGACGAAGGTGCCAGCTTCGAGAACATGAACCCTGCTGTGTCACGTGCCGGTCTACACGACAAAGAACTGACGGAAGCACAGATTGGCGGACTTGGGTTCTACCTGATGCAAGCCTTGATGGACGATGTCAGTGTGGAAAGTGAGACGGGCAAAGGTACGAAAGTAGTACTCGTAAAACGTCTTGCAAGAAGTGAGGAGAAAGTATGAATGAAAAAGTGACTCCCCCAGAGTCCATGTCTGAAGCTATAGGTTTGATCTGGGAATACCAGCAGACCCAAGATAATGAAATTGCAACAGTTCTCATCCGTAAGTATGAACCAATGGTAAAGATGGCAGCAGGTAAAATCGCTCGGAATCGCCCCGATCTATACGAAGACTTGTATCAGACCGGGCAGATGGCTTTGATTCGTTTGCTCAAGCAATACGATATCAATCTAGGTATTCCGTTTGAACCTTATGCCATGAAGAGCATGATCGGTCATATGAAGAACTACTTGCGCGATAAATCCTGGTATATTCAGGTGCCCCGGAGGATTAAGGAAAAGGGAGCACTTGTGCAACATGCCATTGATGAGTTAACCGTTAAGCTGGAGCGCTCACCCGGTGTGAACGAAATTGCTGAATACCTTGATTTGACTGCAGAAGAGACGATTGAAGTTCTGGCTGGTCGGGAATGTTACCACTATGTATCACTGGATTCTCCTTTATCTCAGGATGACAGTGCAGCAACATTGGGTGAACTGATCAGTGCAGATGTTAATGACTATGATTCGGTCGAAAAACGGATGGACTTGCAACAGGCATTGGGACAATTGAAGGAACAAGAGCAGCAGGTACTTATTCTAGCATTCCAGGATGGCCAATCTCAGCGGGCAATTGCCCAGAAGCTTGGTGTTTCACAGATGAGTGTATCTCGTATTCAGAAGCGAGCTACAGAGAAATTGAAACAGATTATGTCTAATGCTTCAATGTTATGAAAAATGGAACCCTAATGTTGTTGAGTACGGCATAAAGAAGGACACGTCATTGCACTGAAATGCATACGTGTCCTTTTTGGGATCAAAAAGATGGGTATGTAATGAAGAAGATGAGTGCAGGAGTGGATAAAGTGATTGTGAACCAAATCAAGTTGGAAGCTCGCCGTGACAAGTTATCTTGCTCGGACCATTGGCAATGGTGGGATTGGGTTGCACCTGACACCGATAGCATGAACGATGCTTTGGAGGAGCTGACAGAGGCGTTTCCGGATATGCGATATTGGCTTTATAAAATTCCGGAAGTCGAATCGAATTATTTGTCCGTCCGTTTTGTGAATGGTAAAGAACCAGTCATATTTGGTTCATTGTTGTATGCGATCAAGAATGAGAGAGATGACAAAAGAAAAGATAATCAGATGTTCTTTTATGTCGATCGTAGTAACCTGGTTACCTTGAATATGGATGACAATACACGAGGTATTATGAAGACGGATGAACGTGCCCATATGTTACAGCAATGTAGTGAGGCCAGGGACGGGATGTTTGTACTTTTTCGAGCTATACTGCATTACTACCATGTGGGAATGGATCATTTTGAGATGAACCTGCGTGATCTGGAACGGAAGATGGAATCTCGCAATGCCCGCACCTTGATGGACCAGATTCTCGCCGCTCGATTTGAATTATTGTATTGGAGTAATCTGTTCATCCCTTACTCGGAACTGATGGCTGCTTCACATGAGGCTTACCTTGATGAAATAAATGAAAATCGATATTTCCAGCAGCTCCAACATCGAGTAGAGCGAATGGAACGTTTGTTTAGTCACTACGAGAAAGAGATCGATACGTTAATCTCCATTGATAATGCAATCTCCGGTGTACGTGGCAATGAGATCATGAAGACGCTGACCATTGTCACTGCTGTGTTCATACCTGCCACGGCAGCTGGCGCGATATGGGGGATGAACTTTGAGAACCTGCCCTTTATCGACAAATCATGGGGAGTTGTACTGGTCCTTGTTGTCATTATCTTAAGCATGATCAGCATGTATGTATGGCTGATGATGAAAGGCTGGACAGGAGATCTGCTCAAAGTGAAATCCTCACAGCCTTCAGCTGAAGAGACAGAGAAAAAAGGAGCTACGGAAAAACGTAAGGGATAGCCTACTATTGGTTAGTCCTCTTAGTTTTTGTAATCTTCAATATAACCAAGCAAGTCAGCGATATATTGGCCCACAATCGGCATATTCACGAATTGGCTGAGAATGAATGCCAGCAAACCGAGAACAACAAAGGTACCCACAGTCAGCCCGAGACCTCGTGCCATGCCCGCTGTGAAATTGGTAATAATCCGCTTTTTGGGACTGCTATAATTCTCAATAATATCCTTGATCTGTGCTCTCTCCAGACTGTCCGCAATCTGGTCCAAACGGGTGTTCAATCGCTTTACCTCATGACGTAATTCAAAAGGATGCTCGCTTGTATCATACTGCTGTGTCGGTGTTGCTCCCTTAATTGGAGTATTACCGTTGATTGTAACTTTACTCATAGTATTCGTCCTCCTCAACTCTCATTGGATAAAAAATAGCCAGCTGGAGTGCAGCTGGCTATTGGTCACTCGATCTGTATCGCCTTACAGGCTAGTCGAGTTAAGTTCTTTACGTGCATCTTCCTTCGCTTCAACGGAAGCGGCAGCCACTTCATCAGATGCACGGGATGCTTCGTTAGCCACATCAGCGGACGCTTTTCTCACAGAGTCCATTACATCATTGCGGCCTTGATTTACCGTTTTTGCAATATCGGAAGTTTTGGAAGAGACCGTTTTAGCCAGTTCAGTGGCTTTGTCACTTACAACAGTTGCCACTTCTTTGGTGCGGTCAGTAACGATGCCCACTTTCTCGGAAAGGTCACCACGCAATTCACGTCCTGGTTTAGGCGCAAAGAGTAGTGCTGCTGCAGCTCCCAGCAAACCACCGATGAAAATACCTTTTGCGAAAGTTGAACCCGTCTGTACAGGATATTGCTCTTCTGCTTTATTCATGTCTAATCACTCCTTCTTCAATTTAAGAAACAAATACGAAACAACGAACACCTTGTTGCCCGAATCAGGCAGCCTGTCTTAGCAGTCTGGACACAAGCCCCAGCAAGAAAACAAAGAGCGCTGTACCAATGATGGCAGGGATGATGGCAAAGTTACCGATAACTGGTCCCCAGTTACCAAGCAAAAGTGCTCCCAGCCAGGCTCCGGCAAATCCTGCAATCATTGCACCGATTATGCCTCCAGGCATGTTGTGACCGGCAAGTGCATCTCCAATCAAACCGATGATGACAGCCATCACAATGCTGATAATGATGCCCCACATAACAACCGCCTCCTTTAAACTTGATGTAGGATGTTGTCTGTTCGCGTTTGCTTACTTCGTATATAAACCCCGTGCAACCCTGTGAAACAATAAAGATGAGGATGAATGAACTGGAAATCAGAGGAATTCATTCTTTAGCGGTTTTGTTTAATGCCCTTAACCATGCAGAAGATCCATGCCAATCCAGCAGTAAATCCAGTAAATACATCCGTAGGATAATGAACGCCCAGCATGATTCGGCTGAGCCCAATCAAGAAAATAAAACTGATACCACATAGAACAGGAAGCCACACACCGGAAGAGTTATGTCGCTGTCGTTCAATGGCCCAGATTACAAAGAGCATACCGTAGAAGCCCATGGAGATCATGGCATGTCCGCTGGGAAAGCTGTACCCGTGAACGACCAACAGATGATCCAGTTCAGGTCTGCTTCGTCTGAAAAATTCCTTCAATAACGTGTTTAGAATCCACATCATGGCAAAACTTCCCGTGAGCGCATATCCATATATAACAAACCTTGGACTACGTTGTATGAAGAAAAGAAGAGCAAAACCTCCTGCAGCCACAGCAGAGATTTTGAATGAGCCCAGTGCGGTTATGAATGCAGTGTAAGGGAATAGATGAAGACGTGAATCTGAATTCAGATAAAATAATTGCTGAATTTGATCATCCAGACGAATAATAACATCAGCACCCAACCAGGCACCCAGACCTGCCAGGATGAATACAACCGAAGCGCTGAGGGCCAGACCAATCAAACCCCAGTTGAGGAGTGGACGTAATAACGTGCCGGGAGTTGAACTGAATGAGGCTGGTGAATACGTTTTGCGCGGCATAATGAGTTTCTCCTTCAGTTATTGTAGTAGATGAACATAGATGATAAAGCTATACCCGAAATACCTGTCGAAAAAACTGTAAAAACGTCGCTTTTGTACTATACTATTTAAGATATCCCATGCGGCGTCGTGACGCAAAGCAGAGATGAAATCGGGAGCACAAAGGAGAGAACTCGCATGGAGAGTGCCTTGTTAATTAAAGAATACCGTGCAGGCGTTATGGAATGCGCCCATTACGGACACATAAGTATTACGGATGAGTATGGCCGAATCGTATACTCGGCTGGCGATCCTCATTTTAGAGCATTCACTCGCTCATCTGCCAAACCTTTTCAAGCCATTCCAGGTATTCGGGCAGGAATTGCCAGTCACTATGGTCTGTCAGCACAGGAGATTGCCATTATGTCCTCTTCGCATCGTTCGGAACCGGAACACATTCGGGTGCTGGAGCAGTTATCCGGTAAAATTGGATTGGGAGAAGAATGCCTGATCTGTGCACCAAGTTATCCGCTTAATGAAGAAAGCCGTAATCAATGGTTACGTGGACAGGGAGAGAAACGGCGCATCTTGCACAACTGCTCCGGAAAACATCTGGGGATTCTGGGGTACAGTCAGATGAAGCAGGTTGATCTGGGTAGTTACGCTGAACCGGATCATCCGGTACAACGAGAAATTCTTAAAACCTTTGCCGACCTGGCAGGTATTGAAGAAAAAGAGATTGAGCTTGGGACGGATGGCTGCGGCTTTCCGGTATTTTCTTTGCCGTTGTCGGCATTGTCGAACGCTTATCTGAAGCTCGCTTGTCCGGATCTTATCGCTGATCCTTCCACAAGAACAGCTGTAGAAACCATAACATCAGCTATGAATGAACATCCGTTGATGGTGGGTGGCACGGAGCGTGTAGATTCAGTGCTGCTGGAAGACGATAACATTGTAGCGAAGGGGGGATTCAAGGGGGTATTCGGTTTTGGTCTGAAAAAAGAAAGACTGGGAATCACCTTCAAGGTGCTTGATGGTTCCGAGGAAGAGTGGGCCTTCATCACCCAATCCATACTGAAACAGATTGGTTATTCCAATGAGAGAACCATTGCACGATTGGCTGAAGTGTTCCCTTCGGACATCCGAAATGATGCGGGTACCCTTGTAGGTCATGCAGATAGTGAGTTCATTCTCCACTCACTTGAAGATAGCGTATAACCTTAAGGAGGGGCGTGATTAGAGTTGCCGGCCCCCGGGTAAAGATGACATACCAACTGGTATTCATCTATACAATTCATATACACGCATGGACTGCCGCGGTGATGTGGCAGCTCTAAACCCTTGGAGGTGGATGAACATGATTAAAGTGGTGACATCGGAAGAAAGGCACACGTCGGATCGAGGTTGGATACACAGTGAATTCAGCTTTTCCTTTGCTGATTATGATGATCCAAGCAACGCCCATTTTGGCTGTCTGTTGGCTCATAATGAAAACACGCTGATGCCGCAAGAAGGCTTTAAGAAACATCCACATCATGATCTTGAACTTGTCAGTTATGTCATTTCGGGTACACTCAAACATACGGATAGTATGGGAACAGAACAATTGCTTGAACCGGGTACGGTCCAGGTGATGAGTGCGGGGACGGGAGTGGAACACTCCGAGACCAATCCGTCAGCGGATGAACCGGTACGTTTCCTCCAGATGTGGTTTTTGCCATCGGAGCGTATGCTGAAACCTTCCTATACGAATCGGAGAATAGAGCCGCAGGAGCATTTGAATCGTCTATGTCCGATTGTATCCGGGCAAGGGGGCGAGGGAAGCGAAGGCGCATTGCCTATTTCCCAGGATGTAACCTGTTACCTCTCCCATTTGGAGTCCGGGAAAAAGTTGATGTACCCGCAACACGAAGATCGACGGACACATCTTTTCCTGATCAGTGGGCATGTAGAGATTCATTGTTCGGATGGTAACTTCAACCTCAAGCCGGGCGATGCCGCACGAATTCGCAAAAGCTGTGATCTGCAAATCACGAGCACAGACAGTGAACCTGCCGAATTTGTTTTGGTTGACCTGCCTTAAGGATGGGATGTATTCCGTTAAGGATAGTCTGGAAATATAAATATGTGAAAAAGGACCTGTTCCCACGGTGATGTGGAAACAGGTCCTTTTTAGGCTTGCTTTTGAATAGGACTTCATATAGAAGTCACAAATGATCAAAAGCAACACTTTGCTAAGATTTACGAAGATTACCCAGTTCCGAAGCGACAGCTTCCACTTCAGAGATACTGAGATGTTCCTTGCTCAAAATCATTTCATACAGGTCAAACAGATCTTCATATTTCTCAAGTGGGAATGAAGAAGCTTGCATGGCGGCACCACTTGCCATACGAAGTTTGGTTTTGATCGCTTCAATCATATATTCCATATTGGCTGCTGTTGCTTGTGTTAAATCCATCGTTAAGTTCATCCCTTCCGTATCGGAAACTCTTGTTATTGTATCATGATTGGAAGCGCTCAGGCTAATGCTTTTGCGAGGAAACCAAGCATCGGTTACAATGATGGATACAACAACAGGATTTCATGGAAACCTGAGTGTACTGGAGGGAATACAGCTTGGCAGCGTATAAGCGAGAAATGGTTCGCCATCAAGGAAGGGAAGTCCGTAAAGGCGTGCCTGCAGAGAATTTGATCTTATTTTTCAAAAACATCGTTCAACTTCATTCTCCAGCTGAAATCACGTTTGTCTGCATCGGTACTGATCGTTCCACCGGGGATGCTCTGGGTCCACTGACAGGAAGTTTACTGCAAGAGAGCGGAATGGAGAACGTTATTGGCACGCTGTCTTCCCCTTGTGATGCAGATACGCTGGAAAAGAAATTGGCACTTATTCCTGCACACCATGCCATCATAGCGATTGATGCATGTCTGGGTCCAAAGCAGGCGGTAGGTACATACTATCTCTCGAATAACCCACTCATTCCGGCCCAATCGGTCGGAGGCAAGCTACCTCCTGTTGGACAATACAGTGTAGCAGCTGTGGTTAATGCGAATGGACCAAGGCCCTATTCCATTTTGCAGATGACCTCGCTTCACCTGGTCATGGGGATGTCCCGAACGATTGCAGACGCCGCAATTGAAGCAGGGAAATGGAGACAAACGTTTCATTCATGATATGTAGGCTTAATAATATACAACCTGAATTATTTAATTCGCGCAGAGAGAGGGATTCATATGGAAAAAGTGATGTGTGATGGAACGACGATTTGTTATGCCGAACAAGGTAAGGGAGAAGCACTCATTTTGCTCCACGGATACTGTGGCAGTTCATCGTATTGGGATGAGGTCGTACCTGAACTGGCACGCAGCTATCGCTGTATCGTCCCCGATCTGCGTGGACACGGAAAAACAGATGCACCTGTAGGAAGTTATACCATCGAACAGATGGGCAACGATGTATTACAGTTGATGGATGAGTTGAATGTGGAAAAAGCGGTCCTTCTGGGACACTCGATGGGGGGATACATTACGCTCTCGATTGCACAGCGTCACCCGGAGCGTTTGAATGCATTTGGTCTGATTCATTCGACAGCCTATCCGGACAGTGAAGAAGCCAAGGAAAAACGCCTTCGTGCTGTATCCACCATTCAGACCGAAGGTATCGTGAATTTTGTAGATGGACTGGTTCCCGGACTTTTTGCACCGGAACATGTGGAATCGCTATCTACGCATGTAACACGTGTGAAGGAAATTGGTTACCAGACTGCTCCTCAAGGTGCTGTTGGTGCTGCACTTGCTATGCGAGAACGTCCGGATCGCCGCGATGTGTTATCGGCTACACCTTTACCTGTATTGCTGGTTGCGGGAGAGAAGGATGCTGTTATCCCGCCAGAACGTACATTTACAAGTGACAAGCCACATATCGTGCAAGCCGTGATTGCGGGTGCGGGTCATATGAGCATGTATGAAGCTCCTGAAGAATTAATTCAGGTCATTAAACAATTTATGGCTGGATTATCGAAGTAATTGATGAAGTAATTTATGTTGATTTCATTAGGGCGTGTCTGAAAACTCCGAAGGAAGTAGATTTTACTGAATTTTCGTTCCAAGCAAGGAAGTTTTCCGCAGGCGTGCCGGGGCACGTCAAGGGGAAGTGACGCAGCATGGGGCGAAAAGGCGGTAAAAGATGCACTTCAGCGAGTTTTGAGACACGTCCTAGAATATAGTTTGGTTTCTGGATGATTCAACCTCTTGTGGAGGAGGAGTTACCAGTTCCATTTCAACCGAGCCCCTGCCACGTCCCTTTGGGATAGGCAGGGGTTTAGTGTGTTCATGGCCAGAGCAAAGACACGCGTGTCTTGTTTTTGGCTTTTTGTCATGGCATGAATTAAAATAAATATAAAGGAACGATATGAGAACGATTGGATGTATAGGGTCGAATGATGAGGGGGCATACAGCATGTTCAGAAAAGATTATCTGCTCCGCATGATGGAGGAAATGACTGAAGCAATAGGCAAAGTGTTCACGCTCAAACAGCAACGTAAGCACACCGAGGCATTGTCTGAACTGGATGAGCTGATGCGCAGGCAGTTTGGGTTGAATTTATCTCTACTGAACTCATTGCCAGCGGAGGATGTTATTGAAATGTTCCGTTTTCGCGGAATGATTGAGGTAGACAATCTGCAGCAGGCCGCGAGGCTGATTGAAGAAGAGGCTTACATTTATCAAGAGAAGGCCAAAGTGGAAGGCATAGATGATCAGGAGAGAATGGACGCAGAGGATGAGGCTGTCATTCGATTGATGAGATCACTTCATTTTTACCTGTATGCATTGAATCATGGCGCTAATCCCAAGTTGTTGGACGCACCGGAACGGGTGGAGGGTGTGTTGGGGCTTACGAAAGAATATGAACTTCCTGCCCGGACTGAAAGACAGCTTGCCCTCTATCGTGAACAACAAGGACGTTACGACCAGGCAGAGAACAGTTGGTATCGATTGCTCCAGCTTGGTGATGAATTCCCGATGAGCTACCGAGATGATGTACAGGCGTTTTATGAAAGGTTGAGCCAACTCACGGATGAACAACTGGAGCAGGGCGGTCTGCCACGGAACGAAGTTGAAGAGGGACTAGCTGAACTAAGTCGTCAAGAGATGAACTCATAAAATATGGATTGGATCAAGGCTTGTTACATGCCTTTACTTGGAGAGGGAACGGAATTGTGGTATGGTAACGGTTGACCAAACCAAACCGAAAGTGAGATGTACCCCGTGGATTCATTGCGAAAGCTTATACAAGACATCTTTGAACAGAATTCGCTGATTACAGCGACCTGGAGCCAGCTGCGCAGACGGGACAATGTCTCGTATACCAAAGTGCAAGTCAAGCCGGTGACACTGAAGAATCAGCTGCATTATCAATTTGCATTTCATTATAACAACAAAGTGCTGCACGAGAATTTGACTCCGGCTGAAGCGGCTGAGCGCATGACTTTGTTATGCGAAGAGACGTTTCGTCAAGGGCTGCTCTGTACGACCGAGGCAGACTATCAAATTTTGATCAGCAAAAAATATAAAGTATCCATTCTTACCAAATCTGCTTCCAAGACTGCGGTGGATCTGTCGCATAATCGCAAGAAGCAATATGTATTGGAAGAGGGAGTACCCGTATCGTTCCTCGTTGAACTTGGTATTATGAACGAAGAAGGTCGTGTGCTGGCCCGTAAATATGACAAGTTCAGACAGATCAACCGTTTCCTCGAAATGGTGCAGGATGTCATTCCACATCTGCCGGAAGGACGTCCACTGACCATCGTTGACTTTGGTTGTGGCAAGTCTTATCTGACATTTGCGTTATATCATTATCTGTCTGTACAACAACGTCGTTCACTCAAGATTATTGGGTTGGACTTGAAGGCAGATGTAATTGAACACTGTAATGATCTGGCTAATCGATTGCATTATGGCGATCTGAAGTTTCTGGTTGGAGACATCGCGGACTACGATGAATTGAATGAAGTGGATATGGTTGTCACACTGCATGCCTGTGATACAGCTACCGATGCTGCTTTGGAGAAGGCAGTTCGTTGGGGAGCTTCTGTTATTTTGTCTGTTCCTTGCTGTCAGCATGAACTGTTTGATCAAGTAGAGGCCTCCGTGATGAATCCGTTGTTGTCCCATGGCATCCTCAAGGAACGTTTTTCTGCACTGGCTACGGATGGGATTCGTGCCAAGTTGCTTGATCTGATGGGATACAAGACACAATTGCTTGAATTCATCGATATGGAGAATACGCCTAAAAACATATTGATTCGTGCTGTTCGCGGTCAGGCTGGCGAAGTGACGGAGATGTGGAATGAATATACGGCTTTCCGTGATTTCATTCATGCCGATCCATATTTGGAGCGGGCTTGTGCCGATTTGCTTCCTGGCGATGGCAAGCAGGCCAACGGGAAATCGAAATCGAGCAAAGAAACCGTTCAAGATTCCGCAAATTGCGACCTTTGCTGAGTGTGCCAACGCCTATACAGGGACATACTACAGTTAGGGTCTCTGAATGTAAACTTCAATAGAGTGCACATACTTCGTAGCAAGCAACATCATAACTGTCAGATGTATATCAGGCAGAAGGACCCGTTATCGGGATCTTCTGTCTTTTTGTTATGCATATGGAGCGGTGGAAGGAAGGAGGGAGGGTGGAGATGAAGAATAGGAGAATGGATAAGGGAGTTCTAAGGTATAGACGAGGGTATGAGGCGAACGAGTTAATGGTGGAACAGGCGTTTGACGGGTCTCGCCATGCAGAGGGTACAGAATATGTAGATAACAGGGACTTATGTAATGGGGGCAAGAGGGACGGTAGAGATAGTAAGGGCAGTAGGGACAGTACATATAATAGGGAAGATACATACAACAAAGATGATACGTATAAAAAAGATGACAAAAATAATCCAAATGGAGCTATTCAGACCGATGCGTCAGGGAGTTTTTCTCAAAGTTTGAAGTGTAAACGTTATTCAGGATCGGAGTGGACTGTTGGGTTGGGCATACTCTCCATTGTCTTGCTGCTTGCAGGATGTCTGAGTGGGGGACTGTATTATTCGGCCGATCTGTACCCTGTCCTTTTGATCGCAGCAGGAAGCATATTGATCATGTTTTTTCTTTTCCTTGTAGGTATTCGTTCACTCGTCTTCTGTGGACGAAAACCCATGTCATTAGGACAGGGTCAGGGGAACATCGAACGAATCATTGAAAAAATATTTCGATTTCCGGGAATGTTGCGGGTATTGTGGCCGCTGGGGATGATGACCTGTTTTGGTCTACATGCATGGGCAGGCTCGGTGAGTAAACAGGGCAGCATGGATGAAATGCTGCGGTGGAGCCTGCTTGCGATGTTTACTCTGCTCACTGCAATACTGGCTGCGCGCACGGATGGTGCGCGATGGTTAGCCTGCGGTTGGCAGATAGCGGGCGGCTTGCTTGTGCTAAGCGGCATCCTTGCCGTGTGCGGGATATTGCCGCTGCCCTTCGGGGTGATGCGGACTGCTGACCCCGAGATCAGCTCCGCCGGAGCAAGGCTCGGCGGATTATTGCAGTACCCGAATGCGTACGGTGCCATTGTTGGCATGTACGCATTGGAGCGGCTGACAGCCGCCGCGCGAGTCATAGCCCGGCCTGTGCCGGCCGGGCGACTCATCGCGGCAGTGCTGCCGCTCATGCCCGCGCAAGCCGCGCTCCTGCTGAGCGAGTCGCGCGGCGCTTGGCTGGCGACCGGCTGCGCCGCGGTCGCCGCCTTTGCTTTGCAGCGGCGCGGTGCCCGCCTGCCGCTGCTGCTGGCCATGGCCGCGCCACTGGCGTGCGCGGCCTGGCTGTACCGCCAGCTGGCTGCTGCTCAGCTGGCGCCTGCACCCGTGCCCGGCCTGCTGGCACTGGCCGGGGCATGGGCAGCTGCGCTGCTCGGCACGCTGCTGCTGTGCCGTCTATGGCACAGCGGCGCCGCCAAGGCTCCGCGCGCCGCTGCCCTGACGGCCATCGTGCTAGCGGGAGCCGCCGCCGCACTCATGGCCGTGGCCTCCACCGCCGATCGCCTAGCGGCGGGTGTCGGCACTGGGGTGTCCCGCCTACAGATGTGGCGGGACGCCCTCCAGCTGTGGACCGAGGCCGCATGGCTTGGCCACGGGGGAGACACATGGCGCAACATGTTCCGCGCCATTCAATCCTCGCCTTATGTTGGAGGCGAGGTCCACAACGGCTTGCTCGATCTTGCCCTGGACACGGGCTTGATCGGCATCGTGCTTGTCGCAGGGTGGTTTCTCCTCACCCTGCGAAGCATCTTTCATTTTGCACCGCAGCTCTTTCCATCCGTGCTTGTTTTTGGCCTGCATGGGACCATGGACTTTGACTGGAGCTTCACACTATTTTGGATGCTTTTCATCTGGCTCGGTGCTTGGGCAACCGCATTGAAGACGGAAACAGAGGGGGGCCAGCGATCCGAAGGAATTGCTGACTACACTCCCTCCAGATTCAAACTGAGATCTAAATCCAGATCTCTTTTCTTGCGATATTTACCTACCCATTCCCGTCCATTATCTGTCCCGATGCGTTCCTTCTTTCATATTCTTCAGGAAGTAACTGCTCGGCTATTAAGGGTATCCACAGTGATGATCATCCTTTTCTGGTTTGCTGGAACAGTCTGGCTCACCTCCCGATATGCTTTAGCAGAAGTGCAGTACCGTCAGGCGCTGTCTGAACCGGATGGCACTCCAGCACAGAAGGTGCATCTTATGGCTGCCCTTCAGTCTAACCCGAATCGACCGGATATCGTGATATCCCTTGCACGATCTCTCCCGGGACGAGAAGCAGAATCACTTCTTTTGAACAGCTTGTCCCATTCCCCGATGCACCCTCAGATTTACATCGAACTGGGACGATTGGCAGCCCAATTCGGCCAAGGACAACAGGCTGGAGAATATTTTGAACAAGCGATCGCATTGAATCGGTATGATGGCATTGGCCAATCCACGGCTTTGCATTGGATGGAGCAAGCAGCGCGGCGGGAATGGAAGGCAGGATATAGAGATCGAGCCCGACAGACTGCCGCCGCTGGTGTACAGATGTATGAACGGTATCAACTGCTGGCTGAGGAAGTGGGAGCAGGAAACGTTCGCAATGATCGTCGTTTTGTACTGGAAGAACATGCTTCAGGTTATGGAGAGAACCTGCGCAGGCTTGCCTCGGCTTTTTCTCCTCCGTTTACTCCAGAGTTGACCAAGCGGAGCCCTTAAATCACTGCTGGATCTTGACGTTTACCCATGCGATATAATGTTGGATGTCAGCGTCTAAAAAGTCTGGGAGTCCAAGCTGGCTGCTCTTTGCGGAGGGTATGCGATTTTCTAAGGAACACAGGACGTCTTATTTGGCCTCTAGCTCCTCTTTTTAAATTGTAAGGAACATCAGACACGTTATTTCCCGAAACTCCCTAACAAAAACGTTATAAAAGGCCAAAAATGCCGAGATAACGTGTCTCAGATTCCTTAGATTTCTAAAATTGCTTCAAATCCTTGAATAAGACGCCTCAGATTCGTTACCACTCGTGGGCTTGAGCATGAAAAATTACTCGGTGTTTATGTTCATACTCACAGTTTATATTCATGCCCACCTGGAGGTCGGCTCCATGCTCTGCTCCAACCGCAAGGGGTCGCCCTCGAATTCCACCTAGAGTGAAGCTTTACATCGGAA
Organism: Paenibacillus sp. FSL k6-2145; assembly: GCF_037976585.1. NCBI lineage: Bacteria > Bacillati > Bacillota > Bacilli > Caryophanales > Paenibacillaceae > Paenibacillus > Paenibacillus sp. FSL k6-2145. The sequence continues at coordinate 982,301 of NZ_CP150267.1, read as the reverse complement.
AGAGAAAATCGCATTTATGTTGTCTCTATCGCTTGCTCGTACGTGAAGAACGCATTAACATCACACGTTAAGGACACAGTGCCCTTGCCTGTTCCTAACATGTTCAGATTCGCTTTAGCTTTGCTGCGTCTTTCAGTAGGTTTGAAGACACAGCTACCTGCCTAATTCCTGCATTCCTACAGACGATACCCGCCAAATGCATGCTGAAACGCATCTTTTAATGGTTCAACATCTACTTCCCACATCGCAGCGATCTCTGCACTGACATCCGTGTTCCACCACTCACATAATTTCTTGCGGTTGTCGCGATTCTCCCCAATCCAGAGCAGATTTGTGATCACCTTACCGTAATAATATTCTTCTGCCTGCTTCATCCGTTCGGGAGAGACATATACTTTTAGCCTTTTGGCTGTCCGGTACAATTCCTTGCTGCATGCTCTTCGAATTCCTCTGGCGGAAGGAAGGTTTTGACCGGATTGCGTATGTTTGACCGGCGGAGAACCGGGTATTGACTTGTGTGACATCTTCTCACGCTCCTCTCCCCATACCATATGCGGACTGCTGCGAACGGGACACTATCCCAACCTCGTGAAGTAGCAACGTCCACAGCCCTGTGATAAAATAGGGACGAACATCCATGGTGCGGAGGGGCACCGCCAATCAGGATGGAGAAAGAGGGTTGAGATGGACTTTATTCATAACCTTGTTGGCCAATTGTTCGATTGGATTCAAAGTCTTGGGTACTTTGGAATCATGCTTGGATTAATGTTGGAAGTTATCCCGAGCGAAATTGTGCTGGCGTATGGAGGTTTTCTCGTTTCACAAGGTAATATCAACTTTTTCGGTGCTATGATTTTTGGTACGGTGGGCGGTGTGATTGCCCAGTTATTTATCTACTGGATTGGCCGTTATGGCGGCAGACCTGTGCTTGAACGCTATGGGAAATACATACTCATCCAGAAAAAACACATCGACCATTCCGAGGAGTGGTTCCGCAAGTATGGTACAGGTGTCATTTTCACAGCGCGTTTTGTTCCGGTGGTAAGACATGCAATCTCCATCCCGGCTGGCATCACGAAAATGCACACAGGCAAATTCATCTTGCTTACTACACTCGCTGTTATACCTTGGACTGCATTGTTTATATATTTAGGGATGATTCTTGGAGACCAATGGAAGCATATTGATGAGAAAGCGGCACCATATGTTATGCCTATTTTGCTTGTCGCTCTCGCCCTTATGATCGTTTATGTACTTATTAAATGGATGAATGCTCGTAAAAAGAAAGGAAGTGTCTAGTCATGGGTAAACCCAACTTGTCTCACAAATTCGGTAAAGGTCTGCCACCGAAGGATTTTATTGAAAGTATGACCAAGAACCAAAGTGAATTCCAGGCCAATTATGATAGCTTTACTTGGTCGAACGAAGAGGATCGTGAGTTTTTTGAGAGTCTGAACCATCGCGATGATCTGCGTGTGTTAATTCTGGCTGCTGACTGGTGCGGGGATGTTGTCCGTAATATTCCGGTTGTGTTTCAGGCGCTTGAAATCTCAGGAATCCCAACTGAAGTTTTGATCATGGAGAACCATCCTGAAGTGATGGATGAGTTCCTGACGATGGGTGGCCGTTCCGTGCCAGTCGTTATTTTTGCAGATACAGGTGGACATGTGTTAGGTCAGTGGGGACCTCGTCCGCAGCATGTACAGGAAGTCATGATTGAATTCAAACGCCTTAATCCAGATCGTGAAGCAGCAGATTATCAAGAAAATTTGGCTGTGGCGCGTCAAGAGATTGGTAAACGTTATGGGGAAGGAACGGAGTCACATGCGGCCATTATCCGTGAGCTGCGTGAACTGATTTCGGGTTACTAAGCCGATATGCTTAACATTCGTACGTTTACACTAGGCCCGCTTCAGACCAATGCTTATCTCCTACAAGGAGATGATCCGGGCAAAGCCGTCATTATCGATCCAGGCATGAATCCAGGGCCGCTGCTTAAGGCGATCCAAGACTTGGAGATTGAAGCCATTCTCCTCACTCATGCTCACTTTGATCATATGGGCGGGGTAGATGAGATCCGTAAATTGAAGGGATGTCCCGTTTATCTTCATGACTTGGAGAGCGACTGGCTTACCACCCCGAAATTAAATGGATCTTTGAATTGGCCGCAGGCGACACCACCGCTTTCGACAGATCCTGCTGAATATGCCATGGACGAAGGGCAGAAGCTGAATCTGATTGGTCATACGTTTAAAGTGTTCCATACACCTGGACATTCACCAGGCAGTGTAAGTTTGCTTTGTGATAACGACCTGTTTGCCGGTGATGTGCTGTTCCGCATGGGTGTGGGCAGAACGGACCTGACAGGAGGGCGTGAACGGGATCTGATTGATTCAATCCAGAACAAGCTTTACACCTTTGCAGATGAAGTGAAAGTATATCCAGGTCATGGTCCAAAAACGACCATTGGTTATGAGAAACAGAACAATCCTTACGTGTCCGCAAGATAATCCGACATGATATGTGAAGAAAGTCTGGACAAGTGACAACTTTTTCATTAGAATAGCAATTAGTTGTTACAAGCGTTAAGGCATCATCTAACTGAAGCATTACCAAGAAACACCCAACCTCGCGAAGCACGCAGACTGTGGTCTATACCCGGTTTGCGTTCTTTTTTTGTTTTCAGCCCCTTTTTATCACAGAATTAGCCTTTTTTACGCTACATAGAGATGTAAGATGCGCTTCATCACAAGCAGTTTGAGACCAATAACAAGTTAGCAACAAGAACAGATTGTTTAGAAATGATGAGTTTAAGAAAATAGTATATAAGTTGAACTAATCATTTATACGATAACGGAGAGGACAGAAAGAACCTGAAAAAGCGAAGCTAAAAGCTTTCTGCAAGAAAGCTACTTCGAAAGCATAAACTTCGCCTAAAAGCTTTCTGAAAGAAAGCTGCATCGGAAGCATAAGCTATCCCCGGATTTTCCCCTTCGGAAAAGGGAATCAAAAAATCTGGGGATAACAGCGATTGGAAGGTTATTCTGTCATCGTAGTGTCAGTGTAAATAATCTTTAGTTCAACTTATATAGATCATGAGAGCGGGGAATATCAAAGTGGAGAAACCAAGAGTTATTCCGTTGAATCAGCGTGTCGAGCATCCGATCATTGAAGAAAACCGTCGTATATTGGAAAGTGGGAAAAGAGAACCGGGTACTGAGCGAGCTTTAATACATAACCCTAGCGTGGCCAATGAAATGATGAAGTCTCAGCAGAATATATGGACAAGCCGTGTTTTAAGAAACGGAGCCCGCAACCAACCATGGTTCGACAAGCTGCAAGATTACCGGAAACAAGTCTGATTGCCCGGGAAATTGTCGGGTTTTAATTTTTTTTGATTCCATTGAACGTTTCTGCAGAGCCTGTCGTATTAACTCCAGATTGAACGGGAAGCAGGTGATAATCATGATAAAGGCAGCTGAGCTTGAAGAGGTACGCAGAGCAGTATCGGGAGACGATAGCGCACTCGCAGCGTTGTTGCAACGTCACTACACGTTTGTGTATAAGTATCTTGTCAAAGTTACGATGGACGCTAACCTCGCAGAAGAGACGGTGCAGGATACGATGATTCGTTGTATGGAAAATATCCATCGATATGATGGCACGTCTGCCTTTTCATCATGGATGATCACCATTGCGACCCGCATCTATATCGATAAGACAAGACGTAAGAAGAGAGAACAGAACTGGCTTGCTCTCATCCGGGATCAGGCTGTACGTCGATTCCGCTGGCAGCTTGAGACTCGGAATGAAGAATGGACAGATGTCATGGATGCGATGACAAGACTGACACCCGAACATCGTGTTGCAGTGCTACTGAAGCATTATTATGGATACGGGTATGACGAGATCGGGGAAATGCTGGGTATTCCTGCGGGAACGGCGAAGTCACGCACAGCTTATGGTCTCCGTCAGTTAAGAAAGGAGCTGGAATAAGGATGAGCAGATCAGATGATACACAAGAACAAGAAGTTGTAGAACGATTGCAGCAACACATGAAAGTGCTGGATGATGCATTTGAGCCGACAAGTATTCCTTCTTTGGGTGCACTTGAAGCCGAAGTCAGGGAACGGAGACAGATTAGACGTCGAGCCAATTGGATTGAGATGATATGTTTCTGGTTGGTTGGATTGCTTGCCATTGTGTTCGGTACATTATTGTTCGTATCTGCTCCAGCTCTATATTTGAGTATCCAGGCTCTTGGTACAGCTGTTGCCGTGATTTTAGTTGTGATCTGGGCAGGACGGCGTCGGAAGGAGGTTCATCATGAATAAAATGCATTATTCATTGGATGAAATTTCTCCACTATGGCTTATACTGCTTGGCATTTTCCTCCTGGTTCAAGGCACATGGATCTTTCAGGACGCACGCAGACGTGGACGTTTCCCTTGGTTATGGGGATTATGGGGAATCACCGGATTTCCCACGCCGCTTATTATATACTGGTTTGTCGTGATTCGATCACAGCGCATGCCAGGTGGACGAAATCCGAAATAACATCATTTTAAAAATGGAAAAAAAGATTTTGCACAAATATGTTGTTTAATTCTAGTATTCCTAGACATCGTTATTCTTTTCTAGTAGACTATACAAATAAATATTAATGATAGACTACCAGGAGGTTAGACGATGCTGCGATTAGGAGAGAAGGTTGTCATCGTCGCGGATGCGTTTGAGCAGAATCTTCCTGTGGGGGAATATGGTTTCATCATCGCTTATGACCGGAATCCGGACAATGCGTTCGATTACGTGCTTCGAGTGCCGCAGGTGAACCGGAACTTTTTTGTTCCATCCGGCGACGTCGATCTGGAAGAGGTTCTGCTGAAGCAGGAAGCTGAGCGGGTCGAGCGAGAAGCGTTGATAGATTACGCCCTTGCGACACACAATGAGAAGCTGTTTCATCATTTGATGAACGGAGATTTTCAAGCTGTGGAAGAGGAAGAGGAAACCGCGAACGATGTTATGTCACAGGCGGATTTTATAAAGCAGGTTAATCTGCGTGCATGGATTTAGAATTTTAAGAGTCGGCTGATGCCGGCTCTTTTTTATTTTATAAGTTTGATTTTAGCTTCCCGGAAGCCTGTCAGGTCATTTGCATTGAATTGTCGAACTATCTCACCTATAATGAAAAAAGTTATCTTGAGACTTTAGCCCGTTAAACGAGCGATTCGTTTCAGGTCGTTTCGGGAATCAGAACGAATGAAGGAGGCATCCGCTAATGAGTATTTCGAATAATGACGTTCAGCATGTGGCCAAGCTGGCCCGGCTCAACTTGACTGCTGAAGAAGAACAGACCCTGACAGGTCAGCTGAACGCGATTTTAAAATATGCAGAAAAGCTGAATGAGCTGGATACAGAAGACATCGAACCCACCACTCACGTTCTGCACGTAAGCAATGTTATGCGTGAAGATGAGACCAAAGAAAGCCTGTCGATTGAACAGGTGATGCGCAATGCACCGGAAGAAGAAGACGGGCAGTTTAAAGTGCCTGCTGTAATGGAATAACGGATAACCGGAAGGAGGACAAAAACTGTGAGTTTATTTGAACAATCGTTGCCTGAGTTACATAACAAGCTGCATGCCAAAGAGCTGTCGGTCAGCGATCTGGTGGATCAGGCGTATCAGAACATTGGCGCGCATGATGATAAAGTTAAGGCATATTTGGCACTAGATGAAGAACAAGCACGCGCTCGTGCACGTCAACTGGATGACCGTCTGGTTAGCGGCGAGGAGAAAGGTTTGCTTTTTGGTCTGCCTGTAGGTATTAAGGATAACATCGTTACAAACGGACTGCGCACGACGTGCGGTAGCCAATTCCTTCGTAATTTCGACCCGGTGTATGACGCGACAGTTGTCGAGAAATTGAAAGCTGCGGACACCGTAACTATTGGTAAACTCAACATGGACGAATTTGCCATGGGCGGCTCCAATGAGAATTCAAGTTTCTCCCCTGTACGTAATCCATGGGCACTTGATCGTGTTCCAGGAGGCTCCAGTGGTGGTTCTGCAGCAGCTGTGGCTGCGGGAGAAGCATACTTCACGCTTGGATCAGATACAGGTGGTTCTATCAGACAGCCTGCTTCATATTGCGGTGTTGTTGGATTAAAGCCGACGTACGGACTTGTTTCCCGCTTTGGATTGGTTGCATTTGCATCATCCTTGGATCAGATTGGACCTTTGACGAAAAATGTTGAAGATTCTGCTTATGTATTGCAAGCCATTGCTGGTTATGACGCCAAAGATTCGACATCTGCAAAAGTAGAAATTCCGGATTATTTGAGCGGACTGACAGGTGATGTCAAAGGACTTCGTATTGCTGTTCCGAAGGAATACATCGGTGAAGGCGTCGATCCACAAGTGAAAGAAACGGTTCTGGCTGCATTGAAAGTTCTTCAAGGACTCGGGGCAACATGGGAAGAAGTATCCCTTCCGCATACCGAATATGCGGTGGCTACGTATTACCTGCTGGCATCTTCAGAGGCTTCTTCAAACCTGGCTCGATTTGATGGTGTACGTTATGGCGTGCGTGCAGACAATCCGGACAACTTGCTGGATCTGTATCATCAGTCCCGCAGTCAAGGCTTTGGTCCCGAAGTGAAACGGCGTATCATGCTCGGAACGTATGCACTCAGCTCGGGTTACTATGATGCCTATTATCTGAAAGCACAGAAGGTACGTACATTGATCAAACAGGATTTCGACAATGTATTTGCCAAATATGATGTGATTATCGGACCAACTGCACCAACTACGGCGTTCAAACTGGGTTCACAGGTGGATGATCCACTTACAATGTACTTGAACGATATTCTAACGATTCCAGTCAATCTGGCTGGTGTACCTGCCGTTAGTATTCCATGTGGATTCTCGGATGGATTGCCTGTTGGCCTGCAGATTATCGGTAAAGCCTTTGATGAAACAACCGTATTGCGTGTAGCGCATGCGTTTGAACAAAATACAGAATTCCACAAGCAGCGTCCGCAGCTGTAGACTGCCCGGAACGGAGGAATATAGAAATGTCCGCATCTAAATATGAAACGGTCGTTGGACTTGAAGTCCACGTGGAGTTGCATACCAACTCCAAAATTTTCTGCGGCTGCTCCACAGCTTTTGGAGCTCCGCCGAACACGCATACCTGCCCGGTCTGTCTCGGACATCCGGGCGTACTGCCAGTACTGAATCGTCAGGCGGTAGACTATGCCATGAAGGCAGCGATGGCCCTGAATTGTACGATTGCTGATGTCAGCAAGTTTGACCGTAAAAACTACTTTTACCCCGATTCACCAAAAGCTTATCAGATCTCGCAATTCGATCAACCAATCGGTGAGAACGGCTGGATTGATATCGAAGTGAATGGTGAAACGAAACGAATCGGCATCACACGTCTTCACTTGGAGGAAGATGCAGGGAAGCTTACACATATCGATGGCGGATACGCGTCTTTGGTGGACTTTAACCGTGTTGGTACGCCACTCGTGGAGATTGTATCCGAACCTGAGATTTCTTCTCCGGAAGAAGCACGTGCGTATCTTGAAAAATTGCGTGCAATCATGCAGTACTGTGATGTATCGGACGTGAAGATGGAAGAAGGTTCACTGCGTTGTGACGCCAACATCAGTTTGCGTCCACATGGACAGGAGAAGTTGGGAACAAGAGCTGAGCTGAAAAACATGAACTCCTTCCGTGGTGTTCAACGTGGTCTCGAATATGAACAATATCGTCAGGCTGAAATTCTGGATGATGGCGGTGAAGTGGTTCAGGAGACACGTCGCTGGGACGAAGCTCAAGGAAAAACACTGTCGATGCGTGGTAAGGAACAGGCGCATGACTACCGTTATTTCCCGGACCCCGATCTCGTGAAGCTGCATATTGATGCAGCCTGGAAAGAGCGCATCAAGGCTACCATACCTGAGCTCCCAGACGAACGTAAAGCTCGTTACACGGCTGATTACGGATTGCCTAGCTATGATGCAGAGGTTATTACTTCATCCAAGGCTATAGCTGATCTTTTCGAAGATAGCTTGAAATTCACTCAGGATGCCAAATCCGTATCCAACTGGATCATGGGCGACTTGCTGGGTTACCTGAATACGAGCAATCTTGAGGTGACTCAGGTCCCACTGACAGGTCAGGGTTTGGGTGAGATGATCGGGCTGCTGGAGAAGGGCACCATTAACAGCAAAATCGCCAAAACGGTATTCAAGGAAATGCTGGAGAGCGGCAAGCTTCCACAGCAGATCGTTGAAGAGAAGGGTCTTGTGCAGATTAGTGATGAAGGCGCCATTCTTGCCATCGTTGAGCAGGTTGTAGCGAATAACCCTCAATCCGTGGAAGACTATAAAGCTGGTAAACAAAAAGCCATTGGCTTCCTTGTGGGTCAGGTTATGAAAGAAAGTAAAGGCAAGGCGAATCCTGCTTTAGCCAACCAACTGCTTGCAGATGTACTGAACCGCTAATCCTTCCGGTGAGGCCGGACAGAAAGAGGCTCGTCCCTGTGACAGCCTCTTTTTGGTATTGATAGATACAAATGTATTTCGGACGGGGGAACGGATATGAACATTCAACCATTGTCACTGAGTGATCTGGAGATGTTGGGACAGTTATGGAGACTACAACATGTAGCTTATCGATTGGAAGCCGAAATCATCGGATTTCAGGAGATTCCTCCTTTGATGGATACGATGGAGACACTGCGGGATTGTGGAGAGAGCTTTTATGGTTGTATCCATGATGACGGAGAGCTTATCGGGGCTGTTGCTGTAGCAGAGGAAGAGGAGAATACACTGACCATTACACGAATGATGGTGCACCCGGATCACTTTCGCAAGGGAATTGCGGCATCTTTGATGACGTATGTGTTGGAACAGCATGCGGATCTTCCACGTTATATCGTCTCCACAGGAACGCTGAATCAACCTGCAGTGAATCTGTACACCAAATTTGGTTTTAATCCCGTGGAGGTCACACAGATTGCACCTGGAGTGGAATTAACGACTTTTCACAAGAATAAACTTTAATAATATTAACAACTTGAGGAGGAATACCGACTTTGGGCGATCCCTGGTTCATTGATGAGTGGCACATTTTATTACGATTATTGCTGGCTATGCTGCTTGGAGGGCTCGTAGGCCTGGAGCGGGAACGGTCCAATCATGCTGCCGGTTTGCGTACCCATATCCTGGTATGTCTTGGCTCTGCACTGATTATGATGTTGTCTGTTTATGGCTTTAAAGATTTTGCTAATGAATTAAATGTAAGGATCGATCCAGCACGTCTGGCTACTGCTGTAATTACTGGTGTCGGATTCTTGGGAGCAGGGACAATTCTCTTCACGGGAAAATCCATTACCGGACTGACTACAGCTGCTTCAATCTGGGTTGTTGCAGCCATTGGGCTCGCAGCAGGGGCGGGATTCTTTTTTGCCTCTATCGTATCAACCGTTCTGGTATTGCTTAATCTCTGGGTCTTTAACAAATTAGAGCTGAGGTATTTACGAGGGAATAAACTGCATGTTGTTACACTTCATACCTTGTCAGAACCCGGTTTTCTCGAACAACTGTCTTCATGTATGGAGCAGGAAAAGATCAAAATACGTAAAATCACTGTGAATGAACAAGACCTGGCTTATGCAGAGATGGTGTCGGTTGAACGTAAAATTGAGATTGTGTTACATGTTCAGGTACCGCATGATTTCCAAACGGTAGGCTTGGTATCCAAGTTAAGACAGTGGGAACACGTTACCAAGGTGTCGATCGAATAAATGAATTACAACCCTCCCCAGGCCAGTAGTGCCGGAGGGTTTTTGGTCATATCCATATTTCTTCCAGTTACTCTCCTTGCTCTTTAGGGTACTATCTAACCAAATGCATGAAGAGCGGAAGGTCAGATCAGAAGAGAGGAGTATGTTATGAAACGGAGACGTCAATTGAACAAAAAGAATCGTTCAGTCCAGGCCAAACCGGTCAGGAATCGGACTCACAAGTTTATTGCGGGATTACTGAGTGCCATTATTCCTGGTCTGGGTCATATTTATCTGAGATTGTACATGAGAGGTTTGACCTTTATGCTGCTTGTTTTGCTTGATCTGTCAGCAGTATTGTACTTCTCATCCATTGGAATACAGATCAATGTGCCATTGCTCATCTTACTGGCTTTGTGTATCCCGGTTATTTACTTTTACAATGTATATGATGTGTTGCAATCTGCAGATTGGGTCATGATGCGCAGACGTAGAGCAGTGACCCAGGCAACTTCGGACAAGCCGATAACTAATGAACGTTCTACACGAGATGCAATGATGGTCTGGGAGAGAGGCATATCGTTTGGATTACTTCTGATTGTGGGAGGGTCTTTGATGGTGCTGTTTTTCCGCAAACCACGTTGGTTTCAAGAGATTCTCGCCATGTACGGCGGATATTCATTTGCGGTTCTCATGATCGTAGGCGGTTTGCTTTTGTTTGGTCGTGAATTCTGGGTTATGTTGAACAAGAAAAAAATGTAGTGGAAACGACACAAGGAGGGAACGTGATGAACCGTAAAGTCCGGGTTGGCCGCTATACGGCTGCCGCCTTAATCATAGCGGTCGGTGTGCTGTTGATTTTGGATAAACGGTGGGGAACTGACTATGTATATGAGATGGTGGACTGGTGGCCATTTTTGCTCGTTGTTTTAGGTGTTGAATATATTGTGCTGTTCCTGTGGACACGCAGAAGAAACAAGGTGCAATCGGATAACCCGAGCAATCCTGATGAGCAAATCAAAGTACGCTTCAGACCCGATGCCAAAGGCATTCTAACCTCACTGATTTTGGCAGCTTCCGTATTTATCGTCACCGAGCAGGATCACTACATGCACTTATGGAATAGAGTGAGTCTAAATCTCGGAGCGGCATCCATGGACTACAGTCAAGCGGCAGGATATATGGAGGATAAGGGCACGATTCGTGTACCTGTTCGCATGGATACGTCGGATCTTGTGGTCGAAGGTGTCAACGGAGATATCTCGGTACAACGCGGAGATACGGATGAGATTGAAGTACGGACGGTGATCTGGGTAGATCAGACGACGGAAGTACAGGCAAAGGCCGTTGCAGCAGCCTCTTTTGTAGAGACCGATGGTACAAAAGTAATTTATATCAAGGCTACAGGCAAGACGTATGGAGACAATGAAAAAACGCAGCCACGTATGAATCTTACCATTACGATCCCGGATGATCGTCGTTTTAATCTGGATATTCGAACTTCCAATGGAGCCATATTATTAAACCGTCCGGAAGCCATTAGTACCATACTGGCCGAAACGGGTAACGGACGTATCCGGATTACCAATGCTGTTGGAGATATCTCAGGGAAAACGTTGAACGGAGATGTCATTGTAGCCAACGCCATCGGTAATGTGGATCTGGACAGTAACCGTGGCGACATGAAGGCTCGCGGTATTTCCGGCGATGTAGATCTTACTACACAAGTGGGAAGTATCAGTATTGCGGACTCCGTTGGTGAATTCACCGCAGAGACACGCAACGGCAATATTACGCTGGATGGAGCCAATCTGGGAATCAAAGCCCAATCGCTTAATGGCAGTATTAACATCATATCTACCAAAGTCGGAGGGGACTGGGATGTGTACAGTGCGGTGGGAGCCATTAACGTATTACTTCCTGATCGTGGAGACTACAGTCTTGCGGGTTCCAGCAGTTATGGAGATTTAATTACGGATCTGCCGTTCAAAGTACAGAATAAAACCATAGAAGGCCAGCTCGGTGAGGGCGAGTACAGGGTGAAAATTGAAGGCAACAGTGATCTCACCATTCAGAGCAACCCGGCTGTATCTACGCCTGAAACAGTTACACCTGATTCTGAAGATACGGCTGAGAATCTGGAACAGACTACCGAGGACGGACCAAATTCCCAGGAGGATTCTACAGAGGTTCCTTGACTGCCGCGTTGACAATAAACTTGTAATCGCCGTACAATAAATGTACACTGGCAAGATTACACGGCATGAAAGATGGATTGTCGTTCTTAATGGCCGGGAATCAACTCTGAGCGAGGAGACAGTAACTTACTCTTCACCAGAGAATGAAAGGTAAGGCGGTGGGTTTTATGGCAACACGTGTCCAACATGCGTTGGAGCATCTGAAAACGACCGGTGTCCGTATTACACCCCAGCGTCATGCCATATTGAACTATCTGATGGAATCCATGGGGCATCCGACAGCCGATGAAATTTACCGAGCCCTTGAACCCCAATTTCCCAGTATGAGCGTGGCAACGGTATATAATAATTTGAAGATGTTTCTGGAAGCTGGCATGGTCCGGGAATTGACATACGGAGATAATTCAAGTCGCTTCGATGCCAATGTGACGGATCATTATCATGTTATCTGTGATCAATGCGGCAAGATTGAAGACTTCAGCTATCCTTCACTCAAAAGTGTAGAGCTTCAAGCGGAGTCTAGTACAGGATTCGAAGTACACGGTCACCGATTGGAAGTATACGGCGTTTGCAAAAGTTGCAGGGATTAAGAGAGTTGAATTACAATATTAACGTGCAGAATTCAGTATGGATTCTTCACGTTTTTTTTTTAGCATTTATGCAAAAGGCTCATCTTATAACAACTTATGCGCACATCCTTATGATCAGCATAATTAACGGAGGTAGACGTTTGGGTAGAAAAAGCAGATATACACGTCAGAAGCGACGTTCATTTTGGCCCGGTTTTCTGGGGGCTTGTCTGATCGCCGGGGGGGCTTACTGGCTTATAACAAATGTATGGTTGAACCAGACCCATGAAGACCCCGACTGGGTAGGAAGAAGCCAGCCTATTTTTGTAGACGGGCAACTGATGGATGGAGACGCTCTGGGTACAGGAGATCAACTCAAGTTGCCTGTAGATGTGCTGCAAGAAGCGATTGATGCAGGCATACGTTATGAATCAGAATCGGGAGATATCATCATTGCCTCTCCTCAGCGAGTCCTTCATATGAAAGATGGAAGCACACAAGCAGAACTTAACCACAAAGATTATCCTATGACAGTTAAGCCTGAGGTTAAGGACGGAGAAGCCTATATTCCGCTCAAACCTTTGAAAGAAGTATATGGCATAACCGTACAGGAAGATTCAGTAACAGGTGCCGTGCTGCTGATGCGTGGAGGAGACATGATTCAGTATGCAGAGATTGATACATTATCATCCAAAGCGGACAAGACGGTACCGTTATATAAACGTGGGGGAGAATCCTCACCAATCATTGCCGATATGGAAAAGGATGCAAGGGTACGTGTATGGCAGACGGGTGATAAACAGAGTTTTGTTCAACTCGATAATGGATATGCCGGATATGTAGATAATGATTATATTGTCCTCACCGAGAAAAAGAAGGTGGACTTGCCCAAGTATACGCTGACTGCAGCAGAGAAGAAGTGGCAGAATAAACCGGTAAATCTGGTTTGGGAAGCTGTGTACAATCGTCAGCCTGATGTGGGCTCTATCGGTAAAATGCCTGGTGTGAACGTGGTCAGCCCCACATGGTTTCATATTACGGATGGACAGGGCACTGTGAAAAGCAAGGGAAACCAAGCTTATGTGAACTGGGCTCACCGTTCGGGTATGGAAGTATGGGGACTCATGGATAACAGCTTTGATCCGGACGTTACAAAAGAAGCCGTAGCTTCTTACGAGACACGCACGCATATCATTGAGCAGATGTTAGAGTATGCACAGACGTATCAACTGGATGGTATCAATATCGACTTTGAGAACGTGTATACAGATGACGGGCCGAATATTACGCAGTTTGTGCGCGAGATCAAGGCGATGGCACGTATACATGGATTGATGTTATCGATCGATGTAACACCAAAATCAAATAGTGAGATGTGGTCCGCTTTTCTGGATCGCCGTGCATTAGGTTCTTTTGCAGACTATGTTATTGTGATGGCTTATGATGAACATTGGGCTGCCAGTCCCAAAGCAGGTTCGGTAGCGTCTCTGCCATGGACCGAGGCTTCCATGAGACGCATACTTGAGGAGGATGAAGTCCCTTCTAACAAGTTGATCATGGCGGTTCCGCTCTATACCCGGATATGGACGGAAGAGACGAATGATCAGGGTGAGGTTAAAGTGTCTTCCAAAGCGGTGGGCATGAATACCATTGTGGAGCTGATCCAAGAGAAGAAACTCAAACCTGAACTGGATCAGGCAAGTGGACAGAACTATGTGGAATATAAGGAAGACGGAGCTACCAAGAAAATATGGATCGAAGATGCCGTGTCCCTTCAGGCGCGTGTGGATTTGATTGCTTCGTTGAAGCTGGGCGGAGTAGCAGCATGGAATCGGAGTTTTGCTAATGCCTCTGCATGGGAGGTATTAAAGCAGGCTGGTTACCAGAAATAATTTACTCAGAACAGAGTGTCTGATTGCTTTAATTTATTTTCGCTAAGCTCAAAGTTTCTCCTTTGGTACCATCATACGTGCAGTCTACCGTTTTATTGGTCGTAGAATTTATAACATAATTTCATATCTTAGCTATTGATAACAGCAACAAGGGCTCACTTATAAGCCAAGTCCAAAAAAGGTCCGGTAAACATACCGGGCCTTTTTTTTGTTCTTCAATGAAATTAAGGGAAAAGACATTTAGCGGTTGGAGATCATTTCGTGCTAACCATCGGTTGGGGGAGCTTGTGTAGAAGGCGCTTTCAGTTGTTGACTGGTCATGTTGGCTTTATTGGGGTCCAGGGTGAGGATGGTATGACAGAACATACAACGATCCGTTTTGCCAAGCATTTTGGTTAACTTCCCGCATTCCGGACAGTCGACTTGTACTGCGCTGGTGGAGAGCATACCCGCCCAGAAATAAATGGCTAGACTGGCCATCATGGCAATCAGTCCGATGACGAGCCCTACAGCTGCGAATACCTTGCCTGCATGTCCCCAGAAAACAATCCCGGCTGTTCCCAGTATCATTAGGCCCATACCTAGCATGGTCAGTAGTAATCCCCAAGTGCGAAAAGCATTAATTTTTGCTGATTTAAAAATCATGAAAAATGCTCCTATCGTATGAGTAGTATTGGACCTGGAAAAGAAGGAAACTTCAGTCTGGATGTAGAATTACATTATAACTGACTTGGCGCTTATCTGCCATGAAATGTATGGAGGGAATCGTGGAATTAAAGAACCTTGCTTTTTTGTCCGAACAGTCGGAAGAGACAGGGGCAGTTGGGGCTATCGCTTATTCCCACCCGGGAGAGCGATTCCACGGCTCCCTAATTCAAGATTTCGAATTATTAGTACTTGTTGTTCATAATGATGATCAATTGAAGTCGGCGGTTGGACATTACAGATATGGTGATCTTCGTTATCAGATGATCTATGCAAGCCGTCATGAATTAAAGAGTAGTGTAGTTACCGGGAATCATAATAATCTCACCCAGTGTCTGATTGAAGGTGAGATTATCTGGGAAGCGGACAGCGCCCTAAGTGATTTGCGAGAAGAACTGTCTGCCTTTGGGGCAGAATTGCGTGAGCAGAAGCTGCTACATGAATTCACCAGTTTCTTGAGAATGTATGTGGAGGCCAAACGTCATATTCAGGAAGGTCATGTTGTAGACGCCTACTACAATGTATTAGAGGCTCTGGGGAACTGGGCAAGAATTGTATTGATTGAACAGGGGATATACCCGGATCATGCCGTCTGGACACATGTGCAGAATCTGGATCGCGCTTTATGGAAACTATATCAAGAGCTTACCGTAAGCTCGGAGACGC
This sequence comes from Paenibacillus sp. FSL k6-2145, assembly GCF_037976585.1. Classification (NCBI taxonomy): domain Bacteria; kingdom Bacillati; phylum Bacillota; class Bacilli; order Caryophanales; family Paenibacillaceae; genus Paenibacillus; species Paenibacillus sp. FSL k6-2145. The sequence continues at coordinate 966,471 of NZ_CP150267.1, read as the reverse complement.
TGGAGCAGCGAGTGGAGCTTGTCCTGCTTGCCTGTGAGTTTTCCGTAATGTCCAAAATGAGTGAATGCTCAGAACTGCTGCTGCGTGTGTTAAGAAGTCGCAAGGAGCCGTGGAGCATGAATGAACTTGTTCATCATCCGCAGTTAAGATTTGTTCGAGAAGATCTGCCTTTGGTTATACGTAAGCTGGTCTTTCGTTCTATTGTAAAAGAATCGGCAGGATGGCCATCGATCGAAGGAGAAGGTAGGGAAATTCGGTATTGGATTGAGGCATAACCTCCTCCCGAAGCCTAACGCTATATTGATCACATAAGGGAGGGGAAACCTTCCTTTTTTGTTTGTTTAATAATTTATAAAAAGAGGTTGACTCTCATTCACGATATATGATACATTATATTTCGTTCCTCAAACGAGATTATCGCCAACAAACGATAAATTCTTCAGAGGAAAAGTGAAGAACTAAAGCTTCCAAAAAGAAATTAAAAAAAGTTCTTGACGAAAACAAACGAAATGTGTTACATTATTTAAGTCGACGCCGAAACTTGGTTGAGACGAAAAAAGTAGTAAAACAAATCGTGTTTGATCTTTGAAAACTGAACAACGAGTGAGTAAACATTCTGTTTGCAGAATGAACGCGAAAGTTTGAAACAAGCCTTGGCTTGAATCGACTGGAGCACAATTGAGATTTTTAATCTCGTCAGATTCAAAATGAGCTTATCGCTCTTTTCAATACTTTATTGGAGAGTTTGATCCTGGCTCAGGACGAACGCTGGCGGCATGCCTAATACATGCAAGTCGAGCGGACTTGATGAGAAGCTTGCTTCTCTGATAGTTAGCGGCGGACGGGTGAGTAACACGTAGGCAACCTGCCCTCAAGTTTGGGACAACTACCGGAAACGGTAGCTAATACCAAATAATTGTTTTCTTCGCCTGAAGGAAACTGGAAAGACGGAGCAATCTGTCACTTGGGGATGGGCCTGCGGCGCATTAGCTAGTTGGTGGGGTAACGGCTCACCAAGGCGACGATGCGTAGCCGACCTGAGAGGGTGATCGGCCACACTGGGACTGAGACACGGCCCAGACTCCTACGGGAGGCAGCAGTAGGGAATCTTCCGCAATGGGCGAAAGCCTGACGGAGCAATGCCGCGTGAGTGATGAAGGTTTTCGGATCGTAAAGCTCTGTTGCCAGGGAAGAACGCTTGGGAGAGTAACTGCTCTCAAGGTGACGGTACCTGAGAAGAAAGCCCCGGCTAACTACGTGCCAGCAGCCGCGGTAATACGTAGGGGGCAAGCGTTGTCCGGAATTATTGGGCGTAAAGCGCGCGCAGGCGGTCATTTAAGTCTGGTGTTTAATCCCGGGGCTCAACCCCGGATCGCACTGGAAACTGGGTGACTTGAGTGCAGAAGAGGAGAGTGGAATTCCACGTGTAGCGGTGAAATGCGTAGATATGTGGAGGAACACCAGTGGCGAAGGCGACTCTCTGGGCTGTAACTGACGCTGAGGCGCGAAAGCGTGGGGAGCAAACAGGATTAGATACCCTGGTAGTCCACGCCGTAAACGATGAGTGCTAGGTGTTAGGGGTTTCGATACCCTTGGTGCCGAAGTTAACACATTAAGCACTCCGCCTGGGGAGTACGGTCGCAAGACTGAAACTCAAAGGAATTGACGGGGACCCGCACAAGCAGTGGAGTATGTGGTTTAATTCGAAGCAACGCGAAGAACCTTACCAGGTCTTGACATCTGAATGACCGGTACAGAGATGTACCTTTTCTTCGGAACATTCAAGACAGGTGGTGCATGGTTGTCGTCAGCTCGTGTCGTGAGATGTTGGGTTAAGTCCCGCAACGAGCGCAACCCTTATATTTAGTTGCCAGCACTTCGGGTGGGCACTCTAGATAGACTGCCGGTGACAAACCGGAGGAAGGTGGGGATGACGTCAAATCATCATGCCCCTTATGACCTGGGCTACACACGTACTACAATGGCCGGTACAACGGGCTGCGAAATCGCGAGATGGAGCCAATCCCAACAAAGCCGGTCTCAGTTCGGATTGCAGGCTGCAACTCGCCTGCATGAAGTCGGAATTGCTAGTAATCGCGGATCAGCATGCCGCGGTGAATACGTTCCCGGGTCTTGTACACACCGCCCGTCACACCACGAGAGTTTATAACACCCGAAGTCGGTGGGGTAACCGCAAGGAGCCAGCCGCCGAAGGTGGGATAGATGATTGGGGTGAAGTCGTAACAAGGTAGCCGTATCGGAAGGTGCGGCTGGATCACCTCCTTTCTATGGAGAATCGTTTCCTGCAACGGAAACATTCAAATATAAAATCTAGCCAGGTCGGCTAGTTACTCACTCGTTGCTCAGTTTTGAGAGCTCAAACTCTCAAACAGCTTGCTTTTGCATGGAGCTTGTTCTTTGAAAACTAGATATCGAAACGAAACAAACGCGAATTAGAACATTCCTTTAAGCTGATCTTGTGTAAACAAGTGAAGTGTTTTTATAAGGTAGATTGCACGTACGATGGTATCGAATGGGAGCGACTTTTGGCTTTGCGCAAGCAAAACAAGGGAAGCGAGCAGTCGAAACCGGAGCACGAGGTTAAGCTACTAAGAGCACACGGAGGATGCCTAGGCGCTAGGAGCCGATGAAGGACGTGGCGAACAACGAAACTGCCTCGGGGAGCTGTAAGCAAGCTTTGATCCGGGGGTGTCCGAATGGGGAAACCCAGCTGGGGTAATTTCCAGTTACTCATAACTGAATACATAGGTTATGTAGAGGCATACCAGGGGAACTGAAACATCTAAGTACCCTGAGGAAGAGAAAACAATAGTGATTCCGTCAGTAGCGGCGAGCGAACGCGGAGAAGCCCAAACCAGAGAGCTTGCTCTTTGGGGTTGTGGGACGTCTCACATGGAGTTACAAAGGAACCGGTTAAGCGAAGAGGTCTGGAAAGGCCCGCCAAAGAAGGTAAAAGCCCTGTAGTTGAAAGTCTGTTCCCTCCGAGACGGATCCCGAGTAGTGCGGGGCACGTGAAACCCCGTATGAATCCGGCAGGACCATCTGCCAAGGCTAAATACTTCCTAGCGACCGATAGTGAAGCAGTACCGTGAGGGAAAGGTGAAAAGCACCCCGGAAGGGGAGTGAAATAGAACCTGAAACCGTGTGCTTACAAAAAGTCAGAGCCCGTTTTAGGGGTGATGGCGTGCCTTTTGTAGAATGAACCGGCGAGTTACGTTCCCGTGCAAGGTTAAGGTGAAGAGCCGGAGCCGCAGCGAAAGCGAGTCTGAATAGGGCGACTTAGTACGTGGACGTAGACCCGAAACCGGGTGATCTACCCCTGTCCAGGGTGAAGGTGCGGTAACACGCACTGGAGGCCCGAACCCACGCATGTTGAAAAATGCGGGGATGAGGTGGGGGTAGCGGAGAAATTCCAATCGAACTCGGAGATAGCTGGTTCTCCCCGAAATAGCTTTAGGGCTAGCCTCGGAAAACAGAGTCGTGGAGGTAGAGCACTGATTGGGTGCGGGGCCCGCAAGGGTTACCAAGCTCAGTCAAACTCCGAATGCCATAGACTTACTTCCGGGAGTCAGACAGTGAGTGCTAAGATCCATTGTCAAAAGGGAAACAGCCCAGACCATCAGCTAAGGTCCCCAAGTGTGTGTTAAGTGGGAAAGGATGTGGAGTTGCACAGACAACCAGGATGTTGGCTTAGAAGCAGCCACCATTGAAAGAGTGCGTAATAGCTCACTGGTCGAGTGACTCTGCGCCGAAAATGTAACGGGGCTAAACACACCACCGAAGCTATGGCTTGATGCTTTGCATCAGGGGTAGGGGAGCGTTGTATAAGGGTTGAAGGTGTACCGTAAGGAGCGCTGGACATTATACAAGTGAGAATGCCGGTATGAGTAACGAAAAGATCAGTGAGAATCTGATCCGCCGAAAGCCTAAGGGTTCCTGAGGAAGGCTCGTCCGCTCAGGGTAAGTCGGGACCTAAGGCGAGGCCGAAAGGCGTAGTCGAAGGACAACAGGTCGAAATTCCTGTACCACCGTAAGCCGTTATGAGCAATGGGGGGACGCAGTAGGGTAGTGACGCGGACTGATGGATGTCCGTCTAAGCAGTGAGGCTGATGTGTAGGCAAATCCGCACATTGTAAGGCTGAGCTGTGATGGGGAGCGAAAATTGTAGTAGCGAAGGTCATGATCTCACACTGCCAAGAAAAGCCTCTAGCCAGGTGATGGTGCCCGTACCGCAAACCGACACAGGTAGGCGAGAAGAGTATTCTAAGGCGCGCGGAAGAACTCTCGTTAAGGAACTCGGCAAAATGACCCCGTAACTTCGGGAGAAGGGGTGCCCCGGTAGTGTGAATAGCACGAGGGGGCCGCAGTGAAAAGGCCCAAGCGACTGTTTAGCAAAAACACAGGTCTGTGCGAAGCCGTAAGGCGAAGTATACGGGCTGACGCCTGCCCGGTGCTGGAAGGTTAAGGGGAGTGGTTAGGGAGTAATCCCGAAGCTGTGAACCGAAGCCCCAGTAAACGGCGGCCGTAACTATAACGGTCCTAAGGTAGCGAAATTCCTTGTCAGGTAAATTCTGACCCGCACGAATGGCGTAACGACTTGGGCGCTGTCTCAACGAGAGATCCGGTGAAATTTTAATACCTGTGAAGATGCAGGTTACCCGCGACAAGACGGAAAGACCCCATGGAGCTTTACTGCAGCTTGATATTGAATTTGGGTACGATCTGTACAGGATAGGTGGGAGCCTAAGAGACATGAGCGCCAGCTTGTGTGGAGGCAACGTTGGGATACCACCCTGATCGTATCTAGGTTCTAACCTGGTACCGTAATCCGGTGCGGGGACAGTGTCAGGTGGGCAGTTTGACTGGGGCGGTCGCCTCCTAAAGAGTAACGGAGGCGCCCAAAGGTTCCCTCAGAATGGTTGGAAATCATTCGAAGAGTGCAAAGGCATAAGGGAGCTTGACTGCGAGACCTACAAGTCGAGCAGGGACGAAAGTCGGGCTTAGTGATCCGGTGGTACCGCATGGAAGGGCCATCGCTCAACGGATAAAAGCTACCCTGGGGATAACAGGCTTATCTCCCCCAAGAGTCCACATCGACGGGGAGGTTTGGCACCTCGATGTCGGCTCATCGCATCCTGGGGCTGAAGTAGGTCCCAAGGGTTGGGCTGTTCGCCCATTAAAGCGGTACGCGAGCTGGGTTCAGAACGTCGTGAGACAGTTCGGTCCCTATCTGTCGTGGGCGTAGGAAATTTGAGAGGAGCTGTCCTTAGTACGAGAGGACCGGGATGGACGTACCGCTGGTGTACCAGTTGTTCCGCCAGGAGCACCGCTGGGTAGCTATGTACGGACGGGATAAACGCTGAAAGCATCTAAGCGTGAAGCCCCCCTCAAGATGAGATTTCCCAGTATGTAAGACCCCTTGAAGACGACGAGGTAGATAGGCTGGGGGTGGAAGTGCAGCAATGCATGGAGCTGACCAGTACTAATCGGTCGAGGGCTTATCCAATAGCAAGTTGTAATTCGCATGTTTCGTTTCGAATCTAGTTTTCAGAGAACAACACTCTGAAATGTAAGCTACGCGTTTGGTGGCGATGGCGGAGGGGTTCCACACGTACCCATCCCGAACACGACCGTTAAGCCCTCTAGCGCCGATGGTACTTGGACCGCAGGGTCCTGGGAGAGTAGGACGCCGCCAAGCGAAACCCCATTGGGGTATTTTTTTTCGAAAATTGATAAGGGCCCTTAGCTCAGTTGGTTAGAGCGCACCTCTGATAAGGGTGAGGCCGGTGGTTCGAGTCCACCAGGGCCCATAGCAAGACCACAACAAAGAAATACACCAGAGTATGGGGCCATAGCTCAGCTGGGAGAGCGCCTGCCTTGCAAGCAGGAGGTCAGCGGTTCGATCCCGCTTGGCTCCACCATTCCCTGATAGCTCAGTTGGTAGAGCACTCGACTGTTAATCGAGTTGTCACAGGTTCGAGCCCTGTTCGGGGAGCCATATGGAGAGGTGTCCGAGCTGGCCGAAGGAGCACGATTGGAAATCGTGTAGGCGTCACAAGCGTCTCGAGGGTTCGAATCCCTCTCTCTCCGCCATAATATTAAGGCCCGTTGGTCAAGGGGTTAAGACACCTCCCTTTCACGGAGGTAACAGGGGTTCGAATCCCCTACGGGTCATAATAACTTCAAAAAAAGAAGTTGATTTTTACAACAAGATTATGGTATGATCATAAATGTGTTGTTCGGAGGCTTAGCTCAGCTGGGAGAGCATCTGCCTTACAAGCAGAGGGTCGGGGGTTCGATCCCCTCAGCCTCCACCATATAAACTTTATAACGACGCGGGGTGGAGCAGCCCGGTAGCTCGTCGGGCTCATAACCCGAAGGCCGCAGGTTCAAATCCTGCCCCCGCAATTATACTTTCCTTTGAGAAAGTGATCTGGAACCGTGGTGTAGTTGGCCTAACATGCCTGCCTGTCACGCAGGAGATCGCGGGTTCGAATCCCGTCGGTTCCGCCATTTAATCTTTACATGAGGCAAACTGTTCACTACATCTGCTGTATGGCACTGATGCCCTATATAAAGTGTAAGGAATTAAGATTAGACTTTATTATGGCTCGGTAGCTCAGTCGGTAGAGCAGAGGACTGAAAATCCTCGTGTCGGCGGTTCGATTCCGTCCCGAGCCACCATTTTTAAAACAATTTAATATGCCGGTGTAGCTCAACTGGTAGAGCAACTGACTTGTAATCAGTAGGTTGGGGGTTCAAGTCCTCTCGCCGGCACCATGTAATCCTGGAGGATTAGCGAAGTGGCCAAACGCATCAGACTGTAAATCTGCTCCCGTACGGGTTCGGTGGTTCGAATCCATCATCCTCCACCAGTTTTTAGGGGCATAGTTTAAAGGTAGAACAACGGTCTCCAAAACCGTTGGTGTGGGTTCAATTCCTGCTGCCCCTGCCAATTAACTTTTTAGATAATAACCTTTTGTGGCGATCGTGGCGAAGTGGTTAACGCACCGGTTTGTGGATCCGGCATTCGGGGGTTCAATTCCCCTCGATCGCCCCTTTGTTTTTTCATTTTTTATTGGGGATTAGCCAAGCGGTAAGGCAACGGACTTTGACTCCGTCATGCATAGGTTCAAATCCTATATCCCCAGCCATTATGCGGACGTGGCTCAGCGGTAGAGCATCGCCTTGCCAAGGCGAGGGTCGCGGGTTCGATTCCCGTCGTCCGCTCCAAAATATGGCGCCATAGCCAAGTGGTAAGGCACAGCTCTGCAAAAGCTTTATCCCCAGTTCGAATCTGGGTGGCGCCTCCAGCATATGCCGGCGTGGCGGAATGGCAGACGCGCTCGACTCAAAATCGAGTGGGAAACCGTGGAGGTTCGAGTCCTCTCGCCGGTATATTGAATAGCCCTACATGTTGCTTATGCAATGTGTAGGGCTATTTTCATTTTATATAAATTGATTTTTTGTATTGTAAGGATAGTTGGACGTTAATAAAGATTGACGTATGATTATATTAAGTATATTATAGATAAGTAAAGTCTTTAATGTAGAGGAGTGAAGTAGAGTGACTAATGGAAAAAATGTATTGGATACCGATCTGTTATTTGATCTTTCTGTATGGGAAGAGGCATGGAAGAATCGTCCGAGAAGTTCAAAATATAAGAAGAAAAGCGTCCCCTTTAATACAGAAGAAGCTTTTGAGCGGTGGGCCAGGGATTATCATGCACAGTCGTTCACTGAAGAAGGAAAGCAGCGTTCTGAGCGCATTATGGGCTGGATTGAGAATCAGGGTGTAGATTTTGCAGGGTTATCCATTTTGGACATTGGAGCAGCCTCAGGCATATTTACCATTCCTTTTGCGGAAAAGGGAGCAAGTGTGACCGCAGTTGAGCCTTCGGAGTTGCTTGTCTCCCTTATGAAAGAGACGATACCTTCATCTTTGGAATCCAATATCGAAATTGTAAACGAACGATATGAAGAAATCTCCATTAAGGATAAGGGTTGGGAGAAGAAATATGACTTTGCATTTGCATCCATGTGTCCGGCGATGTCGGATTGGGAAACGATTGAGCAGGCAATTAATTGCGCCCGGAAGTATGTGTATATAAGTACTATGGCGGGACAGAAGGAACACACACTAATGGATGAACTTAAGGATGTACTGGGAGTAACTTCTTCATACATGGCCGGTGATATGGGGTATATCCAACAGTTGCTGTATTTGAAGGGTTATTCTTATACGATGATTATTACGAGAGAAGTTAACTCATTTGAATTACCGGTGAAAGAGATTATCGAGCAGCTGCCAGAATGGCTTAATACGTATGAGTTCCCATCCGATGAAGATTCTCTCAGATTGGCTGAGAAGTACATTCGGGATACGTACAGGGATAGTACGGTGACCTTCTCACGTGGAGCAAGGTTTGGCAAAATTCTAATTCAACTTGAACAACCCAATATGAAAACAGTTCGCACTAAGGATAAGCGATAAATCGGATAAGCTTGGCACGTGTACTGATAATCAGGAATTGAGACTGACAATGTAGTCTAACGTCTAAGATGACACTAGGAAGCATCGTACTACCAAACAAGAAGATGCACGTGTGAAACATATGAAGTTAAGATTGCAGAAGTGAAGTTGTAGGTGAAGGGTGCAGGTTATAAGCTCCCTCTTTTTTGAAGCCACTAATTCATCGACCGCTTTGAACCAGACCCTCATTTATTTAGAGATGTTCGAGACAACGAAAAACAAAACACATACCTCGTTTTCAGAGATGATCTCTGAAGCATATTCCCTGAAATTTCAGTTGGTGAGCAATCAACGGTTAATCGAGTTGTCACAGGTCCGAGCCCTGGCCCTGTTCGGGGAGCCATATGGAGAGGTATCCAAGCTGGCCGAAGGAGTACGACTTACAATCGTACTCCTTTTCTAATTTCGGTTCGACACTTCTGCTTTCTGCTTACGCTCCCGATACTGGCCGGGGGTGATTCCTTCCCATTTACGAAATGATCGGATAAAGTTTTGTGGATTGTTGTACCGAAGTCGTGCTGCGATATCTTTAACGGTTAGATCACTTTCGTCAAGCCATTTTTTAGCGATATTAAATCGGTACTTGGTCAGATATTCACTAAATGCACAGCCTGTCTCTTTGCGGAAAACACTACTTAAGTAGTTGGCATTGTAGTGAAGCTTAACAGCACATTCCTCAAGCGTCAGATCCTTATCATAATCTTGATGAATCATGGCAATCATTTTCTCAGATATATGTTGATACTGGGCATACTGTCTTGCTTTAAAAACCTGGATGATGGGCAAGATGACTTGATGGTTAAACCATTCCTCAACTTCAGCAGCGTACTGCAAACCATGAAGTTCATGAAACATCGAGCCCCGACCTTGGGAGATCTGTCCGAGTCGTATGCCGGATTCCTGAGTCATTTGCAAAATATGCGTGAGTAGCCTCGTAAGAGCCACCTCATACTCCTCGGGTGTAACCTCCATACCAAAGATCACTTCAAGCAGTTGTTGCAGAAGAGCAGAGGCCTGGACTTCGTCCGCACTTTGAATAGCTTGGATCAATGAATATTCCAATGATTCCGGGTAGGTCATGGGCCAAGTGGGAGCGTAATGATCTATGTTCTCATATTGAAAAATAATGCCTGTTCCCAGCTTCATCCGATGCCTCAATGCTTCCATAGCTTCTGTGTAAGCTTGAGGGATGTGATATATAGAGCTGTGCGGCTGGCTGAATCCTATACTGACTTGAAGAGTTAGAATCTTATCCATCTGTTGTTGTAACTGGTCTGTTAATACATATAGTTGCTGTGAAAAAATAAACTGATCCTGTTCAACGGTCCCAATCACCGTGACTACCGTATGTTCCAGCACAATGGGAAGCAATTGTTGGTTATGCACAACCGTTTCCGCCAATATATTTTGAATAGCGAATAATAAGAGGTCACGATCACTAGCTCTATATTTTGTATGATTAACGAGATCGGCCTGTAATGTAATAACAGCAATTTGTTGCCATTCCCGAACCTGATGCGTGTAGCCATATTCATTCAAGGTGTCATGAAGAGTATGAACAGGGATCTTACCCTGGAACAGATTGATCATAAAATGAGTGCGAATCTGCAACAGATGCATATTAAGTGTGTTCTCTAATTGGGAGCGAGAGGCAGATAATTGTGAGACTCCTGCTCTAATCTGTTCGAACTCATCAGAAAATGGTGGTGATTGCTGAGCTAATGTTTTTCCTTCTTTGGACAGATGGTTGTCACCAAGTTGGGTTAAAAGTTTACGAATCGGGACATGCATTCGCTTGGAGCCGAGCCAGGCGAGTAATAATGAAAGTAAAAGTAAGAAGATACTGATATACAAGGTGTGTAAGCCGATATCGATATATTCTTGTGTCAGAATATTGGTAGGTGAGATTAGAACATATGTCCATCCTTTTAAGGTAGAAGGGCTATATGTCAGGGAATAATGTGTATCTGCGATCTTGACTTCCCGTTTTTCAAAGCCTGTTGAAAATGTAATGGGTGATAGTTTGGTTATGTTGTCTTCCGTATCCCGATCCTGTAATCCTAAGGCAGACAAAGGTTGTCCAATGTATACAGGATCGGGATGGACCAAAATACGTTGTTCCCGATTCAAGATGATCAGTCCTGAGGCAGCATTGCCTAAGAAGGCTTCTCCAAGTGTATTTTGCAAAGAGCATGCAGGAATTCCCGCAATCAGAGCAGCATCGGAAGACGTATTTAGATCCGGAATAGATCTCGCAAGGGCAATATGATAAATACAGCCTGTACCGGGTGAACGCTCATCATTACTGAACACCGATGAAGGGGAGAGCTGCCATCCAGAGGTTAGCGTATCCGATATCAATTCCTTCATGGGAAGAGCCAGCGGAAAATCCGTATTACGATATAATCCGGCATGATCAATAAGCCAATTCTGAGATTGATTCACCAGGGTAATATCCAGCATAGGTTCCCATGACCTCATATTCTTAAATTCACTCTGTAGTTTGTCGGCAAGCAAAGGCCCTTTCCCTTCCAGTGAAGAAGAAGCAGACAGGGAACGGAGGGTTACTGGAGAGCGAACGGCCTGATCAAGCATATAACTGACTGTAGCGAGTTTGTGCTCTACGTTGGATTGCATTTGTTCCAGCAACTGTCTGTTGGCCTGCGTACGATGCAGCTCAGTTTGGTTCGATGAATAGATAAATGCGGCAATTCCCGTTAACAAAATGGGCAGGGTGCTTAACAGGATTCCAAAGATGATCATTTTATGGAGATAGCTGATTGGTCGCACAGTTTCAGTTCCACCCCTGACATTAGAAATAATAACACTTTCTATTTTAGTAAACGCTTACATATAGAACAATCTAAATTTTGTTTATTTGGATAAATAAGTAATTTTATAAGAGGGTATAGGAGCAGAGATAAGGGATTGCTGATAGATGATCTTGCAGAAAAGGCTAGAGAAACGCCTTGGACTGACTATCCAATACGGAATCATGAGAAACGAAATTGCAGTGTGAACGTAAATAGAGACATGGACATCATTCTCTCTACAGGTCGATATCGGCTAAAGGGTAGCCTGAATACGGGGAATAGAAGGTATCTGGAGTGCTATTCAGCTTAGGTGGAACGTTGGTCTTATATAGGGACAGTCAAAGGTCCAACTAGATCCCCGACCTGAGTCTAGGATGAAAAACCGTCCACGGTCTGTTTTGAAAAGTCGCGGAATCCCCTAGAATAAGGACATAAGGTTAAACAAGAAACACGGAAACAAAAAAACAAGAAACAAACGAACAAATGACTCAACACATTAAAACGAACGAATGGAAAGGGCGGTGAACAACAATTATGAGATTGAATAAGGGAAATGGCTGGGCGATTGTATTGATTGCGCTGGGTGCACTACTCCTCTTCGGAAAGTTAACTCCACTTCTTGGACACTTAATGGGTTATCTGATTCCGGTCCTGATGATTGCACTGGGATACTACGGAGTTAAACGAGGGAATGTGATGCTTGGCTGGATTGTTCTCATCATCGGTATCATCTCACTGATGGGTAAGCTGGCATGGTTGATCGGACCGATCATCGCGATCGGGTTAATCATCTTTGGTATCTCAATGCTAAGCAATAACCGCAGTCGTCGTGGTCGGTACTAAGTTTTCACGATTATGAAAAGGAGGGACAGAACATAATGAGTGTATTTCGTCGAATGCGGGATATTACCGTAGCCAATCTGAACGAACATTTGGAGCAAAGTCAGGATCCAGTTAAACTGATTGATCAGTTCCTGGTCTCGACCCGCCAAGACATCGGTGAAGCCGAGAAACTTCGTCATCAATATGCAAGCCATACCAGACAAATGAAACAACAAGCCGATCAGGCAGCAGGTATGGTGAACAAACGGGAAGAACAGGCTTCCATGGCTCTGAAAGCAGGGGAAGAACATCTCGCTAAGCTGGCCTTGCAGGAGAAAATCCTCCACGAGGAAAAAATGGAACAGTACAATGAATTGTATGCACAAAGTTATGCGGCATTACAGGAGCTGGATGAACAGATCGACCAGCTGAAGGTTGAATATCAAAATGTATACAGCAAACGCCAATATTACTACGCTCGTATGCAGACGATTCAGTTACAACAACGTATGAACCAGAGAGGCAATCACAACGGTCAGAATGTACCTCGTATGTTTAACCGACTGGATGATCAAGTCTCTGATCTCGAATATGAAGCACAAAGTCTCCGCGATATCCGGCGGATGAATCAAGATGGTTCAGGAGTGACTGGCAGCATGTCATCCTCTACGCTGGATAAGGAACTGGAACGCTTAAGACAGAAATTGAACAATGACAGAAAGGAGTAGTCACATGAGTAAATTATACCGCTCGGCGCGTAATCGAATGCTAACAGGTTTGATCGGCGGCATTTCTGAAAATCTAGGATTGAGTACCACGCTGCTACGTATCATTTTCTTCATCAGTATTTTCGCTACGGGAGGTACATCATTGTTGATCTACTTCATCGCTGCATTAGTGGTACCAAAGGAATCCAATCACGTTGATCCATATGCTTATGATTCCAACGTAAGAGGATACAAGTAAACGAAAGGAGCAAGCACATGAGCAAATTATACCGCTCAACGCGTGACCGGATGTTAACCGGCTTGTGCGGCGGAATTTCCGAAACCATCGGAATGGATTCCACCCTGCTGCGTATCATCTTTGTTATCAGTATCTTCGTAACTGGCGGCACGTCGTTGTTAATATACTTTATTGCAGCACTGGTGGTACCAAAAGAACCGTATCCGCCTTATGATCCATATGGCTACGGTCCGGGCCCAGGCCCTGGTCCTGGTAGAGGATACAACAACTATGATCACCAGCCACCAAGAGGTCCTTTTCAAAATAATCACAACCAGCAAGGTCCTGGTAACTTCGGTCCCGGCCCTGGATTCAACGGCAGACCTCAATCTGGTCCCCGTTCTTATGACAACAACGCCTACGGAGCAGGAGCACCACAAGAAAGTGAACTTGATTCCATGATGAAAGATATCGAGAAAAAAGCACTGAAAAAAGAAGTTGAAGAGCTTCGCCAAAAATTATCTCGTTACGAGAAGGGAGAAAAGTAAAATGGGAGTATTTAAACGGATTAAGGATATGACGAAAGCATCGGTAAATGATATGTTGGATAAAGTAGAGGACCCGATTGTAATGTTGAACCAGTACTTGCGTGATATGGAGGCTGAGATTCATGAGGCAGAGGTAACTGTTGCCAAACAAATGGCAAATGAGCGTCGCATGAAACAACGTTTGGATGAAGCGGAGCGTACTTCGGTACAACGTGAGTCCCAAGCAGAAGCTGCTCTGTCTAACGGTCAGGAAGAAGTGGCACGCAAATTGCTGGAAGAGAAAATCTACTTTGATCAAAAAATTACGGAGTACAGCGAACTGCATGCACAGTCCGAAGCACAAGCAAAAGATCTGTTGCAACAGTTGCATGATATGAAAGATGAGTTCTACAAAATGCGTAACAAACGTAATGAACTCGTATCCCGTGCACAAATGGCAAAAGCCAAAAAACAAATGTCTTCCATCAACAGCTTGCATTCGATCGAAAGTGGCGGCGCATCACTTGGATTCCACCGCATGGAAGAGAAAATCATGCAGCTGGAAGCTGAAGCTGACGTAGCTCGTGCACCTTATCGCAACACATCATCCACGTATACGAATCCTGTAGATGTGGAAAAACAGTTCAAAGTGGATCAGCAATTACAAGCCCTCAAAAACAAAATGGGCAATGGTTCTAAGAATGAAGAGAACGGAACTTCAAAAGAATAACTGTTCGCTTAGTGGACAATATGATATTCTATAAATCGTGTATAATGTACGGTTGGTAGAACAAAAGTTAAGCCATACAGGACTTCATTGCCTGGTATGGCTTTTCCGTTGAATAAAGAGAGATTAACTTACAGAGGAGGTGCGGCGGGGATGAATCAAAAGAGTAAATGGCTTGCAGTTGTCATTATGATTATTGGCACAATGATGTTATTGAATGACAATATTAACTTCCTGACCGCTGCCGCACTGATTCTGTTAACGGTTGGAATGCTTCAAGTCCGCAATGGGGATACCCGCAAAGGTCATCGGTATCTTGGCATTGGTGCGGCACTGTTATTGCTGGATAATTTAATGATTGTATTTTTGATTGTACTTGCGTCTTTAGCTTACTTTTATTCAAAAAACAAAAAGATTCATCTGGACGAAGGCGTTATGAAGAAACAGAATTTCATGGCTCGTTACTACTGGGATCAATCATCCTGGACGTTACGTAGTATGAGTCTGTGGCATGCCATAGGTGAGGTTAACGCCGATCTATCTCTTTCGATTCCGGAGGAGAAACAAACGATTGTGCTGCTGCAAGGAGTTATGGGTAATGTTCGCCTTACGCTACCAGAAGATTATGGTGTGGAGATTGAAGCATCGGTTCTTTTCGGCCGGATTAATCTTCTTGGAGAACAAGATAGCGGCATGATGAACAAATTAGTATGGAGAACGCCTGGATATGAATCCAGTGAACATAAAGCAAAATTTGTCATTTCTTATATTGTTGGCGACCTAAACATCAGTAATCCGTAGTAAAATAGATGAAGAGAAGGAGGAGACCCCGATGAAGACAAAACGACATACCGACATGGTAACCCGAAGTATGGGTGAAGGGATCCTCCTGGTTTTCATTGTACTTGCTGTTATTTTGTATGTATTGTATACATATGGTTATCTTGCTCCGTTTGCAGGCTGGCGTCATCTGATTCAATCGGGTCTGGCTCTATTGCTACTTCTGATTGGAATCGGAGCGGTCTTTGGGTTCTATCAGAGTTATCGGGTTAAACGCCGGCTTGAACTGCTGCGGGAAACACTTCTACTGTGGGAGAAGGGCTCTCTATCCCGCACTGTACCTGATCTGGGCGATGATGATGTGGGTCGTTTAAGTGAGCAACTCGGACGAATCGGAAAAAAGTGGGAAGATCAGGTATCTTCGCTCCAGCGATTATCTACTCATAATGCACAGCTTGCTGAACAATCCAGAATTACGGCTATTGTGGAAGAGCGGCAGCGGCTGGCACGGGAACTGCATGATGCGGTATCGCAGCAATTGTTCGCGATATCCATGACAGCAACGGCTGTTGGACGGAAGATGGAGAAGGATTTTGAACGTGCTCAGCGGCAGGTGGCTTTGATTGAGGAGATGGCTTCGGTAGCTCAGTCCGAGATGCGTGCGTTACTGTTACATCTGCGGCCAGTCTATCTGGAGGGTAAACATCTCGAACAAGGTCTGCGTGATCTGGTGATGGAACTGAAAACAAAAGTACCCATGGACATTGTGCTCGAAATGGACGAAGACATTGATCTGATCAAAGGCATCGAGAATCATCTGTTTCGAATCGTTCAAGAGGCTATGTCCAATACGTTACGGCATGCAAAGGCGGAAAAAATGGAGATACGGATCCAGCGCCGTACTGATGCGATCCGGGTATTAATTCGTGATGATGGGCAAGGCTTCGATCTGGATGAGAATAAACAAGCTTCCTACGGTCTGGCTAACATGCGTGAACGTGTTACGGAGATTGGCGGGGCCATACAATTTGTAACAGCGCCTGGTAAGGGAACGCGGATTGAGATTACGATACCTTTGATGAACGATGAAAGTGAGGAAGAACATGTCAATGGAACCGGAAGTCGAAACGGAGACGGAAACGTCGATCAAAGTATTGCTCGTGGATGATCATGAGATGGTACGTATTGGTCTTGCAGCGGTACTGGATACCGAAGATGGAATTGAAGTTGTTGGTGAAGCAGGTAGTGGAGAGGAAGGCATTCGGCTTGCACAGGAGTATAAGCCTGATGTTGTTCTGATGGACCTGGTTATGGAAGGCATGGATGGCATTGAGGCTACTCGTCAGGTACTTAAAATGTATCCGGAGTGCAAAGTCATCGTATTGACCAGTTACCTGGATGATGAAAAAATGTATCCTGTCATTGAAGCAGGCGCATTCAGTTATCTGTTGAAAACATCAAGAGCCAATGAAGTAGCAGATGCGATTCGCGCAGCCGCTCGTGGGCAATCCGTTCTGGAGTCACAGGTCGCTTCGAAAATGATGAATCGATTCCGGCAGCCACAGGCAGCAGCTCCTTTGCATGATGAATTGACGGACCGGGAAATGGATGTACTCCGGTTGCTCGCAAAAGGTAAATCGAATCAGGACATCGCTGATGATCTGATCATTGGTATCAAGACGGTCAAATTCCATGTTACAAACCTACTGGCAAAATTGGGTGTAGACGACCGTACACAGGCCGCGATCTATGCTTATAAAAACGGACTTGCAGAGTAAGCAAGATCATATGCAATATCATAATCAAGCCAAAGAACCGTGCATTAATGTGCGGAAGTTATAGATAAGAAATGATTATATAAATTGAATTAAAGATTTACACAAAACGGAGAGGACAGAAAGAACCTGAAGAAGCGAAGCTAAAAGCTTTCTGAAAGAAAGCTACTTCGGAAGCATACACTTCGCCTTTATGCCCGAATTTTCACCTTGAAAAAGGGAATCAAAAAATCTGGGGATAACAGCGATCGGAAGGTTGTTCTGTCAGCGGAGTGCGAGTGTAAATATTGATTAGTTCAATTTATCTAGAAAAGGATGAATGGAAAGCTCTGATCTGCCATGCATGTGGCGGGTGGGGCTTTTTTGTTGTGTGCAGAAGAAGTATAGCTAATGTGGGAAAGGGGCATGCTGTTGATAGATTCATAGAATGAAAGAAAGAAGCGGGGGATTCAAATGTTAAATCGTTGGATGACAGCAGGTATTTTGGCAATGGCTATCATTATTCTTATCGGTGTTACACAGGTATACGCAGAGAAAAACGAACCCAAGGTAGCCCAACTGGAACAGTTAATCTATACTGCTGACAGCGTGATTGATAATGTGGATCGTCTGGTTATTAAATGGCAAGGAGAAGGCCGAGGAGATGCACAAGCGCAGACCGCATTATTGGCCAGTCACTTGGGGCTGGAACAACCAGTACGGGTACACCAGACGGGCCATGATGTGTATCGCAGTGAGATGGTTGTTAATGAGGCTACTGGAGCAGCAGGTCTGTTGGTCAATGTCGTTGAGACAGGAGATAACGGCTACTACGCCATCGTACAAATTTCAGGGGATGCACGCACGGATCGGAAGGCATTAATGACAGTACATGAACAGATCGGTCAACTGCTTGTAGACTCAGGGATGAAGGCAAACTGGAATATGTCTGTGCAAGGTACGGCAGCTAATGTTATTAAACGTGATGCGAGTCAGCAGTTAGCACTCATCGAGAAAGACCTGTCCAAAAATGTGGATATCGCCTCCATTGAACGTTATACGGATGTAGCCAGCGCAAGTGTCTCTTATAAGGCGGCTGAGCTGCCCCTATCGATCAAGAGTGGCTCGCACATGTTGAATATGCAACTCGCAGTTCACCAGGTTGGAGACGAGGTCGACAATCGAATTACAGTGGGGTTTCCGGTGATTACGATTGAATATTAAGGGATGAATTTTTCATGAATTAGGACCCAATATTGAGAATCTTTATCAGAAAAATGAGTTTGAAATAGTGCATCCATTCAGTTGATATGCTAAAATGGCATCACATCCAAGAAGGAACTTGCTGGTAATTGACAGTTGTATGTCGTGCATATATAACACCATTACATAGCTCGGGGAGAGCGTGAAGGTTATCTTCCCGGAAGAAAGAGGAGCCCATGGTTGAAAAACAATCGCAAGATGAAGTACAGACACCAGGTGCAGTATTTTTCATTTTTGGAGCAACGGGTGATTTGGCCCGCCGGAAGCTGTTTCCGGCCATCTACAGTCTTTACCGTGAAGGCAAGCTTGCCGAAGACTTTGCGGTTATTGGCGTAGCACGTCGTCCGAGGTCCCCAGAAGAATTCCGGGAAGACATCTATGAATCCATTAAAGAGTTCTGCCGTTATCCAGCGGGGGAACCTGATGAGTGGAACGCTTTTGTCGATCATTTTGAATACAAAGCACTGGATATCAATAATGTGGAAGGATTCAAAGAGCTGCGTGCGCAAACGGAGCATCTGGAATCAAAGTTTAACACGCCGGGGAACCGGCTGTTCTATCTGGCACTGGCACCTGAGCTGTTTGGCAGTGTCTCGTACAGTTTGCGGGACGGCGGTATGTTGGAAAGTCAGGGGTGGAACCGTTTGGTGATCGAAAAACCATTTGGTTATGATCTGCAATCCGCTGAACATCTGAATGAGCAGATTCGTGAGGTATTCCGTGAAGAGGAAATCTATCGGATTGATCATTATCTGGGCAAGGAAATGGTGCAAAATATCGAAGTCATTCGATTTGGAAATGCTTTTTTTGAACCGCTCTGGAACAACAAACATATTGCCAACGTTCAGATTACGCTGGGTGAGACGGTAGGCGTGGAAGAACGTGGCGGTTATTATGATCACTCTGGCGCACTGCGTGATATGGGGCAAAACCATATGCTTCAGATGCTGACGATGATTGCGATGGAACCGCCGAGTCGCTTATTCCCGGAGGACATTCGGGATGAGAAGGTGAAGGTATTACGCTCTCTACGGGCGTTCACCTCGGATGAGGAAGTGAGCAACAACGTTGTGCGGGGGCAGTATGCCGAAGGGGAGTACCGTGGCAAGCAGCTTCCGGGGTATCGCCAGGAAGACAAGGTTGATCCGCAGTCGAATACGGAGACTTATTTTGCAGCACGTGTATTCGTGGATAATTTCCGCTGGGCGGGTGTTCCATTCTACATTCGGACAGGCAAGCGTCTTCCGGTGAAAACAACCGAGATCGTAGTTGAGTTCAAGTCAATGCCAAACAACGTGTACCTTGGGAAAAAGTACAAATTGGAACCAAATCTGCTAGTCATTCGGGTGAATCCGATGGAAGGCATATATATCAAAATTAATGCCAAGAAACCAGGCTCTGATTCCGAAATTCAGCCACTTGCAATGGATTTCTGTCAGAGCTGCATGATTGGAATTAACTCGCCTGAAGCGTATGAACGTCTGCTGCACGATGCAGCAGAGGGTGATTCTACGTACTTCACCCGTTGGGATGAAGTGGCAACAGCCTGGTCCTTTGTGGATCGGATCGCAGCAGCCTGGGGGCAGAATCAAGGAGAGCTTCATACGTACCCTGCTGGAACTTGGGGACCAGAAGCGACAGATAAGCTGCTGGAGCAGGACGGATTCCACTGGTGGCCGGTGAATGGTCAGGACGAGGACAGCGTGATCTGGCAAGTGAACGGTTAGGTTAAGGGAATTAACAACATAAACACTATGACTGAGCCTGGAGACTTCGCAATTTTGCGGTGTCCCCAGGTTTTTTAGCGGGTAAAAGGGAGGTATCCATCATAAGGAAATAAGTAATTTAAATTAAGTTGTTGACAAAAAGTAAGTATGTAACTTATACTCAACACATGAGTTAAAGAGTTACGCAAATGACAAACTTCATCCGGGCAAACGTTTCGGATAAGTTATCATTCATGAGATAAAATGTAAACCAGTTGAAGGGGTTTGCGTCACAGAGAATCATGAAAAAAATATGCATAATATCTTTAATCTAAGAATACTATTTTGTATATATTGAATGGAGGAAAAAGAAAATGATGTTGGATGTAGGGTTGTTGTTGATTCGTTTGGTGATTGGATTGTCGTTCATGGCGCACGGGGCTCAAAAGCTGTTTGGTTGGTTCGGAGGTTACGGGATTAAGGGTACAGGCGGCTGGTTTGAGTCGATGGGCATGAAGCCCGGTGCATTGGTGGCGCTGCTGGCTGGACTCGCGGAATTCGGTGGCGGATTGCTGCTGGCTCTGGGTCTGCTCACACCGGTAGGTGGCATTCTGATTGCATTGACGATGGTCATCGCGATTGTGAAAGTCCATGGAGCGAACGGATACTGGTCCACGCAGAACGGATTCGAATATAATCTCGCGATTCTGGTGGTTGGTGTAGCTCTGGCCCTGACAGGTGGCGGACAATACGCGCTGGATGCATTGATTTTCTAAACCCGATAAATAAAAATGAATGAGGAGTGCCTGGATGCCATGGAAATGGCTGAAGGGTGCTTTTTTTTTTGCAAATGAAAAGAGAGAATCTGCTGTAGTAATCGGTTATTTTCGGTACAGATTATGGTACAATAGGAGAGTTGGGTTAAGAAGCAGTTCACGGTATACATGAAAGCACAGATTTGAGGAGGATGAACTCCATTGTAAATGTGTAAAATTAATCTAGTGAGTAAATACCTAGTACGTAAAAACTCGTGTACAATCAACCGGCCTCGCCGGATTGCATAAAGATTGAATGATGGACCGGCCATGCCGGATTAACGTGAATGAACGGACGAAAGGGATTAAACCTATGAGCAAAGCTGCAAATGATATTCTTCAACAGGAAGTGGACAAACGCCGGACGTTTGCCATTATCTCTCACCCGGATGCGGGTAAAACCACACTGACCGAGAAACTGTTGCTGTTCGGGGGCGCGATTCGCCTTGCGGGAACGGTAAAAGCTCGGAAAGCCAGCAAACACGCAACCAGTGACTGGATGGAAATTGAGAAACAACGGGGGATCTCGGTTACCTCTTCCGTAATGCAATTTGATTACCTGAACCATCGCGTTAACATTCTGGATACACCGGGTCACCAGGATTTCAGTGAAGATACGTATCGTACACTGACGGCTGCCGATAGCGCGGTGATGTTGATTGACGTGGCAAAAGGTGTCGAGGCACAAACGATCAAGTTGTTCCAGGTATGTGCGAAGCGTGGGATTCCAATCTTTACGTTTATCAACAAACTTGACCGTGAGGGTAAAAGCCCATTTGATCTGATGGAAGAACTTGAAAATGTACTGGGTATCCGTTCAGTTCCGATGAACTGGCCTATTGGTACAGGTCGCGAGCTGTGCGGTGTGTATGACCGGATGAAAAATCAGGTGGAGTTGTTCCAAGGGGACGATCACTCGACAATTAAAGTTCAGAAAGTAAACGGTTATACAGATCCAATTATCCGTGAGATGGCAGGAGAATATCTGCATGATCAGTTAATTCAGGATCTGGAGCTTTTGGACGTTGCGGGAGATCCGTTTGATATGGAGAAGGTTCAACGCGGCGAATTGACCCCTATTTTCTTCGGTAGTGCGATTAACAATTTCGGCGTGCAGACCTTCCTGGAGAATTTCCTGGAACTGGCACCGAAGCCTGAACCACGCCGCAGTACGGCAGGAGAGATTCAGCCAACGAATGAGAAATTCAGCGGTTATGTATTCAAGATTCAAGCGAACATGAACCCGGCACACCGGGATCGTATTGCGTTCCTGCGTATTGTATCAGGCAAGTTCCAACGTGGAATGAGTGTGAAGCATACTCGTGTGGGTAAAGAGATCAAGCTGTCACAGCCACAGCAATTCCTGGCACAAGATCGGGATATTGTGGAAGAGGCGTATGCCGGCGATATTATCGGTTTGTTCGATCCGGGTATCTTCCGGATTGGCGATTCACTGAGCCAAGGCAGCGAGGTTATCTTTGAAGAGTTGCCAACGTTCTCGCCAGAGATTTTCGCTAAAGTTACCGTTAAAAATGCGTTGAAACATAAACAGTACCAAAAAGGAATTGATCAGTTGACGGAGGAAGGAACCATTCAGGTGTTCCAGACGGCAAGTTTCGACGAGACAATCCTCGGCGTAATTGGTCAACTACAGTTTGAGGTATTTGAATACCGGATGAAAGGTGAATATGGGGTAGACGTGCAATTGCAGCGTATGCCTTATCAGTTCGCTCGCTGGATCGTGGACGAGAATCTGGACCCAAGCAAATTCCGGATTAACTCTGCGCTTGTAAAAGACAAAAAAGGGAATTATGTGGTGCTCTTCGAAAATGAGTATGCCATGAGAACGGCTATGGATAAAAATCCTACAGCCAAGTTCCTGGAGACTGCACCTTAAGTGACGGTCCACGTATTCTGTGGTAATCAGTTAATGTGTTAGTTAAACGTGACAAGTTCATGTGATGAGATAGAGCTTGTTAAAAATAAGATCCCTCCGCCAATTGGCAGAGGGATCTATTGCTATACACCTTACTTAGAGGCGGGGTATGATCCAGCCGAATAAGGGAAAGCTTTCTTTTGCAGACAGAACAAACGGTTTGATGGTTACCTTACCCTTCAATGCTTCGATTAACGAAGCGGTTGAACGGGAATGGTGTGCAGATGCTCCTGCGCGATTTGAATGAGTTCTTCCTGCTTGGCAGGTTCTGTGTTCTTCCAGATCATCTCGAAAATGGCGCCAAGTCCAGGTAATGCAGCTTCTGGTCCATCTACTGAACCTTCAATCATCTCCCGGAGCTGATCATCACTCTTATCATGAACTTTATGAACAATCGCTTCACGCAGGCTTAATGTAATGGGCATCGCAATTCCCTCCTCGTATATTCGGCTGCTCTAATACTGTTCCCTGCGAAGCGCGAGCGCATTCAAGTTTATCGGGCTTTGTGGTATACTACGAAGGATTATTTACGTTAGCATGGGTATCCGTAATGATGCGTCATGCTGAAGTGCAGCGGGAGGTTAAGACCCTAATGGCCAAGAAACAGTATGCCGTAATTGGCATGGGACGGTTCGGATCAAGTGTTGCCAATGCACTGAGTGGCATGGGATTCGACGTGCTGGCAATTGATGCGGACGAGCAGCGGACTCAGGAAATGTCCAATGTGGTGACCCATGCGGTATCGGCAGATTCAACAGATGAAGAAGCGCTGCGTGCGCTGGGCATACGGAATTTCGACGTTGTCGTTGTGGCAATTGGTGAAGATATACAGGCGAGTATTCTGACAACCTTGATATTGAAAGATATGGGTGTACCGGTGCTGATCGTAAAAGCTCAAAATGAGCTTCATGGTAAGGTGCTGCAAAAGATTGGCGCAGATAAAGTCATCTATCCTGAGCGGGATATGGGACTGCGCGTAGCCCATCATCTGACCTCGCCTAATATACTGGATTACATCGAGTTATCTGAGGATTACAGCATTTTGGAGATGAGAGCTTCCGAGCAAATGATCGGTAAGAACCTGATGGAATTAAACATCCGGGCGCGTTTTGGGTGTAACGTGATGGCGATTCGCAGTGGGAATTCGATGAACATCTCGCCGTACGCGGAGGACCGGATCGAAGCTGGAGATGTGCTGATCATTGTAGGTCACAAGGATCATTTGACGAAAATGGAGCTTGCGTATCCGAAGTGATGGATGCAGATGGGAAGGATGGAAAGATGGATATTGTATCACCGCAAAATACACGTGTAAAAGAATGGGCACAGCTGCTGGAGAAAAAGCATCGTACCCGTCAACATAAATATATTATTGAGGGCATTCATCTGGTACAGGAAGCATTGCGGGTCGGAGCGGATCTGGAGTGCATCGTCTACGATGGAGAGCAAGGCGTACCTAGCGAACTCGCCGGGCTTGAGAACCCGCTACAGCGTGTAGAGTGGGTTAGTGTATCTCCTGCGGTTATCGCCAAATGTACGGATACGATGACACCACAGCCTGTATTCGCAATTGTGCGTAAAGGCAGTGAACCACTGGAAAGCCTAATGACCGGAGCTCGTGGGCTTGTTGTGGTGCTGGACGGAGTGCAAGACCCGGGTAATGTGGGGACGATCATCCGTAGTGCGGACGCAGCTGGAGCAGCGGGGGTTGTACTTGGTGCTGGCTGTGCTGATGTATATAACCCGAAGACGATTCGCTCGACGATGGGGTCATTGTTTCATCTGCCCATTGTGGAGGGCCAGTTGGAATCCTTGCTTCCCGAAGCGAAGGCCGCGGGCGTGAAGCTGGTAAGTACTTCTTTGCAGGCAGAGCATTCATGTTATAGTTATGATTTTACGCAGTCGGTATGGCTTGTCATTGGTAACGAAGGCAAAGGCATCTCGGATGCTACGGCACGTTTGGTAGATGATGCGATTACGATCCCGATGCAGGGGCAGGCAGAGTCGCTTAACGCCGCAATGGCGGCAACGATTCTGTTATTTGAGGCGATGAGACAGCGGATGTTTAACTAACTAATAATTCCTGTCCAATTTAAAATTAACTGTCCCTAACTAAAATTAACTTTCCCCCAAATACCAAAGGCTGGAACCTGGTTGCCGCTTTTCTCGGGCCATGTTTCCAGTCTTTTTGTCTTTCTCTTTGAAGCACCACAGCAGGGATTTTCCATTCAAATCCCGAATAGGTGATATAGTTTCTATTTCTTAAGCTGATGGGCAGGTGTTCATTTTGGAAATGAATAATGGAAAAGGAAACACTCTCTTTAGGGAATTTATGACTTGGGCTGGGGAAAAGGGCTGGGACATAATGAGTAAATCCGGTTCGCAGCTACATTTAAACAGCGGCATTACTTCAAGATATAAAGGACTTCCAGATGAATATTTAGAATTTCTAAATGTAGTTGAAAAATGCGTTGCACCGGATGAGCAAACCTGGTTTATTTGTGAGGCTGAGTTTAACAATAGCACGGAGACCGCATTCCAATGGAATGAATTTGAAATGCTTAGTTTGGAGGCAGCAGAGGGTGATTCTATTTGGCAGTCAGAGATAACGGCCTGGTGGGATCATCACTTGCCGATCGTAATGTCTGTGAAAGATGGATATTCCTTCTATGCCATTGACTTAACAACCGACAATGGAGCTATTGTCCGTGGATGTGAACCTGAATTTGAAGAGGTTGAAAAGGTATCCGATTCGTTTGGAGAATTTCTGGCATGGATGATGTCGAATTCAGTTTAGCGTAGCTAGGAAAGGTTGATGGTTATACTTGTGGCCAGCGGCCTGATATTAGATTATTCAATGAAAGAACTTATGAAACGTATAGGAATTCTTAACTTATGATATAAAAATAGTTTATATAGCGTGATTTATTCACATTTAAGTATGTTCCAAGCTTATTTTATATATATAAAATAATTCTTTACTGTTCGTTCTAGAAATGATATGCTAACAGCAAGTTAGATCTAACTGTTTTTTTGCATAATAAAGAACGATCGTTCTCAAAACTAAAATTACACTAATCTAAAGAATATGAGGGAGAGAATATGATGAAATACACAGTGATTACAGGAGCAAGTTCAGGAATTGGATATGAAACAGCATTGGCATTTGCAACACGGGGTAAAAACTTGATTTTGGTAGCTAGAAGATTGGATAAGTTGGAAGAGCTTAAATCGACTATTCAGGGCATCGACCCTAAAGTAAATGTTATCGTTCATACAAGCGACTTGTCTGTTACCGCAGAGGCGTACACGCTATATAACGATTTGAAGGAATATGAAATTGAGACTTGGATCAATAATGCAGGGCTTGGAGAAGGCTCGTTCATTGCTGAACAGAATTTGGATAAAGTGGAGACCATGCTGCGTGTTAACATCGAATCTTTGACCATTCTCTCTACATTGTATGTGCGAGATTATGCGAATGTCGAAGGTACTCAATTGATTAACGTCTCATCCGCACTTGGATATGCGATTGCTGTAGGCAGTGTTGCTTATTCTGCATCGAAATACTATGTTAGTGCCTTCACAGAAGGTCTTGCCAAAGAACTGGAACTGAAAGGTGCAAAACTAAAAGCGAAGATCCTGGCACCAGCGATCACGGAAACAGAATTTGTACAAAAATCAATAGATGCTGAAGGATTTGATTACAAAGCGAATATGTCCAAATACCACACGGCCAAAGAAATGGCTGGATTTATGGTAGATCTCTATGATTCCAATGAAGTGGTTGTAGGGATTGTAGATCAGAACTATGATTTTCAGCTGACAGGTGCAATCTACCCAGTGATTTCAGAATTGAATTAATACAGCAGAATCTATAGGATACATTTACAAAATCCCAAATAAGAAGAGGAGTACAATCCATTGGAAAAGATATGGAGTAAAACAAAGATTGGCAACATGGAATTGCCTCATCGACTAGCGATGGCACCTATGACACGCAGTCGAGCACAAGAAGATGGTACACCTGGAGAGTTGGCGGCACTTTATTATGCTCAGCGTGCAACGATGGGACTTCTGATTACGGAAGGAACACAACCATCTGATGATGGACAGGGATACTTGTGGTCACCTGGCATCTACACCGATAAGCATATTGAAGGATGGAAAAAGGTAACGGATGCGGTGCATGAAGCTGGCGGATATGTATATATCCAATTAATGCATGCGGGTCGCATGTCACATCCAGATAATACCCCGCATCATCGTCAACCGGTTGCTCCATCTGCAATCGCACCGGGTGTAGAAATGTTTACGGCTACAGGGATGCAGGATATCCCCGTTCCCCGGGAATTGAGTCAGGAGGATATTCAAACGACCATTGTCGATTTCCGAAAAGCAGCCGCCGCAGCGATCGAAGCAGGGGCGGATGGCGTTGAGATTCATGGGGCTAACGGATACTTAATCAATCAATTTTTAGGAGAAAATTCGAATACACGCACAGATGAGTATGGCGGATCTATTGAAAATCGTGCTCGCTTTGCGATTGAAGTAACCAAAGCCATCGTGGAGGAAATAGGGGCAGAACGAACAGGCTTCCGTATCTCACCAGGGACACCGCTGGGTGGAATTCAAGATGGCGAACAAGGTCCTGATCTGTATCGCTACCTTGTAAAAGAATTAGCTCAATTGGATTTGGCTTACCTTCATGTTATGCATCTTGGAGATGAGAACCTACTCCAAGACATTCGTTCGATCTGGCAAAATCCATTGCTGGTCAATCGGGCTGGAAGAACGTTGGATGATCTCAGTGTCGATTTAGATCGTGGTCTCGCTGATGTGGTACCTGTAGGTGTATGGTCCTTAGCTAATCCAGATTTGGTGGAACGACTTCAACAAAGTGCGCCACTGAATGAAGCAGATCCGACAACATTCTTTGGATTGGGAAGTAAGGGCTACACGGATTATCCTACGTTGGAAGAATTAAAGTCACAACAGGGGCTACACTAGCACAAAGTATGGAACATGGCGTACAACTGAACACTGCGCGCCATGTTCCTAACATAAGTTGAACTAATCATTTTACACGATAACAGCGAATGGAAGGTTGTTCTGTCATCGTAGTGTCAGTGTAAATAATCTTGAGTTCAACTTTTATAGTCTACAAGCAAAGGAAGAGGATAAATGATGAGAGCAGCTCAAATACAGAAATACTCCAAAAAAATCCAAGTGGAAATCAATAATATTGAGATACCTCAGATTCATAGCCGTGAGGTCCTTGTCAAAGTGAAAGCTGCAGGTGTAAATCCGCTGGATATCTTGAATATGAATGGCAGTGTTCGGATGATTGCCGACTATAAGTTACCTCTAACTTTAGGGAATGAATTATCGGGTGTCATTGAAGCCGTCGGTGATGATGTTTTGAAATTTAAAGTGGGTGATAAGGTTTATACCAGGTTGCCACTGAATAAAATTGGTGCTTTTGCTGAATACGCCGCTGTGCATGAGGATGCCTTATCCATAATGCCTGAAAATCTGTCTTTTATCGAAGCTGCTGCGGTACCCCTTACTGCCTTGACCGCATATCAAGCATTGCATGATGTACTCCGAGCTGAACCGAATAAAAAGTTGTTTATTCCTGGCGGAACTGGTGGATTCGGTGCGATGGCCATCCCGATTGCCAAGTCCATGGGGCTAACGGTGATTACAAGTGGCAGTGAACGGGGCAGAGCACGTAGTTTATCCATTGGAGCAGATCAATTCATTGATTATAAGACCGAGCAGTATGCTGATATTCTGTCCGATATTGATTATGTGATCGACACCTTGGGTGCGGACGAGATCAAAGCTGAACTGAGCATTTTGAAACCACAGGGCAAATTAGTCTCTTTGAAGGCAGGACCCAATTATCGCTTTGCACTGGACAGTCAATTCCCGTTGTGGAAAAGAGCATTGTTTGGTCTCGTAGGTGCACGCCTGGATTCTTTAGCGCGTAAGAATCAAAATGAATATCGTTTTTTATTTGTGCACTCCAGTGGAGTTCAATTGCAAGAGATTACAGCTTTTGTAGAAAAAGAAGACATTAAACCTTCGATCGATTCTACGTATACGTTTGATGACATTGAAAAGGCATTGATTAAAGTATCCACGGGTCACTCCCAGGGCAAAGTCATTGTTACCTTTTAAAGGCTCGTTAAGATGATGCTCATGCTATTCAATGTTCGTTTTCTGAACAGGAGGGAAGCCAATGGCGAGAAGCAAAGAGTTCGAAGAGTCTGTTGTACTGGATAAAGCGATGAGACTTTTTTGGGAACAAGGCTATGAGAAGACATCTATGACGGATCTGGTTAATCATATGGGAATTCATCGTAAAAGTTTGTATGACACATTTGGTGACAAACACACCTTATTTCTAAAGACAGTAGATCTGTATGATCACAAAATCAGCTCAGCCCTTGCAGCAGGCGTAAAGCGTTCTCAAACGGCAACGGAAGCACTTCAGTTTATATTTCTTTCTTTAATTCATGGAGAGGAATCTCCAGCATCAGGCTGCTTTATTGTCAATTCGACGGTAGAATTGGCGGCACGCGATGACGACATGAACCACCGGTCGACGGAGATGTTTGCAAATACGGAGAAACTAATCAAGGACATTATTGTGTGGGGACAGCAAGAAGGTGAATTCACAACGGAGTACAACGCCGAGGTATTGGCGGAATATCTGCATAACGTTAGCATTGGGTTAAGGGGGATGGCCAAGACTTCGATGACCAAGGAAAAACTTCTTCGTATAGCGATGCTATCCACGGATTTCATACTAAGGTAGTCTATTTTTTTTACATTAAAAGAATGTTCGTTCTAATATGGGTGTTCCAGATGAAACATATTTTATAGAAAAGAGAGGCAGGTAACGATATGAGAAAGACAGTTCTAATCACAGGGGTATCGGGTGGGATCGGTAAAGAGTTAGCGGATCGGTTTGCCAAAGGTGGACATCATATTGTGCTGGTAGCACGAAGTGAGGGTAAAATACAGGATCTAGCTCAGGAGTATCAGAAAAAGTATGGCATTCAGGCGACGGTTATTGCCAAAGATGTAGCGGCACCTGGGGTACCACAGGAGATTTATCATGAGCTGAAGGAAAAGGGCATTGTTGTTGACTATCTTATCAACAATGCAGGTTTCGGTCTGTTCGGGACGTTTATGGAAACGGATATGGAACAAGAAGTTAATATGATTGACGTGAATATCAAGGCTTTAACCGTCATGACAAAGCTATTCTTGCCGGATATGATACAACGTGGGCACGGCGGTGTGATGAATGTGGCCTCGTTGGTAGGATTTTTCCCTGGACCGATGATGTCGGTATATTATGCAACAAAGGCATACGTGCTTTCGTTCACCGAGGCTTTGGAGAATGAAGTAAGCGGAACTGGCGTTACGGTGACGGCACTGTGCCCAGGCCTGACATCCACCGGGTTTGTTGATCGTTCGGGTATGGGTGTCTCGAAGATGTTGCAGGGCCCGATCATGGAAGCAGGACAGGTCGCTGAAGAAGGGTATCAAGGCTTCTTACGTGGCAAGACGTTAATTATGCCTGGTGCTCGAAACCGATTCATCGCGTTTATGCCTCGGTTGTTGCCGCGTAAGATGATGACTCGAATGATAAGATCCTCCCAAGACAAGACAGGACATTAAACATTTAAAAAGGATAAATCAGATCTTCTCCAATTCACTTGTTTCACTGTCTCCTTCATCTTGTCTTTTACGACAAACATACACAAAAACAGGAGGGAAGCTGAAAGGCACAAATTGAATTTTCTCCATTTCAAATAACTCAACTAATTGTTCCTTCATATGAAGTGTGTACTGGTACAAAACTAAGGTGCCTCCAGGTCGGAGCGCTGTATGAATCTGTGACAGGATGTTTTGTCTCATTTCTCTGGAAAAATTAAAAAAGGGCAGTCCGCAAATGATGCTATCCAACTGATGGATATGTTCTTGATTGATCCTTTTCAACAGATAGGATGCATTTGAATGGAACATGAATTCAGGATATGTTTTCTTCAGATTACTTCTCATCTTGGGGTCTCTTTCAAATAAAAACACGGTTGCAGATTTCGGTAAATGTGCTCTCATGAGACGTGTGACGGCACCTGTTCCTGGCCCCAGCTCAGCAATGGTTCTAACCTCATCCCATCGTACAGAATGGACGATTTTACGGGCTAGAAATTTGGAACTGGGCAGGAGACTGCCTACTCGTTTGGGGTTCCTCAGAAATCCTTGCAGGAAAAGAAGTGGTTCGGATGTTTTCATCGCGGTATCCTCCATGGTTGAATTCATTGATGGTTCACTTGATGTTGGAAGGCAAGTTTAACTCGAATGTAAATACGTTATGTGTATGTTGAAGCATCAAGGTACCTTGATGTAGCTCTGCAATGTTTTTAGCTATCGAAAGACCTAAACCTGACCCCGCTTGAATGCCTTCACTGCTTCTTGAATAATCCACCTTATAAAAACGGTCAAACAGTTTATCTTTTTGCTCCATTGTGAGCGGCGCACTTTTATTTTCGACTTGAATGGTAATGTGCTCATGGTGCATACTCATTCGAATGTGAATCAAACCAGGTTTAAAGGAATACTTCAGGGCGTTCATGAGAAGATTATCGATAGCACGAGCAATCTTGTCACTATCCACGTAGGCCATAATTGGGGCATTACCGATCTCTTTCTCGATATGAATATCATTCTCCTGAGCTAAAGGTTCAAATTCAAACAACAATTGGTCTAATAGCTGATATAGGTCAACCTTTTTCAAATCCAATTGGGTATCTACTGAGGTTAGACGTGTATATTCGAATAAATCATCGAGCAGCTTCTTTAGATGCGTTGCCTTGTTATAGGTGTTTTGAATGAAGCGGTCATACTCTGCTTTGTCTTGAAATGATTCTGTTCTAAGAAGCTCAATATACCCGATGATGCTGGTAAGCGGTGTGCGCAGGTCATGCGAGATCCCCGTAATCATGTCCATCTTGGATTTCTCCAGCTCGCGCTCTTTGATGATCTGCAGCTGCAACTGTTCAGTCATGTGATTGATGTTGGAAGCGACGCGTCCAAGTTCATCTTGTCGATTGACAGGTACCCGATAGTCCAGATTGCCTTCTGAGATGAATTGAAGTCCTTGCTCTAAAGTAATGAGATCTCTCACTATTTTTCGTGTGGAAAACAAAAAAATTAACGTGAAAATTACGATGAAAATTGGTGTTAGAACATAAGGAAAGATGTAGAGAAGTGAAGGCCAATTAAATTTTTCACTAATTTTTGCGGCACCTATGATCAACATATTATTTACACCCACAGAACCAACAAACGAAATCAATAAACTGATCAACATTCGATATAGGATGTTAATCTGTATCTTTTTTTTAAACTGTGGTAATCGTTTAATCAATTTTATAACCCACTCCCCATACCGTTTTAATATACTGAGGTTCCCGTGGATTCACTTCCAGCTTTTCTCGCAGGTTACGAATATGAACCATCACCGTATTATCGGAATACCCGTAAGGTTCTTTCCATACGGTTTCGTAAATCTTCTCGGAGCTAAATACTTGTCCAGGATGGCTGGCAAGCAACACCAGAATGGAAAACTCCAGTGGTGTAAGCGAAATATCATTTTCTTTGAGCTTCACGGAATGTTTACTTGTATCGATGACAAGGTCCTTGATCAAAATAAGTGAATTGGATTCTGGTTTTCCAATCAGTGTTTGACGTCGTAACTGAGCTTTAACGCGAGCCAGCAATTCTAGCGGATTAAACGGTTTGACCATGTAATCATCAGCCCCGGTAGTCAGGCCAGTGATTTTATCAATGTCTTCTTCCTTGGCGGATAGCATTATAATCGGAGTGGATGATACTTCTCTTATTTTGAAGCAGGCTTTGATTCCGTCCATGATGGGCATCATGACATCCAGTATTACGAGTTGGACCGATGTTGTTTTGATAATATTTAGCGCTTCCTCACCATTGGTTGCTTCAATGACCTGATATCCTTCGTTACGTAAATAGACATGAATGACATCACGGATATCGGGTTCATCATCAACCACGAGAACGGTATTCACAATTCAACACTCCTTTTATGACCTGTTTTAAATTAATTTATATTTCTTATAAAGAGGATAATATCAGTGTAAACGATAGCCTAAGATGTTTAAATTGTTTCCTTTTTGCGACAGACATAAACGAACGCAGGTGGGATATTCAAAGGCACTAATTCTATTTTTTCGATGATAAAGTGCTCCGATAATGTTTTTTTCATTTGAAGTGAATATTGAAAGGCGATGAATAACCCTCCAGGTTTGAGTGCCTTATGGATCTGGTCTACCAACGTATTTCTTAATTCAGGCTCAAAGTTGAAGAAGGGCAATCCGCTAAAAATGTAATCCAGTTGCTGAACGCCCTCTTGCTTCATGGATTCCACTAATCGAGCGGCGTCTGGATAACAGGAGAACTCCGGGTATGCCGTCTTAAGAGTATTCCTCATCGTTTCGTTCATCTCAAACAACAACACCTTCGTTGAACCCTGCACCTCTTGTTGAATATAACGAGTGATAGCACCTGTACCCGATCCGAGTTCAGCGACTGCTTTTGCCTCCAGCCAAGAAGCTTGATTCACCATTTTGTTGGCGAGAAACCGGGAACTGGGTATGATGCTACCGACATGTTTAGGGCTTTGAAGAAAGCTTTTCAGAAATAAAATGGGTTCATTGGAATTCATGTTTGTGGTTCCTCCGTATATGTGATGGTCTGTTATCAAAACCAGTTAGAGATGTAATAATTGCAGCGTAGAAAGAATGGGACCACCGAAGTAAATTCCCGCTGTAAAATACGTTATGGTCCATAACAAAGCACTGGAATAGGATATAAGAGCAAATTTTCTATACTGCACGCCACTGAGTCCCATCACCAAAGGGAGAACATATCGCACGATTGGAATGAACAAACCGATGCACATCGCCCAATTGCCACTCTTATTTAGAATCAGTTCAGCCTTGACGAAGTGTTTATGATGTTGAAATCTGTGTTTTATCTTGGTTCCAAATAACTTCCCTGCAAAATAAGCAAAGGTAATGGCCGTTAATAGTCCTGATAAAATACAGAAGTATGTGATCCATGAATTGATAACTCCTGTGTGGCTCAAAATGGCACCGCTGATAATCGTGATTTCATTTGGAATTGGAATCCCGAAAGGCCCCAATGAGAAGGCAAAATAAAAAATCAGATATCCATACTGATGAAGTAGCTCTAAGATCGTATTACTGATCATTGTTTTGCCTCCTCTCTTGTTGATATAGCAATCTTAATGAAAAAAACTAAGGAATTAATGAGCATAAATCTGAAGAAAATCTAAAGAATACATAAGCAAAGCCACACAACTACGTTAAAGAGAAAAAAGCCTTGCCAACGTACTGGCAAGACTTGAATAGGTGGACATACTCAGGAGCGGTGATCAAGTGATATGAATTTCTGAATAACAA
The DNA here is from genome assembly GCF_037976585.1 of Paenibacillus sp. FSL k6-2145. Taxonomy (NCBI): domain Bacteria; kingdom Bacillati; phylum Bacillota; class Bacilli; order Caryophanales; family Paenibacillaceae; genus Paenibacillus; species Paenibacillus sp. FSL k6-2145. Next base: position 932,289 of record NZ_CP150267.1, on the reverse strand, counting down.
ATAAAGCTTGTCTCGAAAAGGAACTTATAAGTGAGCTCGAGTTGATTATCTATATCTTTATCTGCAAGGAAGAGGATGAGCATCAAAGAAGAGCCGAGACGTCATAATGACGACTCAGCTCTTTTTTATGTCCGATAAGCAAGGATTTTTTGAAATCAGATTATTGTAGGAAATAGAACCAGTTGAATTTTATACCAGCAACAAAAAACAAAACAATCCATCCCCATAGAAACAGTAAACGTAAAGGTCGTGGAATCAGGAGATATTCTGAGTACAATTTGCTGAAAAGTTTCATTACAGTAGTGACCACCCCTGCTAAGTTACTCCCTTATATCCGCTCTCGCAAGAAAAAGAAGTAAGAAGATAAGATAACCAAGATCCCAATAAGTCTATATACCGTAGCGTAGGCCTCAAGGTTGCTTCTGGCGATTACAAATCCGATGATCGAAATAGATAATATCAAAAGACCAAAGGGAATCTTATAACTCAGACGAAAAACCTCCAGTTATATCAAAATTAGGTATATTATATCATGATACACACCAGAGGTCTTTTTTTGTATCAGATTCAGCCATACCTACTCATTCAATAAATAAATCGAACGAAATAATGCTGTCATGCCAATATATAGTGTAAGGAGGAGGGGGATGGATAATGAGTGAGCATGATGAGTACATAGAACTTGTAACGTTAATACGGGCTGGGCGTGAAGAAGCATATGGAGAATTATATGAGAAAACAGTGACGGGGGTATATCAAACGGTGCGATTTCTCATCAAGGACAAGTCTGACGCGGAGGATGTGGTACAGGAGATTTACATTCAGGCGTATCGATCATTGGCGCGATATGATGCGGAGCGTGCTTTTCGTCCCTGGTTAATGGGTGTGACGATGCGGCAGGTCCAGAGTTATCGACGCAAAAGATTGATGCAGTTTCGGTTTGGCAAGCGGATCGAAAAATCTGACGTGGGACTAGAATATGATTTTTCCACTGATCTGATCAACAAACTGGCTAATCGTCCTCTGCTGGAACAGGTGCGCCGTTTGCCGTACAAGCTGCAGCAGGTGGTCACCCTTCATTATTTGAATGAATACACGCAAGAGGAGATTGCTGACATATTGGAGATTCCGCTTGGAACCGTAAAATCGCGCATACATGCGGCGCTGGCGAAGTTGAGACAGAAAGAGAAGATGAATCCGAGATTGCGGGGAAAGGTGGAGAATCTGCATGAAACTCGATGAACAGTTGCGAACAGCCTACAAGGAAGAAACCAAAGACTGGTCCATCTCTGCGAGTATTAAACACAAAATGATGGATAGTATTCGAAGTGATTCACACATCAGAAGATATCGAAAAAAATGGCTGGTCACGGGGCTCTTGGCTGCTGTACTCATTATTCCCACCGGTGCCTACGCAGGGTACACCTATCTCGCAGACGGAATATATGGTTCACAGGAAAACATCACAGCTATGGGGGGAACAGCTGAGGATTATATGAGGTTGGAAGCAAAGTTGCAGACGGCCAAGGCCCATTTCAGCGAAGAAGAATTTGTTCAATATATGGACTTGCTAAAGCAATTAGGGCAAATGGCCGTGAAGTATGCCGATTCTCAGGGCAATATGCATCCAGAGCAGTGGAGTACAGTGGAGCAGGAACGATATAACCTTCTTGCAGCTGAGCTGGAACCGTTTTTCGAGAAGCTGGAAGCTGTGAGTGTAGGGTCCTCCAAAAAACGGATGGACGAGGAGCAATTTTGGACGGAACAGTTGGAACAGGCAGAGAAGACATTTACCAAGGAACAATATCGTGAGTTCAAGTCTGTCTATGAACAAATGAAGAAATACAAAGTTATGGTGATGGACAAGGATGGAAGTATTCATGAGGAACGTTTGTCGGCGGAGCAGAAGGATGATTTAAACCAGCTAGAGAGACGCCTAATCCCCTATTTGAAACGGTTAGAGCTCAATTTGCGTTAATTCGGGTGAACTGTGAAAGTGGAGAAGAAGCGGAGAAGTGAATTTTTTCGCTTCGTTCTTGTTGTTGTGACTGTTACTTCCTCCCCTGCACCTTCAGCCGATACTGATGCGGCGTAGAGCTTGTGGCAGTACGGAATACTTTGCAAAAGTAGGAGGGGCTGGTCATACCGACACGGTGACCGATTTCGGGAACGGTGAGCGAGGAACGGGTGAGCAGCACACAGGCATGACGAATGCGGGTAGCTTGAGCATAAGCAACAATCGTGGTGCCAGTCGCTTTTTTGAATACATGAGATAGATGATAGGGGGACAGATGAAGTGTATCTGCGATATGCTCCAAACGAAAAGGCTCTTGGTAATGCTCCTCAATCCATTGCATGATGGCTTCGGCATGAGGGTGAAGAACGTTTGCACTGGACGAGAGTACATCTTGGGAGCGGTGTTGCTGCCCGTCCTGCCACAGATAGCGAAGTTGTGCGAGCAGATCCAATAAAAAGAGGCGTGTATCCTCCTCTATTTCATGAGGAAGCAGACCTGGATACGTATCTGCATATTGTTCCATTCGTTGAACGAGTGGGGATGTGGCAGCAAGTCGGATGGGCTGAATGGGGGATTGCTCTTCCAGCAGATCCTGTATGAAGTCGTGAGTAACAATAAATTGGGGCCAATGTGCCTTCAGTAGATCAAGTTCAACCATGAGTACATTTCGAATGAAAGGCTGCTGTCTGGATACCTGAATCTGGATGTGGTGCAATTGAAAAGGTCGAAAAATCATGAGCATACCGGGTTCAAGGGAGAAAACCTGACCTTCGGTTATCAACTGCCCATATCCTTCGTGAATATAGGTTATCTCCAGCTGCGAATGAGCATGGAACACTTCGCGAAACGTAGTGTTGGATGTCCGACGACAGGCCAGATTAAATTGTTCTCCCAGGATGATAGACAACATGAATGCCTCCCTTATCATGCGCAAGATAGTTTTATTTTAGCACAAGATGAACGCATAAAAGCGCTTTATTATTGTGTATTGTGAAGGGAATAAGGGAGGTATGCAACGATGTTAAAAGTAGCGATTATCGGAGCAGGTGCAATTAGTGGGGCACATATCTCAGCATATTTGGCATTCCCAGAGCGATGTCAGATTGTTGCTGTGGTCGATATGTACGTGGATAAGGCAGAGAAGCGAATTAACGAATATGGGCTGGAAGATGCACAAGCCGTTACGGATTACACAGAGTTACTTGCCCAAAACATTGATCTGGTATCAGTCTGTACGCCGCCGTATACACATGCTTCAATTGCGTGTGATTTCATGCAAGCAAGTGCGCATGTGTTGGTCGAAAAACCGATGGCCTCTTCCCTGGAGGAAGCGGATCTGATGTTGAGAGCAGCGCAAAAAAGTGGCAAGTTACTATCTGTAGTAGCACAGAATCGGTTTACAACACCGATGATGAAACTGAAAGGTGTGCTAGACAGTAAACGGATGGGCCCCATCGTACATGTGCAGGTTGATTCTTTCTGGTGGCGGGGTCACAATTATTATGATCTGTGGTGGCGCGGGACATGGGAAAAAGAAGGCGGAGGCTGCACCCTCAATCATGCAGTGCATCATATTGATGCCATGCTTTGGATGATGGGACCTCCAGTGGAATTGCAGGCCATGATGGCAAATACGGCACATGATAATGCCGAAGTTGAGGATATATCCATGGCGATGCTTCGCTTCCAGGAAGGGGCGCTTGGCATGATTACCAGTTCGGTCGTGCATCACGGAGAGGAGCAGCAGTTAATTTTTCAGGGCAAAGAAGCCCGGGTATCTGCACCTTGGAAAGTGGTTGCTTCTACAGCACGGAGTAACGGATTTCCAGAATCCAATCAAGAGCTGGAACAGCAGATTCAGAAGCTGGCTGACGAATTACCGGATGTTGTTCATGTCGGTCACGCTGGGCAAGTTGAGAATGTGTTAAATGCTATTGAGACAAGATCACCCCTTCTGGTAGATGGAGAAAGTGGTCGAAATACGCTTGAACTGATTGTGGGTATCTATAAGTCGGCAAGCACGGGAGAAAAGGTTATTTTTCCAATAGGAGCGGAAGACGCGTTTTACACAAGAGAAGGAATTATGCAACATGCCGTACACTTTTATGAAAAGAAGACGACGGTGGAGAACTTCGAGGATTCGAGTATTACGCTTGGGAGCAAGTTGAATTCGTAGTATTTTACGTGAAAAAGATGCTCCTCACATAAGTGAGAATGGGCATCTTTTTTTTGTACTAGATCCATTACACCTACCTCACGATAAAAAATTAATACACCCGGTTTTTCCATCCATTTAACTCGCAATCGCTTCAAGATAATAATCTCCATAGTCATGGATTAGATCAATAAAAAGAGGGAGAAAATGAAACGCTTTCGCAGTTAGCGGATTCACGTCATTTGAGAAACTTGGAGAAGAGGATGCAATGGATTGAAGAGCATTTCAAATATGAGATCAGATTAGACCAGATAGCGGCAGATGTTCACCTGCCCAAATCGTATGCTTACCGCATTTTCATCAAGACACAGGTAGCAGCATTACGGAATACGTCAAAGCTTGAATGTGCAGTATGCCTACTCGCTCCTTGAGACAACAACACTTTCGGTGGACGAGAATGGCAGACATGCAGGGTTTTCAAGTGGATCGTATTTCATCCAGTTATTTCGCAAATCTGCGGAGATGACCCTGCTGCAGTATCGGCAACAATTTGAACAGATAAGTAAGCATTCATTTGGTTTGCAAAAAGTAGCGTTATTACGTCTCAATATATACAATTAGTATTTACCGTTTGAAGTAAATAAATCCCGGCTGTGGATTGCACTAGCCAGTTGCTAAATGCGATACTCCACCTCCGGGATTGCACATCGGTAACCTTCAAGCTAAATAAACCTTAAGGATTCCTCAAGTTGTTACAGCCACTTATCAGCCCAACGTTCCACGGCGCTTAATGCTCTCCCCAGTTCCGTGCCTTTTCGTGACAACATATATTCAGTTCGAACTGGACGTTCCGTGACCACATGGCGAACCACAAGTCCTTCTTCCTCCAATTCCTTCATTCGCTCATTTAACACACGTTTGCTCAAGTCAGGGATATAAGCGTGAATCTCACTGAAGCGTTTGGGTTCCTCCATCAACGCATGGATAATGAGGGCTACCCATTTTCGGCCAATGATCTGATAAGATTGTTCCACTTTTGTACATATTTGCTTGGCATTCTCATCATCGCTCATGATTGTACTCCTTTGATTTAGTATTGCTTGTAATATCATTAGTATACTTATTGTAACCTACTTGTCCACAGGCCATATGTGTAAAATGTCACATACCAATTGTTCTTAATCTTACCACATAAAGCGTTATCATCAAATAAAAACCCTATAAACACTGGAGTTCACAGGTTCGACACGATTGTTGACGAATTGTGACGACAGGTGTAATATGGGTAACGTTAATTCAAATGGTTACAATTTATAACCTATAAACAGGTTGTGGAGAGAAGGAATGTTCCATGGTTGAATTCAGGTGCGCTATATAAACGGAGGCAAGGCGGGGAACACACCCACTTATTCCGTCTTTTGTCATGCTTGGATTTGAACATTTTGCAACATCATATACTATACTGCACAGATCACAGGAGGCACTCCAATGGATGCAATGACATTTGTCCTGTTCGGGGCAACAGGCGATTTAGCCAAACGCAAGATTTACCCTGCATTATATAACTTGTACATGGATCAGAAAATGCCGAAATCTTTCTCCGTTATCGGATTGGGACGACGTGAATTGTCGGATATGGACTTCCAGGCCAATGTTGAAAAGTCACTGCACGAATTCTCACGTCAGACGCCAGAAGAAGCATCTCAGGTTCGTGATTTCATTGGAGCTTTCCGTTATTGTTCTTTAAATAATACGAAGCTTGAAGATTACACCAAACTGTTGGAGTTGGTTCAACAGCGTGAACAAGAGCTTAACATTCCCGAAAACCGCATGTTCTACATGTCGGTGGCACCGGAATTCTTTGAGCCAATCGCATTAAACATTCAAGAAAGTGGCCTGGGTAACACCAAAGGCTGGAAGAAACTGATTATCGAAAAACCATTCGGACACGATCTGCAATCGGCTCGTGATCTGAACGAAAAACTGAGCAATACCTTTGCGGAAGAAGAGATCTATCGCATTGACCATTTCCTCGGTAAACCGATGGTTCAAAATATTGAGACGCTCACCTATGCAAATCCGGTAATTCAGGCGTTGTGGTCTAACCGTTATATTGCCAATGTACAAATCACGGCAAGTGAGACGGTGGGTGTTGAAGAACGTGCCGCGTATTACGACCAAAGCGGTGCCCTTCGTGACATGTTCCAGAACCATATGCTTCAGTTGCTGATGATGATTGGTTTGCATTTGCCAAAACGTTGCACACCGGAAGAAATTCAATTCAAAAAACAAAAAATTGCTGAAGCACTTCGTCCGTTGACAAAAGAAAATATCGCTTCTGAAGTTGTTCGGGCGCAATATGCAGCAGGTGAGCTGCAAGGCGCTTCGGTTGTTGGATATCTGGACGAGCCTGGCATCCCAGCCGGATCTCAGAACGAGACCTATGTTGCCGCAAGACTTTGGATCGATGATCCGTTCTGGAGCGAGGTTCCATTTTATATCCGTACAGGTAAACGCCTGGCTGAGAAATCCACCAGAATCGTTGTTGAATTCAAGTCTCCACTCAAAACGGGGCATGAATCCGAGAATACAACGGAACCTAACCTGCTTACGATTGAAATTGGTCCGGGAGAAAGTATTTCCCTTCAATTAAATGCGAAGAATCCGTTGAACCATGGTGAAGTGGAACCAATGCATATGACCTTCAACTCCGGTAAACGTAATATCCCTGAAGCATACGAGAATCTGATCTTTGATGCGATGCGTGGAGATTCCACCTTCTTTGCTCACTGGAACGAAGTGGAGCTGGCATGGCAATGGGTGCAACCGATTCAGGAAGCATTCGAAGCTGGCAGCGTGCCACTGGATACGTACAGTGCAGGTTCGCATGGACCAGAGTCAGCAGATCGCCTGACAGCAGCAGACGGCTACCGTTGGTGGTAAGTGAAACGAAAAAGCGAGCATAAGAGAACACAATAGTAAAAACAACAGTACAATCCGTTCTGCTCACCCATGAACATTTTGCACAATCCAAATGCTTCTTCCAAGTCAACAGGATATAGAACGAGATGTTTTATTACCTTAGAGCTTGAACTCAGAAGCGAGTTGGATCGAAGGTAAATTGTTGATATAACACAGTATCTATTACGAATTATACCGTTCCAATTTTGCATAAGCCCTTCCGGTTATGTTTGCCGGAAGGCCGTGAAAATTTTTGAATATAGATTAGCTGTTCAGTTTTGAAAATGGGTTGGCTTAAATGCTGAGAATGTAGTGTAGGGGACGAAATCGATTCTGTAGAAGCAAAGCGTTCGCCTTTATCCCCGGATTTTCTCCTATATAGGAGATTCAAAAAAAATCTGGGGATAACAGCGATCAAAAGAACGATTCGTTACCGGAACGGTTACTTCGCCAAACGTTAAGCACTTATTTTTAATATTGAGCGCACATGAAATTTAAACATTGTTCATAACAGGAGGATTTTGAAATGAAACTTGGACTTGTCGGATTAGGAAAAATGGGATTGAACCTGGGTAGAAACCTGATTGATCACAAACACGAAGTGGTTGCTTTTGACCTGAACGCTGAAGCAGTAAATGAAATGAAAGAATACGGCGCTGAAGGCGTATCTTCTTACGCAGAGATGGTGGCTTCGCTCGAATCCCCACGTGTATTGTGGATCATGGTTCCCCACAACGTGGTAGACGCTGTGCTGGCTGAAGTTAGCCCATTGTTGTCCAAAGGCGACATCATTATTGAAGCGGGTAACTCCCACTACAAAGAATCCATCCGTCGCTACGAAGAGATGAAAACTAAAGGCATTCACTACATGGATGCAGGTACATCTGGCGGTATGGAAGGCGCACGTAATGGAGCATGTTATATGATCGGTGGAGACCCGGAAGCTTGGGCCATCGTTGAACCGGCATTCAAAGATACTTCCGTGGAGAATGGCTACCTGTATGCTGGTAAAGCGGGCAGCGGTCACTTCCTCAAAATGGTTCACAATGGTATCGAGTACGGTATGATGGCATCCATCGGTGAAGGTTTTGACGTATTGGAGAAAAGTGGATTTGATTTCGACTTCGAACAAGTGGCTCGCGTATGGAACAACGGTTCCGTTATCCGCTCTTGGTTGATGGAGCTGACAGAACGTGCCTTCTCCAAAGATGCAAACCTCGATGAGATTAAAGGCGTAATGCACTCTTCCGGTGAAGGACGTTGGACGGTAGAAACGGCATTTGACCTTCAAACCGCTACACCGGTTATCGCGTTGTCCTTGCTGATGCGTTACCGTTCCCTGGAGACAGACACATTCACAGGTAAAGTGGTAGCAGCATTGCGTAATGAATTTGGCGGTCACGCTGTAGAGAAAAATTAATTTTATATATAACTGTTAACATATGATGAGAATCGGGTAATGACTTATATCGTGTTTACGAATTCATCAAGTGGAGGTAACATATCATGAAATTTTTCTTGGATACAGGGAATGTGGAAGAAATCAAACGGATCGAACGTCTGGGTCTGGTGGATGGAGTCACGACTAACCCGTCTTTGATTGCCAAAGAAGGTCGCGTATTTAAAGAAGTCATTCAGGAGATCTGTGGCGTTGTTAAAGGCCCGGTCAGTGCTGAAGTCATCGGTCTCAAAGCCGAGGATATGTTGAAGGAAGCTTATGAAATTGCAGAATGGGCACCAAATGTAGTCATTAAATTGCCGATGACCGAAGATGGGCTGTACGCTTGTCATGAGTTGACGCAAAAAGGGATTAAAACCAATGTTACGCTGATTTTCTCCGCAGCACAGGGCCTGATGGCGGCGAAAGCCGGTGCAACCTTCATCAGTCCATTCGTTGGTCGCTTGGATGATATTGCGGTGGATGGTATGAAATTGATTCGTGATCTGCGTCTTATTCTGGACATGTATGATCTGCCTTCCGAGATTATCGCAGCAAGCATTCGCAATATCAAACATGTAGAGGATGCAGCCCTTTCCGGTGCGCATATTGCCACCATTCCGGGTTCTCTTCTGCCGACACTCTGGAAACACCCACTGACGGACAGCGGGATTGAACGTTTCCTGAAAGACTGGGAATCTGTTCCGAAATAAAAGGATAGACATGGCCTGAATCTTTGGTTGGTCTGAACGTAAAACCTTTCGCCTTGCAGAGTAATCTGCGGGTGAAAGGTTTTTTTATCTCTGTTTATGTAGTTTCCGATTTCCTGTTAGTTTAGCCCAATGAGGAGTACGAGGAGTACTTGTCCCTTTAATGTTGTTGTTACTTTCTATCCAGTGTCCACGTACTGTCCTTCTTTTTCGGGACAACGGTGCATAAGGTTAACATATAGCCTATAGCTCATCCCGTAGGGGAGGGACACTTCGATGATGAGAAGAAAATGGCGAAGCCGGAGACGCCGTAAGCCGCCAAGCGGCAAACGCAAAATGTGGTTGATCATTTTATTGGTCACCGCGTTTTGTTTGATGCAGGGCTTTGCTTATGTGGATAAGAAAATGAAGCCCCCCATCATGCACTTGGCCAAGATCAGAGTGAAGCAGATTGCAACTGAAGCGATCAACAAGGCGATTACAGCACAAGTTGCCGATGGCAAAACCAACGAAGGGCTGATTGACTGGAAGACGGATACCGCCGGGAAAGTGTCCGGTTTCATGCTGAACTACAATGAGCATATGCGAATCACTGCAAGTACGATGAATATTGTGCAATCCACGCTGCAGAATGTACACATGTTAAAAGAAAAAATCCCGCTGGGGCAGGCGCTCGGCAGTCCGGTGTTGGCTTCATTTGGCCCGAGTATACCGGTTCGTATAGAGCCCCAGGGCGCTGTCAAAGTGGACCTGAACACCCGTCAACAGAATGCGGGTATTAACATGATTTTGGTGGAAGTGTACATTCACATCATTGCTGAGGTCGCGGTCGTGGTGCCATTCGACATGGAGCCGGAAACGGTCGATACGGAAATCCCGATTTCCTACCTTCTGGTTGTCGGGGATGTGCCAATGTATTATTACGATAATCAGGGCAAGCCAGTGGGCAGTAACGGCAGTAATGCCCCAGCTATTGCGCTGCCATCAGGTCATACGGGTGTATCAAGCGGTAATGGAGTAACTACGAATCCCCCTAGCCAGAACCAGCAACAGACGCCGTCAAACCCTTTGCAAGGGAATGAACTTGAAATTGAGCCGGATGATCTGCCTGATGTGAATGGGGGATTTCAGCTCAATAAGGACGCGCACCCATGATACACACAAATATCTAAAGCAAAGCGAAAAAGGGACCTCTATCTAAGAGGTCCCTTTTTCGAATGCTTATCGTACACTGAGCCGAAGAGAATCAACTTAATCCCGCCAATTTATAGGTTTGGGTCAAGACGTGAGGTGTACTCCAAATTGCTCCCGCGTACCAAGCATATCCTCGTCTCACTTACTTTTCTTGCTCTTTTGTTTGCGTTCATCCTGTTCCCAATGTTTCAGCTGTGGATAAGGATCGAACGACCATTCGTGCAGTCCGCTGTCCCGATAGATCCCATAGTGTAGATGCGGAGGGAATTTGCCCTGCGTCCCGGGTTTCCCGTAACCCGAACTGCCCACCCAACCTACGACCTGACCGGGGATAACAACTTCACCGATGCGTGCACTTTTGTCAAAACCCGAAAGATGGGCGTAATAGTGATAATGGTTGTTCAAATCCCGAATTCCGATGCGCCAGCCGCCAAACGGATTCCAGCCTTTGATTTCCACGACCCCATAACAGGTACTGCGCACAGGCAGGCCATGCGGAGCAAAAATATCTGTTCCCTCATGAATGCGATAACCACCCCAGCTTCTTTTTGTACCCCAGGTACTGCGATAGGAGTAGTTGGTTCCAAGCGGGACTGGAAAGGCATGTCCGAATAGATCCAGATTGTCAAAATGCTCATATAACTTCGCGAATTGCTGTATCCGTTGCACAGCACGGGAATTGTGATAATATTCCCACAAGGCAATGTTGAAGTCCTCTTGCTTGTTTCCGTAACCTTGAATAACAGAAGCCATGCTGTACAGCACATCCAGATCATTGTTGGCATCCGCTATACCGTCTCCTGAACCATCACGTCCATATCCTTTGAAAAAAAGAATGGATTCCGGATGTTGATCCGTCTCATCGGGATTTAGCCATCCTCTCCAGGCCGGAGGGGTCATGAAGATACCCGTAAGCCGCTCCGGATGCTTGCGATCTTTTGGATGTGCGCGAGTAATTGTTCGTTCATACTGATCAATTGCAGCAAGCCTGTACCAGGGAATCTGGGTCATCTGACCGATGGTTTCATATAAATGGCGACGTGCAGCGAAAATTTCTGCGGGTTTTAACTCGGCAGCCTGTGGTTTGGGAGCGGCCTGGGCGGGTTCACTGTAAACTTCAACAGGCAAGAATGGGAGAAGCAGAGTACCTGCAAGTAATGTTTTGATCCAAAAGCGGTACGTGTGCCTGAAGGTCAAGCGTTGTTGCACTGGGAAGCAGCCCCTTTCCATTAGAATGATACAAGGTACCCGATGAACCAAGCTAAAGGTTAGCGTTCTTCAAAAGTTCTCATTTTATCCATGTAAGCTCTTGGGGGGAATCGAATTATACAAATTGTCCATATCGGGCAGGAATGCACAAGATGTGACAAATGGGGGTTTTTCCAGCGCTTTCATGGTATAATATGTTCCGAGCAACAGCCTAACTTCAGTAGAAAGAAGGTTTATGCATTGGCTAAACGTGTTAAAGAACCGAAGCCGGATTGGATTCGGATCAAATTGACAACCGGCGATAACTATCAGGAAATGAAAACGATGATGCGTTCCAAAACGCTGCATACGGTATGTGAGGAAGCGCGGTGTCCGAATATTTATGAATGCTGGGCCAATCGAACGGCCACTTTTATGATTTTGGGCGATATTTGCACAAGGGCATGCCGTTTTTGCGCGGTGAATACAGGCTTGCCAACGGAGCTTGATTTGCAGGAACCAGAACGTGTGGCTGAAGCAGCAGAGCAGATGAATCTGCAACACTGCGTAATTACAAGTGTAGCCCGTGACGATCTGAAAGACGGGGGAGCTACGATCTTTGCAGAGACGGTAAAGGCCGTACGGCGGCGGTTGCCATTGTGCAGCGTTGAAGTACTCATTCCAGACTTTCTGGGCGATCGGGAATCTTTGCAGATTGTAATGGATGCCAAACCGGACATCCTGAATCACAATATTGAGACGGTTGAGCGGTTGTCAGACAAAGTGCGTGCCAAGGCGAAATATAAACGTTCACTGGAATTGCTTGCTCGTGCCAAAGAAATGCAACCTAACATCCCAACGAAATCAAGCATTATGCTTGGTGTAGGTGAGGAATATAATGAAATTTTATCAACAATGGATGATCTTCGTGCGGTAAACTGTGATATTATGACGATTGGTCAATATTTGCAGCCATCGGAGAAACATCTGTATGTTGAAAAGTATTATCCGCCAGAGGAGTTTGCTGCATTAAAACAGGAAGGATTAAAACGTGGATTCAGCCACGTCGAATCTGGCCCGATGGTACGCAGCTCCTACCATGCGCATGAACAGGTGAAATCGGCTACCAAACATGCTGAACAGGCGGCAACACACGCGTGATGGAGGATACCGGATTGGAAGAAGAAAAAAACACAGAACAGATTCAGGACCAACTTCAGGAACAGATCCAGGAGCCGGTTCAGGAATCGGTTGTTGAGTCAGTTGAAGAAAAGCCCAAAGAACCGGTCATTGTACAGATCGGCGGCAAAAATTATGAAATCGTCCAGAACCACAAAGAAGGCTGGAATCCAGAGGTTTTCCGTGATCGTTACAGTGAAGTGCTGGAGCGTTATGACTATATTATCGGAGACTGGGGTTATAGCCAGTTAAGGTTAAAAGGTTTTTACCGTGATAACCATCCGAAAGCGACAAAGGATTCCACGATCGCCAGTATGGTGGATTATATCAATGAATATTGTAACTTTGGCTGTGCGTACTTTGTGCTTCAGAAGAGCAAAGATCAGCCTCAAGCCAAAGCAAAAAGCGGTTCCTGAGAAGGACCGCTTTTTTGGTGTGTTTATTTTAGTCAAGAAATGCCGTGCGAACCCGGTTCCAGAATGGATAAGGGCGGAAACGCGCGAAACTGACCTTGTGACTGGATACCTGACAACGGACGGAGATCAGATCCTCCACCATCACATTCACATGATCAATGGTCATCAATAACCGCTGATCCTTGCGGGAGAAAATATCACAATGATGATGCTTGGGCAAAATAACCGGTGAACCAAGTGTCCGATAGACCCGATTATTAATCGATGCAATCTCCGCAATCTGAATGGCCTCGATGGTTGGATGAACCATGGCACCGCCAAGGGCCTTGTTGTATGCGGTGCTGCCTGATGGCGTGGATACACAGATGCCATCCCCACGGAACATCTCAAATGTCACATCGTTAATATCGACCTGGGCCACGACGGTACCGTCTACACCTTTTAACGTAAATTCATTAAGGGCGATGTAAGAGGAATTCCCTGACTTTTTCCGAATCTCAAGCTCCAATAGCGGGTATTGTACAATGCGTGGTTTGAGACGTTCCGGATCTCCTTTGCCACTCATCAGCCTGACTAACTCGCGTAATTCTTCCTTCTTCCAATCGGCGTAAAAGCCGAGATGGCCTGTATGAACCCCAACAAAAGCAATATCCGGAATGCGGTCGATGAAATTGTGAAATGCCTGTAGCATCGTACCATCGCCCCCGATGGAGATAACAATCTCCGGCGATTCTGCATCCAGCTTGAACCCTTCTTCCTTCGCCAGCGCATGAAACTGCTGACTGAGATCAATCGATAACTGGTCTCCGCGGTCTTGAACATAGTATCTCAAGATGAAAGCTCCTTTGTGGTCATTATACTACCGATGATAATCAATTCCGCGAAAGAACACAACGTTTGGGCGCATATTCCGTTAAATATAGATGAATCGTTCACTTATTTTTGGCATGTCGTCTAGGCTTGAGAATGGAACTTAATATCGCAAGGAATAACAACAACACGATGAGGCTTACAAAAACAATCATTCCGGACAAAAAGATCAGTCCCCAGTCCGGTGTATATGTTGATAACGATGGGATGAAACCGGGCTCCATGAGAACGGGTGAAGAGGAACGCCCCATCATGGGTGTCCATAACAGCAGGACCAGCACAGGTGCGATTAGCGCATGAATCGCTCTGGCAAATAGAAATGGACCGTATCTCATGGGTGTGTTGCTAAGAACACTCATAATCTGTGCATGGACGGATAATCCGCCCCAGGAGAGAACAAAGGCTGCTGCTGCTACTTTATAGACGAGTTGGATGGATGCCCCGGCACTCCCAGCCTCTTTGTTCCCCAGCGTTACTTCAAACAGCCCACCGACCAAGCTAGGAGATAAAGATGGAGGCAGTCCGCTATGTCGTAACAATTGCTCGGTTATCCCGTATAATCCGCCAAGCCAACCGGTCTGTACAAGCAGCTCCATCATGACCGAGAAGAATACAACCAGCCCTCCTACGATAATAATAAGGCGAAGGGATGAGGAGACTGCCTGGCGCAGCAGTTCACCGAATGCCCGTCCGTCAGCCTTTCTGGCTTCATGCATCGCATAGATGGCCCGTACCAGTCTGTTTCGAGGTGTCTCCTCCGATGGAGATGCAGAAGAGATGTCTGGCTGTGAGCCTTTTGCTGTACCCCCGTGAAAACGCATGAGCATACCCACCAGAAAAGCTGCAGCGTAATGGCTCGCAACCAATACTGGAGCGATGGCGACATTATGGAAGAACCCAACCGATACGGCTCCAATCATAAAGATCGGATCGGATGATGTCGTGAAGGCAACGAGCCGTTCTCCTTCTTCCCGGGTAACCAGCTTTTGTTCCCATAACTGGGCGGTCAGTTTTGCCCCTGTAGGATAACCGGATGCACAGCTCACGGCAAATACAAAACCACCGCTTCCGGGAACACGAAACAATGGACGCATCAGTGGATTCAGTAAGGTACCTAGAAAATGAACAATGCCAAAGCCGAGCAGCAGCTCGGACAGCACCAAAAAAGGAAAAAGGGAGGGAAACAATACGTCCCACCAGATGGACAGTCCGCGTACACCTGCATGCCAGGTTTCCGCTGGATACAAGACCATTAACACACAAAGGATCAGGAGAGCGAGTGTGACCAGGACATGGGTGAGTCGTTGTGAAGCAGCCATGAATTCTTCTCCTTTATTTTTGGAATGGTCGGTGTGCGGAAGTCTGTGATGTCTATTGCCATCAATATATGAAAAAAAGTGGACAAACAGTACAAAATTATACGTAGAAAGCGCTTGCAAAAGTGGCTGTGTTTTTGAGTGATGTATGCTAAAATGAGAAAAACGCCTGAACGTCACCTAATTGTCTCCAAGGTGGAATTCAATTCGGATGGAGTGATGATCATGAGTCTTGTCACCGGAATCCTGGTCTGTGCTTTTGTATATGTGATACGTGCCTCGCTGGTACGCTCTGAGGAAGAGGACTGGCGGAGTTATTAATGGAATATCTAGTGCGCCAACCTATGCGGTTGGCGCTTTTTTTTGTGTTATGTTTTGAAGAAGTCCTATATACAGATGGCAGGTTACATGTGCTGATGATTTCATGTTATATAGGACTTTTTGGTTTTTTTTGATAGAATGGAGATAAAGGCTTTTGGGGCCTGGATATTGTTACTGTTTTCACAATGTTCACGGAACGTGTAATATATGGCAAAATTCGACATCAGAAAGGGGAATCAGACGAATGAATCCCAGTTTGAGTATTTATGACAATCTTGGCGGTGAGAAAGGTGTTCGCGCACTGGTCGAGGCTTTCTATCCGATCGTTCAGCAGAATGAGCAGCTGGCTCCGCTTTTCCCGGAAGATATTCAGCCGGTCATCGACAAGCAGTATATGTTTTTGTCTCAGTTTTTTGGAGGACCAGGGCTGTTTTCCGAGGCGTTTGGACACCCGATGATGCGTGCCCGTCATATGCATTTTGAAGTGACGGTTGAACGGGCTGAGGCGTGGCTTGCGTGTATGGACCAAGCCTTAACACAGATCGGTGTGGAGGAGCCCTTGCATTCATTTATCCTGCAGCGTTTATCTGGGCCTGCACATCATTTTGTGAATACACCGTAGTTCCGAATATGATTATAAGCGTACGGGAGAGGGATGGAAGAGATTGGAATTAGAGCCGCTATATAAGGTGAAGGTGACCTGTCATTATTGCGAAACCGAGTATGAAACCTCTCGGGTAAGACCGAGTTTGAAAAGGCCCTACCGGACGGATTCGGATTTTTGTGCGTACTACAAGCTGGAGAATCCAGATTTTTATGTGGTTCGCATCTGTCCGCAGTGCGGGTTTGCCTCCACGGAGAACGCAACGGAACATTTGAATGATGCTCAGCGCAAGGCTTTTAAGGAACAGGTCGGTAATCGCTGGGTAAAACGTGATTATAGCGGAGCACGGACACTGGACCAGGCGCTGGCTACGTACAAGCTTGCTTTGTTATGCGCACAGGTTATCCAGGAGAAAGATCGTGTCGTCGCTGGTCTGTTGCATCATATAGCTTGGTTGTATCGTTATATGGAAGACCATGCACAGGAACATCGTTTTCTTGAATTTAGCCTTGAAGCCTATGTGAAGGTGTTCGAACGTGAAGGAACGGGTGGCAATGAAGCCAAACTGTTGTATTTGCTCGGGGAATTGAACCGTAGGGTAGGACGGTTTAATGAAGCAGTGCAATGGTTCAGCAAGGTCATTCATGACAAGCGGATCACTGATGCGGCCATGATTCGTGCTTCAAGGGAACAGTGGGCTGTGCTGCGTGAGCAGATGATTTCAAGTAAGTTGGAACTCCCTGAAGAGATGCTGGAAACAGACAAAGAGGCTGCGAAGCGCAGCCCCCTCTAAGTTGATCTTGCATTAGTTACGGACAGGACGGTTGGATAACAAATAGTCACTGTCGTTGTCGATCACGGTCATGCTTGTATTACAGCAGGGAAAGACCAGTAATTTCTTTTTGCCTTCGCGAATGAGCACAAGCTCTTTTGGTTTGAGGGGGAGCAGCACGTTGCTTGCATGACAGTAGGGACATTGCTGTACATAGATGTCTCCCATCACAATATCGTAAGGCCAGCTGTTCTCAAACGGAATCATTCTTGTTCGCCTTCTGGTGCGGAAGGTTTGGAGGCTTCTTGTTTGGCGAGTTCCGCAATCTTCTGCATCAGGATATGTTGGGGCATGTGCATCAGGTGCTCCAAAGGTACGCCCAGGGATTCTGCTAATTTGACGGCTGTATCAGCCGATACTTGTAAAGGTTTCATACGTTTACCTCCTGAAAGTTGCTATAAGTATTTCTCTAGTATAGAGATACAGTGAACAGAAAACCAGTTTTTAATTCAATCCTAACCATCCAATTTATAGAGAGAGGTGCCTTATTAAATGAAAACGCCATTACACCCCGTATGGGATCTGGAGTCCATTTTTAGTGGAGGTTCTTCCTCCGAGACATTTGCTGCGTATCTGATTGAACTGGAAGAGGATGTACGTAAACTGCAACATCTGTTGAACGAAACACTTGCACCGACTTCATTAGAAGAGACGGCTGCATTTGATCCGATTTTGGAACTGCTGCAAAGCTGTTATATGCGCGTATCGGAAGGTTCTGCGTTTGTATCCTGCCTCTCATCGCAAAACCAGAAGGACAAAAAGGCAACGCAGCTTCAAGGCGCCATCAGTTCCCTTGGTGCGATGCTGAACGGCAGTAAATCGAAGTTCGATAATACACTCAGTCAGACATCAGATTCGGTGTGGGACGCTTGGATTGCTCGGGAAGATATTCAGCCGCTGGCATTTGTACTGAACGAGAGTCGCACGCTGGCTCGTGAGAAGCTGTCGCCTGAACTGGAAGGTCTTGCTCTGGATCTTGGTGTAGATGGTTACCATGGTTGGGGCAAATTCTACAACACGATCGTAAGCAAGGTGAACATTCCATTTGAGCAAGATGGGGAAACGGTGATGCTCTCCGCAGGACAGGCTGCCAACAAGCTGAGCGATAGTGATCGGAATGTACGTGAGACGGTATTTGCAAACTGGGAGCAGGCTTGGACCGATGTCGAAGATTTCTGCGCTGACACGCTGAATCACCTTGCGGGATTCCGTCTGAAGTTATATGAGAAACGTGGCTGGGATGATATCCTCAAGGAACCTCTGGCTATCAACCGGATGTCACGTCAGACACTGGATACGATGTGGGATGTGATTAATGGTGCCAAACCTGCGCTTGTTCAATATCTGGAGCGCAAGGCAGAACTGCTGGGGGTAGACAAGCTCAGCTGGAGCGACGTAGATGCACCTGTAGGTAAATCGAGTGGCAAAATCACTTACGATGAGGCAGCCATCAATATTGTTGAACAGTTTGCCAAGTTCAGTCCTAAACTTTCCTCGTTTGCAGAGATGGCTTTTGAGAAACGCTGGATCGAAGCAGAAGACCGTCCTGGCAAGCGTCCAGGCGGATTCTGTACGTCTTTGCCACTTAGCAAAGCAACCCGAATTTTCATGACCTTCTCTGGGACACCATCTAATGTGTCGACTCTTGCGCATGAACTTGGTCATGGTTATCATCAACACATTATGGAAGAGCTGCCTGCATTGAATCAACGTTATGCGATGAATGTGGCTGAGACAGCGTCCACGTTTGCTGAACTGATTGTAGCAGATGCCCTGGTGCAGGCGGCAACAGATGAGCAAGAGAAGCTGGCGTTGCTGGAAGACAAGATACAGAGAAGTGTAGCTTTCTTTATGAACATCCATGCCCGGTTCCTGTTTGAGAATCGTTTCTATGAACAACGCAAAAAAGGCCTGGTCAACGCGGATGAATTATCCAAATTAATGGTGGAGGCGCAGCAGGAAGCGTTCTGCGGTGTACTTGCATCAGATCATCCTCATTTCTGGGCATCCAAACTGCATTTCTATCTGACTGGTGTGCCATTCTATAATTTCCCATACACGTTCGGGTATATGTTCAGTGCGGGAATCTATGCAAGAGCGCAGCAGGAAGGTACAGCATTTGCAGATAAATATGATGATTTATTGCGGGATACAGGTCGTATGACGGTCGAAGAACTTGCTCAGAAACATCTGGGTACGGACCTGACACAACCGGAATTCTGGCAAAATGCTGCGGACTTGGTTATTGCCGATATTGAGCAGTTTCTACAGATGACGACGACCGAAAAATAGGTTGAATATAATAGGTTGAATATATCTGAAAGAGGCTGCAATCCCCTGTTAACAGACACGGGATTGCAGCCTCTTTTGTACTGAGTCCTCATTTTCGATTCTCGAAGATTTTGTCGTAATTGAGTGAAAAAGCTCAGTTTAAGGGAGTGGAATGGCAATTAATTGTGCAAATAATAGTTAGAAATACCCAACTTTTACTTTGTTTGTTGAATGAGCACATATGATGTCATATAATGAGTCGTAAGTCCTTGATGTATAGGACTATAAGCATATAAGGAGAGTGTTAATATGAAAATTGATGAGCTTTCATTAGCGAGGCAGTTGGATCTGGTATTCAAAGAACTTGATCATGAGTTATCAGGGTTAGATTCAGGGGTAGTTTTTGTGCAAATACGAAACAACGTAATTGGGAAATTCGGTATTCGACATAATCCGATAGCTGGACGAGATGGGCAGATGGATGTGGAGGAAGGGGGGCTAAACAAAACCCAGAGAACTTCTTTCCGGGCAATGGCACTGGAGACGTTGAAATTCAAACGCAATTGGACGCATGGCGAGATATCATACGACTTCACAGTAAGACAAGGTATGATTTTGGTGGATGCAACAATGGAGTCTAATTACAATATGGCAAGCCTGATGATTCGTTACCCTAGAACCAATACATACAAGGATTCAGATATGGAGTCGACCTCCTAATTAGTTGCACAAGAGAAAGCGGCACTTCCGAAGAAGGCCGCTTTTACTTTTGGATTCTGCTTAGGCTCAAGCAATAATTACGAGCTTACGAACGACCCGATAATTGCTGCTCAGCGATTTGCACCAGACGTTTAGTGATGTATCCACCCAGAGAACCTGTCTCACGGGAAGTATAGTTACCGTAGTAACCATCTTGTGGAATAGTTACACCCAGCTCTTGAGCAGCTTCAATTTTCAATTGTTGCAATGCTGCTGTTGCTTGGGGAACGACCAGGTTATTGGAGCGGCTACCGCTACCTTGGTTTTGACTTCCGTACATATGTGTCACCTCCTTATGGGTTGGTGATGTTAGTATGGTTAGAGAATAAGGAAATATACATGATATGGCTTAAGGAAAAATATGGATAAATATCAGTGCACAGGACACATAAAAAAGCCGACCCAATGCGGGTCGGCAAGTTGTATTTGGATATCCAAATATATGGTGATAGCGTAAAAGCAAAATAGAGGATGATCAGCTCGTTTAGTCTGTAGGAGGTATAACCTCAATACGTGTAAATAACTCAACAGGCTGTTCCGGTTCCAAGCGAATCAACCCGGTTTGTTCATCCGATAAAGCCAAATTAGGTGCATCCGGGAGCCAAGTGTACGGTTCAATGCACAAAAACTGATCGGATTCACCTTTGGTAAAGAGAACCCAATGTTTGAAAAATGCTTCATCTGCTGAATATTTCAATGTATATCCATCTTGCCTGCGTAAGTAAGCCGTAGCCGGTTCACCTTCGGTAGCTTTCAACAGGGTATCCCAGTTACGTCCCTGCAAATTGATGCCTTCGTTAAGAGCAGACCATTCGCCCAGGGACTCCAGTTCACCTGTCGGTAATTGTTCTTCATTCTGTCCGTATATTCCGGAAACAGGCAGTTGCAGTGTCCAGTCGGCAGGTTTGCCGTCTAACAAAAACCATGTATGATATCCCATCCCAAAAGGAGCAGGTGTCGAGCTCAGATTGGTGACTCGCAGACGCTGGCTAAATACAGCGTTTTGCAGACTGAACGTCATCTCAAGTTTCAGGGGAATCGGGAATTGAGCCATCCAATGCTCTTCATTTTCGGTCAGTAATTCAGTCGTAATTGCACAGCCGTCTTCATCTTCCTCAATGTCACTGACACACCAGGATTGGGTACGGTGGAGACCGTGAATATGGTTGTCATTCGCCGTGTTCTGATCGAACTGGTAACGAACGCCTTCATATTCGAATTGTCCACGATGAATGCGCCCTGGTGGAATCAGGAGAGGAACGCCAAAATGGTACGGCTTCTGCAGATAAAAGGCAAGATCGTCTTCATCCGGACGGCGGACGACATCTCTGTCCTGCACTAAATCGCGAATAGAAATAATATTATTTCCAAGACGCGGCAGCAGGGTGATTTCCAATTCACGGCTATGTAGGATATACGTGTCGTAACCATTCCATTGGCCTTTGGTCACTTGTTTCATATCGATGCTCCTTTTCCCACTTGAAATCTGTCTGCAAGCAGTTGTGATGAAGCTACTGCTGCAGGCGTGTCGTTGTGTACATGCCAGCTATTTCCTGCGCTATTTCGTGTGAAGCAGGCAACAGGATAAGCAATTCCATCATAACAGATTTTGATGTCTCGGGTAAAAAAGTTCAACTCATTTTGACATTCGCGCCTGTGCGCATTAAGATGGAACTCTGAAAGCTTTTATTAGAATTGAATGACATGAAATCGATGACAGGGATAAGTAGGCCAAGAGAATCCTCTTCAGAAAGCCGGTGGTTGATGCGAACCGGTGTGAGCTCTTAACCGAATGGACCCTTGAGTGTAGGTTTGAACAGGTTAAGCCAGAGATGGGCTTGCCCCACTAGAGTCTGCCGTATAATCCACGTTACGGAACAATGAAGGCATTTCTTCGGCTTGACTTGATTCAGGGTCAGGAGCAATGGAAGAAAAGCGAATAAGGGTGGCACCACGGTCTCACGTCCCTTGCGGATGTGGGGCCTTTTTGCGTTCGCAGAGAATGGCAGGAGTTTTTTTTATATACAATCAGGGAGGCGTTATGTGTAATGAAAACAGTACTTTCAGGTATTCAGCCAAGCGGTAAGCTCACATTGGGCAACTATATTGGTGCTATCAAAAATTTTGTAAAACTCCAGCATGACTATCAATGTCATTTCATGGTGGTTGATCTTCATGCCATCACCGTGGCTCAGGAGCCAGCAGCATTGCGTGAACAGTCGGAAGCAGTAGCTGCACTGTTTATTGCAGCAGGTATTGATCCTTCGAAATCTAACGTATTTTTGCAATCCCATGTTCCGCAGCACGCGGAATTGGGCTGGTTGATGACAACGCTGACCTCCATGGGTGAGCTTGAACGCATGACTCAGTTTAAGGATAAATCATCCGGTAAAGATTCCGTTGGTGCCGGACTGTTCGTGTATCCATCATTAATGGCGGCGGATATTTTGTTATACAATGCTGACCTTGTACCAGTAGGTGAGGATCAGAAGCAGCATCTGGAACTGACACGTGATCTGGCAGGACGTTTTAACCACCGTTATGGGGAGTACTTCACCATTCCAGATCCGTATATCCCACAGGTAGGTGCTCGGGTAATGTCACTTGATGATGCCTCTTCGAAAATGAGCAAAAGTAATCCTAATGCTGGCAGCTATATTGCCCTGCTGGATCCGCCGGATGTCATTCGCAAAAAAATCAGCCGTGCCACTACAGATTCGGGACGTGAAGTCGTATATGATCCGGCAAACAAACCGGAAGTCAGCAATCTGATGAGTATATATGCTGAATGTGCAGGTATGACGCTTAAAGAAGTAGCTGAGCGTTATGAAGGCAAGATGTACGGTCCATTCAAAAAGGAACTGGCTGAAGTGGTTGTATCTGTGATTGAACCGCTACAACAACGATATAATGAGATTCGTGAATCTGGCGAATTGGCGGATGTTCTGGATACGTCAGCCCGTCGTGCAGAAGAAGTTGCTGCTCAAACGTTGGATGCAGTGAAAGAACGTATGGGATTTGTTCCGAGACGTAAACAGTAGTGCTGAACAAGATCTTCATTTCATGCAATGAATAGTTAACATAAATAAAGAGGAGTCCTATTGAAGGACTCCTCTTTATTTGTGCGTTCATTATTGAACTATCAAATGACCTGCTCAAGAAGTGGGCTCTGAAGCAGCCGAGCGAACTTCCTGACGTTCTTTTTTGGCACGAATCACAAATCCCCAGCCAATGTTGGCAATGGACAGGACAAACAGTAGTGCAGCAAACCAACCAGAGTAGGAGATCATAATTGCTGAAACCGTTAACAAGATAATCGAAGAGAATGCGAACCATAAGGATAAGCCTTTACTCATTGGGAAAAACCTCCATCTACAAATTTAGTAAAACTCCGTATAACCTGTAGCCTACGAGCCATAATAATCTTGCAAGCTTGCAATTACATTACAGACACAGATTGAAGGGAGATTATAAATATGGCTCAAGGATCTCGTTCTAACAACTTGGTGGTACCTCAGGCAAATTCAGCACTGCAACAATTGAAAATCGAGGCTGCACAGGAACTGGGTGTAACTATCCCACAAGACGGTTACTATGGTAACTACACTTCCCGTGAAACAGGATCTTTGGGTGGATATATCACCAAACGTCTGGTACAAATCGCTGAGCAGTCTCTGGCTGGGTCTGGCAAATAATTTATTTTAACCAACAGCAACAAAACAGGATAAACAGAAAGCCCGGAGCGGAAACGCTCCGGGCTTTCTCGCGTATCAGTTCCTATGTCTGATTGTGCCTTGCCATGCTCACTTCGTCAAGGGCGTGCAGATAAAAGTTTTTTATCCATTTTCTCATCGCTTAACCAGCCTACATACGTATCAATCGTTTCAAAATTCCGATCCATCACAATTACAGCGACAAATGGATATTGTTTCCGGTGTCGATAACGTACATCTGCCCAGCGGACCTTGTAACCGGCAGGCAGTTCTTCAACCTCTGCCACCGCATAGGAGGTGAAATAGAGGAAGGCACTAACTTCCGGTGATTTGCGTGAAGCAGCAACGGCCGCATGAGTAGAAGACGAGGCGTGCAGACTCCATACCAGATTAGAACCATCCATTTTACCGATCACATAACTGCCGTCCTCAACTCGTTTAACCACATGCCAGCGGTTCCAGGATATCGTTGGAATGACGATGTATCTTGCATGCTCTGGGCTGTTGTCGAGACGTCTTACTTTTCTGACTGCTTGTGCACGAGCAATCGT
Organism: Paenibacillus sp. FSL k6-2145; assembly: GCF_037976585.1. Taxonomy (NCBI): domain Bacteria; kingdom Bacillati; phylum Bacillota; class Bacilli; order Caryophanales; family Paenibacillaceae; genus Paenibacillus; species Paenibacillus sp. FSL k6-2145. The sequence continues at coordinate 907,794 of NZ_CP150267.1, read as the reverse complement.
TCGCCATATATAATATAAACCGGTCAAACTATACAACGTAACGAAGAGTGGTGCAGGGGCGATCAGATCAAAGGCCCATAACAGGATAGCTATGACATGTGTAGTGAATAGAAACGGATCAAAAATATGAATGATGTTCCAGGCGATCCAGCGTTCCGTAAAAGGCCGGGCGGCTTGGGTTCCATAGGTGTTGAACAGATCGGTGAATACGTGAAAGCCTACGGCCACAGCGGTCCACGTGGCAACGTGTCCAATAGGGACACCAGGGAATATCAATGCAATGACGCCGGTGATGAGCAAAACCCATAACAGGAGAAATGGCAGAGAGTGTGACAAGCCCCGATGATTCCGAATGTAAAGCGAATTGCTTTTGAGACGTAACGCAGTATCGATGTCTGGGGCCTGAGAACCGGCGATCGTGCCAACCATTACCGCAGCTGCAAGCATGGGACTAGCCGCGACAACAGGATCGACATAAGCCAGACCGGCTAGACCAATACCCATGACAAAATGTGTAGAGGTATCCATAAACGTCTCCTTTGTGTGGTGTATCGTTCTAAGGCATATTACTTCTCTATCTAGGTGATACCCATATATAGTGTATAATATCCGTCTGTCAGGATGCAAAATATCCCTAATTTCAAAGTTATGACAATTACCTGTGACATACCCAATAAATGTACGTAGTTTGTCAAACTATTTTGGCAGTTCTTATGATAAACTTTATATCGGATACAGTGAGAAAAATCGCCAAAGAACGTACGATACTATTCGAATGATATACAACGCTAAAATAATTTATGGGCATTGTTCCTTTTAACCGTTACAATAATATAGAATCTCATAAAAAGTAGGTTTCTTTGAATACATATGTCACAGTAGATGGATGAAGCGAAACAAACGTGATTTTAGGTTCACATATGTATGCGTATTCATAAGAGGAGATACAGAAGGGACGAGGAAGATGCTGAAAAAGTACAAATGGACATGGATGCTGCTCGGGCTCGCACTGATAATGGCTGTGTATCTGATGTGGGGCACCGTATTTGCCAGTAAGGAAAAATTACCCGAGATTCGTGAAATCCAATCCTTTTCTATGGAAAATGTAGATGGCAGTACGGTATCACTGGAGGATACTCAAGGGAAAGTCCGATTGTTCTACTTTTATTTCACCAGTTGTCCGGATGTCTGCCCTATTACGACCTTTACGTTATCTCAGGTGCAGGATCTGTTGAAAGAGGACGACACCTTCGGTAAAGATGTCTCATTTGTATCTATTTCATTCGACCCGAAAGTCGATACAAGAGAGAAGATTAAGACGTTTGCGGACCGCTTCCACGCGGATTATTCCGGATGGTACTTCTTGCGAGGGGATATGGACAAAACCAAACAGTTCGCCAGGGATTCATTCCAGATCCTGATCGAAGGGGAGAATAAGGACGATTTTGCCCATATGAACATGATCGGGTTGGTGGATGAGAATAACCAGTTGCGCAAGGTATATAACGCATTTAATACAGAGGACGTTGTGCCAGCTGTCATTGCCGAGGATATTCGCAATCTGATCAACGAATAATCATCTGATCATCATACTGTAAAGGCTGCCTTCAGGTTGGATATCAACCCAAAGGCAGCCTTTTGGTGTTTCATTTTAAAAGGAAGGATGTTCAGGGTATTGGATGTATGTCTCTAACCCGGCCTTTTCCAGCTGGGCAATGATATACTCATCGGGTGTTCCTTCCACACCCGCATATCCTCGTCGTGTATACATCTGTACTGCATCCGGGAAAGCATCCCGAAGTACACCTCTAATTTTTTTGCCGGAACTGTCATTATCCATAAATAAAAAGACTTCATCGTAACCGACTTGCTTGCGCAGGGTCTCCAACTTGAGGGAATTAAGTGTTCCAAACGTACATAGAATGTTGATTTCGGGTCCAACCAAACGTTTCAGTTTGCTTCGGTCATTCTTACCTTCCACAATGACATGAATAGGCATGATATTCACCTCTTGTTCGAGAGCTTATGTCGACATTCCCCGGGAAATGTTGCAGCGAAAATCGACTGATTATATAAAATGGATTCCTTTCTTTACACGGCTGCTAACTGGATAGAACAACCCATCAAGTTTGAGGTCTTATTTCATAAGTGCATCATTAGGGAAGTAATAGCTTGCAGTGGCCGTTCCGGTTACGGATCGTTCTTCCGATCGCTGTTGTCTCCAAATTTCTGATTGATTTTATTTTTTATAGGTTGAAATATGGAGACAAAGGCGAACGCTACCGCTTCTTCAAAATCGATTCCGTCCCCTCCACTACTTTTGGCTAATTGTTCAACCTTAATGATCTTCAATAAGATAAAACCTTCGGTGATTGTAAAAGATAGATTTCCCAGTTAGCTTTTATCAACGTGTAAAACGTTAGTCCATTTTATATAGTTTAGCTGTAAATGGGGGAATGATGCAAAGCTAATGAAAATACTGGCCTAATTGCTGTCTGTAAAGGTAAAGAGACAGAGACTGATCGGAATTTAGTTTAATATACTTTTGGGATCGGACAGGGAAGCTTCGCGTCTGGATGTATAGTATGGAAGCAGTAGCATACCAATCATTAACAAAAGAAACGCGATGAAATAGGGTGATAACCCAACACGAAGTTGCCCGGCTGTGATGGGGCCGATGAAAGAGCCTATGGAAGTGGCGATGGATTGCAGCGAGAATATGCGGCCTAATCTGCTTCCTCCGCTCAGACGGATAAATAGGGTAGCCATAGCTGGAAAGATAATGCCTTTGGACATCCCGAGTACAAATAATACGGTGGACAACGGGATTTGCGGAATGGCGGCCATTACAAAAAAACACAAGGACATCAACAGCACACCCGCAACCAGACGCAGTTTGGGGGAATACCGGTTGAGAAATAACATGCTCAGTGTGAAGAGAGCTCCGATACTGATTACGGAAAATAACAGGCCGGTAGACATGATGGACGAATGCCCTCCTCCTCGAAGGGGCAACTCGAAGAAGAGAATCCCTTGAGCACAGGCAATCACCAGCGGCAAGGCAAAGTATCGCCAGGACACCGGCAAGAATGCACTTGTGGCATCTGCTGGTGAAACGTCAGGTTTGGCAGGTTCAGTTACTCTCTCATGCTGCTTGATGATGCCACGGGGCATCGTCATGAAAGCAATGACACCTGTGAGAATAAGCAAGTAACCCAAGCCTGAGAATGTAGCAGAGAATCCCATGGAACCCACAATGATCGCACCGGCCGCTGGCGATACCACAGACGCGAGGGTATGTACTACCCCGTGACCCGACATATACTTCCCCTGTTTCACCGGATCGCTGGATAACTGTGCAAGCAGGGCGAGACATGCGGGAGACAGGAAGGCCAGCACAAAACCGCTGATGGAACGCAGCGCCAGCAGTTGCCATGGTGTCTGGACATAGGCTTGCAGGAGCAGGATGAATCCTGCCCCGAGCAGACTGAATACAATGTAGCGGCGACTGCCATGTTTATCGATTTGTGTCCCGGCAATCAGATTGCCGGGAAGATGCGTTAAGGAATAGATGCCCATCATCCAGCCAATGAAAGTAGGGGCGGCTCCCAGCGAGATGGCAAAAGGGGTCAGAATGGGATACTGGGCGTGCAAATCAAATACAGCAAGGAACAAAAACAGGTATAACCAGATGGCCGTTTTCACATAAGCCCCTCCTTGTTAAGCGATGCATGTTCAAACTACGGGTCTTGAACGTGTTCCCGTTCGCCAGCAGAACCTCATGGTACTACTTGTACGCCTGGCGGGACGAACTTAGACCGTTTATTTTTAAGGGAGAGGGCTTAGCTGACAGCAGCTTCGGAAATCATGTATAATATTCGGGAGTGTTACAAATGAATTCTAATACGGAAGGTGTAATCATGAACATAGAAGTAATCAAAGAGTTTCTGATGCAGAACTGGTTGGTGATCGTGGTTGCGTTGATCATATTGTTCTTTGTTCTGAATGTGGTCAAAACCGTGTTGAAATGGTTGATTGCCATCATCATTATTGCGGCTCTACTGATATACAGCGGCATCTCCATTGATCAGATCAAACAAACAGTGACAGACGTACAATCCAGTACGATGGACACATTGAAGAAGGAAGCAACCAGCATGATGCTTAAGGAAGCTTCCAAAGCGAAATACGTCAAAGGACAGGATGGAGCGTTCACCATCACAAGTCCCAATGTGGAGATTAAGGGAAGAACTCAATCGGATAAAGTGGATGTGACCTTCCGCGGAATTTCACTTGGCGAATGGAAACTCGACAATGAAACCATACGTACGTTTGTCGAACAGGCACAGGAGAACAAAACAGCACCAGCATCGTAGTAAAGGGGGAATCGGTACGTGCTGCAGAATTGGCTGGACAGCCTAAAGGAATTGAATGGCATCACGATTATGCTGCTGCTGATTGTGGCTGCTTCATTATTGCAGGGTTGGTCCAGAGGGGCTTCGCGTTCAGCAGGCAGACTCTTCGGGTTCCTGATGGATGGCATTATGGCGGTCATTGGTATTCTGTTGTCGATCGGTTTTACGTTGTGGCTTGCGCCATATGTACAGCAGTGGCTGTCTGAGTATGCTTCAGCCATGCCTAACCGTGAGTTGAACCGGTGGGAACAGATGTATTATACGTTGGTTACGGCGATTGCAGATTTTCCGCTGATGCGGTTCGCTGTATTATTTGTATTAAGCTATGGACTCATCCGATTGATTCTCGGGTTTCTCTCTTCATTTATTTTCAGCAGCAGGCAGGGGTCAGCCGAGGAAAGTGCGCCTAAAGGTATGTTTAGTCGGTTGACCGGTGCATTCATTGGTACGATCATAGGCTCCGTCCGCGGAATGATTGTCATTGCGGTTTTGTTCATGATAGTCAGTCTTTACCCCGGGAGCATGTTCAGCCGATATGTGGAGGCATCTCCGATCTATATGCAAGGGGCCAAATCGGTTATCGAACCGTTGTCTGGCACGTTTATCAAGGACAAGCTTCCCGTATTTACGCAGGCTGTGCAGAAGGAACTGGGCGGCATCCTGCAACGCAAATATGAAGTCATTGACCATAATATTCCGACGGATATTGAATCTGCAGCGAGTGAGATTGTCAAAGGCCAATCGACAGATGAAGCCAAAGCAAGGGCGTTATACGACTGGGTAGGTTCACGTATTCAGTATGACTATGGTAAAGTGGATGACTATGAGCAAAAGGGCATATGGCATGAACAGAATCCACAGAATACATTTGATACACGCAAAGGTGTATGTATTGATTATGCCCGTCTCTATGCCGTGATGGCCCGTTCACAAGGACTTGAAGTCAAAGTTGTTACAGGACTTGGTTATAACGGCCAAGGAGGGTACGGTCCGCATGCGTGGAATGAGGTGTATTTGAGTGATTCCGAGAGCTGGGTTCCGCTTGACCCGACATGGGCGATCAGTGGAGACTGGTTTAATCCTCCGAATTTTGCCGACACCCATCTAAAGGATCAATCAGCTTAGCAATACAACGGACATGGGTCCGGAATATGACGACGTTGCCAGGTTATCATGCCGCGAAGAATCAGTTTGAGTGGTATGCATCAAGTCATGAAAGAGGTAGGATGGATGAAAAAGCATTCCAATGAGAAGGATGAACTTACAGACAAACGGCGCTTTAGTTACCGAATGAACGTATTTTTCTTCGTTTCCTTTGTTATTTTTAGTGTTATTATTGTACGCTTGGCCTTTTTGCAATTTGTGGAGGGCCCTGAACTTAGTCAGGAAGAAGCAAGTAACATTACCAAGGATGTACCGCTTCCTCCTGTGAGAGGCACGATCTATGATTCTACAGGTGAAGTGAAGCTGGCTTATTCCAAGCCCATTCAGTCTCTCTATTTGACACTGTATAAAAACTATGGGGATGTTGATGGGAAACCGAGTCCTAACATAGGGGAAGTGCAGGATATTGCAACCCGGTTGCATGATGTATTTGAACAGTACAAGCTGAAGGATTCAGAGTCACTTACAGTGGAGAAAATTATTGAAGAGATGGACTTGAACTCCCGCAAAGCGAACGGTTTTATGCCGCGTCTGATCAAGAGTGATCTGTCCGAGGGAGAAGTCGCTTATTTCCTGCAACATAAGGATGAGTTCAAAGGTATTCAGATCGTAGAGGAGAGTGTACGATTCTACGATCCGGATACGGTAGCGGTTCAGACCATCGGTTATCTGAAGAAGTTCAGAAGTTCGAAGTCCTTGGACAAATACAAAGAGGTGGACGAGGCCAATAAAACGCAAACGGATCCGGGCCTGGTGTATACGGAAAATGAATTTGTAGGCTTTGATGGACTGGAACTGCAATATCAGGATGCTCTCCGCGGCAAAAGCGGATATACATCCGTTGATGTTGATTTGCGTAATTTGCCTGAAGGTGTGGCTGGTTCTACCCCGCCGCAGAAAGGTTACGACCTGATTTCCAGCATTAACAAGAACGTTCAGGTGAAAACAGAACAGGCCATCCTAGACCAGTTGAGTTGGCTTCATCGGAATCAGGTTTCCGGTCGATTGCATCCCAATGCCAAGACCGGATTTGCGGTTGCGATGGAAGTGGATACGGGGAAAATCGTATCTGCTGCCAGTATGCCAGATTATGATACCAACATCTGGAGAACAGGCAGTATCACAAATGATCAGTATGATGATATCAAATATGTGTATCAAAATGGTACGATTCGTTCATTCCCTCCGGATGACTCTAAAAAGCGAGCTGAATCGATCGTGTTACTCGGTTCCACCATCAAACCGCTTAGTGTCTTGATCGGTTTGAAAGAAGGTTTCTTCACTACCAATACGGTTTATTCGGATAGAGGTTCAACGACCTTTGGTGGGGACAATCGCAGAGTGCAGAACTCATCAGGGCATGTGTATGGTGCAATGTATCCTCGTGATGCGATTCGTCATTCCTCGAACGTATTCATGATTGATGAGATTGGGAAGAAGATGTACTCAAAATACGGTGCGACCGGAATTGACAAATGGGATGAATATATGAAGCAGTTCGGCCTTGGGGTATCTACAGGGGTTGATCTGCCGAATGAATTCCTGGGCATACGGGATTACATGAACGACACGGAAAGCTCGTTGACTCGTCTCGTGTATGGTTCCTTTGGACAGCAGGGAAAATACACAACCATGCAGTTAGCACAGTACACGACAATGCTGGCAAACAAAGGAAAACGGATGGAGCCACAACTGGTTAGAGAGTTCCGGGATTCGGAAGGCAACGTGGTCGAGAAAGTAAAACCGAAGGTACTCAGCACGGTGGAGTTTAACGATGCCTACTGGAATGAAGTACAACGAGGCATGGCAACCGAGGTATCTGCATTTAGCGGATTCCCTTATGACTTTGCTAGAAAAACAGGAACATCGACACAGGTAGTAGGCGGTAAACTGGTGGATAACGGTGTATTTATCGCCTATGCACCACGTAATAATCCAAAGCTTGCTGTCGCTGTGGTTATCCCCGAAGGGGGCTTTGGATCGAGCAGTGCGGCTCCGGTTGCACGTGCGATCTTCGATGCCTATGACGAGGAATTCGGTCTCGACGGTGTACCGAAAAAAGACAAAAATAAAGATTCAGAATCGGAATCAGGCACACAGTGATGTGAGGCATTGGTTACAGAGGGGACCCTTCGTGGGTCCTCTTTTTTGTTTTTACGTGGAGAATGGATCGTAAGGGTGGACTAATTAGTTGCATTAATATGTAACCATATGAGCTGTACCACGTTTATATAAGGGAAGGGGAAACGCGATCTGGAGAAATGGATAACGTTGATATGTCAGTGTTTACATTGGAATCGGTAGATTGGGTAGTGTAACGGTTCTGTTTACGAAAATGTAACCAAATATTGAAAGACTTGACAGCTAACCTTTGGTAGACTTGTATGAGAAAGGATTAAATATCGGATTGAACACGTTCACAAGACGGATTAAATATTTTATTTTTATAAAGGAACGGGAGAGGCTTAAAACATGTTTAACCGATTGAGGAAGAAACCCATGACTGAGGAAGATACACCCGTCAACAAGCCTTCCACGGCAAGGCTGAATCTGTTTTTTTTCGCGGCATTTGTCATATTCAGTATCCTTATTTTCAGGTTGGCCTTTGTACAGTTTGTGGAGGGTCCTGAACTGACGTATATGGAAACGAGTCGTAATACCAAGGATATTCCGCTCGCACCTGTTCGTGGTCCCATCTATGATGCTACGGGAGAAATTGCGCTTGCTTACTCGGAACCTGTGCAGTCCCTCTATGTGTTGTTGTATGAGGATTATCGGAATGATGAACGTAGACAGGAAGCAGAGGAACTGGCTCATGATCTGGCGGCTGTGTTTAAGCAGTTTAATCCCGGGGATAAAGAGCAGCCGGATGCGGAAGAGATCATTAAACGCTTGGATCTCAAATCTCAGAAGGCACATGGGTATACCCCTCGCCTAGTGAAGTCGGATCTAAACACGAAAGAAATTGCTTATTTTATGGAGAAGAAGGCGGAGTATCCAGGTGCCATGGTACTGGAAGAAAACATTCGAAAATATGATCCGGATGGAGTTGCCGTCCAGGTGATTGGATATACAAGAGAGTTCAAAGGTCAACAGGAAAACTTGAAAAAATATATAGAAATAAGCAAGGCGGAGGCAACAGAACGTGATCCTGGACTGCGCTATACCCAACAAGAAAAGGTTGGAGTTGATGGTCTGGAATTTCAATATCAGGAAGAGCTCCGTGGACGTAGCGGTTACCAATCCATAGATATTAATTCACGTAATTTGCCAGAGGGGACGATGAAACAAACTCCACCGGAAAAAGGCTACAGTCTGGTCTCCACCATTAACAAGGAAATTCAGATGGCCGCACAAGAGGCGATAACAGACGAATTGCGCAGACTTCCGAAGGCAATTACCGGATACGCAGTAGCCATGGAAGTGGATACGGGAAATGTTGTCGCTATGGCAAGTATGCCGGATTATGATCCGAACGATTGGGATTATGACAAAATCAAATTTGTGTTCCGGAATGGAACCACCGAGTCGTTCCCGCCGAATGATGCCAAGCCTAGACGGGCGGAATCCGTTGTTCTTCTTGGATCGGTCATCAAACCGCTAAGTGTGCTGATTGGATTGAAAGAGGGATTATTTACAGCAGGACAGACCTATCATGATCCGGGATATGCCATTCTGGGGAAAGACGGACGACAAGTGAGGAACTCGCATTCTGCGTATAATGGTTCCATTACCGCCAGAAAAGCGATCGAGAAATCGTCCAATGCGTTCATGATCGATATGGTGGGTAAACGTTTGTTAAGCAAATATGGCTCGGATAAAGGAATTGATATCTGGGACAAACACATGAAGGAATTTGGCTTGGGTGTGTCCACTGGTGTAGATCTGCCTAATGAATTTCTGGGTAGGCTAGAATATAATAATAAAGACGAATCAGCTCTAACACGTTTGGCGTTTGCCTCGTTTGGACAGCAAGCCAAGTACACCACCATGCAACTTGCCCAATACACGACCATGCTTGCGAATAAGGGCAAACGGATGGAACCACATCTGGTGAAGGAAATTCGTGACGCGGATGGCAATGTGGTGAAAGAGATCAAACCTAAGGTGCTTAATGAAGTTGATTTTGCCGATGCGCACTGGAATGAAGTGCACAAAGGAATGGTTACCAAAGTAAGCTCATTTGACGGGTTCCCATACGATTATGCACGGAAAACAGGAACATCAGAGCAGGGGACAGGACCGAACAAAAAAGAGAATGGTGTATTTATTGCCTTTGCACCACGAGATAATCCGAAGCTTGCTGTAGCTGTTGTTGTACCGGAAGGTGGGTTCGGGTCAGTCAGTGCCTCGCCGATTGCACGGAAAATCTTCGATGCATATGATGAAGTGTATGGTCTCGATGGAACGCCAAAAGGTAAGAAAGACGAAGGAAAAGACAACGAGTAATGTAAAAGAAATGCGGCAGATGTAGCGCTTTTACATCACATCTAACAGGTTAATGAAGTGAACAATATATGAATTTGGACAGGCAGGGGAAATAATCCCTTGCCTTTTTTTTTGGCTTCGGATAAAATTTGCACAAGGGAAACATTATTAGTCTTGATTAAAACTTAATACCTTGTACAACAAAATTAGATGTAGACAAGTATTTTAGGAGAGGGAAAGGGGTCGGTTGAATTGTTAATGGTGAAAATGAGGAGTATTCAGAGGGGGGTCATTACGCTAGCGGCTCTGGTTCTGGTTGTTGTACTTACGGCATGTTCCAGTGATGCAGAGACGAGCAGTGGTGGCAAGCTTCAAGTAACCGCTACAACGGGAATGATCGCTGACGTAGCACGTGAGGTAGGCGGGGCATATGTTGATGTTACCGGGCTAATGGGCCCGGGAGTTGACCCCCACTTGTACAAGGCATCCCAAGGTGATATTCGCAAGCTGGAACAAGCCAAAGTCATTTTCTATAATGGACTGCATCTTGAAGGCAAAATGACAGATATTTTGGAGAAAATGTCCTCAAGCAAACTGGTTACTGCCGTTACAGAGACTATTCCAGTTGAGGAGTTACACTCAGGCAAAGATACAGGCGGCACCGAATATGACCCACACGTCTGGTTTAACGTCAGCCACTGGATGCATGCGGCAGAAGCCGTACGCGATACGCTCGTGGAGGCGGACCCGGACCATGCGGAAGAATACAAAGCTCAGGCAGAGGCGTATCTGGCGAAGCTCGAAGCACTGGATGCCGAGGTGCGCGAGAAGATTCTGGAGATTCCGGAAGCAAGCAGGGTATTGGTTACGGCGCATGATGCATTTGGATATTTTGGTCAGGCTTATGGCATGAAAGTGATGGGGCTTCAGGGCATCAGTACAGCAGCCGAATATGGGGCAAAAGATGTTAGCGAACTGCGGGATTATCTCGTAGATAACCATATCAAAGCAGTATTTGTTGAATCGAGTGTGCCTGCAAAAGCGATGGAAGCCATCATTGCCGGAGCAGCTCAAAAAGGACATACGGTCAGCATTGGTGGAGAACTGTTCTCGGATGCCATGGGGGCTGAGGGAACGGAAGAAGGCACATACATCGGTATGATTCGCCACAATGTTGAGACGATTGTAGAAGCTCTGAAATAATGAATCACATGAAGAGAGGAGTTACAGGATTATGGAAGATACAACTTTATTGGAACAAACTCCTACAAATCTGAACAATAGTCACTTGCAGGGAACGCAGCCAACATTGGCTCCTCTTAGTGTGAGGGATCTGGCTGTTGCGTATCACAAAAAGCCGGTGCTTAGCAGCGTATCCTTCGATATTCCGGAAGGACAGCTCATCGGTATTCTTGGCCCAAATGGCGCAGGGAAATCAACACTGATCAAAGCCGTTCTGGGACTGGTACCGAAGATGCATGGAGAGGTTCGGATCTTCGGACAATCGTACAGGGAACAACGTCGCCGCATCGGTTATGTGCCCCAACGGGAATCGGTGGACTGGGATTTCCCTACGCATGCGCTTGATGTGGTGATGATGGGACGGTATGGTCATTTGGGCTGGTTCCGTCGTCCGGGGAAAAAGGAGCGGGACCTGGCGGCACACTGCCTGGAGCAAGTCGGCATGGGCGATTACATGTACCGCCAGATCAGTCAGCTGTCCGGTGGACAGCAGCAGCGTGTCTTTCTGGCGCGGGCACTCGTACAAGACGCAGATCTGTATTTCATGGATGAGCCATTTGCAGGTGTCGATGCCACCACAGAGAAAGCGATCATTTCGCTTTTGGAACAGTTAAAGAAACAAGGCAAGACGGTACTGGTTGTTCACCATGATCTGGCGACAGTCGAGGAATATTTCGACCATGTGCTGCTGCTCAATGGACGACTGGTGGCAGGTGGGCCGACAAGTGAAGTATTTGTACCGGATACACTGCAAGAGACGTACGGAGGCCGGATTGCGATGATCGGAAGCCGGACGGAGAAAGGCCAGGTGTAGTGCATGTGGAACTGGATCGTTGCCATCTTCTCTGACCCGAATACACGTTGGATATTGCTTGGCTGTCTGTTGTTGGGATTCAGTAGCGGAATTATTGGCTCCTTCACCTTTCTTCGTAAACAGAGCCTGATGGGGGACACCCTTGCTCATGCTGCTCTGCCTGGGATCTGTATTGCATTTATGTTGACGGAAACGAAGTCCGTCGGATTATTCCTGTTCGGTGCTCTGGTGGCTGGCATTGTCGCTACCTTCGGAATCTCGTGGATTACGCGCTACTCCCGAATCAAGCAGGATGCGGCAATGGGAATTGTGCTGACCGTATTTTTCGGGATTGGTGTAGTTATGCTGACGCGCATCCAGCATGGGGCGAGCGGAAGCCAAAGCGGACTCGATAAATATTTGTTTGGGCAGGCGGCATCCATGGTCATGACGGATGTGTATGTCATGGGAGGCGTATGTCTCGTATTACTGATTGCCTGTCTGGCCTGGTTCAAGGAATTTAAACTGGTGAGTTTTGACCCGGGATTTGCACGTGGTATGGGACTGCCAGTTGCGATGTTGGAGCAGCTCATCCTGCTCTTAACGGTAATCGCGGTGGTGGCCGGAATACAAGCCGTTGGTGTCGTGCTTGTTGCGGCCTTGCTGGTAACCCCAGCAGCAGCAGCACGTTGCTGGACCGACTCACTCGCACTGATGGTGGTGTTGGCAGGCATATTTGGTGCATTGAGCGGGGCAACAGGAACCATCTTCAGCACGCTTGTACCTAATCTGCCGACAGGGCCTGTAACCGTTCTTGCGGCTACGGTGTTGTTTGCCGGATCAGCCTTGCTAGCTCCGCGTCGTGGATTATTAGCTCGACGGTTGCGCAGTATTCAGGCAAAATCCGCGTATATGCGTGAAGAGCGGGCAACACTTCAGACTCTTGCCACACAGCGAAATCAGCAGGAACGGGGGGAGATGTAATGGCAACGTTTTGGATTATTTTGACGGCCGTATTGGTATCTTCTGCCTGCGCCATCCTCGGTTGTTTTCTAATTCTGCGACGAATGGCCCTGGTCGGTGATGCGATCAGCCATGCGGTTCTCCCCGGTATTGCAATTGCTTTCCTGTGGAGCGGTTCCAGAGATTCATTGTGGATGCTGCTCGGCGCAACGGTGTTTGGACTACTGACGGTGTTCTTCATACAGAGTTTGCAGGCGGGTGGACTCTCGTCTGATGCCTCGATCGGAATTGTGTTCACAGCACTCTTCGCAGTAGGGGTCATTCTGATTAGTCTGAACGCCCAGCATATTGATCTGGATTTGGACTGTGTCTTGTTCGGTGAGATTGCTTATGTACAGTGGGATACACTAACCCTTGGAGGTACGGATGTCGGGCCGAGGGCGGTCTGGATGCTGGGTATCACTTTGCTGGTCATCCTCGTCGTCATTGGGCTGTTCTACAAACAGTTCAAGCTATGTGCCTTCGATCCGGCGCTGGCTGCGGCCTGCGGCATTCCAGTGGTACTGTTCCACTATCTGCTCATGGGACTCGTTTCCATGACATCCGTAGCTTCATTTGAAAGTGTTGGTTCGATTCTCGTGGTGGGCATGCTGATTGTACCTGCGGCGACGGCTTATCTGCTCACAGATCGTCTGGGCAAAATGATTCTTTACGCCGTCCTGATCGGGGCAGCATCCTCGATTGGAGGTTACATCATGGCATACGCTCTGGATGCTTCCATCGCGGGCTGCATGGTGGCAGTTGCTGGGATTTTGTTTGTTCTTGCACTGCTGCTGTCACCGAAACACGGCATTGTATTCCGTTACGCTCGTCGCAAATTCGCGGCACGTTAATTCATAGAGATTGTCAGCCGCCTGCTTTGCAGGCGGTTTTTTTTGATTGGACTGGTAAAAGAAGAAAATTCAATAGCAGCCCCTCCTGCTGGAGTGAGCTGCTATTGGGATGCCTAAAGGGTGTCTATGAGGTAGATGAATATAACAATCCTTACGGTTTCAAAAGCACCCGATGAACCCCTTGGCTTCCTCCTGGTGCGGTTCCGAGATATAAATATTTCCCTTGGCTTACGGCCGTGGTAATGCCATACAATGTTCCTTCAGGATCATGCCAGCTATTCACAAGTTCTCCTTCTGGTCCATATTCTGCGACAAGTCCGTGTTTCACCGGGGCACTGGCTCCATTTAACAAGGACTGTGGAACTTTGGACATTGTTGAAGCTAACCAAGGATGACTATGCATGTAATCGGCAAAAGGCAGACGGGTTGTGAACACCCCTACCCAGAAGTGTCCCTGAGCGTCACGTGTGATATTGTCCGGAAACCCAGCCAGATTCTCTGCAAAAATATCAGAGGTACCTTGTTTGGGCCCCTTCAGCCAGTACCGGGTCAACTGATAATGATATGATTCGGCTACAAGCACGAAATCTTCTTCGGCAGACAATACGACCCCATTGGCAAAATATAAATCCTCAAGCAGAACGGTCGTCTGTTTGGTCACCGGATCATATTTCAATAATCGTCCATGCGGTTTATTCTCTGCAATTTCTTTGAACATGACCTTGCCATAGTTAGAGGTATCGGAGAAATAAATCGATCCGTCTTGGGCGATGTCCAGCTCATTTGCCAGGTAGATCGGCCCTCCATCTACTTCAGTGGTTAGTACTTCGACATCTCCGTTCGGGTCAATGGACAGCAGTCCTTTCTGAATATCCGCCACAATCAAATTCCCTGTAGCATCAAATTTCAGGCCGTTGGGTGTTCCGTGGGTATCAGCGAATACCTCTGCTGGCTGTGCCTTGTCCTCGGCGTCAAAGGTTACTCTGTAGATTTTGCCGTCGGAGTCACCCGCATACAGTCGCCCTTCTTTATCAAAAGTGATAAATTCCGGGAACTTCGCGCGGTCAGTAACCAATTCAGCGGAGCTAAGTTTGTTGTTCTCTTTCCAGGGACCCTCCTTCTCAAAAGAAGGAGCAGCAGGTGCAGACCAAACAGCGGGTTCTACCGGGGCGGGCATTAGCAGGAATACAACGATTCCCAGCACAATTACCCCAAGCAGGGCCAGGCTCAATCTACGAATTTGTTGACCAGTGGATCGTTTGTGTTGTTTTTGTTCTGTTGACATATTAATCCTCCTAATAGTGTTTCTGTTGTCCTTTGTCATAGCGTGCAGTTAACTGCCACTACATGTTCTGGCGTGTCCTTCGCACCGACAGAGGCGTTCTCCCCCTGTACCACTCACGTTGAGAGAGTTATCTCCGTCGAGCTGGCACAGAAAGAGAAATTGCACGCCACGGTTACGATTCTTCCACCCAAAGAGCATTAATAATACGCTGTTTTTTAAAAGAAACGATGTTACCATAACTCCAAAAAAAATAATGAAAATTTAAAAAAAATGAGCATGAGACCATTTTGGTAACACTGTTTCTTATAAGAATCATAGTAACCAAAAGAAAACGATTGTGTCAAATTCTTTTTTTATCATAATGACCTTCATTGACAACTTTTCTGCAAATGGTTAGAATGCCTGTATTTAGAAGTCGGAAAATGCCCGCAGATCATTTATAGTTTGTTTGTCAATAAAGAGGGTCTGGCCCAGCAGTTGTATCTGGAGGGTTGCAAATTGCTCGCCAAGCGTTTGGAAGAAGTGCCGCCGTCCTCTGACTTCTTGCAGTATTTAATGGATTTGGGGGAAGCCTTCTGGCAGTTTGCGCAGGATTATACCAGCTACTATAAGCTGATGTTCGGGGGGCTTTTGCCGAGTTCAAGCCGGATGCAGAAAGTATGCAGGGAACGATGACTGCCATATACCGCTTGCTGATTCTAATTAGCACTGCCCAGAAGCAAGGACAGATTTCGGGCCAGAAAGTGACCGAAACTCTTGTCAGTACTATATGGGCATCGCTGCACGGTGTAATCCACCTGCATATGGGCGGGTTCCTTGTTGATGTAAAAGCAGCCCATAACGTATATAAACAAACCATGAATTTGATGTCCCAATCCTTGTTTGCGGTATTCAAGCCAGACAGAGGAGTGGACAGGGGATAATGGATTAAATCTTGGCTACGGGTTAGGCTGGGAAAACAGGCAGAGTGAAAAAAGGTTAAGCTAAAAGCGATGCATCCTGTAGCAGGTGGATCGTTTTTTTATTTAGGAAATTATACATTACATAAAATGTAATAACTTCGAAGTGTAATCCTGAGCGGGTTATTTTGTTGCATACAGATGATCTGTGGTAAAATGTCGTTAGCTGTGACGTCCGGAGCGTCCGTTTTTACAGATGCCGGGCGATCTTGTTGTGAGAGAATTTTTAAAATAGATAAAGAGAACCTTTAAGTTGAACTGGAGAACCATTGTGGAACGTAGAGGGCAGAAAGGATCTAGAGAAGGAAAATTTGTTTATGAATTTCCTTCTTGATGTTAGGTGTTATGAGCTCTAAATACAAAGGTGATGTAGTGAAGGGGACGGAATCGATCTGAAGAAGCGATAGCGTTCGCCTTTGTCTCCGAATTTCTAACCTTTAAGAAGAGAGAATCTAGAAAATTCGGAGACAACAGCGATCGGAAGACGATCCGTACACGTAACGATTACCTCGTATAATCTCAATACACTAAAGAAAAAGGTAATTCTAAAACAAAGATACTACCATTCGAAAGGTTTTCTGCCTGCGTAGTGCCTGAATGGATATTCATGAGTTCAATTTGGAGAGAGACAACCTAGGAGGAACTACTGTATGAGTGAACTGAAATACAAATTGCTTGCATTGGATATGGATGGAACATTGCTTAACGATAATCATGAAATTACGCAGGAGACGGCCAAGTGGATACAGATTGCCATTCGTCGGGGTGTACATGTGTGCCTGTCTACGGGAAGAGCGGTATTCCACGCGATGCCTTATGCGGTCCAGCTTGGACTGGAGACACCGATGGTTACCGTTAACGGTAGTGAGGTATGGAAAGCCCCGCATGATCTGCATATGCGTCATCTGATGGACCCGGCATTGATTCGCCAAATGCAGGAGATCGGTGAGAAATATAACAGCTGGTACTGGGCATACTCCGTGGAAGAGCTGTTCAACCGTGACCGTTGGACGGACAATATTGAAGGTCTGGAATGGTTGAAATTCGGCTTCAATACCGAAGTGGATGAAGTGCGTCACCAGATCATGATGGAACTGCAACAAATGGGTGGTCTGCAAATGACGAATTCCTCACCGGTTAATATTGAGATCAACCCTGCTGGGGTATCCAAAGCAAGTGGTGTAGCCGAAGTCTGCAAGCTGCTGGGCATCGAGATGTCCGAAGTTGTTGCTGTCGGAGACAGTTTGAATGATCTGGCTGTCATTGAGGCCGTGGGTCTTGGTGTGGCTATGGGCAATGCGCAAGAGCAGGTGAAGGAAGCAGCTGATCTGATCGTAGCGAGTAACAATGAAGACGGTATCGTCGAAGTGATCCGTGAACATATTTTGAAGGGGGAGTAACCTTTGCTCGCAACCATTGCCTGGATTTTAATTGTGCTGCTGTTTGCAGTGGGGATGGCTGGAACGGTATATCCCATACTGCCTGGTGCTGTAGCGATTTTCTTCGCGTTTCTGGTCTACGGCTGGTTCTTCAGCTTTGATCCGTTTGGTGTGTGGTTCTGGATCATCCAGATTCTGATTGTTGTTGTGTTGTTTGTGGCTGATTATGTCGTCAGCGCATGGGGTGTTAAGAAGTTTGGTGGCTCCAAGTTATCAACAACGCTGAGTACCATTGGTGTTATCATTGGGCCATTTGTCATTCCGGCATTTGGACTGGTGCTGGGACCATTTATCGGTGCTTTTATCGGGGAACTGATCGGAGGGTCTTCACCTTCCAAAGCGTCGAAAGTTGGATTTGGTTCCGTTGTGGGGTTATTTACGAGTACTGTGATGAAAATTATTTTGCAAATCGTCATGATTGTTCTCTTTATTATCTGGGTGGTAAGATTCGCCTAAACGTTCAGGATTAGCTTCAACGGGATGCACGTCCGGTGTGGAGGAAAGAAGGGGAATTCGTTTGTCTAAGAAAGAAACATTCATTAGGGGTACGCTCATACTGGCGGCCGCTGCGCTGATCGCGAGAGTACTGGGATTGGTTCAACGGGTGCCGCTGGAGCATATCCTCGGAGATGTCGGTAACGCATCGTTTACGATCTCCAATACGGTATATTTAATGCTGTTAACTGTAGCAACGGCGGGCATACCGAGTACTCTGAGTAAAATGGTATCGGAACGTTATGCGCTCGGGCGCGCGGGTGAAGCTCAACAGATCTACCGTGCAGCCCTGATCTTTGCGGCTGTTGCCGGGGTAGTCATGTCTGCTTTATTGTGGTTCGCGGCACCTTATTATGCTACGTATGTCTCCAAAGTACCGGAGTCGGTCAGCGCCATTCGCGCCTTGGCTCCAGCCTTGCTGCTCTTCCCGGCCATTGCGATGATGCGTGGATATTTCCAGGGACGCGGGAACATGACAGCAGGTGGTATTTCACAGATTGTGGAACAGTTCGCCCGTGTAGGTACAGCCATTATCGTAGCTTATGTCATGCTGCAATGGAATTATGATGATCAAACGATTGCTGCAGGTGCCTCATTTGGTGGGGTATTAGGAAGTGTGGGTGCCTTCGGTGTCATGCTGTACTTCACCTTGAAGCTGCGTCGTAGCGACCGTGCGGCCCAATTGAATTACGAACGTGCAGAACAGTTGCCGATGCGAGGCATCTACAGTGATATCTTCAAGCTGTCTATTCCAATTGTGCTGTCCTCACTTGCGGTTCCAGCCATTAACTTCATTGATTCATCCCTTGTGGTACCACTGCTCAGTGGTCAGATCGGACTTGAAGAAGCGACTGGTGTACTTGCGATCCTTGGGGCAAAGGCCCAAAGTATTGCAGGTATTCCTCCGATTCTGGCTATCGCTTTGAGTCAATCATTGGTGCCTGTCATATCGGCAGCATTTGCCCGCAAGGATGAAGCTCATCTGAAGAGTCAGGTTACACTTGCATTGCGCATTTCAATCCTGACAGGCATGCCGATTGTCATTGCACTTTGTGCGGCAGCATATTCGGTTAACGGATTGCTGTTTACCAATCTGGATGGAACGCCGATTATTGCTTTGTTGACATTCGGAACCATTTTCCAGATTACGATGATGACCACCAACTCCATTTTGCTTGGGGTAGGTAAACCGCGGATTACGATGGTCAGTGTGGCAGCGGGTGTTGTGGTCAAGCTGATTGCAAGTCTGATCCTCGCGCCGATGTTTGGCATATACGGCATCATTATTGCAACAGCCCTTTGTTTCCTGGTTATCACGTACCTGAATCTGCGGGTTCTTCGCAAAATCGTTGATTTCTCCATCATGGGAGATCGTTGGAAAGGGTTTATCATTACGGTCTTGCTTGCAGCAGGTGTAGGATTTGCAACGAACTGGATTGGAAATATGGTCTTTGGACTGTTCCTGCCGGCGCGTGTATCCTTCTTGTTTACCTGCCTTGTGGTTGGTGTGCTTGTGGTGGTGGTGTATCTGGTTCTCATGGTTGTCCTCCGTGTACTGCGCAAGGACGAGCTGGGCAGTTACCCCCGTATTCTGCAAAAAATTCTTCGTCCACTTATGCGTCTTCAACGTGGAGTTGGGCAAAGAGGTTAAGAATGTAAGAAGCATCATTCAAGCTCCAATATTTTGTTATAATAGGATACAAGCCCTGTCCGCTGTTAAGCGGACAGGGCTTTTTGTATAGTTAAGGCGAGTTAGCGACTGAGTTCTATATTGGCCCCTCATGGGAGGATTAGCTATACATCGGGGTATTCACATCATCCGGCTTTACCTGCTCTATATGATCTTCAGCATTAGTGTGTAATGGCTTTTGCATCATGAGCCAGTGCTGTTTTCAGCATGCCATACCGGTGTTCGTGACTCATCTCAAACAGCCATGGCCGACGCGGTGCCGTCAGATAACCGAGACAATCCCGAGTCTGAAGCCAGTCATGTCTGGTGATTGGTTCATAAGGCGTATCCCCCCATACGGCGAGCAGTTCCGGACTATATAATCGTTGACCTTCTGGAAGCCATTCTTCATCAAGCAGCGCCTGAGCGTATAATGTATGATCACCTGACTCGTCTTCACGCTGGGTAAACAGGCCAGGCCAATATTCGGCACGCGAGCCACGATGGGGAACCAAACGTGCAAACTCCAACACTTGTGTGTGTACTTGCTCCACGCCAAATAACAGAGCGTATAGGCCTTTGCCAAACATGATTCGCTCATCCAGCTTGCCAAAATGTTCAATGACACGTCCTGCGAGTCCTGCTCCCCGTCCAAGAGGAAAGACGATATGATTCAGACCGGCCAGATTATGCAGATGGAATGCGGGTTTGGAGAGGACTTCTTTTTGAAAATAAGGATGCTGCACGACCCGGCTCTCGATGTAGTTCTGCTCATTAATAATTAATGCCACACTAAGCAGTGAACTGCAGCGTTCCAGCCAAAAGCGTTCCCAAAACGGCGTCATAAACGCCGATACGTGAAAGTGGGATAAAAGATGGAAACAGCTTCTTCCGATCCGGCGACTGTTCATATACAGCAGAAGCTGGGGATAGGCATCCTGGAAAATGAGTGCATTACACCGCTCCAGCAGCCGATACATATGCTCGCGATCACTCTGATTCTGTAGATTATGCATCAAGTCACTCTGAAGATCTGTCATGTGATATCCACCGTTGCGAGAGACCATATGGGCCAGTAGTGCCCAATGCAGTTCAGGATATTGCTCATAACATTCCAGATAGGCCGCCGTGCGAGTGATATTACTCCGATTGTGCTCCTGGGTCAGTGTCTTAATCTCTTCCAGAATGATGCAATCTTCTTCGCAGACGAGTGCGCTTTGAACCTGATCCGTGCGTGCAAAGGACTTGCCGCTGGCAGGTAACAAACGCTCCACCTCAGACTGGAGGGCAGCTGCCGTATCTGTATCCCACTCGATGTCACGCAATGGGTGACGAAGCTGTGCTGAAGCTTGCCATGCCGCTTGTTTGCCACGCCAGATTTCACGGGCAGCACCCGGAATGGAACGGACCATCTGCAGGAGGGACCCGTGATGTTGTTCGCTGGAAGAATCGGTTCGGGTGGAAGTCATGATGTGACATCCTTTCATGATGTTCTGGGTTTAAATTCACAGAGCATGTGGTTTATTCTAAGTATGCGCTGATTATTTGACTTCCACTCGCCAATTTGCTTCACTTAGGGTAAGACAAGGTACAGAAAGGGAGATGAACTGAATGGAACAGATTACTTCCAAACCGGCTTTTGATGTAGCCATCCAATCCCCACGTTTGACGATTGCCGTATTCAAGGCAGACTGGTGTGGAGACTGCAAATACATCGATCCGTTTATGCCTGAGGTTGAAGAGAAATATGCACGTGAACTGACTTTGATTGAGGTCGACGTGGATCAGGTTGGAACGGTTAGTGAAGAGCAGAATATTCTTGGCATCCCAAGCTTTGTGGCGTATACAGATGGCCGCGAACTCGTACGGTATGTGAACAAGCTGCGCAAGTCGAGAGAAGAGATTGAGCAGTTCCTGGATCGCGCAGTCGAAGTGTACAACACGATCCATAAATGATAATAAAAGTATGACAAGTTCATGTTGTAAAAGGGTATACTTAAAAGAACGCCATTTCTCTTGAAATAGGGAAATGGCGTTTGTGTGTTCGACATGTTCTATGTAAGAAACGTTTCTGTACATATCTCCAATGACTTGTGGGTCATTATTTCATCAGACGTTAACATTTTGTCACAAAGCGCGACGTCAATGAACATTTTATCCGGTATAATGAATTTAGTTGTGAAATAAGTGTCAAAGTACCGAAACAAGCGGAGAATATTCTTCGCCATCTTAAACCAACAGCGGGTGAGAAAAAATTGAAACACTTAACTTTGTTTAAATGGTTAACCGTATTAACCTGTCTTGTCATGTTTCTGGCCACTTTTGGTGGAGGCATCGTAACCAAAACGGAATCTGGCCTTGGCTGCGGAACGGAATGGCCTTTATGTAACGGAAAACTCGTTCCGGCGCATACTGTGGCTTCACTTATTGAATATTCCCATCGCGCTGTAAGCGCACTGGCTGGACTGTTGTCCATTGCCTCGTTTGTTGCTTTTCTGCGGTTCGGCAAGTCACGCCGTGACCTGCAATTGTTTTCTTTCTTAACCCTGGTATTTGTTATCGTCCAGGGAATTATGGGAGCTTTTGCTGTCGTTTTCTCCCAATCTTCAGCGGTCATGGCACTGCATTTTGGCTTTGCACTGATTGCTTTTGCCAGTTCCCTAATGATGGCGCTGGGCATAAGGCAGGAGGCAAAAGATGGCGGATTGGAGCGCCTGAATAAATACCCTCGGGTTAGCAAAAAATTCAGGAATCTGGTCTGGTTCTCCACCATTTACACATATCTCGTGGTATACACGGGTGCCTTTGTGAGTCACACGGATTCTGCCGGCGGATGTTCCGGATTCCCGCTCTGTAACGGGCAGATTATTCCTGAGCTTTCGGGTGGGGTAGCGGTTGCTTTTGCTCACCGTGCAGCAGCTGCGTCGCTTGTGATTGTTATTGCAATTCTGGGTCACTTCGCTTACCGTAATCATCCGGACAACAAGGAAATGCGCACCCTTGGCGTAGTATCCGTTATTCTCATCCTGATGCAAGTCGTGATTGGTATTTTCATGATGGTGACAATGAATCGTCCGGAAGTATACATGTTCGTAGCTCTCGCACATATGCTGGATATCGCCATATTGTTCGGAGTCTTAACGTATATGAGTTTCCTGGTGTACAAGCTGCATCGTCCGGTTAATCGGATCTAAGATATAGATTCATTCATTTTTTAAAAGGAATTGGGCTAAATAAAAGTCCACCATCCAGTGATGTACATCATTGGACAGGTGGACTTTGTTTGATGTCAGGTGGATCAGGGCAACCTATGGCAAGCAGCAATTACACGGAATGGATGATGTGTTAACGGTGATGAAATCTTGTTGATTTGGAAAAGAGGAGGTTAGATATGCTGCGAACGTTGCTGGGGGAAAAACCGCGTATCAATGAAGGTAAATTAAAGGCAGCGATGGACGCAATGGCGCATACGCTTGAGCTATTTCAGCGCCAAATGCATGTGGACCATGATCCCACGCATGACTATCGGAAACTGTATGTGTGGACCCAGGGGCTCATCTCCTCACTGGATGAACTGGAGCAAAGCTGCTTCGCTGCTGCTCATTTTCGCAAAAAGGTGGTTGCAGGTTCAACGGATGATATGACGCCGGCTGAAAAAGCCGAGTATGCTCGGTATGTGTATTTCTACAAAGATGGCTTCATTCGCTGCTTTGCCATTCTGGATAAAGTTGGCACCGTCTTAAATGAAATATTCCAACTGAATACTTCAAATACCAAAGCGCATTTTTCCTATTTTACTGTGTTAAGGCAGTTCGATTATGCGAGGGAGCATCATGATCTTGCATTGCGATTGATTCAGATCAAGGACTCTTATCGGGAGCCGATGAGCAAGCTGCGCAAACGTCGTAATATGGAAATTCACTACATGAACTCCGAAATGCACGATGACCTGTGGCAGTTACACCAGACCTTGCAAGGTAAAGTGAAGTTGGAGGATCTGAATCAGCATGTACAGGAAATGCGTCAGGGCGTGGATATGGTCTGTGAAACGTTAACAGCCTCTTATAGTTATATCAATAATATATGGAAAAGAAATAATTCCCTTTGACAAATCGGAATACTTGGAATATACTGAGTTTCAATTAGAATGTTACAGTGACAAAGAATGAATTGATATTTCAAAAGTTACGTTCACATTATAAAGCATGAACTACATGAACTTATAAAATCCTACAACAACATATTTCTTATCGAGAGCGGCGGAGGGACAGGCCCGATGAAGCCCGGCAACCGATTTGTAACGACATGATGGATGTATCATTCGTTATAGATGTTAGGTGCTAATTCCTACAAAATGGTGCAAAGCACGATTTTGGCAGATGAGAAGGTATAATCTTTCACGTGAAGAGCCCTCTTTGTATCTGCAAAGGGCTCTTTTTTGTACTTTAAGGGGAGTTTTCCTTTAGATCGGGTAAAGATACATGTAGGTGGTTGGAAAGGGGCAAGTGCGATTGATTGAATTAAAAGGTTTAACGAAAACGTACGGCAAAGGGAAAAAATCTACAACAGCGTTATCCGAGCTGAATTTGAGCATCCAAAAGGGTGAAATCTACGGCGTGATTGGCCATTCCGGAGCGGGCAAAAGTACATTGATTCGCTGTATTAATTTGTTGGAACGCCCTACGGAGGGGGAAGTATGGGTTGATGGGATCAACCTGACTGAACTGAGCAAAACCGAATTGCAGCAACAGAGACGCAAGATCGGGATGATTTTCCAACACTTTAATCTGTTATCCTCGGCAACGGTATATGACAATGTAGCTTTTCCACTAAAACTTGTGAATACACCCAAGGAAGCCATTGATCGCAAAGTGAAGGAAATGCTCAATCTGGTTGGTCTGGAGCACCATAGCAACAAATATCCAGCTCAATTATCGGGTGGACAGAAACAACGTGTAGGGATTGCGAGAGCACTTGCGAGTGATCCGAATGTACTTCTCTGTGATGAGGCTACTTCAGCACTTGATCCGCAGACGACAAATTCAATCCTGAAGTTACTGCTCGACATTAACGAAAAGTACAACCTCACGATTGTGCTGATTACACATGAGATGCATGTCATTCAGAACATCTGTGACAAAGTGGCTGTCATTCATCAAGGAGGGATTGTGGAGCAAGGACCTGTAACAGAAGTGTTCCTGAAGCCACAACATGCCATTACACGGGACTTCATGATGCGTGACCATGAAGCTGGACTTGCTCTGGAAGAGACCGCTCTGGCAAATGCAGGCGTTGAATTGCAGGCAGGTGTTGCTTCCAAACTTGTGAAGATATCCTTTCTGGGTAACAAAACCTATGAAGCGATTTTGTCTAGAACGGTACGTAAGACAGGCGTGGATTTTGCCATCCTGCAAGGTACAATCTCAACGATCAAACAGGTTCCTTATGGACAGCTGACCGTTCGGTTCGAGGGTGATTCCATTGCGATTGATCGGACGATATCAGAATTAACCGCTGAGGGACTTGATGTGGAGGTGCTTCGTTAGATGGATTTTTCAACAGTTCGCTGGGAAGAGGTTGGTAAAGCTTCCATTGAGACACTGCAAATATTGGGTGCATCAGGCTTGTTTACCGTAATCTTTGGTTTACCGCTCGGGGTGCTGCTGTTCATGACAGCCCGATCTGCTTCAACCAAATCACGGGTGGTGTACATTATACTGTCCCTGATTGTTAATATTTTGCGATCGATCCCATTTATCATATTGATTGTTGCTATTATTCCATTCACTCGTTCGCTCGTCGGTACAGCTACAGGGGTGCTTGGTGTTATACCACCTTTGGTTATTTCGGCAGCTCCTTACTTCGCTCGACTGGTAGAGACAACAATGCGTGAAGTCGATCGGGGTGTCATTGAAGCGGCACAGTCGATGGGGGCATCGACCGGACAGATTGTAAGACGAGTGTTACTGCCTGAGGCACTGCCTGGACTGCTTGCTGGTATAACGATCACCATTGTTACGCTTGTATCGTATACGGCGATGGCAGGCATGGTTGGTGGTGGAGGTCTGGGAACGCTGGCAATCAACTATGGGTATTATCGTTATCAGAATGAAATTATGATCATTTCCGTTGTATTTATGGTCATCTTAGTGCAAATTCTCCAGATGGCTGGAGATCGCTTGGTTACATTTTTCACCAGGAAATAACACATAGATAACATGATGGACATGCATTCGTGCGGACGCCACATGAAAAAATGATGAGAGAAGGGGTTTTACACATGAAAAAATGGTCTTTCGCTCTACTTAGTCTTATGCTGATTGCAGTTCTTGCAGCTTGCGGAAACAACAAGGATGCCGATAGCGGCGCAGACAATTCAGCAGGTGCACCACGTACAGTTGAATTGAAAGTTGGAGCTTCACCTACACCACACGCAGAGATTCTGGAAAGCATCAAGCCTGAACTGGAAGCACAAGGTATTCGTTTGCAAGTTGTTACGTTTAATGACTATGTTCAACCCAACCAGCAACTCGCTGATAAAAAATTGGATGCAAACTTCTTCCAGCACCAACCTTATCTGGACACAGAGAATAAAGAACGTGGATTCAACCTCGTTTCTGTAACACCTGTTCATGTTGAACCTTTTGGTGGATACTCCAAAAAGATTAAGTCTTTGGATGAATTGGCTGACGGCGCAAAAGTAGCAATTCCAAATGACCCATCCAATGGTGGACGTGCTCTGTTGTTGCTCGCGAAGGAAGGTATCATTACGCTGAAAGACAACACAAATATTACTTCTACGATTCAAGATATCACAGCAAATCCGAAAAATCTGGATATCATCGAGCTTGATGCAGCCATGATGCCTCGTCAATTGGATGAAGCGGATCTGGTATTCATCAACGCCAACTATGCCCTTGAAGCAAACCTAAATCCAGCGAATGATGCTTTGTTGATCGAAGATCTGCAAGGTAACCCATACGCAAACATCCTCGTTTCCCGTGAGGACAACAAGGATGCAGATGCAATTCAGAAACTGGCTGCTGCCTTGCACTCCGAAGAAGTGAAAGCATTCATCAAAGAACGTTATAAAGGTGCAGTTGAACCTGCAACTGAATAATTCACGATATGCATGACATGATGTGAAGCTATATAAAATAAGCCGTATATCTCTCCAGAAGAGATATACGGCTTATTTTATATTACTAATCTGTGCTGAGGTGGGGATCAACATAAGTCAGAGTTTTTCTTCTTCTCCATTTAAGCTTTTGATTTTGTATCTGATCCAACCGATTAGCCCGAGAACGACAACCAGGATCAAGGCCCATCCTTTTTTGAGCAAAAGAAGAGCACTGAATTTCTGGGAAGCCGTGTACCCGATCACGCCCATCAGAAGACTGTTGAGCCCTATGGTGGATGTTTTGTCAGTCGAAGCATTGTACTCTTCGTAGGTATATCCTGCATTGCTGCTAAGTTGATTAAGGACAGTGCACTCAAATTTTGATCGTCATCATGGATATGACCTGTCTTCACGTACTCAAACACAACATACCACGAGCCGAATTCACTATTGCTGGTTAGGCTTCCGATTTCAATCAAAATATATTTGGAATTAAAGGTGGATAATCCCTTGTGGATAAGCGAGTTGTAGGAGGACGATAAATCTTTTATACTGGATAGTGACTGCTCTTTGAAGAGGGGGATGAACGTGAAGGGAAAGATTGCCCTCATAACGGGAAGTGCCAAAGGTCTTGGTAAAATGACGGCCCTCAGTCTGGCAGATCAAGGGTGTCATATTGCCCTCAACTATGTACACAGCAGAACAGAAGCTGAGGCTTTAAAGGCTCAGATTATAGCCAAGGGTGTGCGGTGCATTGCCATCCAGGCTGATATATCCAAGGTGGAAGATATCTCTTCATTGGTTGAGCAGGTGGAAGGCAACCTGGGCAGCATTGATATTTTGGTGAATAACGCAGGTCCATTTGTCCGTGAACGACGATTATTTGCGGATTATTCTGAAGCTGAGGTCCAGATGCTTGTGCAGGGAAATCTGTTGGGACCGATGTTGCTGGATCAGCGTGTATTGCCAGAGATGAGACGCAAGCAATGGGGACGCATTATCCATTTTGGCTTCAGTCATGCTGGAGAAGCGAGATCTTGGCCTCATCGCGCCGTATATGCAGCTGCCAAGGTGGGTCTGGTATCTTTTACAAAGACACTCGCGGTTGAAGAAGCCCCGTATGGAATTACGGTTAACATGGTATGTCCAGGTGACATTCGTGGTGCGAACAAAGAGAAAACGATTGATGAAATGGCAGACATCATCGATGAGGAAACGCCAAGAGGGCGTCCTGGCAGCGGTGAAGATATTGCACGAGTGATTACGTATCTGTGCCTTGATCATTCCGATTTTATAACAGGTAACATTATGGATGTATCTGGAGGACTTGATCCGATTCGTCCAACCATACAGCGCGAGGATACTTAAAAGGTGAATTAAAGGATTGTACGTGGAAACGGGTCAAAGGGACAGATGAAATGGACTCTCTGCATATGCACACAAAAAAAAGAGCCCTCCGCTTCATGCGAAGCGAAAGGCTCTTGAGGTTTATTTCGTGAAGGATTGATTAGAATACTTGTACGACTTCTTGTACACCCTCAACTTCTTCGAGAAGGGCACGTTCAATCCCGGCTTTTAAGGTAATGGTGGAGCTTGGGCAACTGCCGCAGGCACCGACCAGTTTCAGCTTAATGATGCCGTCCTCCACGTCGACCAGTTCCACGTCACCGCCATCGCGCTGCAGGAACGGACGAAGTTTATCAAGCACATCAGATACCTCATCATACATGGTGCTTTGTGCGTTTTCGCTCATATTGTTCAACTCCTTTCCTTCCTATATTATATTACAAATGGCCACAAATTAAAATGGTCAAACAAAGCAGGTGAACTTAAATGAGACCGATTATTGAATTTTGTGCCAATAATATGCATTTTGGCACAGATGAAGTCATGGATCAACTGGAAGAAAATCCAGACTATGACGTGATTGAATACGGCTGCCTAACCAACTGCGGCCAATGTTCTATGACTCCATTTGCACTGGTGAATGGCGAAGTTGTCATCACGGACAAAGTGGAAGATCTATATAACGCCATTTTGGCCAAAATTGCCGAAGCCGATGTCTGGGACGAGCTCGATCTCGACTAGCCGAGATGGCGCTTGGACATCCAGAGCACACCACTTTTCAAAATACGAGGTACACGTCCCATCATGGACGTTTTGCCCATCAGCCCAAACCCAGACTTCTTGCCGAGTGCACCGAGTGTGCCACGAAGCTTGAGTGGATGTGGATTGGGCTTTTCGCCTTTCCAGAGGGCATGCTGAATATGGGCGATCTGCTCACCCTGCACTTCCGCAGCTTGACCGCTAGGTGCATAAGGGACACTCGCACAGTCACCAACGACATATACATCGGTATATTCCGGGATTTGGTAGTATTCATTCAGGACGACACGTCCTTGAGGGTCTTTGGTTACGTCCAGATCCTGTACCACTTTTACGGGCTGAATGCCTGCAGTCCACACGACAGCATCCGTTAGAATCTGTTCATCCCGGTTATAGATAGCATTAGGTTCAACACGTGAAATGGCGATATGCCCGCGTGTCTCTACCTGATGTTCGTTGAACCATTCATGCACATACACGGACAGACGTTGTGGGAAAGCGGATAATACACGTTCACCACGATCCAGAATGCTGATGTTTAGATCGGGTCTGCTCTCACGAAGTTCGGCTGCCATCTCGACACCACTTAATCCTCCGCCTACGATATGAACATTGCCATAGGCTTTGACTTCATTAAGGCGAAGGTAGGTCTCGCGTGTTTTGCTAAAGCTCTGAATGGTACAGCTGTAGTCTTCGGCGCCTGGTGTATTGTGGAAACGGTCTGTACAACCAAGTCCGATGACAAGCTTGTCGTACACGAGCGGGTCTTGGCCTTCAAATTCAATCTGACGCTGCTCCAGGTCAATCGAAGTAACTTCTCCATACCGGTAAGTGACTTTATCGCTCACTGGAAATTGGATACGCAGGTCATAATCAGATACGGTTCCTGCTGCGAGTGCGTAATATTCTGTCTTTAATCCCTGAAAGGGGCTGCGGTCCACCAAAATAATTTGTGTATCGGATGGAATTTTACCCTCCAGAAGTTCCTTGATGATGGTGAGGCCGCCATAGCCGCCTCCAAGAATGACGAAATTTTTCATGACTCGGCTTCCTTTCTGCATCAGTCCCACTGAAATGGGGCTGTAAACTGTGGAGCAGCTATGCAATAACATAGCTGCTCCTTTTGTTATGATTTGAATAATTAAAAAGTAGACGTTGAAAATTGAAGATATTATTCAGCAGTTTGCACCACTCGAATTCAAACGTCTCCCTATCATGAAAGCTGCGTTCTGGAGTGGTGCTGGTGCAATATTGGTTGTGGATGGATCTATGTCCTATTCGTACACTTGAATTTCATTGTAGAACGTATCACGTTCTACCGGAATACGTCCTGCACCTTTAATGAGCCATATGAGCTCTTTACGTGTAAGGCCTTCAGGTGTGAGTGCACCTGCCGCATGACTAATCCGTTCGCGAACGATCGTGCCGTGTGCATCCGAAGCACCAAATCCAAGAGCAACTTGAGCTAGCTGTGGACCGATGTTAATGAAGTATGCTTTGATATGATCGATGTTATCCAGCATCAGACGGCTGATCGCAATTGTTTTGAGATCCTCATAAGCCGAGTTACGACGCATAATACTCGCGTTTTTACTTTTTGGCTGCATGGAAAGCGGGATAAAGACCATGAATCCGTTGGTCTCATCTTGCAATTCACGGATCTGCACCATATGGTTGACGCGGTCCTCATAGGATTCGATCGATCCATACAACATCGTAGTATGTGTACGCATGCCGAGATCATGAGCTGTACGGTGCACCTCAAGATAACGATCCACGTTGGCTTTGTCTACACGCATTTTTTTGCGATATTCATCCGAGAGAATCTCAGCGCCGCCACCAGTCAATGTTTTCAGACCTGCTTTTTGCAGCTCTTGCAGAACTTCCCTGATACTGAGTCCGCTAATCCGGGTGAAGAAATCAATCTCGGCTGCCGTGTAAGCTTTCAGTGTAACATCTGGATATTTCTCGTTTAAAGCACGCAGGGAATCGACATAATACTGAAAAGGAACATGGTTGTTATGTCCGCCTACGATATGGAACTCACGTACGCCCGGATGAATATGCTGTTCCACATAATCGATCATTTCCTGACCGGATAATGTATAAGAGCCTTCTTCACCCTGGTCTTTACGGAAATTACAAAAAGCGCAGCGGGCTTCGCATACGTTTGTAAAATAAAGACTCATGTTTTCGATGAAATATACTTTCTTGCCATTTTTCCGCAAGTTGGCCTCATTGGCCAGCTGGCCCAAAGTCAGCAGATCATCTGTTTCATACAGATATACGCCGTCTTCTACGCTCAGCCTTACGCCGTTCTGCACTTTCTCAACGATTTCAGCCATTCTTTTGTCTGTGAACGGTGTTACCAATGTAGACATACTGTTTCCTCCTGTTCTTAACCGGATTTGAGTTGTGTGTAGGATCTGTATACAGAACTACATAGCAAAGATGCGGTCATCTGCCGCTTCCTTATAAGGACTAACTCTTATTTACCCGGTGCAGCGTGTGCTGCATATGAAAGCTAAATTTTTTCAAAAAATGGAGTCTGTTGACTCATATATGCATTGGGGACTGCGTTGCAGTCTCGAAATGTGAAAAAAATTACAACTCCAATTATGACCATCGTCTGAATAAGTCATGACAAAATATCGACATTTCAGTGCGACCACCTATTCATTATAAACCTCGTATCGCGGGGGTTCAATACACTGGGAAGAAAAAGGAGTTCAGGGGGAACGCGGAAAGAGGCAAACATGACTTGAGACCCTTGACGGGGTGGAGTATAATTTAAAGAAGAGTTAATGAAAGGTTGTTCAAAAGTACGCTTTTGATTACGAAGGATGCCTAGCGGCATCTCAGCGTCGAATATGGGATTCAGCCGAAATGTCCGTTGCTCACGTAGTTTTGCCTACGCTCCGCTACTCCATTTCTATCTTCATCCCATCTTCTTGGTACTGAAAAGCGCCCTTTTTGAACATGATTTTATATGAAAAAGGAGAGTGACCTGGCATGATTAACATCAGCGAAACGGCTGCTGACAGATTGAAAGAGATGCTTGCACAGCAAGAGACACCTGGTATGTTCCTGCGTCTTGGCGTAGCACCGGGCGGTTGCACCGGATTTTCGTACGCCATGGGCTTTGACGATAAAGAGTCCGATGAGGACCTGTATATGGATATTCAGAACATGAAGGTTGTAGTCGAGAAGGAAAACCTGAAATATCTGAATGGACTTGAAATTGATTTTGAAGAGTCCGGTATGACGGGTGGGTTCACCATCCATAATCCGAACGCAGTAGCCACTTGTGGTTGTGGATCTTCTTTCCGTACGAAGGAAGATGCGGGTGTGCCTGATAAGGATTGTTAAGAAACTGAGTTGTACAGCGGTTTCCCAATTCTGTTTTGAAATAAGCAGTTTGCAATCCCTTTAATAGATAGCCTCTGAATTGTATCCGTTTTGCACGGGCATGATATCAGGGGCTTTTTTGCGTGTACTGAAAGTATCATGGTTGACAAACTTAGTTGTAACAATTATAGTTACAATATAAAGTTCAAATATAAACAATATCGATAATTTAAAGGAGAGATCATGATGAATATTGCAATCATTGGTGCAACAGGCAAAGCAGGAAGTGTAATTTTGAAAGAAGCAGCAGACAGAGGGCATAAAGTAACGGCAATCGTTCGTAATGCATCCAAATTGGAAGATAAAAGCCTGAATACGCTGGAGAAAGATGTATTCGATCTTACAGCTGAAGATGTTAAAGCGTTCGATGTGGTTGTAAATGCATTTGGTGCACCAGCGGGTAAAGAAAACCTGCATGTGGAAGTAGGACAAGCGTTGATCAACATCCTGAAAGATGCACCAAACACTCGTCTGATCGTTGTGGGTGGAGCAGGAAGCCTGTTCACTGACGAGTCCAAGACATTGCGTCTCTTTGAATCCCCAGGATTCCCTGATGCATACAAAGCAACTGCAACGAACCAGGGTCAAAACTTGCAGGATCTGCAAGCATCTTCGGGTATTCAATGGACATTCCTGAGCCCGGCTGGATTCTTTAATCCAGAAGGTGTACGCACCGGCAAATATCAAGCAGGCAATGACGTTATTCTCGTGAATAGCGAAGGCAACAGCTACATCAGCTATGCAGACTATGCGATTGCTTTGGTTGATGAGATTGAGAACCCGCAACACAAAAACGAGCGCTTTACCGTTGTTGGCGAAGTGAAGTAACACTTTTAAATTATAATATGGAACATACAAACGGACGCTGATCTCCACAGATTGGTGTCCGTTTTTTATGTTATCGAAGAGGGATGATCTGCAATAACGTTAGACAGTTTAGAGGATTATCGCTCAACTTCCAACTACTCCTTTGAATCTATGTTATATTATTCTAAAGATGGGAAGAAAATGTGATTATGTGAAAACCATCTTCTCTTCATTGGAATTTCTGCGAGTTCAAATGTACAAGGGAGTGAACAGTTGTGAAGATGTATTCTAAAGGAGTTATATTATTGATCTTTGCGGTTTTTATGATTAGTGTATCGAGTGGTTCAGGGTTATCCCAATATACAAACGTTAAAAATACGATGAATCAATTTCACATCACTTCTCTTTATCCGAAAAATAAGAATGGACAGACATACGGTTCTAACATATATGCGACTTCTCCAGAAACAGAACCTGATTTAATCTTGGCTACTGGTGTGGATGGTACAGAAGGATATCTGCTGAAAAAAGACATGGATGGCGAGCAACCAAAAACACCAGAAGAAGCTATTGCGATACAGAACAGCAGACCACCAGACGGATGGGATATTCCACTGTATGACAAGGATGGTGAAACCGTAATTGGTGTGTTTCGTGTTGGAGGAAAGTGAAGGTAACCAGATTAGGATCAAATGTGAAACTACCATGAAACGTTAATGAAATGACCACCATTCGGGCAGTTGATCAAAAGGGTCGGCTGCTTTTTGATTTTAAGCTTATTTACTTTGCTAAAGGACGTGAAGGTAATATGAAATACTTCATTGGAATTACCCCTCCAGACGATTATAAAGAAAAAATTGTGGCATTTCGTGATCGTTGGTCCAGTAATCGTCTTAATGATGTAGTCGAGCCTCATATCACTGTAAAAGCGCAGGGTGGTCTTACCGTTGATCTTCATTGGTTAGAAAGTGTGAGACAGACATGCTCTTTAATGCCAAGTTTTCAATTATCATTATCAGAACCGGGATCGTTCGGAAGTGTTGTTACATTTCTTAGTGTTGAAACGAGCAATGTCATCAAGTTACATCGAAATTTGGTAAAAGTGATTTCTCCATCACAAGAACTTTTAGACCGTTACTTTGAAATGGATAAATATCATCCTCATTTAACCTTGGGGCAAACCTATTGGGGTTTGAACGAGAGTGACATTGAAGAAATGAAGCTCTTAACAATTAAGGAATTGGCTCCTTTTCCAACCTTTGATGTCAATTATGTACGCGTATATAAAGAAGTTGAACTAAACAAATACGTACCATTTGAAGACATTCAATTGGGAACTGAAAGAGTGAAGTGATTCAAATAACAGGAGCATTAGGTTCATGTAGAGGGTTGAGTAGATGATCAAGTTTGAGTGAACCATGGTTGGTTCTCTGATATAATGCTTTCGTTATCTCCTTTCTCGTAATTCAATCTATTTGCGCTGAGAAGTTGCGTTATCGTTGTGCCCAGGGGGACAGTTAATGAAAAAGATAAAACTTATTGTAAGCTTATTGATACTGGGGATTTTTTTATTTGGGTCACTGGATGGATTACGTTTCAAAGAAATAAATGTAATACCAGGTGATGTCAAAATTGTGCGATCTGAAGAAATTAATGATTTTGGGAAAGCAGTGTTGTTTGAAGACAACCAAGATAAGACTTTTGGGATTGCTGGATTAAAGAAGGAGTTCAGGGTTCTATATCGTTATGGTATAAGTACAGATGGTTATTGGATTGAGGAGGGCAAACCATTTACAGCTGCTGGGATTGGTGATTCAAACTATTTTGTAGTCGCGGTAAAAACAGCTAGGGAATCAAATATCAAATATGTTGCCCTTGGAAATCACATGGAGAGTGTTATGCCCTTGGAAAACTATGAATTATCTCTTGAGAATGTCAAAGCAAATCTTGATGGCTACCATTTGAAAGAGGTTACTGATAATTATGTTCTGTTTGTATTAGATGAGTACTCTGAGGATACGTGGACAATAAGAGCCTTTAGTAAAGATGGAGATTTAGTTGCAGATAAACTATTTGGTGGGGAAGCAAGATTTATAGATCGGGAATGAACTAGTAGTTTATACTAACTCGAAGTTTTTGCTCAAAGAAAAGTCCAGCATGACCTATGGCCCCTTTACTTAAACAAGGATCGAGGCGTATAATCCGTTGAGACATTAGAGTAAGTAAGAGGGGAAAAAGCTATGAATAATGGATTAATCAACGCGATCATTGCGTATATCATGTGGGGGGTTCTCCCGCTGTATTGGAAGTTGTTCGAAAATGTACCGGCAGGCGAGATTTTATCGCACCGGGTTGTCTGGTCATTTGTCTTTATGGGGATTTTCGTTGCCGTCCAACGTCGTTGGAGTGACATGAAGCGCATTCTGACCAGTCGTTCGACCCTGCTGTCCCTTACCGCGAGTGGGCTGCTAATTGCTATTAATTGGCTTATCTTCATCTGGGCAGTTAACAATGGTCATGTCGTTGAGACAAGTCTGGGCTATTATTTGAACCCGTTGCTGAATGTGTTGCTGGCGGTTGTCTTCCTTCATGAAAAACCAAACCGGGGACAATGGCTCGCGATTGCCATCGCTGGTGTAGCGGTGCTTATCATCGCTATCGACTACGGACGTTTCCCATGGGTTGCGATCTCATTGGCCGTGTCATTTGGCTTGTACGGTCTGGCGAAGAAGAAGATTAAGCAAGACGCCTCTGTGGGCTTATTTTCAGAGACAGCTGTAGTTCTGCCCGTCGCACTTGGCTACTGGATCTATCTGGCTGTTGTAGGAAAAGCAACGGCATGGACGCTGCCTGCGCCCATGTTCTTCGAACTGTTACTTTCCGGTGTGGTGACGGCGTTGCCGCTGTTGTTCTTTGCACGGGCGGCTGCTCGAATGTCATTGTCCACACTAGGATTTGTACAGTATATTGGGCCGACAATCATGCTGATCCTGAGTGTGTTTGTGTTCAAGGAAACGGTCTCGCCAGTTCTGCTCGTTGGTTTCGCGCTGATCTGGACAGCGCTTATCGTATACGCTGCCGCATCAATGCGTGCTACGAGACTTGCTAAGGTAAGCTGAACAGATGTATCTGAATCGTTATAAATGCCCTGCCCGCCTATGAGGTGGACAGGGCATTTATACGTTTATGAAGAAAAGATAAGATAGCCCAGCAAAACTAAAAAGGCAGCTGATCAACATTGTGGTAAAATACAGGAGTACTAATCAAAAATAGTAATAAGAAAATGAGGAGGCAACAGATATATGATGGTCAATGGCCTGTACCGTAAACGTGGTTGGTTCTTTTTAAAGAATGATGTAGTTCAGACACTATTTCAGTTTTCTATTTCAGCGATAATTGGTGTTATATACGGGGTTATGCTCGTTAACGAGACGATAGGTGGGCTTATTAATAAATTGCTCCCGAGCACGAATGGTCCGGATCTTCATTTATATCTGCCCGTTGTGATAACGGTGTTCATCTACTCGTGTTTTATTCAGAAGAGACAACGGATTTTACTTGAAAAAATCTCATTTAGTTGTCTCCATATTTTTGTTGCCCTGCTAGGCTGTATTTCTTCAGTTGTTGTGTTATTGGTGATCTAAACCATATCCTACGTATCTACACCTTCAGCCCCATCAACTGCATCAATGACACCGACAGCGAGTGTTGTTACCGCAGCAGCAGCTAAAAGATTCTTGGCACCAAGCTTGACTCTGTCCTTATCTTCCTCTTGCATGCCTACAACAACATCTTTACCGCTGTTATATACATACTTGGCTGATATCGCTACACCTTTTGCAGTATTGGTTACAGCACCTCCAATATCGGCAAGCCCCGCGTCTATGGCGGTATCATCTTTTCGAATTGCACCACTGGCAAGATCATATGTGCCACTAGCCAGTTGTCCAACGGTTTTGCCTGTATTAATCGTAGCTTTCTCTACGCCGTTTCCGACTTCTTTGATAAAGGGACTTCCCGCGATTTCACCAACAACCCTCACGCTGCCGCCGAGTACTTTCCCGGTTACTTCCCCAGCTAACTGACCTAGCCCTTTTAAAAAACTCATCCTTATGCCTCCTCTCCTATAAAAAGTTGATCCTATGTGTTATCTCAATAAACTTATTATATTCATATGTAAGCCAAAAGAACATCAGTCTCCAGCCCGAGTGGTACACCCCTCCTCGATTGATCGCGACATGATTTTAGAAGTGCCTCATAGAGCAGCAACGTAGTGGAGGAGGCGGAATCGATTCTGAAGAAGCGGAGCGTTCGCCTGAAAGCTTTCTGCAAGAAAGTTACATCGGAAGCATAGGCTATCCCCGGATTTTCCCCTTATCAGGGGAATTCATGAAAATCTGGGGATAACAGCGATCATAAGAACGATCCGCCCCCGGAACGCCACCACGCGGCCCCCTCAACGCACTTCATCGCCAAAAGGCGCTAATCCCACCGGGAATAGCGCCTCAAGCCCTTGTTTTACCTTGCTACCTAATCCATTTGACTACACACGGTTTTAGAAGTGTCTCAAGGAGCAGCAACGTAGTGGAGGGGGCGGAATCGATTCTGAAGAAGCGGAGCGGTCGCCTTTATCCCCGGATTTTCCCCTTATCAGGGGAATTCATAAAAATCTGGGGATAACAGCGATCATAAGAACGATCCGCCACCGGAACGCCACCACGCGGCCCCCTCAACGCACTTCATCGCCAAAAGGCGCTCATCCCACCGGGAACAGCGCCTCTAGGCCTTGTTTTACCTTACTACTTAATCCATTTGACTACACACGGTTTTAGAAGTGTCTCAAGGAGCAGCAACGTAGTGGAGGGGGCGGAATCGATTCTGAAGAAGCGGAGCGTTCGCCTGAAAGCTTTCTGCAAGAAAGCTACATCGGAAGCATAGGCTATCCCCGGATTTTCCCCTTATCAGGGGAATTCATAAAAATCTGGGGATAACAGCGATCATAAGAACGATCCGCCACCGGAACGCCCACCACTGCTCCCATCCAAACTTCTAACCTCTCCGTGTTCTAGTCAATAAATCCTTCCATGACAGCCGTTGGCATCATATTAGACTGCCATGCGCCTTTGCCGTAGCCGCCGTTGTATCCTGGTGTAGCCTGAGGCTCCCAGTAGAATACACCTTTTCCTTTGCCATTTGGCAGATTGCGGATTTGGTTTTTCATCGCTGCAACAAAACTTTTACCAGCTGCAGCCTGGTTATTGTCCATGCCAATTTCGGAGATCATGATCTCTTTGCCATAACGGTTGATCATATCCTTGGCGTTGTTTACCGTATTTGTCACAGCGGTGTTCCAGCCGGAAGCTGAAGGATAGAGGGACATGGCGATCATGTCAAAGTTAGCTCCGTTATTGATCAAACCACCAATATTCCATACATAGAGGGCGTTATCATCCCCACCTGCCAGATGCACAATGGTTTTGGTGCCGCTGCTCAGGGATTTCACTGCATTATGGCCCGTGTTCACCAGCCACGCATAGTTTTTCATGTTAGTGGATGCTTTGCCATCTTCCCATAACATGCCGTTGCTTGTTTCATTACCGATCTGAACCCAGTCAGGGGTGACGCCTTTGCTTTGCATCGCCGTCATAACTTCACGAGTGTGGTTCCATACCGCATCCATGAGTTGTTGGAACGTATAGTTTTTCCAGGCAGCAGGTTTGGTTTGCTGCCCAGGGTCTGCCCAGGAATCGCTGTAGTGCAGGGTAAGCATTACACTCATGCCGGCATTCTTGGCACGTTGTGCGAGTGTAGCCGCACGATCCTTATTCATATAACCGTTCCCATAATCATTCGAAGGATTAACAAAGACCCGAATGCGAACGGAGTTGATTTGATAGTCGTTTTTCAAAATATCAATGATGTCACGCTGTACCCCGTTTTTATCTTTCCATTTGTAACCTTGGGCTTCCATTCCGGGAACCCAACTGATGTCGGCTCCTTTGGCGAAACTTGGTGCTGCGCTGGCATGCTGACCTGCGGGCAACATGATGGAGGTGAATAACAAAACAAAAGCCAACATGATGGATGTCTTGAAACCCCTTACATTTTTGAACATTACAAGATGCCTCCTCGGATTTTGGTTGAATTGCATCCTAATTATAGCCATCTTGGTTTGCTCTACTAAAGGGTCTATTTCCAATATTTTGGGTGTTTTCTCAACCTCTCTACAGAAAATGAGAAAACAAAAAGCCGTCCGAAGACGGCTTTTCTACCCGTGGCGCTTTTTGAAACATTGATCCGTATCCCGCGCCTCCACCAGACTCTTTTAATTTGAGCTAGTGGATCGGGTAAGGGACACGTTCAACATGTGATTAGAAATGTTGACGCACCTCCTTTCCTTGTGGCAAGAGTATACAACACCTGGTTTCGGAAAGCTAGTCTTTTTTACGTTTTTACGCAAAATTATTTTTCAGTCTGGAACATCGTGATATCTCGTGCATAATGGCTCTTTGTTCCGTCATTGTTTCGGATGCGCACACTGTCTTCACTGATCCGCTCCACAATGCCACAACCGACCTCGCAATAGACGCCAGCCGGGTCTTCCTGCCATGCGCTTACCATACATTGGGATAGTGCAGCCGTGAAAAATTCTATATTTTTTTGTAACGTTCTAGGTTTGTTGGATTTCATTATATACTCCTTTAATCAAATATATTTGGAATGAGAACAAGCAACCGGACCAAATCACACTGTACTTCACTTTACTCTGTCTATTGACCTTTGTAAAGGGATGGAAAAAGTTGCGGCCATGAGGTATCATTTACATAAATTTTACGTAGCGTTTACACTGCGCTGACGCTTGATGTTGATTACGAATAGTACAATTATATGAGAACTTCTAACCAAGAATAGATATGCAACACATTCGGAGGCCATACATGCATAGAGACGTCAAAACAGGCAACTACGTTAATCGTGATTTGAGTTGGGTTGAATTTAATCGGCGCGTACTTCAGGAGGCCCAGGATCCAACAACGCCTCTGCTGGAACGCATGAGATTTCTCGGCATTGTCGCTAGTAATCTGGACGAGTTCGTCAGTGTAAGGGTGGCAGAGACAAAAGAGAAGATCAAGGCCGGATTCACGCAAAAAGATTTTACAGGATACACGCCTTCGGGATTGTACCGCAGATTGATCAAACGAACCGGGACCATGGTCGCCGAACAGTATAAAACGTATCGTGAACTCATTCGTCTACTAGCCAAAAAAGGCGTGAACATTCAGGAATATACAGATCTTAATGTGACACAGCAGCGCGCAATGGACCAATACTTTCATGAAATTATTTTTCCGGTACTCACACCGATGGCGATTGACCAGAGCCGTCCGTTCCCGCTGGTACACAACAAGTCTGTCTATCTGTCCGTGATGCTTCAGAAGGAAGGGGAGCAAGAGGGCGAGCCGTTTATGGCTATTGTTCAGGTACCTTCCAATCTGCCGCGAGTAGTTCAGGCTCCCATTCGGGCGAATAGTAAAAAGAAAACATTTATTCTGATTGAAGACCTCATCAAACATCATATTCATACGCTCTTTAGCGGATATGTCTCACTTGCTGCACAGGAATTCCGAGTGACTCGCAATGCGGATCTGTTCATTAATGAAGAAGAAGCGGAAGATCTGCTTGAGGCCATTGAAAAAGAATTGCGACGCAGACGCCGCGGGGCTCCTGTACGACTGGAAGTCTGTAAGGATTTTCGTCCGGATGCCTTATTGGAATTGCAGGATGAATTTGATATTCAGGACCCGGTATATGAAATTGATGGACCACTTGATCTGAGTTTTCTGGCGGGATTCGTGGACAGTCTGGAAAGTTTTTCACATCTGAAATACAGTCCGGTGAAGCCGGTCTATCCACCGGAGTTTCTGCCAAGAGAAAGTCATTTTGAGCTGCTGCGCAAACGCGATGTACTGGTGCATCATCCGTATGAATCGTTTGAACCAGTCACTGATTTTATATTGGAGGCTTCCGAAGATCCAAGAGTCCTGGCCATCAAGATGACATTATATCGGGTTAATGGCGACTCACGCCTTATTCCGGCACTTGCACTTGCGGCTGAGAGTGGTAAGCAGGTCACGGTGGTGGTGGAACTGAAAGCCCGATTTGATGAAGAGCGTAACATTGCTTGGGCTCGTAAGCTGGAGAAGGCCGGTTGTCACGTGGTTTATGGACTGGTTGGACTGAAGACCCATGCCAAAATCATTCTTGTCGTACGCAGGGAACAGCAGGGGCTGAGACGTTATGTTCATGTAGGAACCGGTAACTATAATGAGAGTACAGCCAAAGTGTATACGGACGTGGGGCTGTTCACCTCCAATCCGATTATTGGGGAAGACGCATCCGAGTTGTTCAATGAGATTACCGGATATTCCGGTCCGAAGGCATTGCAGGCATTCCGCGTAGCTCCGGATGGTATGAAGGATGAACTGTTCGCCCTGATTCGTCGAGAAACGGAGCATGCGCTGAAAGGCAAACCTTCCAGAATCATTGCCAAGATCAACT
Source organism: Paenibacillus sp. FSL k6-2145 (assembly GCF_037976585.1). Taxonomy (NCBI): domain Bacteria; kingdom Bacillati; phylum Bacillota; class Bacilli; order Caryophanales; family Paenibacillaceae; genus Paenibacillus; species Paenibacillus sp. FSL k6-2145. The sequence goes on along the minus strand of NZ_CP150267.1, from coordinate 866,049 downwards.
CCTTATCCCATCAGGATATGATTGATGAGTTGTACGAGGCTTCTCAAGCCGGCGTGCAGATCGACCTGATTGTGCGAGGCGTATGCTGCCTGCGTCCGGGGGTAGAGGGGCTGAGTGAGAATATTCGGGTCATTAGCATTGTGGATCGTTTTCTGGAGCATTCACGGTTGTTTTATTTTGAGAATAGCGGCAACCCGGATGTATTCATCTCCAGTGCAGACTGGATGACACGTAACCTGAATCGAAGAATTGAACTGATGTGTCCCGTATTTGATCCAGAGCTGAAGAAGATGCTGGTTGATATTCTTAATCTGTCCCTTATGGATAATGTCAAAGCCAGAGAACTTATGCCTGGTGGCAATTATGTATTTGTAAAAAATGAAAAGCCCCCGCTGAGAAGTCAGACGGAGGCCATGGGTATTATCCCTTGGAAGCCTGCTGAATGGAGTGCGTTAACGTAACTCCCCAGGCTTCCTTCAGATCCTTGACGGCCTCTTCCAGGCCATCAAGTTCCAGTAACGGCTCAGCTGTACAGGTGAATTGCACCTGCAGCGAGTCGTTTTCTTTTGTTGCTTCAATCGCAGCGATGCTTTCGGATCGATTGATGGCTTCCGCTACGCGCAGCAGAGAGCCAATACGATGAGCATGCCGCTCATCCGAGTTTTTCAGAATGTCCCGGTGCTTATTCAGCAGCTGAGGCGTTCTTTTTTTGGGATGATAATCAGCTGCACTGGCACTTAGAATGGTCTCCCGATGAGAAAGTCCATAGATACTTGCATTCATGATCCAATAGGCCGAGTGCTGTGTATAACGGAAATAGTTAATCTGTTTACCTGCCATGTGCAGCATGGAGGATGCATACAGGATTCGGGCATCTGCTTGATCAGGAGGGGTACCTTGTAATGCAGTATACAGGGTAACCGTATCCTGATGAATCCGTTGCAGACGTTTCTCTGGAATAGGCGGACCAAAGTGGATAAAGTTGCGGATACTGTCCTTCAGCGCGTCCGGAACGACTGGCTGACCTCCAGCCATGTAATCTCGCAATAACCCGTCTCGTAGACCCGCACCACTAACCACATAACGATCTCCCTGTATTAACTGGAATACAGTTCGAAGGATCAGTACGCCGGGCACAATGATGTCTGCGCGATCTTTGGCGAGCCCAGGTACCTTTTTGCGCTGTGCCGAGGTGAGATGAGGCAAGGAGCGAGCGATGTTCTCCATCGCTTCCTCACTGATCTCATAATGATGGGTGACAGGCAGAGAATACTGGGTACGCTTCTGTTCCACTTTGGCGAGTGTACGCATTGTGCCACCAAGTCCGATGAGTGGCAGGCCGGGATGCTCACGAATCCAATCCTGTCCACGGAGAGCCTCAATGACTTCGTTGCACAATGCATTTGCATTTGCCTCGGTCCACTGATCTTCACCCCCATAACGGGCATGTGAATTCACTGCACCAATGGGGAGGGAGATGCTATGTAACCTTTTCCGATCCTGAAAGACCGTGATCTCTGTGCTGCCGCCTCCAATATCTACGACGTAACCGTCTGCCAGATCAATGGATTGAGTGACACCAAGGAACCCATAATAGGCCTCCCGATCTCCCGATACACATTCAATGGTAAGTCCCGTCTCTGTCTCCAGCCATTCAATAATTTCCAGGACATTGTTTGCATTACGAATAGCTGCGGTAGCTGCTGCGCGAATCAGTTTGGTCTGATACGCTTCACAGGTCGCTTTGAATTGACGCAAGATGGTAATGGCTTTATCCAGAGAATGGCGCAGAATGGTTCCATCGGACTCAACAACGCTGCTCAGACGAGCGGCGTATTTGTCTTCATGAATGATGCGATAGGCTGCGTCCTGATCCAGTTCATATATAACTAGACGAATGGAGTTCGAGCCGATATCAATAATTCCTAAGGTTTCATTAGTACGTGTCATAAGCATCTCCTTCTACAGAGGTTCAACTACCCGAAGTGAAGAAGGGCAGCCATGGCTTCCGGTGAACCCGGCGGTGTGGCAGAGAAGGGCGTAGTTAACATAACAACAATGATAAAGACGATGAAACAGGCAAATATAAGACAACTCACGGCAAAGCCGCGATTACGCTTTTGCATAAACAGTCGAATACCTGTGACAAAAAGAAGTACCGTAACAGCTACCAGAACGATCGACATTGCAAAATAGGCTACGCCATAAAGTGATTTGAAAAATGCTTCCATTTGTTCTGAACGCTCCTTAGATCCTCATATTTAAGCCCTTCCAAGCCATTCCTTAGTAGCATACGACAGATTGACTTGTTTGAAAAGCAAACCGGGCGCTTGTTCCCGTTTCCGCCATCACCCCTGGGACAGGTTACATGGAAAAGGGGCCTTTGCCGTGGACAGACATCCAAGAAAGCAAGGCTTCTGTTGAGTATGTATAAGGAAGGACTATTGTTTCAAGGAAGGAGATCAACCCATGTCGAGACAACTTGCAAGCAAATGGCGGAAGACAGCGGCTCTGATGAAATACCCGGTAGCGGCTGTCCATATCCCACAGACCAAGGCATTCAATTCGGGTAATCTGCTACAAATGCTCAGTCGTTATGGAATGGTGTACGTCAAACCTATTGTAGGAGGCGGTGGTTACGGTGTCATTCGGGTATCGGCGAGCGGTGGGGCTTATCGATACACCCATATGAAAACGACCCGTTCTTTCGCCAGTTTCAGCCAGATGTATCGCTCTCTGGTGCGTGTAAAAGCTAGACGCAAGTACTTGATCCAGCAAGGTATTCATCTGGCAACAATTCAAGGGAGACCTGTTGATTACAGAGTCAAAGTTGTCAAAACCGAACGAGGCTGGGTATTCCGTTCTTTAGTAGGACGACTCGCTCGTCCCGGACTCTGTGTGACGAATCTGAGCAAGGGTGGCACCATGTTATCAGGAAGGCGAGCTCTTGGTTTATCCCTGCCACATATATCCGGTCGGCACAAACGCCGGGAGATGCGCTCCCTTACACTGACATGTACGTACATTATGGAAAGTCAGTTCCCTGGTGTAGGTCAGCTTGGATTTGATTATGGACTGGATTATTCAGGCAAGATCTGGATTTTGGAAGTGAATACCAGACCTCAATAGAAAATGAATGGGAAAACTCAAGAAAATTCAAGAAAAACCGATAATATATAGAAGAAAACGGTATGAAAACCGTTTGAAATTTTACATTACTGGGTAATTTACTCGCAACAAGTCTTGAAACTATGAATTTATTCCAAAAAAAATACGCTGATAAACGTTCTGACAGTAGTACAAACTTCCTGTGCATAAATATTGTCCACACTATACACGTTGATTACTCTGTATTTTTTCCATTTATCAACAAACTATGCACAGGATTTCCACATAACGTTGTGGATAACAAGAACGCTTGTTCTCTATATGAATCTCTGATATGATAGTTTTGAGGAAAAAAAAGGAAAGGTTGTGGCGGGAAATGGCTATGTTATCCGATGAGATGTTGTTGGATTCCTACCATAAAGCGATTGAGTTGAATCTCGAACGAGATTTCATCGCACTGCTGTTGGCAGAAATCCATAAGCGCAAACTGGGTACCGACGTATCTGCCATTCTTCACTAGAGATCCTCATTGCAGGCAATGTTACAGGTTTCCGGACAAGTCCCATAGTGAGACAGGCCATGGCGTGCTCGTCTGACAATGGTGACAGTACATCACATGATTGCAAACGTTTTCGACTTCGTCTGCCGTGTCAGAGGAAGGTTGGAATACGTAGGGGCTGTATGGTCCGGTGTAATCATCCAATTTGCCGCATTCTAACAGTCCCTGAAGGCAGTGGGGGCAAGCCTGCTCCGGTACAACCAGACCGTTACACAGCGGGCATATATAAGACAAGGGTATCCCTCCTGATATGGATTCACTCAGGAGTAAGATACCCTTTTTTGTATCAATATATGTTATTTCCGCAAAACTAGCGTTTCATGTTACTACTGTGTCCTGGGGACAACTTGGCATCCGGATCGAAGTATACCTTCGCATTGTTAACGGCTGTTGGAGCTTCGCCGAATCCGACAGCGATCAGCTTCAGTTTACCTGGGTAGGTTGTGATATCTCCGGCAGCGAAGATTCCTGGAATAGATGTTTCCATGCGGGAATCAACAACGATGGAGTTGCTGTCAATTTCGATACCCCACTCGGCAATCGGTCCGAGAGAAGAGACAAATCCGAAGTTAACGATCACGTCATCTACTTCGATTTCCTGTGTTTCTTTGGTTTTCACATGGGAAAGGGTTACCTTGGTAATGGTGTCATCCCCATGAAGTTCCGTGATTTCGGTCGGTGTAACAACGTTCACCTTGGAATTCATCAGGTTTTCGACACTGTGCTCATGTGCACGGAACTTGTCCCGGCGATGGATCAGCGTCACTTGCTCAGCGATAGGCTCCAGCATGAGTGCCCAGTCTACCGCGGAGTCACCGCCGCCACTGATCAGTACTTTTTTGCCAGCGAAGGCATTCAGATCACTGATGAAGTAGTGCAGGTTGCTCTTCTCGAACTTGGCAGCACCTTCAAGCTCCAGGCGACGTGGTTCGAATGCACCTACACCAGCTGTAATAATGACTGCTTTGGCATGATATTCATTCTCATCCGTCTTCACGATGAAATGTTGTTCATCCTTTTTCTCCACCGATACAACCTTTTCTTCAAGGCGGATGTTCGGGTTAAAATGGCTCATTTGCTCAACCAGGTTATTCACCAGTTCCTGAGCCGTTACTTTCGGGAATCCGGCTACATCATAGATGTATTTCTCCGGGTAAAGAGCGGCAAGCTGTCCGCCAAGCTGTGGCATACTTTCAACCAGTGTAACGGATGCCTGACGCATCCCACCGTAAAACGCGGCGAACAGACCCGCAGGGCCTCCACCGATAATAAGTAAATCAGTCATATCATGACTGGAATTTTGTGCAGTCAAGAATCAACAACACCTTTCATATTTTAATAGGTAGTTAACAGAAAGAATGTGCAGGCTACGGATCGTAACCGGCATTGGTGCCGAACTGTCTTTCCTATTATAAACGGTGTATTCAGGGTTGCAAAGTTAGCGGCGTCACGAAACTGAGAATAATTGATGAAGATCAGATGAGAATAGGATGAAATTGGAAATGAAAGGTTATGAAAAATAACAAAAAAAACCTTGATCTTTACTAGAAATACAGATATCCTTGACCTGTACTATGTGTTTTTTTGTCTAATTTAGAGTCAATATGTAATATGAAGACAGATCCCGTGTTTTGTAGAATCTTGTGGTTAATTTCACAACATGAAACGATAACTTGCGTGCAAACGTATCAATTTCATAAACCCTTTAGCTACTTCAATCAAGTCTAGATATAGATCAAAACAGTTCGATATGTCGATATCTAGTTTCATAAAATCCATTTTTAGTGAGTCATGAAATTGATGCAAACGTTTAAATAAATTCGCGAAGTTAACATTTGTCGTCATAATGGGCAAGACCTCATCAATATTTGTAAGTATGTGCATTTTGCATCTCACCCAAGATCGGGCTGATGCAAGTGAAACCGGAAGGGGTATAGACATGAGCAGTATTCCCAAAATCGTCATCCTCGGCGCGGGCTATGGCGGGATTCTGACAGCCCAGCGGCTGCAGAAGGAATTGAACTATAACGAGGCCGACGTCACACTGGTGAATCGGCATGATTATCATTATATTACTACACATCTACATATGCCGGCAGCCGGCACGGATACCATTGAGCATGCAAGAGTGCCCATTTCCAAGCTGATTGATGAGTTCAAGATTGATCTGGTCAAGTCTTCCGTGAAGGAGATTCGTCTGCAGGATCGGAAGATTATTCTGGAGGATGGCACGTTATCCTATGATTATCTAATTATTGGACTAGGCGGAGAACCCGAGACCTTCGGGATTCCGGGTATGCTCGATCACGCGATGACAATCCGCAGCATTAACTCGGTCAGACTGATTCGAGAACACATCGAATATCAATTTGCGATGTACAAAAACGATAACAAACGAAATCGTATTCGGTTTGTCGTAGGTGGAGCGGGTTTCAGTGGTGTAGAATTCGTAGCTGAACTTGCAGATCGTATTCCACAGCTGTGCAAGGAGTTCGACGTGAATCCGAAACATGTGCACATCTATAATGTAGAGGCGGCGCCTTCGGCCTTGCCTGGATTTGATCCGGAATTGGTAGAACATGCGATGAATGTGCTCAAGAAGAAGGGCGTTACTTTCAAAATTGGTGTTCCAATCAAGCAATGTCTCCCGGACGGGGTTATTGTGGGTGAGGGTGAAAAGCTCGATGCTGCTACAGTTGTATGGACCGGCGGTATTCGCGGTAACTCACTGCTGGAACAAGCAGGTCTTGAAGTGATGCGGGGACGGGTGAAAGTAGACGACTACCTGCGTGCCCCTGGACATGAACATGTTTATGTCATTGGTGATAATTCACTTGTGTTCAACGCGGAAGGACGCCCTTATCCGCCAACAGCACAGATTGCGATGCAGCAGGGTGTGAACTGCGCCAAGAACGTCGTGGCATCCATTCGCAAGAAACAGCCGCAACCTTTTGTATTTACGAGCAAAGGAACGGTTGCTTCATTGGGTAAAGGTGAAGCCATTGCTGTTGTAGGCGGCAAGAAATACAAAGGCTGGAAAGCGGCTCAGTTGAAGAAGCTGGTTGATCTGCGTTATTTGTTCATCATTGGTGGTATTCCGCTAGTCCTGAAGAAAGGGCGGTTTTTTGGATGAGACATTGCAGTGTTCAGGTCCGGGGATTATTAACACGTGAAGAGCTGGATCGATACAACGCCCTGATGCAGGTTGGTGGTTATCTGGAGGAACAGGATCAGTATGATCTGGCCTACATCGTGCAGAAAGAAGTGGATATTCTCATTTTGCCCGCGATTGAGCGACTTAAAGAGAAAGGTCGTGACCGTGACCGGGCCACAGCCGAATTCCTCGAATCACTGAAAGCGGTTGATGAAGAGGACGAGGATTAGAGACATAACCTTCCAATCGCTGTTATCCCCAGATGTTAAATAGTTCAAACTATATAGATCTAAATCAAGCTTGAGGTAGTAGAATATTGGTACATAATAAAGCACCACGACAGTATCCTTTACAGGAGATGTTGCGGTGCTTTATTGTTCGTTGCACTATTTTTACAGCTTAAGCATGTCTTCCAACGTACCTTCGTTCAACAGACTTCCCACATAGAACGAACCGAATTCGCCATACCGAGCGCTGACTTCATCAAAACGCATCTCATAAACGAGTTTTTTGAATTGAAGTGCATCATCCGCAAACAGCGTAACGCCCCATTCCCAATCGTCGAAACCAACAGAGCCGGTAATAATCTGTTTCACTTTACCCGCATAGCTGCGACCAATCATGCCGTGACTGCGCATCATGGTACGACGCTCGTCCATGGACAGCATGTACCAGTTGTCATTCAGCTCACGTTTTTTGTTCATCGGATAGAAGCAGATATATTGCCGTTGTGGCAGAACCGGTTTCAGACGGGCGATAATCTCCGGATTTTGCATCGGGTCTTCGCCTTCTTTGCCAAGGTAGTTGCTCAGTTCCACTACACTGACGTAAGAATAAGACTTCGTTGTGTATTGGGCAAACATCGTTTTGTTAAACGCGTTCTCAACAGCCTTCAGATCTTCCAGCGTTTCACGCAGGTGCATCATGACGAGGTCTGCTTTTTGGCCTACAACCGTATATACGACTGTACTTCCTTTGGATGAATCCTCGACTTCTTTCCATTCTTTCCAGAATTCCTGAAGCTCGTCCAGTGCTACAGCACGTTCTTCATCATCTGCTGCTTTCCAGGCGGCCCAGTTAATCGAGCGAAAATCATGCAGGGCATACCAGCCCTCCAGTGTTGATGCGGCTTCGTTCATTGGTTTTGTTCCTCCTGCAAGGTATATTTCCAAATCCCTATAAGGGACGGGTGAGTACTTTATCGTTTACATTGTATCCCAACATGAAGCAGAAGGGCAAATGAACAGAGTATGAATATAGGGAAATTTGTCCAGAAAGTTCGTTGCTTCGCCACATTTTTTGCGGTACACTAACTACTATCCAGAAGTGAAACCTGAATGTGTGAAAGAAGAGGTGAATGTCGCCCGATGCAATTTATACCTGTGTTGGTATTAATGGTATTATTTTTTGTTATGATGTTTGGTATCGGTTTCATTCTGAACATGTTGATGAAGACGACCTGGTTTCCTTCCTATCTGTTCATCATTGTAATTCTACCTGTTGTTGTATACTCTCTGTGGGATCATTCGTCGTCTCTGATGTCACATCTGGGTTCCTTCCAGCTTGTGGACTATATGACGGGCATCGCTGGACTGGCTGGTGCGGTAATCAGTGGCTGGACGATCCAGAAGTTACGTTTGGGTGGGTACAGAATGTTTTAGATTGTTGGAATGAGGTAACACATGCCACTGTAATCGCGTGAAAGTCTTGTCTTTGTCGTAAACGCTTACGAGTACAAAGGGAAGGCTTTTTTGCTGTTTATTTATATTAGAAGGATTATTGTCCATGTGTACTTCATATACATCTGGAGAACATTCTCTTTAGATATTCCCTTGTATTCTGCGGCTACAGCTTTTATAGTATTCTAGCGGCTCTCGACATTTTTATTTTAGAAATTTGCTGAATTCGGCGAAAACGTGAATGATGTCGACCTAGGACGAAACGGAGCGAGAACAGGCCGTCTTTTTACCTGTTTTTGAACATTTGAGGATCAGACATTTATGATAGAATAGATAAACATACTTTTGGGGAGAAGGAGATCAGGCTATGCGCATGAAGAATCTGCACCATTATACTGAACATCATCGCTACTGCGTATACAGGGAGTTTGGACTTAGCGCCCTGGATGACCGTATGCTTACAGGAGCATATCAGCCCATGGTAGGTGCTTTTGCGGTTGGCTTGTATCGGCTGTTGTTTCAGCATCTTCCCGGTGAACAGGTCGGTTATTCGCCGCTTGAACAGCAACGGAGGCTGTTCATGACGCTTGGCTTGGAGCCAAGTGAGAAGGGGCGTAAATATCTGGTAGAGCAGGCATCCAAGCTTGAAGCGGTGGGACTACTTCAGACTTCACGGCTATATATACCGGAAAATGATGATTACATCTACGAATATGAGCTGCAACCGCCGCTCTCTCCGGCAGAGTTTTTCCGGACACAGCATTTGACACTGCTGCTTCGTGACAAGATAGGCAAATTCGCCGTCCTTTCCCTGCGTTCCGGTTTCTCGGCAGTGGAAAATGGGGACGCGCCTTATCCGGCAGCGAATAAAGAGAATATTTCCGTTCCCTTTTACGATATATTTGAATTGAATACCCATGTCATTGATTACGAGTTGGAGCAAGCATTATCGGAAGTATCAACTACGGCTCAACGGACAGGCACGAATGATGCAGCGGAAGAAAACAGTTTGAACTATGCTGACATTATTTTGCGTTTTCCGCGGGAGTCGGTCAATCGCCGTCATGTAGAACAGTTGCGGTTCGATCATGAACAACTGGGCATTGTGAATTATGTTGTGAACAAGTTTAACCTTAGTGTGCAGGATGTATGCCGTCTGCTGGATGAAGATGATATCTTCAGTCCGCAGGGCCAGCTGATTCTGGATGATCTTCAACATAAAGCGAGTATGCAGTTCAGACAGACGAAGAAGCGTCATGAGCAACAGACCGTACAGGCGGCGAAGGTCGTGGCACTGAGACAGCATATGGAGGAGCCAGAGCGGAAAGAAGACTCCGGTGAACCACCTGTTGAGCATGGGGTACAGATGGAATATTACGTTGAAGTACCTCCGCAATTTATGACGAAGTGTGATATTCATCAATACAATATGATGTTGCGTAATGAGCCTTATACCCGCCTGCTGCAGACGTTCTTCCCAGGAGCAGTACCGGACAATCTGATCGATATATTTGAGAAAATTGATCTGAGTTACAAGTTGCCTGGTGAAGTTATCAATGTATTGATTCATTATTTGATGGCATTACTTGTATCCGGCGGCGAACAGCGAATTAACCGTAACTTCGTTGAGGCGATTGCTTCCAACATGCTACTCAAGCAGGTGAACTCATATGAGAAAGCTGTTCAATATATTCGTGATCAGGCCAAGGTCAAAGGCAAACAGGCTGCTGGTGCAGCTGGAACCCGTACCCGTACATACGGCAAAGGAACCAAAGCTAAGCCCGAAATTCCGATTGTACAAGACATAAGCACCGATGGGGATGCCGTATCTGAGGAAGAGTTCGAAGAGATGATGAGATTTGCCCAACAGATGCAGGCGAGTAAACAAAAAGGAACTTCATAACTCCCTGACATAGAAGAAGTGCAAGTCCACTTTAACCGAAAAAATAAGATCCATTCGCCTAATTACTTTGCGAATGGATCTTTATTTTTAGATCATGCTTTTTATATTGTGGCATTTCTACATTTCAAACAGAGAATATTTTTTCTATGGATTTATTCACGGGTTAGTGGATGTTCTAATTCTGCATGACCCATTAAACTGTCAGTGGCATCTCCGTCAACAAGCAAATCAATACTGGTTACTTCATCAAACTGAAAAAAGGTTCCTTTCAAAGCATCGATCGCTAAAAGCTCGCCGCCAGACCCTAATCTTGCTTCATCTGGAATATGCACATCCAGCGTTAATTTTCCTTGATCAAAAGTAGCAGAAAGTAAATCAATATTACTCCACAATGGAATAAGCTCGGTTTGATCGCTACTTTGAAGGGCCGCATATGTCTTACTATATTTTTCGGAGTCATCTTTGAATGTAATTTCTTTTTTACGTTGCTCTATTTGTAACAGTTGATCATCTGCGTAGAATACCTCAATTTCTTGAGATTCTTCATTTTCTTCGCTCGGGTTAGTTATTGGCGCTGGTGTTGTACTTGCCGGATCGGAACCCTGCACTGGACTAGGAGAAGTAGGTTTGGTAGCACAGCCTACCGCTAGGATACTTATGGCACAAATCGTGATAGCCCAATAGATTCTTTTTTTCATAGAAGCACATCCTCTTAAATTATTCACTACCCTATAACTTCAAATACTCTTTTATCCCATCCACAATGGCTTGTGCCGCTTTATTTAGATTGGTTTCTGACATCATGGCCTCCTCCTCAATCTGGTTACTTAAGAATCCGATTTCTAGAAGAACTGCAGGCATCGTGGTTTCTCGGATGACCTGGTAGTTTCCGTTCTTTACGCCACGATCATTAAATCCCAAGGCATTGATCAGGTTTTTATGAATGAGGGTCGCCAGTGCTTTACTACTCTCGCGTTGGTAATAATACGTTTCAGTTCCCGATATCTGAGGAGCAGCGGTTACACTGTTACCGTGTATAGATACAAACACATCTGCATTAAGATCGTTGGCAAGTTTGACACGTTCCGGTCGTGTAGGGTAGATATCCGTTTCCCGAGTCATAATTAATTCTATGTCGGGTTCCTTTTCTAAAAGAGCCTGCACTTTTAGGCCTAAAGCAAGGGCAAAATGCTTCTCATGTTTTTTGGTAAAACTTATTGTACCTGGATCACTTCCTCCATGTCCCGGATCAATAACGACTATTTTTTTGCCGCTGTTAACAGGAGTGGCAGGTGCAGGTTCATTTGTCATACTTAGATCAAGGATAAATTTACCGGCGATTGTCTGTTGTTTGTAATTCACCGAACTTATATTGTTTAATTCGATTACGATTCGAACCTGAGGCGGATCATTTTTAAAAAGAGAATAACGTATCTCAGTAATATTTGGAAATTCGTTAACATCCAACCTTCCCATGGATCCTCCAGAGGGGACTTGTCCCATATTTCCGAAGTTGGTGGATGGGAAATCTACGATAATCCGGTCAGGATTTTTTAGTGTAGATATGACTGGAGTAACTTCACGGTCTAATGAGACGACGAGTTGATTATTGGCATAAGTTATATCATGAACAAGGTTAGTGGCTGCATCATTCCCGTTAGAGGGGGAAGTTGGTTGCGATACCTTATTGCTGGTTAGTGTAACAATCTTGTTTTTGTTATTCCAGCCCACTCTCAGACCCATCTCTTCACTAACAAAACGTAGAGGAACAACAACCGTATTCTTGATCATTTGTGGAGCGATATTAAGTTTGACGTTGTTGTTTTGGACTGTAGCTTGATCCTTCCCAACGGTCAAAGAAATGGCATTGGAAGCTTGTTCGATAGTTACATTTTGTGTCTTTTGATCCCATTTCACGTTAAATTTTAAATTCTCAGCGACTACTCGAATAGGAATCATAATATTGCTTCTTACATTGACGACTTCAACATCATTGGGTAAAACCAGCTCCTGGCCATCTAAAATAATTTTAGTTTGATTCGTAGCTGCATGGGTGTGCATGGGAATTAGCATGAGTAGCAGTGCACTGAAAAGTAACAGGATTATAGATTTTTTCATTTTACACCTCGGTTTTAATTTGCGTAGTACCAGACTTCTAACGGGGAAAAACCAATCACCTCCTGTTTCTTTTATGAAAACCCAAATTTACTAGAATATTCTGCTCACTAATATGAACGCTACAAACCACATGAAAGTCGTAAAGAAAATTTGTTTAATACAAAACATGGACGAGAGAACTGTTGTCAGTCAGTAAGTAGGGGATAAAGGAAGGATATTTGAATAATCATTTTATTTATCTAATTTTAACCACTGTTGAAATTCTTTCCGGCTAATTTTTTTAACAGGTTCAACTTTGCTGCTGGCTGTATTGTATCTAAAAAGAATCCATTGATCTGAAGGATACTCACTAATGTAATCTATATTTTTTCCGTTCTTATGCCATAAAATTAAACCGGTGCTAATATAGTTGGTTGCCCGAGGGAGATAAACAAAGCGGTCACTCTTAGTATCGTAGATTGCTAGAGTGCTTTTCTCCGTATTTCCATAAGAAAATGCAATGATGTCTTCTTTTGGTGACCAATTATAGGATGAAATGGTTTCTACATCTTGTTTGCCTGCTTTTTCAAGACGTTCGTTTACAATCGTGTACTTTCCTGTTTTAAAGTTCACAAGAATAAGATTGCTGCCGGCACTTTTTTCTGCTCGAATAGCAATCCATCCATTCGATGGAGATTCAGCAACACTAGTGATATCCAATAATTTCACTCCAAAGTCTTCCGTATGTAGGATGTGCTTTTCTTTACCATGAGCAACTACAATGGTGTCAATGATGTTTTGTTCAAAATCTGCAACAGCATCTTGCTTTAAGGTATTTGCAGTTATAGTGGTGTTGTCACCTTTCCAGACCATTCTGTTTGAACCTATCGTTTTTATGAACTTAGGTATACTCTGGTATGTCGAAGAGTTAACAGAAGTTGATTTAGCGGCAATGTGTGCTACTTTCTCAGAAGGATGAAACGAAGATGATGCAGTTGATAACGTGCCTAAGCTACCTAAAACAATGACGCTTGATAATAAAACATTCGTGTATTTCATTAGTATCTCTCCTTCATTTTGGGGAGGGGGTTACGTGATGTGATTCCCTCCAGATCTATTCCAATCTTTGCTTATCATTACTCATTTGTAAAGATATGAAATCATAGAGATGATTTGAAGTGAAGGTTCGAAAAGGGTGACTAGTCTTTTAAGTAACAAGCCTGAAAGGTTGAATACATATTTAATTTTATATTTATGTGGCCTTCTGATCCTCTCTGGTGTCTAATTCATTGTAAATCAAGAGGAGGTTCTTACCATGTCAGGAGCTCATGACACAAAACCTGTTTATCCGGATAAACAGGAACGTATCACTAACTTTGAAAACACTTATGAGCTGTATCGTCAAAGAATTTGCAAGTACTTTTCGCTGAAATTGAATCCGATGGTTGCAGATGATTTGACTCAACAGGTGTTTTTAAAAGCAGTAGAGAATCTTCACCGATTTCAAGGCAAATCAAATTTATTCACGTGGATATTCAAGATTGCTCAGAATACAGTGAAAAACGAATATCGAAGGTTATCGCGAAAAAAAGAAACGCCGTTTGATTTTACGGAATATGAATCACAGTCGATCTCCCTTGAATTTACGAAGTATGTTGATTTTCGAATTGATATTGGAGTTGCGCTGAAAAAGTTAAATGAAACCGACCAGGAAATCATTGCATTACGCTTTTTTGTGGACTGCACATTGCTTGAAATTTCTAAGATTGTAGGGATGCGTGAAAGTGCAGTAAAGAACAGACTCTACAGAGCTTTGGAAAAACTTAAAAAGGAATTGAAAGAATGGGGAGACGTTACGATTATGTCTATTCAAGATTTGATTTCAATTGTTAATAAGGGTGAAAACGAGGGATTGAACAATCGGTTCAATAAAGTACACCATGATTTGTTCAATGAACTAAGTGATCATATTGAACGAATCTCGCTAAAGTACAATTATCATCCATCGCGAAAAGTAACGATTGAAGTATATCCTGATTTGCCATCGTTTCACCAAGCGGTCGGAGAAGCAGATGCTCCGAATTGGTTCATGGGTACCTATGAAGGGAGTATTCTCAAAATTGTATCTCCATTAAATCCAGGACCGGAGCATACTTATCAATCGATTCTTAAAGGTACGGTTCACTTGTTCGCCATGTGGCTAATAAGTGAAATTAATCCGAAGGCACCGAAATGGATAAGGCAAGGAATTGGTGGATATGAAGCCAAGCTGATGACGCAGGACTTTATTGAAGGTTCAACAGAAGAGTCTATTCGCAATTTAGAGATCCCAACGTTCGAACAATTAGATAATGATACCTGGGATTTCGAAACGATGAAGGGTTTTCAGTTTTCGTTCCTATTTGTGGAGTTTGTTGTTCAACAATATGGAATAGACCAGTTAAACAAATTGATCCGTAACCCCCAGGATTTTAATGGTATCTTTCAATGTTCTGAGAAGGAATTGCATCAAAAGATGGTAGAATTTATAAGTAAGTAACCCATACAAAAGTGTATGTTGCCCGGGGGATGAACCGGGCTTTTTTTAACGTGGTTATATCTAAGTTAAATGTACTATCAATAAATTGGGTTATTTTGTATAATACATATAAAAAGAGGTTGTCTATGAATCCTATGGATGAATGTAAATAATACATATGGAGGTAATTAAGTTTGAAAACTCACTACTATTTCAGTTGGTTTAATCATTTTTTTCCTGAGAAGCTGGTCCATTGTTTGCAAGAGGATATACAAGACAGAAAATCGCTTGTTATGATTAGTGCTGACCCGTCTGGTTAAACAGATGAGCAAATTAACATGGATGATATTTCTGAATGGACCTGGTTGAATCAGGCTAACATTATTTTTGATGAATATCATTTCATTGATTACCGTATGCAGAAAGAAGATGCTCAGCGATTCATTCGGAACGCTTCTGTCATTTTTTTATGTGGTGGATATCCTGTTCTACAGAACCATTTTTTGTTGGATTATGAATTATCGAATGCGATTAAGAATAGCAATGCCGTTATCCTGGGGGCCAGCGCCGGTGCGTTAAACATGGCAGCAAAATGGTTAAGCTTGAATAACACTGATGAACTGGAAACAAGTACTATTTATGATGGTATTGGCTTTGATCATTTTGCCTATGAATCTCATTCTCAACGCGACTACGCCACGTTTGTTCAAGGCTACCTGTTCCCCTTGTCTGAAGAGATTGATGTTTATGCGGCAGAACAGGAGAGCGCTATACGTGTAAAGGACGGCAACATAGAAACAATGGGTCCTGTATATTTAATTTCCCACTCAAAGATTCAGAAGTTGGTTGAGACGCTCTAATTAGGGTGAGTGGCTGTGACCTTACATAAGTAATCCCTTTGATGTATAAAATGTATAAAATCAAGGCTAACAGGCGAATCATCTCAGGTCTCCTTTCTATGATTGGAATACTGTTGGTAAACAGATGCAATCTAATATCCCTAGGACTTATAGTCGGCAGGGTATCGAAGTGATCAGTTACTTATTTCAACTAGCGGACTGACAATAGGGATCGTTGAAAAAATGCTAACGATCCTTATTGTTATACCTTTACAGAAAGTAGAGAACAGGAAAATTATAATAGGATGATGAGCTCCTTATTAAGCTAACGGGCAGGATAGCGCAATAGATCAACCATTTTAGTTGACTGTAAAAAGTTGGATTAGTATGATTTATATGGATATAAAAATCTTGAAAGTGGGGCTTTCGCATGTCACCAGGCATTCATTTTATTAAATTTAGGCAACAGCGAGTTAGGCCATAATTTAATCTATATTACTAAGGAGAGCTAATGGACCCAAAAATAAAATTATTGTTCTTGGACGAACATGCTGCAGAAGGCGCCGCGCGTTATGGGGGCAGCCAAGAGGAACTCACTTTCATTGGAGGTTTTCAAAACTTTATATATTCCTATAATCGCGATGAATTGAAATATATTCTCCGTTTCACTCCGAGCACTCTTCGCACGGCGGAAGGACTTGTAGCAGAAATGGATTGGATTCATTATCTTTCAGAGAGTGGTATAGCAGTGTCAGAACCTATTTATTAAATTAATGGATAATATTGTGAACTAGTTCAAGGAAATAAAATGGATTTTTACGTAACCTGCTTTAAACATGCACCAGGCCGTAAAATCGGATATCCAGAATGTCTAGGCAATTCTATACTTTATGAAAAGTGTGGACGTATAACGGGCCGACTTCATGAATTAGCGAAGCTTTACAACCCTACGATTGCCAAAAGGCACACTTGGGAGTTTAATGAACACCTCTTACGAGCCGAGGATTTACTTGCCGTCAGAACTTCAACCAATCCTTATTGCCCTTGATGAACTTAAAGTACAATTGGCGAGTCTGCCTGTTAATGCAGATAATTTTGGTTTGATCCACGGAGATATTAATGTGGGAAACTTCACGATCAATGAAGCTGGGGGATTAACTCTCTTTGACTTCGACGAGTGTCAGTACAGTTGGTATGTCGAGGATATTGCTATCCAGCTGTATTACTCGCTATATGTATTCGGAGAAGATTCGAAATTCGAACGAAAGGACCAGTATGAACTTTTCATAAAGCACTTCGAGCTAGGCTATATAGAGGATGGTCGACGAATGCCAGACAACTGGAAGGATTTGTTGAAGCTATTCCTTAGACTTCGCGAAATCATTGTGGTTGTCGGTATGCATCGGAGCTGGGATTTAAGCAAACCAGATGACTGGACCCGCGATTTCTTGCAAGATAGTAGAATGAGGATTACTAAAGGTATCTCGTTGATCGATGAGTTTTGAACGACTAAATTGAGGATACTCATTGAGCTAACGAGAAACAATAGCTGAATATGATAAAACTGCAGCCGAGCAATGGATCGACTGCAGTTTCTTTAAGTTAACAGCAATATACTACTATTTTTAGTGAAACATACAAAACGGTAATAGACTTAGTTTGTGTGTGCAACAGCGCTAATTTCGATCAGCTGCTCAGGTGAAGCCAAATAGGTCACACCGATACAGCTGCCCGCGGGCCGGTGTTGTCCCATGTATTCCCTAAACAACTTGATACATGGCCCTATATGCTCTTGTGCGTTTGTCAAATAAATCTCCACATAAGCGAGGTTCGATTTTGTAATATCAAATTCCGCCAACACGCGATCGAGATTTTCCAGCGTTTGCAGGGTTTGTGCTTCAATATCGCCCTCACCAACGAAGGTACCCTCCGAATTGTGGGAAAATTGTCCCGAAATGTAGATGGTTCCGTTGACGCTGTAGCCTTGAGATATGCCGTGATCCCATAGATTGTGATTATAAGTTTTGACAGTAGTCATTTTTTTTCTCTCCTTTATTTCAAAGTAAGGCTAGTATAAAATGAGTACTTATAAAAAAATAGTACGCACTTTAATGATAGGTACTATCAGAAAGGATAGTGGAAATATGAGCATGGCTGAATATCAGGGGAAAGTTAAAAATATTCAGGATACACCTTTTGGGTATACATTGTCAGTTATTGGTGGGAAATGGAAAATGGTTATTATGTATCTTTTGGCAGAAAATCAACCGGTTCGCTTTAATGATCTAAAAAGACAGGTCGGAGCGATTACTTTCAAAACACTGAGTTCACAACTTAAAGAATTGGAAGCGGACGGTATGGTAATACGGAAAGAGTATCCTCAAGTTCCTCCTAAAGTCGAGTACAGTCTTACAGATAAAGCGGGAACACTATTACCGGTCTTAGAAGGGTTTTGCGAGTGGGGAGCAAAAAATCAACCCTAGAGATCTTGGCTTACAAAAAAACGGTTTGAAAATAGGATCGTTGCATAGAGAACGGTACGCTAACATAGAAACGATAACTCAATATAATCAAGAAACCAGCCGATCAACATTACAGTGCCCTTAAAGTTAAACCAATATTTCTTTGCACTTTGGTGGGCATGAGCTCGGTATTGTACCGGGCCCATGCCTTTTAATTTTGACTTCATAATGCCAAAGAATTTCTCCATTACTGCAGCTCGAAATCTAGCTTAGCTCCGAAGATTTGGCCCCAATTGAAGATGTCAGCCCTAAACATGTAGTCCATGGGACACGTTACATAAAAGAAGAAATGTCAAAGCTTAACGGATAATCAACACATAGGAGTTATATATAAGAATGTATAAGAGCGGAGCAAGCCCCTGACTGAACTGGATTTACCCATTCCTAGTTAGGGTACGCGGCAGCTCTTTTTTTTCGCACTTGAATTTTGAAAAAGGATAAACAACTCAGGCATTTTGAGCAATTATTTCCGGTTAGTTCAATTGTCTTGAAAATTATCTGATTTAAACAGACCATGTAATAGCATTGATAAAAACAGACAGAATATATGGCAAGGAAGGTGGATTTAATCAACACATGTACTATAATAATGGAAATTAAATAAGGGATGGTGTTTCTCAATTGAAAACTTTTTATTGTGATCTGGAAATAACCTTAGATGTCATTGGCGGAAAGTGGAGACCTCTTATACTGTATTACTTAATAAAAGGTCCTAAACGGACCGGTGAATTGAAAAGGCTCATACCATCAATTTCTCAGAAAATGTTAGTACAGTCATTGCGGGAGTTGGAGAGTAATAATTTGATTATAAGAAAAATGTACAATCAGGTACCACCAAAAGTGGAATATGCAATATCAGAAATGGGTATGTCACTTGAGCCCACTTTGCGAGCTCTTTGTGATTGGGGTCAGGATTATGCAGAGAAGACATGGAACAAGGATGAATATCGGAGATTAAATGTAGAATAGAGTAATTTAAAAAATCAATTTATTCTGCATTTCATCACAATTATCACTTTTTGGTTACTATATAACCAAAAAGTACGTACTATTTTAAAAGTGATACATAGTACATAATGAGACTTGTGACCATGAAGAAATTAAAAAAATTAATAAGAGGAGTGTTCGAATGATGTCAACGAATAACAGTCAAATAATTCTCAATATACGTTTTAAAATTAAGCCTGGTAAGAAAGAAGCTTTCCGTGAAAGTCTATTTGCAATGATTAGCAACTTCAAGAGTGAACCTACCTTTGTCAATGCAATCGTCTCCGATGATCTTGATCATTCTGATGATCTTGTCATCTATGAGATCTGGCAGGGTACAAGAGAAAGTTGGATTCAACACGAACTTAATAAACCTTATCGTGCTGAGTATGAAGGTGCACTTACCAACCTAATTGATGATAGAATCGTAAGCTGGCTTGAACCAGTCGGTGAATGGGGAAGTACACTGACGAATGTAAGACGGTAAGTTTTTTAAAGGTAAGGATTATCACTTGCAATCCATTCTGCAGCCTCCAAATTCGAATTTTACAAATAATCTCTGAATATTTCACCGTGAAACAACAGTCACTTGATCTACTGCCAAACTTAATCAAAGGAAGATGTTCTCGCTAGCTTCACGATAAAAGATGATGTGGATGATATGATAAAAAAGGCACAGGAAGTTAATAACCTTTTTTTTTGGTCATAATGTAACTGGTATTGTTACATTATGACCAACTTACCTTCATTGGAGAATAAGATGAGAATGTTAAACAAATAAATTTTCATGGAGGATGCCTAATGAAATTTGGCTTTATTGGTGCTGGAATAGTTGCTCAAACGCTGGCGAAGCATCTCTTGCTTCACGGTCATGAAGTTGTTCTCAGTAATAGCCGTGGTCCCGAAACGCTCTCAGACCTGGTAAGCTCGCTCGGTACTGGCGCAAAAGCTGGAACACCTATAGAAGCAACTGAGCAGGACTTTGTAATTTTGAGCGTAATGTGGCCGCAAATGCCTACTGCTTTGTCCATGGTTCCTGACTGGACAGGCCGTGTTCTTATTGATGCTACCAATCGCTTTGAAAATATGGAACCTTTAGTCGGTGAATTATCAGGAAAGAATTCGAGTGAAATCGTAGCCCAATATGCTCCGGGTGCTCGGGTAATCAAAGCTTTTAACAGTGTTCCGATGGAATGGATTAAGGATTACACGGAAGAGAAGCCGAAGACTGTCCTATTCATGTCCGGTGACGACATCCAAACCAAACAAGTCTTGCAAGAAATTTGGGAGAACATTGGTTTTGCCTGTATTGATCTTGGCTCCTTAAGCCAGGGCGGTCTGCTGCAGCAAATAGGAGGTCCTCTTGCTGGATTGAATTTAAATCTGTTGGAGAGATACAGTGTACGATAACGCTATTCTAGGCAGTAGGTGCCAGCAGCTGTGTGAACCAAATCTTATTGATTGAAATGTTTCGTAATTTGTGGACATTTACCGACTTCCATATTCATGCACCCTCTAACGTTAAGGGCTTTCAGTCAATCATATAGTCATAAAACTGGTCAACGATTCGAAGTCCTTATTGGTTTCTAGTATAAAATTTAAGCATTAATAAAAGTACAAAGGGGTTATTCATATGGGGAAAATACTTATTACTGGTGCAACAGGTAATCTCGGCAGCAGGACACTAGAGCTTCTTCTGAAAAAAGTTCCGTCAAATCAGGTCGCTGTATTGGTACGTGATCCGGAATCCGAAAAAATAAAAAAGTTTGTTAAAGAAGGTATAGAAGCTCACAAGGGCGACTATTTTGATTATAACTCACTTCTGCGGGCTTTTAATGGTGTTGAAAAAGTAATGCTTATTTCCGCGCAAGCATTTACCGACCGCAATACGCAACATTTCAATGTCATCGCAGCTGCAAAACAGGCTGGTGTCAAACAAGTGATTTTTACGTCGATCATACGAAGAGAAAATTCAAATCTTATTGTGCCCGAAGTATCGATGTCAGACTTATTTGCTGAACAAACGCTTAAAGCATCCGGATTAGACTATACTATTTTGCGGAATCCACCGTATCTTGAAGTCATGCATTCGTATTTCGGAGATGCGCTTAAAGTCGGCGTGCGAGTACCCGCGGGTTCCGGTAAAGTAGCCGCTGCATCTCTGGACGATTTGGCGGCAGCCAACGTAGCCGTTCTCACTCAAAACGGGCACGAAAATAAGTCATATACTTTAAGTGGCAGCGAGGGAAGCTCTTTTGCAGACATCGCTGAAGCTCTCTCGGAGATTAATGAGATGAATATCCCTTATGAGGCAATTAGCGAAAAAGAATATATAGACACTATGGTAGCGAATGGTTTACCTGTTCTTATGACTGATTTCTTATTAGGTTGGGTGCGAGGAATCAACACTGGAGAATTCTCGGAGACGTCTGGAGATCTTGAACGTCTGATTGGCCGAAAACCAATAACGTATAAAGAATTCTTTAAAATCAAATCGCCGTTTTCTAAAATTGAAGATTGAAAGCTTCTATGATCCTCAAGAGGTTTTTGATGTGAAGTTCACGACTTTTGACTACAAGATCGCCAGAGGCGATATATTGGTCAGAGTTAAAAGGAGCGCCTTACCAGCTAATCGTCGCAAAGTACTCCGAACCTTCAATAAAGCCCTAAACGCGGTGGTCCGAACTATTGAATATAAGATACTTCGAAAATGATGTAGCTTTTGTGAACAGATAAATTTGTAGCCGCTAATTCATAAATATGTGGGTTAGCGGTTGTTTGCTATGACGGATTGTAGTGTGAAGTATAAATAAGGGCACATGGTCGGATTCGTGTAGAGTGAAGTCACCATAACACACCTTTCACACAAGGAGAATCCACCATGAGCTACACACATCTTAGCTTAGCCATCTTGGAGTAACTTACTGGGCTGGTGAGGTGAAAACAAGATCACAAAATGAAAAAGATTGTTTCATTTAGGTTGTTAATTGTTGAGAAACAACCGATTCAGAGAAATACGGATACATAATGTAAGACTTATGTTTGTTGATGCAAACTTAATTTAACACTAGAAAAAGAAACTTTATATCAGATATTAGGAGTATTCATTAATGAAGAGAAAATCACTTAAATCAATGGCCATGTTATTAACTCTTGGGTTATTAATAGGAGGACCATTAGCGGTAATGTTTCCTAAAACGTCCGCAGCAGCTGGTATGATCACCGTTAATCTAACTGAAACGCAAGAGGCTTTCAAGAATCCTTTTAAGGGGTTTAGACCTACACGGTTTATGAATGACACTAAATTTCCGAGTCATGAATACGGAACTGTTTTTAAGCACTATATCAAATACACGGACTTGGAAAATGCATCATCGGACTCTGTTCAGAAAATCATGGATTGGAGCAATGCAGCCTGGGAAGGCATTGAAAGTCAGAATAAAAAAGTTATTCCTCGTGTTCTCATCGTATATCCGAACGAAGGAGAGTTTTGGCCCCCTGGGGTTCCTAGTGGTGACTTGGCTACACGTTGGACAACAAATATATTGAAAGATCGTCTCGTTGCATTTATTCAAAAGCTTGGTCAAGCTTGGGATAACGATCCCCGTGTTGCTTATGTGGAGCTGGGATTGTGGGGTAATTGGGGAGAACATCATATTTACCCGGATCAACTTGCCGATGAGACCGATCGGATTCCGCTTAGCTTCCAGACAGCTTTAGGCGACGCTGCCGAGCAAGCTTTTCAAAACAAGAAAGTTCAAGTGCGTTATCCCGATACGTTCCAGAATTATGATTTCGGACTTCTGTGGGACTCATTCGCATTAATTGATGATCTGGAAGGTGGGGAAGGCATTGTTGCTAGAGATAACTGGAGAACGCAAGTCAACGGCGGCGAGGTTGCTTATGATTGGGGACAGAAACATATCCAGCCTGGCGATTCTCCGGATGATACTTTAAGCGATATAAAGCATCTGAATTATGTTATCGATTGGATCAAAAAGACGCATACGACCAGTCTAGGGTGGATTGACCTGTACGATGCCCAAAATCCCGCTGTCTCTCAGGGAGCTGCACTGATGCAGAAGGAACTCGGATATCGATTCGTCATCAATCAAGCGACATTTTCCGAGAACGTTCAGCCAGGTAAGAAAATGAAAGTATCTTTTCAAGTTGTAAACAAGGGTTCTTCCCCGTTCTATTATAACTGGCCCGTTGAAGTCAGCTTGCTGAGGAGCGATCGCACAGTTGCTTGGAAGGGCATTTTCAACAATGTGGATATTCGGAATTGGATGCCAGGTGACGATTGGAACAGCTCTACGCGTCAATATGATCAGACGCCTTCGGATCAGCAAGTTTCCGGGGAATTTGATATCCCTTCCAACCTGCCAGCGGGTACTTACACCTTGGCGCTGTCCATTCTTGATCCTTACGGCAATCGTCCGAGTGCAAGATTTGCCAATGCAAATTATTATACCGGCGGCAGGACACCGCTTGGAAAAGTGGGCATTGGCATGGATCCTGCTAACCAGAACATCGGGCCTTTCGACAGCTTGAAGTCTGAAAATACACTTTCGTATAGCTTAACTCAAACTCCATATGACGGCGGTTATAGTAGCGGAAGTAGCGGTTTAGTCCTAGATGAATTTAACGACTTAATGAGCTGGCCGGGAAGCAATGGTATTAACAAATGGACGGGAGCAAACGGGTTCGTAAACGATGCAGGTGTCATTGAATCCGGGGCGTTGAAGCTTCAGTATAACAATAACGGATGGTTTGGCTCTGATATTAAGCAAAACATAGGGGATTATTCAAAAATGGTAATTAGAATCAGAGGTGAACACGGCGGTGAACAACATCATATGCAGCTCTCGATCGGCGGAGCGTCCCAAACACTGGCAGCTTTCAGCGGGGATAAGATAACAACCAGTTTTAAAGAAGTTGCGATTGATTTGGCAGCAAAGGGGATAGATCGCAGCAGCCCAGGACAACTGACGATGACTCTCTGGCATGGTGGCAAAAGTACAATCTGGATAGATGAGATTCGATTCGAATGAATAGCTAATCATTAGTCTTATTACAACCATACCATGTTTTCCCCTTTGCCACTAGAATACTTGAGTTGGGAATTTTCTTTGATTGATCTCATTTCAAAAATGGGTATAACTTCATACAATTCATTTGAAATTCAAATGATTTCTAACACAATAGATATATACTCACTATAAAAACACTGAATATTCGTTCTGATTTTTTTAAATATTCAAAAAAAGGAAAAGAAATGGATAGGTAATCAGCATACAGCTGAATTCCTATCCATTCTTCATTTCATGGTATTAAACGTGGTCCCAATGGCGGGACTTTATACCATAGTAAGCTAAGACCCTGCGTTTGTCCTTTCCGCCAACTTAGTAATCAACTCAATATCTTGTTCGGTTAATTGCTCAAAAAAATGTTTGCGAATTGCCTTGGAGAGGAAGGGACGGGCATCATCTAACATTGATTTTCCAGAAGAAGTAATACTGACTTGTACTCCGCGATCGTTGTCTAATGGTTTCCTCATCACTAGTCCTCGTTTTTCCATACGCTTCAAGTGATGAGATAACCTACTTTTATCCCAGGCCATAGAGTCGGCTAATTCCTGTTGGCGAAGGCTACCGTCGCCAAAAAGGACTAATCGGTCCAATACTCCAAAATCACCCTCTGACAGTCCTGAGTGATCGGACATATCTTTGACAACACGACCGAAGATGCTCTGAAAGGAACCTTTCCACATATGCCATATTCGCATTTCTTCTTCGTTAAGTTCGTTTTTATCCATAGGTGCATAATAACATGGTTGACGTGTCAACTTCAATGTGCTAAATTTGATCTATGGTTGACACGTCAACTTAAGTCGCATTGCCCACCAATCGCAAAAAAAGGAGATTATAACTATGCAAAATAAACCCGTCGCTCTGGTCACTGGGGCTAACAAAGGTATCGGCCTTCAAATTGCGAAGGACCTCACGGAACACGGATTCACCGTGCTCGTCGGATCTCGTAGCCTCGAGAATGGAGAAACTGCCTCAAATAGCATCGGTTCAAATGCACACGCTCTCCAGCTCGACGTTGCAGATGAGAGCTCTATCGCTGCAGCAGCAGAACGTATTCGGAACGAATTCGGACGTCTCGATGTGCTTGTGAACAATGCGGGGATCTCGCACGCAGGCAGATCGGGTGATCCGTTTCCGAACGGGGGCGCGGCGAGTGGTCTTTTGACCGTTGCTTCACTTGATGATATTCGTACAGTTTATGAAACTAATGTTTTTGGTGTTATTGCTGTCACGCAGGCGATGTTGCCACTTTTGCGGGAGGCCCCGGCAGCACGTATCGTAAATATGGGCAGTACCGGCGGCTCCCTTAGCTGGAACTCTATTCCGGAAAACTCGCATCGTGCGATGTTTGGTGCCTATTCGGCATCCAAATCGGCTGTTCATGCGGTGACACTTGCCTTTGCATTTGCGCTTGAATCCACTAACATCAAGGTCAATGCGGCATGTCCAGGCTTCACATCGACTGCGCTTAATAATTTTGCTGGTACTCGTAGTGTGGAACAAGGGGCGCGTGAGGCGGTTCGGCTTGCCATGATTGGAGCAGACGGTCCAACAGGAACATTTTCAGATGAGGATGGACCCATTGCGTGGTAATTATCGTTTATACAATTATAGATAGTAGCTTAAGGGGGATTTCTTAATGCGTGTTTTCGTAACAGGAGCAACAGGTTATATCGGTTCCGCTGTCATCCGCGAACTCATTGATGCCGGTCATCAGGTCACCGGTCTTGTGCGCTCAGACAATAGCGCTGCGAAACTAAAAGAGGCTGGGGCCGAAGTTCACCGTGGTGACATCGAGGATCTCGACAGCCTTCGTAGTGGCGTGGCTGCTGCGGAAGGCGTCATTCATCTGGCATTCAACCACGACTTCTCGAACTTCGCTGGAGCACTCACAACAGATCTGCATGCCGTAGAAGCGATGGGAGCAGCACTTGAAGGATCTGGTAAACCCTTCGTAATCACTACGCACGCAAATGGAGCTGCAGCAGAGAACGTAGTGTTATCGCTGGCAGAGCGCGGAGTGCGGACATCGATTGTAGAGCTTTGTCCGTCAGTACACGGAGCGGGTGATACAGGATTTGTACCAAGACTAATCAATATTGCCAAAACAAAGGGCTTTTCAGCTTATATAGAAGAGGGGAACAATCGGTGGCCAGCTGTGCACCGCCTTGATGCCGCACATTTATACCGACTTGCGTTAGAAGAGGCACCCGCCGGTGCAAGACTGGATGGTGTCGCAGATGAAGGTGTGCCATTCCGCGACATCGCGAGTGTTATAGGTAAGCAACTGAACGTACCTGTAGTCAGTATTTCACGTGAAGAGGCAGAGACCCACTTCGGCTTTCTCAGCACACTTGCAATGCTTGATATCCCGAGATCAAGCATTGCAACTCAGGAACTTCTGGGATGGCGCCCTGTACAACCCGCACTGATTCCCGACCTCGAACAATCGCACTACTTCAACAGCTAATTAAAATGCTCCCGTACCTTTTAGCCACAGGTACGGGAGCATTTTTCATTTAATAGACAATAACCCACTTTAATGTACAGGAGGGAAAATGATCTCCGTAAAACTGAAAGAGGGACGGGCGGAGTTAGGTTGGGAGGGGGCCACGTTGAAATAGCGATGTCCTAATCACTTCGTTGGACAGACAGAGTTTTGTGTAAAAATGGCCACCGCCCGGGAACGGCTATTCTTCGTATACATTTCCGAACCGACTTACTTGACCGGCCCCATCCAGGTTGAAATCGTCTTCTGCTGATGCGGCAACGGCGGTTTCAACTTCCCGTTATCGATCAAATGCTTCAAAATATAAGCGACAAGCCGGCCTCCGCCGGTGTTGCCTCTCACCATGTAAGCAAGCTGCGGCTCCAAATGCTTCGGCTGATTTTGCAGGAACAGGTTGAGCATTTTATCGTAGAGCTTGCCGACAGCAGGCGCATACAGAGCGGACAAATCCGGCATTGCCTTGTTCAACCGATCCAACGTTTGCGGAGAGTCGATCCAAACCGCATTGAACTTGTACCCCTCCTCCGTCTTGCGGATGTACCCCTTCTCCAGCAGGAACGAATATTGCTCGGCGTTCTCTTCGTTGTCGGGCAGCTCCCCTTGTTGGAACGCATGACAAATCTCGACATTCCGGTATTCCAGGAAACGCCAATCCATCTGGCGGTCGCTCCAGTACGTATTAAATTGCCACAAGTATAAGGGAGTGTCTTCGACGTAGCGGAGCGACGGACCGAAGGTGACGTAACTACTCAAATCAAAACCCGGATCGGAACTGTGGCTCTGGTTTAACGCCGCATAGGCAATATACTGACCTCCGTCCTTTCGCATTGGTGCGACCGCATCGAAGTTTTCGCCCGCCGGCATGCTCCGCCATGATTGCTCCTCGACGTTCTTGGGCAGCAAGGTCCAGAGCAGGAAGTTATAGTCGCCGTCCGGAACGTACACTCCGCTATCCTCGACTTGCTGGCGAACTTCCATTAACGCGTCGAAATGAACATCGGCCACTTCGGCGGCGCAATCTTGCCAAAATTGATGACCGGCTACAGCCAACTCGAAGAGGTCCCAGACGATGGTATTGCTTTGATATTTGCCGGGAGAGGTTTGGGTGAGAAAATTGTAATCGGCCAGGTGCCGGACTTCGCCTTCCAGTAAAGACGGCGGCATTCCTAGCTCCTCCGCGATTTGATGTACGGTACGCGCCTTGTGATAAGCCGCGTAAACGATATTTTGCGCCAAGGCGCGTCCAAGAAAATCGTTGGTTTCGCCTAGACTGCCGGCCGAACCGGAATGGCCCATTTCCCCCATGCTGACCGGATTGACACTTAAAGTTCCTGTTGCACGCATACGTTTCATCCCTTTCCGTAACTTCTTTTTAGCCTCGCTCAAATGCCACTTCACCGTGTTGACAGGAATGTTCAGAGCAATCGCGATATCGCCGATTTTAAGCTCGTCGTAGTAATGCATGACTACGATCCGGCGATGGATGTCGGATAGAAACGCGACTTCTCGGCGCAGTTCGCGGTAAGCTTCGGTTACCAGCAGCCGGTCAAGCGGCTCCCGGGAAGGGGCGGCAGACAGTTCGGACATGCCGTTGATTTCAATCGCTTGGGGAGCGTGCGCACGCTTTTTCAACCAATTCACCCAAGTGTATCGGGCAACCGTCCAGACGTAAGCGTCAAGGCTTCTAATGTCCCGCACCCCAGAGAAGGATTTCAACAACTGCAGCATAATCTCCTGAGCCAGATCCTCCGCCTCGGCCCGCTGCTTGACCCGGTTTAACGCAAAACCGAAAATCGGTTTGACATAGCTCCGAATCGCTTCCGCCGCTTCTTTTCCGTTTTTACCAATTGAGTCCATTTTTTGCCTCCATAGTTGCATCTGTAATTCCTGACAATTATATAGTGTGCCAGGCGAAATAAAGGTTGGGATTATTTCAAAAAAAAATTGGACGTCCTACCGGATCGCTCATATATGTATAATTATTACAAACATCATGAGTAGATTATTTGAATGGTTAAAAAGACGTTATGAATTTTTTGTTAAGTATATTGGAAAAGAATTAAACAAGTTGAAGATTACTTTAGATGTAAAGGCCTCACTTTTAGTATATAAAGATACTTCTTTTCGGTTCAACTATGGGAGGATACAAACTAGGAGCACGAGCCAAAGTTCTTCTTCGGGGACTTGGGGTAATCCTTCGTTCCGTAGTTAACCAGGAGTGGTTTCGATTAATTATTCAAATGCATAATTGAGGTTCATTAAACTAACGGATGACAATAGGGATCGTTGCAAAACTGCTAACGGTCCTTATTGGTATACCTTTAGGGATGGTATATGCTCCAGAAAATACGAAAAAAAAGCCCTAAAGGGCTACTTCCATAATGTCATAATAAACTTTTCCTAGTTCTCACTGGTAAAAGAAATTATTTCCTTTAACGTTCCCTTGTAGGAGTATGGGTAGCAACTCTCCATTTACCTTTCTCATAGGTTAAAGTTATTTTTGCAGAGAGTGACCCCTCATTTGCACGATACTTACTGACCTCTATGGCAATGTTATTATCTGATTGCTTCTCCTGCTTTTCAATTTTCAGTAAAATCCCTTTTAGCGTGTTCTCAGACTGTTCAGACAGTCCTTCTTCAATCAATTCTTCATAGGTTAGGTTATAAATTTTTACGTTATATTTGCTGTGAAGATAATCCTCAATGCTTTTCTTATCAAAATCCTTTAATGGAATTCCTATATTAAAATCCAATGAGATATACTCCATGTTTTCATTAAGAGTCGTATCTGTTGAAATTAACTCCTCCAACGCCATACGATAAGGTTCACCTAGTTCATTCTGCTGACTAGAGCCAGTAACACCACCTGCGCAAGCTGATAGTAAAAATAACGCTACAACACTGATAATAAAATAAATTGTCTTTACTTTTATGACAATCCCCTCCGGTACTCGTTTACTAAATAAACGTAATGATAACCAGAAGTGTTGGATTTCAGTTTTTTAAAAAGCAGCCCAATTTGATCTACCTAATTAAGCTAGCAAGTAGGTTAACGGCAAGGATCGTCTGTGGGCAGAACTGTAATATCAGGAGAATTTATGGTTTTAATAGGGGATAATGATTACTTATTATTCCAGATATATGCTACTCTCTTTTTATTCCATAGTTTTCTTAACGGATAAATGGAAATGAAAATGTTGGGGGTAATTGCTTGCTTCTATCCGAACGATTGCCAATTGCAGCAAGTCTGTACCCTGAGGAACCTGCGTTAATGCGACATGGCCAAACGATGAGTTATGGGGAGCTTTACGGTTTAGTTGAAAGACTAGGTCATGCCCTGTATGTTGAAGGTCTCCGGGCGGGCGATCGGTTTGCTCTTTTAGGTGATCCAGATCCCCAACTCGTCGTTGCGTTTTATGCAGCAGTTGGAATCGGTGCTATACCGCTCGTGCCGTCTCCTTTGCTAACAGTGCCTGAACTCGCTGCGATATTTCAGGATGCAGAACCACATATGGTTATTCATGATGACCAACATGCTGACGAAGCTATTGCCACGGTAAAGCTTCTTGGGTATTGTCCAAAATTGTTCACCACAGACGTAGAAGGGACGAATAGCAGTTCGCTCGCTGCTCTTTTACAGCAGGAACCCGCGTTCTCTCCAAAAGACCATTTCAAACGAAGTGTAGACGATACGGCAGTTCTGATTTATACGGGCGGGACAACTGGTCGGCCAAAAGGGGTCATGCATTCGCATCGCGGAATGGCTGCTTGGAATCAACTTACGCCTTCTGCAGGCTTCGGTCATGATCTCAAGCGTCGTGTGTTAGTGCTCAATTTATCCCATCTGGTGGGTCAGTTCCAGCTGTGGGCGACCATGGCTGCCGGGGGCTGTCTTGTATTTCTAGACGAATACCCGGCAGATGTACACCGCATTATGGAAGCTGTTGAACGTGATCAGATTACACAACTCAGCACAGTAGGCCAACTGCTCCGTGATCTTACCCGCGAGGCATCCGTCGGGGGGAGAAATTTGAAGAGCCTAACGCTTATTGGCTGTGGAGGGTCCATTATTTCCCCGGATACACTACAGGAGGTCGTATCGCAATTTCCTGAAGTTATCATTGTGAATAACTACTCACAAGCGGAATGTGGAATGTCCATAAGCCGTCTTTTTCCTGCTCAGCATATGGAGGATCCTCATCGCCTTCGATCCGTAGGTCGGCCTGCTGATCTGGCTGCCCAGGGTGAGCAGGCCTTCGAAGTTCGGATATTAGATACGGACGGATGTGAGATAATGACGGGGGAGGCTGGAGAAATCGTTGTTCGAGGTGCACAGACCATGATGGGATATTGGCGCCGGTTGGAAACTAGTGCCGAGACCATGCGCGATGGCTGGATCCGAACTGGGGATGTCGGTTGTCTGGATGAAGAAGGCTACCTTTATGTGTTTGATCGCTTGAAGGATATGGTTATTGTGGGCGGTTCCAATGTGTTCTGTGCCGAAGTGGAGCATGTTATTTTGACCCATGAGGCGGTAAGCGAGGCAGCCGTAATCGGACATGCTCTTACCGACGAAGGCGAGGAACTCGTCGCTTTCATAGTGTTACGGGATGGTGAAAGTTTGGATCTGACACGGGTGCGGGCGTTCTGTGAGCCACACCTTGCTCCGTACAAATGGCCGACTCAACTGTTCATTGTTGATGCTTTGCCCAGAACAGCTGTGGATAAAATAGACAAAAAGCGGTTGCGGAAGCATTTATCTTCAATTTTATCCGAAGAACTAGGCTAACGGAAAATGCTGTTTAATAGCTGTTGGGCAGAATATTTATTGTTAGATCAAAAAGAACAGCCCTTCAACTTCCTTTTGGAAGTGAAGGGCTGTACGTATCTCAACTAGCATACAGGCGTGCATGAAAATTATAATTACCTCAAAATTGTCGTGGCTTGATTGCCCGCATAATCCTCAATGACCAGCTTCAAAGAGCTGCTGCTGGACACAGGTGTGAAGGTCAGTTCACTCAGCTTTGTTCTTCCCCGAATGATATAGGGGAATTTCTGCGAAACGTAAGTGACTCCGAACTCGCGTGCCACCCCATTTTCATATACATAGATCTTGTACCAGTCCTCCAGATCGGGCAGGGCAAGTGTGTACTTTCCATCTTTTACCGTGACCTTTTCCTTGGCGTATGGTGTAATCTGAAGATCTGCGAGCTGTCCGGTATGGGTTACCGGGTTCTGCCCGCCAATGGCGATGTTCAGCACGTAATGTTCACCATTGGTCGGAAGTCCGGTTAGGACGGCAGATTGTTTTCCTTTTTTGACCTGAAGTGACTTGGTGAAAGGTTCTTTTGTGTATTCTGTTTCTAGTGTGAGCTGAATCGACTCGTTGCCTTTACCTTTGTCTTTATTTTTATCCTTGTCCTTATCTGTATTCTTATCTTTGTCTTTGCCTGATTCTTTTGCCTTTTTCGGGTTTTTCCAGCTTACGATGGCATCGCCATTCTTTTTGAATTTCACATCGATATTCTGAACGGCTGCATTCAGATCATAAGGCAGGACCGCTGCTTCACTCTCAGTACCATCTGCACCAACCGCACGAATGGACAGTTCACCAGATGGCTGTTTTAGCGATTTGATATAAAAAGTGGAATCATACACGCCGCCAACATAGGCACCATTTTCATATAAATTGTATTGTTTGACCTCTGAATAGTCCTTCATGTCCCAGAAGACAACCAGTTCATCGGTGTTGGTCAGTGCTTTGGCAATATGGAACCCGGTTGGTGCATCCGGTACAGCCGCTGAACCGTCGAACATACGGATCTCACCAATATTCATCTGATAATTCTCAATTGACTCGCCATTAGGGTCAAAGGATAATCCCACAGCGGCAATGGTCTTGCCTTGATATGCACTCAAATCCAATGTAGCTGTCTTCCAGCCTTCGGTATGCTGACCTGACTGAGGCACTTCCACATTGACCACGTTGGATGGATCATCTTCGAAGATTAACCCAACATGCAGGGAAGAAGTGTCGCTAGTGGACGGTTTGTTATACGTCAGTTCCAGTTTCGATTGTCCGTTGACGGACAGGTCGGTTTTGTAGAGGCGAAGGAAGTTCTCCGCGTTCAGTGTACCGTTCACCACGAGAGAGCTACCGCCATTAAACGCGCCAATGGAGTCATATGTGTACCTTGCGCCTTTCTCGTAAGATGGACCGTAGTCAAAATCAACACTGAGCTTGTCACCTTCACTATCCATCCACCATTGCCAGGTGACAGGGATATCCTGAATGTTGATATTGGACCATTCTTTATCGTTCGAGACAGCGCCGTCTTCATAATATTTCAGACCGTGGCCTGTATTGAAACTTGTTGCAAAATTAGGGCCGTTGATAACGGAGCGTTCGGTCAGATACGCAGCGATTCCATCCCAATTTGCACCGGAAGCATACACATCCGACAGATCGGCAGACGCATTACGACGTGCATCTGTCGGGTCTTGATTTGGACCAGACCACCAGGCACGATCACGTACAAAGGTCATCCACTGGTACTCATCTTCCGCACGATGATTGGTGCTGCCATCGCCCATCTCTTCATCCAGAGCGTTGTGGGTGAAGTCGGCACCTAATGTCGCGATGCTATTCATGGGTTGACCGTTCTCATCCAGATTATGGCGCAGGTCATAGGATTGCTTCCAGCGGCCGAATTTGTCATGTCCACCTTCGACACCAGCAAATACGGTTTCCAGTGGATCAAGTCCCAAGCTAAGGGCATGATCACGGGAATCGCGGAGCATCTTATGGTTCCATACATAGTTCAGGAAGATGGAATCCGAGACTCTGCCGAGAACGGAATCCTGTACAAAGGGGCTGTTAAGCCCATTGAATTGGTTCTGGTATTGAATCTTACCTGTTGTATTGATGGTGGAATCATACCACTGAACGTACAGGCCTTTATCTCTTAGATATTTCATGAATTTCTTGTAGGAAGCGATATCCTCCGGGGCTACACCCCGGGCAACCTCTTCCTGATTGAAGAAATATCCATCGTAGTTGTAGTATTCTGCCATCTCGGCCAGTTTCTCGGCCACAGGGAAATTACCGTTTTCATCCTGGATCAGCATTTGTTTATAGGTTTGTGGCCCACGGTCATTGTCCGAGAAAAAGATGTTGGCAATGGACTTAACGCCATTTTTGTGGGCTGCATTGGTGTAGGCCGGATTCGGAATGTTCAAAATACCAAACTCGAAGTATTTCTCCGTCCATTCTTTACTCGGGTCATACAGCTCCTCAGGTACTCCCGCAGAGGCCATGCCGTGCCAATAGCTGTAGTAGTCTGTATATTGCCAATAATTAAACAGATACTGGCTGAATTCATTGGTATAAGGTGTGCTATCGAAGAATGCATTGCCGTAATCACCACTCATCGTAAATAGCTGGGTGTCCGGACTAAGCTCAGGATATGCCTGTGTAGCAGCAAACGCTTCATTACGGGGCTGCAAGGGAACATGGGCACGAAGTAAATCGCCATGGATATCACTTTCCGGTGTCCAGTTCAGAATCTGGGCCGAGGTGTACCCGTGTTGATAGGGCTGATTCACCCCTTTGGCACTTTCACCGGTGTAAGGGAGTGTGTCTCCTGCATAAACGGATGATGCAACAACTTGTCCAAGCAGAGCCGTAGTAAGGACCATGGCGGTTACCTTGGGAATGATGCCTTTTGCTTTGAGTTTGCGTGTCATGCTGTTCCTCCTTCAAGTGGAATGAATGTAAGGTATTCTTTTACACAAAGCTAAACTTATGGTTAACGATAGTGGATGAAAGCGTTTTTAAATAGGGTGAAATTAAAGAAACACAGATATAAACTAAAGAAAAGTTGCAGGTGACAAGTTAATGTCAGAAGCCAAATGATATAATTCTATATAAGTTGAACTAATTTTTTACACGATAACGGAGAGGACAGAAAAAACCTGAAGAAGCGAAGCGTTCGCCTTTATCACCGGATTTTCCCTTGGGAAAAGGGAATCGAAAAAATCTGGGGATAACAGCGATTGGAAGGTTATTCTGTCATCGTAGTGTCAGTGTAAGTAATCTTTAGTTCAACTTATATAGTCAGGAAAACAGCATCGGAGGGAACATGCGACTTGAAAATTGTTAGCGTTTACAATAATTTCTTCAAAAATAATATGTTTATGAAAATGCTCCTGATTTTCTCGATGATATCGATTGTCACGATTATTACATTGTCTTATATTATCTTCCTGTCAGTGTCCGACTCCACGATTCGCCGGGAACTGGCGATCCAGAAAGCGGCGATGGAACATGTGGATCGATACATTCATCAGCAGTATGAATCGGTACAAAACATGGTGAGGGACATGCATCAGAATGAGGCACTTTCTGCCAACATTACTTACCTGATGAATCATTCGTACGCTGAATATGTTCAGCACATGACCAATGGATATTACGCCAATCAGGATGACTATTCGGCCGATGTATTGAAACATTTTCAAAATATTATGGATCGCAATTCGCAGATTAACCAACTCATGTTGTATAGCGCTGAGCAGCAGGATTTGTCTACCTTTAATCAACACAAGCAGTTCCGCAAGCTGGACGCCAATGTAGCTCATTCCTATATTCCGGACGTGATGGCGATGGAAACGCCCAATATCAGTGCACCCAATTACTGGATTCGCAAAGAGATCAATCAATGGGATCCTGCGCTCTACTCCATCCGCGTACCAATTAACAATACACAGACTCTTCGGAATCTGGGCCAATTTCTTGTCTTCTTTGACTCGGAGGGAATCGGTAACGCGCTGGATAACTACGAGAGTAATCTCAAGGGAGAAATCGTGGTGTTATCGGCGAAAGGGACAGTGTTGTTTGACTCTAACAATCATTATTACGGGAAGAAGTATCCCTACGTGAATGTGGCCGATTCGCTGTTTGATCAGACAGATATGGATTCAATGAAAAAGGAGCAGAACATGTACGTGAACAAGTTTGTCTCCGCCGATCAGGGGTATGTGGTCATTGGTACCGTTCCGGTGGAAGAGATGGCTGAAACCTATGCGGGCATTCGCAATACCATCATCTCGATCAGTATTGTGTGTATTTTATTTGCTGTGCTGGTTCCAGCATTTTTCATTATTAACTTTGCCAAACGAACCCGTCGAATTATTCGCTTCACCCAAAAAGTGAAATATGGCAACTTTACGGCTCGCATCGACGATCCGCGTGATGATGAACTGGGGCAGATCTCCCATAGCTTCAACGACATGCTGGACGAGCTAAATCTGTATATTGAACGGGTCTACAAAGCCGAGATCAAACAGAAGGAGACCGAGCTGGTCGCATTACAGGCTCGCATCAACCCTCATTTTCTCTACAATACACTTGAAGTGATTCGGATGAGGGCCATATCCCAGGGGGCGAGAGATGTCGGCGAGATGATCTATAGTCTATCCGTATTGTTCAAAAGCCTGGTACAGCAAAAGAAGAATTATACGCTGAAGGATGAGATGGAAGCTTGCCGTTTGTACCTGGAGTTATTCCGAATCCGCTATAAGGATATTTTCATATATACGATCCAGATCGATGCTGCATATTATCAACACCCTGTGGTGAAACTTTCGCTGCAACCCATCATTGAGAATTATGTCGTACACGGCATTCAGACAGAACGTTCGGATAACCGATTATCGATTGTTGTGGAAGAGACGGATGATGTGGTGCAAGTGGAAGTCAAAGATAATGGCAAAGGCATTGATCCGGCACGCCTGACGGAAATCCTTGAAGAACTGGAACGTCCTGAAGAGTCCGGTCATATGTTCGGGCTGCGCAGTGTCCATAGTCGATTGCGCTTCCTGTATGGGCCAGAGTTCGGTATCACCATAGAGAGCACCCTCGGAGAAGGAACACGGATCAGGGTGCGTTATCCACATACAGAAGGGACAGGTGTTTAACATGTACAAGGTGTTTATTGTGGACGATGAGCCATTCATCATTGAAGGTTTATACGATATTGTGGACTGGTCTTCGTTTGGAATGGAAATTGTGAGCCATGCAGGTAATGGGCAAGCAGCGTTACAGGCGCTCTCTTCTCAGCCTGTGGACATTCTGATCACGGATATATCCATGCCACTCATGAATGGTCTTGACCTGATTCGGGAAGCAAGGCGAGTACAACCTGAGATTAAGGTCATTATCCTCAGTGGTTTCAATGAGTTCGAATATCTGAAGGAAGGTATGCAGCTGGGGATCGAAAATTATCTGCTCAAACCGATTAATGTGGAGGAACTGGAATCCACGCTGAGCAACACAGCGTCCAAGCTGGATCATATGGTTTCACCTCAAGCCGATGATGCGTATGGCATTCAGATTCTGAAAGATAACATTCTTCATCGGTGGCTTACGGGACAGATTGCAGCTACCGAATTTGAAGAACGTGCCCAGTTT
Organism: Paenibacillus sp. FSL k6-2145; assembly: GCF_037976585.1. Lineage (NCBI taxonomy): Bacteria > Bacillati > Bacillota > Bacilli > Caryophanales > Paenibacillaceae > Paenibacillus > Paenibacillus sp. FSL k6-2145. The sequence goes on along the minus strand of NZ_CP150267.1, from coordinate 828,610 downwards.
ATGAATCTTTCGCTGGATGCACCTGACGTTGCTGTAGCCATCCTGCGTGATAAAGGGCAAGTACCCGGCATGTTTGAACGTGTAGAAGAGATGCTTAGAGACAAACGCCATCTGAACGTATTTCATGATATCGATGGAGACATCGTCATTATTGCCAATATTCAGGGTACGAGTGACGAGGAACGGAAGTTGATGGATGGCCTGCAGGCATTATCTGATGAGATAACCGTAACCCATCCCGCGGCACGCATTGGAGCAGGCAGATTGATGAAAGGGCTGTACCATGCACCGACCAGTTATGCGGAGGCCAAAAAAGCACTACAGTATGTGATGATTTATCCCGACCTTAAAGTCATCGACCATGGCATACTGGAAAGGTGCGGAAGTTCAACAGCGACCTTTTTCATTGATTGGAGGGAATACGCCAAACTCATTCTGTCCCGCAATACAGAACAACTTGCCGACCGGATTCGTATGGATTTTGAACAGCATCGCGATGGGCTTACGCCTGGGGAGTTACAGAATACCGCACTGGAAGTTGTGATTCGCTTCAAAATGGAACTGGAGAGCATCAAACACTCGGATGAGTCTGCCATATACCAACAAGGGCTTCAACTTGTACTGGACAGTGGCACTTTTGATGAACTCGTGCGGGCGCTTCAGCAGGTTGGGTCGCAGACGATCCAATCCCTATTCCAGGATCTGAAGAATCCGATTGTAAACCAAGTGCTTCAGCATATCGACAAACACTACGCAGAAGAGCTTTCCCTGAAGCTGCTGGGTGCCCACTATCATCTGCATCCGGTGTATTTGGGACAATTGTTTCATAAGGAGACCGGGGAGACGTTTGCCGAATATATCAACAAATACCGGATTGAACGTGCGAAGGAGCAACTACGTAATTCCAATCTGAAGGTACATGAGATCGCCCGAAATGTGGGGTATTGGGAGACGGGGTATTTCTATAAACAGTTCCGCAAATATGTAGGGATTTCACCGACTGATTTCAAGGTGTTTGGTTAATTCGGTGACGGGTAGATCCAACTATGCGGACAGAGAGCCAAGAGACATATCGGGAACAGGAATGGCATGGATGAAAAACATGGCATACGTTACCCGGCATGTCTCTTTCATGTAAGCGATTTAATTAAACAGGTACAAAATAGTTGTCCAAGGATGATTTCTCTTTAATTTGTACCTCGAAAACTTAAGTTTATCTTCTTTTTGTAAATGCTTTCATTCGATAAGGTTAAAGCAGTTAGTAAGTAGAGCCTAAGGGAACACGAAAAGGGAGGATCAAAGAAATGAGTAAACAAAGAAAACGCTTCTCACTCGTTCTTGCATTGTTAATGGCCGTTACACTTGTTCTTAGTGCCTGTGGAGGAAGCAAAGATGCTTCAGAATCCGGGGGAGCTGGAGATGACGCGGTAGAGTTGATCTGGTATACCATCGGTACCCCTCAGAAAGACGTCAACAAAGTGATGGAAGAAGTGAGCAAGTATACCAAAGAGAAAATTAATGCCACGGTAACCATGAAGATGGTTGACTGGGGTGACTACCCGCAGAAGATGCAGGTTAACGTAGCATCCGGTGAGCCAATGGACATTCTGTTCACTTCTTCTGGTGGATTCGATTATGTACAAAATGCCAGAAAAGGTGCATTCCTCGAACTGGATGACCTGCTTGCTGAATACGGTCAGGATCTTACCAAGACCATTGATCCTGCATTCCTCAGCGGTTCCAAGGTAGATGGACACAATTACGGAATTCCAGCCAACAAAGAGTTGCCACAACAAGAGGTATGGCGCTTTAACCAAATGCTGGTTGATAAATACAAGCTGGACATCTCTGGCGTTCGTACGTTAGACAGTCTGGAGCCTCTGCTCAAAACGATCAAGGAAAACGAGGCGAGTGTAACACCATTTGCCATGGATAAAAACTATGTTCCCTACGTGCCATATGATTATGTCATTCAGAATCTGCCAATGGCAATCAAGCTGGATACAACAGACTATAAGCTTGTAAACATACTGGAAACACCTGAAATGAAAGAAGCACTAACCACGATGCACAAGTACTACAAAGCCGGTTATGTATCGGCAGAAGCGGCAACAACAGGTTCCACGAACGACCTGACAACATCGGGCAACTGGTTCCTGGATCGTGCACAGACTCAACCGCTCGCGGACAATCAATGGTCTGCAAGTTACGGTTATCAAGTTGTTTCAACACCTGCAAGTGAAGCAATTATAACAAATACATCTGTACAAGGCTCCATCATGGCCATCTCGGCCAACTCGGAATATCCGGAGAAAGCAATGGAATTCCTGAACCTGCTGAATACAGATCCTGTGCTGCGTAATATGGTGGACTCCGGTATTGAGGGCACACACTACAAAAAAGTGGATGACACACATATGGAAAATCTGCCTGAATCGAAAAACTACGATATGCCTTCATACTCCCTTGGGAACAACATGCTGCTCTATCTGAACAGCAATGACCCGGATAACAAATGGGATGAGTTCAAGAAGTTTAACGCTGAAGGTGTCAATTCCCCGATCCTCAGCTTTAACTTTGATGCAAGCAATGTATCTGCCGAACTAACGGCGGTACAGAACGTGAAAGAGCAATATTGGGCAGCACTGATGACAGGTACACTGGACCCGGCAGCCAATCTGGATCAAGTGATTGAGAAGTTCAATCAAGCCGGACTCGAGAAAGTAATGGCTGAAGCCCAAAGCCAGCTGGATGCCTGGAGAGCGGAAAACAAGTAACAGTACATCGTAAGGATCGGGCGGCTGCTTATCGCGTCCGGTCCTTTTTCATTCAAGCCTGAAGGAGGATCTCCACAATGACTACATTTTTGAAAAACCTGATTAGAAACCGAGTCATGCTGCTCATGGTGCTGCCAGGCGCCATCTGGTTCTTCTTCTTCTCTTACTTGCCACTTGTGGGCACAGTGGCTGCTTTCAAAGAATATCGATTCAGCCGTGAAGGGTTCTGGGCAAGTCTGATGAAGAGTGAATGGGTTGGCTGGGACAATTTCAAATTCCTGTTCAGCACAAGTGACGCATGGCTCATTACACGCAACACCCTCTTTTATAACATCGCCATTATCTTCCTGGGACTGGTATTTGCTGTGGCATTGGCAATCCTGCTCTCGGAACTAGTGAATAAACGACTCGCCAAACTGTATCAAACCGGCATGTTTCTGCCGTATTTTCTATCCTGGGTTATCGTTGGTTACTTCGCATTCAGCTTCTTGAGCATGGACCGCGGGATGTTGAATCAGATTATCGGCTGGTTTGGGATGGAACCAATTCAGTGGTACTCTGAGGCGAAATATTGGCCGTATATTCTGGTATTTGTAGCGTTATGGAAAACCATCGGTTATAGCAGCGTTGTCTATCTGGCTTCCATACTGGGGATTGATAAATCACTGTATGAAGCAGCCATGATTGATGGAGCAAGCAAATGGCAGCAGATTCGCAATATTACGATTCCGTTGCTGTCTCCCATCATCACGATTATGACCTTGCTGGCCGTAGGCCGCATTTTCTATGCCGACTTTGGACTCTTCTATCAGGTGCCAAGGGATTCGGGTACGCTTTATTCCGTGACAAATGTTATTGATACGTACGTATATCGTGGTTTGAAAACTAGTGGTGAGATTGGGATGAGTACAGCAGCGGGATTGTATCAATCCGTGGTGGGCTTTGTGCTTGTTATTATCTCCAACTATGTTGTTCGCAAAGTAGATAAAGATAGCAGCCTATTCTAGGACAGTGAAAGGAGTGAACCACTATGGCTCAAGCAGGGCTTGTTAAAAAACGCGACTTCCACCACGTATCCAGCGGATGGAACGTGATCATGAACATCATCGCAGGTCTATTCGCTCTGATCTGTGTATTTCCTTTTATATTTGTAGTTATCATCTCGTTTACAGACGAGAAAGCACTGGCCCGTGATGGGTATCGTCTGATTCCGGCAGAATGGAGTCTCGCGGCATATCAGTTTGTCTGGCAGAGTGGGGACACGCTGCTGCGGGCGTATGGAGTGACCATTCTGGTGACGGTACTTGGTACCATCATCAGTCTGATTCTCATGTCGCTGTATGCGTATGCGATTTCCCGCAAGAGCTTCAGATATCGGAGATTTTTCTCCATCTTTGCGATTCTGACGATGTTGTTCAACGGTGGGATGATTCCAACCTATATGGTCGTATCCCAGCTGCTTGGAATGAAAGATACGATATGGGCACTAATTCTGCCGCTGGCAATGAATGCCTTCTATATTATGATCCTGCGTACATTCTACTCCACCAGTGTGCCGGATGCAGTCATTGAATCGGCGAAAATTGATGGCGCCGGTGAGTTCTATACCTTTATGAAAATCGTGATTCCACTCTCCTTGCCGGGGCTTGCAACCATCGGGTTGTTCAGTACACTCGGTTACTGGAATGATTGGTTCAATGCGCTATTATATATCGATAATCCGAATCTGGTACCGCTGCAATCCATGTTAATGCGGATTGAGTCGAGTATCCAGTTTATCCAGCAGAACTCTGCTAACAGTTCGATGAGTCTGGCAGCCATGCAGTCCATTCCGCAGGATACGTCCCGAATGGCAATGGTTGTGCTTGCTACGTTGCCAATTATATTCGCTTATCCGTTCTTCCAGCGTTATTTCGTACAAGGTCTGACGGTGGGCGCGGTCAAAGAATAGCCGGATCACGCTATAGGATGGGAGAGATGCAGATTGATGACTTATAAGGATCAAAGCAAAGCCATAGAAGAACGGGTACAACACCTGTTGAGCCTGATGACGACGGAAGAAAAGGTAGGCCAACTTACTCAGCCATTTGGCTGGCAGACCTATACGAATGATCAAGGGAACATCACGTTAAATGAATCCTTTAAGCAGCAAGTGGAAAATGGGGGCATCGGCTCCCTTTATGGTGCGCTTCGCGCAGATCCGTGGACTGGCGTTACGCTGGAAAATGGACTATCCGCCAGAGAAGGCGCTGAGGCGGTTAACCTGATTCAACGTTATGCAATAGAACATTCCAGACTGGGGATTCCCATTCTGATCGGGGAAGAGTGCTCGCATGGTCATATGGCCATTGACGGAACGGTCTATCCTGTCCCTCTTTTACTGGGGAGCACCTGGAATGTGGATCTGTATCGGGAGATGTGCCGGGCAGTAGCACGGGAGACACGTGCTCAAGGTGGTGCGGTCACCTATTCTCCGGTACTGGATGTTGTGCGTGATCCGCGCTGGGGACGTACGGAGGAATGTTTCGGTGAAGATCCGTTTCTCATTGGAGAGCTGGCAGTTGCTTCCGTAGAAGGGCTTCAGGGTGAAAGTCTTGACCATGGAGATACAGTAGCGGCAACGCTGAAACATTTTGTTGGTTATGGCAGCTCGGAAGGTGGACGTAATGCAGGGCCTGTACATATGGGCTGGCGCGAACTGCTGGAAGTGGATCTGTATCCATTCCGCAAAGCGGTGGAAGCTGGCGCTGCGTCGATCATGCCAGCGTACAACGAAATTGATGGCACGCCTTGCACCGTGAATACGGAATTGCTGGAAGATGTTTTGCGTAAGGATTGGGGCTTTGACGGTCTGGTCATTACGGATTGTGGTGCGATCAACATGCTGGCAAGTGGGCATGATGTCGCGGCAGATGGAATGGAAGCTTCCGTACAGGCGATTGAGGCAGGCATCGATATGGAAATGTCCGGTGAGATGTTTGGGCAATATCTGGTGCAGGCGGTGGCAGAAGGCAAGCTTGATGTGCAGGTTCTGGATCAGGCTGTCTCTCGCGTGCTGGCGTTGAAGTTCAAACTGGGTTTATTCGAACAGCCTTATGTAGATGCCGATCGGGCAGAGGAAGTCATTGGCAGTGAAGCGCATGTTCAGCTGGCACGCCAGTTGGCTGCGGAAGGTGTTGTACTTCTCAAAAATGAGGCTGACACATTACCTCTATCGATAACAAATGTGGGCCGGATTGCCGTCATTGGTCCCAATGCAGACCAGGCTTACAATCAACTGGGTGATTACACATCTCCGCAACCAAAGTCGAAAGTGGCGACGGTACTGGATGGGATTCGCAGTAAGCTAGCTAGTCATGTGGATGGGCAAGCAAATGAGGTCGATGATCGTCAAGGTCATAGGATGCAGGAAGAGGATGGACATCCCGCTGGATATGGAGATCATCATGCTGCGATGAATGGGGCAAGCGATATAGAGCGTGATGCTTCTGAGGTGCTCTATGCACCGGGCTGCAGGATTAAAGGTGATTCGAAAGAAGGGTTCGAGCGTGCCCTTGAAGTTGCCAGCCAGGCAGATACGGTCATTATGGTGGTTGGTGGCTCCAGTGCACGTGACTTTGGAGAAGGAACGATCGATCTGAAAACGGGCGCTTCCAATGTCTCGGATAACTCATGGAACGATATGGAGTGCGGCGAAGGGATCGACCGGATGACGTTGGGTCTTGCCGGAGTACAGCTGGAACTCATTCAGGAGATTCACAAGCTCGGCAAGAAGCTTGTCGTTGTTTACATTAATGGTCGTCCCATCACTGAACCTTGGGTGGATGAACATGTCGATGCGATTCTGGAGGCGTGGTATCCGGGTCAAGAGGGCGGGCATGCCATTGCAGATATTTTATTCGGTGATGTGAATCCATCGGGTAAATTGACGATCTCCATTCCGAAGCATGTCGGTCAGTTACCGATCTATTATAACGGCAAACGTTCCCGCGGCAAGCGTTACCTCGAAGAGGATTTGGAGCCACGATATGCATTTGGATACGGACTAAGCTATACCACCTTTGAGTACAGTGAACCTCAGTTGAGTGATGTGTCCATCACAGCCGGTGATTCAGTTACGGTATCGGTGAATGTGACCAACACCGGCCTTTATGCAGGTGCAGAAGTTGTACAGATGTACATCGCTGACGTGGTCAGCTCACTGACTCGTCCCGGCAAGGAATTGAAGGGGTTTGCAAAAGTGAACCTGGGGCCTGGAGAGACACAGACCGTGGAATTCCAAATCGGAGCCGAGCAACTGCAGTATATTGGTCGTGACTTGAAGCCTGTTGTTGAACCGGGAAAATTCCATATTCATATCGGCAGCAGCGTAAACGATACGCAAATGGCCGAACTGACCGTAAGGGAGGCGTAAGATTTTGGAACGTATCAGACGATTTATTCGCGAGTTGTCCGAACATCAGTGGCTGGAGCAATTACAGCTGCGCAGCTGGGATATTACCCGCGCTTATTATAATGTGCCAGGACAGTATGAGGATCAGGGTGAGTATCCGGAAGGCCAAGATTTTGGGCGTTTTCCGAGCAAACAGGGAACGACTTATTTTTTTAGAACACGTCTGGAGATCCCTGCTACATGGCAGCAAGCGCCTTATGGGCTTGTATTTGAAACTGGCGGAGAAGGTTTGCTTCGGGTAAATGGACACTCTTATCAGGGCCTTGACCGCAATCATACCTACGTCACGCTTGATCCATCCAAAGTCGGAAACGCGCCGGAACTTGAGATTGAGATGTTTGACCCGGTACCTGAACCTGTAGACCCGTTGAATCAACAGGCGGTTATTCAGCCGCCGATTACATCAATTACGAGCCTGCTGGTCAGACCAAATGAAGCGGTTCGTAGTCTGATGTATACCGTCATTATTGTGCGTGATTCGGCTGTGTTGCTACCGGAAAGTGACTTTCGGCGGGTTCGCCTGTTAGAACTGGTGTATCGTGCGATGGATCAATTTGTAGGCATGTCAGCAGAAGAGATTGAGCAGGGAGAAGGTATTCGCCAGATTGAGAATAATCTGAAGCATCATGTGCGTGAGATTGGCGGCAACGCAGAAGGTCTGGAGCATATGGTGGGACAGTCCCACATTGATATTGCCTGGCTGTGGCCTGTACGTGAGACGGTACGCAAAACGAGCCGTACCTTCTCCACCGTGGATGCACTCATGAATGAATATCCCGACTATGTTTATTCCCAGAGCCAACCCTTACTATATGCGTTTCTGAAGGAGCATGATCCCGAGCTGTACGCGCGGGTGAAGCAGCGGATTGTAGAAGGCCGCTGGGAACTGGTTGGCGGCATGTGGGTTGAGCCGGATCTGAACATCCCGAGCGGAGAGTCCCTGATTCGCCAGATGTTATATGGTCAGCGTTTCTATATGGAGGAGTTTGGCAAGACATCACAGATTGAATGGCTACCAGATACGTTCGGGTACTGTGCCTCACTGCCGCAGATTTTGAAGCATGGCAATGTGGAATATTTCATGACAACAAAGCTCGGATGGAATGACACAAATGTGTTTCCGTACGATCTCTTCCACTGGGTGGGCATTGATGGAACACCAATTCTGTCTTACCTCAATCATGGTGTGAACGAGCACACGCTGCCGAAGGACATTCATGATCACTGGCAGTCCTACCGTGAGAAAGCAGCGCATGCGGAGCATATGCTTCTATACGGACACGGAGATGGCGGCGGCGGGGTAACACGCGAGATGCTGGAGTATGTGGATCGCGCAGACCTGATGGTTGGACAGCCCGCAAGTCGATATAGCACAGCTGGAGCTTTCTTTGCCGGAATTGAAAAGGAGCAACCTGTACTTCCGAAGTGGCATGGCGATCTGTATCTGGAATTACATCGGGGAACCTACACGACACATGCGCGCAATAAGCGCAACAACCGGAAAGCGGAGGTTCTGTATCGAGAAGCTGAGCTGTGGAACACACTCGCTCTGCCAGATATGGAGGCGAATACCGAAGCTGAAGTGCGTTCAGCACTGCATGACGGCTGGAAATTAATTTTGCTGAATCAATTCCACGATATTATTCCGGGCTCGGCAATTACGGAGTCCTACGTGACTTCGAATGAGGAATATGTGCAGGTATTTGAATTGGGCAGAACCGGACTGGATCAAGGCGTTTCAGCATTGACAACGGGTATCAACACAGAGGGGCCAGAAGGTTCAGTAGCCTATGTTGTATTCAACAGCTTGGGCTGGAAACGAAGTGCAGTCGTTCAATTGGCTGTGCAGGATGGCTTGGATCGCTACGGCATCGATGAAAAAGGTCAGCGCCTGCGGATGGATCGGGAAGATGGCAGTATGTCTATTCTCGTGACAGACATTCCGGCGTTTGGATATAAGACGATTTGGCTGGTACCGGAAAATACAAGGGAAACGAATGTACGGGAAACGGCCAACCTTGCCTCAAAACCAACTTTCAATGATACATGGGATACTGCATTTTATCATGTGCAGTTTAACGAACGAGGAGAGATTACTCGTCTGTGGGACAAGACCGCAGAGCGTGAGATGCTGGAGCGGGGTGAACGTGGCAATCAGCTTCACTTCTTCCACGATCGTCCAACGCTCTGGGATGCATGGGATATCGACAGTCGTTATGAAGAACAGATTGCTGGCGAAGTGGAGCTGTTGGAGAAAAAGCTGGTGCTGGCGGGTACAACAAAGGATGTCCTGCGCTTCCGCTGGAAGCTACATCAATCGGAAATCACACAAGATATCGTCTTCTATCATGACTCACGGCGAATTGATTTCCAGACACAGGTGAACTGGAATGAAGATCACAAGCTTCTGAAAGTTGGTTTCCCCATTGATGTGGTGACCTCCAAGGCCACATTCGAGATTCCATTTGGCGCACTGGAACGTCCAACACATCGCAACACAAGCTGGGAACAAGCGCAGTATGAAGTCTGTGGACACCGCTTCGCGGATGTTTCCGAATATGGATACGGCGTGAGCCTGCTCAATGATTGCAAATATGGGTACGACGTGCAAGGAAGCACCATTCGTTTGTCCTTGCTGCGAGCACCAAAATGGCCTGATCGCACCGCCGATCTGGGAGAACATGAATTCACCTATTCCCTGTACCCACACGACGGAGACTGGCGAACTGCACACACCGTACGTCAGGCGGCTGAGCTGAATCATGAGGTGACAGTACAGCAGGTGCAACAAGAGCAGCAAAAGGGTCAGATACAACAAGAGCAGCAGATAGAGCAGGTACAGCAAAGCGGAGGGACTGAAGTCGGTTCAACCACAGATGCAACTGCAAATGCGGCACCTGTACGTCCAGCAACCGGAGCATGGATTAATTTTAATAGTAATCATGTCATTCTCGATACGGTCAAAATGGCAGAGGATGGGCGCGGAACAGTCCTTCGTTTCTATGAATCATCAGGCAAACGCGAAAACATCACATTGCAATGGCCACATGCGTTTGAGCAAGCCTATCACTCCAACGCACTTGAAGAACCGATCCAACCACTGGCCCATACCCATGGCCAGATTACACTATCTTTTAAACCTTACCAAATACAAACCGTGCTACTGCGGTAAACCTTTTTGAAATATTTTTGAGCTATGCATGTTCAACTAAACATTTACACGATAACGGAGAGGACAGAAAGAATTCGAAGAAGCGAAGCGTTCGCCTCAAAGCTTTCTGAAAGAAAGCTACATCGGAAGCATACGCTATCCCCAGATTTTACCCTTTAGAAAAGGGAAACAAAAAAATCTGGGGATAACAGCGATCGGAAGGTTATTCTGTCATCGTAGTGGTCTAGTGTGAATGTTCTCAGCTTGATCCTGTATAGCTACACCATTCAATTTGTTTAAGGAGTTGCACTCATCCATGGAACAGTTCAGATTACCCAAAATACCAATGCCGCCCGTCGCCTTGCCACAATCCATTCAGGCCGTGCTCGAAGAAGCGGAACAGAAGTTGGCTCACCGACCGAAGCTGCTTCAATTATTCAAAAACTGCTTCCCCAATACCATCGAAACAACAACCAAGTTGATGGAGGATGGCACTACGTTTGTGATCACAGGAGATATTCCGGCTTCCTGGCTGCGTGATTCCGTGGAGCAGGTGGTACATTACATTCCGTTTGCAAAAGAAGACGAGGATCTGCAACGCATTATTGGCGGGCTGATCAAACGTCATATCCAGTATGTTCACATCGATCCGTATGCCAATGCCTTCAATGAGACGGCCAACGACTGGCACTGGAACACCACGGACGAAACCGAGATGTCACCTTGGGTGTGGGAACGCAAATTTGAGATTGACTCATTATGTTTTGTTGTACGCCTGGCCTATTTATATTGGAAGGAAACCGAGCTGACCGACATTTTCGATTCAAGCTTCAAAGCAGCGATGCGTAAAATCGTGGACCTGTTTAAAGTCGAACAGCATCACATGGAACAATCTCCATATCGCTTCACTCGCAATAACGGTATCCCAACAGATTCCCTGCGCAATCACGGAAAAGGTATGCCAGTCAACTACACGGGTATGATCTGGTCCGGCTTCCGTTCCAGTGATGATGCGTGTGATTTCCACTACAACATTCCAGGCAACATGTTCGCGGTTGTAGCTCTGCGCCAAATGCAGGAGTTTGCCGAGTGGGTGTTCCGGGATATGGAACTTTTGCAGGAATTGAAGGATCTGGAGCAGGACGTGGATCACGGTATTCAGTTGTACGGGATTTATCGTCATCCGGAATTTGGACCGATCTATGCATACGAGACGGACGGTTATGGCAACCACTGTCTCATGGACGATGCGGGTACACCGGGACTCATGTCCATTCCATATCTGGGTTACGTCACAGCGGATGATCCGATCTACCAGAATACGCGCCGCTTCGCTCTGAGCAAAGAGAACCCGTTCTATTATGAGGGCAAGGTTGCCAAAGGGATCGGAAGTCCGCACACACCACCAGATTACATCTGGCATATGGGATTGTCCATGCAAGGTCTGACTGCGCAGTCTGCCGAGGAGAAACTGGAGATTATTCGCATGCTTGAAGCGACAGATGCAGATACCGGGTATATGCATGAAGGCTTCCACGCCGATGATCCAACGATTTTTACAAGAAAATGGTTTGCATGGTCCAACAGCCTGTTCTCCCAGTTGGTCTATAAATCCATGAAGGATGGCCTGTTATGAGTATCCAACCTAATGATAAAAAGCTGATTATCTTCGCTGACTCTACGTTTCCATTGGAGGGTACTTTTCCAACGGAGCAGGCTCTGAATACATGGAAAGTGGTCAAAGAGATCACCGTTGTAAACGCTGAAGAACTCGCAGAGACTTTGAAGACCACAGCAGGTGCAGGATGTCTGGTCAATTTACATGCCCCCTATTTCCCAAAGTCCGCCTGGACGGAGATTGCAGCTTACTTGCATCAGGGCGGAAGCTTGATCAGTGTGGGGGGCGCACCCTTTAAACGTCCGGTTCGATATGAGAATGAGGCATGGGTCGTAGAGTCCGAGCAGACTGCGTATCATCAGGAACTCTATATTCATGAGGCACTGAACGTATCTTCTGCCAATGTGCAATCGTACACTTCATCCGAACAGATCCCGCTTCTCACTGGGAAAGAAGGACTGTTTGAGAAGGCAGATACATGGAATCTGGTTCCACATACAACCAAAACAAGTGATCTGCCCCACCAGATGGGTTCATCCGGTCCCATGAGTACGCAAATTTATCCATTACTTCGTGGCATGAGCAAGGATGGACGCAGCATCGCCGCTCCGGTCGTTCTGTGGGAGAATTCCCGGAGTACATTTAGCGGTTCACGCTGGATATTTGTACATCTGCCGCTGACCACCTCGTTCTGGACGCAGGATGGTGCTGACGAGATTGTGAAGTGGGCGCAATTCTGTGCGCAAGGTGTAACGGAGTTATCCCTGAAAACGAATTATGCTTCGTATGAGCCAGATGAACGGGCCGCACTCACACTTCAAGGCCAGATTTTACAGCGAGCAGGGAACAGGCGTACCGAGTCCGAGCTGTGGACGTTTGACATAACGGTCGAGCATGAGGATCGCATAAGTGGAACGACGGAGAAGGTATGGAGCCATCAACTGGAGATGGAACTTTCCGGTGAGCAGCGTTTCGAACGTATACTTCTCCCGGTTTCCATTGAAAGTGGGCTGTATCGGATCGTATGCCATGCGCATGCACCTGACGGGGAAGTTCGGACCTTGCGTCAAGGCTTCTGGGGACAAGATGCAGCATTGCTGGCAGAAGGGGAAGTGATTACGCGCAGCAGGGACTATTTTGTAAAAGACGGACGTCCTCTGCCCGTTGTGGGCATGACCTACATGACCTCCGATGTGGCACGGAAATTTCTGTTTCTGCCGAATGCGGATGTTTGGGATCGAGACATGGCCCAGATGGCAAAAGCAGGAATCAACTGGATTCGGACAGGAATCTGGACCGCCTATCGCAACATGATGCAGGTGGACGGACATATGGCAGAGGATGTGCTTCGTGCCATTGATGCATTTATTTTAACGGCGAAACGCCACGGCTTACAGGTCACGTTCACTTTCTTCTCCTTTACACCAGAAACATGGGAAGGCACGAATCCGTATTTGGACCCGCAGAGTGTCGAAGCACAGAAACGTTTCATCCGCAGCATCGTCAGTCGTCACACGCATACAACACAAGTGGACTGGGATCTGATTAACGAGCCATCGATGTTTGATCCAGTACGTATCTTCTCAGCTGGCCCACGCTCCGCGAGGGATTCGTATGAACAGCAGGCTTATATCGCTTGGCTTGAGCAGCGGCATCAGACGATTGAAGCGTTGCAGGAGGCATGGAACATGTCACCGAAGCAGCTTCCCAACTTTGCAGCTACGGTCATTCCTGAGCCGGAAGAGATTAATTTTGATGTACAGGACATGCACAAGGCCAAGAAAGGAACACGCTGGCTCGACTATTGTCTCTTCTCTATGGAGATGCACAATGTTTGGGCAAGAGAGCTCGTAGGTACGATCAAGGACCTGGTACCGGATCATCTGGTCACTGTGGGACAGGACGAAGCCCTTGGTGCACAGCGTCCTTCGCCGTTCTTCTATGAACGTGAAGTGGATTATACAACGGTGCATTCCTGGTGGTTAAACGATGATCTGATCTGGGACGGCATTTTCGCCAAAACGCCTCATAAGCCAAATCTCATTCAGGAGACGGGCATCATGTATGTGGAAACCCCGGATGGACGAGCTAAACGTACGGAAGAAGAGCTTCGTGGCATTCTCGAACGCAAGTATGCCTATGCTTTCTCGACAGGTGGCGCAGGAGCGGTGCAATGGATCTGGAACACCAACTTTTATATGGATAATGCCAATGAGTCTCATATCGGAGCCCTGCGTGCAGATGGTACGGAGAAACCGGAGGCGGATGTATCTTATGATTTTGGCCGATTCATGCATGGCATTCGTGATCTCTTTGAAGACCGTGAGCTGGAGGATATTGCAGTGGTGTTCCCGTATTCCAATGACTTCTCCAACCGTGCCCTGGCATATGATGCCACAACAAAGCTTACTCGCGTGATGTCCTATGATCTGAAACTACCTTTCCGTGCGTTATCCGAATATCATCTGGAAGCGTTGGAGCAGCAGCCACCGAAACTGATTATCGTGCCGAGTCCGCACAATATGGACAGCGATGCACTGCATCAATTGCTCACGTTTGCAGAGAAGGAAGGCACTAGCTTGCTCATTACAGGGCCGCTGGGGCTGGATGCGTACTGGAAGGCAACTGACCGGGCAGATCATCTCGTAGGCCAACGCAGTCTGGGTAACGTGCAGCGGGAAGAACTGCTGAATATTAATGGAGTGAATCACCGGGTGACCTATGGACAGCGTCGGATCGCCGAGGTGGCGAAGGAGACATCGCTTCACAGGGATAATGGTACACCAGATGAAGTACACGTTCTGCCTTTGGGCAAAGGGAAATTAATCTGGACTCCACTGCCGCTCGAGTTAAACGGACGGGATGAACCACTTGCTGAATTGTACCGTTATGCCACTGAAATTGCTGGCGTCGAACAGGAGCTGGAATGGATATCTGGCGGAGATATCGCAGGGATCTATGGCCGGAAGCTGAGTTTTCCAAAAGGGAATCTGTATGTATTTGTATCGGAGTTTGCCTTGAACCATGAAGTTCATGTGAGAGATCAACGTACAGGTGTATCGTACTCGTTCCAATTGGAGAAAAATCGTTCGGTGCTGTTTGCGACAGATGCTTCCGGAAAGCTGACTGCGGTGTATCGCCCTGATGAGGTTGAGATTGTACAACAAGATGAAAGAGGTGGGATCACACGATGACCAAGAAAAAGAGAGCACATATTATTTCGCATACCCACTGGGATCGGGAATGGTACTTGCCGTATGAGAAGCATCATATGCGACTCATTCAGCTTGTGGATTCACTATTAGATCAGCTGGATGAAGGATCAGATTACAAAAGCTTTTATTTGGATGGACAAACGATTATCATCGATGACTATCTTCAGGTTCGCCCTGAGCAGAAGGAACGACTGGAGAAGCATATCCGCAATGGACGGATTGTGATTGGACCATGGTACATCTTGCAGGATGCGTTTCTGACGAGTGGAGAAGCCAATGTGCGCAACATGCAGGTTGGACATAAGGACGCCAAACGTTACGGAACACCTTCGAAAATTGGTTATTTTCCCGATACATTTGGATTGGTTGGACAGACTCCGCAGCTGATGCAGCAATCGGGCATAGATAATGTGTTTTTTGGACGTGGTGTGAAGCCGACAGGCTTCAATAATACGGTCTCGGATGCCGGATATGAATCAAGCTTCTCGGAGCTGATGTGGGAAGGACCAGACGGATCAAAAGTGCTCGGCGTATTGTTTGCCAACTGGTACTCCAACGGAAATGAAGTTCCAGTAGACGAGGAATCGGCCCGCAAGTTCTGGGAAACCAAGCTTGCAGACGCTGAGAAATATGCATCAACGAATGAGTTGTTGTACATGAACGGATGTGATCACCAACCGATTCAGCGAGACCTGCCAGAAGCGATTCGCATGGCTGAGCAATTACATCCCGATATCGATTTTGTTCACTCGAACTTCCCAGACTATCTGACCGCCCTAAGAGCATCGGCTGAACATGAACTTTCCACGGTCAAAGGCGAACTGCGCAGCCAACGTACCGATGGCTGGGGAACCCTGGTGAACACCGCCTCGGCTCGTGTGTATCTGAAACAGATGAACCAGCTGGGCCAGACCATGCTGGAAAAGGTGGCTGAACCCCTGGCAACCTATGCCTATCTGCTTGGGCATGCCTATCCACATGACCAACTGACGTATGCCTGGAAAACGCTTATGCAGAATCACCCGCATGACAGCATCTGTGGATGCAGTGTGGATGAGGTGCACCGCGAGATGGTGACACGGTTTGATAAGAGCCGTCATGTTGCAGAGGCTCTAATTGAAGAGAGCACCAGCCAGATTGCTACAGCCGTGGATACCTCCATATTTGAGCGTTACGGTGAGGGGGCTCGGCCTGTTGTGGTGTTTAATACAACGGGTTGGGAACGAAGGGGTGTAGTTCAGATGGAACTGGATGCGGCTCGGTTGTATTTCCGGGATGGATATACATTGGAAGAGATGGCGGCACAGATGAAAGCCGTTGACCTGTCAGATCGCATACTTGTAGATGAAGATGGTAACCACATTCCATGTAGGGTGGAGGATCTGGGTCTGCAATTTGGCTATGATCTGCCAGATGATCGCTTCCGTCAGCCGTATAGCTGTCGGCGAGTACGTATTCGTTTTGAAACAGAAAATGTAGCTGCATTTGGCCTGAAAACCTATGCATTGATCAACTTTGCGGATGATGCTAAGCGTGGTACTCCGTCGAAAACGACTACGCTGTTGCGTGGTGAACGTGGCATGGAAAATCAACATTTGATTGTCACGATTGCAGACAATGGTTCATTCACCCTCACGGATAAACGGACAGGCCGGACTTACAAGGACCTTGGCGTGTACGAAAATGTGGGTGATATCGGCAATGAATACATGTTCAAGCAGCCAGAGAACGAAGTGGCTCGGACAACTGAAGCACTTCAGGCTGAGATTCGAATCCTTGAGGATACATCATATTTGGCCTCGTTCGAAGTGATTCATCATTGGGAAATACCGGAGTCGGCGGATGAGATGCTGGATCAGGAACAGCGAGAACTGATTTATTATCCACATCGCAAAGCCCAGCGTTCAACTAAAATGATTCCACTTCAGATCCGTACTGTTATATCGCTTAGTCGTAGTGGAAAAGGAGTGCAAATGGAGACAACCTTCAACAATCAGGCGAAGGATCATCGGATGCGTGCTCTTTTCCCAACGGATCTTGTATCTGCTGTTCATCATGTGGATTCCATGTTCGAAATTGCAACACGTGATAACACACCTGCACCGGAGTGGCAAAATCCAAGCAATACACAGCATCAACAGAGTTTTGTTGATGTAAGTGAACAAAACGCAGGATTGGTCGTTGCCAATCTGGGACTGAATGAATATGAAGTCCTTCAGGATGGCCGCAATACCATCGCCGTAACGCTGCTTCGTGCGGTGGGCGAACTTGGAGACTGGGGCTTGTTCCCGACACCTGAAGCACAATGCCTTGGTGAACATACGTTTAAAATCGAGATCATTCCGCATGATGGAAATGGTGCAGCGTCAGGTGCATATATCGAGGCGTATCAGTTCCAGGTTCCTTGGACGCTGGCACAAACCGAAGTACACACAGGTTATCTGACACCTAGTAACACACCGTTAGCATGGCAAGGGGACGGCTTGGCGTTTTCATCACTCAAGGTGAATGAAGATTCCGGCGATGTGATGCTCCGCTGGTTCAATATGACCACTGACTCTGCCACGTTGAATCTTGCTGCATCACAGGCGAATCCACAGCCATTCGAAACGGCATACAAGAGCAACATCCTAGAGGAAGAGGGCGAGATGTTTCATGCCCACAACATAGAAGAGGCGTCGACATTATCATTTGCCAGCAAGGAATGGAACATACAGACAGGTTCATGCGAGATCGTTACTGTCGGCTTGCGCCGCTGATAAAAGTTGTTTAAAGAGTTGAAAAACAGACTTTTGAACACACGCTAAAAGGTACAGGACTGGAAGTGTACTATACACTAGACATTACGTACGGTGGCGGAAGGGTTACGCTATTTACCAGATGTATCTGTTGAGTTATTGGTTGTTTTTCTATAGAATGAACAGTAGAATTGCTAATGATCGAAAGTACCTATGCCATCAAGATGGTCGCAGGTACACTTCATTGTTCATTCTATATTGAAACATTAAGGGGGCTTGAAGCCATGGAATCCTTGGGAGGACTGCTTCAGCAGCTGAACCCTGCCTTTCGTGAGCAATCGCGGCGGATTGCGGCGGATTTGATGGAAAACCCGTACGTACGCGAATTCCGCGCAGGTCATCCTGAACTGCAAGATGCACAGCTCATGACCGATCTGAGCAAGCTGTTTCAGTACGCCAAAGACTCTAAGAACTGTGCGAATTGTCCGGGACTCGACAACTGTCCTAACGATTTTCAGGGCCACTTTTGCAAACTGGAAGTAGAACATTTTAACGGTAAACCCGAAATCATAGATATAAAAGCGCCTTGTTCCAAACATATCGCCCGGCAAAATGAACATATTATTAAGCAACGTATTCGCAGTTTCTATGTGGACGAGCGTGCGCTCAGTGCCGGATACAACGACGTGGAGATCATGGGCAAGGATCGGATGCGTGCTCCAGCAGTGAATCAGGTGCTTCGTTATATTAGGGAGACCAAGGAGAATGGATTATCTCCGCAAGGACTGTTTCTGGAAGGAACTTTCGGGACAGGCAAGACGTTCCTGATGTGTTATCTGCTGCATGAACTGGCGGTTGCAGGCCACACGGGTGTCATTATCTATATGCCTGACTTTGTGGAGGATCTGAAATCCATGATCAGTGAAGGGCAGAAGCTGAAGGAAATGACGGATATTTTGAAAAGTTGTGATCTGCTCATCTTTGATGATATCGGGGCAGAGAATCTGAACCCTTGGGTTCGGGATCATGTGATGGGGTCCATTCTGAACTATCGGATGAATCGCAAACCAACCTTCTATACGTCCAATTACAATCTGGATGGGCTTGAAAAACATCTGAGCTTCACCAATCGGGACGGCGAGGAATCAAATAAAGGCCAGCGTCTCATGGACCGGATTCGTCCATTCGTGGATGTCATCTCCGTTCGGGGTGAGAATCAGCGCGGCAAACGTTAATCGGTTAGTTTATGGGTCTGATCTACAAATTATACTTTTTAAGCAATAAGTAGTCCCAAAAAAAGCCTGGCTTTCGCATTGTCGCGAAAACCGGGCTTTTCTGGTCCTGCGTGAGACCTGTGAGTATCCTATTCGGTGATGAATTTGAAGATAACCATACCGAAAAAGATCACTGTCATCAGGCCGGCCATGCCGGCAACACCCACGATCAGATCAAACAGATCGTTGCGGGGTTCCTCGTTCACATGTTCACGCGGGTCGCTGATCCGCACATTTGCATCCATGTTATTGCCTCCTTATGGGGAATACAGCTTGCCCGTATGGGGGCTGAAACCCGGAGTAATTTTAGTATACTTGGAAAAGAAAGCGTTTGTAAAGATTTTGAAGTTGGTATGCCACATCCTGTAATTGTGAAGATTTGATGTTGGGAAGATGAACATTGCAGCGTTCAATTCACAAGTTTGACGTACCTGTGTTATACTGGAAGTGTCGTTCACGACGTTACAGGTTAAAATAAACCGTAAGTATATATAAGGAGGACAATTTCATGGCTATTGTTAACGTATCCGATCAATCCTTCAACGCTGAAGTAGAAGGCGAAGGAACGGTTCTTGTTGATTTCTGGGCGCCTTGGTGTGGTCCTTGTAAAATGCTCGCTCCAATCCTGGAAGAGCTGTCCACAGAAGTTGGCGATGCAGTGAAAATTGCTAAAGTTAACGTGGATGAAAATCCGGAATCTGCTTCCCGCTTTGGCGTAATGAGCATTCCAACTTTGATCTTCTTCAAAGACGGTCAACCGGTAGATAAAGTGGTTGGTCTGAACTCGAAAGATGCGCTCAAAGGAATTATCGCAAAACACCAATAATTTACAGGCTTACACATACGCCTCCGGTTTACATGCCGGGGGCGTTTTGCGTCGAATACCTTTATATAGGACAATATAAAGTATATATTTTTTATAAAATGAAACTGGAAATTTACATGTTTAACGAAGAAGACAGAAATGAACTGTAGAAGCGAAGCGTTCGCCTTTATCACCGGATTTTCCCTTTTAAAAAAGGGAATCGAAAAAATCTGGGGATAACAGCGATCGAAAGATCATTCTGTCATCGGAGTCACTCATGTAAGGTGAGGATTTCAGCTTTTTCGGGAAGGAGGATTCACCGAATTATGGATCAATTCATGAATGATTTGCAGGATCAGGAAAAGGCATTGGAGCAGATTCGCCACAAGCTCGCTTTGCTGCCAGACATGTCTGGATGTTACCTGATGAAGAACAGTGAAGGTACGATTATCTATGTAGGTAAGGCCAAAGTGCTGAAGAACCGCGTACGCTCTTATTTTATCGGCAGTCATAACGGAAAGACCCAGCGTCTGGTGTCCGAAATCCGTGATTTCGAATATATTGTGACGGGCAGTAACATGGAAGCACTCATTCTGGAATGTAACTTGATCAAGAAACATATGCCGCGTTATAACGTGTTGCTCAAAGATGACAAGACATTCCCGTATCTTAAAATTACCAATGAAAAGCACCCCCGGTTGGAAGTAACCCGGCGTGTGCTGAAAGATAAAGCCAAATATTTCGGACCTTATCCGAACTCATATGCGGCACATCAAACAAAAAAACTGCTCGACCGCATGTATCCACTGCGCAAATGTGGTGTAATGCCCAAAGAAGTGTGCCTGTACTATCACATGGGACAGTGTCTTGCCCCTTGTGTGAAGGAAGTGGAGAAGGAGCAGTACGACCAGATTTCCCAAGAGATTGGTTCATTTCTGAGCGGTGGTCACGAAGAGATCAAAAAGGATTTGCAGCGTAAGATGCAAGAGGCTGCGGAGGATCTTTATTTTGAACGTGCCAAGGAACTGCGCGACCAGGTAATCGCCATCGATGCGATGATGGAAAAACAGAAAATTACGATGGCCGATGCCAGAGACCGTGATGTATTTGGTTTTGCCATTGATAAAGGCTGGATGTGTGTCCAGATTCTATATATGCGTCAGGGTAAAATGATTGAACGTCATGTATCAACCTTCCCGTTTTACGGTGAGGCGTACAGTGATTTCATGTCTTACGTAACACAGTACTACAGTGATAATCCGGCATTGCCACAAGAGATTTTGTTGCCGGAAATGCCCAAGGATCTTGCAACGGATAACGACAATTTGGATACGGGTTCTGATGCTGATGGATCGGTACCTGCCGCAGTTACGGTTGAGTTTGAGCAGACGGGACAAGTGGAGCATAGTAACGCTTCCCAGCCACTGGTTGCTGAGACTCGTGCAGCTTACGGAGGTTCCACTGAGGCAGAAGGTGAACAACCTGACAGTATGCAAGAGGATGCTCCAATAATGGATACAACTGATTCAACTGAAAAGCTTCCAGCTGGACTGGAAGACCCAACTCAGGTTGCTGCTGCTTTACAGGAGTGGTTGGAGATCAAAGTGCTCATCCCGCAACGTGGATTGAAACGCCAGATGATCACCATGGCTGTGGATAATGCACGTGTAGCACTGGAAGAGAAGTTCCGCCTGATTGAGCGAAATGAAGAACGGACATCCAAAGCTGCTGAAGGACTGGGACGTTTTATTGGACTGGATCAGCTTCACCGTATTGAAGCGTTTGATAACTCGAACATCCAGGGTACGAACCCGGTATCTGCCATGATTGTATTTACGGATGGTAAACCGGATAAGAAGGAATATCGGAAGTACAAGGTCCGTTCGGTTGAAGGACCCGATGATTATGAAACCATGCGAGAAGTCATCCGTCGCCGTTACGAGCGGGTATTAAAAGAAAACCTGACCCAGCCTGACCTGATTGTGGTCGATGGTGGTAAAGGACAGATCTCGGCTGCGGTCGATATTTTGGAAAATGAGCTGGGGCTGTTTATTCCGGTATGTGGTCTGGTGAAGGATGCGAAGCATAAGACTTCACAGTTGATGATCGGTAATCCACCGGAAGTCATCTCCCTGCCTCGGGATAGTCAGGAATTCTACCTGTTGCAGCGGATACAGGAAGAGGTCCACCGTTTTGCGATCTCGTTCCACCGGGAACAGCGTGGCAAATCGATGGTGACATCACGTTTGGATGCCATTCCGGGTATTGGAGAGAAGCGGCGTAAGCTGCTGTTGAAGCATTTTGGCTCTTTGCGCAAAATAAAAGAGGCCAGCGTCGAAGACTTCCGGCCTCTATCTATTGGTGACAAACTGGCAAATCAGATTATTGCAGCACTTCGTGATGAGGAGTCGTAATATACGGCTTCTCTTTTTGTTTTGGATTGAATTTGTAGACCACATATCCAACGATGGCCGGGAGTACAATCCAGAAGAGTCCAGCAGCCATATTCAGGGCATCGCCCATAAAGACCAAGCTGAGTCCCATCAGCAAGCTGTCGAAGATCACATGTGCGAATACAACGGCAATAAAGCCGTGACGCAGCATGATCAGACTGAACAGCAATCCAATCACCATCAGCTCAATGGGACGGGTGATTACTGGATAGATCGGATACAAAGTGTGTCCAAGTGCCCAAATGATGGTTGGGATCAGACAGGCAATAAACGTGTTACGCACAATCTTTTGCATCATGCGAATGCCGAACAGTCGATAAACAGTTTCTTCACCAATACCGGCCATCCAGGCCATGATCGGGAAGAGCCAGGCATAGGTCATATTAAATGTAGATTGATCTGCTGACGTTGTTGACCATGTGCCGATGCTTCGCTCCAGAATGAAGAACAGGATGGATTGCACACCCAGTAGAATGAATGCCCACAGGTAACCAGCATACATACTGTGAAGTACATATTTTCCATATCCGGGTTCTTTGGCACGAGGCCATGGGTTCAGACCTATTTTACGCCACATGCCGTCACCGGCAACGAGGGACAGATAGATGGTTGCACTCATGACCAGTGTAATACCTGCCTGCATTAACATCAGGAATGCTAACATGAAATTGGAGAGCCCTTGTGCCTGAAAGAGTGGAATCATGTTCAGTGTACCAATTACCGAAGCTGCGAAATACACCAGCGAGAGAATAATCCCGCGTTTGAAAGACGTATGTGCTCGGGTCAGAATGCTATAGATGATTGCCAGCACGCCCAGTACAAAGGTCAGGAATGCATAGCCGCCATAGGTCATCCAATTGGCCTGACGTGTTTGATCTTTCACATAGTCGGTATGGGATTCCGGGACCGAGAAGCCAGGATCGAAGGATCGTACCGCCCCCTCTTCAAACGTAAAGTTCAGTTCAAGCTTGGAGTCTCCAATGGCTTTTTCAGAATCCACATACTTCAGTCCCGCTTCACCATCTCGAGTCTCCAGTTGAAGTGCCGGTACTTCATAACCGAATTCGGTGAGAACGCCAGCCGCGAGCTGTTGTTTCTCGTCCAGAGATATATTGCCTTCAGCAAGTACTTGCGATGTGGTCACTCGTCCACTAACCTGCTCCGCCTCAATGGCGGTATAGAGGGAGGAAGGCAGTTCCCGTTTGAAGCCGACCACTTTTCCTGTTTTCATATGTACGTCAACATTAAGATAACCGCCTTTGTGTTGATCAGGCAAACGAACGCGGAATACATCGTAAGGATAGCTTGTTTCCCATTTCTGGTTATAGGTATCAAGTTGTTTGGTTTTGGCCATATACCCGTAGATATCGGAATGTGTCTGGTAGGTTACCAGGGTTTTTGCATCATCATTTGGCAGTGAATAGTCATTCACAGAAGCTGCGAATGATCGTGCGGATTGTGTCGCCTGCTCCTTGGTTATGAAGGACGTGGACGAAATTTCTGTCGTTTGTGATGAGGTAGCTGGAAAGATCTGAAATACAAAAAATAGAATCAGGCCAATCGCCGCAAGCAACCCCAGCCGCTTGAAGTTAGCCTTGAGTTGCAAAGGCTGCCCTAAGGGATTCATGTAATGGTGTTCCTCCTTTATTGATAGAGGTAGTTCAAAAAGTTTCTAGCTTCATCCCATCTTCTTGGTACTGAAAACCGCCCTTTTTGAACACGCACTAATATGGATATTAAAGTTAACATAGCACAGGCCAAGCACCGAATGCCAATGATGTAACGAAAACAGGTGTAAATCCTTGAAAATGAATGAAAAGCACCGAAAGAATCTGATCTATCCGTCGCTATATCTGAGTTCTTCCCTTTTTGGCTGAATTCGATGCTATTTACACAAAAAACGTTTTGTCTACAAACGTCGCAGCGCTTATAATTTTGAAGCAAATGTGCAATGATTCGCATGTCTTTCGCCCAACAAGGGAACGAATAGAATATATTCCAACTTCATTATATATGTCGTTTTAATCTGAATCATACTTGTTTAACGTTTGGCAACAGCATTTCAAATGAAGAAGGCTCCACGGGTGTGGAGTTATTTTCATTTTAGAAGAGGTGGAAGATACTCAAGTGAAACTGAATGTTCAATGGATGCGATTATCGCCACCCCGTATTCTTGTGTTAGGGTTTGCTGGCATCATATTGGTAGGCACACTGCTATTAATGCTTCCGGCATCCAGCCGTAACGGAGACAGTCTTGCATTTATTGATGCGCTCTTTACAGCAACTTCGGCTGTTTGTGTCACTGGTTTGGTTGTCGTTGATACAGGGACTCATTTCTCGGTGCTGGGTCAGGTTGTAATTGCAATTCTGATTCAGATTGGCGGACTGGGCTTCATGACAATGTCCACATTGGTTGCCATTGCGTTCAAACGGCGGATTTCGCTTAGAGAGCGGTTGATTCTACAGGAAGCGATGAACCAGAGCACGATGGAGGGAATCGTCCGGCTGATTCGTAAAGTTGTGATCTACTCACTCATTATCGAAGGCATATGTGGCACACTGTTTGCCATCCGCTGGTCGTTCGACATGCCAGTCGGACAGGCGATTTATTATGGCTATTGGCATGCGATCTCCATGTTCAACAATGCGGGCTTTGATATGTTTGGCGATTTCCGCAGTCTGACCGGTTATGTGTATGACCCATTGGTTAATTTTACAGCGATGTTCCTGATTGTCTCTGGCGGTATCGGTTTTGTGGTGTTGTCAGACCTGGTGGATTACCGCAAAACGCGGAAGCTGTCTTTGCACTCCAAAGTTGTACTGTTAATGACTGGATTGTTGATTGTGTTTGGTGCACTTGTCATTTTCGTATTTGAATTTAGCAATCCGCGGACACTGGGTGGCCTGAACTGGGGTGGCAAAATTCTCGGTTCATTCTTCCAGTCCGTTACGCCGCGAACGGCAGGAGCCAATACGGTAGATATTGCCGGGCTGAGACAGGCAACACAGTTCTTTATGATCATTCTGATGTTCATTGGTGCTTCGCCAGGTTCTACGGGAGGCGGGATCAAAACAACGACATTTATGATTATGGCTGGCGCGGTCATCGCCATGATGCGTGGACGTGAAGATATCGTATTTTTCCGCTACCGGCTCGTACAGGAACGGATTTTCAAGGCGCTTACTATTACATTGCTGGCGCTCTTGTTCATCATAGCTGTAACGATGGCACTGAGTACCACAGAAGACGCCAGTTTTATGATGATCTTATTTGAAACGACATCAGCCTTTGGTACCGTGGGATTATCGCTTGGACTAACGCTGAAGTTGACTACATTGGGCAAGCTCCTGATCTGTTTTACGATGTTTGCAGGAAGGCTTGGACCGATCACATTAGCGTATGCACTTGGGCAGAAAAAGGGTAAAGAGTTATACAGGTATCCGGAAGGCAAAATGATTATTGGATAAATCAATTTTTAGTGAGTTATGAAAATGATTTGGATAAGGGGTTCGTGAAGAACAATGAAAACACAGCAGTTTGCGGTGATTGGGCTTGGGCGGTTTGGCTCCAGTCTGGCACAGGAATTAATGGAACTCGGCTACGAGGTGCTCGGGATCGATAAAAATGAAGAAGTCGTCGAAGACATGAGTGAATTGGTCACCCATGCCGTTGTAGCCGATGCCACAGATGAGGAAGTGTTGCGCTCTCTGGGTATTCGCAATTTTGATTGTGGTATCGTAGCCATCGGGGATGATATTCAGACGAGCATTCTCACCGCGATTCTGTTAAAAGAGCTGGGCGTCAAGACGGTCGTGGCCAAGGCCATATCCGTCCTTCACGGACGAGCATTGGATAAACTGGGGATTGATCGTGTCGTTTATCCTGAGCGGGATATGGGCATTCGGGTTGCCCACCAGCTGGTTACCCCGAACTTGCTGGATTACATTGAATTATCCAATGATTACAGTATTGTCGAGATGAAGGTTCCCGCCTGTCTGCACAACAAAACCCTTTCGACCCTGAATGCACGTGTACGCTTTGGTTGCAGCATTGTGGCGTTACAGAAAGAAGCCGGGGTCATTATTGCTCCGACAGCACTGGACTCGCTTCAGATGGGGGATATCATGGTCATTATTGGTAATAATGCTGATATCGACCGATTTGAAGAAGAGGTTATCAGCCAAGAGAGCTGATAATTAAGATGAGTTAAATATGGGAGGCCAGGCGTTAGAGCCTGGCTGATTCAGATCAAAGCTAAGGCGTCGTAGTCCTCCTTGAGGGCAATGGCGCCTTTGCTGTAAAGAGCGCAGCCGTCTCCTTGACCCATTGTCTGGAGGTCTCGCTGAGGTCCTCTTTTTCCCCATAGATCATGCAGGTTGTTCTGCGGGTCTGCTGTAGTTGAGGCAAATGAACAGAAACAAGATCATTGTCCGCGAGCAATTGTGGACGAAGATATGACTTGGGCAATAGAGCAGCAGCTTTGGCGGAAGGCAGAAGTCGGATAATCGCTTCAAAGGAGTCAATTTCCATGCGAATATCCGGCATCACGGCACAGCGCTGGAAGAGGTCGTCCGTTAATTTGCGGTACCAGGTGCCTTTGGAGAACGTGATCATCGGCAGATCCTGCAAATGCTCCATCCCGGCTTCCTTACCGGATAAGGGGTGTGTAAGCGGCACAACCAGTTCCAGGTGATCGTCAAAGAGCGGCACACAGTTAAGCCCCACTTCGCTGATGGAGGAGGCGACAATGCCCACATCGGCTTTTTTGTCACGCACAAACGAGACAATCTCATGTGTTTTACCCGTCAACAGTTTCAGTTCGGCATTTGGATGTTTCTCCATAAAGGCATTGACGAGAGGTGGTAATGTAGTTTGAAGCGTCGTCAGACTGGCTCCGAGTGTAATGGTGCTTTGTTCTTCGTCTTTATACTGGGCAAGCATGGTGAGGAACTTCTGCTGCTGCTGCTTCTGTTCTACCGCGAAGGTATAGGCGAACTGGCCCACACTGGTTAACTCCAGCCGTTTGCCACGGCGGTGAAATAGGGCAACCCCAAGTTCATCCTCCAATTTGGCAATTTTGCGTGAGAGTGCGGGTTGGGACAAGTTCAGTAACTTGGATGCACGGTTCAGGCTGGACTGCTCCACGACCGCTGCAAATGCATTTAACTCCTCAAACATGAACAATAACCTCTTTTCCATGAGTGTGATTCTTGCCCTTGCTTAATCGTTTTCCATGTTGTATAGCCTGTAAACCCAATGTTTCACTGCTTATACCTATAGGGTATAACATTTAATAATTATATTGCAATTCCCTTATAAGAAAAAAAGGAGTAACATGAATCGTGACACAAGTTGTTCACACCTGGGGAAAACGGAACAATTTGTCGAACCTTTTC
The DNA here is from genome assembly GCF_037976585.1 of Paenibacillus sp. FSL k6-2145. Taxonomy (NCBI): domain Bacteria; kingdom Bacillati; phylum Bacillota; class Bacilli; order Caryophanales; family Paenibacillaceae; genus Paenibacillus; species Paenibacillus sp. FSL k6-2145. The sequence continues at coordinate 800,729 of NZ_CP150267.1, read as the reverse complement.
ATGGAAAAGGATTCGTGTCATGATAAGTGAAATCATTTATGAAAACGTTGTATTTAGCGAAAGGGGATCGACATTTTATGAAAGGGTTTTACTCCAGAAAGCTGCACTCCTTGCTTGGCGTCATTCCGCTCAGTTTGTTTTTTGTTGAGCATTTGGTGACGAACTTCTCGGCAGTTGAAGGCGGCAAAGAGGCTTTTGACGGTGCTGTTGCATTTTTGAACAGTCTGCCACTGGTTATTGTTTTGGAAACGCTCCTCATCTGGTTACCGTTGTTCTATCACGGTGTATATGGTCTGTATATTGCTTATCAGGCCAAGCCTAACGTGGGCCGTTATGGCAATGAGCGCAACTGGCGTTACACGTTGCAGCGGGTCAGTGGTGTCATTACGTTTGTATTCGTAATCTGGCATGTATGGGAGACTCGGGTACAGGTTGCGTTGGGTACAGTCACCCACGAAGAACTTGGTGGTGTCATTCATGAGATCGTGATGAACCCGGTAACATTTATTCTATATCTGATCAGTGTGGTTGCGGCATCCTATCACTTTGCCAACGGTCTGTGGTCGTTTCTTGTTAGCTGGGGGATTACCGTGGGTCCGCGTGCGCAGCGTGTGTCCTCTTATGTGTGCATGAGTTTGTTTGGTATTATTTCCATTATGTTTATTGCTTCGTTGTTCGCTTTCCGGAGCATGGATTTCCAAGCAGTAACTTCGATGGTTGATGTAGTAAAAACAGTTCTAATTTAAGCATTTAGCGTATAAATGCTGACTTATAAGGGAGTGAACAGCAATGGCATCAACGAATGTAATTATTGTGGGCGGCGGTCTCGCGGGATTGATGGCGGCGATCAAATCGGCTGAAGCCGGAGTCCATGTTCATTTATTTTCACTGGTTCCTGTTAAACGATCCCACTCTGTATGTGCACAAGGCGGCATCAACGGAGCGGTGAATACCAAGGGTGAGGGTGACTCCCCATGGGTACACTTTGACGATACGGTATACGGCGGTGACTTCCTCGCGAACCAACCTCCTGTTAAAGCGATGTGCGAAGCAGCACCTGGTATCATTCACTTGATGGACCGTATGGGCGTAATGTTCAACCGGACACCGGAAGGTTTGCTTGATTTCCGTCGTTTCGGGGGAACGAAGCATCACCGTACGGCGTTTGCCGGAGCGACAACAGGACAACAATTGCTCTATGCATTAGACGAGCAGGTACGTCGCTGGGAAGCAGCGGGCCTGGTTACGAAATATGAGAACTGGGAGTTCCTGCAGGCGGTTTTGGATGATGAAGGCGTATGTCGCGGGATCGTGGCTCAGGATCTGAAAACGATGAAGGTACAGACCTTCCCGGCAGAAGCGGTTATTCTGGCGAGTGGTGGTCCGGGTATTATCTTCGGTAAAACGACCAACTCTGTAATTAACACAGGTACAGCGGCAAGTGCGGTGTATCAGCAAGGTGTAAATTACGCCAACGGGGAGTTCATTCAGATTCACCCAACAGCCATTCCAGGGGATGACAAGCTTCGTCTCATGTCTGAATCCGCTCGTGGTGAAGGTGGACGGATCTGGACGTACAAAGACGGAAAACCTTGGTACTTCCTTGAAGAAAAATATCCATCCTACGGTAACCTTGTTCCACGTGATATCGCGACTCGTGAAATCTTCAGCGTCTGCGTGGATATGGGGCTGGGCGTGAACGGCGAGAACATGGTTTATCTCGATTTGTCGCACAAAGATCCGAAGGAACTGGACGTTAAACTGGGCGGAATCATTGAGATCTATGAGAAGTTCATGGGCGATGACCCGCGTAAAATCCCAATGAAAATCTTCCCGGCAGTCCATTATTCCATGGGCGGTATGTGGGTAGATTACAACCAAATGACTAACATTCCGGGGCTGTTCGCAGCTGGTGAATGTGAATATCAATACCATGGTGCAAACCGTCTGGGTGCAAACTCATTGGTATCTGCGATCTATGGTGGTATGGTGGCTGGACCAAAAGCGGCTGAATATATCAAAGGACTTAAAAAATCATCCGCTGATATCCCATCTTCCGTATTTGAGAAACACACCAAACAACAAAGCGATAAATACGAAGGCATCTTGAAAATGCAGGGCACGGAAAATGCCTATGTCATTCATAAAGAGCTTGGCGAGTGGATGACCGCCAACATGACGGTTGTGCGCTACAACGACAAGCTTGAAGCCACGATTGGCAAGATCAAGGAATTGAAAGAGCGTTATGGCAAAATCAACATGTACGACAGCTCCGGTTGGAACAACCCTAGCGCAGCTTTCACTCGCCAACTGTGGAACATGATTGAATTGGCAGAAGCAATGACACTGGGCGCACTGCTGCGTAACGAAAGCCGCGGCGCGCATTACAAACCGGAATTCACGGAACGTAATGACGAAGAGTTCCTGAAAACGACTATCGCGAGCTGGTCGAAAGAAGGCCCGAAAATCTCGTACGAGCCAGTAGACGTATCCCTGATCCCACCACGTATCCGGGATTACTCCAAGGATTAAGAAGTACCACACTATTCATGTAATGAATAGTTAGACACCTGAACGGAGAGGCAGGAGAACTTTGGAGAAGCAAAGCTTCTTCAAAGTTACTGCCATCAACGTGATGGAAATGCCCAGAAGAAGCAAAGCGCCTAGCAATGCTTCAGAACTTCAATACTGCCTCCAGCATGAATGGAGTGCAGTTTTCCAGCAAAGTTACCCACGTGCACAACATAGCGGAAGAAGCGGAAATACCCAGAAGAAGCAAAGCGCCTAGCGATGCTTCAGAACTTTAATACTGCCATCCACAATGAATTGGAGTGCAGTTTCCAGCAAAGTGTTCTAAGTGCACGACGTAGCGGAGGAAGCGGAAATGCCCAGAAGAAGCGAAGCGCTCGCCTTTATCACCGGATTTTAACCCTGGAAAGGGTTGATCAAAAAAATCCGGGGATAACAGCGATCAGAGGGGCATTCCGCTGACGAAGCGTCTCCCGTGCACCAAACCATTTTGCGCATCAGCAACACCAATCATCGTCACCAGAGGAGGGGACAACGATATGGCGGAACAAGCTACAGCCAACAAAACTGTCAAGTTTATCATCACCCGTCAGGATAGCCCGGAGTCATCTTCGTACAACGAAGAATTTGAGCTTCCGTACCGTCCCAACATGAATGTGATCAGCGCCCTGATGGAGATTCAGCGGAACCCCGTCAATACAGATGGCAAATCCATTGCTCCCGTCTGCTGGGATTCCAACTGTCTCGAAGAAGTCTGCGGTGCCTGCTCCATGGTTATCAACGGCAAGCCACGTCAAGCATGTGCAGCCCTGATCGACAAGCTCGAACAGCCTGTTCGTATCGAACCGATGAAGACATTCCCGGTGGTCCGTGACTTGGTCATCGACCGTAGCCGGATGTTTAGCGCCCTGAAACGCGTAAAAGCATGGATTCCGATCGATGGTACCTATGACCTCGGTCCAGGTCCACGGATGCCTGAGAAGAAGCGTCAGTGGGCATATGAGCTGTCCAAATGTATGACATGTGGTGTATGTCTGGAGGCATGCCCGAACGTCAATGAGAAAACAGACTTTATCGGTCCAGCAGCACTGTCCCAAGTGCGCTTGTTCAACGCTCACCCAACAGGGGAGATGAACGCCGACGATCGCCTGGAAGCGTTGATGGAAGACGGAGGCATTGAGGGCTGTGGTAACTCACAGAACTGCGTGCAATCCTGTCCAAAAGGCATTCCACTGACAACCTCCATTGCGGAAATGAACAAACAAACGACCAAGCATATGTTCAAACGCTGGTTGGGTGTATAATCTCGTCATAACATGTGCAGAAGTGTAATCTGCAACTTAGAAGAAGTCGTGATCCCGTGCAGCAACATGCCGGAGATCTCGGCTTCTTTTTGTAATGAAGCAGAGGAACCGGGCTACCCATGCAGAATATGATATACTAAGGGGATGGATTAAGAGCGTAGAAGGAGGGGGAGATATGGCAGAGACACCGCGTCAGGGCAGCAACAACTCGCCGTCCCAGCGCTCGCACAAAGCACCAGGTGCAGAAGAGTCTGTGTTTCCTGGAGAAGAAAAGGATCATGATCCCTCTCGCCGAAGTTTCTTATTGCGCATGGTTTTGATGACAGCGGGTGCCAGTTTGCTTACAGGAGGTTATGCCTGGTTATGGGAACCGCGTCGCCTGGAGATCAAGCAAGTGGAGCTGAAACTTCCGAAGTTTCCAAAGGCATTTGACGGCTTGCGTGTCGTTCAGTTCAGCGATGCCCATCTTGGTTTTCATACCGGGGTGAAAGAGCTGAAGAAGCTGGCAGCAACGATTGAGGAGCAGCAACCGGACTTGATTTGTTTTACCGGAGACATCGTCGAGAGGGAAGCAGAGCCGATGCGTGAATGTATTCCGGTACTCGCCTCCATGCAAGCGAAGTATGGCAAATTTGCCGTTTTGGGGAATCATGATTATCGGGGCGGACAGCAGAATGAAGTGACAACCATGTTCCGTGAAGCCGGATTCACTTTGTTACGGAACGAACATGTGGTGATTGAACAAGGGGGCGAACGTCTGGCTATAGCTGGTCTGGATGACGCACTTACAGGCAGGCCTGATCCTGCCCAAGCCATCAAGGGATTGGATCATGATGTGTGGAAATTGTTACTTATGCATGAACCGGATTATGCCGACATTGCCACTCCCTATGGTTTCGGATTACAACTTTCCGGTCATAGCCATGGTGGACAGGTACGTTTTCCCTGGATCGGGGCACTGACAACTCCGCGAGGTTCACACAAGTATGTTCAAGGGTTGTATTACACGGATGTCCAGGGGGTATATTACACCACCCAGACACAGATGCCCGTGTATGTGAATCGTGGTTTTGGCATGACTCAACTGCCCATTCGTTTTCTGTGCAGACCAGAATTAACGGTTTTTGAGCTTAAAGGATCAACCACATAAAAGAATATAAGATGAATATAAAACATAAAGGATTCAACATGAATGGAGGTTATCCAGATGGAAAGAATTGCGATTGTATCCGACATTCATGGCAACATGACTGCCTGGGAAGCAGTGTTAGAAGATATCCGAAGTCGTGGCGTGGTGCGAATCTTTTGTCTTGGTGACCTCGTGGGCAAGGGGCCAGAACCGGTAAAGGTTGTGGATCAGGTGAGAGCAACGTGTGAACTTGTTATCCGTGGCAATTGGGATGAACTGGTTGCGGTTAACCAAGACAACGAGAATTTCACGTGGCAAGCAGAACGGCTGGGTGAGGAACGATTGGCGTACTTGGCGGGCCTACCCTTCAGCCATCAATTTCAACTGAGCGGTCGCACCATCCGTCTGGTCCATGCTTCACCTCAAAGTGTATACCATCGTGTACAGCCGTGGGACGCGATAGAAAAGAGGTTGGCAATGTTTGATCCTCCGGCTGATGAGCCTGAGCAAGGTGTTGCAGATGTTGTAGGTTATGGGGATGTGCATAACGCATACTTGCAGTATATGAACGGCAAGTTACTGTTTAATGCAGGCAGTGTTGGTAATCCACTCGATCTTCCCCAGGCTTCCTACTGTATTCTGGAGGGTGAAGACAGCAACGATAACAATACCCCGTTCAATGTTCAATTTGTGCGGGTACCTTATGATATTGAGCGAGAAGTACAGGTTGCACAGTCGGCGAATGTTCCTGCATTGGATTTCTATATTCGTGAGATTCGTACGGGTATCTATCGCGGGCTGCAGGAGTAGTCAGCATCTGGGCTCTATAGCGTCAGGAATTGGGATGATGCAATATATTAATACTAAAATGCGAATACTAAAGTTCGTGGATCAGTTCAAATGGTATTACGCCGGATCATCATTAGAGCATGCTTGTCTTACCGGACTAGAGCCCGTTTAGGCAAAAGGAGCGATTGTCATGCTTACCCGAAAAATGCTGGTTCAAGGTCTGCCGGCTTTGTGGACAGAGCGTCTTGTCCTGCGATCATTACGTCAAAGTGATTACAGCACATTATCGGAACTTTTTTCCGATCCTCAAGTCATAAGATATGTGAATAGGGGAAGCCAGCCCACGCCAATCAGGGCGAGACGGTTATTGAACCAGATACGGAGCAGCAGCGCCAAGCTGGATTCGTTACATTATGGGATCTGCTGGAGAGGCAAGGAACAAGTGATTGGGATCACCTCATTCCAGCACTGGAATGATCAGAATGGTACCGCACAGATTGGTTACATCCTGAACAGGTCCTGTTGGGGCAGGGGTGTGGCTACCGAGGCGGTACAGCGACTGTTGCAGTTTGGATTTGACGATCTTCATTTGTGGAGGGTGGAGGCACGGTGTTATGAGGCCAATGTATCTTCACAACGGGTGTTAAGCAAAATAGGGATGTCCTATGAGCGGAGTCTTCCCTCCTTCGGACTGCATGATGAGGATGACGAGGAATCAGAATCCCTGATGGATGTTAAAGTGTACAGTATGTACCGGGAACAATACGCCCGCCCGCTTCAGGAAAAATACCTGCAAACCCTGGTATCTGACAAGCCGCAATGACATAGAGTAAGAGTAGTCAAACGTGAATGAATCGAACTTCAATCATTTGTTACACAATTGAAATATAGCTGCAATTGAACTCTAACAGACAGGGGGTAAACTTATCTCATGACCCCCTTTTTGATAATAGATAATGCTGTTGGGACCCGCGCGAGCGGGTTCATTTTTTTTGAATTTTTACATAGTCACTCCGATGACAGAATAACCCTCCGATCGCTGTTATCCCCAGATTTTTTGATTCCCTTTTGAAAAGGGGCAAATCCGGGGATAGCGTATGCTTCCGATGCAGCTTTCTTTCAGAAAGCTTTTAGGCGACCGCTTCGCTTCTTCAAGTTATTTCTGTCCTCTCCGTTATCGTGTAAATGTTCAGTTTAAATTATATAATATTTTTAATTTAGAATTAAACCTAAACCCCCACAACGTGAACAAGCGCGCTGTGGGGGTTTCTATGTGGTCTGATATTTTTTACAGTGGTACAACCTGCATCTGTTTCTGCTTGAAGTATACCCAGTCGGTGAATCCGATCTCCTTGAGACGTGTACGAACGTCATCCAGCTCGTCTGCCACCCGCTGCGGTTTATGAGCGTCCGATCCAAATGTCACCTTCACTCCATAATGATGGGCCCGTTCCAAAATGGCATCCGAGGGATACCAGCCACCGCTGAGTTTGGTTTTGCCAGATGTGTTAATTTCAATCGCTACGTTGGATTCTGCAATGACCTGCAACGTTTCATCAATGGCCTGATCAGCGATAATTTCGGAGAAAGGTGGATAATTTCCTTTCATCGCATCAATGTGTCCAAGAATCTGGAACATACCGCTGCGAGCCGATTCCCGGATTAATGAATAATAACTCTCTTTCACTTCAACTTTGCGAGCATTGCTCAGTCCATTCCACCGGGTTTTGTTGAAGATACTCACATCCTCGGTATGATGAACCGAACCAATAATATAGTCAAAAGGATACTGTCCCAGTGTGGTACGGTACAATTCTGCATAAGCAGGGAAGTAGTCGGATTCAATGCCGAGCAGTACATCGATTTTACCAGCGTACTCTTCTTTCAAAGCAAGGACTTCTTCCACATAATGCTGCAATTCCGACTTGCCCATTGCGATCCGGGGAAATGCCTGCTCAAGCTCGCTGCCAAAGTATGGCGTATGATCCGAGATACCGATGGCCTGAAGTCCTGCCTTAATGCCCGCCTCTATATAATCGCGGATGTTGCCGTCTGCGTGACCACAACGAAAATGATGTGTATGAAGATCAAATTTCATATGGAATCCTTCCTTTCTCATGGCTCATTGTCATTCTGAACTGATGAATTGGGTTTCCGGCATACCTTTGAGGTCACTTATGAATTGCTGCATTGCTGAGTTAAGGTATCGACTGGACTTATAGATGACACCAACAGGGTGACTGACCTCCAGCTCACTTAAGGGTATCATTCGCAATGTACCTTGACGCAACTCATGCGCAACAGATTGTTTGGAAATGACAGCTGCCCCGAGATCAATCTCGACCATCCGTTTCACTTCTTCGCTGCTCGACAACTCCATTACTATATTAGGTTCAATATTATGTTTCTTGAAGATGGTTTCCGTAAACCGTCGGCCTACTGTATCAGGGGATAGCAGAATCAATGGTGTACTCCGGAGCACATCCACTGCAGCATGTTTTTTCTTCGCCAGCGGATGGGAAGGAGATACCACGAGTTCAAATGTGTCATAGTACAGCACAGATGTATTCAGGTTGGGATTACGCTCCGTGAGATAACCGATACCAATATCAACCAGACCATTTTCGACCTGGGTATAGATCTGTGATGACGGAAGGGATTGGATACTGGTTTTGATCAGCGGGAATTGATCTTGGAAATAGGATAACACCCTTGGCAAGATCTGAATAGCAATGGAAGTTGTTGTGCCTAACACGATACGTCCCTGAGGCGTTTCATCGAGATCGGACAATTTTTGTTTCAACTCATCAACGATATCGAGCATCCGTTCAGCGTGCTCCAGAAATACCTGTCCACGGTCTGTCAGGGTAACGGGTTGGTTCCGATCCACAAGAACGGTGCTGAATTCGTCCTCCAGACTTTTGATCTGGGCCGAGACGGCAGGCTGGGTCAGGTTCAGAAGTTCTCCCGCTTTGCGGAAGCTCATCGTTTTGGAAATGGTAATTAGTGTCTCCAGTTGGCTTATGTTCATAGGTGACCTCCTTGCAGGCAAAGTATCTTGATTATGTAGTGTTTGGTGCGATGAAATCCCGTAACTGGTTATTGTTCCGTTATCTTAAATTATAGGTGATTCAGGACAGCAGAGCAATGAAGGCAATTGTAAGGATCAAAAGTAGTTCAAGAGACTGTGAAAAAAACGCGAATAAAAGAATTTGATTTTTTTAACAGTTGTGAGAAGCAGTAATAAAGTCCTAAATCCCTTTTGTCACGCACAATGAACGAAAAGCTTTCTTCAAAAGAAGTAAAAAGCTCAGTTTATTCGCTAGAATCAGCTATAAACATTTGCCCCACGGATGACGATAAATTATAGTACACATGGTTTAACGAATTCTTAATGAATTCTTGTACGTGATAAAGTATAATAAATTTAATGAATATGGGACTTTTGGTGTGTGACCAATAACCCAGTGTGAGGGGGACATAGACAGTGAAAGCGGAAGTGATTAATCCTTTCCTGGAATCGGCACGGAACGTATTCGAACAGCTCATCCAGGTTTCGCCTTCCACCGGGAGTCTTGGCGTGAAAAATGTAGAGTACATTGCAGACCATGTCTGGATCGTGATCGGAATGACGGGACAACTTAGTGGAAACATTGTATTTGGAATCAATGAACAAGTTGCATTGAAAATTGTATCTGCGATGATGGGCGGTTTTGTCATTACAGAAATGGATGAAATGAGCAAAAGTGCGATTTCGGAACTGGGTAATATGATCAGTGGTAATGCCAGCACCATCCTGTCGAACCAGGGGGTTGTGGTCGATATTACACCTCCACAAGTGATGAAGTCCGAACATCTGACTACATTTAGTGCAACGAAAGCACTGAGCATTCCTTTGCTGATGGACGGCATTGGTGAGATGGATATTCAGGTCATGATCTCGTAGAATAGAACCATACGCCTCAAGAGGCAATATGTGTTCAATACGGGAGGACATCACGGATGCTGAAAGATCAGGTAGTGTTTATCACAGGTGCATCGAGTGGTATCGGTGCGCTGTGTGCGCAGATGCTGATAGAAGAAGGAGCCATCCCAATTCTGGCTGCCCGTTCACGGGACAAGTTGGAAGAGATTGGTGCCTCGCTGAAAGGGCCGCATGAATTACTCACGCTTGATGTTACGGATAGTGAGCAGGTTCAGGCAGCTGTGGATGCGATATTGCATAAATACGGACGAATCGACATTTTGCTGAACAACGCAGGTTACGGGAAATTCGCAGCGATGACAGAGATGTCAGTACAGGAATTCGATGAGATGATGGACGTTAATTACATGGGCATTGTCCGCTGCACCAAAGCAGTGCTTCCACAGATGCTGGAACGTGGCAAAGGTCAGATTGTGAACGTGGCCTCCATGGCTGGCAAAATCGGTACAGCCAAATCCGCTTCCTATACAGCTACGAAACATGCTGTACTCGGATTTAGTAATGCGCTGCGTCAAGAGCTTCGCAAGACTGGCATCATGGTGACAACGATTAATCCAGGTCCGATTGATACACCATTTTTCCACCGGGCTGACCCATCTGGCAATTATGTGAATAATGTACGCTGGATGATGTTGAAACCGGAAGACGTTGCGGGTCATATGATTCGGGCGATGAAAAAGCGTAAGGAAGAAGTGAATCTGCCAAGACTTGCTTCTGCTGGCATATGGTTGTACCAGCTATTTCCTCGTCTTGCAGATCGATTGTCGCACGGTGTAATGAATCAGAAGTAAATGTGATACGAGGCATCATATACGGATTGAAAGAAAGGCTCCGCCGAGGGGCTTTTCTTTTTTTTGGCGTGTATACATACAATTCTGGAATAAGATTTGGTACACGGGCTTTTTTCGCATATAATGAAAGGTAATGTGATGACAGGCTTCGGTTTTAGTAAGTACAAGCAGGGCTAGCATCAAAATGAATAAAATTAAAAGGATGGACATACATGACGAATCAAACATTTGCTTCAATTGGCGTGGAACAGGATCTGGAGGCCGTTTTGGCGAAACATGGCATTAACGAACCTTCACCTGTACAGGCTCAGACAATCCCGGTTATTTTGGAAGGCCGGGATGTCGTATCCAAATCCCAGACGGGAACAGGAAAAACGCTGGCATATCTGCTGCCACTGTTACAATCCATCAAAATGGATATCAAAGGTACGCAGAAACTCATTATTGCACCTACACAAGAGCTGGCGATGCAGATTGTACGTGAGGCACAGCGCTACGGGGAAGAACGCAAGATCGGCGTATTAGGTCTGATTGGTGGCGCAGCGGCTAAACGTCAGATCGAGAAGCTGCGTGAGCATCCACAATTGGTTGTGGGTACACCGGGACGACTGAAAGAATTGATTACACTCAAAAAACTGAAAATGCACAACGTCTCTACGATTGTTATCGATGAAGCGGACCAAGTGTTCCAACTTGGCGGCGTAAGTGACGTGAACTTTGTACTCAAGAGCGCATTGCGGGATCGTCAGTTGATCTTCCTGTCAGCAACAATTGATGAGAATACGGCCGGACTCGCGAAGCGTGAGATGAAAGAGCCTGTTCAGATCGGAATTGAACCGGATCGAGCTACGGCTGCGGGCCTGGAGCATTATTATTTTGTAGAAGAAAACCGGAACAAAATTGACATGCTGCGTCGTCTGGTCAGACAGTACAATCCGGATCGGGCGATCGTATTTGTGAATGCAACCGAAGATATTGGTGAAGTTGAAGCAAAAATGAATCATTTGGGCTTGTCCGCTGCTGCGCTGTATGGGGATGCTGACAAAGTGACCCGCAGTAACGTATTGTCTGCCTTCCGTAATGGCAAACTTCAGTTGCTGATTGCCAGCGAAGTCGCTGCCAGAGGACTGGATATCGAAGGCTTGCCAATGGTCATTAACTATGACCCTGCCTTTGACTCGGAGCACTATGTTCACCGTGCAGGTCGTACAGGCCGGATGGGACGCTCGGGGATCGTTTTGTCCATTGTGGATGAAACACAGATCTTTATTATGCGCAAATTCGCACGCGAACTCGGAATCGAACTGTCAGAACGTGTACTCTTTGGTGGTAAAGTACTGGAGGCTGATCCGCGTCCGGACACGCGGCCTGAGGGACATTCGTTCTCCAGAAAACCAGGACAATCCAGAGATCGCAAACCAGGTCAGGGCAGCCGCAATGGCGGTACCCGGGCTACAATCTCCAATTCGCGTCCAGCGGGTAACAAACCAACTGGCAATACTGGCCGCACGGAGCGCGATCAGGATCGTAAAAACAAGGGAGCACCCAAGTGGAGTAAAGACAAAACGCCACGCTCCGAAGAATAGAATCTGACGAAAGGGGTGCAGGGATAGATGGAAAATGTTCAATCGCCTGTTCTGCAAATCAGCGGGTTAAGCGGAGGTTATAGTGCCAAACGGCCGGTCCTTCACGGCATCGATCTGGAAGTCGGACGTGGAGAGATGGTCGGACTAATCGGCTTAAACGGTGCTGGCAAAAGTACAACCATGAAACATATCCTCGGCTTGATGACACCTCAACAGGGCGAAGTACGAGTGATGGGCAAGAAGCGGGACGAGGATGCGCAGATCTACCAATCGGCCATGGCATTTGTACCGGAATCACCCGAACTTTATGATGAGATGACGGTGATGGAGCATCTGGAGTTTACGGCAAGAGCGTACAATGTGTCGGAGTCTGATTTCAAACAACGTACGGAGAAACTGCTGGAACTGTTCCGTATGAATGAGAAAAGTACAAGTCTGTCGACTCACCTGTCCAAGGGGATGAGACAAAAGGTCATGATCATGTGTGCTTTTGTGGCAGGACCACCACTGTACATCATTGATGAGCCTTTCCTGGGGCTGGACCCGCTGGGTATCCGCTCCTTGCTTGATTTTATGCTTGAGATGAAAGCTTCGGGATCATCCATTCTGCTCAGTTCACACATTCTGTCCACGATTGAAAATTACTGTGACCGTTTTATCGTTCTGCACCGTGGGCAGGTTATTGCTCAAGGGACGTTGAATGAATTACGCTCTCAATTCGGGGAATCGGATGCCACGCTGGAGCACATGTTCTATTCCCTCGTACAAGGCAGGGATTGAGCATGGATCTCAAGCTGCTATGGAAGCAAAGACGCACAGGATTCTGGAACGGAATTCTTCCTTATCTCGGATATGTAATCCAGAGCGGTGTGGCTATGGTCTTTTTATTTCTCGTCATTGCGTTCTCCGCCTGGTATACATCGTTTGTTCAGAACATTCCCGCAGAATTCCCCATTCGCTGGATTGCATTGGTACTGCTGGCGCCACTGGTGCTGTTTAGCAGTTATCGTACATATCTGCTTCCGGCAGATATCGTGTTCCTGCGACCACAGGAATACCGGATGCAGGAATATTTGAAGAACAGCTTTGCCCGGGGCATTATCTATAAAAGTCTGGGCCTGTTACTTGTGTTTGTTACATTGTGGCCTCTCTATGTTAGAGCAGATCTGGATGCACGGCCATTTGGCTGGTTCATCGTATTCCTGTTGCTGTGGAAAGGGTTGTCCAGTTATGGAGCATGGCAAGAGCTAAGAATGGTTCAGGTTGGGGCAGCAAGAGGATATCGCCTCTTGCGATGGGCTCTGGCAGTGCTGGCGGTTGGCGCCTGGTTATGGCAACCACCGCAGCGGAGCGTATGGTTCCTGTTGTTGCTGGCTGTTGTCTACATCGTCGCCTTGCGTATACCAGTGAAACATCGGGTAGCGTGGGAAAGACTGATTCAGGTGGAGCAGGGTCAGGCTGGACGGGTTATGCGGACGCTTGGCTGGTTTGTGGATGTACCTTCATCCGGACAGAAAGTAAGTTCGCGTCGCTGGCTTAGCAAATTGGGGAACGCTCTTCCCTGGAATGCGGGGAAAGCTTACCGTTACTTGATAACCAAAACGTTTATTCGAACCGAAGTGTTCTCAATCGTGTTACGCCTAATTGTACTGGGCATGTTACTATCCTGGTGGACAGCAGGCAGCTACTTTGGTGTCGGTGTGTATTTGTTCTTCCTGTTGCTTGCAGGTGTACAGCTTGGTGCGCTGCGTCGCAGTCATAGTGAATCATTTTGGATTATGATCTATCCAATCTCGGGTGAGAGTCGTCGTTCTCAGGTGTTGGGATTCATATTCCATCTCCACGCACTGGCTGCGTTACTCATGTGGTTGCCTATGCTGGTTGCCGGAGCAAATGGACTGACTGTCACCGGAGTAGCACTTATTTTGGGTATACTGGTGATTGTGATCATGCGGCGTTCGCAAGGCAACAAGTGGTTGAAGGAAGAAGAAGACGAGTAAACAAGAGACCGTACCTTCGTACCTCTCGCCAGCCAAGATGGTGGGTCGAGGTGGAGAGTGACTTCTACTTAAATTAACAAAGAAGGGTATTCCGGGCTGTATCCCGGTATACCCTTCTTTGTGCTGTAATGGAATCATGCAATCAGATCACTTGGTTCTCACGCAAGTGTGTATTGGTACTAACAGAGGAACGATTTAGTGATAATCACGAGCAAGATGAACAGAACGAGAATGGCACCTGTGTTAGTAAATCCTCCGTAACCGCCGCATCCATAACCGCCTCTTGTATCTTCAACTCCAGACATGGTCATTCCCCTTTCAAGTGGTTGTTTGGCACGCCCTTGCGTACATCGTATATTATGTACCTTGGGGGTAGGCTGATTGGGCCGATGCCCGGTAAAGCCAGAAATTAAAGCTTTTGGGCTGATAAAACACAAAAGAACCCTTTGTATATCCAGAGACATGAAACGTCGCCGTTTTACAAAGGGTTCTTATATCATTCAGGGTACAGGTCTGTGTTAACTAAGTCGTCCGCAGATCCTGAACTCCACGATAGATGGTTTCATACAGATCTTCCAATCCGGATTCTTCAATACAGGAGAAGGCGATTCGCAGATCCGATTCACCCAGCGCGATTGTACCCACACCATATTTGTGCAGCAAATGGCTTCGAAGTTCTTCGGCGCCAACTTCTTTCAGCTTCAGGCACATGAAGTAACCGGAGTTGAACGGATAATAATCCCATGCATCTCCATACTTGCCACTATCGAGAATGGCCTTCACTTTATTGGCGCGGCCTTTCATAATCTCGAACTTCTCCTGTTTCTGTGCTTCAAACTCCGGTGCTTTGAGCGCATCCAGTACAAAAGTCTGGGAAGGATGCGGGCCACTGGAGATCGTTGCCCGGATAATACCGAGTGTTTTTTGTTCCAATGCATGCAGAACGGCTGCATCTTCATGGGCATACGTAATGAATCCAACGCGGAAGCCCCATACGAACTCTTCCTTGGTTGCACCATCCACTTTTACGGTCAACACACGTGGATGAATGTTGGCAAGTTTGCCAAACAGGGATTCATGAATGGAATCTTCGAAGAACAGCCCGAAGTACGCATCATCTGTTACAGCAACCACATTAACGCCAGCTTCAGCTGCCTGACGAATCGTGTTTACAATTGCATCTGCTTCTTCGGCTCCAGGCGTATAACCTGTAGGGTTATTCGGGAAGTTGAGCAGCACGATGGCTTTACCTTTGTCCTTTTGATCAAGTAACGCCTGAAGCAGACCGTCACTGTTGAAGTTCAACTGATCATCGAACAGGGGATAATGAACCAACTGGCCATGACGACGGATTCCGAAGGTCAGCTCGTAATTTTCCCAGTTTTTATCCGGATATATGACAGCGTCCCCTTCATCGGCGAACAGGTCGGCTACAATACTTAGTCCATGGGTTAATGCATTGGTTACAATCGGATTGCCGAACGTTTTGCCTTCCAGGGAAGGCGTTTCCTTCAGCATCTTGTCTCTCCAGACGGTCCGCAATTCAGGTTTGCCTGCAGGTGGAGCGTAAGGATACAGATCCTTAGGCTGGAATGCAGACAGCTTCTCCTGAATAACCTGAAGATGCATCGGCACACCACCCTCCAGAGCGATACCAATCGTGGCATTATGGGTCTTGGCCAAGCTTGCTGCTTCAGCAGATTGACTCAAAATCCCCTCTTTAGGAAAATAAATTTCTTTGCCAAGCTGTGACAGCATGGAGTAGACGTGACTGCTGCCTGTCTGAATACTTTCGTTCAACTGTTCAGCCAGTGGATTCATTCTTTTCATCCTTCCAAGTCTTTGTGATTCAACTGCCTAACATTATATCACCTTGACATGCCCCCGTCACGGAAATTACGCAATATGACAGTTATATCGCTTTACCGCGTTGTTGCAGAGGGTTTTGGCGTGGGATATCGTTGAATTAAACCTTGGAGTAATCCTCAGAAAATGAAACTTATTGCTGATGAAATGGACAGTATTTCCGCATCATTTCAGCAGTTTCGGCATCGCGTCCCTCATTGCGCTGTTCCAACTGACCACTGATATGATCGAATCGTTCACTGGAAAGGTTTTGTCCAAATTTAAACTTGGCGCTGATCCCTTCTGGCATAATTCGGACTACGGCTACAGCTTTGAGGTTGCCTGTGTAACGCGAGTCAGTAGCATCAATGGGTACATATCCGCCTTGCGGCTGGAGTTTCTCCATGAATCGTTGCAGCACCTTACCTTTGATGTCCAGATCTTTAACCGGTTCAGCCTGACCGAAGGCCATGACACTTTTGAAGAAAGAAGTCGCCGGACAAGCAAGCTCGGGATCACTGAAATAGGATGGAATGAGGGAGAACTCTTCAGCTACCGTGAAACTGACCGAGGAATCCTGTTTGATCTGTTTCATCTTCTCACCAGCCAGACTGCCGTGAAAATAAAAGCAACCGTCCATATAAACGAAATTCAGCGGTGTAACTCGTGGTTGTCCGTCCGGACTGACTGTTCCCAGAAACCCGAAGGAACACTGATCCAGAAATGTGGTAATCTCTTGTTCTTCATCTACTGTGAATTCTTTCCGTCTCATGTGTAATCCCCCATCATTGAATGTATAATAAAACGCCATATCTTATGCATAACAATAGTTCATACATTGACAATGAAATAGATCCAATTTACATTCACTTTAGTAGGCCAATTCGTCAGGGAACACAAATGAAGACCAATGAAGAGAGGTGCATGATGGAATTGTGGTTACCGATGGATACCTATGAACTTCAGCATCGATACAAGTATGAGGCATTGTATCATGCGTTACGTGACGCCATTCATGCAGGCACATTGGTGGGAGGCACGCGGCTTCCTTCCACCCGTGAGTTGGCAAGGCAATATGAGATGTCGCGTGGTTCAGTAGCTCAGGTATACGACATGCTGCTTGCGGATGGTTATGTCCATGCACATCGGGGAAGAGGTACCTTTGTGACCGAAACATTATCCTCTCAGGAAAATGAGAAACAGGAAGCTGTTCTCAGGCTGTCTCCCTGGGGCGAGCGGGTACAGAGGTTGAATACGCAACATGAAGTCCTGCGGACTCAGATGTCTTCACCGAAGCCGTCCGCCATTAATTTTCAAATGCAGCGCATGCCTGCAGAACATTTCCCGTTAGGGGAGTGGAAGAGTGCACTCGCTGCGGTTCATCGCAGTGGTTGGCGAGAATCGAGCGGTGTAGCCGGTGATCCGGAGCTGCGTGAGGCCATCGCCTCCCATCTCAGATGGACACGTGGTATCCAGGCTGAACCCTCTCAGATTGTATTGTTCAGTGGTTCAATGCAAGGCATCACCCTGCTATCTCAATTGCTGATAACGGAGAATACAGCAGTTGTATTGGAGAATCCGGGGTATCCGGGTATCGCCCATGCCGTCAAGTCCTGTGGTGGGCATATCATCCCGGCAGAGGTGGATGCTGCAGGCATTATTCCTCAGCCTTGGGAGGCACAGACGTTATTTGTCACCCCTACCCGGCAGTTTCCAACAGGGGCCGTGCTGGGGTTGGACAGAAGACGTGCCTTGCTTGCGTGGGCCTCAAAGCGTAATGCGGTCATTATTGAAGATGATTATGACAGTGAATTCCGATGGGGCGGAAGACCAATTGAACCCCTCAAAGTGCTTGATCGTGAACAGCGCGTCATCTACGTTGGTTCATTCTCACAAACGATGGTTGTTTCGTTCCGACTTGGCTATGCCGTACTGCCACCTGGTCTGGTAGAACCTCTCCTTGCCGCCAAGGCGTTGTATGAACCGGTACCTCCCGCACTGCTGGAGCAGCGCGCACTGGCGAAGTTTATGACCCGAGGAGGTTACCTGAGGCACTTACGACGGTTAACCCGGTTATACGGGGAACGGCATGATTTTTTTGTGCGAGAGATGGAACTACAGTTGCCTGAAGCATTCACGATGCAACTTGGTGATGCAGGACTGCATATCTATGCTACCTGGAATGGCGATGTGGACAGTTATCAGCGATTTAAAAAGCTTGCCGAGGAGGATGGCATATTGTTCCGTGATGCAGAGCGATATCGGCTGACTTCAGGTCATCCGGCGGCCTGTTTTGCTTTTGCACATCTGGAGAAAGAAGAGATGACAGAGGGAATCCGGCGAATGCGGCTAGCCTGGGAGAAGTGCACATTTTCGTTTCGGTGAATTCCGCTGTATAATGGGATAAGACATTTCGCTCCTGTAGGAGCAGAGATCATATATGAGCAAGTTGTATTGAATCATGCAAGATGCTGAAATACATATGGCCTTGATTGAAGAAGTGAGATTCAGATCAGAATGATGCCATATGCAGAGAGATTAACTATCAAGGGGGAGTGGCGACATGCTGCAGGCATCGCCGTCATCATTTGTTATTTTGCCCGCTGTCGCCAAAATTGTCTGTGAACCGGGCTGGAAGTGGCAGAAACGGGAAAAACCGATGCAAAACTATGATTTATTTTATGTATGGAGTGGTGAAGGAACGCTTGTACTGAATGACCAGTCGTATGAAGTTGGCAAGGGTAGTTGTTTTCTGTTCAGGCCAGGAGATCATCCTACTGCAACACATAATAAGCAAAAACCGTTGGTACTTACGTATATTCACTTTGATGTGGACGTGCCTGTTGATGATGTTCCCCAGTCCTATCGCGAGGTACAGGAAACGGTGGAGTTTGAGCATTTGCTGGCACGTTATGTAAGACTGTTCTTATCGGATGTGTACGGACGTGATGAAGAGAGCCGATTGATTCTGAAGCAATTGATGATTCATTTGCTGCGCGCCGATACGGAAGAACCTGTGGAGAAAAAGGTAAGCAATCAGTTGTCTGATGTCATCCAGGAGGTCGCCAATTATGTGCGTCAGCATCCGGGGATTACGCATCGGGTGGAAGATCTGGCTGCGCGGGCTGGCTTATCGCCCCGATACTTCTCGATCAAGTTCAAGGAACTGGTGGGATCATCGGTGCAATCTTATATTATCCGCATGCGTATTGAACGGGCGGAACATCTGCTGGTGCATACCGGCATGAATGTGACCGAAGTGGCGGATGCTCTGGGTTACCGGGATATTTTCTTCTTCAGTCGTCAGTTCAAGCAATATACCGGCAAAAGCCCGTCCGAGATTCGTTAAAATTCTGATGAGAAAAACAGGAAACCGTTTCAAGTCTGGAACGCAAGGGTAATTATCTAGCATTCCAGATGACCAAAAGGGGGAACTTGTGATGAACGGAAAACGTCGGGTCCGCAACCGGGGATGCTCTACGAAGGGATGCAATATTTTCCGGAACCGTCTGCGTCGCTTCAAACCGGCAGAGGACTTGCAAGATGTGTGGTTTTGAGGAGAACTCAGCAGACCAATAACGACGGAGCGAAGCTTCGTATTGCATGTATACATGGATGAATATGAATGCATAAAGAGGATGGCGCAATACCTGGTTACAGGTGCTGCGCCATCCTCTTTATTTGCGTATGGACTCATTAGTTCTTCGGTTTCAAACGACCAAGCAATGCGCCCATTTTGACCGAATCGCCTGGCTGTAAGCCCGGGTTTGGTTCGAATGTGCCGCTCTGCGTCAGCAGAACAACGGTGGAACCGAATTCAAAATAGGCCAGATCATCGCCCTGTGCCCAGGTACTTGTGTCCGTATCAGCATACTGTATGCTACTCACGTTCATCGCACCTACTTTGACAACCGCCACTTCACCGTAATCGTGTGCGATATACGTAATGAGCCGTTCGTTTCGACTAAGCACGGATCTCATATGGGTTAGGCCAAAGTCATTCACGGGATAAACTTTGCCCTTGATGTGTTCGCTCTCTATTTTGCGGCCGCTGACAGGTGCATGAATGCGGTGATAGTCGCGAGGGCTGAGATAGAGGACGAACCCGTACCCGTGCTTGTACTTCTCCAGATGGGGAGAATGGTTTAATAATTCAGCAAGTGTATAATTTTGTCCCTTAACATTCAGGAGTGTCCCTGCAGATATTGGACCGGCTGCCGTAATCTTGGCATCTACCGGGCTGATCAGTGCATGCTCTGAAAGTTCCAACGGGCGCATGCCCGGCTTTAATTTGCGGGTAAAGAAATCGTTCAGTGAACGGTATTCCTTCCAGTCTTTCTCGGCCTCCTGAACAGGGATGTCGTAGGTCCGGACAAAATAAGGGATAAATGCCTTACTTCCCCGGCTTTTGGAAAAGGCTCCCACAGTCCGGGAGATCCATTTGCGCGAAGAAAGCTCGGTCATTAATCGCAACAGCGTTTTTGCCATGAATATCCCCCTTAGGGTTAATGCGAACTTCAAGGCCGGCAAGACCGGCCGTTCTGCATAATATTGACACAGAATGCACACGAAATCAATATAGTCTCCTATCGTATGTCTGCGGTTGTCTCGGTATCATCGAATTTTGTTCCAGCAGCAGACGCCCATAAGCCATCGGTTTGCTGTACGTTGTCTTCCAGTGTTCCGACATTCCCGCCTTGCGAAATCCGTAACGCTGATCCCGTCCATTGCATTCAATAAAATAAATCTGGCCGCTGCGCGTTATCCCGAGATCAAGGCCCAGATCAGCCAGATGTGGCAGACTGGCCGACAGGTTCTGGGCAATTCGAAGTGCAACGAGTCCGATTCTGTATTCCAGTCGAGCCAGGTCGAAGCCAGATTCTCCTAATCCAAGGGCCTCTGCGAGCTTCATGACTTTACCGCCCTGGGCGATATTGCTGACAAATGTATGGGCAGGAGCCGCTTTGGCAAACATGCCTGTTATTCCCCAAAGACCGTCGCTGCCACGTTGTACAGATACCCGCAAATCTACCGGCCTGCCCTCATAACGTACCAGTGGGATACGCTCTTCAATGAGGTAGGCATGGCGAAAGATCCGCCTTAGGGTGGCGGAAGGAAGCTGTCCTTTGCTCAACCGGAAGGTAGCCCACCCTTTGCGTGCAGCCTTCGTCTCACAGGTTAGTTTCCACTGTCCATCTCGCTCAAAGACTCGCATAATACCATGACCGATGCTGCCGCTGCATGGTTTGATGACGAGGTCATCATATTGTTCCATCATATAGACCAGAGACTCTGGCGTAGCTTTAACTGCATGGGGGAGGTGTTCTCGCAAGGCGAGGTCCTGATGAAGCATGTCATGAATGTGATCTTTACGATACCGGTTGCGAACGTTGAATACCTGGATACCCTGCAACATGAGCTTGGTAATCTGATGCTGTTCCGTCCGGCGAAGCTGGAGTGATCGGTTATGAATGACGGAGGGCAGTGGCATGCGCTCGCGAACATATCTGCCTTCTTTTTTAACATAGGCAAGACATGTTTTTTGATCCGAATCGATATCTTCCAGCCTCAAAAAGCAGGGGGTTAATCCATAACTGGCCGCTGCCTGTTCATAATTCGCGAGTGATTCCTGACCGGTCCTTCCGGCCGGTATCCCCCGGTACATGCGTGAATCGAACATAATGCCGATCGTTTCTTGGAGCATGACCGTTCCTCCTTCGATGTTATCGCGACCATGGATCGTCCATTCATGGAATGCCGGCCTGTCACCGCATGGCTCAGACATCGCGATAACGCAGACCGGTGTGTAAGATGAATCGCCAAGCACTAGTGCTTGCTCAGGGCGTGTCTAAAACTCCAAAGGAAGCAGGTTTTTACCGAATTTTCGTTCCAAGCAAGGAAGTTTTCTGCAGGCATGCCGGGGCACGTCAAGGGAAAGTGACGCAGCAGGGGCGAAAAGACGGTGAAAGATGCACTTCAGCGAGTTTTCAGACACGACCTAGACATAATATCCTATGACATGACTGGGACGGGGGCGTGGACAGCCGCCTTTCCTCTGCAGCCCTGACACGCCTATTTCCACGAAGATCATCGAACGTTCCTGTCTTGACGCCTGTACATTCGTGCTCTGGAATCCGCAAAAGTCATAAATGAAGTGGCAGATGCCCATATGGAAGCATATGATGCCGGAGACGAACGTTAGAGGAAGGAGCAAGCTGCATGAGTAAAAATGGCAAAAAGAAGGTCCCGACGCCGAAACTGCGGCATGTGAGCCCGAAATTTAAGGAATTGGAACTGACTGATCGCCGGGCAGACAAGATGAACTCAGGTTTCACTGTGAATAGGGAAGAACGCTTGAATACGAATAAAAGGGATTCGAGAGCTGTTCAGGAGTCGGAAGAATTCCTATTCGAATCAACGGAGCTACCTGCTTCAACAAACGAGCTGGAAGAGCTAGAGATCGAAGCCAAAATCAAGTCCGAACCCGTAGAGTCTGATCGCAAGGAAGTTGAGACACAAGATAGCTCGGAAAAGCAGATTCAGGTTAGCAGCGTGGCTCCGGTTGCTCTGGAAGAAGAGCAGGACATCAACAAGCAGGAGATAACAAGCAAGGACCGGCTGCAGATCCTGAACCAAAACCAGATGCCGGGTCATACCGGACACTACATCTACACGGACGACTTGAGTGAATTTGCTGTTACGGAGAGCAAGTTGGCTCCTTTCTCTGTGGATGCTTCCAAGCTGAAACCGGATGCGGTCGGCAGTGAAGCATTGCAGGATTATGCGGTGACCAGCATTCACATTGCAGACGGGGCCATTGTTTCGGCGAAACTAGCGGAAGCGTCTGTATCTGAGGAGCACCTGATTGACGGCTCTGTGTCTGGTCATAAAATACGAAATGCTTCGATTGCCGGTGAGAAAATCAGAGATGGCAGTATTACTTCTCAGAAGCTTGGCAACCAGGTCATCGATTCGGCCAAAATTGCCGACGGTTCCATCAGCACAAGACATCTCAGCCGCATGCTGGTAACGGAAGAATTAATCAAGAATCATGCCGTAACTGGAGACAAGATCGCGATTAGCGGCGTGGATACAAGGCATCTCACGGGAGGAGCTGTGAATACCTCCAAACTGGCTGACGATGCAGTGACTACATCCAAAATTCGGGAAGCTGCTGTCACAGGCAGCAAAATCGAAGAACACTCCATCGAGTCTCACCATATTCAGGCAGGTGCTGTTAAACAGACACATCTGGCAGAAGGGTCTGTCGGTCGTTCACAACTATTAAGTGGCAGTATTGGAAGTGACCAGATAGAGGATGGATCCATACAAACTAGACATTTAGCTGAGGGTTCATTAACTGGAAGACATCTACTGGACGGTTCAATCGGATCAAGTCAGATTCGTGCTCATTCCGTTGGCAAGGAGCAGATTGGCAATGGAGAAGTGGGCAATGAGCATTTGACGGAAGGTGCAGTAACCAGCAGCAAACTGGCAGACCAGTCTGTGGGAACAGCAAAATTGCTGGAGCAGTCCATTACGGCATCCAAGATCTCTGATCAGAGCGTCATTTCTTCCAAAATTGCGGATGAAGCCGTACAAGGTAAACATCTTGCCAAGGGGTCCATTCGTGCGGAACACATTGCGAATCGGGGAATCACACCGGTACATGTGGACAATTCCGCAATTCACTCCATTCACATTGCAAGTGGAAGCATCGAGGCAACTCATCTATCTGCCGGAAGTGTGTCTGGAGATGCTCTCGCAGACGACGTGGTGTGTGAGCGGCATCTTGCAGAGTCGGCCGTGGGTACGTATGAATTGCAGGATGCTGCCGTTACAGACGTTAAACTCGCGGATGGAAGTGTGACAACAGAAAAGCTTGGAACGGCATCGGTAAGTAGCAGAGCGCTTGCCCCGGGAAGTGTTATATCCTCGCATCTTGCGAGTGGTGGAGTCACAGGTACACATCTGGCTCCAGGCAGCGTGGGTTCCGAGGCCCTGAGACCTTATGCAGTGAAATCAGAACATCTGACAGAACATGCCGTAGGTGTACCTCATCTCCAGCCGGGCAGTGTTGAAACGGATGCGATTGCACGGGCCGCGGTCACAACTGACAAATTGGCTCTTGATAGTGTAACTTCAGCCCAGCTGGCTGGCGGGTCCATTTTTCCGCCTCATCTAACAGATCATGCGGTTACTTCCCCCAAGCTCTCACCAGAAAGTGTTGCCACAGATAAACTGGCGGATTTTGCTGTCACGTCGGCTAAACTGGCAGACGGTAGCGTGACTTCTTCCAAGATTATGGCAGAGAGTATTAACGCCAAACATATTCCAGCAGGAACCATTCGTGGGTATCACCTGAAGCAGCATTCCGTTTCACTGGAACATTTGTCGGAAGAGATACGCTCACCGGAATTATTTGCTAATGGCAGTATTACCGGCAACAAACTTCGGCATGGCTCCATAAGTGCGGACCATTTGACAGCAGACTCGGTATCCGGAACAGAACTGCAACAGGCTGCTGTAGGTAGCGAGCACTTGCAGCCATCCGTTGTACAATCCGTCCATCTGGCTGAAGGCAGCGTGAAATCTGACCATTTGGGGACTCAAGTAGTGAGCTCACAGCATCTGAAGCCAGACATTATTCATGAGGAGCATATTGCTGAACAGGTGGTCACATCGCATCACTTGGCACCTGGATCTGTCGAAACAGACCATCTGGCACCTTTATCCATTACAGCAGCTCACCTTCAGCCAGGTTTGATCAGTGGTTTGCATCTTCAGGCAGAGTCGACAAGTGCTGTTCACCTGCAGCAAGGAGCTGTGCATTCCCGTCATATTCAAGATGGTGAGATTCTTCCTCATCATATCCATGAACGCAGCATCGGAACATCTCATCTGGAAGAAGAAGCGGTAAGTACGATTATTTTGCAGGATGAATCTGTAACACGCTCCAAACTAGCAACGGGTAGTGTGGATGGCAGCAAATTAGCCGCAGGAAGCGTATCGGCTAATCACATTGCCAATGAAAGTGTGCAAACCCGTCATATCCAAGAAGGAGCAATCCTTGCTGATCATATTCAAGAGTGCAGTATTGGCTCAGTTCATCTGGATGAGGAGTCTGTAAGTGCGGTTCATTTGCAAAATGGATCTGTAACAAGTGCCAAACTGGCGGATGGCAGTATAAACGGCAGCAAATTGCTTGAAGGAACCGTATCGGGTGCTCATATTGCGTCCGAAAGTGTGCAAACCGGGCATATTCAGGCAGGGGCCATTCATGCTGACCATATTCAGGAGCGGAGCATCGGCACAACCCATCTGGAGGAGGAAGCAGTAAGTGCCATTCACCTGCAAAATGGGTCTGTCATCAGTGCCAAACTGGCCGACGGCAGTGTAACCGGCAGTAAGTTGATCGAAGATGCGGTGTCAGGAATCCATATCGCCTCTGAAAGTGTGCAATCCCGCCATATCCAGGCAGGAGTAATCCTTGCTGACCATATTCAGGAGCACAGTATTGGCATGCTTCACTTGGAACAGGAAGCAGTAACTGCCATTCATCTGCAAAATGGATCTGTAACAAGTACCAAGTTGGCCGACGGCAGTGTAACCGGCAGCAAGTTGCTTGAAGGAGCAGTATCAGAGATCCACATTGCAGACGATAGTGTGCAATCCAGTAAGATTCAGGCAGGAGCCATTCATGCTGACCATATTCAAGAGCGGAGCATCGGCACAGCACATTTGGAAGAGGAGTCTGTAAGTGCCATTCATTTGCAAAATGGATCTGTAACGAGTGCCAAACTGGCGGATGGTAGTATAACTGGCAGCAAGTTACTCGAAGGTACCGTATCCGGGATTCATATCGCATCGGAAAGTGTGCAATCCGGGCATATTCAGGCAGGAGCCATTCAAGCTGATCATATTCAGGAGCGAAGCATCGGCACAGCCCATCTGGAAGAGGAAGCAGTAAGTGCGGTTCATCTGCAAAATGGGTCCGTCACAAGTGCCAAATTGGCTGACGGTAGCATTAGCGGCAGCAAATTGCTCGAAGATGCTGTATTGGGGAGCCATATCGCATCGGAAAGTGTGCAAACTCGCCATATCCAGGCAGGAGCGATCCTTGCTGATCATATTCTGGAGCATAGCATTGGTACGTCCCATCTGGAGGAGGAAGCAATAAGTGAGATTCATCTGCAAGATGGGTCCGTAACGAGTGCCAAACTGGCGGATGGCAGTGTGAGCAGCGACAAACTGCTTGAAGATGCGGTGTCGGATGTCCATATTGCCAATGGAAGTGTGCAATCCCGTCATATCCAAGAGAAAGCCATACATGCTGACCATATTCAAGAGCGAAGCATTGGGATCTCCCACCTCAAAGCGGAATCGGTAAGTGCGATTCACCTGCACAATGGTTCCATAACAAGTGCCAAAATGGCTGACGGCAGTGTAAACGGTAATAAATTGCTTGAAGGTGCGGTATCGGCTATCCACATAGCAGACAAAAGTGTGCAAACTCGTCATATTCAGGATGGAACCATACATGCTGATCATATTCAAGAACGCAGTATTCGCACAACTCATCTGGAAGAGGAAGCAGTAAGCGGGGTTCATCTGCAAAATGGGTCTGTCACAAGTGCCAAATTGGCCGATGGCAGCGTGAACGGCAGCAAACTGAGTGAGCAGAGTATTACCTCTAATCACTTGAATGCGGGGATTGTAGGTCCAGCGCATTTGAGCGAAGAGATATGGAATGCGATTCGTCAGTTCAGTGGAGAAACGCTGGAGCAACTGGCAGCTATCAAAAGACAAGAGGGATTGCTTCAACCAGAAAATGAAGGTGTACAGCAATCACAGCAGGTAATCGTCGAGGCATTACCGAGTGCTGGTCTGGAGCAACAACAAGAGCTGATATCCCAAACAGATCAGCTTGGCGAACCACCGGCAGCTTTGTTCACGACAGAGCAGACAGATCAGGCGGATCAGGCAGATCAGGCTCAGCAACCACAGCTTGAACGGTCACAGGAGATCGCTGAAATTACGGAGTTTATGTTGAGTGAACAATCGATTACACAAGAGCATCTGTGTAATGATGCCGTGGGCAGCAGCCAGCTGCAATCGGGTGCAGTTCAGGCCAAACATCTGGCCTTCCAACCCGTTCGCAGCGTAAGTAAGCAACCGGTTGTGCAACAATTCGGAATGGAAGCTTTTGTACTGCCAGAGAGTGAAGTAAGCACAGAGGTAACGGTTGTTTTTGAAGAGTCATTTGCTTCAGAACATTATGTGATTGTGGGCATGAGCAATGATCGGGGATTCCAAATCTCCCTGCTCTCGCAGAGTGAGGACGAAGCGGTACTTGAGGTGTCACGTACGGCAGATTGCAAGCATACGTACGGGTTGTTGTCATGGATTGCTGCGGGACCTTCGCAAGAATAGTGCCAGTTGTTGTATCTGTAATACACAAATGACAAAAGCGGTGTCCAGAGTTGTCCGGGACACCGCTTTTGATTGATATAAGCTTAATCCGTTCGGACGGTGAGGGGTGTCTGAACGTTTTGTTACCATTAGGATGAGTACATTATAAGTTCAACCACAATAAAATAAGATTTTACAGGCCTACAGCTTGATACGCTTTGGTAATAGCAGTAGCTTCAGCGGAAGTTGCTCCGTACAGATCTTTGGCTGCTTGGATGGTAGCTGTTTTGGCAGCGGCAAATTTGGACGTTGGTGTCAGGTAGTTCACCAGTGTGCTGTAGAAAATTTGAATCGCTTTATCCCGGCCGATTCCGGTAACAGTCACACCATTATGTGTTCCGCCTTGAGCAGCAAGGTAATAGGCTTTGTTGATGATACCGCTGTTGATATGAACACCGCCGTTGTCCTGTGTGCCTGTGTAGCGATCGCTGTATTTGTCAGGTTGACCATACAATGTAGGGTTGGAGAGGGAGCGAAGCGCATCTCCTGGAATGTTAGGTGTGTAGATATCATCACCGAGCAGCCAGTTTTTGTTTTGGATCGTATTACCGAAAATATCGGCAAAGGCTTCGTTGAGTGCACCTGGTTCATTGCGATATTCCAGATTGGCTGTATATTCAATAACACCATGCGTCAATTCATGGCCCACAACATCCAGATCACCAGACAGGGATCGGAACGTCGTTCCATCTCCGTCACCAAAGACAATCTGTGCCCCGTTCCAGAAGGCGTTATTGTAATTGGAGCCGTAGTGCACGGTTGATCTGATCAACAATCCGTTACCATTAATACCGTTACGGTTGAATTTGTTTTTGTAGAAATCATACGTAGCAGCCGCATGAGCGTGAGCATCTACACCTGCACGATCGGTCCATACATTATCCGAATCTGTGAGCAAGCTACCAGGCAGTGAGGAGCCATTGTTCGCCGTGTACGTTTGGATGCCATTGCCGCGAGTGGTGTCTTTCAGTTGGAAGGTGCTGCCGGATTGGGTGGTTGTCAGGGTTTTGGTATCTCCAAGCACACCTGTACCTGTTCCGGTGGCGAAGTTAATGAGGTCAAACTGGGATACGATACTGCCATCCACTGCGTTAATGAAATATTTGGTCCGTAGAGGGGCTGGTTCCAGTACGTTTACTTCCGTAATGTAAACCAGATACGTCTGACCATCTTCTTCATGATGATAGATGTTCAATTCAGCTTGAGGTGTGATTTCCGCGGCACCAAGCTCTCCAATCCGGGAGGTTGCTTCTTCGGTTGCAATACGGATTGCGTCTTCTCCGCTGATCTCGGCTACACCATCATTCGGAATGGCCTGCTCTTCAATCGGTGGAAGATCACCAAGTGCGGAGCTCACGGCTCCGGTTTTGTCCAGGTGGACCGTCTGTTCTGCACCATAAACCGGGATACCTTTAATATACTGTTTCAGACGGAAGTGTCTTACACCAGATGTATCTGTGTTTCTTTTGACAATTTTGAGCTGGGATTTCACATCGGAATTCAGGAATTGTTCCTGTTGTCCAAGATAATTAAAGATGGTGTCATCTGTTCCACTGTTCAATGGAATACCCTCCTCAGAGGCATAAGGGGCCTGAAGTGGAATGGATTGATCAGACACTGGAGCTGCAGTAGCAGAGGATACGGAAGCGAGCAAAAGAGCTCCTCCAAGAATTGTTGGCATAACTTTAGCGAATTTCATAGTAAACTCTCCCATTCTTAAACTTATTTTTTGGTTGGAAAATGTTCATGCCAGTCTCGGTTGGAATTCCGTCTGCAACTTGGGCAGCGCGGAGCGTGGGGCTGAACCTGAAGCGTGGAATGAGACAAGAAACGATTGGAACAAAATTGGCTTGGCCTTAGCTCGGGAAGTGTTAAGCACGACACCAAACGAAAAGGATAACCGTTTATTCAGTTCAGCCCGAAGGTTTAATCGTCTATTGTGTTCCTCTTTCAGAAAGCCGGGGGTTGTCCAATTGCGCAGGTAGAAGATACGTTCACGGAAAACTGGGGTGTTCAATCCGGGTTTGCGTAAATGACAAAGGCAGTGTGTTCTGAACGGCATCACTCCTCTCAAGAGTAAAATGTATCTGCTTAACAGGTTCTGCGAATGAGGTCATAATCTAATCAACCTAAGGTCAATAAATTGATTTAAAAAATATATGGGAACTTATGTTCACCACAAGGTTATTTTTGTAAATAAAACTGCTTGGAACGTATATTATCACAATGTAAAACTTTGGAAAAGATACAAATTTAGATTTTTGCTAAAATTGTGTCTGAAGTAGGGGAGAGGTAGCGTTTTTCACATATTTTGACGTATTTTGTCTAAAAGCAAGGCCTGTACCTTCGTGATCACAGAGAGAACCTGCTTAGTGCAAGGACAAACGCCGTTTCCACTGCTCCACGAATACATAGAATAACGTGTACTCCCTTGGCATGCCGATGATCGAATGCGGGAGGTGAAACTGTTGCGCAAAACCCGTACCACAGCACGTTATGCAACCCGATCCAATGTGACACGAAGAAAAACAGTGCTGAAGAAACGAAGATGGAAGTCTGGACACAAAAAGGGTACAAAGGCCTATACGTTCGTTATTCCATCCAAACAGCTGATGTCACAGGCTGAGGATAGAGTAGAGAATGGAGCGGAAAATGGCATGAGAGATGCTCCTTCACACAGGGATGTTTCTCAGCGACCGATACTCTCGGTCATTATCCCTGCTATGAATGAGGAGAAAAAGATTGGTGCAGTTGTACGTGAAGCGCTGCGGATATGCCGTGATGCTGAAGTGCTTGTCGTTGTGAATGGTTCAACAGATGGTACGGCTAAAGCAGCCAAACGGGCTGGAGCACGAGTGCTCACGTATGCAGAAGCGCTGGGGCATGATGGAGGACGAAAAGTAGGCGCAGCGGAGGCGCGCGGTCAGGTATTGTTATTTACTGATGCCGATATCGCAATTCCCGCAGAGCACCTTGCACCTTACGTGAAGGCTGTGCTGAAGGGAACGGATGTGGCACTTAACGA
Organism: Paenibacillus sp. FSL k6-2145; assembly: GCF_037976585.1. NCBI lineage: Bacteria > Bacillati > Bacillota > Bacilli > Caryophanales > Paenibacillaceae > Paenibacillus > Paenibacillus sp. FSL k6-2145. The sequence goes on along the minus strand of NZ_CP150267.1, from coordinate 770,274 downwards.
CTACCATGGGCCGGTCACTCATCATCCCGTTCATCCGGTAGTGGAGGCCAAACACATGTTGAACAGCATACTCGCAAGATCCGATCTCCGGGGGGCATCCATGACAGCTATTCCACATGCAATAAGCCGAAAAGGACTTGAGGTCATGGGAATATCCTCACTGGAAGTTCCGCCACTCGCACAAGCCAAGGCAGTGATCGGCGGACTTCGGGTACGCGCTGTTCATCACGTACCTGTGGGTAGATTGAATGCAGTACGAATCAAAAAGCGAAGCGGAGCTGATCCGCTAAGTCAAGTGGTACTGAATGATCATATGGCAGCGATCAAGTGGATTACGGATACGCTCGGTCCCCGCGGAGGTTATACCGATCTGAAACGTGTTCGCAACTTGGCGAGGTAAGCATGTCGCATCGGATGATGCAGCATGCTGGAGGTGAGGAAATGAAGGGACGTTCAGGGGTTGTCCGCCGCAGGCGGACAGCAAATAGACAAACGACAGCAGGAAGAACAGTAATGAACAAACGTCTTAGGAACAAGAAACATGTAGATATTCAAAAAACAAGAAGAAGCCGAGTAAAGTCTGGCCAAGTAGATCTGCACTTGATGTGGAAAGCGGGGCAAGTTGCAGGAAGCGAGGCAAAGGCAAACAACACAGTATCAGAAAAACACGCATGTCTCGTGTGGAATGCACACGCGGCGAACGTTGGGGAGCTAAACAACTTCGAGCTAGCTCTGAAGGCAGGTAAGGCATTTATGCAGGGTTATACTCAGGCCTCGGGACATTCATTCCAGATCGTGCCGCTACCTCTTCGTCATTCGGCTGCTGCCGTTGTCTGTGCCTGTAATGAGGAACACACACTGGGGCAGGTGTTATTGCAACTAAAGCGGTTGCCTCTGACGGATATTATTGTGGTACTGAATGGAACGACAGATGACAGTTTGAAGCAGGTACTAAGGCAGCCGGGACTTACAGTAATCTATGAACCGGATCGGGCAGGACATGATGTGGGCCGGGCACTTGGAGCCAAGATGACGGATGCGGAGACGGTACTTTTTGTGGATGGAGATATGGTCGTCTCGGCTGAACAGCTTGCACCCTTTCTGTTCGCGGTTGATCAGGGACAGGATGTGGCGTTGAATAATCTGACGTCTTTGCTTCCTGCGTTTGCCGGGCAGGATGAGGTAAGCCGGATCAAAGCATATCTGAACCGAACATTAGGCAGGGCAGATCTTGGTTCCAATTCCATGACAGCCGTGCCTCATGCATTATCTCGTCGTATGATTCAGACCGTGAAGCCAGCATCACTGGCCGTTCCACCTAAGGCACAAAGTCTAGCTATTCAGCATGGAATGAACGTCTCGGCACCAAGTCAGGTGGATGTTATTCGTTCCAATCGGTTGCGTCCTGGTAACACGGGAAGTGGGAATGATGTCGCCAAATTGATCATCGGAGATCATCTGGAGGCACTGGCTACATTGCTGGGTACAGGTTGGAATCCAGCCCAGGCACATACACTCTCCCGTGTAGAAGTGGCTTACAGGAGGAACGCCTAATGACACTGACGAGTATGATTATCCCAACTTACAATGGTCTGGATCTGATCAGGCCCTGCATCGATGCCATACGTCAATACTCGGGCGATCCTGCGTCATATGAAATTATCGTGGTAGATAACGGTTCGACGGATGGAACGGCTGAATATTGTGCGCTGGAGCGAATTCGATTTGTAAGGTTCCCGGACAATCGGGGGTTTCCGGCAGCGTGTAACGCTGGACTTCGTGCAGCTTGCGGGGATGAGCTGTTGCTGTTGAACAATGATGTTACGGTCACGCCCCGTTGGTTGGAGAACCTGCGAACGGCTCTGTACAGTGACTCAAGTATTGGGATCACGGGTCCTGTTACGAATTATGCAAGCGGCATCCAGCAGATTGAACTGCAGTTTCGGGATATGGAACATTTTCAGGAGTTGGCCAATTCCAATAATATTGCGGATTCTTCAAGGTGGAGGGAAGTACGCCGGATCGTTGGTCTCTGCATGCTGATGAAACGAGATGTCGTGGAATCGGTTGGACTGCTTGACGAGGCATATTCTCCGGGACACTATGAGGATGACGATTATTGTTATAGAGCAAGATTGCAGGGATATCGCCTGCTGGTATGTGGAGATGTTCTCGTGCATCATCAGGGAAGTGCCAGCTTCCAGAAGACAGATCCGGTAGCGTGGAAACAGCTGCTTGAGCGTAATCGTTCGATTTTTATGAACAAATGGCATGTCGATCCGCTTGAATATATGGACATATCCGATGAAGGAGGGAACGTGGAATGAAAGGTGTAATTCTTGCCGGCGGAACAGGAACTAGACTGTATCCGCTGACCCGGCTCATTAACAAACATCTGCTTCCAGTCGGTAAACATCCGATGATTATGTATGGCATCGACAGGCTCCGCCAGGCAGGCATTGATGAACTATTGATTGTGATCAACAAACATTCCGCCGGCTTATACACAGAGTATCTTGGTGGCGGAGCGGATCATGGGGTGAAGTTGACTTATCGCATTCAGGAAAAGGCAGGCGGGATTGCAGAAGCATTGGACCTGGCAACTTCCTTTATTCTTCCTGGCGAAAAATTTGTAGTGCTTCTCGGTGATAATCTCTTCAGCGATGATCTGAAGCCTTATGTGGACCGTTACATGCAGCAGCCTGCTGGTACAGCGCGAGTTCTGCTCAAAGAGGTGGATGATGCACGACGTTACGGGGTACCTGTTTTTGATCCAAAGCATCCAGAGCGAATCTCGTACATTGAGGAGAAGCCAAGCCAGCCGAAAACCTCTTATTGTGTGACGGGCATATACATGTATGACGATCATGTATTTAACCTGATTCGCAACATTGCGCCGTCTGCGCGCGGAGAACTTGAAATTACGGATGTGAATAATCACTACGCATCTGCTGGCGGACTGGAATACGACATCTTGCAGAAATACTGGAGTGATGCAGGTACATTTGAATCCCTTCAGGAAGCAGCTGTCCGTATGAAAGGACAATTGCCCTAAAATATATGCGACTGATGCTGCCGCTGTGCGGTGCCCCATGGGAGCAGAACACTCTGCGCCGGAGCTGGAAGGATGCTCCGGCGCTTTGCGCAGCGACAATCCTCGTGCATGCCAAAGGAGGGAATGGCGTGAGAGTAGTGACACGCAACGGGGCTGCTAGGGCCACCGTGTCAGGTAAACCCCGAGGCATCCACCCGGCCGTATTTATGGGCAGTGGCACTCCGGCAGCAGCAGATACAGGGTCTGCTGGAGTCAGAGGTGTGAAGTCAGGGAAACGTAGTACCCTGACCAAAGCGGGTACATCTGCCGGCGCATCGCATAAGGTCCGTGCAAGGAAAGCGAGCAGCACAGGCAGTGTTGTTGGCAGAGCAGGCAAAGCAACAAGAGCCAGCCGCACCGGCAAAGGCAAAGCCGGTCTGCGCAAGGCCACTGCTTGGCGTAGGCCTGCATCAGCGCGGGGCCGGCGTGCCGCTGCCCGCGCCAAGCAGCGCACGGCGATGCGCCGTGCGCCCATGCCAGCACCGCAAGCCAGCACGCCACAGGCGATGCCTGCCAGCGGTGCTGGCCCCGCCCCGCGCCAGGCGACACACCCGAAGGGTGTCGCCCCCGCGGGGCGGGGAGGCGCTGCCGGCGCGAAGGCGGGCAGCGCGAAGGGTTTGCCGCCTCCGCCCGCGGAGCACGCAGTGCAGGCGGAGGCCGTGCCCGGCGGCTACGCCGAGGGCTACCGCGACGGCGTATTCGCCGGCGGGGAGGCGCTGGTGGCGCAGCACATCCCGCCGGATCACATTCTGCCTGCCGTGGCGGCGGCAGATCTGATCGCGGCGGGATTCCGCCAATACGCGCCCAGCCTGACCCGGCTGTCCAGCCCGCATGAGATGGCTGGACACATCACGGCGGCGCTGGATGCGCAGCGCCCCTTGTCTGTCGTTCGCCTCGGAGATGGCGAACTGCTCACGCTGGCAGCCGATACGGTGCTGCCAGGCCAGGAAGTGCAGGAGCTGGCACCGTTTCTGCCCTATGCAGGGGTGCCATGCTCAACCCCCGACATCCGCGCGATGCTTGCGGAAGCCATACAGGCCGCCGACTGGGTTGGCGTGCCGATCTCGCGGGCACCGACATTCCAGGGGCTGTTATTCCCGGTATTGCGCCACTTCGGGATCGACTGGTCCCGGCTGAAATTGACCAGTTCCACGATCAATTACAGTCTGCATCAGTCCGGCCTGGTGTTGCCCTTGCTGCAAGGACGGCGGGTTCTGCTCATAGGCAGCCAGGCACCAGAGCTTGCGGCACTGCTGCATAAGCGGGGGATTCATGTCACAGGCATCATTGGTTCTGTGGCAGGAGTTATGGATATACCGAGGGTGATGCAACAAACCGCAGAACATGCTTTTGATATCGCGTTGGTGGCGGCGGGAATTCCGGCGGTCATTCTGTGTCGGCGAATTGCAGGTGAACTCGGCAAGGTCGCTCTGGATTTTGGACATTTGGCTGACAAACTGGTAACAGGAGAGCTTCAACTCTAGTGGAACGTCCGGGGGCTGGTTATGTGCGTGTTGGCCTCACGGACAAGTGGAAATGGAGGGAGCAACATGAGCACACCCGATCAACAGCGCGGGGAAGAACGTCATAGCCGCAGCAACAAGGTTAAGGCTCGAAACGTCGTCCGTCGAAAGGGTCACAGTCATCTGAACATCATTCCAAATATCAGCACTCGCAGTGACAACAGCCGCAGTGAAAACAACCGGAATGGCAGCATAAGCAATGAAAAAAAAGCGGCACGCCGTGCCACACAGCACGATGTCTCGCGATCTGATATGGCAGTCCTGCATGCAGCAGGTCGTCGCTCAATGCGGAAATCCAGACGTAAAGGCAAAAGCAGGCGCACAGCCAAAGGCGCGAGGCTCTACAAACAGGGGTATACCAGAGGATACAACGAAGGTGTCCGCCAGGGACAGAGCTCGTTTGGTCTTGTTTTTGAAGGAGTTAGCATTATTATCCCCACGTACAATCAGCGGGAGTATGTGCTGAAATGTGTGTCCAGTATCGAAAAGCATACCCCTGCCCCTTTCGAAATCATTGTCGTGGATAATGCCTCCAAGGATGGAACTGCCGAGGCCATGCTTCGCAAAGGCGGCATGGTGAGGGTGGCTGCCCTGGATAAGAACCGGGGGTTTGCCGGAGGTGTCAATCATGGGCTGATGATGGCGAGAGGTCGACATATCATCGTGCTGAACAACGATACGCTCGTTACTCCAGGCTGGCTGGATAACATGATGACTTGTCTTGCCAGTGATCCGAAGATTGGTGTGGTGGGTCCGGTGACCAACTATATTGGCGGGGATCAGCAGATTCAGGTTCCGTACCGTGAGGTAGAAGAGATGTGGCCTTTTGCAGCCACACATAATCGTCCGGATGCAGACAAACATCGAATAACCGATCGCCTGGTCGGGTTCTGCTGGTTGTTCTCACGGGAGCTGCTGGAACGGGTAGGTTATCTGGACGAAGGGTACGCGGTGGGCAATTTCGAAGATGATGACTGGATCATCCGGGTGAAGCTGGCAGGATACCAGCTTGCGGTAGCCGGGGATGCTTTTATCCACCACTTCGGAAGTGTCAGTATGAAAGCCTTGGGTGAGCAAGACTTTGCTGTAGTGAATAAGGATAACGAGCAGTTTTATAGCCAAAAGTGGGGAGATCCCCATGCGCTGGTTGCCGAAACCTCCCGCTTGGCTAGACAACAAACCTCTGGTACCCCATCCGGTCAACAAGAGGATGGTGACACAAACCCAATGGATCCGCGTCAGCGAATCTCAACGCAGGGTAGCCAAGAACCAGCATTACAGTTCAGACACAGTTATGACTTCTACCCGGAAGGTTCGTTCCTGTCCGATGCCAAAGGTGATGTCTATACTTTAACCGGCGGTCGGCGGCGTAAGCTGAACATCCCTGTACCGCGTGGAATATCACCTGTTCAGGTTGCCAAGCCGGACCTGCTCGCCATTCCTGCCGGAGAAGCACTGATATCAGCGGGGGACGTGCAAGGATGGCCGAGGGAATCACAACAGGCGCATATGACAGCGGTTCATGGTTCTCACAATGGCTGGGCAGAAGGAAGTATTGTTGCCGCAGTGGATGCACCCGAGATTCGATATCAGATCAGCGGAGACAAGCGGAGACGATTTGTTTCGGTCTATGCATCAGAACGTTGGGGTGTACATTCTGGGCATATTGTCAGCGTGTCTGCAGACCAACTGGATTCGATGGAAGAAGGATGGCCCATTATTGCCCCACCTCAGCTCTTGAACCCAGATCTGTAATGTCGGGCGATCTGTTTATCCAGATTAGCAGTATGATGCGGAATGGAAAATGTAGCGGTACCCTGTGTAATCGCTCTGATTCATTCCGCATCCGAATATTACATATGAGTTGTTAGCTAGACTACTGAAGCAGAGCGATTCAATCTTGTAAAATAAGCCATCTTTCAAATTTATAATTTAATCTTTCTATTTGGTTATAGGTTTATTCTATTAGCAGATCCATTGACGCAGGAAGGGCGCAGGAGTACATTTAGAGCCATAATTCTTATTTAACAGATGGGAATTGAAGGTCTAGGGCGTTCATAGTTAATCACCCAGACCTTGATCTTAAAACCAATCAGGAGGTATGTCGATGTCATCATCAACCAAAAAAGTCGTGCTGTGGAGCAAAACAGGCTGTCATTTCTGCGGGGAAGTGAAAGCATTTCTGACAGAGCGAAACCAGCCTTTTGAGAACATTGAAGTGCAGGGAAATGACGTGTTGCGTGATGTGCTTGAAGCAAAATATGGCATTCGGCATGTACCCGTTATTGAAGTGGGAGGGGACGGCAAATTTGAAGCCTTGCTGGAACCTGATCTGGAGAAGCTGGCGGAACTTCTGGCACGAACGGACGAAGCGACAGCAGTCTAACGGGAGTTAATATATACCTTTGAAGCAAGCCGTTCCGGCTGTTGCATGATGCAAGATCGCATTTGTACAGCAGCTGGAACGTTCATAAGTTATAGCTCACTTGGGATGTAAATGGTCTTATTTACATCTTCAATGTTCATATAGAAAAAATCTATTAGTCACGCTGTTGACCCTTTTACGGGGCAGTGATAAGATTTGTGAAATTAAAACAAACCAAACTCATAGGAATAGTTAACTTTTAAGTTATTTCGCATACGTAATCAGTTCAGTTGGCCCTTGATCATTCTTTTGAAGATTCTAATCCAAGGAAGGCGGAGTGCATATGACAGCGAAACGCAGTTTGAAATTTGGAGCCATTATTCATGGGGTTGGAGGAAGCAACACCACATGGAGACACCCGGAGGTTCTGTCGGATGCCAGCGTTAACTTTGGATTTTACAAACGTCAGGCACTGAAAGCGGAGGAAGGCAAGTTCGATCTGGTCTTTATCGCAGACGGTCTGTATATTACCGAGAAATCCATTCCGCATTTCCTGAATCGCTTCGAACCAATCAGTATCCTCTCCGCTTTGGCTGCCGTTACTTCACGCATTGGACTGGTGGGTACCCTCTCAACATCCTATAGTGATCCGTTCACCGTAGCCAGACAGTTCGGTTCCCTCGATCAGATCAGCGATGGCCGTGCAGGCTGGAACGTTGTGACTTCTCCGCTGGAAGGTACAGCGAAGAACTATAGTAAGAGCAGTCACCCTTCGCATCCGGAACGTTATCGCATTGCCGCAGAATATTTACAGGTAACCAAAGGGTTGTGGGACTCTTGGGAAGATGATGCCTTTGTAAGAGACAAAGAGAGCGGCGTATTCTTCGATCCATCCAAGCTGCACACGCTTAATCATGAAGGAGAGTTTTTCTCCGTACAAGGGCCGCTCAATATTGCCCGTTCACGGCAAGGACAGCCGGTGATTTTCCAGGCAGGTTCATCGGAAGATGGCAAAACGCTGGCGGCGCAAGAAGCGGATGCTGTCTTTACCGGACACGATACGATTGAAGATGCACAGGCATTCTATAAGGATGTCAAAACACGGGCGGCCTCCTATGGACGTTCTGCACAGGATATTGTTATTCTGCCAGGCATCAATCCCATTGTTGGACAGACCGAAGAGGAAGCGGAACAGAAATATCAGGAGATTGCGAGCCTGGTTACCATTGATAAAGCGCTGGATTATCTGGGACGTTTCTTCGAACACCATGATTTCTCCCAATATCCGCTGGATGAACCGTTCCCGGAGCTGAATGGCATTGGAAGCAACAGTTTCCGCAGTGGAACCGACAAGATCAAGAAGGATGCCAAAGAGCAGGGATTGACCTTGCGTGAAGTGGCTCTGCGGGCAGCAACACCACGCAGCAAATTCCTGGGCACACCAGAGCAGGTCGCTGACAAGATTCAGGAATGGTTTGAGACGGAAGCAGCAGATGGTTTCATTATTGCTTCTGAGCTGCCAAGTGGATTGTCTGATTTTGTGGAACTGGTTGTTCCAATTCTGCAAGAACGCGGTCTGTATCGTACGGACTATGAACACGATACATTGCGGGGGAATCTTGGGGTACAGATTCCGGTTAACCGTTATACGGCTGCGAAGAAGCAAGTTGTATCTGATTTGGCATAACTGAGATGAACGCTATTCACTTTACACTACGTTTCGTACTAATTTAAAACCGACTTAACTCATAGGATATATAGAGTATTGGTATAAACATCAATTTAATGACACCTGTATACACAGAGGGGGAAGCGATATGAACAGGTCTATCTCATGGATGAAATATATGGCATTGGCAGCAGTATTGGTGATGGTATTATCCGGTTGTGGAGCGGCGGGAGGCAGCACGAACAGTACGGCACAAGCATCAGGCGGGGGGCAGGCCGGGCAAGCTGAAGGAGGCAACCTGACTTTTGCACTCGCGACTTCACCGGATACGCTTGACCCTCATCGCAGTGGGCTTGCCGTAACAGTACGTGCCATCCGAACGATCTACGACAATCTGGTCGTGCAGCTGCCTGATGGTTCCATCAAACCTTGGCTCGCCACGGAATGGAGCGTATCCGAGGACGGCAAGAGTTATACGTTCAAGCTGCGTGAAGGCGTGAAGTTCCATGATGGTACACCTTTTAATGCGGAAGCCGTGAAATACAATCTGGACCGGGTGATTGATCCGGCCACCAAAGCTGCCAATTCTCTGGCCCTGATTAGACCGTACAGCTCCTCCGAAGTCATTGATGAATATACCATCAAGGTAAATCTGGAATCACCATCGCAAGCCTTTCTCGGCAACTTAAGCCAGGCGCTTCTGGGGATCGTATCCCCAACGGCTGCTCAAAAATATGGAGACCAGCTGGGTAAAAATCCGGTGGGCACAGGTCCGTATACCTTTGTGAAATGGGATGAAAATGCGGATATCGTCGTTGCCAAAAACAAGGATTACAACTGGGGACCTGAGACGGTTGAAAATAAAGCCGCGCCCCATGTGGATACGATCACATTCAAGATTGTACCGGAAGAAGCGACGCGCATCGGAAGTGTACAGAGTAATCAGGTACTCGCTGCCGAGACGGTTCCACCGCAGAATATCGCTGCATTAAAAAACGATCCGAACCAGCAATTGTTACAGGCCAATACGGTTGGACTGCCGTACACACTCTTCTTCAATCTGCGCAAAGCGCCTTGGGATGATGTGAAAGTAAGGCAGGCAGTACAATCCGCTGTAGATGTTGAATCGATTGTCAAAACATTGTATCTGGGCAACTACGAACGTGCGTGGTCTGCACTGTCTCCTGGAATTCTGGGTTATGATGCATCGCTGGAAGGAAGCATCAACCCGGACATCAATAAAGCCAATCAGCTGCTCGATGAACAAGGCTGGGTGAAAGGCGCTGACGGTATTCGTGCCAAAGAGGGCCAGAAACTGACCCTGCGTTATGTCGATGGTTCGCCCAATCGCGAGAAACGTAATGACATCGCCGCCATTATCCAGCAGCAGTTGAAACAGGTTGGTATCGCTGTTGAAGTAGAAATTACAAAAGACGTGGCAACGGTTATCTATCAGAACTGGGATTATGATCTCTACGGCAACAGTCAGGTCAATTCTGATCCAAATGCCTTGTACGCTTTCTATCATACGAGTGCAGAGGGCCAGCGTCCGACCTTATCCGGTTTGTCTGATCCGAAGATCGATGAACTGTTAGAGCAGGGAGCCGTGGAGAGTGTCGCGGATAAACGTGTCGAGATCTACAATCAGATTCAACAATATCTGATTGAGCAAGCGGTAATTCTGCCGATCTATGTATTCCCGTACACCGTCGCAGCATCCAAAAAGGTCGAAGGCATCAAGTTTGATTCACTGGGGTATCCACTCTTTAACGACGTCCGCATTCAGCCCTAACAGAGGTTGTTCAAAAAGTCTACTTTTGATTACGAGTCATGCCTAATGGCATGATCAGCATCGAATATGAAATTCAGCCGAAATGTCCGTTGCTCACGTAGTTTCCTACGCTCCGCTACTCCATTTCTAGCTTCATTCCATCTTCTCGGTACTGAAAACTGGTCTTTTTGAACACGCACTATAGGAACGACCAATCCAGATTCAGGAAGGAGATATCCCGGTATGGTTCAAACGATACTGTCACGACTCGCAACATCGCTTCTGGTTATTTTCGGAGCTTCGGTGCTGGTGTACTGCATCATGTATCTCCTGCCGGGTGATCCGGTTCTACTCATGCTGGACCCGTCCTCGGCTACCCCGGAGATGATCGAGAATCTGCGGGTTCAGCTTGGATTGGATCAGCCGTTTTACATCCAGTTTGCGAACTATTTTGGTGATATGCTGCGTGGGGATTTCGGTAAATCGATGATCAATTCGGATCCGGTTTTGCCAAAAATACTGGAACATTTTCCAGCGACACTGGCTTTGACCGCACTCAGTTCAATCATTGCCATCACGATTGGAATTACACTTGGTGTACTGTCTGCGATCCATCGCAATGGCGTGATTGATTTCGTCGCCAGGCTCGTTGGACTGTTCGGTATCTCCATGCCAACCTTCTGGACGGGGATACTGCTCATCCTGTTATTTTCAGTACAGCTTGGCTGGTTCCCTGCGATGGGTTCCGACGGATTCAGCTCACTGGTTCTTCCGGCAGCAACGCTGGGTCTCGTTGGTGCCGGGTTTATCGTACGAATGGTGCGGAACAGCATGCTGGAAGTGATCAATGAACCGTTTATCGTGGCGTTGCGGGCCAAAGGACTTTCGGAACGCGCCATCATGTATGGTCATGCACTGCGTAATGCACTGATCCCTGCCGTAACCGTAATCGGCATGCTGATCGGTGATCTGCTTGCTGGAACCGTGGTGGTGGAGACCGTTTTCTCCAGACAAGGAATCGGCCGAATTATTGCAGATGCGCTAATGGCCAAGGATCTGCCAGTGGTGCAAGGTGTCGTCTTTTTTACCTCAATTATCTATGTCGTCTTGAACTTGCTGGTGGATATCTCGTATTCGTACATTGATCCCCGGGTTCGGCGTGCAGTCCGCACATGATATTGGATGGAACAGTCAGAAGTGTCCTGACGCGGAGTATGAAAGGAGGAGTTGGTGCTCATGAGCATGAAACCTTTGGCTGGTGACAAAAAAGCATGGGCGGGCAGTGTAGGACGTATCCGTCTGTGGAATCGCCGCCCTTGGCGTTATCGCGTTTCATTCGCGGTATCCCGATTATTCTTTTATGCAGCATTGCTGGTGGTGGTATTTACCGTGGCATGTGCGATTGTGCCAGGCTGGATTGCGCCCTATGATCCAACTCAGATGATGACGGATGCCATCCTGCAGGCTCCCTCTGCTGCGCACCTGTTCGGGACGGACTATTTTGGCAGAGATATCTTCAGCGTGGTTGTGCATGGGAGCAGAGATTCATTGCTCATTGGATTCGCCTCGGTACTTGTAGGCGGGATTGTTGGCAGTGCTCTTGGTATTATCTCCGGTTATGCCGGAGGTATTGTTGATACCATCACCATGCGGGCTGTTGATATTCTGATGGCTGTACCCGGCGTACTGCTTGCATTATCTGTTGCAGCTGCTCTCGGGCCAGGACTGATGAATATTGCACTGGCTGTTGCGGTTTCCTCCATTCCGGGCTACGCACGGGTGATGCGTGGGCAGGTCATATCAGTTAAAGGTCTGCCTTTCATTACAGCGACACGTTCACTGGGCGGTTCCAATACACGTATTTTCTGGAAACATGTACTGCCACATTCGTTGTCACCCTTGCTGGTCATGGCTACGCTGGGCGTAGGGACATCAATTCTAACGGGCTCCGGACTCAGTTTTCTGGGACTTGGGGTGTTGAAGGAAATACCGGATTGGGGCGCATTGCTCTCACAAGGAAGAGGTTATCTGACGGTTGCCTGGTGGATCTGTACGTTCCCGGGTCTGGCGATCACTTTGTTTGTACTGGCGGTTAATCTGATTGGAGACGATATTCGCGATCGGCTGGACCCCAAAGTAAAAGGAGCGGCCTGACCGCTACCCCAAGGAGGAATACGTTATGTCACATGTTGTCATTATTGCCGGATCACCTTCCAAACGTTCGCGTTTGACAGGTCTGACGGATTACAGCAGCCAGAAATTAACGGAGGCAGGCATCACCGTTGAAGTCATTCATGTTGTGGATCTGCCCGCTGAGGATCTGGTGCAAGCCCGGTTTGACAGCTCATTCATTCGTGATGCACTTGCTGTCGTGGAAGCGGCGGATGCAGTTATTGTGGCTACGCCGGTATATAAGGCATCTTACTCGGGAGTGCTCAAGCTATTCCTGGATCTGATTCCACAAGAAGGGTTACGGGGTAAGTTGACACTTCCACTCGTTATTGGTGGGTCCATTGCTCATCTGCTCGCCATTGATTATGCATTGAAGCCTGTACTGGCAGCCCTTGGTGGAAGACATATCTTGGGTGGCGTGTATGCTGTGGATCAGGGAATTGAACGATTGGATGATGGGAAATTTGTGCTTTCGGCGGATATTACTACACGTCTGGATCGCTCGCTGGATGAATTGATATTGACACTGGAAAAGGATGGGATTACGATATCATAAAACCAAGTAAATGTATTGGATAAATCAATATAAGATCAAACGTCTGCGGACGTGGATACGGAGGCGCTCATGAATATCGAGAATATTGAAGCATTTGTATATATCAATCATTATGGAAGCTTCAATAAGGCTGCCGAAGTACTCTTCTTGTCCCAACCTTCGGTCACAGCTCGCATTCAGTCACTGGAAAGGGAGCTGGGCTGCAAGTTGTTTGATCGGCTTGGCAAGCAAATCGTGCTGACAGAGGAAGGTCGGAAATTCCTGCCATATGCGCAGCAAGTGCTGCAAGTGATTCAGAAGGGCAAGCAGAAGATTCAGCAACGGCGATCAACACCGGATGCGCTTCGGCTCGGTAGTACAGTATCGGTATCTAACTATGTTATTCCCGATTTTCTACCCAAGATCAAGGAAGCTTACCCCGAAATTAACATCAAATTGACGACAGCAACGACGGATCAGCTGATTGCCAAACTGCTTGGTCAAGAGATCGATCTTGCTTTTGTGCGCAAGGTCATGCATCCTGCGATCCGTACGGTTGCTTTTTATGAAGATCCGATCCAGCTCTATGTGTACAAAGGGCATCCATTCATTGAGAGCGGGCATGTCAGCATGGAAGCCATCCGGAATGAGCAACTGGTCTTTTTTGAATGTGGTTCACTGGACTGGCTTCGCATTCACCGGGCTTTCGACTCGCTGGAACATCCGCCGAATATTACATATCATGTCGATAATTCGGAGACGGCTAAGAAGCTGGTTATGCAAGGGGCAGGTATTGCCTTTCTCCCGGGACTCACGGTGAAGAAGGAAGTGCAGAATCAGGAGCTGTTCCCCATTCAGGTACATGAGGTAGCAGGTGTATCGTTGCAGATCAGCGTTGTCACGTTAAAGGAAGAATATTCGCCATTGGCAGAGCCCTTCGGGGAACTGCTGCGGCAGTTATAAAGCGTCTAACGTTGAATCTGACTTTTACACCAAAACGGAGAGTGCAGAACTGTAACATCTCCAGTTCAACGTAATAGTGATTCAAGAACAGTGGTTCAGCACAATCAAGGAGGAGAAGGATATGAGTATTCGTGTTGGCATTTTGGATCAGACCCCTATCTATGAAGGGGAAACGGCAGTGGATGCTTTTCGGCATACAATTGAGCTGGCACAGCGGGCAGAGCAGCTTGGATTCCATCGGTTCTGGGTATCGGAGCACCATGATTCCGGGCATGTTGCAGGTTCCTCCCCGGAGGTACTCATCTCCCACTTGCTTGCGCATACAAAGCGGATTCGGCTGGGGTCTGGCGGAGTAATGCTCCAGCATTATAGTCCATACAAAGTCGCCGAGAATTTCAATATCCTCGCAGCGCTCGGACCCGGAAGAGTTGACCTGGGAATCGGTCGTGCACCAGGTGGATTACCCCGTTCAACACAGGCGTTACAGGAAGGTATTCAGGAAGCTGCATCTCTGCAAGAGAAAATTGTTCAGGTGAAACGATACATCCACAATGAGCCGCTTGAAGATCCATCACATCCACTTGCAGGTCTCAGCGCTTCACCTGTGTCGGACATTCCAGCGGAACTGTATGTGCTTGGAGCAAGTGTCGATAGTGCAAGCATGGCTGCGGAACTGGGACTCCCATATGTCTTTTCACTGTTCATTAACAGTAATATAGAGGTAGCGCTTCAAGCGATCCGTGTATATCGTGAACAATTTGATCGTTCCCAGGGACGGGAGCCTTACGCTGCATTAGCCATATCGTTAATTGTGGCCGAGAGTGAGGAAGAAGCGGAAGGACTTGCGAGTGAGCATATGCTGGTGAAGATTCATCTGGAGAGTGGAAAGGTGCTGACCGTTGGTTCTGTGGAGCAGGCGGAAGAATTCGGACGTCAATCAAACGAAACCTATCGGATCGAAATTCTGGAGCCAAGTGTGACCCGGGGTACAAAAGAAACCGTAGGTCAGGCACTGTTGAAGTTCCAGCAGGATTTTGCCGTGGAAGAGTTCATTGTGACTACAGCTACACGGGACTTTGCCAAGCGAATTCGTTCATTCGAATTGTTGCGTGAGATTCTGGCAGAGCAGGGACTCAGTGAATTTGCACTGGAATCCAAGGAACAGGAAGCTGCAATCGGATAGAAGTAGGCAGTTAATATAGCAGTGAATATATATGAATGGGAGGCCATGTGATGAAAAGTGATCTGGAACAGCCTAAACAACAGGCTGAGCAACAAGTACAGGGCCCCGAGCATGAACTTCACGGTGAACGGGCGGAAGAATTTGCGGAACGTTTAATCACCATTCGGCGACATCTGCATCGCAACCCGGAATTGTCCGGCGAGGAAAAGGAGACGACAGCAGCCATTCGTAGTTGGCTGGAAGAGGAAGGCGTCCGTATTGCAGACGAATATGCGCTGAGGACAGGGCTTGTCGCTGAAGTAGGCCAAGGGGACGGACCTGTTGTTGCCCTAAGAGCAGATATTGATGCGCTGCCCATTCAGGAAGAGACAAAGCTGGAATTTGCCTCCCAGGTAGATGGAAAGATGCACGCTTGCGGACATGACGCACACACGGCAATTCTGATTGGTGCTGCACGATTACTGAAACAGCGCGAGTCCAGTTTGCCGGGAAAAGTACGGTTGATATTCCAGCCCTCGGAGGAAAAAGCAACGGGTGCTCGGCAAGTGATCCAGAGCGGCGCATTGTCCGATGTTCGGGCGGTATTCGGATTACATAACAAGCCTGATCTCCAGGTAGGTACGGTGGGCATTCGGGAAGGCGCATTGATGGCAGCAGCAGACGGTTTTGTTGTCAAAGTGGAAGGTGTAGGTACCCATGCAGCCGTGCCTGAAGCCGGCATTGATCCAATCGTGGTTGCCGCACATATTGTTACGGCATTACAGGCCATTGTGAGTCGTAATGTAGGAGCACAGGAGAGTGCCGTAATCAGTGTCACCAAGCTCCACAGCGGCACAGCCTGGAACGTTATTCCGGATGAAGCGATCCTCGATGGCACAGTACGTACCTTTGATGAGAAAGTGCGTGCACGGATTCGCGAGCGTTTCAATCAGGTGGTAGCGGGTGTTGCGGCGGCCTATGGCACACGTGCTACGGTTCGCTGGATTCAGGGACCACCTGCCGTGGTCAACGATGAAGCACTGACATCTGCGGCGGAGCAAGTTGCAAGTGAGATTGGATTGAATAGTGTTAGACCGCTACCTTCTCCAGCAGGTGAGGACTTCTCTTTTTATCAAAAAGAAGCTCCCGGCCTGTTTCTCTTCCTGGGCACCTCTGGCCCGCATGAGTGGCATCACCCTGGCTTTGATGTGGATGAACAGGCATTGCCGCTCGGAGCACATCTTCTGGCTGCACTGGCTGAGAAAGCACTGCACAATGTGCAAGCACATCAAGAGTGATGAGTATAGTGAATCACTGGATCATATCCAGATCGAAACGGTTCCGTTCGACGGCAACCGTTTTTCGTATTTTTTTGATAAGAGCGGTCTCGGGACGACGAGTCGTTGAATCTTAATATATGGTGTAGTTATGGCTAGGGTTGGCGCAAAAGCGTCAGCTCTGTTTGGGTTTTCTTACAGGAAGGGCAGCTAAAGGTATTGTTAAATTTTATTTTTTTAATGGAAATATTTGTTGACGCTCCCCAAAAGGATGTGCTATATTTTTCTCGACCTTTAATCGTAATAATTACTATTAGATAAAAAAGAAGAACAGGAGTAGTCGCTGCGATGAAACAGGAGATCGATTTTATCAAGTTCAGTCCCACTCAAAACATGACGATTCTGGTTAAAACGGATCATGCAGCAGAGAAATACAATCATATTGCAACTCGTCTAATGTCGTATGATAACGTTTACGCTGAACAAGTGGGATTCATTGAACCAACGAGGAGACCGGAAGCTGTGGCCCGTCTGGAAATGGCCGGAGGCGAGTTCTGTGGCAATGCCTGCATGGCACTTGCAGCACACCTCGCATATGAAGCAGGACTGGTACAACAGGAGTCTATGGATATCATGCTGGAGGTTTCCGGAACCGATCAATTGATCATGTGCCATGTGAAGAAGCAGCAGAACGAATACAACTGCCAGGTAACCATGCCGGTTCCGAAGCAGATTGAACAACGAACAATCCGATATGAAGGCATCGAGCTCGATATGGTGATCATCCGGTACGCTGAGTTCATCCATATCGTGATTGAAGTGGATGACTTCGACGATACGATGAAAAAGAGGGCACAGACCCTTGCAAGGTTACTGGGACTAACCCTGGGAGATAAGCTGATCGGTATCTTGTTATATCAATCACACTTGGAAGAAATGGCCCCACTCATCTATGTTCCAGAGCTGGATAGTCTGATGTGGGAGAGAGGATGCGGTTCGGGTACGGCCTCTGTGGGAGCCTATCTTGCATGGAGCCAGCAGAGGGAGATTACACAGTATATCAAGCAGCCCGGTGGTGCGATCAAAGTGATAGCTGAGTGGAATGGCGCAGAACTTGGGAGCATTACGATTGAGGGATCGGTAGGCATCGTGGCACAGGGCAAAGCCTACATAGATGCTCCAGCAGAATGGAGCGTTATAAACGCATGAGGTACATGACATGATCGAGACAACGTATTGGGGGAAAAGAAATGATCACATTGGTTCATTTTCAGACATGTTTGAGTGAATTTGCAGAGAAATTTGATAAGCTCGCGAGCAAGTATGATCATACGATTCTGCATAGTTCGGAGCTGGAGGCTGTGATCAATGACTACTCCCGCTTTGTGACCGATCAGGAGAATAAGGCAGCCTGGGAACAGTTGGAGCATTCCGAGCTGGAAGAGCTTGATTCGCTTGTGTGGCAGTTAAGAAATAAATCCGCCCAGTGTGTGGCGATCATGGAGAAATATCGTGCATTAAAGTTAGAGAACGGGGATGTGCAGATTGCCGATTATTTCAAAAACATAGAAGAGTGTATCGATAAAGAATTTGGCAGCTTCCATGTCACCTCCGATTCCAGAGTGTTGTTGGTAGGCTCCGGTTCATTCCCAATGACACCATTACTCATCGCCAAGCGAACAGGTGCACAGGTTGTCGGGATCGATATTGATGAAGAGTCCATTACACTCGGGCGAAAAGTGGTGGAGACACTGGGCACGGGTTTGAAGATTCGTTTGGAGTCAACCTTGCTGGAGGATCTGGATTATACCAGGGAAGCAACCCATATCATTTTCAGCTCTACGGTGGCCCCTAAATATGAGCTGCTTGATCAACTGCATGCCCTGACGAATGCACAGGTGGTTGTAGCCATGAGATACGGTGATCAGTTGAAGTCGTTGTTCAATTATCCGATGGAAGAGACGGACAGCAGCAAGTGGAAGCTGGTGGACCAAATCCTGCGCCCGGATGATGTGTTTGATATTGCGTTGTATCAAAAAGCATAGGTATGCATGTGCATCCAAGTGCGTCCAAATGGATTACAGATTGAACTTTGAATTAAGGAGGCTTATATGAGCAATCTTCAGCGAATTCTGTTACTTGGAACCGGGCCTGCATCCATTCAGCTTGCGGTAACGCTCAAAGATTATCTCAACTGCTTAATAGGCATTGCGGGGAGACAATCGGTTCGTTCAGCGTCCGTATTCTCAGCCCTCGAACAGAGCAATCAACGTATTCAGGTCAGCATTCAAAATGAGAAACATCAATCGCTCGCAGGTGAGTGTTTCGTTGATCATGTGTTCAAGGGATATGACATCATTGAGGGGGAATGGGATACACTCATTTTGGCGGTTACCACCGATGCTTATATCGATGTATTGGAAAAAATGAAAAATGAATTCATCAAACAACTGAAATGTATCATTTTGATTTCTCCAACGTTTGGGTCGAATCGACTCGTGACCCATTATATGAGAGAGCGGAATGCAACGCCGGAAGTGATCAGTTTCTCTACCTACCTTGGAGATACCCGTTGGATGCACGAACATCCGTCCAATCATGTGATTACTACAGGGGTGAAGAAAAAGGTCTATATCGGTTCCACTCGTTACCCGTCTGAAAAGGTCAGTATGTTACGCCAAGTTTATGAACGTTTGGGTATTGCGCTGGAAGTGATGCGATCTCCACTGGAGGCGGAAACGAGAAATATCTCGTTGTACGTTCATCCACCCTTGTTCATGAATGACTTCTCATTAGAAGCCATCTTTGGAGCTCCAGATACTCAGAAATACGTATACAAGATGTACCCTGAAGGTCCGATTACACAAGTTTTGATACGGGAAATGCGGGCACAGTGGCAGGAGATTATGAATATTACGGACCGACTTGATATTCAGGGAGTGAACCTGCTTCAATTCATGACGGATGACAACTATCCGGTTCGATTAGAGAGTATATCACGCCAGGATATCGAGAATTTCAATCAGCTGCAGGTCATTCATCAAGAGTATTTATTATACATACGGTACACTTCATTATTGATTGATCCATTCTCGGAACCCGATTCGGCAGGGAAATATTTTGACTTTTCAGCAGTCCCATTCCGCAAAACGTTCATGAACCGCGAAGGGGAGCTAGATATTCCCCGTATGCCCAAGGAAGATTACTACCGCATTAAAATCATCCAGGGCATTGCCAGACATCTCGATGTGAGCTGTCCAACCATTGATCAATTTATCGCCAGATATGAGGCAAAAATTCAGGAAGTAGCTGACGCACACCCGAATCAACGCTTGTCCGATGCCTTTGTCATCCAATCCTTTGACGAGGATATCCGCATGATTTGCACCGGCCTTTGACTTTGAGTAATTGGGTTAATTACATCTCAAATTAATCAAGTTGAACCTGATGTTTACATCATAACGAAGAGTGCAGAACCAATCTGAAGAAGCGAAGCGGTCGCCTTTATCCCCGGATTTTCTCTTTGGAAAAGAGATCAAAAAAATCTGGGGATAACAGTGATCGGAAGATGGTACTGCAATCGGAGTTGCCCGATGTAACCTACGAGGTCTGCTTGTAATTTCATCATCAGGAGGAAATGTTGTGAATAAAGGTAGTACTTTTAAATGGTTATTATTGCTGGTATCTGCCATTGCGCTGCTCGTCGGATGCGGACAGCAGAGCACAAAAGAGAAAGATGGCGCCCAAACGGAGCCTGCCAATAGCCAGGTACAAACGGAACTTATCTATGCTTCTGCCAAAGATATTAATGATATGAACCCCCATCTGTATACAGGCTCTATGCCTGCGCAAGGGATGGTATACGAGTCTCTGGTGGAAAACACGCCTGACGGAATCAAGCCATTGCTGGCGGAATCATGGGATATTTCCGAGGATGGGAAGACCTATACCTTTCATCTGCGACAAGATGTGAAATTCCATGATGGAGAGCCGTTCAACGCAGAGGCGGTTAAACAAAATATCGATGCAGTACAGGCGAATGCCGAAAAACATGCCTGGATCAAGCTTTCTACCAAAATCACAAGTGTAAAAGTTTTAGATGAGCACACGGTGGAGCTGACGCTATCGGAAGCCTATTATCCGGCACTGGTGGAATTGTCCATGACAAGACCTTACGTCTTCATATCACCCAAGGATTTCAAGGATGGCGGAACCAAAGACGGAGTAAGTGGTTTCCACGGTACAGGACCTTACAAGCTTACTGCTCATAAAGTCGAAGAGAATGCCACGTTTGAAGCCAATGAAGACTATTGGGGTGGTGCACCTGCAATCAAGAAGATCACATCCAAGGTCCTTCCGGCAGGTGAAACAACATTCCTGGGATTGCAAAAGGGAGAGATCAACTTTGTGTTCACCGATGACCGGGGAGCAGATAGTATCGATGTCGAAGCCATGGACCAATTGGCTGAATCCGGTGGTTATCAAGTGGTTCGAAGTGAAGCGATGAATACTAATATGATCGTAGCCAATAGCAGTCGCGAGAATAGTCCGGTTCAGGAAACGGCAGTGCGAGAAGCGCTATGGGTTGCCATTGATCGCGAAACGATCAGTAAGGATATTTTCAACGGAACGCAGACTGTAGCGGACACGCTATTTTCAGCCAATGTCAATTACGCCAAGGTAGACCTGAAGAAACGGGATTATGATCCGGAAATGGCTAAAAATCTTTTGGACCAAGCTGGCTGGACATTGGCGGATGGTAAAGAGGTGAGAACGAAGAACGGTCAGCCTTTAGCCATGAAACTATACTATGACAGCAACTCGTCTTCACAGAAAGTACAGGCTGAATTGATCCAGTATTCGATGAAAGAATTGGGTGTTCAGCTTGAGATTGTGGGCGAAGAATCCACTTCCATTGCGAATCGGAGAGCCACCGGGGAATATGACCTGCTCTTTAATCAAACCTGGGGACTGGCCTATGATCCACAAAGTACCATTGCGGCATTTACGTCCGATTCGGCATACAAGCATACGACAAGCGGAATTGCCAAAGCAGATGAATTGTACAAGAAAATCGATGCGGTCATGGTTTCCACGGATGAGGCTTCACGCCAATCCCTGTATGCCGACATTATGAAGATCGTCCATGATGAAGCGTTGTTCATTCCGATTACCAACGGACGTGTCACCGTAGTTGCTCCTGAGAATCTCGATGGAATCTCATTCAAACAGACTCAATATGAACTACCTTTTGAAAAAATGAATTTTAAATAGAGCGGAGATGGATATGGGAAGTTATATCGTCAAAAGGATTCTGTTAACCATCCCTTTACTGATTATCATTTCATTTATAACGTTTGTTCTGATTAATCTATCTCCCTTGGACCCGGCGGTTGTTGTGTTACAGGCACAGGAAGTTCCGCAGATCACAGAGGAATTAATTGCCCAGACCAACAAGGCATTGGGGTTCGATCAGCCGTTCATGATCCAGTATGTGAACTGGATTATGGCTGTTGTGCAGTTGGACTTTGGCAATTCTTATGTATCTGGTGAACCCGTATGGTCATTGATGGGGCCGGCTTTTATGAACACATTGAAGTTAACGCTTGTCTCATCGGTATTCATTATTGCGCTGTCCATTCTGCTGGGTGTGATCTGTGCCATGAGAGAAGGCAAGTTGCTGGATCGATCGGTCAGAGGCGTATCATTTTTCCTTACCGCCATGCCATCCTACTGGCTTGCAGCCATGATGATCTGGTATTTTTCCGTCAAGCTGGACCTGTTACCTACCAGCGGCATGGACTCGTATCGAAGCTACATTCTACCGGTGATTGTAATCACGGTGAGTTATACAGGCATTTATTTCCGAACGGTTCGAAGTTCCATGCTGAGCAATATGAATGAGGACTATGTATTATATGCAAGGGCAAGCGGTCTGAGCGAAAAGAAAGTAACCCTGCATATTCTGAGAAATTCATTACAGGTGGCTGTGTCCATCTTTTGCATGGCGATCCCGATCGTGCTGGGCAGTACGGTGGTCATTGAAAATGTATTTGCCTGGCCGGGGCTCGGAAGGCTCAGTGTAAAATCCATTTTAAGCAGGGATTTTCCGATTATTCAGGCGTATGTTCTGATGTTGGCTGTAACCTTTGTCTTGTTTAATACGTTATCCGACATCATTAATGCGGCGATGAATCCCCGGTTGAGAAAGGAATTCTGATGCGAATACTGAAAAATCTGAGCAAAGACAAGCTTGCGATGACCTCTTTGGTAGTGATTATGGTCACGATTATGGCGGGCGTACTGGCTCCGCTTATTGCGCCGCATGATCCTGGACAAGTGAACATGAAGCTTCGGTATGCCTCCTCATCCTGGGATTATCTATTAGGCAATGATCATCTGGGTAGATGTGTATTATCTCGGCTTATCTATGGCATCCGTCCAAGTGTGTTATGGGTTCTGGTTGCGCTGAGCCTTTCTGTTCTGATCGGGGCCATTGTTGGATTCATCGCAGGTTACTTCAAGGGGAAAGTGGATGCGTGGATCATGAGAGTCTGTGACATTATGCTTTCTTTCCCCGGATACGTAATGACACTGGCGGTGGTTGGCATTCTGGGTGCAGGACTGGAGAATATTTTGATTGCCTTTGTGTGGATGAAATGGGCCTGGTTTGCCCGCGTTATTCGAACATCTGTGATGCAATTCTCTGATATGGATTATGTAAAATTCGCTAAAGCCTCCGGCACGCCTAATCTGAGAATTATAACCAAACATATTGTTCCGGTTACATTTGCCGATATTGCTGTCATTGCCAGCGGTTCCATGTGTTCGATGATGTTGCAGATCTCCGGCCTTTCCTTTCTGGGGCTTGGAATCCAGGCTCCGCATGCGGAGTGGGGCATGATGCTCAATGAGGCGAGGGAAGTCATGTTCTCCAGACCTGAGTTGATGTTGGCACCAGGCCTGGCCATTGTGGTGGTGGTGTCTGCTTTTAATTTTTTATCGGATGCGCTTCAAGTGGCTCTGGACCCCAAATTGATGACCTCTCAAGGTAAGTCTGACAAGTCTTACGAAAGTGAGGTGAGAAAGGCCGCTTATGAATATAGTCGAGGTTAAACATTTGAAAGTATGGGACAGCAATACAGGCAAAGTGATCATTCATGACAGTTCATTTGAAGTCAAACAGGGAAGCTGTATGGCCATCGTGGGGGAAAGTGGTAGTGGGAAGTCCGTTACGTGCAGGGCCATCATGCGACTGAACAAGCCATGGATTCGCCAATCGGGCACAATGTCATTTCAGGGCGAAGACCTGAACCAGCTTTCGGAACCGGAGATGCGGCGTAAGCGGGGCAAGCATCTGTGTATGATTTTGCAGAATGGCATGAGTGCATTTGATCCTTCCTGTGTCATTGGTGTTCATATTCGGGAGACGCTTCAGCAACATTTTGGATGGAACACCCGTGAGATTGAACGGAAAATCATCGATGCCATGGAAAGCGTTATGCTCAGACATCCACGCGAGATTTTGAATCAATATCCACATCAGCTGTCCGGTGGGATGCTGCAACGAATCATGATTGCACTGGCATTGGTGCTGGAGCCTGATCTGATTATTGCGGATGAGCCAACAACGGCACTGGATACGATCTCCCAATATGAAGTGGTGGAGCAATTGATTCAATTACGTGAACGCATGGGCTGTTCCATGATGTTCATCTCCCATGATCTCGGCGTCGTCCAGAAGATTGCAGATGACGTGATGGTTATGAAAGACGGCAAGATCGTTGAGCGTGGCAGCATGCATTCTGTTTTGACAGAGCCGAAGCATGCCTATACGCAGTATCTGGTCTCTACCCGGCTGGAGCTGAGCAATCATTTTAAGGCGTTGATGCAGGGGGACTCCTAGATGCTAAAGGTGGAAGGTATCGAAAAATCATATAACCAAGGCGGACTGTTCTCCAAGCACAAACAACAAGTTTTGAAACAGGTTACCTTTGAATGCCAGCAAGGCGAATGTCTGGGCATCATCGGTGAAAGCGGAAGCGGAAAATCCACAATGGGACGGTTGATGCTGGGCATTGAACGCCCGGATCGTGGAACGATCTCGCTCGATGGTAAAGACGTACAGGATCGACGTGTACGGATGGGTAACATCAGCGCCGTTTTTCAAAATTATACGTCCTCCATCAATCCATTTCTTACCGTGGAAGCTGCCATTATGGAACCGATGCAAGCACAGCAAAAGCTGAGAAAGGATCAGGGTAATTCAGAGAAGGTGGATCTGTTGCTGAGCCAAGTTGGACTGGACCCTTCCTATAGATCCAAATATCCGCATGAACTATCGGGCGGGGAGGCTCAGAGAGTGTGCATTGCCAGGGCCATCTCCACCGCCCCTAAATGCATTGTGTTTGATGAAGCGATCAGCTCACTGGACGTATCTGTTCAGATTCAGGTGTTGCAATTGTTGAAAGAGCTGAAAGAAATCTACAAGCTGAGCTATGTTTTTATCACGCATGATATACAGGCGGCAGCTTATATCTGTGACAGGGTAATCATTTTCAGAGAGGGACAGGTTGTAGAAATCGTTCCGACCAAGCAACTTAAGGACGTACAGTCCGATTATGCGAAGCGATTATTGAAGCATTTAATACCATTTTAGGAGGAGCCCCATTGTGAGTGGAGCGATGTCTTGGCCTTTTCTACGTTTGTACATATTGGTTCTTCTATATTTCAGTGCCAATGCCATTCTTAACGTGATCATCCCATTACAAGGGGAGTCCTTGGGTGCGAGCGGTACAACGATTGGACTGATCATGGGCGCTTATATGTTTACAACGATGTTCTTCAGACCCTGGGCAGGTCGGATTATTCAAAAGCACGGACCGATCAAAATATTACGTCTGATTCTGATTATCAATGGATTTGCGCTGATTTTATATACCTTTACGGGACTTGGA
The DNA here is from genome assembly GCF_037976585.1 of Paenibacillus sp. FSL k6-2145. Lineage (NCBI taxonomy): Bacteria > Bacillati > Bacillota > Bacilli > Caryophanales > Paenibacillaceae > Paenibacillus > Paenibacillus sp. FSL k6-2145. The sequence goes on along the minus strand of NZ_CP150267.1, from coordinate 744,786 downwards.
GGTTATTTGCTTGCTCGTATTCTTCAGGGGGTATCCACGGCTTTCTTCTCCATGGCTTTGCAGATTGGCATTATTGATGCTCTTCCGGAGAAAGATCGGTCTCAGGGTATTTCCTATTATTCGCTATTCAGTTACATACCGGGGATCGTGGGGCCTGTGCTCGCATTGGGGATATGGCAGGCGGGAGGCATGGATTATTTTACAGTGGTTCTGATCGGCATTGCTGTCTGTACGGGCATCTTCGGATATACCGCCAAAATGGAACCAAACAAGGAGCAGCCTGCTGTGGATCCATCGGAGCAGAATGTGAGCATGTGGGAATCCTTTGGGCAGTTGGTGAAGAATCCATATTTATTTCGTTGCAGTGTGTTAATGCTCGCTGCTTCCGTTGTATTTGGCGCGATTACCACCTTTATTCCCCTGTATGCGAGCCAAGTACCAAACGGGAATGCCGGCGTATATCTGATGCTTCAGGCAGGAACGGTGGTACTGGCTCGAATTATGCTTAGGAAAAGGATTCCTTCCGATGGCAGTTGGCATTCTCCTTTCATGATGGGTACCATGTGTCTGCTCGCCGTAGCTGCGCAATGTGTCAGTTTTGCCGTGACAGGCGGGGTGGTCTTTTTCTATGTGGGTGCTGTATTCATGGGAATCGGTCAGGCGATCCTGTATCCGACACTCACGACCTATTTATCTTTTGTGTTGCCTAAGCTGAATCGGAACGTTCTGATCGGGTTATTTATCGCGATGGCGGATCTGGGTATTTCTCTGGGTGGTGTGATTATGGGACCCGTCGCTGACTTCTCTTCCTATTCATTTATGTACATGATCTGTGCTATCCTAGGAGCGGTAATGATCGTTTTTGCCTATGAACGGCGTAGACCCGTTACAGGTACATCTGTGAGTTGACTGCCAGAAGAGAAAGTGGTGACAAACGTTTGAAGGCTTCAATGACGGCAACATCCAATGGAAAATTAAATCCGGTATCCTTTTCGTTTATCCGGTTTTATATGCTGGCCTTTTTATTTTTTGCTGCGAATTCTGCTTTGACGATTATTCTGCCTTTGCGAAGCGAGGCCGCCGGATTGAATCAGGCTGAGATTGGTCTGATGATGGGGGCATACATGTTCACCTGTATGCTCTTGAGACCTTTTGCAGCACAGCTGCTGGGCAAGCATGGGCCGCTTCGTGTGATGCAATGGCTATTACTTTTACATGCCGGGACGTTGCTGCTGTTTGTTGTTTTTGGTGTGGAGACGTATCTGTGGTTGCGAGCCCTGCAAGGGGTGGCTACGGCCTTTTTCTCCATGACGATGCAGGCAGGCATTGTGGAAAAGCTGGAGGACAAAGACCGGGCACAAGGGTTGTCCATGTACACCCTGTTTACGATGGTTCCTTCTCTGGTCATTCCGATCCTCGCCATACAAATCTGGGAAAATGCCAGTGATCTAGCGTTTACGCTGCTGATGATCGGACTGGCGGCGCTGCCACTTCTGATTGGATATAATGTGGATCTGCCCCGGAGTACCGTGCAGAACAAATCGTATACCTTGGGTGATATGTTTCGTTCATTCGGCGGCATCTGGCGTAGCACGCCACTGCTGATTAGCAGTGTGGTGATGTTGTTTGCGTCCTGCGTTTTTGGAGCAACAGCGACCTTCCTTCCCCTGTATATGGTATCCACCGGAACGGCGAGTGCTGGGGTATTTCTGACGATACAGGGATTGGTTGTGATCCTGTGCAGGTTTATTTTACGTAAAAAAATTCCGTCCGACGGTAGCTGGAATACTTGGCTGATGGCAGGATTAATGCTGTGTGCAGCACTGGGAACCCAGTTACTCAGCCTGATGGAGATCATCGGGCCATTGGTGTATCTCTCCGCGGTGTTCAGCGGTTTTGCCTTGGCACTGTTGTACCCGACATTAACCACATATCTGTCTTTTGTGCTGCCTGCGGATTCCAGATATGTACTCATGGGGATCTTCATGTCCTCGTATGACCTTGGATTCTCTCTGGGAGGACTGGCGATGGGGCTCATTGTACAGGTGAGTTCGTATTCGACCATGTTTATGATCTGCACGTTGCTGTCTATTGCAGCGATGGTTCTGGTGTTGGTGTTCAGGCAACGGATGGAAGCGGGCAATAAGGCCAGATCTGTGGTGACTATATAAATTGAACTAAAGAACATTTACACGGATCACTCCGATGACAGAACAACCTTCCGATCGCTGTTATCCCCAGATTTTTTTGATTCCTTTTTATAAGGTTAAATCCGGGGATAGCGTATGCTTTCGAAGTAGCTTTCTTGCAGAAAGCTTGTAGGCGAAGTGTATGCTTTCGAAGTAGCTTTCTTGCAGAAAGCTTGTAGCTCCGCTTCTTTAGGTTTTTTCTGTCCTCTCCGTTTCGTGTAAATGTTCAGTTCAATCTATATAGTTTTGTTGAATATGTCCCGGTACAGGCGTACTTCTAATTTATATTGATAGTTCCGCTGTCTAGCCTATCCCGCATGTAGTGCGAATATTTACAGAGGAGGTTTATGACTCACTTCTTGCCAAAACGTATCATCAGGATGCGAAAGTGTAAGGGGCGGTCATCAACCTTTTTTTGCAGGTTGAATCAAAAATAGTTTGACAACGACCGTCCAACAGGATTATAGTCATTGTTGTTAATCGTAATAATTACTATTAAAGTCTGGATTACGCAGACTGCACATATAAGGAGTAGATTTCTATGACACAAAAGCAAGTTCCGGTAACCGTACTGAGTGGTTACCTCGGTTCAGGGAAAACGACGGTTTTGAATCATGTGTTGAACAACAGACAAGGGCTTAAGGTTGCCGTGATCGTTAACGACATGAGCGAGGTCAATATTGATGCTGCGCTGGTTAAGGGGGAGGCAACCTTGTCTCGAACTGAAGAGAAGTTGGTGGAGTTGTCCAACGGCTGTATCTGCTGCACCTTGCGGGATGATCTGATGCAGGAGATTGAGAAGCTGGTGAACGAAGGCAAGTATGATTATATTTTGATCGAATCCACTGGCATCAGTGAACCTGTTCCAGTTGCACAGACCTTTACATACGCCGATGAGGAGTCGGGTATTGATCTGACTCGTCTGGCCCGATTGGATTGTCTGGTAACGGTGGTGGATGCCAATCGATTCTGGCATGATTTTGGATCAGGACAGAGTCTTCTGGATCGTAACCAGGCGACCGGAGATGAGGACACCCGTGATGTCGTAGACTTGTTGATTGATCAGATTGAAACCTGTGATGTGCTGCTGCTGAACAAATGTGATCTGGTCGATGACACCGAGCTGAACAAGCTCGAAGGGGTCATCCGCAAGTTACAGCCTAACGCCAAGATCATTCGGACTGAGAACGGACAGGTGAATCCGTCTGAGATTCTGAACACAGACCGCTTTGATTTTGAGAAGGTGAGCATGTCCGCTGGATGGATTCAGGAGTTGGAGAAGGAGTCGCATACACCGGAAACCGAGGAATATGGCATTGGTTCCTTTGTATATCGTCGCAGAAAGCCGTTCCATCCTTCCCGTCTGGCTGAATTCATGAGTTACTGGCCAGAAGAAGTGGTACGTGCCAAAGGTTTGGTATGGCTTGCGGCCGAAGGCGATGTTGCTGCAAGCCTGAGTCAGGCAGGACCATCCATTCAATTTGGTCCTGCGGGACATTGGATCGCGGCGTTGCCGGAAGCGGACAAGCAAGAGATTTTGCGTAACGAGCCGGATGTTCTGGAGAAATGGGATGCCCAGTGGGGAGATCGGCAGACAGAGCTTGTCATGATTGGGATCGACATGGAACGTGCCAGTATTGAAGATGAGCTTGATCAGTGTCTACTCAGTGATGAAGAAATGCTGGGCGACTGGGGCCATTTCGACAATCCACTGCCATGGCCTGTGGAAGTCTTATAACTCGGAAGATGATGTTCTGCATTGGGAGTAGCGCTGTATAAGCACATCTATATAAATTGAAATAAACATTTACACAAAACGGAGAGGACAGAAAGGACCTGAAGAAGCGGAGCTACAAGCTTTCTGCAGGAAAGCTACTTCGAAAGCATACACTTCGCCTACAAGCTTTCTGCAAGAAAGCTACATCGGAAGCATACGCTATCCCCGGATTTAACCTTTATAGAAGAAATCAAAAAAATCTGGGTATAACAGCGATCGGAAGGTTGTTCTGTCATCGGAGTGTGTAGTGTAAATATTCTTTAGTTCAATTTATATAGAAAAATAAACATAAATTCAATGGATAAGGAGCTGTAATTCATGGCTAAAAAATCAAAAGTGGTACGTGAGAAGCAACGTCAGGCGATCGTAGCAAAATATGCGGACCTGCGCCGGGAACTGAAGGAAAAAGGGGATTACGAGGCATTGCAGAAATTGCCGCGGAATGCATCTCCGACTCGTTTGAAGAACCGTTGTGAAGTGACAGGCCGCCCGCGGGGTTATCTACGCAAGTTCAAGGTATCTCGAATTAAGTTCCGTGAATTGGCTCATCAAGGTCAGATTCCTGGTGTAACTAAATCCAGCTGGTAAAATGATCAAGGGTTGCGTATTTTGCTGAAAGGATGTGCATCTTCATGCTGGACTTGTTTACGTTACGGAGAATTGAGTCCGTAATGAACGGATATATTCACGAGAAGGTACCTGCGCCACTGCGTACGATGGTGAAGCTGACATATGAGATGAATGACAATGAATTGATCCTGACCGAAGAAAGACCCGCCGAGGAACGGTATCAATGGGATAAGATGCATATTGCCCGATTTTACTGGGAAGAAAATCAGTGGAAAGTGTATGCCAGAGATGAACAGAGCAGCTGGAATCCGGTAGATGATATTACACCTTGTTCTGATTTTGAGAATGTGCTCGAGCAGGTGGAACGGGATGAAGCTGGACTGTTCTGGCGTACATGAGCGAGTTCAAAGATAACCACATTCAGTGGCTATCTTTGGGCTTTTTTTGTGTCCAAGAATCACTGAAGCAAAGAGAGATGCGATTTTTTGATCTTCCTTTCTTAATGGGCAAAAGAATAAATAAAATCTGTTTTACAATAAAAATTTATTGTAAAACGATAAATATTATGATAAATTCATATCACTTAAAACAAGTGAGGTGCTTTTTGTGAAGCGAGGTACAACCATATTTTTAAAATTAGCTGTGTTGCTTATTGCTGTTCCCATTCTTGCCTTATGTATATTCGGTATACCCTGGTTAGCAAACAATCCGGTGAATCCGAATTATGCAGGTGCACTATACCCCATAGTGATTATTATGTATGTGTCAGTTATTCCGTTTATTGTTGCACTGTACCAAGCATTCCGTCTGTTGAGCTACATCGACAAAAATGAAGCGTTCTCTCTAATGTCAGTGAAATCCTTAAAAACAATAAAATATTGTGCTATTGTAATCAGTAGTCTCTATTTTGTGATGTTGCCATTTGTGTATGTTGTAGCAGAGAAAGATGATGCCCCAGGCCTCATTCTTATGGGGATGGTTCCTATTTTTGCTTCATTAGTCATCGCAGTGTTTTCCGCTGTGCTCCAAAGATTGTTACAGGAAGCGATTGATATCAAATCAGAAAATGACCTAGTGGTCTGAGGTGAATATATGGCCATTATAATCAATATTGATGTGATGTTGGCAAAGCGGAAAATGACGGTTACCGAGCTTGCAGAGAGAGTTGAGATCACGATCGCCAATATTTCCATATTAAAAACAGGAAAAGCAAAAGCGATCCGTTTATCCACTCTGGATGCCATCTGTAAAGCACTGGATTGTCAGCCTGGAGATATATTGGAATACAAAGCTGACGAGGACGAAGATACAAATGATCATTTTTGAAAAATGACCGAAGAAGACTCTGCATGTTGTATGCAGAGTCTTCTTTTGCGTCAGCTTGTTCAAGGAACATCTGACTATAACGAATGATTGTGCATTATTCGAAATTGCATGGGTGTTACGTTTTCCTGGGTTTTAAAACATCGGATGAAGTAGCTTGACTGAGAGAACCCCGTTTCCAGTGTAATTTGTTTAATGGAAAGGTTGGTTGTCGCGAGCAGTTGTTTCGCATGTAGTAGCCTGGATTCCAAGAGGAATTCCGGGAAAGAGATTCCAAACGTCTGACTGAACTTTCGGCTAAAGTATGTTGTACTGTATCCGGCAATCCCGGCAGCGTGGTCTAGTGTAATGTGCTCGTTACTATGGGAACGAATATAATTCCCTGCTTCACGAATTCGCTCGGAAGTGTGATTTAACGAAACATTGATTTGGCTCGCTGCGGATTGCAATCGGGTCAGAAGTTCATATAGAGCAGCTGCCACACTGTGCTCATCCTCCACCTGATAGCCTCTTCCTAGCTCCAGTATTCGATCCATGAGCGCGGTAACCACTGGAAAGTTGGAACATTGAAACAGCCAGGGCTCGTCAACGCCTTTTCCATTTAACAGCTCTTCGAGACGAATACCGTAGAAGTGAATCCAACGAATACTCCAAGGATCATCCAAATCTGAGTAGTAGGTTTGTCTGAGACCGGGGCCGTAGAGGAATCCCTGACCTCGTGTTAGCTCATAACGAGTGGTTCCCGTGTCCAGGAATCCTTTACCGTCCAGGACAAGGTGCAAATTGTAGCATTGATCTAAGTTGATATCTTTCGTTCGATATTCCCGATTCACATGATGCTTCGGAAAATCACTGTACCCTCCAATAAAATCGGGAAAACATACATGTCTGGGGAAAACCGGCTTGGGGAGAAAGATGTGTTCTTTCACGTGCATCCTCCATTTAAACGCAATATTTTTATGTAGTGAACTGAAATAGATTCAGCCCACTGTTATTTGAATATTCAGCAATGACAATATTTTATTATAAGTCGCATAATCTTGTCATTTATTATATGTGAAGGTTCCAATAGAATGGAGGCAATATGGCAGGTTAAGGGGGCAATTAAAGGTGGCAAAATCAATCCAATTGGATGAATTAAAAATGGGGGTCTGTTATTACCCTGAGCACTGGTCGGAAGCGTTGTGGGAGGACGATTTCCGTAGAATGAAAGAGATGAATATCACAGTTATTCGGATGGCTGAATTTGCATGGTCCATCTTTGAACCGGAAGAAGGTCAGTTCGATTTTAGTTTTTTCCAGAAGGCACTGGATCTGGCGCATCAATACGGTTTAAGCGTTATTTTGGGAACACCTACTGCAACTCCACCAGCATGGTTAACATCCAAATATCCTGAAGTATTAAACGCAAATAAGGACGGGGTATTGTATCAACACGGTATGCGACGCCATACCAACTACAGCAGCCCAATCTACAGACAGCAATGTGAGAAAATCGTGCGTAATATGGTGATTGCCTATAAAGATCATCCTGCTCTCATTGGATGGCAGATCGATAACGAATTCAATTGTCATATGGATGTTTTCTATGCTGAGGCTGACCATGTCGCCTTCCGTGAATGGCTTAAGAATCGTTATGAATCGTTGGAGAACCTGAACCAGGCTTGGGGAACCGTTTTCTGGAGTCAGACCTATACCGACTGGGAGCAAGTTCACCTTACCCGAAATATGGTCAGCCAATCGCCAAATCCTCACCTGGCATTAGATGAAAAGAGATTCATCTCAGCAAATACCATTTCATTTGCCAAACTTCAGGTGGAGATCATTCGGGAACTGGATCCGAAACATTGGATCACAACGAACGGTACGTTTGGACACTTGGATAATCATGAAATGACAGAAGACCTGTTGGATTTCTTCTCCTATGATTCGTATCCGCAGTTTGCCACGATCTTCCCAGGGACAGACGATAACTCACTACAAGATCGGGCCTGGAGCATGAAACTGTCGAACGTGCGCAATATGTCACCGAACTTCTGCGTCATGGAACAACAGTCTGGGCCAGGAGGCTGGGTCGACAGTATAGGCATGGGTACGCCAAGACCGGGACAGATCCGATTATGGTCGTATCAATCTGTTCTTCATGGAACAGATCTGCTCGTCTACTTCCGCTGGCGGACGGCAACATTTGGCACCGAGATGTACTGGCATGGCATCAATGATTACCATAATCAGCCCAACAGAAGGGTACGCGAGGTTGCACAAGTAGGGGAAGAGTTTGCCAAGATCGGGCGTGTTATTGCGGGCACTACATATCAAGCCGATGTTGCCATCCTGCAGGATTACGATAATATCTGGGACGGGGAGTTGGACGAGTGGCACGGTCCGCTTCAGCAACAGAGTGTACGCTCCTGGTATAAGCAGCTCCAGTATCGTCATATTCCGACGGACATGGTTACACTGCAACCAACGACAACACTGGAAGAGTTATCCGAATATAAGGTGATCATCTATGCTCACCCGGCCATCATGACAGACGAGACAGCAGAACTTCTCCAAGCCTATGTCAGTCAAGGAGGCACTCTGTTTTTCGGTGCTCGCACCGGATATAAGGATCTCAAGGGGCATTGTTATATGAGACCGTTCCCTGGGGCTGTCGCTGAGTTGTGTGGTGTAACCGTAGAGGACTTTACCTTAATCAAAGGAACCATTTCCGCAGCTGAGCTGCAATGGAAAGGGGCGAGTGAGCGACTTCAGGAGGGAACGTCAACGGCCGGATTTAACGAAGTTCTTCATGTGGAGCATCCTGACGTACAGGTCGTAGCCGAGTATGCATCCGAATATTATGCAGGTAGTCCTGCATTGACCAAACGTGCAGTAGGTCAGGGACAAGTATGGTATTATGGAGCGGCTTACAATGAACCGGTCGTAGATGCTCTCCTGGATGAAATAGGGCTATCTTCACCTGTGGATGACCTGGTAGAGGTACCGTCCGAAGTTGAGCTTGGTATCCGTTCCGGTAAGGATAAAGCTTATTTATTTTTACTCAACTACTCGGATCAACAAGTACCCATTAAGCTTAAGAAGCAAGCAAAAGAGTTACTGTCAGGTACAACACTTCAGAATGAGATCAACATGCCCGCGTATGGTGTGTTCATTTTTGAGATCGATTTGCCACATTAAGCAATCCATTCATCCATATATGCGTTATATATAGAAAGAAACACCAAAGACGCCTTGCAGCCATTGCAAGGCGTTTTGTATATGCATGATGTGATGTGTAACATATATTTAGCATGAACTTATTTCGTATAACTATGCTTCGTACAAAATTTCACCTGTCCGGGATACATCATATCCCTCGAATGATTGCAGTTCCTGCCTGAACTCCGGCGATTGGAGAATCCGCAGTACAGATTTTGTCCAGGCTTCATTACCTTGCTTCCTCAGCATGACTAGATCATAACGTTCCTGAACGAGCGGGATAAAATCAACCTGTCCCACAAGTCGCGCAGCCTTCTCAATGCCAACTCCGACATCAGCTTCGCCTGAACTGACTTTGGCCGCCACGCCCATGTGACTGGTTTCTTCGACTTGATATCCGATCAGACCTGCGGCAGGAATTCCATGCAGTCGAAGTTGCTCATCCAGCAATACTCTCGCACCAGAACCTATCTCCCGATTAGCTAGTCTCAGTTCAGGCTTGCTCAGATCGGTCCAATTCTGCAAGTTCTGCGGATTGCCACGCTGTACATACAGTCCGGCAGGACGTGATAGCAGGTTCACCACAACATAGGACCTTCCAGTCAGAATTTTGCGAATATACGGCAGATTATACTCACCGGTATCTCCGTCGAGCAGATGGGTGCTGACCAGATCGGACTCACCGCGATACATCGAGATAAGCCCATCCAGACTACCCATGAACGAGCGTAGCGGACGAATGTCCCGAGTTTGTTTTTCCATATGGCGCATTAGGATATCCAGACTGACATCCTGACCTGTTATGACCAGATGCCGTGGTACAGCAGTCATTGCATGAGCAGAACTCGCTGGAGTAATCGCATGCGCAGACCCTACAGGTGTAGTCAATTGTAAGGAAGTTCCCTGAAAATCACCCTGACCTGGATGAGTTCCTGATGCCGAGGTCTGATGAGGAGTCGGGATACGCTGACCTGAGGACTGAAGTTGTTTGGAGCGACGTTTATATGCCTCCAGATCGGTTGCATCAATTCGCATTTGTTTACCCACACGGTATGCGACGAGGTCTCCCTTTTTGATCAGGTCATAGACCGTCAGTTTCGATATTTTGAGCAGCTTGGATATTTCTTCGGTAGTGTAGGATTGCTCCTCCGTCATAAGTGAAGATCCTCCTTCAAAGGTATAGAGCAATTATGGTTTTGTTATGAATGTTTCTTGTACTATATCATTAATTGAGGGATGCCATAAACCTGAGAACACGCAATAAACGCATAGGACAGATAACAAAAATCAAATGTGATCTTAATCACCTTCCCATTTTTTTTGTCTTGTGTATAATTAGATATAATCAATTATAACTAGTTATAACCAAAGATAACGTTGGGGGAGAAATGAATGAGAAAGAGAATCGGATATGTGTTGGGAAGTATGTCACTGGGACTGGCTCTTGTATTGGCTGGTTGTGGCGCAAGCACGGGCACTACGGATACATCCACGGGTGCAGAACAAACGACCTCAACGCCAGCGGCAACAGGTGAAAGTTCGTCAGCAGGAAATACTGATCCGCAGGAAACGGTAGATCTGACAATCTCTGCGGCGGCCAGTCTGACCGATGCGATGAAAGAGATTGAAACCAATTATGAGCTAGCTAATCCTTATATAGAACTTAATTTTAACTTTGGCGCCTCGGGTGCCTTGCAACAGCAGATTGAACAGGGTGCCCCGGCTGATGTTTTTGTATCGGCGGCAACAAAAAATATGAATGCGCTAGTGGATGAAAACCTGATTGCATCGGGCGATCAGAAGAATTTGCTACAGAATTCACTGGTGGCCATAGTGCCAGCAGATGGGACCCACACAGTAACCAGTGAAACGGATCTCACCAGCGACTCCATCAAGACGGTAGCCATTGGGATTCCAGAAAGTGTTCCTGCGGGAACCTATGCCAAGGAAGCTCTGACCAATGCCAAGCTGTGGGATGAACTGGAAAGCAAGCTTGTGCAGGGGAAAGACGTTAGACAGGTTCTTCAATATGTAGAGACAGGTAACGCTGATGCAGGATTTGTATATAAAACGGATGCTCTTACTTCGGATCAGGTGAAAATTGCGTTTGAGGTGGACAAGAAAAGTTACACTCCCGCCAATTATCCAATAGGCATTATTGAAGGAACCAAACACCGTACAGAGGCCGAACAATTTTATGCGTATTTACAAACCCCTGAAGTGCTGGATATCTTCGCGAAATACGGATTCACAATTCCGGAATGAATGTGAACGCCATAGACTGGTCCGTATTCTGGTCACCGGTGCGCTTGTCACTTCAGGTTGCGCTGTTATCCAGCGTGGTGGCCACTGTGCTCGGAATTGCGATAGCCTGGAAGATGTCACGTTCTTCATTTCGAGGAAAGATCCTGCTGGAAACGGCATTTATGCTGCCGCTAGTCCTTCCCCCAACGGTGGTTGGATTTCTGTTACTTGTCATACTGGGGCGTAAAAGTCTGTTTGGACAATGGATTGAAGCCATATTCTCCGCTCCGGTTATTTTCACCTGGTGGGCTGCGGTAATTGCTTCGGTGGTGGTTGCTTTTCCACTTGTGTATCAGACGATGAAATCGGGATTCAGTGGTGTGGATCGGGATCTGGAAGATGCGGGTCGTTCGATTGGGGCGGATGAGTGGCAGGTTTTTCGTTACATCTCCCTGCCGCTCGCAGGCAGAGCATTGATGACCGCCTTCATCCTGGGCTTTGCCCGCGCACTCGGGGAATTCGGAGCCACACTGATGATTGCAGGGAATATTCCAGGCAAAACACAAACGGTACCCACGGCAATCTATGTCGCTGTGGATTCGGGCAATCAGACCATGGCTTGGGCATGGACTATTTCCATTATCATCATCTCGTTTATCATGTTACTGATGACCAGACAGCAGCGAGATGGAAAAAATGACTAATTTGATATGTGTTAATATTATATATAAAATGATGAAAAACTCGTTTTGAGGAAAGAACTTTTTTCCTTAACGCGGGTTTTTATTACCAATTTCATATGTACCAATATCAATATCCTGCCAAATTGGTCTTAATGGAAATGTAAAGCTGTTTTAACATAAAAAAATAAAAATTTTCCCAAAATTTAATCGTTCAGTACTCGCTTTCAGTGGGCTTGTTCCTGTAAGATAGAAGTAATGGATTCCAGCCAAGTACTGAAATAAGGAGAGACGACGATGAACACTAAATCTGATTGCGGCGTTTCGTTGCAAATCGATGACTATCTGGATCTTTTGCATTTTGCCATCCAAATTCAGGATCAGGAATGGCAACAATCCCTTATCCGCCAACTCAAAATATTTCAGACGGCGACGGAGCAGCAACGCACACCTGAAGAGGAATTATGGACACGGTTTGATTACATCAACAGCAAACTGACAGGTCTGTGCCACCAGATTCATGCCGCTCATTCCATGGACGAACGCAAGAAGTTCGAGGAACGGATCGGTCTCTTACAATTACAGCGAGTGGAAGTTGCACGTAAAATTAAATGGGCGAGTCGCAGATAGATGAGTAGTGTATACACCAAGTGATGCACCGCCAAAATGGTATAATCAGTGAGAGTCATACAAGAAGAAGCCATCCGCTAATCGATATTGGGGATGGCTTTTTCTTGTACTATAGAGAAGTTCTATAACCTTATCAGGATGTCCTATTAGTTTAGTTATTGCCCAAAGATGACTTGTAATGATATTCTTTGTTCAACCTAATTCCGACTATACAAGTAAGAATGGTTTGTTAATAGGGTAGAGGAATGGGAGTACACATCATATTCGCTGTGATAACAGCCTGTGGAGGAGATTGGGAATGGTTAAAAAACGGGGGATTCAAAAATTCCGGACAGCACTGCTGTTCATTACAATGCTGGCGGTACTGGCTGGATGCAGCACAGGAACTGCAAGCAATGATTCAGAATCTGCTTCGGCAGCAGGCGACACCAAAGTGAAAAAGATCATTGTAGGAACAGGTACACAGTTCCCAAATGTCTGCTTCATTGATGAGAATGGCAAGTTAACAGGTTATGATGTGGAACTGATCCGGGAGATCGACAAACGTTTGCCTGAATATGAATTCGAATTCAGCACGATGGATTTCAAAAACCTGCTGCTGAGTCTGGAAACGAAAAAAATTGACCTGATCGCTCACCAGATGGAAGTGAATGATGAGAGACAGGCCAAGTTCCTGTTTAATGATGAAGCCTATAATATTTTTCCAAATAAAATTGTCGTAAGTCAGAAAAATGAGGAAGTAAAATCGATTGAGGATCTCAAAGGGAAAAAACTGATTGTTGGTGCTACAAGTAATGCGGCTGTACTTGCTGAGAAATGGAATGCAGCGAATGGCAACGGGATTGATATCGTTTATTCCGGAGCGGGTGAGGATACCATTACCCAGATCAAAACAGGCCGGGTGGATGCCACCATCAGCACGCAGTTTGCCATTGATTATCAGAATAAGGCGGTTGATGCTCAGTTGAAAACGGTAGGCGATGCCCTCTCCAACTCCAAAGTGTACTTCATTCTGAACAAAGATGAGCAGGAGCTCAAAACCAAAGTGGACGAAGCGCTAAAAGCAATCAAAGAAGATGGAACGTTAGGCAAACTGAGCACTGAGTGGCTTGGAGCTGACTATACGGTTGAAGAGTAGTCTGAGAAAGGTGTGCAGCGGTAATGGGAAAATCATTTGATCTGTCATTGGTTCTGGATTTCATCCCGGAACTGCTACGATATTTGCATATAACACTGATTGTACTGGGTGGTTCCATCGTGCTCGGACTGGTGGGCGGCGTGCTTCTGGCCGTTCCCCGGTTGTATCGGATTCCGGTACTAAGCCAGTTGGCTACCCTGTACGTCTCATTCATGCGGGGCACACCGATCCTGATCAAATTGTTCCTGGTGTATTACGGACTTCCCGAGCTGCTCAAACCCATTGGCATCGACCTGTCGAGAACCGACCCGTTGTTATTTGTCATTGTGACCTATGCGCTTAGTGATGCGGCATCCTTTGCCGAGATCTTTCGCGGAGCGGTGCGCAGTGTGGATAAAGGCCAGACGGAAGCAGCCTATGCTGCAGGTATGACCACATTCCAGTCTTTTCGGCGGATTGTTGTTCCACAGGCACTGATTGTTGCTTTTCCGAACATGGCCAATACGTTAATCGGTTCATTGAAGGATACTTCTTTGGCCTTCTCCATTGGTGTCATGGATATGGTGGGCAGAGGGCAGACGTTAATTTCGGCTACATCGCACGCACTTGAGGTGTATATCAGTCTGTCTGTGGTCTATTATGTCATTGTCATTGTGCTTGAAAAAGGATTTGCCTTTGCAGAACGCAGACTCCAGCGTCATGAACGCAAAAGAGTTGTACACAAACCGGCAATTCGAGCCGAACGCCTGAAACGAATAGCGGGGTGAGCATATGTCGATTGATCTCCAGTTTATCTATACATCTTTTTTTCAAATCCTGAAGGCATTGCCACTGACACTTGTCATTACGATTGTTCCGTTGATTGCAGGCTTCGGAATCGGTCTGGCTACAGCTCTGATCCGTATCTATCGCGTGCGGTGGATTCACCGTATTGCTGACTTCTACGTTTCTTTCCTGCGTGGAACACCGATGCTGATGCATCTATTCCTCATCTATTACGGCATTCCGATGATTATCGATAAGCTAGCGGAACGTTACGGTTGGGCTTTTCAATCCTCGTCGATTCCAATTCTCGTATTTGTACTGATTGCTTTCTCGCTCACTGCGGGCGCCTATATGTCCGAGATTATCCGTTCAGGTATTCTTGCTGTGGATATCGGCCAGATGGAGGCGGCTCACGCTGTAGGCATGAGCACATTCCAGGCTTTAAGGCGTATCATCATCCCTCAAGCGATCGGGGCTGTATTGCCTAACCTGTGCAGTATGTTTGTTGGGTTCCTGCATGGATCAACACTCGCTTTTACCGTGTCTCAGATGGATATACTCGGTAAAGCGGATGTGGTGGCATCCGTCAGTCTGAAGTTTCTGGAGGCCTTTATCGCCGCAGCGTTTATCTACTGGGGGCTGACCATCATTGCCGAGCGGATCACTGCTCTGCTTGAGCGTCGGGTTGCCGTGTACAGCAAAGGAGGCGTGTCATGATTACACTAACAAACATACACAAAACTTTTGGCAAGCAGGAAGTATTGAAGGGAATTGATCTGACCGTGGAACAGGGCGATGTCGTAGCGATCCTTGGACCGAGCGGATCAGGTAAAACAACGCTGCTGCGCTGCGTCAATTTTCTGGAACGTGCCGATGAGGGCGAGGTTCAGATCAGTGGATTAAGCGTCGATTGCAAGCATGCACGCAAACATGACATTGTGCAGTTGAGACGAAAAACGGCGATGGTGTTCCAGCATTATAATCTGTTCAAACACAAGACAGTGCTGGATAACGTCACCGAGGGATTAATTATTGCCCAGAAAATGTCCAAAGCCGATGCCCGCACGCGTGCCTTGCGCGTGCTTGAACAAGTCGGACTGTCTGCCAAAATCAATGAGTATCCAAGTATGTTGTCAGGTGGACAACAGCAACGGGTGGGCATCGCCAGAGCGCTGGCACTGAATCCCGAAGTGATTTTGTTTGATGAACCGACATCAGCGCTGGACCCCGAGCTTGTGGGTGAGGTGTTGTCTGTCATCCGCTCCATTGCTCAGGAGGGGATCACCATGATTGTAGTCACCCATGAAATGGGGTTTGCCCGTGAGGTGGCAAATCGGGTTGTTTTCATGGATGGAGGTTCCGTTGTGGAGGAAGGAACCCCGGAGGAGGTGTTTGTACGTCCCAAGCAGGAACGTACTCGCCAATTCCTCAGTCGATATTCTTCGGACTGGAGTTATGTCATCTGACGATATAGGCGCAAGCTGTAGTAACTGACGATCCCGGCCCGGCATATGCTGTAACAGGCAAATGCTGATAGGCCGGGTTTTTCTATGGGTGAAGCAGGCCGTGACGGTAAGGAGGAGGACCATGCAGAGCAAAATCGATGAAATCATCACACATATTGCACACTCTCACCAGCAGATCGCACGTGTGCTGGATGCCAAACGCCAAGTCGCTGTACGCATGTCTGAAATCATCAATCATTTGCCAGATATCGAACCGGAGTTGGATGGCGTTGACGGTCTGCTGGATAGCTCTGGGCAAATCAACAAAAGCATTATCTCTTACTTGGGGGGCCTTGCAGATCTGGAAGAGGCTGTAGCCGAAACGCTGACCCAAGTCATGCGGGAGATCGCGGTTCAAGAAGAAGAATAAGCCCGGAAGGCGGGTGAAGGAACATGAGTAGAGAACAGAGCCTCATTCTGATGCTGGACGCAGCAGCCAAAATGCAGTGGAATATTGCCCTGATTCTGGAGGCAAAAGCGATTGAGGCCGAGAAGGTACGGAACTGGACGCTGAATCATTTGAATGGGGATACCTTTCTGACGCATGGGGATCAGGTAGGCGAGCCGCTTAAAATGCATGATCAGCTAGTGGAATTGCTGGAAGGATTAACCCGGATGGAGACCGGACTGTGCAACAATCTCAAAGCGGTGATGGTGCAGAACGATAGCGAAGATGGCGGCGGTATGGACGGTGGCATGTTTGGCGGCATGGATCTGGGAGACATGGGAAAATGAGTCTGATGCGGCGTGAGCAGGAAGCCAAACTGGCGCTCATTGAATCCATTGCACACAGTCAGCAGGCGCTGGCACGCATTCTGGACAGTGTAGCCAGTGTAACCGCTCATTCGGAAGTATCCGCCCGCAGTCTGGCCGAGAACATTCGTTTGCTGAGTCGCTATCAGGCAGAAATGTCTCGTATGGTTACGGGAATCAGGCTGGCCCGAATCCAGCATGGGGAGCCTGGCTTGCCGTGGCTCAAAGACCCCGGGTGTGCAATTCGTATCGTTCGGGACATACAGGAGGAATGTTGACATGTTAAAGAAGAAGAAAATACGACTGAGAACCAAAAGAGCTTTGTTAATCCGTGGAGCCCGTCTGCGCAAAATTCGCAAACTGCGTGCGCTCAGAGCCAAACGTGTTCTTCACAAACGCCCACTTAAAGGACGCAGTGCGTGGCTCAAAAAAAAGAAACGTGCGGTACGGCGGCACCGGAGTCCAAAGCCCGTACAACCAGTCGCCCCGGCTACCCCTACCGATCCGAACCCGGACGGTGCGTACAGCCAAGGATACAACGAGGCGTACAACGAGGGATTCAACGCGGGTTTCGCCAAGGGATTCGAGGACGGACATCAGCTGGCGTACAAAGCACAGTAACCGAGTAGACAGGATTATTTCTGCATGGAATGATACCTGTATAACAGTTAGCCCGGGGGGACAGATTCCTCCGGGCTATTTGCATCGCCGCAAAAGCGGACATGCCCGTACAGGCGGATGTGGAGGGCAAGCGCCAATTTTGCGCCTTGCAGGACACCCGTCCATGATGCATCTGACCCCGAGGCATATCCTTTAGAGGGAAGACCAATCTCGGGGAGAGTCTGGAAGTGAGATCTCCTGAAGGAAGACAGGGTGAAGAATGTGGCAAAACGAAAGCACCGTCCGCTGACCGAAGCGGAAACGGCTTACCGCGGCGGATATGCAGAAGGCCGCAGATTTGGCGGCTGTCAAGCCATGATGGAGCGGGTGCAGATGTTTGAACCGACCCTGCGGGATATGAAAGTGTTATATATCCCGCAAGGATTCGATGCCATCGATGAAGGTGTCACCTTGGCTCTGCAGCAATCTGTACGTGAATGCGTTGTTGGATCGCCAGCAGCGATGTTGCAGGAAGCCAGTCAGCATCGGCCCGATGTTGTGCTCGTCATGAATGGTCTGCATGTATTTCCCGCAGATCATGTGGAGCAGGTGAATGGCATACGTGCACTCGGTATCCGAACTGCCGTGTGGTTTGTGGATGATCCGTATTTCACCGAAGATACAACGTCCCTTTGCCAGCACTATGATGTCGTGTTCACGCATGAAGAGGCCGCGGTGCCCTTCTATCTGGCACATGGAGCGAACCAGGTCATCTATATGCCACTCGCGGTGAATCCAGGCATGTTTCAACCGCGGCGCGCGGCACCGCAGCATCAACACGACATTTGTTTTATCGGTACCGGATTCTGGAACCGGATTGCTTTGTTCGACGAGCTGGCCCCTTTTCTTGCGGACAAAAAGGTATTCATTGCGGGTAGCCAGTGGAATCGGTTGGCACGCTTTGATGTACTAGGCCGTTTCATCCACGAAGGATGGATTGCTCCTGGAGAGACAGTGGATTATTACAATGGCGCCAAGATTGTCATTAACATTCACCGTACTTGCGAGAATGGGGAAGACAATCGCAACACACATCATCTTGAAGGTCACTCGATTAATCCACGCACGTATGAGATCAGCGCCTGCGGCACAATGCAGATTACGGATGCACGTGCAGATTTACCCCGTTATTATAAGCCGGGATATGACATCGAGACGTTCACCAACGCAGCAGAACTTCAGCGCAAGATCCACTATTATCTGAAGCATGAAGAAGAACGACAGGCGATGGCGTGGCGGGGACTTCTCACCACGATGAACCAGCACACATTCACTCGCCGCATCGGTCAGTTGCTGGAACATTTGTAATCCCCGTCTGAAGTGCAGCACCAACGAGAACCCTATCCCAAAAAATAAAGGAGTGGCGGTATGTCTCTCAAACACCGTAAAACCAAAAAGGTTCATGCACCCGTACTGAGCCTGGCTGATCAAGCACGCAAAAATGGGCAACATGCCGGATATGACGCAGGTAAGGAAGAAGGATATCTGCGCGGTCGCGCCAACTATATTGTGAATTGTGCACAGGAACCGTTGCCTTTCCGACAGCTTCACGTGCTGTATGTATCCTCGGGTAAAGGTTTCCCTTACTCCCCGTTGGATGAGGCCATTATGGCCACGCTACAGGGTATGGTAGCTCAAGTAACCCTCTCTGATCCGCGTCAACCGGTTTCTGAAATTGCGCTGCAGACGCGTCCTGATCTTGTGCTTGTGCTGGATGGAATGGATATCCCCATCGAGCATATCGATGCGATTCGCCAAGCGGGCATTCAGACGGCGATCTGGCTCACGGATGACCCGTACTATACAGATATGACGCTGGATATTGTGACACATTTTGACCATGTCTTCACGTTGGAACTGAACTGTATCGATCTATATCGACAAATCGGCTGCGCGTCAGTTCACTACCTCCCTTTTGCCGCATTCACTAATCATTACTTTCCGATTACAACTCCTTCCCCGTTAAAACGGGATGTCAGCTTTATCGGCTCGGCCTATTGGAACCGGGTATACTTCTTCAATCCGATCATGCCTCAGTTGATGTCACACAACACGGTATTTAACGGAATCTGGTGGGACCGTCTGCCTGACTATACTGCCTATGGCGAGAAGATTGAACTCGGGCGCTGGATGAGTCCGCCGGAGACCAATGATGTGTACAATGGCACCAAAATTGTCATCAACCTGCACCGGTCCCACGAAGATGATTCCGTCAATAATAATCACCTCAAAATCCCTCCAGCCTCACCGAACCCGAGAACGTTTGAAATTGCCGCGTCCACGACGCTGCAGCTGACCGACGCCCGGGATGACATTGCGCGTTTCTACAAACCGGGTGTGGAGATTGAGACATATTCCTCGCCACAGGAGTTACTCGACAAAGTGGAATATTATCTTACTCATGAAAAGGAACGCCGTGAGATTGCACTTCGTGGACTCGAACGTACACTGAAAGACCACACGTATGGCAAAAGAATTAATGAAATGTTAACTATCATATTCCCTTAATTCTGGCCGGGAGGAGGTGTGCACAGTACCCTGTATCGGATACCCGTGTACAGGGTCCGTGCGGCCATGGCAACGAAACCAAAGATGATGTTATTTTCACATGTGTGTAATACTCGCAGCATTACAGGCGCCGAGAAGCTGCTGCTTCATTTTATGAGAGAGATCGGTGCAATCTTTGAATGTGTGCTCGTAGTCCCTCAGGAGGGGAAGCTTGCGGGGCTTGCGCGGAGATTCGGCATTCAGGTCAAAATATGCACTCTGCCGATGCTTCACGGTGTGTACACACCTTACCTGGGCATTGCAGATGATGCGGAGCATCTTCGCCATACACCAGCGTATCAGGAAGCGGTCTCCCTCATACGGGAGACTGCTCCCGATATGGTGTTAACGAACACCTGCGTTAATGTGATGCCGGCTGTAGCGGCAAAGTCCCTTCAGATTCCGGTCATCTGGAAGATTACCGAGATCATTCATACGAATGAACATACAACCGAGGCGATCCAGATGATTGGGCGTTACGCGGATTGGATTATCGGTATATCCGAGACAGCGGTAGCCCCATTTCAAGAAGCCGGCATGGGTGACAAAGTGACCATCATTTCCCCAACTTGGGAACCCGCGCTACCCGCACCGGACCGCTGGGTTCATCTGCGTGAACGCAAGCGTAAGGAGCTCGGTTTCAAATCATCCCAGACCTGTATCGGTTATATTTCTTCATTTATATATGATGCCAAAGGGTTGAAACCTTTTGTGGATATGGCCTTGAGGATCTGTGAAACGCATTCGCGCTGTCGCTTCTGGATCATCGGGGCACCATCGGATAAAAAGTATTACGACGAGTGTGTATCACGGGTGAGAAAATCCGGGTATTCACGCCGGTTTACCTTCACCACATTTGAAGAGAACGTATCTCTGGCGTATACCGCGATGGATATCCTGGTCATCCCAAGCATGGTCAAGGAAGGATTTGGCATGACCGCACTGGAGGGGCTCTATTTTGCCAAACCGGTCATCGCTTTTGCCCAGGGTGGACTGAAGGAATTAATGGAATCCGTAGGCAGTGATACATTTTTGGCCCCGCCGGGCGATACCGAAGCGCTTGTCACTTTGGCAACAACCTTGCTGAATGATGCAGAGCTGGCCTCAAATACGGGGTGGCGCAATCGGACAGAAGCGGAAAGGCTCTACGGCGTTGAAACCTACCGAACGAAACTGCATACGATGGTGACACAGTGGTTATTGCGTTTTCCCGGATGGTTTGCTTATATCCAACCTCCGAATGGACCTGTGTATACCCATGGGGAGGGAGGACTGCGCACTGTACTGGTTCTGGAGCCGACTACGGTGCGGGCACTGTTATTCCCACTGACCGTCATACAGGCGTTGCCACATTCCTCATTACCTCCAATCGCATTGGGGCACGATGCTCCTGTTGCCTCAGGTACTGGCCCAGCTGCAAAGCCGATTCAACAGAGGGGCAAAACGCGGAAACGTCGTCGCAAGCCACTTGCACCTCATTCTCGCCGAGACCGTGAGGGGCTGAAACGTACTTCCGGAACTGGCAGACGTAAGGGGAGAACCCGTACAACGAAGGGACCGCGTCCACATATGGGGAAATCGGCTAGTCGCAGACGCAAATCTGCCAAGGCAGGACGTAGCCGAGCAGGGCGCAAGGGTTCCAATACAAGATGAAGGCAGGGATTACGATGAAGATCATGACGGTGCTGGGTACGAGACCTGAGATCATACGGCTCAGCCTGATCATTTCCAAGCTGGACCAGTACGCGTCCAAACATATTCTGGTGCACACGGGACAGAACTTCACGGAAAGTCTCAGCGGTCTCTTTTTCAAGGAAATGGGCCTGCGCGCACCGGATTACGTTCTTCAGGATGAAGCGGCCTCTCTGGGACGACAGCTATCCTCGATGTTTACGCAGATGGAAGATCTGATACTGCAGGAGAAGCCCGATAAATTGCTGCTGCTTGGCGATACCAATAGCGCATTATGTGCAATATTGGCTGAGCGCATGGGTGTTCCTGTTATTCATATGGAAGCAGGCAATCGTTGCTTCGACCTGGATGTGCCTGAAGAGAAAAATCGTAAGGTTATTGATGCCATCTCCACCGTTAATATGCCTTACACGGAACAGAGCAAGAAACATTTGGTCAGCGAAGGGGTACCAAGCAGGCGCATCGTGCTAACGGGCAATCCCATCTATGAAGTCATGCAGCACTACGACGCGCAAGTAAGTTCGAGCAAAATACTCAAAAAGCTCAAGCTGAAATCCGGGCAATACTTCCTGGTTACTGCCCATCGAGCCGAGAATGTGGATCATGCCCCTCATTTGCTGGAGATTATGAAAGGACTGAACCAGGTCGCTGAGGAACACGGGTTGCGTGTGATCTGCAGTATTCATCCGCGTACCGCGATCCGGATTGCGGAGCATCTGCAACTGGAGATGAACCCACTGGTGGAGTTTCACGAGCCGTTTGGATTCTTCGACTTTGTAATGCTTGAACGTCATGCACGCTGTGCACTTACGGATAGCGGTACCGTGCAGGAGGAGTGTTGCATTATGGGCGTGCCGACCGTAACGATGCGTCGAACTACCGAGCGGCCGGAAACGGTCGATTGCGGCAGCAATGTCGTCTCCGGTCTGGATGCCGCGCGCATCGCTGATTGCGTGAAAGTCATGACAAAGATGTCTAGCGACTGGGATTGCCCGCAAGGTTACAAAGCCACAGATGTATCCAGTAAAGTGGTTAAATTTCTGCTTGGAGGGAAAATGCATGTTTGAAAATAAGCGTATACTCGTGACTGGCGGTACGGGATCATGGGGTTATGAACTTGTGGCTCAACTACTGCCCCAGCAGCCCAAAGAAATTATTGTATATTCCCGGAATGAGTCCAGCCAAGTGGCTATGAGTCGTGAATTTGAAGACCCGCGTCTTCATTTCCGGATTGGAGATATTCGTGACAAGGACGCCTTGACGGCGGCTTGCCAGCATGTGGACTATGTATTTCATCTGGCAGCGCTCAAGCATGTTCCGGTGTGTGAAGACCAACCGTACGAAGCACTCAAAACCAATGTGATTGGTACACAGAACGTAATTGAGGCTGCTATTGAGAACAAGGTGGAAAAAGTAATCTATATCTCGACTGACAAGGCTGCCAATCCGTCCAACTTCTATGGCATGACAAAAGCGATCGGCGAGAAATTAATTGTATATGCAAACTTGTTACACAGCGATACCAAGTTTGTTACGGTACGGGGTGGGAATGTACTGGGAACAAACGGAAGTGTGGTACATCTGTTCAAGAATCAGATCCGCCAGAAAGGGCAGGTCTCCATCACGGATATGAGTATGACTCGATTCTTTCTTACGCTGAAGGATGCAATTACCTTGCTGTTCAAAGCTTCGGTGGAAAGTGTCGGCGGAGAGATCTTTGTCATGACGATGCCTACCTGCAAAATCGTTGATCTTGCGGAAGTGCTGATTGAGGATTCCGGTGTGGAGAATGTGAGCATTGTGGAACGTGGCATTCGTCCTGGGGAGAAAATCCATGAAATATTGATGAGTGAATTCGAGAGCATGACCACCGTTGTCTACGATGAGCAGTACCTGGTTATTCTCCCTACCCTGGGTATACCGGGTCTGCGTGAACATTATACCAATTGTCCCCCGGTCTCCTTTAACAGTTTTAGTTCTGAACACCAACTCATGACCAAAGAGGAGATTCGTGAAATTCTGAAACGCGGAGGATTCTTGTCATGAAACTGCTGATACTTGGTGGAAACGGAATGGCCGGCCATATTTTGGTCGACTATTTCCGCCGTCAAGGTGTACACAGCGTCTTCTACACATCTCGGGATGTAACGGACCCCAATGGTCTGCTCCTGGATGTGAACGACAGCTTCATGGTTGATCGGTTGGTAGAAGCTGTGCACCCGGATGTGATTATTAATGCTGTAGGTGTGTTGAACAACTTCGCAGATGAGGACAAAATTACTGCATATCATATTAACGGTTTCCTGCCACATCGTCTGCGGCGGGTTGCAGATACGATTGGTGCACGCTTAATTCATATCAGCACGGACTGTGTGTTCAGCGGAGAACGGGGAGCATACCGGGAAGATGATGTTACGGATGGGACTTCAGCATACGCCATCACCAAAGCCCTAGGCGAAGTTCAGGATGAAGGTCATCTGACGATCCGTACGTCCATCATTGGACCCGAGATTCGCCAGGGCGGCATTGGTCTGATGCAATGGTTTATGTCCAGCACAGGTGAAGTCGGGGGGTATACCCGCGTATTCTGGAACGGTGTGACCACACTTGAGCTGGCCAAATGGGTAGACCATTACCTGGCCTCATCGGTTAGTGGTCTGATCCACCTAGCTCATCCGGCACCTGTCAGCAAGCATGACCTGCTTGTATTGTTCAAGCAGACCTGGGATAAGCAGGATGTGACGATTGTGCGTGATGACAGTGTAGTGCAGGACCGTACGCTGGTGTCCACTCGCGAGGATGTGAAGACAGACCTGCCGGATTATTCTACAATGCTGAAGGAGTTGGCATTATGGATGGAGCAGAGCTGAGAGGCAAGAACGTACTGATTACAGGCGCCTCCGGTTTTACCGGGCGACATGCCGTATCTTATTTTCGGGAAGCGGGTGCAGTGGTTGCAGCGGTAGTCCGGAGGCCGGATGTGTATTCATTTGGTAAAGGTGCACAAGTCCATGTCTGTGATCTGAACGATAAACAGCAAGTACGTCATCTGATCGGCGAGGTGCAGCCCGACTATGTGCTGCATCTCGCTGGCAAAAATTCAGTGCCTGATTCGTGGTCTGATCCGCTACTGGTCCTGGAGACCAATGTGATGGCCGTGCTGTATTTGCTGGATGCGCTTCGTAGTTGTCCGACAGCACGAACCGTTATTGTAGGATCGCGGTTAAAATATACGCCGGAACCTGGCCGGATTCCCCGGCCTCCGCATCCATACAGCCTCAGTAAAGCGCTGGAAGAGATGGTGTCGTTGTCGTGGATGTCGCTCTTTGGACAACAGATCATGCTGGCGGAGCCAGGCAATCTGATTGGTGCGGGTCCTTCCACAGGCATCTGTTCCCTGCTTGCACGCCATGTTGTTGCCTGTGAGCAGACGGGCAAAACCGAGGCATTCCGTCTGTCCGGACGGGACAATACCCGTGACTTTCTGGATGTGCGGGATGCCGTCAGAGCATATGCGACCCTCCTGGTACACGGGTCCAGCGGTACAGTATACCCGGTGGTGTCTGGAGTCGAGCGCAGTCTTGGTGAAATTGCAGATCTGCTGTTGTCCATGACAGAAGCGGAAGTCCCTGTTCGCTGGGATGGGGCATCTTCTGGTCCGGATGGTTCGGGAAAACAGGAGGAATTATCACTGCTGTGCAAGCTTGGCTGGCAGCCGATGATTCCATTTGCCACATCGTTACAGGATATCCTGAGTGATGTTCGTGTCCAGCAAGGGAGGACGACAAGTTGAATCCGAGAGTATCCATTGTCATTCCATTTTACAACTGCCCTTATGTGCCTCAGGCAATTCAAAGTGCGCTGAACCAGACGTATCCCGATGTGGAGATCGTTGTTGTGAATGACGGTTCAACCCGGCATGCAGAGTTGCTTCAACCCTATCTTCCTTATATTAATGTGCTTGGCAAAAGCAATGGCGGGACGGCTTCGGCACTTAATCATGGCATTCGTCATGCCTCTGGTGATTATGTAGCCTGGCTCAGTTCGGATGATTATCTGTACCCGGATAAAATTCGGCATCAGCTGGAGTTTATGCAACGTGAGAATGTGCTCGTCTCCCATACGAACTTTCATTATATCAATGAACATTCCGCAGTGACCAAGTTAAACGGAGGACCTGCACCGATGGCCGATCTGGATTGGCTGCGAGTGTTCGTTAACAGCAATCCAGTCAACGGTTGTACTGTCATGATCCGCAAGGATCTGTTCAGCGGAGTGGGATTGTTTGATGAGCTTCTGCCCTACACCCATGATCTGGATCTCTGGATGCGGATTTTGCTGAACGGTCATCGGTTTCCGTACCTGAACGAGTCACTTACCGCATATCGTTGGCATGGTGGAATGGGATCGGTACGTCATGCGGATGTCATCGGCAGAGAGGCATCCATGGTATGGTCCAGATATCGGGAACCGCTGTTGCAGCGAATAGCGACGCTTGGCGGGTAGCGTAGGGAGGGCAGTTATGAAAGCCAAAAGATGGCTGATTAACGCCCTCTTTGCGCAGCATTTTACCTAAGACAGTAAGAGGAGGGGAAGGCCCGAATGGAGCCAAAAGTATCGATCGTCATTCCTTTTTACAATTGTGCTTATATCGAGCAGGCTGTTCACAGTGCCATTCACCAGACGTATCAACATATTGAAGTCATCGTGGTGGATGATGGGTCAACCGAGCACGTGGAGAAGCTACAACCATTCATGGATTCCATCCGCTATATTCACAAAGAAAACGGTGGAACCGCGACAGCATTAAATGAGGGCATCAAACATGCAACAGGGGATTACTTTGTCTGGCTCAGCTCGGATGATGTGATGCTGCTGGATCGGGTGGAGAAACAACTGAAGTTTATGCGAGAGGTCAAGGCTTCATTCTGCCATGGTGCCTACCATTATGTGAATGAGAAGAGTGAATGGTTGGATACGGTGCATCCGGAAGTGGGAAGTCGTCTGGAGATGTTGCAGGTACTGCTGGAAGGTTGTCCGATCAACGGCTGTACTGTCATGTTAGAGATGGAAGCATTTGAGCGGTTTGGACTGTTCGATACTGATTTTCGCTACACCCATGACTATGAGATGTGGATGAGGCTGTTTCCAATGTATGAGCTGTTCTACTACAATGAACCTCTGATGTGTTACCGATTGCATGAGTCGATGGGTACCAAACGTCACTTCAAGGCACTGGTTGCCGAGATGGAAAAAGTTCAAGAGAAGCATAGACCTATTTTACTCAATTTGCTTCAGGTTGGCGGGTATTGGAAGTAGATGGATTTGGCAATGATGGCTGAGTGGATTAGTTTTTAAAATGGTAGGAGAGCACCCTTATGAAGCACTTTTAATGTGCTATAAGTGGGGAGCTCTTTTTTTGTTCCATGGACGATCCGTGGATAGAAATGTAGATGGGTTGCTGAAGTCTCTGTATAATGAAATGATTCATACACGGAAGGGACTGGACTATGCGCAGATATCAATATCTTAAACCGAATCATTAATAAACTAATGGAGGTAAAAGAATTGATTACAGAGTTACACACAGAACGGTTATATTTGCGAAAAATGAACGTATCGGATTCGGCCAGCTTGTTTAAGATTTGGTCTGATCCGGATGTTACTAGATTCATGAATATCAGTCATTTTACGGATGAGAATCAAGCTATAGCGATGATTAATCTTCTGAATGATCTTTCTCAGGATAACAAGGCTATTCGGTTCTCCATCATTGCGCAAGAGTCCAACGAAATCATAGGTTCATGTGGTTATAATTCGCTGGATTTTGACAATCTTAAAGCAGAAATTGGGTATGATATTGCCAGATCACACTGGGGAAAAGGATATGCTACGGAAGCGATCTCTTCTTTATTAGCTCACGCCTTCTCGACTATGAAGCTGAATCGAATTGAAGCAAAGGTTGACCCCCATAATGTGAATTCAATCAAGCTATTACAAAAGCTAAATTTCACATATGAAGGCACTCTCAGAGCATACGAGAGGGTAGGCGAAACGTTCAGTGATCTGAATATGTATTCCAAGTTGGCGACAGATTAATAAGATCTGTAATAGCGTGTTCTCGGTCCATTAGAATACATTTGAAGCGAGCAAGGGGTGTCCTCAGTCATTCATATGACAGATGGGACACCCCTTGTTTGATATTTCGGCATGTTATATAAAGACGGCATATCATTGGACAACTCAATCTTTTGAATTCATGATCGCCATGGATGCAGGATCGGGAAATACATATCCTTTAGGCAGCTTTTTCATCAATTCATTCATTACAGCGTAATCCACGTCGATGTGAGGTGTGGAAACTGGAGTCGAAAACCAGCGGTTGTACAGATCACTCGGTACAAGTAACGTCATATCGTATGTCCTCCTCTGTAGATGGCTTCTTGGTAGACTTGAAATGTACGCAATCCCATCACTTCCAGTGAACGGTGTTGTTCAGCCCAGGCTTTCGCCGCCGCACCCACTGTTCTCCGGGTAACATTATCCTCAAGTAGTGCATCCAACAGTTCACGGAGCGAGTCGACATCCTGCGGAGGAACAACCCATCCCGTACGTCCAGGTTCAACCATCTCGGGCATGCCGGCTGTGCCACTGACGATAACAGGTACACCCGCAAGTTGCGCTTCGGTAACGGAGAACGGCTGGGTGTCCTGCAGGCTGGGCTGGACATAGATATCTGCATGGCGCAGGAAGGAAGGAATATTGTCCAACTTGCCCCAGAACACAACATCCGCTCCAATACCCGTTGACGCGGCCTGTGCTCGCAATTCATCGGTTAGATTGCCTTCACCTGCGATCCAGCAGACCCAATCAGAACGTTTATTTTTCAGACTGGCTAAGGCCTTGATTAACACATGAACACCCTTGATGTATTCAAGTCGTCCGGTAAAGGCAATGACTTTCTTGCCCGCAGGTGGTCGCTGGCGGAACTTCACAGCTGCTGAGGCACGGTAGGCTGGGAGATCTACAGCATAGGGAATCTGTCTGAACTTTGATTCAGGAACGGCAAGTTCTGTAAGCGTACTCTTGATCCAGTGGCTTGACACGAGAATGAGCTCGGACTGTGCTGCACTTCTCTCTTCCAATGAGAGAAAATAACGTCCACGCTTGGATTGCAAATATGAAGGGAGAGTAAGCTGTGGGTTGGAATTTTGAGCATCGTAAAAGGCTTCGCGTGCAAGAGCGCCATGATAGCTTGTAACCAGTGGGATATTGCGGTTCAAAATGCGTTTTATGGCTACGGCAGCTACCGGATCTTGCGCATGAATAACGTCATAGTGGTCCACTCCCAGATAAGCGGCCGCCATCTCGAAGGCATATCTATTCAGTTCATAATAAGCGAGAAGAGGATCGGCAGTGAATTGTGGCAGATCAGTCGGATTGAGTTTGGCTTGCAGCATGGGCCACACCTTATCCTTGGAGAAAGCGCGATTCAGATTACGAACATATACTTCGTTATTGGCACCATTTGTGCCCATGATATCAACCTCTACACCAAGCGCCATCAGCCTGTCGGCCAGTTGTTTAACATATGTCCATATGCCTCCCATATGTGTAAGCTCCCAATACGTAACGAGCAGAACTTTCATAGCTACCTCCTTGTCACGACCTGCACCGGCCGAGCTTCTATCCTTTTATTCTATGAAAAAAGAGGACCGGAAGGTCGGGCATTTCCGTGTAATTGGTCGAAAATGGGTGAATGCAAATGGCAATGGACGAGAGGAAGCATATCCTATGTACAGGAAGGTTCATGTGCTCCGAAGGAGGGATCTACAGTGGCGGTATATTTACTTGAGATTCATGAGAATCTGTTACAGACATTTGTTCCCGTCAAGTACATGGATGTGGAGTTGGCCTATGTGGGCGGCGAGGAAGGGACGGATGTATTTGTTGGTGGAGCCAGTATTCACGGAGAACTGTACCGACACCTGTTTCACCTAACGGCATATTCGGGGGGAGCGGGCGGTAATCAGGTCATTCATAATCTGGATGTGTCATCCGAGCCTCATGAACTGAGGATCATCAGCAACAGCTCTTCACCGAAGCATCTGGTTATTCGAATATATTGCAGAAGTATTCACGGTCAGACATTGGGCATACTGTCAGAATATCAGATGATGAAGCTTGCAGATTGATATGGACATCATTGCATAGTCATGATTAACCAACGTGTGGAGCAGGGAAGGTGCCTGTTCCATTTTTTTGTGGTGGATCCATAATAGAAATGCCTGAAAAAATAGCTTGACAGCAAAGGTATTTTCATTAGAATTAGATCAGTATTAAACGAAAGTTTAAAACGACGATTTAAAACGATAGTTTGAAATTAGTCGTCAATATAGGCTGAGTGAGACGCATGGATAAGCCTGCGATCTCCTGGCTGGAAAAGAGTGTGGAGAACGTGAAAGAACAAACAGCAGTATCCCAGGAGCCCGCAGAGTTTTCAATCAAAACGATTATACTGCCACTCCTGGCTATTATCGTCGGTATGATCATGGTTATTCTGGACAGCACGGTGGTGAATGTAGCCATTCCGAATCTCGTTCAATATTTCGAGACGGATCTTAAAACCATCCAATGGACGGTTACGGGTTATACCCTGGCTTTGTCTGCGGTTATTCCACTGGCAGGCTGGTTAACAGACCGCTTTGGTGCCAAAAGAGTATTTCTGTTCACGATTGCCATGTTTACCTTGGGTTCTGTATTATGCTCGATTGCCCAATCACCTGAGCAATTAATCATTTACCGTGTCATTCAGGGCCTTGGTGGAGGCATGGTTGCTCCTATTGGTATGGCAATGGTCTTTCGTCTGGCTCCTCCTGAGCGAAGAGGTTCCATCATGGGGATGCTGGGAATTCCGATGCTGCTTGCCCCTGCATTGGGTCCGGTCTTGTCCGGGTGGTTTATTGAATCACTGAGCTGGCACTGGATCTTCCTGATTAACTTGCCCATTGGTATTGCAGCTTTCATTCTATGTATCAAGTTTTTGCCGGATACAGATCGTGGACGCACACCTGCACTGGATCTGCTCGGCATGATTCTGGCGCCAATTGCGTTCTCGATGCTGGCTTACGGTGTGAGTGAGGGTGGAACGAGCTGGACGTCTGCAACAACTTTGACGGGTGTCATTGTGGGTGGTGTAGCGCTCATTATGTTCATTATTGTGGAGCTTCGTCATCAAAATCCATTGCTCGAACTCCGGGTATTCAAATCATCTGATTTCTCACGGGGAATTATTCTCGCATGGGTGTCACAAGTGGCGCTGTTCGGTGCGATGATCCTGATCCCGCTTTATTTGCAGCAGATCAAAGGATACACTGCACTGGAAACAGGATTGATTCTACTGCCACAGGCGTTGGCTTCCGGAGTGGGTATGCCTCTTGGTGGTCGGTTGTTTGATAAAATCGGTGCTAGACCTCTGGCCTTTGTGGGTCTGGGTATTATTTCGGGAGCATTGTTTATTCTGTCCTCCATTACGGCAGAGACAGGTCTTGGCCTGATTATAACAGCTCTGGTTATGATGGGTCTGGGTATGGGCCTGTCCATGATGCCACTCAATACGCATGTATTAAATGCTGCACCGCGTAAGTTGGTTGGACGGGTGACACCGCTCACGGCGGCTGCACAGCAAGTGGTCGTGTCCTTTGCGGTTGCAGGGCTTACAGGCTTCCTTACTTCAAGAATCGCAGACAATACAACGAGTACAGAGCCGACCGCTATCGTTCATGGTTTGGTGGCTGGTTTCAATGATACGTTTTTCCTGGCCGCTTG
Source organism: Paenibacillus sp. FSL k6-2145 (assembly GCF_037976585.1). Taxonomy (NCBI): domain Bacteria; kingdom Bacillati; phylum Bacillota; class Bacilli; order Caryophanales; family Paenibacillaceae; genus Paenibacillus; species Paenibacillus sp. FSL k6-2145. Next base: position 713,281 of record NZ_CP150267.1, on the reverse strand, counting down.
TATTGCATTGTTCGGATGTTTGCTCAGTCTGATTCTGCGCAAACCTAAACCGATGCAGGAAGAAGAACTTCAAAATGGCGACAAGCCTGATCCCGCGATGATGATGGGACACTAAGACTCTATAAAAACCATACTAAGGCAGTTCAGAGAAATTTTGCTGAACTGCCTTTTTTGTTATGCTCAATGGAAAATTCGCAGTGCTGTCATCATTTCACGGAAAGAAATGGCATATCGATCTGGTGAAAAAGACAAGCTCATATGCTGTCTGCCCTGAATGCGAATATACTCACGCAGTTTCTTGTTATTCATCAGGTCCCTTGCTTCGGCTACAGCGGCCTCTACATTTCCAATTGGATAAAACTTACCAGTCTTATTATGTGTGATAAATGAACGCACACCATCCGAATCCGTGCTGAGCACCGGGCAGCCACAACTGATGGCTTCAGCGACGGCATAACCGAATCCTTCAAGCAGGGAAGTGGATAACATGATGCCCCCTGAAGCGGCAATCATGGAATAGTATGCAGGCATCTGAGAATGAGGAACATTGATAAAAATGCCAATCCGATCCTCAAGCCCGTATTCTGCCAGCATGTGCCGGAACATGACTTCATCTTCTGGATTAGCCAAAGTTGGATCGTGGAATAACCATAGTCTGGCTTCTGGATTTTTTTTGACGATTTTACTCGATATGATTAAATATTCACGCCAGTTTTTGTTGTGTTCAAGTCGTCCTACCCAAGCCAGCACCGGATAGGGTGGGGTATCCACCAAAATTGGTGCGAAGGTGTCAGTATCCAGCATATTGGGAATAACAAACCGATGAAGCCAAGGACAGATATGAATGAACATATCCAGCAGGTGGTCTGTGGGAGGTATAACGGCAGCATCACAATGAGCTTGGAGGTAAGGGACACCCATCTGTATCGTTTCCAGAGCCTGATCGCGTGTTCCGAGTCCCTGCGCTTCAAAAATAATACGTCCCGTATAACCAAGTCCTCTCAAGCGGCCGGGCATAGCGATGTCTGAAGTGGCAATGATGGCATCATAATGATGAGTATGAATGATATGATGGATATCCTCGTCACTGGACGCGGTGAAAATGGGCGTATCACTGTTGTTCTGCAATCCCGAGCCTGTGTTGAGATACAATAGGTGCGCTTCAATGCCATGACGTTTCAGAACAGCGGTGCGCAGTCGATTTAACGTATCCACGCCACCGCTTGGAATATAAAACGTGAATAATACTTTCACACGATTCACCCTCTGACTTTTGGTCAGGAGCACATTCTCCTGTACTCTATGTTACGTTGGCTCTAAGTGCAGGGTGTGGGTGTTAACCGGATTGTTCACATTTTTGACAAAAATTTTTAAGCTGTCTTTTAAGTGTCATTAAGCTGAGGCTAGGATAGCTCACGTAAGATACAAGGAACTTCCCGTGTCTATCATCTATTACATAAGTTCAACATAACATTTACACGATAAACGGAGAGGCAGAAATAACTTGAAGAAGCGAAGCGTTCGCCTAAAAGCTTTCTGAAAAGAAAGCTACATCGGAAGCATACGCTATCCCCGGATTTTTCCTTCTGATGAAGGAATCAAAAAAATATGGGGATAACAGTGATCGGAAGGTTATTCTGCCATCGGAGTGCAAGTGTAAATATTTTCAGTTGAATTTATATAACGAACGATGGTACACGGGTATTTTAACGGGAAAGGATGAATGATGTGCTCGAAGTGAAACAGGTCAGCAAAGTTTACGAAGGGCAACGCGGCGTACATCAACTGGATTTCACCATGGAACGTGGTGAGATTGTTGGCTTTCTCGGGCCCAATGGTGCCGGAAAAACAACAACGATGCGTATGATTACGGGTTATGTGCATCCAACCGCGGGTTCCATCATGGTGGATGGGGTATCGGTGCATGAGCAGGGTCAGCGTGTTCGTTCCAAGATTGGGTATCTGCCTGAAACTCCGCCACTGTATCCCGATATGACGGTGCAGTCCTATCTTAAATTCGTAGCCAATTTACGAGATGTCCCGGCACGTGAGGTTAAGCTGCGGGTCAGTGAGATGGTTAGCAGACTGGGGCTTCAGGGTCGGGAAAGGCAAATGGTACGTGGGTTATCCAAAGGATACAAACAACGCCTTGGGCTGGCAGGAGCCATTATTCACAAGCCGGATCTGCTGGTTCTGGATGAGCCAACATCGGGCCTTGATCCAAACCAGATTATCGAGATCAGAGATCTGATTCGAGAACTGGGGGAGAACCATACAGTGCTGCTCAGTACGCATATTTTGCCTGAAGTGAGCACGCTCTGTAATCGAATGTTGATCATCAATCAGGGACAACTCGTGCTGGATGGTTCACCTCAGCATTTCGGATCAGCAATGGGGGATCAGTTCAAGGTGTCGATTGAAGTGAAGGCCACTACGGAGCAATTACATAATGTGCTGACCCCATGGGAGAAGGTGCAGAGTGAAGTCATTCAAACATCGGATGCGAATACCGCCAAAGATACTTCACTTAATTCAGATTCAGCGAATACGGTTAAAATGCTGCTTACTGGAGAAAACTCGGAAGATTTCCGGGAGGAGCTGTTCTACCTTTTGTCAGGTGCAGGATTACCGATACTGGAGATGAAGAAGGAGAACCTAAGTCTGGAGCAAATCTTCCTGAAGCTGACCACAACCGAGGCCACAGACACAGACGCAAATTCGGCAGATGTGGATAAGGTTGCTGGGGCAGAGATGGATCAGGATGTAACTTCGGACATCGACTCGTCGAGTATATCGGGAACAACAGTTAGTACAGCAGCCGATGCTTCGCCCCATTCTCGCAAAGGGGAGGACTCCAAATGAGACGAATGATGGCGGTATGCAATAAAGAGCTGCAAGCTTATTTTCTGTCACCCACGTCCTATTTTGCTTTTGCCGTATATGTACTGATGACCAGTCTGCTGTTCTATTCAAGCTTTGTATATTACCAGCCGAGCATTGTCGATTATCGTCTCGTGTTGGGCGATACGTTGTCCATGCTGCTGTTTGTTGTGCCCTTGTTAACGATGCGACTCGTTGCAGAGGAATTCAGACAGGGAACGGATGAATTGTTGCTGACTTCTCCGGCACGAGTAACAGAAATTATTTTTGGTAAATATCTTGCTTCTCTGGCCATTCTGGTTGTGCTCATCCTGTGCAGTCTGGTGTACCCTTTCATCATGTCATTTTATGGGACATTGGATATGACGACGGTATGGATGTCTGCGCTGGGGTTATTTTTCCTGGGCGGAAGCATGATGGCGATTGGACTATTCGCTTCCACCTTATCCCAGCATCAGATGGTGTCTGCGGTGGCGGGTTTTATTATCTTGCTCGTTTTGTGGATGCTTGATTCATTCGCAGGCAATACGGGATCTGCTTTGCAACAGTGGCTGGACCCGTTTGCACTGACTAACCGGTTCGACAGCTTCATGAAAGGCGTACTTAGTGGACCGGATATCTTGTATTATGTCACCCTTTCGGGTGTGTTTCTGCTGTTAAGCATTCAAATTGTGGAACGGAAGCGGTGGAGGTGAGAAGATGAAAAAATGGTTAAGTCATACCAACAGTACCGTGCTGTCCGTAGCGGTGATTGGCATCTTTATTTTGCTAACACTGTTCCTGAATTCACTTGGCGGCTTCCAGCTCGATCTGACCTCGAACAAACAATACACGTTATCTGACCAGTCCCTTACTGCGATCAAAAATGTGAAGGATGACGTCAACATTCTGGTGTTAACGGTCGAAAATGCCAACAACACCGTCCTGAACCGTGAGGTCACGGATATGGTCGAGGAATACACGAAACGTAACAGCAAGTTGAAAATAAAACAATATAATCTGACGCAGGAACCTGCGCTTGCATCCAAATACGGCATAACAGGCAGCTCCATTGTGCTGGAGCAGGGAGATCAACACAAAGTGATTGATATCGCCAGTTTGTTCACCGCGACAGGTGACGGCAGTGATGGATCATATCAGTTCACAGGTGAGGAAAAACTTACGCAGGCGCTCATGAATATGTCATCCACCGAAATGCACAAAATGGTCTTTTTGACCGGACATGAAGAGCTGAGTCTCGCTCAAATGACTACGCTGAAATCCTCCTTGGAACAAAATAATGTGCAGACGGAAGAGTTGCAGCTGAATCAGGCCGGGAAAGTTCCGGAAGATGCAGATGTGCTTGCCATTATTGGTCCACAACGCGATCTCAGTGATACGGAAATGAAAGCCATTCGCACCTATCTGAGTAATGGAGGCAAGCTGTTATTATCCCTCGGATTTGTGGAAGATATGAAATCCAGTTGGAAAAACATCGATGCTCTGATGGCTGACTATGGCGTCGTTGATGAGCATGCGGTCATGGTGGATAATCAGCAAGCCAGTACGATGGGGCCACTCTGGGTGGTGCCGGAGTATGGTACACATGCAATTACGGACAAACTTGCTGCAAGCCAATTGTATCCGATGTTGTCGCTGTCGATTGCGTTGACCAGCAAAGAACAGGATAAATATACCCTTTCACCGTTAATTCATTCTTCGAATGACAGTTATGGGGAGACAAATATCGGCGGTTTATTGCAAAATGAAACAAGCAATGAAGCCGAAGAGGACATTCAGGGACCCGTGGAACTGGGGTATGCAGCCGATACAACGGATGGTAAACCGAAGGCGGTTATTCTGGGCTCGTCCATTTTCATGCAGGATTCGGAAATTGCAAATGGCGGCAATCGGGACTTTATTTTGAATACGGTAAACTATCTGAGTGAGAAAGAAAATGGATTGACGATTCGCCCAAGGGTACAAGCCGGGTATGAGATGGCATACCTGAATGGCGAACAGGCCAGAACGATTTTCTTCGTGGCTATTGTAGCGTTCCCGCTCATCTTTGTTATCATCGGTGTACTCTTATGGTGGAGGCGCAGACGGGTATGAGAAAATGGGTCCCAACGATTCTGGTAGTCATCGTACTGATTGTGGGCTGGGTGTACGCGGCCAGTCAAAATTATTTTCGAGAAGAAGAAGCGGTACAAGCCAAATTGCTCGGTATTCAATCCGGGGATATCCAATCCATCACGATACATGATACTACGGAGGAGACATCTGGTGCAGCAGGATCTTCGACTTTGTCGCTTGAAAATGGCGTATGGCAGATGGTTGAGCCAAAAGCCTATCCTCTGAACGGTTACAGTGTCAGCAGTTGGTTAGATGCTCTGAGTGGTGCGAATCAGGAACTGGTGGTGGAAGAAGCGCCGACGGATCTGGATAAGTATGGATTAGGAACAGATGCTACACGTATGGATATCAAACTCAAAGATAATCGGGAGATCAAACTGGCTATTGGTGGCCAGCTTCCAGCAGATGATGCACGTTATGTGCGTGTTGATTCGGGTCCTGTGGTTGCCGTGCAGACAGAGGCGATTACCAGCATAGCTTTGTCTCGTCGTGATTTGTTGGACACGACACCTTTTAACATGGATGAGACAAATGTTGGGTCTCTGGAGTGGGAAGGTGAAGCAGCTACCTGGATGTTAACATCGACATCAGAGAACGATGCGGCAGAGCAGACTTGGACACTGAATGGAAAAACGATTGAAGCCACAGATGCCGTATCTCTTATCGGCAAAATCAAAAACTTGTCGACAGCAGATGATGTGCGCAAAGCGTCCGAGCTGAAGAATTCGGTTCCACGATTCACCCTGTCTGTTGAACAGACGGTCAATGGGCAACAAGTTCGAGATGTGTATCGAGGAATTACGGTGCCATCCGAATCGGATCAGATCTGGGTCATTACGCCGGATGGTCAATGGGCATATGCCATGGAGGCGACGAGTCTAACGGAAGCCGAGAAATTCCCGGATACAATTAAAGCATCCACAACTTCTTCGGAAGAGTCATCAAGTTCGGCAAATGAAGCAACGACATCCTCATCAACAGACGGGAAATGAGTGGGGCGGAAGATAAGTGATATTATTGTGTTGAGATGCAAATATTATGATGCAAATATTATTTCGAGGCAGTGCTGCGAACAAGCAGCACTGTTTTTTTATTTTATATAGCAAGAAATTCACGGTCCACAGATCAAAAACTATAAACAAAGACCAGAACCAGAAGACCCGAATCTATAGGGTAAGGTACCATATCCTTTCAGCATATCGGTACGTACAGAAGCACATCCTATCTTTGTGACCAAAACCAACAAACATTGGAGGATGAGTACATGCCAGCAGTCAAAAAGGCAACAGCTATTACGTTATCATTATCTACTGCGATCTTTGTAATGGCCGGTTTGACAGGTTGTGGCACGAATCGGGATACCAACAATATGCATACACAAAGTGTTCGTCAGCAAGCCAACGGCATTAACCGTTATGGTGTGGAAACAAATGGCATGGATGGCATCCGTGCGAAAAGTTATCGCATGCATAATGTCACTGACCTGAAATCCAGTGAAGAGCTGGCAAAACGCATCACGGAGATGAAGGAAGTTAAATCTGCCCGTGTCATGTTAACGGATCGTAATGCTTATGTGGCCGTTCGTTTGGCAGATGGTCACGCAGGCAAGTTGGAAAGCAAGTCCAATGGTCGTACGAGCATGCTGAATGGAACGATGCGTAATCATGCCAGTGATACCATGCGTGGGGGAAACATGAATCACGATATGGGTGGTATGCGTGTGAATGGCGGTACGGGCACAATGTCTCCGTACAGCACTAGCGGAATTGCTCCAGGACTGAACACGAATTCAGCAACGGATCGCAGCCATATGGGGAATGACCGCAGCATCTATGGAACCATGGGCACAGGTACAATTGGTATGATGCGTGGTCTGACAAATAGTGGCAAAGCACGTGGGACGGACGATGGGCATTATGGTATGAAAAGTGAAGGACAACGTGTAGATAGCACGGATGATAACACATCAGCTGAGATTAAAGGTAAGATTTCAGCAAAAATCAAGCAGTTTGCACCGAACATCGAGAATGTATATGTATCAGCCAATCCGGATTTTGTGGAGCAAGTGGAGAACTACGCCACAGATATTCGTAATGGTAAGCCAGTCAGTGGCATGATCGATACATTCCAATCGATGGTAGAGCGTATTTTCCCAACCAACGGTACGGATACCAATCACCGTGATGGCATCCTTGACGATGGCCTGATGAATCGTAATCACAATGGTGGGGTCATGAATCGAATGAATCGGTAGTTTTTTGACTGAACAAGTGTGCCTTTGCGCAGATGGTAACATCAGCTGCAGGGGCATGTTTGTTTTACATAATCTCAAATACATAGACAACTGCATACGTTCACTTTGGACAATGAATCACATGTTTTACTGCCCATTTTTCTTATAAAACTGAACCAACGCCCTTGACCTGACATAAGATGAGTTGACTGTATCCCCTTAACCTTGTTACACCAACACAACCCGAGCAAGGAGGGGTGAACATTGAAGGGTATCGATCATAAAAGCAAATTTTTGTTAACCCACCGTGAACGCGAAGTATTCGAATTACTGGTTCAAGACAAAACAACGCGTGACATCGCAGGGCAGTTATTCATCAGCGAGAAAACGGTGCGTAACCATATTTCGAATGTGATGTGATTTGAAATTTATAATAAGATAGGGATAAGCGGTAAAGTAGAAAGTGAGTTCGCATGCATGGTGTAATATCCTTATATAAAAAGGGAGGTTGTACATGAGATCATTATCGTTAAAGGACAAACTTATACTTGTTGGTGGCTCTGCATTTCTTATCTTGTTTTACATTGCCTACAAGACAGATTATAGCTATCAAGGTGTGGGTTATCTTATTGGATACTCATTTGAACATTTATCAGGCTTTATAACATCAGTTCTTAAGCCGCTTAAACCACAGATACCACAAACTAGACAGCCCTCACGCGGCTGTTTTTTGCTTTACTCGATATTGCCCACCCAACTCCCAAAATTCCAACACAGCCAGTCCTACCATCTACAATCGTGTCACTCGGTGACACTGTGGTTCCGAATTTCGGAAGTAAAAAAAGTTGCTCTCCAGTGGTGTCATTTGGTGACACCCTATAGTTGGTTGACTTCACGTCAACTCCTACCGACCATTTTTTTTAATCCCGTATGTATCTTTACTCACTTTGACGGGTGCTATACTGTATATAAGGAGTGAAAATACATATGAAGATAGAGATAGAACGGTAGTTGAACATATCCTTTTGACTCATCTTGAAGTAGTTCTTAAAACTAAAAAAGTAAAGCACCAATTACAGGTTTCCAATTTAGATGTTCCCATGCTTTATGGCCTGATCAAAGCTTTATATGAAGTAACAGAGGATAAACTATTCGACCCAGATAGGTATTTCGGTAAGCGAGAAATTAAAGAAGCGGAGAATGTTCTTAGTCAATCAGTTCAAGAAAGAGTCACTTTACCTATCCATTTTGAGAAATGTACAAAGATTAAATTTGATAGCTACATCACTAAAATTTCAATTCAAAACTTAGTCAAGTTGTACGACAGCCAGTTAATTATTTATGACGATGAAACACAACGTGGAGTCAACTATAAGACAAACAAATCAGGAGGTATAGTAGGACTCCTATTGTACACAAGGCCAGTGTTAAAAGGATCGCTAATAAAATGGCATCAAATAGTTATTTTGAAGATATGATTACTCTCAATGTATTTTCAAGTGAAGTAGACCCTGTCACGTACACCGAGGAGTCCAACACACTGACAATAAACGAGGGCGCTGTTATATCCATCCTTGGATGCACGTACAGGTGTGGAGGGTAACGTACCAGCAGCTTCCGCATTGATCAATTGTTTTCGGTTAAGATATTAACCCAAAACCAAAGGATAAGTACTAACAGAGATACTTAATAAACAGAGATACGTACTTAACAAGTGCGGGGTTAGATAATCGAGATTCCCCGAATAAGTCCTATGTATCAACCATTTCCCATACTACCCACATGACAATCTGACAAGTTTAACTGTGTACTCAGTGTACACATACCTGATCCTCAAATTTGAGGGACAGCTTCCACGAACATTTCGGAGAACATTATGTACTAAGTTGTCTCACAATGATCAGACATCGGAACATTCAACAGCGGAACGATAGAAGCATCCCAACCCAATGGAGTGCTTGCAGATTAATTATAAAGTTCAAGAATTTTCTCTGAATAATACAAACTTTGCTTAATATATTTCCTTTCTAATTCAAGACTTGCTATAACTTTTTGAACCTTTAACCCTCTGTACTACGTTCGATTTGTACCTTAGTGATCAAATGTTTAAGTTTCTTAATTTGCTTTAGTAATACGGCACTTTTTCTGCTACAGTGCTCTACTTTTTAGCAGCGGCTTCTACTTTAGGCTGAAGGACTCTAATCTATAACATTATTGTTTTTCTCTATTATAATTGACAGATTTAAGGGAATATTTTATATTGGAAAAGATTTCAAAAAAATGTAATGTTTTTACTTTTTTTAAAGACGTAAAAATAGCTGATTGAAACGATTGTTAGGATTATTATTAATGATCGTTCTAGGAGGTGTGATTGCAAAAAAAACTTTAATTTCATGTTTGTAGTATTGTTTTTTTATACAAATGAGATGAGAGGAATGATTTTTTTTGAAAAAAATAATGAGCAATGTGATTATAGGTGCACTTGTACTTTCCATGAATATTCCAGCTGCTCAGGCTCAAAGTAACCCACCTGAGATTGATACTCAAGATATTATTCTACCAGACCATAATTTTGATGATTCGTATGTTGAACCCAGTAGTCCATTACAAATTGAATTGAACACTCAGGATAGAGCGATTAGCTTATCTGCCGTGACAACTAGTTATTCCCTTGCAAAAGAATTGTTGAAGAATTACTATGAAAATATCGATCTCGGAACAAAGCAATTAGATAACAAATCAACTGTCAGGACAGAATTACTTGATTCCGAACTGTCAGATTACTTGGAAAAGAAAATTAAAACAAAACAATTTGTGATAGATGCCGCAAATGCACAAAAAGAAAACTACGTCTTGAAATTCAATTTACTGTCCTCTGAAGTTACCGAAGAAGGCATCCTCTTGACAATAGGTACTGAGGCCTCATTCAATTACGTGGGAATGGAAGTGGAGTCTGGATTTGGCGAAGTGTCAAAAATGTTATTTCGCAATACAGATGCAGGGCTTACTATTTCAGATTGGTATATGCCATATGACTATTATGATGAATATGTTAGAGGTGAAGGGGATCATATAAGTAATCTCGTTAATATCAACTCTAAGCTGGATAGCTCTTATACCGCTAAAAGACAAGAGGAATTAAATGATAAAATCACCGATTATTTTTCTGTTGATCGCGAAGCTCCAGCACAAATCAATAGTTTAGAAAATGACGGGTCATCTAATCAGGTTATTACGCCTTTTGCAACCTTATCTTCATTAAATAAGACAGCGATAGCAAATTACGCGAAAAATAATAAAGCAAAAGATCAGCCTGCAAGTGGTGGTTCGAATGTTTCTTACTACGATTTCTCACAAATAACTGGAAATTGGGACTGTACAAACTTCGTTTCTCATGCATTACTCGCTGGTGGTGCAATTACTTACGATACTAATGGAACAGGTATTGCCTCTACAGGCTGGTATTATAGAAGTTTGAGTAATCGTGCTTCATCCTGGTCAGGTGTACCAAACCTGTATAATTTTTTGGTGAATAACACAACGAAGGGTCCGGCTGGGACGGGTACTACATACTCAACGTTCAAATATAACGCTAGTGCAGGCTATCCATATCAAATTGGAGATGTATTGCAATTTTATTTGAGCGGATCTTACAATAATTGGCGGCATTCGACTATTATTACTGAATACTACGAAACTAATACGATGTCAGTTCTTGGAGCATTGGTTACAGGACGCTCTGGTAAAAATAGTTATAACAACAACCAAAAGGCGGAGGAAATTTATCCTGGTGATAGCAAAAGGGTTATAAAATTGACTGGTTATTACAAGTGAAAAATTTGAGGGGAGATGCACAACACTTCATTGGTTTTTTGAGGCGTTGTGCATCAAACTAATTTCTCCTCCTTAATTATCTGAAGTTCGAGAATATTTTCGTAGGAGGAAACTTAATGAAACGTGCTTACCTGTTATTATTGATTTTATTAACTCTTAGTGCATGCGAACAGACTAGTACTAGTGACAATGAAAATAACAATGTTCCCGTTGTTGGAGATATTAATAATGCTGAAAACACAAGAGTTTCGCCTGTAACAAAAGGAAATTCATCAAAAGATTCCTCCTATTTTTTGGCGAAAGACGAAAGTGGTCTAACCGCTTCAGATTTTGAAACAGCATACAAAATGTGTACGGATGCTCTGTCTGAATATTATAGGGCGATCTGGAACGGTTCTGACATTGAATTGGATACTTATATAGATAACGAAAACCTTAAACAATATACGCAAAAAAAAATCACCTCTCAATACGATTTGTTCCTTAAGAACAATCTAACTCATAATTTGGTGACAGGCGTTGATGTTGATGCAGCAGAAGTAAAGTATGTTGGAGAGGGTAAGAACTTTTTCTATCTTAAATTAGATGCACAAGTTAAAAAGGATGTAGGCAGTTTTGCTGAACCTACTGAATTTCTTGTGCAAAGTGCGAATGGAAAGTTAGTCATTGTTGACTGGTATACTAATGCAAAGGATAGTTATGATTTCACTGTACGTGGAGAAAATCAAACGATCAATAATCCTGATATATGGAATAATAGCGATGTTATAGGAAATAATTAACTAATTGAAGTCTGTATGTAAAGATCCTTCCGACATGAAATTTCCGCTCTTACCATACCCCGTAGTAAGCTATAGGTGTCCTCATTGCTAATTCAGCGGTCCATCTGTAAAGTTTATGTCTAAGTATCGAATGTATCATTTAAAGTGAGCGGAGTTTCAACGTCCATTGATTATGTGGGTATGAGAGCTTAATGGATGTTATAAATTGATTTTTTACTCAATAGGACAGTGATTGATGTATAGAAGCATAAAAAAGCGCGGGTTACAGGGGTGAATTCAGCACTGTGACTCGCGCTGTTTAGTCCATGCTGTAGTACCAAAGTGAAACCTTTGAAGTCCTAATTCCATTTTGAATGGCTTAATTAGGTTAACTTCCAATCTTGCTTAATTATCTTTTTCATCATAGTGATTGTCCAGATGGACTGTCCAAATATCAGAATGAGTCAATAAACCCGAAATCAGGATGACACTGAGCGGCATAAATCTGACACAAACAATATGCACTTTTACTGATTTATACGCGGATATCTGGAAAATAGGAATGAAGTAAGTTGGGAACATAATGGAAGCGTGGCAGTAAAACCTCTTCAAGTTATACAAGGTCATACGAATAAGAACCCATTATACCTTTTGAGTGAAACATCAAACAACAGTCCTGGTTTCATTTCTGAAGGCTACTTCAATGCATCGGGCACTTGGACTATGAGAGCAACAGGGGCTGCTGGCTTTATAAGCGATACATTAGGAATAAATATTAAAGCTTCAACGCCATCTCATAGATATTATTCTTTTACAACCAGTCATTCTAATATGACACCTACCAATGGTTGGGTGGCGTTTTAATAATAGAATAATGGCATGGTGATAAATACAAGGAGTTAATGATGTTTACTTGTTAAATTATAGGTAATACACTTATAAGTAACATGATAATACACTGAATGAATTTGAGATGAAGAATTGTAACTGTTCTAGTGTGCAGCAATTTAGCACTCAAATATAAATAAATAACAAATATAGGTAAAACTTAACCCCTCTTGAGATATTATTCTCTTAAGGGGTATTTTTTCATTTTTTAAACTTGTGTATGTTCTCTTGGAGCACCTGTTTACAGTAAGTTGGACTTAATCCATATCCTTATAAATTTGAGTAGAAGCTAAATCCATCAACAAAGTGCAAATTATATATCCTCTCAAAGTCACGAGCACGTCTTGTTACTCCTCTTTCTTTAGTTGTAAGCAAAATGGCTCGCTTATCCTTATACATTTGCTTTATAGTCCACTAGTCTGTTTTGTGGCTTCTGCAATTTGTTCAAAACTAGCAAGTCTTCATTGTACATTTTCAACATCTGAGGATAAAGGTTCTCAATACTTTCCCATGAAGGAGGGGGGATTCAACTACCCACTTAAGCTTATTGAAGTTGACTGAATCAGAGACGTAGGAATCATTTCTAATTAAAGGATTCCCAGTGTTACCATAATTAACCTTCGGGGAAAATTCATATAAGGCACAGGCTAAGCCAGTTTATGCATTTGAGATGGGAAACAAGCAAACCAATGTAATTCCCACATTTAGAAGATATGATTCGATAACAGATGCAAAGAAAGACTTGGGTTTACCTACGCTAGAAAACGATACTGGAGTTTTTACAAACACTCAAGATGGAAAAATAGTTTTGATTCAATCGGAGCAATCAACGACTGGTCAAAGAAGCATTGAAGTAGACAGTAATGAGAATGAACAGAAAGTGTATAAAGGATACATACCAATAGGACAGATAGAGATTGATGGTCAAATATACAATGTGCATCAACCGTTTACCTTTGAACAAATGCAAATTAAGTTGAAGGATTAAGAATAGAAATACATAACAAAAGAACATGCAAGATTATCTCTAGACTCAATTGTAATCCATCTATTCATTGCACTCTAAACTACACTAAACATAAATGGAACATGTCTTAGAATACTGAATAGTCTCGTGGGTTTCCGGGTGACAACTACTATTACCTCGAATATACAAGGTGAGGAGGTGAGTGAATATCCAAAGTGCAGCAAAAACATTGTCTGTCATTCGTCCAAGCAGCATTCGCATACATTATCCGTACGAAAGTCATACGGGTGGTGTACAACGGATGAAGGAGACAAACAAGCAGAAAAAATCTAAATCATTCAACTTTATTTTTATAGACGATAACCGTAGCGAAGAAGAAGCAAAAGCAGCAATTCAATTTGTAGTTGATACTGTAGTACAAAGAGCGATCAAAAATTTCCCTGCTACAGACTATGATATCACAATTAAATCTACAGACTGAGGGGAATGTCACATGAGATATGAGGATACAGCAATATATGTTAGGGTATCCACAACAAAGGAGTCACAAAAGTTCAGTCCAGAACACCAACGGATGGATTGTGAAGAGAAAGCCAGACAGCTAAGTTTAAAGGTTCGTGAAGAGTACATATATGTAGACAGGGATAGTGGTACATCCATTGTTGGAAGACCATCTATTCAGACACTAATTGAGGATGCAGGTAAGGGTTACTTTAAAACCATCCTCTTTTCTTCTTTATCTAGATTCTCTCGTGATACGTATGACTCGTTAGGTTTGAAGAGAACTCTTGTGGATAAGCTTGGTCTAAGGGTTGTATCCTTAGACGAGAACTATGATTCACAAGTTGATCATGATGAGTTTAAATTTCAAATATTCTCAGCAGTTAACCAAAAGTTGAGTGAGCAAATTAGCATATCATCACGAAGAGGTATACGTCAGTCTGGAATGAAAGGAAATTATTTAGGTACTATTGCACCATTGGGCTATGACAAAATAAAGGTCGATGATAGGAAAACTATTATACCTAATGAACGTGCCAGGATCGTTCAACTCATTTTTGATATGTATGTCAATCAAAAGATGGGTGAGAAAGCTATAACAAAGTATCTGAATAAAGAGAAAGTTCCCTCTTACAGAGGAGGGAAATGGGGAGTAACGTCTGTAGAACGTATACTAACGAATGAGATATATACAGGTAAAAACATATTTAATAAATTTACAGTTGTAAAGGTTTATAACGATATCAACAATATCTCTGATAAATCTAGAAAGTTGGTTAAGCGTGACAAGGAGCTATGGGAAGAAAGCGGTAAGCAGACTCATGAAGCAATTGTTAGTGAGGAGCTATTTAGAAAGGCACAGGAGATACGGTTAGAGCGTGGCGGTGGAAAGCGTGGAGGGGTAAGAAACAAAGTTAATGTATTCGCTGGTATAATCAAGTGTAAGCATTGTGGATCATCATTAAACATTGTGACCTCAAACGGCAAGAAGAACAGCTATCGTTACTTAGTTTGTTCTAAAAGAAGAAGACAGGGTGAAACTGGATGTGAAAATCACAATAGGATTCCATACGACGATTTCAAAGATGCTCTTATTGAAAGATTGAGCGAGAAACTTAGAAGTAAAACAAAGTCGGGGAAGACTGTAACCTTCACTAAAAAAGCGAAAGAAGATACCGGAAAGTTAATCGTTAAATATGAGAAGCAGATACAGAATACACGTAAATTGCTTTTTGAAATCCGAAAGCAAAAGTTAAACGATGAAATTGATGATGAGCAATATGAGTTTGAGAAGGAACAGTATGAACAAGAGATTAAACAGAAACAAGAACAGTTGTCCAAAATGAAATCTGAATTAGAACGAGCTTTGAATGACAGTGAACAGTTTAAGGAGATAAACATCTCACTTGATGAATTATCAGATCTAGGACAATTTACTGAAGTAGACCAAGTGAACCTGATCCTGAAAAAATTAGTGTCAAACATTACAGTTGATAAAGCAAACAATGTTGAGATCCA
This sequence comes from Paenibacillus sp. FSL k6-2145, assembly GCF_037976585.1. NCBI lineage: Bacteria > Bacillati > Bacillota > Bacilli > Caryophanales > Paenibacillaceae > Paenibacillus > Paenibacillus sp. FSL k6-2145. The sequence goes on along the minus strand of NZ_CP150267.1, from coordinate 697,584 downwards.
TTCTGTATTGGGTAGGCTATAGTTTTTTTGTGTATTTCAAACCACATCTCGAATGTGATGCAGAAACTCAATGTTAAGGGTCGTTCGCAGGCAGTTGTCGAGCTGATTAAGCTTGGAGAACTGAAGATTTAGTTGCGAATTACAGTTAGGATTACGTAGCAGCATGAAAGCCTTTCTCTATTCTTTGTCATGAAGAATGGGGCAAGGCTTTTTTGCTGCAATGGACCATAAAATAAGGGAGTTAACAATAAATTGAGGGAAGATCCGAAACGTAGCATCGCTTGTTTTCATTATTTTAGTAGACCATAATGATTACATATATGAAACAGATAAGGCAGTAGGTAAGGCTTGAAATTGAAACAATGGTAGAAAGGACGATCTAAATGGACCGTTTCTTAAATGAATTTGAAGATCATTTTCGTGCGGGTTTTCTGCCCGATCTGGAACAAATGCTGGCTAAGGTGCAGCATGAAAAAGTATATGCTTGTGCTTTTGGAACGGACAGTGATTGGGTTACCCTGTTTTTGGCGGTAAATACAGAGGAATCCCTTGCTGGGCATATTGTGAGTATGAAAGAGCAAGGGCTATGTGATAGTGAGGAGGACGAGATCTATTACAGATGGGGTTGCTCCGAATATCAATATGGCGAGGAGACGCACTTTAAGCATATCAGCCGATTGTTGTATGCAACAGAAGATGTCCAGAAGTATAAGGATGAGATCATTCGAATCATCGCCAAAGTTGTGAATGAGACAGCAAATGACGTTTTCGCCCGGTATGGACAAGCAAAAGCAGACATTACGTTCTTTGTTTCTCTAACAGATGACGATCTAGCGGAGGAGATTGAAAATCAATCGGTTCATCAAATGACTGTACCCGGCTTAGCCAGCAAATTCTTAAAACGATATGATGGCATCAATTAGAACGAGTTAACTCGAATCAAAACGAATTGAATCTTAGTACCGCGAAAGTCTTTCCTATTCTTTAACTAAACTAAAGAAGGAAGAGGCTTTTTTGTTTTTGCGTGAAAAAATGAAACAAACGAATCCATACACTTATTGATTCCTATTCATTTGAAGGAACATCCTCCATTTTTTCTTCGAAAATGGCTGATAAAAGAGCTGCTCCAATTCCTCAAATTGTGCTTCGTTCAGATGAAGATGGATCGCTCTTTTCGCAATTTTTGCGGCAGGTTGGGAAGCGGATTTCCTTCCTCCGGCTTTTCGTTTGATCGGAATATGAAATTGCAGCAAGTCTTCGAGCTGATTCCAACCTTCCCAACTCAACCGACCTCCGCGTTTCCAGTCGATAGCATAGAGGGCATAATAGGCGTGTCCTTCTGTTTGTTTGGAAGCCATAATCCAGATGGAAGGAATGAGCTTTTCCCGTTGTCTTCGATTCATTAGAATTGCACCCCTCTCGATTCTCAATATAAAGGACATCCACTATGGGTATCAAGCAGGGGCTATACACGCTCAGCACCATTGCAAAAGTCATGTTAAATTCCTCTTGATTTGCAGGATCGTCTTGATTAAAATGAAGTTATAAAAATGATTTTCTTAATTTATTAAAAATAAATAAAAATAATTTTCATAAAGTGAGGACCTCATGGCAGCCATATTACGTGCGTTGCAGCAAGAACTGAATAACCTTCCGTCTCAGGAGCGACGTATCGCCGAAGTCATTATGCAATCTCCATCGGACATTCCCGGCTGGACGATTAGTCATCTGGCAGAGCAGAGTGGCACAAGTGCGGCAACGGTGACCCGCTTTTGCAAGTCGTTTCATTTTAAAGGTTTCCCGGACTTCAAAATGAAGCTCGCCGCAGAATTGTCCCACGCATCTGATGAAACGGCGTATCAGGATATTGTAGCGGGCAATTCACTATCCAAAATTGTTGAAGCTATCGAAGCCAACCACCTTGCGTCTATTTCAGATACCACCCGTTTACTGGATTTGGGCAGATTGGAGCAAGCCGTTCAATTATTGTGCCAGGCTCGCCGTATCGATCTGTACGGTGTGGCGACCTCTTCGATTGTTACACAGGATTTCTATCAGAAACTGGTGCGGATTGGCAAGAGCTGTACGGCTTTTTCCGACTCACATATGCAGATTACATCCGCATCTTCGCTCGCCGAGGGAGATGTGGCGATGGCCGTATCCTATTCAGGCGAAACACCGGAGACCATCGATGCCCTGCATTGTGCCAAAGAGGCCGGAGCTTCTACGATTTCACTGACTTCCTATGGAAGTAACACACTCGCAACGGTATCGGATATCCCATTGTTCACCTCTTCTCTGGAAGAAGGCATGAGGCGTGGAGATATGGCTTCACGTATTGCACTGCTGCATGTGGTCGATATTTTGTTCACAGGCATGGTAAGTGCCGACTTCGACCGTTTTATCCCCAGACTGGAACAATCCTATCATAATGTGCAATCTTATCGAGTCCAACACAACGGAGGTGCCTGACAGATGAAGATGAATATACGAATTTTTGAAAATGAAGAAGACTTGAACGCCACGGGTTCTGGCCTCATTGCCAGCTTGTTGCAGACCAAACCACGGGCTGTACTGGGGCTCGCGACAGGAAGTTCTCCTGTGGGCATATATAAACAGCTTATCACGTTGTACCAGAAGGGGCTTGTCAGCTTCTCACAGGCTTCTTCTTTTAATCTCGATGAGTATGTTGGACTTCCAACAGAACATCGCGAGAGTTACCGCAGTTTCATGAACGAACAATTATTCAAACATATCGATATAGATATTGCTAGAACGCAAGTGCCTGATGGTCAGGCTGCCGATCTGGAACAGGAATGTAATTCCTATGAACAACGGCTGGACGATCGTGGACCTGTAGATCTGCAACTGCTTGGCATTGGACATAATGGTCATATTGGCTTCAATGAACCGGGAACTGAACTTACAGGACGAACACATGTTGTGGATCTGAAAGACGAGACTCGAAAGGCAAACGCACGCTTCTTTGACAGCATTGATGAGGTTCCAGCTCAGGCGATTACGATGGGTGTCGGTACCATTTTGAAAGCCAAACAGATTCTCCTTATAGCCCGTGGCGAGGAAAAAGCCGAGATTATTCGCGAAGCGTTCATGGGCCCAATCACAACGGCCTGTCCTGCATCGCTTTTGCAATGTCATCCAAATGTGGTGGTATTGCTGGACCGTGCAGCAGGGAGGCTGGTGAGATGACCGAGGTGAATAGCCATGAACCTAGGAGCCAGCGTGATGAAAATATTTCTCTTCTTCGGGGCAAGCTGCTCCTTGCAGATGAGATATTGGAAGACGGTGTATTAGCTTGGAGGGATGGGAAAATCATCTATGCTGGGATACCGGAAGGTCTTCCTGAACAGATTCGGAGCGAGGCTTTGCCGCTGACAGTACCGGAACGTGGTCTCATTGTGCCTGGATTCATTGATATCCATGTGCATGGTGGGAACGGAGAAGACTTTATGGACGCAAGCCCTGAGGTGTTGGACAAGATCACTTCTTTCCATAGTACGCAGGGAACAACAGCGATGCTTGCGACTTCCATGACAGCTCCAAAAGAGCGACTGGATAACGTACTTGCTGAGGTCAATCGGTACCGTTCCGGTGAAATGCCTTATGCTCAGCTTGAAGGTGTACACCTGGAAGGTCCGTTTTTTAGTCCGAAATGGCCTGGTGCGCAAAATCCGGAACATATCATACTGCCTGATGTATCTTGGCTCGAAGCATGGGAGAAGCAATATCCTGGCCTGATCCGTCAAGTTACGTTGGCACCGGAACGTGAAGGCGCGCTGGAAGTCATTTCATGGCTGCGAGAACAACGGATTACAGCGGCACTTGGCCATACAGATGCGACCTATGAAGAGGTGGAGCGGGCAGTGGAAGCCGGACTGCATCATGCGGTACATACATTCAATGCCATGACACCGTTGCATCATCGGTTACCCGGGGCTGCCGGAGCCGTGCTGAGTGATCCACGTATCAGTGCCGAGGTGATTGCCGACGGCATTCATGTTCACCCTGCGGCGATCTCAATCCTCGCTCAGCTGAAGCAACATGATGATCAACTCGTGTTGATCACCGATGCCATGTCTGCTGCGGGATTGGATGACGGGGAATACAAGATCGGTGACCTGCCCGTAATCGTGAAGCATGGCGAGGCCAGACTGAAGGACGGCGGCGCACTGGCGGGAAGCACGCTGACAATGATTCGCGGTTTCCGTTACCTGATACAGGAAGTGGGCTTGAGCCTGAACGCTGCATCACGTGCAGCAAGCCTGACTCCGGCACGCCTGCTGGGCATTGATTACCGGACAGGTTCCCTGGCTCAAGGAAAACAGGCAGATATCGTTTTGCTGAACGCGGAGCTGGATATTGAGGGTGTATGGGTGAAGGGCAGACGGATAGGTGGGTCATATTAGATTTAGAAAATTAGTATCGTGCTAATAACTCTCATTTGTGATGCATCAGTCTTAGGAGTTAAAACTTGGCTTTTATCTGTGGAGAGGCAACACCTTGCACAATATGTTAAAATAGATCTCAAAAAGACGGGATCTGCGGATCACGCATAACGGAGGCGTGAAACATGGAACGTAACGCTATGCTCGAACATGATCCGTTCATCACAGTGTTGGCGGAGAAGTTGCACATACACGGATATTATGCCTTTTATGGCGAGCATTACAATGAGACCGATATGGAGCTGTACCGCAGGCATCTGTTCACATCATTCAGCAACATCGTATGGGTGGAGCTGGATGCACGCAAAAAGTATATGATTGTCGATCATCGTGGACGCAACACAGTCATGAAACTGATCGAGGGTATGCTGAACACACGTAGAACACTGCGGGCGAATCAGGCCATGGCGGGGACAGATACTTCTGGAGTCCAGCAGGAAATCGCACACTTATCCCGGCTTGTGCACATTCTGAAGTTCACGACATTCCGCACATAAGCGAAGTGTGATATGTAGGCTGTAATAAGCGGCGTGAGTAGGAAGAGTAGAGTATAATATGTGGCTCTCATAAGCGATGAGTAACAACGAAAAATGAAAATAAACACCAAGACATGACAACGAGTGCATCTCATAAGTAGTAATCTCCGAAGGGTCGCTCAGTTCTAACGAACCTGCGAAGCCTTATTTCAATGATTTGGCTTTCATACAAAATGTAACGAATCTTAGACACGCTATTTAATGTAAATGAGCGATATTACGTTACAAAATCATGCTTACACTCCAAATAAGTTGTCTACGATTCGTTAGATTTTCAAACCTGCGAAATTTCAAGTAATAAGGCTTGTGAGGTTCTTTAGACGACAGTTGGCAATTTCCATGAAAGCTATGTGTTGGGTTTAGATAGTAAACGAGTAAACATAAAGAGAGAGTCCTGTCATAGCTGACGGAACTCTCTTTATTTGCTTTATACAATTCAACAACACACATTCTCTATATAAGCAATTATCTAAACGAAGTCACAAAACTGCTGAACAGCGTCCGGACATCATACTGATATTTATTGATCGGCTCAATCGGACGTTTCTCTCCAAGCAGGGTGTAGACGGCGATCCGTGCTGCCCGGACTGAATATTCTTCGGTGAATACCACGTCATCGGGAATTTCGCAGAATTGGCTGATAAAGGCCAGGTTGGTGGAGCCTTCAGGCACAACCTTAGGTCTGTCGCTATTCAGTCTTGGCATGAATTGGGCTGTAATGTAAGGCATCATACAAGGAATGCAGTTGGCGGTAGCCATGATCTCCTCTTGATGTTCTTGGAAATGAAGATGGCCGATCAACTCTTGCATAATCTCTTCCCCGGTACAGTCGCACATTCTTTTCTTCACGTAATCGCCCACGTTATCCGGATATAATCCGTATCCCCAGAATACGTTGACATGCTCCGGCTGACCACGGAAATGCGGTTGGAAGGCTAGAACGACAGACATGAACCAGCTGGAATCCTTGAAAGTAACCAGCGCGCCGGTACCTGCCCGGTTGCGTGTGAATTTCTCCATCAGATCAAAGAAGACCGAATCCTGGAAGGTGACCGTAAACGACTCCCATTTGGACTCATCCACATGATCATTAAAAGAAGAAGGGTTGCCCAGCATCGGTTTCTTGGCGGCAATGTTCTCCCACAGCTTCCATGAGCTGCCCTTGCCATTCAGTTTCGGGGCGGAAGTCATGGAGCCGATGTCGGCCCCTTCGGTCATCGAACCGTTTGTAACAATGACCAGATCACCCTCGTGGATGTCAATGACTTCCTCGGTACCATTCCGGCTCACATGCATCCGACTTACCGTAATGCCCTCGCCGTCTTTGAAATCCAGATCCGTGACGGTACATTTCAGCGTGAAATCTACGCCAAACGGTTCCAGATAATTATGCAATGGAAGGATGATCGAGTCATATTGGTTGAAGGGCGTGCGGGTAACGCCTTCCAGCGTCTGAATTCTCGGGAATTCGTGAAAAAAGCGAAGCATGTATCTTTTAAATTCCACGGCGCTGTGCCAAGGTTGGAAGGCAAAGGTGGTCGCCCACATATACCAAAAGTTTGTTTTAAAAAAGTGAGGGCCAAACCAGTCGTTGATGCGCAGTTTACCCAGCGTGTCTTCAGGAGTAATAATCAGTTTACCCATCGCCAGACGGTCCGCCATATCAAAGCCCATCGAGAGCACATCTTCGACCTTCCCGTCACGGTTGATGAGCCGTGCATTGGAATGTGTGGGATTGGCATCGTCAAATTCGGTAATTTCCTGTCGGACAGATATGCCTGGATGGTCGATGGAAGGGATGGAAGCCAGCAGCTCCCACAGATTCTCATAGGCCTCGTCATTGAGCATCCGCCCGCCGCGGATGATATATCCTTGATCAGGATTACCAGCCCCGTCATTGCTACCGCCGAGAATTGGCATTTCTTCGATAATGTGAATATGTTCTCCAGGAAAGCCACAATCTCTGACAAGATAAGCTGCACCCGCCAATGATGCAATGCCGCCGCCTACAAAATAGACCTGTTTATTACCATGTTCTTTCTTCACGATCATTCGCCTCCAAAGGGTTCTGTAATCACATCCCTAATGTAAACCTTGCAGGTCCCGTAAGGTATGATCAAAAGAAAGGGAGTGTCCATTTTTTGGTCACTTTTGGAAAAGTGTCTAAAGATTATGCGTAGATCACATGTAAAAAAAGCCGCACATCCTAATCGGATGGCAGCTTATTCTCATACTTGTGCAACGCCCTCAGGACACTGCCTTCGATCAGCTCACTGAGCTTCTGGATAATATGTTTGGGAGGTTCTCGCATGTCGCCCCTCATCCATTGGATAATCAGCCCTGTGAAGGCCAAGGTATAGAAGTTGGCGACGAACTCTTTGTCCTCACTGCGGACCTGTATCCCACAGGCCAGCTCATCAATAACACCCATGATCAGATCATGGGTTACTTCATAGAGGTATGTGTCCAAGTGGGTGCGCCCGAGCGAGTCGAGTGTATTGAAGCAGAACGTTTTATTGTTCTCGATGTAACAAAAGATTTTATGGAATCCGTCCGTCCATGTGCTGTAGCTTCGGTACTCCGTAAGGCTCTCTACCGCTTCAGTCTGATATATCCACCCAAGCAGCGCGTAAATATCCTGAAAATGATAATAAAAGGTTTGCCGGTTCACGCCGCAATGGTCAACCAGATGTTTGACCGTAATCTTGTTCAGCGGGGTGTGCTCCATCAGTGATTTAAGCGAGTGAGCCAGCGCATGTTTGGTTAAGTGAGAAGCAGACACAACATTCACCTCATCATTTTGGATTAGCTTGCTGGTATGCACCAGCAGGTAAACACTCATGGCAAAAGCCCCGCAGCGAAGTCACGAGTATAAGCAAGTCAAAACGCAGGAATCCGAAAGATCCTCCAATCCACAAAACCCCTGTAGCTATCAACATCTTCGTTACCCGATCCGCACCATATTCCATAAGGGTGCATCCTAAATATTGAATATCCATCGCTTCAAATAAACTCCTAAAGGCCACTTGTGTTGTCTCTATCACAATCCCTTAAAAGTTAGCCGTCGTCTAAAACCAGTCACAATAAAGAGCAACCATGGTAAAAGCCTGAAACCTAGTGAAGGAGACGTAATCAATCTAAAAAAACGGCCGATAAGGTCGCGTATATTATCTCTATAACACTAAACCATTAAAACCGAGACCCCGTCTATAAAATCAGTCATAGGAAGAACGATAACGAAATGATCGAGAAAAAATCGAAAAACTGTTCAGTAGCCCATCGTTTTGTGATCTATCACACTAACCTTCAAAGTTAAACCCATACCTTTAAAGAAGCCATAATAAAGCAAACTGTACGCAATGATCGATACAAAATTCAAAGAACGGCCTAAAGGTCACCATGTTTTTATCTCTAATACACTAACCCATTTAAAAGTAAGTCACCATCGTCTCCCTTCATAAAAAGCAGCCACGAAAAAACCACAATTTCACCAAAGAAAAAAGAAACAACTTCACCAAAAAAACAAAAAAAAGAAACAAATAAATCAAATAAATAAAAAAAGACGACCCGAAGGCCGTTCTTTTTTCTCCCCATTACACTAACCAATCAATAGTTAGGCTCAATCTTAAAATCAGTCTGCGAGAAGCTGCAACGTAGTGAAGGGGACGAAATCGATTCTGAAGAAGCGGAGCGTTCGCCTTTATCCCCGGATTTCTCCCTTTAGAAAGGGAATCAAGGAAATCCGGGGATAACAGCGATCAAAAGAACGATTCGGCCCCGGAACGTCCACTAGCACCTTGCCCCAGCACTTATTTTAGTAATGATGAGCCCGACTATTACAAACTCTTCAGAAACTGCACAATCGTCAACAACCCTTTATCAAAGTTCTCCAGGTTGAAGTGCTCGTTTGGTGCATGAAGGTTCTCATCCGGCAAACCAAAGCCCATCATAACAGCAGGGATTTCGAGTACACGTGAGAGCTTCTCAACAATCGGAATGGAGCCGCCATCTTTGGTAAAGAGGGCACGAACGCCATACACGTGCTCATACGCATCTGCCGCTTTTTGCAGAATTGGATTGGAAGGATCAGTGTTGAAAGCAAAAGCTTTTTCAATCTGTTTCACATGCAGCGTTGCACCCGGTTGAACGTGAGCGCGCAGATGTGCTTCGATACGATCCAATACATGTTGTGGATCTTGATCCGCCACAAGGCGGCATGTAATTTTGGCATGAGCTTCCTTTGGAATAACCGTTTTGCTACCTTCGCCTTGGAAACCGCCCCATACGCCGTTTAGTTCCAATGTTGGACGAGCGCCAACACGTTCCACGAACGAGTAACCTTCTTCGCCGTACAATTGCTCCAGTCCGAGGTCTTGACGAAGTTGTTCTTCATTGAAGCCCTGTTTCACAAATTCTTCTCTCATCTCAGGAGATAGTGGCAGAACGCCGTCGTAGAAACCATCTACACTCACACGGCCTTGCTCATCATGCAACGAAGCGAGCAGGGATACGAGTGCGTGCAGTGCGTTAGGTACACCACCACCAAATGAACCGGAGTGCAAGTCGGTATTGGCTGTGTTCAGATCTACGTGAAGCGAGCAGAGGCCGCGCAGGCCAGTGGAGATCGCCGGTTTACCTTTTTCAAGCAGGGACGTATCCGAGATCAGTACCATGTCTGCACGCAGCTTGTCTGTATGTTCATTAAGATAGATGGGCAAGTTCGGGCTGGAGATTTCCTCTTCGCCTTCGATACAGAACTTGATGTTAACCGGAAGTTCTTTGTTTTCGGCAAGAATGGCTTCTACTGCCTTGATATGTAGGAAAATCTGTCCTTTGTCATCCGTCGCACCACGGGCGAACAGCTTCCCATCACGAACGGTAGGTTCGAAAGGAGGTGTCTCCCACAGGTTAAGCGGATCAACTGGTTGTACATCATAGTGTCCATAGATCAGCGCTGTCGGTTTGCCGGGTGCATGCAGGTGATCTGCATAGACAATCGGATGTCCAGCCGTTTGAATGACCTCTACGTTTTCCATGCCTGCACGTGTGAGCGCATCTGCTGCCCATTGTGCTGCACGATTAACATCCTCTTTATGCTCGGAAATGGCGGAAATACTTGGAATGGACAACCATTCATTCAGTTCTGCCAGGTGTTTTTCTCTATTTTGTTCAAAATAAGTCTGTTCTTTCATTAAAAAGGCCTCCTTCATGTTTGCTTTATCTCATTGTAATCCATTTTGTCATGTTAATAAAACATTGGTTAAAAAAATGATCGGTTACAGATCGTTTCATTCACCTGAGGATTGTGCGTATAATACAAGAAAAGGATTTCATCCATATATTCTCAGGGGAGTTGAGGAAGTTTCCATGACAGTCAGACCCGATGCAAGCAGGCAGGTGAGCAGCGATGGAACCGACTAGGAGCGATCGAATATTTGGCAGATTCAAGCGATTATCCGATCTGAAGGCTGGAAGGCATAAAGGACGATTTTATCGAAACAGCCTGATGCTGATTTTACTCATTGCCAGCATTCCCGGGCTAATCACAGGTATCGTCATGTATCAACAGGTGGTTGGCCGAATGGAGACCGAGTTCAATCAGATGCATCAGAACCAGATCGAGAACCGTGCACGCAATGTGGATGACCAGCTGGCTTATCTGGAGATGAACTTATCCCATTGGGCTTTTGAACCGAGGTTTGGCAATGCTTTGCGAACGCTGGATTTTGTATATTATTTCAATGAAACGCAGGAGATTGTGACTACCTTATACGTATTACAAGGTTCCCATCCACTGATCAAGTCAGCACAGCTGTATTTGCAGGAACCAAAGCCAATCTTGTTTAATCGGGATTATACCGAGTTGAACGATGAAGCCAAAGTACAAGCCTATGATCGATACCTTTCCATGGGTAACCACGTGTACTGGACAGACTGGGTTTCCAGCATCAACAGAGATACCGAACCTTCGACTAACGATAGTCCACTGCATACGGATGCAGGCAATGCACTTGTTCTAGTACATAAGATACCAGGCGAGAGCATTAATCCGTTTGGTGCACTGATCATCACGCTGGATAACGAGAAAGTTGCCAGTTTATTGAAAACGCTTACTCCTTATGACGAAGGTTTGACGTTCCTCATGGATCAGGAAGGTAACACACTGGTTACCGGAAATCCGGGAACGGCGGGAGAGACTTCTGCTTTTGAGCAGCAGCTAAAAGAAGAAGTAGCCCTGCATGCGGGCAGCCGCTCATTCCTGTTCCGATATGAGGATCAGACCTATTCTGTCTCATACGGTTCATTGAGTCGGATCGATTCAGACTGGACTTACGTCTCCGCAGCACCTTTGACCTCAGTCACTTCGCCAGTTAAACTGGTGTCCAAAATCATCGTCATTGCGAGTATAGGCAGTCTCATCCTGGGATTATTGTTATCCTGGTTTGCTTCACGCCGCATATATTCACCTGTAGCGCGGATGCTGCATCTGCTTACGCCTGGCAGAAACGAAACCACACCAACGGATGCCAAGCTGGATGAGTTTGAGCTGCTGGAGCAACAGTGGAACGAACTGACCTCCCGCAGTGTTACGGCACATCGCCAGTTGCAGGAGCAGCTTCCCCATCTGCGCGACAGCTTTGTCCTACAACTTGTACAGGGGCATCTATATGCCTATAACGAGCAGGATCTCCAGCAGCGCATGCGTCATCTTGGATTTGAGCTGGAGGGCCAGCAGTATTTGCTGGTGCAGATGTATTTTACGGGGTATGAGCAGCTGCAAGGCAGATTTGGGAGCCAGGACACGGGATTAGTCACCTTTGCAGCCGTGAATATCACTCAGGAAGTGGCAAAGAATTATTTTAGACAGATCAGTGTCATGAATTTTCATGACCTGTCTTCCGCCATGCTTGTGATTGCTCCCCAGGACGAACCTGTGAAATCACAAGCGATGTTATGGGGGCAGGAGCTTGTGGAGGTCATTGGAAGAACACTCAAACTGAAGGTGACTTTGATGATCAGTCGCCCAGCAGCTTCACTTCAGGAACTGCCCGGACGATTCGTTGAGATGGAACAGGCCGTGGCTTATCGCAGTGTGGAGGAAGGAAGTCAGATTCTCGATCTGGAGGATGAGGCGTGTTTCCGCAGAAATGAAGCAGCTTCCTATCCACTTGGGCTGGAACGGGAGTTGTTACAGGCGGTCAGGCTGGGCAAACAAGCCGAAGCAGAACGTGTGCTGGAACAATTCATGAGTGAGATTACGCGGACGGGCAGTACCGAATTTCAGGTGCAACAGATGATGCTTCAATTGCTCGGCAGTATTCAGCACATGATGTTGCAAACGGGTGTCACACCTTATAAGCTGTTTGGTGGTTACAACATGTATGAGCAACTATCCGGTATTCGTGAACCTGTACAGATGAGGCAGTGGATGATGAATGAGGTATTCATACCGTATATACAAGAGGTTGAGGTACGATCGCAGGAACCGCTGAAACTGGTGGTGGAACGAACGATGTTGTATATCGATACACATTACCGTAGCGACATTTCGCTGGAAAACTGTGCTGACGAGGAGCAGATGACACCCTATGCACTGAGTAAGGCTTTCAAACAGGTTTCAGGCATTAATTTTATTGATTATCTGACACGTGTGAGAATGGATGCGGCGAAGCAATTGTTACGTGAGACAACGATGAAAATCAATGATGTTGCGGCGGCTGTGGGATATCAGCACAGTTATTTTAATCGGATCTTCAAGAAACAGGAGGGAGTTACCCCGAGTCAGTATCGCGATCAATGGTTTGGACAATAACCTTTTATATCTTTGTCATTTCAGACTGGCATCCAGCTTTAGTGGATGTCGGTTTTCTTTTTTTTACCGTGATACAAAGAAGGATAAACCCGCAAAAATGTGCAATTCTACCTGCTACGTTATGTTCAGTTTCTTGTGGAAATGGCGTTATAGCGGGCTTTCCGACCATCATGCCGTAGCAATGCAAAAAATGAAGGTTGCTGGAAAAAGATCGGCTGTATAGTCTGAATAACAGGCCAATTGATAACGCTTACATATTTGAGGGAGGGGAGACATGATGAACGGGAAGACGGACTGGAATACCAACGGTACTGCAACTGCTCAAGCGGATATGGCAACAATGCCATTAAAACAGGAGTCCAATTGGAAAAGACAGATTAAACGAAACAAATGGTTATATGTGCTTGTGCTTCCCGGCTTTTTGTACTTTGTCATCTTTAAATACTTGCCCATGTGGGGGATCATCATTGCCTTTCAGGACTACCAGCCTTTCCTGGGCATCCGGGAGAGTAACTGGGTGGGGTTAGAGAACTTTACGAACTTTTTCTCCAACCCGGACTTCTTCCGACTATTACGCAATACATTGGTCCTTGCCCTGTATGATCTTATCTTCTTTTTCCCGGCACCGATCATTATCGCATTGTTATTAAATGAAATTCGAGTCGCTTTCTTCAAAAGAACGATTCAAACGCTGGTTTATGTACCCCATTTTGTATCCATGGTGATTATCGCCAGTATCACGTATGTGTTCCTGACCCCCCAAGGCGGGGTGTTATACGACCTGATCGCCTGGATTACAGGCAAGCCCATTGATGTACTCTCCAGTCCAGGTTCGTTCCGTCCGCTCATTATTGTGCAGATGATGTGGAAGGAGATGGGATGGGGCACGATCATTTTCCTTGCTGCCCTCGCAGGTGTAGATACGGAACAATATGAAGCCTCCATTGTGGATGGTGCAGGACGGTTACGGCGGATGTGGCATATCACACTTCCAGCCATTCGTACGACCATAGTCATTTTGCTCATTCTCAGACTGGGGAACTTCCTCGATACCGGATTTGAGCAGATCTATCTGATGACCAACTCTCTCAACCGGGATGTCGCTGACGTCTTTGATACGTATGTGTACACGGTGGGGATCACGCAAGGTGCATTCAGTTACAGTACCGCTGTTGGACTATTCAAGTCTGTGGTGGGGATTATCCTGGTGCTCGGCAGTAATAAACTTGCGAAAAAATTCGGTCACCCCGGAATTTATTAAGGAGGAGCGCCCATGAACAGCCGTCTATACAACAGCCCTGCCGGCAAGGTTTTTGATATCTTCAATTACGTCATGCTGGGGATTCTGGGCATATTAACCGTCCTTCCTTTCCTGTATATTATAGGGAATTCTTTCGCAACAGAAGCCGAGATCACCGAACGCAGTTTCTTCCTCATTCCGAAGGTGTTTTCCTTCAGCGCGTATGAGTATATCTTTTCCTCGTCCACGATCTTTCGCAGTATTGGTGTTTCCATTTTCATCACGGTGGCAGGTACACTGGTCAATCTGTTCTTCACATTAACGATGGCCTATCCACTATCCAGAAGTGACTTCTGGGGCCGTAATGTCATGATGAATATGGTGATCTTCTCGATGTTATTCGGCGGTGGTATGATCCCAACGTATCTCGTCATTCGTGGACTGGGACTGCTTGATTCCTACTGGGCCCTTATGCTTCCTGGCGCGATCAGCGCTTTTAACTTAATTGTTGTCAAAAACTTTTTTCAGCAAATGCCGCCTGGGCTGGAGGAAGCGGCCCACATCGACGGCTGTTCGGATCTTGGGGTGCTGTGGCGAATTGTTCTGCCTTTATCCAAACCGGTCATCGCCACGTTTGCCTTATTCTACGCCGTAGGACATTGGAACAATTTTTTCTCAGCACTGCTGTACATTTCCGATAGTGACAAATGGCCGCTACAAGTCATGTTGAGACAGATCGTATTGCTCTCGCAGGCCAGTGTCGGAGATATGGCGAACATGGACCCCAATTTTGTACAGCCACCAGAGCAGTCGATCAAAATGGCGGTAATCGTTGTAGGTACAATTCCGATTTTGCTGGTGTATCCGTTTTTGCAGAAGCATTTTGCCAAAGGTGTCATGTTAGGTTCAATCAAAGGCTAAAGCCAAGGGGGAGAACGTATGGGACAAAAAACGGGATTCAAAAAAGGTGCACTGTTACTCTCTGCGTCACTGGTACTAAGTACAATTCTGGGAGCATGCTCCACGGACAAAGCAGGTTCAGGAACCGCTGGTGGTGGCACAGACGAAATTACCATTATGCTGCCGAACTTTGAAGCGGAGAATCCGCCGGAGAACAGCCCGGTCATCCAGAAACTTGAGGAATTGACCAAGGTGGATGTGAACCTGCAGTGGGTGCCAAGCAGCTCGTACGAAGACAAATTCAACATCACATTGGCCTCGGGAAAGCTTCCTCAGATTATGGTGGTGTTAGGGAAGTCCCCAAGTTTCATTAATGCGGCCCGAACCGGGGCTTTCTGGGAGCTGGGTCCTTATCTGAAAGACTATCCGAATCTGAGTCAAATGAATGAAATCATCACCAACAATGCGTCAATCGATGGTAAAACCTATGGGATCTACCGGGCACGGGCCCTGGGACGTAATGGGGTTACAATCCGCAAAGATTGGCTGGAGAATCTGGGGCTGGAAGAGCCGAAGACGATTGATGAATTTTACAATGTGTTGAAAGCGTTCACGAAGGATGATCCGGACGGTAACGGCAAAGATGATACGTACGGTCTGGTTGCCAGCAAATTCACGGGCCCGTGGGATAACATGCAGGTATGGTTTGGTGCGCCCAACAAATGGGGAGATGATGGCAGTGGAGGTCTGATCCCGGCGCATGAGACACCAGAATACATGGAAGCCCTGAAATTTTTCCGGCAAATTTATAGTGAGGGTCTGGTCAACAAGGACTTTGCCGTGATGGATGCAACGAAACTGCCTGATCCATTTGTGAATGGGCAAGCCGGTGTCATGGTGGATGTAGCAGATAATGCCCAGCGCATGGATCAGAAAATACTCGATAAAGACCCTAATGCGACAGGACGTGTGGATGTGCTGCAAGCGATGGAAGGTCCAAAGGGATTACGTGATATGCCAACGTCCGGTTACTCTGGCCTGATTGCGATCTCCAAAAGCAGTGTCAAAACGGAAGAAGACCTGAAGAAGGTACTGAGCTTTCTGGATCAGCTGAATGAACCGGAATTGCAGGCATTGTTGTACAACGGACTGGAAGGCAAGCAGTATGAGAAAAAAGAAGACTACATCATACCGAGCACTGACAAGCTTGCGCTCCGCGACCTACAGGGTTTAAACCAGATTTTGATGTTTGTGCCGGAAGACAGAACGCTTCGTGTACAACAGACACCTGTCCGTGAAAAGGTTGCACAGGTGCAGAAAGCCAACGAAGAGATTGTCATCGCCAATCCTGGCGAACCGCTGATCTCTGATGTTTACGCCCAGAAAGGACCGCAGCTGGACAATATCATTAACGATGCGCGGATCAAATATATCGTAGGTCAGATTGATGAGAAAGGATTCGAAGATGCTGTTGCCCTGTGGAAGAACAACGGCGGAGATGATTATGTGAAAGAAGTTAATGAACTGTACGCTGCACTGAAGTAGTCGTATAAGCCAGAGCCCGGTAGCCGTGCTTTCAGTGTAGCGGAAACAGCCGGGCTTTTCTTATCGCTTTGTTGGCTTGATCCGTGAACAAAATTTCATCCAACTTTCTGGAAATTATGACTTCCTGAATATGGTTTTTGATGTATAATCAAAACGAAAAAAACCTATTTGAACTGAAATGAACGGTATTGGTAAAGCTGGTTACCATACACTCTTGAACATGCAGGGAGGAAGGCAACATGTGGAACGGGGATGCTTTTGAAAATCCCGAGGCGCAGTACAGGGTCCATCCCTTTTGGTTCTGGAATGGGGATATGGAAGAAGAGCAGATTAAGCGGCAGGTGGCTGAGATGGCCACGCAAGGTGTAGGCGGATTCTTCATCTGTCCGCGTCAGGGACTACAGATTCCCTATCTCTCTGAAGCATGGTTCGATAAGGTGCGGGTTGCAGTGCAGGCAGCTGCCGACCATGGCATGCAGGTATGGTTATATGACGAATATCCATATCCGAGCGGGATGGCTGGCGGAGAAGTGACCCTTGATTTCCCTGGAGCGAAGCAGCGACAGCTCATACATCACCAGCTGGTGGTTCAGGGCGGAGAAGCTGTGGATCTGGAGTTGCCATGGGGACGAGTGTTGGTTGCCAAGGCGATTCCCAAGGATGCACAGGGCAAACGGTTGTGGCAGGAATCCATTGACTTGCGCAGTAAAATCGGCAATATCCAGACCGATCAAGTCTATCAGGAGACAGGACTCACCTCGTATAATCGTAAGCGGTTTTTCACCTACCGAACAGCATTCCGCTTGTTGTGGGATGTTCCCGCAGGTGATTGGGAGATGGTTGTTTTCCAGGAAAAAGAGATCGACGATTTCAAATATTACGGCAACTTCGTTGATCCTTGCCACAAGGAAGCGATGAGCCGATTTATTGAACTGACACATGAGCGTTATAAGTCAGCGGTTGGAGATCAATTTGAAAGCGTGATCAAAGGTATGTTCTCGGATGAAATCGCACCGCTGGGCCGTATCCCCTGGTCACCACAGCTTCCCCGTTATTTCAGTGAGCGTTGTGGTTATAGTCTGATCGATTCGCTACCGGCTCTGCTATATGGCGATGTTCCGGACGCGCATCGGATTCGGTATGACTATTACCAGTCACTCCATCTGCTTCTCAGGGAGTCCTATCACAAACAGGTGCATGACTGGTGTGAGGAAGCAGGAATCCAGTATGCGGCTGAGGTGCCTGGCGTACGGATGACCACCCAGTTGTTCAGCCATATGCCAGGCGGTGATTCGGCACATGAGAAAATCGGACGGTCCTTATCGTGGATTCTGGAACGATATGGCCAAAAGATGCGTGACAATCCCAAGATGGTCAGTTCGCTTGCCCGGCAGTTGGGCCGAGGCCGCAATCTGATTGAATGTTTTCACAGTGTAGGCTGGTCCATGACGCTACAGGATGCCAAGTGGATGATTGATCGCATGGCTGCCATGGGCACCAATTTCTATAACTTTCACGCCTTTTTCTATACGATTGGTGGGCTTGCGAAGCATGACGCACCACCGTCTCAATTTTTGCAGAATCCCTACTGGAAGCATTTCCGGCAGTTGGGGGATTACACCGGACGGTTGAGTTATCTCATGAGCACCGGAACAGCAGACATTCGTATCGCCGTACTTGACCCAACGACGACACTCTGGAGTCTGATGGGTAATCCGCTGCATGGATTTGAGTATAGCGGCGAAGACGAATTAGAACGGGCGCAACTGGAGCGTCTGACGAAGGACTGGATGCGGATTACTACCCATTTACTCGAAAACAGACGAGATTATGATCACCTTGACCCCGAATTGTTGGCTGAAGCTGACTTAACGGATGGCACCATTCGGATCGGCGTTGCCCGTTATGACGTATTAATTCTCCCACCGATGCTGAATCTGGAGGCCGCGGCCTGGGAACAGGTGAAGAGATTCGTTCAGCAGGGAGGAACTGTTATTTCTGTTGGGATGCCTCCGCATATTGCGATTCAGCCGGGAAGTCCGGAGGGAGAGGAAGCTGCCCAGTTCTTTGGTGCGGGCGAGCAGCCTCAAGAAGTGTACTGGGGCCGTAACGTGACAACAGATCATGATAACCGTGAAACCATGTGGCATCAGGGTGAGGGGAATGCCTTTTTTCTACCCGCAGGAACGGGGCAGGGAGATGACTTTTCGCTGGAGCTAATCTCTCTCCTGCTCGATCAGGTATTGCCCGAACCCATCTGTTGGATAATGGAGGAGGAAAGTGCATCTCTGCTGATGCACACCCGTCAATTGTCGGCTGGGGAGCACATGGTTTTCTTGACCAATCAGGAGGGGCAGAATCTGAAGGGGCAATTGAAGGTGGTCGCCAGACAGCTGTGGGATGGAGAGGAGCTGGCAGAGAACGCTTGTCTGGTGGCAGAACGACTCGATCTGGAGACAGGGCAGCTTCAGGCATTGCCGTATACGAGCAGTGGCGGGGAATGGTGCATTGCGCTAACGCTCGCGCCTTACGAAGCGCATGCTCTACGCCTTACTTTACAACCTGCGAAGGAAGAGGCATTAACAATGAAGGTGGATGTAGCAGACAAAACGGGTTCGGCGTTTGTAACGGATGTATCGGCAGGAGCGAATCAGGCCCGTAAGATCAGAGTTCCTTCAGAAGGGCCATGGCGAATGGAAACGGTGCAGTCTAACATCCTGCGAATGGGACAATTCCATCTTCTCGCCTCCAATGATCACGGTGTAATTCTGGAAAGCCAGCATGTAGCTGTGAAACCGTTTATTGATCAGGCGGCAGAATTATCGGAACAGCAGCATCTGCCAATCCAGTTTAATCAGGTATTTGGCACACCGAAAAAGGCATCCGTTGCTTACCCGATCGAGTGCCGTTATACGACCACATTTGAGCTGAGAACGGCATTGCCTGCATGCCTTTTATTCATGGACAGAGCGGCGATCTCGGGCACTTGGTCCATGGAAATTAATGGGCAACCACTTGGAAAAGAACAGTTCGATCCAATCGAAATAACCGACCACAATAACATCGCTTGTGATATTACGGAGCTGCTGCACAGCGGTCTCAACGAAATGACGGTGAGTGTGCAGGTAACGAAAGATGAGGATGGTATCGTTGATCCCTTGTATCTACAGGGAAGATTCGGCGTGGAGTTCCATCATGAAGGCATGGCTTCGCTTGTACGGGAGTCGGATACGGCCCTTCGTATCGGACCCGAACCGCAGCCACTGTATCCCCATTTTTCCGGGGAAATGAGTTATAAACGCACGTTCTGGTTGGATGAGCCAGGGGAAGATATGACCACGTTTGAACTGGGATTCAGCGATTGGCGGGTACAGGATGTGGTGGAAGTGCGGGTAAACGGGCATAGCCTGGGTGTACGATGCTGGTCTCCGTATCGCTGGAAGGGAGAGGTCTCCTGGTTGCGTCCGGGAGATAACGACATTGAAGTTCGGATTACCAACACATTGATTGGCCTGCTGGAAGGTACGTATTTTGATTCGGAACATCATCGATTACAGGATGCCGGTCATGTACCTTTTGCAGAATTCGGATAAAGGAGTGGAAGTAGGGCATGGGACATCGTATTCAGTTTGACCGTTATCCAGGTGGTGTGATGAAAGCGTTAACGCTCAGTTATGACGATGGAGTGGTGCATGATCGCAGACTGGTGGAAATCTGTAATCGGTATGGACTGCGGGGAACATTTAATCTGAACTCCGGTACGCTAGGCAATCCAGGCCGTATTGATCCGGAGGAAGTCGCTGAATTATATGAGGGGCATGAAGTAGCCGTTCACACGGTTACTCACCCTACGTTGCCTTATGTTCCGAATGAATTGTTGACGGAAGAGATTATCGAAGACCGAAAAGCATTGGAGCAGCTCGTCGGTTATCCGGTACGAGGCATGGCTTATCCCAACGGAGGGTACGACCGTGCGTTAAGTACCAAGCTGGAGTGGCTTGGCATCGATTATGCCCGTACCGTTGAATCTCATGGCAGATACACGTTGCCAGACCGGCCGCTTGAATGGCATCCGACCTGTCATCATAACCATGATCTGGCGGGGCATGCCGAACGTTTTATCCAACATTCCAAAACAGGTACACCACTGTTACTCTACGTCTGGGGTCACAGTTATGAGTTCAATGACAATGACAATTGGGAGATCATCGAACAGTTCGGTGAGCAGATTGGTGGCAGGAATGACATCTGGTACGCCACGAACATCGAAGTGATCTCCTATTGGAAGGCCGTGCAACGACTGGAGTGTTCGGCCGATCGATCCATCATCCATAATCCGTCTGCCATCCCGGTTTGGTTCACGGCAGATCAGCAGGTTGTTGAAGTTCAGGGCGGAGAGACATTGCGGCTAAGCGAACGAATCAAGGTATAAGGAAGGGAGCTGACGATCATTCGTTATTTTCATGAGAACGAGGCGATTGCAGGCAAGGTTTATGATTCAATTCCGGATATATTGACAACGGTGGCTCAGCGTTATATTGGCGATCATCCGAAACATTCCTTTTTGTTCAGAGCTTATCATCAGGGTGGTTTTCGTAGACTTGGGGACTATCGCTACGACCTGAATCTGCATGAGAAATGCGCAGAGGTGCGTGCAGGACAGTACGTGTATGTATGGGGCAAGTTATGGAGCGAGCAGAATGCAACGTTAAATACGGGTTTGAACTGTTATAGTCCGGTGACAATCTATGTGAACGGTGAAGAGGTATTCAAGTCTGAGCTGTTGCAGGAATTATTTCCCGAGCGAAGAACCCAGATTCCGATTTCCGTTCACTATGGCTGGAATGATGTGTTGCTATGTTTTGTCAAAACAGAAGTGGGATTCGGCGGTATCTACGGAACAGCCTCGTTCAAAAATTTCCCGCTGCACTTCCTCACTCCTGGGGCAGATCGTCAGGGTCAGGAAGGCTGGTTATATTCGGAACCCGTCGATGAACCTGTATTATCTCTTCCTCGTGACGGTATGACGGAAGAAGAGACGGGCCTTTCTTGGTACCCGCGCAGGGGCTGGACAGATGAGGAGCAGAGCGCGGGTTCATTCGCCCGAATCTTTGGTTCAGAACAGCCCGCTGTTGCCTACGCATGGTCCAAACTGGATGTAACCTTGCCAGGAACAACACCAGTTATTTTAAAAGGCCGTCATGATGGTGCTTTGACCCTGTATGTGGATGGCACGGAAGTATACTCTACTGGAAGCAGCGGTAATTTCCGCGTTGAACTTCCTCGCCGTTACGGTTCATCCGATCTGCTCGCGAAAGGTGAAATTCAGGCAGTCGGCGGCTCATGGGGATTCACGTTGGAAGATGCCGAGCGTTCGGGTTCCACAGGCTGGAGACTGAAATCTCCTCATCCGGTTGCCGGATGCTCTGACCCATGGCTGTACACAGGTGTGTTTACTCCCGGTGCTGAACCATCCCACGCCGACATCGTGCGAACAGATAACGTGTTTGATGATGGCGCACAAGGTGTGTATTGGCGGGTAGATCTTCCCGACACTCATGTTCGTCCTTACCTGGAAAATACACATTACGGAAAGTGGAATTATCCGCTCGGCGTTACCCTGCTTGGACTTCTCCAGACGGGACAGGAATTGGGACGGGATGATTACATTCAGTATGTGCGGCAACATATTGAACTGAGCACTTCATTTGATCGCTACGGTCTGTGGGATCGGGAAGGGTACGGTGCGGCAGGAATCAATAATCAACTGTCTGCGATAGACAGTCTGGATGATTGCGGTTCGTTTGGATCTACGTTGCTTGCTGCGATGGAGTTGGGCGATATTTGTGGGGGAAGAGATACCGCGGATCGGATTGCAGGTTACATTACGAATGAGCAGGAACGTCTGGAGGATGGTACCTTTTATCGGGTTCGCGGCAGTGGAGAGATGCGTCAGGAGACGATGTGGTGTGATGACTTGTACATGAGCACACCATTTCTGATGCGTTATGGTCAATTGACAGGAGATGCGACGTATTGGGATGATGCGGTCAATCAGTTCCTGATGTTCCGTAAATACCTCTATCTTCCCGAACAACAGATCATGTCCCATGTGTATGATTTTGTACGTGGTCGGGCGACAGGTATTCCATGGGGACGCGGGAACGGGTGGGTGCTCTTTTCATTGACTGAATTGTTACCCATCCTGCCGCATGATCATGTGAAACGGCCGGAACTGCTAACTTTCTATCGTGATTTAAGTCAAGGTTATCTGGCGCTGCAAGGGGAAAATGGACTGTGGCATCAGGTGCTGAATCGCCCGGATTCGTATGAAGAAACCTCCTGCACATCCATGTTCATCTACGCTTATGCTCGTGGTATTCGGGAGGGCTGGCTGGAACAGCCAGAGCCTTATCTGGAGGCAGTGCGCAAAGGATGGGAAGGCATGACACGTTTGTCGATTGACTATAGAGGTAATGTATACGGGGTATGTCGGGGTTCGGGGTACTCGTTTACCGCCTTGTATTATCGCGATGATCTGGGATGGAATCTGAATGATACCCATGGGATCGGCATTGTGCTCTTGGCTGGCATTGAAGCGCATAAAATGAATCAGCAGCTCCGTGAGGCGCATATCGATTCTTCGGTTACAGCCGCGCAGCGCTGATGTTTGACGCAACGAAACGAATGTATGTGGATAGCCTTCTATTGGTAGATTACCAGCTAAAGAAAGCGGCAATGCCCTCAGGCTTGCCGCTTTTAGTTTTATTCCAATCCCGAATCTGATCTGCATAATAGCAATATATAAATACACTTACCTTCACCCAATAATATGAATAACTCCGTTTTTAGCACGCATTAAAATAGCTCCAGCTGCTCCGGTCCTTCTTCCTTCTCTGGTTCAGAACGGTCAGGGAAAGGCTTTACCGGCTGATCCAGCAGGTCCATCATCATCTGGGCATTCGCCGCTGCATCGCCACCTGAGTTGTTGTTGAAAATAACATAGACATCCTTGCTCTGCTCCTGCAATTGCTCCAGATACCCTTTCCACTCCAACAGCTCTTCCTTGTTGTAACGGTACAAATAACGGGTCTCGCGCCAATTAGGCGCACCATTCTGATGCCACCCGGACACATTGCGTCCGTGCATACGCACCAGCGTCATCTTAGAATCCGTCGCCTGTGGCACGATGGGGATAGAACCAAGACCTGCCTGAGGTTCGTCACAGACGCTGTGAATCCAGCCTTGCTCTTTCAGGAACGCAAGCGTGCGCTCTCGCATGTCACCTTCATACCAGCTACGATGACGGAATTCGAGGGCACACGGAATACCCTCCATTCGTAGTTTCACTTCACGAAGCTCTTTCACGTTGTCCTTATTGCACTCAAACCAAGGTGGATATTGAAACAAGGCTGCCTGCATCTTGCCGGCTTCAATGACGGGCTCCAGTGATTCCCGAAAAGCCTTATACATCTCCGACGTGCTGGTGAAGTAGGGCTTGCCCCGCAGATGTCCGGTCATACCCTGGTAGGCTTTGATGATAAAAGCAAAGGATTCGGGCGTCTCTGCAGCCCACCGTGCCATTCGATCCCGCGGCTGAACGGCGTAGAAGGAACTATCCACCTCCACGGTGGAGAAGTACTGACCGTATAGACTGAGCTTGTCTTTGGCTTTGGTACGGTTTGGATAAAGATCTTCCTGATCCCCCCATCCGGTAAGTCCGATGCGAATCATAAGAACACCTCCTGTTGCTTTTTGAACAACTTCTTATAATTAACCGATTTACTGGCATATGTCTAACATTATATCGTGTGCATTTTGGCTCTTCAATGTTGGAAACTTACTGGAATTTTTTGAGTTTGCAGAATAAAGACGTTACAATACATTAAAGCTAGGGGAAATGATCAGGCTTGTACAACAGTGACTATAGATAGAGAGCCAGTGACCAAGTGGAGGGCGAGAATGGATGACGGAATGGTATGAAAAGAGTTTTGGAGAAGATTATCTTCTCGTATACAAGCACCGGGATGTGCAGGGTGCCTATCAGGAAGTACATAAAATGATCAATTGGTTGAAGCTTGAGCCCAATGCTGAAGTACTGGATCTATGCTGCGGTATGGGACGGCACTCCATGGCACTTGCTGACGCAGGTTTACGAGTGACCGGAGTTGATCTGTCCGATGTGCTTTTACGTGAAGCACGCCTAATGGACACTGAACACCGAGTATCTTGGTGTCACGCAGACATGCGTGAACTCCCGCTGAAAGGTGGCTTTGATGCCGTAGTCAATCTGTTCACATCGTTTGGTTATTTCCTGGAGGACGGAGAACAACTGAAAGTATTACGTGCCATTCATCGGATGCTTCGCCCGGGTGGCAGCTTTATAATTGATTTTATGAATACGGCTTATGTGACTCGTCATCTGGTACCGCACTCCGTCCGAGAGGATGAGGGGCAGCGGATTGAAGAGTATCGCAAGATTGAGGAAGGGTTTGTGCAAAAGGAAATTCGCATTACGGATACCACATCCGGACATGAACCGCGGGTATATCAGGAGCGTGTGAAGTTGTACACACGGGATCAACTGTGTCAGATGTTAAGTGCCGCCGGACTCCGGGTAGATCAGGTACATGGCGGCTATGACGAAGAGAAATATGACGAGCAGACTTCTCCACGCATGATTTTTGTGGGTCGTCGTCCTGTGGAGTGAACAGAGACAGTCTGGAAGGGGGATAACATGAAGCGCACAGAAGAGATGTCCATGACAGAGGGCATACACCGGGTCAAGATCAGCATGTCGTTTCCCTTGCGATGGGTGAACAGTTATGTGTTATCAGAATCGGGTGGGAAGATAACCATTATAGATCCGGGACCGCGGAATTCGGAAACAGAACAGGAGTGGAGTGAAGCGCTTGCAGATCTTGGCCTGACCTTTAGTGATATTCGTCAAATTGTACTCACCCACCATCACCCCGATCATCTTGGGTTGTCGGGTTGGATGCAACAGATGACGGGGGCACCCGTTCGAATGTCCACACGCTCCTGCCAAGAGGCTGATTATATGTGGGGACCTGATTCACGCATCAATACAATATTACCTGATTATTATGGTCGTCATGGTATGCCGGAAGACAAGACTGAGCAGATACATGAACATATGAAGGCATTTGCTTCACAGATCACGCCACTTCCGAATGTCACACCCGTTGAAGATGGCGAGTGGCTCGATATGGGCGGGAGACGTTGGATTGCTGTGGAGACGGGTGGACATGCCCCAGGCCATTTATCCTTTTATGCGCCGGAGTCCATGGAGATTCTGTGCGGAGATGCAGTTTTGCCACAGATTTCACCGAACATCAGTCTGCAACCCGGCAGTGACCCTCAGCCATTATTGTCTTATATGGAAGGATTGCAACGTCTTGGTGAACTGAACGTCAAGCAGGCGTATCCCGGACATCGGAATCCTTTTGCCCAGTTCAACGAACGGACAGTACAATTGCTGGCTCATCACGAGGAACGTCTTCAGAAGATGACGGAGCGAATTCAGGAGTCACCGGCGAATGCTTATGACATCTGTGTGCACATGTTTGGCAATCGGCTTGGTACCCATCAACTGCGATTTGCCATGAGTGAGACGTTAGCGCATTTGCAGGAGTTAATTCGACGCGAACTAGTGAAGCAAGAGCAGCAACCGGATGGCACGTTCTATTTTCAAATCTAAACGGAATGATGATATCGATATGAAATGATAATACGATCTTATATAGAGGCTCGGGACAGGAAATTCACCTGTTCTGGGCCTTTTTAGCCTCTCTTAACGGTTCATTCATCTATTTTTAAGCCAGCGCGCCTATGATACATCTATGAACTTCGCTAGGGCGTGTCTTGAGACATACCCTAAAGAAAGTAGGGAAGAGCGATGACCAGAAGAAAACGGAATCAATGGAGAAAATGGCAAGCTTCAGCGGCAGCAACGTTGACTGTGGCTGCACTCTTTCAATATGTAAGAACTTCGGATGCCTTTGATGTGGCCTATGCAGCAGCAAATGGCACAGATACAAGTGTTACTGCTTCAAGCCAAGTGGATACGCATGATGATGTGATGGATGAATGGATCAACAGTACAACGGACAGCAACAACTGGAACACGCAGGACAATGACAATAATGATAGTCAATATAATGGAACATCTGATAGCACACAAGCAGCTCTGCCAGATCAGAGCACGAGTAACAAGGGGAATTATTCAGATTCTCAGCGTGTCGGACAAAATAACCAGGGTACAGACTCCGGATACAGCAGTGGCAACTATCAGTCACGCACAGGTTCATCATGAGCCGCACGGAGCAAGTTGCTCGTCCGCTCCGATTTCAATTCCGTGCGATGAACACGGATGTTGAAGTGCAACTGTCCGCTGGGCGGGAAGAAGCTGAACATGCAGCAACCTTGGTGAAGAATTGGTTTGAGACGCAGGAGCAGCGCTTCAGCCGATTTGTGGCAGACAGTGAACTAAATCGTCTGAATGGTTCGACCGGATGGATCCCCATCTCCGCTGCGATGGATTAAGTTTTGAGTCTGGCCTATGGATATATTGGACTGACTGAAGGGATTTTTCAACCAGGCATCTCGCAGGCTCTTCAGGCTTCGGGATATGATATAAGTTTCGAGAAAGTGCAACAACGACAACCGCAACGTCCGTTGCTTGAACGCATATTACGAACTAAAACGCCTGAATGTTCAGGGATGACAGAAGATCGATATGACCACAGTCGTCCGAGCTGGATTCAGCGGGAAGGTAGCCGGATGGTTCATTTGGACCCCGGAGCTGAGTTGGACCTGGGAGGCATTGTTAAGGGCTGGGCAGTGGAACGTATCGCAGACTGGTTACAGCGAACGTTGCATATTCCGGCAGGTTTGATTAACGCGGGTGGAGATATTCAAGTATGGGGTTCACCAGACCATTCCCAGTGGACCTTGCAAGTAGCAGATCCTTTGCAGAATCAGGGTGCTGTGTCGGGAGTGATCCGTTTACAGCGAGGAGCTGTTGCCACTTCGGGTATTTCCCGCAGACAATGGCAGAATACGGATGGAAGCTTTGCACACCACCTCATTGACCCCCGGACGATGGAACCGGCGGATACGGATGTGTTACAGTGTACCGTCCTGGGACAGCATGCGTCACAATGCGAGATCATTGCCAAGACGGTCTGCATTTTGGGTAGTGCCGAGGCAGTGGGCTGGTTAAATCGACATTACGATCGGCATGACGTCCTGTGGATGACACGGGATGGGATTACTTATTTTAGAGGGAATACGGATACGCTTGCTGAGCACTGGCCCGGTTTTGATCCGGATCATCGCTTCAGTCTGATCTAGGACAAGTCTAACAGATATGGGGGAGCCGGTTATGGCACAATGGATTGTAGATTACCTGCCAACGTGGAATATCATTCGAATTAGTGGAATTGCTGCTTATGTGCTGCTCTTTACAGGTGTGTTTCTGGGCATTGCGCAAGGGATGCCTATGGCCAAAGGCAAACCAAAAGCAACCATGTTCAAATGGCATACTCGAACGACCTGGCTCGCCTTCGGACTTGGACTCGTGCACGCATTAACGTTATATATTGATCACTATAGCCCGTTTACCTGGGGAGAACTTCTGATTCCTTTTACAGCTTCCGTGCATCCGATCGGCAGTGGTCTGGGAACGTTAGCCTTCTACGGATTAGTGATTGTCCTGTTATCCAGTGATCTGCGGAACAAGCTGGGCCGTAAATGGTGGTTCATGTTCCACCTGTTGTCCTATCCGGTGTTCATTGGTCTGCTGGTTCACGGCATGGTTACCGGAACGGATTCTGGCAATATCATCATGCGGATGATATATGTATTTACCGGACTCAGCATTCTCGGTATCACGGTGTTGCGTGGCATGTTGCGAGAACGCAAAGGCCCGGAAATCACGATTGGACCGAAACGGGCAACATCTGGTTCACCTTCCGAGCAGAATTGGGTTGAAGGTATTGGTTTGGTGAGAACGGTACGACCCAAACATCTGAAATAATAACATGTGGATTATCCAATATGTATCGTTACACATGCAAAAGAAGCGGCCATCAGGCCGCTTCTTTCATGAATAGTTATTTCCTCAAACAGTTATTTCACTAAGCATCCACACACATGTCCAATGTTCCACATGGCTTCAGATATGAAACGAGTTACGCATTATACAGCGTCATCACTGACAGGTTTTTCTCCCAGTGCTTCTTCAAGCTCGGATTGTTTGCGATGGGCGATCCGACTGCTCGCTGCCGATGCAATCGCACCGACAATATCATCGAAGAATGTGTGGACAGGGCCCAGGCTCTTATCATTCAGTCGTTCAAGCACCCCTGGTTTCAGCTTGTCCACATAACCATAATTCGTAAATCCAATGCTGCCATATACATTGACGATGGAGAATGCCAAAATCTCATCCACGCCATACAGTCCTTCATCGTTCTCAATCATCTCCTGCAAAGGAGATATGAGCTGCCCCTGTTCTGCCAGAATATCAAGCTGAATCCCGGTCAGAACGGCGTTCTGTACCTCACGTTTACGGAGAACCATCTCCACATTTTCGATACATTCTTCCATCGTAAGACCTGGATAATATTTTTTCTGCAATAACATGACCAGCTCTGCGATCTCAGGGATCGTGACGCCCCGCTTATGCAGCCATTCCCTTGTTGCCTCCGCCACTTTGCGGCTATTCAGGCTGTAAGGGATTTTTTCTTGCTCAGGATGTTCCATGGGCGATTCCTCCTCTGAAGTTAGCAATGTCCCTACTCTTGCTTCCTAATACGTTATTAACCTGTTTTACGTTTCTTTAAGATAATATATAAGTTTTCAGCAAAGCGATTATCTTTTAGTTATTTTTTGGACAAAGGCTCGTATACATGGTAGTACAAACTGTAAAAATGATGAGGGGGAACGTGATCATGAGAAAGATCCAATCTTTGCGTACGGTATCGGCAGCAGCGCTACTGAGTATTCCTATGGTATTGTCAGGCTGCGGCATGTTTGGAGCACAGTCTTCCGAAGCTGTTGATCCACCACCGCCCATTCAGGAAGCAGCCATGATTCAGGCAGCCGAAGGAAATGGTGCACTCGCAACGCTCCCATTAACGACGGTATATCTGCAAGACCAGCAGGGGCTGCTCGCTCCGGTATCCCTGACACTTCCTTCTGGAACAGACGCCAGCAGTCCAAAGACAGCACTGGATACACTTGTCACAGGTGGAGCCTATGCGGGTATGCTGCCTGAAGGATTCCAGGGCGTTCTCCCGCAGGGAACGGTTGTGCAGAATGTAACGATTCACGCGGATGACAAGCTGGCGGTCGTTGAGTTCTCGGGTAATTTTGCCAAGTATGATGCGAAGGAAGAACGGAAAATGCTAGAAGCTGTCACGTGGACATTGACGGGAACACCTGATGTGGAGAATGTGCAGATCTGGGTGGATGGCAAAAAGTTAACACAAATGCCGGTGAACAGCACGCCGCTGCCTGAACCGCTGAATCGGGCTGTGGGAATCAATCTGGATCTGGGTGATACGTTTGTGACCAACAGTAGTCCGGTCACGGTCTATTTCTCCGCTGCTTCACCAGCAGGCATCCAATATTATGTTCCGGTGACACGTCTGGTTACACCTGGTGAAGATCGGGTGCAGGCAGCATTGAATGAACTGATCAAAGGACCTGACAAAGGTGGAGAACTGGAAGAGGTCATGACAGGCGGAACGGAGCTGCAATCGGTCAAAACGGCAGAGGATGGCACGGTCACGGTTGCCTTGAAAGATGATATGTTTGCCGAAGGGGATATCGTGCCAAGCGAGCTGTTACAGTCTGTCGTATTAACCACTGCGGAGAACACAGCCAGCAAGGATGCCAAAGTACAGATCGAGTGGAACGGCCAAAAAACGGTCATGGGTGACGACAACAGGGATTACAGTGCGCCGGTTTCCAAGCCTGAATATATCAACGAAATTCCGATTTAATGAACGCAGAATGCTTAAGGATGCTTTTAACCGAACTCTTTGGTAAAATATAAGGGATTAGTAAAAGTGTGAATAAGTTCAACATTACAGGATGCTTAAGTCGTAGGAGGCAGAAAATATGAGATCAAACGGACGAACCAGCGAACAGCTGCGCCCGCTGAATTTAACAGTGAACACGAATAAATACGCCGAGGGCTCTGTACTGATTGAAGTTGGAGATACAAAGGTGATCTGTACAGCTACAGTAGAGGAACGTGTACCTCCCTTTATGAAAGGGCAGGGTAAAGGCTGGGTAACAGCTGAATATTCCATGTTGCCACGTGCAACACATACTCGGAACCAACGTGAAGCCAATCGCGGCAAATTAACTGGACGCACCATGGAAATCCAGCGTCTGATTGGTCGGGCACTTCGCTCGGTAGTTAATTTGCAGGCTCTTGGTGAGCGTACGATTACGCTGGACTGTGATGTTATTCAGGCCGACGGAGGCACACGCACAACGTCCATTACCGGTGCGTTTGTAGCGCTGGCGCTTGCTGTGAACAAGATTTCCCAACAGCACAAACTGCAAGTATTCCCGATTACGGATTTCATTGCTGCGGTAAGTGTGGGCGTTGTGGGTGAACAGCCTGTACTGGATCTGAACTATGATGAAGATTCCAAAGCCAAGGTGGATATGAACCTGGTGATGACAGGCGGCGGTAAATACGTCGAGCTTCAGGGAACAGGTGAGGAAGCTCCATTTGATCGCCGTGAGTTGAACGCCATGTTGGAACTGGGCGAGCAGGGGATTTTGGAGATGATCGAGCGTCAAAAAGAAGTGCTTGGACCGATTGCGCTTAAGATCGGCGCGCGTGGATTAGGGGAAGCTTAAGATGAGTTTGGACAGCCCAATCCTCATTGTTGCAACCCGCAATGCGGGTAAAGTCCGTGAATTCGCTCATGCTTTCGCACCGCTTGGCAAAGAGGTTAAGAGCATGTTTGACTACCCGGAGCTGCCGGATGTGGTGGAAGATGGCGTAACGTTTGCGGAGAATGCCTGGAAGAAAGCCAAGGCGGTTGGTGATGCGCTTGGATTGCCTGTTCTGGCAGACGATTCAGGACTTTGCGTAGATCTGTTGGACGGGGAGCCGGGAGTATATTCAGCGAGATATGCAGGCGAAGGAGCAACGGATGCACAGAATAATGCGAAGTTGCTGGAGACGCTGGAATCGTTGAAATCCGGTGAGGACACCGAGCAGCCGCTACTAAGTCCGGCTCGTTTTGTCTGTGCATTGGTACTGTACGATCCGACAACAGGTGATAAGTATGAATCGGAAGGCACTGCGGAAGGTTGGATCACGGCCCAAGCTGCAGGTGCTGGCGGTTTTGGATATGACCCACTCTTTTATGTACCTGAATACGAGATGACGATGGCAGAGCTGACGCTTGAGCAAAAACAGGCGATTAGCCACCGTGGTCATGCGCTGAGAGCGCTCGTATCCAGACTTGAAGGATAAGAAATAACATTAAAGCGTTAATGGAAGGACAGAAGCATTCCAATGGAATGGTTCACCCGCCATTAACGCTTTTTTGATGTAATGGGGGATGGAGGGGGTGAGCGTGTTTGGTAAGGTCCATCCATATACCTAATGCTAAGGGTTATTTCTGTGACTGTTATATAGAACGTATGTTCTTGTACCTACATACAAATTGGTTTACATTGCACGATTGGGAATCTCATTGGGACTGGAGTTGGAAGAAGTTGCAAGCCTTGTGTGGTATGGGTTAACATTCAAATTAACGAATCATATATGAACCTTAAACGGAGGGATTTGCTCATGCAAGAAGTGAAGCTTGTTGTATCCTACGATGATTATGAGGACGGCATTCGTATGGAAAAATTAATCAAGGAACTGGCGGCTAAACCGGAGGCCAGCTCATTGGAAAGTCTGGTCATCGGAGATTGGGGACAGGCTTATGAAAATTCGCCTGATGAGTTCATGGGTGCGCTCGTCGAGTCGGCTCCAAGCTTTCCGTCATTGAAGAAACTGTTTATTGGAGAAATGGGATTCGAAGAATGTGAAGTATCATGGATTATCCAGACGAATCTCACACCGTTGTTGTGTGCTTTTCCAGAGTTAAAATCATTCTCTGTAATGGGTAGTAGCGATCTTAGTCTGGAACCACTCCAGCATGCCAAGCTTGAAGAACTGATTATTATTTGTGGTGGTCTCCCGAAAGAAGTGTTATCTTCAATCACCCACGCTGAATTGCCTGAATTGCGTAAACTGGAACTGTACTTGGGTGTGGATAATTATGGTTTTGATGGATCACTTGAAGATGTACTCCCTTTGCTAGAAAAAGGATTATTTCCAAAGCTGGTTTACTTGGGGCTGAAAGACAGTGAAATTCAGGATGAGATTGCCAAAGCAGCAGCTCAAGCACCTATTCTGGATCAACTTGAAATACTGGATCTATCGCAAGGAACGTTGTCCGATGAAGGGGCTGAGGCCTTGCTTGCCAGTGACAAAATCAAGAAACTGAAACATCTCGATCTAAGTTACCATTACATGACCAATGAAATGATCCTTCGCTGGAACCAATCGGGTATATCTGTAGATGTTAGCGACCAGCAACAGAGTGATGAGGATGACTGGCGTTACCCGTCGTTAACGGAATAGATGATGTCAGGTGTAAAGGAAATGAATGAAAGCCTGCACCAACCAATAGATGTACCTGATCTAACGCAAGATCAGCCCTTTTTATTGATCGGAAACCCTGATAACCGACGAACACAAGGGCTGCAAGAGGCTAGGCATAGATTGGGTCTGAAACCTGCGGTTGTACTGCCATATGCTCAATTGCTGCATAATTGGAGACATGGACGAACCATCGCTGATACAGTAGATTTCTATCTGCCTGTACCCCTGATTCGGATTGATGCTCCTGGCGAGGAGTGGGAAGTGGAGCGTGAACTACTGTTCCTTGGGGCTATGAACGATACGTCAACATTAACGGGTGGAATGGGTACAGAAGCATTCTCCGCAGAGCAGGTACTTGCGCTGGAACAGGAGTGGGGAAGGATCTATGCCCCTGCTCAGTGGTTCCGCGGCTGGAAAGCATGTCTGGATCGAATCGGCCGTGAGATTCGTGAAATATGGCCTGAAGGCCGATTTATGAATGATCCCGCCGATATCCAATTGATGTTTGACAAGAGAGTATGTCAGCAACATCTATCTTCACATGGAGTTGATGTACCTCCGGCGCTGCAATTTTCGCAGCCAATCCGTAATTATATGGACCTGCGTAGCTCAATGAAGTCTGCCGAGATGCATCGTGTGTTTGTGAAGCTTGCGTGCGGTTCCGGAGCCTCAGGTGTTGTCGCGTATCAGGTTAACCCACGTACGGGTGACGAAATTGCCTTAACAACGATGGGGATGGAACAGAGACAGGGCAAGACGATTTTCTTCAATGAAGGACGTCT
This sequence comes from Paenibacillus sp. FSL k6-2145, assembly GCF_037976585.1. Lineage (NCBI taxonomy): Bacteria > Bacillati > Bacillota > Bacilli > Caryophanales > Paenibacillaceae > Paenibacillus > Paenibacillus sp. FSL k6-2145. The sequence continues at coordinate 663,585 of NZ_CP150267.1, read as the reverse complement.
ACGCAAGTATACCCGCAGTGAAGAGATTGCTACATTGATGAACTGGTTATGTGCAGAAGGTGCACAGATTGAACGATGGATGCCCAAAGCCACACTGGATCAGCGGGCCTATGATATTCGCCAATTGGTTGCGGGTGGACAGGCAGGCCACACGATTATGCGACTTAGTCGTACCCCTATAACCAATCTGCATCTGCGCAATGAGCGTATGTTGCCTGCTGAAGCAGGTCTGGATGAACATCGGATGTCACTGGTTCGGAAGACAGCGCAAGAAGCTATGTCTGCATTCCCCAACTCGTGGTCAGCCGGGATTGATGTGATGCTTACGAGTGGTTCGGATCCGCGTGCCTATGTGCTGGATGTGAATCCGTTTGGAGATCTGTTATACAGGGTCGAGCATCATGGCCTCGGAACCTATGAGTGGGAAATGGAGCTTTTACGAAAGGAGCCTATTCAATATGCCTGATATGAACACCATTGTGGGCTCCCATGATCTGTTAATGATTACGCTGGATACGTTACGATATGACGTAGCCAAGCTGGAAGAGAAAAATTGTCCTAATCTGTGTGGTTCGGGTCCGTGGGAGAAACGTCATACCCCGGGCAGTTTTACATATGCAGCGCACCATGCTTTTTTTGGTGGTTTTATGCCGACTCCTGCCAATACAGATAAGGCATCTCATGTAAGGCTATTTCATTCCCGGAATACTGGGCTCAAGACACATCCGCACACCTGGTTGTTTGATACACCGGATATCGTATCCGGGTTCGCAGCTGAAGGTTACCGTACAATCTGTATTGGCGGCGTCATCTTTTTTACGAAAAAAAACCCGCTTGCGAAAGTATTGCCCGGTTATTTCCAACAGAGCTACTGGCGAATGAACTTTGGGGTAACCAACCCGAAATCAACAGAGCATCAGGTACAGCATGCATTAAAACTGCTTGAACAGACATCGCCGGATGAAAAGATATTTATGTTTTTGAACGTGTCTGCCATTCATGGTCCCAATCGTTACTTTGTAGAAGGAGCCAAGGAGGACTCGGTGGAGACTCAGCGAGCTGCACTTCGATATGTAGATGAGGCTCTTGGTCCATTGTTCGAGGCGATGAGGAAACGCGCCCGGCCTGCGTATTGCCTAGCTTTTTCCGATCATGGTACAGCTTACGGTGAAGACGGGTATCAAGGACACCGGCTTGCGCATGATGTCGTCTGGACGGTGCCTTACCGTGAATTTTTAGTATAGTGTGTATTGATCTTATGAGGACAACAACCGGAGATAGGAGGAAACCGATGGAGAAACATTTACAACATACAACAACAGGCCATTCCACACAGTCCGGATCCAATATAGCTACAGGTCTCAGTGAAGTATTGGCATTCCCTTATCGTTCTTACTTATACTCGTACCCGCACAAGACCGCCTATCGGGAGCTTGACCCACCACTGCCGTTGGGGCCACTGTGGGAACGAGAAAATACCGATACGTATTTTTTATATATGCATATTCCCTTTTGCGCTGCTCGTTGCGGATTCTGTAATCTGTTCACACTGCCGGATCGACGGGATGATACGCATGAACGCTATGTGGATGCACTGGAGCGTCAGGCGAAGCAGTGGGCACCCATTACATCTCGGAGACCGTATTCGCGGTTTGCGATTGGTGGAGGAACGCCTACATTATTGAATGAGGTTCAGTTGAATCGTCTGTTTGATATTGCCGAACATGTGATGGGGCTGGACCCTGCGAAAGCATCGATTTCGGTGGAAACGTCGCCGGATACCGTTACGGAAGCCAAGCTGGCCATTATGAAGGAACGAAGTGTGGATCGTATTAGCATGGGCATCCAGAGTTTTATTGAAGCTGAAGCATCTGCCATCTATCGTCCGCAAAAACCGCAGGAGGTCGAACGAGCGCTTGAGAAGCTTACTCGGTATGATTTCCCATTGTTAAATCTGGATCTGATCTATGGTTTGCCGGGGCAAACGGTTGAATCGTGGATCTATTCATTGGAAAGAGTTCTGGCCTACGAACCGGGCGAAATCTTTATCTATCCCTTGTATACACGGGAAAATACAATCGTGAAGCCTGATGATATTCGCCGTCAGGGACCTGACATCCGGATGGAACTGTATAAAGCTGCACGTGAGACTTTAAAAAGTAAAGGTTATGTGCAATATTCGATGCGCAGATTTGCCAAGGAACAGTCGTCCTCCAAAGTGCTTCTGCCTTATAGCTGTCAGGAGGAGGGCATGATTGGTCTGGGATGTGGCGCACGCTCTTATACGAGTGAAGTACATTATGCTTCCAAGTATGGCGTGAGTTACAAGGCCACACAAAGCATCATTGCCGATTATGTAGCAACTGAGCGCTACGATGTGGCGGATTATGGCATCGTGTTAAGCCGTGAGGAACAGAGACGTCGCTTTATTCTGAAAGCCTTGCTGCATCGCGAGGGATTGACGTTGTCTGACTACCAACAGCGCTTTGGTACCGATGTGATGTCCGACTATGTCTGGTTGGCTGAACTGTTGACCGAGGGCATGGCGGAGTTGGAGAGCGATGAGGGCAAGCAGGTGCTGCGTCTGACAGAAGAAGGACTGGGTTACTCCGATGCGATTGGAGATTGGCTTATATCTGCCGAAATTCGTGAACAGATGGAAGGGTTTGTTTTCTCATGAGAGCGACTTTGTATTATCGGGGGAAGTTGTCTTCCTGTAATTACGACTGTCCATACTGCCCTTTTAGCAAAACGGTGGACTCCAAAGAGACGTTGGAAGTGGATGAACAACAATTGCGTCAATTTGTGAACTGGGTGAGGGAGCAGGAAGTTGAGGGGCACCAATTTTCGATTTTTTTCAATCCTTACGGTGAAGCTTTGGTACGTCGTTGGTACCGGGAAGCGATGGTAGAGCTGTCACATATGCCACATGTGGATAAAGTTGCAATTCAAACCAACCTGTCCGTCAAGCTGGATTGGGCAACGGAGCTGGATGTGAATAAAGCGGCCTTTTGGGCGACGTATCATCCTCGTGAGACAAAAGAGGCTTCTTTTGTTAAACAATGTCTGACCTTACGTCAGATGGGTCTTGCTTTCAGTGTTGGTACTGTCGGACTCCGTAGTGCTTTCCCCGCAATTGAGTCCATGAGAAAGGCTTTGCCGGATGATGTGTATATGTGGGTTAATGCCTTCAAAGATCGACCCCAGTATTACACGCCAGAGGAAATTCAGTTTTTACGTGGGCTTGATCCGCTTTTTGAAGGTAATCTGCAGGATTATGAGAGCTTGGGCAAACGATGTGCTGCCGGTTCGGAAGTGTTTTATGTACAAGGGTCAGGGCATGTGAAGAGGTGTTACAAGGATCGCCGGATCATCGGACATCTATATCGCGATGGTTTGCAGGCTTTGGCCGCTGATCGGCCTTGTCGCATGAAAAAATGTGGCTGTTACATCGGTTATATCCATATGGAGGATTCCCCATTCAGAGAAACCTTTGGTAGCGGGCTGCTTGAACGAAATCCGGTATTGATCAATCGGTAATTTTGAATTGAGATGCGCTGAAAACGATAAAGACTTTACACCAGTAGGTACTGCTGGGTAAAGTCTTTTTTTATTTTAGTCTAACGATTCAAAATGTGTAATTTAGGATAAAAGAGATGTAGTATATTGTCGGTTGGTTATGTATAAAAACCTAAATTATAGTATGGGTAGATACTATAGACCTATATTTGATTGCGCAATATGCTAACCTGTTTTAATTATTCTCATATTTATCCATTTTTAATTGAATAAAAAGGAGGGAGAATTTTAGCATTTAGACTGACTACATAATTCATGATTGAAATACATTGAAACGTATGGGGGAAATGAAATGAAAAGAGTATCCATTAGTAGGAAATTGCTTTTAGGTTTTGGTTCTGTGCTGCTGTTATTGGTGGCCGTTGTAATCATCTCATATACTCAGTTTGTCTCGGTTGAGAAAACGTTTACAGATTTAATCCGGGAGCGAACCGCGAAACTGCTCATTATCAAAAATATGATCATTGATGTGAAATCCCAGCAGGTTGCTTTACGGAATTTTGTGACGGAAGAGAATGATCAAAGCGAGCAACAATTCAAGTCTTTTTATGAAGATTACCGTAAAACAAGCGAAGAATTAAGATCAGGGATACAAACCCCAACGATGATTGATTATCTGGATCGTTCAGACCGCAGTGCGGAGGAATATTATGCCTTTGGACAGAGTGTCATCGAGTTGAAGAGACAAGGGGAAACTGGCGAAATCACAAGGATGCTGTTAGAGACAGGTCCAACGATTATATCCGGATTTGAAGAAACGGTAACGGCCATGGAACAACATCAACAAAACTCGTTGGACACCGGCATTGTTAATGCCAATCAACTCATTCAAACAGTGCTTCGTTTAATCATAATTATTGGTATTGTCTCGATCGTTTTAGGCGTGGTAATTGCTTTGATCATGGGGAGAATCATATCCAAACCGGTTGCACATGTTGCAAGGGCTGCAAGCCGAATTGCTGATGGGGACCTGACGGGTGAGGCGATTGTTGTTCGTAATCGGGATGAGATCGGAGAACTGGCGGAATCCTTCAACAAAATGATGGACAACTTGCGTCATTTAATCCATCAGGTGGGTCATAATGCGGATCGGGTAGCTGCTTCATCTGAGGAATTAACAGCAAGTACAGAGCAAACGGCGACAGCGACCGAACAGGTAGCTACGACGATGGAAGAGATTGCTACGGGTATGGATACGCAAGTGAGTATGGTTGGAGACGGATTTCATACGATTAGTGAATTGTCCACAGGCTTCCAGCAGATGACAGAGAATACACAAAATATGTCGGATGAAGCAACCAATGCGTCAGCAAAAACCATAACTGGTAATGATGCAGTTCAATCGGCTGTTGAGCAGATGAACTCGATTCATCAGACTGTACGTGTACTTGCTACGGTTATTGAAGAACTGGGTAATCATTCCGATGAGATTGGATCCATGGTTGAAAGTATCTCCGAAATATCGGCACAAACCAATCTGCTGTCTCTTAATGCGGCTATTGAAGCGGCAAGAGCAGGGGAGCATGGGCGTGGATTCGAGGTGGTTGCTACCGAGGTGCGCAAGCTGTCTGATCAATCTGCGAAATCAGCGGAACAGATTAGTGTACTCGTAGCTGCTATACGCAAAGGGATGAATAATGCATCACAATCCATGGGAGAAGTAAACGCTGAGGTTCAGGAAGGTATAGAACTTGTCCGTAAAGCGGGAGGTACCTTTGAGGAGATTCGTGAAGCTGTCAGCAATGTCGCAGGTCAGACTCAGGAGGTATCTGCATCCATTGAACAAATGGCGGCGGGTGTGGAGCAGATCAATGTGTCCATGAAGACTATCATGGAAGTAACAGAGAATGCAGCTGCCGGAACAGAGGAAGTCAGCGCAACGTCCGAGGAACAACTGTCTGCCATGCAGGAAATCGCTTCGGCGGCTAATGACCTTTCCTCTATGGCGGAAGAGTTACAGGAGTCCGTCAGTCGATTTAAGGTGTAATCATGGGTATACTTCTGGGTGAAGTTCAATATTTATGAACGATCATATCGTGTATGTAAAACAAGTGGGTGCCCAAGAGAACAACAGTTATGCTGTTCTCCTGGCACCCCTTTTTTGATGAAGTAGCGATCAGTGGGTCATTTTAACGAATAGCGACTTTATATGTCCGCAACCAGGTATTGATCTGAGTCAGATATGCAAATAACTGTGGCCCTGACATTAACTGTCCGAACCAGGGGAGGTTGGAAGCTGCATCCGGTGAAGACGCAAGATTGCGGATCTGAGTTTTGTCGATCAAAGGCAAAATAGGTGATGTGGGATCATCCAGGATATCAAGTACCTGCTGTTTGACCGCGGCCAGATATTGCGGATTATGTGTTTTCGGGTATGGACTCTTTTTGCGATATAACACATCGTCAGGCAGGACACCTTCGAGCGCTTTACGCAGAATACCTTTTTCCCGCCCGCCGGTTATTTTCATTTCCCACGGGATGTTAAACACATACTGGATCAGACGATGGTCACAGTAAGGTACCCGTACTTCCAATCCTGCCCCCATGCTCATCCGGTCTTTGCGATCCAGAAGTGTAGGCATGAAACGTGTGATGTTCAGATAGGACATCACACGCATTTGTGCTGCTTTACCTGTTTCCCCATCCAACAGAGGCACTTCAGCCACTGCATCCGAATAGCGGTCTGCCAAATAATCGAGTGGCCGAATCCATTCCCGAATGTCCGGGGATAACAACGCGGCTCGCATATCAGGCGCTACAGACCACGGAAACGTACCGGAGTTCAACATATCTTCTCGATGGAACCAGGGGTAACCGCCAAACACTTCATCCGCTGCTTCGCCTGAAATGGCAACCGTGGCTCCTTTTTTGATTTCTTTACAGAACAAATAGAGCGAGGAGTCTACATCTGCCATACCTGGCAGATCCCTTACTAGCATGGCCTGTGTCAGTGCATGAACCAGTTCTCCGTTCTCAATCTCAATCCAGTGATGGTCGGTCTTGAGTTCATCCACCATTCGCTTAATCCAGGGACCATCTGCACCCGGCTGAAAGGAATGCGCCTGGAAATGCTTGGCGTTATCCACATAATCGACAGAATACGTGCTGACTTGGCCTTGCCCGGTGCGGTTGTAATAATCCACGGCTAATGCAGACAAGGCACTGGAGTCCAGTCCTCCTGATAAAAGAGAGCATACCGGAACATCCGAAGCCAACTGGCGCTCCAGTGTATCTTGCAAGAGAGATCGTACCTCGGCTGCCGTCTCTTCCAGGTTATGTTCGTGATTCTGGCTTTCCAGTTTCCAGTAGGCATAGGTTCGGATCCCGTTTCGGTTGTAGATCAGCGCGTGCGCAGGCTTGAGTTCGCTTAGTGAAGAGTATACGCCGTGTCCTGGTGTCCGTGCAGGCCCTACGATAAAAACTTCGGCCAATCCTTCCGGGCCAACAGCGGCTTCCACATCTGGATGAATAAGCAGAGCTTTAGGCTCTGAGCCAAATACGAGTGTGTCTTTGGCATTACTGTAGAACAGAGGTTTCACGCCAAGGCGATCTCGTGCGATAAAAACCTGTTCGCGTCCCCCATCCCATATGGCAAAAGCAAAAATACCGTTAAACCGGTCAACACATGCCGGTCCCCACTCAATATAAGAGGCGAGCAACACTTCCGTATCACATTGTGTGCGGAACTGATGCCCTCGCTGGAGTAATTCCTTTTTCAACTCGGGTGCATTGTATAGTTCTCCGTTATACACGACGGTATAGGAGGTATCTCCCTGTAACGCATGCATGGGCTGTGCGCCGTTCTCGGGGTCCATTACACTAAGACGCCGATGTCCAAAGGCACAAGGATTGGAGATCCATGTACCTGAAGCGTCGGGCCCCCGGTTCGACAAGCTATCCGTCATACGGACCAGCAGCTCTGATTCCTGGGTCAAATCCCGATTCCACTGTATGAAGCCGGTAATACCGCACATGGTTTGTTCATCCTTTCTTGGTCGAGTCATTCATCCGTATGGCTGCTTAGTTACTGGCAACCAGCAAATGTTGTCTTTTTCGTCAGAGGTCGTAACAAATATATGCCGAAAGCAGGCATAAAATGTCTGTCCTCTTCGGAAACTAGTTCTAGGGACAACGGCCTTAACATGCCTGTGAAGGAGAGAACATGCAATGGACAGTATGAAGTATTATGTGTCTGTCATGGGCCGCTCCGTTATTCCGGATCCGTCGGTAACATCGTATGAATGGATCATTCAGGCAACGCCGCAGGAAGCGGAGCAATTATTGGGACTGCTGAGCCTCATGCAGGAAAAGGAGGAAGAGGCCTTTCCTGGCATGGTATTCCCATGGCCAGATACACCGGAGGAGTCCGTAAACCGAGCGTATGAAACGGTATTACAACAGGTGTATCGGGAGATTTACCGATTGGGTACACCAGAGACACGATACCAGATTGAACAAAGTATTTGATAAGCACAAAGGAAAAGGAGCGATGACGAATGTATGCCATTCAAGATGCCAAAATACGCAGATTAACCGAGGTAGATGGATTGTCTTGTGCAGAGGTTGAAGTGCAGCCTGGAAATGCCGGAGATCCGTCGTTACTTGTATACGTGGCCTCAACACAGCCCGGAAATTCGCTGGAAGTTGTTCGAATTGTACGCAATCACTCCGATTCGGCGATCGACTGGTATAACAATAATATGCATACCGCATTTGAAGAGGCGACAGAAACCGCATTTGAGAACAGCGAAGGCATTACTGCCGAAGAAGATAAGGCTCGATTTCAGAGTGAGCTGTTTGCTTTTGGTTTGCTGGGTCCAACACTTCAGCGGTACCTGGTTGGGCAGGCTTAAGAGGGAATGCCACAGCAACAGATGTGGTGTTTGCGGGATAGAGTTCGATGTTGAGCTATATGTAGATGTGACCTGTTGCTGGTTGCTCTGACTGTATCTGTAACTGTAAAAACCCGCCGTTGTTGAACGGCGGGTTTTGTTATGCGATGGTCAGATCAGGTGTGATCAAACATACTCGCGCAGTACTTGAATTCCTTTAACCACATTGTACACGAAGCTTAATCCGTAAATCACAAAGAATAGAATGACAAACCCAACGGCGGAACCCAGACTATGCGCAGTTACGAAGAAATAAAATAACGGAATGGCAGCGAGAAAGGGGAATACATGTGAGAATAAGGCGCGTTTTGCATGTCCCTCAATGTAATCATCCTTGGCAACAATCCATATAATGATCGGAAACAGGAACGGGGCAAAGAAAATACTAAAGTAGGATAGCGCTGATAAAAGTTGTCTCATGACGATTCTCTCCTTCAATGGATCATTGAATGTATGTATGCAAAAGATTACCCAGCAATTTTGACATTGAAAATGTCTGATGTTAATCTTACTCTAAATGTATCAATCTCCTCAATATAACCCGGTTCAAGCTATCATATTCTCAAAGGGGCTGAAGTATGAGAATAACACCGAAAAGTACATGTTTGAGCCCGCATTTAAGTATAATTATTAATTTTTTTATAAAACTATTGAAAAATATAGAAATCAGAGTATAATAAGAACCGCGCCGAAAATTTATTATACATATTTGTCTCAGTAGCTCAGCTGGATAGAGCAACGCCCTTCTAAGGCGTCGGTCGGGGGTTCGAATCCCTCCTGGGACGTAAAGAACAAGAAGCTTCCTTCGGGAAGCTTCTTGTTTTTCGTTCAAGGGAAGAGAACCCCCAATGGTTCGTCGGAGCATCCGCTTCGTTAGCGTTACATCGCAGTCTCGACTGGAAGGAGAGTATCCCTCCTGGGACGTAAAGAACAAGAAACTTCCTTCGGGAAGTTTTTTTGCGTTCAAGGTAAAATTGTTTTATTGGTTATACCTATAAACAATATAGAATTTATATATTTAAAGAATAAACAATTCTATGCCACAATGAGGATATCAATAACGAAAGCGACGGTGGTATTCATGAAATCATTAAATCAATGGCAACCAGATGAGTATGACAGCAAACTGGCTTTTGTGTCCGGATATGGCAAAAATCTGATCTCTTGGCTTCAACCCCAAAAAGGGGAATACATTCTTGATCTGGGTTGTGGGACGGGGGATTTGACACATGAAATTTCTCTGACTGGAGCTGAAGTTATCGGCATGGATGCATCGACGGACATGATTCGCCGTGCGAGGGAGAAATTCCCTGAACTTGAGTTTGTGGAAGGAGACGGTCATCAGTTTGAGACAAATAGACTGTATGATGCCGTCTTCTCCAATGCAGCCCTGCACTGGATGCGAAGCCCGCGATTAGTGGTGGATAGTATATGGAACTCTTTGAAGCCTGGAGGGCGTTTTGTAGCAGAATTTGGTGGTAAAGGGAACGTGCAGACCATTGTGAATGCATTAGAGCAGGTTATGGAGCGAAACACGGGCATTCGTGCATCGGAACGCAATCCTTGGTATTTTCCTTCGATCGGAGAATATAGCCATATTTTAGAGCAACGTGGATTTGTGGTGCGTCATGCCTATCACTATGACCGTCCTACCAGATTGGAAGATGGTGAGCAAGGTATAGTAGGCTGGTTGACTCATTTTGGAGGGGACTATTTTGAGGGTCTCAGTCATGAAGAGGTACAACAAATATGCAAGGAAACCAGTCAGATCGTGAAGCCTCACCTTTGGAAAGATGATGCTCTCTATGCCGATTACAAGCGCCTGCGTATTGAAGCCGTGAAGCCAGAATAACTAGAATTTTGCGATATGTAGCAATTTTTATTGATGTTAAACGAATTATCGCGATCCTTTGTATACTAACCACGCTTCCCCTATACACCAGGAATCTCTTTCGGATAAAGAGGCTCTTGGTCTTTTTTTGATGCATTATTTTAAAAATGAAATATTCAAACGACAAATAATTACAAATGGATATTTTTATCGTACTCAAGACCCATATAAGTAATTTCTATATCATATTTGTAAGTATTTAGAAGGAAAATGTGGTATTTTGATAGAATAATTTACCAAGGGTCAATCTTCTTGCAGATAGGTGGTGAAATTGGAGTGTGTATTGCAGTACGCACAAACAGCAGGAACCCATCATTTGGTGAGGTATTCACATTTAAAAGGAGGGGCAAAGCCTTGAGTAAACGATTAATATCCACGTTATTAAGTGTTCTGATGGTCTTTTCCATTATTCTCCCCGCGGCTGGAGCCGCTCCCGCAGATTCAGGTATTCAACTTGAGAATTTACCAAGTACGGCCGAAGCCAAACAATGGAGAGAGATTCTTGCAGGACGGGAAGCAAAACTTGCCGCAGATCCATTTTTGGATAAAAGCTTGGAAGGTCTGGGTGGAGAGAACACCCGAGTGATCGTTGAGCTTTCCAATAAACCTGTTGCAGTAGCGCAAGGTGAATCAACCCTCTCCGGAAAATCTTTTACCTCCTCTATGGAAACAAAGGCTGTGACTCAAGTTGAGCAACAACAACAGTCATTTGTACATAGCCTCACTCAGAAGAAAATCAAACATGAAGTATTGGAAGAATATGCATATGCCCTGAATGGTGTAGCGATTGAGCTTAAAGGAAACCAGGTGGGACAATTGCTTCAAATACCTGGCGTGGTCAGTGTATATCCTGACCTTGAAGTTACAATAGCGCCAGAGACAGATGAAGTGAACCCGTACATGAAAGACACAGCGCCTTTTATTGGTGCACCTGAAGTATGGGATCTGGGTTACAAAGGAAATGGCATCAAAGTCGGAGTCATTGATACAGGCATTGACTATGAACATCCTAATTTGCAGGAAGCTTACAAAGGCGGATGGGACTTTGTTGGAAACGACAATGACCCGTATGAAGCAACATATCAGGAATGGAAAGCTTCGGGCGAACCTGAGTTCAATGCTACTGGAAGCGCCTATTACACCTCCCACGGTACGCACGTAGCAGGTACGATTGCTGCTCGTGAAGCAGGGGACTACGGCATTGTTGGTGTTGCTCCAGAAGCGGATATTTATGCTTACCGTGTACTTGGACCGTATGGTAGTGGTCAAACCTCATGGGTACTGGGCGGAATTGATCGTTCTGTTGAAGATGGCATGGACGTAATCAATCTCTCGTTAGGTAACGCAGCCAACGACCCGAGTTATATCACTTCTGTTGCCCTGAACAATGCGATGTTGTCTGGTGTGACAGCGGTTGTAGCAAGTGGTAACAGTGGACCTAACCGTTATACACTCGGTTCTCCGGGTGCGTCTGCAATGGCTATCACGGTAGGTAACTCTACAGGACCTAGTCAGCTGATTACAGCTGATACTCACTTCTGGATTGGTGAAGAAGGAGAAGAGACACAACCTGAACAACAACCGGTGCCAGAGGTTGAACTATCTCCTGAACTGGGGACGGCACCTGGAACAGAAGGGCCTGAAGGTTCAGAGCAAGGTGTACCCGCAACTGCTGATGAGGAAAGTGCAGCAGCTGTGGAGGACACAGTTTCTAACGAAGTTGAAGTTCCGAATGTAGAAGAAGTTACAACAGAAGAAGCTACAACGGAAGAAAATACTCCATCTGCATCACCTTCTGCACCGGTGGAAGCTTCTCCTGAAGCTGCTCCAGTGGAAGAAGAGTCTATAATTGCTCCGACTGAAGCTCCACTGGCTATTACAGAGTCGGTTTACCGTCTGGATCTGATGGGATGGAGTCTGTCAGCAGATCCTGAAACTGTTTTGACAGGAAAATATGAGCTTGAATATGCAGCACTGGGTAAGCCAACTGACTTTGAAGGTAAGGATTTTACAGGTAAAGTGGCATTAATACAGCGTGGTGAAATCGCATTTGTAGAGAAAATCGCCAATGCTAAAGCGGCCGGAGCCGTGGCTGTTATTGTATATAACAACATTCCGGGTCCAATCGGTGTAAGTCTGGGCGATAACTTTGAACTCATTCCAACACTGAGCATGTCCAAGGAAGATGGAGATGTGATCAAGGCTGAGCTGGACGCAGGCCAAACCGTTGAAGTGAGCTTTAGTGATTTTGAACGTTCCCAAACTCCGGGCGATGAAATGAATTCATCGAGTTCACGTGGACCTGCAAAAGTAACACTGGATATCAAACCGGATATTGTTGCACCAGGTACAAGCATTCTGTCTACGATTCCCGCCTACGGCAAGGATGAGCCAGATGCAGATTACGCACAAGCTTATGATCGTAAATCAGGTACAAGTATGGCTACACCTCATGTAGCAGGTCTGATTGCGCTGTTGATTGAGAAACATCCGGACTGGACGCCATTTGATATCAAAGTTGCGCTCATGAACAATAGTAAGGTGCTGGATACAACCAAGTTTGATGTATTTGATCAAGGTGCTGGCCGCATTCAGGCTGTAAACACCATCGATCCTGCTGCTTTTGTCAAAGTGCTTGATGTAACTCAATACACAGAAAGTGGCTCTGTTGTTGAAAAGGAGAATATTACTGGAAGCATCAACTACGGTAATTTCCTGAGCACAGATGAAAAGACGATTACCAAAACGATTAAAGTTGAAGCGCTGAATGGTAGTGGCGGGGATTACACCGTAAATGTGAATCCAACTCGTAATGTTGCTGGTGTATCCGTTGCGGTAGACAAGAGTTCCTTCACACTGAATGGTGAGGAAGAACTTGCAGTAACAATCACCGTACCACGAGGGGTTACTGCGACTACAGAAGCACAAGGATACATCGAGTTGTCGAACGGAACCAATACCTTTACGGTGCCATATGTTGCTCATTTCAACGTTACGTTGACTGGAGTTAAATATATTGAAACCGTAAAAGGCACTGAAAAAAATCCATTCCACTATCCATTGAAGGCTGATGGTACGTTGGATACCCTTAATGTAGCGATGGAATTCTATAATCCAATGACATTTGCCCTGATTGAGATCTATGATGGTCTTAATCCGGAAGGCGGATATTATCAAGATGGTTATATCGGCTCCATCTTTGGTAACTATTTTAACTTCAATGCCAATGCAAGATATAACCTTGCTTGGGACGGCTCATATGCAGATTACACAACCGATGAAGTGACTGAGATTCCGGATGGTTTATATACGGTAGACATCACTACCATTGGTACGGACGGCAAAACCTATAAGGAAGACACTTCGCCATTTTTGGTGAAAAAGACAGCTCCGGCTGTAACTGCACCAGAAGCGTTAGAGTTCAAAGAGGATGAGTCTGCTGTTCTTAATGGTAGCGTGGAGGACTTGTACTTCCGTGTAGCTCCTGCGCTTGCCAGCGGATGGGACATCACGTTTGATCCGGCAGCTTCCCTGGAAGCAACGTATGTTGTGAAAAAAGAGGATGGATCGCTTTATAAAGAAGGAGTCTTTGAAGTACAAGCTGATGGCAGCTTCAGCCTTCCTTTGGAGGGGATTGAAGCAGGCGAGTATGCTGTTGACCTTACAGTAAAAGACCAACAGGGGCTTTCGGGTACAGCCAATACGGCACTGAAATTGGAAGCCGTGGAGACCGAACCTGAAACTCCGGCAACTAAGGCCCCAGGTACACCTGTATTGTCTCACAATAACTGGGTAGGCAACGGCTTACCAGAGGGCGCGTATATCGTTACAATGAACCTGTGGTGGGGCGAGAACGCAACTAGCTACAAGTTATATGAGGATGGGGTTTTGGTTGATACGCAAAAGTTGACTTACAACGCGCCGTGGGCGCAGTTTGCTCAGACGAAGATCACGGGCAAAGCCAATGGCACGTATACGTACGTGGCTGAGCTGACTAACGACAAGGGAACAACGCGTAGTCAGACGTTGACTGTTCGGGTTACCAACGCAACGCCAGGCAAAGCGGTTCTTTCTCACGATAACTGGGATGGCGATGGCAATTATAAGGTGACTATGAACCTGTGGTGGGGAACCAACGCTACAGAGTATCGTCTCTATGAGAATGATAAGTTGATCGATACGCAAGAACTCCGTTCAGCTACACCTTATGCGCAAAGTGCTGTGACTACACTGTCCGGGAAAGCATCGGGCACGTATACGTATCGGGCAGAGTTAATTAACGCAGCCGGAGTTACCAGCACAGACACGATTAAGGTAAAAGTGAAGTAAGTTCATCTTCATTTAAGCTGAATGAATTAATGAAGGAATTGTTCTATGCATAAACGGCCTCCATCCTGATTTGCAGGATGGAGGCCGTTTTGTTTGTATATAAATGAACTGTATGACTAACCGATCATTCGATTTTTACTGGCTTGAATACCTGCGATTAGTAAAGCAATGGCCAGAATGACCTGGATTAGCAACGGAAGGGTCCATCCTTTTGTCCAGTCATGAAGCATACCGAACAGTAGAGGTCCCACTGCCGCGAGCATATATCCAAAGGACTGGGCCATACCGGACAGGCTGGCAGCTTGTCTGGGATCTTTTGTACGAAGGACGAAGAACATCGTTACCAGTCCAAACGAAGCTCCAGCACCTATTCCTGCCAACGTGACACCGATGGTAACGAGCGAAGCGATGCCACTTAACAATAAAGCATACCCGACAATTAAAGAAGAGCATGTTATCGCGGTTAGAACACGCTGATCTCGCGTTCGGCCGGCGAGGATCGGAACGATAAAGGTAGCTGGTACACTAACCATCTGCATCAGGGAGAGCATCCACCCTGCCGAGGTGGGGCTGAATCCTTGATCGGCCAGAATCTCGGGAAGCCAGGTAATCGTCGTATAGAATATTAGAGATTGCAGACCCATAAATAAAGTAATGAACCAAGCTAGTGCAGAGGTTCTTAGACGCACGGGTGCTCCTTCGCTCTGGGAGGTCACATATAACATCCGCTGGCGTCCTGCAGCGATCTGGGGGAGCCACAAGAGAAGCGCCAGTATGGACAACAAGGCCCAGATGCCTAACGAAGCACGCCAACCCATAGATGTGGCTCCTGCTAAGGGCACACTGACACCTGAGGCGATGGCGCCAAATATGTTCATGGATACAGAGTATAATCCGGTGACGATACCTACCCGCAATGGAAAATCACGTTTGATCAAACTTGGCAAAAGCACGTTGCTTAATGCAATGCCGCATCCCAATATTGCGGTTCCTGTATACAAGAAGAGAACGGAAGGCAACAAGCGTAAGGCCACGCCAATGGTTACGATGATAACAGCCATTAGCAGAGCAGATTCGAGTCCTAAACGTTTGGCAAGACGTGGTGCAAAAGGAGAAACTGCTGCAAAGGCGAGCAAAGGTAGTGAGGTTAGAAGCCCGGCCATCGTATGGCCGATACCTGTATCTGAGCGGATCATCTCCACAACGGGACCTGTTGCCGTAATCGGTGACCTCATCGTAGCGGCGATGACGATAATGCCTGCTAATAACAGGCCGATTCTTTTGGATGTCGAAGAATGTTCTTCCTCGGCATGGATGGACGAATGCTGCTGTATTGAAGATGACATTGATAAAATCTCCTGTTTCCTAAGAAGTTAATATGTATGGATTGTTACATTATCCACTCCGCAAGCATAACATTCTATGTCAATGTTGAGCAATGAAATGAAAAAAAGCATCCACAAGAACGTGGGGCTTTTATTATCTTAGACCTGACGGACTCTAACGAATCCAAGGAGTCTTATAATGGGGGAAACTGCTATTTTTAGATTCTAACAAACCTCAGCAACGTTAATCAGGCTATGAAGTGCAAATAAGTGAGTTTAATATCTGGAATGGTGAAATAAGCTCTCTAGGATTCGTTAGAATTCCATAAGCTGAATTTAGGGCCAATAAAGTGTCCTATGTTCGTTAGAACATCAATACTGCCACGTGTTGCTTATAGAGTGAGCGAATACGGAGGATTCAATGCAGCAACATAGAGCACGTAACGAAGCGAATGCTTCGGCGAACCATTGGGGTTCTCATCCCCAGAACGCAAAAAAAGCTTCCCGAAGGAAGCTTCATTTAATACGTCCCAGGAGGGATTCGAACCCCCGACCGACGCCTTAGAAGGGCGTTGCTCTATCCAGCTGAGCTACTGAGACATGAATTTTTTCAAGCAAAATTGATTTTATCATATGCATACAGGAATATCAAGCATTTTATTTTAAACTGTTTTTCGTATATGATATTTGGCGGCAGTAACGTTTTTTTCATTATATTTAAGGTTATGTTAGAATATCAGGAGAACTCAAAAATAGATCAACAATCGTTTTAATATATACATCTATTTAGGTTGATTCCAACTGGATATTCAGGATATAGAGGAGGTGCTCCCATTAAGGAATCCACGACCCCGGAAACCGAGCATAACAACAATATTGTGCTGTTTCCTAAGACGCTGGACTATTACCAGATTCAATTGACAGTTATGCTTGAAAATGAACGGTATGGTGAAGCGATGAAATTGCTTCACTTTTTGCTGCAATGTCAGGGACAGGAAGAGCGCCACTATGATGAATGGCGGGCCCTGCTTGAATGGCTTCAGGCTGCGTTTCCTCAATATGAAGAAACCTCGCCTCCCGTTCTTGAAGAACGAGAAGAGGAAGAAGAGATTAGTGAGGAGGACATGGCACGGCAGCATGCCCGAATGAAGCTTGAACAGGATGATGGTTATGCAGATAAGATGCTTCGCACAGTAATGGAGGAGCCGCTGTCTGAACAGACGATGCTGGCTTTGGAGCAGCTGGCCTATCTTGATCTGCCGAAGATTGACGAGGCACTTACGAGTTGGTTAAAAGATAAGTCGCTTCACCCTCTGCTTCAATTCCGGGTGCTGCAAACCTTGCGTCGCCGAGGTGTTCAAGGTATGATCCTGTTTACGAGAGGCGAAGAGCAGGTTGAAGTCGAGATCGACACCGTGCCTCTTAGACCAGAGGAATTCCCAATCCAAATCGTTCAGATTCTGGAACGAGTGGCAGATCAGACGGAGGTTCATGAACCTACGCTCTTTTATTTTGCCCAGGAACTGTGGATACAATATGTCATGGCGGTGTATGGAACCCGTGATTATGTATCGATGCTGGAAGAAAATGATTCCATGACAGATATATGGGCAGCAGCTCTACATATGACCGTTGCAGACAGTCTGGGTGGTTCTCATGATGAGGAAAATACCCGCTCAATGTATGCTGTGACAGGCGCGATGCGCTTTCGACTGGAGCAGGCTTATCGTTCCATGAAACAATTTGTATCTGCCGGTTTGGACGGTTAATCGAGGCCGGAAACGTTTTCCTTAAACCGTATCAAGGGATTCCCCTTGAAAAAGAATCTAATCTTGTTTATACTAAAATGGTTATTTTGTACGTGATTGCCTACGTGAACATGTGAATTTTGGAGGGGAAAGTATACAATGAAAGCAACTTGGGAAAAGATAGAGAAGAACCTTGGGGTTCTTGAGGTTGAAGTGGATGCAGATCGTGTAACTGCAGCACTCGACAAAGCTTTTAATAAAGTGGTTAAACAAGCAAACGTACCTGGATTCCGTAAAGGTAAAGTACCACGTTCCATCTTCGAAGCACGTTTTGGTGTAGAGAGCCTTTATCAAGAAGCAATCGACATTTTGCTTCCTGAAGCTTATACAGAAGCAATCGACCAAACGGATATTTTCCCGGTTGATCGTCCTGACGTAGATGTTGAACAATTCGCTAAAGGACAAACATTCAAGTTTAAAGCAAAAGTAACTGTGAAACCTGAAGTTACTCTTGGTGAGTACAAAGGAATCGAAGTTGCTGTAGCAAAAGGTGAAGTAACTGACGCAGAAGTGGCTGAAGAACTTGAGCGTCTTCAACAACGTCACGCTGAACTCGTTGTAATCGACGAAGGTTCCGCTGCTAACGGCGACGTTGCAGTAATCGACTTCGACGGTTCCGTTGATGGTGTACCTTTCGAAGGTGGACAAGCTGAGCGTTATTCCTTGGAACTGGGTTCCAACACATTCATCCCTGGATTTGAAGAGCAAGTTGTGGGTCTTTCCACAGGCGACTTCAAAGACGTAGAAGTGACTTTCCCAGAGAGCTACCATGCAGCAGAACTTGCTGGCAAACAAGCGGTATTCAAAGTGAAAATTCACGAAATCAAACGCAAACAACTTCCTGCATTGGATGATGAGTTTGCTAAAGATGTTAGCGAATTTGACACACTTGAAGAGTACAAAGCTGACCTGAAAACACAATTGGAATCCCGTAAAGCTGACGAAGCCAAAGCTGCACAAGAAAATGCAGTTGTAGAAAAAGTGGCTGAGAACGCTGAAGTGGACATTCCTGCTGCAATGGTTGAGAGCGAAGTACAAAACATGATGCGTGATTTCGACAACCGTCTGCGTAACCAAGGTATGAACCTTGAAATGTTCCTGAGCTTCTCTGGCCAGACTCAGGCTGACCTGAGAGGACAAATGCAAGAAGATGCTTCCAAACGTGTTCGCAACAACCTGGTGCTTGAAGCTGTAGGTAAAGCGGAAAACATTGAAGTATCTGACGAAGAAGTGAATCAAGAACTCGAGAAAATGGCTGAATCTTACAAGCGTCCTGCTGATGAGATCCGTGGCATCCTCGAAGGTAATGGTTCCCTGGACAGCCTTCGCGATGAAGTAAAACTGCGTAAAACGATTGACGTTCTTGTTGAGAACAGCACAGTTGTTGAACCAGTTGAAGCTCCAGCTGAAGAAGTTGTTGCAGAAGCTGACGAAAAATAAGACAAGCTGTTATCAACTTGTCAGTTGAATAAACGATAAGGCACGTGAATTATTGCGTGCCTTATTTTTAAATTGTGACATCCATTTTATAGAAAATGAAGTAATTATATGGATGAACACTAATTTTATTGATCCGTGTACACTTTTTACATACCTATGTACTTCATGCAAATAAAAAACGGCAAGACGGCATAGGATGGCTTCAATTTGCACATACATAGAAAACATGGTTAAATATGATCAGGCTAAAAAAGTAAACAAACGGATGTCTGACCCCTCTTGTGAAAAATGACATTGTCACAGGAAAGTGTTAGAATGAATTTGGGTTTGCTTTACAGGTGGCCTATGTCTAATTACATGTAGAAAAGAGGTTGGTCTCATGAGTCTGGTGCCAATGGTTATAGAACAAACCAATCGAGGCGAGCGGTCTTACGATATATATTCACGTTTGCTGAAAGATCGCATTATCTTTCTAACCAGTGCGATTGATGACGATGTAGCCAATCTTGTCATAGCACAGCTTTTGTTTTTGGCAGCCGACGATCCTGAGAAGGATATCAGCTTGTACATTAACTCACCTGGTGGTTCTGTCACCGCAGGGATGGGTATATACGATACGATGCAATTTATCAAGCCGGATGTATCTACCATTTGCGTAGGGATGGCAGCAAGCATGGGCTCGTTATTGCTGACAGCCGGTGCACCTGGCAAGAGATATGCGCTGACAAACAGCGAAGTAATGATTCATCAGCCGCTTGGCGGCATTCAAGGACAGGCTGCGGATATTAAGATACACGCAGAATGGATTATTAAAACACGTCAGAAACTGAATCAAATATACGTCGATCGTACGGGTCAGCCTCTTGAGAAAATTGAGCGGGATACCGACCGTGACTTCTTCATGAGCGCTGAAGAAGCTAAGACGTACGGCATTATTGACCAGGTGCTCAGTAGACCGATCAATTCCTAAAGGGGTGGTTTCATGTTTAAATTTAACGATGAGAAAGGGCAATTGAAATGCTCTTTTTGCGGTAAATCTCAGGAGCAGGTACGCAAGTTGGTCGCTGGACCAGGCGTGTACATTTGTGATGAATGTATCGAACTTTGCACCGAAATCGTTGAGGAAGAACTTGGTCATGATGAAGAAGTAGACCTGAAAGATATTCCGAAACCAAAAGAAATTCGTAATATTCTGGATCAATATGTTATTGGGCAGGAACAAGCGAAAAAATCATTGTCTGTTGCCGTGTATAATCACTACAAACGGATCAACACACAAAGCAAAATTGAAGACGTTGAATTGTCAAAGAGTAACATTTTGCTGTTAGGACCAACAGGTTCTGGTAAAACGTTGCTTGCGCAAACAATGGCGAAAATTTTGAATGTTCCTTTTGCTATTGCGGATGCTACGTCATTAACAGAAGCGGGTTATGTAGGTGAGGATGTAGAGAACATCCTGCTCAAACTGATTCAAGCTGCTGATTATGATGTGGAAAAAGCAGAGCGTGGCATTATTTATATCGATGAGATTGATAAAGTAGCGCGTAAATCCGAAAACCCATCCATTACTCGTGATGTATCGGGCGAAGGTGTGCAACAGGCTCTCTTGAAAATTCTTGAAGGAACTGTGGCTTCTGTACCACCGCAAGGTGGTCGTAAACACCCTCATCAAGAATTCATTCAGATCGATACAACGAACATTCTGTTCATTTGCGGCGGTGCCTTTGATGGTCTGGAGCAAATGATCAAACGCCGGATCGGTAAAAAAGTCATTGGCTTCAATACCGTTTCTGAGCAAAAAGATCTGAAACCAGGTGAATACCTGGGTATGGTATTGCCGGAAGATTTGCTGAAATTTGGTCTGATTCCGGAATTTGTAGGCCGTCTGCCAGTCATCTCCACTTTGGAGCCGCTGGATGAAGATACGCTGGTACGGATTCTTTCCGAACCAAAAAACGCGCTTACCAAACAGTACCAAAAACTGCTTGAGTTGGATAATGTGAATCTGGTATTTGAACCAGCTGCATTGCTCGCGATTGCAAAAGAAGCAATTAAACGTAACACAGGTGCACGTGGATTGCGTGCCATCATTGAAGGTATCATGCTGGAAATCATGTATGAAGTGCCTTCACGTGAAGATGTTACGAACTGTGTCATTACCGAAGAAGTTGTTGAGAAAAGAGTTGTGCCTGAACTAAGCCAATCGAAGGACGATAAGCAGGAAGAGAGCGCCTAATAAAAGGCCTGAATCCCGTTGAACTCTGAAATATAGACTTGTCAGTTCTCCACTTTGGCAGAAGGCGAATTCATGTCTCTGTCAGGGTGGAGCTTTGACGTTGTGGGGAGAGAAATCACTCATGTATTTAAGACAGGATACACGTCCCGTGAAAGTGGGAAACGTAACGATCGGTGGCAGTAACGAAGTCATTATCCAAAGTATGTGTACAACCAAAACGGCAGACGTTGAAGCCACGGTTGCAGAGATTCTGCGACTGGAAGAAGCGGGCTGTCAAGTGGTACGTGTAACGGTGAATAATGAGGAAGCTGCCGCAGCCATCAAGGAAATTAAAAAACGCATTCATATACCGCTCGTAGCGGACATTCATTTCAACTATAAGTTGGCTTTACTTGCGATTGAAAACGGCATCGATAAAGTTCGGATTAATCCAGGTAACATCGGTAAACGTGCAAAAGTGGAAGAAGTGGTTAAGGCTTGTAAAGACCGCGGCATTCCGATTCGGATTGGAGTAAATGCGGGGTCTTTGGAAAACCATCTCCTTGAGAAGTATGGGTATCCTACGGCAGATGCTATGGTAGAAAGTGCATTGTATCACATTGGTATTTTGGAAGAGCTTGATTTCCATGATATCATCGTGTCTCTCAAAGCATCGGATGTGCCGATGGCGATTGAGGCATATACCAAAGCAGCTCAAATCATTCCGTATCCGTTGCATCTCGGGATTACCGAAGCAGGTACACTGTTCTCCGGTACGATCAAAAGCTCCGCAGGTATGGGAGCCTTGTTGTCGATGGGTATTGGTTCAACGATGCGGATCTCACTGAGTGCGGACCCGGTAGAAGAAATCAAGGTTGCTCGTGATCTGCTCAAAACATTTGGACTCATTACAAATGCAGCCACATTGATCTCCTGCCCAACGTGTGGACGTTTGGATATCGACCTGTTCTCCATTGCCAACGAAGTGGAAGAGTATATCTCCAAACTGAAGGTGCCGATTAAAGTATCGGTGTTGGGTTGTGCGGTTAATGGTCCAGGTGAGGCCAAAGAAGCGGATATCGGGATTGCCGGTGCTCGTGGTGAAGGTCTCTTGTTCCGTCACGGCAAGATGATCCGTAAAGTGCCTGAAGAAATCATGGTTGAGGAATTAAAAAAAGAGATCGACAAAATCGTCGAAGCCTACGAAGAGACAGGTGTTATTCCTGGTCGTTCGCACTGATTGATTCATATCTTGTTACAACAAAAGCTCGCCAGCGATGGCGGGCTTTTTATTTTCTCGCATACAAATTCCGCATCGCCCGTTTACGTCGCGTCGAAAAGGCTATACTACCAAGTATTAGCATGATCTCATATGAGAATAGCGACAAAATAGGAGGATGTGAAGACATGGAATTTGGTATGGTCATCATGTTGATTCAGTTATTTTTTGGAGTGGTGATTGGTTTGTATTTCTGGAACCTGCTGCGTGGCCAGAAAACGAACCGCAGTGCCGTTGAGCGTGAATCTCGCAAGGAACTGGAGAAGCTGCGCAAGCTGCGTTCGATCTCACTCACCAAGCCGCTGTCGGAGAAGACGCGTCCAGCTACCATTAACGATATTGTTGGGCAAAAAGACGGGCTACGTGCCCTTAAAGCTGCATTATGCAGTGCGAATCCGCAACATGTTATCATTTATGGCCCTCCCGGAGTCGGGAAG
Organism: Paenibacillus sp. FSL k6-2145; assembly: GCF_037976585.1. Lineage (NCBI taxonomy): Bacteria > Bacillati > Bacillota > Bacilli > Caryophanales > Paenibacillaceae > Paenibacillus > Paenibacillus sp. FSL k6-2145. The sequence continues at coordinate 640,390 of NZ_CP150267.1, read as the reverse complement.
ACAGCTGCCGCAAGGGTTGTGTTGGAAGAGGCTAAGAAGAATCCATCTTCTCCTTTCAAGCCAGACGCCAAATTCACGGAGCTGGATGCAACAACAGCCCGTTTTGATGAACGTGGTATTGCGGACCCCTTAATTGGTTCTGTTCATGATCCGATATATCAGGGAGCAGGAGCTATGGGCGTTGCTGGTATTCCCCAACCAAAACCGGGCGCTGTAACGAAAGCGCATGGGGGAATGCTTTTTATTGATGAAATTGGTGAATTACATTCGATTCAGATGAATAAGCTGTTGAAAGTGTTGGAGGATCGCAAGGTGTTTTTGGAGAGTGCGTACTATAACTCGGAAGACACGCATACTCCTGCTTATATCCACGATATTTTTCAAAATGGGCTGCCGGCCGATTTCCGCCTTGTTGGAGCGACGACACGTTCGCCTCATGAACTGCCACCAGCTTTGCGTTCACGCTGCATGGAAGTTTATTTCCGTCCTTTGTTGCCTGAGGAGATTGGGCGAATTGCAGAGGATGCTGTTCAGAAAATAGGGTTCAGTCCATGTCCGGATGCCGTTGATGTGGTCAAGCGATATGCAACCAATGGACGTGAAGCGGTCAATATCATCCAGCTGGCTGCTGGACTTGCGCTGACAGAGAAGCGTGAGACGCTTCAGGCGTCTGATGTGGAGTGGGTGGCGGGTAGCAGCCAGATTCAGCCACGGCCTGATCGGAAGGTCCCTACACAGCCGCAGGTGGGGTTTGTTAACGGCTTGGCGGTATACGGACCGAATATGGGAACCATTTTGGAGATCGAAGTGTCTGCTGTTCCGGCTCTTAAAGATCAAGGCCGAATCAACATTACAGGCGTTGTGGATGAAGAAGAGATTGGAGGCGGTTCGCGTACACTCCGGCGAAAAAGTATGGCCAAAGGCTCGGTTGAAAATGTGTTAACCGTATTAAAAGCCATGGGTATTCGTCCGAATGATTACGATTTACACGTGAATTTCCCAGGTGGGACGCCTATTGATGGTCCATCTGCCGGGATTGCGATGGCGACTGCCATTACATCAGCCATTCAGGGACGCCCTGTGGATCATGAGACAGCGATGACTGGCGAGATCAGTATTCATGGTCGGGTTAAGCCTATTGGTGGCGTGCTGGCCAAGGTGGAGGCTGCCTTTCAGGCAGGAGCGAAGACCGTTATTATTCCCGCGGAGAACTGGCAGTCCATTTTTGAGAATCTGGATGGCTTGCGCGTTATCCCGGTAGATACGGTACAGGACGTATTCCGTGAAGTGTTTGCCTGGGTTCCGGAATCACAACAGATGGAACAAACGAAGCTTGCAGAGGAGACAGTTGCACCTGCACCGGAGATTTTTCCACCAGCATCCGCTTCCTATTTGCGTGCGGACGTGCCTCGTCCAGGACAGGTTACAGATTCGGGAAGCTGCTAAGCGCTTCCCTTCATTGGTTTTTTATGTGAACATTTGATAGAATAATGAATGACTACAACCTGAGAGCCATTGGAGGTGCGAAAGCGATGGGACCGAGCAAAGCGAAAGGTCGTCGTTTTCCTTTACTGCCTTTAAGAGGACTTCTCGTCTACCCGAGTATGGTACTGCATCTCGATGTGGGCCGGGAGAAATCGGTCAAGGCTTTAGAAAAAGCGATGGTAGAAGAACATCTGATTCTCCTATGTTCCCAAGCCGAAGTAAATATTGAAGAACCAACACAAGAGGACATTTTCAGAATCGGAACCGTGGCCAAGGTCAGACAGATGCTGAAGCTTCCGAACGGTACGATTCGTGTACTCGTGGAAGGCTTGGAACGGGCTGAAATTATTGAATATACGGACAACGAGGAATATTATGAAGTACTGGCTAAAGAGCTGCCTGAAGAGGAGAATACCCATCCGGAGACGGATGCCTTGATGCGTACCGTTCTGAACCAGTTCGAGAATTATATTAATCTGTCCAAAAAAGTGACACCAGAGACACTCGCAGCGGTGTCTGACATCGAAGAACCAGGGCGTCTGGCCGATGTCATCACGAGTCACCTGTCCTTGAAGATCAAGGACAAACAGGAAATTCTGGAGACCATCGACGTTCGGGAACGTCTGGAGAAATTGCTGGATATCCTGAACAATGAGCGCGAAGTGCTGGAGCTTGAACGCAAGATTAGCCAACGTGTGAAGAAACAGATGGAGAAAACGCAGAAGGAATATTATTTGCGCGAGCAGATGAAAGCGATCCAGAAAGAACTGGGTGAAAAAGAAGGCCGTGCGGGTGAGGTCGAGGAACTTCGCACTCAGATGGAAGAACTCGGCTTGCCGGACAAGGTGAAAGAAAAGGTCGAGAAAGAAATTGATCGACTGGAGAAAATGCCTGCAAGTTCAGCCGAGGGCGGAGTCATTCGCAACTACGTGGATTGGCTGCTTGGCCTTCCTTGGAGTCAGATGACAGCGGATGACCTGGATATCCAAAAAGCCGAAGATGTGCTCAATGCAGATCATTACGGATTGGAAAAACCCAAAGAGCGTGTGCTTGAATATCTGGCTGTCCAGAAGCTCGTCAAGAAGCTCAAAGGGCCAATTCTCTGTCTGGTTGGACCTCCAGGGGTCGGTAAAACATCACTTGCCCGTTCGATCGCCAGATCGCTGGGTCGGGAGTTTGTAAGAATATCTCTTGGCGGCGTGCGTGATGAAGCCGAGATTCGTGGTCACCGACGCACCTATGTAGGCGCCATGCCTGGGCGTATCATCCAGGGGATGAAAACGGCAGGTTCACTGAATCCGGTATTCCTGCTGGACGAGATTGATAAGATGGCTTCAGATTTCCGCGGAGATCCTTCCGCAGCGTTACTTGAGGTGCTTGATCCGGAACAGAATAATACGTTTAGTGATCACTTTGTAGAATTGCCGTTTGACTTATCCAACGTTATGTTTATAACAACTGCCAACACGGTGCACAATATTCCGCGTCCATTGCTGGATCGGATGGAAATGCTCAACATCCCTGGTTACACGGAGCTGGAGAAGCTGCAAATTGCGAAAAACTATTTGTTGCCCAAACAGAAGCAGGACCATGGTCTGGAAGAAGAGCAATTGGAAATCCCGGATGACGCGTTGTTGCGTGTAATTCGTGAATATACACGGGAGTCAGGTGTACGTAATCTGGAACAGCAGATGGCTTCGTTGTGCAGGAAAGCTGCGAAGAACATCGTATCTGGTGTGGAAGGTCAGATTAACATCTCATCAGATGAGATCAAAGACTACCTTGGACCTGGCAAGTTCCGTTATGGTATGGCCGAACTGGAAGATCAGATTGGTACCGTAACGGGTCTGGCGTGGACTGAAGTAGGTGGAGATACACTTGTCATTGAAGTGACTGTTGTGCCTGGAACAGGTAAATTGACTCTCACAGGTAAACTGGGGGATGTCATGAAGGAATCGGCACAAGCCGCATTCAGTTACACCCGTTCCAAAGCTACACAGCTTGGAATTTCGCCTGATTTCCATGAGAAAAACGATATTCATATCCACGTTCCGGAAGGAGCGATTCCGAAGGATGGTCCATCTGCCGGGATTACGATGGCAACAGCGTTAATCTCTGCCTTGACGAACAAACATGTGTCCAAGGATATCGCGATGACTGGTGAAATAACACTGCGTGGACGTGTGCTGCCGATTGGTGGTCTGAAAGAGAAATCACTGGCAGCCCATCGTGCCGGCTATAAAAAAATATTATTGCCTAAGGATAACGAACGGGACCTGCGTGACATTCCAGACAGCATCAAGGAAGATGTGGAGTTTGTCCCTGTAGCCCATATGGATCAGGTATTGCAGCATGCACTTGTTGAGCAGACAGGAATTCACCTGTAATCCACGTATCCGAAAGGTTCGTATGAAGATTAGACCGTTCTGCGGAGGCTTCGGCGTCCGCTGGAACGGTTTTTTTGGTATGATAGAACAATCCATGGCATAATACCTTCAACAGGTGATGCATAGCACAGGCGTTCAAGAGAGGAAAGATACAATATGAAAGTAAATCAATCTGAATTTATTATCAGTGCCGTTCGGCCTGAACAATACCCCGAGGACGGTCTGCCAGAGATTGCTTTGGCGGGACGCTCCAATGTGGGAAAATCTTCCCTGATCAACCGTTTGATCAATCGTAAAAATTTGGCTCGGACGAGCTCAACACCGGGTAAGACACAGCAACTCAACTATTATAAAATTAATCAGGATCTCTACTTCGTCGATTTCCCAGGATATGGCTACGCTAAAGTTTCCAAAGAGCAACGCTTTGCCTGGGGCAAAATGATGGAGAAATACTTGCTAGGACGCGAAGAATTGAAACTGGTTATGCAGATGGTGGATATGAGACATGAGCCATCGAAGGATGACAAGATGATGAATGAGTGGCTTCGTCATAACGGATTGCCTCTGGTTGTCGTAGCAACCAAGATGGACAAGATTCCAAAAACACGCAGAGCCAAACACATCAAAGTCATTAAGGAATCACTGGGCCTTCGTTCAGGAGATTTGTTTGTGCCGTTTTCATCCGAAGAGGGATTGGGGAAAGAAGAGTTATGGGACATCATAACCCGCCATGCTCAGATAGATAAGTATGCACCAGTGCCGGATGCAGAGGGTGCTTCTGATGAGGAAGAAACCAACGAAATTAACGGATAACCGAGATAGTATATCGTTTTAGTGCAGGAAAGTGAGCATGCTAAGTGAATCTTTGATGAGATCCAGATTAATCCGGTTTTTTATGGAATTTCGTGAGAATTCATCATCTGGGTCTGGAGAAAAATAGTGTTAGGGTAGTGTATAATGAGCATAGGTGCATATTGCCAACAGTACCAAAAATACCGGCCTTGCCGGCCTGAAGAATTTTGAGATGACTGCTACATGTGCAGGAAGACAAAACAATCGGGAAAGAATTGAGGGATTTGTATGGCTCAGCGGTTAGCCACAGAGTATGTTAAGGCCACTATGAAATTGTCAGAACCCCAGATGCATCAGTTTTTGCGCATGACAGAAGACGGCAGGCTTCATCATCGGGTTAAGGTGTTGGACAATGGTTGTCAGGAGGTTGTGCTGGGGGATGTAAGTGGAGAAGAAGTGCATTTCCCTTTTGACCGCATAGAAGGGTTTTATATCTGTGAGTTATCTTGCCGCCTGGTGAATCTGCATTTGACCAACGTTGTCCGGAAGCTCTTTGTGACTTTCAAAGGTGACGGGGTCGTGCATCGGATCTATAAAGGGTTCACCATGACGTATGTTTATGCTCAAGGCACTGTCCGCAAAATTGTGGAGAAGACCGGGGAGAACACCCGAGTGATCTATGAATACAAAAATACGTTGCTTGAATTGCAACATCTGTTCCAGGCTAGAGATGTAGAACGCGAAATCAACCGTGTGTATGCCGAGATCGATTCACTGCTGGATACTAGAAAAGATGCGACTGCTGATCAGCTCCATCAGATTGATGAGACCCTTGCTCGTCATCAAAAACGGTTGTTTGAGCTTGAAGCTTATTAACTTAAAGTTGTATGTTTATAAACGTATATGAATGTAATGAATTCCCTTGTATCTTCCGGGCAGTGGCACTCGCCAATGTGGAGGTTTCAGGGGATTTTTTAATGTGAGATCGAATATTCCGATTAGAAAATATTTATTTTACAATCTTCTGGAAAAGGGTTGATTTCACTCTGATTCAATGTTATTTTTAATCTCGTTGAAAACAATATAGGAACCAGGATTCACTCAGGACATTATATGTTGCGAGAGATTTTTCCCTCGGGAAGTGAATGACGTAGGTCCTAGCGGATGAAATTTTTCAAACATTTTATTCCTAGGAAGGGGGAACCGAAGGATGGAATATTCAACTTTCGGAAGACACGTTGCTGTTGATACTTGGGGTGTCGACTTTAATCTACTGAACAATGCAGAGTATCTGGAAGCCCAAATGGTTGAAGCAGCAGAGGCATGTGGCGCGACAGTGATGTCCGTACAGTCCAAGCAGTTTGATCCACAGGGAGCGACCGTACTTGTACTATTGTCTGAGAGCCATCTCTCCATTCATACGTATCCTGAGAGAGGTTTTGCAGCGATTGATTGTTACACTTGTGGGGAGACTGTAGATCCACAGCTTGCTATTGACTACCTGGTATCCGTATTAAAGCCTGAAAAAACGTATGCAAAGAAGTTGGTACGTGGTTTGGGCGAATTGCAAGTTGAAACACCAGACATGAACAACCAGACTGAACGGGTTTAAATAAAAAGTATATTGCATACACAATGTTCACATATCGGGATGGACACATAACCTCCCAAACTCTAATAGTCATGGAATAATTCCATGGCTATTTGTTTTAATATGCGTATCGTTATGAATATTCATAATCGACACTTTTTAACGCATAACGGTGAACTTTGGTGAGACACTACAATAAATGACAGTGCATATGATGATGAACATGGTGATTTCATAAACATTTCATAAAAAGGACCCGGTCACGGCTATGATGTGTGATATAATTAACCATGTCAATCATAAATGGATAGACATATGCAGTAAGCACTTTGATTGGAAATTTATTAGGCAGGTGAACTTGCAATGCACATCGTTGTCGTTGGTTTGAATTATCGCACGGCGCCTGTAGAGGTTAGGGAACGATTCACATTTGCAGAAAAGGACTTGTCTGAAGCGCTGCAGCAGCTCAAGCTGACCAAGAGTGTATTGGAAGGTGTAATCGTAGCCACATGTAACCGTACCGAGTTGTATGTTGTGGTGGACCGTCTTCACATGTGTGGTTATTTTATTCGAACATTCATGGAACAATGGTTTAATGTACCACGGGAAGAATTTACGCAACACTTATATATATATGAAGATGATCAAGCCATGCGCCATTTGTTCCGTGTCATCTGCGGACTAGATTCCATGGTCATTGGTGAGACTCAGATTCTTGGACAGGTGAAACAGGCTTTTCTTAAAGCGCAGGAAGAGAAATCAACAGGTACATGGTTTAATAAGTTATTTAAGCAGGCAGTTACATTGGGCAAACGGGCACATTCGGAGACTTCCATTGGGGAAAGCGCCGTATCTGTCAGTTATGCTGCTGTTGAACTCGGTAAGAGGATTTTTGGCATGTTCACAGACAAGAAGGTGCTCATTCTGGGTGCCGGCAAGATGAGTGAACTAACCGTGAAACATCTCTATGCCAACGGGGCATCCGAGGTCATCGTGGCGAATCGTACGCTTGCAAGAGCAGAAGAATTGGCAGCCAAGTTCCGGGGTACACCTTGTACGATGGAACAGGCATTAAATCGACTTAATGAAGTTGATATTGTGATTAGTTCCACTGGAGCTGAACGTTATGTCATGGATGCAGCAGTGGTACGGGAGAGCATGAAGCGTCGTCAATCTCGTCCATTGTTCCTGATTGATATTGCGGTTCCACGCGATATTGATCCGGCGATTGGTGAATTATCCAATGTATTTCTCTATGACATTGATGATCTGGAAGGAATCGTGGAGAGCAACCTGGAGATGCGTAAGGTGGAAGCTGCCAAGATTGAGAGAATGATCGAGCTTGAGATGGAGGATTATTACCATTGGCTCAAAACGTTGGGTGTTCGTCCCGTTATTCGCGCTTTGCAGGAAAAAGGTGTCTCCATTCATGAAGAAACGATGGATAGCCTGTTTAATAAACTGCCTGAGCTCGATGAACATCAACGTAAAGTCATTCGTCGTTTGACCAAGAGTATTGTGAACCAAATGACGACAGATCCGATTAATCGGATTAAGGAAATGGCAGGCACGAAGCAAGGTGATGAAGCTCTGCGCATGTTTACTCAGATCTTCGCTCTGGAAGATGCAGTAGAGGTGGCCGCTGAAAAAGTGAGTCAGAGTGATGCTACAGCTCTGGCGAAACCAGCTGCTCACCTTAACGAAAACCGGCAAGACCCCGTGCCGGCTTATGCTCCGGCAGGCGTATAAGGCGGGTGGGCAGCTTGACCCTTGCTGAACAAGTCTATGAAGCTCTAATCTATATGTATGCCCTGAGCCTACTGTTCTATTTCTCGGACTGCATTCGACGCAATGCGGGGGCGAAGCGGACAGGCACAGGGTTTCTTGTCGTTGTTTGGGGACTGCAGGTGACGCATGTCATATTGCGCATGTGGACTGAAGGCCATTTTCCCATCTACACCACCTTTGATTTTTTGTTTATATTTTCATTCAGTATTGTGCTGATGTCTCTTGTCATGACTCGCATTCAGCGTTCCGAATTTGTGATATTGTTGCTGAATGTTGTAGGTTTTTCCGTTACGGTATTAAACCGACTGTGGTTTACGGCCGGAGAGATATCGCTGCATAACTGGCAAACGGTACATGGATTACTCATTATGCATATTACCTTGGCGAATCTTGGTTTTGCGGCGTTAACCGTTGCTACGGTATTTGCCTTGTTATATCTGTTCTTGCACCGTAAGTTGAAGAAAAAAAAGTGGAATGATACGATGCGACGGCTGCCAAGTCTGGAAGTGATCGGTAAGTATATGGATGGTGCTACGTTGATAGGGACACCGCTCCTTGGTGTTTCTGTGATGCTTGCCGTATTATCCATTGTGGCGGAAAGACGCTGGATTCTACTCTTGGATCTCAAAGTTATTTCGACAGGTCTTGCTATAGCCATCTATGTGGGTTACTTCGTATCCAAGAGAAGGAAACAGTTCTCTACAATTATCATGGCAAGATGGACACTGATCGGGTATGGATTTGTCATTATAAGTTTTTTATCCAATGCGTATTCAGCGTTTCATCGTTGGACGGGAGAGTGAAGGGGATGGAACGTTACACGCCGATATTTGTGAATACTTCAGGCAAGAAGTGCTGCGTGGTTGGTGGTGGACGTGTTGCCGAACGTAAAATTAAGGGATTGATGCATGCCGAGGCACAGATTACGGTCATTAGTCCGGAGCTTACTCCCGTATTACAACAACTGCATCATGAATCCCGAATTCAATGGATAGACCGGTCCTACCGCAATGGAGATTTGCGGGGGGCCTTTCTCGTATATGCAGCGACTGACCATTCAGAGGTCAATTCAACTGTGGTTCGGGATGCTGAGGCTGCGGGCGTATTGGTGAATGACGCAATGTGTTCGGAGCACAGCAGCTTTATTACACCAAGCGTGGTAAGGCGCGGGAGATTAAGCATAGCGATATCCACAGCAGGAGCGGGACCGGCAGCAGCTGCGGAGATACGTGCCACACTCGAACGACAGTTCGGTGATGAGTATGAGACGTACCTTGAGTTTTTGCACCAGATGAGGACCGAGGTGAAGTCACGCGTATCATCTTCAAGTCTCAGAAGTGCGTTGCTTCGGCAATTAACTGAAATGCACATATTAGAAGATATTCGTACAGGCCATTTTCGGTGGTGGACCGAAGAAGAAATCGGGGACTGGATATCCCGTAATCAGGAGGAAGTGTAGATATGCGTACAATTAAAGTTGGAAGTAGACAGAGCGCGCTTGCGCTAACCCAGACAGGCCATGTCATTCAGGATTTACGTGATATTTGTGAGCGGGAAGGATTAGCTTTTGACTTTGAAGTACATAAGATTGTTACCAAGGGAGATCTCATTCTGGATGTAACGTTGTCAAAAGTCGGAGGCAAAGGTTTGTTTGTCAAAGAGATTGAACAGGCGATGCTTGATCGTACGATTGATATGGCTGTGCATAGCATGAAGGATATGCCCTCCGAGTTACCCGAAGGATTAATCAATGGTGCTATTCCCCGTCGTGCAGATCCACGGGATGCGCTGATCTCCAATGGTGGACTTACTCTGGATCAACTGCCAGAAGGAGCTAGAGTCGGAACAAGCAGTCTGCGCCGGTCGAGTCAATTAAAGGCCTACCGTCCAGATTTGCAATTGGAATCGATTCGCGGCAATATTGATTCCCGTCTGCGGAAGCTGGAGACCGAAGGATTCGATGCGATTATTCTGGCAGCTGCAGGATTGTACCGTATGGGCTGGGAAGACCGGATCACAGAATACCTGACGGAAACAGCTTGCCTTCCGGCAGTGGGTCAAGGCGCGCTTGGTATCGAATGTCGTGAAGACGATGAGGAACTATTGCACTTGCTGCAGCTGTATAACGATCCGGAGACAGCATTTCCTGTACAGGCGGAACGCCGTTTTCTCAGTGTATTGAATGGGGGCTGTCAGGTTCCAATTGGTGCTCATGCGGTATGGCTGCCTCAGGAAGATGCGGATTCCCTGAATGGTGAAAACACGTTACAATTAACAGGTATGGTCGGCACGCCGGATGGTGGACTGATTCTTAAGGAAGCTCTGATCGGCAAAGACCCGGTTCGTCTGGGTGAAGAAGTGGCTTGGAGATTGATTGAACGGGGAGCAGAGCAGATACTGGCAGAAGTTAGGGGATGAAGACATGGTGGGAAAGGTCTTTTTGGTAGGAGCAGGTCCTGGGGATGCAAAGCTGATTACGGTAAAAGGGTGGGAATCCATCGGTAAAGCCGATGCTGTAGTCTATGATCGTTTGGCAAGTCCGAGATTGTTGAAACAAATGAAACCCGGCGCAGTCAAGATTTACGTGGGCAAGCGCCCGGATCGGCATACGATGAAACAGGAAGAGATCAATCAACTGTTGGTTGATCTGGCTCTTGAAGGCAAGGTTGTGGTTCGGCTTAAGGGTGGGGATCCAACGATCTTTGGACGCGTGGGCGAAGAGGCAGGTTTGCTGTACAAAAACGGGATTCCGTTTGAGATTGTGCCTGGGGTAACCGCTGCAATAAGTGTACCTGCGTATGCCGGAATTCCTGTGACTCACCGTGACTATGCATCTTCCATCTCTATTATTACGGGGCACGAGAGTCCGGACAAGCTTGATCGCAGTATCCATTGGGATAAAGTGACGAATGCAACGGGTACACTGGTATTTATGATGGGGGTTGCCAAAATTGGATATATCAGCGAACAATTGATTCGTCATGGTCGTCCAGCGCAAACACCGGTCGCTCTGATTCGTTGGGGAACACGAGCGGAACAGGATACCCTTACAGGTACCCTTGAGGATATAGAAGCGAAAGTGATCGCAGCCAATTTTCAACCACCAGCTGTTATTGTGGTGGGGGATGTCGTCAATCAAAGGGAACAATTGAAATGGGCAGAAGCGCTGCCGCTGTTTGGCAAACGAATTCTGGTAACCCGTGCTCGCAGTCAGGCGAGTGAACTGGTGAATCGCATTGAGGAACTCGGCGGGGAACCGTATGAGTTTCCGGTTATTGAGACGGTCATGCCGTCCAGTGAATCTGCGCAGCAAAGTGTCAAAGACGCCTTCAGTGCTTTAAATACCTATGACTGGGTGTTTTTCACAAGTGTGAACGGCGTGGAGTTTTTCTTCCGCCATCTGGAACAGGAAGGCAAGGATATTCGCTCGATTCATCAAGCGAGAATTGCCGCCGTAGGACCTTCCACGGCAGATGCTTTGCGCAAACATGGCATCGTTGCAGAGGTTGTCAAAGGTCCTTTCCAGGCCGAAGGTATGCTTGAGGCTTTTGAAAGCGAATTGAAGGAAGGTCAGAGAGTATTGCTTCCGCACGGTGATCTTGCACGTACATGGTTACGTGATCAGTTGAGAGAACGAGGACTTCAGGTCACCGAAGCCATCACCTACGATACGATCCTCGCGGGTGAGAATGATGATGAACTGCTCAAGCTGCTTGAAGAAGGTGGTATTCATGCGGTGACCTTTACAAGTTCGTCCACAGTTACCAACTTCATGAGTATGTTGAAACGTATGGGGTTGCAAGATCCACTGCCTTTATTGAAAGATGTGGAGGTTGCGTGTATCGGACCTGTTACAGCGAAGACGGCAGAAGCCGCTGGACTAAAGGTTACACTGATGGCAGAGGAAGCCACGATGGATAGCTTGATCACAGTGCTATGCGACTGGAAACGGTCAGGCACCAAAGAAGGCGCTCTTCGAAATTAATACACATGTAATCATGTCAACATATGAAGCGTGCTGAATTCGATAGGATACCAGCGCGCTTCCCTTTTTGCTCTATTTAACTTTCAGGGAGGTTTTACTCGTATGAGTTTTCCAATTGTACGGCATCGCCGTTTACGTCAATCCGCAGGTATTCGCAATATGGTTAGAGAGACCCATCTGACCGTGGATGATTTTATTCAACCAATCTATGTTACGTATGGAGAAAATGTAAAATCTGAAATTAAATCCATGCCTGGCGTATTCCGCTTTTCGCTGGATCGTCTTCAGGAGGAAGTAACGGAAATTGCCGAGCTGGGAATTCCAGCCGTGTTATTGTTCGGTATTCCGGAGACCAAGGACAGTGTGGGTTCATCTGGCTTCGCTGAAGATGGCATCGTGCAGGAAGCGACGAGATTGATCAAATCCTGGTATCCAGAACTGCTGGTTGTTGCGGATACTTGTCTGTGTGAATTCACGGATCACGGTCACTGCGGTATGGTACACACCGTGGAGATTGACGGCCATATCTGCGGAGATGTATTAAATGACGAATCATTGGATCTGCTCGTGCAAACTGCAGTGTCACAAGCCAAAGCAGGAGCGGACATTATTGCACCATCCAACATGATGGATGGATTTGTACAAGCGATCCGTGCCGGGCTGGATGAGAATGGATTCAGTCACATTCCGATTATGTCTTACTCTGTTAAATATGCATCTGCATTCTATGGCCCATTCCGCGAGGCGGCAGATTCCACGCCACAATTCGGAGACCGCAAGTCGTATCAGATGGACCCGGCGAACGCGCGTGAAGCCTTGCGTGAAGCAGAGACGGATGTGCTCGAAGGAGCGGACATGTTGATGGTAAAACCATCCCTTTCCTATCTGGATGTTATGCGCACCATCAAGGATCAATTTGATCTTCCGCTTGTTGCCTATAATGTAAGTGGCGAGTATGCCATGGTGAAGGCGGCGGCGATTCAAGGCTGGATCGATGAGAAAAAAGTCGCCATGGAAATCCTGCTCAGCATGAAACGCGCAGGTGCAGATATGATCATTACCTACTACGGAAAAGACGCTTCACGCTGGTTGGCTGAGAAATAAAATAAATTACATTAAGGAGGATATTCATGACTGCACAACAAGGTAATCGTCGAAATGATGAGCGCTCACGCAGCGCGTTTGAGGAAGCGAAGCAGTACATACCCGGGGGTGTGAACAGCCCTGTACGCGCATTCAAATCGGTGGGACTTACTCCGATCTATGCAGAACGCGGCGAAGGGTCCAAAATCTACGATATTGATGGCAATGTTTTTATTGACTATGTGGGATCGTGGGGCCCACTCATTATGGGACATGCACACCCTGACGTTGTAGAAGCTTTGCGTGAGACAGCCCTCAAAGGAACAAGTTTTGGTGCGCCTACCTTGCTGGAGACCGAGATGGCAAAACTCGTCTGTGAGCGTGTACCTTCTATCGATATCGTGCGGATGGTTAATTCCGGTACGGAAGCAACGATGAGTGCCATTCGACTGGCACGCGGAGTAACCGGACGCAGTAAAATTCTGAAGTTTGAAGGATCATATCATGGACATGCCGACAGCTTGCTGATCAAGGCGGGTTCAGGTGTTGCAACACTGGGTCTGCCGGATAGTCCAGGTGTACCTGAAGGTGTAGCTGTGAATACAATTACGGTACCTTACAACGATCTGGAGTCCGTTAAGCTTGCTTTTGAACGTTATGGTGAAGAACTGGCCGCTGTTATTGTGGAACCTGTGGCAGGTAACATGGGGGTTGTACCTCCGGCTTCCGGTTTCCTTGAAGGCCTGCGCAGTTTGACGACCCAATATGGCAGCCTGCTTATTTTTGACGAAGTCATGACCGGTTTCCGCGTAGGGTTGAACTGTGCTCAGGGACGGTATGGGGTTACACCTGACCTGACTTGTCTGGGTAAAGTGATCGGTGGCGGACTCCCGGTTGGTGCTTATGGTGGCCGTCGCGATCTGATGGAACAGATTGCTCCAACAGGACCGATCTATCAGGCGGGTACACTTAGTGGGAACCCGCTGGCTATGGCCGCAGGATATACGACGCTCAAATTGTTAACACCAGAGGTCTATGACCGTCTGGAGACATTGTCTGCACGTCTGCAAGCCGGATTCGAGAAAAATGCAGCTGAGACGGGTGTTGCGATAACCATCAACCGTGTGGGTTCCATGGTTTGTCCATTCTTCAGTGCCGTTCCCGTAACTAATTATGATATTGCCAAAGAAAGCAATCTGGATCAATTCCGTCGTTATTTTGCGGCCATGATTGATCAAGGTGTGAGTGTTGCTCCTTCGCAATACGAAGGTATGTTTGTCTCTGGTGTGCATACAGAGCAGGATATTGACGATACGATTGAGGCGAATCGTAAAGCTCTTCAATCGCTATGACCATCAAAAGTTGGAAACGCCGCGGGGAATGGCTTGAGCTGATGCCAGGGAAAGCCGTAACAGGCAGTTCAGACAAACCGATGGCTGCAGAGCAATGGCTATTGTCTGAGCTTCAGTTTCCGGAGAAACTGCTTCGTCAGCTGAAATCAAACCAAGGAATACAACTTGCAGGGGACCGGCTTCGGCTGGCCCTTTTTGCGTCCCAGCCAATCGATGTTGAGCCACGCTGGGCTGATGTGGATGTATTGTTTGAGGATGATTTCTGTCTGGTTATGCACAAACCGGCAGGCATGAAACTGCATCCAGATGGAAGCCGTGCTGATCAGGCCATCACGCTGGATCATGTGGTTGCCTCCTATTATGAAATGAACGGAATACAGGCGAGTGTACGCCATGTTCATCGACTGGATGAGGATACAACGGGACCTGTCCTATATGCCAAAAATGCTTTTGCCCTCGCCAAACTGGATGAAGCGATGCGTCGCAAAGAGATTGGCCGTCATTATGTAGCCATTGCAGGTGGACAAATCCCCCTTGAACTCCACAAAATTGATGCTCCGATTGGCAAGGACAGACATCACAAACAGCGCAGGCGTGTCTCGGAAGGTGGACAGGAAGCTGTTACTCATGTAGAGATCGTCGAAGTGTGGGAACGAGCAACCCTTGTACGATTAAAGCTGGATACAGGACGTACACACCAAATTCGTGTACACCTGAGCTACGCGGGACACCCGCTCATTGGTGATGCGTTGTATGGAGGTAGAGCGGATGCCATTGGGCGACAAGCACTTCACGGAGAGATGCTTAGGTTTAGTCATCCGTTAACCGGAGCGATGATTGAAGTGAGCGACCCTTGGCCATCCGATTTCACACAATTGGCAGAGCGTGAGGTGGCTTACTAATACACTATTTAAGTTCGACTAACTATTTACACGAAAACGGAAAGGATAGAAACAACCAGAAGAAGCAAAGCGTTCGCCTAAAAGCTTTCTGAAAGAAAGCTGCTTCGGAAGCATAAGCTATCCCCGGATTTTCCCTTTTATAAAAAGGAATGAAAAAAATCTGGGGATAACAGCGATCAGAGGGTTGTTCTGTCATTGGAGTGACAGTGTAAATAACCATGAGTTGAACATATATAGCAAGGTTTTTCAAAAGGTGGCATGCTCCTCTCATTCAAGGCATATAGATGGGGTAACGAAGGATTTGGACCATGGATCAGTCCCATGAGAAGGATCATGGTGAACATATGCCGAAAGGAGGACGCCACCTTTGTTGAATCAACCTTATGGTTTGCGGTTCGATATTTATGAGCGCGTTCATTTGTCTGAGGGAGTCCCTGCGATTGAGGAATTGGAGGAGATTGAACTATACCCGCGCATTCAAGTCATAGGGCAGGATGATCATGCCACGTTAAGAGGGCATCTTTTACTTACAGGTGCGTACAGAGGAGAAAATGAGGCTTCAGAGGAGCTCAAACATTTTATTCCCGTGGAGATCACAGTGCCGCTGAACCGGGTCAGATCGATTGAGGATATTTCCATCGAGATCGAAAATTTTGACGTGGATCTGTTATCCAATCGCAGTCTGAACATTACAGGCGTATTGTCGCTGCGAGGCATCGAGGGGTTTCCTGTTGAAGAGCCACAAGTGTGGTCAGCAGATGAGTTTACAGTTGTTCATTCACCTGATGCTCAGCAATCCAACCGTTCCGATGAAGCAGCACAGACAGGCAGCGACCCCAACACATTTGCACAAGAGTACCTGCTCCAGCGGAGTGAGGAAGAGAGACTTGCGAATGCAGCAGAACTTGCATATGGTGCCCCGGAATTCGCTGACCTGTCTACAAGGGAAGAGACATTAAGGAATAGCGAAGAATGGCAGCAAGAATATGCGGATTCGTCATCGGCCGAGCCAATTCAATCTGAGGAGCAAAGTGCGGAGTACGCTAACGAAAACAGACAACCTGATGTAAACGAAGATCCCGCCTCCCTGACAGAGAATGGGGATGAATTGGCATCTCATGAGCAATACAGCGAACCTTCTCCGATCTCGTCATTTATGGCTGAGACCGCAGATCGGTTAGCTTCTTACCCTGAGTCGGAACCATTGCTGCCTCTGGAAGATGAGTCTTCGGGTTGGTCCGAGCCTTCCGTGGATGCATTGCCTGCGAACTCGAGAAGTGCAGATCAAGCAGTCACAGAGCCTACTGCTCAATCATCTAATGAGTTGGCAGCACCGGATGTACCGGACGCACCAGAGGTATGGCACTTCGAATCAGCGAGATCTGTACCTCAGCAGGAGAATCAGGCAGTTGCCGATGTCCCGAGCGAATCACAGGCGGAGAACTGGCAAGGTGTATTTGCTTCGTCTGAACCACCAGGCAACGCTGAGGAAGACCGACCGTCTTTTGAAGCGACTGGGGCAGACGAGTTCGTACAGAACGAAGCATTTGTTCCTGAACCTGTGGCTGAGACGGAAGACAAGCCGGAGCTGAAGGTTGCTTTTGGCAGCAAAAAAGAATCCGCACCACGGCAAGAAGAGGGCGTAGGTATCTCTTCCTTGTTATCCTCGGGCAGAGCGGCACGCGATGCTGAAGTGGAGCGAGGCGATGAGGTTCCTGCGGGTGTGGTACAGGAAGAAACATATCCAGCTGATGATGTGGAATGGAAGAACCTGTTCCTGGGAACGATTGTCGACCAGACCCCATTCCGCAAGGTGAAACTGTGCATCGTTCAGCGAGAAGACACACTGGATGCCATTGCAGATCGATATCAATTGAGCACGAGGGAACTTCAGTTGTATAACCGATTATCTGAGCAGGTTGTGGAAGAAGGTCAGATATTGTACATCCCTTAATCCGTACTTAAAGCCTTCGTTATGACCCGTGATCCCCTTGAGGATTGCGGGTTTTTGCATGATTCGTCCTGAACCTGCATTCCAGCGCTCTTTATCCGCTGTTGTCAGGTTGACTATCGCGCACGAGCAAGGTATGATGTGTGTAGGTTTTTTGAAGAACAACGTGGAACGGGAGTAGTAGACAGTATGACCTTTCAGAGAGTGGAATTGCAGCGCTGTGAGATTCCGCAGGAACCAACTGATCGAAGTCGCCCGGGAGTTGCCTGTTTGAATACAAGAGATGAATGAGATTTATCGTCATTTATTTCTGAGGTAGGATGGGCCGGTAGCAGCCGTTATCTGCTTGAAGTGTCACGTCATGTACAGAGGGTGAAGTCTATCTTGCTGTAGGCGTGAAACAAAGGTGGTACCGCGAAAGCTAACCTTTCGTCCTTTGATGGATGAAAGGTTTTTTTGTTTTTTTTGGCGAAGATGATGAAGTAACGGAGGAATGACACATGTCTGAGGAAAAAAAATCAGCTGCAACAGAAATGCCGACCACTTACGATCCTAAGGCGGCAGAGGACAAATGGTACTCCACCTGGATGGAGCGCGGATATTTCAAAGCCGGTCAACGTAAGGATGCCGAGCCGTATACGATTGTAATTCCACCCCCGAATGTAACCGGGATGCTGCACATTGGACATGCGCTTGATTTTACACTGCAGGATATTCTGATCCGTACCAAACGGATGCAAGGTTACGACGCACTATGGCTTCCAGGTTCCGACCATGCAGGTATTGCTACCCAAACCAAAGTGGAGCAGAAGCTGCGTGAAGAAGGTCTGACTCGTTATGATCTGGGACGGGAGAAGTTTCTGGAGAAAGTATGGGACTGGAAAGATCAATATGCCACTACCATTCGTCAACAATGGGGCAAAATGGGATTGTCGCTTGATTACTCACGTGAACGTTTTACGCTGGATGAAGGTCTGTCCCAAGCGGTTCGTAAAGTATTTGTTCAACTGTATGAAAAAGGCCTTATTTACCGAGGCAAACGCATCATTAACTGGGATCCGGTGAACCGGACAGCTCTGTCCGACATTGAGGTTGAATATAAAGAGGTTCAGGGTCACTTGTACCATCTGCGTTACCCGCTCAAAGACGGGAGTGGCTACGTTACAGTGGCAACAACGCGTCCTGAAACGATGCTGGGTGATACAGCGGTTGCTGTTCATCCGAAGGATGAGCGTTATGCAGATATGATTGGTAAAGTACTTGTACTGCCTATCATTGGACGCGAAATTCCAATTATCGCTGATGATTATGTGGATAAAGAGTTCGGGAGTGGTGCAGTTAAAATCACGCCTGCACATGATCCAAATGACTTTGAAGTAGGTCTTCGTCATGATCTGCCTCAAATTACGGTAATGGATGAGAGCGGCACAATGAATGCTGAGGCTGGCAAGTATCAGGGACTGGATCGCAGTGACTGCCGCAAGCAGATTGTTGCTGACTTGAAAGAGCAGGGCGTATTGATCAATATCGAGGATCACACGCATCAGGTTGGACACAGTGAGCGTACCGGAGCTGTTGTTGAGCCGTATCTGTCTACACAGTGGTTCGTTGAGATGAAGCCACTTGCAGAGAGAGCGATTAAGAAACAACAGAGTGGTGAAGGAGTTAATTTTGTTCCAGATCGTTTTGAGAAAACCTATCTGAACTGGATCGAAAACGTTCGTGACTGGTGTATTTCCCGTCAACTGTGGTGGGGACATCGTATTCCTGCTTGGTATGATGAAGAAACGGGTGAAATCATTGTATCTGCTGAAGATCCAACAACGCTGCCAGAGTATGCTGGACGCAAGCTCAGACAGGACGAAGACGTACTCGATACTTGGTTTAGCTCCGGCTTATGGCCATTCTCCACACTAGGCTGGCCGGAAGATACGGAAGACCTGAAACGTTATTATCCGACAAGTGTACTTGTGACAGGGTATGACATCATATATTTCTGGGTTGCACGTATGATTTTCACTGCATTGGAATTCACCGATGAGATTCCGTTCAAGGATGTGCTGATGCATGGTCTTGTTCGTGATGCAGATGGACGCAAAATGTCCAAATCACTGGGCAACGGTGTAGATCCGCTGGATGTGATTGAGAAATACGGCGCAGATGCAATGCGTTACATGATCTCAACCAGCAGCACGCCAGGTCAGGATCTCCGTTTCCGTTGGGAACGGGTGGAACAGGCTCGGAATTTCGCCAACAAGATCTGGAATGCTTCGCGCTTTGCATTGATGAATCTGGAAGGATTCACTTATGAGGAACGTGACATTAGCGGAGAGCTTGGTACAGCGGATTATTGGATTTTGCACCGTCTGAACGAAACTTCCCGCGATATTACGCGTCTAATCGAAGCGTATGAATTTGGGGAAACGGGTCGTGTGTTGTATAACTTTATCTGGGATGACCTGTGTGACTGGTACATTGAGTTTGCTAAGCTGTCCTTCTATGGGGAAGATCCGGTTGCCAAGAAGAAAACACAATCCGTGCTTGCTTATGTTCTGGATCAGACGATGCGCCTGATTCATCCGTTTATGCCATACATCTCCGAAGAGATCTGGCAGCATCTGCCACATGAAGGTGAGACCATTACGTTGGCAGCATGGCCGGTATATGATCCTGCTCTTGAGAACCCAGAGGCTGTTGCCGAGATGAACCTGCTCATGGATACCATTCGTGCAGTTCGAAACATTCGTGCAGAAGTGAACGTGCCGATGAGCAAAAAGATCGAGTTGATGGTCAAAGCAAATAGTGCTGAGACGTCCAGCATCATTGAGCGTAACAGTCACTACATCAAACGTTTCTGTAATACGTCCGAGTTCGATAGTGGGCTGGATTTAAACTCACCGGATAAGGCAATGACTGCGATCATTACGGGGGCAGAACTATACTTGCCGCTCGCAGGTCTCATTGATATCGAGCAGGAAGTGGCTCGTTTGGAGAAAGAGTTGGAGAACCTTGAGGGCGAAGTTCTCCGTGTAGAGAAAAAACTGGCGAACGAAGGCTTTGTTGCCAAAGCTCCTGCCAAAGTTATTGAGGAAGAGCGCGCCAAGCAAGCAGATTATTCCGATAAACGGGATAAAGTGATTGCACGAATCAAGGAACTTAAAGGTTAATATATTTGGGTCGGATGGAGAGCGATTATGCCATCCGGCCGCTTTTTTCACTCAAACTCGGGACCGAAGGTGAATCAGATGACGGAATTAGACGGGACAGATGCAGCAGCTCCTTTACTTACGTATAACGAGGCCGTGGACTGGATCAATGGCCTTATTCCTTTTGGCATCCGACCTGGATTGGAACGAATCGAGAGTCTGATGTCCATGTTAGGCAATCCACACCAACGTCTCAAATTTATTCATGTCGCGGGAACGAACGGCAAAGGTTCGACTTGCGCTTTTTTGACGTCAGTGCTTCTTCAGGCTGGATATGATGTGGGTACCTTTACGTCGCCTTATATCACCAAGTTTACAAACCGTTTTCAATACAACGGTGAGGATATTCCTGAAGAAATCCTGCTTAAGCTCTCGAATCGATTACAACCACTGGTCATGGAAATGGCCTCCACTCCGCTTGGATCACCCACGATGTTTGAGGTGTCCACGGCTCTCGCGCTTCTGTACTATGCAGAGGAGTGTTACCCTGACGTTGTGGTATGGGAGACGGGGCTAGGGGGAAGGATGGACGTAACGAATATTGTCGCACCTGTTGTGTCCGTCATCACCAACATTGGTATGGATCATACGGATGTGCTTGGAGATACGATTGAGCAGATTGCTGGAGAAAAGGCAGGTATTATCAAGCCGGGAGTACCCGTTGTGACTTGCGCGACTCAACCCGAAGCTGTGAAGGTGATTCAGGAGAAAGCACAGCAGCTTCAATCAAGCGTGTATTTGGCTGGAGATCAATTCTCTTATCATAGACTGGACAGCAATGAGAACGGACAATCTTTTCATTTTACAGGCCCGTTTCGTGATCTGGACGTTCGCATACGCATGCAGGGCTCACATCAATGTGACAATGCAGCGGCCGCACTTATGGTTCTTGAATTGCTTAGACAATACATGGCATTTATGTTGGATGACAACGATATTGCACTTGGACTGGAGAATGCTTTCTGGGCAGGAAGATTCGAAAAAGTCGTCGATGAACCTCGAATTGTGCTTGATGGAGCACATAATCCAGAAGGGGCAGAGTCACTGGCCAAGAGCATTATGGATGTCTATCCGCACAACAAGTTAATTTTGATGATGGGTATGTTGGCAAATAAGCATCACGAAGCGTATTTGCAGCATATACTGCCACTAGTGGATACGCTGATCCTGACCGAGCCAGATTTCCGACGCAAAATGGATGCAGCCGAATTGCTGCAGATTGTCGAACGGGTACGTCCCGCCATTGCGAAGCAGGAACTGGAAATCATCGTCGAGCCCGAATGGGCAAAGGCACTTGATCTATTGAAGTCACGGACGGAAGCGGAAGATCTGGGGGTGGTCTCCGGCACACTGTACCTGATTGCGGATGTGCGGGCAGCCCTTTTGCATCAAACCGATTCTGAAAAAGGTTGGTGAAAGTTTTGTTAAATACATCGGAACACGTTCATTTTATAGGGATTGGCGGATATGGCATGAGTGCCATCGCAAGAGTTATGTTGGAAATGGGATACACCGTTACCGGATCGGATGTCGCTTCACAGGAGTTGACCGAGAAGTTGGCAGCCAAGGGAGCGAAAATATATATCGGACATACGGCAGAGCACGTCACTGGAGCAGATCTTGTTGTCTACTCTACGGCAGCGCCTGCTGATAATGTGGAACGGGTAGCAGCTGCAGAGCTGAACATTCCGATTCTGCATCGTTCCCAGATGCTTGCACGTTTGTTGAACGAACGTAAAGGTGTGGCTGTGGCTGGAGCTCACGGTAAAACAACCACCTCATCCATGATTGCACTTGTTATGGATAAATGTGATACGGACCCGACATATATCATTGGCGGAGAAATCATGAATGTCGGCACCAACGCCAAGGCAGGCCAGGGCGACTGGGTAGTCGCTGAGGCGGACGAGAGCGATGGTTCATTTTTGCAGTACCATCCATGGCTCGGTATTGTAACGAATATTGAGGCAGATCATCTGGAGAATTATAACAGTGATTTTGAAGAGCTCAAAAAGGCTTATGTGCAGTTCCTGAGCCAGATTCGTCCGGAAGGAACAGCGATTGTGTGTTCTGACGACGAGAATGTTCAAGCGATTTTGCCAGAACTCAAGTCACGGATTACAACTTATGGTATTGATCGTGCTGCGGATTATACGGCAACGGATATTGTATTGGGCGATCGCCGTATCTCCTTTACGATGAATCATCAGGGTGCTGCTATGGGCACGGTGGAATTATCAGTGCCGGGTAAGCATAACGTTTATAATGCGATGGCTACTGTGATTACCTGTCTGGAAGCAGGCATTCCATTTGAGAAGATTGTGGCAGCTATCATTCAGTTCCACGGAGCCAAACGCAGATTCCAGGTATTGGGCGAGGCGCGCGATATGCTGATCATTGATGATTATGCTCATCACCCGACTGAGATTGAAGCTACCATTAGTGCCGCCAAAGCAACGGGCAAACGTATTATTGCGGTATTCCAGCCACAGCGTTATACGCGTACGTTCTTCCTGCTGGATGCGTTCAGTCGTGCTTTCGCGGAAGCGGATGAGGTGCTTATTACGGATATCTATTCTCCTGCAGGCGAAAAACAGATCGAAGGGGTAACCTCAGCCAGACTGGTTGAACTGATCGTTCAAAACAGTAATGCTTCTGCACGTTACCTCCCTACAAAAGAAGAAGTTGTAGCTGATCTGCAGCATCGTTTGCAGCCAGGAGATCTTGTGATTACGATGGGTGCAGGTGATATTTGGAAAGTCGGCGATACACTTGCCAAAGGTTTGAAATAAATCAAATGAGAAATCGCCTGTCTTCGATACGAAGCAGGCGTTTTTTTTGCGTTATATGGAATGTTTTCTCCAGTCTCTGCATATAGCTGATATAAATGGGACAAAGGAGAGGGTACGGGTGAGCAATGCTAGAATGACGTTTCGCTTCGGGGATCATGAGTCGGACAAGCCTGAAAACAAGAGGATATCCGCGTCCAGTCCATTGGTGACGTTAAGTGAAGAATTACCGCATAATCAACCGCTAACGCCTAAGCAGATGGATACAACCCCATCATGGACGCCTGAGGATATCCCCGGAGACTGGGGAGAGACGGTGCTGACAAGCTCTACTGTACCTGAACCTGACGAGCGGGTGAGCCATGATTCGAACTTGAACTTGGATGAGGCCCATTATTTTGGGAACCGTACCGGTTACGGTTATGTTAATCACACCGATAATCCGGAGGAAGAGCGTCGTGATCTGTCCAATACACATGATGATCAAGGCCACGACTGGCTTGCAGATTCGGAGAACTATTCCTATAAACGCAATCGCCCTCCAAGGGGATGGAAAATGATTGGTTCTGTCACTGGGGCACTTGTTACCGGAGCGCTTTTCGGCATGGTTATTCTTTCATTTTTCAATAAAGAAGGAGCCGTCAAGCCAGGCGATCTTCTGCCCGTCAATCAGGCAGTTTCCACTGTGACGGGTCAGGAGGGGGCTGCAGGTACAGAACAGCAGGTTCAGACAGCGGCGACTGGCAGCACGTATTATGCACTTCAATACGGCGTATTCAGTTCTCCTGAACGAGCTGAGCAAGCCAAGCTTGAGCTGGCTCAGGCAGGTATAGCCGCGGGTTCTGATCCTGAAGATGGCAATCGAGTATATGCAGGCATTTCAGCTGATCGTGAAGAGGCCAAGCTACTTAGCTCCAGGCTAAAAGCCCAGGGAGTTGAACTGTACGTCAAGGAGATCGTGAACCCTGAGATCAATCCGGCTATATTCGGTGGCAAGCAAGAGGATGTGCAGCTTTTCTTCACAAACAGTTCTGCACTGGTTGAACAATTATCTACCTTGTCCATTCAGCAGCTGGGTCAGTCTGCTCCGGCAGCAGTCTCTACAGAAACAATGACCGCGATTCAAAATAAGCACGAGTCATGGCTGACGGGATTGAATAGTCTTACACCTGGTCTGACCGCAGATGTACAACCTATTATTGGCGGAATGGAGAAATCAATGAACAGTGCAATTACGGCTATCGCGGAGTACAACAAAAACCCGGATGATGTGCACATGTGGTCCGTGCAGTCCGATCTGATGGAATATGTACTGCAGCAGAAAAAATGGCTCGAAGCGATAAAGCAGTAACATGCTCTTTCCCATAACAACGCTTGGAAATACCCATCCGGCAAGGAACTGGAAATAGTTCCCCTTGCCGGATTTGTGTTTGTATTGACGTACAAAACCCCGTATAATAATGTGGGTGTCAAAAAATGGCGAGGGAAGATTACCGATGAAAAAAAACTTCGGCATGTTATTGCTGTTTCTGCTGCTCGGCTGGATGGCCGGAGCGTGGATCGCCAAGGCACTGCAGCCTGTTAAGGCAGTAGCCTTTCTTACGAAAGCCACGACCATACGTTGGTCGCCGCAGGCTGATCTGGATATTATCAGTTATGATATTTCACTTCAATTTCAAATGAGCCTTCTGAGTCTGATCGGTATGATTGCCGCTGTGTGGCTGTATCGCAGACTGTAGGAGAATGACGAGTTATGACGAAAAAAAATTAAACCAGTGACATCTATTATCGTGATCCGGACAGGATGTTGCCGTGGCATAAGGAGCCGTTCATTTTGGATAACACTCAACAGCGCCCTATTATTCTGGCCTCCACATCGCCTCGGCGCAAAGAACTGATCGCATCACTCCACCTAGCGTTTGATGTAATACCAAGTCATGCCAATGAAGATACACCACCAGAGTGGACACCTGAACAGACGGTACAGGAGCTTGCTTTGCGCAAGGCGCTTGCCGTGTATCGCGGGCTTGAAGGCCGCGAGCAGGAAGCCATTATTGTAGGTAGTGACACCGTTGTTGTTCTGGATGGTGAGATTTTAGGCAAACCCGTAGACGAAGCGGATGCTGAACGTATGTTATCCCGGCTGCAGGGCCGTGTACATCGGGTGTTTACGGGCGTCGCTTGTATTGATGCGGGCAATGGACAGTCGTTAGTTCATTACCGCCAGACCGATGTAACGATGAAAGAACTGTCGGATGCGACCATTCGTGCTTATGTGCAGACAGGTGAGCCTTCAGACAAAGCAGGATCATATGCCATTCAGGGCATTGGTGCTTCACTGATCGACCGCATTGAAGGATGTTATTTTAATGTGGTTGGCTTGCCGCTATCCTTGCTAAGTGATATGTTGGACGGGTTCGGCGTACATGTGTTGCCACGAACATGAATGAAGCAAAATGTTGTGAAATGAAAAGAGGGAACATATGGAGTCGCCTCAATACATGATGCGCGACATCCCCCAGGAAGAACGCCCGAGAGAACGCATGATGGAATACGGGGCGGGCGCCTTAAGCCATGCTGAATTGTTGGCAATTTTACTTCGAACAGGCACAAGACAGGAATCGGCGGTGCATATGGCACAGCGGATTCTGACCGAGGCGGGTGGAATTCGCTCGTTAATGGATCTGAGTCTGGAAGAATTGACTGCGATGAAAGGGATCGGCAATGCCAAGGCTGTGCAATTGAAAGCTGGCATTGAGCTGGGGCATCGGATTGCCAAGAGCAGACTCACACAGTCGACTTCAATTCGTACACCGCGTGATGCAGCTGATATCCTGATCGAACAATTGCGTTATTTGCAAAAAGAACATTTTGTGTGTCTCTTTCTGAATAGCAAAAATCATATTATTGCCCAGGAAACACTCTCCATGGGCAGCCTTAACGCTTCGATTGTACATCCGCGTGAAGTGTTCCGGGCTGCCATCAAATGCAGCAGCGCATCGATTGTGTGCGCACACAACCATCCGAGTGGTGATCCTACGCCCAGTCCGGAGGATATCCAAATAACCAAGAGACTGATTGAAGCAGGCGCTATTGTTGGCATTGACGTGCTTGATCATATTATTATCGGAGATGGAACGTACGTAAGTTTGAAGGAGAAGGGCTTAGTATAATATAATGGTTGGCGTTGATGTTTTCCTATGAATGTTAACGGCGTTGTCCGTAAAAGATAGGTTCACTTTACTAATGCAAAAAAACAAATGCGAATATTAGCTCCACGTGTTGCGTGGGAATGAAATTATCACGCTCTGGATCAGAATAGAGCGGCTATATGAGGCAGAAAAGGAGATTATGTTATGTTTGGTGGTTTTACGAAAGATTTGGGTATTGACTTGGGGACAGCAAATACGTTGGTTTATGTACGAGGAAAAGGAATTGTGGTGCGCGAACCTTCGGTTGTCGCTATACGGACAGATACAAAAAGCATTGAGGCAGTAGGTGAAGCCGCCAAAAAAATGATTGGTCGTACACCAGGTAACATCCGTGCCATTCGTCCAATGAAAGATGGCGTTATTGCCGATTTTGATACAACGGCAACGATGATCAAATATTTCATCCGTGAGGCGCAGAAACAACGCTCCATGTTCCAACGTCATCCAAACGTGATGGTATGTGTACCATCCGGGATCACGGCAGTAGAACAACGTGCGGTTGAAGATGCAACCAAACAGGCTGGAGCACGTGAAGCCTATACAATTGAAGAGCCTTTTGCAGCTGCAATTGGTGCAGATCTTCCTGTATGGGAACCAACAGGTAGTATGGTTGTAGATATTGGTGGCGGTACAACGGAAGTGGCTGTTATCTCTCTTGGTGGTATTGTGACGAGCCGTTCGGTTCGTGTAGCAGGTGACGAGATGGACGAATCCGTTATCCAGTACATTAAACGTCAATACAATCTGATGATCGGTGAGCGTACATCGGAGCAATTGAAGATGGACATCGGATCAGCAATGCCATTGGAGCAAGTAGAAACGATGGAAATTCGTGGACGTGACCTCGTTACAGGTCTGCCGAAGACAATTACGATTACTTCGGACGAGATCAGTGAAGCGCTGGCTGATACCGTGAATGCAATTGTTGAAGCGGTAAAAGTAACACTGGAAAAATGCCCGCCTGAACTTGCAGCCGATATCATGGATCGGGGTATCGTTCTTACAGGTGGTGGGGCATTGCTTCGCAACCTGGACAAGCTTCTGGCTGGTGAGACAGGAATGCCTGTCATTGTGGCTGAGAACCCGCTGGATTGTGTAGCAATCGGAACAGGTAAAGCGCTAGAGAATATTCATTTGTTCAAAAGCAGAAGCAGTTCGGCAGTTCGTTCCAAACGTTAATTGGTATTTGCCTAACTTGGCATAGCGACCAAGTGGCAAGGTATCTTTATAGAGGACCCGGTTAACCCCGGGGATGAGCTATTACCCGCTTAACAGGGGAGGATCGGCTGATATTCTCGCAGGGACTACAGGTCTGACAGTCTCCCCGCCGGGCATGGCTCGGAAGAGAATATGGATGTTAGAGGGTGTTCGAACTGTTTAAACTGCTAGGCAACAAAAGACTTTTTGTTTTGCTGGTGGGCCTTGTTACATTTATCGCGTTAATGGGCTTTACGCTCAGTCCGCGAACCACTCTATCCTGGCCGGAGAAATTCCTGAAGGATTCAGTTGGATTTGTACAATACGTATTTTACAAGCCCGCTTCCTATGTAGCGGGCTTTTTCAAAGATGTAGCGAACATGCGTACGGTATATGAAGAGAATGAAGAGCTTCGTATCGCAATGGGTCACTATACCCGTGATCGGCTGAAGTACAATGATATGGAGCAAGTGAATGAGCAGCTTCAGAAAGCGCTCAATTTCACCGAAGAACAGAAAAATCGTTATAATTACGGTTCACGAATTGCTCAGGTTATCAGTGCCAATTCGGATCCCAATAGTAGAACCATTAACATTGATATCGGTGAAAATGCGGGAATTAAGCCGGGGATGGCCGTTACCTCCCAGGAAGGGCTGGTCGGCGTGATCAGTCATGTCAGCTCATATACATCAACGGTTAATCTGTTAACTTCCATGGACGCCAACGATCCGACATCCAATGCCATTGCAGCAACGGCAGTAGGTAAGGAGAAAGTATTTGGTATGATTGAGAGTTATGATCCGAAGACGGGCATGCTCAAGATGACCAAAATCTCAGAAGATTCTAATATCCAAGAGGATGATGAGATCATCTCCTCCGGAATTATTAACAATTTTCCGAAGTACATGCGGATTGGTAAAGTTAAAAGTGTCGAGAAAAGTGAGTATGGTTTAACAAAAACAGCTACAATTGAACCATATGCTAGCTTCCTTGACTGGAAAGAGCTGATTGTCATTATCCCACCTGAGGTAAAAGAATAATGGTAACGCGCAAGCAAGTTTTGTTCCTGTTACTATTCGTTTTGTTCATTGCGGAAGGCACAATTTTGCCGCTGCTCATCCCTTCTGGCTGGCACATGCGTATTTCTGCCAATCTGGTCTATATCGTAATTTTGTTTATTGCTGTATATCATCATCGACACACGGCACTAGTGCTCGGTATATTTTTTGGACTATTGCATGACGTCGTATTCTACGGCGAGATGATTGGACCTTATGGATTCTCGATGGGATTATCGGCATACATGATGGGACTCATTTTTCAAGCACCGCGTGCACCACTGCCGGTTATGGTATCGGTTGTCATTTTGGGAAGTCTGCTTAATGACACCATGCTATTCTTCCTGTACAAGCTCTTCCAACTTAACCACGTGACCTTTGACTGGGCGTTGATTGAATACATGATTCCTAATTTGTTCATTCATTTTGTGTTTGCCTTGATCATATATGTCCCGCTTCGGAAACAACTGGAGCGGATCGGCAAGAGACGGAGCAAGACAGAAGAAGCTTCCTAAATACATTTATGGAGCGCAAAGCAGGAACTTGGGGCCCCGGGCACGAAATGTAATGAGATGGGAGGGACAGGCTTATGACGGTAAAATCGAATCACGTAACGATTAAAGGCATCCGAGACGGCCTGGTTTTCCTGTTGGACGATCAATGTGAATTCGAGGAATTGCTCTATGAGCTCCGCTATAAGCTGGAACACAGCCATCAAAATATTTTGACCGGACCGATTGTTCATGTGGATATCAAGTTGGGTGCCCGCGAAGTGACAGAGGACCAGAAAGAAGCAATTCTCGATATATTGAAGCAAAAAGGGAATCTTCTTATCCGATCCATCGACTCACCTGCACTCCAACCGGAGGTTAAAGGACCGCCGCCGATTGTAACCATGTGTGGTATGGTGCGTTCAGGTCAGGTGCTTCATCATGAAGGAAATCTCCTGTTTCTTGGGGATATCAATCCGGGGGGCACAGTGACGTGTACCGGAGATATATATGTGTTGGGTTCACTCAGAGGTATGGCTCATGCCGGAATTGGCGGGGACGAGGAAGCGATCATTGCCGCTTCGGTATTTGCACCGACGCAGCTACGGATTGCGGATATCATCAGTCGTCCTCCCGATGAATGGGAGAGCCGAGAGACCGGAATGGAATTTGCTTACTTACAGGACAATCAGATGCAGATAGACAAAATGAGCAATATCGTTCGGTTACGCCGAGATTTTAATGTGTTTAAAGGAGTGTAGCTCATGGGAGAGGCGATCGTGATCACTTCGGGTAAAGGCGGCGTGGGTAAAACAACCACCTCGGCAAACATCGGGACAGCGCTGGCGCTGCTCGGCAAAAAGGTTTGTCTGGTAGATACCGATATCGGCCTTCGTAATTTGGATGTCGTGATGGGACTCGAAAACCGTATTATTTACGATCTGTGCGACGTTGCGGACGGCCGCTGCCGTCTGAATCAGGCTTTGGTCAAAGACAAGCGTTTCGAAGAATTATATATGTTGCCTGCGGCGCAGACGAGAGACAAAAACTCAGTGTCGCCAGAGCAGGTCAAGGATATTATCCTTGAATTGAAAAAAGATTTTGAATACGTCATTATTGATTGCCCAGCCGGTATAGAGCAGGGTTTCAAAAATGCGGTAGCAGGAGCAGATCAGGCCATCGTGGTCACTACACCGGAAAATGCTGCAGTACGTGATGCGGATCGTGTCATTGGCCTGCTGGAGAGCTCACACATTCAATCACCAAAGCTGGTGGTGAATCGAATTCGCAATAATATGGTTAAATCGGGTGACATGTTAGATATCGATGGTATTTTACAAGTACTTAATATTGACCTGATTGGCATCGTGCCTGATGATGAACTGGTCATCAAAGCTGCCAATTCAGGAGAACCTACGGTCATGAATCCGGATTCACTTGCGGCGATTGCGTATCGGAATATCGCACGACGCATTCTGGGAGATACGGTTCCATTGATGCAGCTGGAGCAGAAAAAGGGAGCTTTCACTCGTTTCAAAAAGTTCTTCGGAATGGGTTAACTCGTTAAACGAACTTATTCATAAAGCAATTACATGACAGCCGTGGCTCATAGCCCGGCTTTTTTTGTTACCTGCTGGCAGGCTTGTTCATATTATCAAGCGCCTCTTCATAGGATGTAGTAAACAAGCCTCGGCGGGAGGACATTCCATGAACACGAAACTCAGAATCAAGCAGAGACGAGAAGAACGCATCCGGCGACTGATGGATGGTGCCACTGTGGAGGTCTTACAGGAGCAGAAATTAAGTTCACTGTTGGACAAGAATGAGAACATACACCCAAAACTATTTACGCCTAGTGAGGGGATACAGGAAAGAGATCCGGAATGGTTGTGGAAAAAAGAGAATGGTCATTTCGTTCCAGGGGGGCATTCGAGATTCAACCTGTTCAAGTCACTTCTCAAACGGACGGTTATTAGCGCTTTGATATTTGGCGGAGTATGGGGTCTGTTTCAGTTGGATACATCGTGGACGACATCACCCAAAACAGTAATTGCCGATGCACTCCATCGGGATATGGATTTTGCCTCAGCAGCGGTCTGGTATGAACGGCATTTTGGAGGAACGCCTTCGTTTCTTCCAGTTCTCGGACATACGACGGATGCCGTGAACGGATTGAAAGTAAGGCAGTTACTGGGCAAACCGATCTCAGGCACAGTCGTGCAGCCATTTGCGCTAAGCATGAAGGGAATTGAGATCGTTCCGGATGCCGCGGGTGCAGAACTTATACAGGTCGCAAGTTCGGATGCAGGGCGTGTCATGGAGGTTATCGGGGATGCAGCCAGTGGATTCACAGTTGTCATCCAACATACAGGCAATGTCACGGCAATATACGGTCGGTTGAACGAAAGTGAAGTGAACGTGAATGATTGGGTGGAAGCGGGGAATCCAGTGGGGAGTCTCAAGGCTACGGGTGGTGAACAACCGGCCACGCTCTATTTTGCAGTCAAAGAGGGGGAGGAGTACGTAGACCCGGCGGAAGTCGTTGCCCTTGATTAGGGTGTGGGGAGTCCGCATTACGTTTCATCCTTTTTTTGTAATTATCATGATGGCCTCCCTTCTGACTGGACATTTTATTGAGCTTATTACGTTGTTTGCCATCGTATTCATTCATGAATGTGGACATGCTGCGGCTGCTGCCCTTCTGGGCTATCGTGTCTTGTCAATCCAGATGCTCCCTTTTGGAGGAGTAGCGGTTATCGAAGATGGAGGTACTATAACGGCCTACCGGGAAATCATGATTGCTCTGGCAGGTCCATTACAAAACATGCTGATGGTTGGTGT
Source organism: Paenibacillus sp. FSL k6-2145 (assembly GCF_037976585.1). Lineage (NCBI taxonomy): Bacteria > Bacillati > Bacillota > Bacilli > Caryophanales > Paenibacillaceae > Paenibacillus > Paenibacillus sp. FSL k6-2145. The sequence goes on along the minus strand of NZ_CP150267.1, from coordinate 608,280 downwards.
GGTTATGCTGTTGCAGTATGGCAATCTGGGCGACCCGGTTTTTCTCAACTATATCATTCAGGGGAACCTGCTCATTGCCCTATTTAATCTGCTGCCTGTACTTCCTCTGGACGGAGGTAAAATTGTTCAGGCACTTGTCAGTCTGTGGGCACCCTACTATACAACATTAATGTGGACTTACAGAATTAGCATTCTGTGTAGCGTAGGGGTTATTTTATATGCTATCAGCCGATGGTTTACTGGGGACTACGGCTTACCGCTCAACATTCTGTTAATCGGACTTTTTTTGTTTTATTCAAACTTAACGGATTACCGAAATGTGCCCTATCGCTTTATACGTTTTCTCATGAATCGAGAGGGTGCATTCGCTCGTCACGCGGCTACAGGCAGTTTGGCGCAGCCAATAATCTCATTTCCGGCGAAACCTTTGGACACTATTTTGCGTCTATTAAAGAGAGAAAGATACCATATGGTATACGTGATGAACAGACAGGGTCGAATTATGGCCGTCTTGCCTGAGCAACGGATTATCGGTTCCTATTTTCAACAAAATGGTGATAAATTGTAGTGTTCTGGTGGACCTGTTCTGAAATGGGTTAATACATGTACAATGAGAATTGAAAAGATACTGAAATGGATGTGGATGAATTGAATTGTCTTCTAGAGGTGAAGCCATGAAACAAATGATAGTACATAATGAACATAACCTCATGCAAATGGCGCTTCTGGAAGAAGGCAAAGCTGTGGAATTTACGGCAGAGCGTACACGCGAGCGTGGACTGCTGGGTTCCTTTTTCAAGGGACGGGTCGTGAATGTGTTACCGGGTATGCAGGCTGCTTTTGTGGATATTGGTCAGAAAAAGAATGCGTTTCTTTATGTGGACGATGTGTTGCATCCCCATCTGGAGAAACAGCCCAAGGTGAAGCCTTCCATCTCGGAGTTGCTTCGTCCAGGTCAGGAAGTCATTGTTCAGGTTCTGAAAGAACCGGTAGGAGGCAAGGGAGCCCGGGTGACGACTCATTATTCACTCCCGGGCCGTTGGCTTGTCTACATGCCTGTTGCTGACTATGTAGCGGTATCCAAGAAAATTGCCCGTGAAGGGGATCGTTCCCGTCTTAAGGCACTTGGGGAGCAACTGAGGCGGGATGAAGAAGGACTTATTATTCGAACCGTATCTGGAGAAGAGCAGCATGAAGCCATTAAGTCGGACTTGGAAACATTACGCGCGCAGTGGTATCTAATTCGCGAAAAAGCGGACAGTTTGCCTTCACCAAGCCTCTTGCATCGGGATCATAGCATGGTACAGCGAATCATCAGAGATGTGTATACGCCAGGGAGTGACGAAGTCATCACTGATAGTGAAGGACAAGCCCGTGAGGTAAAAGCATTGCTGGAAGAGATTAGTCCTGGTCATCAACCCAAAGTACAGGTGTATCGGGGAACAGAATCCATCTTTGCTGCCTATGGTGTGCAGGAACAGTTGAATAAGGATTTTGCCCGGAAAGTGTGGTTGCCCGGAGGCGGATACATTGTCATTGATCATACTGAAGCTCTGACTGTAGTGGATGTGAACACAGGCAAATATACGGGAGCTGGCGGTGACAGTCTGGAAGAGACCGTGACAGAGACCAACATACAGGCAGCAGTGGAGATTGCCCGTCTTATGCGCCTGCGGGATATCGGTGGCATGATTATTGTCGACTTCATTGATATGGAGGAAGCCTCGAATCGGCATGAAGTCGCGGCCACCTTGGAGGGTGAGCTCAAGAAGGATCGGACCAAAGCGTTTGTAATGGGTTGGACCAAGCTGGGCTTGCTGGAACTTACCCGTAAGAAAGTGCGGGAAGAAAGTACGTTACCCTATGTGGAGCCGTGTTCTTCCTGCCATGGTACGGGAAAAAGATATATTTCACCTTTGCATTGATTTTTGATATATTGCGTGATATAATCTTCAAGTATGTGTTTAGCCTAATGGTCTTGCACATGCTGTAACCGCACTGGCCGGGTATAAGAACAGTTCCGCAAGGACACTGTCACCTGAGAACGGGCGAGTCTGAGACATGAGGAGGTGCAAGGCAAATGTACGCAATTATTGAAACAGGCGGCAAACAGTACAAAGTCCAAGAGGGCGATGTTCTGTTCATCGAGAAATTGACTGCGAACGATGGCGAAAGCGTAACGTTCGACCGTGTCCTGGCTGTATCTAACGATCAAGGTTTGACAGCAGGTACACCATTGATTTCCGGAGCTACTGTAACGGCTAAAGTGGAGAAACATGGCAAAGGACAAAAGGTTATCGTATACAAATACAAACCTAAAAAGAACTACCATGTGAAGCAAGGTCACCGTCAACCGTACACTAAAGTAACTATCGAAAAAATCAAAGCGTAAAGAAGGTGCGATAAGTGATTATCGTTCAAATCTTTCGTGATGAGGACGGGAACATCGAACGATTTTCCATCGAAGGGCATGCTAATTTTGCCAAGCGGGGAGAAGACATCGTATGTGCCGGGGTATCCGCTGTCACAGTGGGTACGGTGAACTCGATTGAAACATTGACCGGTGTCGAAATGGATGCCAAGATGAAGAATGGCTTTTTAAGTGGTTCTTTACCTTTGTTAGAGAGAGGGGAAACTTGGTCCCAGGTACAATTGTTACTCGAATCCATGGTGGTTATGCTCTCTAATATTGCAGAGTCATACGGGAAGTATATTAAAATACAGCAACTCAAATAAGCAAAGAAGGAGGACAACCAATCATGTTGAAATTAAATCTTCAGTTATTCGCATCGAAAAAAGGTGTAGGTTCCACGAAGAACGGACGTGACAGTAATGCTCAACGTCTGGGTGTTAAACGTGCTGATGGTCAAACTGTAACTGGTGGTAGCATTCTCGTTCGCCAACGCGGAACGAAAATTCACCCAGGAACTAACGTTGGCATCGGTAAAGATGACACTTTGTTCGCGAAAATCGACGGCGTTGTAAAATTCGAACGTTGGGGACGCGATCGCAAAAAAGTAAGCATCTATCCTGTTAATGTTGCTCCTGTAGCAGCAGCAGTAGAAGCGTAATATCGGCATTCCGCCTAAGGAGCCTTCGGCATTTTTGCCGAAGGTTTTTTGTATTCAACGGTTATTCGATAATGAACTGGCAGAAAAGACATGTTATACTTGGTTACGGTGGGTGTAGACCAACCGAGTTTTGTAGAACGGGGAGAAGCCATGAAATCTTGGAAAAGAGTGCCGTGGATTGCGGCATGTTCACTTCTGATTCCTTTGGTTTTCGTTATGTTGTATCCGGCGATGATCTCAAGCGTCGTGTGCGCATTGTGGTCCGTCGCAGTATTGCTCATTTCTGTGAATGCGATGAAGAAACAGGCGGAGGCGGAACGCAGAGCCATCATACAATCCATGGAAAAAACAGCAATTGCTTCATTAAATCATCATCGACACGACTGGATGAACGACCTTCAGGTGTTATATGGATATCTTCGGCTGGGCAAACTTGATAAATCCTTGCAATGTGTGGAAAGAATAAAAGAGCGGGTTACAGAAGAAAGCCGAATCTCCAGATTAGGCATTCCTTCCCTCGTATTTTATCTTCAGTCTTTTCGCGCCAGTGGAATTGCGCTGGACTTGCATGTGGAAATAGAAGATGAGTTGCAGCTTAGTGCTCTGGTCTCTCCCGAGGATGGCGAGTCACTTACCGGGGCGATTGCGGATGCAATCAGGGCCTATCAATATGGCGGCGGCCGGTCTTCTTGGGGAGAGGTTCGCAAACTGACCTTGAACTTCGGACAGGATCATGGAGATGTGGTTGTCCGACTGGATGGGGATCAAACACCCGATCCGGAAACACTGCGGCAGCTTACTGCCGTACTCAAAGGAAAAAAAGTCAGAACGGAGCAGTTTCCGTCTGAGGATACGTTTATACAATTCAGAATGCCGTGTGGAATATAGGAAGAAGGGGTTAACCAATGTTTGTAGATAAAGCGAAGATTTATGTAAAAGCCGGAGACGGAGGGGACGGAATTATTTCGTTCCGTCGTGAGAAGTATGTACCAAACGGCGGACCTGCCGGGGGCGATGGAGGCAGAGGAGCTGACATCATTTTCCGCGTGGATGAAGGTTTGCGTACATTGATGGATTTCCGTTACCAGCGTCACTTCAAGGCCCCACGTGGTGAGAAGGGACGTAATAAAAGTCAGCATGGTGCAAACGCGGAGAACATGATTGTGCGCATTCCACCAGGAACTATCATCTTGGATGAAGACAGTGGAGAAGTACTGGCGGATATGACACGTCACGGTCAACAGGTTGTTATTGCACGTGGTGGACGGGGCGGACGGGGTAACATCCGATTTGCTACACCGAACAATCCTGCACCTGAACTTGCTGAGAACGGTGAAGAAGGACAAGAGCGTTACATTGTACTCGAACTGAAAGTTATGGCAGATGTTGGTCTGGTTGGTTTCCCGAGTGTCGGAAAGTCCACATTGCTTTCTGTCGTTTCGTCAGCCAAGCCAAAGATCGGTGCATACCATTTCACAACCATTACACCGAATCTGGGTGTAGTCGGTGTAGGAGAAGGCCGAAGCTTCGTCATGGCCGATTTGCCTGGACTGATTGAAGGTGCGCATGAAGGGGTCGGACTGGGACATGAGTTCTTGCGTCATGTCGAGCGTACTCGTATTATTGTTCATGTCGTAGATATGTCGGGTTCGGAAGGGCGCGATCCTTTTGAAGACTGGCAGAAAATCAATGACGAATTGAAGTTGTACAATCCGCTTCTCGCCGAGAGAACACAAATTGTAGCAGCTAATAAGATGGATATGCCAGACTCTGAAGCGAACCTGGAGCAATTTTTACAGCAAGTTCGTGAAGTTCAACCTGATATTGAAGTGATGCCAATTTCATCCTTGACCCGGAAAGGGATTCAAGAACTTCTGTATCGTGCAGCTGATCTGCTGGATCAGGTTCCAGACGAGCGAGTGGTTGAAGAGGTAGCAGATGTATCTGAGCGTAAAGTATACAGTCTGGACAAAAAAGAAGACGATGGTTTCAAAATTGTGCGTGAGAATGAAATGTTCGTTGTCGAAAGTGCCAAGATTGACCGCATGATGAAACGGATGCAATTGAACTCACATGAAGCTATACTGAAGCTCGCACGTACACTTCGTTATATGGGTGTGGACGCTGAGTTGCGTAAGCGCGGAGCTGTAGAAGGCACCATCGTGCGTATTGGAGACTTTGAATTCGAATTTGTGGAAGGCAGCAGTTACTACTAAGTAGCCGTCTTCCGTGGAGAGACAGATCGATATAGGAACGCAGAGAAGTGGGAAGTTGACCCGCAACTCTGCGTTTTTTTGTTTTTTCCTGACATGAGAGAGGGATAAACTTGTATACTGTGAGGAACGTATTTCAAAAAATAGGCGTGTCATGTATTGCCCTTTTGTCATAGATCCTATATAATGTCCACTATATGAATACATGAGTCTTTGAGGAGAGGACGTTCTGTGAACGAACGCTATTACTTAGTACGGGAAGATATTTTACCAGAGGCTGTGGTGAAGACCATGCAGGTAAAAGAACTACTGGCTTCTGGTGATGTTAAAACAGTGCATGAGGCGGTTGAACAGGTCGGATTAAGCCGGAGTGCCTTTTACAAGTACAAGGATGGAATTCATCTGATCAACCAGCTTGAGCGCGAGAGAATTGTAACGATCTCCATTGATCTGGAGCATCAGTCGGGTATCTTGTCTCGTGTGCTTGGACATGTAGCTGGTTATGGAGCTAATGTACTCACGATTAATCAGAGTATCCCGCTTCAAGGAAGAGCCAATGTTGTCATTTCGGTGGAAACGACACATCTTCATGGCGAAATTGGTGAAATGCTGGATCGAATGCAAGATATGCCTGGCGTAAGACGTACACGTATTGTAGGCCAAGGGTAATTAGGCTTTAACATACAGGACTGACAGACAAGAATAGACATTAGGGGGTAGATCGTTAGTGAAACCAGTAAAAGTCGGATTGTTGGGTCTGGGAACTGTTGGAACGGGAGTCGTTCGCATTGTGGAAGGGAATCAGGAGGATCTGAGCAGTCAGGTTGGATCGCCGATTGTCATCGAGAAGATCGCAGTGAAAAATACAGAGAAAGAACGTGTTATTGCTGTAGACCGTGCCAAGCTTACGGAAGATCCTTGGGAAGTCATTCGTCATCCGGATATTGATGTCATCGTTGAAGTCATGGGCGGCATTGATCAGACGAAGGAGTATATTCTTGAAGCGTTGGAACGTGGGAAGCATATCGTAACAGCAAACAAAGATCTCATGGCACTGCATGGTACAGAGATTTTGGCGAAGGCACAGGAAAAACAATGTGACGTGTTCTATGAGGCGAGTGTTGCTGGAGGGATTCCGATCATTCGTACGCTGATTGAAGGTTTCTCTTCTGACCGGATTACTCGCATTATGGGGATTGTGAACGGAACAACGAACTTTATTCTGACCAAAATGAGTCAGGAAGGTGCATCCTATGAAGAAGTACTGGCTGAAGCACAGGCTCTGGGATACGCTGAATCCGATCCAACTTCCGATGTGGAGGGACTTGACGCAGCTCGCAAAATGGCGATCTTGAGTACACTCGGTTTCCGCACCAATGTGGAGTTGAAGGATGTAACCGTTAAAGGAATATCCTCCGTAACTCGTGAAGACATTATGTATGCCAAAAGACTGGGCTATGAGATGAAGTTACTTGGTATTGCGGACCGTATTGGCGATGAGATCACGATCAGCGTTCAGCCGACAATGGTTAGACAAAATCACCCGATTGCTTCAGTCAACGGTGTATTCAACGCAGTATATGTACACGGTGAAGCTGTAGGGGAGACGATGTTCTACGGTGCAGGTGCGGGAGAACTCCCAACGGCAACTTCGGTTGTAGCTGACATTGTGGCGGTTACCAAAAACCTTAAACTTGGCGTGAACGGTCTCAAGGCCATTGTGCCTTATAAGACAAAGCGACTGCAAAGCGACGAGCAAATCGTGTCGAAAAACTTTATTTTATTACACGTAGACGATAAAGCCGGTGTATTGGCACAAATCACACAAATTTTCGCAGAGTATGATGTCAGTCTGGCGTCGGTTGTTCAACAGCCGAATGAGCACAACCCGGATGCCGAGATCATTATCGTTACACATAATGCAAGCAAGGCAAGCATGGATAAGGTGTTAAAACATTTTGAATCACTCAGCGTCATTCGCCGCATTAAGAGTGTCTACCGGGTCGAAGGATAAATGTCACTATCCCATACGGCATCTCAATTATTTCAGTTATAACGTACAAGTTAATCATATCCGGTTCAACAGGTCATCATTTCAGATTATTAAAACATAAAGGAGATTACCCACAATGAGATATCAAGGACTTTTGCAAACGTACAGAGAGCACCTTCCGGTTAATGAAAATACACCCCTGCTTACGCTTCAGGAAGGAAATACACCGTTGATTCATGCAGAGAATCTGTCTGAGGAACTTGGCTTGAATGTTTACTTCAAATACGAAGGTTTGAACCCTACGGGATCTTTCAAAGACCGCGGTATGGTTATGGCTGTTGCCAAAGCTATGGAAGAGGGTAGCCGTACGATCATGTGTGCATCCACAGGTAATACATCAGCAGCTGCAGCAGCCTACGCCGCACGTGGTGGCCTCAATTGTATCGTACTAATCCCGAATAACAACATTGCACTGGGTAAACTGGCCCAAGCCATGATCTATGGAGCTAAGGTGATTGCGATCAATGGTAACTTTGACCGTGCACTGGAGATTGTGCGTGAGATCACAGCCAAACATCCGATCACGCTTGTAAACTCTGTGAATCCGTTCCGGATTGAAGGACAGAAGACAGCAGCGTTTGAAGTAATTGAACAACTTGGCGAAGCGCCTGACGTTCTGGCAATTCCAGTCGGCAATGCGGGGAATATCTCGGCGTATTGGAAAGGTTTCAAAGAATATAAAGAGGCAGGCAAGTCCAGCACACTTCCACGTATGGTTGGTTTCGAAGCAGAAGGTGCGATGGCCATTGTAAAAGGTGAGCCGATCCTTGAACCTGAAACAGTAGCAACAGCGATTCGAATCGGTAATCCGGCGAGCTGGAAAACGGCAGTAGCTGCAGCTGAGGAATCTGGTGGACAAATCAACTATGTAACGGATGAACAAATCCTGACAGCGTATCGTACGCTTGCTTCTCGGGAAGGAATTTTTGCTGAACCTGCTTCTGCGGCTTCCCTTGCCGGTGTATACAAACTGAAGAGTGAAGGGTACTTTAAAGGCGGAGAGACTGTAGTTTGTGTACTGACAGGTAATGGCCTGAAAGATCCTAATATTGCGATCAAAACAGTAGCGACTGAGCCACTTGTTGTTGAAGATACGGAAGAAGCAGTAATGGCGGCCATTGCACAGTTGGAGCAGCAATCTGTATGAGTTTGCGTGAAAAGGTAACCGTAAAAATACCTGCAAGCACAGCCAATCTCGGTCCGGGGTTTGACACCCTGGGCATGGCATTGTCTTTGTACGCCTGGTTGGAAATGAAACCTGCCGAGCAGACGACATTTCATCTTCACGGCGATCATTTGACAGGACTGCCTACGGATAAATCGAATTTGATCTATGAAGTCGCACAGATGGTATTTGATGAAGCTGGGGTATCCGTACCTGAATTGGAGATTTCCATGTATTCCGATATTCCGCTTACGCGGGGACTTGGGAGTAGTGCATCAGCCATCGTTGGTGCACTGGCGGCAGCGAATGCATTAATTGGTGCTCCTTTATCCGATGCGAAACTCCTGGATATGGCCACATCCCTCGAGAAGCATCCTGACAATGTGGGAGCATCTCTGTATGGCGGTATTATTACGGCTGCATGGAATGGTCAACAGGTAGATCATATACGTATTGAACCACACCAGGATTTGCAGGCTTTGGTTATTGTACCTGAATTCCAGCTGTCTACTTCAAAAGCTAGGAATGTGATTCCTGAGCAATTTGGCATGTCTGATGTGGTGCATAACATTAGCAGATCCTCACTGCTCGTTGCTGCTTTGGCGAGTGGGCGACTGGATATGATTCAGAAGGCGATGTCAGATCGAATTCACCAACCGTACCGGGCATCATTGGTGCCAGGCATGGCTGAAATATTGGAACATGCTGTCGATCATGGAGCGTTGGGAGCTGCTCTGAGCGGAGCCGGACCGACCGTATTGACTTTGGTGGATCGTCATGACACCCGAAAAGCGGAATTGGAACAATATTTGCTGGAGACCATGGAGCGGGAAGGCATATCTGCTTCTGCACTGTGGCTCGATCCGGATTTGGACGGTGTAACCGTACTGCCTGATCAAGACGAACGTCCTTTTTTGGACAGAATCAAAGGGGAAGTTAATGTATGAAACGAATTGCAGTATTACCTGAAGGCTCAGTTTCCCATGAAGCGATAGATTTCCTTTTCAACGGAGAACCATTAGATTTGCTTCATTCCAAGCTGATTTCGGACGTGTTTAGAGCAACGGATAGCGGGACTACACAATACAGTGTTATTCCGATTGAAAATACCATTGAGGGTTCCGTTAGTCTGCATATGGACTGGCTTGTGAATGAAGTCGACATTCCAATGCAAGCGGAGTGGGTATACCCATCCATCCAGAATGTCATTGGACATGGCTCGGAATTTAAGACGGAGAGCGGCGAGTATGATTTTAGTAAAATTACCAAGATCATGTCTCATCCTGTGGCTATTCCGCAGTGTCAGAATTTTATTCGGCTGCATTCGCCTGGGGCGAACCTTGAAGGTGTGAACAGTACAGCCGAAGCTGTAGAAATTGTGAAAAAAAATCCGGGTAAGGGCTGGGTAGCCATCGGTACGAAGCTTGCTGCTCAGAAGCATGGTCTGGACATTATGGCTGAACGGGTTACAGATCATGACAACAACTACACCCGTTTTGTGCTCATCGGCCATGAACCTGTGAACATTCCACGTGAACCGGATCATGTGAAAACCAGCTTGCTGGTGACGTTGCCAGAAGATGCACCGGGTGCGTTGCATCAGGTATTGTCGGCATTTGCCTGGCGGAAGCTGAATTTGACCCGACTTGAATCTCGTCCAACGAAGAAACAATTGGGCAGTTACTATTTCTACATTGACGTTGTGGAAACGGTGGATTCGGTATTGCTCACCGCAGCCATGGGGGAGATTGAGGCGTTGAATTGTCAGGTGCGCGTTCTTGGTAGCTATCCTTGTTATACATATCCTTCGAGGTAATCGACCTTTATGCTGGTTGTGATTGTTAGAAGGTTGTCATAATTCTGGGTAGAGTGAACAAGTAAGAGCTTGTCATTTTGGTGTACAATGGACGGGTTAATAAACGTTTCGGAGTACAGTGAATGGATATTTTATGGAGGTGCAGTCATCGGTGGCAGAACAATGGATCTATTTGGATGGTCAGTATGTGACCAAGGAGAACGCAACCGTTTCGGTATATGATCATGGATTTTTGTATGGAGACGGGATTTTCGAAGGTATTCGGATCTATAACGGAAATATTTTCAGATGTAAGGCCCACTTGGATCGTTTGTATGATTCGGCCAAATCCATCAGTTTGAACATCCCGCTGTCCATTGATGAGATGCTGGAAGTGATGGCTGAAACGGTGCGCCGCAATGATATGCGTAATGGTTATATTCGTCTTATTGTATCGCGTGGCCCTGGTAATCTGGGGTTGGATCCGTTACGTTGCCCTAAGGCATCCGTAATCATCATCGTGGAGCAATTGGCGATCTATCCGGAGGAAGCGTATCTTACTGGATTGAAAGCTGTGTCCGTATCCCAACGCCGGAACATTCCGGACGCATTGAATCCAAAAATTAAATCATTGAACTATCTGAATAACATCCTGGTTAAAATCCAGTCTAACTATTCAGGTGCTGGTGAAGCAATTATGCTGAACTCCCAAGGTTACGTAACTGAGGGTTCAAGTGATAACATCTTCATCATCAAAAATGGTGTAGTGTACACGCCGCCTTGTTATCTCGGAGCACTTGAAGGGATTACACGTCAAGCGATTATCGATCTATGTGGCGAACTGGAGCTTGAATTAAAAGAAGTGCCATTCACCCTGCATGATGTGTATATCGCAGACGAAGTCTTTTTCACCGGGACAGCTGCAGAAGTTATCGCTGCATATGAAGTCGATGGAAGAACAATTGGCACGGGAGTAGCAGGTCCGGTAACGCTGAGACTGCTGGAAGCATTCCGTCAGATTGTTGACAAAGATGGATATAAAGTGTGGGAATCTTAAGTTAGAATTGCATAGCATAGGGAACAGGAATCCTCCTTGTCCGATAAAATTCTGCATACCTAGTGTATGGGGATTTTAGAGACAGGAGGATTTTTTTTGTTTAGTTGATGTCATTAGCCCGGTTTCTGCATAGGATGTAGTAACGGTATGGGCGAATGTACTGCCCAAGTATGACGTCTAGGAGGTTAGTTCCCTGTGAAAATACACATGGTGAAAAAAGGCGACACATTATATCTGCTGTCCCAAAAATACAATGTAGCGCTGGACAAATTGATCGCGGCTAATCCGCAAATCACAAATCCCGACAAGCTGGATATTGGCATGAAGATCAAAATCCCTGCAGAGCCAGTAACACCGAAGCCGGAGGGTGTGCTCCACAGTCACAAGGTGCAGCAAGGAGATTCGTTATGGAAGTTGGCACAAGCCTGGGGAGTTCCTTTAAAAGATATGATCAATGCCAATCCACAGTTGAAAAATCCGAATGCTCTGCTGGTGGGGGAGACAGTTTATATTCCATCTATGCACGCACAAGGAAACAGCACATCTAATTCGGGTGCCGGCAACATTGCTGCTCAAGAAAAGGTGTCACCTGAAGGTAAGGAATACACGGGAGTCAAAGAACCGGAACCACCGGCGCCAGTTATGCCAACTCCTCCTGCTCCGGTAGCAGAGGTTCCAGTTCCTGCTCCTGCTCCTGCGCCACCACCAGCCAATACGGAGAAGCCGAATGTGAAGCCTGAACTGGAGGTACTGCCGCAGTTACCGGAGCTTCCTGAAGTGAAACCTGAAAAGGAAACGCACAAAAAAGAAGAGGTTAAACCCGAAGTTCATGTAAAACCGGTAGCAGAATCCAAGAAATACACAATGCCTAATCTTTCGCCTGAAATTATGCCTTTGCCTGTAATGCCTAATACTAAGTCTCCAACTGAGGTTGCACCGGCAACGAAAAAGCCTTGTGGTTGTGGTAATAAGTTGCATCATGCTCCAGCCGAGCACCCTTATGTTCAAATCCCGGTTCCTGTACAAGAGGTGTATGGTGCTCAGCAAGACATGTACACGGCAGGAGCGAGTAACAATGCGTCGTTTCCAGGGATTCCGGAAGTTAGTCCATATAGTGGCAGTGATCTGCCTAACAGTCCGTGGACTGGCGCGGAGCAGGGTTATAACCACAATAACGTTATGCCGAATCTGTCCGCAGAAATACAAAACAACTCATTTCCGATTGCGCCAGCTGGCGAAGTGAATAGTCCATTCCCAACGTATGCAGCACCTAGTCATATGAATCATCAGCCGCCTTTCATATCTCCATACTCAATGCTTCCGTACCCTCCATGCGGATGTGGCTCACATACACATATGCCTCAGTATACTTATCCTTCTCATGGTTATCAGGATCCGGCTTGGAATATGTATGGTCCTTCGTACGGTATGCCGCCTGAAATGTCCACATCAACGATGCCAAACCAGCCTATTGAGTATGCTTATCAGAATCCGTATCCTACTCAGAACATGGTTCCGCCGTCCCCGCTTGGAGCATTTGGTGAAATGTATCCTCCTCAAGAGCAAGGCAAGGGTGGTAAAAAAGGGGGGCGTGAAGACGCTAACTTAAGTCAGGTAGCAATTGAAGAGGTTGGATCAGATTCGGAAGGGAAGTCCAAACAAGCAGGGAATAAGCCGGCAGCTGCAAAACGCAGAACAAGCAAGGCTCCTCTGAAGAATAAATCCAAGGTATCCGTGTCCGGGAAAACATCCAGAGAGGGTGCAGCTACTTCCAACCAACGGAAATCCGATAAAAAGCGTCGTAATCCATGGATACAAAACTAACCTGGGGATTGCGATTAATGAATAAGTGAGGTATCTGTTATATCAGCGGGAAGCCAGCTCTGTAATAGAGAACTGGCTTCCCGCTTACCTGAGTGAACATTGAGTTGCACATAACGAAGATATAGTTGCTTAGGAAATGATAAAAAGCATTTTATTAAGAAGTTATTGTAAACCCTTTCATAAATGTGTTAAAATATTTGTACCCTATGAGCATGACCTAATATGATAGGAAAAGATAAGGTACGGATATGATAACTTTAGCTAATGCAAAACTACTGAAGAAAAGAAATGAAAAAAACTGTTGCATTACATTCCGCCGTATGATATATTATTTAAGTCGCCGCTGAAACACACGGCTGACACGGGAAACACAAGAAATAACGAAACAAGTTTGATCTTTGAAAACTGAACAACGAGTGAGTAAACATTCTGCTTGCAGAATGAACGCGAAAGTTGGAAACAAGCCTTGGCTTGAATCGGCTGAAGCACAAATGAGATTTTTAATCTCGTCAGATTCAAAATGAGCTTATCGCTCTTTTCAATACTTTATTGGAGAGTTTGATCCTGGCTCAGGACGAACGCTGGCGGCATGCCTAATACATGCAAGTCGAGCGGACTTGAAGAGAAGCTTGCTTCTCTGATGGTTAGCGGCGGACGGGTGAGTAACACGTAGGCAACCTGCCCTCAAGTTTGGGACAACTACCGGAAACGGTAGCTAATACCGAATAGTTGTTTTCTTCGCCTGAAGGAAACTGGAAAGACGGAGCAATCTGTCACTTGGGGATGGGCCTGCGGCGCATTAGCTAGTTGGTGGGGTAACGGCTCACCAAGGCGACGATGCGTAGCCGACCTGAGAGGGTGATCGGCCACACTGGGACTGAGACACGGCCCAGACTCCTACGGGAGGCAGCAGTAGGGAATCTTCCGCAATGGGCGAAAGCCTGACGGAGCAATGCCGCGTGAGTGATGAAGGTTTTCGGATCGTAAAGCTCTGTTGCCAGGGAAGAACGCTTGGGAGAGTAACTGCTCTCAAGGTGACGGTACCTGAGAAGAAAGCCCCGGCTAACTACGTGCCAGCAGCCGCGGTAATACGTAGGGGGCAAGCGTTGTCCGGAATTATTGGGCGTAAAGCGCGCGCAGGCGGTCATTTAAGTCTGGTGTTTAATCCCGGGGCTCAACCCCGGATCGCACTGGAAACTGGGTGACTTGAGTGCAGAAGAGGAGAGTGGAATTCCACGTGTAGCGGTGAAATGCGTAGATATGTGGAGGAACACCAGTGGCGAAGGCGACTCTCTGGGCTGTAACTGACGCTGAGGCGCGAAAGCGTGGGGAGCAAACAGGATTAGATACCCTGGTAGTCCACGCCGTAAACGATGAGTGCTAGGTGTTAGGGGTTTCGATACCCTTGGTGCCGAAGTTAACACATTAAGCACTCCGCCTGGGGAGTACGGTCGCAAGACTGAAACTCAAAGGAATTGACGGGGACCCGCACAAGCAGTGGAGTATGTGGTTTAATTCGAAGCAACGCGAAGAACCTTACCAGGTCTTGACATCTGAATGACCGGTACAGAGATGTACCTTTTCTTCGGAACATTCAAGACAGGTGGTGCATGGTTGTCGTCAGCTCGTGTCGTGAGATGTTGGGTTAAGTCCCGCAACGAGCGCAACCCTTATATTTAGTTGCCAGCACTTCGGGTGGGCACTCTAGATAGACTGCCGGTGACAAACCGGAGGAAGGTGGGGATGACGTCAAATCATCATGCCCCTTATGACCTGGGCTACACACGTACTACAATGGCCGGTACAACGGGCTGCGAAATCGCGAGATGGAGCCAATCCCAACAAAGCCGGTCTCAGTTCGGATTGCAGGCTGCAACTCGCCTGCATGAAGTCGGAATTGCTAGTAATCGCGGATCAGCATGCCGCGGTGAATACGTTCCCGGGTCTTGTACACACCGCCCGTCACACCACGAGAGTTTATAACACCCGAAGTCGGTGGGGTAACCGCAAGGAGCCAGCCGCCGAAGGTGGGATAGATGATTGGGGTGAAGTCGTAACAAGGTAGCCGTATCGGAAGGTGCGGCTGGATCACCTCCTTTCTATGGAGAATCGTTTCCTGCAACGGAAACATTCAAATATGCAGCTTAGCTGCAAAACACTCACTCGTTGTTCGGTTTTGAGAGCTCAAACTCTCAAACAGCTTGCTTTTGCATGGAGCTTGTTCTTTGAAAACTAGATATCGAAACGAAACAAACGCGAATTAGAACATTCCTTTAAGCTGATCTTGTGTAAACAAGTGAAGTGTATAAAGGTAGTTAAATTGCTTTTGTGATGGTATCGGGTGAGAGCGACTTTTGGATTTGGACGCAGTCCAAACCAAGGGAAGCGAGCGACCGAAACCGGAACAAAATGGTTAAGCTACTAAGAGCACACGGAGGATGCCTAGGCGCTAGGAGCCGATGAAGGACGTGGCGAACAACGAAACTGCCTCGGGGAGCTGTAAGCAAGCTTTGATCCGGGGGTGTCCGAATGGGGAAACCCAGCTGGGGTAATTTCCAGTTACTCACAACTGAATACATAGGTTGTGTAGAGGCATACCAGGGGAACTGAAACATCTAAGTACCCTGAGGAAGAGAAAACAATAGTGATTCCGTCAGTAGCGGCGAGCGAACGCGGAGAAGCCCAAACCAGAGAGCTTGCTCTTTGGGGTTGTGGGACGTCTCACATGGAGTTACAAAGGAACCGGTTAAGCGAAGAGGTCTGGAAAGGCCCGCCAAAGAAGGTAAAAGCCCTGTAGTTGAAAGTCTGTTCCCTCCGAGACGGATCCCGAGTAGTGCGGGGCACGTGAAACCCCGTATGAATCCGGCAGGACCATCTGCCAAGGCTAAATACTTCCTAGCGACCGATAGTGAAGCAGTACCGTGAGGGAAAGGTGAAAAGCACCCCGGAAGGGGAGTGAAATAGAACCTGAAACCGTGTGCTTACAAAAAGTCAGAGCCCGTTTTAGGGGTGATGGCGTGCCTTTTGTAGAATGAACCGGCGAGTTACGTTCCCGTGCAAGGTTAAGGTGAAGAGCCGGAGCCGCAGCGAAAGCGAGTCTGAATAGGGCGAATTAGTACGTGGACGTAGACCCGAAACCGGGTGATCTACCCCTGTCCAGGGTGAAGGTGCGGTAACACGCACTGGAGGCCCGAACCCACGCATGTTGAAAAATGCGGGGATGAGGTGGGGGTAGCGGAGAAATTCCAATCGAACTCGGAGATAGCTGGTTCTCCCCGAAATAGCTTTAGGGCTAGCCTCGGAAAACAGAGTCGTGGAGGTAGAGCACTGATTGGGTGCGGGGCCCGCAAGGGTTACCAAGCTCAGTCAAACTCCGAATGCCATAGACTTACTTCCGGGAGTCAGACAGTGAGTGCTAAGATCCATTGTCAAAAGGGAAACAGCCCAGACCATCAGCTAAGGTCCCCAAGTGTGTGTTAAGTGGGAAAGGATGTGGAGTTGCACAGACAACCAGGATGTTGGCTTAGAAGCAGCCACCATTGAAAGAGTGCGTAATAGCTCACTGGTCGAGTGACTCTGCGCCGAAAATGTAACGGGGCTAAACACACCACCGAAGCTATGGCTTGATGCTTTGCATCAGGGGTAGGGGAGCGTTGTATAAGGGTTGAAGGTGTACCGTAAGGAGCGCTGGACATTATACAAGTGAGAATGCCGGTATGAGTAACGAAAAGATCAGTGAGAATCTGATCCGCCGAAAGCCTAAGGGTTCCTGAGGAAGGCTCGTCCGCTCAGGGTAAGTCGGGACCTAAGGCGAGGCCGAAAGGCGTAGTCGAAGGACAACAGGTCGAAATTCCTGTACCACCGTAAGCCGTTATGAGCAATGGGGGGACGCAGTAGGGTAGTGACGCGGACTGATGGATGTCCGTCTAAGCAGTAAGGCTGATGTGTAGGCAAATCCGCACATTGTAAGGCTGAGCTGTGATGGGGAGCGAAAATTATAGTAGCGAAGGTCATGATCTCACACTGCCAAGAAAAGCCTCTAGCCAGGTGATGGTGCCCGTACCGCAAACCGACACAGGTAGGCGAGAAGAGTATTCTAAGGCGCGCGGAAGAACTCTCGTTAAGGAACTCGGCAAAATGACCCCGTAACTTCGGGAGAAGGGGTGCCCCGGTAGTGTGAATAGCACGAGGGGGCCGCAGTGAAAAGGCCCAAGCGACTGTTTAGCAAAAACACAGGTCTGTGCGAAGCCGTAAGGCGAAGTATACGGGCTGACGCCTGCCCGGTGCTGGAAGGTTAAGGGGAGTGGTTAGGGAGTAATCCCGAAGCTGTGAACCGAAGCCCCAGTAAACGGCGGCCGTAACTATAACGGTCCTAAGGTAGCGAAATTCCTTGTCAGGTAAATTCTGACCCGCACGAATGGCGTAACGACTTGGGCGCTGTCTCAACGAGAGATCCGGTGAAATTTTAATACCTGTGAAGATGCAGGTTACCCGCGACAAGACGGAAAGACCCCATGGAGCTTTACTGCAGCTTGATATTGAATTTGGGTACGATCTGTACAGGATAGGTGGGAG
Organism: Paenibacillus sp. FSL k6-2145; assembly: GCF_037976585.1. Taxonomy (NCBI): domain Bacteria; kingdom Bacillati; phylum Bacillota; class Bacilli; order Caryophanales; family Paenibacillaceae; genus Paenibacillus; species Paenibacillus sp. FSL k6-2145. The sequence goes on along the minus strand of NZ_CP150267.1, from coordinate 590,527 downwards.
CCTTTGAAACGTGAGCGCCAGCTTGCGTGGAGGCAACGTTGGGATACCACCCTGATCGTATCTAGGTTCTAACCTGGTACCGTAATCCGGTGCGGGGACAGTGTCAGGTGGGCAGTTTGACTGGGGCGGTCGCCTCCTAAAGAGTAACGGAGGCGCCCAAAGGTTCCCTCAGAATGGTTGGAAATCATTCGAAGAGTGCAAAGGCATAAGGGAGCTTGACTGCGAGACCTACAAGTCGAGCAGGGACGAAAGTCGGGCTTAGTGATCCGGTGGTACCGCATGGAAGGGCCATCGCTCAACGGATAAAAGCTACCCTGGGGATAACAGGCTTATCTCCCCCAAGAGTCCACATCGACGGGGAGGTTTGGCACCTCGATGTCGGCTCATCGCATCCTGGGGCTGAAGTAGGTCCCAAGGGTTGGGCTGTTCGCCCATTAAAGCGGTACGCGAGCTGGGTTCAGAACGTCGTGAGACAGTTCGGTCCCTATCTGTCGTGGGCGTAGGAAATTTGAGAGGAGCTGTCCTTAGTACGAGAGGACCGGGATGGACGTACCGCTGGTGTACCAGTTGTTCCGCCAGGAGCACCGCTGGGTAGCTATGTACGGACGGGATAAACGCTGAAAGCATCTAAGCGTGAAGCCCCCCTCAAGATGAGATTTCCCAGTATGTAAGACCCCTTGAAGACGACGAGGTAGATAGGCTGGGGGTGGAAGTGCAGCAATGCATGGAGCTGACCAGTACTAATCGGTCGAGGGCTTATCCAAATATGCAAGTGATAATTCGCATGTTTCGTTTCGAATCTAGTTTTCAGAGAACGATCTCTGAAATGTAAGCTATGCGTTTGGTGGCGATGGCGGAGGGGTTCCACACGTACCCATCCCGAACACGACCGTTAAGCCCTCTAGCGCCGATGGTACTTGGACCGCAGGGTCCTGGGAGAGTAGGACGCCGCCAAGCGAACTCTTTCATCATACATAGAAAACAGGCTCTGCATGTTGATGTTGTACGATGAATTGCATTTGCACTGCAAATGCATATATTCCCTGATAGCTCAGTTGGTAGAGCACTCGACTGTTAATCGAGTTGTCACAGGTTCGAGCCCTGTTCGGGGAGCCATTAAGGCCCGTTGGTCAAGGGGTTAAGACACCTCCCTTTCACGGAGGTAACAGGGGTTCGAATCCCCTACGGGTCATATAGATGGAGGCTTAGCTCAGCTGGGAGAGCATCTGCCTTACAAGCAGAGGGTCGGGGGTTCGATCCCCTCAGCCTCCACCATATAAACTTTATTACGACGCGGGGTGGAGCAGCCCGGTAGCTCGTCGGGCTCATAACCCGAAGGCCGCAGGTTCAAATCCTGCCCCCGCAATTATACTTTCCTTTGCGAAAGTGATCTGGAACCGTGGTGTAGTTGGCCTAACATGCCTGCCTGTCACGCAGGAGATCGCGGGTTCGAATCCCGTCGGTTCCGCCATTTTTATATTAATAATACCGTGTGCGGAAGTGGCTCAGCGGTAGAGCATCGCCTTGCCAAGGCGAGGGTCGCGGGTTCGATTCCCGTCTTCCGCTCCAATATTTGCGCCCTTAGCTCAGCTGGATAGAGCGTTTGACTACGAATCAAAAGGCCGGGAGTTCGAATCTCTCAGGGCGCGCCATTATAACTTCAAATTTGCCGGCGTGGCGGAATGGCAGACGCGCTCGACTCAAAATCGAGTGGGAAACCGTGGAGGTTCGAGTCCTCTCGCCGGTATATATAACGGGATGTAGCTCAGCTTGGTAGAGCACCTGGTTTGGGACCAGGGGGTCGCATGTTCAAATCGTGTCATCCCGATCTCTAAAAAGCACTATCTAATTATAGATAGTGCTTTTTTATATTTATCTAGATAAGATTCTATAAATGCAGGTTCCGGTATTCACTATGACAAGTTCTCTAACCTAACACATGCGTGTTCCTTCTTCAGACGATAAGCTAGTTGTGCATAAAGCCTCAGTCTTTAGGTCACAATAGGTTTAAAAAGTGATAGAAGGGGTTCATGTGAACACGTTTAACTTTAGAAAACAATTCAAGAGACGGTGGCGACGGTGGAAACGAACAGTATGGATGACGGCGGCTTTGCTTGTAGTTACGATATTGGCTTACAGCGGGTTGTCTATCTCATCGGCGATTGAGCGTTTGCTAACAACTAATTTTAGTGAGGCAACCAGTGTGATGGGCCCTGTTACGCAGGAAACAAGATCTGAACAGGAGATTCAGGCGTTAGTAGAGCAACTTGATTCTGATCCGGATCATTTAACAAGTGTGGTTTTGGAAACACAGTACATCTGCGGAGTGGAGACAGAGCAGTTAGGCAAGATGGCTAGACCGCAGTTGAAGATGCTGCTGGCTCAACATCCGGAATGGGATGCTACCGTTGGAACATCAGATGAGTTGCATTTGAAGCAACGTGTAGATGACCTTTCACCGCTGTGTAAACAGCAGGCTTATATCAGCATAGATGCTGTAGGGAACCTTAATTTGTACGAAGGTAAGCCTACAGATGAGAAGGTTATTCGTACGTTCTTTCAGTTGGATGTTGGGACGTTGGAGAGTTCTTTGCCTGAAGGCGTACTGGAGCAATTGCAGCAGGGTATTCGGATTCAGGACAAGGATGAGTATGATAGCGTGATCTCTACGTTCAGTGACTATGCCGTGGATGAAGATCACCATTTAATCCGTAATGGCGGGTAATCCAAACGTCCTCACCTACAGTATTAAGATTGTTACGTACTGAAACGATGATGGCAATAGCAATAACAATGGTGGTTTAGGGAATCAAGCGATAGACCCAAAAATATGTGGAATATGATGAAGGACATCGAAGAGATGTCCTTTTTGTCGTTTGAACTGAAATAGTTGGAAATACGAATAAACATGTAAAAAATCCGCGAATAAAGACGAGTAATCAGTTAGACAAAGTTTTTCCTGCCGCAGGGTCTATCTTTTGTTATAATGAAATGAACGATACATATGTTCGCTTTTGTGAGGGAGAGATGGTTTTGCGTTTTTTGGGAATTGACCCGGGGATTGCGATTGTTGGTTTTGGTTTTGTGGATAAAATCGGCAGTAAGGTAGTACCCGTACAATATGGATGTATTCAGACGGAAGCTCATACCCCTGAAGAGGAACGGTTGCTTCACGTATATGAAGGTATGGTGCAATTGATTGATAAATACAAACCGGACGCAGTAGCGCTGGAGAAACTTTTTTTCAATCGGAACGTTACAACAGCGATGTCTGTCAGTCAGGCTAGAGGCGTCATGGTACTCGCTGCCGCACAGAAGGGTTTGCCTATTGCAGAGTATACGCCAATGCAGATCAAGCAGGCCGTTGTGGGGTACGGTAAAGCGGAGAAGAAGCAAGTACAGGAGATGGTCAAAATGTTCTTGCGTCTTCAGGTCGTTCCTAAGCCGGATGACGTAGCGGATGCATTGGCTGTAGCCGTGTGCCACGCACACTCTTATACATTAAATTCCAAGTTGAATGAGGTATTGCGAAAATGATTGATTTTCTAAGAGGACAGTTCATTCATGTAGAGAATGATTATATTGTGCTGGATGTTCATGGTGTAGGGTATCGTGTATTCTGTCCAAATCCATTTGCGTTTGCGAAGCAAGAAGGCGAAATCACTGTGTACACGCACCATCATGTGCGTGAGGATGCGATGTTGCTGTTTGGATTTGTTACACGGGATGAGCAGCGTTTGTTCCGTAAACTGATTGATGTATCCGGTATCGGTCCAAAAGTAGCTCTGGGCATACTTGCTGGAGGTACACCAGAACATGTGGTTACGGCGATTTACCAGGAGAATCTTACGTTCTTGACCAAATTGCCAGGCATCGGCAAGAAGACTGCACAACGCATGATTCTGGATCTTAAGGATAAGCTGGATAGTTTTGGCGCGGCAGCGTATGCAACAGGCCTGTTCGCTCCTCCATCGGAGGAGTCGGGAAGTGGTTCAGCCTGGGATGAGGCACGTGAAGGTCTCAAGGCACTTGGGTATACTGACAGTGAGCTTGATAAAGTATGGCTCAAATTGAAAAAGGATGTTACTACAGCAGATTCCGTTGATGTGTTGATGAAAAAGGCGCTGCAAATGCTGTTTACGGGATAATACAAATTGCATATTATAATATAGCTGTAGCCTGCAAAAAAAGGTAGGGATGAACATGGATGATCGGATTATTTCCGCAAACCTGATGATGGAGGACCAAAATGTTGAATTGAGTCTTCGTCCCCGGTATCTGAATGAATATATCGGGCAGAATCAGGTGAAGGAAAATTTAAAGATATATATTGAAGCTGCCAAATTCCGTAATGAGGCATTGGATCACGTTTTGTTATATGGCCCACCTGGACTGGGTAAAACAACACTTGCCAACATTATTGCCAACGAATTGGGTGTTAATTTACGAACTACGTCAGGACCGGCTATTGAACGCCCGGGTGATCTTGCAGCATTGTTAACCAATCTGCAGGAAGGCGATGTCTTGTTTATTGATGAAATTCATCGTTTGCATCGTACGGTTGAAGAAGTCATGTACCCCGCTATGGAAGATTCCGCATTGGACATTATGATTGGTAAAGGTCCAAGTGCACGTTCCGTTCGGCTGGATCTGCCGCCATTCACTCTGATTGGGGCTACAACGCGTGCTGGCTTGCTGTCTGCTCCACTTCGAGACCGATTTGGTGTTATCAGTCGCTTGGAATTCTATACGGTTGATGAGCTGGCTTATATCGTCTCACGCTCTACCGAAATTTTGGGTGTGGAGATTGTGGGAGATGCTGCGCAAGAGATTGCATTGCGCTCACGTGGGACACCAAGGATCGCGAACCGTTTGTTAAAACGAGTACGCGACTTTGCACAGGTGCGTGGTGATGGGATTATAACGCAGACACTGGCGGAAGAAGCACTGCAACGTCTCCAGATTGATCCGCGTGGCCTGGATGAGATTGATCACAAGATGCTCAAATCGATGATCAATAGCTTCCGGGGAGGCCCGGTAGGGCTGGATACAATTGCTGCTACGATTGGTGAAGAAAGTCAGACGATAGAGGATGTCTATGAACCGTATCTGCTTCAGATTGGTATGATTCAGCGTACACCAAGGGGCAGGATCGTAACAGATCTCGCCTATCATCATTTGGGTCTACCTGTTCCACCAAGAGACGGTAAATAATCAAATCTGTTGAACATTCATCATAAACATTGAAATAATCACGTGTTAACCCGATATAAAGTGAAAGAAATGCATGGAGAGGAGTCTGATTGTGGGAAAAGCAATACGAACGAAGAAGTGGAGTCGTCGATTGAAGGTACTGGCGGCAGCTCTTTTGACAGTGGGTTGTCTGCAAGTGCCTGCATATGCAGCAGGAAATGATGGACAGACGATCCGGGTAGCCATGTTTGCGAATCTGGGCAGTACGTATAAATCAACTACACCACTTATTACGCTTGAATCGACAGGACAATGGAGCATCCAACCGGAGAGCGGCGCAAATATAAGCCTTCCGGCAGGGCAGGTCCGTTTCAGTGCAGATGGATTCCGAGTGAAGGTGTTGGAAACAACAGACTTTAAGGCAGCATCTGCAGCAGCAAAATTGTTGCAGGCAACCGCAGATAAACCGTTGCTGTTCACAACGTCTGTGAATGGAAATGCCATTTACCAGCTCTACACAGGCAACTATGCAACGGAGGCACTGGCAGGACAAGCTGTTACACGAGTACAAAAGGTAGCGGCAGCTCAATTGGCTGGTCAAAAGCCAGCTGTAACAGGAAGTAAACGCCTGTCTGCTGGAACCTATGGTTCGATTCAGGAAGCAGAGGCAGCACAAGCCAACCTTTTATCAGCAGGAGTTAGTAGTGTCTATCCAGTCCTTCAACTGAGTGGAGGAAGCCAAGCATATACGGTATGGGTGGGTGAAGCTTCAACGGATGCGGAATTAACCGCATTGAAGAACAGTGTGGAAGCCAAAGCTCCAGGGGTAAGCCTTTCACCTGTCAACAATAGTGCAGGACTCATCATCCGCCAGGATGCAGGATTAAGTACGGATGCAATCAAAACAGCTCCGCATTACACCATTGCAGGTACTGAATCCAAAGCATTGGTACAAGGGAATGGCAATGGGATCAAAGTAGTGGAACGTTCTCAGCGAACGTATCGTGGAGATATGGAAATCAGCATCGTAAGTGGTGATCTGGCGTTGGTCAACGTCGTTCCACTGGAGCAATACCTGTACTCTGTCGTAGGGGCAGAGGTGTATTCCTCCTGGCCTGCTGAAGCTCTGAAAGTTCAAGCTGTAGCTGCTCGATCCTACGCGCTTCAACAGGGTGAACGATTCAAAATTGCGAATGTCGTGGATACAACGCTCAGCCAAGCCTATAACGGGATTGGTTCGGAGAACGATAAAGTAACCAGTGCAGTGGATGCAACTGCTGGAGAAGTGGTCAAGAGCGGTGGGAAAATCATTGAAGCTGTATTCTCCTCCAATGCTGGCGGCCAGACGGCTCATCCTTCTGAGGTATGGAACGGCGGAGCAGGTGTGTTCACCAATGTGGTTAGCTCGGGAGATACATCAGCCCAGGCAGGATTACATACGTGGTACCATGTGCTGCTCAGTTCAGGCGTTAGCGGGTACATTCGTGAGGATAACATCAAAGAATTAACGACCAAGACCAATGCAGGACTGGCAAAAGTAACGGTAACGGCTCAGAACACCAATGTGCGTGCCGTTCCGTTAATTCAATCCACCGTTGAACCTGTAGCCAAAATGAATCCAGGCAACGAAGCTGTTGTACTGGCAAAAGTGCCTCAATCCAATGACTATGCCTGGGTGAGAGGACCTTTCACGTCAGCTCAGTTGGTTAAATCCCTTCAGGGTAAAACAACAGCGTCTGTTCCTGCTTCAATCTCAACCTTGGAAGTGACCAAGCGTGGACCTTCCGGAAGAGCACTTGAAGTCACTGCCAACGGACAGGCTATGACGGTGAAATATGCCGATACATACCGCTCTGCACTCGGTGGATTACCGAGCACTTTATTTGATATTGCAGGGACCGGAAGTTATACTGTATTAGGCGCTGACGGCAAAACAGCCAGTAAAACCGGCTCAAATGGTGCCTCTGTATTGTCTTCTTCTGGCGCAGGAACATCATCCGGTAATGCACTTGTCGTTATGAGTGGTGATGGTCAAGCGAGAGCGGTAACGCAGGGTCAGACCTTCATGTTCATCGGTCAGGGCAATGGCCACGGTTTGGGCTTGTCCCAATGGGGAGCCAAAGGCATGGCAGATGAAGGGTATGATTACCAGGCAATATTGAAACACTATTATCAAAATGCGACTATTGTTAAGGAATGAAACTAAATGAATGTGAACTTATATGATTTTGAATTACCAGAGCAATTGATAGCACAGACGCCGTTGCTTGATCGCACGGCATCCCGTTTGCTTACCTTGAACAAAGATAGTGGTGAGATTAATCATCAAACGTTTCCCGATATTATCGATTTTCTGAATCCCGGCGATACATTGATTCTGAATGATACACGTGTTCTACCAGCCCGTCTGTTCGGTACAAAAGAAGATACCGGAGCAAAAGCGGAAGTGTTATTGCTTAAAAATGTGGAAGGCGACAAGTGGGAAGCACTGGTTAAGCCGGGTAAAAAGCTGAAAGCCGGTTCGGTCATCGTATTCGGTGATGAACTGAAGGCAATCATTGAAGAAGAGGGCGAGATGGGGGCACGTACGCTTACGTTTACGTATGATGGAATCTTCCAAGAGATTCTGGATCGTCTGGGTGAGATGCCATTGCCACCTTATATCAAGGAGACATTGGATGACCGCGAACGGTATCAGACCGTGTATGCCAAGCATGAAGGATCGGCGGCTGCACCTACAGCAGGATTACATTTTACGGATGAGTTGCTGGACCAGATTCGTGCCAAGGGCGTTAATGTCGCCTTCATCACGCTTCATGTAGGACTGGGAACATTCAGACCGATGTCGGTTGACGTTGTTGAAGATCATGTTATGCATGAAGAGTATTACTCCTTGTCACAAGAAACGGCAGATCTGATTAACCAGACCAAAGAGAATGGACACCGTGTTTTTGCGGTTGGGACAACGAGTTGCCGGACTTTGGAAACGGTAGGCAGCAAATTTGAAAATGGAATACTGCAAGCGAGCAGCGGATGGACCAGCATTTTCATCTATCCGGGCTATTCCTTCAAAGTGATTGATGGGATGCTTACGAATTTTCATCTCCCGAAATCCACGTTGGTTATGTTGGTTAGTGCACTAGCAGGCAGGGAACATATTATGCAGGCATATGAGGAAGCCATCCAAGAGAAATACCGGTTCTTCAGCTTCGGCGATGCCATGTTGATATATTAGTATAACGGTATAACGATTAACTTTTAGAGGATGATTAAAACCAATGGCAGCAATTACGTATGAACATATCAAAACTTGCAAACAATCCGGTGCACGTCTGGGACGTGTACATACACCTCACGGTGTTATTGAGACACCAACCTTTATGCCTGTAGGTACACAGGCGACTGTCAAAACAATGAGCCCTGAAGAATTGAAAGAAATGGATGCTCAGATTATTTTGAGTAATACCTATCACCTGTTTCTGAGACCAGGACATGAAATCATCCGTGAAGCTGGCGGATTGCACAAATTCATGAACTGGGATCGTCCAATTCTGACGGACAGCGGCGGATTCCAAGTGTTTTCTCTCAGCGAGATGCGCAAGATTACGGAAGAAGGCGTTAACTTTCGTTCTCATCTGAATGGAGACAAAAAGTTCCTTTCTCCTGAAGTGGCGATGGAAATCCAGAATGCACTTGGCTCCGATATTATGATGGCGTTTGACGAATGCCCACCGTATCCGGCTGAATATGAATATGTCAAAAAATCACTCGAAAGAACCAGCCGCTGGGCAGAACGTTGTCTCGAAAGTCACGCTCGTCCGCATGACCAAGGTCTGTTTGCCATCGTACAGGGAGGCATGCATGAAGATCTTCGCCGTCAGAGCGCCGCAGATTTGACTTCCATGGATTTCCCGGGGTATGCTATTGGTGGACTGAGTGTTGGAGAACCGAAACATTTGATGTATGGTGTATTGGATTACACATTACCTTTGTTGCCGTCCAATAAACCACGTTATTTGATGGGTGTAGGTTCGCCTGATGCGTTGATTGAGGGATCAATTCGTGGAGTGGACATGTTTGATTGTGTTCTGCCTACTCGGATTGCCCGTAACGGAACAACGATGACCAGTCAAGGACGTCTGGTAGTTCGCAATGCCAAGTTTGCAACTGATTTTGGACCATTAGATCCTGAATGTGATTGCTACACATGCCGCAACTATTCCAGAGCTTATCTGCGTCATTTGATCAAAGCAGATGAAACATTTGGCCTGCGTTTGACAACGATCCATAATCTTCATTTCTTGCAGAATTTGATGCGTAATGTACGTAAAGCCATTATGGAAGATCGTTTGCTTGATTTCCGGGATGAATTTTTCGATCAATATGGTCTTCATGACAATGACAAAGGTTTCTGATTGAGGTTTTAAGGGAACTGGCGTAACAAGCAATATCTGTATGTATAGTCGATAAGGGGGAGTTTGAATGTTTCAGGGAATGCCTTTAGCAGGAACACCAGCAGGTGGCGGAATTGTATCTTTGATCGTACCTTTGGTACTCATGGTTGCAATTTTCTACTTCTTGATGATTCGTCCACAAAACAAAAAGCAAAAGCAACGGAATTCGATGCTGAGCCAATTGAAAAAGGGCGATAAAATTGTAACGATTGGTGGCCTTCACGGTACGATCGCTGAGATTACGGACGATGTGGTTGTATTGCGTGTAAACGATGTAACTAAGCTTACATTTGACCGTAATGCAATCAGCACGGCTGTAGCTCGTGATACGGCTGTTGAATAGTTACTGTAACATAGAATAACGAGGGTGCGTTTGTGGCGTATTCCCTAGTAGAGAACCGGATCTCCTTGGAGACCCGGTTCTCTTTTTTGATTTATGAGGGAAGGTCGATGTTCTTTACCAGTCAGTTAGGAGCGATGCGTATTAACACCGAACATGCCACCGAGAGCTGAAATGAAGAAAGCGCTAAGCAGTTGTAAACTATCTTTCCAATTAAACGAAGCATCCAGCGCGAGAAATCCGATCAACAGCACAAGGAGTCCATATACGATTCCGGTAATTCCTCCGTAGTACCATCCTTTTTCACCAGATCGTTTGCCTGCGACAAAACCACCGACCAATAATGACAAGCCATGAACAACATAGGTATACAACGAGAGGTCCTGTTCCCGCATTCCGCTCATCCAGAGAAACAAGGAGAGAATTAATGCCCCGATAAACATCCATACAAAAGCCTGACAGAGGCCTGACAGAATCGGATTGGACACTCGAAACGAAACCAAGCGGCGGATCAATTGCATGAAGCAACCCCCTTGTACAAGTTATAAGTTAATACAGTGTATGGTCAAGCCTTCGGACTTATGAACTGTTTTCCATTAAATGAACGGATTATTTCTGCATGAGCATGTAAGGTTCAGGTCAAAATAGGGATTGCACTACCCAGCTAACTGTTAAAAACTCAGTTTCGAAGGAGGACCCCTGTTGTGAACTTCCCAGATGTCGGATCACATATCTTTCGAACCATTCTCATGTACTTTCTGGTGTACTGTGCAATGAGGGTTATGGGTAAACGTGAGATTGGTAAGCTATCCATGTTTGATCTTGTTGTCTCCATTATGCTTGCTGAAATGGCTGCTTTTGTCATTGAAGATATTGATAAACCGCTCTCTCATGGGATTGCCCCCATGCTTACCTTGATTATTGTACAGATCGGAATGGCCTTTATAGGTCTTAAAAGTCGGCGTCTTCGCCTGATAATTGATGGCAAACCTACTGTTTTGATCTCCAAAGGTGTTCTTCACCGGGATGAGATGCGGAAGCAACGATATAATCTGGATGATCTATTGCAACAACTCCGTGAACAGAATGTAGACAGTATCGGTGAGGTTGATTTCGCTATTTTGGAGACAACAGGCAAGCTGACCGTTTTTCCCAAGGATGAGAATACTTCTAACGATAGCAATTCTTCCGGTTCTGACTCAGAAGATTCTTCCTCCAGTAAATCCAAAACGGGAAAAAACCAGATTGACGGATCTCCAAATATCAAATTTCCAAATATTAAATATGAAGGTCTGCCACTACCCTTAATTATGGACGGAAAGGTCCAGGATCAGAATTTGGAGATCATTCAGAAAACGAGATTTTGGCTGAAAAATCAAATTCAACATAACGGAATTCTGGATTTTAAGGATGTATTTATATGCTCCATTGATCACAATGGGAAGATATATGTCAGTCCAAAAGATGATAAAAAATGAAAATCATTTGCCTGAGCGGCGCTTGAACCATGAACCAATCAAAGGAGCACGGGACAGATCATGAAAGTCAATCATTTTGGTCCAGCCCATGACGATGAAATACACGATAAGCCCGACAAAAGGAGCGAGAAGCATCCTGACCCAAAAAGGCAATATCATGGCAGTCTCTTCGTATACGAGTAGGGTCGCTGCTCCCATGATAAACATTCCTGCACCCGTCTTGACCCAATCCATCATTTTGAAGCGGAACTGTAGCAGGCTACGTACGCTTTGGGCATGTAACAGGGTAACTACCGTAGAATTCACACAGATGGCGATGACTGCACCGAAGATGCCATATTCAGGCCGGGAAGCAAGCGTTAAAATCAACGTGATTTTGATAACAGCACCGATAAACGTATTCAGCAATGCTTTACCCGGACGGTCAAGAGCTTGTAATGCAGCTTGAAGAGGAGCTTGAATATAAATGAACAAAGCAAAAGGAGCCATTAGTTTCAGCATGCTTCCGATCGATGCATCATTATACAGAACAAGACACATCGGTTCGGCAAGCACATACATAAACACAGAAAACGGAGCACCTGTCACAAGTGCCAAACGTAAGGCCTGATGCATTCTTTTGTGAATCAGTGCGCGATCTCCCTGAGCAGAAGCTTCGGACAGTGAAGGCACAAGTGATGTCGCGAGCGAAGAGGTTAGTGCCCCCGGCAGCAGCAGCAAAGGAATAATCATACCTTGTAATGCACCATATTGTGCTGTAGCGAGCCCTTTGGATATGCCTGCCAGAGCCAGACTCTGGGCAGTAACGATGGTTTCGGCCAAATAGGATAAGGAGCCAACCAATCGGCCTGCTGTAACAGGAATAGAGATTGCAAGCAAACGCCGGATTAATCCGGGCTGTGGAGTACCCGTTTCTTTCAGAACTGAAGGTATTGGGTTTAAAGGTTTGGCTGAAGGTTTGGTTGTGAGATTGGACATGTTCTGTTGCTTAGCGAGCGGTAACTCTTTCTTCTGCCTGTTATACTTCCACAAGAGTACAAGCATACCGCCGAATTCTCCAACGAGCGCGCCCAGCATGGCACCAGCAGCAGCTTGGGCAATACCGTGGGGGAGGAGAAGCCAGGCAAACCAAATGACACAGACGATACGAATGATGGTTTCAACAATGGATGAAATGGCAGTAGGCATCATGTTTTGCTTACCTTGGAAATACCCTCTGTAGACAGCAGATACGGCGATAATGGCAATCATGGGGCTCATACTAACGAACGTATGGTACACCCGCTCATCTGTGAGCACGTACTTGGTAACCCAGGGCGCAAATAGAATGCATAAAAACATGAATACAACACCCAGGGTCAACGTAAAGCTTAAGCTTACTTGCAGGATTCGCTGGGGGGAATAACGATTGGCACCGGTATCAGCTTCGGCTACGAGCTTGGCTACGGCGAGCGGAATACCACCCGTAATTAATGTCACCAGTACGATAAAAAAGGGATAGCTCAATTGGTAGATGCCAACACCTTCTGCACCAATGACTCGTGGCAGCGCAATGCGCGGAATGAAACCAAGTATTCGATTAATTATGCCTGCCGCGAGCAGGATCATGGCCCCCTGGATAAATGTCTGTTTCTTCAAGACTACCCCTCTTTCCCGGTTGAAAGTACAGGCTATCAACATAAACGGGACAAAGCCGTTGTTCTTCATCCTATGCCAGTCCTTTATCTTCTCATGACAACTTGGACACGATTAACAAAAAGAACCATAATCAGCAAGAAGGAATATGATCAGGCGAAGTCGAATCATGTAATATTGATGCCGCATAAAGGCTTGGATGTATGAAGGGAGGCTCCCCGTTGGAAGAAATGAATGATGTGGAGTTGGAACAGTCAATAGAGATGCTCTGCCGTAGCAAAGCGGAGGAATTAAGGCTTGTCGGTTACGAATATGTCACCAGCAAAGATGTCTGGAATTGCGTCAGTCATAAATATGAAAAACAGGGCATTCCACCGCTTCACCAGCTGGTGAACGACATTTTGTCACTGAAAGCAACAAGCTTTATGAACTTTATGACCGTGTCTGCATACCGGGGGTCCTCTTTCTAGACGAAAGGGATCTTTTTTGTTGAAAATTGACTGCTTTTTACGGCATCGCTATAATAGGAATATTGAGAACGAAAGGGGATCTAGGAACGGCATGAAAAGAATTATCAGTTTCATTCTGGTCGTGCTTGTCACCACAGGGGTAATGGTGGGAACAAGCCCGGAACTGCTCAAAAATATACGCTTGGGCCTTGATTTAAAGGGAGGCTACGAGATCTTATATGAAGCAGAGCCGCTCGAAGCAGGTCAACAAGTCACCAAAGCATCTTTGGTGCAAACGGCCAAAAGTCTTGAAAGCCGCGCCAACGCGCTCGGAACAAGCGAACCGGAGGTAACCACTGAAGGAAGCAACCGGATTCGATTGAAGTTGGCAGGGGTTACGGATGAGGCTGAAGTTAGAGCCAAAATGAAAGAACCGGCTGTTTTGACCTTCCGTAGTAAAGCTGAGAACGACAAGGAAGGCGAATACACCAAAATTGAACTTCGCGGAAATGAATTTGTTGAGAATGCAGCCAAAGTTGTTTTTACAAGTTTGAATCAGCCGATGATTGACATTCAAGTGAAAGACAAAGCTAAGTTTTCCGAGATTACCAAACGTTTGATCGGACAACCTCTTGCTATCTATCTGGATGATCAACTACTTTCTGCACCAACAGTTCAACAACAGTTGACAGATGGATCTGCCCAAATCTCAGGTGCCTATTCACGTGACGAAGCAAACCAGCTTCGTGACACCATTAACCTGGGTGCATTGCCACTGAAACTTACAGAGAAGTATTCACAAAGTGTTGGTGCAACACTTGGTAAGCTTTCTCTGGATCAGACCATTAAAGCGGGATTGATTGGTTCCGTTATTATTCTAGTGTTCATGATTGGGCTTTATCGCATTCCTGGTATTATCGCGAGTTTTGCCTTGATCACACATACGTGGCTGGTACTTGCAATCTTCTATTTAGGAGAATTCGTGCTTACCCTTCCAGGTATTGCGGCGTTTATCCTGGGTATAGGGATGGCGGTGGATGCCAATATCATCACGTACGAACGGATTAAAGAAGAGATGCGCAGTGGTAAGTCGATCTTGTCTTCGGTTAAAGCGGGTGGTAAACATTCCTTCCGAACAATCATTGACTCCAACATCACAACCATTATTGCTGCGGCTGTTATGTTCTTCTTGGGAACAGGTGCGGTTAAAGGTTTTGCACTCGTGCTGATTTTTGATATTGTCACCAGTATTATCACGAATATTTTCTTCTCCCGCTTCCTGTTGACCCTGCTTGTACGGGGTAACGTGTTGAAGAAGCCTAAGTACTTCGGAGTGAAGGAGAGTGAAATTCGTGCGCTTTAATTGGAATTTTGATTATGTTAAAGGTAGTAAGATTGCCTATATCTTCTCGATTATTCTGACGATTACGGGGATTGTCAGCATTCTGGCTTTGGGTTTGAATTATGCGGTTGATTTCCGTGCTGGATCAAATGTGGATATCTCGGTATCCAAAGCAATCACAGCGGAGCAGATTAAACCTATCGTTAAGGACATCGGTGTTGATGAGGGTGATGTTACCATTACACCGGGGGCTGACCGTGTAAATGTTCGTTTCTCGAACGTATTGGATGAAAATCAAGAAAGTAAGTTCAAAGAAGAATTTGCTAAACTGGATGCATCGGCTTCCTATGAAGTAAATACCGTTGATCCAGAGATGGCCAAAGAATTGGAGCGCAACGCGATCTACGCGGTACTCATTGCAAGTATCGGGATCATGATCTATGTTGCGATCCGGTTTGAGTGGCGCTTTGGTTTGGCTGCGGTTATCGCACTCTTCCATGACGCATTTGTTGTAATAAGTGTGTTCTCTATCTTCCGTTTGGAAGTCGATCTGACCTTTATTACTGCAGTATTAACCATTGTCGGGTTCTCGATCAACGATACGATCGTTATCTTTGACCGAATTCGTGAGAATCTGCGTTTTGCCAAAAAGACAACCAAAGCCGACTTGCGTGAGGTAGTCAACCGCAGTTTGGCTCAAACGATGACACGTTCCCTGAATACAACATTCACCGTGTTTGCAGCTTCAATCTGTTTGTTCATATTTGGTGGAGAATCCATTCGCATGTTCTCGCTTGCGATGGTTATCGGAACACTGTTCGGCGCATATTCTTCAATCTATATCGCCGCTCCACTATGGCTGATGCTCAAAGGTAAACAAGTGGAAAAGCCAAAAACAGTAGCTAAAGAATCTAACTAAACATCTTATTGTGAAGCCGCGTCTGCCAGGCGCGGTTTTGCAACTTTATGTACAGAATTAAGGGGGAATATTCATGACCAGAGAACATATCCCATCTGCTCAGGCTGCCACATGGAGCGGTATTGCCGGTAATATGGGACTTGCGGTGATCAAAGCGGGAGTCGGTTATATGGCAAACAGCAAATCATTGCTCGCTGACGGCTTGTATTCTGCTTCTGAAGCTGGTTCTGCCCTGGCTGGTCTCTTTCCCTCCAAGTCTGTACGCGATAAGAGCAAGGCTCGCAGGGGACGGTTTAAAGAACATTCAAGTGTTGCTAGACCCGGAATCTCAGTATTGTTATCTGTGCTAATCCTTATGGGTGGATTACAGCTTGCCATCTCCGCATTGGGTAGTCTCTCCGGAAGTGATCCGGAAGCACCCGGCAAGTCGGTACTTTTGGTGGCTGTTGCAGCTCTGGCTGTGAAAGAAGCGATTTTTCAATTTCAGTACAGATATTTCCGTAAACGAAATCAGTCTCAGGCGCTGGCTTATGCACAGCAACATCGCCGTGCACTCTATTGCTCGCTCACCGTATTAATCGGTATTATCGGTTCGATGGCTGGTGAAGAGACGGGCTTGAGCATGTTGCTCTACCTGGACCCCACGGCTGCGTTGATTGCTTCCTGTTTTGTGCTTCACAAGGGTTACCGAATGATTGTGGACACGGTGTATGGTTCACTTGTTCAGGAACTGGAACAGGAAGAAGCGTCCGATTTCAAAGAGACTGTACAGCGGGTGTATGGCATCATTACCATTGAACATTTGGTTGCACGTGAACAGGAACATGACGTTACGATTGAGCTGGTCATTAGTGTGAATCCAAGAATCTCAATACTGGAAGCACAGGAGATTGCGAATCGGGCCAAGACACTACTGCTAACCCGGTTCAGTCATGTGAAAGAAGTACAGATTCAAGCGATACCTTATGATCCAGGTTATCCTTATAAATCCAATCATGAACTGCCCGATCACGAAGCGACATTAATTCAGTAGTGAAGCGCGGGTCCAGTAGATCAGGAAAGGAGCGTTATCATTGCTTTATTCGCAATACCGGTGGAATACACCGAATATCGATTTGGAGGCGGCTGCGGGACTCTCGCAGGCGCTTTCCGTTTCACCCCTTGTTGGACGTTTGCTTGTGAGTCGAGGAGTGCACAATGAGAAGGAGGCCGAACGTTTTTTGCATCCTGACCTTAATCAGATGCATGATCCCTATCTGCTCCTCGGCATGAATGAAGCTGTGCCACGTATCAAGCTGGCATTGGAGCGGGAAGAACATATTTTGATCTACGGGGATTATGACGCTGATGGCGTATCGAGCACATCGCTCATGATCCATTTGATGCGTCATCTTGGGGCTTCGTACGATATATATATCCCTCATCGCTCGAATGAAGGGTACGGATTGCACAACCATGCGTTAGATTGGGCGCATCAACAAGGCGTCTCTTTGATTATTACCGTAGATACCGGAATCAGTGCTGTTGAACAGATTGCCTATGCGGCAACGCTGGGCATCGAAGTCATTGTGACAGATCACCACGAGCCGCCTGAAATTTTGCCCGAAGCCTTTACACTTATTAATCCAAAACTTCCGGGATGCCCGTATCCTTTTAAAGGTTTGGCAGGAGCAGGAGTAGCCTTGAAGCTCGCTCAGGCATTAATCGGGGAAGTGCCCGGTGAATGGATGGAGATTGCCGCCATCGGTACCGTTGCCGATCTGATGCCTTTGGAAGGGGAGAACCGGGTTATCGTCAGTTATGGAATAGAATCGATGCGTGGTTCACGTCTTCCTGGTGTAAGTGCATTGCTGGAAATTAGTGGTGTGGATCAGAGTCAGGTGACTTCGATTAATATTGCCTTTGCCATGGCACCTCGTATTAATGCCAGTGGACGTTTGGATCATGCTGGGAGAGCCGTATCACTTCTCACCACCGAGAATCTGGATGAAGCTCATACACTTGCGGGCCAGCTTGATCTTTTGAATCGGGAGCGGCAGCAAGTCGTAGAGGGCATATTACAAGAAGCAACGGCACAGTTGGAACAAAAGATACAGCTTCGTTCAGGAGCCGTTCCAGATGTAATCGTATTGGCTGGTGAGGGCTGGAACGTCGGAGTGGTTGGTATTGTGGCTTCCAAATTGCTGGAGCGTTATTACCGACCTACACTTATCCTTGGGATCGATCCAGAGAGCGGTGTCTGCAAGGGCTCTGCGCGCTCCATTGAGGGCTTGGATATCTACGAGGCGCTCACAGTCAATAAACACACTATGGACCATTACGGGGGACATCCTGCTGCAGCAGGTATGACCTTGCATCGGGATCAGTTGGAAGAACTTGAGGCTGGTTTGAATAAGTTTGCTGCATCTGTATTGACTGAAGAGGACTTTGTACCTCAACGTCTTGCGGATGATGAATGCAGAATCAGTGATGTTCCACTGAAAGTAATCCAGGAGATCGACAGATTGCAGCCTTTTGGGATGAGCAATCCTTCGCCACGGTTTGTATTGAGAAGTGTGACTGTGAAGGAAACCAGAACAATGGGACGAGAGAAACGCCATCTGAAACTGGTTCTGGAACAGGATGGTCAGCAACTGGAAACCGTCGCTTTTGGCAAGGGAGCGTTAGCAGAGTTTCTTCTCCCAGGTTCCGTTATTGATGTGATGGGAGAACTGTCTATCAATGAATGGAATGGGGTGAGAAAACCTCAATTGATGCTTCAAGACATTCATGTTCCTCAGGTCCAAGTGTTTGATTTGCGCGGTAATGCCGAGCCATTAAATGCGATGAAACATTTCTTGAGCTCACTTGAGGTACATCTTCGATATAAATCTGGTTCTGTTGGTGCTATTGTTCGGAAAGAAACAGACGTTTCCGAGGGAAATTCATTGTATGAACCTTGCCTTTGGGTATATGATAGAAAGGTCGGGTTATTTCCGTGTAATGCTGCTGCACAGCATTATGGACAGGAACAAGTCCGGACGTTATTTGTGTTTGATACGCCGGAAACCCCGGAACAACTTAATGCCATGCTGGCTTTGTTCAGTGGAGCTGAGAATATCATCCTTCTGCACGGATCAGGCAACCGCCGAGATCGCCTTCAGATGCCTTCCAGAGAACTCTTTAAGCGTATTTATATGCAGGTGTTGAAATGGAAAGCTGAACCCGTGGAGGAACAAGAGATTACTCCTGTGCTCAGTCGTCAGTGTGGTTGTTCGCCGCGCATGATTACGATGATGTTGGATGTATTCGAAGAGTTATCCTTCATTACCCGTGATAACGGCAAAATTGCGTTTGTGGATAACCCGCCTAAGCGTGAACTAACCGCTTCACGTCACTATCAAGCGCTCGAAAATATGGCCGAGATAGAACAGGTGATGTTGGATGCAGCCACACCGCAACTGACACAATGGATGATATCCCGGATGAAGGGCGTATCTTAGATGGAAGTTTGTGTATTTATTTTAGGAGGAGATTATTTTGGATTTTAAAGATTATATTCGTGTCATTCCTGACTTTCCACAACCGGGAATCAGCTTTAAGGACATTACAACATTGTTGAAGGATGGAGAAATGTACCGCAATGCGATCAATGAACTGAAAGTGATGGTTTCTGATCTCAAAATTGACGTTATTGCTGGACCTGAAGCACGTGGTTTCGTTGTGGGCGCCCCTCTGGCATATGCTCTTGGTGTCGGTTTTGCTCCGATTCGCAAAAGTGGAAAATTGCCTGGAGAGACGATTGAAGTTGGTTATGATCTCGAGTATGGCAAGGATACACTCGCAATGCACACAGATGCGATTGAAAAAGGTCAAAATGTCCTGATCGCAGATGATCTGCTCGCAACGGGTGGAACGATTGCAACTTCCATCAACTTGATTGAACAATTGGGTGGGAAAGTTGTCGGTGCTGCGTTCCTGATCGAGCTGTCTGATCTGAATGGTCGTGCTAAATTGCCAGAGAAAATCGATGTATTCACATTGATGAACTACTAAGTTTAAAATCTCCACTTGGAGTGTTGTGATTAAAACCTGAATTGCTTTTCCCTTTTCCCGGGAAATAATATACAGCATTAATGATTATCAAAAAGCCTGTTCTACCAACCTAAAGGTTAGGGAGAACAGGCTTTTTGATGTGTATACGATGAAAATTAATCGGGCGTTTTTTCAGTGATAGGCTGTTTTTGCGAATCGTCATTTAACCAACCCAGGACTTCAAACAGTTTGAACAACAAGCTCATCAGGATTCCGACAATGGTTGCCAGTGCCATCCCTTTCAGATGAATACCGTAGAAGGTAACTTCTGTACCACTTAACCCGATGACCAGTACAAGTGTAGTAAGCAGCAGATTGGTCGGTTTGGCAAAATCGACTTTCTGTTCAACCAGAATACGCAGACCGGATGCAGCAATAACTCCGAACAGAAGCAGGGATACCCCACCCATAACAGGCACAGGAATGTTAGCTACAAGCGCCGAGAATGTTCCTGAGAAGGAGAGTACAATTGCAATGACTGCTGCACCACCAATGACATATGTGGAGTAGACACGAGTCAGTGCCATAACACCGATGTTCTCACCATAGGTTGTATTGGGAGTAGATCCTACAAACCCGGACAAAATGGTGGAGACCCCATTACCAAGGAGAGAACGATGAAGGCCAGGGTCTTTCGAAAGATCTTTACCCACAATGCTGCTCGTTACAAGCAAATGTCCAATATGTTCTACAATAACCACGAGTGCTACAGGTAAAATGGTGAAGACAACAGACCAGTCAAATGTAGGCGTTGTTACGGTTGGTAGTGAGATGAAATCAGCGTTTCCAATAGCCTGTTTATCAACCAGACCCATAGAATAGCCAAGGATATAACCGACTACAATACCGATTAGAATATGAATGATTTTGGGGAATCCACGGAACGTTACGGCTCCAATAACAGTGATACCGAGTGTGGCCATGGATAAAATAATGGGTTTGGCCTGAGGCACCCAGTTGGGGTTAGAAACAGGATCAGAATTAATCAAACCAGCCATTTGCGCTGCAACAGGTACAAGCTCCAGGCCGATCAGAGCAACGATGGCACCCATAACTGCTGGTGGGAATACAACGTTGATCCATCCTGTCCCGGCATATTTGATAATTAAAGCCACTAGGCAGAAAACAAGTCCAGTTATAATAAAAGCACCAAGTGCCATGGAATAACCGTTCTCTGGATGTGTTTTCAATACCGAAGTGACAGGAGCAATAAAGGCAAAACTGGACCCAAGGTATGCGGGGATCTTTCCTTTACACATCAGTATGTACAACAATGTTCCAATTCCGTTCATCAGCAGGATCATACTTGGATCAACACCGAACAGGTTTGGTACAAGCACCGTGCTGCCAAACATGGCGAACAAATGCTGAAGGCTAAGCAGTGAACCTGAGCCAAGTGGCATCTTTTGATTAACCTGAATTTCGCGTTGCAATGAATTTCATCTCCTTTTCCGAAACACAAACTTTCAATAGATTACAGAGTTTCTCTTAATTAATCAATAACATTTTTGACGTAGCAGAGAGATGGAATTTATATTTTCATGAATTTTCCTTCTATTTCAGCAAATAACGGCAATAATACATAAGAAATAAGAAATACATCCAGTCCCCTGTGAGTCATAGGGAAATGGGTTAGAAGTAATTCAGATCACGAATATAAAAATTGGATAAGCGCTCTTATTCGTCAGCAGTTGACGGGAAACGGGCGAAGCGTCATAATTATAGGAAATTACTTTTACGGGGAACCTGTGTTGCAGCACTGTCACGGGTTCCATTTGGTATAGAAAGGACACGGAACAGATCAGAATGGGCATAGAGCAATTACTCGAGAAGGCCGGGGCATATATCAAAGAACCCGATCTGGTGCGCATACGAGAAGCTTACGAATTTGCTGATCAGGCCCACCATGGACAGACGCGAAAATCGGGAGAACCGTATATTCTGCATCCGCTTGCGGTTGCCGACATTGTTGTGAACATGCAGATGGACACCATCTCCATAATAGCAGCGCTTCTTCATGATGTAGTAGAGGATACTACGGTCTCACTTGAAGAGATCCGCAATCATTTCGGCAATACGTGTGCCATGCTTGTTGACGGCTTGACGAAGCTGGAACGTATTCAGTTTCGCTCCAAGGAAGAACAGCAGAACGAGAACTACCGCAAAATGTTCATCGCCATGGCGCAGGACATCCGTGTCATCGTGATTAAATTGGCTGACCGTCTGCATAATATGCGGACACTCAAGTTTCAGTCGGAAGAAAGCCAGCGCCGGATCTCATATGAGACGCTGGAAATTTTCTGTCCGATTGCAAACCGTTTGGGTATCTCTGCGATCAAATGGGAAATGGAGGACATCGCCCTCCGTTATTTGAATCCGCAGCAGTACTATCGAATTGCAAACCTGATGCACAAAAAGCGTGCGGAACGTGAGCAATATATTGATACGGTTATGGATGGGATTACGAACAAACTCGATGAGATGGGAATTCAGGCAGACCTTTCGGGCCGCCCGAAACATATCTACAGCGTGTTCAAGAAAATGACCACCAAAAATAAGCAGTTTAACGAAATTTATGATCTGCTTGCCATTCGTATTATTGTGGATAATATCAAGGATTGTTATGCTACCCTGGGAATTATACACACGTTATGGAAACCGATGCCTGGACGCTTTAAAGACTACATTGCGATGCCGAAGGCGAATATGTATCAATCGCTCCATACAACGGTAGTTGGTCCCAATGGCGAACCAACGGAAGTACAGATCCGGACATGGGATATGCACCGGACTGCAGAATTTGGTATTGCTGCCCACTGGGCCTACAAAGAAGGCGCTGCGAACGGAAATCATTTTGAAGATAAGATTACGTTCTTCCGTGAAATTCTTGAACTTCAAAACGAAGCACAGGATGCATCAGAATTCGTAGAGTCACTCAAAATGGATTTCTTCTCTGATCTGGTATTTGTATTTACGCCAAAAGGAGAAGTCATCGAATTGCCGATCGGCTCTGTTCCTTTGGATTTTGCTTATCGAATCCATACGGAGGTTGGTAATCGGACCATTGGTGCCAAAGTGAACGGTCGGATTGTTCCGCTCGATTATCATCTGAAGACAGGTGATATCATCGAAATTTTGACGTCCAAACATTCTTACGGACCGAGCCAGGACTGGTTGAAAATTGCGAAATCTTCTCATGCACGTGCGAAGATCAAGCAATGGTTCAAGAAGGAACGCCGTGAAGAAAACGTTGAAAAAGGTCGAGAGAGCTGTGAGCGTGAACTGAAACGCATGGGGCTTGATCCTTCTGCGTGGATGACGGATGACAAGTTGATGGAAGCTGCCAAAAAATATGCGTTTAACGATATTGATGACATGCTTGCGGCTGTTGGATTCGGTGGGATTACTGCTGCACAGATTGTAACCAAAGCAACTGAAAAACTGCGTAAAGAGCAGGAAGAGTCCAGTTTGCTGGAATTAAATTCCGAGATGCGCGAGCTGAAACCTGCACCTGAGCGGAGAAATCGACCAACCAACGGTATTCGTGTCAAAGGCATCGATAATCTGCTTGTTCGTTTCGCACGATGCTGTAATCCTGTACCTGGGGATGACATTATCGGATACGTTACACGCGGACGCGGCGTTTCCGTTCACCGTAGTGACTGTCCAAATATCCCGACAAGTGCAGACGGAGAAGAAGCAGCACGTGTGATTGAGGTCGAGTGGGAAGAGAATATCGAAGCGAGTTACAGTGTGGATATTGAGATTACAGGTCATGATCGGAATGGCTTGCTCAACGAGGTACTTCAGGCTGTATCCGAAAGTAAAACCAATATATCTGCCGTTACAGGACGGACAGACAAAAATAAATTAGCATTGGTGCACGTCACAATTCTGATTCGTAATACGGATCATCTGCAATCCGTTGTAGAACGGATCAAACGGGTGAAAGATGTTTACTCGGTGCATCGGATTATGCAGTAAGGAGCCTGTAAGATGAGGGTGCTTGTACAACGCTGTAAAGAGGCTCAGGTGACCGTGGGAGACGAGCTGACAGGTAAGATCGAATCCGGATTAATGCTGCTCGTAGGCATTACCCATGAGGACACCGAGAAGGATGCCCAGTATCTGGCTGACAAAGTTAGTGGGTTGCGGATATTTGAGGATGATCAGGAGAAGATGAATCTCAGCCTGCTTGATGTAGGCGGTGCTGTATTGTCTGTTTCCCAGTTCACCCTGTACGGAGATTGTCGCAAAGGAAAACGTCCGAGCTTTGCGGCTGCGGCCCGACCTGAAGCGGCGGAACAGTTATATGAAACGTTTAATCAACTACTACGGGATAAAGGTATTCAGGTTGAAACCGGGCGTTTCGGAGCGATGATGGATGTAAAATTTACCAACTGGGGACCCGTGACTTTGATGCTTGAAAGTCCGGTTCGTCAGGAACCACGTGCATAATTTCATGGGGTTCAGGCCATAATAAGGGATAATTCGTTGATGACTATTTCATGATCAAAGGAGTATCCATCCAATTATGCGCCAATCTGCGAAAGAAACACGTACCCGTTCAGAACCTTTGTTACTCCCTGGCAACCTGTATGAATCATTGCACCTTGCCCGTTCGGCTGCTGAGTATGTTGCAACGATCTGGGCCCTTCAGGATTCGGACAAAGGGAAGCAGAGTCATCTTCCGCGATCTTGAATGTTTACACAGGTATATAATTATCCGATATTTGGATTATCCAGATTCTGAAAAAGTCCTGATTCCTTCCCGAAATCAGGACTTTTTTTCGTGAGTAGAACTTTTTAAGTATTTGTTTGACGACTTCGTTACAAAATGAAATTACATCAAATTGTTATAAATTGCTCTGGTGAGGGTAATAACAAAACGAGGCACAACGGAGTGCCAATGTACTGCAAGACCCGATTTTATAAAGAAAGTTCGAACACGGAAAGGAGAACATACGTTATGAGTAAAGTTGCTTTTTTATTGGCGAATGACTTTGAAGATTCGGAGATGCAGGTTCCGTATGACGAAGTAAAAAAAGCTGGACATGAAGTGGAGATTATCGGGTTAAAAGCCGGTGAGACCCTTAAAGGTAAAGGAGGAAAGGCCTCCTACACCACAGATAAGGCAATCGCTGAGGCATCCGCTTCAGATTATGATGCAGTCGTGATTCCAGGTGGATCATCCCCTGAGAATTTGCGAAGTGATGCGCACATCTTGAAGTTTGTCACCGAGATCAACAGTGCGAAGAAACCAATCGCAGCGATCTGCCATGGTCCGCAAATTTTGGCTAGTGCCGGTCTGTTGAAAGGCCGCACCATTACATCCTATCCACCACTTAAGGATGACATGGTAAACGCAGGAGCAGAGTTCAAGGATCATGAGGCGGTTGTGGATGGAAACTATATTACATCCCGTACGCCTGAAGATGAGCCAGCGTTTGTACGTGAACTGCTAAATGTTATATAACTTCAGCTAGTGCAACTGACATATATTGATGTATCTTAACTACGTTACATCGTGGGGCTACGAAACTTCACGTTGCATTTCATTCCGAAAAAGGAGGGTTTGACATGACAAAACATATTCAGGCGTATTTTCGAACCGAAGACGAGGCAGAGGGAGCAAGAACTTCACTTCAGACGTTCCGTACAGAGCATTTGGAAGTAGGTCAACTCGATAGTGCGGTAGGTAGAGACACGCGTGTTATGGTACCACTGGTGCCATATAATACGGCGGGTGGCGTAGGCACTAACGGAGCAATGGGTGTAGGTGCAGCCCCAGGCGTTCCAGCCAGTGAAAATGTGATCCCCGTGGTAGCCAATGTGGATCGTGATGCAGAACGGGATACTCGTGACAGAGTGAATGAGGATGGAGACATGCTGAATGCTGCGGATGTGTCTTCGGCCGATTATGATGATCTGCATTATGTTCTGTCTGCCAAAGTAAGGGATGAGGATTATGACGAGATTGTTCATAAGCTTCGTTCCAACCATGCCTATGTGGAAGAGTTGAACTAACGTGTAGATACTTCTTGGCCCTTGCACTGCTTGACTACAGAGTCGGGTAATGTGCAAGGGTTTTTCAATTATAAATATATTAAAAAACACAATTATAAAGCGCTATCATTTTTGTAATATTACTGTAATATTAGTTACATAAGCCTTTAACATAGTGGGCTTATAATAACACACATGACCCCCTTTTTTTATATATCCTTTGAGCCTGCACACCGTGTGCAGGCTATTTTTTTTGAACTGAGAATGTGTATGTTTTGGGCAGAGCTTACCCCTTTATTCAATTTTTGCTAGAATAGAGAGATGGGTTTATATATTCTACAGCGAATTGTTTTCATAGTTGGGCTACATTGGACGGTAAATCTAGCTCCAGCGATTGGGTTCAGGCGAATCCAATCCTATGACAAAGAGTATGAGGAATTCATCGCCAGAGTGATCCGTCATATTCCAGATGAACATATACTCGCTGAAACGGCCCCGCCTTTTTATATAAGTACGGGGCAGCCGTTTCTGCTTGATCGCTGGAATTTGAAAGTTATATAGAATGCCTCGTTTGAGAAATGACACCTACAATGCTAAAGCAACAGAGTTCTCATGCGAATGGCTAGAGACAGATTTAAGGGGGAATTAGTTTTGAGTAAGGTTGGAAGAAATGATTTATGCCCATGCGGTAGTGGGAAAAAATATAAGAAATGTTGTCTAAACAAGGAGTCCTCTGCAGTAGAATCCATACTGGGGATAATATCAACGGAGCAACCAGTTCGGGAAGCCTCCATTCAGCCTGAGAGCAAACTGACCTTGACCAAGCTGAAAAAAATGGTGGCAAGCGATTTGAAATGGGAGCATCCGGCTCACGAACAGCTGGCCCTGCAGACTATTGAGAACATGAGGAAACAATACGAGCCAGAGGTAATTTTGGAAGCTCTGGTGTTATGGAACGGCTACTCCCGTCAGACCCGCCCTACTGTGAAGAAGACAGGCTCGTTCTCTGCTGCAATTGAGTATTTGCTGTCCGAGGAATACGGCTTCAATGTCTCAAAGGCTGAGCTGGCTGATAAATATGAGGTAACGACAGGCACGATCTCCCGGAAGGTTAAGGAGATGAATAGTTACATCGAAGAATACGGCATGGGCGGTGAAACGGATGAGCTATTGATGCTGAACGGCCCAGGCACATCGAAAGACAAAGCACAGGCTCTGCTGGATAAGGCGAGGGAAGCTAGTTCTTCCAAACGGAGAGTACAGCTGGCGGAAACAGCGCTGGAGATGTATCCTGACAGTTCTGATGCGTATCTCATTTTGGCTGAGGAATCCGACAATGAGAGTGATGCACGATCTTACCTCAAGGAAGGAATCGCTGCTGGCAAACGTGAACTGGGCGAACTTTTCTTTGAAGAGAACAAAGGGGACTTCTGGGGGCTTCATGAGTCTCGTCCCTATATCCGGATATGCAAAAGCTACGCCGAATCCTGTTGGTTTGGTGGAGATGCCAAAGAAGCGGCACAAATCCTGGAGCATATTCTAGAGCTTAATACGGAAGATAATACCGGAGCACGTTACCTGCTCGCTGCTGTGTATTTGTACAGCAACCAATTGGATCAGGCAGAGCAATTGCTGGAGGAGTATGGAAAAGGTGACGCTGCAACGGCCTTTGCCTATGACCAGATCATTCTGGAGTATAAGAAAAACGGAATCACCTCCCAGCTTAAAATGCTATACCGTGTGGCCCGAGGTGTGAACAAACATGTGCCTGATTACCTGTTGGGTTTGAAACGGCTGCCGCATAACCTCCCTGACTTTGTCGGAATGGGCGACTCAGACGAAGCGATTGCATATGTCATTATGCATTCCCGTTTATGGGCGAGCGCGCCGGATCTGTTGAAGTGGATGCTGAAACAATAGAGGAATAAGAAGCGAATAGAAGTTGGAATTCATAGATGAATCCAGCTTCTATTATCCGTGATTTCTGTGACTCCCCCATCCGGTGCAGCGTGTGAGCAAATTTTTTAGAGCTATCTTTTTGTGTTAACCCTTGACTTTAGCACTGCGGTTCATTACAATCAGAAAATAATACGTTGACTATAGTCAATACAAGTCGATTTTTGAACTATATTACTGATTTGATGACGGGACCAAGTACTCCGTGCCCACATGACCAGAGAGGAATCCCAAGGCTGTAAGGATTCTCTTGATGAGCGGACGAATGACTTCCCCGAGAACAGACGGCGAACACACCAGAAATGATCTGTTGACCAGTAGCCGGCCTGCGCAGGACGTGCGTTACACGTAGAGCGGAATATCTGCTTGATCAGGGTGCCCTAGGCAATCCTGAATCACCAGAGATCACCTGAACGGCTAAAGTGTCAGGTTTCCGGAATGTGGGTGGTACCACGGGTGAATGTATATTACACAATCTCTCGTCCCTTGTTTGCTGTATACACAGCGACAGGGCGAGGGATTTTTTTGTTATATAAGTTGATTTAAAAGAAATACACGAAAACGGAGAGGGCAGAAAAAACCTGTAAAAGCGAAGCGTTCGCCTTTATCACCGGATTTCCACATTTAGAATGAAAATTAAAAAAATCTGGGGATAACAGCGATTGTAAGGTTGTTCTGCCCGCGCAGTGATCACGTGTAGAATTTTTTAACTTTTAGAGAAAAAAATCAATGCTGGAGGGATCAAGATGGCTTTTCAAAAACCGACTGGAACGCAGGACTTACTGCCTGGAGTTGTCGAGAAATGGCAGTACGTAGAAGAAAAAGCACGAGATCTGTGTCGACGGTTTAATTACCGTGAGATTCGTACACCGATCTTCGAACAGACTTCTTTATTTGTACGCGGTGTAGGAGAGACTACCGATATCGTTGAGAAAGAAATGTATACCTTTGATGACAAAGGCAATCGCAGCATGACTCTTCGTCCGGAGGGAACAGCGGGTGTTGTCCGGGCGTATGTAGAGAATAAAATCTACGGCGAACCGGATGTGAGCAAGCTCTATTACATCGGTCCGATGTTCCGGTACGAGCGTCCGCAGGCGGGCCGTCAGCGTCAGTTCCACCAGTTTGGTGTAGAAGCCATCGGTGCGCTGGACCCGGCGATTGATGCCGAAGTAATTGCACTGGGCTACCAGTTGTGTGTAGAGCTCGGTTTGAAGGATGTCAAAGTGGAGATCAACTCTGTTGGTAACTCGACCAGCCGTGCAGAATATCGTGAGACGTTACTTGGATTCCTTAGACCGATGAAAGACAGCCTGTGCAAGGACTGTCAGTCCCGGATGGAGCGTAATCCGCTGCGTGTGCTCGACTGCAAAGTCGATCAGGACAAATTCGTTGGGGCACCGTCCATACTGGATAGCTTGGATGAAGAGTCTTTGAATCACTTTGCCAAGCTGCAGGCATACCTGGATGATTTCGGAGTAGATTATGCTGTGAACAATCGTCTGGTGCGGGGCTTGGATTATTACACCCTGACTGCGTTTGAATTAAAAGCCCAAGGTATTGGAGCGATTGACACGGTTGGTGGCGGTGGTCGATACAATGGTCTCGTTGGTGATATCGGCGGACCTGATCAGCCGGGCATCGGCTTCGGTATTGGTCTGGAGCGTATTCAACTGATTCTGGAGCACCAAAATATTGAGGTTACTACGCTGGCTCCACTTGATGTGTACTTTGTTGCTCTGGGAGAGGCTGCTGATCGTGAAGTAAACCGACTGTTGTTCAAACTTCGTCAGTCTGGACTGTCTGGGGAACGTGATTATCTGGGCCGCAAGATGAAAGCACAGATGAAATCAGCTGACCGTTTCAAATCCCGCTATACTGCCATCCTTGGTGATGACGAGCTGGAGCGTGGTGAGATCGCCCTCAAGTCGATGGATACGGGTGAGCAACAAACCGTGAAGCTTGATGATCTGGTAACAGCAATTCGCGAAGGTAAATAAGCACGAATTGTTACCTTAAGTCTTAAACATTCAAGTAAAACAATTGATCCGGCAAAATTACTGAGGTTCACCGACGATTCCAATTAACCGGAAGTTGGCGAGCCAGAGGTAACATGCCTTTTCGAATACATGGTCTACACGTAACCGGACTGTTGAAGAGCAGGTACTAACTGCCCATACAGAACGGAAATTCACATAATGAGGAGTTTGGTTATGAAAAGAAGTCATCATTGCGGCGCATTAACACCCGCACACATCGGTGAAACAGTAACATTGAACGGTTGGGTTCAGACCCGTCGTGACTTGGGGGGCGTACTCTTCATCGATCTGCGTGACCGCAGCGGGATTGTACAAGTTGTCTTTAACCCGGCTTATTCCGGTGAAGCTCTGCAAATCGCAGATCGCGTACGTAGCGAGTATGTTATCGCTGTAACAGGTAAAGTTGTTAAACGTGATGCAGAAACAGTTAATAAAAACCTGCCTACTGGCGAAATTGAAGTTCAAATCACTGAAATCGAAGTGCTGAACGCGGCAAAAACACCTCCATTCTTCATTGAAGATGGTGTCGAAGTTGATGAATCCCTTCGTTTGAAATATCGTTACCTGGACCTGCGTCGTCCGGAAATGTTCGAAACACTGAAACTGCGTTCCAAAGCATCCAAAGTGTTCCGTGACTACCTGGATGGAGAAGAGTTCGTTGAAGTGGAAACACCGATCCTGACTAAGAGCTCCCCGGAAGGTGCGCGTGATTATCTCGTACCAAGCCGTGTGCATGAAGGTGAATTCTTCGCCCTGCCGCAATCCCCACAAATTTACAAACAATTGCTGATGGTCGGCGGACTTGAGCGTTATTATCAGATCGCTCGTTGTTTCCGGGATGAGGATCTGCGTGCAGACCGTCAACCAGAATTCACTCAAGTCGACATCGAGACTTCTTTCCTACAACAGGATGACCTGCTGCCAATGATGGAAGAACTGATGGCCAAATTGCTGCGTGAAACCAAAGGCATTGAGCTGGAACTGCCTTTCCAACGGATTACGTATGCAGATGCAATGGGTAAATACGGTTCAGACAAACCAGATCTGCGCTTTGGTATGGAACTGGTTGAAATGAACGATATCGTAGCAAACAGTGGTGTAAAAGTATTTGCTTCTGTCATCGAAAAAGGTGGAGAAGTGAAAGTGCTGAACGCTAAAGGCTGTGGCACATGGAGCCGTAAAGAGATCGATGATCTTGGACCATTTGCTGCACGTTACGGTGCGAAAGGTCTGGCTTGGATTCAAGTAAAAGACGGCGAGTTCAAAGGGCCAATCGTGAAGTTCTTCACGCCTGAAGAAATCGAAGCTGTCAAAGAACGTACAGGTGCTGAGGATGGCGACTTGTTGCTCTTCTCCGCAGACACGAAAAAAGTGGTTGCTGACGTTCTGGGCGCATTGCGTCTGAAAATCGGCCGTCAACTTGGATTGATCGATGACAGCAAATTTAAATTTGCTTGGGTTGTGGACTTCCCACTCCTCGGATATGATGAAGATGCGAAACGTTATGTGGCAGAACACCATCCGTTCACACGTCCAAAAGATGAAGATGTACATCTCTTCGACACTGATCCGGGTGCAATCCGCGCTCAAGCCTATGACCTTGTTCTCAATGGTTATGAAGTAGGTGGCGGTTCGATGCGTATCTACAAACGTGATGTTCAGGAGAAAATGTTTGCTGCCCTTGGACTCTCACCAGAAGTAGCGAATGAGAAATTCGGCTATCTGTTGGAAGCATTCGAATATGGAACTCCACCGCATGGTGGTATTGCCTTTGGTCTGGACCGCCTCGTGATGTTGCTGGCGGGCCGCACGAATCTGCGTGAAACGATTGCTTTCCCGAAAACGGCAAGTGCAACGGATCTGCTCATGAATGCACCTTCCGAAGTGGATGACTCGCAATTGGAACAACTTCATATCCGCGTAGCCCGTAAACCGGTAGCGGAAAAGAAATAAAGGAGGCATCGATTCTCAATGCTCCATCAATTTTCAAGAACAGAACTTGCGATCGGACCTGAAGGTCTGGACGCATTGAAGAATAGTACAGTCGCTGTGCTTGGTATTGGCGGCGTAGGTGGTATTGCTGTAGAAGCTCTTGCCCGTAGCGGCGTTGGGCGCATCATCCTGATTGATAAAGACGTAGTGGACATCACCAACATTAACCGCCAGATTCATGCGCTGACCACGACAGTGGGGCAGAAAAAAGCGGATCTGATGGTGGAACGTGTGAAACTGATCAATCCGGAATGTGATGCGATTGCCCTGAATATGTTTTACACGGAAGAAACGTATGAGGAATTGTTCAAATATGAACTGGATTATGTGCTGGATGCATCCGACACGATTATCTACAAAATCCATCTCATTAAAGAGTGTCTGAAACGTAAAATTCCGATGATTTCCAGCATGGGTGCGGCGAATAAAATGGATCCAACGAAATTCCAGGTTGCGGATATTTCGAAAACGACCATGGACCCGATTGCCCGTGTTGTGCGTACCACACTTCGTAAAGACGGCATCAAAAAAGGCGTGAAAGTGGTCTTCTCGACTGAAAAGCCGATGAAACCGCGTGAGGACGTAACACAAAAAATCGTTCCCGAGAATGCTCCGGAAATTCGCAAGGCTAAACAGCCACCTGCGAGTAACTCATTTGTACCTCCGGTAGCCGGACTGATTATGGTCAGTGTTGCGATTAAGGATTTGTTAGAAATTGCAGAGAACAAGCAGCAGTAACTTGCTGCCAACTGAAGAAGCGTGGATGCTGATAAGGCATCTGCGCTTTTTGGTGTGATCATACTTCGCAAGACGGAGCGGATGGGACGTCAATCGTCTATGATAGACGAACTGCATACCCGGACAAATGTCAGAGTTACGTCATGTACTTCAAAGTCAAAACCGTGTATGATATTCACTGCTGCGCGAAATGATGATACATACATAAAGATTTTGCGGCCATATAAGCTGAATAAGATTTACACAAGAACGAAGAGGACAGAAGAAACCTAAAGAAGCAGAGCGTTCGCCTAAAAG
Organism: Paenibacillus sp. FSL k6-2145; assembly: GCF_037976585.1. Classification (NCBI taxonomy): domain Bacteria; kingdom Bacillati; phylum Bacillota; class Bacilli; order Caryophanales; family Paenibacillaceae; genus Paenibacillus; species Paenibacillus sp. FSL k6-2145. The sequence continues at coordinate 557,615 of NZ_CP150267.1, read as the reverse complement.
CTTTCTGAAAGAAAGTTACATCGGAAGCATACGCTATCACCGGATTTTCCCTTTGGAGAAGGAAATGCAAAAAAATCTGGGGATAACAGCGATCGGAAGGTTGTTCTGTCCGCGTAGTGGTGGAGTGTAAATACTCAGTTATTCAGCCTATATAGAGAGAGGGGAATAAAACGAAATGAAACACGGATGGATGACCAAACGTCTTGGCATGGAACCAGGAGACCAGTGGAAAAAGGAAGTTGTGGCGGGAGCCATTTCCTATTTTGCCGTGGTCTATATCGTTATGGTCAATGCTACAATTCTTTCCGATGCCGGAATGCCATTGCAGGCAGCTATGGTTGGAACCTTGCTGACATCTATTGCAGGCTGTTTGCTCATGGCATTTGGCGGAAAATCACCGATTATCGTGGTACCCGGAATGGGGATTAATGCATTTTTTACGTATACACTCGTACATTCCATGAAATTAAGCTGGCAAGAAGCACTGGCCGTTGTAACCGTTACAGGTATACTGTTTGCCATTGTTGCGTTTACGTCACTATACAAAATGATCAGCGAAGCAATTCCAAAAAATTTGCAGCATGGCATTACGGTCGGGATAGGTTTGTTTCTGACATTTATCGGTTTGCAAAAAAGTGGAATCGTTATCGCACACCAGACCACGTTTGTTGCGATTGGGCATTTCAATGATCCAAATGTCATTACAGCCTGCGTTACGCTGGTGCTTGCCTTGATTTTATTTATACGGAACGTACAGGGTGGACTTCTGATCAGTATTCTGGTCGGGACAGGTCTTGCCTATGTACTTGGAGCAGTGAACCCGGGTGAATCCGTATCAGCGATGGATGCGCTGCGTCAATACGGTGGATTGTTTGGCGAATTGTCTTTGATGAAGCTGGCTGATGTCGCATTCTGGATCGCGGTATTTTTGCTACTGTTAATTGTGGTGTTCGAAAATATCGGATTAATTACCGCTCAGACACAGATGATTGGTCGTCCAGAGCGGTTCAAAGGAAGTCTGCGCGCCCTATCCATTAGCACCGTGTTGGCAGGTGTATTCGGAAGCAGTCCTCCAGTTGCCGCAGCAGAGACTACAGCCGGAATTGCCGCAGGCGGACGCACAGGCTTGACTCCACTCGTTACAGCTGTGTTATTCGGGGCTACTTTCTTCTTCATCCCGCTACTCGGTTACATTCCGGACAGTGCCATTGCTCCCATTTTGATCATTATTGGTGGCCTGATGGTGCAAGGTGTGAAAGATATGGATTTTGGTGACTTCACAGAGGCATTCCCAGCATTTCTAATCATGGTCATGATTCCATTTACATATAGCATTGTGGACGGTATGGCGTTTGGGTTTATTGCCTATCCATTAGCGAAGCTGGCAGCAGGTCAAGGTAAACAGGTGCCTGTGGTCATGTATGGCATTTCGATCCTCTTTTTAGCCAATTTTGTGTTGCATGGAGTTTTGTAATAAGAAAAGGCAACGTCGTGTAAGTCCATACGTATGATCTCTGGTGAGCAGATGGAGAACGGGAGGAACGGGAATGGAAGAGCAGCAACAAGCAGGGCAGAATGAACCGAAGGTAGGAAAAAAGGGATTTAAGGATTTCGTCAAGCTTATCGCTTCCACGAACCCGCCAAAATTGATCCTGATTCTGGCCCTCATTTTAACCCTGATTCAAACGACGGCCGGACTAATTGTGCCACTGATGACCAAAGGTCTGATTGATGGACTTACCACTTCGGCACTGAACAAATCTGTTATTTTGTTATTGCTTGGGGCATTTGTGATTCAGGCGATTGCCTCAGGTATCAGCATTTATATGTTAAATTACGCAGGACAACGCGTGGTCGCAACGCTTCGCACGAAGCTGTGGAACAAGGTATTGTCGCTGCGAATGCCGTATTTCGATCGCAACCGCACTGGCGATACCATGAGCCGAATTACGAATGATACAAGCCAGATCATGACGTTGATCGCAGACTATCTGGTTTCCTTTGTGTCAAACATCGTTGCCGTTGTGGGTGGTGTGGCGTTACTGTTCTATTTGGATTGGGTGATGTCGCTCATTATCCTGAGTCTGGTGCCACTTACGTTGTTGATTCTGTTGCCGGTCGGGAAGAAGATGTACAAGATCTCCAAGAAACAACAGGATGAGATGGCAGGTCTTACGTCCGTGCTCAGTCAGGTTATTGGCGAGATTCGCTTGGTGAAGGCCTACGGCACGGAGAAACAGGAATCGGAAGCAGGGGATTCCCGAATTCGTAAAATGTTTGCTTTTGGTTTGCAGGAAGCACGCATTCTTGCTTTGATCGGTCCCTTGTTTACATTTGTCATGACTGCCGTGTTGGTCGTTATTCTGGGTGTGGGGGGAATGCGTGTAGCGTCTGGACTGTTGTCGCCTGGTGAACTGGTTGCGTTCATTTTGCTGTTGTTCCAGGTCATTATGCCAATGGGACAATTCACGACGTTATACTCCCGTTTGCAAAAAGTTGTAGGTGCAACGGAGCGCATACAAGCGATCCTTGCCGATGAGGAAGAGCCACATGACAGCACCAAGGTAGCGCCAAAAGGAAATGAGACGATTACATTCCATGATGTGCACTTTTCCTATGTCACAGGTGAGGAAGTGCTGCACGGGATCAATCTGACGGTTCCCACGCGCAAGGTGACAGCCATTGTGGGTCCAAGCGGTAGCGGTAAATCAACACTGTTTTCTTTGATGGAGCAGTTTTATATGCCCGATTCAGGCCACATTTCGTATGGGGGACAAGCCATAACAGATTATTCTTTGGCCTCCTGGCGTAGCAAGATTGGGTATGTATCTCAGGAAAGTCCACTTATGGCGGGCACAATCAAAGACAACATCACGTACGGATTGGATCGTGAGGCCACGATGGATGAGATCCGGCGAGCTGCTGAGATGGCCTATTCTGCCGACTTTATCGACAAGCTGCCACAGGGTTATGACACGGAAGTGGGCGAGAGAGGAATTAAGTTATCCGGGGGCCAACGTCAGCGGATTGCTATTGCTCGTGCCTTACTGCGCAGTCCGGATATTCTTATGTTGGATGAAGCCACATCCAGTTTGGACAGTACCTCAGAATATGAAGTACAACAGGCTTTGTCCAACCTGATGGAAGGCAGAACCACGATTGTGATAGCACATCGGTTGTCCACAGTAGTGGACTCCGATCAGATTGTTGTATTGGAGCATGGACATGTTACCGGAACAGGAACTCATAAGGAATTAATTAGCAATCATCCGGTATACCGTGAATTAGCTCAAAAACAGTTTGTGGCACAGGAAGGAAATGCAGCTACGGTGCAAAACGAAGAGTAATTCTCATTAATGCAGGGTCTCCGTTATACCCATGAGGTATTTCAACGGAGATCCTTTTTCTAGTTCTATAAATTCATAATATTTACAATAGGACCGACATAATCTATATTATAGATACCGACCGTTGGTATGTATAAGGAGGAACTTATGGCCAGAAATAAATACCCTGAGCAGACACTGGACCTGATTCTGACAGTCTCAACTCAAATGTTTACCGAAAAGGGATATGAAAAGACCAGTATTCAAGACATTATAGATGAATTAGGTATGTCCAAAGGTGCAATATATCATCATTTCAAATCCAAGGAGGATATCCTTAGTGCAGTGATGGAGAAGGAGCTTGGGCGGGCAGAAGAGATGTTTATGGAACTCATCCAGAACACGCATGCTCCGGATGCCAGACAGAAGCTCATCAGTATTTTGGAAAATATTATCGTTGATCCTGGAATCCAGTCCAACTCAATTGATCAGGTTCTAAGCACTCAGATCAAGAATCCACAGTTTGTACTTGGTGGAATCAGGAAGGGTGTTCTGAAGGATGCTCGAATTATTGCCGACATTATGGAACAGGGCAAGGAGGATGGGTCCATTTCAGTCGAATTTCCTTTGGAGTGTGCCGAAATATTCATGTTGCTCGTCAACATTTGGATTAATCCCTTACTTTTTGGCCGAGATCAGGGACAGACATTGGAGAGACTCAAGTTTCTACAGCACATGATGAAGCTCTTGGGAGCAGATATCGTTAGCGAACAGCTCATTCAGCGAATTACGAATCGGCATGCCAGCACGGGGGGCTATGCGGAGGCGGAATAAACATACACCTATTGTTTGAAATGGAGAGGGAAAAGATGTTGAAAAGTAGTGAGCTTGCCATATGCAAGACCATAGACATTGATCAATCCATTCAAGATATACAGCTAAATTGGTTGTCAGGAGATATCAGAGTTCTTCCGAGTGTGGATGAACTGATTCACGTCATGCAATATGCGGATGCGTGCTTTTCCAAGCGAAGGCTGCTGCAAGTTAACATACGAGGGGATACCTTAAGCATTGTGGACGGAAGAAAAAGGAGAGGCCTCGTTGGAATAAATATCGGTAGAACAGCATTGGAGATTCAGCTTCCTGCTCGGGTTTTTGATCGTATTTTACTAAACTCCACAGGAGGACAACTCCGGTTGAATCGGCTTTTGGCTACTCGCTGTCAATGTAAGATCACCTCAGGTAGTGTAGATCTATCAGGGAGGATGGAGGAGCTTGAACTGAGCGCAGTGGCATCCGTAGTGAAAGCGCAACACCTTAGTGCAGATAAGCTCAATCTTCAATCCAGTTCAGCCAAGATCGACATTTCGGGGGAGTTTCGTCACTTGCAAATTAACACAACAGGCAGAGGATTAAATATGGACTGTCTCAAGATGCCAGAGAGATTGCATTCCGTATCAACAGGGGCAAAGGCAGTGGTTTCCATTCCAGATAACGAAGGTTTTCAAATTATACTTAAAGAAAGATCAGGAGCGTTTAAAAGTGAATTTGATCTGACTCCCCTTCATGGGGACAGCAACGATCTAATACACAAAAGTGGAAAAAGTGAATTCCATGTGGATATTCGAGGAGGAGCTTTTCATCTAAAATCCAGGAAATGAGACACCGATCGTGTACTGATAATAAAGGGGGCAGATATAATGGCTGGTTGGATCGTAGGAATTAGCTTTTCCTCCATCGTACTGCTAATTGGGATTTACGGCGCATTGAACAGTAGGCGCAGGCTGGCCAGAAACAAGTGGGCCTGGTGGTTTATTTTGTTTGGTTGTTGTGCGCTTGTCAGTGCCATCATTAATTATCAATTCAGATGAGCCTCATATATTACAAAAGTAAGACTACAAAACGGATGTGGCTTTCAATTGCTCTATGTGATATAGTAAGTATCCTTTTGTATTGCCAGATCTAGGTGATGCAGAGCAAAACATATTCTTAGGAGGTAACTGAAACATGTCAGACAGCTTTCAAAGTGCCTATCAAGAAGAAGAGTACAGGTTAGAGCGAACGATGGAGGAAGTGGACAGTCAGCTGGAACGACTTCAGAACATTCCGGTGTATACCGGCCACGACTTCACAGAACAAGTGCTGGAAGCTGGACGCGAAGAGCGCCGCACCGCCTTGTCCAAGAGCGCGCAGCAACCCTATTTTGGACGCTTGGATTTCGAAGAACAGGGCAGTGGTGCACGGAAACCGCTGTATATTGGCAAAATCGGCGTAGACCGCGAAGAGGTGGGAGAGCATCCGCTCGTCATCGACTGGCGTGCTCCTGTCGCCAGCCTGTTTTACTCATTTACCGGAGGCGAAGCCTCCGCTACGTATGAAGCCCCGGAAGGGCTTATTGAAGGTCTGGTATACCTGAAACGAAACGTTGTCATTCGACAGCGGATATTGGAACGTGTGGCGGATACATATAACCGTGACAGCGACCAGCCAGCGGTATCTGATGAATTCCTCGTTTATCGTCTGGGAGAGAACAAGGATAACAAACTGCGTGATATCGTATCTACGATTCAGGCGGAGCAGGATCTGATCATTCGTGCGGCTCGAAATACCGCATTAATCATTCAAGGTGTAGCCGGATCCGGGAAAACAACGGTTGCCCTGCATCGGCTTGCCTTTTTGCTGTATCAGTATAAGGAGCAGGTATCTGCAGAGAAAATGGTTATTTTTGCACCCAACCACATGTTCCTGGATTACATCTCGGATGTGCTCCCGGAACTCGGAGTAGGGGATATTCAGCAGCGGACATTCCCGGATTGGGCGATGAATCTGTTGGGGCTGGAAATGCCTTTGGCGAATACGTCGGATACATTGAACACATGGTTTGAAACACCTGATGCACGACCTGAGTTGAATGATGATGTACCTGGACGTTACAAAGGATCGATCCGTTTCATGGAGCTTATTCGAGAGTGGCTCTCGGGGATGGAAGCGGATTCCGTACCAGATATGGACTTCAGTCCATGGGATGGTAAGGTGCTCAGCAAGACGGAGATCGAGAACTGGTTCGGTGAGGAATACAAACATTATCCGTTGGCCAAACGCAAAGAACGGGTCATGGCGCGAGTTCACCGCTGGATTGAGATGGAACTTAAGAAACCGATGCCAGAAGCTGTGCGCAAAGAACGCAAGAAAAAAGCGTCTACTCGTGAGAAAGCCTATGCCAAAAAATGGCCTCAATACGAGCCGCTTACGTTATACAAACAGCTGTTCAAAGCTGCAAAGGGTGGTTCTGTGCCAGCCTCGCTCAGCGGGCTTATTCCAAAACTAGTCATGAAACAAACGGCAGCAGATCTGAAGCAGGATATCGTCCGTGAAGAGGATCTGCCTGCATTGGTATACATTCATACATTGGTCCATGATATTGAGGGTTCGGAGCGGTTCGATCATGTCGTGATTGATGAAGCACAGGACTTTTCTCCTTTTCATGTGGCGTTATTGGATCAGTTCGTCAAAGGGCATTCCTTCACCATACTGGGCGACTTGTCTCAAGGCATTCATGAGTACCGTGGTGTTCATGCGTGGGAAGAGATGAGTTCTCTATTTCCTGAGGAACAGAATGCATACTTTGCATTGACCCGAAGTTATCGTTCAACGATGGAAATTATCGATTATGCCAATACAATTCTGGAACGTGGCGTCAAGAGCGGGATTACGGCGATTCCTGTTTTCCGGAGTGGTGATCCGGTTCGGACGCTGGCTTATGGAGGAGAAGGGCGGACGGCGAGTCTGGAGCAGGCTTTGAAGGTGTTAACGGTCAAAGACTACCGAACCGTCTCCATCCTGACCCGTACACTGCATGAAGCAGAGGAACTTCACGGTGAACTTCAGGCCGCGGGCTGGGATTTAAACCTGATTGATGGTGGCAAAAAGCAGTACACGGGTGGACACTCCGTTTTGCCTGTCTATCTGTCCAAAGGGTTGGAGTTTGATGCTGTTATTGTGGCAGACGTAGACCAGAAGCATTATCTGCCGAATGCAGGTGATGCGAAACTGTTGTACGTTGGTTGTACACGGGCCTTACACGAATTGTGGTTGTTCCATGATGGTGAACTGCCGATCTATGCGGCTGCAACACATAATCCCGAAGGCGAGCCGGTAACCGTTCAAGGTTGGCCAGAGCTTGGTTAGATAAAGTTTGCTTATACAACAAAAGGCATGACGTTCATGGGAAAATCCCATAAGCGCATGCCTTTTTCTGCTTTTGTACGTGAAATGATTAATCTCCTAAGGAAGAACGCGGGGAGTTCAAGTTTATGTTACGCTATTTCTCATTCTGGATGAGCGACGATTCACCAGGAATATGCCAACACCGATGAGTAAACCGCCTGCTAATGCAAACCACTGAACGTGTTCTCCTAGTAAAATCCAACTCGATAATACACCAAAGAACGGTGCCAGAAACAGATACGAACTGGTTTGGGCGGGGTCACTATTCTGCAGCAAATAAAACCAGAGTGAGAACTGGACGATGGAGCAAACAAGCGTTAACCATAGCAGCGCCATAACCGAGGTGGTATTCATTATAAAGTGAGGCTGTTCAGTCCATACGCTCAGTAGAAGAAGCGCAGCACCTCCCGCGAGCATCTGATAGGCTGTTAAGACAAAAGTATCGTAGCCATCGCCCCAGCGTTTGATGAGCAATGTGGACACGGCAAAGGAGATCGCACCACCAAATCCAATCCAGGTTCCAGGACTAAAGCTCATCTGCCATCCAAAGGTTAACATAATCCCGATGAAACCGAACATCACACCGATCCACTGACTGAAACGGTAGGTCACTCTATATAAGAGAGCACTGAGGATAATGACCAGCAGCGGATTGGTAAATGTAATAATGGCGGATTCGCCAGATGTAATCCAGTTCATGCTGTAGTAGGCGCAGCCCATCACTCCTGCGGATTGGAACAGGCCAATGAGGATTATTTTCAACCAAGACTGCCATCCAGTAGGCAAAGGACGTTTACGAAGGAACAAGGCCATCAAGCCACCTGCCAGTATATAACGTATGCCCATGAGCAGGAAAGGTGGGGCATATAACATGCCGATCTTGCCAACTGGAAAAGAAGTACCCATGATTAGCGTTGTCAAAATGATCAATAGTGTATATTTCAATGGTTTTATGATCCGGGTATCTTTAACATGAATGGAGCTCATAACGTCTGTCCGCTATCTACAGTAATTAGCTGCCCGGTCATGGATTGCTGTTCAAGCGCAGCACAGATCATGTGTGCGATATCTTCAGGTGAGGCAATATGTTGTAATAACACTTCTCCACCAAGACGATACATTCGCTCCTCGTTTCCAGCCCACCACCTTGTCGCAACTGCGCCAGGGACGATAGCATTCACCCGAATGTGTGGTGAGAGTGCGTGCGCAAGTGATAAGGTCAGACCATGAACTGCCGCTTTGGAGACGGCGTAAGGAAGGGATGAGCCCGAACCCGTACTGCCTGCGATACTGCCCAGATTTACGATAGAACCAGCGCCAGCCTGTCTCATACCTTCCGTCACTGCACGAGCGCAATGAAACATGCCTTTCACATTCACATCAACCAGCTCATTCCAGACGTCATCTGTAACAGACTCCAGATCGTGCATGGGGATATGACGCGTGATTCCGGCGTTATTTACAAGTGCAGTGATCGGGCCATAGGTTTCAGTTATTGTAGTGACCATCCGCCGGACATCAAGATCATTGGCAACATTGGCTTGAACGGCGAATGCATGGCCTCCCGTATCCAAAATGTGTTGAACAGTCTCTCTTGCTGCCTCTTGTGAGCGGGAATAGTTAACAGCGACCAAGGCTCCGCGTTCAGCGAGCATCTCACTTACAGCACGTCCTATACCTGTTCCACCACCTGTGATCAGAGCAACTCTATTTTTCCAGTATGTCATGCTGAACACTCCTTATCATCATCCAGTCAGATGACTGGTTTGGGATCTACATGAATTGTAGTCCGGTTTACACATGAAGTATAATGATTGGTAATGAAACGGATATCATTTTGAATGATGTCAGAGTGGGGGGACCATGGAGAGCGGGGATCTTAGAATATTTCAGTGTGTTGCACAGGAAGGGAATCTGACCAAAGCTGCTTCTAAACTGGGGTATGTTCAATCGAACGTAACGGCACGAATCCGGCATCTGGAAGCAGAAGTAGGTACAACGTTGTTCATTCGTCATAACCGAGGCATGACGTTATCTCCAGCCGGAGAAATGTTGCTGACCTATGCAGATAAAATTATCGGTTTGCTGAATGATGCTTCCAAGGCGCTTCGGGCGACGAGCACACCATCGGGTCCAATGCGAATAGGGTCTACACAAACCGCTGCGGCCGTGCGACTACCTGAACTTTTCGTCAGATATTATAAACAGTATCCAGATGTCTCCTTGTCACTGGTTACTGGCAATTCGCAGATGCTTATGGATCAGGTGATTGGGTATGAATTGGAAGGGGCTTTCATTGGTTGTCCCTGTGATCATCCCGACATCGTTTCTATTCCCATATTTGATGAAGAACTATTTGTTGTCTATTCTGGTATGGGTCCTACGGAAGAAGATCTTAAGAGTAAACCCATTCTTGTATACAGTATGGGGTGTTCCTATCGTCAGATTTTGGAGGAATGGTTAGAGGTGGGTGGTGTTACCCGCCCAGTAATTATGGAATTTGGAACCCTTGAAGCGATTATTAGTGGGGTTACATCAGGCATGGGAATTTCCTTATTACCAGAGATTGTGATTAGACATCAGATCAAAAATGGATTACTGCGCACGCATACACTCCCCGTAGGTATGAATCGCATGATGACTCATTTTATTACTCGCAAGGATGCCTTTGTCAGCAGTGCACTTCATGCATTTATGGCTATGTTACCGCGAGAGTATGATATGATAGAGAGTGGAGAACCATCAGAAGTGTAATTGTATTCAAGGCAAGGCAATCCGTTAAGGAAGTGATGAGCAATGGATTTATTTTCGTTTCAACAAGACTCAAAACCACAAGCTAGATTGCTCGCGGACCGCATGCGGCCAGAGCATCTTGATGAATATATTGGACAGGAACATATTATTGGACCGGGGAAATTGCTCCGGCGCGCCATCGAGGCCGATCAGATTTCGTCGATCTTGTTATACGGCCCTCCGGGATGCGGCAAGACAACCTTGGCACATATTATTTCCCAGCAAACGCAAGGACAGTTCGTACGTCTGAATGCAGTAGAAGCTTCCGTCAAGGATGTGCGTGAAGTCATCGAACAGGCGCAAACGAACAAACAGCTGTATGGAACCAAAACTATTCTATTCCTGGATGAGGTACACCGGTTTAACAGTTCACGTCAGGACGCGCTATTGCCAGCGGTAGAGAAGGGCACGATTATTTTTATCGGCGCGACAACAGAGAATCCCTTTCATTATGTCAATGGAGCCTTGATGAGCCGATCCACTCTGTTCCAGCTAGAATCGCTAAATAAGGATCATTCCCTAATTGCAATGCGCAGAGCATTGAGTGATGCGGACAAAGGTCTGGGGTTCATGGAACTGCAGGCGGACGATGAGGCGCTTGAGCATATTGCTACGATGGCCAATGGGGATATTCGACGTGCGCTTAACGCGCTTGAACTGGCTGCGTTGACGACGCCACCGGAGAAGGATGGATCCATTCATATTACGCTTGGTGTAGCAGAAGAGTCTATTCGGCGCCCCATTGTGAAGGCAGATGAATCCACACAGTATGATGTGCTGTCTGCATTTCACAAGAGTATTCGGGGTTCCAGTGATGCGGCGCTGTTCTGGTTTTTATACGCGGTGGAGAAGCTCGGCATGGACCCGATGACCTTCATTCGCCGTCTGATTGCAGCGAGCAGTGAAGATATTGGACTAGCGAACCCGCAAGCTATGACTCAGGCCATTGGAGCACTTGATGCGTACCGGAATAACGGTTGGCCCGAAGCCAAGCTGAACATTGCACAAGCGATTTTGTTTGCAGTCGAAAGTCCGAAATCCAATGCGGTGTATACCGCCATTTCCAAAGCCATGAACGCTATTGATGAGGTGAAATCGGCAGAAGTTCCGCTTCACTTGCGAGATACGCATTATTCCGGTGCCGTGAAGCTTGGACATGAGGGCTATCAATATCCACACAACTATCCGGGGCATTACGTGAAACAAGAATATTTGCCAAAGCAACTCTCACGGAGAGTATTCTATGAGGCCACGGAGCAGGGGAACGAATCGAAGATCAGGCTGAACCAACAGCGGCGCAGAGAACTGTAAGACAGACAGATCACTCGGGAGATGCACACAACATGAAAGAGCTTTTGTATATAGGGGCGGGTGGATTTCTCGGTACATTAACCCGATATGCCATACAGTTAGCGATACCAACTGTCCATGGGGGGTTCCCTTGGGCAGTGCTGCTAATCAATGCGATGGGCAGTCTTTTTTTAGGATGGTTCTTTACCATAGCTGTTCCAGGCAAAATAACACCACAACTTCGACTGGCGATTGGCACAGGTTTTACTGGCGCATTTACGACATTCTCGACGTTTACACTGGATATTGTTCGTTTATCCGAAGGGGGCGAATGGATCAGTGCCGCTATTTATATGATCGTAAGTCTATTGGCAGGGTTGTTGCTCTGTGCGCTGGGAATGAGCCTTGGACATCGTATGTTGGGAGCACGAAGACAAGAGGGTGATGCCTCATGATCCTATGGATTGGTGTAGCAGGTTTACTGGGTGCGGTACTGCGTTACAGTCTGGGAAAATGGGTCTCTGGCTTGATGGGAACGGCTTTTCCGTGGGGGACATGGCTCATTAACATCAGTGGTTCACTGTTGCTCGGGCTGTTATACGGGTGGCATCAATCTGCAATGATCTCAGATGAAATCTGGGTGATCTGGGGAACCGGGTTCTGCGGTGCGTATACCACATTCTCCACCTTTGGTTATGAAACGTTAGGACTTATGGGTCGACAACGATACGCAAGCGCAGCGCTCTACGTCGTCAGTTCGGTTGTAGTTGGGGTGTTGGCCTGCTTGGCAGGAGTCTGGTTGACTGCATAACGAACTATTTTTATTTTTTTTGCAAAGAAAAGCAGGAAAAAAGCCATCCTTCATGGTATACATGAAAGACGGCTTTTTTAATAGGGATACACGGTATTGTGTATAATCCGCATTTTAATGGACAAGCTCTATTATTGCATTGCAGGTACAGGTACTTTTTGCACCTGATCGATCGTACCCCCACCCAGGCAGACCTCTCCGTCGTAGAAAACAACGGCTTGTCCTGGCGTAATGGCTTTTTGCTGCTGATCAAATTGTACATCTACACTTCCATCTTCCTGCCAGGTCAATGTAACACCTTGATCCGGCTGACGATAGCGGAATTTGGCAGTACAACGGAATGGCACATTAGGCATGTGCTCTTCACCGGCAATCCAGTTCACACCCGTAGCGGTTAGACCCGTGGAGTACAAGCTTGCATGGGCATCGCCCTGAACAACAAGCAGTTGATTCTTCTCCAGATTCTTGTCTGCAACGAACCAGGGTTCACCATTGCCGGAACCGCCAATGCCAAGACCTTGGCGTTGTCCAAGTGTGTAGTACATCAGACCATCATGACGACCTTTGACTTCACCAGTTGCGATATCAACCATGTCTCCACCTTTGGCAGGCAGATAGTTACTCAGGAACTCTTTGAAATTACGCTCACCGATGAAGCAGACACCTGTGCTGTCTTTTTTCTTGGCAGTATACAAACCAGCCGCTTCTGCGATTTTGCGTACTTCCGGTTTGGGCAGATGACCAATCGGGAACATGGCTTTGGACAGCTGGTTCTGATTGAGTGCGTTAAGGAAATACGTTTGATCCTTATTGTTATCCACACCACGAAGCAACTTAAGTGTGCCATCTTCTTCAATCAGACGAGCATAGTGTCCTGTAGCTACATAATCTGCGCCGAGATCCAGAGCTTTGTTCAGGAATTCACCAAATTTGATCTCACGATTACACATGACATCCGGATTTGGCGTGCGGCCCGACTTATATTCATCAAGGAAATAGGTAAATACTTTATCAAAATACTCTTTCTCGAAGTTGACAGTGTAGTAAGGAATGCCGATCTGTTCACATACGCGGCGTACATCCTCTGAATCTTCTTCAGCGGTACAGTGGCCGAACTCGTCGGTGTCATCCCAGTTTTTCATGAAAATGCCGATGACATCGTACCCTTGCTCTTTCAGCAGCAGTGCGGTAACGGAAGAATCGACACCTCCGGACATGCCAACGACGACCCGTGTATTTTCAATTGTTTTGGACATCGTTATCACCATTTCTATATATAAATGTGTTTCGTTTCTTATTCTAGCATAACCGGACTCAAGATACGATACACCCGGCCAATTTTGGATAGTGTCCACCACAGACGCACATTTTGGAATATCGTCAATCTTTCTTTTCCATAAAGCATGCAGATATGTTAACATTAGCTGAGGGTTATGATCGGAATACGGAGAATTAGAAGCTTAAAGATTAGTTCTATGAATCTCTGCTGTGGACAGATCGTGAAAGAAAAGGTCGTGGACCACAGGATAAAATATAAAGTTTCCAATCGTTTCTGAAAATTGAAAGAGGTGACTCCTTTGAAAATATCGACAAAAGGCCGTTACGGCCTCACAATCATGATGGAGCTTGCTGCCAGAACAGGCGAAGGCCCTACATCACTTAAAAGCATTGCCGAGCGCAACCAGCTCTCGGAGCATTACCTGGAGCAGCTGATTGCTCCACTACGTAATGCAGGACTGGTGAAGAGCATTAGAGGTGCTTACGGCGGTTATATCCTTGCGGGTGATCCTGCAACCGTGACTGCAGGCGATGTAATCCGTGTACTGGAAGGGCCAATCTCTCCAGTAGACTTCACGGAGGAAGATGATCCGGCGAAACGTGATCTGTGGTTGCGTATTCGTGACGGGATTGCGGAAGTGCTGGATTCCACAACACTGAAAGACCTGATTACCTTTCAGGATCAGGACAAAAAAGACAGCTACATGTTTTACATTTAAGGTCACTAATTCGCATCACAGAAGACACAATAAAGCCCCCAACTTGGGGGCTTTAGACATGCCAATGGGTACTTTGTTCTTCATTTTTTCTACAGATTACTTTAATTGAGCAGGGACTATGTATTCAAAGCTGCAGATTTACAAGTTGGTCAAGTTGGAGCCTAACTGTCTATCTTGTGAATCAGCGACTTTTTAAGGTTTCTATATCAGCTTCCATGCGTAACTGACGGCGATTCAAAATATCAATGCTGTGCTGATGGGTATTCAATTCGGTAGTTACTTTGCGTTCAGAGGCGGATTGGGAAGCGTCAAGACGTTTCGTAACGGTCAATGTTTCCAGAACAGCTTCTTGAAGAAGCGGAATGTTTTTAGTTTGTTCCTCTATGGTGTCCAGTCTTCTATCCATGGTATTCAGTCTGTCTTCCATCTTTTCAAGACGTACGTCGATACTGTCGAATCGTTTGTCCATTTGTTGAAGCTGATTCAGAATCTGCCCGAGAATGGGATCACTCATGTCTCTCTCTCCTTTTTGAAATGGATATATAACATTATACACGAAGATGTGACAACAGAGCATCCGTTTCAGTTTCCAATTTTGACAGTTTGCCATCAGATAGAAATTTAACATATAACGGGGTGAAGATAAATGAAACGAATTTATTTGGATCACGCCGCATCGACACCTATGCATCCACAAGTCGCAGAAGCGATGATGAACGTCATGACAGGACAATTTGGCAATGCATCAAGTATCCATGCCTTTGGGCGTGAGGCCAAACGGACTGTCAGCGGAGCAAGGGATGTCATTGCGGCGTCTTTGGGCTGTTTCCCGGACGAATTGGTATTCACCGGAGGCGGCACGGAGAGCGACAATCTGGCAATCTTTGGAGTAGTCTCATCCAGGCAGGATAAGGGGAAACACGTCATTACGACTGCAATTGAGCACCATGCTGTCTTGCATACGTGTCAGGAATTGGAGCGGCAAGGTTATGAAGTAACCTATCTATCTGTGGATCGTTATGGACGAATAAATTTGGATGAGTTGCAAGAGGCCATTCGACCGGATACGGTGTTAATCACCATGATGTATGCCAACAATGAAGTAGGCACGATTCAGCCGATCCGCGAGGTAGGTGAGCTTGCCCGTCAGCATAATATCCTTTTCCATACCGATGCAGTTCAGGCTCTGGGCAGCCAGAATATTTCCTGTAAGGAACTGCCTGTGGACCTGATCAGCTTCTCAGCGCATAAAATCAATGGACCTCAGGGCGTGGGTGCACTCTATGTCCGGCGAGGAATTGTGCTGGAAGCAAGAGCTCACGGTGGGTTGCAAGAGCGTCAGCGTCGCGCTGGTACGGAAAATATCGCAGGTATTACCGGATTTGCAGAGGCGCTCAAGATTGCATCAGCACAAACGGAGGCGCATCGGCAGCATGATTTGGAATTGCGTAAACTTTTGTTGGAACAGCTTGAAATTCATGTGGGGACGGAGCACTTTCACGTGAATGGACACCTGGAGCATACGCTGCCAAACATCCTGAATATCAGCTTTCCGGAAGTGTCCACAGAGACGATGTTAATGAATCTGGATATGGAAGGGATTGCTGTTGCAAGCGGTTCTGCCTGCACTTCCGGTTCACTTGAAGTCTCTCATGTGCTCAAAGCGATGAAATTGCCTGAAACATTTTTACACTCTGCGATTCGATTTAGCTGGGGATTGGGTAATACTACGGAAGAAATCATGATAACCGCCGAAAAAATTGGAACCATTCTTGGACGACTGCGTAATAGACCCTAAGGGGAACTTTACACATGGAACAGAAGGAGGGAAGAAGTTCCATTTCATCGGTTGGATAGAAGCGGTTTTGATGATCGGCGTCTGATTGCCACTCATCAACTTTGGGCATACCTAGCAATAGCGCCGCGCCTATTTAATGATAAGAAGATGAGGGGGACCCAGCGATGAAGCTTCAGGAAATGATCGGACTTGCCGTTTTTGATGTTGAGGACGGGAAGCAGGTCGGTAAAATCCAGGATTTCATTGTGAATGATGATTGGGAGATCGAAGGCATTGAGCTTGAGAACAAAGGTCTGTTTACCAATCATGTCAAAATCGTGCAGTGGCAAGATATCGTTGCCTACGGCGAAGATGCCGTCATGATCCGTAATCAACAGGCTGTCCGCAAGACGGGAGCCGACGACATAAAATACACGTACCTCCTCGGTCGGTCTAAATTGAAGGAGATGTCCGTGCTCACCGAAGAAGGTTTGCTGCTTGGGCGTGTCTCCGATGTTTATTTTGACCAAGAGTTGGGAAATACAATAATAGGGATTGAAATTACGGACGGTTTTGTGTCCGATCTGATCGAGGGCCGCAAATGGCTGCCATGTACAAGCGATATGTCCATCGGGGAAAGTGCCATTATGGTGCCGTCTCTGAGTGAACAACGCTTGGAAAATGCCATTCATTCTGTTAATGGATAGGTGAATGAATATGAAATGTCCAAACTGTAGTTCCAAAGATATCGGGAAAATTGGTTCCCACCAGTTTTATTGCTGGGGATGCTTTATCGAATTAACGGTGAACGGTGAGAAAATGTCTGTATATCAGGTGGAAGAAGACGGTACGCTGAGTTCCCTGGATGATTTGTTTTTCGGGGACGAGCTGCCACAAGACTTCCCTCATCTTCACGCTTCTTCTTAATAAGCAGAATAACTTCCTCTATATGCGGTTTCATGAC
The DNA here is from genome assembly GCF_037976585.1 of Paenibacillus sp. FSL k6-2145. Taxonomy (NCBI): domain Bacteria; kingdom Bacillati; phylum Bacillota; class Bacilli; order Caryophanales; family Paenibacillaceae; genus Paenibacillus; species Paenibacillus sp. FSL k6-2145. The sequence goes on along the minus strand of NZ_CP150267.1, from coordinate 540,430 downwards.
AATGTCTGTCATGAGAGGCTGTCGTTAATTGTTGGCAGATGTATATAGATGCGGTTACATAGTGGTTCGGCTGGTGTATGTATGATTATATGCTAACCTGTACTGCAAAATGCGCTTCCTTCTCTGATGAAGGAGGCGTTTTTTGGGTTTAAGAAAAAAAGTTAGGATTGCTCTTTCCACTTCTGCGCTGTGTTAATAAATATTACCTTTCCTACATATACTGACTCTTAGAGCCAGTCCAAAAGGAGAGATGCAAGTGGAGCAATTAACCAAAAACAAGCTGTTCCGTTACGCAATCTGGCTGCTGCTCGGATTGATTATTTTATATTTTATATGGCTGCTGCGGCCTTTACTGCTTCACATATATGCGTTCCTGAAAACAGTGCTGGCGCCCTTTATCGTAGCTCTTATCATATCCTATGTACTTAATCCGATTGTCAGCATGCTGGGAGGGCGCAAGGTGCCTCGTACGATTGCGGTACTACTCATATATGCCTTTTTCCTGACCTGCCTCGGTGTCATTCTGATGAATGTCATTCCGGTATTGATTGAACAGCTGGAGGAACTCAACGAGCATATGCCGGAGCTGTCCATGCGTGCCCAGAGCCTGATGAACAATATGGATCACAAATTAATGCCGCCAAGTGTGCGAACAGGCATGAACAGTTGGTTCTTTCAGATGGAGGATCGACTAACCCAGGGAATTACCGTGCTAATGGACAATATCGGGGCGACCATTAATGTGTTATTCAATGTGTTTATCGTGCCATTTTTGATCTTTTACATGTTAAAAGACTTTGAGGTATTCGAGCGCACCATTGTGGCGTATCTTCCGCGTTCACGTCGAAAAGCGATTGTCTCGGTGATGAAAGAGATCGATACTGCACTGGGGAACTACATTCGGGGACAGTTTATTGTCTGTGTCATTGTTGGTATCTTTGCCTACATTGGTTATATCATTATTGATATGCCGTATGCCCTGCTGCTTGCAAGCATTGTAGCTGTGTTTAACATTGTGCCCTACCTGGGGCCATTCCTTGGAGCTGCTCCTGCTGTGGTCATGGCATCAACCGTATCGTTTAAAATGGTGCTGCTGGTTGTCATTGTGAACACACTGTGCCAGGTGTTGGAGAGTAACGTTATTTCTCCTCAGGTGGTGGGACGTACGTTGCATCTGCATCCACTGTCGATTATATTTGCACTGCTCGTCGGAGGTGAACTGGCAGGCATTGTAGGTTTAATTCTGGCAGTACCTGTTTTTGCCGTGCTGAAGGTGATTGTGCAACACTTTTTCGCCTATTACATCAAACGAAGGACCGACTAAATAGTAGACCTAAAACATCAACTGGCCCGCGTTGACACCCGCTTGTGCTACCGATATAATGAGTGTGTATGTTTAGAACATGAAATCGATGATGAAATAAAGTACGCCGAGGGTTCCTTTCCTCAGAGAATAGACTTCTTCGGATCAGGGTGAGCCTGAACTGATGGCTGGAAGAGTCTTGAAAGATGAAGCGGCGGAAAGCTAATTTCGGAGTGCAGGACAACCCTGCCGGGAGCGACCGTTATTTCGCATGAACGAGGAGATTGTTTGTTTGTCCGGGCAGCAAGGGATGAACAGCAATAACCAGGGTGGTACCGCGATAACATCGTCCCTGATTATTCAGGGGCGTTTTTTGTGTTTATTTTTACAAAATCAATGTTGACCAACCGGAGCGAATACGCAACGGACTATTATAATTTAATGGGGGCATCCAGTATGAAAGCCAGTGAAATCCGGTCCAAATGGATAGAGTTTTTTGCAAGTAAAGGTCACAAAATCGAGCCGAGCGCATCGCTCGTACCTCACAACGATCCTTCCCTTCTGTGGATCAATGCGGGTATGGCACCGCTCAAACCATATTTTGATGGACGTGAAAAGCCGGAGAACCCGCGCCTTGCGAACTCCCAAAAATGTATCCGTACCAATGATATCGAGAATGTTGGCAAAACGCGTCGTCACCATACGTTCTTTGAAATGCTCGGCAACTTCTCTATTGGAGATTACTTCAAGGAAGAGACCGTAACATGGGCGTGGGAATTCTTGACCAGCAAAGAGTGGATCGGATTCGATCCGGAGCGTCTGTCCGTAACGGTATATCCGGAAGATGAAGAAGCATTCAAACTGTGGAACGAAAAAGTGGGACTACCTGCTGAGCGTATCATTAAATTGGATGAAAACTTCTGGGATATCGGCGAAGGCCCGTGTGGACCTTGTACCGAGATCTTCTATGACCGCGGCGAAGCTTATGGAAACGACATGAGTGATCCTGAAATGTATCCAGGTGGGGAAAACGAACGTTATCTGGAAGTATGGAATCTGGTATTCTCCCAGTTCAACCATAACAAAGATGGCAGCTACACACCGCTTCCTAACAAAAACATTGATACAGGTGCAGGTTTGGAGCGTTTTGCTTCCATTCTGCAAAATGTGGATTCCAACTTCGACACAGACCTGTTCCAACCGATGATTCAAAGAACAGCCGCTCTTGCGGGTGTGAAATATAACGACAGCGTAGAGATTGATGTTGCACTGAAAGTCATTGCCGATCATATTCGTACGGTTGCCTTTGCAGTAGGTGATGGCGTTCTGCCAAGTAATGAAGGACGTGGATATGTCATCCGTCGCTTGCTTCGTCGTGCAGTTCGATATGGAAAAGTGCTTGGACTTGACCGTCCATTCTTGTATGAACTGACTACAACCGTTGGTGAAGTGATGGGAATGTACTACCCTGAGGTAGTGGACAAACAGGAATTCATCGCCAAAGTGATTAAAACCGAAGAAGAGCGTTTCCACGAGACACTCACAGATGGTCTGGCTATTCTGGCTGATATCAGCGGTACTGCCAAATCCGAAGGACGCACGGTTATTAGCGGACCTGAAGCTTTCAAACTGTATGATACGTACGGATTCCCGTTTGACCTGACAGAAGATTATGCCGCAGAGCATGGTCTGACTGTGGATCGTGAAGGTTTTGATGCTTCCATGCAGAAACAACGTGAGCTTGGACGTGCTGGGCGTCAAGAGAACGAGAGCATGAAAGTTCAAGGTGGACCACTTGCTGACCTGGAGGTTAAAAGCGAGTTTGTTGGTTATACTGACCTGTTGACGGAAGCAAAAGTGGTAGCCATCGTAGCTGGTGACGCCCTTGTTGAAACTGTAGGCGAAGGCCAAACGTGTCAGGTTGTTCTGGACAAGACTCCGTTCTACGCGGAAAGTGGCGGTCAAGTGAGTGATCAGGGCTTGCTGCGCGGTGCTGGTGTAACAGCGAAAGTACAAGGTTTGTTCAAAGCTCCACTCGGACAACATGTACATCTGGTGACTGTGGAGTCCGGTGAACTGCGTGTAGGTGATATGATCAACGCCGAAGTAGACTCAGCGAAACGTGGCGACATTATCAAAAACCATACGGCTACCCACTTGCTGCACAAGGCACTCAAAGATGTGCTCGGAACACACGTAAACCAGGCCGGATCGCTCGTAGAGCCACAGCGTCTGCGGTTTGACTTCTCTCACTTCGGCAGCATCACACCGGAAGAGTTGACAGAGATTGAACGTCAGGTGAATGAACAGATCTGGAATCGTCTGAACGTGAACATCGAGCTGAAAGCTATTGATGAAGCCAAAGAAATGGGCGCGATGGCCCTGTTTGGCGAAAAATATGGAGATATTGTACGTGTCGTTCAAGTTGGGGACTACAGTTTGGAACTTTGTGGCGGCTGTCACGTAAATAATACTTCAGAGATTGGAATCTTCAAACTGGTGAGCGAGAGCGGAATCGGCTCCGGCGTTCGTCGGATCGAAGCTGTAACTGGCCGCGGCGCATATCTGTATGTGGAAAGCCAGTTGGAACTGCTCAAGCAATCAGCAGCACTGCTCAAAGCAAATGTGGCTGATGTACCTAAACGGATTGAAGGTCTGAACCTGCAACTGAAAGAAGCAGCCAGAGAGACTGAATCCCTGCAAAGCAAGCTGAGTGCCATGGAAGCGGGTCAATTGACCGATCAAGTGGTACAAGCAGGAAATACACAATTGCTGGCAGCACGCGTAGATGCTCCGAACATGGATGCACTGCGTACAGTGGCAGATGAGTTGAAAGTAAAATTGCCTAACGCGGTACTCGTATTGGGTGCTCCAGCGGACGGCAAAGTGAATTTTGTTGTAGCTGTACCTGCTGAACAAGTAAAACAAGGACTGCACGCTGGTAAAATCGTCAAAGAAATCGCAGCAGTATGCGGCGGCGGTGGCGGTGGACGTCCAGATATGGCGCAAGCCGGAGGCAAGGATGCGACCAAGCTGGATGAAGCGCTGAAACTGGCGGTTTCGCTGGTTAGCGGGCATACTGCATAAATCGAACGAGGGCTTTCAAAGGCCAAAATATAGTTCGAAAGGTTCTGTTCTTTATACGGAGGTTGGATCGGGATGCTTCTTCCCGTCCAACTTTTGTACCTGAGAGCGAGTGGAATCGACTGATGCAATATGCTGAAGCCAGTAAAGGACAAGCAAAAAACACAATTGCCTTATCCTTTGTTTACTTGTGGCAGTCAGAATATGTTATTATATAAACAGAAATCAATTCGGCAGGACATGGTCCCCATGTTCATGCAGGAGCGAGGTGTCATCAATGGACTCCATGGATAAGACGGTTAAATTTAATGTGAAAGGTGACGAACAGGAAGCATCATCCAAAGAGATTCTTCTCACGGTATATGATGCATTGGTCGATAAGGAGTATAATCCGATCAACCAGATTGTTGGGTATCTGATTTCCGGAGACCCGGCATACATTCCTCGTCACAACAACGCACGTAGTCTGGTCCGTAAAAAGGAGCGCGATGAGCTGATTGAAGAGCTTGTACGTTCCTATCTGGCCAATCATCGGTAATGTACGCCGCTTCCGCTGTGTTGCAGCCATGCAGGCAGCGGGAAATGAACCGACAGAAGACAGCCTGAAGCTTGAGAAGGCGATGTTGAGTCGACCTGAGCAGGCCCCAGGATGGGAGAGCATGGATGAAAATATTAGGTTTGGACTATGGGGACCGAAGAATCGGAGTTGCCGCGAGTGACGCCTTCGGTTGGACTGCCCAGGGATTGGAAGTGCTAGAACGCCGCCGTGATGAAGGCGAGTTCGCTCGGATTGCCGAACTTGTGCGTGAGCATGAGATTAGTGAGATCGTAGTCGGACTTCCCAAAAACATGAACGGCACCGTAGGACCGCGCGGTGAGATATGCATTGCTTTTGCCGAACGCCTGCGGGATGAACTGAATTTACCTGTTCACCTTTGGGATGAACGGCTGACAACCATGGCAGCAGAACGTACGCTGATCGAAGCGGATGTCAGTCGGAAAAAACGCAAGCAGGTTGTGGACAAAATGGCCGCAAGCTTGATTTTGCAAAATTATTTGGATGCCAATAGTAGAAGGTGAGGGGGATCAACAATGGCTGAAGATCAACTGGGTATGGAAGAAGAAGCGGAAATTATTTACATTGCGGATGACGAGGGTAATGAAGAGGAATTTGAAGTCATCATGAAGTTTGAAGTAGATGGTTCGGAGGCCAAGTACATGATGGTTGCTCCGGTTGAACCTGAAGATGGCGAAACGGATGTATATGCATTCCGTTATGAAGAAGAGGGCGACGATATTAAACTTTTCGTCATCCAAGATGATGCCGAATGGGATATCGTCGAGGAGACGTTTAATACATTTCTTGCTGAAGATGAAGAGGAAGCGAACTAAATGACGGAATATAGCCGCAAAGACCTGAAATGGACAGATTCACTGCGTCTGGCATTCGGTGCTCATGTTGAGCTCGAGGAAGAGAACGGTAAATCACAACCGTATGACTTGTTGGCTGAGTTCGAAGTAAACGGTCAGCAGTACGCGGTGCTCCGCAGTTCGTTGCGACCTTATGACGAGGTTGAACTTCTGCGAGTATCGCCTGGAAGTGAAGACCAGATCATGCCAGAGTTAGTTACGATCGACGATGATGATGAGTGGGAGAACATCTCGGAACTGTATGATGAATGTACTCTCCCCATTGACGAAGATTAAATCAGCTTCAAATTGAAAAAACCGGGAGGGCGGAGAAGTCCGCTCTTTTTGGTTGTGTAAAGGAGTTGTTTCTTTTTTGAAAGGGAAAGCAATTGTAGTCATACTGCTTATCATTGTAGTTCTTGCCGGAGGCGCAGGCGGTTACGTATGGAGTATGATGCGTCCTGTGGAAGCTTCTACAGAACCGATCGTATTCGAGATTAAGAGCGGATCGGGAACTTCGAAAATCGCGGATCAGCTTCAAGAAGAAGGCCTTATTCGAAGCGGGTTAACCTTTAAAGGGTATTTAAAGTGGAAGAAACTAGGTTCTAATTTCATGGCGGGTACATATTCTATGAATCCTGGCGTGACATATGATGAGATTGTTAGCAAGCTGAGTAGTGGGGAAGTTGTACCTGAGGAAATGGTGAAATTTACGATTCCGGAGGGTTATAACGTTTTGCAAATGGCGGGTAAGCTTTCTTATGAGCATGTTGTAGATCGGGATGAATTCATCAAGCTGGCCAATGATCCCTCGGCCTTTGATGTAGATATCATCAAAGATATTCCAGTGGATGAAGAACTTCGCTACGTATTGGAAGGGTATCTATTCCCGGAGACCTACGAGCTGAAAAAGGGAAGTTCCACGCATGATGTGATGCAACGGATGCTGGAAGAATTCCAGACCAAGATTAATTCCATTCCTGATTTGGAAGCCAAGCTTAAGGAAAAGAACCTATCCCTGCATGAACTGCTGACGATTGCATCACTTGTGGAGAAAGAAGTTGTGGTGGATGAGGAACGTGCTCTGGTTGCAGGTGTAATCTACAATCGGATCAATCAGGATATGAAGTTGGAGATTGATGCTACCGTGCAATATCTGCTCGATAGGCCAAAGGAACGATTGTTTTACAAAGATCTTAAGGTGAAAAGTCCGTATAATACGTATCTGAATAAAGGCTTGCCACCAGGTCCAATTGCCAGTCCAAGTCTTCCGTCCATTGAGGCAGCGCTAAATCCGGAAGCTTCGGAGTATCTGTTCTATGTGACAAAAAAGGATGGCTCATCTGGACATCTATTTGCCAAAACGTATAAGGAACACCAGCAAAATATAGCCAAAAGTAAGGCTGCGCAATAAGCGGAGGGGATTATATGAGTAAGAAACATGAACTGCTTGTTACAGCGGCGAATGTGAAAGAGGCAGAAGTGCTGCTCCAGGCGGGAGCAGATGCTCTGGTTATTGGAGATGATCGATTCGGCATGCGTCTTCCAGGCAGCTTTAGCGTGGAAGAGACAGCAGAGGTGGTTGCCATTGCAGCCAAACATCAGGCGCGTGTGTATGTATCCATGACTAATCTGATGTCCAACGAATTGTTAAAAGAATTGCCTGAATATGTTCAAGCACTTGGCAGAATCGGTATTGATGGTGTGGAGTTTAATGATCCATCCGTGCTGTCTACCATGAAGGAATACGCGCCACATGTGAAGCTGCACTGGAATGCGGAGATGACTTCAACGAACTATGCGACAGCCAACTATTGGGGAACTAAGGGAGCGAGTCGTGTTGTGCTTGCCCGTGAGTTGAATATGGACGAGTTGACCGAAATGGTTCCTTTTTTGAAGGTGGAAGCTCAGGTTCAGGTGCATGGTATGACGAATATTTATCATTCCAAGCGCAGTCTGGTGCAAAGTTACATGGCTCATCAAGGGCGGCCGGTTGAGGGACATCTGGGCAAAGAACGGGGATTGTTCCTGATCGAGGCTGAACGCCGGGATGAGAAGTTTCCGATCTATGAGGACATTAACGGCACGCACATTATGAGTTCTGAGGATATATGTATCCTCGAAGATCTTCATCTGTTGATGGAAGCGGGTGTGCACAGTTTCAAAATTGAAGGTATGTTAAAATCACTTACCTACAATGAAGCTGTTGTACGTGCATATCGGACAGCGATTGACAGTTATGTAGCCGATGCTGATGCATATGCGTTCTCTGAAGAGTGGCTCGCTGAGGTACGGAAGTTACAGGACCCTGAACGTGAATTGTCGTTTGGATTTTTCTATAAAGAACAAGTGTATTAATAGACGAGGTGAACAGAATGGAAACAGTGGCGGTACAGCGGAAGTTCTCGGGTAAACGTAACCGTCTGGACAAACCGGAGTTGCTAGCTCCGGCGGGTAATCTGGAAAAACTGAAATTTGCGATCCATTACGGTGCAGATGCCGTTTATATCGGTGGACAGGCCTATGGACTGCGTTCCAACGCGGATAACTTCAGCTTTGAAGAGATGCGTGAAGGTGTGGAGTTTGCCAAAAAGTATGGCGCCAAAGTGTTCGTAGCGACGAACATCTATGCACATAATGAGGATGTTGAGGGTATCGAAACATACCTGCAAAACCTCTATAATGCGGGAATCTCTGCGATCATCGTAGCCGATCCAGCTATTATTGAAGTAGCCCTTCGTGCTGTGCCAGGCCTTGAGGTACATCTAAGTACTCAACAATCCACACTCAACTGGCAAGCCGTGAAGTTCTGGAAAGATGAAGGACTTCCACGTGTTGTTCTCGGACGTGAGACCAGCTTTGAAGAGATTGAAGAGATCAAGGCCAATGTGGATATCGAAATTGAAGCCTTTATTCACGGGGCGATGTGTTCCTCGTATTCCGGACGTTGTGTGCTCTCCAACCATTTTACGGATCGGGACTCCAACCGGGGCGGCTGTTGCCAGTCTTGCCGTTGGAAGTATGATCTGTTCGAGGATGCGAGAGAAGATACGGTGTGGGTTAGCGAAGAGGACATGCAGATGAAGGCACCTGCGCCATTCAAACTGGGTGAGAACCAGCTTCCTCTGTTCCAGGAACAGGATAATTCATTCTCCATGGGATCTAAGGATCTGTGCATGATTGGCCATATTCCCGAGTTGATTGATGTGGGAGTGGACAGTTTCAAGATCGAAGGACGTATGAAATCGATCCACTACGTGGCAACTGTGGTTAATGTATACCGTCAAGCTATTGACTCCTATATGGCAGACCCGGAAAATTATGTTCTGAAACCTGAATGGGTTGAAGAAATGAACAAAGCGGCGAATCGCCCGCTGAATACCGGATTTTTCTATGATACACCAGACCATGAAGATCATATCTATGAACCGGAAGAAAAGGCTGTACCTTTTGACTTCGCTGGATTGGTCATGGGGTATGATGCTGAAACAGGAATGGCAACCATTCAACAGCGCAATCACTTCAAACCAGGACAGGAAATCGAATTTTTCGGTCCGGGAGGTCACTTTTTCAAACAGGTGGTCGGTGAAATACAGGATGAAGAAGGCAATGTTCTAGATGCTGCTCGTCACCCGTTGCAACTGATTAAAATGAAGGTAGATCAACCGGTTTCGTACTTCGATATGATGAGAAAAAAGAAATAGGCTCAAATACCTATAATGTGTCAATATTGTATTATGATTTAACAAAATAGTGTTATGAAATTTACATGGGGACCTCCGTTTATCGGCAGATGGGGGTCTTTTTTTTATAGAAAAATAGGAATAAAGTTGTAAAATATTTCTGGAAAGTGAAAGGGGAACGAAGAAAGCTGTCGAATACTACATATTTATAGGGGAGAGAAAGAAAAATCCAACAAGTAAATTACTGGCAGGTGAATGGGATTGGTTCAAAAGAAGCAGAACGACAGTGGGGAGCAAGTGACAAAAGCCGAGCAGGTTAATCCTGAGAAGGTTCAGAAAGTGAAGAAAGAAAAAGTAGTCAAAAGCAAAACAACAGGTAATGGCAAAAGATTGTTTAAGATTGACCGCAGCAAGCTCAAGCTGGGCTGGATCAAGACCGATTGGGTGAAGAAACAATTAAAAAACCGGGATTGGAAAAACTTTGGGGGGGCTTCTTTCGAACAGATTAAGAAGGCAAATCCGGTTAAATCCGTAGGGGTTAAACTGTTCTTGATCTTCTTTGCGGGAATTATGATTTTTGTAGTAAGTTTAGGTCTATTATCCTATTCAAAAGCCAAAGGTACGATAGAGAAAAATGCCTCACGTGCCAATCAGGAGACCATTGATCAGACCAAACAAAAAATGGACATTATTTTGGAGAGGTTTGTGGATACATCCACACAGATTTTCTTTGATCCGGAAATGCAGTCCTTGCTACAAAAAATGTCAGATCAAAATCTGACTGCGTATGATACATTCATAAACTCAAGTTCAATCAACAAGCAATTGTCCAATGTTGCATTTACAAATAAATCTATGGAAGCGATTTATTTGGTACCTACGGACGATACAAAGTCCATTATGGGTACAGGTAGCAACAGTTCATCCATGGGCAACATTCGCCAGGAAGCATGGTACAGTGAGTTGATTGAGGCGGGCGGTTATCGCTGGCTTCCAACAGAGGTCAAGGAAGATGGCTCAACCCCAACGTTTAAAATCGCACGTTCCATGAAAAACTTGCAGGGGACTACTCAGTCGTATGTTCTGGTTATTGAACTGAAACTGGAAGTTTTGGAGGAACAACTGAAATCGCTTGATCTGGGGCCAGGAGCTATTCTTCAACTGATTGCTCCGGATAATAAAGTGGTTGCATCCTCGATCTCGGATCGTACGGGACAAGATACAGAGCTTGCATTTGTCAAAGAGTTGACCGAACCAGCAGGTAGCACGAATACGGAGTATACGGTAGATGGCAAATCTACGGAAATGCTGGCTGTATACAGTACGATGGATACATCCAATTGGAAACTGGTTGGTATGATACCTACCTCTGTTTTGGTTCAGGATGCAAAGGGTATTCTGACCCTAACCCTGTGGATGGCGCTGATTGATGCGGGGATTGCAGTATTGATTGGAATCTGGATGGTGCGTATGATCGCTCGTCCACTTGGCAAATTGAAAGACCTGATGCAGGAAGGTGCGAAAGGTAATCTTAAAGTTCGTACACCATACAGCTCCAAAGATGAAATTGGTCAGCTCTCATCTGCCTTCAATCTGATGATGGAGCAGATTACTAAGCTGGTTGAACAAACCAATCGTTCTGCGCAGGAAGTATTGGATACAGCCTCTGAGCTGAGCAGTGCATCCAAGAAAACGGCTGTATCTGCTTCGGAGATCGCCGTAGCTACAGAGGAGATCGCAGGCGGTGCAGGCAGCTTGGCAACTGAAGCGGAACGTGGTAATGAATTAACTGACAATATCTCTCGTCAGATGCAGAGTGTAATCGCTGCTAATGAACAGATGGGTGATTCTGCTCGTCATGTAGAGAAGTCCAGTCAGACAGGAACACAACATCTGAATCAGTTGATGACCAAAACCCAGAAGACAGAAGAAATGATTGGTGCACTGGTGAATAAGGTTGATTCGCTGAAAGAGAGCACGTCCTCTGTTCTGAAAGTGCTTGAAGTGCTGCAAAACATAACGAAACAGACAAATATCCTTTCCCTGAATGCGACCATTGAAGCAGCACGTGCCGGTGCAGCCGGACGCGGATTCATGGTGGTGGCAGATGAGGTTCGTCAGCTTGCGGCTCAATCCAGACAATCCATTGAGATGGTTGGAGAGATCACAGACAAAATCATGACTGAAATGAATGAGACCGTGGATGCTTTGTCTGCAGCTTATCCATTATTCAAGGAACAGATGGATGCGGTTAAAGATACCAACGTCATCTTTGCTTCCGTACAGGAACAGATGGGTGCATTTGTGGAACGTCTGGGCATGGTGACAGGTTCTATTGGAGAATTAAACAAATCCCAAGGTACATTGTCTGAAGCCATGAGTAATGTCAGCGCTGTAGCTGAAGAATCTTCTGCAACGTCTCAAGAAGTAGCTTCCTTGAGCAGTGAACAGCAAAATATCAGTAACCAGCTGGTCAATCTGTCTGGCAAACTGGAGAATGTGTCCACTGAACTGAAAGAAACCTTGTCACGCTTTACGGTGTAACAAGCCAAGGTTGAAATGAGGAGAACCTGTCCCGCACATGGGACAGGTTTTCTTTTTGTTTACCGGATAATTCCAAGTCATATCAGCAATAATATGATCAAAACGACAAAAGGTGAGATTGGGATGCATCTCCTTGCGAAACGGCGAATCTATATAACTTGTATTCTTCTAACTCTTGTCTTTGGATTGCTTATATTACGATTGGGATGGGTCCAGATCGTTCAGGTGAATCAGACGATGCCTGGATTTCACCGCACGGTACGTGAAATGTCTGTATTGCAGCGTGAACGCGGGGTGATGCTTGACCCGGGGCGGGGACAATTTACGGATTACAAAGGTGAAGCGTTGACTGGTAAGCTGCAATGGGGACTGGTTCTTTTTCCACAGGCAGGTCCATTAGAGAAATTACGCAAGCATGGGACATTAGAAGGCTCCAAGATGACAAAGTTAGCAGCTATATTACATACCGATCTAGATCAATTGAAGAAGGAATGGATTCAGGAAAGTATTCCTCATTTCTGGACAGCAGGTACACATCAGCCTGTTCATTTGACTGCTGCTCAGGTGGAGCGCCTACGTAGTTTGCATCTGCAAGGAGCTGGCATCTATCCGATGATGACAAGGTATCTACAGGGGCATACAGGGATGCAGTGGATGGGTTATCTGGCTGAACAGCCTGAGTCCTCCAAAGTTCTAAATGGGCATCAGGATGAAGTAAAACAGCCATTTGCTATGAAATCAGGGGCAGCTGGGCTGGAGAGGACACTTGAACCGCTGTTAAGGGGAATTGGCCCTACGCTTGTATCACGCATGGTCTCAGGTGGTGGAGAGATTATCCCTGATATTCAGCCGCATGTCATTGCACCGGCCAATAGCCATTATCCTTTACGTGTAGAAACCACAGTGGATGCTGAGTTACAGCGTGGGTTGGAGGAGTTGACACAAGAATCTGGATTACAAGAAGGGGCCATTGTTGTGTTAGATGCGGCTAACGCAGATGTTCGCGCCATGATCTCCCGCCCTTTCTATCAGCCACAACATGTGAACCCTAAAGAATCGTCCTGGGGGAATCGTGCAGTACAGGGAGCCGTACCGGGTTCCATTTTCAAAATTGTCACTGCGGCTGCTGCTTTGGAGTATCATGCGGTTTCTAACGGAGAAGAATTCCATTGCGGTGGTGAGTACGGAAGATATGGGCTGTCTTGCTGGAAGGAGCATGGTCATGGAGACCTGAATCTGGAGCAAGGATTCGCTGAGTCTTGTAACATCGTATTCGCGGAAACGGCGCGCAGGCTTAGTATGGAACAACTGGAGAACACGGCTGATCGTCTGGGGCTCGCGCGTCCGATTGGCTGGGAGGGGAAGCAGATGGCAGGAATGCCCGTGTTACGACACTTTGATCATGAGGATCACGGGCGTGTGAGAACAGAGTCTGTTTCTTCTGCTGATGAAGGTGCGAAAATACAGACAGCAATCGGTCAGCGCGATGTCTTGGTCACACCGCTGCAAGCCGCCAATCTGATCGTAACACTGTTACATGATGGAAAGGTTAGTGCCCCACGTCTCGTTAAGCGCATCCGATATGCGGATGGTGGCACCATGCTGGAGATGCCCTTGCATGATTCACCTTCAGCATCAGGACAGATTACTCCCGCAACAGCGCATAAACTGTTATCCTGGATGAATAAGGTAGTCCGTGAGGGAACAGGAAAATCCCTGCAGCGTGCACGGTGGCATGTTGCAGGGAAATCAGGTACAGCTCAGGTACAGAAACATGGGGAGAAGCGCAACAATCAATGGTTCATTGGTTATGGACCGGTAGAACAACCCCAATATGCTGTAGCCGTTCTTGTTCAAAATGTCTCTCCTGACAGCCAACATCAGGCGACGGCTCTCTTCAGGAAGGTGATGGACTATTTGGCTGAGTCCTCATGATCCTTCGCAGAAACGGGACGTTGTACAGTAGACTCGGCAGAATTCGCTGAGGCCTTGTTAACGGGTGGGTCCATCACTAATGGAGAGGATTCAAATTCATCTTTTGGCAGGTGAATCCACTTCTGCAGGTACCCTTGTTGTAACAGTTCTTTCAGTAGGATGAGAAGCACTGGAGATAACACTACACCAGCCAGGCCAAAGATCGAAAGGGAGATCAGCATAAACGAAAGCATCAAGTACGCCGAAGATACACCAATCGAGTTACCCGATATTTTCGGTTCCAGCAATTGTCGTGTCAGCATCGTCACTGCCAGAATCACAATCAGGCCAATCGCCAGGCTACTATTGCCAATAATGAATAGGTAGACGATCCATGGAATAAACACAACAGGAACGCCAAGCAATGGTACCAGATCAAAAACCGCACAAACTGCTGCAATGGTAAACGCGTTAGAGGTTCCCAAAATCAACAAACCTGCATAAATCAAAACAAACGTAATGAGCATCATGATCATCTGTGCCTTCAGATACGAGCGGATCGTCTTGAACACGTGATTACGCATGAATTCAATAGCTAACTTTAATGTTTTGGGCGTTTTCGCACGGGCGAACTTGCGCCAGGATTCAATCTCGATACTGAGGAAAAATGCCAGAATAATCGCAATTCCGAAATTCGTAATAAACGAAGAGAATGAACTGAGGAAACCTACGACGAATTGCGCTCCGCTAGTTACCCATTTGGACAGGAACCCGGTCAGTGTTGCAAAATAATCATTCGCTTTTTCCATAACTCCATCAGGGAGAGCGTCTGACTTGTCCTGAATGAACAACACCAGATTGGTGAATTCACGTTGTATCATTTCAATGTATACGGGGAAATTATCTTGAAGATTGGAAATTTGTGAAATGATAATTAAACCTACACCAAAAAAGGCAGCGACAATCAATGCAAGAAACAACAAGACGGAGATGGCGGCTCCAAGTGTCTTGGGTAATCCTTTGCGATGTAAAAATTTGGCCAGCGGTTCAATCATCCAATACACAATGAATGATAGAAAGACCGGTGCAGCCACTTGGTATAATTGACTGAAACCGTACATGATCACATACACGGTTAATACGAGCAACGCGATGTCAAAGACAGTTCGCCCGTATTTTTTGTAAAGCGGTAACATGGACATGGCTCCTTTGATGGCAATAATTAGATTGTATTTATTGTACACGATAGCTATCTTTTTGGGAAAACAGGATTCAAGAAAAGTCTGAACTATGATAAAATTAAAGGCGGTTTATTTTAGATAGTGCCATTGTGCACCGTAATTCAGCATGAGAAGTGGGGAGCTTGTATCATGACAACCATACTTCATAGTATTTTACTGTGGTTATTGTATCTTTCATCTTTTTACGCCTTTATTCCAAGTTTGATTAGCAGGCTTTTTGGTTTTCGTGTATTTCGACGGGGAAGAAGTGATACACAATTTGCATTAACGTTTGACGATGGGCCAGATCCACATTATACGCCGAGACTGCTCGATCTGCTTCGTCAGCATCAAGCAAAAGCCACATTTTTTGTCGTTGGAGAACATGCTGCGAGTCATCCTGAACTCATACAGCGCATACATGAGGAAGGTCATCTTATTGGCATTCATAATTATATTCATAAGACGAACTGGCTCATGCGGCCGCGTACTGTTCGTGATCAGATTCAGCGAACAGGTCAGATTATCCATGAAGTAACCGGCGTGAAGACTTGTTATTATCGTCCACCGTGGGGGATTATGAACTTGTTTGATTTTTTCAGCAAGAAAGAACGAAAGATTGTACTGTGGTCTTCCATGTTTGAAGACTGGAGAAGCCGAGTAGGTGCCCAGAGATTGACCGAACGGATGCTGAAGGAACTGAGAGGTGGAGAGGTCATGCTGCTGCATGATCGAGGAACGACCCTTGGTGCAGATGCACACGCGCCGGAGCAGATGCTTCAGGCGCTGGAAGTCGTATTACAGGAAGCTGAACGGCTAGGCCTGCAAAGTGTACGCGTTGATACGTTGATGGGAGGTATCACAGTGAGCGAATCTCAGAACAAAACGCAATTACAGACACCATTGAAGCTATGGAAACGAACCGTTGTTGCCTTATGGCTGGGCTGGGAGAAGTTGTTCCACTGGGTATATCATCTACGGACGGCTTCGCCAGAGGACCCAATGCTGCACTTCAGATCACGAGTATATCACGGAGCGCGGGTGGAGATGAATGATGGCCATGTTATTCAAAATGGAGATCCGGTGATAGAACTACATTTTGACAATCAGAAGTTGTTTGAACTTGGAGTGACATCACGTTCCAGTATGCATTTGGCTATTCGCATGATTCGGACCATGGAACAGCAATTGCCGGATCTGGCACGCATGGTGGCACTCGAACCGGAGTTACGCTCTGCCAAGGCGATATACGGTGTGAGCATGATTAACAGAGGCCCAGAAAAATTCGGATTTACCATACAAGAATTGCCTCCTGGACCGTTCAGTGCTGCATCCAAAGTATACTTGAAGCTGCTGTTAAGTGTAATCCACCCGGCAGGAACCAAACGTCTGAAACAGCGAACAGAACAATTGGTACCCAAGATGATTGCCATGCCGCTGGATCTACTGTTGGAACGTTACGGTCAACATACGATGCAGGTGGCGGCAACGGTAGAAGAATCCAGAGATGAATCGTTGTTAATTGAACAAGAGATAATACCAGAGCGGAACTAAACGGACTGATCCCACCAACCAGCAAAAGAAAAGGGTTGCCCTTCGCCAGATTTGGCAGAAGAGCAACCCTTTATTTATTAGTGAATTAGATACTCAGTACGCCACCGTTGCTTGCATTGGTAACCAGTTTGGAATAACGAGCCAGGTAACCGGTTTTTACTTTCGGTTCAAAGCCTTTCCAATCAGCGCGACGACGTTCAAACTCTTCGTCACTGATGTGCAACTCGATGATACGGTTGTTCAGATCCAGCTCGATGATGTCTCCTTCTTCAACAAAGGCGATTGGACCACCCTCAGCTGCTTCCGGAGAAATATGTCCGATACTGATTCCGCGGGATGCGCCAGAGAAGCGTCCATCGGTGATCAGACCAACTTTGGCACCCAATCCCATACCTACGATCTGCGAAGTAGGAGCCAGCATCTCAGGCATACCTGGTCCGCCTTTTGGTCCTTCATAACGGATAACAACAACATGTCCTTCTTTTACTTTGCCGTTAGCAATACCTTCGAGCGCTTGCTCCTGGGAGTCAAAGCAGATGGCAGGACCTTTGTGGTATCCACCAACCGAAGCATCAACAGCACCAACTTTGATGATAGCTCCTTGTGGTGCAAGGTTACCAAACAATACAGCCAGGCCGCCTTTTTCGGAATGCGGGTTATCCAGATGGTGGATGACATTTGTATCCTGGATTTCTTTTCCTTCAACGTTCTCACGGATTGTTTTACCTGTTACTGTAATACAGTCACCATGAATCGCGCCTGGTTTCTTGAGCAATTCGTTCAGCACTGCGCTTACGCCACCTGCATTGTGAACGTCTTCGATGTGAAGATCGGAAGCAGGTGCAAGTTTCGCCAGATGCGGAACGCGGTTAGCTACTTCATTGATCCGCTCGATTGGATACTCGATGCCTGCTTCATGAGCCAGTGCCAGCGTGTGCAGTACTGTATTCGTAGATCCACCCATAGCCATATCCAGTGCAAACGCGTTATCAATCGCTTCTACAGTAACGATATCACGTGGTTTCAGATCCATTTTAATAAGTTCCATCAGTTGTTTAGCAGATTGTTTAACAAACTCACGACGCTCAGGAGCAACAGCCAGGATGGTTCCGTTACCTGGCATTGCCAGTCCCATCGCTTCAGCCAGACAGTTCATGGAGTTTGCCGTAAACATGCCGGAACATGATCCACATGTTGGACAGCCAAACTGTTCAAGTTCAAGCAAGCTCTTATCATCGATTTTACCTGCTTGATAAGCGCCTACGCCTTCAAATACAGAGGTCAAGGACAGAGCTTTACCATTGCTGTCACGACCGGCTTTCATCGGTCCACCGCTGACAAACACGGTAGGGATATTACAGCGGAGTGCACCCATCATCATGCCGGGTGTAATTTTATCGCAGTTCGGGATACATACCATGCCGTCGAACCAGTGTGCAGACACAACGGTTTCCACGGAATCCGCGATAATGTCACGGCTTGGCAGCGAGTAACGCATACCAATGTGTCCCATGGCAATACCATCATCTACTCCGATGGTGTTGAATTCGAATGGAACGCCACCGGCTTCACGAATAGCATCCTTTACAATTTTACCGAATTCCTGAAGGTGGACGTGCCCGGGCACGATATCGATGTATGAGTTACATACGGCAATAAACGGCTTGCCGAAATCCTCTTCTTTAACGCCCGCTGCGCGGAGCAAACTCCGGTGTGGTGCACGGTCAAAACCTTTTTTGATCATATCGGAACGCATCTTCTTGGCTGACATGGTGTATTCCCCCCAAATATATAATATTGAGCAACATGAATGGAAAAGTAAATGGCAGTGCATCTGTCGTTTAATTTCATCCGTACTCTAAAAAAAAGGACCGGCATGCCGGTGTCGAGCTCCCCGTAGTTTGTGAAATTCTTTGCTGCTTTAAACCCGTGAACACCCGGTTTTTCTATTGAGTCTATCACAACCGTCGTCATATTTCTACAATCAATAGAAAGAAGCCTTAAACCATTTTCATGGAATTAGACTTCTTGATTTTACGGGAAAGCTATGATCATGTTTCGATGTGGCAAGCGGAATTCATTAGTTGCTTCCGCCTTTGCGTCCAATCTCACGATAGAATTCCTTATTATGAGTTTCGGAGGTTGCTTCGCCGCCCTTGCGACCAATCTGCTTGTAAAAGTCAGTGTCATGGGCATCTGAAGTCGCTTCTCCTCCCTTTTTTCCAATCATCTGGTAGAAGCTTCGATCATGGTTCTTGGAAGTCGCTTTGCCACCTAATCTGCCAGCTTCCTCACGGCTCATCTTGCGTTCTGACGTCGGTTGACGTGCCATTACAAATCACTCCTTACAACGATAAGTTGTTTTTTGTAGCGCGTATCCCTAATTTACCACCTTATTTCCAGCCTGAAACAACACACCAGGATAGAACGGATGGTGAAGAGACACGTCAGAGCATTAGGCCGATCGTTTAAACACCTCATGTCGATTGAAAGAAAATCGGGATATATCCGGTTCAATTAAGGGTTTGAACGTGTGACGTACAGCCGGCAGAGCCAGTGTGACTGCGAAGAGTACGGCAATGACCAGTATGACTGGAATATACGCCGAGCTTCCCATATAACTGTAGACTCCGGACCAGATCGCGAGACGAACGAGAAACCCATGCAGCAGAAATACATAGAGTGTACGTCGTCCAAGGTCCGTCAGTCTGGAAGTCAAGGAAGGTACCCAGGCCAAGAACAGTGCTGCCGATGCGATCTCCAATAGGTAGACTCCAAGTCGGAAGATGCCGGCATACCATTCGTGGTGACCCAGTTCGGCGTACGTCATGCTGCCGAGTAACCATCCGGATGATATGTTCAAACCACCATACCCAATCCACACCAACAGTGCAGCAGAGAGGATGGCTGCGGTTTTTCGCCCCCAACCGGATAATAAATGTGAACGGATGGTTGCTCCATAGTCATAACCGATGACAAAGAACGGCAGAAATACAAACGTACGGCTGAAGCTGAGCCAGAATCCGTCGATAGGCAAATACCCCGCAATTACACCGAGCGTAATCGATCCAATCAGCCGATATATCGGTTTCCAGGAAATCGTCAGACGAAGCAACAGTCGCCAACAGAAATGACTCGCGAGAAACCATAACAGCAAGTAAGGTGCAAAGAAGGATAGCCGCATATGGGGTGTGTGGAATACGGTAAAGTCCATCAATGCGTATAGGGACTGAAACAGTACATACTGTAGTGCAATCTGCTTCAGGACGTTTCGCCCAGATGCACCTTGGAGTGAGTGTGTCGCAAAATACCCGGTTACCCATACAAATAGTGGCATGTGAAACGTATATATCCACAGGAACAGAGCTTCCGCTCCTGCAAAACGTGTAATGAGTGGTTCAAGTGCATTACCAGCAAGGACACAGACGATAAGCATAAAGCGCAGATTGTAAAAGAAAGATTCCTGATCATCCCGGATCAGTGTCTGATTTTTCATGGTGCAGCCCCCTTATAGACCCTGGTTGCCAGGTCATTTGCATCTGTAATAAGGGTAATATGGATGTGCATTATCTATTGTGATTTAATTCACATTGGTAAGCGTTATCTTTTCTCAAAGCTGTGACAACAAAATGAACGCTCCGGGATTGACAACGGTTGCATAGAGGATGACAATAGAAAAAGAAGATGAGGGAATGTAATTATAAGGAGGGAAGAAATCATGTCAACGAGTCCCTATCCAAGCCCGGAAATTATTACGTTTGGGGAGAGTATGGGTTTGCTGACTGCCAAGGATACAAGAGGGCTGGAATATGCAGCCACACTGGACAAGTCTTTCGGGGGTGCTGAGAGCAATCTGGCTATTGGCGTATCCCGCCTGGGGCACACCAGTGGTTGGTTTGGACGCTTGGGCAATGATCCGATCGGCAACATGATTCTGAAAGCCATTCGCGGTGAAGGCGTAGATGTATCCCGGGTAAGGTTAAGTGATCACGAGCCCACTGGTTTGATGATTCGTGAGAACGCTTCCGGGAAAGCCTCGGTGCATTATTATAGGAAGCTATCTGCTGCAAGTGCGATCACACCTGATGATCTGGATCCCGACTATATTGCCGGGGCGAAGATATTGCATGTTACGGGTATAACGGCAGCGATAAGCCCGTCCGGACTTGCAACCGTAGAGGCTGCCATACATATTGCCAAACAGGCAGGGGTGAAAGTAAGCTTTGATCCAAATCTGCGTCTCAAACTATGGTCTGCGGAAGAGGCCCGTCCAGTTTTACTGCGTTTAGCTGAACTGGCGGACTACTTTTTACCGGGTCTGGACGAGATGAAACTTCTATATAACGAAGAAAATGATCAAAAAGTACTTGAGCGTTTATCTGCCATGAATGCTGTGTGCATCGTGAAGGGTGGCCCTGATTTGACCTACGTATTGGCGAATGGTACCCTAACGGAAGTTCCGTACTTCAAGGCGGATTATGTTCTGGATACGGTAGGTGCAGGAGATGGATTCTGCGCGGGATTTTTGTCGGGTTTATTAAAAGGATACTCCCCGCAGGAAGCAACCCGTCTCGGCAATTTGACCGGTTCCATGGTTATACAGGCTGTTGGCGATTGGGAGGCGCTCCCGACGTGGGGGCAGGTCGAGGCCAAGCTGAACAACGTTGCCCATGTTGAGCGTTAGTCGCTGCTGAAATCATATATGGCTCATCTTCGTTCTTAAATGTAAGGCTTGTATACACAACCACCACATTGACAAGGGAGAGAATGAAATGAAGAAGCTTCAGCTGTTGCAAAAGATTACGGACAATGGGGTTGTGGCAGTTCTGCGTGCAGATTCTGCGGATCAAGTCATTGCCATGGCCGAGCAAGCGATTGCGGGTGGCATTAAAGTTATCGAGATTACGATGACAGTACCCAGTGCACTCAAAGCCATTGAAAAATTAAGCCGTGTATACCATTGGAACACACAAGATCCAGAGAAATTCGCGATTATTGGTGCGGGAACGGTGCTTGAACCGCAAACGGCGAGAGCGGCTATCATGTCGGGTGCCGAGTTTGTAGTCGGACCTTCCCTGAACCCGGATACGGTTCAGATCTGCAACCTGTATCGAATTCCGATTCTGCCTGGTGTGATGACGATTGCTGATGTTCAACGCGCATTGGAACTCGGCGTGGACATTGTGAAGTTGTTCCCGGGTAATCTGTATGATCCTTCGATTATCAAAACGATGAAGGGCCCTATGCCGCAGGCGAATTTTATGCCAACTGGCGGGGTATCCTTGTCTAATCTGGGAGATTGGATCAAAGGTGGAGCAGTGGCTGTAGGTATCGGCTCCGACTTGACATCGGAAGCTGTGAAGACGGGTGACCTGAGTCATGTCCGTCGCAAAGCGGAACAATATATGGATGCTTACCGCAAGGCCAAGGCTGAATAATATTTTTTAATTCGTAGAAGGGGAGCCTGATGGACAAAGGCTCCCAATTCTGTGAGCCGCGGCACCTGCGGAAGTGAAGAAAGGTGATTAATGTTGAGAAATCGGTATAATACAGGGCGCAAGAAGAGGGGCATCGGGAAATTCCTGCTCGTACTTCTGGCGCTCATTGTCATTGGATGTGGATTTGTTGCGTGGAAATTATTCACACCATACGGTCCACAGGAAACAGCCCAAGCGGCTATGGAAACAGCCAATAAGGTGACCGTGAGCGAACAAGAGAACTGGATTGATTTTGTGCCAGATAAACCGGCTGGGAAAAGTGTACTTTTCTACCCTGGTGGATTGGTAAAACCGGAAAGTTATGCACCACTTGCCCATGAGCTGGCTGCTGCCGGTCATCACACGATTATTGCCAAAATGCCAGTTAATCTGGCAGTGCTCAAGCCAAACTTGGCAGATGAGATTCTGGCCGCATATCCGGACGAACAATTTGTTATGGGTGGACATTCTCTCGGCGGGTCGATGGCTGCACGTTATGTAGCATCGCATCCTGATGCTCTACAGGGCATCTTCTTTCTGGCATCCTACCCGGATGAAAAAGGAAGCGTAAAGTCACTTGGAATACCTGCTTTATCCATTCTGGGAACTAAAGATGAGGTCGTGAATGCCACGAAGTATCAAAGTGGACGGATGTATCTTCCAGAAGACACGGTATATTACACCATTGAAGGTGGTAACCACGCCCAGTTCGGTGATTATGGTCATCAAAAAGGAGATGGCGAGCCGGAAGTGAGTGGAGAAGAACAGCTAAATCAGACCGTCAAGACAGTTCTGGGTTGGTTAAGTACGATTAAGTAGGTTTTGATTATTCTGCACTAAGGGCCGTATGCATTTATAGCATACTTGATGGAGGCGATACGGATGACCATGCTTCAAGTGAATGGAGCGCAGATCCCATGTAAAGGTATCCTGTTTGATAAAGATGGAACACTGCTGGAATTCCTCCAGCTATGGGGGCCGTGGGCAGAGACGTTGCTGAGTCAGTTACAATCACGTATGAATGTGCTTGGAGCTTCATTTACGGTTGAACGGGAGCACGTCCTGGGCACCATTCATAATGCAGAAGGTCACATTGTTGGATATGATCCGCAAGGCCCGCTGGCCATTGCGACTGTGGATGAGTGCACGGGATTGCTTGCCTGGCAGCTATATGCAGCAGGCATGCCATGGAATGAAGCGATCACAACGATACGCCAATTTTCAAGTGTGGCTATGAGATCGGTAAGAGAGCGCAAATCCGCTGAACCAATGTCAGGATTGCTGGATTTCTTGCAGAAATGCAGGGCAGCAGACATACCACTGGCCGTCGTCACTTCAGACAGTACAGCGGCAGCAGAAACACATCTGGATTGGATGGGGATTCGTTCCTTTTTCACCTCCATTGTGGGCTGTGATCGGGTGACCCAGGGCAAACCGGATAGAGAAGCAGCACTCTTGGCTTGCAGTGAATTACATATCGATCCTGCCGAGGCCGTTGTAATTGGAGACAGTAATGGGGATATGCAGATGGGTCGTCACGCAGAGGTATCCTATACGCTTGGTTACTGTCCACAGTTAGATCAAGGATCTCATCTGGTTGATGCCCATGCCATTATTCGTCATTATAATGAGCTTAGCGTAATTATATAAGTCACCCTTGCTTGGTTGAAGGATATAAATTGAACTCAACATTTACACAAAACGGAGTGGCCAGTGTAAATATTCTTTAGTTCAATTTATATAGTAAGTAAAAGGAGGAGAGAGGATGAACGCAACAGAACAACTGGCTGCCTGGATTCAGGAAAGCTCCCGGATTGTTTTTTTCGGAGGGGCCGGGACTTCAACGGAAAGCGGGATTCCCGACTTCCGCTCGGCTGCGGGTCTGTATCAGACAGAGCAGCATTCGCCTTATCCACCGGAAGAATTGTTAAGCCGGCATTTTTTTGATCAACATGCCGATATTTTTTATGATTTTTATCGTGGCAAAATGCTTCATCCAGATGCGGAACCGAATGGGTGTCATCGACTATTGGCCCGTCTGGAGCAGGAAGGAAAACTTCAGGCAGTGATCACGCAAAATATCGACGGACTACATCAGAAGGCAGGCAACAGCACTGTCTTGGAGCTTCATGGCTCAGTTCATCGTAATGCCTGCATGGATTGCAAACAGTTTTATACGCTGAATGATATTATACAATCCCAAGATACCGTACCTCGCTGTACCGCATGTGGTGGTGTAATCAAGCCGGATGTAGTGCTGTACGAGGAAGAGCTGGACCAGACGACATTGTATCGCTCTATTGATGCATTGTCTTCTGCCGATCTGTTACTCGTGGGCGGCACGTCACTGACGGTATATCCAGCCGCCCAGTTAATTACGTATTTTCAAGGAAAACATACCGTTCTTCTTAACGCCACACCTACCGCTTACGACCGCAGGGCTGATTTGCTGATTACAGAGCCGATTGGTGAGGTAATGAATATTGTGGACCAGCTTCTTGGTTGAACGTATGGACTGAATAACCGCATTCTCCGGCATAGACCGGATACAAGAGGCGGAACCTGGGGAAAGAAGGGATTCATAATGGTCTACGTAGCAAGCGATACTCGCTATGAAACGATGAAATATAACCGCGTTGGACGTTCTGGTTTGAAACTGCCAGCGATTTCACTGGGGCTGTGGCATAATTTTGGCGGTATCAATAACGCTGAGAATGGCCGTAATATGATTACCCGATCATTTGATCTGGGTATTACACATTTTGATCTTGCCAACAATTATGGCCCACCGGCAGGTTCGGCAGAGCAGTTATTTGGACAGGTACTGGCCCAGGATCTGAAACCTTATCGTGATGAACTGGTGATCTCCACCAAAGCGGGTTATTATATGTGGCCCGGGCCGTATGGCGAGTGGGGTTCACGCAAAAATCTGGTATCCAGTCTGAATCAGAGCTTGAAGCGTATGGGCCTGGATTATGTGGATATTTTCTATTCACATCGTTATGATCCCGAAACGCCTTTGGAAGAAACGATGATGGCACTGGATCATATTGTTCGCTCGGGCAAAGCCCTTTATGTAGGGATCTCCAACTATCCCGCAGAGCAAACAAGACAGGCTGCCGAAATTTTGAAAAGTCTGGGTACGCCCCTGTTAATCCATCAACCGAAATACTCGCTGCTGGACCGCTGGATTGAAGATGGTTTGCAGGACGTGCTGGATGAGTATGGAACAGGCAGTATTGCATTCTGTCCATTGGCACAAGGTGTGCTCACGAACAAATACTTGAATGGTATCCCGGAAGACTCACGTGCCAAAGGACCGTCAGTATTCCTGAATGAAAACAACATCTCTCCAGAGACGCTCCGCAAAGTGCGTGCGCTAAACCAGATTGCAGCAGCACGTGGTCAGAGTTTGGCCCAATTTTCACTCTCATGGGTGCTGCGTAATGGCAGGGTAACTTCCGCGCTGATTGGCGCAAGTCGTCCTTCCCAGATTGAAGAGAATGTGGCTGCGCTCAGTCAACTGGATTTCTCTACAGAGGAATTGGAACGGATTGAATCCATCCTGTCTCCGGAGCCTGATGACAAATAAATAAAGTGCAAAAGGTGCATCTTAGCCATAATGGCGGAATGCACCTTTTTTTGTCTTACGTGGTTCCGTCCGTTAAGTTGCTTACCGTTTGTTTTGTTGAGCATTCTTCTGTAACCCCTGATTTAGTGGGCGGGACAGTATTTTCTCTCGATACAAGCTAGGCGCTTCACCGTGAAATCGTTTGAACTGTTTGGAAAAATACAGCGCGTCTGGCAGTCCCACTGAGGCAGATACCTGTTCGATGGACAGATCCGGGCGTTCTCTCAGGAGTTGGCGCGACTTGTCGATCCGCAGTTTTAGCAGATACGTGACTGGGGACAGTCCGGTTTCCTGTTTGAAAATACGGGATAGATAGGCCCGATTGTATCCAAGACTCGCGGACATTTGTTCAATGGAGACAGGATAGGCATATTGGGTAGACATATATTGAATCATCTGTTTCACCGTACGTCGGATGGATGATTCACCTGGAATTAAGGTTTGGCCCTGCGAAAGGTGATTCTGTGCTTCGGCTAGAATCATATATAACGTACCCAGTGATGTGAAATGGGAGCTTTCTTTGCGCTCGGCAAAAGCATCTTGCATCACGGATAACCAATCGGAAATTCCACACGAGGATCCGGCATGAAAAACGGACTTCTCCGGGCGGAATCCCGCCTCCTCGGCATGCTGGGCAGCCTGGCTGCCCGTGAAGGCGATCCAGCGGTATTGCCATGGATTGCGGGCATGAGACTGGTAGCTTACCAGCTGCCCTGGATGAATGAGGAAACAGTCACCTGCGGATAACTCGTAGGTGTGCAGTTCGGTACGGAACGTACCCGCCCCTTTTTCTACATAGTGCAGCAGATAATAATCAAATAGTTTCGGTCCGACGGCGTGACCCGGAAGGGTCTGGCTTGCTCCGGCAAACAGGACATGCAGCGTGCCTTGCTCATAATAGACCGGATTGGAGGCAACAGAATAACTGAGTGCTCCACTTTTACCGGAAGGTGATTCCTGCATTTTTTCTGTAGAAGATGCAAGGGATTCTTTTTTGGCGTTGAATGGGTCTGTCATGCTCGTTTCCTTCTTTCCGGGATGCTCCGATCATTATACGCCTTAAGGTCACATTTATCCATATGAAACACACATGGTTGCATTACAAGAGGCACCGCTTTCTTATATAATAACATTAAGAAAACCACAACAACGAGGCGAGGTGCAGCAGCAGTGAACGTAACTGAATTGAAACAAAAGTTTATTGAGAAGTACGGAGAGAGTGGAGCGGACATCCGTGTATTTCATGCCCCTGGGCGTGTGAATCTGATCGGTGAGCACATTGACTATAACGGTGGATACGTGCTTCCGGCAGCACTTGAATTCGGTACAACATTAATGATCCGTGAGCGTCAGGACAACAAGTTGCAACTGGCTTCCACGAACATGTCTTATGAAGGAACACTGGATACTTCCACTATTGGTAAAGAGAAAACCGGAGAGTGGACCGACTATCCTGTTGGTGTCATGGTTGAATTGCAAGGAAAAGGTGTGAATGTAACGAAAGGGTACGATTTCCTGTACCACGGGGAGATTCCCAACGGGGCAGGACTTTCATCGTCTGCATCTCTGGAGGTACTTACCGGATTTGCGATGCAGTCTCTGGAGGGTGTGTCGGATATTGATACGGTTCAACTGGCGCTTCTGTCCCAGAAAGCGGAAAATGAGTTCGTAGGCGTCAACTGTGGAATCATGGATCAGTTCGCTGTCGCAAACGGTGCTCAGGATCACGCGATCCTGCTGATGTGTGACACACTGGAGTACGAAAAGGTTCCTTTCCGTACAGGCTCCTACAAATTGGTCATTGGTAACACAAACAAACGCCGCGGTCTGGTGGATTCCGCTTATAATGAACGTCGCTCCCAATGCGAGCAGGCACTTGCCATCTTGAAGGAACAGCTGCCTGCACTGAATTACCTGGCTCAATTGACGCCAGAGCAGTTCGTAACACTACAGGATCTGATCAAGGATGAGAAAGTAAGACAGCGTGCACAACATGTTGTGGAAGAGAACGCGCGTGTGCTCGCATCGGTCGAAGCTTTACGGATCAATGATCTGGAAACCTTCGGCAAGCTGATGAACGCTTCTCATGAATCGCTTCGTGATTTGTATGAAGTTAGCTGTGATGAGCTGGATGTTATGGTTGAAGAAGCTCAGCGGATTCCAGGCACGCTTGGTGCACGGATGACTGGCGCAGGATTTGGCGGTTGTACCGTATCACTTGTGCATGAAGATGATGTCGAGCGTTTTGTAAGCGAAGTGGGCGCTGCATATGAAGCGCGTACCACTCTCAAAGGTGATTTTTATGTGTGCGGCGTAGGTGACGGTGTTAAAGAATTGAAGGAGGCGAAGTAAAATGGCAATTTTGGTGACTGGTGGAGCAGGGTATATTGGATCTCATACGGTAGCAGCATTGTTGGAACGTGGGGAAGAGGTTGTAGTACTGGATAACTTGCAGACAGGGCATCGTGAGGCATTGCTCGGCGGTAAGTTGTATGAAGGGGATCTGCGTGACAAAGAAATTCTGGCGAAGCTGTTCGCTGAGAATTCAATCGATGCAGTTATTCACTTTGCGGCCAACTCACTCGTAGGTGAGAGTATGAAAGACCCGGTTAAATATTATGACAACAACGTGTTTGGTACACTCTGTCTCTTGGAAGCGATGAATGCAGCGAATGTACGCCGCATCGTCTTCTCTTCTACGGCAGCTACCTACGGTGAGCCTGAGAAAGTGCCAATCGAAGAAAGCGATCGTACAGAGCCAACCAACGTATACGGCGAAACCAAGCTGATGATGGAGCGCATGATGTCATGGTTCGATAAAGTTCAGGATATCAAATACGTTTCCCTGCGTTACTTCAATGCAGCCGGTGCTCATGAGAGCGGCAAAATTGGTGAAGATCACCAACCAGAGAGTCATCTGATTCCACTCGTTCTGCAAACGGCTTTGAAACAACGTTCGCACATCGCAGTATTTGGTGACGACTATGCAACGGAAGATGGAACATGTATCCGTGACTATATCCACGTGAGCGACTTGGCTGATGCACATCTGCGTGCAGTAGATTATCTTCGCAAAGGTGAGAACAGTAACGTGTTTAACCTGGGTAATGGCACAGGCTTCTCGGTAAAACAAGTGATCGAAACAGCTAAAAAAGTGACTGGCCTCGATATCCCGGTTGTACAGGAACCACGTCGTGCAGGTGACCCGGCTGTGCTGGTAGCTTCATCTGCCAAAGCGAGATCCGTTCTGGGCTGGAATCCGAAATGGACCAATCTGGAAGATGTTATTCAAAGCGCTTGGAGCTGGCACCAATCACGTCCTGACGGCTACGGAAAAAACTAGGAGGCGAACACCTTATGTCACAGACTCATATTGCAGCAGGTGCCACAGAGCGGACACCGGAGCAGCAGGAAGCACTGCATGCCATTGAACGTCTGGTTGCATTTGCCTTGCAGAAACAATTAATCGAGGAAGCGGATTGGGATTACAGCCGCAACCTCCTGCTGGAACAATTCGGATTCTCGGAGCCTTATGCCGGCGAGTTGGACACAACTGTGCCCGATGGTCCACAGGCGATGCTGGATACGTTGATCGATTATGGATTTACCATTGGACTCATTCCTGAAAATAGTGATACGTTCCGTGATTTGCTGGATGCCAAAATCATGGGTCATTTAATGGCACGCCCATCCGAAGTGGTACGCGCATTCCGCCACACGGAGCAGACGGAAGGCATTGAGGCGGCCACATCTCAATTCTATGACTTGTCGATTAACTCCAACTATATTCGGATGGATCGGATCTCGAAGAACGTCTACTGGACACAGGACACGGCCTATGGAGACATGGAGATTACCATCAACCTGTCAAAACCGGAGAAAAGTCCAAAGGAAATTGCCATGGCGAAATTGCTTCCGCCACCGGTATATCCAAAATGCCAACTGTGTCGTGAAAATGTAGGTTATGCCGGTCGGGTGAATCACCCGGCTCGCCAGAATCTGAGAGTTATTCCGCTGGAGCTTAACAACGAGCCTTGGTTGTTCCAATACTCGCCGTATGTGTACTACAACGAGCACTGCATCATTTTCCATCATGATCATGTGCCGATGAAACTGACCAAAGATACGCTGCGCAGACTGCTTGCCTTTGTCGGGGAGTACCCGCATTACTTTATCGGATCTAATGCGGATCTGCCAATCGTAGGTGGATCGATTCTGACACATGACCATTTCCAAGGTGGTCGTCATACATTCGCCATTCAAAATGCACAGCCAGAGGCGGTCTTCCGCCATGCGGATGCACCTGGACTTACGTTGAGTCTTGTGAAATGGCCAATGTCCGTCATGCGTCTGGCCTCACACGATCCTGCAGAGCTGCTTGAAGCCGGTAACGCTGTATATGAAGCGTGGAAGGTCTACAGTGATTCGGCTGTGGATATTGAAGCATTCAGTGAAGTAGACGGCGAACAGGTACCGCACAATACGGTAACACCAATCGTTCGTCGTAGTGCAGACGGTGGCTACGAGATGGATCTCGTATTGCGTAACAATCGTACGAATGATGTGCATCCTGAAGGAATTTTCCATCCGCACCGTGAAATGCACCATCTGAAGAAGGAAAACATTGGTCTGATCGAAGTGATGGGGCTTGCAATCCTGCCAGGTCGTTTGAAAGAAGAACTGGACAGTATCGCGGATATTCTCGCTGGAGATGTCAAACTTGCTGAAGCCTCCAAAGCTTCTGATCATGTGTTGAACAAACATCTGGGCTGGGCGGAAGAATTGATTGAACGCTTTGGTCCTAACCTGGACAAAGAACAAGCCGTTGCCATTGTACAACAGGAAGTCGGCTTGAAATTTGCCGAGATTCTGGAACATGCAGGTGTCTACAAATATGATGAAGCAGGACGTCAGGCTTTCCGTCGTTTTGTAAGCAGCATGGGATACACTGAATAGTAGTCAACAAACCAAAACACCCGCCCAATCATGAGCGGGTGTTGTTCTTGTTATTCTATACATTTGTATGCATTGGAAAGAAATTCCGGGCAAGTTATAATGGAGTGAAGTCCTAGAGTACAGTACCACAATGAATTGAGGAAATGGGGTTAATAACTTGGAAAAGAAGGCATTGAATATTCCGTTGATTACAGATGCTGAGGAACTGCAAGGCATGGTGGGTGAACCGCATGAACATGTGCGTAACAAGGCAATTTCATTTGTGGATTCACATGTTCAGAACTTTCTATCCATGTCACCATTATTTTTCCTCTCCACCTCCGATCGTGATGGGAAAAGTGATGTGTCACCACGGGGTGATGGAGCGGGATTCGTAAAAGTGTATGATACATACCGGCTCGTCTATCCCGAACGCCCAGGCAATCGGCGGATAGATTCCTTGTTGAACATTTTGTCTAACCCTGGTATTGGTATGCTCTTTTTGATTCCGGGTATGAATGAAGTGCTGCGTATTAATGGCACAGCATCCATTACCAAGGATGAGGAGTTCATCGCCAGTATGGGCTGGAGTGGTAAAACCATAGGTGCGGCTGTCATTGTGGATGTGGAAGAGTGTTTTATCCATTGTCCGCGGGCATTCAAACAGGCTGGATTATGGGCCTCAGAAACATGGGTGGATGCTGAGGATTTGCCTTCAACGAGCGAGATGTTTCGAGCCCATTTGGAGATTAACGGGTTGTTATAAAGTGAGTGACTATCGATTTGTTTTTCTATAAACGGGGTACTATAATTGGAGTTGCACTAAAAATTCTAAACTCCATTGGAGGCGACAATAGATATGAGATCTTTCCAATTCTATAATCCAACCCGTCTGATTTTCGGTAAAGGACAACTGGAAGCATTGAAAACAGAAGTGCCGAAATACGGTAAACGGATTCTGCTTGTATATGGTGGCGGCAGTATCAAACGCAGTGGTCTATACGATCAAGTGATCGGATTGCTTAAAGAAGCTGGAGCAGAAGTGACTGAACTGGCAGGTGTGGAACCTAACCCACGTCTTTCTACGGTGCATAAAGGGGTAGACCTCTGCAAAACAAATAACATCGACCTGATCCTCGCTGTAGGTGGCGGTAGTGTATTGGACTGCTCCAAAGCTATTGCGGTAGGTGCCAAATATGATGGCGATATGTGGGATTTTGCACAGCGCAAAGCTGTTGCAAAGGATGCTCTTCCACTCGGTACCGTATTGACGATGGCGGCAACTGGTTCGGAGATGAACTCCGGTTCGGTTATTACGAATCAGGATACACAAGAAAAATTGGGCTGGGGTAGCGCTTATTCATTCCCTGCTTTCTCCATCCTGGATCCGGTGAATACATACACTGTTCCACTGGACCAAACGGTATACGGTATGGTGGATATGATGTCCCACGTATTGGAGCATTACTTCCATCTGGATGCCAACACACCGGTTCAACTCGGTTTCTGTGAGACGATTCTGCGTACCGTCATGGAAGCAGCGCCTCGTCTGGTTGAAGACCTGGAGAACTATGAACTGCGCGAAACGATTCTGTATTGCGGAACAATGGCACTGAATGGCGTGCTGAATATGGGTCTCGCAGGAGACTGGGCAACACATAATATCGAACACGCGGTATCCGCAGTGTATGATATCCCACACGGCGGTGGACTTGCAATCTTGTTCCCACACTGGATGAAACATAACCTGGATGTCAATGTGGACCGATTCAAACGTCTGGCAATTAATGTATTCGAAGTGAATCCTGAAGGCAAGTCGGACAGACAGATTGCCGAAGAAGGTATTGATGCGCTCAGCAAATTCTGGACATCCATTGGTGCCCCTAACCGTTTGGCTGATTATGATATCGATGATAGCCAGATCGACGTAATGGCTGATAAAGCTATGCTGTTTGGTCCATTCGGTAACTTCAAGAAACTGCAACGGGAAGATGTTGTATCCATCTACAAGGCTTCTCTGTAATTTAATAATCACTGACAAGTGAACGGACACATCCTGTTGTCGAATAACCGCAAGTCTCCTTCATGGAGGCTTGGGGTTTTTTCATGTATTCGGGCTGTACACGTGAATGATGGAGGAACATGAAGCAAGAAGAAGCGAATGTCGTGATAATACCCATTATCGGGTTCAGAATACATTTGAGGAAAGATTTTGAAACATTTTGATGTTAGCTACGTATTTATTTACATGTGGAATGCCCAGTTAGGATGAATTTGCGGCAGAGGAGAGGAGGAACAGGGGATGGAGACAATTTATTGGGGGTGTCTGATCGGAGGAGCAATATTTGCGGTTGTCAGTCTTGTGCTGGGTGACTTGATTGACGGCTTGCTGGACGGAGCCTTCGAAATGCCAGGTCTTGATTTTTTCAAACCCGTTGTGCTAGCTGGTTCCATTACAACCTTCGGTGGGGCAGGCATTATGCTGACACGTTATAGTTCATTAAGTGCGATGTCGGGTCTAATATTATCCCTGCTTATAGGTATTGCTGCAGCCATGCTGGTATTCTTCGCATACATCAAACCGATGCGTAACAGCGATGTCTCGATTGCATTTTCAATGAAAGAGTTATCTGGGAAAATTGGGGAAATTACCATTCCGGTGCCGGAAAAAGGTTTTGGCGAAGTGATGATTCGCTTCGCATCCGGTAGTACGATTCAAACGGCATCCAGTTTTGAACACCTCCCCATTGCGGCGGGAGCCCGTGTTGTCGTGGTGGATGTTGTAGATGGTGTACTACGTGTGTCGGAATGGGATGAAAATGTACTTAAAGATTTATAAAGTACTCTTATCACCTAATTAGTTTAAGCACTCATCATGAATGAATAAGGGGAGAGATGTGGAATGGAAAATTTGAATTTGAATTGGGATGTTTTATTGATTCCCATAGTTGTAGTCGGAGTCATTCTAATTTTAGGTCTGGCTTTCTGGGCGAGATACAAAACGGTTGGACCGGATGAAGCGATGATCGTTACGGGATCATTTCTGGGTAGTAAAAATATCTCCGATGATGATTCTGGCCGAAAAATTAAGATTGTTCGTGGTGGCGGTGCATTTATCTTGCCGGTATTCCAGCAATCCGAGTTTATCTCCTTATTGTCCCACAAGCTGGATGTCTCCACACCTGAAGTGTACACGGAGCAAGGGGTTCCGGTTATTGCTGACGGTGTAGCTATTATCAAGGTTGGAGGCGCTGTAGAGGACGTTGCTACGGCAGCTGAGCAATTCATCGGTAAACCTGTAGAAGCGCTGAGAAGCGAAGCACAGGAGGTACTGGAGGGGCATTTGCGGGCCATCCTGGGTACAATGACGGTGGAAGAAGTATATCGGAACCGGGATCGATTTGCGCAAGAGGTTCAAGGCGTAGCAGCTAGAGATTTGAAGAAAATGGGACTGCAAATTGTTTCATTTACCATCAAGGATGTTCGTGACAAACAGGGTTACCTGGATGCTCTCGGTAAACCGAGAATTGCCGCAGTGAAGCGGGATGCCGAGATTGCTGAAGCGGAAGCGATGCGTGATGCACGTATTCAGAAGGCCAATGCGGAAGAACAGGGGCAAAAAGCAGAGTTGCTGCGTGATACCAATATCG
The DNA here is from genome assembly GCF_037976585.1 of Paenibacillus sp. FSL k6-2145. Lineage (NCBI taxonomy): Bacteria > Bacillati > Bacillota > Bacilli > Caryophanales > Paenibacillaceae > Paenibacillus > Paenibacillus sp. FSL k6-2145. The sequence goes on along the minus strand of NZ_CP150267.1, from coordinate 506,025 downwards.
CTGAAGCAGCCAAAGAGAAAGAACTGAAAGTAGCCACGTTTAAGCGGGATCAGGATACAGCCAAAGCGGAAGCCGATCAGGCATACCATATCCATGAAGCGCGCGCGAGACAAACCGTGGTGGAAGAAGAAATGAAGGTTGAACTCGTTCGTAAAGAACGTGAGATCGATCTCCAAGAAAAAGAAATCGTCGTACGTGAGAAGCAATATGATGCTGAAGTGAAGAAAAAGGCAGAAGCGGATCGTTATGCGGTAGAGCAGGCTGCCGAAGCAGATAAAGCCAAAAGAATGCGTGAAGCCGATGCTGTACAGTATTCCATCGAAACACATGCCAAAGCAACAGCTGAACAGAAGCGACTTGAAGGTCAGGCCATGGCGGATGCGGAACTTGCCAAAGGTACAGCAGATGCAGAAGTTATTCGTTTGCGTGGTCTTGCCGAAGCAGAAGCGAAGGAAAAACTGGCCGAAGCGTTCCAGAAGTTTGGCGAAGCGGCTGTACTCGATATCATTGTCAAAATGCTGCCTGAACTGGCTGGTAAAATTGCAGAGCCAATTGCATCCATTGATAAACTGACGGTGGTAGATACAGGCAAAGGTGAAGGTGCAGCACGAGTGAGTAACTATGTTACCGAACTTATGGCGACCGCTCCAGAGATGCTCAAAAGTGTATCCGGCATTGATGTAGAGCAGCTGATCAAAGGCCTTACGAAGTCTAAAACACCTGCGCCAGTTGCCATTCTACAGAGCGAGGCTGTTACAACTCCTTCTATAATCGACAAGATTGTGGAAAGAGCTGGAGTTGACGAGTAAGAAGCACTTCGAATCTTGCATGGTTGCTCTATTGACCTTAAGACGAATTTTTGTTACTTTTTAAGCGAGACGTCCGGCGCGGTTTGCCCGCTCCGGGTGTCTTTTCGTTCGTAACAGGGTGTGACTTAATCACACCTAAGATGGTGTGAAAAAGAGGTGCAAACAATGAGCAGCCTGCATGTAGATAAAGCGCTAAATAATAATGTAATCATTGCACAGCATCCTGAACACGGGGAAGTCGTTGTTATTGGTAAAGGCATTGGCTTTAACCGAAAACCGAGTGATCACATTCCATTGATGGCTGTGGAGAAAATGTTCATTTTGAAAAACCAGCAGGAGCAAGAGCAGTACAAACAGCTTCTTCCACAGGTGGATGAAGCACTGATCGAGATTATTAACGAAGTTATTACGTATATTGCAGAGCGTACGGACGTTCCTCTGAATGAACATATCCATATTGCATTAACCGATCACATTTCTTTCGCGTTAAAACGCAAGGAGCAGGGCATTATCATACAAAATCCATTTTTATATGAAACCCGCGAGATTTATCCTGAAGAATATCGAATGGGAGAATACGCTGTTCGTCTGATCAAAGAGAAAATGGGTGTAGATTTGGGGATGGACGAGATTGGTTTTGTTGCCCTCCATATCTATAGCGCAATGACCAATCAAAATATATCCCAGGTACGTGAACATTCACAATTGATCACTGATTTGGTGAACCTGGTGTCTGATCAACTCGATTATTCGTTTGAAACGGAATCGCTCGATTACTCTCGTTTGCTGACTCATCTTCGTTTCGCCCTTGAGCGTGTTCGGCGTGGAGACAAAGTGGAGGAGCTTCATAAGTTGGATTCCCTGCTCAAGTTGGAGTATCCCGAAATGTACTCGCTTGCATGGAAACTGACCAAAGTAATGGAGAAAAGACTGAAACTGCCAGTTTATCCTGCGGAGGTAGGTTATTTGACCATTCATCTGCAAAGGCTGAATCAGCGGAAGGAAGAAGAGAATAAGTGAGATCATTCCAGTGATGGAATGCGGAATTTATTTTTTTGGTGTAAAGGCTTGCAATAGATTAGAACTGGTGCTACAATGGTTTCCGTAATCAAGCAACTGAATAAACATAAGCGACGTGTTACTGACTCGATCAGGCATGAGTTAATTAAAGTGTGATTGTTCTTTCCTTGTACAGGGTATGCTATACCCCAAGGTTGGCACAGTTTACTTTATTAATTCATGCCTTTTTTTGTGTTCCCTTGCTTGCATCACAACATATAAATTAGACGAAAGGGAGAAACGACGCGATGTTTAAAAAGCTTTTTGGTGTATTGCAAAGAGTAGGTAAAGCTCTCATGCTGCCTGTAGCCATTCTACCTGCGGCAGGTTTGCTGCTCGGAATTGGTAACATGCTGGTTAATCCAGATTTCTTGCAATATGTAACGGCGCTCGACACCCCTTGGGTGAACTCGATCGCAACAATTATGATGAACGCAGGTCAGATCGTATTCGATAATCTGGCATTGCTGTTCGCCGTCGGTGTAGCCGTCGGATTGGCCGGTGGCGAAGGAGTTGCAGGTCTCGCAGCGATCATCGGTTATCTGGTCATGAACGTCACACTGGGTAGCGCAGTAGGGGTTACTCCGGCCATGATCGGTGAAGTACCGGGTTATGCCAGCATCTTGGGTATCCCAACATTAAGTACAGGCGTGTTCGGAGGTATAATCATAGGTATTGCCGCCGCGCTATGTTACAATCGGTTTTTCAAAATCGAACTGCCGTCTTACCTCGGTTTCTTTGCAGGTAAACGATTTGTACCGATTATCACATCGGTAGTATCCCTTGTAATCGGGTTGCTTCTTGTGATTATCTGGCCTCCGATTCAAAATGGACTGAATTCCATATCTCACTTCATGGTAGATACAAGTCCGACCTTGTCGGCGTTCATCTTTGGAGTTGTGGAACGGTCATTAATTCCGTTCGGTTTGCATCACATTTTCTACTCCCCATTCTGGTTTGAGTTTGGTGAGTATGTGAATAAAGCCGGAGATGTTATTCGTGGGGATCAGAAGATTTTCTTCAGCCAGTTACGTGATGGCGTTGCTCTCACAGCAGGAACATTCCAAGTTGGTAAATTCCCGTTCATGATGTTCGGTTTGCCAGCGGCCGCACTTGCGATGTACCATGAAGCAAGACCGGAACACAAAAAGTATGTTGCAGGTATCATGGGTTCAGCTGCGCTGACCTCGTTCCTGACAGGTATCACAGAACCACTTGAATTCTCGTTCCTGTTTGTAGCACCAATCCTGTTTGCAGTACACTGTATCTTTGCAGGTTTGTCTTTCATGACCATGCAAATTCTGGGTGTCAAGATCGGTATGACCTTCTCCGGTGGGTTCATTGACTTCCTGATCTTCGGGATTATTCCGAACCGTACACCTTGGTGGGACGTGATTATTGTCGGATTGATTCTTGCGGTGATCTATTACTTCGGTTTCCGGTTTATCATTCGCAAATTCAATCTCAAAACACCTGGACGAGAGGATGCAACGCCTGAAACCGAATCTGGCGGAGGCTCTGGTTCAACGGATGACCTGCCCCATAACATTCTCGAAGCTTTTGGTGGCAAGGAAAATATCAAACATCTGGACGCTTGTATTACTCGTTTGCGGATTGAAGTTAATGAGAAATCCAATGTGAAAAAAGATCGTTTGAAACAATTGGGTGCATCTGGTGTACTTGAAGTGGGTAATAATGTTCAAGCCATCTTCGGTACACGTTCCGACACGATCAAATCTCAAATGCAGGATATTATTGCAGGAAGAACACCAGCACCAACGCCAGCAGCTGCCAAACCAACTCCTGAAGAGGAGAAGGCACAAGGTGAGCAAGGCGAGCGCATCGTTGCTGAGGATATCGTCATGCCAGTCAATGGTGAATTGCTGGACATTACAAACGTACCTGATCCGGTCTTTGCTGAAAAAATGACAGGTGACGGGTTCGCAATTTTGCCACATGATGGTACGATAACTTCTCCTGTGTATGGTAAAGTGTTTAATGTATTTCCAAGCAAACATGCCGTGGGCATCATGTCCGATGGTGGCAAGGAAGTGCTTGTTCATATAGGTGTTAATACGGTGAAGCTGAAAGGTCAAGGCTTTAACGTACTGGTACAGGAAGGTGATCTGGTATCGGCAGGTCAGCCGATTATGGAAGTGGATCTGGAGTATGTCAAAGCAAACGCTCCTTCGATCATTTCACCAGTTATTTTCACTAACCTGCCAGAGGGCTCCACAGTAACTCTGAAGAAGAGTGGAGTGCTGAAAGTTGGCGAACAGCCAATCATTGAGATAAAATAAGAAGTGTTACGACGATGGCAAGCAAGTGTAAATATATGCAATGCCTAAACCAAACTACTGAAAGTGAGATGATTGTAATGCAACAAACATTCAGAATTACAGACGAAGATGGTATCCACGCACGTCCGGCGACAGCCCTGGTTAATACAGCAAACAAATTCAAAGGTGCAGAATCCTTTGCAGAAGCTAACGGTAAAAAAGTAACTTTGAAATCCATTCTGGGTGTTCTTTCCCTCGGATTGGAACAAGGCGACACCATCAGCATCATCGTTGAAGGCGAAGGCGAAGCTGAAGCTCTTCAAGCTTTGACTGACGTTATGGTTAACGAAGGGTTGGGCGAAATTAATGCTTAATGTCTCCGGGATCGCGGCTTCGGCGGGTATTGCTATCGCCAAGGCGTTTATCTTGGAGCATCCTGATTACTCTGTAGAAAAACGCCAAATTAACGACGTTGACGCAGAGATCGCAAAACTCGACTCAGCTCTGGGTAAATCCCAGGCTGAGCTTGAGGCGATCAAAGAGCGTACTTTACATGAGCTTGGCGAGAAAAAAGCTGAGATTTTTGCTTCGCATTTGCTCATTCTGAATGACCCGGAACTGATTGATCCGGTTAAAGCTAGAATTGCAGATGACATGATCAATGCAGAATTTGCTTTGAACGAAACGGCATCGCAATTTATCTCCATGTTTGAGAACATGAAGAGTGCATACCTGCAGGAACGTGCAGCAGATATGCGTGACGTTACCAAACGTGTGCTAAATCACTTGCTTGGTATCGACTTCATGAGTCCGGCTGAGATCAATGAAGAAGTGATTGTGCTTGCGGAGGATCTAACACCTTCCGACACGGCTCAATTGAACCGCCAATTTGTTAAAGGTTTTGCAACTAACATTGGTGGACGTACTTCTCACTCGGCTATTATGGCTCGCTCTCTTGAAATTCCGGCTGTTGTTGGAACCAAGGACATCTTGGCTCAAGCGAAACAAGGCGATATGATCATTGTTGACGGTCTGGATGGTCACGTACTGGTTAACCCTACTGATGAAGTTATTGCTGAATACCGTGCCAAACAGGAACAGTATGATGCACAACGTGCAGAGTGGAGAAAACTTCGTGATGAGCCAACGGTAACGGTGGACAACGTTCATGTTGAACTTGCAGCTAACATTGGTACACCGAATGATGTAACAGGTGTTCTGGAGAACGGCGGCGAGGCTGTAGGCCTGTACCGTACCGAGTTCCTTTACATGGGCAGAGACAAGCTTCCTTCCGAAGACATTCAGTATAATGCTTACAAAGCGGTACTGGAAAAAATGGAAGGCAAACCTGTCGTTGTTCGTACACTCGACATCGGTGGAGACAAAGAGCTTCCATACCTGGATCTGCCAAAAGAAATGAATCCATTCCTCGGCTTCCGCGCAGTTCGTTTGTGTCTGGACCGTTTGGATATCTTCCGTACACAATTGCGTGCATTGCTGCGTGCAAGCGTACATGGAAACCTGCGTGTCATGTTCCCAATGATCGCAACACTAGGTGAATTCCGTGAAGCAAAAGCTGTCTTGCTCGAAGAGAAAGAAAAGCTGGTTGCTGAAGGTATTGCTGTTTCTGACAGCATTCAACTCGGAATCATGGTCGAAATTCCTTCGACTGCAGTTCTGGCGGATCAATTTGCCAAAGAAGTGGATTTCTTCAGTATCGGAACGAACGATCTGATTCAATACACAATGGCTGCTGACCGTATGAACGAACGAGTGGCGTATCTGTACCAACCTTACAACCCTGCCATTTTGCGTTTGGTTAAAATGGTTATCGATGCAGCACATCGTGAAGGCAAATGGGTTGGCATGTGTGGTGAGATGGCAGGAGACGAAACAGCAATTCCATTGCTGCTCGGTCTTGGATTGGATGAGTTCAGCATGAGCGCAACTTCCATTCTGCCTGCTCGTAGTCAGATCACCAAGCTGTCCCGTGCGGATATGCAGGAACTGGCTGCTAAAGCTCTGGATATGCAAACGGCTGAACAAGTCGTTGAATTGGTTCAAAGCATTAAAGCGTAATTTTGCCGGGGTTTCCTCCGGATTTGAGGTTTTTCTTTTTCCGATAATGAGCTGCATTGATGCAGCGATTCTGCCGGTATCCGCGATTCATTGTGGATATCGGCTTTTTTTGTTATAAACAGGACAATGTGATTCGGACACTGGTATACATCGGAGCATAACTTGCCTGCGTTTGAGACACGCTCTAGCAGGAGGATGGTGAGCTGTAAGAGTGGCATAAGTAGACCGGGAAGGCAACATAAAAAGCTCTTGCTGATTGGAACATCAGCAAGAGCTTTTTGTGTTAACAATGATTTGATTAACTGCAAGCGCAGTTCAATACAGGTTTGCGGGCAGCGGTGGTCTCATCAAGACGAGTGACCGGTGTTCCGTAAGGTGCGTTGAGTACCAATTCAGGTGTCTCTTCCGCTTCTTTGGCAATCCGTATCATCGTATCAATGAACCCATCCAGCGTTTCTTTGCTCTCGGTTTCTGTTGGCTCGATCATGATGCATTCCTCCACGTTGAGCGGGAAGTACACCGTAGGCGGGTGATATCCAAAATCAAGCAATCGTTTGGCAACATCCAGTGTGCGCACACCATATTGCTTCAAACCCCGACCAGACATGACAAATTCATGTTTGCATACACCCGGGTAAGGAATCTCGTAGTAAGGCGCAAGACGGGCCATCATATAGTTAGCATTGAGTACCGCACACTCAGATACACGGCGCAATCCTTCCGGTCCATAGGTGCGAATGTAGGCATAGGCACGTACCAATATACCGAAGTTACCGTAGTAGGCTTTTACCCGGCCAATGGATTGATCGCCTTCACGATCGAATGCATACATACCGTCATCATTTTTGATCACCATTGGCTTAGGCAGGAACGGAACTAAACGACTCTTCACGCCGACTGGTCCGGCGCCTGGTCCACCACCGCCATGAGGTGTGCTCATCGTTTTGTGCAAGTTCAGATGCACCACGTCAAAGCCCATATCACCCGGACGGGTAATGCCCATAATGGCATTCGAGTTCGCCCCATCGTAGTACAGCAAGCCACCAGCCTGATGTACGATGGATGCAATCTCCTGAATGTCTTTCTCGAACAAACCAAGTGTATTTGGGTTTGTCAGCATCAATGCTGCCGTATCCGAACCGACTGCTGCACGGAGTGCATCCAGATCGACCAGTCCGTCTGCTCGGGATGGAATCGTCACAGTTTCAAATCCTGCAACGGTTGCACTTGCCGGGTTGGTACCATGCGAAGAATCGGGCACGATGACTTTGGTACGTTGTTCGCCACGACCTTCGTGGTAGGCACGAATCATCATAAGACCAGTCCATTCTCCATGGGCACCCGCGGCTGGTTGCAGAGTCACAGCGTCCATACCTGTCAGACCTGCAAGGTCGTTTTGCAATGTATATAACAGTTCAAGAGCACCTTGAATGCTGGATTCGTGCTGGTACGGATGGATTTTGGCGAATCCATTGTAACGGGCCACGTCCTCATTGATCTTCGGATTGTATTTCATTGTACAAGAGCCCAGTGGATAAAATCCGTTATCTACCCCGAAGTTGCGGCGGGACAGAGCGGTATAGTGTCGAATAACATCTACCTCAAACACTTCCGGCAGTGCTGCTGCTTCCGAACGGAGCATTTCCCGGGGAATCAACGTATCGGCAGCCTGACGAGGAACGTCACATTCTGGCAAGGAATAAGCGACACGTCCAGGGCTGCTGAGTTCAAAAATCAATGATTGTTCCGAAGCAGGAGATAAGGTCTGTGCACTAAATGTTGTATCCGTCTCAGGTTGAACCGAAGTGGAGACAGAGGTACCTGTTTCCGATTTTCCTTGTACCGATGTTGTCGTTGTTGTCGTCGTTTCCTGAGTCACAGCGATCCCTCCAATGCTCGTGCGAATTCGTCAATCTCTTCCTTAGTGCGCCGTTCGGTAACAGCAATCAGCATATGTCCGGTAAGCTCCGGATAATCACGTCCGAGTTCGTAGCCACCAATAAAGCCTGCATCCAGCAGTTTCAACTGAAGAGCATCCACGTCTGTTCCTTCAGGAAGTTTAATCACGAATTCATTAAATGTTGGTGCATTAAAAGTAAGGCTAACTCCAGGAATCGCAGTTAATGTATTCAGGGTGTAATGACTCTTTTGCAAATTCAGATCCGCGACATCGATCATGCCCTGTTTACCCATGATGGACATGTACACAGATGCGCTGAGTGCAAGCAAAGCCTGGTTGGAACAGATGTTGGATGTCGCCTTTTCGCGGCGGATGTGCTGTTCACGTGCTTGCAGTGTGAGTACAAAACCACGCTTGCCGTTGCGATCGGTGGTCTGGCCTACAATTCGGCCAGGAATTCGGCGCATATGAGGCTGGGATACGGCGAAATATCCGCATGTCGGGCCGCCGAGTGAAGCGGCGATGCCGAGGGGCTGCGCATCACCTACAACGATGTCGGCACCCAGCTTGCCTGGGGCTTCCAGCAGACCCAGCGATAGCGGGTTAGCACTTACAACGAGCAGGCCCTTGTGCGCATGCACGAGGTCGGCAGCCTGTTTTACATTTTCTACAGCACCAAAGAAGTTCGGACTCTGGATCATGACAGCAGCGGTATCGTCCGATATGGCGGCTTGCAGGGCATCCCAATCAGTGACGCCATCCTTATAACCAATCTCGACAATCTCCAGACTTAATCCGTGCGCATATGCCTGCAATACCTGACGGGCTTCCGGATGAACGGTACGGGATACGATGAGCTGTTTGCGACGAGTTGCCGCTGCGGCCAGATTACCTGCTTCTGCAAAGGCAGTTGCGCCGTCATACATACTGGCATTGGCTACAGCCATACCGGTTAATTCACAGATGTAGGATTGAAATTCGAAAATGGCCTGTAGTTCACCTTGGCTGATCTCAGGCTGATAAGGTGTGTAGGCAGTGTAAAACTCGGAACGGGAAATGACATGATTGATGACGGAAGGAACATGATGATCATATATGCCAGCGCCGAGGAAGCTGGCGTGTGTTTCGAAATTGGCGTTAGCGCCGGCTTGTTTGGACATATGACGTGTCAGCGCATATTCATCAAGTTTGGAGGATACGGGCAGCTCGCCCTGATAACGAATCTCCTGCGGAATGTCCTGAAACAGTTCCTCCAGCGTATCCACACCGATGGTTGCGAGCATGGCGCTCTGATCTTGCTCAGTCATGGGAATGTAACGGTGCTTGCTCATGCTTGATCAGCTCCTTGAGTAGGTGTCTTCGACGTACGTGTCCGTTTATGAAAAGGGGTCTTCACGACCTCGGCTTTTAGTTTCTTGCCGCGGATCTCAATCTCAAGCGGGGTTCCCAGCGCAGCGTATTTACTGTCGATGAGAGCAAGCCCCAGATTACGCTTCAATGTAGGTGATTGCGTGCCTGTTGTTACTTCACCAATCTGTACGCCTTCGGCGTAAATCGGATAGTGGGGGCGGGGAATACCACGCTCCAGCACTTCGATGCCGACCAGTTTGCGGGCAGGCCCGTCAGTTTTTTGCTGTAACAAGGCTTCGTATCCGATAAAAGGTCCGGCATTCAGCTTCACAAACATGCCAACGCCAGCTTCGAGCGGAGAGATGGTTGCCGACAATTCCTGTCCATACAGGGGGAGCCTTGCTTCAAAGCGCAGTGTATCCCGGGCACCAAGTCCGGTTGGTACGAGTCCGTGACCTTCTCCGGCTTGCATTAATCCATTCCACACCGCAGCAGCATGGTCCGCAGGTACATATAGTTCAAAGCCGTCCTCACCGGTATAACCTGTACGGGACAACAGTAATTTAACGCCGCATACCTCTGCCTGCTGTACAAAACGGAAAGGCTCAATCGAGGATACATCCGTATCTGTAACTTTCCCGATAATATCTACAGCCAGTGGACCTTGCAAGGCGAGCAGCGCCGTCTGCTCAGAATCGTTAGTCATGCTTACGCCAGGGATCAAGTGCTCTTGCAGCCACGCCCAATCCTTGTCGATGTTGGAGGCATTAACAACGAGCATGTAATGCTGATCTTCCAGCTTATACACGAGCAGATCATCTACCACACCGCCATCTGGATAACACATCAGGGTGTACTGGGCTTGACCCGGAACGAGCGTGGTCACATCATTGGTCGTCATTTGTTGCAAAAAAACTTCAGCCTGCTCACCCTGTACGGTGAATTCACCCATATGGGATACATCAAATAGTCCAGCACGCTCACGCACCGCTTCATGTTCTTTCTGGATTCCGCTAAATTGCACTGGAAGCTCCCAGCCTCCAAAATCAATGCACCGTACGCCTTCGTATTGCTGATACAGTGGGAAGAGTGGTGTTCTAAGCAAATCGGACATCAAATCACCTCGTCATGGGCCGTCAACCGGCCGGATATACAATCGTGGATCAATGAACCAGGGTATTTTTACATTTTTCAGCAGAGATTTTTCGTAGATAAGTATGGTAAGGCAGCTATGACAGCGCCGTTCTACATCCTGTTTTTCGTTTTTTGGGAAAAAGGAAAAGGACAGGCCAAAGAATCGGCATGCCAAGTAGCACGCTGTATTCTAAGGCTCTGTCCCTTGTACCTGAGAGTTACCCCGCTGCGTTGTGCAGCAGGTTTCCCCTTGGGTGATCATAACGCCCGCACAGGGCGAATAGATGCTCTCCAGAGTTGCGTCCCGTAAAAGTCCTTTTGCCTGAGAGATTCACCCCCGCTTATCGGTGGTTTACTCCTTCGGCGTTACCTCATGTACATCCCGAATCGGGTGTCACGGGTAATCTCTCCCTTTACATTCATCCGCGGGTATAACATAGTCCAATAAACACATTTACTCCTCTCATTAAAACGTGAATCCACTACCGATGTCAAGAACGATGTCATAGATTATAATTAAAAACCGAATATTTAATTTGGTTTCAATTTTATTGTTCGTGTATTTAAAAAGACTGCGCTTACTATTCTAATATTCACCAGTATATGAAGAAAGAGTGTAATCGGGTTACAGGATTTAGAGGTGATCAATAAATAAATTGTGAGGTATCTTGACATTTGAATCAAAAATATCATACGCTATGTTCTGGGAAAAAGGTTAAGGTCAAAGAACGCATGCACTCATTTAATGAAAAGCGAGGCGGATATTGATGAGCGAATTGAAAAGTGATTTCCTGTACAGTGAAGAGCACGAATGGGTGCAAACCGTAGGGGAGGATACTGTACGTATTGGCATTACCGAGTTCGCGCAGCATCAGCTGGGTGACATTGTGTTTGTGGAATTGCCTGACCTTGAAACCAATGTAAAAGCAGAGGACAGCATTGGAACGATTGAATCGGTCAAAACGGTTTCCGACTTGTTCTCTCCCGTCACAGGTTCAATTATTGCAGTCAATGATTCGTTGCAGGACTCCCCTGAACTTGTGAACAGCTCTCCTTACGAGGAAGGTTGGATGATTGAGATTCGTGTTGAGGGAGATCTGACAGCAGCATTGTCTACATTGATGAATGCAGACGCGTATCGTAAACATACGGAAGAATAGTATCAACGAACTTGTACTTATTAACATATATTTTATAAGCAAATGAAATGAGTTTCATATTGTTTCGACCTGTGTGAGCCGGATGCTTGCACAGGTTTTTTGTGCTTTCCAAGAATGGTTTTGAATGTAGATTTGAGCAGATTGTGGATGTAAATCATCTGATTGGACCAAGCTATAGGTTAGAAAATGACTCTGGAAATGATAAAAGTCATAGGCAAGAAAAACCTTGTGTACCAATGGGTTCAGCCATTATGCATCGATTAAAACGATTACATAACCTAATGTTGTCATCATTGTTCATGACGAAAGTACGCTTTCATTTCATTGAACAGGAGAGCATTCTCGCTTAGGATTACAGCAGGGGAGAAATGATACCCCTTTCATAAATCATAATCACTTGATCCAAGGAGGATAATACAATGAGTAATTTGGACCAATCGTCCAATTCCAAAGGTGGGCTACGGGTAGGTGTGCAGCGTTTTGGCCGTTTCCTGAGTGGTATGGTCATGCCGAATATGGGAGCGTTCATCGCCTGGGGATTAATTACGGCCATGTTCATTCCAACAGGCTGGTTCCCTAACGAGACACTGGCACAGCTAGTCGATCCGATGATCAAATATTTGCTGCCACTGTTAATCGGTTACACCGGGGGTACGATGGTGCATGGTCAGCGTGGTGGTGTCGTGGGTGCCATTATGACCATTGGGGTCATCGTGGGTAGTGATATCCCGATGTTCCTAGGTGCCATGATTGCCGGACCACTGGCAGCATGGATCATCAAAAAGTTTGATAAATCGATTGAAGGTAAAGTTAGAGCCGGATTTGAAATGCTGGTTAACAACTTCTCAGCCGGTATTATTGGCGGGATCTTGGGGATTTTTGCGCTACTGGGCATCGGGCCTGCTGTAGAAGCAATTAGCAAAGTATTATCTGCCGGGGTACAAGGCTTAATGAATCTTGGTTTGCTGCCGCTGGTCAACCTAATCATTGAACCAGGTAAAGTATTGTTCCTGAACAATGCAATCAACCACGGGATTCTAACACCAATTGCAACAGATCAAGCAAGAGAATTAGGGCAATCCGTATTATACATGCTTGAATCGAACCCGGGTCCGGGACTTGGTATCTTGCTTGCTTACTGTTTCTTCGGACGCGGAATGGCCAAATCTTCTGCACCGGGTGCCGTTATCATTCATTTCTTCGGGGGAATTCATGAGATCTACTTCCCTTACATTTTGATGAGACCGATTCTGATTCTTGCCGCAATTGCGGGTGGCGTCGCAGGTACATTAACATTTATGCTCACCGGAGCAGGACTTGTTTCAGCACCATCACCGGGTAGTATTATCGCGTATTTCCTCTTAACACCGAAAGGTGGATACCTGCCAATGCTTGCAGGGGTGCTTGTAGCAGCCGTCGTTTCCTTCCTGGTAGCAGCAGTGTTGCTGAAAACGGGTAAACAAAAGGACGAAGATCTGGAGTCCGCATCCAGTCGGATGAAAGACATGAAGAGTCAAGGAACCGTGCCAAACGCTGGCATTACGGCTAATCATCGTGAAGCAGACAGAGCCGCAGATATGGCTTCTTCTACAGTCAAAACAGACGTGAAGAAAATTGTCTTCTCCTGTGATGCAGGGATGGGGTCGAGTGCCATGGGTGCTTCCATTCTACGCAAGAAGATGAAGGCAGAGGGGATTGACGTTACGGTGACCAATACGGCTATCAGTGATATCCCGCCGGATGCAGATGTGGTAATCACACAACAAATATTAACCGATCGTGCCCGCTCCGTTGCGCCGAACGCAGAACATATATCCATCGACAACTTCCTAAAAAGCCCGGAATACGATGCGCTCGTTGAACGTCTAAAGTAATTGTACGCATTTGTTTTCCCTGAGCCGGAGGCTGAGATATGAGTATTACCAAAAGACAACGTGAAATCGTGGAGTTTCTGCTGGAGCATCCACATGAAGTCACTGCCGGCGAAATCGCCGTTGAAGTTAAGGTCAGTACCCGAACAGTTCACCGGGAGCTGCAAATGATTGAACAATGGCTTGAACCTTTGGGCATGAGGCTGGAAAAAAAATCAGGAACCGGTATCCGAATTGATGCTGGTTCCGATGATCTGGCTATATTGCGCCAGCAACTAGAGGGTAAAGAATATGTAGAGTTTACGCCGGAAGAGCGTAAGCTCTTCATGCTTTGCATCCTGCTTGATGAACCGGAGCCTGTAAAGTTGCTCGCCCTGGCCTCGGATCTGAAAGTGACCGTATCCACCGTAACCACTGATCTGGACGATCTGGAGTCACGGATTCGTCAGGCGGGACTGAAGCTGGTTCGCAGACGTGGATATGGCGTCAAGATTAATGGAAGTGAGACGATTCATCGCACAGCCATAGCTGCACTTGCACTGGAATTTCTGGATGAGTCCGACCTGTTCGGAAGACAACCTGAACAAGGGGGCTCCATCGTAAACCAAAAACTGCTGGATATGATTGGACACGGTGATGTGCTTACGATCGAAAATGCGTTATGGCAACCAGACATCGAATGGCTGGAGAACATCCCGGAACGCCAATACATGAAGCTGCTGATTCAATTATCCGTAGCGGTTGTACGTATTCGTAAAGGCATTGGCATTGGCCGTATGTCTCCACGAGAGAACACGGGAGATGCAGTTGCAGAGCAGGATGAGATGAAGGTTCCACCTTATATGGCTTCCCGCTTGTGTGGTGTGTTATCGACCCAGCTGGGGCTGACATTCTCCCAAGATGAGCAAGCTTATTTTCACAGACTATTAGTTGAGACAGAGCAGCGGATTCACTCTTCGCGGCTGTTGCCAATAGACGACTTGATTTTACTGGACAGGGTACATTCACTGATTGATCAGATGCAGGCGAGGACACATTACGCCTTTCATGAGGATCGTTTGCTTCGTGAAGGTCTGCTTGGTCATATGCAACCTGTCATGGAGCGAATTGAAGGACAACAGATGATTCGTAATCCGCTTTTGCAGCAGATTCGCAAGGATTATGATTCCCTCTTTGAAGAGGTCAAAAAATCTGTGGGGCAAGCTTGGCCAGGTACAGAAGTTCCGGATGAGGAGATTGGTTTCCTGGTTATGCACTTTGGAGCTTCCATCGAGAGGTTACGTGCATTGAAACGGGAGATCAGGGCGATCATCGTGTGTACAAGCGGAATTGGATCATCACGCATGCTTTCCAGCAGATTATCCAAGGAGATTCCCGAGATTCGGATCATGGATAGCGTGTCCTGGTACGAGGCTGCCCGGATACCTACAGATCAATATGATCTGGTCTTATCTACTGTTGATCTGCCGATGGATGAGCATCAGTATTACAAAGTGAGTCCACTGCTTACGGCAGAAGAGAGCGAACGTCTGCGTCATTTTATCCGAACAACAACATTACAACGACAGCATAATAAGCCCCGTGAAGCAGAGGTTCAGACGACAAGTCGTTACTCTGACCCTGATGGAATGGAAGCTATTTTAGTTGAAATCGTCCGAATTATTGGCAAGTTTCAGGTGTACCCGCTGGATAATCAGGACATCGGGTTCTATAAAACGGTGTATGCGATGTGCAACGTACTCCATGGATCTGGTGTGCTAAAGGAACCGGGGGAGATCGCAAAACGGTTGGAGGCACGTGAGGCAGTGGGGAGTCAGAAGATTCCCGGCACAAGACTTGCGCTGTTTCATACACGCAGTGAGGGGATCTACAGGCCGTCCATTAGCTTGTTTCAGCTCACTGAGCCACTCCTTCGTACGCCGGATGATCCGGCAGGAGTTACCCATGTCCTCTTGATGCTCGGTCCCAGAGAATTATCCAAGGAAAGCCTGGAGGTTCTCAGTGAGATCAGCGCACTGTTATTGCAGGAAGAAATGATTACATTGCTGGAAAAGGGAATTAGGGATGAACTCATTCATTACCTGTCCCAGGAACTTGTTGGATTTTATCGCAGTAAAACCGAAATTGGAGGTCAACCATTATGAGTATGTTAACAACAGATAAAGTCATCATGAATGCGACGGCTCAGGACAAATACGAAGCGATTCGCATGGCAGGACAGATTCTGAAGGATGCGGGACATATTACCGCTGATTACATTGAAAAGATGATTGAACGGGAAGAGATTGTCTCGACCTATGTAGGGAACGGCCTGGCTATTCCGCACGGTACGAAGGAATCCAAAGCTTTCATTTTATCCACAGGTATCTCTGTCATTCAGTATCCACAGGGTGTTGATTTTGGCGAAGAAAAGGCTTATATGGTCATTGGTATCGCGGCTCAAGGCGGGGAACATATGGAGATCCTGACTAGCATCGCGGTGATCTGTGCTGAAGATGAGAATATGGAGGCCCTGCGTCTGGCTAAAACTGCTGAAGAAGTTATCGCTATTCTGGAAAGTGAAATGGAGCTATGAAGGCCCTACACTTTGGCGCAGGTAACATTGGACGCGGATTTATCGGCTTGATTCTGTCCCGTGCGGGCTATGAGGTGGTTTTCTCCGACGTGAATCAGAACTTGGTTACAGCTCTCCAGCAACGGGGGCAATATACGGTGGAACTGGCTAACGAGAGCAAGGATCAGGAGACCGTCACAGGCGTAAATGCAATCGATGGAACCCAACTGGAGACGGTTGCCCAAACCGTTGTGGAAGCTGATCTGATTACAACCGCAGTGGGTGTGGGTGTGCTGAAACATATTGCACCAGGCATTGCGAAAGGACTTGAGAAAAGACTGAATTCCGGTCCTGCTCAAAACCCTCTTCACATTATTGCTTGTGAGAACGCCATTGGAGCCAGTACACAGTTGAAAGAGCATGTATATGCTCTGCTTGATGAAAAGGTACGTTCCCTTGCGGATCAATACGTTTATTTTCCAGATTCAGCCGTAGACCGGATAGTGCCTATTCAGCATCATGAAGACCCGTTGCATGTACAGGTGGAGCCTTTTTACGAGTGGGTGGTGGATCGTTCCCAGATGGCTCCTGCATTCAAACCGGTTGAGGGCATTCTATATGTCGATGATCTGGAGCCGTATATCGAACGGAAGCTGTTCACTGTTAATACAGGACACTGCGTTGCAGCTTATATAGGTAATGTGCACGGGTATGACACGATTCAGAAGGCTATTGCCGACGAAAAGGTGAAATCCATTGTCTACGGTGCTTTGCAGGAAACCGGAAAAGTTCTGGTGAAGCGTTTTGCATTCAACCCTGAAGAGCATGAGCAGTATATTGTCAAAATATTGGGACGGTTCGTCAACCCGTATCTCACCGATGAGGTTACTCGTGTTGGTCGTTCTCCGCTGCGCAAGTTGTCTCCGAATGATCGTCTGGTTCGCCCGGCCCTTCAGGCCTATGCGGATGGAACTGATACGACTTATCTGGCTATGGGTATGGCAGCAGCCTGCAAGTTCGATGTCTCTGATGATCCGGAAGCAGTTGAACTGCAGAACATGATCCGCCAGAAGGGGATTACAGCTGTACTGCATCATTATACGTCCATGGATGAGCATCATCCGGTGCTTGAACAGGCTGTTGCCCAGTATAACCAAATGTAAGAGCAGTGGCAGCCAGCTAACAGTATAGATGAGGCATAATGAAGAAGAGCCATACAGTTGTTAACTGTGTGGCTCTTCTTTTGGTTGGCTTTTATCGGCATATTCGTCCAAACAACGTTGACATATGCACGATTTTCGGCGCTGCTCTGCCGGAATGCGGTCAAACACACCCTCGGGGAAAGTAGCCCGGTTACACCAGCATTCCGAATGAGGATGTCCTGCGGCATAGGAACAGCGATTAGTTTCCCCGCATAATGGGCAGACAAGAACATCGATATGGATGTGCTCTTGATCGTCTTGTTCTGCAGACATTCAGTTCTTCCCTCCCTGTGCAATAGCTACGAGCTGAAGTTAAACATACTGGTCCCCAGTATAACAGAAATGTGCCGGTGATTATGGATTTCGCTCTGTATATATGACTTCCAGTTCACCACATCTGTTTCTCCCATCGGCTATTCTTCAGGCGGTAATTCGATCTGTAGGCCTTCCACATGTTTGCGTCCCATCAACTTACGCTTCTTTCGATTTTCCTTTGTTTCTAGCACAATGTCCAAGTCATAATCGTCACCCGGATAAAGCTCATCGGCTGATATATGCAGGGTCAGGCGTTTCTTATGGATTTTGACTTTGCGTCCTCGCAGCATGACCCCGATATTTCCACGGCTATCCTCGACATCACAGACGATGCCCGACTGATTAAGATAGGCCGCATACACCCGATCCCCTTTGCGAAAAGTTTTGGCAGGAGCAGGAGAATCCGACACTCTAGTTTTTGTCTTTTTGTGGGGACCGATTGAATCCTTTGACTGGTTCCTCCTGGATAACTCTGCTGGGCCTTCTGCTTCTGCAACGGAACGATCAGGCGTCAGGGCTGGATTTTCCAAAGGAGGTGATGTGAACACGAATGTACGATCTCTTGAAATACTTTGATCGGACAGGGACTTGGATCGCTCGATAATTCGCTGTGGCATGCCCAGCTTTAATGCGATGGAATAAGCATAGCTCTCACCAGCTTCTCCGATACGCAATCGATACAGCGGCTGGAGAGAAACGGTGTCAAATTCCATACGGGCATTTTCGAATCCTGGCGTGGCAGCTGCAAAATGTTTGATTTCACCAAAATGTGTTGTTGCCACAACGGTTGCTCCGCGGCTGTGAAGTTCCTCCAGCATGGCGATAGAAAGTCCCACACCTTCACCGGGATCTGTGCCGGAAGCCATCTCATCAATGAGCACCAGAGTTGACATATTGGCCTGTTCCAGTATGCCAATCATATTGCGAATGTGTGCGGAAAATGTACTGAGCGCTTGTTCCAAACTCTGCCCGTCACCAATATCAACCGCTACCTCGTTATAAACAGCCATCTCGCCACCTTCCTCCACCGGAATAAGCAAACCCGATTGCATCATCAGGGTTAACAAACCAAGTGTTTTGAGTGCGACCGTTTTACCCCCTGTATTCGGGCCCGTTATAATGAGCGACGAGTACGTTTTGCCGATTGCAAAATCAAGGGGAACCATGGAAGAACCCATGAACGGATGACGTGCACGTTGAAGGCTAATGTGGCCCTGAGTATTAACTCGAACGGTACGTCCGTCCATGGTGGCCGCATATTTGGCTTTGGCAAACAGGAAGTCCAATACACCTACCGTTTCGGTGTTCAGTGCGATTTCACGGTTATATGATTCGGCCAGGGAGGTTAAATCACCGAGAATTCTCATCTCCTCTCGGGACTCCTCCGCTTGTAGAGCGGCCAATTCCATCTGTAAACTTACTAATTCAACAGGTTCGATATATACGGTTTGCCCGCTCCCGGATTCATCCAGTACACTGCCTTTCACCTGTTTACGGAACTCTTTCTTAATGGGCAGAACCGTTCTTCCTCCCCGTTGGCTGATGACATGTTCCTGCATAATGGAGCGATGTTTACTCACCAGAGAATCAAGTTTTCGTTTCATGCGTTCCGCATTGACCGTTATTTTTTTACGAATACGAATGAGTTCCTTGCTCGCCTGATCCTGAATGCGTCCACTATGGATGCAGCGCTCAATCTCACTCAGCAAAGGTTCGATCAGAATCATGGATGCTGCATAACGACTGACGGTGGGAGCGGCCCCAGATTTGCCCTCCATGTACTTCATGAGTTGTGCACAGCTCCGCAGGAACTGAGCGAGATGACTGAAGTCGCGTTCACTGAATAGATAACCGGTGCCAAGCAGATCCATAATGGTTTCCATTCCGTCGAGTGAAGGGAGGGGAATACTGGCCCCGAAGCGAATCAACGCAGCCGCTTCTGCAGTTTCTTCCAGGCGAATCTGAATAAGGTGAGCATCTACCATCGGTTTTAGTTCTCTCGCATAACGTTTGCCCAGGTAAGACAGGGCGCAGTCTGCAACGTTTTTTTGAATTTGTGGATAACCCAGACTGTTTAATGTGTTTTCATTCATGCGTAATCTCTCCTTGAATTTGAATTGTAATTTCAGTTGATGCGCTGAAACATATTCCTGGAAAACGCAAAAAGGGCGGAGAATGAACAAACGTCATTCTCCGCCCTAAACATATGGGAAAGCAAAGTCCACTACAGGTCTATATTAAAAAATCCGCGCTGAACTCAGCGCGGAAATAGACCCGGACAATTACAATCCCGGAGGCGATTTATGATATCCGCTGTTCTTAACTAAGTACAGGGATCTGGCGCATCATGAAATACACGTATGCCATATGGGCACAAGCGCAATGAAAGGCCAAACTCCTGAATATGAAACTTGGTTAGTTAAGAACATTCACCGACATTAAAAATCTCTCCTTTGATTGAGGAATATGCAACCAATATAAACTGGAAATTGGTTTGAAGTCAACCTTTAGAATAAATGAGTGGACTTGAATAAGAATGGGTTTTAAAATAACAATAGTAAAATAATCCAATGAAAGCGATTTAATTTAATGAACATATGTATAAAGGAGGATGCTCTTCTTGCCTAAGTATTTACTGCGTTTGCTCTGCTTTACCCTGATCCTCGGAGCCCTTCCGGTCATTGTTATTGGTTCGGTCTCGTATACGATTGCATCACGTGACATTGAACAGAAAGTGCGTGAGAGCAATCTTCAGATATTACATCAGACCCAAATGAGGGTAGAACAAGTTCTGCGCAGCCTGCAATTATCATCCATCCAGTATGTTAATTCGCCCCTGGTACTACAAGCGATGAAGAAACCACTAGACAGCAGCGAGTTTCAGGAGATTCGTGATCTGACATCCGGTTTTAACAACTTGCAAGCGGTTACGAACATTGACCAAGCCTATCTGGTTAATCTGGATGAAGATTGGGTCGTGTCCATGCGTTCTTTTGGCAAATTGGATGATTTCAGCATTCGAGACCGAATTGGCTCCTACCTAAGTTATACCAACAGCCTGTTCTGGGTCACTCAGAATGCCAGTTCAGCCAAAGAAAGTGTACCTGTGTCAGCAGGTATGGGTGAACTAACACCCGAACAGGCACCTACCCTTATATCATCGGATAATGTGGTCAGTATGGTATTCAAAATCCCGATGATACCAACCAATGTGAAACCAAAGGGATTTCTTGTAATAGATATCGCCGATACGGAACTGAGTACCTACTTGAGCCGAAATACGAATTCTGGAGATATGTACGTTCTGGATCGGGAGCAGAAGTATTTTCTGAACGATATGCAGCAAGGCGGGAAATATGACGCGCTGAATAAGGAAATTCAGGAAATGGTACAAACGACGGCCCAGTCAGAGGGTTTCTTCAGTGCGGAGGTGGAAGGTAATCAAGTGGCGGTTAGTTATAGGCAATCTCCGCTCAATGGCTGGTTATACGTGTCCGTTGTATCTCTTGGACAGATTACGGCCCAGTCACAGAAAATTGCATTGGTTACCGGTATCGCTACACTGGTCATGTTATGTGTAACGGGATTGTTCGCCATATACGGCAGTCGGCGGATGTACTCACCGATCTCCAGACTGCTGCAATTTACGAAGGGGTTGGATTCCCCAGTTGCTCCGTCAGGACGCCGACAGGATGAATTTATCTATATTGAGGAGCAATTGTCAACCTTGTTCAGCTCGGAGAAAACGATGCGTGAGCAGATGAAGGGGCAGCATGTGCACCTCCAGGAGTTTTTTATGACCAAACTGCTCACAGGCAAAATCTCGGAAGAGGATTTCAGATATCAGGGAGAATTGTACGATTTCCCGACAGGGTGGGCAAATCTTGGCGTACTCATGCTCCAGATCGATACCTTGGAAGGGACACGATATGAGGAACAGGATCGCGATCTGCTGCTGTTTGCTGTCAACAATATGGTAGGTGAGCTACTCCCTTCGGCAGTTCGGTTCACCCCGGTCATGCTGGATGATGCTCAGGTCACCGTACTTGCCTCCGAACTCACGGATGAGGTGAAGCTGAAGGAATGGATGCATACCCAGGCAGACTGGATTCGCGAACGTGTCGTGACTTATCTGAATCTGCCCGTAAGTATCGGTATCAGTCGTTCCTACGCTTGTATCGGCGATACGCCAAGAGCTGTTCAAGAGAGCCGAGAGGCTCTGCAGGGCCGGGTAAGTCTGGGCAGCCGTATTATTTTGCATTACGAGGATATTCAGCCACGTGGTCAGATGGAGGCCGCGTTGTATACCCAGTTACGTATGATTGAGGATCAGCTTGCGTCTGCGCTCAAGCAAGGAGATGAGGAGAAGACGGACGCCTACTTTAAGCAATATTTGGGGCTGCTTGCAGACAAAAAACTCCATTTCAGTGAATACCCCGTCATTATGGTTCAGTTATTGTCTCGTGTATATCAGCTTGTGCAGGAGCAAGGTGGAGATGTGGCTGAAGTACTGGGTGAAAAAGCATCCATGTCACATTTGCTGAAGTTGTCCACATTGGACGAAATGACCAATTGGTTCCGCAAGCGGCTGTTCCTGCCCGTCATCCGTTTCTGGCGAGAACAGGAAGAATCCCAATACATGAATATTGCGAGACGCATGATTCGCTTGATCGAGGAACGTTATGACCGTGAATTATCGCTGGAAGCCTGTGCCGCTGAGCTTAATTTTCACCCTGTCTACCTCAGTCGGGTATTCAAGAAGGAAGCTGGAGTCAATTTTACGGAATATCTTGCAGAGTATCGTATGGAAAAAGCGAAGACCTGGCTGCAAACAACAAATCTTAAAATATCAGAGATTGCCGAGAAATTAAACTATACCAATCCAACCGCATTTATCCGTACGTTTCGCAAAATCACAGGAACAACCCCCGGCAAGTACCGGGAGCAGCAGCGATAAAACAACCTGCTCTGCCCGCCATGGCAGGCAGGCTTTTTTATGTTCGGATGAAGGAAGAAGACCACTTTCCTCCATAAAGTTAAGACAGGAATATGGAGGTTGAAAGCAGTCCATTGCGCCTTTAGATTCTGTGAGGGAAATGGACTAAACCCTTGCTACATAAGGAAAAACAAAAGGCTAAAACGAGACGATAGCCAGTCATTCGTTTATCCTCCACAATGAAGACATGAATTCAGGAAGTGATATTTTGTAATCGTTTCCAATGTGGGGAGGAAGACAATATGAAAGCCGAAACGGCGGCTCGAACACGGCCCGCTACCCGCAGTGACAAAAACCTGCTGTGGAGGGACATTATCAAAAACCGGTGGCTGTATATCATGTTAATACCGGGTGTGCTTTACTTTGTTATTTTCAAATACATACCCATGTATGGCATCACGATGGCTTTTCAGGATTACACGCCTTACAAGGGCATCTTGGGAAGTGACTGGGTAGGCTTCAAACATTTCCAGCGTTTCTTCGGAGAACCGCAGTTCTGGACATTATTTCGGAATACGTTTTTGCTAGCCATTTATAACATTGTGTTCTTTTTCCCACTGCCGATTGTACTGGCACTCATGATGAATGAAGTTCGTCGTGAACGCTTCAAACGATTTGTGCAAACTCTCGTCTATGTTCCACACTTTGTTTCCTGGGTTGTTGTTGTCGGTGTGTTCTACATGCTGTTCACAACCGAGGGTGGTGCAATTAATGAATTGCTCTATAACCTGACTGGACAAAAGGTGGCGTTCCTGCTTGAACCCGGATGGTTCCGAACGATGATTGTCGGACAATCCATCTGGAAAGAAGTTGGTTGGGGCACAATTATCTTCCTGGCTGCGCTTTCCGGTGTTGATACACAGCTCTATGAAGCTGCACGGATTGATGGTGCCAATCGCTGGCGCCAAACCTGGCACATTACGTTGCCAGCCATTCGCAGTACAATCGTCATTTTGCTCATTCTGCGTCTGGGCAATTTCCTGGATACAGGATTTGAACAGATCTTCCTGATGCTAACTCCGACAAACCGGGATGTGGGCGAGGTATTTGATACCTACGTGTACACGAAGGGTCTTACCCAGGCACAGTACAGTTATAGTGCTGCTGTCGGGTTGTTCAAATCGGTTGTCGGGCTGGCGCTTGTCCTTGGTGCCAATACGCTGGCCAAAAAATTCGGGGAGGAAGGCGTCTACTAACCTTTGGGGGCAGACGTTCTTCACCAGACAGGAGTGAACATTAAGATGCAACAGGATAAAACGTGGGGCAACCGGATCTTTGATTTTGTGAATCACGGCTTGCTGCTGTTGATTGGTATCGTGACGGTCATCCCGTTCATTTATATTTTGGCTGTCTCATTTACCAGTCCACATGAAGTGGCTAAGGGAGGATTCATTCTTTTTCCAAAAGAGTTCTCTCTGGCTGCGTACCGTTACATTTTCTCTACAGATACCTTGATTCGCAGTCTGGGTGTATCGGTCTATATTACGGTGATCGGTACCTTCATTAACCTGCTGTTTACATCACTTATGGCGTATCCGCTCTCCAGAAGATATTTGCGTGGACGCCAGCCCATTTTGCTCGGTGTGTTGTTCACGATGCTCTTCAGTGGCGGGATGATTCCAACATACTTTGTCGTGAAATCCTTGCACCTGACGGATACGTTGTGGTCGCTGATGCTGCCTACCGCTATTAGTGCATTCAACTTGATCGTACTCAAAAACTTCTTCCAGGCCATTCCCGACGAACTGGAGGATGCAGCCAAAATTGATGGATGTAACGATGTCAGCGTATTGTTCCGGATTGTTCTGCCTTTGTCCATGCCAGCGATGGCGACATTTTCACTCTTTTACGCGGTGGCCCACTGGAACAGTTTCTTCAGCGCTGTTATCTATATCAACGATAGTGAGAAGTGGCCTGTCCAAGTCTGGCTGCGTGAGATTGTCATTCTGGCACAGAGCCGAATCGGAGACACGAGTATCGAAGAGACCGAGATCCAGCCGCTTACCATTCGCATGGCTGTTATCGTATTCTCCACGATCCCGATTATGCTGGTATATCCATTCCTGCAAAAGCACTTTGCAAAAGGAGTGATGCTGGGTTCGGTGAAAGGTTGAGTCGTCACATGGTTCAAAGTCAGTTCAGTATGACTGTATAAAAAAGGGAGGTTTTCATGTTATGAAAGCAACAAAAAAGAAAGCCGTAGCTGTCTTGAGCACACTGGCACTGGTGACAGGTTTGCTGGCAGGATGCGGATCAGACGAGGGTCAGGCTGCCGAGGGTGGCGTACAAAATGTGTCCATAGCCATTGCACAGGTGGGTGATGTACCAAGCAAAGGCAATGAAGTTCAGCAAAAGATTGAAGCGTATACCAATACCAAACTGGATATCCAGTGGATTCCGGCTTCGGCCTATAATGACAAAATTAACGTGATGATCGCTTCAAGCGATATGCCGAAAATTGTGAAGGTGCAATATAACCCAACGGTGACCAGCGCGATGCGCAATGACGTGTTCTGGGAAGTTGGCCCATTGCTGAAAGACTACAAAAATCTGTCGGCACAGAATGAGCGTTTTTTTGACAACATCAAGGTAGAAGGCAAAATCTACGGGGTTCCTGTATTCTCGGATATTGCGCGGGCTACAGTGATCTATCGCAAGGACTGGTTCGAGAAGCTGAATCTCAAGGTGCCAACGACACCGGATGAATGGTATGAAACGATTAAAACACTGGCAACCTCCGATCTGGATGGAGACGGTCAGGATAATACGTTTGGACTGATGCTTTTCAAAAAATATAATGAGGACCAATATTCCTTCACGACGCGCTTGGGCGTAAGTTTCGGTGCACCTAACAAGTGGAAAGTCGAGGATGATGGCAGCTTCACGCCGGAATTCATGACACCGGAATATATGCAGGTGCTGGATCTGCTGAAACGTTTGTACGATGAGAAACTGCTTAACCAAGACTTTGCCGTATTCGACTCTACGGAAGCGGAGAAAAAGTATGATTCCGGTGTTGTCGGTATCCGTGTTGGTGTTGCTCAAAACGGAAAAAGTCAGCAAGAGCGTTTGTCCAAAAACAATCCGGATGGTGTGGTAGACATCGCTGGTTTGCTTGGAGCGAACGGAGATCGTGTTGCAGGACAGACGGGTAACTCCGGAATCCTGGCATTCCCTAAATCGACGGTGAAATCGGAAGAAGAACTCAAAAACCTGCTCTCCTTCCTGGATAAACTGATGGACCCTGAGATGGCGACCTTGTTGATGCGTGGTATGGAAGACAAACATTACACCAAAGTGGGCGAAGATCAGGTGGAGATGAGTGACTTCGATGCATTCCAGCGTGAAGTGAAGCCTTACCGTGACAACCTGCCTTATGTCGAAGGATATAACGTACCGAAGTTGAAGGATACCGAACTGGGTGAAAAAGGTACGGCACTTGCCAAGGAACTGGCGGAGCACGCTGTGCCAAACCCTGCGCTGACGTTATACTCTCCGACCTATGGCGACCGTGGGGCGGATCTGGATCAGGTAATTGCAGATGCGCAAACCAAATACATTATGGGCAAGATCGATCAAAGTGGCTGGGAAAAGGAAATCGAGAATTGGGGCAATGCGGGTGGAAACAAGATTCGTGAGGAATATGCCGAAGACTATAAAAAACAGGCTCAATAAGAGCCAGAAGCGGAGGCTTGATCATGAAAGAAACACTGCAATTCACATCGGTGCGCATGGCACAGCAGTTCATGGAAAGTTATCGCAACCATGAGCTGTACTCCACTTGGCATTATGAGAATGGCTGCCTGCTGAAAGCACTGGAGGAGCTGTATACGCACACGGGGGAGCAAAAGTATTTTGACTACATCCGTGAGTTGATGGATCATTTTGTTCAGGAAGATGGCTCCATTCGCTCCTATACGGTTGAGGAATATAACCTGGATCAGATCAATCAGGGGAAATCGCTGTTCCTGTTACATGAGAAAACGGGAGAAGAGAAGTATCGCAAAGCTGCGGAGTTGCTTATGACTCAGCTTAAGGGACAGCCACATACGAGTGAAGGCGGGTTCTGGCACAAAAAGATTTACCCTTTCCAGATGTGGCTGGATGGATTGTACATGGCTACTCCGTATCTGACCCAGTATGGCGCAGTGACGGGTGAAGAGAAGTGGTTTGACAAGGCGGCTCTGCAGCTCTTGTTGGTGGAGCAACGTACACGTGATCCACGTAGCGGTCTCTTGTACCATGCCTGGGATGAGAGCAAAGAGCAGCGCTGGAGTTCGGGAGAGACCGGATGTTCTCCACATGTCTGGAGTCGGGCGATGGGCTGGTATGTGATGGCGGTTGTGGATACCTTGGATTATCTGCCGGTAGATCATCCGCAGCGCGGGCAAATTGTGGGTATATTCGAACGGGTAGCAAACGCACTAGTGCATGTGCAGGATCAGCAGACCGGACTATGGCCACATCTGCTGGATCAACCGGGACGTGAGCGGAACTATCTGGAGGCTTCCGGGACCTCAATGTTTGTCTATGCATTGGCCAAAGGTGTGCGTAGAGGGTATCTGAGTGGCAAGTTCAAAGCGATTGCTGAAAAAGGATATCAGGGTCTGGTGCAGCATCTGCTGCAAACGGACCGTGAAGGCGTACTTTCCTTGACGCAGTGTAATGGCGGAGCAGGTCTCGGAGGAAGCCCGTATCGTGACGGGTCCTATGAGTATTATGTGACCGAGTCCATTCGGATCAATGATCCGAAATCGGTCGCTCCGTTCATTTTGGCAGGAGTGGAGATTGAACTTTACAAGTCCAACTAACATGTACATGAGAACGTAGAGGACAGAAATAACTTGAGGAAGCGAAGCGTTCGCCTAAAAGCTTTCTGAAAGAAAGCTGCATCGGAAGCATAGGCTTATCCCCGGATTTTCCCCTTTTTAAAAGGGAATCAAAAAATCTGGGGATAACAGCGATCTGAAGGTTGTTCTGTCATCGGAGTGGTCTGTGTACATAACCTTATCCAAAAGGAGAGATGGTTCATGAGTCCAAAAGGTCCAATGTCCCGTTTAGGCGGAATCGTTGTAATTGGTGCAATGTCCGCTGGATTGCTTGCAGGTTGCGGGGGAGAAAAAGCACCTGCTGCAGGGGAAGGTAAACTTCCCATTTCCATCTCTTTAATGCAGGTAGGTGATATACCGGCCAAGGAGAACGGGATTGAAAAGAAGATTGAGGAATATACCAATACGGATGTTAATGTACAGTGGATTCCGCAGTCTGCTTTTGATGATAAGGTGAATGTTATGGTTGCTTCAGGCGAGATGCCAACCATTATGCGTGTGAATTATGTGCCGACAACGTTTAATGCCGCCAAAACGGGACTGTTCTGGGAACTGGGGCCGTACCTGAAGGATTATAAAAACCTGTCTGCCCAATCCGAAGCTTATTTTAACAATATCAAAATTGAAGGCAAGGTCTACGGTATTCCGAACTTCCGGGATATTGGACGGACTGCGATCGTATATCGCAAGGACTGGTTTGATACGTTGAAGCTGGATATACCAAAAACGCTGGATGACTGGTATGAAGTGATGCGCTCTATTCGCAAGGATGACCCTGACGGGAATGGTAAAGAAGATACGTACGGTGCACTGCTCTTCAAAAAGTATAATGAGGGCGTCTCTTCCCCACTGACCCGGATTGCTGTAAGTATTGGCGGTGTCAACAAATGGGGTGTGGATGATGCTGGGAAACTGACCCCGGAGTTTTTGACCACCGAATATGTGGACACAATGAAACTCTTCAAGCGACTGTTCAGCGAAGGACTGATTAATAGTGATTTCCCTGCCCTGGACCCTTCTGATGCGGACAAAAAAATGGATTCGGGTCTAGTTGGCATGAAGCTTAACGGTGTGGCCCAGAACGGAAAGTCCTCTCAGCAGAGGCTTACGCCTAATGCTCCGGATGGAGAGATTGATGTGGCTCCGTTCCAGGGGACCGACGGCATTCGTATCGCCGGGGAGCCAGGAAACTACGGAATGCTGGTCATCCCGAAAGCGTCCGTTACCGATGAGGAGCAATTGAAACAAGTTCTCACGTTCCTGGACCAGTTAATGGACGAGGAATTGAGCACGTTGCAGCTCCGTGGATTGCTTGATGTGCACTACACCAAGACGGCTGATGGCAAAACCGAACTCAAAGATTTTGACGCTTATCAGCGTGAAGTAAAGCCATATCGGGATAATTTGTTAAGCATTGAAGGTTATAACGTGCCTGAACTGGTTGATGTTCCCATTGGTATGAAAGGTACAAAGATGGCGCGTGAGAATGAGCAGTACGCCATTGCCAATCCGGCACTTACATTATCTTCAGCGATCTATACCGAGCGTGGTCAGGAGCTGGATCAGATGATCTGGGATGCGCAGACCAAGTACATTATGGGTAAAATCGATGATGCAGGTTGGGAGCAGGAAATCGCAAGCTGGAGAAAAGCCGGTGGTGATCAATTGATCACGGAACTCGAAGCGTCCTATAAGGAATTGAACGGAAAATAAAGCTGGCTGAAGTAAAAAAAGGTTGATCAAATGGAATGATATGGTTTATTCTATGAGTGAGTTCATTTTTCCAATATCATACGAAAGACCACACCCTTAAAGCATAAGGCTATGAATCTGCGGATTCATGGCCTTTTTTGTGTTTTAAGCAAATAAAGTGGGTCTGTGGAAGGAGTGTTGCAGGCCTTGAATGGATGGGGATGGACGAAAAATAATACCAATAGCCTAGTACTACATGGTAGAATATTGATTATTATGTCAAATTTAGGTTTTGGTTGTGGAGAGAAGTGATTAGGTTGACCAAGTAAAGCATCCCCATACTAAGGTACATAGGAGCGTGAGTAGATTGAAGAAACGAATTGAAGGTCATGAGAAGAAGAAAAAACGGAATGTTTGGATCGTCGGGTTGGTAACGACAGCTGTATTGGCAGCAACACTATTACCGATTGGCCCCGTACATTTGACGTCAACAGCGAAGGCTGCATCGGGAACAAGTGACACTGCCCTTAGCAAGTTCAAGGATATCAAGGGTCACTGGGCTCAAGCGACAATTGCCAAAGCTTATGAAAAAAATCTGATCTCTGGTTACCAGGACGGAACGTTTCGTCCCAATGGCAAAATCACGCGTGGGGAATATGCGACAATACTCGCCCGCGCGACTGGACTGGAGAAGGTGGAGGGGCAGAATCCCTTTGCTGATCTCAAGGGCCATTGGTCTGAATCGGCGGTTAGCCAGCTTGTAGGACAAGGGTTCATTAACGCGGGCGATTACGCCAAAGGGTTCAATCCAAATGCGGAGTTAACGCGTTACGAGATGATGAAATGGATTGCCAATGGACTGATTAAGTCCGGTAGCAGCTTTCAGGATGCTTTTAACGATACAAAAAATACGCTGCTCCCCACACCGGAAGTGAACCGCGGCACCATTCGTGCCGAGCAGATTCCGTATCTTGCCCTTGTTCGTGGGACAGGCATTGTCGGTGGATTCCAGGATGGTACATTAAAACCTGCGGATTCTACCACTCGTGCAGAAGTATCAGCCATTTTACTGCGTTATATGGACGTAGAGGGCACGGATGCCGGGAAGTATAGTGACCTGAATGAAATGAGAGAGGTTGGCACGACGGGTACGAATTTAACGACGATTAGTAATTACAAATATATCAAGGGGAACTTCGGAGATATAGTTAACACAGAGTACACGTTGAAAAATAATGTGGGGGTCGTAAGGTACCATAGATTTATAGTAGTGGATACTCGAGGGGGTAAGCCCAAGGGACTGTACGCCATGTTATTTGTAGATCCAAACAACTTGACTAGGGCACAAGGAGGTCGCTTCTCTACCTACGCTGAGATAACGTTTACTTCAAAACTTGATAAGTCAAATCTTTTAACTATTGCTAGAGCGAATGATAATATAGTTATTCCAATTCAACGATTATTTAATGTGAGCTATTTGAAAGAAAAAGGGTTTATTACTTTACCAGACGATTCAAATGCGATGTTGAAGCAAGAAGTGCCTACTAAGTTTTGGTCATCACATACTCTGGATCCTGTGAAAGGCGGATATATGTTAAAGAATGATGCTGGTAAAGAAGTTCAAATCTATCAATAGAACTTTTGGTGGTGTTTAAATTTAATATTAAACGTTATCTATTAGATTGTTTAAACAGTTTATATAAAGTCTTAATAATTATATTTATGATGATACCAGTCTATTACTGCACATCTGATACTCCTAAAGCTAATGCCTTAGAAGAACAATATGGTCCTAAATCCATGAAAGGGCCAGCAGTAACAGTCGATGCAAACCCAACTCAAGGAACACCGGGAGTTTACTGGTATCAACTTGATTCAGGAGAATTTAGGGCAGAATATCAAGGCACACACAAAGATGTGGATAACGGAGGAACTGATTATGATGCATACCCTGTAAAAACAGAAATTCCTGATAATGTTGATATGAGTAGATGGCCGCCACTAAGTTGGAAGCCATATAGAGGTATAGGAATTGATAAGGAAATGGTAACTGATATTAAGTTAAAGAACGATCCTGATGGTGTAAAATATCAGCAGGTAAATAGTTATGAAGGAATAGGTAGTCCAAGAGTTACAAGTGAAAAAAATGCGGATCTTAGAACATATACTGGCAAGGGGTTTGAGTTCTTTGAAAGGGAACCTTATGGGACTAGGCCAGGCAATAAACCCAAATATAAGATGGTATACCACACCCCTGTTAGCATCTTCTGGGAAGGTAAGATTCACGAAGAAAAAGAAATCGATGTAACCCCAGATTCAACCCTTACCATAGGGCAAACCCAGCAGATGGAAGCCTTGGTGAAGACAAAAGGCTATGGTGCGACAACTTTTGGTGAGGGCATCGACGTATCCCGAAGGGAAGCGGAGATCAAATGGTTTTCTTCTGACGAGACGATTGCGAGTATAGAGCTCAAAACAGGGATGTTAACGGCCGAAAGTCCGGGCACGGTCACTGTGCGTGCGATCTGGAACAATGGTACATATCTGATCTCGGATACCGCCACCATAACAGTCACGTCTGAGCCAGGACTCGTTGTGAATCTGCCGAATGCTTGTAAGGCCAATACGACACCTTTACAGGCAGAAGCAGTTTTAACCAAACCGGATCGCTCTGTTCATAAACTGACGGCTCATCCCAAATTGACGTGGCAGAGCTCGAATCCGGCTGTGGCAACGATTGGTGCTGATGGCAAAATCACGACAAAAGGTATCGTGGGTAGTACTACCATCAAAGCCCATTTTCTTGATTCAGCTCAGCAACTGGATGAACAAGGAACTCAGGTGCTTGAGGTGAAGGACTGTACAGATAATGGAGAAGGTGGTAATGATGGCGATCCGGGGGGCGACCCTGCGAACGCTTGCCCTGTGACCATCAGCCCACCGAGTAGAGGCACAGTTATTGAAGCATCGGTTATGGACCCGTCTGTTCGAGGTGTGTTGAAGGCAGACGATCGGGGATCTGAGAAGTTCGATGTTACCCGTGGTATTCCGACTTCGGAAGATCTCTATGCCAATGTCTTGGCCAAGGAATATCTGTTTCAGCACCGTTGGGTTAATATGACAGGGACGGTGACTTACACCGTTAAAGTGAAAAGGGTTTATCATAAAACCTGGACGATCCCGGGAAGAGCATCTAGTGGTGAGGGGGATCCAGGAACACCTCCTCAGCCGAGAGAACGTGATGTGCCTGGGGATAAAACGATGCAAGTAACAAGGACATATAGCTATTGGCAGATCGATAACCTGGAGGTATACAAGTTAAATGAGGCTAAGGTCTCTAACTATGCATTAGGCGGTTATCGTGACACCGTGACCCTTATGCCCATTGCATATACACCACCGACTTTGCAATCGGCTATGGATACTATGGTTACCAGTCATGTGAAACCTGCACCATGTCGAGAAATTGATCTTGGCATCAAAGGGGTCCCAGGTGGTTCTACTGAACCCTCTACGCCAGATGAAACGTCATTGTTTCAATCTGAAGCTGAAGCGGAGGTTAGAGAGAACACCGTTAATAACGACAAGGTAGCCTTTAATGGAGCAACGATTGTTGATCCTGCTCCTGTGGAGAAAACAGCTCCAAGACCTGGGACGATCCCGCAGCCTGGCATGATCGGAGACGATGTTCTGTACCAGAACCGGCTTACGATCAAGAACACGTTGATGAACAAAGCTAACCAGCCGACCACGGGTGAGATAACGTATGGACTGCTCCCTGGCAATGTTAACGGAGGGCAGGATCAGAAGTTCCCCATTCTGGGCATCAACTCGGTGACGGTACACACTCCAGTTGTGAACTATGCCTGGGTGTCAGATGATCAGCCGCATAACCAGAAGACCACGCCTGATCCGACCAGAGCTGCACTTATTTTAGAACGTCCATTCATTGTGCGGATACCGACCTCAGGTCAACATTTGGATGTAGCGAGTTACCCAGGTTATGGAAACCATGATTATGCGAAATATTTCCGGATCAAACAGGTTCGTTTCCCATTTGATGTCTATAACGGTGCCAGAAGTCAGTTTATTCCGGCCCTGACATGGGTGGATATTCCGGTAAATCAGTTGGACACCCCTTTTTATCTTCCTGTATGGGTAGATGAAGGAAATTACCAGATCGAGTTTCGTAATATCGCCGAAAATGCACCGGCAAACTTCACAGAACAACAGGATGCCAATACGAATCTGAGCCATCATGTCGCAGCAGATACCGTTGCTGTAGAGGTTATCGGAAGGTTGTATGATTTTCACATTACCGATATTTCAGACTACAACTGGGAGAATGTGTTCCGCAAGCGGATGGGCAGCCCGGAACCAACGGGTGTGAGCTATTGGACCGGAGGAAACGGTATTGACGGAGATCCCCGAGGTAACTTGGCTCCCTATGTACTGCCTATTCGTCCCGGCAGTCATCCGGTACAGGGTTTCCGAAATGCTGCAGTGAAGACAGGTTACCATTTCAAGTTTGATCTGAAAACCAAGGGCAATATGTTTGGGAAACAGGATGGTATACGAATCACGCCGACGTTCTCTTTTGTGAGTAAAGATGGCACCACCCGGCAAGAAGTGGATTTATACTACCATCGAGGACAGGATCGACTCATTCGTATCGGATCGGCACAAGATTTAGAAAAATGTTTTGTTGTCCTGAACTCACGGTTGCGGAATGTCCCCGGTACGGAGTTGGGTGATACAGCGCGTTATCAGTATACCTATGAACTGTCGGCGGAGGAACGTAATCAGGGTACAATGGCGGAACATATGGTTCGTTTCGTGGATCAGACCTCTCATCATAAAACGTGGGTAGGTCGTTATGACTGGATGATTCTTCCTTCACAGATCCGCACACTCATTGGCCCAAAAACAGATATTCCCTCCAGTGTTAATGTAGATCGGGCGAATGCAGCGATTCAGCGCTGGTATGGGGAATATAGCTTGCCAGCAGATGTATATGCAGTGCCCAAAGGAACCGATCTCGAGTCACTTGCCAGACAAAATCAATTGGATGAGAAGGCAACGGTATTTCTGAGGGACGGTTACATTGTGGTTAACTTCAATATCGAAACTTTGCGCAGCGGCAATACGAATGCACCACATCTGCAATATATTCATGCACCGTTGATGAATCAATGGCAAATGGAAGGTTTTGATAACAGCCCGGTAGATGGTCAGGGGAGAAGCTGGTCGATGCAAGATGGGGACGTGGTTTTGTACCATGCCGATCAATCCAGCCGTAATGATTTCCAATCCCAGGTACCACATTAGAGAGATATCGTTTTACTTATAAAGAAGGCAGGCGTAATGTGAATCTACATGACGTTTGTCTTCTTTTGTGTAATTTGGATTATGGCTGGGCAGCAGAACGGGTATAAAGGGTAAGGAGCATTCGTTCCATCCATATTCATTAATTTTCTCAACGAGAGGGGAACCACACATATGATTGAAGAGAATAAGCAGGATATGTTGATTTCAGAAGATACATACGAAGGAAGAGATCTGGGTGTCACATTAGAAGCACAAGCCTGTCGCTTCAAAGTCTGGTCACCGTTAGCAGTTCAGATGGAACTACTTCTGTATCCACCTTTGACAGGGGGGACCCCGGAGGAAGAGCCCAATCAACGGAAACAGCAGGCGTTACCTATGCAAAAGAAAGAACAAGGCGTCTGGGTTCTGGAACTGGAGGGCGATTTAAGTAGCTACCGTTACATGTACAAGCCTACTTTCGAAGATGGACATTCAACCCATGCTGTAGATCCTTACGCACGAGCAGTGACCATGAATGGAGAAATGGGTGTAATTGTAAGACTGGAGCAGACACATCCGAAGGGATGGAGTGAGGATATTCGTCCGGAATTGACCAGTCCTGTAGATGCAGTCCTGTACGAACTGCATGTACGTGATTTTTCCATTCATCCATCATCTGGTATAACGAATAAAGGCAAATACATGGCTTTTACCGAGACGGGTCTGCGTGATTCGGAGGGCAACACACTGGGGATCGATCATTTGGTTGAACTCGGGATTACCCATGTGCATCTGCTGCCTGTATTTGATTTTGCGACGGTGGATGAATCCAGGGTGGATGGTGATACGTCTGATGCGTCCAACTATAACTGGGGATATGATCCACTTCATTACAATGTCCCGGAAGGTTCCTATGCATCACGTGCAAATGATCCGGAGACACGAATTCGTGAGTTTAAATCAATGGTGCTTGCCCTTCATAATAAGGGAATAGGTGTCATTATGGATGTGGTATATAATCATACGTTTGATACGGCAGGCAGCTCTTTTGAAAAATTGGTACCCGGGTACTACTATCGACAAAACGCCGATGGGACCTATAGCAATGGTTCAGGTACGGGTAATGAAGTGGCTACTGAACGCACCATGGTTCGTAAGTTTATCATCGACTCTGTCCGTTACTGGGCAGAGGAGTACCATGTGGACGGTTTTCGATTTGATCTCATGGGCCTGATCGACACAACTACGATGAAACAGCTTGCAGCGGAATTGCACACAGATGTTTCACCTTCCATATTGTTATATGGTGAACCATGGGGCGCACTGGATTCACCGCTTGGGGATGATATGACCCTAAAAGGAACGCAGCGCAGGTCGGGTTTTGCTGTGTTTAACGATAATTTCCGTGGAGTGATCAAGGGAGACAGCGATGGCATGGGTACGGGATTCGCGACGGGTGCGGACGGAAAAGAAGACGAATTGTGGACTGGCGTCCGGGGAGCCATTCAAGATTTTACGGATGGTCCATCCGAGACGATTAACTATGTAACAGTGCATGATAATCTTAACCTGTGGGACAAAGTCGCACGTACACAAGGACTCCACGATACCTTGAATTTCCTCACCTATGACGAGGATGGAAGTATTCGTGGATGCCAGAGTGTGGAGGAGGCCGTAGAGAAGGCTAAGCCTTACCTGAAGATCGATTCGGAACACATTCTGGAGAATGAGACCGTTAGGCGTTGTCTGCTTGCCAATGGTATCGTTCTAACCTCCCAGGGTGTCCCCCTGATCGCGGCTGGAGATGAGCTGCTTCGCAGCAAATATGGGGACGCCAACAGCCACCAGAGTGGGGACGTAGTCAATGCCATACATTGGGAGCAGAAGAAGCTGTTCAAGCCGGTATTTGATTATTATCGTGGGCTGATCCGTCTTCGGCGAGAACATCCAGCCTTTCGGCTTCGTACACGGGAAGAGATCGAGAAGCATGTTCGTCTAATAAAAAAAGGCAATGGGTTGCTAGCCTATGAACTGAACGGTACAGCAGCCAGCGATTCATGGGAACGCATTGTTGTCATCTATAACGCTGCGAAAGAAAACCGTGACATCGCTGTTCCCACAGGGACATGGAATGTGATTGTAGAGAAAGGACAAGCAGGCGTTGATACGATACGTAGCGTACAGGACGGAGAGGTAAATGTGAATGCACTATCTATAACAGTGATGTATTCCAATGCCTGATGAAAACCATGCTTGCCAAGAATTGAATTGAAGGCTGCCAACAAACAATTAGTAAACATTAGTAAAATCGCTAACAAGGCCACGTTCAAGATATCCAATCAAATCTAATAAAATAAATTGAGATAAAACAAATCCCCCTTTCCCGTATGAAAGGGGGATTTGTTGATGCTTCAGAAACCATTGCCTGGGTCGCAGGACTATACATTGTCATGTCTGACCTTCTTTATGCTGTGCACCTGTTGGTGCACTTTAATCTCAACCAATTGACATCCTGCAATTTATTCTTGTATATTTCAAACTTTTTTTTGTCGGGACAGGTACAAATGCTGTCAATCTATGGCGCTTGTTTTCATATCCTATATTTTGAAAGCGATTGCTAATTGAATACGCAAATTGAACCGATATTGATCAGTACAGACAACCCCGGGTTGACAAAACACGTCCCGCTCCGTAACATCGGGACAACACGAAATCAATGGATATAAAGGCGGTGGGAACGATGCCGGAATGGACTTCTTTTCGTTACGAAGGCAACGATCTTGGCTTAACATATACTCGTGCTGCAAGTACTTTTAAATTGTGGGCACCTACGGCACAACAGGTTTATATATTGATTTTTGACGATGAAGGGCATTACAACGAGGATGGTAAAGTACAAGATCATGAAAATGGGCAGGAACATACTCTGACGCGCGATGCGGACGGAATATGGAGTCTGAAGCTCAGCGGCGATTGGGCAGGACATTATTATATGTACCGAATTATTCATGATGATCAGCGGATTGAAGTGGTTGTTGATCCTTATGCCAGAGCGGTAACGGCTAATGGGCAACGAACGGCTATTATCGATCCGGAGACCACCAATCCAGTCGATTGGGACCTGGATGTCAAACCTGCTTTTCTGCGTCCTGTCGATGCCGTGTTATATGAGTTACATGTCCGTGATTTCTCCTCAGACCCACATGCAGATATTCCGTATAAGGGGAAATATCTGGCATTCACGGCATCCGGTCTGACGGATAGAGCAGGCAATAGTATTGGCGTAGACCATCTTGCCGAATTGGGAGTCACTCATGTACATCTTCTGCCTGTGGCGGATTATCAGACGGTGAATGAACTCGCTACGGCGGATGTGGGTTCAAATGTCAGAGCACCATACAACTGGGGGTATGATCCCCAGCATTATAACGTTCCCGAAGGTTCGTATGCGACAGATCCTCGTGATCCTGCAGTTCGCATCCGGGAGTTCAAATCCCTGGTTCAATCGCTGCACAGACAAGGCATTCGCGTTGTTCTTGATGTTGTCTATAATCACACTTATAGCGTGGAAGAGGGGCCTTTTGAACGAGTTGTACCAGGCTATTATTACCGTTATCGGGAGGATGGCACCCTCAGTAATGGTTCGGGTGTAGGCAATGAATTGGCGACAGAACGTCCAATGGTGCGAAAATATATTCTGGATTCTCTCCGATATTGGGCAGAAGAATATCATGTGGACGGATTTCGATTTGACCTTATGGCCCTGATTGATACGGAAACGATGAATGAATTGACACGCGAATTGAGGGAGCAGATCGATCCGGCGTTTCTGATCTATGGGGAACCCTGGATGGGTGGAGACTCACCTTTGGACCGCAAAACATTAAAAGGAACCCAGCGAGGTCAGGGATTTGCTGTATTTAATGATCATTTTCGCAGTGCAATCAAGGGCGATAGTGATGGCAGTGGCAGAGGGTTTGTCACGGGTGCCGGAGGGCAGGAATATGAGCTTATTAGGGGATTAGCGGGAGGACTGGATGATTTCACATCTTCACCTGTGGAAGTTGTCAATTATGTGACTGCCCATGACAATCTCAATCTGTGGGATAAAATTGCAACAACGATGAACCTTAGGCATGAATTAGGATTTCCCGTATGGAAGGACGGACAGCCCGTAGGTGGTGGGAGTGCTGAGTCCGCTGTAAAAGCAGCAGATCCTTATCGGTATGTGGATGCAGATGATGTTTTGAATCATGAGATGGTTCGTCGCTCTTTACTGTCTTCCGGGATTCTGCTTACTTCTCAGGGAATTCCGTTTCTGCATTCAGGGGATGAGATGCTCAGATCCAAAGCCGGTGATCATAACAGTTATCGGAGCGGGGATGCGGTGAACGCCATCACATGGGCCAACAAATCACGGTTCAGACCGGTGTTCGACTACTATCGTGGTCTTATTCATTTGCGGCGAACACATCCCGCTTTTCGTATGATTGATGCTGAACAGGTACGAAATCACCTTCGTGTTATTCGTGCGGATGGCAATGTAGTTGCCTTTATACTTCAGGATGGTGCGAATCAGGACACCTGGAATCAGATTATGGTCATCTATAACGGAACGGAACATGAGCAGCATGTCGACCTGGGGGAAGGGGACTGGCATGTTGTAGTCAATGATCATCAGGCAGGCACAGACTTGATTGAGACTGTTCGTGGTACTGTTCAGGTAGAACGATGGTCCTTAATGGTACTGTATGACACAGAGCATGCTGGAGGCGCTGAACCATCAACAGTGGAGATTAGTTTTCCTCGCCAGGTATATAGTCCGAAGGAGACCACTCAACTGCGAGCGATTGTAAGGGACAGCATTGGCAATGTGGTGGAAAAAGCTCCAGTTACCTGGACTTCTTCTGATCCGGATATTATTCAGATCCAGCCTGATGGAACAA
This sequence comes from Paenibacillus sp. FSL k6-2145, assembly GCF_037976585.1. Taxonomy (NCBI): domain Bacteria; kingdom Bacillati; phylum Bacillota; class Bacilli; order Caryophanales; family Paenibacillaceae; genus Paenibacillus; species Paenibacillus sp. FSL k6-2145. Next base: position 466,543 of record NZ_CP150267.1, on the reverse strand, counting down.
TCCATGCACTGGAACGGGGGGAAGCTTCGATTACAGTCCACTGTGGGGACATAACGGCAAGCTGTATGTTACAAGTGGATTATCGTCATGCTGAACGAATCGAAATTGTGGGCGAACCTATCATGTACATGACTCGAATCAGTCGCTTCCGTGCTTTGGTTCTGGATCAATTTGGTCAGCCGCTTCAGGATTCAAATATACGCTGGAGCTCTTCTCATCCAGAACTTGCAGCGGTTAGTGCAGCAGGGATCGTACGTGCGATGACACCTGGAGTAACCCATATTATTGCTGAAGCTGGAGGAATCCGGGCAACGCTTGGCGTAACGATTCATAAACAGATTTCGCGAACCGTCACGCTTCGATACGAACGGGAAGACCAGCACTATGAAGGTTGGGATGTCTGGGTATGGGGCACAGGTATGGAGGACGGAGCAGTACGGCTGGAACAAGTCGGAAATACCGCCGAAGCCCGTTTCCGCGTTGCTCCGGGTCTGCATCACCTGGGATTGATCATTCGATTGAACGAATGGGAAGCTAAAGATACGTGCGGAGACCGTTACGTGGACATTGTACCTGAAGACGGGGATGTACACATTATTGTCCGTAGTGGATCAGACGAGATGCAGATCATTCGTGAAAGTGAAAAAACAGAGGATCGTAATAGCGCATAGTTTCTTTATTTATAACGTCGAATGTAGTTCGTCAAAACCTTGTTAAACCAGCAGTTGGAAGAGATTCCGACTGCTTTTTTGGTCTGATTATAAGCCGCATAACTTGCCAAAAAATAATTAATTGTCCTGTTTCGTGTTTGAGATCCTCTATCATTGGGGTAAATATAGATATGGCCCACGATTCGGCCAAAGGAAAAAAGACCAATTATGGTCTATAAGCGACGCTTTAGCGCTTTCCAACAAATATAATGTAGTGATCCCTTGAAGGAGGATGTTCAATCATGAAATCCAACGGAAAAATGGCTCAACTTACAGCAACGCCAAGAACGGAAAAGAAAGGTGCAGCACTGCGCCTGTTAAGACAAGGCGGACGAGTTCCCGCAGTCGTTTACGGCCCGGGACTTGAAGGTGCTTCAATACATGTAGATGAAAAAGAAATGCTGAAAGTGGCGCGCACAGGCCGCTCCGAAATGTTCAACCTGAATGTGGAGGGCGGTAAAACGGTTCCGGTGCTGATCAAGGATCAGCAAGAGCGTAACGGACGTTTGCTGCACGTAGACTTTTTGCAAATTTCCAAGAACAAGCCAATCAGTGTAAGTGTATCGATCGACTTCCAGGGTACAGCGGCTGGCTCAAAAGCTGGCGGTGTATTCCAGACACAAGAAACACAATTGGAAGTAGAAGGATTGCCTGCGGATCTGCCAACGTCCATTGAGGTGGATGTTAGCGGATTGGATATTGGCGATCGCTTGACTGCTGCGGATATCAAACTGGATAAAGGTTTGACACTCGTAACTTCACCTGATTCGATTATCGCGTCCGTCATGCCGCCACAAGCGGCTGAGGAAGAGCCAACAGCTTCTGCTGAGGAAGCTGAACCAGCAGCTGAAGAAAAAGCTACCGAAGAATAAGCTACAGAAGAATAAGCGAAGCTCAGGGATCTCATCAGATCCCATGCTTAGCCTAAGCCCAGTCCTAGTGACTGGGCTTTTTAAATTTCCAGGACAAAAGATTGTGCTAGTCGCATGAAAAATGAGAATGTACTACAATACATGTTAAAGGGTTAGAAAGTAGGTTTAATTCAATGTTTGATCCAACGGTGTATGACAATCTGAAAGTCGGGTTTGAGAATTATCTCTATGATATGGATAACCTGGACGAACGTATTCAGATTACGGGGCGTAACGATCGCCTGGAGATGGCAGTGATGTCCAGAGAGTTCACATTACAATTCTGTCTCAGGGATCACCCGGAAGTAACAGGGGAAGTTGTATTAAGCAGTTCCCTTGAGGAGCTTGCAGCGGAGATCCTGGAGACGCCTGGTGCGAATCCGGGTTGCCGTTTGGAACTACGGTTTAGTATGGTTGTGAAGGAACCTGAGAAGCAGTGCCCGGTTATTCGTCCGATATTACAGAAGAGCTGGCCTGAGCAGAGGATGTGCCAGAACATCCGATATATATTTGATGAACAGCCAATCATGTATAACGTCACGGCTCACGTTTATTTTGACCGCAGTGTGAATGAAGACCAGATGGGGGACATTCCTGAACTCTGTGAGCATATGGCAAATGTGATGGATCAATTATTACAGTTGCATAACCAGTAATTCCGAGAAAAGCCTTGTCTCTTTGTAGAGATCAGGGCTTTTTTTGTATTATTTTTAGAAAATTGTATAGGCTTTCAGGCTTAGGTTTAAGGGCTTTTGGGTTAATGTTTTACGCAAGCAAGTAAGAGAATGTATATTAAAAGGGGGTAAGAGTGCAATTGGACTATACAAAAATGGTGAAATTGCGAAAATGATATTGGGACTAAAGATTTAGTTCTGTACTAAAGGAACTAGTTTTCCTTGCCGATAAAATATCGAAGGGGAGAAACTACATGACAGAGAAATTAATTCGTCTGCTGCGTATACTTCAGGCTATACAAGCAAATCCTGGAATTTCGGCCAAGGAGTTGGCGCTGAAATGCGGTACGACTGTACGCACGATTTATCGTGATCTCCGGATTTTGGATAGGGTCGCCCCGATTATGAATGAAGGATACGGCAAGGGTTACCGATTTATTGGTGAGTTTGCGATGTATCCATTAGATTTTACTGAACAGGAAGCGATGGTCTTCTCCATGCTTCCGTCCGTAGTTGATACCTCCAAGTTACCTGCTGAGTTTGATTCAGCGTTTGACAAGGTCATGTCGGCTCATACCAAATTAAAATCAAGAAACAGTGACATTGTAGAGAATATTGCGGGAATTATTCGGATGGGCACGCCAGCTTATCGCGAGGAAGGAAAAGACCCTAATTTGCTGATTCCCATTATTGAATCTATTCTAAGCCAGCAAACCATTCGTACTCAATATCATACGCTGACAAGAAATGAGATCACAGTCCGGGATATCGATCCCTATTATCTCATTCCACGTGATCAACGTTTTTATTTGATCGGATACTGCCATTTGCTGCAAAAAGTTCGATTGTTTCGAATTAGCCGTTTTTTGGATGTGACACGAACAAATGCCGGTTTCGACAAGGGTGATTTCAACATAACACAGTACATGAAGAACACATGGTCTATTGACCCTGGCGACGAAAATATCCATTTCAAGGTAAGATTCTCTGAGAAAGTGGCCCCCTACATAAAAGAAGAAGAAATGTTTGTTCGCCCGCGAATGACGAATATGTCGGATGGGGGATTGTTATTTGAAGTGACACTGAATAGCAGCAGAGAATTTTTGAAATGGTTGTATCAATTTGGGCCCGAGGCGGAGGTACTTGAACCTCGTGAGTTTCGTAGAGAGATACGCAGGCAACTTGTCGAGTGGTTGGAACGTTATGAAACCGATATATCTTTAAAATTTTAATCATGGAGAAATACAGGAAAAGGAGCAGGTAATATGAGCACCAAATTATTCGCAGCTATGTATGGGATGGACCACTACCATGGAGTACAGGTTTTACAAGTGGGGGATACCGTGTATCTCGTCAAAGATCCAGATAATCTTTTGGATCATCAAGCGATTAAGGTTGTTATTCCCCCGATCGGAGCCGTAGGTTATATCGTTAATGATCCACTTGTCGTACCTCATGGATGTTGGATCGGGACGGCATTCTACGATGTATTTCATCAACTCACGTGTGCCAAAGTACGATTCATGATGAGAGATATGGTTATTATGGAGTTAATTGAGATGAGTCACATTCCTGTTCCGCAGATGGATTCTTTGATTAAGGGATGGCAATTTCGTGAAAAAGCTTGATCATCCTAACAGAAGAAAGGCTCATTTACGGATGAGCCTGGTATAGGTCGCTTCCAGATGCATGGCTGTTCTTGCCCAACTGAAGTGTGCCCTTGCGCTGTCTCGGCCAGCCTTCCCTAACATCTCGGCAAAAGTGGGATTGCTTGCAAGTTTGTATAGGTAAGAGGTGAAACGTTGGGGACGCTTATAAGCGGTGACAAGGTATCCATTGATACCTGATTCAATAATCTCACGAATACCTCCGTTATCCGAAGCAATGACGGGTAATCCTGAAGCCATCGCCTCAACATTAACCAGGCCAAAAGCTTCATGTTCTTGAGACGGACAGACCAGACAATCGACTGCCCGATACAATTGATCGATATGCTCATGGTTTATCTGACCACGGAAGGAAACATGGACTTTTTGTTTTTGGGCAAGTTCGCGAAGTTTACGCATGTAATACGGAGGTCCTTTGCCTGCAACAACCAGTTGAACAGGCATCTGTTGCTGAAGGAGAGCAGTTGCACGAATTAATACGTCTACACCTTTTCCAGGAATCAGCCTGCCGACATACAGAATAGAGAAAGGTTTAGTTACTCCAAATTGTGTACGCAGATGAATCTGTTCTTCGCTGGATTCAACAGGCCTGAAGCGGCTTAGATCTGCACCCAGTGGAACAACACTCATCCGGTGTTTTACCAACGGAAATCTGCGGCCTAACCTTTGTCTCAGGGATTGACTATTGACGGCAATCCAATCAGCTTTTTTCATTAATGTGAGTTTGGAAGGCCCGGGCTGAGCAAACGTTAATGAGTGAAGATAGAGTACAACAGGTGTGCGTGGAAAAGCTCGTTTGATGGTCGCCATACTTCGTGGCCTGTTATCCACTTGAATTACATCATAGGGTTGTTGGGATAACAAACGTATGACTGCTTTGGTATACATGACAGGACTCGTTGCAGGGACACGTTGAATGGTGATCCCATCGATCTGTTCTGTGGCGGCGAGACCTTGCATTTGACGACTTATAATGGTCACCTGATGGCGTTGGGCTAGTTCACGAGCGATGCCCAGGATACAGATTTCCACGGAACCATTACCGGGCAAAGGCAATTTCTCGGGTGCAACCATAGCTATTTTCATGATCCGGCTCCTCCTTGTCCGACATCTGTAACAATCTTCGTCATATATCTTATGAGAAGTTAAAGCATTTGGCTCCTGCGAAATGGTAGATGAACCACCCATATAAGCATGCAGGAATAATCTGCTGCATGGCATTAAGCGAGATATTCAGCTTTTGTGATATACTGTACGAGAACAATTGATTTCGTTACATGTATAAAAGCAGGAGGAAAAAAATGTTACATTCTACGCTGGGGCGCTTCCGGCTAATGTTGTGGTTGCAGGGCATTTCGTACGTGTTGCTACTGTTTGTTGCTTTTCCGTTGAGGGATGCCGGGGTTATGCCGCAGGCTGTCACATGGTTTGGGAATCTGTACGGTTTTTTGTTTTTAATGTACTTGTTATTTATGGTGACTATGTACACCTCACAGAAGTGGCGTCTGCGCCGTCCGATTGCTCTGTTCTTTGTTTCTTTCATTCCACTGGGGAATATGATCTACGATGTTGTCGTATTTCGTAAGCTGTGTCGTCAACGAAATAAAGCTTGACTTTATTTAACGTTATGAAATATGATGAGTACAGGTTAAACAACCCGTTCCAACTAAAACTACATATTCCTGTTAAAGGGGAGTAGCTTTTACAGTAAAGTCGTCAATTCGGGATTATATCCCCGGCTTTATTGGCAGCAATTTTGTTGTTAGCGAGACCTTTACCAAGTTTTCATGCTCGGTAAAGGTCTCTTTTTGTGGATATAAAAGGACCTTACCAGTGATGGTAAAGGTCCTTTTTTTTGTACATCATAAGAATATTAAGGAGGAGTCAATGTTGGATGTTTCATTATTATTAGAATATGGGTGGGTGCTTGCTGTCTTAGTGGTCCTTGAAGGATTACTCGCAGCAGATAATGCATTGGTACTCGCAATCATGGTTAAACACTTGCCTGAAGATAAGCGCAAAAAAGCGTTGTTCTATGGTTTGATGGGTGCATTTGTTTTCCGTTTAGGTTCGTTGTTCCTGATCTCTTTCCTCGTCGATGTATGGCAGGTGCAAGCGATCGGTGCCCTGTATCTCCTGTATATTTCCATTAACCACATCGTTAAAAAGATACTGGGTAGTCGCAATAAGACAGATGAAGCAGCTGATTCAACGCCTAAGAAACCGAAAAAACAATCCGGTTTCTGGATGACCGTTTTCAAGGTCGAAGTAGCGGATATCGCATTTGCAGTTGATTCCATTCTGGCTGCTGTTGCTTTGGCCGTGGCGTTGCCACCAAGTGGATTGCCTGCAATTGGCGGACTCGACGGAGGACAGTTTATCGTTATCTTCCTCGGTGGATTCATCGGGCTTGTGATTATGCGTTTTGCAGCCTCATACTTTGTGAAATTGCTTCATTCCCGTCCAGGACTTGAAGTTGCGGCATTTGTAATCGTAGGTTGGGTAGGGGTTAAGCTGGCAGTTATTACACTCGCACACCCTTCATTGGGTGTTCTGGATGAGCATTTCCCGGAAAATAAAATTTGGAAATTCGGATTCTATATTGTACTGATCACCATTGCGGTATGTGGCTGGTTCCTGTCTTCCAAAGTTCCTGAAAAAGAAGACGAAAATCCGGTTGATGAGTTGGAAAAACAAGCAGGACTGTAATAATCATGTTACGCTAACAACATCATTATTATTTGGAAAACAGGAGATTGTCCTAGGACAATCTCCTGTTTTTGTTTACATATGCAATATGCAACATGGTCCAATTTCCAAGAAAAGGGTTGACACATGAATTCTAGTCCCTTTAATATAAGACTAACATTAACGAAGGGAGGCCGAGAGACATGATGCTTGGTTATGATTTGATTCAAACAGGGCGCAACGTAGACACAATAGCATATCCGGCTCATCGTTTCATTGGCCTTATACGGTCGACATAGGGGATAGGCATATCGTTTAGCGGTTTTTATAATCGATATGCGTTCTTCGCTTATATTATAGCGATGGATGACAGACACACAGCATGTTTATGCTGCTCTGTTCTCCGTTATTGTCATTCAGTAGAAGTCATGGGCGATTAGCCTATGGCTTTTTTGGTTTTATTTTACAGATGAATCAGCAAACCGAATTTGCTGAACGTACAGGAAGGAATAATACACTTTTATGAATACAGAATTTAATTTATTTACTAATCCAAATGAAATCGCAGGTGGCTACCGGCATGAAGTAAAATTGCCTGCAGGCGACCTAACCGTATATGCGGCGCAACAGCTCTTCTCCTCGCTCGATTACAAGGTATTCGAGATGGCAAACAATAATCTGCAGATTCCGGGAATCTCTTATATGAGTTACACGCCAGACGTACACGTCGGTGTAGGTACGTGCATTGGAACGACAGCCGTGTGGGATGCACACAGCGGATACGTTTCTCCCTCCATCGTGGGCAGTGACATCGGCTGTGGCATGCGAGTGCATATGACAAACTTGCACAAGGACGAATTGAAAGACATCAAGCTCCGCCGTAAACTCGTCAAGGCCATTGAGAAAGTATTGCCGATGGAGGCAAACCAGCGAGGTCATTACTCGGATATAAGACTGGAGCATATTGTTCGTAAAGGGCTGCATGGTTTACCAAAAAAGTATATTCCGGACAGCTATACACCGAAAAAATCAACCGCGATGACACATGTGGAAAGCAGCAAGTTTAGTTACGATGAGGATGTGTTAAACCACGTTCCTGATATGACGTGGCATCGTTCGCATCGTCAGCTTGGAACACTGGGTGGGGGAAATCATTTTGCCGAGATCCAGGCGATTGAGATCGCTGAAGAGAATCGTGAAATCGCCGAAGCTTGGGGATTGTATGATGGACAGGTCGTGGTCATGATTCATTCCGGCTCTCGTGCATGGGGTGGTTATGTAAGTCAGACGAGTTCGTCAGCGATTGCCAAAGTCATGCAGCGGCTTAACCTGGGTACATCCGATCCCAGACTGGTATTTGCTCCACTTGAGCATGCGGAAGGTCGCCATTATGTGAACATGATGTATTCTGCATTGAATTACGCTGTTGTCAATCGGCACCTGATTGCGTATGCTATTCGCGAAGCATTCCGGGATGTGTTTGGCTCCAAATGTGAATTTCGTACGTTATACGATCTGATGCACAACTATGCCTGGGAGGAATCTCACGCAGACCAAGGTTCCGTTTTTGTGCATCGCAAAGGGGCAACACGTGCGTTGCCAGCAGGTCACCCGGACAATCCAAAGCCTTATCTGGCAACAGGGCATCCGGCACTTATTCCGGGGTCCATGGGAACTGCTTCATATATCATGGTAGGTCAGCCGCAGGGTGCTGATAATTATTATTCAATATGTCACGGTGCGGGTCGCATCCGTTCACGGACGGCAACGAAACGATTGATTAGCGTGGAAGATTTTGCTACGGCACTGGGTGTGGGTACAGAAGATGAGATCGTGGTAAACCAACGCTCACTTGAATCCATTATTGATGAATCACCTCAGGCTTATAAAAATGTAGATGAAATTATAGACAGTGTTACCGGCGCAGGCCTGGCTCAAGTTGTAGCCAAATGCAAACCGCTTGTAGCGGTAAAGGGAGCGAAATAATGACAATAAACGAAAAACAAACAGATCCAACCCAGGCGATCTATACCTATGACGAACAACATGATACCCGAATTCGAGTGGAAGGGTACGCCATCTATTCAAGGCTGATTCGTGGAATCAGTGAGGCGCTCCTCCAGCGCTATGGAGTTGAGTACAAGCTTTATGCCAGTTCTGACCCGAACAATGAATACTGGGAGTTACTCCGGGAAGACTTGCAAAATGGCAGTGACGAAGTGGAATTGGTAGCCCGCATATTCGAGGATCTGGAGCTTCAGACGTTGCATTACGACGATGATGGAGATGTACCCACTTATGGTGTGCATTACTCCATTCGCAATAACGTATTTGCTTATCCGAAATGGGGCGTAGCACTTGTGCGGGTTCCGTTTTTCCGAGAGAACGGGATCTACAGTGAAGACTTTGTCTTTGCCGTCGGTGATGAGGAGATGAAGCAATTTCTGGGAAGTGTCCGGGAACGGGAACGTCAGCAAAATATGAAAAAAGTAACAGTCTACACCGATGCCCGGAATGGCAGCGATCGTCATGTGGAGTCCATCACTCGCTCCGTGGGAAGAGAGGATGTTGTTCTCTCGGCACAGATCAAGCAGGATATTTTCCGCTCGCTGGATCAGTTCTTCGAAGCAGATCGTTCCTTCTACAGAGATTATGATATTCCGTACAAACGGGGCATTCTATTGTATGGGCATCCGGGAAATGGTAAGACCACGTTGGTGAAATCCATTGCGGGAAGTATCCCGGGCCCGGCTGCGTATTGGCAGATTACAGAGTATACCAACAGTGAATCGGTGCGTGAAGTGTTCGAGGCTGCCAAGCGGTTGGCACCCATGGTGTTGATCATTGAGGACATCGATTCGATGCCGGATGAAGTCCGTTCCTTTTTCTTGAATACACTGGATGGAGCTACGTCAAAAGAAGGCATTTTCCTGATCGGGACAACGAATTATCCGGAGAAAATAGATCCGGGCCTCATGAACCGTGCTGGACGGTTTGACCGGGCTTACGAAATTCCGCTGCCAGATGAAGCGCTGCGCCTGCAATATTTGCGGCAGCGGGGCTTCACCATATTTGCTGGTGAAGAAGGAACAATTGAAGCTGCTCGTCTGACCGACACGTTTTCTCTTGCACAGCTGGGTGAGTTGTATGTGAGCGTTGCGCTCGAATGGCATCAGAATGGACAGACAGACATTGTAAAAGTCATTCAGTCGATGCGTGGCGAGCTGGATAAGAGCCATAAACATACTTGGCTGGCGCAGCCAGGTAAGGGCCGTGCAGGCTTTTATTGATCAGACCTAACCCATCCATCCTATAATATGACGCAATTTTATAAATAATCCTACCTCAATTGGTGATACTAACCTTGTCTGCTCTAACATACAATGACTTTCGGGAGGTACATAACGCAGCCCTGAGCTGGTGAGATGCCGGAAAGTAACGCGATCTGTTCCATACCTGACTAAGGCTTGTTTTGCAGAGGAAGATGCATGGGGACAAAAGGTAATATGCAAAAATTTTTATGCCAATTGTTTAAATGCTTCTGTAGCGGTTAATAGTAGACAGACAACAACAAAAACTTTAATTAGAGGTGAATGATATGGGTTGGTTATGGTCATTAATTATCGGTGGTATCATTGGATGGTTGGCAGGTTTGATCGTTGGTCGTGACATTCCAGGTGGTGTTATTGGTAACATCATTGCTGGTTTCATCGGTGGATGGTTAGGTGGAGTAATCTTGGGCGATATGGGTCCTGAGATGGGTGGATTCCACATTGTACCTGCATTGATTGGTGCGATCGTTCTTGTAGCCATCGTAAGCTTGATCTTCCGTTCGATGGGACGTAGTCGTGGGTAACTTTATCAAGATAATTTCTTGAATTAGTTGTCAGCTAAATGCATTATCAATGAAGAGGTTGATTGAGAGCCATAACGATGGCTTTCAATCAACCTCTTGTTGTTTTAAAATATATAAAGATATGCGTATTAGCTATCTATATAAATTGGACTAAACATTTACACGAGAACGTAGAGGACAGAAATAACCTGAAGAAGTGGAGCTAAAAGCTTTCTGCAAGAAAGCTGCTTCGAAAGCATACACTCGCCTTTATCACCAGATTTTCTCCTTGTAAAGCCAGATATAAAAAATCTGGGGATAACAGAGATCAGAAGGTTGTTCTGTCATCGGAGTGGTAAGTGTAAAAGGTAGTTTAGATAAGAGGGGATGAACGGAATGGAAAAAGCTACATTCGCCGGCGGATGTTTCTGGTGTATGGTTACACCGTTTGAAGAACAACCGGGCATTCATGGCATTATATCAGGTTATGCTGGCGGCCACGTCGACAATCCAACATATGAGCAGGTCAAAACCGGGGAGACCGGTCATGTCGAAGTGGTTGAAATTACATTTGATCCAGATGTATTCCCTTATGAACGACTGCTGGAGCTATACTGGCCGCAGATTGATCCCACGGATGACGGAGGTCAGTTCCAGGATCGAGGGACACAGTACCGTACGGCAATCTTTGTGCATAATGAACGTCAACGTGAGCTTGCTGAACAGTCCAAACAGGAACTGGCAGCCAGCGGACGATTCAGTCAACCGATTGTTACGGAAATTCGCGATGCAGCTGTATTCTATCCGGCTGAAGACTATCATCAGGATTACCACAAGAAAAACGAAAAACATTATAAGGAAGACCGTGCGTTATCCGGACGGGACGAATTTATAGACGAGAATTGGAAATAGGATGATTCTATCCTGCCAATGAATAAGCCGGGAGAGCTCCTTATGGAACTCTCCCGGCTTATTATTAGATCGAGTATTTAGTTCGGTTCATTGGTATACGATAAAGAGCCGGAAAGACTCTTTTGTTATTTTGCAGAATTGGACTTCAGTACATATTTGGACAATGTCTCATTGTTCATGGAATAGATGACATCATCGACATAGGTTGAGACACCTTCTAATGAAGGAACTGAGGCACTGGTCGTGTAGATGTGCACGTCTTCCAGCGTCTGAGGATCAAGAATGTATCCTGTTTTGGAAAAATCAAGCTGATACTGACCATCCTGTGTCTGGTCGACATGCATCAATGCAGGCTGTGCGTCCTTGAATGTACGCTCGGTCACTTTACCTTTCATCGTGTACAATTCCAGCTTCTGCCCTGTAAAGACTGTATAACCGTTTCCAGCCGTCTGAATGTAGGCATCACCAGCAATGGCACGTCCCCAAGCAAGCTTGCCATCGATGCCAAAGCCCATCAGTCGGTTACCTGTGTTCTCAAAATTGGCGCGCATAATGATGGAACCATCGTCCAGAATGGCCAGGGATTCACCGCCGCCATCTCCTAATGTATTTGCATTGGCAGGGAATTGGTAGAAGGACAGACGATTCAACGTACGATCATAGATCTCCACTTTGGGATTCGCAGCTTGCTGCCAGAAGTTGCCTACCTTGGTTTGTTTACTGGCATCCACTACAATTCGACCATGATCAGCCTTAAGCACGTTACCGATGATGGTTTTTTCAGTAATCAGCTTGCCCTTTTTGTCATATAACGAGATGGCGGAGCGAACCGAACCATTCGATTGCACGCCCTGACTTGAAGCAACCATCAGCGTATCGTTATCCAATAGGGATATGTTTGCAGGTGAATTCAACGTTTTGACCCAGTTGGTTTTACCAGATGTATTGAATGAGTACAATTTTTTGGTTTTGTCCGAATATTCCATATACACATAAGCTGTACCGTTGCTGGCATATACCGAATCGGAGTAGGTGGTATAAGGACCACTTTTCTCATGGAATATCGTATTCCACTTCAATTGTCCAGTTGTAGCATCGAATGCTTGGAGAGAGTCCAGTTGCCAGTCCAGTGTTGTTTTGCTGCTTGTTTTCGTTACGGGCTGGGAGGCATGTACATATACAAGATTTTTGGATGGCACGGCATGGATTCCCTTGATCAGGACATCTTTTTCCGTATTGGCCTCAGATAACATCAGGGAAGATGACGTCCACGCCGGTTTGGGCATGGATTCGGTAGAGGCAGCGGCGTAACTCGTTGTATTCATGGTGAAGAGGAGCATGCCGCTAAGAATTAGGGCAGCCCATGTTTTGGACTTGTGTTTGGTCAATGTATGCAAGTGATAAACCACCTTTCTTCTTCGGTTCAAAATAGAACCGATTGTTGAATTTTACCATTAAAGTCAAGTTGAATTCAACCGAACACACTGTAACCTTTTATCATTGTTTTGTCGAAATGACCATGTTTGGTGAAGTGTAACGGTTACAGGGAATTCATCTTCTTTCGATGAAGGTGGAAGTCTGATATATTTAGTGCGGTGACAAGCCATATCTGCGTAAGACGTTGGATAGAACATAGGAAATGAACAAGGAGAACAGCTATGAACTGGAGTGAAAATGTGACCCTATGGGTCATAGGAATTATTGTCATATTACTACTGCTGGCCTGGATTATTCGGCGTGTTATCGGGCGCGGACAACGGATACGAAGTGAAGCCAATCCTCGTAAGATCACAATAAAGGACATCGACAAGATGGAGGATGGTTCGGAATTTGAATTATATCTCTATCATTTATTCGAAGAGCTCGGGTACGATGAGGTGCATAAGACAACGAGCAGCCGGGATTTTGGGGCAGATCTGGTGTTTGTTGATAGACTAGGCAGACGAAGTGTGATACAAGCGAAGCGATATGGTGCGAACCATCCCGTAGGATTGAGTGCAGTGCAGGAGATATATACATCCATGCGTTATTATGAAGCCGACCGTTCCATTGTATTAACGTCATCTCGTTACACCGAAGCCTGTCGGACGCTTGCAGCAGTTAATGGAGTGAAGCTGCTGGACCGGGAAGACCTGATGGAATTAATTCTGTTATTCAAAGCCAGAAGAGTGGAAGAAGCACTGGAACTGATCGAAGAAGATGATCACGAACCAATCGAGACGTGGCAGTCCCGGCGAAAGCGGCAATCCCGCTAGGTTGCTTTGTATTACTGTGCTCTAACGTAGATTTTTTTAAATATAATCGAAAGTAGTAATGTAGTTAGGATTAACGTTTTAAACCGTGGAGGCTTCCACAAAAAAACGGATGACTGCGACAGATGCAGATTTTAAAACAATTATAACCAATCGCTAGGTAAATATAGGCGACTGGTTATTTTTCTGGATAGATATTTAGAGCTCCGTTTGTTCATCTGTTAGTTGTAGCATTTCGAATATTTGATTTACCCCTCCCTGGTATCGACAATGTTCACCTCGAGACCGTGACATTTAAAATTGTGGTTAGGATTTTTCCTAACCTCATCTTTTTGAAGTTCATACATAGCTAATTTATAATTTATTTCTTCCATATGTTTCAAACTTTCTTCAATTTTCTTTTGTAATTCAATTTTATGTTTCTTTAACATCTCCTCTCTTTCTGAATAGGTGGAGTTCCCCATCTCATAAGATTCCTTGTAGTCTTTAATTTTAGAAAGTGGCATTCCTGTTTCTTTAAGACAAAGAATAAAAGAAATCCAATCGATTTGTTGTTCGGTATAAACTCTATTCCCTTTTTCGTCGCGCGAAATATTCGGTAATATCCCTTGCTCTTCATAAAATCGAAGTGTCTTTGCAGTTATATTATAATTCTCCACCACATATTTCATTGAAAAAAACATCTGATCGCCTCCGTAGTTACAGTTACTGTAACTGTTATTTTATCACAATAGAAAATTATTAAAAGTAAATCCTTTTGAATTACGTATCAAATTCCTACTTTACTTCCCCTTAGGTTAACCTGATATTCTTGAGTAGAAATTGTGGTTGGGATGGATGAGATAGGGTTACCTTCATCTGTTCCATACATAAGCACTTAGAAATCAAAATACAAAGGAGAACGTACAATGAGTAAATTTAATAACTTGTTTGAACCCTTTATATTCAATAAAGGGATTACCTTAAAGAATAGAGTGGTTATGTCTCCGATGACGACATGGTCAAGTAATGATGATTACACGATTTCCGATGAGGAAGTTGCATATTATAAAAAAAGAGTGAATGGTGTAGGTTTAGTTATCACGGGCTGTACTCATGTCCTACCCAATGGGATTGGATTTACACATGAATTCGCCGCATATAATGATTCATTTATCCCTAGTCTAAAAAAATTGGCAGATGCTGCTAAGAGTGGAGGAGCTCCAGCAATTCTTCAATTGTTCCATGCTGGAGATAAAGCGATTGCTGAATTAGTTCCTAATGGTGAAGTGGTAAGTCCGAGCGGTGTTGCTCTGACTGAAGCAGTATCCCCTAGAGAACTCAAGCATGAAGAAATTCTGGAAATTATACATGCGTTCGGTGAAGCTACAAGACGTGCAATTGAAGCTGGTTTTGATGGTGTTGAACTCCATGGAGCCCACGGTTTTTTACTTCAAAGCTTTTTATCTCCATTCTTCAACAAACGTCAAGACGAATGGGGGGGATCACTAGAAAAACGTCTGAGTTTTCCACTAGCTGTTATTCGAGAGGTGAAAAAAGCTATTGAGAGATATTCGACAAAACCTTTTATTTTAGGTTACCGCATTTCCCCAGAGGAACATCAACAAGATGCCCTTAGAATGAAAGATACTTACGCACTGATTGATAAACTGATTGAAGAAAATGTTGATTATGTTCATGGTTCCTTGGTACAAGCCCTTACGTCAAAACCAAAATATAACCAAGATAACGAAAAAACGTATCTTGAGCTGATTGTTGAACATGCGAATAATCGAATTTCAGTAATTGCAGCGGGTTCTTTGGAAAGCCCAGAGGATGTCTCTGAAAGCTTGGAGAAAGGACTTTCATTAGCGGTAATTGGACGTGTATTAATCTCCGATCCAGAGTGGATTGAAAAAGTTCAACAAGGAAGAGAATCGGAAATTCAAAACGTGATTAAATCATCTAACGTTAGAGATCTTATGTTGCCAGCGAAACTATGGGGTGTCATACAAAATGCAGGTCCATGGTTTAAAGTTGAACAATAAAGAAGATGAAAGATCAAAAAAGGACGCTAATAATAGCGGCCTTTTTTGACTTCAAGAACTTTTGTATTAATTTATCCGCTTCAACAAAAAATGCTTCACCTTCACTTGCGTAGCTGCACATGATATATTGAGTGTATATCAACCAAAGGAGTGTGTGATCCATTATGGCACGTACACAAACACAAAAAGCATTACGCAAAGCAGAGCGGTCAGGTCAATGGTGCTCGGAACAGAGCCGAAGAGTTAACGGAGATTATGGTGCGTTATCCCAGCATGTACGGCTCATGCCTACGAAGCAGGAAAAATTGCAAAAGGTCAAACACAAGAAGCAGATCATCCAGGATGGTGGTGCTTCTTTTTATTTTGTCTATGAGGCGCCGATTGCTGGATAAGTAAGACGATAAAATTCTTTCTTTGGTTGGAAAGTAATCATGTGGACTGTTAAAATCAATGTATCTTAATAAATTGGACTATAAATCCTTGTATATTTAATGAAGGGAAGAACCTATACATATGACAACAGCGCTGCACATGAATAAAAAAATCGTTCGGCGTTTTTTACTGCAAACGCAAGCTTTACTTGGACGTTGGCCCGCAGTTTCCTTACCTTCAGGACCGGACCAAGTTTTGAGTTTGATTCGCTCCCTTGGTTGCGTGCAGATCGATCCTGTGGCTGCTGTAACTGGAAACCAGCATTTGGTGCTGGGGGCTCGTGATCCTGGTTATACTGCTGACAGCTTAAATACGCTGCTGAGTGATCACAAGGTGTTTGAATATTTTGCAAATGCTGCCTGTGTCATTCCAATCGAGGATTATGCTCTCTTTGAACCTGTGCGTGCCCGATTAAGGGAGCGTCTGGCTTCTTCCCTGCAAGGTCTGGAGAAAACAGTGCAGCATGTGTTACAACGTTTGAAGGAAGAAGGACCTTTACCTTCCAGAGCCTTCCGTGCTGTTGAGCGGGTAAGTGGTTATTGGGACAGTGCAGATGTGCCAAAGACAAAGGATACTACACTTGCTCTGAATTTACTGTTAGACTCCGCTGTGATTCGTGTGGTGGCGAGGCAGGGGAATGAACGTTATTTTCATATTACCGAATCCGGATTGCAACAACAGGGACTTACGATAAAAGAAGACATCGATTTATTTGCCCAGAGACAGGCTCTGCTGGATAAATACATTCATGCGTATCGTGTCGTAGATGCCCGTGATCCCCGACTCGGTTGGCTGAAATCTACAGCGGCTGAACGACGCGCCGATATTGCTGCCCGTGTGTCAGATGGGCGAATGATCCCGCTTAAGGTGGAGGACGTGGTGACGCCTTATTATATACGTGCTGAAGATGAAGATTTGCTGCTGCACATGGAAAGGGAAGAGCCACACTATGATCCATCAGGCCCGGTCCGTTTCTTGCCACCGCTGGACAACCTATTATGGAGAAGAGAACGTATTGTTGATTTATTCGATTTTCATTATAAATGGGAGATTTATACCCCAGAGGTGAAAAGAACCTACGGTTATTATGCCATGCCTATTCTGCACGGTGATCGGTTGATTGGACGTATGGACCCACGACTTGATCGCAAAACCGGAGTACTTACCGTTCGTTTGTTATCGATGGAAGAGACTGCTCCACCTGTGGAGGAATGGATCACGGATTTTCGGGAGGGACTTCAATTTTTTGCGTCCATGCATGGAGCACGTTCCATTACTATCGAGAAGACGGTACCAAAAGAGCTGAAAAAGCTGCTTAAATCGATTTGATTAGGAGATATACGAAAGAATGTATGGATACGGAAAATTGGAATTGTTGAGGGGATTTTAAAAAGGACAAAAAAGGGGGAGCCAATTGGCTCCTCCTTCATTGATTTTATAATCATATGTTTAACATGATATCCGCAAGTTAGCTCTAACGAAAACCTAAGCTCACGTCCACGCAAAAACTTCTTTAGTTCACCAGATGAGGCACTTCAACGTTTGGATCAACATCTGCTTCATAATCCACACCATCGGTTTCAAAACCAAACAGCTGGAAGAATTCGCGACGGTAACCTTCCAGATCAGACAGATCGTAGATGTTCTCTGTGGTTAACTCATTCCAGAGTTTCTCCACTTCTTCCTGAACGTCAGCTCTCATCTCCCAATCGTCAATGCGAATGCGACCTTCTGCATCGGTTGGAACTTCCCCTCCTGCATACAGGCGATCAGCGAACAGACGGTGCAATTGCTCGATGCATCCCTCATGCAAGCCTTTTTCTTTCATGACTTTGTACAATGCTGAGATGTACAGCGGCACCACTGGAATCGCGGAGCTGGATTGAGTCACCAGCGCTTTGGCTACAGTTACGTAAGCACGTCCACCTTTGGCACTCAGACGATCATTCAGCTTATGTGCAGTTGCTTCCAAATGATTCTTGGCTTGACCGATGGAACCATCACGATAAATGGCATGCGTAAGTTCAGGACCGATATAGGAGAAAGCGATCGTTGTTGCATCGTCAGCAAGCACACCGCCTTGTTGCAGGGCATCCATCCACAGTTCCCAATCGTCTCCACCCATAACGGTTACCGTTTGACGAATTTCCTCTTCGGTTGCCGGCTCAAGAGTAACAGAGCTGATTTCGCCTGTGTGGAAGTTTACCGTTTTGTTCGTGTAGGATTGTCCGATTGGCTTCAGCACAGAGTTGAATACTTCCCCTGTGTTCGGATCGGTACGGCGTGCGGAGGCTACGCTGTATACAACCAGATCGACTTGACCGAGTTCACTGCGAATCAGTTCAACGGCTTTGTCTCGTGTTTCGTTTGCAAATGCATCACCTGTAATGCTGTACGATTTCAGGCCTGCTTCCTCAGCGGCTTTTTCGAATGCAGCGGAGTTGTACCAACCTGCTGACGCCGTACGTTTTTCTGTAGAACTGCTCGGACGGTAAATGCCGACTGTATTCGCTCCCGCTCCAAAAGCAGAAACGACGCGTGACGCCAGACCGTATCCGGTGGAAGCACCGATCACGAGTACATTACGCGGTCCTTTCAGCTCAGGCTGGGATTTCACATAATCGATCTGTTCCTGCACTTGGGCAGCGCAACCTACAGGATGGGAAGTGGTACAAATAAAACCACGTGTTCTTGGTTTAATAATCATTTATTTGCATCCTTTCATATTCAGCTCATGATTCAGCATTTCGATAAAATGCTCTTACACATACTTTCTTATTGTAAAACAATTACCTCGGAAACGGAAACCGTTTCGTTTGATTTCGCCGGAAGGGTGGCGTTATATCTCTAATTTTGCGATGATGTGAATAGAATGTACTCGCTTGTTAGGATAGAAAGGACAGGGATACCATGCTTAAGGAACGGATTGAACTGCTAAGCAAAAGAAAACAAATCTCCCGTAAAGACCTTGTGGAAGGTCTGGTCACGCAGGCCCACTTTGCCAATATCCTGGCTGATCGTTATCCGCTACCTGAGGACTTGGCAGAAGCCATCGCCGGGCGTCTTGGGGTATCCCCTTCCTATATTCTAAAAGCTGCGGCTCAGGACGAGGAAACACTCGAACGTGCAGAGGTTATTTTCGAACAAATGTCTGTTCCAGCTTCGGCGATATTCGAAGATACGGTGCATGCACTGGCAGATCGGGATGACACGCTGACCGTAGAGTTGACAACGGCCTTGATGAAGGCGGTCTATTATCAACAATTAAACGATGCAACAGCTCATGAGTATATACATACGTCCTACCTCAATTTTTATCTGGAGAAATACGGTCGTCCAGACGATATCGATTTGCCGCGTCCGTTAGTCAAGGCACTTTTATTCTATAAAATACAATATTATCGCTCCAAAATGGCCTTTGTAGATGTATTAACTCATGCAACCAGGCTCAGTGAGTTGGCGCTTCCTGGCAGTGAATTCTGGCTGTCTGTGCAAAATATCAAGATGGAAGCCTACATTCAGGTCAAACAGTATGAAGAGGCAAAACAGGTATTCGAGCTTACGATGCGTCATGTCTATGATCAGCGGATGTTCCATCGGTTGTCCGGGTTATATGTGGCATATAGTGGCTATTGTTTTGCGATGGGGCTGGTTCAGGAGGCACTCTCGGCATTAACCATGGCGGAGGCGAACCTCGTGTATGCGGGCAATCAGGGAGATCTGGTGACGGCGATTGCCAACAATCGGATTGTCATGCTGACAATGACAGGTGAACTGGATCAGGCTCAGGCTGAGATTGAACGATTTGAATCGCTATTGCAGCAGGAAACGGAAGAAACACAGCTCGCGATGCGGCCGCTCGTCAGTGTATATCGATGCGAAGTGGCTCTGGCGCGGAAGAACTGGGGCGTGCTCGCGCAGAGTGTAGATCAACTCTTGAAATGTGCAATAACACAGGACCAGCAGATGAGCGCAACCTTCTACCAGAGCCATCTGGCTCTTGCGCATGGAGATCGCGAAGTTTTCATGGAGCGGGCGCTTGCCTGTCTGCCTTATTTTGAATCCGCGCAGCACGTCATGCGGCTTGAACCGTTATATGAGGGGATGGCCGTAGTATCCGAGGATCAGCGGAAATACAAGGAAGCAGCCATGTATTATCGGAAACTGGTCTATCTGTTACGCAAAAAATAGAGTGGAAATCGGCTTGGAAGAGCCTGATTATGGCATGATTTGGTGCATTGCCAAAGCACTTGGCACAAAATATAGCTGCCAATCGTGAAATGAAGATCGGATTAGCAGATCTTTTTTTGCGAAATTAGCATTATTCCTTACCAAAGAAACGATTATCCCGTAATTCAATTGCCGGATTTTTCGTTTTTTTTGTATGCCGCCAGAAGGGTATTCAAGGACAAGTCACGGTGTTTATAATTTAACTATAATCATAAATAAAAACAAATAAAACAAATGAGGTGCTTGATATGGGATGGTTCGGTAAAAAGAACAAACAGGAAGATGCAATTGCTAAAGCGGATAAAATGATGAATAAAGGACTCACTGGCATGATGATGAAAGGTTTTGTATCAAAGGAACATCGGGAGGCGATCAACCAAAGTCTGGATTCGGCAAAGCAGGCACAGTTGGCGGCAAGTGGTTCTCTGCCTTTAACTGCTACGGCTACGGTGGTGACGATCACCGATACAGGCAAACTGATTAACTTTGATCCGATTGTTGTGCTTGTATTGGATGTGACAGAGACAAGCGGCAACCAGTATCAGCGAACATTGGAGACATTGGTGTCCAAAATGCAGATTCCACGAGTAGGCGATCGGGTGGGACTGGGTCAGAATCCAGCGAATCCGTCCGAACTGATCTACATGGGTCTAGTGTCCATCTAGAAGGTATTTGGTTATAGACAGAGATACTCTATTTAAATAATGCGTATAACAACGATTAATAGATACATTATTAAAGGTGTTGATAGAGATATTAAGAGAAGGATTAAGAGAGGGTGGGTCATATGGTAGGTTTCCTGAGATTGATTGGCGTATTAACGGTGTTCGGAGTGGGGTTCTCCCCATTTCTGGCACAGCAGCTGTGGAACGATCCATTTATGATTATGCAGGCATGGTGGTATACTCCGGCAATCTTTGCCGGGTTTGCACTGATCTTTGTTCCTGCGATTTTGAGCAATATTTTTGGCGTAGGTCGAGTGAAGACAGGTTTACCAGCAGTTGGGGTCATTAAAACTATACAACAGACAGGTACGTATATTAATGAACAGCCTGAGGTTCGATTGGGTCTGACGGTGTCGCGTAAGGGGCGTGAGAAATACGATACGGAGATGAAAACAGTCATTCCATTGACCTCCCTGGCACAGTTCCAACCGGGCAGTTTCATTCCGTTAGTCGTTTCTGTAAAGGATGAGCGCAAGGTAGGACTTGATCTGAAAGGGCGGTTGTCGCAAGAAGATATGCAGCAATTACTGGATGAGAAGATGGTACAGCAGGGGGTATCACCTGAAATGATGGATATTGCGAGAACAGGTGAAAAAGCGATGGCCAAGATTCTCGATGTCACTCCACTTGGGAGTGGAGGTAGTAATAAGATCAAGCTTCAGCTCAAACTCAGCATAACAAAGACGAACGGTGAAACCTTCAATGTGACAACGCAAAAAGAGATTTTGTCGTCCGCGCTGCCTCAGGTGCAGCAAGGTCATATCATTAACGTCATTTATTCAAGACAAGACCCGACCAAATTGGTGTTGGCATTGAATGTACAGGAGCGACAATTAAGTGACCTATTCTCTTCCTGAGGATGTAGACAAAAGGAGATCCTACAGATCATGTGTATGACGTGTAGGACCTCCTTTTTCATTTTGGTATGTATGAGAGATGCAAGCAACGGACTACTTTCAGACAATACCAAGGCGCATGCGATAAGAAAAGAGTACTTTTCTGGATTCTCCGTCAAATACACGATTAGCCAGCGCTCTGAAGTCGTCGGCCGCTGTTAATAGATCATCCGCTCCGAGCTTCAACGCCGTTTGCAAGCCGCCTTGACTCAGGGCCAGGTTCACGTATCGGTCTGCATCAAAGGTCTCGTGGTGATGAAATACGATTTCCCGGACATATCGGAACAGCCCGGACTCTTGAATCTGCTGCAAATGCCCATCCTTGCTCCATTTATGTGCCTGGCTATCCTGGGGAGCCAGACTGGCTGCTCGTTGATCTGCTTCCTTATTCAGCTGCAGATATGCTTGTTCTAACTGCCAGTCTAACATTGGCGGCCAGTCGCAATCGTAGGCAGCAAATATGCCCCCTGTACGAAGTACACGTGCAAACTCGCGTAGTGTGGATTGCGGCTCCATCCAGTGAAATGATTGGGAGCAGGTTAGCACATCCACACTGCCATCTGGTAGTCCGAGGTCATGAGACAAGCCGGACACAAACCGCAGGTTATCCGGCTTCCCGGCAGATTCCCACTTGGATTCTGCTACAGACCTCATGTCATCGCTGGGTTCAAAGCCGATGATACGTTCAGCCTCATTAAGCCAGATCCACGAGGATAAGCCGGTGCCACAGCCAACATCTGCGACCATACGCGGTGTGCTGCCAAGATATGTCGTTAGAATATCCACCACTTCAGTGGGAGCGGCTGGTCGGTTCTGATCGTATAACGTACCAAAACCTTTGAAACGTTCCACATTGTTGCGTCTAATGTCTTGCATGAATAAACCTCCTTCGGTCAGATGGATGACGGAGAGTCAGCTGTGATCAAAAGTTGTATAGGCCTATATTATATCATTCTTTGTTGGGAAGTTTGTTCATGACGTTCTGCAAATGTTCAACGGCTTTGATATGACGTCTGAGCAATTCCTGTCCAACATGAACAGGCTCGATTACGGTCAACTCGGAACCAAACGACAGCAGGAAGGAGTAGAGCCATTCCCCTACATTCAGTTCGAGAGACACACGGAGCCGGCCATCAGGCTCTTTTTTAATGAGGGAAGGTTCGAAAAAATCATACACTCGGTATGCAATGTTGCTGGAGAACGAGAGTGTAAGAGGAGTCAGAACAGGAGCTGCTTCTGATTCAGGGTCATTTGATCCGGCAGTAACAGAGTGATCGTGTTTTCTCGCCAGAAAAGTCAACTGGGTGATCCGTTTCATCTTGAATGTCTCGAATTCTTTACGATCAGGATCATCATGAATATAGCCTTTGAAGTACCATGTACTATTTTTGAAAATAAGCTTCTGTGGCTCCACAGTCGGCCTACTTTTCTCGCCATCCGAATTAACATAATGAAACGTAATTAGTTGATTCGTTAATATGGCATGTTTCACCTGATTGAACAGTTCTCTCTCTTGCAGAGGGATGCTTCCCCATGGTGAGAAATTGAATTCGATCCAATCCAGTTTGTGATCAAACAGGGCGGTCAGCCGTTGCAGCATATGGGCACTATTCAGGTGTGGGATCGCACTGATGCTGTATAGTCCCATCAAAATTTCGTTCTGGTCTTCTTCCGACAACAGGGATTTGTCCATGACATAGTTGTCCATCAGATGGATACCGCCATGCTTGCCGGTCGTCGTATAGACGGGAATGCCCGCGGCACTCAGCCGGTCGATATCGCGATACACCGTGCGTACAGAAATCTCGAACATACGGGCGAGTTCTGGTGCGGTGGCTTTCTTTTTCTCCAATAACAAAAGCAACATTCGAAATAGTCGGTTATTTTCCATGCTCTGATTATACCATGACAATAGGTGTCAGGGTATGGATGGTACACTGGTATAAAAGTCTTACCAAGACATTTTGACTCAGATTTATAATTTGTTCTTCATTTATTGCAAAGTAGTGAAGGGGACGATATCGATTCTGAAGAAACGAAGTGTTCGCATTTATCATCGGATTTTTCCATCTAAAAATGGGAATAAAAGAAATCCGAGGATAACAGCGATCAGAAGAACGATTCGTGACCGGAACGGCTACTCGCATAATATCAGCACTTTATATCGAAATGAGTTAAATATGAAGGAGGAACTGGTCATGACAATGAAAGAAGGATTTTACTGGGGTGGCGCAACGGCTGCCAATCAATTCGAAGGTGGATGGAATCAAGGTGGCAAGGGGCCAAGCACGTCTGACATGATGACAGGGGGAACCCACACGATTCCACGCCGGATTACGCCTGTACTGGAAGAGGGCACGTATTATCCGAGCCATGAAGCGGTTGATTTTTACGGTCATTACAAAGAAGATATTGCCATGATGGCAGAGATGGGCTTCAAAATGTTCCGCATGTCCATCAACTGGTCCCGAATCTATCCGAATGGTTACGATCTGGAGCCAAACGAAGAGGGATTGCAGTTCTACGATAATGTTTTTGCCGAGTTGAAAAAGTACAATATTGAGCCGCTCGTAACGATCTCCCATTATGAAACACCATTCGGTCTGACACAGAAGTATAATGGCTGGGCTTCCCGTGAAGTCATCGACTGTTATATCCGTTATTGTACAACCCTCTTTAATCGATACAAGGATCAGGTCAAATACTGGCTGACGTTCAACGAAATCAACTGTCTGACGATGCCGATGGGTGCTTATATGGCTGCAGGTATTCTGTTTGAAGGTAAAGAGACACTGGTCGACGGAGTGGATGATCCACAGACTCGTTTCCAGGCATTACATCACCAATTCGTTGCGAGTGCCAAAGCGGTGAAGCTGGGACATGAGATTAACCCTGATTTCCAGATCGGCTGTATGGTCGCTTTCATGACCACCTATCCAAACACATGTAACCCGGACGACATGTTGCTTGCACAGAAGAAAGACCAAATCTCCAATATGATCTGCGGTGATGTACAGGTTCGTGGAGCATATCCTGGATTCGCCAAACGTTTCTTCGCCGAAGAAGGTATCCAGATCGAGATGCAACCGGGAGACGAGCAGACCCTGCGCGAAGGCTGCGTAGACTTCTATTCCTTCAGTTATTATATGTCTTTGGTTGAAAGTGCGGACGAGTCCCTCGAGAGAGCAGAAGGTAATCTGCTGGGCGGTATCAAAAATCCATATCTCGAAGCTTCCGACTGGGGTTGGCAGATCGATCCAAAAGGACTGCGTTACACACTGAATCATCTGTATGATCGTTACCAGATTCCACTGATGGTGGTTGAGAACGGTTTGGGTGCTGTCGATGTGGTAGAGGAAGATGGCTCCATTCAAGATGACTATCGCATTGATTATCTGAAAGGTCACATTGAACAAATGAAAGAAGCGGTAGCTGACGGCGTAGATCTGATTGCCTACACCATGTGGGGATGTATCGACCTGGTTAGTGCATCCACTGGAGAGATGAAGAAGCGTTATGGCTTCATTCATGTCAACAAGGACAACGATGGTAATGGTGACTTAAGTAGAACACCGAAGAAGAGTTTCCACTGGTACAAAAAAGTCATCGAATCCAATGGTGAAGAGTTATAATTTGGTGTAAAAAAACTGATCCGTCTGTTCGCTTAAATGGGACAAGCGGATCCATGTATCCTGAACGAGTTCAGGACTACTATATATGAATATAAAAAAACCCGGCTATCCTTCAGTTAAGGAAAGCCGGGTTTTTCTTGGTTTAGTTCAATAGCGGACCGCCTAGGCCAGCCTTCTGCTTTGCAGTTGGGACATGCGCTCCAAATGCCGCCGATAAAACCATATGCATGTGGAGAGCCAGCAACCACTCAAGAAGTATCCGCCTACGATATCACTTGGATAATGGACCCCCAAGTAGATACGACTTATACCAATGGTCAGTATAAATACGGCGCTGGCCACAATCATCAGCACACGTCCGGTGACGGTGGGTACATGTTTCCAGATTAGAAATGCCAGTCCACCGTACAGGCTAAATGCTGCCATGGAATGCCCACTGGGGAAGCTGTAACCACTCACTTCAATGATCCGGTTAATGGTAGGTCTGGCACGCTGGAATACCAGCTTGAGCAATGCATTTAACAGGGTTGAACCTGCGAGCACACAAGCCAGGAAGAGCAGTTCGCGTTTGTGTCGCAGGTAAACGTATAACACAATCATGGCGATGATGGTAATGAAGACCACTGGCATTTCGCTGCCGATCCAGGTAAAAAGGTGCATGAATTGTGTCATACCAGGGGATTCCAACCCCTGAATCCAGCCGATCAGCGTATCATCAAATCGATGAATCTGGTTGTCGCTGATGGACAGGGCGATGCTTATAAAGGCGATCATGCATAACACTGCAACGAGCAGCGGGAATGAGATATTCTTTTTCCAGTTGTGCATCAAATGTTGAGTTCCTCCGTAATAGTTGATTTCGTATGTTGTGTCCTTGCGTATGTCGGACATAACGATATTTGTATTGTGCTATAATTTTACAATAAATATAGCAGCAATAAAAATATGTAACCTTAACAACGGTTGTTCAAGCAGAGAATGTAGGAGGGGAGCGGTCGGAATGAAACGATGGTTGGTGATGTGCATGTTGGTCTTACTGTTGGTTACGTCTGGGTTAGCTCTATTTCCCGGAGAGAAAGTGTATGCTTGCAGTTGTGTCGAGAGTGATGTTCAAGAGAGATTGAAGACAAACACAACTGTATTTACAGGAGAAGTGGTGAAGAAGGGACGTTCTCAACAGTCGAAGCATGATGGCTTATTAAGAGAGTATACCTTTGATGTAGATACTGCATGGAAGGGGGTTAATGCCAAAAAGATGAAAATCCTTTCGAGTGACGGAGGGTCTGAATCCTGTGGCATTCAATTTGAAAAGAATCAGTCCTACCTGATCTATGCTTATCAATATGAAGTGGATCATAAGCTACATACAAATCTGTGCAGTCGCAATGTTCCAATTGAACAAGCCGGAGACGATCTGAAATTGCTTGGCGCGGGCAAGGTTGTAAGTAAAGAAGATTTTGGAGAAACCAATGATGGGCGAAGTGAATATTTCCAACTCGTCTTATATGGTGGAGTCATTTTATTGGCAGCGTTGACAATCGTATGGGTCTGGAGACGAAAGAAAAGAATCTGATTGCAGGTCTAATGAAATTTGAAAGTTGGATTGTATAACATAAGGTTTGTATGACAAAAAAAGAAACTAATCCCCGTACAGAGTGTTAAGGTACATTAACGTTCTATACGGGGATTTTCAGGATTGGCGTCAAAATTGTATCCAATTGGAGCAGGGACTATCGATCTTATGAAACTAGTTTAGCTGCAACATGTATTCATAAGCTGTGACACCAAATACCCGTTTGAAATGACGATTCAGATGGGTCAGATCCACGAATCCGCAATCGGCAACAGCAGCATAAACGTCCTTCTGCATTTCGATGGATTGACGGGCACGCTCCACCTTGCAGTTTAAGAAAAACTGGTAAGGGGATATGCCGGCTTGTGCCTTGAATTCACGGATAAATTGAAACTTGGACATGCCAAATTCGGAACTGAGGTTGTCCAGCTTGAGTACATCTTCGGTACTGCAAAACATGATTTCCTTGGCTTTGCGGACCAGGTTGTCCTGAGGCAACCAGAGCTTGGTATCCATCTCCTTCTGAGCCAGAAGGTGGACGAGATCGAAGACCCGTTCGCTGCACTCGGCTTCGTCCTGTCTGAGTTGAACGGCATCGTTCAGCATCAGAATGCTACGTGCAAGCTCGGGATCATAGACGATGGGACTTCCAAAACGCAATTCCTTTTTGCCTATAATCTCCTCAACCAAATCCGCCTTCAAATACAGCATCACATAATCAATGCCAGCCTTATCGTAGGAGCTTCCATCATGGGACTGTTCACGGTTGAATAACATGACACCATTTTGGTGAGACGCCTGATATTGTCCGTCCAGGTTGTATTGTTGAATGCCGCGCAGGGTTACGCCAACCGCATACTCTTCGTGGCAATGTTTTTTGTATGCAAAATCAGTAAAGCTGGCGGATAGTGCCAGCACGTCTTGCGACTTTTTATAGTTAAACCGTTCCATGCAGCACACCTCCCAAGCTTTAGATCAATCCGGATACTATAATGGCTGAGTATAACAAAAAAAGTGCCATGAGAATACTCAGTAATTTTTGGTGCCGATTCAGCAGCGTTCTGAAAACCGTGCCAAAAACAACCCAACTGGAATAAGCCAGAAAACCAATGAACGTAATGAGCAGCACAAACAGAAACGATGAGAAGGAACTTTGATAAAAGGGCAATACATAGCTTGGAATGACCGTGAAAGTAAACAAGACCACCTTTGGATTCACAAATTGCATGATGAAACCGTTCCAGAATCCGGTAACTTGTTTCGGTGCATCCTCGGTGGTACCCATCTTGTAGATCTGGTACGCCAGATACACCATGTACAGACCGCCGACGATCTGCATCACTTTCAGAATTCCGGGCAACACGCCAGCAAGAAGTTGATTAAGAAAAGCTGATGCGGTAAGCAACAGACCAAATGCCAGTGTAGCTCCCCAGACATAACGCATTGTTTTTCGTGCGCCAACGATTTGTGTAGAAGAAAGAATTACGATATTGCTGGGGCCGGGGGTGAATGTAACAACGATGCAGTAGATTAAAAAAGATGCAAGATTCATAATGATGATGCTCTCCTCTGGTTGTAGTCTAGTTCCATGATCATACGTCCAGAGGGAGAAACCATATAGTACATTATTGCAGCAGATACACCATTAACAGCATGCGCTTGTTTTTAAAAAATAAGGGGTGGTTTTCTTTTTGAATGATTGCGTTTACAATTTAGACGATGTACAAGGTGATCAGACCACTTGAGGAAGTGAACGGAATGAAAAAAATACTGCTGGTATACATTTTACTAATCTCAGCCTTTGCATTGTATGTGTTGAGATTCGAATACACCAGTCAGGTAAACAGTTCATGGGAGGACCGGGGGCTGCGCGGCGATATCGGAGAGACGTATATCATGATTACATTCCAGTCCGGGCTGGAGTATTGGAAGAGCCCGCTCAAAGGTTTCGAGGATGCCGCGGATGCACTTGGTGTGACCGTAGAATATCGCGGAGCTACCCGGTATGACGCGAAGGAGCAGACCATGGTAATTGAGCAGGCCATCGCTCGTAAACCTGCGGGTATTGCCATATCTGCAATCGATCCGCAATCGCTAGTTCCAGCGATTAACAAGGCAATCGACGCAGATATCCCTGTTGTATTATTTGACGCGGATGCACCTGGCAGTCAGGCCTATACTTTTCTTGGGACAGATAATTACAAGTCGGGTGTAATGGCCGCCGATAAAATGGCTGAACTGCTGGGTCGTGAGGGAAAGGTCGCGGTTGTAACCTCGCCAGGACAACAAAATCATGAAGAGCGCACAAAGGGCTTCCGCGATACGATCAAGGAAAGATACCCTTCCATGCAGGTCGTTGAAGTTGCAGACGGACACGGTGATGCGATGGTATCCAGAGACGAAACACTGAGAATGATGAAGGAACATCCGGAGCTGGCGGGTATTTTTGTGACTGAAGCTACCGGAGGAGCAGGAGCGGGGGAAGCCGTTCAGACTGCCGGGGACAGACATCCATTGCAGATTATTTCGTTTGATACGAATAAGGATACATTGGACATGATCAAGAATGGTACGATCTCAGCTACCATTGCACAGGGAACCTGGAATATGGGATATTGGTCACTCCAATATTTGTTCCATCTGCATCACCAGTTAACGGTTCCGGCCCCATCCTCATCCGGTGAAAATGCACCGCTTCCCGTGATGGTGGACACAGGGATCTCTGTGGTGACACGCTCGGATGTGGATGATTACTATGCCAAATAACAAGGGAGATTTCAAGAGTCCAAGGCCTTGGAGCAGGAGAGCAATTCTCTCCACTTTCAGGAACGGGATTCGGCGTTTACGCTTGCGTAATATGCCCCTTCGCTACCAGCTGATGCTGCTTTTTCTATTATTCGCCATTGTACCTTCCGTAGGACTTGGGTTGCTTGTGAACTGGACGGTGGAGCGGGTAGTTGAGCGACAGGTTGAAGGGCATACCATGCAACTGATTGGCAAAGTGAATGAAGCTCTGAACAGCAAAATGGAAAATTTGCAAAACATGACCTATCTGATTGCATTTGACCCGGATATTGATGCTTTTATGGACGACAAAATGCCACTGAATGATGATGCAGGCATCGAACCGATGAACATGGACAACAATGCCGCAACGGAGCAAAATCGGTTATATGGCATCAAACAAACCTTGCAGGGGTTCACAACGTTGTATCCTGAAATCGCCGGGATTGTTCTTGTTAATGAACGTGGTGACTATATTAGCAACGAGATGTATCCCCGGGCGGAACAGAGCCTGATCCAGGAAAAATGGTATCAAAAAGCTTCGGCCAATCCGGGCATTTTCATGGTATTGGGTCAGCCAAAAGAGCGTAATCTCACGACACATGTACGGTACAAGGACGATGAGATTGTATCGGTTGCACGTTCCATAACGGATGAGGCGTCAGGACGTGTGCGGGGCGTTATTATGATTGATCTTAAACTAAGGTCCGTCTCTCAGGCTGCCCGTAATGTAACCTTGGGGAAATCCGGTTATGTGATGGTGACGGATGCAGAGGGTCAAAGTGTATACAAGCCTGAGCATCCGCTAATAGAACACATTCCCACAGACTGGTTCCCCTCCGGTGAGAGTGGAACGTTTACTGCTGATACAGAAGGTGGAACGTTATTATTCATGTACCAGTCGTCTACCTTTACGGGTTGGAGAACGGTAGGGGTATTTCCCACAAGAGACTCGATATCCGAAGTACGCCAAATCCAGTTTTACGTGGTTAGCTTTGTATTTGTGGTGTGTTTGTTTGGCCTGAGCGCCTCTTTATGGTTCTCCCGTTCCATTGCTCAGCCCATTTTCCGGCTCATGTCCTACATGCGCAGGGCGGAGACCGGAAATCTCAGACCAGGCCGCTGGAGCGATCGTGCTGACGAGATTGGCATGCTTGGCAACAGTTATAACCGAATGCTGGCACAGATTAGACAACTGATATCACTAAATGAATTGCGGGAGCGGCAGAAACGCGACGCTGAAATGCGAAGTTTGCAGGAGCATATCAAACCACACTTTTTGTACAATACCTTGGATACGATTCATTGGATGGCACGCAAAGAGGGTGCAGAAGATGTATCCGGCATGGTTGGTGCGTTATCTCGATTATTTCGCATAGGGCTTAGTAAAGGACAGGATTACATTCCGCTGCACTCCGAGATTGAGCATATGACCAGCTATCTGCAAATTCAGCAGACACGATACCGCGATCGTCTTCAGTATACATTGAATATTCCAGAGGAACTGCGGGACCTTTTTGTGTTAAAGCTACTGCTTCAGCCCCTGATAGAGAATGCAATCTATCATGGAATCAAGGGCAGGCGTGGGCCGGGACACATTCGGGTGGAGGCCAGATTGGAACATAACAGACTGCTGCTGACCGTTCAGGATAATGGAGCAGGCATGTCCAACGAACGACTGGCCGAGATGCAGCATCTGCTCGAAGCTCCTCTAGCAAGTTTGGAAGCGTCTTCGCCTGGGATGACAGGCAAAAGTTATGGAATGTTGAATGTGCAGGCCCGTCTCCGGCTGTCCTTTGGTGATGAATACGGTATTATGCTGGAGAGCCAGGAAGGTGAAGGAACTCGTGTGACCATCATTCATCCGTTGATGCGAGAGCTCCCGGCAACCAAGCAAATCAATAACGAAGAGAGGCAGGAGAGTGAATGGGAAAATTCATGAAGTTGACCGTGACAACTTCCACTGAAACAGATGAGACATCCGCATCGACCACAGTAATGGAGATTACGCCGGATAGCCATGTGGCGAAGAAATACCGCGTGCTCATCGCTGATGATGAACCGATCATTCGTGAGGGGATTCGGGATGCCATTGACTGGACAACTCTCGGGATGGAGGTTGTTGGTGAAGCGGAAGATGGCGAGGAAGCGCTGGAACGGGCGGCTGACTTGGGTGTGGATATTGTCCTCGTTGATATGAATATGCCATTCCTGAACGGAATCGAACTAATCCGTGCCCTTCAGCAGAAGTGCCCGGACTGTCGTTACCTGATCATCTCGGGACATGATGAATTTGCATATGCGCAGGAGGCGGTTCGTCTTGGGGTAGAGGATTACATCTTAAAACCTGTGCAAGCAGAACAATTATATGCTGCACTTGAGCGATTACATCAGCGACTTACTGAAGAACACCAGAGGACGGCATATGTACAACAGGCAGCTCATCAGATTGAACGTAATATCCCGCTGCTTCGCCAGCGATTTATGCTGGAGTGGTTGGAGGGGCAGGCTGAAGGGAGGGATCTGACGGAGCAGCTTGTGTTTTTGCGGCTGCCCCCCGTCCCACCTGTGCAGATTGGGGTCGTACGCTGGCCTGCCGCTGAAGCTCGTCAGACGATACTGAGAGAGAATGATCGTCAGTTGTTTCTGTATGCAGTGGAAAATATAATTAGTGAACTACTGGGGGACGTGCCACATGTCCTGTTTCGGGACGTAAGCGGGTTGATCGGCATATGTCTGTGGCAGGAAGCCCCTGAAGAAATAGAGTCCCTTCTGGAACAGCAGATCAGTTCTTGCCTGAATATTGCCATTCATGCTCATGTGGAGACACATGCAGGGACACTGGAAGAAACGCCGGATACGTACCGTCATTGCCGGGAACGGGTATACGGGGAAGTGCAGTTGTCGCCTCTGGTTCGCCGGGCAAGACAACTTATTCACGAAGAATATGCCGAGCGGGAACTGACCCTGGAATCGCTCGCTTCCCGTCTACAAGTATCTGCCGTATATCTTAGTCGTGTGTTGAAGAAAGAGCTGAATGATTCCTTTGTCACGCTTGTCACCCATGCTCGCATTCGCAAGGCTATACAGCTGTTGGACTCAACAACACTTCCGATCCACACCATAGCTGAGCGTGTAGGTTATGACACCCAGCATTATTTCAGCACCGCGTTTAAGAAAACAATGGGCATTTCGCCAGTGCAGTATCGAAAGAACGGGGGAACGGCTTATCATCCTTCTGCGAATTAAATATAATATGTAGCATATGAGGCCAATCAAAAGACTTACCTCAACAGAAATAACCGCAATACTTGATCATTAAGACGTATGATGAAAGAGCTGGATGTGTTCTACTTCGTGTGAAGCGAAGTGGAGCATGTCTTTTTTTTTGACTCTGTTATGGTATCTCATGGGTCACACTTGAACTTTAAGCGTTTCCATCAAAAGTTAAATTTTTATAAAAAAGGTTCAAAACGTGCAAAGACCTTACGGCTTCTCCAATGCTACCATTGGTCTCAGACAGGAACACAAAGCAACAGAATGTACCACATGCATTGTAAGCGTTATCTTAGAACTCATTCAGAACCGTATGACGTGAGGAAAGGGGAACTTCATATGAAAAAAGGAGCAATGCTCATCTGGCTTCTGGTGATGACCTTGATGCTCTCGGCCTGCAATCTGGCAGAGAGTGGCCCAGGCAGTAAAGAAAAGGGATATGTCGGTATATCGATGCCAACTAAATCATCAGAACGATGGGTGGGGGACGGGGAGAACATGGTCCGTCTGTTTCAGGAGCAGGGGTACAAAACCGATCTTCAGTATGCTGAGGATGTGGTCGAGAATCAGATTTCACAGATTGAAAACATGATCACCAAAGGTGTGGATGTGATGGTCATCGCGTCCGTGGATGGCAACACATTAACGGATGTGATCAAGAAGGCACATGACGAAGGGATACAAGTGATCTCGTACGATCGGCTCATTCGCAATACGCCTTACTTGACCTATTACGCCACGTTCGACAATTTTAAGGTGGGTGTGCTTCAAGCCTCCTACATCGAACAAAAGCTTGGGCTCAAGGATGGAAAAGGACCGTATAACATTGAGCTGTTTGGCGGCTCTCCTGATGATAATAACGCCTATTTCTTCTTCGACGGTGCGATGTCTGTGCTGAAGCCGTACATCGATTCCGGCAAACTGGTGGTACGCAGCAAGCAGATGACGATGGCCCAGATTGCTACCTTGCGCTGGGACGGGGCACTTGCCCAGTCACGGATGGATAACCTGCTGAGTGCGTATTACTCGGGTGATAATCTGGATGCAGTATTATCTCCTTATGATGGAATCAGTATTGGTATCATCTCATCCTTGAAAGGGATTGGTTACGGTACTTCGAACAAACCGTTGCCCGTTATTACAGGACAGGATGCCGAACTTGCCTCGATCAAGTCGATTGTGGCCGGGGAACAGACGCAGACCGTGTTCAAGGATACGCGGAAGCTAGCCGAGAAGACGGTAGAGATGGCCAATAGTATTTTGCAAGGAAAACAGGCGGAAGTTAATGATACAACATCGTATAACAACGGAATTAATGTTGTTCCGGCGTATCTCTTGGATCCCATCTCGGTGGACCGTACAAATGTGGAGCAGGATATCGTTGGTACACAGTATTACACAAAGGAAGAAATCGGACTGAAATAATAGATGAAAGGAGCACATCCCATGGCCGGAATCATTCTGGAAATGAAAAACATCACCAAAACCTTTCCTGGCGTCAAAGCGCTGGAAAATGTCAATCTGAAAGTCCGTGAAGGCGAAATTCATTCCATATGTGGTGAAAATGGCGCAGGTAAATCTACGTTGATGAAGGTGCTGAGTGGTGTATATCCACATGGCACGTATGAAGGCGACATTTTATTTCAGGGCAAAAATTGTGAGTTCAAGGATATCAAGCAGAGCGAGGATCTGGGAATCGTTATTATCCATCAGGAGTTGGCCCTGATTCCCTACCTTTCGATCGCGGAAAATATATATCTGGGCAATGAGCGTGCCAGCAGAGGAATTGTCAACTGGAAGGAAACTTTTGTGGGTACAAGGGAGCTACTCTCGAAGGTGGGACTGAGCGAAAATCCAAACACGCTGGTATCCAGCATCGGGGTAGGCAAGCAGCAACTGGTCGAAATTGCTAAAGCGCTCTCCAAAAAGGTTCGGCTGCTTATTCTGGATGAGCCAACCGCTGCGCTGAACGAGGATGACAGTGAAAATCTGCTGCAATTGATGCTGGAATTCAAGAAACAGGGCATCGCCTGTATCCTGATCTCGCACAAGCTGAATGAGGTATCCAAGGTATCCGATTCCGTGACTATTTTACGGGATGGCAAGACAATTGAGACGTTGGATATGAAGAAGGAAAAAGTGACAGAGGACCGGATTATTAGCGGCATGGTAGGACGTGATCTCACCAGTCGTTATCCGGAGCGTCATGCCACCATTGGTGAAGTTATCCTTGAGGTAAAGGACTGGACGGTATATCACGAACATCATGCCGAGCGAAAAGTGCTGGATCAGATCCATATGAATATCAGACGTGGTGAGATTGTAGGTATTGCCGGGCTGATGGGCGCTGGGCGTACCGAACTTGCCATGAGTATCTTTGGCAAATCCTATGGCCGGAATATTTCGGGGCAACTCATCAAGAATGGTAAACCGATCCACAACAATACCGTCACCGAGGCCATTCAGAATGGGTTTGCTTATGTGACAGAAGACCGCAAGGAATACGGACTCATTCTGATGGATGACATCAAGCGCAATATTTCCTTAACGGGTCTCAGCAAGCTGACGCGAAACGCGGTAGTGAACGAGCACGAAGAAGTGCTGGTGGCGGAAGAGATGAAGAAAAGCATGAACATCAAAGCACCAAGTATTTTGCAGAAGACCGGTAATCTGAGTGGAGGCAACCAGCAAAAAGTGGTGCTCAGCAAATGGATTTTTGCCGGACCAGATATTCTTATCCTGGATGAACCTACCCGCGGTATTGATGTGGGAGCGAAATTCGAAATCTATACGATCATTCATCGGCTTGCTGCTGAAGGCAAGGGCGTGCTGGTAATCTCATCTGAGCTTCCGGAGGTTCTTGGCCTGTGTGACCGGATCTATGTGATGAATGCCGGACGAATCACCGGTGAAGTCAGCCGGGAGCAAGCATCGCAGGAAACGTTGATGAGATATATGACCAAGTCTGGAGGCGGCAAGCATGGAAATGATAACAAAACTGTTCAAAAATAATATCCGTCAATACGGCATGATTATTGCCTTGGTAGTGATTATGCTCTTGTTCGAGGTACTTACAGGCGGGCTGTTGCTCAAGCCGATTAATATTACAAATTTAATTTTGCAGAACAGCTACATTTTGGTGCTGGCGATTGGAATGGTGCTGGTCATCATTACCGGGCATATTGACCTGTCTGTTGGTTCCATTGCAGCCTTTGTTGGTGCCGTTGCCGCGATTATGATGGTTGATTGGCAGCTTCCGGCTTGGCTTGCAGTCATCGCTTCCTTGCTGGTTGGCGCTTTGATCGGTGCATGGCAAGGCTTCTGGATCGCATATGTACGGATTCCGGCATTTATCGTGACGCTGGCAGGTATGCTGCTGTTCCGCGGCTTGACGATGATCGTGCTGGAGGGGCAATCGATCTCTCCTTTCCCGGGTGGTTTCCAGAAAATAAGTTCGGGCTTCCTGGCAGACATTCAATTCTCAGGCTTTGGTCTGGTATCGATCATTGTAGGTCTTGTGCTCACCGTCTGGTACATTGTCAATGAGCTGCGTGAACGCCGTTCCCAGCGAAAATATGGATTCGAGGTTGTGTCACAGGGACTGTTCTTGCTCAAGTTGATTGTGGTGGCTGTTGTGACGAATCTATTTACGTTTGTACTCGCAAGTTATGCAGGTATTCCGAATATTCTGGTCCTGCTCTTTGTCCTGATCGTTGTGTATTCCTTCGTTATGAATCGTACTGTCATGGGACGACATGTGTATGCGCTTGGAGGTAATGAGAAGGCCGCAGGTCTGTCCGGTGTCAAAACAAAAAAGGTAACCTTCTGGGTTTTTGTGAACATGGGTACGCTTGCCGCGGTATCCGGGTTAATCTTCGCCGCACGTCTGAATGCGGCTACGCCAAGAGCGGGCACCAACTTTGAGCTGGATGCCATTGCGGCCTGTTTCATCGGTGGTGCTTCCGCTTCAGGGGGCATAGGTACGGTATTTGGTGCCATCATCGGTGGTTTGGTTATGGGTGTGCTGAATAACGGGATGTCCCTGATTGGTCTCGGTATTGACTGGCAACAGGGGATTAAGGGATTGGTACTACTGCTCGCTGTAGCGTTTGATATCTATAATAAAAATAAAAGATCAGCGTAACACTGGATAAAATGAAAAAACAGACCTTGATCTCAGGATCAGGTCTGTTTTGCTGTATGCCCAACTTAGTTACATCAAGGCATCGAGGAAACGTGTGGCGATTCCAAAATAGATAAACAGGGACAAGATATCATTTAATGTGGTGATTAACGGGCCAGAGGCAACAGCCGGGTCGACTTTGAAACGACTAAGCAGAAGCGGGATGCAGGTACCGGTCAGTGTACCAATGACAAGAGTGAGGAACAGAGACACCCCAATAATGGCGCCTAGCAGCCAGTCCCCTTGCCAGAAATAAGCGATGACAGTAATCAGCAATCCACAGACCAAGCCAATCATTATGCCTACCTTGATCTCCCGACCAATCAGTGCGAGTACAGTGGCTTTGTCGAGTTTGCGTCCGATCAGTCCGCGTACCACAACAGCCAGAGACTGCGTTCCTGTGTTACCGGTCATACCTGCGATCATCGGCATGAAAAATGCCAATGCCACAACCTGATTGAGTGTATCCTCGAAGAAATCCACAATACTTCCCGAGATTAGACCAATTAATAGAAGCAAGATGAGCCAGGGAAGCCTGCGTCTGACGGCCACGAGTGGTTTGGTATCAAAGTCGATATCCTTGCTGCCGCCCCCCATCTTGGCCAAATCTTCACTGGCTTCATCCATAATAATATCGATGACATCATCCATCTGAATGATACCGCATAACCTGTGATTTTCATCTACCACCGGAAGTGCAATGAACTCATAACGCTGTAGAAGCTGTGCTGCTTCTTCCTGGTCCATATCAACCGTTGCATGGATCACCCGCCGGGTCATCAGTTCTTCAACCTGGGTCTTATCGTCAGCCAAGGCAAGGGATCGATAACTCACGACACCGACCAGTTTGCCTTCATTATCGGTTACATAGAGATAACTAGAGGCTGAGATATGCATGGTACCTTGCGATTGTCGTAAGGCTTCCTTGGCTGTCTCATGAGCGAGCAGGGTCCGATATTGATCTGTCATGATGCGTCCTGCCGTTTCCGGCGGATAATTAAGCACGGATCGGATAATGGCAGAGTGGTCCAGATTCATATTGGACAGCAATTCTTCTCTGCGTTTGGCAGGCAAATCGTGCATGAACCGGATCAGGTCACTTTTGTCCATCTGCTGCATGACTTCAAGTGTTCGTTCCGGCCCAAGTCGTTCAAACAGTTGAATCTGTTCGTGCAGCTTCAAGGTCTCGGCGAGATCCGCCAGAGCATCAGGTTTGAACAGGAGCAGAAACCGATTGGTTTCTTCTTCAGGGAACTTTTTATATACAAGTGAGAGGTCGTAGGGATGCAGTTCTTTCACCAATTTATAGAAGTCGGGAAGGTTCCGGGATTGTACATGTTGTACGAGTTGTTCGGTGATCTCCTCCACGGAGAAATCTTTCTTGGTATGAGGTCCGTTCATATCGACACTCCTTTCTATTCGGTCAGCTTCATATTTTTAAACGAAATAGGTTGGCGGTTAAACAA
Organism: Paenibacillus sp. FSL k6-2145; assembly: GCF_037976585.1. Lineage (NCBI taxonomy): Bacteria > Bacillati > Bacillota > Bacilli > Caryophanales > Paenibacillaceae > Paenibacillus > Paenibacillus sp. FSL k6-2145. Next base: position 427,670 of record NZ_CP150267.1, on the reverse strand, counting down.
ATGGAGAAAAAAAGAGAATATCCAAAATGATATTGTAATCTTGCTCAAACATTCGATATGGGCTTACAAACAGCCGCTGCAAGGATATACTTGTTGTACAGCAACAGACGAGGAGGACATGCGCTAGTGGAAGCAGATATCAGAACACAATTGCTCAGCATGGTTGAGCCGGAGTATCAGAAATTCTCGGCTGCGCTTATTCCCAACATCACGAATGTACTTGGTGTAAGGTTGCCGGCCTTACGAAAAATTGCCAAGCAGCTTGCCGCCGGCGACTGGCGCACGTATCTGGAAACGGCAGAGGATGAATATTTTGAAGAAGTGATGTTGCAAGCGATGGTCATTGGACATGTACAGGCTGATCTGGACGAACTGTTAAAGGCTATTGAAACATTTGTACCGAAGATTGACAACTGGTCGGTGTGTGACAGCTTCTGTGCCGGACTGAAATATACGAAGCTCCATTCGGAGCCGATGTGGGCGTTCTTGCAGCCGTATCTGAGATCAGATCAGGAATATGAAATCCGGTTTGGTGTGGTAATGCTGTTGAATTTTTATCTGAATGAGAGATATATCGATCAGGTTCTAACCGCATTGGATCAGATTAGACACGAGGCGTATTATGTGAAAATGGCAGTTGCTTGGGCCATCTCAATGGCTTATGTGAAACAACCTGAGGTGACTCTGCGGTATCTAAAGGATAATACCTTGGACGATTTTACGTATAATAAGGCACTTCAGAAAATCACGGAATCTTATCGCGTTGATCCAGAGAGCAAGCAGATAATCCGCAGTATGAAACGTAAGGTGAAGAAGCAGATTACCTCCTAGTTCTAGCATTAAGCATTCCACCGGGGAGAGGGCGATAAACGGATGAGAAAAAAGTTGATGTACACTACGATGCAGTTGGACGGTCGTCCATGGGTGCTGCTCGCTACGGAACAAGGATTGTGCCGAGTGGTCATGCCCAACGAAACACTGGAGGACTGGAACGGCTGGATACAGAAAGTTGCACCTGGCGTGGAACTGGAAGAGAACGAGGATGCTCTGAAACAAACAGGTATGATGGACTGGTTACAGTCCTATTTTGCAGGGGAACCGATGGCTTATACAGATGCGATCCCACTGGACTTGATCGGAACGAACTTCCAGCAGGAGGTATGGAGAGAGCTAGGGCGTGTGCCTTATGGTGAAATTCGGACCTATGGTGATATAGCTGCTGCGATTGGAAGACCTTCGGCTGTGCGAGCGGTTGGGGCTGCAAATGGAGCCAATCCAATTCCAGTATTGTTACCCTGCCACCGTATTATTGGGGCTAATCGCAAGCTGACAGGGTTCCGCGGAGGTTTGGAGATGAAGCGCAGACTGCTGGATATCGAACAGATTGAAGGTGTGACCGATGGAGGGCATGCGCGGTTTCATTTTTAATGGAAGAGGGAACATAGAAGATTAAGGTGATATGGACAGGGCAGGCACTTCAGTGTGTCTGTTTTTTTGCATGTATTAAGGTAGAGTAATGCAAACGTTCCGCATATGGAACACCAACGTTTTACGTATTTTTGCCCGGTGAAACCGTATGGTACCATGGATCATAGATCAATCTGTATCCGGGGGACGTAATGCCGGGTAAGAAAAGAGGGATGATATGATGAAACAAGCTTATTGGTTAACAAACGTGACTGTGGAGCGGGGTTATGTTCGGGAGGGAGAACAGGTGACGGGGACACGGACAAGCCCAGCTCATCTTCGGATTGAAGATGGAGTGATCGCGGAGATTGTGGAAGGAAACAACCGTCTGTCTAGCGATCTACCACAAGTAGATGGCAAGGGACTTCTGCTGTTGCCTTCGTTCGAGGAGGCGCATATTCATCTGGATAAAACCTATTACGATGGGCCGTGGACAGCCGTTAAACGTATCTCCAGTATTTTCGAACGTATTGAAGAAGAAAAGGTTCTGTTGCCCAAGTTGCTACCAGATGCCAAGCGTCAAGCTGAGAGTATTCTGACCTTGATCCAGGGGTACGGCTCCACTCATGTACGTAGCCATTGCAATATTGAACCCGTCAGTGGCTTGAAAAGACTGGAAGCTACACGGCAGGCTCTGGAATCATTTTTGGGCAAAATCTCTTCGGAGATCGTGGCTTTCCCGCAGCATGGACTGCTTCGCTCCCATTCAGTGGAGCTTATGGGCCAAGCGATGAAGGAAGGTGCAACACATGTGGGCGGACTTGATCCTCATACGGTGGACGAACAGATCGAGAAATCACTGAACGCCATGGTTGAACTTGCTGTTCAGCACCAGGCGGGCATCGATATTCATCTGCATGATGGTGGGCAGGCCGGCAAACAAACGCTGCTGGAACTAGCGAATCTGACCGAAGCAGCAGGGCTCCAGGGCAAAGTTACGGTGAGTCATGCGTTCTGGTTTGCCCGCGCAGAGCAGCAGGAAGCGGAAGATATGGCGCAGCGAATGGCCTCGCTCGGGATGAGCATTGCTTCCACGGTGCCCATTGGCAGAACGATGATGCCTCTTCCCATGCTCCACCGAATGGGCGTGAACGTGAAGCTGGCCACAGACAGCCTGACGGATCATTGGTCTCCTTTTGGCAATGGGGATATGCTTGAGAAAGCGGGGCGATTTGCAGAACTGTACGGATATAGTGACGAACTGTCCTTGTCTCAATCTTTGGCATTCGTTACAGGGGGGATCACACCGCTGGATTCACAAGGGGAACAGGTATGGCCGAAGGTAGGCGACACCGCGAGTTTTGTATTGGTGCATGCGAGTTGTTCGGCGGAAGCCGTTGCGCGGCGATCTGCGCGGCAGGCCGTATGGTGCAAGGGGCAATTGGTCAGCGGATCAACAGCGGATTGAGGAAAATAGAGCGGGTGAAGCCACGGGAAACCGTGGTTTTTTGGCATGGGAGAAAAAGAGGAAAGAACTGTTCGCAACTACCACATTTTGGGTTATGATGGACGTAGTTAATGAAGGGAGTAATTCAAATGAAGATTGAGTATGCAACGGAAGCTGACTATGACTATATCATTGAAAGAGATCGGCATATCCATCAGCCACTTGTGAAAACGAAGATTCGTGAGAAAGAAATATTCATCCTATGGGACGAGGACGAGGGATCCAGAGTTGGATGGATGAGGTACGGATACTTTTGGGACAACCTTCCCTTCATGAATATGATCTGGATTGATGAACCCTATCGAAACGGCGGGTATGGTAAAAAAGTCGTGCATCACTGGGAAAGTTTAATGAAGCAACAAGGCTTTGATACGGTGATGACTTCAACGCAATCAGACGAACATGCCCAACATTTCTATCGAAAGCTGGGGTATGTTGATGCAGGGGCTCTGTTGCTGGATACACAACCCTTGGAGATTATATTGATCAAGAAAATCTAGTGAATAAGCCTGCAAGGAGAGAGGATTGTGGGTATGGAACAAGTGACGTTACGACCTATAACCACAGAAAATGAACTTGAGTGCATCCACCTTAAGCCACGGGAAGATCAGCTAGATTTGGTAGCTAGCAATGCGGATTCATTGATTCATGCAACGAAGGAGATTACGTCCAAACCATACGGCATTTTGGCAGAGGATCAGATGGTCGGTTTTATTTTATTTGATAACGAGATCTACAATGACGGGTATTACTGGATTCTGCGCTTCATGATTGATGAGAAGTACCAGGGGAAGGGTTACGGGAAACTTGCTATTCAAGAAGTGGTTCGTATGTTGCAAGAGAGAAGTGACTGCCAGCAAATCAGGGTATCCCATGTTCCGCATAACATTGCGGCAAATGCGCTGTATAAGCGTATCGGGTTTCAAGAAACGGGAGAGTTTGAAGACAACGGTGATATCATTTTAAGTTATCAAGTGAGGTAACAGGGAGGGGAAGCTTGATGATAAGAGAGGCAGAAGCTAGGGATGCAGCGGTTATCGAAAGGCTGTATACAGAATTATTGCCGAACAACTTAAACACAAAGGTGCTGGCAGAACGGATTGAAGAGGTTCGGAATAACCCAAACAGTTTCTTGTTTGTGTATGAACTGGGTGATCAGGTGATCGGAACGGCTCATTTACATATATGTCTGGATGCTTTGGTGGAAAATAGACCATTCGGCGTAGTTGAGCGGGTTATCATTACGGAACATGTGCAGAGCAAGGGATATGGATCTGAATTGATGAAATATGTAGAGCAAGTGTGTGTGCAGAAAAATTGTGTAAAGGTGTTTCTTACGAGCGGATCTTCCAGAAACGAAGCACATCACTTTTATACGAAATTGGGGTACAACGGAGAATCCAGCAAGGCATTTAAAAAGTATTTATAACGTATAACATTCATCAAGGAAAAGGAAGTAGAAGCAAAGAAATGAAAGATAACAAATATCCGGTCCAAGATCTCCGACTCTTCTTTACCTTGCTCGTGGCTACTCTTTGTTGTCTAGGTGTTGTGATGTATTTACGTGCCCAAACAGATACGAATATGTATCGATTTTTAAGTTGGGATATGTTCCTGGCATGGGTACCATTCATCATCTCATCCTGCATTAGATACATATTCAATAAGAAATTAACCACAACGAGCATGATATGTATGGGGCTGATGTGTGGAGTATGGCTCTTTTTCCTGCCCAATGCGGCCTATCTTTTTACGGAGATTCTGCATTCATTCAGATATTTTGATGCTCAAGGGGAGGTTAGATTTTGGGTTAATATTGATTTTTGGTATGGACTCACTCTGACGTTTGCCGTAGCGATCATCGGATTGCTGCTCTCAACTTGTTCGATCATTCAAATCCACGGCATGTTAAACAAATTAGTAAATAAGTACATTAGTATGATGGTTGTCGGTGTTATTTTGCTATTGAGCAGTATAGGGGTCTACATTGGTAGATTTAATCGGTGGAATTCGTGGGATGTATTATCCCGACCTGGGAAGATCTTCGTGGATCTTGTGAATGATTTTAATGCAGCGAACAGCATCATGGTTGAGTTTGTCGCCATTGTATTTACGGTTCAACTTTTTGGATACGTTATTTTATCTTTGCTAACCGCAAGGTCTGGCAGTTAATCTTCGTTTGAAAGGGCAAAGGATCTGAAATGATGAAGGCGATAACGCAGGAAATTACGGAAGAATTGTTGGCTGTGATGGATATGTACCAAAGAATCGCGCGGCAATTAATAGACCAATTGATATTGGAAACCGACCAGCCTGATCGGACAGCAATTCTCGAAGGTGCGTACCATTTGCTGTCCAATGCGGATGTAATCCATGGAGAAGAAGAATTAACGGGAAACTGGTATTTTGATGTTCACGGTGAGCACTGTATGTTCAAGAATACAAAAACAGGGCAGACATTAGAGGTTTTCCTTGGTAGTCCAGAAGATGTGGGTAACATGGACCCCTACTTTTTTTACAATTTTATAAAAACAACGCCAGAGCTTGCATACCTGACTTCGTATTTCGAGAATCCGTTTAAGGACATGTTGGATTTCTTTGAACATTTGGAAGCAGAGCATGTGTTAATTCATGTTCACGGGGTGGCGTATAGAAAGGTTCTTTAATTGCTGTACATGTAATTAGAATTGAGGAGGAATGACGTATGAGTTTAACGGAATGGTCTACAGATATTCTTCAATATGATCTGTCGGATGAATATTCGATTCGCAAAGCTGATTTTGCCGAATGGGGATTATATTGCACGGTTTATTATGATATGCGTTATGTCGGATTTTTCAGGGAAGAAGAGTTCAGTTCTTCCAAGATCAGTGCGTACTGGATTTACAAGGGGGAAAGCAAAATAGGTGGCGTGAGAATGGAGCCTAACCGGATGTATCATTTGTTTTTTATCCCGCCATTCCAGCAGTGCTTTGAGGTATTGAAACTTCTGAAGGATAAATTAATGCAGTGGTCCGATCGCACCAAACGCATTCTGACCTTTGAGATTCTTCCAGACCAAGTTGATCTATACGCAAGAGCTGGATTCTGGCCAGTGGAGTTCAGATGTCGCTGGATGCAGCGGCCTACAGATCATTTTGAGATCGAGTGGGACAGCAGGGTAACCGTGAAGAGTCCAGAGATTATTGAAAGTGAAACCGGTACCAGAAAATATGTGAATGAAGATGAAATTGCTCAATGTGACCTGGAAAGTTTTGCAGGAAGTCTTGAAGCTACACGAAGAAAACATACCACGCTTGCAGATTTTATTCCAAGTGATGATCCTAATTATACGAATGAGATTCTGACTCAAGCCTCCACGCTTGTGTACGATAAGGAAACGGGACAGCTTATTGCCAACTGTCGTCTTTGTCTGCAGGATAATCAGGCTGCTGTATATAGCATAGGGGTTCGGCCGGCCTATAGAGGAAGAGGGCTTGCTACACTGATGTTACAGAGAGCTTTGAATGCGCTTAAGGGTCAGTATCCTGTGCTACGATTGTATGTGATGCAAGGAAATGATGCCGAGTCCGTATATCTGAATCTGGGATTTATTCCGGGTGTACAGGAGATTCAGACGATGTATATTCCTGAGGAGGAGTCACAATGAAGGTTGCCATCTTAACCGATATTCATGGGAATTTCCCTGCTCTTCAAGCGGTATTAGCTGATATTGATTTCAGAGGGGAGGTTGAGCATACATTTTGCTTGGGGGATATGATCGGTATTGGCCCTTACTCCAATGAAGTGATTGAGATGCTGTACAACCGTGAAAATATGATAGCGATCTCAGGGAATCACGAAGAGGCCGTATTGAGTTTGCTCCAAAATAAGGGGCCATTAGAAGGTCATAAAGGCATAGCTGAGCACCATGAATGGATTGGTCAACATCTAAGTGCAGAATCGATCAAGAAAATACAAGCTCTACCGAAATTCGTTGAAAAAGAGGTAGAAGGACGTCAGTTCCTTTTGACTCACTATCATATGAGCAACGACAAGTTGGATGTCATCGATAAAGAACCATCTGGAACCAAATTAGACGCGAAGTATCAGGGGACGGCCCATGATTTGGTTTGTTTTGGTCATCATCATATTCTTCATTATTATAGGACAGATCAAAGAGTATATCTGAATCCGGGAGCTTTAGGCTGTAACGATCTTGCCATTGCCAGATATGGCATCGTGGATCTCCAAGAGGGCAAACTGGACGTGAAATTCATTGGTGTTCCATATGACAATAGGGAGTATCTGAAATCGTATGAACGGTTGAACATTCCGGATCGGGCTTTTATTTTGAAGGCATTCCATGGGAATCAGTTGGAAAGAGAGCATATAGACGGCAGTAAACGTTCGTAGCAATGTGCTGCTACTTTGGAAAGGAGAGATGTACATGGGAATGATCATTATGTTGGTGGTGTATCTCTTCCTCGGTATTTATGTTGTGAAAGTTGGAATAGATAACTCAAAAAATAGCCAGCACACCAAAGAAATATTATCAGAGTTAAGGGAAATTAAGGACCTGTTGAAAGAGCGAAGGTAAAGAGGAGGGATGTACCTGTGTCTCGAGCACCATTTCAAATATTAGTTTTTCCTTATACCAGGTTGAAAGATTCAAATGACTATGCATACGCTATCTTTCGAAGATCAAGAGAAGGTTACTGGCAGGGCATAGCTGGGGGAGGGGAAAATGAAGAAAAACCATTAGAAGCAGCCATGAGAGAAGCATTTGAAGAAGCGGGAATCCCCTTAAATAGTCGATACAGGAGTCTTAATTCAAGCTCGACTCACTCCGTGGTAGATGTGGTTGGTTATTTTATGTGGGGACCTGATACATTTGTTATTCCTGAGTATTGCTTTGGAGTAGAACTGGATGAAATGGATCTGTCTATATCCAATGAGCACTCAGAATATAAATGGGTGGCTTATGAAGAAGCTCGTAAAATACTTAATTGGGATAGTAATAGAGTAGCAATCTGGGAATTGAATCAAAGACTGATCAGAGAGTCATCGAAATAGATATGTACTCAAGCGAGGAGGGATGACTTTGATTTACGATTTACAATGTGAAGCCAATATGGAGCCTATTGTTGGAATGTTATTTTCCGCAGTAAGAGAGAATAGTGAGCGACTTAAATCGATTACTGAGGGGATGTCGCAAGAAGAGGTAGATTACAAAGGGGAACAGAACCAGTTTAATAGTACAGCTCAATTAATACGACATATTACGTTTGTTGATATGAATTGGGTTTATAGAATAAAGGGGGTTGTTCTTCCGCAGCCATTAATAGAGCAATATGGCCCCATGATTGATGAAAATAATAGACTTCCACTGGTTCAAGGTGTCTCACGTGACACACTTATCTCTCAATATGAGGGTGTATTAACCCTTCTGAAAGAAACATGCACACAAGTAGCAGATGCTGACCTAGACCGAGTAGTTACTTTTGGACATCAGAATGAAAAGCAAGCTACGGTACGTTGGGGATTATGGCACATGGCTGACCATAACCGTTATCATCAAGCTCATATTAATCAGTTAAGAAGATGGTTCCAAACACAAACTGATTGCTAATACAAAAAAAGGGGTTGAGACTAAGCGCTTGGAAAACAAAATGGTGAATGTCGTTAAAGGACTAATCGAGAATGAAGGTAGAGTGTTGCTTGTCAAGCGCTCATTAGTGGATGAGGTGGGCGCAGGAAGTTGGGAAACCGTAGGGGGAAAAGTTCACTTTGGAGAAGAGTTGGAAGTGGCCTTGGTCCGTGAAATTAGAGAGGAAGTTGGCATTAAAGTTCAAATAGATGAATTACTGTTTGCCAATACGTTCTTTACCGATCCGCATAGACAGGTCATTCTTCTAATGTATCTGTGCAGAACCAAAGATCATCAAGTGAATCTTTCAGAAGAACATAGCGAGTACATGTGGGCAACCAGATCTGGATTAAATCATTACCTACCCTTTGCGATCACTTCAGATCTGGAGAAATATAATGTTTTTGACAAAATTGAGTTAACCGATTAGATGAGAAAGTTAACCTAATACACGAATAACAATATCTTGATCATGATTACCAAAACCGGCACCATAGATCGTTAATCCCCCAACGTTGGGGCTTTCCTCGTCAACTGTGAAGCGTAGCGTCCAGAACGGTTCGATAAGCTTAATATCCGCGAGAGTAATGTCTGACATCCGCTCACCATCCATATAGGTACCGGAGGCATCAATGCGAATGGTCTTCAATAATCCATACTGATTCACATTACGATGCCACCATTCTGGTGTATATTTGCCGCGTGCTGCTCTGCCAAAGTCGGCAGGGCTTGTCCACGTTCCGAGAGAAACGCCATTGAAGGTGAAACGAATATCGGAAGGCCAATGATCTCGCAATCCCGGAGCTTCAGATGCCAGTTCCATCGAAATTTCAATAGCATCGGTTGTCTGGTCAGGTAGTAGAAAGTTCGGTGTTTTATACTCTACATAACCTTTCCCAAACCACAGGATAGCGGCGTGTACCCGCTCAGGATCAAGGAAGTAACGTGGATCGTCCCATACGCCGATTTCTTTCTCAAGTGTTCCTAGCCCACAGGTAGGATGGATATCAAAAGCAGTATAGTGTCCGACGGATATCGTCTGCTCTCTGGTTCGTGAAGTTTGGCTTGGGGATGGCAGCTCGATCTCAATCTGATTTTGCTTAAGGTAACATAATTTGTGCGTCCCTCCGTTGATCCGAACTCGTCTGCTCCCAATTAGACCCGCATCCTCCAGTTTGCGAATATGCATCGTGACAATAGAGGGGCTAAGCTCTAATACTGTCGCAATATCCTTCACATTCATTTCGCGATCTGCAATCATATCCATGATTCTCCATCTGACTTCACTTGCAAGTGCCTCATATAAAGGAAGGAACCGGGGCTCCCCATTTGCTTTGATCATCTGCACAACTCCCTACCCTCAATCTTCTAAAATCACATATGTATTAATTCAATAAAATTAGTTCCAAGATACAATCCAGATTCATTGCAAGTTTATAGCCAATGGTGTTTAATTTTTTTTAGTAGCTACAAAGTTGGATTCTTATATTTATGAATTTTAGCATAAGAGGTGGAGTATAGTGAAATACAATAATCCTGTTGTTAAAGGTTTCTATCCAGATCCTAGTGTAATCAAAGTCAACGATACGTACTATATGGTGTGTAGTTCTTTTCAGTACTTTCCGGGCGTACCGCTCTTTGAGAGCAAGGATTTGCTGAATTGGAAGCAGATTGGTCACTGCCTGACTCGTAAAAGCCAGATTCAGCTCGAGACGGTGAACAGCTCCGGGGGTGTATTTGCCCCAACCATCAGGCATAATAACGGGCGTTTTTATATGGTTACAACGAATGATACGACACATCAGAATTTCTATGTCTGGACGGACGATATTTACGGAGAATGGTCTGAGCCTATTTATGTGGATCAAGGCGGGATTGATCCCGATTTGTATTTTGAAGATGGAAAAACCTTGTTTATGAGTAATGGGGTGGATGATGAAGGCGTTGGCGGAATTGTTCAGTGCGAGCTTGAAATTGAAACTGGCCGCAAACTGACCCCGAGTCGTTCGATATGGAATGGGACAGGTGGACGATATCTGGAAAGCCCGCATCTCTATAAAATGAACGGTTACTATTACCTGCTTGCAGCCGAAGGCGGCACCGAGTATGGTCACATGGTAACGTATGCCCGGGGAACTTCATCCTCAGGACCGTTCGAAGCCTATGCGCACAATCCAGTTCTGACCAACCGCAATCTGGGAGGTTATGAGTTGCAGGGAGTAGGGCATGGTGATCTGGTTCAGGATGATCGGGGAAACTGGTGGCTCTTTCACTTGGGATTTCGACAGATCGGCAGATGGGCTACGTACCATCATTTGGGCCGAGAAGTATTTCTTACTCCAATTACGTTTGGTGAAGATGGATGGTTTACAGCCGGGCATGAAGGTACAACGCTGACGAGTTTTGAGACTAATCGTATCCCGGACACGGTGATCCAGCAGGACAAGAAGCATTATACGTTTGAAAATACAGACTGGAACCTCGACTGGTGTTACCTTCGTCATCCAAATACAGAGCACTATCAGCTTGAATCAGACAAGCTTACGCTAACAGGAACCGATGTAACGCTGGACGTTCCGGCATCCCCGACGTTCATTGGGTTACGTCAAAAAGACTTTAATGCCACAATTTCAGTCGATGTCAGTCTGACGACTGGAGAAGCTGGGATCACGATCTACATGGATGAGAATCATCATTATGAAGTGGCTATTCGTGGGCAGCAGGACGGCTATAAGGTGATCGAGCGTCTGAATATCGGTGATGTCAAATCGATAGAACATGAAGTGAATCTGGGAAATAAACAGCATGCAACGCTGGTAATCCGTTCAAGCCAGGAACGCTACAGCTTCCTGTTTCAAGTAGATGGTGAAGAGATTCTGCTGGGCACGGCACAGACGAGATACCTATCCTCGGAGGTGGCAGGAGGTTTTACAGGCGTACTTATTGGGTTATACACGAGCGGGCAAGATGCTTCAGCTGAGTTTACAAATTTCAAGTGTGATTATCATTAAGAAGTTAAGGGGAGGGCCTAAGGGTCCTTCTCTTATTTTTATTTTGTGTCAAAATATAGATCTATTAAATGCTAACAGAAGAGAGGTATTTAAACTTGGGAGTACATTATAAAATGCCAGCATCCTTAGAAGGCATCGTTCGAATAGATAAGGAATTACGTAAACAACATGATGGAACCCTCCAAGATTATATGGGTTTTTATATTAGTTTTAACAATGATGAGGATAGATACTACTGTACGCCAGACGATGCCATCATATTTGGAAGAACAGGAGCAGATGGTGATCATTTTGCTTTTTTCACGTTTAACAGATCCATTAGTGATTTGGAAGAAGCTCCGGTTATCTTTATCCAACCTACGGCGTTTGGTAATCAAGTAACTTTAGTGGCCAGAAACTTTAAGGATTTTGTAGCATTATTTATTAATCTTAAGGAAGTATATGTTTTGGAGAGATTTCGATTTTATAAGAATAAATTAGATTTTATGAATGACTATAACGATAACTATTTGAAAGATATAAGGATGAGAGAGAGTGATTATAATTTAATTATTGAACTGTTAAAAAAGAATATTAAAGGGATAACTGAAATTGATGATGTGTACGAATACATGATTGAATCCCAAAAACAAATAGAACTAGGGATAAACAATGATGATTTTGCATGATATCTATATGGCATCACTAAATAATCTACATGTAACAAAAGGTTAAAAGAACGTGTTATTTAATTATATAGCTTGATTGAATAACCAAGGAGGAGTTGTATGGAGGATCAATGGAGAATTGCAAAGTATGATCCGGCATGGCGTGATTTGTTTCTCGAAACGGGTTCGAAATTAAGAGAAGCCTTAGGAGAAAAGGCTCTGCGGATCGATCATGTTGGGTCCACTTCAATTGTTGGAATAGATGCCAAACCCATAATAGATATACAATTATCTGTTTCTAATCATGAGAATCTGTTGGACTACAAACGTGAGATCGAAACAGTCGGATTTGTATTCAGAGCAGAAAATCCGGATAAGACTAAACGTTACTTTCGTGAAGAACCCGGAAGCAGAAGGATACATATACACGTTAGACAGGTAGGCAGTTTCTCCGAGCAGATGACCTTGCTGTTTAGAGACTATTTAAGGGAGCATCCAGAAGATTGTTTGAAATATGCAGAAGAAAAGCACAGACTCATGTCATTGTATAAAGATGAGCGTCCCAAATATGTTGAAGGAAAAGGACCAATGGTGTGGAGCATTTTACAGAGAGCACATCGTTGGTCTCAAGAAATCGGATGGCAACCGGCAAAATCTGACGCATGAGCACATCCAATGAATAGAGATGTATTGGAGTGATGAGATGAACATGGGAAGAAAGCTGATGACAACCGTTCTAACCATCATTTGTTTTACTTTGGCTGCAAGTCTCATATCGATGAATGAATCCTACAGTTTTGATTTTTACATTCTTATTTATCCGATATACGCGACTCCCTTGATCCTGTTGATCGGGCTACCTTTATCGATATTGCTAGACTATCTGCTCAGCCAAATACAATTCGTTAATCATGTTTTGTATCTAAGTACGAGGATATTGAGTTATGCCTGTGCTGGAGTTTTGGGCATGTATATTTATTATCTGGTCATGGGCGCAGGAGAAGCAATCTTGGATTTCAAAGAGACGTTAGTTCTGACCTTATTTGGTGTTCTTGCTGCTATTCTATTTGTTCTTATTGATATGGGATTGGAAGTTTTGTTAAAGATGCGAAGAAGAAAGAGTTAAATTATATTGATTCGTCAGGAGGAAAGCAAGATGACAACGCATTGTGCACTTCTAATCATTGACGTACAGGTAGCGATGTTTGATGAAGGAGATCCCGTTTATCAAGGGGAACGATTGCTTCAGAAGATCCAGGTGTTAATTGCCAGGGCCCGTGAAGCAGGGCATTCCATCATATATATCCAACACTGCGAAGGGGCAGGCAGTCCACTGGAACGAGGAACTCCGGGGTGGGCCATTCATCCGTCCATTGCACCTATAGCTGGTGACCTCGTTATCGAAAAAGAGACACCGGATTCGTTTCACAAAACCGATCTGCATCTGAAATTGCAAGATAATGGCGTGAAGGAGTTAGTCCTTACGGGAATGCAGACCGAGGTATGTGTAGACACGACTTGCCGCAGAGCGTACAGTCTGGGATACACGGTCAATCTGGTTCAAGATGCACACAGCACATGGAATTCAAAGACGCTTCAAGCAGAGCAGATTATTGCACATCACAATACGGTACTGAGACTGTTTGCCAACGTGGTGGATACGGAGAATGCGCTGTAATGCTAGGAAAACGTAGGCGATTCTGGTTTTTCATAGGTGCGGCAATCATGTTTCTGTATTTTCTAATCACGAGTAACCCTGATCCAAATAAGCCGATTTCGAGAAATCAAGTGATAAGCACAGAGATGAGCATAGTCGTGTACACCAGGACAGGCGACGGTGGAGCACACACTAGGATTGACAATGTTACGTTAAGTAAAGAAGACATTAGCCGTATAGTCGGCTGGCTGAATGCCGCCCCGGAATCAGCCAAAATACCAGTAGATGATGTCACAGGAAGCATTAGTGCAGGAATTGCTTTGAGATTAAAGCATAACGCTGAAATTAAAATTCAATACAATCGGAAACAGATTATTGTATCCACAAAAAGCAGATTTAATAGAGATTCGAAATATATACTTGATCAAAAGGACTTAAGAGACTTTATGGATCAAAAGTTGAAAGGAACGTATTTTGGTAAAGATACCGTTAGTGTTGAATAAGGGGGAGATGTATTGACGATTAACAAAAGAATAATGAATCTATCAGCCTGGCTTGCTGTATTAGCCATCCTATGTATTCCTGGAACTTTACATACTGAAGATGGACCGCTCCGAACAGAGTATGGTTTCCCGCTCCGATTCTTTACGGATTATCATTATGCTAACTCTGAGGGAACAATCTGGTTTATATCTGGCATCTATTTAAATGTACTTCTATATTTGTTCAATGTCCTGTTTATTTATGCAGGTATTCATGTAATCTTATATATAAAAAAGAAATTAACTAAATAAATTTGAACTGAATAGTTGCACGAAACGGAGAGGACAGAAAGGACCTGAAGAAGCGGAGCGTTCGCCTTTATCCCCGGAGTTTCCCATTATAAAATGAATCAAAAAACTCTGGGGATAACAGCGATCGGAAGGTTGTTCTGTCATCGTAGTGGCCAGTGTAAATATTCAATAGTTTAACTTATATAGAATATAAAGATGGAGTGATTACGATGAAACAACTTCCAGTAGAATGGAAGTCAGACAGGCTCATTATTTCGGACGTGAAGGAGTCCGATATTCCTGAACTCGAGTCCATATATGAGACCAGTCGGTACTTGCATCAATGGGATGGACAAGAGCATGATCGGAACTATGTGAAAGAATGTTTTGAAGAAGGCCACCTTCCGCCGGGAGGCAGGCTGGAGAATTATCGAATTCAATCCATTCGCACGAATGAGGGTGACCGCTATATTGGTTTGTTAAGTGTATACCATGGGTATCCCTTGGAAGATTCAATTTATCTTGAATTTCTATATATCCAGAGCGAGATCCAGAAGCAGGGATATGGACAAGAATTAATTCAGGCACTAACTCTGCACTGTTCTGAGCTTGGTTACAAGGAAATTCGAATTAACGTGGCGCTCAAAAATTGGCCTGCATTACGCTTCTGGATTAAATCCGGATTTAATCAGATTAGCGGAATTTATGGTGATCTTGAACATTCGGAGGGTACCTTTGCCAATACAGAATTGATCAAATCTCTCTGAAAAATATAGCCGATAAAGGGGAATATACCAATGGAAACATTCTTTCGTTATAACTGGATGGTGCGTGAGCAATGGTATGTGTGGTGTGAAGATGTACCGCTTGAAGAATTGCTTCGGCCTCGCACGGGCGGAGTAGGCAACATATTACAAACGTTATTTCATATCATTGATGTAGAGTGGAGCTGGCTTCAGTTGCTTCAGGGCAAACCGGATGATGCGGAAGATTTTGCAAACTACCAGAATCTTGAGGCGGTAAGGCAATTGGATCGCAAGTTACGTCCTGATGTGGAGGCATTTGTTACAGCCTGGGATTCGAGTATGGAAAAAAGAGCTTTTATCGATCATCGCTCAGCTGGCAAGGCCAGTACAGATTCATGGGGAGAAGTTATGCGACATGTGATCGCCCATGAAATTCACCATATGGGACAGCTGTCGGTATGGGGCAGAGAATTGGGCAAGCAGCCAGTATCCGCCAATGTGATTGGCAAAGGCCTGATTATACCTGAATAACAGGGGAGGCGGTCATAACATGGAAGGAGGAGAACGATGACGATTCAACTTAGCCAGATGAGTTGGATAGAACTGGATGAGCGTGTTCAGCAGATGATTGAACAGCAGTATCAGATCACTCCCTTGTCACCTGGACTGGAAGCGAGTGTGATGAGAATCGAAATGGGTGATCAGCGGTACGTATTGAAAGTCTGGGACAAGGATTCCAAACCGGATATCGCCAAACAATATCGATTATTGTCCAAGCTTTATCAAAGTGGAATTCGTGTTTCCAAACCCTACGGTTGGGGATTAGACGAGCAAGAGAATCAATTGCTGTTAACGAGCTATGATGGGAAGCCGGTTACCCAATTAACACAAACCAAACTGACACATTTGGCTGAGCGATTAATGGAGGTCCATCGTTATTCGGTGAATGAAGTGGGGACTGGAGAAGATGAAGAATACATATTCAGGTACGATTTTGTTCAATACTTTTTTCCTCAAATTGAATTACATGACGATATAAATGATCTTCTGGAAAACTTGATCCAGCAGGTTCAGATCAGACAGGACCGCTTGATTCATGGCGATTATAATCTGGGAAACATTCTTGAGATGGACAACCATTACACCATCATCGATTGGACTAATGGGCAGTACGGTGATCCAAGGTACGATATGGCATGGTCTGTGTTTCTGATCACCATCTATAATGGGGAAAGTTACGGCGAGATGTATCACGCTCAATTTGCACGTTCTGCAAGTTATACGTACACGCTGGAAGAGGAGCAGGTTTTTGGAGCAATAGCTTGCCTGCGCTGGATTCTGTTAAGGCGCGTTGGGGATGTACCCATGGGGCCAGATGTAATGGAAAGGGTTCACAGCATGGTTTTCCATAATCCATATTTGAATGAACACCTGCTGTAATCATAATACGGGGATATAAAATGACGTCAGTATACGATTAAGTAATAGAAAGACCACTTTTTAAATAAAATAAACAGCCAGTCCTAAACTAGCGATCCTCGCATACCTATGATAGTAGAGGAGCGTGATCGATATGGAGCAGAAAGTGCAAACTTACTTTGACCTGAAGCAGCAGCAAAAAAATATTGAGCAGCAGTTGTCTGTACTACGAGATGAGATTGTTGCGTATTGTGCAGAACAAGGGGTGTATGAGACGCAGGTTGGTGGTTACACCGTGAAAACAGTGCTTCAGAACCGGAAGGAATACGATGATCAGAAGCTGTATGCTTCTCTTCCAGACCCGGACATCTGGCGATTGTTGTCCAAGGTAGACAGCCATAAGCTGAAAAGCCTGATTAAGCTAAACATTCTGTCCGAGGAGCAAATTAACCCGGCATGCACCGTGAAACAGGTGACGTTGTTACAGGTGGACAAGCTGTAACGCTTCATATCCTCTTCGTATATGAGTTGAATTAAACGGAACATCGCGATCACATAACACCTTCCAAGAAATCGTTCTGTTGCGATGAGCAGTGGAACAAACGTGGAGGTGTTTTTGTTTTGCGCACAGGGCCCAGGATCATAATTAGTTAAATATGAGGGGGAAGAAGTATAATTTGTTCATTGTAAGCGCATTCAACAAACGATATGATGAATAAAAATGGGCAGGGAGGAATTGTAAATGCCAATAGAAATTCCATCACTACATGCTGCGTACGCTAATACGTTTAAAATAGGTGCTGCTGTACATACCAGAATGTTGCAGTCCGAAGGGGAATTTATCGCCAAACACTTCAATAGCATCACGGCTGAAAATCAGATGAAATTCGAAGAAATTCACCCGGAAGAGGATCGTTATACATTTGAGGCGGCGGATCAAATTGTTGATTTTGCCGTTGCCCAAGGAATTGCGGTTCGCGGACATACTTTGGTCTGGCATAATCAAACATCGAAATGGGTTTTTGAAGATACCTCAGGTGCTCCTGCTTCCAGAGAGCTGTTATTATCTCGCTTGAAGCAACATATCGATACGGTAGTAGGTCGGTATAAGGGGCAAATATATGCATGGGATGTCGTCAATGAAGCTATTGAAGATAAGACCGACCTGTTCATGCGGGACACGAAGTGGTTAGAACTGGTGGGGGAAGATTATTTGCTGCAAGCGTTCAGTATGGCTCATGAAGCTGATCCAAATGCGCTTCTTTTCTATAATGACTACAATGAGACGGATCCGGTCAAACGGGAGAAGATCTACAATCTGGTTCGGTCTTTGCTGGACAAGGGAGCGCCTGTACACGGGATTGGGTTGCAGGGGCATTGGAATATTCATGGTCCTTCGATTGAGGAGATCCGAATGGCTATTGAGCGTTATGCTTCACTGGATGTACAGTTGCATGTTACCGAGCTGGATATGTCCGTGTTTCGTTATGAGGATCGTCGAACGGACCTCATCGCGCCAACTTCGGAGATGGCTGAGCTACAGGAGCGTCGATATGAAGAAATCTTCAATTTGTTCCGTGAGTATAAATCATCCATTACCTCTGTGACGTTCTGGGGAGTAGCGGACAATTACACCTGGCTGGACCATTTCCCGGTTCGTGGGCGCAAAAATTGGCCCTTTGTTTTTGATCAGCAGTTGCAGCCTAAGGAATCATTTTGGCGTATCATTAACCCTATGTCCTGAACATCAGGGAAGTGGAGAGAATCGGTCACGATGTGGCCGATTTTTTGCTTTACTCAATATAGATTATACAGTACGGCTATCTCGTGCATGATTAGTGACGTTGATTTGTGTGGATCATAAAAATATGGTTTTAAATGGAAGTATGTGATAGGGTAGAATAAATGGTGAACCAAATTCTTTCCTGAAATGAGATGAGAAGATGGATTACATCCGAAACTATTTAATTACTTTTGCCGGAAATTTTACATTTAGTTATTATATTTTTGAAGAAGGTACTTTTGCCAAACCGCTGATGTTTGCTACATTCATGCTGTTGCTGATCATGACAATCGATTACATGAAAAGTAGAAACAAATATACATTGGATTAGGGGATGTCCATGTTTTTAAACGATTCTGGAGCATAGGGTCGTTTTTTTATTGTATATAGAACAGCTTCCATTTACATCAAGACCATTGTTCATTACACTTGATGAGTAGCACCTCATTACCTCAGTTTTTGTTAACTCAATTCAGATCATCAGGAGGATATCATTATGCATCAATCCGCACATATTCAGGAAGCAAGAGATTACATATTAAACCGAATCCATACCAAACCAGCCGTAGGCATGATTCTGGGTTCGGGACTGGGAGCGCTCGCGGACGAGATTGAAAATGCGACCGTTATCCCGTATACAGATATTCCGTATTTCGCGCAATCGGAGGCTATCGGTCATGCCAATGAATTGGTTATTGGTGAACTGATGGGCAAAACGGTTGTAGCGATGAAAGGCCGTCTTCATTATTATGAAGGTTTTACATTGGACGAAGTGACTTTCCCTGTCCGCATCATGAAGGCGCTGGGTGTCGAGCAATTGCTTATCACCAATGCCTGCGGAGCCATAAACACAAGCTTTGAGCCGGGTCAACTGATGCTCATTACAGATCATATTAACCTGGTAGGCAATAATCCGTTGATGGGGCCGAATAACGCCGAACTGGGGGTTCGTTTCCCAGACGTATCACAGGTATACAACCGCGAACTGCGCAGTATTGCCCTTAAGGTTGCAGAAGAGCAGAATGTTGGCTTGCAGCAAGGTGTCTATGCATGGTGGAGTGGCCCGGCATATGAGACACCAGCGGAGATTCGCATGATTCGTACGATGGGTGCGGATGCAGTGGGGATGTCTACAGTACCTGAAGCCATTGTTGCCATCCATGGCGGTATGAAGGTACTAGGCATTTCCTGCTTGACCAACATGGCCTGTGGTATTCTGGATCAGCCGTTAAGTCATGATGAAGTTATTGAAGTGGCTGCGCAAGTGAAAACAACCTTTATTGGTTTGGTAAAAGGCATCTTGAAAGAGATCTAATCGCGAGATGATTTCTATCTAGGCCACGATGGATAGGATAGAGTTTTCATCCAACCAAATCGAAAACACAAAAAAACGTATGCTTCACGAGCTGTTACTCGTGAGACATACGTTTTTTTTATTTTGCAGAACTATGAACCATCTGAGAATGATCGGCCATGATTGCTGGCGTGGACTCCCTGATAATGGGTTTGGTCACAATGTGCGAGACCTGATAAGGTTGTGAGGGGCTATTAATCCGGGATAACAGCATCTCCGCAGCCTTAATGCCCATCTCATTGCTGTAAATATGAACCGTTGTTAATGCTGGCTCAATAATTCGAGATTGGGGTGCATTATCGAATCCGCATATCACAATATCCTGTGGCACAGCGACATTTCTGTCTTTTAACGCCCTGATCAGATCAACTGCTATAAAGTCATTAGCGCATACGTAAGCGGAAGGTAGGGAGGTCAGCTCTGCCACTCGCTGGTTCAACCATCCTGGCTTGGAGAAACACAGGCGATCATTATCTACGATGCAATGGGAGAGGTCGACCTGCAACCCCGCCTCCAGCATAGCACGCTGATATCCAACCCATCGTTCATTAAAGCTCTTGCAGTGATTGTAATCCCCGACGAATCCGATACTTGTGTAGCCGCTCTCAATTAATTTTTTGGTTAACTGGTAGATGCTATGTTCATTCTCCATGAGTAGCAAATCTGCTTGGAATTCGGGATAACATATGTTGGAAGCGCAATCGATAAAGATGGTGGGAATGCCCAGATCGGTAATCAGCTTTGTATATTCCAGATCAAATAATTCAATGCAAATAATGCCGTCTACTTTGGCTATATCAAAATTGTTGGGAAGTGTAAGTGTATCTTGATCGTCTTCACGCACGATATGAATCGAGAGATTGTATCCCTCCGCACTGATTCTTTTCTCCAAACCGCTGATTAACAATGAACCAAAGTGAGATGTATTAGGCAGGTTTTCAGTTAACAGGGCGATATTGCCCGGAGGCTTGGTTAGAACATGCTCATTGTCCATATAGGCAAACTGTTTATATTTAAGTTCAATTGCTTTTTTAATTACACGATTTCGGGTCTCATCCGGGATGTTTCCGCTATCATTTAATGCTTTGGAAGCCGTATTCCTGGAGATCCCCAAAGCATCAGCGATGTCTTGTATCGTGACTTTTTCCTTTGCCATCTAATGCTTCACCTCTAATCATCAATAGTCATCCATATTCTTCTCTAAGTCAAATGTATAATAGAACGGGACAAATAGCAATCTCTGTTTTACAAATGCACAATTGTGTTTACATTTAGATAAGCGAATTCTATTTTCATAATTGTTCCAGAAGTTTCGTTAATTAGTGTAACAATGATGATCTATTACAGTAATGATATAGAAATATCTATGCTGGTATTAACGATTCAGTGCTATATATATGCAAATTTAATCCTCTTTAGTTACATTAATGCAAAGATAAAATGATCAAATGCACAAATATTTTTTTACAAAACGTATTGACTAAATCCGTTGAAACCTGATAAATTGTAAATTATTAAATAGGCAATTGTAAATATTGAAAGCCCTTACTGAAAACAATTGTCAACTTCTAGAATGAACGGGGGTATCGTGATGGATAACATAGCCGACAGCAAAAAGGGCGAAGGAAGGGTACTGAAAGTGAGGACGACAAGCGGTCATAGGTTGCAGCAGCTCAAAAAAAATTACTTTTTATATATGTTGCTTGCACCAGCCTTAATTTTGACTCTTATCTTCAAGTACATTCCGATGTACGGAGCCATCATTGCGTTTAAGGATTTCAGTCCGATCAAAGGCATCATGGGTAGTGATTGGGTAGGACTGAAGCATTTTGAGAAATTTATAGCTTCACCCAATTTCGATATCATTTTAATGAATACGCTTAAACTCAGCTTTTTGGGATTGATATTCAGTTTCCCGGTGCCCATTTTACTGGCACTCATGCTGAATCAGGTACGCAGAGCTGGCATCAAAAAAAATATTCAATTGTTTCTGTACGCACCCAATTTCATCTCGGTTGTTGTGGTTGTGGGTATGCTGTTCATCTTCCTCTCACCGACAGGGCCAATTAATCAATTAGCCACATGGATTACAGGTCAGCCAATCATGTTCATGTCTGAACCGGAATATTTCCGCTGGATCTACATTTTGTCCGATATCTGGACCGGAGCCGGCTGGGCTTCCATCATATACGTTGCGGCTTTGGCCAATGTTGATCCGGAGCTTCATAATGCGGCTAATCTGGATGGAGCCAATCTCCTTCAGCGTATTCGCCACATTGACCTTCCAACGATTCGTCCGATTATGGCCATCGTCTTTATCCTTGCAGCTGGCGGGATTATGTCCATTGGATTTGAAAAGGCCTATCTGATGCAGACGTCCATGAACCTGCCTTCCTCCGAGATTATTGCCACGTATGTCTACAAGGTGGGGTTACAGTCTGGAGATTACGCTTATTCTGCGGCAGTTGGATTGTTCAACTCGGTTATCAATGTGATTTTGCTGGTGACGGTGAATCTGATTGTGAAGAAATTGAATGAAGGCGAAGGCCTCTATTAGGAAAGGAGTATTATCCATGGTTGTTAAACACACGGGAATGGATCGATTGATCCTCACACTCAATGCCATCTTTCTCACCTGTGCTGTACTGGTTGTGGTTGTTCCCCTGATTTATATTGTTATCGCCTCATTCATGGATCCCACGGTGCTACTGAATCGTGGACTGTCCTTTAATGTATCGGACTGGAGTTTGGACGGATATCAGATGATTTTGTCCAATCCAGCCATGATCCGAGGGTTTGCAAATGCGGTATTGTACTCGGTTTCTTTTGCACTGATCACCGTGACCGTATCCATATTTGCAGGTTATGCATTGTCGGATGATAGGCTCGCGGGACGTGGATTTTTCATGATTATCTTTATCATTACCATGTTCTTCGGCGGGGGATTGATCCCTACCTATCTACTCATACGTAATCTCGGCATGCTCGATACGGTGTGGGCAATCATCATCCCTGGAGCCGTTAACGTCTGGAACATCATCCTTTCCAGAACCTTTTTCAAAGGAGTCCCTCGGGAACTGAAAGAAGCTGCAAACGTGGATGGTGCCTCCGAGATGAAGATTTTCTTCCAGATCGTCATTCCTTTATCAAAGCCCATCATTTTTGTACTTGCACTTTATGCGTTCGTTGGGCAATGGAATTCCTATTTTGATGCAATGATCTATCTCGATAATCCGAACCTGCATCCGTTACAGCTCGTTCTGCGTTCCATTCTGATTCAGAATCAGGCTGCACCGGGCATGATCAGTGATCAGCTTGCGATGGCAGAACTGAAACGGCTCTCCGAGATGATTAAATACTCAGCGATTGTCATTTCGAGTCTGCCACTCATCATCATGTACCCGTTCTTCCAGAAGTATTTCGAAAAAGGTGTCATGGTCGGTTCCCTCAAATAGTCAACAGCCTGCGATACAGTAAGTTGATCCAATCCAACTCATGGAGGTCATTATTATGAAAAAAGTGAACAAGTCCAGAAAAGCCGTTACAACGGCATCCATTTCCATGTTATCTGCAATGCTCTTTCTAACCGCCTGTGGCGGGGGTGGAGGCGGCGCGGCTAGTGAGGCGCAATCCCCTGATGGCAAGGTGACATTGAATTTTATAACACAGAGCTCTCCGCTGGCTCCCGCTGATCCAAACGACAAGCTGATTAACAAGCGACTCGAAGAGAAAACCAATGTGCATATCAACTGGAAGAACTATACGAGTGATGTGTTTGCAGAAAAAAGAAATCTGGCGGTGGCCAGCGGTGATTTGCCGGATGCCATTTTTGATGCAGGTTACGGGGACTATGATCTCCTGAAACTGGCGAAGGACGGGGCAATCATTCCACTTGAGGACATGATTGAACAATATATGCCCAATCTGCAAAAGGTGCTGGAGGAAGCTCCCGAATACAAGAGCATGATCACGGCTCCAGACGGACATATCTATTCATTCCCATGGATTGAAGAACTCGGAAGTGGCAAACAACGGATTCAGGCAGTGGATAACTTGCCCTGGATTAATGTGGAATGGTTGAACAAGCTTGGACTGAAGATGCCAACAACAACCGAAGAACTGAAAGAAGTATTGATCGCCTTCAAAACCCAAGATCCTAACGGCAACGGTAAGGCAGACGAAATTCCGTTATCTTTCATTAACAAACCGGGCGGAGAAGATCTGACATTTCTCTTTGCGGCATTTGGACTCGGAGAGAACTGGGATCATACCGTGGTAACCAATGATGGGAAAGTGGTCTTCACGGCAGCTGATGAAGGTTACAAGGAAGCGGTTAAATACATTCATGAGTTGGTTCAGGAAGGTCTCGTGGATGTTGAATCGTACCAGCAGGATTGGAACACGTATCTTGCGAAAGGCAAGGACAACAAGTACGGCATGTACTTCACTTGGGATAAGGCTAACATTACAGGCATGAATGATACGTATGATGTTCTGCCTCCGGTTGCCGGCCCTAACGGAGAGGTCAATGTTACAAGAACAAACGGAATAGGGCTTGATCGTGGTCGCATGGTCATTACCAGCAGCAATAAAAACCTGGAATCCACAGCGAAGTGGGTAGACCAATTGTACGATCCGCTCCAATCCGTGCAGAACAACTGGGGTACCTATGGAGATGAGAGTCAGCAAAATATTTTTGAATTCGATGAAGCCAAAGGGATGCTGAAGCATCTTCCGCTGGAAGGCTCTGCACCTGTGGAGCTCAGACAAAAAACCAGTATCGCAGGACCATTGGCCATTCTCGACAGTTATTATGACAAATACACAACCAAACCGGAAGATGCGGCTTGGCGGATGGAACTTCTTGACAAGGTTATGGTTCCGCATATGAAAGCGGAGAACGTATATCCAAGTGTGTTCTTCTCCATTGATGAACTGGATCGATTGTCCACGATCGAGACCGATCTCTTCGCCTACGTGTTACGTCTGCGTACAGAATGGTATCAGAACGGGAAAATAGATCAGGAATGGGATGCTTACTTGAAAGAGCTGGATCGCCTTGGATTGCAAGAATGGCTACAGATTAAACAAGCGGGATATGACCGTAATAACAAATAAAGAAAAGTACGGAGGAGAAACCATAATGTCGACAATTCTTAAACAAGATTACAGAAATGAATACCACTTTTCACCGAAAGAGAAGTGGATGAACGACCCAAACGGCATGGTGTTTTTCAATGGGGAGTATCACTTGTTTTACCAGTATCATCCATTTGGTACTACATGGGGGCCGATGCATTGGGGTCACGCGGTAACCCGAGATCTCGTCACTTGGGAGGAACTTCCTGTAGCTCTGGCACCGGATGAACATGGCATGATTTTCTCCGGCAGTGCGGTGGTGGACTGGAACAATACTTCTGGATTTTTCGAAGATGAGCCGGGGTTGGTAGCCATTTTTACACATCATCTGGAAGTACCAAATGAGCATCCTGTTCAGCGTCAGAGTCTGGCGTATAGCAAAGACAACGGCAGAACCTGGACTAAATACGAGGGCAATCCG
Organism: Paenibacillus sp. FSL k6-2145; assembly: GCF_037976585.1. Lineage (NCBI taxonomy): Bacteria > Bacillati > Bacillota > Bacilli > Caryophanales > Paenibacillaceae > Paenibacillus > Paenibacillus sp. FSL k6-2145. The sequence goes on along the minus strand of NZ_CP150267.1, from coordinate 402,177 downwards.
GTATTAAAACATGAGTCCTTTGTTGATTTCCGTGACCCCAAAGTGTTCTGGCATGAGCAGACCAAGGAATGGATTATGATTATCGCTTGTGGTCAAACGGTATGTCTGTACCGATCTCCCAATCTGAAGGATTGGACGCTAGGAAGTGAATTTGGCGAAGGGATCGGTTCACACGATGGCGTGTGGGAATGCCCGGACTTGTTCCCGCTTGCAGTGGATGGAGATTCAGGGCAGGTGAAATGGGTGATGCTCGTTAGCATCGGTGCAGATCCTGCTTTTAAAGAAGGATCCAGAACACAATATTTTACCGGAGATTTTGATGGAAGAACATTTGTCCCAGATGAGGCATCCCATACGATTCGCTGGATTGATCATGGCCGGGATAACTATGCGGGAGTTAGTTGGTCTGACATTCCGGCTGAAGATGGCAGACGCCTGTTTATGGGGTGGATGAGCAACTGGATGTATGCCAATCAGACGCCAACCAATGATTATCGTGGAGCAATGACCATTGCACGGGAGCTGTCTCTGGAGACAAGAGCCGGAGAAGTAATACTGATTCAACGTCCTGCACGTGAACTTAAGCAAGCCCGTACGCCATTATTGTCCCTACAGGATGCTTCGATTCAGCAAGTGAGTGAGCAGTTGAACGCTTTGCAACTAGTGAACTATGAGATCCATGCAGAGTGGACTCCAAATCAGTCGTTCCATTTTGCCTTAAGAAGCGGAGCTGACAACGAAACTCTCGTTGGCGTAGACGCCAACCGAGGGGAAGTGTATATCGATCGTAGTGGATCGGGTATCGGCGATTTTCATGAACATTTCCTGAGCCGTCATACAGCTGAGTTAAAGGCACCGAGTGCGAATCAAAGTTTGCGTATCTTTGTAGATCATTCATCTGTGGAGGTATTTGCAAATGATGGTCAGGCGGTTATTACGGATCTGATCTATCCGGATGTGGATTCCAAGGGCATCTCTGCTCATGCCGAAAATACTGATCTGGTCTTCTCTTCACTTCATATCTATGAGATATCACCAACCAAGGCTAAAGGTTAATTGTAATGAAGGAAAGGAGTCCAGAACGATGCGTATTGGAGCCATAGAAGCGGGTGGAACAAAGTTTGTATGTGGTGTAGGTAATGAGCATGGACAGATTGAAGATCGGATCAGCTTTCCAACAGAACATCCGGAGACCACTCTTGCCAAGGTGATCGACTATTTCAGGGATAAAGATGTGGAAGCAATGGGGGTTGGCTCCTTTGGTCCGATTGATCTGCAACCGGATAGTCCCACCTATGGTTATATTACGACCACACCTAAGCCTGGGTGGGGAAACTGTAATGTGATTGGAACCTTGAAGCATGAATTTCCGGTTCCTTTTGGATGGGATACGGATGTGAATGCTGCCGCGCTCGGTGAAGTGACGTGGGGAGCGGCGCAAGGGCTGGACAACTGTGTATATTACACGATTGGTACAGGCGTTGGTGTTGGACTTGTGGCAGGGGGCCAACGAGTCCATGGATTGTTACATCCCGAGGGTGGACATATTCGCACAAGACGCCATCCAGACGATCACTTTGCCGGATTATGCCCGTATCATGGCGATTGTCTGGAGGGTATGGCTGCAGGACCAGCCATTGAAGCCCGTTGGCAGATCCCTGGCAGTGAATTGCCGGCAGATCATCCGGCGTGGGAGATCGAATCCTTTTACATTGCGGAGTCGATTACAACGGCCATCCTGCTTCATTCGCCGCAGAAAATTATCTTGGGCGGTGGTGTGATGCAGCAAGATCATCTGTTTCCTATGATCCGGGAGCAGGTTGTACGGAATCTGAATGGTTATGTGAATGCTGCCCCAATCACGCAACATATCGACCAATATATTGTCCAGCCTGGATTGGGCCAGCATGCAGGTCTGTGTGGTGCGCTCGCATTGGGTCTGGAAGCATTGCAGCATGCAGCACAAGCGTCACATGCTTCGTAGTTTTCTGAAATAATCTACATCCCAGAAGGGACGGTTGCGGATTCGCTTATTTGTATAAGCAAGAATGCACCGTCCTTTTTGGGCTTTTTTATTTTTTGCGGAGATAAATAGTTTGGAAAATATATTACGTTCTAAAATCCGCTGTTGCTCATGTGAGCTGCCAAAGGTATGATTTTTAGTGTCCTATCCCTATCGTGGGATAAGACATTCAAAAACTAACGTGTCTCCACTGGAAAGGAATTCAACAAATGAACCCAATAACAATGCGTCAAGCTGTACAGGCAGACCAAGAGCAACTCGCTGATTTGCGAGCGTTGGTACTCTACGATGATCTAACCAGACTGGGAAGGTACGATGATGTGAAAGTACGTGAACGTTTCCGGAATACATTCAATCCTGTCCAGACACAGATTATTGAAGTGGAGGGTTCAATGGTAGGTTGTGTAGCGTTGAAGCCCAAGTCTGAGGCATATCTATTGGAACATTTCTACATACATCCCGATTATCAGGGCCAGAGAATAGGAACTCAGATATTGAACATGCTGCTGGAACAGGATGAAGTTCAGGGGAAAAGGGTTATTTTAAATGTTTTGCAGGGAAGTCCTGCTCGGCGATTGTATGAACGATTTGGATTTATATTGGACAGTGAAGATGAGGTCGATGTATTTATGTCGGTCCAAGTGCAGTAATAGTATGATTACCATACGTATTGAAAATTAACTTCATATTTACGTTCTGACTGAGTAGCGGTCAGTGTAACGGTTACGTAACAGACCCATTCATTTAATTCTTGAATGGGTCTATTGAACTTTTCTATTATACTTTCCGATGACGTTACCCTAATATGGATAATAACCTACTTTTTATATAGGAATTATATAGTATGGAGAATGCCAAGATGCCACAATGGAAGAGAAATCTGTATATTCTGTGGTTCGGCCTGTTTTTCAATCATATGGCGTACTCGCTATCCGTTCCGTTCTTTCCTATATTCCTGCAAAATGATCTCGGTATCCAGAGTGGCTTGGAAGCTTGGTCGGGTATCTCCATCTCCATCAGCTTTCTGATCAGCGGATTATGCGCACCCTTCTGGGGATCACTGGCTGATAAATATGGCAGCAAACTGATGCTGGTCCGTTCCGGAGTGGGGCTAGGCATTGCACATCTGGCTAACTTCTTTGTGTATGATCCGTATACGTTTATCGCGGTGAGGGTCTTTCAGGGACTCATGGCTGGTTTTCATCCCGCCTCGATTACACTGATCGGCACCAATACTCCGGAGAAACAGGTGGGTTATGCACTTGGCGTGATCTCTACGGCCAGCGCTGCGGGCGGAATTCTTGGTCCTCTTGCCGGTGGTGTATTGAGTCACTGGATCGGACTGCGGGGATGTTTCATTGCATCCGCTGTAATTACATTGCTCGCGGCTCTGATGGTCCTCGGTGTTAAGGAGTCACGACAAACTCGTACGATCGTTCCAACGAAGATCATAGGGGATTTGAAAAGAGCGGCTTCCACGCCGGGTTTGATGCGAATCTACGGTTTGATTCTCTTAGTCTCGACCTCCGTGCTCATCATCGAACCGGTGCTGACGCTCTATGTGGTCCAGATTGGCGGAGATATTGGCAGTGCAACACTCAGTGCAGGAATTGTCTTCTCGGCGATTGGTGTGGCAACCGTCATTATGGGGCCGCGATGGGGGAAGATTGGTGGAAGGATCGGATACGAGAAAACCCTGTTTATCGGTCTGATCGGCGGTGGGATTGGCAGTCTGCTGCAAATGACAGCAACGAATCTGATTTATTTTGGCAGCCTGCGATTTGTTTATGGTTTGTTCTTTGCGGCAGTCTATCCGGCGCTTAATGCCCTGATCATCAAATATGCTGATCACGATTTTCGTGGGAGGGCTGTCAGTCTGAGTCAGACGGCGAGTCAGTTCGGTATTGTGCTTGGACCGTTAATTGGTGGTTTTCTCGGTGGATGGATCGGCATTCCGTTTATTTTTCTATTTACAGGGATTGTATTGCTTGGAGCGGCTTGGGCAGTCCGGGTAAGTGATGTGAAACAGGCGGATAAACCGGGATTAGGCATGGCAACAGCAGAAGTTAGCGGAAACAGCATAAAGAAATGATGAAACGACTCTCAGAGATAAAAGGATACTCGAACTGAATGGTCATCACCACAACATAGGGAGGAATATATATGTCGCAACGACAATTGAAGTTGGGAGCCAATCTGAACGGAGTGGGTAACAGCATTTCCTTTTGGCGTCACCCGGATATTCCAATTAACGCGAGCGTTAGTCTGGAATTCTACAAGAAGCAGGTGCGTATCGCGGAAAAAGGGAAGTTTGATCTGCTCTTTATTGCAGATGGCCTCTTCATTAACGAGAAGTCCAATCCACATTTTCTCAATCGCTTCGAACCTCTCACGCTTCTGTCCGCACTCGCTGGGGCAACTTCCCATATCGGGCTGGTTGCTACATTGTCTACTTCCTATAGTGAGCCCTTCACGGTTGCGCGGCAATTTGCCTCGTTAGATCAATTAAGCGGTGGGAGAGCCGGATGGAATGTGGTTACTTCACCTCTGGAAGGATCGGCACTTAATTTTGGCAAAGGCGAACATCCGAACCATGCGCTGCGCTACGAGATTGCGGAAGAACATCTGAATGTGGTCAAAGGACTTTGGGATTCCTGGGAGGATGATGCCTTTATCGGAGACAAGGAACAGGGCGTATTTTTCGATCCTGCTAAGCTACATACGCTAAATCACAAGGGAGCGCACTTCTCGGTACAGGGTCCGCTTAATGTGGGGCGTTCGAAGCAGGGGCATCCGGTGATTTTTCAGGCGGGCTCATCTGAATCTGGTAAAGATCTGGCCGCCCGATCGGCAGATGCCGTCTACACGGGACATGAGACGTTGGAGGAAGCAAAGGAGTTCTACCGCGATGTGAAAGCAAGAGCGGTGGCTTATGGACGCAAGGCAGAGGATATCCTGATCTTCCCGGGCATCGGCCCCATTGTGGGTAGAACAGCGGAAGAGGCTGAGCAGAAATATCAGGAAATTGCCGAACTGGTGAGTATTGATCAGGCGTTGAATTATCTGGGACGTTACTTCGATCATTACGACTTCTCCCAGTTCCCGCTGGACGAACCTTTCCCTGAGATTGGGGAGATCGGCAGCAACAGCTTCCGCAGTACAACAGATAAGATTAAGCAGCAGGCACGGGAACAGGGGCTGACCCTGCGCCAAGTCGCGTTGCTGGCATCCACTCCACGTACATCGTTCATTGGTACACCGGATCAGATCGCAGATCAGATTCAGGAATGGTTTGAAGGCGAAGCGGCAGACGGATTCAATGTTCGTACCGTGGTGCCCAATGGTTTGGAAGATTTCGTGGAGCTAGTTGTCCCGGTTCTGCAAGAACGAGGGCTGTTCCGCACGGAGTATGAACATGAGACGCTAAGGGAGAATCTGGGTCTTGAGATTCCGCGTAACCGGTATACGTTAGAGAGCGTGAGATAGAGAAGTTAGAGCGGTAATGACGTTAATATAACGTTGTTGCGGCTCTTTTTTAATGGTTTCTTTTTCGGAGAGTACTGCTATTATAAAATGATAAAGAAAATGATACACAAGCTGCAATTCCAGACTAGTCACAGGAGGAGATTGGGATGATTAGAGGGTTAACGAATGCGGGACTGGGCAACATCGAGTCTGATGAACAATATATCACAGAGGCGGCCAGGCACGGATTCGGATCTGTAGATTTGAATCCGCTCTCATTGATTGAAACGTATGGCAAGGAACGGGCGCAACATCTGCTGGAAAGCAATCAGGTGATCATCGGTTCATCGGGTCTGACGGTAGAGTGGCGGACGACAGATGAACAATTTCGTGAGGGGTTGCAATCTTTGGTCGCTATGGCAGAAGCTTCTGCTTCACTGAATTGTTACAGCTGCTGCACGTATATTTTACCCTCGACGGATCAGCCAGCAGCGCAATTTATGGCGGCGGCTACGAAACGCTTGAGACTCTGCGCAGATATCTTGGATGCTTACGGGATTAAGTTAGGGCTGGAGTTTGTTGGTTGCCATCACTTGCGGACCCAATGGAAAAATCCGTTTATCTGGCGTGTGGAGGATACCCTGGACTGGATCGAGACGATCCATGCACCTAACGTAGGTTTACTGGTGGATTCCTATCACTGGCATACGAATGGTCTACCGATGGAAGATCTGTTGAAGCTGAAGAAAGAACAGGTTGTTCATGTGCATATCAATGATGCTTATGATCTGCCTGTGGAAGAATTGCTGGATTATGAGCGTTTATACCCCGGCGAAGGGGTCATTGATTTGGGTGGATTTCTGAGAAATCTGCAGGCGATTGGTTACAATGGCGTGGTGGCTCAGGAAGTACTGGCACCGGCATCGAATCTAAGTTTGAGTGAAATATTGGCTAAGTCGAAAGCGGGTTTTGACAAGGTATTTGCGGCAATCTAAGTTACTGAAAAAAGGAGGGGGTGTTCCTAGCTATATTTGTGGCTTATGGAACACCCCTGTTCTTGTTCAATTAATCCAGCACGCCGTGATCTTTCATCAGTTGTCTCGTAACGATCCACAGTCTGTTTTGCATGGCCTCATCTCCTCCAGGATGTGTAGGAACAATAGATGCTCCAGTCCCCACATTGAAATATCCTCCCGAAACCTCGCCATACTTCGAATCCACAGCCAACCGAGTAATGATATCCGCACCCCGGCGCGGGTCGCCAATGTGCAAAAAGGTTAAAATGCGTTCAAGCACACTTGCAAACCATAGCTCTCGTCCAAGACCCGTAACATTAAAGCCAGGATTCAAGGCATTTACGCGAATTCCGGTTCCACGCCATTGTCTGGCTAGTTCACCAGTAAACATAATATTGAGCAGTTTGGTTTTGCCATAGATTGGAGAGGAACCGCGTGCAGTAAAAGGAGTGATATCCGTTAAGTCATCTGGCAATACCAGTGTGCCATGATTCCGCGAAGCTTCAGATGCAACATTGACGACTCGGGCATGGCCCGCCTGAAACAGGGAAGATTGCAATGTGTGCGTTAACAGCCAAGGTGCCAAATAATTCACGGCAATCATCTCGGCATATCCTTCGGACGTGACTCTCTGTTCAAAAGCATGAAGTCCGGCATTGTTCAGAAGTACGTCTATACGTGGATAAGCGGCTGCAATCTCAAGCCCAACACGTTTTACATCACTCAGTAAGGACAAGTCTCCATAGAAAAATTCAATTTTGGCAGAAGGCATGATTTCCTTGATTTTGTACCTGGTAGCCTCGGCACGTTCCTTGCTTCGGGCTGTGAGTATAAGATGTGCCCCGCGTTTGGCGAGTTCCATGGCTGCAAGCTGCCCTAAACCGCTTGTTGCTCCGGTAATTACAATAATGGGATGTTTAGTTTTCATGAGAAGATCTCCTTTTGACACGAATAGATTCGGAATTATATAATGGACATAAATCAACTATAAATATTAATTGATATTTGTCAACTATATTTCAAGAAGTCTACTTTCATGTATCTGGGAGAGGGAGTTAACAATAATGAGTGAAAATCCAGTCAAAACCAAAGATAGAACAGCCCTGGAGCTAGCGCTGGGTGAGCAGATTCATGCACTGATCAGTGCTTCGCATGCGCTTAACGTTCGATCTGCCGAGCGTTTTGATGCGAATCTGCAACCTGCCGCTTTTCAACTGGTACGGTGGCTCTACTCCTATGGCCCAACAAGCGCCGCGGCTTTGGCAGAAGCGAATGCAATGGACCGCAGCTCGGTCAGCCGATTAATCAAACAACTCGAAAAGTCGGGATATGTTAGCAAAGAGCAAGACCCCAAGGATCGGCGCGGGGTTTTACTGTCTCTTACGGAACTTGGTCAACAATCGACGGTTGGTGCGCTCAAGGAGAAGGAGTCAGCTTTTTATGACCGTATATCCAGATGGGATGATAAGGAACTGGAGCGTTTCACCGCCATGCTCAGGCAGTTTAACGGATTGGAAGAAAAGTGAGATGAACAATAGTGTGGATTGTATTTGATACCTGAACCATAGGACATGTCACCATTGAGCGAGGTAGACTACAAATTCATAGCAAAAGCGAACATCTGGTGATGTCCGCTCGTGAAGTTCCCAGATCATTTTATAGTTTCCAGGGAAGCTGCGGGATTTTATATCGGAAACCCTGATGGTTTCCTTTTCTCACATATATCCAAGGTGGTGGGACAGGGGTGCCTAGTGCTTTATACAAGACCGTTCCTTCATCGCTTGCGGAATATTCTTCGATACTACTTTGGATATCCTCCCAATGAACCTTACCTTGGTAAGACAGTGTCTGCCCTTGAACGATAACATGAGGTGCACCTGAAATGATTCTCTGCGTTATGTTGAGAACTCCAACCTTTCCTGAGGACAACATTATCAATTCGCTCATGAAAAGTATGATAATCAAAATGACTATGCTCACAATCCATCGCTTTTTGCTCATTTTGTGACCTCCACTACCTAGGGATCATTCCCTCATAGTTAATGTCTTTTAATGACATAATCTCGTCAGAGATGGTATTGATTTTGACTGAGTAGGGCTTAATAGCTTGCAGGAATTCATTAATGGTCTTCTTACGATCTTTATGAAATACGCCAGATGTTATGTGATTCTCCTTTAATACGTTATCGTTCATTATGACTTGTTTAGAATAACTAACAGTATTGCTATAATCGATTAGATGCGTAACCCCCGTGAATTTGCCATTAGTTAATGTACCTTTGGAGAATTCGGATGGTTTAATCCCAATATATTTTTCAGAAGAACCGTGTTTCTTTTTATAATCGATAATCGTGTCAAAAAAGTCCTTGTCCCCGGTTAACTTTTCGTTGAAATAATCATTTTTGAGAGCAATCGTAGTTGTGTGATCAGTATATCCTAGTGAGACAGTATCTGAAGAGTGAATTGCGTAATATCCTTGAGTCATCTTGCCCTGATTGAATGTTCCATTGTTAATGGTGTTGATGTATCTGTCAAGTATAGGGTAAACCTTACCATCAGAAGTAAGATACTGTACTTCTAACCATTGCGTAATTTCTTTTCCTTTACCATGATATGTATCATTAATCCATGATCCGGTGTAGGTTTTTGTAGTGAATTCACCTGTTCCATGGCCCATATTAGATTCATCGTAATCCTCAAAGGGGACACCTCCACCTTTAACTAATGTATATGTATACTTGCCTTTTCCTTGCCGCTTACCACTCATCCAATCTCCAGAGTAAACTTCGGTTTCTCCCCATCTTGCGGTTCCTTTACCATGAGGTTTCCCGTTTAAAACTTCACCATAGTACGTCGCTCCCTCTGACAATTTTAAGTTTACTTTCTTCGATGCTGCTTCTGTTGGAGTAGCGCTTGATAACAGTCCAATGATAATGGTGATCGTTAATCCAAAGCCTAGATAGAATCTTTTCAAAAGTGTGCAACTCCTTCAATGTATATGGATCTTTGCGTTGTTAGACATCTTCAACATTATCGGTATATGTATCGTATTTTTCCAGTTTAAATATAAAGTGGAGATAGGTCGGATCTTACAAACAACACACTACCCAGTCCACAAAAGATTTTCTTCGGGTGGCATGTAAGACGTTCCATAGCTTTAATTCACGAAACGAAAAGACACGTTACTGTGATAGAATGATTTAGGTTGGGATGATGAAACGGTGGGGGCTTAGAAAATGAACAAAACTGAGCGACAGCTTGCGATTACGCTTGAATTGCAGCGAAGAAAGATGTTAAGAGCAGAAGATTTAGCTGCTCAATTGGAGACGAGTGTACGTACGATATATCGAGATATTCAGGCATTAAGTGAGGCTGGTGTTCCGATCATGGGTGCTCCGGGTCAGGGGTATTCCCTCATGGAAGGATATTTTCTGCCCCCGGTAAGCTTCACCGCAGAAGAAGCCGTATCCCTGCTAATGGGAGCTGATTTTATCGAACAGAGAATGGATACAGAATACGCGATGGAGGCTAAGTCGGCTCAACGAAAAATTGAAGCGATCTTACCAGAATCCGTTCGTAATGAATCAACACGTGTTCGGGAAACGATGCGACTGCTTCATACGGTTGAACCTTTAACCCGAGCACGGGTGAAAACATACCTTAACCAGATACGTAATGCCATTCTGGATCAACGTAAAATCAGCTTTATGTATCTGAAAAAAATGCCAGGAACGGATGGGAATCGGTATAACATGCGTGAGGTTTCACCCTATGGCCTCTCACTGGTTCAGGAGAATTGGATGTTAATTGCACGTTGTGATATGCGACAAGACATCCGTCATTTTCGTTTGTCACGCATGACTGAACTTTCCGTGCTGGAGGATCAATTCCTTTTGCCGCCGGATTTTGATCTAAACAGTTATCGACCTCCTGACGACCGTAACGAACACATATTAATCAGGGCTAAACCTGAAATCGCTGACAAAATTATGGAGGCCCTTCATTTTTATATGGATGCATTTGAGGATCAAGAGGAAGGTGTGATTTTTCATTTTCGTGTCCGCTACCCGGAGGAAATCTTGCATTATTTACTTGGTTGGGGTGGAGATATCGAGGTCTTGGAGCCGGAGTCTTTACGCTTTCGAATGCAGGAAGTAGCCAAAAACATCTTAAAACACTACTGACATACACCTGTCAGTAGTGTTTTTTTATATTTTGATATATCACAGATTAAGAGGAGTGGGTTGAAGGATGAGAAGTACAACGGAAGTATTGAAATCATTGGAAATGACAGACAGAAGATATTGGATTGGCGTTGTGTCTGCTTCTCATGTAAATGTAGCCGTAGAGGGAGGGTTTGCGCAGCTATGCCATGGCAAGTCAGCAATGTTGCGACAGATGTCCGCGGGTGATTGGATGATATACTACTCTCCACGTACAGACATATCAACTGGCAAGCCACTTCAGGCTTTTACCGCTATTGGTCAGATTATCGACGACAGGGTCTACCAATATCAGATGTCGGAATCATTTGTACCCTTTCGCCGAGATCTCCGTTATCTTCTGTGTCGAGAAGTAAAGATCGCAACGTTGTTAGATCAGCTCAGTTTTACACGGGGAAATCGCAATTGGGGGTTTCCGTTTCGTAATGGTCACTTTGAAATTGGGGCTGAAGACTTCAGGATGATAGCTTCCTCCATGTTGGAAAATGAGGCACAGTCACTACTGGATATTAGCTTAAGCCATAAATGTTAACCAAACCAAAAGGCCCATAGATTGTCTATGGGCCTTTTTGCTTTATGGATAATCATAAAAAGCTCTGACGATCATTACGGATGTGTGAGACATCCATGAGTAACCGTTGTGTACATGTTATGGATAGTCGGTTTGACATCAACAGACCAATAGTGAGCGTAGGATAACTTAAGAATGCATGACGAGCCGCTAATTATGCGGCATTTTTTTGATTTTCAATTGAAGAACCATAACTCTGAAGGTGATCCTAAAACCATAGTCAGATTTTTGTGGTAATTATCTGCATAAAAACATATTATTTATATATTATTACAAAATGTAACAATGCGGCACTGCAACCGCTGGGGGATTTGAATGGATGCGGAATTATTATCCTAGTTCCAGTATTGGATATTATGCTAATGCAGCGTTAGGTTGGGCTGCCTGGTACAATACTACGGGTGGGCTTACGACTTTCAATTATTATCACACTTCGGTTGCCAAAACAAATAGAGCGACTCCAATGTATTCTAGCTCTTGTAATAATTTGTCTGGTGTAATGAAAGGGCTTCAGTCTGACTATTATATGCAATTTTTTGATGCTGAATTGATGGCTTCTACATATAATCCAAATGCGTGGAGGTTGCAGGATCACCAAGCAGGATCTAACTCAACAGGATATTTTGATAGTGGATATGTAAATGGCTGGAACTTAAAAGCAGAATAAAGCGTTAAGAATATATACTGACTAAATTAGAGGAGGGCCAACCTGTGAAGAAAAAAACATTGGTTTCACTACTCACCATACCACTGGTAGCTGCATCTGTGAGTGGCTACATGTACTTGAATGAACCGTCTATAGTTAGTGCTCAAAGCGATGTTGAAAGCGCAGCACTTAAGGCGACCCAGGGTAAGATTGATTACATTAAAGAATCGTTTGAAGACGGATCATATATCGTTCGCTACCGGGACCGTGTAAATTTGACAGAAATCACTGAGGAATACCGTGATAACCAGCTTCATAATAAATTGATTATTGAAGATGGCGGTAAGAAAATCACTTCGTATGGTCGAGATTTCGAGAAAGGGAAATTGGTTGGGAATACCTGGACCATGCCGGACAACATAGCTGCTGAAAATGAGAAGTTGCTCCAGATCTCGTTGTTGGAGAATGCTAAAGAAGAATTACAGAGTCAGGATTGGACAGTACTGGAAACTGCGGGCACAAAATCCCGTTCTGCTACTGAGAGTAACGAGCAAAAAGCTGTCTCGGAGGATAACCTCCACAAGGAAGTTGTAACCATTGATGTAAATACGGGTTTACCGACGAAACGTGTGATTTATCAGAAAGACAAAAACGGTGAAATTGTAACTAGCTCAACCAAGACAGAAGAGTACAAGTACCTGGATTCCATGCCGATGAAGATCCAGAGCTTTGCTCCGGAAGAATCCGTTGAGATTAAAGAAATACCGGCGCCTGTAATTGAAGATAAGGTGCTTGAAGGTTCATAAGACTTTCAGTCTATTTAATTGTACATAGCCGAAATTAATTGGACTGGTTTTCATCAGAAAGTTGCGGGTACGTCTTCTTAAATCACTTTTTTCCTTCTCCATCTCCTATGCATCGATTTCAATGAGGGGCTGTTCAGCTCATCTCAGCCGCTGTATCTCTAATGACGTTTGGGCATTGGATCAGTCTTCTGATAAGCCTTCTCCCCAGAAAAACAAAGTTGCCTTACAACTTTCAATATTAAGGAAGATTGCGTCTAACTTTCTGAAGTGTTTTGATACCATTAAGGTTTAAATTCAAGTGGAAAAGTCAATAAAGGCTCTGTAAGCAACGCTGTACAATCCACCGAAAACCAGTACAATTGAACCTATAAGAACATGAGATAAAGAGAGGTATTTCTCCATGACCGATACAAGTGGGAATCGCAAAGTTGACGGCTATCTTAAGAAACTCAAAACGTGGCAGGAAGAGTCCACGAAGCTGAGAGAGATTATTCGGGATTTTGACCTGCCAGAGGATATGAAATGGATGCACCCTTGTTATATGCTCGATGGGAAGAACATTGTGCTAATCCATGGATTCAAAGAGTACGTGGCGATCCTGTTCTTCAAAGGTGCTCTGCTGAAGGATACACACGGCATTTTGGTCCAGCAAACGGAGAATGTACAGGCAGAACGCCAGCTTCGCTTCACCAGTCTGAAGCAGATTGTAGAGCAGGAGGCTATGATCAAAGCCTATATCCAGCAAGCGATTGAAGTGGAACAGGCGGGATTGCAGGTGGAAATGAAAAAAACTGCCGAATATAGCGTTCCTGAGGAACTTCAACAGCAATTCGATGAGAATCTTGCTTTCCGAGTTGCATTTGAAGCACTGACACCCGGACGGCAGCGAGCATATCTCTATTATTTCTCACAACCGAAGCAATCCAAGACAAAAGTGTCACGAATCGAGAAGTACATGCAGCCGATCCTGGAGGGGAAAGGGTTGAATGATTAATTCTAGTTATAAAGGTTTCTCCAATTGACAAATATAACGTCTTCCACTAAGATAATCGTACAAGTAAATAATGAATATAATCAGGATTGTTACTGATCAGCAGGCAAGACCGATTGATATGCAAACATGTATAGGCTATATACGATGTGGGCATTATTAATGGTCTTTTTTTTGTTGCTAAATCTTGTTAACGTTTCATTATAAAAGGAGATTCGTATGAAAATCACGCGAATTATTAATAATAATGTCGTCTCTGCGGTCAATGAACGACAACAGGAGATGATGCTTCTGGGAAGTGGCATTGGCTTTCAGAAGAAAAAGGGAGACCTCGTGGAGACAAGTAAGATTGAGAAGGAATTTTTCCTGAAATCCAAAAATGTAACAGGTAAATTATATGCCTTGCTCGCCCAGATTCCCATGGAGTATATTCGGGTGTCCGACAGCATTATTCAACATGCCAAGCAGTCCTTAAACAAGGAACTCAATGAAAATATATATCTAACGTTAACGGACCATATAAATTTTGCTGTGGCACGTTACAAGCAGGGTATGAATTTCAATAATGCTTTGTTGTCTGAAATTAAAGCGTTTTATTCCAATGAATTTCGCGTGGCTATGAAAGCCCGGGATATGATTAATGAGGAATTTAATATTACACTGCCTGAAGATGAGGCAGGCTTTATTGCCCTTCATATTGTCAATGCAGAACTTGGATCTGAAATGGAAGAAACCATGAAGATTACACAGTTGATTCATAAAGTCTTGAATATTATTCGATATCAGTTTAATATACATTTTAATGAAAGCTCACTCCATTATTCCAGACTAGTCACACATTTGAAGTTTTTCGCCTATCGCTTGTTTAATCATACGGTTGTGAAAAGCGGTGACAGCGACTTTCTCCATATCATTAAAGAAAAGTATGCGAATGAATATCAATGCAGTCTCCGGATTGCACAGCTGATTCGAGTCGATTATGGAAAAGAATTAACGGAAGATGAATTGGTGTATTTAACGGTTCATATCAAAAGGGTCATTGATGAAGAGAAGGACTGATTCATCAGCCACTATAATGAGTAAACTAGGATTGTTACTGGTGAGGCAGGCAAGACCTAGAGTTCCATCGTGTATAGAGCTTATCTATATTCGATAGAATTCTAGGTCTTTTTTTATACCTAAAAACGTTTGAGGGGGAGCAGTACATGAAACATGAAAGCACAGCCGCCGAGATTTTAAAACTGGTCGGTGGAGAGAAAAATGTAGATAGTGTAACACACTGTGCTACAAGATTGAGATTTAATCTGAAAGATGAGAAGGTTGCGAACAATGAAGCATTAAAAAATGTACAAGGTGTGGTGGGTGTTGCCAGCAGTGGTGGGCAATATCAGGTCATTATCGGTAATGAGGTAAACAATGTGTATAAAGCTTTGACGAAGCTGGGGAACTTTACAACCAATGACGATGCTCCTACTGTGAAAAAGGGAAAACTGACTACGCTTCTGGACACGATCTCCGGAATATTCACACCGATTCTGCCAGCCATGATTGGTTGTGCGATGATCAAAGCTGTTCTTCTTATATTGAAAACATTTGATCTCGTTGATCTGGATGGGCAATTCAATACAATTATGACCTTTATCGGTGATGCAGCGTATTACTTCTTGCCGATGCTGCTTGCCTGGAGTGCGGCTGTTAAGCTTAAAGCTAATGTGGGTTTTGCATTAACCATTGCTGGTGTTCTGTTGCATCCTTCATTAGGGGCGTTGATGTCTGTAGGTGAGCCTGTTGCGTTTTTAGGACTGCCTGTCACTCCGGCGACGTACACTTCGTCAGTTATTCCAATTATTTTAGCGGTATGGGTCTTGTCGTATGTTGAACGCTTTGCCGAGAAGTATTCTCCATCGGTTATCAAATCCATTCTTAAACCATTGATCGTGATTCTTATTATGGCTCCACTAACGCTGATTGTACTGGGTCCAATCGGTGCCATCGCGGGTAACTACCTGGCGTCAGGCGTTTCTTTTGTTAATACACATGCAGGTTGGTTAGTATCTGGTATTATCGGCGGGGCATTCCCGTTCTTGATTATGACAGGTATGCATTATAGTTTGGGACCTGTTGTGCTCACTGCTTATGCTCAGACGAAAACCGATAGTATTGTTGGTCCAGGTATGCTTGTACACAATATTTCTCAAGGTGCAGCTGCGCTTGCGGTCGCTCTCCGAACTAAAAATAAAGCATTTAAACAAGTTGCATATTCTACAAGTGTAACTGCCCTGCTCGGAATTACCGAACCCGCTTTGTTTGGTGTAAATCTACGCTTGAAAAGACCGCTGATCGCTGTAATCGTTGGTGGCGCTGTAGCGGGTATATATGTTGGATTGTTCGGTGTAGCTCGATCGGCTCTAGGTATTGCAGGTATAGCTACCCTGCCGGCATTTATCACGGATCATCCATGGAACCTGGTTCATGCGGCAATTGGTTGTGTGATTGCATTTGTAGTTACATTCATCATGACTCTGATCTTGGGATTTGAAGATGTACCTG
Source organism: Paenibacillus sp. FSL k6-2145 (assembly GCF_037976585.1). Taxonomy (NCBI): domain Bacteria; kingdom Bacillati; phylum Bacillota; class Bacilli; order Caryophanales; family Paenibacillaceae; genus Paenibacillus; species Paenibacillus sp. FSL k6-2145. The sequence continues at coordinate 385,886 of NZ_CP150267.1, read as the reverse complement.
AGGATGGAAAGAATCAAGCAACACAAGAAAAATCATCTGCTACGAACGGTCGTACGCCAGTTGCCGGTGTTTCTGAACATGTCCTCACTGCTCCGTTGACTGGTAAAGTTCTGGAGTTATCCACGATTAAGGACGAAGCTTTTGCAACGGGCGCTATGGGAAAAGGGATCGCTATTGAACCTACGGTTGGAAAACTTGTAGCACCAGCAGATGGTGTGGTATCCGCGGTTTTCCCTACGTCCCATGCCATCGGTATTAGTTCAAATGATGGTGCGGAGATTCTCATTCACATCGGGATGAATACGGTGAAGTTGAAAGGCGAGCATTTTAAGGTTCACGTCAAAGAAGGCGATACTGTAAAAGCTGGAGATCTGCTCATTGAGTTTGATACAGATGCCATAGCGGCTAAAGGTTATGATCTGACTACACCGATCATTGTTACGAATTCGGATGATTTTGTAGATGTCATCACAACGGACAAAGCATCCATTACAATCGGTGAAAATCTCATCAAGATTATTTAAGGAGGACTTGTTTATGTCTAACAAAAATGGTTTCCCCGAATCTTTCATGTGGGGCGGTGCAACAGCGGCGAATCAATACGAAGGTGCCTGGAACCTTGATGGTAAAAAAGCGAGTACAGCCGATATGATGACGGGCGGAACCCATACGGTTCCCCGTCGGATTACGATAACGACTGAAGAGGGGGTTCATTACCCTTCTCATGAAGCAGTAGATTTTTATCATCATTACAAGGAAGACATTCGTTTGTTTGCAGAGATGGGTTTCCGTTGTTACAGAATGTCCATTGCATGGTCCAGAATTTTCCCTAACGGAGACGATGCAGCGCCGAATGAAGCAGGACTTCAATTTTACGACAATGTGTTCAATGAATTGAAAAAGTATAATATCGAACCCATCGTTACAATTTCCCATTATGAAGCACCGTTTGCTTTAACTAAGAAATTCAATGCTTGGGCTTCCAGAGAAATGATCGATTGTTATGTGAAATATTGCGACACAATCTTTAATCGTTACAAAGACGTGGTGAAGTACTGGATCACCTTTAACGAGATTAATAGCCTGATTGTTCCGGCAGGTGCTTACCTGGCAGGAGGACTTCTGGTTGATAAAAAAGGCGGCGTATTTAACAATACAGCAGTGGATAGCAAGCAGATGAGATTTCAAGCGTTGCACCATCAATTCGTCGCGAGTGCCAAAGCTGTCAAGCTTGCACATGAGATTAATCCAGACTTCAAACTTGGTTGTATGATTAATTATAGTCATGGTTATGGAAGCACATGTAAACCGGAAGATATGTTAAAGGCTCTGAGAATGGATCAGATCAACAATATGATGAGCAGTGACGTACAAGTTAGAGGGGAATACCCTGACTTTGCGAAGAGATATTTTGAAGAGAACAATATTCAGATTGAGATGGCAGCAGAAGACGAAGCGGTGTTAAAGCAGGGCTGTGTTGATTTCTATAGCTTTAGCTACTATAAATCTCACGTGGTGGGTACCCGTCCAGAGGGTGATGAGACCCAAGGGAACGTCTTTGGTGGATACAAAAATCCATATCTGAAAGCTACGGACTGGGGATGGCAGATTGATCCGGTTGGACTTCGGTACGTGCTGAACCACGTATACGATCGTTATCGCATCCCGATGATGGTTGTAGAGAATGGTCTGGGTGCAGTGGATGTCGTTGAAGAGGATGGCACCATTAACGATACGTACCGAATTGAGTTTTTGCGCGCTCACATTGAACAAATGAGAGAAGCTGTCCGTGATGGCGTTAACCTGATCGGTTATACAGCTTGGGGTTGCATCGACATCGTTAGTGCATCCACTGGTGAGATGGGAAAACGCTACGGATTTATCTATGTAGATAAGGATAACGAGGGTAAAGGTACCCTGAAAAGAAGCAAAAAGAAAAGTTTCCACTGGTATAAAAAGGTGATCGCATCCAACGGGGCAAGTTTGGAGTTGTAAGTTAAGAAAAAGTAGAATTTATCAGAAGCTTACCATTGAATGGATAAGCCAACGGTTAAGATAAAAAGATAAAAAGATAATTTCATAAACTTAGGAGGCAGTCGAGGTATCATCGACTGCCTTTATTTATTGGATAGGGCGAAGGAGTTCAAAGTAGTTCAACCAAAAAGGTTAAGTATTATGCCTAGCATGAATTCACAACTAATTTGGATCTCGATCTCGGACTCACCAAACTGAGTTTAGAACATCGTCGACTTCTCTGATTCTTGTGACAGATGGTGTTTGAATTAGATTTCCTTTGACCATGACCATTGCGATGTCTGACAAGGCCTCGATATGTTCCAGCGGATTTTGCTCCATGATAATCAGATCGGCATGTTTTCCGATATCCACCGTCCCTGTAACATCGTCAACACCGAGGATCTTCGCATTAGTTCGAGTCACCATGTCGATGACCTGTTTGTTGTTCAGGTTGGCCTGTCTCATGTAGTGATCCATTTCTCTCCACATATTATAGTGAGTCACGTAAGGCATGGCGGCATCGGTACCGATCCCGATGGTGATGTCGTTTTCGATCGCTTGTTTTACACCTTTGAGCATGGAATCGTAGACCAGTTTGGAATTCTCTTTTACCGTTGCACTTACCTTTGTTACGCTGGTATCCAGTGAAGCGGATGGATAGGCGGCTTGCAGGGTGGGGATGAGTGCAGTGTAGCCATTTAGGGTATTGGGATTATTTTTGTACAAACGAATGATTTCGTCGTCCATCTCCGAACCGTGCTCGATGGTATCGACGCCACCTTGTAAAGCTATTCTTACGCCTTCCGTGCTTTCCACATGAGCTGCCACCCGCAGGCCAATCTTATGCGCTTCATCGCAGATCGCCGCAACTTCCTCCACAGTCATCTGTAAACGTCCAGCTTCGCCCACCATTTTCGCATCCGTCACGCCACCCGTCACACAGATTTTGATCAGATCCACGCCGTGTTTCACATTGATGCGCACATTCTTTCTGGCTTGCCACGGAGAGTCGCCCACCAGAGCCAGGAATGGAGCACCATGTCCGCCCGTGACACTCAGGAAAAATCCGGATACTAGCAAATTGGGACCGACAAAGTCACCGTTGTTAATCTCATCCCGCAGCTGGACGTCCGTATAAAAGAATTCGCCCACACTGCGCATCGTTGTCACACCCGCATGGAGTGCGGTCAGCGCGTTGCGTTTCATGCGTTTTTTCAATATGTGTCTGCCGAATTTCGTGTTCAGGATTCGATCATAGGCAAACTGCAACAAACCTTCACTGACCGAGAGACTGAACGGTTTACCATCTGCAAAGAGGTGTACGTGGGCGTTGATCAGTCCTGGCATTACGTATTTCCCTGAGAGGTCGATTGTTGTGTAGTGACTAGGGATATGCAAATCATGATCTCGGCCGATATCCTGAATGAGACCTTGCTCATTGATGAGAATGGTCATGTTATTTTGCAGATTGCGGCTTGAGTCGCCGTGGATCAGATGGACGTTTTTCAATGCGTAAGCGGTGTTCATGTTGTGTTCCTCCTTAGAATGGTGGGTGAGGCTATATAAGTTGAATAATGGGTATGTACACTTATCACTCCGATGACAGAACAACCTTCGGATCGCTGTTATCCCCAGATTTTTTTGATACTCTCTTATTAGGGGAAATCCGGTGATAAATACGAACGCTTCGCTTCCTCTGGTTATTTCTGTCCTCTCCGTTATCGTGTAAATGTAGGTTCAACTTAAATAGTTTGGTAAATGGTAACATTCAACTTAAAAATGAATAAATAATTCATTTTTGGGTCAAAAAAATAAAGTGACTTAATGTTTGATATTTTTTGCGTGCAAACCAAGTGAAGATGATCTGATCTGCACGCTTTGGCTATCCGGTATAAATAATGAGATGGAGCGTTATTCGTTGAGGCTCTTCATGCCGTATAGTCTGTATACATACAACGCTTCGAAAATTTGCTTCCGGCTGTCCTCACTCATATCCCGCTTCAATAGATCCAGGTTCATGTCGATCACGTTGTGTGCGAGGATGTTCAGTAAGATCAAGTTCTCCTCGGTGCCAATCTCATATCGTTTATATTGATTCTTAAGATACGCCTTCTTGGTTTCGATCATCAGCTCAACAAGCTCATTCTTAGCGTTGGTGTAGATCGTTCCTTTATTCTTTTCGAAGATGATCACAATCTGATTCCGGTATTTACGTAATACATCCACTTGTTCCTGCAACAGTGCCGATTTTCGCTCGCTATCGGTTTCCTCGAATAAGGTCTGGTTATCAAAGTGAATCGTCTCCACCAGCACATTTTTCAGATAATCCACCAGATCCGGCGGGACAACGGCGTAGAAGAGTTCTTTCTTGTTCTTAAAATAAGTATAGATATTGCCCACGGAAATATTAATCTCATCCGCGATATCGCTCATCTTGGCATCCACATAGCCCTTTTCAAAAAAGACCTTGAGCGCCGCGTATTCAATCTCTTTCCTGACTTCGTCTTTCTTGGCTTGCACCATAGGGAACGACTCCTTAATAGTGAATGGTTGGTTCGTTATTAGGATAGACCTTTTTGAGGGGGGTGTCAAATGGGATAGTGTTAAAAAATTAAATGAATATTGATGGTTTTGTGTTAATTAATGGAATATTTAATCATATTTAACTCTGATATCAATTGATATGTTATATAATAAACAATATAGGAGGTTAAGAAAAAAATTAGGAACAAGTGGAATTAAATGTTGAGAAGGGATGGTATTCATGGAGGCTTTCTACAATCCAGTTATTGCTTTTTCAGGTTTTTTTAGGTACAGTTGTATTTTATGTCTTTACTACATATTTAAAAATGACTAAGAATCCATTGCGTTTCTTTGTGTCACTTGAGGAAATATTTTATATGGGAAGTACAATGAAATTTTTTAGATTTGTATACATATGGACTTTAATAGTAATAAGTGCTGGAATCTACGCTGTACTAATGTCTTCTTCTCTTTATAAATGGATGAGCAATGAAATTGTATTTGTTTTTAGTAACGTAGGCTATGCACTTTTTTATTTATTTTTCTTTCTAGCAATTATTCAAATTTTATCATTAAAAAAAATGCAGAGTGCTATTACTTCTTGGGCATATAATAAAAAGAGTACACTAAAAAGAAGAAAGTGGTTAATACTTGGCTTAATGATTTTCATTTTGATATATTTAGTCCACTATTCATTATTATATGGTTGGGTGATAAATAAGATTCTAAGTATGCAAGGGAATGCTCTAGGTGGAAATGTAGATGATCCACTCAGTGTGCTGTTACTAATTAGAGATTTTGACCCTTCCACTATTAGTGCCTCAGTGATGATTACAGTTTTATACTTTTTTTTGCTTTTGCGAACAAAAAATTTATTTAGATATATCGGGCACTCGCAAATTTCTGCAAACTTCATACTAAAGGATGGAACAGCCTTTAAAAATAAACAGATAATTCATACAGATATAGATAAAAGTTACTTAGTTGCAGATTCATCTAATGTTTTTGAGTTGAATAAAGATTTAATTCCTAAAGATAATATTAATTTTATAAGTCACAATTACTTTTATTCTAGCTTAGGAAAGATAAGCGAACTTCAAGATTCGAAAAAATTACAGATAGACATGCTAAATTCTGAGGAAAGCTCACTAGTGAATTCACTTCTTAAGAGTAATAAAAAATTTAATATAAAATAACATTGTATCTATTACGCAACGACGTACCACATCCTCTCTTTGGATGTGATACCCTCTCCTTAACAAAGGAGTGGTGACATGACAAGTACCAACAGCGAAGACCTCGCTTTGCAGTACGCACAACTTGTTCAACAAGAAGACGATTACGTTAACCAACTGGTCACATGCAACAAACTCATCCTCGATGCCATGGACATCATCGCAAAGCAGGCAGGTGTGTTAGACATGGACACGGTGAAACAAGCAGCATTTCACCTTCATTCCATGGAACAGGATCTAAACCGCAAGTTATTTGAAGTCCGGCTGGAGAAGAGCATCTTGGCAAATCAAATTAGCCAGTCTACATAAAACCACCTCAACTAAAGGACAGTGCAGGATCACACAAGATGATCTTGAACTGTCTTTTTGTCTGTCCATCCAAACGTTTTTCGCTCCCAATGTAGCATTGACTTTTCTCCCAAATCCCCCTACACTTCAATTATTAAAATACTTTTAAAAACATTCATTGAATGGTTCGGAATGAACGAAAGGAGGCATATAACTAACCATGTTACCCACATCACACAACACCCAACAGGTGAAGCGGATCAACGTTGAACTTGTGAAGAACACTCTCAGATCCATGGGCGTAGGCACGAAGGCTTCCATTGCGAACCTAACCAAACTCAGCGTAGCTACATGTGGCACGATCCTGAACGAATTGCTCCAAACGGGTGAGATTATTGATCTGGGTCCGGATGAATCGAGCGGGGGGAGACCGGCGAGTCGGTATCAATTCAATGCGGACTACGCCAGTGTACTGTGCCTGATTATTCGAACAGAGGGCGGCATTCACTCGATCACACATACATATGCCAATCTGAACGGAGAGATGGCGGACGAACAGACACTCATTTTGGATGAGATTAATGTCCCTGTGGTAGAGGATCTGATTGCAAACCTGATCGAACAACACCACAATGTGCAGGCGATTGGTATTGGCATACCTGGTGTGGCACACAACGGCGTTATTGGGATTTGCGACGTACCGGATCTGATGTATCAGCCTTTAGGCCCAAGGCTCAAGGAGCAATATGAAGACATGGAAGTGGTCATTGGCAACGATATGAACCTGACGGTCTACGGACTGTATAACCAGCAGCAATTTGAGGAAGAGAAGAACTTTGCGGTGGTGACTTTTCCGGAGAACCATTTTCCGGGTGCAGGCTTTATCATTGATGGTCGTCCGCTGACCGGGAATACGCAATTTGGGGGCGAGGTGTCCTTCTTACCATTTGGCGTATCACGGGAAGAGCAGTTGCACATGTTGAAAACGGTGGAAGGGTTGCAGGAACTGGTCGTACAGACGCTGGTATCCATCATCGCGATCATTAACCCGGCTACGATTGTGGTTACAGGGGATACGATGGACCCAGCTATGCGGGATGGCTTGAGGCAAGGTTGTCTGGAGCGAATGATTCCACTGGAGCATATGCCGGAATTGATTATTCAGAGAGACACTCGCCGCGAATATGTTACGGGGTTGGTCGCAGTGACGCTGGAGAGCCTGACCTACCGCATTCAAGTAATTGAGAAGCAATGGTAAAGGAACGGAACGTTGATCAGAAGGATGATCTTTCATCTGATCGAATAAAATTGTAGTAATCCTTTTATATAAGATGAACTATTTCATTAAACAGGTAACGGAGAGGACAGAAAAAACCTGGAGAAGCGAAGCGGTCGCCTTTATCACCGGATTTTCCCTTTGGAGAAGGGAATTCAAAAAATCTGGGGATAACAGCGATTGGAAGGTTATTCTGTCATTGGAGTGTCCAGTTTATGACCCTTGTTTCAACTTATATAGACACACTGGAGGAACTTATTTTGAATCAGCAAGCAGGTACGCAAGGCAACAAACGAAAGTTCAACAAGCTGTACGCCATGCAACTGGCAACGATCTTTCTCGGATTTATCGTATTTGGTATATCAGAAAATATTAAGGGGCCGGCCATTCCGCGCATTCAATTCGACTTCAATCTGGATGAGAAACAGCTCGGGACATTATTATCCCTGAATGCACTGGGTTACCTGATCGCCTGCTCCTTCACGGCTGTTCTGGTTCGCAAATGGGGCATCAAGGCGGTTAGCATCATATCGTTTGCATCGATGATCCTCTCGGGTGTGTTCATTTATGTGTCTCATACCTATCCACTCTTTGCTTCATCGTACTTCTTCATGTACATCGGTAACGGCATGCTGGAGATTGCTTTGGCGATTCTGGGTGCGCGTATCTTTGTGAAAAATACAGGTACGATGATGAACCTGTCCCATTTCTTCTATGGGCTGAGTTCAACAGTAGCGCCTTTGCTGGCGACAGGTGTGATGTCTTTGAGTGTGTTTGGACACGAGCTGGATTGGCGCGGTATGTATCTGGTGATGTTGTCACTCTGCCTGCTGCCGATTATTGCGGCACTGCGCAGCAAATTCCCGGGGGATGATCTTCCTCATGAGGATCGGACTTCACTGAAGACGTTAACACGTGATCCTGCCCTTTGGCTGATGGTGCTCATTCTTTCTTTTGGCGTGGTATCGGAGCTGGCGGTTGGGGGTTGGCTGGTTAATTTCCTGGAGAAAGCCTACACGTGGGACACGGTCAAAGCCTCCGGGTTATTATCTGCGTTTTTCCTCACATTCTCGCTGGGACGCCTGCTGCTTGGGCCATTAACGGACCGGATCGGATTTGTATTGTCACTGATTGTGTTCTCGGCTTTCTCGGGAGTATGTACGTTCGTGGCGCTTGCAGGGGGAGAGCGTCTTGCGATTTTCTTTGCGATATCTGGCGCGGGAATAGCGATGATCTATCCTACTGTGATGGCGTTTATCGCACGCAGATATCCGAACGGCAGTGACACAGCGATTACGTTCACGGTTACCTTGATGGGGGTTGGTAGTGTCATCGGTAACTATGTGATTGGCTGGGTCATTGAAGGCGTGAAGAATATGTACGGTTCATCGACTCAGTTAGGGCTGCTGCGCGGACTTCAGGCGGGATATGGATTCATTGGTTTATGTGCGGTGATCTGTGCGGCATCAGGCGTAGTGTTGTATGTGTATTTGAAAAGACGACAGGAATTGATTTAGATTGTATGATAATTGAAGTTTCTTTGATAACTCTTTCTCATCCAATTATGGAGTGGGAAGGAGTTTTTTTTTATGCTTCATGACAGATTTTCATGTGTAGACAGGGAACAACGGAGTAATTGCTACGATATATAACTTGGGTTCAACTATTCGTCAAATGATACAAAATAGTGCTATTTTCCTTAATGATCAGAATATTCTGGTAATTAATTATTGTTATAAGCTAAATTACATATTATGATGTATAGGTCTTTTGATTCAATATTATACAAAAATCAGGAGAAAAGACTTAATCATTAGGAGGCAATATGGATATTTCGAAAAAACTGGGTGTAGCAGCTATGGCAACGATAGCTCTTACGCTAAGCACGGCAATTCACTCCAACGTGTCGGCAGCATCCGATCCGTTCAAAGATGTTGCACAGGCATCGCCTTGGGCAAAGGGACTTATTCAAGAAGCTCAAGAGAAGATGTTCATGAATGGAGATCGTGAGGGTTATTTCCACCCCTTACAGGAGGTAACTCGTCAAGAAGCGGCAGTCGCGCTTGCCAAATTAATGGGCCTTCAACTAAGTAACAATGTGGTTTCTTCATTTACAGATGTTGCTCCTGATTCATGGAGTGAAAGTGCGATTAATGCGGTACAAAAAGCAGGATGGATGAATGGAGATCGTAATGGAACATTTCGTCCTAAAGCAGTAATTACACGAGAAGAATTAGCTTCCATTTTGGCCAGAGCTACACAAGTAGATGCAGTGGCAGTTCAAGAAGATGAGCTTCCAGCTATTAAGGATAGTCAGAAAATATCCGCTTGGGCTAAAAACTCAGTTTCATCCGTTGTTTCATCAGGTTTGATGACAGGAAGTAATGGAAGCTTTCATCCACAGAAACCAGTACTTCGGCAGGAATTGGCAGCTATTTTAGTAAGAATGGATTCTAAGACTACAAGCAATAAACTTCAAACGATCAAGAAAATAGAAAATGGAATGGTGACGATTGGAAATACCAACTATAGTGTGACGGAAGCATTAAAACCACTTTTCTCGGAAAATAATGTAGCTGCACTTGCTAACGCGGAAGTTCGTGTTGAAACCGTAGATGATCGTATCACCAAGGTATTTGAACTAAAACTCCTTACGCCAGGTCAGGGAGCAGAATCGGGTAAAAAAGAGTTCTCAGGTAATACCATACTAGATGGCGGACAAGCAGTCATTGAAGGCAATGTAAAAGTTGCAGCTGACTACATAACGATTAAGAATATCAACATTAGCGGCGATTTGGAAATTACGAAGGAACTCGAAAATGACTTTTACGCAGAGAAGATTACGGTAAAAGGTACAACATACGTTAAGGGCGGAGACGATAATACGGTCGTATTCGACCATTCGTCACTCCAAGGAATGAATATTACCAAGGAAGATGTTCGGGTAGAAGCAGTAAACAAAACGGTCGTTAAAGAAGTCCATATTGAGTCGAAGCTCTCCGGATTGTGGGGGGATGAATCCATTACATATGAGAGTGTAACTGTAGGAGAAGGTGTTCAAAATGCTTCTTTGTATGCCCACATCCAGAACTTGGAGATCAATACAGGTAATAAAGAAACAACAATTTCTGGAACAGGTCATATCGAATCGGTGACCATTAAAGGTTCTGGCACAATTGCGCTACAAGGTACCGGCGTAATAGGGTCCGTAACGATTACAGATAGTGCCAGCCAAGTGTCACTCCCAGCTAACGGTTCCATTCAACGTCTAGTGCTTCCAGACGGAATAGCACCAGAGAGAGTGATTGCAAACTACGATAAAGTAAAAACACAGATCGCTACGATTAACGGAGCATCGAATCCAGCTTACGTACTCCCAAGTTCAGGAGGCGGTAATTCTTCCAATAGCGGAGGTAATGCGGGGAACTCCGGAGGAGGAACGCCCTCTAATCCGGGTACAACACCAACACCAACGAATCCGAACCCAATAGCATGGTATCCGTACACTTACAAGAGTTATCAAAACCGCACAGAAACTTCGGCTGATGGTTTGATGACCACGAACAAAACGGGTACGGTCTATTACATGGCTGTTCGTTCAGGTGATAATGTACGTCCTACAACTGAACAAGTGAAGAGTGGAATACTTCCTAATAACCTGCCTTCAACACATGGTGCGTTTTCTATAACCGCTAACCAACCTGTAACCTATAAAATTGAAGGCCTGGAACCGACCAAAGCATACAGCATGTATGCCATTTTCAAAAATGGAGAAACGGGTCAGGAAACGCAGCCAATGTTTATCCATTCCGTTATGAATTATATTGCGAACGACATTAGTGTACTTCCTTATGAGAATTCAAACTTAAGTCAGATTAGAATTCAGTTCACTGGTGTACTCACTCCTCCGGCCACAAGTACAACCAATCCGTCTGCCATCATTAAGGATGGTCATCTGCGAAACTATGGCTACGGATTTATTGAGATTAATTCAATAGAATGGGATCTAACCATTCCCGAAATGCCTATTATGAATCTAAATTTTGACCCTGTAACATTGGGAGACGGGACATCCTATCGGTTGGATTGGACCTATGTAAAAAATGCTTTAACGATTAAAAATACAGATGGAAATGGTTCCCGTTCGTTCGGCGGACATGGAAGTTACTCAGGTCCGGAAGTTGTTTCATTAATCACGAAGCAATTATTCATAGAAACGGGCAACATGATCGATCCTTTAAAGGGAGAAGCAGTCATGCGCATTCTTGGAGTGTATCCTTCTCCGTTGAAAGAGGAACTGGAATTGGTTGAATTCAATGGACAACATTATCAGAAAGCTCTGGCAGAAAAAGCAGGCCAATATACGACATTCAGTGATGTCAAACAGATTATTCATGCTACAAACCAGCAATATCCTGCTCCATCCAGCACTGAAGCCAGTGTGATCCGTAATATCAATAGTGCAGCAACCGTTTCTATTATGGAATCTTACCTGAAGAGATATGCATCCACATTAAATATTGATGCAACGGCATACAGCAATATGAATCAGGCTGCTCGAGCAGAAGTTGCCCAAACAATTATTAATAATCGAAGACTTCTGCCTGATAACAAATTCACGAGCCTTGAAGAAATTCGTACTACTTATGAACTTGCATACGTCAAGGCTGCTTCTATACCGATGAGCATTTCTTTTGTGGATACCGATACGGCTGCAGGCTTTATTGGGGGAGATATTAGATGGACTACAGGTACAGATGATAATTCAGTCATTTCTTATGAGATACTCTGGGGAGATGCTGGGCTAAGTCTTTCGAGCATTGCAACAATCGACAAGGATGAAGAGAATAGTTATACCTTACCACAAGGAACGGCTATTCCTTACGGATCGACTCAACTACTTGTACGAGCCGTGCTTCAAGATGGATCTCAAACAGCTCCAATATCCATTGCGATCAAAGATACATTGCCTTCGGCTCCTGAGGAACCAGCAATTAAAATCAATGATGAAAGAAATATACTGATTGATGCGAATTCAAGCATGGAGTTTTCGGTGGACGAAGCTCAATCTTGGATTTCATATAATGATGTAGATCCGCCGATTTTCCCTGGTGATGTATTTGTAAGAGTGCGTGTTAAAGCTGATTCAGCGAATCAAGTTCCAGCAGGGAACTGGTTAACAGTTAGTTTTGTAGATAATGTAAAAATGTATGTTGGTCATAATGATGCCAGTAATACGTTCTATACAGACCACATGACCTCAGCAATGGAGTATTCTGTGAATGACGGGGAAACGTGGACAACGTACAACGAAGAAAATCCACAACAATTTCCTGGGGATCTAACTGTTCTCGTTCGCGAGAGAGGCGGTCAATACTTGGAGGCTGCACCAGCTAAAAGCTTCACATTTACATCGGAAGTTCAGGTTTGGAAGTCAAATAATTCAATTATGGCTTCTTCATCGATACTTGAATACTCCAAGAATAATGGAGAATGGATTCCATTAATCAGCGAACAAACTGTTCCTTTCCAAACAGGAGATTCGGTTCGAGTCCGGGAAGCAGCACAATATCCTTTTCCGGCTGGCGAAGCAACGACATATAATTTCGAATAAATAGAAATATCAAAGGGAGAATCTCTAAACGATTCTACACCCAACAATCACAATAAAGCCCCGCTGATTTTTTAAATCAGCGGGGCTTTACATAACAAATAAATTAGATGAGTTTTTTCATAAGACTATTTCAAAGAATCAACATCAATCTGCGCATCTCATTTCCTTACTTAAACAAGCCTATGACTTGTTCAAAGCCGTTCTTCTTTTCCAACGTTTCAACAGCACATACAATCCAAAAGCACCTAAGAAAACCACCGCTGCCGGCACGATATAAGGCTTAACAATCTCGTCCACGTGCTCCCATTGAGAGCCTAATTTGAAGCCTAAGTAGATGTACAGTGAGGTGATCGGAAGCATGGCCAAGAATGTAAAGATACTGAACTTAAACACATTCATCTTCGCCATACCACAAGGGATGGAGATCACGGTCCGAATGCCGGGTACAAAACGTCCATAGAAAGCTACCCCACTGCCATATTTCTCGAAGAATGTATCGGAAGCGTCCAGATGGTGGGGGCGAATCAAGAAATACTTGCCGTATTTTTCGACCATCGGCCTGCCGCCGTATCGTCCCAACGCATACAACGTCAGAGGTCCAAACGTTCCGCCTACGGTACCAGCGAGTATAGCCAGCCAAAGCTTCATATCCCCAAGATACACCCAATATCCTGCCATGGGCAGCACAAGTTCAGCGGGTACGAATTCAAACGACAAGGCAATAACGAGACCTGCGTATGACAAATCTTTAAAAAAGAGTATAAATTGCGTGATCCATTCTGTCATGCTTTCCCTCCACGAATCTATCTATTTTTTATATTTAATAAACACTCCTCTACAAAGAGTAACAATAGCGAATAGAGCTTGTCAAAACTCACACGCATATCCGATTTAGCCCGTCACGGCGGGATATGTTAGGTCATACATAAGTGATATCTCATTCGACATGTATTGAGCAGGAGGTTGCTTCTCGAACAAGTTGAACTCCATAATTACCCCTAACACCAATATAACGCTCTGAAAATGCTTCCAATTATAGTATGATAAGACTATCACTAGCTTCTTCACCATCCTGTACATAAAGAGAAGGAGATCAGAACATGACCGTAACTTCGATTATCGACCAGATCCATATTATTGAATACGACCCCTCTTACGCTGCCGCACTCGCGGATATGTGGAACCGCAGTAACGAAAGCTGGGGAGGTGGCACCAACCTTAGAACAGAGGAAACGGTTCGCCGCGAGATGGAAAGTTCGTCCAATCTGTATGCATTTCTAGCTGTTCATGAGAAAGAGGTTGTTGGCTTCTGCAGTTTTGCTCATTACCGATATGACGAGAGAGCGCTATATGTACCGCTGCTTAACGTACGCCCCGACTATCACGGATACAAGGTTGGACGCAATCTGATCTTGAATGCTGTGCGCAAGACCGTAGAGGCCGGATGGCCCCGCCTAGATCTGTTCACATGGGCAGGCAATACGAAGGCTGTACCGATGTACAAGAAATGCGGATTCTTCTGGGAGAAAAAAGATGATAATGTGCATCTGATGAATTTCATCCCTACCATCTTGCAGACCGAAGCACTCGCTCCTTATTTTGAGGAGTTGGATTGGTATGCAGACAGCACGCGTGAACTCGTCATTGAGCCAGATGGCCGACGGGAACGTGGTTTTGATTTCTTTGACTATACATGGAAAAAGGGAGATGTCTCCCTGCGGGCTGAATTTGAAAAGTCGGGTCGCGGGCTGACTGCCCTCGAAACACCGGATTACGAAATCTCAACAGAGGTCGACGATCATGATCTGGTATTCGGTTCCAGCTATAAGGTTCGCTATCGCATTAAGAACAATTCAGCTTCCGAACTGGCGGTTGAGATCAAGGGTGAGGATAACAAAAACATACGATTTGCGCTGGACGTAGCACGAGCAGTGGCTTCGGGAGAAACAATCATCGTGGAAAGTGAGTTTCACCTTGATCCGATTACAGAGGAACAGAATAACAATAAGACCCACCCCGTGGTTGCCAGCACCTGGTTGATCGGCGGTAAGAAAGCGGAGTTCAGGTTGGGTATCGCCCCGAAATTCCCGGCCAAGATCAAGACTATCTTGCCTGTGAAGGAGCTCTATCCAGGTATTCCAGCGGAGTTGGTTCTGAACGTGGAAAATAATGTGGATGCAGAAACGGAGTTCAGTTTGGACCTGCCCGAGGATGAATTCCTTGAATGGGCGGAGCGTTCGGTGCGCTTTACGATTCCTGCCAAAGGCAAAGTGTCGGTGCCAGTGCCTTTCACCTTACGTTCGTATGGTCTCTATTCCCAAGAAGTAGAAGTGACGGCTGTCCCAGTGGGGAGCCATGCGATCTCTTTTACAAGCAAACTTTCTGTACTGATGAAGGGAATCGAAGGGAAATATGGCGGGCAGATTGAGGATCAATGGGTGGCTGTTAATGGCGCATTCTCTCTTCATATGAGCAAACAAGATAATAACATGTGGATTGAATATCCCGGTTCCCGTCATTCATTCTGGTGGACTTATCCGAAGCTGGGTAGGCCGTTTGCCGAAGAGTTATCCAAGAAACAAGCCAAAGAAGTGAATATTTATCCCGAAGGGGAACGTCAGGTTCTTGAAGCACTGTATGACTCGGAGGATTTCCCTGGTTTGCAGATTAAGTCCGTGGTCAAGCTGTCTGCGAATGGAATCGCCGAATTCCACCACGAGGTTGAAAACACACGAGACACCGCCTGGGAAGAAGACCTGTATCTAATGAATAACTTTGGTTTCTACGGAAACCGGTTAATTCTACCTTACCAAGGTCGTTTTGTGGATATGGAAGATGATTATGCAGGTGATCCGAACCATTGGGACAGTTCAAAGATTACGGAAAACTGGCTGTTTTGCAAGGAAGAGTATGGCGCGTGCGGCATCTATTGGGACCCTTCTCTGAAGTTGCTTCGTCCGGAATACACGTTGGGGTTGCAGCATGAGCTTGGACGTTTGGAGGCTGGGGCTGTGGCACAAACCAAGGAAACGGTGTTTGCCCTGAACACGTTTGCTAAATGGTCGGATTTTCGTGCGTTTGCACGGAAGCAGCGTAACCCGGTCATTCCGTTGCTGGACAGTCATCTGGATCTGACACTGAGTGAGGGGAATCCATTTGCCCCGGATGTGCTGCAAGCAACGTTGACTGAACATAAACTGGTTTCGCTTGCGGGCAAGCTGGAGCTGTATGTACAGCAGGGTGGCGAATCGGAGGTTATGGCCAATGTGAAGGAATTCAATCCGGAGCAGAATCTAAACTCCGCCAAGCTGACATTTTCACCAGACGAAGCGGACCGAGATCAACACGTGAGTGGTTGGAAAGTTCGTGGGCTATATCGGGGCGAAGATCGGATTCAGGAGCGAACTGCCCTTTGGTTCCCTCAGAGCGGAACAGAGGTGAAGCGGAAGATTGAAGAAGGTTCATCTGGACCTGTGTACAGCGTAGATAATGGAGTGCTGTCGATCTCCGTTGCTCCTGAATTCGGGAGTGTAATACACTCTCTGAAATATGCAGGAGAAGAATGGCTGGATAGCTCGTACCCTGAACCGGCTCCACGCTCGTGGTGGAATCCGTGGTATGGTGGGCTGGGTGTGGGGGTTCCAGGCATGAATGGTTTCAGCCGCCAGTTGGAACAGAGAGCCGCTTCCTGGACAGAGCACAAGGATCAATACGGCAACGTCTGGAAGGGTATAAAGCTGACTACCCGAATTGAAAAGCATGAAGCGAATCGGGGAATCACGATCAACCAGCATTATCTGATGCTGCCGGGTGTTCCTGTGCTCTGCACGCTGCTTGCCGTGACAAACGAAAGCGGCCTGACGCTGACGAATTACTCGCTTGCGGAAGAACGTTTCCTCCAGCCTTCATCTGTCTTTGCGGAAGGTTGGATTGAGCAACCGGGTAAAGATCGATTCCCGCTAGGCAAGGTGGATGTGGGCCTGCCACTTGATGACCTTTTGCGAGTCGGATCGGTTTCGCGTGAAAACATGCTGCATGCGGTCCATCGTTACCCGAATCAGAGTGCATGGGCTTTTGCCAATAATCAGGTGACGGGTCTAAACGTGAATCATCATCTGACTCTCCAACAGGGAGAAACGGTCTGGACGGAGCCGACATATCTGGTTCTGGGACCAATCCCGCTGAGTTCAGCGGATGTGCATGACCTTCTCAAACTGAATTTTGCAACTTCTACCGATGAAAAGGAGGCTTCACATGCCGATCATTGATATTCACATTCATCTGTCGGACATCGACAGCTTTCACCAAACAGCGATTGATCTGTCCAAAGTGGATTACTCTGCCGCTGGTCTTAAAGCGGAGTTTGATAAAAACGACGTCATTCTGGGCATCGGAATGGGGGTTACGGAGCAGACGAAGGGAGCGTTCCCGGATTCCAGTTCCCCTAACCCGATGGGACTTGACCTGGAAGAGAAGGTTCCGTCATTCCTCATGGAATGTGTGGGGATTAATCCTAATGCGTTAGATGGTAAAAACGCTCAGGACGAGCTGGACCGGATTGAAGCTAGACTCCAATCCCCGGAGGTAGCCGGAATTAAACTCTATGCCGGATACTATCATCATTATGTGTATGACAAAATCTATACTCCGGTCTATGAACTCGCAGCCAAGTACAACTTGCCTGTGGTGATTCATACGGGAGACACTTACTCGATGAATGGGTTACTTAAGTACTCACATCCACTGACGGTGGATGAATTAGCCTTGCAACAGCGCGGTGTGAACTTCATGATCTGTCATCTGGGTGATCCCTGGGTGATGGATGCAGCTGAAGTGGTGGCGAAGAATTCTAACGTGTACGCAGATTTGTCTGGTCTTGTGGTGGGGGATCGGCCCCATTTTGAACGGTTCATGAACGAGCCTTTGTTCATGGATCATTTCCGCCGGGCTTTGGTCTATTCGGATCATTACGAGAAAATGCTGTTTGGCACCGACTGGCCGCTTGCGCCCATCGATCTGTATGCCGAATTTGTCCGTCGACTTGTACCGGAACAGCATCATGATAAAGTCTTCTATGAGAATGCTTTTAGGCTGTTTCCGCGTATTGGACAGCGGATAGCCGACCTGGGTTAGAACCTAAGTGCCTAATTATTAATATCTGAGGGGATGTAGACCATGCATGTTACGGAAGCATGCGATGGTTATACTGAATCCTTGTGTTGTAAGCTCCTGCCACTTTGTTGGCAGGAGCTTATTTTGTTCAGAAAAACATTGTTTAGCCATGATAGACTCCATACTCATCGGTTATCTCCTTCTTGCATGTATTTGTTTTTACGAATAAAGAGAATTATAATGGTGGATGCACAAAATTTCAGACTTTTTTTGGAGGAACATACGTAATGAGATCTTTTCAGTTTTATAATCCGACCCGGCTGATTTTTGGCAAAGGGCAACTTCAAGCACTACAGACCGAAGTTCCAAAATACGGAAAACGTATTTTGCTTGTATATGGTGGTGGAAGCATCAAACGCAGCGGGCTGTACGATCAGGTAATCAGCCAGCTGAATGAAATCGGAGCAGAGGTTACGGAACTGGCCGGTGTAGAACCAAACCCACGTCTGTCTACGGTTCACAAGGGTGTAGAGTTATGCAGAACACATGATATTGATTTGGTTCTTGCGGTTGGCGGCGGCAGTGTACTTGACTGCGGGAAAGCCATCGCAGTAGGAGCCAAATACGAAGGAGACATGTGGGATGTTGTTGTACGTGAAGCAACCCCGGAAGGCGGACTTCCACTGGGTACAATTCTAACGATGGCAGCGACAGGCTCTGAGATGAACAACGGTTCAGTAATAACCAATCAGGACACACAGGAAAAATGGGCATGGTTCAGCGAGTATTCTTTCCCAGCGTTCTCCATTCTTGATCCGGAGTACACATACACCGTACCACTGGATCAGACGGTATACGGCATGGTGGACATGATGTCTCATGTGTTTGAACATTATTTCCATTTGGATACCAATACACCGGTTCAGCTTGGATTCTGTGAGACGATTCTTCGTACCGTTATTGATACGGCCCCTCGTCTGATTAAAGATCCAGAAAACTATGAACTGCGCGAAACCATTCTCTACTGTGGAACAATGGCGCTTAACGATGTCCTGAATATGGGTCTTGCCGGAGATTGGGCTTCTCACAATATTGAACATGCCGTGTCGGCTGTGTATGACATTCCCCATGGGGGAGGCCTTGCGATCCTTTTCCCACACTGGATGAAGCATAATCTGGATGTGGATGTAGATCGATTCAAACGTATGGCTGTTAATGTATTTGATATCAACCCTGCTGGAAAGTCGGACAAACAAGTTGCTGAAGAAGGCATTCAAGCGCTGCGTACATTCTGGACTTCAATTGGTGCCCCTAGCCGTCTGGCGGACTATGACATCGACGACAGCCAGATTGATGTGATGGCTGATAAAGCGATGCGATTCGGTCCGTTCGGATTCTTCAAAAACTTGCAGCGTGAAGATGTAGTACAAATTTATCAAGCTGCACTGTAATTGTAAATCTCACAATCACTTTGTATAGTGAGTCATATTAAACAAGGACCTTCCTGTATTACTTAGGAAAGTCCTTGATTTTATTATGACATCATATCGTGTACTCTCCACCGTTTTTTCTGGACTTCAATGTCATGTGATTCCCTTTTCGAATTAATTCTTCGGTTCAACTACGGCTTCATTGACAGGGGTATCCTTTCGTTTCAGATACAACTTGCTTGGACGATGCAAGAGCACGATAAGCAGGGCGAAGAGATGAATCAGGGTAAACAGGTTACTCTCATTCGGAATGGCAACGAATAGCGCCAGACTCAGAAACGTCACGGTGAGCTTGAACTTTCTTCTGGTGATGAATATAACAGCGAGCAGGCTGGGACCGATGATAAACAACATTCTGGCTGAGATTACGCCAGAGGCGTAAGCCAGATCATCTCCTTTGCGTAAGAAACCCAGATAGGCCTCCATATTCTGGTTGAAGTCAATGAGGAACACGATAAAGGACACAATCACGTAGATCAGTTTCACACTCAATAAAATGCGCACGACATTTAATAGCGTAGGTAATGCTGTTTTTACCATATCACTTCTCCTATTCTCTTCGAACCTATAACCGCAGATTCTTCTGGTTGTATTCTTCCCGAGAGTTTTCCTGCTTCAGATACACCTTGCTGGGCTTGTGGAGCAGCAGCGTAAGCAACATAAAGATGTGCAGCAAGACGAGAAAATTCTGAAAGAAAACAACGCCAAAAAATAAGGCCAGGCTCATAAATGTAATTGTTAGCTTATAACTTCGTTTGGAGATAAATACGATAGTCAGAATTGGGGGAACCAGAACCAAGAGCACACGGAGCCCGATGCTTGTAAAATAGGCGATCTGATCAGATAGCGGAAACGCGAAGTAATCCGCACTATTACGGAATAGATCTGCAATAAGGAATGTCATGGAAATCCCAATGAAGATGGATTGTACGCCTAACAGGGCACGGATAACATTTAATAAAGTAGGCATTTTCGGATTCAATGCGTTTTCCCTCTTCCTGCACGATATGTATTTCATATATTATACGATGTTGATGTCATATTTTGTATTAACCCAAAGTCTTCATTTTCCAATCGTGTGCAGTGGCCTTTGACCTAGTATAACTGGGGAAACAGCTTACAGATTATTTGATATCGACCGATATAAAGTAGATACATAGAATTTGGACTTCATAATGATGAAAATGAAAATGGATGGTGAATGTAATCATGGTATTTAGCAAGGCAAGAGAACGCATGCGCAACATGTCGTTCAGAGTCAAATTACCACTTATGATCAGTCTGTTGGTGTGTATCGTACTGGCGGTAACTGCGGTAGTGTGTTACAGCGTAGCGGCAGTTATTACACTCGATAAAAGCAAAGATGAAATTAAGGCAACCTCGGACCGGGTGGGGGCAGGTTTGTATGCTTCACTAAGTTTGGAAGAACAGTCCACCTTTCTGATTACAACACATCGTACCTTCCGGGATCTGCTAGAGATTCGGAATACGGATGGGCAGGAAGGTGAGAACTTT
Organism: Paenibacillus sp. FSL k6-2145; assembly: GCF_037976585.1. Lineage (NCBI taxonomy): Bacteria > Bacillati > Bacillota > Bacilli > Caryophanales > Paenibacillaceae > Paenibacillus > Paenibacillus sp. FSL k6-2145. The sequence goes on along the minus strand of NZ_CP150267.1, from coordinate 364,817 downwards.
TTCTCGGAAAACAATGAACTGCTGGATAAGGCAAGTGGTATTCTCGCGGACAGTCTTGCAGGTATGGAAGGTAACAACAGTCTGATTTTGTTGGATCGGAATGGCATTATTGTTGCAGCGAATGATCCGGCAGTTATCAAGGCAGAACGCGGAGATCGGGCATATTTCCAAGAAGCGATTCAGGGTAAAAACGTGATTAGTGAAGGGATTGTAGCCAAGTCCTCAGGACAACTTGGTACGGCTTTTGCCATGCCAATCTACAATGAGAATCAAGAAGTACAGGGAGTGCTCGTATCTGCGGCATCCACCTCGTTCTTCGTTAATCAGCTACAAAATATCAATATTAATGATGAGGGAAAAGTGATCATTCTGGACCGTGTAGGTACGGTCATCTACGATTCAGCGGATGAGAAGTTGGCAGGCCAGAAGATGGAGTCCGGCGAATACCAATCATTGATAGATCTTGCTCCTGGCGCTGAACTACAGCAAGGGGATATTAGCACAGATGAGAAAGTGGCGTATTACTCCAAAATCCCAAGATCCGACTGGACTGTCGTTGTAGAAGATAAAATGAGCGATGTGCAGAAGCCTTTACGTGCGATGGCAAAACAGATGTATATTGTTTTGTTTAGTGCTATTGCGGTTTCCGTCGTAGCGGGTATCCTGATCTCTTTGCTGGTAACCAGACCAATTACAAGACTAACTGTGTTGTTCAGACAGCTTGCGGGCGGCGATCTGACGGTGCAGGCTCAAGGTAAATATAGCGGAGAATTCAAACAATTGGTGGACAGCTTCAATACCATGGCAGCAGGCAATAAACAGTTGATCTCCAGCATGAACCATTCCATCGGCATCCTGAAAACAAGTACATCCGAGCTGGAACAGTCCACTCAGCAAACTTCGACCACGATTGCCGAAACAACGACAACAGCATTTGAGATTTCACGAGCTATGGAGTCCCAGGCGAACGATACGGGAGCCATTGTGGATAAATTCATGAATGTTGGTAACAAGATTGCCAACGTGAATGGGATGTCGCAGGCAGTGAAGTTCAAGGCAGATGAAATTACGGATGCATTCAAAAATAATCATGAAGTTATTGATGCACTCATTGCGGTGAACGGGCAAAACGAGATTGAAGTTGGCAACATCTCCAAAATTACAGTCCAACTCGCTGAAAGCTCCTCGGGCATTCACCAGATCACGGGTACGATTGCTGAAATCGCAAATCAGACGAAATTACTTGCGTTGAATGCTTCGATTGAGGCCGCAAGAGCAGGTGAGCAAGGGCGCGGCTTTGCCGTGGTTGCTTCCGAGATTCGCAAGCTGGCAGAGCAGACAACAGCTCAATCGGAGGATATCAACCGAATTGTGATGCAGACCATTGATCACGTGGAGCAGAATAACCGAAGTGTTCAGGCTATTGAAGCGATTGCGGAACAGCATAAGAGCAGCGTTAGCCAGACCAAGGAGACATTCAATTTTGTCACCGAGAATATGAATGAGATGATGAGCCAGGTTCAGGCTATTGCTACTGAGATCGAATCCATTGAACGTGATAAGGATGACGTCATTGGAGCTGCACAGAACTTGTCCGCTTCCGGTGAAGAGGTGTCGGCTTCTGTTGAGGAAGTCACAGCAACAATGCAGGAACAGTCCGGCATGACGGAACATTTGACAGATATGGTGCAGAGAATCGATGAACTGACCAAACAACTTGCCGAAGAAGCATCTCGCTTCAAAACAAAATAGGAATACGAAAAGAAACCGATTTCTCAAAAGAGAACCGGGTTTCTAGACAAAGAGAGCACCTGTACCCATCTATGGCTACAGGTGCTCTTTGGTGATGTGTTACTCTCCTCGGACGGAAGGCGCATACGCCAGCACTTCCATTTCAATTAAATAAGGACCTAACCCGCTGAATACGGTAATACGGGCGGGATACGGCTGCTTAATCATTCGCGCATACACTTCGTTGTATTCGGGCTGATCCTCGACTCGGGCCAGATGAGTGGTTGCCTTCACAATATGATCGAGTGTAAGTCCGGCTTCTTGCAGGATCACCTCAATATTACGAATGCACTGCTCAGTCTGCTCCTTAATACCCCCGATAGGCTCAAGCGTCTGTGGATCAACGCCTACCTGACCTGCAACGTAGACCAAATCTCCTGCGCGGACAGCATGGGAGAAAGGAAGCGGGAACTTGGGTGCTGCACTTGCATGTATGATGGTAGACATCGTAGCTGTCATTCCTTTCCTAATGAGTGTGTATATTTGTTGTTAACTGATGCCAGTTCGTAACCTGCTGATAATGATGAACGATGGACAACAAGCGGTCTTCTCTCATGTGTGGACCGGCAAGCTGCATGCCGATAGGCAATGGCTTCCCTGAGGTGGTATCAAACCCGATGGGTACGGTGATGGACGGTAGACCTGTATTGGTAAACGGTCCGTTGAAAATCGGGCTGCCTGTCTTGTAGCCATATGGGGCCACATACGGTGTGGATGGAGTCAATAACACATCTACTTCATTGAAAAGCATCATCATTTCGCTCCGGAATATCGTTCGGATGCGTTGTGCCTGCAAATAATCAACGGCACTCGTCTGGTAACCGAGTTCAAGCTGCTCCCGCATCGTGTGGCCGTAACGATCAAAGGCTTCCGCGAAGCGTTCCTGATGGAAGGCGGCAGCTTCTGCCCGCATAACCGTACGATGAGCAGCAATGGTCTCTTCCATATAAGAAGGCAGGTCAACTTTCTTCCATTGCATGCCCAGCTTCTCAAGCACAGCGATTGCCGACTCTACCGCTAACAAGATCGCGGGTTCATCAGTCTGGAAGAAGTTGCTCGGCAGACCGATCACCATTCCTGAAATAGGATGCTCAAGAGCATTTGTTAAATCTGGCTTGCCGTGAGGGAGCGTGAAGGAGTCCAGCTCATCTTGTCCGGCCATCGCTTCCAGAACGATTGCGTTATCTTGTGCGGATCGAGTGAAGGCGCCAATATGATCCAGGCTCCAACTCGCTGTGATGACACCATTACGGCTAACCCTGCCGTAAGTGGGTTTCATACAGGTTAATCCGTTGTAAGCTGCGGGTCTAAGCAGAGATCCAAAGGTCTGTGTTCCGAGTGTGAAGGAGGCCATGCCAGCTGCTACTGCAGCGGCGGAGCCGGAGCTGGAACCGCCCGGGGTATGTTCTAGATTCCACGGGTTGCGTGTTGGCGGTTCTCCTCCCTGAAAGGCGTATTCCGTCGTTGTTGTCTTGCCGAGCAGGATAGCGCCTGCAGCTTGCAACTTATTAATCACAGTTGCATTCGTTCCGGGTACGAAGTCAGGAAAGGTATTTGATCCGGCCGAGGTGCGTATGCCAGCGGTATGGATAATGTCTTTGGCTCCATAGGGAATGCCATGCAGAGGACCGAGATATTCGCCATTCATCAGTAGTTGTTCAGACTCTCTTGCGGCCTGCAAAGCCTGTTCGGCGGTGACTGTAACGAAGGCTTGCACCGCAGGTTCTACTTTCTCAATGCGATTCAAATAGGATTTCGTAAGCTCTACAGGAGATATCAACTTGTTTTTAATCAATTTTGCGGCTTCAGCAATCGTCAGCTCGTTCAGTGGTTCGGTAATCATCGCAGAGGCACGCTCCTATACGGGGGATTGGGCCCTATTTCTTCTGGCAACTTGAAGCCACGAATCAGTTTCAAGTCGGCTGTAAATAGGGCAAGCTCCTCGCTGGTAATAACTCCATTCGCATATTTCGCACTTTCCGTACAGCGGTGTGTGAGATAGTCGTCTTGGTTCAGAGTAATCAACCTTTCTCTCTCTATTTGGTGAAGCTTGAATCGATAATATCCTCGTAAGCGAGTTCTTCCTTCAGATTCCCGATGAATCGCTGCATATCGATTGCGGTGTTAAAAGCTGATTCATTGATGAGCCCATCAGCAGGGTATACCTTGCTGTCGATCATGCGTTGTACTGCTTGCTCCACGACTTTCTGGTCCAGATTCGGAAATTCCTTCACTGCAACAGCTTTGGCGCCTTCAGGGTTCGATTGAATAAACTCCAGGGCTTGCTCGATAGAGTTGACAAAGCGCTGGGTGAGATCAGGATTTTTCTTAATGAAGCTTGCAGTTGTATTCATCGTTGCAAAAGCGAAATCAGGATAGTCCTTCGTGAAATCATGGACAATATGCAGCCCTTCTGCAATGCCTTGATCCAGCTGAGGCTCGTAAACGATAGCAATGTCGGCTTTGCCGGCTAATACAGCACCAAGCTCGGAGCCATTCTGAACCTCAGTGATCGTCACATCCTTGTCGATATCGATGTTATTGTCAGCGAATAGTTTCCGCAGTAAGCTGTTCGAGCTTGTAGGTGCCAAGCCCACAACGATGGTTTTACCTTTGAAATCCGCTGTCGAGTTCACGGTTACTCCTTCTCGCGCAACTGCCCATACTGGAGCACTGCCGGATAGAAGGACCAGTGAGCGAGCATCTCCGCCCTTTGCATTAGCAAATGCGACATGCTCAGGACCGTGGAAGGAGAACGCAGACTCGCCTGAGATCACCGAAGACAATGCTGTTGGTCCACTTCCGGCAGCACGGATGGAAGATAGCTCAATGCGATTCTCCTCTAGGAATCCTTGGTTATTCGCTACATACAGAGGAAGGTAGAGCAGGTTGTGATACACCTCGGACACCATAATTTTGTCCACCTGTGTATTTGCTTGCCCCTCGCTATTAGATGCACCTGCGCCGTTAGCAGGTGTTGTGGCATTGCTGCCACACCCGCTGAGCAGTGTAGTCAATAGAAGTGTCATCGCTGCTAGAATAGCTATCTTTTTGAATGTACGCATTAGTCATCAGTCCCCTTTAATCGTTGTAGGTCAGCTATACAGATGTGGATTTGCTGCTGGTCTTGTTGTCATTCCATGGAAGGAGACGGGATTCGATATAACCGACACAGGTGTAGAGGAGCATGGCGACCAGCATAAGCATGAACACGCCGACCCATACGGCCGGAAGGTTGAACAGGTTGCCTTCGACAAATACCATATGTCCAAGTCCTTTGTCAGAAGAGATGAATTCTCCACCTACAACAGACACCAATGCCAAACCGATATTGATCCGGAAGGCCGAGATGATCCATGGCAGAGAGGAAGGAACGATAATTTTACGGAAAATTTGTGATTTCTTTGCACCGAAGGATTTCATCAGGTTGATCTGGGATTCGTCGATTTGATGAGTCGCTTGATAGGCGGATAATAGCGCTACGATAAATGTTGCTACGGAGGCCAGAGCAATCTTGGAGAAGATGCCTGAACCAAACCAGATGATAATCATGGGAGCGAGTGCGATCTTCGGAATACCGTTCATCGCAACAATGAACGGATCAAGCACACGGGCAACGGACTTGGAATACCACATGAGCAGTCCTGCCAATGAGCCGATTAAGCTTCCGGCTACGAATCCGATAACGGTGGCATTCACCGTTGCAAACGCGTCTGTAAGCAGTTGCCCTGAGCTGGCCATGGTGATGGCGGCATCAAGAATGGCGCTTGGTGATCCCATGAGAAATCCATTAACAAGATTCAAACGAACGGCGGATTCCCAGATCACCAGGATGACCGCTACAATAATGAACCGCCACAGCATCGTCATCAGCCATTCCTTGGAGAAAGTGGACTGTCTGCGTTTGCTCTTCGCAACTCCAGCAGGCTTCCCGGCAAGGGTAATTTCAGGTGATGTGCTCTTCATTAGCTGATCCTCCCCATTTGGATATCAAGCTCTGACCAGATCGATTCAAAATACTGCTTGAACTTGTGGTCGGAGCGGGCTTTCAGTGCTGAACCGTATTGCGAAGCGAGCCCAATGTCATACACCTGCTTCACGGTCGTTGGTCGTTTACTCATGACGGCAATACGGTCGGAGATGGCGATCGCTTCCTCGATGTCATGTGTTATAAGGACGCCTGTCTTGCCCTCAGATTTCAGGATGGACAAGATTTCATCTTCCAGAATGAGTCTGGTCTGATAATCAAGTGCGGAGAAGGGTTCATCCAGTAATATAATATCGGGCTGGGTAACGAGGGTACGTATGAGGGCTACACGTTGGCGCATACCGCCTGATAGTGTGGAGGGATAGGCTCCTGCGAATGAAGCCAGGCCATAACGATCCAGATAATCCATGGCAATATCGCCGCGATCCTTTTTGGACAAGCCCTTCACTTCCAAGCCTAACGTGACATTGTCCAGGATGCTTCTCCAAGGAAGTAACAGGTCCTTCTGCATCATATAACCGACATGCCCGGTGGTCTGATCGATCTCTTCGCCACAGACGATTACCTTGCCATTTGTTGGCTTAAGCAGACCTGCGATAATATTAAAAATCGTACTTTTGCCGCAGCCGCTCGGTCCCACGATACTGAAGAACTCCTGTTTCTTGATTTGCATCGAAACCTCAGCCAGGACCTGAATATCTTCTCCGGTTGCACTGACAAATGATTTGGATACGCCTTGTATCTGTATAGCCATGATAGGTAGCCCCTTTCCTACAGCCTGATGTTTGTTTATTTCTTGATGTGAAATGGTGTTAAGTAATATAACATTGATGAATATATTCCTAATCATATAGACTGATTGACGAATTGTCATTAGTTACTCTGAACATAAAAATAGAATTAAATCAGTTAAAATGCACAAATGAAGATTGAATCTGAATTGAATATGAAAAGAAAACAAAAAAACGTGTCATTATACATGACACGTCCTCGGTTCAAGTCGTATGATTAGCTTCGCTAGGGGCTGGATGAACATTCAGAAGGGACTCAAGTGCGAAGGCAAGTCGGAAGCGCAGGCTCTCCATCGGGTCCTTAATGTTCCTGCCGGTTAGTTTCTCGCATTTCTCCAATCTGTAGATCACTGTATTGCGATGTACGAACAACTCTTTCGCTGTATCGACGATCTGGCAATGATTCTCATAGAAAGAGGACAGGGTTTTCATAAGTTCACTGCGCTCGTTCGGATCTCGGTCTTCGAAGGGTTTAAAGGTTTCTTGATGAAATTGCAGCATCTCATCGTAAGGAATCATGCGCAGCAGACGGCTTATATCCATGGTTTGATAGGAATGAGCGAAGCGTGTCTTGCGCATCTGATAGCCGGATTGGAGCGCCTTGACTGCTTCTTTATAGGAGAGTCCAATATCCAATACGTTCGTGTAGGGATTACCTATTCCGAAGGATAGGCTGAGCTGCGACTCTGTATACAGATTGCTCGCAATCCGCTCAAGCTGCTGAACAACGGTGTGTTCGTCCCAAGACGATTCGGCCAAAAAGACGAGTATGCCGAACTGGTCGTTCTTTGTGAACATGACAAAGGAGAGATCGAGTCTGGCGAACTCCTGCTTAATCAGCTCGTAATAAGCGTCTCGTTCCGAGATGAATCGCTCTTCCCCAGGGGGAGTGAGGATGTGATTAGGTTTGTTCGTTAAGGGTTCATCCATCTTGGCGATGATGAGAACGGAGCTACCTTTTGCTTGCAGCCCATATTTCCTGCCACGATGCAGGGCTTCTTGTTCAGAACGAATGAACCCTTGAATGAGATCGGAGAAATATTCATTTTTGTACCGACGGGAGCGTTCCTTGACTGCTTGTTTCTTGGTTAACTCCAGACCGATCACATTGACGGCTTGCTCCAGTGCCAGAGTGGAGAGTTTAGAGGTTGCCGAACTGTCGTATAGTGAGATTAAATAACCCTCGTGCCGATCCGTGAAGATGGGATGAAGCTCGGCGTGTCGATATTTATCAGCAGTAAGCAGGCAGATCGAGATTGCGGTATGGAAGGAAGGGTGTTCATCAATAAATGTCAGTAAGGGCGCGGCGAGAGACTGGTCATCCATCTGTTGTGCATAATGGGAGCTTGCCGTAATCTGCTTCTTTGAGCCAAGCAGAAGTACAGGTGAGGATAGCAACTGAGATAACGTATCTACGATGGAGGGTATGCCTTTTCCCTGCATAACCATCGTGGAAAATTGCTTGTGAATAGACAAAGCATAGTGGAGTTCATGGGTTTTGTTCTGTAGGATGGCACTGATCGAATGTTGAAATATCTCGCCCAGTGTATTGTCTATCTCAGACAGCTCGATGATAGGGAAGCCCAGTCTGTTGGCTGTCTCAAGCAGTTGCGGAGATAATTCAAGAGAGAAACGCTGTGTCTTGACAGCAAGCGCCGCACAGCCAATAGTATGCATGTCTGTAATGAATGCAAGATGAGCATCGGGACGATCTTTCAAGATATAACCGTTTGTCAGCAGCATATCTCCCGGCTTCAGGAATTGGACAATATCTGGCGCATCCATAATATTAATCGATTGCACCAAGCGATCAAGGCCACGATGTCCGGCAATAACCTTTGCTTTGGAGAGAATGGGGATAGTTAATAACTGTTGCAGATCCATCTTCAACCCACTCGCTTTCATAATGATATGTTATAAAATCTAACATTAAGTGAGGTGGGCGTAAAGAAGAGTTTGGATAAAGAGGATAAAAGATATCGGATTTTTTAAGCTAATTGTACAAGGTGTTGAGGTAATAAGGTGTTTGTCTATTAATTTGCGTGAAGTAAAATTACATATGATTAGGATGATTAACAGCTGCTTGATTCGGTGATCAGCGGATGCTGTCAATGGGAGGCCGTCTGCTTTAAGTGAAGGGGTTTACGGATACGTGGAGAATGTTACGGAGAACAAGCAGCTTGCAGAAGAGTCATGGGAGATTCGATGTAAATAAAATTCTCATAAATATAAAAACTTTCCAATAATTTAATGCATTATACTAGGGCGTGTCTTCAAACTCAAGCAAGCTACACCATAATGGATGCAATGCCAGTTGAATCTTCGGATGGACATCAAGGCAAGGTGATTTTAACAAATGGATAGAGCTGCTTATTCCGTTAAAGGGCGGATATCTGAGAAATGCGTTTTGTATTGCAGAATCTGAATAACATACTCGAAAATAGAACATTTAAAGTCATATATAATTTCAGAATTAAAATCCATTTTGATCAATCTTTTCAAGATGGATTTTTTTTCATGCTGAAATATAAGTTTAACTGAAAAATGATAAGTCAATTCTTATTTGTCCATATTAAAAATACCTTCCTTATAGTTTCTTGATATTTATTTTCTATATTTGTATTAAATAAAGATAAGGGGTTGTAATAATGGCTAATTACATTTTAGAAACAAGACATTTAGAAAAGAAATTCAAAAACGAAAAAGTGCTGTCAGACATAAACCTGCATGTGAATTATGGAGAAATTTATGGTCTTCTCGGACTAAACGGAGCTGGTAAATCCACACTAATGAAAATAATAAGTGGAATTTTCCAAGAAACAAATGGCGAAGTGCTATTTGAGGATGATAAGTGGAAAAGAGATGATTTAAAAAAGATTGGATCACTCATAGAAGGTCCTGCTATATATGGAAATCTAAGTGCGTACGACAATTTAAAAATCTTTTGTTTACAGGAAGGTATTCCTTCTGAGGAAATTAATGAAGTTTTAAAAAAAGTAAATCTCTCTAATACAGGTAAGAAAAAGACAAAAGAGTTCTCTTTAGGAATGAAACAAAGGTTAGGAATTGCTCTAGCTTTAATAAAAAAACCAGTATTTCTAGTTTTGGATGAACCAGCAAATGGATTAGATCCGGCAGGAATAAGAGAATTAAGAAATCTTTTGAACGAGTTAAAGAAAGATGGTGTGACAACCATGATTTCTAGTCATATTTTAAATGAAATACAAATCTTATCAGATACCATTGGTATTATTCATAATGGCAAGTTGGAGTATCAAAATAAATTTAATCACCAAGATAGCCTTGAAGACTTGTTCTTTGAAATTACTTCAGGCAATAGAAAGGACGTATAAGTATGTCTAATTTTATTCAAGCTGAATTATTAAAAATGAAATCATCTTTATCGAAGAAATTACTTTTAGCTATTCCAATTTTCTTTCTAGCCTTTGCTGTTTTTTCAAATATATATGCGGAGCAACAGTCGTCTACAAATGTTTTTTTAACAATTGTTTATAATCTTTGGCCTATATTTTTCCTGCCTGTGGGTTTGGCTATGGCATGTGGGATGAATATTAATCAAGAGAAAAAAATTGGTGATTATAAAAACGTTTTGACAAACAACATATCTTTATCCAAAATGTTCTTTTCTAAAGTTGTTGTAATTTTAATTTACCAATGTGTCTCGGCAGTATTGATAGCTGCTGCGTCTATATTGGGTTCATTGCTAATATATAATGAATTGCCAATCATACCCCAAGTAATTATGACAACCGCGTTCATAATAATTGTTGCTTTACCATTAATTCCTTTCAGTTTAATTGTGAGCAAGTATATCGGTGTACTTATGACGACTCTAATAAACCTGATTGGTGCCGTCGGCTCAGTGTTTATCGCTTTAAAATCTTATTTTTGGGTTCTTCCTTGGGGAAGTATGTTAAGGGTACCAGTGGAAACAATGGGAATCCATCCTAATGGTACACCCATTGAAAACTTCAATTTAGTACCAGACTTTCAGGTTTTAGCTATAGCAATGGGAGTTAGTGTGGTATATTTCCTAATTTTAATGTGGTTATCCAATAAGATTTTTAAAAGGAAGATGTATATATGAAATATTTAAATGTTATGCTTTATAAAATGGCAAAATCCTTTTGGTTTCTTATAATGATTTTAGCTCCTATTATATATGGGGTTAGCTTATTTTTATATCTTGAGAGGTATGATTCTCTAAACCATATATTCGTTGACTATACGGTCTATTTTAATAGTGCAATACCATTTGGTATTTCGCTAATGATAAGTCTGTATGTTAGATACGAAGAACAGATAGGACACTTCAATCACCTTTTACAGTTGCGAAGCAGAAAAGAGTGGAGTACGGATTTAATCTTGGTAAGTTTAGGTTCAGTTATGTTCAGTACGTTAGTTAGTTGCATACCATTATGGATGCTTATTGGTAATCATTTCACAGGGGATATTTTATTATATTCTATTTTAACAACGATATTCTCTTTACCCGTTATAATTATTTTATGTTTCATAGCATTAAAAATAAATACAAGTGTATGTCTCGGTATGGGAATCTTTTTCAGTATATTTCTTATCTATTTTGGTGCAAACAGTTTAGGGGATTCCATATGGCAGTACATTCCTTTACTGTATGGCACAAGATATTTACATCTGCTAACCATTGGTGACTATGGAGTTTCCACTTTGGTGTGGGGGCTATACACTAGTGTGAGTGTGATTTTATTCGTAGCATTTGTAATATGGTTTAATAAATGGGAGGGGAGGACAATTAGTGAATAAGAAAATATTGATTGCGGAAGACGAAGAAGATATGAGACAGATACTCTCGCTTCATCTGACTTCCAAGGGGTATATAGTTTCGGAAGCAAAAGATGGCATAGAAGCGATTGATAAGGCAGAAGCAGATGTTGACTTAATTCTGCTGGATATCATGATGCCAGGGTATGATGGGTTAGAAGTGTGCAAACAAATTCGTAATCAAGTAATTTGCCCAATAATATTCATTAGTGCCGCTTCAGATTATATGAATAAGATGAAGGCATTTTCTTTAGGAGGTGATGATTTTATATCTAAACCTTTCTCCTTGAAGCTGTTAACATATAAGGTTGAAGCCTTATTTAAAATGAGAGAACGTCTTCTGCAAAATCATGATGAAAGTAAACGAAAAAAAATATTGATTGACGACCTAGTTGTTGATATAACTTCACGAGAGATTATGTATAGTAAAAAGGTGATCCCCTTTACTAAAAAAGAATTTGATTTATTGGTCTTGTTACTTTCATCGCCAAAGCAGGTTTTTACCAAAGAACATATATATGAGCGTATAAGTGGAATTGATGGACAAGGAGATGCAAGTTCTGTAGTGGAGCATATTAAAAATATAAGAAGTAAATTATCGTTTGCCGGTTTTCCTGAAAATTATCTACAAACCGTTTGGGGAATAGGGTACCAATGGAACAGTCAATAATCAAGGATATAAGAAGGTTATATATCAAAAGCATAATATGGACTATTATAATGAGTGTATTTACAATTATTATTTCAATTTTGGTTATTTTTGCAACTATTGAACGGACAGCTAATCATAGTGAAAAACTAGTCCATAAACAGAGCAAAAGCATGACGGATCATCCATCTGAATATATGAAGTCTTCTAAATTTAATGAGATGAAAGGGAATCTGAAAAAGAATGATATCATCCTAAACAAATTTAGCCCCATTGGTGAGTTCATTGATGGTAGTGAAAAATTCAGTGGTTTATTTCAGGGAGTAAATGTTGTTGATATGTTTAATAGTACTCATTTTTACAAAGATTACTATCATCTCGTTCAGCCAATAGTAATTGAAAATCAAATTAAAGGACTTTGGGTATATTCTTATCAGATAAAAAGTCGGCATTCTGTTTCTGGCTATATTATGTTTGGGTTAATAATTATCCCTTTAATATCACCGATTATTTATTTCATTATATTTTCGAGATCCTTTATTAATAAGCTTTATTATTCCGTAAAAGCTCCTTTGGAGGAGTTATTAAATGCGTCGATTATGATTAAAAATAAAAATTTGGAATTTAACCTTAGTTATAATAGTAATAATGAAATTGGCGAATTAACACAGTCATTTAGACAAATGCAAGGAGAACTAAAGAAGTCTTTATATAAAAATTGGCAACACGACTCAGAGTGGGCAGTTATGATGTCTAGCTTGTCACACGATCTAAAAACACCTGCTACACTCATTGCTTTAAGTACTGAAATGTTAAATAGTGTGGACGATTTAACACCTAATCAACAATTACAGATAGACATTATAAATAGAAACATCTTAAAGGTAAATAATATATTAGAAAGTATGGGACAAGCAAGTAACATCAAGGATCCAACACTGATTTATGATGTTACATCTATTGATGAATTAATCAAAGACGTGGAAAATGATTTTATTCACTTAATGGAAAAGAAAAATATTCAATATGAGCATGATTTAAAAATAAATAATCACGTGGAAATTCCTTACCTAAAGGTCAATCGAATCTTAGAGAATCTTTTTGCCAATGCTATTCAATATACGCCAGAAAATGGTGAAATTCGTTTTTTTGTTAAGGAAAAAGGCAATAACATTCATTTCGCCATTGAGGATTCGGGAGTGGGAATAGAAAAGGAACACCGTGATTTGGTGTTTTCCAAACACTTTAGGGAAGATAGATCAAGATCTAATTCGTTGGGTAACGCTGGTTTAGGTTTGTTTATTACTAAAAAACTTGTTGATGAACTATACGGAAATATTGAAGTTGTAGATCCCTTAGTGTTATCGGGGGCACGTATTGAATTTAATATTCCGTATAAGTAATCTTTCCCTTTTTAAGGATGCAAACTTAAAAAGTTATAAATCTACAGATCAGATACGAAAGCCTAATTTCTCTCTAAAAGAAGGAGGAATCAGGCTTCTTTATTCTTCATTATTTTCAATATTTCACAAAAGATAAATGGGTGACAACAAGTGATAAGCTTTTTATCAACAGTAAAAAGATAACAAATAGTAGACATTCTCTTGGCGTGATCTACCAGACCACTTCCCCAATTGGAAATCCGTCTACAGCCGATTTCGACGCTGGCAGAAAGCGGTGATTTGGGATGAAGTGTTAAAGCATGTTTCCCTGGATCCTGACGAGGAAAGTGTGATGATTGACGCCACGATTGTGCGAGTTCACCAGCATGGATCAGGCGCAAAGGGAGCAAATCAAGCAAGCGATCGGACGTTCCCGACGTGGATTAAGCACGAAAATTCATGCGGTCGTTGACGCGTTAGAAAATCCACTTCGCTTCGACTTGACCGGACGCGAAGCGCATGACTCCGTCCAAGGTTTCAACATCCTTAAAAGCATGAAACTGACCCGGAAGCAAGTTCTAGCCGACCGAGCGTACGATAAGAATGTCATTCGGACCTTTTTGAAAGAACAACAGGCCATACCGGTGATTCCAGGGAAGAAAAATCGCCGAATGACCCTAAAATATGAACGGTATGTCTACAAAGAACGCCATTTAGTGGAATACTTCTTTAATAAAGTAAAGAATTATCGTCGTGTGGCGACTCGCTATGATAAATTAGCGTGTACTTTCAAGTCTTTTTAGGCCTTGGCATCCATTATGGTGTAGCTTACTTGAGTTTGAAGACACGCCCTAAATAGATCTAAAGAAAATTTGATCACTATTACTAACTCTATCACTAAAAAGGAGTTCTCAATCCATGAAACGAAAAGGATTAGTATCGCTTTTACTTGCCAGTGTTGTTGCTGGTTCTATTTTAGTAGCATCGACTACGACTGCGGAAAGAGTTGTAGCCCAAACTCCGATGGAAGCAGCAACGGAGTATTTTCAGGCTTACATTGCTAAGGATGTAGAGGGAATGATGTTTTATTCTAAAGATACAAATTATTTGGATGAGAAAAGTCGTGAAGAAGGATATGTGAAGGACTTTAAGACCAATCCAACTACAGGGTATGAAATTGTGGAAAGCAAACAAATCAATACGGATGAAGTTCAACTTTATGTAGTTCAAAAGTATGCAGGACAAGACTACGAACAGTCGGGTTGAGTGGGGATACGATTTTAATTTTATTGTCTTCATAGGTTCCCATAAACCAATTGGGCGCATCTGGCTCGTTTATTGCTTGATGAAAAGTAGGCAGATCCGGATAGATCTCAATAGCGATTTTCTGAGAAGGTCGATGACGATAGGTTGTAATAATTCGATCTACATTTCTTTTCAACTCTTCAAATAAGTCATGGTACACCTTGTTCATACCATCATTCTTGGAGGGAGCCTCGCTTTTATCCACAATTGATATCAATTCGCTAATAGACATGATTGTAATGTCACCCCATTCTTTTAATTCTTTTTTTAGTTTGTTTAAGGCACGATAGAGTCTGTTCTTGACTGCGCTTTGAGGCATCCCGATGATTTCGGATATTTCCAATAAAGTGCAATCGACGAAAAAACGCAATGATATAATTTGCTGATCTAATTCATTCAATCGGGCTAATGCAGCACTAATATCAAGACGGATATCGACATCTCTAGCAATATCGAGGGATATCGATTGGGACTGAAAATCGATTACTTCGTACACCATTTCTTTATTTCGTGATTTCGTGGGATACTCGTTTTTCACAATATTTTGCGCGATTTTGAATAGCCAAGTAAATATACTGGAGTTACACTTAAACAAGTGAAAGTTTTCCATTGCTTTTAAAAAAGCTTGTTGCGTTAAGTCATCGGCAGTTGCCGAATTTGTCTTTACTGCAATATAATTTCGAATTCTATCTCGATATTGATTATAAATGGCTTCGAAATGCTGGATGTGCTCCTGATCCTCCGGAAGAACAGGGATTTTCTTTTTGTCTTGAGCTCGTGACACCAGTAATACCTCCTCATGAACTTACAATTCATTAGACACCGAAGGGAGGTAAAAAGCCACATCGTTTTAAAATTATATTACACGACGCCACTCCACTTTTTTTAAACCCCGAAAAAGCAAAGCGTAAAGGCAATTCGGCTATGTGGTATTAAGTGAGGATTACCAATGGAGCTTAAAAAACGTATTGAGCTTTCTGGAAAAGCAAGTTCAGCTCATCTTAATTGGAATCTTTCAATTTATAACCCTCCAATCAATTGAACTAACGGGGAACGTTAGCTCAATAAAACCAACAAAGCAGCTGACCAACGTGATCGGCTGCTTTTGTTCAACTAACATGCGGGTTAGTTTAATTCATACAGAAGAGTAGCAGTTTAAAGTCCGCTTAAAAAAAACGGTTTTTTCTTTTTTTCATCAATTAATGTGGAATTATGCTATCAAAAGAGTTGATTTAATTGGAAATAAATACAAAAATAACAATTAGCTTTGTAGATGAGGATGTTTTAAGGTACTTTGAACAGATCATAATCGATGTTTTCGCCTTGCTGAAGCCAACGATGAAAGCCCAGGGCGACTACCTGAACATTCGGCGAGTAGTCGTACTAGCGGGAAAAGACTCCCTTCCTCAGACCTTGCGTAACCAAGGTGAGAAGGCGAGCAGGGTTTCACCCGAAAAAGATTACTAAGTACCCACTAAATCTTAGATCCAGACAAAGCCGATTCAGCAATGAGAGCAAACCAAACGAAGCGACGGTACGACTAAGTAACATTTTTTTCCTAAGAGATTCAGATACCGAATCTTACGCGGCAGATTGTGTCCGTTATGGATTACATCTTATTCCGATTGGTACATGGGACATGCTTGCTTGTATGCAACAGACTTCGCCTCCTGATGAACCTCATTAGCATTGATAATGAGTACGTTATGAAGTTGTAGTCCTGGTATTCCGAGCAGTATTTTTTAAAACTCAATTAACGAACAAATTGTCTTAACTGGAAAACATTTTTTTGATTGTGTTAATCTGTTTACTAGTGGACTCCATTTAGAGAGAGGGATGTTACTTGAAAAGAAACGTATTATACATTGAAGATAATGAGAAAATAGGGAGTTGGGTAAAAGAAGAATTGGAACAGCGAGGATTTTCAGTTCAGTGGCTGCTTTCTGGGGAAGGGGCCGAAAAAGAAGTAAATCAACATGAAATCGTTATTTTGGATATCATGTTACCCGGTTTAGACGGCTTTACTGTGGGAAAACGATTAAAAAAGGCAGCTCCTGCTGTTCCTATTTTGCTGTTGTCTGCCCGAACATCGATAGATGATAAGGTAGATGGTTTACAATTTGCTGATGACTATGTAACGAAGCCCTTCCATACGGATGAATTAGTTGCAAGATTAGAAGTATTAATTCGTCGAAGCCGTGGAATACATTCCGAACGCATTTCATTAGGAAATCATATCGAAGTGGATCCAGAAGGCCATATGGTATTTGACAAACGCACAGGAAAAGAAGTCATATTGACGGGGAAACAGCATCAAATTTTAATGTACTTCTTACGCCACCCTAATCAAGTTTTACCAAAAGAACAAATATATGAAGCCGTTTGGGAAGAAGCTTATATCACTGGTGATAAAACTTTAATGGTGCATATCCGTCGACTGCGTCAGAAGTTGGAACGTGATCCAGATTCCCCAGAGATAATTGAAACGTTGAAGGGAATAGGCTATCGGGTGAAACTATGAATCAGACTAGATCATTATTTCGTCGTTATCTAAAAGGACATTTTCTGTTTATCTTTTTTCCTCCAATTTTGCTGATTTTCTTATCTACGTTCATTGGGGTTTCTAACAAAGGAGAACATCTGAATACGTTAAATCTATTTTACGTTACCGTACTTTTGTTTGGTTTTATAATTGTCGCATTTGTTGTAATGTCTTGGCTGTTCTTCTTGAGACTTCGTAAACGTCTCACCTATTTACAGGAGGTTATGTCATTTTCAGCTAATCATAATTCATTTCCTAAACCAATATCTGTTCAAACGGATCGTATGGATGAAATAGACCAGTTAGGAAGTTCTTTTAATTGGATGATTCAGCAGCTTG
This sequence comes from Paenibacillus sp. FSL k6-2145, assembly GCF_037976585.1. NCBI lineage: Bacteria > Bacillati > Bacillota > Bacilli > Caryophanales > Paenibacillaceae > Paenibacillus > Paenibacillus sp. FSL k6-2145. Next base: position 347,206 of record NZ_CP150267.1, on the reverse strand, counting down.
AAGACAGTCGCAAGCGAGAATATGAAGAGGAATTATTACGACATCGGCTCATTGCGAATTTATCTCACGACTTACGGACGCCACTTACCATTTTGAGAGGACATATCAACAGATTAAATAAAGAATCAATGAGTTTAGAAGGGCAAGACTCATTAGCAGAAATGAACCATACGATTACAAGAGTCGGAGATTTAATGGATGATTTACTTTCCTACACATTGCTTACATCAGGGAAACATCCGTTTCATCCCACTTCAACAGATATTGTACGTTTAGTAAGAGCATCTGTTGCTGCGTGGTATCCTGCATTTGAAGAAAAAGAAATTCAGTTAGATGTTGATTTATCGACAGAGAAGACTTTTTATTGGGAAGCAGATCCTAAATGGATGACACGGGTTCTGGATAATTTATTTCAGAATATTCTTCGCCATGCAGCAGAGGGGAAATATACAAATATTGTGGTTGATGTAGAAAAAGAACTGATCATTGTTGCAGACAGAGGTCCCGGTATGGATAACTCTTCCTATGAGGGCGGGTCGGGAATTGGTTTATCGACTTCAAATTATATGTTGAAAAAAATGAAGCTGAAAGCTGACTTTACATCAAATGACATTGGCACAAGAGTAGCTATTGGTAGAGCTCAACCTAAAGTTAAACCAGAAGTAAACAGCATGATAACCGAGATGTAACTTTGCTTCTTTATAATGAGAAACATAACAGAAAGGGAGTGTTATGGTTGCTTACCATTAATAATTTAGTCAAACATCGTGGAACTGGGGAAATCCTATCAGGTATCAGTTTTAAAGCTAGACCAGGTAGAGTAACTGGTTTTTTAGGTCCAAATGGGGCAGGTAAAAGCTCTACACTTCGCATACTGCTTGGATTAGATCGTGCCACCTCAGGGAGTGCACTGATTAATGGAAAGCCGTTCGCAGAATTACATAATCCTCTAACAACCGTAGGTGCCGCACTTGATGGATCGGGAGCTCATCGTATGCGAACAGGACGAGCTCATTTGCGTTGGATTGCCCGTGCCGCAGGGTTGCCCCGCTCCCGTGTCGAGGAAGTTCTGGAAATCGTAGGTCTTACGAATGCAGCTGGCAAAAGAGTTGGGAAGTATTCCCTTGGTATGGGGAGAAGGCTTGGAATGGCGGCTGCATTACTTGGTGATCCCCATATATTGATTTTAGATGAGCCCGTAAATGGGCTCGACCCAGAAGGAATTCGCTTTATTCGGACATTTTTACGTGAACGTGCTGAGTCTGGAAACACGGTGTTACTTTCTAGTCATCTAATGGGAGAGCTTGCAGAGACTGTTGATGATGTGGTGATTATTAAGCATGGAAAAATCGTTGTAGATGGAACATTGGAAGAAGTAATAGGTAACCATTCCAACCTAGAGGAAGCCTTTTTTGCTCTGACCTCCGAAAATGCAGGTGAAGTTGTATGAGAGCATTTAACTCGGAACTATCTAAATTGCTCTCCCTGCCCGGCATTTGGCTTGCCTTTCTTATTGGGGCCTTTGCCCCAGCGTTCATTGCTGCCATGGACAGTATGGCACAAAAAGAGGAGATTATAGCTGGAGTTAGCACACGGGTATCGGAAGTTGGCTATATTGGATTGGCTCTTGGTGTACAAGGTGTCATCATTCTTGGTGTGTATGCTGTCAGTAGCGAGTATTTGATGGAGAGCAGTGAATCTGGTGGAGGACAACAGATTACAACGAGTTTAACGGTTGTTTCATCCCGTATTCATTTTTTGCTGGCAAAAGCAGGCGCTGTGACCGTAATCAGCGTACTGCTTTGTATTGTTGCTATAATGACAACTGTGTCAGCCACGCATCTTGTTCTTGGTGAGTATACCCCTGCATTTGAATGGTCTAAACTGCTCGGTGCAGTTTGTTACTGGACATTCACTGCTCTTTTAGCATTTGGGATTACTGTTCTAACTAAGAATGGCACTATTCCGCTTGCTGTGCTCATCATAAATACTTCCGTTGTATCATTTAGTTTCCTGCTTTCTAAGGTTACACAGTTAGCGTTATACTTACCGGATCGGGCTGGCCTTGAAATGTTTATGTTTCTGAGCGACAGATTTCTCACCCCGTTCACTGGCGGCTTAGTCATGTCTGCCTGGGTAGTCGTTCTTTTCATTGCTTCAGCAATTGTATTCCATAGGAGGGACGTTGCAGCATGAGTGTCCCTTCTAGTAGAAAGATAACACAAATTCTTCGTGCTGAACTGGATAAATTAGTTACATTACCATTGATATGGCTCACTCTAATAAGTACATTCATTCTTAATTTACTATTAGCCGCAGCTTTTACTTCTATTGGTCTACAAGGGGCAGCAGGGACGCAAAGTATACTGAATATAGGGCTTGCTTCTATGGGATATCTTCAAGCAGGATTCATTATTCTTGGGATCATAGCTACTTGTTCGGAGTATACCAGTGGACAGATCCGAACGACGTTAGCTACGATACCTTGGCGTGGGATTCAATTATCCATGAAGCATTTGGCATTGGCAATCATAACCGTTCCTGCGGCGTTTATTATTGCTGGATCCGGTATACTATATACTTTTATGATGATGAGAGACACAGCAGTAGAGATTGAAATCGACACACTGATCAAGACATTAGCAGGTGCAACAGGCTATCTGACATTAACCACACTTCTCAGTGCAGCTATAGGTAGTTTACTAAGACGAACCACTCCTGCATTAGTGATACTGCTTGGTTGTTATTTCGTTGTCAGTCCTTTGTCGAGAGATTTTCTACCTAGTACTAAAATATATTTTCCGGATACGGCAGGATATTATATGTATATGCCGCTTTCCTCTGATGAAATAAATATCCTTACACCCACGCAAGGGACAGGTATTTTAATGTTATGGACATTGATCTTTATTACAGTAGCTATTGTATTTTACCGTAAACGAGATGCCTAAGTTTAAGTTCCATCAATTCAAAAATGTAACGGTAGTGATTTTTTTTAGGTGGTGGGCAAATGACAACGCAGGCACTATTAACACTTAAGGAAGTTTCCAAAAAATATGGAAATAGAGATGTATTAATTGATGTCTCTCTTACGATGAACAAAGGAGATTGTATAATTTTAAGGGGTAACAATGGATCCGGAAAAAGTACGATGCTCCGAATTGTGGGTGGGCTAATTCCAATAAGTTCAGGAGAAAGGTTACTGAAGCATTCTGATTTAGTTATTGGGTACACCCCTGACCGACTCTCAAAACTAAGGATGACGTCTACTGAGTACCTGACACACATGGGGAGAATATCTGGTGTATCAAAAATAAATCTGAAGACTCGTATTAGGGAGTTGCATGAGTTTTTTAGTCTTGAACAGACTAATACGTTGAAAATGACTCATTTTTCTAAAGGAATGTTGCAAAAAACGAACCTAATGCAAGCAATGATCAAAGCACCGGATATCCTTATACTGGATGAGCCGTTTTCAGGATTAGATAAAGAATCTACAGGGCACTTACTAAGCTCATTAAAGAGAATAAAATCTCAAGGAACTTCAATACTTGCGGCGGTTCATGATCCGTTACTAGCAAGTCAATTGGAGAGTAGGACATACTGGATCAGGCAAGGGCGAATACTGATGGATGATGTAGATGATTCTTCAGCTCATTCGACTGATTTTTTCGAAATGGAAGGTTCAGTGGACCAGGAGACTGTAGATCGTCTTTCAAATTTATTTTCTGACGTTACTTGGAAAACATACGATAATGGTGATCTCCTGTTCACCATTATGAAGAAAGATTATCGTGACTTTTTAATTGAATTTATACATAAAGGTGGAGAGATTAACAGCCTTTCAAGAAAGGAGCTGAATGAATGACTTCACTGGTGTCCTTCTTACATATTTGCTACATGCGTTCTTATCGGTATGGCTCGCCTACATTTGTCTTTTTTCTGGGTATCATATTTGTGTATAGTGTAGTTCCAAATCCCGTGATGGCAAGTTATGCGTTTTCAACGACATTTTTATTTATTATTTCTGCGATTATTTGTTATACGCTCATAGATATTGAAACGGCGAATCAGGAATCTGTAACGATGTTGCACAGTGGAAGTATACTTAAACTGTATATTTCTAAATTGGTATATAGCTGGCTATTTTCTGTCCCGTTGGCGTTATATGCGGTGTTGTTTCCTGCATTATTTCAAAAATTTGATAGAAATCCCAGCCTTGGAGAACTATGCATGTCGTTGATTTATCATGTATCTTCATCCTGGTTAGGTGTCGCACTAGCTTGTTGGTTCAGTTCTAAATTTTTTCGATCCCGAGTAATGTCTTTATTATTGTTAAGTGTTGTCGTTGTCATTACGCTTTCCGTACAGGGAATTAAAAATATTTTGCCTGAAAGCTTAGAAAACGCGATTCTTTTATTGCCTCCATTAAATAGCACAGTAAACGTGCTGGTTGATTATGATGCTGCGACGCTTTATAGTAAACTAACTGTCATTGGAGCATCACTACTATATGGTCTGATTATTGCTGCGTTATTTCTGTTCATGCTTCGTAAACGAAAGCTGGATTCATCTCATTCTTAAGAAAGAATGTAAATTTTGTTTTATGAAGAAGCGATCTCTTTGAATATGAGTAATTATTAATCTATACGCATACTAAAAATCAATTTATTGTATTTGCTATTTCAATTAATGTTTGGTAATCGTATAACGGTTCAAGATTGTTGTTTTTCCTGAAATAAGAGAGTAAGTTAAATCCTCTTTTCTCCAATAGATGGCACTTACATGTTTGTCTCCTTGGTCCCATGTTTGCAAAACTTTTAGTTAATTTTAGACATGTGAACTCTTTCTTCTTCTGAAACTAATTCATAAAATAGAGATCACATAATTCCATTTGGAAATGATTTAGAACCATTTCTATCAAGAACGTGTATGCTAGAACTATAACTATTATGTTTAAAGCTGCTGGATTCAACGTAAAGTTACTTGAGTACTCTGATGAAGAAGGTAATTTTCATTACAAGGAGTGGGATAAGAACAAGGTATATTTTTCTATTCCAAACGTATTGATCATCGAAATATTAATGGTAAATTAGGCTTGTCTCTCTAATTATTGACGCTGAGAAGCCTGTTAAGTGATTCAACTAACGGGAAACGTTAGCTCATAACAACAAGAAAGCAGCTGATCATTGTGATTGGCTGCTTTTATTCAACTACTTACCATTACTCTTCAATACAACTTTTCTTTGTAAATTGCGTCTTAATCTAAGCAACTATTGGCTAGTTTACACAGTCATTAGAGAGGAATGGTCAGAATGAAGAAATACCTTGCTGGATTATTAATTATTTTTTTCCTATGTTTGGGCTTACCAGGACAGGCTTACATGGAGGTGTCTAACCAACAGCCTTTGGCTTTTGAGGATCTCAATCTAGAACAAGCGCTTAAGTCATTCTTGAATAAAAACGACGATGAATCCCTAACAAAAGAGGATTTAGAGTCACTGACCGACGTTTCTTTATCGGGTAAAGGAATTAAGAGTTTGCAGGGTTTGGAGTATGCAGTCAATGTGACGAAGCTCTCTTTAAGCAGAAATCAAATTGCTGATATTTCACCTCTATCCGATGCTGTAAATTTGACAACTTTGGATTTGAGTGGCAATCAAATTGAGGATATTAAGCCCCTTGGGAAGTTAACGAAGTTGACAGATTTATCGGTATCTAGGAACCAATTCAATGATCTTTCAGCGCTAACGGGACTAGTTAATCTGAATACGTTGTCCATAAGTTCTAACAAGATCACAGATCTAAAGTCGCTAGCAGGATTGGTTAATCTTTGGAGACTCGATGCTGCGAATAATAACATCAAAGATCTTACTCCGTTATCTAAATTAACTAACTTACTTTCTCTGGATTTATCATCTAACCAGATCTATGATTTGGAGCCGTTGAGAAATCTTCAAAGTTTGGCTTACCTCTATTTGAACAACAATCGAGTCTGGGATTTAGAGCCGATCCAACAACGTAGTTTTTTTCCGTATTATGATACGGGTGCATTCATTGAACCACTTGCGCTGCAAAATAACTATTTAGATTTAAGCAAGGGATCGAAAACATATAAATTATTTGTGAAACTGGCAGGAAATGAGTTGCCTAGCGGTCAGCGTAAGACACAGCGCTTAGTGATCGGCAGCACGACAGCTTATGTGGGAGAAAGTGCTTATCGTATTATCGCAGCGCCATTTATTAAGACGGGACGTACCTATGTGCCGATCCGCTTCATCTCCGAGAAGCTTGGGGCAACCGTGAATTGGAACCAGAGCACCAAAGAGGTAACGATTCAGAAGGATGGTAAAACGATTCGTTGGGCTGTAGGGAACAGGCAGGTAAAAGTAAACCAGCAAACGGTGATGCAAGATGCTTCTTTACTTCTGAAGAACGGCAGTGCGTTCGTTCCTGTTCGTTTTGTGGCGGAGCAGTTAAATACTTCCGTTGAATATATGGGAAGCAAGCATATGGTCTTGATTTTCAAAAATTAAGTAGCATAATGAAATTACAGAAATAATATTTGAAGATAAGGACGCAATGACCATGCTTCAAAACAAAAGAAAACATGCAGAACAGATTAAACTAACTTAAAAACGAGAGCTCATAAAACCAAGAAAGCAGCTGATCAATATGATCGGCTGCTTTTGTTCAGTTAACGGCAAGGTTACGTTATTGGTAAATCAGCAAAATTATATACTTGACTCTAAAGTACTATAGTGGGTATCATTTCCATATATTGATGATTAGGAGAATAGCCGATGTTAATTTTAGAATTAAAACAATCTCATCATCATGAATAGCGTTAATTCATTCCTAAAAAAATTGGGGTGGGTTAACGCTATTCGCGCTTCTCATCCTGTGATATATGAACGCGCAGGACTTAGGTCCAGCGCGTTTTTTTATTTTGGTTACAAAGAAATGGAGGAGTAGAAATGGCAATCATGACAGATTCAATAGGTAACATTTTTTTGGAATTTATTCGTATCGAGTACGATAAGGTCATTACAAGCACACTGGATGCTCCACTAACACATGCTCTAATTGTGGTGAAGTACCAAGGAAAGTATCTATTCATGCATAATAAGTGGAGAAACAACTGGGAACTTCCAGGTGGTATTATTGAAGCTGGAGAGAATGCGGAGCAATGTGTAATTAGAGAATTGTTTGAGGAAACCAATCAAAATATGGATTCGGCTGAATTCAAAGGGCTAATGAAGTTTAGACTCCAGCCAAGTTTTCATGGACCTGAACGGACAGAGTATGGAGCTCTGTTCATGGGTGAATTGTGCCAACTTGATGATTTTGTTGAAAACGATGAAGCTTCTTCAATTATCCTTTGGGATGGTACATCGGAGATTGGTGATATCGCAGAAATAGATAGAAAGTTAATTGAATTCGTGTGATACATGATTGAACTAACAGTAAATGATATCCAGGGAAATTAAGGAACAAATTGAGCAACCCTTTCTATGTATCATTCGTTAGAGTATGAGAGAGGTGAGATGAAATTATTAAAATGAGTAATAACATCTTAATGTTGGTATTAGCGGTATCCATGACAATAGCTGGGTGTTCATCAACCGAAAAAAATGAGGATAATGTTACTGAACGTGTAGTAACATCTGATTTTATTCTCGAAGTAACAACACCAACAGTTTTAAGTATGGGTGAGACAATTAAAGTAAAAGGAACATTAAAATATACAGGTATTAAACCTGTTGAAGTAACCCATGGAAAACCTATCATTCGTTTTTTCTTTTCCGGTAGTGACGAGGAGCGTAATTATACGGATGTGGGATATGTAACTGAATTTAAATCAGGTCAAGTGGTTGAGGTTGAAGATGAATTTATGGTAACCAAGAAAGGGAAACAAAATCTCATTGTGGATATGACCGCGGATATCTCATTAACCATGAATCCAATTGAAATTCTTGTGAAGTAATCTGAGTGATAATGAATTGGCGGGTTTAGAAGTAGGCTTAATGATGCAAAGAAACCAAAACAAAGAGAGCCAAACGTTTAAGTTAGGCTCTTATTGGCGATATATTGTGTCTCTGTGTCATTTGAATCCTGGCGCTTTAAAAATATCTTACTTGGTCGATGTAAGAGCACAACTAACAAGGCGAATAGTTGAATAAGTCCAGTTAATAGTCCTTCATTCAGTAGTCCGATAAATAAAGCGATACTCAGGAACGTAACAGTCGATCTGAATTGTCGTTTGGTGATGCAAATGATAGCAAGCAAACTAGGAATGATCAAAAATATGATTCTCCCAGTAATTTCATTAGAGAAATTAATCAAATCATTGCCGTTCACTTGATAACCGGCAAAGGCTTCAGGATTTTGACTGAAAATATAGAGAAATACACTGAAAGAAATAATAAGGTATATAACTTTAATACTCAACAAGATGCGGACTACGTTCAGGATCATGGGTAACTTCATAAGTTTTAATTTTCCTCCTCGACACTTCTAAACGGATACAATGTTCTAACCGTGTTTTTGGTATAACTAGACTTATATCTTTAATTAGGTATTCCGTTTTGTGGATCTCCTAAATTCATATGTGGTTATCTAAGTATACGGTTTACTTGTAATTATTTGTATTAAACTAAAGTCTATATTAATTAATCAAATTTTCACCTCTTTTGTCCCGAAAAATATTCGGAAATAGAGCAGCAGAGGTACAGAGGCACTGCACGAATATGAAATGTTTACGAACATAATGCCTAATGAACTCATTAAAATTGATAAAAAACCTCCCGTCCCACATAACATCTGGACTTGGGAGGTTTTGATTATAGTGCATATTCAACGTTTATCGTACAAACCATCCAGTGGGCTGTGGGGCTACGTCTGCGGTATCTCGTAAATCATGGACTTTGACATTACTGCCATAGATCATGGAATCGCTACTCAGTCGGAACGAAGGGAAACTGTGCTCGGATTGCAGACGCAGAGAGGGTTCGAAGTAAATCTGCTGCTGTTTGTTGATTACAAAGGGAAGCGACCCCGCTTCTACGGTAACATCATCGCTATCCGGCTCGTTCAAGATCAGAAGTACCGCAATTCCGTCACAACCGCATCCATCGGTATCATAAAACAATTTGAAATAGCCTGGTCGATCTCCCAGCTTTTCAGTAAGTCTTGCTTCTGCCAGCGGACTGACTTGAATGATCATGACGTTGTTCACACTCCTCTAATCTCCAATGAATTCGCTTACAATTTAATATATGGACCATAAACGCAGATTAGAAGGTGAAATAAAGAAAAGCAAACATGTCCTGTAAAAATATTGACGCTAATGCGTAATGCAACGAACCATTCACGTATGAATGTTATACCCGGAATTTCTATGGGTTCAGTGTGAAATCATTCGCCCGTCAATGAAACCCATTTCATCGGCATTCCTTATCTGGTATGATAAGCAGGGAAAATAGGGAAAATTAGAGAAAAAGGAAGGTTCCGCTATGACACCGATCACCATATACGACATCGCCAAGGAAGCAAATGTATCTGTAGCGACAGTCTCCCGGGTACTGAATGATACGGCACCTGTGCGTGCAAGCACCCGAGAGAAGATTATGTCCATCATTGAAAAACACCAGTTTCAGCCCAATGCGCAGGCGCGCAGTCTGATCAAGAAAGAGACGGGTACCATCGCCATCATCCTGCCGGACATTACGAATCCCTTTTTCCCGGAAGTGTTCTGGGGTGCGGAGAATGAGGCTCGCGGATTGGGGTACACCTTCTTTCTGTGCAATACCGCAGGCGACTACAACAGGGAATCTGAATATTTGTCCATCCTGCGAGAGAAGCGGGTAGACGGGATTATTTTCCTCGGCGGGCGAATTAACATGCAGGTCTGTCCGGATGACATGGCTCAGGAATTGATTGATATGGGCAAGCGTATGCCAATTGTACTGGTCAATGGCAATATTGCGAAAGGCGGGTTTCACCGGGTATACACGGATGAGGGGGCAGGGGCAGCCCTTGCAGCTGAGCATTTGCTTGAACTGGGGCATCGCGATATCGCCTTTGTTGGCGGTCTGAAAGAGTTGTCCACAACCATGGTCAAGGTCAGAGCTGTGCAGAAGAAACTTCGGGAGCATGGACTCGAAATACCAAAAGAACGGCAACTGCTCGGCAGCTTCTCCATCGACGACGGCAAACGGGAGATGTCCAAACTACTGGATCGTGACAATCCGCCAACCGCAGTCATCTGCGTTAATGACAACACAGCGATTGGTGCGATCAAGTCAACGATTGAGCATGGGCTCTCGATTCCGAAGGATATATCCATTGTGGGTTATGATGATACACCGCTCGCCAGTGCCGTTATACCGGAACTGACAACCGTATCCCAGAATACGTATCAGCTTGGCAAACAGGCTGTGGATGTGCTGCATGAGCTGATTAACCAAGGCAAACCGAAGAAGCAGATCATTCTGCAACCGGAGCTGATTGTGCGTCAAAGTACAGGACCTGCTGCAAGATAAAGGGCCTGTAATTGGAAAAGAAAGCGTTGACATTTCCTCGAAGGGTGAAATATAATGAGTGCGTGAATGAAACCCCTTTCATAAAGTGGAACGGGTTTTATGTTTCAGCTTAATGAAACCCATTTCATGAAACGGGTTTCAGTGTAGTCATCCATTCATTATATCAAGGGGGCGTAACGTATGAGAAGAAGTTTAAAGGTCATTTCGTTATTGATGCTGGTCATGGTAATGGGTCTGACAGCCTGTAGCAGCGGGAGTAAAAACGGTTCTTCCGGCGAGTCCGGTGGCAAGGTTGATTTGAGCATGACGATCTGGGGCTCGGAGGATGAGAAGAAAATTTATCAGGAACGACTCGACATTGTGAAACAGACGTATCCCGATATTAACGTGAAGCTGAACGTGGTTGCAGGAGATTATGACCAGAAGGTACAGACCATGATCGCCGGAGGAACGGCACCGGACATCATGATGATTGCCGAGAACTATCAGGCTTACGCCTCCAAGAATCAGATTATACCGCTGGATGACATGATTCAGGCGAACAATGTGAACATGTCCGAGCGTTATTCCGATGATATTGCCAACCTGATGAAGTATGATGGCAAACAATTTGGTTTGCCGGATCGGGCAGGTGCGATGGTCCTCTTTTATAACAAAGATCTGTTCGACAAGGCTGGGGTGGAATATCCAACCAAAGATTGGACGCAGGACGATCTGATGGCGGCAGCTCAGAAGCTGACGGTGAAGGAGAATGGCAAAACGGTTCAATGGGGCTACTACCCGGGTAGCTGGTGGCCGCAATGGATGCAGCTGATCTACCAGAACGGTGGCTCATTGTTCGATGAGAGTGGTAAACCAACCTTCAATACAGAGCCTGTGCGGAAAGCATTACAATTCATGAATGACCTGACCTTCACACACGGTGCGGGACCAACGCCAACCGAGATTGCCGACATGGGGAATATCGGAGCCGATCCGTTGTTCGCTCAAGGCAAGATCGCCATGGAAACGACAGGGTTCTGGAACATCGGTTCACTTGCCAAGGTGGAAGGCATTAATTGGGATATCTCTCCGGTATGGGGCGAAACGAACGCATTCTTTAACGGGTTAACGATTACCAACGCTTCCAAACACAAGGAAGAAGCTTTCAAAGTCATCGAAGCACTGACCACACCGGAAGCACAGATGCCGATGGTCAAAGCCGGTCAGGATGCTCCTGCAACCAAAGCAGGTTTGTCCAGTGATGAATTCCTCAATGCTGAATACGGCGGCAAAAAAATCAACATGGCTGCGTTCAGTGAATCGACGATCTATGCAGAACCGTTCAACCCGCAATGGAACGAAATGATGAAGCTCATTAACGATAAGCTGGGTGTGTACTTCAACAACAAAGCCTCGCTTGATGATACCGTAACCGAAATTCAGAGTGGACTGGAAAGACTCTACAAATAGAGGATTTTTCTGAACATGCACAAATAGCAGCGACAGCAGGACAGGTGGAATCGGCGTGAATGCGGGTTCCATCTGCTCTCTGCGTCATGGGAGGGCTTAACGTGAGAAAAAAGGACGGGAAATGGTTCTACATCTTCATCTCGCCTTGGCTGATCGGGTTTCTGGGGCTGACCCTGGGTCCGATCCTGTTTTCCATCTATATGAGCTTCACGAATTGGGATCTGTTCCAGTCCCCTGAATTCATTGGTATCGAAAATTACAAAACGTTACTGACCGATGATCCGATTTTCTGGAAATCCGTAGGCAATACATTCTTCTATGCGCTAATATCCATTCCGCTGGGCATGTCGATCTCGCTCTGGATTGCATATTACCTCAACAAGAAAATCAAAGGGATCACCTTCTTCCGTATTCTGTTCTATCTGCCTTCCGTTGTTCCGGTGGTTGCGAGTTCATTGCTCTTCATCCACTTGCTTGCACCGACGGAAGGGTTGATCAACCAGGCACTTGCGATCTTCGGTATTCAGGGTCCCGCCTGGCTTCTTGATCCGAACTGGGTTAAGCCTGCATTGATTCTCATGTCCTTATGGGGTGTAGGTGGTGGCGTGGTATTGCTGCTTGCAGGTATGAAAGGTATTCCACAGGAGCTGTACGAGGCCGCTGCCATTGATGGAGCGAAGAGTACACAATCGTTCTTCCATATTACATTCCCGATGCTGACTCCCGTCATTTTCTTCAATCTCGTGACTGGTATGATTGGAGCGCTCCAGACCTTCGCGCAGGTATTCATCGTTACTGCCGGCGGACCTGACAATTCAAGTCAGATGGTTGTTCCCTACTTATTCCAGAATGCGTTCCAATTCTACAAAATGGGATATGCATCGGCGATTGCCTGGGTACTATTCATCATCATCATGGCGTTGACACTCGTTGTATTCCGTTCATCGGCGCTATGGGTGCACTACGAGGAGGGAAAAGCCAATGAGTAATCCATCGACTGTGGAGAAGACGATATCCTATATTTTTCTGATTCTGGTCGGGGTGCTGCTTGCTTCGCCTTTCCTGTACATGATCTCCATTGCACTGGCAAGTGACGCAACAACCGTCAAATCAGCTTTTACCTTCGTTCCAATGGAGTTCCAATGGTCGAACTTTTATACGATTTTTACGAATAACAATCTTGGAACATATCTCAAAAACTCGGTCATCATTACCGTCTTTACGATTATCGGATCGGTATTATCAGCTTCGATCGTATCCTACGGCTTTGCCCGAATCAAGGCAAAAGGCAGCCGTTTCCTGTTTATTGTGTTGCTCAGTACGATGATGATTCCGGGTGAGGTGACGATGGTACCGCAGTTCATCATCTTCCGTCATCTGGACTGGATTAATACATTTTACCCGCTGATCGTACCAAGCTTCTTCGCCGGAGCATTCAACGTATTCCTGATTCGGCAGTTTGTCATGAGTATTCCCAAATCACTGGATGAAGCCGCCATGATCGATGGTATGGGGCACCCGGGAATCTACTGGAAGATCATCATGCCACTGACTTATCCCATACTTGCGGCCATTGCGATCTTTTCGTTCTCCTATAACTGGGGCAACTTCATGGGGCCGCTCATCTATATCAATGATCCGGAGAAAATGCCGCTGGCACTCGGAGTGCAGCTGTTGACTACGGTAGGTGGTGGGCAGATGCCACCATGGAACCTTGTGATGATCGCTTCCCTGTTCCTCACTATTCCGATGGTACTGGTATATCTGTTCGGACAACGTTATGTCTACGAAGCCAACATTAGCGGCGGAAGCAGCGGAATCAAGTAACCGAAGTGTCTGTAATGTGTGTATGTACTGAACCTGACGTTCAAGGTCAACGAAGTAATCATCGTACATGGAGAAGGGATTGTATAGCCCATGGCGCATAAAGAACAACGCAGCAGGAGCAAACGGAACTATATCATTATGGGTGTAGCCCTGATTGCCCTGCTGGCAGGAGGAGGAATTGTTATCAATCATTTTGCCAATGAATCATCCAAAACACTTGTATTTCAAGAGGAACCGGTACGTCTGAAGCTGGATCAGTCCTATGATCATTTTGAAGGCTGGGGCACGTCACTTGCCTGGTGGGCCAATGATCTTGGCGGATGGAAGGATCAGGCGAAGGTTAGTGAAGTGATGGATCTGGTCTTTGATCCGGAGAAAGGATTAGGCCTGAACATCGTTCGTTACAATATTGGCGGTGAGGAGAATCCGGAGATGAAAGCCCTCCGTCCCGGTGGGGATGTACCTGGCTTCCAGCCTGAACCTGGAGAGTGGGATTGGGAGGCTGATGCAGGTCAGCGGGCTGTATTACAAGGCTCGATGGAGCGCGGCGTGAATATTGCTGAAGCATTCTCCAATTCACCACCTTACTGGATGACGATCAGTGGATCGGTGACCGGAGCCGTGGATGGCAGCAATAATCTTCGTGACGATCAGTATGATGCGTTTGCCGATTATCTGACCGAAGTTGTGAAGCATTATCGGGACGAGTGGGGGATCACCTTCCGCACACTGAATCCGCTCAATGAACCTTCCTCCGACTGGTGGAAGAAGGGCAATATGCAGGAAGGCAGTCATTTTACCAATGAGAAACAGGCCGAGATTATCAAGAAAGTTGCTGCATCGTTGAAGAGCAAAGGACTGGATGGAACCGTCATTAGTGCCGCAGACGATAACAGCATTGATGAGACGGTGTTTAATTTCAACCTCTATGATCAGGACACGCTGGACGTAATCCAGCAGATCAATACCCACTCCTATAATGGTAGCAAAATGGAAGAGCTGCGCACATTGGCAGAACGCCATGGCAAAAAGCTGTGGATGTCCGAGTACGGAACGGGCGGCAGCGAGCCGCACAGTCATGAGGATATGACCTCGGTGCAAGAGTTGGCAGAGCGAATCATGTTTGATCTGAAAATCATGCAGCCATCCGCTTGGGTATACTGGCAGGCCGTTGAAGATGAAGGCGCCAATAACAACTGGGGATTCATTCACGCCAACTTTAACGGAGAAGAGCAGTATGAGATGACCAAACAGTATTATGGTATGGCCCAGTTTACGAAGTTCATTCGTCCCGGCGCGACGATTATTCCAACGGATGGTGGACGCACACTGGCTGCTTATGACGCGGAACGTCAGAGACTGGTGCTGGTGATTCGTAACGAATTGTCAGCTGGAACAACGGCGTTTGAACTGGAAGGGTACACGTATGGAAAATCAGCCACTGCGCAGGTGTATCAGACTTCACCGGACCGGAACATGGAACAGCTTGAAGACATTCCGGTGTATGCCAACGGACTGGAAGTACCTACCGCAGATAATTCCATCACAACGGTTGTACTGGAAGGCGTGACGTTGCAGGGGAACTGATGATAGCAATCGGAAAGTTGTTCTGACATCGTAGTGCCAGTATAGATCATCTTTCAGTTCAACGAATTTGGTTCACCTTAAATTAATTACAGGACATATGAACCTATATAAATTGAACTAAACATTTACACCAAACGTAGAGGACAGAAAAAACCTGAAAAAGCGAAGCGTTCGCCTACAAGCTTTCTGCAAGAAAACTACATCGGAAGCATATGCTATCCCCGGATTTTCCCTTTGAGAAAAGGAATTCATAAAATCTGGGGATAACAGCGATCGGAAAGTTGTTCTGTAATCGAAGTGTGCAGTGTAAATAATCTTTAGTTCAATTTATATAAATAAAGAGAAGGAGGGGATCACTTTGACAGAGAAAGCATCCCTTTTGCTGCAGGAACAGGAGAAGAACATCACTAGGGCTGAGAACGGTGTTCTATCTGAATTAACATACGATGCACGCAGCTTTTTCCTAAACGGAGAGCGTGTATTTCTGAACAGTGCCACGATCCATTATTTCCGTATGCCGAAGGAAGAATGGCGTGAGGTTCTGCTGAAGGCGAAGCTGGCAGGCATGAATTGCATCGACACCTACTTTGCATGGAATGTGCATGAACCGGAAGAAGGACAGTGGTCCTTTGAAGGGGACAACGATTGCGGAGCATTTCTGGATTTGTGCGCAGAACTGGGCATGTGGGTCATCGCGCGTCCGGGTCCGTTTATCTGTGCAGAATGGGATTTTGGCGGTTTTCCATACTGGCTTGGTACGAAGGATGGCGTGAAATTCCGGGAAAATAATGAGACGTATTTGCACTATGTGAATTTGTATTTTGACCGGCTTGTGCCGATTATTCGGGAACGCCAGCTGTCCGCTGGAGGCACGGTCATTCTGGTTCAGGTGGAGAATGAATACGGGTATCTGATGGATGACGCTGCTGCAAGTGACCATATGAATACGCTGAGAGATGGATTGTTGCAACGTGGCATTGACGCTACGCTGATCACTTGCGTTGGCGGGGCGGAAGGCACAATTGAAGGGGCTAATTTCTGGTCAGGTGCTGACGGGCATTATGAGAAACTCCGAGCCAAACAGCCGGACACCCCGAAGATGGTCACGGAATTCTGGACCGGATGGTTTGAGAATTGGGGAGGACCTTCAGCCATTCAGAAGACAGCGCCTTTGCTGGAGAGACGCATCATGGAAATCCTGCGTGCCGGGTATACCGGAATCAGTCACTATATGTTCTATGGTGGCACGAACTTTGGTGGATATGGCGGCAGAACGATGGGTAGCAGTGATATTTTCATGATTACGTCCTATGACTATGATGCACCGCTGAATGAATATGGACGGGTGACACCGAAATATGCAGTAACCAAGAATTTATCCTATTTCGTCCATGCTTTCGGGGCCCTTCTGATGGAAACAGAGGAAATTCCAGAAGAACAGATCGTTGTACGTCATCCTGAAGGCATATCTGTACGAGGCAGACAGGCTGGCAACCAGAAGATTTGGTTTCTGGAGAGTCACAAGGATGAACGCGAGACCATGCACATTACGCTGGAGGAAGGCCGGACTCTTCCCGTATCGGTGAATCCGGGTCAGATTGTTCCGTTGCTGGATCGAGTACAGATTGCTGAACACGTATATCTGACTGCGGGTACGATGATTACGGGCAATGAAATGATAAACGGAGAATTAACCCTGTTCATCGTGGCCGCTGCCGGGCAGCGGTCAGTTGTTGAACTGGAAGCTGGGGCACTAAACGTTACGGGCAGTACGGTGCAAGTGCTGGTTGAACATGATTCAGCAAGGAACGTATACCGCTTCGATCTGTTCCATTTCCAAGAGCCGGGAATGATCCGATTGAAAGCAAACGGCACACCGATCCGTTTCGTCATTCTGGATCAAGAGACGATGAATCGAACATGGCGATTGGAAGCAACAGACCAGAAGGGACTTCGTTATGCGATCAGCTTCGATGACGTAGACGTATTGCCATCTGGTCAGGTCAAGGGCATGATTACTGACCCAGATCGCACAATTACGCTGCTTGGTGACTGGACCGATGGAGAACGGACGTTAACAGGTCACGAGTTCTATGCCAGCGAGAAGCCTATTGCAGGTAAACAGCAGCAGCTTCCGTGGACATTACCGAGTGCGCCGGCATTGTCTGATTCTCCTGAGATGTCACGTATTGCGTTAACTGCGAAGGAACGCTCGGCGAGTGGACAACCGGAAGACTTTTCTCGGTATGGACAAGATTTTGGTTATTTATTGTACGAATGTGATTTCGAGAGTCCAACCGAAGGGATCACTAAGCTCATTTTGCCGGATATCCAGGATACTGCCAGAATCATCGTTAATGGTGTTCAGCAGGCATTAGTGCGTCAGTTAGGTGCCGCTGGAGTGCAGTTGCAGGTGGCCAAAGGAAAGAATACACTTCAGATTCTGGTGCAGCATATGGGCAGATTGAACTTCTCCCCGTATTTGGGTGAGAGCAAAGGTCTGGCTGGTGCTGTGTATCTGGATGGCAAGGTTCAGGATATTCGTCGGGATTGGCGTATGGAGAGTGGACTTGTGCATCTCGATGAAGTGAACTCTATACATGGGGCGCCAATTCTGAGCAGAAGCTTTACGCTGGATGGCATGGATCGGGCGATTCTTGTGGGTGCCTTGAGCAAAGGTCTTCGTATCAATGGCATCGAAGTTCCAATGGAAGGATATCAGGATTGGTTTGCCTTCCAGACGTTAGACATAGCCTTGTATATCAAGCCCGGAGAGACGAATACACTGGAAATGCCGTATAGCCGTTCATCGCTGGACAGACTGGAACTGATCACGTATCCAAGTCAGGGAGAATTGAAGGATTGGCGTATGGCAGGGACGGATGTATTACTTCCGCAACAATGGGAGAGATACGAGGTAGAACAGGAAGCGCTACATCCTGGACAGGGATCAATCCAGCGTGCAGGACAGTCTGGTATCGCCACAGGTGGCAATTGTACTGCCAATTTGGTTCCCCACACCACGAATGGATCGGTTAATCGTGCTACATTGAGCGAGAAGTCTCACCCTGTATCCAATCATACTCCAGTCAGAGGATCGTATGGTCAGCCGGTCTGGTACCGCTGGCGTTTCGCGAAGCCTGCGGTTTCGGGGCATCATAAAGTGAACCTGATGCTTCGCTTGACAGGGATGAGCAAAGGAACCATTCACCTGAACGGACATCATCTGGGCCGTTACTGGCAGATTGGTCCGCAAGAGGATTACAAGATTCCAGTAGCATGGCTACAGGAAGAGAATGAATTACTTTTGTTCGATGAAGAAGGTAGAACACCAGAACGTGTACGATTCCTGTTGGATGCGCCATCCCGTTATCCGTGGGTTGCGGTGGAGTAGCTCATGTATTGATCTTTAGCTGTCTTATTGATTTAGAGATGCAAGGGAGCGATGACTGGAACGAGATCGTTCGAGTTTGAAGCAGCCTTTTATAGTAATGGACCAGGATTAGAAAATAGCATCACATAACGCAAAAGTTTATTTTTACCGCAGTTTTACCCCCTCATTTTCTTAGCCCAATTGACCTGGATTTGTGAATCTTCGGATTCGGTCTTGGGAGTGAGTTCGGCTAAGAGGATGGGGAACTGTGGTAATCAGGTTTGTACAATAAGCATAGGGAACATTTGTAGCATTATTATTTGTAAACGTTTACATATATAAAGAGTGTTCATCCATGATCTGTGAAGGGAGTGATGCTTCATGTAATTGGAATTTGAACAGGTAGTCGTAAGGTGTGTTTATAGAGGTTGACTCCAAGATAACGTGTATTCTGCCATAGGGTATGTTAAGTCTAATTAATTATTCTATTCGATCATGGATAAGGAGATGACCCAATTTTGACGAAGAAGGAAGAGGGAATAGGAGTAGGAAAGTCCAAAGGTTTTAAGGCCGGAATGATCCTGCTGCTCGGAACATTGCTTCTATTAACGATGTTATTCCCCAATACAGCCAGAGCAGCGACAAGTGTTTATACGATATCCGCCTTTACGAACACAAGTGAGTCCAATATGTATATCTATGAATCGTATAATGCGACCCACTATGGTTTGCTGAAAGGGCCAGCCTATACACCTCCGGCCAATCTGATCCGCGATCCCAGCATCATGAAGCACACAGATGGTCTATATTACGTCGTCTACACCACGAACTGGTCGGGTAACACCATCGGCATCGCCTCCAGCCCGGATAAGGTAAACTGGACATTTGTCCGTAACATTACATTATCCACACCTATCACAATTGCACACACCTGGGCACCAGAATGGTTCAAAGACAGCAACGGCAGTCTGAACATTATCGTGTCCCTCTCACCAGGCAACTATCAGAATTTCAAACCTTATGTACTCACAGCTTCAGGTAGCAATCTAACATCTACCTCATGGTCTGCACCTACTGAACTGGCAGGCATTGCTCCCAATTATATCGACACTTTTATCGTGAAGACAGGCTCAACCTATCATGCTTTTACCAAAAACGAGACCACCAAATACATTGAATATGCGACATCCACCTCGCTAACGGGTCCTTACAACTTTAAAGGCACAGGGGATTGGGCAGGTTGGGGTTCTTGGGTGGAAGGCCCGGCGCTTGTTCAGTTGGATAATGGTTCATGGCGAATCTACTTTGACGGCTATGCGACACAAAAATATTATTACAGCGACTCTGCTGACAACTTCCAGACTTGGGGTGCCAAACAAGAGATTGCGGGTCTTACCGGACTCGTCCGGCATATGACCGTATTGAAAGAGTCCGGACAACCGGGTGATATCCGCAAGCTGGAGTCATTCAATGTGCCGGGCAGCTTCATTCGTCATTACAACTATCAGGCACGGATTGATGCGAATGTCAGTCCAGCGGAGGATGCACAATTCCGTATCGTTTCAGGTCTGTCAAATGCAACAGGCATTTCGTTTGAGTCCATGAATTATCCGGGTTATTTCCTGCGCAATAATAATGGCAGCATTACACTTGTGAAAAATGACGGCAGCGCTACGTTCCGAAATGACGCCACGTTCAAACGTGTAAATGGACTTGCTAACGCTAGTTGGACATCGTATACCTCGTTTAGTAACCCGAACCTGTTTCTTAGACATTATAATAATGTGCTGAAATTGGAAGCTGTCATTACCGCACTAGATAAGTCAGACGCGACCTTCCGAGAGGTTGCACAATAATTGGTGTTCGTGTTTCGAAAAATTCATAAGGAGTGAAGCGGATGAAGTGGTTAAAACGAATGAGCTCGCTGCTGCTGGCAGGAAGTCTGCTAACAAGCAGTTTAGGTCTGGGCACAGAGGTATCTGCTGCGGGAGCTTACACGGCTATTGCCGATCCATCAAAGCAATATCAGACGATGGAAGGATGGGGAACATCCCTCGCGTGGTGGGGCAAGGTGGTTGGAGAATATTCCAATCGGGATGAGTATGTGGAGAAAATGTTCAACGCGAATACTGGACTGGGACTGAACATCCTGCGGTACAACATTGGAGGCGGGGATAATCCATCGTCCAATATCCTCGAATATCGCAAAGCCGTTCCTGGTTACCAGCCTTCTCCCGGCGTGTATGACTGGAATGCAGATGCAAACCAACGATATATGCTGCAAGCTGCCAAAGCACAAGGTGTGAATGTCATCGAAGCTTTTGCGAATTCCGCACCTTACTGGATGACGATCAGTGGTAATGTGTCCGGTTCGGCGAATGGAGGTAACAACCTCAAGCCTGATTACTACGATGATTTTGCCGATTACTTAACCGAGGTTGTGAAGCATTTTCGGGATAACTGGGGGATCACATTTGATAGTGTAACTCCACTGAATGAACCGATCTCAACGTGGTGGAAGCAGGGCAATGACCAGGAAGGCATGCACTTTGACCGGGCGGATCAGAACACAATTCTGAGTCAGGTACAAGCTTCATTGAATGCGAAGGGCCTGTCTACAAAGCTGAGCGCACCGGAAGAATACAGTATCGATGATACGAATGTGTCGTTCAACAGCTATAGCAATGCCGTTAAATCAGCGATCACTCAGATCAACACCCATACGTATGGCGGAAGCAATCGTACTGCTTTGCGTAACACAGCGACGTCTGCGGGCAAACATCTGTGGACCTCGGAATATGGAGACGGAGATGCAAGCGGACTTACGATGTCACGGACCATCCTCAAGGATATTCGCAATATGGGCGCAAGTGGATGGGTGTATTGGCAAGCCGTGGATAGTGCAGAAGGATGGGGATTCTTCAAGAACGTGTTGAACAATACACAAACGACCAGTTACACCGTAAACCAAAAATATTATGTCATGGGCAACTACAGCAAATTTATTCGTCCTGGGTACAAGATTATCGGCATGAGTGATGCCAATACCCTTGCAGCCTATGATGCAGCTTCCGGCAAAGTAGTGCTGGTTACAACCAATTCGGAATCGACGGATACAACGGTAACCTATGATCTCAGTCGTTTTACTAACACAGGCACGTCTGCTCAAGTATATCGGACCTCTTCAACAGAGAAGTTGCAGCAACTGACCAATATTTCGGTGCAAAACAAAACCTTTACCGCTACAGCCAAGGCCAACTCGGTCACAACTTACGTCATTTCCGGTGCAACTTACAATGGTGGTACAGGATATGAATCCGGGGCAATCTACAAATTAATCAACCGCAATAGTGGACTTGCACTCGATGTTAACGGTGCTTCTTCTACGGGTGGGGCAACGATCATTCAGTGGAATGATAATGGAGCAGCCAACCAGCAGTGGAAGCTGGAGTCGGCAGGTAACGGATATTACAACATCCGCAATGTAGGCAGTGGCCTTTTATTAGACGTGAATTCGAGTTCTACACAAGGCGGAGCCGCTCTGATTCAGTGGCAGGATAACGGAGGCAACAATCAGCAATGGCTGCCAATTGATGTGGGAGGATATGTGGTACTTGCGAATCGAAACAGTGGCCTGACGGTTGACATCAATCAAGGGTCTCTAACCGCAGGTGCCTCCACGATTCAGTGGGCCGACAATGGCGGGGCCAATCAGCAATGGAGCCTAGTCAAAGTTAATTAGTGTGAGTGGGCATGAATTAACGCTCTTACGTGTCCTTCTTTCTTGGAGGTGCAGTGCTCTAAGCAACACTGCACCCTCTAAGAAAGTAACTATTTTAGACATACATATTATTCATCCACCCGGCAGGTAATTAACGAAAACGGGATAGGGCGAACCTGCTAATATCCTGATCCGTGTGCCCTGTTTGCACCAAGTCGGATAGAATCTGCCCAATGGCACTTGCAAACTTGAAGCCGTGACCGGAGAAACCGCCTGCGAGCCACACACGTTCATGGGCAGGGTGTCGGTCGATAATAAAATCTTCATCCGAAGTGAATTCATACTTGCACACACTACCACGTTTCAATTCTCCAGCTGCCTGAGGCATATGAAGTTCGAGCAGCCTGCGCAGATCCCCCTCGTCCGTTTCTTCCGTACCAAATGGAGCCATTGGACTTCCTGGTGTCCACACCTGACCTGTATCATGACGACCCATCTTCAGACCTGATCCGCCCATGCTTGGAAATCCATAATATGTACCTTCTTTTCCTGCCAGTGTAAAACCGGGGAAGTGTGCCTCTCCGTATAAGGCTTCTGGTGCATCAAACCATCCAACCGTTTTACGCACTGCCTGGATCGGGAGATCCACGAAAGGTTTTAATGTCTGAAACCAGGCGCCAGCGCTCAGGATGATTTGATTCGCGTGGTATGTCTCGCCACCTGAAGTCTGAACTGCGACGGAATGTGGTCCGTATTCGATATGCTCTACCCGAGTGTGATTTAACAAGGTGGCACCATGAGTCTCGGCTGCCTTGCGGTAGGCACGAATACAGGGTTCACTATACAAATAACCCGCATCAGGTTCATACATGCCCTCGTAATGTTCAGGTACTGTAATACCTGGCCAGCGTTTCATTACCTCGGCTGCGTGCAATGTTTCATACCGAATACCTGCATCATCTGCATGGCTCAATCGGTTGCGGAAGGAATGAATCTCCGGATCAACCACATTTAGTACACCGGAAGGAACAAACAGTTGGTCTCCGGTCGTTTCCTCCAGCTCATGCCATAACTTCTGTGCAAGTAATGCCATGGCAATATAGTCAGGCCCTCCACTGTACACATGGCGCATCAGTCTGGTATCCCCATGATGACTTCCTTCCGTATGCGGAGGATCAAAGGCATCAATTAATAAAGTTTTGCATCCACTGCGCGATAGATAATACCCAGCACTCATACCCATGGAGCCGGCTCCAACGATAATAACGTCATATGATTGTGTGATAATAGCACGTCCTTTCCTATGTACCCTTTTATACAGTAATGCCTTAATAGAACATATTAATAGTAAAAGCTTGATGAAGGCAAGTGTAGTAAAATGGACTTCTACAATAAATGTTGTAAAGGAGACCAAGCATGAGTGAGCAATTTAGGTTTGATCTATTTCCATTAATTCAGACAGAACGATTCATCCTCCGGTCGGCAGAGGCTGGGGACAGCCATGATCTGTTGGAGTTATATTCCGATGAAGCTGTGGTGCAATATATGCCATTCACTCCCTTTGAATCCGTGGAGGATGCACAGGGTGAGATGAGCTGGTATACGAAGATTTTCAAGGAACACACGGGATTACGCTGGATGATTGAAGACCGTGAAACTCGTAAAGTGATCGGAACCTGTGGGTTCCTGAACTATGAAGATGTACATAACCGTGCAGAGATCGGATACGACTTGCGTTCCTCTTTCTGGGGCCGCGGTGTGATGACTGAAGTGGCCCGTGCTGTGTTCCATTTTGGATTCACAAGCATGCAGCTCAACAAGATTGAAGCAAAGGTTGAACCGGAGAACGAGGCGTCAATTCGCCTGTTACACAAGCTTGGTTTTCAACAGGAAGGTGTACTGCGGCAGCATGAGTTTGAGAAAGGCAGATATATTGACCTTGCGGTGTTCTCTAAGTTACGAAGCGAAATATAGGCAAGCTAGCCCCCTAAGGATTCCAATGACTCCATCTCATTCCAGAGCCGCAAGGCTTGTCCCCCGGAATGGGCCCATGCTATATTGGAGAGATGTGAGGAGATGAGGATATGAAGCTGGTGTCCTGGAATGTGAATGGCTTAAGGGCATGTGTGACCAAAGGATTCATGAATTATTATCAGGAGAGTCAGGCGGATATTTTCTGCCTTCAGGAGACCAAATTACAAGCCGGACAGATTGAGATGGACCTGGGGGAAGATGTTTATCAATATTGGAATTATGCGATCAAAAAAGGTTATTCCGGTACGGCTGTATTTAGCCGAATCAAGCCTTTATCCGTTCGTTACGGGATGGAGGAGGACAGCGAGCCGGAAGGACGGATGATTACACTGGAGTATGATGAGTTTTATCTGGTGAACGTCTATACCCCTAACGCAAAGCGGGATCTGACCCGGCTGCCTTACCGTCTGGAATGGGAGGATCGATTCCGGGGGTACATTCTGCAATTGGAGCAGACTAAGCCGGTTATCGTCTGTGGTGATCTGAATGTGGCTCATCAGGAGATTGATCTGAAGAATCCGAAGCCCAATCTGGGCAACTCGGGATTTACCCTTGAAGAGCGTGGCAAGATGACCGATTTGCTTGCTTCTGGTTATGTGGACAGCTTCCGCCATCTTTACCCGGATCGTACGGATGTGTACAGCTGGTGGTCTTATATGCCGAAAGTCAGAGAACGGAATGTGGGCTGGCGCATTGATTATTTTCTAGTATCCAATCAATTGGCACCTAAGGTGGCAGATGCGCATATCGACTGCCACGTGATGGGCAGTGATCATTGCCCGGTGGGTCTTACTTTGCAACTATAGGTAAGGATCATCGTGAGATAGATTGAGGTAAGAGTTTTAGAATACAAGTATAGATGAACTGCAAGTTTCCTGAATGGGAGATTTGCAGTTTTTTTGCGTCACAGGTAGGGGAGGGACACTGGACTTTGGTTGGGGAAAGAACTGGACTCGGGATTGTTTCAATCCCGCTATTTCTTGGGTACGATTGAAGCATACATATATAGATGAACCTTTGGGGTAAGGGGTAGAGAAGATGAAGAAGGGGTTACGGAGAGGGGTAAAAGTGCTGGGAGGCATCATGCTTGCCACAGGACTTTTGCTGCTGGCAGGTACAGCGTATGAAACGTATCAATCCACGCAGGATATGAAGTCCTATCCCCCGCCAGGCAAGTATTATGAAGTGAGTGGTCGCAACATGCACCTCTACACCGCTGGCAAAGGAGAGGTAACCGTGGTGTTTGCCTCAGGCTGGGGTACACCTAATCCGTATGTGGATTTCAGTCCGCTATATGACAAGTTGAAATCACAGGTAAAAATTGCGGTATATGATCGGTTCGGGTACGGATACAGCGACTATACGGATGAACCTCGTGATGTCGATACCATCTCGGAAGAGATCCACCAATTGCTGCGAACATCCGGTCAACGTCCACCTTACATCATGGTCGGTCACTCCCTGGGTGCGCTGGAGACACTGCGGTTTGCGCAAAGGTATCCTGATGAGGTGGCTGGCATGGTCATGATCGATGGCGGAAGTCCGGAGTATTACAGTCGTACGGACCTGAATACACCAGAATGGATGATGGATTGGTCCCGTTTTCTGGTGAAAACAGGCATAGCACGAACATTGCTGCAATCGGATCGCATGATGGCATCTCTGGTCATTGACCCAAATCTGGTAACGGAACCGATGAAAAAAGCCGTCACGATATCCACGCTGAGACATGCGTACAATGACAATGTCATGGAAGAGGTTCGGAATTCCAGAACAAATGCAGCGTGTGTGCTTGAGAACAAAACGAAGTTTGGCTTCCCCCTGACGATTCTCACAGCCGGTTCGGAGGAGTCGGATGAGGACAGTCAGGCATGGCAGGCCGACCAAGCGAATTTTGCTTCATGGTCAAGACACGGAACACAGCTGACGGTTCCACAAGCGACACACAGTATCCACAACAGTCAACCGGATATTGTCGCTGCCGAGATCATGAAATTAGTCACAACGTCCAGTGATCTATGAGTAACATGATTCCACAAACACATGATGAACAGGATGAGGAGGAGGGGTGGATGAAAAAGTTTAGAGTGATCACCCGCTTCCTATCCATTCTCGTAGCCAGTTGTCTATTGTCTTTAAGTGTATTATCTGTATCTGTGATATGGGTTAAGAATAATGTTCATGCGGTGCCTGTAATCCAGTCGTTTGAACGTGATTAGCACATAAAATGAAGAAGAAGGAGTGGTAACGGATGGTGAAGAGAAGGAAATATGTATTGGCCTGTGCGGCACTGGCGATGATGGTGGCCTTGAGTGCTTGCAGCAGCGCGGCAGACGAACCGAGTGATACTGAGAAGGTGGACACTGAGGTTTCCTCCGGAACTGGTGAACAAGCGACTGATGAAGGTGCAAGCGAAGCAACAACAAGTGAAGTGACCGAAACGGAGGGTACTACTGCACCAGCAGACTCCGAGTCAGCTCGTGGTGAGGAAGCGGCTACTGGAACCAATGAGTTGCCGGAGAACTTGCCAAGTGATTTCCCATTGCCGGAAGATGCAACGATTCGTTTAGCCAATTCTGGTGAGAATGAAGGCAAGCAATCGGCCATGGTGATTTTCTCCACTGAACAAGATATGAAAACCGTATCTGAGTTGTATAAAGATTACTTCAACGCCAAAAAGTTGACGGATGCAGGTCAGACGATCGATGACAAAAATATTATTATTCAGGGAACTGACCCGGAGACGCAGGATGTCTGGTCCTTGATTGGAGGAACATTGGCGGGACAGGAAGGCGTCATTGAACTGACGTTGACCTGGACAGAATCATAAGCAGAAGATAAGGGCTACTCTTCTTTCCTGCTTTTTTTCTTCCTAAAATAACGAATGAACGCCATAATACCTTGCATACGGAGCCGCATTATTGCTGCACCGCTGCAAGGTATTTTTATTTCGAACTGGAAACCTGACAGGTTACATGGTATGTTATATCATTAGAATAGAGTAATAGACAACTATAGAAGAAGACAGGAGAGGATTGAACATGATTAGAGTGGGTATTGTTGGTTACGGTAACTTGGGTAAAGGTGTAGAGAAAGCCATTTCCCAGAACGAGGATCTGGAACTGATTGCTGTGTTTACACGTCGTAATCCGGAGCAGATGGTCGCTGAAGGTACAGAAGTACGTTTTGAGCATATCTCTGCAGCGGAGCAATACATAGGCAAGATTGATGTTATGATCCTCTGTGGTGGTTCTGCAACCGACCTTCCAGAGCAGACACCAGCCATCGCCAAATTGTTCAATACGGTAGATAGCTTCGATACACATGCGAAGATTCCTGAATTCTACAAAGAAGTGAATGCTGCGGCAGAGCAAGGCGGTCACGTAAGTGTCATTTCCACAGGTTGGGACCCAGGCTTGTTCTCCATGAACCGTCTGCTTGCACAGTCCATCCTGCCAGAAGGGAAAGAGTACACGTTCTGGGGTAAAGGTGTGAGTCAAGGTCACTCGGATGCGATTCGTCGTGTTCCAGGCGTTAAAGCGGGTGTGCAGTATACGGTTCCTGTTGAAGAGGTGATCAACCGCATTCGTGCAGGGGAAACACCAGAGCTGTCTACACGCGAGAAACATCTGCGTCAATGTTATGTGGTAGCAGAAGATGGTGCTAATCAGGATGAGATCCGTGAGACGATTGTGTCGATGCCTAACTACTTTGCAGATTACGATACAACGGTAACGTTCATTACCGAAGAAGAATTGAAATCCGAGCATGAAGGCATGCCGCATGGTGGATTTGTAATTCGCAGTGGAGTTACAGGTGCCGGTCAAAAGCAAATTATTGAATTTGGTCTGAAACTCGACAGCAATCCTGAATTTACAGCAAGCGTACTTGTGGCTTATGCAAGAGCCGCACAACGCTTGAGCGTGGAAGGACATAAGGGAGCGAAAACGGTATTTGATATTCCACTCGGTCACTTGTCTCCGAAATCGGCTGAAGATCTTCGCCGCGACTTGTTATAATTCTGATTCGTTCCTGTGATTTGTACAACAAACAGCTCGTCCTTGGATGTTTAGGACGAGCTGTTTTTTTTGCTGTTGCTGTATACGATTCATACATTCATATGAATTGGCAGGTACTATCTTGCTTGTATCCCTGCTCGTGCTCTTGTGGAAATGGCACCCTACACCCAGTGTGAGGGAAGGTTAAGATGATCCGGCAACTTGGTATTCACATTACCTTTGGCCGCATTGATCTGCGATTGCGTGAGGAAGATGCCACCTCGCAGGTCTGCACCGCCCAGATCCGTATCCCGCAAGTCCGCGCCAATCCAATCGGCATTTCGTATATCTGCATGTTGGAGGTTGGCTGCGATCATTAAAGCCCCTCGGAAGCTTGCGCCCCGCAGGTCAGCCCCTTTTAAGTTGGCACCAAAAAAGTCACTTCCGGTACGTTTTTTGCTCTTCTTCGACTTCCCTTGTCCTTGAGAGGTAGATGGCACATGCGCGCGTACCATTTCACTTGCCTGGACCAAGAGTTGATTCACAGTGGACCGATAATCGGCGATGTCCAGACGGAGGAGGGCCGCAGGCTCCAGATTGCTCAAGCGCTCAATCTCCTCATATAACTCACCAAATGCCGAGTGAAGGGATGACGTCTCTGGTCTCATCATCATTTCCTTCATATAACTGAGCAACTCGTGAAGTTGTCGCAAGGCAGGCAGACAATCAAACATCTCCTTTGCAGACTCTGGATGATCACGCCAATCTTTGCCCGCGTAGGTCACTTGGGACAGCTTCTGTCCAGCTCCGAAACAGTCGTATACCGTGCAACCTTTGAACCCTTTCTGCCGAAGCTGGGTATGGATACCGCAGCGATTGTCCGTGCGCAGATTGGGACAGGGTGTGCCGCTGGCTTTATCAAAAGCAAAGTCAGATGACTTGCCGTAGGGCAAGGCAACACAGCACAGCCCAAAACATTGCTCACAGTCTGCGCTCAGATGCGGACTCGCAGTGCTGGCATATGGTTGGTTAGACAATGTAAACACTTCCTTATAATAGTACAAATAGATGGAATTACGTCAGTACCACTTTACCATCCCACCGGAATGCGATCAATTGTATTGTTAACAATTATTCAACAGCGGGCGTGGCGACAGGTACACAGGATCTGCGTTCCACAATTTCTGTATTCACATAGATGTGAGTACCGTTTTTCTCATTGTTCCCCAGGTTAGTCATAATCAGATTGACGGCCGTTTTGGCCATCATATCTTTTTTGACATGTACGGTGGTTAATTCAGGGCTGATTACATTGGCTTCGAAAATGTTGTCAAAACCCATTACCGAAATATCTTCGGGCACCCGGATGCCGATATTTTGCAATGATTTGATCGTGCTGATTGCCATATAATCGTTCTCGCAGAAAATAGCAGTAGGTCGTTCCTCTAGGTGGAGGATCGATTGCTGCAAATGTTCCTGCGCCATCACCAGCATGGGCTGCAGATGGAAGGTTAGTGTCTCAGCAACGGTCAGATGATGTTCGGCCAGCGCGGTGCGAAATCCATCTTCCCGTTTGATGAAGTTTGGGATTCGTGTACCGGATTTCACATATCCGATACGACTGTGCCCCAGCTTAACCAGATGTTGACCTGCCTGATATCCGCCCAATGTATTATTAATAGATACGAAATTTGCATCCACATGTTCAAATGACGTGTCCAGAATGACGACATTGTCATGAATGGATTGAATGGTTTCAATCATGGGCGCAGTCAGGTTGATCCCGAGCAATAAAAGGCCGGCGGACGGTTGTTCCTTTTCTAACGTTTGCAGTTCTTGCTGCAAATCCTGTACGTCAATGGAAGAGATGACAAGTGTACTGCCATGTTGCTTGACCTGTTCCGTGATGTGGTGGATCAATTCATTGAAGAACGGGAGAGAATCGTAATGCTCTGTGACGATGTCGGAATTTTTGCAGGCAACAAAACGAATAATAGCATTGCTTTTCGGTGCTTCTCTTCCAACTTTGACTGTTCTTGGTTTGTAGCCATGTGCTTGTGCGATGTTAAGTATATGTTCACGTGTCTGTTCGCTGACACCAGGTTTGTTGTTGAATGCCAGAGAGACCGCTGCTTTGGAAACTCCAGCAAGCCTTGCAATATCATCAATCTTCAATAGGGAACCTCCTAAATAGTGTACATTGGTTCAGTATACCATGAATTAAGCGTTTAGTTTAGCTGATTACTAAACTAAACTTAACTAAAATATTTGGGTTGTAAACTAAAATTGTAATTGACTGTTTATGTTTACGGTGCTAACATTCAAATTGAAAACGCATTTATAATCCCTTTTGAATGACTTTTTATATTAATTTAACTAAAATAATATTAATTAATTTAGTTAGAAGGATAGGTGAAATGATGTCTGTTGAGGTTACGACTCACCGCAGGACGTTTGAGAAAGAAGGCAATCCGTTCTTTTATTTGGCGGATACGGTTTGGAGTGCATTTACCAATGCTTCATTGGAAGAATGGGAAGAATACCTCGATTATCGCAGTATGCAGGGATTCAACGTTGTACAGATCAATATTTTGCGCCAATGGGATGCAAGTGGTTCTGATCTGAATATCGAACCTTTTAACCAGCAAGGAGATGGCTCGACGGACTATTTTTCACTTAATGAAGCTTATTTTGACCGTGCACAAGACATGGTTCGTATGGCAACAGAACGTGGATTCACACCCGCACTTGTGCTCCTTTGGTGCAACTATGTACCCGATACCTGGGCCACCATGTTTCAGAAGGATGGCAAGATGCCACTTGAAGCTGTTGAGCCTTATGTGACCTATGCGGTAAATCGATTCTCGGAGTTTAATCCGATGTATCTGGTCAGTGGGGATACCGATTTTCCTTCCGAAGAGGCGAATGCCTACTATCAGATAGCGCTGGAGACTGTAAAACGCATCAGCCCATCCAGTCTGACGACGCTACACATCCAAGGCAGACTACGAGAGATTCCTGAAGTGTTTGCAAACCATGAAGGGCTGGACTTTTACATGTATCAGTCTGGGCATAACTCGGAATTCCAAGCCTATGCGCATGAGATTGCAGATCACTTCTATCATCAGTCGCCTGTACGTCCAGTGATCAACGGTGAGCCTTGTTATGAACAGATTAGTTATAGCCGCAACGTCTATGGGCGCTACTCTGCATTCGATGCTCGCAAGGCTGCATGGCAGAGTTTGCTTGCCGGAGGTGGGGCCGGTGTCACTTATGGGGCACATGGCATCTGGAGCTGGCACAAGAAAGGCAAGTCTTTTGGCATTGTGGAGGGTGAAGGTTTTGATAGCCCTTATGATTGGAGATCAGCTCTAAGGTTCGAAGGTGCGTGGGATTATTCCTTTATCAAGTATCTCTTTGAGCAGTACAAGTTGGTGGGTGTGAAGCCGATGGATATCGTATTAAACAAAACGAAGGAGATTCGTGCGGCAGGCACGGAGGACACGCTTGTGCTGTATGTTCCGGTAAATACCAAGGTACGTCTGGACTTCCCGGTTGAAGAATACGATTTTACGACCATTGATCTCGTACAGCGCCGATTTGCCAAGACAGCAGCTTATCGCGAGAACGAATATGGTGTGATTCCCATGCATGCTTTTGAACATGACGTGGTGATGATTGGTACACGTAAATAAGAGTTACCAGAGAGAGGTGCCAAAGCTGGCACAAATAGAGATTTATATTATAGATGGGGTGAAGGTATGTGGAAAATTGGTATTGTCGGAACAGGGTACTGGTCAGAAAAACACATTAAGGCTTGGCAATTCGTTGCTGATGCCGAGATAACAGGAATTTGCGACAGGCACGAAGATACATTGAATGAAAAAGCAGAACAATTTAACATCCCGGCAACATTTCGTTATTCGGATGTGACAGTGATGCTAGATAA
Organism: Paenibacillus sp. FSL k6-2145; assembly: GCF_037976585.1. NCBI lineage: Bacteria > Bacillati > Bacillota > Bacilli > Caryophanales > Paenibacillaceae > Paenibacillus > Paenibacillus sp. FSL k6-2145. The sequence continues at coordinate 314,721 of NZ_CP150267.1, read as the reverse complement.
TGCGAATCTCGATGTAATCGATATCATCACGCCACCGGAAACTCATCTGGAGCTGGTGAAAATGGCTGCAGCAGCGGGGAAGCATATTATGTGCCAGAAGCCGTTTGCCCGTTCTATTGAGGAAGCTGAAGAGATGGTGCGTATTGCGGAAGAGGCAGGTGTGCGTCTGATGGTGACGGAGAATTGGCGCTGGTTAGAACCTTTCCAGTTGATCAAGCAACTGCTTGAGGAAAGTACTGTGGGACAATTGAATACGATTCGGTATATTCATACGGATTATTATTCTCCGAGATTCGCACCGGAAGAGAAGGTGCCACAGCCTTTTTTTAGAGACATGCCACAATTGCTGTTCTATGAGATGGGTGTGCATTGGTTTGACACCTGGCGGTTCTTGTTTGGTGAGCCTGAACGTCTATATGCCGAGACCAGAAAGATTAGTAAATATACGTTGGGGGAAGACAGCGGTATGGTCATGCTGGGATACAGGGATTATGTCGGTCTCATGGATATGAGCTGGGCGACTCGTCGTGAACTGAGTGAACCTTTGCCGAGCCAGGTGCTTCCGGATCATAAGGAGCAACTCATCATTGAAGGGGATAAGGCTTCCATTAAGCTATATAAAGACGGAAGGTTGTCCATCATTGATAATGCTGGTGTGGAGACGGTATATGCTGAACGTACAGAGTTAAACTACGAGGACAGTCATCGAAAACTGCAATCCCACTTTATTGAATGTTTGAATACAGGTGCGGAATTCCAGACCAGCGGTTCGGATAATGTTAAAACGCTTCGCTTGGTATTTGATACGTATGAAAGCGCAACCCATCACAACGTGAAGCGGTATGTACAGGAGTAATCATGCCCATTAATGATGTTGTCATGATCCTTATTGCATTTTTCCTGGTGCTTGGCGCTCTGGACAAGGCTTTCGGGAACAGGTTGGGCCTTGGAGCAGCATTCACGGAGGGCATTATGGCGATGGGCACACTCGCCCTGGTGATGGTGGGAATTGTATCACTTGCACCATTCCTAGCGAATATGCTTATGCCGCTGATATCTCCATTATATGAAGCGATCGGTGCCGATCCGGCATCGTTCGCCAATACCATCCTCGCGGTAGATATGGGAGGGTACGCTCTGGCTGGACAGATGGCCCAGAGTGAACAGGCTGGCCTGTTCTCCTGGGTGTTCCTGGGTACCATGTTTGGGCCAACTATCGTGTTTACCATCCCTGTTGCACTGGGCATTCTGGATCGGAAGGATCATCCGTACTTTGCCAAAGGGGTTCTGATCGGCATCAGTACCATTCCAGTTGGTTGTTTAGTCGGCGGTCTGGTAGCGGGCATCAATTTTACAGTGATATACCGAAATCTGATGATACCGATTCTGTTATCTGTAATTATTATGATCGGCTTGCGCTATTTTACGAATCAGACCGTGAGGTTGTTTAAAATATTTGGAAGCGGTATCACCTTGTTGTCCCTGATTGGACTGGTGGCTATAGCTGTAAAAACCCTTACAGGTTGGGCACTAATTCCCAATATGGCACCGCTCTCGGAAGGCATTACAACGGTAGGTACAATTGCGATTGTGCTGGCGGGTGCTTTTCCCATGGTAGCGGTAATCAATAAAGTCTGCCAAACCCCGCTTGAGCGAGCGGGCCGTTTGCTCAATTTGGATGCGCCAACAACCGCCGGACTTGTTGCTTCACTGGCTCACAATATTCCGACCTTTCGAATGGTCAAAAATATGAATCCAAGGGGAAAAGTTATTAGTATCGCTTTTGCAGTCAGCGGCTCCTTTGTGCTTGGGGGTCATCTGGGTTTCGTAGCAGGGATGGACAAATCTATGGTAACTGCCATGATTGTGGGCAAATTGACAGGGGGCATCAGTGCGGCGATGGTAGCAGCATGGGCTACACCAATCAAGAACGATATTCAAATATGAATCATTTAACAACGGTATTTAAATACTAATTTGTCTGATTAAGAAATTATTGCAAGATATTACGGCATCCATGTAAAGGAGTATATGACATGAATCACGACCAAACAGCAAAGGAAATTCTCAGCGCCGTCGGTGGCAATGAAAATATCAATAACGTCATTCATTGTGTGACTCGTCTCCGATTCAACCTGAAAGATATGAAGGCACCCAACAAGGAAGAGATCAAGAAGATCGACGGAGTACTCACTGTTGTGGAGAGTGGTGGCCAGTTCCAGGTGGTCATCGGCAATGAAGTTCCCAAAGTCTATGAGTCCCTGATAGGAATAATGGGAAAAGAACCGATGTCAGCCACTTCAGAACAAAAGGGGCAAGGAGATAAGCAAGGTCTGTTCAATCGCTTTGTTGACGTGATATCTGGCGTATTTATGCCGGTAATCGGTGTGCTCGCGGCAGCGGGTATTCTCAAAGGGTTGCTAGCCCTGTTCAGTACGTTGAAATGGCTTACGGAAGACATGAGCACATACAAGATATTGTTTGCAACCGCAGATGCACTGTTCTACTTCTTCCCGATTCTGCTTGGGTTCTCTGCAGGGAAAAAGTTTGGAGGTAATCCATTTATCTCTGCAACCATTGGTGCTGCACTCGTATATCCAACGATGACCGCTGCCGCTACGGCAGGGACAGGTATGTCCTTTCTGGGCATTCCGGTCATTTTAATCAACTATACACAATCGGTTATTCCAATTATTATTGCTTCTTATCTGGCAGCAAATTTCGAGAGATGGGTTACAAAAATATCTCCTTCTCCCATTAGAATGTTTGCCGTACCGCTGGTTACACTGACAGTAATTACCCCGGTTGTTTTTATGGCAGTGGGGCCGGTAGCAACGCTAATCAGTGACTATTTGGCCAAAGGAGCAATGTGGACTTACGGGCTAAGCCCTATTGTTGCCGGATTGCTTCTGGCTGGCCTCTGGCAAACCATTATTATTTTTGGGTTACACTGGGCATTTATTCCCATACTGCTAAATAATTTGGTAACAAACGGATTCGATCCAATCAATGGTATGTTGTATGCTACTACGTTTGCCCAAACCGGGGCAGCATTTGCAATTGCGATCAAAACCCGGGATAAGAAGTTGAAGCCGATTGCGATGTCTGCGACAATTTCAGGCCTCATGGGTGTAACGGAACCCGCCATTTACGGTGTAACATTACCGGCGAAAAAAGCGTTTATTATGGCTTCCATTGCAGGTGGTATCGCAGGATCTGTCGCTGGTTTCATGGGTTCTACTGCGTATGGCTTTGGTGCAGGGTTGTTCGGTATTCCGTTGTTCATTAATCCTAATGGAATTGATACCGGATTCATTGGTTTCATTCTTTCAGTCCTGATCGCCTTTGTATTGGGCTTTATTCTGACGTACATGTTCGGTTACAAAAATGCAGCCACGTCTTCTGCTTCAATGAAGCAGGAAAAAGCAGAACAGGTGCAACCAAAACGTATATCATCGGATTACAAAGAAACTGCTGGTGATGTTTCTGCCACGACTCCAGTTCAGGCAACTACGGAAGTGTATGGGGAGAAGATCGTGTCCAGCCCGCTGACGGGCCAACTGATTCCGTTGACAGAGGTCGGGGATGAGGCGTTCTCTAGTGGAGCCATGGGTCAAGGGGCGGCGATCATTCCGACAAAGGGTGTGGCGTATGCACCGTTCGATGGTGTAGTGGTTACGATTTTCAAGACGAAACATGCCATTGGACTGTTGTCTGAGGATGGCGTGGAGATTTTGATTCATGTGGGTATCAATACCGTGACTCTCAAAGGCAAGCATTTCACTTCATATGTCTCTGATGGCGATACTGTTCGCAAAGGAGACAAGCTGGTGGAGTTCGATCTGGAGGGCATTACAGCCGCAGGGCTGGATATAATGACCTCTGTGATCGTATCGAATACAGCTATTTACACAGACATTCAGGCTAAACAACAAGGTAACATCGAACATGGTGAAGCTTTGATCACTGTAAAATAAAAACGTATGATATGTCAGAGCAATAGCATTTCAATATAATTATGTAACAATACCAATAAGGGCAGTTCTCCGAATTTACGGGGAACTGCCCTTATTCATTCCGTATAGATTAGTGAGAGATGAATTAAACCACACCTTGAGCAATCATGGAATCGGCTACTTTGAGGAAACCGGCGATATTCGCTCCGGCTACGAGGTTACCTTCACAGCCATACTCTTCAGCAGCTTCTACACAACTGGTGTAGATGTTCTTCATGATGTCATGCAGCTTGGCGTCTACTTCTTCAAATGACCAGGACAACCGCATGCTGTTCTGTGACATTTCAAGAGCAGACACGGCTACACCTCCGGCATTAGCCGCTTTGGCTGGACCAAACAGCACGCCTGCGCCGTGGAAGACGTCAATGGCAGCCAGGGTGGAAGGCATATTCGCGCCTTCGCCAATGGCCTTCACGCCACCTTTAACCAGCAGGGCCGCAGCTTCTTCATCGATCTCGTTTTGCGTTGCACATGGAAGAGCAATATCACAAGGGATAGACCAGATGCCTTCACAGCCTTCGGTATATGTAGCATGCGGATGTTCTTTGATGTATTCGCTGATGCGAAGACGATCAACCTCTTTCAGACGTTTCACGGTATCCAGGTTGATGCCTTGTGGATCGTGTATGTAGCCGCCTGAGTCACTACACGCCACGACTGTAGCTCCAAGCTCCTGTGCCTTCTGAATGGCATAGATGGACACATTACCAGAGCCAGAAACAACGACTGTGCTGTCTTGGAAGCTGAGACCCTTGGATTGCAGCATCTCCTTCACAAAGTACACACAGCCGAAGCCAGTCGCTTCCTTACGTGCCAAGCTTCCTCCGTACAGCAGTCCTTTACCTGTCAAAACGCCTGCTTCATGCCCGCCATGAATACGTTTGTATTGGCCGAACATGTAACCGATTTCCCTTGCGCCTACACCAATGTCACCTGCCGGTACATCCGTATCGGAACCGATATATTTGTACAGCTCAGTCATGAAGCTTTGCGTGAAACGCATGACTTCCAGATCCGATTTTCCTTTGGGATCGAAGTCAGAACCGCCTTTACCACCGCCAATGGGCAGACCGGTCAAAGCATTTTTGAAGATCTGTTCGAAGCCAAGGAACTTGATGATGCCCGAGTATACAGAAGGATGGAAGCGAAGTCCGCCTTTGTAAGGGCCAATGGCACTGTTAAATTGCACCCGGAATCCACGGTTAACCTGAACTTTGCCCTGATCATCTACCCATGGGACACGGAATGTGATTACACGTTCAGGTTCAACAAGCTGTTCCAGCAGACTATGGTTCCTATACTTGGGGTGTGCTTCAATAACAGGAATAAGGGAATCCAGAATTTCTTTGACAGCCTGATGGAACTCATCTTCATGCGGATTTCTGGCGACAACCGACTCGTAAACGGAATGAACATAATCTGCGGCAGTAACTTGAACGGACTCTGTAGTTTCTTTTGTTATCGTGGACACTTTTTCGATGCACTCCTTTATTGTGTTAAAGTCTGTAGATGCTTATTTGTATAAATTGCATAAAAGTTTGTAGTTAAATATACAGTAAAGCAAATAAAAATACGAGATGAAAATCCATAAAATGTTTTTTATGCCGTAATTAAAATGTTCTATGGATCTACCATATGATGTGAAGAATTAAGTTATTAAATGGAAGATATGACCACAAATGATAATAAACAAGCAAGTTAGACGAATATACTGGATTAAAATATTAGTTTTGGTAAGATGGTAAGAAGGTCTCGTATCCCGGGGTCTTTTTATAATAAAAAGGAGGAAAACAAGATGATGAAGAGAAACATGCCAATCAACATGGAGAACAAGGCTTGTATAGGGGGTGAAATCTATTATGAACCATAGGACTTCCCGCCATAATTGCAGAGAGAAGCTGGTGAGCCAGCTATTTACATTCGGTGAAGAGAAAAGAACATTTCTCGACGCCTATTTCGACGTGCGCGATCCAGAGCGGATACAATTAGAAAAACAATTGTCGGCATATACGGAGTATGTGGAAAAACTGCTCCTGGGCCCTGATGAAGATCTCGATTCGGCTGTATTGATCGGTAGTCATATTGATTTTGAATATATCGATTTTCATACGTCAGATTCGTTCATGATTGTTATGCCAGAAGATACCAATCCTGATGAGGGTCGTATTTCCTTCCTCTCTCCAGTAGGGAGTCAATTACTGCTTGGCAGTAAAGGGGAAGTTAGGTCTGTTCATACACCATCAGGTTCCATGAGAATCCGCATTACGGGGATTGAGCTGAGGAGCGAAACCTTGAACGAGCCGGCCCTAGGGGGTGCAGATCATGCACTTTAAAGAGACAGACTTACCAGGGATTGGACGTAAATACTGGCTGCATACCCGTAGTGGTGAGCACTTGGTCATTGTGATTCATAACGACGAGCGACGTGACCTGTTCCATATGGAGTCAGGGGATACGCCTGAAGAGGTGGGTGATATGGTATCCCTTGTCACCCTGGACGATGATGAAGCCCGGGCGGTAGCCGCTATCGTTGGTGGTATGACCTATAAACCGAAGTTTCAGGATGAGCGTGAAGTGATGCTTGAAGGGCTGTTAATCGAATGGCTACGAATTGAGCCTCACGCAGCAAGTGTAGGCATGACGATTGGTGAACTAGATATCCGTCAGGCTACGGGCGCCGTTATTCTCGCTGTTGTGACCAAGGATAAGGAGAAGCATTTTAATCCAGGTCCGGATTATGCTTTTACCGCTGGAGCTACAATTGTAGTTGCTGGCGAACGAAATCAGATCAAACATCTCAAACAATTGTTGACTGATGGACGGACTTAGCCTATGGATATGCTCATATTCGAAGTGGGAATTGCCGTTGCGCTGATTACACTTACTGGGCTGATATCTTCACGATTACGATTTTCGGTCATTCCTTTCTATATCCTGATTGGTATGGCTGTTGGACCACATGCACCACAGATCGGCATAGTGGATTTACGTTTTATCGAAAGTTCGACCTTTATTGAATTTATGGGCAGGCTTGGTATTTTGTTTTTGCTATTTTATCTGGGTCTGGAGTTCTCGGTCTCCCGTTTATTAAAGTCTGGTAAAGCCATTCTGACCGGAGGCATGTTCTATGTAGGCCTGAATTTTGTCTCTGGATTGCTGTTGGGGTGGTTCATGGATCTGCCCCTTCAGGAGACACTTGTTGTCTGCGGGATCATGACCAGCTCTTCTACAGCCATTGTGGCTAAAGTGCTGGTTGATCTGAAACGAACGGCAAACCCTGAAACAGAGATTATCATGGGCATGATCATGTTCGATGACTTGTTCATCGCGATTCATATCTCCATCCTGACTGGGCTTGTGCTCAGCGGGGCAACTTCATTCTTAAGTGTTCTGCTGGTATCACTGTCTGCCCTGCTGTTTATTGTGCTGTTCCTGATTATTGGCAGGAAAAGCATCAAATATATTGATAAGGCACTGAATATCAAGTCATCAGAGTTGTTTCTGCTTACCGTCATGACACTGCTCTTCCTGGTGGCTGGTTTCTCGGAGACACTGCATGTAGCGGAAGCTATTGGAGCGTTGATGATGGGGCTTGTGCTGGGCGAATCAAGACATGTGAGTCGGATTGAGCACCAGATCATGCCTTTCAAAGATTTTTTTGGTGCAATTTTCTTCTTCAGTTTTGGTCTGACCATCGAGCCGTCTTCACTTGGCGGAGCTATTGGCATGACAATTATTGCCGTTATTCTGACAATCGCCAGTAACTATGGTGCAGGCATGATTGCTGGCAGATTGGCTGGAATGAGTCCTAAGGCCTCGTTGAATGTGGGCTTTACCCTGGTCTCACGGGGCGAATTCTCCATTATCATGGCGAACATCGGCAAGGCCGGAGGGCTAATGGCATCCATCCAATCGTTTGCCGTATTGTATGTGTTAATTCTGGCTGTGCTGGGGCCTATCCTGACGAAAGAATCTCCGCGGATCTACGCACAGTATGAGCGACTAAGGAAGCGGGTGAAACGAAGGGAAACGGGTTGAGTCAAATGCTGACTGTCCTTGGACAGACCGGGTATTCTGACCGTAGTGTTTAATAGGCGTCACACCATTCGGAGAGCGAAATTACTCCGGGGTGTGGCGTTTTTTTATTACTGGGAACCCATCCAATACAGGCTTGTTATTATATCAATTTCACCAAATTATGGTATGTATCCATATCTTGTGCGTGGTCATGAATGTTCAAGTCCACGGGCAGGACTATAGATGTGATTTGGTAGATAGGGATTGAAAATAAACAGTTATTATGTAAAATAATGTTATATTCAAATCTAGCAGTTGAATAGATATTTTACACGAGAACGTAGAGGAGGGATAGCTCATGAACAAGAAAAGTAGATTTCAACGATTAAAATGGGTCGGTACAGGGATGTTGCTCAGTCTCGTATTATTTGCTCTACCTGCATCTGCTGCATGGAATGATACATATCAGGGTTACGCGACGTATACGGGCTCAGGTTACTCGGGAGGTGCGGTGTTGCTTGATCCCATCCCGGCGGACATGAAGATTACTGCACTTAATCCGTTCCAACTCAATTATAACGGTGTCAAAGCCGCTTTAGCGGGAGCCTATCTCGAGGTGCAGGGTCCTAAAGGCAAAACAACCGTCTATGTAACAGACCTCTATCCAGAGGGCGCCAGCGGAGCGCTGGATCTCTCACCGAATGCCTTTAATCTGATCGGTGACCCAAAAGCAGGCAAAATCAATATCAGCTGGAAAGTGGTCAAAGCTCCAATTCAAGGCAACGTCTCCTATCGGATCAAGGAAGGCAGCAGTCAGTGGTGGGCAGCCATTCAGGTTCGTAATCACAAATATCCGGTGCTGAAGTTCGAAGTGAAACAGAAGGATGGTACGTGGCTCAATCTTGAAAAGCAAGACTATAATCATTTCCTCGGAACCGGACTGGGCAAAGAAAAACTAAACGTTCGTATTACCGATATTCGCGGTCAGGTATTAAATGACACGATCCCGGCTCTGCCTAATGATGGGTCAGGCGGTGCATATATCGTACCGGGCAATGTACAGTTTCCCGATTGACAGATATACGGAAGGTGTTATAAAAAGAAGTATGGTCATAGACGTATTCTTAACGAAAAGTCGTACACTGTACGGCTTTTTTTGTATACGAAAAGAGGAGAATGTACCGTATGAAAAAAAGTTTGCCTTCATATCAGACAACACATCCCTATTGGAAACAGTATCAGGCCTTTTTCCCGGAAGAAGTGAGGTTAGGAAAGCATACAGCTCCTGAGGAAGAATGGTGGGAGTCAAATGGGGTTCATCTGCATATCGATCGCTTGCCTGCGCCGGAGTCTTCAATCAAAATTTTGTTCATTCATGGTGCGGGGGGCAATGGCAGGTTGCTCGCTCCGTATGCCCGCATGTTGCAGCGACATGGATACGAGGTGGTATCGCCAGATCTTCCGCCGTATGGGTTAAGTTACGCAATGTCTGGTACACGTATTAACTACGAACTTTGGATAGAGCTACTTGTGTCACTCATCGAACGGGAACACAAAAAAGATGGCAAGCCAATCGTTGTATTGGGAAGTAGCATCGGAGGGATGCTTGCCTATCACACCAGTGCACGCAGCAAGCGCGTTAAGGGTCTGATCGCAACTACATTTGTAGATACGAGTAACCCGGAAATGCGTGATCAGCTTGCGCCGAATCGTCTGGTGAGTCGGGCGGGAAAACGGATGATGGATCTGTTCCCTGGTCTGCTGGATCATGTACGTATTTCGGTCAAACAGGTATCCCGAATGCAACTGATTACTAATAACAAGGACTTAACCCGGCTTATTATGGATGATCCACAAGCGGCAGCTACACGTATTCCGTTGGAATTATTAAGAACATTCCTTAATAAAAAACCGGAGGTAAGCCCGGAACAGTTCAACCAGTGTCCGGTCCTGTTGGTTCACCCTGAACTGGACCCCATGACACCGATCAGGTTCAGCCAATCTTTTTTTGATCGTCTGGTGGTGGACAAGGAATGTGTGATCTTGGAAGGGGCAGGCCATTTTCCTATAGAGCAGCCAGGACTGAACCAGATGGAGGTAGCGGTACTACGATTTTTACAACAAATTCAATGATGACCACAGGCCAGGCTACTACTGCTTCGCATAAGATAGTTTACATATCCTAAGTACGGAAAACACCTCCCATTAAGGGAGGTGTATTTTAATGTTTTTGATATGAACTGCGCTACCTCCAACCTGAATCTGTGTGATTTCATTGGAATTGTCCAAAGTTAATCTGGCTCGGATCTCAGAGGGGCGGTTCATGGTATACCCTTGTCTGATCGTGTACGTGTGATGATGAGGATCTGTGAGTTGGTTGTACTTGTATAAATAACAGAGCATTGCACCATTGGATGTGCCTGTTGCGCTCTCTTCCGGTATATCATAAAGCGGTGCAAAATTACGGCATTCTGCCAGAACGTCCATAACATCTGATTCGAGTGTAAACACGTGATAACCTATGGCATGATGAGCCTTGCTTATTTCAGTGATACGCTGGAAGTAAGGATCGATTTTGGTCAGAACATCAACATCTTTAACGCCTATCATGATATCGGGTAGCCCGGTAGACACAATCTGTACAGGTAGCTCGGAATGCAAATCCTCCATAGAAATACGTAACGAGTCGGCAATCTGCTGTCGATCCACGATCTCCCCAAACTCCGGCAACGTCTGAGACAGATAGACTTCTCCATTGACTGCGATATCAACTTTAAGAATTCCGGCCAGTGTCTCCAGTGTATATGTACCAACATTAACGAGCTGCTGTGTCTTCATTAGATAAAATAAAGCAATTGTGGCATGTCCACATAGATCGACTTCATCACTTGGGGTGAAATAACGCACTTTGAAATCAGCCTGATCCGAGGGCATAACAAATGCAGTCTCTGAAAAACCGACTTGTCTGGCAATCTCCTGCATCTGGGTCTCAGACAAATGCACAGCTTTTAAAACAACACCTGCAGGGTTTCCGCCATGAGCCTTGTCCGAAAATGCATGTAATGTACTTACTTCTACTTCCATCGTGTTACCTCGCTTGTTCAGTTATTGGATTAAGATTTAACGTAATCGATAATCGATATTATATCATGATTATTGAACTGGCTTGTGAATCCCAAATTGTTGTGAATTTGAATGAATAGGTCAAGTGATTGCTGGGAAAGGGTAATGATGGAGGAGAGCATAACGATAATCCAATGGAAAGGCTGGGATCTCTAATGAAAGCAATTGTGATTGAGGAATTTGGTGGAGCGGAACAATTGAAAGAAAAGGAAGTAGCCAAGCCAACATGTGGAGTGAATCAGGTGTTAATCCGAACGCATGCCACGTCGGTGAATCCGGTAGACTTCAAAATCAGACAAGGTGATATGAAAGAAGCAGCGGAGAATTTTCCGTTGATTCTGGGCGGCGATGTTGCCGGTATTGTGGCTGAAGCAGGCTCAAATGTCACGCGGTTCAGAGAAGGTGATCGGGTATTTGCGCGTCCGCGTCAATTCGGAACTTATGCAGAATATGTTGCTGTTGATGCAGACATTATTGCCCGTATACCGGAGAACTTGAGCTTTGAGGAAGCGGCAGCGATCCCCTTGGCTGCGATGACCGCCTGGCAAGCACTTGTGGATCACGGACGTTTAGGCAAAGGGCAGAAGGTACTCATTCATGCTGGTGCAGGTGGTGTGGGAACGTATGCCATTCAGATTGCCAAGTCCCTAGGTGCTGAAGTGGCTTCCACGGCAAGTGAATCAAACGAAGCATTGCTTCGCTCGTTGGGTGTGGATCATTTTATCAACTATAAAAAAGAAGATTTCTCGGAGATTCTCTCCGGTTATGATGTTGTGCTAGACACCATGGGCGGTGATATTCAGCGTAACAGCTTCAAGGTGTTAAAGTCTGGCGGGCATCTGGTATCCTTGGTGGAACAACCGGATGAGAAGCTTGCCAAGGAAGCCGGAGTAACGGCCAACGTCTTCATGATGGAGCCCAAAGGGGATCAACTGGATCAGCTGGCTGAACTGGCTGCGGAAGGCAAGCTCAAATCGATTATTGATGGAACGTACCCGCTAACTCAACAGGGAGTACGGGAAGCACATGAGAAGAGTGAAACCCATCATTCCCGCGGGAAACTGGTTATTCAGGTGCAATAGAATTCATTAACTGGTAGAAGTATGTGGACTCATGAGTCTGATACAGATTGAACCAGGCCTGTAATGTTTCTGGTGTATAGACATTCAACAGCTTTAACACATGCATCGTAAATTCTAACGGAGCTATTCCAGATGCAGTAACTACATTTCCATCGGTTACTGCTGGCTCCGTTTCATAATATGTTTCTCCAGTATAATCTGGGCATATGATCTTCAGGTATTCTAAATCATTGCTTGTATGGTGTCTGGAATCCAGTATCCCTATTTTTGCAAGTGCAACTGTGGCACCACAAATCGCCGCAATAACCGTACCCTCTTCTATAGAGGCAGCAACTTTTTTTAATAGAGGATCATGGATGGTGTCCATCCAGGTGTTTCCTCCTGGAAGAATAATGACGTCATCACCTTTCAATGTACATTCATCAATAGAAATATGGGGAAGGATGTTCAATCCGCCCATGGTAGTTACCGGATGTTTATCTACACCTACTGTTACGACCTGCAAAGGCGTGATCTCTTTCCTGAAATACCTTCCCGAGTTAAGTTCAGCAGTTAAATAACCTACCTCCCAGTCTGACATCGTATCAAATACATATAGATATACGTTCCTCGTTTGCATCATACACTCTCCTTTTGTTATTTATGATTGATTGGATTACTCTCGTATTATAAAAAAACTTCACTGACAACTATGGTCAGTGAAGTTTATAAATTTGATATTTAACAGATAGGGACTGCTCCCCAATTGTGGTGGAATAAGATATAATAGGAGAAATTTATTCCATTCTGTGCATGAGGTGATTAGGATGTCCAACGAACTCATTCAAGCCATTCAGTTGTTAAAAGAAAAGAAGTGGGTGGATCTGACCCATACATTTGGACCGGACTCCCCACATTTTTCAGCTTTTGAAGCAGCACATTTCGATACGTTGTTTGATCACAATCAAGGTTTCTTTGCCCAGAGCTTCAAGTTCCCGGGTCAGTACGGGACGCATCTCGATGCGCCGATCCATTTCGTACGTGATACCCGGTATCTCGATGAGTTGGGTTTGAAGGAGCTTGTGCTACCGCTTGTGGTCATTGACCAGTCCGCTGAAGTGCAGAATAATCCGGATTTTACACTGGATGTGGAGCATATTCTTGAATTCGAAAGAGAGCATGGCGTGATTGAAGCGGGAAGTTTTGTAGCCTTACGTACCGATTGGAGCAAACGCTGGCCTAACCATGAAGCATTTGATAACAAGGATGCGGAGGGCAACAGTCATGCACCCGGATGGTCGGTTAGTGCGCTCATGTTTTTATTTGAGGAGAGAAAAGTACAAGCCATTGGGCATGAAACCTTTGACACGGATTCAGCGGTGGATTATCAGAAGAATGGAGCACTTCTGGCAGAATATTATGTACTTGCTCAGGATACATACCAGGTCGAGCTGTTAACAAACCTGGATCAGGTGCCGGCTAAAGGCGCTGTTATTTTCAACATTGTACCCAAAGCGGAGAAAGCTTCTGGTTTTCCAGTCCGGTCTTTTGCCATTTTGCCGTAAAACTAGCTAGATCAAAAGCTATAAGATAAATCAGGCACAGAACTCAGAATGATACTTAAGTAGACAGCCGGCTAAATAGTCGGCTGTTTTTCAGTTAAGCTAACGGGCAGGTTAGTTGAACAAGAGTGAATAAAAAATCTGCTAAAATTGATAAATGAGTGGGATTAGGTTATTTGTTAAAAAATCTTTAATCTTTTTTTATATAAAGTTATCGATTCTTATTCTAAATTGTAATCTCCCCACTTGCACATAGTTTGAAGGATTGGTAAAAATCCCTTACCAAGAGGGGTTAAACAATATTCGACTCTTGGTGGAACCTCTTTATAAATTTCACGATGTAGGAGTCCGTCACTTTCTAACTCTCTGAGCTGCTTCGTTAGCATCGATTGCGTAATATCCGGAAAAACACGATTTATCTCCCCAAACCTTCTAGTTTCCTCAGCAATATACCATAAGATCGATAATTTCCACTTCCCTGCAACTATTTTTTGTACTTTATTTAGTCCACAATCAGACGAATACTTGTTGTTGTGATACATATTTTCCCCTCCAAAATAAATATACAGGCTCTTAGAAGCGTGTAATAACTCATTAGTATTGTTTTTTATAGTATGTTCTAAAAATGATCGTACTTGTTTAAAGTAAGATACTTTAATAAGATTACGGAGCGAAACAATATGGTAATTATACTTTATATATGATGGAGGAATAAAGGTTGAAATCTTTGGAGATGAAAAAATACAATACGAGTGCGATTATGGCAGCTTTGCTTATATGTGGTTTTTTCGGCTATCTAAGCGAAACTGCCATCAATATTGCAATGACTAATTTGATGGAAGTATTCCAAATCTCGGCTGCGACGGTACAGTGGTTAACAACGGGCTACATGTTGACGATAGGCATTTTAACGCCAATAAGCGCAATGTTGTTGCAGATGTTTTCTACGAGAAAGCTCTTCACAGTTTCGCTCATCAGTTTAATCGTGGGTACATTAATCGCGGCGTTGGCGTTAAATTTTGAAATGTTGATGTTCAGTCGAATTTTACAGGCAGTAGGCATGAGCACCTTGATCCCACTATTGTTCAATACAATTCTCGTCATCTATCCGCAGAATAAACGGGGAGCGGCGATGGGGTTAGTCGGGCTTGTTACCATGTTCGCCCCAGCGTTCGGACCGACCTTTGGGGGGCTGGTAGTTGGATATTTAACATGGCAGTATATTTTCTGGTTCTCACTTCCATTTTTAGTCGTAGGATTGTTGATGGGGTTGAAGTATTTGGAGAACGTTACTGATGTCAAAAAGCAGCGGATTGATTTACTGTCTGTGTTGTTGTCAACGATTGGATTCGGCGGAGTTGTTTTTGGCTTTAGTCAGGTAGGCGAAGGATCTGAAGGCTGGGGGAATCCGGTTGTGATCACTTCAATCATTGTCGGCCTCATTGCACTGGTGCTGTTCGTGTTGCGTCAGAACGTTATGAGTAGTCCGATGATGAATCTGAGCGTGTTCAAGTATCCCATGTACGTTGTTGGGCTGATTCTGGTAGCGTTATGCCCGATGATTTTTATGACGACCCTGATTATCCTGCCGATGTTTTTGCAGACGGGCGCCGGATTGTCTCCGTTCACTGCGGGACTCATGCTTTTGCCGGGTAGTGCGCTTTTCGGTCTCCTCTCCCCGCGCATAGGGCACTTATTCGATAAACATGGGCCAAAATGGCTCGTTATCCCCGGATTCGTGATCGTTTCAGTCATGTTATGGTTCTTCACTACGCTATCTCCTGCTTCTTCAATCGCCTTTATGGTGGCTGTGCATATAGGGCTCTCTATTGGGACAGCCTTGATCTTAATGCCTGCTCAAACGCACGCGCTAAATCAATTGCCGCCAGACTTGTACCCGCACGGTACGGCAGTCATAAACACATTGCCACAGGTTACGGGAGCGATTGGAATTGCTGTAGCTGTCAGTATCCTTATGGACGGTATGGATAAATACCTGCACGGCTTCTCGGCTCTTGCCAAACAGGTCGAGATGGCAAACGCGATGTCGGCAGGAGCATACAACGTATTCGTGTACATGATTATCCTGGCCCTAATTGGCTTGGTCACAGCGTTCTTCATTCGCCGCGGCGTAGTCAACCGTAAAGAGGTGCATTCGCACCATTAATGTTTTGTCAGCGAATCTTATCGGTGCCTATGAAGAACGTTCACACAAAATGGTAGGGAACTTTATTTATCCATAAATACAAAAAAGTGTACTAAGGCAATTTAAATTGCCCTCTTCCAAAAGATGAGCAATGATTTTATTCTAAAAGATGAATGTAACAAAAACAATCAATACAATTCAATCATATCCAAATAAGCATGGATTTATCAAAAGCATTATGTGAAGAAACATCGAAAAACAAGAGGAGGTTACACTAATGACTACTAAATCTTTTCAAGAAGTTGTACGCTCTCGACAATCTGTGCGTCAATTTCTCTCTACACCCGTTAAGGAAGAAGTGATTCGTGAGGTTCTCGAAGATGCTCAATATACACCGTCTAATTGCAATACGCAGCCTTGGAATGTTCATATTGTTTCAGGTGATAAGAAGGAT
Source organism: Paenibacillus sp. FSL k6-2145 (assembly GCF_037976585.1). Classification (NCBI taxonomy): domain Bacteria; kingdom Bacillati; phylum Bacillota; class Bacilli; order Caryophanales; family Paenibacillaceae; genus Paenibacillus; species Paenibacillus sp. FSL k6-2145. The sequence continues at coordinate 298,342 of NZ_CP150267.1, read as the reverse complement.
GAATTGAGTGAAGCTTTGTTACGCGCGAATGAGGAAGGGAATCATACACCAGATTTTACATTTGATATGAACGCCTTTTACGGCCGATATGGCGAACGCAAAAATACGCATGGAAAAGCTTATTATGAATCACAAGGAATAGCACGAGAAGATTACAAAGGTCGCAAGCAGGCAGCTGCACAAAATTATAATTTTTTTAATGCACCCCATGTTGCTTTCTTATTTATGCCTTCATTTGGAGATAATGTGCGTGTCGCATCTGATATTGGAATGTATGGTCAGTCATTTCTACTAGCGCTTGAGGCACGTGGGATAGGCGGTATTCCCCAGACAGCATTAGGCTTTTCTGCTGATACTGTCCGTGAAGTTCTTGGAGTATCGGGCGAACTAAAATTATTATTTGGAATATCATTTGGTTACCCAGACAAAGAAGCACCAGTAAATGGTTTGCGGATGGGTCGTGACTCAATCGAGGACAGTGTGACATTCCATCGATAAACAAAATCTATAAATTGGTTATATAATCAACAATCCCTTCTTCAAACTTAATTGGAGGACTACAGGCTGTGCTGGAACAGATTTCGGTTAAACGTTTCATGTTTAATGTTTAATGGCACAACCAGTGGTAAAGAAAACTTTGATAAATTACTGGACACAGCCATGGAACGGAACATTCCTCTATACGCCATTCAGCAGGGCATGTCCTATAAGGCTGATAAGGAGACGAGTTTACATTTTATAGCTCCAGATCTGGCACACATGGAAGTAGAAGCTTCAGGCAGTTTGCCTGTGTCTGAACACCAGAATCATGATTCCGTTGTCTTTTTGCTGGAAATGGCCGGGGCTTCCTTGTTGTTCACCAGGGATATGGATGCTGCGGCCGAACAGGACCTGCTCTATATGATTCAAGATGGCTCATTGGCGGCCCAGTTTGAACAGAAAGGTGCAGATCTTGGAGTTAATGAGGGGGGTGCACAAAGGGTACTTATACATCCGTTGCAGATTAATTCAAATGATGCATCAGCTGTGACTTAAACCATAAGAAGATAAATTTTCACCTATATGTGTGCCGGAAATTGCTTTAATTTCCGTTGTTTTTTGCTTTTCGGAACACAAACAGAAGCATAAGTTTGTCAGGAGTCGAAATTGGAAACATAAAGTTGCCGTGGGCCCCCAAATAGATTGATATTCGAGTATATAGCGAGCTAATCTATAGGGGTTCTTTTGCGTTAAGCTAACAGGCAAGTTAGTTCAATCATGTCGACAGTATCTTTTAGAAATTCACAAAGGCAGTAAAGTATGAGAAGTATGTGGAATAAATATACAACTTTATCTTATTTGGAGGTTGTAAAATGGTGTTCCCGACACATATTGTATCTGCAGGTGGAATTGTAGAAGATGGAACTGGAAATATCCTTTTTGTAAAAGCCCATGACGATGGTTGGGTGTATCCTGGTGGGATAACTGAAGTAGGATAAAACCTGATTGATGGTGTCATCCGTGAAATCAAAGAGGAAAGTGGAATAGATGCCACGGTTAGTTAATTGATTAGTGTTATTTCGAATACAGCAATCCATAAGTGGTATGACGGTGTGACTGATGTCCCTACGAAGGTCATGTTTGATTTCGTGTGTAAAGCTGTGAGTCGAGAGTTAGCTACTTCTAATGAAACGAGCGAATGCAGGCGGGTTCCAAAGGAAATTGTTCTGAATTTGATTACTTCACCTGGAATCCGCATGCGATATGAAGCTTATTTGAACTTTAACGGCTCTGTGAATTATATGGAGTATGTCACTGCGTCAACGACAGAATTTAATGTCAAGCTTCAAAGAAGTGTTTAGTTGTACGAGGGATCGTGTATTGAACTAACGGGCAGTTTAGTTTAACCAGGTACTTAGATTGAACTGGGCGCTTTTGTACAGTGTGAAGAAGTGATCAGCTAATTGAGTTGGCAATGAGCTCAAGCTCGGTTACAACTTCATCAAGCGGCTTCCTGGTATCGATCTCAACAGTAGCTCCAGCACGTAAGAGAGGCTCAACACTAGCGACGTATTGTATAATTTCTTCACGTTGTTCAACCGTTTTTCCATATTCGTTCGTCTTACGGGAAGTTATACGTTCAAGGATTACTTCGAGGGGGGCGCTTAACAACACTACCGCATCAAACCTCGGGTAAAACTTCCCCTGATTTGATACACAACCCGAAATGAATAAAGCACCTTCGCTATGTTCAGTGAGCAGCTCATCAATTCGATTCTCGTGCCATAACCACCCAGAATCATCCACATTCTCACTCCAACCATCATAATCGGTGTCGATAACTCTATGCCCCCTATGAGCAAGTTCGCCCAGAACCGTTGATTTACCTGTACCCGACATTCCTGTCACCAGAATTATCGCCTTCTTTTTTGATATTGAGCCTGAAGTATTTGTCATATTTTCACTCCCTTTATAAGAAATTCCCTTGGACTAGATTAACACATAAAGGCAATAAACTGGCAACAGGTAAGTAAACTTATCAGGAACCAAGTCTAGCTAGGATTTGATTTATTAGAAGCATAAATGTGTGCTTTGGCAAACTTATGGATTAACTCACAACTAACTAATCTAAATAATTCACTTTTGTAAATAGCAAGGGAGGCGTATTCCGCCTCCTTTTTATGTTGTTACTTTTGATCCGAGTGAGGATCTTGATTAAATCTTTGAGAGATTTTTTTCTCTGTTTTCTTACGCCGTATCCAGCGCTTGAGTAAACCTTCTTCTTTGCGTTCTTGCAGTGTTTCCTTCAAACCTTGAATCATAAATTCCGATCTTCGTCTGTCATCCCGACTAATCTCGCGTAATTCCTTAATAAATTTGTCGTCCATATCTGCCTCTCGCTTATTCAGGATAATTCCATTATACCGAACGTACGTTCTTTTATCAAGTTTTTCCATTACGAATGATTTTCGAGACCAATATAGTGAAAAGAAGCACAGGAACAATGCACGGCATGTGTGAGAATGGTACTAGAGGGTTTGATAATAATCCGCCTATGAATGACTGTATGAGGTTGAGAAACGAGAGGATGGAAGGAGCAATTCATGATGAAGCAGAGTGAAGGCAGATCGTGGTTACTCATTTTGATGCATGGAATTCTGGGGCTTGGGGCGATTGTTGGAGGCGTCATTTTAATCATGGACCCATCCGGAAGTATGGTGAATTTGCCCGAATCTTTGTTGAAGAATTCTCCATTTGCCAGTTTTTTGTTCCCAGGGATCATCCTATTGCTGGTCCTTGGCGTGATGCCTATAATGATTGCTATCTCGCTTTTCCGCTACGTTCATTGTGGGCAGGGTGAGAGACTGAATCTCTATTCTGACCGCTACTGGGCCTGGACTTTTTCCTTGTACACGGGTTTTGCTCTCATCATCTGGATTATGGTGCAGGTGTACTGGATTCAGGATGTCTCTATTATTCACTTGGTCTATTTTGCATGGGGAGTTAGTATTCAAGTTGTGACCTTATTGCCTGCTGTACAGCGAATCTATTCTAAATAAATTGCTTGTATATTGAACAAACGGCTGCCGAAAGATTCGTTAAATGATTCTTTTGGCAGCTATTTTTTATGGGCATCGAGATGATACGTGTTGTTGTAGTCATGTTGTCCACATGTTCCTTGGACTGAAAAGGGCTCGGATAAATCTAAATCATATTGACAAAGAACTATTATCCTCGCATACTTACGTAATATACTTTATAAAGTGTATTTATTAACAGGAGAAATAAGCACATATGAAGAATATCGCAAAATCATAAATCCGCATGAAACAGGGAGGTAAGTATGGATGGTATACGTTATTATGGCAGTTATAATATGGGCAGGTACCTATGCCAGTATGGCCTTGTCAAAACAACCGATTGAAGTGAAGCCTGTGAAGTCAATGGATGATTTGTTTGAGTGAACAAAGTAGCTCTGCCGATTTCGATCCAGTGCCAGCACGATGGAACTCATGTGTTCGATTAAGGCATTATGTTATGATATGGGGTGAAATGACATCCATACCATTGCTTTGGCTCAATTGAACCAGAGTAGAAACGAGAGGGTTATGAAAAAAGCCAACGCTACAATGATGAAATACATCAATATGAATAATGTGCGTGAAGTCATGCAGCAGATTGAGACGGCGACCAAACCGCAATTAGCTTCACTAACCAATCTTAGTGTTGTTACCATTAATGCGCTGATTCAGGAATTATGTGATGGCGGAGAGTTGTTCCAGGATAAAGTGGTTCCCTCTAACGGTGGTCGTCCTGCTCAGGCTTATCGATATAATTATAACTTCAAGCTTGCTTTGGTTCTTTACATCAAAGAGATGAAAGGCCAGGAGTTGATTTCGGCAACGGTCATGAATCTGGAGAATAAGGTTGTGCTGAAGGAAGAGAGCATCTTGCCTGCTTTTGATAAACAACATGTGCTGCAACTTATCGCGCGTTTCGTTGCGGAGTACCCTTCCATTGATATGATCGGCATCGGTATTCCGGGGCAAGCCGTGGATGGGGATATCACGGTGAGCAGTCATGAAGAGCTTATCCATTCACATCTGATACGGGAGATCGAGAGCGAGTTCCAACTGAACGTTCTCGTGGAGAATGATGTTAATGCAGCGATTAGCGGATACTGTACATTGCATGCGGATATGAAGGAACAGAGTGTAGCAGGAATTTATTTTCCGAACCGATACCCACCGGGTATGGGCATGATGTTGAATGGACAGATGATCCGCGGGAAAAACGGGATGTTTGGTGAGATCAAGTATCTTCCATATTCACCTGATTGGAAACGCGACATGAGCAAAGATGATTTTGTAGTGCAGGTATGTCATATTCTGCAAACGATTAATGCCGTCGTTGCCCCGCACCAGATTGTCATTTATCAGGAACGTGTGGAGAGAGAAGAGCTGGATTTGGCGTGGCAAAAGTACGGGGAGGATCATCCCATGCCGTCGTTGCCGGAGATTGTACATCAGGACTCGTTCCAACATGATTTTGATGCTGGGTTACGAGGAATGGTGCTTCAGGCGTTGAAGTCAGGCATTCTATCAGAAGCGTTATAACCCCACAGGCCATGTCTGTGGCTTTTATTTTATAAGCTAACTCTTGTAGAGGAGGATTCATGATGCGTGAAGAAGAGAGAATCATGCAGGGCATGTTGTTTAGTCCAAGTGATCCGGAATTAAAGACCATCAAAAGGCGGGCCCATAATCTCAGTCAGCGTTACAGTCAGACCTTTGAAGAACAGACTGAGGAAAGGAATCAGATATTGCAACAGCTACTGGGGCAGATCGGTGAAGGTGGATTCATGCAAGGCCCCATCTTCTTTCATTATGGTGTGCATACCCGGATAGGCGACCACTTCTTCGGTAATTACAATCTGACGATACAAGACGACGCGCAAGTGACGATTGGGGACTATACCAGTTTTGGACCCAACGTTACGATTGTTACCCCCGTTCACCCCATGATTGCCCGTGAGCGGCGACAGATGTTGGACCAGAACGGTGATGTGAAGTCGCTATGTTATGCCAAACCGGTCACGATTGGAAACGATGTATGGATCTCGGCAAACGTCACAGTGTGCGGAGGCGTAACGATTGGAGACGGATGTGTCATCGGAGCGGGTAGTGTGGTGACGCGTGATATTCCACCGCATTCTTTTGCGGCAGGCGTACCATGCAGCGTTATTCGCAAAATTACGGAAGCGGACAGCATGCGGAATTACCCCGATGTTCTGGCAGATTGCCGTGTGCTGGAAGAATAAAAAAGGCTGCCATCAGGATCAAATACATGATCCTGATGGCAGCCTTTTGTTGTAATACGTTTACTTTGAAGCGTTATAGTTGCTCAAGAATTCTTTTACTTTTGCAGGATCAGCTTTCAATTCATTCCCGGTCTGAACGAGCGGGCTTACTGTAGAGTATGCTTTAAGTTTGTTGTTCTTGTAGAAACTCAAAATCTCATCCTGATTAATGGAGTACAGCACGGCTTTTCTCAAGTCGCTGCTCTTGGCAACTTCACGATTGGCCGTGTTGAACAACAGATAGGAGACAGCGTTACTTGGCAGACTTTGCAGTTTCAGTTTGCTGTCATTTTCGATGATGTCATACTTGGTTTCAGGTACACCGTAGTATAAGTGAATTTCACTGCTGCGAAGAGCAGAGAGGGCGCTGTCTGCATCCGCGATGAATCGGACGTTAACCTGAGCAATTTTTGGCTCATCTTCCGTGCCTTTCCGGTAAGCCGGATTTTTTAAGAATACACCTTCATAGTCATTTTTATAAGACAAAATATAAGGTCCGCTAGTATAAAGGGTGTTATTGTATGCTGCGCCTTCAGTCACCGTGTTCTGATCACCGTAAGGAATATCTTTGTTGACGTCAAAGGAAGCTACATCATATGTGTTGATGCTCTCCACCTGTTTTTTGGACACGATACCCGCAGATTGGTGAGCCAGGTAGTTCAGTACTTGCGGGAAAGGTTCAGTTGTTGTCAGTTTAACGACCTGATATTTACCTGCGCTATTATCTGCTTTGGTTTTGTCAGTCACGAGTTCTGTAATTTTACTGCCCAATCCTTGTTCCAATGCTTCGAGGATTGTGCCGTTACCGCTGGATTGTTTAATGGATTGTAATGCACTCAGATCCGTTACAACCTCAGCTTCTTTGATGTGTTCATGCAGACTGTACGTCCGGTGATCCGGAACGGAATCTTTATTTTTAGCACGATCCAGGGAGAAGATCACATCATCTGCACCGACACGTTCTCCTGTATCTACAGCTTTTTTGTTATCAATCTTCGCAAAGTTGATATCGTCTCTGAGAATGAAGTAGTAGTCCGAATTACCTTCAGCAATACTGAAATTATGGGACAGTGATCCTTCTGCTGTCAGCTGATCGTCATCTGTCAGGTTAACGAGACGTACATACATATTGGTGTTCAACTGGTTGATGGAACCGTCGTTTCCTTTGATTGGATCAAGGGAAGTCAGTACGGATGCACTTTGCGTCAGAATCAACGGGTCTGTGGCATTTTTGGAGCTGTCCTTGAACTCAATCGGTTCCCAAGCCATGGCGCGGGATTTGGAGAGACGAACAGTGTCGACATTCAGAATGTCTTTGTTCACAGCCTGACTTTTCAGGGAAATGTACAAAGGTGCGATATACGCCTGATCCGTTACCAAGCGATCTTCCAATTGTTTGTACGTGTCTTTGTATTCATCTGGAGTTTGAGTAGCTGCCTGATCGATGAGTTTATCAAGTTCCGCATCTGCAAGGATACTGTAATCTCCACCTGTTTTGAAAAGGGAACGTACCGCATAATCGGGATTTCCCGTTACCGTTGTCCAGCTGGACAAGGCAATGTCATAATTCCCTGCATCTTGCTGGGATTTGAAGCTGCCGTAATCCGGCTGCAGGTTCAGCTTCACATTGAAGCCGTTTTTGGTCAGTTGGTCGCGGACAATGTTTACATCATTTTCAGAAGAACTCATGGCGAGCAGTTCAATGTCAGCCGGTTTTTGTGCAGTTTCTGTTGTATCCGCTGGTACGGTCTCCGCCTGGGATTCGGTTTTTGTTTTTACACTGCAGCCGGAAATCACAATGACGAGAATTAATAGCAATGAGATCAGTGTACGTTTTTTCATGGGATTACCCTCCATATCTTGAATGTGTGATGTGTGAATTCTTTTTTTTCTATATCATTCATTTCAACAAATCATTTAGGCCTTTTCCAGCTTGGGATCAAGCGCATCACGCAGACCATCACCGAGGAAGTTAAACGAAAGGACCAGCAGAATAATAGCCAAGCCTGGATAAATCGCCAGATAAGAGTGGGTCTCCAGGTATGTACTGCCGAGCTTCAGAATGTTACCCCATTCCGGAATATGCGGCTCCACGCCGAGTCCCAGATAACTCAAGCTGCTGGTAGCGATAACAGCTCCACCAATCGTGAGTGTGGACTTGATAATCATGGGCGCAAGGGAGTTGGGAATAATGTGTTTGAAAATAATCGTACGATTGTTGTACCCCAGTGCACGTGCAGCTTCCACAAATTCAAAAGTGGATACATAGAGCACACTGGCTCTCATCGTACGGGCGTAAGTTGGAATTGAACCCAGACTCAGCGCCAGAATGAGATTGACCGTATTGGCTCCAAACGCCGCAATAATGGCAATGGCGAGCAGAATTCCCGGAATGGCATAGAGAATATCCAGCAGCCGCATGATGATGTTATCCGTATGCCTTCCGTAGAAGCCGGAGAATGCTCCGAGGACTCCGCCGATCAATACAGGAATGATGGTCGACATGCAACCTACGATTAAGGAGATCCGGGCACCAAATACAATCCGGGAAAATAAACATCGTCCGAAGTCGTCCGTTCCCAAGGGATACGCAAGGGAAGGCGGTTGAAGCAGAGCCGAGTAGTTATTTTCCACAGCCATGCTGTAGTCAAAGGTAAAAAAGCTGCAGATCGATATCGAGAACAGAAAAATGATAAAAAACAAACCGGACATGGCAGTCATATTCGGAGCAAGGCGCTCCCACAGATCGTTCCAGAAGTTTGATTTTTGTTTCCCCTGTCTGCGAATGCGTCCAATGATGGAAATGCCGAGCAATAGTGCAAATACATTACCAGTGATCGAGGTCAGAATCAGTATTACACTGACACCGATCATCCAGCGAGGGAGGATAGAGGTCGCGTTATATCGGGATACGATAATCAGTACGACCAGGTCGATGATCAGAATAAATATGAGCACCGCCATGGCTGGCAGAAAGTTATCAGCCACATAGGGTTTGAAAACATTTAACGCAGATACACCGATGACGAACAGCTGAGTTAACAGCATATACACCGCAAAGGTATACTCCACATTCCTCGCTTTTCGAATCAGGTGAAAGGCTGCCGTTACGATAAATATATTGCCTGAAATGATGGCAAGTAGCTGAACCCAAGCTAACCTGCGAGTTAGAACAGAGACCGTACCGGTACGGATCAAGTCTTTTCGAATCCGAAGGGTGATGACACTTTGGACCAGTGTGAAGAATACATAGATCCCAAGTATCGTTAGCAGAAATGGTTTGAACGTCTGTCCGCTCCAGTCATAACTGTTGAACAGCAACAAGGCAGTCAAGAGAAGGGACGTGATCCAGGCGAAGCTTGCCTGACTGTATTCTCGAGAAGACTTAAGTCGGAAACGCATTTCTTGTGTTAAGGAAGAGTTTGTCATAATACACCTGCTTTAAGAGGTAGTTCAACACACACTTTAATATTGTTTCATCTTGGAGCGCACTCTTGGATCAATAAAAGCGTACAGCAGATCAACCGCTACATTGATAATGGAGATTGTAATGGCTGTGTAGATTACTCCGCCCATGATACTCGGAATATCGGGGATAAATTGTTTATCCACAATGTAGCTGCCGAGACCGCTGATATTAAACACTTTCTCCGTCACTGCTGCCCCGCCCAGCATGGCTCCGAATTGAAGTCCAACCACCGTTACAATTGGAATCAATGCATTACGTACAGCGTGTTTCAGCATGACCTGACGTTCGCTTAACCCCTTGGCGCGGGCAGTCATGACATAATCCTCATGAATGACTTCCAGTGTAGAAGACCGGGTCATCCGTGCCACCGCAGCCGTAAGTCCCGTGCCCAGCACAATGGTTGGCATAATGATCGACAGCCAGTTCTGCGGGTTGAAGGTGGCGGGAAGCCACTGCAGTTTGATCGAAAAGTTCAGAATGAAAATAAGTCCTTGCCAGAAATTCGGGATCGATAATCCAATCAGAGCGATAAACATAAATGTATAATCGAACCATGAATTAGGCTTAATCGCTGAGATAATACCGATGGGTAATGCAATGACAAGTGCTAACAGCAGGGAGATGACCGCGAGGGTCAATGTAATCGGAAACTTCCTTGCAATCGTTGCTGTTACGTCTTCATTTCCTGCAAAAGACTTGCCAAGGTCGAAGAGAGCAACTCCCTTAATATTGTTCCAGAGCTGTGTAAGATAAGGCTGATCCAAGCCATACACCTGATTGAATGCTGCAATCTGTTCCTGCGTTGCTGTCTCTCCGAGAATGTTGGCTGCCGGGTTGAACGGAGACAGATACAAAATCGTAAATACGAGTGTTGCTACGCCCAGAATGACAAATACCGTCATCAGTATTCTTTCAAATATGTACTTTAGATAAGGATTTCCATACAAAAACAGGATGCCATACATCAGACAGCCGGGAATAATCGATATCGCGAAAAACCATGGTTTGTTAATCAGTGAGTGGAACGTATCAGCCATTGTAAGACGTTGATTTCCTTGTTCCTGAAGTATGCGGGATGTCCGCTCCTTCAACTCTGCCTGAACACTTTCTTCCAACCATTCCTCGGTCTGACGCTTGAATTCTCCCTCACTGACCTGCTGCTGGAAAAAACGATGTTTGCGACGCAGTTGTTCTTCCACTTCCAACTTCAGCTTGTTCCGGTAGGAAGAAGCGAGCAGTTCTTGCTCAGCTGCCTGCCTGGCAGCTACCCAGCCGTCATTTTTTCGATTCGAACGCCATATTAGAAACACGACCAGATTGATCGGTAATCCAAGAATGAACAGAACATATCGGTAGGAAGGATGAAGCAGCATTTTGCCATAAATAAAACTTAAATTGTGCACCAACCGCGAGAGTCTGCTGCCTTCTGCAAGATTCAAACCAAGCGTGCCTCCTTTCATTCAGGTTTAAATTGCATTATTCCGATTGATATAGTATATATTATTTATGGTCTAAACAATTGTCAAGGAATTAAATGGTATACATATGAGATGAGTGAATGTGAAAAATGGATGAGAGCTGGTGATGGCATGGAACCTTTACTGAAAGTTAATGATCTATCTGTCTCGTTTCACTCTGGAGAGAGTGAGTTTCAGGCAGTGCGAGAAGTGAGTTTTGAAGTACGAAAAGGCGAGACATTGGGCATTGTAGGAGAATCGGGCAGCGGAAAAAGTGTAACCGCACGTTCCATTATGAGGCTGCTTGCATCGCCGCCTTCGCAGATGAAAAATGGAGAGATTCTTTTTAAAGGGGTCGACTTGGCCAATAAAACGCAGAAAGAGATGGAAAGCATCCGTGGGCGTGATATTGGCATGATCTTTCAAGACCCGATGAGTTCTCTTAATCCGACCATTAAAGTGGGGAAACAGATCTCCGAGAGTCTCATCAAACACCAGAAGGTGTCCAAAAAGGAAGCCAAGAAACAGGCGATTGCCATGATGGAGCGGGTGGGGATAACTCGCAGCGAAATACGCTACAACCAGTATCCGCACGAATTCTCCGGAGGCATGCGCCAGCGGGTCATGATTGGTATTGCACTTGCTTGTCGTCCTGAATTGCTCATTGCCGATGAGCCGACAACCGCACTGGATGTTACAATTCAAGCTCAGATTCTGAATTTGATGAAAGATATGCAGGACCAACTGGGTACATCGATTATTCTGATCACGCATGATCTGGGCGTAGTGGCAGGCATGTGTGATCGGGTTGTTGTTATGAAAGAAGGACAGATTGTGGAAACCGGGACTACGACAGAGATTTTTGCTAATCCCAAACATCCGTATACGATTAGACTTCTGAATGCATTACCACGTCTGGATCAGAAGAAAAAGCCGAAACCGGTATCATTGGTCCCGAGAGATCTGGAGGATGATCAGCCGTTGCTTGAGGTGAAATCGCTCAGACAACATTTTAATCTGGGGAAAGGCAACACCTTAAAGGCTGTGAATGATATCAGTTTCCATATTCGTCAAGGAGAGACACTCGGCGTTGTAGGGGAATCCGGCAGCGGAAAATCAACCACGGGGCGTGCGATTCTGCGGTTGCATGAGCCAACAGGTGGAGATGTACTGTTTAAAGGAGTCCCGCTCAATCGTCTGTCAGCTTCAGAGATGAAAACGATGCGCAGACATATGCAGATTATTTTCCAAGACCCCTATGCATCTTTGAATCCCAAAATGAGGATTATGGATATCATTGGAGAAGCGCTTGATATTCATCAACTTGCAGGTACAGCATCTCAGCGGGAGAAGCGGGTGGAGGAACTACTGGAGATGGTGGGTCTTGATCCTACCCATGCGCAGCGTTATCCACATGAATTCTCGGGTGGACAGAGACAGCGGATCGGTATAGCGCGGGCTCTGGCTGTGGAGCCGGAATTCATCGTATGTGACGAACCATTGTCTGCACTGGATGTATCGATACAGGCTCAGATCGTACAATTGCTTGAAGAGTTACAGCAGCGACTCGGATTGACGTATCTCTTCATCGCGCATGACTTGTCTATGGTCAAACATATCAGTGATCGAGTGGCTGTCATGTATAATGGGAAAATTGTAGAGCTGGCCGAGAGTGAAGAACTCTATTCCAACCCGCAACATGCCTACACCAAGGCATTGCTGTCTGCTATTCCTGTGCCTGACCCGGCGGTAGAAGCGAAGAAAAAGAGACATGTTGTCAAAGAAACAACAAGAGAAAATGTTGAAGTAGAGGACCGTTATAATCTCGAACATTCCAAGTGGGTAGAAGTCACGGATGGACATTGGGTCGCAATATCTAGTTAGTTAGTGCAAGATATAGTCTTTTTCAAATACAAAAGAACCCCGACGATGATCTCCACAGATCGTTATCGGGGTTGAGTTATATCTTCGTATAATGGCAGTAATCAAAAGCGATTATTTGAATTGAACCGATTTTTTGATGGTATCAATCTCGGCTTTGGTCTTATCATCCATGTAAGTGAAGATGAAGTTGAAAGCATATCCTTCAATAATTGTACTATAGTAATCTTGAGTAACGGTTGAACCGTCACCTGGATCCATCGTGATTTGCATCAGATCCATCTCTTTACCACCGATGGTTTCCGTTGTCATTTCTTTATAATCGTAAGGGAACTGGCTATCCACCATGAATTTTTTGGTTGCTTCCAGGTAGTCTTTACCTGTACGAATGCCTTGCAACAAGCTTACTTTCTCAGCAATGGCCATAGCGGATGGGCCAACTTGACCTCCGTCCAATGGGTACTTTGAAGCCATAAGCAGATTCAATGTTTTGGTCTGGGACAGCTCAATTTGTTTTTTCTTCGTTTCATCATCACCAGCAATCGCTTCGGATGAAGCACTTGTCAGCTCATTCATGCCTGCAGCATCCTGAAACTCCCATGCTTCCGGGAATTTCAGAGATACGCCGAAATAGTCATTGGTGTAAGAACCTTTTTCCGTAGTCCCCAGCTCAACGTCTTGGGAATTATCAGTTTCCTTGGACTCTTCGCTTGCTGGTTCTGTGTTCTCTGTTTCTTCTGTATTCGCTGGTTCAGAATCAGTACCCGTCGTTGTTTCTGTCGGGGTAGGCTCTTCTGTTGCGGCTGTGTTATCTGCTTTGTCACCGCAAGCGGCGGCAACCAGCATAATCATAATGAGCATGGCGAATAAAGAAACTTTTTTTGGAATTGTCATATTACCCTCCTGAAATGTGTGTGTGTTTGTTTTTCTCTCTCTACATGTTACCTGTTTCCTAAATTGTAGCACAAACGTTCTCATATACTACCTATAGGAATCTATAGGGGTCTTCTATACATAAGACATTCGGCTGGCAATTGAAACAGCTTCTGTGCTGGATTGCACACCTAATTTGTTAAAAATCACTTTTTTGTGATGATTCACGGTGCATTCCTTGATCTTTAATTTCAAAGCAATGGCTTTTACCGTGAGGCCTCCGGCTATCATCTCCAGGATGGTTAACTGACGCTCGGTGAACTCCACTGCCGGTTTGTCGCACAGTTCAGCAGTCTGTTGACTCTGATAACAGTTCTGCATATATGCAGGAATCAACTTGGCAATAGCAATCAGTTCACCCTGCATATCCGCGTTAATGGTGGACACATCCAGATAACCAAAATGTTGTGATCCCATGGACAGAGGTGCGGCGTAACAATGCCAGCTTTGAAAATAAGGACTTTCATGCTGCTCGGGCAGCAGCAGTACAGGTTTATTGTTATCCATCGTTTCTGATATGGCGTTAACTCCACAGCTCTTTGCAGTGAAGAACATGCCCGGACGAATGGGGGAATGTTCTACTACAGCTTCAAGATCTGAACTGTAATCCATGGTGAGTAACACACCGTCCGTATCTGTGAGTAGAAAAAGATAAGTGCCCGTTAAATTCTCTTGGATAACCGAGATACTGTTCTGGAATGCATGAATCAGGAAATGATTGTTTTTACGAAGCCTGTCCAGACTGGATTTTGGTAAATAGTCGAACGGAGCCGTTCCTGCTGCATGCGAACAAGTCGGGGACTCTTCGTGTCTTGTAGAAAATCTAATGGCAGGCATGTTGTTCCTCCTTGCTGCACAGTCGTTAGATAGAAAGGTAGTTCTTATATCGAACTTGAGAATGTTCTCATCCAATCGTTTGAATGACGTGTCCTTCCTGGTCCTTGATTTCTGTTCTAACAATCTGAATGATAATATGATCCAATGAAGTTATCTCGAATGTTCCTTCAACCGGGCGAAGGTTCTTTGCCAGCTCCTCAACAATTTGTTTGTTCACCGTCAGGGTAACTTGTCTGTCCGATTCCAATACGGCTGGTTGTTCTCCTGCTTCAAACAGAATATTAGTATCAGGTCCGATCAAGGATAGAGAGGCACCTTTTGAAATTCGGCTACGAAGGATGGTGCCAACTAATACAGCTTGTTTGGCTCCGAGCTGGAGTTTGGCCGGAATCGCTTTTTGCAGCAATTTTTTGCGAGGAGACTCCCAGCCCAGTTGTTGTATGAATAAAAACGCTGTGCTGGACCCGTCCTGTTCAATTCCATCCTCAACCGCTTGTATAACCGAAGGAATATCTGCGTACGAATTTCTCATCAGATCAGTCACATATTTGGGCATGAACATGAAGGAGGCAGACAGGAATCCACGAGCATTCCAGCTTTGAATCATTTCCAGTTCCCGACTTGTAATGCCTACCATCTGAATAAATTGCACTGAACCATTAGGCGTAGAGATTGCGGGTAGATCCGGGTCTTCTATAAAGGAGAGCGCAGTCAGCAAAGTATCGGACTCCAGGCAGATGGGGCCATTAGCGTCCATGTAATCTCCTGGCTGAAAGATATTTCCACTGTTGAAGACGTATCGTCCTACATTCTGTAACAGATTCAGCGCCCAGGCTGGCGGTTCAGTTTCTTCTTCAGTGCGTGTAAGACGAAATGTGAGTTCGAATCCATACCCGCTTTTGGATGCATCCTGCATCTCTTTTTCATATAATTCAGAGAAACCATAGGTGACAAAATGCCAGTGAGGCATAGGTGTGTTCACTTCATAAACGCTAATGCCATCGAGTGGATCAGGACCACCGAGCATATACGGAAGGGCAGTGCCGTAGTGTTTTGGCTCTTGTTCCCCATACAATTCACGCATGGATTGATCAATCGCATCCCAACCAGCTGTGTTATCTTCATGAGTCATTATTGAATCCTCCTAGACTGTTCTTTCCCCCGAAAAACATTTAAAATTAAGTCTACCTGTTACTGAAGTGGTTTCAAGCGGCTTAAGGATGAATTGTGTTAAATAGGACCACAGGGTTACAAATGGCGATATGGGGAGTGAAATTACATGAGTATGAAAGGTATTTATTCAAGCGAGTTTGATCAGACAAGCTGGGACTCATTTTCCGAACTGTTTGAAGAACTTGGACAAAAGTTGGACCCCGCGTGGGTAGAACGTGCGCGATTACAAGGAATTCCGGCGGATATAAGTCGGGTGCTTTTGTGTGAAATGGGGGAGTACGCTTTTGAATGGATGGCGAAAGATATCCCGGCTTTAGGGGACCAAAGTCCCGCTGTTTACCTGGAAACGGAGGAAGGAGCGCAGGCATTAAGGGCAGCGATTATGCGTATGCCGCGTTGATTTTTTCGATGTTGAGAGTGTGCAAACGATTATATGATCCAGTGAAGTTGATTTTGCAAAATAGATATGTTACGCTTACATTACAAGAGCAAACACAACAGAATATGCAATAACATCTTTTGATGGATTGTAACTGTGAAGACAGGCAAAACCTAAACTGATGGTGAAATGAAGGCTCCTTTTTTTGGTGCTATTTTACCTTGAGTTTAGGTTTTTCTTGTTTTCTGCTCTAAATTACACAATGTTTTACCTGGAAAAACCAAAATAAATTTCGAAAAGAGGTTGTTGTTCATGACCACGGCAAAAAAAGGATTCCCCGAAAACTTCCTATGGGGCGGCGCTACAGCTGCCAATCAATTGGAGGGTGCATTCGATAAGGACGGCAAAGGCCTCTCCACAGCGGACATGATCGCTCATGTTCCCAAGGAGAAGCGTACAGGCGGACATGCCATGGAAATTTCCTCTTCCCGAATCGAAGAGATCCTCTCCGGCAAAATCGAAGAACGTTTCCCTAAACGTTTTGGTATTGATTTTTATCATCACTTTAGAGAAGATATTGCATTGTTCGCCGAAATGGGCTTCAAAGTATTCCGTTTGTCCATTCACTGGGCACGTATTTTCCCGAACGGTTATGATCAAGAGCCAAATGAAGCTGGTTTGAAATTCTATGATGAAGTATTCGACGAATTGTTGAAATATGGCATCGAGCCGCTCGTTACACTGTCTCACTATGAGACACCGCTTGGCTTGACGCAAAAATATAATGGCTGGGCTGGACGTGAAGTAATCCAGCACTATGTTCGATATGCAGAAACGGTGTTTAACCGTTATAAAAATAAAGTGAAATACTGGCTGACGTTTAATGAAATTAACGTCATGCTGTTCAGCCCATACACTGGCGGCGGCATTCTGATCGATAAAGTGGATAACAAGCTACAAACCACTTATCAAGCGCTGCATCATCAATTTGTAGCAAGTGCATTGGTAACGAAGCTTGCACACGAAATTATCCCTGGTTCCCAAGTGGGTTGTATGCTTGCTCGTATGGAAACCTATGCAGCAACATGTAATCCGGTAGATGTTCGTCTGGCTCAACACGAGAATCAGATCAACCTCTTCTTCACGGACATGCATGCTCGTGGTAAGTACCCGAACTACATGGCTCGTTATTTTGAAGAAAACGACATCGTGATCCAAAAAGAAGCAGGCGATGACGAGATCTTGCTGAACAATACCGTTGATTTCATCTCCTTCAGCTACTACATGTCCGTAACCAAATCTGCATCTGCAGACAAGGAAGAAACATCGGGTAACCTGACTGGCGGCGTGAAAAACCCTTATCTGGAAGCATCAGACTGGGGCTGGGAGATCGATCCGATCGGTCTGCGCGTAACCCTGAACAACTTCTGGGATCGTTATCAGAAACCATTGTTCATCGTAGAAAATGGTCTGGGCGCATATGACCGTGTTGAAGAAGACGGTTCGATCCATGACTCCTATCGAGTGGATTACCTGAAAAAACACATCGAACAAATGAAAGAAGCCATCAAAGACGGCGTTGATCTGATTGGATTTACAGCATGGGGCCCGATTGACCTTGTGAGCATGTCCACTTCCGAAATGTCCAAACGTTATGGTTTCATCTACGTGGATCTGGATGACGAAGGTAACGGAACTCTCAAACGTTCCAAAAAGGATTCATTCGACTGGTACAAAAACGTAATCTCCAGCAATGGTGAGCAACTGTAGAATTCTCGTTCCCAGGATTGTTACCGCATAAAAAGCGGGCAAAACCTAACGCGAAAGTTGGCATGGAAGGAATCTAATTTTCCTGATGGCCCTTTTAGTTGGAGATTGTCCGCTTTTTCCTGTCGGCAAAGGATAGAGTAGTGCATTTAGACAAAGAATGAAAATATCGTTAATTAGAGAGGAATGATTGATATGACTACACCATTTCCGAAAGACTTCCTATGGGGCGGCGCTGTAGCAGCCAACCAACTTGAAGGAGCTTATAATACAGATGGCAAAGGTCTGTCTGTTCAAGATGTAATGCCACACGGGATTACAACGCCTAGAACGGAAGCACCTACAGAAGATAACCTGAAACTGATCGGTATCGATTTCTACAACCGTTACAAAGAGGATGTTAAACTGTTTGCTGAAATGGGCTTCAAAGTGTTCCGTACATCCATCGCTTGGTCCCGTATCTTCCCTAAAGGTGATGAATTGGAACCAAACGAGAAAGGTCTGCAATTCTACGATGACCTGTTCGATGAGTGCCACAAATATGGCATTGAACCACTCGTAACGATCTCTCACTATGAGACACCGCTGCATCTGTCCAAAACGTATGATGGCTGGGTTAACCGTAAAATGATCGAGTTCTACGAGCGTTATGTAACAGTGCTTTTCAACCGTTTCAAAGGCAAAGTTAAATACTGGCTGACATTCAATGAGATTAACTCCATCCTGGAGGAGCCATTCATGAGCGGCGGGATCTATACGCCAAAAGCAGAACTGTCCAAACAGGATCTGTACCAAGCGATCCATCATGAATTGGTAGCAAGTGCGCTCGCAGTGAAACTGGGTCATGAAATTATGCCTGAAGCCAAAATCGGCTGTATGGTATTGAGCATGCCTACGTATCCGCTGACTCCTAACCCGGATGATGTGGTTGCAGCCATGCATGCTGAACAACGCAATGATATCTTTGCTGATATCCATGCCCGTGGTTATTATCCGAAATACATTAATCGTTATTTCAAAGCAAATAATATCAATATCAAGTTTGAAGATGGCGATGCCGAAATTCTGAAGCATACCGTAGACTTTATCTCGTTCAGTTATTATGTAAGTATCTGTGAGACAGGTGATCCTGAGAAACGTATCGAAGGCAAAGGAAACCTGTTCGCAGGTGTGCAAAACCCTTATCTCCAAGCGAGTGAGTGGGGCTGGCAAATCGATCCGCAAGGACTGCGCGTAACCTTGAACAAATACTGGGACCGTTATCAAAAACCATTGTTTATTGTCGAAAATGGTCTGGGTGCAGTAGATGAGCTGATCACGGACGAAAATGGCAATAAAACGGTGAACGATGATTACCGTATTCAATACTTGAATGACCATCTGGTACAGGTGGGCGAAGCTCTTGAGGATGGCGTAGAAGTGATGGGGTATACGTCATGGGGCTGTATTGACCTGGTAAGTGCTTCAACAGCAGAAATGAAGAAACGTTATGGTTTCATCTATGTAGACCGCAACAATGACGGTTCCGGAACATTGGATCGTTACAAGAAAAAATCATTCCATTGGTACAAAGAAGTTATTAGTACCAATGGCGCAAGTCTTAAGAACAACAACGCGTAAATGCTAGTTCTTAGAGCATAGTTCTACAAGCACCTTCATCTGTCACATTAACGCACATTAACCGCTTTCACAAAAACATTGTCATATGGATAATTATATGGTAAGATGGGCCTAAGGCTAATGAATACTGGATTGTTACTGTTCAATCAGGCAAAACCAGAGGCGGGGCATATTTCGTGACCTGCTTTGGTTTTGCCTTTTACTACTTTGACGGTGCAAGGTGATGTGAAGAAATGAAAATTGAGAAGGTGTTGAACAACAACGTAGTTACCGTAATTGATCCGGGAGGAAACGAACTGGTCGTTATGGGACGTGGAATTGCCTTCAAAAAGCATACTGGTGAATTGATAGACGAGAGTCTCGTCGAAAAAATATTCTCGCTTGAAAGTAAGGAAGTATCACAGAAACTTAAAACGCTTCTGTCTGATATCCCGGTTGAATATGTCGAGTGCTCGGATGAGATTATCCGTTATGCCGAGACGGTGTTAGGTGAGAAGCTGCATGAAAGCATCTACATTTCACTGACGGATCATATTCATTTTGCCATTGATCGACATCGTCAAGGATTGCAGATCCGTAACGCATTGTTCTGGGAGATCAAGCGCATGTACCGGAAGGAATATGCCATTGGACTCAAGGCGCTACAGATTATTGAGGAAACATTAGGGGTCCTGCTACCCGAAGACGAATGCGCATTCATTGCAATGCATCTGGTTAATGCCCAGATGAACGGTGAGATGAGGGAAACGATCAGTATTACAAACATTGTTAAGGACATACTTAACATCGTAAGACGTAGCTTTGTGATTGAACTTGATGAAGATTCATTGAGTTATTATCGATTTTTAACTCATCTGAAGTTCTTTGCCCAACGTGTGTTGCAAGGAACGGCGATTGAAGATAAAGAAGAAGATAATCCGCTTCATGACTTGGTGAGCAAGCAGTATCCGGAAGCACATGCATGTGCAGTAAGGATCAGTGATTATACGCGTAAGATCTATAATCGGGTGTTGTCCAAGGAAGAAATACTGTATCTGACCATTCATATTGAACGAGTTGTCAGAAATGAACAAACAATTGAATAAAGTTGGGATTGTTACTGCTAAAAAGGCAAAACCTAAACGTTGAATAATGATAAGCTTTTCTGCTTTGTCATTATTCAGTGTTTAGGTTTTTTTTTAACCTTCATTACACATAAAAGGAGCAAAACACAATGGATAAACAACAATTGTCCAAGGATATTTTGAAGCTTGTTGGTGGCGAAGAGAATATCGATCAAGTCACTCACTGTATGACAAGACTCAGATTTAACCTGAATGACAACCAAAAAGCGGACAAAGCGACGCTGAAAAATACACCAGGCGTTATGGGCGTGATGGAAAACGGTGGACAGTTCCAGGTTATCATTGGTAACGATGTGCCTATCGTGTATAACGCACTCGTTGGCAACATGTCCAAATCACCAACCGCAGATAATGCCTCATCCGGTGCTTCAACTGGAGAAAAGAAAAAGAGAAATCCAATAAGTGTGCTGTTCGACTTCATCTCAGGTATGTTTACACCAATTCTGCCTGCGATTACGGGTGCAGGTATGATCAAAGGGATCGTGGCCATCCTTGTCGCAGTTGGATGGTTGTCCGATACCAGTTCGACCTACATCATTTTGTCTGCAATCGGTGACGGTGCATTCTACTTCCTGCCAATCATTCTGGCGATTAGTGCTGCACGTAAGCTGGGTAGTAATATGTATATTGCTGCGGCGCTTGCTGCGGGTATTATGCACCCGACCATTACAGCATTGCTGGCCGATGGTCACAACTCATCCTTTATGGGGATTACAGTCATAGCGGCAACGTATTCTTCTACAGTTATTCCAATTGTTCTAGCAGTTTGGATTGCTTCATATGTAGAAAAAGCCGTTGATCGTGTTGTACATGCTTCACTTAAGTTACTCATTGTTCCAACAGTTACCCTGTTAATTATGGTTCCACTGACGTTGATGACTGTTGGACCACTGGGTACGGTTCTTGGTAATGGTTTGTCTGGTGGTATTTCATGGTTGTTCGACAATATGTCCATCTTCGCAAGTATTCTGATTGGTGGTACGATGTCACTGCTGATCATTACAGGTATGCACTATGCGTTGCTGCCAATCGTTGTAGGTTCAATGACAACACTGGGTTACGACTTTATTATTCCACTGATGTTTGCAGCTAACTTGGCACAAGGTGGTGCAGCATTTGGTGTAGGTCTCAGATCGAGAAATAGCAAAACCAAATCCCTTGCCTATTCCACAGGTCTTACGGCTATTATGGGGATTACGGAACCAGCGATGTATGGTATCAACATGAAGTTCAAAAAACCGTTTATTGCAGCGCTTATCGGTGGAGCTATCGCAGGTGCATTTATGGGGATCTTCAATGTTAAATCGTATGTTATTACAGGACTTGCGGGTCTGCCGAGTATTGCCGCATTTGTCAGTCCAGCAATTAGCACATTGATTTATGCTCTGGTTGGTGGTTTGATTGCCATCGTAGCAGCAGCAATCATTACGTATATCTTGGGCTTCCAAGAAGAAAATGCATCAGAGCCAGTAGCTGCACCAGCAGCTGAGCCAGCAACACCAGCAACAACTTCTGCTGCTGTAACTGAAGAAGCAAAAGCACAAGATGAGCAAGTATTTAGCCCGATCACAGGTGAAGTTAAACCGCTGAGCGAAGTGCCGGACCCTGCATTCTCTGAAGAGATTATGGGTAAAGGATTCGCGATTCAACCCTCTGAAGGTCGCGTCGTATCTCCGATCAACGGAACCGTGTTCTCGTTATCGAAGAGTGGACATGCCATTGGTCTGGTAAGTGATACAGGCGCAGAAATGTTGATTCATATCGGGATTGATACCGTGAAGTTGAAAGGTCAGTTCTTCTCTCCTAAAGTTCAAGCAGGTGCAAAGGTATCTGTAGGTGATGTACTGATGGAGTTTGACCGGGAACAGATCGAAAAAGCCGGTTACACAACCATTACACCAGTCATTATTACAAACATGCATCAGTATGAGTCCATTGAGTCTGCTGGTCGCACGACGATCAAAGAAAAAGACTTGTTGTTCACAGCTAAAGCTTAACCATAAAGATGAAACAGCAGCTTCACCGGAATGTAATCCGGTAAAGCTGCTGTTTTTTGCTTATAGCCTTTTACACCACGGGAAGCATACCCTGGACCAATTGCACAAAGTGTTGTGCAGGCTTGGACAGATAGCGGTTCTGCAGCCAGACCAGTGCCGAACCAACCGTGGAATGCTGATCCTGAATGCGATATACGTGAAATGGGTGCTCGTGATATAGCTGTAGTACCGTGTGAGGCACGATAGAACTGGCGAAGCCGAGTCGGACCAGCTCCAGCAACATATTAATGTCTGAGCACTCACCCATGATGGAGGGGGTAACCTGATGCTCCCGGAACTTGTCCAGAATCAACTCGAACATACCAAGTCCTTCTGTACTTGGAAGCAGTAGAGGGATACCTGTAAGCTGCTTGAAATAGGTCCGCATCTCCGCTCCAGGGGTCATCTCCGTTGGGCTATCCAGCGGTGTTGAAGAAATATAGAAGAGGGGCTCCTGTGGCAGGTGCAGCACCTCATAACGTTCGGTCTGGACAGGCATGCGTACACAAGCAAGTTCGACTTTGCCATCATCCAGAAGGCGGCATAATTGTGCGGACTCATTTTGCTGAATTTTATAAGTAACCTGTGGATGTGTAGTGCGGAACTGCTGAAGTGCTTGGGGGATCAGACGATCAGATATGGTATTAATGCCAATGGAGAGTTTGCCCCGTATGCCGTGACGGAAACTTTGCATCTCCATTAGAGCTTCCTCCATATATTTGGTCAAGGTGACCGCATAATCATAGAAGCTGCGACCCGCCTGCGTTAGCTCCATCATGCGCCCTTTGCGTTCAAATAGAATCACACCAAGCTCTTCTTCCATTAACTTAAGCTGCTGGCTTAAGGGCGGCTGAGCCATGTGAAGTCTCCGGGCTGCTGCTGTAATCTGTTTCTCCTCAGCAATGGCAATGAAATAGCGACATTGTTTGATATCCAAGTGGTTGTTCTCCTTCGCCTGCGATGTATATGTAATTCGTATGGAAAGCCAACAAAACATGTATTTTTAATATACTACGATCTTATGTTACTATACATTAGATTTGCATACCTGACTAACGGGACTTGGTTTTCATATAAAAATTGCTGCACGAGAAAGACCTTGAATTGGAGGATGAAACAACGTGGTTAGAACAATACATGATGCTGCTCTAGCGGGCCATACTGATGAGGTCATTCGATTTATCACACAACAGGGCAGCCGGTTGAATGAACGGGATGCATTGGGGCGAACACCTCTGATGGCAGCGGTGCACGGTAACAAGATAGACACGGCAAGGATGCTAGTGGACGCCGGAGCCGACATTAATCTTCGGGATGCACGATTGGACAACCTGCTGTTATACGCGAGTGCTGAGGGTATGTATGACATGGTCGAACTGGCCGTTGAAGCAGGTGCAGATACGAGGTTAACGAATCGTTTTGGTGGCACAGCCCTTATCCCAGCAGCGGATCGGGGCCATGTGGACATTGTGGAGCTTCTGCTGACACGCAGTGATGTGGATGTGAATCATATCAACAACCTGGGGTGGACAGCCTTGCTGGAAGCGGTCATTTTGGGAGATGGTGGGCCGCGTCACCAGCAGATTGTTGCCTTGCTTTTGCAATATGGTGCAGATCCAAAGATTGCGGATCGGGACGGGATTACACCGCTTGCACATGCGAGTCGGCATCGGTATGCCGAGATGGAACGACTATTAACCCAAGTCTGAAGAGACTTATACATTTATGATACAGAACAGTGAAAGGATATTCCGAACGAATGAACAGACATCAAGAGCATTTTTTACAAAAGAATATGAAGGACGTATCTTCACTGATTTTGGCAGGTATACAGTGGTTTTTCTTCCTGTTTACCAATACTGTTGTTGTGCCGCTATCCATTGGACATAATTTTCATCTGTCCCCGGATGCGATCGCTGCCTCCATGCAGCACGCATTTACCCTTACCGGAGCAGTGTGCATTCTTCAAGCTGTATTCGGTCATCGATATGCGATTATGGATGGTCCGTCAGGATTATGGTGGGGATTGACGCTAAGTTTGACGGTATCTGCTTCATCGGCCGGTATGAGTCTGGAGCGTATTGGCGGTGGACTGGCTGCAGGTTTTCTGTTAGCGGGACTAACGATGGTGATTCTGGGTTGGCTGGGAGCAGCGCAAGTGCTGCAAAAGCTGTTCACACCTATGGTGAAGAGTGCCATGTTGTTTCTAATGACGATTCAATTAACCATGAATTTTTTCAAAGGTATGATAGGATATACGGAGTTTGGTCGCTTCGATCTGCCTGTTGCCGCATTGTCCGTTGTCATTGCATTTTTGGTGGCATGGATTCAATTAAAGGGTAGGGGAAAACTGGGGAACTACGCGATCCTGATTGGGATTGTGGCAGGCTGGATCGCTTATAGTCTATTGTTTCCTGGACAACATGGAGGACAGCCTAATCAGGCCCCGGCTGGTCTCGAACTGTTTCCGTGGGGAGCACCCAGATGGGAACCCGGTATTGTCATTACTGCATTTTTCGTAGGGCTGGTGAATATGACGAATTCGATCACCACATTAAGTACAGTTGAGAAACTATACCGGACAGAAACAACAAGCCGTCAGTATAGGCATTCCTATGCGCTAACGGGTCTGTTCACGATGTTGTCAGCCTGTGTAGGTGTGCTGCCCTTTGGTTTATTTGCATCATCGATCGGGTTCCTGGAGAGTACTCGCATTCTGCGTCGTGCTGCCTTTATTATTGGAGCGGGGTTGTTATGTATGATGGGTCTTACACCTTCTGTGACAGCATTTTTTGCACAAATACCACCAAGCGTTGGCAGTGCTGTTCTGTTTGTGGCTTATCTTCAGATGTTCGGCACGGCACTAAGAACGCTTGAAGGTACAACGTTTAATTCTAAAACGATCTATCGTGTAGCGTTGCCGGTCCTCACGGGAGTTGCTGTAATGAATATTCCTGCTGAAGCATTTCAAACCTTGCCCATGTATCTTATTCCGATCATAAGCAATGGTCTCGTCATTGGGGTATTGGTCTCACTCGTTCTTGAAAAAACCGTGAACTGGTCCAAAATGGAACAACCAGCGACAGTTAGTAAAGCGGCATAAAGAGTTTCATCTTGCGACAGTCCAATTTGATTGGGCTGTTTTTTTGTTTTTGTTATCAGGCTATATGGCTATTTCACGATAATTTTGCCTTGGCCTGCAAGCATTCGCATCTCTCTGGAGAGGCGGTCCTGGTTTCCATCCTGCATTTCCAGTTGAACTCCATAGTGCCATGAGGTATTTTTTTCATGACCCCAGCGGAGAGTGCCTTCCATATATAGAGGGTCTTCAAAGAGCAGCATATTCATTCCAATCCGAATATCGTTATTCTCTACAGGAAGGGATAGCGGAAATGACAGCTGACAGCCGGATCGACTGATATCGCAGAGTTCGGCCTGAATGGGTTTGGCTGGTGCGTTAACACCGTTGATGCTGAGAATATAGATCTCAAAGTGAATCGGTTCCTTCAATGTGTAGCGAAAGGGTTCTTTTCTATTGTTAATTGACATGGCTTGGCTTCCTCCATCAGGTTCAAAAAAAGTCAGTTATGCTTATATCGACCATTTGGAGCGAGAAATGAAGAGTTGCGAAAGCAGAGATGGTCCATGGGTTCCTTTTACACGTGTATCAGGCTTGATATAATGATGGAATATATTTCTGAGGTCAGACCTGGATCAGATAGAAGGGACGTGTGAATATGAGAGGAACATTTCAAATGCTTACAGATACGGCAACATTGTGCCTGTATGATCTGGCAGCGTTAAAACATCGTGCCGAGGATACTTCGGACTGGTGGTCCATTCCAGTGGATGAGCTGGCTGAGGTGAATGCAGGTCATTGTCTGTTCCTGAATCTGGGTGCGGATGGAGTGTATGAGGTGGAATGGAGCCTGGAGGATGTAGAGGAGGATTCAGATCCAGATCACGGAGCGGAACGGGAAAAGGTGTATCATCTGCAAGTTCCGTCTGGGCACGTCTATCTGGGAGCGGCGGATAATGTCACTGGCGGTGAATTGGAGCCGGATGAGACGTGTGAAGGGGTTCTGTTTCAGTTAAAGCCGGGAAATTATGCGTGTATCGTCTCCAGAGAAGCTAGTCGGATCACCATTGTCATGACACCAAGTATTCAGGGAAATAACACGCTGGATGAATTGATCCGGATATAGTGTACAGATACAAACAGGAGGGATTCATATGCAGGATTGGAACGAGATAACGATGATGAATGCAGATGCCCTGCGTAAACGGATGAGAATACTCGCTGCTTTGGATATTATCTTTTCGGAGGAAGAATGGCTACGCGTTCATCATTATGAAGATAAACTTCAGCCAGGTGTGGCATGGGGAAGCATCAATAACGGCGCAGGGGATCATCTGCATGTCTTGTTTACGAACTTAGGCACGTTGATCAAAGGATTTGATCATGAGTCACCTTTAAGTCCGCATGCTCGTGAGGATGGTGAGATTTACCCGGGCATGTACGATGAAGTACCAGAGGCCTTGATGACTGTTCTGCGAGATCATGAGGAAACATTGGATATGGAGGATGTGACCATTTGCCTATGGCAGGAAGGGAACGACTTGTCATGGAAGGTTGGTAACTGGATTCAGCTGGCGATGACCGAGGAAGACGAAGTGGATGCCAGAGGTGGCGCAGAATTTTTACTTGGATATATAGAGAAGAACTCGGAAGATTACGTTGATTGGGCCAAAGGGTACTATGACTTGCCGGATCTGCCGTTGGAAGCCGTAGCTGAAATATATGAAGAAAAACCAGTGACCGCCAGCCTGATTAAGCAGTTGTGTCCTGAGCGAGATGTGGCAGCAGCACTGGATGAGTTACAGCAACGCGGGTACGCCGTGGAACAAACGTAATAGAGTAGCGAAGGGAGGAAAGGTAGATTATGTACACTGTACAACTGGAGCGGATGCGTGAAAAGTTGATCACTCTTCGAAGCCTGGACCCGGATCTGGACCTGTTTGGCGCAGAAAACCATGAATATGAAATGGAGCCTGTGTGGACGCAGGAGGATATCACGCAATTTGAACAGAAATGGCGAATTGAGTTGCCGGAGGAGTATAAGGCATGGCTTCTTCATATGGGAACGGGTGGTGCAGGACCTTATTATGGTCTGGAAAACCCGGATGACGGCGTATACGCTGTGCTTGGTTATGATGATGAGCTGAATGCAATCTCGGACCCTTTTCAATTCATGGAAGCATGGAACTGGAACTATGACTGGTTCGATGACAGCAAGGAAGAAGAGGAATGGGAGGCGCTGGAGCACGAATATTTTGATCCAAAATGGTCGGCAGGCATGCTGCGCATCAGTGATTTTGGTTGTGGCATCTCCATGAATCTGATTGTTAAGGGAGCCTCCCAAGGAGAGATCTGGGTTGATGACCGGGCTAACCGCAATGGAATCTATCCTGATCAGTATTGGGGCAATACGAATCGATTACATTTTCTGGACTGGTATGAGTTGTGGTTGGATCGTTCAATCCATCAAATGCATGAACAAAAGCAACAATCTGGAGCGAACGAAGTCTGAAGGAGGTTGTACATATGGGCTGGGAATATGGGATTAGGGCAACGGAGCCTGCGATTTTACCTGAAGTCGTGAAGCGTTTGGCAAGTTCATTAAAATTTACCGAAGTGTATAGTTTGGAACACCAAGCCAACGGCTTTGTATTGAAACGTGAAGATCCTTCCTGGCCTAGAGCACTTGAAGTGTGGATAGAAGAGGCTTCCGGGTTAGAAGAGATTGTGGATGGGGAGTTGTATATCTACTGTTTGTTCCATATCTGGGGTGAAGAAGGTCGGAGCTGGATGCATCAGATGGAGCGAGAAACCAGGCAGGTTGATGGTGGTTTAATCTGGTTTGAACTCTGATCGGTAAGAGGTTTGCCTGAAACATATATAATGAAGACTTTGACTATATTCGTTCCGCATTGGATCGTGCATTTCCCTTAACTGACCCGCGAACTGGAGAAGAGATGAAGGCACTTGATCCCTGCTGGGACAATCCGATTACGAAGGATGTGTGGGTGGGGATCTTATCAGAGCTGGATCAACAGGTGGTTGCAGAGCCAGAATTACGGAATTTTTTGAATCAGTTCACAGCTTGGGTGAGAAACCATCTGCAATTGGCTGACGGAATCGAAGTCACCGGCAACCTGTAAGTTAGTTGATCTTGAATTGTTCATGCGTGTGCGTAATTCTGTATACCGACGGCCGAAGTGCTATGTAATCAAGCTCCCTCATGATGATGGCGGAGCTTTTTTTGATGAACAAATATTAAAAACCGTTTGCTTCACTCACCCGTCTTATACTACAGAAAGAGAGAGAAGGAGGGATGCGGGATGGAAACAAAAGCAGGGATGAACCAGAGGATCTATGTACAGAGCGAAGATGAGACGGAATTTGTGCAATCCATTATGGAACATCAAGATACGCTCATGTCCATTGCCTATAGCTACCTGCGTAACCAGCAAGATGCGCTGGAAGCGGTACAGGAGATGACGTGCCGGGCTTGGATCAAGCGTCGGACGCTGAACAATGAGAAGGCGTTCAAGTCGTGGATCATTCGGATTCTGATCTATATCTGTATCGATGAGCAGAGGCGCCGCAAGCGGGCGACACCTCTGGCGAAGGAAGATCTGGAGGACAGCATTCCGGCATCTTGGATGATTAGCGTTGATGATAATCGAATCGCTATGGAATCTCTTTTGCAAAAGGTGAAACCGAAATATCGCCATGTATTATTGCTGAAATATTATAACGACATGACACTGACGGATATTGCCTCGATCCTCGGCAAACCAGAAGGGACGATCAAGACCTGGCAGCACAAGGGACTCCAGCAGTTGCGCAAGTTGATGAAGAACAGGAGGGATTGGCATGACCACTAACCGGGAGGAAAAAGCACTTCTTGCAGATGCATATCAGGTGAAGAGAGAGAAACAGCAATGGAATCCGGCGGATACGACTGTTGCCATTCAACGTGGTCTCGCGATGGCTAGAACAAAACGATCAGGTAGGACCGTTCGTATCAAATGGATCACGGCAATGCTGGTCACGGCTCTGGCTGCGGGTTGGTTTCTCTTAGGTCCGCTTGGGAGTTATGGTCAAGAGCAGGCAACATATACTGAGCCTGTGACCCATTGGGGAGTACTTGAACCCTTTCGTGAGTTGGCAACCGATGTGGAAAAAACCACGATAACATCAGCAATTAATAATGGGTATGTGCAACTTGTAGATCAGACGGTTACATCGGGCATATATGCGTTTACTGTGAATGCAGTTATGGCAGATGAGAATAGAATAACGGTATTGTATACTGCCAAAACGGATGCTTCGCAGGAGATGTATTCGACTGTCAATATGAAGGTGACGGACGCTTCGACAGGGTACTTGCTTGACAATGGCAGGGCAGGAGCTGTGCATTTTTCGAAGGATAAGCATACCTTATATGGCCGGAATACAATTGAGCGAAGTCGAAATAAACCCCTGCCTGAGCAAGTAAATATTCAGTTTCAGCTTTCCTCTGTTGTTCCAGATGGTGTGGAATATTCAGAAAATGGGGAAAAGGAACGGAAATATCAATTTTCCAAAAAACTGAATCTTTCTTTTGCGCTGGATCCCAAATTTTCTATCCCCAAAACGGAAATCATCAACGTTAATCGTACTTTTACCGTTGGGGGTCATGAAGTCATGTTGTCAGAAGTGGAATTATCACCGCTTGTGACTCAGGTTAGATTTGTTTTTGAGCCGGAGCAAGAGATCGATTACAAAACGAAGTTGTCAATCACTGAGGTAGTACAGCCTATTGAGATTATCACTGCTACTAAAGGCGGGAAGCAGACCAAGCTACCCATGGTAAGCGGGGGCGCAACAGGAGAAGGAATGGTGTATTCTTTCAGTAGCAATCTGCTGGACAATCCGGAGTCAATGATATTAATACTTCGTGGCAAACCAGATAAGGTCTATGATGATTTACAAGAAGCCAAGAAGGATGAACTGAAAATCAAAATCAAATAAGATGAAATAAGAGGCAGTCCTCTTATTCAGATTAGGTGGATGTTAGTGAAAGCAGAGAAGGGATGTCCCTCAAGGTCGTAAGCCTTGAGAAAAGACATCCCTTCTTAGGTATGAAAAACCGCTGATCTTATACAGTTAGAATATCTACTCCCAGAGCTGGAAGGGTCAACTTCTGATCCAACCTCGCGCTGGTCAACAAGCTGCGATAAGGAACGTCCAGCGTAATCTCTCGTTGCTCATTCGTCAAATTGATCAGAAACAGGAAGTTTTGCTCCCCCTTCGTTCGAATCGACAGCTCGACACCTTCCGGCAGCTGGATTTTGGGCGCCAATTCCTTTTCCTTCAATATGTCTTCAAACAGCTGATAGAAATACGATGGCTCGGGCCAAGTGCCGACATAATACACTTCACCTTCACCAAACTTATTGACAGTAACCGCCGGTACACCCTCGTAAAAGTCGTTGTCATACCAGGCGATCGGCTCTGCGCCTCGCAGTTCCAGTAAATCGCACCATTGCTTCGCAGCGAATGTCTTGCCCTCCGCGTTCCGTATCCGATGCTCACTGCTGCCGATGGCATCATATTCACTTACGACAACACCCCCCGCTTCTGCCAGTAGCCCCGGCAGAGGCAGCATCTCACATACATTCCTCATGTTCTTCACACCAGTCCGATTGGTGAGGACAACCGTCCCCCCTTTAGCTGCGAATCGCTCCAGTCGTTGTGCTACTTCTTCACTTAACAGGAAGAGGGAAGGGACAACGACCAGCTTGTACCCATCGAGCTCCTCGGTCCAATTGATAACGTCTGTACCTACGCCCATTTTTAGAAATGCATTATGCATTGAGGACAGGTTGTCTATATAGTGCATTCCTCCTTCCGCCTGCGGCTGAAGGGAAAGCGCCGTATGCTGATCATGCGAATGCAGAATCGCAACTTGGGTAACAATGGTCGAGTCGGCTAGCATTTCTCCTAACTGGTTCACCTCGCGAGTAAGCTCCGCGAACTCCCTGAACCTGCGTCCAGGAACATTGCTGTGGTCGATCAGCCCATGCCAGAATTGTTCGGCTCCGACGGTTGCACTCCGCCAGCGGAAATGGACGACCATATCTGCACCGCGAGCGATTGTCTGCCAGGAGCGAGCTCGGATCAGTCCAGGATACGGGGTGCGCTGAATCGGCATCCAGGCGCCCTGTGCTCCGCTGAGCTGTTCCATTACCCAGAAATTCCGGCGTTTGATACCGCGAACCAAGTCCAACGTAAGCGCTCCGTTCCTCGGAAACCGATCGCCATAATCGCGATACAGCTCATTCGGATAATAATCAACAGAGACGAAGTCCAATTCGTTGTGCATATCATAATAGTCCAGACTATTCGGATACTGCCACATGTTATGCGTCACAAATTGGCCTGGACAGTTACGGCGTAAAATCTCAAGCTGCCATCCCAGCAGATAGCCTACGCTGTCAGAACAAAATCGTTTGTACTCCAGAAGATAGGAAGGATTCATTGGTTTGCTGGCACCGAGTGGTGTTGTTACCTCAGCCCAGCTGCTGTACTCACCACTCCAGACGACCGTTCCCCACTCCCGGTTCAACTCCTCCAGATTGGAATAACGCTTTTGAAGCCAAGCGACAAATGAACGATTACATGTATCACAATGGCATTCCTGGTAGTGCATCTCGTTATCGATTTGCCAGCCTATGACGGCGGGATGCTTACTATAGCGCTGTGATATCGCTTCCACAAATTTGGAGCCCAGCATTCTCAAGGAAGGGCTGTTGTTGCAACGATGTCCACGCACACCTGGCCGAATGATGTGGCGTTGTTCATCCATGGGCAGCACATCCGGATAACGGGTTGTCATCCAGTTTGGCGGGGTATTGGTGGGGGTGCATAACACAATTTCCATGCCGCGCGAAGCGAATACTTCTATAGCCGCATCCAGCCATTTAAACTGATAATTACCCTCAGTCGGTTCCATTCGGCTCCAGGCGAACTCTGCCATTCGCACAACAGCAACCCCCGTCTGTTGCATAAGTATGGCATCTTTCTCCCATAACTCCGGGGTCCATTGCTCTGGATAATAATCAATTCCTATCTTAATTGTCATCCTGTGATCTCCTTTATTTATCAATATATTGCGATTATATGTTATATTAATTCGAGTGAATATCTTAAATAATTAATATGATATAACAATATTAAGATCAGGAGAGTTAGTCGTATGCCTCATCCCAATCGTAATTTCCCGGTGTTATCTGCCCGAGACAAGCTGCTCCCTTTTTATTTACTTGGCATCGGCCTGCATCATGAACAGGAGCATATCCGCCGAGACCAAGGCATTGAGGATTATCAGTGGATACAATGCCGCAGCGGTGTGGGTAAGCTCAAGCTAAGTGAAACGGAACATATCGTCAAGCCAGGTATGGGCATGCTGTTATTCCCTGGACAGAAGCACGAATACTATGCGCTATCCGACAGTTGGGAAGTCGACTGGATCATTTTCGATGGCAACGGGTCAGCAAACTTGTTTGAAACCGTGGGCATTGTCGACACATGCGTATACACGCTTGCACAGCCTGAATACCTTCTATCCCGAATGCGGGAGCTGCTGCAAGCTGCCTTAACACCACAAGAGCAGACATTAAGCAATTACGCCTGCTCCGCTGTCCTCTATACCTTATTGACAGAGATTATTCAACGCGTATCTGTCGAGGGCAGCGATACCGTCGGGCAGCAGTATGAGCGAATAAAGCCGGTTCTGGACTATATTGAACAGCATTATGCTGAAGAGATTACTTTGCCAACGCTGGCTGGATTGATCTGTGTCACACCAGAATATTTCTGTCATTTGTTTAAGAAGACGACAGGTCTTCGTCCCATCAGCTATGTTAATCAGGTAAGAGTCAACAAGAGCAAGGAACTGCTGCTCGACAATGTGCAGCGCGGGATGGAGGATATTGCTCGTCAAGTCGGTTTCGAATCGACCAGCTATTATGGAGCCATCTTCAAGAAGCTGGAACGACTTACACCTGGCGCCTTCCGACGCAGCTATCAGAAGTCGTGACATATTATTATCCGCAAACGAATGGTTTTTCGTCAGAGGCTTCAGGAACTGATCCGAGGGCAGATCAGTTCCTAGTTGTATCACATAGTACTCGTTAATAGAGCCGCTAATTAGCGGCTCTATTTTGTGTGAAAAAATGGCCTGGTTTTACGTTTTTTCACTATATCTGATCTGCTGTTGCATAAAAATGATAATAATTGTCTTTTTGCAATTTTTGTATTGTCACAGCCAAAGTTACACGATATAATCGAGTTGTCTTTGAGGATAATATTATAAAGGATGGTGAAATTTTGAAGAAATTTTCGATGCTTTTACTCGCTGTAACTCTATTGTTGTTAACTGTCTCCACAGCCCCGTCTACATATGGTGCGGCCAGTTATCCAAACACAGGTACGAATGGGTTGACTGGTTTTGCAGGCAGTGCCAAGAATGAAAATGGTGTGTCCAAGTCAGCTACGACAGGTGGCAAGAACGGCCAGGTGGTTTACGTTAGTAATCTTAATGACTTGAGAACACATATGGCAGGCTCTACAGCCAAGATTGTCGTCGTTGAACAGAATATTTCTTCCTCCACGTTACAAAAGGTTGAATTCGGAGCGAACAAGACACTTGTAGGTTCCTTTGGCAAACATACATTAACGAATATTCATTTCAGATCCACAAGCAGTTCAAGCAATGTGATTTTTCAGAATCTGACTTTTGAACACGCTTCCAATATTAATGCCAATGATGATATCCAGATGTATATCACTTCAGGCTCCAATTACTGGATTGATCATGTGACGTTTGCTGGTCACAGCTACAGCTCTGGCGGTAGTGATCTGGACAAACTTCTGTATATTGGCGATGGCGCCGACTATATTACGATTAGCAATTCCAAATTTGCGAACCATAAGTATGGCGTCATCTTGGGTCATCCGAATGATGGTAACAGCAGTTACAATGGAGTACCTCATGTGACGATGTCCAATAATTACTTCGAAAATTTATATGTACGTGGTCCTGGACTTTTAAGATATGGTTACTTCCATCTCAAAAACAACTATGCAAACAACTTTAATCAGGCCATCACAATTGGTGAAAAAGCACGGATTTATTCTGAAAACAACTACTTTGGTGCTGGCGCTGAAAAGGGTGGCATCTTAGATGACAAAGGAAAAGGTGAGTTTACGGATACGGGAAGTACACCAGCGCTTAATAGTCCGACTTCTCCTAAAACGAACTGGAGACCAAGCTCCAATTACAGTTATCAGGTAGAGAGTGCCAGCTATGCGCGTGAGTTCGTCACCAAGTATGCAGGTTCCTCCAATACAACACTTGTATTCGGAAAATAAGACCATGTATTCATGTTTATTAGCGTAACCAAGAAGCCTTTCTTGTACGTAACAGCGTATAAGAAGGGCTTTTTATGTTTTTTTTATATGGAAGCACATTAATTAAAAGTAAATATTTAAATTTATATCCGGAATACCGATATACATAATGTAGCGCTGCTTTCATGTTTGTGAAGTAACATTGTACTATGGCGGTGGCCTGAGCGTTGCGTCGAAATATGCACGGTAGAAAACCATAAAGAGGCCGGTGTGAGTGCGAGTATGCCCTACAATCGCAAGTTATTTTATCTAAAGGACGGGGTATGCATGAATCGTATTGACGAAATTATATGGAAACGGAACAAGATCATCAGCATCATTCTGTGGGTTGTATTAATTGTAGGATTTTCTGTAGCTTTAATTGAGCCCAAATTATTTATTTCCAACGGTGTTGTGATCTTGTATGGAATATGGCTCGCTTATGCAAACGCCAAAAAGAAGCACATCCATCTAATTCCTTGGGTGAACACTGTGCTGATCTCGTTGTGTGGGGTATTCGCCGGATGGGGAAGTGTTGAACCGCTGCTTGCCATTCTCATCTCTTCGATCCTGCTTATTTATCCAAATAAAAAATTATTTGTCATCGGATTTTCGGTTATGCTTGCGAACAACATTCTTCAACTTGTGATTATTCCTACAACGACTCAGGATCAGTTTGTGACTAATGCAATCAACGTAGGGCTGTTCGCCGTTACGGGCGGAATCATGTTCATGGTGTCCTATCTGAACCAAAAGCTCTTTCATGAAAGTGAAAAAAGATGGAGCGAGGTCGAAGCGTCGCGGACCCGGGTGGAAACGATGCTTGAACGGGTTAAGGAGTCTGTTGGCGGACTATCTCGTTATACGGATCAATTGAAGCAAAAGGTGGATTCAACAGGTTCCATTACCCATGAAGTGACCCTGGGATTCAGTGAAGTTGCCAAAGGCGTGGAGTTCCAGGCGACCAGTGTGGCCGACATTTCGGAATCCTTAGCTGTATCGGATCAGCATATTAAGGACGTTGCGTTGTATTCCCAACAGATGAAAGAGTTGTCTGCAAGTATGGCAACGAGCACGCAAACAGGAAGCGAACATATGGACCAACTGAATATTCAGATGCAAGATCTATATGAAACGATCAATACAACTGCAAATGATATGCGAAAGTTCAATGAGGAAAGTGAATCCATGACGCTTATGCTGAACAGCATAGCGGATATTGCAACTCAGACCAACCTGCTCGCACTTAATGCAGCCATTGAAGCGGCTCGTGCAGGCGAGCATGGACGCGGGTTTGCCGTTGTATCGGAGGAAGTACGCAAGCTGGCCGAGAGCTCGGGTAAGTCTGCGAATGATATTTCAACCATTCTGTCTCGATTAAAAGGACAAACGCAGGCACTGACAGATCGATTCGAACGTATTCGTCTATCGTTACAGCACGGAAGAGACAGTGTGCAAACGGCAGATGAAGTGTTCCGTACGATCAACAGCAACTCTCAGCATGTGTTGAATCAAGCGACAGATATTGAGATGAGTTCGGCTACAATGAAGGAATCTTCCACCAGAGTAGTGAATGAGGTTTCCGAGATTTCAAGTGTAACGGAGCAATCCAGTGCAGCGACAGAAGAGATTCTGGCGAGCATGGAAGAACAACGCAACCTGACACAGAAGATGGTGGAGAGTTTTGGAGAACTGGAGCAACTGATTGTGAACCTGAATGAGTTAGTCTCGGATCATCAGGCTTCTTCCGTTGAGAATAAACTTTAATATTAATTGTTGAGGGCCTGTCGGTGCGAATTTAGCGTACTGGACGGGCTTTTTTTTCATCTGCAAGACAGCTTGATGCCGACATTTTTTTCCTATACAGTGTGTTGTGTAGAGTATGAAGAGAGTAGAACTAAAAATGTAAATAGTAGTCAAAAGAAGACGTTACCTCATGGGGGAGTAAAAGCTTGAAGAATAAAAGAATGGAAGATAGCTCGGCCTACGATGACCTTACATATGAGCATAGGAATGATAATAGCGTTGCACGCGTGCATCTGTATGATCAGAATTCGTTTAAAGACATGGACTGGCCCAATACGGAGGATGGCAGATATGCCAGAGCTTATATGGAACCTATGATGCTGGACGGGACTCAAAGCTTTATGTCCAACGTGGAAACGACATTGTTGCTCGCCCGGATTGATGATCTTGTTGTTCCACTGACGGTGAATGATACAGAGTATGATAATGCTTACGTTTGTTCGCCATATACGCATTATGTGAGTTACGCCAAGCAAGAATTGACCATGTTGCAGAAGCCTGTGTTGGAAAAGGGTCTTTCTGTGCTGCTCAGTCTAATAGGTTGGGGAATGAAGCAATCGCAGATCAACAAAGTTGTGCATGTGAATAACTGGTTGTTGTCCACCAATCTGTATCCAGCCATGTCCGGTGAACAGGCAGAATGTTTACTTGCAGCGGTACAAGAGCGATACCCTGAGCATGTCATTGTGTTTCGCTCCTTGTGTCCGGGACTTCATCCCGATCTGACGGCGAGGCTAACGGAAGTGGGGTGTCGACTAATTCCGAGCCGACAAATCTACCTGTACCAAGCGCATGATCCGAATTTTGGCAACTCGAAGTCACGCTGGCTGTTGAAGCGGGATTTCGAGTTATTGGCCAAGCACGACTACGAATTCGTTTCCGAGTCAGATATGACGGATGCAGATATTCCGCGAATCGTTGAGCTGTACAAGCTGTTATACCTTGAAAAATACTCCTATCACAATCCGCAATTTACCGAGCGGTTCATTGCTGCTGCGATGGCATCAGGAACACTCAGACTCTATGGATTGCGAAAGGAAGGGCGCCTGAACGCGGTGATGGGTTATTTCTGCCGAAATGGAATCATGACAACGCCGCTGTTTGGTTACGACACAGCGGTGCCCCAATCCGTCGGACTATACCGCATGTTATCCGCTTGTCTGATCGCACAGGCTCGCGAGAACGGCCATCTGTTACATGAGAGCGCCGGGGCGGCGCAGTTTAAGCGCAATCGCGGTGCTGTGGCGGATTTTGAGTATTCGGCCGTGTATGAGCGCCACCTTCCATGGGGCAGACGCTGGTGCTGGCTGCTGCTTGATCGGTTGTTGAATCGCGTAGGTGTGCCGCTGATGCGCCGCATGAAGCTGTAAATAGATACAAAAATGTGCTTACGCTGCCCGATGCAGATATGAGCTTGCATCTGGTTTGACTGCACACTTGCACACCCAACCGGTCATCGTGATACGCACATTTGTGCGCAGTCGCCTAATTAGAAATGCTCTGCGAGTTGCACCTCGAAGCCGTCTGGATCTGTAATGTAAATAAACCGCAGATGCGGATTGGGCTGGATGGGGCCGCGCACAATCGGAATATTCAGCTCAGCCAGTCGTTCCATGGCTTCATCCAGCGAGTTCACCTCATAGCCGATCGACACGCCGGCCTCTGGTTTAAGAATGGACTCACTGCCCTCAATCAGTTCCAGCTTGGCTTCATTCTCCATGCCGAGCATGGCAATCTGCCGTCCACGGCTTTCGAATCTGCGCTGAATTGGAAGTCCGAGCATGTCGTGGTAGAACCCGAGTGAAGCTTCCAAATTACTGACCCTCAGCGTGATCCAGTTTAATTTGATCAACATGGGTGAATCTCTCCTTTTTCTTGCATGATATGTATTTTTGTTACGTTCATTATACGCTAGGCGTTAGCAGGAACCTACCCCTTATCAGTAAACAATAAAATAGCTGCCGAAATATTCGGCAGCCAAATGGTGTAATCTCTTGCAGTTCCGGTAGTGCTAACGAATTATTGAATCAGATCAATGGCCGTCTGTGGTACAAATGCCTCTACACCGTTATAGACAATGACACCCTCCAAAGTTGTCTTTTTGCCGTTTACTAGTGCAATATTTTTGTAGATTTGCAGTTCCAGCTTGGTATTGCCTTTTGTTACGAGGATCTTCGGATTTTTAGCGTCAGTCAGGTCCAGTTTGTACGTCGCACCTTTGGCTGTAAATGCCTGTTTGGCAGGTACAAACAATTGTTTGCTCACGCTGTCGAGATCCAGATCCAGTACTCGTGCCATATATTTGGCGACATCCGTGTTATCAATCACACCGAACGGACGGTCATTGTTCGGAGCATACGTGTACAGCACGACATCTCCACCTGTATGACCACCGGTTGTCCAGCCGATCCCTGCACGTTTGCTAATCATTGGACCAATTGCATAGTTAAGACTGCCTGGCTCGGCCGCTTTGATGGTGGCAATCTCTTCGGAAGTCAGGTCCGTAATGCCATAGTATTGTTTCATCACTGCTTTGATGTTTGTACGCTTCGCATTCAGCTTCGCTTCAACGCCTTCGCCTGTCAGCTTGGCCTTTTTCAAAGGTCCGATAAATGTGGACAACGGCTCTTTATCGTACGTGCCGCTAGTTGCGTTGTTACCAATGGTGAGTCCACCATTACCATGGTCCGTAACAGCCACAACGGCAGTCTCTCCATCCGCTTTGGCAAAATCCATGGCTACTTTTACGGCATCATCAAATGCCAGCACGTCACTGATAATACCAATCGGATCATTGGCATGAGCTGCCCAGTCCACTTTACTGCCTTCGACCATCAGGAAGAAGCCGTCATTGTCTTTGGACAGAACTTCAATGGCTTTGGATGTCATCTCGGCAAGGCTCGGCTGCTTGGCAGGATCACGGTCCATATTGTAAGCCATGCCTGCGGGTGCGAACATGCCCCATAATTTATTTGAATCGGATGCTTTCATTGCGGCTGGTGTAGTGATGTAATCGTAACCCAGTGCCTTGATGGACGAAACCAGATTTTCGCCGTCTTTACGTCCGGCCGGCTCAAGGTATTTGCTACCTCCACCCAACACAACATCCATGCCGTTGTAGACTTGTTGTTTGCTGAGTGCATCATAGTTTTTACGGTCCGGATAGTGAGAGGAGAAATCCGCTGGTGTGGCGTGCATAATCTCGGATGTAGCGATAATGCCAGTTGCTTTACCCGCCAGTTTGGATGCTTCCAGAACGGAAGCAACAGGTTTTCTTTCGTCTCCAGGAGCAATCGCCTTTTGCCCTGGCATCGTAGCCTTGTCCGGCAGTACACCAACAAATCCGGTATGAGATTTATAACCTGTTGCAAAAGCGGTTCCGGCAGGAGCTGAGTCGGCAATCGGCGCATCGGCGGAATGAGTCCGAACCATGCCGCTTGCCATGGAGTCCAGTGTCAGGGACGAGCCCTTATACCAACGAGCCAGAGCGGTAGCATCGTTAGCCATACCGTCAGGAATCAGAATAATCACATTTTTAATCGGTGATGCAGATGTCGTTGAGGTGGTGTTCTCCACAGCCCACGCTGCACTGCTTCCTCCGAGTGTAGCCGTAACAATTGTTGTCACCGCGAGCATCATTTTGGCTGCACGGACATTAAACCGGTTTAACATGAATGCATCCTCCTAGAATATATGTATAGTTGGTATCCCAAACCAAGTGTATACAACAATTGCTAAAATAACGTATGAAATGGATTAACTATATGTAAAATTTACGATTAGTGAAGGGTGCTGGAATTCCAGTGAACTGGACAAAATGAGGAGTTGACGAATTAAGAGACAGTATTTTAGATCATCATGATGTAAGTTGAGTTTAAACCCGTATGAGAATGCAGTTTTTATGTTGCCCTGTCAGAAGTCCTATGAAGACGATTAGAAAAAGATATTGCGAACGCTTACATTATGTGCTAACATCACCATAACAACAGGATTGTAACCGTGTTTAGGGCAATACCTGTGTCAGTTCATTCGTTGGTTCTTTGTTCATCAAACGATTGATTGCGTTTACATTTTCATATGGAATGAACCTCATTCCTCAGGGTTGTTACTGATTGCAGGCAAAACCTGAATTGAGGGCAATAGACCACGCTAAAGCGATGTCTGTTTGCCTTTGGTTCAGGTTTTTTTATATAAAAAAATGCCTGATGGCATGACCGCAAGCGCCGTAGCAGATATTTCGAGCAGAAAGGAGCGCAGCAGATATAATTTTTCATAAATAGAGATATAGACTCATCCAGACATTGGAATAATGATTCTTAGATACGCATCTCAAATGGACATTCCAATGAACTTATCCCATCACACACTATTCGACAGCGAGGAGATTTATGACATGAAAACCATTAAACGTTCGATTGCCGTAGCAACAATTCTGGGGTTATGTGTATCCGCTCTACCAGCTTATGCAGCAGGCAATACAGGACCTTCTTCTTCAGCAGCGATGGACAAGCTGATCCAATCTGAGCTTATTCGTGGCAGCGGTCAAGGCGTTAATGCGGCTTATCTGAACAAAAAAGCTACACGTATTCAGGCCGCAGTACTTTACTTGCGACTGGCCGGATTGGAGAAAGAAGCACTCGCTTATCAGGGATCGGAAACGTATGACGATGCGGCTCAGGCAGGCAAAGTGTTGAAACCGGTCGTTGGTTACTTGAAGCAGCATCCGTATGTGTCCGAGATCGTAACAGGAACGGAGAAGTTTGAACCTGATGCACCACTTACAGCGGAAGGTTATGCCGAAATGCTGCTGAAGGTGCTTGGATATGAAGCAGGTACGGATTACGAGCAGGGAGCGGCTTCCACCTATGCGGCTGGTAAAGGAATCAAGGTGCTTCAAGGGAAGGGCGCAAGTCAACTTACCAACCGCCTGATGGCAGAGGCAACCGCACAGGCTTTGCAGATACAGCTCAAGAATGGCAGTGGAACTTTGGAGCAGAACTGGTTGAAACATAAAGAAGCTGGGGCGTTCAAACCTCAAACGGTGCAACAGACCAAGTATGGCACAATTGATGGCAAAACCTATGAGCAATATGGCACGCTCGGTTGGCTCGGTGTTCCTTACGCGGCACCTCCAGTAGGGGAACTGCGCTGGAAAGCCCCGCAAGAACCGGAATCATGGACAGGAACGAGATCGGCTAAGGAATTTGCAGCGAACAGCTTGCAGATCTCCGGTAAAAATACAGTAGGTAGCGAGGATTCGTTGTATCTCA
Source organism: Paenibacillus sp. FSL k6-2145 (assembly GCF_037976585.1). NCBI lineage: Bacteria > Bacillati > Bacillota > Bacilli > Caryophanales > Paenibacillaceae > Paenibacillus > Paenibacillus sp. FSL k6-2145. Next base: position 256,249 of record NZ_CP150267.1, on the reverse strand, counting down.
ATATCTGGCGTCCCGACACAACCAGCTCGAAACTTCCGGTTATGGTGTTCCTGCACGGCGGCGGGAATATGACCGGATCAGGCAAAGATTTTCAGGGTGAACAGCTTGCACGGAGCACCAACAGCATTATCATCTCGGTGAACTACCGTTTGGGAGCTCTCGGATTCTTCGAGAATGCAGCGCTGAAAACAGGCAATGCCCTGGATGACTCAGGTAACTACGGTCTGCTCGACGCATTCCGTGCATTGGAGTGGGTACAGGATAATATCGAAGGTTTTGGCGGAGATACAGGCAATGTTACATTAGCCGGACAATCTGCTGGTGCACGTGATGTGCTGGCAACTCTGATCTCTCCACTCAGCAAAGGACTGTATCAAAAAGCAGTTGCTTTCAGCGGAGGATTGACGACAGCATCACCAGAAGAAGGCGCGCAAAAATCCGAGGATGTGCTTGTGAAGCTACTCGTGCAAGAGGGGAAAGCGGCTAATGCAGAAGAAGCCAAAACATGGATTGGCAAGCAATCTCAGGCACAGCTGGAGAGTTACCTGCGTGCACTGCCTGCGGACAAGCTGGTCACAGCATTTGGTGCAACCGCAATCCGTATGGAACCATTCCCGCATCTGTTCCGGGATGGCACAGTGATTCCAAAAGAAGGATTTGACGCCATCCAGAGCGGTAATTACACAAAAGTTCCTGTATTGCTCGGCAGCCTGGAAACGGAGTTCTCCGGATTTGCCTTCGGTGATCCAAACTTCTCTCCATCGATTACCGATGGAACCCTGTTTACCGATAAAACCAAGGCGGAACAATATGCTGCTGCGTTGAAATACGGTAGCGAAGCTTATGCAGGCTTTAATGCAGAGCGTGTAGCAGAACAATTGACAAGTGAAGCAGGTCTGCCACCGGTATATGCGTATCGTTTTGCATGGGGCACACAACCTGGGGTCATCTCTGAGCGTTTGCTCACATTACTGGGCGCACCACATGGTGCGGACATGGACTTTTATACAGGACACGCAGACGGAATTGCTGCCTACTTCCCTGAGGGGTACTTTAGCGATACAAACAAACCAGGACGTGATCAGTTGTCCGCCGCGATGGCAGCATACCTGAAGCAGTTCCTGTACACAGGCAATCCAGGTACGGGTGGATCACCTGAGCTAGCGGCATGGACAGCTTGGACGAAAGATGCCCAAGCCCCAATCATGCGTCTGGATGCAAGTAATACAACGGCAGAGATTGGCATGTCCACACAATATAATCAAGGCAAAGACGCCGTTATGGCAAAGATGAAAAAAGAATTGCCTGAAGAAACGTATAAACTGCTGACGGAAAAAGTGTTCGCAGGTCGTTTTTTCTGGGAATAAGGATCACCGGATAGGAAGGTATATATAGATAAATTGAAAGTCAAGGGAGCATGCTCTCTTGGCTTTTTATACTGTTCGTTATGCTTAAATATGGTATTGTTGTAAATATAAATTAATAGAATGTAGGGAAGGGGAAGCGTACATTATGGATGGAGCTAGTAATTTTGGTATTGCTGGGATTATAACGTTATTAATTTTCTTTATTATGATTGGTCTTGTATTATATCTGGTTTTCTATCTTGTGATGAAGAGGTCTGGCGTCAAAGAGGAAGTATCCGCATTAAGGATGGAAGTACGAGTGTTACAAGAGGAAGTAGAGCGGAACAGGCGGGAATTGGAAAATATGAAGCGTCGATAACCTTTGCAGCATTATATGTGGGTACGTGGAATAGCGCGTACAACAGTATGAGAGGACAGGGGCTCTACGCCCCTTCCTGCTCAATACAACGTGAAACCATTCATTTCACCCTTTGCATACAAAGGGTGCTCGAACTATTTCTTGGCAAAAAAACTAAGGGTTCCGGTACTTTCATCTGCACTCACAAACAGGCTTCGTCCGTTAACACGATGAATTCCCTCTGGTGATTCTCCGGCTGTAGGAATCAGACCCAGATAGTCCGGATTGACCGGATCAGCAAGATCAAAGAACAAAATGGCATCTGCCCGTTCGGAAGCTACCGCGGCATATGTTGTGCCGTCTACAGTAGCAACGGTCAGATTCTCCACTTCACTTCCCTTGTTGGGACTGCGATCATCCGGATACAAGCCTACCATAGCTGTTGCCTCGTCAATGAGGTTCTGGCTATCGTACATCCGCTGGCCTTGCAGATCCCAGACAGCAATATTACGTCCGCCTGCTTTTACACCATCCTCAAATTCATTCTTGCCCAAGTCCCCTTCATTAGCTGTCAGCAGGTATTTACCATCTGCCGAGAAAGCAATCCCATCCGGTTCATAACGAGCTGTCAATGTCTCTTTAAACTGAACGATACCATCATCTTTCAGATCCGCTTGATGTGAAGTGGTACCCAGAGCGAAGATTGAGCTAATTTTTTTTGTCTCCAGATCTACAATGGCAACAACATTGTTTTCCTGTAACGTGATGGCTGCTGTTTTACTATCTGGACTAATGGCAACATACTCTGGTTGTGGATCATGCGGATAGATGGCACCTTCTACATTGTCCAGAGATACTGGCAAGTTGGTGATTTCACCCTCCAATACGTTCCCGCCAGCAAAAGATACTACCATAATGCTACCCGGACGTTTGGTGTTGGCATAGTCAATTTCATCGGCAGCTTTATTCAGCTCTTCATCCTCTATCGCGATAACCGCATGCAGACCGTCAGGTGACAGTGCAATGGAGTCAGGACCAATGCCGAGTTCATACGTTTTGACGGTTTTGTAGGTTGTCAGATCCACAATGGCAAGCAATCCTTTGTTTGCTTCGCTATCTGTATCCCCTGTACGAATAACAGCAAGACCGTATTTGCCATCTTTGGACACGGTTACGCTCGTGACTTCAGCTTTGGCGGAGAGGTCATGGAAGCTTACCGTCTTCAATACGTTGATGTTTTTCAAGTCAGCAATGTCCAGCACGGAAATGCTGCCATTGTCTGCTTCGGTTACGAGCAGGCGCTGTCCATCTGGCGTAGAGGCTGATATTTCTGCTTTGCCACCGGGCATCTGAAACGATGCGGTCTGTTCAAAACCGGTTTTATTTTGATTCAGGATCAATTGATCCGTAATTAATTTTAGCGTTTGTGGAGTTACATACGTTGTACCTTTGGTGATGTAACTTTTACTGTCCAAAGGAGCTTTCACACCGTTGATGGTGGCTGAAGACGTTCCTATTGGAAGTTGTACTTTAGTATCTGCGATCTGGATATCAACACTGCGACTGCTTCCGTTCCATGTGACTGTACCCTGCATATTTTGGATGGCTGTACGCAGTACGATATGATCGTTGGCAGGTTTAGTTACGTCAGCGGCATGAATCATGGATGTGTAGCTGGTTGCTCCTGCGGTAAGAATGGCAGTCATCGACAGAACAGCAAGCCATTGATTTCTCTTTTTCAATGTTCCAGATCCCCTTTATCGTTTCGTGTGTAATGAGTTGTGCAATTGTTTTAGTATAGGGAGCTTATGTTAAGGAAAGGTAAGAGAAGTCTGCAATTTGTGTAAAATATGATGTTTTCCAGATATGAATGCAAACAAAAAGCCTATTGGCAGAATGATATCTGTCCAATAGGCTTTTACTTTACGTTAGTGTGGGGCAGAGCCCAGGAGATCTATACCTTTTGCTGGGTTAGAACCAGCGACTCAAGTCAGGATAACCGGTAGTCGCCCAAGCGCCATCCACGATCAGACTAGAACCCGATACATAACCCGCATCCTCACTCGCCAGGAACAAGGCAGGTCCTGTCATTTCCTCCGGCTGTGCAGCCCGTTTCATAGGAATGCGCTCCATATAAGCTTCTTTAATATCTGCATTGGAGAGCAGTTCCGCAGTTAAAGGTGTATCGATCAGGCCCGGAAGAATGGCATTCACGCGAATACCGTTGCGAGCCATTTCAAGCGCTCCGTTCTTGGTAAGCATTTCGACGCCAGCTTTGGCAGAAGCATAGGCCGATCCGGCATACATAGGTACCTGGGAGTTGAGAGAAGCTACGTTCACAATGGCTCCGCCACCATGTTTGGACATCTCAATCGCTTCGTGTTTCATGCTCAGGAAGACCCCCTTCATACATAGGTCCACGGTAAAGTCCCAGTCCTTCTCGGAGAGTTCAGTGATTACGCCTGCCCGGGATGCACCAGCCACATTAAAGGCCAGATCCAGCTTTCCGAACTGTTTAACCGAGGCTTGAACCATGTCCTCCACATCTGCTTCAACGGTCACATTGGCTTTAACTCCGACAAAACGTTCCCCAAGTTCGCCCTGAATGGCTTCCAAACGTTCCGTATTCAGGTCTGCGGCAAGTACAGAAGCCCCTTCTTGGACAAGTCGTCTGGCAATGGCGTAACCGATACCGGATGCACCGCCTGTAACAATCGCTACTTTACCTGCAAAACGGTTCTCAAACGTATTCATATGTAACACTCCTTTGTCTAATGAGATAACATGATTTCGCTTACATTTATCTTCCGTTCAAAGTATACTTAATTTTATGATTCATGTATATTTAACAAAAATGTAGTTAACTTAAATAAAATTAATGATAGAAGGATAGAGGTTGTCTATGAATTTGGAGCAAATGCAATATGTACTTGAAGTGGAAAAAACAAAATCGATTACGCTGGCTGCTTCGGCCCTGTCGGTAACACAATCCACCATCAGTCAGGCTATAACACGTCTGGAGAATGAGCTTGGCATGCCATTATTCAGTCGTTCCCGTAATGGTGCGTTTATGCTGGAGCAGGCCAAGCCAATTTTGGATAAAATGAAATCCGTCGTGGACATGGTACAAACGATCAGAGAGGATGCCCAATATATTGGGGAGTCCATCCGTGGAGAACTGCGATTGTCAGCCATACCCGGCGGTGTACCCGGTATTATACCTACGATCGCGAGTATGAAGAAGCGATATCCTGATTTGAAATTTGAACTTTCCGAGAGTGCTGCACGCAATATTATCAGAGATGTCCGTAACAAACAGGTGGATCTCGGCCTGATTGCCCTCTACCAAGACGATATGGAGCAGCACTTGGCAGGACTACACTTTGTACCGATTGATGAGGGCGTCATGCGTGCGTGCGTGAATCTTACGAACCGGTTGGCGGGTCAAAAATCAATCTCCTTGCACGAGCTGAAGAATGAGACGCTTGTGTTATTTAATGATGAGCTGGTGGATGATTTCATAGGTGAACTTTCACAAAGGGTGGGAGAAGTGGATGTACTTTTTCGAACCAACAATTCTGAAGTGGTCAATGCTGCGCTTGCTCAATTAAATGCTGTGACGATTGGGCATGAATACTCCTTCACACATGACAGAAGTGTACTGCATTATGACTTTACTACCCTTGAGATTGAGGGCATACAACGTGTTATTTCAATTGGCTGGGTCATGAGGGAGAGCAAATCCTCCAACCATATTATTCGACGTTTTCTGGATCGGTTTCAGTATAAAGGGTAACGATCTTGTCATGGGTCTGTTCGAACGGGAGAAAATACGCTAGAATTATAATTGAGAATCATTATCAATTAATTCAGGCTATCTTTACTGACGAGTCTGATCAAGTTATAGGCGAGGTGAATACCCATGCGCACGGATGATGCATTAGGCGTAGTATATCAGCATTACCTGACCCAGGAACCTTACAGTCAGCAAGATGAACACACGTATCTGCTCTCTCCCAAGGCGGGTAGCGGTAAGGTCAAAAGAGTGACAACATACAGTGGCATTGAGATTTTATATTCCCAGGTTGAATATCATCAGCCTTATCCAACGTATTTTGCATCCGAAACGCCCATTGTGGAATTGCAATTTGCCTTGTCAGGAGAGCGACATGTGGATATATCCGGTCAGGATTATTCATTATCGATAGGGCAAGGGGCCCTTATTTTTATGCATGATTTCGAAGCGTGGTTTCATCCTCCGGCAAGGGAGTTGTATACGTCCTTTTCGCTGGGGATTCCTGTTTCTCTGTTCAATTATGCGGCGGCGCAACTGGGCGGTTTCAAGTCGATTGCGTTTAATCAGGTGTTAGGGCGAAAAGTGTTCAAGCCGATTGTATTTCAATTGGATAACCGGATACGAACGATGATTGACAGTCTGATTGTAGAATTAAACAACAGTTATCGATCCTCCTTAATGATGGAAGCGACAGCCTTGGAAATCTTGAATCAATTTATGTTCCAACTGTTTGATCTGGTGCCAATCCCCGCGGGATTCTCCAGAGAGGACATCCGGAAGTTACATAGGGCACGGGAGATTATGGAGGCCTGTATGGTAGATCCTCCATCCTTGCTAGCATTGTCCAGACAAGTGGGTCTTAATGATTTTAAATTAAAAAAAGGATTCAAGGCACTTTTCGGAAGCACGGTCTTTGAATATTTGCGTCAGGTTCGTCTCGACAACGCCATGAAGTTGCTGCGCAATCAAAATAACAACGTCACCGAGGCCGCGATTGCGGTCGGTTACAGCAATGTCAGTGCCTTTTCACAGCAATTTTATCGCAAATTCGGCGTGAAGCCTTCCGAGATGAAAAAGATTTATTAAATAAGATGAACTGAAAGATTATACGAGAACGAAGAGTGCAGAACCAGTCTGGAGAAGCGGAGCGTTCGCCTTTATCAACGGATTTCTCCCTTTATATAGAAGGGAATCACGGAAATCCGGTGATAACACCGATCGGAAGATGGTACTGTAATCGTAGTGGTCTTGTGTAAAGTTTTAAGGGTTCATCTTTTTAAAAATAAGATTAATAAATCCGGCTTGCCGTGAATTGTTCCGTATAGAGGCAGTGGGGATTCTCTCAGCCTTGTATACTCCAGGTACAGTGGATACTGTACTGAAATATAGAGGAGTGTATGAGCATGAACCGAATCAGAGGAAGTATTTTTTTTAGCGTATTTGCAGCCATGCTGGGTCTGATGCTGATTGCACCCATCATGCCACCGCTTATTCGCGAGTTGGGCATGAAAGAAAGCCATTCCGGTCTTATTATCTCGCTTGGGTCCATTATGATGGCTGTTATGGCTCCGGTATGGGGCAGATGGAGTGATATAAGAGGAAGAAAACCAATCATATTGATTGGATTCATAGGCATGTCTGTGAGCTGTGCATTATTTGCACTGGCATTGTACGGGGGATTAAATGCATGGATCGGAGGGGGGCTCTTGTTAACCCTTCTGATTGTGACGCGCAGTCTGATCGGTATGTTTATTCCGGCTGTACTTTCTTCTGCCCAGGCCTATATGGGTGATGTGACAGAAGGGGAAGAGCGGGGAAGCGGGATGGCGATTATCAGCGCTGCGAATGGACTTGGCCTTGTATTTGGACCTGCGATTGCAGGAGCTTTTACCCTTATCGGTCTGCTCTGGCCGCTTTATTTTGGCATTTTTATAGCGATCGCTGCTTTTATTATCGCCTTGTTGTTAATCCCGGCAGCCAAACCGGTCCTTCAGGCAAAACCGCCTAAAGTCAACCCGTTCCAACGTGGTTTACGAATGTACCTTGCTGCAGGCTTGGTTACGATGATGGGCATCATGACATTGCAGGTTGTCGGAGGATTTTATTTTCAGGATCAACTGGCTCTATCCCCAGCGGCGACGGCCCGAATGGTTTCGTTTGGACTCATGTTCTCTGGAGCAGCGATGTTGATCATGCAGGTCATTCAGATGAAGTGGTTGAAATGGCAGCCACGCCCAATGATTTTGATAGGGTCCCTTTTCCTGATCGCAAGCATGATTCTGTTTTTGGTCTTCCATGTGTTATCCATGTATTATTTCTCATTCTTCCTGTTTGGTATGGGTTCGGGTCTGATGATGCCGGGGTTCATGGCAGGTGCTTCGCTGGCAGTTAGCAAAGAACAGCAGGGGGGTGCAGCGGGATTGGTAGCAGCGATTCAGGGGATATCCGCCGTCATTACGCCTTTGCTTACAACGACACTCTATCAAGTGGACAAACATGTCCCATTTATGCTCGTAGCTGTTCTGGTTGTCTTGTTGGCAATCATGATGCTGGGAATGCGGAAGAATCAATCCAATACTGTAGCGGACGCTATTCATTCGTTATAGTCAGACAAAGTCAGAAGGTCAAAAAAGGTCAAAATAAAAGAAAAAAGGATCTATTTTAAAATAGTGAACCATGATGAAATAAAATCGGTTTTTTTCGTCTTTTACGGACTTTGATCCTTATTTGCAAGGGTATTATAATAATCAATGTAAGCAACACCAATAAACCAACCACACAAAAGGAGCTGATTTTCATGTTTGATCTGATTCCGTTTCGTAAACGAAATGAAGACCCGTTCGGACACATGTTGAAATCCTTCAATGACATGGTTGAGAACTCATTCCTCTCCCCTTTTGGAACTGGCTCCCAGCCATTTCGCACTGACATTCGTGAGGAAGAAGACAAATACTGGGTAGAAGCTGAGCTTCCGGGCATTGCCAAAGAGAATATAGACATTCAGGTTGAAGGTAAAGAATTGATCATTCGTGCCAAACGCCATGACATGGTTGAACAGAAGGATGACTCCAATCGGATCATTCGGCAGGAGCGTCGTTCAGGTGAATTTATCCGGCGTTTCTATGTGGATCATATTGATGAGGAGAACATTAAGGCCAGATTGGAAGATGGTGTGCTGAAGCTTGAAATTCCGAAACGTCCTGGGGATGATCAATCTCGCAGACGAATTCAGATTAACTAATATACAGAGAAAAGATTTGTTCCCTAAGCTGGCAAAAAGCATGCAGGAGACATCCATAAGGATGTTTTCTGCATGCTTTATTTTTCATATGAATTGGACGAAATGAGACATAACTGAATATCCATTTTGCTGGTCCAATTTATTTCTCTGCTGCTGCTTGCATCAGGGCATATATCTTACGTGTGGTATTCACATTTCTTACTGTCATATAAGCATAGATTTTGGAACCCACAAGCTTGTTCATGCCACTTTTGGATGCATCTTCTCTGCTGACTGAATACAAAATGGCTCCAGGAACATAGATTTGTGTGCCGATTTCCGGTTTGATAGGCAGTTGGTCCAGCGCGGAGGGCTCATTGACCTCATCCCAGAGGAACATCACATCACTTTTGGCTGTGTCATCATTAACCCATTCTTCTGGCAGCGCCTGAATAACGCTATGGATTTCATCCATATTCCGCACCATTACCCTGATCTGTAAGCCAAAATCGGCGGCGATGGCCTGCTCTAACACATGGGATATCTCCACATTTGCATTGGCACGTTCCTGATGATCGGCAAAAATAATATTGCCAGAGTTGATGTAGGTAACAACATCCAGCATGCCTGCTTGTTCAAACGTTTCTTTCAGCTGCTTCATATTGATTTTATTGTTCCCGCCTACATTAATGCCTCGTAGCAAAGCCACATAGATCATATGGGCGCCCCTCCAATTCCTTCAATTTACCGTTTTAACATAATGACAGATATTCGAAAAGATGTGCAGTATACTCATCTCCCAACAGATCTTGCAATAAAGGTTCCACATGCTCCAGATACTCGGGCTTGGTTTCATAGGTTTCTTCATCTTTTACTTCTCCGGCATAGGTGCGCGCCGCCTCAATCAGGATGGCTAGTGCACTGAAAAAGTCTGACAGCGAATCAGCAACACGGTTTGGTTCTCCACCTGTAAAAGCGGCATATACGGGAGAGTTTGGTGCTTCCACATCTACAATTAACGGATCATCGTTAAAGTTTGCGATGACGACGTGATTTTTTGGCCAAGTGGAGGACTCCTCATAAGGTTCATTCATGCCAACCCAGCGGAACCCCAGTTGCTGACGAAGCAGATGTTCAGGTGCGACAAAGGAAATAAGTGCGGCATCACCGATTTCGACGGCGGCATTTTTCATTTTGAGTGTACCTTCCGCATCCGCATCCATCATTTCATAATGACTGTACAGATACTGAAGTTCTGGAGAAAGAGGTATTCGTGTATCCACTTCCGGCTGGTGATGTTGTTCGCGTGGACGCAGATCATGATTTTTGAAAAGTCCATAAGCTTCATTATATAAATCCTGCTGTTCCACAAAACGGCTCAAGGCCGCATCCAGTTGTTGCATGATGTCTGAGTCCTCCTAATAACATTGATATAATAACAGACCGATTCGTTTGATTCTTGGCTATAAGCATTATACTATATCAAAGATAAATTCAAAAAAATATTTGAATACGTTTACATTCATGAGAGGACATGATATACTTTCACTCAAATAAGGATTGTTACTGCTTCGGGCAGGCAAAACCTGAACATCACTATGCGTGGACTTTGTTCCATTCATAATGTTGTTCGGGTTTTTTTGCATTCTACGGTCCATATTAAGGATAGAAAAACAGAGGACGTACTTATTCCAACCCAACTAACATCATGCTGTACAGAAGAAAGGGGAGCATTATGAACAAGAGAAAATGGTTAAACGGTTTTGCCGCAGGTTGTCTCAGTATCATCCTGGTGATTAGTGGATGCGCATCCAAAGCGCCACAAACCGCGAGTGACACACCAAATCAGGCGACAGAACAGACAGAGAATGAAACCCAGGAACCTGCAAACAACCAAGCTGCCAAAGGCAGAACAGTGATTACAACCGACGGTGAAGTGGATGATATGAACTCGGTTATTCGTTTCCTCTTGTATTCGAATGAGATGGACCTTGCCGGAATTGTACTGACCAGTTCCGTGTATCATTATGCCGGAGACGAGGAAGCGGGAATCCAACCGTTCCGCTGGACAGGCACACAGTGGGTCTACGACATGATCGATGCCTATGGTGAGATTTATCCGAACTTGTCCAAACATGCTGATGGGTACCCGGAGCCGGAACAGCTTCGAGCGATGACCAAGATCGGTAATATTTCCGATAAAGGGGAGATGGAGAAGGAAACCGAAGGTTCCGAATTCCTCGAAACTCTTTTCCTCGACGATGATTCCCGGGATCTGATTGTTCAGACATGGGGTGGCACCAATACCACAGCCAGAGCGCTGAAATCGATTGAGGAACAGTACAAGGACACAGCTGAGTGGGATACGATTCGCAAAAAAGTCAGCGACAAACTGGTCCTCTACATCATCCTCGATCAGGATGACAGCTACAACGAATACATTGCGAAGAATTGGCCGGATATCCGCATTCTCAACGACCAATCAAACTTCTGGCATTTTGCCTATGCATGGAAGATGCATGCCGAAGAAGTGAACAGTAAACTTCATGGAGACTGGATGGTCAAGAATATCCTGAACGGACATGGCAAGCTGATGGATATGTATGCATCGATGGGTGATGGCAAAATGATCGAGGGCGAACTGGCCGAAGAACAACGGGGAAGTGCTGAATATCTGAAGAACAATCCGCAATATGACAAGTACGATTTTATATCTGAGGGTGACTCTCCATCCTTCTTTTATCTGATCGATAATGGGTTGCGTAGTATGGAAGACCCTTCCTACGGCGGTTGGGGTGGACGCTTTGGCGTTGTGAACGACAAGCTGTTTAGAAACAATGTGCTTGATTACGATCCATACACCAAACGATATGAAGCCGAATACTCTCTGATGAGATGGTTTGACGATATTCAGGATGATTTTGCAGCACGTGCAGACTGGGCAGTTGCAGACACTTACGAAGGTGCCAACCATAATCCGTCTTTAACGATTAAGGAAGGGCTGGATCTGAGTGTTAGTCCCGGGGAGGAAGTTACTCTTCACGCGGAAGGCACAGACCCGGATGGAGATCAACTGACGTATACGTGGTGGAGATATTTCGAAGCGGACACTTATGAGGATTCCAAAGTAACAATGAACAAAGTTCAGCCTGAAATGGCGGGTGATCTGCAGCTTGGATTGCATCGTGAACTTGCAAAGGATGAGCAGGTGGATACAATAAAATTGCAGGGCAGTGACACCGAAGCGGTGACATTTACCGTTCCTGACGATGCCAAATCGGGTGATACCCTTCATATTGTTGCCGAAGTACAGGATGATGGAGAGCATCAGTTGAAGCATTATCAACGTGTGATCCTAACCGTGAAATAAAGAAATAGAGGGGAAGTCCCAAAAGTCATCAACATGGCTGGTGGGACGCCCCTCTTATTTGTGTAGTCTGATCGTAATTGATCCTTTAACGCTGGATACCTGACCAGAAGACATTCCAGGTGATCGCCAAAGCTTGTTCATAGGATTGCCGTGTCTCATACACGAGCTGTACATCCAATCCATCCATCACGGTGACAAAAGCTACGGTGGCTTCTTCCGGACTCAGGCGTATATCGGAATGTCTGGTAAATACGGCTGCCAGCTCTTCCTTCAGTGTCCCGAGGTACGTTCGATACTGGGCCAGCACAAAATCATGCACCTCCAGCGGTGTGATAAAGGACAGGATATACATAAAAGCAACGTTTGGATGAGTCAGAAAGCGATTTTTGTGTTCATGCAAAAAGGCATATAACTGCTGATCCAGAGTTTGGGTAACAGATTCGCTGAAAAATTGGCGTACAAATTGTTGTTCCTCCTGCACAACTTCCTCATATAACTCCAGCAATAACGCTTTTTTGGATGAATAGTGATAAGCAAGGGATTGCTTGCGAATACCTGCCTCTTCGGCGATCTGCGCCATCTTGGTCCCCTCGTAACCCAGACGATTAAAATGTTGAATGGCAATTTCCTTGATTCGTTTTTTACTCAATGTCTACCTCCAGTTGGCGAGCTGTAAACCTCTGCTGTTTTTGGGAGTATACCAAATATAACAAGATATATACCACAAAAATGCCTACAGAGATAGCATACACCACCGTATAGGAAAATGCAGAAGCCACTACGCCCAGGATCAACGAGCCACCGCCAATCCCGAGGTCAAAAAAATTAAAGAAGGAAGCCATCGCATTTTCATGCTCATGTTCTTCTACAAGATTCACACACCAGGTCTGAATGGCCGGGAATATGGCACCAAAGCCAAAGCCGTATAACGCGCCGGCGATCAGGAATTGCACATCACTCTGGGCGATAATCAGAACCAGTAGCCCCGCGATTGCAAACACGGCAGAAGGTAACAACACGGAACCTGGTCCCCATCGATCAAACATTTTCCCCGAGAACAGTCGAACGGCGAAGCTGGCGATGGCGACGATGAAGAAAAACCAGGCTATATTCTCGAACCCTCTTTCGGCGGCGAATAAAGCCACAAAGGACATGATTGAACCCGCTGCAATACCAACGAGCATAATGAGAAGGGAAGGGAAGAGTACCTTCTTTTCAATCAGTTTCACCGAAGGGACATGAGTTTGCATAGACTCGCTACTACCTCCTGTTTTCGGCTTTCTGGATACAAACACTGTCATCAGGAGAGCTAACAGCAAAATGCACATACCTCCCATAAACAGGCTCTGGTAGTCGTACCTAAACAACAGGCTTGTTCCAATCAATGGACCGATGGATATGGCGACCGTTTCCCCTACGCCGAAATATCCCATGCCTTCTCCCCGGCGATCTCTTGGTATGTTTTCAGTGGCAATCGTTGCAAAATATGTTGTTGCCAAACCAAATCCGAATCCGTGGATTACTCGGAATACAAGAATCATCCAAATACCTGACGAAAGGTAGTATGCGCCTGTCATTAATGCACAGATAGTGATACCGATAATCAATAGATATTTTTTATCTATTCGAGCTGCCAAAACAGAAGTGAAGGGTCGAATCAAGATGGCAGAAAACATAAATACGCCGGTAACAAGCCCAATTTGGGAGGCTTCGCCACCAAGGCTTGAGACAAACAAAGGCAAGGTGGGAAGCAACATTTCAAATGCCATAAACAATAATGCGTTGGCTAACATGATAAATAGGAATGATCTTCCCCAGAGTTGCTGAGGTATAGAGCTATGTGTTGAAGTACTCATGGTTTTCCTCCGTAATGTTGATCTTTGTCGCGCGACATGTTGAACTGATTTTACCTGACGATGGTCAGATTGTAAAGCGTGTTTTCAGAGCAGGGGTTCATGACTTTTTGGTGGATGAGAGAAGTTATTAAACATTTTTAATCCATATCCCAACATTTTCCGGTATAATAATCAGATAAAATGATTCAAGTGAATACTACCTCGGAGAGGTGATATGCAATGACGGTTGATATACTTGTAAGAAATAATGTTAAGGTACTTGGCTCGGGTAGCCAAACGATTGTATTTGCTCATGGTTTTGGATGCGATCAGGATATGTGGCGTTACATTATTCCAGGTTTTATGGAGAACTACCGTGTGGTGTTGTTTGATTATGTTGGATCTGGCGAATCTCAAATTAACTATTATGATGCTGTCAAATATAGCAACCTTCAAGGATACGCCCAGGATGTGCTGGAAATTATGGAAGCGCTTGAGCTAAAGGACACCATATTTGTCGGGCATTCCGTCAGCAGTATGATTGGTATGCTGGCATCAATTCAGAACCCCAAATATTTCAAACAAATCATTATGTTGGGACCCTCCCCACGTTACGTGAATGATCTGCCGAATTATTATGGGGGTTTTGATCGGAATGATATCGATGAATTGCTTGAGATGATGCAGATGAATTTTATTGGGTGGGCGAGTTATCTGGCACCCATTGTGATGAATAATCCGGAACGGAAAGAGCTGACGGAAGAGTTGGAGAAAAGCTTCTGCTCCAGAGATCCGCATATTGCGAGACAATTTGCCGAGGTGACGTTTTTGTCAGACTGTCGAATTGATCTGGAGCAGGCAACTGTGCCAACATTGATTCTTCAGTGCTCCGATGACAGCATTGCCCCGGTAGAAGTAGGGGATTATTTACACGCTCATCTGAAGAATAGCAGGTTGCAACAGATGACGGCCAAGGGACATTATCCGCATCTAAGTCAACCGGAAGAAACCATCCGAATGATTAAGGATTATTTAACGAGCGCATAAAACGCGAAAGAAAGGCAGTTATTCCATGGATATACAATTAGATCTGGCTCCCTGTGGATACTTCTCTATCTCTGATTCGGGCGTCGTCCAGTCGATTAATCAAACTTTTCTTACGATGCTTGGCTATGAACGTGATGAGCTGATAGGGCAACATATTGAATCGACCATGTCGGTGAGCAACAAGGTGTTTTTCCATACGTATTTCTATCCCTATATCCAGTTATATGGACATGTGGACGAGATGTACTTCACGTTCCGTACCCGTGATCAGCAGGCTGTTCCTGTTCTGCTTAATGGTGTTCGCCAGACTCGTAACGGGGAAAGCGTGGTGGATTGTGTCGTTGTTGTCATGCGTAAGCGAATCGAACATGAGAAGGACATTCTGCATACCAAAACGAAACTACAGGAGCTGTATCAAGCGACGCAAGAAGCGAACAAGGAGCTTGAACGATTACACGAGGAATATAAGATCAAAGAGCAGGCACTCATTAAAGTGAATGATCAGTTGGAGACACTGGCCTCCACCGACCTGTTGACAGGATTGAAGAACCGCAGGTTCTTCCAGGAAAAAATGCTTGAAAGCTTGATGATGTTCCAGGAGAAACAACGTTATTTCTCCCTTCTTGTTGTGGACATTGATCATTTCAAAAGCATTAATGATACGTATGGGCATCCGATCGGAGATCTGGTGCTCGGTAATCTGGCAGGGCTGCTGCAATCGGTATCGCGAAGTACGGATGTGGTTGCACGTTACGGCGGGGAGGAATTTGTGATCATTCTTCCAGATTGTGAAGAGGAGCAGGCGATCGGTATCGCAGAACGATATCGTTCACAGGTTGCTTCAGCCGACTGGGGTGAATATAACATTACTGTGAGTATCGGTGCGGCCACTGTAGTAGAGGAAGATACGGAAAAGACCTTGTTCCAAAGAGCGGACAACGCCCTGTATGTCTCCAAAACCGGAGGACGAAACCGGGTGACACATGCAGCTCAGATGGTAAGAAGTTAAGGATTGGTTTGCATCAAAAAAAAGCGAAAAGGAGCCTGTGCACTGTGAGGGAGATGATCCCACATAGCACAGGCTCCTTTTATTTGTATGGAAATAGGCAGGGCTAATTCCGCTTGAGTAACATCAGATTAACTTTATCGCGGAGCAAGGTAACCATACGCCTTAGCCGGAGAGTTGGCCTGAGGACGAAAATCTTCGCTCAGTTCATCCATAAATGCCGGGTTCACATATATGGAGTGTGCATCATTGCCAGATCCCTTGATGTAGGCGGCGATGCCGGAGTAGGCTTTATTTTTCCAAACCCACAGGGCATCTCCCTGCTCACCTGGTGAGTAATAGACATTATGGTCAAACACATTGCCGGTATTGCTAGTGTATTCGTTGTATATCAGTACTTCCGAGCTGCTCGATACGAGAATGTTATGCATGAACGTATTGTTCTTTGTCCGTGACTGCATGAATAACTGTCCATTGCCAGCATTCAGGGTATCATTCCCCACAAGCGTATTGTACATAATCTTGCTATCCTCGGTAGCTCCTCGTTCCTCGTCATACCCTCCCATGGCAATGCCCGTCAATCTGTTGGAATAAATCAGGTTATCACGTACAGTAATGTTGCTGGTTGAACGTCCGGCATGCTCTGAGGCAATCTCAATTCCGATGTCGCTCAGGTATACCCGGTTCTGGTCGATGATATGATCTTTCCCGCCATCTACGTAGATGCCGCCCGCCGAGTTGGTATCATTGGGCAGGTCTGTACCGTAGGAGGGATTGTTATTGGATGTAATATCGTATACTTCGTTGCCTCGTACAATGCCGTTCCGAGCCTGATCGTACGTGTCGTCCTCGGACGTACCCTCGTACCCGATCAGATCAATACCAATATTGTCGGAATCATGGATGATATTGTCCTGTATGGCAAAGGTATCGACATTACCGTTGATTGCGAGTGATTCGCTTGAACCAAGTGTAAGATCATACAATTCATTATCCTTGATGATGATATTGCGTAATGCTTGAGGGTGCTCTGTGCCATAAATGGCAATACCGTGGGCATCCCTGCCCCGCAAATCGGGACCTTCAGGAGGTGCATAACTAGCAATCGCGTGTATGGTGTTGCCTAACAGCTGAATATGCTCACCTGCTCCGTGGACATAGATCCCGGTTGGAACTTGGCCCCCAAGTGTGGTTGTAAAATTACGAATTTCGAGATTCTGAATCGTGATATAACTGGCATTTTCAATTTCAATCAACCCTTCAATGCCCCGAACAGATAAACCTTTACCATCAATGATAACCTGCTCCTGAGGATAACTTGAAAATAGGGTTGGATTAGCGGAAGAATTACCGCTCTTGGTGATTTTGAATTTCTGATGATACACACCTTCACGCAAATAGATCGTGCTTCCTGGCGAAGCATGGTCGGCTGCGTGCTGCAACGTTTTCCACGGAGATTGAATCGTTCCTTTATTCGAGTCGTTTCCTTGGGGGGATATGTAATGGATGACCTGAGGATCAGACTTTTGAACAGAAGCGGGTTCCTTCATGGAAGATGTATGATTCTGACAACCGGATACGAGCACCATCAGAATCGGAATCATAAGTATAACTACGCGAATCAAATCGTTTCCCCCTTGAATTTAGCTTTGAAGATAGATTATAGCAGATTTGAACGGGTTAATAACCCATGATATGCTCTTATAAAATCAGCGAGGAGACTGCTCATGAATACATTAACGATAGCTGAATTAGTAGATCGGGAGAATCACGCATGGGAAGAACTCAAGGAACTCCTGGATAGTGGGCAAAATACATATGTGTATGTTCCAGCAAAACAAGAGGCTGGAGAGGATACCCTCTATCGTCTGCAAATAAGCACCAAATCCTATTTGGGGGCTGTTGCTTATGAGACAGAAGGTATTGTACTGGACCATGGCTGGATCACGCTGCTTGGTGCGGGTGGTGACAGTACATCGGGGAGTCTCACCAGTTGGAATGGTGTGAGTGAGCAACCTTGGGTAGATGTGCTGGAAGGTATGATGGTCGTTGCATATGATGCGGCAGGCGGTTTCTTCGGACTGGATACAGGCAAGTATGGCCGCACGGGACACATTTATTATTTTGCACCGGATACACTCGAATGGGAATCGACAGAACTGGCATATTCAGGTTTCATCAACTGGCTGGCGAATGGTGATCTGGAGCAGTTCTATCAGACCTTTCGCTGGAAAGGCTGGCAGGAAGATATGTCTCAACTACAGACAGGGCAAGTATTCGCGTATTATCCACCACTTTGGACGCAGGAAGGTGACGGCGAGAGCAGCAGTAAAGCCCCAATTAGCATAATGGAGGCCTGGAAGTTCGCACTGGACGGAAAATAGTTGGCATGCTGCTGTAGGAGGAAATAAGAAAAGTAACCTGTAAGTTCAAGTTCATTGAGTGATCCACTTTGAAAAAACGGCATTTCTGTTCCGAACTAAAACAGGCTCGCGCTTGGCGCGGGCCTGTTTGTTCTGAACTTTAAACCTCAATTATCAATTGTCCAATGTAACAGGTTCAATGCCTAAGCGTGAAGCTCTGCTATGCCAGACGGTCAGACCCAGTGAAACAACGCAGACGAGCAACAGACAAGCATACACCACATGATAAGCTTCCTCGACCGAGACTCCCGGAATGCTGTGTAGCAGCAGCCCACACACGGCTACAGACACCGAACCACCGAAGAACTGAATCAGTTGTAACATGCCCATACCGGAACCTATTTGCGCTTTGGGCAGCACTCGTGAGGCTTCATTATTCAATGAAGCCATGGAGGTAGAGAGTGCCGGGGAGAAAAAGAGATAACCACTGGTAATGATTAGGGCGGATTGATCCAGTCCGAGCATGAATAGGGCAAGCACAGCTGCGAGCAGGATGTGTCCGATGATCATAAATCGCATATTACCATAACGGTCGATCCAACGTCCGACGAAGCGGGTGCAGAATGCTGCAACAATGGCTCCAGGAGCAATCAGCAAACCAATGGCGAGCGAAGAGCGTCCATATAGATCAGCAAGCACAAGTGGCATCAAAAACAGATTGCCCAGATTTACCACCAGCACGCAGAATCCGATAAGGATTAAACGGGTGTATCCTGGTGTTTGGAACACTTGTGGATTTACAAACGGAAGACTTGCTTTCCGAATATACAAGAGGTGTGCAACAAGTGAAATAACACCAATGGCAAACCATAACCAGGACTGCTGGGTGATCGCGACGAGAAGTGTAGTTGCATTAATGACGGTTAGGATGGCGCCAATAACATCAAACGGCTGATCTGTTTTGACGGATTCACGTGGGAGAAAATAGAGTAATACAGGCAGGGCGAGCAGGACAAGCACGGTTATGGCAAAAAGTCCGTTCCAGCCCCAGTACTCGCTAATGAGTCCGCCTACAATGGGGCCAAGTCCAAAAGCCATGGCGCTACCTGATGAGATCAGTGCGATGGCAGCTCCGCGTCGTTCCACCGGAATGTAACGACTCGCAATGACGAGGCCCAGACCGGCCATCACCCCTGCACCCGCAGATTGCAGAATACGTGTCAGCAACAGGATCGCGAAGTTATGCGCGAACAATCCGAGCAATGAAGATAACCCCAGGATTAGGAGTCCAACCGTTAACAGTTTGCGTACCGGAATACGGTCTGACAATCGACTGTAAATCACCGTCGACAGGGCGTAACCAATCGAATAGCTTGAGATAACCCAAGACCCCAGATCTGATGTAATCTTAAGATCATGAATAATGACTGGCAAAGAAACATTGAACATGGTGGTGTTCATCACAACGATGAACAAGCAACACGTCCAGAGTGGCATGACAATTTTATCTTTCACGGTACCATTCCTGTCTTGGGTATGAATATGAATTCGGATTGAGCTTTGATGAAAATGTGATGAAAAGCAATATATCATTTTACACTTCATTTTAATATATGGCAATAATGTCATACTGTATATTGCGCAGTATAAGTGAGATTTAAGAGACGTGGAGTCGGAATTTATAGACTAGTTCCCTGAAATTGGGTAAGATGATGGTTGGATTACATAATCATGTTTTGAAGAGATTTTGAAGGAGACTACAGTATGACTCACTTATTATTAATGTCCCACAGCGTATTTCCGACTCTGGATATGAAGCGAACCGCGCAGTTTTATGAAGAAAAGATGGGCTTCCGGTTGGTCGAATATCTTGATGCCGCGGAACCCCATATCTGCCTGTATCGTGATCTTACCGAGATTATTTTAACCCAAAGCAATGGACAGAAGGTCATTCCCAACAGAGAATTATATGGGTATGGATATGACGCCTATTTTATTACCAAGAACCAGGAAGAGCTTCAACAGGAATTGATCAACGCCGATGTGAAAATCGAACGTGTCCTTAATCACACAGACTATAATAACAAGGAGTTTGTGATCGAGGATATTGATGGACGATGGATCGCTTTTGGCATTAAACAGGGATAATTAGATACAGAAACAGGCGCTCCGATAAGGGGCGCCTGTTTGTGTATACGATATCTGCAGAACTTATGCTGCAGTGACTTGCTTGCCGCGATTGCGAACCCACTTGATGACATCCATCAGAATGACGGCTGTAAGAGCGAGTCCGCCTGCAATGAAGAACTCATTCAAGCCGAATGTATCCGGGATGGCGAAGATGCCGCGAACACCTGGAATCAGTGTGATTGCATAGAGACAGAGACATACCAGAATGGAGCCAAGCACGAATTTATTGGTCATAAAGCCCACCTGGAAGATGGTTTGTGTGTTGGAACGTGCTGCAAATGTTTGCAGACTACGTGCCAGAATCAAGGTTGTGAATGCCATAGCCACACTGATTTCCTCCGAGATGCCAAGTCCGATATATTGGGACACAATAACAGCCGCACCAATAAGGACACCACGTGTAATCACAGCCTGCAGAGTTCCACCTGCGAAGATCCCCTCGTTAATATCACGCGGTTTGCGTCGCATGACATCCGGCTCGGGTTTCTCTGTACCCAAAGCAATGGCAGGCAGGGAGTCGTTCACCAGATTGATGAACAGCAGCTGTAGGGCCGTAAATGGATTAACCCAGCCGACGATCAAGGCAAACAAAATGGCGATAATCGCGCCGAGGTTACCGGCAAACAGGTAGGCGATGGCTTTTTTGATGTTATCAAATACCATCCGTCCAACACTGACCGCATTCACGATGGAGACAAAGTTATCATCCGTCAGAATCATGGCAGCCGCATCCTTGGCGACATCTGTTCCGCTACCCATCGCTACACCGATGTCGGCTTGTTTCAGCGCAGGCGCGTCGTTAACCCCATCTCCGGTCATGGCTGCAACTTTGCCTTTACGCTGCCATGCACGCACAATCCGGATTTTATTCTCAGGTGATACTCTGGCGTATACCGAGATGTGTTCAAGTTGTTGATCCAGTTCTTCATCGGACATTTTGTCCAGTTCGGCTCCGGTAATGGCGAGGTCATCCGGTTCGGCAAGGCCGATATCCACACCGATGGCCTGAGCCGTCGTTTTGTGATCTCCAGTGATCATGATGGTGCGAATGCCCGCTTTTTTGGACTCTTCAATAGAGCCGTATACCGCTTCACGCGGTGGGTCAATCATCGCTGTCAGGCCAACCAGTGTCAGATCATGCTCGTCATCAATGGTGACCTGGTTTTTGTCATCGAATTTTTTGTACGCATAGGCCAGCACACGGAAGGCGCGTTTGGAGAATGCCTCATTTTTCTCTTCAAACTGTGTGCGAATCTCGGGTGTGAGTGGCTGAACTTCTCCGTTGATAAACACATGGCTACAGCGACTGAACAGCACATCCGGTCCACCTTTGGTCAGCAAAGCCGTCTGTCCCTCGAAGGTATGCACCGTACTCATGAGCTTTCGATCCGAGTCAAAAGGAAGCTCAGCTTCACGCGGGAACTGGTCACGGATTTCATTGTAATCCTTGTTCACCCGGTTGCTGAAGGCAATGAGGGCCACTTCGGTTGGATCACCCAGTTCCTTGCCTTCTTGGTTAATATTCGAATCATTGCAGAGCACCGCAATATGTAACAAACGTCGTTCCTCTTCCGACCACTGATCGGGATCATCGGGGAATTCGTCTTTGGTGCCATGGGGAATGTAATAATCGACGACAGTCATCTTATTCTGAGTTAGTGTTCCTGTTTTATCTGTACAGATGATACTGGCAGAACCGAGCGCCTCCACGGCAGGCAGTCTGCGAATGATCGCATGTTGTTTGGCCATCTTATTTGTTCCAAGTGACAATACGATAGTCACAATGGAGGATAACGCCTCAGGAATGGCAGCAACCGCAACAGCTACGGCAAACATCAGTGCATTTACGATGGATGGCCCGATATTCTCCGTACCTTCGGTCAACCATACACGACCGGCTTCAATGCCAAAGATGAGAATCGACAAGCCGAGGATGAAAAAGCCCAGTTTTTTGCTGAAAGATTCCAACTTGCGCTGTAATGGCGTGTTTTTGGCTTCGGCATTTTCAATCAGTTCGGCAATTTTACCGATTTCGGTTTTGAGAGCCGTACCTGTAATGACAAGCATGCCCCGTCCATATACGACGAGTGAGCCACTGAAGGCCATATTGCGACGATCTCCAATAGGAGCTTCATCCGGGATGGTATCGGCGTGTTTCTCCGCAGCTTCCGATTCTCCGGTCAGCATGCCTTCGTTGATTTTCAAACTTCCTGATTCCAGGATACGCCCGTCTGCCGGGACATAATCACCTGCATCCAGCATAACAATATCACCGGGAACGAGTTCTCTTGCTGGAATGGTCTTTTTCTGCCCGTCACGAATGACCTTGGCTTCAGGAGCAGACATTTGTTTCAGCGCGTCGAGCGAGCTCTCGGCTTTTTTGGTCTGAACTACGCTGATTACCGCATTGAGCAAAATAACCAGGAATATGATCAACGATTCAATCAGGTGTCCAAGTACAACCTGTACAGCGGCTGCAATCAGCAGCACGATGACCATCGGATCTTTGAAATTTTCGAGGAACAATTTCCAGACTGGTGTTGCATCTTTACCTTTTAACTCGTTATATCCTTCCGTTTCAAGTCTCTTGGCAGCTTCGGATGTTGTGAGTCCCTTGGAGGAACTCTGCACATCCTGAAGGGTTTCCTCCGCACTGTGTCTGTAATGTTGCAATTGACCAGCTCCTTGAATATTAGATTTCTCTGTGTATTACCCTTACGGGCAAAATCTAGAATCGTTTCATTTCCGTATTTTTTAAAATTATGGATTTATACGTTTTTAGCTGTACACAGTATTTTTCATAATGATCCGAGATATGCCTTTTTTTGAATGTTATTATTTCCAGTTTGGATGATGGTCTAGAGAACTATATTTAGATGTTGGTCAGAAAGTGTGTGCACCATCACACTAGCTCATATCAGGGTCTGTTACGCTATTCCATAACGAACTGCGTTTAATCTAAGTTTGGAGGGGAATCCATATGTTTTGTTATCAATGCGAACAGACGCCGAGTGGCGGGTGTACTGTGGTAGGGGTATGCGGCAAAAACGAAACAATCGCAAGTTTGCAGGATACGATGATTTTTGCGTTAAAAGGCATTGCTGCTTATGCGACACATGCACGCCAGTTGGGATATTCTGATCCTGAGGTGGATCGGATTACACATGAGGCATTATATATGACATTAACGAACTCGAATTTTAATGTACAGGAACATCTGGAGATGGCGATGAAGGTAGGTAATGCAGCAATCCGCATTATGGATGTGTTGGATCGTGCGCACACGGACCGCTTTGGTGTACCGCAACCGATTACGGTTAGCCAGAACCAGATTGAAGGACAGTGCATTGTGGTGACGGGACATAATCTGTATGCATTGGAGGAGTTGCTGCGTCAAACTGAAGGGAAAGGAATCAACATCTATACCCACTCGGAAATGTTGCCTGCGCACGGTTATCCTGCGCTGAAGAAATACGCCCATCTCAAGGGTAATATCGGCAAAGCCTGGTACGATCAAAGAAGACTCTTCGAACAATTCCCGGGTGCTATTCTCGCAACAACGAACTGTGTTATGCCGATCAAAGGCACATATGCAGACCGCTTTTTCTCATACGAAGTGGCGGGTCTGGAGGGTGTTGCCAAAATTACAGAGGATGACTTCTCACCTCTAATTGAACGCGCATTGTCACTGCCTGCGGCTAATGTACAGTCCGAGCAAGTCTTAACGACAGGATACCATCATGAGACCGTGATTGGACTTGCGCCCGAGATTATTCAGGCGGTAAAAGACGGTCATATTCGTCGATTTTTCGTTATTGCAGGTTGTGATGCGCCAGGGAAAGGTGGCAACTACTATCGTGAACTCGCGACATCCTTGCCAAATGATACTGTAATTCTGACGACTTCCTGTGGTAAGTTCCGCTTCAACGATGTGGATTATGGTACGGTTGGAGACACGGGTATACCGCGTTATATCGACTTAGGTCAATGCAATAATTCCGGTTCTACGGTGAAAATTGCTATGGCTTTGGCGGATGCTTTTGGCTGTACCGTGAACGATTTGCCTGTCAGCATCGTCCTGTCCTGGTTTGAGCAAAAAGCAGTTGCGATCCTGCTCGGTCTGTTCAGCCTCGGCATTCAGGACATTCGGATAGGACCGAAACCGCCTGAGTTCATATCGGAAGGTGTCTTGGATGTACTCGTGGATATGTTTGGTCTCAAGTTAATTACAACGGCAGAAGAAGATATGAACGCGATGTTGGCACTGTCTTAGGATGAGGATGTATATTTACGTGCAACACCATCTGATGACTGCGAATGCCGGTTGTGAGTATGAAGAGTATGACTCATAAGTAAAGATGGATAAGAGCCTACATAAGAGTAGGCTTTTTTTGCTTTTTCGACCTTCATAGGTCAATATACCTTGTATAAATGAACATGCAATGTCAGGGAAATTAGTTTTTTTATCCTATTGAAGTTTTTTCATGGAAATGTGTATATAGATAGAGGCATATTAGATCATAACACATCACAAAACACGGGTTTACCGTAATATGAGGAGATCGTACATAATGCATGACACACAGATTGAAGATTGGTTGAAACTCGCAGGTGGCAAGGAGAACATCAAGCTTGTAGAACATGATAAGGGCACAACAACGCTGGTAATAAAGGACAGTACTCAATTGAACATGTCTATTCTTGCTTCCTCAGATGTTGTGGCAGATATTCGGATAACGGGTGAGCAGTGCCATCTGGCAATAAGAGATGAATCTTCACTTATCTACAATACGTTACTGGGTATGGACGCTTGGGAATCGACAAGGACAGCGTTGCAGGAAGCGGGACACACGAAGAAGAACAGATTCTCGATCTTACATTTTGTATCCGATGTGTTCAGGCCCTTGATGCCTGCAATTCTCGGAGCCGCTGTTATTAAAATTATAGTCGCCATTATTGCGTTAATGGATACGTACAGTTCTGCGGACTCTTCAGCATTGATGGACAGCCAGACCTTTACGATCTTCAGGATCATTGGAGACGGTGTATTTTATGTACTGCCTATATTGGTAGCAATCAGCACAGCGTATCGGTTGAAGAGCAACATCTATGTTGCTGCATCGATTGGCGGACTCATGTTTTATCCGGAGATGACGATGCTGATGTCAGGGGAAAAAGAGGTGCATTTCCTGGGTTTGCCACTGGTGTCCCAGCCTGCTTTTTACTCTACGCCCATCTGGGTCATTCTAACGATCTGTGTAGCCGCCTTCTTGGAAAGAGTTGTTGAACGATGTAGTCCAAAATTTTCCAAAGGGATGGTTGCTCCATTCCTGACGTTACTGATTCTTGTTCCGCTAGTATTGATGATTCTTGGTCCAGTCGGCACCTGGATTGATGAACATCTGCCGGAGGCATTGGATACACTAGTAACTAATGCTCCAGTGGTGTCGGTGATGTTACTGGGAGCGGTCTTCTCACTGATGTTAATTACGGGATTACACTACTGGATAATTGCCATCATCATTAATGAAATGGTTATGAATGGTGGTTCTATGGTGATTGCTGCCATGTTAGTGGCGATTGTAGGACAAGCAGGGGCTGCGCTTGCAAACGCTTTGCATTCGAAAGAGCCAGCATCCAGAAGACTTGCTTTCTGGGCAACGGGAACAGCCCTCCTTGGAGTTGTAGAGCCTGCATTGTATGCGGTCAACATGAGAAAAAGATCCTCTTTCTACGCTGCATTGCTGGGTGGAGCTGCGGGTGGACTGTATTTAGGACTGTTATCTGTCAAGGCATTTGCTATGGTGGGGAATCCGAGCTTGGTCAGCCTCCCTCTCTTCATCGAAGAGGGTAGCCTGAATCTGTTACACACATGCATTGGTGTGGTTATTGCTTTCGGTGTCTCAGGTGGACTGACGTATTGGATGGCAAGAAAAGGACAGAAACGGGGACAGGGGTCATCGAAGGCCAGCATTGAGTAATACGTAAAACGTACTTTTGAAAAAGTAGTGTTAAAGTTGTAAGAAAGAGCCTATACCTGATGGTACGGGCTCTTTTGAGTTTTATCTGAATAATACAAGTATGAAATGCTCAGTAGCTGTCCACCATTTTATTCAAGCCATAGCTTGTTGGTTATGGAGTTGTCATGTATTTTGATATAGTGAAACCTATAAATCTGGATTACTAATCCCTTTGAAAGGATAACCTATGTCTGACAACATGGAATGGATTGCGCAATGGAAGTCAACGAATGCACTAAGCAACGCATGGATAACAAAAGGCGAGCTGCATCACTTTCCCAGTCACACCTTGATATTTATCATTGATGGAAAAGCGATCTGGAATATAAATGGACACCGAGTTCACGTCTCCTATGGAGAATTAATTGCGCTTGAAGAGAACTCTGTAATGGAGGTCATTGAAGGTGGCAACCTGGATCTGGCAGGCTGGCATGTTCAGTTCGATACATATTCGGTGCTGCATGATCGACGGGAAGCTGAGAAGTTTGAATGGCGGTTACCGTCAGGAGAGGCGTATCAGAAAGTGCAACTGTCCGGTGGAGGTCTGGCAAGTATCATTCAGCATTGGAGTGAAGTACATACACAGGATCAGAGTGCAGAGAGGGTTGGCCATCAGCATTTGTTATATGAGTTGTTAAGTAATCTATATCGGAAACAGCCGGATAACGAGTTGAAGCCAGAACACGGTATACTTCGCTCCATTGACTATATGCAGCAGCATTATGATCAGGTCATTACACGTACACAGTTAGCTCAGATTGCCGGAATCAGTCCATGGCATTACTCCCGCAAATTTAGCGAGCGATATGGTAAGCCACCTCTGGATTATCTGGCACACTACCGGATCTACCGTGCGCAGGAAGAATTGATATTAACAGCTGCAACCTCACAGGATATTGCCAAAAAGACTGGATTTGAAGATGCTCATTATTTTAGCCGACGCTTCAAACAACTGACTGGCGTATCACCTAAGATATATAGGCAGACGATGACGCAGCGCAAGATCGTATCACTTTCTCCAATCTGTGCAGAAATTATGATTCATCTGGGTGTCATCCCCCATGCCGTAGTGGTCACCCCGATCCTGTTGTCCCCACATCATCATGAACAATTTACAGCGTATGGAGTAGAGATGCTGGAGGTAACACAGTATGAGGTGGAGATAGAACTTGTTCGACAAGTTCAACCGGAGATGTTGATAGGAAACGTATTGACGGAAGAGGTCAAAAGGGAGCTGCGCACAATTGCACCGATTCTAACTGGACTTCATCAAGATGTAGAACCAATGCTCGATCAATTGGCAGTCTGGTTTCTTAAAGAAGAAGAAGCTTATAGACTGCATCAGCAGATGAAACACGAAGTCAGCGTAGCTAAGCAACAGTTGCAACCCATCATCCAATCCGCGGCCACAGTCATGTTGCTGAGGGTAGAAGCGTTTGGTTATCGATATCTGGGTGGGCATTCACACGGGGTATCACACTTGTTATATGAACAGCTTGGATTAACACTGCCGCAAGCACTGGATTCAGGTACAGCCTGGTTTAATCCTTGTTCGCTTGAACTACTGACACAAGCCAATCCCGATTATGTGTTTGTGGAGAAGCGGATCATGCAGCACTTCAGCGCTGAAGAGAATATGAGGAAACTATGGGAGAGTCCGCAATGGAACGAGCTGAAGGCTGTGAAAAATAATCGGGTATTTTACGTAGATACTCACCTGTGGGTAGACGGTCACGGAATTACGGGTCACACTCTGATTCTAAATCAGATCGTTCGCCATCTTACGGAACCTTTTCATGAGAGAGCACAATAATCCAACCGAATACGCACGATATGCTATGGAAGCAACACTTCTTATTTGATACTATTTGATAATAATTATCATTATCAATGTACATAAGGGGCGAAGTATATCATGTCACGAAGATTTAAAGGGTTAGCCATCATGCTGTTGGTGATCAGTATGATGCTGGCGGCATGTTCCGGTGGAACTACTGAAGAGAACGCTACAGCTGGAACAGCAGGTACTCCAACTGAAGGAGCAACGAATACAACAGAAGAAACAGCGACTGAAAGTGGGACTAAGGTGGTGAAGGATCAGTTTGGAGAAGTAACGATTCCAACTCATCCTCAAAATCTGGTTGTGTTTGATTCGATCTATGCCGAGTATCTGATTGAAATGGGTGTTACACCTCAAATCGTTTTGTTAACTCCAGAAGTTGAAGCGGAATACCGCCCTGATTATTTGAAAGAACATGGAGTCCAGATCATTGAAGTTGAGCAATATCAATATAATTATGAGCAGTTGCTTGCGTTGTCACCGGATATGATCCTTGCAGCTGGCGAAGGTATGGAACAGGGCGTATATGATGAATTGTCCAAAATCGCTCCTACAGTGGCACTGGATGCCAACAGTGAAATGAAACGTGCTATGCCAAAGCTGGCTGCCATATTTGACAAGACCGAAGAATCTGCCAAAGTACTGGCTGAATTTGATGAGAAAGCCTCACAAGCGAAAGAGAAAATCGCGGCAGCCCTGGGAGACAAGACCGTATTGGTTCTCCGGGTAGAGCACAATCGTTACCGTTTCATGGGTCCCAAAGGAGGAAGCAGCAGTGTTTTCTTCTATGATATCCTGGGTCTGAATAGCCCTGAAGCGATCAAAGACTCTACAGATTGGTTTAGCCAGTTCTCACTGGAGTTTTTGCCTGAGATGAATCCGGATTATATTTTTCTGGAAGATAGAACCCTCGTAGGTTATGACACGAAGAAATCCATGGAAGATCTGAAAGCAAGCCAGGTGTGGTCGAATCTGGAGGCTGTGAAGAATGATCATGTCTTCCCGTTGAAGACAAGCCAATTCGTATCCGGTGTGGGTCCGATTGGATCTGTAAAATTGATGGACTATGTTGTTGAAAAGTTGGTGCCTTAAATGACAACGGAGACACAATTAGACATCTACGATATTACGATCATTGGTGGTGGGCCTGCTGGCATGTATGCCTCATTTTATAGTGGTATGAGAGCCATGCGTACCAAGATCATCGAAGCCAAGCAGGAACTGGGTGGATTCATGCGTACGTACCCGGAGAAGCTGATCTGGGATGTGGGCGGGATTGATCCGATTCGCTGTGAGAAGCTGATTGAATCGCTGGAGAGACAGGCGAGAACGTTCGATCCAACGATTGTATTTGGGCAGGAAATAGCCGAGCTTGAACGACGTGAGGATGGTGTATTTGTACTCATTTCCAAAACAGGCGAACGTCATTACACACGTACCATCCTGTTATGTGCGGGCAGAGGCATGACCCAGGTGCAAAAGCTGGATGTCGAGGGTGCCAATCGGTATGAGCTGACAAATCTGCACTATACCGTAACTGATCTATCTCGATTTGCCGGGAAGCGTGTTCTGATCTCAGGCGGCGGCGATTCCGCAGTCGACTGGGCGAATGAAATAGGCAAGATCGCAAGTGAAGTTACAGTAGCACACAGACGTCATGAATTTACCGGACATGAGTCGCCTGTTGCTCAGATGAAAGCTCAAGCCAACGTCATGACGCCATATACTATCTCTCGCTTATACGGTAAAGGTGATAAAATCGATCGTGTCGAGTTGGCCCATGTAGAAACCGATGAGATCACACATGTCGAAGTGGATGAAGTTGTTGTAAGCCATGGGTATGATCGTGATTTTGGTAACCTCGTGCAATGGGGGCTAGCGCGTGAAGACTACGGCGTATCTGTTGATCAGCGCATGCGTACCAACATTCCAGGCATATTCGGAGCAGGTGACTTTATCACTTATGGAAGCAAAGTCAGGCTGATCGCAGGTGCTTTTAACGATGCGGTGCTCGCCGTCAACAGCGCCAAGACGTATCTGGAACCTGCTGCTTCCGATATGGCAGGTGTATCCTCTCACAATGCCCGGTTCTATGAGAAAAACAAAGCACTATTGTAAAATAAGAAGAACCTGTGCGAAAGGGATAAGCATAGCAAAAGCCAGTCAAACATCGAGAATATCTCGTGTTCGACTGGCTTTTTTATCTGCATTTTATATTGAAAATGGGTCTATACATTCATGTTATAGACTGGATTCATAGACCGATTTTCTCATTATGGGCACTAAAATTTTCTAATTTATAGTTAATAGTCTATGCCCCTTGTGATGGATACACATAGTATGGGGAGAAATATCACGGAGGTGAGTTCATTGTTAAATCGTCATGGAAAACGCATTTGTAGACGTAAATTTAAACAAAGCATGCATTGTCGTGTTAAGGTTAAGGTGGTAAAGGTTAGACCTAAGGTTGTTGTTAATGCACCGCAAGGCGCTCAAGGAACTTCTGGACCAATAGGACCGATAGGTCCAAAAGGGGCAACTGGCGCTCAAGGGATACCGGGACCACAAGGACCGATAGGTCTCAGAGGAGCGACCGGTGCTCAAGGGATACCGGGACCACAAGGACTGCAAGGGATTCCGGGTATACAAGGGCCAGTCGGGCCAGCAGGCGCGCTCGGAGCAGTGGGTCCGGTAGGTCCCGTAGGTCCAGTAGGAGCAGTAGGAGCAACAGGTCCGGCCGGTCCAGTTGGGGCCGGAATATCCGATTTCCTAAGTGTTTTCCGAGCAGACCCTGGCACAGGCACAGACACAGTACCTGGCAACTCACCAATAACTTTAACCGGGGTTTTGGCTAATGTTGGAGGTGCATTCACTTTTGTGCCGCCGTCCTCAACGATAACAATCAATGAAACAGGAAGTTACTTGATCTCTTTTAGCATTCATAATCAGGGCAATGCGGATTTCAACCTCACGGTAAATGGAACGCCCATAACACCTGTGCCATTCACAGGTAATGGAGGTGGACCTATATCTGCTGAAGTTATTGTTACGGTTACAACGGTTCCGACGACGATCCAGCTGGTAAATGCGAATGCAACTCCTGCACAGTTGCATAACAATCTAAATACCACTGTGACCATTCTAAAACTGACTCCTTAATTCGGATTCTCAATATAGTCTATGTCAGCATAAAAATAAAAGTTTATGTGTTTTATCCAGTCAATAAGTCTATTTATTCAAAAAGATAGTCTGATTTATCGGGGGCTTGAGAGTGGCGGGACGATGACATTAAAGGGCATCGCCGCTACTCTCTCCGTTTTCGAAGCTAAGCTCCCCAAGTCTGGGTAAAAGAATCACGGTGCTAGTAGCTACCGAAGGTATGGGGGCACTAAGATTACGACCGTCTTTATGTTCAAGCTGGACAAGATACTTAAGCAAGTGGATAGTTACTTTTTAGCTCTGCATAAGGACGGATACGATTTTTTCATCCAAATTGATGAGGATGGCTATTCGGATGGAATGTTTGAAGAGTATGTCTTTGGTTATGGGGCACTGTACTTGCTTGCCAATTCAGTGAATGTAGATGGACAGATCCCATCGCCGGATTTTGGCAGTACTCGTAGATTGAAAATAAAACCAACATAAGTTGTCCATGTTGTTGATTAACATCTGGGGAATAAACAGATCCATACTTAGCTATCGGTTATCCCACAAAAGCCTGTCCATTTGCTGATTGAAAGAGCTTTCATTTCATCCGTATACTAAAGGTGTTAGCAGGTTGGGTGTCATAATGAGGCATTCATCGTAATAGGAAAGGATGATATGAAATGGGCAGATTAACTGGAAAAGT
Source organism: Paenibacillus sp. FSL k6-2145 (assembly GCF_037976585.1). Lineage (NCBI taxonomy): Bacteria > Bacillati > Bacillota > Bacilli > Caryophanales > Paenibacillaceae > Paenibacillus > Paenibacillus sp. FSL k6-2145. Next base: position 224,008 of record NZ_CP150267.1, on the reverse strand, counting down.
TGCAATTATAACCGGTGCCGCCAGTGGAATGGGATTGGCAGGTATTCAATTATTTGCAAGAGAAGGAGCCAAGGTAGTGGCTACCGATGTGGCGATCGAAGCTTTGGAGGAACAGGTTAAACAGATCGTAGCTGGTGGCGGGGAAGCCATTGCGTTGAAGCTGGATGTATCCAGTCCAGAGTCCTGGAACGCTGTTGTGGAAGAAACCGTATCGAAATTCGGAAAAATAGATATTCTGGTCAACAATGCCGGAATTCATATGGCCAAAGGCATTTTGGAAGCTGAGCTAGAGGATTGGGACAAGGTTATGTCCATTAATGGTACAGGTGTATGGCTCGGCATGAAGGCAGTCATTCCTTATATGCAGAAGAATGGACAAGGTTCCATCGTTAATACCTCTTCCATAGCAGCAATCATTGGTGGAATAGCAGATGCCCAGGGCGCAGCTTATAGTGCTTCCAAGGGATCTGTACGTTCATTGACCAAACACGGGGCACAGTGGTTTGCCAAAGACAATATTCGTGTGAACTCCGTACATCCGGGTGCTGTGTTTACAGGGATGGTGGAGAAAGCAGGCATCAAATCCCAGGTGGAGATGGGGGAGAATTACAAAAATCTTGCTCCACTGCCTCCACATGCTGGTGAATCTATGGATATTGCTTACGCCTACCTGTTTTTGGCATCTGATGAATCCAAATTCATTACAGGTGTTGAGTTGCCTGTAGATGGTGGCTGGATCAGCAACTAATTAAAATAAATGTTTCGACATGATAAAGAGGTACTGTATCTCAAGCTTCAGGGGAGACAGTACCTCTTTTTAAGAGCAGATCCCACTACAGAGTCATGGCATAACTTTATCTTGATGGACTCGTTGCAGAATGGAGATTAGACCGATAAATCTCTTGGGAACGGTTCATGCGTGTGAATTCCAACAGTTGTTCAGCCATATAGGAGGCGCTGTATTTGAAGTTGCTTTTCACCCAACTCGTAACTAAACCAAGAACGGCATTAGCCTGATAACAGGCGAGAAGTTCCTTATCCAACCGTGGATCAGGTGACAGATCGGTCACATCCTCCAGATACAAGTTCTTAAGTGTTATATAGAGTGTATCCCTGAAATCCAGTAGCACGTTAGAATTAACCAGCAATGTATAGAAGGAGGCATGAGCCAGCACATGGTCGAAAATTTGAATTGCTGAGGCGTTAAGGTCCTTAATATCGAAATCTCGGAAATGCTGATAGGGTGCTCGATAGGCTAATTTTAAATCGTCAATCACGTCATTTAACAATTCATCAAACAGGTCTTCTTTGTATACATAATGCTTGTAAAATGTGCTGCGGTTCAAATCGGCGGATTTGACAATATCGGTGATGGTTATACTGGCCAATGGCTTACGGGACATCCATTCCAGAAGGGCTGACTTCAGAGCATGTTTGGATTTGTGTACTCTTCGATCGGTGTCAGATACAGATGGAGACTTAAACATATACACAACCTCCCTTACTTATCAATGATACAGTGCACAGGCAGCAGATTACGCTTACTACAATACAAAAATGTGAATATATGGTGACTTTGGTGTCGTAAACTGTCCGTATCACTGTGTTCTACCTTATAATAAACCAAAACGGACGAGGAGATGGACTCCAGATGAAAAAACAAATATGGATCATTGCAGGTATTGCAGCTGTGATTGTAATCGGAACCTATCTGTTTGCAAGTAATACGGGCAAGGAAGAGGCGGGTACAGCCAATGCGCCCAACATCCGAAAATTGGTGGAAGATATCAGCACAGGAAAAGAGACACCCGAATCTGCCTCCATCAATGCCAAACAGTTAATCGTAACCGATCAAGATAAAAAGACCACTACATACGATTTGCCTGAAAATGAATTTTTCCTTTCCATTGCACCCTATGTGGATCAGACCCATCCCTGTGCAATTCATAGCTTGACCGGTTGTCAGGGGGAAATGAGCAATAAGGAATTCAGTGTTACCATTCACGATTCTCAAGGCAACACTTTTATGAAAGATGAAGTGATGAAGTCTGGTGCGAACGGATTTATGGATTTTTGGGTGCCTAGAGACAGAACCTATCTGATTCGTATTGTTCGAGATGGAAAGGTTGCGGAAACGCAATTGTCTACATACGAAAATGATAATACATGCATCACTACGATGCAGTTGAGTTAATGCAAACAGCAAACAGTAGAAGGGAAGGATGGCTTTTGAGCTCTCCCTTTCCTTTTTTATTTCATAAAAGAAAGGGAATAAGGTACTTTCCATTGACAAAAATCCATTCCTACGGCATAATCCAATAGTGATAATGATAATTGTTATCATATAAATACATATTAACAGGGGAGAATAGAGATATGAAAAAAGGGTTGAATGGACTGTTGATTATGCTGGCCTTTGTGCTGGTTTTGGCGGGCTGTGGTAAAACCACGACTACAACAGATACAAGTCAAGGTAGTGGCTCGGGTAGTGCTCCGGCTGAAGAGACAGCAGGTCCTGTTACTGTGAAGCATAAACGTGGAGAGCTTAAGCTGGACAAGCCAGCAGAACGTGTCGTTACGCTTGAATGGACATATACGGAAGATGTTGTTGCCCTGGGTGTTCAACCAGTAGGTAACGCAGATAACGCTAACTATAAAGTGTGGGTAACATCCGAAGCAGCACTGGATGACAGTGTAACGGATATCGGCACACGCAGTGAACCAAATCTGGAAGCTATTGCTGCATTGAAGCCAGATCTGATCATTGCTAATGCAGATAATAACACGGCGGTCTACGATCAGCTTAACGCGATTGCGCCAACGATTGAATATGATCCGTACGATGGTAACGGTTATGATTATGACAAAATGACAGAGATCTTTACTAACATTGCAACGGCTCTGGGCAAAGAAGACAAAGCAAAAGAAGTTCTTAGTGATCTCGATCAGCACTATGTAGAAGCCAAAGAAAAACTGGCTGCTGCGGGTAAAGAAAACTTCAATTTTGCGCTGACACAAGCGTTCACATATCAAAATGCAGTCAGCCTGCGTATGTTTACCGATAACTCGGTTGTGATTGGTACTTTGGACAAAATCGGACTGGTTAACGATTGGCAGCCGGACAAAGTTGAAAACTATGGCTTCTCTACAGTAGGCATTGAATCCTTAACCGATGTGAAGGACAGTAACTTCATTTATATTACACAACCAGACGATGACGTCTTTGGCACAGCCATGAAAGATAACTCGGTTTGGAACGGACTGAACTTTGTGAAGGAAAAACGCACATATCAACTCGATAGCACAACATGGACATTTGGTGGACCCATCTCCTCCAAAGTATTGGTTGATGGGGTAGTCGAGGCGATTACCAAATGAGTTCGGTTCAAGGATCTAAGCCAGCTATGAATTGGCGCACAATAAGCATATATGGGGGCGGTCTAACCGCTCTCATCGTGCTTTTTTTTGTAAGTCTGTGTTATGGAGAAGCATCCATTCCTTTGCATGTCGTTTGGGACGCTCTTACAGGCAGACAGGATTCATTAGAGCACAATATGGTCTGGGACTTGCGCATGCCGCGTACAGTGATCGGTATTCTTGCGGGTGGCGCACTGGCTGTTGCGGGCGCTTTGCTGCAAACGATTACTCGTAATCCACTGGCTGCTTCAGATACGCTGGGCATTAATGCGGGAGCATACTTTGTGGTGGTGCTGGGAGCTATCGCTTTTCCAAGTCTATTAAGTCAGTCGCCTTTTCTTTTCGCAGCCCTAGGTGGTTTGCTGGCAGCATTTGCGGCTTATTTCATGGGCGGCGGACGAACATCAAGCCCGGTTCGACTTGCGTTGTCCGGTATGATTGTATCGATGGTCCTTGGTTCATTTACGAGTGCATTACATATTTTTTTCTCCATGGAGACACAAGGGTTGTTCCTTTGGGGTTCAGGAACACTTGTCCAGAATGACTGGAGTGGTGTGTTTTATGCTTTGCCTTGGGTGGTTGGTATTACCCTTCTCGCGTTAATCCTGTCCAGACAGTGGGATATGCTGGAGTTGGATGAATCAACGGCCTCTTCCTTGGGACAAAAGGTTGCATTGGCTCGTGCAGGAGGGTTAATCCTCGCTGTATTGCTGGCCGCCGTGATTGTCAGTGTAATTGGACCGATTGGTTTCGTGGGATTGGTTGCACCTCATCTGGTTCGATTGAGTGGTGTACGTTCCAATCGATTACTTTTACCCGGTGTGTTCATATGGGGCGCAGCGCTCCTGGTTGGAGCAGATGTCCTCGCTAAGATGGTGCATAACTCCAGCATGGAACTGCCAACGGGTGCCGTTATGGCGATCATTGGTGCACCGTGGCTCATCTGGCTTGTTCTTACACGTATGAAGGCTGCAAACGGATCAGGCATGTCAACTTCAATGAGCACAGGAGGAGCTGCGCGTCGCTTTGCATTTGGCCCGATGGCTGTATTATTCTCAGTCATAACGGTCGTGCTTATCTTGCTCAGTACGATGTTTGGTGGTATGCGAATTCCGCTGGCCGATTGGTTACCAAGTCTGTTCCAATCGGATGGACTGTTCTCCGCGCTGATTCAGCTTCGGATTCCGCGTACTCTTGTTGCCGCAGGTGCAGGAGCTGCACTGGCAATCAGCGGTGTGCTCATTCAGATGGCGGTACGTAACCCGCTGGCAGATGCTTCAATTGTTGGTGTGTCCTCAGGTGCAGGGCTTGGAGCAATGATGGTCATCATCTTATGGCCGGGTCTTCCGATATACTTGCTGCCAATTGCGGCAATTATCGGTGCAGCCATTGCTGCAGTGGTTGTGTTCTCCCTCGCCTGGAAGAAAGGACTGAACCCTTCGGCGGTTGTGTTGCTGGGGATCGCGATGTCTGCCATTGCTGGAGCAGGTATTCAGATTCTGATTGTCCGTGGTGCGGTATACGGTAGCAGCGGATATATCTGGCTGACAGGAAGCACCTATGCTCGTACCTGGGAACAGGTGAGGGTTATCGGATTATTTTTAGTTATTCTGGTACCGGTGGCTTGGTGGCTGGCACGCAGATTCGAACTGCTGGTATTTGACGACAACAGTGCATCCGGGCTTGGTCTCGGAGTACGTCGCACACGATTATTGGCCATGACAGTTGGTGTATTACTTGCAGCAGGTGCGGTTGCTTGTGTAGGAACCGTTGGTTTTATCGGGCTGATTGCACCACATATGGTACGGCTACTGACGGGGAATAAGTTAAGACGATCCATGTTCCTATCCGCATTAGCGGGTGCAGTCATGCTGGTGCTCGCCGATACTATCGGTAGAACCGTCATGGCACCGACAGAGATTCCATCAGGCATACTCATTGCGATCATCGGAACACCGTACTTCCTGTATCTGATGTATCGTTCTAATTGGCGCAAGTCTGTATAAATCGTTGAAACAAGAAGCCTGCTCCCCGAGCAGGCTTCTTGCTATCACGTGGTACCATTCAGCTGCGATCTTAAATCACCCAATGAATGTTTAGTCCTCTGAAAATGAAAAAAATCCCCTTCACGTCTACGAGAAGTAGAGATCACGTTTTCAAACGTGAAACTCTTACTCCCTGTGGACCTTGAGGGGATTTTTGCTTGAGCACATTCGAATCGTACTCCCGTTAGCTGGATTTCAGAATCCCGCTGTCATCGACGGATTGTACGGCTTGCTGCAATATTTCATTATCCTGAACAAGCGCGAAGCGCACATACCCTTCACCTGAAGGACCAAAGGCACTGCCTGGGGTTGCAATGACACCCGCATGTGTGACCAGATCCATGGCAAATTGCTCTGAGCTGTCGTAGTGCGCCGGAATCCGGCTCCAGACGAACATCGTTGCTTCAGGTTTGGCAATCGGCCAACCGAGATTGCTGAAGCCCTCACAGAGGATGTCTCTACGCTGTTCATAAATAGCTCTGACCCGTTCAACCTCGGATTGATCACCGGTAATGGCTGCAATTGCTGCTTTTTGGATCGGTAGGAACATCCCGTAATCCATATTGGATTTCAGCTTTTTCAGCATGGAGACCATGGTTGTATTGCCCACACAGAAGCCGATTCGCGCTCCGGCCAGTCCGTACGTTTTTGACAGGGAATTGAACTCCACACCGACGTCCATGGCGCCAGGGAATGCAAGGAAGCTTCCACATGACTTTCCGTCAAATACGAGTTCACTGTACGCATTATCGTGGAGCACGATAATATCATACTTCTTGGCAAAGGCAATCAGGTCAAGATAGAACTGATCCGGTGCCATCGCGGTTGTTGGATTGTTGGGATAGGAGACCAGCATGAATTTCGCTCGATGAGCGATATCTTCCGGTATATCCTGAAGCTGAATAACATACCCGTTTTCTTCTTTTTGCGGCATATAATGCAGTTCTGCACCTGCCAGTAACGGCCCATCCGCGAAGACGGGATAACAGGGGTCAGGGACCAGCACGAGATCACCTTCATCGACAATTGAGAGGGATATATGTGCCAGCCCTTCCTGTGAACCGAGCAAGGAACAGATTTGTGTAGCCGGGTCTAACTCGACCTGATAGCGCTGCTTGTACCAATCGCTTGCAGCTTGCAGCAACTCACTCTGATCATTAACAGCATATATATAATTAGCCGGATCAGCTGCGGCCTCGCATAGTGCAGTTATAATATGCTGCGCAGGTGGGATATTCGGCGTACCCACACTGAGATCAATAACCGGCAGTCCGTTCTCCAGTCTGCGGCGCTTGATCTCCAGCAACCGGGTGAAAATTCCTTCGTTGAAATGATCCATTCGTTTAGCAAAGTTCATGATGATGATTCAGCCTCCAATCCTCTTCGTACGCATATTCATTAATAATAAATGGACAGCGACTAAAAGAGAAGAGCAGTGGAACGCTTGAGGATTATGACTTTACTTTAAACTGACTTAATTCGTCTTGCAGTTTGCCAGATAGCTGGTTCAACTGTTTCGACAGATCCGCTACCTGTTCGATACTATCCAGCTGTTCCTGCGTGCTGGCGCTTACTTCTTCCGTCGATGCCGAGTTCTCCTCTGTGGTAGAGGATATAATCTCCAGTGCCTGGAATATCTCATCTTTGTGCTTGTGTACATTGGAGGTATTGTTGGTAATCTGCATCATACGCTGCTGTAGATCTTTCAGGTCTTTGTTAATACTAAAGAATACATGTTTGGTATCTTCGACGGATTTGGCATTCTCCTCCGCAATCTTCATACCGCGCATGGTATGTTCAACCGACAGGGTTGTTTTCTCTTCAATAACATTTACCTTTTTGTTGATTTCCTCTGTTGCCTGAGCCGTCTGTTCTGCAAGTTTGCGGACCTCTTCGGCAACGACGGCAAATCCTCTTCCATGTTCGCCAGCACGTGCAGCTTCAATGGAGGCATTCAGTGCGAGCAGGTTCGTCTGAGAGGCAATCTGTTTGACTGTATCCACAAAACTGGATATTTCATTCCGACTCAGGTCAATCTCTTGGATAATAGAGGACATTGCTTGGGTGGACTGATGGTTTTCCTCGGACCATTTCGATAATTGTTCCACCACCGCCAGTCCTTGGCTGCTCTGATCAGCAGATGTCTGCACGACCGTTCCCATAGCCTGCGCATCGGTAGCAATTTCATCGATTTGGCTGGATAAAGAGCCTGTTTTGCGTAAAATATTTTCCGTTTCGATGGACTGATAATTCGTTGCATTGGCAATCTCGTTGATGGCTGTCGATGTGTCATTCATGGTCACAGCCGTTCGTGAGGAGATGGCTTGCAGATCATTCGACGACTGGTTCAGGATTTGCGCCGAGCTGCCGACCATTTGCAGCATGACCTGAATTTTCTGCACCATGGAATTCAAGCCTGTAGCGATCTGTCCAATTTCATTATTAGATTTGATATCCAGTTGGACAGTCAGGTCACCTTGTTCAATCTGTTTAATCTTAGCCAGCAGCTGTGGTATGGAGCGTAACAGACGGCGAAGGGTAATGTAACAGATAATCACAAGTAGAAGGGTGGCTGCAGCAAAACCGCCAAGCGTGATCCACGTGAACGTTTTTAATTCCGCGAGAACTTCTTCTTCGGATATGGTCAGACCAACGGACCATCCCGTATCCTTGCTGGTAGCGTAGCCGATATAACGACGTTCCCCATTGTCGTTCATAAGCTGTACGCCGTTTTCACCGGCAAGCATTTTCTTGCCGATGTTCCCCATGTCCCCCGTACTGTCCAGGATGTTCTCCTTCAATACCTTCTCTTGATCTGGATGGTACAGAATTTCCCCGCTCTTGGACAGCAACATGGAATAGCCCGTGCTTCCAAGGGAATAACTCTCCATAATTACCGGAATATCCTTGAATGCAATATCCGCTGCGGCAAAGCCGATCGTGTTGTTGTTGTCGTCTTTGATCGGATAAAAGATACCCATGAGTACATCGCCTGCTGCAATATCAATGTACGGATCGGAGAAATAAAGTCCGTCTGCGGCGGTAACCGGCTTGTAGTATGGACGCGACTGGATATCAAAGTCCGGTGCAGATACGACACCATCATTTTGAATCCAAAAGCCTTTTCCATCCAGACCCGCGATCCAGGCATCGGCAAACGAAGGCTCTGCCTTAACGATAGCGGCGAGTGTCGCCTGTGTTTCCGCAGCGTAGGTTGAACTTGCCGCATCCGCAGCAGATGCTGTTGTTTCTATGTATTGCTGAAATAATGTGTTGGTGGACATTTGCTTGACGAGTGCGCCCTTCTCCTTGAATAGTGCATCAAATTCACTAACAATGGCTTGTGTCTTGGTCTGGAGCATGGATTCCTGCTGTTTCACCAGAATGTTTCGTGTGCTTGCAAACATAAATGTTCCCAGCACGGCAAAGACAACTACGATAATGACCAGCAGCACAATGGACAACGTATTTGCCATACTGGATGTCCGTGCTCCCATTTTCCCCCACTTGTTCAACATGTTCGACATATTCCATCTCCCCAGATGATTAATAAAAAGCTCAAAACGCCTTAGTTATATGTCGGCATGATCTATAGTTTTATGTAGATTTCTGTCGAATAATCCTGAAAGCAACGGGAAGGAAAGGCATGAGTATAAGAACAGTAAATGGGAGGGATGAAAAAAGAGGAAAGGAATGAAAAAACGGGGATCGGTGGTGGTTCATCCAGGCGATCTTGTTTATAATGGAATGAATTGGAACTATGGGTGGAAAAGGGGGATTATCTGTGAGTGAGTTATGGCATGCATCAATACAGGGGGTTCCATGGAATGCCGAAAAGATGCACCAGGCGGTGCATCTGTTACGCCGCAGAGCAACGGTTCATTTTCGCGTTGGCGCGGATACATACGAGGACCTTGCCGAGCTCGATGCCAAAGTATTCTTTGCCCGGCCGGATCTGATCCTACACATATCACATATGGACCCTAAAGGGGTATATTCATCCGGATTTTTGGGGCGACTGGCACAGTTGAAACATGTGTCTGCCTTGCAGCTTGATCTTTCGCAGGCACAGGATTTGACGATTCTGGGTGCGATGGATCAACTGCAGTTTCTAAGATTGAATTCACCTGCAAAGGCGACTGGGCTCGATTTTATTAAACACTACACACGATTGACCTTTCTTGAACTGCGTGGCAAATTCAACGGATTTGCTTCCATTGCGGCATGCCTCCAACTGCATACGCTCATTCTGAACTGCGCGGTCGAAAGTGTTGATGTGTTGGCGGAACTGCCCGTCCTTCAGTATCTGTCCCTGGATCACTGTGAGTTAAAAGGGGGACTGGATGTATTGACACAGTCGACCATCTCAATGTTGAAGCTAAGCTCTGTTCGCAAACTGACGAGTATTCAGGGAATCGAACAGATGCGCGGGCTGGAATATCTGCATCTGTCCTTGCCCAAGCTGGAGCATTTATGCGACTTTTCCCATATGACCTCTCTCAGACAGCTCGAACTGGACTATATGAAATCGTTACGGGATATCAAACATCTATGGACAGCCCGTGCTCTGGAGTCTATTGAACTGAAAGAGATGAATACAGCGCTCAAGGCCGATTCTTTTGCTGGACTAACCGGGCTGGAGCATTTGCGCCAAATCGATTTTCGTTTTATTGATGTTAACAAAGGACGGATTGCAGCTATGCGTGATCACCTGGACAAGGCCGGAAAATCCCATTTGTTATATGAGAATATCCCTGAGCATGAACGCCTGAATTCCATAGGTATTGCGCACTTGTCGCATGTATTAATGTAAACAGGCTTTTGTCCAGCATGTGTATACAGAACGAACTCCAGTGAACGGACCGATTGAGGCGGGCAGATGTCATTTCTATCTAGGTGTTCGTATCCGTTAAGGCGGGGATGTTGATCTCTTTCACGCAGGCTGCTTTGGACAAGCTGATGATACATCGAACGATGGCGACCATATCCTGCAGGGGAATGCGGGTCCCATCATACTCGGCCAGTGCACGTTCCATCCCGTCTTCATACGGAATTTCTGCCGCCAGTTCTCCCGGGTTGATGCATGTCACCGCGATGCGGTCATTCCTCGTATGCTCTCTTAGAGCTTCCGTAATACCCCTTATGGCAAATTTGGAGGCGACAAAAGAAACCTGGCTGCTGCCTGCATTGCTCAAACCGGCTGTTGAACCGATCAGGATGATCTTCCCTGCTTCAGATTGGCGGAGCTGAGGCAGTAAAGCCTGTATACATACAATCGTAGAAGTCACATTCACATGGATCAGCTGACTGATATCTGCGGGTTCATCCTTATCAAACGTGTAGTGCTCTTCAAATCCTTCCTTTTCCCAGATCCCCACGTTATAAATAAGCACATCCAACGTCTCGCCTTGAAGTTGGCTGGCAACTTGCTCCGCGGCCTGAAGCTCGGAAAGATCAGCCTGAATCCATATTCGCTGGACGCCATCCTCCACGGACAGACTTTCCGGCTTGCTGCGAGAGACCACCCAGACCTTATCACCGGATTGCGGCACACCTCTGACAAATGCATCGCCTAATCCTTTGCTTGCACCAAAGACAATTATATTTTTCAAATAAAGCCCTCCTTATCGATTAAAAATTAATAATATTTACATTAATCTATATCTTACTATAGAGGTGATACATGGAACATGAAGTTTGAATGAGGTATGCTTCATCCTTGTCAAGATTCGGGATGGTTGTTCTCCAACAATACGATATCTTCGCCCCGTTGTTGCCTGAGAGCAATATTGTCCCTCCCCCAAGCACACATGACATCCACGATGGTGTTGGCGGTAACGCCATATTCTGTAAGTCCGTATTCCACTTTGGGAGGCATCTGTTGGTAGACATGTCTGGTGACAAGGCCGTCTCGCTCCAACTCGCGCAATTGTTGAATTAACACTTTTTGCGAAATGCCAGGGATGCTGCGCTCTAATACGCTCGTTCTCTTTACTCCGGACATCAATAAACAGATGATTAAGGCTTTCCATTTGCCACCTATAATTTCAAGCGTCGCTTCAATGCCCAGATTGTATTGTTTCATCCTGATTCACCTCAGTTTAAGTTTTACGTGTTTTATAGAGTGTAACTATTTATTTTCTCACGGTTCTAACATTGAAGTCCATACACACTTTGAGGTAACCAGCTTACTTCATTGTGTGTATTTTCTTTTGACTGGATGTGACTGATAATGGTCCATATTCAATTAAAGAAACCAACACCCTGGAAGGGAAGAAAGGAAATTATGATGAAAACACTTGTTATTCTGGCACATCCCGATATGCAAAGTTCAAGAGTCAATCGTCGCTGGAAGGAGGAGTTGTTGCAGCATACAGATGATATTGTTCTTCACGAATTATATTCGGCCTACCCCGATTGGAAGATTGATGTTTGCCGAGAACAAGAGTTGCTGGAGACGCATGATCATATGATGTTGCAGTTCCCGTTATATTGGTACAGTTACCCACCGCTGCTGAAAAAATGGTTTGATGACGTGTTCACTCATGGATGGGCGTACGGATCGAAAGGAAATCGATTGAAGGGAAAGCGGATGGGACTTGCAATGTCCATAGGGGATAAGCAGGAGAATTATGCGAAAGATGGTTCCATCGGTTACAGCGTAGAGGAACTTGTTGCACCTTTCGTAGCAAGCATGAATCATGTAGGGGTTAGGGCGCTGCCGCATTATGCAGTCTATGGTGCCTCGTTCCAGGCTACGGATGAAGAGATTAACCGAAGTGCTGAAGAATACATGCGTTATATAAAACAGTTCCGGGATTTTTAAAAGTTAAAAGCTGAAACTCTTCATAAGAAATGTACTGAAAAGGACCTGGCTCACATATGGTGAAGTCCAGGTCCTGATTAATAACCGAAAAATTAATAAACGAATAAAACCACATTTATTCTACGCGGAAATAATCGAAATCTGCATATCCTCCGGTAGACTTCGTTGCATAATTGAATAGTGCAAACCGGTATCCCATAAAGTGTGGCAGGGTGTAAGACATTTGAAGTGTATTGCCAATGGTTGTCCAGTTGCTGCCATTCAGGCTATAGGCAAAGTAGGCTTTGTCAGTTTGGTTCGTAAAATCACAGATGACGCGTAGATAGATTCTGTTCTGGTTTAATGGCACAGTTGCTACTTCAGTCATGATGCCAGAACTGGCATTAGCCATAACGATGGATTTGGTGCTGCCCGTCATTTTTACGCCGACAAAACCATATTTGGCCTGAAAAGCAGCGAGTCCAGCATAATCACCATCCTTCATGCCTGCTGTATCCAAAGCGGTCATCCCCGTACTTTTTGGACTAAAGGTTCGTTGTGTCAGCGTGTTGCGGGCTTCTAACAGGTTTTTGCTGATTTTGCCTGCAGTTAACCGCATGAAACCCGGCCGCTGGAGCAGGGACCAGTTGGCAGCATCAGGGTTATGATTCCACTGCCAGAAAGTAGCGAGACTGGATGTACCGAAAGATGAATTGCTCGTCAGGGAGACGTCATCCAGATAAAACGCCATCAGATCATTGGTCGGGTCCGGATTCGAGTTATACGGTGTTTCCACAAAAATAAAGCTTTGAGACAAGTCTGCATTCGACGGAACGGTATACGTACCTTGAATGGTACCCCACTGTCCGCGGGTTAACGTCGCACTGCCCATAATGGTAATTCCGGTATAACTTGCACCGTTCTGGATGCTAAGATTGAACGTTTTGGTTGCAGGACCAGTAGTGTATTTGATCTTTGCCGAAAAGGAGTATGTTCCTCCCGGTACCAGCTTGCCTGTAACCATCTGTTTGGCTCCGCCTGCTGTCTGTTGTCTGCCGCTGACGAGCAGGCTTTTTGTACCGCTGAATGCTTCGGCATTTGTTACGGTGATGTTCGCCGTATTGTTGCTGGTCCACGGCTGAATGCTGCTTTCCTCAAAACCGCCGTTCACTAACAGTTGCGTTACTGAGGGTGTGCCTGATGTGGTTGCGTTGAACTCATCGGACCCGTAGATTTTGGCAGCAGGCTGACCTTCAACGGGCATATTCATGTTAAGTGGAACCTTGCCGTTCACCCCAAACACAGGCCAGTTATCCGACCACGTCACTGGAACGAGATAGGGGATGCGTCCAATAGCCCCGCTATCACGAAACAGCAAGCCGTACCAAGCGCCGGATGCGGTATCCACGATGCCTCCTTGGGCGATTCCCGAGTCTCTGAGTACAACTTTACCTGTGTATGGACCTGTCAATGTGTTTGCACGATAGGCAAGCTGAATGCGACCATCACCCGAAGGCCAGGCAATCAGGAATACATAGTACATACCATTGATCTTCTGAATGTGTGCTCCTTCTGCCTTTACAATCATGTTGGAGCCGGCAACACTGCTTGCGTTTGGAATCAGGACCTGATTGAGCCCGCCGGATTTAACGGCCTTGGCATCAGGTGTCAGCTCAACGATACTGATGTTATCACTGCCATGAACAAGAAAGGTTCGATTCCCGTCAAACAAAAGGGAGGGGTCATGGTAATAACTGTTCAATGTGTAAGGTGTCCATGGCCCTGTTTCAATATTGCTGGTTTGGTAAATATACGTCTTGCCCGTGGAAAGCGAGCCAAAGGCCACATAATATATACCGTTGTTGTACCGCAAACTGCTCGCCCAGGAACCACGCCCATACTCGTTTTGTCCATTGTTCAGATTCTGTATATCCCCGTTTCCAAGCGTATCGTATACATAGTTTACGATGCTCCAGTTGACCAGATCATAAGACTTCATGACCGGGACTCCCGGATTCATATGCATCGTTGTGCTTGTCATATAAAATGCACTGCCCACCCGAATGACATCACTGTCAGGAACATCCGCGTAAATAACCGGATTGCTGAACGTTGCGGCTGAAGCAGCGGGACTTGTCAAAGGGAATGATGTTATAAGCAAAGGAAGAGCGAGTAGAAGAGCACTGATTTTTTTCCACATATTCTATCCTCCCAATCGATCATGTCCTATGAATTAAAGCGAGTACTCCAGATAATCAATGTAAGCATCCCAAGTGCCATTATCCGTTGTTACGACCAGCTTGATTTCCTGATTGCCTGTAGCGTGAGTGATGCCGGTGAGGGTTTGAACGGTCGGCTCCGTTCCCGTGAAGTAGAAAGAACCAGCGGTTACACCCCCGATGACCAGATCAACACGGGCTGTATTATTGTTGTTGGAAGCGCCGCGGACAGAGAATTGATGGGTTGGGAATGCAAAATATTGATTGTATGCTGCATAATCATTGTTCCCGTAAATAGCGACTCCATTAAAAGGGGAACTGATTACGCCAGCGTATTGGCCGCCAAGCGTCATATTCTCGGCTTCGTAACGGGTAACGTTTGGATTGGGATTAGGATTTGGGTTAGGGTTGCTGCCCGAACCGGATGTGAATTGCCAGTAGTCCAGTTTGAACAGATTTCCATTGCTCGAGCCTGTAAACACCAGATACAAACGATGTACGCCTGTAGCGTTGGTAACATTGGTCTCCATCTCGCGCCAAGTTTGCGAACCGCCAGTTGAACTTACGTTAAGTGTTCCAACTAGTGGGCCTGTCGGACTGTCCAGTCGAACCTCGATGTTGCCATTTCCGGTAGAAGCGACATTGGCCTTGAATTTGGAGGCTCCAGCTGAGCCAAAATCAACATTACCCACCGCGATCCAATCCCCATTATGAATGTTAGTGACATTCTGATTGGCTACAGGTCCACCGCTCGCTTGACTCGGTTCAGTGTTAATTCCTGCTTGCCAGCCAATGGTTTCGGCTTCCACCCGGACATACGGGTTGAGGTTAGTGGTCTGAGGTACACCTGTCATATTTCCTTGAACTTCCTGGATTGTTCCATCCGCATTATGTGTCAGTTTGTTGATATGTGTGGAACGGTATCCTTTGCCTTCACCGAGAAATGCTCGACTCACCGTTTGCGCATGGTACGCGACATACCATTCGTTGTTGAATTGAAACACGGCATGGTGGTTATTGCCGCCTACACCGAAGAACGTACCAGGATTTTTCAGAAAGTGTCCTTTATACGTGAAAGGTCCCATGGGGCTGTCGCTGACCATGTATCCGATCTCACCTTTTGGATATGCAGTAGGATGTGTTCCCGCGAAGTTGATGCAGTAGGAGTAATAATATTTGCCGTTATACTTGTGGATGCCGGAATCCTCGAACATATAAGGAGAATCAATAGTCACAGCACTGCCCACCACACTGGTCATGTCGGCACCGAGACGAATGACTCGAGCTGTTTTGGGATTAGCAATGGAAGCAGCGTTGGTATCATTCGGAATGCCGCCTCCAGCATACAAGTAAGCAGAGCCATCATCATCGACAAGGACAGCCGGATCAAAGAGCCAGGTTACGCCGGACATACCCGGTGTACTGTGAGTCAGGAGGGCACGACCAAGTGGATCGGACCACGGTCCAATGGGGGAATCGGCCGTGAGCACGCCAATACCTCCACCCGAGTTGGCAAAATACAGGAAAAACTTTTCTTTGCCAGCAATGGTTTTCTTCGCCATGGCAGGAGCCCAGGACTGGGTAGCCCATTTGGCAATCCCTTGTCCATTATTCGCATTATTCGCGCCCGCTACCGGGATGGAACCATGGTCTGTCCAGTTCACCATGTCAGCTGAAGAGATGACGTTAATTTTCCCGATTGTGCTGTACTGGTTCTCTCGGACAGAGCCGTCGCTGTTGTACAGATATGCATCACCTGTCATATAGACATAGACCCGATTATTATGGACGAGCACATAAGGATCGGCTCCCAGTTTATGATCGATGAGGGGATTGGAATTTCCAGGAAGTTTGGCAACGGCTGCATTGGCTGCATGGCTGGATTCAACGGGCAGGGTGACAAAGATTAGCAGACACGACAACAACAAAACTAGCGGTTTACGAATCATACGTTTCGCCTCCATAAGATTGGATTAGTTGGTGAGCTGAAATTCAGAATAGCTGAAATGGTGAAATGCCAAAAAATGAAGAGATGTTCCTCATGTCACCCCCTTCCTGAAATAATGGTTAGGTTGGCTGTTAGGTTAAATCTTCATGTTGTCATATATGGTTTAAGCCAGACGACCTGTGCACCGGGTACGTGGTCACGGCAGCAAGGGGAGAGGCTATAACCCGAAGTAAGCCTGCATCTGTGGGTGCGATTAGAAAAGCTATAATCTGTCAGGTTTCTTTTTGTAATCGCTTTCAATAGAATGGGTTAGAACTCTGAAATTTGACGAAGAAAGAGATTTGGTCACGTCTAAATGTAATTATTTTTCATATTTTCTTTTAAATGTTTATTAACTTGACGATATCATATCACAATTTTAAGATAATACAATCTTTTTCTATTTTCAGTAGAGAATGAAGAAGAACATTATTATTCTATGTGTTTAACATTGGGCTTGATGGTAAAAATACTATCTCGTATTCTATAAAACTACACTTTCAAGCATAGCTTTGCCCGGCCAACAATTAGATACGAGAAAAAGACGTCTTAAGCTGCGACCGTTTCCCTGGAATCTACCGGGGGAACGGTCATTTCGTTATTTTCTGAAATCGATCCTGGTTACATAACAAAATCTACTCTTACTTGCTGACCAACTTTGACATTGCATAATTTCTTCTCTTTGTTGTACATATCCCAGTTTTTGTATAGCTAAAGCCCTGTGCGTAAAAGGTTGTTAAGTGATAATGGTGGATTGCCCCCTGTGTTTTGTCCACACCGTTGATTGAGTGTTTGAATATTACTATCGAGTGAGCTTATGCCAAATACTGCTAGACTCAGAGGTTCATAAAGGTGGGATGGGAAAATGGCTATTTTGTCAACTGGGCCGATTGAAAACAATCTGGTTTCCGGGGTTAGACCGACCCAACAGGTAACGATTAGATTGGTAAGTCGGGCTGAGGTGGATTCTGTAACAGTATCCATTCAGGGGTATGTGCTAAGCACAACAAGAACGCTGTATGTGAGTGAAGTAATCATTATTGCCCCTAATGAAGCAGTGACCAGAAATTATTTTGCAGATTTAGATGCTTTTGAGTTTGTTTTTGGAACAGATGTGGAAGGCGTGGAGGAAGTAGAGATTTCAGTGTGGGGCAAACAAGCCTCTGGACAATTGGTTGATGCACACCGAGTGGTACAGCACGAAAAAACAGTTAATAACATCTAGCAGATCAAAATACCCAAAAGAGGAGATGTAGCGATGAGCTTTTTATCAACAGGGCCGATTGAAAATAATGCTGTTAGCGGTGTAAGACCGACTCAGACCGTTACTGTCAGAATTGATAACCGTAGTAATGCCACAGCCTCAACCGTACAGATACAAGGGTATTACATGGAAAGTGGAATAAGAGTACTGTACGTCAGTGAGTCTTTTGACATCGTACCCAATCAAGTAATAACCAACAACTATTATGCTAATTTTGATGCCTTCGAGTTCACTTTTTCAACACCAGCGACGGTTAATGATCCTGTTCAAGTATCAGTATGGGGTAAGAGCAGCACAGGCGCACTGGTAACTGCCCATCGTTTGGTTTCTTCCGAATTGCTGGGTGAAATTCCAAGCGTCACGGGAGTCACAGGTGCAACCGGAGTAACGGGAGCGACAGGTACAGCAGGGACAACTGGAGTGACAGGTGCAACAGGCGCACAAGGTACAGCGGGAACAACAGGAGCAACAGGAGCAACAGGCACGCCAGGTACAACAGGAGCAACAGGAGCAACAGGCACGCCAGGTACAACAGGAGCAACAGGAGCGACAGGCACGGCAGGTACAACGGGTGTAACGGGAGCAACAGGCACGGCAGGTACAACCGGAGTAACGGGAGCGACAGGCACAGCAGGTACAACGGGGGTAACGGGAGCGACAGGCACGGCAGGTACAACGGGTGTAACCGGAGCGACAGGTACAGCGGGCACAACGGGAGTAACAGGAGCAACAGGCACAGCAGGTACAACCGGAGTAACCGGAGCAACAGGCACAGCAGGTACAACGGGAGTAACCGGAGCAACAGGCACAGCAGGTACAACGGGTGTAACCGGAGCAACAGGCACAGCAGGTACAACGGGAGTAACGGGAGCAACAGGCACGCCAGGTACAACGGGAGTAACCGGAGCAACGGGTACAGCAGGTACAACCGGAGTAACGGGAGCAACAGGCACAGCAGGTACAACCGGAGTAACGGGAGCAACAGGCACAGCAGGTACAACGGGAGTAACCGGAGCAACAGGTACAGCAGGTACAACCGGAGCAACCGGGGCTACGGGTGCGACTGGTTCTGGAACAATTATTCCTTATGCATCAGGACTTCCAGTTGTCTTGACTACAGTTTTGGGTGGACTTTTGAATACCTCCAGTTTAGTTGGTTTTGGCAACAGTGCTACCGGAGTAAGTGTTAACGGAGGAATTATTGATCTCACAGGCGCTGCAGGCACATTGCTTAACTTTGCTTTCTCGGCATCTCGTGCAGGAACGATTACTTCACTGGCCGCTTATTTCAGCACGACAGCCGGACTTAGTTTGGTTGGATCTACAGTAACCTTAACTGCACAATTATTCAGATCCACTACACCTAATAACTCCTTTACAGCTGTACCGGGTGCATTGGTAACCTTAGCTCCTCCACTGACCGGCATTTTGGCACTGGGCACAATATCCAGCGGAGTGACAACAGGACTGAGTATTCCGGTATCTGCCGGTGACCGCCTGCTTATGGTGTTCTCAGCATCAGTAACAGCCGGAATTGATGTGGCTACAACCGTAGCTGGATATGCAAGCGGCGGCCTTACCATCACTTAACGGAAAATGGGCTATATAACAAGTTTAAAGACAGGGACCCTTGCCAACATGGTGAGAGGTCCCTGTTTATGTGTGTGCTTTTGTTTTCAAACTCTCTTCAAATGAAAGATAAGGACTATACAAAAACATAAAAAGAGGAGGATTGCTCCTCGCCTCGTACATACCGTGGCTTACTCAAATTCACTCTGTTTTGGTTAGGCTGTCTACGACAAATTTTAGTTGGGCTTCCAACGAAATTGGGTCACTAAACACGAAGCCACGGCTTTCCTCGCGATAAACGTGATTATTCTGGACAGCAGGGAGGTTATCCCAGATAGGACCTTCAAAAACGGAATCCCCACTCTCATCACCTGTCCATCCACTAATAAAGATATAATCTCCTGCATATTGTGGTAACAATTCAAGTGATAACTTGGCCCAACCTTTGCCGCTATCGATGGCTTCCTTCTGAATGATCGGCGGTGCCTTCAGGCCAAACTCGCCATAAATAATATCTCCACCTCTACCAAAGCTCCCGTAGGCATAAAATTCTTTGGCACTTCCCGTATCAAAAATCGAAACCGTGCGATCACCTACTGCTTGCTCCACGAGTGGTTTATATTCAGCGATTTTAGCATCCCACTCTGCAATCCAGGCCTTCGCTTGCTCTTCTCTACCAGTCATCTTGCCAAAATCCATCAATTGCTCCCGTAGAGGTATTCCATATTCAACAGCGACGGTCGGCGCAATTTTGGACAGCTTTTCGATCGTTTCAGGGTCATTCCAAACGACAATTAAATCCGGCTGCAACTCCATGATTTTCTCGTAGGGTACATCGTTACCGATGTTGACAACGTCATCGAGCTTTCCTTCTGTATAACTGTTAAAGGACTCATCACCAGTTCCAACAGGCTTAAGGCCAAGAGCTAGCAAATGACCGGTAAAGGCTCCTGCAACCATTACGACCCTTTGAGGTTTTTTGGGGATTTGTATTTCACCGTTAACCGCAGAATAGGTTTGCATCTCCGAGCTTCCGTTTGTGGTGTTACTGATATTACTCTCTGCACCTACAGTTGGGCTTTGCGTACTGCCAGTGCTTCCATTCGTGTTTGCTGGCCTGGAACATGCGCTAACTAATAGAGTTAGGCACAACAGTAGGGTAATTCCTACAGGTAGTTTGCTTCTATACATCCGTAAATCTCCTTTTTCGCTATGTTGATAATGATTATCATCTCTGATATCAATATAACGACGGAGTTTACGCGGAGCAATGGATGATCGAAGCCTAAGGATAGGACGATAAGAACCTTTTGTCACTTGTCCAGACTCATCCTTGAATTGCTTTGGTGTGACTCCCGTATGTTTTTTGAACATTCTTATAAAATAGGATACATCAGCATATCCAACGCTTGCAGCGACTTCTTGCAGAGATAACTCGGTTCTTTGCAACAGCATTACTGCTTTGTTCATCCTAATACCGATTAAGTAATCGATTAGACTTGCGCCAGTTTCACGTCGGAAGTACTTGGACAGATAAGGGACGCTGTAATGGAATGTATGAGCGAGGGTTTCCCGCGTCAGCGGCTTGGCGTAGTGCTCCTGCATATAGCGAATAAGCTGAGAAGCAAGGTTAGGCCTAACAATGCTTACCTGCTGTTGATCCATTTGTCTGAGCAACTCATATACAAATTGATAGAATAGTGTTTTGGTATGGAGTCGCTCCAAGCGTCCCGGTTTATTCCACTCGCCCAGCATTCGCTCAGTGATTTCGTAGAGGATGGCAGGATGATATGGAATAAAACCGTACTGGAGGTGGAATGGCAATGGTTGATCCGGTTGTTGAAGTGTATGCTGCTTGCCAGGTAGCGGTAAGGAGGCTTTGTAGAAAATCAGGTAATAATGAAAGGATGCGTTCGTTGGGATGATGTCCAGACGGGTGTTTTTACCCCCATGAAGCATATAAAATGGTTTGGTAGCATGCTCATTTCCGTCTAAGATCACAGTCGCATTGCCATTCGTTACGTACAGAAAGGCGCTGGCAGGGAACAGGTAAGGACGTACGCACTCGTCGGCCTGTATGACAATATGTCGTACATCCATGATTTTGAGCGATGAACAATTCCAGATGAGTATGTGCTCTTGTACATTCAAGGTTGCTTTCAATAGAGAGTTGTCTTCCTTCCATGAGCTGTTGAAGCCAGCCTTTTATGTGGTGAGGTTATTATATAATAATATTAGTGGCTTTTTGTCACTTTCCAGAACGTTCCCTGGTAGTACCGGATTCTTCTCATAACTTTTGAGTATAAAGGCGAAAAATTTTTGATGTCATGACCTCTCCATAATCTAAAGAAAATCGCCGATTTCTCCATGTGCATGATCTTTATTATGGCGGGATGTGGCACACAGGTCGATAGCGGTTCGTTCACCGGAAACCAGGCACCCGAAACATGGGGTTCGTATTGCACAGCGCATCGGATCGGTGTCCCGTTTCCTCTATAGTCTTCCAAAGGCTATGATCAATGCCAAAACTATAAAAAAGATATTTACGCCGAGCTCCCGGTACTCTTTACGCCGAATATGAAACAGCATTCCAAGCATTGTGACAACAGCCAAAGCGATCGCGGCGATCGGCGTAAGCACCGGAGTGATGTTCAGCGCCCACGGAAAAACAAGGCCAAGCGCTCCTAGTAGCTCCGCGATACCGATCAGAACAACTAGATTTTTCGGCACATTATTGACCCAGGCCCAGGTCTTTTTTGACGACTCGATACGAATGGTTTTCATCCATCCTGAATATACGAAACCTAGCGCCAATATGATTTGTACGATCCATAACGTTACATTCATCTTTTCCGATCCCCTCACTTGCTCGATTTTAATATCTGCCTCTATACTAAAGTGAGAAAGCCGAATCAGGAAGTAGGCACTTAAACCTAACCAGGTAACCAAAAGTAAACCTGGGTATGGTCAGAAAGTGAGGAAAAAGAATGACGGTGTATTGCAGATTCGGAACGGCCTTGGATATCCTCACGGGTAAATGGAAATCATTGATTCTTCTACGCCTGCTGAGCAACGGTACAATGCGGTTCAGCGAATTACAAAAAGCCATTCCAGATATCTCAAAAAAAATGCTGACCCAGCAGTTAAAAGAACTGGAGTATCACGATATTGTGCATCGGGAAGTGTATCCGCAAATTCCGCCTAAGGTCGAATACTCGATTACAGAGTACGGACAGCTCATGAAACCTGTGCTCCAGACAATGAGCAACTGGGGAGCCGGCCATATGCAGCATATGGAGAAGCTGTACGGCGAAGAAGACGAAAAAGGAG
Organism: Paenibacillus sp. FSL k6-2145; assembly: GCF_037976585.1. Classification (NCBI taxonomy): domain Bacteria; kingdom Bacillati; phylum Bacillota; class Bacilli; order Caryophanales; family Paenibacillaceae; genus Paenibacillus; species Paenibacillus sp. FSL k6-2145. The sequence continues at coordinate 201,372 of NZ_CP150267.1, read as the reverse complement.
CAGACCCATCCGAACTTCGGAAAATCGATTCCTCGGGGTGATAGGGTGACAAGGGAGAGTTAGTTTTGAATAAACAAAAAATTGTGATTATTGGTGCAGGGATTGTTGGGGCGTGTCTGGCCTATCATCTAGCCAAACGAACTCAAGATGTAACCGTTATTGAACGGCACTCAGCCGCGGCACGTGAAGTCACGGAAAAATCATTTGCCTGGATACATACGACGCATAGAGTGGCTCCTGAATACTGGCATTTGTACGATGCAGCTGTGGAAGAATATCACACACTTCAGCAAGAGTTGTCCGAACTGAACATTCATTGGCATGGCGCACTAACTTGGGACACTCCGCCTCTAAGGGAGCAACACTTTCAAAAATTAAACCGGGAGCAGCTTGAGGCATTGGAGCCCAATCTGAAGGAATATCCGGATGAAGCCATGTTTGTCAGCGAAGAAGGTGCGGTGGACCCTATAGCGGTAACGGAGCTGTTGTTGAGCAAAGCGCAAGAGTACGGAGCAAAGATTCAGTTCGACACCAACGTTACACAGCTGAAGCAAGAGGGTTCCCGTCTGGTTGGTGTTCATACATCCAAGGGTTTTGTGGAGTCGGATGTTGTGGTCTTGGCGGCAGGAACAGGTACACCCGAACTTTGTAACCCGTTAGGTTGTCACGTGCCGGTAACTTCGTCACCTTCGATTCTGATTCGGATGAAAACTGCTAAAAAACTGATACACACATTAATATCCAATGCGCAATTTGAAGCGCGTCAACTGACAGATTATACGCTGCTGGCTGCGGAAGATTATATCGACGAGTCGGAGGAAAACGGACCACAGGCGGTCGGTAAGCGAGCTTACGACACATTGCGTCACAGTCTCAAGCACGGAAATCAACTGGAACTGGAGAGCATAAAGGTTGGATGGAGACCCATGCCTGAGGACGGTTATCCGATTGTGGGCTTCCATGATCACATTGATGGACTTTATCTGACGCTAATGCATTCTGCAATTACGCTGGCGCCGCTGATTGCTGATCTGGCTGCAAGTGAAATTATTGATGGCAAATCAAGAAATGAATTAGACCCTTGTCGCCTCTCACGGTTTTAGGATCACTCCACAACGAAAAGTACATCGCTCAAGTCGCGATGTACTTTTCGTTGTATATATTTGTTGGAGTCTTCTACACTTCCCCAGTAGCCACCGGATTCTCCTCATAACTAATCGCTGGCGATTGGCAATTCCATGCTAGCCATTTATCTACCTGTGAAACTAGCTAGCGGATTTGGCACCTTGACTTTCAAGCCACGGGATCAGCTCGGCTGAAAAATTACGTTTTGCTGTGTCCAGTGGAGTTGTTCCATCCCAGGTGGCTATCCAGTTCAGTTCGGCGCCGTGGTCAAGCAGGTATTCGGCTGTTTCTCTTTGACCTCCATGGCAAGCGCACCAGAAGGCAACGGTTACTGCATCGGGAGGAGAAGGGGAGGTGCTTGTTCCCCAAGGATAACGTTCCGGGAGTTGGGCTCCTTGGAAATGTTCTTGTATGGCGTCAATATTTCCAAGGGCGGCCGCATGCCAAAGGGCAAAGATCGCACCGCGCTCAACCAAGCGTCGTGCTGTATCCCATTGTGCGAAAGCAATAGCATCGTCCAGCGGTGTGCCACCGGCGATCACCGCGCCAGGCGCTTCCATGTCTGCGCCAGCATCAAGAAGGGCATCGAGCACTTGTACATCATTGGAGCTTGCAGCCCAATGCAAAGGTGTCTCGATGTTTGGACCAACCAAAGGAGCGTTCACTTCCGCACCAAACTTGGTCAATACTCTCACGGTATCCGCTCCATGAGGGAAGTGCCCCGGCCAATCCGTCACCACGTGCAGCAGCGTTCGAGCGATGCTAGAGTCTGAATCTACGTTGTCAGGCTTTCTTTCCAATATTCTTATCTTTGCCAATCCCGGATTCTCTTCCAGCAGTTGCTGTAACGATGGAATATCTCCTGTGTGAATGGCTTGAATAACGCTCACTGCAAGTTTTTCATCTTCGTAAATAAATTCCATGCTCAAACCTCCTTTCAGGCTTAAATCCATATTCATGTTTATAGTCTTATCACAGTTTGATTGAGCGGGATCATTAAACTTTTTGGCTAAGCATCTGAACTGCGCATCTGGCATGATACTCCGCGAGACCTTTAGCAAATTGCTGATCGGGGAATTGTCTGTGAAGCAGCTTCAATCCTCCTGATATCAAGGACAAATGATGGCAAAATCGATAAAATGTCATCCGCTCCGGGTCGAGATTGTTATTTTTTAAGTAGTGATAAAAGTCTCCAAATCGAAACTGGAGAAAGCTATGCTCATATTCGAGATCGAAGAATCCTGCGCCCTCAATATCAATAAGGCATGGTTGCATAGCATGATCTATCCATATATGATCCGGACCTAGCTCTCCATGAATGAAACTATAGAGATCTCTGGGTTGAATTGCTGCTTCCAATTCGTAAAGTTTCTCAAGCAGCCTTTCGTTATTTTTCCTGATATCTGTCATATGTTTGGATGCATAGGATAAGGCTGTTTCGGCATCCAACCGCTGAACTTGGTAGCAAGGCCAAGCCTTTTGGCTGTTATCGTTGGCGTTTCCATAAACGTTTCTTTGGATGTTATGCATATTAGACAACATATCCCTGATCCGTTGAAACAACTCATCCCGATCTTTGTGATTTTTATGCTGGAAATAGACTTCGGCTTTCTGTCCATCCACATACTCAACAAGAGCAAAATCATAAGAGTACCGGTCTTTATCGTTATTCAGATCATATAAGGTCGGCGTTCGGATTCCATGTTGAGCGAGAAAGCGAGTATTCAAAGAGAAAAGTTCGCTGCCATAGGAACTGTGGAAAGTGGGTTCATTCAAGATCTCTTCCTGAAAATAGTTGCTGGAAATATCCCAAACGTACAGCATACAAGTGAAACCATTCGTGCAGTCAATTTTGTAAATGACTTTTTGTGCACCGCCATGAATTCTTGCGCACTGCGTTATGAAGTAACTGGCACCAAATACTTTGTGCACATAATCCTGTAATTCCTCACGAGTAAGATGGTTGTTGGACATCATCGATTTATGCTCCGTTTCAACTGTATTTTTCCGGCCAGCAAACTAAATATATAGAATATTTTCCCAAAAATATAGACTGTTTCTTTTCAATCTGTTAAAGTGTTGATTAAGGTCTGTATATTCATATGTATATTAAAGAAAGGGGTCGGGTACTCACGTTAGTGGGTGATCCGGCCCCTATTTTGCATGCAAGTTGACTCTCTGTTGACTATATATGACCAATGATTTTAAGGAGCTGGGAAGCCATCTTACATTTCAATGAACATCTTTTACTATGGAACAAGGCATCTATTAAAATAATGGATATTCGCCATATAACTATGCAAAGGCAGGAGGGACTTTACTCCTATCGATTCCCTGCGAGCTGTTTCTTATACACGGTGCGTGGCAATGCTGTTATACAGTTGGATGGAGAAGATCATCAGGTCTCGCGATTCCATGTTTTGCATGGTGGGAAGGGCTGTTGCCTGAACATTTTGCCTGTTGAAGAGGTCCTTGAATATTATATGATTTATTACAAAGCCATCATCCCGCTACCTGAGCGTCAGGATATCCTGGTCTTGATGGAGCACCGTAATCCCTTCAAGCTTCAATATGGCTTTACACCTGATCAGCCTGTTTCCTTGTTAAGCAAAGTACAATACATGATGACAGCTTGGGAAGAGCAAGATGCACTGGAACAGTTCCATGTGAAGTCATTATTTTATCAATTTGTATACGAGTTATTATGGCAAATCCACAATGGGCGCGTGCCAACAATAAAGCCAGACCTGGTTGCACAAATGAAATATTATATGCAGGAACATTACGCTGAACCCATTACAATGGACTTGTTAGCAGAGCTTATGGACAGTAGTCCACGTCACTTATCAAGGCTATTCAAACGCCAGACTGGTCATAGTCCGATTGATTTTGTCATTCAAATCCGGATGAACAAAGCGAAGGAACTACTGCTTGCTACAGATGCTACTTTACAGGAAATTGCCAAGGCTGTTGGTTATCCAGATGGTTATTATCTTGCTAAAATATTTAAAAAATATATGGGTATTGCACCTATTCGTTATCGAAAGCAGCATGAAAGTCCTAATGTACCATCGAATGTGGCACGATTAGGCATTGTACAGGACCTAACTTCCTTATATATTGATAATGATTATCATAATCAGCATATATTTGAGGAGGAATTATTGATGTACAGGAGTAGAAAGACACCCTTGGCTATCACATTATTACTTTGTTTAACCCTATTGCTCAGCGCTTGTTCAACTGGTGGGACAGGAAGTCCTTCAGCCAATGAAGGTTCTCAGAAGCCAACGAATCAGATAGCGGCTAACAACGCTAACAATACAGATACACAATCTCAAATGAAGACCGTAACCACCATAAAAGGTGATATTGAAGTACCGGTTAATCCACAACGAGTGGTTGTCCTGTATCTAATGGGTGATTTGCTTGCTTTAGGCGTAAATCCTGTGGGGATTTCTTCTATAGAAGAAGGAGCGGCTTTTGCGAGCGAACTGGAAGGTGCCACCTCATTAGGAGCATTTAAACCGGACCCGGAAGCAGTAACTGCACTTAATCCCGATCTCATTATTGTTACCAATGAAGAAATATATGAAGGACTTAAAATGATTGCTCCTACAGTATATATTCCTTATGACCTGCCAGTAGAAGAACGTATGAATATGCTTGGAGAAATTCTGGGTAAAGAGGGACAAGCTCAGGAAATGTTAGATAACCTTCACAAAAAGGTTGAGCAAAGCAAGGAAAAACTTGAACAAGCAGGTATTTTGGATAAAACCGTCACAATTATGGAAAGCAACAAAGGTTCCATGGCTGTAATGACAGGCTTGGGTTATGGCCGGGGGTCGCAGATTATTTATCAGTATTTAGGGATGAAAGCACCTGAAGTCTTGCAACGTGAAATTGAAAATGCAAGAAACGATGCGACAAGCAAGGACGTTTCTTATGAAGTATTACCTGAATATGTGGGTGATTATATATTCCGTTCTTCCTTTGAAGGAATGGTTGATCTGTCAGACAATTCAATTTGGAATAACATCCCTGCAGTCAAAGAAGGACGTCTGATTGATATGAGCTTTGGTTTATTCTTCTACAATGATATTTATTCGTTAGACAAACAGCTTGATTTTATTGTGGATAACTTGCTTAAAACCGCGGAATAATTGGAGGGGCTATTTGACCCGTATACTTGATTGAAAAGCTCTTCATTCGAAAAGGAGACATCATTCTTTGAACTATTATTTTCTGGAATCTCAATATCCACGTAGAGGGTTTATTAGTGGCGGAACAACCTTCACTCCCGAATTAGATATGAATTATTTGGCGATGGAGAATCCGTTGCCAGAGGGGACAACAGCAGAGGTTGAGTTACTGACTACGGTGCGCAACCTAAATGTAGATTATTTTGAGACGATCACAGGAACGAGACATGTATCAGATCGTTTTAAAACGCTGTTGGAGGAGACGAAAACAAATACACAGTTTATTCCGACAACGGTGTGTTACCACGACGGTCGTGCGGTTGAAAAAACCTATTGGACAGCACATCAGCTTGATCGTTTGGATGTTTTCGATTATGAACGTTCGGAATATGGGCGCAAAGCGGTCATTGCTGCATCTGTACAACAGCCTCCACGTAAGATCGTCAAAGTTGTATCTCAAATCTGCCTTCATGAAGAGCAAATTGACGAGCATGAATTTTTTATGCTGGATTATATAAATATCTTCAAACCCATTGTTTCAAAAGATTTTTACGAAGTATGCCGAACACATAGGCTGAATCTGAACGTTACAGAGGTCGGAAATGTAAGCATCTAAAATGCTACATGAATATAATGAAAACACAGAGAAGCCCGCGCAAAACGTGGGCTCTTTAGTCTTTATTTTTCCTCGTTAGCCACCAGATTTCCTGTGTATTCTGCTTGGACCGTGCCAGCTGACTTAACTCCCCGATTATGAGTCAGGTTTTCCTCTAACGTATAATCCAATGGATGTAGTCTTGTATCATTTCTTTGCTTCGTGTTCGATTTATCTTATCCGGCTCTAGATACAAATTGAGAGCCATCCCATTCATAAAAGCATACAGTTTTTCTTGTTCCTTCTCTTCATCGGTTGTGCGCAGAAGTCCTTCATTTTTCAAGTACATAATGCAGTTCTTGATTGCGTTTTGCAGGTCCTCATAATTGGCGTCGAACCCTTTTTGCGTTTTTCCATAGCTTACAAATGCAAACCAAACCTCCATTTCCAATAATGTTTGTTCATCCGTCGGGACTAGTTCGAGCAAGTATTCAACAATTCTTTCTTGAGGCGCCAGTTCTCTTGCATTTAGATTTTTTAGTCGAGTAAGTACCTTTTCCTTAACTAACTCCATTGCAAACGCTAATAGGCTCTCTTGTTTTGAAAAGTAATGTCTTAAAGCGCCTTGTGATAATCCGGCCTCCTTTGCAATCGTTCTTGACGTTGCATGATGAATGCCTTTCTCACTAATGATTTTCCAAGTAGCTTCAGCGATAATATTCTTCATTTTCTCATGATCCACGATTTTTGGCATACACACAGAATATCATATTATTTAACTCAACTGAAATAAATAGACGATTAAGATGGAATGTGCTAGAGTTTATTTAACTCAACTGAAATAAAAAAGAAGGGGGCAAACGCGATATGCCACTCAAAGGAGTGCAATTGGAATGAATCAGCAATTCAAAGTAATGCTTACAGCATGGGGAAAGGCAACCGGCTTATTATGTATGATCATTATATTTGCTGCTGTATTGTGGTTAGTGTGGACCGGAAACTTGAATATAAGGTACACGGCTGATCGTGAGGAAGTGATTCCAATATGGCATAGTATGTTGCCGGCATTCCTTGGCATTTTTCTAATCCGTATGATTCCTTATAAAAGTCAATATCATCCGTATTTCCAACAAATGGAGAAACAGCACTTGGTCGTTCAATCGATTGTATTATTGCTGTCAGGCGTTTTATTTACGGTTTCTCTGATAACGATAGACCAGCAAGGATTACATTTCCAGCTATACTATTTGGCGTTCAAGTTGACGACACTATTGTTCATCCCGTTGATTTTATTGCTGATTTATCGCAAAATGACTGGCGGGCAACAAGACATCATCTCGGTAAAACCTCGCACTCGCAGACACGTCATCGCACCACTAATCGTTATTGTGGCCTGGTGTTATCTAAGGTTCTATTCCCCAATTGCACAACCAGAAGGAGCAATCGTACCAACCGATATGACAGAATTACTTCTCTTGATGTTGATTGGTTTTATGATCAATAGCGTATTGGAGGAAGTTTTTTATCGGGTATGGCTGCAGACCCGATTGGAGGCATTGCTTGGAAGATGGCCCGCCATACTACTAGTTTCAATACTATGGTCCATTTGGCATGTCGCCATTCAAGGAAATGGTCAGTGGGATATTGATGTGGCAACAGTAATTGCAAATCATGGGGTTACAGGTCTGTTTCTTGGTTATTTATGGGCCCGCTATCGTAAAATATGGGTGATCATCTTGATTCATGGACTCATGAATGCTTCTCCTCATTTTCTTTTGCAGATCCTGTTTCATTAAGCGAGAAAGGATTGGGTTGGATCAGTCTTCCCATGCAACGATGCCTCTATCTCTCCCGTATTCCCGGGTGACGCTCAGTCACTGAAAATGCACCGCCCCAGGCATCAGCTTGCATGGCGGTGTTTTTGTCTTGAGACACTGTAGACCGGTGCTACGTACCTACTCTTCCCCGGTAGCCACCGGATTTTCCTCATAACTAATCCAGTCACTCCATCCTCCGGGATACAACTTCAGATTCGAGAATTCCGCTTCTTCCAGTGCAATCACGTGCGGACAGGTGATTATGCCTGAACGGGAGTGTAGTAGTATTCCTGTGGCGGTATCGGATACATGAAATACATACATAATTTTCCTGTAACTTAATTTCGTTTGTTCCAATCTCTGAAGGAGGGTCCTCAGTTTACTAGAAGTATTTTAGTTTTACACGCCTTTCATATGATAAGTATATTGACATGTTGTTTATTTTTATAAGTTTATTCTTGATATTTAGCTCTATAATGTTATTTTTATTGACAAAAAATATTGTTGTAAATGTATTTATATGTTATTGTGTGTTTGTGTTAGAAAATATTACATAGTATAGAGGGGGAGCGTAATGTTTATTAACCGAACGATTAGGAAATTTGGGGTTTCAGTAGGGATTATAAGTATGTTTACATTTGCTCTACCTTCAGTGGGCTTTAGTATGCCACTGCAACCAACAACCCTTGATAAGGTAGAAGGTGATTATTATGTAACGTCTGCGATTGAGAACATTCGCTGGGGATCACTGCCTAATCGAGACAGCTCTCCGATTCTAACTGTGCCATCAGGAAGTGCTGTAACATTTGATACAGTATCGCATGAGGGATTGATAGAGGATCAAGGAAGAAATCCAGTGGAGTACTTCGGTAAATTCGGTATCTCACCCGATGGAGTGTTGGATGATGCGAAGGCAATTGCGGCTTCTGCGATTAAGCATGATTATGTAAAAGACGGACCTCATATTATCACTGGGCCGGTAGCGATTGAGGGAGCGGAGCCAGGAGATGTTCTTAAAGTAGAAGTCCTTTCGTTGCAGACTCGAGTTCCGTATGGTGTCATTTCTAACCGCCATGGTAAAGGTGCTCTTCCTAACGAATTTCCAGAAAACACAGGTCCACAAGAGGGAGCTAGCGCAACAAAACCGGAATTATATAATAATGTATCTATATTTACGCCTATTGAAGAAATCAACGGCAATTGGTATGGGGTATTACCAACAAAAGCTGGCAAGAATGTACGTTTCCCAATTAACCCGTTTCTAGGTGTTATGGGGGTTGCACCAAATACCAGCGAAGTTGTGAGTTCGATCCCACCTATTGAAACAGGAGGGAATATGGATATTAATGAGTTGGGTGTTGGTGCAACTATTTATTATCCGATTCAAGTTAAAGGCGGGCTATTCTATACTGGAGATCCACACTTTGCTCAAGGAGATGGAGAAGTAGCGTTAACTGCATTGGAAGCTTCCTTAAGGGGGACAGTTCGGTTAACGGTGTTAAAGAAAGGTGATCCATCACTACCACACAGTGGAGAATTCACGCAACCCTTTGCTGAAACCGAGGATTATTGGATTCCAATTGGACTGGACCCTGATTTGGATGAAGCCATGAAAGAATCAGTACGTGAATCGATTCAATTCTTATCCGATAAGCTTGATATGGATAGAAGTGTAGCTTATGCGTACCTATCAGCCGCAACGGATTATGAAGTATCTCAGGTCGTAGATCGAACGAAAGGGGTTCATGGACTCATTCGAAAGACCGATTTTCTTGAATATGTTGACGTTGCAATGAATGTAGGGGGTACGACAATCAAACCGGTTGTTCATAACGATGAGTTCTACGTACCGATTCGAACCATTTCCGAGCTATTGGGCGGTACAGTAGTATGGGATCATAAGACGCGTACAACTCAAATCAAATTAGGCACAAAAAATATAAGTGCTCAAATTGGTTCAGATGTGTATTCAATTAACGATAAACTAGTGTTCAATAGTAACGTACCAAAGCTTTTAAAAGGCGAAACCGTAGTTCCGGTTTCTGTTATTAATGAAATACTAGGTGCTTATGTAAACTGGACGACGATCGACAAGACGTTAACAGCTAATGTATCGTTAAGTAAAAAGCAATAATAGATTTCATTATTCAACCGTGGTGGACAGATGTCCATCACGGTTTTTTTTGTTTTTTTGTTATCATGAATCAAAAAAAGCTGCCACGTTATATCTACTTCGTACAGAAAGGCGCTTGCTGGAAACAAATAAGGAGAGTGTCGATCGCCAGTTCTATAGTATCTATGGTTGCTTTCAATGGAGAGTGTCTTTAATTCGAACAGGATATTTTCTCAAAGGGCCAAACGAAGTTTATAGCCGAGTTTATTAGGTTATGACCAGAAACCCGCGAAAAACGCGGGCTTTTGTTATATCTAAATATGTTATACGGTTAGCAATTCAATATCAGTCCGGTTTCACGGTAGTTAGAGGCTGCTTAGTTTTCGATGATAATTCTGTCCAACTTGAGATTAACCGGATGTGCCAACGTATCTCCAACCGGGCACTTGCTCTCCAGGAATTGTACAAATGCTTCAACCTGCTCTTGGGGAGAATCTGTTTTGATACGGAATGTATACCGAATATCGGAATAGCCCGGACGCACCTCTGATTTGTCGAAAAAGCCATCCAGGTCAATATCGCCTTCTACATCCACAAAGAAATCCTTGAGATTCACCCCGAATTTAGGCGCATATACCCTAGCTACGATCGACTGACATGCTCCCAGCGAGGCGAGTAAAGCTTCCACCGGATTCATGCCGGTATCGGTTCCACCCAAGTTTTTGGGCTCGTCGATAATAAACTCGAAGTTTCGAGATGTTACTTTCACTTGAACTCCGTTTTGCAGATGAGCAGATGCTTTAAACGTTTGGAGGGCAGCCATTTTGTAGTCTCCTTTAGTGGGTTTATTGTTACTGATTTTATTCATAGTTTTCCGCTATGATTATATTAGATTGGATAACTTGCGCTGTCAATCCTCAAATTCCCAATATTTTGATTTCGGGAACAGCGCAAAGAAGCATATGCTGGTCTCTAAAGTTGCTTAGGCGGATATTCAGTGTGTTTTACCGCCGTTCGTATTCGTGATTTGAAAATACGTATTTAATTCGAGATAACTGCTTATTACATTTAGAAGCGGGTGATTACCAAAAAACCACCCCTGTCCGCAAAATTGAGGGAGAGAGGTGGCTGGACGAACGATATTTAATTCCTTAGATTAATGATTTTTTAATGCTGCGTAAAATTGATGGTTTTTTAATTCAGCGTATCAATGGTACAGCTTCAATTCAGCAATAGACCACCACCACTCAGCATTGTCCGTAGTCAAAGCAATTTTGACATATCGTGCCTTTTGGTTCGTGAATGTCGCTGAGATTAAAGAATCTGTTCCCACAGCTTCTGAAACCGAATTCCAATGCTCGCCATCCGTTGAAGTGACGATTGTAAAACTGCGGGCATAGTCATTGGTACTGCTGCCTGAGTCCATAGTTAACCGGCTGAAATTCTGAATGCTTCCCAGATCGATCTGAATCCACTGGTCTGCTTGTTGTCCGGATGCAGAGGTCCAGCGTGAGTTCAGATCATCATCCAGCAGTGCACCAATGTCTTCAGACGTGGAAGCTGTAGCTGTCCAAGATGTCCGATCCAGTTCGGTAGGCAGCAGATCATCCTGTTCCCCGGGTGTCCATGGTGTCTGATCGGCAGTATAAACTGCGATTTCAGCTACAGACCACCAGTGAGAATCCGTTCCGGTCTGAACTATTTTGATATAGCGGGCCTCATGAGCAGGGAATGCTATGAAGAGCAAGGCATTTTTCCCTTCACCCGTAGCCACAGCTTTACCCCAATTCATGCCATCCAGAGAGGTGTATACTTCATAACCGCGAGCATAATCCTCACTGTTGTGTGCACTATCCAATACAATCCGGTTCACTGTCTCTGAATTGCCCAGATCCAGCTGAAGCCACTCACCGCCTGTTTGTGCCTGACCGGAAGTCCAGCGTGTTTGGTTCGAGCCATCCAGTATCGCCGTTGCAGCTTCCTCATCGGAAGACGCTGTGACGGACCATGCATCTGAAAGCAGACGTTTTTGTTTTCCTGTTCCATAGTGATTAACAAATAGCTCGGAGACCGACCACCATTGATCGGATTCACCCATCTGCATGATCTTCACATAACGAGCCTGCTGCTCAGGGAAGGTGATGGAGAGACGTCCTGACACGCCTTCGCCTCCAGCAATAGAGGTTCCCCAGTTTTGCCCGTCATCGGAAACGAAAATGCGATATTGCCGCGGATAGTCATCCTTCGCGTTCCCCGGGTCCAGCTCTACTGCGTCAAAAGCACTCGTTTCCCCAAGATCAATCGTAATCCACTGTCCGCTCGTTTGCCTTCGCCCGTTCGTCCATAATGTGTCTTTATTTCCATCAAGCATGTGAGCCGTGACATCCGTTCCTTGCGTGGAGGAAGCGGTCACGATCCAGTTTGACCGATCGGACAACGGAGCTGGATTTGGATACTCAGGGGTCTGAGGCAATTTTCCAAATCGGGCGAGCTTGAGTTCCGAGATGGACCACCAACTGTCTGTGGGAGCAGTCAATACAATTTTGATATAACGCGCCGTCTGCATACCCAAATCGACGGACAGGCTTGGAGATGAGCCTATTCCCTGTGCAATTGGCTTGCTCCAGTTTTCATCGTCCTTCGAAACGTAAACTTCATACCTGTGGGCATAATCACCTCCGCTGTTGCCGGAGTTCATGAAAAGTGTGTCCATCATCTGCTCGTTGCCCAGATCAATATGGAGCCAGTCTCCAGGCTGTTGCGTTTGTCCAGATGACCAGCGGGTAGTCAAATCTCCGTCAATCATGCGTTCGACTGCTTCCGAACTGGAAGAGGCGGTAATCGTCCATTCGCTGCGATCCAGATAGGTGACGCCTTGTGAGGCATCTGGCTGCTTGACTACTGTATGCTCCAATGGATTGACTTTCACTTGAGCTTTCGCATAGACGGTAGTTGAACCCAAAGCTCCGCTTGCATTATAAAAACGAACCGTTTTGGCGGTGTCTGACGGATTCCAGATTTGCGCCGTGTAGACACCGTTCTTTTCGTATACGGTTGCTGCGGGAGAATCTGCCCAAATATCCATGGTACGTGTTCCTGTGGATGCCATGCTATGCATGAACCAGTAGGCGTTAAAGACTTCGTTTTGCTGCATCTCTTTTGTATCCCACTTTGCAAGAGCAGTCTCCGGGTCCCCGATGGATTGGAATGGCCAGATGATGTGCTGCCATGTGTGCTCCTGCTGACCACCAAGATCCTTGATCAGACCGTTGTATAGTGCCGCGGTATTCTTCGGATCACGACCATAATAGGTCATCCACTCTGCGGGCGGCAGCCAGTGAATGCCGTAAATATGCTCGGCCTCGTTGGAGAAGTACGTGCCATACAGGTAAGCACTGCCGTATACATGCCCTACGGTAGCGTGTTTGTATCCTTCCAGCCAGTTGTCCCCATCGTAGTTGAACCAATATTGCTCGGCCGCTTTTTCCTCGGTGACGAAGCCCCAGATGCCCGCATCGCGATAGGCTTTGTTCCCCGTTACTTCGCCCCACATATATTGTCCGACCCAACTGAACAGAGCTTCACCTGCAGCTTCCTGATTGTTTCCGCTGCGATTGTCGGCATAACCGCCCGCCCAGGAATGACCTGAATAAGGATCAAAATTACGCATCCATGGGAATTGATCGTCTGTGTGTGAAGGATTGGCATAGTCCCGGATCAGCAGTTCAACCATATCGCCATAATCCTGTACAAAAGTTGGATCATACGTTGCCAGCACTGCAGATGCAAAGACGTAATAGCCATACGTAAAATGATGATCCGTCAGCCCGGTATTGACCCCGAACCCGCTTCCATAAGGGAAGATCGTTCCCCATTGCTCCGAGTAATAAAAATAATAGGAGTGCAGACGTTCATCCGGTGAAAAGGTGTACCAGTCGGTCAAAATGCTTCTTAACAGGGACAGGTAGTGGTCCCGACGTTCGTGATCACCAAGCTGATCGCTAATGAGCACACCGAGCGCAAGCGGATGAAGCTTTTTCCCCTGCCAGTAGGGATCTTCACTCATTAAATTGCCTGACGTATCTGCATCAAGCTGATCCAGATAACTGATTAATTGCGCGCGTGAGTATGTCGGATCATCCGGCTCCACAAATTGCGGAATAATGCCGTAGAAACGATCTTGTGTCGTAAAGCTGTTGCCTTCGCTCACTTTCATCATTCCACGAATAGAAGGATAAGCGAGCTCCGTGAGTGGAGTTGTTGCAAGTTTCCACTGGTGCGGGAACAAAGCCATTAATGTGTCGGCGGAAAAGTTGGCTCGCTTCGTTTGTGTAACGGAGTTAAAGGTCGTTGTAACTTGTGAAGTGCTCTCGTTATAGTCGTAATCGACCTTCGTATCCGTTACAAAAGCATAGGCGTGTTGGTAATAGTATGCTAATTCTGATGCAGATGGCAGGGTAGCGAGCGACAAATAATTTTCGCTTGATCCCAGCTTAATCTTAAGTGTATTGCCCAGCTTTATAAATGTGGTTCCTTCAGGTGCATAAAGACCATAGTTTCTTGTAAAAGTTTGCGGCGAAGGCGCTCTGTCCTGATTAGTGACTTCTACACCGATATGATCTCCTGTCCATGATTCCCCATCCTGCAACACAATCTCACGGTTTTGATCATCAAAGAGACGTGTAATGTTCGGTGAACGAATCAGGATGGTGTCCGGGTTCTCAAACGTGTTGTACAGGAAAGGGGAGCCTTTTACAAAGGTTGTATTGACCTTTGCCGTGTCATCATCACTCATGATGATGTTAGCGGAGTAATCCCCGTATCCTGCGATCTTGGTATTGACCTTGGCTGGGTTCATATCGCTTGTTGTCAGGATGAGGTCTGCTTCACCGTCTGCATCCATCGAGTTGCCATCAGCAGAAACGTATCCAGCACCAGGATTCAAAATATGAAGCCCCTGTTTGGTGTATCGATTTTTGAATGGGAGCGTGACCAGACTGTTTCCATCTCCTAAATCCGAGACGAGAATCGATTGCCACCAGTCATTGGATGGAATCGGGGCGGTGATGTCAGCTGTGCGATTTTTAGGGTTCTTCGGCTGCAGCATCGTGATGTCATTAATGGCATAACTGCCAGCGCCGACTTGTACCGAGCTCATCTCCGGGATAGACGGGATGGTGTAGACCGGTTTTTCATCTCCTTGAATATACTCATATACATCAAAGGCATAGAGTGAATAACCGTTGGTTGTACCTCGTCCAAGACCTGCGAGTTTGACATATCTGGCTTCTGAATATACAGGAATGTCATCCCGTCCTCCATTGCTGTGTAACTCCCGATACAGCGTAGTCCATTGCTTTGCGTCGTCGGATACCTGAATGTCGTAAGCACGTCCAAACGCATTTTCCCATTGCAGAGAAATTTCTCCGATTTCCTGACGTTGACCAAGGTCCACAACAATCCATTCCTGATCCTTGTATATGGAAGACCAGCGTGTACCTGGATCACCATCTGTCACATTGCGCGCTTCATAATCGCGCTTCTCCATTTTGGCCTTGTCTTCGGCGGAGCGGCTAGGTTCGTCAATCTCTTCCGACGACGCTATAACCGATTTACCAAGGGCAAGGTTTGCGGCAGTTGGTTTTGGAGGTGGGTTTGCTCCACCCGTTCCATACACATCGAACGCGTACAGAGAAATACCATAGGCTTGCTGCGACCGTTCATGACTGAACAAACGCACATATCGTGCATTGACGGAAACCTTCACTTCTGTCAGACCGCCTTGACCCTTCGTTGTGGAGTACACTTGCTTCCAGTTGACTTCGTCATCCGACACTTCAAGGTCGAAGGCGGAAGCATAGGCATTTTCCCACTCAATCGAGATGTTGGAGATGGAGGCAACTGCACCCAGATCAACATAGATCCACTGAGGGTCCTGTTGCCACACACTTTCCCATCGGGTATTTTTGTTGCCATCCACGGCATGATCGGCTGTATTTCCACCAAGGGATGAGGAGCTATACACCGGTCTGTTCAGGGATAAGAGATATGACCCTTCTGCAGCAGCGTTTGCTGCCTTGCTAGGCCATAGCGGCAAGCTGCTAACCAACAATAGCATGGATAACAGCAAGTTCACGCAGATGCTGCGTGTGTTTCGTTTGTTACTCGTTCGTCCCTTCATATCTTCTTCTCCTTTGTTAGTTCCTGCCTTTCAACCAGACAGAACTTTCTCTGTTTCCTAACAACCTGTTATATGTATTGTTCTGTTCTCCCGTGCCACATTTCTGAGGTAGATTTCAGGATGCATACATGGGATATGCGGATGTTCATTTGTTGTATATCGAACATTTTGTGTGGATTATAAAGATTTTTTAATCGTTTTCGTAGAAAAGGAGACATATGTCCTACATGAGGTAAGTGTGGTGTGCAACTATGAAATGCTGAATTGGGATTACGGTCCGATAGCAATAAAATGTTTTCTTTTCGTGTTATAGGAACAAACATCACAGGAATCAACTTGCGAAGAACTTCACTCGATTTTTGGGGAGAAACGCGACCAAATGACTTTATAAATTACGTGTAATAATGTAATGTCGATATGAGGGAGTGTGAAAAAATGGATATTCAAAAAGCTACGGAAGAAAAGCTTGAACGTAAAATGCAAATGGGAGTTCCGATTGATGAAACTATGCTTGAAGGTCTTATACAAAACTAAATATTGAAGAACAGCGAAAAAAAAATAAAAATCTCATTGAAAGCTCATTAATTTTTTCAGAGACGTCTCCAAATAGCCAACTTATTGAATAAAACTATTTATATTCGAATTCCCATCGAGGGTGTTCTAGCTATAGAACTAATGGATGGAATAAATACACTGGATGAAATATCGAATTTATAAAAAAAAGAATCACGATGTTGAGGTAGATATTATTGATTTTGTGGAACCTTTATTAGAGTTAAACCTGATTCATAAATTTAATGATGAAGTCTTGGTTGCTCTTAAGGCAAGTAACAATGAAGGCAGAATTAGAGAGAAGGTTGGTAGATTCTTCTTTAACAAATTGGCAGTTCTCATTTATTTAACTTTTTTTATTGCATCTTTAATTATTTTTACGTACAACCCTGAATTTCTTCCGTCTTATCAAGATTATTTTATTTTTAATGAGTCAGTTGGTTTAAGTTGCTTATTCTATTTTTAATATCATGAAGTTTAACGATTTTGCATGAATCTGCCCATTATTTTGCAGCAGTATCACTCGGGGTGCCAGTCAATTTTAAAATAAGTATAAGATGGTTTTGGATGGTTATTGAAGCCAACATGAACTCTTTGTGGTCGATTGAAAGGAAAAAAAAGATATTTGCCATTTCTAGCGGGTATGGCATGGGACTCAGTGATTCTTTTGCTTGCACTCGTGTTCCAGTACATCTATCAGCAGGATTTAATAATTGTAGGATACATGAGACTGATAGTTCTCATACAAATATATAAGTTTTTATGGCATCTTCTCATTTTCTTCAGAACTGATCTTTATTATGTTTTAATCACTATTACAAATTCTTCGAATCTGTTGGGACAAGCAGTTCTTTATTTGAAAAAAATCTATAGTAAAAGTGCTCGTATTGAATGGAGTAATTTAAAACAGAATGAACAAGCTATCTCAAGAGTATTTTCATTTATTTATTTAGTAGGTATACTTTCGGCAATATTGCTCTTTTCATTCTTTTCTATTCCGGGTTTTTTGATAGCGGTATCTGAAGCTATTACTAACCTAGCAAATAATTCTTGGCAGTCCTTATACTTTTGGGACGGTACAATTGTGATAGTTTTGGCCTTCTTCAATCTGGCTCTATGGATTGTGGGTGCTTACAACCGTTCTAAAGAGTTAAAAAAAGCAACTTGAACTAAAAATACATGAAAGCAGGTGTAAACATTAATACTCATGTCTTAATCTACGACGGGTTTGTAAATTTTGAAATAATGCTGGCAACTTATTTAATGAAAACTCAGGGGGAAATTATAACATTGGGTTTAAATTCCGATATGGTCAATTCTTATGAAGGCTTTATTGTTAAACCCCATAAAGATATAAAAGAAATTGATTTTGACGAAGTAGAAATACTGCTTATTCCAGGAGGAGATATTGGCGCAATAGAAGGAAATCATCAGCTAACATCACTTATCAAGAGACTGGATACTAACGGGAAATATATTGGTGCCATTTGCTCAGGAGTTGAACTTGTTAAACAAGCAGGGGTTTTAGAAGGAAAGGAATTTACTGAAAATAGAATAAACAATGACGAAACATACACAGTTAGTCAGAACATAATAACTGCAAAAGCCAACGGATATGTAGATTTTGCGATTGAGCTAGGCAAAATGTTAAATATTTATTCCGACGAAGATGATTATAATGAAACAATCAGATTTTTTAAATATTTTGAGAATAACTAGTTATATGAAATGAGTTCAATCGTTGTTATCTATGTAATGACCACCCTGAACTATAAACTCAGTTATTAATGGAGTTTCACCATGTACATTTAATTGCTGTGGGTCTATACCAAGATCAAGAATTAAATCTACTTCAGCACTCTTATCAAGTTGTGAACAAAGGTATAGTAGGCTGATTCCTTTAAAGTCGCACAAATTTGGATTCAGACCGTTGTTTAACATTAATTATTTAGATGGGCTAGGAGGTTGTGATCCTCGTTTAAAAAATTGGATCCGCACAATAGTGCGAGCCACCAAAAGTGTTACTTAAACATAATTTGTGCGGTGTTGTATGCTGTAGCATGTTAACTCTGTTATTTTTCTGTGAACTTTCTGCTATATTGAAGGAGGTGTGTCTCCCTCTCTCTATTTTCATCACACTAACAGTGGTTGTTGAGTATCGGACTTTATAGTCTTTATATATACTGTTGCTATTCACTACATTGTTCATAGCATCGTACACTTTTTTTACATACTGGTACATTTTTAGCTGGTGGTGTTACACGTTTATTAAAAGAGAAACGTGAACGATCTTCCAGTTTTACCACTTGCTAAGTTCTCGTTCAAGCTCATGTTCGACGGGGCTGTGGATGTATCTGAGATCATATAAACAAGCTCTCGATGAAGATCTTCATGTAATTATTTTAAGAGCGTCTGCGTTGTTTCCTCGTTGACTCCGAACATAGAAAAATACATCGCCGGGGCAGATAAGCCACCTGGCGATGTATTCAAATCGATATACTGCTATACGTCTTTGTCCGCTTCCGAATCACCTATAGCGACTGCATTACCTTCATAGCTAATCCAATCGCTCCAACTTCCGGAATACAGCTTCACATTTGGATTTACGGCCGAAGGGATTTTAAACTGCACGGGAAAATCGCCTTTCAACCGTTCTTTCTTCCTCGACGGCTCCCATAATTTGTTCCGCTATGAGTATGATAAGAGGTTAGTCATACTGATTTATGTGATTGGGTTATGGAGAGCGGGGATTCGTCATTCCTTTAAGCCTAATAAAAAAGCCCGAGTCCTTATTTGGAAACGGGCTTGGAGCACAGAATATCACCTCGTGTTTATCGTGAAATATAATAAGCACCCTTCAAATTAGAGTTACCTTCGAATACCAGCACGTTACCATCCACCTCGTACCAGCGTACCATTTGTCCTCCGGTCATGGTTGCATTCGGCGTTCCATAGACGGCAATGACATGCTTCAGTTTATTGATATCGAACAGAATATTTCGCAACGTACGGCCACCCGCATTGTATATAGAAGCTACATTTACGAGTAAGCCATCTTTGAAGATGAGATTAGTTCCATCATAATAATACCTGTTGGCTTCCGACAACGGCCTTGCGGCAGGTTTACCATTTTCCATTGAATAATAATTCCCTGAATCATTTTCGATGGCCTCGTACAGATCAGGGCGAGCGATAATATCTGCTTCTTTCAGATCCTTGGAAAAAACATGGAGCACTTTGTATTCGTAGCCCTTACCTAAAAGGGAATTCAAGAACCCCCCAGCCATGCCCAATTTTTCGTTCAGTGTCTCCAATGGTACGAAGGTCTGCCCAGCCCAGGTTAATACCGTTTTATCGGATTTGGAGACGGTCATTTGGTAATTACCACGATTGATCGTCAATCCGTTTGCAGTTTTGGACACTGTAGCATCCGCAGCCTTTGCAAAATCGTTCACTTCCACATACCAGCGGTTGTCCTTCGTCAGGAAAGGCCCTTGGCCGGCATAACGCATCGGTTTGCCGTTTACGAGCATTTGTGGTGGAGCTTGCATGGAGATCAGCTTCGATTGGTCACCCGTGTACCCACCTGTATCGGCTTGTACCAATTGAGAATTTTCCATATTACGGGTAACAATTCCTGTCGGCACATGCAGGTAGTAATCTTTCTTTTCGGCTTGGAATAAAAGAATTGAATTGCCTACTTCCTTATATACTCCACCGCCGATATCCGGAATTTCGGATACAACTTTTGCCGTTTTTGTATCGACGATTCTTATTGTTTTTTCTTTGGCTGTTTGCTGACGAATCAGAACGTAACGTTTGGACTTACTGAATCTTATGGAACTTGAAGCATCTGCACGAGATAATGGCTTGATTGCTGTACTTGTAGAAGTTCGATAACCTACCATGGTATTTTCGTTTTTTGGATTTTTATACGAGACATAGGTAAATGAACCGATTTTATTTTCATAAAAAATATTATTTGGCAGTACGGCAGGAATCTTACTTTTTGTTCGGGTTCCGTCTGCATTTAAAATGAATGTTTCTCCTATGTAATTATCATTCCCATGTGTTGTATAATTTCCTATTTTAGCGAGGACTTTTGGATCATTGGATATTTTTTTGTACTCGGTGTATCTTAAGGTTTGGTCGATTTCCTGTGGATATTCAGAAATACGCGCCAGCAGTTTGTTACTGAGCAGTGAATAGACTCGAATATTTCGTTCTTCATAGTTTATTTTTCCGTTACCTTCTTGCAAGGTATAGCCTCCAAAGTCATAATACATTCGAAACGGAGGTTGGCTTTTTCCGAAAGTTTGTACCTGATTCAAAACACTTAGAAGGTTGCGCTCGAGATCATATTTATAGATAACATGATTGCTTACTGACTCCTTTTCACCTTTTGCATTTGGTTGTTTGTCTGACGTTGAATCACAATAAATCGTAAAAGCTAGCGGACCTTTCTCTGTATTCATCACATATGTTCCAAAGTCCCAACCGCAGCCTGGATAAAATGTTTGCTTCAGCGCTGGATCATCTTTTTGGCGAGCGCTCTCCGCATATTGAGCGTCTTTCGATACAGCCAGCGCCTGCTTTGGAAATTCATGAAGTTCAGTCTCCACACGACCGTCATCAAAATAAAACTTTGTTATACGAACCTGTGGTATAACTCTGGATGCATCCTCCTCGTACTTGAATTCAAATTCGAATTCGGATTTGTATCGCTCTTGTGCTGCTTCTGCTTTTCCACCTGTAATCGGTAGCAACCCACTAAATAAAATCATAGCTACTACGATCAGAAACTTTGTGGCAAAGCGTACCCTACTCTCTTTCATACTCCATCTCCTTAAAATTGTATATTGGTCGCTAAATTACTCATTATAAGAGAATAAGGGGATAATACCAAGAAGGAAAAGTTTGGACGGTCTCTTTCTCGGATTGGTATTCGACGTGGGACCGAGTCGTAACAAGCGATATCGCCTCAATATCGTGCGCGAAAAATTCTCCTACTAATCGTCTATGGCAGTGTCAATGATCTCTGCAGAAACAGATCAGCCGATGACGCCCTTAAAGCAATCTTTTATACACGTTTCTCAAAGTCGGAAGCTGATCCTCACTCTTCAATTCCTACCAAAACCGCCGCTTATATTAAATGGGAACATGAAAATCACGATAAAATGCCGCCACGAGTCCTTAGACCCAGGCGGCATTTCCGCTTAGCTATTCCAAACATCCACAATGTATCAGAATCCTAAACTTCTTCCCCCGTAGCCACCGGATTCCCCTCATAACTAATCCAGTCGCTCCAACTCCCGGAATACAATTTCACATTCGTATATCCCGCTTCTTCCAGCGCAATCACGTTCGGGCAAGCCGACACGCCGGAGCCGCAGTACACGATAATCGCACCATCCTTGTCCAGATTATTGAAACGCTCTTCTAACACCCCAGTATCTGTCCAACGTCCATCCCAATCCAACACATCTTTCCAAAAATAATTCACCGCACCCGGAATATGTCCGGCCTTGGCATCAATGGGTTCCTCCAGACCCGCATAGCGGCGAGCATCACGGGAGTCGATTAACACGGAGCTGCCACTTGCCGAAGCCTGCTGAACGTCCTCAACACTTGCCAGCATGGCTGGCTGCACATTCACCTCAAAGGAAGACGGGATCTGAACTGGCACATCCGTTGTAACTGGAAACTTGGCATTTTTCCAAGCGGAGAAACCTTCGTCCATGATATACACCTGTTCATGACCGATGTAGCGCAGCAGCCACCACAATCGTGAGGCGTTCATGCCGCCCTGATCGTCATAAGCAACAATCCGACTATTGGAGCCGATGCCAGCTTTGGATAGACGACTTGCGAGCACAGCCGGATCAGGAAGCGGGTGACGTCCTCCGTGCGCAGAGACAGGAGAGGATAGATCTTTTTCCAAATCGAGATAGACAGCGCCTGGAATATGTCCAGCTTCATAGGCTTGTCTTCCAGCCTCTGGCTGACCGAGCAAGAATCGGCAATCTGCAATGACCACATCTGGTTCATACATTCTGGCGAGCAGCCAACGCATGGATACAATATTTTTCATCAAAATACACCGCCTTATGAGAGTGGTAGAGTCGTTTATAACTATGCATTACGAATGAATTCGTTATACCGTGGTAGGTTCAACAGGCCCTTTGCCAGCGATAGGAGCATCAGCAGGAATGGGTTGAGGTTTGGTTTTACCATATCGAATGAAGATCCATACCCCGAATATAATGACAACCCCGGCAGACATCTGTAATGCACTGAGGGATTCGCCGAGCAGCATCCAGGCCAGCAATGAAGAAAATACGGGTTCCCCCAGTACGCCCATGGATACCGTCGTGGCATTCATATATTGAAGCAGCCAGTTGAAGAGATAATGTCCAAAGATCGTTGGCACAATGGCGAGCAGCAGGAAGATTCCCCACTCTGACGCAGCGTAACCCCCAAACGGGTGGCCCATGATCAGATTATATACCGCCAGCGTGCAAGCAGCCACGAAGAATACCCAGAAGTTATACGAAAATGCACTAAGTCCCGCTCGCAAAAATTGACCCAGCAGCATATGGACAGCGACTGCAATTGTGCCAAGTAAAGACAGGATATCACCTTGCAGGGCAGTACCTGCCAACTGGAAATCTCCTGCGCCAATAACGATTGATCCAAACAGGGCGATGCCCATGCCGATGATCATCATGCGGTTAATTTTGGCTTTGAACAGCCATACCGAACCTGCCAGAATCAGTATAGGCTCCAGCGCAAGAATAACTGTGGAACTGGCAACACTGGTGAGCCGCAGCGAACCCATCCAGAGCAGGAAATGAAGGGCCAGCATCACACCGGATGCAAGCAGCAAGCCCCACTGCCGGAAGCTCAGCCGCATCATCTCATGTCTGTATTTCCAGACAAAAGGCAGCATTAGCAGGTTGGTCAGAAATAGACGGTACATGGCAATGACCGCAACATCTGCGGTAGACCAGCGTACAAAGATCGAAGAAAAAGAAATGGCAATAATGCCGACAAAGAATAACAGATAGATGGATCTGCCGGCACGGTTCAAGCTTGTCATGGGTGTAGCTCCTTCATGATTCTGATGGCGTAAATCACTTCATTATACAGGAGAAGGTAACCGCAGGAAAGATAAAGAGAACAAAGAGATAAGTAGATTGTAACCGGGCTTGTAACTATTCTGTCATTCTCCCGATCCATTTTTCTATTAATCTTCTATATAGAGACATGAAACGAGATAATATACCAATAATCGGGAAAAAATGAAAGTAAGGAAGTGGCATGAAAGTGAGAGTCCAACAAGA
Source organism: Paenibacillus sp. FSL k6-2145 (assembly GCF_037976585.1). Taxonomy (NCBI): domain Bacteria; kingdom Bacillati; phylum Bacillota; class Bacilli; order Caryophanales; family Paenibacillaceae; genus Paenibacillus; species Paenibacillus sp. FSL k6-2145. Next base: position 177,444 of record NZ_CP150267.1, on the reverse strand, counting down.
GAGAGCGGGAGAACGTGGAAGTATTCCGCCCAGCACAAGTCGCGCTAAAACACATAAACGAAGAAAAATCCGGTATGGAAGGATTAGCATAGCTCTAATGCTCCTGGTACTGTTCGTTACCGGTGTAACATATATATTCCTTGGCATGACGCATTGGATTAAAAGCGTTGTGGCGCCGCCTCCAATGACTGTAATCGAACAGCCCGCCAAGCTCGGCATGATACAAGTTACTCCGGATGCAAAGGAGGAGCCGGTACGGTTCCAGGGTCAGGTTCGCAAATTGGCATACATAACGTTTGATGATGGCCCAACTGAATATACGGAACAACTGCTGGATATTTTGAAGCAGCATGAGGCGAAGGCTACCTTTTTCATGATCGGACGTCAGTTAAACCAGCATCCAGAAGCAGTAAAACGGCTGTTGAAAGAAGGCAGTTACCCTGGACTCCACAGCATAACGCATAACTATAAAAAGCTGTATAAGAGTGGGAGCTCTGCGAACTTTGTGAAAGAGTTCAAGAAAGAGCAGAAGATGGTGCAAGACCTAATTGGTTTTACACCTCATCTTATTCGTGCACCTTATGGCAGCAGTCCACAGATCGGTGAAAAGTTCAGAGGTGACATTGCGGCGGCCGGGTTCAAAATGTGGGACTGGACGACAGATTCACTGGATTGGAATCTTCCCGGTCAGCCGGATAAGATTGTGGCCCGCGTGAGCAAAAGTGTACATCGGGATAAGGAAGTGATTCTGATGCATGAGCGGGAGCAGACGGTTCAGGCTTTGCCACGTATTCTGAAGCTGCTCGAAGATCGAGGTTACGAGTTCGAAGTATACGATCCGGATGCACATTGGATAGCGAATTTTAGCGGAGATACCCGCTTGTAGTATAACAACAAGATGATGCAAGAGAGGAAGGACTTGGGTGCTAACGAGTAAAAAAGTGGCGCTTGCGGCAGTTAGTGTATTGCTAATTCTGCTGGTAAGTGGTTGTGGAGATCCGCAGGAGCCTGCGGCAAATCAGGTAAACCAATTGGTGCTCAGCGGTCAGGAGATCGACCAGAGTTTGAACAAACTGAGTAGTCACGAGCAGGAAGATATGAACTTATACAAGTCTATTTTAGACAAAGGCAAGAACAAAAATAGTGATCTCGAAGCACTATTGGATCAGGCAGCAGGTCATATTCATGAACGAAGAACGTTGTTGAAACAGGCGGAAGAGGCCATGAAACTGACCAACGAGAAGACGGTGGCCTTGCGCAGTTCATTGGAAGAACTATCATTTGAAAAAGAAGAAACGTTGGCACAGGCTGAAAAGGTGCTGGATCAATATGAAGCAAGAGCACGTGCATTGGAGAATTTTGTCACTTCGTATCAGTTGAGTCTGAGTGCCGATGAGCAGTTGTATGATCTGATGAGAGAAAGTGCAGAACCTAATCTGGTTAAGATTAAGCGAGCCATTCGGGTACGAAATAGCGAATATGCGAAGCTTGCTGAATTCCGAAAGCAATTTAACCTCCAGACCAAAGCGTTTAACGGAGCCAATGCCAAACTGGTACAGATGGATCAAGCCAGTTAGGTAGAGGACTACAATAATCGTTCAGACATTTTGCATGATTGAGCTGCCTGTCTCCCGTGTAAGTACTAGTATACAGCCAAGCCAATGGATGAGAAGCAACATGGACAAGCATCATTGCGTATAAGCTAACGGAGGTGTTCATATGCGAAAAAGAAATACAATGAAAGTCAGTGCATCATTCCTGGTTTTACTTATGGGATTCTCGCTTGTGGCCTGTGGGAACAGTAATCCTGCTGCACAGCCACCAGTGAATAATACGGAAGAACAGTCACCAGCACCGGAGCAACAACCAAATGAAAGTGCTGCAATAGAAGCAGAAGGTATTCTGACTGGATGGGCTGATCCGCATACCGTTGAGATTCGAGTGAATGAGAAGCCGATGTCATTCCAGGTGAGTGAAGATCTGCAGAAGTCTCTGGATGATATTGATGACGAAGATTCCGTTCGCTTCAAATATGTAGAGAAAACGATTGATGCAACAACGAAACAGTTGGTACTTACAGAGATTGCAAAGATTGAATCGAGTGATGAGAATAACGGTTCCAATGCAGGCGGTACAGTAACGTCCGATCGTCCGAAGACATCAGAGCTGGAAGTGACGGTAGAAGGAATGACCGAAAAACGCCCAGTGACATTGGCACAAGCGAAAGGTTATTCACTTTATGTGTTTGAACCGATGGCTTTTGACGCGGAAGACCATGAATTAACAATGAAGATTGATCCGGATTATGAGATAGAGATTGAGAAGCTGCCGGCTAATTACAATCTGGATGCGCTAAAGATGGATGCCAAGGAAGAGTTGTCCGAGACCGGAGAAGTGAAACAATTAACGGCTGAACAACTCAGTAATGGGCCAATGAAGGATGCAAGATTGTACATGATGTCCCAGAATGATAAGAAAACAGAGTATTTTATTGTGAAAGAACTGGACGGCAATGGTTTCGTTTTCCACATCCAAGCACCTATTGGTGAACCTTCGGAAGGGTTCCTGCCCATGGCCTATGCATCTCTTAATTCCATCATGAATGAGTAGAAAATGAATGAGTCACACGGTTACGCCGAACGGCTAAGTAAATTAAAAAGATTACCTAAAAAGCGTGTTTCCTTGAGAGAGGAGATCGCTTTTTTATTAGCTACACTACCATATAGAGTGTACCGTGCCATGTAAAGACAAAGAGCCGGAAGGAACAGTGCCATGCATAGGTTCCTCCCGGCTTCTTCACCGTGTTTTATTCAGTTTGCGGGATCGAACCAATAACCTTGATAGGACTTGATAGGACTGATAGGCATATTCAGGTTAGTATCGTCGATTCCTTACGCCCTCTGAGTTCCTGATAGCTGGCGATTACATTCTGATGAACGGGATGTTCGTTGGGAATTCCCATGCGTTCACGGATAAAGGCGGAGACGCCATCTTCGCGAATCATGTGTTGTAGCTTCATGGCTTCCTCGTCGCGTTTGTCATTGAACAGCATTGCGGCTGCCATAGCAGAAGTTAAATGAGGAATGTCGATTCCGAATTCACTGGCCTGCATCGCTGGGCGAACAAGCCGATCATGAGGCGAGAGCTTGCGAAGGGGGGAACGTCCAACCCGGGTGACCTGATCCGTCAGGTTGGGATTGGCGAAGCGTTCCAGTATGGTGTCGATATATTTATTATGCTTCTGTGCGTTGAATCCGTGCTTCTGGATGAGCATCTCACCGGTCTCTTCCATAACATGGCGTACCTTGGCCCGCAGGGTGGAGTTGCTCATAACTTTCCGGATTGTCTTGAATCCTTCGAGATATCCGAAGTATGCGGCAACACAGTGGCTTGTATTCACCGTAAACATTTTACGCTCAATATAAGGTTCAAGGGAGTCCACATAGTGGACACCATCAATTTTCTTAAAACCATCCAGAAGTGCTGGACGATGAACGACCCATTCGTAAAAAGGTTCAACAGTGACCTGCAGCGGGTCCTTGTGGTTTTGGGCCGGAACAATCCGATCCACAGCTGCATTGGGGAAAGAAACATAACGTTCCGCTTTATTACGGGTTTTTTCATCCAGGAATGGATAGATGCGTTTCTTCAGCCGGGTGCTCCCACCTATAGCATTCTCGCAAGCGATAATATGCAGTGGCGCCTGGTTATTGTTTTTCATGCGAAGTTGAATGCCTTTGGCAATAGGCTCTGCGATATCTCCGAGAGCAGATACACCGACGGCGGTTGTGATCAGATCGGCTGAAGCGATCTCTTCAGCAACCAGATTCTGCTCACTTACGTTGATAGCCGTCACGTTGTTGACAATCGTTGTATCCTGTTCGCTGTTGGCAAGTGTAATCGGATATTCCTGTCTCTCTTGAAGCATGGAGATTTTCTTCGGGTTACGTGCGACAAAGCAGACTTCGTAGTCGGAAGCGGACAACATATGACCGATAAAACCGCGGCCTATATTGCCCGCACCAAAATGTACAGCTTTCATGTGTGAACTCCCCCTTTAAGGATTAAATCGCGAAATTCGTGCAGACCTTAGACGGTAGTGACGAGTGGCTTCGAAATCAAATCGTTAAATGAGAGGTCAGTCAAGCAAGACAGCCGTTGGTGAGGCATATCGAATTCCAGTGTTCCTGTGATGGTATTCGAGATGACTACGCAGTGCATACCAGCCGCAGCAGCTGCACGCGCGCCGTTAGGTGAATCCTCAATCGCTACGGCTTCGTCTGCAGTTACTCCAAGGGCTTCAAGCGCTTGAGTGTAGAGTTCCGGGTCAGGCTTCACATTTGCAACATCATCTGCCGTACGAATGACTTCAAAATAATCTTTCAGTTTCAGTTGTTCCAGATGCTGTTCAACCCAATCCCGTTTGGAGCTGGATGCTACAGCGAGTTTCAGTCCGGCTTCACGTGCTTGTTCGAGATATTCCTGAATACCAGGACGAACCTTCTCTTTGTTCATCAATGCAGCGTGCTGCAACTGAACGGATTCCCTGAACGCTTCCCGATCGATCGGAAGATTCAAATCTGTGATGAGGTACTCATACGGATTAAATGTTTTCAGACTGGTACCGATGCATTGTGAATACATCTCCAGGGTTAGATCCACGCCGTGTTCCTTGTAAGCATCACGAAAAGCAATATACCATGCTGTCTCTGTATCAATAATCGTTCCGTCGAAATCAAACACCAGTGCCTTAATCATAAATTTGTTCCTCCTGTTTCAGAATTAGTTTGGGAATAAAAACGAATGAAAATTTTCTGTAAATTCATTTCCGTATATTCATTAACCTGCGGGAAGTTAGTTGACGCAGTAAATCGAAAATGAATATTAATTTGGGAAAAAATATGCGTTTTAAGCTAATAAAACCGTAACATAGGACAAACTGAGAGGTCAAGCGTGTCATGATTGTTTACATTGAAAATTTTCACATATATGATTTGTTTTCAGAAAATGATGAACGTTGCAAACCGTTAACCCCTTTGCATGTAAGCGGTGTACCGAATAAACTGTATTTTCAGCTCGAAAAAATAAAACTTTTTTTATGAAAATTTGATAATCAGGCCGTTCAACAGCTTTCGACACTTTTATAATAGAAGAAATGGAGCTTAATTGATTGGATTTTATTAGCTTTACGCCGGATCAAGCCGTGTGGGAGAATGGAAGAAAGATTCTGAAAGTACATGGAGTAAGGGAGGAAGAAAAGGATGCTGCAAAAAGACCGTTTCAATGGCTGCTTCATCGGGCTTGCAGTGGGTGATGCGCTCGGAACTACCGTGGAATTCAGCAGCCCTGGCACGTTTGAACCTGTAACGGATATGGTGGGAGGTGGCGTATTTGGGCTGGAGGCAGGGCAATGGACAGATGATACATCCATGGCTCTATGTCTGGCAGAAAGTTTGATACGCAAGGCAGACTTTGATTCTGCGGATCAGATGCGCAGATACGTCAATTGGTACAAGGTCGGGTATATGAGCAGCACAGGTAATTGCTTCGATATCGGAGGTGCCACCCGAAGTGCCTTGGAGAGGTTTGAGATAACTGGGGAAGCCTACAGCGGATCAACTGACCCAATGACGGCAGGTAATGGCTCTATCATGAGGCTTGCTCCTGTCGTGATGGCTTATGCCAATCAACCTAACGAGGCGGTCCGCTATGCCGGGTTGAGCTCTCGTACAACACATGCTGCAACGGAAAGCGTGGAAGCATGTGAAGTGCTGGCTGCCATACTTGTTGCTGGTCTGCGAGGAGCAGACAAAAACGTCATGCTGATGCCGGAGACATGCCTACAGTGGAGGGAAGAGGTTTCATTTTCACCCGCTATTGAAGAGGTTGTTAGGGGGTCCTATCAGAGGAAAGAACCGCCCGAAATTAAGGGCAGTGGTTATGTGGTTCGTTCACTCGAAGCAGCACTATGGGCGTTCCATAAGTCGGCAAGCTTTGAAGAAGGTGCATTGTTAGCTGTGAATCTGGGTGATGATGCGGATACTACAGGTGCGGTGTATGGGCAGATTGCAGGTGCTTATTATGGACTGAGTGGTATTCCGGCACACTGGCGGGACAAGCTGGCTATGCGTGAAACGTTCGAACAACTAACAGATGCCTTGTGGTTGAAGGCGACAGAACATCGTTGATTAAGAGACAGGAGAAGAGAACATCTATGAGCACGACTGGACACACAATACAACCACAGGTTTCACAGTCAGGTAAACGAGGGGCGTTTCCATTGTCCCTGTTATGCTTGACTATTGGAGCTTTTGCGATTGGTATGACTGAATTTATTATTATGGGCCTGCTGCCCAATGTAGCAACAGATTTGAATGTAAGCATTCCACAGGCAGGACAACTCATTACGGGATATGCACTGGGTGTAGCGGTAGGTGCACCGATATTAACCGTGTTTACTCACAAGATTCCACAGAAGAAACTGCTGGTGCTGCTCATGTGCATTTTCATTATCGGTAACGCATTGTCTGTCATTGCTCCCACATACGGGTTGTTAATCTCGGCACGGATATTAACGGCATTTGCCCATGGTACGTTCCTCGGTGTAGGTTCAATCATGGCAACGCGGCTTGTTGCACCCGAGAGAAGGGCAGGAGCAGTATCCGTTGTTCTTGCAGGGCTTACAATTGCGAATATTATTGGTGTTCCGTTTGGTACGTTTATCGGGCAACAGCTTGGATGGCGTTCATCTTTCGGGGCGATTACGATCTTGGGCATCATTTCGTTGATTGGCATCATTCGTTTTATTCCCGTGCTCCCGCAAGGAGCACCAGCAAATCTCGGACAGCAATTTCGAAATTTGGTTCGTCCCCAAGTATTATTGGTTCTGCTTGTTGGAGCGATGGGATGTGGAAGTCTATTCGCCGTGTTCACTTACATCACGCCGATGCTTGTGGACATTAGTGGTTTTGCCGAACAGAATGTGACCTGGATTCTGGTATTGTTTGGCTTCGGCGTTACCTTGGGGAACATGGTTGGCGGCCGTCTGGCGGACTGGAAGCTGATGCCTTCCCTAATCGTCAATTTTGGGATACTGGCGGTGCTTCTGGCTGCACTTACGCTTACCCTGGAGAGCCCTTATCTTGCTGTAATCACTATATTCTTGTGGGGCGTTGCGGCTTTTGGCATTATGCCGGGATTGCAGATTCGAATCATGAATATGACCCGCGAAGCGCCACTGCTGGCAACAACATCAAGTCACTCCGCATTTAACCTGGGGAATGCAGGTGGTGCCTATCTGGGCGGGTATGCAATTACCCACACGGGTCTTATATCCGTACCTTTGTATGCGGCAGTTATTGCCGGATTGGGTTTGCTAGGACTGCTCTTCAGTCTGTTCATGGATCGTAAACATCATGGGCCAGAGGTTGTTGAGGTAGTAGAGGCAACGTCGGCAAGCTGAAAATGGAATCGGTTCGCCTCAATTCTTCCGTTGAACACGGAGAGTTGAGGCTTTTTTATTTCATGATGAGATCCGAAGTGGAGGAAGCGAATAGAGGGTATGGTGGTGTGCAGAAGTATACTTTTTAAACTATAAGGTATAGTTATTTAAGTTTTTTGATGATGTACAAGTCTTGGGAGGTGATATAATAAAGTTGTAATTGGAATTCATTGTAAATTATGGATCGTGATTCTTTACTTCCATATTGGGAAAGGCAAAGGATGCAGGTCCGTATTCATGCGTGGAAAGGAGGAACTTTACTCTAAAATGTAAGGGCTTTCAATTGAAGTTTTGTGTGTATCTGAAAGACCTGTTACGAGGTTCGAACACGGTTGAAAATCATATTCCAAAGGAGATTGATATTGATGAAAAAACGTCTGTCCAAGATTCTGAGTCTCTCCATCACAGCAGCACTCCTTGTACCAACGATGGCGTCTGCAGCCGATATGCAGGAAACTCCAGCTACAACCCCCATTCAGGCGGTGATCGATCAGGGAGCGACCGGCACCATGGATAATACGGGACAAAATGCGCTGGCTAACACTCCGGTTGTGCCTGCACCGCCGGGTTATGATGCGTATCGTAACAATATTCCACACGGCAATACCAATCTGATCTCCTATTATTCCACAACGGTAGGCAATACACGGAAAGCGACGGTGTATACACCGCCAGGATATTCACAAAATAAAAAGTATAACGTCCTGTATCTCTTGCACGGTATCGGCGGAGATGAGCATGAGTGGGTAAACGCCATGAAACCGAAGAACATTCTGGACAACTTGTATTCTGAAGGTAAGCTGTCAGATATGATCGTTGTCATGCCGAATGGACGTGCTATGAAGGACGACCGTCCAGTTGGTGACATTTTTGCTCCAGACAAGGTGGCTGCGTTTGAACGATTTGAGCAAGACTTGCTCAAGGATCTGATTCCTCATATCGAGGCCAATTATCCGGTGTACAAAGACAAGAATAGTCGTGCGTTGGCCGGTCTGTCCATGGGTGGTGGACAATCGCTTAACTTTGGATTGAAAAATCTGAATACCTTCGCCTGGGTAGGGGCCTTCTCGGCTGCACCGAATACGCAATCTGTATCGCAGCTGGTTTCCAACCCGGGACAAGTTGCCAGCCAACTCAAATTGCTCTGGATCTCCTGTGGATCAAGTGATGGTCTGTTATGGGTCAGCCAGAATTTCAAAAACGGCTTGAGCAGCATGAACATTCCGCATACTTGGTATCTGGATGTAGGTGGACATGAACCATCTGTCTGGAACAGCGGTTTGTATCAGTTCTCACAACGAATCTTCAAGTAATTAACCGGTATTCCTAGGGATTCTCAGATATTTACTGGGATTCATATTGGATGAGCCGCAGCCTCAGTTCTGTTTTGTACAGAGCTGGGGTTTTTGTTATGAATCAAGTCATCGGAATGGAACATATGAGGTATTTTTATTTTTGGGGATGGGGTTAATGAGAGTGTAAGTAATGGTTTAATTGATTACATAGGTAGTGTTAAGAAGGAGAGGGATATGATGTTTTATTACAAAGGTGCGTTCCGTGAAACGGACAATGTGATCTATTTTAAAAGCGATGTTTCATTAGCCCAGAATGATGTTGTCCTATTTGGTGAAAAGAAGTATTTTATCGAAAGTGTGGAAAAAGAATTTCTCCTGCTTCAGCGGGTGGGCTCCATTGTTTCTGTGAGTCTGTGAAATTTTCGCGAGATCATCCCCTTTTTCAAGTGTACGTGCACTTCTGGGCCTCTGCCTACATACAATAGATCGACCCTGTTCCCACATGTGCTCAGGCCAGATCGTTGTAAAACTGCAGGAGGTGTCATCTGTGCCCGGATTGTTTACCGCAATTGCTCTATTCATTAAAGAGTTAACGTTACTCGTCTCGTATGTCAAAAATAATGCGTTCCCCCAGCCACTGGCTGAGGATGATGAAGCCAAACATTTGCGCCTTATGGCTGAAGGCAATGCTCACTCTCGCAATCTGCTCATTGAACACAATCTGCGCCTCGTCGCGCATATCGTCAAAAAGTTCGACAATACGGGTGAAGATCAAGAGGACTTGATTTCCATCGGAACCATTGGTTTGATTAAAGCCATAGAAAGTTTTCAACAAGGCAAAGGTACAAAGCTTGCCACATTTGCCGCTAGATGTATTGAAAACGAGATACTTATGCATCTGCGTTCCCTGAAGAAAACACGCAAAGACGTATCCTTGCATGACCCCATCGGTACGGACAAAGAAGGCAATGAAATTACATTGATCGATATCCTTGGGACAGAAGCTGATGATGTTGTAGATCGGGTACAGCTTAAGATTGAAAAAAGCAAAATTTATCGCAATCTAGACATCCTGGATGACCGGGAGAAGGAAGTTGTAATCGGTCGATTTGGCCTGGAAGCAGGCGGGGAAGAACGAACTCAACGCGAAATTGCCAAGGAACTGGGCATCTCACGCTCATACGTATCACGGATTGAGAAGCGGGCGTTAATGAAGCTGTATCATGAGTTTTATAAGCAAAAATAGTTGCTGAACAACCAGAGGGCGCCTTTATCGGGAGCCCTTTTTACTGTGAAGATACTTAAAATTGGTCTATATAGTATTGATTATTTGGGATTATAACCTAAATAAAGGAATTTATCTCCCTGTTGAAGAATATCTTATAAACAGACAATTTAATATAAGGAGTAAATCATAATGAAGCAGCTTTTTCAGAAAACTCCACTGTGGTTTTTGTTAATCTGGATCGTAGGATTTATGATGATCGTTTTTAACATGTTCCAATCAAACTCGGGTAATATTAACTTGATTGCGCTATTGATGATTAGTGTTGCTAATGCTATTCGAGTTTGGAAAACCGAACGTTCATTAGCCATTGCTTTTTTAGTCGTTGCCGTTCTAAGCTTGGTTTATATTTTAATATATTTTATTAGGTATGTATGATAAACGTGTACATAAACAGAGGTCACCTTTTACAAGGTGGCCTATTTGCTGTGCAAAAAAATATATAAAATGAGGGATATGTATTCTGAGCAGATTATTATATGATGAGTAATAATATTTTGCATCGTAGAGAGCATTTGCAGAAAGAGAGTGGTGGTTGATCATGCAGCAAGAAACGTTAACAAGGGGATTAAAGAACAGGCACGTGCAGTTGATGGCGATTGGAGGGGCGATCGGTACAGGTTTGTTTCTCGGAGCAGGCAAAACGATCCAGCTGACAGGGCCATCCATCTTGCTGGCCTACATCATTACGGGTGTAGTGTTGTTCCTGATCATGCGTGCATTGGGGGAGCTGCTGTTAAGTAACTTGCAGTATCATTCCTTTGTCGATTTTGTGCGTGATTACCTGGGAAATATGGCGGCATTTATTACAGGCTGGACCTATTGGTTCTGCTGGATATCCATCGCCATGGCTGATATTACGGCAGTTGGTTTATATACGCAGTTTTGGTTTCCGAATGTACCTCAGTGGATGCCAGGGTTAATTGCGTTAGTCATTTTGCTGATCATGAACTTGGCAACGGTCAAGTTGTTTGGGGAGATGGAATTCTGGTTTGCCCTGATTAAAGTCGTGGCTATTCTGGCACTCATTGTTGTTGGTTTATATATGATTTTCAAAGGTTTTACAACGGATCAGGGTCCAGCGAGCTTCACCAATCTGTGGAGTCATGGGGGATGGTTTCCGAATGGACTGCATGGCTTTATCATATCGTTCCAGATGGTGGTGTTTGCCTTTGTAGGCATGGAACTGGTAGGACTCACAGCAGGGGAAACGGAGAACCCAGAGAAGGTTATTCCGAGAGCAATTAACCAGATTCCGATCCGGGTACTGCTGTTCTATGTTGGCGCACTGCTGATTATTATGAGTATCTACCCGTGGAACGCCATTGTGCCTACTGAAAGTCCGTTTGTACAAGTGTTTGCCGCTGTGGGTATTGCAGCTGCCGCCGGCATTGTGAACTTCGTGGTATTGACTTCCGCAGCGTCAGCGTGTAACAGTGCCATTTTTAGTACAAGCCGTATGGTGTTCTCCATGGCAAAGGATCGCAACGCACCCGAGTCATTTGCACGACTGAATAACAGGAAGGTTCCTTCCAACGCGCTGTTTTTCTCTACGATTGTTATTTTGATCGCAATTGTTCTGAATTATATCATGCCAGAAGGCGTATTTACGCTGATCACGAGCGTGTCTACCGTGTGTTTCATCTTTGTCTGGGGTATCATGGTGATCTGTCATCTCAGATATCGTCGTACTCAGCCGGAACTGGCGAGTCGCAGCCGCTTCAAACTTCCACTATATCCGTTTTCGAACTACTTGATTCTGGCATTCCTGGCGTTTGTGCTGGTGGTGTTGGCATTGGCCGAGGATACGCGTGTTGCACTGTTTGTCACGCCGGTGTGGTTTATTCTGGTTGCTGGGATCTACCTTCTCAAAAAAAGAAACTTGAGCAGTAACAGACAGTAAGTCTTACCATCGTTGCCAAATAAATAGCCGCCCAATGATATTGGGCGGTTATTCGTATTTAAATTCTTGTAGCCCCTTTGCCTTCACGAATGCCTGCGTAGATGGCATCACAGATATCGGTAGTGTATGGGCCCGACATCCCTTCAAGTGCCGTGTTGGTGAATGCTGCAACACTAAGTTCTTCTTTTGGATCAACAAACCAGGAATGCCCGTAAGTTCCACCCATCCGCCACGTGCCCGGGGATTCCGGGGTGCCAGCTGCAACAGGATCTTTAAGTACTGTAAAACCAAGGCCAAACCCTCTTCCTGGCCAATACGGCATGACGAGTTCACCGATTTGATTCGTGGCCATCTCGGTGGCAACAGCTTCCGTAAGAATAGGCTGACCCCCTTGCCGCAATGTCTCAAGTAAAGTGAGAAAATCTCCGGTACTCCCAACCATACCCGCTCCGCCTGATGGATAAGCCGAAGGTTGATTTGCACGGTTAGGGGCAAGCCGGAAACCGGCAGTACCTTCAATAAAAGGAACCTGCTCCAACTCATTATGGAGAAGACGCGGTTCTTCAGAACCATCAGCGTATGCAGCGGTCAACCGATTCGAATCCACTGCAACAAAATCAGTGTCCGTCATGCGAAGTGGATGAGTAACCAGCAATTGAACAGCTTCTCTTAGTGACATTCCGGTTACCTTTTCGATAACCGCTCCGAGTACATCTGTCGCGATGGAATATCTCCACATGTTTCCTGGCACATACAAAAGAGGAACAGAAGCAAGCCTTTGGAGATTCTCCTCCAGACTAATTCCAGATAAATCCATTCCATCCGAAACTCCTGCGCGTTCATAAGTGCCTTGGTCTTCTTGGAAGAACCGATAGGTTAAACCAGCGGTGTGTGTCATCAATTGACGAATTGTTATTTGAGCGTCCTGACCATGGGTAAGCTTGGGCTTGAATGCAGGTAGCCAGCGAGTCACCGGATCATGCAGACTCAGCTTTCCTTGTGAGACCAATGCCAGAGCTGCTGCTGACACAATGGGTTTGGTTACGGAAGCAAGTCGAAACAGAGCGTTTTCTGCCATGGTACGTTTTTGCTCCATGTCTGCAAAACCAGCAGCCCGGCTGTATATCAGGTCTCCTCCTAATGCAACTTGTACAACCGTTCCTACGATTCTTTTTTCGCTTATAGCGCGGTCTATTGCCTGATCCACATAAGTATGCAATGTTGTAATGTGTTCTTTTCCCATTCTTATCTTCCTCTCATCAACTGATGTGATTGATTAATTATTGTGACTGTGTTTATTATATTAATGATTAATCTTGTATTACATGGCTTACTAAAGGTATTATAGTGAATTATCGAATATACTTAAGGTTATTCTTGAATATATCTTATGTATTCAAAGGGGTGTATTATATGGACGAAATAGATCAGCATATTCTGTTTCATTTGGAGAATCAGGCGAGATTATCCATGACCGAATTAGGCAAATTAGTAGGACTATCTCAACCAGCTGTTACTGAACGAGTCAAACGAATGGAAGAAAAGGGCGTTATCGAGGAATATCGTACGGTGATCTCCCCATCCAAATTGGGCAAGCAGAGCACGGCCTATGTTCTTTTTCGTACGCGGGATTGTTATCCTTTCCTGGATTTCTGTCGTGCGTCACCTGAAGTTGTGGAATGTTATCGGATAAGCGGGGAGTACAATTACTTGCTGAAAATCCTCACAGACACCATTCAGGGACTCGAGGAGTTTGAGAACAAGTGTGATCCGTACGGCACTTACATGACCTTAATTACGATGTCTTCTCCGATTGCACATAAAAATCTCATGGAAGGACCGAATCTACTGGCACAGGCAGAATAAGACCGCAGTCTATAAAACTATAAAATGAAATGCAAAAGAGGAGTTCACATCAAGTGAACTCCTCTTTTGTCCTACGTGTAACTCATGCAAAATGCCTTCCTGTTATTTTACTTTGGGAAATCCATATTCATAAGCCCGCATAGCTACGAGCAATGCAGGGATGAGCAAGATAAACAGCGATCCGGCAAGGTATCCTGCTCCAAATACTTCAAGAAGGATGCCCCCGATGATGCCTCCTCCACCAATCGCCAGATTCCATGCTGTAACCAGCATCGATTGGGCGACATCTGCACTTTTGTCTCCGGCTTGAGCAATGGCAGTTTGCAGTAGAGTGGCAGCCCCACCAAACGTAAGTCCCCAGATCATAATGCCAAGGATAATAATCACAGGTTGATGAATACCGATTCCCATCACGACAGACGCCAGGGCGAATGCTGCCAGGCTGATGATTACTAATCTCCTCAAAAATCGGTCAATGAGCATTCCGGTTAACCAAATTCCCACAATGGAAGTGATACCAAAAATGAGCAAAATCAAGTCTACTCTGTTAGCAAATACCGTCTGGGCAAGGTAAGGAGAAATATAGGTGTAAAGGATATTATGGGCAAGCATCCAGGCCAGAACAACAAACAGAATGGGCCTAACGCCGGGAATTAAAAACACTTTATGCAGGGGAAGACGTTCTCCGGCTGGCTCTCCTGCAAAATCCGGCATTTTCCAGAGAACCCATACGATTAAAGCTGCGGTCAGAAGAGATACAATCCCGAAGATGAAGCGCCAGCCGATATAAGAACTAAGAAAACTACCGATTGGGACACCCAGGGCTAACGCCACCGGAGTGCCAACCATAGCCACAGCCATGGCCTTGCCTTTTAACGAATCCGGGACCATCCGACGAGCATAACCTGCTGTCATCCCCCATAACACACCTGCAGAGACCCCGGCCATGAAACGAGCAGCAAGTGTCAGGATATAATCTGAGGATATGGCGGTAACGGTGTTAAAGACAAGAAAGCCGCTAATGCATGCCAGCAGTAAAGGTCTGCGTCTCCATCCACGTGTAGCAGCAGTCAAGGGAATCGCAGCAATAAGTGATCCAATGGCATAAAGAGTCACCAACTGTCCAGTGAGGGCTTCAGTGACCCCCAAGTCTTTTGCAATTTGCGGCAGCAGTCCCGCGGGCAGGCTTTCAGTGAGGATGCATATGAATCCAGCCATGGCTAAAGCAAGTAGCCCAGCCCACGGAAGGCGTTCTGAAGATATGGAAGGCAGCTCCCTTTGCTTGGGGAGGGATGTGTTAATGGCCATGAATAAAAACCTCTTTTCTTATCGTTTAATCCTATCCAGAACTATGCATATAAGCTTATCTAAAAAAATCAAACTTTTGCATACAGGATTAAAGGTAAGAAGGAGGTTTTAACATGGTATTTATTTTATTTTGTGAGTTTCTCCGTTAATTCAAAAGATGCTGTCTGTTCAACCATCCAAGGATGAGTTGGACAGGTTCCATGTACCGTTGGCCTACCAGTAAACCCGTATGTGTTGTATCCCAGAGTCCGGCGTATTCAGCATGTAGCTGCTTGGCAGTTAATTTGCCTCTCTGATCTTCGTCTTCACAGGAAACAGCCTTGATCACCAAGCTGGGGCAACAGATCAGATCACCATTAATGGATACTCCATCGGCTCCACACAGAACTGAAAAGGTAGCAAATGCCTTCGCAGACTCCGTTTGCAGATATTTACGCTGAAAAGCAATGTCTTCTGCCGTCTCATCTATACTGGTCAGTTCATCACGGACAGGTGCAGGCATGATGATCCCCGGTGTGATACGATTGCTTTCCGGGTAGGGGATTAGCTCATGGACTTCCTTGCTCAGACTGGCGTCAATCACAACCAGGCCTGCCAGAGTAACGGTTTCTGCAATCTTTTGACTGAGAATCCCACCCATGCTAAAGCCAATGAGAACGGGAGGTTCGTTGAACTCGGCTAACACTTCACGAATATCCTCCAAATAATCGTCAAACGTAATCTTTGTCATGTCCATGACCCGACTCTTGTAGTGACTTCTCAGGTTCATGACATAACAGGTCCAACCGTGCTGGACAAAGTGGGGGATATATTTGCTCCACATCCAGCTGCCTGTGTATGCACCGTGAACGAACAGCAGTGGGGGCTTCTTGGTCGTTGTTTCTTCGTCATGAGGCGGGGTTCCTTGGAATATTTCCAAGTGTAAATCATGTTCTCCGATCTTCTTTACTTCATGTTCCGGTAATAATTGAGTGTAGTCCGTCATACCAAAAACCTCCTCTAAACTATTAGTTTGATATCAAACTATTTCTCCAAAAAAAATTAGAAGTTGCCATGAATTTTCATTAAAATTCGCAGCAGTTCTTTTTTCTCCGCTTCCGTAACGTCCGCATAGAACGCGTCCAACATGCGCTGAGATATCTCTTCAAAGACAGGCTTTAATTCTTCGCCTTTTGCAGTCAAAGCCACATGAACAACTCGTGAATCTGTTGCATCACGCTCCTTGAGGACGTATCCTGTCCGCACCAATTTGTCCACAAGTGCAGTCACCGTGGATTTATCCTTGCCAATTTTTTTGGCGATTTCAGCCATAGTCATCCTGTGATTGTTGTACAGGGCATAGATGATATCCCCATGGGATGTGGCAAGATCCTGGATTCCCTGCTCAGCCATCTCAGTAAGGATGAAGCGGTTGACCTTCTCTTTAATTTTGGATATGAGTGAAATAGCGTCTCTTGTTTTCATATGTGTAATATAGTTTGTTATCAAACTAATGTCAAGCTTTGATCCGTGATTTCTTGCATTCACGGCATAAAAAAGAGCAGTGAGAACTTCTTCTCCTGCTCCTTTGTTTTTATTTCATTGTAATACTTCACTGCAATATTATATTACCAACCAACGCCTGGGATTACTTAATCGGATTAGCTTTCATTTCCTGTCCCATTTTCTCAATACCATCCAGAATTTGATATCCATAACCCCAGAACTGGCTGAAATCTGTGACATAGATCTGTTTGTTCTTGATTGCGTTCATACTTTGCAGGGCAGGATTGGCATACAGATTTTGAATCAGCTTGTCGATATCCGGTGAACCGGCGTACGCGGACAAGAGCAGATACTCCGGGTTCGCTGTGATCAATTGTTCAACACTTACCTCACCTTGCACACCATCAAACGTATTTTTCAGCTTCAACAGGCCAAGTGCATCCAGCTGATACGTATCATTCTGCATGCTGCTTACCGTAATGGTGTCTTCTGTAGCGGGTACGATGTAGGCAAAAGTATGCTCAGGCTGATCGGCTACACTTGCCTTAATGGCATCAACACGAGTCTTCAGACTTTCTGTGAATGTTGCGGCATTTTCTTGAACGTCGAAGATCTGCCCAAGTTGTGCAATATCGCTATACAGACTATCGAGTGTGCCTTTGTGATTCGTCGTTTGCAGGAACGTGCGGATATTCATTTCATTCAAACCATCGACGGTACCCACGCCCCAGTCTGCATCAGCGAACAGGTCACCCCGTCCGAGTACCAGATCCGGGCTTGCACCTACAACCAGCTCTTTACCTACATAATCCTTGGACAATACCGGAATTTTGGCAAAATCATCAGCCACATCCGGTGTAACGGAACCGTATAGAGCAGCAACGCCGACCATTTTATCGGTCAGACCCAATTTGATGAGCATCTCAGCCGCAGATTGGGTATTCGCAACAACACGTTCAGGGGCTTTATCAAATACTTGCACTTTTGGTTTCCACTCGCCGCCCTCACCGGAGATTGTAAAATTCTCAATGGTGAGCGGGTACGTCGTTTTATTTGTACTCTCAGCAGGAGCTGAAGTTTCTGTCGTATTAGTTGTTGAAGTTGTTTCTTCGGCAGGGGAAGAAGTTGAAACATTCGAACAGGCTGCAAGCAGCAGTAACAGGAGACTTAGAGCAGCGAAGCCAATGGTTCTGGATGTGAATTTCATTAAATGATGAACCCCTTTTCTATGTGTTTTAAATTGACAAAGATAATCATTCTCAATTATAATCCGAGAAAACACATTGTAAATAGCTAAATTTAATTTGTTCTACATTTTACGCGAATTGATGGGGGAAGAGATGGCACAGACGGTTCAGGTTCAGACACAGCGTATGGGGAAAAGAGAGTCTCTGATTCATAGTAAATCCGGGTTTACTTTACTGATTGCAGCTTTAATCATAATTACGCTTATATCCGTAGGTATTGCAGTTTCCATTGGACAGGTACAAATTCCACTGGCGGAGTCGTATCGTATCCTACTATACAAATTAACGGGATTTCAGTGGGGAACAACACCCATTGAAGCAGGTTCCTTTACCGATATTATCTGGCAGATTCGCTTTCCGCGTGTGCTGATGGCGATGTTTATCGGTGCAGGCTTGGCCTTGTGCGGTGCTGTTATGCAGGCTGCTGTGCAGAATCCACTGGCTGATCCTTACATACTGGGTATATCCTCAGGCGCTTCACTTGGAGCAACCTTTGCAATTCTCATTGGATTTGGTGCGATTGGGTGGCTTGGTCAGACGGGGGTGGCTTTCTGGGCCTTTGCCGGTGCGATGGGTGCGTCCTTACTGGTTCTGACTTTGGCAGGGATTCGGGGGAAAATGACGTCGGTCAAGCTGGTGCTTGCCGGAATGGTGATTAACGCGCTATGCAGCGCTTTTTCGAACTTCATTATTTATTTTGCCAACAATGCTGAAGGCATCAAAACGGTGACATTCTGGACCATGGGCAGCCTGGCGGCTTCTGGATGGAACAAGCTTCCACTCGTGGGTATCGTCGTACTGGTTGCGATTCTATTCTTCCTTTTACAGTCCAGAGTTCTTAATACGATGTTATTGGGGGATGAAGCCGCCGTTACACTGGGCATTAATCTGAGTGTGTACCGCAGGGTGTACATGCTGTTAACCGCTTTGGTGACAGGAGTCATGGTGGCGAGCTGTGGCATGATTGGTTTTGTCGGACTCATTATTCCGCATATCGTCAGAGGTCTGGTGGGTTCCGACCATCGTAAAGTGATGCCTGTATCCGTGCTGTTTGGTGCCATTTTCCTTATCTGGACGGATGTTATTGCACGATCCCTCATATCCAGCGTGGAGTTACCGATCGGTATTATTACAGCCATGATTGGTGCGCCGATGTTTATGTATATGCTGGTCAAAAAAGGCTACGGTTTTGGAGGAAATTAAACATGAAGCTGAACGTAGAAAATGTATCCATCTCTGTGCTGAACACGGACATCATCAAGGATATTTCATTACAGGTGAACGGCAAACAGTTTGTCGGACTGATCGGACCGAATGGTTGTGGTAAGTCAACGCTGCTCAAGAGCATCTATAAAGTGATCAAACCGCAGCAAGGCAAGGTTTTTCTGGACAATACCGATATTCTCAAATCCAGTCCAAAGCTTGTTTCCAGACATATGGGCGTTGTCGGCCAGTTTAATGAATTGAGTTTTGATTTTACGGTACGTGAGATGGTCATGATGGGCCGTACCCCGCACAAAAAACTGCTGGAGACGGATAATGAACGGGATCACGAAATCGTGGAGCAGGCTTTGGAAAAAGTACATCTGACTGGACATGCAGACCGCAATTACGTGTCTCTGTCTGGTGGGGAGAAACAGCGTGTGGTATTGGCGCGTGTCTTGGCACAGCAACCCCAATTCCTGATCCTGGACGAGCCGACGAACCATTTGGACATCAAATACCAACTTCAGATTCTAAATATTGTCCGTGGACTCGGCATCGGCATATTGGCAGCGCTGCATGATCTCGAACTCGCCGCAGAATATTGCGATTATCTCTATGTGGTGAAAAAGGGCCAGATTGTGGTCCACGGCAAACCGGCTGATATCCTGACCCGTGAAATGATTGGTGAGGTATTTGATGTAGACTGTGAAATCTATGAAAATCCGGTTACGGGTGGCTTGGGAATTGCTTATCTGAGTACACGTTGATATGTCTAGTGTTCCAGTGAACTGTCTTTCTAGCTGATTTTCAGCTTGGAAGGCAGTTTTTTTTGTGTTTAGCTTTCTTCTCAGAGGAGGTTAGTCAAGTTAGCCTCTGGCTCCAGAACAGGCAGGTCAGGAAGGGGGGGAGCGTGTATCCTGGGCCTGCGCGCCCATGGCCGTGTAGACACCTAGTCGGGCAAGACGGGTAAGCTGCAAAGCCATATGATGGGGAGAGTATACTTTGTTGTTTTCAAGCCATTTATGAATAATTCCGCTGGTGGAGAAGCTGAGATGATCGAGTAAAATGTCCAGCGGTACCTGAACCTTCTGATCCATCCCGAGTTGGGTAATCCGTTGAAAAAAATAAGCTTTAATCACCTCGTTCAGCCGGGTACTGAAATTGCCGACAGGATTGATCAGTAGCATGACCCGGTAGAACTCATCATGTTCAAAGATGTGCTCAAACAGGACCGCAAAGATCGGGTCAGGCTCGGTAAAAGAAAGGGCCACATCCATGGCAGCAGAACGTTCACTGAGTACATGTTCCAGCAACTCCAATTTCTCGTTGATCATCTTGTCCAGTAAATCCTCTTTGTCTATAAAGTGGGCGTAGAAGGTTGAACGGTTGATGTTCGCTTGTTCAGCAATGTCCACGATACTGATTTCCACGTAATCCTGCTTCTTCATCATTTTCAAAAAAGCTTCAGAGATCATGACACGGGTTCTGTAAATTCTTCGGTCGACACCTCGAGTTTCATTCATTCCATATCACCTCAAAACAACAGATTAGTATTTTTTGTTGGTTAAGCAACATCGTTTAGATCCGCATTTCATGCATCCATGGGAATGCGCTTAAGATGCAGGTACCTTCAAATCAAGCCGGATTGTAGTTTATTTTGGCGTTGCCCGACAGATCAAGCATTTGTGTTTGTTAACCGTCAAATTTGGACTCATTGATTGTTGCGATCCAATGGATATTAGCTATGATAAACAATAAAACATAGCAAATCAATCGGAAAAATAAAATTTAAGTAAGGGGTGACATTTTGAGGGGAGATACTTTCATATCCAGTCTGGAGGATGGACGACGTGTCTGGCTGGAAGGGCAGCAGGTGAAGAATATTTCCGAACATGCGGCTTTTAAAGGCACACTATCCACCATCAGGCAGTTGTTTAATATGCTGGATGATCCTCTTCAACGGGAGCAAGTGGGCTATGCTCTCGAGGGACAGGAGCGATATGCACACAGCTCATTTCTCATACCGCACACAGCAGCCGAATTGAACAAACGCAGTCAGTCCTTTGCAGTCTGGTCTTCCAGCACCAATGGCATGATGAGCCGGTTATCCGACTATGCCCGTTCCATGGTAACCGGATGGTATGCTGCCCGGCACGAATTATCCGACCTGGACCCGCAATTTGCGGATAAAATCAGCACCTATTACCATGAGGCCAGAGACCGCGACCTCTTTCTGACAACAGCCATTATTGATCCCCAGATTGATCGTTCCAGCGGACTGGATGACCAGCGGATTGCAGAGCGATTCCTGCATGTGGTGAAGGAAACTTCGGAAGGGATTGTGGTTAGAGGAGCCAAAATGATTGCGACTGGTGCACCGTATACGCATGACTTTCTGATCTTTTCGTTCCTGCAATTTCAGACCCGACATCAGAAACATGCGCATGTCTTGATTGTACCCGCCAATTCACCAGGACTGCATATTGTGTGCAGGGAGTCATTTGCTGATGCCAGAGAACGCAATCATCCGCTCAGTGCACGATACGATGAGATGGATGCGGTCCTTTTTTTCGATGATGTCCTGATTCCTTGGGAAAGGGTGCTTCTCTACGGCGATTCTGACAAGGTCCTGAAGCTTCGCGGGAACCGTACAGCCAATGGATTGGCCTTCCACCAAAATGTCGTACGCTTTGTCGCCAAGCTGGAATTTGTCACGGGTGTGGCCTTTGCGGTGGCTGAGTCGATTGGCGTAACCGGATTTCTGCATATACAGGAGAAGCTGGGGGAGCTGCTGACACAAATTGATGTAATCAAGGCGCTGATTATTGCAGCGGAGGCCAAAGCCGTGCCTGATGCGGCAGGTGTACTCGTTCCTGATCTGACGTATGTAGAGACGGCGCGAAGTTTGGGAACCAAATATTATCCACGGGCTGTTGAGATACTTCAACAAGTCGGCGCAGGTGGCTTTGTTCAGACCCCTTCCGGAATTGAGGACTTCTACGGTCCGATTTCTGAATTTATGCATTTGTATTTTGAAGGCGCTGCGGTAAGTGCAGAGAAAAAAGTGGAGCTGTTCAAGCTGGCTTGGGATCTCATCGGCAGTCCGCTTGGCGCAAGACATCTGTTATATGAAAAATTTTATGCAGGTGATCCGATCCGGGGGCTCGCGTCCCATTACATTCGACATGACAAATTGTCGTTAACAGGTCCTGTCTGGAAGCTGATTCAAGAGAACAGCAAGGGCAGAGTAGCCACCATTTGAGCAGGAGGAGAGAGAAAAATGGAATTGTTTTGGTTTATCCCGACACATGGGGATGGAAGATTTCTGGGCACCCGAGAAGGTGCCAGGGCAGTGACCTATCATTATTGCAAGCAGGTTGCGCAAGCTGCAGATGAGCTTGGGTTTGCCGGTGCGCTGCTACCTACGGGAAAATCATGTGAAGATGCCTGGGTCGTTGCTTCCTCTCTGGTGTCGGTAACGGACAAGCTGAAGTTTCTGGTCGCTGCACGTCCGGGTCTGATGCTTCCGACCACGGCGGCACGAATGGCGAGTACACTGGATCGCTTCTCCAAAGGAAGACTTTTGATCAATGTTGTAGCCGGAGGGGATCCGATCGAGCTTGAGGGAGACGGGGTGTTCCTGGATCATGATGAACGTTATGCATTGACGGATGAATTTCTAACCATATGGCGCAAGGAGCTGGCGGGCGAAGAAGTCGATTTTGAGGGCAAATATTTAAAGGTCAACGGTGGATCGGTTCTGTATCCGACCATTCAGAAGCCTTATCCTCCACTTTATTTTGGAGGCTCCTCTGAAGCTGCCATGGAGGTGGCTGCCGAGCATGTAGACGTATACCTGACGTGGGGTGAGCCACCTGACCAGGTAGAGGCCAAGATCAACCGAATGCGAGAGCTTGCTGCCAGAAAGGGAAGAAGTCTGCGCTTCGGCATCCGACTTCATGTAATCGTTCGTCCAACCGCAGAGGAGGCCTGGCAGGCCGCGAATGACCTGATCGCTCATCTGGATGAAGAGACGATTGCTTCTGCCCAGAAGATCTATGCTCGCATGGATTCCGTCGGTCAACAGCGAATGGCCAGACTGCATAATGGGGATCGTTCCAATCTGGAGATCAGCCCAAATCTGTGGGCAGGCATTGGACTGGTCAGAGGGGGTGCCGGTACAGCACTTGTAGGTGATCCTGACCAGGTTGCAGCGAGAATTAGGGAGTACGAGGCACTAGGGATTGAGACCTTCATTATGTCAGGGTACCCGCATCTGGAAGAAGCCTACCGTACAGCTGAGCTGTTGTTTCCGAAGCTCAATTATGCACAATATGGCGATAACGGCGAGCGCTCGTTTATTAGCCCTTTTGGCGAGATCATCGCCAATAATAACATTCCTGATCATGTGGTAAAAGCGCCTGCGGCTTCCAAATGATAGGGTCTGCTTTTTACGATCTCTCCATTAAAAACATCATACATTCTGGCCGATTAGACGAACTAAAGGCACCCTCAAACTTATAGATTGTAGGTGTCTTTTTTGTTGCATTTCGCTCCGGTAGAGAGGGCCTTGGCCCTTGCCTATATATCATTCCATTGAAGAGGTGATTCAACATGTCCATGCAATTCGCGTATTGGGTTCCTAATGTAAGTGGGGGTCTGGTTATCTCCAGCATCCCGCAAAAAACAGGCTGGTCATTTGAGGATAACGCGAGGTATGCCAAGATCGCAGAAGATGTGGGCTTTGATTATGCGTTATTGCAAACCAGATTTATGGCCAGCTACGGCGCTGATAATCAACTGGAAGCCATTGCTCTTGCCTCCGCACTGGCTGTGGTTACAGATCGCTTGAAACTGATAGCAGCCATATTGCCTGGATTATGGCATCCCGGTCCAGTAGCGAAAGCGATCACGACGATTGATCATATCAGCAAGGGACGAGCTGCCGTAAATATTGTCAGCGGCTGGTTCAAGGGAGAGTTTCATGGATTTGGAGAACCGTGGCTGGACCATAACGAGCGTTATCGTCGCTCGGAAGAGTTCATCCGTGTCATAAAGGAGCTGTGGACGCAAGAAGAAGCCAATCACCAGGGAGACTTTTACCGTATTCATGAAGCGCCACACAAACCCAAACCGGTTGCACTTCCACCTGTGTTCCAGGGAGGGAATTCGGCGGCTGCACGCGACATGGCTGCACGAGTCTCGGATTGGTATTTCATGAACGGGAATAACATCGAAGGCTTCCGTACCCAGATTGAGGATGTGACTGGGCGGGCTGCGTCCTACAACCGCAAGCTGCAATTCGGAGTAAATGCTTTTGTCATCGTGAGGGATACGGAAGAAGAAGCATTGGAAGTACTGCGCCAGATTATTCTGCATGCTGACCCCGAGGCCGTGGAGGGCTTCCGCAGTCAGGTTCAATTTGCAGGCAAAGCTTCACCTGAACAGGAGGGAATGTGGGCGAATTCCAATTTCGACGACCTGGTGCAATATAATGACGGGTTCAAAACCGGTTTGATTGGTACCCCGGAGCAGGTGGCAGACCGCATCATTGCGTTGAAAAAGGTTGGAGTAAATCTCATTCTTACTGGCTTTCTTCATTACGATGAGGATATTCGGGCTTTCGGTGAGAAGGTAATCCCGCTGGTTAGAGAGAAGGAGGCTGCACTAAACCGGGTAGCAACTTCCTGATCAAACGATCGATCTTCAATAGAAGGAATGGATTGGCATATCTGTATCACTGTTATTGAGGGATGTATCCCTATTCTAATCAGAGGAGAGTTGATGCAATGAGTATTCAAGCAAACACCATTCACACCCAGCCAGACTATGAGCAATTGAGAGTTGAAATTCGGGGGATTGTCGACGAAGTCATTAAACCACGTGCTGAGCTGATCGACCGTGAGGGCCGTTTCCCGCGTGAGAATCTGTCCGCCCTTGCTGAGGCTGGATGGAATGGGGTGCTGATTCCCGAGCGCTTCGGTGGACGGGGACTGGATCATGTTGCCTTTGCGATTGCGGCAGAAGAAATTGCCAAGGGATGCCCTTCGACTTCACTGGTGTATGTCATGCATGTTGGAGCCGTTCAGACGATAGCTCTCTACGGAGATGAGGATCAGAAGGAGCGCTGGCTGAAGCCGGTACGTAATGGCGCTATTGGTACGTATTCCACAAGTGAGCGTGCTTCGGGAGGTCACTGGTGGTTTAATTTCAGCGAGGCTTCCCGAGACGGCGAGGATTATATTCTGAATGCCGAAAAGTCGTTCACGACAAGCTCGGGACAGGCTGATTTTTATGTGACTCAGACTCGCACGCCAGGAGCACAAACCCCGACAGATGTGAGCTTCTTCCTTGTCGATGGACAATTGGAAGGCATTACGTCCGGCGTGTGGGATGCGCTCGGTGTTCGTGGTAACCATAGCGGACCCATTAAATATGAAGGCGTTCGAATTGCAGCTCAGGATAAGCTTGGAACCGAGGGGCAGGGTCGCGAAATCCTGGAGAGTGGTGTATCCCCCGTATATTTGATCGGCCTGGGCTCAACCTGGCTTGGAGTTGCCGAGGCGGCGCTTGAGGCTGCATCCGAATATGTGAAGGGCATGGTTCATCGGGATTTTAACAAGCGCTTAGCCGATTACCAGATCATACGCCAGCAGTTGGCTGAAGTGAAGGTGCTAATCTCCAGCTTGAAGCCTTGGCAGTTATCACTTGCGCGGCAGCTGGACGAACTTCAGGCACAGGGGAAACCGCAAGTTGAGCTGTTCCTGCCGCTGGTTGAATTCAAAATTCATGCTGCCGAAGTCGCGAATAAAGCGACCAAAGCAGCACTGGATGTTACCGGAGGTTATGGTTATAAAAAAGGCGTGTTTGAACGTCTCTTCCGTGACGCGCGTGCAGGCATTGCCATGGGGCCCTCCAACAACATCGCCAGAGAGTGGATTGGCAAGTCTCTGGTCGGTCTGCCGCTGGAGCTGTGGTACGAGGGAGGGGATTAATTCACGCAGAAACTGAAAAAGGAAGCCTGTATATCTTCACCCGAAGATATACAGGCTTCCTTTTTCTATTGCGACGATGGACAGGCAGTAGCTATTCAAGTGTGGAGTCCAGCGGACGAGAGTGTCCATCCTGGATGACCTCCTGGAACAGTTTTTTGGATTCCGTGGGCCACGTACCTTGCTTCAGGAGTGCTTCCAGATCGCCTATGGTTACTGGGCGCGCGTGCCGTTTGAGCACATAACCGAGCTGCCCGTTTGGTTCCATCGTGGCCGTTTCCAGATCGGTAATACTTGTAATCCCTTTTTCCCGCAACTGCATCTCCAATTGGTCCACGGAAAAGCGCATATGTTTCAAATTCGGTAGATTCAACTTCCCATCTTCCACGATAACCTTGGATTTTCCGCTCATCATTGTTTCAAACCAATTAAACTTCAACTGTAATTGTTCAACGATCAGAAGCATGAGGATAAATACCGCCGCTGACCCGATCGCTTTGCCTAACTCATGATTCGCAATTGGCTGCACGATCGTTGTTCCGATTGAGATAATAATGACTGTCGTGGCTACACTCATTTGCGAGATGGATTTACGTCCAGCAATCCGTAGCAGAATCATGCCAATCAGTACAAGCAAGATGGATTTCCATATCCAGTCCATTGGTTGTATTCCTTTCTATACCAAATCAAGTGTCGTATTCCTTAGCTTGGACGAACAACTTAACTTTCATTCACCCCTCCCAATCGTTTACAATAGGGTATTGATGAAGTTAAATAAAGGAGCGGGTCAAAGTGGCAAAACAGAAATACTATGTTGTCTGGGAAGGTAAGAAGCCAGGCGTATATAGCACATGGGCAGAATGCAAAGCGCAGACGGATCAGTATACCGGAGCTAAATATAAATCTTATGAGTCTAAAGCGGCCGCAGAAGAAGCGTATCGTGCCGGATGGAAAGGGAACTGGGGTTCAAGTGCCGGCGGAGCGTCGAAGACCAAGTCGGCTGGTAGCGGAAGAAGCGCAGGCATGGAAACATCGGAAGAAGTGGATTATGACAGTATCTCTGTTGATGTGGGGACACGCGGTAACCCCGGACCTGTAGAATACAAAGGGGTAGACACCCGCACCGGTGAGATTATTTTCTCTGTTGGACCGATCTCCAAAGGCACGAACAATCTGGGTGAGTTCCTGGCCATTGTACATGCCCTCGCACATTTGAAAAAAGAAGGCAGTACCAAAACGGTGTATACCGACTCGGTCAATGCCATGAAATGGCTAAAGCAGAAAAAAGTAGCCACAACGTTACCAAGAGACAACTCCACGGAAGAAATCTGGCTGATGATCGATCGTGCGGAGCAGTGGCTCCAGACAAATACGTATAGCAATAAAGTGTTAAAATGGCAGACCAAACAGTGGGGCGAAATCAAGGCCGATTACGGCCGGAAGTAAGTATATTTTTTTTAGATGAGCCCTTTATTTCTGGTCTATTAGAATCGTTATTTACAATTTCCAGTTTCCGCTCTATAATCATCTGAATATGATTAGTTAAACATATGGAGGAGCCTGTCATCTGCAGGCCCTCTTTATCTTTTTGGTCCATCGATTAGCAAGTCCATTCACTAGAATGGGTTATTTGAGTATATATTGCAGGAGGCAGACATGAGTTCCATTTATAGAAGTGAAGAAGGCAAGAGCAGCATACTTGAAGAGTATGAGATTTATTTGAACGAGTTGGGTGAGGATTTTACGCGTGAGTATGTAGAGACGCGTTTTGGAAAGACGCATGTTTTACTGACGGGTCCTCTAGATGGCAAGCCGTTATTTATTCTCCAAGGCGGTAATTGTGTGAATCCGATGACGTTGTCATGGTTCTCTTCTTTATTTAAAGAATACCGGATTATTGCTCCTGATACGATTGGTCATCCTGGTTATAGTGAGGAAGCGAGTATCTCCACACGGTTTGATAGCTTGGCTTTATGGGTGTCGGATCTGCTGGACCACTATGATATTGAAAAGAGTGCATTTATCGGTCCATCGTTTGGAGGAGGCATTATTCTCAGATTGGCTACCTATATTCCGGAACGCATCTCGTGTGCTGTATTGGTTGCTCCTGCTGGTCTTGCGGTCAATTCCAAAATTAAAACAGCTCAGGATATCACGCTGCCACTCGTCAAGTATCGTATGACGTCTTCACCATCTTCTTTGCAAAAAATTACGGACAACATGTCGTGCAACTGCATGAAAGAAATGGATAAAAACATTATCGGCAAACTTTTTAAATACGTCAGCATAGATCAGGATCTGCCCAAGCTTACGGAGCGGGAAGAACTGGTGAATTATACGTCACCAACCTTATTGTTGGTAGGGGAGAAGGATGTCTTTTTCCCTGCGGATAAGTGTATTGAGCGAGCTCAAAAGATTATTACGAATGTAAAAGCCATTAAGTATGATACAGGACATTTCCCTTCACAGGATGTATTGGTTCAGATGAACGAGGAAATCGGGCGTTTTTTACAGAATAATTATTAATAAAAGCTGCAAATGAAGGATGAAAAATGTTTTTCTCCAGTTTAATAAAGTAATTACATCCATCTGTCGATACTCTATATAAGAGAATGCTTTTCTTCTATAGAATAGTGTGGATAGGGATTAGCAGTGGATCGTAGAAGGCTTGATATCATTTATATTTAAATATTTCGCGTGAAGGTGTTTCAAATTGCATCATTTGGTTTATATGTATAGTTGGCGATGAATTGCTTACTGGTTGAACCAAATGATGCATTTACGCGGAAAGTCTTCCGATTGACAAGGTTGAAAAGAGGTCTGGTTATGAGAAAAGACAATTGCAAAATGGCATTGCAACGCAATGTAATTATAAATGATACATATCAAATAAGACAGGTATTAGCCAGCAGTGAGTTGGCTATTGTATATGCAGGGCGAGATCGTAACACAGGTGCCAAGGTAGCCATTAAGGAATTTTTCCCACAGAGACTGGCTGAACGTCAGGCAGACAAGCGTGGGGTGTTCTGCTCTTCGCGAGGATACGGTGGGCAATATCAGGAGTTACTGGCTGCATTTCTGCTCGAAGGTGAATTGTTATCGAAACTGGATCATCCTCATATTGTTTCGTATTTGGATCATTTTGAAGCGAATGATACGGGGTATCTGGTGATGGAATACTGCACGGGAATCACATTAACCGAGTATTTGAATGAACACAATCATGCACTTGATGCTGCCTTCATAACGGAGACGCTGCTTCCACTGGTGGATACATTGGATTACATACATAAGCAAGGCATTCTTCACCGGGATGTGAAACCTTCCAACATTATGGTTATGGAGGATGGTACACCCAAACTTCTGGACTTTGGCTCAGCTACCCGTTGGCCGATGCAATCCGGAGAGAAACAGGTGATATTTACATCGGCAGGTTATTCTCCGCTGGAGTTTTATTCGGAGAAATCCAGTCAGGGACCGATGTCTGACATCTATAGCCTGGCGGCTCTGCTCCATTATTGGACATGCGGGCAACCCCCTATGGACGTGAAACAGCGGTTGTTCCAGGATGAATTGCCATCTGTTCGCTCACATAATGAGTATGTGAATCCTTGGCTTGCTCGTGTTATTCATTGGGGGTTGACGGTTCGGTCTGAGAAACGCTGTGCTTCCTTAGCTTGGGTCAGAAGTTCGCTACGAGTTCAAGCCTGGGTATGGAAAGTGCGCAAACCAGGTACAGTGGAATGGTCTTTAGCCGAGAATGAACATACGCAGGTCTATGAAGTGGAGTCGAAAAAGCAAACTGAGACGGCGTAAGCAGTCATAACCTATGTTCATAAAGTGGATGCACTTAAATGAGAGCATAGCATTTATATGCATGAACAACATTAACAAGCCAGTTCGTCCCCTTGATGGGGACGAACTGGCTTGTTTTCTTTTATATTTTCAGAGAGAACATACATCAGCGTGCTTCATTTCCACTTAGTTAACACGTAGTTTACTGGGGATCTCTCTTTTGCCCTACATAGATATTGGTACTTGGTTTGATGGCTTTGTAACGAATTTCGATCTCCGTAACACCATCCTCAAACGTAATATACAACTTTTCATTGTACTCCATAGCTTCCGTGTATCTACGCTTCACTGGCGTTCGGCCTCGGACAACCGTACAATTCGTATCGTGCCGTACCAATAACGTTTCTTTCTTACCCGCTTCCAGCCAGATTCGTCCCGCTTCAGGTACTTTGACCCCAATGTCCATGCGATCAAAAAGTTCACTGAGACTTACTTTTCGACGTTCCAATGAGGTTAGAGGCCAATTGGTCACTGGTATATCCTCGCCGTTCGCTGTAGCTAGAAAGTATCCTTCCAGTCTTCCGCGGAATACGGGTTTTGGTTTCAATACGAACCAATACAGTGCGAAAATACCACCAGCAAGAAGCAGGCCCAATCCTGTATAGAGCAGTACCTTTTCACGGAAAGACTGAATTTGCAACGTAATGTCTGTAGTTATACTTGCTCCCTCAGAATCCGTTGCTGTCACCTTAATGGTGGAACTTCCAGTGTGAAGAGAAGACCATCGCAACAGGTTACCTTCAATGACGGCCTCCCCGAGCTTGCGTTCATTTCCACCTTCAGCAAGGACATACGTTAAAGGATCATTATTGGCATCCTTAAAGTAGTTGTTCAGGTCGACATCTGTATTGCTGTCATCTTTGGATAACACCATGGATTCGCCGGTGGATACGGGTGCTTGATTCGTAATGTCTACTTCAACCGGAGTAATTTCGCGATAAAAGTCTGGACCGTCGATCCGTAGTCCCCATGTGTACAGATCCGACTTGGGAAAAGTGTATTTTCCCGTAAATCCGCTACCTGTATTGGTCAAAGGGATACGTTCTGTCTTTCCATCAGATGGAGTTACAATGAGTTCCGCTTCCAGTCCCTTGTACACATCCAAGTCCTGAATGGGTTTAGGGTCCACAGCCTGATCGTAGAGTGATGCCTCAAATGTGATGCTTTTCCCCTTGACTGGCTGCTCCGTTGCCATATTTGCAGTAGCAGCTACGTTGTAATTGCCCAGTAGATTAATCTTCACCAGATCACCACTACGACCTTTAAACTTCAGTTTAAACTGTCCTTTGACCGGACGAATGATCTTCATCAGAGCATATTTATCAGATCGAATGAAGCTGACATTGCTCGACTGATAATAGAGCTGAGCTTCCGAGACAGCATGATCAGAGAGCATGATAATGTTGGCATCCGCCATGCTGGAGTTAGGAATATCCACGGTTACTTCCTGCATTGCTCCAGTTGCAGTCACAGCCGCTACAGACACAAGAACAGATTGAATCTGATCTGCAAAAATACGATTGAAGATTTCAGGCAGATCGTCCGCACTTCCGGTAATGAAGGAAGAACCACCCGTTTCTTTGGCGATGCGCTCCAATTCTGCGGGGTTAACCGTACCGTCGCGGTTTAGTCCCACAGTATAGATGGGATAACCAGCTTGTTGTGCCATCTCAATAACCTTGTCCACATCCTTGGATGAGTCGGCAGGTGTTCTGCTCGTCGATCCTCGTAAATCCGTTTCTCCGTCAGAGAGCAAAATCATAAATGGTTTACGTTTGTCCGTCTGTGATTGTTCAAGCAGGCTAGCACCTCGGCGTAAGCCAAGTCCGAGATCTGTATATCCTGAACGTTTTAAGCCATCCACACGGCTACGAAGATTATTGCGAGCTCCAGAGGATGAAATATCCATCAGTGGTACGGATGAAGTGATCTTGTCATTATAAGCTACAAACCCCAATCGGGTCTTAGGTCCACTAGTCATATCCATAAACATATGTATAACTTCTTCGGCGATGCGATCTTTGTCGGTCTCATTCATGGAGTAGCTAACATCCAGGACAAACATGGCATCGAGTCCTTCATACGTCTGGGTCTTGACGGATGATTCAGCGTATATGCTTCCCATGTCCCATGCTGGAATTAAAAAGCTGATGAACAAGAGAGAGAAAATTGTTTTTTTTAATTTTATTAATATCATACGATGCTTTGAATCTCCTTTCTGTTTTGGGCACTACAATTGTTTTTAGAGGTGAAACTGATTTTTGTTGAAAAACTTTTGTTTTTACTCGATAAAACCCCGTTATGCGTAGTTTTGATAAGTTAAGAATATTGCAACACCGCATACGTTAAGGTGATTTCCTTATGATTAGGGGAAAAACTCCACTAGTCTTAAATCATTGAACATCATCCAAATTATAGGATATTCTTTATCATCGGCATGATTCGAAGGGAAGTGAAGCGAAATTCGGAAAATAGTTCTATAGGTATATCGAAGTCACATAAATGAGCTTTTAGACCTATATAGGGGAATATTGACAAAACATATCGCTGATGATTAAGATGAATTCCATAAATCTCCAAAGTAAACGGCATAATCTGGTACATAAGTTCCAGTCATATGTTGACAGCTCGTTCTATTGGACTTGTGATGGCCTGAGAAGATGATTCTCTTAGATCATGACCAAAGACTGATAGTGCGTGCGGAGTGTCAAAAATTGATGGAGGGGGGGAAGCATTCGCCCAAATGAACCATCATTAGGGGGATGTTGCCTGAATGGATATTATTAATCAAACGAACCGAACGATGCTTTTTGAAGAGATCAATCCTGAGAAAATGGATTTGATTACGATTGTCGGTGACGTAAAAGGGATCGACAGTTTGAATGATGACAAGATCAAGGAGATCAACGAACACTTGCTTGTACGCAACTTCGATGAGTTTTTGGACAAGTTTTCTCCCAGTGTGTATTCCTTTTTCAATGCGGTAAACCAGAAAGTCATGTATACGCTTAAAAAACCGGAAGGGATTCCGGATGAAGCAATCTCTGAGATCAAAATTGATCATAGCAATGACTTCCTGAGAATGCTCTTTACCCTGATCGATACCAAACGTAGTCAGGGGATTACGAATGTAGATTTCAAGTTTGAAAATTTGCTGGATATGATTTCACCGAAAAAGGTTATGGATGACATTCGGCAGGTACGGAAAGAAATTCATTACATGTATGGCCAGCATGAGAAGCTTGATGACGGGGACCCGAAGAAGTTGGATATCGGGGATAAACTTAATGTCATGTTTGAAGATGCCAGCCGGAACTATAACAATGTTATGGCAATGCTGCCACTGGCCATCGAAGATATCAAAACCCGCTTGTTGCTGGGCCGTGCTCAAGAAGAAACTTCTTCCGAAGCGATTCAGGTAGGACAACTCACGATTGGTGAGAGCGGAGAATTGAAAATTATTGAAGCTCCAAAGAGTGATAACAACGAGTTGATGCTCCTGGATGAGTCGACAAGCACAGATTTGACTCAGGTGTTTGCCGAAGATTATGATTCACTCTCCGAGGCACCTTCACCGTATGTACAGGATCTGGTCGTTCGTACATTCTGCCCACTTCCTGCGGTTCAGACGGATGTTGATACGGCAGTTGAAGTACAGAATTACAATACATACCTGGAATTTTACAAGAACGCCAAGGATGACTTTGTGAAAACCGTAAAACCGCTGGTAGAGAAAATTTTGGGTGTCAAAATGTTCTTTGATCAATATGCGACCAAAAACAAAGGCATGCTGCCTTCCATGCTGATTGCCAATGCCAAGCTGGATATGCTTGTTAAGAGCAGTAACATTCCGCGGCTGGAGACCTATCTCAACACAGTCAATGCGAAGAATGATTTTACCGACACCATTTGGTTCGGTATTGTTCCTTCCGTTGAACTGGAGAATACGGGACAAGCTCAAGTCAGTCGTGCCCGTTTCCGTGGTAACGAGAAAGTGGTTAAACAAGACGGAAACAGTATGGAATCCCTGTCCATGCTCCTGCAAGTCGTTAAAGACTACAAAGTACAAGTATTCTTCAGCTTTGAATCCGGAGAAGAGACTACATTCAGTAGCATGGCTACTGCGGGCATCGATAAATATATTGATAAATGCTCGGTATTAACTCGCAAGGACTACAGCGAATTCGCCATTCCAAGTGCTCCGAATTTCACCATTATTCCGAAAGAGAAGTCCGGTGTCGTTATCGACAGTCGTATGCTTCAGACAGAGAATGGTGTGGAACTTTCCAAGGAGAAAGAAGACATTTTGAAGCTGTGGATTGAAGGTGTGTATGTCGGTGCGTCTTATGTATCTGCCGGAATTGTGGCTGCATATCAGTGCCCCGAGTATCTACGAGGCGCATTCAAAACCGTGAACCGGGATTATCCAGGTGTGCGTTTTGATATTGAGGCAGGCGATAACAGTCTGCGTGTCGTGACTACGATGACCAAAGAAATCTCCGGATTCACGAACACCATCAAGGATTCGATTAACCGCAAAAACTTTGGATTTATTTTCTCATCGGAAAATGCCCAAATCCAGGATAGCGATATCAAGCGGATCACGGTATACAAAGCGAGAAGCATGGCGATGTCCGAAGATGGCTTTGATTCCTTGTATAAAACACTCGTAAGTACTTACATTGAGCGCTTGCTCCGTTTCCAGACGGGTGATTTCAAGCATGAAAATATCGTCAAATTCTTCAGCAACAATCCGAGCAGTCAGAAGAGCCGGTGGCTGGGAACCCGAGGGTCGATCAATTCGATCATTCAGGAAGGTGACGACATGAGCTTTATCATCGATGAGAAGAGCAATATGTGCCACATTGATCTGGTATTCAACGGCAACGTGAAGAACCTGGAGGTCATGATTACCAAAGGCACCAGCGCGATGAAAGTGTAAGAGACTGGAGTAGTTACAAGTTTTGGATTTTAAATATAATTCTTCAAACAACGAATTGTAGACATTTATTTTGGTGTTAGAGGCAGCCTTTACTGGCTGACCTTATACATATATTCCGGTACCTCTCCCCAGATGGAGAGCATGCCGGGCACATTGTTTTCTAATCTTAAGGAGGTTTTTATTAATGGGTTTTGTATTGAAAGTAGAAGGCGCAGAAACAATCGAATTGGGAATGGATAATATCCGCACAGTAGTGTATGACACAGATACACCGGATGATTCCAACGCTAGATCCACAGATGTAGGTGCAACACTTCGCATCAGTGGCAAAATTATTACAGCAACAGACGGTGACAATGCAGATGACACGATGAAACTTGCTCTGTGGTCCCTCGTTCCAGCTGAAAAAGCAGATTGCTACCGTAAAGTAACCCTGGAAGTGGTTGCAGCGGATCAAGTGGTACGCAAAATTTACATGCCTAACGCGTTCGTTGTGGATTACACAGAGCGTTTCGGAGATACCGAAGGCGTGGGTGAATTCAGCCTGTTCATCAAACAGAAAAAAGACAAAACTGAATTCACTAAAATCGAAGGCGGCTTCCCGGTATAAAAGGGGGCAACTAATGTTCCGGGTCAGTTATGACTGGCCTAGAATAACGCTGTCATGTTAAGGGGCCCTTGTGCCCCTTAATCTTTATTTACGCCCGAATACGGCAGGGAGGCAGGAACGAATACCATGAAAGATTATTATGCCGTGCTTGGTGTGGAACGTGAAGCTTCTCCGGAGCAGATCAAAAAGGCTTATCGTCAATTGGCGAAGAAATTTCACCCGGATGTTAACGGGGGAGATCCGCAGGCAGAGGCGCGTTTCAAGCAAGTACATGAGGCCTACAGCACACTCGGAAACCCCGAGTTAAGGGCAGCATACAATCAACAACCTCGATCTACAGGGAATCCAGGAGGGGCAAAAGGAGCAACATCCAGTACTGCACGAGAAAAGAGTGGACATACAAAAAATGGACCTATGAATACCGAGAAGGTATGGTCTGATCCATCACGAATGCAGGAACAGTTTGAACAATTTTTTGGCTATAGCCCCAAAGGCAAGGAAAGCTCAAACAGTGGCAAAGCCGATCCCAATAAAGGAATGGATATGTCCGCCATGTTTGACCGATATTTCGGAGTTCGAAAAAAGTAAACCGGTGGCCTGTAATGGATCGTGCCGGTTCAGGCGGAGGTTATGGAAGTGAGACGAGGAAGGTCGGTAATGACGATAGGGCTTGACGTATGCGTCGCCATGATTTCGTTAGCCGTGCTGTATTACATATTCATCATAAACCGGGACATAAGTGCCCAGTGGATAACTGGAATTATTGTAGTCCTCTCCGGGGGAGCATACCTATTTTTTAAATACATACCTGCCACCAAGGGGGAAAAGAAGAAGCTGTCTTCACGTGTTGTGAAACTCGTGCTGTTGGACGACGACGGTACAAGTGTGAAGGAATGGTACATTCAGGGTGAGACGAGTGTATTGATCGGAAAAAGTTCGAAGAACAGTGAGGCGGACATTGATCTGTCCGATACTCCATATGCTTCCCTCATCAGTCCGCAACATGCTGTGCTGAACAAAGCCTCGGGCCAATGGTTTATCGAGGATATTGACTCGGCCAGCGGCGTAGGTGTACGTAAGGGAAATCAAAGCAGATCATCCAAATTGGAAATCGAAGAACCCAGCCTGATTGAGGCAGGGGACTTAATTTATATTGCCAATACCCGAATTTTGGTGAAATAACGTTGGCGTACCATTATACAAGCTACGGGGGAATGAAAAGAAATGAGTCTGACAAGATGTGGAAACGGACATATGTTCAGCACGAGACGGCACGGAAACACGTGTCCATATTGCAATCTGGCCGTCGAGTCACCGGCTTCCGGCAATAGTGAAGCAGCGGGAGCAATCCCACGCGCGCCTCGCACGGCAGAGGATGACAGAACGATGCCATACCTGGGGGAAACGACAGGAATTGAACCGGTAACGGGATGGATGGTGTGTATCGAAGGTCCGCAGATGGGCCAGGATTATCGAATTATGGCTGAAAAGAACTTTATTGGACGTTCGGAAGAGATGCATGTTCGAATCCTAGGGGATAACACGATTTCAAGGCGTAATCATGCGGTGATTGTATATGATCCAAAAAAACGGAATTTCTATCTGCTGCCCGGCGATGCTTCCGGCCTTGCCTATCACAACAATGAAGCGGTCTATTCTCCGGTGGAACTGGCTGCCTACGACGTCATTCAATTAGGACGCAGCAAATTCATTTTCATCCCATTATGTGGTGTGCATTTTGAATGGGAGCAACAGTGAATACCTTCATGATCTTGTGGAACGACAAGGAGCTAACGCCTTATTGGGTTCTGGCAGCAGGCTGTTTGTCGATCTGGTTGTTGTTATTCGTCCGAAGCCGGATTCCGGTAAGGCAACGTGACGATAGGCCAGTAGGTGTTCAGATCGGGAATGGACAGACCATTGGTGCTCGCAGTGAGCAGGATGATTATTTTGCCTGCGCCGTGGAGCCTTATGGTGTACTTGCAGTACTTGCCGATGGAATTAGCGGATTATCTGGAGGGAAAGTAGCCAGTACCACTGCCGTAGAAACATTTATCCGTGAGTTTGAAGAGTTGGAGCGGTTTCCTGATCCAGAGGAGTTTTGGGATGCTTCTTCCCATGCGGCAAACCAGGCGATTCTTCGTAACTTGCTTGGCGTTCCGGGCGGAACAACGTTGGTATCAGCCATGATCAAGGGCAGAGAGCTATATTGGGGCGCGGTAGGAGACAGTATTTTGGCCGTATTTCGCAAAGGTGAGCTACTTGCTATCAATCATAAACATACGCTGGAAACTCAACTCGAAGAACAGTATATGTCTGGAGAAATATCGGAGCAGGAGGCGTTGGATAATCCGCAGCGCAAAAGGCTGGTCAACTATTTGGGGTACGACCATTTTAAACAAATGGAAATCGCGGACGAGCCGTTTGCACTGCAACCGGCGGACAAGATTGTGTTATGCAGTGACGGGGTATACAACTCCCTTACTGAGATGGAACTGGAGACTATACTGGCGAAAGACATGTCGCCATTTGATGCAGCCCAGACCATCATTGATTTGATTGAAGAAAAACAGCTCGTGCATCAGGATAATGCCACGATTATCATTTTGGAGCAAGGATGGTAACGGATCAGGCAACGCACAGGGAAGGGAAATGGGGAGACGGATGAGGAAGGAGAACAGTGAATTCAAGACGGCTTTTGTCTCGGAAGCGGGATCTTTCCTGAAAAATCGGGATTTCTACGGCTGCGTTGAGCTGGAAGATTGGGCCTGTTATGTCATTGCAGATGGTTTGGATACGGATACGGAAGTGAATAGCGCACAGATCACAGTGCAGACCATTCTGGAATCCTTTTTGGAAAAACCAACCATGTCCAAACGGAGACTAACAGAGTATATCAAGATTGCACATGAATGGCTTCAGTATGAAAGTCGCCGAGTCAGGCTCAAAGCGGGATTTGTCATTGTTGTGACAGATTATACACGTATGGTGTGGGCATCTGCTGGACACAGCCGGTTGTATCATTTTCGTGGAAATCGGCTTGCACTAAAAAGCAAAGATCATAGCGTTGCTGCCCAGTTGGCAGCCGAAGGCCAGATTGCAGAGGATCGTGTGGATCAGCATGATGAACGCGGTAATCTGAATGAATATGCGGGCAAACCTGGCATGATCAGGCCGTATGTATCGGATAAGATCAAGCTGGCCGATGGCGACGTACTTGTGCTATGCACCCCTGGATTGTGGGAGGGGGTTCAAGATGCCGAGATGATCGATGCGGTTGAAGGCGCCAATGACCCGCAGACACTGGCGGATACGCTTGAAGAAGTGATGCTTAGCAAGCAGCATGCCCGTATCGAGAATTATAGTGCGGCAGCCATATATGTGAACAAGATTTTTCATGAAGAGCCCAAGAACCGTAAGAAATGGATTAAGCGGATTGCCATCATGCTGGTCATGCTCCTGATTTTTGGTGGAGCCGGCATATTCTACGCGGTGAAAAGTGCAGCCAAAAAAGCTGAATTGGTCGTAGATATGCTGCAATATGAACAGACCGCAGACCAGTACGTCAAGGAACAAGAGTATGCCAAGGCGGTCTCGGACTACAGCCTTGCACGCAATAATTCCATCAAAATCAAGGACCCTATACATAAAAAGCTGTTGACCGCGAAGATGTCTGCTGCCCAGACGCTGGTTGATGGGGAAGCTCACCTGAAAGAAGGCGACATTACCAAAGCAACCGCGAGTTACACCAAAGCATTGGAATTGTCTGAATCCTATAGCATGTTCAACCGGGAAGTTATTCAGGAGCGACTGGAGCAGATGACCACTTTCCAGCAAGTGCAAGACTGGATCACCGAGGGCGATCTGAAACTCCAGAACGGAGATTACAGTGGAGCAATCATTTTGTATAAACGGGCCAGAACGGCCGCTACGGAGACGGCTTACAAAGATGCGCTGAAGGAGATTGCTACGCAACTGGAGACGGCCGAGACCAAACGTGCAGATATCAAGCGACAATCCCGGCAGCTTCAGGCAGATACGCTGGAACAGAAGGGTGACCGCTTCAATGAAGCCGGAGACTATAGTGGTGCCATGGAGGCCTATGCTTCGGCACAGGGAATTTATCAAGAGATCGATATGCTGGAACGTGTGCTGGCCATGGAGCGGAAAATAAACAAGCTGGATGAGAAATTGAACCCACCTGTACCGGCGGCTGATCTTACGCAGGATACGGCAGGATTAGATACAGCAAACACATCGGGAATGACCTCGGATATGACCGGCAGTACCGGAAGTATGGGCGCAGGCAATACAGTGGGGAACGGTTCTTCCACTGGTGATGTCACCTCGGCTGGAAATGGCAATGCGGATGCTTCTGGCTCAGGTGCTTCTTCTGGAAAAACGACAAGTAATGCTAGCAGTAATTCTGCCTCCAAGGCTGACGGAAGCACCGACACTACGGAGGTTGACGTGAACGAACAGGAATCATCGGAAGGAGGAGATTCATGATGAAAGACATGATTCGTGACCGTCTTAACAAGATGGAGGATCTGGAACAACGCCGCATGCTCAAAGATCTCATGACAGGCGTTTTTCTTAATCTTGTGGAGTATCAGGAGACGCTGAACAAACAGATTGAGCAACGAGTTTTTGATGAGGTGTTGCCGCAGGAGGAACGTCATGATGTATATGTCACATTATGCGCGCGGGAAGATCTGGACCCCATTCATGAATTTCTGTACCCGATCATTCCTGAGGATGCTGAACCACAGACCGTCTATTTGAGCGAGGCCTCAGAGGCACTGGCGCGTCAGGAAGACATGAAATTGTTCACATTCTACATGGAATGTGGGCAACAGGAACTCCAATCTCTGCTGAACAGTAATCGGACATTTCGCGGGGAGATTGTAACCAATGAAGGCAGACATGCCATAACGGTTCGGTTGAAATCAAGTACTGCGTATATCTCCAAAGTTGAAGAATTGTACCGGGTCTTTCGTAAGAACAGCCTGCCATGGAAATCGATTAATGCACCTTATATTTTCAAATTCGTTGATTGTGTTCTAGTGGGTTCGGATGACGGAGAGGCATGGGACAAACAACATACTGTCAAGGAACTTTCCATCCATCTGGAGGAGTTCGAGTCTTATAAAAGAACCAATATGATTCCGCTGTGGAACATCCAGAAGTTGGATATGAAAACGGGTGGATTCCCTGTTCCGGCTTCGGACCGAATCAATTATGAACATGTGTTGCCACTCCGCAAAACCGGAACGGAACACGGATATCTGGTGGATGGAGACGAATCGCATATTCGGTATATCAAAAGATCGGAAGAAGATATCACCATCGTATCACCACTGGAAAAATCCGATTCATGGACGGTGCTGAAAATAGCCGGTCCTGTCGCAACTCGAATTGGCAGAATGGACTATCCACTGTTTTCCAATAACAAACGGGAAGGGTTTGCCGGTAAATATGCGCGTCAGGAAGGACGTTCTGTGCGGTCCAAAGGGGAGATTGCCCGCATGGTTCACGCTTTTCAGGCAGCAGAGGGATTGGAACTGGAAGATGTACAAGTGGTGGCGCCAGGACCCGCTTTGGGCATTACGTACCCACTTAATACATTTGTAAGCGACCATGTCCGTGTTGAGGCAGATAAACATCGAATGATTTTAAGGTTCAGCAGACACGGGAAGCAGCCGTTACAGGCTATTTTTCTGGATGATCTGCTGAGCTTTCTGGTATCCGAAATCCAGCTGGCTTTCCCCGAATACTGCTGCGAAGGGGAATGGGTGTGAGTACAGCATGAATTACATCTGGGATCTGATTATTCGAGCTAAACGTGATGGAACCGATCTGCGCGACGTAACCTTTGTGCCAGCACGTGTATATTCGCCTTATATGGAACTTAGCCAGACAAACCTGAATGCTTCAGGCGTGGAAGGTACGGTTGAAGTCAATCCGTATTATCGCTTTTTTGATATTTTCCGGGACCTGTTCGATATCAATAATGAACAGCAGGTGGAGTTGCGGGAAGCACTCTTTGATCTGGTTATTCATTTTCTGGCGGATATGGATTTGATGCAGGGTATGAACAAGAGGGAGTATTATATTCGCTTCATTCTGAAGGATATGCATTCGGGTGTATACGGGGATCGGGTTCGGCGGCGACTGGAGCTGTTCGGGCAGGAGGAGCAGGAAGTGATCGCCTGCAATATGCTCCGTTTGTATGATACGGGAGAGGCCGTTCATCTACTGAGGGATACCCTTGTTCGAATGTTCCCGCGTTCAACCCTTTATGCCAATTGTGAGGAGAAGGATGAATTGCTTTTGTATATTGGTCAGGTAGAACGTACAGAAGCGAAGGAGAAGCTGGAACTGATTCTTGAGCTCTTTCTGCCGGTACGTTTCGACACGGAAATATACTGGGGGCATCATTTTGGCATTCTGGATGTGGACTATACGATGATACAGGACGGGATTGCCCTATATTAAGCAGCATCAGCAGTTGTAAGGAGGAAGTATAGATGAACGGCTATTCATACCGATTGTATCCTGACGCCACGAGCAGGGAACGTTCCAGAGGAACCATGCGTTATACGCGCGAAGAATTGATGGACATGACCACATTCCAATTACGGAACATTTGCTACAAGGAACGGTTAATTGAGGGATTGGGCCCTCGGACGGAGCGGGAAGAACTGATTCGGATTATTTTAAAATTTCTGGGAGCGGACGATGTATTGTGGATCGATCAGTCTGTTGAAGGTGGATTCGAGCGCATCCAAAAGGCTATCTCTCGTCATATGACGGCTCCCATGAGCAGTGATGGAGGCATTAGTGTGCCTGCGCGACTGATTCTGTACGAAGGATTGAACGTGGACAAGCTGGATCGATATGTGGTCACGGCACCGGGTGGATTAACCGAATCCAACGTACTTTTAGTCAATGAGAGCATGGAGCTGTGTGGCATCTTCAACCTGGTTAAGGACGACTCCGTATCGGGAACCTTTTATTTGACGGCAGGAAGTGGATCAACCTGGAAGAGATCGGGAAACAGACAATACAGTCTTCTCTTTTTCCGTAAACGCGACTCCGAGTATCTATATGAAACCTATCATTCCAGCAGACCGCTTCCACCGGTTCATATTCAATATACTCAAATCCCACTGGCAGATCTGGACATCCGGGAGCTTGAACCGACAGAAGCAGTGCTTGCAATTGATTTTGGCACCTCCAATACGACGGCAGGCGCCTATTTGCATAACGGTTATATTCAGGCGCCAAGTAGCCAGGATTTGCTGAATGGACGAGTCCGTATGGATGCCATCAACTATGTTGCTTTTCCCGACCCTACATACAAAGATACGGACTGGATCGAGGTCCTGCCTACGGCAATCGGTGTGGCGGAGTGTTCGGATCCAGCGAACATTCGTTACGAGTTCGGCTATGAAGCGCTGCGAAGCATGCGTCGGGGAGGGTACAGCAGCCGGGCGAGTGTTTTCCGCAGCATGAAGCGCTGGGTGAACAACTACAACAAAATGGAAGAAATTGTCGATGTTCATGGCAATGCAGCCATGGTTTCTCGTATGGATCTGCTGCGTGCGTACATGAACTACATCATCCGAACGGCAGAGCATCAGTTCAAGTGCAAGTTTCGGCATGTGCATTTTACCAGTCCCGTGAAGATGAAAACACAGTTTTTGCAGATGTTCGGAGAGATGCTTCCGGATTATCGG
The DNA here is from genome assembly GCF_037976585.1 of Paenibacillus sp. FSL k6-2145. NCBI lineage: Bacteria > Bacillati > Bacillota > Bacilli > Caryophanales > Paenibacillaceae > Paenibacillus > Paenibacillus sp. FSL k6-2145. Next base: position 134,207 of record NZ_CP150267.1, on the reverse strand, counting down.
ATTGAGCAGACGTATGCGCTGGATGAGGGAATGGCTGTGCTCTATAACACCCTTGCTGACGGCATGGAACGTGGTGCTTTCATGGAAGGGCAGACGTACCATGCGCTCGTGATTGATTGTGGAGGTGGAACGACCGATTTGTCTTCCTGTGCCTTTACGATCGAGGACGGACATATGGCGTACAAGCTCGATATCCATACTACCTACGAAAATGGGGATACGAACTTCGGAGGTCACAACATTACCTATCGTATTATGCAATTCATGAAAATTGTATTCGCCGACTACTATAGCGGACGCCGTCAGGTGACGGATATTGATAGTCTAATCGAGGCACCTGGTGCGGATGTGTTCCGTCAGGTGGACGAAGAGGGTGTGAAGTCCGTTTATCAAAAGCTGGAGCAACGCTATGAGGAGGCAGAACATATCATCCCTACTGCGTTTGCACGTCGAGAGAATCGTTCACGGGACGAGTATTTGCGGGTAAGAGGCAACTTCTACTTTCTATGGGAAATCGCAGAAGAGATGAAGCAGCAATTTTTCCGCAAAACCGGCATCTTGCGTAACCGATTCCACTCGGAGATGGAGGGCGACGGGGACAGTGATCTGCAGATCACCACCATGGAGCGTTGGTTCCTCTCGGTAGAACGGAATGGGGAGTTGAAGGATGAATATGAGTTCCCTGATGTGGTGTTCAATATCAAGGAAATTACCCAGCTGATTAAGGCCGATATCTATGAAGTAGTTCGCAAGTTTTTGGATGATTTTTATCGTCAAGGGCGGATGAACCAGTACTCGATTATCAAGTTGACAGGTCAGTCCTGCCGCATTGATGTATTTAGGGAAGCATTGAAAGAGTTTGTTCCAGGCAGAAGCATTGAGTTTCGGCAAAAACCTGCAGAAGGGCGTGTGCCTGATCTTAAACTTGCCTGCCTTCGAGGGGCGATTCGTTATCTGAGTGCCCGCAAAACAGGAAGCGTTCAAGCCGACATCACGCATGATGCCGCTGTAATTCCGTATACCGTAAGTGCCTACACGCATAATGGACGGGAAAAAATGCTGATCAGCAGTCTGGATCGGAGTGATGGTATTCCCGGTAGCATTTCCCGGCCATTCGAGACGGCAGAAGTGGAGTTGTACCTTAGCGGAAGCGATGGCCAGCTGAGACAAAAATTCGTATATGCGAACCGCCCGGATTTCTATAAAGAGGTACTCTACGAAGACATTCGAGATCGATATGGAGATAAAATTCCGCAAGATGATACGGATTCCATCGTGAATGGAGAGACGAAGTTTTTTGTCTTTCCGGATGATCGTCATTGGGGCTTCCATGTGTTGCCTGTAGCTCGCAGAAATGAACGGCTGTATCTGGGATCGCAGAAGCTGCTTCCGTTTGAGACAGACTTGTCGGAACTGGACTTCTTTGACGGAATGAAGTGAGGACCACGAGCAGAAAGGGGGAACACCGCTCATGTTCACATATTCGTATCCGCATTTTAACAAGGGAAGAATTCTGAAAACATCCATGTTGGAGGGACTACGTGATTTCCCCAGAGACTTCATCGAACTGTACTATCGCGGTTATGCAGATGGCATTCTTGCAGGTGCAGAGGTAGAAGTCTTCCCGGACAAATTGGTCGTCGCTCCTGGGATGGTGCTGTATAAAGGAAGGCTTTATATGCTGACAGAGCCTATGGAACTGGCATACCAAGCTACGGGACGGGTCAATGTGCTGAAGCTTCGGTTTACCGCGGAGGAGACCGTGAGTGACATGACGATAAGCCACTCGGAACTGCTCCTGGATGAAGAGGCAACGTGCACATCGAGTGAGTTGGAGCTGGCTCGATTCAAGCTGAAGGAAGGGGCCCGGCTGCGGCGTGACTACCAGACCTTTGCCGACTTGGCAACGGAGTTCAACACGCTGCATGTCATTCATGTCCCTTATGCAGCCGAGGGGACAAGCACCTTATCCCCGGTTGTCATGAAGGATTATGCCGAGAGGTTGCTTCGAACGGGGACCTCTGATCCCCAGGATCTGGTCTTCGCCATGATGTGTCTCAATGAAGGAACGGTTGGGCGTAGCGTCATCTTGCATCACATTGCCAGTCGATTGGGGCTGGAGTACAGAGAATATGATAATGCGCAAATTCATCGATATCTGGATCGTATACTGGCGAATGCAGGTCGGGGAACGGGACGTTCGGGTATGCCGGTGGGCGGACCACATCGTATGATTGTAGATTGAAATTTTCAAGTGAATGGGAGGATGGAATTCGTTTATGGAACATATGGATCGCAAAATCATCCCGATGTTATATGGCAAAACATTGAACGGTGAACCTCATCAGGGAACAGAGACTAGAGATGTTGAAGCCTCTCCTGAATCAAGAGAAGTTAAACCATTCGAGCCAATAACCATGATACACCTTGAACAGGAAACGATACATCTGAGAAGAATGGAGCTATACGAGGGCAAGGTTACGGTGTCTCTTCCCCGCACATTTCGTTTGGTGACAGAAAGAGAAGCTCAGTTAAAATATCCGTCGTCCCATCGTCCTGAATGGATCTATACCAATGATTCGGGAACGATCAACTTTACGTTCAAGACATTGGATCATCGTCTTGCTCCGGAAGAGCTGAATTCCTTTACGGAATCGATGGCTGATGTGATTCGTGCAACTCAACCTGTACGAGAATGGAAAAAACACGGCGTTCGAGTAACGGGTGCCGGTCTTTCCACGGGTTACTGCCAGTTCGTTGTTCAGGGATTGAATGATCAAATTTATAACCATATGGTGTTCACCATTTTAGATCAGAAAGTCCTTGTTTATGGTTTTAACTGTACGGACGATGAGAAGAGAAATTGGATGGAACCCGGTGGTACACTTCTGGATACACTCATTGTCGAAATGAATTAGAGAGGAGCTGAGTCCATGAGCCTGACGTATGAAAATCTGATTATTGAACCTTATGAGCTAGTACATCTGCAAGAATTGACAATCCGCAAAAAGATGAATGAGCACACCCGTCTTGTTTTCAAAGGTATGGTATCCGAGGAATGGAAAGATCGTTATGTGGATGTTACGGATAAGAATACCCCGATTGAAGTGTGGCAAAAGGACGAGGAGGGGAACAAAACTCCGCTATTCAAAGGCATTCCTTTATCTGTAGAAGTGCAGGTTGTGAGGGGCGTATATACGCTCCAAGTTGAAGCAATCTCACATACGTACCTGATGGATGTCAAAAAGCGAACACGTACGTTTCAAAACATCCAGATGACGCTCCCTGAATTGTTAAAGGAGCTGGATCAGGATTATCCGGGACTGGACGTGATCGATGAGGGGACCGGGGGAGCCAAGATTGGCAAGGTTGCCGTGCAATATCAGGAAACAGACTGGGCATTTCTCAGAAGGCTGGCTTCTAGATTTCATACGAGTCTGATGCCTGCGGCTCAATTCGACAGTCCAAAATTTTATTTCGGCGTATATGAGCATGGTAACTCGATCGAGCTGGATAATACACGTTATACCGTCCACAAAAATATGACTCCGTTCATGTACTTCACGGAGAACGAGACCGTTAATGTGAATGAAAGTGACTTCATTGTATACGAAGTGGAGACAGATCAAGTTATGGAACTGGGACACCATATCTCATTCCGAGGCAGAAGTCTGTATCTTACGGAAGCCTATACGGAACTCGCCGGAGGTATTTTAAAGCATAAATATGTGCTAAGTCTTCACAAAGGATTGCGACAGAAGACGTACTACAATCCGCTGATAGCTGGAAGCTCATTAATGGGACGTGTTATCGGTGTACATGGTGGGCAGGTTCAGGTGCATCTTGATTGTGATGATAAACAAGGGACGGAAGATGCACTGTGGCTGTTGTATCAATCTCCGTATATTGCAGAGGGAGAGACCGGCTGGTATGTCATGCCCGAAATTGGTGACCCGATAGCTGTATATTTTCCAACGATGTATGAAGAAGACGCTTACGCCACAGGTGCTCCACGACTGGATAACAAGTCGTCATCCACCAACAAGCTGAACAATCCTGATCATAAAATATTTCGTACTCCTCATGGGAAAGAGATACGTCTTACTCCAGACGCTGTAATCATTAGCGGTAAAGAAGGAGAGGTCTATATTCGACTTAGTGGAAATGAAGGTATTCATATTGCAGGTAGTCAGCAGGTAAGTATGTCAGCAGGAGGGAGCATTTCGTTAAAAGCAGGAAAGAAAATTACATTATCTGCAGGATCAGAACTTCTTCTTGAAGGAGGAGGAGGGAAAATAAGGCTGGATGGTCAGGCTCAAATGAGCGGGACAGAAGTGAAATCTAATTAACGCTGGAAGGAGGAAAGTCAGTGAGCCGGAAGGAATCACTACTGCACTTTTATACGAATCAAGTGGAGCCTGAACGAATCAGGCTGATGGCTGACATTCAACATACATTAAACAGCCAATTCCCAATGTTGACTACGGAGTTCCTAAGATATTTCGAGGAATTAGCTAGTAAAATAAGGCACAGTCAACAAATTGGTGCCAAAGGGAATGTTGCTTACATCCAATATTCTTTGTTGCGGACAGAAGTCGCTAGGGGAGCGATGCATTATCTTGCCGAAGCCAGTGATATGTCATGGCTTCTCGACAGAGACCCTATACAGGCAATATATGATGCCAAGTGGGCCTTTGATTGTTTGGAACGGATGCTTGATCGTTTGAAGAAGACACTTCCTGATTATCAGGGGATGATCTCGATGGTTGAACTGGATCGAATACGACTTCAAGAGGTAACTTTGGTTCATCGCTATGTTATTTATTTTATTCGTCAATGTTTCCATCAGCTCCTTGATTCCCAACTGATATCGGATATGCAGGTGGAGCCCGAATTTGAGATTCGTGTAGGGGAGTATTTGGATACCAGTGAATGTGTGTATCGCCTTGACCAACGAGAACGGAACCTGGAAGACATCGGCAGGGAGCTTGAGGAGGGTGATGGTTTGGGTGGGATGTATGCGGACTATCACGATCTGGACATGGAAGAGATGATATGCAGCGATTTAGACTTCCGGTATAGCAGGTTTAATGACATCAGATTAAAATCAACAGATTTTGAACGTTGTGTCTTGGTAGGCACACGTTGGCATAACTGTGATATGAGAGATACCAATTTTGCTGACAGTCTACTATACGGTGCTGACTTCAATGGATGTTCACTGGAGAGGGCTATCTTCAGGGGCATTTCTGGGGAAGAAGGGCATCCTGATGGTCGAATACAGGGTCCTGGGTACTCAGGTATCAACTTCGAGAATGCGAACTTAACCGGAGCAGATTTCAGGGGAGCGCGACTCCGTGGAGCTATATTTCGTAGAGCAAACCTAACCAACGTGTTATGGGATGGGGCAGATCTGGAAGGTGCGATATTTGAGGAGTCGGTGAAGGAGGAATCGCCATGCGATACTTTAGGCTGATGCAGGATACCAGATGGACAAATCGTGTAGAGACAGAAGCGGTTGGTGAGGTACAGCGTCGAGAGTGGAATGCTTCTTTTCAGGAGGGGAGTAGTAATCACACCGCAATTAACCTTTCAATCAAAAGCAGACCTAATGTAGATTACACCGATTATTTGGAGCGCCCTGTACCTCTGGTATCGGATCGAATGCTGGAAGTATTTACGTTGTACCATCCCGGCTTAATTCGCAGGGCGGCAGTGTTGACGGACAAAGCACGTATGTCCCAGGAGACCTATTGGGCTATTTATCCAACGGTAATGGATGTGCTCTCTCCCCAAACCGAACGTCATCTGGATGGAAGTCTGAAACAGATTGTTCTGGATCGAGGTAAGGCTGAACTTCCTTTGTTTCAATTAAAGGAACCTCGTGAATCTGTCATCATCGTTAATCTAGCTTTGGCAGAGAGTCTGCTGCGTCGGGATTTTTCCGGGATTCAGCTGGTCCGTCTGGAGCAGGAACAGACAATATAGAGAGGAGAGAGGCGAAATGGCACAAGGTAATCAAGAGAGTGAGATCAGTCTTCAACCTGCTACAGGAGATTCCAAGAGTTATGTGGTTGCCGGAGCGATTCTGCATTGCAGTTGTGGTACACAGCGTACCCGATTAAAGATCCCATTTAGTCATGGCGTTTACATCAAAGGCAAGGCTCAGTTGACGATTGAAGATTATGTACCTGGAGTCCATATTGGATCATTTGGGAATTGCTCCAATATGGAGAATCCAGCTGTATCCAACAGTATGATGGTGGATATCTATGGAGTGAAGAAAGCACCGTGTGTACCTGTATTGACTATGCCTTGGCTACATGGCAAAGGAGATGCCAAGGTGGAAGGGAAAGCTGCTCTACTTGGTCACTGTACGCATAAGTGTCTGTATGGTGGAGATATCGTCATCGAGGATGACGGACAGCAGCTGGATTTTTGAGATGAGCGAATCAAAGAAAAAGGTACAGGAACGCATCGGATACGAACAACTCCGTTTATATTGGCCGTATAAAGTGCAATGGTTGGAAGAAATCCGAATTACCCGACAGATTAATGAGCATGCGAAGTTATATATTAGCGGCGTTATACCGGAGGAAGATGGACCAGGCATCCTTCATGTCCAGGCTGAAGGAGAACCGATTGTACTAAGACAGCTAGATGAAATGGGGAAATCTGTAAGGCGTCTGTTTCATGGCGTGATGACCTCATTAACTATACATTTAGTTGGTGGTATATACCGATTCGAGCTAGAGGCCATATCGAATACATATCAGATGGACATTGAAATTTCCGAGCGAGCATTCCAGAACAGGGCGATGTCCTATGGAGAATTAGTTAAATACGTGATGAAGGCGTATACCTACTCGGATGTAATTGATAATGTCACAGAGAATACCCAATTGGGAGAACTTGTTTTACAATATAGAGAAACCGACTGGATGTTTCTGAGACGTTTGGCTTCCCGGTTTGGTACCGTACTGGTGCCTGAGGTGACAGCGGCTTCACCTAAATTGTTCTTCGGGTTACCCATGGGCAAGTTGTGGAAATGGCCTCTGGATCGTCCATATCATGTCAAGAAAGAAATGGGCCATCTGAATTGGCATGGGGATGAGCAGCATCGGTATATGATGCAGGATCCCAAAGGTACACAGGGGGCGCTCATATATACGATGGAGTGTTATGAAACCTATGCTTTGGGTGATAAAGTCGAACTGCCTGATGGGAAAGAATTAACGGTAACTCAAGCGGAATCCCGATTGGAATCCGGATTGCTTATGACTACATATCGTATGATGTTAGAAGATCATATTCGGGTTCCACGATCCGATCTTCTGGATCTCATTGGCCTCTCCTTGTACGGTGAAGTAATCCGCATTATTGGTGATCGTGTACAGATGGAACTGTATATCGAAGATGGTCCGATTAAAACAGAATCTTCCTGTCCATATCCTTTATCGACATCTTACGTCGCCGAAGGTCACAGCGGACTCTACCTGACGCCAGAGATTGGTGACACGGTGGAACTATACATTCCCGGAAGTCGCGAGTCCAAGGCTTATATTCGTCATGCAGTGCCCGAAAGCAAGCGTTCGGTTTCCGGTGGAACGCAACACAAACTGTGGGGCCATCCTGACGGACCATCTATTGGTATGTCATCGGATGAGGTGACCGTACAGGCTGGAGCTGGATTAGTCATCACACTGAATGACCAAGGTGTAATGATGCAGAGTGCAGGTAACATCTCGATTCAGGGTGGCAGTCTATCACTTAAAGCAGGTCAGATTAAAGCAACCGCCCCTGAAGCAATTTGGCTTCTTGGCGGAGGAAGCAGCTTTATATTGGATGGACAAGCTGATGTTCGTGCTGGACTGCTCCAACAGGAAGGCAGCCATAAGGCACCGGTCGTGGTAGCTGATTTGCCGCCGGAGCCGGAGCCGCCCCTTATTCCGCTTGAACAATATGAGGCAGCTCAAGCAGCAGCTGCAGCCGAAGCAGCTGCTATGCAGCCTTCCGTGGTTAACATGAAGGAGGTCTCCCTGTTTGGTGCAGCGGTCGCCATGGCGGGCATGATCCCCGTTTTGGGTATGCTTGGAGGTGCACCAGCCATTGCGGCACAGGCCGTTGTCGTTGGCGCTGCAGCAATCGGCTTGATCGGGAACATCCCAAGTGCAGGATCCTTTAAGCCTTCGGCCCTACAACTTCTGAATCATCTGAATGGTGATTTCGTGGGCAAGATGCAGCAAGAAGAGGCTTATAAGCACCAATTATTTGGTAAAGTTGTCTCAGCAGCACGAGAGTTAAGCACGGCTACTTCCTTTATGGATTTTGTGAAGAAACTGCATCAGCAGGAAAAGGAAATTAGCCAGATGTATTATCAGATTCCAGGCAATACGAGGGAACATTGGGCTCATCAACAGGTTGACCAAGAGTTGAAGGAAGCACTCGTGTATTATGGGGATGTGAAGCAGAATGACATTAAATATGAACTCTTTTTTGGCCCTTATCATAACGGCATTGCTCGAGATATCGGAAGAATAGACATCACCGCCGAGGAAATGGGTGACTATAATTACTGGCAGAAACAGAATCTGACGGTCGAACAGAAGAAGTATCTTGCCCGGCGAATTATGGCTCCCATGAGCGAAGAAGAATTATCTACTCTGATGGGTGAATTCGAGCAACACGAGATGACTATGAAAGGATTGGACGGGGAGTTCAATGGATTTACGGGCAGAGTAAGCACGAAAAAGGGTTCTTCAGGTGTACCTGAACCCTCAGACCATCCAGGAACAACAGGTTCTCCAAGTGCTGCTTCTAAAGGAACAACGACGACAGACAAACCGGCTACAAGTAAAACAAAGACATTTGTGAAAAAGTCAAAAGATGTGATTGTTAAAGCCTTCAGCGATTATTATAAAGAGAGCCAGGTCATCCGGTTTCAGCCTTGGGGCAACTTGGGAAAAAACAAGCCCAAAGAGTCGGGGAATGCCGGGGAAGTGGGTTCCGGAGGGAAAACAAGCTCGAACGCTGGGAATAAGTCAATTGACGGGGCAGGAACAAGTTCCTCCAGCAATGGCAAGAAACCGAATCAGACCCCGAGCAGCAGTAAGAAGTCGGAATCGTCAGGTGAAACGGATGCTACTGCATCGAGTCCAGGTACAGGGAAGAAGTCTGGCGACGGTGAAGGCACAAACTCACCAAGCAGTGGTAAGAAAACGGGTCAGACACCGAATACTAGTAAGAAGTCCAAATCATCGGGTGAAACGGATAGTACGGGTTCAAGTTCAGGTACAGGGAAGAAGCCTGGCGATGGTGAAGGAACAGGATCATCAAGTAGTGGAAAGATAGAGGATCCAACTCCGAATACCAGTAAGAAGACCCAAACATCCGGAGAACCGGACACTTCAGGATCAAATACAGGTACAGGGAAAAAGTCGAGCGAGGGTGAAGGAACAAGCTCATCTAGCGCTAATAAGAAAGATAATCAGATTCCCAACAATCATAATCAGTGGAAACAAGATTCATCGAAGAAAAAGGATAAACGCAAAAAGGGAAAAGAAACCAAAACGAAGCCGAATGAATCGACGGAGCAGCAAGGGAAGGATAAGGACTTAGACACGTCGAAGAATAATTATAAACCAAACAATAAGGAAGAAGCGTCTGGAGCAGATAAAAGTAAACTAGAGCCTACAGAAAAAACTGATCAATCTAACTCATCAAAAGAGAGCGGAAATGTTACTCGTAATCAAGTTGTTATATCAAGAATTCCTGAAATTAAAATAATTTTTAAAAGAAATCCTAACCATGATAGTGCTGAGTTTAAAAGACAATTGAAAGATCAAGAAGAAGGGATAAATCAATTAACAGTAGATGAGTTTTTGAAAAATAGAGATAGATATCTAAGAGATGGTAGAGCTTTAGAGGGGGATGCCGCTCAAAAACTTGCTCGTAAGAAAGCTTTACAAGATAAAATAGATGAACTACGTAATGAAGGATTCTCATTTGAAGAGGCTGAAAAGAAAGCGAATGAATGGATCAAGGGGAAAGCTGCCCTTCATAATCCAGATCAAATTGCGGGTGGATATCCTGACAATATAGGCGGTCTAGGAGATATAAGAATCAATTCTTCTCTTGGATCTCAATGGAAGAACAGGATAAAAGATTTGGATAGACAGATTAGAGAAATTGCTAAGAATATGACAGAAGAAGAAAGAAAGACAACCTATTTAAATATTAAGTTACTGGAGTAAAGTGGGGGGACACACGGTGAACATTTCAAATTTTGTTTTTAAAGAGGACATGCCTACAAACGTCATTGAGAAGTACCAATCTGTAATACCTATTCAACTAATTGAAGTATGGAAGGAATATGGACTGGGTAGTCTTTCCAATGGATATCTGAAAATTATTAATCCTGATCAGTATTTAGAATTATTACAGGATACCTACAGTCGAGCAAAATTAGCAATTCCTCTATTTACAACAGCAATGGGAGATATATTGATTTGGGAAGATGGATACTTAATGGCGCTTAACTTCAGAAAGCATGAAGTAAATGTTATAGGGAAAAATTTTAAGTACTTTTTTGGGGACATAAGTGATGAATATTTTTTGAATAAAGCTCTTGACTGGTCTCCCTATCTTGAAGCGTTTGAAAAATATGGAGAGCCTGCTTACGATGAATGTTTTGGCTATGTTCCTCTTTTAGGATTAGGTGGAGCAGAGAAAGTTGAGAATTTAAAAAAAGTTAAATTTATTGAGCATATATATATAATCAATCATTTTATGGGACAAATGGAATGAAAATAAAAAAAATGGGGATAATTTGGGAACGCACGGTTGGAGATATTAGTGAAGATATAATTAATAAGGTTGAAAAAAAATATGGTATACAATTTCCTGATGACTATAGAGAATGTGTTAAAAACTATAATGGTGGGCATCCTGTACCAAATATATTTTCCTATGATGATGGAGGAGAGGGAGTTTTTGACCATTTACTAAGCTTTACAAGTGAGCCTAATATTGTTGTAGTTTATGAATTTATAAGTGATTTCATGCCAAAAGGGATATTTCCATTTGGAACAGATCCTTTTGGCAATCAGCTTTGCTTTGATTACCGAAAAAGTGAAAATTCACCTTTAGTTGTATTTCTTAACAATGAAGAATTTGGTGAGGACTCCATTACTGAGGTATGTAACAGTTTTTCTGAGCTCTTAGAAACATTACATGAGGCCAGCGATGAATTTTATTGACTTTCTTAATAGGTGGGTAGATAAGTATGGATATAGATGAAAATATTATTAAAAGTTCATATCCTCCTGTAAGTCTTCAGGAGATTGAGATAGTCGAGAAGAAGTATAATATGATTTTCCCTGATGATTATAAGAAATTTTTAATGTTAAAGAATGGTGGAAAAACTGGTACTAGAAGGAGATTTACTACAAATGATGACCAAAAAGAAGGTGAAATAGAGTCTTCTATTTTGATGTTTTTTCCTTTGTCTAATAATTTAAATAATAATTCAGAACAAAAGTATCGTCTGTACACAGAAGCAAATATTTTATCGAGAATTTATTATCCAATAGGTGAGACACCGAGGAATAATTTAGTTTGTATTGTAGTACAAGGACCTAATAAAGGGAGTGTATATCATTTCGATATGGATTATGACAATTATATTGAAAAGAAACTTCCTCTAGAGGAAGAACATATCAGACTGATCACAGAAAGTTTCACTGACCTTTTGGATAGTTTATTTGTTTCTCAGACGTAGGAATAATCGTGAATAATTTCAAAAATTAGATGTTGCAAATTATAAGGCCTATTCCATCAGAATTATTAAGGTGGGATTGGTCTTTTTGTGAGAAAAGACTTCTAAATAAATTGTCAGTTCTTCGTGAAAGATCACGCACCTTTTACGAATGTCCGAAACAGTACTGGACAATTTGATTAATTTATGGATTTGTTCGGATTATTAAACAACTTACAATAAGATCGAACAATACAACAAACACCACCACAATGCGACCTAACCGCGTTTTGTAGTTCTTGATTATCCGCCACTATATGCTAAATAATACAAATGTAAGTGGTGGATCTCCATCAAAGATCCCACCCAATGACGAATGAACCCATCATTTAACCAATAACACATATAACCCATGTAAGACCCGTATAAAGATTTAGTCATTTCGGTTGTACGCACATCAAATGCTTAAATTTTATAACTTAAATAAGGAACACCATGATTGACTCGTTTTCTTCTTTTCTTCTGGAAATTTCTCAATTGTCAGTACGCTCTCCCTAAGGGAATAGTAATAGAAACATCTGACATGGTTGATTTACAAACCATTAGCGATGAGAAATTCGTAGAGATGATCTACGATTATGAAATGCAACGCGATTTAATAGAGAACGGAACGATGATCGATGGAAATCTAAGGGTAAGAACGCCAGACATTTAAGGGGATACTTGGCATGAACTTAATGATGGAAAAACCATACAATTGGTTCCGAGTAGTGTTAATTCTAAATTTGGACACCTTGGTGGTGTAAGTGAAGTTAAATAAGAAAGGACGATACTCTAAAAATGAAAAAAGATGAGTTGTTTGGAGAAATTGTTTATGAAGATTTATGGATAGGGACGACAGAGATAACTATGTTTAGGAAAAACCAAAAAATACTTTTGAATATTTGTGGCGAAGAGAATGAGGAAATTACTCCGAATCAACGGGATGCTTTTTCGCAATTCAAAGCGAATATGCCTAGCATAGTAAAGGAAAGCGAAGATAAGATTTTAGAGTATTATTTAGAAAATTATGAAGATTATCGAGCAATGCAAAGTGATTGTGAAGAAGTTGAAAAAATTGCTCCAAAGATTTCATCAATAGACAAGTTAGGGAGACTTGTTACGCCTACAGGTTTGCTAATAAGATATGATTTCGAAGATGGTATAAGAAGAGTAGGGATATTATGTGATTGCACTTGGGAACAAGAACATGGATTAGGTATTAGTGTTGAAAATGAAGAAGTAGTAGAAGTGGGTCTTCAAGATATTGTACTTTAACAGGTTCTGTCAAAGACTTAGTGTAAACTTGGTTTATAACCCCAGCAACAAGACCGTACAATGCCACAATGCGAGTTAGCCGCCCCTGTTTGGTCTTTTTCATTCTCTAATATAGATGGCGGCGGTTAATGAAGTAACCCTCACCCAGTGACGAATGAAGCCATCATTCAACTAATCTCATACTTAACCCATGTAGTATCTGTATAGAGATTTCTTCATTTTGTTTGTACGCAATCAACGCTTGAATTTTAAGTTAATTTAAGGCGAAGTATCTGAATATAACAATTGAATTATTCATAATGGGGGCATCCCTGTTATTCCAAAAAATTAGTGGAGGTATTTATATGCACTGGGAATACAAGGAATTGTTTGACGCAGTAAATGAAACATACAATGAGTTTAAGTTAGAAAATATGAGTGGCACTAAAGCATTATCTAGAACACTTAGCGAATTTGAAACAACAATGAATCTCGGTATTTTGAAAAATCTATAATAGTTATAGCTTACGGTGAGATATTATTAACGCATGTAGAGGTGTTTCATAAATCTAAAGAGTATTTGTTAAAAGAATTGAAAGGTTTGAGTCTACATCAACTAAAGGATAAGTTGTCTTTAGAACAATTTAACGATCTTAATACACGTAGAAAGGTAATATTAGAGAATATTGAACAGAAGACTGTAACAACTATACTAGATTAGAATTGGTAGTAATGTTGTTGATTCATTTTATTTGTGATTGCACAGATATTCTTTACAGTGTACAAAGCCACAATGTGATAGTTCCTATAAAAGCTTTAAAGTTTCCTATTTTGGGGGGATGAAAAGCGTCAGTCCGAATAAGCGGGACAGCTAGTTAAAAGGCAAACCATCAAATGGAGTGCAAGCAAAGTTTATAGAACAAAGAAGAGATGGGTTCGTATAAAGTACCTAATGATTGGAAGAAGACCATATCTAGTTTAGGGAAAACATAGTATCACTTAGAAGTTGCAGCAGAATGGGATTTAATCCTTTTGTTATACATATTATCCCCTGAAAGACAAAGGTAGAAGAGCTTAAGATGGTTGGGTGCGTTCTTTGTCAAGTCGGCCTTTTTAGTTATGATGCATTAGCGGTGATAAAAAAAGATTAATGGGAGAATTTATAAAATGAAGGATAATGTTCTATATAAAATTATAATAAATGAGAAGTATGGTTTTATTAATAAACAAGGTGACATTATAATTGAGCCTTCTTATAAGGCTGTAAACAATTTTTGTGAAGGTTTAGCATATGTTTGGACGTTCGATGATAAGGAAGGATATATAAATACTGAAAACGAATGGGTCATTGAATTGAGTGCTGACTTTCTAGGGGACTTCGAACATGGCTTAGCATTGGTTTATTATAAAGGAAAGTATGGATGTATTAATAAGCAAGGAGAGTTTGTAATAGAACCGATCTTCGATAGAATACATGGAATAAATCCGGGGCTTTCAGTTATAGCGGAGAAAAATAAGAAGGTGGGTGTTTTTGGGGTATCTGGTGAAATTATTATAGATCCGATTTTTGATGTTATGGGTACATTTTCAAATGGATTGGCACTAGTAAAGCAAGGGACAAAATTTGGTTTTATAGATGATAAAGGTGAGCTGAAAATTGATTATCAATTTAATTCAGTATCCAATTTTTCAGAGGGATTAGCTGAAGCCTCAGCAGACGGTGAATTCTATGGCTTTATTAATCAACAAGGGGAGTTTCTTATACAACCTGAGTATTATCAAGTTTCAAGTTTTTCCGAAGGGTTAGGAGGATTCAAATTAAAAGCAAATGGAAAATGGGGATTTATAGATCACTCGGGGATTAGGGTTATCAAAGATAAATTTCAAAGTGTAGGTGACTTCCAAAATAACTTAGCACCAGTTGAAAGTAAGGATATGTATGGATATATTAACAAAAATGGAGAGTACATTATTAAAAACGTATTTACAACAGCTGATTCTTTTTACAATGGTCTTGGCTGTGTTACATTTAATGGAGAATGGGGCTATGTGGATGAAGGAGGAAAATGGGTATTCAAACCCAGCAATTTTGATCTTTGGTAAACGGAGGTTTTGTTCAAAGTGGAAAATAGAAAACAAGTACTAGAATTGGTGATAGAACGATCTCCATATTTTGAATTTTTATGTAAATGTGTTTAATCAATGATAGTTTGATAGTAGAGTACTCGATAGATGGAGTAGGACAAAGAAAATTACAATAGAGAATTAAATTGGAGGTTAGAGGAATAATGGAGCAACAGATGGATCCTCTTTATCCCATGATAGCAGAGCATATTCTAAGTATGATACCTAGTGATAACTGGAATGAGATTTATTTGTACGCCGAAATACTAGATGTATCCAGAGAGGTATACTTTTATTTCAACACTTCTGAGAATGAGGAGTTTATATACTCTCATGATATTCCTGAAAAATATAGACTGATTGAAAAAACTTATGATAACTTATTATTAGAATTACAAACAAAATTTAAACAATTAAGACAAATTTTTATAGACAATGATCAAGAGACGTGGACAAATTTAACCTTAACTTTAAAGCATCCTGGTAAGTTGAAAATTCATTATGATTATGAAGATGTAATAGCTTCAACTGTAACCCCAACTCAAAGACAAATGATTTTTGAGTATAAATATTTAGGATTACTTCCTGAAAAAGAAAAGAATAAACAGTTCGTAAAGAATTATTTAAATAGTCAAAATAAATAGCTGTAGAATTATCCTAATGAAAAACAATTGCATTACATGTGAACAGGTCAACTTTGGTTATATACAACCATAATTGTCCTGTTTTTTTTGTTATTTTCCAAAGCTACTCGCAAATGTTTGCGATCCATTGAAGTTGAAAGGAGATGGGCAACATGAGTTTGACTTATGAGAATCTGATTATTGAACCATATGAACTGGTGCATTTGCAAGAACTGACGATCCGGAAAAAAATGAATGAGCACACTCGGCTCGTGTTTAAGGGCATGGTGTCTGAGGAATGGAAGGATCGCTATGTCGATGTTACGGATCAAAATACCCCAATTGAAGTGTGGCAAAAAGATGAGGATGGTAATAAGAAGCCTCTGTTCAAAGGCATTCCACTATCTGTTGAAGTGCAGGTTGTCAGAGGCGTATATACGCTCCACGTGGAGGCCATTTCACATACATACCGGATGGACATTACAAAACGAACGCGTACATTTCAAAATGTCAAAATGAAGTTACCCGATTTGTTAAAGGAACTGGATCAGGATTATCCGGGGCTGGACGTGATTGATGAGGGAACAGGTGGGGCCAAGATCGGGAAGGTTGCCGTGCAATATCAAGAAACGGATTGGGCATTTCTCAGGAGACTTGCTTCTCGTTTTCACACCAGCTTGATGCCGGCCGCTCAGTTTGACAGCCCCAAATTTTATTTTGGCGTCTTTGAGCACGGAAACTCAATCGATCTGGACAATACACGTTATACAATCCGCAAAAACATGGCACCATTCATGTACTTTACCGAAAACGATACGTTAAAGGTCAACGAATCAGATTTCATTATATACGAAATCGAGACAGATCAGGTGATGGAGCTTGGACATCATATTACCTTCCGAGGCAGAAGCCTATATGTGACTGAGGCATATACCGAGCTTGTGGGAGGAATAGTGAAGCACCAATATGTACTTAGCCTTCATAGAGGACTAAGACAAAAGACATATTACAATTCGATAATTGCCGGAAGCTCATTACTTGGTCGCATCCTTTCAGTGCATGGTGGTCATGTAAGAGTTCAGCTGGACTGTGATGAAAAACAGGAGGAAGAGGAAGCGTTGTGGCTGTTGTATCAGTCGCCATACATCGCAGAGGGGCAGACAGGTTGGTATGTCATGCCTGAAGTGGGTGATCCGGTGGCCGTATATTTTCCTACGCAAAACGAAGAAGAAGCCTATGCGACAGGAGCACCCCGTCTGGATAACAAGGTAACTGGAACGAACCAATTGAACAAACCGGATCATAAAATTTTCCGTACGCCTTATGGCAAAGAAATCAGACTAACCCCAGATTCCATCTCCATTAGCAGCAAAGAGGGCGAGGTGTTCATTCGTCTCAGCGGGGACGAGGGCATTCAGATCATCGGAAGCCAGCAGATTCGGATGTCTGCTGGGGGCAATATCTCGCTCAAAGCCGGAAAGAAAATTACGTTATCTGCGGATTCACAATTGTTGCTGGAAGGCGGGGGAGGGACATTCAAATTGGTTGGACAAGCAAAAATGAGTGGATCAGAAGTGAAAGCCAACTAGTATAGGGTGACGTATGGGCAGGAGGGATAATTTCCAATGGATCGCAAGGAATCTATATTACATTTTTATACCCATCAGGTAAAACCTGCGCGGGCCAAACTTATGGATGATTTGCAGCATACGCTGCATACAAGGTATACGGAATTGACAGCTGAGCTCCTAAGTCATTTCAGGTTGATGATTCAGGAAGTCAGCGACGCCCAAAAGCGTGGGGCGAAAGGGCCGATCGCTTACATTCAATATTCTATGTTGCGAACAGAACTTCTTGGAGGGGCGATGAATGTCCTGGTCGAAGCATATGATGCTTCATGGTTGTTGGATCGAACACCCATCCGTTCATTCTATTCTTCCCACTGGGCCTATGAGTGTCTTGAACGGATGCTCAATGGATTAAGAGAAGAACTTCCTCACTATCAAGGAACCGTTACAGTGGTAGAACTGGACCGCATCATGCTACAGGAAGCGGCGTTGGTGAATCGGTATCTTGTACATTTTATACGCCGTAGCTGTAGCGCGCTGGAGGACTTCGAATGGAACTCCCTTATGGATCTGGAACAGATATTCGAAGTACGTGTAGGAGAATACTTGGATGCTAGTGAGTGCGTATTTCGTCTTGATCGAAGGAATAGGAGCATTGAGGAGATTGGTGAAGCATTGGAAGAAAGTGATGGTCTTGAGGTCATGTACGCGCACTTTCAGGGACTGGATATGAGCGAGATGGAATGCAGCGATCTTGATTTTCGTTACAGCCGTTTTGATCGTATCGATCTGCATTCTACCGATTTTCAACGCTGTATCTTGATAGGGACACGTTGGCGCAATTGTAGTCTGGAGAACACCAATTTCACCGGAAGCATTCTATATGGGGCAGATTTCAGCGGGTGTTCTCTGGAAAGAGCTGTTTTCAGGGAGATAATAGGGGAGGTAGGACATCCGGAAGGACTCGCTCAAGGTCCAGAATACGATGCGCTTAACTTCGAGAATTCAAACCTTTCAGGTGCTGACTTCCGAGGGGCACACCTTCGTGGAGCCATATTCCGTGGAGCCAATCTAACAGATACGTTATGGGAGGGTGCTGATGTGGAGGGTGCGATTTTTGACGATGCCGAGAGGAGGCGAGGGTTATCCGATACTTTCGTCTAATGGCCGATCCCAGATGGATACACCGCGTAGAGACTGAGCCTGTTGGTGAACTGCAACGCAGGACCTGGAATGAGGCTTTTCATGATTCGGGCAGTGAGCATACAGCAATTAACCTTTATGTGCGAAGCGGCTTCCATGTGGATTATACGGATTATTTGGAACAGCCGGTTCCCTTGGTTTCAGATCAATTGCTTGAAACACTTATTTTGTATTGTCCTCAGCTCAAGCGAAGGGCTACCGTATTAACGGACAAGGAGCGAATGACCCAAGAGACGTATTGGGCCATTCATCCTCCTGCACTGGCAAACGTATTATCTCCTCATACTCGTCGGCGCATGGATGGAAGTCTGGAGCGGATCGTACTGAAGCGAGATTTCCCGGAGGTACCCCTGTTCCAATTGATGGAGCTGCGCGAAACCGTGATCATTGTCAATCTAGCGTTGTCGGAGAGCATTCTGCGGCGAGATGTCGCAGGAGTACAATTCATTCCGTTGGATTTGGAACAAACGAATTAGAAAGGAGAGGTTATGATGGCGCAAAGTCAAGATCAGGAGGCCCAGATTCATACGGCTGGAGAAGCCTCTAAAAGCTATGTCGTTGCAGGAGCGATACTTAAATGCAATTGCGGGACGCAGCGTACACGATTGAAGATACCATTCAGTCATGGCGTATATATCAAGGGAAAGGCGAAGATGACTGTCGAGGATTATGTTCCAGGTATTCATATTGGATCGTTCGGTAACTGTTCCAATCCAGTTAATCCAGTAGTGGCGGCAAGCACGATGGTTGACATCTATGGGGTTAAGAAAGCGCCTTGCGCTCCCGTGCTGACCATGCCTTGGCTTCATGGAAAGGGAGATACCAAGGTGGAAGGGAAAGCTGCACTGCTCAGTCACTGTACGCACAAGTGTCTGTATGGCGGAGATGTCGTCATAGAGAATGACGGACAGCAATTGGACTTTTGACGATGAATGAAATTACGGAGAAGAAACTCGACCAGATCGGTTATGAGCAAATTCGTCTATATTGGCCTTATCGTGCACAGTGGTTAGAAGGCGTGCAAATTACCCGCCAAGTGAACGAGCATGCGAAACTCTACGTCAGCGGTATAATTCCGGAAGAGGATGGGCCGGGCATTCTTCAAGTTCAAGCTGAAGGGGAATCTATCATACTCAGACAAGTCGATGAAAATGGTAGATCAGTGAGGAGACTCTTCCATGGCGTAATGACATCGCTCTCGGTTCATTTGTCGGGAGGGGTCTATCGATTCGAACTTGAAGCTTTGTCCAACTCCTATCAAATGGATATGCGAATTGAGGAACGAGCCTTTCAAAACAGAGGGTGGACGTTCAAAGAACTAATTCAATTCATTATGAATTCTTACCGCTATTCGGATGTCATGGATCAGGTTACAGAAAATACCTCATTGAGCGGACTTGTATTACAATATAAAGAGACCGATTGGATGTTCCTACGCAGGCTTGCCTCGCGATTCGGTACAGTGCTGGTCCCCGAAATCACAGCGGCATCACCAAAACTGTATATCGGTTTGCCCGCAGGTAAGTTGTGGAAATGGCCAGAAGACCAACCTTATCAGGTTCGTAAGGAGCTGGCCGGAATCGACTGGCACGGCTCCGGAACGGAAGATCGATATATCATTCAGGGCCCCAAGGGATCGCAAGGCGTATTGCAATATACGGTGGAAAGTGTCGAGACCTATGCGTTGGGAGATAAGGTCGAACTTCCGGATGGCAGAGAGCTGACCGTGGTGTATGCCCATTCGCGACTGGAATCCGGATTACTCATGACGACATACCGCATGGTACTCGAAGACCACATTCATGTACCTAGATGCAACCTATCGGACCTGATTGGGTTATCGCTGTACGGCGAGGTGGTCCGCGTGATTCATGATCACATTCAGATCAAATTGCCCATGGACGAGGGCCCGATGACGCAAGGCTCCGCCTGCCCCTATCCGGTCGCGCCAGTTTATGCTGCGGAAGGGCATAGCGGATTATACATGATGCCGGAGATCGGGGATCAGGTGGAATTATATTTTCCAAGTAGTCTGGAATCCGGAGCGTACATTCGTCATTCTATCTCTGAGGGTAAACGTTCCACTAACGGAGGAACAGAGCATAAAGTCTGGGGGCATCCTGCCGGGAGCTCTATCGGGATGTCGCCTGAGGAGGTTACACTGCAAGCCGGATCCGGGTTAACGATTACCTTGAATGATCAGGGGATCGTATTGAATAGTCCAGGCAATCTGTCCATTCAAGGTAGCAATATCCTGCTTGCGGCCGGACAGATCGAAGCTACAGCACCAGAAGCGATTTGGCTGCTTGGCGGGGGTGGTAGCTTCATTTTGGACGGGGAGGCCAACGTACGAGCAGGTCTATTGCAACAGGAGGGCAGCAACAAAGCGCCTGTTCATGTGGCGGATCTGCCTCCGGAGCCGGAGCCACCGCTGATGCCGATTGAGGAGTACGAAGCGGCTCAGGCCGCAGAGGCTGCTGCAGTGACGCAGGCATCAACGACGAACCCGAAAGATGGATCGTTGGCTGGAGCTGCGTTGGCCATCACTGCTATGATTCCGATCCTGGGAGCTCTAGGGGGGATTGCTGCTCAGACAGCCATCGGCGTAGGTATTGCTGCCGTTGCCACGGGTCTCATCGCGAGCGTGCCGAAGATAGGCTCCTTCAAGCCTTCGGCTCTGAATTTGCTGGACCGATTTACGAATGGATTTGCTGAACTGCAACAGCAGGAGAACGAAGCAAAATGGACGATGTTGGGTAAAATGCTGACGGCCGCCAAAGAGTTGACTACATCGACTTCCCACATTGATCTACTCAAGAAGTTGCATCAGCAGCATCAGGAAATTAGTGCCACATACTATGATATTCCAGCTTATATTCGAGAGAAATGGACGAAACAACAGGCGGATCAGGAACTGAAAAGTTCGCTGGATTATTACAATAAAGTGATGGAAAATCCGGAGGAATACGATATTCTTTTTGTAGGGCCTCATTTTGCGAATATTACCTTCGATATTGGCAGGCCTCATATCACGGTAGAGGAACTAGGGAGTTATGATTATTGGAAGGCACAAGGGCTAAGTGTTGAGGAGATGAAGTATCTATCATGGAGGCTAAAGGCCCCCATGAGCGATGAAGCCTTTGCTGAACTATGGGATGGATATTATCAATATGATGCGACGCTGAAAGGCCTGGATACTCAAATTAATTTTAAGGGCAAGGGAGGTTCGGCAGGCGGTTCTGTAGGCCTGAGACGGTCCATCCCGCAGGCAAGTGGAACAACGACGCCCAAAGTGAACACGAGCCCGTCTTCGTCCATCGTGCCCAAAGTGAAGACATTTGTCCGAAAGTATTGGGAAGACAGTCAGAAGATGGGGATCGTGTCTGGTGGAGGGAGTCATTGGAGCAATAATAAGACGAACAAAACAGGTGAGACGGCTTCAGTGAATGGAAAGACAGCAAACAGTGGGGGCGGATCAACCTCTAAGCCTGTAGAGAACCCACCGAAGTCGAAAACAAGTTCGGGTAGTTCACCTTCTTCGAAAAAGAATGAAGGAAATTCAACGACAACGTCGAAACCAAGCACGACACCAAAGACGAAACCAGAAAAAAATGAAACACCGAATGAAGTGAATACGTGGAAGCCGTCTTCAACGAAGAAAAAGGACGAGGTAAAACCACCAGCCGACACGAAACCGCCTAAATCATCCGAATCGGAGAAACCAGAGGAGAATACAAACAAACCGAAGGATAAACTGGAAGGCACTGAGGGGATGGGTAAAGATTTACTGTCTTCCAATGGAAAGTTTAAAGATTCTAAGTTAGAATCGGATTATCAAAAGTATCTTGCTCGTAAATCTAAAGAGGGGAAACCACCACGAGATCGGTTGGAGTGGAAAAAGGCCAGAGATTACTGGTTGAATGATTCGCCAATGGCTAGAGGCAATGCATTCAATAAAAAGTCAGTTGTGGAAGAATGGTATCCATGTAATGAAGTACATTTGAGTAATGGAAAACGTTTGGATTCATACGATCCTATAAAAGGCGAGATAGTATCAAGAAAAGCGACTGATTTAGCAGATATTGAGTTATCTACATTTGAGAGTTATTTAAAGGAAATGAAGGTGAAGTACGAGCCGGGAACAATAATTAGAACAGATAAATACGCTGATTTTAAACCTCCAATTGACGGTCAACCACTTAAGGGAAAACAAATACTTGAGATTCCTGCGTCTAATAAGAACTTTTCAGGGATACAAGATTACATTGATTTGGCAAAGAATAAATATGGGATCGAAATCAGATTTAGGGAGGAGTAAATATGATAGATAAACATACCAAATACACTTTTGAGAAGATAAAATTTATTGAAAGGTATAAGAATCTAGCCACAAAGTATCAATTTAATGTTAGTGAAAGTTTCGAAGACTATGAAAGTAACCAAGTAGTAAAAATTATTAGTGAATTAGGGTACGAGTCCTCGTTTAATAAGAAGGAAAAGTTTTTTAAGATTACAGAAACACAGAATAATTATAAGTTTCAATATGTTATTTCTTTAAAATATGGTGTAGCTGAATTTATATGGTCTCTATGGGAAAATTCCGAACTTAAGATTGGTGGGACATGGGGAATATTAAAAGAACAACTAGATGGTCTGGAAAATGATAAAGTAAGGAAGCCGATATTCCGTAATTACGAAGAATTGAAAGAATTATTAGCTGATGCATTTTTAATTTATGAAGACTTTAAACGAGAGTATATGCACTAATGAAAAACGATTGAGAGGTTTGTAGCATGGCGATTTCAATATATTACTCAGCAAAACGAAAGGAATCATTAACAGATGTCGAAGGAGACCTTATAAAGAAATTGATTTCCGAGTATTCGGTACAACAAGAAATTGAAAAATTCAACAATACAGGAGAAGGATACAATTGGACTGGTTTTGATGTATATGATCTGAAAGATTCGTCTGATCCGGAGATTATTTTTGAAGGTTCTACACAGTTACCTGATAACATGGATGATGCAATCTGGGAAGGTGTTCAGCATTGGACTGCTTTACTGTCACAAATACGATGTACTGTTTTGAATACTGAATGGTATGTGGCGGTAGAAGATCATGTTCTCAAATGGGATGAGGAATATTTAGAATACGATTTATCCCCACCCAGTGCCGAATAAGTCGGGCGGCTGATTTCAAGTAGACTTAACCAATGTAATACTTGTATAAAGATTTCTACATTCCGTTGGTACGCACATCAAATGCTTTGATTTTATAACCTAAATAACGCTATTCCGTTACATTGAACAGGTCGATTATGGTCAGATACCACCATAATTGATCTGTTTTTTGTTATGTTCTTGGAAAAAGAATGAAGGAAAAGGAAATTTAACGACAACGTCGAAACCAAGTACGACACCAAAGACGAATCCAGAAAAAAAGAAACACCGAATGAAGTGAATACCTGGAAACCACCAACGAAGAAAAAGGACGAAGGTAAACTGCAAGCCGATACGAAACCACCTAAATCATCCGAACCGGAGAAACCGCAGGAGAGTCCGAAAGGTACAGAGGGAACGGGTAATAGTGGCAGTGTTGACAGGACAGCTAACCTTGAAAACATAAAAGATTTTGCAAAAGGTAATAAAAAATTTAATGAGGTTCTTGATGATTATGCTTTAATATATGGGGATATTGTAAAATTAAATAAAGTGTGGTCATGGCAAGATGACTTTGTTGGTAAATTAAATTCAGACCAAAGAAGTATGATTAAACAGAGAGCCTTAGAATTACATTCTGATATTCCTACGATTCAAGTGAAGAAGATTCCAGGATTGAAATTTGGATATGCAGACTTTAAAAGAGCAGGTGCAGTATTGCATGAAGATGTATTACCAAAGGACCTTTGGAAGGCAACAGATGCTGTACAATTCAAATGGTTGAATGATAGATTACCAAATAAAGTACAGCCAGAAGGAACAACTTGGAACATAATGAAGAAAGTGGTTTGATGCAACTTGTACCTTTTGGTATTCATAATATTACAAAGCATAATGGAGGAAGAACAAATGGACACTGGGCAGATGCCCCAAGACATTAATTTGAGAGGTGAAATATGTTGGAAATACAAAAAAAAGTATAATTTATCCGCTTCCAGGTAGTAATTTAATTAAGCGTGTAGAAGAAAATTTTGAAATCGAGTTTCCCAAAGATTTTATAGATTTTATATCGAAAAGTAATGGATCTATTCCAATAACTCGATTTTTTGAATTTAAATCGAATAGATATGTGGTTGATCGTTTTCTTTGTTTATTGGACAAGCCAAGCGAGCATGATAAAGGTATGTATGATATTAAGGTTGTTTTCAGTCAATTGGATGAAAGGATACTCTCTGATGGAAATATGACAGGTGCTGAATTAGTACCAATTGCAGCTCTATTTGCAGGAGATTTCGTTTGTTTAGACTATACTGAAAGTAAAATCAATCCAGTTGTTTGTATATGGTATAATGAGGAATCAGATGAGTATGACCCAGTTACAGAAAAGATTGCAGATAATGTTAATCGTTTTCTTGATATGCTAGAAGAATAGGTTCTTCCTATAATGCAATCATATGACAAAAATAATTAAAAAGGCTTATTCCTACTCAAACAATGAGTCAGGAGTGAGTTTTTTTAATGTTTATGAAATGGATATATCGAAGACAGCACCCGAAACTCCGAAGCCTACGGTAAAACCTGGTTCTACCGCCGGACCTCAGAAACCAGCAGGCTCAAAACAAAGCTCTGGCGGTGAATATGGAGTCTAAATGGGCGGATGCGTTGAGAGAGATACCTCCGAAAAAAGTTACTGTAAAAATTGAACCAGTTTATTCAGGTACTTCAATGAGACCCGATTCCTTTGAAGTAACTTATCAAATTGAAGGAAATAGGCCAGTACAAAAAACTATTAAAAATCAAGCTGGAGGTTGATTTCGTTGAGCATGGAAAAAGAGATGAATCAAATATATAATCAAATAGCTGAAACAGTTAATGAAATGATCCCGGAAGAATGGGAAAAATTTCATTACTATGCACAAATTTCTGAAACCGGGGGCGGGACATACTTTTTTTATAACACACCTGAGGATGTGGAAAATTTTAAGTATAGTTTAGAAATCCCTCTTTATTATCATGATTATAAAGATCAATATAAAATCAAAGGCAGAGTTCTATTTGAACTGAGTGAAAAACTAAGAAAGAATTTTATAGATAATGAACAAGAACCTTGGTATTCCTTCACATTATCTATTGATAGGAATGGGAAATTCAAGATTCATTATGATTATACAAATTGGTTTGATACGAAATATAGTTTTGATGACCAGCTACTTATTTGGGAATATAAATATTTGGGTAACATACCAGAGGATGAAAAAAGCAGAAAACTAATAGATAGGTATCTAGAAGAGTATCCCGATAATCCAATATAAACCCATTAAAATGAGTGGGAGTATGAGCTTTAAAGTTACTGTCAAATGAGTCAGGTAATTGACTCCATATGATTTAACTCATGTAATAAAAGTCTGAAGATTTCTCCATTCCAGATTATAAGAAAGTTAAATGCTCTAATTTTATATTCTGAAATCTACTTTTTAGTT
This sequence comes from Paenibacillus sp. FSL k6-2145, assembly GCF_037976585.1. Taxonomy (NCBI): domain Bacteria; kingdom Bacillati; phylum Bacillota; class Bacilli; order Caryophanales; family Paenibacillaceae; genus Paenibacillus; species Paenibacillus sp. FSL k6-2145. The sequence continues at coordinate 107,996 of NZ_CP150267.1, read as the reverse complement.
ACATTAAACAGGTTGATTATGGTCTGATACCACCGTAATTGACCTGTTTTTTTGTTTCTTAGTTTTCTTGCGTTTCAAATTTACTCACAACTGTAGATGAGCTTAATTTTGCATATTCCGTAGTAGACATAACAGGAATAGACAAAAGGAGTTTTATGCACATTGTAGTTCGAATGGAGATAACAAGGCAAAAGACTATGCTGATTTCTCGTTAAAGCTACCTAAACCAAAGTATGAGGCCACTCTTGCACCAGATAGGGGTGGGAATATAAGGAAAAGATATAACACCGTCTTCGAAAACGAATGAACCTAATGCAACGACAACACCGAAAAGTAGCACGACATCGAAGACGAAACCAGAAAAAAATGCTACTCATGGAAGAAATCTCTGCCAAATAAGGTGGAGGGTAATTCTGAAGCGATACAAAACCACCCAAGCCACCAAAACCAAAGGTAGAATAGGATACAAAAAATCCGAAGGAAAATACGGAAGGCACTGAGGAGACGGGTAAAGGTAAGAAGTGAGAACTTTCGGATTTGACATAAGAAGTAATGGAAACGAGGCCAATGATTTCACCTGTCCCTAAAAATGGTAGGATAAAGGTGGACATATCTCAATTGATGGGAATGGAACATGGACATATACTAACAAAAATGGAATATCAGTTAGTTATCCTAATGGGTGTCCTGACTTTTCAGCATTTTACCATCTAACTATTAAACCAGCAGTAACAATAGAAATTACTATTCCTAAAAACCCTCAGGCGGACTCCAAGAAGGCGAACTTAGAAGCAGGACTAAATAAGGATTCTGATCCACCAGTTACTGAACTAAATCAACCTCCAACTGGGTACACTTGGCATCATCATGAAGATGGAAAGACAATGGTTCTTGTCGATGAAGATATTCATAGGGAGTTTAGACATATCGGTGGTCAGTCTACAGTTAACGGAAAAAATGATTATAAAGGAGAATTACCATGGCAACGATTTATAACACAAATAAAAAAATTAAATTAAAAAATATTGAGGAATTTGAAGCAAAATATGCTTTCTTGCTTCCGGTTCAATATCGCGATTTTTTGCTTGAGTATAACGGTGGTAATGTAAAGCCAAATGTTTTCAAAATTTCAGATGATGAAGGAGAGACTGCTCTCAACACACTTTATGGGCTAGATATCAATGAATCCTACGATGAGTTATCAAGTGTGTTTGACTCATTATATGGCGAAATCCCAAACGAATTTATATCTATAGGTGATGATTCTGGAGGAAATCAAATTTGTCTGGGAACTAGCGAAGAGTATGCGGGGAAAATATATATTTTCCTTCATGATATAGAACCTACTGAGAAGATGAGCAATATGTTTCTTATATCTGATTCTTTTGATAGCTTTTTAGATAGTTTATATGAAGTTTAATCTTTAGAAAATGACGGATGCAGAAATGCTAATTTCAACTTGAATTATAAGTCGAAATTGGCTTTTTTATTTGTCTGATCCCTGATCTTTCACCAGTAGCTAAAGCAGAAGTGCAAATTGAGTATATGTTAGGTGGAAAAGGCACATACGGAGGAGCAGCGAGAAGAGCTAATTTTGCTCAATCAGATCAAAGGTTAGCTGAACAACTTAATAATTCTCCTGAAATAGCACGCCAATTTGGTATGGAGTCTGGTAAAATTACTGCTAAAGATATAAAGATTTATCGAGATGGAAATAAACTAACATGGCACGAATTAAATGATGTTAAAACAATGCAACTAGTACCTACAAAGATGAATAGTACTTTTGGGCATCTTGGAGGTGTGGGAGAAATGAATGCAGGAGCGTTTGAACCTGGGGGATTTCTAATAAACAATAAAGAGGGGAGTACACAATGATAAAGAATGATCCTGTTTTTGGAGTGCTCGAATATAACTATGGTTGGACTAGGAAGACTATGTTTCAATTATTCGGAGGAGAACTTGAAATTACATTGATGATTGATGGAGATGAAGATGGAAGATTTGATGAAAAACAATATTCGGCATATCAATCATTGATACAAGATTGGAAACAAGTGCAATTTAACTTATTACAACCTATTTTGGATTATTACATACAAAAAAGAAGTGAATTGGGTTATGATGTTGCGTTTAATGAGAATTATCCATTAGTTGAAACAACAACTCAACTGATGAAGATGATTACTTTAGAGGGGATTGTTGTTCCGTATGGAGACATTAATGAAGAACGTGACATTGGAGTTCTTTTTAGTTGTACATGGGATTCAGAGAATGGTTTAGGGTTGCGTTTATTAGATGAAGAAATAGCTGATGTAGGATACCAAGATGTTGCAATTTGATACCAGGCTAATTAAATCGTATAGCACAACCATATCCAACGAACCCAACATTAAATGATTCAAACATTTGATTAACATTCAAAAGCTCTTTCTTACTTGATTTATGAGTTGGAGAGAGCTTTTTGCGTGTCGAAAATAACTAATGGCTACTTGACGGGGGTGGTAGCTTCATTTTGGACGGGGAGACCAACGTACGAGCAGGTCTATTGCAACAGGAGGGAAGCAACAAAGCGCCTGTTCATGTGGCGGATCTGCCTGCGGAGCCGGAGCCACCGCTGATGCCGATTAAGGAGTACGAAGCAGCTCAGGCCGCAGCTGCCGCAGAGGCTGCTGCAGTGACGCAGGCATCAACGACGAACCCGAAAGATGGATCGTTGGCTGGAGCTGCGTTGGCCATCACTGCTATGATTCCGATCCTGGGAGCTCTAGGGGGTATTGCTGCCCAGACAGCCATCGGCGTAGGTATTGCTGCCGTTGCCACGGGTCTCATCGCGAGCGTGCCGAAGATAGACTCCTTCAAGCCTTCGGCTTTGAATTTGCTGGACCGATTTACGAATGGTTTTGCTGAACTGCAACAGCAGGAGAACGAAGCGAAATGGACGATGCTTGGGAAAATGTTGACGGCCGCCAAAGAGTTGACTACATCGACTTCGGTGACTGATTTCTTTAAGAAGCTGGAACAACAGAACAAGGAGATTAGCCTTGCTTATGAGCAGATTCCGAGTTACTTCCGTGAGAAGTGGGCGCATGAAAAAGCCCAACGTGACCTGCAGAAGTCGCTGGAATTTTTTAAGAGTGTGGAGAAAGACGATGTTCAACATCAAACCTTCTTTTCGCCCTATTACCAAGAAATTTCATGGGCATTAGACAGGGCTGGCATATATCATAATATTACCGTCGAGGAAGTAAAAGATTACGATTTTTGGTTGCGTCAGGACCTGACATTGGAACAGATGAAATATCTGACACAGTTGATTTACAATCCGATTAGCGATGAGAAATTCGTAGAGATGATCTACGATTATGAAATGAATCGCGATTTAATAGAGAACGGAACGATGATTGGTGGTAATCTAAGGGTAAGGACGCCAGACATTGAAGGAAAGGTCATGCAAGTTGTTGGTAACGGATTAAAAACAGCAGCGACATTTGCAAAGAAGAAATGGACAGACGGTCAGAAAATGAGGATCGCTTCTGGTGGAGGAAGTGATTGGAGCGGGGAAAAGTCGAAAAAAACGGGACAAGCAAGTTCTGGTGGCAAAACAGAAGGTGAAACTGAAACTAAACCTAACCAAGCGGGTAGTGATCAGAAGCCACCAAAACAGAAACCAAAAGATACCGAAACTAAGACGAATCCAGAAAAAAATGCTACTCCAAATGAAGTGAATTCATGGAAGAAATCTCTGCCAAATAAGGTTGAGGGTAATTCTGAAGCGGATACTAAACCACCCAAGCCACCAGAACCAGAGGGAGAACAGGATACAAATAAACCGAAGGAAAATACGGAAGGCACTGAGGGGAAGGGAACGGCTAGAATACCTAAGCCAATTGACCCACGTGGAGAACCTATTCAGTTTGTTCCTAATTTTAAACAGGAAGAGATTGCTTTACAGACATATGGAAAATTAAGATCCACTGGTTTAGATGCCGTAGAATTAGAAACCTTTTCACGGAATACAGGACTTAGTTTTGAAGAGGCAAGTCAGTTAAAAACACATGTAATACTGTCAGAACATATTAATTTAGTTGATACTGTTAACGGCAAGTACTATTATAAAGGATACTTTGACCCGGATATTGATATTGCCTATGGATGGAAAAAAGCACTAGAAGGTGAATTGTCAGCAAAGGAAAAAGCATGGTTTAGACAATTAGCCGACCATGAATTGGCAGAAAGTAAAATGATGCAAGAAGGATTGCCGTATCGTGATATTAATTATTTCAAAGATGGTACAACGAACGAAAGTACAAAAGGTGCTCATGAGTTAGCACCACCACAACCCGGCGGATTTCCTGGGTTTAAACCGAAAATTTGAGGTGGAAAAATTGAATTCTAACTTGGAACAAGCCAAAGAAAGAATAAAGAGCATTAACTGGGAAAGTAATGCGATGGATAAACCTTCATATGCAATTTTAGTAACAGAGTTTATTAGAAGAGGTAATATTTTTATGGATTTCAACTCCAAGGAGGATAACAGACGTGCAGTATTTAATGCAGCAGAAATAATTAATTTTGATGTACCTGTTCATATAAAAGAAGAATTTAATAAATTGGTAAACGAAGACATTGATTGGGTTACGGAGTATCTTTGTACTTTTTATCTTGAATGGTCATACGTAGTAGACCAACACGTGCCTATTGCTCTGCAGTTTCACGATCTATATGACCCGATTATTAAGTTGTTTGAGAGAGGTGGAAGGATCAGTTATCATCATAATGAGTTAGTATGTGGGAAACATGCATGGTCGCGTAATTCTGGGGCAATAACTAGGGAACTTTCCCCAAGGGATATTAAAGATGAGGTTCTGGATGCACTCGATAATGAAAAAAATTGAATCATAGAGTAATAAATTTTTTCACAAGACGGACTGTAATACGAAGTGCGATAAATTTCAGAGGCTATTCTAACTTGAACAACGGGTAGGAATAGCCTTTTTTATATGCCTAAATTCAAATGGTGAAGGGACAGGATCATTAAGTAGTGGAAAGATAGAGGATCCAACTCCGAATACCAGTAAGAAGACCCAAACATCCGGAGAACCGGATACTACAGGATCAAATACAGGTACAGGGAAAAAGTCGAGCGAGGGTGAAGGAACAAGCTCATCTAGCTCTAACAAGAAAGAGAATCAGATTCCCGACAGTCATAATCAGTGGAAACAAGATTCATCGAAGAAAAAAGGAAAAGGTAAAGATGGTAAAGAGAAAAAAGAGGAGGAAAAACGTAAAAGGGAAGAGGAAGAAAGACAAAAAAGTGAATCAGAGGCTGATGGGACGGGTGATGTTCCTAAGGTAACAAAAGGTTATGATGTAACACCAAAGTATAGTACTTATGATGACAGACTAAAAAGAATACCAGTTAATAAAGGGGAATGGAGTGGTGAAAGAGAAGAGTCAAAATTTGTTTCAGAGAAACCTGAAGTGAAGAAATATCTAGATGAAGCGGGCGTTGATGGAGTAGAGTATAAGAATGCAATGCCTGATTTTTCTCCTTTTACAAAGGCTGAGGTGAAAATTCCGAATATGACTAGTGACAGAAGAAAGAACTTTGCAATGGCTGATGAAATATTAGCTAAGGAATGGTCGACTCCTGAGAAAAAGTGGACTGCGGGTGATGTTGCAGATTGGCGAAAGGACAATAATTATACTTGGCATGAACTAAATGACCTTGAGGGTATGCAATTAGTATCCAAGCAAAATTAATGGTATGTACATATAATCATTTAGGTGGAGTTGGGGAACATAGAATCAAAGAGAAGCTAGGAGAGTGACGGCATGGCTAACCTTAACCATGAACTATTTGGTGAAATTTCTTACGATTTATATTGGAGCGGACAACAGAAAATGAAAATGTTTGGAAAAGACAAAGCCATAATTTTAAGTGTTGATGGAAATGAAGAAGGTGAATTCCACGATGCTCAAAAAGAAGCATATACCAATCTTATTGGAAATATGGACGATATCATGACTAAAGTAGAAGAGGCTATCTTTGACTATTATCAAGAAGTATACATGGATTATAGAGAAATGCTGGGAGAGGAAGAAGCTGACAAGATTGCATCAATTATTGAAAATAAAGAAGAGTTAGATCATTTAATTGAACCAACTCAATTGATTATCAGAAGAGTGCGAAAAAATGGAGTTAGAAGAATTGGGTTGCTTTTTAATTGTACTTGGGAAATAGAACATGGGCTTGCTGTGAAAATTGAGGATGAAGAAATAGTTGAGGTAGGCTTTCAAGATATAGTACTATAACAGTATGAAGTACCTACCCAGTGAGAAATGAGCCAATTAATCAATTAGTAACACATCTAACCCTATATTACTTGTATAAGATTGCACATTTTCGGTTGTAAGTACATCAATTGCATAATGTTATAACTAAATAGCGCTATTCCGTTTCATCAAACAGGTTGATTATGGTAAGATTCCACCGTAATTGACCTGTTTTTTCATTTTCTTACCTTTTATCAAATTTACTTGCAAATGTATTAATTAAATCAATCATGAGTATAAAAAAAGATGAATCACAAATTTTATTGGAGTAAGGAAATCAAATAACGATTGAGGAGAAGTCAAAAAAAATGCAAATGGCATATAAACAATCCTCCTGGTGCACATGATGTAGCTTCTGATCAAACCTTCATTTGAATTCCCAGGAGCATATGAATATTATTCGAAAAATGTTCTTGGTCAATAAAAATACAGAAGATGGAGCGAAATAATTGATGGAAAATTTTAATCAGGCAATTAAGTGTATTTCTGCAATAGATTGGGGTTGTATTGGAAATAAGCAAGCAAGATCACATGTTCACTTGAGTAAAGAATACTTAAGAAGAGCATCAATATTTCTTCAATCTTATCCTGGTCCGTGTAGGTATCCTTTTATTATCATTTCAAATTCAATAACTAAGTCACAAGTAAGTGTTGATGAATTACAGATACTAAAGGAGATTGACAATAGTTATGTTAGAGAAATTGCTACCAGTTATTTAGAGTTAAACGCACTCATTGATGAAGGAAATCAAATTGCTATTGATAATAAAGATTTGTTTGAGCCAGTAATAAAGCTCTATGAAAGAGGTGGCTATTTCTTTATAAGGGCAGGTTATTTGAATGTAACTGGTGCTACTAATTTTCTTTCGCTTGCAAATCGAGTTAAAAGGGAACCACTTGATATAAGTGAAGAAACCTTGGATGCACTTGACAATGGACATGCTGATTAATTTATGGATTTGCTCGGATTTTAAACAACTTACAATATTAATACAAGATCGTAAAATACATCAACAAATCCAAGACTAGGCTATTCAAACACCTGGATAAGCTTTTCAAAAGCTTTTTCTCACTTGAATTATGAGTAGGAATGAGCTTCTTCATGCTCAAAATCAAAGGAACACGAAAAAAAGATAATATAGGGAGTGAAAAAAATGAGAATGGATGTTAATACGATTGTCGTTCCATTACCAAGCGATGATTTATTAGATGAAGTTGAGCGAGGTTTAGGAGTTTCATTTCCTGAATCTTATAGGAACTTTATTAAGGAACATAATGGAGCTGTACCAATCACAAATATATTTAGTATGAATCAGAAAGAATACATAATAGAAAAATTTCTATGTTTATTGAGTGACAGTGAGTCTGGTCCTATTAATGGATGGTATGATGTTGAAGTTATTATTACACAAATAGGAGATAGATTAACTGATAATGAAGATTTAGTGGGGATGAATGTAGTTCCTATTGCGGTACTTTTTTCAGGAGATTTTATTTGTTTGGACTATAGAGAGAAGAAAGAGCCTGTTGTAGTTATTTGGTTTCATGAAGAGTCAGAGGAGTTTTCTCCTGTGACACAAAAAGTCGCGACCAATATATTAGAATTTTTTGAATTGCTGAGTAAATAAAGTTCTCCTAGTTCATGTTAACGAATGTCCCAGTTGTCAGTATCTTGTAGAGAAATTAGGGGTGCGTTTTGAACGTGAATTGTAAAACTTAAAGAAGATCTGTGGAAATATTTGAGTTGAGCGATGTGAGTGGAGAATTAACAGAAGATAGAAGAGAGATCTGTCTAATGAGAGATGACAAAAATCAGTAAGGAAGTGACCTGATGGAATTTGAATATCATGTAACCATGCGTGATCTGAAGCAGAACGAGAAAGAGACCTTTATCAACATCTGTAATGAAGAGAACGTGAAGCCCGTGTTGATCGTCTTGGACAAAGGTGAATATATTAATCAGCCAATGATTACAGGCATTGTACATAGCACGAATTACGAAGAAGTGAAGAATGTTATTGAAGAAGTTGGGGCGAAGTTTCGGGATAACGGATTCACAGTTGTTCGGACGAAGGTGGAAATTCCGGCTAAGGAAGAAACGTATTTTGATCAGCCGATGCTGGCACAGTCCAAGCCTTATTTCGAATGGCACGGAAAGGTATATGTGGATGATGTGGCCGTCTTTAAACAACTGTGCGCGGATTCGGGCGGAAATATCTCACGGAATTCGCTGCATGCAGATGGAAAGGTGAGATTCGTAACGGTTCGTGAATATGAGAGTGCAGAACATTTTTATCGTAGAGTGGGAGAGATACATACCATTTTGCATACGAACAAGATCGAACTGTTAAAACAGCAATATGAACTGTGCATCTATGACAGCCGGGAAGAACTGGATCGTGGATGGATCTAATTGGATGTTGAGTACGATGAATGGAGGAGGAGAACGAGTGTCAGAAAAAAACATAAAAATGCACCTCCTAAATGAGGATGAGAGATTCATTGTTGTGTTAGAAGCTCTATTAAAACGCGCTTCTCTAGTGAATAGTCCATTTGTATTAAAAGGAAGCTTATTAACAAGACAGTATTTGGAGAATCCCAATATTCGTTATGTGGATGACATCGACTTTCTGTATACAGGTCGAATTGAGACTGAGGATCAGGCCAATGCAGTATTTACAGACTGGATGATCCAGGTAACGGAGATGGACCTGAATGACGGTATCATATTCCGTAGCTTTCGGGAGAATGCCTTCTGGAGAAGAATAGACTACGCGATGGCGGATGATTTTCCTACGGTGAACACGGAGCTTGCCTTTTATATTGATAATGAACCAAGGAATGAAAATGAGTATGAGGATGAACTGCATCTTGATATATCTTTTAACCTCGACTTGGATGAGAAGCCTGTTACTCTATCCTACCAACCCATGGTTGGTGAAGCTTTTGTCGTTCCTTACACTGTACCACTCTCCATCCAAATTGCATGGAAGCTGCATCAAACGATAGTGAGGCCCAGGTTTAAAGACTTGTATGATTTGCAGCATCTGTTGTCTAACCCGTTATACGATCAGCAGGCGCTCAAGGAGACAATGCAGACCCTGGCCAACGAGTGCAGCATGGACCCAGCTATTACGAGAGAGGATATGAAAAAGATACTGGTTGACGATCTGCATGATGTATTTTCGAGGTTGAATTACGATTATGACTTGCAGTATTATGCCGGAAGCCGTAGTCCTGAAGTGTATTTTATGGAATTTGTATCGGAGCTGCGCCAAACGATGAATCACGTTGGTATTAACAGTGACGCATATGAACATTTACCAAGTTGCCCCACGCATACATAAAGATCTTCATGCACTGAAGAAGCAGACCTAAAAGCTTTCTGTAAGAAAACTGCTTCGGGAGCATTCACTTCGCCTTTATTCGTAGATGAGTTTGAAACGAACACCCCAACTCCGATACAATGTTCTCATAGAGTCTGAGAGAATGGATCAAATACGGTGCAGAAATGGAGAAACCAATATGACTGAATTTATCAACGCTGACGATATTAATGACGTAATTCTGGCTGCGGCAGCAAACGAGCTGGAGCAGATGGTGGACAAAATGTGTGAGCTGATTGGCACGCCATTGGAGCAGACGACAGAACTGGAGCGTCAGGTAATGGCTGCTTTTGGTTTTGGTGCGGTGTATGGCATCACTCATCGGGATCAGCTAGCGGAGCCGCAGGCCCATGCCTTGAGCATTCGGATGCTGATTAAACCATTTAATTATAGTGAACAGCAGGCGGTTGATTTTGCCGATGATCTGATTCGAGTGGCTTCCGATCGTGAGGTTCATCCGGTGATGAATACGATTATCCAACGTGGGATTGATGGACACCGCCAATTCAATCAGGAAGACGATGAAGGATTGGAACGTAACATTCAGGAGATTTTAACCGCGGTTCAATCGCAAAATTAGACGGTTTTATTAGATGTGGGAGATGATTGCATTGGATCTGATGAAATTAAGCAAAGAACTCTCATACGCTCTGCGACATGCACCATGGGAGTATGAGTTGGAACTGGATGAAGAGGGTTGGGTGGAAATCTCGCAATTGCTGGTGGCTTTACATGAAAGTCCGCAGTGGAAGGAAGTCACGCAAGCCGATCTGGAGCAGATGATTCAAGCCTCGGAGAAAAAGAGACATGAAATCCATTCTGGCCGCATCCGGGCATTGTATGGACATTCGACGCCACATAAGATATCCAAGATAGCTGCTGAGCCACCGGAAACCCTTTACCATGGTACACCGGCACGCGCCGTGAATTCTATTATGGAACATGGCTTACAGCCGCGGCAAAGGCAATATGTACATCTGTCCGCAGATATTGATACGGCCAATCAGGTGGGGCGAAGACGTGATGATCAGCCTGTCATTTTGAAAATCAATGCTGCTCAAGCGGCCATAGATGGAATCCTCTTTTACCATGGAAACGAAAATATCTGGCTGGCCGATCACATTCCCGCACGTTATATTCTTGAGCAGTGACCAATGAGTGATGAACTGTTGTGGAAAGCATAAATACCTATCTCGAATTACAGCAGTCGCAATCAACGGGTGAGTGTACGGTCATTCGTACAACGGGAATATCATTGTATTGATCTTTAGCTACACAAAAAAGGGACACATCCAACATTTGTTGGTGTGTCCCTTTCTCATATCCAAAACTTACTTGCCTACAATTGCTTTAATACCTTCGCTAAGTGGCTGAGCCGGACGGCCAAGCAATTTCTCTAAAGTATCACTCTCTACAGCCAATGCGCCTTCAAGGATGGCACTTTGCATATCAACGAGCATCGAAACGACAAAATCCGGTAGACCTGCACCTTTCATGATGTCAGCGTAAGCGGCATCGTCCACGTTTTGCACGTTGATGTCCTGTCCAAGCACTTCACCAACAATGGCAGCCAGTTCAGCTTGCGTGCGTAGTTTGCCGGACAGTTCATATACGGTATTCTCGTGTCCTTCGCTTGCGAGTACAGCTGCTGCAGCATGGGCGTAGTCACTGCGGGTAGCCCAGCCTACTTGGCTGTCATTGGTGGCATGAACCCAAGGTGCACCTTGCGTAGCTGCTTGTACACTGCCTGCTTCATTTTCCAGGTACCAGTTGTTGCGCAGGAAAGAATACGGAATGCCGGATTCACGAATAGCTTTTTCTGTAGCGCGGTGGACTTCCGCCAGGGAAAGGGTATTTTTCTCTGCATTCACAACGCTTGTATAAGCGATGAAACCCACGCCTGCTTTCTTGGCAGCGTCAATGGCAGCCTGATGTTGGCGAATACGCGTTTCATTGTCACCATCAGTCGAGATGAGCAACAGACGGTCTACACCGGCAAAAGCTTTCTCCAACGTCTCCGGTTGATCGAAATCACCGTGACGCACGTCAACGCCTTGAGTGCGGAGTGCTTCAGCTTTTTCCGGATTACGTACACTTACTGCCACATCTTTGGCAGAATCCGTTTTTAACAATGCCTCTACAACCAGTGAACCCAAATGACCTGTTGCGCCAGTAACCAAAATTTTCATTTTCTTTTCCTCCTAGGATATGTGTTGTTGGTTGCATATGGATGTAATCAAAAATGTTATAACAGGTGTGATTACAACGAAAGGGTTAAAAAAAGCTCATAATGAGCTTTTTTATTCAGAGACATGAATCTGATCCATCATCTGCTGTATGGTTACACGATTCAAGCGCTGTTCCATGGCTGTCTGAGCCTCAATGAGTTCGGCACGCAAGGTGTGTTCAATCATGTTGCCGACCGGACATTTCGGATTCGGATGTTTGTGAAAGTTAAACAATTCCCCATCCTCCACGACCTCAAGCGCTCGATATACATCAAGAAGGGTAATGTCGGCTGGATCTTTCAACAAGGAAGCACCGCCCACACCGGGTCTGACGTCAATCAGACCCGCCTGTTTCAGCTTGGACATAATCCGCCGAATAATCACGGGATTTGTATTCACACTCTGCGCGATAACATCTCCGGTGCATTCATTGGGCATAACAGCGATCAGGGACAGGGTATGAACCGCAATGGAAAAGCGACTGCTGATTTGTCTCATGGGATAATCACCACCGTTGTAACTATAATAGTTACAAAGTGATTGGTTGTCAATTCTTTTATATCATATGTGAATTGATAGTTGCTGTTATCCTGTAATCGTAGATGATCAAACAAATGATAATTGAACTATCACCTATGTCAAATAAATGAGTTGTGGTTCTTTTGAAGCGTTAAAAAAGAAGTAGGTTTCAAACCTTTTAATGTAATAATAGGGCTTGATTCCTATTATTTTCAAGTTAAATGGAACTATATGGTTTTCTTGTTTGCGTACAGAAGAATAAAAATGACAAAAGCTTCGACAAAATAGAAAATTATGTATGAATTGACAAATGTAAAAGCGATTATATAATGTGTGTATCTACAAGATTGTACATTTAGTTACAAATGATTCCAAATAACAAACGGCGGGAGTGGGACAGGCATGTGGTTTTTGGTTCTATGGTTGTTAGGTCTAATTTCAGGGGGAGTACACCTATATGTGTTAGGTTTTCCCGGAGAAATGAGCGAGATTAGCAGAGTATTGCTGCTTCATCAGTTTGTGGTTACGTTTGGATTGGTTGGAGTGATTGGTTATGTTGTCAACATTGCCAGAGCGGATCAGACAGCCAAAATGTTAGGATGGCCTGGTGGACCATTTCAGGTTAAATACGGTTTTTCCCAGGTAGGGCTTGGAGTTATGGGGATTATGGCCATCTGGTTCCAGGGGAACTTTTGGGTTGGTGTATTGGTAACGATGTACATATACGGATTAAGTGGTCTTTGGTCACATACTTATGTCATGATTAAAAATCGCAAGGCAGATGGAGACAGTATCGGGAATCTCATTATGGATGTGGTGTATCAAACGTTTATCACGGTTCTCTCCGTATTGGCTGGTGGAATCTGGGTAATGCACTAAGCTGTAATTGATTTTTTGCCTTACACAGCTTGAATCTCAATTAAACGATGAGGTGTGGTCGTGATGGTACAAAAAACCGTTGAACTTTCCGAAACACAAAAGGGAATCTATTTTGATTGTCAGGTGAATGATCCCACTTCGTATAACATCTCAGCTTCAATGCAATTTGATCATCTTCAAATGGAGATATTTCGCCGGGCCATCGAATTGCTTATGTATGAGCAAGTGGTGCTGCGTACTCGAATTGAGATTCAAAATGATGTACCCGTGTTATCCGTTCATGAAGATATGGATTATTCACTTACCTTCTGGGACCTAAGTAGCGAGAATCAGGAGAATCCCAAGGAACAACAGTTAGAAGCATTGGTGGATGAATGCATCGGGACACCTTTTGATCTAGAGAAAGGTCCTCTGTTCCGTATAATGATTGTTCAGATGGATAAAAGCCGATATATTCTGACCTTATGTATTCATCATTTAATATGTGATGGCATGTCGCTTGAACTGATGAAAAACAAACTTATTCAGTCATATACGTGTCTTTTTGAAGATCAGCCTGTGGATGTCAAGCTGGATGAAGGATTCATCTCTTATGTTGAGGCAGAGAACAAGAAACTGCACGAAAACAAGTACTTCAAAGAGCGGGAATACTGGTTAAACAAAATGAAGGGAGCGGAACCTCTTTCTCTAAAGCACGACTTTCCAGCAGGTTCTTTACAAGAAGGAATTGGTCATGAACTGCGATTTGATATTTCGGAATCGTTAATGGCTGATATTACACAGATGTCCAAAGATAATGAAGTAACCGTTTTTATGTTCTTTATGGGTGCCTTTGGCATTCTTATGAGCAAATATGTCGGTACAGACGATATCACCTTTGCCTCCCCATATTCTCATCGTCCCGGTATGGACTTGGAAGAAACGATTGGATGTTTTGTCCATATGTTGCCTATGCGATTCCATATTGACCTCGAATCAACTCTAAAACCTCTGCTGCAACAAGTAGCCACAACCTGGATGGATACGTATAGAAACATCGGATATCCCAATAACCTCATTGTCAGAGACAGCATGTTACAGGCTCAACCCGGATCACCATCGTTGTTTGATATCTCCTTTGTTTATGATTCCTATGAGGAAGATATCCTCGGAACTCGTATTCTGGATCAGGATAAGGTTACGTTTCCAGGAGATCTAATGGTGGTGTTGAGTCGTCTACCGCAAGGGGCTCAGTTGAAGCTGCAATATAAACCGAGCTTGTTCCGTGAAGATTCAATGGAGCGAATGGGCCAACGATTTTTATACTTGCTGAATCAACTAGTAACCAATTCTGATCAAAAAATCAGTGAGTTCAGCCTCCTGATGCAGGATGAGAAAGAAAACTTACTGTACCGATTCAATCAAACTTCTTATTTTCCCTACACTCCACAACATATAATGGATATATTTCACGATAAAGTAGCACGTTTCCCGGAGCGGGTAGCTCTAATGGAAGGGAAGCATCATCAGACCTATGCGCAGGTCAACGCAAAAGCGAATCAATTGGCTAGGCAGATTGTTGCGAGTAAAAAAAGTGATAACGCGGCAGTTGGCGTGCAGATGCCACGTTCCTCGGATATGGTCATTGCCCTATTGGCTGTATTAAAAGCCGGATGTGCTTTTGTGCCTGTAGACCCTTCCTATCCTTTGTCCAGAAAGGACTATATTATATCGGATGCAGACATATCCATAGTGCTGGCTATGCAGCCCGAAAAAGATGACAAGACTCTGGATGTCCAGTACATCTACGTTGAGGGAGATCAGGCCTATACGGGGGATGCCTCAAATCTTGAAGAGGCGCTGAATCCGCATAGCCTTGCCTATATCATGTACACATCCGGATCAACAGGCAAGCCAAAAGGAGTCATGGTTGAAAATCATAGCGTAGTCAATACACTGCTTGATCTGGAGCGTCGTTTTCCAATGCAGGCGCAGGATGTTTACTTGCTGAAAACAGCATATACCTTTGATGTGTCCGCCACGGAACTTTTCGGCTGGTTCATGGGTGAAGGCGCACTAAGTATTCTTGAGCCTGGAGCAGAAAAAGACCCTGCTCGTATTGTGTCTACGGTGGCATCACATAAGGTGACGCACATTAACTTTGTTCCAACGTTATTCCGTCTTTTTCTGGAAACGATGGAGCTTCGCTCCGATCTGTCAGCATTGGAAACGCTAAAATGGATGTTTGTTGGCGGAGAGGCAGTCACGCCAGACATCATTGAGAAATTTAACAGGTTAGGCATTAGAGCAAGTCTGGAAAATGTATATGGTCCAACCGAATGCACCATATGGGTTTCTCATTATCCGTTAAGCCATTATGAAGGCTTGGGCAATGTACCGATTGGCTACCCGCTCAATGAGTCCAGATGGTATGTCGTCGGACATCATGATGAGCTTCAGCCGTTAGGTATTCCAGGGGAGCTTTGTCTTAGCGGTGTTGGGCTTGCACGTGGATATCTGAATCTGGAACAGATGACCCGAGAGAAGTTTATCCCTAATCCTTTCTTTCAAGAAGGACAGGACGCAGAACATTTCAGGTACATGTACCGCACAGGGGATCTGGTACGTTCACTCCCAAGCGGTACGATCGAATATCTGGGACGCATTGATTTCCAGGTTAAAATTCAGGGAGCCAGACTGGAGACAGGCGAAATTGAGAATACCCTGTCATCCTATCCGGGTGTCATCCAGACCGTGGTAGTCATGAAATCATTTGAAGGTAGGTCCGGCTTGCTGTATGCCTACTATCTGTCAGAGCAGGAGCTGCCTTCTGTCGAATTGAGAGAGCACCTGTCTCGTTTGTTACCGGCATATATGATACCATCCGTTTTTGTACATAAATCCGAATTTCCATTGAATAGCAGTGGGAAGATTGACCGGAAGGCACTCATGGCAGATATCACGCATGCTCACGCTTCCAGTACGTTCTATACCGCCCCGTCTTCTGAGCTTGAGAAGGTTATAGCCGAAGTGTGGGCCGAAGTGCTCGGTGTTGAGAGAGTAGGGCGCGATGACCATTTCTTTGAATTGGGCGGAAATTCATTTTCTGTCATTCAGGCTCACAATAAACTAAAACATTATACCGATGTGGAGTTCCCTGTTCCTCGTTTTTTCGAATGCCCGACATTGCGTCAATTTGCCGCGCTGGGACCAAAAGATGAGGGAGTTCGGATACCAACTGAAAGGGAACAATTGTTTCAACGAAAAGACGGTATTATGCGTGAGGACATTGCAATTGTGGGCATGGCGGTGAATGTGCCGGGCGCTGAGGATATAAGGGAGTTCTGGAGTAACCTTGTTGAACGACGGGAAAGCATTCACTTTTATAGTGATGATGAATTGAGGGAGCTTGGTGTGGAGGAAGCTCTGCTGCGTTCACCTCGTTATGTCAAGGCAAAAGGACGTGCCAACGGCATCGATGAGTTTGACGCAGGGTTCTTTGACTATACTCCCGGTGAAGCCAAAATGATGTCTCCCCAATTCAGACTTTTGTATCAGGGAATATGGGAAGCGCTGGAGGATGCAGGCTGCAGACCGAATGAAGCGGGTAAGGTGGGTGTGTTCCTTGGCGGGTCCGATGACTTCGAATGGTACCGTCAAGTGCTTTTTAACGATGCTAACTATAGCAGTAAATACGAAGCATTTACCCTCAGTACCAATCATTTTCTCGCTACCCGAATGGCTTATAAGCTTAACTTAAAAGGGCCGGCCTATACCGCTCTGACGGGATGTTCTACTTCACTGGTTACACCTCATCTGGCATGTCAATCTTTGATCGTTGGAGAATGTGATGTGGCCGTGGCTGGTGGGATTACCGTGGAGTTGCCCAATGAAGGGGGTTACATATTTGAGGATGGCATGATGTTCTCCACAGATGGACACTGTCGTCCATTTGACGCGGCAGCCAGTGGAACCGTCTTCTCCAATGGTATGGGAATTGTGGTGCTGAAGCGGGTAACCGATGCTCTGCGGGACGGAGATCATATCTACGGGGTCATCAAAGGCTCAGCAATTAACAATGACGGACAAGAGAAACTCAGTTTTCTTGCTCCTAGCGTAAGCGGACAGGCTGAAGTCATTCAGGATGCTTATAAGGTAGCCGGAGTAGACCCGGAAACGGTGAGTTATATCGAAGCACATGGTACGGGAACGTTGCTTGGTGATCCAATTGAAGTAAACTCGTTAACTCGGGCCTTTGCTTCCGACCAAAAGCAATTTTGTTATCTGGGTTCGGTAAAGGGCAATGTGGGACATATGGATACAGCCGCAGGTGTGGTTGGTTTAATCAAGGTAGCGCTCAGTCTTGGACAAGGTTATATCCCTGGAACAGCGAATTATGAGCAGCCTAATCCCAAAATTGATTTTTTGAATACGCCTTTTAAAGTTAATGCACAAGGTGTGGACTGGAAACAGGGCCATGTTGGAGTCATGCGCGCAGGAATCAATTCATTTGGTGTGGGGGGCACGAATGCTCACATGGTATTGGAGGAGGCTCCCGAGATGGAGAAGTGCAGTCCGGATGATGACGTAAATATATTGCTTTTTTCCGCCAAAACAGAGTACTCGCTGAACCGCACCGCTGAACGGATTATGGAACATCTGACTCAGCACCCGGAGCAATCTGTATCGAACGCAGCGTGGACCTTGCAGTCAGGTAGATCTGTTTTTGCGTATCGTAAGGCACTCATTCTGGATAAGACATGGAAGGATAATCCGGACAAGCTGATACAGCAGCTGGGGAAAGCACGCGTATACCATTCAGCTCAAGGCAACCGTCCCGTATACTTTATGTTCCCCGGACAAGGCAGTCAGTATCAGGGAATGGGTGCAGAACTATACAGATCTACAGAGCAAGCAGGACTAGCTCCAATCTTTAGAAGTTATATTCAGGAAATATTGGACCTTCTGCCTGCGGAAGAACGAGAAGAAATGCTGTCCGTTGTATACGGAGATCAGCAGCCTGAGCGAATAAACCAGACAGAGTACAGCCAATTCGCACTGTTCATGACAAGTTATGCGCTGGCCAAATCGCTGCTGGATCTGGGCATCAAGCCAGATGGCATGATCGGGCATAGCATTGGTGAATTGGCTGCCGCAGCGGTAGCGGGTGTGTTCGAACTCGGAGATGCTGTCAAGTTAGTTCGACTTCGCGGACGTCTGATGCAGCAACAACAACCCGGGGTCATGCTTGCCGTTATGGCGGATGCACAGCAGGTGAAGTCACAACTGGAGGAAGACATGTGGCTTGCCCTGGTGAATACTACAGGTTCCAGTGTAATTGGTGGGACAGCTGAAGCCATTTCACGGATGGAAGCCAAGGCTGAAGGACTGGGCTGGAAATGCATTCGTGTGAAGACCTCCCATGCATTCCATACGCCAATGATGAATCAGGCTGCCGAGGAATTTAGACGTTATCTAGCAGAGCATTCACTTCATACGCCACAGATCCCATTACTGTCCAACACCAGTGGAACATGGGCGCTTGGAGATGAAATCACACAACCTGACTATTGGTCCCGTCATATTTTACAGCCGGTGTTGTTTGAATCAAACCTGGCTGAAGTGTTGAAGGATGAGCGGGCTGTATTAATTGAAGTAGGTGCAGGACGAACGCTAAGTTCCTTTGCCAGACAGCACAGTCAATCAAGAGATTCCCAGGCGGTACTGAATATGCTGCGTCACGTAAGGGAAACGGAGCAGGATAGTATCTATGTGAACCGCAGACTTGCGGAGTTATGGTGCGAAGGCATTGAACCGGACTGGAAGGTGCTCAAAGGGCAGACGGTACGACGCAAATGCTCTCTGCCTACTTATGTTTTCAACAAACAATCCTATCCTGTCAGTGTTTCTCTTTCTGGGTCATCAGCAGCGGAAGGAATGGGTACCGGGGATGATACGGGGCATGCAGAGCAGGGTAAGGGAAGTGGCTCTACTCTAGTAAAAGGGACAGTTTATACAGGTGATTCCGACCAACTGAAACAGATTGTCCTGGACGCATATCGAACGATTTTTGGCATCGATGATCTAGATGAAGAGGTTAATTTCTTTGCGGTTGGAGGAGATTCTCTCAAAGCAGTCAGCTTGTCTGCATGGATCCGGTCTCATTTTGGAATTCAGCCTGAGGTAGCAGATATTTTCAATCATTCAACGCCTATTCAACTGGCGGAGCATCTCTATGTCATGGCGAAACCAAAAGTGGACCAACAGACCATTCAATCTGCACCCACTATGGATGCGTATCCAATCTCTTCTGCACAGATGCGTATGTTCACACAAGCGATGCTTGATCCAGGCAATACGGCTTACAACCTACCATCTGCAACCATTATTGAAGGTGAATTGGACCGTATAAGAGTTGAGGCTGCTTTGCAGAAGTTGATACAGCATCATGAGGCGCTCAGAACATCGTTTGAGATACGGGGCGGTCAGATCGTTCAGATCATCCAACCTTCGGTTCGCTTAATTATGGGCTATGCAGAGCAGCATGTGGCAGATGACCAAGAGTTGCCTGCGATGATCGAGACATTGATTCGTCCTTTTGATCTGGGGAGTGCTCCGCTTATGCGGGTTGAACTGATTAAGATAGGCGAGCGCAGGCACCTGCTATTCTTTGATATTCACCATATTATCGCAGATGGTACATCTGTCGAAATCATCACTCGTGACTTCAATGATTTATATTTTGGCAAAGAGCATGCAGTCCGATTGCAGTATAAAGATTACGCGGTATGGCAGCAGCAGCGTCTCGCTTCAAATGAATACAATTTACATCAAACATACTGGTTGGACCATCTTGGCCCTTCTTTACCTGTGCTGGAGCTCCCACTTGACCATGAACGTCCATCACAGCGATCCATGCAAGGGGGACGTCTCCATTTCACGTTGAATCGTTCGGTAACACAAAACTTGCACGAGCTGGCTTCCTCATCGGAAGCATCCATGTATATGGTAATGCTAAGTGTGTGGAATCTTCTTCTCGCACGCCGCTCAGGTCAGCAGGACATTGTGGTAGGAACGCCTGTTGCAGGAAGGATGCAAGAGGAGTGGAAAAAGACGGTAGGCATGTTTGTCAATATGATTGCGATGCGGAATTTTCCAACGTTTGATCGTACGTACACTGATTTTTTACGCGAACTTAAACAACATACTCTGGATGCTTTTGCGTATCAGGAGTATCCGTTTAATGAGCTTGTGGCACAACTGGGCGTGACACGTGAGTTGAACCGAAATCCGGTATTTGATGTTTGTTTTGATTATCAGAACATGGATTTGCATGGACTTGAACTTCATGGTTTGCAATTCAGTTCTTTTCCGGTGGAGACAGGTACGTCTACTTATGATCTGTTAATGACTTGTCAAGAAAACAGGGAGAAGCAGGTGATTGAAGGATATATCGAATACTCGCTGGATCTGTTCCACCGGGACACAGTGGAAGGTATGATGCAGGAGTTTATCGGACTCTGCCAAGAGGTTGTACAACAGCCTAATCTGTCTCTGAGCGAACTGTTTGAGAGAAACGAACGTTCTCATGAGCACCCAGTCCATCGTCTTGCTGGTCCACGTCTGGATTACAATTCTGCGGGGGGGCTGCATCGGCTGTTTGAGCTGCAGGCAGAACACACACCAGACAAGAAAGCTCTCCTTGTATCATCCGGAGCCTCTTTTACCTACAGGGAGCTTAATGAAAAAGCTAATACGCTGGCTTGGAAGCTGATTGATCAAGGTGTGCGCCGGGATGAACCTGTAGGCATATTATCCAGACGAGATGAATCGTTGATCATTATGCTATTGGCGGTGCTGAAAGCTGGGGCGGCTTATGTGCCTCTGGACCCTGCTTTTCCGCCGCAGCGCATCGTGAATATGATCGAAGATAGCCGAATGAACGTATTGCTGTGTACGCCTGATGAAGAAGGCACAGTGACTTTTAGCGGAGAGAGATTTGTGTATGATCCAACTGCCCAGGATGTGCGCTCATCCGTTAACCCGGACATAAGCTTCCTGTCTTCGGACCTGTCCTGTGTGATTTTTACCTCAGGATCAACGGGGCGTCCCAAAGGGGTCATGATTACTCATGAGGCGATGGTCAATTTTGTTGAGGACATCAGGCACCGACATATTTTTGCACATGAGACAGATCGCATCATCAGTGTAACGACCATATCTTTTGATATTTTCGGATTTGAAGTGTGGACACCATTATGCACCGGATATTCGCTGTATCTGGCCAATGAGCAGGAGCAGCTTGACCCGGCTCTTGCTTCACGTCGAATACGTGAATATGGTATTACGCACATTCTTAGCACGGTCTCACGCATTAAGGCATTTGTCGAAAATCCGGAATTTGCTCAGGCGCTGGGCAATCTGCGGTGTGTTCTTACCGGAGGGGAAAATGTCCCTGTGGGACTCCTCACCGATCTGAAGCGGCTTACGCCTGCTCGAGTCTTTAACATGTATGGACCAACGGAAACTACGATCTGGTCAACGACCAAAGAATTGAATGACACAGCCGCGATTACCATTGGCAAGCCCATTACCAATACAGAGATTTATATTCTGAATGATGAAGGTGAAATACTGCCACCTGGAAGTTATGGAGAGCTGTGCATTGCAGGAAAAGGAATATCCCGCGGTTATCTGCACAATGCAGCCGAGACCGATGCCCGATTCATTGCAAACCCCAATGTTTTGGGAGGCCGTTTATACCGAACTGGCGATCTGGCCCGTATACTGCCGGATGGGGATGTTGAGTTAATGGGACGGTTGGATCAGCAGGTGAAGATTCGTGGCTACCGGATTGAACTGAACGAGATTGAGCAGGCAGCGATGAATTATGAACGTGTAAGAGAAGCTGTCGTTAAGGTAGAAGGGGCCGAGCAACATTCATTGCAATTAATCCTTTTCTACAGTCTGAAGCCTGGGATTGAGCCTTCCGTTATGGAAGATGAAGACGTACAGCTTCGGACCTGGTTAAAGCAGCGGCTTCCACAGTACATGATGCCTTCTCGCTTGATTCGTCTGGAAAATCTGCCTGTGCTGCCTAATGGCAAACTGAATCGCAATGCCCTTCGTCTGGCTGATTTTAAAACGGGAGAGAAGGCTAATCCGGCTCTGGTTTATGGCTCATCGATTCAAGGAATGGAGCAGGCAAAAGTTGATCTGGAGCAGATGCTTATTGCAGCGTGGAAGGAAATATTGAATCTGGATACGGTTAATATCCATGATCACTTTTTTGACATCGGAGGCAACTCGCTGGGGCTTATTCTGATTAATAATCGGCTGAATGCCTATCTGGATAAAAGCGTTCCGCTGGTGCAATTGTTTGAGCATTCCTCCATTGCATCACTGGTCAATCATCTGGTGGCGGAGCAGATGCTGCCGACAGTTACACAACAGGTACAAGAGGAGAGCGGGAATATCGCTTCGGTTGGATATCCTGTTACGAACCCGGGCCCGACAGCAGCTCCCAAAGAGTATGTGAGGAGCACAGTTGAAAACAGCAAAGTGGAGCAGAGCAGACCGGAACAGAGTATCCCGTTTGCTTCAGAACACAGTAGCAGAATTTCTTCTTCGACGGATATCGCAGTCATTGGCATGGCAGGGCATTTTCCCGGTTCAAGAAATATTGAGGAGTTCTGGGATAACCTAATGGCAGGTAAGGATGGTATCACCCGTCTGAATGAGGAGGATCTAACCGCTGCGGGTGTACGACCGGAAGACTTCAAACATCCCGATTATGTACGGGCCAAAGGTGTACTGCAAGACACTGAGTATTTTGACTCCGGATTTTTCGAATATCCGCATCAGGAATCCAACATGATGGATCCGCAAATACGGCTGCTGCATCAGTGCTCATGGGAGGCGCTTGAGCATGCCGGGTGTGATCCTTACAGTTTTGAGGGAGCTATAGGATTGTTTGCCGGAAGTGGACTGAGCTTGCCATGGATGGTGCAATTTCTAGGTCGTTCCGGTAATTTGCTACAGGCTTTTGAAGCCATGACTTTGAATGAAAAGGACTATATTACAACCCGAGTATCTCACAAATTAAATCTGAGAGGGCCAAGTATGGCCGTACAGACCGCATGTTCGACTTCTTTGGTCGCCATCCACCAAGCTGCTGAATCGCTGATCCGGGGAGAGTGTGATGTGGCACTTGCGGGAGGTGTCTCTATCTCCTATCCGCTCAAAGAAGGTTATCACTGGCATGAAGGCATGATTTATTCAAAGGATGGTCATTGCAGACCGTTTGATGAGCAGGCATCTGGTACTGTGTCTGGTAATGGATGCGGAATGGTTGTGCTCAAGTCACTCCGCGACGCGCAGAGAGATGGAGATCATATCTATGCAGTCATTAAAGGTTCAGCGATTAATAATGATGGCATGGACAAAATTGGATATACGGCACCGAGTGTGGCCGGGCAGGTCAAGGTTATTCAATCAGCCCTCCATCGTTCGGGAGTGTCTCCTAAAGAGATCTCCTATCTGGAGGCGCATGGAACAGGAACCAAATTGGGGGACCCGATTGAAATTGAAGCGCTCAGGCAGTCATGGGGAACAGATCGTAGAAATTATTGTGCTCTAGGTTCTGTGAAAGCCAATATTGGGCATCTTGATGCGGCAGCAGGTGTCGCCGGTTTTATTAAAACCGTACTGACGCTTTATCACAGGGTGGTTCCGCCACAGATTCACATGAATCGGGCAAATCCGATGTTGGAGCTGGAGCATAGTCCCTTCTATATCAACAGGGAGCCACAGCCACTAGAAGACGCGAAGCGTATCTTGCGAGCAGGTGTCAGTTCGTTTGGGATCGGGGGGACCAATGCTCACGTCATTCTGGAGCAGCCGCCCGTCCAAGAGAGCCAAGTCAATTATGAATCTTTGCTTCTGCTGCCCTTCTCGGCCAAGAGTGAATCTGCGCTGGAACGCACGTACGATTCGGTTCTACAGGCGATCCATGCATTGCCGGAGCAGTTGCCCAATGCTGCGTGGACGCTACAGAAGGGAAGAAGCAGATTCATTCATCGTAAAGCGCTAATCGTTGTAGACGGTTATATTCCGCCAAGCGAGCAGTCTGTGGAGTTTGAGACACAGGCAAGTGTGATAAATGGGAAGCCTAAGGTCATGTTTTACCTCAGCGGAAATGCAAATTGGGAAGCGCGCAAGATTCGGGAACTATATGCTTCTGTGTATCGGAGCCAGGTCTCAGAGATATTCAAACAGCACTTTGAAGAGATACTGAACCTCTTTGAGTCCAAGGAACAGTATGCCATTCGCCAAGGCATAGGGCGATCGTTAACCGATTCAAGGCTTGAGCGCATGCAGTGCTTTGTTGTGCAATATGCTCTTTATAAAACCGTGATGCAGCTTGGTGTCAAGCCAGATGCTGTCTGTGGACAAGGCGTTGGCGAACTGGTGGGGTTGGTTATTAGTGATGCACTTGATCCAGTACATGCCGTAGGGCTTTTATACAATATGGAGCATTGGTCACTAGAAGAAGGAGCATTGTCAGATGCTTTGACTGGAAGGATGACAGATGCAACTGTAACAGACCATGCGTCGAGTATTGCACCACTGTTATCTCCAAATTTCCTGTTTACGCTGCTAAATCGCAAAACGCTTTCTGAATCTGATGGGCATACGTTGTGGATCGTTTCGAATCAGCTGCAGGATACAGAACCAATTGTCCCGGATTCATTTTCAGAGTCAAACATCATTGCTCTTACTGGAGATCGTCAGAGCTTGCTTGAGGCAGACGTGTATTTAATGAAAGTACTTGCTTTTTGCTGGTGCTCTGGCATGGAGTTGGATTGGGAAGAGTTAAACGGAACGGGGGGTAGGCAAAAAATTTCCCTGCCGACGTATTCCTTTGATCCCATTGTTCATCAACATGATGTTGCGTTGTATCAGCTTGCAGCGGGTTCTATCGCAGCATTAGACCAATCTCCATTTGGGAAAGTCAGGGTTCAACGGACTGATGATGAGATAAGGCATGTATTGTCGCAATTGTGGCAGGAGTTGCTTGGTAATGGAGAAGTCGGCCTTGAAGATGATTTCTTTGAGCTTGGGGGTCATTCATTAAAAGCGGTTTCCTTGGCGTCGAGGATTAAAGAAATGTTTGGACTGAATTTGGGGCTGGAAGAGGTTTTTGATCATTCTGTGTTTGAACACATGGTCCAATGGATTGCTGAACATCAGGCTACAAGTGACTCTGATTCAGTGAACCCAATCTTGCCTGTACCTAAGAAAGAGAAATACAAGACCACTTCTGCACAGCGAAGAATGTATGTGGTGCATGAGTGGATGAAAGGTGAGAGTACGGCGTACAATCTCGCCAGTTCCTATAGGGTAAGAGGAAAACTTGACCCTACCCAATTCACATTAATAATGGATGCACTGGTAGAGAGACATGAAGCATTCCGTACCAGATTTGAAATGATTGACGGTGAGCTTTTCCAGGTTGTCGAGGATCAGGTTCCAAGCGTGGTGGAGTTGCTGGAATTGGAAACGGCAGGGTTAGAGCAGGTCATGGAATGGATCAAGCCTTTTGATCTGACCAGCGCACCATTGGTTCGTGTTAAGCTCATTCGCCTTTCTCAAGAGGAACACATCTTATTCATAGACATGCATCATATCATTTCGGATCAGAGTTCCATTGCGATCCTGATGCAGGATTTTGCACGCATGTACAGAGGAGAAACATTGCAATCTCTTGACATTCAGTATAAGGATTATGCGGAATGGCGAGATGAAGCTGCGTCACATGGACAATCTGTTGAAGACGCCAAGTTTTGGATACGGGAATTCGAGGACATGCCTGCACCGGTTGAATTGCTTACAGACTTCCCAAGGCATGGCGCGTCATCCTACAGCGGAGACAGACGTTCCATTGAACTTGGTGAGTCGTTAAGCACACAGGTCAATGACTTCTGTACTCAACAAGGGCTTACACCCTACATGTTGTTCATGGCAACTTTGAATCTATTAATCTGGAAGTATACGGGTCAGGGAGACTTGGTCGTTGGTACAGCGGTTGCGGGGCGTGAGAAGCCAGAACTTAATAACGTTATGGGTATGTTCGTGAACATGCTCGCCATTCGCACCAGCATGGACAGAGAATGGTCCACAGAGGCGTATTTGAATGAGATGCGTGGCAAGCTGTTATCTTGTTATGAGCATCAGCATTATCCTTATGAAGCACTTGTGCAACAACTTGGTCTGTTCGGTGATTTAAGCCGCAACCCCCTATTTGATGTGGTGTTAAATTACATTAATATGGGAACCGATGATCCTGAAGCCGGGGAACTGATGCTTGAACCATGGGTCGAAGGTAAGGTGGATGCCAAATTTGATCTGACTTGGACACTGGTCGAGCATAAGCAATGTTACACGGTTGAACTTGACTATCGCTCGGATTTGTTTAAAGCGGAGTCCATGGAACTGATGCTGGATAAATTCCGGTATATCCTGTCTCAGATCACAACAGGGGATAATGAACGAATTGGTCAGATTAAGCTCACTACACCGGAGGAAGAGGAATGGCTGCTGTACGGAGTCAACGATAATGCAGCCCAGTATCCGCGAGATGCGACCATTTCCCAATTATTCGAGGAACAAGTTCATGTGCATGCACAGAAGACAGCATTGGTCTGGGAAGACGGTGAATGGAGCTATGCGGATCTGTATGAACGTGTTCAGTGGCTGGCGTGCAGGTTGCTTGGACAAGGGATAAAATCAGGCTCCAGTATTGCTCTCATTCTGGACCGTGGACCGATCCAGATGATCAGTATTCTTGCTACACTCCAAGTGGGTTGCAGTTATGTTCCGATCGACCCGGCTTCGCCGCCATCGAGAATTGAATTTGTTTTGCAAGATTGCGATGCGGCTGTGTTATTGACTGAAACGGCATATGTCTCCACATGGCAATCTGTAGTACCTTGTATCGTGCCGGCAGATGAACTGGCAGCATTTGATTCAGGAGACATGCAGGAGCCCGTTGAACATATGAACAAGACTGCTCTTGACCCGGCTTATATCATTTATACATCAGGGTCAACAGGAACCCCAAAAGGGACTGTGATGAGTCATCGCAATGTGACCAAAGTCATGAAAAATAGCAATTTTGTCACCGTTGTGCCAGAGGATCGTATCCTGCAAATTTCTAACTATGCGTTTGACGGTTCCATTTTTGATATTTTTGCTTCATTAATAAATGGCGCTACTCTTGTATTAATCTCAAAAGAGACCATTTTGGATATGGCTCGTTTGGCGGATGTCATCCGACAGCAACGGATTTCAGTATTTTATATTCCGACATCCTTGTTTAATTTGCTGGTGGATTGGGATGCTGATTGCTTGAAGAGTGTGCGTAGAGTGATGTTTGGTGGTGAAGCTGCATCGGTGAGTCATGCCAACAAAGCGCTTGCATGTGTAGGGCCGGGCAGGCTGTTAAATGGATATGGGCCAACGGAAGCAACCTTTTTTGCCTCCTACCACTTATTAATGCAAACAGAGCCTTATACTGGCTCACTGCCCATAGGTTACCCCCTGTCTAACACAGCCTTGTATGTTCTGGATGATGAGCTGAAGCCTGTACCACCCAACGTTCCAGGTGAACTGTATATCAGTGGGGATGCGGTAGGTATTGGATATCTTAACCGTGAGGATCTTACCCGAAAACACTTTCTTGATGATCCCTTCCGCACGGGAGAACGAATGTATCGGACAGGTGACATCGTCAAACGTCTGATTGACGGCAGTCTGATTTTTATTGAACGTTCGGATTTCCAGGTCAAAATTAGAGGTTTTCGCATTGAGTTATCAGAGATAGGCAATTGCATGGAGCGTCTTTCGGGAGTTCGTGATGCCTTTGTCATGACAGCTACAGAATCATCAGGAAGCCTATACATTGCCGCTTTTTATACAACCGATACTGGAGCAGATGCTGAGTATATTCGAAGAGAACTTCACCAGCAACTGCCAGAGTACATGGTGCCTGCACGAATTATTCGACTGGATCATCTTCCGATTAATGCCAATGGCAAAGTGGACCGAAGAGCATTGTTCGAGAATTTGGTTGAAGAGCAGCAGAGGTCTCTGGAAGTGAATTCACCTCGGACAAAAACGGAGCGTGTCATTCTTGCCGCCATGCGACAGATTCTGGGTAATCCGGGCATTGGTGTGGAAGATCACTTCTTTCAAAATGGGGGGCATTCGCTCAAAGCAATTGCATTCACTCAAATTTTGTCAAAAGAAGGAATTGCCATCAATGTGAACGAATTATTCCAATATCCGACAGTTAGAGGACTTGCCAAATTGGTAGACATTAATCCTCCGGCGTCAGTTTGGTCCGAAGATAGCCTGCATATTCAGTCCCCGATAGTCATACCACAGGACATAACACTTCATGAGAAACAACTGGACAGCCTGGTCCTGCACGTTTTAAACAGCTGCAATCAGGTTTCATCTTTTATGGCGGGCATGACCCCTATGGGTCGATTCCCACTATCTCCAATTCAACAAGCACATGCTTCTACGACTTCACGAGCAAGCGGATTTACAACAACGCTGGAAGGCGAATTGAATGAACAAGCTGTAAAAAGCCTGATTCTTGGGGTTATATCCCGGCATCAGTTGCTGCACAGCATGATATATGAGGAAGAACAATTGTATTGGCATCCATGTGATATGTCATTAGCGGCGGACATGCTGCAACAGCTTATCCCATATCTTGATATTCGTCATTATGCTTCGGATACGATTGAGCAGTTGGAGTACAAACTGGTTCAGTCTCTGTTACACAAAACGTATACGTTGAAGGAACTACCATGGCGTCTGTGTATTTTGCGTACAGGAGCCACAGAGCATAAGCTGATTTGGAGTTTTGATCACCTTGCGTTTGATGGTATGAGTGCCCAGATCATCAAGCAGCAACTTGAGTCGAAGGCATTATATAGACCGCAAGGTGTAGGGACAGAGAGTGATCTTCTGTACCAAGTACGAAATTATGAGGATTATGTAAGTTTTCTGTCACAAGGCCCCATAGGGGTATCTGAAGATGAAATGAAGAAACAATTTTCACTTCAGGCATGGAATAGATGTAACACCATCGTCATGAACAAGTTGAAGGAAACAGAAACATTGCTGCCTTCAGCGATGACTGTCGAGTTGTCCCTTGCAGGGAAGGAGCCTGCAGATGTTTGGTGGACATGCTTTGAAACTTTTGCCAACATCATTGCGGCTTATCTGAACATAAGCCAATTGCCAATAGCCCTGGTGCATTACGGAAGGGAGTATGGCGAAGAATCCTACTATGATTATGTGGGAGAATTCCTAGATCTCATTCCAGTGCTGGTAGACAGTGAATTCACACAGGAAGATCTGTTGAAACGTCTGGAATTTACGAAGCAACACAGCATTAACTTTATGGCACTTACACATGATTCTTCCCTCTCGGCACAATATGATGGCATACAGGAACAATTGGGAACTGCCTACAGGCAAGTAGAACAGGAGCCGCGTCAGATGATTCTGTTTAATTATCAAGGCTTCATCTCCAGCAGCGAAGCGATCCCAATGTCGTCTCAGTCGTCGGATGACCAAGATTCGAATTCGGCACTTGCCCAATTCGAATGGGTCATTCGCTACGACGAAGAGTGTCTGTACGTACATCTGGCCTGTCAGACTGGTCTGGACATCAAACGTATGAAACAGCTGATTGATGACAAGCTTGGTAGCGATGTGAAAGTGGTAGTTCACAATGAGGCAATGGAGGTGCAACATGTCCAGTAAATCCATACAGCGAGGACCCGAGCTGATTGTGCCAGAACATTATTCAACAGTGGCTGAGATGCTAATCTACATTGCAGATACTCATCCAGAAAAGGGAATGACCTATATCAGCTCTTCAGGTGACGAACAGTTTGAATCCTATCCTGAATTACTGATGCAGGCGCGCAAGTACCTGCAGTCTCTTCAGGAGCAAGGCATTCAACAAGGACAGGTCGTTATTTTGGAAATTGACCAGTCACAGGAATTTTACCGTACCTTTTGGGCTTGTATGCTGGGGGGCATTATTGTCGCCCCGGTTAGTCCTCCGGCTGCCTGGGAACCAGGCTCAGCCGGTCTGGAGAAATTCACGAAAGTGTGGGAGGTACTCGGGCGTCCGGTAGTGATCGTCGAGGAAGCCTACATGCCCAAGTATAAGCAGCTTGCGGAAAGTCCGGTATTCAAAGGTCTTATGTTGATTAGCGTGAACCAGCTTCAGGCAGGCCAACAGATGGCTGATCTATGCCCAACCTCTCCTGATGACATTGTGTTTCTGCAATTCTCATCAGGAAGCACGGGAATTCCCAAAGGCGTGCAGTTAACAAATCACAATATTATCGCCAACAGTATTGCATGCAAGACTTTTCTTGGAGCTGAAGAAGGAGATAATGTGTTTACCTGGTTGCCGCATACGCATGATATGGGGATATTTGGACAGCATCTGACACCCGTCCTGAGTGGAGCCAACATCATGGTGATGTCACCTTATACTTTCGTACGGTCCCCTTATCTGTTCTTGCGCAAGATTACGGAGCATCAGGGAAAATGGTTTTGCTGTACCAATTTCGGTTTCGAATGGATGGTTCAGAAGATCCCGGATTCCAAGCTCTCAACGCTTGATCTGTCTTCACTGCGTATGACCTTGAATGGTGCAGAGCCTATATCAACGTCTGTTATCGAGCGATTTGTCAAAAAATTCAGCTCTTGTGGCTATCGTCCCAATATGATGTTTCCTGCGTATGGCATGGCAGAAGCGACAGTAGGTGTATGTACCTCCAGACTGGGAGAAGAGCCACGAATTGAACGTATTTCGCGTTCACGGCTGGTGCAGGAAGGACTGGCTGTGCCAGTCCAGCTGCCTAGCAGTGATAGCCATACTTCGGATGTGATTGAATTTGTCCATGAAGGATATCCCATGACAGGGATTCAGATCCGGATTGCGGATGAACAGGGTGAAGTGCTGGATGAGCGGGTTGTTGGCGAAATCCAGATCCGTGGGGAATCGGTAACTTCCGGATATTACAGTCTCCCTGAGATCAATCGTGAAATGTATGTGGATGGGTGGCTTCGCACTGGAGACTTGGGTTATATGGCTGACGGCTCCCTGGTTGTAAGCGGACGAATCAAGGACATTGTGTTTATTCGGGGACAGAACCATTATGCGCATGATCTTGAAGAAATTTTGTACCAGAATAGCAGCATTCCGAGAGGGAATCTGACGGTAGTCGGGCACTTTAACAGCCTCAAACAAGTAGAGGAGCTGCTTGTATTTGTTAAATACAAATCGGGCACTCCACAGTTTCTGGATGTGCGACAGGATCTGATCCAACGTATGAGGGCTGGATTGGGTATTGAGATCACCCATGTTCTCCCAATCAAGGTTATTCCCAAAACGACGAGTGGCAAGGTCCAGCGGTTCATGCTGAGAAACGAATATGAGCGTGGAGCATTTACCAAGGACATCGAGGCCATTGAAGAACTGATTCGCGAAAACACACAACAGCAAGGACACGAGACGGTTTCCGCATCGTCTTTGGAGTATACCGTACGTAAAGCCTGGGCCGAAATTCTTCAATTGACCGCAGGAAAGATTGAGATGGATACTTCTTTTCTCGCACTTGGAGGCAATTCCATTCTCTCCTATCAATTACTTGACAAGCTGTCTGCACATATGGGACGTGAATTAGGACAAGAACTACTTGTTTTTTGCAGTACAGTACGTGAGATGGTGGAATATCTGCAGGAACTTCCAGCAGAAACGAAGGACTTTGAACAAGCTGAAACCACAGATAATCACCTGAATGTACATCGTGCTATTGCTATTACCGGACTGTCTCTGCGTCTGCCTGATGCCGACACCCAAGAGCAGTTCTGGAGCAATTTGGTTAACGGGTTAGATAGTGTTGACCGGGTTAGCCTAGAGCGTGCAACACGTTCCAAGCAACCCGATTGGGATGACTGGATTGGGGAACTGAAGCAACCGGATACGTTTGATCATGAGTTCTTTGAAATCCCGTCTGAACAAGCTGCATTTATGGATCCGCAGCATCGCAAGCTGCTGGAAGTTGCTCATGAGGCGCTGGAGGATGCGGGTATGCTCGTGGACCATGAGGATAAGCGTGATGTGGGTGTGTATGTAGGGATTAACCCTAGCACATACTTCGATCTGGTTGTTGATTATATGAACCGGAGTTTTGGAAAGGCTGTTCATTCTCACGCTATGGTAGGCAATATGTCCAATATTGCAGCAGCCTCCATTTCACACATGTACAATTTCACAGGACCGGCACTGTCCATAGATACGGCATGTTCTTCCTTTCTGGTAGCACTGACACAAGCTGTGGCGGGCATTCAGGACAAGCGTATCTCTGGGGCAGTTGTAGGTGGAGCGAACATTTTGGCTACACCGCATGTTCATCAACTATCACGCAATGCTGGAATCTGTTCTTCCACTCAACATACGAAGGTATTTGACCGGGAAGCAGATGGTTCAGTCCTGGGGGAAGGTGCTGTTGTTGTATATCTGGAGCCGCTAACAGAGGCAGTTCGCAACAATAAGCATATTTATGGTGTGATTCGCGGGACAGCGGTGAATAACGACGGATATTCCCTGGGCATTATGGCACCCAACCCTCAGGGGCAATATGAGGTACTCCGTGCCGCTTATCGCGATGCCAACCTAAACCCGAGCGAGATTTCTTATATTGAAGCACATGGATCGGGGACAAGGATTGGAGATCCAATTGAGGTGAATGCCTTGCTCCGACTGTTCCGAGAAAAGGGATATACAAGCGACAATTCAATTGGATTAGGTTCAGTCAAAACCAATATTGGTCATTTATTTGCAGCCTCCAGTGGAGCCAGTCTTGCCAAGGTTCTGCTCAGTATGCAGCATGGGGAACTGGCACCAAGTCTGCATATGGATAATCCGAATCCGGCCCTCCGACTGGACCAATCGCCGTTCCATATCGTTAGCGAGCGTAGATCATGGGATGTACCTGAAGGAAAAACACGGAAGGCAGGCATCAGTTCGTTTGGCCTGGGAGGTACGAATGCCCACATTGTGCTGGAAGAATGGAAAGCCCCTGTCCGTGCAGATGCCCCGGCACGAGGCCAATTGTTAACGTTCTCTGCGAAATCAGAGGAGGCTTTAAAAAAGCTGATTGATAACACGGAGCAATATGTGAAGAAACATGCGGACCTGGCACTAGAGGATCTTTGTTTTACCCGGAACAGATATAGAAAACATTATCGGTATCGTGCAGCAGTAGCTGTCAGCTCCACCGGAGAGTGGAACATCGAAGAGATGGAATTTGGCTTCAAGCCTAGAAACCGAGCTGCTCGTGTCAATATTGTGGTTGGGGGGCATGAGATTCGCGGAGAAGATGAAGCGGAAGCACGCCAAGTAATCAGGCCAGACGTTTCTAATGAAGATACGGTATCTACCTTGAACTACTGGGTGACCTTGCTTGAGACACTTGTACGTCTGGTCCCTTCCATTCAAGAGATTCGAGGAATAGCTTCAGGAGAGGAGCTTGTATCCCGTTTACATCTGGATGGCGAGGAACATCACAACGCTCATGCAAGCCAATCCATTCCAGTGAACAACAGAGTGACGTTAGAGAGTCTGCAAGACACACCTGGCAAGATGGCAAACGCCGACATTGTAATTATGATTGCTGCAGATCAGACAGTGCAGCAGCTTGCATACAGTGGCAAGGAGAGCTTCATCCGCCTGTCTGCCGAGCCGACACTTACCATGGAGGATCAGCTTGCTTTATTGCTGGGACAGCTTTATGTACGTGGTGCTGCGCTGGATTGGGAACAGTTACATCCGAATGGCTCTGGCCAGATTGTACATCTGCCAGCACACCCATTCGAGCCATATGTACATTGGATAGATGTGAATCAGGGAACGGAGGTCATGATATGACAAAAGAAGAAATTGAGCTTTTTATCAAAAGCGAGATTGCTGCAGCGTTGAATCAGGAGCCAGAGGACATCGATGAAGAGATGAATTTTCTGAAAATTGGTGTCTCATCTGTGCAGGCGCTCAAGATCATTAACCGTGCGCGTAAGCATCTTCAAGTTGACATCAGTCCGGTCGCGTTGTTTGAATACAAAACAATTGCCGAGTTCGCCGCCTATCTCAATGAATCTCTTCTTCAAGAGGGGGTTGCCGAATGATTGAAGTGGATGTAGAGCAAGAGATCATTCATGAAGCTGAATTGTTTGCTGCCCGTGAAATTCGTCCTTATGCTCAACAGATTCAAGAGCAGCAAGCCATTCCCAGAACATTGATCCGTGCCATGGCTGAAAAAGGTTACTTGGCTGCCTCGATCCCGGCTGAATATGGCGGAATGGGTCTCGGTCCCAAGGCGTACGGGCTGTTGACTGAAGTATTTGGCAAGGCTCTTCCAGCCGTTCGCAGCTTGTTAACGGTACATACTTCACTTGTAAGTGAAACTTTGGTACGTTTCGGAACGCCTGAGCAAAAATCGTCCTGGCTGCCCAAGTTGGTGAAGGGAGAATGGATTGCTGCCTTTGGCCTGACTGAACCGGAAGTTGGTTCGGATGCAAAAAGTGTAAAGACCGAGTGGAGAGAAGAATCGGACTGTTATGTTTTGAATGGAAAAAAGAAGTGGATCACGTTTGGACATTTGGCAGATGTATTTATCATTATTGCCTCGAATCAGGGACGAAGCACTGCTTTTTGGGTCGAACGCCAGTTTGAGGGGGTACAGACCAAACCTATTGAAGGTGTCATGGTTGCGGGCGAGACAGGTATAGCTGAGATTGATCTCCATGAGGTGCGTGTACCAAAGAATCACATGATTGGACGTCTGAATGAAGGTTTTGAGTACATCGTAACCGGGGCGCTGGACCAGGGCAGATATAGCATAGCCTGGGCAGGGCTGGCGATTGCGCAGGAAGCACTGGATGCCATGGTGACTTACTCAAGGAAGCGGAAGCAATTTGATCAGAAGCTGAGTCATTTTCAGCTGATTCGCGGCATGATTGGAGATGCGGTGACAAAAGTCCATGCAGCACGAGCATTATGTTTACGTGCAGCCGAGCTGAGAGAAGCCAAGGACCCGCAGGCCGCCATGGAGACAACAATCGCCAAATATTTTACGTCCAAAGTTGCTGTTGAAGTTGCAAGCGATGCGCTACAGGTTCATGGTGCGAACGGAATTAGTAACCAATATCCTGTTGCCAGGTTGTATAAGGAAGCCAAAATTCTGGAGATTATTGAAGGTTCTTCTCAGATGCAGCAGGAGATGATCTCGCATTACGGATTAAAAGCCTATTACAAGCGTGGCGGTAGCGTATGACGTTCTGTGCGCTATTTCCCGGCCAGGGAAGCCAGTATATCGGAATGTGCAGCGAGTTGTTGGACAGTGAGCCGGAGGCGAATCAGATCTTTGCGGAAGCGAGCGAGGTGATCGGATTTGATTTGAAAGCACTGGTTATGGAAGGGACCCTGGATCAATTGACGGTCTCTGAATATGCTCAGCCTGCTGTACTGACGGCAAGCTACGTTCTATTTGACTCATTTGTTCGGCGGACTGGAATGACTCCAGATTATGCAGTAGGTCACAGTTTGGGGGAAATTTCGGCTTTAGTAGCGGCGGGTGCATTGCGATTTGCTGATGGAATCCGTTTTACAGCTCAGCGTGGTGCGTTGATGCATCGCTCCATTCAGGAGCAAAAAGGAAGAGCGGGTATTGTTGTTGATGTAACCCAAGAAACGCTTGAAGAATTAGTCGAGAATATTCGTCAGAACGAGTATGTGACGATCTCCGGTTATAATTCACCGGGACAGTTTGTCGTCGCAGGTACTGCGAAGGGTCTTCAATTGCTGGATGATAAGGTGGATGGCTACGGTGGGGAATTCATTCCTTTTCGCATGATGCCAATGAAGGCAGATGCACCTTATCATAGCGAGTTGATGCAGTTCATTCAGCCTGAGCTTGAAGAGATGCTTGCAGGGATTTCCTTCTCTGCACCGGTGTTTCCCATATGCTCTACAGTACATGGTGAGTTCATTCGCGGAGCCGAGGACATTCCTAAGCTGCTGAGCAGCCAGCTTTTGCAACCCATTCGCTGGAATCAGGCATTGGCACGCGTTCAAAATCTGGGAGCAACGGTATGGATCGATATCGGTCCAGGCCAGAGCGTAAGAAATATGCTGGCTGAGAATAAGACCTTGCCTGCAGCCTATTCGCTGGATGACCCGCAAGATCGATCCAGGTTACTGGAGCGATATGAAGCAGTAAACCAGACAAGTGGGGGAGGGGATACGGGATGATCACGGAGATGATGCAGTACAATCAGCGGGTGAAACAATGGCTGCCTGGAGGTGTGCACTATAATTTTCACCTTCCTTGGGAAGAGACGCCGCTCCATTTCAAGCATGCATCCCGAAGCAGAGTGACGGACATGAACGGCAACGAGTATTTGGATCTATATGCCCGCTTTGGTGCCCTCATTGTTGGCCACGGCAACGAGGAGTATAACGAGTGTCTGAAGGATACCATTGACCGTGTTCTTTCCGTAAGTCATTGCGATCTGGATGCAGAGGCTCTGGAACTGATCCATCAATATGTACCTTCAGCAGAGATGATTCGTTTTGGGTTATCAGGAACGGAGATTGTCCAGAATGCACTTCGTCTTGCCCGGGCGTGGACAGGTAAAAATCGCTTTGTACGTTTTGAAGGCCATTATCATGGCAATGCGGACAATATTATGGGTGGCAAGACTGCACGTACAGGTATGCCTGTACCCTCAGACTATCCTGGTGACATGAAAGGAACAAAGGGGAGGGCAAGGGATGCCATGGAATCTCAATCCTACCTCCTGCCATGGAATGACGCAGCCCGTCTGGAGGAACTATTTCGCCAGCATGGAGACGACATTGCAGCAGTAATCATGGAGCCGGTTTGTGTAAATGGAGGCGGAGTCATGCCTGCTCCGGGTTATCTGCAAAAAGTCAGACAGTTATGTGACCAGTACCAGGTCGTGCTCATTTTTGATGAGATTATAACAGGATTCCGTATGGGACTCGGTGGTGCCCAACAGTTATTCGGTGTAACACCCGATCTGACTACACTTGGGAAGGCAATCGCCGGTGGCGGAGTTCCGGTGTCAGCCCTGGTTGGCCGAGCAGATATCATGAAGTTGCTTGTAGACAAAAAAGTAATTCATGCGGGTACGTTTAATGGCTATCCATTAGGTACAGCTGCTGTAAAAGCTACGCTGGAAATGTTGGGACGCAATGGAGGACAGGCGATGCACAGCATGAACCGCCACGCTGAGATGATGCATGACATACTCTGCCAGGAAGCAGTGAAGGTGGGTCTGCCTTTAATTGTTCAGGGGCCGTCCGGCTGTGCTTCTTATCACTGCTGCACGGAGCCGCTTACGGATACGGCTGATTATACGTTTGAATTGATGTCTTTTGATATTTTGCTAAATAGCAAGCTTGCTGAGCACGGTATTCTGGTATCTACGCTCTCGCGGATGTATCCGAATATCCTGCTTGATATGCAAGATGTTGCCTGGTTCAGTGAGCGTGTCCCTGCAGCACTTGCAGAAATGAAAGAGCTCTACGACGAGCTGGTCTGATGGTAGCTCAATACGGAGGTGATTAGGTATGCATAATCGACTCATTGCAATCATTGGCGCAGGGGTGATGGGATGCGCCACGGCACTGGATGTCGCGAGGGCTGGTTATCGTGTAATTTTGCAGGATATTTCGGCGTCGGTCATCGAACACGCCCCTGATGTTATACGTCGTGAATATCGTTCAGCTTGTTTCCTGAAGCAAGGGTACGGTCAGGTGCCCTTGGATCAGATCATGGAACGAATCTCGTTCCAGACACAAGATGAAGGTGTGGAAGAGGCAAGTATCATTATTGAAAATGTAACCGAGAACCTGGAGTTGAAAAAGGAAGTTTACGTACGACTATACCACACGGCTCGTCCGGATGCTTTATTTGCGCTAAATACAAGCTGTATTTCCGTGACAAAGCTCGCTTCATTTTTGCCTGACCCAGGTCGAGTCATTGGGGTGCATTTGATGAATCCGGTTCCCGTTAAATCCATGGTGGAGGTGATCAAAGGACATCATACAACGCAGGGTACGGAACATGAGATGGTAGCGTTTTTGGAAACTCTTGATAAAAGTCCAGTTGTCATAGAGGATCTGCCTGGGTTTGTCTCTAATCGCCTCTCGCACTTGTTAATGAATGAAGCGGCGTACATTGTACAGGATGGAATCGCTACACCCGAGCAGGTGGACGCCATTATGAAGAAAGGCTTCAATTATCAGATGGGGCCGCTGGAGACGGCGGATCTGATTGGTCTGGATACGGTCGTGCATTCATTGAAAGTATTGTACGACAGCTATCAGGACCCCAAATTCAGATGCTGTCCGATGTTGCAGAAAATGGTTGATGCAGGACAGTGGGGGCGGAAGACGGGTCAAGGATTCTATGCCTACTAAGATGAAGGGTGGCATGACCATGGAAAAGCTCAAGGATATCAAATGCATCGTTTGGGATCTGGACCACACCATATGGGATGGAGTTTTGCTTGAATCTGCAGATGTGCAACTGAAGCCGGGCTTAAAGGAGGTGATTGAAAAACTGGACCAGCGAGGTATTTTGCATTCTGTTGCCAGTAAAAATGATGCAGAGCTGGCTTGGACGAAACTAAACGAACTGGGCATCGCCGAATATTTTCTATATCCCGAAATTCATTGGGATGCGAAGTCCGTCTCTGTTCAGCGGATTCAGCAGAACATTAATATCGGTATGGATGCCATTCTGTTTGTGGATGATCAACCTTTTGAACTGGAAGAAGTGCAAAGTGTACATGCTGACATTCAGGTACTTCATGCGGATCAATATGAAACCATGCTTGATGACCCAAGGCTGATGCCCCGATTCATTACAGCCGACTCTGCGTGCAGAAGGCAGATGTATCAGGCGGATACGCTCCGTAAACAGGCTGAGGAACAGTATGAAGGACCTTCAGAACAATTTCTGGCTACGCTCGGCATGAAATTTTCCATCTACGAGGCTACTGAGGATGATCTTCAACGTGCAGAGGAACTTACCGTTCGTACCAATCAGCTAAATGCAACGGGAATTACCTACAGTTACGAGGAGTTGCATCAACTGATGACCTCGCAGGACCATATGTTATTGGTGTGTGAACTCGAAGACAAATACGGAACGTATGGCAAAATTGGGCTTGCACTTATTCACATGCAGCAGAAAGTATGGCGACTAAACATGCTTCTGATGTCTTGTAGAGTGATGTCCAGAGGAGCAGGGAGTGTACTGCTAACGTATATCATGCGTGAAGCTCAGAAGCAGGGCAAACAGATGCTTGCGGACTTCAGGGATACCGGAAGGAACCGGATGATGAATATCAGCTATCGCTTTGCCGGTTTCAAGCAGCAATCTGCAGATCAGGAAGGAAGAGTACTGTTTTATCATGATTTGCAGCAGGCTGTAGAGTTTCCAGATTACATTGAGGTTTTAGTGCCTGAGGGGCAACATCAATAACAAGGGGGAAGGGCAGTGGATTATCGTCAGGAAATTCGGGAGTTTATCGGGAACAACCTCACCATGGATCATGAGGACACTCAAATTAATGATAATGACAATTATTTTGAGCAGCGGTTCGTCAATTCGCTCTTTGCGATGCGTTTGGTGGACTTTGTAGAGCGTAGATTCCAGATTGAGATAGCAAATGAAGATCTGGATTTGGCTAATTTCTGCACGATTAACCGTTTGCATGATCTTATTGAGAGAAAGTTGACTGAGAAGGAGGCGGCACTATGATTACAGCTAATCAGGCATCCATTCGTCCAGTCACAAGTCCGGCAACCAGCCCGTCCAACAAATATATGTATTTGTTTTTGGGAATTTCCTTTGGCACATGTTATGGAATCGCAAGTTTGTTCATGTTCTTTGCGGATTTTATTGTACCCATAACAGGTGAGTTAACCCTGATGCATCCACTTGCGATCGTTGCTCTGTATTCACCTTCCATTGCCGGATTAATTACATGTTATGTGATGGGCGGAACGGAAGCATTAAAAGGAATGTTTATGAAGCTGGTTCCGCGCAGACAGGACCTGTTCTGGATACCGCTCATTATTGGAATTTCCATCATCTTTGCATCAACAATGCACTTTGGTTCCTTGTTATTCGGCATACCGGTCCCTGAGTTGACATATAGTGTACCTGAAATGATCTGGTTGGGAATTCTGAATCTGATCAAGGAGACGGGACTGAT
The DNA here is from genome assembly GCF_037976585.1 of Paenibacillus sp. FSL k6-2145. Classification (NCBI taxonomy): domain Bacteria; kingdom Bacillati; phylum Bacillota; class Bacilli; order Caryophanales; family Paenibacillaceae; genus Paenibacillus; species Paenibacillus sp. FSL k6-2145. The sequence goes on along the minus strand of NZ_CP150267.1, from coordinate 67,252 downwards.
TGGTGGGCTGTTTGGCTGGATCGGATTTTTGCTTCCATTCTTGCAAGGGAAGTTAAAAAATAATATAACAAGTGGTCTGATTACCGGCCTGTTGTTCGGATTATGGGTGCTTCCGGGATACTTGATTTCCTCTTTTGGCACCTCAACCACTTACATATACTACGTTGTTCAGCTTATGGCATTTATCGTGTTCCAAAGTTATATCTTCAATGCAACCAAAGGTACACTTCTGTTTTATCTGCTTGCATTCTGGCTTGTAGCCACAGGAAGTCAAATTGATTTGTACTACTTTAATCCGCAAGTTCAAATTATGCAATTCTTCTTTTTTGTAATATCGGCTATTGTCATACATGTCATCTTCAAGCGTAAAAATGTGGATACTTCACTTCAGACATTCCCTGCATATGTTCTGGAAAGAAAGTAAGCCTGGTTATGGTGGTGAATAAGTGATGGAACCGATCTATTTGGAGCAGCTACAAAAGGGGGAGGGAAACAGACAGATAGTCTGTTTTCCTTATCTCGGTGGGAACTCCAACAGTTTTCAGCCCCTAGTGCCTTACCTTCCTGACACGGAAATTTGGGCGTTTACGCCCCCGGGTCATGGTCTGAACACCGAAAGACCCCTGGAGCATATGCAGCAACTCGTAGAACTGTATACCAGCAAGCTGCTGGATGTTATACAGCCCGGCAGTCTGTTATTTGGACATAGTCTGGGAGGAATTACAGCCTACTTCGTTGCGCAGCGCTTATGTCAGGAACGTCCAGATGTAGCTAAAACGCTACGGCTTGTGTTATCTGCCTGCAACACGCCTGACGAATGCGGGATGCAGAATTATGATCGGATGTCAGACGGCAATCTGATTGATCATCTGTTTTCCTATGAAGCTCTTCCGCAAGAACTGATACATGAAAAAGAATTATTGAATTATTTTCTGCCCGTCATCCGGGCGGATTTCAGGATGCTGGAATCTGCAGCAACGCTTGAGTATGAGCCGCTCTCATTGCCGGTGTTGTATCTGTGGGGAGAACGAGATCGTACCGTTACCCTTCAATCAGCGTTGAGATGGGGCCGATATTTTAACACACCCATGAAGCTTCAAACCATCAAAGAGGGTGCTCACATGTTCATGATGCATCAACCTTCAACGGTGGCGCATTGTCTGACAAGCTTTATGACTCCAGATAAATAGGAACAACTTGTAGATGAGAGGAGCCATGTTCGTTTATGCTGCTACGAATGCTGAGAAACGATATAACGAGAAAAAAAGGGATTACGGCTGCGTTATTTATTTTTGTGCTGCTGGCCGCCTTGCTGGTATCTTCGGGGTCACGAATGATTATGGAACTGACGAGTTCCATCCAATATCTATTTTCTGAATCCAAAACACCACACTTTGTGCAAATGCATGCCGGAGAACTCGATCAGGCCAAAGTGAACACATGGGCTGAAGAAAATGCCATGGTCCAGCAGCATCAGATTGTGGAAATGGTCAACATTGACGGCTCTAATCTGTTTCTCGGAGCAGAGTCCGAAAAGAACAGTGTTATGGACATTGACTTTGTTACACAGAATCAGGGTTTCGACTATTTGTTGAATCTGGACAGTGAGATTATTCAGGTTAATGATGGCGAGATCGCGGTTCCGGTATATTACATGCAGCAAAATAAATTGAGCGTGGGCGACCAGGTTCGGATCGATAATGGTCAATTTGAGCGTTCTTACACCATCGTTGATTTTGTCCGTGATGCTCAGATGAATCCATCGGTTGTGCACTCCAAACGTTTTATTGTGAGTGATGGGAATTTGCAGGAATTGAAGCAGAGCATCGGAGAGATGGAGTATCTCATCGAATTCCGGTTGACGGATCCCGGACTGACGAGTGAATTTACCCAGGCTTACCAAAATGCCGGACTTCCCAACGCGGGTCCAGTCGTAACCTATGGGCTGTTCCAGGTATTGAATGCGATGACCGACGGAGTTATTGCAGCCGTTATTATTTTGGTCAGTCTTGTACTGATTCTGATCGCGATGCTTTGCATCCGATTCACAATGCTTGCGACCATCGAAGAGGATTATCGTGAGATTAGTGTCATGAAGGCGATTGGGATCGCAGAGAAGGATATTAAGAGACTGTATCTGATGAAGTATGTATTTATGGCGGGATTTGCATCCGTGCTTGGTTACATTGCATCACTTGGCGTTAACAGACTATTTGTTTCCAACATCATGTTGTATATGGGAAAAGCACCTGCAACCCTGTTGCATTTCGCGATTCCGTTATTAGCTGCTGGAATAATATTTGCCATGGTTGTTCTGTTCTGTCGAACGGTACTGCGGCGTTTTCGTTCCATCTCCGCGGTGGATGCTCTCCGTACCGGGAGCCTGGGAGATACACAGATCATTCGAAACCGGCTCAGTTTGTCTCGCAATCGCTGGTCTTCCGTACCTGTCTTTCTTGGTCTGAAGGAAGTCATACAGCGAATCAAGATGTTCCGATTATTGTTGTTCGTCTTTGTAGTCAGTTCATTTATCATGATTGTGCCGGTCAATTTCCTGAACACTTTGCAGGCGCCAAGTTTTATTTCTTATATGGGTGTTGGACAAAGTGATATTCGCATTGACTTGAGGCACACAGATGATGTGGAGCAGCGTTATGACAATCTGGTTGCCCAGATCCAAAATGATAAAGACATCAAAACATATTCCCCATTGGTAACAAGCCAGTTCAAGATTAAAAATGCGGAAGGAAGTTACGACAATCTGAGTGTAGAAACTGGGGATTTCAGTATTTTCCCATTGTCTTATGTTAGCGGTAATGCGCCAACAACCGAGAATGAAATTGCGTTATCTGATGCAAACAGTAGCGAGCTGCGCCTGAAGACTGGTGAGCAACTTACCTTGCTGGTTAATGGCAAGGACCAGATGATGACAGTCAGCGGAATATACCAGGACGTTACAAATGGTGGCAAAACGGCGAAGGCCTTATTACCTTACAACAAGGATAGTGTGTTGTGGTATGTGGTCAGTTTGGATCTGAATAATCGCGGCGACATGGCTACCAAAATTGCTGAATATGAGGCGGCTTTCTCGCCAGCCAAAGTAACCGATCTTCAAGGTTATCTGGATCAGACGTTAGGCGGAACCATCCAACAATTGAAATTGGTGACGATGCTGGCCTTGGTCATCGGTGTCTTCATATCTATTTTAATTACAGCACTGTTCCTTCAGATGTTAGTAGCCAAGGACAACAACGACATTGCTGTACTAAGAAGCCTTGGGTTTGCCTTGTCTAAAATCAAGTTCAAGTATGTCGTGATGTCACTTGTCATATTAATCTTAGGGGTTGTTACTGGAACGATATTGTCGAATACGTTGGGTCCGTTGCTGGTTAGTGCCATTATGTCGACGTTCGGTGCTTCCAATATTGTTTTTGTTGTTAACCCGTTACAGGCATATATCTTGTGTCCATTGTTACTTGCAGGCACGATTGTACTAACAGCATGGATTAGCATCCAATCGATCAAGGAAACGAGCATATCCAAAATGATTGTCGAATAGGGAGGATCAACGATGACAACTATACTTGAGGCTAAAGACGTGAATAAATCGGTAGCGATCGGCGAGAATGAAGAACATAACATCTTAAAAGATATCAACCTTCAATTAAAAAAGGGAGAATTTGTTTCCATCATGGGGCCATCTGGCTCAGGTAAGTCTACCTTACTGTACAACATAAGTGGTATGGATCAGATTAGTGCTGGAAGTGTCTATTTTAATGGCAAAAAAATATCGGCATTTCAGGAGAGGGATCTGGCAAGTCTACGTTTGACCAAGATGGGGTTCATCTTTCAAAATATTCATCTGCTCAAAAATCTGAATCTATTAGACAATATCGTACTTTCCGCGTATCTGGCCAAGAATAGCAGCAGAGAAACGATTAATACACGGGCGATGTCATTAATGAAAAAAATGGGGATTGATGAGCTGGCCGGGCATAACATCACCCAAGCCTCAGGCGGACAGCTTCAACGGATTGCCATCTGCCGTGCGCTGATTAATAATCCAGATATTTTATTCGGCGATGAACCAACGGGGGCGCTGAATTCCAAATCAACGTATGAGATCATGGATATTCTGGGCGATATTAATGCAACGGGTACAACCATTCTGCTGGTGACCCATGATGTGAAAGTCGCTGCCAGATCGGAACGTGTACTGTTTATGATGGACGGTAAGCTGGTTGCAGACAGAAATATTGGAAAATATGCAAGAGAGCGTCAGGATCTAAAAACAAGGGAAAGTCATTTGGCGCAATGGTTAACTGAAATGGGGTTCTAAAAAAAGAACTCCATGACTACAATAGACCGACAGTCGGTCGAACGTATCGGAGGCCAGGATATGAGACTGATAAAAAACCCGGAAGAACGCAGGAATGAGATTTTGGATGCCGCCGAGATTCTGTTTGTAACAAAGGGATATACCAAAGCTACGGTCATGGATATCCTACAGGCGTGCAACATTGCCAAGGGTACATTTTATTATTATTTTCAGTCCAAGGAAGAGGTTATGAACGCCATCGTTATGCGTTTTATTCTGAGCGGGGAGGCATCGGCTAGGCACGTGGTGTCCGATCCCAAACTGAATGCCCATGACAAAATTTTTCGCATCATGATGGCGCAGAATCAGCCAGACGGCAGAAAACATGATCTCATCGAGCAATTGCACAGTGTTCATAATGTGGAGATGCACCAAAAGAGTCTTGTAGAGACGGTAATTCGATTAAGTCCCATCTTGGCCGAGGTGGTAGAGCAGGGCATTCAGGAGGGGGTATTTCATACACCTAACCCAAAGGAATCCATCGAATTCCTGCTTGTATCGTCACAATTTTTGCTGGATCGAGGCATCTTTCAATGGGAGGAGGAAGAACTCCAAAAAAAGGTTGAAGCATTCACACATATTATGGAACGTGTGCTGGGAGCAGAAAAAGGAAGCTTCGCCTACGTCACTCGTCTTTATTTTCCGAATCAAGGTTAGCCGAGAAAGGAGTATCATCCATGGAACATACCGTTCAAAAATCATTTAAAAAGTTTCTGGTAGTATGGTTCGGTCAGCTCATCTCCATGATTGGGATTGGACTGACAGCCTTCTCCCTGGGGGTGTATGCCTTCGAAAAAACGAATACGGCAACAAGTGTTGCATTGATCACCTTATTCACGTTTCTGCCGAATATCCTGCTTCGACCTATTGGAGGGGTACTGGCCGACCGATTCGACCGTCGAACGATGATGATTATCGGCGACCTGGGGTCGGCAGCCGGTTTGATTTTCATTCTGTCGATTATGCTCACAGGTGATATCCAATTATGGCATATCTATGTGGGAGTGGCCTTTAGTTCGGTGTTTTCCGCGCTGCAGAGCCCGGCATATAAGGCCTCTGCTACGGACCTGCTGGATAAGGATCAGTTCTCGAAAGGAAGCGGTCTTGTACAACTGGCTGAATCCTCGAAGTTTCTGTTTTCACCCATCATTGCGGGCATTCTGCTTAGTATAACAACCATTGAAGTCATTCTTGTCATTAATATTCTGACATTCCTGGTTGCCATTCTGGCTGTGCTGGTTATTCGGAAGAGCATGAAGGTGGAGCGAGAGGATCAAGAAGACAAAAACTGGATCACCGATATGCAAGAGGGCTGGAGGGAAGTTGTAACCAACAAGGGAGTACTGTTGCTGGTGGTGATTATTTCACTTGTCACCTTTTATCTAGGATTCCTGGAGACACTCATTGGTCCGATGCTTCTGTCATTCACGGATGCAAAGACACTTGGAACGTTTCAGTCTGTTAGCGCCATCGGCATGCTGATTAGCAGCTTGTGCATCGGCATATTTACAATAACAAAGAGATACGCAAGTGTGCTTGTGATGGGTCTGATCTTGTGCGGTTTGTCCTTCTCGCTTCTGGGGATATCCACCAACATTTATTTTATTATCTTCGCAGGTTTTCTGTTCCTGTCATCGCTGCCGTTTGTCAATATGAGCGCAGATGTGCTGGTGCGAAACAATATCGCCAACGAAAAGCAGGGCAGGGTATGGGGAATCATTGGTATTCTGTCACAACTCGGGTTTATTATCGCGTACAGTTTGGCTGGATTTCTGGCCGACCATGTGTTTAATCCGTTGCTGATGGAGGGGGGAGCACTGGCTTCGTCTGTTGGTCAAATTATTGGAACTGGGCCAGGCAGAGGTATTGCCTTTCTGTTTATCATCGCGGGTCTGTTTGTTATTCTGATCGCAATAATCACATCCCGTTTGAAAATGATCAAATCTCTGGAGCAGAGCCCAGATATAGCGACTCCATCCGATGTTGGCGGATTGGCGCACGATTAATTCGAATCCAACAGCGTAAGCCCTTGTCCGCAGCAGCGTGTGATGCTTCTTCTGTACGAAGAAGTTATTCACACGATGAGCAGACAAGGGCTTTTTTGTGCTGAGGAGTCAGCAGATGTAATTAGACAAGATGCGTTTGTGTATTGGATTGTCGGTGGAGCTTACCCTTTAACAGCCCCAGAAGTTAGTCCTCCTACAATATACTTTTGCCCAATGAGGAACACAATCAACACAGGCAATGAGGTGAGCACAATATCGGCACTGACCAGATTCCACTGGGCACTGAATTGCCCGAAGAAGTTATATACAGCCAGTGTCATCGGCCACATCTCCACTGTATTCAGCATATAGAGTGGGGCAGTAAACTCATTCCAGACACTCAGGAAATTAAGAACAAATACCGTTACCAGCACCGAGGTTAACAAAGGTACAATGATTCTCAGGAACAGCTTGATCCCATTACATCCGTCCATGATCGCGGCTTCATCCAGCTCCTTCGGGATGTTAGACACAAACGCATACGTAATGAACAGCGAGATTGGAATACCCATAGCCGTGTAGAGCAGAATCATGCCGACATGTGAATTGATCATACCCATGGACTTCATGACTTCCATCAGCGGAATGTAGTTTAGCGGCAGTGTGATACCGAGAATCAGGAAGAAGTACAGAAACTTGCTGAGCTTCGAATGGTTGCGTGATAACGTGAAGGCTGAGAAGGCCACAACAAACACCAGTAGCAGAGAAGAAGCCCCGGAATGCAGCAGACTGTTGAAAAAAGAACCGCCCAAGTGTCCCTGTTCATAGACGATTTTGTAATTTTCGAAGATAAACTTCTCGGGCAGCGTCAGCTTCAGCACTTTGGCCTCGGCGTCCGACTTGAATGAATTCAGTACAATGACCACAAAAGGAATCAGGACCACCAGGCTAAGCAGCCAGGCGAGTGCATTTAACCCGATCGAAGCCAATCTTTTTCTCAATCGCATGTCAGTATTCCACCTTTCGGTTCATCAAACGAATGATGAAAAAGGAGATGATCGCCATGATGACAAACAGAATGGTAGATAGCGCACTCCCCAGTCCCCAATACCCTTTGGCAAAAGAGGAATAGACAGCCGTGTTAATGACATCTGTTGCGTTACCGGGGCCACCGTTGGTTAGCACGTATACGGCATCGAATACTCTCAGCCCATACGTAATATTGAGTACCGTGGCGATGGTAATGGTAGGCATCAGCATCGGAATGGTGATCCGGAACAGCTTTTGCCCAAATCCGGCGCCGTCAATGGACGCTGCCTCGTAATAATCCCGGGGGATGGCGAGCAGTCCGGCGATGAACAGCACCATGATGTACCCCATGCCTTTCCACGTGTCCACTGCCATGATGGATGGCATGGCCCAGGTTAGGGAGCCCAGCCAGTTCTGGGCGAGAACATCCAGCCCTAATGAACGCAGGGTTACGTTAACGAACCCGTTGTTTGGGTCGAGCAGACTTTTGAACACAAGCCCAACAATCAGGAACGACAGCACCTGTGGGGAGAAGATGATCATCCGGTGCAGATTCGCGGCCTTTACACCGCTGACCAGCAGCAGGGCCAGAAACAAGCCGAGAACCGTCTTGGCGATGGATGTAACCAGGGTGAAGAGGACTGTGTTTTTGATAAAAAGCAGATAGGTCGGATCACCCGCCAGAATAGTGCGGAAATGCTCCAGACCGATAAAGTTCTTCTCCGAACTATAACTATTCCAGTCAGTGAAGGAATAATAGATGCCCAGCAGGGCGGGAGCAACGATGAACAACAGATATAATACAATCGCTCCAGATGAGAAATACCAGGGATAGATTTTGTTTGCATTCATAACCGGTAACACCTTTCCTTCCTGCCAAAATACATGAGCGGGCAAACGCCCGTTGCATGTAACACTGTTCAGCGTTTATATTTATCTGAAATATGCGCTGTTACTGCCACTTCTCATCTTTCAGCACTTTGGCTTGTTCAGCACGACGTTTATCAATATTTTGCAAAATCTGATCCGGTGTCATTGCGCCAGCGAACATGCCTGACAAGTCCTTGCCAATATCCATCCATTGTGGATCAATATATTTCACAGCGGCCTGCATGACCGTACCTTTTTCATGATTTTTCTCATAATCAATATAGTCCTGTGTCAGCTTAGGTTCGATTTCCGGCCAGCAGATCGTCAGATTGCCTTCACCTTCATCGAACACACGTTGCAGATGATCATGCTCTGTAATCCAGCGGAAGAATTTCAGCACTTCTTCAGGATGTTTACTGTTTTTGTTACCAAACATGGCAGCTGAACCGCCGGGATTCACACCAATCGTCTGATTATCTCCCCACGGCATGACAAAGAACCCCATATTGTCTTTCATTGCCGGATACGCTTCGGAAACTTCCTTTTCCGTCCCTGGAACCCGAAGCAACATAGCAGCTTTTTCCTGACCAAACGCTTCAATTCCCGCTTCTACCGTATTGGACAAGAAGTCTTTGCCGAAATAACCGAGATCCGCAAATTCTTTTAACTGTTCAATGACCGTCTTGAGTTGCGTCATATCTGCGACTTTCATCTCATTGTTATTTAATTTCTCGTAGGTTCCCGCTGTTGTTTGCTCATAGTTAGGTCCCGTTTCGAACAAAGGCAGAACCTGATACCACCCGCTGGCAGGTGCCTGATAGAACGGAATAATGTCTTTATCCTTAATTTTCTGGCTGATCGCCTTGAATTCGGCATAGGATGTAGGAGGCTCTATGCCGAGCTCTTGGAAGATACGTTTGTTATAGTACACATACCAGATTTTCGTTGGCGCAAAAGAAACCCCATACACCTTTTCATTGTGACTGACGGTTGGCAAAATCTCTTCAGACATCCGACCTGTGAATTCCTCATTGGTTAGGTCAATGGCATTTTCCTCCGGTCTTACGTTAGCCGGCATGCTCAGTGGGTCCACATCAACATTGAAAATGTCAGGTGCTTCGCCAGAGGCCAGCTTTACCTTGATCAGGTCACGCCACTGTGCGTCAGGTACGACCTGAAAATCAATTTTGACACCGGTCTCCTGCTCATATTCCTTGGCCATCGTTTGCATGATGCCTGTACGCGGTATACCGGATTGGCTTGTTCCAAACGTGAGAGTCACCTTACCCGAACCTTCCGTACTTTTACCTGAGTTGCACCCGGCAAGCAGCAGAGTGGAGAGCAGGAGCACACTTGCAAGCGAAAATAGAAATCGTTTTCTCATCATTAAACCTCCCGGAATATAAAGAAAATTGTCACTTGCCGAAACGCTTAATGTAAGCGTATTCTTATGTGGATAACTTTACTGTGAACAGCGGATGTGCTCAATAGACAAAAGCGTTCAGTTGGGTGGACATTTTCGAATGGTGTGACAGATATCATCATAGGACGAGGTGTGTGGGAATTGCGATATCGATTTGGAACGCTTCAGCAAAGTCTGTTTGCCTATTACTCTGCGGTATTTATTATCTTTTCGCTGATTGTGGCGGGGCTTCTGTATGTTTTTCTCGCAAGTGACATTCGTCATCGAAGTGAAGAACAACAGAGACAACTGGGGGTGTCAATCGTCAGTAACCTGGATCAGGAAGTGGTGAAAATGAACAACTTCTCCATGAATATCGTGTACTCCAATCTGGTCAAAGAACACTTCAGTCACTACTTGGCACCAGCGGAGGATAGCGAGCAGACAAGGACGAGTGATCCGGCATTGTATAAGGATACAACCACACTAATTGATGTCATTCTCGCGATCATTAGCAGCTCCAATACAGCCAAACAGGCCAATATCTATGATGTAAATGGCAAGATGCTGGGAGCGGGTGCATTCAACGGTCAACTGTCTGTGGATCTGACTAAGCGACCGTGGTACAAGGAAACCTGGGAGCGGAGCGGCTGGCGGGTGATTCAACTGTTAGAGGGGGGAGCTTTGCCCATGCCAACAGGTGAGGGGAAATCAGATCAATCCTACATTTCCCTTACTCGGGTGTACAAAGATGGCAACTATGTCAGCCAGGGTGTTGTTGAGATTTTGCAGGATGCCGGAACCCTGTTCCAGCATTTGAATGATTTGCAGGCGAGTAACGATGATCTTCGGATCTATGTAGTGGATGAACAAAATACACGGTTGTATCCACTTTCTTCGGTTGATGATGCTTCTCAAGCTAGCCACTTCGATGATGTGGACTTGATTCAGAATCTTTCATTTCCACCGGATACGATGCAGGAGATCACCGATCCGTTGAATCATTCCAAACAGATGATGACGTACATGACGTCACAGGAGACAGGATGGACCGTTGTTGTCATGCAGTCCAAACAGTCCCTTTTCGCGAGTCTCAACCGGATGGCTGTGATGTTTATCGGTGCGACGTTAGCTACTCTCATGCTGATTCTGGTTCTCTCGTATCTAATCTCCAAACGGGTTACATTGCCGCTACATCGCTTGCAGCGCATTATTCAGAAAACGGGTGAGAATGATCTGGTATCGGGTCAGGATTCCGGTCAGTTGTTCAAGCTGGAGCATCCCGGTTCTATCCGGGAGATGGATGAGCTAAATGATACGTTTATCCGGCTGAATCAACAGCTTGTGCAATCGTTTCAGGACAGGCTGGCGATGAAATCTCAGGAGACAGAAGCGAGATTACTGGCGCTGCAATCCCAGATGAACCCGCATTTTCTCTATAACAACATCACGAATATTAGCATCATGGCGGAAGAAAGCATGAATGAGCAGATTGTCGCGTTCTGCGCCAATATTGCGTCTATGCTGCGTTATATTTCTACTCCGGGAAAGAATGGGGTTCCACTGTCTCAAGAATTGGATTATTGTGAGCGATATCTGGAGTGTATGAAGATTAGGTTTGAGGATGATCTACACTACGAGTTTCATATTCCGGAAGAGATGCAGCTTATCCAGGTTCCGATGCTGATGGTACAACCACTACTCGAAAATGCCATGAAATATGGACTGGGTGATACCCCGCCATGGAAACTGAATATTACTGGAGATATGGATGCGGTACAGCAGACCTGGCAGATCCACGTGGAAGACAACGGGCCTGGCATGGAACCCGAAGCACTTGCCAAGATCATGCATTACATCGAACAATCACAGGAGTGGGAGCGTATGCCTGACCTTGAAATTAACGGAATGGGACTCAAGAATATATGGGTCCGATTGAAATTATGGTATGGCACGGCAGCCCGCTTGCAGATTACAAACAAGCCTTCCGGCGGTGTCCAGATTACCATAGGTGGTTCCATTGGAAAGGAGCATGACTGAACCCATGACAATCAAATACAGAACGATTATTGTGGAAGATGAAGCCCTGATTCGCCGGAATGTCTCACGCAAATTCAGAGAGTTGGACACCCGGTTTGAGGTGATTGGTGAAGCGCGGAACGGTCAGGAAGCGTTACAGCTCATTGAACATTCCGTACCTGATCTGGTTGTAACGGATATACAGATGCCGGTAATGAATGGATTGGAACTCGCCAAACATCTGTATTTTGCCTATCCGCATGTGAAAATTGTCATTCTGAGTGGTTATCATGAATTCGAATATGCGCGGCAGGCGATCAGTTACAAGGTGGAGGATTATCTGCTCAAACCATTATCGGAAGAACAGCTTCGGACACTGCTGGATGCGATGGAATTGAAGCTTGGGAGCGCTGTGGATTCGCTTGCCCATGTCAGTGCTGTGCTGGATGAACAGGTGAAGCCGGAGGATATCGCAGAGGCCGTTAAGTTGTATTTGAAGCAGAATTACATGCATGAGATTACACTCCAGGACATGGCAGGACAGATGCATTTTAGTGTGGACTATCTGGGAAAGTGTTTTAAGAAAGTAACGGGCGAGACTCCGCTGAAATATATGACAGGTCTGCGGATTAATGAAGCGAAGCGTATGCTCGTCACGCACGAGAATATGGATATCAAGACCATTGGTGGAGCGGTAGGGTACAGTGATTCCCACTATTTCAGCCGGATTTTCAAAAACAAAACGGGCATGTACCCTAGCGAGTACCGACTGCAATTGCAGGAACGAAAAAAAGCCCTGTCCATGGATGATGAGAACCATGTTGACTTGAGCTGATTACTGGGCCAGAGCTTCTTCGGTTATTTTGCGAATATCAAACGGGGAGCGGATACCTTCATCGATCATGTCGGGGAGAATCTGTTCCAGGAAATACTGTACACAGTGGAGGTCGATATTTTTGATTTTGACCAAGGCATAACGGTACATAACGATAAATTCTTTCTCCGTATTGCCACGTTGGAGCTCAGCAAAGGCTTCATATACCTGATCCATCTTGTCTGCGACTTCGAGAATCAGTCCTTCAACCGATTGGTCTTTACCCTCACGCAGCTGTCTGCGAAATATAGGCTGGAACTCTTCAGGAATATTTTCATTAATAAAATGTTCAACCATACCTTCTTCCACCTTTTGCAGCATCGAACGCAGCTCTAGTGAATAATGTTTGACTGGTGTTTTGATATCACCGATGAAGATTTCGCCATAATCATGACTGCTGGTGATCTCATATAATTTCTTCCAATCAATGGTGACTCCATGCTGTTCCTCAATATCTGCGAGCGTTTTGGCGTATTGTACCACTTTCCAGGAATGAGCGGATACGCTGTGTTCTTCGAATTTGAATTTGCCAGGTGTACGAATAATACGTTCAAGATCATTCAGTGACCTGAAGTACGTATGGATTCCCATATAAGCGTTCATCCTTTGCTCGTTGAGTATAAGTGTGAGTATGAGTCGACTATACGCTAGTTATGTCAACTGTGGATTAACGCGGATAGGGACAAAAGTAAAATGAAGTTTTAATTTTCTATAGAAGGACGAGATTATGAAAGGGAACCCTACGAGAGAGTAGCAGCTTATCGACAAACATTAAAAAGCCACGATGTGTGATTGAACGTGAGTTCGGCATCCATCGTGGCTTCAGTGTGGAGATGTTGTGCTCTAGCGCTACATAAGTGCAGTTGAATCAAAAATTATGATTTTTTACGTACCGGAGAAGTATACCAGTACGCCATTCCAACAAAGAGGGCACCGCCGATGATATTACCAAGCGTTACCGGAATCATGTTATGGAACCAACCTGCCATCGTGATTGTATCCGGGTGGTTTGGCAGCAACCAGGATAAAGAGAGCAAAGTCATATTGGCAACACTGTGCTCATAACCACTTGCGATAAATGCGTACAGACACCACCAGATAAGAACAAGTTTGGCGATATCCTCTTTGGAGCGAGCTGCCATCCAGATCGCCAGACAGACGAGCCAGTTACACAGAATGCCTCGGAAGAACAACTCAGACACGGGCGCCGCCATCTTTTTGGCAGAGACGACAAACAGCAGATGTTCCGGTGTGGCCGTTTTGAACAGACCGCTACCGACAATGAGTAGACTTAATAGAATTGCGCCGAGCAGGTTACCAACAAAGACGAGCCCCCAGTTCTTCAGCGTTTCGTTCACTGTGGTTCGGCCAGCCAGCGTACTCATGGTGAAGAACATATTGTTACCTGTAAACAATTCCGATCCGGCAAAGATGACCAGCGTGAGGGCAAGTCCGAAGGACATGCCCATCAACATGGTTTGCAGTGGTGACTGTGCCGCAAGGAGCGGAGCACCAATACTGAAGATCAGAACGATGCCAAGCCCTACATAGGCACCAGCCATTAAGGCAGCAACCATATAACGTGGCAGGCTTGCGTTCATTTGATCCCGTTTTTTAACCGCAGCTTCAATAATTCCCTCAACACTTGGTGTATACATCACGGTTTCCCCCATTATTTTGCATCAATCTTTGAACGTTTCAATGGCTATATTTCGATCCAAACCTGGCCGTTCTCTACCTTCACCGGATACATCTGCACTTGCCCATTGTCCGGTGCTTGCACAACACCAGTAGTCAAGTCAATTTTCCAATCATACAGCGGATCGTACAGATAATGCCCGGACACAATGCCTTCAGCCAGCGGTCCACCTTTAGGATGGGGGTTGTGATTATCTGCAGCGAAGATGGTACCATCCGATGCACGAAAGACAGCAAGCTGATGATCCTTAATTTCAACTACTCTTCCGATTCGTGGCAGGAATTCTTCAACTACTCCGGCAGGGAAGTAGGTGCCTGATTGTTTTGTCGTCATCTTAAACCACTCCTTATCTATATTTAACATTCCGGCAGCATTAATCTTGCGAGCTTACTTATGGACGAGCCGATACTTCGATACCATGGAACATTTTGCTTTGGCCTTCTTCATTGCGAATCGCTTTTTGCCAAGGTTCTTCAACATGCTCAAGTGCAAATTCAATTCGTTGCATCAACGCTTTACGTTCCTCAAGGTTATCCACGACAACCGAACGAATATGCTCCAGACCCATGCGTTCCACCCACTCGGACGTCCGTTCCAGATAGTTACCTGTCTCGCGATAATATTGCATGATGGCTCCGCACAGTTCAATCAACTCGTCATCTGTTTTCACTTTGCATAAGGAATCAGCCAGTCTAGCTTTAATACCGCCGTTACCACCGATGAAGATTTCCCAGCCTCCGTCGTTACCAACGATACCGATATCTTTGGTACATGCCTCTGCACAGTTTCGCGGACAACCGTTGACAGCATATTTAAACTTGGCTGGCAGATCCAGACGTTCGAATTTTCGTTCAATGCGAGCGCCCATGGCCATGGAATCCTGTGTACCGAATCGGCAGAATTGGGAGCCGACACATGTTTTGACCGTACGCAGCGATTTGGCGTATGCATAACCTGAAGGCATATCCAGTTCAGCCCAGACTTTGGTCAGATCTTCTTTTTTGACACCAATCAAGTCGAGACGCTGACCGCCAGTAACTTTGACTGCTTTCACATCATATTTGACTGAAACGTCAGCGATACGTTTGAGGTCCGCTGGTGTAGTCACCCCGCCATACATCCGAGGTACAACCGTATACGTTCCATCCTTTTGAATATTTGCGTTCATACGTTCGTTAACAAAACGGGATTCTTTCTCATCTTCGTGTGTGTCTGGTGCAATCATGCCAAGGTAGTAGTTGATCGCCGGACGACATTTGGAACAACCTTCAGGTTGACTCCAACCCAGTACATTCATGACCTCTTTGGTCGTTTGTAATCCTTTTGCACGAATCTCGGCTACAATCTCATCCCGTCCCATGGAAGTACATCCGCAGATGCCCTGTTTGGCTCCAGTACTGAAGCTGTCTCCAAGTACATATTGCAGAATCTGTTCCACAACCGGTTTACAGCCACCGCAAGAGCGGGTTGCACCGGTACAAGCTTTGATTTCATCAACAGTGGTAAGGCCCTGGTTTGTAATTACATCAACAATGGTTCCTTTGGTTACCCCGTTACATCCACAGACGATCTCGTCCTCGGGCATCGTTTCAACAGAGGTTGCTTTCTTATGACCGCCGCAGCCTGTACCCATGAGTGAGCCATACAATTCTTCGGTCATTTCGGTTTGATTTTTAATCAGTTTCTGCAATTCGGCAGAATCCGTAATGTCACCGAAGAGAACGGCGCCGACCATTTTATTATCACGAAGCAGAATTTTTTTGTAAGTCCGTTTCCAGTCATCTTTGTGCGAAATGACGGTGTGCTCTGGGCTGTCGATGAATTCACCGGTTGAAAACACGTCCACACCCGAAATTTTCAATTTCGTAGATACTACGGAACCTTCATAAGGAGCCGTTTCAACCCCGCAGATATGTTTCGCCAGAATCATACCTTGCTCGAACAATGGGGCAACGAGGCCATAACATACCCCGCGGTGCTCTGTACATTCCCCTACCGAGTACACATTCTCAAGTGAAGTCTGCATATAGTCATTCACGACAATACCCCGGTTCACTTCCATACCGCTTTCGCGGGCTACAGCCGTATTGGGTTTGATGCCTACAGCCATGACCACAAAATCAACATTCAGAACCGTATCATCTGCAAAACGTATCCCTTCAACGCGTTCGCCGCCCAGCAGTTCGGAAGTCTGCGCACCCATCTTGAACCGGATACCCTGACGTTCGAGTTCTGCTTTCAACATGGCTGAAGCTTGTGGATCAAGCTGACGCTCCATCAGATCCTGCATCAAGTGCACTACGGTAACTTCCATGCCAAGTTGTACCAAACCTTTGGCAGCTTCAAGGCCTAGCAGTCCGCCCCCGATAACGGCCGCTCTTTTGTACTGTTTAGCGGCATCGAGCATGACATTGCAATCGGCGATATCACGGAAACCGACAACACCTTCTTTGTCATGTCCAGGTACTGGGAGAATAAAGGAGTTGGAGCCAGTCGCAATGATTATTTTGTCATAAGGAACGCGAGTTCCATCTTCAGTCACAACTTCGTGCGTATCCGAATCAATTCGGGTTACGGTTGTTCCTGTATGGAGGGTAATACCATAATCCTGATACCAGTGGAGATCATTCAGTACGATGTCATCCAGTGTTTTGCTTCCTTCCAATACATAGGACAACATAATGCGGTTGTAGTTAGGGTAGGGCTCTGTGCCAAAAACAGTAATATCAAATCGCGTAGTTAATTTTAAAATTTGCTCAACGGTACTGATTCCTGCCATTCCGTTACCTATGATAACGAGTTTCTCTTTTTTTCCGTTCATGTGTGTATGCCTCCTTGGATAGACGCTGTACATTACCAACAATTTTAGTGGTTTATATTTGAAATTATACAAGTAGTTGATGAGAGTTTATGTGATTTAATTCACTAATAAAGATAGAAGAGTCATAAATATAATAGTGTGAGCCCCATCACAGAAATTTATAATTATTTTCACACAAATAAGAAATGCGAACTATTGTTCTTATTTTGTTTTCGTTGTAAAATCGGAACTGGGCCGTATTGTTCCCGATTTCTTCGAAAGGACGTTTTTGCATCATGATGGGAAGATCCCACCTTATTATCGGGACAGGCGTGTCACTTTCTGTTCTGCAGTTGGCCGGTATGCCAGTGACAGCGCCGGCAGTTACGGTTGCACTGATTGGTTCGTTATTGCCTGACATTGATGAGCCGAATTCGCTGCTGGTATCCAGAGCCTTGCCTAACAGTCTGATCAGGTTGTTACAGACGATTCTGTTGCCCACAGCTGTATTTGTGTACTTCTATGTTCATGCCAAACCATGGAACCTGTTGCTTGCGATCCTCATTGCGCTTGTGTCATTCCTGCCTTCACGTTCGCTTCGCAAAGTGTTGATGTTTGCGATTGGACTCGGACTGGTCTTCTATGGTCACGCGTTCGCACCGTGGAACTTGATTGCAGGCAGTTTGTTAATGCTCTGCACCACACTGACTCATAGGGGACTGACACATACCCTGTACGGAACCGCAATATGGGCGGGCTTGTTGTACAGCACGACCCAGCAGCAGGGACCGGAGATCTGGGTAGCGGGAGGCTCGGCATATGCGATGCATCTTTTGGCCGATTCACTAACCAATCGGGGTATTCGTCCGTTACCACCGCTCAAGTGGCGCATACGGGTGAATCTGATGAGTACAGGGACCAAGCGTGGGGCCGTTGTAGAGAATGTCTGCATTGTGCTTACCCTTATTTTGGCCTGGATTGCATTCTCGCCGCTATTTCTGTAATGACCAAATACCAGTCCTGTCTAAGGACTGGTATTTCATTTTTTTGTTCTTTTACCTGTAAGCCATGAGAGGATTATGGGGGTCAACTCGTTGTTGGCGTGCTTGATAAACCGTCAAGATCAGAAGAGCCAAATGCAAATAAAACAACAAGAATAAGCACAATTAATAGCTCGGCAAATCCGATTCCGTCAAACTCGGACATGACATCCACCTCATTTCTTGGCCACTAAGAATTAATTCTCTGTTGAAATGCCTGTATAACATCATTAAGCGTCATATCGCCGCCAGTTTCATCCAGGAATTGTACCAGTTTGTCTGAATTGGAGGGTGTGACCTTTTGAAGTGTTTTATATTGACCAACCAATTCTACAACCAATGTAGCCTCACGAAACAACGTGACAGCATCCACTCTCAACTTTCCGCTCACCAATAGCGCTGCTACAATCAGTTCGAGATTTTTCCCTTTAAGGCTTCCATTAAGGAGGGTATTAGCAGCATTTGGTTTTTTGTTAGAACCTTTATTTGATTTTCCGTTCCTTCCCACTGCCATAACAGGTCCCCCACTGGTTGGTGTTTAATTCATCTTCCGTTATTGTATCTTATGTGTAATTCCCTATAATGTTCGGCCTATTAATCTATGTGTCCAATTCATATAGTTGTGGATATAAAAAAGAGACCTCCCGAATAGTTAGGAGGTCTCTTGTCAACTGTTACGCGTTATTAATAATGGTATTCATTGTTGTCCGATCCAGACCTTTGACCAGTTTCACGATCAGTTCTTTGGCCGCATCGTAGTCATCCGTATGAATAATGGAAGACGAGGTGTGGATATAACGAGCGCAGATACCAATAACTGTTGATGGTACACCAATTCCACTCAGGTGTACTTGACCTGCATCGGTACCACCTGGTGAGATGAAATACTGCATTTTGATCTGATTGGATGAAGCCGTATCTTGAACATATTCCACCATTCCACGATGGGTGAACATACCCGGGTCAAAAATACGAAGCAATGCGCCTTCTCCGATATGTCCAAATGACTGTTTGTCACCTGTCATATCATTCGCCGCGCTACAGTCAAGTGCAAAGAAGATATCAGGCTGAATCAGATTGGCCGCCGTACGTGCACCGCGAAGCCCCAGTTCTTCCTGAACCGTTGCACCAGCGTAAAGCGTGTTAGGCAGTTTTTCCTTGTGCAACGCTTCAACCAGTTCAAGTGCAAGTCCTACGCCGTAACGATTATCCCATGCTTTGGCCATGATTTTTTTCGGGTTCGCCATCGGCGTGAATTCACAGATTGGCACGATCTGCATCCCAGGATGAATGCCCCAGGATTCTGCTTCCGCACGGTTGTCTGCCCCAATATCGAGATACATGGAATTCAGATCAACAGGTTTGTTCCGCTGGGACTCGTCCAGCAAGTGTGTAGGTGTAGAACCTACAACTCCGGTAATGCGACGATCCGGTGTGATGATTTCCAATCGCTGAGACAGTACAGCCTGACTCCACCATCCACCCAGTGGACGGAATTTGACCATACCCGTTTCCGTAATGCCTGTAGTCATGAAACCAACTTCGTCAAAGTGTCCGGCTACCATAACTTTAGGACCGGATTCCTCCCCGCGTAATACACCAAATAGACTCCCCAGGCGATCCTGGACGAACTCATCGGTATAAGCAGAAAGCTTATCTTTCATCCAGCCGCGAAGCTCACGTTCAAAACCGGATGCGGAAGGGAATTCCGTCAACGTACGGAACATATCCATCGTTTTTTCATTCATGTGTCAACAACTCCTCTGTTGGTATGTATTTCAGGTCACAGTAGAACGGCTACCCGCCTGTTGTCCTTTTAAGATGTAGTTCAAAAAGTCTTTTATCTTTTTGAACATGCACTTTAATATGCTGAGGACTTGTTATTTAACCACTGGTCACATTACAGTATGAACCTTGCGCAAGTGATTGTCCATGTTTATGTCACGTATTTAAGGCATATTTTGGGCGCTTACCGTGTCCAAGTTTCATGACTCTATCCGCTGTAGTCGCAGTCCTGATGCCACTTCAATGAATATGAATATATGGAGGAGATGTCATCATTTTGTGATGTTCTTTTTGTTCAATATTTGTTGGTCTGTTTATAGGAAGGAGCTATATATCCAATGAAGCCTCCAGAAGAGGGCACGGAAAAAGTACTGTTTATCGTTCTTTTTATCTTGCTCGTGATTGTTCTTCTTTATTTATAGAACGTATCTAAAAGTCCTCAGAACCGGCGTATTCCCATCTTGCTTCCACAACATGATCTTGTTGGAAACATATACTGTCTGTCGCCGGATACATAACCTTCCGATTATTAACAAACAATGAATATAGGATTACACACATTGGCATTCAGCCGTAGCTTTGAACCATTTTCACATAGAGGAGGTCTTGTATCTTGCCAGCTCAATCTGCATCCGGAAGCGAAAAAAAATCATCGTCCCTGTCCATGGATGAAAAGGAGTACAAAAAAGTCGCAAAAAAACATGAGCCGCCTCGTCCAATCCTGAAAAATTGCCTCAAAGCATTTCTGGTTGGGGGTACCGTCTGTTTGATTGGACAGGCAATTCAAGAGGCTTTTATGGCCGGTTTCGACATGACATCGAAGGAAGCTTCCAGTCCTACGGTGGCGGTCATGATTCTCATATCGGTTATTCTAACGTGTCTCGGCGTTTACGATAAAATGGCTCAATGGGCAGGAGCAGGAACTGCTGTGCCAGTTACCGGCTTTGCCAATTCCATGTGTTCTGCTGCACTGGAACATCGTGCTGAAGGACTGGTGCTCGGTGTAGGGGCCAACATGTTTAAACTTGCTGGTTCCGTTATCGTGTTTGGTGTCGTGGCAGCATTTGTCGTAGGGATTGTTTACGCCTTTTTGGGATTTGGAGGTGGGCACCTGTGAAACGATTGGGTCGCCAGACATGGCAGTTTGAGAATCGTCCGCGGATCATCGGTAAAGCCGCAGTTGTAGGACCAGAAGAAGGCGAGGGTCCACTGTCATCTGATTTCGATTATGTCTACGACAACCTCGAGATCGGCGAGAAAACGTGGGAAAAGGGAGAACGCAAACTGCTCGAACAGGCCTCTCAGCTGGCTTTGGTAAATGCAAATATCACCAAGGAAGAGCTTCAATTTTTTGTTGGTGGAGATCTGATGAACCAGATTATCAGCAGTTCCTTTTCAGCGCGAAAACTGGGTGTGCCTTACCTGGGTGTCTTTGGAGCCTGTTCTACTTCCATGGAAACGTTAGCGTTAGCATCCATGATTGTTGACTCTGGAGCTGGAGATTATGTCCTTGCAGGAACGGTGAGCCACAACTGTACGGTTGAAAAACAATTTCGGTATCCGACGGAGTATGGCTCCCAGAAGCCGCCTTATGCGCAATATACCGTCACAGGATCAGGGTGTGGTGTGGTCTCCCGTACTGGTGATGGTCCCGTTGTTACCAAAGCCACTATTGGACGCATTATGGATTTGGGCATCAAAGATCCCTTTAATATGGGTTCAGCCATGGCGCCAGCAGCAGCCGACACTATAATTTCTCATTTCAGGGATACGGGATTGGAACCCGGCTATTATGATCTCATTGTGACTGGGGATCTGGCTTCCGTCGGTCTGCCAATTACGAAAGAGCTTTTGCAAAAAGAAGGCATTCCCATGGAACAGACGGTTTTTAATGATTGCGGCCTGATGATCTATGATCGGGAGAAACAGCCTTATGTTGTTGCCGGGGGAAGTGGCTGCGGATGTTCTGCCACCGTTACCTATGGTCACATTTTGAACCGGATGCAGAAGGGTGATCTTAAACGGGTGCTCGTCGTTGCTACGGGAGCGCTGTTATCTCCGATTTCGTACCAGCAGGGTGAGAGCATTCCCTGTATTGCACATGCCGTAGCTATTGAAAAGGAGGGATAAAGGTAATGCAGTTCTTGTGGGCATTTATTGTTGGCGGTTTGATCTGTGTTGTCGGACAGCTTCTAATGGATGGGGTTAAACTGACGCCAGCTCATACCATGAGTACACTAGTTGTGGCAGGGGCAGTTGCTGATGCACTCGGTCTCTATGATCCGTTGGTCAAGTTTGCAGGAGCAGGTGCTTCTGTACCCATCACAAGTTTTGGCAACTCCTTGGTACATGGGGCATTGACTGAACTTGAGAAAGAGGGATGGATTGGAGTTATTACCGGGATCTTTGATCTGACAGCAGCGGGAATATCGTCAGCGATCATCTTTTCTTTTCTCGCGGCATTGGTGGTTAGACCAAAAGGCTAACATAGAATGAGAAATCTCCTTGAACATATTGCGATTCAGCAGAGGCTCCGGATAACTTTTATCCGGGGCTTTTTTGTCGTATTCATGCGTGAACTGCGGTGAATCTGACGGGCTGGAAACAAATTGTGAGTTCCTTCGAGTGTACTCGTGACTCTGGATCATGTACAATAAAAGGAAATCTGTATGCTTTTTTAGGAGGTTAGACCACATGCCTGTGCGCAAAGAGTCGATCCAAATCATATCCGCAGTTCGTTCAAATCTGGAATCCTGTATTATGGGGAAATCCTTTGAAATTCAACTTTTACTTACAGCTTTGCTTGCAGGCGGGCACGTTCTGATTGAAGACGTACCGGGAACTGGCAAAACGCAATTAATCAAGGCATTATCGAAATCCATGCGTGGTGAGTACCGGCGTATTCAATGTAATCCTGATATTTTACCTAGTGATATTACGGGCGTATCTGTGTTCCATCCGAAGGATGAGCGTTTTTATTTCCGGCCAGGTCCTGTGATGACCAACATTTTGCTGGCTGATGAGATTAACCGGGCCACAACAAAAACCCAATCGGCTCTGCTCGAAGTGATGGAGGAGCGCAGCGTAACCGTTGATGGCGATACGTATGATCTGCCACATCCATTCATGCTCTGTGCAACTCAGAATCCGATTGATTTTGAAGGTACGTATACGTTGCCGGAAGCACAACTCGACCGGTTTATGTTGAAAATAAGTCTAGGTTATCCCGATAAGGAAATTGAGAAAATTCTATTGAAACAGCATCAGCTCGGTCAGCCTGTAGATCGCCTTGAATCCGTGACTCATATGGACCAGATCTCGGCAATCCAGCAGGAGATTAAAGAGGTCTTTATCGGTGATCCGGTTATGGACTATCTGCTTGATGTTGTTCGCCAAACCCGCTCCCACCCATCTGTATTGCTGGGTGCCAGCCCACGGGCAGCCATATCGTTCATGATGGCCGTAAAAGCCTTTGCTTTCTTACAGGAACGTGATTATGTGCTTCCGGATGATGTGAAAACGATGGCCCCTTATGTGATCTCTCATCGTATTGTGCTTCGTCCCGAATCGAGACTGGACAGTATGAGTTCCGAGGCCGTTTTGAATGCCGTACTCCAGCAAGTACGCGTGCCCGTCTCCATGGGGCAATAGTTCATGAAGCCGCTTTTGAGAACAGTCAATAGAGGGTTACGCCACCCACGCGTATGGAGCATCGCAATGGTGTGGATGTGCTGTCTGGCTTATGTTTTGTTTCAGGGCGGGAAGACATCCCTTATGCTGCTGTCGATGGTGACCCTGCTCTGTGTGTACCTTGCCATTGCTGGATTTAGCGGGGTAAGACGTGCTCAAGGAGTTCGTAGGTTATCTTCTGGTCCAGACCACGAAGAATTGCTGCATGCGGGTGACCAGGTTCAAGTACAGCTGAGTTTGACTATTCCGGGATTCCTCCCGCTTCCCTATGTTGTTGTGCGTGAAATGCTGCATCGGCATAACGGAGAATCGTGGTCGTTCAAGGAAAGTTTGATTCCCAATATGAGAGGTAATGGCGAGTTGTCTTTTCAGACACCGCCACTTGAGCGGGGGAAGTATGTTTTTTCAGAAACGGAATGTGCCAGCGAGGACATATTTGGACTGATTGAACATCGGGGAAAGTTTAAGGCCAAAGGTGAGTTTCGCGTACTGCCAAGAACGGTATTTATTCCATATTGGCAGCTCTACGACCGCAAATCACGGTTATCCGGTCCTCAGACGGCGTTAACCCGCTCACGGAGAGAGACCACTCAGATCAATGGTGTACGTGACTACGTATACGGAGATCGACTTTCCCGCATTCACTGGAATGCAACGGCAAAGACAGGGAACTGGAAGTCCAAGGAGTTTGAACATGAGTCTGTGCCCAAAACCATTCTGGTTCTGGATGCGCTGGCATCAAGTTATGAACATGGGGATGCATTTGAAATTGCCGTTTCCACGGCTGCCTCTCTGCTGGAGTATGGTGTCAGGGAACGAATGGGGATGGGGTTATTGACATTGTCAGACCAGACATCCTTCATGGCCCCCAGTGAAAGTCTGATGGAACGACAGAAGATGATGCATCATCTGGTGGATATTCAATATAACGGTCAGGATACCCATCTGTTGCCCGGCGTGGAAAGAATCGCACGTCAACTGCCTCAGGGAGCTTACTTTGTCGTGATTTCTCCCCAGAAGGATGAAAAAATAATGGAACTGTTGCGCTGGGCCGATACGCGGGGCATGACTCCATGTCATATTCTGATCGATACCAGTGAATCCCGCCGAAGTGCCGAGTGGAATGCCATGTTGCGTGGAAGAGGCACGAGGTCATTCACTGTTTCTCACTTGCAGGAGCTTCCAACGGTGATGGGGGGAGGTTCTGTATGAGTACAAAAGGAAATGAAAGTATTGCGGGCAAACGATCCTGGTATCATGCAGCGTCATTGCTCTGGATTTTCCTGATTGGAATGCAGTGGATTTCATTTACGCAGGAATCGTGGTACACGGAGACCACTTCTCTGGTGTTATGGACACTTGCAGCAGTCAGTGTGCTGGAGGTCATTCTGCCCTTTAAAACAATGTATCGGGCGATCATCAAGGCGGTCGTTGTTGGTTACATTTTGCATAAAACGCTGATTGATTACACCGTGTACATCCCTTATGGCTCTTTAACGGACCGAGCGGAGCAATTCATATTACACATGACGCCGTACATCTGGTTCTCCCTGTGTGCATGGGTGATGCTTGAAGCTGCGCTTCGACTCGTGACCACAACACGTCGTATTCTTGTTTTTCTGGGTGTTAACATCATTTCGATGGGGATTCTCGATTCTTTCACCCAGATTCCACTCTGGATTGAAATCGCGTGGGTGATGTTTGCGGGAATGGGATGGCTCGTATGTCAGCATTTCCGTAACTATCAGCTACAGTATCCACAAGGTTGGAAACGAATTATCCGGTATCCTTATAAAGTCCTGGCCAATATTGCCATTATCTTTTCTTTAATTATTGTAGCCAGCGTCAATATGCCGGAGATTCCACCCACCTTGACGGACCCCTATACGGCATGGCGTAACTATACCGGAACTTCCACAAGTCAGGCAGGTAACGGAAACCTTGATATTCCCGCGGCTACCGAATCGGGATACAGCAGGGAAGACAATCAGCTTGGTGGAGGGTTTAACTTCGACTATACCCCTGTCATGTCTGTCACGACCAATGAGCGCAGTTACTGGCGCGGTGAGACACGTGCAGAGTATACAGGCACAGGCTGGGATGACCGTGGACGGGGTGCAACAGAGAATGTTGAAGCTGGACAGCCTCTGGAGAACCAAGAATCCGGTAATGTGAATACCAAACAAGTGACTCAGAACGTAACGATGCTGAATGACAATGTCTATCCGATTCTCTTTGGTGCTTATTCGATCTCGGAAGTTAGCTCGATTAATGGTGAAGACCGAACGGAACGGATGTTGTGGAATGCCGAACAGGCTGAACTGCATGTGGTGACAGACCGTCAGCAACCACAGTATCCCAAGACATATACTATCGTATCGGAAGCCCCTGTGATTGTGGAAGATGAGCTTCGTACGAAGTCATTTGAAGATCTGTATAACAGTAATCCGGCAGACGATATGTACTTGCAGTTACCTTCCCGTTTCCCTGACCGGGTATCGGATCTGGCAGCCGAGATAACAGCATCTGCGAATACTCCGTATGAAAAAGTGGCATTACTGCAAAACTATTTACAAACTAATTTTGAATACACAAACAATCCGGATTTATCTCGAAAAGTAAGCAGCGACTTTGTGGAAGGTTTCCTGTTCGATATTATGGAAGGCTACTGTGATTACTTCTCCACTGCGCTGGTGATGATGGCGCGCTCGGAGGGCATTCCTGCAAGATGGGTTAAAGGTTATGCGCCTGGACAATTGTCCCTGAATTCGGACATGCAGGCTCCACGTCAACCTGGCGCGGAGATTGAGACGACCTACACCGTTACCAATGCAGATGCACACTCCTGGGCAGAGGTTTACTTTGGTGAGTATGGATGGATTCCTGTTGAAGCAACGCCGGGCTTTGATATGCCGCTGCTGACGGAACAGCCTGATGTACAGCCTGTAGATGAGCCTGAAGAAGAGCCAGAAGAGGAGCCGGTACAAGAGGAAGAGCAGACCCCTGCACCTGAGCAGACATCGTCTGCCATCCCGACTTTTGTTATCTGGGCTGCAGGAGCCATTATTGTATTGTGGGTAGCATATATGTTCTGGCGTAATCGTTTCTCCATGCGATTCTTCCTGCTTCGTCTACGGACAGGTGGACCGCTCACCCCTGAACAGAAGGTAGTGGCAGAGACCGAGCGTTGGATTCAGTATGTGAAACGCAAAGGGTTAACCCGGAGCGGAGACGAGACACTTCGTGAATCGGTAGCCCGCTGGAGCCAGGCAAAACCTGCTGCAGAAGCGACATTGCATGAGCTTCTCACGAAGTTTGAACAGACTCGTTACAGTCCGGCGTCCGTAACTGCCGACGACTGGAAGGGCGTCTATCAGACCGCCTTGAAGCTGCGGAAGGAACTGAAAGCGGAACGAGCATAGTTGTTGCCCGTCCCGTTTTTCCTTTTTTCCTATGCCATCAGGCGCTGTATGCATTTTCAGGAAAGACGGATTTGTGATATAGTGTGTCGTATGAAACTGAGGTGACTTCTTTGTTTAAAATGTTAATGCCCAAGCTGCGTGTAGACACGGTTTTTGACATTAATCTGGAAGAGCTGTACGCTCAAGGCTACCGTGGAATTATAACTGATCTGGATAACACACTCGTTGGAGCCAAAGCCCCTGACGCTACGCCCGAACTGATTGAATGGTTTGCACGTGTGAAAGAGGCAGGTTTCAAGCTGATGATTGTGTCCAATAACAATTTGAATCGTGTATCCCTGTTTGCGACCCCGCTGGATATCCAGTTTGTGCATAGTGCACGCAAACCATCGAATGTACCGTTTCGTAGAGCAATGAAAATGATGGAGTTATCTCCTGAAAACACGATTGTAGTAGGCGATCAGATGCTTACGGACGTTTATGGAGGGAACCGAATGGGGTTATATACCGTTCTGGTACTGCCAATCTCCATTGGGGACGAAGGTTTTATGACCCGCTTCAATCGACGCGTGGAACGGATTGCTCTAACGAGTTTACGCAGGAAAGGCTTATGGCTTGAGGAGGAAAAGAAGAAATGACAGAACCGCATAACGGCAATCTTGCCGTAAGGTGCAGCGGATGCGGCGTGCATCTGCAAACAGAAAATTCGGAATTACCAGGGTTTATCCCCGAGAAGGCACTGGATCGTGAACCGGTTATATGCCAGCGCTGTTTCCGCATCAAAAACTACAATGAGTCATCATCCGTTACGGTGGATCAGGACGAATTCCTGGCGCTGCTTAGCAAAATCGGGGATAAGGATGCACTTGTCATCCATATCGTTGATTTGTTTGACTTTGATGGCAGCATTATCTCCGGTCTGCAACGTTTTGTAGGCAACAATCCGGTATTGCTTGCTGTGAACAAAACGGACTTGCTTCCGAAAGTAACCAACTGGAACAAGGTTCGCAACTGGGTACAGAAGCAAGCCAAAGAACAGGGTTTGCGTACCGTGGATGTCGTCTTGTGCAGTGCAAAGCAAAATCAGGGCTTCGACCGACTGCTTGAGCTTGTAGGTACGTATCGCGAAGATCGTGACGTGTACGTGGTTGGCGGTACCAATGTGGGTAAATCCACACTGATTAACCGTCTGATCCGTGATTACAGCGATCTGGAGCAGGAACTGACCACATCCCGTTATCCGGGAACAACGCTGGATATGGTGAACATTCCGCTGGATGATGGAAAATATATTATTGATACGCCTGGAATCGTGTATCCATGGCGTTTCAGCGAGATTGTTTCACGTAAGGATCTCGCTGCCATCATGCCGGAAAAACCGCTTAAACCGGCTGTGTATCAGCTGAATTCCGGTCAGACGCTGTTCTTCGGCGGCATGGCTCGATTTGACTTTGTGGAAGGTGATCGCCAGTCGTTCACTTGTTTTATCAGCACTGCGCTTGATATTCACCGGACAAAGCTGGAGCGTGCAGATGATCTGTACCGCGACCATCTGGGAGAATTGTTGTCTCCGCCAACCCGTGAGGATGCAGCAGAGATGGCTGAATGGACCAGACATGAATTCCGCATCAAACGCGGCAGTCAATCGGATGTATTCATCTCGGGTCTGGGCTGGATTAAGGTTAATGGCGATATTGGAGCGCTGGTTGCTGTTCATGCTCCAAAAGGCATTCGTGTACAGATCCGCCCATCCTTGATCTAGTAAATTCTCAGAATCTGTACATCAGATGGATCGGAGGCGGACTTATGTCTGAGCAGAACAAATTCAACTCTTCACTTCCCGTGTTGCTCGGTGTTATGGGTGATCCGATTGCTCACTCCAAGTCTCCGGCAATGCAGAATGCGGCTCTGCAGGCTGCAGAAGTGAATGGAATGTATATGCCACTGCATGTTCATCCGGATCAACTGGAGGCGGCAGTTCGGGGAATTGTGGCACTGGGCTATCGTGGTGTTAATGTCACCATCCCGCACAAAGAGCAGGTGATGCAGTATCTGGATGTGATCGATGAAAGTGCTCGCCTGATTGGTGCGGTGAATACCATCGTTAATGAAGGTGGAACACTGACAGGGTACAATACGGATGGTATTGGTTATGTCCGATCGCTGAAGGAAGAGGCTGTGCCGGAGCTTGCGGGCAAACGTATTGCTGTCCTGGGAGCAGGAGGAGCGGCGAGAGGCGTTATATACGCACTTGCATTGGAGAAGCCTGAACGCATCCACATTCTGAACCGTACAGCGGACAGGGCTATTGCACTTGCTTCTGATTTACGAGGCCATGGCTTGGGAGAAATCTCGGGCAGTGGTATGGAAGACGCTGCAACGGTACTGGCTACGGCTGATATCGTGATTAACACAACGGCTGCCGGAATGCACCCACATGTTGATGACGTACCGGTTGATCCTGCACTGATCCGTGAAGGAGCAGCGGTGAGTGATCTGATCTACAATCCGCTGGAGACCCGTCTGCTTCGGGAGTCACGGATGCGCGGATGTACGGTTCACGGTGGTCTGGGGATGTTTGTATACCAGGGCGCAGTGGCCTTTGAACATTGGCTTGGCATTCCGGCTCCTGTGGTGACGATGAGACGAGCAGTACTAAACAGTTTTGAAGTGTGAAAATAATAATTGAATGGTCAGGTCCGGACAGTTTTTGCGTTGTCGATCAGGGCCTGCTCAACATAAGGAGTATGGAGTATTCATGTTAAACGGTAAACAAAAGCGCTTTTTGCGGTCACAGGCACATCACCTGACCCCTGTATTTCAGATTGGTAAAGGTGGAACCAATGAGCACCTGTTCCGTCACATCGAAGATGCGATTGAGAAGCGCGAATTGATGAAAGTGCAAGTATTGAACAACAATGACGAGGACAGAAAAGAGATGGCAGAAGAAGTTGCCCGTGAAACGGGAAGTGAGCTTGTACAACTCATCGGTAACACAATCATCCTGTACAAAGAATCTCGCGATAACAAACAAATCGAACTACCTAGATAAGGGAGCGTGACGCAGGTGAAGATCGGCATCATGGGTGGTACGTTTGATCCGATCCACATGGGACACCTCCTGGCAGCTGAAGCGGCAAGGGACTCGCATGCACTGGATGAGATCTGGTTCATGCCTTCCCATGTTCCACCTCACAAACGCGGAGCCGGAGCTTCGGGACAACAACGTCTCGATATGACGGAAGCGGCTGTGAAGGGTGTGCAGCAATATGAGGTGCTGGGTATTGAGATGGAATTGGGCGGAGTGTCTTATACAATTGATACGATGAAGGAACTGTGGCGGCGCCATCCTGAACATGAATTTTATTTCATTATCGGGGCGGATATGGTGAACTATCTTCCCAAATGGGAGCAGATTGAAGAACTTGCCGAACGCCTAACCTTTATCGGGGTTGGTAGGCCGGGTTTCCAGTTACATCTGGATGATCTACCAGACGAGTTACAGGATCGGGTCTTGCTGGCCGAGATGCCCTTGGTGGATATTTCATCAACAGCCGTACGCAGACGTCTTGCCAAAGGTCATTCGGTACGCTTCATGATTCCTGATGAGGTGCACCAATACATTGTAAGGAGCGGTTTATATGGGACTAAGCCGTGAGAAACTAATACAAGCCGTATCCGGGCAAATGCCGGAAAAACGCTGGAAGCATACACTTGGCGTGATGGAGTCGGCAGTGATGTTGGCTGAAAAATACGGTGCTGATCCTGTAAAAGCGGATCTGGCAGCGATATTGCATGATGTGGCGAAGTACTGGCCCGTAGCGGAGATGGAAGCGGTCATCCGCGATAACGGATTAAACCAGGAACTTCTGCAGCATGACAAGCAGCTCTGGCATTCGGAAGTCGGTGCTTTTGTAGCCAAGCGTGATTACGGTGTAGAGGATTCCGAAGTGATTAATGCCATCCGGTGGCATACCTCGGGTCGGGTGGGCATGAGCCTGCTGGACAAGGTGGTATGTCTTGCCGATTATATTGAACCGGGGCGAGATTTCCCGGGAGTGGATCACATTCGCGAACAGGCTGAACATAGTCTGGAGGAAGGATTAATTGCCGGATTCGACTCGACGATCAGCTTGCTGATCTCGCAGCGCCGTGTGATTTATCCTTTAACCGTGTTGTCGCGCAATGACTTGATTGCTCAATTATAGATTATGGAGGTTGGTTCATGACAGTATCATCGAAAGAACTTATGAATATGGCGGTTGCTGCCGCTGACGACAAAAAGGCATCCAATATTGTAGCGTTGGATCTGATTAATGTTTCTCTGGTGGCAGATTATTTTGTTATTTGTCACGGGAATTCCGATACACAGGTACAAGCCATTGCCACTGAGATTCGCAAACAGGCTCATGCAGCCGGAGCGACGATCAAAGGTATCGAAGGTATGGATTCCGCACGTTGGGTACTGATGGACATGGGCGATGTTGTTGTTCATATCTTCCACCGTGACGAGCGTGAATACTACAACATTGAACGACTATGGTCTGATGCCAAAGTGGTGGAAACTGTATGAGTTTGATTGCTGGAACAGTCGTCTCTTTGCCGGTGTCACGTGAAGTGTCTCCGTTTGGCTTCTTTTTGACGACAGGATCGGAAGATGTACTGCTTCACTATACCGAGTTAACGCGTGATATTAAGATTGGTGAGACGCTTGAGGTCTTTGTATTCTTTGATACGGAAGATCGTCTGGCCGTAACGATGAAAAAGCCTTATCTCATGCTTGGCGAAATGGCACGACTGGTTGTGGCTGATGTTCACCCACGACTGGGCTGTTTCCTGGAAATGGGACTTGGACGGCAATTGCTGCTTCCTATTCGTGAATTGCCTGAGCTGGAAGAACTGCGTCCTCAAGTGGGGGATGAAGTCTTTGTAATCATGGAACATGACAAGCAGGGACGTCTGCGTGCCAAATTGGCCGGGGAACGTGAGCTTTCACCATTGTCTTTCCATGCGCCAACTTCATGGTTAAACGAGTGGGTTGAAGCGACGGTATACAAGCCGCTGCAGATGGGTACTTTTGTACTTGTAGAGGGCGGTGTACTGGGCTTTGGCGCGATTGGTATGATTCATTCATCTGAACGTAGTCATATGCTGCGTCTTGGTGAGAAAGTTAAATGTCGGGTGACACTGGTACGTGAAGACGGACGTGTGAATCTGGCCATGACTCAACTCAAACAAGTTGGACGTAACGAAGATGCAGACAAGCTGCTCGCCTTTATGAAAGAGCGTCCTATGGGCGGCATGCCTTACTCTGATGCAACTCCGCCGGATATCATCAAGCAGCGCTTTGGCATCAGTAAGTCCGCTTTCAAGCGTGCCTTGGGCAAATTGATGAAGGACGGATTGGTGGTCCAAAAGGAAAGCTGGACGTATCTGTCCGAATCTGCTCCTGCGGATCAAAGTGAAAACAAGTAATTCTTTTGATTAAATAGTTGTAATATGGAACTCGCATAAGGCAGGGATAGGCTGGGTAAACACCGGATGCCCCTGTCTTTGCTTTTGTTAGCAGGATTGGAAAATGAAATTGAAAGTGCGGTGCCTGACATGTCTTACCGGAAATTTGCCTATGTGTATGATGAATTAATGGAAGATATGCCTTATCCAGACTGGATAAGGTTTGCAAGAACAGCATGGGAAAAGCATGGAATGCCCAAAAGTGTCGCTGAACTTGGCTGTGGAACGGGCTCCATTACAATCCCGCTCGTGAACTCCGGTTTCGAAGTGACAGGCATTGACCTCTCATCAGATATGCTGTCGGTTGCACGCAGCAAGATGGAGGCTACGCCTCAGGGTCATCGCTTGTACCGTGAGGGCAGTGTCCGTTGGGTGCAGCAGGATATGCGGGAATGGCGAGTTCCGGAACCTGTGGATTCGGTGATATCTTTCTGTGATTGCGTCAATTATCTGCTTGAACAAGAAGATGTCATTCGAACATTCCAGCGGACATACGAGATGCTGAAGCCTGGTGGAACGTTCCTGTTTGATGTGCATCATCCCAATACCCTTATTCGTTATGATGAAGAGCAGCCTTTTGTACTGGATGAGCGCTCCGTGTCGTATATTTGGACTTGTGATCTGGATCAGGATCGCTGTGAGATTGAGCATCATCTCAGTATTTTTTCGCGTGTGGATGATGGTAGCAAGGATATGTACCAGCGCTTTGAAGAAGTTCATGTACAGCGTGCATATAATCCGGACTGGATGAAGCTGGAGTTGTCCAAAGCAGGCTTTAGAGACGTGAAGGTATATGCGGATTTTGAATGGAAAGAGGCCGGAGACAGCGCACAGCGCTTGTTCTACGTGGCTGTGAAGTAAGAGCGAATAATGAGAACTGTCCTTATGTATGTTGCATAAGGGCAGTTTTTTTGTTTGATTTACCATGGAGAATGAATAGCAATATTCTTAAATAGGGTAAAGGAATGCAAGAAAAGATATATCGACGTGACAAAAAGTATTGCCAGTTAAAGTAAAGGAGGCGATAATAGTCGGATAGAAAGCGTTTTCTGAGGAAATAAATCAAATGTCAATGTGAGGTGTAGAAGTGGAAAGTACATATAAAACAAGACTTTCGTCAGAACAGTTGAATGCCATAATAAAGCAGCATTTCTCTGCAAGTATACAGGACTACAAGGAAATGGTGGATGGCTGGGCCAATCATGCATATCTCATTACCCTAAGTGACGCACAGCGGGTGGTACTCAAAATTGCACCGTCGGCTTCGACAAATCTGATGCGCTGTGAACAGGATCTCATGATTGCCGAAGTTGAGGCACTACGCCTCATCACGGAGCTACAGGATGTTCCCGTGCCCCAAGTGCTGGCTTATGATGATTCGTTAACTATGGCTTCAGCGCGTTATTTTATCATGGAGTATATGTCTGGAACACCCTATAATCAGGTTAAGGATCAATATTCTGCGGAAGAGCAGGAAGCCATTGAACACCAGCTGGGTCGGTACAATCGTCGAATTAATGAAATCAAGGGTGAGAAGTTTGGATATTTCTCGGAGCAAAAACAGCGATATTCCACATGGAAAGAAGCATTTATGAATTTGATGGAGGACATTCTTACCGACGGGGAAGAAGCCGGGATTACATTTTCGATCGATTACCCTGAATTGAGAGGTTTGATTGAACAAAAATCAAATGTGCTGGACGATGTCAAAGAACCTGTGCTTGTCAGTTGGGATCTGTGGGACGGCAATGTTCTAGTAGACAAAGGTCGTATCACAGCGATTATTGATTTTGAACGTTCACTGTGGGCAGATCCTTTGATGGAGCATTATTTCAGTCATTTTAACTATACTCCCGGTTTTGTGAAAGGGTATGGGCATGCGATTACAACTGAAAGTGAGCTGAAAAGAAGAAGTCTATATGACTTGTACTTTGATCTGGTGCTGCGCATAGAGTGCGCTTATCGCCAATATGATAATCAGGAACATGTGAATTGGACCATTCATAATCTGGAGGAAGGCATTGAGCGTTTTCGGTTATCCTGAACAGCAACTAGCGTTATGAAGGGTACAAACCGTAGACTTCAAGATGGCGATTATAACGTGTAATATTGACTTTGGTCTTGCTTTTTTATATAATGGTCCCGATATTGTATACATATTTCGATGATAAGGATCAGTAGTAATTCCTGTACATAACAGAGAGCCGGCGGTTGGTGCAAGCCGGTTGACAGTGATTTGCGAACTCGCCTTGGAGAAATGCGGTGATTACACCATTCTGTTTAACCTGCTTGTATAAAGCTTGGGTTCAGGAATGGAAATCCGCATCGGTTAACCGCCGTTACAGGTCCAAAGGGAGTGGATGACGAAGCACGTTCGTCCGCTAACTAGGGTGGTACCACGGGAATTCAACCTCTCGTCCCTAGCGCTGCAAACGCTACGGGATGCTGAGGTTTTTTTGTTGCAATTAAAGCTAAAGCGAATAACCTGAAGGAGGAACAATAGATGAGTGAGAATAACCAGCCAAAACACGGCTATCAGCCACAAGTCATGGAAAAAAGTTGGCAGCAATACTGGGATGCAAATAAAACGTTTAAAACGGGTGAGGACCCTGCTAAACCGAAATTTTATGCACTGGATATGTTCCCTTATCCATCCGGTTCAGGTCTGCACGTAGGTCACCCGGAAGGATATACGGCAACGGATATCGTTTCCCGTTACAAACGTATGCGCGGTTACAACGTATTGCACCCAATGGGTTGGGATGCTTTCGGCCTGCCTGCTGAGCAGCATGCACTGGATACAGGTGAACATCCACGAGATATTACATTCCGTAATATTGACAATTTCCGTCGCCAGATCAAATCGCTTGGTTTCTCCTATGACTGGGATCGTGAGATCAGCACAACGGACCCTGAATATTATAAATGGACACAATGGATCTTTATCCAGCTGTACAATAAGGGCCTCGCTTATGTGGATGAAGTTGCAGTTAACTGGTGTGAAGCCCTTGGAACGGTACTTGCTAATGAAGAGGTTATTGATGGCAAGAGTGAACGTGGTGGACATCCGGTTGTACGCAAACCGATGCGTCAGTGGGTCCTGAGAATTACCGAGTATGCAGAGCGTCTGTTGGAAGACCTGGAAGAGCTGGATTGGTCTGAAAGCATCAAGGATATGCAACGTAACTGGATTGGTAAATCGACAGGTGCAGAAGTTGTATTTGCCATTGAAGGTCGCGAGGAAGTCATTAAGGTGTTCACTACCCGTGCGGACACATTGTTTGGTGCGAGCTTTGCAGTACTTGCTCCGGAACATGAATTGGTAGAAGCAATTACAACCGATGACCAACGTGAAGCTATTCAGGCTTATCAGGAGCAGGCTTCTCGTAAGAGTGATCTGGAACGTACAGATTTGGCCAAAGACAAAACAGGTGTTTTCACTGGCGCTTATGCAATCAATCCCGTTAATGGTGCAAAACTGCCGATCTGGATTGCTGATTACGTTCTTGCAGGTTACGGTACAGGCGCGGTTATGGCTGTTCCGGGTCATGATGCACGTGACTGGGAATTTGCGAAGCAGTTCGGTCTGGATATCATCGAGGTTATTCAAGGTGGCGACGTTACACAAGAGGCATATTCGGGTGATGGCGCGCATGTGAATTCCGATTTCCTGAACGGACTGAACAATGAAGAAGCGGTTGCCAAGATGATTGCTTGGCTGGAAGAGAACGGTAAAGGACAAGGGAAAGTAACCTATCGTCTGCGTGATTGGCTGTTCAGCCGTCAGCGTTACTGGGGTGAGCCAATCCCGATTCTGCATCTGGAAGACGGAACGATGAAGACCGTACCGGAGGATCAACTTCCACTGCTGCTGCCTGATATCGACCAGATCAAACCTTCGGGTACTGGAGAATCACCACTGGCGAATGTTACGGAGTGGGTGAATACGGTAGATCCGGAAACGGGAATGAAGGCACGTCGTGAGACCAACACCATGCCACAATGGGCAGGTAGCTGCTGGTATTACCTGCGCTTTATCGATCCGCACAATGACAAGGAACTGATCTCCAAGGAGAAACAGCAGCAATGGCTGCCAGTTGATCTGTACATTGGCGGAGCAGAGCACGCGGTACTTCACTTGCTGTACGCTCGTTTCTGGCACAAAGTGCTGTATGATCTGGGTGTTGTGGAGACCAAAGAACCTTTCCACAAACTGGTTAACCAAGGTATGATCCTGGGTACCAATAATGAGAAAATGAGTAAATCCCGTGGTAATGTCATTAACCCGGATGAAATCGTGAATGAATTCGGTGCAGATACATTGCGTCTGTACGAGATGTTCATGGGACCATTGGAAGCGACAAAACCGTGGAATGCAAACGGGGTTGAAGGCATGCACCGCTTCCTGTCACGTGTATGGCGTCTCTTCATTAACGAAGACACAGGAGCCATCAATGACAAGATTACGGTGGACGGTGGAACGGATGAGTTCAAGCGGACTGCTCATAAAACGATCAAAAAAGTTACGGAAGATCTGGAACACCTGCGCTTCAATACATCCATCAGCCAGCTGATGATTTTCATCAACGATGCATACAAAGCCGATACACTGCCTCGCGAAGCGATGGAAAACTTTGTGCAACTGTTGTCACCACTGGCACCGCATATGGCAGAGGAACTGTGGAGCCGTTTGGGTCATGAAGGTGGAATCTCTTACGTGGCTTGGCCTAAATATGATGAGTCCATGACAGTGGATGCGGAAGTAGAAATCGTTGTTCAGGTAAACGGTAAAATCGTAACTCGTGCTACGATCGCAAAGGATCTGGATGCACAGGGTATGCAGGACTTTACGATGGAGCTGGTACCTGTTAAGCAGGCGCTGGAAGGCAAGACCATTCGCAAGGTCATTGCCGTTCCAGGCAAACTCGTTAATATTGTTGCCGGTTAATCTCACCGGCTCGGAATAGTTCATCCAGCTTTAACAAATCTTCATCATATTTGTCATGTGTCGTGTGGATCAGGCTGTCGAAAACACCGTCGAGACTTACCTTCAGCAGTGCAAGTGCCTGAGCGGTAATACCGCCAGGTACAGCGACACGAGCCTGAAGCTCTTGAGGGGTGTATCCTCCTTCGGTGAGCAGCTTGCCTGTGCCCAGGAGCATTTCGCCAGCCAGAGCGCAGGCATCTGCCCTTTTGATACCTGTCAGCTTCACCGCACTTTCGATCCACTGTTCCAAAAAGAACGATATGAATGCAGGTCCGCAACTGGAGAAGTCGGATGTAATTCGTGTACAGGCTTCATCCACTTGGTACGGCCTGCCTATATGACTGAGCATACTTTCCAACACAGCGCGGTCTTCACTGGTCATTCGTTCGCCATGTATGCAGAGGGATGCTCCACTGCCGACTTGGTGTGTGACGCTGGGAATTACCTTGGAGACTTTGCAAGGAAGTGAAGATTCCAGATGTCGCAGCTGCACGGGACTGGTGATCGAGACAATTATATGATTGGGATTCACGACAGGCAGGATGTCGTCAATAACATGTTTGAATTCAAGCGGCTTCACGCACAGGAAGATGATGTTACTTCGG
This sequence comes from Paenibacillus sp. FSL k6-2145, assembly GCF_037976585.1. Classification (NCBI taxonomy): domain Bacteria; kingdom Bacillati; phylum Bacillota; class Bacilli; order Caryophanales; family Paenibacillaceae; genus Paenibacillus; species Paenibacillus sp. FSL k6-2145. The sequence continues at coordinate 29,153 of NZ_CP150267.1, read as the reverse complement.
ATCACCGTTTCCCGATTGCTCTGGGATTCATGCAGACCGGGGTAACGGAGGGATAACTGACGTACTTTGGACGGGGTTCGATTGCTGGCGGCGATCTGCCGGGGCTCAAGTGCACCCGATTGGATCAGGGCATAGATTAGCAGGCTGCCCATGCTGCCGGTTCCGATAAATCCAACCTTCATTGTTTCAGGCCTCCTTTCATGCTTTACGGTACTGGCGCAGTTCATTCCCTCTATTCTATGCGTGTGGACCTGTTTCACATGACATGAAAAATGCACAACTTGTTTCATCAGGAAAGTTCAACGGTTCGGAAGCACCGCCCGTGTTCGAAATGAATGATTTTGAATTCAGGGAGAGGTGTGGAAGAATGAGATGGAATAAAGGAATGACCATTGCTGCTGCGGTGGTTGGAAGTATACTCATATTATGGTCGGGCAAAAGTGAACAACCACCTAGTGGCTGGGAACCCTTGCAGCTCGGCACCGAGAAGCCGACGATAGAGCAGGAACTCCCTGCTGTTCAGTCGGCTACTTCGGTTCAGGGCAATACAGGAACATCTTTTGGAACGGATGTAAGTGGGCTGCAGACTGGAAATGAGGCAAAGGCAGGAGAGTCTAAAGAGCTTGCGAGCGTTGCAGTTGAAGGTGATTCAGTAGTTCAAACTACAAGTCAGACGAACGATATTCCATCGGCTACTGCTACTTTGACTGAACCGGTTGTGCAGGGTACGAATTCGAATCCTTCGGTTACCTCCGAGACGGGCTCGAACAGTAATCCACCTGTAGTTCGTGAGGAAGCTGGCGACAATGGCAAGATTGATGTGAATACCGCACCTGTCTCCAAGCTTACAGAGCTTCCCGGAATCGGGGAGAAGAAAGCTCAGGCCATTGTGGACTATCGGAATGCACATGGTCCTTTTGCAAAAGTCAGTGATCTGACAAAGGTCAAAGGAATCGGCATGAAGATGCTGGAGAAGATGGCACCTTATGTGCAGATTCGGTAATATTAGAATAAAAAATGTGTTGAGCGGGAGGAAAGCAGCATGAGTACAGTAGAGGTACGCAAGGACTGGGATACGTATTTTATGGACATCGCGTATATGGTTTCCACCCGTTCCCGCTGTTCGCGTCGTCATGTGGGTGCAGTTCTTGTTCAGGGAAAGAAACTGCTGGGAACAGCCTATAATGGTGCACCCACCGGCGTCCCGGATTGTTCTGAAGCAGGTTGCATGATATCGGAAGAGTATGAGTTGGTCGTGACCGATGGGCAAGAAGAAATGGTGAAAAAGCAACGATGCATTCGCACAATTCATGCGGAGCAAAATTTGCTTTTATTCACAGATCGAATCGACCGCGAAGGCTCGTCCGTGTATGTGACCGACGAACCGTGCTGGACATGTGCCAATATGCTGGCGAATAGCGGGATTACAGAAATCGTGTTTCATCGTTCTTATCCTAAAGATACCGGCAAGGTTACAAATATGATGGAACAGAAGGGCATAACATTCCGCAGGCTGGAGAATTACCAGCCCCCGCGGGAAACGATGATGACCGTGAGCAATTAATGTAAATATGATCGAATACGCGAGGGAGAACCTCCGGCAAGCCTGAATTGGCTTTCCGGGGGTTTTTCTGCGTTCAACGGGTGAAATGAAGGAGGGGTAGAAATGAAAGGCAGACCATTATTAAGTTTTACGATTTGTTGGTTGTGCGGGAGCGGGATAGCTTGCGCGTTAACAGGCTGGACGTTAATCTGGGGGTTAATTGGAGCTCTGGCATGTTTGCCACTTTTACTTCGTTTTATGGATGTGCGTGGATGGTCTGTTTTATTTTTACTCGCTGCCTTTATTGGAGGCGCTACACATTGGGAGTGGAATGACGCACGCAATCATAGCCGTCTGCCTGAGACTACCCATATCGCTACTAGAGAATTAGATGGTCTGGTAGCCGAAATTCAGGGTGAGCTTGTGTCAGATGTACGTATTGATGGAGATCGGGCTGATTTTAAGATGCAGATGTCTTCAATATTGCCCATATCGGATTCATCAGCAGATACAGATCTGGCAGCATCATCTGCATTCCAAATAGATGAACAATTAATGGTACAAGTCAGACTGTTGGAGGAAGAAGAACAACAGGTAGCAGCGGGTTGGAAGAGGGGAGATGTAATTACGCTTAATGGTTCTTTTGCCCTTCCTGGCGAAGCAAGGAACTTTGGCGGGTTTGATTATCGCAGTTATTTGCGAACCCTGCATATCCACTGGTTGTTCAAAGTGAAGGGAGTCAGTTCCGTCACAGCAGTTGCTCCTGAGGGACTTGGACAATATAACGTACTACGGTGGACGGATTGGACTAGGCATAAGTTGGGCTCGGCGGTTGAGCAGTTATTTCCAGAGCCTCATTCAGGATATATGAAGGGTCTTATTATCGGGATGGCTACTGATATCGATCCAGGCACCTATGGTCAGTTTTCACAACTGGGTCTAACGCATATCCTGGCAATCTCCGGGACCCATGTAGCTGTATATGTAGCTTCTCTTCTCCTTATTCTATCCTGGCTAAGGCTTACCAGAGAGACGGCACTTACGATTGTTCTGATCCTGGTTCCAGCTTATGTACTGTTATCCGGTGGATCACCTTCAGTTATTCGAGCAGGGATTATGTCCATGATTGGGTTGTATATGGCACGTCGCGGTCTCGCCAGAGACGGTCTTCAGATGATCAGTGCAGCAGCATTACTGATGATGTGGTGGGACCCGTACTTTTTGCTAAGTGTGAGCTTCCAGTTATCCTTTCTTGTGACCGCAGGTTTGATGATCTACATGCCATTGATTAACCGACTGTTCAGCAACTGGCCGAAATCTCTGGCTGCAACAGCATCCGTTACGGTGACCGCTCAGTTGATTTCATTCCCAGTAACCATTCTCTATTTCAATCAGTTCTCATTACTTTCATTTGTGGCCAACTTTCTGCTGGTTTCTTTAATCAGTGCCATTGTATTACCTCTAGGGACGGTTGCCATGCTGTTGTCATTCCTATGGGTTCCCTTGGCGAAACCTCTCGCGTGGGTTGCGATTCAACTGAATCAACTGACATTTGTAAGCGTGGAGTGGATGAACAGCCTGCCAGGTTTTGTATTGATCTGGGCAACACCTTCCCTGTTATGGATTGCTGCATATTATGCCGTGTTGTTTGCCCTACTCTACCTGTTGCATCATGGCAATGGTGAGCAGCGAGAAACAGCGTTTATTGAGGAGGATACGGCACCTCTTGTGAGGCGACAACCTCCAGTTACCATGGGGAATGTGGGCATTCGCTCTTCGATGTCTAACGTAGCACAGGATCAAGGTAAGAACCGTGTAGATGGAAAAGAAACTTCATTAACGACATTAGGAGCCAGTATTGCCTGGCCGGAGTATACAAGTGCATTTACTGCACGAGGTGCAGGTTATTATGCGCATCAACGAATGAGTAAAGTTCAGCGTGGGTTGTGCGGCTTGCTCGCAATCAGCTTTGTTGCTGGATTGTGGTTGGCATATCAGACTCCCAAGCCTGCTGGAACCGGCATTGTGCAGTTTTTGGATATTGGTCAGGGAGACAGTACATTGATTACAACCCCGGAAGGCAAACACATTCTGGTGGATGGCGGGGGAACAGTTAGTTTTGGGAACACCGAAAAGACTTGGAAAACAAGACGTGATCCTTATGAGGTAGGTGCCAAGGTGGTTGTTCCTCTGTTGAAAAAAAGAGGCATCCATCAACTGGACGCTGTCATTGTAACGCATGCAGATCAGGATCATGCCGGAGGACTACAGGCTGTGCTGGAACAGATTCCAGTTAAACGTTTCATGTTTAATGGCACGACCAGCGGTAAAGAAAACTTTGATAAATTACTGAATACAGCCATGGAACGGAAAATTCCTCTGTACGCCATTCAGCAGGGCATGTCCTATAAGGCTGACAAGCAGACGAGTTTACATTTTATAGCTCCGGATCTGGCACATATGGATGTAAATGTATCAGGCAATTTGCCTGTGTCTGAACACCAGAATCATGATTCCGTTGTATTTTTGCTGGACATGGCTGGGACTTCCATGTTGTTCACTGGAGATATGGATGCTGCAGCCGAGCAGGACCTGCTCTATATGATTCAGGATGGATCATTAGCTGCCCAGTTTGAACAGAAAGGTGCAGATATTGGAGTTACAGAGGGAGTTGTAAAAAGGGTACTTACACGCCCGTTGCAGGTTGATTCAAAAGATACTTCTGCATCTGTCTCCATTGACGTTCTAAAGGTCGCTCATCATGGTAGTAAAACGTCGTCCACCGAAGCCTGGCTCCAATACTGGAATGCCAAAACCGCCGTGATATCTGCAGGACTTAACAATACATATGGGCATCCCAATCCGGGAGTGATGGAACGTTTGGAGGCTATTGGGTCAGATATTTATCGGACGGATCAGATGGGTGAGGTCCAGATGAGAGTGAAAGATGGGAAGATCGATATCCGGTACAAGCTGGTTGGAGTTGAGTAACGGATTTTACAAGCCCCGCATAATAAGCAGGTTGAAGAGTGCATAAAAACGGATGTGACGGCACGCAACCTATTTATCGGTGTGATGATAAATGTAAAAACGCCGATTTAATACCAACTGGAAGGTTAAAAAGACAAGAGAACATAAAACAATGTGGATAGTTTGAGCAGAAAAAGTATTGAAGTTACGTGTAAATATCGAGTAGATGATCCCACCTGTGAAGCCTAATAGAACATATGCTGCAATAGCAACGATTAATCTCATATACGTATTATCTTTTTTTCTGTATAAAAGTAATCCATCCGCCAATATAGAAAGTGGCGTAATTAAGAAAAGTAAAATAGCGAGGTTAATCAATAATCCAACCGCAAATTTATACCCGAATGAATAATAGTAAGTATTCTCTAATCTTTCATCTATAGGGACATAGTGATATATCCCCATTGCAAGTGAAATGAGAACTGCAGTTAATACAGCTGCAACTATTTTTCCGCGCGGCCTATTGATTCTATGGGATTTTGTCATTCGAATATTGACCTCCATCTTAAATAACTATATTCAACAAGAGATAAACTAAGGGAGTTACTATATTTTAACATACAGAGGTTGAAGAAACAGTTAAACGATTTTATGCTGATTGAGATGATACCAATTCATCACTTAATCACTTCAATTGATTGCAGGTTACAGCACAGCACAAAAAAAGCCCGCTTTCCGTTACACTCCACGAGGGAGAATATCGGAAAACGGGCCATTTTTTCAAATGGTAGAAGAAATATAAGAACTACTCCACGCCATCCTTAAAGTGTTTGTTCCAGTGTTTATCGCCTTTGTGCAACAGATCTTCTACCGTTTTCTCAAGAGTCATCAACAGCTGTGCTCTGACATCAAGTACGGTTTCTCTGTACAAGCGTTCTTCCGATCCAACGATTTTATCGCCGTATAATGCCTGTGCAGCTACGTACTTCCGATGTTCCTCGACCAGAGTATCAATGGACTCCAATGCATGTTCCACAAAGTGGGAAATACTTTGGTATTCTTTGGGCATTTGTTCTTTTAAAGCTTGAATTTTCGCAAGAGCTGGCATGCTCATCACCTCGTGTTTATGAATGTAAATTTACAATACACTATTTTCATGAAAATTGCATTAAAATCAGCTTAAATTTGGACAAATTTCGACTTTTTTTATTTTAGGAGCCAAAAAAGTGCTTATCTATAATGTATGCCATTGCATTTGAATTGAGTCGTGTAAGTAATGGAATCCCTTTTGGATACGTTTGGTGACTCATTATGCAATTTCTGTTATTCTAAGAGAAGATTTCAGCGGCCCTAATACATACGCCGTTATTTTGTTATGGCAAATTAAAAAAATACTTAACTTTGCAACAATTTTATTGATGATTACGTCTGTAAGGTTGCAGGGAGAGGGGGATCCTTTGTGGTAGAGCCGGAACTCATCAGAGCCGCTCAATCGGGCGATCGCGACGCTCTAATTACCCTATTGCGGGAGATTGAACAACATGTCTATCGGACCGCATATTACATTCTAAATAATGAACAGGACGCTTTGGATGCTGCGCAGGAAGCGTTGATCCGAATTTACACCAAAATCAACTCATACGAAGAAAAGGCCCAATTCAAAACATGGGTACAACGCATCGTTACGAACATCTGTATTGATAAATTCAGAAGAACCAAGCCGTCTGTCTCCATTGACGAACATGACATGGTTTTTCAGGATAATCAGGATGTGGAATACGAGGTCATGTCTACATATGTGGCCCAAGACATTCAGGATGCGATCAACAAGCTTCCCGAGCATCATCGTACCGTTATTGTTCTAAGATATTTGCAGGACTTATCCTACAATGAAATTGCGGATTGTCTCGATCTTCCGTTGAATACGGTGAAATCTTATTTATTTAGAGCCAGACAGCAATTACAGAATCTACTACAGGAATATCAGAAAGGTGGTGTGACAGGATGAAATGCGAAGAGGTGGTGGAATGGATGCACCGCTATCTGGATCATGATCTGGGCGAGGCGGAAACCGCGCAGATGCTACAGCATGTGGCGAAGTGTCCGGAGTGCGCCGAGAATTTTAGTTTACTCAGAGCTCTTTCCAGAGAACTGGAAGAATTACCGCAAGTAAGCCCGAAATTTAGTCTGGTTGATGCGATTATGCCACAGCTTGATGCCATTGACGAAGCACGGAAGGAACAAAGTAGCACCATACAGGAAATGAATCCTGTCCCCGCTGCATTTGAGAATTTACAACGTTCAAGTGAGAGGAAAACGAAGCAAAAATGGCTTAACTCAATGGCAGGACGTATGTCCATGGGTGCAGCGGCAGCAGCAGTTGTTTTGGGATTTGCCATCTGGGGATACCAGCCTGAACAGATTGAGAATGCCGATTCCATGCTGATGAGCTCTGGGGCTTCTCAAGAGAGTGGCAATGTGGATGAGAATCCATTGAGCAAGAGTATTGAAAATTCTGATCCTGCCACTTCAGCCCAACCAAGCAGCAACGATGTGTTTGTGGATCAATCGAATGTTTCACCGACTGAACCAGACAACCAAGGCGTAGAAACCTTGCCTGAAGAGAATGGTGGAGATAAGGTACAGGAGCCTGAAGTTCAATCAGATCCGGCACCTCAACAACCGGCTACCGAATCAACACCTGCTCCGAATAAAGGAACTCAGGATAATTCGTCTAAAACTCCTCCGACCGATAATCAGAATAATCAGGTTCAGAACCAAGATTCTGAGCAGAGAATTCAGGGATCAGGAGATTCTCCTAAATCTTCTGCAGATGGGGAAGAGAATGGAGTAACAGAAACGGAAAATGGAGATGCGAAATCCTTCACTTCTCAGGATACAACACCTAATATGACTGAAGATGTTCCGGTTGAAGGTAATACTGTACCTGATTCCAGTGCAGGTGCAGACGCTTCTGGAGGAAACAAAGGATTCGCGGCAGGACCGGATCAGGGAATGACTACAACGGCAGCACCAAAAGAATGGAAATCACCTGACGGCTCCTATGTAGTTATGCTTATTGGTGATCAACTCAGCATATACTCCAAACCTGCCAATGAACCGGATGTTCTAAATTTGGTTGAACAACGCAGTATAGAGGGGACACTGAAGTCAGCGAGTTGGTCCAAGGATGGTACTCTATTTAATTACGAAACGGACAAGGACGGAACAACGGCGAAGAACTCGTTTAATGTACCTGCTGTTTCAGGTGGAGCTCCTGCGAAATAATTAAAAATGGGGAGTGCGCTCCTCTAAACGAAAGAACATTTTCAGTATGACAAGCATATAGTGGAAGTAACAAAACGTCCTATCTCAGTTCAAACAACTGACGTCGTATGACCGCGCACCGGCTTTTTCTAGAACTGCTGGTGTCTGCGTTTATATAGATGTAGGACAGGGGACCTTCATCCATAACTGGATGTAAGGTCCCTTTGTTGTCTTGCGTTTTTTCTGGTAGGATAAGAGGGATAAGGAGGCGCCGTGAATGGATGTAAAAAGTGCAACAAAGGCAATACGTAATGGAGAAACGGCACCGATCTATGTGCTGTACGGAACGGAGAAGTACCAGATACAGCAATTTACGGATATGTTAAAAGAACAGGTTATTGAAGAAGAACATCGTGATTTTGCGATTATTCCATATGATTTGTCTGAAACGGCTGTGGAGGTCGTTATTGAAGAAGCAGAGACTGTACCTTTTCTCGTTCCTCGCAAATTAATTATTGTAAGGGACGCGAGCCTGTTCACCGCAGGTAAAGAATCCAAGATTGAACATCAGGTTGATCGTCTGCTTACATATATGGAAAATCCGGCAGATTACAGTACGATTGTTTTCTTGGCCCAAGGGGATAAGCTGGATGAGCGTAAGAAACTGGTGAAGGCTGTCAAGAAACAGGCAGTAGTTCTTGCTTTTGCTCCGCTCAGTGGAGATGAGTTATTGAATTGGATAGTGAAACTGGCGAAGCAGCGGGATGTTTCCTTGGAGACGGGAGCGGCGGAAACGTTGATCAGCTATGCAGGAACAGGTCTTCAGACCCTGTCTGCTGAAGTAGACAAGTTATGTTTGTTTGCGGGTAATGGGGGGACAATCAAGCGTGCTGATATCGAGTCACTGGTTGCCCGTAGTACAGAGCAGAATGTATTCTCGCTGGTCGAAGAACTCGCTAATTTGCGACTGGAGAAAGCGTTGGCTCTTTTCTATGAGTTGCTGAAGCAGCGGGAAGAACCGATTAAAATTGCGGCTTTAATCGCACGTCAGTTTCGGATCATGATCCAGGTGAAAGAGTTGGGCCAACAAAGTTACTCCCAGCAGCAGATTGCCAGTCAGCTTGGTCTGCATCCGTATGCTGTTAAGATTGCGGGTGAACAAGCTCGTAAATTTCAGCCGGAACGTCTGAGAATGATTTTGAGTCACCTCAGCGAACTGGATTACCAGATGAAAACAGGAGCGGTGGATAAAGTGCTTGGTCTGGAGCTGTTCTTATTGAGACTTGGTGCCTGAATGGACACGTAAACGTAATAGATTACTAGTGTGAATAACAAACAAAGCGACCTTTACTCCATGATCGTTTAATCATCGGAATAAAGGTCGCTTTTGTTTGTGTCTTATACTTATCGAATCAGATACTAAAAAATCCTGAAAGCCTATGCTGTTCAGGATTTTTCCATTGGATCGTATAAGTAACGCTTCTTACGCTTGTGCGGAAAGAGCGTTCAGTTTTTTCGCCAAGCGAGACTTTTTGCGTGCTGCAGCATTTTTATGAACCAGACCTTTAGTTACAGCCTTGTCCAGCTTTTTGGAAGCAGCTTGAATCGCAGCTTTTGCAGTATCAACTTCGTTACTTACCAGAGCAGCATCAGCAGCTTTAACAGCTGTACGGAGTGCAGACTTCTGGGAAGCGTTGAGTGCGCGGCGCTTGTCGCTCGTTTTTACGCGTTTAACAGCGGATTTGATGTTTGGCATTACATTCACCTCCTGTAAGGCATTTGCATGAATACAAACGTTTCACAACTTAAAATATTCTATCACGCTAGCATGTAAAATGCAACAGATATTCCTACGATGTTCGACATGCTGTATAAAGAAACCCTTTTTCCCACACAATATGCTCAAATGCGGTAAGGGAGGCAGGGACAGAATGACACTGGATTTGCAAAACTATACAGTTCGTACCGATTTGGCGATCGACTCCAAGGAAATGGCGCAAGGTGGACAGAAACAGACGATCCCCGGACTGCGGGAAGATGTGGAGAAAAAAGAGGGCATTACGATTACACGTATTGATGTCCTAACTGAAGAAGCAGCAACGGCTATTGGTCGGGTGAAAGGTCACTATGTCACCTTGGAAGTACCTTCACTACGGAATGGTGATACCGAGTTGCAGGAGCGAGTTGCTGCCGAGTTCACACGTGAAATGGAAGATTTTATGGTTAAAGCTGGAATCAACAAAACATCCAAGGTCTTGATTGTTGGCCTGGGCAACTTGAATGTCACCCCGGATTCACTCGGTCCACTTGTTGTGGAAAATCTGATGGTAACCCGTCAGTATTTCGAATTGGTGCCAGATCAGGTAGCGCCAGGGTATCGGGAAGTCAGCGCGATTGCTCCCGGCGTGTTAGGTACAACGGGCATTGAATCCAGTGACATCGTACAGGGGATTGTAGATCGGACCAAGCCGGATGCCATTATTGCGATTGATGCGCTGGCCTCCCGTTCCTTGGAACGTGTAAATACAACGATTCAGGTAGCGGACATTGGTATTCATCCGGGATCCGGTATTGGAAACAAACGGCGTGGCCTGACTCGTGAAATATTAGGTGTGCCTTGCATCGCCATCGGAGTACCAACCGTATGTTATGCGTCCACTATTGTGAACAATGTGATTGAGATGATGCGTTCACACTTTCGCCAGGAAACGGATCAGACCAAACAGATCATGGGTATGCTGGACGACATCGGTGAGCAAGATCGCTTGAGTCTGGTGAAAGAGGTACTTGAGCCACTGGGTCATGACCTCATAGTTACCCCAAAGGAAATCGATGAGTTTATTGAGGGAATTGCCAATGTTATTGCTACAGGACTTAACGCTGCACTCCACGATGCAGTGAATCCGGATAACGTAGCCGCCTATACACATTAAAACTTAAAACTGCTGAGAAGAAGGTCCGAATCTATCGGACTTTCTTTTTTTTGTTTCTGGAATCTTTCATTTTCCTGTTCTATCAAATTGGGCCGGCTCATAGAGTTGAAGTATAAGAGTTGTCCAGCAGGGAAGGAGACAGCAGAATGAACAAGATATTGGCCTGGAATATTGGAAAGTGGAAAAAAAGATGTCTGCACGTGCTGGCCATGGGCCGTACGTTGTTGTTGCTTATGATCATATCTGCCTTGTTTTTTGTCGTACTGGGTCTGGGGGGCATGGCAGAGAAACGCTTGAATAATTCACCCGTTTCTTCCATGAAAGGATTTGCGAGTGCCGTATCAAGCCGCTTTTTCGTTGATATGCTCGGTATGGAGATGCCTCATCTCACCCAGAAGGAACAGATCTCTGCCATATCCGGTGAGAATCTCACCTCATTTGTTTTCCAATTACTAACGAATGTAAATCCTCAAGACCCCAAGAGCCTGATTGCGAGAGAAATGCCGGGCATGGGTTCCAACCAACCTGTTCTGCTCCGTCCTGGATCTGGTAACGAAAAAGCCGAGGCTCCTGAAGATTATCAACCCGGTCCCGGTCTTACGGATACGGCTTCCGCAGGTGGAGGGAAACCCGGTAGTGAACTGCATGTTCCACCAGGCCAGGACAATACGGATCCGCCTGAGTCGAGTGAGCCTGGAGATGGAGAAGGTAAAGAGGATCCCCCAGCGAAGAATGGTGAGAAAGACAATTCAGGCTCACCGACAACAGGCAAAAAATCAATTCTTATCTATCATTCCCATCCACGGGAAGGTTACAATCCACTGCTAGGTACGAAAAGTGATAATCCATCATCAGGCAAATCAACAGGCAATGTATTTCAAGTGGGGACCTACCTCTCAGACAGTCTGGAGAAGCTGGGAATCGGCGTAGAACACGCCAAGGATGATTATCCCACTAAAGTAAAGGATTATAACTGGAACTATTCTTATAAATACTCCCGTCAAACGGTAAAAGCGGCACTCGCTCAAAATGATGATCTGACATATCTCATAGACATTCATCGTGATTCACAGCGTCATGGCAAAACAACAACCACTATTAATGACTTGGGCTACGCCAAAGTGTATTTCATTATTGGACATGAAAATCCAAATTGGCGGCAGAATGAAGCCTTTGCAGCGAAAATTCATAAGAAACTGGAAGCCAAGTATCCTGGGGTATCCCGTGGTGTGTGGGGCAAAGATGGTGGAGGAGCCAACAATGGAGAGTATAACCAAACCCTCTCACCCAACAGCATTTTAATTGAGATTGGTGGTATCGACAACACAGGTGCTGAGCTCCAACGGACATCGAAGATTCTAGCAGACATGATTGCCCAAGTGTATTGGGAAGATCAGAAGGTGGACAAAGCCAGTGCGGAAACCTCGTCGCAGGGTGGATAGGAACCATATATGTAAGAAGGAAAAATAGTAGAGAGTGACAGGAGGCAATGCACATGTCCAGATTCGGTAAAAGACTGTTATCCATCGCTGTATTAATGTTGCTGGGTGTTCTGTTTGGAATGCAGCTGGCTGGCAGCAACTTTCATATGGGCAATCCATCGGGAGGCACGTCAACCGTTGTGACAACTGAGCCAACTTCATCGGTTACCGAATCTGTTCCGACTGCACCTGTCCAAAAGGAAATTAAAGAACCCCCATTTGTACCTGTTCAGTCACCAAGCCAAGTGCTTGGGGCAGATCAAAATAAGGCTCCGGTTGATGTGTTGGCAGACAAAACGGCTGGACTATTGCAAAATCTCTCACATAGTGGAATCAAGTGGGTGGTCTCTCTTTTTAGCGGCGTTGCTGAATAAAATACCATAATTTTAAGGTACAATATAACCTCTGGGAGTGCATGATAACACTTTATTATAAAGTTGAGACATCACGGGATTGATGCACTGTGCTTCAACTGTTATAATGAAGTGATTGACACTAGGCTGTTTCTGGGGGTAAGGAATGACTGACATTCGGGCAAGACAACGTAAAATTCGTAACTTTTCTATTATTGCACATATAGATCACGGCAAATCAACACTTGCGGACCGGATCTTGGAGCACACAGGTGCGCTCACTTCACGTGAAATGCAGGAACAAGTTCTGGATAAAATGGACCTTGAACGCGAACGTGGAATAACGATCAAGCTACAAGCAGTAGCCTTGACTTACAAAGCGGATGACGGTGAAGAGTATTTATTGAATCTGATTGATACACCGGGACACGTAGACTTCACATATGAAGTATCACGCAGTCTTGCTGCATGTGAAGGTGCTCTCCTGGTTGTGGATGCGGCTCAGGGAATTGAAGCCCAAACACTTGCCAACGTGTATCTGGCATTGGATAACAACCTTGAAATTTTACCGGTTATCAACAAAATTGACCTTCCAAGCGCTGATCCTGAACGGGTGAAGCAGGAAGTGGAAGATGTTATTGGTTTGGACACAAGTAATGCGGTTTTGGCTTCGGCCAAATCAGGAATCGGAATCAAAGAAATTTTGGAGCAAGTGGTGCAAAGTGTTCCGGCACCGACTGGTGATCCTGACCAGCCTTTGAAAGCGCTGATTTTTGACTCGCACTATGACCCGTACAAAGGTGTAATCGTATATGTACGTGTTGTTGATGGCAAAATTAAATCCGGTTCCAAAATCAAAATGATGGCAACAGGTAAATCATTTGAAGTCATTGAAGTTGGAGCGTTCAAACCTCGTATGACCATCGTGGACGAGCTGAACGTGGGGGATGTTGGATTTATCGTTGCAGGTATCCGGCATGTTGGCGATACACAAGTCGGGGATACGGTAACGGATGCCAAAAATCCAACACCGGAACCTTTGCCGGGTTATCGTAAAATTAACCCAATGGTGTATTGTGGTCTCTATCCGATCGAAACATCGGACTATGTTGATCTGCGTGAAGCGTTGGAGAAATTGCAGTTGAACGATGCGTCTCTGAGCTTTGAACCGGAAACATCCAGTGCACTCGGTTTTGGATTCCGTTGCGGATTCCTTGGACTGCTTCACATGGACGTTATCCAGGAGCGGATCGAGCGGGAGTTTAACATTCCGTTGATCACAACGGCACCAAGTGTAATCTATCACGTCACCTTAACCAATGGTGAAGTGATGAAAATCGACAACCCATCCAACTATCCTGAGGTGGGACGGATTGATTACGTCGAGGAACCGTACGTCAAGGCAGATATTATCGTACCAAATGATTATGTAGGTACCATTATGGAGTTGTGTCAGAATAAACGCGGTGAATATGTAAATATGGAATATTTGGACACAACCCGGGTTACCATTACCTATGAGATTCCGTTGTCCGAGATTGTATATGACTTCTTCGACCAGTTGAAATCCGGTACCAAAGGATATGCATCCCTGGATTATGAGTTGTCCGGTTACCGTCAGTCCAATCTGGCAAAAATGGATATTGTACTCAATGGCGAACAGGTGGATGCTCTGTCCTTCATCGTTCACCGTGACCGTGCCTATAACCGCGGACGCATTGTCTGTGAGAAACTGCGCGAGCTGATTCCACGGCAAATGTTCGAGGTGCCAATTCAGGCATCTGTAGGTACCAAGGTTGTTGCTCGTGAGACGGTAAAAGCAATGCGTAAAAACGTACTTGCCAAGTGTTATGGTGGTGACATCTCGCGGAAACGGAAACTGCTTGAGAAGCAGAAGGAAGGTAAGAAGCGGATGAAGCAAGTTGGTAACGTTGAGGTGCCACAAGAGGCATTCATGGCGGTACTGAAAATTGATGACTAGGACGTTTGCTTGCAAACGTCACGTGAATCCTTTTGGTACATCAATAATTTGTGTATGAAAGGATAAACGATATTTTGTTTCGGGTACAACACAGATTGTGTGTATCGAAATTGAATTGTAGGACGTTTGCTTGCAAACATGGTTACAACACAGAATATTAAATAACTAAGCTGAAAGGGAAGCCGGATGGCTTTCCTTTTTTCAAATAGAGGGGGACTTGCCATGACATTGGCAGCACACAGCCGGAAGACAGGTGCGCCCCAAGCGGTGTATCTTCACATTCCCTTTTGCACGAATAAATGTTTTTATTGCGACTTTAACTCCTACGTTCTGAAAGATCAGCCCGTGATGCAATATCTCGAAGCGCTAGAACGGGAGATGGAACATACAGTTAAGGCCAATCCACCGGGTGAGATCAAGACCATATTTGTAGGTGGGGGTACGCCAACAGCTCTGAAACCGGATGAGATGGCAGTATTTCTTCGTTCCGTGAAGACGTATTTCCCAAATTGGGCGGACGATATTGAATTTTCGATGGAAGCCAACCCGGGAACCACGGATGCGGAGAAGCTCGCTGCAATGAAAGAGGGCGGCGTCAACCGTGTCAGCTTTGGCGTGCAGGCGTTTCAGAATGATCTGCTGACAGGCATTGGCCGTATTCATAATACGGATGATGTATATCGCAGTTTGGAGAATGCTCGTAAAGCAGGCTTGAATAACCTGTCCATTGACTTGATGTTTGGGTTGCCAAACCAGACCGTAGAGATGTTGAATGAGAGCATCGACAAAGCGCTGGAACTGGATCTGCCGCATTACTCCATTTACAGCCTGAAAGTCGAAGAGAATACACTTTTCCATACACTGTATCAGAAGAACCAGTTACCTCTTCCTCATGAAGATGACGAACTGGAGATGTATCTTCTATTAATGAGACGTATGAAAGAAGCAGGTTATGGACAATACGAGATCAGTAACTTTGCCAAGCCGGGCTTTGAGAGTCGTCACAATATTACCTACTGGCGTAATGAGGACTACTACGGTCTGGGTGCAGGTGCACATGGATATGTAGGCCGCGAACGGCATATGAATATTAAAGGTATAAATCCTTATGTTGAAGCTTCGCGTGCAGGACTGCCTCGTCTGGATCATTTTGAGATTGCTCGCCCTGAGGCCATGGAAGATTATCTGATGGTTGGACTAAGAATGTTGGAGGGGGCTTCGGCCTCACGTTTTAGCGAACAGTTCGGAGAGTCCATGGAAGAAGTGTTTGCAAAGCCTTTGGGCAAAATGTTGAACGCAGGGCTGCTTGAGCGGACGGCAGACGGCTTCCGACTGAGCGAGCAGGGTATCCTGTTCGGAAATGACGTTTTTGCGGAGTTTATCGGGTCCATATCGCTGAATTCATAGCTTGAAATTCTATACGCTCTGTTGTATATTTATTCATATTGATTTTACAGAGCGTGTTAATTTAACAACTACGAAGTCAGCTTTCCTCTGGAAAGCTTGGTAATAGGAGGAGAGCAGGATGTCGGTAATATGCAGAAAAGCCGTGCCGGAAGATGTTGAACCACTGTATGAAATGATTAAGGGCTATGCAGAGCGTGGGATCATGCTTCCGCGATCACGGGAAATACTGCACCGACAGCTGGAGCACTTTGTTGTAGCCGAAGTTGATGGTGAAGTGGTGGGTTGCGGATCGCTTTGTCGTCTGGGAAATGATCTGGTGGAAGTCAGATCACTCGGTATCTCGGAAGGGCACAAAGGGCTCGGTATTGGCTCCCGATTGCTGGACCGACTGGTAGAAGAAGCGGAGAAACAACAGATTCCTAAGGTTATGGCGTTGACATATGAAGTATCCTTCTTTCTCAAAAACGGATTTGCCGTGGTGGAAAAAGAGATTTTCCCCGAGAAAGTATGGACCGATTGTGTTCATTGCAGCAAGCAGGATTGTTGTGATGAGATCGCGGTATTAAAAGAGCTTAACGTTTCAGCCTAACAACTGAATGGACTGCATGGATTGAGCCGAGTCAGCCTCTGCCCTACATGCAGTCCTTTTTTACTTCAAAGTATGTTCAATAAAGTTGTTAGGACTCGTCGACATTGGTCTATACTATAAATAGATGAGCCCACTCATCAAACTCACTTGACAATGTTCACGTCAGTTTGGTATTTTTGTATTACCGCTTAGCACTCATCTAACCGGAGTGCTAACGACATGGGACAGTACAGTCAGAAGGAGGGAATACTCACCATGTTAACAGAGCGTCAACGAATGATTCTGAACGCTATAGTGGATGACTATATCCGTTCAGCTGAGCCCGTAGGGTCCCGGAGCATTTCCAAAAGGGGAGATGTTGGATACAGTCCGGCGACGATCCGTAATGAAATGGCGGACCTCGAAGATATGGGCTTTCTGGAACAGCCGCATACATCGGCTGGACGCATTCCATCCCATAAAGGCTATCGATATTATGTCGATCATTTGGTTCCCTGGAATCAGGTGGAGCCTCAGGAGTTGGATGATCTGAAGTCGTTCTTCGCTGAAAAGTTGAACGTCATGGAGCAAGTTATTCAGCATGCATCCAATATTTTGTCACATATGACGAATTATACTTCGATCCTGCTTGGACCGGAAGTATTCCATACGTCCCTACGTCACTTCCAATTGCTTCCGCTGAACGAAAGTGAAGCTGTGGCAATCATTGTGACCAATACCGGTCAGGTGGAGAACAAGACGGTCCAGATTCCTCCAGAAATCTCGGTAGCCGAGATGGAGAAAGTGGTTCGACTGTTGAACACCAAGCTGGTTGGTGTGCCAATTTACAAATTGAAATCCCGTCTCTATACTGAACTCGGGCAAGAGATGGAACGGCATATTACACGTTACGAGGAAGTTATGCAGGTGCTGAACAGTGCCTTTGACAACGAACATGATAATCGTCTGTTCCTCAGTGGTGCCACCAATATGTTGACTCAACCGGAGTTTAAAGATATCGAAAAGGTAAAAGATATTCTTGACCTGCTGGAAGAGACACCAACACTCATGAAATTGATGATGCCCGTGCCGGGTGGATCTGGTATTCAAGTGCGAATCGGCACTGAGAATGATCATGAAGCCTTTGCCAACTGCAGCCTGATTACAGCCTCCTATTCATTGGACGGTGAGGCATTGGGTTCGATCGGTATTCTAGGACCCACGCGGATGGATTATGCACGTGTCATTCATATTCTAAATACACTATCCCGTGACTTGACGGCGATGCTGACACATCGTTTCAAATAAGATTCGGGAATGAACCATTTCATTCGTATAAGGAGGTGAACATCTTGAAAGAGGAGCAATCATTTACAGAAGAACAAGAGGTAACAGCAGCTGAGCAGGAGCCTATTAATGAAGCTGGCGCTGCAGAAGCACAAGCTGAAGAGATGGCTGGTCAGGAGCAGGATGAGCTTGCACGTCTGAAGGCAGAAGCTGAGGAGCAACAGCAGCGTTATGTCCGTGCACAGGCTGATTTTGATAACTTCCGTCGTCGTACTCAGAAGGAAAAAGAAGAATTGGCTAAATACGCTTCGATGAAGCTGGTCACCGAACTGGTACCGGTTATTGATAACTTCGAGCGCGCCATGGCTACTGTACCGGAAGGAGCAGAGGTCGAATCTTTCTCCAAGGGCATCCAAATGATTTTCCGTCAATTGGAAACCGTGATGAATAACGAAGGTCTGACGGCAATGGAATCGGTAGGACAACCGTTCAATCCTGAATTCCACCAAGCTATTATGCAAGTGGAGAGCGACGAGTACGAAGAAGGTATCGTTGTTGAGGAAGTCCAAAAAGGCTACATGCTGAAAGATAAAGTGCTTCGTCCAGCTATGGTTAAAGTCAGCTCATAATTTCCTTATAGGAAGGAATGGGTCGGCTCCATAGTTGAACAATGTGGGCGAAGTTTAATATAAAGGTTTGTACACATAGAGCACGATTAGCAACATGAACATCTAAATAAGGGTCAGATCAGACCCATTCATTTTAAATTGTTGAGGGAGGAAATTTTCGGATGAGCAAAGTAATTGGTATTGACTTAGGAACAACAAACTCATGCGTAGCAGTAATGGAAGGCGGCGAGGCTGTCGTAATTCCAAATCCGGAGGGCGCACGTACAACTCCATCCGTAGTTGGTTTCAAAAAAGATGGAGAGCGCGTTGTTGGTGAAACTGCAAAACGTCAAGCGATCACCAATCCGGATCGTACCATCATGTCGATCAAACGTCACATGGGTACTTCCCACAAGGAAACAATTGATGGCAAAGACTACTCTGCACAAGAGATCTCTGCAATCATCCTGCAAAAATTGAAAACTGATGCTGAAGCTTATCTGGGTCAAACGGTAACTCAAGCAGTTATCACTGTACCTGCTTACTTCAATGACAGTCAGCGTCAAGCGACTAAAGATGCGGGTAAAATTGCAGGTTTGGAAGTTCTGCGTATCGTCAACGAGCCTACAGCAGCAGCTTTGGCATACGGTATGGAGAAATCCGAAGACCAAACGATTCTCGTATATGACCTGGGTGGCGGTACGTTCGACGTATCCATTCTTGAACTGGGTGACGGCTTCTTCGAAGTTAAAGCAACGAGCGGGGACAACCAACTGGGCGGGGATGACTTCGACCAAGTAATCATTGATTATCTCGTAAGTGAATTCAAAAAAGATCAAGGCATTGACTTGAGCAAAGATAAAGCAGCGGTTCAACGTTTGAAAGATGCAGCGGAAAAAGCGAAAAAAGAACTTTCCGGCGTATTGACTACAACGATCTCCTTGCCGTTCATCACGGTTGCTGATGGCGTTCCTCAGCATTTGGAGTTGAACCTGAGCCGTGCGAAATTTGAAGAAATCTCTGCAGGTCTGGTTGAGCGTACGCTTGAACCAACTCGTCGTGCATTGAGTGATGCGGGTATGACGGCTAACGATATCGACAAGATCGTATTGGTTGGTGGTTCCACACGTATTCCTGCAGTCCAAGAAGCAATCAAAAAACTGACTGGTAAAGAGCCTCACAAAGGTGTTAACCCGGATGAAGTTGTAGCTTTGGGTGCTGCTGTACAAGCGGGCGTGCTGACAGGTGACGTGAAAGACGTTGTATTGCTTGACGTAACTCCACTGTCCCTGGGTATCGAAACAGCAGGTGGCGTATTCACCAAAATGATCGAGCGTAACACAACGATCCCTACAAGCAAATCTCAAGTATTCTCCACTTATGCAGACAATCAACCAAGCGTTGAGATTCATGTTCTGCAAGGTGAGCGTGAGATGGCAGCAGGTAACAAATCGCTTGGACGTTTCATGTTGGGTGATATTCCACCAGCTCCACGTGGCGTTCCACAGATCGAAGTTAGCTTCGATATTGATGCCAACGGTATCGTTAACGTATCTGCAACAGATAAAGGTACTAATAAAACTCAAAAAATCACAATCACTTCTTCCAGCGGTTTGAGCGATGCTGAAGTTGAGCAAATGATGAAAGATGCTGAGTTGCACGCTGAAGAAGATAAAAAACGCAGAGAACTCGTTGAAGCGAAAAACAGTGCAGATCAATTGATCTACTCTGTTGACAAAACGATCAAAGATCTTGGCGAAAAAGCAGATGCTGGCGAAGTTGAAAAAGCAAATGCTGCCAAA
Source organism: Paenibacillus sp. FSL k6-2145 (assembly GCF_037976585.1). NCBI lineage: Bacteria > Bacillati > Bacillota > Bacilli > Caryophanales > Paenibacillaceae > Paenibacillus > Paenibacillus sp. FSL k6-2145. The sequence goes on along the minus strand of NZ_CP150267.1, from coordinate 8,953 downwards.
GAAAAACTGCAAGGCGTTCTGGCTTCCGACAACCTGGAAGATATCAAAGCTGCTACAGAAGAACTGACAGAGATCGTTCAACAACTGTCCGTGAAACTGTATGAGCAAGCTCAGGCGCAAGAGCAAGAAGCACAAGGTGCTGAAGAGCAACAAGGTTCCGCTAAACGTGATAACGTCGTAGACGCTGATTACGAAGTTGTGGATGAAGATAAAAAACAAAACTAATTCGTAGTTCTACGCGAATTAAACATCGGTGACGTTCGAATTAGAGGGAAAGTCATAGCCGGGGCTCCCGCGCTTTGGCTTTCCTTTTGTCACGATGTGCGATATGGTGAATGATATGGGGGTGGAAGAGTGGCTGAAAAGCGTGATTATTATGAGGTGCTTGGCGTTAGTAAAACGGCTAACGACGATGAGATTAAAAAGGCTTACCGTAAGCTTGCCCGTCAGTATCACCCTGACGTAAACAAGGCTGCTGATGCGGAAGCTAAATTTAAAGAAGTTAAAGAAGCTTACGACGTAGTGAGTGACGGTCAGAAGCGTGCACAATATGATCAATATGGTCATGTCGATCCGAATCAAGGTGGATTCGGTGGTGGCGGTGATTTTGGTGGCGGTGGATTTGGCGACATCTTCGACATGTTCTTTGGCGGCGGTGGCGGTGGACGACGTGATCCCAATGCTCCGCAACGGGGGAATGATCTGCAGTACACGATGACGATTGAGTTCAAGGAAGCTGTGTTCGGTAAAGAAACCGATATTACGATTCCGCGTACCGAAGGCTGTGATACCTGTCATGGTTCAGGTGCCAAACCTGGAACGAAACCGGAAACCTGCTCGGTCTGCCAAGGTAGCGGTCAGCAGGAAGTCGTGCAAAATACACCGTTTGGTCGAATGGTTAATCGTCGTGCATGTTCGAACTGTAGTGGTTCGGGCCAAATTATCAAAGAAAAATGTACAACGTGCAGTGGTAGCGGTAAAGTTCGCAAGCAACGCAAAATCCATGTCCGCATTCCAGCGGGTGTAGATGATGGCGCGCAACTGCGTATGACAGGTGAGGGCGAGGGAGGCCTGCGTGGCGGACCAGCGGGAGATCTGTATATTGTCATTCGCGTGAAATCACATGATTTCTTCGAGCGTGAAGGTGACGATATTTATTGCGAAATCCCACTTACCTTTGCTCAGGCAGCTCTGGGAGATGAAGTTGAAATCCCAACGCTGACCGAGAAAGTGAAGTTGAAAGTACCAGCTGGTACACAAACGGGAACGTATTTCCGACTCAAAGGCAAAGGCGTACCACGCCTGCGCGGTATGGGGCAAGGGGATCAACATGTGAAAGTGGTTGTGGTTACACCTAGTAAGCTGAATGACGAGCAGAAAGATCTGCTTCGCCAAATTGCTGCGCTGGATGGAGAGCAAACACATGAGCATGAACAATCTTTCTTTGATAGAGTGAAACGTGCCTTCCGCGGCGACTGAGAATAATATATAGCAAGTCCAAAAGGACACCACAGCGGTTTTTACCGTAGGGTGTCCTTTTTTGTACGCCTTTTTTTAGTGTTTCAGTGATTTTGGCAAAATCCATGGATTTATGCTATAAAGAACGACAGCAATTTGTGGGAGCATTTCGGTATATTCTGAGCGAACTTGCGGAAAGATAGCATGGCGAGAATGATATGCATAGCTGATATGCGAGAAATTAGGGAAGCAGGTGAAGCGGATGACCGAGAAAAATATTTTGGCGTACTTTCACAGCCCGGAGCAGGCTCAAGGAGCAGCCAAAAAACTGGAGGCATTGCGAGTGGAGGACCTGTCGATTAATCGATTCAGCCGATATGCGGGTGTAGGACCAAGCGGGGCTTCCTACAAGCCGGGCGTTTCCGGCAGTTTTTCATCATGGGTGCCCGATTCCATGCAAACAAATGCCAGTGCTGGAATCATGGCTGCGGCGGACCCTTCTGCAAGCGGCATGAGTGATGGTGGACAGGGTGGACCTACGGGAAGGGATGTATTACTAACGGTTATCGTAGATGAATCGGTACATCACCGCGCTATGTCTATAATCGAACAAGCCGGTGGAATGATCTAGTTTCAAGAAATATATATTTAGATCAACAATATAAGATTCAATCTAAACATTTACACAATAACGGAGAGGACAGAAAAAACCTGAAGAAGCGAAGCGTTCGCCTAAAAGCTTTCGCAAGAAAGCTACTTCGGAAGCATACGCTATCCCCGGATTTTCCCTTTGGAAGAAGGGAATTAAAAAAAATCTGGGGATAACAGCGATCGGAAGGTTGTTCTGTCATCGGAGTGTCAGTGTAAATACGATTTAGTTGAACTTATACAATTTGAAGGAGGAGCATTACAATGGCAGAACATGAACGTCCAGGCAAAATTTTAACGAAAACGGAAAAAATGAAACGTATGCAATCCGCGAAAAATGAGGACGTGGAATTCAGCGCTGAAGCTGCGGATCATGAAGATATCGAAGCACTACGCCGCAGTGAAGCGGCTGATCGACGTCAGGGACGGGAGCTTCATGACTGAAGATCGCTCGGCAGTGATACTCGAAGCTGTTTTTACAAGCTGGACTGAGGCCGAGTCTGCACGCAGAGCCCTGGAATTGTTGCACCCAAACCAATTGAGTATCGAGAGCCTTGGCAATGAAGCGTCTGCATTGGATTCAAACGATGTTAAGGGCTTCGATAATTCCCCTACAGCCGTCGTTGGAGGATTTAGTGGAGAACTGAATGTACTTGCCCTGATTAGTGATGAAACGGAAATGCTGTCCAATGGTCAGGTGTATGATACACCCGAAGAGGATTCGGCAAACAGGCTAAAACAAGAAATTTTGCTGACCGTGTCCGTATCCAACGATTCCCTCCCGCAAGCCGCTGAGATGATCACGCAGAATGGTGGGCGTTTTTGCTAAGTGAGATTCGAATTATGCAAAATGCTGAAGTAAATGAAACAGATATGTATGAATAGATGACAGGATATTCGAGCAGTCAGGCTGCGGATATCCTGTTTTGTTTTTCTTTTACTGGTGTGGCTTTGTGCTCCGGCTAGCTTGTGTAGTACAATAGTTGGGATGTTTGAAAAATGAGGAGGAAAAACCAAGTATGTTATGGCATGAACTAACAATACATACCACAGAAGAAGCTGTGGAGATGATTTCGAATTTTTTACATGAAGCGGGTGCTGGAGGGGTTTCAATTGAAGAGTCCGGTACTTTAAATAAAAAACGGGACACGACATATGGTGAGTTATACGACGTTCCTTTGAATGATATTCCGGAAGGCTTTGCGGTAATCAAAGGGTACTTCTCCGAAGGTACGGACATGGATGCACTACAGTCAGAAGTTAATCCGAGAATCGAGGAACTCTCCGAATTCGGAATTGATACAGGTGAGGTTCGTTATGAGACGCGTACAGTGGATGAAAATGACTGGGCAACAGCCTGGAAACAATATTTCAAGCCGGTACGTGTATCGGAACGTCTGACGATCAAGCCAACGTGGGAAGAGTATACGCCTGAAAGTCCGGATGAGAAAATTATTGAGCTTGATCCAGGCATGGCCTTTGGTACAGGAACACATCCAACGACCTCCCTCTGCTTGCGTACACTGGAAACGGTTATTCAGGGCGGCGAGGAAGTCATTGACGTAGGTACAGGTTCTGGTATTTTGGCTATTGGAGCGATAAAACTTGGGGCAAAACATGTACTGGCGCTTGATCTTGATCCAGTTGCGGTAATCAGTGCCAGGGAGAATGTGGAACTGAATGGGTTGGAGCAACAAATTACAGTTAAAGAGAGTGATCTCTTGTCCGTCCTCGGGAGTCAGGACCCTGCACTTGGTGTACAACTACCGGTTAAGGTTGTCGTGGCGAACATTCTGGCTGAAATCATTTTGTTGTTCGTAGACGATGTCTATAATGCGCTTGAGTCTGGTGGAACCTATATTGTATCAGGCATTTGGAAGAACAAAGAGCAGGTTGTACATGATGCACTGGTAGCCTCCGGGTTTGAAGTGAGTGCGATCCATCGTGATGAGGATTGGCTGGCGTTTGTAGCCAGAAAGGGGTAACGTATGGACTTTTGGAATTCGTTCTTTCGTTATCCCATCGATCAGCTTCCGTTTTTCCTGCTGACCATCCTGATCGCATTTACGGTGCATGAATTCTCGCATGCGTATTTTGCCAACAAATTCGGTGATCCAACAGCCAAGCTGTTGGGTCGGGTCACACTGAATCCGGTTGTACACTTTGACTTATTTGGTGTGCTGTTGCTCATTATTGCCGGCTTTGGTTGGGCACGTCCAGTTCCGGTTAATCGGGCTAACTTCGACAAACCTAGATTGATGGGTATCATCGTATCCGCAGCAGGGCCTCTGAGCAATCTGTTGCTCGCGATCATCGGTACAATCATCTATGCTTCACTGGTTGGTTCGGGAGCACTCGGCGGCATTGATAATGAGCGGTTGCTGACAGCAATCACAACGTTTTTCGCTATCTTTAACTTAACCAACTTTTTCCTGTTCCTGTTTAACTTGATTCCGTTGCCCCCACTGGATGGTTATCGGATTCTGGAAGATGTAGTGCCACCTTCAATCAGCCGCAAGCTGCAAGGGGTGGAGCAATGGTCCATTTTTATCTTCCTATTGATTCTTGTTATACCTCCGTTGCAAAATGTGACGATTCAACCTTTGTATGGGTTTGCGCAAACGATGTATGTAGATCTGGCAAAGCTGGTTATTGAATTATATCGCTAAAAGCGCATCGTGTTTTGGGCTGATATACTGGTCAGAAACACGTAAAAGTTGTATGATCATCTGTGGCGATTGGATTCACGCCTGTCATCGGGCGGGGTGAATTTCAGTCATAACAGGACAGAATGGGTGGATTGACTAATGCAGCGATATTTTGTATCTGCAGAACAGTTTAATGAACACGCTGTGATCATCACAGGTGATGATGCACGCCATATCGGCAAGGTCATGCGTGGTAAACCTGGAGATAAACTGATTATCAGTGACGGAAACTCCAGAGAAGCACTCGTGGAAATTGAGACTATTGAAGTTGGCCAAGTTACTGCCAATATTGTGGAACCTCTTGAGATGGACCATGAAGCACGGATTCGTGTAACCGTGGCACAGAGTTTGCCCAAGGGTGACAAGATGGAAACAGTCATCCAGAGATGTACTGAGATTGGAGCGGTATCATTTGTACCCTTCCTGTCAGAGCGTACGATTGTGCAATATGATGCCAAGAAAGAAGGCAAACGGTTGGAGCGGTGGCGGAAAATTGCCAAGGAAGCTGCTGAACAGAGTCACCGGAATCGTATTCCATCCGTTGAGCAGCCGCTTTCCTGGAAAGGGCTGTTATCTTCTTTTGAGGGCTATAGCCTGGTATGTTATTGTTATGAGAAAGAAAACGGTAAACAGCTGAGAGATGCATTGAAGCCGTTTATAGAGCAGCTTGCACCTGATGCAAGTGCAGAAGTTTTGATCGTGGTTGGACCGGAAGGTGGATTTTCTGAGAAGGAGACGGCAGAGGCTGATCAGGCAGGTGCTGTATCTGTTGGACTGGGCAAACGCATTTTGCGTGCTGAGACAGCTGGAATGGCAGCACTAACTTGCGTGCTATATGAATCCGGAGAAATGGGAGGAATGTAATTATGCCATCCGTGGCGTTTTACACCTTAGGCTGCAAAGTTAATTTCTATGATACAGAGGCGATTTGGCAATTGTTCAAAAACGAAGGTTACGATCAAGTGGACTTTGATGAACAGACAGCGGATGTATACTTGATTAATACTTGTACAGTAACCAATACCGGCGACAAAAAGAGCCGTCAAATTATTCGTCGTGCCATTCGGCGCAACCCGGAGGCGATTGTGGCCGTTACAGGCTGCTACGCGCAGACTTCTCCGGCAGAGATTCTGGACATCCCAGGGGTGGATCTGGTTATCGGTACACAGGACCGTGACAAGATTTTGCCATATGTTAATGAAATTCAGGAGTCCCGTCAACCCGTTAATGCGGTGCGTAATATTATGAAAACCCGTGTGTTTGAAGAAATGGATGTACCTGATTTTGCTGACCGCACCCGCGCATTCCTGAAAATTCAGGATGGATGCAATAACTTTTGCACGTTCTGCATCATTCCGTGGTCTCGTGGTCTCTCACGTAGTCGGGAAGCAAACAGCATTATTCAACAGGCGCATCAACTCGTACACGCCGGATACAAGGAGATTGTTCTGACCGGTATTCATACAGGTGGGTATGGCGATGACATGGAGAACTATGATCTGACCGATCTGCTGTGGGATTTGGATAAGGTAGAGGGTTTGGAGCGTATTCGAATCAGCTCGATTGAAGCCAGTCAGATTGACGACCGTATGCTCGACGTGATCAAACGTTCAGACAAACTTGTTCGTCACTTCCATATTCCGCTGCAAGCGGGTGATGATACGGTGTTGAAACGCATGCGCCGCAAATATACGACAGAAGAGTTTTACAACAAGATGCTTCGCATTCGGGAAGCAATGCCGGATGTAGCGATTACAACAGACATCATTGTTGGATTTCCAGGTGAGACGGATGAGATGTACCGTAATGGCTATGAGTTAATGCGGAAGATCGGTTTCTCCGAAATGCACGTATTCCCTTATTCCAAGCGTACGGGTACGCCAGCAGCACGAATGGAAGATCAGGTGGACGAAGAGGTCAAAAATGCACGTGTGCATGAACTGATTGACTTGTCTGAGCAGATGCAGCTGGAGTACGCTGAGCAGTTTGTTGGACAGGTACTGGATGTTATTCCCGAAGGTGAAGCCAAAGGCCGCGAGGGAAGTGGCAAGCTGCACGGTTATAGCGACAACTACATTCAACTGGTCTTTGACGGAACCATGGATATGGTCGGTAAAGTGTGCCGAGTCAAAGTGGTTGAAGCCGGCGTCAACGAGAGTCAGGCTACGCTGGTACGTGTGTTGGAAGAGAATCTTAAGTCCGCCGCGATGTAATCGAGGCGTCAGAAACAAGGATTTCATTTCCTTGGGGAGCTTACCCGGGGAGATGAGGTCCTTCTTTTGCAAAAAAATAAGATAAAGATATCGAAGTTGATGGGGGAGAGCATGATGAACAAAAAAGAAATTTCAGCAGGCGGAGTTGTTTATAGAACAGGGGAAGACGGACGTCTTCAAATTCAGCTTATCGTAGATCGTTATGGTAAAACAACTCTCGCCAAGGGCAAAATGGAAGAGGGAGAAACAATCGAACAGACGGCACTGCGCGAGATTTTGGAAGAGACAGGTATGGTGGGCCGCATTGTAGAGCCGGTTGATATTATTGCTTACACGTACCAACATGCAGATTTTGGCCCGGTGGACAAGGAAGTTCATTATTATCTCGTTGAAGCCGAGAGTGGAGATCTGCAGCCTCAGATTGAAGAAATCAAGGGTGTGGATTGGTATGCTCCGGAAGAAGCATGGTCCAGACAGCAGCAGAACGGATATGATAATAACGATGATATCTTGCGTGTAGCCCTGAACAAGTTAGGCATTAACGTATAACGCATTATTGTTCTAGATCGAGTCAGTTAGCCGCGCGTTCTGTGGGTCTGGATAGGCAGATCATCAAGCCACGGGTGACTTCGCCGCGGGGGCGTGGACCGGTGGTTTTTTGTGCCAAATCGGCAAGTAACAGAATGGCAAAGCAAGCAGTGAACTGGTGATGTTAAAAAGGGTCTGGGCATGCGCAATTTGTGCCCCGTAGTCCGCTGACAGCCAGGCCGAAGCTGCATGCAGCTGGCCGATCAGCGGCATAAACAGCAGCGCTCCCGCAATGTTTAATACAACATGGGAGGCTGCGACAAATTTGCCTGCGGATGCTCCGCCCGCGGCAGCAATCACAGCGGTGATGCAGGTCCCCACATTGGACCCGATCACAATGGCGATGCCGATCTCCACAGGTAATACCCCTGTGGCTGCGAGCGTAATCGCCATGCTAATGACAGCTGCGCTGCTGTGAATGAGCGCTGTCAGACAGGCACCTGCCAGGAAGCCCCACCACAAGCTGTCTGCCGAGCGGTCGAGAAACCATTGAAATACGCCCATGCTCCGCAAGGGTAAGGCAATGGATTGCATTACCTGAATGCCTGTCATAACAAGTGCAAATCCTGCGGCTGCGAGGAAGCTGTACTGGATGTTAAACAGAGTCTGGCGCGTGCGTTCAGGAGCGGCCAGATTGCGTTCACCAAGTACAACAAACATGGCCCAGCCCGTCAGCGACAGGACAAGCAGCGGCAGGGAAGCACGTCCGATCTGTAATCCCACCAGCTCCGTTGTCAGACATGTCCCGATGTTGGTGCCGAGGATGATGCCGAGTGTGCGTCCATAGGTAATTAATCTGGCATTAGCCAGTCCAATGGTGAGTACAGTGACCGCAGTACTGCTCTGTAACAAGGCCGTTGCGCCCGCACTGAAGGCCATACCTTTCCATGGAGCAGAGGTAGCGCGATTGAGCCAACCTGCCAACATGGGCCCTGCCATACGTTGCAAGGCGGTCTCCATCAGTTTCATGCCACCAAAAAAGATAATAAGCCCATAGAGTAGGGGCAATATCACATCTCTAAACATAGAAACATCATTCCTTCCGTCCGGGTTCCTTAACTCATCCTATGAGTAAGAAAAGACAACCATGACAAGCCTAAAGGAATTCAGAGGGAAGCGACCTAAATTACCCCACCCTAATTCGAAAGATACAGTGGTTCGTGCAAACGTAGTGGAGGGGACGAATCTAATCTGCGGAAGCAAGCCGCACATGTGCCGGTTATTTCAGACTTTTTTAGTAGGGAAGTCCAAAAAAAGAATAAAAACGCTCAAAACCAATCCGTAACCGTAAAGTCATTTAAATAAAGTGACCGTAGTAACAATTCGTCACTGAAGCAT